>NZ_CP061943.1:365000-5165000 GCF_016772375.1 Pseudomonas sp. SK3(2021)
TACTCCGGGGATAACAGGCTGATACCGCCCAAGAGTTCATATCGACGGCGGTGTTTGGCACCTCGATGTCGGCTCATCACATCCTGGGGCTGAAGCCGGTCCCAAGGGTATGGCTGTTCGCCATTTAAAGTGGTACGCGAGCTGGGTTTAGAACGTCGTGAGACAGTTCGGTCCCTATCTGCCGTGGACGTTTGAGATTTGAGAGGGGCTGCTCCTAGTACGAGAGGACCGGAGTGGACGAACCTCTGGTGTTCCGGTTGTCACGCCAGTGGCATTGCCGGGTAGCTATGTTCGGAAAAGATAACCGCTGAAAGCATCTAAGCGGGAAACTTGCCTCAAGATGAGATCTCACTGGAACCTTGAGTTCCCTAAAGGGCCGTCGAAGACTACGACGTTGATAGGTTGGGTGTGTAAGCGCTGTGAGGCGTTGAGCTAACCAATACTAATTGCCCGTGAGGCTTGACCATATAACACCCAAGCAATTTGCTTAAACAGCGGATTGCGGTGTGTGAAGACGAAACGAACCGAAAGTTTGCACGACTCACAACAGCACCATAAAGCTATTACATACCCAATTTGCCGAAGCGTCGAAAGACGAGTTGGCACACCGAATTTCTTGACGACCATAGAGCATTGGAACCACCTGATCCCATCCCGAACTCAGAAGTGAAACGATGCATCGCCGATGGTAGTGTGGGGTTTCCCCATGTGAGAGTAGGTCATCGTCAAGATTAAATTTCAAAACCCCAATTGCGAGAGCAGTTGGGGTTTTGTTTTTGTAGAAGTTCCCGATTTTGCTGGCACGTTCGGCCCTTGAGCCAACGGTCTGGCCACAGAATTTCTTGACGACCATAGAGCATTGGAACCACCTGATCCCATCCCGAACTCAGAAGTGAAACGATGCATCGCCGATGGTAGTGTGGGGTTTCCCCATGTGAGAGTAGGTCATCGTCAAGATTGAATTCCGAAACCCCTGTCTGCTGACGCAGACAGGGGTTTTGTTTTTGTACGTCTGAAAGCCTCTGGGCTTACATATGACCCAGGCCTCCAGGTCACCCAGCAGGGGACCTGAATCCCCTGCCTGCCCCCAACCTCTGCTCCACAACATCAGAACAGAGCGAAGCACCTCCACTCTCTCCCTCACCTCAGTACTTCTGACGCAGCTTGCTGCTTCTACGGGCCAGCCATTTACGCCACCAGATATAGATCCCGGTGACGGACAACATCGCAATCACCAACCCCAACACCGCAATCAGCACCTGCCCGGTAAAGCCAATGATCCGGCCACCATGGATCGGCAGTTGCAGCCGATAGAACCGTTCGCCCAAGGTGCCTTGCCCAGCGATCTCCTGCCCCAGCAGGCGCCCATCGGTTCCGTGAAAGAACAGCCACGACTTACCATGGGCCTCGGTATCGTGCTGGCCGAAACCGGCGCCATAGAAGTTGTATTCGAAGCTGTAATACAGCTCGCCGATCGCCGCCGTCAGGCCCAGCCGTTTGCCTTCTTCCTGGGCGCGTTCATAAGCCTGTTGATAGGTGAGTCGGGTGACTCCCAACTGATCGCTGGGCATACGCCCACGAGCCTCATAGACGCTCGGTTCGATCGGCGAGAACAGGGACACCACCGGCTTGAACACCTGGCTCGGCAGGTTCATCGCCACGCTGCTGATGGCGATCGGCAGCAGCAATAACCACAGCCATAACCCGCCCGCCCGATGCAGATCCATGTTGAGACGATAGGCGTGCCCGCCCTTGATCTTCCAGGCGGTCGACCACTTCTTCCAGAACGGCCGGCCACGGGGCAGGGTGAGGAACAAGGCAATGAAGCAGTCGATGACCCAGAAGATCGCCACCAACCCCATCAATACCAGCCCCCAGTTACCTGGCAGCGTCAGGTTGTAATGGAACTCGAGAATGAAGGGGATGAGATTCTCCCGCTGAAAACAGCAGGCACCCCAGAACCGCTTGCCGGTCTGCTCGCCACTGACCGGGTCCAGATAGAACACCTGGTTGGGTTCGTCGAACGGTTTGCCTGTGGCCGGATCGTTACGCGGCACTGCGGCGAGCAGCGCGCTATGCCCGGGCTCGTTGGGGTACTCCATGTACCAGACCTGCAGGCGCGGGTGCTGCGTCTGCACCTGGTCGACCAGGGTTCCAGGCGGCAGTGCCTGACCCTCGGCAGGGGCCTCGTAGAACCCCGGGTTGAGCCACTCGTCCAGCTCGTGATTGAAGGCCAGCAGGCTGCCGGTCAGCCCCGCCAGCAGCAGAAACACTGCGGTGGCCAGGCCAATATAACGGTGCAGTAGAACCAGAATTGCGCGCATGGAATTTTCCCGTAGAGACGACAAAGCCAGCGCGTGCGCTGGCTTCGGGGGCATCGACAAATGATCAGAACTGATAGCTGACCGTGGCGGCGACGTTCCGCTCCTCGCCCATGTAGCAGAAGCTCAGGCTGGCACAGGAGGCGATGTAGGATTCGTTGGTCAGGTTGTTCGCGTTGAGCCGGACATCCACACCCTTCAGTCCGACCTTGCCCAGGTCATAGCCGATGGAGGCATCGAACAACGTGTAGGACGGTACCTTCATGGTGTTCTCCGCATCCGCCCAGCTGTAGCCCACGTATCGCACACCGCCACCCAGGCGCAGGCCGTCGAGCGAGCTGCTGTCGAACTTGTAGTCAGCCCACAGCGAAGCCATGTGCCGCGGCGCCTGGGTCGGCGAGTTGCCCTTGTTCTCGATGATGTCGGTGGCGGTGCTCAAGGTGCTGATCATCGACTTCGAGTACTCGATATCGGTGAAGGTGTAGCTGCCGAGCACCTTGAGGTTATCGTTCAACTGCATGTGCGCTTCCAGTTCCAGGCCCTGGGAGCGTACGGCGCCGACCGCGCGATAGAAGTTTTCCTGGGGTAGCTTGGTGGCCAGGTTTTCCTGGTCGATGCGGAACAGGGACGCGGTGTACAGGTCATCCGTGCCCGGTGGCTGGTACTTCAGGCCCAGTTCCCATTGGGGGCCATCGGTAGGCGCCAGCGGGTTGCCGGTACTGTCCGCGTAGGAATTGGGATTGAAGGACTCGGAGTAGCTGATGTAAGGCGCCAGCCCGTTATCGAACCGGTACAGCGCCCCGGCGCGTCCCGTCAGCTTGGTGCGCTTGTCATTGATCTCGGTGCCCACCAGGCGCGAGGCTTCGGCGAGGCGGTTCTCGTCCGAGGTCTCCACCCAGTCCTGGCGCAGGCCCAGGGAGAAGCGCCACTTGTCCATCTCGATCAGGTCTTGCAGGTAGAGGCCGGTTTGCTCGAGGCGACGCAGATAGCTGAGCGGGTCGTAGTAAGTGATGGCCGAGTTGCCATAGACCGGATCGAACGCATTGATCGGCGCCACCGAGCCGCTGGTCCAGTCCACCACTGTCTTGCGCCGCTGGTAATCCGCGCCCATCAGCACCGTGTGCTTGGTCGCGCCGGTGAGCAATTCGGCCTGCAGCATGTTGTCGACGATGAACGCATGCAGCTTCTCGTCAGCGCCGGTGTAGTAGCGGTTCAGCTCGTTGCTGGTCGGTGTGGTCCAGCCGTAGCCATAGATCTGGTCCAGCTTCACCTTGGAGTCGAGGTAGCGGAAGTTCTGCCGCGCGGTGAAGACATCGTTGAAGCGATGTTCGAACTGATAACCGAACGACTGCTGGTCGCGCTCATAGCGATCGATGCCCGGTTCGCCTTCGAAGAAATGCTCGGAAATCCGCTGGCCATTGCGCTGGTGCAGCGCGCCGTCGGCCGGCATGCCGCTGTGGTAGCCGCCATCCGGATCGTGTTGCAGGTACGCCTGCAGGGTCAGCGAGGTGTCATCGGTGAAGTCGATGCTCAGGGTCGGTGCCAGGGCGTAGCGTTTTTCCTTGTTGTGGTCGAACTGGGTGTCGGAGCGGTCCGCCAGCCCGGTCAGGCGATAGGCGATGCGCTTGTCGTCGTCCAGCGGGCCGCTGAAGTCGAAGCCCATGCCGCGCTGGCCCTGGGTGCCGACCGTGGCCTGGATCTGATGGTAGGGCTCGAACAGCGGTTTCTTGCTGGTCAGCGCCACCAGGCCGCCCGGGGAGCTGCGGCCATACAGCACCGACGAGGGCCCCTTGAGGATATCCACTCGCTCCAGGAAGTACGGATCGACCTGCAGGGTGCTGTAGGTGCCGCTGTCGCCCATGGACTTGAGGCCGTCGAGGTAGATGTTGTCCACCGAGCCATCGTTGAAGCCGCGCATGGCCACGTAGTCGTACCTGTGGGTCGCGCCGTAGGGGTTGGTCAGCACGCCGGGGGTGTACCGCAGGGTCTGGGAGACGGTTTGCGAACCCTGGTCGTCCATTTGTTCACGGGTCACCACCGACACGCTTTGCGAGGTTTCCAGCAGCGCGGTACTGGTCTTGGTGGCGATCTGGCTATGGGTGGCGTTGTAGCCTTCCATGCTGCCCAAGGCATTGCCCAGGGCGAAACCCTTGATATCGGTGGTCGGTAGCGCCAGAGCGCTGCTCTCGGGCAAGGCCCGCAGCACATAGCTGCTGCCGTCCTGGCTCAGCGCTTCCAGGCCGGAGCCGTTGAGCAACTGGCCCAGGGCCTGGTCGGTGGAGTACTCGCCCTTCAGGCCGGCGGACTGACGGCCCTGGAGCTGCGCCGGGGTCATCGACAGGGTGATGCCGGCCTCGCGGGCGAAGCGGTTGAGTACGTCGCTCAGAGCGCCGCCAGGAATGTTGTAGCTGTGGCTGAGGCTGGCCGCGCCCGTCTCGGCCGCCTGGGCCAGGCAAGGCAAGGCGGCGACGCCCAGCGCCGAGGAAAGCAGGGCCACGCGCACGGCATGGCGCAGGCCGAGGGCGGGCCGTGCAGAAGAGAAGTGGTGGAAGTGCACAGTCATGGAAGGTTCCGTTGAGTCACTGAAGGCAGATGGAAGTGCTTACTGTCTAAGCCGGACTCACGGGAAAAAGCCGCCAAAAAAACTTCAACGAGTTGCAGCGCCTCAGGCCAGGCGCTCCAGGGTGACCCACCAGCGGGTGCGATAACGCAGGCGCACGGGCAGGGTTTGCGGGAGGATCGCCAGCAGTTTGTCGGTGTCTTCCAGGCGGAACACGCCGGACAGGCGCAGGTCGCCGATCTCGTCGGCACAGCCCAGGTAACCGTGGCGATAGCGCCCGACCTCGTGGATGAAGTCCACCAGCCGCATGTTGCGGGTGACGATCAGGCCATCGGCCCAGGCGCCCACGTCCATGTCCAGCGGCGGCGCCGGCAGCGCCTGGGAGGTACTGACCCGATAGCTTTGCCCGGCCTGTACCCGGGCCGAGGCGCCATCGGCGGTGTGCGGCGAGTGAATGGCGACGCTGCCGGCGGTGACGCTCAGGCGCGTGCAGCCGCCTTCCAGGCGCACCACGAAAGTGGCGTCGAACCCTTCGAACAGGCCGTGGCGAGTGCGTACCAGCAGCGGCCTGGAGGGGGTCGCCTGCTGATCCGGCCCGCAGGTCAGCATGATTTCCCCACGGCTGAGCCGGACCAGGCGCTGCTGGGCATTGAAGTCCATGTCGGCGGCGCTGTCGGTGTTGAGCTCCAGGCGTGAGCCGTCGGGCAGTTGGAAACCGCGGCGTTCGCCGGTGGCGGTGGCGAAGTCGGCGTTCCATTGCTGCCAGGCCAGTTGCTCCTTGCCCAGCCACGTGGCGCAGCCCACCAGCATGACGCCGCCGAGCAGCTTCAGGGCCTGGCGCCGGCCGAGGCGCTGGGCGCTGTTTTCCAGGGTATCGAAGGCCACCCGGGCATCGGGCACGGCCCGCAAGTTGCCGTGCAGTTCCTGCTGCAACGATTGCACCCGTTGCCAGGCCAGTTCGTGCTCGTGATGGGCCGCGCGCCAGGTATCGCATTGCTGCAGCAACCGGGGGTTACCGGTGTTGTTGCGCAGGCGCAGCATCCAGTTGATGGCCTGCTTGACTACCAGGTGCCTGGGGTCCACGGGCCGGCGCAGATTGATCGAGGGGTTATCCACAGCGCTCATGCCTCATAGCGCAGCAGGTAGCAGTGGAACAGCGCGTCGGCCACATAACGCTCCACCGAGCGCAGGGACAGCCCCATCTGTTCGGCGATCTGCTTGTGGGTCAGGCCTTCGCACTGGGCCAGCAGGAACGCCTTGCGCACCTTCGGCTTCAGGCCTTCGAGCATGCGTGCGATGCTTTCCAGCAGCTCCAGCACCAAGACGCGGGCTTCCTCGCTGGGGGCTTCGGCTGCTGGCAGATGGGCGATGGTTTCCAGGTAGGCGCGTTCGATTTCCTCGCGGCGCCAGTGGTCGATCACCAGGCCGCGGGCGATGGTCCGCAGGAAGGCACGCGGGGCCTTGAGTTCGAGGCGTTCGGTGCGTTGCAACAGGCGCACGAATGTGTCCTGCGCCAGGTCGGCGGCATCGGCGGCGTTGCCCAGCCGGCTGCGCAACCATGTGTTGAGCCAGCCATGGTGATGGCTGTAAAGCGCCTGTACCGCGAACTCAGGTGATGACATGGATGCGACTGCCCGGGTGTCACAAATGATAATTAGTCGCATTGTCATCAAGGGTTTCGGATTTTGCAACAGCCGCAGGGCGAACGCCTATGGAAAAGTCCGACACGACCGCTCTAGCCTGCCATTCAGCAGGTTTTTTGCAGATAACAGGTACATTTCTGACAAATCGCTAAGATTTATCCGGCTCGTGCCGACAGACAGTGAGACCCATGCGTGCACCAAAGTAGAGCGGTCGTAGAACACCGCCTGCGTTGTTACATGGAAAGTTGCATCCCGTACGCATCCCCACTTTCGGCATAAGAAGTCCCATGACATGAATCTCAAGTTCAGCCATAAAATCCTTTTGGCCGCCTCCGGTGTGGTGGTTCTGGCATTCGCGTTGTTCACTTTGTACAACGACTATCTGCAGCGAAACACCATCCGCCAGAACCTCGAATCGTCCATCCAGCAGGCGGGTGACCTCACTTCCAGCAGCGTCCAGAACTGGATGAGCGGACGCATCCTGGTGCTCGAGAACCTCTCGCAGAACGTCGCCCACCAGGGCGCCAACGCCGACTTCCCGGGGCTGGTGGACCAGCCGGCGCTCACCACGAACTTCCAGTTCACCTACGTGGGCCAGGTCAACGGCGTGTTCACCCAGCGGCCTGACGCGAAGATGCCCGACGGCTACGACCCGCGCCAGCGTCCCTGGTACAAGCAGGCCGTGGCGGCCGACAAGACCATGCTGACCCCACCCTACATGGCGGCGGTCGGCGGGCTGGTGGTGACCATCGCCATGCCGGTGAAAAAGGACGGCCAGTTGCTGGGCGTGGTGGGGGGCGACCTGAGCCTGGAAACCCTGGTGAAGATCATCAACTCGGTGGACTTCGGCGGCCTGGGCCATGCCTTCCTGGTCAGCGCGGACGGGCAGGTGATCGTCAGCCCGGACAAGGACCAGGTGATGAAGAACCTCAAGGATGTCTACCCGGGCGCCAACGTGCGTATCCAGAAGGGTACCCAGGAAGTGCTGCTCAACGGCCAGGAACGCATCCTGTCGTTCACCCCGGTGACCGGCCTGCCGAATGCCGAGTGGTACATCGGCCTGTCCATCGACCGTGACAAGGCTTTCGCCCCGCTGAGCAAGTTCCGCACCTCGGCGCTGCTGGCGATGTTCATCGCGGTGGCCGCGATTGCCGTGCTGCTGAGCCTGTTGATCCAGGTGCTGATGCGTCCGCTGACCACCATGGGCCGCGCGATGCAGGACATCGCCCAGGGCGAGGGCGACCTGACCCGTCGCCTGGTGGTGGAGAGCAAGGACGAATTCGGCGTACTGGGCGGCTCGTTCAACCAGTTCGTGGAACGTATTCACGCGTCGATTTGCGAAGTGTCCTCGGCCACCCGCCAGGTGCACGATTTGTCCCAGCGCGTGATGGCGTCGTCCAACGCCTCGATCATCGGCTCCGACGAGCAAAGCGCGCGCACCAACAGCGTGGCCGCGGCGATCAACCAGCTGGGCGCCGCCACCCAGGAAATCGCCCGCAACGCCGCCGATGCCTCGCAGCACGCCAGCGGCGCCAGCGAGCAGGCCGACGATGGCCGCCAAGTGGTGGAGCAAACCATCCTGGCCATGACCGAGCTGTCGCAGAAGATCAGCCTGTCCTGCACCCAGATCGAGACCCTGAACGCCAGCACCGACAACATCGGCCACATCCTCGATGTGATCAAAGGCATCTCCCAGCAGACCAACCTGCTGGCGCTCAACGCAGCCATCGAGGCGGCGCGCGCCGGTGAAGCCGGTCGTGGTTTCGCGGTGGTGGCCGACGAGGTCCGCAACCTGGCCCATCGCACCCAGGAGTCGGCCGAGGAGATCCACAAGATGATCACCTCGCTGCAGATCGGCTCCCGCGAAGCGGTATCGACCATGAACGCCAGCCAGGCGTCCAGCGAAGAGAGTGTCGAGGTGGCCAACCAGGCCGGCGCGCGGCTGGTCAGCGTGACCCAGCGCATCACCGAGATCGACGGCATGAACCAGTCGGTGGCCGCTGCCACCGAAGAGCAGACCGCCGTGGTGGAAACCCTCAACGTCGACATCAGCCAGATCAACCTGCTGAACCAGCAGGGCGTGGCCAACCTCAACGAAACCCTGAAGGATTGCGACGCCCTGTCGCTGCAGGCCAACCGCCTGAAGCAACTGGTGGACAGCTTCAAGATCTGATCGGTGAGCGACACAAAAAACGCGATGCGGTCTACCTGACCGCATCGCGCTTGGTTTTTCGCGAGCAAGCTCGCTCCTGCAGGGAACCACGATCCCCCTGTAGGAGCGAGCTTGCTCGCGATAGCGCCCGCGCCTGCGCAGGCGTTTCGGCGCCTTACTCGAACATCCTGCGCACATTCCCCAGCGCCTCATCGGCAAACCCCTGCAGGAACCCCTGGAAGGCCGCGACCTCGGCACCGCCTTCGGCCGGGTCGGCGACGATGCGCCAGGTGGCGCGCGCCCGTTCGCCGGGCAAGGCCTCGACGCTCATGGCCGCCCACAGGTTGCCGATGCCCAGGGTGTCGTAGATCAGGCTCCAGGTCATATACAGCGCCTGGTCGTCCCGGGAGTTGAGTTGTTCGATGACGATATTGCCGTCGTGGAAGAACTTCTTGCGCACCGAGCGCACGCCCTCGCCGGTCATCTCGATATGCGACAGGGCGGGGATGAAAGCCGGGAAGCCGGCGAAGTTGCCGACGATGCTCCAGACGCTTCGGGCGTCGGCACCGATGTCTACCGTGGACAGGACCTCACAGGCGTTCGGGTTCTTGATCAGGGTATCGGGTTGCAGGTTTTTCATGCTGTTCTCCAGCGTGGGTGGGTTCAGATAAAGCGGATGTCTTTCAGGTACTGGCAGCCTTTGCGCAGCAGCGCCGGGTCCTTGGGCGGGTAGTCGGCGCCCATGCGCCGGACCCCGGCCTCGGCGTTGGCGTGGCCGATCAACGAGATGTCGCCGATGTCCTCTTCGAAGCCGTTGAGGTAGAAGCCGAGGACGCCGAACAGCGCGTTGTCGCGGTCGACCCGGCCCAGCTGGCGCTGCCAGTCGGCGACGCTGACCATGCGGAACTCGCGCCCGGCCTCGCGGAACGAGGCGACATAGGCCTCCCAGCTCAGGGGCTGCGGGTTGTGCAGGTTGAACACCGCGTGGGCCGGCTGATAACGGCTGGCGTGGAAGGCGATGAAGCGGGCGAGGAAGTCCACCGGCATCAGGTCGAAGTTCATCGCCAACTGCGGCACCTGGCCCAGTTGCAGCGAGCCCTTGAGCATCAGCATCAGGCGGTTCCGGTGGGGCTGGCAGACCCCGGTCTGGCTGTTGAAACTGATGTTGCCCGGGCGATAGAGATTGACCCACGCCCCCTGTTCGCGAGCCCGTTGCAGGATCCGCTCGCCGACCCACTTGGACAGGTTGTAGCCGTTGCGGATGTAGATCGGCGGGGTGGCCGCGGGCGGCTGTTCGAGTACCCGGCCCTGGGCGTCGACGCTGCTGGAGGCGGACAGGGTCGAGACGAAGTTGAAGACCTTCTTGCTGCGCCCTTCGCACAGGCGCAGGCACTCGAACAGCGGCTCGACGTTGTCGCGCGCCAGCGCCGGGTAATCCAGCACGTGGTTGACGTTGGCGGCGTTGTGCACCAGCGCGCCGTACTCGCGGTCGATGCGTTCGTACACCTGCGCCGTCAGCCCCAGCCGTGGCTGGCCGATGTCGGCGGCATGCACCCGCACCCGGCTCAGGTTCAGATGCTCCAGGCGGTTGTCGCGCAGGGCCTGGGCGAAACGTTCGGCGGCCGGTTGCGTGGGGGTTTCCCGCACCAGGCACGCCACCTCGCTGGCGCCCCATTCCAGCAGCGCTTCGACTATGTGCACGCCGAGAAAGCTGTTGGCGCCGGTGACCAGCACCTTGTGCACGTCGCCCAGTTGGCTGGCCGGCAGCACTTGCAGGTCGAGTTCGGCGTTGGCATCGGCGAACACCTGGTCGAGGGATGAGTCCGGGTCGTCGTGGGCGGCGCCGTCGACCAGGGTCGCCAGGTTGCTCAGGGTCGGCGCTTCGATAAAGCGGTTGATCGACAGGCTGCGGCCGAACTGTTCGCGAATCGCCAGCAGCAGGCGCGACAGCAGGATCGAGTGGCCGCCAAGGTTGAAGAAGCTGTCGTCGGTGCCGATGTCCTCGGCCGGCAGCTCCAGCAGTTCGGCCCAGAGTTGCAGCAGGCGCTGTTCGTTGGCGTTTTGCGGCAGGCGTCGCTGGCGGTTGCCGCCTGGGGTACGCGGCAGGGCCAGCAGGGCGCGGCGATCGACCTTGCCGTTGGCGGTATAGGGCATGCTCGGCAGTTCGATGTAGGCGCTGGGCCGCATGTAGTCCGGCAACCGTTGGCGCACCTGTTCGCGCAGGGCTTGCAGCGCATCGCCAGCAGCGTTCGGCTGGGCCAGGTAGGCGAGGATGCGCCGCTGTTCGTCGATCACCACCGCCACCTGGCGAAACAGCTGGCTGTCGCGCAGGCAGTGTTCGATCTCTTCCGGCTCGACCCGGAACCCGCGGATCTTCACCTGGTTGTCCTGCCGCCCGCAGATCTCGATGCCGCTGTCGGTCCACTGGCCGATGTCCCCGGTGCGATAGACCGGCAGTCGACGCCCGTCCGGCAGGTCCAGGGTCAGGTAGCGGTCGGCGCTCAGCGCCGGGTTGTTCAGGTAGCCGAGGCCGACCCCTGGGCCGGCCAGGTACAGCTCGCCGGGGGTGCGCTCGGGCACGGGTTGCAGCTGTTCGTCGAGGATCAGCACCTGGCTGTTGGCGATGGGCAGGCCGAGGTTGCGCGGATTGTCGCCGGCCCGCAGGCGGCGGGTGGTGGCCAGCACCGTGGTTTCCGTCGGGCCGTAGATGTTGTGCAACGCGCACTGGTCGGCCAGGCGCTGGATGACGAAGGGTTCGCAGACGTCGCCGCCGGTCACCAGATGCTGCAGGCCCAGCGGCTGCTCCAGGGGCAGGATGCTCAATAGCGCTGGCGGCAGGAAGGCATGGCTGACCCGCTGGCGCTGGAGCAGGGCCAACAGTTGCTGCGGGTCGCGCCGCTGGTCCTGGTCGGGGACCACCAGCAGTGCGCCACAGAGGAAGGTGGGCAGGATATCCAGCAGCGACGCATCGAAGTTGATGGTGGAGAACTGCAGCACCCGGCTGTTTTGCTCCAGCTCGACATGGCCGATGTACCAGGCGCAGAAGTGGCTGAGATTGCCCTGGCTGAGCAACACGCCCTTGGGCTGGCCGGTGGTGCCCGAGGTGTAGATCGCCACGCAGGGCGCCTCTGGCGGCGGTGCCTGGCGCAGCAGCGCAAGGGTGTCCTCGGCGTCGTCGGGCAGCAGGGTGCGCACATCGAGTTGCGCCAGGTCGAGGTCGCCCAGGTCTTCGCGACCGTCGTGCAGCAGCAGGATCGCGCCGGCGTTATCGAGAATGTAGCGCCGCCGTTGCGCCGGATGCTCCGGGTCCAGCGGCAGGTACACCGCGCCACAACCCAGGGTCGCGAGAATGGCGGCATAGAGCGCTGCCGACTTGGGCAGGCACAGGCCGATCACCGGCGGTTGGCCTGGGCTGGCGGGCAGGTGTCGGAGCATCTGCCGCTGCAGGTTGCGGCTCAGGCGATGCAGGGTCTGGTAGCTGTAGTCGATGCCCTGGATGTTCAAGGCCGGGCGCTGGGCGAAGGCCAGCAGGCTCTGGTCGATGCGCTGGGCGATCGGCACCTGCATCTCCCGCAGCAAGGCCGGTGCCGGCTGTTGGTTGTGCCGATGCTCGAAGGCCAGCGAGTCCAGGCGCTCCAGGCCCAGCAGCGGTTCGCTGGGTTCATCCAGGGTGGCGAGCTGGTGGAAAAACGCCGCGCCGCGGGAAAAGCCGCTGACCAGTCGCGCGGTGCTGGCCACCAGCCTGGCGATGGCACTGCTACGCAGGGCCTGGCCATTGCCGCTGGCTTCCGGCGGCAGGGTCGCCTGTTCGATCAGCCGGGCACCGTGGCGGTGGAACAGGCGCACCTGTGGCAGCCCGCAAACCGCTTGGGCGATCAGGGCGGTGCGCAACTCCAGGCGCGCGGTGTCCACTGCGAGGATGGGTGAATCACTCAGGCTGCCGTCGTCGATCAGCAGATGGGGATGCAGCCCCTTGGCGTTGGCGATCGCTTGCGGCGAGTCCAGCCGCCGCACCAGATGGCCATGGCGCTCCAGCTCCATGGCCAGTTCGTTCAGGGCCTGGCTGCGGCCCGTCAACACAATGTCTAGGCGTCTCATGCTCGGGTCCCTCCGTTAGGGCAGGTAGTCGGCCAGTGCGTCCTGGACGCAGGTCGAATCCAGCATCGAACTGCTGCGCAAGAAGCGCAGGATGTTGGCGATCAGGGGGTGATGGCGGTTGATCGGGTAGGCCAGGGCGGCTGCTTCCTCGCGCAGCGCCTGCTTGATCGGGGCGGCGACGGGCAGTTGCTCGATCAGTCGCAAGTCGAAGTCTTTCTGAATGTCATTGGTCAGGTACTGGGCGATGAACACCGGCAGCACCCGGGCGATCTCCGCCCGGTCGGCATCGCTGGCGCGGTGCCAATAGATGCGCACCAGCCGCGACCAGAAGCCCGAGTGCCGGCCTTCGTCTTGCAGGTGGTCGGCCATCAGGCCCTTGATCGACGGCTTGACCGTGTCGTCCTTGGCGAAGGCGGCGACATCGTTGGTCACGGTGTTTTCGGCGATGGCCACGCAGATCAGTTCCACCGCGTCGCGCAGGTGCTCGGGCGCCCGCTCCAGGGCGGCGGGGATGGCCCGGCTGAGTTCGATCTCCCGGGGCAGCTCGATGGGCTCGATGCCGCTCATGGCGACGGTCTGCTGCATGAAGTCCATCGCCACCAGCGCGTGGTAGTCCTCGTCCACCACCACGGTCATGGCGTCGTAGCGACAAGCGAAGGGAAAGGCGATGGCGAAGCGGTTCTTGGCGATATTGCGGGCGGTCTTGTCCACCAGCTCGGTCTCGAAGATCACCACGTCGTTGATGAACTTGTAGAGGCTTTGCACCAGCACGAAATCGCGCAGGTGCGCGCAGTGCTCGAGGAAAACCTGGCTGTGCACCAGCGGCTGGCGGCTCTGGGGGTAGATCAGCTTGTCGTCCTCCTCGAGCATGCGCCGCGGGCGGGTACGGATGGTCGCGCGTTCTTCCCAGGTGTCGGCGAAGGATTGGTAGTCGAGGGCGTTCATGCGCTCACCCCGATGGCCGGTTCCGCCATGCTCAGGCGCAGCCCGTCCCACAGGGCGATGCGGCTGTCCACCGCGGCGATGGCCGCGGCGTACACCTCCTGCTGGCGTTGCGGGTCGCCAGCCACCAGCCGCAGCAGCAGCTGTTCCGCGGCTGGGCCGTGGTCGTCGGAGTCGACTTCGATATGGCGTTGCAGGTAGTAGCGAAAGGTCGGCGCCTGCTCGATGCCGATGCCCCAGTCGTCGAGGATGCGCTGGAACATCCGCGGGATGACGCTTTCCCGGCCGTGGAGAAAAGCCGCCGCCACGCAATGGACCGGCGCCTGCACGGCGGTGTGCACGGTCTGGCGGACAAAGGCGCTGGCGGCCGGGTCGGCGTCGACGCTTTGCAGGGCGGTGTCGCAACTCACGCCTTCGCGCTGCAACGCGACGAAGCGCTCCACCACCCGGGTGGTGGCGCCGACCTCGCGCATGGCGTCCAGGTACAGCTCGAAATGGCTGTAATGACCTTGCCCCGGACGATCGTCGGACTCTTCGCCAAGCACGATCTCGTTGATCAGGCGCGCGGCGCGGGGGTCCTGGGGTGGTAGCCAGGGCAGGCGTACGCAGGTCAGTTCCTGTTGCAGGCGCTTGGTCAGCGACATGAAGTCCCACACGGCGAAAACATGGGCCTGCATAAAGCGTTGAAGAACGGCAAGTGTGTTGATTTCGGCAAAAATGGGATGGGCGCTGAGGGTGGCTTTCCGGGCGTCGAGAAGTTCTTTGCTGGCGTTCATTTAGGCTGCCTGTCTGAGATGTTCAAGTGTGTTTGATTGGCCGATTAGTTGCGGCTCGTATAGACGTTTTAATAAGTGATTATTTGTTGCGGGCGAGCAGGGGCCTCAAGCCTGAGTTGATAAATTTGAAAGTTGTCGAGGGCTGGCCGGTCTATTCGTTAAAGAACCGTTACCGTGTTTTCATGGGCTTTGGATGGCCATGAAAGCCGAGACTTGCCAGGTGTTCGTGAACCGGTGGTCGATGTTTTTCAACGCCGACGGAGAAAAAGCTAATACAGGGGAAAGTGTCGGGCAAGTTGTTTTTGTAATACTTTTCAAACTTGTATTTTTATTGCGCGACAAGTTGCTGCAAAACTTCTTTTTCAAGTTTTGTTGGGATGAAGTTGCCCCTTCCGACTTATATGAGTCAGAATTTTTAACGCTGAGTGAATGCCTCACTCGAAGCAAACTTCGAAGCGCTGAATTGAAGTCGTTGAATATCTGGGAGAAGGCATGCGGGAGCCGATCCCGGGCATGCCCTCCAGTCGCTGGGCTCCTTGCGTGGGTTTGCAGATCGACGTGTGCGGACAAGCTTGCGCGCCGCTCACGTCCCTTTTTCAGTCGGCGACAGCAAGAGTGGGCCCAAATCGACGGCTGAGCCATCGCCGGTGGGCCTGTGAGGGCAGGAGCGGAGGAGGAAGACGACGGATTATTCGCCGAGCAGGCCCAGGTGGATGTTGATGATCTGCAGCAGGCGCTGGCGCTGGGACTTGATGAAGAAGTGATTGCCGGCCACCTCGATCAGCTCGAACTCACGGCGGGTGAACTCTCGCCAGTTGGCCATGTTGCTGGCGGGGGCCAGCGGGTCCTCGCTGCCATAGAAGGCGGTGAGGGGAATGTCGAGGTTGCCGCTCGACAGATCGCGCCAGGATTCGAACAGCTTCAGGTCGGCGCGGAGCAGCGTCTCGTACTGGTTCCGGCTGGCCTGGTCGCGGAGGATTTCGGTCGGCGTGGCGCCCAGCGACAGCATGGCTTCCTGGAAGGGCGCCGCGGGCAGCACGTGCAGCAACGGCCGGGGCGATGGGTAGTCGGGGCTGCGGCAGGCGGAAATGAACAGGTGGCGGGTCTGGCCGGGGTAGTGCGCCTGGGCGTACTTGGCGGCTTCGTAGGCCAGCATCCCGCCCAGGCCATGGCCGAACAGGGCGTGGGGCTTGGCCAACAGTGGGCGTAGTGCGCAGAAGGTATCGGCCAGCAACCGCGGCCAGTCGTCGAGCGGGGTTTCGGCCTGGCGACTGCCGTGGCCGGGCAGCCGCACCAGCACCAGCTCGATGTGTCCGGCCAGCCCCGTGGACCAGTTGCGCAGCTGTTCCGGGTCCGCGCCGGTCTGCGGAAAGCAGATGAGCCGGGTTTTCGCCGGCTCGCCGGAGTTGAGCACCATCAGCCATTTGTCATTGCGCGCGTGCACTGCTTTTCCTTAAGCCGGTGTGCCGGTCATTGAGTGTTGCAGGGTGGCCGCGTCATGCCGCCGTTACCGCTGTCAGCTCTCGGCGGGCCGTTCGAGGTAGTCGCGAATGGTCTTCGCGGCCTTTTCCAGATGGCCCCGCAGCACCTCCACCGCCCGCTCGACGTCCTTGGCCTCGGCGGCGTCGGTCATGGCGTTGTGGTCGTCCTGGGTCAGCTTGCCCAGGCCCATGGAGGACAGGTGGAACCGCAGGAAGCGTTCTTCCTCGTTCAATTCGAGCTCGATCAGGCGCAGCAGTTTCTGGTTCGGCGCCCGGTGGTACAGCGACATGTGGAACAGGCGATTGAGCCGGCCGATTTCGGCGTGGTCGGTCTCGCTTTCCAGCTGCGCGATGTAGCTGCGGGCCTGGGCGATGTCCTCGGCGTCGAGCAGCGGGATCGACAGGCGCAACGCCTCCAGCTCCAGCAACAGACGCAGGCCGTAGGTTTCCACCGCGTCATAGCCGATCAGTTCGGCGACCACCGCGCCTTTGTGCGGCACCACGTGCAACAGCGATTGCGCTTCGAGCTGGCGCAAGGCCTCGCGCACCGGCATGCGGCTGACACCGAAGAGGTCGGCCAGATCCTGCTGGCGCAGCGCCGTGCCGCTGGGCAGGCGGCCGTCGAGAATCGCCGCGCGCAGGGTTTCCTCTATCACCGAGCGCGCGAGGTGGGCGGGGATCGGTCCGCTGACTGCGATCTTGCTCAAGGGCCTCGGTTTTTCTGTCACGTTAACGCTATCCTGTTTTTTATGGGATTGGATCCAATTGACGCTAGATAGCGCCCAGCAGCTTGTCAAACCAGCCGCCTGAGCCCTGTCATGGATTTTGCCGGCGCTGATTCTCGGGGCAGCCCTCCTGCCGCTCAAGCCCTGGCCGATAAACGCACAGGTGCCTGCTTTCAGCTTAGCGTCTCCAGGGGGGGGCTGTGATTGTAAGGTGCCATTGTCTTTTGGCGGACCAACCTGCACCATCCTTCGACCCACGACAGCTCCCATGGACTCTTCGCATTGGCGGCACGTTTAGCTCTTTCTCGGACCCTGCGCTGGCTGTTTTCGGCGCTGCTGCTGGCCGGCCTGCTGCTGGGCGGCCTGCAGGCCGATTGGGACTTTTCCCAGATCAGCCGTCGCGCCACGGCGCTGTACGGGCCGCTGGGCGAAGGGCAGAAACGCATCGATGCCTGGCAGCAGCTGCTGACGACCCAGAACCAGGCCAGCGAGATGGAACAGCTCAAGGTGGTCAACCTGTTCTTCAACAAGAACATGCGCTACGTGGAAGACATCGACCTGTGGCGCCAGGTGGATTATTGGGAAACCCCGGTCGAGGCCCTGTGGAAGGGCGCCGGCGATTGCGAGGACTATGCGATCGCCAAGTATTTCAGCCTGCGTCACCTCGGCGTTTCCAGTGACAAGCTGCGCATCACCTACGTCAAGGCCTTGCGCCAGAACCGCGCGCACATGGTGTTGACCTACTATTCAAGCCCGGAGGCCATGCCGTTGGTCCTCGACAGCCTGATCGACGCCATCCAGCCGGCCAGCCAGCGTACCGACCTGCTGCCGGTGTACTCCTTCAATGCCGAGGGCCTGTGGCTGCCCGGCAAGGGCAGCAAGAAAGTCGGTGACACCAAGCGTCTGTCCCGGTGGCAGGACGTGTTGAAGAAAATGCAGGCCGAAGGTTTTCCGGTCGAGACGACTCACTAGGAGCACGAGCTCAGATGTCTTTGTTCAAACAACTGTTGATCGCAATCTGTCTGTTCCTGGTGGTCGCCTTCAGCGGCAGCTTCATGGTCAGCCTGGAAAGTTCGCGCACCCAGTACGTCAACCAGCTGCGCTCCCATGCCCAGGACGCGGCCACGGCACTGGCCTTGTCCCTGACCCCGAACATCGATGACCCGGCGATGGTCGAGCTGCTGGTCAGCTCGATTTTCGACAGCGGCTACTACTCGAGCATCCGCGTGATCAACCAGGTCACCGAAGAGGTCATGGTCGAGCGCAGCGGCACGCCCGAGGTCAGCAACGTGCCGGACTGGTTCGTCAAGCTGATCGGCCTGGAGCCGGCCGGCGGCGACGCCCTGGTCAGCCGCGGCTGGCAACAGGCGGCGCGGGTCGAGGTGGTCAGCCACCCGATGTTCGCCGTCGCCAAGCTCTGGCAAAGCGCCCTGGGCAGCCTCGGCTGGCTGCTGCTGTGCGGTGCCGTGAGCGCGGTGCTGGGGGCCCTGCTGCTGCGGCGCCAGCTCAAGCCGCTGGACTACATGGTGCAGCAATCCCACGCCATTGCCCGCCGTGAGTTCCTCAGCCTGCCCGAGTTGCCGCGTACGCCGGAACTGCGCCGCGTGGTGCAGGCGATGAACCAGATGGTCGAGAAGCTCAAGGCGTTGTTCCAGGAACAGGCCGAGCGCAGTGAAAAGCTGCGGGTCGAGTCCTATCAGGACAACCTGACCGGCCTGGCCAACCGCCGTTACTTCGAGATGCAGCTCAACGCACGGGTAAGCAACCCGGAGCAGGCCAGTTCCGGCTACCTGCTGTTGCTGCGGGTCAAGGACCTGGCCGGCCTGAACCAGCGCCTGGGCGGGCAGCGCACCGACCAACTGCTGCAGGCGGTGGGCGAACAATTGCAGCGTGAGTGCGCGCGGTACCCGGAAACCCACAACCTGGTGACCCGCATCCGCGGTGGCGAATTTGCCGTGCTGGCGCCGGGGCTGGTGCGCGAAGAGGCCTTGCAACTGGCGCAGAACCTGGAGAATGCCTTGGCCAGCCTGCATGCCACTGGCGCCACCGACGTGGCGTCCGTGGCCTCCATCGGCTTGGCGCCCTTCGTTCATGGCGACTCGCCGCAGGCGGTGCTGAGCCTGGGCGACCAGGCCCTGGCCGAGGCCGAAGCCCAGGGCGATACGAGTTGGGCCTGCCTGGAGCATGGCGCGGCGGCCAGTGTCGGCGACGACCATCACGCCTGGCACAGCCTGTTGGACGGCGCCTTGAGCCAGCAGCGGTTCGAGCTGTACTTCCAGCCGGTAGTCGCGACCCGCGATACCGCGCGGGTGCTGCACTACAAGGTGCTGTCGCGCTTGCTCGACGAGCAGGGCCAGACCATTGCCGCCGGGCGCTTCCTGCCGTGGCTGGAGCGCTTTGGCTGGACCTCGCGCCTGGACCTGCTGATGCTCGAACAGGTGCTCAAGCAGATGACCGGGCATCAGGGCGCGTTGGCGTTGAACCTGTCGGCCGCGACCCTGGCCGATCCGCAGGCCCTGAACAAGGTGTTCGAGATCCTGCGCCAGCACTCCAGCCTGGGGCCGCGCCTGACCCTGGAGATCGGCGAAGAGCAGTTGCCTGAACAGGCGCTGCTGGAACAACTGACCCGGCGCCTACGTGAGCTGGGCTTCTCCCTGAGCCTGCAGCGCTTCGGCGGGCGCTTCAGCATGATCGGCAACCTGGCGCGCCTGGGCCTGGCCTACCTGAAGATCGATGGCAGCTACATCCGCGATATCGACCAGGAAAGCGACAAGCGCCTGTTTATCGAAGCCATCCAGCGCGCTGCCCACAGCATCGACCTGCCGCTGATTGCCGAGCGCGTGGAAACCGAAGGGGAGTTGCAGGTGATTCGCGAGATGGGCCTGTACGGCGTCCAGGGCCGCCTGCTCGGCGAGCCCGCGCCCTGGCGCTGAGACGCTGCACGAAGATCGCCGGCCAGCAGCCGGCGACGGATCAGATCAGGCCGGTTTCGTCGTCGTTGATCAGGTGGCTCAGGCCACCCAGCGCCTCACGCGCCTGGGTCCGGTCCATCAGCTTGGCCTGGGCCGCCGGTGGCAGGTCGGTAACACGGATCACCCCCTTGCTGGTCAACACCTGAATCAAGTCGTCGAGCACCCGGATCATTTCCAGGTCGCTCTGCTTGAGTTGTTTCAGGCTGACTTCCACCACCTCGTTGGCGAACCACTGCTGGATCTCGTTGTGGTCGGCCGGCAGTGTTTCCGTGGCCTCGGCGTAAGGTGCGGGCTCCACGCGAACCAGTTGGCCCTGTGCATCGCGTTGCACGTAGAACATGGGGAATCCCTCTAGATATGGTCCGGCATCATGCTGTCAGCAGCATAGGCCAAGGGTGTGCTTTGGTCGTGAGTATGCGACGTGGCGGCAGAATCGTCACGGTGGGAAGAACCGGCCACCCAGGACGGGTGGCCGGTCGACCGTGGATCAGCTGTTGTTGTGATCGATCTTGATGGTCGGGTCGCTACCGGCGATCAGCGAACTGATGTTGGTGTTGGACCAGTTGTTGCCCTCCAGCTTGATCGTCACGTCCGCGTTGGCGATGCCGCCCGCCGCGTTGAGCTTGCCTTCGGAACTGACCTGCAGGGTCGAGGTGCCGTCCACCGTGGTGATCTTCAGGAAGTTGTCGATGGTGCTGCCGGTCTCGCCCTGCAACAGATCCCGCAGGTCGATACGGTCGCCTTCGCTGGCCTTGAAGTCCTTGATCACATCGTTGCCGGTGTCGCCGGCCTTCCAGACGAAGGTGTCGGCACCCGAGCCGCCGATCAGGATGTCATTGCCCGCGCCACCGATCAGCGTGTCGTTGCCGGTACCGCCCAGCAGGATGTCGTTGCCCTTGCCACCGTCGAGCAGGTCGTTGCCGCCCTGGCCGAAGATGATGTCATTGCCGGCGCCACCCAGCAGCGTGTCATTGCCGTCATGGGCGCCAGAGACATCGAACTCGGTGTAATGCTCGGTGATGTACTGGTGCACGTTGCTGGTGGTGACGCTGCTGGCGGCCACGCCGGTCTTCTGCGCCACGAAGGCCTGCATGGCCTGGTAGCCCTCGCCGGCGATGCCGTTGAAGCTCACCAGGTCGCCGAACAGGATGTCGTTGCCATTGCCGCCGCTGGCGGTGTCGGCCCCCGGCAGCGTCGCCTCGGTGTGGCCGAGGATGGCGTTGGCCAGGTCCGACGGGTCGATGTTGGTCTGTGGCTTGCCATCGCTGTCGTAGGGCTTCAGGTCGTTGAGGCTGACAGCGTTGTTCAGGCCGATCGCCTCTACCTGCGATAGATTGTTCAGCAGGGCGAAACCACTGTTGGAATTGTTGATGGTGGCGCTGTCAGTGTCACCGCCCAAGCCGGCCCGGCTGGACAGCTCATAGGTGCCATCGCCTTGGGCGTGCAGGGTGCCCAGGTTGGAGGTAGACCAAGTATTCCACCAGCTGTTATAGGTTTGCAGCGTGACGGTGCCATCACTGCTGATTTGCAGTACATGGGTGCTGTCCAGTTGCTTGGAGAAGGTGTCCCCTAGCTTGTAGTTGGATGTGTTGACGACGTCGTCGAGCTTCGCCCCACCCGAGTACAGCGTCCGGTTGGTCTGCTCGCCGGACTGGTAGTACGTCGGTTTGCCGTCGGTGATGAAGTACGTCAGGTTGGTGGCGTTGGTATTGCTGGTGGCCACGCTGCTCTGGAAGAAGTTGGCCGTGGTCTTGAACACGTCCTCGTAGTTGGTGCCGCCGCCGGACGCCATGGAGTCCAGGACCGCCTTGAGCTGGGTCAGGGCGTTCGGATCGTTGAGGTTCACCGAGACCTGCTTGTTGACCTGGGTATCGAAGTCCACCAGGAAGATGTTCACAGTGCCCGAGGTACTGCTGCCCAGGCTGTTCTTCAGGGCGTTGAACACCGTGGTCAGCGAGTTCTTGGCGGCGGTGAGCGAGGACTCGCTCATGCTGCCCGAGCTGTCGACCATGAACGCGATGTTGTAGTTCTTGCCTTGCACCACGTTCAGGCCGGCGACGTCGGCGACCATGATGTCGTTGCCCTCGGTGCCGACGAAGTTGTCATCGCCCGCCGTGGCGACGCTGGCGCTGTAGGTCGCCGGGTACACCGTGACCGGGATCTGCGCGGTGCTGCTGGCCGAGCCGCCCAGGGACTCGGTGGAGGTCGAGGTCACGGTCAGGTTGAACGAGCCGTTGTAGTGCGACGGCGGGGTGATCGTCAGCGTGCTCAGGTTCCAGCCGGTGACGTTGACTTCGCCGACGCTGGCGCTGGCGGTGAAGGTATGCCCGGCGCCATCGCTGAGCACCGAACCTGCCGGAATGCCGCCGATCTTCACGCTCAGGCTTTCCGAGCCGTCGGTATCGGTCAGGGCGGTGGTGATCTTCGCCAGCTTGACGCTGCCACCCTCGGCGCCTTCGTTGAGCTTGTAGCCGTCGTAGTAACCCTCGCCGTTGCTGCCGTGCAGCTCGGAAAGGGTGACGCCGGCATTGTTCAGCGCGGTTTCGCTCGGGTACATCGGGATGTTGGCGTTGCTCAGGTCGACCGGTGTGCTGCCATTGACCGACAGGTTGACGTCATAGCTGCCTACGTTGCTGACATTCGCGGTGTAGATGTCCAGGGTGTAGTAACCGCTGGTGGTAGGGGTAAATGAGCCGGTTATCTGGCCCGATGCATTCCCCCAAGTCGCGGTGGCCACGTTCTTGCCACCGATAATGATCAGCAGGCTGTCATCCGCGACTCCACTGAAACTGTAGGTCTTGCCTGCTTCCAGGTAAATCAGGCCTGACATTTTCGAGCCACTGCCAGCCGCGACATTGCCGTCGGACTGGGCGTTGGTCACCACCGAGCTGCTGGTCGGGTTGCCGGACCTGTCGAAGACCGCCTTGAGCGCGTCGCCGGTGATGCCGTTGCCGTTGTTGCCCAGGCCGTTGAGGCTGGTCCAGGACTCCTTGAGCAGGCCGACGGAGTTCACGCTGTTGCTCGCCACGCCCAGGGTCGGCGCATCGGCCACCGGGGTGATGTCGATCTTCACGGTGCCGGTGTTGCCCAGGGCCTGGCCGTCGGTTGGCTGGAACTTGATCTGCGCGTAGTCGGCCTGCTGGTTGCCCACGCCGCTGCCGCTGTAGCCATCGACGCCCGACTCGTTGGCATCCGGGGTGAAGCGCAGCTTGCCGGCGTCGATATCGGCCTTGCTGAAGGTCTGGTTGGTGGCCACGTCCTTCCAGGTCGAGCCATCGAGGTACTGCAGTTTGCCGTCGCCCGGCAGTTGGGTGATTTTCACCCCGAGGCTGGCCGCGGGGCTGTCGACGTCGCTGACGCCAAAGGTGGCCCAGGTCAGGGTCAGGGCGGTGTCCTCGGTGCCGGTCACGGCGCCGCCGGTGGCTACTGGCGCGTCGTTCACCGCCACCACGTTGACTGTGGTGGTGGCGACGTTGGAGTAGTTGCTGCCATCGGTCACCGTCACGGTGATGGTCCGCGGCGTGGTGCTCGGGTCCTCACTGTTGTTGGTGAAGGTGATGTTCTTGATCTGCTGCATGTAGTCGGCCAGCGTCGCATTGCCGGACAGGGTCAGGGTGATGGTGCCCGCCTGGCTGTTGGCATTGATGGTGATGCCGTTGACGCTGTTGCCCAGGTTCAGCGAGTCGCCCGGCTGACGGTTGGTCAGCACGATGGTGGCGCCGGTCAGCATCGTGCTGTCCGGGTCGGTGATCGACAGGTCGGTATCGCCAATGGACACGCCTGGGCCGCTGGTGCCTTCAGTGAAGGTCACCTTGTAGTCGGCCCCGGTGGCGCCGCTGGAGTTGTTGGCATCCAGGTCGAGGACCGGTGGCGCATCGTTGTCGATGATCGAGGTGGTGACGCTGCCATTGGTACCGCTGACCACCAGGTTCTCGAAGTTGCCGCCAGTGGCCGAGTCGATCTTGACCACGAAGTTTTCCGTGCCCTCGGTGATCTTGTCGTCGAGGGTGGCGACGTTGAAGCTGGCGCTGCTGGCGCCGGCCGGGATCTTCACGGTGTACACGCCGGTGAAGTCCGAGCCGTCGGCGGCGGTGCCGCTGTAGCTGATCTTCAAGGTGACCTCGGTTTGCGCCGGGCTGGTCAGGCTGACGGTGTAGGTCGCGGCCTGGCCTTCGGTGACCGAGGTGCTGCCGTTGATGCTCACAGTGGTCGTGTTGATGGTGTCGGTGACGCTGGTCACGGCCGGCGTGGTGCTGGGCACCAGGTTCTCGAAGTTGCCGCCGGTGGTGCTGGCGATGCTGGCGCTGACGTTGCCGGCGTCGATGTACACATCGTCGCTCGGTGCGGCCACGGTCACGCTGCCGGTGGTGGCGCCGGCGGCGATGGTGATCACCGCGCCGTTGCTCAGGGTCACGGTCATGGCCGTGCCGGCAGCGTTGGTCAGGGTCGCGGTGTAGACGATCGAGCCGCCTTCGGCCACGGTGTTGGTGGCGCTGAGGGTCAGGTTGGTGGTGTCCGGGGTGTCGGTCACGGTGGTGCTGACCGGCGTCTTGTCGGCCACCAGGTTCTCGAAGTTGCCACCGCTGACGGTGCTGATCGAGTTGCTCAACGGCGTATGGCCAACCAGCACATCGTTAGGCGCGGTGATACTCACCGAGCCGGTGGTCTGGCCGACCGCGATGGTGATCTTCTCGCCATTGGCCAGGGTCACCACGACCGGGCTGCCGGTGACCGGCGAGGTCACGGTGGCGGTGTAGGTCACGGCGCCGCCTTCGACCGCCGACGGCGTCGCTTTCAGGCTGACGGTCGAGGTGTCGATGGTATCGGTGACGTTAGTGACCGCTGGCGTGGTGCTCGGCACCAGGTTTTCGAAATTGCCACCGGTGGCGGTCTGGATCGTGGCTTGCACAGTGCCGGCGTCTTTGTAGACGTCGTCGGCTGGTGCGGCCACGGTCACGGTGCCCGTGGTGGCGCCGGCGGCGATGGTGATCACTGCGCCGTTGCTCAAGGTCACGGTCACTGGCGTGCCGGCAGCGTTGGTCAGGGTCGCGGTGTAGACGATCGAACCGCCCTCGGCCACGGTGTCGGTGGCGCTGAGGGTCAGGGACGTGGTGTCCGGCGTATCGGTGACCGTGGTGTTGGCCGGCTTGCTGTCGACCACCAGTTTTTCGTAGTTGCCACCGGTGGCGTTGGTGATGGTGGTGCTCAGGGAGCTGCCGCCGGCCAAGGCATCGTTAGGGGCTACGAAGTTCACAGTGCCGCTGCTGGCACCGACTGGAATAGTGATGGTCTGGCCGTTGGACAGGGTGACCACGACTGGTGAGCCAGTGACCGGAGCGGTGACCGACGCGGTGTACACCACGGTACCGCCTTCGGCCACATTCGAGGTCGCGGTGAGGCTGACGGTCGAAGTGTCGATGGTGTCGGTGACGTTGGTCACGGCCGGTGCAGTGTTCGGCACCAGGTTTTCGAAATTGCCACCGGTAGCGTTCTGGATCGTGGCTTGCACAGTGCCGGCGTCTTTGTAGACGTCGTCGGCTGGTGCGGCCACGGTCACGGAGCCCGTGGTGGCGCCGGCTGCGATGGTGATCACTGCGCCATTGCTCAGGGTTACGGTCACCGGAGTGCCGGCGGCGTTGGTCAGGGTCGCGGTGTAAACGATCGAGCCGCCTTCGGCCACGGTATCTGTCGCGCTGAGCGTCAGGTTGGTGGTGTCTGGCGTATCGGTCACCGAGGTTTCAGCTGGTTTGCTGTCAACGTCGAGTTTTTCGTAGTTGCCGCCAGTCGCACCGGTGATGGTGGTGCTCAGGGAGCTGCCGCCGGCCAAGGCATCGTTAGGGGCTACGAAGTTCACAGTGCCGCTGCTGGCGCCGACCGGGATGGTGATGGTCTGGCCATTAGACAGAGTGACAACGACCGGCGAACCGGTCACTGGAGCGGTCACGGACGCGGTGTAAACGACAATGCCGCCTTCTGCCACGGATGGAGTCGCGGTCAGGCTGACGGTCGAGGTATCGATGGTGTCAGTGACATCAGTCACGGCTGGGGTAGTGCTTGGTACCAGGTTTTCGAAGTTACCGCCTGCAGCATCCTTGATGCTGACTTCGACTTTACCGGCATCTTTGTACACGTCATCAGCTGGAGCAGCGACAGTGACGGAACCTGTGGTTGCACCGGCTGCGATGGTGATTACCGCACCGTTGCTCAAGGTCACGGTTACCGGCGTGCCGGCGGCATTGGTCAAGGTGGCGGTGTAAACGATCGAACCACCTTCGGCGACAATGTCGGTCGCTGTCAGGCTCAGTGTGGTGGTGTCCGGGGTATCGGTCACTGAGGTGTCGGCAGGCTCGCTGTCGACATCGAGTTTTTCGTAGTTGCCACCGGTAGCGCCAGTAATGGTGGTACTCAGAGAGCTGCCACCCGCCAATGCATCGTTCGGCGCGGTGAAATTCACAGTACCGGAAGACTCACCCACCGGAATGGTGATGGTCTGGCCGTTGGACAGGGTGACCACGACCGGCGAGCCAGTGACCGGCGCAGTGACCGACGCGGTGTAAACCACAACACCACCCTCAGCAACGCTAGGTGTAGCGGTCAGGCTGACGGTCGAGGTATCGATGGTGTCAGTGACATCAGTCACAGCTGGGGTAGTGCTTGGTACCAGGTTTTCGAAGTTGCCGCCGGTGGCGTCCTGGATAGTCGCTTCGACCTTGCCAGCGTCCTTGTACACATCATCAGCTGGCGCCGCGACAGTGACGGAGCCTGTGGTCGCACCAGCTGCGATGGTGATGATCGCGCCATTGCTCAGAGTCACGGTCACCGGAGTACCGGCGGCGTTGGTGAGGGTCGCGGTGTAAACGATCGAACCACCCTCGGCGACGGTGTCGGTCGCTGTCAGGCTGAGGGTGGTGGTGTCCGGAGTGTCAGTAACCGAGGTGTCGGCAGGCTTGCTGTCAATGTCGAGTTTCTCGTAGTTGCCGCCCGTTGCACCGGTGATGGTAGTGCTCAGGGAGCTACCGCCCGCCAGCGCGTCGTTTGGTGCGGTGAAGTTCACGGTGCCCGACGACTCGCCCACCGGAATGGTGATGGTCTGGCCGTTGGACAGAGTTACCACGACTGGCGAGCCAGTCACTGGCGCAGTCACGGACGCGGTGTAAACGACAACGCCCCCTTCAGCAACACTAGGCGTCGCGGTCAGGCTGACAGTCGAAGTATCGATGGTGTCAGTGACGTCAGTAACGGCTGGAGTAGTGCTCGGAACGAGATTCTCGAAGTTGCCACCTGTGGCGTCCTTGATGGTTGCTTCGACCTTGCCGGCATCTTTGTACACATCATCAGCTGGCGCCGCGACGGTGACAGAGCCAGTGGTAGCGCCAGCTGCGATGGTAATCACTGCACCGTTCGACAGAGTCACGGTTACAGGCGTGCCGGCCGCATTGGTCAGGGTGGCGGTGTAAACGATCGAGCCGCCTTCGGCAACGGTGTCGGTCGCCGTCAGGCTCAGAGTAGTAGTGTCCGGGGTGTCGGTAACCGAGGTTTCAGCCGGTTTGCTATCAACGTCCAGCTTCTCGTAATTACCGCCGGTAGCTTCCTTGATGGTAGTACTCAGGGAGCTACCGCCCGCCAGGGCGTCGTTAGGCGCAACGAAGTTCACGGTACCGCTGCTGGCGCCGACTGGGATGGTGATGGTCTGGCCATTCGACAGGGTGACCACGACTGGCGAGCCAGTCACTGGCGCAGTCACGGACGCGGTGTAAACGACAACGCCCCCTTCAGCAACACTAGGCGTCGCGGTCAGGCTGACAGTCGAAGTATCGATGGTGTCAGTGACGTCAGTAACGGCTGGAGTAGTGCTCGGAACGAGATTCTCGAAGTTGCCACCTGTGGCGTCCTTGATGGTTGCTTCGACCTTGCCGGCATCTTTGTACACATCATCAGCTGGCGCCGCGACGGTGACGGAACCTGTGGTGGCACCGGCAGCGATGGTGATGACCGCACCGTTGCTCAGGGTCACGGTCACCGGAGTACCGGCGGCGTTGGTCAGGGTCGCGGTGTAAACAATCGAACCACCTTCAGCCACAGTATCGGTCGCGCTGAGGGTCAGGTTGGTGGTGTCCGGGGTATCGGTCACCGAGGTGTCGGCAGGCTTGCTGTCGACATCGAGCTTCTCGTAATTACCGCCGGTGGCGCCGGTGATGGTGGTGCTCAGGGAGCTGCCGCCCGCCAGCGCATCGTTTGGCGCGGTGAAGTTCACGGTGCCGGACGATTCGCCCACCGGAATGGTGATGGTCTGGCCGTTGGACAGAGTTACCACGACTGGCGAGCCGGTGACTGGAGCGGTGACCGATGCGGTGTACACCACGGTGCCGCCTTCGGCCACGGACGGAGTTGCCGTCAGACTGACAGTCGAAGTGTCGATGGTGTCAGTGACGTCAGTAACCGCCGGCGTGGTGCTTGGCACCAGGTTTTCAAAGTTGCCGCCGGTAGCGTCCTTGATGGTCGCTTCGACCTTGCCGGCATCCTTGTACACATCATCGGCAGGCGCCGCGACAGTCACGGAACCGGTAGTGGCGCCGGCGGCGATGGTGATCACCGCGCCATTGCTCAGGGTTACGGTCACCGGAGTGCCCGCGGCGTTGGTCAAGGTGGCCGTATAAACGATCGAACCACCTTCGGCGACGGTATCAGTTGCTGTCAGGCTCAGAGTGGTGGTGTCTGGCGTATCGGTCACCGAGGTGTCGGCAGGCTTACTGTCGACATCGAGTTTTTCGTAGTTGCCGCCGGTGGCTTCCTTGATGCTGGTGCTCAAGGAGCTACCACCCGCCAGGGCGTCGTTAGGCGCCACGAAATTCACCGTACCGCTGCTGGAGCCGACCGGGATAGTGATGGTCTGGCCATTGGACAGGGTCACCACGACCGGCGAACCGGTCACTGGAGCGGTCACCGATGCGGTGTAAACCACGGTGCCACCCTCGGCGACGCTAGGCGTAGCGGTCAGGCTGACGGTCGAGGTATCGATGGTATCGGTGACATCAGTCACGGCCGGGGTAGTGCTTGGCACCAGGTTCTCGAAGTTGCCGCCTGCAGCATCCTTGATGCTGACTTCGACTTTACCGGCATCTTTGTACACGTCATCAGCTGGAGCAGCGACAGTGACGGAACCTGTGGTTGCACCGGCTGCGATGGTGATTACCGCACCGTTGCTCAAGGTCACGGTTACCGGCGTGCCGGCGGCATTGGTCAAGGTGGCGGTGTAAACGATCGAACCACCTTCGGCGACAATGTCGGTCGCTGTCAGGCTCAGTGTGGTGGTGTCCGGGGTATCGGTCACTGAGGTGTCGGCAGGCTCGCTGTCGACATCGAGTTTTTCGTAGTTGCCACCGGTAGCGCCAGTAATGGTGGTACTCAGAGAGCTGCCACCCGCCAATGCATCGTTCGGCGCGGTGAAATTCACAGTACCGGAAGACTCACCCACCGGAATGGTGATGGTCTGGCCGTTGGACAGGGTGACCACGACCGGCGAGCCAGTGACTGGAGCGGTGACCGATGCGGTATACACCACCACGCCACCTTCAGCGACGCTAGGAGTAGCGGTCAAGGAAACGGTGCTGGTGTCGATGGTGTCGGTCACGTCGGTGACGGCTGGCGTGGTGCTCGGTACCAGGTTCTCGAAGTTCCCACCTACGGTGTCTTTGATGCTGACTTCGACTTTGCCGGCATCCTTGTACACATCATCAGCTGGAGCAGCGACGGTGACGGAACCTGTGGTTGCACCGGCTGCGATGGTGATCACCGCGCCGTTCGACAAGGTCACGGTTACCGGAGTGCCAGCGGCATTGGTCAGAGTGGCGGTATAAACAATGGACCCACCCTCGGCGACGGTGTCGGTCGCAGTCAGGCTGAGGGTGGTGGTGTCCGGTGTATCGGTGACCGAGGTGTCCGCTGGCTTGCTATCAACATCCAGCTTCTCGTAGTTGCCGCCGGTGGCGCCGGTGATGGTGGTGCTCAGGGAGCTGCCGCCCGCCAGCGCATCGTTTGGCACGGTGAAGTTCACGGTGCCGGACGATTCGCCCACCGGAATGGTGATGGTCTGGCCGTTGGACAGAGTTACCACGACTGGCGAGCCAGTGACCGGCGCAGTGACCGACGCGGTGTAAACCACAACACCACCCTCAGCAACGCTAGGTGTAGCGGTCAGGCTGACGGTCGAGGTATCGATGGTGTCAGTGACATCAGTCACAGCTGGGGTAGTGCTTGGTACCAGGTTTTCGAAGTTGCCGCCGGTGGCGTCCTGGATAGTCGCTTCGACCTTGCCAGCGTCCTTGTACACATCATCGGCAGGCGCCGCGACAGTCACGGAACCGGTAGTGGCGCCGGCGGCGATGGTGATCACCGCGCCATTGCTCAGGGTTACGGTCACCGGAGTGCCCGCGGCGTTGGTCAAGGTGGCCGTATAAACGATCGAGCCACCCTCGGCGACAATGTCGGTCGCTGTCAGGCTGAGAGTGGTGGTGTCCGGCGTATCGGTGACCGAGGTATCAGCCGGTTTGCTATCAACGTCCAGCTTCTCGTAGTTACCGCCCGTTGCGCCGGTGATGGTGGTGCTCAGGGAGCTGCCGCCTGCCAGCGGGCTGTTCGGAGCAACGAAGTTCACCGACCCACTGCTTTCACCTACCGGGATAGTGATGGTCTGGCCGTTCGACAGCGTTACAACCACCGGCGAGCCCGTCACTGGAGCAGTCACGGATGCGGTGTAGACCACGGTTTCGCCTTCGGCGACGGTCGCGGTTGCGGTCAGGCTGACGGTCGACGTATCGATGGTGTCAGTCACGTCAGTAACGGCTGGTGTGGTGTTTGGCACCAGGTTCTCGAAGTTGCCGCCAGTGGCGTCCTTGATACTCACCTCAACCTTGCCGGCGTCTTTGTACACGTCATCCGCAGGGGCTGCGACGGTGATAGAACCAGTGGTGGCGCCGGCAGCAATGGTGATCACTGCACCGTTCGACAAGGTCACGGTCACCGGAGTGCCTGCGGCATTGGTCAGGGTGGCGGTGTAAACGATCGAGCCACCCTCGGCGACAGTGTCGGTCGCTGTCAGGCTGAGAGTGGTAGTGTCCGGCGTATCGGTGACCGAGGTATCAGCCGGTTTGCTATCAACATCCAGCGTCTCGTAGTTGCCGCCAGTCGCACCGGTGATGGTGGTGCTCAGGGAGCTACCGCCCGCCAGCGCGTCGTTTGGTGCGGTGAAGTTCACAGTGCCGGAAGACTCACCGACCGGAATGGTGATGGTCTGGCCATTCGACAGGGTCACGACTACAGGCGAACCAGTAACCGGTGCAGTGACCGACGCGGTGTAAACGACAACACCACCCTCAGCGACGCTAGGCATAGCGGTCAGGCTGACGGTCGAGGTGTCGATGGTGTCAGTGACGTCAGTCACAGCCGGAGTAGTGCTTGGCACCAGATTCTCGAAGTTACCACCCGCAGCATCCTTGATGCTGACTTCAACCTTGCCGGCGTCTTTGTAGACGTCGTCCGCAGGAGCGGCGACAGTCACGGAGCCCGTGGTAGCGCCAGCCGCGATGGTGATTACGGCACCGTTGCTCAGAGTCACGGTCACCGGAGTGCCAGCGGCATTGGTCAGGGTGGCGGTATAAACGATCGAGCCGCCTTCGGCCACGGTATCTGTCGCGCTGAGGGTCAGGTTGGTGGTGTCCGGGGTATCGGTCACCGAGGTGTCAGCTGGTTTGCTGTCAACGTCGAGTTTTTCGTAGTTGCCGCCAGTCGCGCCGGTGATGGTGGTGCTCAGGGAGCTACCGCCAGCCAGCGCATCGTTTGGCGCGGTGAAGTTCACAGTGCCGGAAGACTCACCGACCGGAATGGTGATGGTCTGCCCATTCGACAGGGTGACCACGACCGGCGAGCCGGTGACTGGAGCGGTGACCGATGCGGTGTAAACCACAACACCACCCTCAGCAACGCTAGGTGTAGCGGTCAGGCTGACGGTCGAGGTATCGATGGTATCGGTGACATCAGTCACGGCCGGGGTAGTGCTTGGCACCAGGTTCTCGAAGTTGCCGCCGGTGGCATCCTTGATGCTCACCTCAACCTTGCCGGCATCCTTGTACACGTCATCAGCTGGAGCAGCGACGGTGATAGAACCGGTGGTGGCTCCGGCAGCAATGGTGATCACCGCACCGTTCGACAGGGTCACGGTCACTGGCGTACCAGCAGCATTGGTCAGTGTTGCGGTGTAAACGATCGATCCACCTTCAGCCACAGTGTCAGTCGCGCTGAGGCTCAGAGTGGTGGTGTCTGGCGTATCGGTAACCGAGGTTTCAGCTGGTTTGCTGTCAACGTCGAGTTTTTCGTAGTTGCCGCCACTCGCGCCGGTGATGGTGGTGCTCAGGGAGCTACCGCCAGCCAGCGCATCGTTTGGCGCAGTGAAATTCACGGTAGCGGAAGACTCGCCCACCGGAATGGTGATGGTCTGGCCGTTGGACAGGGTCACGACTACAGGCGAACCAGTAACCGGTGCAGTGACCGACGCGGTGTAAACGACAACACCACCCTCAGCGACGCTAGGAGTAGCGGTCAGGCTGACGGTCGAGGTGTCGATGGTGTCAGTCACGTCGGTAACGGCTGGTGTGGTGCTCGGCACCAGGTTCTCGAAATTACCGCCAGCGGTCTCTTTGATACTGACTTCGACTTTGCCAGCGTCCTTGTACACATCGTCAGCTGGAGCTGCCACGGTCACGGAGCCTGTGGTGGCACCCGCCGTAATGGTGATCACCGCGCCGTTCGACAGAGTCACGGTAACCGGCGTGCCCGCGGCGTTGGTCAAGGTGGCCGTATAAACGATCGAACCGCCTTCAGCGACGGTGTCGGTCGCAGTCAGGCTGAGAGTGGTGGTGTCCGGAGTGTCAGTAACCGAGGTCTCGGCAGGCTTGCTGTCGACCTCGAGTTTTTCGTAATTGCCGCCAGTCGCACCGGTGATGGTGGTGCTCAGAGAGCTACCGCCTGCCAAGGCATCGTTCGGCGCAGTGAAATTCACAGTGCCGGAAGACTCGCCCACCGGGATGGTGATGGTCTGTCCATTGGACAGGGTCACGACTACAGGCGAGCCAGTCACTGGAGCGGTCACGGAGGCGGTGTAGACCACCACGCCGCCTTCGGCCACAGATGGAGTGGCGGTCAGCGAAACAGTCGAGGTGTCGATAGTATCGGTGACGTCGGTCACGGCTGGGGTGGTGCTCGGAACCAGGTTCTCGAAGTTGCCACCGGTAGCGTTCTGGATGGTCGCCTCGACCTTGCCAGCGTCCTTGTACACATCGTCAGCAGGCGCTGCGACGGTCACGGAGCCCGTGGTGGCGCCGGCAGCAATGGTGATCACTGCGCCGTTCGACAAGGTCACGGTCACCGGAGTGCCCGCGGCATTGGTCAGGGTGGCGGTGTAAACGATCGAGCCACCCTCGGCGACAGTGTCGGTCGCTGTCAGGCTGAGGGTGGTAGTGTCCGGCGTATCGGTGACCGAGGTATCAGCCGGTTTGCTATCAACATCCAGCTTCTCGTAATTACCGCCGGTGGCGCCGGTGATGGTGGTGCTCAGGGAGCTGCCGCCCGCCAGCGCATCGTTTGGCGCGGTGAAGTTCACGGTGCCGGAAGACTCACCGACCGGAATGGTGATGGTCTGGCCGTTGGACAGGGTCACGACTACAGGCGAACCAGTAACCGGTGCAGTGACCGACGCGGTGTAAACGACAACACCACCCTCCGCGACGCTAGGCGTAGCGGTCAGGCTGACGGTCGAGGTGTCGATGGTGTCAGTGACGTCAGTCACAGCCGGAGTAGTGCTTGGCACCAGGTTCTCGAAGTTACCACCCGCAGCATCCTTGATGGTGACTTCAACCTTGCCGGCGTCTTTGTAGACGTCGTCCGCAGGAGCGGCGACAGTCACGGAGCCCGTGGTAGCGCCAGCCGCGATGGTGATTACGGCACCGTTGCTCAGAGTCACGGTAACCGGCGTGCCCGCGGCGTTAGTCAGTGTCGCGGTGTAAACGATCGAGCCGCCTTCCGCGACGGTGTCGGTCGCGCTGAGGGTCAGGTTGGTGGTGTCCGGCGTATCGGTCACCGAGGTCTCGGCAGGCTTGCCGTCGATGTCCAGCTTCTCGTAATTACCGCCCGTTGCACCGGTGATGGTCGCGCTCAGGGAGTTGCCGCCCGCGAGGGCATCGTTAGGTGCCGTGATATTGACGGTGCCGGAGGACTCGCCGATCGGGATGGTGATGGTCTGGCCATTGGACAGAGTCACGACTACCGGCGAGCCAGTCACTGGAGCAGTGACCGACGCGGTGTACACCACGGTGCCGCCTTCAGCCACAGACGGAGTCGCCGTCAGCGAAACAGTCGAGGTATCGATAGTGTCGGTAATGTCCGTCACCGCCGGTGTGGTGCTTGGCACCAGGTTTTCGAAATTGCCACCGGTAGCGTCCTGGATGGTCGCTTCGACCTTGCCGGCGTCCTTGTAGACGTCGTCAGCCGGGGCTGCGACGGTCACGGAGCCGGTGGTGGCGCCGGCGGCGATGGTGATCACCGCGCCGTTGCTCAGGGTCACGGTGACAGGCGTGCCGGCCGGGTTGGTCAGGGTGGCGGTGTAGACGATCGAGCCACCTTCGGCGACCGAGCCGCTGGCCGACAGGCTCAGGCCGGTGTCGTCCACGGAGTCGGTGATGGTGGTCTGCGCCGGCGTGGTGTCGGGCGTCAGTTGTTCGAAGTTGCCGCCGCTGGCGCCAGTAATGCTGGTACTGACCGTGCTGCCGTTGTTGTAGACGTCATTGGCCGGGGTATCGACCACCACGGTGCCGACGGTTTTGCCGGCCTCGATCACGATGGTCGAACCGTTCGACAGGGTCACGGTAACCGGGGTCTGGGCCGGGTTGGTCAGGGTCGCGGTGTAGGTGATCTGGCCGCCTTCCACGACGGTGCCGGTAGCGGTCAGGCTCAGGCCGGTGTTGTCCACCGAGTCGGTCACGGTGGTCTGTGCCGGTGTGGTGCTCGGTACCAGGTTCTCGAAGTTGCCGCCGGTGGCGCCGGTAATGCTGGTGCTGACCGTGCTGCCGTTGTTGTAGACGTCGTTGGCCGGGGTATCGACCACGACGGTGCCTGTGGTCTTGCCGGCGTCGATGGTGATGGTCGAACCGTTGGACAGGGTCACGGTAACCGGGGTCTGGGCCGGGTTGGTCAGGGTCGCGGTGTAGGTGATCTGGCCACCTTCGACGACGGTGCCGGTGGCCGACAGGGTCAGGCCGGTAGCGTCCGGCGAGTCGGTGATAGTGGTCACCGCTGGCGTGGTGCTTGGCACCAGGTTTTCGAAGTTGCCGCCGGTGGTGCCGGTAATGCTGGTGCTGACTGTGCTGCCGTTGTTGTAGACGTCGTTGGCTGGGGTATCGACCACCACGGTGCCAGTGGTCTTGCCGGCGTCGATGGTGATGGTCGAGCCATTGGACAGGGTCACGGTGACCGGCGTCTGGGCCGGGTTGGTCAGGGTCGCGGTGTAGGTGATCTGGCCACCTTCGACGACGGTGCCGTTGGCGGTCAGGGTCAGGCCGGTGGTGTCCGGCGAGTCGGTGATGGTGGTCACCGCCGGTGTCGGGTTCGGAACCAGGTTCTCGAAGTTGCCGCCGGTGGTGCCGGTAATGCTGGTGCTGACCGTGCTGCCGTTGTTGTAGACATCGTTCGGCGGGGTGTCGACCACCACGGTGCCGACGGTCTGCCCAGCGTCGATGGTGATGGTCGAGCCATTGGACAGGGTCACGGTGACCGGCGTCTGCGCCGGGTTGGTCAGGGTCGCGGTGTAGGTGATCTGGCCACCCTCGGTCACGCTGGAACCTGCGGTCAGGGTCACGGTGGTGGTGTCCACGGTGTCCGTGACCTGGGTGACGGCTGGCGTCGGGTCGACGGTCACCACCAAGCCCCCGCCGCCGATGGTGCCGGTGACACCCACGCTGATCTGTTTCGGGTCGTTGTAGACGGTGTCGTTCGGGGCCAGCGGGACGTTGACGGTACCGGTCAGTTGCCCGGCCGGAATCACGATCACCGAGCCGTTGGTCAGGGTGATGGTCAGGCCGGTCAGCGGCGCCTGGGTCAGCGTGGCGGTGTACACCAGCACGCCGCCGGCTTCGGTAATGGTCGGGGTTGCGCTCAGGGTCAGGGTCGAGTCGCGCAGGATCTCGGTGGTCGTGCTGCTGTCATTGGTGGTCAGCGCACCGGTGGTGTCTTGCGCTGCAGCGCCCGTCGCACCGAGGCCCGCGGTCGGGAAGCCGATAGTCGGGTCGACCCGGCCTGCCGTGGCGTCGAGCATCACGAAGCTGTGGCCGCCGCCGGCAGCGCCGGTACCCGCGGCGGTCGGGCCGGCCGCGGTGGCTTCCAGGTCGGTGGTCGGGTCCGCGCCGGCGACGATTGCCTGCTGCAGTTCAGCGATTGACGGTGCGGCTTGTTCGGCGGCCTCGGCCAGGTCGGTGCTGGAGTCCGGAGCGCTGCCGCTCCATTGCGTCTCACGGCCCAGGTCCAGGGTCCGGCCATCGGCCAGTTCCAGGCTGACGGCGCCCGCCAGGCCGGTATCGACCTGGTCGCCTACGTACAGGCGATCACCCTCAACGAGTACGCGGCGAACCCCTTCGGGGGATACGACGAAAACTTGGCCAACAATGCTTTTGACGGTAGCAACAACACTGCTCATTGAGGATTCTCCGGGGGTACCGTTCAGTAGACTTCCATGTTCCTGACGGGCATATGCCGACGCAGTCTGGACGTTCTTCAGAGTGTAGAAACACGTGATTTTGACGCGAATGCTTGTCAATAAATTGGCTATATTTTTTTGCTATTAACCATATGCCAAACTATTGACCTTCTGTGTGCCATCCTAAACAATCGTCAAGGTAATGTCACATTGATATTCATGCGGCGACCTGTCTAAAAGTGTGTGACCCAGTTCATGGTTTGAACTTTCCGATATACGGTCATTCCGGTTGCCATCATCCGATGCAGCACCTCGTTTTGCTGTGATTTGGGACAAGAAGTCCTGGGAACCCCCTCTATGCGTCCGCAGTTGTTCAAAGCCTTACCCTTCGTACTCGCCGCCAGTTTTGTCCAAGCACAAACCCTGCCTGAAGCCATGCAGAAAGCCCTGGATGTGCACCCGGAAATCCAGGCCGCGGTGAATAGCCGCCTGGCGGCCGATTACCAGCTCAAAGCGGCCAAGGGCGGCTATTTGCCGCGGGTCGATTTGCTGGGCGGCTACGGCCGTGAGGGCACTGACAGCCCGACCACCCGTGCAGGATCGAGCAATCACTGGGAAACGCTGAACCGCAGCGAGTCAAGTTTACGTCTCCAGCAAATGGTTTTTGACGGTTTTGCCACCTCCAGTGAGGTAGGGCGTCAACAAGCCACCGTCAATTCCCGGGCGTACTCGTTGCTGGGCACTTCCGAGCGCACCGCGCTGACCGTGGCCCAGGTGTACCTGGATGTGCTGACCCGTCGTGAGTTCGTGCGCCTGGCCGAAGACAACATGCGCAATCACGAGCGCATCTACGATCAGATCCAGCTGCGCACCCAGCGCGGCGTCGGCAGCCGCGCCGACCTCGACCAGGCGGAAGCGCGCATGGCCCAGGCGCGCAACAACCTGATCACCGAACAGACCAACCTGGCCGATGCCCAGACCAACTACCTCAGCGCCGTCGGCCAGATGCCGGACCAGCTGGAGCGCCCGGTCGGCTTCATGGCCCTGCTGCCGGCCACCCTCGACGAAGCCCGGCGCCAGATGCTGGAAAACAGCCCGATCCTGCGTTCGGCCGAGTCCGACATCGTCGCCGCCGAGAAGCAGTACGAAGCCGCCAAGTCGACCTTCTACCCGCGCTTCGATGCCGAGCTTGGGCGTACCGCCGACAACAACCTGGACGGCATCGACGGCCACAACAACGAATGGCAGGCCATGCTGCGCATGCGCTTCAACCTGTTCGCCGGCGGCAGCAACAAGGCTGACCTGGAATCCAAGGCCTATCAGTCCAACCAGGCGCTGGATATTCGTAACAACGCCCTGCGAGTTCTGAATGAGGAGCTAGGCTTGGCGTGGAACGCCTTGAACAACGCCAATGCGCAAGTGCCGATCGCCCAGCAATATGTCGATCGCAGCGCCAGCGTGCGTGAGGCGTATCAGAAGCAATTCAGTTTGGGCGAGCGCACTTTGCTCGACTTGCTCGATAGCGAGAATGAACTGTTCACCGCCTCGCGCCGTTTGGCGGAAATCAAGAACATTCAGTTATTTACTCAATATCGAATCAAGGCGACCATGGGCGAATTGCTCAAGAGCCAGGGAGTGGTCGCCCCCATGGCTTCCGTCGTGCAGAACGATGTGAAGCCCAAGGTCCAACTGCCTGGGATGAATTGAGTACATTTCATCCAACAGTAAAGAGTGCCGAGCGTGGAATCAGAAGTCAGTCGAGTGCAACTTAGCCATGATCCACGCGGCATGCATGACGACCCGCTGCTGGATGCCCTGCTGACCCTGTGCTCCCTGCACCAGAAGCCGGCCAGCGCGGCGATGTTGACCACCGGCCTGCCGTTGCCGTCCCAGCGCCTGAGCGCCGAGCTGCTGCCGCGCGCCGCCGCTCGCGCCGGCCTGCAGGGGCGCTTGCTGCGGCGCAAGCTGGAGCAGATTCCTGCCATCGCCATGCCAGCCATGCTGTTGCTCAAGGACGGCCGCAGCGCCGTCCTGCTCGGCTGGCAGGGCGAAGACCGGGCCCGCCTGCTGCTCAGTGAGAGCGATGGCGGCGAGGTCAGCGTCAGTCGCCAGATGCTGGCCGACGATTACAGCGGGCAAGTGTTCTTCGCCCAGCCGCAACACAAATTCGACGTCAACCATGGCTCGCTGATTCCCCGCGCACGCTCCTGGTTCCGCGACACCTTGAAGCGTTCGCGCTGGCTGTACGCCGACGCCATCGCCGCCAGTCTGCTGATCAACGTCATCGCCATGGCCGCGCCGCTGTTCGTGATGAACGTCTACGACCGCGTGGTCCCGAACCAGGCCGCCGCCACCCTGTGGGTGCTGGCCATCGGCATCACCGGCGCCTACCTGTTCGACCTGATCCTCAAGAGCCTGCGCAGCCTGTGCCTGGACCTGGCCGGCAAGAAGACCGACCTGATCATCTCGGCCACGCTGTTCGAGCGCATCGTCGGCATGGCCATGAAGTACCGGCCGGCGCGGGTCGGCAGCTTTGCCCAGAACATCCACGAGTTCCAGAGCCTGCGCGACTTCCTCGCCTCGCTGACCCTCACCAGCCTGATCGACCTGCCGTTCACCCTGCTGATCTTCCTGGTGATCGCCATTCTTGGCGGGCACCTGGTGTGGATTCCGGTGCTGGCCTTCCCGATCGCCCTGGGCATCGGCTATGCCTTGCAGAAACCGCTGATCGCCACCATGGAAAAAACCATGGCCCTGGGCGCCGAGCGCCAGTCGAGCCTGATCGAGACCCTGGCCGGGCTGGATGCGGTGAAGGTCAACAACGCCGAAAGCGAACGCCAGTACCAGTGGGAGCAGACCATCGGCACCCTGGGCCGCCTCGAGCTGCGGGTGAAGATGCTCTCCAGCCTGGCGATGAACATCACCCTGCTGATCCAGCAACTGGCCGGGGTGATCATGATCGTCTTCGGCGTGTACCAGATCATCGACGGCAACCTCAGCATGGGTGGGCTGATCGCCTGTTACATGCTCAGCGGCCGCGCCCTCAGCCCGCTGGCTTCGTTGTCCGGCCTGCTGACCCGCTACCAGCAGGCGCGGGTGACCATGACCTCGGTCGACCAGATGATGGAGTTGCCCCAGGAGCGCAACTTCGACGAGCGCCCCTTGAGCCGCAATGTGCTGCAGGGCGCCATCGAGTGCCGGCAGCTGAATTTCACCTACCCGGGGCAGCAGAACCCGGCGCTGAAGAACATCAACCTGGTGGTCAAGCCGGGCGAGAAGATCGGCATCATCGGCCGCAGTGGCTCGGGCAAGAGCTCCCTGGCCAAGCTGCTGGTGGGCCTGTATACCCCGGACTCCGGCGCCTTGCTGGTGGACGGCGTGGACATCCGGCAGATCGACGTCAGCGAATTGCGCCACAACATCGGTTACGTGGCCCAGGACATCCAGCTGCTGGCCGGCACCCTGCGCGACAACCTGACTTCCGGCGCCCGTTACGTCGAAGACGAACTGGTGCTGCAGGCCGCCGAACTGGCCGGCGTCCACGAGTTCGCCCGCCTGCATCCGCAGGGCTATGAGCTGCAGGTCGGCGAGCGTGGGCAGAACCTCTCCGGCGGCCAGCGGCAGAACGTCGCCCTGGCCCGGGCCCTGCTGCTCAACCCACCCATCCTGCTGCTCGACGAACCCACCAGCGCCATGGACAACACCGGTGAAGAACGCTTGAAGCAACGCCTGCAAGCCGTGGTGGAAGCCAAGACCGTGGTGCTGGTCACCCACCGTGCCTCGCTGCTGTCGCTGGTGGATCGCCTGCTGGTGATCGACCGCGGGCAGATCCTCGCCGATGGACCGAAAGCGGTCGTGATGGAAGCGTTGAAGAAGGGGCAGATCAGTGTTGCTTAAGTCCGACTTGAAAGATTCGATCCTGCGCTACTTCAAAGGCACCGAATCGCTGCATGACCAACCCCTGCCCGAGGTCAACAAGGCGCTGATCGAGGATGCGCCGCGGGTTATCCGCCTGACCATCTGGGGCATCATCGGTTTCTTCCTGTTCCTGCTGCTGTGGGCCAACTTCGCGGTGATCGACGAAGTGACCAAGGGCGAGGGCAAGGCGATCCCGTCGTCCAAGGTGCAGAAAATCCAGAACCTGGAAGGCGGTATCGTCTCCGAACTGTTCGTCAAGGAAGGGCAGATCGTCGAGGCCGGCGCGCCGCTGATCCGCCTGGACGACACGCGCTTCAAGTCCAACGTCGGCGAGACCGAGGCCGACCGGTTGTCGATGCTGCTGCGGGTCGAGCGCCTGAGCGCGGAGATCGACGACCGTCCGCTGAGTTTCCCCGCCGATGCCTTGGAGGCCGCGCCTGGCCAGGCCGCCAGCGAGAAATCCCTGTACGAAAGCCGCCGCCAGCAGCTGCACGATGAAGTCGGCGGTCTGCAGGAACAACTGATCCAGAAGCAGCAGGAGCTGCGCGAATTCACCTCCAAGCAGGCGCAGTACCGCCAGCAACTGGGCCTGCAACGCCAGGAAATCGCCATGTCCGAGCCGCTGGTGGCCCAGGGCGCGGTGTCGCCGGTGGAAGTGCTGCGGCTCAAGCGCGCCGAAGTCGAGACCCGCGGGCAACTGGACGCCACCACGCTGGCGATCCCCCGCGCCGAATCGGCGATCAAGGAAGTCCAGCGCAAGATCGACGAAACCCGTGGCAAATTCCGTAGCGAAGCCCTGACCCAGCTCAACGAGGCGCGCACCGAACTGAACAAGGCCAGCGCCACCGGCAAGGCCCTGGAAGACCGGGTCAGCCGGACCCTGGTCACCTCGCCGGTGCGTGGGATCGTCAAGCAACTGATGGTCAACACCATCGGCGGCGTGATCCAGCCAGGCAGCGACATGGTGGAGATCGTGCCACTGGACGACACCCTGCTGGTGGAGGCGAAGATCCGCCCGCAGGACATCGCCTTCCTGCACCCGGGGCAGGAAGCCGTGGTCAAGTTCACCGCCTATGACTACACCATCTACGGCGGCCTGAAGGCCAAGCTGGAACAGATCGGCGCCGACACCATCACCGACGAAGACAAGAAGACCACCTACTACGTGATCAAGCTGCGCACCGACCGCAGCCACCTGGGCACCGATGAGAAGCCGTTGCTGATCATCCCCGGCATGGTCGCCTCGGTGGACATCATCACCGGCAAGAAAAGCGTGCTCAGCTACCTGCTCAAGCCGATCATCCGCGCCCGCGCCGAGGCGCTGCACGAGCGTTGAGTTCTTTGTAGCCGCTGCCGCAGGCTGCGATCGTCCCGAAGGGACGTGACGATTTCAACATCGCTGAAGGCCCTTCGGGCCTTATCGCAGCCTGGCGGCAGCGGCTACAAAGGAGATCGCGTCGGACGTTCGGTTCCTCCGCTTAATCGCCATATCGTTATTCGCTAACGGTATTTAAAATTAAATTCTTATATCTATAAAGTCGACTCCCTGCGTACCTGCCGACCAATCGGCGCGCCGCACGAAATGAACCCACACGGGACCTCCGTGAGTTTCTGATCGACGCGCGCGCCACCGGGCGTGCTCTGCGTGGGAGTGATTTATGTCCGTACTGTCCCCAAGTGCCGCGCCCATCGCCGCACAAGCTTTTACTATCCGCCCGTTCAGCGGCGCCGTCGGTGCCGAGATCGTCGGCCTGGACCTGGCCAAGCCGGTCAACGCTCAGGATTTCGCGCGTATTCACCGCGCGCACCTGGATCATCACGTCGTGGTGTTCCGCGACCAGCGCATCACCCCCGAACAACAGATCGCCTTCAGCCGCCGTTTCGGCGTGCTGCAGATCCATGTGCTCAAGCAGTTCCTGCTGGCCGGGCACCCGGAAATCCTCATCGTTTCCAACATCATCGAGAACGGCCAGTCCATCGGCCTGGGGGACGCCGGCAAGTTCTGGCACTCCGATCTCTCCTACAAGGAACTGCCGAGCCTGGGCTCGATGCTGCATGCCCAGGAGCTGCCGTCCGAGGGCGGCGACACGCTGTTCGCCGACATGCACAAAGCCTGGGACAGCCTGCCCGAAGCGCTGCGCAAGGCGGTCGCGGGCCGCTGCGCCGCGCATTCCTATACCGCGCGCTACAGCGAGGCCAGGTTCGAGGGCAACTGGCGCCCGACCCTGACCCCGGAGCAACTGGCCCAGGTCCAGGAGGTGGTGCACCCGGTCGTTCGTACTCACCCGGAAAACGGCCGCAAGGCGCTGTTCGTCAGCGAAGGCTTCACCACCCGCATCGTCGGCCTGCCGGAAGACGAGAGCCGCCAGCTGCTCGCCGAGCTCTACGCCCACAGCGTGCTGCCGGAAAACATCTACCGCCACCAATGGCAGCCCCATGACCTGGTGTTCTGGGACAACCGCTCGCTGATCCACCTGGCCGCCGGCTGCCCCAGCCACCTGCGCCGCAAGCTGTACCGCACCACCATCCAGGGCGACGCCCCTTACTGATCGGCCACCCACGGCAGGAGAAACACCATGTCCCAACCCACTCAACGCCTCCCGCGCCTGGGCAAGCTGGCGGCCGCCATCGGCCTGGGCTTCAGCCTGCTGGCCGCTAGCCTGGTCGCGCCGACGGCGGCCCATGCCGAAGGCGAGATCCGCATCGCCGAACAGTTCGGCATCGTCTATCTGCTGCTCAACGTGGTGCGCGACCAGAACCTGATCGAGAAGCACGGCAAGCAAGAGGGCATCGACATCAAGGTCGACTGGACCCAGCTGTCCGGCGGCGCGGCGGTCAACGACGCCTTGCTCTCCGGCTCCATCGACATCGCCGGGGCCGGCGTCGGCCCGCTGCTGACCATCTGGGACCGCACCCACGGCAAGCAGAACGTCAAGGCGGTGGCGTCGCTGGGCAACTTCCCTTACTACCTGGTGAGCAACAATCCCAAGGTCAAGACCATCGCCGACTTCACCGAGAAGGACCGTATCGCGGTGCCGGCGGTGGGGGTTTCCGTGCAGTCGCGCTTCCTGCAGTACGCGGCGGCCAAGCAATGGGGCGACAAGGAATTCAATCGCCTGGACAAGTACACCATCGCCGTTCCGCACCCGGACGCCACGGCGGCGCTGATCGCCGGCGGCACCGAGCTGACCGGGCACTTCTCCAACCCGCCGTTCCAGGACCAGGCGCTGGCCAACCCGAATGTGCACGTGGTGCTCAACACCTACGACCTGCTGGGCCCGAACTCGCCGACCGTGCTGTTCGCCACCGAGAAATTTCGCACCGAGAACCCGAAAACCTACAAGGCCTTCGTCGAGGCGCTGGCCGAGGCCGCCGACTTCGCCCAGAAGGACAAGGGCGCGGCCGCGGATACCTACATCCGCGTGACCAAGGCCAAGATCGACCGCGAGGCCTTGCTGAAAATCATCGACAACCCGCAGTTCGAGTTCACCGTCACCCCGAAAAACACCTACCCGCTGGCTGAGTTCCTCTACCGCGTGGGCGCGATCAAGAACAAGCCGCAATCGTGGAAGGACTACTTCTTCCAGGACACCACGCCGCTGCAAGGGAGCTGACCGCCATGAACGCCCCCTTGCAAGGCCACACGGCCAGCAACCCGACCGCGGCGGCGCAGGCGCTGCTGGCGGTCGACCAGGTCAGCCTGGAATACCGCCCCCCGCAGCGCGTGGTGCGGGCCACCCACCAGGTCAGTTTCGCAATCGATCCCGCCGACCGCTTCGTCCTGCTCGGGCCCTCGGGCTGCGGCAAGTCGACCCTGCTCAAGGCGGTCGCCGGCTTCATCCAGCCCTGCGAGGGCCAGATTCGCCTGCAAGGACAGCGGGTCAGCCAGCCGGGGCCGGACCGGATCGTGGTGTTCCAGGAGTTCGACCAGCTACCGCCGTGGAAAACCGTCAAACAGAACGTGATGTTCCCGTTGCTGGCGTCGAACACCCTCAACCGCCGCGAGGCCGAGGAGCGCGCGCTGCACTACCTGGAGAAGGTCGGCCTGGCGGCGTTCGCCGACGCCTACCCGCACACCCTGTCCGGCGGCATGAAGGCGCGGGTGGCGATCGCCCGGGCCCTGGCGATGCAGCCGAAGATCCTGCTGATGGACGAACCCTTCGCCGCCCTCGACGCCCTGACCCGACGCAAGATGCAGGAGGAGTTGCTGCTGCTCTGGGAAGAGGTGCGTTTCACCCTGCTGTTCGTCACCCACTCCATCGAGGAGGCGCTGGTGGTGGGCAATCGCATCCTGCTGCTGTCGCCCCATCCGGGGCGGGTGCGGGCGGAAATCCACAGCCATCAGTACGACCTGCAAAGCCTCGGCGGCGTGGCGTTCCAGCAGACGGCGCGACGTATCCACCGGCTGCTGTTCGACGAAGGCCAGTCGCCGGAAACCGAACGCGAGCTGGATTTCAGCGATATCCGTATCGCTTATTGAGCCTGTGGGCCGACCTTGCATTAGGAGCATCCGATGAGCCATTCATCACCTGTCCGCCAGGAATACGAAGTTGCCCTCGAACCCTTGCTGGCGGTGCCGCTGGAGCGTGAATTGCCACTCGGCCAGCGCCTGTGGCAGCAAGGCTGGCTGCGCAAGAGCCTGATCCTGATCGTGCTGGCGCTGCTTTGGGAGGGCGTGGCCCGCTACCAGAACAACGACCTGCTGCTGCCGGGCTTTTTGCAGACCGCCAGCGCGCTGTACGACGGCCTGCTCAGCGGTGAGTTGCTGGGCAAGGTCGGTATCTCTCTGGTCGTGCTGCTCAAGGGTTACCTGATCGGCATCGTCCTGGCCTTTGCCCTGACCACCCTGGCGGTGTCGACTCAGGTGGGCCGCGACCTGCTGAGCAGCCTGACCTCGATGTTCAACCCGTTGCCGGCCATCGCCCTGCTGCCGCTGGCCCTGCTGTGGTTCGGCCTGGGGGAGAACAGCCTGATCTTCGTGCTGGTGCACTCGGTGCTCTGGGCCCTGGCCCTGAACACCTACGCCGGGTTTCTCGGGGTGTCCGAAACCCTGCGCATGGCCGGGCGCAACTACGGGCTCAAGGGCATGCGTTTCGTGCTGTTCATCCTGATCCCGGCGGCGCTGCCGTCGATCCTCGCCGGCCTGAAAATCGGCTGGGCCTTCGCCTGGCGCACCCTGATCGCCGCCGAACTGGTGTTCGGCGCCACCAGCGGCAAGGGCGGCCTGGGCTGGTACATCTTCCAGAACCGCAACGAGCTGTACACCGACAAGGTCTTCGCCGGTCTGGCGGTGGTGATCCTGATCGGCCTGCTGGTGGAGAACCTGGTGTTCGACACCCTGGAGCGGCTCACCGTGAAACGCTGGGGCATGCAACGCTGAGCCTGCTACCGATCAATCTGTAGCCGCTGCCGAGCCCGCGAGGCTGCGACCGGCCCCGCAGGGGCCGCAAAACCTGACAGCACCTTCTGCCTGGCACACCGCATGCGCAGGCCTGGCGAGGACTTCGTCCTCGATCGCAGCCTGCGGCAGCGGCTACACAGAGCGGTGTCCATGGTTGAACGGCCCCCACGATCCCGTAGCCGCTGCCGAGCCCGCGAGGCTGCGATCGGCCCCGCAGGGGCCGCAAAACCTGACGGCTCATTCTGCCTGGCACACCGCATGCGCAGGCCTGGCGAGGACTTCGTCCTCGATCGCAGCCTGCGGCAGCGGCTACACAGAGCGGTATCCATGGTTGAACGGCCCTCCACGATCCCGTAGCCGCTGCCGAGCCCGCGAGGCTGCGATCGGCCCCGCAGGGGCCGCAAAACCTGACGGCGCATTCTGCCTGGCACACCGCATGCGCCGGTCTGACGAGGACTTCGTCCTCGATCGCAGCCTGCGGCAGCGGCTACACAGAGCGGTATCCATGGTTGAACGGCCCCCCACGATCCCGTAGCCGCTGCCGAGCTTGCGAGGCTGCGATCGGCACCGCAGGGGCCGCAAAACCTGACGGCGCATTCTGCCTGGCACACCGCATGCGCCGATCTGGCGAGGACTTCGTCCTCGATCGCAGCCTGCGGCAGCGGCTACACAGAGCGGTATCCATGGTTGAACGGCCCCCCACGATCCCGTAGCCGCTGCCGAGCCCGCGAGGCTGCGATCGGCCCCGCAGGGGCCGCAAAACCTGACGGCTCATTCTGCCTGGCACACCGCATGCGCAGGTCTGGCGAGGACTTCGTCCTCGATCGCAGCCTGCGGCAGCGGCTACACAGAGCGGTATCCATGGTTGAACGGCCCCCCACGATCCCGTAGCCGCTGCCGAGCTTGCGAGGCTGCGATCGGCCCCGCAGGGGCCGCGAAACCTGACGGCTCATTCTGCCTGGCCCACCGCGTGCGCCGGTCTGGCGAGGACTTCGTCCTCGATCGCAGCCTGCGGCAGCGGCTACACAGAGCGGTGTCCATGGTTGAACGGCCCTCCACGATCCCGTAGCCGCTGCCGAGCCCGCGAGGCTGCGATCGACGGCGCAGCCGGCGCAAAACCTGACAGCACATTTTGTCTGGCACACTGCGTGCGCCGGTCTGGCGAGGACTTCGTCCTCGATCGCAGCCTGCGGCAGCGGCTACACAGAGCGGTATCCATGGTTGAACGGCCCCCCACGATTCCGTAGCCGCTGCCGAGCTTGCGAGGCTGCGATCGGCACCGCAGGGGCCGCAAAACCTGACGGCTCATTCTGCCTGGCACACCGCATGCGCCGATCTGGCGAGGACTTCGTCCTCGATCGCAGCCTGCGGCAGCGGCTACAGAGAGTGGTGTCCCTGACTGAAATGACCCTGCTAGCATTGCGCCTGACTCATCCCCGATCAGCCACGAGTGCTCAGCATGCAACTCCCGGACATGAACCTTCTGGTCGCCCTCGACGCCCTGCTCGACGAGGGCAGCGTAGTCGGCGCGGCACGGCGCATGAACCTCAGCCCGGCGGCCATGAGCCGGACCCTCACGCGGATCCGCGAGGCGCTGGGCGACCCGATCCTGGTGCGCGCCGGCCGTGGCCTGGTACCCACGCCCAAGGCCCTGGAGTTGCGCGGCCAGGTACGCGACCTGGTGGAGCAGGCGGCGCTGGTGTTCCGCTCCGGCGACCAGGTCGACCTCAGCACCCTGCGCCGGCGCTTCAACGTGCGCGCCAACGACTTCTTCGTCGGCGTCTATGGCGGCCGCCTGATCGACACCCTGGAACGCCAGGCGCCCCATTGCGAACTGCGTTTCGTCCCCGAAGGCGATGGCGACGACGAGGCCCTGCGCGAAGGGCGGATCGACCTGCGTATCAGCAACACCCGGCCGCTGACCCCGGAAGTGAAGGTGCAGAACCTGTTCTCCACCACCTTCATCGGCCTGGTGCGCGAGCATCACCCGTTGCTCGACGAGGAGATCACCGCCGAGCGTTTTGCCACCTTCCCGCACATCAGCATGTCCCGGCGCGGCATCGCCCGCGGGCCGATCGATGTGGCGCTCGGCGACCTGGGCCTGGAGCGCCGGGTGCCGCTGATCGCGCCGAGCTTCCATGCCGCGATGTTCATGCTGCCGGATTCCGACCTGATCCTGCCGGTGCCCAAGGAAACCCTGCTCAGCGTGTCGCGCCTGGGCCTGCACCTGCGTTCCTTCGCCTTGCCGATTCCGCTGCCGACCCTGGTGCTGACCCAGGCCTGGCACCCGCGCTACGACAAGGACCCGGCGCACAAATGGTTCCGCGAGACCCTGCGCGCCTCCTGCAACGAAACCTGGCGCGCCGCCCAGCCCTGACGTCATCTTCTGTAGCGAGCGGCGATCCGACTTGCCCGCAATTTGGCCTGTTGGATCAGCCCGCCTGGTTTTGCGACGGCTGCGCCACCGATCGCAGCCTCGCGGGTTCGGCAGCGGCTACATGTCATCCAACCGTTGCGTGTGGTGCACTTATAAACTGTCGATAAGTCAGTTTTCGTCAACCGTCGGGCTTTTTAAACTGCTTCGGTATTTCCATCGGAGTCGTTCCCTTCATGAGTTCCCTCGCCGTGGCTGTGCCGGCGCCCGTTGAAGCGGCCAGCCAACCGGCAGCTGTCAGCCCCGCGGTCTTCGGCCCGCGAATCATCATCGGCTTGCTCGGCGTATTGCTGGCGGTCCTGGTGTCGGGCCTCAACGAGATGGTGACCAAGATCGCCCTGGCCGATATCCGTGGCGCCCTGGCCATCGGCTACGACGAAGGCACCTGGCTGGTCGCCAGTTACACCGCCACCTCGGTGGCGGCCATGGCCTTCGCGCCCTGGTGTTCGGTGACCTTTTCGTTGCGCCGCTTCACCCTCTGCGCCATCGCCCTGTTCACCGTGCTGGGCGTGCTCTGTCCGTTCGCCCCGAACTACCAGAGCCTGTTGCTGCTGCGCACCCTGCAGGGCCTGGCCGGTGGTGCGTTGCCGCCGATGCTGATGACCGTGGCCCTGCGGTTCCTGCCGGCCAACGTCAAGCTCTACGGCCTGGCCGGCTATGCCCTGACCGCCACCTTCGGCCCGAGCCTGGGCACGCCGCTGGCCGCCCTGTGGACCGAATACGTCGGCTGGCAATGGGCGTTCTGGCAGGTGGTGGCGCCCTGCTTGTTGGCGATGCTCGCGGTGGCCTACGGCCTGCCCCAGGACCCGCTGCGCCTGGAGCGCCTCAAGGCGTTCAACTGGCGTGGCCTGCTGCTGGGGTTTCCAGCGATCTGCATGCTGGTGATCGGCATCCTGCAGGGCAACCGCCTGGACTGGTTCGGCTCGCCGCTGATCTGCCTGCTGCTGGGCGGGGGTGGGTTGTTGCTGGTGCTGTTCCTGATCAACGAATGGTCGCAGCCGATCCCGTTCTTCAAGTTGCAGATGCTCGGCATCCGCAACCTGTCGTTCGCCCTGCTGACCCTGGCCGGGGTGCTGGTGGTGCTGACCGCGGTGATCATCATTCCGTCCGGTTTCCTGGCCCAGGTCCAGGGCTACCGGCCGTTGCAGACCGCCCCGGTGATGCTGGTGATGGCCTTGCCGCAACTGATCGCGCTGCCGCTGGTGGCGGCCCTGTGCAACCTGCGCTGGGTCGATTGCCGCTGGGTGCTGGGCATCGGCCTGACGATGCTGGTGCTGTCGTGCCTGGGCGGCAGGCAACTGACCTCGGCGTGGATCCGCGACGATTTCTACGTGCTGCAACTGCTGCAGATTTTCGGCCAGCCGATGGCGGTGCTGCCGTTGCTGATGCTCTCCACCGGCAGTATCCAGCCGATCGAGGGGCCGTTCGCTTCCGCCTGGTTCAACACCGTGAAGGGCCTGGCGGCGGTGATCGCCACCGGCGTGCTGGATGCCCTGACCACCCACCGCCTGCACTTTCACTCGACCATGCTGGTGGACAGCCTCGGCAACTCGCCGCTGAGCGCCATCGACGCCAGCAACCTCGCCCAGCGCCTGCACCGCCAGGCCGTGGTGCTGACCTCCGCCGACCTCTACTACGTAATGGCTGGCGTGGCGGCGGCGCTGATCCTGCTGATTTTCTGGCTGCCGACGCGGATCTATCCGCCACGCGCGCCGACTTGAACGTTCACTGAGACAGAAGGTTTTTATGACGATCCACAGCAAACACAAAATCGCCGTCAGCGTGGCGGCGGTCGCGGTCCTGGGCGTGCTGGTGTATCTGGTCACCGGCAAGGCCACCGAGCAGACCACCAACGACGCCTTCGTGAGCGCCGACTACACCCTGGTGGCCCCGCGCGTGGCGGGTTTCATCAAGGAAGTGCTGGTGGAGGACAACCAGCGGGTCAAGGCCGGCCAGTTGCTGGCGCTGATCGACGATCGCGACCTGCGCGCCGCGGCCCAGGCGGCGGACGCCGAAACCCTGGTGGCCAAGGCGCAGTTGCAGAACGCCCGCGCCACCCTCGACCGGCAAAGCTCGGTGATCGCCCAGGCCCAGGCCTCGGTGGTGGCCGCACGGGCGGAAATGGCCTTCGCCGAACATGAACTGAACCGCTACAGCCACCTGGCCGGGGTTGGCGCCGGTACGGTGCAGAATGCCCAGCAGGCCAGGACCCGCATCGACCAGGCCAGCGCGCGGCTGGCCACCACCACCGCGGCGCTGGCGGCGGAACGCAAGCAAGTGGAGATCCTCACCGCCCAGCGCGATGCCGCCGAGGGCGGGCTGAAGCGCGCCCAGGCGGCCTTGGAAATGGCCAGCTACGAGCTGTCCTACACGCGCATCGTCGCGCCGGTGGACGGCATGGTCGGCGAGCGCGCGGTGCGGGTCGGCGCCTATGTCACACCGGGCAGCAAGATCCTCGCCGTGGTGCCGCTGGAACAGGCCTATGTGGTGGCCAACTTCCAGGAAACCCAGCTGGCCCGCATGCACCCCGGGCAGCCGGTCGCAGTGCGGGTCGACAGCCTGGACGGCGAAACCCTGCGCGGCCGGGTCGAGAGCCTGGCGCCGGCCACCGGGGTGACCTTCGCCGCGGTCAAGCCGGACAACGCCACCGGCAACTTCACCAAGGTGGTACAGCGGATTCCGGTGAAGATCCTGCTGGAACCCGGCCAGCCCATGGCCGAGCGCCTGCGGGTCGGGATGTCGGTGGAAGCGAGCGTCGATACCCAGGGCAAGGCCAGCTCCGTGCGTGAGGTGGCGAAGCGATGAGTCGTCTGCTCCAGCCGGTATTCGCCCTGAGCCTGTTGTCCCTGGCCGCCTGCACTGTCGGCCCGGATTTCCAGCGCCCCGAAGGGCCGCGGCTCGAGGCCTGGGCCAGCCCGCAAAAGGTCGCGCCGAGCCAGGTGGTGAGCAGCCCCCTGGACGAACGCTGGTGGGATGTCTTCAAGGATCCGCAGCTGTCGGCCCTGAGCCGGCGCGTGCTGACCGACAACCTCGATCTGCAACTGGCCACCAGCCGCCTGCAACAGAGCCGCGCGGCGCGCCAGGTGATCACCGCCGAGCGTTATCCGACCAGCAGCGCCAGCGGCGGCTACGCGCGCAAACGCAACAGCGGCGAAGGCCTGAACGACCCCTCGGGTCATGCAGGCAAGTCCGCCTTCAACCTGTGGGACGCCGGCTTCTCGGCGTCCTGGGAGTTGGACTTCTGGGGCCGCGTGCGGCGCGAAACCGAGGCCGCCGACGCGACCCTGGAAGTCGCGGAAAACGATCGGCGCGGGGTGCTGTTGTCGGTGCTGGCCGAGACCGCCCAGGACTACATCCAGCTGCGCGGCGTGCAGAGCACCCGCGCGGTGACTGAGCAGAACCTCGACGTCGCCCGCCACAGCCTCAAACTCTCGCAACTGCGCCTGGCCGACGGCGTGGCCACCGACCTGGACGTGGCCGAAGCCGCCGCGCAGGTGGCGACCATCGAGTCGCAGCTGCCGGCCTTGCAGCAGCGCCAGGCGCAGTTGATCAACGCCCTGAGCCTGCTGATGGGCGAGCCGCCCCAGGCCCTGCACGCCGAACTGGCGGCGGACGGGCCGGTGCCGCAAACCCCGAGCCAGGTCGCCATCGGCCTGCCGTCGCAACTGGCCGAACGCCGCCCGGACATCCGCCAGGCCGAAGCCCGCCTGCATGCCGCCACCGCCAGCACCGGCGTGGCCAAGGGCGACTTTTATCCGCGCATCACCCTGTCGGGCAACGTCGGCTCCCAGGCCATGCAGCTGTCGGACTTCGGCTCCTGGGGCTCGCGCCAGTTCGGCATCGGCCCGCAGTTCAGCCTGCCGCTGTTCGATGGCGGCCGCCTGCGCGGCATGCTGCATCTGCGCGAAGCCCAGCAGCAGGAAGCGGCTGTCGCCTACCAACAGACCGTGCTGCGCGCCTGGCATGAAATCGACGACCAGCTGACCCGCTACAACAGCAGCCAGCTGCGCCGCGACAGCCTCGCCGAAGCGGTACGGCAGAACCAGATCGCCCTGCGCACCGCGCAACAGCAATACGTCGAAGGCGTGGTGGACTTCGTCAACGTCCTCACCGTCCAGGGCGCCCTGCTGGCTACCCAGGAACAACTGGTGGAAAGCTCGACCGGCGTTGCCCTGGCCATGGTCGGCCTGTACAAGGCCCTGGGCGGCGGCTGGGAGTCGGTGTATCCGTTGGCGGCTGCACAGCCTTGAGCCGCCTCACCAGTACCCTGGCTTGATGGCCGGCGCCTTGTGCGTCGGTACACGCTCCGGGAACTGGTGCCGCTGTAACTCATCGACCGTGACGACCCGCCGCATCCAGTGCGCACAGGCTTTCAACGAGCCCGGCGCGGGACGTTTGAATTCAGGTCGGTGAGGCAGGATCACGCCCAGGGTCAGCTGTGGGAAATCCGCGCGTATGGCTTTCAGCGCCGGGGTCATGTCGGTATCGCCAGAGACCAGCACCAGTTGTTCTATGGGCGCGCTGTTCGTGGCGCAGGCCTGCCTGGCTGCCAGGCGATACATGCTGATCGCAATATGCACGTCGGTTTCTTTTTCTTCGAGTTTCCAGATATCGACCTTGTCCTGCCGCGAAGCGCCGGTCTTTTTGTCGATGAAGCGTGGCGCCCTGGCGGGTTCGAGCTGGTGTCGCCCGAAATGCACGGTGACATTGGCGGCCTTCAGGGCGCGCACATAGGTGTCCTGGGCCTCCTTGGAAAGCCGGCCACGGGTGGCGAGTTCGGGTTTTACCGAGGAGGTGAAGTAGTCCACCGAAACCAGCTCGCTGGCCGGGTTCTCGACGTGGGCGATATGCGCGAGCAACTGCGGCAGATCCAGCCACTTGTACGGCGTACCGGCCAACAACCCGTAGAACAGGTTGTAGCCGTCAACGAAGAAGGCGGTGCGCACAATTCCAATCCCTGGAAACGAAAAAACCGGCCTGGGCCGGTTTTTTCACCCCAACGGCCAGCGAACTTAATCGCTGCGTACGGGGCTGAGTTGTGGGGTCGATCCTAAGTTCGAGTGGTCGACTTCGTCAACCGTCCTCCGACTTAAGGTATCGACTTGCAACAGGTTCCGAACCTGTGCCAGCTGTTTTGCCTGTGCGGACCCAGAGCGTCAAGGGCGCGGCGGGCACGGATCTGTTAGGGCGTATTGCGCTGGCTGCTGCCCTGCGATGGATTCTGCAAGAACACCACATACCCCCTGAACCACGGGCTGTCTTTCAGGTAGTCCGGTTCCTGCCATTCGCCGCCCTGGATCAGGCCCACCTTGAATGGCAGGCCCATGCGGTCGAGGCGGGGCAGGTAGGCGGCGTAGTTGGGAATGCTGTGGCGGCCCTGGTAGGTCTGCACCACCACTTCATCGACGACGCCCTTGAGCCCGGCGATGGCCTCGGGGTTGGCGTTGCTGCTCCAGTCCATCAGGCCGGTGATGCTCAGGCGGTACTGCGCGGGCAGGCGCTGGCGCAGGTCGCGCAGGAAGCTGGTGTATTCGTCGAGGTAGCGGGTGCGGGCGTCGAAATCGATCTGGATGCCGACCACCGGGTTGCCGGCCTGCTGCCAGCGTTGCACCTGGCCCAGCAGTTGGCGGTAGACCGGCTCCGGCCAGTGCAGGGTGTGGGCGCGGTAGACCACCCAGACCTCGCCCTGGCGCAGCCGTGGAATGGCCATGCCCTGGGCGATGAAATGCACCTTGCCGCTCGGGTCGCGACGCGAGCGGCTGATCTGTCCTTGCAGGATGTACAGGGTCCTGGCCTGGTTCAGCACCGGCTGCGGGGCGACGCCGCTCCACAGCCAGAAGGCCTGGTGGTCGCGGGCGTCGACCGCCGCCTGGGTACTGCCGGCCAGCAACAGCCAGGCCGGCAGCAGGCATTTCCAGAAACCGCTCATGCTTACCAGTAATACTGCAGCGACTTGCCCCACTGGGTGTCGGCGAAGGTGCCTTTGAGCTGGCGGAACCAGGCCTTGCGCACCGCCGGTTCGACGTCCTTGCCGCCACAGCTGTTGTAGCCCGAGGGCGCGTAGCAGTTGATGGCGCGGTACAGGGCGTAGGCGCGGTCGTCGCGCGGCGCCTTGGTGTTGGCGATCACCTGTTTGTAGCCGTCGAGGCGGGAGAAGAGCTCGCCCTTGAAGGCCGATTCCGTACCGCCCAGGGACTGTTTGTCGGGCTGGCTGTCCAGCGGCATGCCGTCCAGGCCGTTGCGCAGGATGAACTCACCGAAGCAGTTCAGGCCTTGCGGGCTTTTTGCATCCTTCTCCAGTGCCGCCGCGGTTTCCACGATGCTCGGGCAGGCGTAGCCGGACTCGGCCTTGTCGCCGCGCCACTGGAACAGCTTGAGCGACTGGCCGTCGCTGTAGACGTAACCCAGGCTGTAGCCGAGCTTGTCTTCAGGGACGCTGGCCGGCAGTTGCTTGAGGTCGCTGGCGAAGGCCGCGTACTGGCTGCGCAGCAGGTCCTTGTAGAGCAGCACGAACTGCGCGGTATTGCGTTCCACCGGGTCGGCGGCCTGGCTGATCTGCTGGCGCAGCAACGCGGCATCGGCCACGTTGCGCAGCAGGGTGAAACGCACCTGCGGGCTTTTGATCGGCGAGTCGGCGGCGAACACCTTGGCCAGTTGCTGGTTGCGTTCGTAGTTCATGGCCAGGGCCAGCTCCAGCTGTTCCCGTTGCAGCGGTTGCCTGGCCAGGGGCAGCAGTTGCAGCCACAGGGCCTGGGCGCCCGGGCCGTCGTTCTGCGCTTCCAGGGCCAGGCCGCGCAGGGTCTGCTGGCTGAAGGCGAGGTAGTCGAGGTTGGCGGGCAGCTCGCTGGGCAGGCGTTGCAGCGCGGCGTCCGGGTTGTTGTCCACATACAGGGCGAAGGCCGCCAGCAGGTAGTCGTGCAGCGCCGGTTGTGCGGCGAAGACCGCCTTCTGTTGCTGCAAGGCCTCGCGGGTCAGTCGGCCTTCGGTTTGCTCGCGCATCCACATCAGGTCGTTGACTGCCAGCAACAGCGGGGTGCTGACCGGGTTGCGGTTGACCATCAGCAGCTTGGTGTCGACTTCTTCCACCAGATCGTTCAGCGACAGGTTGCGCTGCTCGTCCTTGGCCTGGGTCATCTGCCAGGCGTAGTCGGCGGCCAGCTTGTCCGGATTGCTGTCCAGCCAGTGCACCCGACGCAGCAAGCCCCTGGCCGAGGCGGCGTAGGCGCCCTGTGGATAAGTTTGCAGGTAGCTGTCGAAGCCGGCTTCGGCCTGGTGCAGCATGGACTTATCCACATGCTCGAGCGCGGGCATGCCGTATTCGTCGAAGGCGTTTTGCTGGGCGCTGTTGAGGGCCGTGCGGGCGTTCATGTACAGCGCGGTTTCTTTCAGCCAGGCATTCGGGCTGTCCTTGAGGCTGGCGAAGGCCGCGCTGGCCTCGCTGAAGCGACCGCTGTAGAAGTCGCCGGCGGCCTGTAGATAAGTGGCGAAACCCTTGCCCAGCGGTGTCTGCAGATTGGTCGGCAGCAAGCTGGCCAGTTGCGGGCCGTCCCAGCTGCAGGCAGCGAGCAGCTTGACCCGGCTTTGCGCCAGCGCCTGGCGCTCGCTGGCCGGCAGGTCGGCGGCGATCAGTTGGTCGACGAACACCTGGGCGCTGGCGTCCGAGTTGCTGCGGCAGCGGCTGCCTTCGCCGGACAGCAGCGCATCGCCGGCCGCTTGCGGGCTTTCGCGCACCACCTGCAAGGCTTCCAGGCGGCCGTTGAGGTCAGTGTCGGTGCTGGCTGCCTTGGCATCCGCCGCTTCGGGGCTGGGCGCGGGGTCCAGGCGAGACACCGAAAACGGCACCGGCCCATAGCCTTCGGCCAGGTCGTCGGCGTCCAGCGCTTTCGGCGCCAGGGGCAAGGCGCCGCTGTCGGCCAGCAACAGGCGCAGGTTCACCCGGCTGTCGTTGCCCGGGTTGAGAAACGGCAGGCTGCTGCAGCTTTCGAGGTTTTTTTTGAGCAGGGTCCAGTGCGGGTAACAGGAATCGTCGGAGCTGGCCTGGGCCTGATTGCAGAGGAGGGCGCCGAGCGCCAGTGTCAAAGACGACAAGAGACCGATACGCATGAATTGTCCTTAATTCCAAGAGCCATGAACGTGAAAATGCGGGCGTCGGTGATGATAGCGCGAACCTGCGCGCTTGCCTGCGTGTCGTCGGAGGCCGCTTGCCGTTGCGGCCTTTTTGACCGGCTACCCTCGCGTGGCCAGGTGTCTGGGCCGATGTCGACGCGGGCGCAGGGCCGGTGTTGGCGCAGCTCTATAGGGTGTGCCCGGGCCCTGCACTTTTCGGCGACAACTCCGCCATGCCCTTGAGAAACTCGATGGGCAGCGGGAAAACAATGGTCGAGCTTTTATCGCCGGCAATCGCGCCCAGGGTCTGCATGTAGCGCAGTTGCATGGCGCCGGGCTGGCGGCCGAGCATTTCGGCGGCTTGCATGAGCTTTTCCGAGGCCTGCAATTCCCCCTCGGCGTGGATCACCTTGGCCCGGCGTTCCCGCTCGGCTTCGGCTTGTTTGGCGATGGCGCGGATCATCGATTCGTTGAGGTCGACGTGCTTGATCTCGACATTCGCCACCTTGATGCCCCAGGCGTCGGTCTGGGCGTCGAGCACCTGCTGGATATCGGCGTTCAGGCGTTCGCGCTCGGCCAGCAGCTCGTCCAGCTCGTGCTTGCCCAGCACCGCGCGCAGGGTGGTCTGGGCCAGTTGGCTGGTGGCCATGAGGAAATCCTCGACCTGGATGATTGCCTTCTGCGAGTCCAGCACGCGGAAGTACAGCACGGCGTTGACCTTGACCGAGACGTTGTCGCGGGTGATCACATCCTGGGGCGGCACGTCGAGCACCACGGTGCGCAGGTCGACGCGGACCATCTGCTGGACGACCGGAATCAGCAGGACCAGCCCCGGCCCCTTGACCCGCCAGAAGCGCCCAAGCTGGAACACCACCCCGCGCTCGTATTCGCGCAGGATGCGAAACGTCGAGACCGCCAGCGCCAACAGCAGCGCCAGCAGCGCGCCAAAACCCAATTCCAGACCCATTTCATCCTCCTCGCGGCGCGGCCTCGGCCGTCGTCACTTCCAGAAGCAGCCCCTTGCGCGCTACCACCCGTACCCACTGCCCGGTTTGCAGGGGTGTCGCGCTCAGGACCTGCCAGTGTTCGCCCTGCAACAGCACCCAGCCGTTGTAAGGGTTGCCCGCTTGCACCGCGGTGATCGCCGTTATGCTGCCCACCAACCCAGCGTCGCCAGCCACCTGCTGGCGCTGTCGCGCGCGCACCGCCATGCTCGTCAACGTCGCCAGGAGCAGGGCACTGATCACCGCCAGGCCGATGATGAGCGGCAGGGGAATGCCATAGCCCGGGACATCGGTGTCCATCAGGATCACCGCGCCGACCACAAAGGAGACGATGCCGCCGAAGCCGATGACGCCGAAGGTCGGTAGAAAGGCTTCGGCGACCATGAAGGCGATGCCCAGCAGGATCAGGGCCACGCCGGCGTAGTTCACCGGCAGCAGTTGCAAGGCATACAGACCGAGCAGCAGGCAGATGCCGCCGAGCACGCCGGGCACCGCGGTGCCCGGGTTGACGAACTCGAAGAACAGCCCGTAGATGCCGATCATCATCAGGATCAGCGCCACGCTGGGGTGGGTGATGACCGACAGCAGCTGCGTGCGCCAGTCCGGGTCGTGATGGATCACCGCCGCCCCCAGGGTATGCAGCTGCACCGCCTGGCCGGCGGCGATGAGGAGCTTGCCGTCGAGTTGCCTGAGCAGGCCGTTCAGGTCATCCGCGACATAGTCGACCACCTTCAGCTTCAGTGCTTCCTGGGCCGGCAGGCTGACGGCCTCGCGCACGGCCTGTTCCGCCCATTCGACGTTGCGCCCGCGCAATTGCGCCAGGCCACGGATATAGGCCGCGGCGTCGTTGATCTGCTTGTGGCTGAGGGTGTCGGGTTCCGGTTCCGGGTTTTTGTCCGAGCGTGGCGCGGCGGGCGGGTTGGCGCCCGGGTCGGGTTGCCCCGGCATGCCGACCCGCACCGGGGTGGCGGCGCCAAGGTTGGTGCCCGGGGCCATGGCGGCGATATGGCTGGCATACAGGATGTAGGTGCCGGCGCTGGCGGCGCGGGCGCCACCGGGGGCGACGTAACTGGCCACCGGCACCGGGCTGGCGAGGATCGCCTTGATGATCGAGCGCATCGAGGTGTCGAGGCCGCCCGGGGTGTCGATGCCCAGCACCACCAGTTGGGCGTTTTCGTCGGCGGCCTTGTCCAGGCCGCGCACCACGTAGTCGGCGCTGGCGGGGCTGATCACATCGCTGACGGTGAGCACCACCACTGGCTTCACGGCGGCCTGGGCGTGCCCGCTCGGCAGGCCGATCAGCACACCCAGCAGCAGCCCTTTCAATGTTGCCCGCCACCCACGCCCGTTCATCCGACCCTCCTGGAGAGTCATGTGCCTCGGTTGCCAGCCGTTCGCTGGCTTTGCCCTTGAGTCTAGTAGAGCGTGGGATTGAGCGAATTCTGAGCAGCCTGACCCTTGCGTGCCGTTCGGAAGTTCGTCAGTGGGCGAGGGCGGCGCGGCCTAGACTTTGTGAAGGGAGTGACAGTCGTTAACCCATAGTCCTGCAAAGCCGTCCAGGACACCGAGGTGCATCATGCGTATGGCAAAAACCGTGCAACGCAGCCTGGAACAGGCGCATTGCGATTTTGACGTGGTGGCTCATCCACATTCGTCGAGCAGCCTGGAGACCGCTCGGGTGGCGGGAGTTCCCGCCGAGCGCGTGGCCAAATCGGTGATCCTCGACGATAGTCACGGCCACTACCTGATGGCCGTGCTGCCGGCCAGCCGTCACCTGGATCTGAGCAAGGTGCGCGGCAGCAACGAATGGCAGATCACCCGGGAAAGCACCCTGGCGTATCTGTTTAACGATTGCGAACGCGGCGCGGTACCGGCCCTGGGCGAATCCTATGGGCTGGACGTGGTGATCGATCCGCTGCTGACCCGGCAGAAAGACATCTACCTGGAAGCCGGGAACCACAACAACCTGGTGCATCTGAGCATGGACGAGTACCTGAAAATGGTGCCTCATGCCGAGGTGTGCGAGGTCAGTTACTAGCCTCGGTCGGCGTATGTACGAACCTTTCGCGAGCAGGCTCGCTTCTACAAAGAGGATCGTTTTTCTGTAGGAGCGAGCTTGCTCGCGATCAACTGTGCAGCAGTCGCTCAACAGCCAACCCAGTCAGGAGTCTCCATGGAATCCCCATCCCACAGCCTGCCCGCCCTGTTCAAGCAGCTCGGCCTGCCCGACGACCCCGTGGGCATCGACCGTTTCATCGCCACCCATTCGCCGCTCAAGCCAGAGTTGCACCTGGCGGATGCCTTCTTCTGGACCCCCAGCCAGGCGGATTTCCTACGCAACGAGATCCTCGACGACGCCGACTGGGCGGAAGTGGTGGATCAGCTGGATGTGTTGTTGAGGAAGGGGCGGGGAGTTTGAGGTCTCAGGCTCCGGTCGGAGGCCACTGGCGCGAGGTGTGCACCAGTGCCAGGATCCACACCGCATCCTGATGGAGTTGGTAGACCAGGCGGTAGCTTTGATGAGGGATTAGTTCGCGGGTGCCAGCGATCAATCCGGGGCGCCCGGTTTGAGGATGTTGCACCAGTTGCATAGCCGATTGGCTGAAGCGTATGTCCATGTCCAGCGCCGCCTGCGGATTCAGATCATGCAGGTAATCCCATATGTCTGCACGATCCTGTGCGGCTTGCGGCGTCCAGATTACCTTCATTGCCGGGGCGCTACCTGTGCCCTGCGGGCTGCGAAGGTGGCTTCCAGATCATCGTTGGCCATGCCTTCCCCAGCTGTCATGGATGCGCGTGCGGTGTTGACCTTCCGTTGCAGAAAGGCCTCGTACTCTCGGGCTTCCCGTTGTTCCTGCACGAATTGACGCATCATTTCCCGGACGATCTGCGATGCGGGGCGGTGGCTCGCCTCGGCCTCGGCCATAAACTGATCGCGCAAGTCGGCTTCGAGTTTCATCGTGAAAACGGCGTGTTTGGGCATGGGACAGTTCCTGTGAAACGTACATACCAAGTATATACATCTTCAGTATCCAAGCCGGCCTCGGTTTCCCCATGACGACGATCGGTCGCTCAATTGTTTCAAAACTTGACTGAACCCCATGCAGCATTGATAGTTAGCAAGCTAACAATATGCGAACTTTCCTTTGCCCGACTCTCTCGAATCACTCCAGATGAATATCAGCAGTGGCCTGGTGGTCGCCGCCCGGCATTGGCGGCGGATCTGCCAGAGCACGCTGGTCAACTATGGGATCTCCGAAGCCTGCGCCGTGCCCCTGCTGATGATCGGGCGTCTGGGCGAGGGCGTGCGCCAGGTGACGGTGGCGCAGGCGGCGGGGATGGAAAGCCCGTCCCTGGTGCGCCTGCTGGACCAGCTGTGCAGCGCCGGTTACGCCATACGCACTGAAGATCCCCACGATCGCCGGGCCAAATGCCTGAGCCTGACCGGCACCGGCCGCGAGCTGGTGCAATCGGTGGAAGCCGAGCTGGTGCGCCTGCGTCGCGAGGTGCTGGAAGGCATCACACCAGCGGACCTTGAGGCCGCATTGCGGGTGATCCGCGCCTTCGAGTCGGCTGTCCAGCCGCCGGCGGTGCCTTCTTGAGCGGATTCTTTACCGGCATTCCTCCCGCGCGCGACTGGTTCTACGGCATGCGCACCTGCGCACCGCCAACAGTGTTGCGCTGATGCGGGCCGGCTACAGCCAGTGCTTTCTCACTCGCAATGTGCAGCCCGAAGAAGTCAGCGCCTTGCGTGCGTCCATGGTCGCCACCTTCAACACCTATACCGACGTACGGGCCCGGCTGGCGGCGGCCGACACCCAGGTGGCGATGAGTCAGATCGACCTGTTCCTGGCCCTGGGCGGTGGCTGGGAAAGCGGACGAACGCAAGCCTCGAACCCCGGCAAACCCTGAGGCCGTTGCTATGCTTTGATCAGTTGGGTGAGCACCTTGCGTCCAGTGCTCGGCCAGCGGTCAGGCACGTGATGGTCATGGGGATTCCAATAATGAAAAACCCTTATGCTCTCGGCTTCTGGTGCGCCATCGTTGCACTGGTGCTGCTTTCTGCGACTTATTTCTACGGTGTCATGCTGGCGCACCAGATCGACAAGGCAATGATCTTTCTCGACAGCACCAGCGCGCTGATTGCGGTGAGCGCCATCGTCTTCGTTGCCTGGACGTCGTTCCAGACCCAGAAACTCAAGAAAAAACAGCTGGAGCAGGGCAAGACCCTGGTGGCGATCTGGGACACCAAAGTCGCCCTGCGCCGGGTCGAAACGGTGTTCGACCGTTACTTCTGGGGCAGTTACTGGCAGCCGGGGCGGACCTTCCAGGAAGTCATGGGCGAGTTGACCGGCACCCCCCTGGAAAAAAGCCTCGAAGCCCTGAAAAAACAGTGCGTATTACTGGATAAACAGGCCGCCGACGGTCGCCACTGGTTGAACAATGCCCGCGAACTGTCCGATGTCGCCGCCGCCATGGCCCGCGAACGTTATCAACTGGACTTCTGCGACCCGCGTTCGGAAACGCCGGGCGGCGCGGTGATCAACCGCGATTTCGAAGTGCTGGTCTACACCTGGACCGCCCGCCTGAAAAGCTTCGATCATCAGCTCGACGCGTTGGAAGTCGAATACTCCGAACATGCGTAGCCGCTGCCGAGCCCGCGAGGCTGCGTCAGCGGCTACAGGAACCGCCCCGCATATTCACCACTTTTCACATGGAAAGGTTGGGCCGCCCGGCCTGGCCGGTGCTAATCTTCGGCAGTTTTACGCACAGTCGAGCCACAACCCGTGCCGGGTTCAGGGAAGACGACCACACATTCAACAACGGATCGATCGGGTCAAATAATGAATAAATCAGCAGGCGTACTGTTAGGAATCGTCGTCGCAGTGGGCGCTATCAGCGCCGGCGGCGCCTGGTATACCGGGACCAAGCTGGAAGGGGTGCTGCAAACCTCTATCGCTGATGCCAACAAGGAACTCCAGGCAGCCATGGTCGGTTCCAACGGTACCGCCAGCCTGGAGCTGGTATCGCTGGAGCGCAATCTGTTCAGCAGCACCGCGCGCTACCGCCTCAAGGGCCAGGGCGAGATGTTCGGCGACAGCGCCGAGGGCGTCGAACTGGTGTTCGTCGATCGCATCGAACACGGCCCGCTGCCGTTCTCGCGCCTGATGACGCTGAAATGGCTGCCGGTCATGGCCACCAGTCACTACGCGCTGGAAAAGAACGCCCTGACCGAGAAATGGTTCGCCGCCACCAAGGATGTTTCCCCGCTCAAGGGCGTGGTCAACCTGGGTTACGACCGTTCCGCCACCGGCAACCTGGAGTTGCTGCCGCTGGACACGGCCCTGGACGACAAGTCGACCCTCAAGTTCTCCGGCCTGAAGCTGGACCTCTCGACCAGCGCCGAAGCGCAGAAGGTCAAGGCCGAAGGCTACATGGACAGCCTCAAGCTCAACAGCGTCGCCGAAGACCAGACCCCGGTGCAGGTCGAACTCAACGGCCTGACCCTGGCCAGCAACCTGACCAAGAGCAACTATGGCTTCTACGTCGGCGACAACACCCTGGAACTGACCAGCACCAAGGCCACGTTCGGCGAGAAACAGTCGGTGCTCAGCTTCAAGGACTCAGAGATCAAGAGCGCCACCGACGAGAAGGGCGCCCACCTGGCCGGCCGTGCCGACTACAAGATCGGCGAAGTGGCCCTCAACGGCAAAGCCGTCGGTTCGGCGCAAATGACCTGGAGCATGAAGAACCTCGACATCGCCTCCGGCATGTCGCTGATGCAGGTCTACCAGAACAAGCTGCAACCCTACGAAGATGCCGTGGCCGCGGCCGAAGCCGCCGGGGAACCAGCGCCCGAGCTGAACCTGAGCGAGGCCGAGCAGGCCCAGGTCAAGGCTGACCTCGACAAGTTGCTGGCCGCCCAGCCGCACATCGCCCTGGAAAACCTCTCGTTCAAGACCACCAACGGCGAAAGCCGCCTGAGCCTGGTGGTGGACCTGAACAAGCCGCAATCCATGGATCTGCCACCGGCCGAACTGAGCAAGCAACTGCTCACCCAGCTGAACCTGAACCTGCTGCTGTCCAAGCCGATGATCGCCGACGTGGCGGCGTTGCAGGCGCAACTGGAGGGAGTGACCGACGCCAAGGCGATCGCCGACCAGGGCAGCATGGCCGCCGACATGGTCAGCGGCATGGCGCTGGGCACCCAGTTGGCCAAGCTGGAAGGCAACGACATCGTTTCCAAGGTGCGCTACGCCAACAATGAAGTGGACTTCAACGGCCAGAAAATGACACCTGAGCAGTTCGTCGGTTTTGTCATGAGCAAACTGGGACCGGTCACCGTCCAGTAAGCCTCGAGACCCCCTTCGCGGGGTTTCCAGCCAGAAACGCCCGGCCTCCGCAGTACGGATCCGCCGGGCGTTTTTTTGCCTGCATCCGGCTGGAGAATCCCCGCCCAGAGCCTCCTTGAACAGGGCTGCAGGCCACGTCGTTCGCGGATTCTGGCAGAAACGAATCTGAAGAAATATTGCATTTGCGCATCTGCATCGGCCTTGCGTGGAAGACTCCGCCCCAATCTGGCCGAGTCATCTGATTCGGCTTCCTGGCACGTATCAGGCGGGGGGACACAAGACCCCGGCTAGCCATGTAAGGATGCTGAAGAAATGCCGTCCATTGTCCACCCTGTTCGCCTTTATGGCTTGCGACCGCTGTTTCGCCTGGCGTTATGCAGCCAATTGCTGTGGCCGGCCCTGGCCCTCGCCGACCCGGCGTACGACCGCCTGATTCTCGATGCCCGCGCCGGCAGCTATGCGCCAGCCCTGAGCCATTTGCGCCAGGTGCCGGCCGAGCGCCTGAGCACCGGGCTGGTCAGCGACCACCTGCAAATCGCCAGCTGGGCCGGCCTCGACGCCGAGGTGGTGAATGTCTATGAAACCCAGGCCCGAGGCCGGGTGCTGCCGATCCAGGCGCTGACCGCCACCGCCCGTGCCTACCGCAATCTGCAGCGCTGGGACTCGGCGATCCAGGTGTACCGCCTGGCCCTCGAGCGCGACCCGCGCAATCCCGATCTGCAACTGGGCCTGGCCCTGACCCAGGCCGACGCCGGCAAACCCGAGGAAGCCGTGCGCCGCGCCCGCGAGCTGGTGGCGGCCAAGCCTGACGATGCCACCCGCCGCCTGGCCCTGGGCTACGCCCTGACCCGCGCCGGTTCGCCGTACGACGCGCTGTTCGAGTTCGACCAGGCGTTCATCCGCGCCGGCACCCGGCCGGAAGTCGCCCGCGAATACCTGTTCGCCTTGCAGCGGGCACGCCTGCCGGAGCCGGCCTTGCGCCTGGCCCGCCAGCGCCCGGGGCTGATCGATCCGGTGATAGAGCGTCGCCTGCAAGGCGACCTGGCCGCCGAGCGCGTACGCCTGGCCGAGCTGGCCACCCGCAGCGAGAAAGAGCGTTATGTCATCGCCGACCGTGCCCTGGCCGATTACGACCAACTGCTCGCCACCTGGACCCCGGACCCGGCGGCCAAGGACGACGTGACCCGCTGGCGCATCGACCGCATGGGCGCGCTCAAGGCCCGGGCGCGCACCGCCCAGGTGATCGACCAATACCACAAGCTCACCGCCGAAGACGTGGCCATCCCCACCTACGCCCTGCGCTGGGTGGCGGCCTCCTACCTGGACCAGCGCCAGCCGGAGATCGCCAGCGACCTGTATCGCCAAGTGCTGGCGGCGCCGGATGCCGATGTCAGCGACCGCGTCGAAGACAGCACCGCGTTGTACTACGCCTTGCTGGAAAGCGACCGCCCGCGGGAGGCGCAACAGGTCGCCGACGACCTGGCCAGGAACCAGAAACCACGGGTCGAGCTCAAGGGCCTGCCGGTGGGCAACCCCAACGATGAATGGATGGACGCCCAGCAACTCGCCGCGCAGTCCGGTACCTACAGCGCCGACCTGCCAGGCAGCGAGCAGCGTCTGGCCAGCCTGGTGGACCAGGCGCCGGGCAATATCGGCCTGCGCGTGGCCCAGGCCAACCTGTACCAGGCCCGGGACTGGCCGCGTCGCGCCGAGGGCCTGCTCAAGGAAACCGAGAGCATGGCGCCGCGCGATGTCGGCCTCGAGGTCGCCCAGGGCCACACCGCCCAGGACCTGCAGGAATGGCGTCAGCTCGATGCCCTGACCGACGACGTGGTGCGGCGTTATCCCGACAACCGTCAGGTGCAGCGCCTGGCCCGCCAGCGCCAAGTGCACGACATGGCCGAGCTGCGGGTCGAGACCTATGGCGGCAAGAGCTACGGTGGTGGCAACAGCGGCGCCGGCGCGGTTTCCGGCAGCAAGGACTTCGGCATCGAGACGGTGCTCTACAGCCCGCCGATCGATGAAGACTGGCGGCTGTTCGGCGGCCTCGGCTATGCCACCGGCGACTTCCAGGAAGGCACCGGGCATCACCGCTGGCAGCGGATCGGCGTGGAACGCCGGACCCGCGACATGACCCTGGAAGCGGAAGTCTCCAACCACTCCTACGGCTTCGACGACAAGCAGGGCGCGCGGCTGTCCCTGGCCCGCGACATCGACGATCACTGGCAATACGGTGGCAGCCTGGAATACCTCTCGGCCAATACCCCGCTGCGGGCGCTCAACAGCAACATCTACGCCAATGGCGGCAGCGCGTTCCTGCGCTGGCGCGCCAACGAGAGCCGTGAATGGCGGCTGGCCCTGAGCCCCTCGCACTTCAGCGACGGCAACAACCGTTTCGAAGCCTTGCTCACCGGCCGCGAGGGCGTCTATGCCACGCCGCATGTGCAGGTCGACCTCGGCCTGGAAGTCGGCGCCAGCCGCAACACCAAGGACGACACGCCCTACTTCAACCCCAAGTCGGACTTCACCGTGCTGCCGACGGTGAACGTCAACCACGTGCTCTATCACCGCTACGAAACCTCCTGGAGCCAGCAGTTCCAGGTGGGCGCCGGTACCTACAGCCAGCGCGATTACTCCACCGGGGCGATTGGCTTGCTCAGCTATGGCCAGCGCGTGACCTGGAACGACGTGTTCGAAGCCGGCGCCGCCCTGAGCGTGCTCAACCGGCCTTACGACGGCGACCGGGAAACCGACCTGCGCCTGCTCCTCGACCTTACCTATCGCTTCTAGAAGAGTCCGAAGATGCCTCCGATGACCCGTTGCATCCTCCTGCTGGGAGCCCTGATTCTCAGCGCCTGCGCCCAGCCCGCCGCGGATTTCCTGGCGCCGGCGCAACGCCCTGTGCCTGCCAGCGAAACCCCGTGGCCGAAAAACCATGTGCTGGGCATTGCCTACCATGACGTCGAAGACCGCGACCCCGACCAGGCGGTGGTGGCCGTGCGCACCGAACGCTTGATCGAACAGCTGGCCTGGCTGCGCGAGAACGGCTACCAGCCGGTCACCGTGGACCAGATCATGGCGGCGCGCAAAGGCGGCCCCGAGTTGCCGGCCAAGGCCGTGCTGCTGAGCTTCGACGACGGTTATGCGAGCTTCTACACCCGCGTGCTGCCGGTGCTGCGCAGCTATAACTGGCATGCCCTGCTGGCGCCGGTGGGGGCGTGGGTCGATACCCCGCTGAACCAGCCGGTGGATTTTGCCGGCACCCCGCGCAAGCGCTCGGACTTCCTGACCTGGGAGCAGGTCCGCGAGATCTCGCGTTCCGGACTGGTGGAAATCGCCGCCCACACCGACGCCAACCACAAAGGCGTGCTGGCCAACCCCCAGGGCAACCTGCAACCGGCCGCCGCCACCCGGCGCTACGATGCCAGCAGCGGGCGCTATGAAAGCGAGGCCGAATTCGAGGCGCGCCTGCGCAGCGACGTGGCGGCCATCTCGAAAAAAATCCGCGCCGCCACCGGCTACAGCCCGCGCGTCTGGGTCTGGCCCTATGGCGCCGCCGACGGCACCGCGCTGCGGGTGGTGGGCGAGCAGGGCTACGACATGGCCCTGACCCTCGAAGACGGCCTCGACACCCTCGACAACCTGATGAGCAGCCCACGGTTCCTGGTGTCGTCGGACCCGGACGGCATGCACTTCTCCAACAGCATCGTCGGCGTCGAAGCCAGCAACCCGATGCGCGTGGCCCATGTCGACCTGGACAACGTCTACGACCCGGACCCGCAGCAGCAGGAAGCCAACCTTGGCCAGCTGGTCCAGCGCATGGCCGACCTGGGCGTCAACACCGTGTTCCTGCAAGCCTTCGCCGACCCCAAGGGCGATGGCCTGGTGCACTCGCTGTACTTCGCCAACCGTCACCTGCCGGTGCGCGCCGATATCTTCGACCGGGTCGCCTGGCAACTGCGCACCCGGGCCAACGTCAAGGTCTTCGCCTGGATGCCGGTGCTGAGTTTCGCCCTCGACCCGAGCCTGCCGCGCGTGACCCGCTGGGACCCGGAAACCGGCCAGGTCGCGGTCGACCCCGACCAGTACCGACGCCTGTCGCCATTCGACCCGAAGGTGCGGCGCATCATCGGTGAGATCTACCAAGACGTGGCGCGCCTGACCTCGGTGGACGGCATCCTCTACCACGACGACGCGGTGCTGTCGGACTTCGAAGACGCCAGCCCCGCAGCGCTGCGCACCTACGCCGCCAATGGCCTGCCCGGTTCGATCGCCGCCTTGCGCGCCGATCCGGCGACCCTGCAGCGCTGGACCCGCTTCAAGAGCCGCTACCTGATCGACTTCACCCATGAGCTGACCGCCAAGGTCAAGGCGATCCGCGGTCCGCAGGTGCTGACCGCGCGCAACCTGTTCGCCGAGCCGATGCTCAACCCGCCGAGCGAAGCCTGGTTCGCCCAGAACCTCGACGACTTCCTCGCCAACTACGACTGGACCGCGCCGATGGCCATGCCGTTGATGGAGGGCCAGCAGCGCAAGGCTTCCGGCGCCTGGCTGGAACAACTGGTGGCCACGGTCAAGGCACGCCCCGGCGCGCTCAACCGTACCGTCTTCGAATTGCAGGCCCGGGACTGGGCGCAAAAACCGGCGAGCGATATCGACGCCGCGCAGATGGCCGACTGGATGGGCCGGCTCAAGCGCCAGGGCGCGACCAGTTTCGGCTACTACCCGGATAACTTTCTCGAGAACTCGCCGGACCTGAAGACCATCCGTCCCGCGCTCTCCACCAAGTGGAATCCTTGAATCATGTTGGATCGACTGCTAGCCCTGCTCGTCCTGGCGATTGTCCTCGGTGTGCCGCTGGGCCTGATCTTCCTGGTGACCGGCCAGTTCCTGATGGACTTCGTGTTCTTCTACCCGCTGTTCATGTCCGGCCTGTGGATCGCCGGCGGCCTGTACTTCTGGCTGCACTGGGAACGCCACTGGCCCTGGAAGGACGACACCTTGCCGCCGGCGCTGGCGGGCGAGCCGCTGATCAGCATCCTGATCCCTTGCTACAACGAGGGCGACAACGCGGCGGACACCATCCACGCGGCGCTGGCCCAGCACTACCCGAACATCGAAGTCATCGCGATCAACGACGGCTCCAAGGACAACACCGCGCAAGTGCTGGATGCCCTGGCGCTGGAAGACCCACGGTTGCGGGTGGTGCACCTGGCGCAAAACCAGGGCAAGGCCGTGGCCCTGCGCATGGGCGCCGTGGCGGCGCGCAGCGAATACCTGGTGTGCATCGACGGCGACGCGCTGCTGGCGCCGAACACCGCGGCCTACCTGGTGGCGCCGCTGCTGGAGAATGCGCGCCTGGGCGCGGTGACCGGCAACCCGCGGATTCGCACCCGCTCGACCCTGGTGGGCCGGGTCCAGGTGGGCGAGTTCTCTTCGATCATCGGCCTGATCAAGCGTACCCAGCGGGTGTTCGGGCGGATCTTCACGGTCTCCGGGGTGATTGTCGCCTTCCGCCGCTCGGCCCTGCACCGGGTCGGCTACTGGAGCCCGGACATGATCACCGAAGACATCGACATCAGCTGGAAGCTGCAACTCGATCACTGGAGCATCTTCTACGAGCCCCGGGCGCTGTGCTGGATCCTCATGCCGGAAACCCTGCAAGGCCTGTGGAAGCAGCGCCTGCGCTGGGCCCAGGGTGGCGCCGAGGTGCTGTTCAAGAACATCCGCGGGATCTGGCAATGGCGCCACCGCTACCTCTGGCCGCTGCTGTTCGAATACTGCCTGTCCACCGGCTGGGCCTTCACCTTCCTGCTGTCGGTGATCTTCTGGGGCGTCGGCAAGTTCATCGTCATGCCCGAAGCCATCGCCGTCGACCGCCTGATGCCGCCGGCCTTCACCGGGCTGGTGCTGGCGATGGTCTGCCTGCTGCAGTTCGCGGTCAGCATCCTGATCGACCGCCGTTATGAAAAGGGTTTGGGCAAGACCATGTTCTGGGTGGTCTGGTACCCCCTGGTGTTCTGGCTCGTCAGCCTGTTCACCACGCTTGTCAGTTTCCCCAAGGTGCTGTTCAGCCAACACCAGAAGCGTGCGCGCTGGGTCAGCCCCGACCGTGGCATCAAGCCCATAGATGATGAAGAGGAGGCTCGCTGATGAACATCATCAGAACCCGTCAACGCCCATTGCTGGTGCTCGTCGATGCGGCGTTCACCGTGCTGGCCTGGATCGGCCTGGTGTACCTGCTGGTACGCGGCCTGTGGCCGCTGATCGATACCCACGACGGCCCGCGTATCGAAGTCGGCGTGCTCGAGGCGCTCGGCACCTTGCAGATCTACCTGTGGGTGGCCCTGCTCAACGCCGCCGTGCTGATCCTCTGGGCGCGTTACCAGCAGCGCAAGAGCAAAAGTTTTGCGCGGCGCCGCCTGCCGTCGCCGGCGGTGGACGACCGACGCCTGAGCGAAAGCTTCAAGCTCAGCGCCGCCAACTTTGCGCGCATGCGCCAGCCCGGGACCATGACGGTGCACAACGACGAGGAGGGCGGCATCAGCCTGGTCACCACCGGCTTCATGCGCCTCAACGCCGAACGTGCGTCGCATGCGCCGTTGCTGGCGGATGCCGTGGAGCGTTGATTGAAGGTGGCAGGCCTAAGTGTTGGGCAAGTAACGATGTGCTCGGTCAAGTGCTCGAGTGCGTCATTGCCTGGGATGTTTTGATGGTTTCTTTATTCGCGCTGGCATGGCGATGACTCTCTTCTGCCCCCTTGCAAGGAACTACCCGAAAACCCTTATACAAGCAGAATTAACCCCAGAGTCTTGGGAAATTTCCCACAGACTTTCCCAAGAACGATCCATAACATCCTTTCCAACTCCAGGGCCGGGACTATCTGGATGATGCTCTCTTGCGCCGCAGGCGTTGACCTGTAGGCCCGAGCGGTACTCATTTCCGGCTGTGTCTCATGTTCTCGAAGGATCGAAGATGTCTCGGCTCATTATCTGGATGCGTTCAGGTTTGTCCCTGCTTGCAGGGTTGTTGCTACTCAGTGTATTCAGTCCGCTGTATGCCGCCCCCAGCCCTGGTGACACCGACCTGATCCGCGAACGCCAGGACCGCCTGCTCGAAGAGCAGCGCCGGCGCCTGGAAGAGCTCAAGGACCTGCCCGGTAAAGAGGCTGCCCCCACGGCGCCGACGGCACCTGCCGACACCCGCTGTTTCCCGATCCAGGACATCGAACTCAAGGGCGCCGACAGCCTGTCCGCCAGCGAGCAGGCGCGCCTGCTCAAGCCCTATATCGGTCAATGCCTGGGCGTCAGCCAGCTCAACGAGCTGCTCAAGGTCATCACCGACTACTACCTGGAGAAGGGCCTGGTGACCAGCCGCGCCTACCTGCCGCAGCAGGACCTGTCCGGCGGCCACTTGAAGGTGCTGGTGGTCGAGGGCCGGCTCGAAGGCTTGAAGGGTGCCGTTGACAGCCAACTATCCGAGCGCGAGCTGGCCATGGCCTTTCCCGGCAAGGTTGGCGGATTGGTCAACTTGCGGGAGATCGAGCAGGCGATCGATCAGCTCAATCGCTTGCCCTCCAATCAGGCACAGATGGAACTGGCTCCGGGCCAAGAACTCGGAGGCAGCGAGGTTCTGGTCAAGAACACTCCACAAAAGCCCTGGCGCGCTAGCCTGTCGCGTAATAACGACGGGCAGAAAAGCACGGGCGAGCAGCAGTGGGACACCGGTTTTGAGTGGGACAGCCCGCTGGGGCTGGCGGATCAACTGATCCTGCATGGGGGGCATGATGCGATCAGCGACCACCAGAAAACCTCGAAAAACGCGATGCTCTACTACAACGTTCCCTGGGGCTGGTGGAACTTCAGTTACAGCTACAGCCAGAGCGAGTACCGCTCCCAGGCCCAGGCCAACGGTTTCAACTTCAAGCAGAGCGGCGACAGCCAGAACCACCAGCTGCGCGCCGAGCGGGTGATCCTGCGCGATGCGGTGAGCAAGACCTCGCTGAATGCCGGCCTGGCCTACCTGCGCACCAACAACTTCATCGAAGACAGCAAGCTGGCCCCGAGCAGCAATCGCCTCAGCGAAGCCCAGTTCGGCATCAACCACGGCCGGCGTATCGGCGGGGCCTTCGTCAACCTCGATCTCGGCCTGCAGAACGGCATCGGTGCCTTCGACGCCCAGGGCAATGGCCACCCCGGGCCCGGCGAGCCGAATGCGCGCTACCGCAAATACACCGCCACCCTCAGTTACCTGCAGCCGTTCAAGCTGTGGGGCGAGTCGTTCAGCTTCAGCAGCCTGATGACCGGCCAGCGCAGCGAAGACGTGCTGTTCAGCCCGCAGCGCACCAGCCTGGGCGGGCAGTCGTCGATCCGCGGCTACAAGGACCAGTCGCTGTCCGGCGACAGCGGCGGCTACTGGCGCAACGACCTGCGCTGGAGCCGCCCGGTGACCCTCGGCTGGCTGCGTCCGGTGTTCGCCGAGTACGGCAGCAGCCTAGGCTACGACCAGGGCGTGATCCGTGGCGACCGCTACAACGGCGAGCAGCACGGACGCCTGTCGAGCAACTCCCTGGAGCTGTTCGCCCGTGGTCAGCACCTGGCCACCAGCGTGACCTTTGCCCATTCCCTGGAACGCCCGAACGTGATCGCCGAGCGCGAAGCACCGATCTATTTCCGCCTGGACTTCTTCCTCTGACCAGCGTTTTTCCGAGACCTTCGACATGTACGCTCGCCACCTCGCTCTTCTGGCTCGCCAGCCTTCGGCTACGCTGAAACCCCGAGACACGTTCTGGGGCATGCCCAAGCGCGGCCTGGCGTTCATCCTGGCCAACGCCATGTTCTGGCAACCGCTGTGGGCCCAGGCGGAAGGCATCGTGGTCAGCGCGCCGGGCACCAGCCTGGGGCAGGCGGGCAACGGCGTGCCCATCGTCAATATCGCCACGCCCAATGGCAGCGGCCTGTCGCACAACCAGTTCCACGACTACAACGTCGGCCAGCAGGGGCTGATCCTCAACAACGCCACTGACCGCACGCAAAGCACCCAACTGGGTGGCATCATCCTCGGTAACCCGAACCTCAAGGGCGCTGCGGCGCAAACCATTCTCAACGAAGTCAACGGCGGTAGTCCCAGCCAACTGCGCGGTTACACCGAGGTGGCCGGCCAGTCGGCCCGAGTCATCGTGGCCAACCCCTACGGCATCAGTTGCAACGGTTGCGGCTTTATCAACACCCCACGAGCCACGCTGACCACCGGTAAACCTATTATTGAAAACGGCCAGCTCAGCCGCTATCAGGTCGATCAAGGCCAGGTGGTGATCGAGGGGACCGGGATCGATGCCAGCAATATTGGCAGCTTCGAAATCATCACCCGCAGCGCCCAGATCAACGCCCAGATCAATGCCAAGCACCTTGCGGTGATCGCCGGTGCCAACGATGTCGATGCCGGCACCCTGAAAGCCACCGCCCGCGCCGCTAACCCGGCAGACGCCCCGCAACTGGCCATCGACTCCAGCGCCCTGGGCGGCATGTACGCCGGGGCGATCAAACTGGTGGGCACCGAGGCCGGTGTCGGGGTGAAGCTGGCCGGTAATCTGGCCGCCAGCGGCGGTGATATCCAGATCGATGCCAACGGGCGATTGAGCATGGCGAAGGCCGCCGCGACAGGGGCCATCGACGTCAAGGCGGCCAGTGTGGACGTGCAAGGACCGGCGTACGCCGGCACATCCCTGGACATCAACAGCCGGGGCGACCTCAACAGCCAGAAAACCCTGGCCGCCCGCGACCGTATCAGCCTCTCCAGCGGTGGTCGGTTGACCAACCACGACATCGTCGAGGCTGGGGTCAACGCCGATAACAGCCGTAACGGCGGCGGTGATCTCAACATCACAACGCAGATCCTCAACAACAGCGGCACCAGCCTGATTGCCAGTCGCAACCTGACCGTCAACGCAGCTCAGACGCTGAACAATCAGGGCGGCACCCTGAGTGCCAAGCAAGCGGCGACCATCAGCACCGGCACGCTGGATAACCAGAACCAGGGGCGGGTGCTGAGCACCGGCAGCCTGAACCTCAACGCCAACCAGTTGCTCAATACCCAAGGCGGCCTGGTGACCAGCAGTAGCCCGCTGAGTGCGACTATCGGCCAACTGAACAACCGCAGTGGCGAGTTCTCCAGCCTGGGCGCCATGGCCCTGAATGTCGCCAGCCTGGATAACGTGGCGGGCCTGGTCTCGGCCGGAAAAGGCCTGAGCCTGACTGCCAGCGGCACCATCAACAACCAGAATGGTCAGCTCACCAGCCAGGAGGCACTCAACCTCAAGGCCGGTGCGCTGGACAACAGTGCCGCGGGGCGTGTTGCCAGTAACCAGGCAATGACCGTGCAGGTCGACCAGGCTCTGGTTAACGCCAAGGGCGTGATTGCGGCCGGTACGTTGGACCTGCGCAGCATGACGCTGGATAACCGCGAAGGCCTGCTCAGCAGCCGTGGCGAAGCGAAGGTGACGGTGGCCGGGGCTTTTCAGAACCAGGCCGGCATCCTGATCGGGGACGGTAATACCCAACTGAGCGCCGCTCGCCTGGATAACAGCGGCGGGCAGATATCCAGTAAAAAAGACCTTACTGCGCACCTTGCCGACAGCAACAATCAAAACGGTTCGCTGGTCGCCGAAGGCTCGCTCAAGCTCGACGGCACTAGCCTGGATAACCGCCAGAATGGCTTGGTCGGCGCGACGCAAGGCGTCGAGCTCAAGGTCGGCAGTGTCGATAACCGCGGTGGCGAAGTCTCGAGCAAAGGCGCGGTCAGCCTGAGCGGTCGGCAGTTGGACAACAGCGATGGCGGCCGGGTGACGGCGGGCACCACTCTGGCGTTGACGGTGGATCAACTGCTCAACCGCAATCAGGGCCAGCTCAGCGCCCAGAGCGGTTTGAGTTTGCAGGGCCAACGTCTGGACAACACCGGCGGCAGCCTGCTCAGCCAACAGGGCGTCGATATCAAGCTCAGTGGCGACGCTGACAACCGTCAAGGTTTGATCAGCAGTGAGGGCGTGCTGAGCGTGCAGGCGGCGAATCTCGACAATCGCCTGGGTAGCCTGTCCAGTGCGGGGCCTCTGACCGTTACGACGCAGCAGGCGCTGAATAACCAGGGCGGCCGGCTGGCTACCGACGGCACCCTGGCCGTTCGCAGCGCCAGCCTGGACAACCGTCAGAAAGGCACCCTCAGCAGCCTGGCGGCCCTGAAGATCACCACTGGTGCGTTCGACAATAGTCACGCCGGTACGGTCAGCACCCGGGACACCCTGGCGATCAGCGCCGGGCAACTGACCAACCAGGATGCAGGAAGCATCACCAGTAGCAAAGCGTTGACCGCCAAGGTCAGCGGCCTGGATCAGCAAGGCGGCAAACTCTTCAGTGAAACCTCGGTGGACCTGGACCTGAACCATGGCCAGTTGAACAACCAGGGCGGCCTGATCAACGCGCCGTTGCTGATGCTGAACAACCTCAACGGTGTGAACAACCAGGGTGGGGAAATCTCCAGCGCCCAAGCCTTTACCCTGGCCGCCACCAGTCTGGACAACAGCAACGGCAAGCTGCTGAGCAACCAGGCCCTGACCCTGCGCATCGAGCAGGCCCTGAACAACCTCAAGGGCCTGATTGCCGCCCAGTCCGTCGATGGCCGTGCCGCCAGCCTGGACAACAGCGGCGGCACCCTGACCAGCCGCAGTGACCTGCTGCTGAATGTTGCGGGCCAGCTTAACAATCAGAACGACGGGCTGATCAACGCCACCAACGCCCTGACCCTCAACAGCGCGGGCTTGAACAACCAGCAAGGGTCGCTGCTGGGCAGTGCCATTGCCATCGACCTGGGGCAGGCCACCGGCGACCTGAACAACAACGCCGGGCTGATCACCACGGCCGGCCCGCTGACCATCAAACACCTGCGTGACCTGAGTAACCAGGGCGGTGAAATCTCCAGCACGCGGGGCCTGGACCTGACCGGCCGTACCCTGGATAACAGCCGCGGCAAGCTCATCAGCAACCAGCTGCTGACCCTCAATGCCAACAGCCTGATCAACCAGGGTGGCTTGATGTCGGGCTGGCAAGGCCTGAGCGTCAAAGGCAGCGATCTGGACAACCGCACGAGCGGCACCCTTTCCAGCCGTGACGGCGACCTTGATATCAAGCTGAGCAATCAACTGCTCAACAGTGGCTCTGGCGCCCTGGTCAGCAAAAAGCTGCTGACTGTCAAAGCTGCCGGACTCGACAACAGCGCCCAGGGCATTGTGTCCAGCGGCGGTGGGCAGACGCTGATCGTCAGCGGCCTGCTCAACAACGCCCAGGGTGGCCTGATCGACAGCGGCGCAGCCCTTGGTTTGCAGGCGCGGACCCTGAACAACAGCGGCGGCACTATCCAGGCCCAGCAGCCCATCGATGTCGCCGTCAGCACCCTCGATAACAGTGGTGGTTCGCTGATTGGCAATGGCGCAGTCACCCTTGATCTGCTCGGTGCCCTGACCAATGCCAACGGCAAGCTTGCCAGCGGCGGCGCGCTACTGGTCAAACGCTCCAGCCGGATCGACAACCAGGGCGGTCAACTGGCCAGCCAGGGTTTACTCACCCTGTTGACCGGCACCCTGGATAACCGCAATCGCGGCACGGTAGCAGCGTCCCAAACGCTATCGCTGACTGCCACGGATGCGGTGCAGAACAGCGGCGATGGCCTGATCTACAGCCAGAATGCCGACCTTTCCCTTAAGGCTGCCAGCCTCGATAACGCCAAGGGCGCGATCCAGAGTCAGACCGGTCTGGCCCTCGACGTTGCAGGGGATATCGACAACCAGAGCGGTAAGGTCATTGCCCAGACCGGCGATGTCAGCCTCAAGGCCAACACGATCGATAACCGCGGTGGCATCCTGGCCAGTATCCAGGGTGCCCTCGAGGCCCGTACCGTGGGCGTGCTGCGCAACGGCTACGACCTGAACAACAACCGCCAGGGCGGCATCGTCCAGGCCCAGCGCTTGAACCTCACCACCGGCAGGATTGATAACAACGGCGGGCGTATTTCCGCGCAAACCGGTGATGCCGTGGTCACCACCGGCGACTTCGACAACCGCGACGGTGGCCTGTATGGCAAGGGCGCGGTCAAGGTCACGGGCAACAACTTCGACAACCGCGGCGAGGTGCGTGGCCAGGTGGCCGCGGGCCTGATCGATCTCAACCTCAGCGGCGCGCTGAACAACCAGCAAGGCATTATCGAAAGCGACAGCACCCTGAAAGTGCACGCCGCCAGCGTGGACAACCAGAAGGGTCAGCTACGCGCCCTGGGCAGTGCCGGCACGACCAGGTTCCAGATCGGCGGCCTGTTCGATAACCGCAACGGCACCCTGGAAACCGCCAACCAGGATCTGCTGTTCCAGGCCGGCAGCTTGTTGAACACCGGCGGTACCGTGCTGCATGTCGGTTCCGGTACCTTCGGCATCGCCATGGCCAACCTCAATAACGCCAGCGGTAGCCTGATCACCCGCGGCAGCCTGACGGTCGACCAGGACAGCTGGAGCAACAGCAGTGTGATCCAGGCCGGACGCCTGACGGTCAAGGTCAACAGCCTGACTCAGACCGCCGACGGTCAACTGCTGGCCTCTGACAGCTTCACCGGCAGTGGCGTCAACTGGACCACCGCGGGCTTGATCGCCAGTGACGGCAGTTTTGACCTGACCCTGGCAGGCAACCTGAACAGCAGCGGTCGAGCCAGCAGCAAAGGAGCCATGAACCTCACACTCGGGCAGCTCGGTCTCAGCAGCAGCGCCAGCCTGGCAGGCGGTGGCGACACCACAGTGAAGGTCACTGGCTTGCTCGACAACTCGGGGCGCCTGACCTCGGCCGCCGATCTCAACCTGAGCGCAGCGGGCATCAACAACTACGGCACCCTGGGCAGTGCGCAGCAGCTCACCCTGACCACCGGGGCACTGCTCAATGATCACGCGCTGATCTTCAGCGGCGGCGATATGAGCCTGCGGCTGGACTCGCTGAACAACAGCTACGCCGACCTCTACAGCCTGGGCAACCTGAGCATTGACCGTGACGGTCAGGGCGGGCTGGCCAGCAGCATTCTCAACCGCTCGGCGAATATTCAGAGCGACGGCAATCTGAGTTTGGCGGCGAGCACGATCCAGAATATTCGTGCCATCCTCACCACCAATAATCTGGGCATTTATACCGCCAGGATTGGTGAAATCGCCTGTATCGAAGGGGTCAACGCCGGCGACTGCAGCGGTAAGCGCAACCACGTCTGGGAGCTTGTCCAGCGGGACAAGTTCGAGGTCACCGAGGCCAGTGCGGCGTCGAGCATCACCTCGGGCGGCAACCTGAACATCAAGGGTGGCGACCTGCTGAACCAGAGCAGCACCATCGCCACGGCGGGCAACCTGGTGGCCACGGTCAACAACCTGACCAACAGTGGGATCGAAACCGGGGAAACCGAAACCACGCGGGTATTCCGTTCAGAGCGCACCAGAAACGCCGGAGGTTGGTACGACGCGGCCAGGGCTGTCACCGACAAGTACTGGTTCGAAAGCCCGGGCTACACCCCCAATGATGTGGGTGGCCTGCAGGCTGCTATCAGCCGCTTTATCGGCATGACCGAATTCGAGATGCCGGAATTTGGCAAGACGCAAAAAATCGCGGGCAGCGACCAAAGCTACACCGCGGTGATTCAGGCTGGCGGCGCGGTCAATATCCAGGCGCAGAACAACATCGATAACAGCGTGGTCCGCCCTGGTTACACCTACATTGGCAGCGGTGCGAAAACCGACACTGCGGCATCGGGTGCCAGCGGATCAAGCAGCAACTACTCGACTCGAATCTCCCTCAACTCGCAGTTGCCTCCGGATCTGGCCCAACAACAGGTCAACCCGCTGAGCCTGCCGGGCTTCAGCTTGCCTACCGGGCAGAATGGGCTGTTCCGCCTGAGTGGTGAAGCCAGCAGCACAGCGATCAACAGTGGGCCACAAAGCTGGGCCCTGGGGGCGGCCGCCATCAGCGCCGCGCAGCGTCAACAGGGCCTGCCAGGCAACCAGGGGCAGGATATCCAGTCAGGCAATACGGCCGCTGCGGTCGTGGGCCCGATCACCGTCGCCGGTGGGCAACGCATCGATCGCGTGCAGGGCCTGCCGTCCAGCGCCGGACGTTCCAACCCGAACAAATACCTGATCGAAACCAACCCGGCCCTCACCAACCTCAAGCAGTTCATGAGCTCGGACTACCTGCTGTCCAACCTGGGCTACAACCCGGATGAGAGCTGGAAACGCCTGGGTGATGGCCTCTATGAACAACGGCTGATCCAGCAGGCCGTGGTGGCCCGTACCGGGCAGCGTTTCCTCGATGGCCAGACCTCCGACGAGGCGTTGTTCAAGTACCTGATGGACAACGCCCTCAAGAGCAAGCAACAGCTCAACCTGGCGGTCGGCGTGAGCCTGACCGCGGAGCAGGTCGCGGCCCTGACCCACGACATCGTCTGGATGGAAACCGCCGAAGTGAACGGCGAGCAGGTGCTGGTACCGGTGCTGTACCTGGCCCAGTCCAACAACCGCCTGGCGCCCAATGGCGCGCTGATCGCCGGCAACGACCTCAACCTGATCGCCGGCCAGGACCTGCACAACGTCGGCACCCTGCGCGCCACCGCCAACCTGTCGGCCCAGGTCGGTCAGAACCTGGTCAACAGCGGCCTGGTGGAGGCGGGCAATCGCCTCGAACTGCTGGCTGGCAATAACCTGACCAACCAGGCTGGCGGCATCATCGCCGGTCGCGATGTCAGCCTGACCACCGTCAACGGTGACCTGCTCAACGAACGCACGGTTACTGCCCACGCCAGCAGCAGTGGTTATCGCAGCGAGCGGACCGCCTTCATCGACAGCGCCGCGCGCATCGAGGCCGCCAACAACCTGAGCCTTACTGCCGGGCGCGACGTCAACAACCTCGGCGGCGTGCTGAAAAGCGGTGCCGACACCAGGATCCAGGCCGGTCGGGACGTCAACATTACCTCCGCCGAGCAGGTCGTCAGCGGCGAGCGCGGCGCCCAGCGCAATCAGACCATCACCCAGCACGGTTCCAGCCTCGAAGCCGGCCGCGACCTGACGATCCGCGCCGGTCGCGATATCAGTGCGGTTGCCAGCCAGATCGACGCCAAGCGCGATATCGCCATCGCGGCCACACAAAACCTGACCCTGGCCTCGGCCGCGGACGAGCAGCATTCCTACAACAAGACCAAGAAGGTCACGAGCCAGGAGGACCATGTCAGCCAGGTGGCCACCAGCGTAACGGCAGGCGGCGATGTCACCCTCAGTGCGGGCAAGGACATGGCTCTGATTGCCAGCAAGGTTACAGCTGGGGATGAAGCCTATTTGGTTGCCGGAGAAAAACTCGAACTGCTGGCCGCGCAAGACAGCGATTACTCGCTGTACGACATGAAGAAAAAAGGCAGTTGGGGCAGCAAGAAAACCCAGCGCGATGAAGTTACCGATGTGAAAAACATTGGCAGTGAAATCAAGACTGGGGGTGATCTGACCCTCCAAAGTGGTGGGGATCAGAAGTACCAGGCGGCCAAGCTGGAAAGTGGCAAGGACCTGGCCCTGATCAGCGGTGGCGAGATCACCTTTGAAGCGGTTAAGGACCTGCATCAGGAGAGCCACGAGAAGAGCAGTAATAGCCTGGTGTGGACCAGCGCCAAAGGCAAAGGCACGACCGACGAGACCCTGCGGCAGACCGAAATCGTCGCTCAAGGGAAGTTGGCCATCCAGGCCGTAGATGGCTTGAACATCGATATCAAGCAAATCGACCAGAAGTCGGTCAGTCAGACCATCGATGCAATGGTTCAGGCAGACCCGCAACTGGCTTGGTTGAAAGAGGCTGAGCAGCGTGGTGATGTGGACTGGCGCAAGGTGCAGGAGGTCCATGACAGCTTCAAGTACAGCCACTCGGGCTTGGGTGGTGGGGCGGCGTTGGTCATCGCCATTATCGTTACCTACTTTACCTGGGGTGCAGGTGCCAGCCTTGTGGGGGCTGCCTCCACAACAACTACAGGGATCGCTGCGAATTCCGTGGTTTCCGCTGTCGCCGTGAAAGGCGCGACAAGCACGATCAATAACAAAGGAAACCTGGGGGATATCGCCAAGGATGTTACGTCTGGCGAAAGTCTGAAGGGCTATGCGATTGCAGGTATCAGTGGCGCTGTATCGCAACTTGCAGGTGTTAGTGGCGGCTTCACAGCCTCTGATCTTGGGAGGCAAATTGCCGTCAACTCTGCTCTGAAAACGGCTACGAATGGTGGAAGCTTCATTAAAAATGTGGGGCAGGCTGCCATCGATCTGACTGCCAGTCTGGTGTCTGGAGCCATTTATGAGCAGGTTGGTACTCACCTAAGTGGTACAGGACTTTCCACGAAAGTCGCGGTGCATGCCATCGTCGGTGGTTTGATTGCAGAGGCAGCGGGAGGCGATTTCACCTCGGGGGCAATTGCCGCGGGTGCGAACAAGGCGCTGATCCAGAGCTTTGGCGCAGAGATGTTCCCAGGCGAGGCGCACGATCGCGTATTGGCGATGACTTCGCAGCTGATTGGGATGACTGTCGCAGCGGGAGTTGGTGGTAGCAGCAAAGATCAAGAGGTTGCGGGCTGGGTTGCGCAGCAGGGGACGGTTTATAACTATCTGGAGCATTCCGATGTCAAGGCTTTTGCCAAGGATATGCAGGATTGCGGTACGAATACTTCCTGCCAGGAATCCAGATGGAAGAATGAAAAATATAACGAAGAGAGCCTTTACAACACCCAGTACGCGATGCAAATCAGCAGTTCGCTTCTAGCAAAAGACAAGCTACCCGGTGTCATTGCTGGCTTGGATGAACTGATGGCGATCCCATGTCAGACCCAGGTCTGTGAAAGCTATAAAGCGGAGCTGGTAAGCCGGTCAGTGGCTGCGGCGGAACACCTAGCCAAGCAGATCGCGGACTGGGGGCCTTCCATGGATCGATTGGCGTTGCTGGGGGGAGGCGGAGCGGCGAATAGTCGTTGGGAGGCTAAACCCAAGCTGCCGGGTGCGACTGAGCCGGCGGGGTTGATACAGCTTGAAAAGGCGATAAAGTATCTGCAGGCTGCAAAAGGAACTGGTGGGGCATTAGGAAAACCTTTAGTTTCGAAAGGTTCAGAAGTAACGCCTGAGATTATTCAAAAAGCATTACAAGGTGATCCTGCTATTAGTGGTCAAAAATTTGTTTCTCTACCTGCGGTTCAAAGATATGTTGATCGCCTTCTTAAAGGGGATGTAGCTCCGCCAATTAAGATGGATGGAAATATAATCGTTGATGGGAACCATCGTTATATCGCAGCAAAAATATTAGGGCGAAAACCAGAAGTAGCTCCCGGAACCTTACCACCTAGCAAAGCTGGTCAAACTAGACCTGTATTAGATGTGAAAATTGATCCGGTAGATTGGGGGAATAGATGATAACTATTTACTTTGATACTGGTGAGGCATTGAGCTTATCTATGGGTAGTCTTGTTAACTCGAATCTTAAGGGGTTAGAGCTTCATCGTGCAATTTTTGACAGCCTAGATATTTCAGGAGCAGATTTTACAGGCTCAAACTTGAGAAATTCCTCTTTTGACCATTCTCTGATGAATAGGGTAGTAATGAGTGGTGTTGCTCTTATGAATGCAACACTAATTGGCGCACAGATAAAAGAAGCAGACCTGTCAAGCGTGCTGGCAATTGGTGCTGATTTCTCTGAGGCTGATATTTCTATGTCTAATTTGAAAAATGCAGATATTTATGGTGCTAGTTTTATAGGGGCCAATTTATGTGATACGAATCTTGATGTTAGAAGAATCGATGAGGCCGTATTTTCTGATGCTTTATATAATGATAGAACGGTCTGGCCTAAAGACTTTGATCCTGAAAAACACGGTGCGGTTAAAGTTTGATTTTTCCCTTAAACTAAAATCCCTCGGTAGATTTTGAGGGCATTTAGTTATTGTTTGATCACTCCGCTGTAATCACCAATCTATTCTTACTGACCTGGATTCTAATCTTCTGATTGACCGCAAACCCCGCCTGTTGCAACCAATGCCCACGCAGTCGAAGCCAAGGAACGCGACGATGTCGGGGATATTCGGCATCATCCAACGGCGGGTAGAAGTCAGCGGCGATGGTGGCGAAACGTTCAGTTTTGGGCAGGGTTGCCCTATGATCGGCCTTAGCCATGATTCAGCTCCTGTTTAGCTGCTTGTGGTTAGCGGGCTCAAGGTGTTGGCGCACCTTGAGTCCGCGTCTTTTGAGTGACTACAAAACCCGGGGCGATTCAGAGATGTTCCCAGGCGAGGCGCATGATCGCGTATTGGCGATGACTTCGTAGCTGATTGGGGCGGGAGTTGGTGGTGGCAGCAAAGATCAAGAGGTTGCGGGCTGGGTTGCGCAGCAGGGGACGGTTTATAACTATCTGGAACACAATGAGGTCGAGTCTCTCATCGAGGAAGCTCGCGGCTGCGCAACTGCGAATACTTGCGATCAGGTTCGAGACAAATTTGCTGACCTGAATAACGCTAACGATAAACGCCTTAACGCTTACTGTGAAGCGGATCCAGCTGGGTGCTACGCGGCCTATCAGAGTTTTGTTGCAGACTTTAATCAAACGCATGAACTCATTTCGCAGGCACGGGCAGCCAGCGATATTTCTGAGGCCATGAAGCGTGTGCTGGGTGCTGTGCAGCTGTTTAACGCAACTGCTCAACTACGGATTGTGGCTGGAGGGATAGCCTCTGGGGCTGCACAATCGGCGAGTGATTTTGCTGCTGGGTTGGGTTTCAATGTGGACCCTCAAACGGTGGGTAGCACTGCCCAATGGGCGGCTATACTCTTTGGTGCCGGGAAAACGACACAGGGTCCATTTTGGTCTTCGACAAAATCAAAAAATGCCGTGGAAAACGCTTATGGACATTGGGATAAGCATAAAGCCGAGTTTCCGCAGTTTCAGAACGCGAAACAGTATGTTGAGGGTACGAAGAGTTTCTTGAATAACCCACCAGTCGGAACGCTGACGAAAGTTCGGCCTAATGGGGACACTGTTTTCTTCAATCCTGCAAATGATACCTTCGGTATTCGTGCTGCGGATGGTTCACCAAGGACTATGTTTAGGCCCGAACCAACTCAGCATGGATACCCAACAAATTTGGATTACTTTAATGCCCAATAATAATCAGCTGTATTGTCGTGTTTGTGGCTACAAAACAGATGAGGCTCCGTGGGGGGATGATGGGCTCAGCCCACTTTTCGAGTTCTGCCTGTGTTGTGGTGTCGAGCACGGATACCAAGATTCAACACCCAATGGTGCTCGTAAGTATAGAGCAGAGTGGATTGCTGCTGGTGCAGAATGGGACGATCCTAGAGCAAAACCAGGCGGGTGGAACCTGGAAGAGCAACTGCGCCATGTCCCTTTTGAGTTTCAGTAGTTAAAAAAAGAACTGCTAATACCGCATTGAAGCTTGGCGAAATCCAAAAAATTAATGATGTAAGTATGACTTATGTCAGGATGCAAAGTAAATTTTTAAAAAGGCGATGAGTAAATATGTTTTCCTGCGATAGTTTAATTAATTTATTAAGTTAAGTTTGTTTCTGTCAAATTGTCGTCGTTTTGCGGTAATTTGATTGGAGTGCTCTTGGTAAGTTGGCAGTTGAATATGTTTAAGAATGAAAGATAAAGCGGGCGACTTTAAGGTCGCCCGCTATTGCTTACGCTAAAAGCTGTTCCTGTAATTTTCGTCCAGTTACATCTAGTAGATCGCAACCGTCGCGCAGCAGAATAGTGCAGACCAACGTCAACTCCTGAAGAACCACAGGGTGGCTTCCGGGATTTACAGGTTCCACAAAGTTTTCCAACAACTGAGTCACCGCACGAATGCGATAAGCCGCCGCATCGTGAAGTACATCGACAGGTACCTGAGTGTCGATTAGCAGATAGGGGATATTGCAGTCGTGGCCGGTAATGGGCATGTAGCGGTTCATAGGTGTAACTCCATTCAGTTGAAAAGAGCTATCACTCAAACGTCGCCAAACGAAAGGTGGCAGCTGTACGCGGGTTGGCGAGCCGGGAATGGAAAACCGACAGGCCCGAAGGCCTCCCGCGCACAACTGCCGTAAAGCAGCTTTGCATGCGCAAAAGCTTCTGTAATCAGAAATCTTCTGCACACCATTCACCAGGTCGCCAAACCTGATCCCCATCGAGGGACTGGTCGACTGTAGACCGAGGTTGTCAGGTCTGGAAATGAGGGGCGCTCTGTATTCGTTGTGAGGTTTTTCTGATTCTGTAAAAAACCGTACTCCTAGCCCTTGCCCGGTGATGCCTGTAGTCGGTGCGTCCGTTTCAAGGGAAAAAGCCGGGCCTGTTATCCCAGCAGCCAGTTGGACATCTGTGTATTGCCCAATCATTCAAATCCCCGCCCAGCAAAATTCCCTTCTCCCCATTTACAACCACCCCCCGCCTCAAGCTCAATCACCTCCGATACCGCGCCTGCATTTATCCGCCAGGCGTCAGGTTATAGTCTTCAGGCCACGACCCTATCCGCAGAAGGTGCCCTCGTTATGTCCCGTTTTGCTTCCCGCACTCCCTGGTTGGCCGCGGCAGCTGTTGTTTTTTGTCTGGCGGGGTCGGCCCAGGCCCAGGAGCGTTTCACCCTGAACGTGCCCGGTGTCTCGGACAACCGCCTGTTCACCCCGGCCAGCGCCAGCGACGCCAAGGGCTGCGGCGGGCATAACCTGTCGCCGGCCCTGGCCTGGACCGCCGGCCCCGAAGGCACCCGCAGCTACGCCATCGTGATGCACGACCCGGACGGCGCCAAAGGCCAGGGTATCGACCACTGGGTGCATTACGGGATCAAGCCCACGACCCGGCAGATCGCCGCGGGCGCGGGGGCCAAGGGCACCCTGGAAGGGCTGGGCGGCACCAACAGCAAAGGCACCACCACCTACGTCGGTCCTTGCCCACCGGTGGGCGACAGCGCGCACCACTACATCATTCAGATCTACGCGCTGGAGCTGGCGCCCGATGCCTTGCCGGCCGGCCTGACCCGCGCCCAGTTGCTGGAAAAGATCAATGGCCATGTGCTGCGTAACAGCAGCGTGGTGCGGCGCTACCTGCGCTAAGGGAAATTTTTTTCGGGGGCTTAACCCGAATCGCCCAGGGGCTTCGTCTGAAGGGGGGAATGGATCAATTTCTCCCGAGGTCAGCCCCCATGTCCCTTCCTCCGTACTACCTTCGCCCCGTTGTTCAGGGTTGCGCCGCCGGGTTGCTGTTGGCCATGGCCGGTTGCGGCCCGTCCGCGCCGGATACCCGGGGCGGCGCCTTGCCCGTCGAGGAAACGGTCGCACCCCAGGCCGCCGTGCCCTCGCCGAGCGAGACCCAGCGCGCCGATGTGATCCTGGCCGGATATAACAACGCCAAGGCGCTCGCCCCGGCGCCGATGCACGCCTCGATGATGACGCGCGAATCGTTGCCCAGTGGCTATCGCGCCGAGCCGCGAGAGCAGTACCAGAACCTGCCGGACAATCCGATCCAGAGCGTGGCGCAGGCCCCGGTCTCGACCTTCAGCGTCGACGTCGATACCGGCGGCTACGCCAACGTCCGGCGCCTGCTCAACCAGGGTAGCCTGCCGCCGCATGGCGCGGTGCGCCTGGAGGAACTGGTCAATTACTTCCCCTACGATTACGCCCTGCCCGGCGATGGCTCGCCGTTTGGCGTGACCACCGAGATCGCGCCGTCGCCCTGGAACCCCCACACCCGCTTGCTGCGCATCGGCATCAAGGCCTCGGATCGCGCGGTTGCCGAGCTGGCGCCGGCCAACCTGGTGTTCCTGGTGGACGTGTCCGGCTCCATGGATCGCCGCGAAGGCCTGCCGCTGGTGCAAAGCACCCTCAAGCTGCTGGTCGACCAGTTGCGCGAGCAGGACCGGGTGTCGCTGGTGGTGTATGCCGGTGAATCGCGGGTGGTGCTGGAGCCCACTTCCGGACGCGACAAGGCGAAGATCCGCAACGCCATCGAGCAACTGACAGCGGGCGGTTCCACCGCCGGCGCCTCGGGCATCCAGCTGGCATATCAGATGGCCCGGCAGGGCTTCATCAAGAACGGCATCAACCGCATCCTGTTGGCCACCGACGGTGACTTCAACGTCGGCATCAGCGACTTCGACCGCCTCAAGCAGATGGCCGTCGAGCAGCGTAAAAGCGGAGTGTCCCTGACCACCCTCGGCTTTGGCGTGGACAACTACAACGAGCACCTGATGGAGCAACTGGCCGACGCCGGCGATGGCAACTACGCCTACATCGACAACCTGCGCGAGGCGCGCAAGGTCCTGGTGGACCAGCTCGGCTCGACCCTGGCGGTGGTGGCCAGGGACGTGAAGCTGCAGGTGGAATTCAACCCGGCCCAGGTCAGCGAGTACCGCCTGCTGGGCTATGAGAACCGCGCGCTGAAACGCGAGGACTTCAGCAACGACAAGGTCGATGCCGGCGAGATCGGCGCCGGGCATACGGTCACCGCGCTGTATGAAATCGTGCCCAAGGGCGAGCAGGGCTGGCTGGAGCCGCTGCGCTATGGCCAGGCCCAGGCGTCGTCGGAATCGAACATCAAGGACGACGAGCTGGCCATGCTGCGGGTGCGCTACCAGGCGCCACAGGGCGGCGGCAGCCGGCTGATCGAGCGGCCGATCCTGGCCTCGCGGCAGCAGGGTAAACTCGCCCAGGCCAGCGATGATCTAAGATTTGCCGCAGCCGTGGCGGCGTTCGCCCAGCAGCTCAAGGACGGTCGTTATACCGGCGACTTCGGCCTCAAGGACACCCTGGCCCTGGCCCGCGGCGCCAAGGGCGACGACCGTTTCGGCCTGCGCGGCGAGTTCGTGCAGCTGGTGGAACTGGCGCAAAGCCTGCAGACTCAGGCCGCTCCGGAGGATCAGCCGGGCCGTTCCGGGGAGGCCTTGAGCCGCCGTGAATAACGTCATGACCCACCAGCAGAAGGAGTCCGGCACGACCATGCCTGCGGTGAACCGGTCAGGACCCGCCAGCAGCGACGAAACGCTGCTGGCGCATTATCGCGCGGGTGACAGCGCCGCCTTCGAGGTGCTCTACCAGCGCCATCGCCAGGGGCTGTACCGGTTTCTGCTGAGCCTGTGCGACAAGGCCGAACTGGCCGACGAGGTCTATCAGGACACCTGGCTCAGCCTGATCCGCACCACCAGCGCGCCACAGGGCCGGGCCAGCTTTCGCACCTGGCTGTACCAGATCGCCCGCAACCGCCTGATCGACCACTGGCGCAAGCACGGCCTGCGCAACCCGTTGCACGACAGCTATGACGAGCAACTGCATGACCTGGCCGATGACGCCAGCGGCCCGGAACAGCACCTGAGCCTGAGCCGTGAACGGCAACGCATCGACGCCGCCTTGCAGGATCTGCCCGCCGACCAGCGCGAGGTATTCCTCCTGCGTGCCCATGGCGAACTGGAATTGCCGCAGATCGCCAGCCTTACCGATACACCGCTGGAAACGGTGAAAAGCCGTTTCCGTTATGCGCTGAAAAAACTGCGTCGGCTCCTGGCCGAGGAGGTACTGACATGACTGACGCCCGACAGCTTCCGCCCACCGAAGAAGAGCGCATGCTCGAGCATATTCGCCAGCACAGCCACGGCGAACCGCCGGCCAGCCTCGACGCCCTGATCATGGCCACGGCCCGTCGCGAAGCCCCGTCGCCCCGGCCTTCCCTGTGGCAACGCTGGTTCGATCTGTGCCGCCAGCCGCGCTGGCAAGTGGCGTTTGCCGGTCTGTTTGGCGTGACCCTGTTGCTGGGCGTGTTGCAGCGCACGCCAGAGCCTGCGCCCCGCCAGCTGCTCGCCCCGGCGCCCATGGCCAAGGCCGCGGCCCCCCAGCTGGCGCGCCGCCAGGCCGAATCCACGACGGCCTCCGCGGACTCGGCCCTCGCGGAATCAAGCATGGATGCATCGGACCGCTTCGAACTGGCCGCCACGCCGCCTGCCGCCGGCGCCTTGTCGGCCCCTGCTCCCGCCGCCCCCGCGGCAGGCTTGCCGCTGACCCGGGCCACCGAAGTCTTCGCCGCCGAGCCTTATGAATCCCTGGGGCGCCTGGCGTCGTTCCCGGGCAAGGAGCAGGGCGAGCGCGAGGCGCCGGAGTCGATCCTCGACGACGCCCTGCGCGAGGTGTTGCGGCTGCGCAAGACCGGTCAGGACAAGATCGCCGACCAATACATCGGCGCGCTGAAACAACGCTTCCCCCATGAGGACATCGACGCCCGCCTGCGGGTTTTGCAGCAACCCTGAGGGCAAAACGCGCGCAAGTCATGGCCTGGCACGGTGAAAGCGCGCACTATCGAGCCAGTTTCCTGAAAGTGAGAGGCTGGCCATGGCGCCACGCATCGACCGTATTGCCGCACTGCTGAATTGCCCGACCAAGGGCGCGGAGATCCGCCAGGCCATCAAGGAGAGTCGCAAGGACTTTTTATTGACGGAGGACGAGGAGGTGCCGGGCGGGGAGGTAGAGGGTGATTCTGCCGAGGCGAATGACCTGCCTGAGTGAAAAAACGCTGCAGCATCCAGGCAAGCAACCCAAACGCCACAAACGAAAAAGCCCCAGGTCATCTGACCTGGGGCTTTTGCGTTTCTAGCTGGCGCACTCGGCGGGATTCGAACCCACGACCCCTGCCTTCGGAGGGCAGTACTCTATCCAGCTGAGCTACGAGTGCAGTGCGGGCGACATCATACCCATGTCGGCCTGGGGCGTCCATGCGGTTTTTTTTCGCGTGATGATTGGTCGTCGCCTCGTTGTTTATCTTGTCCTTTGCGATACCCGAAAGCCCCCTTCGCCCTCTTCACAAGTCCTCCCATCGGACGTCCCTTTGTTTGCTTTGCTCTATGGCATCAAGCGCTCCAACCGCTGCGTGCCCGCGCAGCGATTTCCTACCAGTCAAGGCGAACGCATGCATTCAAAAGGCGCGGTAATGCTCGATTTTTCGTTGCGTCAGACTCTGCTGGCACGCTCCGATCTGTTCAGGGGGCTGCCGGACACATTGATTTGTTATGTGGCCACCCATGCGGTGGAGCGCACATTGAGTGACCGGGAGGTGCTCTACCTCAAGAGCGAGCCCCTGGACTTCATCGCGCTGGTCGCCGAGGGGCAGGTGTATTCGGTGATTCATGGCCCGGACGGGCGCGAGCAGATTGTCGGCAGCGCCAGCGTCGGCCAGGTGGTGGGCGAGTCGGCGCTGATCGAGGGCCACGCCCGGGAAACCTCGGCGTTCGCCTGCGGCCCGACCCGGGTGCTGCTGTTGGGGCGGCGGCATTTCCGGGTGCTGTACGACGAGCCGCTGTTCTGGCAGCGGGTCCTGATGTTGCTGATGACGCGCCTGATGAAGGTCCTGGAGTTGCTCGAACTGGTTTGCCTGCATCGCCTGGAGTCGCGGTTGGCGCGGTTCCTGCTGGCCAATATCGATGACTTCGAGCTGGCCCCGGTGACCTGTGCATCGGTGCCGCGCAACCAGGGCATCCTGGCCTCGATGCTCAACACCAGCCGGCCGAAGCTGAATGTCCAGTTGCAGCTGTGGCGGCGTTCGGGGGTGATCAGCTGCCAGAGCGGACGGCTGGTGATCAACGATGTCGAGCATCTGCGGCGCAAGGCCTACTCGCTGAATTAATTGCCCAACTGTTCCCCAGGTAACAGCGAATGCCTGCTGCGCGATCAGAGACTGTCGGCTCATCAAGGAGTGCACAGGGAGTGCTGGCGATGGGATCTTTTCGTGAAGTGGCGGCGGTCGATCAGTTGTTCGAGGCAAGCTGGCGAGCGGTGTACCCCGAGCTGATGCGCCGGGCCAACCGGCGAGCCAGGGGCAACTTGGCATTGGCCCAGGAATGGCTGTCCAATACGGCCGTGAAAGCCCTGCTGTTCTTCAGGCGTTCCCCGGAACGCATACGAGAGCCGCAGGGTTTTCTGTTTCTGGTGCTGGACCACGTCTTTCTCGACAGCCTGCGGCGCAGCAAGCGCGAAGGGCAACTGTTCGATCATTCGGTCGACCTTGGGCACGATCACCAGGCCCTTCTCGCCACGCCTTGCCTGTCGGTACTCGAGTACGTCGAGCAGTTCGAGCGACTGGCGCAGTTGGGCCGTCGCGTGGAGCGGTTGCCCTTGCCCCAGCGACGGTTGTTTGAAATGCGTTTTGTCGAGGAACTGCCGTACCCGCAGATCGCCGCCGAACTGGGCATCGCCCAACCCCTGGTGCGCAAGCGCGTGCAGTTGCTGCGCGAGGCGCTGCGCTGACAACACTTTTGCCTTCACAGCCGCGGGTGGCGGGCGTTCTTGTTTCATGAGCACCTGAAACCGTCGACGAGTTCACCGCCAGCGCGCCTGCGCTGGCGTCTTCCATCAAGGAGAGATGTATGCCAGAGGTCAACAGCCAGATTACCGACGCGGTAACCCAAACCAACGTCAAGGTGGTGGCCGAGGCGCCGGCCCAGGCCATTGCCTCGCTGTACCAGGTGGCCAGCCATTCGGCGGGGTTGTCCCTGCAGAACGCGGTCAACAGCCAGCAGGCGTTGAATCAGATCTCCAACGCGGTGATCTCCAAGGCTGTGTCGCTGATCATGCAGATCGGCGAGAAGGCCTGACGCCTGGGGAGACACCTCATGTTCTGGTTCAAGAAAAAACCTGCCGCCGCTGCCGAGCCGGAGACTGACGCCACGCCGGCGACCGACCCCGAGGCAGCCGATTCCAAGCCGACCAACCCCGAAGCCGCTGGCCCTGCGGCTGCTGGCCCCCAGGTTGCCGATCCCACCGCTGCGGGCGACACCCCGCCACCGAGCGCTCCCGCCAAGCCGCCGCGCACGGTGATGGACCGCATGAACGAGCACCTGCTGGCCCAGGTCGCGGCGCCGCCGACCGGCAGCACCGATGCGCTGAACAGCCAGATCGTCGAGGCGGTGCAGTTCACCAACGCGCAGACCTTCAGCTATGCCCCGGCGCAGATCGCCATTGCCCCGGACATGATGATCAGCCAGGCCGCCGGCCTGGTCGCGCAATCGGCGGCGGGTTACTTCGACGGGGTCAGCAAGCTGGCGCTGGCGGCCCAGGCGGTGTTGCTCGAGCAGATGACGAAAAACATCGTCGAGAACCATCCCGAAAAAGCCGCCGAGGATGCCCTGGGCGCCCTGGCCACCGATCTGCTGGTGGGGGCCGCCGCCGCTGTCGCCGCGGCCGCCGGAGCCCTGGAAGCGACAGCGGCGGGCGTGGCCATCGACAAGATCGACGAGAGCATCGCCAAGTACAGCAGCACCCTGGCCAATCGCTCCGCGCCGCCGTCCTGATTCACGCCGCCCTGGCGTCATGGGCATCGAGTCCCGGAACCCCTCCGGGACTGTGCAGCAGCACGTTCAACAAGCACTTTTCTTCAATGAGGAGCGACATCATGCAGCCTGGAGATATTGTTTTTTCGGTAGCCCAAGTGGACGACAAGCTGTCCACCAGCATTCCCCGCGCGTTCATTCGCGCGGGGCAGTGGATCAAGGCCAAGATGTTCGGCGACGGTTCGCCGAATGTGCCCGTGGTGCACGCGGCCATCGCGATCAGCGATACCTGTGTGATCGAAAGCGTCGGCAGCGGCATCCAGATGACCGACCTGTCGAGCGAGGCGGTCAAGCGCTCGGCGATGGTCTATTCCTGCGCTGACGATGATCTCGCCCGGGCCGCCGTGGTGGCCGCCGAGCAATTCAACGGCGACGTCGGCAGCACCCAGATCAGTGGCCGCTACAGCGTGTGGAACGCGGCCTTGTCGGTGTTCAAGCGCACCCCGTTCACCCCCGAGCTGCAGGCGCGGATCAACGAGTCGGTGGCGATCGGCAACGTCTCGTTCTGTTCGCAATTCGTCGCCAACAGCTACGAGGTCGGCAACCTCTACAACAACGCCAACCTGCTGCCACCGCCGCCCGCGGTCTTCGATACCCGGCCCACCGCCATGACCCCCTGGGACCTGGCCTCGTCCTGCGACAGCGACGGCAAGTTCTACTTCGCCGGTTTCTGGCAGGACGGCATCGAGGTGCGGCTTTAGCGGCGCGGCCCCGTGCCTGAAGGAGGACATCCAGATGCCCCAGGAAAACCAGGACTCGCTCGCGGGTCTCTACCAATTGGCCGACGCGCTCAACCTGAGCCTGTCCGCGGGTGAAAAGCAGATTCTCGAAGCCTGGATGCGCAGTCAGCCGCAGACGGGGGTCATCGACCAGGTGCTCACCCAGACCCAGCACCTGATCGACACCGAGAAACAGCGCACCAGCGAGTTGATGGCGCAGGCCAAGGCCAATGAAGGCGCGCTGCAGCAGAGCGCCCAGCAGCGCGAAGCGGTGATTCGCCAGTGGCTGGCGGCCAAGCAACAGGCGGCTGCCGTCGAGGCGGCCGCCAAGCCCGCGCAGGTGCTGACGCCCGAGCAGACCGAGCTGATCCAGCAGGCGGTCAATGCGGCCGTCCAGGCGCGGATGCAGGGGCTGGTCGAGCAGGTCGAGGCAGTGATTTCCCATCTCGGCCAGCCAGCCGGCGCCCCGGCGGAGCATTGAGCGTTTGCGTGTTCACAGCCTGTGTTTTGCCACGTTCATTGATTAACACGGAACCCGCCGTGTACTAACAAAGGAAGTTGAACCATGCCATTAGTCAACGAGCAAATTACCGACGCGGTCACCCAGACCAACGTCAAAGTGGTGGCTGAAGCGCCAGCGATGGCCATGAGCACCATCTACCAGTCCATGGCCCAGGCCACGGCGATCCTGTTCCAGAACTCCGTTTCTGCGCAGCAGCAGCAAAACACCCTGGCCCAGGCGGCCACCAACCAGGGCGTGATGCAGATCTACAGCGTCGACACCACCGCCGGCGCGGCAGCCACCGAAAAAGTCGCCCAGGGCGGCGTGGCCGATAACCTGACCAGCCTGCTGACGATCCTCAAGTCGTTCAACCCTTGATCGGGCGAGCGTTAACGGAAGTTGTCCTTTCTTGAAATAAGGAGTTTCACCTATGAGTACAGTCAGTCCGCAAATCACCGATGCCGTCACCCAGACCAACGTCAAGGTCGTTGCCGAAGCGCCGGCCATGTCGATGGGCACCATCTACCAGTCAATGGGGCAATCCGTAGCGATCCTGTTCCAGAACTCGGTCTCGGCCCAGCAACAGCAAAACACCCTGGCCCAGGCGGCCACCAACCAGGGCGTGATGCAGATCTACAGTGTCGACACCACCGCCGGCGCCTCGGCCACCGAAAAAGTGGCCCAGGGCGGTGTGGGCGACAACCTCACCAGCCTGCTGACAGTGCTCAAGTCGTTCACTTAAGACCTGGCCCTGAGAAAACCCCGCAGCCTTCCGGCTGCGGGGTTTTTTGCGTTTGGGCAACGCCAGCCCAACCCTCTTGCAGGAGCGAGCTTGCTCGCGATAAAGGACGCCCATTCGACACCCATGTCGACCGTCAGGCCGCCATCGCGAGCAAGCTCGCTCCTTATCTGTTCTAGATCTGCCAGATTGGGTGTCGAGAGTCGGCATGGACGATCGCTAGCTCCTAGATTCAAACGATCGTGCTGTAGCAAGGTCTCCATGCCGATCTCTCCTCAACTACGCCCGTACAGTTGCTCGAGCCGACACTCGAAGATAAGGCTGGGCTGCCGAGGAGAACTCTCGACGTCTCAAGACTAGAGGAGATCATCATGGGTTGCATAGGCGCCGGTATCGATGTGAGCAAGGACACTTTGGATGTGAAGGTGGACAAACATGGACCACAACTACACACCTCCAATGATTCGGCAGGATGGCAGCAGGTGATTGCTTGGCTAACGCCATTCGCTCCTCAGCAAGTGGTCCTGGAAGCAACCGGTGGCTATGAGCTGCAAGCGTTGAAGGCGCTCTATGCCGCTGGCTTGCCCATGGTCAGAGTCAATCCTCGACAGGCTCGGGACTTTGCTCGTTCAACAGGCCAGTTGGCGAAAACCGACCGCCTGGATGCTTGCGTCCTTGCCCATATGGCAAGCGTCCTCAAGCTCAATCGCTATCAGCCCCCAAACGAAGAAACTCAGTTTCTGCACGCTTGTCATCGCCGCCGCCAGCAAGTGGTGCAAATGCTGGCGGCAGAAAAGCAGCGGCGACGTCTGACTGAGCAACCGGCCATGCGTTTAATGCTTGAACGCAATATCCAGCGCCTGGAAGCCGACCGAGACGAGCTGGACATGCACATTAGCGAGCAGCTCAAGGGGTCGGTACAGGCCCAGGTGGCCTCGGCGATCAAAGGTGTTGGCCCTGTTGTTCTCTCGACTCTTGTTTGTGACATGCCTGAGCTAGGCCATTTGAATCGCAAGGCGATTGCCAAGCTCTACGGTGTAGCGCCACTTGCCAAAGATAGCGGCAGGTCCCATGGGCGACGGATTACCTGGGGTGGTCGGGCCAATCCGCGAGCGATGATCTACATGGCGGCTTTGAGTGCGGTTCGCTATGACCCGGTGCTCAAAACGTTTTACGAGGGGCTGGTTGGTCGGGGCAAACCAAAGAAGCTGGCGCTGGTCGCTGCCATGCGCAAGCTCATCACAATTCTGAACGCGCGAATGCGCGAAGCCTTCCAGGCTTCTGCGCAAGTCACGTGAGAAACACAGTTGCTACAGGGAGGGCGTCTGCCCCCAACCGCCGGGGCGGTGTCGTTGATCCGAAAGATTCTGCCAAAGCGGCGTTTTCGTTCTTTTTTTCGAACAGCCTATTGCCCTGTCCCCCGGTTGACCCTAGGATTCGTTTGAGATTTCAAACGCTCTTGTCTGAGAGCCGATCCGCCCGTCTATTCTGACAGGCGCTATTTCTGTGCTTGAGCCCGGTAACAGTTTTTCCTGACGGCAGCCTGTCAAGGCGCCTTTCAACAATCACAATTCGCTCCGCCCCGCGCGGTGCTGTTAAGGAAACCGACATGCAGCTTAAAGACGCCCAGTTGTTCCGCCAGCAAGCCTTCATCGATGGGGCTTGGGTCGACGCGGATAACGGCCAGACCATCAAAGTGAACAACCCGGCCACGGGCGAAATCCTCGGCACCGTGCCGAAGATGGGCGCCGCCGAAACCCGTCGCGCCATCGAAGCCGCCGACAAGGCCCTGCCGGCCTGGCGCGCGCTGACCGCCAAGGAGCGGGCGACCAAGCTGCGTCGCTGGTATGAGCTGCTGATCGAAAACCAGGACGACCTCGGTCGCCTGATGACCCTGGAGCAGGGCAAGCCACTGGCCGAGGCCAAGGGTGAAATCGCCTACGCCGCCTCCTTCATCGAATGGTTCGCCGAAGAAGCCAAGCGCATCTACGGCGACGTGATTCCCGGCCACCAGCCGGACAAGCGCCTGATCGTGATCAAGCAGCCGATCGGCGTGACCGCGGCCATCACTCCGTGGAACTTCCCGGCGGCGATGATCACCCGTAAAGCCGGCCCGGCCCTGGCCGCTGGCTGCACCATGGTGATCAAGCCGGCCTCGCAGACCCCGTTCTCCGCCCTGGCCCTGGTCGAGCTGGCGCACCGCGCCGGCATCCCCAAAGGCGTGCTGAGCGTGGTGACCGGCAGCGCCGGCGACATCGGCGGCGAGCTGACCAGCAACCCGATCGTGCGCAAGCTGTCCTTCACCGGCTCGACCGAGATCGGTCGCCAACTGATGGCCGAATGCGCCAAGGACATCAAGAAAGTCTCCCTGGAGCTGGGCGGCAACGCGCCATTTATCGTGTTCGACGACGCGGACCTGGATAAGGCCGTCGAAGGCGCGATCATCTCCAAGTACCGCAACAACGGCCAGACCTGCGTCTGCGCCAACCGCCTGTACATCCAGGATTCGGTCTACGACGCCTTCGCCGAGAAGCTCAAGGCCGCGGTGGCCAAGCTGAAGATCGGCAACGGCCTGGAAGACGGCACCACCACCGGTCCTTTGATCGACGAAAAAGCCGTGGCCAAGGTCCAGGAACACATCGCCGACGCCCTGGGCAAAGGCGCGACCCTGCTGGCCGGCGGCAAGCCGATGGAAGGCAACTTCTTCGAGCCGACCATCCTGGTCAACGTGTCGAAAGACGCGGCCGTGGCCAAGGAAGAAACCTTCGGCCCGCTGGCGCCGCTGTTCCGTTTCAAGGACGAAGCCGAAGTGATCGCGATGTCCAACGACACCGAGTTCGGCCTGGCCTCGTACTTCTACGCTCGCGACCTGGGCCGTGTGTTCCGTGTGGCCGAAGCCCTGGAGTACGGCATGGTCGGCGTCAACACCGGGTTGATCTCCAACGAAGTCGCGCCGTTCGGCGGCATCAAGGCTTCGGGCCTGGGCCGTGAAGGCTCCAAGTACGGCATCGAGGATTACCTGGAAATCAAATACCTCTGCCTGGGCATCTGATACTCGCGCCAAGGCATGGTTTTAAACGCCAGGGGCACGAGAGCGCTGTCCCCTGGCGTGCTGCAAACGCTATTTGAGTAGTGGCCGGGATAGCCGGGGCAGTCGATCATCGCATGCTGCCGCGGTTGCCTCCCCGCCACGTCATCCTTGAACCACGCCGACCGATGAGCGGCGAATGAGGACACTATGAGCAAGACCAACGCATCCCTGATGAAACGCCGTGAAGCCGCCGTACCGCGCGGTGTTGGCCAGATTCACCCGATCTTCGCCGACTCCGCGAAGAATGCCACGGTAACCGACGTTGAAGGTCGCGAGTTCATCGACTTCGCCGGCGGTATCGCCGTGCTCAACACCGGTCACCTGCACCCGAAAGTCATCGCCGCCGTGACTGCGCAGCTGAACAAGCTGACCCACACCTGCTTCCAGGTGCTGGCCTACGAGCCTTACGTGGAACTGTGCGAAAAAATCAACGCCAAGGTGCCGGGTGATTTCGCCAAGAAAACCCTGCTGGTGACCACCGGCTCCGAAGCCGTGGAAAACTCCATCAAGATCGCCCGTGCCGCCACTGGCCGCGCCGGCGTGATCGCCTTCACCGGCGCCTACCACGGCCGCACCATGATGACCCTGGGGCTGACCGGCAAGGTCGTGCCTTACTCGGCCGGCATGGGCCTGATGCCCGGCGGCATCTTCCGCGCGCTGTACCCGAACGAGCTGCACGGTGTGAGCATCGACGATTCGATCGCCAGCATCGAGCGCATCTTCAAGAACGATGCCGAGCCTCGTGACATCGCCGCGATCATCATCGAGCCGGTGCAGGGCGAAGGCGGTTTCTACGTCGCGCCTAAAGAGTTCATGAAGCGTCTGCGTGCCCTGTGCGACCAGCACGGCATCCTGCTGATCGCCGACGAAGTGCAGACCGGCGCTGGCCGTACCGGCACCTTCTTCGCCATGGAGCAGATGGGCGTTGCCGCCGACCTGACCACCTTCGCCAAGTCCATCGCCGGCGGCTTCCCGCTGGCGGGTGTCTGCGGCAAGGCCGAATACATGGACGCCATCGCGCCAGGCGGCCTGGGTGGCACCTACGCCGGTAGCCCGATCGCTTGCGCCGCGGCCCTGGCCGTGATGGAAGTGTTCGAGGAAGAGCACCTGCTGGACCGTTGCAAGGCGGTCGGCGAGCGTCTGGTGACCGGCCTCAAGGCCATCCAGGCCAAGTACCCGGTGATCGGCGACGTGCGTGCCCTGGGGGCGATGATCGCGGTCGAGCTGTTCGAGAACGGCGACAGCCACAAGCCGAACGCTGCCGCCGTGGCACAGGTTGTCGCCAAGGCGCGCGACAAGGGCCTGATCCTGCTGTCCTGCGGCACCTACGGCAACGTGCTGCGCGTGCTGGTTCCGCTGACCGCGCCGGACGAGCAGCTGGACAAGGGCCTGGCGATCATCGAAGAGTGCTTCTCCGAGCTCTGATCCCGCCTGTGACCCGATCGACAAAAAGACCCGCTTCGGCGGGTTTTTTTGTGCCGATCGAGGCTGCGCAGTGCATTTGCGTTGTATGGAAGCCTCGGCATTGACTAAGGTGCAAGGGATTGCCCTGGGAGCGTGCTGCATGACTGCTGTGGATTTACCCGCTGTACCGCGAGTGTTGATTGCCGAGGCGGACCCTTGGTCTCGCGATTTGCTCAAGCAGGTGTTGTTGAGTGTGCGTTGCGACGCGCGGCTGGATGTGTGCGCCGACGGTCAGGAAGCCCTGCAATTGCTGGCCGAAAACCCCTATGACCTGGTGATCGCCGACTGGGAGTTGCCCGGCGTCGATGGCCTCGGCCTGCTGCGCAGCGTGCGCCAGCGCAAGCGCAACCCGGTGCTGCCTTTTATCCTCATGAGCACTCGCAACGACAGTGCCAGCGTGCGCGAAGCCCTGCCGCTGGCGCCGACGGCCTACCTGACCAAGCCGCTGAACATGGAGGGCCTGACCCAGCGCCTGCAGGACCTGCTGCTGGATGCTGGCCAGGAAGTGTCGTGCGAGGTTCCGACCCTGGCGCCGGGCATGACCCTGTGGACCTTTCTCGAGCGCCGTCGCGAGCTGGCCGACGGCGCGCCGTTGCTCGCCGATGTGCAGTTGGCGGTGAAGCGCAGCCTCAACCCCAACGGCCTCGACCTCAAGCTGCTGGAAGAAGAGGTGCGTACCGACCCGCAGATCACCGCGGTGCTGATCGCCGCGGCCAACAGCGCCGCCCAGCACCATGGCAATGCCGTGCAGACCCTGGCCCAGGCCCTGCACCGACTGGGTACCGGGCAGAGCATGAACCTGATTCTCGGCCTGGCGCTCAAGCGCAGCGCTCGCCTGAGCGACCCGGCCCTGGGCGATTACGCCGAGCGTTACTGGGAGCTGTCGCTGCACACCGCGGAATACGGCCGGACCCTGGCCCGCCTGCTGGACCTGGACCAGGAGCGCTGCTATTGCGCCGGCATGCTGCATCGCCTGGGTGACCTGGCGCTGCTGCGTTGCCTGCAAGAGTGGAAACAGGCCGGTGGCGCGCTGGATGACATGGAAGAGATCGGCGATGCCCTGGAACAGTTCGGCGCGGCCTACGGTTCGGCCTTGCGCACCCGCTGGCGCCTGCCGCTGGAGCTGCGCGAGCTGATTGCCTCGGCCTACCAGCTCGGTGGCGGGGTTTATTCCCGCGAGGCCCTGGTGATGAACCTCTCCGCCCAGCTCGCGCGCCTGCAGCCATCGGAGGGCCTCGAGGCGCTGGCCGACAGCAAGACCGCGCGCTTGCTCAAGATCGGCTTGCCGGAGCTGACCCGCCTGCGCAAAAGCTGATGCCTCGACCAGCGGCTGACGCAGCACATCTGTAGCCGCTGCCGAGCCCCGCGAGGCTGCGATCGGCTGCGAAGCAGCCGTAAAGTTCTTCCTGACAAAACGCGTACTCAGGTTTTGCGAGGACTTCGTCCTCGATCGCAGCCTCGCTGACGCTCGGCAGCGGCTACGGAGTTCCCGTGAGGTCGTCTACCCCGAAACGATCCGATTCTTGCCCTGGCGCTTGGCCTCGTACATCGCCGCGTCGGCGCGGGCGAAGAGGCTGTCGAGGTGTTCGTCGTCGGCGGTGAGGCTGGTCAGGCCCTGGCTGACGGTGATGCTGAACGGCTCCTCGCCATGGCTGAAGGTCAGGCGCTGGATTTCCCGTTGCAGGCGTTCGGCAACCTGGCGCGCCATGTCCGGGGCGCAGCCGGGGAAGAGGGCGGCGAACTCCTCGCCGCCGATACGCCCGAACAGATCGCCCCTGCGCAGGGTGGCGCGGCCGGTCTCGGCGATGCGTTGCAGGACGTTGTCGCCCTCGGGGTGGCCGTAGGTGTCGTTGACCACCTTGAAATCATCGATATCCAGCAACAGGAAGGCCAGTGGCGTGCCTTGCTGGCGCGCCTGTTTGAATTCGCGGTTGGCGCATTCGAAGAAGTGCCGGCGGTTGCTGCTCTGGGTCAGTACGTCGGTGGTGGCCAGGCGTTGCAGCTCGGTTTCCAGCTGCTTTTTCTCGGTGATGTCCTCGGCGAGGCCGACGATGATCACCCGGTCCCCGGGGGCGGCATTGCGATTGATGAAGCACTTGTCGCTGAGCCAGCGGACCTGGCCCCGGGCATCGATGATGCGGTACTCGCGGTCTTCCACCGCGCCTTTTTCCAGCACCTGGGCCAGGGTCCGCTCGGCATATTCGAGGTCGTCGGGGTAGACGCTGTCGCGCCATTCGTTGGCGTCGGCCAGCAGCAGGCCGGCGGAGCGCCCGAAGATGCGTTCATATGCCGGGCTGACATACAGCACCTGGCGGGCTTCCCAGTCGAAGGCCCAGAGCACGGCATTGACGCTGACCAGCAACGAGCTGAACAGTTGTTCGCGTTCCGTCAGCCGGGCGACCTCGCCCTGGGCGTGCATCAGCGCCATCAGGGTTTGCGCGGCCTCGGGCCATTGGGGAAAAGCGGATGGGAGATGTGGGTTCTTGTTGACCATCGGCACCGATCTCAAAGCGCATGCCGCTCGGGAAACGAAGCGGCCACAGAAAGCCCGCCTGGATGGCGAAGTGTTGCTTGAGATAGGGGATCGGCGACGAAGTTCCCGTTTCCCGAGGTCTGGGAGCCGGCACCCGCTGGGCGGTCACGGTGGCGCGGATGACGGGCTGGAACTCATGGGGCGGGGGCGAGTAGCGAAGCCCACTCGCCACGGCAGATGCGCTTGCCGTGGCGGGTGAACGGGCCAGTGTCAGGCGGTGGCGGGGCGCAGCGAGTAGGTTTTCAGCTGGCTGGCGAAGTCGCGCAGCGATTGGATCCCGCTGGCCTCGGCTTCGTGGACCCAGTCCTTGATCGCCGCCAGCATGTCGTGGCCGTTGGAGCTGGTCTTGGCCCAGATCTGTTGCAGCGCCAGGCGTTTTTCGTAGATCACTTTCAGGGCCTGGCTGTGTTCCAGCATGTTCTGGATGCGCGCATGGTGGCGCTCTTCCAGCAGGCTGGTTTCCCGCGACAGCAGGCGCTTGGCGCGGTGGAACTGATGGCGCACCGAGTGATCGACCTTGTCCAGCTCCTGCTTGACCAGCGGCGCGATCACCAGCTTGCGGTACTGGGCCATGATCTGGAAACGGTTGTTGAGGATCGCCATCGCCGTGTCCATGTCCAGGTGGCCCTTGCCTTCGACCCGGTGGGCGATCGGCGCGACCCGCTGCACCTTGGCCAGGCGCAGGAAGCTGAACACCTTGATCCAGGCCCAGCCCAGGTCGAACTCCCACTTCTTCACCGACAGCTTGGCCGAGTTGGGGTAGGTGTGATGGTTGTTGTGCAGCTCTTCGCCGCCGACCAGGATGCCCCAGGGCACCAGGTTGGTGGCCGCGTCGCGGCATTCGAAGTTGCGATAGCCGACCGCGTGGCCCAGGCCGTTGATCACCCCGGCGGCCCAGAACGGGATCCACATCATCTGGATCGCCCAGATGGTGATGCCGATGGTGCCGAACAGCAGCAGGTCGATCACCGCCATCAGCGCCACGCCGCCCAGCTTGTAGCGCGAGTAGAGGTTGCGCTCGATCCAGTCGTCCGGGCAGTTCTTGCCATAGATGCGCAGGGTTTCCGGGTTTTTCGCCTCTTCGCGGTACAGCTCGGCGCCTTTGCGCAGCACCGTGGACAGGCCCTTGATCACCGGGCTGTGGGGGTCGTCCGCGGTTTCGCACTTGGCGTGGTGCTTGCGGTGGATGGCCGTCCACTCGCGGGTGTTCTGCGCCGTGGTCAGCCACAGCCAGAAGCGGAAGAAATGTTTCAGGCCGGCGTTGAGCTCCAGGGAGCGGTGGGCTGAATAGCGATGCAGGTAAACCGTGACCGCAACGATGGTCACGTGAGTCATTAACAGGGTGACTGCCACCAGTTGCCAGGCCGACAAGCCAAGAAAACCTTCGTACCACATAGGCTGTAGGGCCCTCGATAAAGAAAAAACAGCAGTCGCATTATCACCAAGCCCACAGAGAAAACCAGTCGCCCTTTCAGATAAGAGTGGCGAGATGTTTCTTCCTCTATAATCCCTAGCTTTCCGTAAGGACATTGACGACCTTATGTCGGTTTCTTCTCGCGACGCTTTGCGCGCAGCCCTGCTCTATCTCTTGCTGTCTGTATTGTGGTTGCAGTTCAGTGGTCATTTATTGAGCAGTTTCTTCGATGAGTCGAACGATCTGGCGCGCTGGCAACTGATCAACGGGTATCTCTGGGCCCTGGTCAGCGCAGTCCTGATCTTCATCGCGCGGGGCCGTCTGTTGCGTTTGCTGGGCGCCGACTCCTGGCGGCATCACCGGCGCGAGGACCGCGAGCGTCTGCGCCAGGCGGCCGCGGTGTTCGATTGCACCCGCGAAGGGGTGCTGGTCAGCGATCGCCGGGGCCAGATCGTCCATGTGAATCGGGCGTTCATCGAGATCACCGGCTATCAGCGCGACGAGGTGCTGGGCCGCCAGCCGAGCCTGTTCAAGTCCGGGCACCACACGGCGGATTTCTACCAGGCCATGTTCGATTCGCTGAATGCCACGGGCGAGTGGAGCGGCGAGATCTGGAACCGGCGCAAATGCGGCGAGATCTACCCGCAGTGGCAGACCATCCGCGCCATCCGCGATGACGACGGCCAGCTCAGCCATTATGTCGCGGTGTTCTCCGACATCAGCGCGATCAAGGATTCCGAGCACGAACTGGCCCACCTGGCGCACCACGACCCGCTGACCGACCTGCCCAATCGCCTGCTGTTCACCGACCGCGCCGAGCAGGCCCTGGCGTCGGCGCAGATCCACAAGCGCGGCTGCGCGCTGCTGATGGTCGACCTGGATCACTTCAAGATGATCAACGACAGCCTCGGGCACAATGTCGGCGACCGCCTGCTCAAGGCCGTGGCCCAGCGCCTGCAAGGCATGTTCGGCCCGGGCATCACCCTGGCGCGGCTGGGCGGCGACGAGTTCGCCGTGCTGGTCGAGAGCTGCGCACAGCCGGGGCAGGCCGCGGTGCTGGCGCAGCGCATCATCGACGGGGTGAAGCAGCCTTTCCTGATGGACGAGAACCAGCTGTTCATCAATGCCAGCATCGGCATCAGCCTGTTTCCCAGCGATGCCCTGAGCGCCGAGCAACTGTTGCGTAATGCCGACACGGCGCTGTTCAAGGCCAAGAGCGCCGGGCGCGACAGTTACGCGCTGTACACCGAGGAGCTGACGGCACACGCCCAGCAACGGGTGGAGATTGCCTTCGAATTGCGCCGCGCCCTGGAGCAGCAGGAGCTGCGGGTGTTCTACCAGCCGGTGCACGACCTCGCCAGCAGCCGCCTGGTCGGGGTCGAGGCGCTGGTGCGCTGGGAGCATCCGCAACGCGGCCTGGTGCCGCCTGGCGAGTTCATTCCGATTGCCGAGCGCACCGGGCTGATCGCCGAGATCGATGCCTGGGTCATGCAGCAGGCCTGTCGGCAGATGTGCCAATGGCAGGCGGCCGGCATGGCGTTGTCCTTCGTCGCGGTGAACGTCTCCAGCCGCCTGTTCGCCCGCCGCGAGCTGTACCAGCAGGTGGCCCAGGTGCTGCACGACACCGGCCTCGACCCGGCCTACCTGGAGCTGGAGGTCACCGAAAGCGCGGTGATGGAAGACCCGGAAGTCGCCCTGGAGCAGATGCATCGCCTGCGCGAACTGGGGCTGCGCCTGGCCATCGACGACTTCGGCACCGGTTATTCCTCGCTGCTGCGGCTCAAGCGCCTGCCGGTGCAGAAGCTGAAGATCGACCAGGGTTTTGTCGCCGGCCTGCCGTGGGACGAAGACGACGCGGCGATCTCCCGGGTGATCGTCGCCCTGGCCCAGAGCATGGGCATGCAGGTGCACGCCGAGGGCATCGAGCAGGCGGAACAGGCGCACTTCCTGCTCGACCAGGGTTGCGACCTGGGCCAGGGCTACTGGTTCGGCCGCCCGGTGCCGGCGGCGCAACTGGAATGGGGCCGGGCGCCGCAGATCCACTGATTGCCGGGCTCGCATCGATTCCACCCACTGTAGCCGCTGCCGCAGGCTGCGATCGGCCCGGGCCGCGTTCGGAGGACGGCCGTGGCGCGCGTGAGGACGTAGGAGGACCTGCGGTCCTATCGCAGCCTGCGGCAGCGGCTACAGGGTTTTCTGCCGCCTGAAGAGACGCAACCCCGCGTCAATTCAGATAATGTTTTCTGGTTATATAAAAATTCTTAAATAGTATTTTTAAGAATATCTGCGCCTATCTACTATTGCCCTCACGCCGCAAGCAGTGCCGCCACTGCCAGGCACATCTCATTCAGGAGCAACACCATGAGCGCATCTCTTCGTAGCGTTGACGGCCAGGACGAACAAACCATCTTGCGCGAGATTCAAAGCGCGTTGCGCGACCTGCGTTTCGGCGCGGTGGAAATCACCGTGCACAACGCCCAGGTCGTGCAGATCGAACGCAAGGAAAAATTCCGCCTGCAAAACCCTGGCAATAAACCAAGCTGAATTTCCGCACGACCTCTCGCCGCGAGAGGCCCGACCGGACCACCGGAGGGCGTCATCCATGACCCCCAACCTCAACCCCAGCGTTCGCCCACGAATGCGGGCCTGATTCGCCATAAGAAAATGCCAGCACATTAAAAATTCGGGAGCTCCATCATGTCGTCGATTCGCCGTTATGCCCTGGCCGCCCTCGCCAGCGCCGTTTTTGCCGGTTCCGCCGTTGCCAAGGATTACGAGTTGCTCAACGTGTCGTACGACCCGACCCGCGAGCTGTACCAGGACTACAACAGCGAATTCGTAAGCTTCTGGAACAAGCAACACCCGGGCGACAAGGTCAAGATCCAGCAATCCCACGGTGGCTCGGGCAAGCAGGGCCGCGCGGTGATCGACGGCCTGCGCGCCGACGTGGTGACCCTGGCGCTGGCCGGCGACATCGATGAAATCGCCAAGCTCGGCAAGAGCCTGCCGGCCGACTGGCAAAAGCGCCTGCCGGATGCGAGCACGCCCTACACCTCGACCATCGTGTTCCTGGTGCGCAAGGGCAACCCCAAGGGCATCAAGGACTGGGGCGACCTGATCAAGAAAGACGTGTCGGTGATCACCCCGAACCCGAAAACCTCCGGCGGCGCCCGCTGGAACTTCCTCGCCGCCTGGGCCTATGGCTTGAAAGCCGGCGGCAGCGAAGCCAAGGCCCAGGAATACGTGAAGGAGCTGTTCAAGCACGTCCCGGTGCTGGATACCGGCGCCCGCGGCTCGACCATCACCTTCGTCAACAACGGTCAGGGCGATGTGCTGCTGGCCTGGGAAAACGAAGCCTTCCTGGCGCTGAAGGAAGACGGCGGCGCCGACAAGTTCGACATCGTGGTGCCTTCGCTGTCGATCCTCGCCGAGCCGCCAGTGGCGGTGGTGGACAAGAACGCCGAGAAAAAGGGCAACACCGAGATCGCCGAGGCCTACCTCAAGCACTTGTACAGCCCGGCCGGCCAGGAAATCGCGGCGAAAAACTTCTATCGTCCGCGGGACAAGGAGGTCGCGGCCAAATACGCTCAGCAGTTCCCGGAACTGGACCTGGTGACCATCGACAAGGACTTCGGCGGCTGGAAAACTGCCCAACCGAAATTCTTCAATGATGGCGGGGTGTTCGACCAGATCTACCAGGCGCAGTAAGCAACACTACCTGTAGGAGCGAGCTTGCTCGCGAAGATCGTCAACGATAACGCGTACATGCCGAATGAGCGCGGTGCCCTTGAGTTCTTCGCCAGCAAGCTCGCTCCTGCAATGGTATCTACCCGCTAACCAAGGACTTTTATGTCGCGTCGTATCTCCCCCGTCATACCCGGCTTCGGGCTGACGCTGGGCTACACCTTGGTGTACCTCAGCCTGATTGTGCTCATACCCCTGGCGGCGATGTTCGTGCATGCCGCCCAACTCACCTGGGATCAGTTCTGGGCCATTATCTCGGCACCGCGGGTCATCGCCGCGCTCAAGCTGAGCTTCGGCACGGCGCTGTACGCGGCGATCATCAATGGCGTGATCGGCACGCTGCTGGCCTGGGTGCTGGTGCGCTACAGCTTTCCCGGGCGCAAGATCATCGATGCGATGATCGACCTGCCGTTCGCCCTGCCCACCGCCGTGGCCGGTATCGCGCTGACCGCGCTGTACGCACCGACCGGCCTGGTCGGCCAGTTCGCCAGCGACCTGGGGTTCAAGATCGCCTACACCCCCCTGGGCATCACCCTGGCGCTGACTTTCGTCACCCTGCCGTTCGTGGTGCGCACCGTACAGCCGGTGCTGGCCGACATCCCCCGGGAAGTCGAAGAAGCCGCCGCCTGCCTCGGTGCCAGGCCCTGGCAGGTGTTCCGCCACATCCTGGTGCCGGCGCTGCTGCCGGCCTGGCTGACCGGTTTTGCCCTGGCCTTTGCCCGGGGCGTCGGCGAGTACGGCTCGGTGATCTTCATCGCCGGCAACATGCCGATGAAAACCGAAATCCTGCCGCTGCTGATCATGGTCAAGCTCGACCAGTACGATTACACCGGCGCGACCTCCATCGGCGTGTTGATGCTGGTGGTTTCCTTTGTCCTGTTGCTGCTGATCAACCTGCTGCAGCGGCGCATCGAAACCCCATAAGGAGGCGCGCACATGTCCCAATCGTCTATTTCCGCAGCCTCTTCGGCCAACGCCGACCGTCGTGGCAGCGCCACCTCGCGACGCATCCTGATCGGCCTTGGCTGGCTGATCTTCGCCCTGTTCCTGCTGCTGCCGCTGTTCATCGTGGTGTCCCAGGGGCTCAAGCTCGGCCTCGGCGCGTTCTTCGCCGCGATCTTCGAGCCGGACGCGCTGTCGGCCCTGAAGCTGACGGTGATCGCCGTGCTGATCTCGGTGCCGCTGAACCTGGTGTTCGGTGTCAGCGCCGCCTGGTGCGTGAGCAAATACACCTTCCGCGGCAAGAGCATCCTGGTGACCCTGATCGACCTGCCGTTCTCGGTGTCGCCGGTGATCGCCGGCCTGGTCTATGTGCTGATGTTCGGCGCCCAGGGCCTGTTCGGGCCGTGGCTTTCGGATCACGATATCCAGATCGTGTTCGCCCTGCCGGGCATCGTCCTGGCGACCATCTTCGTCACCGTGCCCTTCGTCGCCCGCGAACTGATCCCGCTGATGCAGGAGCAGGGTACCCAGGAAGAGGAAGCCGCCAGGCTGCTGGGGGCCAACGGCTGGCAGATGTTCTGGCATGTGACCGTGCCGAACATCAAGTGGGGCCTGATCTACGGCGTGGTGCTCTGCACCGCGCGGGCCATGGGCGAGTTCGGCGCGGTGTCGGTGGTTTCCGGGCACATTCGCGGGGTGACCAACACCCTGCCGCTGCACGTCGAGATCCTCTACAACGAATACAACCACGTCGCCGCGTTCGCCGTCGCGAGCCTGTTGCTGATCCTGGCGCTCTTCATCCTGCTGCTCAAGCAGTGGAGCGAAAACCGTATCAACCGCCTGCGCGCCAGCGCCGCGGAGGAATGAATCATGTCGATCGAAGTCCGTAACGTCAGCAAGAACTTCAATGCCTTCAAGGCCCTGAACAGCATCAACCTGGACATCCAGAGCGGCGAGCTGGTGGCGCTGCTGGGCCCGTCCGGCTGTGGCAAGACCACCCTGCTGCGGATTATCGCCGGCCTGGAAACCCCGGACGCCGGCAATATCGTGTTCCACGGCGAGGACGTCTCCGGCCACGACGTGCGCGATCGCAACGTCGGTTTCGTGTTCCAGCACTACGCGCTGTTCCGCCATATGAGCGTGTTCGACAACGTCGCCTTCGGCCTGCGCATGAAGCCGAAAAACCAGCGCCCGAGCGAAAGCAGGATCGCCGAGAAGGTCCATGAGCTGTTGAACATGGTGCAGCTGGACTGGCTCGCCGACCGTTACCCGGAGCAACTGTCCGGCGGCCAGCGCCAGCGGATCGCCCTGGCCCGCGCCCTGGCGGTGGAGCCCAAGGTGCTGCTGCTGGACGAGCCCTTCGGCGCCCTGGATGCCAAGGTGCGCAAGGAGCTGCGGCGCTGGCTGGCGCGCCTGCACGAAGACATCAACCTGACCTCGGTATTCGTCACCCACGACCAGGAAGAGGCCATGGAAGTGGCCGACCGTATCGTGGTGATGAACAAGGGCGTGATCGAGCAGATCGGCTCGCCGGGCGAGGTGTACGAGAACCCGGCCAGCGACTTCGTCTACCACTTCCTCGGCGACTCCAACCGCCTGCACCTGGGCGAGGACCACCATGTGCTGTTCCGTCCGCACGAAGTGTCGTTGTCGCGCTCCGAACTGGCCGATCACCATGCCGCTGAAGTGCGTGATATCCGTCCGCTGGGCGCCACCACCCGGGTGACCTTGAAGGTCGAAGGGCAGAGCGAACTGATCGAGGCCGAAGTGGTGAAGGACCATGACAGCCTGGTCGGGCTGGCCAAGGGCGAGACGCTGTTCTTCAAGCCCAAGGTCTGGCAGAAGGTCGCCACTATCTAAAAGGCAAAAGCATCGCGAGCAAGCTCCTACAGATCGGCGTCGTTCGTAAATGCCGTGAACGACACGAACCTGTAGGAGCGGGCGGCGATCCGTCTTGCTCGCGATAGCGATCTCAAACAGCGGCACGCTTCGGATTGACCCGCACCCCTCCCGCCCGCGCCTCGATCTCATGCTTGAGCGCCTGGCGCAGCCCCAGCAGGAACGCCAGCTCCGCCACCACGAACAACGGCCCGACGATCAGCCCCGAGAGGTCGTCGACAAAGGCCGGCTTGCGCCCTTCGTAGTAATGGCCGACGAACTGGATCACCCAGCCGATCACGAACATGCCCACGCCGCTGGCCAGCCAGACCAGGGTGCTGTGCTGCGCCAGTGCATGGCCGGCCCACACCGACAGCCCCATCAGCAGCGTCATCAGCAACCCCAGGCGCAGTTCCAGGCGCAGGTAGAACCCGCATGACGCCAGCGCCAGCAACAGCGCCGGCGACAGCCACAACCCGGCGACCGGCCAGGCGGGGCGCGACAGCAGGACCGCGACGGCCAGCACAATCAGGGGAATGCCGATAAAGTGGCTGGCGATGTTGCGCGGATCACGGTGGTAGGCGGCGTATTGACTGAGATGGTCGACGAGGCTTTTCATTGTTGTTCCTTCTGTAGGGTGATCGAATCATGCCCTGCGCCGGTTGCCGGCTCTGTCGGCTAGGCGACAATCGGCTCGCTGCCCCGTGTGGATAACGCTATCGATGAAGATGCAAGTCTGGCGTGAGCGCCTGATGAGCGGCCAGTGGTTCAGCCGCTTGCCCGTTCAATTACAGGATAGTCTGCTGGCCAATGCCCGTTTGCGCTCGCTGGCGCCGGGCCAGCGCCTGTTCCAGCGCGGCGATCCGCCCTGCGGCCTGTACGCGGTGCTGGAAGGCACGGTGCGCGTCGGCGCGGTCAGCGAGGAAGGCAAGGAGGCACTGCTGAGCCTGGTGGAGGCGCCGCACTGGTTCGGCGAGATCAGCCTGTTCGACGGCCAGCCGCGCACCCATGACGCCTATGCCGTGGGCCCGTGCAGCTTGCTCAATGTGCCCCAGGCGACGCTGCTCGAGCTGCTGGACGAGCACCCGCAATACTGGCGGCAGCTGGCGCTGTTGATGAGCCACAAGCTGCGCCTGACCTTCATCAACCTTGAACAGCTGAGCCTGATGCCGGCCTCGGCGCGGGTGGCCAACCGCCTGTGGATGATCGCCCGCGGCTACGGCGAGACCGACACCCCGCGCCGGGTCCTGCACCTGCCCCAGGAGCAGTTGGCGCTGCTGCTGTCGCTGTCGCGCCAGACCACCAACCAGATCCTCAAGGACTTGCAGGGGCAAGGCATCCTCAAGCTGGGGTACGGCGAGATCGAGATCCTCGACGAAGACCGGTTGCGGATATTGGCCGGGGTTTGACCGTCAGATCGCTATCGCGAGCAAGCTCGCTCCTACAGGGGCCTGCGTTGTTCATGTAGGAGCGAGCTTGCTCGCGATGAGGCCGGCACTAGCACCGCCAGTCTCCCAGTTAACGCAACCCATCGCGAAACTGCCCCGGCGTCATCCCGGTCCAGCGCTTGAACGCGCGGCTGAAGCTGCTGGCGTCGGCGAACCCCAGCAGGTAACTGATCTCGCTCAGGGAACACTGCGGGTCGCGCAGGTGCAGCAGGGCCAGGTTCTCCCGGCACTCGTTGAGCAGGGTGTCGAAGCGACAGCCTTCGTCCGCCAGGTGGCGTTGCAGGCTGCGCAGGCTCAGGTGCAGGGCCTGGGCGACCCGTTCGGCCGAGGGTTCGCCTTCCGGCAGCTGGGACTCGATGACCCCGCGCACCTTGCGTTCCCAGGTCAAGGGTTGCAGTTGCATCAGGGTGCGCTTGAGCACCGCCTCGTTGTGTTCGGCCAGTTCCGGGTTGGCGTCGTCCAGGTGGCTGTCGAAGTCGTGCGGGCCGAACTCCAGGCGATCCTCGTCGGCGCCGAAAAACACCGGCGCGCGAAACACCGTGTGCCATTGCTTGGGATCCGCCGGCTCGGGGCGCCGCAGGTACACCGCCAGCGGCGCGTAGTCGCGGCCCAGGCGGTTGCGGCAGGTGCGCACGTAGATCGCGACAAAGGCGTCGATGGCCTCGAACGCCGGCTCCGGGTTGCCCTCGGGGACTTTCAGGCGAAAGCGATAGCGGTCCTCGGTGCGGGTCAGCTCCAGCTCCAGGGCGTCGCTGACCACCTGGTGATAACGCACGATGCGCTCGAACACTTCCCGCAGGCTGCCGCTGGCCACCAGCGCATAACCCAGGGCGTGGAAGGTGGTCGGGCTGACGAAGCGCGAGACCCGCAGGCCGATGGCCGGGTCGCCGCTGGCCTGTACCGCCAGCTGCCACAGGCGGGTGGTGCCCGACAGCGGGTAGCGCGCGTTGGGGTCGTCCATCAGTTGTGGGTCGAGGCCGGCCTGATGGCACAAGGCGGTGCTGTCGAGGCCCAGGGCATCGAGCTGTTTGCGCAAGGCGCGGGTCCAGCTGGCGAGGGTAGTGGGTTCGGTCATGGCGGTTGGCGCGTCCGGTCAACAGGTTGGCGTCCGCGGCTAGCGCCCGGCGCGCGGGCACAGGGCAGGATGCGAACATCAATAACCAGAGGATGGAAGCATGCACGGTACTTCTGCAAGCCCCGACCGGCTGAATGCCCAGCAACGATCGGCGCATATTCGTGAGGTGGTGCTGGCCAGGGGCGTCGAGTTGCGCGAGCGCTATCCGCTGCTCAAGCATCAGGACGCGTTGGGCGCCGGCATCCTGGCCTTGGCCCTGGCCGGGATGATCGGCACGGCGGCGCTCTACATCGGTGGCTACCTGGCCTGGTGGGCCTGTCTGCTGCTCAACGCATTTTTCGCCTCCTTGACCCACGAGCTGGAACACGACCTGATCCACAGCATGTATTTCCGCAAGCAGCGCATCCCCCACAACCTGATGCTGGCGCTGGTCTGGCTGGCGCGGCCGAGCACCATCAATCCCTGGATCCGCCGCCATTTGCACCTCAATCACCACAAGGTGTCCGGCACCGAGGCCGACATGGAGGAGCGCGCCATCACCAACGGCGAGCCCTGGGGTTTCGCCCGCCTGCTGATGGTCGGCGACAATCTCATGTCGTCGTTGATCCGCACCCTGCGCGCCAGGACCTGGGCGCACAAGCTCAACATCCTCAAGCGCACCCTGAAGGTGTATGCACCGTTGGCGTTGCTGCATTGGGGGGCCTGGTATGTGTTTCTCGGCTTTCACGCCGCCAATGGCGTCGCCACGCTGCTGGGTGCGCCCATCGACTGGTCGGCCGGCACCCTGGCGGTGATGCAGGTGATCGATATCGCCGTGGTGGTGATCATCGGCCCCAATGTGCTGCGCACCTTTTGCCTGCACTTCGTCAGCTCGAACATGCACTACTACGGTGACATCGAAGCGGGCAACGTGATCCAGCAGACCCAGGTGCTCAACCCCTGGTGGCTGTGGCCGTTGCAGGCGTTCTGCTGCAACTTCGGCAGCACCCACGGGATCCACCATTTCGTGGTCAAGGAACCTTTCTACATCCGCCAGCTGACCGCGCCGGTGGCGCATAAGGTGATGGCCGAGATGGGCGTGCGTTTCAACGACTTCGGCACCTTTGGCCGGGCCAATCGCTTTACTCGCAAGGAGCAGGAGGTGGTGGAGGGTGTCAGGGTGTGAGGTGGTGCTCTTGAGGGCCAATCGCGAGCAAGCTCGCTCCTACCAGGATTGCACCAGCCTTTGTAGGAGCGAGCTTGCTCGCGATAACGATTGATCGGGCAACCTCAATCCGGCTGGAACGGCGAGGCGCTGAGGATCACTCCGGTTTCGTCCACGTATTGCTGCCAATGGTCGATCAGGGCGGCGAGCTTGTCCGGATGGCTCTGCGCCAGGTCGTGGATTTCTCCCGGGTCCTGGCCCAGGTCGTACAGCTGCCAGGTCGCCGGGCCCACGGGGCCGGGGATGTACAGCGCTTTCCAGTGGCCCTGGCGAATCGCCCGGCGGCCGAACAGTTCCCAGCCGGTGACTGTGTGTTCGTCGTGCACCTGCGCGGTCTCGCCGGACAGGAAGCCCAGCCACGACTTGCCCCGCAATGGCGCCACCTCCTTGCCGCGCCAGCGCTTGCCCGGATGGCGTACCCCGGCCAGGTCGAGAAGGGTCGGGGTGATGTCCATCACCGTGCCGAAGCCATGGCTGATCCGGCCCTTGAGCGACAGCTGCGGGTAATGCACCAGCGCCGGCACGCGAATGCCGCCTTCGCTGGTGAAGGCCTTGAACAGGCGTGACGGTGCGGTGGCGACCTGTGCCCAGGCCGGGCCGTACCAGACGTAGGAGTTGGCGCGGCCGATGTTGTCCAGGCTGTTGTCGTAGTGCTGGTTGAGGTAGGTCAAAAGCTGCGGGCCGAACTTGGGGAAGGCCTCCAGCAGCGCGCCTTCGGCGCCGTTGTCGGACATGAACAGGATAAAGGTGTTGTCCAGCTGGCCCTGCTTGCGCAGGTAGTCCACTACCCGGCCGATGTTCCAGTCCATGCGCTCGACCATCGCCGCATAGACCTCCATGGCTCGCGCGGAAACCTGCCGTTGCTGCTCGCTCAGGGCCGCCCATTCGGCGCTCAGGCCCAGCAGCGGGTGCGGCTCCACATCGGCCTCGATCAGTCCCAGTTGCTTGAGCTTTTCCAGGCGCTCCAGGCGCAGCACTTCGGGGCCGGCGTCATAACGGCCACGGTACTTGGCGACCACTTCCTCGGGGGCCTGCAGCGGCCAGTGCGGCGCGGAAAACGGCAGGTAGGCGAAGAACGGCCGGGTCTGGTCGCGCTCCTTGAGGTACTGCAGCAGCTTGTCGCCGAAGGCGTCGGAGGAATAGAAGTCCTTGGGCAACTCGTCGATGAAGCGGTCGTCCTCGATGTACAGCGCCGGGGTGGACTTGAGCAGGCCCGGGGTGTTTTCGTCGTAGGTCGGCTCGAAACCGTAGTGGTTGGCGGCGCCGGGCAGCAGCGAAAACGAACGCTCGAAACCACGGGCGTGGGGCGCCCGTTCGGCGGTCAGGCCCAGGTGCCATTTGCCGCTCATCAGGGTCTGGTAGCCGGCGTCGCGCAGCAGCTCGGGCAGGGTCACCACGCGGTCGTTGAGGTGGCCCTCGTAGCCCGGCTTGCCGATCAGTTCCGGGGTCAGGGCCTCGGCCATGGTGCCGATGCCGGCGATATGGTGGTCGGTGCCGGTGAGCAGCATGGAGCGGGTCGGCGAGCAGGTCGGCGCGGTGTGGAAGTCGGTCAGGCGCAGGCCATTGAAAGCCAGGGCATCGAGGTTCGGCGTGGCGATTTCGCCGCCGAACGCACCGAGATCGGAAAAGCCCAGGTCGTCGGCGAGGATCACCAGGAAGTTGGGACGTTGCGGCATCTATTCACTCCTCATCAGCAAGCAATAAAGGCCAGTGGCAGGTCACGGATCCGGGCGGGCAAAGGCACCTGGTAGCGATCGTCGCTGGTCAGTTCGTGGAGCAGTTCTTCGCGCAGCTGGTGGAAGTCGAAACTGCTGCGCTGGCGCGGATGGGGCAGGGCGATGTCCACCACCCGCTTGATCCGGCCGGGGCGCGGCTCCATCACCACCACGCGGTCGGCGAGGAAGATCGCTTCCTCGACGTCATGGGTGACCAGCACCGTGGTGATCCTGGCCCGCTCGCGGATCGCCAGCAGCTCGTCCTGCATCTGCTGGCGGGTCAGTGCGTCGAGGGCGCCGAAGGGTTCGTCCAGCAGCAGGATGCGTGGGCTGGCCACCAGGCCGCGGGCGATGGCCACCCGTTGCGCCATGCCGCCGGACAGTTGATGCGGGTAGGCGCGGGTGAAGTCGGTGAGGCCCACCAGCTCGATGAAATCGGCGATGCGGGTTTGCCGTTCGCTGGCGCTCAGGGCTTCGTTGACCAGGCCCAGGCCGATGTTTTCCTCGACCGTCAGCCAGGGGAACAGGCGGTGCTCCTGGAACACGATTCCGCGTTCGCCACCGATGCCGTCGACGACCTTGCCGTCGACGCGGATCTCGCCGCGAAACTGCGTGTCCAGGCCGATCAGCAGGCGCAGCAGGGTGGATTTGCCGCAGCCGCTGGAGCCGACGATGGCGACGAATTCGCCCTCGGCGATCTCCAGGTTGAATTCGCGGATCGCCTCCAGTTCGCCGCCGGCGACCTCGAAGGTCTTGCCCACCTGGTTGAAGCTGACGATGGGGGAAGGTACGACTGCGTTCATGCGTGTCTCCAGCGTGTGGCGCGGGTTTCGAGTTGTTGGCCGATGAGGTTGAGCAGGGCGCCGGTGAGGCCTACCAGGAGCATGCCGGCCATGATCAGGTCCATGAGCAGCAGCTGCTGGGCGCCGATCATCTGGCTGCCGATGCCGCCGTTGGACGGCATGAAATATTCCGCGCCGATGGTCCCCAGCCAGGCGTAGATCAGGCTCAGGCGCAGCCCGGCGAAGATCCCCGGCGCGGCGCCCGGCAGCACCAGGCGGCGCAGGCGTTGCCCGAGGTTCAGGCGCAGCACTTGCGCCGCCTCGGTCAGTTGCGGCGACAGGTTGGCGACGCTGCGCTGGGTGGCGACAAACAGCGGGAAGAACGCCGCCAGCGCGACGAACACCCATTTCGCCAGTTCACCGAGGCCGAACCAGGCGGTGAGCAACGGCACCCAGGCAAAAATGGCGATCTGCCGCAGCGCCGCCAGGGTAGGCCCCAGAATGCGTTCGCTCAGGGGCGACAGGCCCAGCAGCAGGCCCAGGGCAAACCCCAGGCCGCCACCCAGCAGCAGGCCGCCGAGGGTGCGCCGCAGGCTCAGGCCCAGGCCACCGGACAGGCTGCCGTCGAGCAGGCCGTTCCAGGTGGTTTGCAGCACCGCCAGCGGGCTCACCAGAATATTGGCATCGACCCATTCCAGCTGGTTCGCCACTTGCCACAGCGCCAGCAGGAACAGCGGTAGCAGCCAGGGTTGCAGGCGTTGCCAGCCCTGGTAGTGCGGGCCCCGGCGGATCTGCGCGATGGCCGGGTGCGGCCAGTGCACCAGGGCCTTGTCCAGCCGGCCGATGCCGCGGTCCATGGCCACGCCAATCACCCCGATCACCCCGATGCAGACGAAGACGATATCCAGCATGAACAGCTGGCGCGCCCAGACCATCAGGTAGCCGATGCCTTCGCTGGAGGCCAGCAGTTCCACCGCCAGCAGCGAGGTCCAGCCGGCGGCCAGGGCCAGGCGCACGCCGGCCATGAAGGCCGGCAACGCAGCGGGCAACACCAGCCGGCGGATCAGCAGGTGCGGCGGCAGGCGCAGCACCGCGGCGGCTTCGCGCAACCTGGGCTGGGCGTCGCGCACGCCGACCAGGGTATGCAGGGTCACCGGCACTACGATGGCCTTGACCAGGACCACTAGCTTGAGCCATTCGCCGATGCCGAAAAACACCATGAACAGCGGGATCCAGGCCAGGGTCGGGACTTGGGCCAGGGCGGCGAAGGTCGGGAATACCAGGCGCTCCAGGCGCCGGCTGGAACCCAGTGCGGCGCCCAGCACGGCGCCGGCGCCGATGCCCGCCAGCAGGCCCCAGGCCAGCCGTTGCAGGCTGATCGCCAGATGGCTCCACAGCTCGCCACCGGCCAGCTCAAGCGCGCTGCTCCAGACCAGCTTGGGCGCCGGCAGGATCTGCTCGCTCATCCAGGCATTGCGACTGGCCAGCCACCACAGGGCGAACAGGCTCAGGGGCAGCAGCCAGGGCAACAGCCGCCGGTGGATGCGCGGCCAGGACAGCGGCCTGGCGGAGGGCGCGGCCAACGGCCAACTGAGAAGGGAAACACGGGCCATGGGCGATCTCCGTTGTCGGGTTTCTTGCTGATTTCAACCGTCTTCTTCCTGTAGGAGCGAGGGGGGACGCCCAGTTCTTGCTCGCGATAGCGGTATCGGGGCCAAAACCGGCCTGCGGCCTATCGCGAGCAAGCTCGCTCCTACAGTTTTGTTTTTGGTTATATAAAAAGTTATATCGATGCTATTTGGGGATAAGAGAGGCCATTTAAGGCCTCCAGGCACGCTGCATCCAATGCATTTGGAGAATATTTCCGATGCTGTCCATGCATACGCCGCGCAGAGCCGCGTCCTGGCTGGTTTATTCGAACAGGTTATTAAAATGTGAACTTATAGTATTTAAAGCTTGGACCGCCTTGGGCCTACCTTCTGCTCCTCAATGCCCGTCGCAGCCAGGAGCCACACCTTATGAACCTTCCCTTCAAACGCATCTTCAGTCTGTTCGCCGCGCCGGCCCTGGCGGGACTTCTGGGCTGCCTGCCGCTGCTGGCCCAGGCCGATGAGCTCAAGCAGATCCGCATCGCCGTACCGGACCTCAGCGCCGGCACCCAGCACAGCGGTGGCGGGATTGTGGATGTGTTGCGCCAGCAGCAGATCCTCGAAAAAGCCTTCGCCGACCAGGGCATCAGCATCCAGTGGAATTTCTTCAAGGGCGCCGGCCCGGTGATCAACGAGGCGTTCGCCAACGGCCAGGTGGACCTGGCTTACCTGGGGGACCTGGCGGCGATCATCGGCAAGTCCAACGGCCTGGATACCCGCCTGCTCAGCGCCACGGCCCGTGGGGTCAAGCAGTACCTGGGAGTGGTGCCGGGGTCGGGGATCAAGACCTTGCAGGACCTCAAGGGCAAGCGGGTCGCGGTGTTCCGTGGCACGGCCACCCAGCTGTCGTTCGATGCGGCGCTGGCCAGCCAGGGCTTGAGCGAGAAGGACCTGAAAGTGATCAACCTCGACTTCAGCGCGGCGGTCGCGGCGCTGGCGGCCCGGCAGATCGATGCTTCGTGGGGCAGCTCAGGCCTGAACGCCCTGCAGGCCAAGGGCCTGGCCGAGGTGCCGCTGAACACCAAGGACCTGGGCGGCGCGGGTAGCGTGCAGGGGGTGCTGGTGGGCAGCGGCACGTTCGTCGACGCCCATCCCGAGGTGGTGGAGAAGCTGCTCAAGGCCCAGCAGCAGGCCGTGCAGTGGCTGACCCAGGACAGCAACAAGCAGGCCTATATCGAGCTGGTGTCGGGGCTGGCCAGCTACCCGCCGGTGGTGCTGCAGCAGGACCTCGAGGATCAGCGCTTCAGCGAAATCTTCCCCTCGACCCTGGACCCGGTGTTCCTCGGCAGACTGCAGGATTCGGTGGACCTGGCCGCGCAGCAGCGGCTGATCCGCAAGCCGTTCAAGGTCAGCGAATGGGTGGCGCCGCAACTGGTGGCGGCGGGGTTGTAACGCGGCGTTGATCTGTAGCCGCTGCCGAGCCTGCGAGGCTGCGATAAGGTCCGCCGGACCTTGATTCCCGATCCTCTGCCGGACCCGTTGCGACCATGAGATCGCCGCGACCGTTCTCCGAACGCGGCCCGGGTCGATCGCAGCCTCACAGGCTCGGCAGCGGCTACAGGGTTCGGGGCGGCCCAAGCATTTCGAATGGCATGCCCTGCTTCTGTAGCCGCTGTCGAGCAGCGCGAGGCTGCGATCGAGGTGGGCGGCATTCCGACGCAGTCCTCGCCAAACCTGCCCACGCGGTTTACCGGGCAGTATGCGGTGTCTGATTTTGCGGCCCCTGCGGTGCCGGTCGCAGCCTCGCAGGCTCGGCAGCGGCTACAGGGTTTGTGGGCGGCCCAATAATTGGGTGGGTTTTTACGGGCTTACACCGCGAGGCTGACCTGCTGCCGATCCACCGCCACCAGCACTTCGATCATCTTGCGGGCCGCCGGCGACAGGCGGAAGCCGGTGCGGCTGACGATGCCGCAGCGGGCGTTCATGCTCTCGATGTTCTGCGGCAGGTTGCGCCAGTGCAGCAGCGCCAGGGAACCCTGTTCGATGTCCTCGACGAACGCCTCTTCGGTGCCCACGCCAATCGCATCGGACTGGCGCACGATCTTCACCAGCGCCGGGAAGTGCTCGGTCTGGATGGTCGGGGAAAAGTCGATGCGCCCGCTGAGGTTGGCCAGCAGCTTGCGGATCCCCGGGGGGATCAAAGTGGTGGCCAGCGGGTAGTCGAACATGTCGTTGGTCGACAGGCTTTCCTTGGCCAGCAGCGGGTGCCCCGGGCGGCAGAAAAACACCCCGCGCTTGGGCGTCAGGGGTTGGGTCTGGAAGTTCGGGTCGGCCTCGAAATGGCGGATGTCGGCGATAAAGAATTCGATCTCTTCGCGGCTCAGGCTGCGGCTGAGTTTTTCCCAGTTATCCACCTCCAGGCAGACGCGCACCTTGGGGTGGATGCCGGTGAATTGCGCCACCGCGTCGGGCACCAGTTTCACTGCCGGCGCCGGGCCGCAACCGAAGCGCAGTTCGCCGGCATCGAGCTTGGTCATCTGCGTCACTTCGCTGCTCAAAAGGGCCGCGCCCTGCACCAGGCTCAGGGCGTGCTGCAACACCACCTGGCCTTCCGGCGTGGGGCGCAGGTCCTTGTTGCCGCGGTCCACCAGCACGCAGCCGAACTCCTGCTCCAGGCCCTGGATACTGCGGCTGAAGGCCGGCTGGGTGATGCCCATGGCGTCGGCCGCGCGGACAAAGCTGCGGTGTTCGTTGAGGGCGATGAAGTAACGCAACTGGCGAAGATCCATATGCTTTCCCGGCATCCGAAAAATAGCCCGAAGGCATTTGCGACGAGTGAGGAATGAGGTTTTAAATGCAAGCTCTTATTCCGTCAACGAAGCATGTGAATATCTATTAGATCTAAAGTGAATATAGATAGAGCGTTGTTTCGCTGCCGCTCAACCGTAAGCAGTCAGACGAGGGTCGACCCGATGAGCAATGCCGCACTAGCCGTTAAACCCGCTGTTCAGGCGCTTGAGATCCACCCGGTGGCCGGCCGCATCGGCGCCGAGATCCGTGGCGTGCAACTCTCCGGCGAGCTGGACGCCGCCACGGTCGAAGCCATCCAGCAGGCGCTGGTGGACTACAAGGTGATCTTCTTCCGTGGCCAGGCCCACCTCGACGACCAGAGCCAGGAAGCCTTCGCCCACCTGCTCGGCGAGCCGGTGGCGCACCCCACCGTGCCGGTGCGCGACGGCACCCGTTACCTGCTCGAACTGGACGGCGCCGAGGGTCAGCGCGCCAACTCCTGGCACACCGACGTGACCTTCGTCGATGCCTACCCGAAGGCCTCGATCCTGCGCTCGGTGGTGGCGCCGGCCGCAGGTGGCGACACGGTCTGGGCCAACACCGCCACGGCCTACAAGGAGCTGCCGGCGGAGCTGCGCGAACTGGCGGACAAGCTCTGGGCGGTGCACAGCAACGAATACGATTACGCCGGGGCCAAGCCGGACGTGTCGGTGGAGAAGCTGGAGCGCTATCGCAAGGTGTTCACCTCCACCGTCTACGAGACCGAGCACCCGCTGGTGCGCGTGCACCCGGTGAGCGGCGAGAAGAGCCTGGTGCTCGGGCACTTCGTCAAACGCATCAAGGGCTACACCCAGGCCGATTCGGCGCACCTGTTCAACCTGCTGCAAAGCCATGTCACCCGCCTGGAAAACACCGTGCGCTGGCGCTGGACCGTCGGTGACGTGGCGATCTGGGACAACCGTTCGACCCAGCATTACGCGGTCGACGACTACGGCACCCAGGACCGCGTGGTACGCCGCGTGACCCTCAAGGGCGACGTGCCGGTGGGTGTGCATGGGCAGCGTAGCCAGACCATCAAGGGGCTGTGAAATCGCCGCGTCCCTGCGGGGCGATCGTCCGAACGCGGCCCGAACCTGCGGCAGCGGCTACAGGGGTTTGCGGCAACCTGTAGCCGCTGCCGAGCCCGCGAGGCTGCGAAAGGTCCGCAGGACCTCCGAGGGCCCTGAGACCGCCGCGACCGCAGCCTGGGGATGCGCGGTGTTCTTGCATTTTTTCGCGAGCGAGCTCGCTCCTACAGGTTGTATACGGTTCCTGTAGGAGCGAGCTCGCTCGCGATCAGCCGCGCAGCGGCGTGCTCACCACACCCCGATCTGCACCACCTTTTCCGCCTCCGGCTCGCCATAGCGGAACCGTTGTCCACGCAGGTCGATCTCGGCGTGGCTGATGGTGGTCCGTCGCTTCAGCCCGCGCAGCCAGTCGAACAGATAGCCCAGATGCTCTTCGCGCACTGCGGCATAGGCCGGGTCGGCGCCGAGGTCGTGGAGTTCCTGCGGATCGTTGTGCAGGTCGAACAGCTGCGGGCGGAAGCCGTCGTAGGCCAGGTATTTCCAGCGCTCGCTGCGCACCATGGTCATGCGGCAGCGGTCGATGGGCTGGCCCAGGCGCTCGCGGGCCGGGGCCTGGAACGCATAGTCGTATTCGCTGATGGCGTAGCGGCGCCAGTCGCCCGCCGTGCCGTGCAGCAGCGGGATCAGCGAGCGGCCTTCCAGCCGGTGTTCGGCGCCGGGCAGCCCCAGGGCGTCGAGGAAGGTCGGCAGGGCATCGATGGTTTCCACCAGGCGCTCGTCCAGCGTACCGCGGCTGATATCCGCCACCGCCCGTGGGTCGCGCACGATCAGCGGCACGCCCACCGCCGGTTCCAGTAAAAACTCCTTTTCCCCCAGCCAGTGATCGCCGAGAAAATCGCCGTGGTCGCTGGTGAACACGATCAGGGTGTCGTCCCAGCGCCCGCTGCTCTGCAGGAAATCGAACAGGCGCCCGAGCTGATCGTCCACCTGCCTGATCAGGCCCATGTAGGTCGGCACCACCTTCAGGCGCACCTCATCGCGGGAGAAATTCTGGCTCTCCTGATGCTGGCGAAAGGCGGCATACACCGGGTGGTCGCTGGCCTCGTCGGCGGCGGCGCGCACCGGGGCGATAACCTGCTCGGCGCTGTACAGCGCGTGGTAGGGCGCCGGCGCAATATAGGGCCAGTGCGGCTTGATATAGGACAGGTGCAGGCACCAGGGCTGCTCGCCCTGCTCTTGGATGAAGTCGAGGGCGCGGTCGGTGGTGTAGACGGTTTCCGAATGCTGCTCGGGGACGCGGGCCGGCAGGTGGGCATTGCGCATGTGCCAGCCGCTGAGGATTTCACCCTGTTCACCTTCGGCGGCGTTGGCCCAGTCGTGCCAGGGGTTGCGCCCCTGGTAGCCCTGTTCGCGCAGGTAATGGGTGTAGGGCGCCGACTCGCGTTTATCGTCGAACAACGGGCTGTCGGGGAAAATCCCGTCGTGGCGCGCGTAGGGTTCGAAACCGACCTCGTTGAGGGCTTCCGGCCTGCCGGCTCTCGGGGTCGATCGCCAGGCGTTGCAGGGCATCGAGGTTGGGCGTGGCGTGGGTCTTGCCCACCAGCGCGGTGCGGATGCCGTGGGGGCTCAGGTAGTCGCCGAGGGTCAGCTCTTCCAGGGGCAGCGGCACGGCGTTCCACGCCACCTGGTGGCTGCTGACATAACGCCCGGTGTAGGCCGACATCCGCGACGGCCCGCAAATGGTGCCCTGGGTGTAGGCGCGGCTGAAGCGCACGCCGGCGGCGGCCAGGCGGTCGATGTTCGGCGTGTGCAGATGGGGGTGGCCGTAGCACGACAGGTAATCGCGACGCAGCTGGTCGCACATGATGTACAGCACGTTACGCACGGGGTGGACGGGGGTGGACATGGGCTTCACCGATCGAAAGACAGGTGAGGGTTTTCGCTGTCGCCGGGCGTTACCACAAGCGCATTTGGCGCATGGTTTTCATGCACGACCTGCATGGGGCGAAGGCGCCCCCTGTAGCCGCTGCCGAAGGCTGCGATCGCACCGAAGGGGCGCGGCGATTTCAATATCGCTGAAGGCCTGCGGCCTTATCGCAGCCTGCGGCAGCGGCTACAGGTTTGGTGTTTCAGACCGCGAAATTCTCCAGGGAACACAGATCCTCATCCAGCGCGTCGGTGCGCTTGATCTCTTCGATCATCGCCTCGGCCAGCGGTGACAACCGGTAGCCGGCGCGGCTGACGATGCCGTAGCGGGTGTAGAGCTCCTCCAGGTCCTCGGCCAGGCCTTGGATCTTCAGGCACACCAGCTCGCCCCGGGCGTTGTGCAGCGCATCGCTGTAGGCGCCGACGATGCCGATGGCATCCGAGCGCAGCACCACGCCGAGCAGGCTGTAGCTGTTCTCGCATTCCACATTCGGGACGAAATCCGGCCGGCCGCTGAGATCGACCACCACCTTGCGCAGGTTCGGCGGGCGGATGGTCGCGGCCAGCGGGTAACTCATCAGCTCGGCGGCGCTGACGCTTTCCTGCTCGGCCAGTGGATGCCCGGCGCGGCAGCAGAAATGCCATTTGCGCGGGCGCAGGCGCTGGGTCAGGTAATCCGGGTTGGCCTCGAACTGCCGGGTGTCGGCGACGAAAAATTCGAACTCTTCGCTGAGCAGGCGTTTGCCCAGGGTTTGCCAGTCATCCACCTGGAATTGCACCCGCGCCTTGGGGTAACGCCCGATAAAGCTGCCGATGGCTCGCGGGATCAAGCCCGCCGCCGGTGCCGGCCCGCAGCCGAAGCGCAGCTCGCCGGCCTCCAGGCCGTTGAACTGGCTGATCTCGTTGGCCAGTTGCTGCGCGCCGCTGACCAGCCGCCGCGCATGTTCGAGCAGCACCAGCCCCTGTTTGGTCGGTGCCAGGTCCTTGCGCCCGCGATCCACCAACTGGCAGCCGACGCTGTGCTCCAGGGCCTGGATGCTGCGGCTGAAGGCCGATTGCGACAGGTTTACCGCCGCCGCGGCCGCGACAAAGCTGCGCTGCTCGGCGAGGGCGATGAAGTGACGGAGCTGGCGCAGATCGATATGCATTTTTCACATTGAAAATATCGGGGAAATGCATTGGCTATGCATTAGGTCGACTCTTTATAAAGGCAATCTCTTATTCCGTAAATCTTATTAAAAACATAAATAAATAACTTAAAAGAATATACGGATCAGTCTGTTTTTTGCCCAGGAGCCGCCCATGAGCCCGTTGCACCTTGTGTCCCCCACTTCGCCCCGACGGCTCAAGCGCCTGCCGCTGGCCCTGCTGCTGGCCGGTAGCGCCGGCTGGTCACACGGCTATGCCTTTGATGCCGAAACGCCCGCCGAGGCCCCGGCCAATGCTGCCCGGCCCGCCGCCAGCGGCCAGCTGGAAACCGTGACCGTGACCGCGCGCCGTCGCGAAGAGAGCGCCCAGGACGTACCGACGCCGATGAGCGTGATCGGTGGCCAGGCTTTGGAGAGCCAGCGGGTCTATCGCATCCAGGATCTGCAGCAGCTGGTGCCGAGCGTCAACGTCGCCTACATGCACGCGCGCCAGTCCAGCGTGTCGATCCGCGGGCTGGGCAACAACCCGGCCAGCGACGGCCTGGAGGGCAGCGTCGGGCTGTACATCGACAACGTCTACCTGGGGCGGCCGGGCATGGCGGTGTTCGACCTGATGGACATCGAGCAGCTGGAAGTGCTGCGCGGTCCCCAGGGCACGCTGTTCGGCAAGAACACCACCGCCGGGGTGATCAACATCAGCACCCGCGCGCCGAGCTTCACCCCCGAGCGCAGCATCGAGACCTCGGTGGGCGAGGACGGCTACTTCCAGACCAAGGGCAGCATTTCCGGCCCGCTGAACGACGAACTGGCCGGGCGCTTTTCGGCCTATCGCACCCGCAGCGACGGCGATATCAAGAACGAACACGACGGCCATGACCTGAATGGCGGCTCGCGCCAGGGCTTCCGTGGCCAGCTGCTGTTCATGCCCAACGACAGCTTCAACCTGCGCTGGATCGGCGACTACAACGAAGAGGATTCCAGCGCCGGCACCCGGGTGCTGTACAGCACCGGGCCGACCATCAACGGCGTCAACCAGTATCAGGCGCGGGCCAATGCGGCCGGGGCCACCCTGGTCGACGGCACGCACCGCAAGGTCAACCTGGACAACGACCAGCGCGTCACGGTGTTCCAGGGCGGCACCTCGCTGGAGGCCAACTGGACCCTGCCCAACGACTTCACCCTGACCTCGGTCAGCGCTTACCGCTGGTGGGACTTCACCCCGCGCAACGACGACGGCCTCAATGTGCCGGCCAGCTATAACGCCGGGGTCTCGGTGGAGGATAAACAGTGGTCCCAGGAGTTCCGCCTGGCGTCACCGACCGGCGGTTTCTTCGACTACGTGCTCGGTGCCTACTACTTCGGCTCCGACCTCGATAACAAAACCTTCGCCTATTACGGACCCGAGGCGGATATCTGGAACGGCACGCCGAGCGGCGCGCTGAACAACGTCACCAGCATCGGCAACGGGCATATCCGCACCGACAGCTTCGCGCTGTTCGGCCAAGGCACCTGGCACCTCACCGAGCGCCTGGACTTCACCGCCGGCCTGCGCGGCACCTATGAAGAAAAAAGCGCCTGGGTGACCCGCAATGCACCGGTGGGGGGCGCCGCGGTGAGCGGTGCCGCGGCCACCGCGCGGCGCGGGCGGGCCGGGGCCTACGACTCCGGCGACCTCAACCAGTACAGCACCAGCCCCTCGGGCCTGCTCAACCTCAGCTACCGCTTCACCGATGATCTGCTGGGCTACGCCACCCTGTCCCACGGCGAGAAATCCGGCGGGGTCAACCTCGCGGTCGGCTCGGCGCCCACCGCCGGCGCCGACTCGCTGCTGATCGGCACCGAACGCGCCAACAACGCCGAACTGGGGTTCAAGAGCACCCTGTGGGACAAGCGCCTGCAACTCAACGCCAACCTGTTCTGGACCCAGGTCAACGGCTACCAGACCAACGCCTACGACGCCAACAACCGCGTGCAGTACCTGACCAACGCCGGCTCGGTGCGTTCACGGGGCGTGGAATTCGAAAGCACGCTGATCCCCCTCCGTGGCCTGACCCTGAACTTCAACGGCTCCTACAACGACGTGCGCTACCTGTCCTACAAGGACGCGCCATGCCCGCCCGAAGTCAGCCTGCGCCCGGGTGCCCCGGCCTCCTGCGACCTCAGCGGCCACCAGGTGGTCGGCGCCTCGAAATGGATCGGCAACGCCAACGGCGAATACAAGTGGAACCTGGACAACGGCCTGGAACCCTACGTCACTGGCAGCTACGCCTTCCGCTCCAAGGCGGTCGGCACCGTCGAGGATTCCGACTACGGCCAGATCCCCAGCTATGCGGTGGTCAACCTCTCCACCGGCCTGCGCGGCAACTACGAGCAAGGGCAGTGGGACGTATCGCTATGGCTGAAAAACGCCTTCGACAAGACCTACTACACCACGCTGTGGACCGGCGGGAATGGCGGCTACGAAGGCTTGCTCGGCACCCCGCGGACCCTGGGCGTAACCGGCCGCTACGATTTCTGACCGACTGCCCACTCCCCCTGTAGGAGCGAGCTTGCTCGCGATAGCATCTGTTCTGACACACCGCATCGCGAGCAATCGAGCATCAACCGGCCGCTCCTGCAAAAGACGCTTTACTTGCAGCTATAGCTGTCAGGCATGGTCACCTTGTAACTGCGCTGCACCCGGTCGCGGAAATCCAGGTTCTGCAAACCCTGCTCAACCACAAAGGCCTCGACCTTGCCGTCCTGGCAATCGTCGTTCTGCGACGACGCCCGCAGCAGATACACTGCCCGCTTGCTGGCCTCGTCCCGGGCGGTCACGGTAAAGGTGGTCAGCCTGGCATAACCGGTGCGCTCCGAAGTACCCACCGGGCCATAACTGGTATTGGGCGTACTGGTGCAGACCAGCTTGTCCTTTTTCTTGCCATCCTTGCACACCGTGGAAGTGCTGGTCGGCACCTGCCCGTACTCGGTGGCGGTATAGCGATACGTCACCTGCTTGCTCTCGATATCCAGGGTCACCGTCATCTTGATCGGCGCATGTTTCTTCGGCAGCGTCGCCTCGGTGAACACCTCGCGGAACCCCTGGTCCTTCATCGCACTGACCATGTCGCGCAGGTAATACCGGGCATTGAGCGCATGCTCGTCATTGCCCTGGGTAACCGTCACCAACACCGGCGCCTGCCGGTCGAAGGCATAGTCCGGATCCGGCGTGCCATTGAGCGCCACCCCGAGCTGCGTCGCGCAGCCGGTCATCAGGGTAGACAACAGGAGGAGGGGGTAAAGCAGGTATCGAGTCATGAGGGTCTTCGTTGTGTTGCGGGGGGTGGATAGGGATTAAACGGATGAATGGGGAAATAAACAAATGGGCAGTGGGGGTGAGGGTACGGGTTGCCGGGTTTACGGCAGGTTAATGTGCCCGCCGGGTGTGATCGCAGGGGGAGGGAGCATGACGGGTTTGGCGGGGGAGGTGGTTGCGGTTTTTTGTCGCTGGGAGAGCGCTTTGATGGGGGGCTGGCAGCGAAGCTTTTCGGTAGTCGATTCTCTAGTGCTGATCAGGCTCCTTTGGAGTTAATTTTCATTGTAAGGCCTGCCTTCTTGGTTCCTTATTCCGCGCTTGATACGTATTTTTGAAGTTTTACAAGAAAGACTTTAGGTTTGGTTGAGCTTCCAGCATTTTACGGCTTCATGTTTTATTAGTGTTTTTATTAGCTGTTCTGACATATCAACTTCTGGAAGGTCTGGGTCAGCGTCTATGGAGCTAACTATTAGGTTGAACTCATTGGAGGGTGTGTCGCGCAAATCCTCTTCAGGAGATGGAACCCCTAAAATGACATACCTGAGAGTTTGCGTGCTAGCTAGAAAAGCTGGGTATTCTTCATATATTCCTTCATTGTCTTTAATGAAATTTATATTGAGAATGTCTCCAAGGACAGCAACCGTATTTTCTAGGGAGTTGATTGGTGCTAATCCAATGTTTGCAAATTCTCTGTAGGTTTTTTTCATCCAGTTCTTTACCTTGCATAAAAACGTTGTGAGGGACATGTGCTTATGGTGAACTAATATGTTGAAGGTTAGTGCGAAACTTTTCACCATGTAGATCTATCTTCTAGTGCAGCTTTTACGAGGTCGTCATTCCAGACAATCTGTGCAGTATTAAGAATATCCTCAAAAAAACTCCGAGGTGTGATGATCTCGTTTGCGGGCCATGGTGAGGAGGAATATTCCTCGGTGTCATAGTTGTACTCAAATAGAGAGTTGAAGTCGTACTCCTTTTCTGTGATTGTTTTTTTCAGTTCTTCGATTAAAACTAATTTGTGTCGGTATGTAAGGTGGTTTTGATGATGTAATATGTAATCGGTGATTATTGTTTTTCTATCGCTATGGTTGTTTGGGTCAAGTTTTAATAGCGCAATTTTATAGTTTTCATTTTTGTATTCTGTATCTATGCCAGCCAAGAGAGATGCAATCGTAGGTTGATAAGGTAAATCAGTGAATGGGACGGTTAACATGATGGTTTTTCCGCTTGAGGGAGTTAGTTTTTGGCCGGCGGCATCGTAAGGCTATAGGACGTTGCTGATTTTTAAAATGCAGTGTTTTTCTGTTTGATGCGATTGCTAAAAAGTGGGCGACGACTACGTCGCCCGGTTGGTTTAGGCGTTCAGGACTTGATCCTGCAATCTGCGGCCGATGACATCCATCAGGTCGCAGCCGTCGCGGAGTGGGATGGCGATTACTCGCGACAAGTCTTGTAGCAGTAGTGGGTCGCTGTTGAAGTTTTCAGTTAGAGAAATTGTTTCGAGTAGCCGGGTTACGCATCGGATGCGGTATGCGGCGGTGTCATGCAGCACATCGACGGGGGCTTGTGTGTCGATCAGTAGCGAAGGAAAGTTGTTGTCGATTCCTGTGATGGGCATGTAGCGAGACATAGATGATCTTCCTGGGTCAGTTTCAGAAACTGCCTGCATCACTTCCACATGAGGGGTGGCAGTTGTACACGGGTGTGGAAGACCGAGGATCCAGGAACCCGGCGCACTCGAAAGTGCCCCGCATACAACCGCCATAATTTAACAGCATGTAAAAACATGCTTAACGGAGGTTCTTTCACTTGGATCTCAAAGGGCTTCCACACCCTTGTCGCTGATTTTGCAACGACTTGAAGATCCTATCTTGTGGGTGTGTCCCATACAAGTTGTGTAAATCGATGCTGGTTGTAGGGGAATTCTGCAAAGGATGTAAGGGGATATCCTGACCAATGGCTGCTTTAATGCTAGGTCACTTGTTTTCAGTATTATACTTTCTTAGCATTTCCTCAGTTCCATCCCAGTCTGGGGGAGTTATCCAGTTTTTATTTTGCTTTTTGCCTAGTATTAGGCCGACAAATTTATTTTTTTCATCAAAAAAAACTCTGCCGGACCAGCTGCTACTATCAATGAATCGCATAGAAATAGTTGCAGTGGGTGGTTTTTTCTTAAGTTCGTTTATAAGCTCTTTGAATCCTGGCATTTGCATGCCTGAACTGTCGGCTATATTTTTTTGTATGCATACTTCATCGCTGTATATCTGACTTGTTTTCTTGATTGTGTAATCATTTTTATAAGAAAAATCTTCATTGATTTTATTGCTAATTTCTTCAGTGGAAATATTTAAATCTTCTGAGAAAGTAAAGTTGTCTTTTAGCAGGGCGAGTAACTTCATGGTTTGAACACCTCGATATAGCCCTCGCGAGGGCCTTTCAGAAGAACCTCTTGTTCACTACAGCGATCGTACAGAGTGCTGTCATGATTAACCCCCCTCCTTAGGCGGCCGAGAGCGTCGTAGCGGTACTTACGCTGGCCAGCGTCAGAAGCCAGCGCAGGTCGTCACGCTGCGCTGACAGGACATTATTGATTTTTAAAGAACAGGCTTAAACGTTTAGAACTTGATCCCGCAATCTGCGACCAATGACATCCATCAGGTCGCAGCCGTCGCGGAGTGGGATGACGATCACTCGCGACAAATCTTGTAGCAGTAGCGGGTCGCTGTTGAAGTTTTCGGTTAGAGAAATTGTTTCAAGTAGTTGGGTGACGCATCGAATGCGGTATGCGGCAGTGTCATGCAGCACGTCCACAGCTGCCTGAGTATCAATCAGTAGCGAGGGAAAATTGTTGTCGATGCCGGTGATGGGCATATATCGATTCATGGTGAAGCTCCTTTAGCAATTCGATGAACTGCCTTCTCACTTCCACATGAGGGTGGCAGCTGTACGCGGGTGTGGAAGACCGGGGCTAAAGGAACCCGGCGCACCCGAAGGTGCCCCGCGCACAGCGGCCGCAACACAATAATGTAGGAGCAAGAAAATGCCTACATGTGTTTTTGGACGCTTTAGCGCCTTTAGCTATAGAACGGACTTCCACATCCGACCGCTGATTTCGCAGCGACTTAAAGATGCTATCTAGACGGATGCCTTGGCACAAGTTAATGGAAGTCGATGTTGGCTGTAGGAAAATTCTTTGACTGTTGTAGGAATGCTTCAGGAGAAATGGCGTGATACGGCTTACTAATTACCTAATAGTGTCATGCACTTTGTCTGGAGTGCACGATTGAATGAGTTATCCCTAATTTTAGGTCTGATAGTTGCAAGCGGATAAGCAGTGGCTTTTTTACTTTTGATTACCATTCTAATGGGTTTTCAAGGCTTGCCTTAGCAAGATCTTCCTTCCAGTGTAAACTTGCTAGTCTGAATATTTCTTCAAAAAAACCTCTTGGGTTCTGCATCTCATCCCAGCCATATGGCAGTGAAGAGTGCTCTTCTGGAGTGTCTTCAAGTAATTGCCCAAAGTCGTAGTTTCTATCCAGTAGCGCAGACTCTAATGATTTTAAAAGAAGAAATTTATGCCTGTGTGATAAATGTTTATATCTATCTAGGCAGTAGCGCTCGATAAGTTTTATGCGTTCATTTGGGTCTTCCGGATTGTATTTTTCAAGCTCGACACCTAGTGTTTCTTCTCTATCATAGATATCAAATCCTCCTAGGAAATAGGATGGTGTGGGAGTATAGGGAGTGTCGGATTTTTCATCTTTTAGCATGTTTTAAATATGTATTATGGTTTTTTAAGGAAGAATGTATCGTCGAGAATTTCGATTTTTTGATTGATTTTAATGGTGTGTTAGCTTGATTTGTTTGCTCTTATATTCTAATCACCATTCGGACTGGTCTTCCGATGCTGCTTTTTTTAGTTCTTCATGCCATATTATTTCTGCATTTGAAAGGATTCTTTCAAAGAAACCGCGTGCATTTATTATGTCCGCTTCATCCCATGCAATGGTTTTAGGGTCGTCGTAGTCACTCTCAAATAGAGCGCTAAAATCTGTATTTTCGTTTTTCAGTTCGGTTTTTAGTTTTTCTAATAGAGTAAATTTGTGTCTATAAGATAGGTAGTTCAATGCCGGAAGTATATAGAGGTTTATGATTTTTTCTCTATCTTCGATGTCGTTTGGATTGTATTCTTGTAACTCCTCGCCAAGAGTATGTTCGCGATCATAAATCTCTATCCCTCTGAGGAGAACGGATAGTTGTGGGTTGTAAGGGATATTTAGAAAAGGATGTTTTAGCAACTTATCTCTCCTTTGTTGGGAATGCGGTATAAGGCCGGCTCGGATCGTCCGGGTCAAACTTTATTTCAGCACCATTCATCGGGTCGACCCGGATTGGATTCTGCTCATCTCGTCTGTTTGGTTTATAACCTTTGCCAGAGCCCGGCTGTTCAATTCTGACTATAGGGTTATCATTTGCATCAACTCCTGTATGAGCAGGCAAACCACGTTTCACTCGGGTAGTGGCTTCGTTGATCGCATGCATTTGCAGTTTCCAGCTATTGAACTGAGAGCTTGAATTTCTTCTGCCTCTTCTGCCAGTAATGGGATCGGTTCCATCAATTGCTCTTTGCTTCATTACGGCATCAGGGATATCTGGCCCATGCTTTCCGATAGTGTGCATGTCGTACTTGGTTTCAAACTCCTGAACCCGTCGCTTCGCATTTGCCTCAGACAGTTCCTCAATTCTTGCTCGCCGCTGTTCCGCTGTCATTTGAGGAGCAGGAGCTTTTGGAGCCCCTTCATTCGCTGCCGCCTTAGCTGCAGGATTTTCCGGGCCTCCTGATTTACCACCGCCCTGTCCTAGGCAGCTCAGTCCCAACGGATCCACCCACCCCGTAGGGTTAGGCACGTACTGGTAGTTGTTCAGCCCACCCGCCAACTTGATCGGGTCCGGCGTCAAGAACCGTCCAGAGCTTGGATTGTAGTAGCGATGGCGGTTGTAGTGCAGTCCGGTTTCCGTATCGAAATACTGCCCCTGGAAGCGCAGCGGATTGTCGATTTCGGAAACGTCCAGCGCGGCCAGATTGCCGTAAGCGCGGTACTTCGCCGACCACATGATCTCGCCGCTATAGGCGGTCAGCTCCTGCGGCGTACCCAAGTGGTCGAGCTGGTAGTAGAACGGCGTGGCCTGGGTCGGGCCTTCGCCATCAAGCATGGCCAGCGGACGGAAGGTGCCGGGTTCATAGATATAAGTGCGGTAGCGATTTTCAGCGCTCTCGGCGATCAGTTGTTCGCCTTGCCATAGGAACTCGGTGGTGCGGCCATCGACGGTCTTGGCGATGCGGCGGCCGAAGGCGTCGTACTGGTAGGTGGCGGTGCTGCCACCCGGCAAGCTGACGCCAATCAGCCGGTGCTGGCAGTCGTACTGATATTCGGTGACCAGCTTCTGGCCTGCGCCGCGGCGTTCGCGGCTGAGGTTGCCGAAGGCGTCGTAGTCGTAGTGACGGTCGCCTTGCATCAGCAGGCGGTTACCTTTGACGTTGGCCAGGTTGGCCGCGGGCTGGTCGCCTTGACCGAGCAGGTTACCGGCTGGGTCGTGGGCGAAGCTCTCTGGTGTTGCACCCCGTACGTTGATCAACCGATCCAGCGGGTCGTAGTGATAACGCAGGTTGCCCTTGCGGCTGTCGTCGATGCCGGCGAGGTTGCCGTTGGCGTCGTAGGCATAGGCGCGGCGGTAGAGGTTGCGGTGCTGGCCGTGCTGTTGCTGGCTGACGCTGTGGGCCTGCAGGCGGCCTTGCTCGTCGTACTGGTACTGGCTGAGCAGCAGGCCCTGCTGGCGTTTCTGTTCGCGGCCGGCATTGAACTGGTGGCTGGTCAGGCGCGAACCGTTGAGGTCGATGCTGCTCAGTTGCCCGCCCGGTGCGTGGCGGTAGTCGAGCTTGCTGCCATCGGGCAGGCGACAATGGCTGAGCTGGCCGAGCTTGTCGTATTCGTAGCGCAGGGTGCCCCAGCCCTGGTGTTCGGTGATCAGGCGGTCTTGCAGGTCATATTCGTAAGCCAGCGGCCAGTGGCCGTCGTCGACACTCACCAGGCGCCCGAGGGCGTCGTAGCGGTAGTGAATCTCTTCGCCATCGGCCAGGGTTTTCACCAGCAGGCGGCCAGCGGCATCGCGCTGGTACTCGGTGACCAATTCGCTGCCGTCGTCGCCGAATTCGGTTTTCTTCAGCAGGTTGCCGTTGAGGTCGTAGGCGTAGGCGGTGCGGCGTCCGTCGAAGCCGGTTTCCTGCTGGATCAGGCCGTTGGGGTAGTAATCCAGGTGGTACTGCTCGCCACGCTCGTTCTCGATGTCAGTGAGCAGCAGGCGCGCGTTGTCGTAGCGATAACGCAACTGGCTGCCGTCCGGGTTGATGCGGCGGCTGACCAGGTGCAGGTTGTCGGCGTATTCGTAGCGGGTGATGCGGCCCAACTCGTCGCGTTCGGCGGTGACTTTGCCGTAGGCGTTGTAGCTGAAGGCCCGGGTCGCACCACCGGGCAGGGTGATCTGCGCCAGGCGGTTGGCGGCGTCCCACCGGTACTGGGTGATGGCGCCGCTCTCGTCCTGGCGGGTGATCTGTCGGCCGAGAGCGTCGTAACGGTATTTACGCTGGCCGCCGTCGGGCAGGCGTTCTTCCAGTAGCTGGCCGAGGCCGTTCCAGCCCAGTTGATGACGGCTGCCGTCGGGGTGGCTGATTTCCAGCAGGCGGCCCTGGCGGTCGTAGCGGTAGTGGGTTTTGTTACCGTGGGGGTCGGTTTGTTGGGTGATGTCGCCCTGGTCGTTACGTTCGTATTTCCACTGCGCATTGCCGCGTCGAACTTCGATGAGATGACCGTCGAAGTAGTTGTAATAGGTGGACTCGTCCTCTGGAGGAATCACGGCGATCAGGCGCCCGGCCTCGCTGTACTCGTATGCGGTAATGGCCCCGAGAGGGTCTTTTTCGGCGATCAGGCGGCCTTTTTCATCGTAGGCTTTTTGCGTTTCTGCACCGTCAGGGGTGGTCTGGCTGATCAGCCGCGCATTCTCGTCGTGCACGTAGACCTGTTCGCTGCCATCGGCGTTGATAACGGTGACCGTACCTTCGTCGTCCCACAAATAGCGCGCATCGATCTGCGATAGGTTGGACCACTGGCGGATACAACGAGCTGCCTTGCCTTCGTGTTCCCACTCCCAGCGGAAGCTCGCACCACCGGCCAGTTGGCGTTCCTGAATGACATGCTGCTCGTCATAGCGATAGCGTTCTATTTCACCCACGGCATTGGTGGCACTGATCAACTGATTGCGTGCGTTGTACTGATAGCTGACCAGGGTCTGGACCGTCAGCCAGGGATCCTGGCGTTCACCCTGTTCGTTGTAGTCGGGACGCTGCTGCTGATAGTCGACTGCAGCGATATGGCGGTCGTCGTAACGCAAAAACAGGGAGCGACCTGCGCCATTATCAATGCGCTGGATGCGGTCGACCAGGTCGTAGCTGACGTGCAGCTGGTTGCCATAGGCATCGCTGATGGTGGTCAGGCGCCCGGCACGGAAGTGATAGAAGCGCGCGCCTTGCCCGGCCTGAGTCAGGATCAGTTCGCCCGGAGCATCGCCCAGGAAAATCGCGGCCTCGGCCAGGCTATTGGTAATGGCCGGACGCTGTTCGGTCGGCATCGGGAAGTGGGTCTGGCGGTTTTCATTATCGGTCCACAGCACGTCTTCATCGTTGATTTGCAAACGATGGGACAGCGAGTGGCTCCAGCCGAAGCCCAGGCGATTGTCGATTTCCACCGCGCTGGTGCGATACAGACGCGTCCATTCCAGGGGCAGCAGGCCATCGAGTTCTCCGTCGGTGAGGGTCAGCAGTTCCTCACCAGTGACCATCGAGATGGGGTCGCCTTCGCAGCGAGTGTTTTTTGTGCACTGCGCTGGTTTATCCGCCGGGTTTGTAGACTGCTTGGGGGCGTCACTGACAGGCTCTTTCTGCTCGGCCCGGGTGGTGGCTTGTTTCTTGCCGCGCGCCTGGATCTGCGCATCGGTTTCCACGGTGCCGCCCGAGACTTTCGGCTTCTGCTTGGGGGCTGTAGCCGTTGCTGCGGGTTTGGGCGGGGCGATCTCTACGCTGGCCTTGCGACCGGGGTTCAACGCCGCGTTGCCATTGAGCAGCAAAGGCCTGGCCGTTTCAGTGTGACCGGCTGCGTTCTTCTTGCTGGTTTTCATCAGCAGGGAAGTGAAGTCTTCGATCAGCTTCAGCACTTTGCCGCTGTTTTGCGTAGCCTTGAGTGCCTTGGTGCCGACCCGCACGGCCAGACCAATACCGCCGGTGAGCACAATACCGATCAGGATGTTCAGCAGCACTTCAGTGGTCAGTTCGGCCAACACTTCCATGCAGGTTTGCGGTGGCAGCATCTTCACCCAGGCGACAATCGCTGCCACGTAGATCCACATCAGTGGCTCGTCGCTGGCAATCAGCAAAGCGGTGTGGATGGCGTCTTTCGAGGCGTTGTAGATCTTTTTGATTTCCTCCTCGGTGAAGAACTTCTTCAGCTTCTGGTAGTTTTCCCGAGGATGGGCCACCAGGTTGTAGAGGCTTTTGATATCGCCCCACAAACCCATGATTGCCTTGAGGAAACCTTTCCACGCCGCCTCCAGTTGTTGCATCGCCCGACCGCCTATGGACGCACTGCTATGGGCCTGCCACAGCGGCAGGAAGTCGGTGCTCCATTCGGTTTGTAGCCAGCCGCTCAAGTCGCCGATCACGCCCTGATAGGAGTTGAACAGCGAGTCGATCTGCGCCCGGGTCGGGTTGGGGAAGAAGGTGATCTTGTATTGCTGGTTGGGCTTGAGCCCCGTGACTTCCTTGATGCCGCTGGGGCCGATGGTGACGTTGATGGCAGCACCGGCTTCGTTCTTGCCGTACAGCATGCCGTCGACCACCGGCACCAGGCGTACCGGCGTATTACCGATCGGCACAAAACGCGCAGATTCAAAACTGTGCACCAGCTTGAGCTTGCCGTTGGCCGGGCAGTTCGCGTAAAGGTCGGCGCTGCTTTTGCTGTCCTTGTCCTGGGTGGCTACTTCGTCGCCGACCTGGAACTGCTGTTCGGCGTCCAGCACGCCGCCGTACCAGGCTTCGGCGTGGGCACGGTAGTCGGCCAGGCATTTCTTGAAATCGCGGATGATGGCTTGAGCATCCGGTTGTTTAGCCGTCAGGTTGATGGCGAATTCACCCAACAAAATGCTCATGCAACCACCTCATTTTCCAAGTGGGCTTTCAATAGCCCGGTGTAGTTTTCTTCCGTGAGCGGGGTGCGTTTTACGAAACGCGTGACCTTCTGCCGCAGGTTGGATTCGGGGAACGAGAAATACAGCTCGGCGTGGTCTTCCAGCAGCCACTGCATCATGTTGTCAATCACTGTGCTCGGGTCGTCCTCGGCGAGCTTCTTGATCAGCACTTCCGGCACTTCCCACCAGGGGAATGGTTTGGGTGGCTTGACTACGCCTTGGCCAGTACTCAATGCCCGGCCATTGATCAGGTAGCGGTCGAATATGGGCAGGACTTGCGGGGCGTCTTCGCCCAACCCTTCCAGAATCGGATAGATATGCCGCCCATCCCAAAACCTGAAAAACACTTCTGCCCCATCTGGCATCTTCACCTGGGTCAGGCTGCGCAGGTGTTCGAATACCACGTCCGGTTCGCAACTGGAGACGGCCAGCCAACCCCAGTCGTCGGCGTCGGTGCTGGCGATCCAGTCGAGGAAGGGGGCGTTAGGCTTGAGTTCGGCGAGGTAGGGCATCACCGGCTGCCAGTCGGCGTAGGGGGTGCCGTTCCAGATCGGGGTCAGGCCGCTGGCGCCCTGGGTCTGGTAGAAATCCTTGAGCGGGCCGGCGTCGCTGGCGTTGCTGATCATCAGGTACAGGCGTTCGTCGGCGTGCAGTGGCTGCTGGGCGAGCCAGGCTTGGGGTGTCAGGCGATTAGATGGCACAGGCACCGTCCTTGCACTTTTCGCACTCTTCGCAGAAAGGCGCGTTGCGTTTGAGGGTGTTGATTTGCGCCGGGGTCAGCAGGGCGCCGGCCTTGTCGGCGTCGGCCTGCTTCAACACGCCGGGCATCAGCGGCGCGGCGCCGGAGCCGCTGCCCGGGCCGCCGCCGGAGTTGACCTTGACCTGCGGGCCGCTGATGGTCACGCCACCGGCGTCGAGTTTGACGAAGCTGCCGCCGCCCTTGAGGGTCAGTTCGCTGCCGGCTTCGAGCACCACTTTCACCCCGGCATTGAGGTGGATCTCCTGGCCGGCTTCGATGAACTGCCCGGTGCCGATCTTGATGTGCTGGTTGGCGCCGACGGTGAGGTGGTCGCTGGCGCGGGCTTCGACCTTGCGGTCGGCGTGCACGGTGTGGTGTTCCTCGGCCTTGAACTCGCTGTAGCTGTTGGCCTCGACCGTGTCGTGGCGTTCGTTGCCGACGCGGATCTTCTGGTCGTGCTCGACGTTCTCGTCCCAGTCGCGCTGGGCGTGCAGGAAGATCTGTTCCTGGCCCTTCTTGTCCTCGATGCGCAGCTCGTTATAGCCGCCACCACCGGGGGAGCTGAGGGTCTTGAAGGTGCTGCGGGTCTTGTTCGCCGGCAACTCGTAGGGGACGACGTTTTCCTTGTGGTACAGGCAGCCGCTGATCAAGGGCTGGTCGGGGTCGCCCTCGAGGAAGGTCACCAGCACTTCCATGCCGATCCGCGGGATGGCGATGCCGCCGTACTGGGCGCCGGCCCAGGCCGAGGACACGCGCAGCCAGCAGCTGGTCTTGTCGTCCGACTGGCCTTCGCGGTCCCAGTGGAACTGCACCTTGACCCGGCCGTACGGGTCGCAGTGGATCTCTTCGCCCTTGGGCCCGGTGACCACCGCGCTCTGGCTGCCGAGGATGCGCGGCTTCGGATGCAGCAGCGGCGGGCGGTTGGGCACGTCCCAGGGCGTGGCCTGGAAGCGGTTGCGGTAGCCCTGGTGGAAGTCGTCCTTCAGGGCGGTGGTGTCGCTGGTCACCGACTCTTCCAGCACCTGCGGCTGCTTGCCTTCGTGGACGATCTCGGTGAGCAGCCAGAGGTCGTTCCATTTGGCCTTGGGGTGTGCGGTCAGGGCCAGGAAATGCCCGCTGACCAGCAGCGGCTGGTCGCTCTTGCCTTCGGCCAACTGGTAGTCGCTGCGATGGCGTTCCAGGGCGCGCTTGGCCAGGTGCTTGCCGCGTTCGCGATCGACGAAGCGGCCGGGGTAGTCGTAGTCCTCGAGGTCCGGCTTGAACTCGCTCTTGGCGTCGCTCTCCAGGGTCAGGCGCGGTTTCTCGAAGTCATAGTCGCGGCGCGTGGTGCGGCTGGTGCGGGCTTCCAGGCGCAGGTCGAAGCGCTTGATCACCGGGTCGCTGGCGACCATGCCGGAGTCTTGCTGATAGGCCACCGGCGCCAGTTTCGGGAACACCGTCTGGTCGTCGCCGAAGACGATGGTGTGGCTGTCGGCGCTGTGCTGGAAGTGGTAGTGGATCCCTTCTTCCTCGCACAGGCGCTGGATGAAATGCAGGTCCGATTCGTCGTACTGCACGCAGTAGTTGCGCTCGGGATAGATCGAACCCAGCTGGAATTGGTAGGCGTTACTTTGGATGCCGTGTTCTTCGAGGACCTGGCCGATGATTTTCGGCACCGTGAGGTTCTGGAAGATGCGTTGGTTGATGCGGTGCGCGAGGTAGGCCAGGTGCGGGCGCACGGTCACCGAGTAGCGGGTCAGGCGCTTGCCGGAATCGCCCTGGGCGACGCGGTAGATCTGCCCATGGATGCCGGTGCCGTTCGCTGCCAGCTGCAGGAAGGCCGGCTTGTGCAGCAGGCTTTCCAGGTCCAGGGCGGCCTGGGCGCTGACCAGCTCGACCTCGAAGGCAAAGGGCTGGCTGATGGCTTCCCGTCCGGTGAAGGACAGGACCTGGAGGTCGTTCGAAAGCCCCTCGATGGTCAGGCTGAAGTGAGTCTGATTGGCCGGCGCGAACATCCCTTGTTCCTCGTGCAGTACTGCCGCGTGGGTCGAGCCCGGGGCCGGGCGCCGACGAACGCAAGAAATCCCTTATGGCGTAAACAACATCGACCAGCAGAGCTGGCCGATGTGGGTGTAACGGTCGGCCGGACTTAGCCCGCGACCGGGGAACGCCAGTCGTCGGAACCGGAAGTACCGGAGACTTCGTGGGTCCAGGTGATTTTGCGGTAGGTGAAGTGCACGTCTTCCAGGTGGGTGAAGTGCGAGTTCGATGGGTCCTGGCAGTTGTGCATGTAGTCTTTGATGTCGACGATGATCGCGTCTTCCAGGGTGGTGGTGTAGTAGTGCTCCTGGGTGCCGGCAGCGGAGGTGCGGTACCACTGGATTTCGATCTTGGTCAGGCGCTCACCGGAGGTCAGGGCCGCCAGCAGCAGTGGCGAAGCCTTGTCGAATACTTTGGTGATGACCACAGGTTTGTGCACGCGCTGGCCGGTTGGCTGGCCGGACTGCGGGTCACGCGGGATGATCACTTCGTGCTGGAAGCCCTGAACCATGACCTGGTCTTCGTGGCCTTCCTGGTAGGTGTTGCCAACGGAGTCAGCGGTGAAGGCACCGGCGGTGATCAGGCCTTGTTTGGTGCCGGTGATGGACATATACGCTGGTGTTGCCATGGATGCTCTCCTTGCTAAAAAATAAAGGTGCCCGGTGGGACGGATCGCCCGGTTGGGTGCCGAGGTAGATATCAAGGAGCGTGCCAGGAGCGGGAAGCGCCTTATGGATCAAAGGCTTCAGGTGATTTTGAACATCGGTGAAAGTATTTCCCGGGCGAAAGCCGCTGAAAGTGCGCAACTTCTTGCGCAGTGCTGTGCAAGAAGTTGCGCACTCGGCTATGAGTCACGGTCTATCAGGCTTCCGAGTATCTATTCACAGAGTTATCCACAGTCGGGTGCGCAAGAAGTTGCGCATGATGGCCATAGGCCTTGTCAGGGCGCGGTCGAGACGCTTCCCGTGGGTATCGGTTGTGGCGCCAGGCTTGTCGACGGCGACTCCCGGTAGCTGGAGGGGCTGAATACCCGGGTCAGCACCAGCATGGCCAGCACGGTCAGGATCAGTACCCACCAGGCGCTGATGAAGCTGCCGGTGAGCTCCCGCAGCCAGCCGGTCATCCACGGCGACACGGCGTTGATCAGGAATCCCACCCCTTGCACGAAGGCCGCCAGTTGCCCGGCTTGCCGTGGGTCGCGACGGTGGTCGAGGGTGAGGATCAGGCTCAGGGCAAAACAGGCGCCGAGGCCGAAGCCGATCAGCGCCACCCACAGCTGCGGGGCCTGTAGCGGCCACAACACCAGGCCGCCGAAGCCCAGGGCCTGGGCGCTCAGGCTGATGGCGAGCAGTGGCCGGCGGTCGCTCTGGCGCTGCGCCAGGGCGGGCATCGACAGCGCGGCAATGACCTGGAAGAGGGTCATGAACGCCAGCAGCGAGCCGCTCTGGGTCGCGCTCCAGCCCAGTTGCAGGTAATAGGCCGGCAGCCAGGCGACCATGCTCATGTAGCCGCAGTTGACCAGGCCGAAGTACAGCGCCAGCAACCAGGCCCGACGGTTGCGCCACAGACTGCTGGAGGGCGTTTCGGGGTGCTGGCCCGGCCTGGCGAACGGCAGCAGCCACCACAGCAGCAGGGCCGCCAGCGCCGGCAGCAACCACACGCCGAGCCCGGCCTGCCAATGGGCGAAGTGTGTGGCGACATGCGGGCTGAGCAGCGCCGCGAGGCCGCCGCCGCCCATCAGCGAAGCCGAATAAATGCCCATGGCCAGGGCTACCCGTTGCTGGAATTGGCGTTTGATCAGCGCCGGCACCAGCGCCTGGATCAAGGCCACGCCGGCACCGCCGAGCAGGGCCGTGGCGAGCAGGGCGCCGGCCTGGTCGCAGAGCAACCGCGCCAGGCAGGCGCAGAGGATCATCAACAGGCCGAGGGCGACGCCGCGCCGTTCTCCCAGGCGGGACTCCAGGCGCACCCCGAGCAAGGCCACCAGGCCCATGCAGACCACCGGCAGGCTGGTGAGCCAGGCACTGCTCTGGAAGCCCATGCCGGTGGCGCCACGAATCTCCATCAGCAGCGGGCTGATGGAGCTGATGATCGGCCGCAGGTTGAGCCCCAGGGCGATCAACAGGGCCCAGCCGCCGAGGCGGCGCAGGCGCGACTCAGCGAGCGGCATGGCGCGCCTGCCAGTCGCGGTAGATCTCGTTCATCGCCACTTGCGGCAGGTGCTGCACCGGCAAGCGCTGCGCCGCCAACGGCTGGGCCAGTTGCTCGTAGATCGCCGCCGTGGACAGGCCGAAGGGCGCGGCGCTGGCGTTGTCCGCGGCGAACACCGCGCGCGCCACACCGCACAGGTACATGGCGCTCAAACACATGGGGCAGGGCTGGCCGCTGGCATAGATCACGCAGCCGTCCAGGCGTGGCCCGAGCCGCTGGCTGGCGACCCGGATGGCCAACAGTTCGGCGTGGGCGGTGGGGTCCTGGCTCAGGTGGAGCTGGTTGACCGCCTCGGCCAGCACCTGGCCGTCGCGCACCAGCACCGCGCCAAACGGCCGGCCGCCGGCCGCGACATTCTGCCGGGCCAGTTCGACGGCGCGTTGCAGGTAATCCTGATCGTCTTTCATGGGAGCTCCTTGAGGCACACATCAGGACGCGCCGGCGTCCCGCAGCAGTTTGGCGATGGCGGTCTGGCCGCGTTTTTCCGCCTGTTGCAGAGGGCTCAGGCCAGCGTTGTCCGGCAGGTTCAGGTCGGCGCCGGCGGCGATCAACTGGGCGACTATCTGCTGGTGCGCCGGGCCGCCATCGGCCAGCACTATGGCTTCCATCAGGCAGGTCCAGCCCAGGCGATTGACGTGGTCGAGGTCGACGCCGGCCGCGATCAGCAGGCGCACGGTGTCGACATGCCCACGCTCGCAGGCCGGGATCAGCGCAGTACCGCCGTAGCGGTTGGTGCTTTTCAGGTCGGCGCCGTGGGCCAGGGTCAGTTGCAGGATGGCATTACGCCCGCTGGCGCCGGCCAGCAGGTAAGGGCTGTCGTGGATCAGGTTCTTCTGGTTGACGTCGGCGCCGGCCTCGATCAGCGCCCGGGCGATCTCGACCTGGTTGGCGGCGGTGGCGAGCAGCAACGGGCTGCTGCCGTCCAGGCCGCGCACGTTGACGTCCACGCCTTGTCGGAGCAGCGCCTGGACCTTGGGCAACTGCCCGTCGCGGACCGCCTCGAGCAGCTCGTTATCCTTTGCCATCACCACCCCCACCACGAACAGACAGACTGCCAGGACAGCGTGTTTGCAAGACAGGTAACGCATGGCATCAGGCTCCCTGTGCGGTAAATGAACGCCGAGTATGGTCAGGCCCTGATGTATTCTGAAATTAAATATAACCATGCCAATCAGTGGCATTGAGAATGGTGCTGCCATGTTCGATCCTGTGCTGCTGCGCAGCTTTGTCGCCGTCGTCGACTGCGCCAACTTCACCCGCGCCGCCGAGCGCCTGCACCTCACCCAGTCCACTGTCAGCCAGCAGGTGCGTCGGCTGGAGGAGAGCCTGGACTGCCAGTTGCTCGACCGCGACCAGCGCCGGGTGGTGGCCACCGCCGAGGGCGAGCGTCTGCTGGGCTATGCGCGGCGCATCCTGGCCCTCAACGAAGAGGCCAGCGATGTCTTGCTGCACCAGCAGAGCGAAGGCGTGCTGCGCCTCGGGGTGCCGGAAGACTTCGCCGCCGAGCGGCTGATGCCATTGTTGTCGCGCTTTGGCCAGGAGCATCCCGGCGTGCGCCTGGAGGTCACCAGCGGGTTGGGCCCGGAGTTGACCCGACTCTATCGACGCGGCGAATTCGACCTGTTGCTGGTCAAGCAGATGGGCGCCAGCGACGACTGCCTGGCGTCGTGGCCGGAACCCCTGTGCTGGGTCGACAGCCGCACCACCCCGGCCTTTGGCCGCGATCCGTTGCCGCTGGTGGCCTTCCCGGTGGGCGGGCTGTATCGCCATGAAATGCTCCATCACCTCGAAGTCGGCGGCTGGCGCTGGCGCATCGGCTACTCCAGCGCCAGCCTGGCCAGCGTCTGCTCGGCGGTGGCGGCGGGGTTGGGCATCAGCCTGCTGCCGGTGCGAGTGGTGGCCGCCGGGCACCGCGTGCTCGATGGCGCCAGCGGCTTGCCGGACATCCAGGGCGTGCGCCTGGCGCTGTATGGCCGCAGCGGGTTGAGCCGCGCTGGCAAGGCCCTGGAGAACCAGTTGCTGGCGCTGTGCGAGAGCCAGGCACTGAAGGTTTGAGTACGGGTAATTGCCATTGGGTATAACGGCTGTTAGTTGAGAAATCAGTTATGTCATCAACGGATGAGGGATATAGCAATTTCGTCGAATAAGAAGTGCTGTTCGCCGTGGACAGACTTTTAATTGCCGACCATGCTGCTTGTTGTGAGTCTTCAGGAGAAACTCACGTTCATTGGACGATACTTCAACGACATAAGGAAACCGCATCATGTCGAGCATTAATGGAACTTACGTAAACTCCAACGCCGACGCCCGGCTGGTCGTGACCGACGGTAACGACTCCAACGGCTCCTTCAGCGGCGAGCTCACCCAGGCGGGTGTGAAGTACAGCGTCACCGGTCACTACCATTTCCAGAACAGCACCGGCCAGCCCACCATCATCAGTTTTTCCGCCTATAACGACGGCTATGGCTATCAGGCTTGGGCACTGTTCTCGCCAGATCACAATTACGCGCGGCTGCGGGCTTCGGGCGGGCGTACCAACTTCAGCGGTGATGTGGTCGGCCTGAGTGGCGAATTCCTCAAGCAGTAATATCCCAGGGAAATTCGTTGTATGGATAACGGCTCGATTTTAACGATCGAGCCGTTTTATATTCTTGAACTTCTATTGCTTTAAATAATTTTTTGGACTTTTGACCTTTCTGCCTAGTTTCGCCCGCCGTTAGCGCTTTTTCCTCTTTCTGATCTTTCCTGATCCTGTTTCGCGGATCACGGCGGTGTGTTCGCCAAGTCTTTAAGGATGTTTTTAATGCCTTTGGCGAATATTTCTAATACCTGAAAAGCATGCCTTCCGAGGCGTACCGCTGCAGCCCTTGATTGGCGCGGTTTTGCGCGAAAACTCAGGTTTCAATATTCACTTTTGATCTATTTATAACTTTAAAAATTACTTTCGGAGATAAGTGTCTGGCGCCAATCATTCAGCCCTCGACGCTGCTCCGAGGGAGTTCGCAGGTGCGGGTCGGGTTATTCGCAAAAGACTGCAGGGAGTTAATCAATGGGCAATGTCCAGACCGCCGCCAGGGCACATGAGGTGCTGTGGCGCCAGGCGCCGAGCGGCGATTTGGTCGACCTCGGCCGGCCGCATCGCTTGCCGCTGGGCCAGTTGCGCTTGCAGAAGGCACCCAAGGCCGGGCTGCGGCGGCGCGAGGCGATTGCGCTCGGGGTGATTGCCCTGCTGTTGCACGGTGCGGTGATCTACTGGATCAGCCAGAAGCCGACCCCGGTATTGCCGATCGTGCCACCGGAAATTCCGCCGATGACCATCGAGTTTTCCCGGCCGGCGCCGCCGCTGGTCGAGTCGCCGCCACCGCAACCGGTACAGCCGGTGGTGGAGCCACCGCCGCCGGTGGAGGACGAACTGGCGGTCAAGCCGCCACCGCCCAAGCCGATTCCCAAGCCGCAACCCAAGCCGAAACCGCTCCCCAAGCCTGAGCCCAAACCGGTCCAGCAACAGCCCGCGCCGCCACAACCGGCCGCGCCTGTCGCCACTCCGGCACCGCCCGCGCCACCGGCCCCGGTGCCCGTGACCGCGGCTTCGGCGAATGCCGCGTACCTGAAGAACCCGGCGCCGGAATACCCGTCGCTGGCCCTGCGTCGCGGTTGGGAAGGCACGGTGTTGCTGCGGGTGCATGTACTGGCCAGCGGCAAGCCCGGCGAGATCCAGATCCAGAAAAGCAGCGGTCGCCAGCCGCTCGATGACGCGGCGTTATCGGCAGTCAAGCGCTGGAGTTTCGTGCCGGCCAAGCAGGGTGATGTCGCCCAGGACGGCTGGGTCAGCGTACCCATCGATTTCAAGATTCATTGAGCCTGCGCCAGGCGCTATCGCGAGCACGCTCGCTCTTACAAGGGTCATACAGAGGGAAAAGAACATGACGTTATTGGCATCTCCACTCGAATCCATCGAAAGCGCGGTGATCTGGCTGCTGGCGGTCTTTTCCGTGGCCACCTGGGGCCTGGCCCTGCTCAAGGGCGCGCAGTTCGCCCGCCTCAAGGCCCAGGATCGCAAGTTCCATAAACAGTTCTGGGCCGCCTCCAGCCTCGACTCGGCGGCCGAACTCAGCGAAACCCAGCCCGGCGCCGCCGCTCGCGTGGCCCAGGCCGGCTACGCGGCGATCCAGGTCGGCGACACCGCGCACGCAGCGGACCTGAGCCAGGCGATCAATCATCAGGACCGCCTGGAGCGCGCCCTGCGCCAGCAGATCGTCCGTGAGCGGCGTTCGCTGGAAACCGGCCTGGCGGTGGTCGCCAGTATCGGCAGCACCTCGCCCTTCATCGGCCTGTTCGGCACCGTGTGGGGGATCATGGAAGCCCTGAAAGGTATCAGCGCGGCGGGCTCGGCGAGCCTGGAAACCGTGGCCGGGCCGATTGGTGCGGCGCTGGTCGCCACCGGCGTGGGGATCGCCGTCGCGGTGCCGGCGGTGCTGGTTTACAACTATTTCCTGCGGCGCCTGAAGCTGACCGCCGCCGACCTCGATGACTTCGCCCATGACTTCTACAGCCTGGCGCAGAAGAGTTCGTTCCGCGTGCTGATCCACCCGACCGCGCACAAGGCCGTGGCCCAGGGTGGCGTACAGAAAGTGAAGGAGGCGTCCTGACATGGCCTTCTCGACCCAGGACAGCGATGAGGTACTGAGCGAGATCAATGTCACGCCGTTGGTGGACGTGATGCTGGTACTGCTGGTGGTGTTCATCGTCACCGCGCCGCTGCTGACCAATGCGATTCCGATCAACCTGCCCAAGACCGAGGCCGTGGCGCCGGTGGAGCAGAAGGACCCGCTGGTGGTGAGCATCGACGGCGCCGGCAAACTCTTTATCAACAAGGACGAGATCCAGCCGGATCTTTTGGAAACCCATCTTCAGGCGGCCAAGGCCAAGGACCCGCAAGTGCGCGTGCAGTTGCAGGCGGACGACGGCGTCAACTACGGCGAAGTGGCCCGTGCCATGGCCTCCATCGAGCGTGCCGGTATCACCAGGCTGTCGGTGATCACCGCCCGCTGACCCAGTGTTGTAAGCCACGACTTTTCAGGCCGTCTCCTTGGCAGGGTGCGGCCTTTTTTTTGCCTGCGCTTTGGCCCCGCGCGGTTGCCTGGACGGACACCATCGCGAGCCAGCTCGCTCCTACAAAAGCCACGAAACTGTAGGAGCGAGCATCGCTCGCGATGCAGGCACTGCGGTTTGCCGGCCTGAACGCCAGCGTTCGTACAGCCTGGGTACAGGTTCTCCTTTATATTCTTTATGGGCCTTAATAAATAGCTTCTTATTCCTTAACGGATATAACTCTCGTCCCTATACTCGATCGGGAACAGACACGCAGGAGAGCTCCCCCATGCGCAACGAATCAATTCGCTACCTGATTGTGCCGGGCTGGCAAGGATCGCCAGAAGATCATTGGCAAAGCCACTGGCAGAACAGCCTGCCGAACAGTGCGCGGGTGGAGCAGGCCGACTGGCTGACGCCCCGGCGCGAAGACTGGGTCGCGGCGCTGGCCGAGGCGATTGCCGCCGACAGCACCCCAGTGATCCTGATTGCCCACAGCCTGGGCTGCATCACCGTCGCGCACTGGGCCGCCCATGCGCCGGTCAGTGCCTTGCGCCAGGTGCGTGGGGCGTTGCTGGTGGCGCCGGCGGATGTCGAGCGTCCGGCCTGCGCGCCGGCGCTGCGCAATTTCGCGCCGATCCCCAGCGACCTGTTGCCGTTCCCGAGCCAGGTGGTCAGCTCCGACAACGACAGCGCCATCAGTGCGCCGCGTGCCCTGGAACTGGCCCGCCACTGGGGCGCGGAGGCGGGGATCCTGTCCGGTGCCGGGCATATCAACGTCAAGTCCGGTCACCAGCGCTGGGAGCAGGGTTTCGCTTATCTCTACCGCCTGCAAAACCGCATGGAACAGCATTCCCTGCGCCGCGCCTGATTTTTTCTTTTTGTTAAACGCCCCCGCCTGCCAGCGGATTTGGGCGGGAGTCTGCCATGAGCCTGCATGAGTCTTTCGGTCAGCCGCTGTTGACCTTTCCCGATGCTGAAAAAAGCCCGCTGAGTATCCGCGCCAAGGCGCTGGTGTTCGTCGATCCCCGTTCGCGGCAGTTGCGCCAGGAGCTGGAACAGCTGGCGCCACGGGCGATCTCGGTGTTGATCCGCGGCGAAACCGGCAGCGGCAAGGAGCTGCTGGCCCGGCATATCCACCGCGCCAGCGACCGCAGCGGCCTGTTCGTGTCGGTCAACTGCGGCGCCATCAGCAAGGCCTACGCCGACGCCGAACTGTTCGGCTACGCTGCCGGTACTTTCAGCGGTTCGGCCAGCAGCCGCGCCGGCTGGTTCGGTTCGGCCAATGGCGGCACCCTGTACCTGGACGAGATCGGCGACTTGCCGCTGCCGATCCAGATCAAACTGCTCGCGGCCCTGGAAAACCATGAGGTGACCCGGGTCGGCGCCCATCAGCCGAGCCCGGTGGATGTGCGCCTGGTGGCGGCTACCAGCATCGACCTGGCCCAGGCGGTGGCGGCGGGCAAGTTCCATGAGCGGCTGTATCACTACCTGGGCGAGGGCCACCTGGAGCTGCCGGCGCTGCGCGAGCGGGTCGGCGACATCCTGTCGTTGGCCGAGTATTTCCTCGGTATCTACAGCCAGCGCCTGGACCTGCCGGTGCCGCTGATCAGCGAAGCCGCCCAGCAGGTGCTGGAGCAGTACAGCTGGCCGGGCAACACCCGCGAGCTGGAGAACGTCATCCACTTTGCCCTGCTGGTCAGCAGTGGCGAGGAGATCCTGCCGGAGCACCTGAACCTGCCGCCACAGCTGTCGCGGCTGGAACGGGTGGATCAACAATTGAAGGGCTTGATCGCGGACGGTTCCGCCGCCGAGTTGCAGGCGCTGAAGCACCTTCTTAAGCAACATGGTGTGATCTGATCACGCTCCCGCCCCTGTAGCCGCTGCCGCAGGCTGCGATAGGGCCGAAGGCCCTCCTGCGTCAACCAAATCGCCGCGACCGTTCCGGTCGTTCGCAGCCTGCGGCAGCGGCTACAGGGGCTTGTGGAGTGCCCCGGGTGCGGGCTAGAGCGGTCCGCTCCTGTATGAGCAAAATGGAATATCAACGTGAATAAAAGATATTGTTAAGGCATAAAAAATCCCGGTATTGTCCGCTCCACGCCAGAGATAGCACTTCGCTGGCACCTTCATTACAAAAGCCGTCGTCACTCACGACTCATAAGGACACTGCATGAAAAAGGTTCTGTTGTTCACCGCACTGGCGGCTGCCCTGGCTGCCGGTCTGGCCCAGGCTGGCGAGAAACTGGTAGTGGCGGCCACGCCAGTGCCGCACGCCGAGATCCTCGAGCTGATCAAGCCGACCCTGGCCAAGGAAGGCGTGGACCTGGAAATCAAAGTCTTCACCGATTACGTGCAGCCGAACGTGCAGGTCGACCAGAAGCGTCTGGACGCCAACTACTTCCAGACCCTGCCGTACCTGAAGAGCTTCAACGAAGGCAAAGGCACCAACCTGGTGACCGTGATCGGCGTGCACGTCGAACCTTTCGGCGGTTACTCGAAGAAAGTCAAAACCCTGGCCGAACTGAAAGACGGCGCGACCATCGCCATTCCGAACGAAGGCAGCAACAGCGGCCGTGCCCTGATCCTGCTGCAGAAGGCCGGCCTGATCGAGCTCAAGGACCCGAAAAACGCCCTGGCGACCCCGAAAGACATCGCCAAGAACCCGCACAACTTCAAGTTCAAGGAACTGGAATCGGCCCTGCTGCCGCGCGTGCTGGACCAGGTCGACCTGGACATGATCAACACCAACTACGCCCTGGAAGCTGGCCTGAACCCGGCCAAGGATGCGCTGGTGATCGAGGGTGCCGATTCGCCGTACGTGAACTTCCTGGTGTCCCGTCCGGACAACAAGGACAGCGCCGCCATCCAGAAACTGGCTAAGGCCCTGACCAGCCCGCAAGTGAAAGAATTCATCGCGAAGAAATATAGCGGCGCGGTATTGCCGGCCTTCTGATGGACTACGCTTAAGTCGTACAAACCCCTTCAAGGTTTAAGCGCCGATGGCTGTTACAGCATCGGCGTTTTTTATTGCCTGCGTTATGGGCGATGCGCTGTGTCAGCGAGGCCGCTATCGCGAGCAAGCTCGCTCCTACAGGTTTTGTGTCGTACGGGGTTTTGGCGCTTTTGTAGGAGCGAAGCTTGCTCGCGATCCAGGCGCCGCGGTGTATCGGCAGGGTCGTATATTCAGGAAGGCTTCATGGCCCGGCACAGGGCCTTCAGCCATTTGACGATGTCCTGCGGATCGAGAGGTTGCGGGGTATCGAGGTCGGTCATTGTTCTTATCGTCCTTGTAGGTGTCGGCCCGTTGGAGTCGGGTGCCGGTTGTCCATTCCTTGGGATCAGAAAAATCTCTGACGGCGTCAGAAAAGTAGCCGGCCCAGGCGCGCATGGCAAACCCCACAGGTTAGTTTTTTGGGTGATATCAATATGCTTTAACGGTATTTAAATTATTGTTTTTATAGCTTTAAAGTCGATGCCTGCCGGGTGGTTTACCCACCACCCAATGGACTGCACCACCGCCGCTGTACCCCAGCGGCGTCCAGGATTGCCATGACCCTCGACTACGCCTTTATCCTCAGTACGCTGCCGGCCTTCCTCAAGGCCGTGGGCGTGACCTTGCAGGTCGGCCTGATCGCCATCGCCACCTCCCTGCTGGTGGCCCTGATCAACGCCACGATCCTGGTGTTCCGCACCCCTTACCTGCAGCGCCTGATCGGGCTGTACGTGGAGCTGGCGCGCAACACCCCGCTGCTGATCCAGCTGTTCTTCGTCTACTTCGCCCTGCCGGCGCTGGGATTGAAGATTTCCGGGTTCGCCGCGGCGATCGTCACCCTGACCTTTCTCGGCGGTGCCTACCTCACCGAGGTGCTGCGCGCCGGCGTCGAAGCGGTGCCGACGGCCCAGTTGGAGTCGGGCCGCTCCATCGGCCTGTCGCACTGGCAGCTGCTGCGCCATGTGATCCTGCCGCAAGCCGGGATCCTCAGCCTGCCGTCGCTGTTCGCCAATTTCATCTTCCTGCTCAAGGAAACCACCGTGGTCTCGGCGGTGGCGGTGCCGGAGATTCTCTACACCACCAAGAGCTACATCGCCCTCTACTACAAGACTTATGAAATGCTCGCCGTGCTCACGCTGATCTGCGTGCTGCTGTTCTTGCCGCTGTCGCTGTTGCTCAGCCGTCTGGAAAGGAGGTTGCAGCATGGCCAGTTCGGGTCTTGAACTGCTCTGGGCGTCTTTGCCGCAACTGGGCAAGGGCGCCGCGCAGACCCTGTCGATCTCCCTGCTGAGCATCGCCTTCGGCACCCTCGGCGGCGTGCTCTACGGCGTGCTGCGGACCCTCGACCACAAATGGTTGAACGCCGTGCTGCGCCTCTACCTGGAGCTGTTCCGGGCGATCCCGGTGCTGGTCTGGCTGTACCTGTTGTTCTTCGGCTTCCCGATCTTCTTCGGCATCAGCATTCCCAGCTTCACCTGCGCAGTGCTGGTGCTGTCGCTGTGGGGCGCCAGCGAAGTCGGCGAGGTGGTGCGTGGCGCCCTGCATTCGCTGCCCCGTGGCCAGCGCGAGGCGGGGCTGTCGATCGGCCTGTCCGGCCCGCAGCTGTACGGCCATGTGCTGCTGCCGCAGGCGCTGAAACGCATGACGCCGCCGACCATCAACGTCTACACGCGGATCATCAAGACCAGCTCGCTGGCGGTGCTGATCGGCGTGGTGGACGTGATCAAGGTCGGCCAGCAGATCATCGAGCGCACCTACGAATCGGTGCTGATCTACGGTGCCCTGTTCCTGTTTTTCTTCTTTATCTGCTACCCGTTGTCGGCCGCCTCGCGCGTGCTGGAGCGGCGCTGGACGCAAGCATGAGCGCACTGATCGAGTTCCAGGGTTTCAACAAGTTCTTCGGCGAACAGCAGGTGCTCAAGGACATCGACCTCAAGGTCGCCCAGGGCGAGGTGGTGGTGATTCTCGGCCCCAGCGGCTGCGGCAAGTCCACCTTGCTGCGCTGCCTCAACGGCCTGGAAAAGGCCCACGGCGGCCACCTGAGGTTCGCCGGCCGCGAGCTGCTGGACAAGGCCACCGACTGGCGCCAGGTGCGCCAGGACATCGGCATGGTGTTCCAGAGTTACCACCTGTTCCCGCACATGAGCGTGCTCGACAACATCCTGCTCGGCCCGCTCAAGGTGCAGAAGCGCGACCGTCGCGAAGCCCGCGCCCAGGCCGAGGCGCTGCTCGAACGAGTGGGCCTTCTGGACAAACGCGATGCCTTCCCGCGCCAGCTCTCCGGCGGCCAGCAGCAACGCATCGCCATCGTCCGTTCGTTGTGCATGAACCCGCAGGTGATGCTGTTCGACGAGGTCACCGCGGCGCTGGACCCGGAAATGGTCAAGGAAGTGCTGCAAGTGATCCAGGGCCTGGCCCGGGACGGCATGACCCTGCTGATCGTCACCCACGAAATGGCCTTCGCCCGCGCGGTGGCCGACCGCATCGTGTTCATGGATGCCGGGCGCATCCTCGAACAACACCCTCCCGAGACCTTCTTTACGAACCCGCGGACCGCACGAGCGCAGCAGTTCCTGGAGAAATTCTCCTTCGTTGAAGCACTGCCCAAAAAGATCCCTGCAAAGGAACTGGAGCTCTTATGAAAACTGCCAAGTCTTCGCTACTGCTACTCCCGCTGTTCGGCCTCGCGCTGCTGGCCGGCTGCGATAAAACCACCGAGACACCCAAGCCCGCGGTCGGCGCCAGCGCTGCCCCGGCAGCCGGTTACCTGGACAAGATCAAGGCCCGCGACAAGCTGATCGTCGGCGTATTCACCGACAAGCCGCCGTTCGGTTTCGTCGACGAGACCGGTCGCTACGTGGGCTTCGATACCGATATCGGGCGGCAATTCGCCAAGGACCTGCTGGGCGACGAGAACAAGGTGGAGTTCGTCGCGGTGGAGCCGGCCAGCCGCATTCCGTTCCTGCAGAGCGACAAGGTCGACCTGATCCTGGCCAACATGACCGTCACCCCGGAGCGCAAGGAAGCGGTGGAGTTCACCAACCCCAACCTCAAGGTCGCGGTGCAGGCCCTGGTGCCGAATGGCAGCGAAGTGAAGAACCTGGATGACCTGGCGAGCCGCACCACCATCGTCACCACCGGCACCACCGCCGATATCTGGCTGACCAAGAACCACCCGGACTGGAAACTGCTGAAGTTCGAGAAAAACACCGAGTCCCTGCAGGCCCTGGCCAGCGGTCGCGGCGATGCCTATGCCCAGGACAACCTGATCCTGTTCAGCTGGTCCAAGCAGAACCCGGGCTACCGCGTACTGCCGCAGACCCTGGGGGAACAGGCACCGATCGCCCCGGCGGTGAAGAAGGGCAATATCGAACTGCGCGACTGGGTCAACGCCGAACTGGCCAGGCTGGGCGAGGACAAGTACCTGCTCAAGCTCTACGACCAGTACGTGCGCAAGGAACTGAGCGACGACACCCAGCCGCAAAGCGTGATTGTCGAAGGCGGCAAGTGGCAGGGGTGACAGTCGCCGCCTGATCCCTGTAGCCGCTGCCGTAGGCTGCGATCGACCGGAACGGTCGCGGCGACCCTCCTGACGCTGGAGGGCCTGCGGCCCTATCGCAGCCTGCGGCAGCGGCTACAGGGATTGCATTCGACCATGCCGGCAAGCATCGCCCGCACCCTGTGGGAGCGAGGCTTGCCCGCGATGCTTCTGAGGCCGCTCAATCCGGCCAATGCCATGCCGGCTCGTCGAGCATGCCCTGGCCGACGATTTCGGTCTGGCCGAAATTCTTCTCCAGCACGATGGAATTGCACTCAGGGTCCTGCTGCAGGGCGGCGATCAGCCGGCTGGCATGGGACACCACCCACACCTGGCACTGCCGCGAAGCCCGGATGATCAGGCGCGCCAAGGCCGGCAGCAGGTCCGGGTGCAGGCTGGTTTCCGGTTCGTTGAGCACCATCAGCGTCGGTGGCCGTGGCGTCAGCAGGGCGGCGACCAGCAGCAGGTAGCGCAGGGTGCCGTCCGACAGCTCCGCCGCCGACAGCGGCCGCAGCAAACCGTCCTGATGAAACTGCACGCCGAACAGCCCGCCCGGCACCGCATCGATCTCCAGCCGCGACCCGGGAAAGGCGTCGCTGATGGTCTCGCGCAACGCCTGCTGATCGCCCACCTCGATGATGGTTTGCAACGCCGCCGCCAGGTCGCGGCCGTCGTGGTGCAGCACCGGCGTGCGAGTGCCCAGCTGCGGCCGGCGCGCGGGGGCCTGGCTGTCGGTACGGAAGTGATCGTAGAAACGCCAGCCACGAATCTGCTCGCGCAAATGCAGGACTTCGGGCGACGAACGCAGGTTGCCGACCTGGTCGAACAGGCTGTCGCCGCTGGAGGTGTGCTGCGCCAGCACTTCCCACTGCCGCCCCTGGCGGGCCCGCACCATCGGTCCCTGGCGATCCACCAGCACACTGGCCGGGCGATACACCGGCCCGCTCCAGATGCTCTCGCGCTTGATCCGCGGGTCGAGGGTGAAGCGCGACGGAATCGGCATGCTATGCCCGGGCAGCATGAAATGACCGCTGGAGTCCGGCAGCCCCAGGCCGATCGAATAACCGAAATCCTCGCCGGTAAAGCCCAGCTGCAAACGCTTCACGGTTTTCCGTGGCCCGCCCTGGATCGCCACCTCGCCACGGCTCATGCGCCGGCTGATCTGTTCCGGCCCGGCCCAGAAGGTCGACTCCAGGCCGCCTTCGCTGGCCAGCGCATTGACCACCCCGCCCCGGGCGGTTTCCGCCAGCAGGCGCAGGGCCTTGTACAGGTTGGATTTGCCGCTGCCGTTGGGACCGGTGATCAGGTTCAGCCGCGCCAGCGGAATCACCAGTTTGTTGATCGAGCGGTAGTTGGCCACTGCCAGGGTCTTGAGCATCCCGGGGCTCCTTGTGCATGAAGGCGCAGTGTGCCTGATTTTTCCCTGAACCATCGCCCCCGCGGACCGTCCTTGTAGGAGCGAGCTTGCTCGCGATCAGGTTCGCAGAACCTGAAATCCCGCACGTCACGACGCCCTCGTTGCTCAGCCGATCAGCCGTTACGCATTTGTTCCGCAGCCCGCGTGCAGCGGTTGAACCCTGTTCTAAGCTCACAGTCGTATCGTCACCTGTACGATTGCATCGCGTGAAGGAGCCTGCATGGCTGGTCTCGAATCGAAGTGGATAGTGGGTTTGATGCTGGCGGCGCTACTGAGTGGTTGTGGTGCGGAGAAACCGACCGAAAAGGAGCGGCCGCGGGTGCGCGTGCAGCAGGTGCAGACCCGTGATTTCGCCGCGCAAGTGACCCTGACCGGCGATGTGCAGGCGCGGGTGCAGACCGAGTTGTCGTTCCGCGTCGGCGGCAAGATCATCCAGCGCCTGGTGGATGTCGGCGACCGGGTCACGGCCAGGCAGGTACTGGCCCGGCTCGACCCGAAAGACCTGCAGACCCATGTCGATTCCGCCGCCGCCTCGGTGTTCGCCGAGCAGGCGCGGGTCACGCAGGCCAGCGCGGCCTTCGTCCGCCAGCAGAAGCTCCTGCCCAAGGGCTACACCAGCCAGAGCGAATACGATGCCGCCCAGGCGGCGCTGCGCAGTAGCCAGAGCGCCCTGAGCGCGGCCCAGGCGCAGTTGGCCAACGCCCGCGAGCAACTGAGCTACACCGCGCTGGTCGCCGACGCGCCGGGGGTGATTACCGCGCGCCAGGCCGAGGTCGGCCAGGTGGTGCAGGCCACGGTGCCGATTTACAGCCTGGCCCGCGACGGCGAGCGCGACGCCGTGTTCAACGTCTACGAGGCGTTGCTGGTGGCCCCGCCAGAGGATGGCGTGATCAACGTCAGCCTGCTGGACAACCCGAGCATCAAGACCACCGGCAAGGTGCGTGAAGTCACCCCGGTGGTGTCGGCGCAGAGCGGCACGGTGCAGGTCAAGGTGGCCCTCGACGGCCTGCCGGCGGGCATGGACCTGGGCTCGGTGGTCGGCGCCAGCGTCCACACGGCCGGCCAGACCAGTGTCGAGCTGCCCTGGGCGGCGCTGACCAAGAACCTCAACGAACCGGCCGTATGGCGGGTGGACGAGGATGGCAAGACCACCCTGCACACCGTCACGGTGGGGCGCTACCAGACCGGCAAGGTGATCATCAGCGACGGCCTCAAGGGCGGCGAAAAAGTGGTGATCGCCGGTGGCCAGTTGCTGCACCCGGGGATGCTCGTCGAGATCGTTCCCGAGACCGACACCCACGGAGCCCAGCCATGAAGCGCCTGTCCCTGCTGTTGTGCGTCGGCCTGACGCTGGGCGCCTGTTCCAAGGAAGAACCGGCGCCCGAGCCGGTGCGCCCGGTGCTGTCGTTCGAGGTGCGTGCCGAGTCCGAGGAAAGCCTGGGGCGGTTCGCCGGCAGCATCCAGGCCCGCTATGAAACCAACCTCGGCTTCCGGGTGCCGGGGCGCATCGCCAACCGTAATGTCGATGTCGGTGCCGAGGTCGGCAAGGGCGCCTTGCTTGCCACCCTCGACCCCACCGATCAGCAGAACCAGTTGCGTTCCGCCCAGGGCGACCTGGCCCGGGTCGAGGCGCAATGGATCAATGCCCAGGCCAACGCCCGGCGTCAGCAGCAATTGTTTGATCGCGGCGTCGGCGCCCAGGCGCAACTGGACATCGCCCAGACCGACCTGAAGACCACCCGTGCTTCCCTGGAACAGGCCAGGGCCGCGGTCCGCCAGGCCCGCGACCAGCTCGCCTACAGCGAGCTGCGCACCGATCACGGCGGCGTGGTCACCGCCTGGAGCGCCGAGGCCGGCCAGGTGGTCAGCGCCGGCCAGCAGGTGGTGACCCTGGCCCGTCCGGACATCAAGGAAGCGGTGATCGACCTGCCGGCATCCCTGGTGGACCAGTTGCCGGCCGACGTGGTGTTCAAGGTCGCCTTGCAGCTCGACCCGAGCATCAACACCACCGCCATCGTGCGTGAAATCGAACCCCAGGCGCAGAGCGCCACCCGCACCCGGCGCTCGCGCCTGACCCTGACCGAAACCCCCGAAGCCTTCCGTCTCGGCACGGCCATCAGCGTGACCCTCAGCTCCGCCATCGTCCCGCGCACCGAGGTGCCGCTGTCGGCCCTGCAGGAGGTGGACGGCCAGACTCGGGTCTGGATCGTCGACCCGCAGGCACGGACCGTGGCGCCGCGGGAGGTCACGGTGCTCAGCCGCGACCATGATTCGGCGTTGATCGGCAGCGGGATCAAGATCGGCGAGCGGGTGGTGAGCGCCGGTGTGAACAGCCTCAAACCGGGGCAGAAAGTCAAAATCGACGAGGACAGCCCACGATGACGTCGGCCACCAAAGGAAGCTTCAATTTATCCGAGTGGGCCATCGAGCATCAGTCGTTCGTCTGGTACCTGATGTTCGTCGCCCTGTTGATGGGCGTGTTCTCCTACATGAACCTGGGGCGCGAGGAAGACCCGTCCTTCACCATCAAGACCATGGTCATCCAGACCCGCTGGCCGGGCGCGACCCAGGAGGAAACCCTCAAGCAGGTCACCGACCGCATCGAGAAAAAACTCGAAGAGCTGGACTCCCTCGACTACGTGAAAAGCTACACCCGCCCCGGCGAATCGACGGTGTTCGTCTACCTGCGCGACACCACCAGCGGCAAGGACATTCCCGAGATCTGGTACCAGGTGCGCAAGAAGATCAATGACATTCGCGGCGACTTCCCCCAGGGCCTGCAAGGGCCGGGGTTCAACGACGAGTTCGGTGATGTGTTCGGCTCGGTCTACGCCTTTACCGCCGACGGCCTGAGCATGCGCCAGCTGCGCGACTACGTGGAGCAGGTGCGCGCCGAGGTCCGTGAAGTGCCGAACCTGGGCAAGGTGGAGATGGTCGGCGAGCAGGACGAAGTCATCTACCTGAACTTCTCCACACGCAAGCTGGCGGCGCTGGGCATCGACCAGCGCCAGGTCCTGCAGAGCCTGCAAGCGCAGAATGCGGTGACCCCGGCCGGGGTGATCGAGGCCGGGCCGGAGCGGATTTCCGTGCGCACCTCGGGGCAGTTCGCTTCCGAGAAAGACCTGGCCACGGTCAACCTGCGGCTCAACGAGCGCTTCTATCGCCTGGCGGATATCGCCGAGATCAGCCGCGGCTACGTCGACCCTTCGACGCCGCAGTTTCGCTACAACGGCCAGCCGGCCATCGGCCTGGCGATCGCCATGAAGAAGGGCGGCAACATCCAGGACTTCGGCAAGGCCCTGCACGCCAGGATGGAGCAGCTCACCGCCGAGCTGCCGGTGGGCGTAGGCGTGCACACGGTGTCGGACCAGGCCGAAGTGGTGGAAAAAGCCGTCGGCGGCTTTACCAGCGCGCTGTTCGAGGCGGTGGTGATCGTGCTGGTGGTGAGTTTCGTCAGCCTGGGCATGCGCGCCGGGCTGGTGGTGGCGTGCTCGATCCCGCTGGTGCTGGCGATGGTCTTCGTCTTCATGGAATACAGCGGCATCACCATGCAGCGGATTTCCCTCGGTGCATTGATCATCGCCCTGGGCCTGTTGGTGGATGACGCGATGATCACCGTGGAGATGATGGTCACGCGCCTGGAGATGGGCGAGACCAAGGAGCAGGCGGCGACCTTCGCCTACACCTCCACCGCGTTCCCGATGCTCACCGGGACCCTGGTGACGGTCGCCGGCTTCGTGCCCATCGGCCTCAACGCCAGCTCCGCCGGCGAGTACACCTTCACCCTGTTCGCGGTGATCGCCGTGGCCATGCTGGTGTCGTGGATAGTCGCCGTGCTGTTCGCCCCGGTGATCGGCGTGCATATCCTCAGCACCAACGTGAAGCCCCATTCCGAGGAACCGGGGCGCATCGGCCGCGTCTTCAACGGCGGCCTGCTGTGGGCCATGCGCAACCGCTGGTGGGCCATCGGCATTACCGTCCTGGTGTTCGTGCTGTCGGTGGTCGGCATGCGCTTCGTGCAGAACCAGTTCTTCCCGTCCTCGGACCGGCCGGAGATTCTCGTCGACCTCAACCTGCCGCAGAACGCCTCGATCGCCGAGACCCGCAGGGCGGTGGATCGCCTGGAGGCGAGCCTCAAGGACGACCCGGACGTCCTGCGCTGGAGCACCTACATCGGCGAAGGCGCGATCCGTTTCTACCTGCCGCTGGACCAGCAACTGCAGAACCCCTATTACGCGCAGCTGGTGATCGTCAGCAAGGGCCTGGAGTCGCGCACGGCGTTGACCGAGCGCCTGAAAAAACGCCTGCGCGACGACTTCGTCGGCATCGGCAGCTACGTCCAGGCCCTGGAAATGGGCCCGCCGGTGGGGCGGCCGATCCAGTACCGGGTCAGCGGCAAGGACATCGACCAGGTGCGCAAGCACGCCATCGAGCTGGCCACCGAACTGGACAAGAACTCGCACATCGGCGAGATCATCTACGACTGGAACGAGCCGGGCAAAGTGCTGCGCATCGACATCGCCCAGGACAAGGCCCGCCAGCTGGGGTTGTCTTCGGAGGATGTGGCGCAGCTGATGAACAGCATCGTCAGCGGCTCCACCGTGACCCAGGTGCATGACGACATCTACCTGATCAATGTGGTCGGCCGGGCCGACGACAGCGAGCGTGGCTCCCCGGAAACCCTGCAGAACCTGCAGATCGTCAACCCCAACGGCACCTCGATTCCGCTGCTGGCCTTCGCCACCGTGGGTTACGACCTGGAGCAGCCGCTGGTCTGGCGACGCGACCGCAAGCCGACCATCACCATCAAGGCCTCGGTGCGTGATGAGATCCAGCCGACCGACCTGGTCAGGCTGCTCAAGCCGGATATCGACCAGTTCGCCGCCAGCCTGCCGGCCGGTTATTCGGTGGCCACCGGCGGTACGGTGGAGGAGAGCGGCAAGGCCCAGGGGCCGATCGCCAAGGTGGTGCCGTTGATGCTGTTCCTCATGGCGACCTTCCTGATGATCCAGCTGCACAGCGTGCAGAAGCTGTTCCTGGTGGCCAGCGTCGCGCCCCTGGGGCTGATCGGCGTGGTCCTGGCGCTGGTGCCGACGGGCACGCCCATGGGCTTTGTGGCGATCCTCGGGATTCTCGCGCTGATCGGCATCATCATCCGCAACTCGGTGATCCTGGTGACCCAGATCGACGAGTTCGAGCGCGCCGGTCATTCATCCTGGGATGCGGTGGTGCAGGCCACCGAGCACCGTCGCCGGCCGATCCTGCTGACCGCCGCGGCGGCCAGCCTGGGCATGATCCCCATCGCCCGGGAAGTGTTCTGGGGGCCGATGGCCTACGCCATGATCGGCGGCATCATCGTCGCCACCCTACTGACGCTGCTGTTCCTGCCGGCGCTGTATGTGGCCTGGTACAAGATCAAGGAACCGAAGAAAACCACGGCCTGAGATCGCGGTCCGTCCGGCAAACGCCATCGCGAGCAAGCTCGCTCATGCAGGTTTTACACAGCCCCTTGTAGGAGCGGGCGTGCTCGCGAAAAAGGCTGATCAACGACGCAAGCTCAAACCTTGCGCCACACGCTGGCCAGCCACGGCTGCTGTTCCCGCGGCAAACCGGCGGGACGGTAGTAATGCTCCAGCTCGACAAACCCCGCCGCCGTCAGCAAGTGCTGCCAGGCCGCGAGGTCGTGGTAGGCGCCATAACGCGCGCCGTTCCAGCCTTCCTGGTTGTCGCCGCGGGGGTTGGAGCTGAACAGCACGCCGCCGGGTTTCAGCGTGGCGTGGAGTTGGCGCAGCACCCGTGGCAGTTCCTGTGAGGGGATATGAAACAGTACGGCGTTGGCGAAGATGCCGTCGAAGCGTTCGGCGGGCAGGTCGAGCTTGAGGAAATCCTGCTGCCAGACCTCGCAGCCGCTGTCGTCGCGGGCCATCTGGGCAAAACGCTCGGAGCCGTCGAGGCCGATGGCGATATGACCGAGGCGGGTGAAGGTCTGCAGGTCGCGCCCGGGGCCGCAGCCGAAGTCCAGCAGGGTGAAGGGCGCCTTGCCCTGGATATGCCGCAGCAGGGCGTCGATGTTCTGGCTGACATCGTGGTCGCGGGTGCCTTCGCGGAAATCTTCGGCCACCTGGTTGTAGTGACCCAGGGTGGTGGAGGTGATCTGGTCGAGGTCGGTGGGGGCGAGTTTCATGGCGGGCTGCACTGGTTGGGGTGGTGTGTCGAATATACCCCAAGGGCATTGGCCCGGGTTTGGTGTGGGCCTTGAAAGCTATTCGCGAGCAAGCTCGCTCCTACAAAAGGCGACCCGATCAACCTGTAGGAGCGAGCTTGCTCGCGATGACATCCGAATGGGCTGCGCCGGTCTCAACGCTTGTTGAGCGCCCGCGCCAGGCGGTCGCCACCGAGCTGGATCGCCGCGACGAGGATCACCAGCAGCACGATCACCGTGAGCATGATCTGGCTGTCGAAACGCTGGTAGCCGTAGCGATAGGCGATGTCCCCCAGGCCGCCGGCGCCGATGGCCCCGGCCATGGCCGAGGAATTGATCATGGTCACCAGGGTGATGGTGAAACCGCCGACGATGCCCGGCAGCGCCTCCGGCAACAGCACGTGCCAGACGATGTGCCAGCGCCGGCAGCCCATGGCCTGGGCGGCTTCGATCAGGCCGTGGTCGACCTCGCGCAGGCTGACCTCGGCGATTCGCGCGAAGAACGGCGTGGCGGCGATGGTCAGTGGCACCACGGCTGCCCAGACGCCGTAGGTGGTGCCGACGATCAGCCGGGTGAAGGGGATCAGCGCCACCATCAGGATCAGGAACGGGATCGAGCGGAACAGGTTGACGAAGGCTCCCAGCACGCTGTTCAGCCTGGGGGCCTCGTAGATCCCGCCCTTGCCGCTGGTGACCAGGATCACTGCCAGCACAATCCCCGCCAGCAAGGCGATCAGCGACGACACGCCGACCATCAGCAAGGTATCGAGAACGCCCTGGAGCAAACGATCAAACCACATAACCCAGCACCTCTACCTGTTGTGTCCATTGCTTGTGCAAAAAGTGCTGCGCGCGCAGGCGCTGTTCCTCGGCGCCCAGGGACGAGCCGCTGACTGCCAGCAGCAGTTGCCCCAGGGCATGCCCCTGGATCCGTTCCACGCCGCCGTGCAGCAGCCGCACGCGCCCGCCCAGGGTGCTGAACAGTGCGGCCAGGTCCGGCTCGTCGTGGGTTTTGCCGGTGAACTGCACGCGCAATACCAGCGCCGCGTCCGAAGATTTCGGCTGGGCTTGCAGGCGGTTTTGCAGCTCTTGCGGCAAGCCGTGCTGCAAGGGCGCCAGCAGGGTCTTGCTGACCTCGTGCCGGGGGTTGCCGAATACTTCCCAGACCGGCCCCTGCTCGACGATATGCCCGTGCTCGAGCACCACCACGCGGTCGCAGATTGCGCGGATCACCGCCATCTCGTGGGTGATCAGGACGATGGTCAGGCCCAGGCGCTGGTTGATCTGTTTGAGCAGGCCGAGGATCGACTGGGTGGTCTCCGGGTCCAGCGCCGAGGTGGCCTCGTCGCACAGCAGGATCGCCGGGTCGTGGACCAGCGCCCGGGCGATGCCCACCCGCTGTTTCTGCCCGCCCGAGAGCTGCGCCGGGTAGGCCTTGTGCTTGTTCTCCAGGCCCACCAGTTCCAGCAGTTCGCGGACCTTGCGCGCGCGCTGTTCCTTGGGCACGCCGGCCACCTTCAGCGGCAGCTCGACGTTCTGCCACACGGTCTTGGCCGACATCAGGTTGAAGTGCTGGAAGATCATGCCGATGCGCCGGCGCAGCTCCACCAGGCGGTCTTCGTCGAACTCGCCGATGTCCACCTGATCGATCAGCACCCGGCCGCCCGACGGCTGTTCCAGGCGATTGATGGTGCGGATCAGCGACGACTTGCCGGCGCCGCTGCGGCCGATGATGCCGAACACTTCGCCGCGCTGGATCGCCAGGTCGATAGCGTGCAGGGCCTGCACCGGGCCTTGTTGGCCCTGGTAGGTCTTGGTCAGGCCGATGAAGCGCACATGGGCGTGATTCAGCTCCGGATGCAACTCGGTCTGCCGGGCGCTGTGCGGCTGTTCGGGCGGCTGCGTGGCCGTCTTGTGCGGGAGATAGGCGATGCTCATCTCAACCTTCCCAGCCGGCTTGGTAGAGCTTGCCGTGGGCTTTGTCCAGGGCGGCGCGCACAGCCGGCGAATGCTGGTAGATGTCGACGAACTTGATCAGCCGCGGGTCGCTCTTGCTCTTGGGCTGGATCACGAACTGGATCACGTATTCCTTGTGGTCGAGGCCGTCGAACAGCAGCGCCGAACCGGCGTCGAAGGTCTTGGCCAGGCGGATATAGGCCGGGTAGCCCTGCACCAGGTCGGCGTCGTCATAGGCGCGTACCAGTTGCACGGCCTCGACCTGGAGGATCTTCAGCCGCTTCGGGTTGGCGACGATGTCGTCCTCGGTGGCCTTGTAGCCGACGCCCGGCTTGAGGCTGATCAGGCCGGCCTTGGCCAGCAGCTGCAAGCCGCGACCGCTGTTGATCGGGTCGTTGGCGATGGCCACCGTGGCGCCTTCGGGCAGCTCGTCGAAGCTCTTGTATTTCTTCGAGTAGAGGCCGACGTTGTTGATGATCCCCGGGGCGAACGGCACCAGGTCGAACCCGGCGGCGGCCTTGGCGTTTTCCAGGAACGGGATGTGCTGGAAGTAGTTCACGTCGATATCGCCGGCGGCCAGGCTGACGTTCGGCGCGATCCAGTCGCTGAATTCCACCAGTTCGACTTTCAGGCCCTGTTTGCCCGCCTCGTCGACGGCGGCCTCCAGGGGAATGGCGAAGGCGGCGGTGGTGCCGACTTTCAGCGGCGCGTCGGCGGCGAATACCGCGCTGGCGAACAGTCCGAGGGCGAGGGCCAGTGCTTTGACTGGGTGGCTGAGGCGTTTGCTGTTCATGGTCTTGGTTCCAGTCAGTGCATGAGAGGTGTGGTGTCCGGACGGGCCTCATCGCGAGCAAGCTCGCTCCTACAGGGAAGGCGCTCAACCTGTAGGAGCGAGCTTGCTCGCGATAGGGCGATAGCCCGCTCCGGCGTGTTGCTCGGGTAACCGTGCGTCCTGCCGGAACAGCTTTTCGCGCAGGGTGCCATCGCCATAGGCGGTCTTGTACGAGCCGCGGCGTTGCAGCTCGGGGATCACCAGGTCGATGAAGTCGACATAACTTTCCGGGGTGACGATGCGGGTCAGGTTGAAGCCGTCGAGGCCGGTTTCGGCGATCCAGGATTCGAGGTCGTCGGCCACCTGCTGCGGCGAGCCGACCAGGGTGATGTAGCGCCCGCCCAGGGCGTGCTGGTCGAGCAGCTTGCGCCGGGTCCAGTCGTTGTTCTGCAGGTTCCGGGTGGCCGACTGGATGGCGTTGCTCTTCACGTACTGGATCGGTTCGTCGATCTCGTACCGGGAAAAGTCGATGGCGGTGGACGCCGAGAAATGCGCCAGCCCGGCCTCCGCGCTGGCATGGCGGCGGTACTCGGCGTGCTTCTTCCAGGCCAGTTCCTCGGTCTCGGCGACTATCACGTTGAGCCCCATGAACACCTTGATGTCCTCGGGATTGCGCCCGGCCGCGACGGCGCTGGCGCGGACCTTGTCCACCTGGGCCTTGGTCGAGGGCTTGTTCTGCCCGCTGATGAACACGCACTCGGCGTGGCGTCCGGCGAACAGCAGGCCGCGATCCGAACTGCCGGCCTGGAACAGCACCGGCGTGCGCTGCGGCGACGGCTCGCACAGGTGATAGCCCTCGACCTGATAGAACTCGCCCTTGTGCTCGACCTTGTGCACCTTCTCCGGCCGGGCGTAGATCCGCTGTTCGCGGTCGTTGATCACCGCGTCGTTTTCCCAGCTGCCTTCCCAGAGCTTGTAGAGCACTTGCAGGTACTCGTCGGCCTGGTCGTAGCGCCGGTCGTGCTCGGCCTGTTCGCTCAGGCCCATGGCCTTGGCGGCGCTGTCGAGGTAGCCGGTGACGATGTTCCAGCCGACCCGGCCACGGCTCAGGTGGTCCAGCGTGGACATGCGCCGGGCGAACAGATACGGCGGCTCGTAGGTGAGGTTGGCGGTGAGGCCGAAACCGAGGTTGCGGGTCACCGCGGCCATGGCCGAGACCAGCAGCAGCGGGTCGTTGACCGGCAACTGGATCGACTCCTTGAGCGTCACGTCCAGCGAGTTCTGGTAGACGTCGTAGACCCCGACGATGTCGGCGATGAACAGCCCGTCGAACAGCCCGCGCTCCAGCAGCTGCGCCAGTTCGGTCCAGTATTCGAGGGTCTTGTACTGGGTCGAGGTGTCCCGCGGGTGGGTCCACAGGCCATGGTTGATGTGCCCGATGCAGTTCATGTTGAAGGCATTGAGCAGGATCTTTTTCTTCGCGCTCATCAGATGGTCCCCCGCAGTGGCGGGTTCGTCTGGTTGAGGTAGTAGTTGCCCACCGCGTGGTACTTCCAGCGCACCGGGTCGTGCAGGGTGTGCACCCGGGCGTTGCGCCAGTGACGGTCGAGGCCATGTTCGGCCAGGGTCGCCTGGCTGCCGGCCAGTTCGAACAGGGTGCTGCCGGCGGCCAGGGAGATTTCGGTGCTGATGGCGCGGGCCTCGGCGACCGCGATGGAGGCGGCGGCCACGGTCTCGGCGTTGGGCTCGGCCTGGGCGGCGTCGAGGAACACGCCTGCGCGCTCCAGCAGCGCCTCGGTGGCGTGCAGGCGAATGCTCAGGTGGCCGAAGCTCTTGAGGGTCAGCGGGTCTTCGCTGGCCTTGTCGTTGCCGGAATCGATCCACGGCCGGGTCTTGGTGCGCACGAAATGCAGGGCGTCTTCATAGGCGGCGCGGGCGATACCGGTGTCGATGGCGGCGTGGAGAATCTGCGCCAGCGGGCCGACGGTGGTCGGGCGCTCGAAGGCGCTTTGAAAGGGAACCACGTCCTCGGCGGCGACGAACACCTCCTCGAACACCACCGAGCCGCTGCCGGTGGTGCGCTGGCCGAAACCGCTCCAGTCGTCGATCACGTTCAGGCCCTGGCTGTCCGCCGGGACGAAGGCCAATTGCTGCACACCATTTTCATCCACCACCGAAGTGGGGATGCGCTGGGCGTAGAGGGCGCCGGTGGCGTAGAACTTGCGGCCGTTGATGCGATGGCCGTCGCGTCCTGGCTGCACATCGCGGGTCAGGCGAGTGGTGCGGTCGTGGGCTGTCCTGGTGCCCAGTTCGGCCAGGGCATTGCCGAAGCGCTGGCCGGCCAGGACCTCGGCGTACAGGCGTTGTTTCTGCGCCTCGCTGCCGTTCACCCGCAGCACTTCGAGGGCGTAGAAATGGTTCTGCGGGATCTGCCCCAGGGAGCCGTCGGCCTGGGCGATCAGGGCGATGACTTTGGCCAGGGTGCCGTTGGACACGCCGGCGCCGCCGTATTCCCTGGGCACGCTGATGCCCCACAGGCCGGAGCGGGAAAAGGCTTCGAGTTCGGGGTGGGGCAGGCGGCGTTCGCGGTCGCGCAGGGCGCTGTCGCGCTTGAAATCTTCGGCCAGGTCGCTGGCGACGATCAGGGCTTGCTCATCGCTGGTTATGACCGCGACGTGTTGAGAAAGAGTCATGTATTTCTCCAGAGATCTGGTCGCTTAAATCCAGGAATGGCGAGCCGGCAGAGCGCCGTTCAGGTGATAGGTGCCGACCGCGTGGTATTTCCAGCGCACCGGATCGTGCAGGGTGTGGACCCGGGCGTTGCGCCAGTGCCGGTCGAGGTTGAATTCGGCGAGGGTGGCGCGGCTGCCGGCCAGCTCGAAGAGCTTTTCGCTGGCCAGCAGGGAAATCTCGGTGGTCAGCACCTTGGCTTCGGCCACGGCGATCGAGGCGCGGGCGGCGGACTCGGCGCTGATCGGCGCGGCATTGACCTGGTCCAGCACCTGGCCGGCCTTGCGCAGCAGGGCTTGCGCGGCGTGCAGTTCGATTTTCAGCTTGCCGATGTCGGCGATTACATAGAGGTCGTCGCTGGCCCGTTCGACGTTGGCGTCGACCCACGGCCGCGAGCGTTCCCGCACGAAGTCGATAGCGTCGTCGATGGCTGCGCGGGCGATGCCGGCGTCGATCGCTGCCTGGATCAGCTGCGAGACGGCGCCCTGGATATTCGGCGATTCGTTGATCCGCCAGTTGTCCACCACCAGGTCGGCATCGACCCGCACGTTGTTGAGCAAAATGGTGCCGCTGGCGGTGGTGCGCTGGCCGAAGCCCGACCAGTCGTCGACGATGCGCAGCCCCGGCGTGCCGCGCCGGACGAAGGCCAGGACCTGCTTGCCGTCGTCGTTCAGCGCCTTGACCGCTACCCAGTGGGCGAACAGGGCGCCGGTGGAATAGAACTTCTGGCCATTGAGCCGGTAACCGTCGCCGTCGGCGGTGATCCGCGCCTTGAGTTCCAGGGTGTTTTTGGTCCCGCGTTCCGGGCCGGCGTTACCGATGCGCCAGCCTTCCAGCACGCTCTGGAACAGCTGCTTTTTCTGCCGTTCGGTGGCGCAGCCGAGGATCAGGTTGAGAATGCCGAACTGGTTCTGCGGGATCTGTCCCAGGGCCGGGTCGGCCGTGGAAATGATCGCGAAGACTTCCGCCAGGGTGACGAAGGAAACCTGCGGGCCGCCGTATTCACGGGGGATGGCAATACTGCCCAGGCCACTGCGGGTGAAGTGTTCGATTTCCGCCCATGGCAGCTTGCGCTGCTGGTCGCGCTTGGCCGCTTGCTGGCGGGCGACGGCGGCCAGTTCATGGGCGGCTTGAAGGGCTTCTGCGTCGTTCAGCAGAACCCGTGCGGGCAACAACAGGGGGGCGACATCCAGATCGCTCTGGACATTTGCATCGGCCAGATTGGACATCAGTGCCACTCCTTGGCTGCACGCAATGCCCTGGCGATCTGCACTGGGGTGATTGTGTTCCGGACCATACCTACCTCACATCTTTGGAAGTGCCGCGCCGTGGGCGGCGAAATCGGGTTCAAGAATGTCCGGTGGTCCGGTGCATATACCCTATGCGCGTATAAAAATTAAATAAACTAACTTTTAGGAATATGCATAGAAGGGGTTTACGTATACGGCAGGTAGGGGCCGGTGAGGAGTAACGGTGAATAGGTTTGGAGTCGTTGGCGCGGGTTTTGGCATGCCTGGGAAGGCGCTGGAAGGCCCTGCGGGCCTTATCGCAGCCTCGCGTTGCTCGGCAGCGGCTACAGGGTTTACGCGGTGCCTGTAGCCGCTGGCGCAGCCTGCGATCGACGGCGCAGCCGTTGCAAAACCGCTGCATGCGATTGCCGGGCGGAAGGCGGTGGTGGGCTTGCAGGCCAGCGTAGCCTCGCGTTGCTCGGCAGCGGCTACAGGGTTTACACGGTGCCTGTAGCCGCTGGCGCAGCCTGCGATCGACGGCGCAGCCGTTGCAAAACCGCTGCATGCGGTTGCCGGGCGGAAGGCGGTGGTGGGCTTGCAGGCCAGCGCAGCCTCGTGTTGCTCGGCAGCGGCTACAGGGTTTACGCGGTGCCTGTAGCCGCTGGCGCAGCCTGCGATCGACGGCGCAGCCGTCGCAAAACCGCTGCATGCGGTTGCCGGGCGGAAGGCGGTGGTGGGCTTGCAGGCCAGCGCAGCCTCGCGTTGCTCGGCAGCGGCTACAGGGTTTACGTGGTGCCTGTAGCCGCTGGCGCAGCCTGCGATCGACGGCGCAGCCGTTGCAAAACCGCTGCATGCGGTTGCCGGGCGGAAGGCGGTGGTGGGTTTGCAGGCCAGCGCAGCCTCGCGTTGCTCGGCAGCGGCTACAGGGTTTACGCGGTGCCTGTAGCCGCTGGCGCAGCCTGCGATCGACGGCGCAGCCGTTGCAAAACCGCTGCATGCGGTTGCCGGGCGGAAGGCGGTGGTGGGCTTGCAGGCCAGCGCAGCCTCGCGCCGCTCGGCAGCGGCTACAGGGTTTACACGGTGCCTGTAGCCGCTGGCGCAGCCTGCGATCGACGGCGCAGCCGTTGCAAAACCGCTGCATGCGGTTGCCGGGCGGAAGGCGGTGGTGGGCTTGCAGGCCAGCGCAGCCTCGCGTTGCTCGGCAGCGGCTACAGGGTTTACGTGGTGCCTGTAGCCGCTGGCGCAGCCTGCGATCGACGGCGCAGCCGTTGCAAAACCGCTGCATGCGGTTGCCGGGCGGAAGGCGGTGGTGGGTTTGCAGGCCAGCGCAGCCTCGCGTTGCTCGGCAGCGGCTACAGGGTTTACGCGGTGCCTGTAGCCGCTGGCGCAGCCGTCGTGGCAGGGGGCGTGCGGTTTGCCGGTGGGGATCAGGCCTGGGGATGGCCCGAGGTGAGGAATTTGCTGAGGAATTGCCGGGTGCGTTCTTCCTTGGGGTTGGCGAACAGCGCCTTGGCTTCGCCCTGTTCGACGATCACGCCCTTGTCGAAGAAGATCACCCGGTTGGCCACGTCGCGGGCGAAGCCCATTTCGTGGGTGACGATGACCATGGTGCGCTTCTCCTCGGCCAGGCCGCGGATGGTCGCCAGCACTTCGCCCACCAGTTCCGGGTCGAGGGCCGAGGTCGGTTCGTCGAACAGGATCACTTCCGGCTCCATCGCCAGTGCCCGGGCAATCGCCACGCGCTGTTGCTGGCCGCCGGAGAGGCGCCGCGGGTAGGCGTCTTCCTTGCCCGCCAGGCCGACCTTGGCCAGCAGCCCGCGGCCCAGGGCCAGCGCCTGTTCGCGGGGCGTCTTCTTCACCACCAGCGGGCCTTCGATGACGTTTTCCAGCGCGGTGCGATGGGGGAACAGGTTGAAGCTCTGGAACACGAAGCCCACCTGCTGGCGCAGTTGCCGCACCAGGCCCTGCTGCTGGGTCAGCGGCCGGCTGCCATCGATTTCGATGTTGCCGACCTTGATCCGGCCGCTGGTAGGTTCTTCGAGAAAGTTCAGGCAGCGCAAAAAGGTGGTCTTGCCCGAGCCGCTGGGGCCGATGATGGCGACCACTTCGCCTTCCGCCACCGTCAGGTCGATGCCATTGAGGACGGTCTGACCCTTGAACTGCTTCGTCAGTTTTTCAACCACAATCATGGGTTCAGGACTCCTGGTCGTGCCGATTGACCCGCGCTTCCAGTCGGTTCTGCAGGTGCGCCAGCACGCTGGCCAGAACCCAGTAGATCAGCGCGGCGGCAAGATACATGGTGAAGACTTCGAAGGTCCGGGCGGTGATCAGCTGTGCCTGGCGGAACAGTTCCGGGACCTGGATGGTGGCGGCCAGGGCGGTGTCCTTGACCAGCGAGATAAAGCTGTTGCCCAGGGGCGGCAGGGCCGTGCGCATGGCTTGCGGCAGGATCGCCCGGCGCAGGGTCTGGGCCCGGGTCATGCCGATGCTGGCCGCCGCTTCCCACTGCCCGCGCTCGATGGAGCCGATGGCCGCGCGCAGGATCTCGCAGGCATAGGCCGCCATGTTCAACGAGAAGCCGATCAGCGCCGCCGGCAGCGGGTCAAGCTCGATACCCAGCTGCGGCAGGCCGTAATAGATCACGAACAGTTGCACCAGCAACGGCGTGCCGCGAAAGAACGACACATAGACGCGGGCGATCCAGCTCAGCAGCTTGAAGCGCGACAGGCGCATCAGCGCCAGGGCGAACCCCAGCGCCAATCCGAAGAACATACCGCCGAGGCTGAGGATGACCGTGAAATACGCGCCCTTGAGCAGGAAGGGCGCGGAGTTCAGCAACAGCTGCGTGGTTTCGGCGATTTGCTGGCTCAACTGCGGGAAATACAGTTCGAACTGAAAACCTGCTTCCATTATTGAGTGACGTCAGCGTTGAAGTATTTTTCCGAGAGCTTCTTCAGCGTGCCGTCGGCGCGTAGTTCCTCGATGGCCTTGTTCACCGCGGCCAGCAGTTCGGGTTCGCCTTTGCGCAGGGCCACGCCGGCTTCCTGGCGGGAGAAGGGTTCGCCGGAAATGACCAGGGTGTCGTTGGTTTTCTTGATCAGCTCGAAGGCGGCCAGGCGGTCCACCAGGATCGCGTCGATACGGCCTACACGCAGGTCCTGGTACTTGGTCGGATCATCGTCGTAGGTCTTGATGATGGCTTTGGGCACGTTGTCCTTGAGCCATTGTTCGTAGTTGGTGCCCAGGCCGACACCGACCTTGTGCCCGGCCAGGTCGGCGGCGGTCTTGAACTTGCCTTCGTTCTTCTTCTGGGTCAGGGCCTGGATGCCGGAAACGGTGTAGGGGGTGGAGAAGTCGTATTTCTTCTTGCGCTCGTCCGAGATGGTCACCTGGTTGATCACCGCGTCCAGGCGCTTGGACTCCAGGGCGGCGAGGATGCCGTCCCATTTGGTCGGCTGCAGTTTGACTTTCACACCCAGCTTCTGCGCCAGGGCTTCGGAGAACTCTACTTCGAAGCCGGCCAGCTTGCCGCTTTCGTCGACGTAGCTGAACGGTGGGTAAGTGCCTTCCAGGCCGACGTTGATGGTGCCGGCGTCCTTGATCTTCTGCAGTTGCTCACCGGCAACCGCTTGCCCCAGCAACCCGGCACCCAGTGCCAGACCCAGCGAGCCAACGAGGATATTTCGACGTAGTGCGGAAAAAATCATGACAAGCCCCTGTGTTTTCTTATGAAGATGCCGTTGGGAAATGCAGGTCAATCGGTGAGCGGGAACGAGCGCCTTATCCTGCACTAAATGCAGCGTATGCGTCTCGCGGCAAATTCGCCTGCGGCGCGACTATAAGTGGCTGCTTATAGATGTAAAAATAATATAAATTCACATTGTTATTCTTTTTGTAGATATACGTTCTCGACCCCTGTAGCCACTGCCGCAGGCTGCGATCGGCGGCGAAGCCGTCGTAAAACCTGCACATGCGGCATATCGGAAGAAACGCGTTTGCCGATTTGCGCCTGCTACGCAGCCGATTGCAGCCTGTGGCAGCGGCTACAGGTCATCCGTGGTTTATGCAAACGAGCCGGCATAGGCGAACAGCGCCGGCGCGCCACCGGTGTGCAGGAAGATGATCGGACCGTCGTCGAAGCGCTGGCGGCCGATGCCGTCGAGCAGGCCGGCCATGGCCTTGCCGGTGTAGACCGGGTCCAGCAGCAGGCCTTCCTGGCTCGCCAGCAGTTTTACCGCGGCCAGGGTGCCGGCGTTCGGTTCGCCATAACGCGGGGCGAAATATTCGTCCCACAACTCCACCTTGAAACTGTCCGGCAGCGCCACCCCGAGTAATTCGGCGGTGCGTTCGGCCAGGCCCTGGACCTTCGGCCGCTGTGCTTCGTCGGTGCGCGACACGGTGACGCCGATCACCGGCAGCTGTGGCAGCGCTTCGCTCAAGGCCAGGGCCAGGCCGCTGTGGGTACCGGCGCTGCCCGAGGCCAGGACCACGGCGGCGAAGTCGAGCCCGGTGTTGTTGATCTGCTCCGCCAGTTCCAGGCCGGCGCGCACGTAACCCAGCGCGCCCAGGGCGTTGGAGCCGCCGATCGGCACCAGGTACGGCTGCTTGCCGCTGCTGCGCAGGCGCTCGGCCAGGGCCTGCAATTGCTCGTCGGCGTTGTCCAGGTTGTCCACCCGTTCGACCTTGGCGTCGAACAGGTCGAGCAGCAGGCGGTTGCCGTTGCCCAGGTAATTGCTGTCGTCGGTACCGATGGGGTTTTCCAGCAGGGCGACGCAGCCCAGGCCGAGCCTGGCGGCCAGCGCCGCGGTCTGGCGCACGTGGTTGGACTGGATGGCGCCCGCGGTAATCAGGGTGTCCGCGCCCTGGGCCAGCGCATCGGCGGCCAGGTATTCGAGTTTGCGCAGCTTGTTGCCGCCCATGGCCAGCGGCGTGGTGTCGTCGCGCTTGACGTAGACATCGCGGCCCAGCCAGGTGGACAGGCGTTCGAGTTTTTCCAGGGCGGTGGCGCCGCCCAGCAGGTCGAGACGGTTAAAACGGTCGAGCTGTTGTTTGATCATGAGGCCGCACGGGTTGTCAGAGGTGTCAGGGACTATAGGCAGCGACATTTGTCGGGGCAACCGTCAATCGCTTATGCCAAAAGGTACTGAGGCCAGCACAATTAGTTCTTAATTTGGCCTGGGGCGCATACCGTAAAGTGGCGTCGTTTACGCGACCAGACAGTCCGGTCGCCTGAGTGAGGAGTCCTATCGTGAGCGAGCGTTCCAGCCATTGGCAATTGCAGACCATAGTCAGTCAACTGCGTGATGCCCGCGACCAGTGGCGTACCCGCAACGGGCGGGTCAGCGGTGAGCAGGGCGGTCGAGAACTGCCGTCGCGCGCGGCCATGGCCGAGATTCTCGAGGCGCTGTGCGGCGCCCTGTTCCCGATGCGCCTGGGCCCGGTGGACCTGCGCGAGGAAAGCGAAGATTTCTACGTCGGCCATACCCTGGACGCGGCCCTCAATGCGTTGCTCGCCCAGGCTCGCCTGGAACTGCGTTATGCCGCGCGCCAGAGCGGCGAGTCGGACGGCGACGTCAACGCCCGGGCCATTCGCATCATCCAGGACTTCGCCCTGGCCCTGCCGGGCCTGCGGGTACTGCTCGATACCGACGTGCTGGCCGCCTACCACGGCGACCCGGCGGCGCGCAGCGTCGATGAAGTACTGCTGTGCTACCCGGGCATCCTGGCGGTGATCCACCATCGCCTGGCCCATCATCTGTATCGCGCCGGCCTGCCGCTGCTGGCGCGGATCAGTTCGGAAATCGCCCACTCGGCCACCGGCATCGACATTCACCCGGGGGCGCAGATCGGCCGCAGTTTCTTCATCGACCACGGCACCGGTGTGGTGATCGGCGAAACCGCGATCATTGGCGAGCGCGTGCGCATCTACCAGGCGGTGACCCTGGGCGCCAAGCGCTTCCCGGCGGACGAGGACGGCCAGTTGCAGAAGGGCCACCCGCGCCACCCGATCGTCGAGGACGACGTGGTGATCTACGCCGGCGCGACCATCCTTGGGCGCATCACCATCGGCAAGGGCTCGACCATCGGCGGTAACGTCTGGCTGACCCGCAGCGTGCCGCCCGGGTGCAACCTGACCCAGGCCAACCTGCAACATGACGATGGATCGCAGAAATAAGCGAGGCCCTTGCATCATGTAGCCGCTGCCGCAGGTACGATCGCCCCGAGAGGGGCGCCGCTCTTGAGGTCTTTGAAGGCCCTGCGGGCCTTGGCGCAGCCTTCGGCAGCGGCTACAGAGATCGGCTTATTCAGCGCTGAACGATTCCCTCCGCAACACATCAGACCTTGCCTCGAACCTGCGAAATCAGGCGACCGCCGAGCCCGGCGATTAGTCCTTGCGCGCCTATCCGTGTTTAACTTGAACGCTTGTTCAAGTTAAACCGGCAGCTCGCTGCCCGCTCACAACAGGAGGCTTACCTTTGCTGAGTCCGATCTTTTCAGCCGCGTTTCACCCCCTCGAGGTGCACGTTTCATGAGTGCATCGTCCATTCCCGCCAGCGGCCTGATCCGCATGAATCCGCCGGTGTTCTACTTCGCCGCGAGCTTTATCCTGGCCTTCGGCCTGGTGGTCATCGCCCTGCCGGAACAGGCCGGCGCCTGGTTGCTGGCCGCGCAAAACTGGGCGGCCAATACGGTCGGCTGGTACTACCTGCTGGCCATGACCCTGTACCTGGTCTTCGTGGTGGTCACCGCCTTGTCCGGCTACGGCAAGATCAAGCTCGGTGCCGACCACGACGAACCCGAATTCAGTTACCTGTCCTGGGCCGGCATGCTGTTCGCCGCGGGGATCAGCATCACGCTGTTTTTCTTCTGCGTCTCGGAACCTTTGACCCATATGCTGCAACCGCCCCAGGGCGAGGCCGGGACCGCGGACGCGGCGCGCCAGGCCATGCAGATCCTCTTCCTGCACTGGGGCCTGCACGGCTGGGGCGTGTTCGCCTTCGTCGGCATGGCCCTGGCGTATTTCGCCTACCGGCATAACCTGCCGCTGGCCCTGCGTTCGGCGCTGTACCCGCTGATCGGCAAACGCATCAACGGCCCCATCGGCTACGCGGTGGATGGCTTCGGCATCATCGCCACGGTGTTCGGCCTGGGCGCCGACATGGGCTTTGGCGTGCTGCACCTCAACTCCGGCCTGGACTACCTGTTCGGCATCGCCCACACCCAGTGGGTCCAGGTGGGCCTGATCACCCTGATGATGGGCGCGGCGATCATCGTCGCGGTGTCCGGCGTCGACAAGGGCGTGCGGGTGATGTCCGACATCAACATGCTGCTGGCCTGTGCGCTGCTGCTGTTCGTGTTGTTCGCCGGCCCCACCCAGCACCTGCTCAACACCCTGATCCAGAACCTCGGCGATTACCTCGGCGCCTTGCCGATGAAGAGTTTCGACCTCTACGCCTATGACGAGCCGAGCGACTGGCTGGGCGGCTGGACGGTCTTCTACTGGGCCTGGTGGATCGCATGGTCGCCGTTCGTGGGCCTGTTCATCGCACGGATTTCCCGTGGCCGGACCATCCGTGAATTCGTGTTCGGCGTGCTGCTGATTCCCCTGGGCTTCACCCTGGCCTGGATGTCGATCTTCGGTAACAGCGCCATCGACCAGGTGCTCAACCACGGTATGAGCGCGCTGGGCCTGTCGGCCATCGAGAACCCCTCGATGACCCTCTACCTGCTGTTGGAAACCTACCCCTGGAGCAAGACCGTCATCGCCGTGACGGTGTTCATCAGCTTCGTGTTCTTCGTCACCTCGGCCGACTCCGGCACCGTGGTGCTCTCGACCCTGTCGGCCAAGGGCGGCAATGCCGACGAAGACGGGCCGAAATGGCTGCGGGTGTTCTGGGGCGCGATGACCGCGCTGGTCACCAGCGCGCTGCTGTTCGCCGGCAGCATCGACTCGCTGAAGTCGGCGGTGGTGCTGACCTCGCTGCCGTTCTCGATGATCCTGCTGCTGATGATGTGGGGGCTGCACAAGGCCTTCTACCTCGAATCGCAGAAGCAGATCGCCCAGTTGCATTCGCTGGCGCCGGTGTCGTCGACCTCGCGTCGCGGCAAGGGCGGCTGGCGCCAGCGCCTGAGCCAGGCGGTGCATTTCCCGTCGCGCGACGAGGTGTATCGCTTCCTCGACCAGACGGTGCGCCCGGCCATCGAAGAAGTGACCGCGGTGTTCGTCGAGAAAGGCCTGAACGTGATCACCCAGCCGGACCCGGCCAATGACAACGTCAGCCTGGAAATCGGCCATGGCGACCAGCATCCGTTTGTCTATCAGGTGCAGATGCGCGGCTACTTCACCCCGTCCTTCGCCCGTGGCGGCATGGGGCCCAAGGAGATGCGCAACCGGCGTTACTACCGAGCCGAGGTGCACCTGGCCGAGGGTAGCCAGGACTACGACCTGATGGGCTACACCAAGGAGCAGATCATCAACGACATCCTCGACCAGTACGAACGGCACATGCAGTTCCTGCACCTGGTGCGTTGATCGCGGGCGGTGGCGTTCGTGCCACCGCCATCGCGGGCAAGGACTGGGCGTCCCCCCTGCTCCTACAGAAGCACGCACAATCTTCTTCTGTAGGAGCGAGGCTTGCTCGCGATCAGGGCCTTCAGGCCTGGCTCAATACCGTGAACAGCACCAGTGCCGCTACCGGCACGCCGAATACCACACTGCCGACCGCCAGCTCCGTGCTCAGGGACTGGCCGGCGTGGACCATCCCCACCGCACCGTTGATCACCGTCAGCGCCAGCCAGAGCACGACGAAACTGTAGGCCAGGGTCTGGCGGCCGAGGCCGATTTTTTCGCCGATGAACAGCATCAGCGCCAGGAGGACCAGGCCGAAGGAGGTGATGATCGCGGTGTGCATGATGAAGTCCTCGCGGGCGGGATTCGGGGTTGGCCTGAAGGGCGATGGCGATTCAATGCTCCCGACCTAGAGTGTGGTCGAGGGAGTGACGTCCTGCTCCGTGAAACAGGATGTAGAACGACAAGCACGCCAGCAACACCGGGTATTCCATGCCCCGGTCGATCCACGGCCAGGTGGGGCCGAGCAGGCCGGCGATGGTCAGCATCTGTACGCCCATCATGGCGGCGAGCAGGCGCGTCCCCAGGCCGAGGGCCAGGAGCAACCCACCGACGCTTTCCAGGAGTGCGACGAACAGTGCGATCAACGCCGGCGCCGGTAAATGCAGGACGTTCTGGATCAGATTGATCGAGGCCGCCATCGGGTCGGCCATCGAGCCGTGGGCCTGGCCCAGCAACTTGGGCAGGCCGTGGCTGATCATGATCACGCCATAGCAGACCCGCAGCAGGGCATAGGCCAGGGGGGCGCCGATGCGGTACAGCGGGGCGAGGGCCGGGATCAGCAGGGTAGCGTGCGAATCGGTGGTCGGGCGCATGGGGGGGGCTCCGCGGGCAGGCCATTGGAAATCAGGCGACTCAGACGAGGCCGCCGTTGGCGCGCAGGATCTGCCCGTTGACCCAGGCGGCCGCCGGGCTGACCAGGAAGGCGATGACGTTGGCGATGTCTTGCGGCTGGCCGAGGCGCTCCAGGGGCGGCATCTTGGCGAAGTTCTGGATCTGCTCTTCGCTCTTGCCGTGCAGGAACAGTTCGGTGGCCACCGGGCCGGGAGCGACGGCGTTGACGGTGATGTTGCGACCGCGCAGTTCCTTGGCGAACACCTGGGTCAAGGACTCCACCGCGGCCTTGCTGGCGATGTACACCGCGTAGCCCGGCAGGTTGAGGCCGACGGTGCTGCTCGAGAAGTTGACGATGCGGCCGCCGGCGTTCAGGCGGGTGGCGGCCTCGCGCAGGGTGTTGAAGGTGCCGCGGGTATTGATGGCGAAGGTCTGCTCGAACAGCTCGTCGCTGTGTTGCGCCAGTGGCAGGACCTTGAGGATGCCGGCGTTGTTGATCAGCACGTCGACCTTGCCCAGTTGGGTTTCGGTCTCGTCGAACAAGCGGCGCACGTCATCGGCGTTGGCCACGTCGGCCTTGACCGCTATGGCTCGGTGGCCGGCCTGGCGCAGTTCCACCACCAGGGCCGAGGCTTCGGTGGCGCTGCTGGCGTAGTTGATGGCGACGGCGAAACCTTCGCTGGCCAGTTGCTTGGCAATGACCGCGCCGATGCCGCGGGAAGCGCCGGTCACGATGGCAACTTTCGAAGTCTGGGTAGGCATAGTGAATGTCCTTCTGGGTAACGAGTGATTTGCTAGGGTGTGGAGGCAGATTCACATGCTTACCCAGGGTGATAAATGCAGCAGAGTTGGCTTGACTGTTCAATAATCGCCAACAATCAGCCGCCCTCCGGGAGCCAGTCGTGGATCAAGTCAAAGCGATGAAAGTGTTCGTGCGGATCTACGAGCGCAGCAGCTTCACCCTGGCCGCCGATGACCTGAACCTGCCGCGCGCCACCCTGACCCATACCCTCAATCAGTTCGAAGCCTGGCTCGGCACCCGCCTGCTGGAGCGCAGCACCCGCCGCGTGCGCCCGACCCTCGACGGCGAGGCCTATTACCTGCGCTGCGTACAGCTGCTGGCGGAGCTGGAAGAGGCCGAACTGGCGTTTCGCACGGTGGCGCCGAAAGGGCGCTTGCGGGTCGACCTGCATGGCACCCTGGCCAAGTACTTCGTGATTCCGGTCTTGCCCGAATTCATGGCGCGCTACCCGGAGATCGAGCTGTCCATCAGCGAGGCCGATCGTTTTGTCGACCTGATCGCCGAAGGCGTGGACTGCGTGCTGCGCGCCGGCACTTTGGGGGACTCGTCGCTGATCGGTCGGCGCGTGGCCAGCCTGCGGCAGATCACCTGTGCCAGCCCGGCGTACCTGCGCCAATACGGCGAGCCGAAGAGCCTCGACGAGCTGTCGCGGCACCGTGCGGTGAACTATGTCTCGCGCACCACCGCCAAGCTGTTCCCCTTCGAATTCATGGTCGATGGCGAACTGCGGGAAGTCGCCATCGACGGCGCGCTGTCGGTGTTCGGCGCCGAGATCTACGCCGCCTCGGCCGTGGCCGGGCTGGGCATCATCCAGTGCCCGCGCTACCGCATGGCGCAGCAGATTTCCCAGGGGCTGGTGCAGGAAATCCTCACCGACACGCCGCCGCCACCCATGCCGGTTTCCGTGCTGTACCCGCACAACCGCCAGATGTCGCCACGGGTGCGGGTGTTCGTCGACTGGCTGGCGGAGGTTTTCGCCAGGGCGGTCTGAGCAGTGCCAGGGCGACGCCGGTCATCGCCGCTTTCTGTATTGATTGTCTGGATGTGTATAGTGTGTATTGTCCGCCTTTGACTGTGTACGGTGGTTTTTCGGGACGTATCGAAAGGGCACGGCAATGCGCAGTCGGGAACTGATCAGGATGATCGAGGAGGACGGGTGGTATCTGATCGCGGTCAAAGGCAGTCATCATCAGTACAAGCATCTGCACAAGCCGGGGCGGGTCACTATCCCTCACCCGGATGCGGATCTGCCCAGGGGCACGATCCACAGCATCTTGAAGCAGGCGGGCCTGAAATGAGGCCGGCCTTGAACGAAGAGGTCAACGAGATGAAATTCCCGGTCGTGCTGCACAAGGATGCCGACTCCGGCTATGGAGTGATCGTCCCCGATGTGCCGGGCTGTTTTTCCGCCGGTCATACCGCTGCGCAAGCCTTCGAGAACGTGAAAGAGGCCCTGTCGCTGCATTACGAGGGGCTGGTCGCCGACGGTGAGCCGCTGCCCCAGGTGCATGAGATCGACGTGCATATCGACAATCCCGATTACGCCGGTGGCGTGTGGGGCGTGATCGAGTTCGATATCACGCCTTACTTCGGCAAGGCAGTGCGTTTCAATGCGACGCTGCCGGAGCAACTGTTGGAGCGCATCGACCAGACGGTGAAGCGCGACCAGCGCTACCGTTCGCGCTCGGGTTTTCTCGCGGCAGCGGCATTGCGCGAACTCTCCGCCTAGCATCGCTCGTCCCCATGGTTCTCATGGGGCATGCCTGGCCTCTGCCCCTCGGCAATTTTCCTGTACCACCCAGGCTTGGGAACCTTCGGCTCGGCCCGGCAGGGTGGTGTTTTACCGTCTATAAACAACTGATGCAGCGCCTTGTTCGATGCCGTATTCCTGGATTTTCAGGCAGCGCCGGCACCGACAGGGCCCTGTGTTTCCAGTGTTTTCCCCCCTATTCCTGCTCTCAGTCAGCGTTGCCATTAACCGGGAAATTATTTCGATTGAGACTGCCTCCGAGCGACGATTTCGTACTGTGCTACGTGGTACGTAATAAAATATTCTAATCGTCATATTTTCCTTCGGTTTTTTCTGGTCATTCCACTTCGGCAGCAGGCATTTCCAATGCCGTGTCCGGATGTCCGCCAGCAGGCGTCGGATCGTTTCAGTCATTCACCGATCTGAAGTGGCCGCGATCTCGCCTGGGCGTATGCTGGGCAACTTCCAGGCGCTGCGCTGATTCAGATGTTGCGAGGGCGCCTGCCCTGCACCAATGTGCATGGGCTTAAACCTGGGTGTTCAGGATCAATAGAGAGGGTTCGATGACTTACCTTGCTGCCGAAAACCGCTACGACTCCATCCCCTACCGCCGCGTCGGACGCAGCGGCCTGGTGCTGCCGGCGCTGTCCCTGGGCCTGTGGCACAACTTCGGCGACAGCACGCCGATCGACACCCAGCGTTCGCTGCTGCGCACCGCCTTCGACCTGGGCATCAACCACTTCGACCTGGCCAACAACTATGGCCCGCCCTATGGCAGCGCCGAGATCAACTTCGGTCGCTTGCTGCGTGAAGATTTCAAGCCGTATCGCGACGAGCTGATCATCTCCAGCAAGGCCGGCTGGGACATGTGGCCCGGTCCCTATGGCCAGGGCGGCGGCTCGCGCAAGTACGTGCTGGCCAGTCTCGACCAGAGCCTGCAGCGCCTGGGCCTCGACTATGTGGATATCTTTTATTCCCACCGCTTCGACCCGGACACCCCGCTGGAGGAAACCGCCAGCGCCCTGGCCACCGCGGTGCAGCAGGGCAAGGCGCTGTACATCGGCATCTCGTCCTATTCCGGGGTGAAAACCCGCGAGATCGCAGCCCTGCTCAAGGAGTGGAAAGTGCCGCTGCTGATCCACCAGCCGGCCTACAACCTGCTCAACCGCTGGGTGGAAAAAGACCTGCTGGACACCACCGACGAACTCGGCGCCGGGGTGATCGCCTTCACGCCGTTGGCCCAGGGCCTGCTGACCGACAAGTACCTCAATGGCATTCCGGAAGACGCGCGGGTCAACCGTCCGGGCGGTGATTCGCTGCAAGCCGCGCACCTGTCCGAAGCCAACCTCGCCCATGTGCGCGCCCTCAACGAAATCGCCAAGCGTCGCGGCCAGAGCCTGGCGCAACTGGCCCTGGCCTGGACCCTGCGCGACCCACGGGTGACCTCGGCCCTGATCGGCGCCAGCCGGCCGGAGCAGATCGTCGAGAATGTCGGTGCATTGCAGAACCTGGGCTTCAGCGCGGAAGAACTGGCGGAGATCGATCGTTTCGCCCGGGAAGGCGGGATCAATCTGTGGGAGAAGCCTTCAACCGCCGAATAGAGCCAGCCGTCATGTTGTGAGGCTGTCGCGGCTTCTGTAGGAGACAGGCTTGCCGGCGATCGAGGCGGTGAGTGGTGTCAGGCATACCGCTATCGCGAGCAAGCTTCGCTCCTACAGGCCTGCGGCGGTTCAGACCTCGAGCGGCAGCCAGGGGTTGATAACGATCAGCCCGGTGTCGGTGAAATCCTTGGTGTTACGAGTGGCGATCGCGGCGTCGTGGACCCGGCATATCGCGGCAATCTGCGCGTCCACCAGGTTGATCGGCTGGCCTGATCTTTCGCGATGCGAGACCAGATGCGCGTAGTAAAGAGCCGCCTGGGTTCCGAAGGGCACGATCCGATCGATGAAGTCTTCCTCGAACATGGCCAGCGCCGATGCATGCAGCGTCTGTTTGCGCTTGCCGTGGGGCAGGCGCGCGATACCGTGGAGAATCTCGGCCATGGTCATGGCGCTGATGTAGAGGTCCTCGACGGGTTGCGCTTCGACCCACGACAACACCGAGGCGTCCGGCTGAGGACGCATCAGCTCCGACAGCACATTGGTATCGAGCACGATCATTCGTTCAGGTCCGCTACGCGCGGGGGCTCGATGCGCTCGGGAAGTTCCAGTTCCACTCCACCGGCCTCGGCAAAGCGTGCCCGGATACGGCTACCCAGGCCCTGGCTGTCGGCTGTCCTGCTCAGGGCGCGGCGCAGAATCAATCGGGCTTCTTCTTCCATGGAATGACCATTGTGAGCGGCCTCGATGCGCAGGCGTTCTTTGATGTGGTCGTCCAGATTACGGATCGTAAGGCTGGCCATGGGCTCCTCCGAATGAAATCAATGAAATCATTGATAGCATAACGGCGAGTCATTGGAGGAGGGCAACCGCTGGTCGTTTGGGTTCGTCTCGATCACTGGCAAGCACCACTGAAGCCGTGAGCTTGCTGATGATCATGGTTTATCGAAAAAACGGCACATCCCCAAGAATCGTTGCGCGGTGCATCACGCGGCGTTGCGGGCGGTAGTCGTCGACGGCGTAGTGCTGGGTCACGCGGTTGTCCCAGAAGGCCACGTCGTGGGTCTGCCAGCGCCAGCGGATGGTGAATTCCGGGCGGGTGGCGTGGGCGAACAGCAGTTTCAGGATGACTTCGCTTTCGCTAGCCGACAGCTCGTTGATCCTGGTCGTGAAACCTTCGTTGACGAACAGCGACTTGCGTCCGCTGACCGGGTGGGTGCGGATCACCGGGTGCGACAGCGGCGGGTTTTTCCGCTTGGCTTCTTCCCAGCGTGCCAGGTCCTCCGGGGTATTGCCGAAGCGCTCCAGGGGGAAGGACTTGATGAACTCGTGAGTCGCGGTCAGGCCCTGCAGCAGGTTCTTCATCGGCTCCGAGAGCGCCTCATAGGCCGCGATGCCGCTGGCCCATAGGGTGTCGCCGCCGTATGCCGGCAGCAGCTTGGCGCTGAGCACCGCGCCCAGGGCCGGGGTCGGCAGGAAAGTCACGTCGGTGTGCCAGATGGCGTTGTCGCGCACGTCGGTTTCCGCGGTGTCGAGGATCAGCACTTCCGGCTGTTCCGGCACGTTGGGGTAGATCGGATGGATGTGCAGGTCGCCAAAGTTCGCCGCGAAGCGCGCCTGTTGCTGCGGGTCGATCGGCTGGTCGCGGAAGAACAGCACCTGATGCTGCAGCAGTGCCTGCTCGATGGCATCGCGCTGTTCGCTGGCCAGTGGCTGGCTGATGTCGACGCCACTGATCCGGGCGCCCAGGGCGGAGCTTAAAGGGGTGATGGTCAGGCTCATGTCGTTCTCGAGTGGAGCGCCGAATTGCCGGCGTGGTCAGTTCTGTTTGTAAGAAATCTTGCCCGCTACCTCTGTAGCCGCTGCCGAGCTTTGGCGAGGCTGCGATCAAGCGCAAAGCGCTCGTAAAACCTGGCGCCGCGGTACTCCAGATACAACGCGTCAGGCGGGTTGCGCCTGCTGCGCAGGCGATCGCAGCCTCGCCAAAGCTCGGCAGTGGCTACGGGGTTACCGGGGGGGTCAATGGGCCTGGCCATGCCAGGGCACCAGCTTGCGCTGCAGGGCGCGCAGGCCCATTTCCATGGCGAAGGCGATCAGGGCGATGACCAGGATCCCCAGCACCACCACATCGGTGACCAGGAACTGCGCGGCGGACTGCACCATGAACCCCAGGCCGCTGGTGGCGGCGATCAGTTCGGCGGCGACCAGGGTCGACCAGCCCACCCCGAGGCCGATGCGCACGCCGGTGAGGATGTCCGGCAGGGCGCTGGGCAGGATCACGTGGCGAATCAGCTGGGCCCGGGTCGCGCCCAGGGACTGCGCGGCGCGCAGCCGGGTCGGGTCCACGGTGCGCACGCCGGTGGCGGTGGCGATGGCGATCGGGGCGAAGATTGCCAGGTAGATCAGCAGCACCTTGGACAGCTCGCCGATGCCGCACCAGATGACGATCAACGGCAGGTAGGCCAGGGGCGGAATCGGCCGGTAGAACTCGATCAGCGGGTCCAGCACGCCACGGGCGATGCGGTTGTGGCCGATGGCGATGCCCACCGGGATCGCGGTCAGCACGGCAAAGCCCAGGGCCAGGCCGATGCGCCCGAGACTCGCGCCCAGGTGCTGCCACAGGGTGGAGTCCATATAGCCGCTGGTCACCAGCAGCCAGCCCTTTTGCAGTACGGCGCAAGGGGGCGGCAGGAACAGCGGTTCGATCAGGCCGCTGGCCGTCACCGCCCACCACAGGACGAGCAGCACTACCAGGGTCAGCACACTGATCCAGCGGGTGCCCAGGCCACGGCGCAGGGGCACCTCGGTGTGCGCGGTAACGGTTTTGGTCGTGGTGGCCGGAAGGTCGTAGCTGTTCATGCGCGCTCCTGCCGCAAGACGGCACTGCGTTGGGAGAACACCCGGGCCAGCACATGTTCGCGGGTTTCGATGAAACGTGGGTCGGACTTGATGGCCCGGGCCGATTCGCCAGCCGCATAACGCTGGCCGAAGTCCAGGCTCAGGCGCTCGACGATCTGTCCCGGGCTGGGCGCCAGCAGGATCAGGTCGGTGGCGAGGAACACCGCTTCCTCGATATCGTGGGTAATCAGGAACACCGGCTTGGCGGTGCGTTGCCAGACTTGCAGCAACAGCTCCTGCATCTGCTCGCGGGTGAAGGCATCGAGGGCGCCAAAGGGCTCGTCCATCAGCAGCACCCGTGGGTCAGCGGCCAGGGCGCGGGCCAGGCCCACGCGCTGGCGTTGCCCGCCGGAGAGCTGCCAGATGCGCCGCTTGTCGAAACCGGCCAGGTCCACCAGGGCGAGCATTTCCCGGGCGCGGGCTTCGCGTTGGTCGCGGGCGATGCCGGCCAGCTCGAGGCCGAAGCCGACGTTGGCCAGTACGTCCTGCCAGGGCAGCAGGGCATCGTCCTGGAACACCACGCCACGTTCGGCGCTGGGGCCGGCGACCGGTATGCCGTCCAGGGTGATGCGCCCGGTGCTGGGTTCGACGAAACCGGCGATCAGGTTCAACAGTGAAGTCTTGCCACTGCCGGAAGGGCCGAGGGCGACCAGCAGTTGCTGGGGGCCGAGTGTCAGGGAAATATCCGCCAGCACCGGTTCGGCGGCACCGGGGTACTGTGCGCTGATGCGCTCCAGTTGTAGCAAGGCCATGACGGCGCTCTCCTTATCAGATGCAGCCTTTTAGATGCAGCTTTTGCAGGTGCAAGACGTGCTACGAGCAACGCCGGGCCCGGGCCTGGCGACCGCTGCGGCGAACCTTCAGTTGGGGATGTACTTGGCGCTGACGTACGGCGCGTAGTCCGGCAGTACCGCCTCGACCTTGCCCTGCTCCTTGAGGAACACCGCGGTATCGGTGATGGCCTTGGTGGTCGGCGCGCCAAGGCTGGTGACCTGGTCGGCCGCCAGTGGATAGACGTTGCCCTGCAACAGCAGCGGAATGTCGCTGGCCTTGGCGCCGGAGAGTTTCACCAGCTTGTCGACGTTGCTCTGCTCAGCCAGCCAGGCTTTTGGGTCCTTGCGGTAATCGGCGTAGGCGTCGAGGGTCACCTTGGCGAAGGCGGTGACGATTTGCGGGTGCTTCTCGGCGAAATCCTTGCGCACGATCCAGGCATCGAAGGTCGGCGCGCCGAACTGGGCCAGTTCGCCGGAGGTGATCAGCACCTTGCCGTTTTCCTTGGCCACGCCCAGCGCCGGGTCCCAGACGTAGGTGGCATCGATATCGCCGCGTTTCCAGGCGGCGATGATCGCCGGTGGCGCCAGGTTGAGAATCTGTACTTTCGCCGGGTCGATTTTCCAGTGCTTGAGCGCGGCCAGCAGGCTGTAGTGGCCGGTGGAAACGAAGGGCACGGCGACTTTCTTGCCGACCAGGTCCTGGGGCGTCTTGATCCCGGATCCGTCGCGGGCCACCAGGGCCTCGGCGGCGCCGATCTGGGTGGCGATAAGGAAGGTTTCCACCGGCACCTTGCGGGTGATCGCGGCGGTCAGGGGGCTGGAACCGAGGTAGCCGATCTGCACGTCACCCGAAGCGATGGCGGCGATGATGTCGGCGCCGTTGTCGAACTTGCGCCAGTCGATCTTGGCCTGGGTGACTTTTTCGTAGGTGCCGTCGGCCTGGGCGACTTTCGCCGGATCGACAGTGGTCTGGTAGGCGACGGTGACGTCGGCTGCCTGGGCGAAGAAGCTCGCGGTGGCCAGGGACACGGCCGCCAGTAGGCGGAGGGGAAAGTGCAGTTTCATCATGAAGCTCCTCGACAGGCGACCAAGTGTGGACGAGAAAGGAGACTAAATGATCTAAGAATCTAAAAATAAATAACTTTTTAGAATTAGCTTAAAAGAGGAATCTTCTAAAGAGAGCGCTTTCTTGAAGGGGAGCGCTTTGCGCTCCATCGCGAGCACGCTCGCTCCTACAGGACATGTGTAGGAGCGAGCGTGCTCGCGATACAGGCGGCGCGGTGTGTCAGTTACTGATTGCCAGAATGCTCGCCTGATACGAGCCGACAAACACGTCGAAATCGCCGACTTCGTTCTGTTCCAGCTCGGCCTGTTGCCGCAGGGAGCTGCGGGCGGCTTCTTCGAAACGTGCCTGGTCTTCCTTGCTCAGGGGCTCGCTGCGGAAGAACTCGGCGTGGGCCAGGCTCTGGCGCAGGGAGAACTGGCTGAAGCTTTCCTTGTGCTCCTGCATGGCGGCCAGGACCTGGGCCGAAGGCGTCAGGGACGAATCCTTGACCTTGGCCAGTTGGGCGTCCAGCGCCTTGCCGTGGGCGTCGCTGCCGTGGCTGCGGTCGAGCAGGGCGGCCAGCGGCGCGATCTTTTCCAGCAGTTCGCCGGCCCACTCCTTGAGGTCCACCAGCTCTCCCCGGCGCAGCAGGTGCAGGCCCGGGCGACGTCCTTCCTTGACCACCTTGAGGAAGTTCGAGGTGGCGTTGCCGCACTCGTTGTTCTCCAGCAGCGGGCTTTCGTTGAGCGCGCAATACAGCAGGAAGGCGTCGAGGAAACGGGCTTCCTGCACGTCGATGCCCATCGGCAGGAACGGGTTGATGTCCAGGCAGCGCACTTCGACGTACTGGATGCCGCGGGCCATCAGCGCCTGGATCGGCCGCTCGCCGGTGTAGGTCACGCGTTTCGGGCGGATATTGGAGTAGTACTCGTTTTCGATCTGCAGGATGTTGGTGTTGAGCTGGACCCACTCACCGTCCTGGTGGGTGCCGATCTCCACATAAGGCGCGTACGGCGTGGCGACGGCCTTGCGCAGGCTGTCGGTGTAGCTGTTCAGGTCGTTGTAGCAAGGGGTCAGGCCGGCCTGGGCGTTGCTCTGGTAGCCCAGGTCGCTCATGCGCAGGCTGGTGGCGTACGGCAGGTACAGGGTCTCGGCGTCCAGCTGTTCCAGCTGGTGCGCGCGCCCGCGCAAGAAGCCCGCGTCCAGCGCTGGCGAGGCACCGAACAGGTACATCAGCAGCCAGCTGTAGCGGCGGAAATTGCGGATCAGCGCGATGTACGCCGACGACTGATAGTCGCGGTCGCTGCCGACGAAGCCCTCGGCCTGCTTGAGCAGCGGCCAGAGCTGCTCCGGCAGGGAGAAGTTGTAGTGGATCCCGGCGATGCACTGCATGGTCTTGCCGTAACGCAGGGCCAGGCCCTTGCGGTACACATACTTGAGCCGGCCGATGTTGGAGGTGCCGTAATAGGCGATCGGGATGTCTTCCTCGGCCGGCAACGGGCACGGCATCGATGGACTCCACAGGTACTCGTTGCCGAGCTTGCTGTAGGCGAAACGATGAATCTTGTCGAGGCTGGCCAGGGTGTCGGCCGGATCGGCCAGGGCCGGAGTGATGAACTCCAGCAGCGACTCGGAGTAATCGGTGGTGATCTGTTCGTTGGTCAGCGCGGAACCCAGTTCTTCCGGGTGCGGGGTCTGTGCCAGGCGCGCTTCGCCGGTCACGCGCAGGCATTCGCGCTCGATACCGTGCAGGCACTGCTCGAGCAGGGAGAGGTTAGCGCGCTCGCCGAGCAGAGCCAGGCGGCGGTTGAGAAGTTCGCTCAAGTTGGATTCCTTCACGCGTCAGTCGCCCCAATATGGGGGTGGGCAGGACGGTCTACAAGGGTGAAGTTGAAACTGGCGTTTTCGCCTGGTCGTTGAGCCTTGCTGGCCCGCTTTGCAACGCCGTCGCTTCATCCCTGATCTGGCTCTTGCAGGCGCAAAAAAACTCCGGCGCCGTGTGTGCAGCGCCGAAATTAACCCAAATCGATGACAGGGAGCTATAGGACAGCGAACGTGCCTTGTGCTTTAGCGACTAGTTTGTCGCCTTGCATCACATCGGCCTCGACCACCAGGGTGCGGCGGCCCGGGTGGATTACCCGGGCGTGGCAGATGACCTCGCCCTCGGCGACGGCACGGATGTAGTTGATCTTGCACTCGATGGTCGCGCTCTGCTGGTCGAAGCCATGGGCGCTGGAACAAGCCAGCCCCATGGCAATGTCGACCAGGCTGAAGATCGCCCCGCCGTGCAGCTTCTGGCCACGATTGCGCAGCTGCGGCGTCAGCGTCAGGGCAACGTCGGCTTCACCGACTTCCAGGCGCTGCAGGCGGCAGCCGAGCAGTTGGCTGAACGCGCTTTCGGTCAAGCCGGCCGGGATCTCCATCAGCGTTTCTTCAATTGCTTGGCGTTGGCGAACAGCGAAGCCATGGCGTTGTTGGTCGGGACCGCGGCCACGGTTTCCTTGCGCGGGGCGCTGTTGCCCGACGAGCGTGGCGCCGAGCCTGGGCGCGAACCACGAGCGCCGTCGATTTTCTCGCCCGGGGTATCGCTCATGCGCATCGACAGGCCGACGCGTTTGCGCGGGATGTCGACTTCCATGACCTTGACCTTGACCACGTCGCCGGCCTTCACCGCTTCACGCGGGTCCTTGATGAACTTCTCCGACAGCGCCGAGATGTGCACCAGGCCGTCCTGGTGCACGCCGATGTCGACGAAGGCGCCGAAGTTGGTGACGTTGGTCACCACGCCTTCGAGGATCATCCCCAGCTGCAGGTCCTTGAGGTCTTCGACGCCTTCCTGGAACTCGGCGGTCTTGAACTCGGGACGCGGGTCGCGGCCGGGCTTGTCCAGTTCCTGGAGGATGTCGGTGACGGTCGGCAGGCCGAAGGTTTCGTCGGTGAACTTTTTCGGATCCAGGCGCTTGAGGAAACCGCTGTCGCCGATCAGCGAGCGGATGTCGCGGTCGGTCTCGGCGGCGATGCGCTGCACCAGCGGGTAGGCTTCCGGGTGCACCGCGGACGCGTCCAGCGGGTTGTCGCCGTTCATCACGCGCAGGAAGCCGGCGGCCTGCTCGAAGGTCTTTTCACCCAGGCGGGCGACCTTCTTCAGCGCGGCGCGGGTCTTGAACGCACCGTTTTCATCGCGGTGGCTGACGATGTTCTGCGCCAGGGTGGTGTTGAGGCCGGAGATCCGCGCCAGCAGGGCCACCGAGGCAGTGTTGACGTCCACGCCGACGGCGTTCACGCAGTCCTCGACCACCGCATCCAGGCCACGCGCCAGCTTCAGCTGCGACACGTCGTGCTGGTACTGGCCGACGCCGATGGATTTCGGATCGATCTTCACCAGCTCGGCCAGCGGGTCCTGCAGGCGGCGGGCGATGGACACCGCGCCACGGATCGACACGTCGAGGTCGGGGAATTCCTTGGCCGCCAGTTCCGACGCCGAGTACACCGAAGCGCCGGCCTCGGAGACCATGACCTTGGTCATGCGCATGGCCGGGTATTTCTTGATCAGCTCGGCGGCCAGCTTGTCGGTTTCACGGCTGGCGGTGCCGTTGCCGATGGCGATCAGGTCCACCGAGTGTTTGGCGCACAGCGCGGCCAGCACGGCGATGGTCTGGTCCCACTTGTTGTGCGGCACGTGCGGGTAAACGGTGGCATGGTCCAGCAGCTTGCCGGTGGCATCCACCACCGCGACCTTGCAGCCGGTACGCAGGCCCGGGTCGAGACCCAGGGTCGCGCGCGGGCCGGCCGGAGCGGCCAGCAGCAGGTCGTGCAGGTTGTGGGCGAAGACGTTGATCGCCTCGGTTTCCGCGTTGTCGCGCAGCTCGCCCAGCAGGTCGGTTTCCAGGTGGGTGTAGAGCTTGACCTTCCAGGTCCAGCGCACCACTTCGCCGAGCCATTTGTCCGCCGGGCGGTTCTGGTTCTGGATGCCGACGTGCTGGCCGATCATGCCTTCGCACGGGTGCAGGGTGCCCGGCAGTTCGTCGCCGACTTTCAGCGCGGAGCTGAGGATGCCTTCGTTGCGGCCACGGAAAATCGCCAGGGCGCGGTGCGACGGCATGCTCTTCAGCGGTTCGTCGTGTTCGAAGTAATCGCGGAACTTGGCGCCTTCCTCTTCCTTGCCGGCGATCACGCGGGCACTGAGGGTGGCTTCCTGCTTCAGATACGTGCGCAGTTTTTCCAGCAGGTTGGCGTCTTCGGCGAAGCGCTCCATGAGAATGTACTTGGCGCCTTCGAGGGCGGCCTTCACATCGGCCACGCCTTTTTCCGCGTCGACGAAGCGTGCGGCTTCGCTTTCCGGGGTCAGGTTCGGGTCGTTGAACAGGCCGTCCGCCAGTTCGCCGAGGCCGGCTTCCAGGGCGATCTGGCCCTTGGTGCGGCGCTTTTGCTTGTACGGCAGGTAGAGGTCTTCGAGGCGGGTCTTGGTGTCGGCGAGCTTGATGTCGCGGGCCAGTTCCGGGGTCAGTTTGCCTTGCTCCTCGATGCTGGCGAGGATGCTGATGCGCCGTTCGTCGAGTTCTCGCAGGTAGCGCAGGCGCTCTTCCAGGTGCCGCAGCTGGGTGTCATCGAGGCTGCCGGTCACTTCCTTACGGTAGCGGGCGATGAAGGGCACGGTGGAGCCTTCATCCAGTAGAGCGACGGCCGCTTCGACCTGTTGTGGGCGTACACCGAGTTCCTCGGCAATGCGGCTGTTGATGCTGTCCATAAAACCACCTGACAAATTGTGAAAGCAGGCTCGCCGGCACGGAAAATTGGCCTCGGCGAGTCTGGTTGAGCGGCCTGGCGTGCGCCGCTGCCTGGATCAAAAGGCTGCCTGTTGACCCGTGAAATCGAACAATTACTGCCTGGCCGGGAAAAATAAAAAGTGGCCACGGGCGATAACGATCAGACGTTGCCTGACACAAAAGGCGGCGCATTATAACCAGCGTTCCAGTCTTCCGGGGTATCGGCCCAGTGGCGGCCGACGGCGGGTTTTCTGGCGGTCGAGGAAAAATCTGCTAACAATGCACACGGTGCGTATAACGGCAGCTACGCCATAATGCGCACCGAGATAAAAGGAGCATCTGATGAGCAGCACTGCACAAACTGCCGAAGGCGAAAAAATTCTTATCGTTGACGACGACCCGGGGCTGAGCAGCCTGCTGGAGCGCTTCTTCGTCAGCAAGGGCTACCGTGCCCGCGCGGTTCCCAACACCGAGCAGATGGACCGCCTGCTGGGTCGCGAAGTCTTCAACCTGGTCGTCCTCGACCTGATGCTGCCTGGCGAAGACGGCCTGACCGCGTGCCGCCGCCTGCGCAGTGCGAACAACCAGATCCCGATCATCATGCTCACCGCCAAGGGCGACGAACTGAGCCGCATCAAGGGCCTGGAGCTGGGCGCCGACGACTACCTGGCCAAGCCGTTCAACCCCGACGAACTGATGGCGCGGGTCAAGGCCGTGCTGCGTCGCCAGTCGGCTCCGGTGCCGGGCGCGCCGGGCAGCGAAGACGAGAACGTCACCTTCGGCGACTACGAGCTGTCCCTGGCCACCCGCGAACTCAAGCGCGGCGCCGAAGTGCACATGCTCACCACCGGTGAATTCGCGGTGCTCAAGGCCCTGGTGATGAATGCTCGCCAGCCGCTGACCCGCGACAAGCTGATGAACCTGGCCCGTGGCCGCGAGTGGGATGCCCTGGAGCGTTCCATCGACGTGCAGATCTCCCGCCTGCGCCGGATGATCGAACCCGATCCGTCCAAGCCACGTTATATCCAGACGGTCTGGGGCGTGGGTTATGTGTTCGTGCCGGATGGCACCACCACCAAGTGACCGATGATTTGTAGGAGCGAGCGCCCGGGCCGGCAAACGACCCGGGCGCTCGCATTCCGCAACTCTGCGAGCGCGACTCGCTCCTGCAAAGCGTGTAATGGCTGTTTATGAAAACCCCGCTGTGGTTCCCGCAAAGCTTCTTCTCCCGCACCCTCTGGCTGGTGCTGATCGTGGTGCTGTTCTCCAAGGCGCTGACCCTGGTTTATCTGCTGATGAACGAGGACGTGCTGGTGGACCGCCAGTACAGCCACGGCGTGGCCCTGACCCTGCGCGCCTATTGGGCCGCCGACGAATCCAACCGCGACCAGATCGCCGAGGCCGCCGGGCTGATCAAGGTGGTCGGCAGCGGTGTGCCGGCGGGCGAGCAGCATTGGCCCTACAGCGAGATCTATCAGCGGCAGATGCAGGCCGAACTGGGCGCCGACACTGAAGTGCGCCTGCGCATGCATGCCCCGCCGGCGCTCTGGGTGCGCGCGCCGAGCCTGGGCGACGGCTGGCTGAAAGTGCCGCTGTATCCGCATCCGTTGCGGGGGCAGAAGATCTGGAGCGTGCTCGGCTGGTTCCTGGCGATCGGCCTGTTGTCCACGGCTTCGGCGTGGATCTTCGTCAGCCAGCTCAACCAGCCGCTCAAGCGCCTGGTCTATGCCGCCCGGCAACTGGGGCAGGGGCGCAGCGTGCGGCTGCCGATCAGCGATACGCCGAGCGAGATGACCGAGGTGTATCGCGCCTTCAACCAGATGGCCGAGGATGTGGAGCAGGCCGGGCGCGAACGCGAGCTGATGCTGGCGGGGGTGTCCCATGACCTGCGCACGCCGTTGACTCGCCTGCGCCTGTCGCTGGAATTGATGGGCAGCCACAACGACCTGACCGACGACATGGTCCGCGACATCGAAGACATGGACGCGATTCTCGATCAGTTCCTGGCCTTTATCCGCGACGGTCGAGACGAGTCGGTGGAGGAGGTCGATCTCGGCGACCTGGTGCGTGAAGTGGTGGCGCCCTACAACCAGAACGATGAAAAGGTGCGCCTGCGCCTGGAGCCTATCCCGCCGTTCCCGTTGCGCCGGGTATCGATGAAGCGTCTGCTGAACAATCTGATCGGCAACGCGCTGAACCACGCGGGGACGGAAGTCGAAGTGGCGGCCTATGTGTCGGGTGACACCAGCGCGCCTTATGTGGTGCTGAGCGTGATGGACCGTGGCGCGGGTATCGACCCATCGGAGCTGGAAGCGATCTTCAACCCCTTCACCCGTGGCGACCGTGCCCGGGGCGGCAAGGGCACCGGCCTGGGCCTGGCCATCGTCAAGCGAATCGCCTCGATGCACGGCGGCAACGTCGAATTGCGCAACCGCGCCGATGGCGGCCTGGAAGCGCGGGTGCGCTTGCCGTTGGGGTTGTTGTTGCCCAGGGATGCGGTTTAGGGGGGATGGTATGGCGTCGTTCAGGACGCCATCGCGAGCAAGTCGCTCCTACAGGGATCGAGGTTGTCCTTTGTAGGAGCGAGCTTGCTCGCGATCAGCGCAAAGCGCTGATTTCAGCCTTTTCCCTTGGTCCGGGTCATGTTCGGGCCACCGTTCTTCTCGATGTGCTCGATGATGATCCCCGCCACGTTCTTGCCCGTGGTGGTCTCGATGCCTTCCAGGCCCGGCGAGGAATTCACCTCCATCACCAGCGGCCCATGGTTCGAGCGCAGGATATCCACGCCCGCCACGCTCAGGCCCATGACCTTGGCCGCGCGCAGGGCGGTCATGCGTTCTTCCGGGGTGATCTTGATCAGGCTGGCGCTGCCGCCACGGTGCAGGTTGGAGCGGAATTCGCCGGGCTTGGCCTGGCGTTTCATTGCGGCAATCACCTTGTCGCCGACCACGAAGCAGCGGATGTCGGCGCCGCCGGCTTCCTTGATGTACTCCTGGACCATGATGTTCTGCTTCAGGCCCATGAAGGCCTCGATTACCGACTCGGCCGCCGTGGCGGTTTCGCACAGCACCACGCCTATGCCCTGGGTACCTTCCAGCACCTTGATCACCAGGGGCGCGCCGTTGACCATCTCGATCAGGTCGGGAATGTCGTCCGGCGAGTGGGCGAAGCCGGTCACCGGCAGGCCGATACCGCGCCGGGACAGCAGTTGCAACGAGCGCAGCTTGTCCCGCGAGCGGGCGATGGCCACCGACTCGTTGAGCGGGAACACACCCATCATTTCAAACTGGCGCAGCACCGCGCAGCCGTAGAAGGTCACCGAGGCGCCGATCCGTGGAATCACCGCATCGAAACCCTCCAGCGGCTTGCCGCGGTAGTGGATCTGCGGTTTGTGACTGGCAATGTTCATATAGGCGCGCAGGGTGTCGACCACCACCATTTCATGGCCACGCTCGGTGCCGGCTTCGACCAGGCGACGAGTGGAATACAGACGCGGGTTACGCGACAGCACAGCGATCTTCATGCAACACCTGTGGCAGAGGTAGTGGACACCGGGAACACCGGTTTGTCTTGAACGTATTTGATCCCCGGATTGACCACCAACTGGCCATCGATCAGGGCTTTGGAACCGAGCAACAGGCGATAGCGCATGGCCTTGCGGCAGGCGAGGGTGAACTCCACCCGCCAGACCCGATCGCCGAGCGCCAGGGTGGTGCTTATCACGTAGCGCACCTGCGCCTGGCCGTTGGAACTCTTGATGGTTTTCATCGCCACCAGCGGCGCTTCGCAACGCCGGTGACGCAACTGCACCACGCTGCCCAGGTGCGCGTTGAAGCGCACCCACTGCTCACCGTCGCGCTCGAACGGCTCGATCTCGGTGGCATGCAGGCTGGAGGTGCTGGCGCCGGTATCGATCTTGGCGCGCAGGCCGGCGACTCCCAAATCCGGAAGCGCCACCCACTCGCGCAGACCCACGACGGTCAAATGGTCAAATGTTTTCAAATGTGCTCAACCGCTGAGGAACCCGCTCGTACCGTCAAGCGGCCGAATTCGCGGTATTCACGCAGATTAATGGGTAAAAGGCGACAGATATCCAGGCCCGGCTCCACAGCTCCCGGACGGGCTGCTGCAGAGCCTCGCATTCTAAACCGAGCCATCGCAATTCATGGCACGAGAGAAACGGTAGTACAGTTCGAAAATATTTCAGAATGAGGAAATGCCATGGCACAAAAAGCCGAAGACGACGACAAGGTCCGTCTGGATAAATGGCTGTGGGCGGCGCGCTTCTACAAGACTCGCGCCCTGGCCAAGGCCGCCATCGAAAGCGGCAAGGTGCATCACCGTGGCGAGCGCTGCAAACCGGGCAAGGAGCCGAGGATCGGCGACGAGTATGAGATACGCACCGGTTTCGACGAACGCACCGTGGTGGTCCGGGCCCTGTCGATCGTGCGCCGTGGGGCGCCGGAGGCGCAGGCTCTCTATACGGAAACCGAAGCCAGCATCGCCAAGCGGGAAAATGCCGCGGCCCTGCGCAAGGCCGGAGCCCTGGGGGTGAGCACCGACGGCAAGCCGACCAAGAAACAGCGGCGCGACCTGTTCAAGTTCCACAGCCACGAATAAGCAACCCACACTATTCCTGAACCTGAACCTGAACCTGAACCTGAACCTGAACCTGAACCTGAACCTGAACCTGAACCTGAACCTGAACCTGAAGGAGCGAGCTTGCTCGCGATCAGCTGCGACTGTTGCCCCTCACCACTTTAAGCTGGCTCCTATAGGGAGCGGGCCAGATTCAGGCAGCCCGCACCACACTCAGGCGCGACAGCAACGGCAATTTGCCCAGCAGGTTGAACAGCGGGTCGGTTACCCGCAGCAGGAAGTTCGAGGCCTTGGCCGCGTACGGGGTGTAGTAGCCCCAGCCGAGCGCCCAGACCGCCAGCAGCACGCCGCCGATATAGTCGTCCTGGCCCCAGTGCGCGCCGGCCACCAGGCGCGGCATCATGAACAGCAGGGTCAGGCCCCAGATCACCAGGAGCTGGCCGGTGCCGCGGCTGAACACGCTCATGAACAGCGCCCAGATCAACAGCACCGAGGCGTGGTCGCCGGGGAAGCTCTGGCTGGAACGATCCTTGAGCTCCCAGGTTTTTTCCCAGTGCGGGAAGTAGTCGCTCATGTGCACGGCATCCTGGAGCATCATCGACGGGCTGTCGTGCTGCCAGCCCATGGCGTCGGCGAGCCTGGAGAACAACAAGCGGATAACCAGCATCAAGACCAGGATCGACAGGAAGCCGAAAAAGGCCCGGCGCAGGTCCACGGCCTTGAACACCCAGTCACCGCGAATCAACAGGGTCAGCAGGATCAGCCCGACTATCGCGTCGAAAGGCCTGAGGCTGGCCACGGCCCAGATATGCAGCCAGGTGGAATTGCTCGCAAGGGGAGCATTCAGCAGGCGGAACAGCCATTCGTCGAACATCACGCAAAGCATGTGCCCGCTTGGCCATAACCAGAAACCCAGCAGTGCCAGGGGGAGCAAATTGCACAACACCAGCTTGCCGAGGTTCCACCTTGCTTGGAACAAACTCGGATTGTTCATAAAATGCCTCCAATGGCAGAAAATCGCGCACCGTAACAGTGCAAAAAACGCAATTTTCATATCTTGTAACCATTTTGTCATCACTTCAGATACCCAAACCTATGACTCATTTGCCGGATACCGACTTCACCCAACGCTTCATCTTCGATGACAGCGACGCCCGCGGCGAGCTGGTGGCGTTGGAGCGCAGCTATGCCGAAGTCCTCGCCAAACACGCATACCCGGAGCCGGTTGCGCAACTGCTCGGCGAGCTGATGGCGGCGGCCGCGCTGCTGGTCGGCACGCTGAAGTTCGATGGCTTGCTGATCCTCCAGGCCCGTTCCGAGGGCCCGGTGCCATTGCTGATGATCGAGTGCTCCAGCGAGCGCGAGATCCGTGGTCTGGCCCGCTATGACGCGGAGCAGATCGCCCCGGACGCGACCCTGGCCGACCTGATGCCCAATGGCGTGCTGGCCCTGACCGTCGACCCGACCCACGGCCAGCGCTACCAGGGCATCGTCGACCTGGACGGCGCGACCCTGTCGGAATGCTTCACCAACTATTTCGTCATGTCCCAGCAGGTCGGCACCCGTTTCTGGCTGCACGCCGACGGTCGTCGCGCCCGCGGCCTGCTGCTGCAGCAGTTGCCGGCCGACCGCCTCAAGGATGAAGAAGAGCGCGCCGCCAGCTGGCAGCACATCACCGCGCTGGGCAGCACCCTGACCGCCGATGAACTGCTGAGCCTGGACAACGAAACCGTGCTCCATCGCCTCTACCATGAAGAAGCCGTGCGCCTGTTCGATGTGCAACCGCTGCGCTTCCGTTGCAGCTGCTCGCGGGAGCGCTCGGGCAATGCGCTGGTCAGTCTGGGCCTGGAAGATGCGCAGAAACTGGTGGTCGAACACGGTGGCAGCATCGAGATCGATTGCCAGTTCTGCAACGAGCGCTACCTGTTCGATGCGGCCGATATCAGCCAATTGTTCGCTGGAGCGGGTGTCGAGTCGCCGTCAGATACTCGTCACTAAAACGGTTCAGCACAGGTAAATCACCTGGCAAGCGCCGGATTAACGCCGTTCTGACGGGAGGGCCCTACTCTTTTTGGGCTTTTCTGGCATAATCCGGCGCACTTTTTTCGCGGTAGTAGTGCACGACTTTCTACTACAAAACGTTTGGAGCACTCGGCCACTGGCCGACGGGGAACCTCATGACGCAAGCCAATAACGCCGTGTACACCGATCTGAGTGTTGATGATCTGGTCAAAGAAGCCCTGAAGCGCGGTGAAGGCGAGCTTGCCGATACCGGCGCGCTAGTTGTTCGTACCGGTCACCGTACCGGCCGTTCGCCAGTCGATCGTTTCATCGTTGAAGAGCCGAGCACCCAGGACGCTATCGCCTGGGGCCCGATCAACCGCAAGTTTCCGGCCGACAAGTTCGATGCCCTGTGGGCTCGCGTCGAGGCGTTCAACAACGCGCAAGAGCATTTTGTTTCCCATGTGCATGTAGGTGCTTCCGACGAGCACTACCTGGCCGTGAAGATGACCACCCAGACTGCCTGGCAGAACCTGTTCGGTCGTTGCCTGTTCATCAACCCGGCCCAGTACAATCCGGCTGGTCGTGATGAGTGGCAGGTGCTCAACGTTGCCAACTTCGAATGCGTTCCAGAGCGTGACGGCACCAACTCCGACGGTTGCGTGATCCTCAACTTCGCTCAGAAGAAAGTGCTGATCGCCGGCATGCGCTACGCCGGTGAAATGAAAAAAGCCATGTTCTCGGTGCAGAACTTCCTGCTGCCGGCGGCCGACGTGCTGCCGATGCACTGCGCCGCCAACATCGGCGAAGCGGGCGACGTGACCCTGTTCTTCGGTCTGTCCGGTACCGGCAAGACCACCCTGTCCGCCGATGAAAGCCGTTACCTGATCGGTGACGACGAGCACGCCTGGGGCGAGGGCGTGGTGTTCAACATCGAAGGCGGTTGCTATGCCAAGTGCATCGACCTGTCCGAGAAGAACGAGCCGGTCATCTGGAAAGCCATCAAGCACGGCGCCGTGCTGGAAAACGTTGTGCTGGACGACGCCAAGAAGGCCGACTACGCCGACGGCAGCCTGACCCAGAACAGCCGCGCCGCCTACCCGCTGGAGCACGTCGAGAAGCGTTCCGCGAAAAACCTCGGTGGCGAGCCGAACGCCGTGATCTTCCTGACCTGCGACCTGACCGGCGTACTGCCGCCCGTCTCGATCCTCAGCGAAGAACAAGCCGCCTACCACTTCCTGTCCGGCTACACCGCCCTGGTGGGCTCGACCGAAATGGGTTCGGGCGCCGGCATCAAGTCGACCTTCTCCACCTGCTTCGGCGCACCGTTCTTCCCGCGTCCGGCCGGCGAATACGCAGAGCTGCTGATCAAGCGCATCCGCGGCTTCGGCTCCAAGGTCTACCTGGTCAACACCGGCTGGACCGGCGGCGGCTACGGCGTTGGCAAGCGCTTCAACATCCCGACCACCCGTGGCGTGATCGCAGCTATCCAGAGCGGTGCTCTGGTCGGTGCCGAGACCGAGCACCTGGACACCATCAACCTGGACGTGCCACTGGCCGTTCCAGGCGTCGAAACCGGCCTGCTCAACCCACGCAACACCTGGGCTGACAAAGCCGCCTACGACGAAGCCGCCAAGGCCCTGGCCGGCCTGTTCATCGAGAACTTCAAGAAGTTCGACGTGAGCGACGCGATCAAGGCTGCCGGTCCGAAGTTGTAAGCGTCGGGTTAGTGGTTCAAGAAGCCGCCCTTCGGGGCGGCTTTTTTGTGGGTGTCATTCAGCCCGTTCAAACTCTAGGCTGCTGGTCCGAGCGGCTCAATAAGCCAGATTCACCGCGATTTGTAAGGTAAATCCTTGTGTCCTGTCGTAGGCCGTTTAGGGGCAATCGCCGGGCTTGAACGAAAAAGAAAAGTCGCTCGACCAACTCGGATTTGCCTGACAGCCAGGACCTCCTCGCGCTGGGTAACGTGAGAGCCCCGGTTGAAGGCCGGGGTTTCCCTGGCGACCGAGCAAAGGACTATGGCCCGCAACAAGGATGTGCCCCAGGCATGGCAGCACTACGACGCTGACGGCGGCGGTTATCGCCGCCTGCGCGATATGACCGCGAGCGAATTGGCGGAACGTGATGAGGCGCAGCGGCTTTATGAACAGATGCTCGCTCGTCAGCAGGCCTATGAAGAGCGGTTGCCGACTACACGGGTTGAATCGCAACCAGCGCCCGTCGGTTGCGTGTTCACCAAGTCTTGCAAGCTGCCGAACGCAGTCATCGATTACGTCACCCCGACAGGCTTTATACCGACTGATGCGGTGGCGAATTACGGTGTGCTGACGCTGCTCGGTGGTCGCGAGATCGAGGCGGGTGGGCATGTGCCCCTCAAGCGTATCAGCGGTGCGCTGCCGGCGAATCTCGGTGCCTTGACCCTGGGTGGTGTCTCAGCGGCGGCTGGTACCACCGGCAGTGGCCTGGGGCTTATCTCTTCAGGCGTAGCGGCCGGTGCGTTGCTGGGGTTACTGGCTTTGCTCGCTCCATCGAGCCTGGGTGATGGCGCGTTGTACAGCGAAGAGCAGCTACGTAATCTCAAGCAAGCTCGCACCCGGCTACGCCTGCGAGTTGAGCAGCAGGCCGATGGCAGCCTCAAGGGCTACGGCTTCAACACCCAGGGGCGCCGCGAGTGGGAAATGATTCCGGTGGCTCAGTTCGAGGCCCGTGGCGAGCAGCAAGTGGCCGACCTGGGGGGTGGCATCACCATCACCTGGACCCCGGCGGCGGACCCTTCGAGCACCATAGGGACACCACCGCTGGAAGCGGCGCCACAGACACCTCCGATCTGGATTTTTCCGCCGACTGAGGCGGCGGAGCGGATCATCGTGAGTCCGATTTATCCGCCGGAGTATCGGGATTTTATTCTGGTGTTTCCGCCGGGGTCTGGAGTTCAGCCGCTGTACATTGTGCTGAGTACACCGGTGTCAGGGCATGTTCTTGCACCGAGTGCCTTGCCTGGCTTTCCTGATGCGATTAGGGCAAAGCGGAAAACCTCTGTCCAAGGAGGTGGTGGGCGACGTAAACGATGGAAAACGGCAAAAGGACTAATTTTAGAATGGGACTCTCAACATGGCGCAGTTGAAATGTATGACAAACGCGGCCGCCATCTTGGCGAGTTTGATCCGCTTACTGGTGAACAAACTAAAGCAGCTGACAGAGCAAGGAGCATAGAACCATGAAGTTTCTCGTTGAGGCTTTTGACAAAAAAACCGAGCTGTTGGTTTTTGACGTAGAGCTGCCGGCCGATTGTGACGAGCGTGTGAAAGAGATCATGGGCTGGGCAGTGGACCCTCAAGGTTGGGAAGGCTATGACCTGACTGCAGTGCAGTTGACTGAGTTTGAAAAGATCACTGAGAGGAAATTTGATCTCTCTGCATATGATTTCCAACTGACGGCTAATGGCTAAGTCCTTCCGGGTTTTGTGCGGCTCAGTCTCGTTTGCAGGAACGATAAAAAATATGAAAAGTTATTTTTTCTGATTACACGGAGCATGAGTTCATAGACTTGCTCGACCGCATCATTGGAGATGAAGACACTGAAAAAGAAGTGGATGCGCCATTTCCAAAAGGTAAGCGAATACCCAGCAGGCTCCGATCTGATTTTTTACCCAGAGAATGGTGCCGATGACTTGTCCGAAGGCATCACACGGCTAGTGAAGGCGTGGCGGGCGGCTAATGGTTTGCCCGGTTTCAAATCGGTGTGAAAGGATTTGCCATCCCCCGCTCCCCGGCAAGTTTCAGGGATTCCCGTAGACACCAGCATTTCCTGATGGATTAACAAGCAAACCCCCAAAAAACTGTGTATGGTGCGCGCGAAATCTGCCGGGTACCCTTGGGTGCCGACTTCATACACTTAAAGGGAATTAGGTATGCGCTTGTTTCGCGTGACTTCGATTTTTTCGTTGTGGGCATTGGCGTTTTCGGTAACGGCGCAGCAACTGCCGGTCGAGGTGCTGAGCGCGGTGGTCAAGGACCAGAAGATCGCCGACGCCGAAGTGCTGGTGCAGCGCAATGGTGCACAGAGCGTGGTCGGTCGTACCAATGCACAAGGCCAGGTGACCCTGACCACCGACTTTGCCGATGACCCCAGCAACCTGCTGATCATCAAGAAACCCGGCTATTCCAACCTGGTGGTCAAGTGCCCGTGCAGCGGCATGACCTACGCCATCAGCCCGGTGATGCAGAATCTCGATGGCCTGCGCGTGGTGCTGACCTGGGGCGCGACCCCCAGCGATCTCGATTCGCACATGATCTTCCCGGGCAACAACATCTACTTCCGCAACCAGCAAGGTGAGGATGCCCACCTGGACGTCGACGATATCGACGGCTACGGCCCGGAAACCATCACGCTGGAAAAGAAACACTACGGCGAAAGCTATGTGTACGCGGTGCATGACTACAGCAACCAGACCCGCCCTGAATCCCGTCAGCTCGCCGCCAGCCAGGCCAAGGTGTTCGTGTACATGGGCCAGTCGCTGGTGCGCACCTACTATGTGCCGCAGGACCGCAGCGGTAACCTGTGGACCGTGTTCCGCATGACCGGCAATGGCGACTTCCAGGACATCAACACCCTTAGCGGCGTGACCGTCGACGCGCAGGATGTGTTGAACGAAGTGTCGCCGTTGCTCGACGACAAAGTGGAAGTTGCCGCCGTTGCCGTCAGCAGCAGCGCACAAGCCGATGCGAAAACCCTGAACCGCAAGGGCGAAGAGGCTTACCACGCCGGGAACCTGCAGCAAGCCATCGACTTCTACCGTCAGGCCATCGAGCTGAACAACGGCTACGGTCAGGCCTACAGCAACCTCGGCCTGGCCTATCAGAAAGCCGGCAACACCGCTGAATCGATCTGGGCCAACCGCAAGGCCATCGCCCTGGCCAGCGGCAGCTCGGCGGCCACCGTGCGCGCCAGCTCCTACTACAACATCGCACGGATCTACGAAGCGGCTGGCCAGTTCGCCGATGCCCTGCGTCACTATCAGTTGGCCAAGCAGCAGAAGGCCAACCCGGTGTACGACAAAGCCATCGAGCGTGTGCAAAACCGCTGATTCACGGGTATTGATCTGACCCCCATAACGCGCCGTCCCACGGCGCGTTATGCATTCATGGAGGTTGTTATGCGGGTTCTGGTTGTTGCGTTGATGTTGTCCCTGTGGACGGCCGTTGCCCAGGCTGCCGGCCCGATGGTGTTCGCCACCATCGACCGTGGCACCTGGCCGGGTTCGCTGGCCACGCCAGCGGGCTTCGATACCGCCTCGCGCGCGGAAATCCTGATGTTCGGCAAGGCCCTGCTGGCCAGCGAGGCGCTGGACGATGTCAGCCTCAAGCAGCGCCTGGGCGTCAAGGCGCTGGACCATCATTCGGTCGAGCAAGTGCGCGAGCGTTTCTGGATACGCCTGCTCGGCAGTTACCACAGCGCCAGCCAGGACTGTGAAGGCGCGGCCTTCTGCCCGCTGGTGCGTAACCTGGATGATTTGCGGCAACTGGCCCAGGGCTTCACCGGGACGGTCAGCCCGGCCTATGACGCGTGGGCCCAGGCGAGCCGCCAGTTTCATGAGCAGTACCTGAACGAACAGCTGCGCCTGGCGGCCTTGTTCCCGAAGATCAGCAGTGAGATCGAACGTTTCGACAGCGCCGAGCTGATGGGCGACGAGTTGGCGGACCGGCAGTTTCTGCTGACCTTCGACGACGGCCCGACGGCCGCGGGCGGCCACACTGATACGCTGGCCAGCGTGCTGCGGGCCAACGACCTGCATAGCCTGTTCTTCGTGCTGGGCGAGCCGTTCCAGGCGCGTCTGCGCAAGTCGTCGCCGGCACAAATGCGTGAGTTGTACAGCGGCCAGTGCGTTGCCCTGCATGGCTGGGAACACAAGTCCCACAGCGCCTGGAGCGAATGGCAGCAGTCCATCACCCGCTCCGCGACCCTGGTACGCGGCACGTTGCCGGATGACTACCAAGCGCTGTTCCGCCCGCCTTATGGCCAGCGTTCGAGTGACAGTGCGGCGTTCTTCAAGGCCCAGGGCATCAAGGTGATGCTCTGGGGTATCGACTCCCAGGACTGGAGCAAGAGCCTCAGCGCCAGCGCGGCGAGCCAGCGGGTGCAGACCCTGATGCTGCTGTGGCGCCGGGGGATCATTTTGTTCCACGACATTCACAACAAGGCGCCCCTGGCGGTACCGGTGCTGATCGCCGCGAACAAGAGCAATGGCGTGAAGTGGGTGGATTGCCGCGCGATGCGCTAAGAGCGCGACTTTTATCGCGAGCCATCGGCTGCTTGGTGGTTCGCGATACACCCTGAAAAACTCCGCATGACCCCAGCCGGACAGCATTCTCCGCCTCCCTGTATCATCCCGTATCCTTTCTTCCCCGACCTTTTCCCGACCCTGTGCCAGTCTGCAAGGCACGTCAGCGGTCAAAGGAGTGACAGCTCATGCACGACACCCTCGAACAGGTCTTCGGTTATCCACAGTTTCGTCCCGGCCAGGAGGCGGCGGTCAGCGCGGTCCTGGCCGGGCGCTCGGCGGCGGCGATCTTTCCCACGGGCTCCGGCAAGTCCCTGTGCTACCAGCTACCGGCCTTGCTGCTGCCGCACCTGACCCTGGTGGTCTCGCCGCTGCTGGCGCTGATGCAGGATCAGCTGGCCTTCCTCCAGCGCCACGGCATCGCTGCGGCGAGCATCGATTCGGCGCAGAGCCGCGACGACGCCAACGAGGTCATGGCGCGGGCGCGCTCCGGTGAGCTGAAGATCCTGATGATCTCGGTGGAGCGCCTGAAGAACGAGCGCTTTCGCAACTTCCTGCAGCAGGTGCGGATCTCCCTGCTGGTGGTGGACGAGGCGCACTGCATCTCCGAATGGGGCCATAACTTTCGTCCCGACTACCTCAAGCTGCCGGACTACCAGCGCCAGTTCGACATTCCCCAGGCACTGCTGCTGACCGCTACCGCCACGCCCAAGGTGATCGCCGACATGCAGGCGAAATTCGCCATCGCCGGGCAGGATGTGGTGACCACCGGTTTCTACCGGCCCAACCTCAACCTGCTGGTGGAGCCGGTGCGTGGCCAGGACAAGCGCCGGCGCCTGGTGCAGTGGCTGAGCGAGCGTCCCGGGCAGCCGAGCATTGTCTATGTCACCTTGCAGAAAACCGCCGAGCACATCGCCGAGCATCTGAGTCGCAACGGCATCCAGGCCCAGGCCTATCACGCCGGCCTGCCCCATGAGCAGCGCGAGGCCATCCAGCGCCAGTTCATGATTGGCCAGTCCAACTGTATCGTTGCCACCATCGCTTTCGGCATGGGCATCGACAAGAGCGACATTCGCAATGTGGTGCATTTCGACCTGCCCAAATCCATCGAGAACTACAGCCAGGAAATCGGCCGCGCCGGGCGTGATGGCCAACCTTCGGACTGCCTGGTGCTGGCCAACCGCGACAGCCTCAACGTGCTGGAGAACTTCGTCTACGGCGACACGCCGGAGCTGGAAGGCATTCGTTGTGTGCTGGACGAGTTGCAGGGCGCGGCGCCCGACGGGCAGTGGGAGTTCCTGCTGGGGCCGCTGGCGGACCAGAGCAATATCCGCCAGCTGCCGCTCAAGACCTTGCTGGTACAACTGGAATTGCGTGGCCTGATCGCGCCGCGTTACGCCTACTTCGCCGAATACCGCTTCAAGTTCCTCGAGGAGCCGCAAGTGCTGCTGGCGCGTTTCGAGGGTGAGCGCCGAGAGTTCGTGGCGGCGATCATCGAGACCTCCAGCCGTGCCCGGACCTGGGCCACGGTGAATTTCGACGCGTTGTATCAGCAACATCAGGCCGAGCGTAACCGGGTGGTGAAGGCCCTGGATTACTTCCAGGAAAAGGGTTGGGTCGAGCTGGAAAGCAAGCAGATGACCGAGGTCTACAACCTGCTGGAGACGGGCTTCGATGCCGCGACCTTGAGCCAGCAGTTGCACGCCTGTTTCAAGCAGCACGAAAGCAGCGAGATCGCGCGGATCCACGCGATGCTCGCGCTGTTCGCCACCGAGCAGTGCCTGGGCTATCGCCTGGCGCAGTATTTCGGCGATGACCAGGCACCGCAGCGGTGCGGGCATTGCTCGGTGTGTCATGGTCGGGTGGCCCGCTTGCCGGAGCCGCCAGCCTTGCCCGCGCTTGTGGATAAAAACTTCGAAGCGCTGTGCGGTGAATTTATCCACAGGCACCAACAGCACAGCGGCACGGTTCCAGGGGCGGAACGGCTGACGCGTTTCCTGTGCGGGATCAGCGTGCCGCTGTTCACCAAGCTCAAGGCGCGGTCGATCCAGGGTTTTGCGGTACTTGAGGATTACCCCTACGCCGAAGTACGCGATTGGGCCGAACATCACCTTCAGGATTGATACTTGTCCATATAGCCCCAGGCGCAGCCTGCGATCGGTAGCAGCCGCAAATCCAGGCATTTCGGTATGTCTGGAGGAATGAGCATTCAGGGTTTGCGACCGCTTCGCGCTCGATCGCAGGCTGCGCCAGCGGCTACAGAATACCTGCCCGATCCATCCGCTGAATGCTACTCATCACAGGAATAAATTTCAAAAATACCCTGGGCCTGATTATGGTGGTTTGCGTCTTCGAGCCACCAACAAGGGAGCCACTATGAGCCAGATCGACATTCAGCGCGCCGCGGTAATCGGTGCCGGGACCATGGGCCGCGGGATTGTGATGTGCCTGGCCAATGCCGGGGTTGCGGTGCAATGGGTGGATAACAATCCGCAGATGCTCGAACAGGCGCTGACAGCGGTGGCCGAGACTTATGCACACAATGTGCGTCAGGGTCGGATCGATCAGGCAGAGGCCGATGCGCGCCGGGCCCGGGTAAGCGCGGCGGCGGATTATCCGGCGATCCGCGAGGTGGATCTGGTGATCGAGGCGGTCTACGAAAACCTTGAGCTGAAGCAGAAGATCTTCCGCGAACTCGATGGCCTGCTCCAGCCGCGGGCGATCCTCGCCAGTAATACTTCGGCGCTGGATATCGATGCCATCGCCGCAGTCACCCGGCGGCCACGGCAGGTGCTGGGCCTGCACTTCTTCAGCCCGGCGCACATCATGAAACTGCTGGAAATCGTGCGGGGCGCCGCGACTGCGCCCGTGGTGCTCGAGGCCGCGTTGGCGCTGGGCGAGCGCATGGGCAAGGTCAGTGTGGTGTCCGGCAACTGCCCTGGATTCATCGGCAACCGCATGTTGCGCACCTATGTGCTGGAGGCGCGCAAGATGCTGCTGGAAGGCGCTTTCCCTTATCAGGTAGATGCCGCATTGCAGGGCTTTGGTTTTGCCATGGGCCCGTTCCGCATGTACGACGTGGTTGGCATCGACCTGGAGTGGCGCGCCCGGCAGCTGGCCGGCAAGGGCCAGGAGGCGCACGAAGTACAGGTGGATAATCGCCTGTGCGAGGCTGGCCGGTTCGGCCAGAAGAGCGGCAACGGCTATTACCACTACGAGCCCGGCAGTCGCCAGGCCGAGCACGATGTGCAGGTCGATGCCCTGGTTCAGGAGGTCAGCGAAGGCCTGGGCTACCGTCGTCGCGATGTCGGCCCCGAGGAAATCCTCGAACGCTGCCTGCTGGCGCTGGTCAACGAAGGCGCGAAGATCCTCGAGGAAGGCATCGCCGGCTCGGCGCACGACATCGACCTGGTGTACCTCAACGGTTATGGCTTCCCGGCGGACAAGGGCGGGCCGATGAGCTGGGCGGACCGGCAGGGGCTGGTGTCCATTCAACAAGGGTTACGACGGCTGCAAGCGGAACTGGGCGCGCACTGGATGCCGGCGCGGTTGATTGGCGAGCTGGCGCGGGCCGGTAAAGGGTTTGCCGATCACCGGGCCATCGGTTGAAATAGGCGTCGCCTGATCGACCATGCCATGGTCGCCTTTCAGACACCTGCCTCCGAGATCCAGCCAATGACCGACCGCATGCCGCAACGTACCGACTACCGCCACTTCCAGCCAATCATCACGCGCTGGCACGACAACGATGTGTACGGTCATGTGAATAACGTCACCTACTACAGCTTCTTCGACACGGCAGTGAACGCTTACCTGATCGAAGAGGGTGGCCTGGATATCCATGGCGGTGAGGTGGTGGGTTTCGTGGTGAGTTCGGCCTGTGATTACTTTGCCTCGATCGCTTTTCCCGAGCGCATCGAGATCGCTCTGCGTGTCGGCAAGCTGGGCAACAGTTCGGTGCAGTACGAGCTAGCGGTGTTCAAGGCGGGGGAAAGCGATGCCTGCGCGGCGGGGCGCTTCGTGCATGTGTTCGTCGATCGGGCGTCGAACCAGCCGGTCGGGATTCCCGCCGGGCTGCGTGGAGCGCTGGAGCGCTTGCTGATGTGAGGCGCAAAAAAGACCGCAGCTTCAGGCGGCTCCTTGGGGTTCATCCCGGGGGTGATGAACCCTGTCTGGCAGGAGCTGCCGTCAGGCTGCGGTCTTTGTGTCAGCGGGTTGCGACCGTTTCAGGTCTTAGTCGCGCCAGTGACGTTTGTGCTTGCGATGCCCGTAGGCATGGCCACGGCCTGGGTGGCCGTCGCGGTAGTAGCGACGGTCGTCGTAGTCGCGGTAGCGGCGATCGTCACGATCGCTGGAGTTGCCCATGTGGTTACCCAGCGCGCCGCCGACGCCACCGCCTGCGGCTGCGCCGATCAGGCTGCCCGTGGTGCCCCCCATGCTGCGACCGACCACGTTACCGCCGGCTGCGCCCAGCGCGCCACCGATAGCGGCTTCGCCACGGCTGCGTCTGTCGGCACCCACGGCACTGCCGCCCGCGCCGCCCAGGGCCGCACCGATGGTCGAACCGGTGCTACCACCAATCGACTGACCGACGACCGAGCCTAGAACCCCGCCCAATGCGCCGCCCACACCTGCTTCTGTGGTGCCGCCGGCAGAGGCGATGCCGCTGACCAGGCCAAGGGACAACAAGAGAATCGAGGAGAACTTCATAGAGGAGCCTCAAAGGGATGACGGCGCGATCCTGAGGCTGTGTTGAGGCGCTTACAATCGAAATCCGACGAATAGCACGAGTTGTACACAATCTCGTAACTTATTGTTTTTAGTAGGGAACTTATCCCGTTTCTGCGGGTCTGTAGCTACTTGGAAAAGGCCGCTTTTGGATGAAAGCGGCCTTTTTTGTACCTGCGATTCAGTCGATCAGGCCGACCGGGCCATGATCAAGCCGCTGTCGCTGGCCGCTTCCAGGCGGATCGCGACGAACTTCGAGGTCGGGGTGCAACTGCCGTCCCCGATGCTTTCCAGCGGCACCAGCGGGTTCACTTCCGGGTAATAGGCCGCGGCCTGCCCAGCCGGAATATCGAAGGCCAGCAGGGTGAAACCCTTGACCCGACGTTCGCGGCCGTCATCCCACAACGAAACGATGTCGGCTTTCTGCCCTGGCTTGAAGCCCAGGCGGATGATGTCGGCTTCGTTGACGAACAGCACATCGCGCTGGCCCTTCACGCCACGATAGCGGTCGTCCAGGCCATAGATGGTGGTGTTGTACTGATCGTGGGAGCGCATCGACTGCATGATCAGGTCCGGCAGCTGCCCGGTGGCGCGGGTGCGCTCATGCAGCAGATCCTTGGGCAGCAGGTTCGGGCGGAAATTGGCGCGGCCCGACGGGGTGTTCCAGCGCCGCGCGCCGGCCGAGTTGCCGAGGTAGAAGCCGCCAGGGTTTTTCACCCGCTCGTTGAAGTCCTTGAAGCCGGGAATGGTGTCGGCGATCAGGTCGCGGATACGGCTGTAGTCGGCCACCAGCCAGTTCCAGTCCACCGGATGGTTGCCCAGGGTAGCGGCGGCGATACCGGCGAGGATCGACGGCTCCGAACGCATCTGCGGCGACAGTGGCTGCAACTGGCCGTTGGAGGCGTGGACCATGCTGAAGGAGTCTTCCACGGTCACCGCTTGCGCGCCTTCGCTCTGCAGGTCGATGTCGGTGCGGCCCAGGCACGGCAGGATCAGTGCGTCCTTACCGTGGGCCAGGTGGCTGCGGTTGAGCTTGGTGCTGATCTGTACGGTCAGGTCGCAGTTGCGCAGGGCCTGGAAGGTCCGCGGACTGTCCGGGGTGGCCTGGGCGAAGTTGCCGCCCAGGCCGATGAAGACTTTCGAACGGCCTTCGAGCATGGCGTGGATCGCCTCGACCACGTTATGGCCGTTCTCGCGTGGCACCTTGAACTGGAAGCGTCGCTCCAGGGCGTCGAGGAAGGCCACCGGCGGCTGTTCATTGATGCCCATGGTGCGGTCGCCCTGCACGTTGCTGTGGCCGCGCACCGGGCACAGGCCGGCGCCCGGCCGGCCGATATTGCCGCGCAGCAGCATCAGGTTGGCGATTTCCTGGATGGTCGGCACCGAGTGGCGATGCTGGGTGATGCCCATGGCCCAGCACATGATCACGTTCTTGCCCTTGGCGTACATGCGCGCCGCGCGCTCGATCTCCACCAGGGTCAGGCCGGACTGCTCGACGATGTCGTCCCATGGGGTGTCGTCGATGACGCTCAGGTAATCCAGCACGGCGGCGGTGTGTTCGTTGAGGAAATCGTGATCGAACACCGCTGGCGCGCCAGTCTTCTGGGCGTCGCGTTCCCATTGCAGGAGGAACTTGGCCATGCCGCGTACCACCGCCATGTCGCCGCCCAGGGCCGGGCGGAAGTAAGCGGTATTGGTCGGCTTGTTGCCGTTGGTGAGCATTTCGATCGGGTGCTGCGGATGTTGGAAACGCTCCAGGCCGCGCTCTTTCAGCGGGTTGACGCAGACCACCTGGGCACCGCGTTTCACCGCTTCGCGCAGCGGCTCGAGCATCCGTGGGTGGTTGGTGCCGGGGTTCTGGCCCCAGACGAAAATCGCATCGGCATGCTCGAAGTCGTCGAAGGTCACGGTGCCTTTGCCGACGCCGACGCTTTGCGCCAGGGCCACGCCGCTGGCCTCGTGGCACATGTTCGAGCAGTCGGGGAAATTGTTGGTGCCGTAGGCGCGCACGAACAACTGGTACAGGTACGCGGCTTCGTTGCTGGCGCGGCCCGAGGTATAGAACTCGGCCATGTCCGGGCTGGGCAGTGCCCGCAGGTGCTTGCCGATCAGCGCGAAAGCCGCGTCCCAACTGATGGGCTGATAGCGATCGGTCTCGGCGTCGTAGCTCAGGGGCTCGGTCAAGCGGCCCTGGTATTCGAGCCAGTAGTCGCTCTGCTCCAGCAGCGAGCTGACGCTGTGCTTGGCGAAGAACTTGCCATCCACGCGGCGTTTGGTGGCTTCCCAGTTCACCGCCTTGGCGCCGTTCTCGCAGAACTTGACCATGCCGCTTTCCGGCGAATCGCCCCAGGCACAGCCCGGGCAATCGAAGCCGCCGTTCTGGTTGGTCTTGAGCATCATGCGGATATTTTTCAGGGCGTTGTCGCTGGTCAGCCAGGCCTGGGCGACGCTGATGAGTGCGCCCCAGCCGCCGGCCGGGCCCTTGTAGGGTTTGTAGCGCGGGGTAGGTGTCTGGTCGGCTTGATGATGGGTGCTCACGCTTGATTTTCCATTGCAGGGCTGTAGACCCGCGGCGCACTTTTCTGCGGCAGGTGGATGAGGTTGAGGTTGTGTCGGCGTGCCCATTGCAGGGCCAGGCCGGTGGGCGCCGACAGGCTGACCAGGGTCTGGATGCCAGCCCGCAGGACTTTCTGGATCAGTTCCAGGCTGCAGCGGCTGGTGACGATGGCCACGCCGCCGGCAGTAGCGATGTTCTGGCGGATCAACGCACCGATCAGCTTGTCCAGCGCGTTGTGCCGGCCGATATCTTCACGGCCCAGCAGCAACTCGCCCTGGGCGTTCATGAACACCGCCGCATGCACCGCGCCGGAGTGCTGGCCCAGGGGCTGGAAGGCGCTGATGCGCTGGCGCAGGCCATCGAGCCATTGGGCTGGCGGCAGCGGGGCGCCGGGCAGCACCTTGAGGTCCGGCAGGGCCTGCTCCACGGCTTCCACGCCGCACAGGCCGCAACCGCTGGTACCGGCCAGTTGCCGGCGTTGTTGCTTGAGGTTCCAGAAGGCACGGCTGGAGATCTGTACCTGGGCGTACTGGGCCGAACCGCTGCCGCTCAGTTGCAGGTCGTAGATGTCCGACGCGTCGCCGATGATGCCGCTGCCGAGGCTGAAGCCGACGATGAAGTCTTCCAGGTCGCTGGGGGTGACCAGCATCACGGCCTGGCTGATGCCGTTATAGGCGATCGCCAGCGCGACTTCCTCGGCGAGCGCGGTGCTGGCCGATTCCGTGTGGTCGAGGTTGCTGTAGCGGTAGTTCTGACTGGCGGCGGGCGCGGGCGTTTTCGCAGTGGGCGTCGCGCAAGCCGGGCGCTGGGGTTTCATGGGGCATCACCGGCGGAATATCCAGCCCTAAGACTAAGCGCGTCAAAGTGTCGCGTCTAATTGCTAGTACTGATGTGCCGATAGATGCCGTCGATCAAGACTCGCTCGGTGATTTCTGCTGCAGGGCGAAGCACGCCTCGGCCAGGGCCGAGCGCGGTGCACTGCGGCGCATGATCAGGCCCAGGTGCGCCAGGGTGTTGGCGTCTTCTATGGGCTGCAGGCGCAAGTGTTCGGTGAGGGTTTCCAGGCCGCCGTCCAGCGGCATGATCGCGCAGCACAGGCCGCCATGTACGGCTTGCAACAGTTGATGCACGGCATCGGTCTGCAGCAGCGGTTGTGGGGTGAGGCCGCGACTGTGGAAGTTATGGTCGATGGACTGGCGAAAATGCATGCCGCTGGTCAGCATGCCCAGCGGTAGTTCGATCACAGCCTCCCAACTCAGGGGCTGCTCGCCGAAGCTGAAGAAGCGTAGGTCGTAGAGCAGGCCCATGCGGGTTTCGCCGAGGGCCAGGGATTCGAAGCGTTCGCTGTCCAGGCGCTCCAGGTAGGAAACGCCGATATCCAGGCGATTGCTCGCCAGTTGTTCGAGGATCTGCTCGGAACTCAGCGCCGACAACTCGAAGCGCACATTCGGGTGCGCCTGGTGCAGGCGCTGCATCAGCGGCAGCGGGTCGAAACTCGACAGCGGTACCACCCCCAGGCGCAGGGTACCGACCAGATTGCCGCGACAGGCGGCGGCCTCCGCCTGCAGCCCGTCATAGGCGGCCAGCACGCTGCGGGCCCAGGCCAGCACCCGTTCCCCGGGGGCGGTGAAGCCCTCGAAACGCTGGCCGCGGTTGACCAGTGGCAGCTCGAGTTCTTCCTCGAGGTTGCGCAGGCGCATGGACAGGGTCGGCTGGGTGATGTGGCAGCGCGCGGCGGCCTGGCCGAAGTGGCGGGTTTCGTCGAGAGCGATGAGGAATTTCAGCTGTTTGATGTCCATCTTCGCTTCCTGGGCGCGGGGGGAGGCGATTCTAGCGTGCTTGCCATGCACAGAGTCATTGGTCGATTTTGAACCTCGCCTCTGAAGGCTGGTCTAGTCTTTCGCGTCTGGACCTATTAAACCCAAGGAGTGTGCACCATGAGTATTTTTAGCTTTGTGAAAGAAGCGGGCGAAAAGCTTATTGATCTGTTGACGCCGGGTAACGCCAATGCGAGCGAACAGTTGAAAGAGCACATCGCCAAGGTCGGCCTGGGTAACCCCAACGTCCAGGCTACCGTGGAAGGCGACAAGGTCATCGTGACCGGCGAAGTGGCCAGTCAGGAAGAGAAGGAAAAGATTCTGCTGGCGGTGGGCAACATTGCCGGCGTTGGTAGCGTCGACGACCAGATCACCGTCACCGGTCCTGTGGCCGCCGCCGCGCGTTTTGTCACCGTGAAAAAAGGCGACACCCTCAGCGCCATTTCCAAGGCCGTGTATGGCGACGCCAACAAGTACAACAAGATCTTCGAGGCCAACAAGCCGTTGCTGTCGCACCCGGACAAGATCTATCCGGGCCAGGTATTGCGCATTCCCGAGTAATGCTCGGCCTGTAGCCGCTGCCGCAGGCTGCGATCGACTGTGAAACAGTCGTGGCGATGTCGATCGCTGAAGGTCCTTCGGACCTTATCGCAGCCTGCGGCAACGGCTACAGGATTGCTCTACAGCCCCTCGATCAATGCTCGATAATCCTCCAGCGCGGCAAACTCCGCCGTGTCTTTCGGCCCCTTGCGGCTATCCGGTTCACTCACCGCCAACAGATGGGCCACACCGAAATCCCGCGCGCTGCGCAGGATCGGCAGGGTGTCGTCGATAAACAGGCTGCGCGCCGGATCGAAGCCGATATCCGCGTGCAGCGCGTCCCAGAACTGCGGGTTCTCCTTGGCGAAGCCGTAATCGTGGGAACTGATCAAACGTTCGAAATAGGGCGCCAGCTCGACTTTTTCCAACTTCAATGACAACGAATCGCGGTGCGCATTGGTGATCAGCACCACGCGTTTGCCGGCCTGCTTGATCGCTGCGAGAAAGGTGTCGGCGTCCGGGCGCAGGGCGATCAGGTGGGCGGTCTCCAGCTTCAGTTCGCGCACCGGCAATTTCAGTTCGGCGCTCCAGAAGTCCAGGCAATACCACTGCAATTGCCCGGCGTTGCGCTCGAACAGCGGCTGCAGTTCCATTTCCGCCATGGCGCGGCTGACGCCATGCAGCTCGGCATAGCGCTGGGGCAGGTGCTCCATCCAGAAGTGGTTGTCGTAGTGCAGGTCCAGCAAGGTCCCGTCCATATCCAGCAGAACGGTATCGATGTCGCGCCAGGGCAGTAAGGGCATGGAAAACGTCTCGAACGGTAGAAAGATATCCGACACAAACAATCGGGAAAGCCGCGTTATAGTAGCGCGTTCACGCCAAGGAGCCCTTTATGCGCCAGAAACCCACCGTACTCGCTCGCGAGATCGTCGCCACCAGCCGTCTGTTTTGCGTCGAAGCGGTGCAACTGCGCTTTTCCAACGGTGTGGAGCGCACCTACGAGCGCCTGGTGGGCAAGGGCGCGGGCTACGGTGCGGTGATGATCGTGGCGATGCTCGATGCCGATCACGCGGTGCTGGTCGAGGAATATTGCGGCGGCACCGACGCCTACGAGTTGTCGCTGCCCAAGGGCCTGGTCGAGCCCGGCGAGGATGTGCTGGCGGCGGCCGAGCGTGAGCTCAAGGAGGAGGCCGGTTTTGGCGCGCGGCAGCTGGAACACCTGACCGAGCTGTCGTTGTCCCCTGGCTACATGAGCCAGAAGATCCAGGTGGTGCTGGCCACCGACCTCTACGAAGAACGGCTGGAGGGCGACGAGCCCGAGCCGATGCGCGTGGACAAGATCAACCTGCGCGAGCTGTCGAGCCTGGCGCAGAACCCACAATTTACCGAGGGGCGCGCCCTGGCTGCGCTGTACCTGGCCCGCGACCTGCTGACCCAGCGTGGCGCCTTTCAAGCATGAGCGAACAATCGATGAATTTTCCCCACCCATTGCTGGCGCCGGTGATCGACCTGGCCTTGAAGGCCGGCGAGGCGATCCTGCCGTTCTGGCGCGCCGACGTCGCCGTCACCAGCAAGGCCGACGAGTCGCCGGTGACCGCGGCCGACCTGGCGGCCCACCACCTGATCGTACAAGGCCTGGTCGCGCTGGACCCGAGCATCCCGGTGCTCTCCGAAGAAGACGCCGATATCCCTCGGGACGTGCGCGCCGGCTGGCAGCGCTGGTGGCTGGTGGATCCGCTGGATGGCACCAAGGAATTCATCTCCGGCAGTGAAGAGTTCACCGTCAATATCGCCCTGATCGAAGAGGGGCGGGTGGTGTTTGGCGTGGTGTCGATGCCGACCAGCGGTCGCTGCTATTTCGGCGGCGCCGGTCTCGGGGCCTGGCGTGCCGACAAGGGCGAGGCGCCGGTGGCGATCCGCGTGCGTGACCGCCTGGCGGCGGGCGAAGCCTTCACCGTGGTCGCCAGCCGTCGACATAGCAGCCCTGAGCAGGAACGTCTGTTGGCCGGGCTGAGCGCGGCCCTGGGCGAGTTGCAACTGGCGAACATCGGCAGCTCATTGAAGTTCTGCCTGCTGGCCGAAGGCGCGGCGGATTGTTACCCGCGACTGGCACCGACGTCGCAGTGGGACACCGCGGCGGCCCAAGGCGTGCTGGAGGGGGCCGGAGGCGAGGTGCTGGATCTGAGCGGCGCGCCGTTCTGCTACCCGGCGCGGGAGTCGCTGCTCAATGGCTTCTTCCTGGCGCTGCCGGCCAAGGCCGCCTGGCGCGGGCGCTTGCTGGAGTTGGCGCGAGGCTGATCTTTGTAGCCGCTGGCGCAGCCTGCGATCGGCTGCGCAGCAGTCGTAAACCGGTCCGCGCGGTGTGTCAGACAGAATATCGTCAGTCGATCCACGGCTGCTTCGTCGGAGTGCCGCCTAGCCCAATCGCAGGCTGCGCCAGCGGCTACAGGTTCACCGGTGCAACACGTATTGCCCGGTAAAGCGCACCGCATCTTCATCGCTGCCGGCATTCACTACCCGGGTGTGCAGGATCAGCCGCGCGCGACCGTAGCGCTCATACATGCTGATGAACCTGTGCCAGACCTCTTCGCTCGGCGCGGCGCAGATGGCCGTGGCGTCGCCGGTCACCGGCAGCGGGTAGTTGATTTGCCCTTCCTGAATCACGATGTGCCCGTCGTCGATCCCCGCTTCTTTCAGCCGCAGGTGCAGCCAGCCCCAGCCGGCCAGTACCGCGCCGCAATACAGGCTGCCGCCGAACATGGTGCTCTTGTGGTTGACGTTGGCTTCCAGCGGCAGCTGCAGGCGCAGTTCATGTGCGTGCCAGTCGAGCACTTTCAGGCCCATGTCCCGCGTCAGGGGAATGTCATGATGGAGGATGGATTCCAGGTGACGACTGTCGCGGTTCATGCAGGGCCTCGGTTGTAAAAGGGTGCTTTAACAAGGTTAGTCGGCATCGCTCAATCGATATCGTCGCCACCAGAACTGGCGCCGCTGTCGCCGAAGCTCAGGCCGTGTTTGCGCAGTTTGTCATGCAGGGTCTTGCGTGGAATACCCAGGGCTTCGGCGAGACTGCGCAGGGAGTTGTGGGAGCGGGCCAGTTCGGCGGCGATCAGGCTCTTTTCGAAGTGTTCCACCTGTTCGCTCAGGCCGCCCTCGACCAGCGTCGGTGCCGGTTGCGGGGCGCCATCCGGCGCGCTGTTGTCCAGGGCCAGCTCCAGGCCGAGGGCGAAGCGTTCGGCGGCGTTCTGCAGTTCGCGCACATTGCCCGGCCAGTTGTGGCGCAGCAGCAGGGCGCGCTGCCCCGGTTGCAGTTCGTGGGGTGGCAGGCCGTGGCGGGCGCTGGCCTCGTCGGCGAAATGCTGGAACAGCAGCAGGGCATCCTCGCCGCGTTCGCGCAACGGTGGAATACGCAGCGGCGCGACATTCAGGCGGTAGTAGAGGTCGGCGCGAAAGCGTCCCTGGTCGGCCGCCTGGCGCAGGTCTTCCTTGGTCGCGGCGATGATGCGGATGTCCAGCGGGATCAGTTGATTGCCGCCCAGGCGCTCCACCACCCGTTCCTGCAGCATGCGCAGCAGCTTGACCTGTACATCCAGGCTCATGCTTTCGATTTCATCGAGGAACAGCGTACCGCCGTTGGCGAATTCGAACTTGCCGATGCGGCGTTTCTGCGCGCCGGTAAAGGCCCCTGGCTCGTGGCCGAACAGTTCGCTTTCGACCACCGATTCGGCCAGGGCGCCGGCGTTGATCGCCACGAACGGACCGTTGCGTCGGCTCGACAGGTCGTGCAGCGCTCGCGCCACCACTTCCTTGCCGGCTCCGGTTTCGCCGAGGATCAGCACGTCGGCCTTGGTCGCCGCCAGGGCACCGATCTGCTCGCGCAGGCGCAGCATCGGCGCGGACAGCCCGACCAGCCGCGCGCTGAGCTCCTGGCGGTCGCTCAGGGCCAGGCGCAGGCTGCGGTTGTCCAGGACCAGGCGGCGCAGCGCCAGGGCCCGGCGCACGCTGTCGAGCAGGGCATCGCTGGCGAAGGGTTTCTCCAGGAAGTCATAGGCCCCGGCGCGCATCGCCTGCACCGCCAGCGGTACATCGCCGTGGCCGGTGATCAGCAGCACCGGCAGCTCAGGGTCCTGGCCATGCAGTTCGCTGAGCAGCTCGAGGCCGTCCATGCCGGGCATGCGGATGTCGCTGACCACCACCCCCGGCCAGTCGCGCTCCAGCCGCGCGGCCAGGCCCTGGGCTTCGCCCAGCGGCAGGATCTTCAACCCCGCCAGGTCCAGGGTCTGGCTCAGGGCCTGGCGCAGGTGCGGATCGTCGTCGATCAACACTACCTGCACATCGCTGGTGATCGGTGTACTCATACGCTGCGGTCCTCGGACGGTTGCAGGCTCACTCCCGGCGCGCCGGCGCGCAGCCGCAGGGTAATCAGGGCGCCGCCTTCGCGATGGTTGGAGAACGACAGTTCACCGCCAAAGGCGCGCATCAGGGTGTCGCAGATCGCCAGGCCCAGGCCAAGGCCCTGGGTGCGGGTCTTGGTGGTGTAGAAGGGCTCGCCGGCGCGGCCCAGGGCCTCCATGCAAAAGCCCGGACCGTTGTCGCGAATGTACAGATTGACGCCCGTGGCGGTGGATTCGGCACTCAGCCAGAGTTTGCGCGGCGGGCCTTTTTCGGTCAGCGCATCCAGGGCGTTGGCCAGCAGGTTGCCGAGCACCTGGCGCAGGCGCGTCTCCCCGGCCTCGACCCACAGGGTGGCCGCTGGCAGGTCGCGGATCAGCTCCACCTCCATCGCCCGTCGGCGCTTGGCCAGCAACGCCAGGGCATCGTCCAGCGCTGGTTGCAGGGCAACGCTTTCCGGCGCGTGGCGGTCGCGGCGGGCAAAGGCGCGCAGGTGGGCGATGATCGAGGCCATGCGCCCGGTCAATTCGCTGATCAGCTTGAGGTTGCCGCGGGCGTCCTCGGTGCGCTGATGGTCCAGCAGCACCTCGGCGTTTTCCGCGTAGCTGCGGATCGCCGCCAGCGGCTGGTTGAGTTCATGGCTGATGCTCGCCGACATGGTGCCCAGGGCCGAGAGCTTGCCGGCCTGCACCAGGTCGTCCTGGGCGCGCACCAGTTCCTGCTGGGCGTGTTCGCGCTCCAGCACTTCCTGCCTGAGGCGGCGGTTCAGGCCTTCCAGGTCGCTGGTACGTTCGGCCACGCGCATTTCCAGCTCGCGCCGGGTCTTGGCTTCGAAGGCGATGCGTTCCAGGTAGTGGCGACGGCGCTGCATCATCAGCCCGAGCAGCAGCATCAGCACCAGCAGCGTGGCGCCGCCCACCGCCACCACGGTACGTACCGGGCGGTCGATCAGGGTGCGTGGGGCGAGGATGCTCACGCTCCAGCCGGTTTCGTCGATCTGTCGGGTCTGGGTCAGCCAGGCGCTGGAGTCGAGGTTCAGCGGCCGCGGATCGCGGGTCGGGTAGGGCTGGATGGCGACTATGGCCTTGCTTTCTTCTTCGCTCAGTGGGCGGGTCGAACGGAAGCGCCATTCCGCTCGGGAGGTGAGAATCACCACGCCATTGTGGTCGGTCACCACCAGTTGCTCGGGGGTCTTGCCCCAGAGGCTTTCGGTATGGTCCAGGTCGACCTTGACCACCAGCACGCCGATGATTTTCTCGCCCTTGCGCACGGCGGCGGCGAAGAAATAACCACGCTTGGCCGAGGTGGTGCCCAGGCCGAAGAAACGCCCCAGGCGCCCGGCCATGGCCTCGCTGAAATACGGGCGGAAGGAAAAGTTACGACCGACAAAACTGTCGTGCTTGTCCCAGTTGGACGCCGCCAGGGTGTTGCCGGAGGTGTCCATCAGGTACATCACTTCGGCCCCGGTCTGGGCGCTGATGTTTTTCAACAGGCGGTTGGCGTTGCCCTGGGTCACGCCGTCGTCCGGCGCTCCGAGGACCGCGCGCAACGCCGGCAGCTCGCCAAGAATCTGCGGCAGCACTTCGTAGCGATGCAGGGTGCCCAGCAGGTTGGCGACGTAGAGGTCGAGGGTCTGGCGGTTCTGTCCCGCCAGTTCGCTGCGGTAATAACGCTCGGCCAGGTGCTCCAGCGGCCACAGCAGCGGCGCCAGGCACAGGGCCAGCAACGCCAGGCTACGCCAGCGGGGGCGTCGGGGAAGGGGTGGGGTCATGGGGACGATGCGCCTGTGGATACAAGCGCATTATGCCTAGCCCTGCCCGGCAAGACACTCGTGCAATGCGCTGCGCCACTCCGGCTGGACCACGCCCCACTCGCGCGCCAGGCGGCCGCAGTCGAGGCGGGAGTTCAGGGGGCGCGGCGCGGGTGTCGGATAGGCGCTGGAGGGGATTGCCTCCAGGGTCGCACAGGCCTTGCCCTGGGCCAGCAGGTGTTCGCCGATGGCCTGGGCGAAGCCGAACCAGGAGGTTTCACCGCCAGCGGTCAGGTGGTAGATCCCCCATTTTCCTGGCTGGCCGGCCTGCCAGCGCTCGATCAGGGCGGCGGTGCTGGCGGCGATGGTGCTGGCCCAGGTGGGGGCACCGATCTGGTCGGCCACCACGCGCAAGTGCGGTTTTTCCTGCAGCAGGCGTTGCATGGTCAGCAGGAAGTTCTTGCCGGTGTTCGAATACACCCAACTGGTGCGCAGGATCAGGTGTTCGCCACCGACTGCGCTGATGGCCCGTTCGCCGGCCAGTTTGCTCTGGCCGTAGACGCTCAGTGGGTTGGGTTCATCGTCTTCGGTGTAGGGGGCCTGCTTGTTGCCGTCGAAGACGTAATCGGTGGAGTAGTGAATCAGCGGGATTCCCAGTTCCCGCGCTTCCTCGGCGAACACACCGGGAGCGCTGGCATTGATCGCAAAGGCCAGCTCCGGCTCGTTCTGGGCCTGATCGACGGCGGTATGGGCGGCCGCGTTGATGATCAGTTGCGGACGCAGGTTGCGCACCTGCTGGCGAATCGCGTCCGGGTTTGTCAGGTCGAGCAGGCCGCGCCCGGGCACGATCAATTCGTGCTGGTTGCCCAAGCGCTGTTGCAGGGCCTGGGAGACCTGGCCGTGCTGGCCGCTGATCAGGATCTTCAACCGGCCGCTCATGGGAACAGCTCTGCTTCGCTGAGCAACTTGCCGGCCTGATCCTTGACCGAGAGCTGCGCCGGGCCTGTGAGCTGCCAGTCGATGGCCAGGGTCGGATCGTCCCAGCGAATGCAGCGTTCGGATGCCGGGGTGTAGTAGTCGGTGGTCTTGTAGAGGAACTCGGCATACTCGCTCAGCACCACGAAACCGTGGGCGAAGCCTTCCGGTACCCACAGCTGGCGATGGTTGTCCGCGGACAGCCGCACCCCGACCCATTTGCCGAAGTGTGGCGAGCTGCGGCGGATGTCCACCGCCACATCGAGCACTTCGCCGGCGACGACCCGCACCAGCTTTCCCTGGGTGTTTTCGATCTGGTAGTGCAGGCCGCGCAGCACGCCTTTTTGCGAGCGCGAATGGTTGTCCTGGACGAACTGGGTGCGCACGCCGGTTGTGGCTTCGAACGCCTTGGCATTGAAGCTCTCATAGAAAAAACCACGCTCGTCGCCAAAGACCTTGGGCTCGATGATCAGCACGCCGGGCAGTTCGGTGGCCAGGACCTTCACTGGGTTTCTCCCGCCAGGCTGTAGAGGTATTGGCCGTAACCGGTCTTGCCGAAGTATTTGGCGTGTTCGAGCAGATGATCGCGATCAATCCAGCCCTGGTTGTAGGCGATTTCCTCGAGGCAGGCGACTTTCAGGCCCTGGCGGTGCTCGATGGTCTGCACATACTGCGAGGCTTCCAGCAGGCTGTCGTGGGTGCCGGTGTCGAGCCAGGCGAAGCCACGGCCGAAACGTTCGACGCTGAGGTCGCCGCGTTGCAGGTAGGCATTGTTGACGTCGGTGATTTCCAGTTCGCCGCGTGCCGAAGGTTTGACCGCCTTGGCGATGCTGACCACCGAGTTGTCGTAGAAATATAGCCCGGTCACGGCATAGCTGGACTTGGGGTGCAGGGGTTTCTCTTCGATCGAAAGGGCATTGCCCTGTTCGTCGAAGTCGATCACGCCAAAGCGCTGCGGGTCCTTGACCCAGTAGCCGAAGACCGTCGCTCCGGAGGGTTTCGACGCGGCGTTCTGCAGCTTTTCGGTGAAATGCTGACCGTGGAAGATGTTGTCGCCGAGGATCAGGCACACGGGATCGTCGCCAATGAATTCCTCGCCGATCAGGAATGCTTGTGCCAGGCCGTCCGGCGACGGTTGTTCGGCGTAGCTGAAACGCACCCCGAACTGGCTGCCGTCACCCAGCAGGTTGCGGTACTGCGGCAGGTCCTGGGGCGTGGAAATCAGCAGGATGTCCTTGATGCCGGCCAGCATCAGGACCGAGATCGGGTAATAGATCATCGGTTTGTCGTAGACCGGCAGCAATTGCTTGGACACACCCAGGGTGATCGGGTGCAGGCGGGTGCCTGAGCCACCCGCCAGAACGATACCTTTCATCATGCGATCAGATCCTTGAAGTCAGTGAAACCCAGCCGTTGCCCTTGATAGCTGCCGTCCTGCACGTGCTGGCACCATTCCTGGTTGTCCAGGTACCACTGCACGGTCTTGCGCAGGCCGCTGGCGAAGGTTTCTTGCGGCACCCAGCCCAGTTCGCGTTCGATCTTGCTGGCGTCGATGGCGTAGCGCAGGTCGTGGCCGGGGCGGTCCTGGACGAAGGTGATCAGGTCGGCGTAGTGCTGCACGCCTTCGGGCTTGCGTGGCGCCAGTTCTTCCAGCAGTTGGCAGATGCCGCGCACCACGTCGATGTTTGTCTGTTCGTTGTGGCCGCCGATGTTGTAGGTCTCGCCGACCACGCCTTCGGTCACGACCTTGAGCAGGGCGCGGGCGTGGTCTTCGACGAACAGCCAGTCGCGCACTTGCAGGCCGTTGCCGTACACCGGCAGTGGCTTCCCGGCCAGGGCGTTGAGGATCATCAGCGGGATGAGTTTTTCCGGGAAGTGGAACGGCCCGTAGTTGTTCGAACAGTTGGTGACCAGAACTGGCAGGCCGTAGGTGCGCTGCCAGGCGCGGACCAGGTGGTCGGACGCGGCCTTGCTGGCGGAGTAGGGCGAGCTGGGGGCGTAGGGCGTGGTTTCGGTGAACAGGTCGTCGACGCCGTGCAGGTCGCCGTACACCTCGTCGGTGGAAATGTGATGGAAGCGGAAGGCGCTTTTCTCTGCCGCCGGCAGGTTTTGCCAGTAGGCGCGCGTGGCTTCCAGCAGGCTGTAGGTGCCGACGATGTTGGTCTGGATGAACTCCGACGGGCCGTCGATGGAACGGTCGACATGGGACTCGGCGGCCAGGTGCATGATCGCCTGGGGCTGGAAGCGCTCGAGCAGAGTGCTGACGGTGGCCTGGTCGACGATATCGGCCTGGACGAATTCGTAGCGGGTGTCGCTGGCGATACTCGACAGCGACTCCAGGTTGCCGGCGTAGGTCAGCTTGTCGAGGTTGAGCACTTCGTGTTCGGTGTTGCGGATCAGGTGGCGAATCAGCGCCGATCCAATAAAACCGGCACCGCCGGTAACGAGAATGCGCATATGGGTAGGCCTTCTTCCCTAAGACGTGGAGTCGCGAATGGAGCATAGCTTGTCGGCAGCCAGCGGCCGCTGCAAGGGGCGCCGACGTCTGGCCCGGGTATTGGCATCCTGTTTACCTTCCCTGGGGCAGTGACGTCCTTGTCGGCTGCCCGGGCCTGGGGGTTGCGTAACGCCTGGCGCAGTGGCGATATACGCATCTGACAATAATTCCAGGGGTCGTTCCATGTTGCTCGCCACGTTGATTCACCGCGCCAGCCTGCCCGGTCCGCAGGTCGCCCCACAGCAGGCGCTGGACCTGCTCGAAGTGCACTACGGCCTTGGCGGCACGCTGCAATCGTTGGGCAGCCAGCAGGATCTCAACTACCGGCTCGACAGCCCCCAGGGGCGTTTTGTCCTGAAGATCTGCCGTGGCGACTACGCCGCCCTGGAACTGCAGGCCCAGCACGCGGCGCTCAAGCACCTTGGCACCCACCCCGAACTGCACGTACCCCGGGTGATCCCGGCGAAGAATGGCGCCGACCTGCTGTCCCTGGAAGTCGATGGCCAGGCGGTGCATGTGCGGCTGCTCGACTACATCGAAGGCCAGCCGCTGACCCACCTCAAGCACCTGGGCCCCGAGCTGACGGCCGGTTTCGGTCGCTTGTGCGGGCAGATGGACCTGGCCCTGGCGGATTTCCAGCACCCAGGACTTACGCGCACCCTGCAATGGGACGCGCGTCACGCCCATAGCCTGATCCATCACCTGTTGCCGGTGATCGCCGACGAGCAGCAGCGCAGCCTGATCGCCGAAGTGGCCGAGCAGGCCGAGCGCCGTGTGCAGCATCTGGCCGAGCAGTTGCCGGTGCAGGCGATCCACCTGGACATCACCGACGACAACGTGGTCTGGCAGCGTGACGCCCAGCGTCACTGGCAGGTGCAGGGGGTGATCGATTTCGGCGACCTGGTCCGTACCTGGCGCGTCACCGACCTGTCGGTGACCTGCGCGGCGTTGCTGCACCATGCCGAGGGCGATCCGTTCTGCATCCTGCCGGCGGTCCGCGCCTACCACGCGGTCAACCCTCTGCAGCAGGCCGAGCTGCTGGCGCTGTGGCCGCTGATTGTGGCCCGCGCCGCGGTACTGGTACTCAGTGGCGAACAGCAGGTGAGCATCGACCCGAACAACCAGTACAGCCGCGACAACCTGAACCACGAATGGGAGATCTTCCGCGTCGCCACCTCGGTGCCGTTCGAGTTGATGGAAGCAGCGATCCTCGGGGTGGTCGGCCAGTCGCTGCCGGCCATTGCCAGCGAAGGTTTCGCGCCCTTGTTGCCGGGCCTGGTGGGGCGCGAGTTCGCCCTGATCGACCTGGGCGTGCTCAGCCCGCACTTCGAGGCCGGCAACTGGGAGCAGCCGCAGATCGATACCCGGCTGTTGCAGCAGGCCGCCGCGGCCCATGGGCTGGCGGCCAGTCGCTACGGGCAGTACCGCCTGTCCCGGACCTGTGCGGACAGTGCCGTCGAGCCGGATACCTTCCCCTTGCACGTGCAGTTGCAGGTGCCGTCGGGCACGGCGGTCGAAGCACCTTTTGCCGGCGTGCTGCACCGCGCCGCCGACGGAGTGTTGCGCCTCGACGGCCCGCAATTGAGTGTACGGCTATGGGGCGTCACACCCTCGGTGCATGCCGGCGCGGCCCTGGTCAAAGGCCAGGTGCTGGGGGCGGTGGACGGCGGGCTCAAGGTCCAGCTGTGCCGTGGCGCGCAGCTTGATCCGCCGCTGTTCTGTACTCCATCGCGAGCCGCGGCATGGCAGGCGCTGTGCCCGTCGCCGGCGGCGCTGCTGGGCCTGGCCTGCGACGCCGAACCGGAGCTCGACCCGCAAGCCTTGCTGGCGCGGCGCGATGCCAGTTTCGCCCGCTCGCAGAAGCACTATTACGTCGACCCGCCACGCATCGAGCGTGGTTGGCGCAACCACCTGATCGACATGCAGGGCCGTTCCTACCTGGACATGCTCAACAACGTCGCGGTGCTGGGTCACGGTCATCCACGCATGGCCGCCGAGGCCGCGCGCCAGTGGTCGCTGCTCAACACCAACTCGCGCTTCCACTACGCGGCGATTGCCGAATTCTCCGAACGCCTGCTGGCGCTGGCGCCGGATTCCATGGACCGGGTGTTCCTGGTCAACAGCGGCAGCGAGGCCAACGACCTGGCGATCCGCCTGGCCTGGGCCTACAGCGGCGGGCGCGACATGCTCAGTGTGCTGGAGGCCTACCACGGCTGGACGGTGGGCGCGGACGCGGTGTCCACCTCGATCGCCGATAACCCCCAGGCCCTGAGCAGCCGCCCGGACTGGGTGCATCCGGTGACCGCGCCCAATACCTATCGCGGCGAGTTCCGCGGCCAGAACAGCACCCCGGATTACGTGCGCAGTGTCGAACACAACCTGGCCAAGCTGGCGGAGCAGAATCGCCAGCTGGCCGGTTTCATCTGCGAGCCGGTGTATGGCAACGCCGGCGGCATCGCCCTGCCGCCGGGGTACCTGAAGCAGGTCTACGCCCTGGTCCGGGCCCGGGGCGGGGTGTGCATCGCCGACGAGGTGCAGGTCGGTTACGGACGCATGGGCAAGTTCTTCTGGGGCTTCGAAGAGCAGGGCGTGGTGCCGGACATCATCACCATGGCCAAAGGCATGGGCAACGGCCAGCCGCTGGGGGCGGTGATCACCCGCCGGGAGATCGCCGAAGCGCTGGAGGCCGAGGGTTATTTCTTCTCCTCGGCCGGCGGCAGCCCGGTGAGTTGCCGGATCGGCATGGCAGTGCTGGACGTGATGCAGGAAGAAAAACTCTGGGAAAACGCCCAGCGGGTCGGCGACCACTTCAAGCAGCGCCTCGAAGCCTTGATCGAGCGTTATCCGCTGGTGGGTGCGGTGCATGGCTCGGGGTTCTACCTGGGGCTGGAGCTGATCCGCAATCGCCAGACCCTGGAGCCGGCCACGGAGGAGACCGCCCTGCTGTGCGATCGCCTGCGCGAGCTGGGGATCTTCATGCAGCCCACCGGCGACTACCTGAACATCCTCAAGATCAAGCCGCCGATGGTCACCACGCGCCAGAGCGTCGACTTCTTTGTCGACATGTTGGCCAAGGTGCTGGACGAGGGGCTCTGAAGCCCTTGATCCGGGCGTAACCGGATCGCGAGCAAGCTCGCTCCTACAGGTTGGCGGCGTCCCTGCAGGAGCGAGCTTACTCGCGATAGCGCCAGAACAGACCGTCTCAATCCCGAAAATGGTTCAATAAATATCGATAAAAATCGGTATTAATATGTGTTTATTTTAAAATTTATATTTTTATGGCTTTTAAGTCGGATTTTTATCGGTTATAAACTCCTCCCAACCAAGGCTCGGCCATGTCGCGTCCGGCCTTGCCCCTTTCTGTCATCGGCCGATGCCACCATCGGTCCCTTGCTGCTGCCCAGGAGATGATTCATGAGCCGTATCGTTACCGTCGCCGCAACCCAGATGGCCTGTTCCTGGGACCTCGAAGCCAATATCGAGACCGCGGAAAAACTGGTCCGCGAGGCCGCCGCCAAAGGCGCGCAGATCATCCTGATCCAGGAGCTGTTCGAGACCCCGTACTTCTGCCAGAAGCCGAACCCGGACTACCTGCAGCTGGCCACCCCGGTGGAAGGCAACGCGGCCATCGCCCACTTCCAGAAGGTCGCCCGTGAGTTGCAGGTGGTGCTGCCGATCAGCTTCTTCGAGCTGGCCGGGCGTGCGCGTTTCAACAGCATCGCGATCATCGACGCCGACGGCAGCAACCTCGGGATTTATCGTAAAAGCCACATCCCGGACGGCCCGGGCTACCACGAAAAGTACTACTTCAATCCGGGCGACACCGGCTTCAAGGTGTGGGACACCCGTTACGCGAAAATCGGCGTGGGCATCTGCTGGGACCAGTGGTTCCCCGAGTGCGCCCGCAGCATGGCGCTGCAAGGCGCAGAGATCCTGTTCTACCCGACCGCCATCGGCAGCGAGCCCCACGACAAGAGCATCTCGTCCCGCGACCACTGGCAGCGCGTGCAACAAGGCCACGCCGGCGCCAACCTGATGCCGCTGATCGCCAGCAACCGCATCGGCAACGAAGAGCAGGACGGCTACGACATCACCTTCTATGGCTCGTCGTTCATCGCCAACCCGTTCGGCGAGAAGGTTGAAGAACTGAACGAGACTGAAGAAGGTATTCTTGTCCACAGTTTCGACCTCGACGAGCTGGAACACATTCGCAGCGCCTGGGGTTCGTTCCGCGACCGTCGGCCGAACCTGTACAGCGCGATCAAAACCCTCGACGGTTCCCTGGAGTCCTGAACCCATGACCACTTTGCACAGCACCCCTCGCGCCGACGGCTTCTACATGCCAGCCGAGTGGGCGACGCAGACCCAGACCTGGATGATCTGGCCCGAGCGCCCGGACAACTGGCGCCTGGGCGGCAAGCCGGCGCAAGCCGCGCACGTAGCGGTGGCCAAGGCCATCGCCCGTTTCGAACCGGTGACCGTGGCGGTGTCCGCGGGCCAATATGAAAACGCCCGGGCGCGCCTGGACGTGCCGAATATCCGCCTGGTGGAGATGTCCAGCGACGATGCCTGGGTCCGGGATACCGGCCCGACCTTCGTCATCAACGACAAGGGTGAAGTCCGTGGCGTGAACTGGGACTTCAACGCCTGGGGCGGTTTCGACGGCGGCCTGTATTCGCCGTGGAACCGCGACTCGCAGGTGGGCGGCAAGATCCTCGAGATCGAGCGCAGCCCGCGTTACCGCACCGAGGGCTTCGTGCTCGAAGGCGGCTCGATTCACGTCGACGGCGAAGGCACGGTGATCACCACCGAAGAGTGCCTGCTCAACCGCAATCGCAACCCGCACCTGAACCGTGCCGAGATCGAAGCGGTGCTCAGCGCCAACCTGGCGGTGGATAAGGTCATCTGGCTGCCGGATGGCCTGTACAACGACGAAACCGACGGCCATGTGGATAACTTCTGCTGCTACGTGCGCCCAGGCGAAGTGCTGCTGGCCTGGACCGACGACCCGCAGGACCCGAACTACCCGCGCTGCCGGGCGGCGCTGAACGTGCTGCAAGACAGCACCGATGCCAAGGGGCGCCCGTTCACGGTGCACAAGATGCCGATTCCGGGGCCGCTGTATGCGACCGAAGAAGAGTGCGCGGGCGTCGACCCGGTGGACGGCACCCAGGAGCGTAATCCGTCGGTGCGCCTGGCCGGTTCCTATGTGAACTTCCTGATCGTCAACGGCGGCATCATCGCCCCGAGTTTCGACGACCCCCTGGATGCCCAGGCCAAGGAAATCCTGCAGAACCTGTTCCCGCAACATGAAGTGGTGATGGTGCCAGGTCGCGAGTTGTTACTGGGGGGCGGGAATATCCATTGCCTTACTCAACAGCAACCGGCGCCACACAAGGTTTGAGTGGTGTTGTAACAGCCTGCAACGCCTGATTGACGGGCTGTTGCATGGATCCAATCCGGTGTCGCCCGGCAAGCCCGCAGCCCTTATGGACTGCGGGTTTTTTTGTATTCGAAAGCCAGCAATCGCGGGACCTTGGCATAGCTCTTGTATCTCTCGCGAGGTCACTCTGAGGCCGGTGGAACTCCGATGTTCTGTCATAAACCTTGGATAAGTTAGCCGCTCACAAACCGGGAGAGAGCGCTGGAGATGAATAGGGTCAGCGAGCGGACTTCACATCCCTTGGCAATGAGTAGCGAATCGCTTCAGGTTCTGGCGCAATGGTTGAAGTCCAATGGAACGCGACAGGTCCGGGAAACCGACTCGCGCCGGATGATCCTCGATCGTTACCCTGCTGGTTTATTCAGCGAGGCGGAACTCGAAGCGTTGTGGGATGTGTTGGAAGGATAAGCAAACAACGGATTGGTAAAAGCGCTGCCCGGATGGCAGCGCTTTTTTTTTGCGCGAATGTAGCCGCAGCCGAAGGTTGCGATCGGCCGCGCAGCGGACGTGGATCTACCAACGCGGTCTGTCAGGTCGATGGCATGCTCAGGTTTTGCGCCGGCTGCGCCGTCGATCGCAGGCTGCGCCAGCGGCTACAGAGTGCGCGCAGGGCATAGGTCGAGAGCTTTTGTAGCCGCTGCCGAAGGTTGCGATCGGCCGCGCAGCGGATGTGGATCTGCCAACGCGGTCTGTCAGGTCGATGGCATGCTCAGGTTTTGCGCCGGCTGCGCCGTCGATCGCAGGCTGCGCCAGCGGCTACAGAGTGCGCGCAGGGCATCAGGTCGAGGGTTTTTGTAGCCGCTGCCGCAGGCTGCGATCGGCCGCGCAGCGGACGCCAGGCCGCCATCGCGCTCAGGCGATGGCTGGCCGTATCCATGGCTGCGTTTTAGAAGCTGTAGGTACCGGTCACCACCAGGCTGCGCGGGTCGCCGAACTGGATCTGCCCGGCGCTGGTGGCCGAGGAGTAGTAAGTGCGGTCGCTGATGTTGTTCAGTGCGGCCCGCAGGTCCCAGTCCTTCTGCCGGAAGCCGGCCAGGGCGTCCCAGCGGCCGTAGCCCGGAAGCACCACGGTATTGGCGTTGTCGGCATAACGGTCACCCACCAGGGTCAGGCCGGTCTCGGCGTACCAGCCCATTTCCGGTTTCCAGGTCACGAACAGGCTGCCGTTGCGCTTGGCCACGTTGTTCACCCGGTTACCTTCGTTACCGTTATTGCTCTTGACCACAGTCGCGTCCTGCAGGCCGATGCCACCGCGTATCGACCAGTTGCCGACGATCTTGCCGGCCGCGGTCAGTTCCACGCCGCGTGAGCGCTGCAGGCCGGTCAGCAGGATCACGTTCGGGTCTTCCACGCTGCGGCTGCGGCGGTTGTAGAGCTCCAGCTCATAGACCGCCAGGGTGGTGCTGAAACGGTCGTCGAGCCAATCGCTCTTGACCCCGATTTCCTTTTGCCGGGTGCGTTCGGGGCTCAGGTCGTTGGTGTTGCCGTTGGCGTTCGGGGTGATGCCGATCAGGCCGCCGCCGACGGGGGAGAAGCTCTTGCTCCAGGAGGCGTAGATGGAGTGGTTCTCCAGCGGGGTCCAGACCACGCCCAGGCGCGGGCTGGTGCTGTGGCTGTCGCGGTCGTCCTTGCGATCGAGGATCTTGTTGTGGGTCTCGACATTGAAATTGTCGTAGCGCAGGCCGGCGAGGATTTGCCACTGATCGTTCAGGCGCAGCTGGTCCTGGACATAGACGGCGCGGCTTTCCACCTCGCTGTGGTTGTAGCTGGACGCCACCATTTTCCCGGTATGGCGCAGGTTTTTATCCGGGTTGAACGGGTCCAGGGACGGCACGGCCTGGCCACCGGCCTTGACCGCCGCCGCGGTGTAGAGCTTCGGGTCGCGTCGCTGGCTGCCCAGCTCGACACCCGTCAGCACCCGGTGCTCGAGGCCGAAGGTATCGAAGGTGCCTTCGACTTCGAGGTTGTTGTAGAGGTTGCGGGTGTTCAGGTCCTGCTGCCAGCGCTGGCGGTTCACCCGCTGGGTGCGGCTGTCGTAGCCGGTCTGGTAGGTGTTGTCGAAATCGCTGTCGAGCTTGAACAGGCTCAGGGTATGGCGCAGTTGCCAGTTGTCGTTCAGCTCGTAGCTGAGCCTGGAGCGCAGGGACTGGGACTTGTCGTCGATGTAGTCGCGCTTGTCGCCGTAGGTGGTGTCGCGGCTCACGTCCGCCGGGCGCCCGTCGATCCCCGGGATGCCGCGGTCCGGCGTGCGGTTGTAGCGGCTGTATTCGTACTGCACCAGCCAGTTCAGGTCTGGCGTCAACTGCCAGCTCATGGACGGTGCGAACAGCTGGCGACTGCCACTGACGCCATCGCGAAAGCTGTTGTTGTCCTGGTTACCCATGTTCAGGCGCAGGCTGATGTTCTCGCTGGGGTCGGCGCTGAGGTCGGCATACAGGCTGCGCAGGTCTTCGCTGCCGCCTCTGACTTCGACGCTGGAGTGGCGGCCGAACTGCGGCAGCTTGCTCACCCGGTTGACGATCCCGCCCTGACTGCCACGACCGTAGAGCACTGCCGCCGGGCCCTTGAGCACCTCGATGCGCTCGATGTTGTGCAGGTCGCGCACGTACTGGCTGTCGTCACGGACGCCGTCGAGGTAGAAGTCGTTACTGGCGTCGAAACCGCGAATGCGCAGGCTGTCGAAGCGGGTATCGGCGCCGCTGCTGACGTTGGGGATACCGCTCAGGGCCGTGCCCAGATCGTTGATGCCGTAGTCCAGCAGGTTGCTGGTCTTCACCGAGTCGATGGCTTGCGGCACGTAGCGCACCGGCGTGGCGGTGCGGGTCGCGGTGCTGACTTCCTTGACCCGTGGATCGTCGGCATCGACTTCTGCGCTGATGGCCGTGGCCGGCAGGGTGGTCGGGGCGGCGCAGGTGAAACCGGCCGTCAGCGAGGCGCAAAAGCCAAGGGTGAGAGGGGTCAGGCGGAAGGGGGCAGGCATGAAAAAACGCATCCAGAAGGCTAAAGGAAACAATCGGCGCGAATGGTAATGCTTGCTATTTACTTTCGTTAATTATTCTTGAAAAGTTCCCCGGACGGATTGTTTCAATTTGTGTCTTGATTGAAATGCGATGGATACATCCTGATTCGACCGATTCGCGAAACAGACTAAAAGCCATTCCAGCGTTTTTCGCCGCGGGCCACAGGCATAGTCTGCCGCCATCGAATTTATCGGCCTTTGTCCCGGAGCCTTGCATGTCGGCAGCGACCCTTCATTACATCTACGATCCCTTGTGCGGCTGGTGCTATGGCGCCAAGCCGCTGGTGCAGGCGGCCCAGGCGGTGCTGCCGGTGGTGGCCCATGGCGGCGGCATGATGACCGGGCGCAACTGCCAGCCGGTTTCGCCGCAACTGCGCGACTACGTCATGCCCCATGACCGGCGCATTGCCGAATACACCGGGCAACCGTTCGGCGAGGCTTACTTCGAAGGTTTGCTGCGCGATCATTCGGCGGTCTTCGATTCGGCCCCGCCGATCGCCGCGGTACTGGCGGCGCAGGCGCTCGCCGGGCGCGGCCTGGAATTGCTCGGGCGCTTGCAGACGGCGCATTACGTCGAAGGGCGACGCATCGCCGATGTCGACGTACTGTTGGAAATCGCCGAGGGCCTGGGCTTTGAACGCGACGAGTTCGAAGAAGCCTTCGAGTATGCCGCGGCGAACAGCCTGAACGAGCACATCAAGGCCAGCCGCGCCCTGCTGGCCCGGGTCGGTGGCCAGGGGTTCCCGACCCTGGTGCTGGAACAGGACGGCCAGTTCAGGCTGATCGATATCAGCCCCTGGCTGGGCAAGCCGCAGGCGTTCGCCGACTGGCTGAGCGAGGCATTCGGTACGCCCGAAGTCGAACTTTCAGCCAGCCTGCAGGCCTGTGGCCTGAGCGGTTGCGTCCTTTGAACCACCCACTTACTGGCGGAGTCACCCATGGATAACCTGGCACTGATCAAAAGCACCTACGAAGGGGCCAACTCCCAGGAGAATGCGCAAAACACCGCCGCCGCCCTGGCCGCCGATGCGCGCTGGACCGAAGCGGCAGGCTTTCCCTACGCCGGTACCTACGTCGGTTTCGATGCCGTGGTGGAGAATGTCTTCAAGCGCCTGGCCACCGAATGGGAGGGGTTTGCCTTCACCGTCGAGAACTATGTGGCCCAGGGCGACAAGGTGTTCGCCTATGGCAATTACAGCGGCGTCTATAAAGCCACGGGCAAGCCGCTGAATGCCCGCGTGGCCCATTTGTGGACGCTCAAGGATGGCAAGGTCACGCATTTCGAACAGTTCGTCGACAGCCATACCGTGCAACTGGCCATCAAGGATCGCTGAGTTCTTAGACGATTTTTGCCTATTTTCAGACGATTCTTGAAATTGACACACTGTTCGGGGCGCGGCTAGGATTCGCGCCAACGCCTGTGGCCAACGGCCATAACATTCAAATAATAAAAGGCCCGCCGCGATTTTTCGTGGGCGGGTCTTTTTGTTCCGGCCTGAAAAAAGAGCGCCTAAGCGCCGTTTCCAAGGAGCACCACAGCGCGTCATCAACCCGTAATAAGGAAAATAAAATGTTGAACAAGCGGATCGGTCTGATCGCACTGGGGATTCTGAGCGCTACTCAAGCCATGGCTAACGACCAGGCTGAGTCCAAGGGTTTTGTCGAAGACAGCAGCCTGAAAATCCTGCTGCGCAATGCCTACATCAATCGCGACAAGAAAAACGGTAACGATGACCAGCGCGAGTGGGGTCAAGCGGCCATCGGTACCTTCTCGTCGGGCTTCACCCAAGGCACCGTGGGTGTGGGCGTCGATGCCTTCGGCCTGTACGCCCTGCGCCTGGATAAAGGCAGCCACAGCGGCGGCCAGGGCATCGACTTCTTCAAGCCAAGCGAAGGCGGCAACAAGAGCCCGGCAGGCGACCTGGCCAAGGCCGGCGCCGCGGTCAAGTTCCGCCTGTCCAACACCGTGCTGACCTACGGTGACCAGATGCCGGCCCTGCCGGTGCTGAGCTACGACAATGGCCGTCTGCTGCCGGAAAGCTACACCGGTACCCTGATCACCTCGAAAGAGATCAAGGGCCTGGAACTGAACGCCGGTCGTTTCACCGCCGAGTCGCGTAAAAGCGCCGAAGGCCATGACAGCGGTGGCCTGAAGTCGATCAACGTATTGGGCGGCAGCTACCAGTTCACCGAGCAGTTCAAGGGCTCGCTGTACGCTTCCGACGTCGAAGACGTGCTGAAGAAGCAGTACGTGAACCTGAACTACGTGTTCCCGCTGGCCACCGACCAGTCCCTGACCTTCGACTTCAACGGCTACCGCACCAAGCTGGACAAATCCTACGCCGAGTTCAAAGAAGCAGGTGGCCAGGACAACAAGATCTGGAGCCTGGCGGCCACCTACGCCACCGGCCCGCACTCCTTCACCCTGGCGCACCAGCGCAGCACCGGCGACAGCAACCTGGGCTACGCCTACGGCGGCTACCAGAAAGAGCAGCACCGCGTGGGCGACGGTGGCAACACCATCTACCTGGCGAACTCCTACTGGTCCGACTTCAACGCTGAAGACGAGCGCAGCTGGCAGCTGGGCTACGGCCTGGACTTCGGCGCCTTCGGCGTACCGGGCCTGACCTACAACCTGGCTTACGTGCGTGGTGACAACATCACCTCCACCAACAGCGAGGGCCAGACCACCACTGGCGGTACCGAGCGCGAAATCTTCAACCAGTTCAAGTACGTGGTCCAGAGCGGCCCGGCCAAGGACCTGAGCGTCAAGGTGCGTAGCTCGATCCTGCGCGTATCGCAGAAATCCAGCGGCTACAACGACAGCGGTAACGAACTGCGTGTGTTCGTCGACTACCCGATCAACGTGTTCTGATGAATGCCTGATCGCGGCCTGATATCAGGCCGGCAATAGAAAAAGCCCCGACTGGTTCGGGGCTTTTTTGTGGGTGTGGATAAGTTTTTGTGTATTCACATCAGAATAAAAACTACCTATTTATTCGTATCCGTACTAGGCTCAAGGTATCACTCACTGACTCACGGAGGCCCGATCATGACCGTCCCGTCCGCCGTTCAAGCCGCCCCCCATGACCTGGATACCCCGGAAGCCAGCCGGGTGGCGCTGAAGTTCTTCTTCAACCTCATGCAGCAGTGGGGCTGCAGCGCCGAGCAACAGCGCACGCTGCTGGGCAAGGTCGGCAACACCACGCTCTACAAGTACAAGCAGCTGCCGGCCAATGTACGCCTGCCCCACGACACCCTGGAGCGTATCTCCTACCTGATGGGTATCCACAAGGCGCTGAGCATCATCTTCAGCAACAGTCGCGAGCGCGTTTACCAGTGGGTCAGCAGCCCGAACACGGCCGCGCCGTTCAACGGCCGGACCGCCCTCGACTACATGCTCGCCGGCCGTGTGGTCGACATCGCCGACGTGCGCCGCTACCTCGACGGCGTTCGCGGTTGATGGCGGCGCCACTGGCTTCGCCGGCATGGCCGCGCGCCTACCGGATCGTCAACAGCTGCTTTCCGCCCATCAGCCTGTTCGAGGACGTGCTCGACCCCGAGGACCTGCAAACCGCCTACGCCCTGGAAGCCTTGACCAACGACCGGCTGCGCGAACAGGTCGGCGAGCTGTCCCGGGTGCTGCCCGAAGACCGCATCGCCGGCCCGGGCTCGACGCCGCTCATGGCGGCCTTCACCCATATTGGCAAGGCCAGCCGCTTCACCGATGGCAGCTACGGCGTCTACTACGCCGCCAGCAGCCAGGCCGCGGCCATCGCCGAAACCTGCTACCACCAGGAACGGTTCCTCGCCGCCACCAACGAGCCGGACCTGGAGCTGACCATGCGCACCTACGTCAACCAGGTGCTCAAGCCCCTGCACGACATCCGCGCCGATCACCTACAGCTGCACGACCCCGATCCTGCCCGCTACGGCGCCGCCCAGGCCTTCGCCCGCGAGTTGCGCGACAGCCGGTCCTGGGGCCTGCTGTACAACAGCGTGCGCCTCGAAGGCCACGAATGCATCGCCGCCTTCCGCCCGCCGGCGGTGTCGATCCCCAAGCAGGGCAAGCATCTGCGTTATGTGTGGAATGCCAGCAGCCAGAGGATTTCGTTTGTGTTCGAGGTGAGTGCGGTGTGAGGTTGGCGGGGTGATGGCTCATGGCTATCAATCTTGCTACAGTCTGCTCCCCCAATTTCGTCACGGATGATCTCGATGTTCCGTTCCTTGCTATCCGGACTTTGCCTGCTGGCTTTCACCAGCGTTGCCCATGGCAAAGACGCCGCGACTCCCGAGCAGTTGCTGGCCGAGTTCTCGCGCTGCGATGCGCAGTTTTTCGAAGCCCTGAACAATTCCCGCTTGCCTGCTGGCACCTTGAACCTGGCCAGGGCCGGCTCGGTCATGGCGCCCAAGGTAATGAACCCGCTGCTGGAAGGCGGGCGCTATCAAGCCTTCGACCAGCCGCTGGTGGTCAACGGCGTGCGCCTGGTGGGTTACTACAACGAGGCGCAGTCGCTGAACAAGCTCGGCAGCTTTCTGTTCTGGGGCTTTGTCGCCGAAGGGGAGGTCAAGGATGTCACCGCGAACCTGAAACCGCTGGTGGCGAACAATGCGCGCCTGGTGCCTCAGCGCACGGCATTCAGCCGGGTGGAGATTCGCCGGGTTGGCGATCCGATCCAGCAATGGCGTACCGAGGGCCTGAGCGGCCCGGGCGTGGCCACGCCTTTCGGTTTCGTCGAGCGGGTATTCACGGTCGATAAAGGTGTCGCAGAAGCCCCGATAGCCGGGCGCACTACCATCTTCTGCTCGCTCCAGGGCACCGTCACCGCGCCCTTGCTGCAGGTGTACCGCCCAGACCTCAACGCCCATCTGCTGGACTGAACAACATGCCTTCACTGTATTTTCGTGGCTTGATCCTGCTGACCTGTTCGCTGGCCGTTACCGGCTGCGCCAGCCTGCAAACGCCAGAGCAAGCCAACTTCGCCCATTGCCGTGCCGTAGGTCAGGCCTCCAAGGCCGAAAACTATGAGTTGGTGCTGCAACAGGCCAACCTGTGCCTGGAAAAGAACCAGCTGTCGGGCAAGATGCAGAGCATGGTGTATTGGCTCAAGTCCGATGCCTACGCCAGCCTCAAGCGCTACCCGGAAGCCATCGCCGCTAAGGAAAAGTCCATCGAGGTGAGCCCGACGCTCGAACCGCGTGCGGCCCTCGATCTGAGCCTGCTCTATCGCCAGGCAGGTAACCCGCAGAAAGCCCTGCAACTGGTGCAATCCAACATGGATGCGGGCCTGGGCGAAGCGGGCAAGGGCGCTGGTTTCAACATGCCGACCTACTATCACCTGGGCCTCTCGCTCAACGATCTGGGGCAATACCGCGAAGCCGCCGAAGCCTTCAGCGCCGGCCTGCAAAAACAGCCGGACTTCGCCTGGGCCTACTACCATCGTGGCGAAGCCTACGAGCACCTGGGCCTGGCCGACGATGCCCGTAGCGACTTCACCCAGTTTGCCAAGCGGGTGGACCAGAAGTACGTAGAAGCCGAGCAGAGAACCAAGCTGGCCGAGTACAAGATTGCCCTGCCCTGAGCGGCTGCTCGAATGAAGAAACACCCATAAAAAAGGCCCGCAGCGATGCGGGCCTTTTGTTTGCGGGCAAAGATCTCAGTTCTGGGTTTCTACTGCCTGAAAGCTCTGCAGATAAGCCAGTAGATTGTCGATCTTCTCCTGATCGCTCAGCCCCCAGAAAATCATCCGCGTGCCGGGTACCACGGCCTTTGGGTCTTCCAGATAGGCCACCAGTTTGTCGCGGGTCCAGACGATGCCGGAGGACTTCATCGCGTCGGAGTAGTGATAGTCCGCCACGCTACCCGCCGTGCGCCCGAAAATGCCATTGAGCTGCGGCCCGAAAGAGCTGCGCACCGAAGGGCCGATATTGTGGCAGCCACCGCAAATGCGCTTGAACAGCTTGCCACCGGCCTCGGCATCGCCCACTGCTTCTGCCTGGGCATGGAGCGACGGCAGGCTGAGCATCAGGGCCAAGGTCAGGGCGGCGGTTCTTTTCATGTTCGGCTCCGGATCGGGTGTGACAGGTAACAAATGCGGGTAGCTATTTGAGCATGGCGGGTATGGCGTTGGGGATGTTGTTCGCCTGTTGTTTGAGTTGCTGAATCAGAAAGCCCTTAAAGCCAAGGTTGGGTGTTGCTTAATAGAGTGTTCCGCTAGCTCATCAGGATGATTCTCTTATGGCTGGCGACCCTTTCGCAGGACACCACTGCAAAGTCTGTTATGAACAAGCAATGAAGGAAAAGAAGCGGCTCGATACGCTTTTGCGCGATGAGCGCAGGCAACTCGTCAAGGCGCCACCGCTTCCTGTCGATCCCCCGTCTCCTCCAGAAAAAATGCCTTCCCCCGTGCTCAGGGGCTGTGTTTTTGCCAAGTCCTGCACATTGCCGGATGGGGTGATAAACCACAGCAATCCTGGTGGATTTGTACCGGTCGAATCATTGAAACAGTACGGTGCCTATGCGGTGCTGGGCACCGGTAGTGCGATATCCATTACTGGCACCGCTCTGCAATGGATTGGTGGTTCCAGTAACGCTGCAACCCTAGCAAGTCGCCTGGGAGGAACCTTGGCATTGGGCGTCGCTGAGGGCAGCGTAGGTGCGCCTCTTCTAGTGGGGACGGTTGCGCTGCTGATGCCAGACACCATGTCAGCTGACAGTGCGTTCTACACGTCTGAGCAGTATGCACAGTTGAGTCAAGGCAACACTCGGGTCCGGGTGAATGTTAAACACCTGCCAAACGGATCGGTCGGTATTTACGGGTTTTACACAGGGACGAAGAGTGAGTGGCAACGTGTGCCGGTAATTGCTGCTCGGGTTCAAGGTGAACAGCTGGTGGCGGATATGGGGAACGGGATTGAAGTCATCTGGACTCCAGCAGCCGATCCCAACGCGGTGCTGGGCATTCCTGTCTTGGAGGGGGCTGCAATGCAACCTGCGGTGTGGATCTATCCGCCGACCGAACAAGCCGACCGTATCCTGATTCATCCCGTACATCCTCCAGACTATCAAGACGCAATTATCTGGTTTCCTAACACTGATATTCAGCCCATCTACATTTCACTGAGTGTATCGGGTAGCCATCGCTACCATCTTGCACCTAAAGGGTTGGTGGCCTTTCCTGACGCCACCAAAGTCAATTCAAAAAGCAGGGTTCAGGGCGGTGGTAGCCTGCGTAGTCGTTGGAAGGATCGGAAAGGTCGAATTTACGAGTGGGACAGCCAGCATGGGGCAGTTGAAGTTTACGACAAACAAGGTCGGCACTTAGGTGAGTTTGACCCCATCACTGGCGAGCAAACCAAGCCCGCTGATCCAGGAAGAAAAGTCGAAAAATAGAGGTGTTTATGTACTTGTGTATTACCGGATTTTTACCCAATAACGCAGAAGACGACTCGCTCAAGTATGAGCTTGATGTAAACGCTGCTTTTAACGATCAGATTGTGCAGCTTCTTGGTCATGAAAGCCTTGAGACCATGGCTGAGGGGCTATGGCCTCTGACCAACGAGCAAGTTGCGCAAATATCCGAACTGATTGGTCAAGTACTGCCTAGCGACTTGGAGATGTTGATTGGGGTAGAGGAGTAGGCGTGTTTGAGGCAGAAGATACTTTTTTCATCTTGGTGATTGCGAGTTTTGCATTGGCGTTTTTATTTATTGGAACGCAGCTGTACTTCGCCTATTTCCGGATGAACGAAATACTCAGCAGCTTGAGCAACTCACGCGGTATCCAGTTGCGCTGCTCTGTCATGGGGAAAGATCCATTTACTCGCTTCTTCATGCTGATCAGCGTCGGCGGCATGCTGACCTTCTACAAGCGTTCGCTGAAAGGTGGTGATCTGGATGCCGAGGACTACAAAAAATTTCCAGGCCCACTGCGCCGAATGATAAAGCTCTCGTACGTGGCTGCACTTTTTGGGGGAGCGCTGCTGTTTGTTCTCTGGGGGATTGGCAAGTACATGGGGTGGCTCTAGTAGTTCGGCTGACATGTGCTGCTATCCAATCAGGCATCAGTTCGGCATGGGTACGGGAGAAGTACTGAAACGCATGCGGTAAGGGTCCAAAGCAGGACAGATTGTGCCCCGGAAACAACGAAGCCTTCGCATCGCCGCGAGGGCTTTTTTGTGAGTCGAAAACAGCCCCTGACCGCCCGTCCTGTATAGGGGGCGCCGCCGCACGTCCGTTGGGGCGCACTATACTTTTCAGAAGATTTGCCCCGGGGACAGAGGCAATGTTCCAGCAGGCTTGGGAGGAGGGTCAGGCAGCGGTGTGACGCTGCGGTTGGGTGACGTTGCGTTTGCATGGCCACAGAACAACCGGCACAGGATGACGAAAAAATGGCGATAGCAATCATCTTGGTTCTAGTCGTTGTCGCTTCAGTGCTGTTTCACCTGCTTGCTCCCTGGCAGATGACGCCGGCTGCCTCCAACTGGGGCTCGATAGACACCACGCTGCTGATCACCCTGGTCATTACCGGCATCTTTTTCATCGCCATCACGGTATTCATGGCCATTGCCGTGATTCGCTTCCGTCACCGGGAAGGTGCCCGGGCGCACTACCAGCCGGAAAGCAAGAAGCTGGAAGGGTGGCTGGTCATCCTCACCTCGTTGGGCATCATCGGCATGCTGGCGCCTGGCCTTGTGGTCTACAACGATTTCGTCCAGGTGCCGCAAGAGGCTACCCAGCTCGAAGTGGTTGCCCAGCAGTGGCAGTGGGCCTTTCGCTTTCCCGGACAGGACGGAAAACTCGGCAAGGCGGATGTCAAATGGATCGATCCCGGCAATCCCTTCGGGCTTGATCGCAACGACCCTGCGGGGCAGGACGATGTGCTGGTCATGAACAATGAAGTGCGCCTGCCCATCGATCGGCCGGTAAAAGTCCTGCTGCGCGCAAAGGATGTCCTGCACGATTTCTATGTTCCGCAGATGCGCGCGAAGATGGATATGGTGCCGGGCATGGTGTCCCATTTCTGGTTCACCCCGACCCGACTCGGCAAGTTTGAAGTGCTGTGCGCCGAGTACTGTGGCCTGGGTCACTACAACATGCGCGGCCATCTGATCGTCGAGGAGCAGGGCGCGTTCGACCAATGGTTCGCCAGCCAGCCGACCTTTGCCCAGACGCTGACCAGCGTCGCCACGCCAAGCCGGGACAGCCTGCTGGAAAAAGGCCGCCAGCTGGTGGAAAGCCATGGCTGCCGCGCCTGCCATAGCCAAGACGGCAGCGCCAGCCTGGGCCCGGGCTGGAAGGACCTGTACGGCCGCTCGGAACCGCTGGCCGATGGCACCCGCGTCCAGGTCGACGAGGCCTACCTCAAGGAGTCGATTCTCGAGCCGCAGGCCAGGCTGGTCCAAGGCTTCCCGCCGGTCATGGTGGCCTATACTTTCACCCAGGATGAGCTGGCCGCCGTGGTGGCCTTTATCAAGTCGCTGAGTGCCGCGGGGCAGAAAGAACAAGCCCCCGCGGGCGCGCCTGATGAGCTGGCGGCGCAGGGACAGCGGCTGGCCGAATCCCTGGGTTGCCTGGCCTGCCACAGTGTCGATGGCAGCCAGGGTGTCGGCCCGAGCTGGCAGGGCTTGTACGGCAAGACGCAAACCCTGGCCGATGGTTCTCAGGTCAAGGCCGATGAGGGCTACCTGAAGGATTCCGTGCGCCAACCGGGCGCTGCGATCGTCAAGGGTTATGCCGCGGTGATGCCGACCTTTACCCCCAATGACAAGGAACTGGATGCTCTGATCGCCTTCATCAAGTCGAAAGCTGCTGTCGACGCGGGTGCCGGAAAGGTGGAATCGGGCAAGTCGCCGTAAATAGCCGCAAATGCTCCGAAACTTAGCGGAGGATGAGCTGATGGCTTATGTCGAGCACGCAGGAACAGACGTCCTGCACGAACCGAAGAGCTTCTTCACGCGCTATATCTGGAGCCAGGACCACAAGGTCATCGCCATCCAGTATTCCCTGACGGCGATATCCGTGGGGCTCGTCGCCCTGGTGCTGTCCGGCCTGATGCGCATGCAGATCGGCTTTCCCGGCAGCCTCGGGTTCATGGATGCCAGCACCTATTACCAGGCAATGACCATGCACGGCATGATCATGGTCATCTACCTGCTGACGGCGCTGTTCCTGGGTGGCTTCGGCAACTACCTGATTCCGCTGATGGTGGGTGCCCGGGACATGGTCTTCCCCTACGTCAACATGCTGAGTTTCTGGTTCTACCTGCTCTCGGTCCTGGTGCTGCTTTCCAGCTTCTTCGTCCCGGGCGGGCCCACCGGGGCGGGCTGGACACTCTATCCGCCGCAAGCCATCACCCAGGGCACACCGGGTACCGAATGGGGCATCGTGTTGATGCTGGTGTCGCTGGCGATCTTCATCGTCGCCGCCACCATGGGCGGGCTGAACTACGTGACCACGGTGCTGCAGGCCCGCACTCGCGGCATGACGCTGTTTCGCATGCCGCTGTCCGTCTGGGGCATCTTCATGGCCTCGATCCTGGCCCTGCTGGCCTTTCCGGCCTTGTTCGTCAGCGCCGTGATGATGCTGTTCGACAAGCTGCTGGGCACGAGCTTCTTCATGCCGGCGGTGATCTCGATGGGGCAGCAGCTCGCGCACCAGGGCGGCAGCCCGATACTGTTCCAGCATCTGTTCTGGTTCTTCGGCCATCCGGAGGTCTACATCGTCGCCCTCCCGGCGTTCGGCCTGGTCTCCGACTTGATCAGCACCCATGCGCGCAAGAACATCTTCGGTTACCGCATGATGGTCTGGGCCATCGTCGCCATCGGCGTGTTGAGCTTCGTGGTCTGGGCGCACCACATGTACGTCAGCGGGATGAACCCGTACTTCGGCTTCTTTTTCGCCGCCACCACCTTGATCATCGCCGTGCCGACCGCGCTGAAAGTCTACAACTGGGTGCTGACCCTGTGGCATGGCGACATCCACCTGACGGTGCCGATGCTGTTTGCCCTGGCCTTTATCGTCACCTTCCTGGTCGGTGGTCTCACCGGTTTGTTTCTCGGCAACGTGATTGTGGATATCCCGCTGTCGGACACCTACTTCGTGGTGGCCCACTTCCATATGGTCATGGGAGTGGCGCCGATCCTGGTGATATTTGGCGCCATCTATCACTGGTTTCCGAAGATCACCGGGCGCCTGATGAACGACACCCTGGGCAAGCTGCATTTCTGGATAACCTTCCTGGGGACCTACTGCATCTACTTCCCCATGCACTACCTGGGGCTGCTGGGCATGCCCCGGCGCTATTACGCCTGGCAGAACTACGATTTCATCCCGCAATCGGCGCAGCAACTGAATGCGTTCATCACCGTTGTCGCGCTGACGGTCGGGGTATGCCAACTGCTGTTCCTCTTCAACCTGGCCTGGAGCGCCTTCAAAGGCCAGCCGGCGGGCCCGAACCCATGGGGGGCGGCCAGCCTGGAATGGCAAACGCCGGACACCCCGCCCGTGCATGGCAACTGGGGGCCGGAGCTGCCGGTGGTGCACCGTTGGGCCTATGACTACAGCGTGCCCGGGATAGAGCAGGACTTCGTGCCGCAGACGGTTTCTGCCCAGGAGCTGGAACAGATGAGGCAGCGCAGCGCAGAAGCCAGGATCGCAGGCCAAAGACCATGAACGGGCCGCTATTGAAAAACACTGAAAGCGCCGGCGCCGGCGGCCGTTGGAGCCAGCCCCCCGACAGCTCTCGGGTACCGGCGGGCCTGGATAGGGCGAAAGCCGCCAAAGTGGGCCTGCGCGTGTTCCTGGTGGTGGTGACCTCGCTGTTCCTGCTGTTCCTGCTGGCCTTCATCGCGCGTTCGCAAATGGCCGACTGGCAGCCGCTGACCGAGCCCTTGGCGCCATTGGCCAGTGCCCGGCAACTCTGGCTGAACACGCTCCTGTTGGTGCTGGGCAGCGTCAGCCTGCAGTGGTCGCGAATGGCCGCTCGGCGGGGCGCGTTGAACGGGGCGACCCTCGGCTTCACCCTGGGCGGCGTCTTTGCAATCGCCTTTATCGGAGGGCAACTCTGGGTCTGGAAGCAGTTCGTCGACTGGGGCTACTTCGTCTCCGCTAATCCGGCCAACAGCTTTTTCTATCTGCTGACCGGCGTGCACGGGCTGCACCTGCTGGGAGGCCTGGTGGCCTGGGGCAGGGTCGGCGCCAGGTTCCTGCGACGGGTTGCGCTGTCGCGACTGGCGCCCAGCGTGGAGCTCTGCGCCATCTACTGGCACTACCTGCTGGGGCTCTGGATCGTCCTCTTCGCCCTGCTGACCAGCACGCCGGAAACCTATCAAGCCATCGCCGCATTCTGCGGCCTGAGGTGAAGCCATGGCATTGCCCTCAGCAACCCCTCCGGAAGAGCCCGTCCCGACCCCGCCCGATACGCTGGTAGCGGGGTGGAAGGGCATCGCCACCGACTGGGCCTCGGACCGGGATGTGTTCAAGCGGGTGCCCTGGGGCAAGGCGATGATGTGGATCTTCCTGCTCAGCGACACCTTCATCTTCACCTGCTTCCTGACCGGCTATATGTCGGTGCGCATGAGTGCCACCGCCCCCTGGCCGAACCCCAGCGAAGTGTTCGCCCTGACCATCGGTGGCGTTGAAATCCCCTTGATCCTGATCGCCATCATGACCTTCGTGCTGATCAGCAGCAGCGGCACCATGGCCATGGCCGTGAACTTCGCCTATCGCCGTGTGCGCGGCAAATGCGCGGCCCTGATGCTGGCCACCGCGGCCTTCGGGGCGACCTTTGTCAGCATGCAGGCGTTCGAGTGGAGCAAGCTCATCGCCGAAGGCGTGCGTCCCTGGTCGAACCCCATGGGCGCCGCGCAATTCGGTGCCAGCTTTTTCATGATTACCGGCTTCCACGGGTTGCATGTATCGATCGGCGTCATTTACCTGTGCATCGTCGCCTTCAAGGTATTGCGCGGCGACTACGAGCGCTCCGGCAACTATCAGATCGTCGAGATCGCCGGGCTGTACTGGCACTTCGTGGACCTGGTGTGGGTATTTATCTTCGCTTTCTTCTACTTATGGTGAGCCCGCAGAGGAGTACCGGCGATGGCACATGCACAAGGCCAACAGCATCCAGTGAGCTTGTACCTGAAGATCTGGGGACTGTTGTTCGTACTCAGTACCCTGTCCTACCTGGTCGACTACTTTCACTTCGAGGGCTATTTCAGGTGGTCGCTGATCCTGGTCCTCATGTTGCTGAAGGCAGGCCTGATCGTTTCCATCTTCATGCACATGGCGTGGGAACGCCTGGCGATGGTCTACGCCATACTCGTCCCGCCCTTGTGCCTTCTGGTGCTGGTGGGCCTGATGGCAGCCGAGGCGGACTACGTGTTTTCCACCCGGGGGATCTTCCTCGGGCAATGACCGGCTTCCGCCTCCGGCGTTCAACGGCGTTCTATATCGTGCGCTTGAACTGATGCCATTTCTGCAGCCAGGCCACTATCCAGTGAGGGGCGGCTGCGCCAGTTCCGGCGACCTGTAGTTGTGGGTGATGGCTGATGACCCGATCCAGGACTGCTTCCTGAGCGGGTTCCACATCCACGAAGAAGATGTGCTCGCCGTCCTTTATCGTCTTTTTCAAATTGCTGAAGTGGGCATTGGGTACCTGGATACCGAAGAAGCCGCCTTCCCAGATACAGAAGCCCAGGATCACGATCGCCAGGAAGATGAACGGCACCCAGCCTGCCGCGGACTCGGTCCAACCTGCCAGATAGGCACCGAGCAGTACCAATGCCGCGAGCGGTATGCCAATGACCGCGCCAATCTCGCCGGAGTGCACGACATCCTGCTTCATGAGTGAGTTCACATCATGCAGGTGATGCTGTTCCACATCCGCATCCCGGTCGCTGAGCACATGAATTTGCTCGGTACTGATACCGCTGGCTTCCAGTTCGCTTTCAACGGTTTCCAGATCGTCGAGATTATCGCTGATGTAAAAGTGTCGGTTCATGAGTCACCTCCTACTTGATCGTCGCAGAGGCCCCCATTTTTTCTGCAGTCGTTATCTGATATTCCAGAGCGTTTTCCTGCCGCCCTGGATAACACCGCACGCTTGTCGCTAGCTAAAAAAGTATAGCACCACCCTCCGCAACGCCTTGCCGGCCGCGGGCTGCGGGCATATACGGCAATCTGATGGGCGTGAGTCCTCTGTCGATGGCCGTCCGGGCTCCACCCATGCGGTGATGATCGATCAGTCGGGGGAATTGCCAGACAAGCCCTGGCACAGGTGACGCTGGCGGGTGGTATGCGACCCGCTCAGGACAGGACGCGCGCAAACAAAAAAGGCCCACCTTGCGGTGAGCCTTTTTCGTTGAATCTATGGTGCCGGCACCAGGAGTCGAACCCGGGACCTACTGATTACAAGTCAGTTGCTCTACCAACTGAGCTATACCGGCGTGTCAGGGCGACGATTATAGCGATTGGCGGGGTTCTGTAAACCCCTGAAATCTGACTATTTTTGCTTTGTGCCGGGCTCTAGCCGCGGACCAGCACTTTCTTGAGTTTTTCGAGGGCGCGCCATGAGCGGCTGTTGCGCAGGGCGTGCAGTTCGGCTTCGGCGCGGTCGGCGCGTTGGCGTTCGGCGATCAGGGCCTGTTCCAGGTCGGTGGCGGGGGCGACGAAGCGGTGGCCGGGGTTGAACTGGAATTCGTCGAGGTTGCATGGCGGGATGTCGAAGGCGCCCTTGAGGTTCAGGTGTTCTTCGGCCAGGTAGAAGGTATTGATGCCGTCGAACACCAGCGGGTGGTAGCCCGCGCCGGTGACCAGGGTTTCCCAGGCCTGGTCGCGGTTCCACGGGGTTTCGATCAGCAGGATCCACGGTCGCCAGCGGCGCAAATCCATGCTGCGCAGCACGGTTTCTTCGTGGCCTTCGACGTCGATCTTGAGGAAGTGGATGGGGCCGTCGACGTGGGCCTCGCAGATGTCGCTCAGGGTGCGCGAGCTGACGATCTGGGTCTGCACCGGCATGCCGGCATCCTTGTGCTGCTGGGCGATGACGGGGTCGAGGGTGGACAGGCCGGTGTCGGCGATGCCGTAGAAGGTCAGGGCCTCGGCGTTGTCGCCGGCCGCGCACTGCAGGTTGGTGTCCCTGGGGCGCTCCTGGCACAGGGCGTCGTAATAGCTGGGTACCGGTTCGACGTTGATCCCGCTCCAGCCACGGTCGTAGAAGGCGCGGGTCACGGAGTCGGTGGTGGGGTGGTTGGCGCCGACGTCGATGTAGAAGCCGTTTTCAACGTGCTTGAGCGCGCGCCACAGGCGGATGTCTTCGAAATTCTGTGCATAAGAAATGAACGTCACTGTCTTTTCCCGTCACTCACAAAGGTTCTGGCTCGGACGCGCCCACGAGCGCCTGCGTCTGTATAACAAGCGCCGCCAACCGGTGCAATTTGCCGCTCCTGTGGTGCCGGTTTTCGGCGGTTATGTCCTTTGGTGTTAATGCTTATGCACAATCGCGGGCTGTTGCACGGCGATGACGGCCGATTTTGTGGATCCGTTCTCAATTCGCCGCAACTGGCTGTTTTTTCGTTGATTTATTTTTATGAACAAAAAATGACCAGCTGTGTATAAGGTCTGTAGCAGGCACTTTCAGGGGCTTCGTCATGAATTCATCAACAGAGTTATCCACAGGCTGGGTGGGGTGATGGATCCAACTTATCCGCGTTCCGCCAGCAGCATCAGGTTGCGTGGGGTGAGCGGCGCCGGGCAGAACAGGCCCAGTTGCACGCGGTAACCCTGTTCCTGCAAAAACAGAGCGCGATCGAGCACCAGCCACAGCTCCAAGGGGCGGCGGAACAGCCCGCGCAGCAGCTCCAGGTTGCGGACCTGGGCCAAGCGCTGCCAGCCGGCGGCTTCCAGCGCCGGCCAGTCCTGCGCACCGACTGTGGATAAGTGCTTGAGGGCGGCCAGGTCGCGGCAGTAGTCGGCGAAGGGTTTGTCCAGCCAGCTGGCGGGCAGCGACGGGGTGGGCAGGTATTGATCGACCCCACGCAGCCGGCGCTGCAGCAAGTCGAAGGCCAGGCGCCGGGCCATGGAGCTGTCGCGCTGGCGGCGCACCCGGGCGCCGGCGGTGACGGTCTCGCTCAGGGGCAGGCCGAGGTCGTCGAGGGATAGTTGCAGCGCCGAGCCCTTGGCCGGGCCGGAAAGCGGCTGGTACTCGGTGTGGCTGATGCGGTTGTAGCAGCAGGGGGCGATGGCCAGTTGGCGACAGCCGCGCTCGCTGGCCAGCTGCATCAGGCGTACATGCAGGTCGCCACAGGCGTGCAGGGCCACCGGAGTGTGTTCGGCGCTCAGGCGGCCAGCGGTGTCGGCGGCGAGCACGTCCTGCCGCAGGTGGCTGACCGGCAGCCGATGGTGTTCGCTCAGTTGCCGGCCGCTGGCGACCAGGGCCGGGTCGTACTCCAGGCAGGTCAGCTGTTGCCCGGGTTGCAGCAGGCGGCGGCCAAGGTGGCCCTTGCCCGAACACCAGTCCAGCCAGTGGCCGGGTGCCTGGGTGAATTCCAGGCAGGCGGCGAAGGCTTCGATTTGCTGCCATTTGCGCCCGGGCACATCGACGTTGAGGCGCTGGCGGGCGGCAGGCACTTGGTGCGTCGGCAGCTCGGCCACCGCGCCCAACGCCGCGGCGGTCCGCGCCAGGTCGGGGAAGGGCGCGGGAGCATCGAGCCGCTCGGGGTGGTTATGGCTGGCCTCGGCGTCGTCCAGGCTGCGCTGGCGCAGCCATTGGGCGAGTTCGCGGTGCTGGGTTTCCCAGGGCAGTTGCAGCTCGGTGAAGGGGCGTGGACGCCAGAGCCGTTGATGGTCGAGCAGGAAGCGGTCCAGGGCCTGGAAGCGGGTGAGGAGTTCGGGGCCTTGGAGGATCGAGGGCATGCTGGGCTCGGCGGTGTCTGGGGGGATGGCAATCGCGAGCAAGCTCGCTCCTACAGGTTAGGCCGGTAGGAGCGAACGGTTCAGCGGCCTTGGCATTGCTCGACGCGCAGCCAGCGTTCCAGCAGCTTGAAGCCTTGCACCAGGACATAGGACATCAGCAGGTAGAACACCCCGGCGGCGAAGAAGATCTCCACCGGCAGGTAGGTGCGGGCGATGATGGTGCGGGCCATGCCGGTCAGTTCCAGCAGGGTCACGGTGCTGGCCAGGGCGCTGGCCTTGAGCATCAGGATCACTTCGTTGCTGTAGGCCGGCAGGCCGATGCGCGCGGCCCGGGGCAGGATGATGTAGAATAGCGCCTTGGGCTTGGACATGCCCAGCGCCCGCGCCGCTTCGATCTCGCCCGGCGGGATGGCCTGGATCGCCCCACGCAGGATCTCGGCGATATAGGCCGCGGTGTGCAGGGTCATGGTGGCGGTGGCGCACCAGAACGGATCGCGCAGGTACGGCCACATCGCGCTGTTACGCACCGCGTCGAACTGCGCCAGGCCGTAGTAGACCAGGAACAGCTGCACCAGCAGCGGCGTACCGCGGAAGAAGAAAATGTAGGCATAGGGCAGGGCGCGCACGTACCACAGGCGCGACGAGCGGGCGATGCCCAGCGGAATGGCCAGCAGCAGGCCGGCGATGACCGCGATGGCCACCAGTTCCAGGGTCAGCGTGGCGCCCTGGGCCAGCTTGGGCAGCCACTTGATGATCACTTCCCAGTTCATTGGGCGCTCCTCGCGAAGCCGCGAGCGGCGCGTTTTTCCAGGAAGTGCATGCCGGTCATGGCCAGCACGGTCAGGCCCAGGTACATGAAGGCCGCCACCATATAGAAGGTGAAGGGTTGCTTGGACACGGTCACGGCGATCTGCGAGTGACGCATGATTTCTTCCAGGCCGATCACCGACACCAGCGCGGTGTCCTTCATCAGGATCATGAACAGGTTGCCCAGGCCCGGCAGGGCGATGCGCCACATCTGCGGCATGATCAGCTTGGTGAAGATCCGCCATTTCGACAGGCCCAGGGCCACGCCGGCCTCACGATGGCCCTTGGGGATGGCGAGGATCGCGCCACGGAACACTTCGGTGGCGTAGGCGCCGAAGCACAGGCCGAGGGCGATGACCCCGGCGGCGAAGGCGTTGAGTTCCAGCTCCGGGTTGCCGAAGAACTCACCCAGGGCGCGCATCAGGTTGACGGTGCCGAAGTAGATCAGCAGCACCCAGAGCAGTTCGGGAACGCCGCGCACCAGGGTCGAATAGGTGCCGCCAAGCCATTGCAGCGGCTTGTACGGGGAAGTCTTGGCCAAGGCGCCGAGCAGGCCGAGCACCAGCCCCAGGCACAGCGCCGAAAGAGCCAGCTTGACGGTCATCAGCGCGCCAGCGGCGAGCGCCGGGCCGAATCCGTAGAGATCGATATTCATGGATGGTTATTCAAGTCGCGGCAGGCTTTGCTAAGGACCGGCGCCCTCGGGGAGGGCGCCGGGCAGGCCAGTCAGTATCAGTAGATGCTGAACGGGAAGTACTTGTCGTTGATCTTCTTGTAGGTGCCGTCGGCCACGATTTCTTTCAGGGCGGCGTTGAGCTTCTCGCGGATCGGATCGTTCTTGCGCACGGCGATGCCGATCTTGTCGCTTTCTTCAACCGGGTCGCCCTTGAACTCGTAAGGCTTGCCCGCTTCGCTTTTCAGCCACTCGTAGTTGACGTACTTGTCGGCCAGGATCGCGTCCAGGCGGCCGGAAGTCAGGTCGAGGAAGGCGTTTTCCTGGGTGTCGTAGAGCTTGATGGTGATGTCGTCGCCCAGGTTGTCTTCCAGCCAGGTACCGGCCAGGGTGGCGCGCTGCGCACCGATGATCTTGCCCTTGAGGGAAGCCTTGTCGGTCTTGAAATCGGCCTTGTCTTTAGGCGCGATGAACTGCAGCTTGTTGGAGTAGTACGGGTCGGTGAAGTCCACCGCCTGCTTGCGCTCGTCGGTGATCGACATCGAGGAGATCAGGAAGTCGAACTTCTTGGCGTTCAGGGCCGGGATGATGCCGTCCCAGTCGGAGGTGACCACTTCGCACTCGACTTTCATCTTGGCGCACAGGGCATCGCCGATGTCTTTGTCGAAGCCGACGACCTGGCCACTGGCATCCTTGTTGTTGAACGGCGGGTAGGCCGCTTCGATGCCCATCTTCAGTTTGTCGGCGGCCATCGCATTGGCCGAGAACACCAGAGTGGCGGCAGCGGCCAGGAGGAATTTCTTATAGCTCTGCATGCGTGTTGCTCCGTTAGCGGTTGCTGGACATGAATTGTTTGCAGCGCGCCGAAAGCGGGTTCTCGAACACCTGCTGTGGCGATCCTTGCTCTTCCACCAGGCCCTGGTGCAGGAACACCACCTCGCTGGAGACCTGACGGGCAAAGCTCATTTCGTGGGTGACCAGCAGCATGGTCCGGCCTTCTTCGGCCAGGGCGCGGATCACGTTGAGCACTTCCTGGACCATTTCCGGGTCCAGCGCCGAGGTCGGCTCGTCGAACAGGATGACTTTGGGTTGCATCGCCAGGGTGCGGGCGATGGCGGCGCGCTGCTGCTGGCCGCCGGAGAGCTGGGCCGGGTAGGCGTGGCGCTTGTCGGCGATGCCGACCTTGGCCAGCAGCGCCTCGGCCACTTCGATGGCCTCGGCCTTGCTCTGGCCGAGCACTCGGCGCGGGGCTTCGATGATGTTGTCGAGCACGCTCATGTGCGGCCAGAGGTTGAAGTTCTGGAACACGAAGCCGATTTCGCTGCGCAGGCGGTTGATCTGCTTGCCGTCGGCGGCGACCAGTTCGCCGTTCTTGGCGGCCTTGAGCTTGAGTTCTTCACCGGCCACCAGGATCTGGCCCTGGTGCGGGTTTTCCAGGAGGTTGATGCAACGCAGGAAGGTGGACTTGCCGGAACCGGAGGAACCCAGGATCGAGATCACATCGCCGTCGCGTGCGGTCAGCGAGACACCCTTGAGTACCTCCAGCGAGCCGTAGCGTTTGTGCAAGTTGCGGATTTCAAGCGCGGGCGTGGCCTCGGCCATGTGCGGTCCTCATGAGTTCATTGCGCTCCTGCTGGTAGCGGCTTTCCTGGCGAGGCGCCAACCTAGCATAGCGTTCGAATGACAGCCAACAGCGCTTCAGGGTGTAAGCAGACGGCGTGTGACAGGTTGTCGCATCGGCACAGCAGACTGTCGCCCCATCAACAACCGAACGCCCGTTTGAACCCTGTTCCCAGCGGGTGTCGCGTAAAAAAAGGCGCGATGGTGCCAGCTTTGGCCGGGTGTTGGAAGGGTAAAACGGCCAAAGGTTGCGTATCCGCCCTCTATTTGTGCGTCGCACACTTTTTGTGTGTGTTTCTGGTGCGCAGGTTCGTTCTAAAAATGGGTGGCGCGGTAACGTTCTGGCGCAAGGCCATTAATCTCAAGGACTTATGCTCATCCGTCGGTCGCCCTCGCAGCCCGCGCCGGCTGGGAACTTGTAACATTTTGGCGCAAATCTTGCGTAAGAAATAAAGAACGCTCTGTTGGATTCTTTTTACGACTGCCTGTGTGAAAGGAAAAGCCAGGCCGGGCGGACGCTTTCGCTTTCTTCGCAAAGGTAGTTTCAATGAGCAGTACGCAGACCTCCAATGACCTCGAACAGGGGCTCAAACCGCGGCATGTCACCATGCTGTCGATCGCCGGGGTAATCGGCGCCGGGCTGTTCGTCGGTTCCGGCCACGCCATCGCCGAAGCCGGCCCTGCGGTGCTGCTGGCCTATGCGGCCGCGGGCACCCTGGTGGTGCTGGTGATGCGCATGCTGGCCGAAATGGCCGTCGCCTCGCCGGACACGGGTTCCTTCTCGACTTACGCCGACCGCGCCATCGGCCACTGGGCCGGCTTCACCATCGGCTGGCTGTACTGGTGGTTCTGGGTGCTGGTGATCCCGTTGGAGGCCAACGCCGCCGCGACCATCCTGCATGCCTGGTTCCCCGACATCGCGATCTGGGCGTTCACCCTGGTGATCACCTTGCTGCTGACCGCGACCAACCTGTTCAGCGTGAAGAACTACGGCGAGTTCGAGTTCTGGTTCGCCCTAATCAAGGTCGTGGCGATCATCGGTTTCGTGGTGCTCGGCCTGTTGGCGATCTTCGGCCTGCTGCCGACCAGCGAGGTCAGCGGCGTGTCGCACCTGTTCGATACCCAGGGCTTTCTGCCCAACGGCATGGGCGCGGTACTCGCCGCCATGCTGACCACCATGTTCTCGTTCATGGGCACCGAGATCGTCACCATCGCCGCCGCCGAGTCGAAGAACCCGGGCCAGCAGATCAGCAAGGCCACCAACTCGGTGATCTGGCGGATCGGCCTGTTCTACCTGGTGTCGATCTTCATCGTCGTGTCGCTGGTGCCATGGAATGACCCGAGCCTGGCCCAGGTCGGTTCCTACCAGACCGTGCTCGATCGCATGGGCATCCCCAACGCCAAGCTGATCGTCGACCTGGTGGTGCTGGTGGCGGTGACCAGCTGCCTGAACTCGGCGCTCTACACCGCCTCGCGGATGCTGTTCTCCCTGGGCAAGCGTGGCGACGCCCCGGCCGCGGCCAAGCGCACCAACAGCAGCGGCACGCCTTACTGGGCGGTGATCTTGTCCACTGCAGCCGCCTTCCTCGCAGTATTCGCCAACTACGTGGCGCCAGCCGCGGTGTTCGAATTCCTCCTGGCCAGTTCCGGCGCCATCGCCTTGCTGGTGTACCTGGTGATCGCGGTCTCGCAACTGCGCATGCGCCAGAAGCGCACCGCGGCCGGCGAGAAGATCGCCTTCCGCATGTGGCTGTTCCCGGGCCTGACCTACGCAGTGATCGTGTTCATCGTCGGGGTGCTGACCATCATGCTGTTCCAGGAAGGGCACCGCATGGAAATCATCGCCACCGGCCTGCTGAGCATCATCGTGATCGCGGCGGGCCTGTTGGTGGCGCGCCGGCGCAAGCTGGAGAAGCGGGCGGCCGGAGTGTTGAGTCGCGCCTGAGCCTTTCCCGGTAAGCAAAAAGGCCGCTGTCAGCGATGACAGCGGCCTTTTTTGTGGTCTGAGGGCCATGCATGACGCGTTGTAGCCGCTGGCGCAGCCTGCGATCGGCCGGGCACCGGCCGCAACCCCGGCAATCCGGTAACGGCTGACACACCACAGACGGCCGCTTCGTCGGAGGCAGGCTTCGCCTGCGGCTACAGATCGTGTTGAGCCTTATTTCTGCATCAGCGCTTCCGAGGCGGCCAGGTAAGCGGCCTGGAATTCCGGGCTTTCGATCCAGGCCAGGGCGCCGGCCTCGTCGGTCTCGCTGGACCATTGGCGGTACTCGATCAGGGCCGCGAGGATGAAGTCCATGGCGCCTTCCTCGCCTTCCTGCTCGTAGACGATCTCCAGCAGCGGGTCTTCCAGGAACGCTGCGCACATCGCCTGCTGGCTGGTCTTCTCGGCGTCGATCATTTTCTTGAACAGCTCGGTCAGGTCCACCGATTCGAAGTCGATGCGGTCGTCGTTCGGGTCCAGCTCCACCGGCGCGGCGTTGCGCTGGGTGCGGTTCTGCTTGGCCTTGGTTTTCGCCCGCTGGGCTCTTTTGTGTTGCTTGTTCGCAGATGCCATGGGCGTCGTACCTTTTGCGCAAATAGGAGGGCCGGGCATCGATACTGCGTCCGGCCTGGCTTTGAGGCGGCAGAGGATGCCAGTAAATGCGCCGCCTGGCACGCTCAACGGCTACCGCTGATCAGGCGTCCCGGGGTGTCGCTGGGCAGCGCGGCGTGTTGCAGCCAGGCCAGGGCGATCGGCCACAGGCGGTCCCGGTAATGGCTGCGGAAAAACGCAAAGTGCCCGACTGCCTGCTCGCCGATGTCCCTGGGGTCGATGCGCCAATGGCGGCGTTGGCTGGCCGTGAAGTAGTCCAGCAGGCGCTCGATGGCCGGCACGGTGCCGTAAGGGTCGTCGCTGATGCTGATGGCCAGCAGCTGGGCCTTGACCCGGGCGAAGGGCAGCGCCGGGTCCCGGCGTGCCAGATGGCGCCCGCTGGGCCGTCGTTGATAGTGTGCGGTGGGCGTGGCCCAGTCGCGTACCACGCCGGCGGGAGTGTCCTCCAGCCAGCCCAGGCGCTTGCCGGGGAAGTAGCCGTAAATCGCCGTCAGCAGCGGCATCACGACATGCCATTTGCCCAGCATGCGCCAGCGGCTCGCCGGGGCGTAGTCGCGCCAGTAGGCGAACTGCGCGCCCACGGTCACCACGCGGCGGATCAATTGCCCGGACGCCCCCAGCCCCACCGCGCAACCGCCGAAGCTGTGCCCGACCACATCGATGGGCTGGCCGGGGAATTCCCGCTGCGCGCGTTGCAGCATGGCTTCGAAGTCCAGGCTGCCCCAGTCCGACCAGGATGCCTTCAGTTTGCGCATCGAGCCCGGCCGCGACTCGCCGATGCCGCGGTAGTCGTAGGTGATGACGTCGAAGCCATGGCTGAACAGGTAATCGGCGAACCGCGAATAGTGCCGGCAGCGCACGGAGGTAGCGGCATTGATGATCACCAGCGGGCGCGCGGGGTCCGGTTCGGCATGGCGCCAGGTGAAGCCGCCCAGCATGAAGCCGTCGGCGGCGGGCTCGCGGAAGGCCGTGCCGGGGCTACTGCTGGCGGTGCTGGCCGGATGCAGGGGCGAAGGCGGGGATTGCACGGTCATCGGCGCTATTCCTTTGCGGGCGAACAGGCGTGTCGGCTCTTTTTGGGTGCAAGCATTAATAACCGCCTTGTCCGCGCCGTGGCAACCGTCGGGATAGGCGCCGCTGCTAGGTTCTTTTGGTTGAAGAGATCACACCGAATCGATCTAAACAGCCCTAAATCGGGGCGTACACTGACTATCAAGGCCCGCGGGCACGCCGCCTGACGGGCTTTTCATTCGAGCATCGTTTGTTGAGACGTGGCTGAGCCATTCGAGAGGAAAGGGGAGACCCGGACGCTGTCGCGCTGGGGCTGGATTCTTGGCGGTGGCATCCCATTCAGTGGTTCGAGACGAACCGGGAGTGCTCATCATGAAATCCTATTTTTCGTGGGTCGTAACAGGCGTTCTCGCGGCATTCCTGTCGCTTTCGCCGCTCAGCGTACAGTCCGCCACCCTCAGTAACGAACCCATCGACCCGGCGGGCGTGCAACTGGAACCTCAACAGCAGAACGGCATTAACTATCTGGCCGGCGGTATCGGCCTGGATGAGTCGCGCGCGCTCTTGCAGACCAAGGGGTACAACCTGCACATGACCTTTTCCGTCGGCCCGGAAAACAAATACACCTCCGATGTCGACCTGGCGATCCAGAACCCGCAAGGGCAATCGGTGCTGACCCTGAATCAGGTCGGCCCGATCGTCTTTGTGCAGCTGCCGGCCGGCAAGTACCAGGTTATCGCCACCCGTGGCGGGCATACCGAGCGCAACACGGTGGATATGAAAGTGGCGGGCGTTCGCGACCTCAACCTGCATTGGAATGAAGGTTATTGAACGAGGAGGAGGGGTTGAGACAAGTGCCCGCTAATCGCAGGCAATAAAAAACCCCTGAATCTTGCGATTCAGGGGTTTCGGTATTAGTGGTGCCCAGAGACGGAATCGAACCGCCGACACGGGGATTTTCAATCCCCTGCTCTACCGACTGAGCTATCTGGGCAACGGGGCGCATTAAACGGGTTTTTCGGGGGGGCGTCAAGCAAGTTTTGAAAAAAGTTTAATTATTACCGCCGCTTACGTTCCCACCCCGATTTGCGGGCAATTACTCGGACGGCGGCACGTAGCCGTCGGCCTTGGCGTATTCCTCGCCGGAGAAGAACTTGTCCATCTCGCCCTGCAGGTATTTGCGGTCTTCGGCGTTCATCATGTTCAGGCGTTTTTCGTTGATCAGCAGGGTCTGGTGTTTCTGCCAGTCGGCCCAGGCCTTGGCGGACACGTGCTCGAAGATCTCCTGGCCCTTGGCGCCCGGATACGGAGGGCGCTCCAGGCCTGGCAGCTCTTCTTTGTACTTGCGGCACATCACGGTGCGGGTCATTGCAACTCTCCTGCGTTCAATACGTCGGCCGCGCGTTTGAGCAGTTTTTTCACCGGGGCGGCAAGGCCCAGGCGCGGCGGGGTGGCGAGGTTATACCAGAGCCAGTCGGCCTCGGCCACGTGATGGGCGGATGCCTGGACCTGCACCAGCCAGGGCTCGATGGCCAGCTGGAAGTGACTGAAGGTGTGCACCAGCCCGGCCATTGCCTGTTGCTTGCCCAGCTCCAGCGAGTGCTGCGAAGCCAGGTGTTCCAGGTCCGCCAGGTCGTCCAGCTCGGGCAGGCTCCACAAACCGCCCCACAGGCCGCTTGAAGGCCGGCGGTACAGCAAAATGGCACCTTCATGGTTGGCCAGCATCGGCATCAGCGTGCGTTTCTGTGGCACTTCCTTGCGTGGCTTGGGGATCGGGTAGCGGGTTTCCAGGCCCAGCATGTGCGCTTCGCAGCCTCTTTCCAGGGGGCACAGCAGGCAGCTGGGCTTGCTCCGGGTGCAGAGGGTGGCGCCCAGGTCCATCATCGCCTGGGTGTAGTGGTTCACCCGGGTCTGCGGGGTGAAACGCTCGGCCGCGGCCCACAGCTGCCTGGCCACCTTGGGTTCGCCCGGATAGCCTTCCTGCGCGGTAAAGCGCGCCAGCACCCGCTTGACGTTACCGTCGAGGATCGGCGCGCGCAGGCCCATGCTGATGCTGGCGATGGCGCCAGCAGTGGACAGGCCGATGCCCGGCAGCTCGGTGAGTTTTTCCACGTCGCGGGGAAACTCGCCGCCGTACTCGGCGACCACGATCTTCGCGGTCTTTTGCAGGTTGCGCGCGCGGGTGTAGTAGCCCAGGCCGGTCCACAGGTGCAGCACTTCGTCTTCCGGCGCGGCGGCCAGGGCCTGGACCGTCGGCAGCGAGGCCATGAAGCGGTCGAAGTAGTTGAGCACGGTGCTGACCTGGGTCTGCTGCAACATGATTTCCGAGACCCATACCCGGTACGGGTTGATCTCCTGCTGCCAGGGCAGGTCATGGCGGCCATGGCGGTCGTACCAGTCCAGTACCGCCGGTGCGAACTGCTCGGCCCTCATCGTTTGAACAGCCCTTTGAGTGCGTTTTTCAGTTCCGGGCTGACCTTGTCGCCGAGTTTTTCATCGAGCTTTTCGCTGAGGCGATCGCCGGCCAGCTTGGCCGCGACCTGGCCCAGGCCGTCGCGGTCCAGGCGGCAGGCCTTGGCGCCCAGCTCCAGCGGGCCACGGCAGCGCAGCGGCAGTTCGATGCCGACAAAACGTTCGCCGACCTGGCAGGCCGGGTCCGGCATGTCGCTCTTGTCGCCTTCGACGATGATGCCGACGCGATAATCCATGCCCAGTACGCGCAGGTCGATGTCGCCGTTGCCTTTGACGCTCATGCCCGGGATGCGCACCTTCAGGTCCGGGTTGCTGGCTACGCCGTTACGCAGGGTCAGGCTGCCCTTGAGTTCCTGGAAGGCTGTGTCCTTGCCCCGCGGTTCGCTGCTCAGGGCCTTGCGGTTCAGCGTGGCGATGCCCTGGCACACCTGCTGTTCGAGGTTGGCATTGAGCAGCACGCCGTTGTTGACGACGAAGCTGGCGTTGCCGTTGAGGCTGTCGATCAGCGCTTTCTGGCTGTTGCCGCTGCTAGTCAGGTTGCTGTCGAGGGTCGCCAGGCCCTTGACCGGCGGGTTCTGCCCCTGGCTTTCCAGAATGCGCTCCACCGGTACCCGGTTGATCCTGGTCTGCAGGCTCAGCTGTGGCGTCGGCTGACGCACGTCGAGGTTGCCGTTGGCTTCGAAGCTGCCGTTGTACAGCTCGCCGCGCAGGCCTTCGAGTTTCAGCAGGCCGCCCTGGCCGTTGGCCTTGAGCGTGGCGTTCTGGATCGGCAGCTTGTCCAGGGTCAGTTGGCCGAAGCTCAGGTCGGCGTCCACATCCAGCTTGCTCAGGCGCTCCACCGGTAGCAGGCGCTCGGTGCTCCAGGCGCCCTTGGTCGGCGCGTCCGGCAGCGGCGAGTTGCCGGCCCCGTCGACAGCGCTGGCCTCGCTGCTCTGCACTTCGGCCTTGCGTGCCGCCGCGGCGCTGTTGGCTTCGGCGGATTTCGGCGGCAGGTAGCGGTCGACGTTGAAGGTGTCGGCCTTGAGTTGGGCGCGCAGCGATTGCTTGGCCAGGTCTTCGACCGCCAGGCGGCCGCTGAAGCTGCTGTCGTCGAGTTTCAGGTTGATGTTTTCCAGGGCGATGCTGTTCGGCGTGGCGGACAGGCGGCTGACCAGCTCGACCTTGCTCAGGCTGCCTTCGGCCATGGCCGGCAGGGTCTGGCCGATGCTGTCGACGAACTTGGCCAGGTCGAACTGGGCGATGGAGAGGCCGCCGTTGAGCTGCGGGGTCTTGTCCAGGTCGTGGACCTTGAGCTCGCCGATGGCGCGCAGTTGGTTGAGCGAGAGCTTCAAACCAGTCCATTCGGCAACGTTGGCGGCTTGGTCCAGCAGCAGCTGGCCCTGGGCGGCGAAGGTCAGGGTCTTGCCTTGCAGCGGATCGCCGGCGGCTTCGCCGGACAGCTTCATGTCTTCGAACTGGTAGCGCTTGAGTGCGCGGTCGAAGCGCAGCTCGCCCTTCAACTCGGTGCGCACGCGCACGGCCGGCTGGGTGCTGGCGAGAAAGGCGGTGAGCTTGACCGGGGTGTTGGTCGCTTCGTGGATCGGGCCGGTGCTCAGCTGGATGCTTTCGGCGGTGAACTGCTTGCCGCTCTGTTCGTCGTTGTATTCCACCCGGGCGTTGTTCACGGTCAGGCTGTCGATATCCAGGCGGATTGGCTGCGCCGGTTTTTCCGTGTTGGCCGGAGTCGCGGCAGTGGTTTCGCCGGTGCTGGTGGCCGGGGTTGCGGCCTGCTTGTCGGCGGGGGCGACCTTGCCGATGTCTTCCCAGTTGCCGTGCCCGTTCTTGTCGCGGGTCAGGCGCAGGTTCAGGCCTTCGACACGCACATCGCTCATCTGCACTTCGCGGCGCAACAGCGGCAGCACGCGGACCGACAGGCCGAGCATTTGCAGGTCGGCGAACGGCTGGGTCGGGTTGGCCAGGGTGGCGACGCCGGCTTCATGCAGTTCCAGGCCGAGCCAGGGGAACAGGCTCCAGCCGATATCGCCATTGAGCGTCAGCTCGATGTGGGCCTTGTCGCGGGCTATCTGGCGAATTTCTTCTTTGTAGTCGTTGGGATCAAACAGGTGAGTCAGGGCGAAGCCGAGAGCCACGATGATCAGCAACAGCCCGAGAAGTACCAGACCCAGGATTTTGCCGAACGCTTTCATGGGCGAGTCCTTGTAGTGTCGAATTCGAATTTAGCCAGGGAGTATAACGCCCCGGGCCTGGCCACTGGTCACTGATCGCTCTGGAGCACATCCAGCGGTATCTGCAGCTTGGCCGCCAGCGCCTGGGCTTCGAGGTGCCCGGCGGGGGCCAGCAGGTGCAAGGCGGCGTCATGCCGGGCGGCCATTTTCTGTGCTTCGCTCACCAGCCGCTCGGCCACGCCGCGACGCCGGGTGATCTTGCGCACACATAGCTGGGACAGGTGCCAGACGCCTGGGTGCCGTTGCAGGCGGGCGGCGCCCAGCAGGCGGTCGTTGAAGCGTCCGGCGATCAGGCTGCCGTCGCCCAGGGCGGCCTCGATCAGTTCCTGGTCATCGCGCTGTGGCGCGAACAGCCAGGGCGGGGCATCGCGGTAGATCTTCTGCAGGTCCTGCTGATCCTGATAGCTGGCTTCTTTCAGCGACTCGACAACGATGGGCATGGGGAATCCTGTGCAGAGCGAAGGAACGGCTGGCCATTATCGACAGCAGCGCGCGGGCTGGCGAGGGGCAGGCATCGCGCAGGCTTCTGTAGGCGCGAGGCTTGCCTGCGAAGCGTTCTGCCTGACACACCGCATAACGCCCATCGCCGGCAAGCCTGGCTCCTGCAGAAGCGTTACTGCCGTCTTGCGGAGCAGATGATGCGGAAAAGATGATGGCAGTTTGCTTTTTCTGTCACGAGCAAATGGTAATCTCTCGCAGTTCATCTGCCCTTCTGCGACCAAAAGTCGCACTCTATGGAGCTTCACTCGATAAAACGGCCACGTCTGCGTGCAAAGGTCGTGGGTGGGGAGTGGCCGGCGAATAATTCCAATAATTGGGGGAAACATTCATGAGCACTAGCACCGAGGCGGGCGTCATTGCCGCCCAGCCGGCGTTCTTGTCCAAAGAACGCATCATCGCCAAGCCCGGTTTCAACCGTTGGCTGGTTCCACCGGCCGCTCTGGCCATCCACCTGTGCATCGGCATGGCCTACGGCTTCTCGGTGTTCTGGTTGCCACTTTCCAAGGCCCTGGGCATTACCGCCCCGGTGGCCTGCGCCCCGGACATGAGCTTTATCGCTCAGGTCTTTTCGTCCCAGTGTGACTGGCCGATCTCGATGCTCGGCTGGATCTACACCCTGTTCTTCATCTTCCTCGGCTGCTCCGCGGCGGTCTGGGGCGGCTGGCTGGAACACGCCGGCCCGCGCAAGGCCGGTGTGGTGTCGGCGCTGTGCTGGTGCGGCGGCCTGCTGATTTCGGCGCTGGGTATCTATACCCACCAGATCTGGCTGATGTGGCTCGGCTCCGGCGTGATCGGCGGTATCGGCCTGGGCCTGGGCTACATCTCGCCGGTGTCGACCCTGATCAAGTGGTTCCCGGACAAGCGCGGCATGGCCACGGGCATGGCGATCATGGGCTTCGGCGGTGGCGCGATGGTCGGTGCGCCGCTGGCGGCGGCGCTGATGAGCCACTTCGCTTCGCCAACCGGCGTTGGCGTCTGGCAGAGCTTCCTGGTGATGGCGGCGATCTACTTCGTGTTCATGATCGGTGGCGCGCTGTCGTACCGCGTGCCGCCGACCGGCTGGAAGCCCGAGGGCTGGACCCCGCCGGCGAAAAAAACCGCGAACGCGATGATTACCCACCGTCACGTGCATGTGAACGTGGCCTGGAAAACCCCGCAGTTCCGCCTGGTATGGCTGGTGCTGTGCCTGAACGTTTCCGCCGGTATCGGCATCCTCGGCATGGCTTCGCCGCTGTTGCAGGAAGTCTTCGCCGGCAAGCTGCTGGGCAACGAACTGGCCTTCGGTCAGCTGGATGCCTCGCAACTGGCGTCGATCGCGGCGATCGCCGCCGGCTTCACCGGCCTGCTGAGCCTGTTCAATATCGGTGGCCGCTTCTTCTGGGCGTCGTTCTCCGACTACCTGGGACGCAAGAACACCTACTTCGTGTTCTTCGCCCTGGGCTTTGCCCTGTACGCGCTGATCCCGAACCTCGGGCACCTGGGCAACGTCGCGCTGTTCGTGGCGGCGTTCTGCATCATCCTGTCGATGTACGGCGGCGGTTTCGCCACGGTCCCGGCCTACCTGGCGGACCTGTTCGGCACCCAGATGGTGGGCGCGATCCACGGTCGCCTGCTGACCGCCTGGGCGGCGGCGGGCGTACTTGGCCCGGTGCTGGTGAACTACCTGCGTGAATATCAGTTGAGCATCGGCGTCGAGCGCGCCGCGGCCTACGACATCACCCTGTACATCCTCGCCGGCCTGCTGGTGCTGGGGTTCCTGTGCAACCTGCTGGTGCGTCCGGTGGCCGACAAGTACTTCATGACCGACGCCGAGCTGGCCGCCGAACAGGCGCTGGGCCATGACAAGGGCGCGGACAGCACCACCGTGCTGGAGTGGAAAGCCTCGTCCGGCAGCGTGCCGCTGGCGGTCGCCGCCTGGCTGGTGGTGGGCATTCCGCTGGCGTGGGGTGTGTGGGTCACCCTGCAGAAGACCGCGGTGCTGTTCCACTAAGCGGTGCTTGCTGTAGGAGCGAGCTTGCTCGCGATCAGTTTTGCCAGGCACCGTGTTCATTCTGTCTGAGCGCGTTGCCTGGGGACTTTTTCGCGAGCAAGCTCGCTCCTACAGAAAACGGCGGGTAGTGGCTTGTCATGACAGGTACAACCCCGGCTTTATTGGGTTGCGCCCGTCAGGATCTTGTCCTGCGTGTTCCTGTTTAGCCGCCGTCCGGCCTATAATGATCGCCTTTTTCGCCCAATGATTTTGCGGAGCTGGTGATGGCCGAACGTAAGGCGTCCGTCGAGCGCGACACTCTGGAAACCCAGATCAAAGCCTCGATCAACCTGGATGGCACCGGAAAGGCCCGATTCGATATCGGGGTTCCCTTCCTTGAGCACATGCTGGACCAGATCGCCCGTCACGGGCTGATCGACCTGGATATCGAAAGCAAAGGCGACCTGCATATCGACGACCACCACACCGTGGAAGACGTCGGTATCACCCTGGGTCAGGCCTTCACCAAAGCCATCGGCGACAAGAAGGGCATCCGTCGCTACGGCCACGCCTATGTGCCGCTCGATGAAGCGCTGTCGCGCGTGGTGATCGACTTCTCCGGCCGCCCTGGCCTGCAGATGCATGTGCCTTATACCCGCGCCACCGTGGGCGGCTTCGATGTCGACCTGTTCCAGGAATTCTTCCAGGGCTTCGTCAACCACGCCAACGTCACCCTGCACATCGACAACCTGCGTGGGCACAACACCCACCACCAGATCGAAACCGTGTTCAAGGCCTTCGGCCGCGCGCTGCGCATGGCCGTGGAGCTGGATGACCGCATGGCCGGGCAGATGCCTTCGACCAAGGGCGTGCTGTAATGCAGACGGTCGCGGTTATCGATTACGGCATGGGCAACCTGCACTCGGTGGCCAAGGCCCTCGAGCATGTCGGTGCCGGCAAGGTGCTGATCACCAGCGATGCCAATGTGATTCGCGAAGCCGACCGGGTGGTGTTCCCCGGCGTTGGCGCGATTCGCGACTGCATGGCGGAGATCCGTCGCCTGGGCTTCGACGCGCTGGTGCGTGAAGTCAGCCAGGACCGTCCGTTCCTTGGCATCTGCGTGGGCATGCAAGCCTTGCTCGACCGCAGCGAAGAGAACGATGGCGTCGACTGCATCGGCCTGTTCCCCGGCCAGGTGAAGTTCTTCGGCAAAGACCTGCATGAAGACGGCGAACACCTGAAAGTCCCGCACATGGGCTGGAACGAAGTGAAACAGGCGGTGAGCCACCCGCTGTGGCACAACATCCCGGACCTGGCGCGCTTCTACTTCGTGCACAGCTACTACATCGCCGCCGGTAACGCGCGGCAGGTGGTCGGTAGCGGTCACTACGGCGTCGATTTCGCCGCGGCGCTGGCCGAAGGTTCGCGTTTCGCCGTGCAGTTCCACCCGGAGAAAAGCCATACCCATGGCCTGCAATTGCTGCAGAACTTCGCGGCGTGGGACGGTCGCTGGTAAATGGCCGTGAAGAAATCCCGGACGCCGATCCTGACCCTCGCCCCCGAGCAGGAGAGTGAGGCCAACCGCAAGATCCAGCGTTTCATGGAAGATCGCTTCGAGCTCGAGCTGGGCTCGTTCGAGGCGGCCGAGATTCTTGAACTGTTTACCCGCGAAATTGCTCCGCACTATTACAACAGGGCGATTTTCGATGTGCAGGCCCAGCTCAAAGAGCGGTTTGAAAGCATCGAAAGCGACCTGTGGGCGCTCGAGAAAAACTGATTTCCGAGTGAAGCTGAACAATCGAATTTGAAGGTTTTGCCAGATGCTGATTATCCCCGCTATCGATCTCAAGGACGGTGCCTGTGTACGTCTGCGCCAGGGCCGCATGGAAGATTCCACGGTGTTCTCCGATGACCCGGTGAGCATGGCTGCCAAGTGGGTGGAGGGCGGCTGCCGCCGTCTGCATCTGGTCGACCTGAACGGCGCCTTCGAAGGCCAGCCGGTCAACGGCGAAGTGGTCACCGCCATCGCCAAGCGCTACCCGAACCTGCCGATCCAGATCGGTGGCGGCATCCGCTCGCTGGAAACCATCGAACACTATGTCAAGGCCGGCGTGAGCTACGTGATCATCGGCACCAAGGCGGTGAAAGAACCGGAGTTCGTTGCGCAAGCCTGCCGCGCCTTCCCGGGCAAGGTGATCGTCGGCCTGGACGCCAAGGACGGCTTCGTCGCCACCGACGGCTGGGCCGAGGTCAGCAGCGTACAGGTCATCGACCTGGCCAAGCGCTTCGAAGCCGACGGCGTGTCCGCCATCGTTTATACCGACATCGCCAAAGACGGCATGATGCAGGGCTGCAACGTTCCCTTCACCGCTGCCCTGGCCGCTGCCACCAGGATCCCGGTGATCGCTTCCGGCGGCATCCACAACCTGGGCGACATCAAGGCCCTGCTGGATGCCAAGGCTCCGGGGATCATCGGCGCCATCACCGGCCGGGCGATCTACGAAGGCACCCTCGACGTCGCCGAGGCGCAAGCCTTCTGCGACTCGTACCAAGGCTGAGGACTCCCCATGGCGCTGGCTAAACGCATCATCCCTTGCCTGGACGTGGACAACGGCCGGGTGGTCAAGGGCGTCAAGTTCGAGAACATCCGTGACGCCGGCGACCCGGTGGAAATCGCCCGTCGCTACGACGAGCAGGGCGCGGACGAGATTACCTTTCTCGACATCACCGCCAGCGTCGATGGCCGCGACACCACGCTGCATACCGTCGAGCGCATGGCCAGCCAGGTGTTCATCCCGCTGACCGTGGGCGGTGGCGTGCGTACCGTGCAGGACATCCGCAACCTGCTCAACGCCGGTGCGGACAAGGTCTCGATCAACACCGCGGCGGTGTTCAACCCCGAGTTCGTCGGCGAAGCGGCGCAGCATTTCGGCTCGCAGTGCATCGTCGTCGCCATCGATGCGAAGAAGGTGTCCGGGCCGGGCGAAACCCCGCGCTGGGAGATCTTCACCCATGGCGGGCGCAAGCCTACCGGGCTGGACGCGGTGGAGTGGGCGAAGAAGATGGAAGGCCTGGGGGCCGGCGAAATCCTGCTGACCAGCATGGACCAGGATGGCATGAAGAACGGCTTCGACCTGGGTGTGACCCGCGCCATCAGCGATGCCCTGGGCATTCCGGTGATCGCCTCGGGCGGTGTCGGCAACCTGCAACACCTGGCCGACGGCATCCTCGAAGGCCACGCCAGCGCGGTGCTGGCGGCGAGCATCTTCCACTTCGGCGAGTACACCGTGCCCGAGGCCAAGGCCTACATGGCGCACCGCGGCATCGTCGTACGGTAGCCACTGGACAGCATGGCGGGCTCGCGGCACTCTTGGGCACGCCATGGATTCCGGTAGCCCGTCATGTTCAAACGTCTGCTTCTTGTTCTTGCCAGCGCTTCGGTTCTCTTCGCCGCAGGCGCTCGCGCAGCGCAAACGCCAGGCACCTCCCTGGTGCTGCTGACGGAAAACTTCCCCCCCTACAACATGGCCAGGAACGGCAAGAACTTCGCCCAGGGCGAGAATATCGACGGCATCGCCGTGGATATCGTCCGCGAAATGTTCAAGCGTGCCGGGATCAACTACAGCCTGACCCTGCGTTTTCCCTGGGAGCGCATCTACAAGCTCGCCCTGGAGCAGCCGGGGTATGGCGTGTTTGTCATGGCGCGGCTGCCGGACCGGGAGCCTCTGTTCAAGTGGGTCGGCCCCATCGGCCCGGACGACTGGATCATGCTGGCCCGGGACGACAGCAAGATCGCCCTGCAATCCCTGGAACAGGCACGCAACTACCGGATCGGCGCCTATAAGGGCGACGCCATCGCCGAGACCCTGGCCAGGCAAGGACTCAAGCCGCTGGTGGTGCTGAGGGACCAGGACAACGCCAGGAAGCTGGTCGGCGGCCAGATCGACCTATGGGCCACCGGCGACCCCGCCGGGCGTTACCTGGCCAGGCAGGAAGGTGTGACCGGGCTCAAGACCGTGCTGCGCTTCCATAGCACCCAGTTGTACCTGGCGCTGAACAAGGAAGTGCCGGACGAAACCGTCGCCCGGCTGCAGGCCGCGCTGGACCAAATGCGCGAGGAAGGCGTGGTGGAAGAGATCATGGGGCGCTACCTCTGACCACCTCCTGTAGCCGCTGCCGCAGGCTGCGATCGACGGCGAAGCCGTCGCAGAGATGTCTCGCGTGACCTAAGAGCTGCGGCCACTACGTGACCGATCGCCGCCTGCGGCAGCGGCTACAGGGGCGGCGCGGCCTCAGCGGTAAACCCCATCCTTGCCGTGCCCCGACATCGCCCTGTTGCTGCGCACGCTGATCATCAACTCGATATCGATCCAGTCGATGCCCTGGGCCTTGAGCCTGGGCAGTTCGCGTTCGAGCACGGCCAGGGTCTGCGGGTAGGGATGGCCGATCATCACTGCCGAACCCTGCTTGTGCGCCAGGTTGATCGCGGTCTGCAACTGGTGGCCGATGGCGTCTTCGGTGCGTTCGTCGTCGAGGAACACATCGCGGGATACGCTGGCCAGGCCGATCTTCTGCGCCTCGGCGGCGGCCACGGTCTTGGCGCTGGTGCGGCTGTCGACAAAGAACTTGTGGCGGCGCTGCAACTCGGCCATCAGCCAGGCCATGGCCTGGGGCTGGGAGGTCATGCGGCTGCCCATGTGGTTATTGATGCCGCTGGTGTAGGGCACGGCCTTGAAAGCGGCGTCGAGGCGTCTTTCCAGTTCTTCGATGGGCAGCTCGGGGTGCCAGGCGAAGGGGCCGGTGGCCGGGTCCATGGGCATGTGCAGGATGACGATCTTGCCGGCGCGATGGGCTTCGCGGGCGAACTCGGCGGCGTGGGGCGTGTCGGGCATGATCGCCGTGGTCACCGGGCCGGGCAGGGCGAGTACGCGGCGATCGCGGGGCAGGCTCTGCCCGAGGTCGTCGATGATCAGGCTCAGGTAGGCTTTGCGCGGAGCGGGCTCGGCGGCCTGGATCAAGGTGAAGGCGAAAAGGCACAGAAGCCCGATGATGAGCCTCCACGACAACCGTGGGTGGGGTTGGCGTTGGTGGGTCATGGGGATTTGCAGCATAAGGTTCGGGTAAAGCCTTGGTGGGGTGTGGCGGTCATCAGGGCGCTATCGCGAGCAAGCTGCGCACCTACAGGGGAGATGGCGGGCTTGCTCGCGATGGACTCCATCACTTGCTGCGAGTGATGCTCAGGCCCTTGAGCAGGCTGAGGGCCTGGGCCAGCTGGTAGTCGTCGTCCTGCGGCATCGGCTTGGGCTTGCTGCCGGAAGCGGTCGGCTTGTCGGCGCCGCCATTGCCATTGCCCAGGTGACCTTGCAGGTCGGCTTCCTTGAAGTACTCGTTGTCCTGCGCCTCGCTGGTGATCTTGGCGCGGCGCACCTCGATGTCCGGCACGATGCCCTGGGCCTGGATCGAGCGGCCGTTCGGGGTGAAGTACAGCGCGGTGGTGATCTTCAACGCGCGGTCGTTGTTCAGCGGCAGCACGGTTTGCACCGAGCCCTTGCCGAAGCTGGTGGTGCCCATCAGCACCGCGCGTTTCTGGTCCTGCAGGGCGCCGGCGACGATCTCCGAAGCCGAGGCGCTGCCACCGTTGATCAGCACCACCATCGGTACCGCTTCGCTCTCGTCCTTGCCGGTGGCGGAGAAGCGCAGCTCGGAGTTGGCGATGCGGCCCTTGGTGTAGACGATCAGGCCCTTGGTGATGAAGTGGTCGACCACTTCCACCGCCGACTGCAGCACGCCGCCCGGGTTGTTGCGCAGGTCGAGGATGATGCCGTTGAGCTTCTTGCCGTTGTCCTTGCGCAGCTTGGCCAGGGCCTTGGAGACTTCCTCGCCGGTCTTGACCTGGAACTGGGTGATGCGGATGTAGCCATAGCCCGACTCCAGCAGCTGGCTCTTCACGCTCTTCACCTGGATGGTGGCGCGGGCCAGGGTCACGTCGAACGGCGCACCGCCGTCGCGGACCAGGGTCAGGGTGATCTTCTGGCCGATCTTGCCGCGCATTTTGTCCACGGCTTCGGTCATGCTCTGGCCGCGGGTCGGCTGGCCATTGATCTTGACGATCAGGTCGCCGGCCTGGATGCCAGCCTTGGACGCCGGAGTGTCGTCGATCGGCGACACCACCTTGATGATGCCGTCCTCGGCGCCGACTTCGATGCCCAGGCCGCCGAACTCGCCGCTGGTGCTTTCCTGCAGCTCGGCGAAGTCTTCGGGGCCGAGGTAGGCCGAATGCGGGTCGAGGTTGCTGAGCATGCCCTTGATGGCGTTTTCCAGCAGGGTCTTGTCGTCGACGGGTTCGACATAGGCGGCCTTGATCCGGTCCATGACCTCGGCGAAGGTGCGCAGCTCTTCGAGCGGCAATGGCGCCTTGGTGGTCGTGGCGGCTGTCGATTGAGCGGTTTCGGCGGCAAACGCCAGGGGCGCACCGATCACCAGAGCGATCGTCAGGGCCAGCGAGGTGAGGCGGGACAAATGCAGCATGTCGAACGAACTCCTGAATGAGATGGCGCGCTTATCCTTGCGCGCGGCACCATTGTGCCGGGTCGCTTGGGCGACCCTGCTGGCGAATAGCGAAGTACAGTGCAGGCGCGCCCTGGCCGCCACTGCTACCCACAGTGGAGATGGACTCGCCGGCCTTGACGATATCGCCCGCTTCTTTAAGCAGCGTCTGGTTGTGTCCGTAGAGGCTCAAGTAGCCGTTGCCATGGTCGAGGATCACCAGCAGGCCGGCGCCGCGCAGCCAGTCGGCGAACACGACGCGGCCGCCATGGACGGCATGCACCTGGCTGCCGGCCGAGGCGCTGATCATCACCCCGTCCCACTTGGTCCGGGCATCGTCGCCACGGCTTTCGCCGAAGCGCGCCAGCAGTCGACCATCAACCGGCCAGGGAAGTTTTCCCCGGGATGAAGCAAAAGGGCCTCCATAGGAGGCGCCTGCGCTGGAAACCAAGGGGCCGGGCGTCGCTCGGGGCGGCTTGCGCGGGCTGTCGTCGGCATTGGCCTGGGCCTCACGCAAACGCTTTTTTTCGGCTTCCTGCTGGGCGATCAGCGCTTTCTGTCGCGCTTGCTCTGCCTCTCTGGCCTGGCGGGCCAGGGTTTCCTCGATGGTTTTCAGCACCCTGCCCAGATCGGCCTGGTCCTGTTCGCGGGCCTTGAGCTTGTCGCCACGGGCCTTCACGTCGTCATTGAGCTTGGCCAGGGCCAGCTGGCGTTCCTTGCGGACCTTGTCGAGCTCTTCACGCTGGGTGTCGAGGCTGCTTTTCTGCACCAGCAGCTGGGCTTGCTGCAGGGAGATTTCCTTTTCGACATTGGCCAGCTGGCGCAGGGTCTCGTTGAAATTCTTCAACTGCTCCAGGCGGGCCTGGCTCAGGTAGTCGTAATAGGTCAGGGTACGGGCGAATTTTTCCGGGTTCTGCTGGTTGAGCAGCAGCTTGAGGTACTCCTGGCGGCCGTTCTGGTAGGCCGCGCGGGCCTGGATGGCGATCAGTCGTTGCTGTTCAATGCGCGCGCTCTGGAGTTTTTTTTTCTCCTCATCGAGACGCTGCAGCTCGGATTCGCTTTTCTTCAGCTCTTTCTGCAGGGCATCGACCTGCTTCTCCAGCTTGCCCATCTCGGTTTCGGTGCCGCGCAGGTCTTTCTGCACGCCGGATTTTTCTTCCTGCAGCTTGCCCAGCAGCTTTTTCAGCTCGGCAATGTCCTGACGCGTGGCGTCCAACTGCTGTTGGGTTTGCGCGCGCTCGTCGGCGAAGGCCGGTTGGAGCAGGCAGATCAGAGCAAGGGTAATCAGGGCGCGAAGCATAGAGGCGGGCGACACCAGGGAAAGGGACGGCCTAGTATGCCCGCCCCTCGCTGCAAAAAAAACGCCTCAAAGCCAACTGCTTTGAGGCGTTCGTCATAAAAAGCCGGTTTGCGGCCCATTATTCGGTCTTTTTGATATCAGACCAGTATCGAAGTGCCAGTCATTTCCGCCGGCTGCGGCAGGCCCAGCAACTTCAGCATGGTCGGCGCCACGTCAGCCAGGACTCCGCCTTCGCGGACTTTCAGGTTGCGCTTGCCCACATAGATGAACGGTACCGGCTCGCTGGTGTGGGCGGTGTGGGCCTGACCGGTGGCGGCATCGGACATCTGCTCGACGTTGCCGTGGTCGGCGGTGATCAGGGCTTCGCCACCGACCTTTTCCAGGGCGTCGACGATCCGGCCGATGCACAGGTCCAGGCATTCAACGGCCTTGACCGCGGCGTCGAACACGCCGCTGTGGCCGACCATGTCGCCGTTGGCGTAGTTGACCACGATCACGTCGTAGCGCTGGTTTTCGATGGCGTCGACGATCCGGTCGGTGACTTCCGGCGCGCTCATTTCCGGCTGCAGGTCGTAGGTGGCGACTTTCGGCGACGGGATCAGGATGCGTTCTTCACCCGGGAACGGCTCTTCGCGGCCGCCGGAGAAGAAGAAGGTCACGTGGGCGTACTTCTCGGTTTCGGCGATGCGCAGCTGGGTCTTGCCGTTTTTCGCCAGGTAATCGCCCAGCACGTTTTCCAGGCTGCCCGGGGCAAAGGCCGAAGGGGCCGGAATGCTCGCCGCGTATTGGGTCAGCATGACGAAGCCGGCCAGTTTCGGCTGGCGGGCGCGGGCGAATTCCTTGAAATCGTCTTCGACGAACACCCGGCTCAGTTCGCGGGCGCGGTCGGCGCGGAAGTTCATGAACACCACGGCGTCGCCGTCTTCGACTTTCACCGGCTCGCCAAGGGTGGTGGCCTTGACGAATTCGTCGCTCTCGCCACGCTCGTAGGCGGCCTGCAGGCCTTCCTGGGCGGTGGCGGCGTTGAATTCGCCATTGCCGTCGACGATCAGGTTGTAGGCCTGGGCCACGCGGTCCCAGCGGTTGTCGCGGTCCATGGCGAAGTAACGGCCGATCAGGCTGGCGATACGGCCCTTGCCCAGGGTCTTGAAGGTTTCATCCAGCAGTTCGATCGACGAGGTGGCGCTTTTCGGCGGGGTATCGCGGCCGTCGAGGAAGGCGTGCAGGTAGATCTTCTCGGCGCCACGCTTGAAGGCCAGTTCGGCCATGGCCACCAAGTGGTCCTGGTGGCTGTGCACGCCGCCATCGGACAGCAGGCCGAGGATATGCACGGCCTTGCCGGCGGCCACGGCTTTGTCCACGGCAGCGCAGATAGTCGGATTCTCGAAGAACTCGCCATCGCGAATGGCTTTGGTGACGCGGGTGAAATCCTGGTACACCACGCGGCCGGCGCCGAGGTTCATGTGGCCGACTTCGGAGTTGCCCATCTGGCCGTCCGGCAGGCCGACATCCATGCCCGAACCCGAGATCAGGCCATTCGGCACGCTGGCGTACAGGCGGTCGAGGACCGGCTTCTTGGCCGCATAGATAGCGTTGGATTCGTGGCTCTCGCTGTGACCGAAGCCATCCAGAATCATCAGGACCAAAGGTTTAGGCGTGGTAGTCATAGATTCCACTCGTGGCTGGATTGGGAGATGTTGAAAAAAGGGAGTGGCAGTTTAAAGCGAAGTTCCGGTGGCGTCACCGCCGGGCGGGGTTTGGCCGACCCGGAGGGCTGTGTATACTGGCCGACATTTTAACGCCCTGGAACCTCCTTGATGGTTGCTCACCTGATTCAATTCGCCACTGAACACTACTTGCTCGTCGGCGCCTTCGTCATCTTGCTGGCTCTGTTGATCGCTCACGAGTTGAGCCGCGGTGGCCGCAGCCTCAGCACCCGTGAACTGACTGCGCTGGTCAACAGCGAGCAGGGCGTGGTGATCGATATCCGTCCGTCCAAGGAATTCGCCGCGGGCCATATCGTCGGCGCGTTGAACATCCCTCAAGACAAACTGGCCGCCCGCGTGGGCGAGCTGGAAAAGCACAAGGCCAAGACCATCATTCTGGTCGACGCCCTGGGTCAGCACGCCGGCACCCACGCTCGCGAGCTGATGAAATCCGGCTTCACCGCCGCCAAGCTGTCCGGTGGCGTTGGCAGCTGGAAAGCCGACAACCTGCCGTTGGTGAAGTGATATGGCTGCCGTCGTCGTCTATTCCAGCGATTACTGCCCCTACTGCTCGCGGGCCAAGTACCTGCTCGAGAACAAAGGCGTAGCCTTCGAAGAGATCAAGGTCGACGGCAAGCCGCAGGTTCGCGCCGAAATGGCCCAGAAAGCCGGGCGCACGTCCGTGCCGCAGATCTGGATCGGCAGCACCCATGTGGGCGGTTGTGACGATTTGTTCGCCCTGGAGCGCGCCGGCAAGCTCGACGCGCTGCTCGCGGCCTGACTGACCACCCAAGATCAGCAAACCCTACATGACCCCGAGATCAAGAAGGATCTGAGATGACTGACCAACAGAACACCGCTGCGACCGAAGACGAATCCGCACCGCAATTCTCGCTGCAGCGCATCTATGTGCGCGACCTGTCTTTCGAAGCTCCGAAAAGCCCGGCGATCTTCCGCCAGCAGTGGGAGCCGAGCGTCGGCCTGGACCTGAACACCCGCCAGAAGGCGCTGGAAGAAGGTTTCCACGAAGTCGTGCTGACCCTGTCGGTCACCGTGAAGAACGGTGAAGAAGTAGCGTTCATCGCCGAAGTGCAACAGGCCGGTATCTTCCTGATCAAGAACCTGGACGACGCTTCGATGAGCCACACCCTGGGCGCGTTCTGCCCGAACATCCTGTTCCCGTACGCTCGCGAAGCGCTGGACAGCCTGGTGACCCGCGGTTCGTTCCCGGCCCTGATGCTGGCTCCGGTGAACTTCGACGCGCTGTACGCGCAAGAGCTGCAACGCCTGCAGGCGGCCGGTGAAAACACCGTTCAGTAAGCCGCTGGGTTCCATGAAAAAAGCGCCGTTTCAGGCGCTTTTTTCATGTTCGGGCCCAAGGTTTCGAGACTGATGTCGATACCGGCGCCGAACCTGTAGCCGCTGCCGAAGGCTGCGATCGCGACCGAAGGGCGCGCAGGATCTCAAGATCGCTGAAGGCCTTCGGCCTTATCGCAGCCTGCGGCAGCGGCTACAGGGAGTGGCGCGGAAGTGGGTGGTTTATTTGAACCCCAGCTGGCGCCAGGCTTCGTAGACGGCCACCGCCACGGTGTTGGACAGGTTCAGGCTGCGGCAGCCTTCGCGCATGGGCAGGCGCAGGCGTTGTTCGGCGGGCAGGGCGTCCAGCACCTCGGCGGGCAGGCCGCGGCTTTCCGGGCCGAACAGGAAGGCATCGCCTTCGGCGAAACTGGCATCGTGGAACGGCCGCGAGCCCTTGGTGGTAAAGGCGAACAGGCGCGGGTGGCCTAGGCTTTCCAGACAGCTGGCGAGGTCGGCATGGCGTTGCAGGGTGGCATACTCGTGATAGTCGAGGCCGGCCCGGCGCAGGCGCTTGTCGTCCATTTCGAAACCCAGCGGCTCGATCAAATGCAGGTGGCAGCCGCTATTGGCGCACAGCCTGATTACGTTGCCGGTATTCGGCGGAATTTCTGGTTGAAAAAGGATGACGTGAAACATGCACGGCTCCGAAGAAAAAGACAGGCCGCATTCTACGCCTGAAGCGGACTTCAGGCCGAAGCTAATGCTGCGGGTGTTCGGCTCGCTGGCGATCTTTGGCGTGATGGTCGGGCTGATGATCGGTCGCCTGACGACCCCGGACCCGATCGAGTTGCAGGAAGTGCAGGTCCGGCCCAATGCCCTGGTGGTGTGGTTCAACAACGAGCCCAAGGTCCATGGCGAGCACATCGACGGGGCCGTGGCGCTGCTGTTCGAGGCCAAGGGGCGGGCGCAGAAGGGGCAGTTGAAGATCAACGACAAGGATGCCAACTGGCGGCTGCGGGCGGTTGAGGAAGGGTTGCTGCTGAACGTGGTCGCGGCGCGGGCGCTGCACGGCGAGTGGTCGGGCAGCGAGGTCGACGGGCGCTGGCGCCTGGAGCTCCAGCTGCGCGAGGAATAAAAGAGGGGATTCCCGGCCTGCCTGTACCAAGGTCCCCAAAAGCGTGAGGGCGGGGCGCTGATCGCGCCGGGCCCGGTGTAAAGAGGGGAAGCCCCGGCCTGCCTGTACCAAGGTTCCCAAAAGCGTAAGGGCCGCGCTGATTGCGCGGGCCCGGTGTAAAGAGGGAATCCCCGGCCTGCCTGTACCAAGGTTCCCGAAACGGCTGGGGCTCGTCGCTGAAAGCGTGATGAGCCCGGGTGTTAAAGAGGGAATCCCTGGCCTGCCTGTACCAGGGTTCCCCAAACCGGGTGGAACCCGTCGCTACGAGCGGTAGGGGTTCCGGGTGTTAAAGAAGGGGAGTCTCGGCCTGCCTGTACCAAGGTCCCCAAAACGGGTGAGTGACTGCACTCGTGATCTTGTCTTTGCAGGGGGCGTGCCAATTCTGGCTTAAACGGTTAAGCGAATTTTCAAGGAAAGCTGAAAGCCCCGGTTTACGGGGCTTTCAGCTTTCTGTGGATTCGTTCTGGCGAGAAAAATCCAGGCCACATGCGATGAAATCCAAGGCCCGGCCACGCATTCCGGCAGTGCAGGCTCACCATTGCGGTGCACAAAAAGCATCGCGGGCAAGCCCTGCTCCCACGACCGCATCTGTAGGAGCGAGGCTTGCCCGCGATTGGTCCTGCCATTCGATACAGCACGAATGCCTTGCGCCGTAGCCGCTGCCGAAGGCTGCGATCGCGACCGAAGGGCGCGCAGGATCTCAAGATCGCTGAAGGCCTTCGGCCTTATCGCAGCCTGCGACAGCGGCTACAGGCTTACAGTGGCTCAGCCCTCGTCGCTGTCGTCGTCATCCCCGCCGTCGACCTTCATCCCCAACTCCTTGATCTTGCGCGTCAGGGTGTTGCGGCCCCAGCCCAGCAGCACGGCGGCATCGCGGCGGCGGCCGGCGGTGTGCTTGAGGGCGGTCTCGATCATGATCCGCTCGAAGCTCGGCACCGCGCTGTCCAGCAGGCTCGACTGGCCGCGCGCCAGGGCCTGGTCGGCCCACTGGCGCAGGGCCTGTTCCCAGTTGGTCACTGGCGCCGAATCCTGCGGCAGGCTCAGCAGCTCCGGCGGCAGGTCGCTGATATGCACCTCGCGACCCGAAGCCATCACGGTGATCCAGCGGCAGGTGTTCTCCAGCTGGCGCACGTTGCCGGGCCACGGCAGGTTCTTCAGGTATTCCTCGGTCTCGCTTTTCAGCAGCTTGGGCTCGACGGCCAGCTCCTGGGCGGCGCGGCTGAGGAAGTGCTTGGCCAGGGTCGGGATGTCTTCGCGACGGTCCGACAGGCGCGGGATATGGATGCGGATCACGTTCAGGCGGTGGAACAGGTCCTCGCGGAACTTGCCGGCGTGTACCAGGGTTTCCAGGTTCTGGTGGGTCGCGGCGATGATGCGCACGTCGACCTTGACCGGCGTATGCCCGCCGACCCGGTAGAACTCGCCGTCGGCCAGCACCCGCAGCAGACGGGTCTGGGTGTCGGCCGGCATGTCGCCGATCTCGTCGAGGAACAGGGTGCCGCCGTCGGCCTGTTCGAAGCGTCCGCGCCGCAGGTTGGCCGCGCCGGTGAAGGCGCCTTTTTCATGGCCGAACAGCTCGGACTCCATCAGGTCCTTGGGGATCGCCGCCATGTTCAGGGCGATGAACGGCGAAGCCGCCCGCGGGCTGTGACGGTGCAGGGCGTGGGCCACCAGCTCTTTACCGGTACCCGACTCACCGTTGATCAGCACGGTGATGTTGGAGTGGCTGAGGCGACCGATGGCGCGGAACACCTCCTGCATCGCCGGCGCTTCGCCGATGATTTCCGGGGTGCGGGCCAGCGCGGGGATCACCTCCAGGCCCTGCTGCTCCTGGGCGTGCTGGTTGGCGCGCTTGACCAGGGACACCGCTTCGTCGACATCGAACGGTTTGGGCAGGTACTCGAAGGCGCCGCCCTGATAGGAAGCGACAGCGCTGTCCAGGTCGGAGTGCGCGGTCATGATGATCACTGGCAGGCGCGGGTGCTGCTCGCGGATCCGCGCCAGCAGGTCCAGGCCACTGGCGCCGGGCATGCGGATGTCGGAGATGATCACGTCCGGCTGCTGGCGGGCCAGGCGACTCATCACACCATCGGCGCTATCGAAGCTCTGGGTGGTCATGCCTTCCTGTTGCAAGGCTTTCTCCAGAACCCAACGGATAGAACGGTCGTCATCGACGATCCACACGGTTTCACTACGGCTCATGTCGATGGGGCTCCTTGTTCCAGTGGCAGAAAGATCGAGAACGTGGTGTGGCCGGGATGGCTGTCACACTCGATCAGGCCCTGGTGCTGGCTGATGATGTTCTGGGTAATGGCCAGGCCCAGCCCGGTACCGTCCGGACGGCCGCTGACCATGGGGAAGAAGATGGTTTCCTGGAGTTCCGCGGGGATCCCCGGGCCGTTGTCGATGATTTCGATCTTGGTCACCAGGCGGTGGCGCACGTGGCCGATGGTGAACTGGCGCATGGTGCGGGTACGCAGGCAGATGCGGCCCAGGCGCAGCTCGTTCTGGCTGCTGATGGCCTGCATCGCGTTGCGCACGATGTTGAGCACCGCCTGGATCATCTGTTCGCGGTCGATCAACACATCGGGAATGCTCGGGTCGTAGTCGCGCACCAGGGTGATGCAGCCCTGGCTTTCGGCCTCCACCAGGCTGCTCACGCGCTCCAGTACTTCGTGCACGTTGCACATGGCCAGCGACGGCAGCTTGTTGGAGCCGAGCATGCGGTCCACCAGGTTGCGCAGGCGGTCGGCCTCTTCGATGATGACGTTGGTGTAGTCCTTGAGGTTCTCGTCCGGCAGTTCGCGGGCCAGCAGCTGGGCGGCGCCGCGAATCCCGCCGAGGGGGTTCTTGATCTCGTGGGCCAGGCCGCGCACCAGCATCTTGCTGGTTTCCTGCTTGGACAGCTGGGCCTCTTCCTTGGTGATCCGCAGCAGGCGGTCGCGGGGGTGGACTTCGAGCAACAGCAGGGTGTCGCCATTGCTCAGGATCGGCGTCACGGCGTAGTCGACGGTCAGGGTCTGGCCGGTCAACGCGGTGAGCATGGCTTCGCGCTTGGTGAACGGGTGCGCCTGTTGCACCGCCTGGCGCAAGGAGCTCAGGGCTTCGGCCGATTCGGTGAACAGTTCGCTGATGAATTGCCCATGGCTGCGCTGGCCGCTGATGGCCAGCAACATCTCCGCCGCCGGGTTCATGTACTCAAGGCGCAGGTCGGCGTTGAGCAGGATAGTCGCGGTGGTCAGGTTGTCGAGTAGCAAGCGGTGCAGTTGATCGCTGATGGTCATGGGTAGGTGTTGACCTCTTTTGAAACAAGGCAACCCCGGGTCGGCCCAGAATTGCGCGCGCGAATAAGGCGCTGATATCGAGAAAATGCAAAAACCAAACCAAGGCTCCGAAAAGAAGCGCTCGAGCCCTGAAACAGACGTTTAAAGTTCTCTTTCGCAGCGTTTTGCCGGTTGCGCTGGGTACTTTCGAACCAAAATGGGTTGCAGATAGATCAAGGTGCAGCTTGATGCACCAATATAGTGCGATTTACCCGAGACCGCGCTAAAGAATGGTCAGCCGTGCGCCGGGCCAAAATTCGCGGCGCGGGCACAAAGGCCCGCCTGCTGGAGGGCCTGGAAGAATGCGGCGGATGGCGTCTCAGTGGGCGGGGTGGGCGTCCTTGTCGATACCCGGTTGCAGTGTGGACGTTGGCTTGGGCGTGGCCATGGTGATCGAGCGCGCCTGAGCCTGATTAGCAGCCAGCTCTGTTCCACGCCGGGCGCAAGCTGGGGCAGCGTTGGCGAATCAACGCCTGATTTGCGGCGGCATCCGCTGTGGCGCTGCTCTACAGTGCACAGACATTCCCCTCTGCTGCTGGAGACGGCCATGGACAACGCCCCCTTGCTGTTCCAACTGCCCGACGACGACACCCTGTACCGCGCCTTGCTCGATCGCGATCCGGCCTATGACGGGTTCGCTTTCGTCGGGGTCAAGAGCACGGGCGTGTTCTGTCGGCTGACCTGCGCGGCGCGCAAGCCCAAGCGCGAAAACACGGTGTTCTTCAGCTCGATCAAGGCCTGTGTCGAGGCCGGTTTTCGTGCCTGCCTGCGCTGCCGTCCGTTGGCGCAGACCGGTGCCCAGGAGCCCTTGGTCAAACAACTGCTGACCTTGCTGGAAAACAATGCCGACAAGCGCTGGTATGAAGGCGACCTGATCGAACTCGGCCTCGACCCTTCCACAGTGCGCCGGGCCTTCAAGCGCCACTTCGGCGTGACCTTCCTGGAAATGGCCCGGCTGCGGCGGATCGGCGAAGGCATGCAGCAACTGGCGGGCGGCGCCAGCGTGATCGATGCGCAGATCAGCGCCAGTTTCGATTCCGACAGCGGCTTTCGCAGTGCCTTCGCCCGGCTGCTCGGCCAGCCACCGTCGAACCTGCGCGGCCGCGAACTGCTCAAGGCCGACTGGCTGCAAACCCCGATCGGCGTGATGCTGGCGGTGGCCGATGCGCAGGCCCTGCATCTGCTGGAATTCTTCGACCGCCCGGCCTTGGCCACTGAGCTGAAGCGCCTGCAAGAGCACACCGGCTCGACCATCGGTTTCGGGCGTTTTGCCCCCATCGATCAGATCGAGAGCGAGCTGCGGCGATTTTTCGCCGGGGAGTCGGCGAGCTTTGCCACGCCGTTGGCGCTGAATGCTTCGCCCTTTACCCGCACGGTGTGGCAGGCCCTCAGGTCGATACCTCCAGGTGTGACCCGCAGTTATGCCGAGGTGGCGAGCAGCATCGGTTCGGCCTCCGCCGTGCGGGCCGTGGCCCGGGCCAATGGCGCCAACCAGATCGCCATCGTGATTGCCTGTCACCGGGTGATAGGTTCCGACGGTTCGCTCACCGGTTATGGCGGCGGGCTCTGGCGCAAACGCTGGCTACTCGAACATGAGCGGCGCCTGTATTCGCAGATTCAGGCGCGACAACACCTCAGGGCCGATGAACCCGTTGCAGGGTGAAGGTCAGCGGCGGGCTTTGCTGCACCACCCGCTCGCCATCGAGCACTTGCACCGCCAGGCGGTGCTCGCCGCGATCGATGTTCACCAATTGCAGGCTCGGCAGGTTGCCGGGCTGGCCGTAAGGCTGATCGTCCAGCAACAGGCGCAGGCGATGCTCGTTGAGCAGGGGCGGTTGCAGGCGCACCTCGACCTTGAAGGTGCCGTTATTGGCGCGCACCACGCCGCCATCCGCTACGCCGCTCAGCTCCAGGGTGGTGTAGGCCGGTGCGCGGGAGGGGGGCGTTTGTACTGGATCGACGCCGGGCGGTGTGAACGGCCTGGGCGCCTCGATGCGGTTCAGCGGCGCCAGCTCGACGGCCTGGCCGGGCACGCCGGCCGGCGGCTGGTCGCTGTAGGCCGTGTTGCCGTGGGCGTCAGTGTAGCGGTAGATCTGCGCGGCGGCCGGCAGGGCGGCCAGCAACAGCAGGTAGAGACAGTGCACACGCATGGCGGCTTTCCTGGGTGCTTGGGTCGGCGGCTTCAAGGATGAAATTGCCTCCAGCATAGAGCCGCGGACCGGCCCCGGGTTCGCCGCTTCAACCTTTGAACACACAAAGCTCGGCGATGGCGCGGATCAGTGCCAGTTGGCGCAGTGGTGCCCGATCAGCTCCGTGGGTGGCCTGGGCCAGCCACTGTGGGCACTGCGGGTCGTTGCGGTGGGGGCTGAAATCCGCCAGTTGCTGCAGCAGGCGTTTTTGTAACCGGTCAAGTTGCGGGCGGATCTGCCCCACCAGGTCCGGGCGCGGTGCGTTCGGTGCCTGGGCTTGTAGGGTCCACTCGGATAGATGGGCGTACTGCACCAGCTTGTTGGCCTCGATCTGCGCGGCGAAAAACTGTTCCACCGCCGCGCCGTCGAGTTTATAGGCCGGCGCCTGGGCCACCGCGCCGGCAATCACCTCACGCTCGCGCGGGCGATCTTCCACCGGTTTGTGGCTGTCCCATTTGCTCAGGGCCACCTGGTCGGCGATGGCCAGGCGTTCTTCGATGCTGGCCAGCAGTAGGACCAGGCTGGCCGGCGCTGGGGCGGCCTGGGCCGTTCCGGCGAGGAGGGCGGCGGACAGGGCAAGGCAGATTTGCAGGGGGGACGGCATGGCGGGCCTCGGTCGGGAGCGATGGTGTTGATATTCCAGGCGCGCACTATCGCAAGTCATCCGGCCAATGGGCAAAAAAAAACCCCGAGCTCTTTCGAGCCGGGGGCTTTTTCATTCACGCCGCGTGGGGCGGCGCTACCGGATCAGCAGCTGTAGTACAGCTCGTATTCCAGTGGGTGTACGAAGGTACGGACCTTGATTTCTTCTTCGCTTTTCAGGGCGATGTAGGCGTCGATGAAGTCGTCGCTGAAAACGCCGCCTTTGGTCAGGAACGCACGACCTTTGTCCAGCTCTTCCAGGGCTTCTTTCAGGCTGCCGCAAACTTGTGGGATCTCTTTCGCCTCTTCAGGCGGCAGGTCGTACAGGTTTTTGTCAGCGGCGTCGCCAGGGTGGATCTTGTTCTGGATACCGTCCAGGCCGGCCATCAGCAGGGCAGCGAAGGCCAGGTATGGGTTGGCAGCCGGATCCGGGAAACGGGCTTCGATACGGCGGGCTTTAGGGCTCGACACGTAAGGGATACGGATCGAAGCGGAACGGTTGCGAGCCGAGTAGGCCAGCATTACCGGAGCTTCGAAGCCTGGTACCAGACGCTTGTAGGAGTTGGTCGAAGGGTTGGTGAAACCGTTCAGGGCCTTACCGTGCTTGATGATGCCGCCGATGAAGTACAGGGCGGTGTCGGACAGGCCGGCATAACCTTCGCCAGCGAAGGTGTTCTTGCCATCCTTGGAGATGGACATGTGCACGTGCATACCCGAGCCGTTGTCGCCGTACAGAGGCTTGGGCATGAAGGTAGCGGTGCGGCCGTAGGCATCGGCCACGTTGTGTACGCAGTACTTCAGGGTCTGAACTTCGTCGCCCTTGTTGACCAGGGTGTTGAACTTCACGCCGATTTCGTTCTGGCCGGCAGTCGCCACTTCGTGGTGGTGAACTTCGATGACCAGGCCCATTTCTTCCATGGCATTACACATGGAGGTACGGATTTCGTGGTCGTGGTCGAACGGAGGAACCGGGAAGTAGCCGCCTTTGACGCCTGGACGGTGGCCTTTGTTGCCGCCTTCCACGTCCTGGTCGGACATCCACGAGCCTTGCTCGGAGAAGATCTTGAACATGGAGCCGGAGATGTCGGACTTGAACTTCACTTCGTCGAAGATGAAGAACTCAGGCTCTGGACCTACGAATACGGTGTCGCCGATACCGGTGGACTTCAGGTACTCCTCGGCACGCTTGGCGATGGCGCGTGGGTCGCGATCGTAGCCCTGCATGGTCGAAGGTTCGATGATGTCGCAGACCAGGATCAGGGTCGGCTCTTCGGTGAACGGGTCCAGGACGGCGGTTTCGTCAACCGGCATCAGGATCATGTCGGAGGCTTCGATGCCTTTCCAGCCAGCGATGGAGGAACCGTCGAACATTTTGCCGATTTCGAAGAAATCGTCATCCAGCGCATCACGGGCCGGCATGGTCACGTGGTGCTGAGTGCCTTTGGTGTCAGTGAAGCGCAGATCAATCCATTTGACGTCATGATCTTTGATGAGTTGAACCGACTTCGACATAGTGTCCTCCGGGTGGCTTCGGGCGAGTGTTGGTGTGCCCTTAGAATGTGGGTGATGCCGGCGCAGATACTCTGCCATGGCAACCTGCCTCACAAGGGAGCAAATTGCATGCCAGTGCCCTGAGTTGGGTTTTATGCCCCAAACTCACGCATTCCAGGCGGTATTTGGCCCGGAAGGGCAAAATCGCGCACCGCAATGTTGCGACTTTCTCTCTGCATGATCCATTTTGGTGCACTAAAAACCGAGTGCACATTAATTGGTTAAACCTTGAGCAATTTCCGCTATAATCCGCGCCCCCCTTTTTCGGCTGGCCCAGCGCGCGCTGTTTTCATGAAACTAATCGTTAAAGTTTTCCCGGAAATCACCATCAAGAGCCGCCCGGTACGGACGCGTTTCATCCGTCAGTTGGCCAAGAACATCCGTGCTGTGCTCCGCGACCTGGACCCGGCTGTGGTGGTCAATGGTGTGTGGGACAACCTCGAGCTGGAAACCGCCGTCAGCGAGCCGAAAGCCTTGAAGGAGATGACCGAGCGCCTGAGCTGCATGCCGGGCATCGCGCATTTCCTGCAGGTCGATGAATACCCGCTGGGCGACTTCGACGACATAGTCGCCAAGTGCAAGCAGCACTTTGGCGAGGCCCTGGCGGGGAAAGTTTTCGCCGTGCGCTGCAAGCGCGCCGGCAAGCACCCATTCAGCTCCATGGATGTGGAAAAATACGTCGGCAGCCAGTTGCGTCGGCAGTGCGGCGCCGCCGGAATTTCCCTGAAAGAACCGGAAATCGAAGTGCGGATGGAAATTCGCGACCAACGGTTGTTCGTGATCCACAGCCAGCACAACAGCATTGGCGGTTATCCGCTGGGCGCCCTGGAACAGACCCTGGTTTTGATGTCCGGCGGTTTCGATTCCACGGTGGCGGCCTACCAGATCATGCGTCGCGGCCTGATGAGCCACTTCTGCTTCTTCAACCTGGGCGGGCGTGCCCACGAATTGGGCGTGATGGAAGTCGCGCACTATATCTGGAAGAAGTACGGCAGCTCCCAGCGCGTGCTGTTCGTCAGCGTGCCGTTCGAGGAAGTGCTCGGCGAAATCCTCGGCAAAGTCGACAACAGTCATATGGGCGTCATTTTGAAGCGTATGATGTTGCGTGCCGCGTCGAGCATCGCCGACCGCCTGCACATCGACGCACTGGTCACCGGCGAGGCAATTTCCCAGGTGTCGAGCCAGACCCTGCCGAACCTCTCCGTCATCGACTGCGTGACCGACAAGCTGGTGCTGCGCCCGCTGATCGCCAGCCACAAGCAGGACATCATCGACCTGGCCAACGAAATCGGCACCGCCGACTTCGCCAAGCACATGCCGGAGTACTGCGGGGTCATCTCGGTGAACCCCAAGACCCACGCCAAGCGCCATCGCGTGGAGCATGAAGAGAAAGAATTCGACATGGCGGTGCTCGAGCGTGCGATCGAGCGGGCCAAACTGGTGCCGATCGATCGGGTGATCGACGAACTGGGCCAGGATTTGCAGATCGAAGAAGTCAGCGAGGCGCTGGCGGGGCAGATCGTGATCGACATCCGGCATCCGGATGCTCAGGAAGACGACCCGTTGGAGTTGGCTGGCATCGAGATAAAAGCGCTGCCGTTCTATGCATTGAACGCACGCTTCAAGGAACTGGACCCTACTCGCCAGTACCTGCTGTATTGCGACAAAGGCGTCATGAGTCGCCTGCATGCTCACCATCTGCTCAGTGAGGGACATGCCAATGTGCGCGTTTATAGACCGAGCTAAGTGCCCGGGGCTGTTTGCCTGTGGCTTGCGTCACCGGCCCCCCGACGCCACCGTCAAGCTGTAACGGCCTTGCCGGACTCTATTGTTAATCGCTGCCAGCAGTTGTCAGCACACCGAATCCTCTGATCGAGATACACAAGTGATCGAAAATCTACGCAACATCGCCATCATTGCTCACGTTGACCACGGTAAAACCACCCTGGTAGACAAACTCCTGCGTCAATCCGGCACTCTGGAGCGCAACGAGCTCAACGACGAGCGCGTGATGGACTCCAACGACCAGGAAAAAGAGCGCGGTATTACCATCCTGGCCAAAAACACCGCCATCAACTGGAACGGCTACCACATCAACATCGTGGACACCCCGGGCCACGCCGACTTCGGCGGCGAAGTCGAGCGCGTCATGTCGATGGTCGACTCCGTTCTGCTGCTGGTCGACGCCCAAGACGGCCCTATGCCGCAAACCCGTTTCGTGACCAAGAAGGCTTTCGAAGCCGGCCTGCGTCCGATCGTGGTGATCAACAAGGTCGACCGCCCAGGCGCGCGTCCTGACTGGGTTCTGGACCAGATCTTCGACCTGTTCGACAACCTGGGCGCCACCGAAGAACAGCTGGACTTCAAAGTCGTCTACGCCTCGGCCCTGAACGGCATTGCCGGTCTGGACCACACCGACATGGCCGAAGACATGACCCCGCTGTACCAGTCGATCGTCGACAACGTTCCGGCTCCAGCCGTTGACCGTGACGGTCCGTTCCAGATGCAGATCTCCGCTCTGGACTACAACAGCTTCCTGGGTGTGATCGGCGTTGGCCGTATCGCTCGCGGTCGCGTCAAGCCGAACACTCCGGTCGTCGCTATCGACACCGAAGGCAAGAAGCGCAACGGCCGTATCCTGAAGCTGATGGGTCACCACGGCCTGCACCGTGTGGACGTTGAAGAAGCCGCTGCCGGCGACATCGTCTGCATCAGCGGTTTCGACGAGCTGTTCATCTCCGACACCCTGTGCGATCCGACCGCGGTCGAAGCGATGAAGCCGCTAACCGTCGACGAGCCGACCGTTTCCATGACCTTCCAGGTCAACGACTCGCCATTCTGCGGTAAGGAAGGCAAGTTCGTGACCAGCCGTAACATCAAGGAACGTCTGGACAAAGAGCTGCTGTACAACGTTGCACTGCGCGTTGAAGAAGGCGACTCGGCCGACAAGTTCAAGGTTTCCGGCCGTGGTGAGCTGCACCTGTCGGTACTGATCGAAACCATGCGTCGCGAAGGTTTCGAAATGGGCGTTGGCCGTCCTGAAGTGATCATCCGTGAAGTCGACGGCGTGAAGCAGGAACCGTTCGAGAACGTCACCATCGACATCCCTGAAGAATCCCAGGGCAAGGTCATGGAAGAAATGGGCCTGCGTAAGGGCGACCTGAGCAACATGGTTCCGGATGGCAAGGGCCGTGTACGCCTGGAATACAACATTCCAGCCCGTGGTCTGATCGGTTTCCGTAACCAGTTCCTGACCCTGACCAACGGTGCAGGCATCCTGACCTCGATCTTCGATCGCTACGCTCCGATGAAGTCCGGCCACATGTCCGGCCGTCAGAACGGCGTACTGGTTTCGGTCGAGACCGGCAAGGCCCTGACCTACTCCCTGGAAACCCTGCAGGCGCGCGGCAAGCTGTTCGTCGAGCACGGCCAGGAAATCTACAACGGTCAGATCGTGGGTCTGAACAGCCGTGACAACGACCTGGGCGTGAACCCAACCAAAGGCAAGAAGCTCGACAACATGCGTGCTTCGGGCAAGGACGAAACCATCGCCCTGGTTCCGCCGGTTCGTTTCACCCTGGAACAGGCCCTGGAATTCATCCAGGACGACGAGCTGTGTGAAGTGACGCCTAAGTCCATCCGTCTTCGCAAGAAGATCCTGGACGAAGGCGAGCGTACCCGCGCTGCCAAGAAAGCCAAGAACTGATTTTTTAGTTCAGGCTGAATGAAAACGCCCCCGGTCGAAAGGCCGGGGGCGTTTTTTTTGATCTGCGAAAAAGGTGGCGATGGGGCGGACATCATCGCGAGCAAGCTCGCTCCTACAGGGGGGGCGTGATTATTGTAGGAGCGAGCTTGCTCGCGATCGGCCGCATCGGCGGTTGCTGATCAGAAACGTTCCAGGGTCCGGCTACTGGTGTTGGTCGGGCGCTCGACCGGCTTGGGCTTGTACGCGCAATAGCCCGGACGCGGGCCGATCTTCGGGTGGTTGCGGCAGGTGTCCGGGCGCTTGTCATAAATGGTGCACAGGCGGCTCTTACGATCCAGGTACAGGCAGTCGTTGTTGCTCATGCGCTGCAGGGTGAAGATCTCGGACTTCTGGTTGTAGCGCTCGACGATGCCTTCCTTCTGCAGGCGCTTGGCGATGTTCTTCGCCGGCTCGCCGCGCTCGAATTCGTCGACGATGCCGATGCGGATCAGATCCTTGATCTTGACCTCCACCGGCAGGGTGCAGCAGCTGGACATGCAGGAGCCGCACATGGGCGCGGAATACTTGGCCCAGGTATCGAGTCGGTCGATTTCCGCGGCGGCGATCAGGTTGGACTTCATCAGGCTTGTTTCCAGCGTGTGTATCAGGGCGCGCGATCATACCGGTACTGGTGGATTTTTGAACAACCATTTAACGGAATTCACGCCTGCCCATGGGGATTGCAGGGTCGGCACGGCATCTGCATCATTTTTACCCGCTGCCGCGGGAGACGCTGCCTCGGTTCGGGCCATTGCAAGGCGCACCGAACCAGAACCTCTGGCTCCTGTCAGACCGACTAGGCTCAGACAACTCCATGCTCACTGTCTATCTCGCTCGAGGTCGTATTCATGACTCAGGAACTGCAGGTTCGTGACGCTGAGGTGGCCGCTTTTCGCGACGCCGTGTTGAACAAGCTCACCTACGCGGTGGGCAAGGACCCGGACCACGCTTTCGACCATGACTGGTTCGAAGCCATCGCCCTGGCGGCGCGCGATCACATGGTCGAGCACTGGATGGACCACACGCGGCAGATCTACCGCAAAGGCCAGAAGCGTGTTTATTACCTTTCCCTGGAATTCCTCATCGGCCGCCTGCTTTATGACAGCCTGAGCAACCTCGGGCTGCTGGACGTGGCGCGCGATGCCCTGAGCGATCTGGGTGTCGACCTGGAGCGTATCCGCCTGCTGGAGCCGGATGCGGCGCTGGGCAACGGTGGTCTCGGTCGCCTGGCGGCATGCTTCATGGAAAGCATGTCGACCCTCGGTATCGCCGGCCACGGCTACGGCATCCGTTATGAACACGGCTTGTTCCGCCAGGCGGTAGTCGATGGCTGGCAGCAGGAGCAGACCGAACACTGGCTGGACTTCGGCAACCCCTGGGAGTTCGAGCGCCCCGAAGTGATCTATTCGATCGGCTTCGGTGGCAGCGTCGACACCGTCACCGACGAGGCCGGTCATACCCGGCAGGTCTGGTGGCCGGCGGAAACCGTGCGCGCGGTGGCCTACGACACGCCGGTGGTCGGCTGGCGCGGCGCCAGTGTCAACACCCTGCGCCTGTGGCGGGCGCGAGCCATGGAAGACCTGCACCTGGAACGCTTCAACGCCGGCGACCACCTGGGGGCCGTGGCCGAGGTGGCCCGGGCCGAGAGCATCTCGCGGGTGCTTTACCCGGCGGACAGCACCGAAGCCGGGCAGGAACTGCGCCTGCGCCAGGAATATTTCTTCGTTTCCGCGTCCTTGCAGGACCTGCTGCGCCGGCACAAGAACATGCACGACTCGGTGCTCAGCCTCGGCGAGCATGCGGCGATCCAGCTCAACGACACGCACCCGTCGATCGCCGTGGCCGAACTGATGCGCCAGCTGGTGGACCTGCACGGCATCGCCTGGGAAGCAGCCTGGCAGATCACCGTCGAGACCCTGGCCTACACCAACCACACGCTGCTGCCCGAAGCCCTGGAGACCTGGCCGGTGGGCCTGATGGAGCGCATGCTGCCGCGGCACATGCAGATCATTTACCTGATCAACGCCGAGCACATCGATTCACTGCGGGCCAAGGGCATCCATGACTTCGACGTGCTGCGCGCGGTGTCGCTGATCGAAGAAGACAACGGGCGCCGCGTGCGCATGGGCAACCTGGCGTTTCTCGGCTCCCACAGCGTCAACGGCGTGTCCGGGCTGCACACCCAGTTGATGCGCAGCACGGTGTTCTCCGAGCTGCACAAGCTGTATCCGGAGCGGATCAACAACAAGACCAACGGCATCACCTTCCGCCGCTGGCTGTACCAGGCCAACCCCAAGCTGACGGCGATGCTGGTCGAGGCCGTCGGCCCGGAGCTGCTGGACAATCCCGAGGAACTGCTGCTGGGGCTCGAACCTTTCGCCGAGAAGTCGGCCTTTCGCAAGCAGTTCGCCGAGCAGCGCCTGCACAGCAAGCGCGCGCTGGCGGCGATCATCCATGAGCGCCTGGGGATCGCGGTCAATCCGGCGGCGCTGTTCGACGTGCAGGTCAAACGGATCCATGAGTACAAGCGCCAGTTGCTCAACCTGATGCACACCGTGGCGCTGTACCAGGCGATCCGTGCCGAGCCGGAGATCGACTGGGTGCCGCGGGTGAAGATCTTCGCCGGCAAGGCCGCGGCCAGTTATCACCAGGCCAAGCTGATCATCAAGCTGAGCAACGACATCGCTCGCACTGTGAACAACGACCCGACCGTGCGCGGCCTGCTCAAGGTGGTGTTCCTGCCCAACTACAACGTCAGCCTGGCCGAAAGCATCATTCCGGCGGCGGACTTGTCGGAGCAGATCTCCACCGCCGGCTTCGAGGCCTCGGGCACCAGCAACATGAAGTTCGGCCTCAACGGCGCCCTGACCATCGGCACCCTGGACGGTGCCAACGTCGAGATGTGCGAGCGGGTCGGCGCCGAGCACATGTTCATCTTCGGCCTCAGCGCCCAGCAGGTGGAGGCGCGCAAACGCAACGGCGAGTTCAGCGCGGTGCCGGACATCGCTGCCTCCCATCGCCTCAACGATGTGCTGCAGGCGATTCGTGGCGGGGTGTTCTCGCCGGACGATCCGGCCCGCTACACCGGCCTTATCGATTCGCTGATCGACTATGACCGCTTCCACGTGTGTGCCGATTTCGACTCCTACTGGAATGCCCAATTGCATGTCGAAGAGCGTTGGCGCGACAGCGATCATTGGTGGCGTTCGGCGGTGCTCAACAGTGCGCGCATGGGCTGGTTCTCTTCGGACCGGACTATTCGCGAGTACGCCACGGAGATCTGGAAGGCTCTGGAATAGGCCGCCCAGCGGCCCCCGTAGCGTCGAAAAGGCGCAGGCTAGCGCAGCCTGCGCCGGCGGCTACGGGGCGGATTTCGGGCTACGCTCAACCCCATGCATGAACTCTCTGTGGAGGATCTCGTCTCATAGGAGGAAATGCACCCCCGACTCGCGTTAAACTGCGCGGGTTTTTTAGCCCCCCATTCCTCCGGAGCCTTCCATGTCCCGCGTTACCCTGAGTCGCTATTTGATTGAGCAGACCCGCAGCAACAACACTCCTGCCGATCTGCGCTTCCTGATCGAAGTGGTGGCGCGTGCCTGCAAGGAGATCAGCCACGCCGTGTCCAAAGGCGCCCTGGGCGGTGTCCTGGGCAGCATGGGCACTGAAAACGTCCAAGGCGAAGTGCAGAAGAAGCTCGACGTGCTCTCCAACGAGATCCTGCTCGAAGCCAACGAATGGGGCGGCCACCTGGCCGGCATGGCGTCCGAGGAAATGGACAACGCCTACCAGATCCCGGGCAAATACCCGAAAGGCGCCTACCTGCTGGTGTTCGACCCGCTGGACGGTTCGTCGAACATCGATATCAACGCGCCGGTCGGTACCATCTTCTCCGTACTGCGTTGCCCGAACGAATACCTGAGCCAGAACGAAGCCCTGAACGAAAAGGCCTTCCTGCAACCAGGCACCCAGCAGGTAGCCGCCGGCTATGCCATCTACGGCCCGCAGACCATGCTGGTGCTGACCCTGGGCGATGGCGTCAAGGGCTTTACCCTGGACCGTGAAATGGGCAGCTTCGTACTGACCCACGAAGACCTGACCATTCCTGAGAGCACCCAGGAATTCGCCATCAACATGTCCAACCAGCGTCACTGGGAAGCGCCGGTCGCGCGCTACGTGAGCGAGTTGATGGCCGGCGAGGAAGGTCCGGTGAAGAAGAACTTCAACATGCGCTGGGTCGCCGCGATGGTCGCCGACGTGCACCGCATCCTGACCCGTGGTGGCGTGTTCATGTACCCACGCGACAGCCGCGAGCCATCCAAGCCGGGCAAGCTGCGCCTGATGTACGAAGCCAACCCGATGTCGTTCCTGGTTGAGCAGGCGGGCGGTGCAGCCACCGACGGCCACCAGCGCATTCTCGATATCCAGCCTGAAGGCCTGCACCAGCGCGTAGCGGTGTTCCTTGGCTCGAAGGAAGAAGTCGCCCGCGTCACCGCCTACCACAAGGAATAAATCATGGCCGCGCCCTGGCAGCCCCTGCTCGACTGGTGGTTCGGCTCTGCCGAGAAACCTGCGGACATCGTCGCTGAAAAGGGCAAGCTGTGGTTTGGCAAGCGCGACAGCCAGGACCTCGAGGCGCGCGAGCGTTTCGGGGATCTGGTGGAACAGGCCTTGGCCGGCGGATTGACCGAGTGGGCGCAACGCCCGCAAGGCTGGCTGGCCCTGGTGCTGCTGCTCGACCAACTGCCACGCATGCTGTATCGCGAAACTCCCAAGAGCTTTGCCGGCGACCTGCGTGCCCAGGCACTGGTGGCCCAGGGCATCGCCGCGGATTTCGACCGGCAACTGCCCGCGATGCAGCGCAGCTTCATCTACCTGGTGTTCGAGCATTGCGAGAACCTGGCGGTGCAGAACGAAGCGATCTCCAGGTTCGCCGCCTTGCACGACGAACAGCCGCCGGAAGCTCGACCGGTGTTCGCCGACCAGCTGGACTACGCCGAACGGCATCAGAAAATCATTGCCCGCTTCGGGCGCTTCCCCCATCGAAACCGGATTCTCGGGCGTGAATCGACGCCGGAGGAACTGGCATTCCTGCGCGAGCCGGGTTCCAGCTTCTGAATCTGCTGAGCGGCATCAACAGCTATCGCGGGCAAGTCGGATCGCCGCCCGCTCGCTCCTACAGACGCCTAGGTTCTTCTGTAGGAGCGGCCGGTCGACGCTCGATTGCCCGTGATGCTTTTCAGATGCGGAAACTGCCCACCAGATGCGTCAACCGCGCCGCTTGCTGCTCCTGGTCGGCGCAGGTGCGCAGGGTTGGTTGCCTGCAGGTTTTCCACGCCTGCCTGGTTGAGGGTGTTGATCTCGGTGATGTCGACGTTGATCGACTCCATCACGGTGGTCTGTTCTGGTCATTAAGTGAACTACCGCGAGAGAGAGGTCAGCGAGGGGGCGTCAATTTGCCATGATGGCGGCTTTACGCTGCTTTTATGTCGACTGGCCATCAGTCAAGATGAGGCGCATTGAAGCCTGTCCGACGAAATGTCTTTGGCCGTCGCAAAGTGGTTGATTCGGGAGGAAATGCTGGGCGCTGCGTCACAATAAATAGCCGTCTGGCTGGGGAACCAGATGGGGCTTTTCTCTTCTAAGCTTCTGGTTGGCAGCATGCCATCCCCCCGTCCGCCCAGGAGTTTCACCATGTCCCTGCGTTCTCTCGCTCTGTTGTCGTTCTGTGTGCTGTTGGCTGCATGCGGCAAGGTCAATCAGGAAAACTATTCCAAGCTGTCGGCCGGCATGCCCAAGGCCGAAGTTGAAAAACTGCTGGGCAAACCGACCGATTGTTCCGGCGCGCTGGGCATGTCCAGCTGCACCTGGGGCGACAAGAACAGCTTTATCAGCGTGCAGTACGCCGGTGACAAAGTGCTGATGTTTTCCGGGCAAGGCCTGAAGTAAAAAAACCGGGGCCACGTGCCCACGGGAGAAAAATAATGATGCGTTTGCTAGTCACTCTTCTGGCCGGTCTGTTGTTGGCCGGCTGCGCCACTTCCCGGGACGATTCGCTGGCGCCCAAGACCGTTAATCACGTCGACCTCAAGCGTTACCAAGGGACCTGGTACGAGTTGGCGCGCTTGCCGATGTATTTCCAGCGCAATTGCGCGCAATCCGAAGCCCGTTACACCCTGTTGCCCGAAGGCAATATGGCGGTGCTCAACCGCTGCCTGACCGCCAACTGGCAATGGGAAGAGGTGCGGGGCACGGCAACGCCGCAGGCACCGGATAAAACCGACAAGTTGTGGGTCGAGTTCGATACCTGGTTTTCCCGGCTGATACCGGGTCTGGCCAAGGGCGACTACTGGGTGCTGTACGTGAGTGACGACTACAAGACCGCCATTGTCGGCAACCCGGATCGTCGATACCTGTGGCTGTTGTCGCGCCGGCCGAATGTCAGCGAAGCGGTTCGCGAGGACCTGCTGAGCAGGGCGCGTCAGCAAGGATATGACACCACCCGCCTGATCTGGCGCGTGTCGGACTCGGCGATGGCCAAGACCTCGAAGTGAATCCATGCAGGAGCCAGCTTGCTGGCTCCCGCGGTAACGGGCTTCAGCCGAGCAGGTCGCGCAGCACCCGGGTAAAGGCCCGATTGCTTTCTTCCTCGCCTGCGTGACGCCCGTCGCGCACCACCCACCGGCCGTTGACCAGCACATCGCGCACCTGACGATCGCCGCCGGCGAACAGCCAGCGGTTGAGAATGCCGTCGCCCTCGGCGGTGGCCAGGTAAGGATCGCTGCCGTCGAGCACCAGCCAGTCGGCGCGCTTGCCCACTTCCAGGGCGCCGATCGGCTGCCCCAGGGCCTGGGCGCCGCCGTCCAGCGCGGCGTCGTACAGGGTCCGGCCAACCATCGGCTGGTCGTTGCGATACAGGCGGTTGCGACGTTGATCGCGCAGACGCTGGCCATATTCCGCCCAGCGCAATTCTTCCACCACGCTCAGCGACACATGGCTGTCGGAGCCGATGCCCATGCGCCCGCCCTGGGCAAGGAAATCCACTGCCGGGAAAATCCCGTCGCCGAGGTTGGCTTCGGTCGTCAGGCACAGGCCGGCGATGGCCTGGCTCTGCGCCATGAGGCGGACTTCGTCGGTATTGGCGTGGGTGGCGTGGACCAGGCACCAGCGCTGATCGACCTCGGTGTTTTCATACAGCCATTGCAGTGGCCGACGTCCGCTCCAGGTCAGGCAGTCGTCGACTTCCTTCTGTTGCTCGGCGATATGGATGTGCACCGGGCACTGTTTGTCGCTGGCGGCCAGCACCTCGCTGATCTGCTGCGGGGTGACCGCGCGCAACGAGTGAAAGCACAGCCCCAGCTGCTGGGCCGGTTGTCGGGCCAGCAGCGGTTGCAGGCGGCTTTGCAGCTTGAGGTAGTTTTCCGTGCTGTTGATGAAACGGCGCTGGCCTTCGTTGGGCGTCTGGCCGCCGAAACCGGAGTGGCTGTACAGCACTGGCAGCAGGGTCAGGCCTATACCGGCGGCGCTGGCGGCCTGGCTGATACGCAGCGACAGTTCGGCCGGGTCGGTGTAGGGCTGGCCGCTGGTGTCGTGATGCACGTAATGGAATTCGGCGACCGAGGTGTAACCGGCCTTGAGCATTTCGATGTACAGCTGACGGGCGATGATGCCCAACTGGTCCGGGCTGATCTTGCCCACCAGGCGATACATCAGGTCGCGCCAGGTCCAGAAGCTGTCGTTGGGGTTGCCGGCCACTTCCGCCAGCCCGGCCATCGCCCGCTGGAAGGCGTGGGAATGCAGGTTGGGCATGCCCGGCAGCAGCGGGCCCTGTAGCCGCTCGGCGCCTTCTGCGCTGGCATCGGCCTGGATGTGGGTCAGCAGGCCGTCGGCGCTGACCTCGAGACGTACATTGTTGGCCCATCCGTTAGGCAGCAGTGCGCGTTCGGCAAAGAAGGCGGACATGGTTCAAGCACCCCGTCGTGTGTTATTTGTATATACATATACAGACGTTTGCCTGCTCGGTAAACTCCGGCAAGCTAGCCTCTTTCTTCAGCCAACAAGGATTTACTGTGCCGACTCCGCCCGCCAACTCCCCGCTGGCCGCCCATCTGGGCGATAGTCCGGCGCCCCTGTACGCCCGCGTCAAACAGATGATCACTCAGCAGATCGAGAGCGGAAACTGGCCCCCGCACTACCGCGTGCCCTCGGAAAGCGAGCTGGTCAGCCAACTGGGTTTCAGCCGCATGACCATCAACCGCGCGCTGCGCGAGATGACCGCCGAAGGTATGCTGGTGCGCATGCAGGGCGTGGGGACTTTCGTCGCCGAACCCAAGAGCCAGTCGGCCTTGTTCGAGGTGCACAACATCGCCGACGAGATCGCCGCGCGCGGTCATCGCCACACCTGCAAGGTCATCACCCTGGGTGAGGAGGCGGCGGGTTCCGAGCGCGCCGTGGCCCTGGAAATGCGCGAAGGGCAGAGGGTCTTCCACTCGCTGATCGTGCATTTCGAGAACGATATCCCGGTGCAGATCGAGGACCGCTTCGTCAACGCGCTGGTGGCGCCGGACTACCTCAAGCAGGATTTCACCCTGCAGACACCCTACGCCTACCTGAGCCAGGTCGCGCCGCTGACCGAGGGCGAGCATGTGGTCGAGGCGATTCTGGCCGAGCCGGAAGAATGCAAGTTGCTGCAGATCGAGCGCGGCGAGCCGTGCCTGCTGATTCGCCGCCGGACCTGGTCCGGCCGCCAGCCGGTGACCGCCGCGCGCCTGATCCACCCGGGTTCTCGTCACAGCCTGGAAGGGCGGTTTCATAAGTAAGGGGCATCAATGACTCAGTTGAACGTTTTGCGCGCGGCCAACTACCCGCGCATGCCGTGGAAAAACGGCGGCGGCAGCACCGAAGAGATCACCCGGGACGCCGGCACCGGCCTGGAAGGTTTCGGCTGGCGGCTGTCGATCGCCGATATCGGTGAGTCCGGCGGCTTTTCCAGCTTCGCCGGCTACCAGCGCATCATCACCGTGCTGCAAGGGGCGGGCATGACCCTGACGGTGGACGGCCAGGACAGCCGGGCGCTGTTACCGCTGGACCCCTTTGCCTTCAGTGGCGCCAGCCAGGTCACCTGCGGCCTGATCGACGGGCCGATTCGCGACTTCAACCTGATCTATGCGCCGGATCGCTACAGCGCGCGCTTGCAATGGCTGCAGGGTGGGCAGCGTTTCTTCACCCAGGCCAGCACGGTGCTGGTATTCAGCGTGGCCGACGAAATGCGCGCCGACCTGGGGGGTGGTGTCGCCGCTTTGCTGGAACGCCATGACTGCCTGCAACTGCTCGATAACCCCGGCCTGCGGGAAGTCAGCGTCAGCGGCGCTTGCTGCGTGATCGAACTGACGGCCATCTGACCTGTAGCCGCTGCCGCAGGCTGCGATAAGGCTCGAAGAGCCTTCCGAGGCCTGCAAGGGCGCGTCTCCTTCGGCGCCGATCGCAGCCTTGGGCAGCGGCTACAAAGCTCTCTGTTTCTCTCCCTCCCTGATCTTGTTTCTTTCGCGCACCAATTTGTTACCGAACGCCCCAGCGTGGCGCAAAGTCCTGGCGAAGTAACGGCTTTCACTCTTCTTGCCGCATCCCCCGCAAAAAAATAATCGTCACTGAAACCCTTGATCCAAAGGCCTTTGCGCCATTTCCACGATTTTCTTGAAGGCCCATTTAACGAGTTGGCCGATCGATTGCATATGCTTGTATGTACAAGTAAAGACGTATGCGTATGAGTCACTGAAGACTCTTCGCGGCGTCCCCTGATTCGCTTGCTGCGCAGCGCCCTGCGCGCAGGCACGCTCGCCCACTGCCTGGGTTGGTTTGGATTGATCGCTGAGGAGTTTTTTCGTGACTGAGAATAAACCTACGAAATACCGGAACGTCGAAATTCGCGCTGCCCGCGGCAACAAGCTGACCGCCAAGAGCTGGCTGACAGAAGCGCCGCTGCGCATGCTGATGAACAACCTCGACCCGGAAGTTGCCGAGAACCCGAAAGAACTGGTGGTCTACGGTGGCATCGGCCGCGCCGCGCGCAACTGGGAGTGCTACGACAAGATCGTCGAGAGCCTGACCAACCTGAATGACGACGAGACCCTGCTGGTGCAATCCGGCAAGCCGGTCGGCGTGTTCAAGACCCACAGCAACGCACCGCGCGTGCTGATCGCCAACTCCAACCTGGTACCGCACTGGGCCACCTGGGAACACTTCAACGAACTGGATGCCAAGGGCCTGGCCATGTACGGCCAGATGACCGCCGGCAGCTGGATCTACATCGGCAGCCAGGGCATCGTCCAGGGCACCTACGAAACCTTCGTCGAAGCCGGTCGCCAGCACTACAACGATGACCTCAAGGGCCGCTGGGTCCTGACCGCCGGCCTCGGCGGCATGGGCGGCGCCCAGCCTCTGGCCGCGACCCTGGCCGGTGCCTGCTCGCTGAACATCGAATGCCAGCAGAGCAGCATCGATTTCCGCCTCAAGACTCGCTATGTCGACGAGCAGGCCAAGGACCTCGACGACGCCCTGGCGCGTATCGCCAAGTACACCGCCGAAGGCAAGGCGATCTCCATTGCCCTGTGCGGCAACGCCGCTGAAATCCTTCCGGAAATGGTTCGTCGCGGCGTGCGCCCGGACATGGTCACCGACCAGACCAGCGCCCACGACCCGCTCAACGGCTACCTGCCGGCCGGCTGGACCTGGGAGCAGTACCGCGAGCGCGCCAAGACCGAGCCTGCGGCGGTGGTCAAGGCGGCCAAGCAATCGATGGCCGTGCACGTCAAGGCCATGCTGGACTTCCAGAAGCAGGGCATCCCGACATTCGACTACGGCAACAACATCCGTCAGATGGCCCAGGAAGAAGGCGTCGAGAATGCCTTCGACTTCCCAGGCTTCGTACCGGCCTATATCCGTCCGCTGTTCTGCCGCGGCATCGGTCCGTTCCGCTGGGCCGCGCTGTCGGGCGATCCGCAGGACATCTACAAGACCGACGCCAAGGTCAAGGAACTGATCCCGGACGACGCTCACCTGCACAACTGGCTAGACATGGCGCGCGAGCGCATCAGCTTCCAGGGCTTGCCGGCGCGTATCTGCTGGGTCGGCCTGGGCCTGCGCGCCAAGCTTGGCCTGGCGTTCAACGAAATGGTGCGCAGCGGCGAGCTGTCGGCGCCGATTGTCATCGGACGCGACCACCTGGACTCCGGCTCGGTATCCAGCCCGAACCGCGAAACCGAATCGATGCAGGACGGTTCCGACGCCGTGTCCGACTGGCCGTTGCTCAATGCCCTGCTCAACACCGCCAGCGGCGCGACCTGGGTTTCTCTGCACCACGGCGGTGGCGTCGGCATGGGCTTCTCCCAGCACTCCGGGATGGTGATCGTCTGCGACGGTACCGACGAAGCGGCCGAGCGTATCGCCCGCGTGCTGCATAACGACCCGGGTACCGGTGTCATGCGTCACGCCGATGCCGGTTACCAGATCGCCATCGACTGCGCCAAGGAACAGGGCCTGAACCTGCCGATGATCACTGGCAAGTAAGACGCAGCAACGCTTCTGTAGGAGCGAGCTTGCTCGCGAAAAAGGTACATCCAATACCAATCCTGGGGCTGGAAGATCCTATCGCGAGCAAGCTCGCTCCTACCGGGGCGGAGATCGGGGTTTCAGAACAGAACAATCCACAGAGGTCGCACCATGGCTGTCAATGATGAGCGCGCAAGCAGTAAACCCCTGATCGAACGGCGCTCGATCAACTACATCCCCGAGGGCGAACGCCACGGCAAGCTCTACAGCCAGTTCACCCTGTGGTTGGGAGCCAACCTGCAGATCACGGCCATCGTCACTGGCGCTCTGGCGGTGGTGCTGGGTGGCGATGTGTTCTGGTCGCTGATCGGCCTGCTCATCGGTCAACTGCTGGGCGGCGGTGTGATGGCGTTGCATGCGGCGCAGGGGCCCAAGCTCGGCCTGCCGCAGATGATCTCCAGCCGGGTGCAGTTCGGCGTCTATGGCGCGGCCATCCCGATCGTGCTGGTGTGCTTGATGTACCTGGGTTTCACCGCCACCGGCACTGTGCTTTCCGGACAGGCGCTGGGCCAGCTGTTCGGCGTCAGTGACAGCGTCGGGATCCTGATCTTCGCCAGCGTCATCGTGCTGGTCACGGTGCTTGGCTACCGGGTGATCCATTTCATCGGTCGCGCCGCCAGCGTCATTGGCGTGATCGCCTTCGTCTACCTGTTCAGTCGCCTGATGAGCCAGACCGACATCGGCGCACTCCTGGAAATCCGCCACTTCAGCTGGAGCAGCTTCCTGCTCGCGGTGTCGCTCGCCGCGTCCTGGCAGATCGCTTTCGGCCCCTATGTGGCGGACTATTCGCGCTACCTGCCGAGCAAGACCTCCTCGGTGAAAACCTTCCTCGCCGCTGGCGCAGGTTCGGTGATCGGCGCGCAGGTGGCGATGATCCTCGGCGTGTTCGCCGCGGCCATGGCCAACGGGCAGTTCGCCGGCCATGAAGTGGCCTACATCGTCGGCCTGGGCGGCAGCGGTGCCACCGCCGCGCTGCTGTACTTCAGCATCGCCTTCGGCAAGGTCACCATCTCGACGCTGAACTCCTATGGCAGCTTCATGTGCATCGCCACCATCATCAGTGGCTTCCGTGGCCACTTGGAGGTGACGCGCTTGCAGCGCCTGGTGTTCGTGCTGGTCATCGTCGGTACCGCGACCCTGATCGCCTTGCTCGGCCAGCATTCGTTCCTCGGGGCGTTCAAGTCTTTCATCCTCTTCCTGCTGGCCTTCTTCACCCCGTGGAGCGCGGTCAACCTGGTGGACTACTACTGCATCACCCGTGAGAACTATGACGTGCCGGCGCTGGCCGATCCGGACGGTCGCTACGGCCGCTGGAACATCCTCGGTATCGGCGTCTATGTGATCGGTGTGCTGGTACAGCTGCCGTTCATCGCCACCAAGTTCTACACCGGTCCGCTGGTGGAAGCCCTGGGGGGCGTGGATATCTCCTGGATCGTTGGCCTGGTGGTTCCCGCGGCGCTGTATTACGTCTGTGCGAAAAAATGGCATGGGGTTGTACCCGATCGCCTGATCCTGCCGGTAGAGCAGGACTCGATCACAGAACAAAAGCTGAGTGGGGCAGGCCGCGCTACTGCGGTCTAGACCTGATTGGACGTGGACGGGCTGGATGCCTCTTAACTGCCGTAATCCATTTCAACGATTGGGAGCGTCACACAATGAAAATGAATAAGACCCTGCTGACCACTTTGTTTTCCATGGGCCTGCTGGCCAGCGCCGGCGCTACCCAGGCGGCCGGCTGGTGCGAGTCGGGCAAACCGGTGAAATTCGCCGGCCTGAACTGGGAAAGCGGCATGTTGCTGACCGACGTGCTGCAAGTGGTCCTGGAAAAAGGCTACGGCTGCAAGACCGATAGCCTGCCAGGCAACTCCATCACCATGGAGAACGCCCTGAGCAGCAATGACATCCAGGTTTTCGCCGAGGAGTGGGTCGGTCGCAGCGAGGTCTGGAACAAGGCCGAGAAGGCCGGCAAGGTGGTCGGCGTCGGCGCCCCGGTCGTGGGCGCAATCGAAGGCTGGTACGTGCCGCGCTACGTGATCGAAGGCGACGCCAAGCGCAAGCTGGAAGCCAAGGCCCCGGACCTGAAGAACATCGCCGACCTGGCCAAGTACTCCGCCGTGTTCAAGGACCCGGAAGAACCGAGCAAGGGCCGTTTCTACAACTGCCCGGCCGGCTGGACCTGCGAGCTGGACAACAGCGAGATGCTGAAAAGCTACGGCCTGGAAAGCAGCTACACCAACTTCCGCCCAGGCACCGGCCCGGCGCTGGATGCCGCGGTGCTGTCGAGCTACAAGCGTGGCGAACCGATCCTGTTCTACTACTGGTCGCCAACCCCGCTGATGGGCCAGGTCGACCTGGTGAAACTGGAAGAGAAGCCGGGCGTGGACAAGAGCGTGACCATCAAGGTCGGCCTGTCCAAGACCTTCCACGAACAAGCGCCTGAGCTGGTGGCCGTGCTGGAAAAGGTCAACCTGCCGATCGACCTGCTGAACCAGAACCTGGGCCGCATGGCGAAGGAACGTATCGAGTCGCCGAAACTGGCGAAAATTTTCCTCAAGGAACATCCTGAAGTCTGGCACGCATGGGTGAGCGACGACGCCGCCAAGAAAATCGACGCGGCCTTGTAGGTAGAGCCTTTCCGGCTGCCTGAAGCGCAGCCGGGAGCCTTGCCGCAACCCACTTGATCGAGAGCCTCTCTATGTTTCCTGAAAGCTTCACCTTTTCCATCGCCGACTGGGTCAACGGTTGGGTCGATTCGCTGGTGACCAACTACGGCGATGTGTTCCGCCACATCTCCGACACCCTGCTGTGGGCCATCGTCAACCTCGAAGGCCTGCTGCGCCTGGCGCCCTGGTGGCTGATGCTGGCGATCGTCGGCGGCATCGCCTGGCATTCGACCCGCAAGCTGGTGACCACCGCGGTGATCGTCGGCCTGCTGTTCCTGGTGGGCGCGGTCGGCCTGTGGGACAAGCTGATGCAGACCCTGGCGCTGATGCTGGTGGCGACCTTCATTTCGGTGCTGATCGGCATTCCCCTGGGCATCCTCTCGGCGCGCAGCAATCGCCTGCGTTCGGTGCTGATGCCGCTCCTGGACATCATGCAGACCATGCCGAGCTTCGTGTACCTGATCCCGGTGCTGATGCTGTTCGGCCTGGGCAAGGTACCGGCGATCTTCGCCACCGTGATCTATGCCGCACCGCCGCTGATCCGCCTGACCGACCTGGGGATTCGCCAGGTCGACGGCGAAGTCATGGAAGCGATCAACGCCTTCGGCGCCAACCGCTGGCAGCAACTGTTCGGCGTGCAACTGCCGCTGGCCCTGCCGAGCATCATGGCCGGGATCAACCAGACCACCATGATGGCCCTGTCGATGGTGGTGATCGCTTCGATGATCGGTGCCCGTGGCCTGGGCGAAGACGTGCTGGTGGGCATCCAGACCCTCAACGTCGGCCGTGGCCTGGAAGCCGGCCTGGCGATCGTGATTCTGGCCGTGGTCATCGACCGTATTACCCAAGCCTATGGTCGTCCACGCCATGAGGTGAGCAAATGAACAACGCAACCGTGAGCAAGATCGAAGTCAAGAACGTCTTCAAGATTTTCGGCAACCGTTCGGCTGATGCGCTGAACATGATTCGCCAGAACAAGACCAAGGACCAGGTGCTGGCCGAGACCGGCTGCGTGGTCGGGGTCAACGACCTGTCGCTGAGCATCGGCACCGGCGAGATCTTCGTGATCATGGGCCTGTCCGGCTCCGGCAAGTCGACCTTGGTGCGCCACTTCAACCGCCTGATCGACCCGACCAGCGGCGCGATCCTGGTGGACGGCGTGGACATCCTGCAATACGACATGGAAGCCCTGCGCGAATTTCGCCGGCACAAGATCAGCATGGTGTTCCAGAGCTTCGGCCTGTTGCCGCACAAGACCGTGCAGGAAAACGTCGCCTACGGCCTCAAGGTGCGTGGCGAGAGCAAGGAAGTCTGCGCCGAGCGCGCGCTGCACTGGATCAACACCGTGGGCCTCAAGGGCTATGAGGCCAAGTACCCGCACCAGCTGTCCGGCGGCATGCGCCAGCGCGTCGGCCTGGCCCGCGCCCTGGCGGCGGACACCGACATCATCCTGATGGACGAGGCCTTCAGTGCCCTCGACCCGCTGATCCGCGCCGAAATGCAGGACCAGTTGCTGGAGCTGCAGAAGACCCTGCACAAGACCATTGTCTTCATTACCCACGACCTCGACGAGGCCGTGCGCATCGGCAACCGCATCGCGATCCTCAAGGATGGCCGGCTGATCCAGGTCGGCACGCCGAAAGAGATCCTGCATTCGCCGGCGGACGAGTACGTCGACCGTTTCGTGCAGCGGCGCGCGGCGGTGGTTTAAAGGTTTTGGGGGATCGTGGCCTGTAGGTTTTTATCGCGAGCAAGCTCGCTCCTACAGGTTTTCACTGCCTCTGTAGGAGCGAGCTTGCTCGCGATAGACCGCAAAGCGGCCTCAATAAAGTATTCGAGGACACCTGGCATGTCGCAGGCTGAAAAAATCGTTATCGCCGACGCCCCGCTGCGTTGGCAGGATGTGGTCGCCGTAGCCCGGCATGGCGCGCAGCTCGAGCTGTCGGCCCAGGCCTGGGCGCGGATCGAGAATGCCCAGGCCATCGTCCAGCGCATCGTCGCCAGCGGCGAACGCGCCTATGGCATCAATACCGGCCTGGGCGCGCTGTGCAACGTTTCGCTGCCGGACGAACAACTGAGCCAGCTGTCGCGCAACACCTTGCTCAGCCATGCCTGTGGCGTGGGTGCGCCGCTGGCCGACGAGCAGACCCGGGCGATCATCTGCGCGGCCATCGTCAACTACAGCCACGGCAAGTCCGGCCTGCATCGCCGGGTGGTCGAGGCGCTGCTGGCCCTGCTCAATCGCGGTATCACCCCGCAGGTGCCGTCCCAGGGCTCGGTGGGTTACCTGACCCACATGGCCCATATCAGCATCGCCTTGCTCGGTGTCGGCCAGGTCAGCTATCGCGGGCAGGTCGTATCGGCCGAGCAGGCGCTGGCGGCGGAAGGCCTGCAACCGGTGCAACTGGGGGCCAAGGACGGTCTGTGCCTGGTCAACGGTACGCCGTGCATGACTGGCTTGAGCTGCCTGGCCCTGGCCGACGCCACGCGCCTGCTGCAGTGGGCCGATGTGATCGGCGCCATGAGCTTCGAGGCCCAGCGCGGGCAGATCGCCGCGTTCGATGCCGAGATCATTGCGCTCAAGCCACACCCGGGCATGCAGCAGGTCGGCATCAACCTGCGCGCCTTGCTCGACGGCAGCGAAGTGATTGCCACCAGCAAAGGCATCCGCACCCAGGATGCCCTGAGCATCCGCTCCATCCCGCAAGTTCACGGCGCCGCCCGCGATCAGTTGGCGCACGCGACGCAGCAGGTCGAGACCGAACTCAACTCCGTCACCGATAACCCGATGGTGCTGGGCACTCCGGACAACTACCGGGTGATGTCCCAGGCCAACCCCCACGGCCAGTCGGTGGCGCTGGCGGCGGACCTGCTGGCAATCGCCATGGCCGAGATCGGCTCGATCGCCGAGCGGCGCCTGGATCGCTTGATCAACCCCCATGTCAGCGGTTTGCCGGCGTTCCTGGTGAGCAATCCCGGGGTCAATTCCGGAATGATGATCGTCCAGTACGTCGCGGCCTCGCTGTGCGCGGAGAACCGCCAGCTGGCGCAACCGGCGGTGCTCGACAACTACGTCACCTCCGGCCTGCAGGAAGACCACCTGAGCCTGGGCACCAACGCCGCGCTGAAGCTTTCCCGCGTGCTGGAAAACTGCACCCGGATCCTCGCCATCGAATACCTGCTGGCGGCCCAGGCCTTCGAGTTTCTCAAGGAACAGCGTTTCGGTGCCGGCACCGATGCGGCCTGGAAGCTGCTGCGCCAGCGGGTTGCGGCCTACGACCAGGATCGTTGGCTGGCCCCGGACATCGCCAGCGCGGCGGCGCTGCTCAAGGCTCCAGCCTTGCTGCAGGAGGTTTTACCGGGCGTGCGCTGAACCACGCCTGGCAAGAACAGGATTTTCCACGACAACGGTTTCCACGAAAAACCAGCGTGCCAAGGCGCCACTCGCTCACAAAAGGCGGGCTGCGACGGATAACGGAAGCTTCCGGAGCGACTGGTAGTTAATAACAAACTCTCAAAAGGAGCATAAATGTGACTGCGCTAAACCTGATTCCCGGCCAACTGACCCTGGCCCAACTGCGGGCCGTCTACCAACAGCCGGTAACCGTCAGCCTCGATGACAGTGCATCGAAGCAGATCGACGCCAGCGTCGCCTGTGTCGAGCAGATCCTCGCCGAGAACCGCACCGCCTACGGCATCAACACCGGTTTCGGCCTGCTGGCCTCGACCCGTATCGCCAGCGCAGACCTGGAAAACCTCCAGCGCTCCCTGGTGTTGTCCCATGCCGCCGGTGTCGGCGAGCCGATCAGCGACGCCTTGGTACGCCTGATCATGGTGCTCAAGGTCAACAGCCTGAGCCGTGGTTTCTCCGGCATCCGCCGCCAGGTGATCGACGCGCTGATCGCCTTGATCAACGCCGAGGTCTATCCGCACATCCCGCTCAAGGGCTCGGTGGGCGCTTCCGGCGACCTCGCGCCGCTGGCGCACATGTCCCTGGTGCTGCTGGGCGAAGGCAAGGCCCGTTACAAAGGCCAATGGCTGAACGCCACCGAAGCCCTGAGCGTGGCCGGCCTCAAGCCGCTGACCCTGGCGGCCAAGGAAGGCCTGGCGCTGCTCAACGGCACCCAGGTGTCCACCGCCTTTGCCCTGCGTGGCCTGTTCGAAGGCGAAGACCTGTTCGCCGGTGCCCTGGCCTGTGGCGGCCTGACCGTCGAGGCGGTGCTGGGCTCGCGTTCGCCGTTCGATGCGCGGATTCATGCCGCTCGTGGCCAGAAGGGCCAGATCGACGCCGCCGCGGCCTACCGCGACCTGCTGGGCGACAGTAGCGAAGTCTCCAAGTCGCACCAGAACTGCGACAAGGTGCAGGACCCGTACTCCCTGCGCTGCCAGCCGCAGGTCATGGGCGCTTGCCTGACCCAGTTCCGCCAGGCCGCCGAGGTGCTGGTGGTCGAAGCCAACGCCGTGTCGGATAACCCGCTGGTGTTCGCCGCCGAAGGCGACGTGATCTCCGGTGGCAACTTCCACGCCGAGCCGGTGGCCATGGCCGCCGACAACATGGCCCTGGCCATCGCCGAAATCGGTTCCCTGAGCGAGCGCCGCATCTCGCTGATGATGGACAAGCACATGTCCCAGCTGCCGCCGTTCCTGGTGGCCAATGGCGGGGTCAACTCCGGCTTCATGATCGCCCAGGTGACCGCCGCGGCCCTGGCCAGCGAAAACAAGGCGCTGGCCCATCCGCACTCGGTGGACAGCCTGCCGACTTCCGCCAACCAGGAAGACCATGTATCCATGGCGCCCGCCGCTGGCAAGCGCCTGTGGGAAATGGCCGAAAACACCCGTGGCATCCTCGCCGTGGAATGGCTGGCAGCCTGCCAGGGCCTGGACCTGCGTGAGGGCCTGAAGACCTCGACCAAGCTGGAAAAGGCCCGCGCTACCCTGCGCAGCAAAGTGCCGTTCTACGAGAAGGACCGCTTCTTCGCCCCGGACATCAACGCCGCGAGCGAGCTGCTGGCGTCCCGTTGCCTGAATGAGCTGCTGCCGGCCAAGTTGCTGCCGAGCCTGTAACGACCATGCCGGTAGCCGCTGACGAGGCACGAGGCTGCGATGGGCTGCACAGCAGCCCCCGAGGGTGGTCCTGCGGACCGCTTCGCAGCCTCGTGCCTCGGCAGCGGCGACAGGTGGTTCCGGTTTTCTCCGATAAAAATAATTAGGAACGAGAAATGCAACAGCAAGCTCAAGGATTGAAACGCGGGCTGTCCGCCCGACATATTCGCTTCATGGCGCTCGGGTCGGCGATCGGCACCGGGCTGTTCTATGGTTCTGCCTCGGCCATCCAGATGGCCGGTCCCGCGGTCCTCCTGGCCTACCTGATCGGTGGCGCCGCGGTGTTCATGGTGATGCGCGCGCTGGGCGAGATGGCCGTGCATAACCCGGTGTCCGGCTCGTTCGGCCACTACGCCAGCAATTACCTGGGGCCATTGCCGGGTTTTATCCTCGGCTGGACCTATGCCTTTGAAATGATCATCGTCTGCCTGGCCGACGTCACGGCCTTCGGCATCTATATGGGCTTCTGGTTTCCGGATGTGGCGCGCTGGGTCTGGGTACTCGGCATCGTGTTCCTGATCGGCGGCCTCAACCTGTGCAACGTCAAGGTCTTCGGCGAGATGGAGTTCTGGCTGTCGCTGCTGAAAGTCGGCGCGATTGTCGCGATGATCCTCGCCGGCTTCGGCATCATGCTGTTCGGCATCGGTTCGGCCAGCAGCGAGCAGGCCACCGGGGTGGCCAACCTCTGGGCCCACGGCGGTTTCATGCCCAACGGCATCGGTGGCTTGATCGCCTCGTTCGCGGTGGTGATGTTCGCCTTTGGCGGCATCGAGATCATCGGTATCACCGCCGGCGAGGCCAAGGACCCGCAGCGGGTCATCCCCAAGGCGATCAACGCGGTACCGATGCGCATCCTGCTGTTCTATGTGCTGACCCTGTTCGTGCTGATGGCCATCTATCCATGGCCGCAGATCGGTAGCCAGGGCAGTCCGTTCGTGCAGATCTTCGACAACCTGGGCATCGGCTCGGCGGCGACCATCCTCAATATCGTGGTGATCTCGGCGGCGGTATCGGCGATCAACAGCGACATCTTCGGCGCCGGGCGTATGATGTACGGCCTGGCCCAGCAAGGGCAGGCACCCAAAGGCTTTGCCCAACTGTCAAAACACGGCGTGCCGTGGATGACCGTGGTGGTCATGGGCGCCGCGCTGCTGGGCGGTGTGCTGCTGAACTACCTGATTCCGGAAAACGTGTTCCTGCTGATTGCCTCGATCGCCACCTTTGCCACGGTCTGGGTCTGGCTGATGATCCTGGTCACCCAGGTGGCCATGCGCCGCTCGATGAGCGCCGAGCAGGTCGCCCAACTGAAATTCCCGGTGCCGTTCTGGCCCTGGGCGCCGGCAGCCGCCATCGCGTTCATGCTGTTCGTCTTCGGTGTGCTGGGTTACTTCCCGCAAACCCAGGCGGCGCTGGCGGTGGGAGCGGTGTGGATCGTGCTGCTGGTGATCGCTTATCTGTTGTGGGTCAAGCCGGCCGCCGGTCAGGCGGTCCAGGTGCACCGCGACCCTTCTTTGTCCCATCGATAACTAACGGAGGCCTCGGATGAAAACTCTCTGGCAACACTGCCACGTCGCAAGCATGGCGCAAGGCGCTTACTCGATCATCGAGGATGCCGCCATCGTGACGTCAGGAGCGTTCATCGAGTGGATCGGCCCGCGCGACCAGGTTCCGGCCGGCGACTATGCCGAGCGGCATGACCTGGCGGGGGCCTGGGTCACCCCGGGCCTGATCGACTGCCACACCCACACGGTGTTCGGCGGCAACCGCAGCGGCGAATTCGAGCAACGCCTGCAAGGGGTGAGCTACGCCGAAATCGCCGCCGCCGGTGGCGGTATCGCCAGCACCGTGCGGGCCACCCGCGCGGCGAGCGAGGACGAACTGTTCGACAGCGCCCGCAAGCGCTTGAAAAGCCTGCTGCGCGACGGCGTGACCAGCGTCGAGATCAAGTCCGGCTACGGCCTGGACCTGGCCAGCGAACGCAAGATCCTGCGGGTGATCCGGCGCCTGGGCGCCGAGCTGCCGGTCAGCGTGCGCAGCACCTGCCTGGCGGCCCACGCCTTGCCGCCGGAATACGCCGAGCGTGCGGATGACTACATCGAGCACATCTGCAGCGAGATGCTCCCGGCCCTGGCGGCCGAGGGGCTGGTGGACGCGGTGGATGCGTTCTGCGAATACCTGGCGTTCTCGCCGGAGCAGGTGGAGCGGGTGTTCGTTGCCGCGCAGAAGCTCGGCCTGCCGCTGAAGCTGCACGCCGAGCAACTGTCGTCGCTGCATGGCTCCAGCCTGGCGGCGCGTTATCACGCGCTGTCGGCCGACCACCTGGAGTTCATGACCGAGGAGGACGCCATCGCCATGGCCAAGGCCGGCACCGTCGCCGTGCTATTGCCGGGCGCCTTCTATTTCCTGCGCGAAACCCAGCTGCCGCCGATGGACGCGCTGCGCAAGCACGGGGTGAAGATCGCCGTGGCCAGCGACCTCAACCCCGGCACTTCGCCGGCGCTGTCCTTGCGCCTGATGCTGAACATGGCTTGCACCTGTTTTCGCATGACCCCGGAAGAGGCCCTGGCCGGCGTGACCTTGCACGCGGCCACCGCGCTGGGCATGGAGCGGACCCATGGCTCGCTGGAGGCCGGCAAGGTGGCGGACTTCGTCGCCTGGCAGATCGATCGCCCCGCCGACCTGGCCTACTGGCTGGGTGGCGACCTGGAAAAACGCGTCGTGCGCCACGGCGTTGAAGTGGATTTATAGGAGAAGGGTTGTGGATAAGGTTCTGAACTTCAAACAAGGCCGGGTGCCGCTGCTGATCAGCATGCCTCACGCCGGCTTGCGCCTGACGCCAGCGGTCGAGGCCGGGCTGATCCCCGAGGCGCAAAGCCTGCCGGATACCGATTGGCACATCCCGCGGCTCTATGCGTTCGCCGAGGAACTGGGCGCCAGCACCCTGGCGGCCGAATATTCGCGTTTTGTCATCGACCTCAATCGCCCGTCCGACGACAAGCCTTTATATGTTGGCGCCACCACCGGGTTGTACCCGGCCACGCTGTTCGATGGCGTGCCGCTGTTCCGTGAGGGGCTGGAGCCGTCGAAGCAGGAGCGGGCCACTTACCTGGAGAAGGTCTGGACGCCTTATCACCGCATCCTGCAGCAGGAACTGGCGCGGCTGAAGGCCGAGTTCGGGTATGCCTTGCTGTTCGATGCGCACTCGATCCGTTCGCTGATCCCGCATCTGTTCGAAGGCAAGCTGCCGGACTTCAACCTGGGCACCTTCAACGGCGCCAGCTGCGATGCCGAACTGGCCAGCCAGCTGGAAGCGATCTGCGCCCGTCATGCCGGCTACAGCCATGTGCTCAACGGCCGTTTCAAGGGTGGCCATATCACCCGGCACTACGGCAACCCGGCCGAGAATATCCATGCCGTGCAACTGGAGCTGGCGCAGAGCACCTACATGGAAGAGTTCGAGCCATTCCGCTACCGCGACGATCTGGCGGCGCCGACCCAGGTGGTGCTCAAGCAGCTGCTGCAAGGGCTGCTGGCGTGGGGACAGAAGCGCTACGGGCGCTGAAGCCGGCAGGAAGCCCTGTAGCCGCTGCCGTAGGCTGCGACAAGGCCGAAGGCCTTCAGCGATCTCAAGATCCTGCGCCTGCTGCGCAGTCGAGCGCAGCCTTCGGCAGCGGCTACAGGTGCGCCTGGCTTTCCGGGGGAACAACCGCATTTTTTCCAAGGACATGCTCATTGCGTAATTCGGGTTTATGATGCCGGACGGCAGAATAATTGAAGTCCCCCCAGGGATGACCTCGACCCCTTACGGAGCGCGCAATGCAGACTTTGTACCCACAGATCAAACCCTATGCCCGGCACGATCTGGCTGTCGACGAACCCCATGTCCTGTATGTCGATGAGAGCGGTTCCCCGGAAGGCTTGCCGGTGGTGTTCATCCACGGTGGCCCGGGAGCCGGGTGCGATGCCCAGAGTCGCTGTTACTTCGACCCGAACCTGTACCGCATCATCACCTTCGACCAGCGCGGTTGCGGGCGTTCCACCCCGCACGCCAGCCTGGAAAACAACACCACCTGGGACCTGGTCGCCGACCTCGAGCGGATCCGCCTGCACCTGGGCATCGAGAAATGGGTAGTGTTCGGCGGATCCTGGGGGTCGACCCTGGCCCTGGCCTATGCGCAAACCCATCCTGAGCGTGTCCATGGCCTGATTCTGCGTGGGATCTTTCTGTGCCGCCCGCAGGAAATCGAATGGTTCTACCAGGCCGGCGCCAGCCGTCTGTTCCCCGACTACTGGCAGGACTACGTGGCGCCTATCCCGCTGGACGAGCGCGACGACCTGCTCAGCGCCTTCCACAAGCGTCTCGTCGGCAACGACCAGATTGCCCAGATGCATGCGGCCAAGGCCTGGTCGATCTGGGAAGGGCGCACCGCGACCCTGCGGCCGAACCCGCTGGTGGTCGATCGTTTCTCCGAACCGCAGCGCGCGCTGTCGATCGCCCGGATCGAATGCCACTACTTCACCAACCAGGCGTTCCTCGAGCCGAACCAGCTGATTCGCGACATGGGCAAGATTGCCCACCTGCCGGGGGTGATCGTGCACGGTCGCTACGACGTGATCTGCCCACTGGACAATGCCTGGGAACTGCACCAGGCCTGGCCGAACAGCGAACTGCAGGTGATTCGCGATGCCGGTCACGCCGCGTCCGAACCGGGCATCACCGATGCCCTGGTGCGCGCCGCTAATCAGATGGCCCGGCGTCTGCTCGACCTGCCGCCCGAAGAAGCATGAAGGGGCTGTTGCAGCGCGTGCGCGGCGCGCGGGTCGAAGTGGCGGGGGAAATCGTCGGTGCGGTGGACCAGGGCTTGCTGGTGCTGGTAGCGGTGGAGCCCGGGGACACCCGGGCCAGTGCCGACAAACTGCTGCACAAGCTGCTTAACTATCGGGTATTCAGTGATGCCGAGGGCAAGATGAACCTGTCCCTGGCCGATGTGGACGGCGGTTTGCTGCTGGTCTCGCAGTTCACCCTGGCCGCGGACACCAAAAACGGCCTGCGCCCGAGCTTTTCCACAGCGGCGCCGCCAGCCCTCGGCGAAGAACTTTTTGACTATCTGCTATGCAAGGCGCAACAGTTGCATGGCAAAGTAGCATCAGGGCGCTTCGGGGCGGATATGCAGGTCCATCTGGTCAATGATGGCCCGGTAACCTTCCTGTTACAGACCTGAAAGTGCTTGAAACATCTTTTTCGGCCGGAACCGGCCGAAAATAGGCGTTTTTCGCGATAAATACTTGGTCGCCCCTGATGCGTTGTAACGCGGGCTACTAGATAATCGCGCGCTACGGGGACCAGCGTTCGTTGGTCCGTTTTTGACTTAGGTAGAGACTTGTCCGGGACCGTTTGGGGAATCATTTAGCCCCATCGGAGTCGGAACAATGCTCGCCAACCTGGCATATAGATAGCTGGCCGTTGGTTTTTTGATCTGTTTTCGGCGAGGGTTGCTCGTGATTGTTAGTCCCTGTAATGCACCAAAATTGTCTGCCAAACGGTTACGAAACGCACTGGTGACGGGCTCTGCACTGCTTTGCCTGCTTAGCGCCGGCCAACTCTGGGCATTCAATCTGGATGATGTATCGGCCAAGGCTAAGGATCTGGCTGGGCAGAAGTACGAGGCTCCGCGCAGTAACCTGCCGAACGAATTTCGTGAGATGAAGTTCGCGGACTATCAGAAAATCCGCTTCCTGCCCGAAAAGGCCGAATGGGCCAAGCAGAAAACCCCATTCAAGCTGTCCTTCTATCATCAGGGCATGCATTTCGACACACCGGTGAAAATCAACGAAATCACCACGAACACCGTCGAAGAGATCAAATACGACTCGACCCGCTTCGACTTCGGCGACCTCAAGTTCGATCCTAAAGCCACCGACCAGCTCGGTTATGCGGGCTTCCGTGTGCTGTACCCGATCAACAAGGCGGACAAGCAGGACGAAATCATGACCATGCTCGGCGCGAGCTACTTCCGCGTCGTCGGCAAGGGTCATGTCTATGGTCTGTCGGCCCGTGGCCTGGCCATCGACACCGCGCTGCCGTCCGGCGAGGAGTTCCCGCGCTTTACCGAATTCTGGATCCAGCAACCCAAGCCGACCGACAAGCACCTGGTGATCTTCGCCCTGCTGGATTCGCCGCGCGCCACTGGCGCCTATCGCCTGACCCTGCGTCCGGGCAGCGACACCATCGTCGACGTCAAGGCCAAGATGTTCCTGCGTGACAAGGTCGGCAAGCTGGGCATCGCCCCGCTGACCAGCATGTTCCTGTTCGGCGCCAACCAGCCGTCGAAAGTCCTCAACTACCGTCGCGAGCTGCACGACTCCAGCGGCCTGTCGATCCATGCCGGCAACGGCGAGTGGATCTGGCGTCCACTGAACAACCCGAAACACCTGGCCGTGAGCAACTTCTCGGTGGAGAACCCGCGTGGCTTCGGCCTGCTGCAGCGTGGCCGCGACTTCAGCCACTACGAAGACCTCGACGACCGCTACGACAAGCGTCCAAGCGCCTGGATCGAGCCGAAGGGCGACTGGGGCAAGGGCACTGTCGACCTGGTAGAGATCCCGACCGCGGACGAAACCAACGACAACATCGTGGCGTTCTGGAGCCCGGAAAAGCAGCCTGAGCCAGGCCAGGCGTTCGATTTCGCCTATCGCCTGCACTGGACCATGGACGAAGCTTCCCTGCATTCGCCAGACAGCGCCTGGGTCGAGCAGACCCTGCGTTCCACCGGCGACGTCAAGCAATCCAACCTGATCCGCCAGCCGGACGGCAGCGTGGCCTACCTGGTGGACTTCGAAGGTCCATCCCTGGCGGCATTGCCGGAAGACACCGAGGTGCGCAGCCAGGTCAGTGTCGGCGACAACGCCGAGCTGGTGGAAAACAGCGTGCGCTACAACCCTGAAACCAAGGGCTGGCGCCTGACCCTGCGGATGAAGATCAAGGACCCGAGCAAATCCACCGAGATGCGCGCGGCCCTGGTCAAGAACGCCACCCCTGTCGAGCCGGCCAAGGCCGTGTCGCCAGCCTCCAGCGCCTCCATCGCCAAGGCCGACAAAGTCGCCGCCAAGCAGCAGGAGAAGAAAGAGGCGGATGCCAAGCAAGCCGAAGCCAAGCCGGCCAAGGACGCCAAGAACCACAAAGACGCCAAGCAGCCTGCTGCTGCCGAGGCGGCCCCAGCCACACCGGAATCTGTCCCGACCGAGCAAGTCCTGACAGAGACCTGGAGCTACCAGTTGCCTGCCGATGAGTAACGCTCAAGTACAGCCGGAGACTCTTGCCGAGTATCTGGCGCACCTGCCAATGACCGATGAGCAGCGCGCGGAACTCGCGGGCTGCAAGTCCTTCAGTGAATTGCACGAACGCCTGTCGTCGTCGACGTTCGACGCGCCTGCCGATGCCGCCCAGGCCTCGGTGGGCCGCCGGCTGATCCTGAGTTCCGCCGAGGAACTGATCGATGCCGAGATGCTGGCGCTCGATGCCAGCGGTCGTGTGTGCCTCAAGGCCACGCCGCCGATCCGGCGGACCAAGGTGGTTCCCGAGCCCTGGCGCACCAATATCCTGGTGCGTGGCTGGCGGCGCCTGACCGGGCGCACCAACCCGCCGGCACCGAAGAAGGATGAACGGGTGCTCCCGGCGGCGCGCTGGCGCACCGTGGGCTCGATCCGTCGTTACATCCTGCTGCTGCTGATGCTCGGCCAGACCATAGTGGCCGGCTGGTACATGAAAGGCATCATGCCGTACCAGGGCTGGTCGTTCGTCGACCTGGAAGAAGTCATGCATCAGCCATTGATGCAGACCGCTACCCAGGTTCTGCCGTATGCCCTGCAGACCAGCATCCTGATCATGTTCGGCATCCTGTTCTGCTGGGTCTCGGCCGGTTTCTGGACCGCGCTGATGGGCTTCCTCGAGCTGCTCACCGGGCATGACAAATACCGCATTTCCGGCAAAAGCGCCGGCAACGAGCCGATCCCCAAGGATGCCCGTACCGCCCTGGTGATGCCGATCTGCAACGAAGACGTGCCGCGGGTATTCGCCGGCCTGCGGGCGACCTTCGAGTCGGTCGCGGCCACCGGTGACCTGGACCGTTTTGACTTCTTCGTGCTCAGCGACAGTAACGACACCGATATTTGCGTGGCCGAGCAGCAGGCCTGGCTGGACGTCTGCCGTGAAACCAAGGGTTTCGGCAAGATCTTCTATCGCCGTCGCCGCCGTCGGGTGAAGCGCAAGAGCGGTAACCTCGACGACTTCTGCCGTCGTTGGGGCGGCGACTACAAATACATGGTGGTGCTCGACGCCGACAGCGTAATGAGCGGCGAATGCCTGACCAGCCTGGTGCGCCTGATGGAAGCCACGCCAGACGCCGGTATTATCCAGACCGCGCCGAAAGCCTCGGGCATGGACACCCTGTATGCGCGCATGCAGCAGTTCGCTACCCGCGTCTACGGCCCGCTGTTCACCGCCGGCCTGCACTTCTGGCAGCTGGGCGAATCCCACTACTGGGGCCACAACGCAATCATCCGCATGAAGCCGTTCATCGAGCACTGCGCCCTGGCGCCGTTGCCCGGCAAAGGCGCCTTCGCCGGTGCGATCCTGTCCCACGACTTCGTCGAAGCGGCGCTGATGCGTCGCGCCGGCTGGGGCGTGTGGATTGCCTACGACCTGCCAGGCAGCTACGAAGAACTGCCGCCGAACCTGCTCGACGAGCTCAAGCGCGACCGGCGCTGGTGCCACGGCAACCTGATGAACTTCCGCCTGTTCCTGGTCAAGGGCATGCACCCGGTGCACCGCGCGGTGTTCCTCACTGGGGTGATGTCCTACCTGTCGGCGCCTTTGTGGTTCTTCTTCCTGGTGCTGTCGACGGCCCTGCTGGCGGTCAACACCCTGATGGAGCCGCAGTACTTCCTGGAGCCGCGCCAGCTGTATCCACTGTGGCCGCAATGGCATCCGGACAAGGCGATCGCGCTGTTCTCGACCACTATCGTGCTGCTGTTCCTGCCGAAGCTGTTGAGCATCATCCTGATCTGGGCCAAGGGCGCGAAAGAATTCGGCGGCAAGTTCAAGGTGACCCTGTCGATGCTGTTGGAGATGCTGTTCTCCATGCTGCTGGCACCGGTACGGATGATCTTCCACACCCGTTTCGTGCTGGCTGCGTTCCTTGGCTGGGCCGCGACCTGGAACTCGCCACAACGTGACGACGACTCCACGCCGTGGAGCGAAGCGGTGCGCCGCCATGGTCCGCAGACCCTGCTGGGCTTCTTCTGGGCGCTGCTGGTGATCTGGCTGAACCCGAGCTTCCTCTGGTGGCTGGTACCGATCGTCGGTTCGCTGATGCTGTCGATCCCGGTGTCGGTGATTTCCAGCCGCGTCGGCCTGGGCCTGAAGTCCCGTGACGAAAGCCTGTTCCTGATCCCCGAGGAATACGCACCGCCCCAGGAACTGCTGTCCACCGACCAGTACACCCATGAAAACCGTTGGCATGCGCTGAACGACGGCTTCATCCGGGCGGTGGTCGATCCGCAGCAGAACGCCCTGGCCTGTGCCCTGGCGACGTCCCGGCACGGCCAGGCCGAGCCGATCGAGTGGCTGCGTATCGAACGTGTCCGCCATGCCCTGAAAGTGGGACCGGCGGCGCTGAACAACGGCGAGCGCCTGGCGCTGCTGAGCGATCCGGTGGCCCTGGCCCGCCTGCACGAGCAGGTCTGGAGCGAAGGCCATGCCGACTGGCTGAGCGCCTGGCGGCAATCGGTGGATGAAGATCCTCATGCACCGTTGTTGCCGTTGCGACCGCAAACGGCAATCGCCCAACCGGCCTGATGACAACGCCCTTGAGAGCACTCTCAAGGGCGTTGTTGTTTGTGGCGCCTGCTTTTGCCGCCCCCTCTGTAACAACAAATCCTGGTCAAACCCTTGTGCAAACGGACGGGTGAGTTAGCATCGCACCCCGAATTGCTGCGAGCGGGCATTCCTGGTGCCCGTATCCGTCGGTTTTCCAGGGAAAACCTGTCGCGGGTTCGCCTCACAATAAAATGGGTTCAGGGGACTTGAAGATGAAGAAGTATCTTTCGATGCTGCTGCTCGGCGTCACGGCAATGGTGGCGGTCAATGCAGCCCAGGCGGGCGCCATCGATGATGCGGTCAAGCGTGGCACGCTGAAAGTCGGCATGGACCCGACCTACATGCCGTTCGAGATGACCAACAAGCGCGGCGAGATCATCGGTTTCGAGGTCGATATCCTCAAGGCCATGACCAAGGCCATGGGCGTCAAGCTCGAGCTGGTTTCCACCGGTTACGATGGCATCATCCCGGCCCTGTTGACCGACAAGTTCGACATGATCGGCAGCGGCATGACCCTGACCCAGGAACGCAACCTGCGCCTGAACTTCAGCGAACCCTTCATCGTGGTCGGCCAGACCCTGCTGATCCGCAAGGAGCTGGAAGGCACCATCAAGTCCTATAAAGACCTGAACACCGCCGACTACCGCATCACCTCCAAGCTGGGCACCACCGGCGAAATGGTCGCCAAGAAGCTGATCGCCAAGGCCAAGTACCACGGTTACGACAACGAGCAGGAAGCCGTGCTCGACGTGGTCAACGGCAAGGCCGACGCCTTTATCTACGACGCCCCGTACAACGTGGTGGCGCTGAGCAAGGTCGGCAACGGCAAGCTTACGTTCCTCGACAAGCCGTTCACCTACGAGCCCCTGGCATTCGGCCTGAAGAAGGGGGACTACGACAGCCTCAACTTCATCAACAACTTCCTGCACCAGATCCACGAAGACGGCACCTACGATCGTATCCATGACAAGTGGTTCAAGAGCACCGAATGGCTCAAGGACATGGAATAACACTCGCTCAGACAGACCGAGTCGCCCCATTCGCGGGCAAGCCTCGCTCCTACGGATTCACGCAATCGCTGTAGCAACTGTGTTTCTCACGTGATTTGCGCAGAAGCCTGGAAGGCTTCGCGCATTCGCGCGTTCAGAATTGTGATGAGCTTGCGCATGGCAGCGACCAGCGCCAGCTTCTTTGGTTTGCCCCGACCAACCAGCCCCTCGTAAAACGTTTTGAGCACCGGGTCATAGCGAACCGCACTCAAAGCCGCCATGTAGATCATCGCTCGCGGATTGGCCCGACCACCCCAGGTAATCCGTCGCCCATGGGACCTGCCGCTATCTTTGGCAAGTGGCGCTACACCGTAGAGCTTGGCAATCGCCTTGCGATTCAAGTGGCCTAGCTCAGGCATGTCACAAACAAGAGTCGAGAGAACAACAGGGCCAACACCTTTGATCGCCGAGGCCACCTGGGCCTGTACCGACCCCTTGAGCTGCTCGCTAATGTGCATGTCCAGCTCGTCTCGGTCGGCTTCCAGGCGCTGGATATTGCGTTCAAGCATTAAACGCATGGCCGGTTGCTCAGTCAGGCGTCGCCGCTGCTTTTCTGCCGCCAGCATTTGCACCACTTGCTGGCGGCGGCGATGACAAGCGTGCAGAAACTGAGTTTCTTCGTTTGGGGGCTGATAGCGATTGAGCTTGAGGACGCTTGCCATATGGGCAAGGACGCAAGCATCCAGGCGGTCGGTTTTCGCCAACTGGCCTGTTGAACGAGCAAAGTCCCGAGCCTGTCGAGGATTGACTCTGACCATGGGCAAGCCAGCGGCATAGAGCGCCTTCAACGCTTGCAGCTCATAGCCACCGGTTGCTTCCAGGACCACTTGCTGAGGAGCGAATGGCGTTAGCCAAGCAATCACCTGCTGCCATCCTGCCGAATCATTGGAGGTGTGTAGTTGTGGTCCATGTTTGTCCACCTTCACATCCAAAGTGTCCTTGCTCACATCGATACCGGCGCCTATGCAACCCATGATGATCTCCTCTAGTCTTGAGACGTCGAGAGTTCTCCTCGGCAGCCCAGCCTTATCTTCGAGTGTCGGCTCGAGCAACTGTACGGGCGTAGTTGAGGAGAGATCGGCATGGAGACCTTGCTACAGCACGATCGTTTGAATCTAGGAGCTAGCGATCGTCCATGCCGACTCTCGACACCCAATCTGGCAGATCTAGAACAGATAAGGAGCGAGCCGGCTCGCGATGGCGTCCTGATCGGCAATATCGAACCTCCCCGCTGCAAACGGCTGGAACCTGCAAAGTGATCAAACATAAAAAAGCCCAATGGCCCTGGCACGTGCTGACCGTGCTGGTGCTGGTCGGCCTGGCTGGTGCGTTGTACTACGCCACCTCGCTGATGTCCTACGAATGGCGCTGGAACCGCGTGCCGCAGTACTTCGCCTACCAGGCCGAGGAATCGCAGCGGGCGGCGGACATCTCCACGGTCAGCGAGCTGGTGCGCAAAGGCGGCAAGGCCGAAGTCACGCTGCGCAACGACGCGGGCGGCGAGCAACTGCTGACGGTCGACGAGGACAGCCTGCAAGTCGCCCGTGGCGACGATGTGGCCGAAGGCGATGTGATCGGCGTGACCCGTCACTGGGCGGCCGGGCCGCTGCTGCTGGGGCTGTGGACCACCTTATGGCTGTCAGTGGTGTCCGGGGTATTGGGCTTGTTCATCGGCCTGGCGACCGGGCTTTGCCGGCTGTCGAACAACCCGACCCTGCGGGACCTGTCGACCCTCTACGTCGAACTGGTGCGCGGCACGCCGCTGCTGGTGCAGATCTTCATTTTCTATTTCTTCATCGGCACGGTGCTGAACCTGTCCCGCGAGTTCGCCGGGATCGCCGCGCTCTCGCTGTTCACCGGTGCCTACGTGGCGGAAATCGTCCGTGCCGGCGTTCAGTCGATCGCCCGTGGCCAGAATGAGGCGGCCCGCTCCCTGGGCCTGAACGCCAGCCAGTCGATGCGCCATGTGGTACTGCCACAGGCCTTCAAACGCGTGCTGCCACCGCTGGCCGGGCAGTTCATCAGCCTGGTGAAAGACACCTCGCTGGTATCGGTGATCGCTATCACCGAGCTGCTCAAGAGCGGGCGTGAAGTCATTACCACCTCGTTCTCGCCGTTCGAGATCCTGTTCTGCGTGGCGGCCCTGTACCTGTTGATCAACCTGCCGCTGTCGAAGATGGCCAGCCGGCTTGAGCGGAGGCTCGCACAAAGTGATTGAAGTCCGCGATCTGGTAAAAGTCTTCGACACCCGGGGCCAGGTGGTCCGCGCGGTGGATAACGTCTCCACCCGCGTGGCCAAGGGCGAAGTGCTGGTGGTGATCGGCCCGTCCGGCTCCGGCAAGTCGACCTTCCTGCGTTGTCTCAACGGCCTGGAGCAGTTCGATTCCGGCTCGGTGAGCATCGACGGCTTGCAGCTGGCCGATCCGAAGACCGATGTGAATGCCTATCGCCGCGAAGTTGGCATGGTGTTCCAGCATTTCAACCTGTTTCCGCACATGACCGTGCTGGAAAACCTTTGCCTGGCGCAGAAGGTGGTGCGCAAGCGCGGCAAGCAGGAGCGTGAGGCCAAGGCCCTGGCGTTGCTGGAGAAGGTCGGTATCGCGCAGAAGGCCAACGAGTTCCCGTCGCGCCTCTCCGGCGGCCAGCAGCAGCGCGTGGCCATCGCCCGGGCGCTGGCCATGGAGCCCAAGGTCATGCTGTTCGACGAGCCGACCTCGGCGCTGGACCCGGAAATGGTCGGCGAAGTGCTGGACGTGATGAAAACCCTGGCCCTGGAAGGCATGACCATGGTCTGCGTGACCCACGAAATGGGCTTTGCCCGGGAAGTGGCGGATCGGGTGCTGTTCTTCGATCATGGCAAATTGCTGGAAGACGCCTCGCCAGCGGCGTTCTTCGATGCGCCCCAGGACCCGCGGGCCCAGGCGTTCCTGCGTCAGGTCCTGTAATCCTTCCGGTATCCGCCTGGAAATACGTTCTGTAGCCGCTGCCGAGCCCGCGAGGCTGCGATAAGGCCCGAAGGGCCTTGGTTCCCGATCTCCAGCCGAACACAGGGTGGCCATGAGATCGCTGCGACCGTACTCCGAACGCGGCCCGGGTCGGTCGCAGCCTGCGGCAGCGGCTACAGGAGGTAGCCGCCTTGGGTCAGACCCGGAAGCGTCCGACCAGGGTCTGCAAATGGGTCCCCAGGCGCGCCAGCTCGACGCTGGAGGCCGCTGTCTCCTCACTGGCTGCCGAGGTCTGTTCGGACACGTCGCGCACGTTCAGCACGCTTCTGTTGATTTCCTCGGCCACCGCGCTCTGCTGTTCGGCCGCGGCGGCGATCTGCTGGTTCATCGCCTGGATCGCCGAGACGGTGCGGGTGATGTTTTCCAGCGAGCCACCGGCCCGGCGGGTCAGTTCGACACTGCTGTCGGTCAGGTCGCGACTGTTGTCCATGATATTGGCCACTTCCTGGGTGCCGTTCTGCAGGCCGACGATCAGCTCCTCGATCTCTTCGGTGGACTTCTGGGTGCGCTGCGCCAGGCTGCGCACCTCGTCGGCCACCACCGCAAAACCGCGGCCGGCCTCGCCCGCGCGGGCGGCTTCGATGGCGGCGTTGAGGGCCAGCAGGTTGGTCTGCTGGGCGACCGACTTGATCACGTCGAGCACGCTGCCGATCTTGTCGCTTTCCTGCTTCAGGTGGCCCATGGCGGCGGTGGAGTTGCCGACCTCGGCGGCCAGGCGTTCGATCTGCGCGATCGCCTCGCCAACCACCTTGTCGCCCTCGCGGGCCTGCAGATCGGCGGCGACCGCGGCTTCCGAGGCTTCTTCGGCGTTGCGCGCGACTTCCTGGACCGTGGCGGCCATTTCATTCATGGCGGTGGCGACCTGGTCGGTCTCGACTTTCTGGCTGTTGACCCCGGCGCTGGTCTGCTCGGTCACCGCCGACAGTTGCTCGGCGGCGCTGGCAATCTGGGTGACGCCATCGCTGATGCCGCCGATCAGCTCGCGCAGGCTCAGGGTCATGCGTTGCATGGCCTGTTGCAGCTGGCCAAGTTCGTCGCGACGCTCGACCTGCAGGTTTTCGCTGAGATCGCCCGAGGCGACACGCTCGACCACCTTGAGGGTCTGGCGCAGCGGAATGACGATCTGCCGGGTGATGCTCCAGGCGGCGGCCAGGCCGAACAGCAGGGCCAGGGCGGTGACGATGGCCAGGGTGCCCCTGGCCCGGGCGGCGTCGCTGTCGCGTTTGTGGGTTTGCGCGGCGGTCAGTTGCTTGCTGACTTCCATCAGGCGATCGCCCTGGGCCGCCATGCGCTTGAGCGCGGCGGCGCTGGCCACCTGGGAGTCGCGAAACTCGCTGACCGCGGAGCGATAGCCCTTGAGGGCATCGGTGGCCTGTTGCAGGTTGGCCAGGTGCTGTTCCGGCAGCTTGGCCGGCAGGCTGGCAAGGTTGTTCAGGGCGTTGTCGATGGCGTCCAGCGCCGGCTGTTCGGCCTCGGCCTTACCGCTGTAGGTGTAGCCGCGGACCTGGAAGCGCGCCTGCTGGATCAGCTTGCTCAGGTCGATGACGCTGTTGAATTGCGCCACGCTGTCGCCCTGCAGCATGGATTTTTCCACTTCGGCCACCCGGGCCACGGCGTTATCGGCGGTGGCGCCCAGTTTGGCGCGGGCGGCTTCGCGGCTGGCGGTGGCGCGGGTCATGTCGGCGAAGGCCAGCTTGTACTCGCTGACGGCGGCGATCTGCTGGTCGATCATGGCGATGCTTTCAGGCATTTCCAGCATCTTGCGCGCGGTTTGCAAGCCTTCGTCGAGCTTGCTCAGCAGCTCGCTGACGGCCCCCGGACCCTGCTCGCCACGGCGCATTTCATAGTCCAGGCGCGCGATGCGCAGGTCCTTGGTCCGCTCGTTGAGGGTGGAGATGTAGCCCAGCTTGTCGCCGCGCTCGATCACATGGCCCAGGCCCAGCCAGCCGGTCGCGGTGATCAGCAGGGTCAGTAGCAGCACCAGACCGAAGCCAACGCCGAGTTTGAGGTTGACGCTCACATTTCCCAGACTCTGGGCTAACCAACGGTACATGCCGCGAACTCCCTTGGGCGATTGATAGGTTTTGTAGAAAGCCTATCGGCTGCATCAAATAAATCTGAAGCGCAGGAGCGAGGCTTGCCCGCGATGGGGCCGTGTCAGGTACCCAGCCATCGCGGGTAAACCTCGCTCCTGCGGGAGTGGGGATTAATTAGAACAGGCGGGCGAGAAGGGCGGTGACAGCGGTTTCGACCCGCAGGATGCGCTCGCCGAGCTGTACCGGTTGCAGGCCGGACTTGCCCAGCAGGTCGATTTCGTAGGGGATCCAGCCACCTTCCGGGCCGATGGCCAGGGTCACCGGCTCATCCAGGCCACGAGGGCAGGCCGGGTATTGGCCGGGATGGCCGACCAGGCCGCGGGTGCCTTCGACCAGCGCCGGCAGGCGGTCTTCGACGAAGGGTTTGAAGCGCTTTTCGATGATCACTTCCGGCAGCACGCTGTCGCGGGCCTGTTCCAGGCCGAGGATCAGTTGCTCGCGAATCGCCTCGGGTTCGAGGAAAGGCGTTTGCCAGAAGCTTTTCTCGACCCGGTAGCTGTTCACCAGCACCAGCCGGGGCACGCCCATGGCGGCGACGGTTTGCAGCACCCGGCGGAGCATTTTCGGGCGGGGCAGGGCCAGCACCAGGGTCAGGGGCAGCTTGGCTGGCGGTGGCTGGTCGAGGCTGACTTGCAGTTCGGCTTCCCCGGGTTCCAGGCGCAGCAGCTCGGCCGAGCCCATCAGGCCGCCGATACGGCCGACCCGCAGGCTGTCGCCCACCGCGGCACGATGGACTTCCTGCATGTGGGTCAGGCGGCGATCGCGCAGGATCACCCGGTCGGCCGCGATGAAGTCGGCCTCCTCGAGCAGCAGCAGGTTCACGCTTGGGTCGCTGGCGGCTGGTCGTTGTGGTCTTCGGCCGGCTGGTCGTCCGGATGGTCGCCACGCTTGCTGATCAGGCTGCCGAACAGGATGCCGATCTCGAACAGCAGCCACATCGGTACCGCCAGCAGGGTCTGGGAGAAGATGTCCGGCGGGGTCAGGATCATGCCGACCACGAAGCAGCCGATGATCACGTACGGGCGGATTTTCTTCAGGTAGGCGACGTCGACCACGCCGATCCACACCAGCAGCACCACCGCCACCGGGATCTCGAACGCCACGCCGAAGGCGAAGAACAGGGTCATGACGAAGTCGAGGTAGCTGGTGATGTCGGTCATCATTTCCACGCCGGCCGGGGTGGCCGCGGCGAAGAACTTGAAGATCAGCGGGAACACCAGGAAGTAGGCGAAGGCCATGCCGATGTAGAACAGCAGGATGCTGGAGACCAGCAGCGGTACGGCGATGCGCTTTTCATGCTTGTACAGGCCGGGGGCGATGAACCCCCAGATCTGGTGCAGGATCACCGGGATCGCCAGGAACAGCGAGACCATCATCGTCAGCTTGAGCGGGGTCAGGAACGGCGACGCCACGTCGGTGGCGATCATCGTTGCGCCCGCCGGCAGGTATTGGCGCAGCGGCGTGGAGACGATGGTGTAGATCTGCTGGGTGAAGGCGAACAGCCCGCCGAAGATCAGGAAGATCGCCGCCACGCAGCGCAGCAACCGGGTGCGCAACTCGGTGAGGTGCGACACCAGCGGCATATGTTGGTCGTTTTCCGGAATATCGCTCATGGGGCTCGCGGCGGCAAAGTAGGGTCGTGGGGGGCTGGCGTGACAGGCGTGGTCACGGGCGCAGCCGGTTCGGCCGGTGCGGTTGCGGCAGTGGGGCTGGCCGTGGTCGCGCTGGCTGGCGTTTCAGGCGCCGCGACGGGCGCATGCAGGCTCTGCTCGGCCACGGGCTCGACCGGTGTCGGCTGTTGCTGGGTCGGATTGAGGATCTTCCGCGCTTCCTGTTCCAGCGACAGAATGTGTTCGTTGTGCAGTTGCCGACGAATTTCATCGGCACCGATTTCCCGTTCAACTTCCTGCTTGATCGCATTGAAGCTGCGCTTCAAACGGCCGATCCACAGGCCTGCGGTGCGCGCGGCGCCCGGCAGGCGCTCGGGGCCGAGCACCAGCAGGGCCACCAGTCCGACGAGCAGCAGTTCAGGGAAGCTGATACCAAACATTAGTCAGTGCTCACGAGTCTTTGCGGGTCGGCTCTTCGACTTTTTGTGCCTGCACGTCGATGGTGTGCGGCTGGTTCAGCGGAGCGCTTTGCGGCTGGACCGGCGGAGCAGGCTGGGCGGTCGGTGGCACGCCAGGCTCGGCGGGTTTCTCGTCGTCGTTCATGGCCTTGCGAAAGCCCTTGATCGATTCGCCGACGTCGGTGCCGAGGTTTTTCAGTTTCTTGGTGCCAAACACCAGCACTACGACAACCAGGATGACGATCCAGTGTTTCCAGTCAAAAATGCCCATGCTGCGTTTCCTCTCTAAATGATGTTCAGGCGGACGGACGCGAGGCTTTCTCGGCGTGTCCGGACAAACCGAAGCGCCGGTCCAGTTCATCGAGAACGGCCTGCGGATGCTGGCCCAGCTGGGCCAGCATGACCATGGTGTGGAACCACAGGTCGGCGGTTTCGTAGATCACATCGCTGCAGTCGCCGCTGTGGGCGGCGTCCTTGGCGGCGATGATGGTTTCCACCGATTCCTCGCCGACTTTTTCCAGAATCTTGTTCAGGCCCTTGTGGTACAGGCTGGCGACATAGGAAGTGTCGGCGGCGGCGCCTTTGCGCTCTTCCAGCACCTGGGCCAGACGGGTCAGGGTATCGCTCATGTTCAGTGTCCTGCTTGATAGATCGCGTGCGGGTCTTTGAGTACCGGGTCGACCGTTTTCCAGTCGCCGTTTTCATAAACGCGGTAGAAGCAGCTCTGGCGGCCTGTGTGGCAGGCAATGTCGCCGATCTGTTCGACCATCAGGATGATGACGTCGGCATCGCAGTCCAGGCGCATTTCATGGAGCTTTTGCACATGCCCGGACTCTTCTCCCTTGCGCCATAGCTTGCCACGCGAACGTGACCAGTAGATGGCACGGTTTTCGGCAGCGGTCAGGCTCAGCGCCTCGCGGTTCATCCAGGCCATCATCAGCACGCGCCCGGTCTTGTGATCCTGGGCGATGGCCGGCACCAGGCCGTCAGCGTCCCATTTGATCTCGTCCAGCCAATCTTTCATCTTCGACTCCGACAACAGGGCTCGACATGCTCGTCGAGCCTCGGCGATGAGAAACAGTGTGCCAGCCGCTAGCCCGGCTGGCTATCGGCGCACGACCAGATACAAGCCCACGGCCATCATGATGCCGGCCGGCCAGTGACCCAGTTCGTTCAGCGGTCCGCCGGCCGCGAGGATCGCGCCACCGCCCAGGTGCGCCGCGCCGAGAAGACGCAGGAACCAGTCGTCCTTGCGCCGTTTCCAGGGCGGTGAAGGGTCCTGGGCATGGGGCTGGGACATGCGTTCGAGCAGGTCGCGGGTCATGTTGGCCAGGTGCGGCAGTTGCTCGACCTGGCTGTGCAGGTTGCCCAGCAAGGCTTTCGGGCTGACACGCTCGCGCATCCAGCGTTCGAGGAACGGCTGGGCGGTGTTCCACAGGTCCAGCTCCGGGTACAGCTGGCGGCCCAGGCCTTCGATGTTCAGCAGGGTCTTTTGCAGCAGCACCAGCTGCGGCTGCACTTCCATGTTGAAGCGGCGAGCGGTCTGGAACAGGCGCATCAGTACCTGGCCGAAGGAAATATCTTTTAACGGTTTTTCGAAGATCGGCTCGCACACGGTACGGATCGCCGCTTCGAATTCGTTGAGTTTGGTCTCCGCCGGCACCCAGCCCGAATCGATGTGCAACTGCGCCACGCGCCGGTAATCGCGCTTGAAGAACGCGAACAGGTTGCGCGCCAGGTAGTCCTGGTCTTGCGGGGTCAGGCTGCCGACGATGCCACAGTCGATGGCGATGTACTGCGGGCTCCATGGCTGCACGGTGCTGACGAAGATGTTGCCCGGGTGCATGTCGGCGTGGAAGAAGCTGTCGCGGAACACCTGGGTGAAGAAGATCTCCACGCCACGCTCGGCGAGCATTTTCATGTCGGTGCGCTGGTCGGCGAGGGTGGCCAGGTCCGTCACCTGGATCCCGTAGATACGTTCCATGACCAGCACTTTCGGCCGGCACCAGTCCCAGTAGACCTGCGGCACGTAGAGCAGCGGCGAGCCTTCGAAGTTGCGCTTGAGCTGGCTGGCGTTGGCCGCTTCGCGCAACAGGTCGAGTTCGTCGTAGATGGTCTTTTCGTAATCGCTGACTACGTCCACCGGGTGCAGCAGGCGGGCGTCGGCTGAAACCTTTTCGGCAGCGCGGGCGAGGATGAACAGCCAGGCCAGATCCTGCGCGATGACCGGCTTGAGGCCCGGGCGGATGACCTTGACCACCACTTCTTCGCCGCTCTTGAGCTGGGCGGCGTGGACTTGCGCCACCGAGGCGGAGGCCAGGGGCTCGATATCGAAGCGGCTGAACACATCGCCGATTTTCTTGCCCAGTTGCTCTTCGATCAGCGTCACCGACTTCTTCGAGTCGAAGGGCGGCACGCGGTCCTGCAGCAGCATCAACTCATCGGCGATGTCTTCGGGCAGCAGGTCGCGACGGGTCGAGAGAATCTGTCCGAACTTGATGAAGATCGGCCCCAGGTCCTGCAAGGCCAGGCGCAGGCGCGCACCGCGGCTCAGTTCCAGTTGCTTGCGTGGGAACCAGCGCCAGGGCAAGGCGTAGCGCAGCGCCAGGAGGAACCAGGGCAGGGGCAGGGCGAACAGCAGGTCATCGAGGCGGTAGCGGATCACGACGCGCTGGATGCGCAACAAACGGCGGACGGCAAGCAGCTTCATGCGTTATCGCTTGGGTCAAGGGATCGGGAAAGGCGCTCGAAGCGCGCCTCGAGGCGTTCCAGGTCGAGCTTGGCCCGGTCCAGCTCGCTGAAGCGGGCTTCGGCTTCGCGTTGGCCCACCAGGGTGCGCGACTCTTCGGCCAGGTACTCGGCGAGGTTCTGGTTCAGGCTGGCGAAACCCTGGCGATACCAGCCTGCGCGGCTGCGTATATGGCCACTGAACAGCTGGGTGGCCACCGGACCGAGCCAGCGTGAGAGTTCGTACTCCCAGTCCAGCTCCAGGTCCTGGAGGATGGCCGCCAGTTCCAGCAGCACGCCGCTGTCGCCTTCCAGCTCGACTTCGGGACCGTGCAGCACCGAGGTCTTGTCCTGGCTCAGGGCCAGACGCACCAGGCTCGAGGCCGGCGCCCGCAGGGTGCAGTCGGCATCGGCGGCCCAATGCGCGGCAAGGGTCAGGCCCTCATCGCCGGGAATCACGAATAGCTGCACGTTCGGGCTGCGGCAATCGACGGCGATGACCTTGCCGTTCAAATGCTGCAAGCGTGGCAAAGCCGTGCTGTCGAGACGCAGTACACGGTTGAGGCCGTGTTCGACGCTGGCAAGCAGGCCGCTGAACAACATCAGGGTTTGATGCCGCGGTGCAGGGCGACGATGCCCGCGGTCATGTTGTGGTAGGTCACGCGATCGAAACCGGCCTCGACCATCATCGACTTCAGGGTTTCCTGGTTCGGGTGCATGCGGATCGATTCGGCCAGGTAGCGATAGCTTTCCGAGTCGTTGGTGATCAGCTTGCCGGCCAGTGGCATGAAGGCGAACGAGTAGGCGTCGTAGACCTTGGACATCAGTGCGTTGGTCGGCTTGGAGAATTCCAGCACCAGCAGGCGGCCACCGGGTTTGAGTACGCGCAGCATCGAGCGCAGGGCATCTTCCTTGTGGGTCACGTTGCGCAGACCGAAGGCGATGGTCACGACGTCGAAATGGTTGTCCGGGAACGGCAGTTTTTCCGCGTCGGCCTGAACGAACTCGATGTTGCCGGCCACGCCCTTGTCGAGCAGGCGGTCGCGACCGACCTTGAGCATGGAGGCGTTGATATCGGCCAGCACCACCTGGCCGGTAGGACCCACCAGATGGGAAAACTTGCGGGTCAGGTCGCCGGTGCCGCCGGCGATGTCCAGCACGCGATTGCCAGGGCGAACGCCGGACAATTCGATCGTGAAGCGTTTCCACAGGCGATGCATGCCACCGGACAATACGTCGTTCATCAGGTCGTACTTGGCGGCCACCGAGTGGAACACCTCAGCGACTTTTTCCGCCTTCTGGCTTTCCGGAACGTTTTTGAAGCCGAAGTGAGTGGTGGGTTCGGCATCGCTGCCTTTGCGCTGATCAGTCATATCGCTGTCACCAAAAGAGAATGCGGGACATTCTAATCCCGGTGGCGGTCTTTGTCTTGGCAAGGCTGAATGTAAGATAGTGAAGCGCCGGGGCGTTTTGACGCAGCGCAGCTCAAGACGCTCAAGGCAAGTCCCGATAAAACAGGAGTCATTCGATGGCCCGTATAAGTGTTGAGCGTGCCCACGGCCTGGGTAAGGAAGCAGCCCGCGAAAAGGCTGACCAGTTGGCGCAGAAACTGGCCGATCAGTATGGCCTTGAGCCGCAGTGGTCCGGCGATACCCTGAACCTCAAGCGTTCGGGGGTCAAAGGTGCGGTGCAGGTGGGCGACGATTCGATCAGGGTCGATGTCGAGCTGGGCCTGTTGATGTCCGCCATGAGCGGCATGATCAAGTCGGAAATCGAAAAGGCGTTGGATAAAGCCCTGGTCTGAGTCGCTTTCTCCGAAGTCGGCTTGCCGGTGATCTTGGGTGTTGTCATGACACCTGGAAAAACATTGCTGGCGAGCCGGTTATCTCCAATAACCCGCCACCTTTTTCATGACATTGGTTAGGGTGCCGATTCTAATTTTTCTCACTACTTTGTGCCTGAGCCCACTTTCCTGCGGGCAGTTCCTCAAACCTTCTGCGCGTGAGGTGCACCATGGCCAAAGCAATTCTGAAGAAAAAAGTTGATTCTGCGTCAACCACTCTGAGCGAAGTCAAATCCTATGCCCGCAAGATCTGGCTGGCAGGCCTGGGTGCCTACACCAAGGTCGGCCAGGAAGGCAGCGAGTACTTTCAAGAGCTCGTCAAGGCTGGTCAAGCTGTTGAAAAGAAAGGCAAAAAAGTTGTGACTGAACAACTTGAGGCCGCCAACAGTCAGATTGATAGCGTGAAGGGGGATGTCACCAGTCTCAGGGGCAAAGTCGAAGTGCAGCTGGATAAAGTCGAGAGGGCTTTTGACACGCGCGTCGCAAGTGCCTTGAATCGCATCGGCATTCCGTCTAAACATGACGTTGAGACACTCTCTGCTAAGCTCGATGAGCTGACGGCATTGCTCGAACGTGTCGCGCGTAAACATTAAGGAGAACGGGATGGCTGGTAAAAAGAATACTGAAAAAGAAGGCAGCTCGTGGATCGGGAAGGTCGAAGACTACTCCCGTAAAATCTGGCTTGCTGGTTTAGGCGTGTACTCGAAAATCGACACTGACGGCAGCAAGCTTTTCGAGTCGCTGGTCAAGGATGGCGAGAAAGCCGAGAAGCTCACCAAGAGTGCTGTCGGCAAGAAAGTCGATGCCGCCAAGGATTCCGCGAGCTCGGCAAAATCGCGCATCAGTGGCGTCAAGGACCGCGCGCTGGGCAAGTGGGACGAGCTGGAAGGTGCATTCGACAAGCGCTTGAACAGTGCCATTTCGCGTCTGGGCGTGCCTAGCCGCAATGAGGTCAAGGCGCTGCACAGCAAGGTCGACACCCTGACCAAACAGATCGAAAAACTCACAGGTGCCAAGGTGGCTCCGATCGCGGCCAAGACTGCAGCGGCCAAGCCTCTGGCTAAAGCCGCAGCCAAACCGGCAGCCAAGGCTCCGGCCAAGGCGGCAGCCAAACCCGCCGCCAAGCCCGCCGCGAAACCTGCAGCCAAGACTGCGGCGGCCAAGCCGGCTGCAAAACCTGCCGCCAAGCCAGTAGCTGCCAAGCCAGCGGCAAAACCTGCCGCCAAACCCGCTGCGAAACCGGTAGCGAAAAAACCAGCAGTGAAGAAACCGGCAGCCCCCAAGGCCGCTGCGCCGAAGCCAGCGGTTGCCGCCAAGCCGGCAGCACCGGTCAGTCCTCCGAACTCCGCAGTGGCGCCAAGCCCTGCCGTCACCCCGACTGCCGCGCCAGCACCTGCGACGCCAACCAGTCAGTCCTGAGTTTTTCGGGGCATACAAAAAACGCCCGGCCTGCAAAGGCCGGGCGTTTTTGTTTGTGGGGGTTTGCGGTGCCGATCAATCGTGTTCGTCGAGGTAACGCAGGGCCATCTGCTCGGTGGCCAGTTTCGCCGGTGGCAGCAGGTGCGGCGCCACCAGCATCATGATCTGGTAGACCACCACTCGTACCTCTCCCTCGCGATCGAGGATGCGCTGATAGTCCAGTGAGAACAGCAGGGTCATGGTGATCTGTTCCACCAGTTGCCCCAGCGCCTGGGTATCGCTGACCAGTTGCCCCGACGCCTTGAGCCTGGCCAGCAGCGAGGCCAGGGTGCGCTTCAGGGCGTTGAGCAGGTTGCGAATCCCCTTGGCCAGCTTCGGCAGGCGCCCGGCCAGGTTGGACAGGTCCTGGAACAGGAAACGGTAGTGCGCCAGGCGCTCGACGATCAGGTGCAGGAACAGCCAGTAGTCTTCGGGCGCCAGGTGCACATCCGCGGGCGGATCGAGCAGGGGCGCCAGTTCATTCTGAAAACGCTCGAACAGCCCGAGGACCAGCGGCTCCTTGCCGTGAAAGTGGTAGTAGAGGTTGCCGGGGCTGATCCCCATTTCGTTGGCAACTTCCATGGTCGAGACATTGGGTTCGCCCTTGTGGTTGAACAGCTGCAGGGCACATTCGAGTATCCGGTCGCGGGTTTTCATCCAGTCTTCTTGGTTGTTCAGTCAGGCCGCGACCTTCGGGCCGCGGCGCGGGGAAATTCAGCGGACGCGCACGTAGGTGCCAGGCGCCGCCTCCATCGGTGGGTAATTCTGGTTACCCAGGGTCATCAGGGTTTCGCGCTGGGCGCCGGAACGCTGCTGGATCCACTCCAGCCATTGCGTCCACCAACTGCCGTCGACGTGCTTGGCGTCGTAGTACCAGGCCCGTGGGTCGCTGCTGAGCTTGCCGTTTTCGACGTAGTTGGCCTTGGGGTTGCTTGGCGGGTTGAGGATGCTTTGCACGTGCCCGCTGTTGGACAGTACAAAGCGCTTTTCGCCGCCCAACAGCAGGGTTGAGCGATACACCGCATCCCAGGGGGTGATGTGGTCGTTGATTCCGGCAACGCTGAAGCTGTCGACCGTGACTTTTTGCAGGTCGATCGGCGTGCCGCACACTTCCAGGCCACCAGGATGACTCATCGGGTTGTGCTTGAAGAAATCCAGCAGATCGCCATGAAAGGCAGCTGGCAGCCGGGTGTTGTCGTTGTTCCAGTAGAGGATGTCGAACGCCGGCGGTTCCTTGCCCAGCAGGTAGTTGTTGACCCAGTAATTCCAGATCAGGTCGTTGGGCCGCATCCAGGCGAACACCTTGGCCATGTCGCGACCGTCGAGCACGCCGCGTTGATAGGAGCGGCGCTTGGCTGCCTCCAGGGTCTGTTCGTCGGCGAACAGGGTCGCCGGACTGTCTATCTGGCTATCCAGCAGGCTGACCAGGTAGGTGGAACTGGAGACCCGGCGCAGTTGTCGCTTGGCTTGCAGGTGGCCTTGCAGGGCGGCAATGGTCAGGCCGCCGGCACAGGCACCCATCAGGTTCACGTCACGACTGCCGGTGATCGCCCGGCAGACATTCATGGCTTCCTCCACGGCCTCGACATAGCTCGACAGGCCCCATTCGCGATGCCGGACATCGGGATTGCGCCAGCTGATCATGAAAGTCTGCAGGCCGTTTTTCAGGGCGAACTGCACGAAGCTGTTGGCGGGACTGAGATCGAAGATATAGAACTTGTTGATCTGTGGCGGCACGATCAGCAGGGGCCGGGCGTACTGTTTTTCGCTCATCGGCTTGTACTGGATCAGTTCCAGCAGTTCGTTGCGAAACACCACTGAACCGGGGGTGGTGGCCAGGTTCCTGCCAACCTCGAAGGCCTGTTTGGTGACCTGGCTGGGCAGGCCATTGTTATGCAGCAGGTCGTCGACCAGATGACCGATGCCGCGGATCACGCTGTTGCCGCCGGTGTTGAAGATTTCCTTGATCGCCAGTGGGTTGAGCAGGGTGTTGGACGGTGCCACCGCATCGTTGAGCAGGTTGAAGGCAAAGTGCGCACGGGCCCGGTCGTCCGCGCTCATGCCGCTGTCGTCGATCCAGTTTTTGATTTGTTTCTGCCAGCTCAGATAGGCCTGCAGGCCGCGTCGGTAAAACGGGTTCAGGCTCCAGGTCGGATCGGAGAACCGGTTGTCCTGGGGGTTGGGTTTGTGCAGCGTTTCCCCCAGCAGGACACGACCCAATTGGCCACCCAGCGCCAAGGCGTGGCGGGCGCTGTGCGCCGGGTGGCGCAGGCCGTAGGTGGCCACGCTGCGCAGGGTCGACAGCAGGTCACGGCCACGCAGACCGGTGATGGCACTCTGGGCTGTGATGTAGGTAGCGGGCGTGGGCAACGAGCCCGCCGTTGGTTTGTCTCGCATGCTTCAACACTCCTTCGTCAAGCCATCAACAAGCACACCAAGACAAACACCATAGTCGGTCCTGGACCATCCTGCGCGCGCGACGATCCTGTCGGCAGATGCTTTTTGCTATGTACCGCTGAACGGTGTCGGATGCGGGTGCATCACTGCCCGTTGCCGTTCCTCCTCGAGGAATTTCATGATGATCGGCGCCACGGCTTCGGCCCGGGTAATCAGGAACAGATGCCCGTCGTCGATGATGTGCAGCTGGGCGTTGGGAATTCGCCACGCCAGCATGCGCATGTTGATCAGCGGGATCAGCGGGTCGTCGTCGCCAGCCAGTATCAGGGTCGGCTGGTGGATCTTGTGCAGCCAGTGGATGCTGGTCCAGCCAAGGCCGGCGAACAATTGCCAGTAGTAGCCCAGCTTGCCCGCCGAGCGGACCTTGCTGGCATGTTCGGCGGCGAGGTTGGGATCACGGCGGAACGAGCCGCCATAGATCAGGGGGGCGATGCGGATCACATGGGAGGGCTGGATGTAGCGCCGCGGGCTGGCCATCATCCACAGCACCTTGGGTTTGCCCGGCACCATGACGGCGCCTGCGGCAGTGGCGGCCAGCACCAGTTTCTTGCAGCGCTCGGGGTAGTCGTAGGCGAACTGCTGGGCCAGTGCCCCGCCCCAGGACACACCCACCACATTGACCTGCCCATAGTCGAGGTAATCGAGCATGCGCGTGGTCAGCTTGGCCAGTCCGGGAAAACGGTAGGGTCGGCTCGGTGTCGATGAGCCACCAACGCCCGGTACGTCGAAGGCGATGACTTCCAGGTCCGGGTCCAGAGCCTGGACGAATGGAAACACCAACTCCAGGTTGGCGCCGATACCATTGAAGATCAGCAAGGGTGTCAAGTGAGGCTTGCCTGGGCGTACCGCGGTGCGGATGGTCTGGCCATCCAGGTCGACGGTGCGAAAAATGAACGGTTGAGGCATGCCTTGGCCCTGTCGGTGGAATCGTTGCCTGCAGGAGAGAGTCGCTTGCGCAGCAGGATGATCGCAAGCGGCTCGACCCTACAGGCCTGCTATCGGTTAACGTTCATGGACATAAGTACCCGGCGCCGCCTCGGCCGCTGGATACGCCTTGTTGCCGAGAATGCTCGGCGTCTTTTTCAGTTTGCCCGAGCGCTCCGCCTGCCAGGCCTGCCAATGCAGCCACCAGGAGTCAGTGTGCTTGGTCGAGTTTTCCTGCCAGTCGTCGGCGCTGGGCGGCATCTCGTCGCTGGTCATGTAGCGCGACTTGGGGTTGCCCGGCGGGTTGAGGATGCTCTGGATATGCCCGCTGCTGGAGAGGACGAATTCGACCTTGCCGCCGAACAGTTGGGCCGACTTGTAGCAGGACTTCCACGGGGTGATGTGGTCGTTGGTACCGGCCAGGGAGAAGATGTCGGCGGTGACCTGTTTCAGGTCGATCGGCGTACCGCACACTTCCAGTGCGTTGGGGCGGATCAGTGGATTGTTTTTGAACATTTCGATCAGGTCGCCGTGGAAGGCCGCGGGCAACCGGGTGGTGTCGTTGTTCCAGAACAGGATGTCGAACACCGGCGGCTCGTTGCCCAGCAGGTAGTTGTTCACCCAGTAGTTCCAGATCAGGTCGTTGGGCCGCATCCAGGCGAAGACCTTGGCCATGTCCCGGCCTTCCAGTACGCCAGCCTGATAGGAATGACGCTTGGCGGCTTCCAGGGTCTGCTCGTCGACGAACAGCGCCACCTGGGTATCGAGGGTGGTATCGAGCACGCTGACCAGCAGGGTCAGGGCGTTGACCTTCTTCTCGCCCAGGGCCGCGTAGTGCCCCAGCAGCGCGGTGCAGGTGATGCCGCCGGAGCAGGCACCGAGCATGTTCACATCCTTGCTGCCGGTGATGGCGGTGACCACGTCGACCGCTTCTTTCAGCGCTTCGATGTAGGTCGACAGGCCCCACTCGCGCTGCTCCTTGGTCGGGTTGCGCCAACTGACGATGAAGGTCTGCAAGCCGTTGCGCAGGCAGAAGCGCGCCAGGCTCTTGTCCGGGCTCAGGTCGAAGACATAGAACTTGTTGATCTGTGGCGGGACCACCAGCAGCGGGCGCTCGTGCACTTGCTCGGTCACCGGGCGGTACTGGATCAGTTCCAGCACGTCGTTGCGAAATACCACCGCGCCTTCACTGGTGCCCAGGTTCTTGCCGATCTCGAAGGCGTCCATGTTGACCTGGCTCGGCATGCCGCCGTTGTGCACCAGGTCCTTGGCCAGATGGGAGAGGCCGTCGAGCAGGCTTTTGCCGCCGGTCTCGAAGAAGCGTTTGACCGCCGCGGGGTTGGCGGCGGTGTTGGTCGGCGCCATGGCCTCGGTCATCAGGTTGATGACGAAGTGGCCGCGACTGATGTCCTGTTCGGAGAGGTTGCTATGGCCGATCCAGTCGTGAAGTTCCTTGCGCCACGCCAGGTAGGTTTGCAGATAACGCTTGTACAGCGGGTTCTGGCTCCAGGCCGGATCGTTGAAGCGACGGTCATCGCTCTCCGGTTGCAGCGTCGATTTGCCGAATATCACGTTCTTCAATTCGACGCCGAAATGGGCCACATGTTTGGCGCTGTGCAGCGGTTGTTTGATGGCCTGGGTCAGCACCATACGAGCAGAGGTAAGCAGATCTTTCCGACGTAAACCGATGACAGGATTCAGGCCCAGAGTGTTTTCCGAGGCTTGGCGTTTCAGGTCATCGTTATTCTTGTTACTCATCTACGACGCTCCATTGTCCTGAGACGAGTACCGGACCTGCTGTGTAGTCACACAGCAAAGATGCCAGGTACTACTGCTCGGGTGACCGTTGATTCTGCATTACTGCTTTTTTGTTCAGAGAACACTGCAGGGAACTTGCCAGCTCCATTGGTTACCCGAGTTTAATTTTTTTCGCAAGCAGGCCAATCGTTGGCCATGCAGCCCAGCATTCAAACAGATGAATCTAGAAAATGCCCTCTAAAGCGTCAGAGGTCTGATCTAGAGCATCAGCTTGACGATAGATTCATTTGGGTCGCGGGACTTTCCGGCGGCTTGAAGTTCGGCAAGATAATCCTTCCACAGATCGTCCTGGCGCACTGCCAACTGGTACAGGTAGTCCCAGGTGAACAGGCCGCTGTCATGCCCGTCGTCGAAGGTCAGTTTCAGTGCGTACTGGCCCGCCGGTTCGACCTTGCTCAGGCCGACGCCGATCTTGCCAAATTGCAGGATGGGTTTGCCGTGGCCCTGGACCTCGGCGGAGGGGGAGTGCACCCGCAGGAATTCGGCGGGCAGGTGATAGACCTCGTCTGGCGCATAGGTCAGCGTCAGGGTCTTCGAGGCTTTGTGCAGGTTGATGGCGGTGGGAAGTCGAGTGGTCATGGGGCAGCCTGCGGTCCGTCTGTACAAGGAATCCCCGCGGCGGCGAGCTTGCTCGCTGCCACGGGGATGTGCTCGTTACAGGATATAACGGGACAGGTCTTCGTTCTGCGCCAATTCGCCCAGGTGGCTGTTGACGTAGGCGGCGTCGATGCGGATCGGCTCTTCGTTGTGGGCGCTGGCCAGGTCGCCGGCGCTGAACGACACCTCTTCGAGCAAGCGCTCGAGCAGGGTATGCAGGCGACGGGCGCCGATGTTCTCGGTCTTCTCGTTGACCTGCCAGGCGATCTCCGCCAGGCGCTTGATACCGTCCGCCTGGAACTCGATGGCCAGGCCTTCGGTTTTCAGCAGCTCGCGGTATTGCTCGGTCAGGGAGGCGTGAGGCTCGCTGAGAATGCGCTCGAAGTCTTCCGGCGACAGCGCCTTGAGCTCGACGCGGATCGGCAGGCGGCCTTGCAGCTCGGGCACCAGGTCGCTCGGCTTGCTCAGGTGGAACGCGCCGGAAGCGATGAACAGGATGTGGTCGGTCTTGACCATGCCCAGCTTGGTGTTGACGGTGCAGCCCTCGATCAGCGGCAGCAGGTCGCGCTGGACACCTTCGCGAGAGACGTCGACGCCACCGGAGTTGCCGCGCTTGGCAACCTTGTCGATTTCGTCGATGAACACGATGCCGTGCTGTTCGACCGCTTCCAGGGCCTTGGCCTTGAGTTCCTCGTCGTTGACCAGGCGGCTGGCTTCTTCGTCGCGGATCAGCTTGAGCGCGTCCTTGATCTTGAGCTTGCGGTTCTTGCGCTGGCCCTTGCCCATGTTGGCGAAGAGACTCTGCAACTGGTTGGTCATCTCCTCCATGCCCGGTGGCGCGGAAATGTCGACGCCGCTGACTTCAGCCACTTCGATCTCGATTTCCTTGTCATCCAGCTGGCCTTCGCGCAGGCGCTTGCGGAACAGCTGGCGGGTGTTGGAGTCCTGGGCCGGGGCGGCGTCCTCGTTGCTGAAACCCATGCGTGCCGGTGGCAGCAGGGCATCGAGGATGCGTTCTTCGGCGGCGTCTTCGGCGCGGTGGCGCACGCGGGTCATTTCCTGTTCGCGGAACAGTTTGATCGCGGCATCGGCCAGGTCGCGGATGATGGACTCGACGTCGCGGCCGACATAACCGACTTCGGTGAACTTGGTCGCTTCGACCTTGATGAACGGAGCGTTGGCCAGTTTGGCCAGGCGCCGGGCGATCTCGGTCTTGCCGACGCCGGTCGGGCCGATCATCAGGATGTTCTTCGGGGTCACTTCGACACGCAGCTCTTCAGGCAACTGCATACGGCGCCAGCGGTTACGCAGCGCGATGGCGACGGCGCGCTTGGCATCGTCCTGGCCGATGATATGGCGGTTGAGTTCGTGGACGATTTCGCGGGGAGTCATGGGCATAGTAATTGGCGGTCCTCAAGCAAGAATGAATGCCGTGGCGCGATGGCCGAAACAGGCTTATTCCGCGAGATCCTGTTCCTCAATGGTCTGGGTGTGGTTGGTGAATACGCAGATGTCGCCGGCGATGCCCAAGGCGGTTTCGACGATTTCGCGGGCCGACAGGTCGGTTTTCTTCAGCAGGGCGCTGGCCGCGGCCTGGGCGTAGGCGCCACCGGAGCCCATGGCGATCAGGCCTTCTTCCGGCTCGACCACGTCACCGTTGCCGGTGATGATCAAGGATGCGTCCTTGTTGGCGACCGCGAGCATGGCTTCGAGGCGGCTGAGGGAGCGGTCGGTGCGCCATTCCTTGGCCAGTTCGACGGCGGCGCGCACCAGGTGCCCCTGATGTTTCTCAAGCTGGCCTTCGAAACGCTCGAACAGAGTGAAGGCGTCTGCCGTGGCCCCGGCGAAGCCGGCGATGACCTGGCCGTGATACAGGCGACGAACCTTTTTCGCGTTGCCTTTCATCACGGTGTTGCCGAGGGAAACCTGGCCGTCGCCGCCCATGACGACTTTGCCGTGGCGGCGGACTGAAACGATGGTGGTCAAGGGGAGAGTCTCCACGCTGCGGGGCGAAAATGCCCTGATGGAAACTCATATGGGGGTGGCGTGGGGTTTTTCAACTGCGGCGGGGGTTGTGGGACGAGCGGTCTTTGCTGCCGGGGAGGCGGTGTCAATGAGGATGCCATCGCGAGCAAGCTCGCTCCTACAGGTCTGGCGCAGGCCTTGTAGGAGCGAGCTTGCTCGCGATCGGTCGCTTTAGCGGCTCTGGCGCTGTTGTAACAGCAGGTTGCTGAAGCCGGCGCCGGCCAGTTGCTTCTGCGCGGTGGTCAGCTGTTCGCGGTTGCTGAACGGGCCGACCAGTACGCGGTACCAGGTCTCGTCCTTGACGGTGCCGGACTCGACGGACACCGATTGCCCCAACAGGATGATCTGCGCGCGGACCTTGTCGGCATCGGTCTGCTTGCGGAACGAACCGGCCTGCAGGAAGAACTTGGTCACCGGCGCGGCCTTCGCCACCTGGGCCACGGGTGGGGCGGGCGGCGGGGTGATGCCGGCCAGGGCGGCCTGGGCCCGCGCGGTGTCGATCTTCGCCGCTTCAGCCGGGGTCACCGGGGTGGTCGGAACCACTGGTGCGGTCTGCGGCGTGGGCAGGGTTTTTTCCGGTACGGCTTCCGGCGGCACTATCACTTCCGATTCCGGCAGCAGGGTATAGAAGTCGTACTTCGGCTTCACCGGTTGCTGTGGGCTCGGCGGGGTCTTGTTGGCCTCGGCGATCTTGGTGGTTTTCTGTTGCTCCAGCCGTTCGCGCTTGACGCTGTCACCGCCCTTGCCTGGCTCCAGCTTCATCAGGAACACGATGAAGGCGCCCACGGCCAGGCCGATGGCCATCCACAACCAACCCGGGATCGGTTGCTTTGCAGGAGCTTGGTAACGGCTGGCGCCACGCTTGGGTGCAGGTTTTTTCTTGGCAGCCAACTTACATTTGCTCCAGAACTTTCAGGCCCAGCAACTCCAGACCTTGCTTGAGGGTACGACGGGTCAGCTCGGTGAGGCGCAAGCGGCTCTGCATCTGCGTCGGCGATTCGGCACTGAGGATCGGGCAGTTCTCGTAGAAACTGGAGAACAGCCCGGCCACGTCGTACAGGTAGGTGCACAGGATGTGCGGCGTACCCTTGTCGGCCACGTTGTTCAGTATTTCGCCGAACTGCGCCAGCTTGGCCGCCAGCTCCAGTTCCTGGGCGGCTTCCAGGCTGATCTGGCCCTGTACTTCGCTGAAGTCCTTGCCCAGCTTGCGGAACACACCGGCGGCGCGGGTGTAGGCGTACAGCAGGTAAGGCGCGGTGTTGCCTTCGAAGTTCAGCATCAGGTCGAAGTTGAAGCTGTAGTCGCTGGTGCGGTGCTTGGACAGGTCGGCGTATTTCACCGAGTCGATGCCCACCACCTTGGCGATGTTGCGCAGGTCCGCTTCGGCCAATTCCGGGTTCTTTTCCTTGACCAGGCTGTAGGCGCGTTCTTCGGCTTCGGTCAGCAGGTCGATCAGCTTCACCGTGCCGCCGTCGCGGGTCTTGAACGGACGGCCGTCGGCGCCGTTCATGGTGCCGAAGCCCATGTGCTCCATTTCCATCGGGTGGGTCACGAAGCCGGCCTTGCGGGCCACCGCGAACACTTGCTGGAAGTGCAGGGCCTGACGCTGGTCGACGAAGTACAGCGCACGGTCGGCCTTGAGCTTGCCGCTGCGGTAGCGCACGGCCGCCAGGTCGGTGGTGGCGTACAGGTAGCCGCCGTCGGCCTTGACGATGATCACCGGCAGCGGCTCGCCTTCGGCGTTCTTGAACTCGTCGAGGAACACGCACTGGGCGCCGTTGCTCTCGACCAGCATGCCCTTGGCCTTGAGGTCGTTGACCACGTTGATCAGGTCGTCGTTGTAGGCGCTTTCGCCCATCACATCGGCCATGGTCAGTTTGACGTTCAGCAGTTCGTAGATCTTCTGGCAGTGGGACAGGGAGATGTCCTTGAACTTGGTCCACAGCTCCAGGCAGTCCGGGTCACCGGCCTGCAGCTTGACCACCAGGCCGCGGGCACGGTCGGCGAACTCTTCGGATTCGTCGAAGCGCTGCTTGGCGGCGCGGTAGAAGTTCTCCAGGTCCGACAGCTCGTCGCGGGTGTACGGGTTTTCCTGCAGGTAGGCCATCAGCATGCCGAACTGGGTGCCCCAGTCGCCCACGTGGTTCTGGCGGATCACGGTATCGCCGAGGAACTCCAGGACCCGCGCCACGCCGTCGCCGATGATGGTCGAGCGCAGGTGGCCGACGTGCATTTCCTTGGCCAGGTTCGGGGCCGACAGGTCGACCACGGTGCGCTGCAACGCGCCAGCCTTGCGTACACCGAGGTGGGTGTCGGCCAGGGCGGCGTCCAGGCGGGTGGCCAGGGCCTGGGTGTTCTGGAAGAAGTTGATGAAGCCGGGGCCGGCGATCTCGGCCTTGCTGACCTGCTCGTCGGCAGGCAGGGCGGCGATGATCTTTTCCGCCAGGTCGCGTGGTTTCATGCCGGCCGGCTTGGCCAGCATCATGGCGATGTTGCTGGCGAAGTCGCCGTGGGTCTTGTCGCGGGAGTTTTCTACCTGGATCGCCGGCGTCAGGCCTTCTGGCAACACACCTTCGGTGACGAGTTGGGTGATGGCTTGCTGGATGAGCTGGCGAATGGTGTCTTTCATGGTCTTCTCTTTCAACCGCTGGCGCGGCGGCGCTTCGATGCGCAGGTGGAAAAACTGGGCATTATCCGTTGCGAAGACGGGCTTGCCAACTATAGCGGGCCGCTTGTGGATATGCGGTGGCTATTCGGGCCATCTCGCGGGCAAGCCTTGCGCCTACAGAGGCGCGCTTGCCTGAGATGGCGGTTTTTCTATCAATACAGGTCCACAGGGTCAACATCCAGCGACCAGCGTACTTGGCGCCCGCTGGGCATCTGTTCCAGGACCAGCAGCCAGTGGCTCAGCAGCTTGTGCAGCGGCGCCCGGGCATTGGCCTGTAACAGCAGTTGCGCGCGATAACGCCCGGCGCGGCGCTCCATGGGCGCCGGTACCGGCCCCAGCAACTCGATACCGCCCTGGTTCATCTCTGCCAGCAAACGCTCGGCTTCGCTGCAGGCCTCGTCGAGGAAACCTTCGGCCTGCCCTGGCTTGTGGGCCTCGGCGCGCAGCAGCGCCAGGTGGGCGAACGGCGGCAGGCCGGCGGCGCGGCGTTCGCTCAAGGCCTGTTCGGCAAAGGCGAAGTAACCCTGTTCGGTCAGCTGCACCAGCAGCGGATGGTCGGCCAGGTGGGTCTGGATGATCACCTTGCCCGGCTCTTCGGCCCGCCCGGCGCGGCCAGCGACCTGGACGATCAACTGCGCCATGCGTTCGCTGGCGCGGAAGTCACCGGAGAACAGGCCGCCGTCGGCATCGAGGATCGAGACCAGGGTCACCCGCGGAAAGTGGTGCCCCTTGGCGAGCATCTGGGTGCCGACGAGGATGCAGGGCTGGCCCTTCTGGATGGTGGCGAACAACTGGTTCATCGCATCCTTGCGCGAGGTGCTGTCGCGGTCGACCCGCAGTACCGGGTAGTCCGGGAACAGGATCGCCAGCCGCTCTTCGGCGCGCTCGGTACCGGCGCCGACCGGGCGCAGGTCAACCTTGCCGCATTGCGGGCAATTGCGCGGTACGCGTTCGGAGTGGCCGCAGTGATGGCAGCGCAGCTCGCCGTAGCGCTGGTGCACGGTCATTCGTGCGTCGCAGCGTTCGCACTCGGACATCCAGCCGCAGTCATGGCACAGCAGGGTCGGCGCGAAGCCGCGGCGATTGAGGAACACCAGCACCTGCTGGCCTGCCGCCAGGGTCTGGCCGATGGCTTGTTGCATGGGGCCGGAAATACCGCTGTCCAGCGGCCGGCTCTTCACGTCCAGGCGCAGGAAGCGCGGCTGCTTGGCACCACCAGCCCGTTCGTTCAGGCGCAACAGGCCATAGCGGCCGGTGTAGGCGTTGTGCAGGCTCTCCATCGACGGGGTGGCGGAGCCCAGCACGATAGGGATGTTTTCCTGGCGGGCGCGGACCAGGGCCAGGTCGCGGGCGTGGTAGCGCAGGCCTTCCTGCTGTTTATAGGAGCCGTCGTGTTCTTCATCGATGATGATCAGCCCGGGGCTCTTCATCGGCGTGAACAGCGCCGAGCGGGTGCCGATAATAATGTCGGCCTCGCCGTCGCGGGCCGCCAGCCAGGCATCCAGGCGCTCGCGGTCGTTGACCGCCGAGTGCAGCAGGGCGATGCGCGCGTTGAAGCGTTGCTCGAAACGCGCCAGGGTCTGCGGCCCGAGGTTGATCTCCGGGATCAGCACCAGCGCCTGCTTGCCGGCTTCCAGGGTTTCGCGGATCAGTTGCAGATAGACCTCGGTCTTGCCGCTGCCGGTGACCCCGGCCAGCAGGAAGGCGTGATAGCTGCCGAAGCCGGAGCGGATGGCCTCATGCGCGGCGCGCTGTTCGCTGTTGAGCGGCAGTTCCGGCTGGGCCAGCCAATGTTCGTGGCGCTCGCCCGGGGCATGCCGGCGGACTTCCACCTGCACCAGGTCCTTGGCCAGCAACAGGTCCAGGCTGTCCTTGCTCAGCATCAGCTTGCTCAGCAATTGGTGAGCGACGCCGTGAGGATGCTGGGCCAGGGTCGCCAGGGCTTCACGCTGGCGCGGGGCGCGGGCGATGCGTGGATCGTCGAGACTGGCACCCGGGCTGACTGACCAGAAGCGTTCCTGCCGGGCCTCGGCCGGCTCGCCCTGGCGCAGCAGGACCGGGAGCGCCCAACTCAGGGTGTCGCCGAGGCTGTGCTGGTAGTACTGCGCGGTCCACAGGCACAGTTTGAACAGCGCGGGCGGCAGTGGCGGGGTGGCGTCCAGCAGGGCCAGTGCCGGTTTGAGTTTCTCGGCCGGGACTTCGCTGCTGTCCGTGACCTCGACCAGGATGCCGATCATTTCCCGGCGACCGAATGGCACTCGCAGGCGCATGCCCGGATGCAACTGGGTACGCAGTACGCCGGCAGGGGCCCGGTAATCGAACAGGCGGCGCAGCGGGGAGGGCAGGGCGAGGCGCAAAATGGCGTCGGGCACGCGGGGAAATCTCATTGAGCGGGCGGTGAAGAAGGCCCGGAGCCTAGCAGACGGTCGGTGTAAGGGACAGCTTGCGTGATCGCAAAGGTCTGGTAGAATCCGCGGCCTAATTACGTGCGGTATTCAACAATAGTGTTGGGTGGCGGCACGCTAGCCTGAGGAAGACACCATGAAAGCCGATATCCATCCAGAATACCCAGCAGTTGCCGTAACCTGCAGCTGCGGCAACAAGTTCGAAACTCGTTCGACCTTCGCTAAGCCGCTGGCGATCGACGTTTGCAACGAATGCCACCCGTTCTACACCGGTAAGCAGAAGACTCTGGATACCGGCGGCCGCGTTCAGAAGTTCGCCGATCGTTTCGGCGCTTTCGGCGCGAAAAAGGCCTAAGGCTGATCGGTCTGGAAAGCTGTTTCAGCTTCTCCTCGCTGATGAAAAAGGCGTCCCTTGCGGGCGCCTTTTTTATGTCCGCGATTTGGCTCTCCAGCGCCCAGGCGTTCTGCCCGGTGCCGGTTGGGCTGGCCTCCGTGCAGGTCCAGCGGGTGGTCGATGGCGACACCTTGCGCCTCACCGATGGCCGCAGCGTGCGCATGATCGGCCTCAATGCGCCGGAACTGGGCAAGAAAGGCCGCACCGACGAGCCGTTCGCGGTTGCCGCCCGCCAGCGCCTGCAGGCGCTGGTGAAGGCCAGCAACGGCCGGGTCGGTCTGCTTCCCGGTCGGGAAAGCAAAGATCACTATGGGCGAACCCTGGCCCATGTCTATGGCGCCGATGGCACCAACCTTGAGGCGCAATTGCTTGCCGAAGGCCTGGGATACCAGGTGGCGGTAGCGCCGAACGTCGATTTGTTCAACTGCCAGCAAGCCGCCGAGCGTAGGGCTCGCCAGGCCCGGTTGGGGCTGTGGCGGCAATCGTCTGTGCTGAAAGCGGATCAGATAAAGGCCTCCGGTTTTGCCCTGCTCAGTGGCCGGGTGAGCAAGGTGCAGCGCAATCGGGGCGGCGTCTGGATCGAATTGCAGGATTCGGTTGTATTGCGCATTGCACCCAATCTGCTTGGCCAATTCGATGTTGCGCAGCTGGATCGCCTGCCGGGGCAGCGGATCGAGGCGCGCGGCTGGGTGCTCGACCGTTCGCGCAAGGGTGGCTTGAAATCGGGTCAGGCGCGCTGGATGTTGCCGCTGACCCATCCCGGAATGTTCCAGCTGGTTCAATAAATAAAAAATTGTAGACATTTTTTATTTCGATTGTGAACAGTCTACCCCTTGTGTTCCGTGGCTCTTGGCCCAAAGTCGTAGCCTGCGGGCCTTGACAGGGGTGACCGGTCAGTCTTGTAGGGACTTTGCGACACGCGTATCCTCGGCGGTCCGTCTGTCCAACAGTAAAAAGCGGAATGCCCACATGTCTGATCTGAAAACTGCCGCTCTCGAATATCACGCCAATCCCCGTCCAGGGAAACTGAGTGTCGAGCTCACCAAGGCCACCGCTACCGCCCGCGACCTGTCGCTGGCCTACAGCCCCGGCGTAGCCGAACCAGTACGCGAAATCGCCCGCGATCCTGAACTGGCCTACAAATACACCGGCAAGGGCAACCTGGTTGCAGTCATTTCCGATGGCACCGCGATTCTCGGCCTGGGTAACCTCGGCCCGCTGGCTTCCAAGCCGGTGATGGAAGGCAAGGGTGTGCTGTTCAAGCGCTTCGCCGGCATCGACGTCTTCGACATCGAGGTCGACTCCGAAAGCCCGCAAGCCTTCATCGACACCGTCAAGCGCATCTCCATCACCTTCGGTGGCATCAACCTGGAAGACATCAAGGCGCCAGAGTGCTTCGAGATCGAGCGCGCCCTGATCGAGCAGTGCGACATTCCGGTATTCCACGATGACCAGCACGGCACCGCTATCGTGACCGCGGCCGGCATGATCAACGCCCTGGAAATCGCTGGCAAAACCCTGTCGGACGCAAAGATCGTCTGCCTGGGCGCCGGTGCCGCCGCCATTTCCTGCATGAAGCTGCTGGTGAGCATGGGCGCCCAGATCGAAAACATCTTCATGGTCGACCGTACCGGCGTGATCCACTCCGAGCGTGACGACCTGAACCAGTACAAGGCGGTCTTCGCCCACGCTACCGACAAGCGCACCCTGGCTGACGCCCTGAAAGGTGCAGATGTGTTCGTTGGCCTGTCCGGCCCGAACCTGCTGAGCGCCGAAGGCCTGAGCTCCATGGCTGCCAACCCGATCGTGTTCGCCTGCTCGAACCCTGATCCGGAAATCGCCCCGGAACTGGCGCACGCCACCCGTAGCGACGTGATCATGGCCACCGGCCGTTCGGACTACCCGAACCAGGTCAACAACGTACTGGGCTTCCCGTTCATCTTCCGTGGTGCCCTGGACGTTCGCGCCAAGCGCATCAACGAAGAAATGAAAGTGGCCGCGGCCAACGCCCTGCGCGAACTGGCCAAGTTGCCGGTGCCTCAGGAAGTGTGCGACGCCTACGGCGGCATCAAGCTGGAATTCGGTCGCGAGTACATCATTCCAAAGCCAATGGATGCCCGTCTGATCACCGTGATCTCCGACGCCGTGGCCAAGGCCGCGATCGAGACCGGCGTGGCGACCCTGCCATATCCGAAGAACTACCCGCTGAAAAGCGTGGACGACGTGTTCAACGGCTAATAGCAGCCCATGAAAAAGAAAAACCCGGCCTTCGAGCCGGGTTTTTTTATGGGGAAGTTTCAAGCCTCAAGTCGCAAGAGAAAGGCGATGTCGCTCTTTCTTGCAGCTTGAGGCTTGCAGCTTGCGCTGCTCTAGAAGAGATCGATCGGCGCCGACTCGTCCGCTGGCAGCGGGCTGCCTGGGGCGTAGCCATTGCCCAGTTCGTTGACCGAAGGCGGTGTGTCTTCACTCTTGAACAGTTCGAAGTAGGCGTTCGGCGTGCCCGGTGTCGCGGCGCGGCCGCTGACCGGATCGACCCGCAGGCTGAGAATGCCTTCCGGCTCGGCCTGGGTGTGGGCCGGCTTGTCCTTGAGGGCGGCGCCCATGTAGCTCATCCAGATCGGCAGGGCCACGGTGCCGCCGTACTCGCGGCGGCCCAGGCTTTCCGGCTGGTCGAAACCGGTCCAGACCGTGGTCACGTAGTCGGCGTTGTAGCCGGAGAACCAGGCGTCCTTGGACTCGTTGGTGGTCCCGGTCTTGCCGGCCAGGTCGGTGCGGCCCAGGGCCAGGGCGCGTCGCCCGGTGCCGAGCTTGATCACGTCCTCCAGCATGCTGTTGAGGATGTAGGTGGTACGCCCGTCGATGATGCGTTCGGCCACCGCAGGTGCCTGTACAGGAGCGGGAGCCTGGCTCGGGGTTTCGCCCGGGACATTGTTCACCGTGAAGCCCTGTTCTGTCGGTGCCGCGATCCCGCTGCTGGCCGCGTCGCCAGTCGGTACGCTCGGCGGGTTGGCGGTGAACAGGGTTTCGCCGTTGCGGCTTTCGATCTTGTCGATGATGTACGGCGTGACCTTGTAGCCGCCGTTGGCGAACACGCTCCAGCCGGTGGCGATCTCCATCGGAGTCAGGGTCGCGGTGCCCAGGGCCAGCGACAGGTTGCGCGGCAGGTCCTGTTTGTTGAAGCCGAACTTGCTGATGTAGTCGATGGTGCGGTCCACGCCCAGGCTTTGCAGGAGGCGGATCGAAACCAGGTTGCGCGACTTGTACAGTGCCTCGCGCATGCGGATCGGGCCGAGGAAGGTGTTGGTGTCGTTTTTCGGGCGCCAGACCTTGTCCAGGTATTCGTCGACGAACACGATCGGCGCATCGTTCACCAGGCTGGCGGCGGTGTAGCCATTGTCCAGTGCGGCGCTATAGACGAACGGCTTGAAGCTGGAACCGGGCTGGCGCTTGGCCTGCAGTGCACGGTTGTAGTTGCTCTGCTCGAAGGCGAAACCGCCCACCAGTGAGCGAATGGCGCCGTTTTGCGGATCGAGGGACACCAGCGCGCCCTGAACGACCGGGATCTGGCGGAACTTGAGCGAGTTGTCCGCCTGGCGCTGCACGCGAATCAGGTCGCCGACCTGGGCGACATCGCTCGGCTGCCTGGGGGCTGCGCCCATGCTATTGGTGTTGAGGAACGGACGCGCCCATTTCATGCTGTCCCAGCCCACGTGCTCTTCGCCGGTGCGGGTCAGTACCTGCAGGCCGTTCTTGTCGACCTGGGTGACGATCGCCGGCTCCAGGCCGCTGATGCTGCGTTGCTTGGTCAGTTCCTGGGCCCAGGCGGCGTGGGTCTTGCCGGGCAGGCGCGATTCGGGGCCGCGATAGCCATGGCGCTGGTCGTAGGTGATCAGGCCTTCGTGGACGGCGGTGTTGGCCATTTCCTGCAGGTCGCTCGGTACCGTGGTGGTGACGCGGAAACCTTCGGTGTAGGCGTCGCTGCCATAACGACCGACCATCTCGGCGCGGGCCATTTCGGCAACGTACGGCGCGTTCACTTCCGGTGTCGGTACGTGATAGCTGGCGTTCAACGGCTCGGCCACGGCGGCCTGGTAATCGGCCTCGCTGATCTTGCCGAGCTTGTACATGCGCCCGAGGATCCAGTCGCGGCGCTCCTTGCTGCGCGCCGGGTTGGCCAGCGGGTTGAAGCGCGACGGTGCCTTGGGCAGGCCGGCGATCATGGCCATCTGCGCCAGGCTGACATCGCGAATCGACTTGCCGTAGTACACCTGTGCGGCGGCCTCGATGCCGTAGGCGCGGTTACCCAGGTAGATCTTGTTGACGTACAGCTCGAGGATCTCGTCCTTGGTCAGTTGGCGCTCGATTTGCAGGGCCAGGAGGATCTCGGTGGTCTTGCGCGAGAAGCTGCGTTCGCTGCTCAGGAAGAAGTTCTTCGCCACTTGCATGGTGATGGTGCTGCCGCCGGACTGGATGTGCCCGCTCTTGACCAGTTGGGTCGCGGCGCGCATCAGGCTGCTGGGGTCGACGCCGTAGTGGTTGGCGAAATTGTCGTCTTCAGCACTTAGTAACGCATTAATGAAGTTGGGGGGAATGTCGGCGAAACGGATCGGAGTGCGGCGCATTTCGCCGAATTCTGCGATCAACTTGCCGTCGCTGCTGTACACCCGCAGGGGAATCTGCAACTGGATACTTCTGAGCGCCTCTACCGACGGTAACCCAGGACTAAGATAGAGAAACGCGCCGGAGAGAGCGAGGAGCAGCCCGCAGAACACAGCGACGATGGACCACCCGAAAAACTTCAGCAGACGAATCAAGGCTTTTGGATTTCCAGAGAAAGGAATGAATTAGGCGTCAGGTATTCACAGTCAGGAATCGGCTCACGCAGCAGATAAATCGCGGAAAAATCGCTGGGCATTATAAGCATTTTTCCGTAGAGATCGTCATTTGCCCGTCTGTCAAGACGGGGTGATTGAACGCAATGGACATTCCAGAGTCCGTAAGTCACGGATAGTCATAGGGAATTGGTAGTGCTAGGACTCTTCAGTAAAAAGGCGAGTTCCCTCCTGGGGATCGATATCAGCTCCACCTCGGTCAAGCTTCTTGAGTTGAGTCGTGTCGGCGGCCGTTTTCGGGTCGAGGCCTATGGGGTGGAACCGTTGCCGGCCAACGCCGTGGTCGAAAAAAACATCGTCGAGCCCGAAGGGGTGGGGCATGCCTTGTCTCGCCTGCTGGCCAGGGCCCGGCCGGGAGCGAAGCACGCGGCGCTGGCGATGGCCGGCTCGGCGGTGATCAGCAAGGTCATCGAGATGGAGGCCGGGCTTTGCGATGATGATCGGGAGAGCCAGCTCAAGGTCGACGCCGATCAGTACATTCCTTATCCGCTGGATGAGGCCGCCATCGATTTCGATGTCCTCGGCTATTCGGCGCGCAATCCCGAGCGCGTCGATGTGCTGTTGGCGGCCTGCCGCAAGGAACACATCGAAGTTCGCGAGGCGGCGCTGGAGCTCGCCGGGCTGACGGCGCGGGTGGTGGACCTGGAAGTCTGCGCGCTGGAGCGCTCGTTCGCCCTGGCAGCCGGCTCGTCGGTTGCCCGGACTGTGGCGCTGGTCGATATCGGAGCCACCCTGACCACCCTGAGCGTCGTGCATGAAGGGCAGATCATCTATTCCCGCGAGCAACTGTTTGGTGGGCACCAACTGACCGAGCACATCCAGCGTCGTTACGGGCTGTCGAAAGAAGAGGCCGGCCTGGCAAAAAAACAGGGCGGCCTGCCGGACGATTACGCCAGTGAGGTGCTGCAACCCTTTCAGGAGGCGGTCGTGCAACAGGTTTCGCGCTCGTTGCAGTTTTTCCAGGCCTCCGGCCCGCAGCGCCAGGTCGACTCCATCCTGTTGGCGGGCGGCAGCGCCTCGGTTCCGGGACTTGCGCCGTTGATCGAGCAGCGCCTGGGCTTGCCCGTGCTGGTCGCCAACCCCTTCGCTGGCATGAGTATCGGCGGCAAGGTCGACGCCGCGGCCCTGGCCAGCGAGGCTCCATCCTTGATGATCGCCTGTGGGCTGGCCTTGCGGAGTTTCGACTGATGGCGCGGATCAATCTTCTTCCCTGGCGCGAGGTGCGACGCGAACAGCGGCGTCGCCACTTTTTCCTGGCCCTGGTGGCGGCTGCGGCGGTGGCCCTGGGTGCGCTGTTTGCGGGCGACAGGATCATCGACCGGGCGATTGACAGGCAACTGGCGCGCAACAATCACGTAGGCGCTCAAATCACCTTGCTCGATCAGCGGATCGCCAAGATCGGCGAGCTGAAGCTGCATCGCGAGCAACTGGTGGAACGGATGAAGATCATCCAGGACCTGCAAGGCAATCGCTCCACCAGCGCGCGGGTGTTCGACCAGTTGGCCCGCACCTTGCCGGACGGGGTGTATTTCACCGATGTCAGGATGAGCGGGCAGACTCTTTCCATCACCGGGGCGGCCGAATCGAACCATCGTGTTTCGGACCTGATGCGCAACCTGGACGCTTCGGACTGGTTCGATGCGCCCAGCCTGACGGAGGTCAAGGCCGCCGGGGCGGACAACGCCGACCAGGTCAATGTGTTTCAGCTGACCGTCCATCAGACCCGGCCCACCATGGACGAGGGCGGGCAATGAGCCTTTCCGGCGGGTGGGCGCAGATGCGCCGGGTCGATCTCGGCGAGCTGGAAATGAGCAACATGGGGGCGTGGCCGGTGCTGGTCAAAGGCGTGGTCGCGGCGCTGGTCATGCTGCTGGTGCTGGCCCTCGGCTACAACCTGTACCTCAAGGAGCTGTTGCTGCAACTCGACCAGCGCCGGGCGGACGAGGCCGTGCTGAAACAGCAGTTCGCCAGCAAGGCGCGCCTGGTGGCCAACCTGGGGCCCTACACCGAACAGATGAAGGCCATGGAAACCGCCTTTGACCTCATGCTGCGCCAGCTGCCCAGCGATACCGAAGTGCCGGGGTTGCTGGAAGACATCAGCCGCACCGGGCTTGGCAGTGGGCTGGAGTTCGAAGAGATCAAGCTGTTGCCGGAGGTGGTCCAGCCGTTCTACGTCGAATTGCCGATCCAGATCACGGTCACCGGTGGGTACCACGAGCTGGCGACTTTCGTCAGCGGCGTGGCCGGCTTGCCGCGAATCGTCACCCTGCATGACTTCGAGATCAAACCGGTCACGCCGGAGGTCGGTTCCAAGCTGCGGATGAACATTCTGGCCCGGACTTACCGCTACAAGGTGCCTCGTCCATGACGCGCCTTCGCGGCTTGTCGCTTGGACTGGTCCTTGTCGGACTGGCCGGTTGTGGCGGCGATGACGACTTCAGCGATCTGGATGCCTACATGAACGAGGTGCGGCTACGGCCGCCCGGTGAGATTGAACCAATGCCGGCATTCGGGTCTTACCCAGCGTTCACCTATAACGCCGCCCCCTTGCGCAGCCCGTTTCAGCCTGCGGTCAGGGTGGACCTGACGGCACGTCGGTCAGGCTCGCCCGCGGTCAGGCCGGATCCGAACCGCAACAAGCAATATCTCGAGGGCTTCAGCATCGAGCAGTTCGAGATGGTGGGCACCCTTTCCAATGCCTCCGGCTTCTTTGCGCTGTTGCGCGGTGCCGGTGGCGTACATCGGCTGAAGGTCGGCGATTATCTGGGGCGTAACGACGGGCGGATTGTCGCGATCAGCGACTCACAGGTCGACGTGGTCGAGATTGTTCCCGATGGAGCGGGAGCGTGGCTGGAGCGACCACGGACCATTCCATTAAAAGAACACTCATAGTGGAACTCGCATCATGAACAGGATTTTTTCAGCCTTCGGTATTGCGCTATGGATGGCGCTGCTTTCACCGATGGCCATGGCGGCCAGCCTCAAGGCCCTGGATGTCGCGGCACTGCCGGGGGATCGCCTGGAGTTGAAACTCACCTTCGATGGGCCGATACCCGAGCCGCGGGGTTATACCACCGACCAGCCGGCGCGGATCGCCCTCGATCTGCCGGGCGTCGTCAGCCAGCTGGCGAACAAGAGCCGCGACCTGGGCAATGGCAATGCACGCAGCGTGACGGTGGTCGAATCGGGGCAGCGTACCCGGGTTGTCGTCAACCTGGTCGCGCTGGCGCCCTACAGCACTCGGGTCGCCGGCAATCAGCTGTTTGTGGTGATCGGCCAGGGGGCGGCGCAGAGTGCACCGGGGCAGCCGGCTGTCGCGTCCGGGCGGACCAGGGCCGCGCCTTCCGCGGGTCGGTCGATTCGCAGCGTGGATTTCCAGCGCGGCGAGCAGGGCGAGGGTAATGTACTGATCGACCTCTCCGACTCGGGAATGAGCCCGGATATCCAGGAGCGCGATGGAAAGCTCGTCCTTACCTTCGCCAAGGCTCGCCTGCCAGAGCCCTTGCGGGTCAGGCTGGACGTCAAGGATTTTGCCACCCCCGTGCAATTCGTCAGCGCCCGGGCGGAGTCCGGCAAGGCCATCGTCACCATCGAGCCCGGCGGCACCTTCGATTACTCGACCTACCAGACGGACAACAAGCTTACGGTAAGCGTCAGGCCGATGACTTCGGGCGATCAGCAGAAACGCAACACCGAGCGCTCGGCCTATAACGGCGAAAAGCTCTCGCTGAACTTCCAGGACATCGAGGTCCGCTCGGTGCTGCAACTGATCGCCGACTTCACCAACCTCAACCTGGTGGCCAGCGATACGGTGCAGGGCGGCATTACCTTGCGCCTGCAGAATGTGCCGTGGGACCAGGCCCTCGATCTGGTGCTCAAGACCAAGGGGCTGGACCAGCGCAAGGTGGGCAATGTGTTGCTGGTGGCGCCGGCCGATGAAATCGCGGCCCGCGAACGCCAGGAACTGGAGTCGCAGAAGCAAATTGCCGACCTGGAACCGCTACGGCGTGAACTGTTGCAGGTCAACTACGCCAAGGCCGCGGAGATTGCCAAGTTGTTCCAGTCGGTCACCCGCGCCGAGGACAAGTCCGACGAGCGTGGGTCGATCACTGTCGATGAGCGGACCAACAACATCATCGCCTACCAGACCCGGGAGCGCCTGGACGAGCTGCGACGGATTGTCAGCCAGCTGGATATCCCGGTGCGCCAGGTGATGATCGAGGCGCGGATCGTCGAGGCCAACGTCGACTACGACAAAAGCCTGGGCGTGCGCTGGGGCGGTTCGATCCAGAACCAGGGCAACTGGAATGCCTCGGGGGTCAGCAACGGCACCAACGGTTCTTCCACCATTGGTACGCCGGGCAGCACCAGCAGCAATTCACCGTTCGTCGACCTGGGCACCACCGCCAATACCTCCGGCCTGGGTATCGCCTTCATCACCGACAACGTGTTGCTGGACCTTGAGCTGACAGCCATGGAAAAGACCGGTAACGGGGAAATCGTCTCCCAGCCCAAGGTCGTCACGTCCGACAAGGAGACGGCGAAGATCCTCAAGGGCACGGAAATCCCCTATCAGGAAGCCGCCTCTAGCGGGGCGACCTCGGTGTCCTTCAAGGAGGCTTCGCTGTCCCTGGAGGTGACGCCGCAGATCACCCCGGATAACCGCATCATCATGGAGGTCAAGGTCACCAAGGACGAGCCGGACTACCTGAACAAGGTCCAGGACGTGCCGCCGATCAAGAAGAACGAGGTCAACGCCAAGGTCCTGATCAACGACGGGGAAACCATCGTTATCGGTGGGGTTTTCTCCAATACGCAAAGCAAGGTTGTAGATAAAGTGCCATTTCTCGGCGATGTGCCGTATCTTGGCCGCCTTTTCAGGCGTGACGTGGTGTCGGAGAAAAAATCCGAGCTGCTGGTATTTCTCACTCCGCGTATCATGAACAACCAGGCGATTGCTGTGAGTCGTTGATTCTGTGCGAAATTTGATTCTTGTTGGGCCAATGGGGGCTGGCAAAAGCACCATTGGTCGCTTGCTGGCCAAAGAGCTGCGCCTGCCATTCAAAGATTCCGATAAGGAAATTGAGTTGCGCACGGGCGCCAATATCCCGTGGATCTTCGATAAAGAAGGTGAGCCGGGCTTTCGTGATCGGGAACAGGCCATGATCGCCGAGTTGTGCTCCGCCGATGGCGTGGTCCTGGCGACCGGCGGTGGCGCGGTGATGCGCGAAGCCAACCGCCTGGCGCTGCATGCCGGGGGGCGTGTGGTCTATCTGCATGCCTCGGTGGAGCAGCAGGTCGGTCGTACCGCCCGGGATCGCAATCGACCGCTGCTGCGCACGGCCGATCCGGCGAAGACCCTGCGGGACCTGTTGGCGATTCGCGATCCGCTTTATCGGGAAATCGCCGACCTGGTGGTTGAAACCGATGAACGGCCGCCGCGTATGGTGGTGCTGGACATACTGGACCGCCTGCAGCAACTGCCTCCCCGTTAATGCGCAGCGTGAAATGCGCTATCCTCGGCGCCTTGCCATGATCGCTTGCGGTTGTGGCGCATGGCTATTGCGCGGCGTCAGAAAACCAGGCGATGCCCGTCGTTAATGTAAGGCAGGACACCAGCTTCCATCTTCACTGTGGGGACACATGCAGACACTTAAGGTCGATCTAGGCGAGCGCAGCTACCCGATTCATATTGGCGAAGGTTTGTTGGACCGGCCCGAGTTGCTGGCTCCGCACATCGCCGGGCGGCAAGTGGCGATCGTTTCCAATGAAACCGTAGCGCCGCTGTACCTTGAGCATCTGAAACGCAGCCTTGCGCAGTTCTCGGTGATCTCGGTGGTTCTGCCCGACGGCGAAGCATTCAAGAACTGGGAAACCCTGCAGCTTATTTTCGATGGCCTGCTGACCGCACGGCACGACCGCCGCACCACGATCATCGCCCTCGGCGGCGGGGTGATCGGCGACATGGCCGGCTTTGCCGCCGCCTGTTACCAGCGTGGCGTCGATTTCATCCAGATTCCTACCACCTTGCTGTCCCAGGTCGATTCGTCGGTGGGGGGCAAGACCGGTATCAACCATCCGCTGGGCAAGAACATGGTCGGCGCCTTCTATCAGCCGAACGTGGTGCTGATCGACACCGCCTCGCTCAATACCCTGCCGGCCCGCGAGCTGTCGGCTGGCCTGGCGGAAGTCATCAAGTACGGTCTGATCTGCGACGAGTCCTTCCTGACCTGGCTCGAGGCCAACGTCGACCGCTTGCGAGCCCTGGACCAGCAGGCGCTGACCTACGCCATCGAACGCTCCTGTGCAGCCAAGGCGGCCGTGGTTGGCGCCGACGAGCGTGAGTCCGGCGTGCGCGCCACGCTGAACCTGGGGCATACCTTCGGCCACGCCATCGAGACCCATATGGGCTATGGTGTCTGGCTGCATGGTGAAGCGGTCGCTGCTGGCACCGTAATGGCGCTGGAGATGTCCGCACGCCTCGGCTGGATCACCGCCGAGGAGCGTGACCGCGGCATTCGCCTGTTCCAGCGCGCGGGCTTGCCGGTCATTCCGCCAGAGGAAATGACCGAAGCGGATTTTCTCGAGCACATGGCAATTGACAAGAAAGTGATCGACGGTCGTTTGCGTCTGGTGCTGTTGCGCCGCATGGGCGAAGCCGTAGTGACCGACGATTATCCGAAAGAGGTTTTACAGGCCACGCTGGGAGCGGATTACCGCGCCCTGGCTCAGCTTAAAGGTTAATAAGATCCCCATGACTAGTTTGCATGCCGACGAGGCCTTCCTCGGCCACTATCAGTTGAGCCATGACCCTTTCGCTCCACGGGTGCCCGGCTTCAAGTTTTTCCCCGCCCAGCGCAAGCCGGTGCTGGGGCAGTTGCACCACCTGGCGCGCTACAGCCAACTGCTGCTGGTGGTGACCGGCCCGCAGGGCAGCGGCAAGACGCTGTTGCGTCAGGCGCTGGTCGCCAGCACCAACAAGCAATCGGTACAGAGCGTGGTGGTTTCCGCCCGTGGTGCTGGCGACGCGGCAGGCGTGCTGCGCCAGGTGGCCCAGGCGCTGAACGTCGAGCAGGCCGAGATCGGCCCGATCCTGGCGCAAGTGGTGCAGCTGGCGCTGACCGGCCAGGAAGTCTACCTGCTGGTGGATGACGCCGAGCAGCTCGACGAGTCGGCGCTCGAGGCGCTGCTGGCACTCGCCGCCGGCGCGCCGGAGGGTCGTCCGCATGTGTTCCTGTTCGGCGAGTCGTCGCTGATTGCCGGCCTGGAGCTGCTGAGCGCGGAAGAAGAGCGCTTCCATGTCATCGAACTGCAGCCCTATACCGAAGAAGAAACCCGTGAATACCTGGCGCAGCGACTCGAAGGCGCAGGGCGCGGTATCGAACTTTTCTCCGCGGATCAGATCAGTGATATTCACGAAGGCTCCGATGGCTGGCCTGGCAACATCAACCAAGTCGCCCGGGATGCAATGATCGAAGCCATGATTGCCAGCCGCTCAGCGGTCAAGCGTCCAAGTATGGGGTTCAATATGCCGAAGAAACACGTATTGGCGATATCCGCAGTCGTCGTGGTGGCCGTTGCCGCTGCCTGGTTGATGCCGGGTCGCAGCAAGGCACCAAGCACTGCTGGTGCGCCAGCCAACGAACAGGCGCAGCTGCCACTGGGCCAGACGCCGCAACCGAACAGCAATGGCAGCCCGGCTGTCGAGTTCAACGGCTCTTCCCAGCCCATGCCGCTGCCATTGGTCGGCCAGTCGCAACCGGTGATGCGCGGTCCTCTGGCCGAAGCCGCAGGGGGGATCACCGAGGGTGACGATGGCGTGCCGGTGGAAGGCTCCAGCGCCACGCCGCCGACCGTGACCACCATTGCGCCGCCAGCCGGCGTGCCGGCCGGTCCGGCGCCGACGCCTGAAGTTCGTCCGACCCCGGCGCCGACCCAGGTCGCGGCCGCCAAGCCGGCTCCGGTGGTCAAGCCTGCTCCTGCTCCGGTCAGCAAGCCGGCTGCACCGGCCGCCAAGCCAGCCGAGAAGCCTGTCACCGTGGCCAAGGCCGCCACCGGCGGTAGCTGGTACGCCGGCCAGGCGCCAGGCAACTATGTGGTGCAGATCCTTGGTACCAGTTCCGAAGCCACGGCGCAGAACTTCGTCAAGGAGCAGGGCGCCCAGTACCGTTATTTCAAGAAAGTCCTCAACGGCAAACCGCTGTATGTGATCACTTATGGCAGCTTCAGCAGCCGTGATGCAGCCGTTACCGCTATCAAGGCCTTGCCAGCGAAGGTTCAGGCTGGTAAACCTTGGCCTCGCACTGTCGCCAGCGTCCAACAGGAACTGGCAGCAACTCGCTGAAGATTCGGTGGCCTTACCCAGGCCGCCTCTCCCAGCACCTCAAAAAAATCCGCATGCGCATGCTGCCTTCAAGGCCGCGTGCCTTGTGGTGTCTGCGTCACAGTAGCTTTTGAGTCGTCGCGGTCCGAACTAAAAAAGTTTTGACTAGCACAGCATATCGCTTTAAACCTTTCATAAATGCGACATAGATTTGCGACATTTCGTCGCCAAATTTGTGAGCGTCTGTGTCGGTGTGTACAATGACCTCCCTTTTGCCCCCGCAAAGCCGGCGTACGTTCGGCGTGGATGGTAACTGGTTGAATTGAAAAGAAATTTGTCTCGATAAGAGGCAGCCTGGTGAGAAAGTGTCTATGAAAGCAGGTCTGTACCAACCAGATGAATTCAAGGATAACTGCGGTTTCGGCCTGATAGCCCATATGCAGGGCGAACCCAGTCATACCCTTTTGCAAACGGCCATCGAGGCCCTGACCTGCATGACCCACCGCGGTGGGATCAACGCGGACGGCAAGACCGGCGACGGTTGCGGTCTGCTGATTCAGAAACCTGATGCGTTCCTGCGAGCCATTGCCCAGGAAACCTTCAGTGTCGAATTGCCCAAGCAATATGCCGTGGGCATGGTCTTCTTCAACCAGGATCCGGCCAAGGCCGAAGCCGCTCGCGAGAACATGAACCGCGAGATCCTGGCCGAAGGCCTGCAACTGATCGGCTGGCGCAAAGTGCCGATCGATACCAGCGTCCTCGGCCGCCTGGCCCTGGAGCGCCTGCCGCAGATCGAACAGGTCTACATCGGCGGCGAAGGCCTGAGCGACCAGGACATGGCGGTCAAGCTGTTCAGTGCCCGTCGTCGTTCGTCGGTGGCCAATGCCGCCGACACCGACCACTACATCTGCAGCTTTTCCCACAAGACCATCATCTATAAAGGCCTGATGATGCCGGCCGACCTGGCCGCCTTCTATCCGGACCTGGGCGACCCGCGCCTGCAAACCGCGATCTGCGTGTTCCACCAGCGCTTCTCCACCAACACCTTGCCGAAATGGCCGCTGGCGCAGCCGTTCCGCTTCCTCGCCCACAACGGCGAGATCAACACCATCACCGGCAACCGCAACTGGGCCCAGGCCCGGCGCACCAAGTTCACCAACGACCTGATGGACCTGGAAGAACTCGGCCCGCTGGTCAACCGCGTGGGTTCCGACTCCTCGAGCATGGACAACATGCTGGAGCTGATGGTCACCGGTGGCATCGACCTGTTCCGTGGCGTGCGGATGATCATTCCGCCAGCGTGGCAGAACGTCGAGACCATGGACGCCGACCTGCGTGCGTTCTACGAATACAACTCCATGCACATGGAACCGTGGGACGGCCCCGCGGGCGTGGTCATGACCGACGGCCGCTACGCCGTCTGCCTGCTCGACCGTAACGGCCTGCGCCCGGCGCGCTGGGTCACCACCAAGAATGGCTTCATCACCCTGGCTTCGGAAATCGGCGTCTGGAACTACCAGCCCGAAGACGTGATCGCCAAGGGCCGGGTCGGCCCGGGCCAGATCTTCGCCGTGGACACCGAGACCGGGCAGATCCTCGACACCGACGCCATCGACAACCGCCTGAAGTCCCGTCATCCGTACAAGCAATGGCTGCGCAAGAATGCCCTGCGCATCCAGGCGACCATGGAAGACAACGACCACGGTTCGGCGTTCTACGACGTCGACCAGCTCAAGCAGTACATGAAGATGTACCAGGTCACCTTCGAGGAGCGTGATCAGGTGTTGCGTCCTCTGGGCGAGCAAGGCTACGAGGCGGTCGGCTCGATGGGCGACGACACGCCGATGGCCGTGCTGTCCCAGCGTGTGCGCACGCCGTACGACTACTTCCGCCAGCAGTTCGCCCAGGTCACCAACCCGCCGATCGACCCGCTGCGCGAAGCTATCGTCATGTCGCTGGAGATCTGCCTCGGTGCCGAGCGCAACATCTTCCAGGAATCGCCTGAGCACGCTTCCCGCGTGATCCTCAGCTCGCCGGTGATCTCGCCCGCCAAGTGGCGTTCGCTGATGAACCTCGACCGTCCGGGCTTCGAGCGTCAGGTCATCGACCTGAACTATGAAGAAAGCCTCGGCCTGGAAGCAGCGATCCGCAACGTGGCCGACCAGGCCGAAGAAGCCGTGCGCGCCGGTCGCACCCAGATCGTGCTCAGCGACCGTCATATCGCCCCGGGCAAGCTGCCGATCCACGCTTCCCTGGCCACCGGCGCGGTGCACCACCGCCTGACTGAGAAGGGCCTGCGCTGCGACTCCAACATCCTGGTGGAAACCGCCACCGCGCGCGATCCGCATCACTTCGCGGTGCTGATCGGTTTCGGTGCCTCGGCGGTCTATCCGTTCCTGGCCTACGAAGTGCTGGGCGACCTGATCCGTACCGGTGAAGTACTGGGCGACCTCTACGAGGTGTTCAAGAATTACCGCAAGGGCATCACCAAGGGCCTGCTGAAGATCCTGTCGAAGATGGGCATCTCGACCATCGCGTCCTACCGCGGTGCGCAGCTGTTCGAGGCCATCGGCCTGTCCGAGGAAGTCTGCGAGCTGAGCTTCCGTGGCGTGCCGAGCCGTATCAAGGGTGCGCGTTTCGTCGATATCGAAGCCGAGCAGAAAGCCCTGGCTGCCGAAGCCTGGAGCCCGCGCAAGCCGATCCAGCAAGGCGGCCTGCTGAAGTTCGTCCACGGTGGCGAGTACCACGCCTACAACCCGGACGTGGTCAACACCCTGCAAGCCGCCGTGCAGCAGGGCGACTACGCCAAGTTCAAGGAATACACCGCGCTGGTGGACAACCGCCCGGTGTCGATGATCCGCGACCTGTTCAAGGTGAAGACCCTGGACACGCCGATGGACATCAGCGAAGTCGAGCCGCTGGAATCGATCCTCAAGCGTTTCGATTCCGCCGGTATTTCCCTGGGCGCGTTGTCGCCGGAGGCCCACGAAGCCCTGGCCGAAGCCATGAACCGCCTGGGCGCGCGCTCCAACTCCGGCGAAGGCGGCGAAGACCCGGCGCGCTACGGCACCATCAAGAGCTCGAAGATCAAGCAGGTGGCCACCGGCCGTTTCGGCGTGACCCCGGAATACCTGGTCAACGCCGAAGTGCTGCAGATCAAGGTGGCCCAGGGCGCCAAGCCCGGCGAAGGCGGCCAGCTGCCTGGCGGCAAGGTCAACGGCCTGATCGCCAAGCTGCGTTACGCGGTACCCGGCGTGACCCTGATTTCGCCACCGCCGCACCACGACATCTATTCCATCGAAGACTTGTCGCAGCTGATCTTCGACCTGAAGCAGGTCAACCCGCAGGCGCTGGTTTCGGTGAAGCTGGTGGCGGAAGCCGGCGTCGGCACCATCGCCGCTGGCGTGGCCAAGGCCTATGCCGACCTGATCACCATCTCCGGCTACGACGGCGGCACCGGCGCCTCGCCGCTGACTTCGATCAAGTACGCCGGTGCGCCGTGGGAACTGGGCCTGGCGGAAACCCACCAGACCCTGCGCGGCAACGACTTGCGCGGCAAGGTCCGGGTGCAGACCGACGGTGGCCTGAAAACCGGCCTCGACGTGATCAAGGCGGCGATCCTCGGTGCCGAAAGCTTCGGCTTCGGCACCGCGCCGATGATCGCCCTGGGTTGCAAATACCTGCGTATCTGCCACCTGAACAACTGCGCCACTGGCGTCGCGACTCAGAATGAGAAGCTGCGCAAGGACCACTACATCGGTACCGTCGAGATGGTGGTGAACTTCTTCACCTACGTCGCCGAGGAAACCCGTGAGTGGCTGGCCAAGCTGGGCGTGCGCTCGCTGGAAGAGCTGATCGGTCGCACCGATCTCTTGGAAATCCTCGAAGGCCAGACCGCCAAGCAGCACCACCTGGACCTGACCCCGCTGCTGGGCAGCGACCATATCCCGGCGGACAAGCCGCAGTTCTGCCAGGTCGATCGCAACCCGCCGTTCGACCAGGGCCTGCTGGCCGAGAAAATGGTCGCCATGGCCAAGCCTGCGATCAATGACCTCAGCGGTGCCGAGTTCGCGCTCGACATCTGCAACTGCGACCGTTCCATCGGTGCGCGGATCTCCGGCGAAATCGCCAAGGTCCACGGCAACCAGGGCATGGCCAAGGCGCCGATCACCTTCCGCTTCAAGGGCACTGCCGGTCAGAGCTTCGGCGTGTGGAACGCCGGCGGCCTGAACCTCTACCTCGAAGGCGACGCCAACGACTACGTGGGCAAGGGCATGACCGGCGGCAAGCTGGTGATCGTTCCGCCGAAAGGCAGCGCCTACAAGACTCAGGACAGCGCGATTATCGGCAACACCTGCCTGTACGGCGCCACCGGCGGCAAGCTGTTCGCCGCCGGCACCGCGGGCGAGCGTTTCGCCGTGCGCAACTCCGGTGCCCACACCGTGGTGGAAGGCACTGGCGATCACTGCTGCGAATACATGACCGGTGGTTTCGTCTGCGTGCTGGGCAAGACCGGTTACAACTTCGGCTCAGGCATGACCGGCGGTTTCGCCTACGTGCTCGACCAGGACAACACCTTCGTTGACCGGGTCAACCACGAGCTGGTGGAAATCCAGCGGATCAGCGGCGAAGCGATGGAAGCCTATCGCAGCCACCTGCAGCGCGTGCTGGACGAATACGTCGAGGAAACCGGTAGCGAGTGGGGCCGTAATCTGGCCGAGAACCTCGATGACTACCTGCGTCGCTTCTGGTTGGTCAAGCCGAAGGCTGCCAGCTTGAAATCGTTGCTTTCCAGCACCCGTGCCAACCCGCAGTGATATGCGCCTGAAGAGTTTGATGAGGTTTTAACTATGGCTGAACGTCTGAATAATGACTTCCAGTTCATCGAGGTCGGGCGCAAGGATCCGAAGAAGAAACTGTTGCGTCAACGCAAGAAAGAGTTCGTGGAAATCTACGAACCCTTCAAACCCCAGCAATCGGCCGACCAGGCCCACCGCTGCCTGGGTTGCGGTAACCCGTACTGCGAATGGAAGTGTCCGGTGCACAACTTCATTCCCAACTGGCTCAAGCTGGTGGCCGAGGGCAACATCCTCGCCGCCGCCGAGCTGTCGCACCAGACCAACACCCTGCCGGAAGTCTGCGGCCGGGTGTGCCCGCAGGACCGCTTGTGCGAGGGTGCCTGCACCCTTAACGACGGCTTCGGCGCGGTGACCATCGGTTCGGTGGAGAAGTACATCACCGACACCGCCTTCGCCATGGGCTGGCGCCCGGACATGTCCAAGGTCAAGCCGACCGGCAAGCGTGTCGCGGTGATCGGCGCGGGCCCGGCGGGCCTGGGCTGTGCCGACGTGCTGGTACGCGGCGGCGTGACTCCGGTGGTGTTCGACAAGAACCCGGAAATCGGCGGCCTGCTGACCTTCGGCATCCCCGAGTTCAAGCTGGAAAAGACCGTGCTGAGCAATCGTCGCGAAGTCTTCAGCGGCATGGGCATCGAGTTCCGCCTCAACACCGAGGTGGGCAAGGACGTGACCATGGAGCAACTGCTCGAAGAATACGATGCGGTGTTCATGGGCATGGGCACCTACACCTACATGAAGGGCGGTTTTGCCGGTGAGGACCTGCCGGGCGTGCACGACGCGCTGGACTTCCTGATCGCCAACGTCAATCGCAACCTGGGCTTTGAAAAGTCGCCGGAAGATTTCGTCGACATGAAGGGCAAGAAGGTCGTGGTCCTCGGTGGCGGCGACACGGCGATGGACTGCAACCGCACGTCGATCCGCCAGGGCGCCAAGGCGGTGACCTGCGCCTATCGTCGTGACGAGGCGAACATGCCGGGCTCGCGCAAAGAGGTGAAGAACGCCAAGGAAGAAGGCGTGAAGTTCCTCTACAACCGCCAGCCGATCGCCATCGTTGGCGAAGACAAGGTCGAAGGCGTGAAGGTGGTCGAGACCCGTCTCGGCGAGCCGGACGCCCGCGGCCGTCGCAGCCCCGAGCCGATCCCGGGTTCCGAAGAGATCATCCCGGCCGACGCCGTGGTCATCGCCTTCGGTTTCCGCCCGAGCCCGGCGCCGTGGTTCGAGCAGTTCAGCATCCAGACCGACAGCCAGGGCCGCGTCGTGGCGCCGGAGCAAGGCCAGTACAAGCACCAGACCAGCAACCCGAAGATCTTCGCCGGTGGCGACATGGTGCGTGGTTCCGACCTGGTGGTGACGGCGATCTTCGAAGGCAGAAACGCCGCCGAAGGCATCCTCGACTACCTGGGCGTTTAAGCTGCTGCGCTCGGCTATGCGGCGTTGAAAACAGACTCGGAATGCTCATTGACAGCTGTCAACTCCGCTTCCTCGTCTGTTTTCGCCTTGCCTAGCCTTCGCTCGCGACGCTTAAAAGGCTGTTTATCGTCCGCGACAAATTGACCCGATAGATAAAAGGCACGGCTCTCGCCGTGCCTTTTGCGTCGCGCTCTGAGAAAATGCCCGCACTTTTTTTCCGGATGCCGACATGACTGCCCTGAAGAACGACCGTTTCCTTCGTGCCCTGCTCAAGCAACCCGTAGACGTCACCCCGGTGTGGATGATGCGTCAGGCTGGGCGCTACCTGCCTGAATACCGCGCCAGCCGTGCCAACGCCGGTGACTTCATGAGCCTGTGCATGAATCCGGCGTTCGCCTGCGAAGTCACGTTGCAACCGCTGGACCGTTATCCACAGCTGGATGCGGCCATCCTCTTCTCCGACATCCTGACCATCCCCGACGCCATGGGCCAGGGCCTGTACTTCGAAACCGGCGAAGGCCCGCGTTTCAAGAAGGTCGTCAGCACCCTGGCCGACATCGAGGCCCTGCCGATCCCGGATCCGCACAAGGACCTGGGCTACGTGATGGACGCGGTCAGCACCATCCGCCGCGAACTCAACGGCCGCGTGCCGCTGATCGGCTTCTCCGGCAGCCCCTGGACCCTGGCCACCTACATGGTCGAGGGCGGCTCGTCGAAGGACTTCCGCAAGACCAAGGCGATGCTCTACGACAACCCGCAAGCCATGCACCTGCTGCTGGACAAGCTGGCGCAGTCGGTCACCAGCTACCTCAACGGCCAGATCGAGGCCGGCGCGCAAGCGGTGCAGATCTTCGACACCTGGGGCGGCAACCTGTCGGCGGCGGCCTACCAGGAGTTCTCCCTGGCCTACATGCGCAAGATCGTCAGCGGCCTGATCCGCGAGCACGAAGGGCGCAAGGTGCCGGTGATCCTGTTCACTAAGAACGGCGGCCTGTGGCTGGAAAGCATTGCCGACGCCGGTGCCGACGCCCTGGGCCTGGACTGGACCTGCGACCTCGGCGAAGCGCGCCGGCGGGTCGGCAGCAAGGTCGCCCTGCAAGGCAACATGGACCCGACCGTGCTCTACGCCAAGCCGGAAGCGATCCGTGCCGAAGTCGGGCGCATCCTCGCCAGCTATGGCAAGGGCAGCGGCCATGTGTTCAACCTCGGCCACGGCATCACCCCGGAAGTCGACCCGGAACACGCCGGCGCCTTCCTGCGCGCGGTGCACGAGCTGTCGGCGCAGTATCACCAGTGATCGCGCCCCGATCACCAGGCCCGGCATTCGCCGGGCTTTTTTTTGGGTTCTTCACGCAGTTCCGGGAAGCGGCCTGGCGGATTAAGTTTCAATTCAGCCTGGCTGGTTAATCTGGCGCTATCGAAACCCACATTGGATCACTGCCATGAAAACCCGTTACCTCGTTCTGTTGCTCGCTCCGTTGTTCAGCACCGCCGCCCTGGCTGTCGGCTACACCGGTCCAGGCGCCCAGGCCGTCACCAGCGTCGCGGCGGCTAACGATGCCGCAGACGATACGCCGGTGGTGTTGCAGGGCCATGTGGTCAAGAAGCTGAACAACGACGACAAATACGAATTCAAGGATGCCAGCGGCACCATCACCGTCGAGATCGACGACGAAGACCTGCCGCCGGTGGCGTTCAACGAGAAGACCCAGGTCAGGCTGACCGGTGAGGTCGAGAAGGGGCTGATCAAGCGCGAGATCGACGTCGACCTGGTGGAAATCGTCAAGTAAGCCGATCGACAGATATCGCCCATGCCGGCGACCGGACCCCGCACATGGATCGCGGGGGCTGGTCGCCGGCATGTTGGTTTAGCGACTACCGAGTGGCCAGCGGCGGCAGTTTGGCCAACTTCAATGCCAGCAGCAGCGCCACCACCAGCAGGGCGCCGATGAACAGGCCGATGCCGTTCCACCCGGCCATGTGCCAGAACACCCCGCCCGCCGTCCCGGCGATGCTCGACCCGGCGTAGTAGCTGAACAGGTACAGCGACGAGGCCTGGCCCTTGGCCTTGAGGGCGCGCCGGCCGATCCAGCTGCTGGCGACCGAGTGGGCGCCGAAGAAGCCGAACGTGAAGACCAGCATGCCGATGATCACCACCGGCAACGAGCTGAGCATGGTCAGGGCGAGGCCGGCGAGCATCAGCGAAATGGTGGCCCAGAGCATTTTGCGTCGTCCCAGGCGGTCGGCCAGGGCGCCGATTTTCGCCGAGCTGTAGATCCCCGACAGGTACACCACCGACAGCAGGCCGACGAAGGCCTGATCCATGTGATACGGCTCGGCCAGCAGGCGATAGCCGATGTAGTTGAACAGCGTGACGAACGCGCCCATCAGCACGAAGGCTTCGAGGAACAGCAGCGGCAGGCCGGCATCGCGAAAGTGCATGGTGAAGCCGTCCAGCAGGCTGCGCGGGTGCAGCGAGCGGGCGCGAAAGTTGCGCGATTCGGGGAGGATTTTCCAGAACACCGCCGCGGCGATCAGCGCCAGGCCACCGATCACCAGCATCGCCGTGTGCCAGCTGACGAAGTCGATCAGCACCCCGGTGATCAGGCGTCCGCTCATGCCGCCGATGGCGTTGCCACCGATGTACAGGCCCATGGCCAGGCCGATGTGCTGCGGATGGATCTCCTCGCTCAGGTAGGTCATCGCCACCGCCGCCAGGCCGCTCAGGGACAGCCCCACCAACGCGCGCATCAGCAGTACGCCATGCCAGCTCGGCATCAGGGCGCTGGCAATGGTGCACAGCGCGGCGGCGAACAGGGCGGCCACCATCACCGGCTTGCGGCCGATGCGGTCGGAAATCGGCCCGGTGACCAGCAGACCAATGGCCAGCAGGCCGGTGGCGACCGAGAGGATCAGGCTGCTCTGCGCCGCGTTGATGGAAAATTCCCGGGACAGCAGCGGCATCATCGGTTGCACACAGTAGAGCAGGGCGAAGGTGGCGAAACCGCCGGAGAACAGCGCCAGCACCGTGCGCATGAACATCGGCGTGCCTTTTTCGATGTAGGCCTCGTTCAGTTGCGCGACGACCTCATCGAGGGCGGTGGGAGGGAGTTCGTGGGCGAGTGGGGCGACAGCGGTTTTCACGTGGGACCTCGGGGGGAGCGCAGCCGGTCAGGCAATGGAAAAAAGCATATAGCTGGCTAATGTTTCTTTCCAATATATTGTTCGACCTGATTGATATGTTTCACGACCTAATGAGGCGATCATGGAACTGCGTCACCTGCGTTACTTCATCGCGGTGGCCGAAGAGCTGCATTTCGGCCGCGCCGCCCAGGTCCTGGGCATCTCCCAGCCGCCCTTGAGCCAGCAGATCCAGGTGCTGGAGCAGGAGGTCGGCGCGCGGCTGTTCGAGCGTACCAATCGTCGGGTCGAGCTCAGCGAGGCCGGCAGGCTGTTCCTGGATGAGGCGCGACAGGTGCTGGCCCAGGTCGACAAGGCCGCGGATGTGGCCCGCCGGGCGCAGCGAGGGGAGCTGGGCGAGCTGAAAATCGGCTTCACTTCGTCGGCACCCTTCAACTCGAGCATTCCCCAGGCGATCTTCGCCTTTCGCCAGCGCTTTCCCGACGTGCACCTGAAACTGCGGGAGATGAGCAGCACCCAGGTAGCCGAGGCCCTGCTGGACGAGTCGATCCAGATCGGCATCATGCGGCCGTTGCCGCTGCCGGACTCCCTGAGCGTGGTGGAGTTGCTGCGCGAACCGCTGGTGGCGGTGCTCGGCTCCAAGCATCCGCTGGTGGCCGGCAGCGAAGCCGGCCTGGCACTGTCGGCCCTGGCCCACGAACCTTTCGTGTTCTTCCCGCGCAGCTACGGCAGCGGCCTGTATGCGCAGTTGCTGGCCCTGGCCCGCGATGTCGGCTTCACCCCGCACTTCGCCCAGGAAGCGGGCGAGGCCATGACCATCATCGGCCTGGTGGCGGCGGGGCTGGGGGTCTCGGTGTTGCCGGCGTCCTACCAGCGCATGCGCATCGACGGCGTGGTCTATCGACCGCTGCTCGACCCCGAGGCGGTCTCGGCGGTGTGGCTGGCGCAGCGCACCGACCAGCGCTCGCCAATGGCCAAGGCCTTTGTCGAGCTGCTGACCCGCAAGGCTGAGTTGTAACCTGCTGGGTGGTGTTTCGCGGGGGTTCCGAATGTGGACATCTCGGGTAACGGATCGGGTTTGCTCGTCCGCCGACCCATTGCGCAGACTGGGGTTCTTTGCGCGAGTGTCACGGATGTCACTTCACTATCAGCCCAGGGAGGGCAGCGTCCTGATCTGTGACTTCAGAGGTTATGAAGTCCCCGAGATGGTCAAGGTCAGGCCTGTTGTGGTCATACGCAGGCACAGGAGCAACCGGAATCTGGTGACGGTCGTTCCCTTGAGCACCACCGCGCCTGACGTGGTGTTGGGGCACCATCTGCAACTTGCCAACTACCTGCAGGGGCGACCCTGCGTGTGCTGGGCAAAATGCGACATGCTCGCCACGGTCGGCTTGCCGCGCCTCGATCGGATCAGGCGCAAAGACCGTCATGGCCGACGAGTTTACGAAGTCTTGCAACTTGCAGACGAAGAGTTCGCTGCCGTCAAAGCCGCTGTACGCAAGGCTTTGGGGCTCTGATACCGACTTTCCTGTGGAAAACGGCAATTGGCCACGGTTGCCGAGCGGCAGGCTTCGAGCGACACTGCGCGCGTACCCGAAAGGGACTTGTGAGACTCTGAGGATCCTGGTCAACCAGCCATCGCAGAGCCAGACAGGCAGAGCGCGATGACAAGCCAGCCTGTTTGTGAAAGGGCGCCGAAAGGCGCCCTTTGTCGTTTCCGGGGATGGAAACTGTGGAACAGGTCATGCCGATTTCATCGGCAGGCGCCTTATTGCACCTTCGCCAGATCGCCGCGCAGGGCGACGCCTGCCATCAGGGCGCCCGCGTGGCATTCGTAGGTTTTCGCGTCCTTGCGCTCGTTGCTCTTGTAGAAGCTGGCGATGTCGGTCACGGCATTGGCGCCGACTTTCTTGGCGGCCTGGTGCAGGGTGATCAGTGCCGATTGCAGGACCCATTCGCAGGCCGCTTCGTCGCTCTTGTTGAAGGCGTTGGTCTTCTTGTTGGTGACCGCGCCCGCGCTGACCACCGTGACCTTGCCGGCGGGCTGGTTGCCAGCCAGGTAGAACTTCACGCTGCCGTCGATCTTGCCGGTGCGGATGGCTTCGGCGACCACCTTGTCGAACGGCAGGTACAGCGCGGTATCACGGGCCTGGCTGACGCCGGGCAGGGTGCAGAGCAGCAGGGTGGCGGCAGCGGCCAGGGTCTTCAATTGCATGGTGGTCTCCTTGACGTAGAAAGCGGGTGGCGGTTGGCGCTCAATCGGGCGCGGCAATCGCCTGGGCCGAGCTGGACAGCTGTTGCGCGGTCCGTTCGTTCTGGTTGTCCTTCAGCTCGCGCAGGATGCCCTTGTCCAGCAGGCGCACCCAGCGGATGTAGTTCTTGTGGATCTTGCCGTCCGCGTAGTTCATGCCATGGCTGTCGCGGTAGAGGATCTTGTAGTGGGTCGGCGTGTACTGGATGTCGATTTCCACGTGGTATTGCTCGCGCACGGTGATCTCGGCCTGGATCAGCTCCGGGCTGATGCGCTGCACGGTCCACTTGCGGGCGACCAGGTTTTTCAGGATCGCCTGTTTCATTTGCTCATGGTCGGCCTTGAGGGTGGCGGGCAGGACCCGGTCCGGGGTGTACATGCGCTTGCTGGTGCACGAGACGCAGGTCAGCAGGGCCAGCACGATCAGGCAGGCGCGAAGCAGGGAGGGCATTCCATTTTCTCCGGGAGGTAACGTCATTGAGGCCAGCGGCGGAAGATCAGCGAGGTGTTGACGCCGCCAAAGGCAAAGTTGTTGTTCATCACGTATTCGCAGCTCATCTGCCGGAATTCGCCACGCAGGTAATCCAGCTCGCCGCAACGCGGGTCCACCGTATCGAGGTTGAGGGTGTGCACGTAGAGGTCACGGTTGAGCATCTCGATGCTGAACCAGGACTCCAGCGCGCCACAGGCCCCGAGGGTGTGGCCGAGGAAACTCTTCTGCGAACTGATGGGCATCCGGCTGCCGAACAGGCTGCTGGTGGCCAGTGTTTCGGCAATGTCGCCCTGTTCTGTAGCGGTGCCGTGGCCGTTGACGTAACCGATGGCCGAAGGTTCGAGGCCGGCGTCTGCCAGGGCCAGCTCCATGGCCCGGCGCATGGTGGCCTGCTCCGGACGGGTGGTGTGCTGGCCGTCGGCGTTGCTGCCGAAACCGACGATCTCGGCATGGATAAACGCGCCACGGGCCAGCGCATGTTCCAGCTCTTCGAGCACCAGCATGCCACCGCCCTCGCCGATCACCAGGCCGTCGCGGTCGCTGTCGTAGGGCCGCGGGCTGGTGTGCGGGGCATCGTTTTTCAGGCTGGTGGCGTAGAGCGCGTCGAACACCATGGCTTCGGTCGGGCACAGCTCTTCGGCGCCGCCGGCGAGCATCAGCGGCAGGCGGCCGAACTTGATCGCCTCGTAGGCGTAGCCGATGCCCTGGCTGCCGCTGGTGCAGGCGCTGGACGTCGGGATCAACCGCCCGGTGAGGCCGAAGAAGATGCTGATATTGGCCGCGGTGGTGTGCGGCATCATGCGCACGTAGGAGTTGGCGTTGAGGCCTTCGGCGACCGAGTTCAGCAGCATGTTGCCGAACGCCTTGATCTCGTCGGTGCTGCCGGTGGACGAGCCACAGGCCACGCCCATGCGCCCGTCCTTGATCGACTCGTCACCCAGCAGGCCGGCATCGGCCAGGGCCTGCTCGGCAGCCTTCACCGCGAGCCGCGACACCCGGCCCATGCTGCGCAGCTGCTTGCGGGTCCAGTGCTCCGGCACCTTGAAGTCGTCCACGGGGCCGGCCAGGCGGGTATTGAGTTCGCTGAAGCGATCCCATTCGTCCATCCGGCGGATGCCGCTGCGGTTGGCGCCGAAGTTGGCGGCGATGGTGTCCCAGTCGCTGCCCAGCGAAGTGATGCCGGCCATGCCGGTGACGACCACACGTTTCATCAGCACAGGCCTCCGTTGACCGACAGCACCTGGCGAGTGATGTAGGCGGCCTCGGCGGACATCAGGAAGTTCACCGCGCCGGCGACTTCCTCCGGGGTGCCCATGCGCTGGGCCGGGATCATCTTCAGCAGCTCGTCCACCGGCACGTTCTCGTCGAGCATGGCGGTGTCGATCAGGCCTGGCGCCACGCAGTTGACGGTGATCTTGCGTTTGCCCAGCTCGATGGCCAGGGCCTTGGCGGCGCCGATCAGGCCGGCCTTGGACGCGCTGTAGTTGACCTGGCCACGGTTGCCGACCAGCCCGGACACCGAAGCGATGCAGACGATACGCCCGGCGGCGCGGCGTCGGATCATCGGCATCATCACCGGGTGCAGGACGTTGTAGAAACCGTCGAGGTTGGTGCGCAGCACGGTGTCCCAGTCGTCTTCGCTCAGGGCCGGGAAGGCGCCGTCGCGGGTCAGGCCGGCGTTGAGCACCACGCCGTAGTAGGCGCCATGGGCCTCCACGTCGGCTTCGAGAACGGCCTTGCAGCTGGCGCGGTCGGTCACATCGAATTGCAGGATGCGCGCCTGGCGCCCCAGGGCCTCGACTTCGGCCTGCACCGCCTCGGCTTCGCTGCGGCCACTGCGGCAATGCAGGATCAGGTCATAGCCGCCCTGGGCCAGGCGCAGGGCGATGGCGCGGCCGATACCACGGCTGGAGCCGGTAACCAGTATGGATTCAGTCATGGCTGGACTCCTGTTGATAAAGCGGGTGATTCGTTCAGGTAGCTGTCCGCCTGGGGCGGACAGAACACGTTGAGGCGGGCGACGGCCTGGATGCCGGGGGCACTCAGGTGGCATTCGAATACGCCCATGCCGTTGTCGTCTTGCAGGGAGCGCAAGGCGTGAATGTGCAGTTCGCTGCCGGCCGGGAAGTGTTCCACATTGCATTCGAACTTGCGCGTGCCGAGCAGGAACCCCAGCTCGACGGCCTGGCCTTTCTGGCGCGCATGGCAACCGGCGTAGGCGGCGATGCTCTGGGCCATCATTTCGATGCCGACCCAGGCCGGCAGGCTGCCGTCGGCACGGTTGAACAGGCCACCGGGACGGACGGTGAGGCGGGTGTGGATCTGCTCTTCATCGAACGCCAGGACCTGATCGATCAGGATCATGTCGCCCGCATGGGGCAGCAGTTCGGCGAGCGGCCAGTCAATCATGGGGCGTCTCCGATAATCAGGCTGACGTTGTTGCCGCCGAAGGCAAAGGAGTTGCTCATCAGGCAGCGCGGAGCGTTCTGCTCCAGACGTGTGGTGGCGGTGACCCAGTGCAGCGGCGGCAGTTGCGGGTCGGCCTGGGCGTCCCAGACATGGGGCGGCAGGGCGTGCGCGCTGTTCGCGGCGGACAGGCTCAGCCAGCAGAACGCCGCTTCCAGGGCGCCGGCGGCGCCCAGGGTGTGGCCGCTCATGGGTTTGGTCGACGAGCAGGGCACGCCGGCCGGGAACAATTGGTCGACCGCCAGGCTTTCCATGGCGTCGTTGTGCTGGGTGGCCGTGCCGTGCAGGTTCAGGTAGCCGATCTGCGCGGCTTGCAGGCCAGCGTTGTGCAAGGCCTTCTGCATGGCTTGCAGGGCGCCGCGCCCACTGGGTTCGGGCGCGGAAATATGGTACGCGTCGGAGCTGGCGCCGGCGCCGAGCAAGGCGATCGGTTGCGCGCCGAGGGTTTCCTTGCTCATCAGGAACAGCACGGCGGCTTCACCGATATTGATGCCATCGCGGTTGACCGAGAACGGATTGCAGCGCTGGTCGGACACTGCCTCCAGGGCCGAGAAACCGTTGAGGGTCAGCTTGCACAGGCTGTCGACGCCGCCGCACAGCACCGCGTCGCACAGGCCCAGGTCGAGCAGGCGGCGGGCGCTCATCAGCGCGCGGGCGCTGGAGGTGCAGGCGGTGGAGATCACGTAGGCCGGGCCGCTGAGGTCGAGCCAGTCGGCGAGAAAATTCGCCGGCGCGCCCAGCTCTTGCTGCCGGTAGTCGTAGTCGGCCGGGAAGTGCCGGTCGCGCAGGTAATGGGCGATGCCGCGGCTGGCTTCGTCGATACCCGAGGTGCTGGTGCCGAGGACGATGCCGATGCGGCTGTGGCCGTAGCGGGCGATGGCCTGGTCGATGTCGCCACGGATCTGCAGGGCGGCCTCCAGCAGCAGTTGGTTGTTGCGGCTGCTCTGCTGCCCCAGCGCTGGCGCAATGCTCGCCAGCGGTCCCTGGACGGCGGCCACCGGCACGCTGCGCTCCGGCACCCATCCGGCTTCGGCGCGCATGCCGGAGCAGTCGCCGGCAAACAGGCTGCGGGCCACTTGCTGCTTGTCGCGCCCAAGGGCACAGATCACCCCGAGGGCATTCAGGTAGGCCGTCATGAGGCGTTCTCGGCGGTCAGCGGGCTGATGTGGTAGTACAAGCCCTGGGGCAGCTCCAGGCGGAAATCCAGGGCCTGGCGATAGCGGACCTGCCAGTGCGGGGCGAGGTCGCGCTGCGCGCCGTGCTGCCGGGCGGCTGGATAATTATCTCGCAGTTCGCCCGCGGGCGTCAGGGCGAATAGCAGGGCGGCGAACAGTTCGCGGGCCTCCGGGTTCGGCGGCAGCAGGCCGTCGGCCTGCCAGCGACCGTCGATCAGTTGCTGGCGCGCCAGGGGAATGCCCAGCGGGTCGAGCAGCGACCAGCGGATGCCCGGCCCTTCGGCCTGGATCACCAGCAGCCAGTCCTGGCGCTGCCCGGCCTGTTGCCGCTCGACGTGCAGTTGCAGCGGCAGGGCCAGGCTCGGGGTTTTCTCGGGCAGCGGCGGCTGGCTGGCGCAGGCGCTCAGCAACAGCAGGCAGCCGACGAGCAGGGCACGGATCATCCAGCGGCACCTTCGTGCAAGGGTTTGCGGGCGACCACATTGACCAGGGTTTCTTCCCGTTGGCCAAAGGGTTTCGGGCGGCGCAGGCCGAAGCGTTCGAGCAGCCCGAAATCCTTGGCACGGCTCCACCACAGATAGGGATAAGACACATTGCGCGGGGTGAATGCAAAACCCTGCCGTCGGATCATTTCCAGGTACTGCGCCGCGCTTTTCTGCACGTGCATCGGGTGGCGGAACAGCCAGCGGATCACCCAGGTGTCGATGTAGGCCTCGGTGGATTCGGCGAACAGCAGGTAACCGCCCGGCTTGAGGACGCGATAGAACTCGGCCAGGGCTTTTTCCTGTTCCACCAGGTGGTGAAAGGTCTGGTGGCAGAACAGCAGGTCGATGCTGGCATCGGCCAGGTCCAGGGTCGCGCAGTCGCTGCCGATCAGCTCGACCTGCAGGCCCTGGCGCGCCGCCTCTTCGCTGCTGAGTTTGAGGCTGTGCGGGTCGGCGTCCAGGCCGATCAGGCGCCGCGGGGCGAACACCTGGCGCAGGTACTGGAACGACTTGCCCTGGCCGCAGCCGGCATCCAGCAGCACCGGGTTGGCCGGTGGCTCGTGGTCGAACAGGCGGCGCAGGTCGTCGATCGCCACCCGCAGCACATGGTGCTGCCAGGTATGGCTGCGCAGGAACCAGAAGCCGAAGCGGGTTTCCTCGACGTAGCTGGCGCTCAGGTATTGCGGTTGGGCGTCGTTCATGGAGCCTCCATGGCGCAGATTTCCGAGAGCATGCGCAGGCGGCGCTTGGGTTCGCTGACGAACGGGTTGCGTTCGTCCCAGGCATAGCCGGCGAGGATCGAACTGATCATCCGGCGTATCTCCGGCGAGCTGCCCGGGTGGTAGATCACGTCCTGGAAGGTGCCGGCGTACCAGCCTTCGACGTAGCAGCGGAAGGTGTCGACACCGCGCTTGAGGGGAATGGCGAACGCTGTTTCCCAATCCACGCTCTCGCCCTGCAACTGCCGATGCAGCACGGCGGCGGCCATGCTCGCCGAACGCATGGCGATGGTCACGCCGGAGGAGAACACCGGGTCGAGGAATTCCGCGGCGTTGCCCAGCAGCGCGAAGCCCGGGCCGTGCAGGGTCTTGACGTTGGCCGAGTAGCCACCGATGGTCCGCGCCGGGGTGTCCCACACGGCGTTGTGCAGGACCTTGGCCAGGCTCGGGGTTTGCTCGATGAAACCGCGCAGGCACTGGTCCAGGTCGTCGTCGCGGCCGTCGAAGTGCTCCTTGGCCGCCACCACGCCGATCGAGCAGCGCCCGTTGCTGAACGGGATGGTCCAGAACCACACGTCGCGTTTGCTGGGGTGAGTGGTGATGAGGATCTTCTCCCGCTCGAAAGCCGGGCTGTCGATACGGTCTTCGATATGGGTGAACACCGCCTGGCGGACCGGGAAGTTCGAGGGTGCCTCCAGGTCCAGCAGGCGTGGCAGCACGCGGCCGTAGCCGCTGGCGTCGAGGACGAAACCGGCTTCCACGCGGTATTCGCTGCCGTCTTCGCGCAGCACCTGCAGCTGTGGCCTGGCCAGGCTGAAGTCGGCGCTGACGATGGCCTCGCCATAACGCACTTCAACGCCTTGCAGGGCGGCCTGGTCGGCCAGCAGCTTGTCGAAGTCGGCGCGTTGCACCTGAAAGGTGGTGGGCTTGCCGTCGCTGAAGGTGTCGCCAAAATCGAAGGCGCTGTAACGCTCGCCCCAGGCGAACGCGGCACCGTTCTTCAACTGGAAGCCCGCAGTGTTGACCGCCTCGAGCATGCCGGCCTCTTCGACGAAATCCAGGCAGTGGGAGAGCAGGCTTTCACCGATCGAAAACCGTGGGAAATGCTGACGCTCGACGATCAGCACGTCGTGGCCTTTGCCCTTGAGCAGCGCGGCGGCGATGGCACCCGATGGGCCAGCGCCGATCACCACAATCTGGCGGCGTTCCATTTCAACTGTTGGCACTGGGGCTCCTTGCCGGTTCGGCGATGTTCGGGTTCAAAGGGACCAAAGGTGTTCGGTGCAGCCCGGCCAGGGCCGGCATCAGGGTGGCGATCAGGCCCATGAGCATCAGCGCGAAGTACAGCGCCGGGCTGATCAGCCGTTGTTGCAGCAGCAGGTTGAGAAAAACGATCTCGCTCAGCCCGCGAATGTTCAGCAACAGGCTTTCCCGCCAGCGGCTGGCGCCCTTGAAGGAGGCGCCGGCCCAGCCCAGGCCGAGCCAGTTGCCGAGCAGCTTGCTGGCGATCGGCAACAGCAGCAACGCCCCCAGCTGCACCCAGCCGAGGCTGTCCATGGCGCTGTGCACGTTGATCTGCACGATGCCGAACGTGAGGATCAGCGGGATGGCGATAAAGGTCTGCACGCGGCTCATCCAGGCGGCCTTTAACGGCAGCACCAGCGGCACCTTGAGGGCGGCCATGCACAGCAGGTAGCCGATGCCGAAAATCAGTGCGTTGAGCTTGTAGTGCTCGGCCACCACCAGCAGGCCGAAGAAGCCCAGGCTGTGCAGCAATGGCTGGCGCAGGCCGAGGCCGCGCAGGAGCAGCGGCAGGCCGGCGCCGGCCAGCGGCAGCAGCAGGCTGCTCAGGTGCAGGCTGCCCTGGGCGACGCCGAACAGGGTCCAGCAGCCAAGGTCGATGAGGATCGCGGTCTGCACCAGGCGCCGGGTGGCCAGCGGCGGGTAGTCGATGTGCCGCAGGTACAGGTACAGCACCGGAATCGCGGTAATGGCGAACAGCAGGCCGACCGCCAGGGAACTCAGCCAGGGTTGCGCCGGCAACAGCCAGACCGCCGTGGCCAGGCCGCAGCCGAAGGGAATGGCGAAGCTCGGCAGGGCGATCTTCAGGCTCTGGCGGTCCAGGCGCAGATCGATCACGTCGCTGAGGATATGCCCCAGCAGCAGGGCGAAACTCAAGCCATACAGGTTTTTCAGCCAGGTCGGCGAGACCAGTTGGGCGCCACTCAGTTGCCAGTGCGGCTCGATCCAGAACAGCATCAGCAGCGGCAGGCCGAAGGTCGCCAGCAGCAACTGGCTGACGATCGGGATCAGGCCGAAGCGGCTGCCGATGCGGGTGGCGAGCGCGAACAGCAGCAGCGCCATGAGCCAGAACAGGGCAAGCATCACAGGGCGGGCTCCGTAACGGGCTGGCGGTGGCGCTGGCGACCGGCCCAGGGCGCCAGGATAAAACTGAAGGCCAGGCCCAGGCTCACCGACAGACCGAAGTTGCTGACCGCCGGGGTGCTGGAAATCGCCAGCAGGCCGAACGACAGCCAGGTGGTCAGCGCGGCAAGCAAGGTGCCGAGCAGGCTCACGGCGGCCCCGCCGACCTGTTCGCGCATGAGGATGGCGTAGTCGACGCTGATGGCAGTCACCAGCAACAGGCCGAACAGGCTGAACAGGGTCAGCGGTTGTCCCAGCCAGCCCAGGCTGGCGAGGCTGCACAGGGCCGCCAGCAGCGGCAGGGCGACCAGGCGCAGGGCGCCGCCGAGGCCGAACGGCAGGATCAGCAACAAGACGATCAGCACGCAGGAGGCGAGCTTGAGCTCGGCGGCGCTGACCTGGGTGGCGGCGAACACTGTGTTCAGCTCGCCCAGGCGGTCCACCAGTTGCACCCCCGACAGGTCTTGCGCCTGGATCCACAGCAGCTGTGGGTTGTTCAGCCCCTGCAGGCTGACCATGGCCGCCACGCCGTTGTCGGTGGGGCCCAGCCACAGGCTGCGGTAAGGCTCGGCCAGCGGGCCTTGCAGGGCCGCGTCGATGTTTTCGTCGGGCAGTGCCCGCAGTTGCGCGAGTTCCGCGTTCAGCGCCGCCACCGGGACCCCGAGATCCAGCAGCGGCTGCCAGTGCCGCGGGAGTGCGTCCAGGGCCTGGCGCAGGCGCTGTTGCTCGCTGGGCAGGCTCACCAGTTGGTTGAGCGACAGGTAGCCCTGGAGTTTCTCCAGGTTGACCAGTTGCTCCAGGCGCTCGCTCAGGGCGCCGAGGCGTTCGAGCAGTTGTTGCTGATCGGCGCCGCGCACCAGGAAGAACTGGCTGGTGGGCTGGTAGCCGGTGATCCGCGCGATGGCCTGGGCTTCGTCGAGCAGTTGCGGCGGCGCGCCGACCCACTGGCGGATATCGTTTTTGCTCTCGAGCTGCCACAGGCCGGCGGCGCAGAAGGCGATCAGCAGCGCCAGCAGCCAGGGGCTGGACACGCGCTTGAGCAGCTGCGTGCGCAGGTTCAGCAGCCATTCGGCCACGCGCAACGGCCACTGCGCCGGTTGCAGCTCGACGCCGCGCAGCAGCGCCGGCAGCAGGCCCACCGCGCTCAGGTAGGCGCCCAGCAAGCCGGCGGCGGAGAACACGGCGATCTGGGTCAGGGCCGGGAACGGCGTCCAGGCCAATGCCAGGTAGCCGATGCAGCTGGTGGCCAGGCTCAGGCTCAGCCCCGGCAGGGTCAGGCGCAGCGCCGGCCAGCTGTGCCAGGGGCGCAGGCTCCAGCTCTTGGACAGGTAGTGCAGCGGGTAGTCGACGGCAACGCCGATCAGGCTCGAACCCAGCACCAGGGTCATCACGTGCATATGGCCGAAGACGGCCACGCAGGCCACCGCGCCGAACAGCATGCCCACCAGCACCGGTACGAACGCCAGCAATACCCGCCAGCGACGGAAGGCCAGCAACAGCAGCAGGAGGATGCCGACGGTGGCGCCACCGCCAACCCAGGTGATCTCGCGGGAGGCTTGCTGCTGGCCGTTGGCGGCGTAGAGCAGGCCACTGGCGGCCAGCAGCTGGACGTCGGCCTGGGCAGCCTGTTCGCGGCTGTGCTGGAGCAAGGCCGCCACCTGCAGCGGCAGTTGCATGTCGAAGGCGTTGCCGGTGGTGCGCGCCCGCAGCAGCACCCAGCTCTTGCCGTCGGCATCGGCGATCAGGGTGCCGCTGCCGATGTCCAGTTGCACCGCGCCACGTTGCGGCTGGCTGTTCTGGATGCGCCCGGTCAGGCCTAGCCAGTCGTCCTGGCTCGGGACCAGGCTGAAACCGCTGAAGGGGTCGAACAGCGCCTGTACGCGCTGCTGGATAAAGGCCTCGGGGTGCTCGATCAGTTGCTGGCGGTCGGCGGCGCCCAGCATTGCCAGGCGTCCTTGCAGCAATTGCGTGCGCAGCGCCGGCAGGTCGGCCTGCAGGTTCCACTGGATCTTCTCGAACAGCCCGCTGGCCTGCCATTGCTCACCCAGGCGCTGGGCCATGGCAATGGCCTGCTGGCGCTCCGCGTGGCCCACCAGCACCAGCATTTCGCGGTTCAGCGGCTCCTGCATGCGCTGTTCGGCCTTGAGCTCCAGGGCGTCGGGGTCGGTGCCCGGCACCAACTCCATGAGGTTGGCCGACAGCGGCGCACCATGGCGCCATTGCCAGCCGGCCAGGGCCAGCACGGCCACCAGCAGGAGCAGGAACAGGCGCGGCCACCAGCGTTCACTCGGCAAAGTCATGTTGCTCCGCATCGCTCAAGGGCTGGTTGCTGATGCTGTCGTGCATCTTCAGCAGGGTGCTGTCGCCCTGGGTTTCCAGCAGCTCGATGCGCTGCACCAGTTCGCCACCGTCGATGTTGATCTGGTTGAATACCTGCTTGAGCAGCAGCGAACGTGGGGTCAGGGTCAGTTTCCAGGCCTTGGCGTCGCCGGCCAGGGCCAGCTCGAAATCCCGTTGCAGGCCGCTGCTGTCGCCTTGCAGCACGGCGAGGAACAGGCGGTTCTGTTCGGCCCCGGCGCTCTTGTTCGGCAGCATTTGCCAGCCGCTGCCATCCCGGCGGGCGATGCCTTTGCCGGTGATGCGGTAGTCCTGTTGCAGCGGTGTTTTCAGCCGCCACAGCAGGCCATGGTTTTTCGCCAGGACGAAGCTGCCCTTGCTGGTCAACGGTTGGGGCAGGGCGCGCAGGTGTTTTTCCTGGACGAAGCTGCCGTGGATCACCTCGGGCCTGGCCAACTGGTCGCTGAGCTGTTGCAGGTCGAAGGCATTGGCCAAGCCTGGAGTGCCCAATAGTACGAGCACTGTAGGAGCGAGCTTGCTTGCGAAAAACCGCAGAACGCCGTGACGTGTCAGGTAGCTCGCGCAATCGTTGACGATTTTCGCGAGCAAGCTCGCTCCTACAGGAAGCCGTCGGGTCATGGCAGAAGCCTCTCGACGGCATCGGTGAACACCTTGGGCGAGGCCAGCTGCATCTCGCGGCTGGCGATCTCCACCGCCACCTGCACCGAGCTGGCGCGGGTCAGGCGTTCGCCGGTTTCCAGGTCGCTGATCAGGTAGTTGATCTTCAGGCGGTTTTCCCACTCCACCAGGCTGGCGCGGACCTTGAGCTTCTGGCCGAACACCGCGCCGCGCACATAGCGCAGCTGCAGGTCGATCACCGGCCAGGCGTAGCCGGACTCGAGCATCTGGTTGTAGTTGTGGCCGAGCTTGTCGAGCAGGGCGCAACGAGCCACTTCCAGGTACTTCACGTAATGCCCGTGCCAGACCACGTGCATGGTGTCGACGTCGAAAAACGGCACCTGGATCTCGCTGTCCGCGTGCAGCACGCCCCGACTACGCATGCAGCCTCCAGTGTTGCTCGGCGATACGTTGCAGGCACAGGCGCAGTTCGCCTTCCAGGGCTCGGTCCTCGATCACCGGCGGGAAGTCCTTGGCCAGCTCTTCGTGCATGCTGGCCAGGGCCGGCGGCAATGGCCGTGCATCCTCGGCTCGGCCGCGCAGCCAGACGCCCTGGTTGGCGGCCAGCAGGGTGGCGGCGGCGACCTGTTCGGTCAGCTCCAGCACGCGGATCGCATCGCGGGCGGCGATGGTGCCCATGCTTACCTTGTCCTGGTTGTGGCATTCGGTGGAGCGCGAGAACACGCTGGCCGGCAGGGTGTTTTTCAGCGCTTCGGCGGTCCAGGCGCTGGTGCCGATCTGCACCGCCTTGAAGCCGTGGTTGATCATGGCGCGGTCCGCCGGGGCGCCGGACAGGTTGCTCGGCAGGCCGTGGTTGTAGCGCTCGTCCACCAGCAGCGCGAGCTGGCGGTCCAAGAGGTCGGCGACATTGGCCACCAGGTTCTTCAGGCTGTCCATGGCGAAGGCGATGTGCCCGCCGTAGAAGTGCCCGCCGTGCAGCACGCGCTCGGCCTCGGCATCGATGATCGGGTTGTCGTTGGCGCTGTTCAGCTCGGTCTCGATGAAACCGCGCAGCCAACCCAGGCTGTCGGCCAGCACACCCAGCACATGGGGCGCGCAACGCAGCGAGTAGCGGTCCTGCAGGCGGTGCAACGGCGCGGTCGGCGCGTCGATGGCCAGGTCCTGGCGCAGCCAGGCGGCGACTTGCATCTGCCCCGGGTGCGGCTTGGCGGCGAACAGGCGCTCGTCGAAGTGCTCCGGGTTGCCCTGCAAGGCGACCACGTTCAGCGCGGTGATGCGCGTGGCCAGTTGCAGCAGGTAATCGGCGCGGGCGAAGGCCAGGCAGGCCAGGCCGGTCATCACCGCGGTGCCGTTCATCAGCGCCAGGGCTTCCTTGGGCCGCAGCACCAGCGGCTCCCAGCCCAGCTCGCGGTGCACTTCGGCCGAGGTCCGGCGCTCGCCGCGGAACATCACCTCACGCTCGCCGGACAGGGTCGCAGCCACGTAGGACAGCGGCGTCAGGTCGCCGCTGGCGCCTACCGAACCCTCTTCGGGAATCAGCGGCAGGATGTCGTGTTCGAGGAACGCCTGCAGGCGCTCCAGCAGTTCCACGCGCACCCCGGACACGCCGTGGCACAGCGACTGCAAGCGTGCCGCCAGCACCGCGCGGGTGGCTTGCGCGTCCAGCAGCTTGCCCAGGCCGCAGCCGTGGAAGGTGTACAGATGACGGGGCAACGCCTCGACATGCTGCAGCGGCACCGCGACCACGCAGGAGTCGCCGTAGCCGGTGGTCACGCCGTAGATCACGCCTTCCTTGTCCAGCAGCGAGTCGAGGAATTGCGCGCCCTTGGCGATGCGCTGGCGGAATACGCTGTCGCCTTGCAGTCGGGTCGGCGCCTGACGGTTGGCCAGGGCCAGCACGTCTTCGATGCGCAAAGGGAGTTCGCCGAAGGTTACCGGCTCAAGCGGATGCGTCGTCATCGGTCTTCCAGAATGGGTAAAAGTTGAACCATTGTTGGGGCGCTTCGAGGCAGTACTGGCCCAGGCGCTCGGCGTAGCGGGCGGTCCATTGGGCGATGACCTGTTCGCGGTCGCTGCGCTTCCACGTCACGGCCTCGGTGAAGGGCTCGAGGAACACCCGATAGCGGCCATTGTTTTTCAGGCACAGCAGCAGGTTGACCGGGCATTTCAGCAGGCCCGCCAGCAGCCATGGCCCTTGTGGGAAAGGGGCCGGATGGCCGAGGAAATCCACCCGCACGTTGCGCCCGCCATGCAGCGGTACACGGTCGCCGGCAATCGCCAGCCACTCGCCGCGATCCAGGCGCTGGCTCAGCTGCAGCATGACCGCCGGGTCCAGCTCGCTGACCTGGATCAGCCGCAGATTGGTGGCCCCGGCCTCGCCCAGCAGGCGATTGAAACGTTCGGCGTGCTTGGTGTGCACCAGCACGTTCATGGTGACCTTCTCGCCCAGCTCGGCCAGGGCGCGGCAGACTTCGAGGTTGCCCAGGTGCGCGCCCACCAGCATCTGTCCGCGGGCGCCACGCAACTGGTCGCGCAGCCGGGCCGGGTCGACGATCTCGATCTGTTCCAGGCGCAGCTTGCCGTTCCACACGTCGAGCTTGTCCAGCAGGGAGTCGGCGAACGCCATGAACTGGCCGAAGACCCGCCAGTGGCTGGGCCGCAGCTCGGCCTTGGCGCTCCAATCGGCCAGGCGCTGCTGGTACAACCAGGCGCTGCGGCGGGCACCGCGGCCGAACAGGAAAAAGTAGAAAACGATGATGTACAGCACCGGGCTCAGCACCCGGCGCCCGAGCACACGCACGCCCAAGGCGGTGAGCTTCATCAGCCAGAAGCTGCCACGCTCCTTGTGCTCGGCCCAATGTTGCTTGTCCTGCTTGTCTGGTAGCGCCGTCATGCTTGCCACCGTTGCCAGAGGATCAGCGGCGCGCGCAGCAACATGCCGAAGAACAGCCGGGCGTGCATGCTGGAGATCAGCAGGTTGTCGTGGAACAGGCGAAAGTGCGACAGGCCATCCACCGGGTAGCGGACCCGGGTCGGCAACCAGCGCATCGGCTGGTTGCGCCAGGACAGGCGCACCAGGATGTCGGTGTCGAAATCCATGCGCCGGCCGATCTTCACCGAGTCGATCAGCGCCAGGACCGGCGGCAGAGGGTAGACCCGGAAGCCGCACATGGAGTCGGGGATCTGCAACGACAGGGTATTGATCCAGACCCACACGTGGGTCAGGTAGCGCGCGTAAAAACGGCCCTTGGGCACGCTGGCGTCGTACTGTGGATAACCGCAGACCAGCGCTTCGGGGTGGGTGCGGGAGGTGGCGATAAAGTTATCCACATCGCGCAGGTCGTGCTGGCCGTCGGCGTCCACTTGCAGGGCGTGGCTGAAGCCCTGGCGCGAGGCTTCGCGCAGCCCGGCCATGACCGCGCCGCCCTTGCCCTGGTTGACCGCGAGCTTGACCAGGAATACCTGTTCGCGCTCGGCCAGCTGTTCCAGCACGGCGGCGCAGGCCGGGCTGCTGGCGTCGTCTACCAGCACACAGGGCAGGCCGCTGGCGAGCAGGGCGTCGACCACTGCCGGTACGGCGGCTTCATGGTTGTAGACCGGGATCACGGCGCAAGGGTTATGCATGGGCGCTGACCTTGTCGCGAGCAAGCTCGCTCCCACAGGATCTGCACAGGCCTCTGTAGGAGCGAGCTTGCTCGCGATCGAGCGCATGGCGCTCGCCGAGGGCCAATAACTTATCCACAGGCGTTCTCCAGCAGGATGCGGCCGCTGGAACAGGTGGCGGTGTCATTGCGGTAGGCAAAGTAGAGTTTGCCGCGCTCATGATCGAAGCGCAGGTGCAATTGCACCTGGTCTCCGGGGCGCACCAGTTGCTGGAACTTCAGCACTTCCATGCCGGCAAAGCGGCCCGGCAGATCGAGCAACTGCTGGCCCAGGGCCAATGCCCAGTCCACCTGGACCACGCCTGGCAGCACCGGGGTCTGGGGGAAGTGGCCGCTGAAGTAGGCCAGGTCCGGTGGGATCGCCAGTTGCAGGCTCCATTCGCCGTCGGCCTCGAGCTGTTCCAGCACTTCCGGCGCCCGTGGACGCGGGGCCAGCAGCAGGGCTTCGACATCGGCCTGGGGCAGCTTGCCCTGGCTGTTCAGGGGCAGCTGGCGCAGCAGGCGCCAGCGGCGTGGCAGCGCCAGGGCCTCGCAATGCTGGCTCAGGTGCTGGCGCAGCGCTTGCGTGAGGGCCCGACGACCCTGGTTGCGCAAGGCGTGCAGGCCTTGTTCGCTGAGGACCAGCAGCGCGCCGAGGGAGGCGCGGTTTTCCCGGACCACCCCAAGGCGCGCTTCGGCGACCCAGGCATGCCCGGCGAGGGCCTGTTCCAGCATCGGCAGGGAAATGCGTTTTTCTTCCAGCTTGACGATCCGGTCCAGGCGCCCGAGCAGCTCGAAACGCCCGTCGGCGGCGATGCGCGCGGCATCGGCGGTGTGTTCGACATGCCCGGCCGGCAGGTAGGGCGAGGCGATCAGCAAGGCACCGTCGCTGTCCTGGCTGAGTTCGACCCCGGCGAAGGCTTGCCACAGGTTGTCGCCCTGGCGCCAGGCGATGCCGCCGGTTTCAGAGCTGCCGAGGATCTCGGTTGGCCATTGTCGCAGGCGCTGGTGCAGGTCTTGCGCGGCATCGGCGGGCAGCGCGCCACCGGAGGAAAACACCCGGCGCACCAGGCTCAGGGCCGGCCAGTCGAGGTTGTCGCCCATGCGCTTGAGCAGCGCCGGGCTGGCGACCCAGGCAAAGTCCGGGTGTTCGCGGCTGGCGCGCTGCAGGTCTTCCGGGAACGGTAGTTGCCGGCGGACGAAAGTGCGCCCGGCGCAGAGCGGCCAGAGCACACGGAACAGCAAGCCGTAGATATGTTGGGTGGCGACGCTGCCGATGATGCAGGCCTGGCCCAATCCCTCGCCCCACAGTTGCTCCAGGGCCTCGACTTCGTTGGCCAACTGGCGCAGGGATTTGTCGATGCGCTTGGGTTCGCCGCTGGAACCGGAGGTGCACAGGCTCAGGCGGCAGGTGTCGAGGTCGAGTTCGGCGGCGGGCAATGGCGGCGGGTCGAAGTCGGCCAAGCGGGCATCGCCGGGCTGGTCGGTCAGCCACAGATCGACCTGGGTCGACCAGCGTTGCCGGGTCTGCGCCTGCAGGTCGGCGGGCAGCAGCACACTGACCCCGGCGCGCCAGGCGCCGAGCAGGGCGATGGCCAGCTCGGCGGCATCTTTCAGGTGCAGGGCCAGGCGCTGTACGCCCCTGGCCTGCAAGCCCGCGGCCAGGCTCAGGGCCTGGTGCCGCAGCTTGCTGTGATCGAGTGCCGGTTCGAGCGTGACGGCCCGTTCCGGCAGCGACTTGAGCAGCAGGTGCTCAAGCTTTATCCAATTCATGCGCGGCCTCGTACGCGTTGTCGTAACAGCCATTCAATGGCAAACAGCAAACCCATCAGCCCGTAGGCGATCAGGCCGTTGTACAACGTCCACCAGCTCAGCGGCGCCCACAGGGTCAGGGCGGCGGCGAGCAATCCGTTACAGAGGAAAAACACACTCCAGGCGACAGTCACCTGGCGGGTATAGCGAATCGCCTTTTCCGGTAGTTCCGGCTCGCCGAGGCGGGCCAGGCGTTCGGCCACCGGCGGGCCGAATTTCAGGCTCAGGCCGAACAGCGTGAGCATGAAGCCGCTGACCAGCACCGGGTACCAGCGCAATAACGATGGGCTATTGAACAGCGCCAGCAGCAGGCAGAAGACCAGGGCGGCGCCCGCCATCCACAGGCTGCCGGGACGCCGTTCGCCGGTCAGGGCCCGGGCCAGCCACAGGCCCCCGAGCAACAGGCCGAACTGCCATGGTGCGAAATGCTCCATGCCGAAATACACCGCAAAGGGGTACAACAGGCCCGCCAGCAGCAGGCCAAGGCCGATCAGCCGGCTCATGCGGCCGGCTGGACCAGACGGTATACCGCCTCGACCACGTCATTGACGGTACGCACCGACTTGAATTCCTCGGCGGCGATTTTCTTGCCGGTCTTGCGCTTGATGTGATCGATCAGGTCGACGGCGTCGATGCTGTCGATTTCCAGGTCCTGATACAGGTTGGCTTCCAGGCTTATGCGTTCCGGTTCCAGTTCGAAGAGCTCCACCAGGGCATCACGCAGGGTGTTGAAGATGTCGTCACGAGTTTGCATGGTCCGGTCTCAAGCTGCCTGTTTTGCAGTGACGAACGCCGCAAGGCTCGCCACGTTGGTGAAGTGGTTGCGGGTGTCCTTGGCGTCGGCGTCGATCTTGATGCCGTAGCGTTTCTGGATCGCCAGGCCCAGTTCCAGGGCATCGACCGAGTCCAGGCCCAGGCCTTCACCGAAGAGCGTCTGCTCGTTACCGATGTCTTGCACGCTGATGTCTTCGAGGCCCAGGGCATCGATGATCAGCATTTTAATTTCCTGGTGCAGATCGCTCATCTTCGGCGAGCTCCTTAATGAAGTAGTGATGCAAGTAATCGTTGAGCTTGCGCGAGGCCTGCGGCGCGGGGCCCTGGGCGGCAAAGGCACACGGCTCTATATCAGCTCCGACGCGAAAACTGAAGTGCACGCGGCGCATCGGGATGCGATACCAGGGTTCGGCCTTGGTCAGGGTGGTCGGGCTGACCTTGATGACCACCGGGGTGATGATTCTCGCACCCCGCAAGGCGATTGCCGCGCCCCCTCGATGAAAGGCCGGCGCCTGACCCGGCTGGGTACGGGTGCCCTCGGGGAAGATCACCAGGGTCTGGCCATTGCGCAGGGCTTCGCCGGCGGCGTCGAGCATGTCCATGCTGCCGTCGTTGCTGATGTATTCGGCTTCGCGTATCGGGCCGCGAGTGAACGGGTTCTGCCACAGGCTCTGCTTGACCACGCAGTTGGCGTTGCGCACCAGGCCGATGAGGAACACCACGTCGATCAGCGACGGGTGGTTGGCAATGATCATTTGCCCGGGGCGGCCGAGCTTTTCCGCGCCTTCGACTTCATAGGTCAGCACGCCGCTGCGGGCCATGAACCGGATGAACAGCCAGAACAGCCGGCCAATGGTGCGACGCGCGCGCTGGCGATGCGCTTCGGCGTCGCCGGGCAGGCAGGCGAGCAGCGGGAAAATCACCAGGCGCAGGCACAGGCCACCCAGGCCGAACAAGGCAAAGCTCGCCGCGGTGGCGACCAGGCGCCAGTAGTAGGCGTCGCGCGGTTTTGTGTTTACAGGTTGCGTTGCCAGTTCCATACACGGTTCTTCCAGGCATGTTGGCAGGAGGTCTGCTCGCCGAGCAGGGTACGCAAGAGATTCAGGGCATGGGGCCACTCGGCGCGCGGAGCTTGCTCGGTGGCGGTACCGAGCGTCAGTTGCCATTCTTTGCCGGGGGTCAGCAACAGGCCCACCGCATAGGGGAACGGCACGTCGTCGATCCAGGTGGCATAGGCGGCGGGCGGCTGCTCTTCGGTGACCACCAGCAGCACCGCCGGGGCGCCTTCCTCAAGCAGCGCCGCGGCCTCTAGCATGCCGTGTTCGAGACCGTCGCCAGCGGCGGCGAGGGCGGTCATTTCGCTGGTTTCGCCACGCATGATCGACCATAGGCCGATCACCGCGTTGTGCACCGAGAGGCTGAACTGGGTCGGGGATAAAGGCTGGTCGGCTGCCAGATCGCCGAGGATGTCGAAGGTCCGCGGCGTTTCGCCATGCCGGGAAATAAAGACCAACGGTAGCTGCTCCAGGCCTTCGGCCAGCGGCCAGCCCACGCTGAAGGCCATGCGCGCCAGACGGCTGAGGCGCCGGCGTTGCATGGCCGGTAGAAACGACACGTCCGGGGCGGCATCGCTGCTCTCGAGTACGACCGGTTGTCGGCTCCAGGCCTGCCAATCGTCCACGCTTTCGAGCCCAGGGGCCCACGCGCGCCATTGAGCGATGTTGAAGTTGATCACTTGAGAATTCATCCCGCCCCTGCGGGCTTACTTGGCGTGGTCAGGCGTTTCGATCGAAGACTCACCTGGCACGGAGCTACAGCCGAGTGGCGCGCATTATCCCGGTGTGACTGGCTTGTAGCAAACATTGGTTATGTTTCGCTCAGTGAAAATGACCCATTCGACAGGAAAAAAGTGTCATTTGGCCATTATTGAGCGCGACGAATCGGGGCGCGGGGACTTTCAGAAAGTCTAGGCTGATTCTGGTCACTGGAACTGACTTGGCGGTCTGCCGTCAGCGAGGTAGCGAAGCAGCGGTGCTCACTACTACACTCGGTGATCTTTGATGCAGGGAGGTTCTGACATGCGGCGCGTGGTGTTCAATCAGAAAGGGGGAGTCGGCAAGTCGAGCATTGCCTGCAATCTGGCCGCCGTGAGCGCCAGCGAGGGGTATCGTACGCTGCTGGTGGACCTGGATGCCCAGGCCAACTCCACGCAATACCTCACCGGCCTGACCGGCGATGACATCCCCATGGGGATCGCCGACTTCTTCAAGCAGACCCTGTCTTCCGGACCGTTCTCGAAAAAGAACCAGGTCGATATCTACGAAACGCCGTTCGACAACCTGCATGTAGTGACGGCCACCGCCGAGCTGGCGGATCTGCAGCCCAAGCTTGAGGCGAAGCACAAGATCAACAAGCTGCGCAAACTGCTGGACGAGTTGGCCGAGGACTACGACCGGATCTACCTCGACACCCCGCCGGCCCTGAATTTCTATGCGGTTTCGGCGCTGATTGCCGCCGATCGCGTGTTGATTCCCTTCGACTGCGACAGCTTTTCCCGCCAGGCCCTGTACGGCCTGCTGGCTGAAATCGAAGAGCTCAAGGACGACCATAACGAGGACCTGCAAGTCGAAGGCATCGTGGTCAACCAGTTCCAGGCCCGCGCCAGCCTGCCCCAGCAGATGCTCGATGAACTGATCGCCGAAGGCCTGCCGGTATTGCCGGTGTACCTGGCCAGTTCGGTGCGCATGCGCGAATCCCACCAGGCCAGCCTGCCGCTGATCCACCTCGACCCCCGGCACAAGCTGACCCAGCAATTCGTCGACCTGCACAACCTGCTGGAAAGCGCCTGATCCTCTTCTGTAGGCGCGAGGCTTGCCCGCGATGAGTATCTGACATTCAACATCGTCGTCGGCTGTCAGACCGTTATCGCGGGCAAGCCTCGCTCCTACGGTTCAAGGTGCTTTTGAAATAGCGGTCAGAGGCCCTGGCTGCGCAACCAGCTCATCAACTGCGGTAACGGGAAGGCGCCACTCTGGCGTGCCACTTCCCGTCCGTTCTTGAACAGAATCAGGCTCGGAATCGAGCGAATTCCCAACTGTGCCGACAATTGCTGATTGGCCTCGCTGTCGAGCTTGGCCAGCCGGCACTTGCCCGCCAATTGCGTCGCGGCCTGCTCGAATACCGGCGCGAAGGATTTGCACGGCCCGCACCAGTCCGCCCAGACATCCACCAGCAACGGCAGGTCGCCCTTGATCTGGCTGGCGTAGTCGCCTTGTTTGAGTTCGAAAGGCTGGTTCAGCAACACCTGGCCCTTGCAGCGCCCGCATTTGGGCTGATCGCCCAGGCGCTCGGCGGGGATGCGGTTCAAGCCATTGCAATGGGGGCAGGGGATCAGCAGCGGATCGGACATGAGGGGGCTCCGGGATAAGGGGTCAATGGTCTCGATCTGGAGTCTGTGGGGCGGTTTATCAAGCTGTCGCATGCGCTCATACATCTTTGCGCGGCAACCGTCTGCTCGGTTCTAGGCTGGAGAAAGGCGATGCTTCGTGCCATTGGTCCGAGAGCATATATAGCAACTTGCGATAAGTTGCCTCACCCTCTAGGCTGCTATAGCAGTATGCGATAAGGACTTTGCATGCGCGTAATCACGGCTAAACGAATATGGGGTGCCAAGGAAAAATGGCCGCACTCGGCCAAGGCGCTGGATGACTGGTATCGCGCGCTTAAGCGCAATCGGCTTGCGGACTTTGCCGCGATGAAGGCGATGTTTCCGGCGGTGGACAAGGTCGGACCGCTGCATGTGTTCGATATCGGTGGCAACAAGATACGGCTGATTGCATTGGTCCGTTACACGACGCAAAAGCTCTATATCCGTCATGTGTTGGACCAACGTGAATATGACCGGGGCAAGTGGAAGGAGGATCGAGGATGAGTGCGTTGATCGAACAAGTGGCCGAACACTGGCAGTTCGTTGCGCCGTTGCTGCGCAAGCCGAAAACCGAGGCTGACTACGACAGGCTGGTTCAGGCCCTTGACGAGTTGCTGGACCTGACAGGGGAAGACGAGGCCCATCCTCTCAACAGCCTGGTGGAGATCATCGGGGACTGGATCGAAGCCTACGACCTTGAGCATCGCCCGATGCCTGTCGCCAGCGGAGTAGAGGTGTTGCGCTACATGATGCGCGAACACGGCCTGACCCAGAGCGACCTGCCTGGCGTCGGCGCGCAATCGGTAGTCTCGGAGATCCTGAGCGGCAAGCGTCGGCTCAACCTGCGGCAGATCCGCTGGCTGGCCGAACGTTTCAAGGTATCGATGGAAACCTTTATCTGACCCTTCAGGACGAACAACTGATTTCCAGGTGCTTGCCCCATTCGGGCGGTCGTTCGGCGTAGCTGTCCATGCCGGCCTGTTGCTCGAACGGCTTGCTCAGCACCGCGTGCAGGCGGCGGACCTCGGAGTAGTCCCCTTGCTCGGCGGCATCGATGGCCTTCTGCGCCAGGTAATTGCGCAGGATGTACAGCGGGTTGACCGCGTGCATGCGCGCGCGGCGCTGTTCTTGAGTGTCGTCCTGCTCGCGGGCGACCCGGGCCTTGTACAGATCGGCCCAGGCATCGAAGCCCTGGCGATCGACGAAGTCGTCACGCAGCCGGGCCACGGCCAGTTCAGCTGATTCGTCTCCCAGGCGGCGGAAGAACAGGCTGTAGTCCACGCCGCTGCCTTGCATCAGTTGCAGCAGGCGCTCCACCAGCTTCTGATCCTCGTCTTCGGCGCTGGTCAGGCCGAGGCGACGGCGCATCAGGTCCAGGTAATGGGCCTGGAACAGCGGCAGGAACAGGCCAAGGGTTTCCCGCAGGGCCTCGACGCTGATGAACGGCGTCAGCGCCTGGGCCAGGGCGCTGAGGTTCCACTGGCCGATCGGCACCTGGTTGCTGAACGAGTAGCGCCCCTGGTCATCGGAATGGTTGCAGATGAAATGCGCATCGAAGTCGTCGAGGAAGGCGAACGGCCCGAAGTCGAAAGTGACGCCGAGGATCGACATGTTGTCGGTGTTCATCACTCCGTGACAGAAACCGTAGGCCTGCCATTTGGCGATCAGTTCGGCATTGCGCTCGACCACCTCGCGGAACATCGCCAGGTAAGGTTCCGGCTGTTCCAGGCACTCGGGGAAGTGCATGGCCAGCACGTGCTCGCCCAGCTGTTTCTGCTGTTCGGGGCGTTTTGTGTAATAGAAATATTCGAAGTGGCCGAAGCGGACATGGCTGGGCGACAGGCGCAGCAGCATCGCCGCGCGTTCCTGCTTCTCGCGCCAGACCGGGGTATCGGAGCCGATCACGCACAGCGCCCGGGTGGTTGGAATGCCCAGGGCGTGCAATGCCTCGGAAGCCAGGAATTCACGGATCGACGAACGCAGTACGGCGCGGCCATCGCCCATGCGCGAGTAGGGGGTCTGGCCGGCGCCCTTGAGGTGCAGGTCCCAGTGTTCGCCGGCGGCGTTGTACACCTCGCCCAGCAGCAAGCCGCGGCCGTCACCCAACTGGGGGTTGTAGGAACCGAACTGATGCCCGGAATAGACCATTGCCCGGGGCTCGGCTTCAGCCCACAGCTTGTGCCCGCCGAACAGCTCGGCGAACACCGGGCTTTCGGCGGCCTCGGGGTCCAGGTCCAGCAGCGCCATGGCCGCCGGGCTGGCCACCACCAGGCGCGGATGGTCGATCGGTTCGGGCAGTACATGGGTTGAGAACGCATCGCCCAGGCGGGCGAAGCGATTGTCGAAGCTCAGTTCGTCGAGGGCTTTCAACGGCCATCTCCAGCAGAATGTCCGAGCATTCTGCTAGGGATAGCGCCCTTAGTCGAGCCTGCTGGGGGGCGGTTCCTGCAGCGGTTTGCCATCGGGCGGCGGGACTATGGCCTTGGTCTCCGGCTCGATGGGCACCATCTTGTATTCCTGGCCATGGAGGTTCTTCAGGTAGATCTCCATCTGGCGGAACGAGATGTTGATGTGCTGCTTCTTGAACTCGCGGTTGATGAAGCGGTTGACCTCGTCGAGCACCGGGTTGCGGTCACCCAGTTCGCGCACGTGCATGCGCAGTTCGTGGTCCAGGGTGCTTTCGCCGAAGTTGAGGAAGTACACATGGGGCTCGGGTTCTTTCAGTACCCGCGGGTTATCGCGGGCCGCCTTGAGCAGCAGTTCCTTGACCAGGTCCAGGTCCGAGCCGTAGTCGACGCCGAGCTTGAGGGTCACCCGGGTGACGGTGTCGGTCAGCGACCAGTTGATCAGTTGCCCGGTGATGAAGGTCTGGTTCGGGACGATGATGTCCTTGCGGTCGAAGTCGGTGATGGTGGTGGCGCGGATGCGGATCTTGCTTACCGTGCCCGACAGGTTGCCGATGGTGATGGTGTCGCCGATGCGCACCGGCCGCTCGAACAGGATGATGATGCCGGAGATGAAGTTGGCGAAGATCGCCTGCATGCCGAAGCCCAGGCCCACCGACAGCGCAGCCACCAGCCATTGCAACTTGTCCCAGCTGACGCCGAGGGTCGACAGGGTCGAGACGAAGCCGACACCGGCAATCACGTAGGACAGCAGCGTGGTGGTCGCGTAGGCGCTGCCCTGGGCCAGGTTCAGCCTGGACAGTACCAGCACCTCCAGCAGCCCTGGCAGGTTGCGCGCCAGGGCGAAGGTGATGCCAACGATGATCAGCGCGCCGAGCATGTCGCCGATACTGATGGGCACCATGCTGGTGTTGGCGCCGGTACCGCTGGTGTATTCGTAGAGGGTGATGTTGTCCAGGTAGGAGAACACGCTGATCAGGTCCGACCAGACCCAGTACAGCCCCGCCATGAAACCACCGAGCAGGGCCAGGCGGATCAGGCGCAGGGACTGTTCGTTGACCTTCTCGATGTCCAGGGTCGGCTCTTCGACCACCGCTTCGCCGTCGCCGGCTTCCTTGGCGGCCTGGCGTTTGGCCAGGGCCCGCTGGTAGGCCAGGCGCCGGGCGGCGACGCCCAGCCCGCGGACGAAAGTGGCTTCGATCACCAGCCAGAACATCAGCAGGTACAGGGTATTGATCAGGCGGTCGCTGAGCTTCAGCGCGGTGTAGTAGTAGCCGAAGCACACGGCGATGAACAAGGCGATCGGCAGCGCGGTGAACAGCACCGCCACCGCCTTGCGGAACAGCGAGGCGTTCTGGTGCGTCGGGCTGCTCAGCAGCAGGCGGCTGAGCAGCCAGGCCATCAGGGCGTAGCAGGTCAGGACCACGGCGATGCCCAGCACGTCATCGGCCAGTGCCGCCGGTTGATGTTCGGCCACGGCGACCACCGCCACCAGCGCCATGACCACCAGCCCGAGGCGGCGGACCCAGCTCTGGAGGAATTCGACCTGGGGCTTTTCCCAGCGAAAGTGCAACTCCGCCACGCCACCCGGGGCGAGGATCCGGTAGGCGGTATAGAACACCAGCCAGGCCTGGGCCATCTGCAGCAGCGCCGCGCCGAGGTTGGCGTTCTGCCCGCGGGCGTCGATCTGCAAGGCCAGGCCGCACAGCGCCAGGCCAAGGGCGACCGGCATCGCCAGCAGGATATTGACCAGGATCGCCTGCGGCGTATGCCATTGGCTGTCGCGCTTGAAGTGACCGATGTCCTTGTGAACCTTGTTCAGGCGCAGGTACAGGTTCTTGCGCCGCCACAGCAGGGCCGCGATCAGCAACAGCAATGGCAGGAACAGCAGCGGCCGTTGCGCCAGGCCGTCGGCCAGCTCGCTCAGGCTGGACGACCAGGGCAGGGTGGTGACCTGTTTTGCCAGGCGCAGCGGCACAGTTTGCAGCCATTCGCTGTCCAGCGGCTTGTTGCTGGGAATCCAGAACATCTGTTCGTCGAGGGTCGCGCGCAGGCTTTGCGAGGTGCTCAGCAGTTGCTTCTGGTTGAGCTGCAGGGTGATGGATTCGTTGAGCAGTGCGCTCAGCTCGCGGCTCAGGCGTTCCAGCAGGTCGGCACGGGTGATGGCCAGGTCCAGCAGGGTTTTGCGCAGTTGCGGGGTGACCTGCTCGGACGGCTGGGTAGCCAACAGATTGTCGACGTAACTGCTGGGGCTGCTGATCAGCTCGCGTTGCTGGTTGACCTCGAACTGGTACAGGCGGATGTCGGCGATCTGGTCGGCCAGGTCGCGGTCGAGCCGCAGGTGCGGCAGTGCCTGCTTCTGTTTATAGAGGATCTTCGACAGCAGCAGGCTGCCCTTGAGCACGCTGATCTGCTCGTCCAGCGCGGCATCGCTCTGGGTCACGCTGTCGAGTTGCTGCTTGGTCTGCAGGTTCTGCTGGGTCAGCTCGTTGAGGCGGTCGGTGCTTTTGAGCAGGTAGTCGGAGAGCTTCAGGTTGGCCGCGCTTTCGGTGGCCAGGAGGCTGCTGCTGCCGGCCTTTTGCGCTTCGATCGATTGCTGGGTGACGGTTTCCTGGGACTGGGCCAGGCGTTTCTGGTTGATCAGGGTCTGCAGGTCCTGGATTTCCTGCTCCAGGCGGGCGGTCTTTTCCATCAGCAGGTCGTGCTGGCTGTTACCCAGGTCCTGCAGCTGGCTGTTGCCGGCCAGTTCCTGGCGGCGCAACGGGATCAGCGCATTGATCGCCGCCAGTTCGGCATTGAGCTGATTACGCTGGTCGGCGTTGATCGGCTTGCCGGCGTCCTTGCCGTTCTTGAGGATCGTATTGATCTGCTGGGTGCGGGTCTGGCTGCTGCTGATCTCGGCCTGGGCGCGTTCGGGGCGGGTCTGCGCGGTAATCGCCAGGCTGTTGGCCTCGGCCAGGGCTTTCTGCATGTCGCCCTGCTGGGTGGTGCGCTCGGTTAGCAGTTGTTCGAGCTGCGACACCGGCAGGTTGGCGTAACGCTGGGCCACCGGCACCACCTTGGTGGCTTTCAGGCGGGTCAGCTCGCGCTGGTTTTCGCTGGTCTGGCGTGGCGCATTGCTCAGCTGCTGCTTGAGATCGTTCAGGCGCTGCTCGTAATCCTGCTTGTTCGACAGCTGGGTCAGCGTCTGTTGCAGCACCGCTTGCAGGGCCTTTTGATCGGCCTCCGGCAATTTGCGCTCGGCGATTTTATCCAGGCTCTGCTGGACGGACTCGGCACTGGGCGGCTCGGCCGCTTGCAGTGGGCCGACAGAAAGGCTCAGGCCCAGCAGGGCAGTGACGAATAGGGTACGCAGGATTGGCATAAAGACCGGTCAAGCTGGATGAGAAGTTAGGCAGTTTAGAGGAAGAGTCCGGGCCCCGGGCGACTTCCTTCGGGGAATCTGACGCCCACTTTGCTGATCTTGTTCCCGTCCATCACGGCAACGGTCCAGATGGTGTTGTTCCATTCCACCTGGTCGCCGACCACTGGAGCGCCCCCCACTTTCTGGGTGATGAAGCGGCTCAGCGGCATGTCCGGATCGAGCCCTTCGAGCTTCAGCCCGTACAGCGCCGAAACCGCGCCCAGCTGGGCGTCGCCTTCCAGAACGAAGTCGCCGAAGAAGCGCAGATCGAGGCCCCGTTGCGGTGCCTGGCTGAAGAGTTTTCCGAGGGCTGGCAGGTTGTATTCATGGCCGATGACGCAGAGCAAATCATCCGCTTCCAACACCGTACTACCCGACGGATGGAGCAGTTGCTGGTGACGAAACAGGGCGGCGATACGGGTGCCTTCGGGCATTTTCAGCTCGCGCAACGCTGCGCCGATGCACCATTTTTCCGCGCCGAGGCGGTAGACGAACAGCTCCCATTCGCTGGTGACATGCACTTCCAGGGCTGCGCGGGAGATCGGCGCCGGCTCCGGTGGCACCGTGACTTTCAGCAACTTGGCGACCCACGGCAGACTGGTGCCTTGCACCAACAGGGACACCAGCACGATAAAGAAAGCCAGGTTGAAGTACAGCTGGGCCTCGGGCAGCCCGGCCATCAACGGGAACACCGCGAGAATGATCGGTACCGCGCCGCGCAGGCCGACCCAGGAAATAAAGGCTTTCTCGCGGCCGTGGAAGGCCTTGAACGGCAACAGGCCGACCATCACCGACAGCGGGCGGGCGAACAGGATCATCCACAGCGCCAGGCCCAGCGCCGGCAGGGCGATGGGCAGCAGGTCGTGGGGCGTGACCAGCAGGCCGAGTACCAGGAACATGCCGATCTGCGACAGCCAGGCCATGCCGTCGAGCATGTGCAGGATGCCGTGGCGGCTGCGCACCGGACGGTTGCCGATCACCAGGCCGCACAGGTACACCGCGAGGAAGCCGCTGCCGTGCAGGGCGTTGGTCAGGGCGAAGACCACCAGGCCGCCGGCGATCACCAGGATCGGGTACAGGCCGGTGGCCAGGTTGATGCGGTTCACCAGTTGCAGCATCAGCCAGCCGCCGCCCAGGCCGATCAGGCCGCCGATGCCGAACTCGCGCAGCAGATGCCCCAGCAGGCTCCAGTGCAGGCCGGTCTGGCCGCTGGCGAGCATGTCGATCAGGGTCACGGTGAGGAACACCGCCATCGGGTCGTTACTGCCCGATTCGATCTCCAGGCTGGCGGTGACCCGTTCGTTCAGGCCCTTGCCGCCCAGCAGCGAGAACACTGCCGCGGCGTCGGTGGAACCGACGATGGCGCCGATCAGCAGGCCCTGCATCAGGTTCAGGTCGAACAGCCAGGCGGCCGCCATGCCGGTCAGGCCGGTGGTGATCATCACGCCGACGGTGGCCAGCGACAACGCGGGCCACAAGGCCACGCGGAAGCTCGAGACCCGGGTGCGCAGGCCGCCGTCGAGGAGGATCACCGCGAGTGCGAGGTTGCCCACCAGGTAGGCGGTCGGGTAGTTGTTGAAAATGATGCCGCCGCCGTCGACGCCAGCAGCCATGCCCACAGCCAGGATGATCACCAGGATCGGGATACCGAGGCGGGACGAAAGGGAGCTCACCAGAATGCTCGCACCTACCAGCAACGCGCCGATCAAGAACAGGCTGTTGATGGTCGTCGCATTCAAAGGCAGTACTCCAGAAACGGAAAGGCGGGCACAAACTGACCATGCAGTCTGCGTGCCAGCGATTCTAACCTGTTGAAATACGATGCTGTCAAAAAGCTTTTGCGCCTGTAAACAGGCGGCAAAAAATCGTCGCCTGGCGCCGGCCGCCGACGGACTTCATGGCAGTCCGCAGCGACTGGCGCAGGCGACGATCGGAGCTGTTGGCGAACTACAGTGTGAACCGCGCCACCATGCTGTTCAGGTCCACGGCCAGGCGCGACAGCTCGTGGCTGGCGTCGCTGGTCTGGCCGGCGCCGGTCGCCGATTGCACCGACAGGTCGCGGATGTTCATCAGGTTGCGGTCCACTTCGCGGGCCACCAGGGCCTGCTCCTCGGCGGCGCTGGCGATGACCAGGTTGCGCTCGTTGATCTCGTTGACCGCGGTGTTGATGGTGTCCAGGGCACCGCCGGCGCCACGGGCGATGCTCAGGGTCGAGTCGGCGCGCTCGGTGCTGGTGCGCATCGACTCGACGGCATGCTCGGTGCCGCTCTGGATGCTGCCGATCATGCGCTCGATTTCGCTGGTGGACTGCTGGGTGCGGTAGGCCAGGGCGCGTACTTCATCGGCGACCACGGCGAAACCGCGTCCGGCATCGCCAGCCCGGGCGGCTTCTATCGCGGCGTTCAAGGCCAGCAGGTTGGTCTGGTCGGCCAGGCCGCGGATCACGTCCAGGACTTTGCCGATATCGCGCGACTCCTCGGCCAGTTCGCTGATCCTGTTGGCCGAGCTCTGCACTTCGCTGCTCATGAGCTCTATGGCGCTGACGGTTTCCCGCACCAGGTTGCGGCCTTCGCTGGCCGATTGGGTGGCGTCGTTCGAGGCCTCGGCGGTGCTCACGGCGTTGCGTGCGACCTCTTCGACGGCGCAGGTCATCTCGTTCACCGCGGTGGCCGCCTGTTCGATTTCGTTGTTCTGCTGGGTCAGGCCGCGGGCACTTTCGTCGGTGACGCTGTTCAGCTCTTCCGCGGCCGAGGCCAGTTGGCTGGCGGAGCCGGAAATATGCAGCAGGGTCTGGCGCAGTTTCTCCTGCATGGTCGCCATGGCCTGCAACAGGCGCCCGGGTTCGTCGCGCCCGTTGACCTGGATGCTTTGGGTGAGGTCGCCTTCGGCGATATGTTCCGCGGCATGCAAGGCGCTGGCGATGGGCTGGGTAATGCTGCGGGTCAGCAACCAGGCAAACATCACGGTCAGGGTGGTGGACAGGACCAGCAGGGCGACCACCAGGTTGAATGCCGAGGCGTATTCCTCGGCGGCTTGCTCGTTGGCGGCCTTGGAGCGCTGGCTGTTGATCTGTACCAGCAGGTTGAGCACTTTGTTGATCTGCTGTGAGTTCTTCATCAGCTCGTTGTTCAGCACCTCTTGCAGCTCACTCAACTGGTTGTTGCGCGACAGCGCTTTGATGCGTTCTTCGAGCTTGCGGTATTCGGCCAGCAGCTTGAGGTAGCGGTCGTAGGCCTCGCTCTCCTCCGGGCTGCTGACCAGCTTTTCATAGGTGGTACGGATCTTTTCGATCTGCTGGTTGCCCAGCTCGAGCGACTCGCGGGTCTTGGCCTGCACCTCGGGGCCACGGTTGATCACCAGGCGATAGGACAGCACCTGCAGTCGCAGCATCTGCTGGGTGAACTCGTCGATGCTCTGGATGCTGGGCATGTTGTCGGTGGAAATGGTGACGGTTGCCGCGCGAATCTTGCTCATCTGGTTCAGGGCGAAAATGCCCAGGAACAGCATCAGGCAGCCGATGAATGCAAAGCCGAGAAATGCCCTCGGTGCGATGTTCATGTTGCGAAGAGACATGGGGATCTACCTCAAGAGTGCGCAATCCATGCCGCGGTGGTTGATAGGGCTCCCCTGACCTATCGCGCGGAAAAATGGATTCTTGAAGCAGGGGCGAGAGTTTCAGAAAGATCTGATGAACGACGAAGTGTCAGGAACCAGATGGGGGGAATGACAGTCTTTAACGTTCGCAGGCAAGGTCACCCGCCAGGCCAATCAAGGTGTTGCGCCGGGATAACCCTGGCATCCAGGGTGACTTTTCTTTATCGTACGCGCCCTTTAAAAAATGCCCGGAAAATCAAAATGTTGGAAGCATCCCTAAGCCAATTGGAACAACTTGTCAGTGACCTGGTGCAACAGAATCAGGAGTTGTCGGGCACGAACGAAACCCTCAAGGCAGCACTGGCCCAGGCCAAGGATGAGAACGAAAGCCTGCAACTGAGCCTGATGGAACAGGAAGAGAAGCAAGGCGCCACCGCGGCCCGTATCCAGGCCCTGGTCGAGCGCGTCAGCGCCGCTCCTGTCAGCGCATGAGGCAGGGGGCCGACGGGGTAAAAGTCGTCTCGATTCTCGGTGAAGACTATTCGATCAAGGCGCCGGCCGGGGAAGAGCAGACCCTGCTGGATGCCGCGTTGATGTTGAAGGCCACCCTGGCCGAGACCAAGAAGAAATACCCGACGCTGATCGGTGACCGCTTGCTGGTGCTGACGGCGATGAACCTGTGCTCCCAGCAACTCGAGATGCAAAAGCGTCATCAGCAGGAGCTCGACCGTTACCAAGAGCAAGTCAGCGCCACCGTCGAAGTGATCTCCAAGACCATCAGCCAGAACTGATGGGTTTGCCCGCAACCGGCTGCGGTTGAGTCAGAGGCACCGCTATCGCGAGCAAGCTCGCTCCTACAAACAGCATAATCCCCTGTAGGAGCAGCCGGTCGACGCTCGATTGCTCGCGATGCTGTTTCAGAGCTTCAGAACCACTCGTCCTGCATACTCAGGCAGGTATCGTCCCGCGCTTCCAGCAAGGCCAGTTCGTGATGGCAGGCCGGCACTTCCCAGGTCAGGAAGTAACGCGCCGCCTGCAGCTTGCCCTTGTAGAACCCTGCATCCGCCGCATTGCCCTTGGCCAGGCCTTCTTGTGCGCGAATCGCCTGTTCCAGCCAGCGCCAGCCGATCACCGCGTGACCGAAGGCTTTCAGGTACAGCGCCGAGTTGGCCAGGCTGCTGTTGACCTTGCCCTGAGCCAGGTCGGTGAGCAGGCCGACGGTCACGCCTTGCAGGCGCGCCACCAGTTTTTCCAGCGGTTGGCGCAGCACTGTCAGGGCTTCGTGGGCCTGGGCCCGCTCGCTGGTGTCGGCGATCAGGCGGATCAGTTGTTTCAGGCCCGCGCCACCGTTCTGCGCCAGCTTGCGACCCAAGAGGTCCAGGGACTGGATGCCGTGGGTGCCTTCATGGATCGGGTTCAGGCGATTGTCGCGGTAATACTGTTCCACCGGGTACTCACGGGTGTAGCCGTGGCCGCCGAGGATCTGGATCGCCAGTTCGTTGGCCTTCAGGCAGAACTCCGAGGGCCAGGATTTGACGATGGGCGTCAGCAGGTCCAGCAGTTCGTGGGCCTGCTTGCGCTGGGCTTCGTCGGGCAGGGTGGTGGTGTCGTCGAACAGCCGCGCAGCGTACAGGCCCAGGTCGAAAGCGCCTTCGACATAGGCCTTCTGGGTCAGCAGCATGCGCTTGACGTCGGCGTGCTGGACGATCGAAACCGGCGCGGTAGTCGGGTCCTTGCTGTCCGGCAGGCGGCCTTGCGGGCGTTCGCGGGCGTACTCCAGGGAGTACAGGTAGCCGGCGTAACCGAGCATTACCGCGCCCATGCCGACGCCGATCCGCGCCTCGTTCATCATCTGGAACATGTAGCTCAGGCCGTGGTGCGGCTTGCCCACCAGATAGCCGACACACTCCCCGTTATCGCCGAAGTTCAGCGCCGTGGAAGTGGTGCCGCGCCAGCCCATCTTGTGGAACAGCCCGGCCAGCAGTACGTCGTTGCGCGGGCCCAGGCTGCCGTCGTCGTTGACCAGGAACTTGGGCACGATGAACAGCGAAATGCCTTTCACCCCGGCCGGCGCGTCCGGCAACTTGGCCAGCACCATGTGCACGATGTTCTCCGACAGCGGGTGATCGCCGCCGGAGATGAAGATTTTGTTGCCCTTGAGCCGGTAGGTGCCGTCCGTCGCCGGTTCGGCGCGGGTGCGGATGTCCGACAGCGATGAGCCGGCATGGGGTTCGGTCAGGGCCATGGTGCCGAAGAAGCGCCCGTCGATCATCGGTTGCAGGAAGCGCCGTTTCTGCTCGTCGGTGCCGAAGCTTTCGATCAGGTTGGCCGCGCCCATGGTCAGGAAGGGGTAGGAAGTGGAGGCTGCGTTGGCTGCCTGGAAGTGGGCGAAGCAGGCCTGGGACAACAGCGTCGGCAACTGCATGCCGCCGGCCTCGAAACTGCGCGCGGCGTTGAGGAAGCCGGCTTCGAGAAAGGCATCGACCGCGGGTTTCACTTCCGGAATCAGGATTGCCTTGCCGTCTTCATAACGTGGCTCGTTTTCGTCGCCCTTGCGGTTGTGCGGGGCAAAGAACTTCTCGGCGATGTTGCGTGCGGTGCCGAGGGCGGCGTCGAAGGTTTCCCGGTTGTGCTCGGCGAACCGCTCACGCTGGGTCAGGCCCTCGGCATCGAGGACTTCATACAGCTCGAAAGCCAGATTGCGGGAACTGAGCAACGTCTCGGACATGGCGGCCTACCTGTGATTGGACTCAGCCGAGTCTAGGTGGGTGAATAAACTCTGGATAGCAAGATTGATGAAGGTGATAAAGGTGCCAAACACAGGGGATGGGGGCGGCAGGTGTAGCCGCTGTCGAGCGCCAGCGAGGCTGCGATCGCCTGCGCAGCAGGCGCCAAACCAGACGACCCCATCCATCAGGCATACCGCGTCGCCTGGTTTTACGGGGCTGCGCCCCGATCGCAGCCTCGCCAGGGCTCGACAGCGGCTACAGGGATGGCGGTAGGTGTAGCCGCTGTCGAGCGCCAGCGAGGCTGCGATCGCCTGCGCAGCAGGCGCCAAACCAGGCGACCCCATCGATCAGGCATACCGTGTCGCCTGGTTTTACGGGGCTACGCCCCGATCGCAGCCTCGCGGGCTCGGCAGCGGCTACGGGGGATTTGCGTCGGGCATGAAAAAGGGCGCCGGTCAGGGCGCCCTTTTTCATGCAGCTGACTGACGGCTTCAGCCGATGGTCATCAGGCTGGCGTTGCCGCCGGCCGCCGCGGTGTTGACGCTCAAGGCGCGCTCGATCACCAGGCGTTCCAGGGCAATCGAGGTTTCGCCTTGCGACAGGCCATGAACCCCGACGATGGCGCCGGCACGCTTGGCCACTTGCTGGCAGACCGCGCGCAACTGGTCGGAGTGGCCGTGATGCAGGACCGCATCGAACACCACTTCGTCCTTGGTCCAGTCGGCCACGCGCTGGATGCGCGCTTGCACGTCCTTCGGCAGGCGGGCGTAGAGCGCCTTGCCCGGCTCGCCTTCCGGCCAGACCGCGGAACCGCCTACGGCCAGGACGGCCGCCAGTTGGCTCAGCAGGTCGCCTTCGACTTCCGCCAGGCACAGTACGTGTTCGCGTGGCAGGATGGCATAGCTGTTGCGTTCGCCGGTCGGGCCGGCCAGGACGCGGGTGATGCCGCTCTGCGACTGCGCCGCGAACTGCACGCACAGGGCGCTGAGGTCCGCCAGCTTGTTGCTGTCGGCCCAGGCTTGCAGGGCGCTCAGCGGCTTGCTCATGGCATCGCGCAGACGCACGTCCGGCGCGTTCAGGGCGTCGCCACGGGCGAACGACTGCTCGATGGCGTCGGTCGGACGGGTCGACAGCAGGCGGTACAGGTACAGCGGGCCACCGGCTTTCGGGCCGGTGCCCGACAGGCCTTCGCCGCCGAATGGCTGCACGCCGACCACGGCACCGACGATGTTGCGGTTGACGTAGACGTTACCGGCGTTGACGTTGTCGATCACCTTGGCGATGGTCTCGTCGATGCGGGTGTGCACGCCCAGGGTCAGGCCGTAGCCGGAGGCGTTGATCTGCGCGATCAACTGGTCGATGTCCTTGCGCTTGTAGCGCACCACGTGCAGCACTGGACCGAAGATCTCGCGTTGCAGCTCGTCGAAGCTTTCCAGCTCGATCAACGTCGGCATCACGAAGGTGCCGCGCTTGATTTCTTCGCCATCGGCGATCGCCACCTGATACACGCTGCGGCCTTTGTCGCGCATGGCCTGGATGTGTTTCTCGATGCCGGCCTTGGCTTCGGCGTCGATCACCGGGCCGATGTCCACGGACAGGCGCTCGGGGTTGCCCAGGCGACTTTCGGCCATGGCGCCCTTGAGCATTTCGATCACGCGGTCGGCGGAGTCTTCCTGCAGGCACAGTACGCGCAGGGCCGAGCAACGCTGGCCGGCGCTGTCGAAGGCCGAGGAGACGACGTCGATCACCACTTGTTCGGTCAGGGCCGAGGAGTCGACGATCATCGCGTTCTGGCCACCGGTTTCGGCGATCAGCGGGATTGGTCGGCCCTGGGCGTCCAGGCGGCCGGCGACGTTGCGTTGCAGCAGGCGCGCGACTTCGGTGGAACCGGTGAACATCACGCCTTTGACCCGATCGTCGCCCACCAGGCGGGCACCGACGGTTTCGCCGCGGCCCGGCAGCAGTTGCAGCACGCCTTGCGGAATGCCGGCTTCGAGCATCAGGCGCACGGCTTGCGCGGCGACCAGCGGCGTCTGTTCGGCCGGCTTGGCCAGTACCGGGTTGCCGGCGGCCAGGGCGGCGGCGACCTGGCCGCTGAAGATCGCCAGCGGGAAGTTCCACGGGCTGATGCAGACCACCGGACCCAGCGGGCGGTGCGCGTCGTTACTGAAGTCGTTGCGTGCCTGTACCGCGTAGTAGCGCAGGAAGTCCACGGCTTCACGCACTTCGGCGATGGCGTTGGCGAAGGTCTTGCCGGCTTCGCGGGCCAGCAGGCCCATCAGCGGCTGGATCTCGCCTTCCATCAGGTCAGCGGCGCGTTCGAGGATCGCGGCGCGCTCGGCCGGCGGCGTGGCCTGCCAGATCGGTGCGGCGTTCAGCGCGCACTGGATGGCGTTGTCGACGTCTTCGACCGTGGCTTCCTGGACATGGCCGACCACGTCGCGGTGATCGGACGGGTTCAAGACTTGCGCCGGGGTTTCGCTGCTGGAGGCGCAACCGAGCATCGGCGCGGCTTTCCAGTGGTTGTGGGCGGTGGCCAGCAGGGCGCAGGACAACGATGCCAGGCGGTGTTCGTTGGCCATGTCGATGCCGGCGGAGTTGGCGCGCTCGCTGCCATACAGGTCGCGCGGCAATGGAATGCGCGGATGCGGCAGGCCGAAGCCGCCTTCCAGGGTCGCCATCTGCTCGATCTGGCTGACCGGGTCGGCCACCAGTTCCTGGATGGAGATGGATTGGTCGGCGATGCGGTTGACGAACGAGGTGTTGGCGCCGTTTTCCAGCAGGCGGCGCACCAGGTAGGCCAGCAGGGTTTCGTGGGTGCCGACCGGCGCATACACGCGGCACGGACGGTTCAGCTTGCCATCGGCGACCTTGCCTACCACCTGTTCGTACAGCGGTTCGCCCATGCCGTGCAGGCACTGGAATTCGTACTGGCCCGGGTAATAGTTCTGGCCGGCGATGTGATAGATGGCCGACAGGGTGTGGGCGTTGTGGGTGGCGAACTGCGGGTAGATGACTTCCGGTACCGACAGCAGCTTGCGGGCGCAGGCGATATAGGAAACGTCGGTGTACACCTTGCGGGTGTAGACCGGATAGCCTTCCAGGCCTTCGACCTGGGCGCGCTTGATCTCGCTGTCCCAGTAGGCGCCTTTCACCAGGCGGATCATCAGGCGGTGACGGCTGCGGCGCGCCAGGTCGATCACATAGTCGATCACGTACGGGCAGCGCTTCTGGTAGGCCTGGATCACGAAGCCGATACCGTTCCAGCCGGTCAGTTGCGGCTCGAAGCACAGGCGCTCGAGCAGATCCAGCGACAGCTCCAGGCGGTCGGCCTCTTCGGCGTCGATGTTCAGGCCGATGTCGTATTGCTTGGCCAGCAGGGTCAGCGACAGCAGGCGCGGGTACAGCTCGTCCATCACGCGCTCGTACTGGGCGCGGCTGTAGCGTGGGTGCAGGGCCGAGAGCTTGATCGAGATGCCCGGGCCTTCATAGATGCCGCGACCGTGGGAAGCCTTGCCGATCGAGTGGATGGCCTGCTCGTAGGACGCCAGGTATTTCTGCGCGTCGTGCTCGGTCAGTGCCGCTTCGCCGAGCATGTCGTAGGAATAACGGAAGCCCTTGGCTTCGAACTTGCTGGCGTTGGCCAGGGCTTCGGCGATGGTTTCGCCGGTGACGAACTGCTCGCCCATCAGGCGCATGGCCATGTCGACGCCCTTGCGGATCATCGGCTCGCCGCTCTTGCCGATGATGCGGCTCAGGGACGAGGTCAGGCCGGCCTCATTGTGCGTAGACACAAGCTTGCCGGTCAGCAGCAGGCCCCAGGTGGCGGCGTTGACGAACAGCGACGGGCTGTTGCCCAGGTGCGGCTGCCAGTTGCCGGTGCTGATCTTGTCGCGGATCAACGCGTCACGGGTGCCTTTGTCCGGGATGCGCAGCAGGGCTTCGGCCAGGCACATCAGCGCCACGCCTTCCTGGGACGACAGGGAAAACTCCTGCAGCAGGCCCTGGACGATGCCGGCACGGCCGCCGGCGCTCTTCTGGTTGCGCAGTTTCTCGGCGATGGTCGCGGCCAGCTTGTTGGTGGCTTCGGCCATGGTGGCCGGCAGGCGCGCCTGCTCCAGCAGCATCGGTACCACTTCCGGTTCCGGGCGGCGGTAAGCCGCAGTGATCGAGGCACGCAGCACCGATTGCGGCAGGATGCTTTCGGCGAATTCGAGGAAGCACTGGTGGGCGTGGTCGGTCTGCACTTCGCCAGCGTCATCGCCGTCAGCGCGGGTCGAACCGCTCAGCTCGGTCAGGGTTGCACCACCCTCGAGTTTCTCCAGGTAATTGAAAATTGCCTGCTTGATCAGCCAGTGCGGCGTGCGATCGATCGAGGTCGCGGCGGCCTTCAGGCGTTCGCGGGTCGGGTCGTCGAGTTTGACCCCAAGGGTGGTGGTAGCCATATTTTTATCCTCATGTTTACCACGGTTGCGTGGCATCAGCTGGCGGCAAGATTAGCCGTGCGCCGAAAGAGGTGCAACCGGGTGCAACCTGTTTTTTATCGGAATGATCGGCAGCTCACCAGGAATTGATTTCCGGTTCCGGGGCGGCGCTTCTGCTTGGTACTTTTAATTCTGTCGCGGTGGTTTTTTGCTCCAAAAAGGAGCAAAAACGGGGCGTTCGCCGGAAAAGTCACTTGGGTGCAACTTATTCTCGCGAAACAGGTTGCACCTTCTTTGAGTTGTTGAATAGCATTCGCGGCCAAGGTGCAACCGGTCCTCGCGACCGGTTCATCGGCTGATGGCTTTCCTGGGGAAACATCAGTCATAAATGCGCGGAGTACCCAGCCGTCTCTCCAACGTAGTCGTTTGAGAGCGGTGGTGCTGACCGCCGCTACATAAAAACAAAGCCAGGGCGTAACTCAATGAGTGCAAGCAATCCAACCTTGATCACGTTCGTGATCTACATCGCAGCTATGGTGCTGATCGGCTTCATGGCCTATCGCTCTACCAACAACCTTTCTGACTACATCCTCGGCGGCCGCAGCCTGGGTAGCGTGGTGACCGCGCTGTCCGCCGGCGCTTCCGACATGAGCGGCTGGTTGTTGATGGGCCTGCCGGGCGCCATCTACATGTCCGGCCTGTCCGAGAGCTGGATCGCTATCGGCCTGATCGTCGGTGCCTACCTGAACTGGCTGTTCGTCGCCGGTCGTCTGCGAGTACAAACCGAACACAACGGCGATGCACTGACGCTGCCGGACTACTTCTCCAGCCGCTTCGAGGACAAGAGCGGGCTGCTGCGGATCATCTCCGCGATCGTGATCCTGGTGTTCTTCACCATTTATTGCGCTTCCGGCATCGTCGCCGGTGCCCGTCTGTTCGAAAGCACCTTCGGCATGCCCTACGAGACCGCGCTGTGGGCCGGTGCCGCGGCGACCATCGCCTACACCTTCGTCGGTGGTTTCCTGGCAGTGAGCTGGACCGACACCGTACAAGCCACCCTGATGATCTTCGCCCTGCTGCTGACACCGATCATCGTGCTGCTGGCAACCGGTGGCGTCGACACCACCTTCCTGGCGATCGAAGCCCAGGATCCAAGCAACTTCGACATGCTGAAAAACACCACCTTCATCGGCATCATTTCGCTGATGGGCTGGGGCCTGGGCTACTTCGGCCAGCCGCACATCCTGGCGCGCTTCATGGCCGCGGACTCGGTCAAGTCGATCGCCAACGCCCGTCGCATCTCCATGACCTGGATGATCTTGTGCCTGGGCGGCACCGTGGCCGTGGGCTTCTTCGGTATCGCCTACTTCTCGGCGCACCCGGCGGTGGCCATGCCTGTGAGTGAGAACCACGAGCGGGTGTTCATCGAGCTGGCGAAGATCCTCTTCAATCCATGGATCGCCGGTGTGCTGCTGTCGGCGATCCTGGCGGCAGTGATGAGTACCCTGAGTTGCCAACTGCTGGTGTGCTCCAGTGCCCTGACCGAGGACTTCTACAAGGCGTTCCTGCGTAAACAGGCTTCCCAGCTGGAGCTGGTGTGGGTCGGTCGGGCCATGGTGCTGCTGGTTGCCCTGGTCGCCATCGCCATGGCCGCCAACCCGGAAAACCGCGTACTGGGCCTGGTCAGCTACGCCTGGGCCGGTTTCGGCGCAGCCTTCGGTCCTGTGGTGCTGATCTCGGTACTGTGGAAAGGCATGACCCGCAACGGCGCGCTGGCCGGCATCATCGTCGGTGCGTTGACCGTGATCCTGTGGAAGCACTTCAACCTGCTGGGCCTGTACGAAATCATCCCGGGCTTCATCTTCGCCAGCCTGGCCATCCTGCTGGTGAGCAAGATGAGCGCGCCGAGCGCCGGCATGGTCCAGCGTTTCGAGGCCGCCGAGAAAGACTACAAGCTCAACCACTGATCGGGAGCCGCTGAGGCGGCGCCCTTGCAGTGACTCGAAAAGCCCGCATTCCCTGGGATGCGGGCTTTTTCATGCATGCGTTTTGCGCCATGGACCTTCCCGGCACGACCTGACGCCGGCCGTGGCACAGGGTAAACTTCGCCCCCTGCGCAGGAGCAACCATGAACTATCGTCACGCCTTCCACGCCGGCAACCACGCCGACGTCTTCAAACACCTGACCCTGACCCGCCTCATCGCCCTGATGTCGCGCAAGGAGCAGCCGTTCGCCTATCTGGACAGCCATGCCGGTATCGGCCTGTACGACCTCCAGGGCGATCAGGCCAACCGCACCGGCGAGTACCTGGAAGGTATCGCGCGCCTGTGGGGCGAGCAGGACCTGCCAGCGCTGACCGCCGACTACATGGCGGTGCTGCACAAGATGAACCCCGATGGCGAGCTGCGTTATTACCCGGGCTCGCCCGAGCTGGCGCGGCGCCTGACCCGCCCCCAGGACCGCGTGCTGCTCAACGAGAAGCATCCGGAAGACGGGTTGCTGCTCAAGGAAAACATGAAGGGCGATCGCCGGGTGGCAGTCCACCTGGGCGAGGGCTGGCATGTGGCGCGGGCATTGTTGCCGGTGGCCGAGAAGCGCGCGGTGATGCTGATCGATCCGCCGTTCGAACAGCTCGACGAGATGCAGCGTTGCGCTGCGTCGCTGAAAGAAGCCATCGGCCGGATGCGCCAGACCGTGGCGGCCATCTGGTACCCGGTCAAGGATCAGCGGGCGCTACGCCGCTTCTACCAGGACCTGGCCGGTACCGGCGCGCCGAAGCTGCTGCGTGTGGAATTGTGGGTACATCCGCTGGACACCCCCAACAGCCTGAACGGCTCGGGCCTGGCGATTGCCAACCCGCCTTGGGGACTGGAAGAGGAGTTGCGCGAGCTGCTGCCGTGGCTGGCGCAGAAACTAGGCCAGACCCAGGGCGGCTGGCAGATGGATTGGCTGATCGCCGAATAATGTGAGGTTGTAGCCGCTGCCGAGGCACGAGGCGGCGAAGCGGCCCCGGAGGGCGCTCCTGCGGACCGCGTCGCAGCCTCGTGCCTCGTCAGCGGCTACGGGTCAGATCGGGCAGGTCACGCCTGTGCCGCCGATCCCGCAGTAGCCTTCCGGATTCTTCGCCAGGTACTGCTGGTGGTAGGCCTCGGCGTAGTAGAAGGTCGGGGCTTCTTCGATTTCCGTGGTGATGGTGCCCAGTCCGGCCTTGGTCAGCTCGGCCTGGAACACTTTTTTACTGGCCTTGGCCTGTTCCAGCTGGGTCGGGTTGGTGGCATAGATCACCGAGCGGTACTGGGTGCCGATGTCGTTGCCCTGGCGCATGCCCTGGGTCGGGTTGTGCAGTTCCCAGAACATCGCCAGCAGTTCCTGGTAGCTGACTTTCTCCGGTTCGTAGACCACCAGCACCACTTCGCTGTGGCCGGTCAGGCCCGAGCAGACTTCTTCGTAGGTCGGGTTCGGGGTGAAGCCGCCGGCGTAGCCCACCGACGTGCTGTACACGCCCTCGCGCTGCCAGAACTTGCGTTCCGCACCCCAGAAGCAACCCAGGCCGAAGATGGCGAATTCCACGTTGCCCGGGAATGGGCCCAGCAGCGGGTTGCCGTTGACGAAGTGTTCGGCTGGCACGCTCATCGGGGTTTCGCGGCCAGGCAGAGCTTGTTCTTTGGTAGGTAGCACGTTTTTGTTCACCAGAATTTCCGAGCGCAGAACCATGATCAGTCCTCTCAGTCAGGGTGGGATTGAGTAATTAGCCAGACCTGCAGTTTGCCCGAGTGTTACGGCGCTGTCAGGCGATTGGGCCGCGCGGATAACGTTTGAGCTTGTCGATCAGCTCCGAGCCGGGGATCGGCCGGTCGAACAGGTAGCCCTGGCCGACATCGCAGCGATGGCGACGCAGGAAGGACAGCTGCTCCGCGGTTTCGATGCCCTCGGCCACCACCTGGATTTTCAGGTTGTGGGCCATGGCGATCACCGCCGAGGTGATTTCCATGTCGTCCTGGTTGGCGGGGATTTCATGGATGAAGCTGCGATCGATCTTGATGATGTCGATCGGGAATTTTTTCAAGTAGCTCAGCGACGAGTAACCAGTGCCGAAGTCGTCCATGGCCAGGGTCAGGCCGAGCTTTTTCAGCTGGTCGAGTTGCTGGTGGGTGTCTTCGGTGGCTTCCAGCAACAAGCCCTCCGTCAGCTCAAGTTCCAGCAGCGAGGCGGGCAGCTGTTCTTCCTTGAGGATGCTGGCGATGGAGGCCACCAGGTCCGGGTCGGAAAACTGCTTGGGCGACAGGTTGATCGCCACCTGCAAATTGCCCAGGCCAGCGGCGGTGAGCTGCTTGCTCATGCGACAGGCCTGGCGCGCGATCCATTTGCCGATCGGGATGATCAGGCCAGTCTCTTCGGCGACGCTGATGAACTGGTCCGGGCGGATCATGCCCTTTTCCGGATGGTTCCAGCGCAGCAGCGCTTCCAGGCCCAGCAGGCGTCCGCTGCGCAGGCACAGCTTGGGCTGGTAGAACACGTCCAGCTCGTTCTGGGTCAGGGCGCGGCGCAGGTTGTTTTCCACGAACAGCTTGTAGCTGGCTTCGGCGTTCAGGGCCTCGGTAAACACCTGCACCTGATGTTTGCCGTTGGCCTTGGCTTTGTGCAAGGCCAGGCCGGCGTTGCGCATCAGGGTCTGTGGGTCGCGGCCGTGCAGCGGTGCGCAGGCCAGGCCCACGGAGCCGGTGACGCTGATGAGCTGGTTGTCGACGAACATCGGCTTGTCGAGGGTCATCAGCAGCTGGCTGGCGATCTGTTGGCCGGCTTCCAGGTCGGTGTCGTCCAGCAGTACGGCGAACTCGTTACTGGCGAAGCGCGCCAGGCTGCCGCTGGTGCTCAGGCTGTTGCGCAGGCGCCGGGCCAGGCTGATCAGCAGCTTGTCGCCGGTCTGGTGGCCGAGGCTGTCGTTGATTCGCTTGAAGTTGTCGATGTCCACCAGCAGCAGGCTGATGGGGCTGTCGCTGTCGCGGGCGAAGCGTTCGTCGAGGTTGCGGATGAAGGCCGGACGGTTGCCCAGGTTGGTCAGGTTGTCGGTGTAGGCCAGGCGTTCGATGCGCTGCTGGGCGAGCTTGGTCTGGGTGATGTCTTCGTAGATGCCGATGTAGTGGGTCAGTTCGCGGTTGTCGCCATAGACCTTGGAGATCGACAACTGGCCCCAGTACGGCTCCAGGTTCTTGCGCCGGCTCTTGAACTCGCCCTGCCAGCTGTTGCTCTTGGCCAGGCTGGAGGGCGCGTCGAACAGCAGTTCGCTGAGGTTCTCCAGCGCCGGCAGTTCCGCCAGCCGGTGGCCGTGGACTTCCTCGGTGCTGTACTGGGTGATCGCGGTGAAGCTCGGGTTGACGTACTCCACCACGCCGTCGCAGTTGACCAGCAGAAAGGCATTGGCGCTTTGCTCGACCGCCCGCTGGAACAGGTGCAGGGCGCTGGTGGCGGTACGGCGGTTGTGATTGTTGATGACTTGGGCGAACTGGTCGGCCAGCTCGCCGGCAAAGGCGATTTCATCGGATTGCCAGGCGCGGGTGTTGCCCACTTGTTCCAGGCACAGCACGCCGACCACCTGGCCATCGATGCGGATGCTGGCATCGAGCATGGCGTTGATATTGCGCGGACGCAGGCTTTCGACCATTTCCCGGGTGCGCGGGTCGCGCATGGCGTTGTGCGCGTCGATGGCCCGGCTGGTGTGCAGGGCTTCGAGGTAGTCTGGGAAATCGCTGGCGTCGATCGCCTCCGGCAGGATGTATTGCTGCAGGTCGCGGTGATAGGCGCAGATCGGCACCAGCAGTTGGCCTTCCAGGTTCCAGATGCTGGCACAGTCGATTTCGTAGATGTCGCAGGCGCTGCGGGTAATCAGCTCGGCGGCTTCCCGCAGGGGGTTGTTGGTGCTGTAGCGCTGGCGGGCCAGGAGCAGGATCAGGTCTTGCTGGGCGCGCACCCGTTCGAGGTGCTGGAGTTGTTCCTGCTGGGCACGCTGGTTGAGTTCCAGGGCGATTTGCAGGCGGCTGTTCTGGGTTTCCAGGTCGGGCGCGGGGAGCGGCTGATCGTCGTTGAGCAGGCCATCGACCACCAGGAAATAACCGCGGAGCAGGTGTCGATTGTGTTGTTTGTAGGCTTCGCCGAGTTCCAGCAGGCTCAGTGAGCCCTTGGCGGTGTGCAGGGTGTAGCGAATCAGGTAATGCGGGCTGTGGGTCAGTTGCTGCTGGATCGCGTCGTGCAACTGATAGCGGGCTTCCGGTTCCATCAGGCTGGCATAGGGCGAGCCGACCAGGGCGCAGAGCTCGACGGCGGGCAGGCCGAATTGGCGTTCACAGTTCGGGTCGAGAAACAGCAGGGCCCAGCTCGCTTCATTCAGCCGTTCGAAACGCAGCATGCCGAGCCGCGAGGGCACGGGCAACTGCGTCACTACCTCGGCCACCATACGGCTGGCGGCATCGGGTTGGCTTTTCATGGGGAAACTCGCTTGGTAAATGCTGATCGCGCCGGGCTCGCGCCCTCTTTACTGTTGCCTGCGGCAAGGTTGCATCATGCGGCACTGACTGACAAGTGAGATGAAGGCTAAGTGCTATAAGAATCTATCGGCAGCGCGGAAGATTTCTGAAAGCTAATATTTTTGGGTGTTTTACCGGGCATTGGCCGCTGGTTGCAGCGAATTTTCGGCAAAAAAAGCCCCGCCAAATCGGCGGGGTTGAGGTACGAGCGTGGCGCTCGAAAAGGGTGCAATGGCCGGCTTCCCCATGACAGGGAAGCCGGCCGGGCCTTACAGCAGGATGGTGCGGATATCCGCCAGCAGATCGCTCAGGCGCTTGGTGAAGCGTGCAGCCGCGGCGCCGTTGATCACACGGTGATCGTAGGACAGCGACAGCGGCAGCATCAGCTTCGGCTGGAAGGCTTTGCCGTCCCAGACCGGCTGGATGGTTGCCTTGGAAACGCCGAGGATTGCCACTTCCGGTGCGTTGACGATCGGCGTGAAGCCGGTGCCGCCAATGTGACCGAGGCTGGAGATGGTGAAGCAGGCGCCCTGCATGTCGTCCGCCGAGAGCTTCTTGGTCCGGGCTTTTTCAGCCAGGGAAGCGGCTTCGGCAGCCAGTTGCAGCAGGCTCTTCTGGTCGACGTTCTTGATCACCGGGACCAGCAGGCCGTCCGGGGTATCGACCGCGAAGCCGATGTTCACGTACTTCTTGCGGATGATCGCTTTGCCGCTAGGCGCCAGCGAGCTGTTGAAGTCCGGCAGTTCCTTGAGCAGGTGCGCGCAGGATTTCAGCAGCAGCGGCAGGATGGTCAGCTTGACGCCGGCCTTCTCTGCAACGGCTTTCTGAGCGATCCGGAAGGCTTCCAGCTCGGTGATGTCGGCCGAGTCGAACTGGGTGACGTGAGGCACGTTCAGCCAGCTGCGATGCAGGTTCGACGCGCCAGCCTGCATCAGGCGGGTCATCGGCACTTCTTCGATCTCGCCGAAGCGGCTGAAGTCCACCACCGGAATCGGCGGGATGCCGGCGCCACCGGTTGCGCCGGCAGCTGCCGGCGCTTCCTTGGCCTTCTGCATCATGGCCTTGACGTAAACCTGCACGTCTTCCTTCAGGATGCGACCGTGCGGGCCGCTCGGGCTCACCGCGCTCAGCTCGACGCCGAACTCGCGCGCGAGTTGACGCACGGCAGGGCCGGCATGAACTTTCGCGCCTGGCTGGGCCGGGGCGGCTGGCGCTGCTGCAGGTGCTGCTGCGGCCGCAGGCGCGGCTTCAGGCTTGGCGGCCGCCGGGGCTGCGGCAGGTGCAGGGGCGGCCGCTGGGGCAGCGCCCTTGACCTTCAGCTTGAGGATCAGGTCGCCGGTGCCGACTTCGTCGTCCAGCTTGATCGCAACGCTTTCCACGATACCGGCGGCTGGCGATGGGATTTCCATGCTGGCCTTGTCGGACTCGAGGGTGATCAGCGACTGGTCGGCCTCAACGCTGTCGCCAGCCTTGACCAGGACTTCGATGATCTTGGCCTTGCCGGCCGAGCCGATGTCCGGAACGTGAATGTCCTGGACGCTGTCGGCCACCGGGGCGGCAGGTGCGGCAGCAGCCGGTGCCGGAGCCGCAGCGGCCGGAGCGGCGACCTGGGCAGGCGCAGCGGCGGCAGGGGCAGCGCCGGCCACTTTCAGGGCCAGGATCAGGTCGCCGGTGCCGACTTCATCGTTGAGCTTGACGCTGATGCTCTCGACCACGCCCGCGGCTGGCGATGGGATTTCCATGCTGGCCTTGTCGGATTCGAGGGTGATCAGCGACTGGTCGGCCTCGACGGTGTCGCCGACCTTGACCTGGATCTCGATAATCTGGGCCTTGCCCGACGAGCCGATATCCGGCACGTGGACCTGCTGGGTCGAAGCGGCGGCAGGTGCAGCGGCAGGCGCGGCAGGCGCCGGCGCTGCAGCTGGTTTTTCCTCGGCCTTGGCAGCCGGAGCGGCGGCCGCTGGCGCCGCGGCAGCGGCACCCTCGACTTCCAGTTCCAGCAGCTCGTCGCCTTCTTTCAGGCGATCGCCCAGCTTCACTTTCAGGCTCTTGATGACGCCGGCCTTGGGCGCCGGAACTTCCATGCTCGCCTTGTCCGATTCCAGTGTCAGGATGCTCTGGTCGGCTTCGATACGGTCGCCGACCTTCACAAACAGTTCGATTACTTCACCTTCACCGCTGCCGATGTCAGGTACGCGAATGAGTTCGCTCACAAAAAATCTCCTCAGCAGTCCAGTGGGTTGCGTTTTTCCGGGTTGATGCCGAACTTGGTGATGGCCTCGGCCACGACCTTAGGTTCGATGTCACCACGGTCAGCCAAGGCTTCCAGGGCTGCCAACACCACGAAATGACGGTCGACTTCGAAGAAGTGACGCAGCTTCTTGCGGCTGTCACTGCGGCCGAAACCGTCGGTGCCCAGGACTTTGAATTCCTTGGACGGGACCCACTGACGAATCTGTTCGGCGAACAGCTTCATGTAGTCGGTAGAGGCGATGACCGGACCCTTGCGGCCGCCCAGGCACTCTTCGACATAGCTCAGCTTAGGCTTCTGGCCCGGGTGCAGACGGTTGCTGCGCTCGACTGCCAGGCCATCGCGACGCAGTTCGTTGAAGCTGGTAACGCTCCAGACGTCCGCGGCCACGTTGAATTCTTCACGCAGGATCTTCGCCGCTTCACGGACTTCGCGCAGGATGGTGCCGGAGCCCATCAGCTGAACGTGGTGCGCCGCTTCGCGGGTGTCTTCCTCGAGCAGGTACATGCCCTTGATGATACCTTCCGGGGCGCCGGCCGGCATGGCTGGCTGCTGGTAGGACTCGTTCATCACGGTGATGTAGTAGAAGACGTCCTGTTGCTCTTCGGTCATCTTCTTCATGCCGTCCTGGATGATCACCGCCAGCTCGTAGCCATAGGTCGGATCGAAGGTACGGCAGTTCGGGATGGTGCCCGCCAGCATGTGGCTGTGACCGTCTTCGTGCTGCAGGCCTTCGCCGTTGAGGGTGGTGCGGCCGGCGGTACCGCCGATCAGGAAGCCGCGGGTACGGCTGTCGCCAGCGGCCCAGGCCAGGTCGCCGATACGCTGGAAGCCGAACATTGAATAGAAGATGTAGAACGGCAGCATCGGCTGGTTGTGGCTGGAGTACGAAGTCCCGGCCGCGATGAAGGAACTCATGGCGCCCGCTTCGTTGATGCCTTCCTCGAGGATCTGGCCCTTCTTGTCCTCGCGGTAGAACATCACCTGGTCTTTATCGACTGGCTCGTAGAGCTGGCCGACGGACGAGTAGATGCCCAGTTGACGGAACATGCCTTCCATACCGAAGGTACGGGCTTCGTCCGGGATGATCGGGACGATGCGCTGGCCGATTTCCTTGTCCTTGACCAGTTGCGCGAGGATCCGCACGAAGGCCATGGTGGTGGAGATTTCGCGGTCGCCCGAACCGTCGAGGATAGCCTTGAGGGTATCCAGTGGCGGGGTCGGGATGTTGAAGCTCTTGGCACGACGCTGAGGCACGAAGCCACCCAACGCGGCACGACGCTCGCTCAGGTAGCGGGCTTCGGCGCTGCCTTCTTCCGGTCGGAAGAACGGCAGGTTTTCGATTTCTTCGTCCTTGACCGGAATGTCGAAGCGGTCGCGGAACAGCTTCAGGCTGTCGACATCGACTTTCTTGGTGTTGTGCGCGGTGTTCTTCGCTTCGCCGGCGCCGGTGCCATAACCCTTGATGGTCTTGGCCAGGATGACGGTCGGTTGCTCTTTGTGGTTGACCGCTTCGTGGTAGGCCGCATAGACCTTGTACGGGTCGTGGCCGCCACGGTTGAGTTTCCAGATTTCGTCGTCGGACAGGTCTTCGACCATCGCCTTGAGTTCTGGCGTGTTGAAGAAGTGCTCACGCACGAAGGCGCCGTCTTTGGCCTTGTAGTTCTGGTACTCGCCGTCGATGACTTCGTCCATGCGGCGTTGCAGGATACCGTGGGTGTCCTTGGCCAGCAGTGGGTCCCAGAAACGGCCCCAGATGACCTTGTTCACATTCCACTGGGCGCCACGGAACACGCCTTCGAGTTCCTGGATGATCTTGCCGTTGCCACGAACCGGGCCGTCGAGGCGCTGCAGGTTGCAGTTGATGACGAAGATCAGGTTGTCCAGCTTCTCGCGGCCGGCCAGGGAGATCGCGCCCAGGGATTCCGGCTCGTCGCACTCGCCGTCGCCCATGAAGCACCAGACTTTCTGCTTGCCTGGCTGGATGAAGCCGCGGGCTTCCAGGTACTTCATGAAGCGCGCCTGGTAGATCGCCTGGATCGGACCCAGGCCCATGGATACGGTCGGGAACTGCCAGAAGTCAGGCATCAGCCATGGGTGCGGGTAGGAGGACAGGCCGTTGCCGTCCACTTCCTGGCGGAAGTTGTTCATCTGGTCTTCGCTGATGCGGCCTTCCATGAACGCGCGAGCGTAGACACCAGGGGAGGCGTGGCCCTGGAAGTAGATCAGGTCGCCGCCATGTTCTTCGGTTGGTGCCTGGAAGAAGTAGTTGAAGCCGATGTCATACAGCGTCGCACTGGAGGCGAAGCTGGAGATGTGACCGCCCAGGTCAGAATCCTTCAGGTTCGTACGCATGACCATGGCCAACGCGTTCCAACGTACCAGCGAGCGAATGCGGCGTTCCATGAACAGGTCGCCAGGCATGCGTGCTTCGTGGGTGACGGGAATCGTGTTGCGGTACGGCGTGGTGATGGCGTAGGGCAGTTGCGAACCGCTGCGGGTCGCGAGTTCGCCCATACGGGTCATCAGGTAGTGAGCACGGTCTTCGCCTTCTTTGTCGAGAACCGATTCCAGGGCGTCCAGCCATTCCTGGGTTTCGACGGGATCGAGGTCTTGCATGGCTTGCTCCAGGGCGGAAAGGCTTCCAGAATCGGTTGCCTGAGTTTGCGACTGGCCTTGTGGGCAGACGATAAAATTCTTGGATTGCCGGAGGTTGATACGGCGGCGTGTAGTTTTACTACAAATCGTCGGCCATTTCAGCCTTTCGGATGTATAGACGAGTAGTAAAACTACAGAAGATTGGCTTGTGGCCTCCTGCTGCGTTGTGAGAATAATCGTTACTGTTGGTCGATTTCCAACACCAATGGGTAAGAATTTGATGCCGGCTGCCAAAATAATAAAAAATTCAGCTATTTCTAACTTTTGTTCGACAGTCCTTCAAGGGCCGCGCCTGCAGAATTTGCCCCGACCGTCCCTTTCTACGCCGATCAAGGATAGCCCATGAGCCTGCCCGCGCTTGCCGAACTCCCAGCGATTCTCCTGCCTTTTGTCAGCCGTGCGGAGCAGTCGTTCCGTAGCGCCGTGGCGACCCTGGACGACGATCACGGGCTCGCCGCCTGGACCTCCGAGCGCTGGGCCGAGTTCGCCCGGGTGAGCGCCGCCAGCGACTTTTTCATTGAACAGAGCCTTCGTGACCCTTTGATGTTGCTGGAACTGGTGCGCGGCGGTGAACTCGACCGCGGCTTCGGCCCGGGCGAGCTGTGCGCGCAGATCGCCGCGGCGGCGCAGCAGGCCACCAGTGAAGACGAGTTGGGGCGGGTGCTGCGGCGCCAGCGCAATCGCCATCAGGTGCGGATCATCTGGCGCGACCTGACGCGCCAGGCGGATCTGCTGCAGACCTGCCGCGATCTGTCGGACATGGCCGACGCCTGCATCGACCAGGCCTATCAATGGTTGTACCAGCGCCACTGCGAGCAGTTCGGTGTTCCCACTGGCCGGCGCAGTGGCGAGCCGCAGCAGATGGTCATCCTTGGCATGGGCAAGCTGGGTGCCGTCGAGCTGAACCTGTCATCCGACATCGACTTGATTTTCGCCTACCCCGAAGGCGGGGAAACCGTAGGTGTGAAGCGTGCGCTGGATAACCAGGAGTTTTTCATCCGCCTGGGGCAGCGCCTGATCAAGGCGCTGGACCCGATGACCGTCGATGGCTTCGTGTTCCGCGTCGACATGCGCCTGCGACCCTACGGTTCGGCGGGCGCCCTGGTGCTGAGCTTCAATGCGCTGGAGCAGTACTACCAGGATCAAGGCCGCGACTGGGAACGCTACGCGATGATCAAGGCGCGGGTGGTGGCGGGCGACCAGGTCGCCGGCGCGCAGTTGCTCGACATGCTGCGGCCTTTCGTCTACCGGCGTTACCTGGATTTCTCGGCGATCGAAGCGCTGCGCACCATGAAACAGCTGATCCAGCAGGAAGTGCGGCGCAAGGGCATGGCCGACAATATCAAGCTGGGTTCCGGCGGGATTCGTGAAGTCGAGTTCATCGCCCAGGCGTTCCAGCTGATCCACGGCGGGCGCGACCTGAGCCTGCAGCAGCGTCCTCTATTAAAGGTGCTGACTACCCTGGAAGGGCAGGGTTACCTGCCGCCCGCGGTGATCGCCGAGCTGCGTGAAGGTTACGAATTCCTGCGCTACACCGAGCATGCGATCCAGGCGATCGCCGACCGGCAGACGCAGATGTTGCCGGATAATCCACGGGACCAGGCGCGCATTGCCTTCATGCTGGGGTTTGCCGACTGGGCGGCGTTCCATGAACGCCTGATGTACTGGCGGGGGCGAGTGGAGTGGCACTTCCGCCAGGTGATCGCCGACCCGGATGAAGACGAAGGCCGCGAGTGCGAAGTGGTGGTCGGTGGGGAATGGCTGCCGCTGTGGGAGGAAGTCCAGGACGAAGAAGCCGCCTGCCGACAGTTGCAGGAAGGCGGTTTCCATGATGCGCCCAAGGCGCTCAGGGCGCTGGCCGGCCTGCGTGGCAGCCCGCAATTGCGGGCCATGCAGCGCTTGGGACGCGAGCGTCTCGATGCCTTTATTCCGCGCCTTTTGGCCCAGGCGGTGGAGCACGCCGATCCGGACCTGGTGCTGGAGCGCGTGTTGCCGCTGGTCGAGGCGGTGGCACGGCGCTCCGCCTATCTGGTATTGCTGACCGAGAATCCCGGGGCCTTGCGTCGCCTGCTGACCCTGTGTGCCGCCAGCCCCTGGATCGCCGAGCAGATCACCCGCTTCCCGCTGCTGCTCGATGAGTTGCTTAACGAAGGCCGTCTGTTCAAGCCGCCCTTGGCGCCGGAGCTGGCCGCCGAGCTGCGCGAGCGTCTGACGCGCATCCCCGAGGACGATCTGGAACAGCAGATGGAGGCGCTGCGTCACTTCAAATTGGCCCACCGCCTGCGGGTCGCGGCCTCGGAAATCGCTGGCAGCCTGCCGTTGATGAAAGTCAGCGATTACCTGACCTGGCTGGCCGAGGCGATCCTCGAGCAGGTACTGGCCCTGGCCTGGCGCCAGACCGTGGCCAAATATGGCGCTCCGCAGCGCACCGATGGCACCTTGTGCGATCCCGGCTTCATTATTGTCGGTTATGGGAAAGTCGGCGGCCTGGAACTCGGGCATGGTTCCGACCTGGACCTGGTGTTCATCCATGACGGCGATCCGCAGGCGGAAACCGATGGCCCGAAACCGATCGACGGCGCGCAGTTCTTCACCCGGCTGGGCCAGCGGATCATTCACCTGCTGACGACCCAGACCAACTCCGGCCAGTTGTATGAAGTGGATATGCGTTTGCGGCCGTCCGGGGCGTCGGGCTTGCTGGTGAGTTCGCTGGGGGCTTTTGCCCGTTATCAGGAGAACGAAGCCTGGACCTGGGAGCATCAGGCGCTGGTGCGCGCCCGGGTACTGGTGGGGAGCCAGGATGTCGGCCAGGCCTTCGAGAAAGTGCGGGCTGCGGTGCTGGGCCGTGCCCGTGACCTGCCCAAGTTGCAGCAGGAGGTCAGCGAGATGCGGGCCAAGATGCGCGACAACCTGGGGACCAAGGCGACGGCCGCCGGAACCGCGGCAAATGCCTTCGAGGCCACGGCGCCGTTCGACCTCAAGCAGGACGCCGGAGGTATCGTCGACATCGAATTTATGGTGCAATACGCGGCCCTGGCGTGGTCGCAAGAGCACCCGTCATTGCTGCGTTACACCGACAATATCCGCATTCTGGAAGGACTTGAGGAAGCCGGGCTGATGCCCGCGACCGATGCCAGTCTGCTGCGCGAGGTCTATAAGGCCTACCGTTCCGCGGCTCACCGCCAGGCCTTGCAGAACGAGGCCGGGGTCATCGCCGGCGACCAGTTCGCCAGCGAGCGACGGGAGGTATTGCGGATTTGGCGTGAGCTGGGGCTAAGCTAGGCAGCGTGCGCTGCGTTGCCACAAATGTATCCGGCGAGCCCTGTTGCGGCTCGTCCACAATGAGCTGGCGGTGAATGCCGCAGGGCTGGATTCTCGAGGCGGGGAGGCGTAAGCCTCCCCGGTTCGTTTTTGGAAACCACATGAATATTCTGATCGTTGGGCCCAGTTGGGTCGGTGACATGGTGATGGCGCAGACACTCTTCCAGTGCCTGAAACAACGCCATCCTCAATGCGAGATCGACGTGCTGGCCCCCGAGTGGAGCCGGCCGATCCTGGAGCGCATGCCGCAAGTGCGGCGGGCCTTGAGCTTCCCGCTCGGCCACGGCGTGCTGGAACTGGCGACCCGCCGGCGCATCGGCAAATCCCTGGCCGGCCAGTACGACCAGGCCATCCTGCTGCCCAACTCGTTGAAGTCGGCGCTGGTGCCGTTCTTTGCCGGCATCGCGCAGCGTACCGGCTGGCGTGGCGAGTTCCGCTACGGCCTGCTCAACGACGTGCGCACGCTGGACAAAGAACGTTATCCGCTGATGATCGAGCGCTTCATGGCGCTGGCTTACGAGCCGGGCGCCGAGCTGCCCAAGCCGTATCCACGTCCCGACTTGCAGATCGATCCGGCCAGCCGCGAAGCGGCGCTGGCCAAGTTCGGCCTGACCCTGGACCGCCCGGTGCTGGCGCTGTGTCCGGGAGCCGAGTTCGGCGAGGCCAAGCGCTGGCCGTCCGAGCATTACGCCAAGGTCGCCGAGCTGAAGATCCGCGAGGGCTGGCAGGTCTGGCTGTTCGGTTCGAAGAACGATCATGTGGTCGGTGAAGACATTCGCGCCCGGCTGATTCCGGGGCTGCGCGAAGAGTCGGTCAACCTCTGCGGCGGTACCTCCCTGGCCGAGGCCATCGACCTGCTGTCTTGCGCCGATTCCGTGGTGTCCAACGACTCCGGGCTGATGCACGTGGCGGCGGCGCTGAATCGCCCGCTGGTGGCGGTGTACGGCTCGACGTCGCCGGGTTTCACCCCGCCGCTGGCCGATCAGGTCGAAGTCGTGCGCCTGGGCATCGAGTGCAGCCCGTGTTTCGATCGCACCTGCCGCTTTGGCCATTACAACTGCCTGCGCCAGCTACTGCCCGACTCGGTGGACCAGGCCTTGCAGCGGTTGCAGGGCACCGCGGTCGAGGTTCGGTAAGTGCGGGTACTGTTGATCAAGACCTCCTCCCTGGGTGACGTGATCCATGCGCTGCCGGCGCTGACCGATGCGGCGCGGGCGATCCCCGGGATCAAGTTCGACTGGGTGGTGGAAGAGGGTTTCGCGGAAATCCCGACCTGGCACCCGGCTGTGGACAAAGTGATCCCGGTGGCGATTCGCCGCTGGCGCAAAAACATCTGGCAAACCATCAAGAGTGGCGAGTGGCGGCGCTTCAAGCAGAGCGTGCGTGCCACCCGGTACGATCTGGTGATCGACGCCCAGGGCTTGCTGAAAAGCGCCTGGTTGACGCGCTACGTCAAGGCGCCGGTGGCCGGCCTGGACAAACAGTCGGCACGCGAGCCCCTGGCGGCGCGTTTCTACTCGCGGCGCCTGGCTGTCGCCCGTGGCCAGCATGCCGTGGAGCGTGTGCGCCAGTTGTTCGCCGTGGCCCTGGGTTATGACTTGCCCCAGGGCCTGGGCGATTACGGCCTGAACGTCGAGAAGCTGGTGGAACTGCCGCGGCCCAAGCCGTTCGTGGTGTTCCTGCACGGCACCACTTGGGACACCAAGCACTGGCCGGAAGCCTACTGGCGCGAGCTGGCCGAACGCATGGGCCAGCTGGGCGTCGAGGTCAAGCTGCCGTGGGGCAACCCGGTGGAAAAGGCCCGGGCCGAGCGTATTGCCAAGGGCCTGGGCAACGCCACGGTGCTACCGAAGCTGAACCTGGCGGGTGTCGCCAGGGTGCTGGCGCAAGCCCAGGCCTGCGTCGCGGTGGACACCGGGCTTGGCCATCTCGCCGCGGCGCTGGATGTGCCGACCATTTCCCTGTTCGGCCCGACCAACCCGGGCCTGACCGGTGCCTATGGCAAGGCGCAGATCCACCTGGCCAGCGACTTCCCTTGTGCGCCGTGCCTGCAGAAAAAATGCACCTATCAACCGACGGCTGAAGATCAGCGGCGGTTCGACCTGAAACGCGAGTGGCCGTTGTGCTTCACGCGTCTGAATCCTGAGCGTGTCGCCAGCCGGCTGAGCAGGTTGTTACTGGCTGAGGAGCTGCGCTGATGCAATTGGCTTTTGTCCTTTATAAATACTTCCCGTTCGGCGGCCTGCAACGGGACTTCATGCGCATCGCCCTGGAGTGCCAGAAGCGCGGGCACCAGATCCGCGTCTATACGCTGATCTGGGAAGGCGATGTGCCGCCGGGCTTCGAGGTGCTGGTGGCGCCGGTCAAGGCGTTCTTCAACCATCGGCGTAACGAGAAACTCAGTGCCTGGATGGAGGCCGACCTGGCCAAGCGCCCGGTGGACCGCCTGATCGGCTTCAACAAGATGCCCGGGCTGGACGTGTACTACGCCGCCGACGGCTGCTTCGAAGACAAGGCGCAGAACCTGCGCCATTCGCTGTACCGCCGTTGGGGCCGCTACCGGCACTTCGCCGAATACGAGCGGGCGGTGTTCGCCCGGGACGCGAAGACCGAAGTGCTGATGATTTCCGAGGTCCAGCAGCCGCTGTTCATCAAGCATTACGACACCCCGGTGGAGCGTTTCCACTTGCTGCCGCCCGGTATCGCCCAGGACCGTCGCGCGCCGGCCAACGCGGCCAACGCGGCCGAGATCCGCGCCGAATTCCGTCGCGAGTTCGCCCTGAAAGACGATGACTTGCTGCTGGTGCAGATCGGTTCCGGGTTCAAGACCAAGGGCGTGGATCGCAGTCTCAAGGCCGTGGCCGCCTTGCCTCCGGAACTGAAGAAGCGCACCCGGCTATTTGTAATTGGCCAGGACGACCCCAAAGTATTCCAATTACAGAGCGCCGCATTGGGCCTGGGCGAGCATGTGCAGTTCCTCAAGGGGCGCAGTGATATCCCGCGTTTCCTGTTGGGCGCCGACCTGTTGATCCATCCGGCGTACAACGAAAACACCGGCACTGTGTTGCTGGAAGCGCTGGTGGCTGGTTTGCCGGTGCTGGTCAGCGCGGTCTGCGGTTATGCCCACTACATCGCCGAGGCCGACAGCGGCCTGGTGCTGGATGAGCCATTGGAGCAGGGACAGCTCAATCAATACCTGAACACCATGTTGACCGACGACGCTGCACGCGCGACCTGGAGCCGTAACGGCCTGGCGTTCGCCGAGACGGCCGATCTCTATAGCATGCCGCAGCACGCTGCGGATGTGATTCTGGCGGAGCAACACTGATGAAGTTGATTCTTGCCGAACCGTTCAAGACCCTTTGGGCCGGACGCGATGCGTTCGCCGAAGTCGAGCGTCTGGACGGCCAGGTCTACCGTGAACTCGAAGCCCGCCGTACCTTGCGTACCGAGGTGGCCGGCGAAGGGTTCTTCGTAAAGATTCACCGCGGTATCGGTTGGGGCGAGATCTTCAAGAACCTGCTCACCGCCAAGCTGCCGGTGCTCGGTGCGGGCCAGGAATGGCAGGCCATCCAACGCTTGCAGGAAGCCGGTGTGCCGACCATGACCGCCGTGGCCTATGGCGAGCGCGGCAGCAACCCGGCCAACCAGCATTCGTTCATCGTGACCGAGGAGCTGGCACCGACCATCAGCCTCGAAGACTTCAGCATCGACTGGGTCAAGCAGCCGCCGCAGCCCAGGCTCAAGCGCGCGCTGATCGCCGAAGTGGCGCGCATGACCGGCATGATGCACCGCGCCGGGGTCAACCATCGCGATTGCTACATCTGCCATTTCCTGCTGCACACCGACAAGCCGGTAACGCCCGATGACTTCAAGCTCTCGGTGATCGACCTGCACCGCGCCCAGACCCGCCCGGCGATCACCCGGCGCTGGCGCGACAAGGACCTGGCGGCGCTGTATTTCTCGGCCCTGGACATCGGCCTGACCCGGCGCGACAAGCTGCGCTTCCTCAAGGGCTATTTCCAGCAGCCGTTGCGGCAGATCCTGAGCGACGAGGCGGCGCTGCTGGGCTGGCTGGAGGGCAAGGCCAACAAGCTGTACGCACGCAAGCAGCGGTACGGAGATGCGCTCTGATGGCGGGTTGGAACCTTGAACCTGGATATCGGGAGCTGGCGCAGGACTTCGGCAGTCTGGATGCGGTCTTTGCCCTCAAGGGCGAACACCTGACCCGCGACCCGTTGTCGGAGGTCATCCGTGTCGAACGCAACGGCATCAACTATTACGTCAAGCGCTACACCGGCGCCGGCAAGAACCTGCGGCGCTATCTGGGCAAGCCGCGGGTCAAGTCCGAGTGGCAGAACCTCAAGCGTTTCGCCAAGTGGGGCATTCCCACGGCGGAGGTGGTGGCCTGGGGCCTGGAACGCCGTGGCCTGGCCTACGATCGTGGGGCGATGATCACCCGCGAGCTGCCACGCACCGAAGACCTGTCGGTCCTGGCCGAGCGCAACGATCCGCTGCTGGCCGATCGGGCCTGGGTGGACCGGGTCAGCCAGCAGCTGGCGTGCTACACGCGGATCATGCATGAGCACCGTTTTACCCATAACGACCTGAAGTGGCGCAACCTGCTGATCGACGACGATGCCCGGCTGTACCTGATCGATTGCCCCAATGGCGATTTCTGGCGCGGTTTCTGGCTCAAGTACCGGATCACCAAGGACCTGGCGTGCCTGGACAAGGTGGCCAAGTATCATTTGTCCGCCACCCAGCGCCTGCGCTTCTATTTGCAGTACCGCCAGCGCACCCGGCTGAATGCCGCGGACAAGTGCCGTATCCGGCACGTGCTGAGATTTTTCGAGGGACGCGAATGACCGATTTCCTGGCGGCTCAGGACCGTGCGTTGCTGGAGCGCCACGGCCTCGACAGCTTCGACGCGTTATGGGCCAAGCAGCTTGAGGCGGTGGACGAGCCCAATACCGATGGTGGGGGCTGGAGCAGCGTGTATCGCCTCGACCTGGAAGGCCACGGCTACTACCTCAAGCGCCAGAGCAATTACCTGACGCGGACCCTGCACCGGCCGTTCGGCGAGCCGAGCTTCGCCCGCGAGTTTCGCAATATCAGCCGCTACCAGCAGCTGGGCATTCCGGCTTTGCAGGCGGCCTTCTTTGGCGAGCGCAAGGTGGCAGGCGAAACCCGGGCGATCCTGCTGACCCGGGCGCTGGATGGCTGGAACGACCTGGACTCGCTGCTGCAACAGTGGGCGCAGCTCAGTCCGGACCAGCACGCGGCGATCCTGCGGGCCTGCGGCCTGCTGGCGCGCCAGCTGCACGCGGTGCGCCAGGTGCACGGCTGTTTTTATCCCAAGCATATTTTTCTGCGGGCCACCGGCGACGGTTACCAGGCGCAATTGATCGACCTGGAAAAGACTCGTCCGCTGTTATTCGGCCAGCGTGATCGGGTCAAGGATCTGGAGCCGCTGTTGCGTCGCGCCCCGGTCTGGGGTGAGGGCGATGTGCGTGCGTTGCTCGCGACCTATCTGGATCAGTCGCAGGACAGCTCGCTGGTCGATGCCTGGCTGAACCGCCTGAGTGCACGCCGCAGCCATAAGGAGACTCGTTGATGCGCCTGTCCGAACTCAAGCAGGCCGGCCGTGCGCCAAGCCTGCCGTTGAGCCTGGAGCTGGCCGACGCTGCCGGACCTGCGACGCTGCAGTTGCTCCGCCTGCTGCGGGTGCTGCCAGGGCAGCGATATGTCGGCGCCGGTGTATGGCGCGGGCGTCCGGTACTGGCCAAGTTGCTGGTGGGCGCCAAGGCGGCGCGGCATTTCCAGCGCGAACTGCAGGGTGTGCGCTTGCTTGAAGAGCAAGGCATGACCACGCCGTTGCTGCTGGCTGACGGCCTGAAGGAAGGCGAGGGCGGCTGGTTGCTGTTCGAGTTCCTGGAAGGTTCCGAGAGCCTGGGCGATGGCTGGAAACAGGTGGAATCGTTGCCAGCGTTGGCCGATGAGCAGCAGGCGGTACTCGCCGAGGCCCTGGCCGCCATCGCCGAATTGCACAGCAAGGGCCTGTGGCAGGAGGACCTGCATCTGGACAACCTGCTGCGCCATCAGGGCAAGCTGTACCTGATCGACGGCGCCGGGATCTGTGTGGAGCAGGCGGGCAAACCGCTGTCCCGGCAGAAGGTCCTGGAGAACCTCGGAGTATTTTTCGCTCAGCTACCCAAGAGCCTGGAGCCCTTCACCGAAGAGCTGCTGGTGCATTACCTGTTGAACAATGCCGAGCATGCCTTGCCGCTGGAAGCCTTGCAGAAGCAGGTGGACAAGGTGCGCAGCTGGCGCTTGAAGGATTTTCTCGACAAGGTCGGTCGCGAGTGCACCCTGTTCAGCGTGCAGCGTGGACCTTTCGCCTTGCGGGCGATTCGGCGCGAGGAAGAAGCGGCGATGTTGCCGGTGCTGGAACAGGCCGACGCGCTGCTCGACCGGGGGCACCTGTACAAGACCGGTGGCGCCGCCAGCGTCGGCCGGGTCGAAGTGGCGGGCCGCACCCTGGTGGTCAAGCGCTACAACATCAAGGGTTTTGCCCATTGGCTCAAGCGCTTCTGGCGCCCCAGCCGGGCCTGGCATTCGTGGCAGGAAGGCAATCGACTGGCATTCCTCGGCATCGCCACGCCCAAGCCTCTGGCCTTGCTGGAGAAGCGTTTCCTCTGGCTGCGCAGCCGGGCCTACCTGGTGACCGAATACCTGGCCGGGCCGGACATCATCGAGCGCTTCGCGCCCTATATCGACAGTGGCGCGGCTCCGGAGGCGGAGTTGCAGGCGCTGGACCGGCTGTTTGCCGAGTTGATCCGCGAGCGCATCAGCCATGGCGACTTCAAGGGGCACAACCTGTTCTGGCAAGAGGATCGCTGGGCGCTGATCGACCTGGACGCCATGTGCCAGCACCACAGCCTTAGCAGCTTCGCCCCGGCCTACGCCCGCGACCGCGCGCGTTTCATGCGTAATTGGCCGCAAGGCAGCGCGCTGTATCAGGTCATCGACCAGCGCCTGCCTAAAACCGCCGGCTGACGTTTGTAGCCGCTGCCGCAGGCTGCGATCGAGCGCGCAGCGGTCGTGCTCTTGAGATCGCAGGAAGGCCCTTCGGGCCTTATCGCAGCCTGCGGCAGCGGCTACAGATCCCTCAGAAGCGGGATTCAGCACCAGGGATCATCCCGCGGCAGGTTTACGCTATAATCCCGCCCTTTAGCTGTTTCTCGCCCCAGGCGGGGAGCACATTAATTCCAGGCGCACGTCGCCTGCATGCAGACTTAAGAGGCTAGACCCCTGTGGCATTGACGATTCTTGGCCTGTCCGGCGCCCTTAGCCATGATCCTTCCGCAGCGCTGTACATCGACGGCAAGCTGGTGGCGGCTGCCGAAGAAGAGCGCTTCGTACGCGATAAACATGCAAAGAACCGCATGCCCTACGAATCGGCGAAGTTCTGTCTGGAACAGGCCGGCATCAAGCCTTCCGACGTTGACGTGGTGGCGATTCCGTTCGCGCCGATCAGCCTGTTCGGCAAGGCCCGCTGGCACTACGCCAAGCGTTACTGGTACGCCCCGGACCGCGCCCTCGACGCGATCCTGATGGGCAACCGTCGCTACAAGCGCTATCGCAACAAGATCGTCTGGTGCCTCGAGCAACTGGGCTTCGATCCGAAGAAGATCAAGATCGAACCGGTCGAGCACCACCTGGCCCACGCTTCCAGCGCCTACCACTGCTCCGGCTTCAAGGAGAAAACCGCGATCCTCGGGATCGACGGCAAGGGCGAGTACGCCACGACTTTCTTCGGCTACGGCGAAAACGGCAAGATCCACAAGATCAAGGAGTTCTACGACCCGGACTCCCTGGGCGGCCTATATGGCGCGATCACCGAGTTCCTCGGCTTCGAGATGCTCGACGGCGAGTTCAAGGTCATGGGCATGGCGCCGTACGGCGATGCCAGCAAGTATGACTTCTCCCGCCTGGCCAGCTTTGAAAACGGCGAACTGGTGATCAACACCGATTACGCCAACGTCATCGGCCTGCGCCGCTATAAAGAGAAGGGCAAGGGTTTCTACTTCTCGCCGAAGCTGATCGAGTGGCTGGGTCCGAAGCGCGAAGGCGACATCGCCGACGAGCCGTACATCCACTACGCGGCCAGCATGCAGGCGCTGTTCGAGAAGCTGGCGCTGCAGATGATCGATCACTACCTGGGCGACATCCTCAAGGAAACCGGCAAGCTGGCCTTCGCCGGCGGCTGTGCGCTGAACGTCAAGCTGAACCAGAAGATCATCGCCCGCGACGACATCAAGGAACTGTTCGTGCAACCGGCGTCCGGCGATGCCGGTACCGCGGTCGGTGCCGCGGCCTATGTGTCCCATGCCCGTGGCGTGCCGGTCGAGAAGATGGAACACGTCTACCTCGGCCCGTCGTACAGCAACGAAGATGTGATCGCAGCGTGCGCCCGTCACGAGAACAAGCCGACCTGGCGCAAGCTCGACAACATGCCGGAGCAGATCGCCAAAATCATGGTCGATGGCAACCCGGTGGCCTGGTTCCAGGGCCGCATGGAGTTCGGTCCGCGTGCCCTGGGTGGTCGTTCGATCATCGGTTGCCCAAGCGTGGAAGGCGTGGCCGACCGCATCAACCATCAGATCAAGTTCCGCGAGCGCTGGAGGCCTTTCTGCCCGTCGATGCTCGATACCGTTGCGCCACAGATGATCAAGATCGATCACCCGGCGCCGTTCATGACCTTCACCTTTGAAGTGGCTGAAGAGTGGAAGACCCGAGTGCCGGAAGTGGTCCACGAAGACGGCACTTCCCGGGCCCAAGTGCTCAAGCGCGAATACAACCCGCGCTACTACGACATGATGAAGGCCCTGGAAGTCCTGACCGGCAACGGCGTGTCGCTGAACACCTCGCTCAACCGCCGTGGCGAGCCGATGATCTGCTCGCCGACTGACGCCCTGAACATGTTCTTCGGTTCCGATCTGCAGTACCTGATCATGGAAGACATCCTGGTGGTCAAAGAAGGCGCAAACGCTTATGACACGCTCGGCTGAACGCCATGTGCTGCAGTTCTGCCACGGCTATGACGGGCCGTTCCTGGACTGCGCACGGCAGTATGCCAGCCTGTTCGCGGGCACCGGTTATCGGGTCACCACGGTCTTTCTGACCGGGGTTGCCGATAGCGAGGTGGCCGCGGCCTGCGCCTCCGATGAAGTGTTGTTCATGGAATACAGCTCCAAGGCCATTCGTGGCCTGAAGCTGGGGGCGATACGCGACCTGCGCAAGATCGCCGCGTCGCGCAACTTCAGCTTCTGCATCGCCCACCGCTTCAAGCCGATCTACATCGCATTACTGGGTACCGCGTTGCCGGTGATCGGCGTGCATCACGCGTTTGGCGATTACCAGCGCGGCAGTCGCCGTCTGTTTGCCAACCTGTTCCGCAAGCGCCTAAGCCTGCTCGGCGTGTCCGACGCGGTGCGCGACGACATGCGCGGTTGCCTGCCGCAATGGCCGGCGGCGCGGATCCAGACGCTGTACAACCGGATCGACGTCGAAGCCTTGCAGGCGACCCAGTTACCCAAGGCCGAAGCGCGTCGGGAGCTGGGGCTGTCGTCTTCCGCCTGGATCGTCGGCAATGTCGGGCGCCTGCACCCGGACAAGGATCAGGCCACCCTGCTGCGCGGGTTCGCCGCGGCATTGCCGGGGCTGCCTCGGGAAAGCCAGCTGGCGATTCTCGGCAGCGGGCGCCTGGAGCAGAACCTCAAGGATCTTTCCCGCGAGCTGGGCATCGCCGATCGCGTGCTGTTTCTCGGCCAGGTCACAGAAGCCCGGCGTTTCTTCCGCGCTTTCGATGCCTTCGCCCTGAGCTCCGACCACGAGCCATTCGGCATGGTGTTGCTGGAGGCCATGGCCGCTGGCGTGCCTCTGCTGGCGACGGCCTGTGGCGGGGCCAAGGAAGTGGTCGAAGGCGTCGGTATCCTGTTCCCTTTGGGCGATGCCGAGCATATGGCCCAGGGCCTGCAACACCTGGCCGGGATGGACGAGAACCAGCGCCTGCTGTGCGCCGAGCTGATGTTCGAGCGCCTGCGCGAGCGATTCTCCGACCGTGCCGTTCGCGACGCCTTCTGGCGTCTGCCGCAAGTTACCGATCTGACCGCGAGGCCCTGATGCTCAATCGATTCCAAGGCTGGCGCGAGCGTGGCTGGTCGGTCGTCGACGCCTCGACTTATGCCGCTGCCTGGCAGCGTTTTGGCGGCAGCGTCGCCACCCATCCTTTGGTGGTGGAGCGCCTGGCGAACCTGGCGGGCATCCCGGTTCGCTACCTGGCCTGGGAACAAGCCGGCGAACTGCGGGCGGCGATCCCGACCTGGGGGCGCGACCTGGCGCTGTCCAAGGACGTGCTCAAGCGTCGTGGCAAGAAAGGCCTGTTCGACCTGGGCAACGCCGAGCTGATCCTGCCGGCCGCGCCTGACACCCAGGCTCCGCTGCGCCATCGTGGCCGTTACCTGTCGGCCTTGAACCAGGGCCGCTTCAGCACCCTCAAGCTCCAGGCCGAACAACTGGCCATGGCCCGCACCCCTGAAGAACTGTCGAAGAAGTTTCGCTACAACCAGCGTCGCGAATTGCGCCTGCTGGAAGAGGCGGGCGGTGTGGTGCGTTCGGTCAGCGAGTTCTCCAGCCAGGAGCTTGCGGCCATCTATTGCGATTTGTTCCAGCGGCGCTGGGGGTTCCCGGCCACCGGTGCCGAGCGCATGGCCGAAGTCATCGAGTTGCTGCGCGAGCTGCTGATCGGTTCGGTGATTTTCCTCAACGATGCGCCGATCGCCATTCAACTGGTGTATCGGGTCGAAGCGCCGGAGTGGATCAGCGTCGAATACATCAACGGTGGCGTCGATCCTGAAACCCGCGAGTTCAGCCCTGGCAGCGTGTTGAGTTTCCTCAATACGCAAAGTGCCTGGGAACAGGCGCGGGCCATCGACAAGCCGCTGCGTTTCTCCTTCGGTCGCGCCGATCGTGAGTACAAGGATCGCTGGTGCAACCCCGTTTCGGTGTTCACGGTATGAATCAGCCACCGAGTCGCAAGCAACAGCTGCTCAAGCGCCATCGCCGGCAGAAGCGCCTCGCTCTGCTGATCGGCCTGCTGGTGCTGGTGGCCGTCGGTGTGCTGGTGGCCTGGTGGCTGCCGCTGCTGCTCGCGGTGCTGGCCTGGGTGGCCCATGAGGCCTGGTTCGCCGACCACCTGTTTTATTCGCCCCGGGACGATTATCGGTACAGCTTCCCGTTCGGCACCGAGCAGCCCAAGGTCCACCTGGACAAGCAGCGCCTGGTGCTGGACCAGGCGATCGACCTGGCGGGGGATGAAACCCTGATCCTTGCGGTAAAGGTCAGCAGCACCTGGCTGGGGCGCTTTTTCGACCCTTGCATCTCCCTGGCGGGGCAGGATCGGCAGACGTTCGAGCGTGGCGTGAACGGCTTGCGTTATCTCAATCTCAGTGGACTGGCACGGCCCTTGGCCAGCGGTGAGCTGCAACTGCGCGGGCGTTTCTGCCGGGTGCAGGGCGAGCCGCTGTTGTCGGTGTTCCGCGAGCCGGACTATCGCCAGCAGCGGGTGATGGTCATCGCCCCCCATGCCGACGATGCCGAATTGGCCGCCTTCGGCCTCTACAGCCAGGCTGACGAAACCTGGATCGTTACGCTGACCGCTGGCGAGATCGAGGCCGAGCATTACCGGCAGATGGGCATGAACGGTGCCGATGCGGCGCGGATCAAGGGCCGGCTGCGGGCCTGGGACAGCATCGCGGTGCCGCGTTGGGCCGGGGTTGCCGAGGCGCGTTGTGTGCAGCTGGGGTATTTCTGCCTGCAACTGCCGGCCATGCAGGCGGCGCCGAACCGCCCTGTGGCGTCCCGCGAGGCCGAGCTGTCGGATATCCGCCTGTTCCGCCAGTTCAATCCGTTCCCGCTGCCGGCGGATGCCGATGGCGCACCGACCTGGAACAACCTCTTGGCCGACCTGCGGGCGCTGTTGCTCAAGGCTCGCCCCGAGGTGATCGTGCTGCCGCATCCGACACTCGACCCGCACCCGGACCACATCTGCGCCCAGCAGGCGGTATTGGAAGCGTTGCAGGGGCTGGAGTGGCAGCCGACCACCTTGCTCGGTTACGCCAATCACTTGCATGACAACGACCGTTGGCCGATGGGCGATTCGGGGGCGGGCATTGCCCTGCCGCCAGTGTTCGACCCGACCCAGGAGCTCAGGCCCTGCTGCTTGCCGCTGTCGGTCGAGCAGCAACGCGACAAGGCAATGGCGCTGGGCATGATGCATGACCTGCAGCCACGGGCGCCGTTCAAGCGCCGCCTGCGCCGGGTCCTGCAGCGTGTGTTGGCCGGCCGCGCCGCGTCGCCTTATGGCGAGAACGAGTTTTTCCGCAAGGCGGTACGCCGGCATGAGCTGTTCTGGCGTTTGTAAATTGATATTGCATGACACCCTTTTGCCTGTCGGCCAGGGTAGTTTCGCTCTTTTGTCCGGTTGCTCACGGCTGCAAGGAAGATGATGAAGGTTCTATTTCTGGTGCAGAAAGAACAGCGGGCCATTCTGGACCGTCTGTACGAAGGCGTTGCCGCCCATTGCGAATGCGACCTGCGGTGGTTGAGCAGCGATGAGCAGCGCAACCTGCGTGGCTATTTCCGCCGTGAGGTGGATGTATCGCGCTACGACCGCATCGTGTTCTTCCTGCGTTTCAAGCAGGAAATCCGCCAGGCGAGTTTCATCCGCAGCATTCCCAACCTGGTGATCCTCGAGCACGACGCCTACCAGAACTACATCCCCTGCAAGTACACCGGCAAGTTCAGCGCGCACTACCGCCGCCTGCCATGGGCACGGGTGATCAGCTCGGGGTTCATGGTCAGCGAGCGCCTGCGCCAGGAAGGTTTCGACGCGGTATTCGTGCCCAAGGGCTACGACCAGACCCTGCTGCAGGATCAGGGCCGCGAGCGGGACATCGAGCTGGCATTCGTCGGCAGTACCAACAGCGTGGCCTACAGCGGGCGCAAGGCGTTGCTCGACGAACTCGGCCAGGTCGAACCCCTGGTGGTGACGCGGACCAAGTCGGGCGAAGAGTATTGCGACACGCTCAACCGCATCCGCTTTTTCGTCAGTGCCGACGTCGGCATGGGCGAATACATGATCAAGAACTTCGAGGCCATGGCCTGTGGCTGTGTGTTGCTGGCATTCGACCAGGGTGAGGCGGAAAACCGCGCGCTGGGTCTGCAGGACCTGCACAACGTGGTCTTTTATCAGAACATCCCGCAATTGCAGGAAAAACTCGCCATGTTGCGCGCCGATCCGGCCCTGGCGCAGAGCATCGCGCGAAACGGCCGCGATCTGGCGGTCTCTCGGTTCAGCTTCGCCCGTATCGGTCAGCGTATCGTCGAGGAACTCCAGCCCGCATTGCGGCCTCGTGCACCCTTGAGCCTTATCGAGCGCGTACGCTCGAAACTGGGTGTTTGACAGCGATCGCTGAGCCCTTAATAGTGATCGCACTTTGTCGTAGGTGAGAATCAAGTGCAGTTTAGTCAAGAGAGTGAGATCACGTTGGTGGTCACCAGTTGTGGTCGTCTGGACCTGCTCAAGCTCACGCTGGAGAGTTTCGACCGCTTCAACAGTGCGCCGATCCGCGAAGTCTTCATCACCGAAGATGCTGGCGACGAGCGGGTGCGCACGGCGGTGCCCGCCCATTGGAAAGATCACTGTACCTTCTTCGTCAACCGGCCGAAGCTCGGGCAGTTGGCGTCGATCGACCTGGCCTACGGGCAGGTCAAGACCCCCTATATCTTCCATTGCGAGGACGATTGGGAGTTCTACCGCCCGGGTTTTGTCGAGGATTCGAAAGCGATTCTCGAGCAGCGCCCGGACATCCTGCAGGTCTGGTTGCGCAGTTATGCCCACGACCTGCGAGTCCATAGTCCCTACATTCACTTGGGCGCCCGCGAGTTGATCGGTGGTGTGCCTTGTTATCCGCTGATCTCCGACAAACCCGAGTGGCAGAGCTTCTCCCTGAACCCGGGCTTGCGCCGGATGGCAGAGTATCGACTGTGCGCGCCTTTCGCCGGGCACGGCGGCGAGAAAGCGCTGTCCAAGCGCTATGCTGAGCTGAATCTGACGGCTGTCAGCCTGGAAGGCGATGCGGTATTGCATACAGGCTTCGGTCTGCATGTGGAGACTGCCGCCGAGCGGCAGCGTAAGGCTCGGCGCAGTCGTCGCGAGCAAATCAAGCTTGTTTTAGTCCTGTTGGCTGGAGTCGGTATTGGCTGGTTTATCCATTAGTTCTACCGGTTTCACTTTCCCGAATACCGCGAAAGGGCTATGTGCCCAATGAGCATTCTCAACGTCATGTGGGCAGGCGGCAGTGCGTTTGCCTCCGTTCACAAGGTTCACCAGCAGATCCTCTCTCAGGCCGAGCCAGGCACTGTGGTCAAGACCTGGCTGCTGCAAGGCTCGTCCATCGGATGCGTTGCTGAAGTGGGGGAGTGCCGGGAGTGGAACCTGTCGTCGGCGCGCCTGAAGGGCAAGCATTTCTGGCGCTTGCTCAAACCCTGGCTGCGGGCCAGTTTTCGCAAGGCGTTGCGCGAAAGCGATGCCCAGGTGTTGTTGCTCGATGGCCTGGGGGTGGCGCGTATCTTGTTGCCGGTCCTCAAGTCATTGCCGCACATGCGTGCGGTGGTGGTGATCCACGGCTCCACGCGCTTGCATCGCAAGGATCAACGGTTGTTCCGGCAGTTCCCCGCCTCGCAACTGACTCTTGCGGCTGTTTCGCAGACCCTGGCGTCATCCCTCGAGTACGATTTGCAGATGCCGGTGACAGCCTTGCGCAGTGCGTTCGATCCTCAGGCGTTCAACACAAGGCTGCTGTCGCGTGCCGAAGCCCGGGCAACCCTCGGCCTGCCCGCGGGCGATGCTCCGGTATTCGGCGCGGTCGGGCGTCTGGTGGACGATAAGGGTTTTGCTTGTCTGCTGGAGGCCTTCGCCAAGGCCCTGGCGAGCCGGCCGGAAATGCGTCTGGTGATTATCGGCGAGGGCTCGAATCGCACGGCGCTCGAGGCCCGCATCGACCGGCTGGGCCTGCAGGACAGGGTTTCGATGCCTGGACATCTGAAGCATGCGGCAATGCTTTACAAGGCATTCGACTGGGTGGCCATCCCGTCGCTGGACGAGGGCCTGGGGCTGATCCTGCAGGAGGCCGTGATGTCTGGTGTACCGGTGTTGACCAGCGATTTGCCAGTGTTCCGTGAGCAGTTGGCTGAAACCGGGCGTTATGCGCCGGTGAATGACATCGACGCCTGGCAGGAGGCGATTCTTCAGGCTCTCGACCTGCCCACCCAGAGCATCGCGGCGGATCAGTACGCTGCTCTGGCCCCCGACCTGGCCTGGCAGCGTTTCAGCCGGGCCGCTACCACCCTGCTGTCATGCCGAGAGTAGGGCCTGCTCCAACGCTTGTATCGGAAAGCTCCCGTTCAGCTTCTCCCGAGCAATATAACGGGCGAAGTGTTGCAGGTTGCGCTTGACCAGATGGCGCGGTAATGGCCCGCGGAAAAAGCGCATGTCGGCCACATCGATCAGGCCGAAGCGGTTATCCGGGGTGATGACGATGTTACCCAGGTGCAGCGAGCGAAAATAAATCCCCGAGCTGTGCAGGCTACGAATCAGTTCAACCAATGCCGGCAAGGTCTGTTGCCAATCAAAACCTTCCTTGCTGGCGACCTGGCGCAGGGTTTCGCCTGGCAGCGGTCGGTAGAGCACCGCGGTCATGCCGGGTTGTTCCAGGCGGTAGAAGTCCAGAACCTGCAGCGTGGGAACGCCGAGTTGTTCCAGGCGTGCGGCGTTGTCGATGAAGCGCTTCGAATAAGGCCGAAACAGGGCGGATGAAAAAAGACGTTTGCGCCGGAACAGTTTCAGAATATTCCCATCCTGCAACAGGTAGACTTTCGGGCCGTAACTGTCGGCCTCCAGAATTCTGGCGCCTTCAATCATCTGATTCAAAGTGGCTTGGGGAAGCCGGGAGCATTGCATCGTAGGAAGCCTTGTCGAAGTGGCGGGCACAGTGGCGGGCAATGATGCCGAAAAGTTGTTGTTTTAACCATGCCGGGTTGGCAGGTGAATCATTTAGGAGCGTATAGATGCAGGCCACACGCTGGGCGCAAGTATGGATGACAATCGGGTTGCTATGGTTTTTGCTGGCCATCGCACTGGCGCCCACCAACAAGCTCTACCAACAGGGGCTGGTGGTCTTTTTGTGGTTGCCGGCGATGATTCTGGCCTGGCCCGCGCGCCAACGCCTGGTCGAATGGTGGCATGCCCAGCGCTGGCTTGGCCTGGCGTTGCTGGGGTTGGCGATATGGGGGCTGGTCAGCCTGCTATGGACGCAGGCGGCGGATCCGTCGCGCGAGGCCAAGCGCCTGCTGTATATCGCAGTATTCCTGCTGTTCTTCCCGGTTTTCGCCAATGCCCGGACTGAGCGGGTGATCCGCGTCATGCAGTGGGGCGGGCTGGGGCTGGCGGTGACGGCGCTGATGGCCATCATCCAGTTCTACTGGGTCAACGGAAATGTCTGGTGGGCACGCCTTGTGGGATTGGGTGAGCTGGCCCATCCGATTCTGGGTGGTTATGTCATCGGCCTGGCCGCCATCTGGCTGCTGCACTGGGTGCCACGTACTCGCGGCCTTCAAGTAGTGTGGCTGGTGGCTTTGGCGCTGCTTGGTGGGTTTGTCGTGCTCTGCCAGAGCCGCGGTGCTGCCCTGGCCTTGTTCCTGACCGTGCTGGCGATGCCGATCTGGTGCCGTGACCGACTCAGCCGAATTTTCGCGGCGGCGGCATTGCTGTTGGCAATGTCGGCGTTCTGGTTTCTCGAGCCTTTGGTCCTGGCGCGTGGTGTTTCCTTTCGCCCGCAGATCCTGATGGCCAGCCTGCAGATGATCGCCGAACACCCCTGGACAGGCCTCGGCCTGGGATCAAGCTATAGCGTGCATGCCGAAGGGCAGGCCTTCGATCACGCCCACAACCTGTTCAGCCACATTGCCATCGAATTGGGTATCCCCGGGCTGCTGCTCTGGGTCGTGGCCTGGTTTGCCGCCCTGCGCGAAGCCTGGCGCGCCCGTGAAACGCTTTATGGCCGGGGCGTCATCGGAATCTGGCTGTTCTCTTTCCTGGCCATGCAGTTCGATGCCGCCAGCCTGACCGGAACCCCTCGCGCCGAATGGTTCATCAGCTGGCTGCCGATCGGCCTGGCCACTGTTTTGGTCTGGGCACGGGGCGGTCACACAGGCTGTGATAAAATCCCGCGTTCCTCCTAAACAGTGAGCTCGACGATGAGTGATACACCGCTCAAAGCGGAACAGGATTCCAGCCTGAAAATCTATTTCCGGCTGTTGGGGTATGTAAAACCCTACATAGGCATTTTCCTGCTGAGTATCGTGGGCTTCGTGATATTTGCATCCACCCAGCCGATGCTGGCGGGCATTCTCAAATATTTCGTCGACGGCTTGAGCAATCCCGAAGCGGTGCTCTTCCCCAACGTTCCCTATCTGCGCGACTTGCAGCTATTGATGGCGGTGCCGCTGCTGATCATCCTGATCGCGGCGTGGCAGGGGCTTGGCTCCTTCCTCGGCAACTACTATCTGGCGAAGGTTTCCCTGGGGCTGGTGCACGACCTGCGGGTCGAGCTGTTCAACAAGCTGTTGGTCCTGCCGAATCGCTATTTCGATACCCACAACTCCGGGCATCTGATTTCCCGCATCACCTTCAACGTCACCATGGTCACCGGTGCCGCCACCGACGCCATCAAGGTGGTGATTCGCGAAGGCCTGACAGTGGTATTCCTGTTCGTCTACCTGTTGTGGATGAACTGGAAGCTGACCCTGGTGATGCTGGCGATCCTGCCGTTGATTGCAGTCATGGTTGGCAGCACCAGCAAGAAATTCCGCAAGCAGAGCAAGAAGATCCAGGTGGCGATGGGCGATGTGACCCACGTGGCCTCTGAGACCATTCAAGGCTATCGCGTGGTTCGCAGCTTCGGTGGCGAACGCTACGAGCAGCAGCGTTTCGTCGACGCCAGCCAGAGCAACACCGACAAACAGCTGCGCATGACCAAGACCGGTGCGGTCTACACGCCGATGCTGCAGTTGGTGATCTACTCCGCCATGGCGGTGCTGATGTTCCTGGTGCTGTTCCTGCGTGGCGATGCCACCGCGGGCGACCTGGTGGCCTACATCACCGCGGCGGGCCTGCTGCCCAAGCCGATTCGCCAGCTCTCGGAAGTCAGTTCGACCATCCAGAAAGGCGTGGCGGGCGCGGAAAGCATCTTCGAGCAACTGGACGTCGAGCCTGAAGTCGACCTGGGCCAGGTCGAGCGCGAGCGCATCGCGGGTCGGCTGGATGTGCGCAACCTGAGCTTTACCTATCCGGGCACCGACCGGGAAGTGCTGAAGGACATCAGTTTCTCCGCGGCTCCCGGACAGATGATCGCGCTGGTCGGCCGTTCCGGCAGCGGCAAGTCGACCCTGGCCAGCCTGATTCCGCGCTTCTATCACCACGAAACGGGGCAGATTCTCCTCGATGACGTGGAGATCGAGGATTACCGCCTGCGCAACCTGCGCCGGCACGTGGCCCAGGTGACCCAGCATGTGACCCTGTTCAACGACAGCGTGGCCGCCAACATTGCTTATGGCGACCTGGCCGGGGCGCCGCGGGAAGATATCGAGAAGGCGGCGGCGGATGCCTATGCCATGGACTTCATTTCGCAGTTGCCCGAAGGCCTGGACACCCAGGTCGGCGAGAACGGCGTGCTGCTCTCCGGCGGCCAGCGCCAGCGCCTGGCGATTGCCCGGGCCCTGTTGAAGAATGCGCCATTGCTGATTCTCGACGAAGCCACCTCGGCCCTGGATACCGAGTCCGAACGGCATATCCAGGCGGCCCTGGACAAGGTGATGAAGGGGCGCACCACCCTGGTGATCGCACACCGCCTGTCGACCATCGAGAAGGCCGACCTGATTCTGGTCATGGACCAGGGGCGGATCGTCGAGCGCGGCACCCATGTCGATCTGCTGGCGCAGAACGGCTATTACTCGCGCCTGCATGCCATGGGCCTGGACGAGCCCGCGTCCGAAGGCATTGCCTGAGCCAACGCCAGGCTGGGCACTGCCCATCCAGGAACGACCCCGGCGCGCAATGCGCCGGTCGGTCTTTGTATCCCGCCCCTTACAGTCTTGACCAAGCCTAAATAATTCCGCGTCTCGCGCTTGTTATGGTTCCAGCCTCAATCGTCGGCTGAATCGAGGGGGCCAACCCCGTCGCGCGGGTACTGGAATGCTGCAACGTTATCTGTGGAAGTTATTGCCCAAGTCGCAACGGGCGTTCTTGCTTGGGCGCCTGTCTGTGGTGGACCGGCAGGTGGTGAACAAGGCCATGTCCGCCAACGTCCGTTTTCCGGCGCCGTTCCGTCAGCACGGTTGTGTGTTCATTCATGTGCCCAAGTGCGCCGGGAGTAGTCTGTGTTCGGCATTGTTCGACGGTTGGACGCCGGGCCACCTGCCTCTGTACTGGTACGAGCAACAGTTTCCTCAGCAGTTCGCCAGCAGTTTCAAGTTCGCCGTGGTCCGCGATCCCCTGGAGCGGGCCTATTCGGCCTATGCCTTCCTGCGTGGCAACGAACTCAGCCGCCGCGACCAGGCCGCCCAGCGGTTGGTCAGCCACTATCGCGATTTCGACGATTTTGTCGGCCGCTGGCTGCATCCGGAAAATATCCACAAGCAACTGCACTTCGCCCCGCAGACCGACTTCCTGGTGGATTCCATGGGGCGCCTGAACATGGACTTCATCGGCTATCAGGAGCACCTGCAGCGGGACTATCAGTTGCTCAGCGAGCATCTGGGTGTGAGCAGGTCCCTGCCGCACCTCAACGAATCGCGGCAGCGGCACCAGGCGCCTGCCCGGGGCTTCTGCTCGGTACGCACCCGGCGGCTGGTGCGTCGGGCGTACCAGCGCGACTACGAGATGCTCGGCTATGAATGAGCCCTTGTCGCCGCATTGCCCGCGACCGGACATCCGCCCCTGTAGCCTGTCCCTGACCGCTGCCGAGCGGGCGGCGCTCAAGCGGCAGCGTCCGTGTTGTATCTGGCTGACCGGTTTGTCCGGCGCCGGCAAATCGACCCTGGCCAATCTGCTGGAATTGCGTCTGAACGGGCAGGGCCTGCATACCTTCGTCCTAGATGGCGACAACGTGCGCAGCGGCCTGTGTCGCGACCTGGGCATGGGCGCCGAGGCGCGCAAGGAAAACATCCGGCGCCTGGCCGAGGTGGCAAAGTTGATGGTGGAGGCGGGGTTGATCGTGATCGTTTCGGCGATTTCACCGTTTCGTGCGGAGCGCGCCGCAGCCCGGGCCTTGTTCGCGGCGGACGAATTTCTCGAGGTGTACGTGAGTACATCCTTTGCTGTCTGTGCCCAACGCGACCCCAAAGGCCTGTATCAGGCAGCGAGCGAAGGGCGTATCCAGAACTTCACCGGGCTCGACAGCCCCTACGAAGCGCCGCTTTATCCCGACAGCGAGATCGATACCGAAACGGTCGGGCTGGCTTGCGCGACAGACCGGCTCATGGCGCTTTTGCTCAATAAATGAACAGTTTGCGGCGATCGCGAATACTCGTGCAGCGGTAGAACTAGGCAGCGTTCACCCTGTGTTAATATCGCGCCCCTGTTCATTTTGTATGTGGGTTGCTCCATGAAGTTGTCCATGCCGCGATTCGATCAAGCCCCTGTCTTGGTGGTCGGCGATGTCATGCTCGACCGTTACTGGCATGGTGGTACCTCACGGATTTCCCCTGAGGCGCCGGTACCTGTGGTCAAGGTCGAGCAAATCGAGGACCGCCCGGGCGGTGCCGCGAACGTTGCCTTGAACATTGCCGCACTCGGCGCACCGGCCTCGCTGGTCGGCGTTACCGGCGACGACGAGGCTGCCGAGAGTCTCTCCAACAGTCTTGAAGGGGCGGGCGTACGCGCCTTGTTCCAACGCATTGCCCATCAGCCGACCATCGTCAAGCTGCGGGTCATGAGCCGTCACCAGCAACTGCTGCGTATCGATTTCGAAGAACCTTTCGCCACCGATGCCCTGGCATTGGGTGCTGAAGTCGCCCAGTTGCTGGACGGCATCAAGGTGCTGGTGTTGTCCGACTACGGCAAGGGTGCCCTGAAGAACCATCAGGCACTGATCCAGGCCGCGCGAGCCCGTGGCATCCCGGTGCTGGCGGACCCGAAAGGCAAGGACTTTTCGATTTACCGCGGCGCCAGCCTGATCACCCCGAACCTCAGCGAGTTCGAGACCATAGTCGGCGGTTGCGTCGACGAGCACGATCTGGTCAGCAAAGGCGCGAAGCTGATGCACGACCTGGAGCTGGGCGCCTTGCTGGTGACCCGTGGTGAGCACGGCATGACCTTGCTGCGTCCCGATCACCCGGCGCTGCATTTGCCGGCCCGGGCCCGTGAAGTGTTTGATGTCACCGGTGCTGGCGATACGGTGATTTCCACCCTGGCGGCGGCGATCGCGGCGGGCGAAGAGCTGCCGCACGCGGTGGCCCTGGCCAACCTGGCCGCCGGCATCGTGGTCGGCAAGCTGGGTACCGCGGCCATCAGTGCGCCGGAGCTGCGTCGCGCGATCCAGCGTGAAGAAGGTTCCGAGCGCGGTGTGCTGAGCCTCGACCAACTGCTGCTGGCGATCGACGATGCGCGTGCGCACAAAGAAAAGATCGTCTTCACCAACGGCTGCTTCGACATCCTCCACGCCGGCCATGTGACCTACCTCGAGCAGGCGCGGGCCCAAGGCGATCGCCTGATCGTGGCGATCAACGACGATGCCTCGGTCAGCCGCCTGAAAGGCCCTGGCCGTCCGATCAACAGCGTCGACCGGCGCATGGCGGTACTGGCCGGTCTGGGCGCGGTGGACTGGGTTATCAGCTTCCCTGAGGGGACGCCGGAGAACCTGCTGGCCCAGGTCAAGCCGGACGTGCTGGTCAAAGGCGGGGATTACTCGGTCGACCAGGTGGTCGGCGCCGATATCGTCAAGGCTTATGGCGGCACGGTGAAGGTGCTGGGGCTGGTGGAGAACAGTTCCACCACAGCCATAGTCGAAAAGATCCGCAAGACCGAATAAGGCTTGCTACCAACCCGCCGACTACTGCGAAAGCTGGAGCCGGCGGGTTGGCAATCAACGTTGCCGGCTGGTCTTGGCCGGGACGATCTTGCGCAATATCTGCCGCGCCTTGCCGGTCAGACGCTGGAGCTTGGAATCCTTCTCCGGCGCGCTCAATCCCTGCTGCTTCAGCCAGTCCTTCCAGCGAATCCGCTCGTCACGCACCAGCCAGCCCTGCTGCTGGGCGAAGCTTTCGGCCAGGTACAGGCCGCGGGTACTCGCCGGGTGCAACTGATCTTTCTTCAACGTATAGAGTTCGGCGCACGGCTGCCCATCCTTGAGTGGCATCAGGTACAGGTCCGGGCGCTTGCGATCCAGGCGCGCCACCAGTTGATCGCCTTCCAGGCGTTCGTCGACATGGAACAGGCTCAGGGACTTGGCTTCTTTCGGCACGTCCAGGCGCAGGTCATAAATCAGTTGCAGCGACGCGGTGGGCAGGTGCACATAAGCTCGCGGCCGTTCCAGCAGCTGCAGGTTGGCGCAGCGCACCGGGCGTGCCGCGCCCGACAGCGGTGTCAGGCGAAAGGGCAGGGCTTCGCGATAGTGCAGGGCCGCCGAGTAGGGCGCCGGCAGCCAGGTGTCGTTGAAGCGCCCGCCGAGCCAGCCTTCCGGGGTTTCCAGCAGGCATTCCTCGGCGATTTCCTGGATGGCGGTATGCAGCGGCAGGTTCAGTTCATGGGCCGGGACGTAGCCGGAAATCAGCTTGAGCACTACATCGCCGCGGTCCTGCCGGCGCTGGCGGACCAGCACCCAATAGTCGCGGTTCTGCCAATGCAGGGTCAGGCGAACCGAGACGCCGAGGTTGGCCAGTTCCAGGGCGAAGCGTTCGGCGTCGGCCACCGTGACCGGGCGCCGCCGCTGCAGGGTCTGCGCAAAGTTCAGTGGCATGCCGACGCTCTGGTAGCTGAGGCCTTCGGGCGTCGCTTCGACGAACAGCGGCAGGGTCTTGAAGTTGCTGGGGTTCTTTCTTATGAGCGTACGCGGCATGTCGGCTCCTTCTTGCGTCGGGGTCGGCCGCGTGGGCGGCATCAGTTTTTGCGCAACACCTGCGCGACAGTGGCGACATTATGGGCCAGGTGCAGCGGATTGATGGTCCCGACAATAGCACTGGCGACGCCCGGTTGATCGAACAGCAGTTCGAAGCTGGCGCGAACCGGGTCGACGCCCGGGCTCAGGCACACATGGCCGCTGGCCAGGGCTTTTTTCACCAGAATGCCCTTGCCGTGGGCCGCGGCGTAATCGATGACGGCCCTCTCGTTCTGTTCGTTCAGATTGTAGGTGACCATGGCGCAGTCGCCTTGTTCCAGGGCCTTGAGGCCCCCTTCCACGGTTTTCCCGGAGAAGCCGAAGCCACGGATCTTGCCTTCCTGCTTGAGCTCGGCCAGCGTCTGGTACACCTCGCACTGCTCGAGGATGTGCAGATCATTGCCGTCGGAATGCACCAGCACCAGGTCGATGAAGTCGGTTTCCAGGCGCCGCAGGCTGCGCTCCACCGACAGGCGGGTATGCGCGGCGCTGAAGTCGTGGCGCGACAGGCCGTTTTCGAACTCTTCGCCGACCTTGCTGACAATCACCCAGTCCTGGCGTTGCCCGCGTAGCAGCGGGCCCAGGCGCTCCTCGCTGCGGCCATAGGCCGGCGCGGTGTCGATCAGGTTGATGCCCAGGTCGCGGGTCAGCTTGAGCAGCATGCGGGCATCGGTGTCATCCGGAATCTGGAAGCCATTGGGGTATTTCACCCCTTGGTCGCGCCCGAGTTTCACGGTGCCCAGGCCCAGGGGGGACACCAGCAGCCCGGTGTTGCCGAGGGGGCGATGCAGGTCGTGCAGGCTCGCTTGGCTCATGGCAGCAGTTGCTCCCAGGCCGGTTGCGCGATGGTGGGTTTCGGCAGTTCCGGCAACGGGGCCGCGGGGCCTGGCTTGATACCGTCGTGCTCGAGGGCGGCGAACACCCGGTCGGCGAAGTCCGGGGCCAGGGCCAGCTTGGTCGGCCAGCCGACCAGCAGACGGCCCTGTTCGGCGAGGAAGGCGTTGTCCGGGCGAGTCAGGCCCGATTGCGCGGGCTCGGCCCGGTCCACCCTCAGGGTGGCCCATTGCGCCTGGCTGAGGTCGACCCATGGCAACAGGTTACCGAGTTCTTTCTGGGCGGCGGCAATCTGTGCCGCCGGCTCGCGCGCCACGCCCTCGGCTTCGGCGATATCGCCGCCCAAGTACCAGACCCATTGGCCGTCGGCCGCCGGGTGGGTGGTCACCGTGATGCGCGGCTTCGGCCCGCCGCCCAGGCAGTGGGCGTACAGTGGTTTCAGGCTTGGGCCCTTGACGATCACCATGTGCAACGGCCGGCGTTGCATGGCGGGCTGGCTCAGGCCGAGGCTGCCCAGCAGGTCGGCATTGCCGGCCCCGGCACTGAGCACGATGCGTTGCGCGCGGATTTCCCGCTCGTCGACCCGCAGGCCCAGCAATTGCCCGTTTTCCAGCACGGGCTCGATCTTCTGCCCGGCCAGCAGGCTATCGCCGCCCAGTTCGGCCAGGCGCCCGATCAGGCTCGGCACGTCCACCACCAACTCGGCCAGGCGATAGACCTTGCCCTTGAAGCGACGGTCCTGCAGGGCCGGCGGCAACTGGTCGCCCTTGACCTGATCGACGCGGCCGCGCACCGCCTTGCTGGCGAAAAAGCTGGTGAGGTTGCCGGCCAGGGTGCCGGGGGACCACAGATAATGGGCCTCGGACAGCAGGCGCACGCCGGACAGGTCCAGCTCGCCGTTGCCGGCCAGGGCCTCGCGCCAGCGGCGCGGCATGTCGGCGATGGCTTCCGAGGCGCCGGTCAGGGCGCCGTGCAGCGCATATTTGGCGCCGCCGTGAATGATTCCCTGAGACTTGACGCTTTGTCCGCCGCCGAGGCTGGCGCTCTCCACCAGCACAGTGGAAAAGCCCTGGCGACGCAGGCGGGCGTTCAGCCAGAGGCCGGCGACTCCGGCGCCGACAATCAGCACGTCGGTGGAAATAACGGATGGCATGCAGCGACCTCAGTGTTCAAGACTAGGGGCGCAGTATACAGGCTCGAGCCGCGCAGGCTTGTCGCCGATCAAGGCTTGCTGCAGCCGCCGCAGACTGTGGCCATGGCCGCGAGCCCTGCAAAAAGGCCACTGCGTTTCAGTTGAAGCGCAGTGGCCTTTTTTACATCCGTGGCGGTCGATCTGTGGGTCAGTGCCCGGCGGTCTTCGAAAACAGCTGGATCACCACCACGCCCAGGACGATCAGGGCCATGCCGAGCATCGCCGGGATATCCAGCTTCTGCCCGTAGAGAAACAGCGCGGCCACGCTGACCATGACAATGCCCATGCCGGCCCAGACCGCGTAAGCCACGCCCACCGGCACGGTGCGCACCACCAGGGTCAGCATCCAGAAGGCCACGCCGTAACCGACGATGATCAGCAGCAGCGGCAGTGGAGTGCTCAGGCCTTTGACCGCTTTCATCGAAACGGTGGCGATCACTTCGGCGCAAATGGCGATGGCCAGGTAGGTGTAAGCGTTCATGGGAGAGTCCTCGTGTTTGGGCTTGCTTGATGAGGTCGGCATTCTAGAGATTGCGCAGATGGGGTAAAGTCATTACCTATCTATTTTGAAGATGGGTTGATCCATGAATGTGCAATGGAATCTGGAGCAGATGCGGCTGTTCGTCAGCGTCGCCGAGCAACGTTCGTTTTCCGCGGTGGCCCGTGACCAGCACAAGGCGCAATCGGCGGTCAGCAGCGCGATTGCGCTGCTCGAGGCCGATCTCGGCGTGCTCTTGTTCGAGCGCAGCAGCGGTCGCCAGCCCAAACTCACCGAGGCAGGCCGTGCCTTGCTCGCGGAGGCGCGGGAAGTGCTGCGCCAGTGCGAGCGCTTGAATGGGCGGGCGCTGGCATTGATGCGGGGTGAGGAGGCGCGCTTGCGGCTGGCCCTGGACGAGGCGATGCCTTTCCAGCCGGTGCTCGATAGTCTTGAGGCGTTGTCCGAGCGCTTCCCCAGCCTTGAGGTCCAGCTGGCCAGCAGCGCCCAGGGTGACGTGGCGCGCAAGCTGCTGGAACGTCGGGCCGACCTCGGTTTGCTGTTTCACCATGAACAGATGTCCGAGGCCCTCGAACGGCGGGCCCTGGGTAGCGTCGAGATGGTCACGGTCTGTGCGGTCGGGCATCCGCTGGCCGGCGAGAAACAGGTGGATCGTCAGCAACTGGCGCGTCATCGACAGTTGCTGATTTCCCCGCAGTTGAGCACCGACCCCAGTGGCGAGCAGCTCAGCCCGCAAGTCTGGCGCGCCGACAGTTTCTACGCGATGGCCGAGCTGCTGATGCGCGGCCTGGGCTGGGCCTGGTTGCCACGGCATGTGGTGCAGTACCCGGCCTATCAGAACCAGATGGTCGAGTTGGCCAGCGAGTGGACCCCGCCGGCGCTGGTGGTGGAACTGGTCTGGCGCCGCGATGAACCCCTGGGGCCGGCGGCGCATTGGCTGGCGGAGCGTTTTGCCGTGCACTTGCGGGCGATTGGCTGAAAAAGCCGATAAACTCCGCCGCCATGAATAGAACTCTCTACACCGCGCTGTTTTACCTGGGGCTGCCATTGGTGGCGATTCGTCTGTGGCTGCGGGCGCGCAAGGCGCCGGCCTATGCCAGGCGGCTTGGCGAACGTTTTTCCTGGGGGCTGCCGGCGATGCAGCCGGGCGGCATCTGGGTGCACGCGGTGTCGGTGGGCGAAAGCATCGCCGCGGCGCCGATGATCCGTGCCTTGCTGGCGCGTTATCCACAGCTGCCGATCACGGTCACCTGCATGACCCCCACCGGCTCGGAACGCATCCAGGCGCTGTTCGCCAACGAACCGCGCATCCAGCACTGCTACCTGCCTTACGACCTGCCTTGCGCCGCCGCGCGTTTCCTCGATCGGGTCCGGCCGAAGCTGGCGGTGATCATGGAAACCGAGCTGTGGCCCAATCACATTCACCAATGCGCCAAGCGTGGCATTCCCGTGGCGCTGGCCAACGGGCGGTTGTCGGAGCGTTCGGCCAAGGGCTACGGCCGATTCAACAAACTGACTGCGCCGATGCTCGCGCAAATGAGCCTGCTCGCGGTACAGACCGAAGCCGAGGCCGAGCGTTTTCGCCAACTGGGGGCGCGGCCGGAAACGGTCGAGGTGACGGGCTCGATCAAGTTCGACCTGAGCATCGACCCGCAACTGCTGGTGCGCGCCAGCGAGTTGCGCCAGCAATGGCAGGCCGGCGAACGCCCGGTGTGGATCGCCGCCAGTACCCATGAAGGCGAAGACGCCGTGGTGCTGGATGCCCATCGCCAACTGCTGGCCAGCCATCCGGATGCCTTGCTGATTCTGGTGCCGCGTCATCCGGAGCGGTTCAATGCGGTGTTCGAGCTGTGCCGGCAGCAGGGCTTCGCGACCATTCGCCGCTCCAGCGCCGAACCGGTCAGCGCCAGCACCTCGGTACTGCTGGGCGACACCATGGGCGAGTTGCTGTTTCTCTATGCCCTGGCGGACAGCGCCTTTGTCGGCGGCAGCCTGGTGCCCAATGGCGGCCACAACCTGCTGGAGCCGGCGGCCCTGGCCAAGCCGGTGCTGAGCGGGCCGCACCTGTTCAACTTCCTGGAGATCGCGACGCTGCTGCGCGAGGCGGGCGCCCTGCAGGAAGTGGACGATGCCCATGGCCTGGCAGTGGCGGTGCAGCGCCTGTTCGAGTTGCCCCGGGATGCGCAGAAGATGGCCGATGCCGGACTGCGGGTGATGCGCAGCAATCAGGGCGCCCTGCAGCGCCTGCTCGACGGGTTGGGCCGTTTGCTGTAGCCGCTGCCGCAGGCTGCGATCCTGTCCGAAGGGCAGGCAAAAAGGCCACCGCGATTCAGTTGAATGGCGGTGGCCTTTTTTACGACCGTTCCGGTCGATCGCAGCCTGCGGCAGCGGCTACAAATTACTGGCTCGGCCGGGCCTTGAGCTGTTCCGCCGCCGCTTTGGCCAGGTCCGGCGGCAGGAAGTCGCGGTCCGGGTTGTAGTCGGCTTTCAGGTAGCGCGACAGGTCCTGCAGGTCGCCCGGGTTGAGGGTGCCAGCGGCCTGCTTGAGGCGCAGGTTGTCGAGGATATAGTCGTAGCGGCTGTTGTTGTAGTTGCGCACCGAGGTGTACAGCTGGCGCTGGGCATCGAGCACGTCGACGATATTGCGCGTGCCGACCTGATAACCGATTTCCGTGGCTTCCACCGCGCTCTGGTTGGAGATGATCGACTGGCGCCGGGCCTGGACCTGCTCGACATCGGTGTTCACCGCGCGGTGCAGGTTGCGGGTGTTTTCCACCACCTGGCGGCGCAGGGCCTCACGGCGTTGTTCGCTCTGGCTCAGGCGTGAGTAGGACTCGCGGACCTGGGAGCTGGTCAGGCCGCCGCTGTAGATCGGAATGTTCAGTTGCAGGCCGATGCTGCGTTGTTCCACGTCACTGCCGTAACGCTGGCCCAGTGGGGCCGGGTTGCTGAAGCCGAGGGCGTCGTTGTCGCCTTTCTTGTATTGCGCCACCGCGTCGAGGGTCGGGGCGTGGCCGGCCTTGCGCTGCTTGAGGGTTTCCTCGGCGGCGCTGACCGCGTAGTTGCTGGCCAGCAGGTTGAGGTTCTGCTTGGCCGCGGTATCGACCCAGGCCTTGGCGTCATTCGGAGTCGGCGCCAGCACCGGCAGGCTGTGAACGATGCCCTGGATCGAGTTGTATTGGCGGTTGGTCAGGGTGATCAGGGCTTCGAACGCGTCATCCACCTGGCGCTGGGCGAGGATCCGGTTGGCCCGCGCGGTGTCGTAGCTGGCCTGGGATTGCAGGACGTCGGTCTTGTCCGACAGGCCGACGTCGAAGCGTTCGTTGGACTGGTCGAGCTGGCGCTTGAAGGCGGCTTCCTCGGCCTTGGTCGAGGCCAGGTTGTCCTGGGCGCGCAGCACCGAGAAATAACTCTCGGCGCTTTGCAGGATCAGGTTCTGTTCGGTGGCCGAGAGCTCCAGCGCGGCTTGCTCGTTGACGTCCTTGGCCGCTTGCAGCTGGAACCAGCGGTCGGCGCGGAAAATCGGCTGGGCCAGGGTCGCCTGGTACACGGTACCGCTGCGGGTGGCGGTCATCGACGGTTCGTCGAACTTGGTCCGGGTGTTGTTCAGGTCGGCACCGGCCGAGAGGTTGGGCAGCAAACCGGCGCGAGCCTGTGGCACCACTTCCTTGCGTGCGTCGTAATCGGCGCGGGCGGCGGCGAGGTCGGCGTTGTTGTCCACGGCTTCCTGGTAGACGCTGACCAGGTCGGTTTTAGTGGTCAAGGGCGCTTCTGCTGCCCAGGCCATTCCATTGGACGCACAAGACACGGCGATGGCCAGTGAGAGTTTGCGCAGCATTCGGCGATCCCTAGAGTTGATATTACGAGGATAATTCTGGCGCCAAGGCTAAGTCTCGGCCTGTGCAGCGTCAAGGTTCGACGCAACCCAGCGAGTGTAGATGCGCCTGCGAAGGGCAACAATCCTGCATTTACGCCATTCATCCCGCTGTTTGCCATGGGGTTGGCGTTCTGTGCCGGCTTTGTCTAGACTGGCCGAGTTCTTGTCGGGGTGCCTTGCTATGAGGCTGAGATCGGATAATCCGGATCCCGTTGAACCTGATCAGGTTAGCGCCTGCGTAGGGAACAAGATTTCTCGTCACCCGGCGAGTCCTCTTGTGCTTCGTCCGGGATGTTGTTCGACAATCGAACACCCCTCGAGCACCAAGCACTGCACCAGCTGGTTTTCGCCCCTGGCTCCAGCTATGGCTGCGTCCGTTCGTTACAGGTTCGCTCCGACAAAAATCCACTGCCTGGATGCTGTCTGGAGAGCCTGTGATGACGACAAAATTAAAAAACGCTACCCACCTTAGCGAATCGGCCAAGGTCGATGAGCAGTCGGTTCAGCCCTTTACCCGCTCGCAAAAAATCTATGTCCAGGGTTCGCGCCCGGACATCCGCGTGCCGATGCGCGAAATCAGCCTCGACGTGACCCCCACCGACTTCGGCGGCGAGATCAACGCGCCGGTCACCGTCTATGACACCTCCGGCCCGTACACCGACCCCAACGTGGTGATCGACGTGCGCAAAGGCCTGGGCGATGTGCGCTCGGCCTGGATCGACGACCGTGGCGACACCGAGCGCCTGCCTGGCCTGAGCTCCAACTTCGGCCAGCAGCGCCTCGCCGACCCCGAGCTGACCAAGCTGCGTTTCGCCCACGTCAACAACCCGCGCCGGGCCAAGGCCGGGGCCAACGTCAGCCAGATGCACTACGCGCGCAAGGGCATCATCACCGCCGAGATGGAATACGTCGCCATCCGCGAAAACATGAAGCTGCAAGAGGCCCGCGCCGCGGGTCTGCTCGACCAGCAGCACGCCGGCCACAGCTTCGGCGCCAGCATCCCGAAAGAAATCACCCCTGAGTTCGTCCGTGAGGAAATCGCCCGCGGTCGCGCGATCATTCCGGCCAACATCAACCACGTCGAACTGGAACCGATGATCATCGGCCGCAACTTCCTGGTGAAGATCAACGGCAACATCGGCAACAGCGCCCTGGGTTCGTCCATCGAAGAAGAAGTGGCGAAGCTGACCTGGGGCATCCGCTGGGGTTCGGACACCGTCATGGACCTGTCCACCGGCAAGCACATCCACGAAACCCGCGAGTGGATCATCCGCAACTCGCCGGTGCCGATCGGTACCGTGCCGATCTACCAGGCGCTGGAGAAGGTCAACGGCGTGGCCGAAGACCTGACCTGGGAGCTGTTCCGCGACACCCTGATCGAGCAGGCGGAGCAGGGCGTCGACTACTTCACCATCCACGCCGGCGTGCTGCTGCGTTATGTGCCGCTGACCGCCAAGCGTGTGACCGGCATCGTCTCCCGCGGCGGTTCGATCATGGCCAAGTGGTGCCTGGCGCATCACAAGGAAAACTTCCTCTACACCCACTTCGACGAAATCTGCGAAATCATGAAGGCCTACGACGTCAGCTTCTCGCTGGGCGACGGCCTGCGTCCGGGTTCGATCGCCGACGCCAACGACGAAGCGCAGTTCGGCGAGCTGGAAACCCTCGGCGAGCTGACCAAGATCGCCTGGAAGCATGACGTGCAGTGCATGATCGAGGGTCCGGGCCACGTGCCGATGCAGCTGATCAAGGAGAACATGGACAAGCAACTGGAATGCTGCGACGAGGCGCCGTTCTACACCCTCGGTCCGCTGACCACCGACATCGCTCCGGGCTACGACCACATCACCTCCGGTATCGGTGCGGCGATGATCGGCTGGTTCGGCTGCGCCATGCTCTGCTACGTGACGCCGAAGGAGCACCTGGGCCTGCCGAACAAGGATGACGTGAAGACCGGGATCATCACCTACAAGATTGCCGCCCATGCCGCCGACCTTGCCAAGGGGCACCCGGGCGCGCAGATCCGTGACAACGCGCTGTCCAAGGCGCGCTTCGAGTTCCGCTGGGAAGACCAGTTCAACCTCGGCCTCGACCCGGACACCGCACGCGCCTACCACGACGAAACCCTGCCCAAGGATTCGGCCAAGGTCGCGCACTTCTGCTCCATGTGCGGGCCGAAGTTCTGCTCGATGAAAATCACCCAGGAGGTCCGCGAGTACGCGGCCAACCAGCGCATCGAGGCGGTGGACGTGGAAGTCGCCAAGGGCCTGGCGGAGCAGGCCGAGCGCTTCAAGCAGGAAGGCAGCCAGTTGTACAAGAAGGTTTGATCCTGCGTTGGTGATCGCTTCGCCGGAAGCGATCACTCATCACCCGTAGGAGCGAGCGGGCGGCGATCCGACTTGCCCGCGATTGCGTTGTGACTGACACGACGCTATCGCGGGCAAGCCTTGCTCCTACAGGCTGTGGATAGTTTCCCAACCCTGTTCCTTCGAGATGCACCCTTGAATACATCCAGCAGCACTTACTCTCCCGATCTCGCGGTCCCTGCCGAGCGGCGTGTATTCGGCGCGCGCGATCTGTTTTCCCTGTGGTTTTCCCTCGGCATCGGCCTGATGGTGTTGCAGACCGGCGCGCTGCTGGCGCCTGGCCTGGGCCTGTCCGGTGCCTTGCTGGCGATCTTCCTCGGTACGGCGGTCGGCGTCTTGCTGCTCGCGGCGGTCGGGGTGATCGGCAGCGATACCGGCCTGTCGTCCATGGCGGCGCTCAAGCTCAGCCTCGGTACCCGCGGCGCGAGCCTGCCGGCGTTGCTCAACCTGTTGCAACTGGTGGGCTGGGGCTCGTTCGAGATCATTGTCATGCGCGATGCCGCCAGCCTGTTGGGTACTCGTGCGCTCAGCGAAGGCAGCCTGCTGGCCAGCCCTTTGCTCTGGACTCTGTTTTTCGGCGCGCTGGCGACCTTGCTCGCGGTCAGCGGGCCGTTGACTTTCGTGCGCAAGATCCTGCGCAAATGGGGTATCTGGCTGTTGCTGGCGGCCTGCCTGTGGCTGACCTGGAACCTGTTCGCCAAGGCCGATCTGGCTGCGCTCTGGACCCAGGCCGGCGACGGTTCCATGCCGCTCGGCGTGGGTTTCGATATCGCGATCGCCATGCCGTTGTCATGGCTGCCGCTGATCGCCGATTACTCAAGGTTCGGCAAGCGTGCGCGCAATGTCTTTGGCGGTACGGCGCTGGGGTTCTTTATCGGCAACCTGTGGCTGATGAGCCTGGGCGTGGCCTACACCCTGGCCTTTGCGCCGAGTGGCGAAGTCAATGCGCTGCTGCTGGCGCTGGCCGGCGCGGGCCTGGGGATTCCGCTGTTGCTGATCCTGCTGGACGAGTCGGAGAACGCCTTTGCCGATATTCACTCGGCCGCGGTCTCCAGCGGCATTCTGCTGCGCCTGAAGGTCGAGCACCTGGCGTTGACCATTGGTGTGCTCTGCACCCTGATCGCCTGCCTGGCGCCATTGGCCCAGTATCAGAACTTCCTGCTGCTGATCGGCTCGGTGTTCGCGCCGCTGTTCGGCGTGGTGCTGGTGGATCACTTCATCCTGCGCAAGCGCAGTGCCCAGGTGTCGTCGCAGGGCTTGCGCTGGCCAGCGTTGCTGGCCTGGCTGGGTGGGGTCAGCACCTACCACCTGCTGGCCAACTTCTATCCGGACGTTGGCGCAACCCTGCCGTCACTGGTGCTGGCAGGGCTGCTGCAAGGGCTGCTGGGGCGGGCCTTCAGCTACGGCCAGGAAACAGCTCGGGCTTGAGAATGCCGTCCAGGCGGTTGTAAGGGATCTTCAGTTCGATGTGGCCCAGCGCGTAAGGCGCGATCACCGACACGTTGTACTTGAGGATCACGCCGCCGTAGGTCAGCGCCACGTTCGGGGTTTTCTGGAACGGCCAGCTCTTGATGAACTCTGGCTCCTGGTCCAGCTTGGTGCTGATCAGCCAGCTGTTGTGGGCCACCTGGGCGGCTTTCCAGAACGCGGTTTCCTGGCCCGGGCGCAGCATGTCGGGCAGGCTCAGTTCCTTGTGCAGCTCGCGCGAGTAGTTGATGAAGCCGCGGCCGGGTGTGCCGTGGGCACCGCCGGTGTCCAGGTAGCTGGCCAGTTCGATGATCACCAGGCCGTCATGCTGTTCGCGTACCTTGGCTTGCAGGTACATGCTGTTGCGGCTGTCGGCCTCGCGCAGGAACTTCTCCCGATAGGCGCTCAGTGTCGCTGGCACGGCCTGGTCCGCAGTGGTGCGGGTCATCTGCAGCAGGCGCTTTTCAATCAGCGCATCCAGCTGTGGCTCGTCGGCGAAGTGCACGGTGTCGATGTTCACCAGCGGGCAATCCTGATTGCTGCAGCCGGGCTTGATCTGTTCCGACTTGTCGCTGGTGCTTTGCAGGGGCTTTTGATAGCTGGGTTGGAACAGGCTTTGGCAGGCGCCCAGGGTCAGGGCCAGGCAAGCCACGGAGGCGATTTTAAGAAGCGACATGTGCGTCCTTGATAAACCAGAGGTAGGCAAAAGTTACCGGCTTCGACTGCCTGCGGGGCAATCAGTTCGCCACTAAGCTCAATAGAGGCAATTAGATTAGGTTTGCCCCCTTGCCGTCTATCCCGCTGATGGCAAAGGGGCTGCATCATCGGTCATCGGCGCGTTAGGATGGCGCGAAGTCGAGGGGGAGCCTCGGATCGGACAGCAGGATACGAGGATTGCTATGACGGGCTTTGCCAACACCACGCCGACCACTGTCGATATCGTTCGGCGCGAGAAATGCTTCCAGGGTTTTTATCAGCTCGACCGAGTGCACCTGCGCCACGAGCTGTTCGCCGGTGGCATGGGGCGCGAGATCAGTCGTGAAATCTTTGTGCGTCATGATGCTGTCTGCGTCCTGCCGTACGATCCGCAACGCGATGAAGTGGTCTTGATCGAGCAGTTTCGCGTCGGCGCCATGGGGAAAACCGTGAACCCCTGGTTGATCGAACTGGTCGCTGGTCTGATCGACAAGGACGAGCAGCCGGAAGAAGTTGCTCACCGCGAGGCGCAGGAGGAAGCTGGACTGACATTCTCCGCACTGTGGCCGATGACCCAGTATTTCCCGTCGCCGGGGGGCAGTACCGAACTCGTGCATCTGTACCTGGGGCGCTGCGACAGCGGCGGTGCCGGTGGCCTGCACGGGCTGGTGGAAGAGGCGGAGGATATCCGTGTGTCGGTCTGGGCTTTCGAAGACGCACTGCAGGCGGTAAGGGATGGGCGGATTTCCAACGCGGCGAGCATTATTGCCTTGCAATGGCTGGCTTTGAACCGCGTTGAAGTGAGGGGGTTATGGTCGTAAACAAAGTGCGCGATCGCTACCGGGTCGATCTCGTGGGGCTGCAAGCGTCCTGCGAGGCGAACTATGCCCGGCTGATGCGCCTGTTGCCCGACATGCGCAACCAGCCGGTGGCGCGCCGGATCGCGGTGACCCAGGGCGACCAGATGCTCGGTGTGCTGGCGCTGGAGGTATTGCTGGCCTGTCCCTACACCACCACCCTGCAGGTGCGCCAGGAGCACAGCCTGCCCTGGCTGCCGGTGCCACAGCTGGAAGTCCAGGTCTACCACGACGCGCGCATGGCCGAGGTCATCAGCGCCGAGCACGCCCGGCGCTTTCGTGGCATCTATCCGTATCCGAACGCCTTCATGCACCAGCCGGACGAGAAGGCCCAGCTCAATGTGTTTCTCGGCGAATGGCTGAGCCACTGCCTGGCTTGCGGTCATGAGTTCGAGGCCGTGCGGTAGATGTGAACTGCGTCCGGTTCGCCGGTTTCCTCTTTTGAATTTCCCCCAGCATAATTGCCCCCATTCCTCACTTCCCGTGACACGCCCTGGGAGGCCGCCTTGCCGAGCGTATCCACTCTGACCACCGACGATCCCGTGTTGCTGGTGCAGTTGTCCGACAGCCATCTGTTCGCCGAAGCGGACGGCACGCTGCTGGGCATGAATACCCGCGACAGCCTGCAGCGGGTGATCGAACTGGTGCTGGAGCAGCAACCGCGGATCGACCTGATGCTGGCCACGGGCGACCTGTCCCAGGACGGTACGCTGGAGTCCTATCAGCTGTTTCGTGACATGACCCGGCAGATTCCGGCGCCGGCGCGCTGGATTCCCGGCAACCACGACGAGCCGCGACTCATGGCGCAGGCGGCGACCCAGAGTTCGTTGCTGGCGCCGGTGGTGGACATCGGCAACTGGCGGATCACCCTGCTCGACTCGGCCGTACCGGGTTCGGTACCGGGTTACCTGCAGGACGAACAGTTGCAGTTGCTCGCCAGCGCCTTGAGCGAAGCCCCCGAGCGTCATCACCTGGTGTGCCTGCATCATCATCCGGTGTCCATCGGTTGCGCCTGGATGGAGCCCATCGGGCTGCGCAATCCGCATGCGCTATTCGCCGTGCTGGAGCGTTTTCCGCAGGCGCGCGCGGTGCTCTGGGGCCATGTGCATCAGGAAATCGACCGCCAGCAGGGACCTTTGCGCCTGCTGGCGTCGCCCTCGACCTGCATTCAGTTCGAGCCGGGCAGCGAGGATTTCAAGGTCGGCGAAACCGCGCCGGGCTATCGCTGGCTGCGCCTGTTGCCCGATGGACGCCTGGAAACCGGTGTCGAGCGAGTCACCGGCTTCGATTTCCAGGTCGATTACGGCAGCAACGGCTACTGACTTCGTCTCGGAGCCGCCGTCTGCGACGACGGGACAAAGGGATACACCTGAACACAAGTCAAGCGGCGATACACCCTGTAAACTGCGCCTTTTTGCACGATGCAAAGGGAGTGCGCATGTCCGGTTCGATCCTGTATATCCATGGCTTCAACAGCGCACCGGCGTCGAGGAAAGCCAGCCAGCTGATCGCTGTCATGGAGGCGATCGGCCGCGCTGAACAACTGCGCGTGCCGGCCTTGCATCATCATCCGCGCGAGGCCATTGGCCAGTTGGAGCAGGCGATTGCCGAACTCGGACGGCCGCTGCTGGTCGGCAGCTCTCTCGGCGGCTACTATGCGACTCACCTTGCCGAGCGCCACGGCCTGAAAGCCCTGCTGATCAACCCCGCGGTCAGTCCGCACCGGATGTTCGACGGCTTTCCGGGCACGCAGACCAACCTCTATACCGGGGAAACCTGGGAATTGACCCACGACCACGTGACGGCCCTGGCCGAGCTGGAAGTGCCGGCGCCCCAGGACCCGCAGCGGTTCCAGGTCTGGCTGCAGACAGGTGACGAGACGCTGGACTATCGCAGCGCGCAGTTGTATTACCGAGCCTGTGCCTTGCGCATCCAGGCCGGTGGCGACCATAGTTTCCAGGGTTTTGCCGGACAATTGCCGGCGTTGTTGAATTTTGCCGGCATCGGCCCGGATCAGTACCAGGCGATCGATTTCACCTCGCTGTGAACCCTCGCTTCTATTTCATTGAACGACTAACGACGAGACCCCATGGCCACTCCCAGCGCTAGCTCTTATAACGCAGACGCCATCGAAGTCCTCTCGGGCCTCGACCCGGTGCGCAAACGCCCGGGCATGTACACCGATACCACCCGGCCGAACCACCTCGCCCAGGAAGTCATCGACAACAGTGTCGACGAAGCCCTGGCGGGGCACGCGAAGTCGATCCAGGTCATCCTGCATGCCGACCATTCCCTGGAAGTGTCCGATGACGGCCGCGGCATGCCGGTGGACATTCACCCGGAAGAGGGTGTGTCCGGCGTCGAGCTGATCCTCACCAAGCTCCATGCGGGCGGCAAGTTTTCCAACAAGAACTACCAGTTCTCCGGCGGTCTGCACGGGGTGGGTATTTCCGTGGTCAACGCCTTGTCGACCCAGGTGCGGGTGCGGGTCAAGCGTGACGGCAACGAGTACCAGATGACTTTCGCCGACGGTTTCAAGGCCACCGAGCTGGAAGTGGTCGGCAGCGTCGGCAAGCGCAATACCGGGACCAGCGTGTACTTCGCCCCGGATCCGAAATACTTCGATTCGCCAAAATTCTCCGTCAGCCGCCTCAAGCATGTGCTCAAGGCCAAGGCCGTATTGTGCCCGGGGCTGCTGGTCAGCTTCGAAGACAAAGGCACCGGCGAGAAGGTCGAGTGGCATTACGAAGATGGCCTGCGCTCCTATCTGGTGGATGCGGTCAGCGAATTCGAACGCCTGCCGACCGAGCCTTTCTGCGGCAGTCTGTCGGGTAACAAGGAAGCGGTGGACTGGGCCCTGCTGTGGTTGCCCGAAGGCGGCGACAGCGTGCAGGAAAGCTACGTCAACCTGATCCCGACCGCCCAGGGCGGTACCCACGTCAACGGTTTGCGCCAGGGCCTGCTGGACGCCATGCGCGAGTTCTGCGAATTCCGCAACCTGCTGCCGCGCGGCCTGAAGCTGGCGCCGGAAGATGTCTGGGAACGCATCGCCTTCGTGCTGTCGATGAAGATGCAGGATGCGCAGTTCTCCGGCCAGACCAAGGAGCGCCTGTCGTCTCGCGAGGCGGCCGCTTTCGTTTCGGGTGTGGTCAAGGATGCGTTCAGCCTGTGGCTCAACGCCAATCCGGAGCTGGGCATGCAACTGGCGGAGCTGGCCATCAGCAACGCCGGCCGTCGCCTCAAGGCCAGCAAGAAGGTCGAGCGCAAGCGCATTACCCAGGGCCCGGCGCTGCCTGGCAAGCTGGCGGACTGCGCCGGCCAGGACCCGATGCGATCCGAGCTGTTCCTGGTGGAAGGTGACTCCGCCGGTGGTTCGGCCAAGCAGGCGCGGGACAAGGAGTTCCAGGCGATCCTGCCGCTGCGCGGCAAGATCCTCAACACCTGGGAAGTCGATGGCAGCGAAGTCCTGGCCAGCCAGGAAGTGCACAACATCGCCGTGGCCATCGGGGTCGACCCGGGCGCCGAGGACATGAGCCAGCTGCGCTACGGCAAGATCTGCATCCTCGCCGACGCCGACTCCGACGGCTTGCACATCGCGACGCTGCTCTGCGCGCTGTTTGTCCAGCACTTCCGCCCGCTGGTGGATGCCGGTCACGTCTACGTGGCGATGCCGCCGCTGTACCGCATCGACCTGGGCAAGGAAATCTACTACGCCCTCGACGAAGCCGAGCGCGATGGCATCCTCGATCGCCTGGTGGCCGAGAAGAAGCGTGGCAAGCCGCAAGTCACCCGATTCAAGGGCCTGGGCGAAATGAACCCGCCGCAACTGCGCGAAACCACCATGGACCCAAACACCCGGCGCCTGGTGCAGTTGACCCTTGGTGACGACTACGCCGCGACCTCGGAAATCATGGACATGCTGCTGGCGAAGAAACGCGCCGGCGACCGTAAGAGCTGGCTGGAGTCCAAGGGCAACCTGGCCGAGGTTCTGGCCTGATGCGCAGAGGCTTTGCCCTGGCATTACTGCTATTGGCAAGCTCGGCGATAGCCGGTCCTTTGCCTGAGTTGAGGTTGCTGGCCGAGCATCCGGTAGACGGCATGCGTGGCGGCAACCTGTCGGGGCTGGCGTTGTGCGGCAAGGAGCTGTGGACGGTCTCCGACCGCGACGATGACCAGATCTATCGGCTCGATACCAGCGATCGCGTCTGGCAGGCCGAGACCGTGCGCATCGACGTGCCGCCGGTGCCGGACAGCGGTTTGCCCTGGGGCTTGAATTCACGCACCTGGGTCGCTTCGTTCGTGCGCGGCGGCGACCTGGATTTCGAGGGCATCACCTGCGACAGCGCCGGCAACAAGTATGTGGTCAGCGAGTCCCATGCGGCGGTGTTGCAGCTGGCGCCGACGGGTTCGGCCACCTGGCTGAAGATTTCGCCGATCATGGTGCGTGAGGCACGGGCCAGCGGTATGTTGCTGCACTTCAATGCCTTGTTCGAAGGCCTGGCGGTCAACCCGGCCGGCGACCGGATCTGGCTGGCCGCCGAGCGCGAGCGCCGCGGGCTGCTGTTGATCAAGCGCCAGCAGAGTGTCTGGGATTGCGATGGCGGCTGCGTGCTGCTCAGCGAGGCCGGTCTGGAAATGCAGCCGCCGCAGATGCCGAAAGCCAAGGCGGTGTCCCGGGATTTCGCCGACCTGTCGCTGTTCGAGGGCAAGTTGTTCACCCTCGAGCGCAATGCGTTTCAGGTCTGTCGTCGTGATGCGTCGACGGCCAAGGTCGAGCGTTGCTGGTCGTTTGCCGCCGAGGCGTTGCAGGAAAACCGGCGTTATCCACAGGCCTATGGCCTGACCGAGGCGCTGGTGGTGGATGCCGATGGCGCCTGGATCGGTGTGGATAACAACACCGGTGCCCGTGCCGACGGTGAAAAACGCCCGATCATCTGGCGCTTCGCCGCGCCCGAGGGCGGTTGGAGTACCAAGTCGTGAGCCAGCAGCCACCGGGCAAACGTGCCGGGCGCGTACTGCTGGTGCTGGCCTGGGGCGCCGGGCTGTTCCTGGCGACGCGGTTTTTCGGCGAGTGGGAACAGCGTCAGGAGAACCCCAATGCTGTCGTCACTTCGCAACAACATGAGGGTTACATCGAAGTGAAACTGGTCGGCAACGGCCAGGGGCATTTCGTCGCCAGCGGCCAGATCAACGGCCAGCCGGTGAATTTCATGCTCGATACCGGAGCGACCGATGTGTCGATCCCGTCCGGGCTGGCCGAGCGTCTTGGCCTGGAAAAGGGCGCACCGGTGACCCTGAGTACCGCCAACGGTCGTAGCGAGGGTTATCGAACCCGCCTCGACCGCCTGCAACTGGGCGAGATCGTCCTGCGGGATGTCCGTGCGCTGGTCGCGCCGGGCCTGGGGGGCGAGCAGGTGTTGCTGGGCATGAGCGCTTTGAAAAAACTTGAATTTACCCAGCGCGGCGGCACCTTGCTGCTGCGCCAGACAACGAACTGATGAGGCCCGCATGAGCGACTCCCTGGATCTCAGCCTGGATGGCGTAGAACGCCGATCGCTGGCTGACTTCACCGAAAATGCCTACCTCAACTACTCCATGTACGTGATCATGGACCGTGCTTTGCCGCATATCGGCGACGGCCTGAAACCGGTACAGCGGCGTATCGTCTACGCCATGAGTGAGCTGGGGCTGGATGCCGATTCCAAGCACAAGAAGTCCGCCCGTACGGTCGGTGACGTGCTGGGTAAGTTCCACCCCCACGGCGACTCGGCCTGCTACGAAGCCATGGTGCTGATGGCGCAGCCTTTCAGCTACCGCTACACGCTGGTGGACGGCCAGGGTAACTGGGGGGCGCCGGACGATCCCAAGTCCTTCGCCGCCATGCGTTACACCGAGGCACGCCTGTCGCGTTACTCCGAAGTCCTGCTCAGCGAGCTGGGCCAGGGCACCGCGGACTGGGGGCCGAACTTCGACGGTACCCTGCAGGAACCCCTGGTATTACCGGCACGTTTGCCGAATATCCTGCTCAATGGCACCACCGGTATCGCTGTGGGCATGGCCACTGACGTGCCGCCGCACAACCTGCGCGAAGTCGCCACGGCTTGCGTGCGCTTGCTGGATGAGCCCAAGGCCACGGTCGAACAGCTCTGCGAGCACATTCAGGGCCCGGACTACCCGACCGAAGCGGAAATCATCACGCCGCGCGCGGACCTGCTGAAAATCTACGAAACCGGTCGCGGTTCGGTGCGCATGCGTGCTGTCTATCGCATCGAGGATGGCGACATCATCGTCACCGCGCTGCCGCACCAGGTGTCAGGCGCCAAGGTGCTGGAACAGATCGCCGCGCAGATGCAGGCCAAGAAGCTGCCCATGGTCGCCGACCTGCGTGACGAGTCGGACCACGAGCACCCGTGCCGGATCGTGATCATTCCGCGCTCCAACCGGGTCGACCCCGACGAGTTGATGCAGCACCTGTTTGCCACCACCGAGCTGGAATCCAGCTACCGGGTCAACGTCAACATCATCGGCCTGGACGGCAAGCCGCAGCTGAAGAACCTGCGCGCCCTGCTGGTGGAGTGGCTGGAGTTCCGCGTACTGACGGTGCGCCGCCGCCTGCAGTTCCGCCTGGACAAGGTCGAGCGCCGCCTGCACCTGTTGGACGGCTTGCTGATCGCTTACCTCAACCTGGATGAAGTGATCCACATCATTCGTACCGAGGATCAGCCGCGGGCCAAGCTGATCGAGCGTTTCGCCCTGAGCGAAGTGCAGGCCGACTACATCCTCGATACCCGCCTGCGTCAGTTGGCGCGTCTGGAAGAGATGAAGTTGCGCGCCGAGCAGGACGAACTGCTCAAGGAGCAGGCCAAGCTGCAAGCCCTGCTCAACAGCGAAGCCAAGCTGAAGAAGCTGGTGCGTACCGAATTGCTGCAGGACGCTGAAACCTACGGCGACGACCGTCGTTCGCCGATCGTCGAGCGCGCCGAGGCCAAGGCCTTGTCGGAAAACGAGCTGATGCCGACCGAGCCGGTCACCATCGTTCTGTCGGAAAAAGGTTGGGTACGCTGCGCCAAAGGGCATGATATCGACGCCACGGGGCTGTCCTACAAGGCCGGCGACGGCTTCAAGACCTCGGCCATCGGGCGTTCCAATCAGTTTGCGGTGTTTATCGACTCCACCGGGCGCAGTTATTCGGTGGCGGCACATACGCTGCCATCGGCCCGTGGCCAGGGTGAGCCGCTGACCGGACGCCTGACACCGCCGCCTGGCGCCAGTTTCGAATGCGTGCTGCTGCCGGACGACGAGGCGCTGTACGTGATCGCGTCCGACGCGGGTTACGGTTTCGTGGTCAAGGGCGAGGATCTGCAAGCCAAGAACAAGGCCGGCAAGGCGTTGTTGAGCCTGCCGAACAACGCCAAGGTGCTGTTGCCTCGGCCGGTGAGCGATCGGGAACAGAACTGGCTGGCTTCGGTGACCACCGAAGGGCGTTTGCTGGTGTTCAAGATCAGCGACCTGCCGCAGCTGGGCAAAGGCAAGGGCAACAAGATCATTGGGATTCCGGGGGAGCGAGTGGCCAGCCGCGAGGAGTACGTGACCGATATCGCGGTACTGCCGGAAGGCGCGACACTGGTGCTGCAGGCCGGAAAGCGTACCCTGTCGCTCAAGGCCGATGACCTCGAGCACTACAAGGGCGAGCGCGGTCGCCGGGGTAATAAACTGCCACGAGGCTTCCAGCGAGTGGATGCGTTGTTGGTAGAAACTCTCAATTGATGCGGCTTAGAGCGTCCGATCTGCTATTTAACCGGTAGAACGGCGCTACAACACTGGAGTCATGGCGCATATTCACGGATGATATGCGCTTTCAAGCGCCGGCGTGGCTGAGCGTTATTCAGGGTTATTTTGAGTATTTACACTGTGGCTAGCCTTGTGGCCGCCACCTGGATGGGATGATGACTGCTCTGCGCCTTCCTCTTGTTTTCTTGCTCGCTGGCGTTCTTGGCCTGGCGGGTTGCAGCGTACACCAGCCGGTGTCGCTGTATCAGCTGGACAGCGGAAGTCCAGCTCAACCGGCACAAAGTGCCGGCATGGCCGTATTGCTGGGGCCGGTACTGGTTGCCGACTACCTGCAACGTGAAACCTTGCTGCAACGCCAGAACGACGGCAGCCTGCAGGCTTCGACCGACGGTCGCTGGGCCGGCAGCCTGTCTTCCGATATCGATCAGTTGCTGTTGCGCCAGGTCGCCGGACAACTGGACAGCCAGCGGGTCGTACTGGCGCCGGCGAGTACCGGTTTCACTCCGGATGTGCAGGTATTGTTGTCGATCACACGCCTGGATTCAGGCGCGACGCAACCGGCGGTTCTCGATGCGCAATGGCGCCTGATCGATCGCCGTGGGCAGGTGCGCGACAACCGTATCGTTCATCTGCAGGAGCAGCATGCGGGTACCACCGCGTCCCAGGTCCAGGCCCAGGGTGTACTGCTGCAACGCCTGGCCGAGCAGCTGTCTGGTGCCCTCAAGCCGCTGGCCAACCAGCCGACTGTAGCCGAGGTGCCACGCAAGGCGGCGCCAGCGCCGGCGGCAAAACCGACCGAGCAGGAGAAGCAGCCGAAGATTCCGATGGCCACGCCAATCCGCACGGATATGGAAGTGTTCCGCTTCTGAGTGTCGCGCTTCCAGGACAAAGCCCGCTGATCAGCGGGCTTTGTCGTTTCTAGGGAGTTGTTCGGTGGCTTGGGTGCTCTGCGGTGTCCTGCAGATTGCTATCGCGGGCAAGCCTCGCTCCTACAGAAACAGGTAGGTGCGAGGCTTGCCCGCGATGGCGTCAGCCCGATCAATGCCCAACAAAAAGCTCGCATCGCTGCGGGCTTTTTGTTGGGTGGCTGGTTTAGAGCTTGGCCCGGGTCTCGTGCATCCGCGCCAATTGTCGCTCCAGCATCGATGGGTAGGGCTCCATCAGGCGCTCGACGCAGCAGGCGCCTTCCGGGCTGGCGATCGGACGAATGCGCGCACGCTGACGAATCAGGGCGTCATCGTTGACCTTGCGCTCGACCAGCAGCAGGTTGCGGCTGTGCTGGGACAGCGCCAGGGCGTCCTGGGCGGTTTCGGTCAGCAGCAGGTCGATCTGGCTCAGGCCGAACAGCTCGTCGCCCAGGGTCAGGCCCAGTTGCAGCTGCAGGGTGATGCCGCTGTCGGCCACTTCGATCTGCAGGGCGTGGCCCAGGGCGCGTAGCAATTCACCGCAACAGATGGCGTTGGTCAGGTAGTCGTCGCCACTGTCTTCGCTATGGAACAGCATCAGTGTGCTGCCGTCGTTCAGGGTGTGCAGTTCGCTCTGGTACAGCGAGGCAGCCTGGTCGAGGCAATCGCGATAACGCTCCAGCAATTCCGTCAGGCGGGCACGGGGCAGGCGGCGCAGTTGCTCCTGGGCGCCCAGTTGCACGGCCAGTACCGCGCTGTGCTGCGGTTGTGCCGGTACTGCGGGTTTTACGATCGGCTTGGCAGCGGTCGCGGTGGACGAGCTATCGCGAAGATCGGCGAATGGGTCTTCATCGTCGGCCAGATCCTCTTCAGCGCTGACCACATGCCGTGGTGCGGGCTTGAGGCCGGCCATCGGAGCGCTTTCATCGAAGCTCGGGTCACGCAGGTTGCGTACCTCGAAGGTCGGTTCCGCGTCTTCGCTGTCGTCGTAGTCGGTGTCGTCGAGCTCGGTTTCCGGTTCGGGCTCGACCTTCTCCGGCGCAAAGCTGGCATGCAGCTGGCGCGCCAGGTCGCCGATTTCGTCCTGGCGCTGGGTGGCCGGGGTGTGCGCATCGATATCCCGCAGCCAGACCCGCAGTTGCATCAGCGGCGTGGAGATGTGCCGGCCCAGGCGCAGGCTCAAGGCCAGGGCCAAAGCCAGCAGGATGGCGCTGAGAATGCCCATGCTCTGCAGGCTGATGGTCATCGGCTGCTGGAACTGTTCCATGTCCAGGCTGATGCGCAGGTTGCCCGCGGTCACGTCCTGGAAGGTGATCTTGGTCTGGTAGACGCCTTCGGTTTCACCCAGCAGGCTGCTTTTCGGGCGTTGACCGGCTTCGGCGAGGATGCGGTTGTCCACGCTGTAGATCGCCGCGTGGGCCACCAGCGGGTTCTTGGTCAGGTTGTTCAGCAGCACGTTGAGGCTGAGGATGTCGTTGGACACCAACAGCTCGGTGGCCGAGGTCGCGGTCTGGGTGGTCAGGCTCTGACCCAGGGCGTCGGCTTGTTCGTGCATGGCCTGCTTGAACTGCAGCCCCATCACGCAGGCATAGATCACCAGGGCCAGGGCGACCAGGATCACGTTATGGCTGGCAATGCGCAATGCAATCGGTACACGGCGATGACGCAGTGCACGGAAGATCAGCAGGAAGAAGTTATCGGTTTTAACTGGCGTGGGCCGGTTCACTGAGCTCGGCTCTTTTGTCCGTGAAGTTGAGGCGCAGTATAGCGACAGGCCCTAGACCGGCAAAGCGCTGGCTGTGCCCGATGGTCACTGAAAGTGGGTAGAATGCGGTTTTTTTCCACCTGCGGGGGTGCGCCTTGCGCGAAATCGTCCTGATAAACATCACCGGTGAAGACCGTCCGGGTCTCACTGCAGCCATTACCGGCGTTCTGGCCCAGGGTGGTGTGAACATTCTCGACATCGGTCAGGCGGTGATCCACGACACTCTGTCGTTCGGCATCCTGGTTGAAATTCCGGAGAACGAGCAGAGTTCGTCGGTGCTCAAGGACATTCTGTTCACCGCCTATGAACTGAACCAGCAGGTCCGTTTCACGCCGGTTTCCGAAGAGGATTACCAGCAGTGGGTCGGTGGCCAGGGCAAGAAGCGCCATATCGTGACGTTGCTGACCCGCAAGGTCACCGCCGAGCAGTTGCAGCGCGTCAGTTCGATCACCGCCAAGTACGGCCTGAACATCGACCATATCGATCGCCTCTCCGGGCGCATGCCGCTGGATACCCCGGCCGACAAGGGCAAGGGTTGCATCGAGTTCTCCGTGCGTGGCGAAGCGGCCGATCCGCAGGCGTTGCGTGCCGAGTTCCTGAGCGTCGCCCAGGAGCTGAACGTCGATATCGCCTTCCAGGAAGACTCGCTGTTCCGTCGTAACCGCCGCCTGGCGGTGTTCGACATGGACTCGACGCTGATCGAGGCGGAAGTCATCGACGAGCTGGCCAAGGCGGCCGGCGTGGGTGACCGCGTGGCGGAAATCACCGAGCGGGCCATGGCCGGCGAGCTGGATTTCCGGGCCAGCTTCAAGGAACGCCTGGCCTTGCTCCAGGGCCTGGACATCAAGGTGCTGGACTCCATCGGCGCATCGCTGCGCCTGACCGAAGGCGCCGAGACCCTGTTCGCCGAACTCAAGCGCCTGGGCTACAAGACCGCGATCCTCTCGGGTGGCTTCACCTACTTCGCCAAGCAATTGCAGGCCAAGCTGGGGATCGACTACGTATTCGCCAATGAGCTGGAAGTGGTCGACGGCAAGGTGACCGGTGTCGCGGTCGAGCCGATTGTCGACGCCCAGCGCAAGGCCGATCTGTTGCGCGAGCTGGCTGCCAAGGAAGGTTTGCGCCTGGAGCAGACCATCGCGGTCGGCGACGGCGCCAACGACCTGCCGATGCTGGCGATCGCCGGCCTGGGCGTGGCCTTCCGCGCCAAGCCGCTGGTCAAACAGTCGGCCAAGCAGGCGATTTCCACCCTGGGCCTGGATGGCGTGCTTTATCTGCTGGGTTTCCGCGATCGCGACGGCCAGCTCTGAGCCGAGTCCAAGGCAAAAAAAACGCCGCGATCCGCGGCGTTTTTTTATCTCCGGCTTTTTATGCCCAAAGCTCAGGCCTTGGGTAGACCCATGCCCTGGCCCATCTGCACCGGCGAGCCGGCCATCAGTTCTTCGGCCCACTGCACTTGCTCCGGCCCGAACAGCACGATCGCGGTGGAGCCCAGCTTGAAACGGCCCAATTCGGCGCCCTTTTCCAGATGGATCGGTGCGCGGGCGGCTTCGTCGTAGCGCACGGTCTTCAGTTCGCGCTTCGGCGGAGTCACCAGGCCGGCCCAGACGGTTTCGATCGAAGCCACGATCATCGCGCCCACCAGCACCACGGCCATCGGGCCGCGCTCGGTATCGAAAACGCACACCACGCGCTCGTTGCGGGCGAACAGCTCCGGCACGTTTTCCGCGGTGGTCTGGTTGACCGAGAAGATCCGCCCTGGCACGTAGACCATTTCCCGCAGGGTGCCGGCCAGCGGCATGTGCACGCGGTGGTAGTCCTTCGGCGACAGGTAGATGGTGGCGAAGTCGCCGCCCATGAAGGGGGCTGCCAGGGCCGAGTCACCACCCAGCAGCTCCAGCACGCTGAAGCTGTGGCCCTTGGCCTGGAATACCCGGCCGTGTTCGATCGGGCCGAGCTGGCTGACCGCGCCGTCGGCCGGGCTGAGGATCGCGCCCGGAGTCTGGTCCAGCGGGCGGGCGCCGTCTTTCAGGGCGCGGGTGAAGAAGGCGTTGAAGTGCTCGTAGGCGGTTAGGTCTTCCACCAGCGCTTGCGACATGTCCACCTGATAACGCTTGGCGAACCAGGCGGTGAAGGCATTCTTGAACCAGCGCACGCGGCACTCGGCAATGCAGCCGGCCAGGCGCGACAGCAGGTGATGAGGCAGCAGGTACTGGCTGAGGATAAACAAACGCTTTTTCATTAACTGTCCTTAAAACCTTAAATCTCTACGGGCGTGTCAGGGTGGTTGCCCCATTCGCCCCAGGAACCGGCATAGCCTTTGACTCGCGGATAACCGAGCGCCTTGGCCACCAGGTAGGTGAAGCCAGAGCGGTGGTGAGTCTGGCAGTGGGTAATCACTTCTTTGTCTTTGCTGATGCCGAGTTGTTCGAGGATCTGCGGCATGTCGGCGCGGATCCGCAGGTTGCGCGCCTGGTCCATGCCCGCCGTCCACTCGAAGTTGATCGCGCCAGGAATGTGTCCACCCTTGGCGGCGAGGACTTTCTCTCCCGAGTACTCCAGCGGGCCGCGGGCATCCCAGATCGCCAGGTCGGCCGCGCCAAGCCGGCTTTGCAGGTATTCGCGGGTGGCGGTCGGCTCGTCGTGCAGGGTCAGGGCGACAGGGCCGGCAACGGCAGCCGGGACTTCGCTCGAGACCGGCAGGCCGTCCGCCAGCCAGGCCAGCAGCCCGCCATCCAGGTAGTGGTAGCGGGAGTGGCCGATGACATCCAGCAACCAGATGAACCGCCCGGCCCAGCCGCCGCCTTCGTCGTCGTAGACCACGTAGACCGCATCAGGGTTATGCCCCAGTTCGCCGAACAGGGCTTCCAGGGCCGCCTGTGGTGGCATCAGCCCGGGCGCCGGCGCCTGACCGAGCTGGGTGCGTTTAGGGTCGACGAAACGCGCGCCGGGGATGTGGCCCGCGGCATAGCGGGCGGCGCTGGTCAGGTCCACCAGAATCAGTTCGCGGGCATCCAGGCGAGGGAGCAGGTCGCTCGGCTCGATCACCAGCGGCAAGCCAGAGAAGTCAGGCATGTGAGGTCTCCAGGGCACAAAGGGGAGGATTGTAGCGCAAGCGTCAGCGGCTGCGGTTGGTAAAGCTGTGCAGGGCCTTTTCGATGCATTGGGCGGTCTTGCCGAACGCCTGTACGGAGATTTCCGAGAGGGGCTGGCCACCCTGGTCGGCGACGATCAGCATGATCACCCGGCCATTGCTGGGCACCGAGCGCATCAGCAGATGCTCGCCGCGAAACAGCGTGCGCAGGCTGGTGGGCAGGCGGGCGGAGAACTGGGCGTTGTTGGTCGGTGTCAGGCGCACTTGCGCCGGGGCCTCCAGCAGCCGCTGCAATACGCTGCTCTGGCTGATCGTCAGCATCAGGCTCGAGGCTTGCGCGGGCAGTCCGGCGATCTGATGCACCCGCAACTGGGTCCGCGTGCGATCGACCATCAGCAGCATCACCCGGCGCATGCCGCACGCCACCAGGGCGTCGCGGGCAAAGGTGGTGAGGTGCATGGCATTGCTGAAACGGCTGGGTTCCACCAGCAATTCGCTGCACTGCTTGCGCCATTTGGCCAGGTCTTCGGCGGTTGGCGCGGCGACCGGGAGCTCGCCGCGATGCACGCGCCGGGCCTCCCAGGGCCAGAGCAGCGCCTCGGCCGGGTGCCACAGGTCGGGCATGTGATGATGCCGGGCACTCTGCGCGGCTTGCTGGTGCAGCTGTTGTTGCAGCTCATCCATCGACATTTGCAGGTACAGGCTGGTCAGGTATTGCCAGCGCATGCAGTGCGGGCCGGTCCAGGACTCTTGCGCCGAGAGGGCCAGGGCGTTGGCCAGCAACACACTGTTGGCCGGCTGGTTCAGCCAGCGCTGTAGGGCCGGGTCGGCATCCAGGCACTGTTGCTGGTGCAGCGGGTGGGCGTTATCCCGGGCAATATGCAAGGCCTTGGCCAACTGGTCCTGCTCGTCGATCAGCAGGCGGTAGCCTTGCTGTACCCAGATCGGCAGGTGCCAGGCCTCCACCAGGGCCTGGCCCAGTTGAAGCAGGCCGACGCCGAACAGTTGCTGCTCGACCTCCTGGGCCGGTTCGGCCTTGTGGACGACCCGCAGCTCCCACTCTTCGAGCAGTTTTGGATAGGTCAGCGCCAAGGGCCACAGCGGCGAGAGAAACAGCAGGCTGCCCCAGTGAATGTCCTGCCAGAGCCTGGCCAGGCGCCCGGCGAAAAAGCCGTTGGCCTGTTGGGTCGCATGCTGGCTGATCAGTTGCAACTGGCGCAGCCCGACCGGGATCTCCTGCTCGGGCTGGGCAGGCAGGCGGGCGAGCAATTCTTCGGTGCGCGCAAGGCCCAGGCGGTTGAGGGCAACCTCGAGGTTCTCGGCCGGCTCGCCCATGCTGCCGTGGGTGTGGCGATTGGCTTCGCGAATCACGCTCAAGGCCAGCGCGGGGCTGTCCTGCATCAGGTCGGCAATGTCGCGCAACGAGCTGCGGCTGTCCCTGATGGCTTTGCAGACCCGATCGTGGCTGGCTTGCGGCACCGGCAAGCGGACCGCGTCAAGCAGCTTTATCCAGGATTCGAGGGAGTGGGGGGTGGTAGTTGGGACTGTCGTTTCATTAGACATGGCTGGGCGCAATCATCGTCTGCTGTAAACACGCCCAGAGCGGGCCAAACTGGCTTTTCGCCTTAACGGCCTATAGTCTGGCGCAGTTTTGCCGATAAGTAGAAGAAGAGTTTTAAGAACTTCCGAATATGACCTTGAACCCGACTCAGTAAGTACCTTCCTACCTATGGCTAAAATTATCGGCATCATCGTCGTGTTCGCGAGCGTGCTCGGCGGATACGTGCTTTCTCACGGCAAGATTGCCGCCCTGATCCAGCCTTTCGAGGTCATGATTATCGGCGGCGCCGCGCTGGGGGCGTTCCTGCAGGCGAACCCCGGCTACATGACCATGCACGTGCTCAAGAAGTCCTTGGGGATGTTCGGTTCGCGCTTTTCCCAGACCTTCTACCTGGAAGTGCTGGGGCTGATCTACGAGATCCTCAACAAGAGCCGCCGCGAAGGCATGATGGCGATCGAGGGCGATATCGAAGACGCCGCCGCCAGCCCGATTTTCGCCAAGTACCCATCCGTGCTCAAAGACGAACGCATGACCGCGTTCATCTGTGATTACCTGCGCATCATGTCCTCCGGCAACATGGCTCCCCACGAGCTGGAAGGCCTGTTCGACATGGAGCTGTTCAGCCTCAAGGAAGACCTCGAGCATCCGTCCCATGCGGTCAATGGCATCGCCGACGGCATGCCGGGTTTCGGTATCGTCGCGGCGGTACTGGGCATCGTGGTGACCATGGCGTCCCTGGGCGATGGCGACCAGAAGTCCATCGGCCTGCACGTAGGCGCGGCGCTGGTCGGTACCTTCTTCGGTATTCTCGCGGCCTACGGCTTCTTCGGCCCGCTGGCCCACTCCCTGGCCCACGACGCCAAGGAAGAGCTGAACGTCTACGAAGCCATCAAGGCTTCCCTGGTGGCCTCGGCTTCCGGCATGCCGCCATCGCTGGCCGTGGAGTTCGGGCGCAAGGTCCTGTACCCGGCGCACCGTCCGAGCTTCGCCGAGCTGGAACAAGCGGTTCGCGGTCGCTAAGCCATGGAAAACAATCAGCCGATTATCATCAAGCGCGTCAAGCGCTTTGCCGGCGGGCATCACGGCGGGGCGTGGAAGATCGCCTTCGCCGACTTCGCCACGGCGATGATGGCGTTCTTCCTGGTGCTGTGGCTGTTGTCCACCGCGACCCCGGAACAGAAGATCGCCATCTCCGGTTACTTCAAGGACCCGATCGGCTTCTCGGAAAGCGGTACGCCCTACATCATTGACCTGGGCGGTTCTCCCGAGCTGGCGCCGGACAACACGCTCAACCCCGAGATCAAGTCGCAGCCGCAGCCGGACAAGGTCACGGTCGATACCGATCAGGTCGAGGGCATGGCCGAGCAGGTTGAAAGAGAGCGCCTGGAGTTGTTGCTGCAGGAGTTGCAGAACAAGGTCGAAGAAAACCCGCAATTGCAGAAGTTCAAGGACCAGATCCTGTTCGAGATCACTCCGGACGGCCTGCGTATCCAGATCATCGATTCGGAAAACCGGCCGATGTTCGACTCCGGCAGTGCGCGTCTGAAGCCGTACTTCGAGGACATCCTGCTGGCCATGGCCGACACCATCAAGGCGGTGCCGAACAAGATCAGCATCAGCGGTCACACCGATGCCAAGCCTTACTCGGGCACCGGCGATTTCGGCAACTGGGAGCTTTCGGCCAACCGTGCCAACGCCGCGCGTCGGGCGCTGGTGGCGGGCAGCTACCCGGACGGTCAGGTGGCTCGCGTGGTGGGTTATGCCTCGTCGTCGCTGTTCGATCGCAAGGACCCGTTCAACCCGATCAACCGGCGTATCGACATTGTGGTGCTGACCAAGAAGGCCCAGCGCGCGATCGAAGGTGAAGTCGCTCCCGAGACTCCGGCACCGACCCAGGGCCAGGGTGCCCAGGGCGAAGTACCGGTCGACCCGAACGCCTTGCCGCCGGAGCAGGAGCCGTTGCCGGCCCATGAGCTGCGCGAGCGCCTGAATATCTTCGACGATGCTGCGCCGAAGACCGAAGGCGCGGCGGCCCCCGCCGCTACGCCTCCAGCCGCGCGGTGATCGGTAAAAGCAGGCTCTGTTAACGAGTGCTCAAAAAAAGGCCGCGATCATCGCGGCCTTTTTTGTTTTTGCATGGGGCTGCTTATTAATAGCTGCTGTCCGGCAGGCTGGCGATGATCGAGCGATAGCTGTTCATCCGTTGCTGCTGGATCCGACCGTCTTCCAGGGCCTTGAGCAGGGCGCAGCCCGGTTCGCGGTCATGTTTGCAGTCGCGGAAGCGGCAGGTGCCCAGCAGGTCGTTGAACTCGATGAAACCCGCTTCGACATCGGCGCGGCTGACATGGCCCAGGCCGAATTCGCGAATCCCCGGGGAGTCGATCAGTTCGCCGCCGCCCGGGAAGTGGAACAGACGCGCGGTGGTGGTGGTGTGGGTACCTTGGCCGGACAGCTCCGACAACGGCCCGACGCGGGTCTCGACGTCCGGCAGCAGGCTGTTCACCAGCGACGACTTGCCCACGCCAGACTGGCCGACGAACACGCTGATCCGCCCGTCCAGTTGCGCTTGCAGCTGTTCCATGCCATTGCCGTGGTGGGCCGAGACTTCCAGCACCGGATAGCCCAGTTGCCGATAGACCGCCAGCAGGGCGTTCAGGGCAGGAGCATTCTGCTCGTCGATCAGGTCGAACTTGTTGAGCAGCAGCAGGGGGCGGATGCCGGCATGTTCGGCTGCGACCAGGTAACGGTCGATCAGGTTGGCATGGGGCTCGGGCAATGGGGCGAAGACGATCACGATCATGTCGACGTTGGCGGCGACCGGCTTGAGCTGGCCACGGCTGTCCGGACGGCAGAGTTCGGTGTGGCGCGGCAGTTGCGCGACGATCACCCCGATGCCCTGGTTGCCCGGGCGCCAGACCACCTGATCGCCGGTCACCAGCGCTGGCAGGTTGGCGCGCAAGTGGCAGCGGAACACCTGGCCGGCCAGTTCGCCCTCGCGCGCCTCGACCTCGACCTGCACGCCGAAGTGGGCGATCACCAGGCCGGTTTGTTCGGGGCCGAGGTCGCCGCCTTCCAGGGCTTCCACGGCAGAGGATTCACGTTTGGCGGCGCGGGCGGCGCGTTCGCCTTGAATCTTTTCGATGCGCCAGTTTTGGCGACGATTGAGCTGGCGTTTGGCCATTGGTGTTCCGTGTCGAGAATGCGGCGGTTAGGTAAAACGGCCGCGAGTTTAGCACGCCAGCAGGTCCCTCTAGGCTAAACTGCGCAACTACGCCGAGGAGCCCACACATGCAAAACCCGCAGAATCTGATCTGGATCGACCTGGAAATGACCGGTCTGAACCCTGATACCGACGTCATCATCGAGATGGCGACCATCGTCACCGATAGCAATCTCAATACCTTGGCTGAAGGTCCGGTCATCGCCATCCATCAGAGCGATGAAATTCTCGCCGGCATGGACGAGTGGAACACCCGCCAGCACGGCGGCTCGGGGCTGACCCAGCGCGTGCGTGAAAGCCGTATCAGCATGGCTGAGGCGGAAGCACAGACTATTGCCTTCCTGGAGCAGTGGGTGCCCAAGGGCAAGTCGCCGATCTGTGGCAACAGCATTTGCCAGGATCGCCGTTTCCTGTATCGCCATATGAAGGCGCTGGAAAGCTACTTCCACTACCGCAACCTTGACGTTTCCACCCTCAAGGAACTGGCGGCCCGTTGGGCACCGGAGGTGCGCGACAGCTTCAAGAAAGGCAGCACCCACCTGGCGCTGGACGACATCCGCGAGTCGATCGCCGAGCTGCAGCATTACCGCAAGCACTTCATCAAGCTCTGATGGTTCGGTGGCGTCTGTCCTGATGTCATCGCGGGCAAGCTTCTACAGGTTCGCATAAGGCTTGCTCGCGATAGCTCGCGCCGGGATTCCCAGCAATTCCAGCCAGCGCCCCCTTTTGGTGCCAGCAGCAACTGAGTAGACTGCGCGCCTTCCTGTAAGGACCGCCATCATGCTGCTGATGCTTTACCTGATTGCCATTACCGCCGAAGCCATGACTGGCGCGTTATCTGCCGGTCGTCGCGGCATGGACTGGTTCGGGGTGGTGTTGATCGCTTGCGTCACGGCCCTGGGCGGCGGTTCGGTGCGTGACGTGCTGCTGGGGCATTACCCGCTGACCTGGGTCAAGCATCCGGAATACCTGGTGCTGACCTCGGTCGCGGCCCTGGTGACCATCTTTATCGCGCCCTTGATGCGCCACCTGCGCTCGCTGTTTCTGGTGCTCGACGCCGTGGGGTTGGTGGCGTTCACCCTGATCGGTTGCATGACCGCCCTGGAGATGGGCCACGGCATGGTGGTGGCATCGGTCAGCGGGGTGATCACCGGGGTGTTTGGCGGCATCCTGCGGGACATCTTCTGCAACGATATTCCGCTGATTTTCCGTCGCGAGCTGTATGCCAGCGTCTCGTTCGCCGCGGCCTGGTGCTACATGCTTTGCATCTATCTGCAATTGCCCGGCGAGCAGTCGATCCTCATCACCCTGTTCGGCGGTTTCCTACTGCGCTTGCTGGCGATCCGTTTTCACTGGGAAATGCCCAAGTTCGTCTACAACGACGAGCAGTGACGGCTGGCGTGCTGCTTCAGCGCCCATTCCACGTGTTCGCGCACCAGCTCTGACGGGTAATCCCGCCGGGCCTTCAGGGCTTCCAGCACCGGAATGCTCGACGGCGCGTTACCCAGCCCCACCGCCAGGTTGCGCAGCCAACGCTCGTAGCCGGCGCGGCGCAGCGGCGAGCCTTCGGTGCTGCTGAGAAACTTGTCCTCGTCCCACATGAACAGTTCGGCCAGCTCGGCATTGTCGAGGTTGTGCCGTGGCTTGAAATCGCCTTCGCCGGAAGGGCGGGCGAAGCGGTTCCACGGGCAGACGATCTGGCAGTCGTCGCAGCCGAACACCCGATTACCGATCAACGGGCGCAGGTCTTCGGGAATGGCATTTTTCAGTTCGATGGTCAGGTACGAAATGCAGCGCCGGGCGTCCAGTACGTAAGGACCGACGAAGGCCTTGGTCGGGCAGATGTCCAGGCACGCCGTGCAGCGGCCGCAGTGCTCGCTGGCGTGGGGCTCGTCCACCGGCAATGGCAGGTCGACGAACAGTTCGCTGAGGAAGAAATAGCTGCCGGCCTTGCGGTTGAGTACCAGGGTGTTCTTGCCGATCCAGCCGAGCCCGGCCTGTTCGGCGATGGCTTTTTCCAGCACCGGGGCGCTGTCGACGAAGGCGCGATAGCCGAACGGGCCGATTTCCTTCTGGATGCGCTCGGCCAGTTGCTGCACGCGCTTGCGGATCAGCTTGTGATAATCGCGGCCCAGGGCGTAGCGCGAGACATAGGCTTTTTCCGGTTGGGCCAGGCGTTGCGCCATCTGGGTGTCGCCGGGCAGGTAATCCATGCGCAGGGACACCACGCGCAGGGTGCCGGGCACCAGTTCGTCCGGGTGGGAGCGCTTGCTGCCGTGGGCGCCCATGTAGTCCATTTCGCCGTGGTAGCCCGCCTCGAGCCAGCGCTCCAGGTGCTGTTCATGCTCGGCCAGGTCCAGGCCGCTGATGCCGACTTGCTGAAAGCCCAGTTCGCGGCCCCAATCCTTGATCGATTGGGCGAGGGCGGGCAGATCGGTGGTAATGGCGGGCATGAGGCGAGAGAAACCGGGGCTGAGGTGCGTATAATTCTGCCAGACATCGGAGCCCGAAGACGCATGCCGCAGACAAAACACCCTTTACCCGACATTCAGCTGCTGACGCCCGGCACATTGCCGCGGCTGGCTGCCCGTTCACCAAGCGCCCATAAAGGCCAGTTCGGACACCTGTTGCTGATCGGTGGCGATCGCGGTTTTGGCGGCGCGGCGCTGCTCTGCTCCGAGAGTGCCCTGCGCAGTGGGGCTGGGATGGTTTCGCTGGCGACGCGTAGCGAACATGTGCCAGCTGCTCTGGCCCGGATCCCGGAGGTCATGACCCTGGGCACGGATTCGGCCAACCAGTTGATGGGCTTGCTGGAGCGGGCTTCGATCATCGTGGCGGGCCCCGGGCTGGGCCAGGTGGCCTGGGGGCACAGCCTTTTATCTGCCGCCGCCAATGCGCCGCGGCCCCAGGTGTGGGATGCCGACGCGCTCAATCTGTTGGCCAAGGGCGGTTTGGCCCTGCCGCCGGGCAGCGTGATCACCCCGCACCCGGGGGAAGCCGCACGGCTGCTGGGGATTTCCACCGCGCAGGTGCAGGCGGATCGCCCGGCCGCCGTTCGGGCGTTGAGCAAAAAATATACAGCTGTCGCCATCCTTAAGGGGGCCGGGAGCCTGGTTGCCAGCCCTGATGGCCGCTTGGCCCGCTGCGATCGAGGGCATCCGGCCATGGCCACGGCGGGGCTCGGGGATGTGCTGGCCGGTCTGGTCGGGGCGCTGCTGGCCCAGGGGATGACGGCGTTCGATAGTGCTTGCCTGGCGGTCTGGCTGCATGCCGTCGCGGGCGAGCATCAAGGTAAATTGGGCCGGGGGCTGGCGGCCAGCGATTTGATCCCGGTCATTCGTCAGTTGCTGGAGGAGCAATCACCGTGTCTGAAATAACCCTGTATCTGGCAGACGAAGACGCCATGATCGCCTTTGGCGCGCGCCTGGCACAGGTCACTCAAGGGGTGGGCGTGATCTTCCTGGAAGGCGATCTGGGGGCGGGGAAAACCACGCTGTCCCGGGGCCTCATCCGTGGCCTGGGACATGCCGGCGCGGTGAAAAGCCCGACCTTTACCCTGGTCGAGCCCTATGAGATCGGCGATGTGCGGGCCTTTCACTTCGATCTTTATCGCCTGGTCGATCCCGAGGAGCTGGAGTTTCTCGGCATTCGCGATTACCTGGAGGGGGATGCACTGTGTCTGATCGAGTGGCCCCAGCGTGGTGCGGGCTTTTTGCCAAAGCCGGACCTGACCATTACCATTAGCCCGCATAACAGCGGGCGTTCCCTGCATTTGTTGTCGCAAGGCTCGCGTGGCGAGGCCTGGTGTGCCGCTTTGGCGTTGGAATTCAAATAATTGATGGGGTTAGGTATGCGCATTCGCGCGTTGGTTGCTGTCGTAGGACTGTTGCTTACGGCATTGGCCGTCGACGCTCTGGCCGCTACACAGGTCCGCAGCGTTCGCCTGTGGCGGGCACCGGATAACACTCGACTGGTATTTGACCTGTCCGGTCCGGTCCAGCACAGCGTCTTCACCCTGACGGCCCCTGATCGTCTGGTGATCGATATCAACGGTGCGACCCTCGGCGGGCCGCTGAATGTCTCCACGGCGAATACGCCGATTACCGCCATGCGTTCGGCCCAGCGCACGCCCACCGACCTGCGGGTGGTCGTCGACCTGAAAAAGGCCGTCACTCCCAAGAGTTTTACCCTGACGCCCAATGCCCAATACGGCAATCGCCTGGTAGTCGACCTGTTCGATAACCCGGCGGACGCCGCGCCAACGCCGCCGCCCGCGCCGAATGTCGCGACCGTTCCGGCGGTCCCGGTAACGCCGACCAAGCCTGAGATCAAGCTGCCTCCGGCCCCGGCCGGCAAGCGCGATATCGTCGTGGTCATCGATGCCGGACACGGTGGCGAGGACCCGGGTGCCTCCGGCTCTCGCGGCCAGCATGAGAAGGACGTGGTACTGGCCATCGCCCGCGAGCTGCAGCGCCAGATCAACGGCCTCAAGGGCTTCCGTGCCGAGCTGACCCGTACCGGCGACTACTTCATCCCATTGCGCGGTCGTACCGAGATCGCCCGCAAGAAAGGCGCCGACCTGTTCGTCTCGATCCATGCCGACGCGGCACCGTCCCGCGCGGCCTTCGGGGCCTCGGTGTTCGCGCTCTCCGACCGCGGCGCCACGTCCGAGACGGCCCGCTGGCTGGCGGACAGTGAAAACCGCTCCGACCTGATCGGCGGGGCCGGCAACGTCAGCCTCGATGACAAGGACCGGATGCTCGCCGGCGTACTGCTGGACCTGTCCATGACGGCCTCGCTGACTTCCAGTTTGAACGTCGGCCAGAAAGTGCTCAGCAACATCGGCCGGGTCACCCCGCTGCACAAGCAGCGCGTCGAGCAGGCCGGGTTCATGGTGCTCAAGTCTCCGGACATTCCGTCGATCCTGGTGGAAACCGGCTTTATCTCCAATGCCAACGAAGCCTCCAAGCTGGCCACCGTCAGCCACCAGCAGGCATTGGCGCGCTCCATCAGCAGCGGCGTGCGGCAGTTCTTCCAGCAGAACCCGCCGCCGGGCACCTACATCGCCTGGCTGCGTGATTCCGGGAAGATTGCCCAGGGGCCTCGCGACCACCGTGTGAGCCCGGGGGAAACCCTGGCGATGATTGCCGTGCGTTATCAGGTTTCCGCCGCCACCCTGCGCAGTGCCAACAACCTGAGCAGCGATGAGCTGAAAATCGGTCAGACCCTGACCATCCCGGGTACAGAACTGGCGGCCAAGGAATGAATGACGCAGTCATCAGCAGCGCCCGCATCGAGCTGCTCAGCCCGCGCCTGGCGAACCAGATTGCCGCCGGTGAGGTGGTCGAGCGTCCGGCCTCGGTGATCAAGGAGTTGCTGGAGAACAGCCTGGACTCCGGCGCCAAGCGCATCGATGTGGACGTCGAGCAGGCGGGCGTCAAACTGCTGCGGGTGCGCGACGACGGCAGCGGGATTTCCGCGGACGATCTGCCGCTGGCCCTGGCGCGCCACGCCACCAGCAAGATCCGCAACCTCGAAGACCTGGAGCAGGTCATGAGCCTGGGCTTTCGGGGTGAGGCGCTGGCATCCATCAGTTCGGTCGCCCGCTTGACCCTGACTTCCCGCACCCGCGAGGCCGATCAGGCCTGGCAGGTGGAAACCGAAGGCCGCGACATGGCGCCGCGCGTGCAGCCGGCGGCCCATCCGGTCGGGACCTCGGTGGAGGTCCGCGACCTGTTTTTCAACACCCCGGCTCGACGCAAGTTTCTCAAGGCCGAGAAAACCGAGTTCGATCACCTGCAGGAAGTGATCAAGCGCCTGGCCCTGGCGCGTTTCGATGTGGCCTTTCACCTGCGCCACAACGGTAAAAGCGTCCTCAGCCTGCATGAAGCCAACGATGATGTGGCGCGTGCGCGGCGGGTGGCGGCGGTGTGCGGTTCGGGCTTTCTCGAGCAGGCGCTGCCGATCGAGGTCGAGCGTAATGGCCTGCATCTGTGGGGCTGGGTAGGCTTGCCGACCTTTTCCCGCAGTCAGGCGGACCTGCAGTATTTCTACGTCAACGGCCGCGCGGTGCGCGACAAGCTGGTGGCCCACGCGGTGCGCCAGGCCTACCGCGACGTGCTGTTCAACGGTCGGCATCCGACCTTCGTGCTGTTCTTCGAAGTCGACCCGGCGGTGGTCGACGTCAACGTGCACCCGACCAAACACGAAGTGCGCTTCCGTGATGGGCGCATGGTTCATGACTTCCTGTATGGCACCCTGCACCGCGCCCTGGGCGATGTCCGGCCGGAAGACCATCTGGCGGCGCCGGCCGCGGTTGCCGGCATCGTACGGCCGAGCGGGATCGAGGCCGGCGAGTTCGGCCCCCAGGGCGAAATGCGCCTGGCGGCGAACATGACGCTGGAACAGCCGCAGGCCCAACCGGCTTTCAATCCGCCGGGAGGCGGTTCGGGGGCGGGTTATCAGTACCAGTACACGCCACGTCCGCAGCCAGTGTTGCCCGCGGCCGAGGCGCAAAGCGCCTACCGTGAATTCTTCGCGCCCTTGCCTGAGTCCGGGGCAACGTCCTTGCCGGACGCCCAGGGTGATATCCCACCGCTGGGCTATGCGCTGGCACAGCTCAAAGGCATCTATATCCTCGCGGAAAACGCCCAGGGCCTGGTGCTGGTGGACATGCATGCGGCCCACGAGCGGATCATGTACGAGCGCCTGAAGGTGGCGATGGCCAGCGAAGGCCTGAGTGGCCAGCCGCTGCTAGTGCCGGAATCGATCGCGGTCAGCCAGCGCGAAGCCGACTGTGCCGAGGAACACGTCAGCTGGTTCCAGCGCCTGGGGTTCGAGTTGCAGCGCCTGGGCCCTGAGTCGCTGGCGATCCGGCAGATTCCGGCCTTGCTCAAGCAAGCGGAAGCCAACCGCCTGGTGCATGACGTCCTGGCCGACCTGATGGAGTACGGCACCAGCGACCGTATCCAGGCGCACCTCAACGAGTTGCTGGGCACCATGGCCTGCCACGGTGCGATCCGGGCCAATCGCCGCCTGGCCCTGCCGGAAATGAACGGCTTGTTGCGCGACATGGAAAACACCGAGCGCAGCGGTCAATGCAACCATGGCCGACCGACCTGGACCCAGTTGGGGCTGGACGATCTGGACAAACTCTTCTTGCGCGGTCGTTGATGAGCCAGCTTCCTCCAGCGATCTTCCTGATGGGCCCGACTGCCGCCGGCAAGACCGACCTGGCCATCGAACTCACCAAGGTTCTGCCTTGCGAGCTGATCAGCGTCGATTCGGCGCTGGTCTACCGCGGCATGGACATAGGCACGGCCAAGCCTTCCAAGGAAGTCCTGGCTGAGTTCCCGCACCGCCTGATCGATATCCTCGACCCGGCCGAGAGCTATTCGGCAGCGGATTTCCGTACCGATGCACTGGCGGCCATGGCCGATATCACCGCGCGCGGCAAGATTCCGCTGCTGGTGGGCGGCACGATGCTTTATTACAAGGCTTTGCTCGAAGGCCTGGCGGACATGCCGCCGGCCGATCCACAGGTCCGTGCCGAGCTGGAAGAAGAAGCGGCACGCCTTGGCTGGCAGGCCCTGCACGACCAATTGGCGGTCATCGACCCCGAGTCGGCGGCGCGGATTCATCCCAATGATCCGCAGCGCCTGACCCGGGCGCTGGAAGTCTATCGGGTTAGTGGCCTGAGCATGACCGCCCACAGACTGCGACAATCTGCGCAAAGTACTGAAGCAGCCGCTTCGGGACGGGGACAATTGCCCTATACTGTCGCGAACTTGGCCATTGCCCCGGCAAACCGTCAGGTACTGCATGAGCGTATTGCACAAAGATTCACAATTATGTTGGAACAGGGATTCGTCGACGAGGTCGTAGCTCTGCGTTCTAGAAGTGACCTGCATGCCGGGTTGCCGTCTATACGTGCTGTAGGCTACCGACAGGTCTGGGATTATCTGGATGGCAAGCTGACATTCGCCGAGATGCAGGAGCGCGGCATCATTGCTACGCGCCAATTGGCGAAGCGCCAGTTCACCTGGTTACGCAGCTGGGCTGATTTACACTGGCTGGACAGCCTGGATTGCGACAATCTGCCACGCGCCTTGAAATACCTGGGAACGGTCTCCATATTGAGCTGAGTCCTTGCAATTGCCGTCTATCCTTGGGGGTGGGGCGGTTTTAGCCATCTGTTTTCCGATTTTTTATTATTGATCCTTAAAGGAGTGCGGCACATGTCAAAAGGGCATTCGCTACAAGACCCTTACTTGAATACTTTACGTAAAGAGAAAGTTGGGGTTTCCATCTATCTGGTCAATGGGATCAAGCTGCAAGGTACGATCGAGTCTTTCGACCAGTTCGTCATCCTGCTGAAGAACACCGTCAGCCAAATGGTTTACAAGCACGCTATCTCGACAGTGGTACCGGTTCGTCCAATTCGCCTGCCTAGCGCATCCGAATCCGAACAGGGTGACGCTGAGCCAGGTAACGCCTGATAGGAGTCTCCTTTGTTCTTTGAGCGCCACGGTGGTGGTGAACGTGCAATTCTCGTTCACTTGGATGGTCAGGACCCTGAGGCGCGCGAAGATCCGCAGGAGTTTCAGGAGTTGGCAATATCGGCCGGCGCCGAGACCGTCGCGTTTGTTAACGTGCCGCGTCATCGGCCAACCGCCAAATACCTGGTTGGCAGCGGCAAGGTCGAAGAATTACGCGACCTGGTCAAAGCCGAGCAGGTCGACCTGGTGATTTTCAATCACATCCTCACACCCAGTCAGGAACGTAACCTCGAACGTGCTTTCGAGTGTCGCGTGATTGACCGCACGGGTCTGATTCTCGATATTTTCGCCCAACGCGCCCGCACTCACGAAGGCAAGCTCCAGGTAGAACTGGCCCAGCTTGAGTATATGAGTACGCGTCTGGTCCGTGGCTGGACTCACCTTGAGCGGCAGAAAGGCGGTATCGGCCTGCGCGGCCCGGGTGAAACCCAGCTCGAGACTGACCGGCGCCTTCTGCGGGTTCGCCTGCGGCAGATCAAGGCCCGGCTGGAGAAGGTCCGCAGTCAGCGCGAGCAGGCCCGTCGCGGGCGCAAGCGTGCCGATATTCCTTCGGTATCGTTGGTGGGCTACACCAACGCCGGCAAATCCACCTTGTTCAACTCCGTGACCGAGTCCGATGTATTCGCGGCCAACCAGCTGTTCGCCACCCTCGATCCGACCTTGCGCCGGCTCGAACTGGACGATCTTGGTCCGGTCGTGTTGGCCGACACCGTGGGGTTCATTCGTCATCTGCCGCACAAACTGGTCGAGGCGTTTCGGGCTACGCTCGAAGAGTCGAGCAACTCCGACCTGCTGTTGCATGTGATCGATGCCCATGAGCCGGAGCGCATGGCCCAGATCGAACAGGTCATGGTGGTGCTCGGCGAGATCGGAGCCCAGGACTTGCCGATACTGGAGGTCTATAACAAACTCGATTTGCTCGAGGGGGTAGACCCGCAGATCCAGCGCGATGCCGATGGCAAGCCGCAGCGCGTCTGGCTGTCGGCCCGTGAGGGGCAAGGGCTGGACCTGCTCAAGCAGGCCATTGCCGAGTTGCTCGGCGAGGATTTGTTCGTAGGCACCTTGCGCTTGCCGCAGCGTTTTGCTCGACTGCGAGCGCAGTTCTTCGAGTTGGGCGCAGTGCAGAAAGAAGATCACGACGAGGAAGGTGTCAGCCTGCTGGCTGTCCGCTTGCCGCGAGTCGAGCTGAATCGACTGGTAAGCCGCGAAGGCATGCAACCGCTAGAGTTCATCGAGCAACACACTTTGCAATAAAAGCCTGAGAAAGCGGTTGTGCCGCTGTAGCAGGCATTCTGTAGCATTGGTCGGCGCGCCGTGGGTGCGTCTTTGCTTTATCAGATGGAGAGCGCTATGGCTTGGAATGAGCCGGGTGGCAACTCGAATAATCAGGATCCTTGGGGTGGTAAGCGCCGCAATAATGGCGACCGCAAGGGGCCACCGGATCTTGACGAGGCCTTCCGCAAGCTGCAGGAAAGCCTGAATGGGTTGTTCGGTGGTGGTAAGAAACGTGGTGACGATGGTGGCAGTTCCGGTAAGGGCGGCGGTCTTGGCCTGCTCGGTATCGGTCTGGTCGTGCTGGCGGCCGTGTGGCTGTACAGCGCGGTGTATGTCGTGGACGAGCAGGAGCAGGCGGTGGTGCTGCGCTTCGGCAAGTACTACGAGACCGTCGGTCCGGGCCTGAACATCTATTTCCCGCCGATCGATCGCAAGTACATGGAAAACGTCACGCGTGAGCGTGCCTATACCAAGCAGGGTCAAATGTTGACTGAGGACGAGAACATCGTCGAAGTGCCGCTGACCGTGCAGTACAAGATCAGCAACCTGCAGGATTTCGTGCTGAACGTCGATCAGCCGGAAATCAGTCTGCAGCACGCTACCGACAGTGCGCTGCGCCACGTAGTGGGTTCTACCGCGATGGACCAGGTGCTGACCGAAGGCCGTGAATTGATGGCCAGCGAGATCAAGGAGCGTCTGCAACGTTTCCTCGACACCTATCGCACCGGTATCACCGTTACCCAGGTGAACGTACAGAGCGCAGCGGCACCGCGTGAAGTGCAGGAAGCCTTCGATGACGTGATCCGTGCTCGTGAAGATGAACAGCGTTCGCGCAACCAGGCTGAAACCTATGCCAACGGTGTCGTACCGGAAGCCCGTGGCCAGGCCCAGCGCATCATCGAGGATGCCAACGGTTATCGCGATGAAGTGGTTTCCCGCGCCAAGGGTGAGGCCGACCGCTTCACCAAGCTGGTGGCCGAGTACCGCAAGGCACCTGAAGTTACCCGTGAGCGTCTGTACCTGGACACCATGCAGGAAGTCTTCAGCAATACCAGCAAGGTTCTCGTGACCGGCAATAAGAACGGCCAGAGCAATCTGCTGTACCTGCCGCTGGACAAAATGGTCGAGAGTGGCCGTAGCACCAGTGCTCCGGTGACTGGCGCAGCAGCCAGCAGCAACGAAGCGAATGCACGTGCGGCAGCTGATCTGCAGCAACAGCAAGCGCGTACCAGGGAGAGTCGCTGATGAGCAATAAATCGCTGATCGCCCTTATCGTTGGCGTCGTCGTGGCGATCGCTGCCTGGAACTGTTTCTACATCGTCGCTCAGACCGAGCGCGCGGTGTTGCTGCAGTTCGGTCGTGTGGTCCAGGCTGACGTTCAGCCGGGCCTGCATGTGAAAGTGCCCTATGTGAACCAGGTGCGTAAGTTCGACGCTCGCCTGATGACCCTGGATGCACCGACCCAGCGTTTCCTGACGCTGGAAAAGAAAGCGGTGATGGTCGATGCCTATGCCAAATGGCGCGTGAAGGACGCGGAGCGTTTCTACACCGCGACTTCCGGCCTCAAGCAGATCGCCGACGAGCGTCTTTCCCGTCGTCTGGAGTCGGGCCTGCGTGACCAGTTCGGTAAGCGCACCCTGCACGAAGTGGTGTCCGGTGAGCGTGATGCGCTGATGGCGGACATCACGGCGTCGCTCAACAAGATGGCCGAGAAAGAGCTGGGCATCGAAGTGGTCGATGTCCGGGTCAAGACCATCGACTTGCCGAAGGAAGTGAACCGCAGCGTCTTCGAGCGTATGAGCACCGAGCGTGAACGTGAAGCGCGTGAACACCGCGCCAAGGGTAACGAGCTGGCGGAAGGTATTCGTGCCGACGCCGATCGTCAGCGCCGCGTGCTGCTGGCCGAAGCCTATCGTGAGTCGGAAGAGATTCGCGGTGACGGCGACGCCAAGGCCGCAGCCATCTACTCCAAGGCCTACGGTCAGGACCAGGAGTTCTACGGTTTCTATCGTAGCCTGCGTGCCTATCGTGAAAGCTTCGCGAACAAATCCGACGTCATGGTCCTGGACCCAAGCAGTGACTTTTTCCGTTACCTGGAAAAGGCCAAGCCTTGATGCGACGTTGACCTGAATCGCCCCGCCCGGCGGCTAAAGTGTCTGGCGGGGTGATCCTTTGGGAAAACGAGTGTATGATGCGGCAGCCGGGAAATTCCCGGCTTTTTTGCGTCTGCACGTTCGATTGTGGTTGTTGGTGCAAGACGGCGAGTTGAACGACTCGACAGGTTTTTTCGAGGAAAGTGAGTGGCGAAGCCGGTTTCAGGCTTTTCGCCCCGTCGCCCATGCGCGTGGTTTGCACATGAGCCGATCATTTTCTGCTTCACTCAAGGCCCGCCCATAGGCTGGCCGCCTGGATCACAGGGGAATGGCGTAATGGCAACGGTAGACCGCTGGCTGCTGCCAGATGGCATCGAAGAAGTACTGCCACCTGAGGCGGCGCGCATTGAAGTTGCGCGTCGTCAGGTGTTGGATCTGTTCCAGAGCTGGGGTTACGAGTTCGTCGTGACCCCTCATATCGAGTACCTGGAATCCTTGCTGACCGGCGCGGGCCAGGACCTCGATCTGCGTACCTTCAAGGTCATCGATCCGCAATCGGGTCGGCAGATGGGTTTCCGCGCCGACATTACGCCGCAGGTGGCCCGTATCGATGCGCATACCCTGCGTCGCGAAGGCCCGAGCCGCCTGTGCTATGCCGGTAGTGTGCTGCATGCGCAGCCGCGTGCCTTGTCGTCCTCGCGCAGCCCGATTCAATTGGGCGCCGAGTTGTACGGCGATGCGAGCCCGAGCAGCGACGTTGAAGTCATCAGCCTGATGCTGGCGATGCTGCAGCTGGCCGACGTGCCGGATGTGCACATGGACCTGGGGCATGTCGGCATCTACCGTGGCCTGGCCCGCGCGGCTGGTCTCTCCGGCGAAGTGGAACAGCAACTGTTCGATGCCTTGCAACGCAAGGCCATCGACGAGGTCATTACCTTGACCGAAGGCCTGCCGGCCGATCTGTCCGGCATGCTGCGGGCGCTGGTCGACCTGTGTGGTGGTCGTGAAGTGCTGGCTGCGGCCCGTGAGCGCCTGGCCAATGCGCCTGCGCCGGTACTGGCGGCCCTGGACGACCTGCTGGCGATTGCCGAGCGTCTTTCCGTGCGGTTCCCTGAATTGCCGCTGTACTTCGACCTGGGCGAACTGCGTGGCTACCACTACCACACCGGTGTGGTGTTCGCGGTATTCGTGCCGGGCGTTGGCCAGTCCATTGCCCAGGGCGGTCGTTACGACGACATCGGCGCCGACTTCGGTCGCGCCCGTCCGGCAACCGGTTTCTCTACCGATTTGAAAACCCTGGTGACCCTGGGGCGTGCTGAGATCGAGCTGCCGTCTGGCGGTATCTGGATGCCGGACAGTACGGATGCAGCCCTCTGGCAACAGGTTTGCCAGTTGCGCAGCGAGGGTCAGCGCGTGGTTCAGGCCTTGCCTGGACAACCATTGGCCGCCGCCCGTGAAGCGGACTGCGACCGGCAATTGATTCAGCAGAACGGGCTTTGGCAAGTATTGCCGCTGGCTTCTTGAGTTTTCCCGCCGGCCGTTGCCGGCACCAAGTTTGCGCGAATGAGGACAAGTGTTATGGGTAAGAATGTCGTAGTCCTGGGCACCCAGTGGGGTGATGAGGGCAAAGGCAAGATCGTCGATCTGCTGACCGAACATGCTGCCGCCGTAGTGCGCTACCAAGGTGGCCACAACGCTGGCCACACCCTGGTGATCGATGGCGAAAAAACCGTCTTGCACCTGATCCCTTCGGGCGTGCTGCGCGAAGGCGTTCAGTGCCTGATCGGCAACGGCGTGGTGGTTGCACCGGACGCCTTGCTGCGTGAGATCGTCAAGCTGGAAGAGAAAGGCGTACCGGTGCGTGAGCGCCTGCGTATCAGCCCATCCTGCCCGCTGATCCTGTCCTACCACGTAGCGCTGGACCAGGCGCGTGAAAAAGCCCGCGGCGAGCAGAAGATCGGTACCACCGGTCGCGGCATCGGCCCGGCTTACGAAGACAAGGTCGCTCGTCGCGGCCTGCGTATCGGCGACCTGTTCCACCGCGAGCGTTTCGCCGCGAAGCTGGGCGAGTTGCTGGACTACCACAACTTCGTACTGGTCAATTACTACAAAGAGCCGGCCATCGACTTCCAGAAGACGCTCGATGAGTGCATGGAATACGCCGAACTGCTCAAGCCGATGATGCTGGACGTGACTGCCGAGCTGCACCAGCTGCGTCGCGCGGGCAAGGACATCATGTTCGAAGGTGCCCAGGGCTCCCTGCTGGACATCGACCACGGCACCTATCCGTACGTCACCAGCTCCAACACCACCGCTGGCGGTATCGCCACCGGTTCGGGTGTCGGCCCGATGTACCTGGACTACATCCTCGGTATCACCAAGGCTTACACCACTCGCGTGGGTTCGGGTCCGTTCCCGACCGAACTGTTCGACGACGTCGGCGCTTTCCTGGCCAAGCGTGGTCATGAGTTCGGCGCAACCACCGGTCGTGCCCGCCGTTGCGGCTGGTTCGACGCCGTCATCCTGCGTCGCGCCATCGACGTCAACAGCATCTCGGGCCTGTGCCTGACCAAGCTGGACGTGCTGGACGGCCTGGAAACCATCAACATCTGCGTGGGCTACAAGAACCAGGACGGTGCAGTCATCGACGCGCCAACCGACGCCGACAGCTACATCGGCCTGGAGCCGGTGTACGAGCAGATGCCAGGCTGGAGCGAGTCGACCCTGGGGGCCAAGACCCTGGAAGAGCTTCCGGTCGCTGCCCGTGCCTACATCAAGCGTATCGAAGAGCTGGTCGGCGCGCCGATCGACATTATTTCGACAGGCCCGGACCGCAACGAGACCATCGTTCTGCGTCACCCGTTTGCTTGATAAGTCGTTGATGTAAAAAACAAAGGCCCCTCTCCAGGGGCCTTTGTCGTTTCTACCTGCCAGGCGGCACGACCCTTGCTGTGATTTCCCCTTCCAGAGTGCCATCAATTTGATGGCGTTGAAGTAGAGGGATTTCCTGTGTCGGCCGTTCTCTCACTGTTACAAAGCCGTTTGCTGCGGCCTGTGTTCGTTACTCTTGGTATCGCCCTTTTGGTGCAGGTGCTGGTTGCCGTTGCCCTGACCCGGAGCACGGTGACGGCGCTGGAGGCCGACCTGGCCACGCGTCTGGGCGTCGATAGCCAGAAACTCTCCGGTGAACTGGAGCAGGCGGCTCGCGAAGTCACCTCGAGCCTGGAAAGCCTTTCCAGCAGTACTCGGCAGCGATTGACCGCCGGGCTGTCCTCACGCCTGGAGGAAGAACAGGCGCAATTGCGGGCCACGCTGGAGAAGGATCTCAAGGATTCGGCCAACAATATGGCCCAGTTGCTCGCTTCGGTGGCGCCGCGGGCCATGTGGGACAGCGACGTCCCGACCCTTTCCGAGTTCGCTCGGCGCGCCCAGCGTAATCCCAACGTGCTGTTCGTGGTGTACGACGACGCCAATGGCGAGCACCTGACCCGTTACCTGAACCGGGAAAACCCGATCAACAAGGCGCTGCTGGAAAAGGGCAAGGGCGATCGAGCCCTGGACAAGGTCCTGGACGCGGCCAAGAACGATCCATCGGTCTATTACCTGGAGGCCTCCATCAGCCCTAACGGGGTGGAAATCGGCAAGGTGCTGATGGGGGTCTCCACGGCATCGGTCGAGGCGGACGTGGCGGCGCTGGACAAGCGTTTCGCAGCCTTGATTGCCAGCAGCGACCAGCTGGTCGGCGATAGCCTCAAGGGCGCTTCGGCGGACAGTTCGGCGGCCATGCGCGCACGCCTGCAGTCGGCGCAGACCACGGCTTCGGACATGCAGGCCAATACCGCCGGTACTGTGCAGGATGCGGCGGCCACCCTGCGTTGGCGCATCGGCATGGGCCTGGCGCTGGTGGGTTGCGGGGTCTTGCTGTTGCTGGCGGTGGTGCTGGGGCGGCGGGTGGTCAGCAAGCTGCATCTGCTGATCGCCGCGCTGAACGATCTGGCGGCCGGCGAGGGCGATTTGACCAAGCGGGTCCAGCTCAACAGCAATGACGAGATCGGCGACATGGCGTCGGCGGTCAACCGCTTTGTCGATAAGTTGCAGCCGATTGTGCGCGAGGCGGGCGATGTGGCGCAGCGCACGGGCGTTGAAATCGGCGCGATGAGCCTGCGTAATGCCGGGGCCGATGCCGCGGCCGAGGCTCAGCGCGACGAGGTGGCAGAGAGCTTGCGGGCGCTGTCGCAGATGGCTGACGAAGCCCAGGCGGAAAGCCAGGCGATGCAGGCAGCCTTGCAGCAGGTGGTGGAGATCCGCCAGGCAACCGACGAAAACACCCGGACCTCGGCCCAGGTGGGCAGCCTGATCGAGGCGCTGGCAGGGCAGGTCGACACGGGGGCCAAGGTCATCGAGCGCCTGGCGCAGCAGAGCGAGCAGATCGAGGTGGTGTTGACGGTGATCCATGGCATCGCCGAGCAGACCAACCTGTTGGCCTTGAATGCGGCCATCGAGGCGGCGCGGGCCGGGGAAACCGGGCGCGGCTTTGCGGTGGTGGCCGACGAGGTCAGGGCGCTGGCGAGCAAGACGCAAAGCTCTACCGGGGACATCCAGGCGCACATCGGAGCTCTGCAGCAGGGCGCGCGCGAGGCGGTGGCGGCGATCGGCCAGGCCGGAAGGCAGGCCAGTGAAGGTTTGCTGGTGTTGCGCGACAGTGCGCGGTTGCAGCAGTCGGTGCAGTCGTCGGTGGAGCAGGTGCACGCGGCGATTGGCCTGGCGACCCAGGCGGCCGCCCATCAGGCTCAGGGTGCGCAAGCAGTGCGTGGGCGGGTCGAAACCATCCATGCCCAGGCCGAGCGTGCGGCTCAGGCAGTGGTGGAGACCACGGCCAGCGGCAAGGTGCTGGATGGCCTGGCGGCACAATTGAAGGCCAGCCTGGGGCAGTTCCGGGCTTGAGTTTTTTCGCGAGGCTTGAATGCTTGGGGCGGGGCTTCTACAGAAGGCTTCTGTAGGAGCAAGCTCAGCGGCTCAGATACATCCGTGTCGTCAGTAGGTAGACCGGTAATCCCGACACCAGAACCAACAGCGCCGCATAAGGCGCTGCGGCTGCAAACTCCATATTCGCCGTGTGCGCCCAGACTTCCGTCGCCAGCGTATTCAACCCGGTCGGGCTGAGCAGCAGGGTGGCCGTCAGTTCCTTCATGGCATCCAGGAATACCAGGGCGAAGGCGGCTCCCAGCGCGGGGAAAATGATTGGCAGGGTCACACGACAGAATGCCGTGAATGAGGAGGCGCCGAGAGTGCGGGCGGCTTCCTCGAGTTGCGGCGCCGCCTTGTTCAGGGCCGTGCGGATCGGCGCCTGTGCCAGGGGCAGGAACAGCAGTGCATAGGCAATCATCAGCAGGGCCGAGGTCTGATACAGCGCCGGCATGTAGTGCAGGGCAAAGAACACCAGTGCCAGGGCGATCACCAGGCCTGGCAGGGCGTGCAGCAGGTAAGGCAGGCGTTCGGCCCAGAGGGCCAGGCGACCCTTGTGGCGCACCACCAACAGCCCGACTGGTACCGCCAGCGCCAGGCACAGTGCCGCGCCACCCAGCGAGAGCGCCAGGGAGGAGAGCAAGGCTTCGCCGATGGCGGCTACCGGGAAGGCGGCCGATGAGCCGACGCTCAGCCAGTACGCCAGCATGCCCAGCGGAATGCCGCTGCCGATCAGGGTCAGCAGCGCGCAGTACAGTTGTCCGCCAATCGCCCATTGGCCCAGGCGTACCTGCTCGGCATGTCGCGCCGCGCCCTGGCCGGTCCGTACATGACGCCCTTTGCCGCGAACCCGCAACTCCAGCCACAGCAGGGCCAGGCACAGCGCCAGCAACACGGCGGAAAGCATCGCCGCATTGGCGTTGCTGAACTCCAGCTCGAACTGCTGATAGATCGCGGTGGTGAAGGTTTGCAGGCCGATGATCGACAGTGCGCCGAACTCCACCAGCATGTGCAGGGCGATCAGTAGCGAGCCGGCCAGCAGCGACGGCCAGAGCAGGGGCAGGGTGATCCGGAAGAACACGCCCCAGCGATGCTGCCCGAGGGTGCGGGCCGACTCCTCCAGGGAGGGGTCGAGGTTGCGCAGGGTCGCCGCGACAGGCAGGAACACCAGCGGGTACTTGGACAGGCTCATGACTAGGATGGCTCCGCCCAGGCCTTCGAAGCTGGCGCTGAGGGAGACCCAGGTGAAGCTGCTGACAAAGGCCGGTACGGCAAAGGGCAGGCACAGGATCACGCCCCAGAGGCGCCGCCCCGGCAAGTCGCTACGCTCCAGCAACCAGGCCAGGGACAGGCCGACGATGGCGCAGGTGACTGTCACGCCGATGAGCAGTAGCAGGGTGTTGCGCAGCAGGCCGAATACATAGGGGCGCCACAACAGATGCAGGGCTTCGGCCCAGCCGGCCTGCCAGGCCTTGAGTCCGACATAGAGCAATGGCAGCAGGCTGAGCCCGACCAGCAGCAGGACCGGCAGCAGCAGCCAGATCGATGGTCCCTTGCGCCTCGGTATGTAGGTTGTGCGCGAGGCGGGGGCGGGCAGCGATGCGCTCATCAGTTCAGGCCGACTTCGCGTTCCAGCTCCAGGGCTTCTTCGGCGTTTCCAAGGTCGGCCGGGGTGACTTTCGGCGCTTGCAGCTCGCTGAACGGCTTGAGGCCGCGATCCGACTCCAGGCCTTTGCGCAATGGATATTCGGCGGTGGTCTGGGTGATCACGCGCTGGCCTTCTTCGCTGGCCATATAGGCGAGGAATTGCTGGGCTTCCTTGGGGTGTTTGCTGGACTTGAGTACCGCGGCGCTGGATACGGTGATCAGTCCGCCGGCATCGCCACCGGTGAAATAGTGCAGCTTCGAGTCCAGCTGGCCTTTTTCGCGTTGCAGGGCGAACCAGTAATAGTTGTTCACCAGCACGGTGGCGACTTCGCCGTTTTCCACGGCTTTCAATGCCACCATGTTATTGCTGTAGGTCTTGCCGAAGGCGCGCAGGCCAGTCAGCCATTCCTCGGCGGCGTCCATCCCGTGCAGCTTGATGATCGCCACAGCCTGTTCCTGGAACGCGCCGCTGCCAGGAACGAAACCTACCTTGCCTTGCCATTGTGGCTGGGAGAACGCCATTACCGATGCAGGCAGGTCTTTTTCGTCGATCAACTTCGGGTTGAACGCCACCACGCGGACGCGGGCGGTGATGCCGATCCAGGTGCCGTTGCCGGCGACGTAATCCTTGGGCAGGACTTCAAGGGTCGCGGCATCGGTCTTGGCCAGCAACCCTTGCTCGCCGAGTTTGTTCAGGGGCGGCGATTCTTCGGTGTAGATCACATCGGCAGGGGAACGCTCACCTTCTTCCACGATCTGGCTGGCAAGCTGGTTGCTGCTGCCTTTGCGCACATTGACGTGAATGCCGGTCTTGGTCTCGAAGGCCTTGGCAATGGCGTCGCCGACTTCCTTGTGCTGGCCGTTGTAGAGAGTCAGGGAAACTGGATCGGCTGCTTGAGTGAGTGGAGATGCCAGGGCCAGGCCCAGCAAAGTGATGGTCAAGCCACGCAGAAGGGATGTTGGAAGGGAGGTGTTTCTAAACATCATTCGCAGGGTTCCTCACTGTGGTGCCGCAAAAACTTGTAACAATCATAAACGATATTGTTTCTCATGTGCGGCTTGACGGGCTGGATAGCCCTGAAGGAGGGGGGGCTTTGGCGGGGGAAATGATTGTTATAGGGCAGAAACGCAAAAACCCGCTTTCGCGGGTTTTTGTGAGACTTCACAGCTATGCTGTGAAGCTTGAATGTGGTGCCCAGAAGAAGACTCGAACTTCCACGGCCTTGCGGCCACCAGCACCTGAAGCTGGCGTGTCTACCAATTTCACCATCTGGGCAGTATCAGCAGCGTCGTCGCTGTTGATGGGGCGAACTATACGGAGCGCCTTTGGATCTGTAAAGCCCTGTTTTGACTTAGATTCAATAAATCAAACACTTAGAATGCAAAAACCCGCTTTCGCGGGTTTTTGGAGGAGTCTGGAGATTCAAGCAATCTGCAGCTCTGAAGTGGTGCCCAGAAGAAGACTCGAACTTCCACGGCCTTGCGGCCACCAGCACCTGAAGCTGGCGTGTCTACCAATTTCACCATCTGGGCAGTATCGGCAACGTCTCCGTCGTCGATGGCGCGCACTATACGGACCACCTTTTGAGCTGTAAACCCCTGATCTTGAAAATATTGAAAAAAATTCGCCGACGGCTTTTACAGGATGGTTCTGAGGCCTCTAAAGGACTTTTCGGAGCCTGTCTTAGCCTGAAATTTCCCGTTTCAATACGCGTATGCCAAACTAACCCGCATATAGACAAGGTGAAATTTATCTAATGGCCGATTGGCAGTCCCTCGATCCCGAGGCCGCTCGTGAAGCGGAAAAATATGAAAACCCTATCCCTAGCCGCGAACTGATCCTTCAGCATCTTGCTGATCGGGGTTCGCCTGCTAACCGCGAACAGTTGGTCGAAGAGTTTGGTCTGACCACAGAAGACCAGATCGAAGCCCTGCGTCGTCGCCTGCGCGCCATGGAGCGCGATGCTCAACTGATCTACACCCGTCGCGGCACTTATGCACCGGTGGACAAGCTCGACCTGATTCTCGGCCGCATCAGCGGTCACCGTGACGGCTTCGGCTTCCTGGTTCCCGATGACGGTAGCGACGACCTGTTCATGAGTCCGGCGCAGATGCGTCTGGTGTTCGATGGCGACCGTGCGCTGGCCCGGGTTTCCGGCCTGGATCGCCGTGGTCGCCGCGAAGGCATGATCGTCGAAGTGGTGTCCCGTGCTCACGAGAGCATCGTCGGCCGTTACTTCGAAGAAGGCGGCATTGGTTTTGTGGTGGCGGACAACCCGAAGATCCAGCAGGAAGTGCTGGTGACCCCGGGCCGCAATGCCGGCGCCAAGATCGGTCAGTTCGTCGAGGTGAAGATCACTCACTGGCCGACCCCGCGTTTCCAGCCGCAAGGCGACGTGATCGAGGTCGTGGGCAACTACATGGCCCCGGGCATGGAAATCGATGTTGCCTTGCGCACCTACGATATTCCTCACGTCTGGCCTGAGGCAGTGCTGAAGGAAGCCGGCAAGCTCAAGCCGGAAGTCGAAGAGAAGGACAAAGAGAAGCGCATCGACCTGCGCGACCTGCCGTTCGTCACCATCGACGGCGAAGATGCTCGCGACTTCGACGATGCGGTCTATTGCGAAGCCAAGCCTGGCAAGCTGCGCCTGTTCGGCGGTGGCTGGAAGCTGTACGTGGCGATTGCCGACGTTTCCAGTTACGTGAAGATCGGTTCGGCGCTGGATGCCGAGGCTCAGGTGCGCGGCAACTCGGTGTACTTCCCCGAGCGCGTAGTGCCGATGCTGCCGGAGCAACTGTCCAACGGCCTGTGCTCGCTGAACCCGAAAGTCGATCGTCTGGCCATGGTGTGCGAGATGACCATCTCCAAGTCTGGCGAGATGACTGACTACCAGTTCTACGAGGCGGTGATCCACTCCAAGGCGCGCCTGACCTACAACAAGGTCAGCACTATCCTCGAGCAGCCGAAGACCAGCGAGGCCAAGCAACTGCGTGGCGAGTACGCCGATGTCGTGCCGCACCTCAAGCAGCTTTATGCGCTGTACAAGGTGCTGCTCGGGGCCCGTCATACCCGTGGCGCCATCGATTTCGAGACCCAGGAAACCCGGATCATCTTCGGTTCCGAGCGCAAGATCGCCGAAATTCGCCCGACAACTCGTAACGATGCACACAAGCTGATCGAGGAGTGCATGCTGGCGGCCAACGTGGCCACCGCCGAATTCCTCAAGAAGCACGAAATTCCTGCGCTCTATCGCGTTCACGACGGCCCGCCGCCAGAGCGCCTGGAAAAACTGCGCGCCTTCCTCGGCGAGCTTGGCCTGTCCCTGCATAAAGGCAAGGACGGCCCGACGCCGAAGGACTACCAGGCATTGCTGGAAAGCATCAAGGATCGTCCGGATTTCCATCTGATCCAGACCGTGATGCTGCGTTCGTTGAGCCAGGCGGTGTACAGCGCTGACAATCAGGGCCACTTCGGCCTGAACTACGAAGCCTATACCCACTTCACCTCGCCGATTCGCCGTTACCCGGACCTGCTGACGCACCGGGCGATTCGCAGTGTCATCCACTCCAAGCAGAACACGCTTCATGTGCGTCGTGCCGGTGCGATGACCATTCCGAAGGCGCGCATCTATCCATACGACGAGGCGGTTCTCGAGCAACTTGGCGAGCAGTGCTCGATGAGCGAGCGGCGTGCCGACGAAGCGACCCGCGACGTGGTGAACTGGCTCAAGTGCGAATACATGAAAGACCGCGTGGGCGAGTCGTTCCCGGGTGTGATCACCGCGGTGACCGGTTTTGGCCTGTTCGTCGAGCTGACCGATATCTATGTCGAAGGTCTGGTGCATGTCACGGCATTGCCGGGTGACTACTACCACTTCGATCCTGTGCATCACCGCCTGGCGGGCGAGCGTACCGGTCGCAGCTTCCGCTTGGGTGACAGCGTAGAAGTGCGGGTCATGCGCGTCGATCTGGACGAGCGCAAGATCGATTTCGAGATGGCGGAAAAAACCATCAGTGCGCCGATCGGTCGCAAAAAACGTGGCGCTGTCGATGTGCCTCCGGCCAAGACTGCTGCCGAGCCTGCCCCGGCCAAGGCCGGGCGTCGTGGTCCGGCCAAGGAAAAGCCGGTCGAGGCCTACCGCTCCAGCGATGCCGCGGCGAAAAACGCCGAGGTACGCAAGAGTCGTGAAATGAAGCGGGCGTTGCTGGCCGAAGCCAAAAGCGGCGGTAAAGCGGCGTCTGGGGAAAAGTCCGGAAAGCCGGGGGCCGGCAAGCCGAGCAAACATCGTAAAGGTCCGCCGAAAGCGGGCTCAGGTCCTGCGGCGAAAAGCGGTGGGGCACGTAAACCCAAGGCCAAGTCATGAGTCAGTTGGAAAAGATCTACGGCGTGCACGCTGTAGAAGCATTGCTGCGTCACCACCCCAAGCGTGTCAAGCAGATCTGGCTGGCCGAAGGCCGCAGCGATCCGCGCGTGCAGGTGCTGGTGGACCTGGCCGGTCAGAATCGCGTGGCGGTCGGTCAGGCCGAACGTCGCGAAATGGACGCCTGGGTCGAAGGCGTTCACCAGGGTGTCGTGGCTGAAGTGAGTCCAAGCCAGGTCTGGGGCGAGGCGATGCTCGATGAGTTGCTCGACCGTACCGAGGGCGCGCCGCTGCTTCTCGTGCTGGACGGTGTGACCGACCCGCATAACCTCGGCGCCTGCCTGCGTACCGCCGATGCGGCCGGTGCGCTGGCGGTGCTAGTACCGAAAGACAAATCGGCGACCCTGACCCCGACCGTACGTAAAGTGGCGTGCGGCGCTGCGGAAGTGATCCCCTTGGTGGCCGTGACCAACCTGGCGCGCACCCTGGAAAAGCTCCAGCAGCGCGGTCTGTGGGTTGTCGGTACCGCTGGCGAAGCCGAGCAGGAACTGTATGACCAGGACCTGACCGGGCCGACCATCCTGATCATGGGCGCCGAAGGCAAGGGGATGCGTCGCCTCACCCGTGAGCATTGCGACTTCCTGGTGCGCTTGCCGATGGCCGGTAGCGTCAGCAGTCTCAATGTCTCCGTGGCTACTGGCGTATGCCTGTTCGAAGCCACGCGCCAGCGTGCGGCCAAGGCCAAGAGCGCAGCCAAGAAGGCCTGAGTTTCCTCCCGCTATGCAGGTGCGAGCTTGTTCGCGATGGTGGCCCGACTGAGGTGCCGCAATCGTGAGCAGGCCCGTCCGGCAGGTTTGGCGTGCCCTGGCGCTCAATTGTTCAAATAATCACCAATTGCCTTGCGCCGCTGTTGCCCCTTCTCTACAATTGCGCCCCTTGCCGTTGCGGCAGGCGCATATGTGCCTATCTCTGGCAAGACACACAAGTGTCATTCACTCCTTGTCTGACCGCTTTTGAGTGGCAGGCTACAACCCGTAAGGAGCATTCATGCGTCATTACGAAATCATCTTTCTGGTCCACCCTGACCAGAGCGAGCAAGTCGGCGGCATGGTTGAGCGTTACACCAAGCTGATCGAAGAAGACGGCGGCAAAATCCACCGCCTGGAAGACTGGGGCCGTCGTCAACTGGCCTACGCAATCAACAATGTTCACAAGGCTCACTACGTGATGCTGAACGTTGAGTGCACCGGTAAAGCCCTGGCTGAGCTGGAAGACAACTTCCGTTACAACGATGCTGTGATCCGTAACCTGGTCATCCGTCGCGAAGAAGCCATCACTGGCCAATCCGAGATGCTCAAGGCTGAAGAGAACCGCAGTGAGCGCCGTGAGCGTCGTGACCGTCCTGAGCATTCTGACAGCGCCGATGGCGATGACAGCGATAACAGCGACGCCAGCGATAACGCTGACGAGTAATCCACGGACCTTTTGAGGAGCCAATTACATGGCACGTTTCTTCCGTCGTCGTAAATTCTGCCGCTTCACCGCTGAAGACGTGAAAGAGATCGATTACAAAGATCTCAACACTCTGAAAGCCTACGTATCCGAGACCGGCAAAATTGTTCCAAGCCGTATCACCGGTACCAAAGCTCGTTATCAGCGTCAGCTGGCCACCGCTATCAAGCGCGCCCGCTTCCTGGCCCTGCTGGCCTACACCGACAGCCACGGCCGCTGAGACCGGGCAGTCGACAAGTAGTAAGGGATTGAATGCATGCGCGCCTTAGCTGAGTTCATCATGCGCGGCCGTATGCAGGCCACTCTGGTAGTGGCCGGATGTGCGGCATTGCCGTTGTTGTATTGGTTGGGTGCTGCTGCGGGAAGCCTAGTGCTCCTGCGGCGCGGTTTGAGCGACGCCCTTGGTGTCCTCGCCCTGGGATTGCTGCCGGCACTGTTCTGGTGGCTGTATTCCGACGATCCACGCGCACTCATGGTGCTGCTCGGGTCTTCGGGCCTTGCGTTGGTTTTGCGCGCAAGCGAATCCTGGAACCGTGTGCTGCTGGTCAGCATAGCGCTGGGCCTGGTGTTTGCTGGAGTGCTGGGTGTGGCTTACCGCCCCCAGATCGAGATGCTCTCGCAGGAGTTGGTAAAAATCCTGCCGTTGGCCCTCGGTGATCTCTACCAGCAGTTGTCGGTTGAAGAGCAGGCTCGTCTTGCCTCACTGATTGCACCGGTCCTGACCGGCCTGATAGCGGCTTTGTTGCAGGTCGTCAGTGTGCTGAGCCTGATTGTCGGGCGCTACTGGCAGGCGTTGTTGTACAACCCGGGTGGTTTTGGTCGCGAGTTTCGCGCTATCAAGCTCCCGCTGGGACTGGCGATGTTGCTGCTGGCCGGCATGCTGCTGGGACCGAATCTCGGTCCACAGATGGCGATGCTGACGCCGTTGTGCAGCGTACCGCTGGTGTTCGCCGGGCTGGCCCTGATTCACGGGCTGGTGGCGCAAGGGCGACTGGCCAGGTTCTGGCTGGTGGGGTTGTACGTAACGCTGTTGCTGTTTATGCAGCTGATCTATCCGTTGCTCGTGGTGTTGGCCATAGTCGACAGCCTGATTGATTTTCGCGGTCGTTCGGCGCCGAAAGACGCTGATAACGGCTCTGCGAACGGTGAAGGTTAAAAGTTAAGAGGTTATTACCAAATGGAACTGATCCTGCTGGAAAAAATCGCCAACCTGGGCAACCTGGGCGATAAGGTAAACGTTAAGGCTGGTTACGGCCGTAACTACCTGCTGCCTTTCGGCAAAGCCACCGCTGCTACCGCTGCCAACCTGGCTGCGTTCGAAGCGCGTCGTGCCGAGCTGGAAAAACTGGCTGCAGAGAAAAAGGCTTCTGCCGAAACTCGCGCTGCCCAACTGGCTGAGCTGGAAGTGACTATCACTGCCACCGCTGGTGACGAAGGCAAGCTGTTCGGTTCGATCGGCACCCACGACATCGCTGATGCCCTGACCGCCTCCGGCGTTGAAGTGGCAAAAAGCGAAGTTCGTCTGCCGAACGGCACCATCCGCAACGTAGGTGAATTCGACGTAGCCGTGCACCTGCACGCCGAAGTTGAAGCCACCGTACGCGTTGTCGTGGTAGCAGCTTAAGCAGTACTTGTCGGCTGGCACCCTCGGGAGCTAGCCGGTAACATCGGGCACGATCCTGTTTACAGGTCGTGCCCTTTGTCTTTCTGTACCCTGAGTTTTTCAACCCCTGCTTTTCCTAAAAAACCAAGTGGCCATGAACGATATCTCCGCTCCCGAGCAATACGATCTGCAAACCGCTGCCCTGAAGGTGCCGCCACATTCCATCGAGGCCGAACAGGCCGTGCTCGGTGGTCTGATGCTGGACAACAACGCCTGGGAGCGGGTGCTCGATCAAGTCTCCGACGGCGACTTCTATCGGCATGACCACCGTTTGATCTTCCGCGCGATCGCCAAGCTGGCCGATCAGAACATGCCGATCGACGTCGTGACCCTGTCCGAGCAACTGGACAAGGAGGGCCAGACGTCCCAGGTCGGCGGCCTGGGTTACCTGGGCGAACTGGCGAAGAACACGCCGTCGGTGGCCAACATCAAGGCTTATGCGCAGATCGTTCGCCAGCGCGCCACCCTGCGCCAGCTGATCGGCATCAGCACCGAGATCGCCGACAGCGCCTTCAACCCCGAAGGTCGCACCGCCGAAGAGATCCTCGACGAAGCCGAACGGCAGATCTTCCAGATCGCCGAAGCGCGTCCGAAGACCGGCGGCCCGGTGGGCGTCAACGAGTTGCTGACCAAGGCCATCGATCGCATCGACACCCTGTTCAACACCGACAACTCCATCACCGGCCTGTCCACCGGCTACACCGACCTCGACGAGAAGACCAGCGGCCTGCAGCCAGCCGACCTGATCATCGTCGCCGGCCGTCCGTCCATGGGTAAGACCACCTTTGCCATGAACCTGGTGGAAAACGCCGTGCTGCGCAGCGACAAGGCGGTGCTGGTGTACTCCCTCGAGATGCCAGGCGAATCGCTGATCATGCGTATGCTGTCGTCCCTCGGCCGTATCGACCAGACCAAGGTGCGTTCCGGCCAACTGGAAGACGACGACTGGCCGCGCCTGACCTCGGCGGTCAACCTGCTCAACGACCGCAAGCTGTTCATCGACGACACCGCCGGTATCAGCCCCTCGGAAATGCGCGCGCGGACCCGCCGCCTGGTGCGTGAGCACGGCGACATCGCCCTGATCATGATCGACTACCTGCAGCTGATGCAGATCCCGGGTTCCAGCGGTGACAACCGGACCAACGAGATTTCCGAGATCTCCCGTTCCCTCAAGGCCCTGGCCAAGGAATTCAACTGCCCGGTGGTGGCCCTGTCCCAGCTCAACCGCTCCCTCGAACAGCGCCCGAACAAGCGCCCGGTGAACTCCGACTTGCGGGAATCCGGAGCGATCGAGCAGGACGCCGACGTCATCATGTTCGTGTACCGGGACGAGGTGTATCACCCCGAGACCGAGCACAAGGGCATTGCCGAGATCATCATCGGCAAGCAGCGGAACGGCCCGATCGGCTTTATCCGCCTGGCGTTCATCGGCAAGTACACCCGCTTCGAGAACCTCGCGCCGGGCAGTTACAACTTCGACGACGACGAGTAAGGCCCGACCTCCCGATCGCGGCGCGCCTCCAAGGCCATCGTGTCCCTGTAGGCGCGAGGCTTGCCCGCGATAGGCGTCTCACCGATTTCCGACCATGGTCGTCGGAATTGGTCATTTTTTGTGCTATATTCCGCGCCCGCGAATTTCTCTGTAAATAAACGCGCCCTTATCTACACCTATACCGGTCATCGACATGCAAGCAGCCAAGCCGTTATTTGACTATCCCAAGTACTGGGCCGAATGTTTCGGTCCAGCACCGTTCCTGCCGATGAGCAGGGCGGAGATGGATCAGCTCGGCTGGGATTCCTGCGACATCATCATCGTTACCGGTGATGCCTACGTCGATCACCCGTCGTTCGGCATGGCGATCATCGGCCGGCTGCTGGAATCCCAGGGCTTCCGCGTCGGGATCATTGCCCAGCCGAACTGGCAGTCCAAAGACGACTTCATGAAGCTCGGCGAGCCGAACCTGTTCTTCGGTGTCGCGGCCGGCAACATGGACTCGATGATCAACCGCTACACCGCGGACAAGAAAATCCGCTCCGACGACGCCTACACCCCCGGTGGCCTGGCGGGCAAGCGTCCGGACCGCGCCAGCCTGGTCTACAGCCAGCGCTGCAAGGAAGCCTACAAGCACGTGCCGATCGTCCTGGGCGGCATCGAAGCCTCCCTGCGCCGCATCGCCCACTACGACTACTGGCAGGACCGGGTGCGCAACTCGATCCTGATCGACGCCTGCGCCGACATCCTGCTCTACGGCAACGCCGAGCGGGCGATTGTCGAAGTCGCCCAGCGCTTGTCCTACGGGCACAAGATCGAAGACATCACCGACGTGCGCGGCACCGCGTTCATTCGCCGCGACACGCCGCAGGGCTGGTACGAAGTGGACTCCACGCGTATCGATCGCCCGGGCAAGATCGACAAGATCATCAACCCCTACGTCAACACCCAGGACACCGCTGCCTGCGCCATCGAGCAAGAGAAGGGGCCGGTCGAGGATCCCCAGGAGGCCAAGGTCGTGCAGATCCTGGCCAGCCCGAAGATGACCCGGGACAAGACCGTGATCCGCCTGCCGTCGATGGAGAAGGTGCGTAACGATCCGGTGCTCTACGCCCACGCCAACCGCGTGCTGCACCTGGAAACCAACCCGGGCAACGCCCGTGCGCTGGTGCAGAAGCATGGCGAGATCGATGTCTGGTTCAACCCGCCACCCATCCCGATGACCACCGAAGAGATGGACTACGTGTTCGGCATGCCGTATCAGCGCATCCCGCACCCGGCGTATGGCAAGGAGAAAATCCCGGCCTACGAGATGATCCGGTTCTCGGTGAACATCATGCGGGGCTGTTTTGGCGGCTGCACCTTCTGCTCGATCACCGAGCACGAAGGGCGGATCATCCAGAACCGTTCCGAAGAGTCGATCATTCGCGAGATCGAAGAGATTCGCGACAAGGTTCCAGGTTTTACCGGCGTCATCTCCGACCTCGGCGGCCCGACCGCGAACATGTACCGCATCGCCTGCAAGAGCCCGGAAATCGAATCCGCATGCCGCAAGCCGTCCTGCGTGTTCCCTGGCATCTGCCCGAACCTGAACACCGACCACTCGTCGCTGATCCAGCTGTATCGCAGTGCCCGCGCCTTGCCGGGGGTGAAGAAGATCCTGATTGCTTCCGGCCTGCGCTACGACCTCGCGGTCGAGTCGCCGGAGTACGTCAAGGAACTGGTGACCCACCACGTCGGTGGTTACTTGAAGATCGCCCCGGAGCACACCGAGGAAGGTCCTCTCAACCAGATGATGAAACCGGGCATCGGCAGCTACGACCGGTTCAAGCGGATGTTCGAGAAGTACTCCAAGGAGGCAGGCAAGGAGCAGTACCTGATTCCTTACTTCATCGCCGCGCACCCGGGTACCACCGACGAAGACATGATGAACCTGGCCCTGTGGCTCAAGGGCAACGGCTTCCGCGCCGACCAGGTGCAGGCCTTCTACCCGTCGCCGATGGCCACCGCCACCGCCATGTACCACTCGGGCAAGAATCCGCTGCGCAAGGTCACCTACAAGAGTGACGGGGTGACCATCGTCAAGAGCGAGGAGCAGCGGCGCCTGCACAAGGCGTTCCTGCGTTACCACGACCCGAAAGGCTGGCCGATGCTGCGTGAAGCACTGACCCGCATGGGCCGCGCCGACCTGATCGGGCCGGGCAAGCACCAGCTGATTCCGTTGCACCAGCCGGCTACCGACAGCTACCAGAGTGCCCGTCGCAAGAACTCGACGCCGGCTGGCAGCCACAAAGTGGCCAAGGAAACCACCCGGATCCTCACCCAGCACACCGGCCTGCCGCCGCGTGGCAGCGACGGCGGCAACCCGTGGGACAAGCGCGAACAGGCCAAGGCCGCCGCGATGGCCCGCAACAAGCAGGCCGCCAAGGAGCGCACGGATGCGGCCAAGGGCAAAGGCAAGAAACCGACCCGCAAACCGGTCGTGCCCCGCTAAGGCAACTGCGGTACAGGCACAACGCCAACCCCAGGGTTGGCGTTGTGCATTTCGCCGTTCGGGTTTGTTAAGGTGCGCCCAGGATTGGCACCGATTCAAGGAAGAGCAGCGTGTTACGTCGCAGGAAAACCCCGCAACAACAGCAGATCGAAGACAAGCTGCTGCTTCTCAAGACCGCCGAATGGTTCGCCTGGCAGCCTTATGTACGACGCTTCGGGGTGATTCATATCGCGGTGATGATGACAACGGTCTTCAGCATTTCGCTGACCGCCGCGCAGGTGCCCCACCTGTATTTCCCCCGTGACTTCCAGGTCGCCAACTACGCCGCGATGGCGATGCTGGGCGTTGGCCTGCTGATGAGCCTGTGTTTCCTGTTGGTGATCCGCGGCTACCCGCGCGGGGCCTGGGCCTTGTTCGGCGCGCTGGTGTTCTGCCTGGCGTGCGCGCTGTTGGTCCTGCTGGATTCCCGCCAGCACCTCTTTCCGGCCTTGGTCCTGTGCATCCCCCTGACCGGCCTGCACCTGATGAGCACCCGGCGCTACCAGCGCGGGCTCAAGGTGCTGCAAGTGGCCGCGCGCAAACGCCGGCGTTTGCAGCAACTGGACGCCGGTCTGAAGCGGGTGCGCTGACCGCCGGTTACATCCTGTCGCCACATTTATGTGCAACCCTGCGCACGCCAAAGCACACGCCGCTCGCTTTTGGTGCTGTACTGCCCACAGTCGTTGGCGGAAGCGCCGGAACGGGTGCCCTGGCATAAGTCTTGCGCGCTCTCGTGTACGTCCAGGTCCGCAGGAGGCACGCCGTGTCGATCCATGTCGCATTGCACCATGTCACGCATTACCGCTACGACCGCGCGGTCGAACTCGGCCCACAGATCGTTCGCCTGCGTCCGGCAGCCCATAGCCGCACGCGGATTCTCTCCTATGCGCTGAAGGTCCAGCCCGAACAGCACTTCATCAACTGGCAGCAGGACCCCCAGGGCAACTACCTGGCGCGCCTGGTCTTCCCGGAAAAGACCGACGAGCTGCGCATTGAAGTCGATCTGCTGGCGGAGATGGCGGTGTTCAATCCGTTCGATTTCTTCCTCGAGCCCTATGCGGAGAAAATCCCCTTCGCCTATGCCGCCGACGAGCAGCGCGAGCTGGCGCCTTACCTGGAAACCCTGCCGCTGACGCCGAAGTTCAAGGCTTACCTCGAGGGTATCGACCGCACGCCGATGCCGGCGGTGGATTTCCTGGTGGGCCTGAACCAGCGCCTGAGCGAAGACATCGGCTACCTGATCCGCATGGAGCCGGGCGTGCAGACGCCCGAGCAGACCCTGGACAAGGCTTCCGGCTCCTGCCGCGACTCCGCCTGGCTGCTGGTGCAGTTGCTGCGCAACCTGGGGCTGGCCGCGCGGTTTGTTTCCGGCTACCTGATCCAGCTGACCGCCGACGTCAAATCCCTCGATGGCCCGTCCGGCACCGAGGTGGATTTCACCGACCTGCATGCCTGGTGCGAGGTGTACCTGCCCGGCGCCGGCTGGATCGGCCTGGACGCCACCTCCGGGCTGTTTGCCGGGGAAGGGCATATCCCATTGGCTTGCAGCCCCGATCCGTCCTCGGCGGCGCCGATCAGCGGCCTGGTGGAGCCTTGCGAATGCGAGTTCAGCCATGAGATGTCGGTGGAGCGGGTCTGGGAAGCGCCGCGGGTCACCAAGCCCTACACCGAGGAGCAATGGCTGGCGATCCAGGCCCTGGGCCGACAGATCGATGCCGACCTGCTGGCGGGTGACGTGCGCCTGACCATGGGCGGCGAGCCGACCTTCGTCTCGATCGACGACCCGGATGGCGCCGAATGGAACACCGCGGCCCTCGGGCCGAACAAGCGCCGGCTGTCCGCCGAGCTGTTCCAGCGCATGCGCAACCACTACGCCCCCAAGGGCCTGGTGCATTTCGGCCAGGGCAAGTGGTACCCGGGCGAGCAATTGCCGCGCTGGTCGCTGAACTGCTACTGGCGCCGCGATGGTGTGCCGATCTGGCACAACGCCACGCTGGTCGCCGACGAGCACGAAGACTACGGCGCCGACAGCGAGCTGGCCGGGCGTTTCCTGGCCAGCGTCGCCGAACGCCTGAAACTGCCGCCGCGCTTCGTGTTCCCGGCCTATGAAGACAACTTCTACTACCTGTGGCGCGAGGGCACTTTGCCGCAGAACGTCACCGCCGAGGATTCGCGGCTGGCGGACGAACTGGAGCGCGTGCGCCTGCGCAAGGTATTCAGCCAGGGCCTGGACAAGGTCATCGGCCAGGTCCTGCCGCTGGCCCGTACCGCCAGGGGCGACCAGTGGCAGAGCGGCCGCTGGTACCTGCGCGATACCCATTGCCGGCTGGTGCCGGGGGATTCGCCCCTGGGTTATCGCCTGCCACTGGCGTCCCAGCCTTGGGTAACGGTTGCGCAATACCCTTATGTGCACCCCACTGATCCGAACCAGGAGCTGCCCGAGCTGCCGGACAGCGCCCAACTGCGTGAACACGGCGCAGCGGCCGTAGCCGATGAGCGGGTGCCGCAGATCGACCAGTCCGCCGACTGGCTGACCCGCACCGCGTTCTGTGCCGAGGCACGGGGCGGGCGGTTGTACCTGTTCATGCCGCCCCTGGAGCGCCTGGAGGATTACCTGGAGTTGGTCAGTGCCATCGAGGCCACCGCCGAAGAGCTGCATTGCCCGGTACTGCTGGAGGGCTACGAGCCGCCGAGCGATCCACGGCTGAGCAACTTCCGCGTCACCCCGGACCCGGGCGTGATCGAGGTCAACGTGCAGCCGTCCGCCAGTTGGGACGAGCTGGTGGAGCGCACCGAATTCCTCTACGAGGAAGCCCGGCAGACCCGCCTGACCACCGAGAAATTCATGATCGACGGGCGCCACACCGGCACCGGCGGCGGCAACCACTTCGTGCTGGGCGGCGCGACGCCGGCGGACTCACCCTTCCTGCGCCGGCCGGACCTGTTGCGCAGCCTGATCAGTTACTGGCACAACCATCCATCGCTGTCCTATCTGTTCTCCGGTCTGTTCATTGGCCCGACTTCCCAGGCTCCGCGGGTCGACGAGGCGCGCAACGATGCGTTGTACGAGCTGGAAATCGCCTTCGCGCAGATGCCCGAACCGGGCGAGGAGTGCCCGCCGTGGCTGGTCGATCGGCTGCTGCGCAACCTGTTGATCGACGTCACCGGCAACACCCACCGCGCCGAGTTCTGCATCGACAAGCTGTACTCGCCGGACGGTGCGACCGGGCGCCTGGGCCTGCTGGAACTGCGTGCCTTTGAAATGCCGCCCCATGCACGCATGAGCCTGGCCCAGCAACTGTTGCTGCGGGCCCTGGTCGCGCGCTTCTGGCGCGAGCCCTACGCACCGGCCAAGCTGGCGCGTTGGGGCACCGAGTTGCACGACCGTTTCCTGTTGCCGCACTTCATCGAGCAGGACTTCGCCGACGTCATAGTCGAGCTTAACGCCGCCGGCTATCCGCTGCGTGCCGAGTGGTTCGCCGCGCACCTGGAGTTCCGTTTCCCCAAGGTCGGCGATTACGCGGTCGCTGGTATCGAGCTGGAACTGCGCCAGGCCCTGGAGCCTTGGCATGTGTTGGGGGAGGAGGGCGCCGGTGGCGGCACGGTGCGTTATGTCGATTCGTCGCTGGAGCGCCTGCAGGTCAAGCTCACCGGTCTGGCGCCGCAGCGCTACCTGCTGACTTGCAACGGCGTCGCGGTGCCGCTGCAGCCTACCGGGCGGGTCGGGGAGTTCGTCGCCGGGGTGCGCTATCGGGCCTGGCAGCCCTTCAACTGCCTGCAACCGACTATCCCGGTGCATGCGCCCCTGGTATTCGACCTGCTCGACACCTGGATGCAGCGTTCCCTGGGCGGTTGCCAGTACCATGTGGCCCACCCAGGCGGGCGCAACTACGACAGCCTGCCGGTGAATGCCAACGAGGCCGAAAGCCGGCGCATGGCGCGCTTCTTCCGCCTGGGGCACAGCCCTGGCACCTTGTCGGTGCCGAGCCTGACGATCAACGACGAGTTGCCGATGACACTCGATTTGCGACGTTTCTAAAGCAGACGCGACGCCCGGATGTTTCGCATATCCGGGTGTCACGTGTCTGCGTTAATCTGACTGACCTTGCCGTCTGCCGAGCTCTCCATGCCTGACCTGCTTGACCACTACCCGCTGACGACGGGTACTTACCACGAACTGCTCGACGCCAGCGGCGCGGTGCGTCCGCACTGGCGCCGGCTGTATGACCAGTTGCAGCGCAGCACGCCGGCGCAGTTGATGCAGCGCCAGGCCCTGCTGACCCGACAGATCCAGGAAAACGGCGTCACCTACAACGTTTACGCCGACCCCAAGGGTGCCGACCGGCCGTGGGAGCTGGACCTGTTGCCCCATGTGATCGCCGCCGATGAGTGGCAGCAGCTGTCCGCCGGGATCGCCCAGCGGGCGCGTTTGCTCAATGCGGTCCTGGCCGACCTGTACGGCCCCCAGCGGCTGATCAGCGAAGGCCTGCTGCCGGCCGAGCTGGTCTTCGGCCATAACAACTTTCTCTGGCCGTGCCAGGGCATCCAGCCACCGGATGGCGCCTTCCTGCACCTGTACGCGGTCGACCTGGCGCGCACCCCGGACGGGCGCTGGTGGGTCACCGCCGACCGTACCCAGGCACCGTCCGGTGCCGGCTACGCCCTGGAAAACCGCATGATCGTGTCCCGGGCCTTTCCGGACCTGTACCGCGACCTGCAGGTGCAGCACCTGGCCGGCTTCTTCCGCACCCTGCAGGAAACCCTGGCCCGCCAGGCGCCCCGGGACGACGAAGCACCACTGATCGTGCTGCTGACCCCGGGACGTTTCAACGAAAGCTATTTCGAGCACCTGTACCTGGCGCGCCAGCTTGGTTATCCGCTGGTGGAGGGCGGCGACCTGACGGTGCGCGACGCCACGGTCTACCTCAAGACCCTGAGCGGCCTGCGGCGGGTCCACGCAATCATGCGCCGGCTTGACGACGACTTCTGTGACCCGCTGGAACTTCGCACCGATTCGGCCCTCGGGGTGCCGGGGCTGCTGGAGGCGGTGCGGCGGGGCCGGGTGCTGGTGGCCAATGCCCTGGGCAGCGGCGTGCTGGAGTCGCCAGGCCTGCTGGGTTTCCTGCCGAAGATCAGTGAGCACCTGTTTGGCGAAGCGCTGATTTTGCCGTCCGTCGCCACCTGGTGGTGCGGCGAGGCGCCGGTGCTGGCCCAGGCCCTGGAGAAACTTCCGGAGCTGCTGATCAAGCCGGCGTTTCCATCCCAGAGCTTTGCCCCGCTGTTCGGCCGCGACCTGTGCGAGAAAGAACGCCAGGCCCTGGCTGAACGCATGCGGGCGCGGCCTTATGCCTATGTCGCCCAGGAACTGGCGCAGCTGTCCCAGGCGCCCGTCTGGCAGGCCGAGGACGGCCAGCTGCAACCGCGGGCCATCGGCATGCGGGTGTATGCCGTGGCCAGCCGCGATGGTTACCGGGTACTGCCGGGCGGCTTGACCCGGGTGGCCGCCGAGGCCGATGCCGAAGTGGTATCGATGCAGCGCGGCGGCGCCAGCAAGGACACCTGGGTGCTCGGCGAGCGAGCGCCCAGCGGCGAACAGTGGAAGGGCCAGCGGACCATCGGCGTGCATGAGCTGGTGCGGCGCGATCCGTACCTGCCGTCGCGGGTGGTGGAAAACCTGTTCTGGTTCGGTCGTTACTGCGAGCGTTGCGATGGCAGCGCGCGGCTGTTGCGGATCATGCTGGCGCGTTATGTCGACGGCGATGACCCGCAGGCCTTGCAGGCGGCGGTCGACCTGGGCGAAAGCCTGATGTTGCTGCCGGACGAGGGGGAACTGCCCGAGCGCCTGTTGGCGGCCTTGCAGGGGGACGACTGGTCCTTCAGCCTGCGCTCCAACCTGCAACGCCTGCAGTGGGCAGCGTCCCAGGTGCGCGGCAAGCTCTCGCGGGAAAACTGGCAGGCGCTGGTGGAGTTGCAGCGTGAAGCCCTGGCGCTGGAAGCCGGCGAGCCGGACTTCGGCGAGTTGCTGGACTTCCTCAACCGCCTGGTGATGTCCCTGGCGGCGCTGTCGGGCTTCGCCCTGGACGACATGACCCGCGACGAAGGTTGGCGCTTTTTGATGATCGGCCGGCGCATCGAGCGCCTGCAGTTCCTCAGCAGCAGCCTTTCGGCCTTCCTGCACAGCGCCACCGCGTTCGATCAGGCCGGCTTGGAGTGGCTGTTGGAACTGGGCAACAGCAGCATCACCTACCGTTCCCGCTACCTGGCGGTGGCGCAGTTGATCCCGGTGCTCGACCTGTTGCTGCTCGACGAGCAGAACCCCCACGCGGTGCTGTTCCAGCTGAAGCTGGTGACCCGGACCCTCAATCGCTTGAACGACGAGTTCGGCGTGCCGCGCGAGGCCGGTTTGCCCAAGCTGGTGGGGCGCCTGTCGCGCTTCGACCTGGGTTGCCTGGAAAACCCGCTGTTCGGCGAAGCCAGCGTGCGCGCGGCGCTCGAAGGCCTGGCCGATCTGTTGCAAGAAATCGCCGATGCCAGCGGGCAGGTCTCCGACCGCCTGGCGCTGCGGCATTTCGCCCATGTCGACGATGTCAGCCAACAAACGGTGTCCGTCTGATGAGCGCTCATTACCAGATCTTCCACGATACCCATTACCACTACGACAGCCCGGTGTCCCTGGCCCAGCAGCTGGCGCACCTGTGGCCGCGGGCCTGCGCCTGGCAGCATTGCAGCCAGCAGGAACTGTTGATCAGCCCCGAGCCCACCACCCGCCGCGACGAGCTGGATGTGTTCGGCAACCCGCTGACCCGGCTGGCGTTCGAGCGCCCCCATGACGAGCTGCTGGTCAATGCGCAACTGACGGTGGAGGTGCTGGCCCGGCCTGCGCTGGATTTCACCCGCTCATTGCCCTGGGACGCCACCCGCAGTGCGCTGACCTACAGCAGCCGGCCGTTGTCCGCGGCCTTGATGGAGGCATGTCGTTACCGCTTCGAGTCGCCCTATGTGCACCTGAAGAAGAGCTTCGTCGATTTTTCCGAAAGCTGTTTCCCCGCCGGGCGTCCGTTGTTGCTCGGGGTACAGGCGTTGATGGAGAAGATCTTCAGCGAGTTCACCTTCGATGCCGAAGCCACTCAGGTGGCGACGCCGCTGGTGGAGGTGCTGGAGCGGCGGCGCGGGGTCTGCCAGGACTTCGCCCACCTGATGCTGGCGTGTTTGCGTTCCCGCGGCCTGGCGGCGCGTTATGTCAGCGGCTATCTGCTGACCCAGCCCCCACCGGGGCAGCCACGCTTGATCGGCGCGGATGCTTCCCATGCCTGGGTTTCGGTGTTCTGCCCGGTACTCGGCTGGGTCGATTTCGACCCGACCAACAATGTGCAGCCGGCGCTGGAGCACATCACCCTGGCCTGGGGCCGGGACTTTTCCGATGTCTCGCCGTTGCGCGGGGTGATTCTCGGCGGCGGCAGCCACGACCCGGAAGTGCGGGTGACGGTGATGCCGCTGAATGAACGGATCTCTCTGTAGCCGCTGCCGCAGGCTGCGCTCGGGTGCGTGGCGGCCGTGCTCTGCAGCCACAGGGAGGCTCTTCGAACCTTATCGCAGTCTTCGGCAGCGGCTACAGGTTTTACAGGTACCTGTTCGAGGTCATCCCCGGCAAGCATGTCTTTATCTCGACCTATCGCTGCCGGCTCCTGGGCGGTTTTGTGCCGACCGTCAGCCACGAGCACAAGGAAGTCGGCCTGTTCGCAGCGGACCAGCTACCGGCCAACCTGCCACAGGGTTATCGCGATTCGATTGTCAAAGCATTGGGTATCCGAGGGTCGGCAGCGGATGGCCGACCCCAGATCCCGAGGGCCTGATGGGAGTATCGGGCCTGGCGGGTCTCAGGCCTTGGGGGCCTGATCGTCTACGGCATTGGCGTCATCGACGGCCACTTCGTCTTCTGTCTCCGGGCTCGGTGCGCCGGCTTCTTCAGCGGCCGCTTTCTTGCGTTGCAGCTTTTCCTCTTTCTTCTGCTCCTTTGCCAGGTCTCGCTGACGTTTGGCGAAGGAGTAATTGGGTTTAGCCATGGGCGATCCTCTGGGGTCGAAGGTGAGGTTGAGCGGCGCGTATTCTGCCTTGTATCGGGGGCTGGCGGTTAATCGGGTTTTTGCTCGGCCCATTTGGGGGCTACCGTGGGTTGCCAGGCCTCCAGCGCATCCAGCAGTTTGCGCGGCGAATCGCTCGCTTGCAGCATGTCACGGTGCGGGGCGCGAACGAAGCCTTCGCCGACGATATGATCGAGAAAACCCGTGAGTTTCTCGTAGAAGCCATTCACCTCCAGCAGCCCCAGGGGCTTGGCGTGATAGCCCAGTTGGCCCCAGGTCCAGACCTCGAACAATTCTTCCAGGGTGCCCAGGCCACCCGGCAGCGCGATAAAGGCGTCGCTCAGCTCGGCCATGCGTGCCTTGCGGGCGTGCATGCCGTCGACCACCTCCAGGCGCGTCAGGCCCGGATGGCCGATTTCCTTGTCCTTGAGGCTCTGGGGAATGATGCCGATGACTTCGCCGCCGGCCGCCAGGGCCGCGTCGGCGACTAGGCCCATCAGGCCGACGGCGCCACCGCCATAGACCAGGGTCAGCTTGCGTTCGGCCAGATGGCGCCCGAGGGCTTCGGCGGCCTCGCGGTAGGCCGGGTGGGTGCCGGTGCTGGCACCGCAGAACACGCATACAGACGCTAAAGACATGCTTTACTCCATGGTCGGTGAGGGCCACAGAGTAATGGCTGGCCGGCCGCGCTCCAAGGGTCAATCCTCGCGGCGGGGGCTTTCATAGGTGCCGCTGGCGCCACAGGCGTAAGCGGCGAGCAGGCTGCGGAACAGGCTGTTGAGGTGCATGGCAGACACTCCGATGGTGATGTGCGCCGAGCATAGGTCCGCGGCAGTCGGCTGGCTGTTTGATTCTCTCGATCAGGCCGATAGCGCAAAGTTGTATACAATTTCTTGATTTGAATCATAGGAACTTGTGAAAAATTCAGGCAGTCTTCACCCTCATGGATTCAGATGGATTTTGTTAACCCTGCCTTGGAGATTCACCATGTTTGCCAAACTCGTTGCGGTATCCCTGTTGACACTGGCCAGCAGCCAGCTGATGGCCGCCGAATGCAAGGTCGATGTCGACTCCACCGACCAGATGTCCTTCAACACGAAGGAAATCACCATCGACAAGAGCTGCAAGACCTTCACCGTGAACCTGACCCATTCCGGCAGCCTGCCGAAGAACGTCATGGGCCATAACTGGGTACTGAGCAAAAGTGCGGACATGGCCGGCATCGCGACCGACGGCATGGCTGCCGGCATCGACAAGGACTACCTGAAACCAGACGACAGCCGTGTCATCGCCCACACCAAGATCATCGGTGCTGGTGAAAAAGACTCGGTGACCTTCGACGTGTCGAAGCTGGCCGCGGGCGAAAGCTACGAGTTCTTCTGCTCGTTCCCGGGCCACAACTCGATGATGAAAGGCGCCGTGGTGCTGAAGTGATCGGTTGATCCCACGTGATGAAAAAGCGCCCTTCGGGGTAATGCCGATCAGTTAAGCCCTTCTGCTTGACCTTTGGCCGCAAGAAATCAAAATCCGATGCCTGAATAGGCATCGGATTTTTTTATGCGTCTGGCTCGGGCACTGGAACTGACCCACAACATCGTCTCAACCCCCAATTCGCTTGAGGGATTGGACTCGTTGCTTGACCCCTCTCTGGTCGAGCAGGCCCTGGAACAGGCTGGTGTGGCCACTCTGCGCAAGCGCCGTTTGCCCTTGGAGATGATGCTTTGGTGCGTCATCTCCATGGCGTTTTTTCGGCGCATGTCGGCGTGGGATGTGGTCAGTCGCATGAACATCATGCTGCCTGGGCAACGTCCGCTGGTCGCGCCCAGCGCCGTAGTCCAGGCCCGTCGGCGATTGGGCAGCGAGGCCGTACGACAAGTCTTCGATCTGACACAGAAAAGCTGGCATGAAGCGGCCGGCCATCCGACCTGGGCCGGGTTGCGTTTGCTGGGGGTCGATGGCGTCGTCTGGCGAACGCCCGATACACCCGAAAACCGTGCGCGTTACGACTCCGCCAGCAATCAACATGGCGATACCGGTTTTCCTCAGGTACGCATGGTTTGCCAAATGGAGCTGACCAGTCATTTGTTGATCGGCAGTGCCTTTGACGGCTATCGCAGCAACGAAATGAAGCTGGCAGAGCAACTGATCGACACCACGCCGGATCACTCGCTGACGCTGTTCGATCGCGGTTTTTACTCCCTGGGGTTGCTGCATCAGTGGCAACAGGCCGGCACCGAGCGGCATTGGCTGATGCCGTTACGCAAAGGGGCGCAGTACGAAGTGATTCAGCGGTTGGGCCGTCAGGATGCGGTGGTCTCGTTAAACACTTCGCCGCAGGCCCGCAAGCAATGGCCGGGATTGCCGGAGCGCCTGACTGCAAGGCTCCTGAGCAAAACCGTCAAGGGCAAGGTCTGTCAGATTTTGACGTCAATGGCCGACCCGCTGCGCTTCCCATCCGATGAAATCGTCGACCTGTACAGCCATCGCTGGGAGATCGAATTAGGGTTCAGGGAGATGAAACAGACACTGCTCAACAGCAGCTACACGCTGCGTAGCAAGACGCCCGAGATGATCGAACAAGAGTTGTGGGGTGTGTTGCTGGGCTACAACCTGTTGCGTTATCAGATGGTGGAAATGAGCCGCCATTGTCCGGGCATCCATCCGTGCGAACTGAGCTTCACCGCCTGCACCTGGGCGATCCTGGGGTTTATCAACGGGGTTTCTGCGGATCGCTCAGGGAACATCCCCAAATATCTCGCCGAATTGCATGCCTCGACCCCGCACTATGTCTTGCCACATCGCCGGGAAGAGCGTGCTTATCCACGGGCCATCCGGCTCAAATCGCCGAAGTATCCGATCAAAAATAAAAATGCCAGTCAGCTTAACTGACTGGCATTACCCTTCGGGGCGCTTTTTTGTGGGCGGGCGGTTGCGGGCAAGCCTCGTTCCCACAGTTTTTGTAGCGAAGCTTGCTCGCGATAGCGCCAGCCCGGCCAATGCACAACAAAAAGCCCGCCGAGGATTTCCCGCGGCGGGTTTTTGCGTCATCTCATCACCTCAAGGCGCGAACGGCATCACGCGCTTGTGATGGGTCTTGTTGTAGGTGTTGCAGATGATCTTGAACGCCTCCTCGCGCACCGGCTGGCCATGGAGGAAGGCATCGATCTCGGCGTAGGTCACGCCGTGGGACGCCTCGTCCGGCTTGCCGGGAGACAGGTCTTCGAGGTCGGCGGTAGGGATCTTCTCCACCAGCGACTCCGGCGCGCCGAAATACCGGGCAATGGCGCGCACCTGGTTCTTCACCAGCCCGCTCAGCGGGGCCAGGTCGCAGGCGCCGTCGCCGAACTTGGTGAAGAAGCCCATCACCGCTTCGGCGGCATGGTCGGTGCCGATCACCAGGCCGTGGGCGGCGCCGGCGATGGTGTACTGCGCGACCATGCGCATCCGCGCCTTGGTGTTGCCGAGCACGAAGTCCCGGGTTACCGCCTGATGGCCTTCGAAGGCCGCCACTTCATTGGCCAGGGACTTGACCGCTGGCCCGATGTTCACGGTGTGGCGCTCGTCGGGCTCGATGAAGTCCATTGAGGCCTGGGCCTCGTGTTCGTCGAACTGCACGTCGTACGGCAGGCGCACGGCGATGAAACGATAACCCTGGTCGCCACTGCTGGCGCGCAGTTCGCGTATCGCCCGCTGGGCCAGCAGGCCCGCGGTCAGGGAGTCGACGCCACCGCTGATGCCCAGCACCAGGGTCTTGAGCCCGGAATTGAGCAGGCATTGCTGGATGAACGCGACCCGCCGGGCGACTTCTGCCTCGAGATCGGCCTGGTCCTTGAAGGGGGGTTGGACCTTGAGCTGTTCAGCAATCTCACGCTGTACGGCTTGCATGATTCACTCCTTGCTTGATGTGCCAGAAAGGGCGGCAGGTACTTGGAAAACGTGGCGCAGGTAAGCGACGAAGTTGGGATCCTTGCAATGGGTCTTGCCCGCTTCGTCGGAGATCTTGGCGACGGGCTGGCCATTGCAGGCGGTCATTTTAAGCACGATGCTCATCGGCTCGACACCGGGAATATCGCACGTCAGGTTGGTGCCGATACCGAAGCTGACATTGATCCGACCACGCAACGCCCGAAAAATCTCCAGGGACTTGGGCAGCGTCAGACTGTCGGAGAACACCAGGGTCTTGCTCATCGGCTCGATGCCCAGTTTCAGGTAATGGGCGATGGCTTTTTCCGCCCAGACGATCGGATCGCCCGAATCATGGCGCAAACCGTCGAACAGCTTGGCGAAGTACAGATCGAAATCGTTGAGGAAGGCGTCGGTGGTGATGCAGTCGGTCAGGGCGATCCCCAGCAGGCCGCGGTACTCGCGGACCCAGCAGTCGAGGGCGGCGATCTGGCTGTCGATCAGCCGTGGCCCCAGTTGCTGGTGGGCCATGATCCACTCATGGGCCATGGTGCCCAGGGGTTTCATGTCCAGCTCGCGGGACAGGTGCACGTTGCTGGTACCGACGAAACGCCCGGGGAAGTCGTGTTTGAGCACGTTCACCACTTCTTCCTGGACCCGGTACGAGAAGCGTCGGCGGGTGCCGAAGTCGGCCACCTGCAGGTGCGACAATTCATCGGCGCTGGCGTTGGCGCTCAGCCAGTCGAACTTGCGATACAGCTGTTCGCGGGCCTGTTCCAGGACAACTTCGCGGTAGCGATAGCGGTTACGCACCTCGCTGACGATCGCCAGCATCGGCACTTCGAACAGGATTACATGCAGCCAGGGCCCGCGCAGGCGGATGAACAGCTCGCCGTTCTCGATACCGGTATGCACATAACGCAGGTTGAAGCGGAACAGCCCGAGAAAGCGCAGGAAGTCCGGTTTCAGGAAGCTGATGCGCTCCAGAAAACTCAACTGGTCGGCGCTCAGGCTCAGGTCGGCCAGGCGCTCGAACTGATAGCGGATTTCCGCCAGGTAGGGGCGCAGGTCCTCGCTGTTGCGGCAGCGGAATTCCCATTCGACTTCCACATTGGGGTAGTTGTGCAGCACCGCCTGCATCATGGTCAGTTTGTAGAAGTCGGTGTCGAGCAGGTTCTGCACGATGCGATCGGCAAACACACTCTCGCTCATAACGGGAATCTCCATGCTGGCCGCGATGAAGGGCGCGGCTTTCCAGCTTGTTCAATGAAGGCAGTAGTGGCGCATATCCACTGTGGGTTTTGCCAGCGTTTTTTGCATAGGGAGGCTGCCGGCCTTATCGCGAGCAAGCCCGCTCCTACAGGTGCTGCGCTGCTCTTGCAGGAGCGAGCTTGCTCGCGATGGCGTCCATCTGGCTCCCCTGCCGGATCAGGCCGGCGTCGGGCTGTCGATCTGTTCCAGCATCCAGCGTACGAATTCCCGCACCTTGGGCACTTCTGCCGCATGTTCAGGGTAGGCCAGGTAATAGGCATCGTGGCTGGGCATCGCGTAGTCCCAGGCCAGCACCAGCTTGCCCTCGGCCAGCTCTTCCTCCACCAGGAACCGCGGCAGCAGGGCCACGCCGCAGCCGACCTGGGCGGCCCGGATGCACATATAGAAGGTTTCGAAGCGCGGGCCATGATAGCTGTGCTCGGTGTGGTAACCCTGGCTGTCGAACCAGTCATGCCAGGCCTGCGGCCGCGAGGCCAGCTGCAGCAGCACCAGTCCGGCCAGTTGCGTCGGGTCGGTGAACGGCTTGTCCGGCAGGCTGCCGGGGGCGCAGACCGCCACCAGCTCTTCGCCGAATAGCTTCAGGCATTCGGTACCGGGCCGCGAGCCCTGGCCGAAGTAGAACGCCATGTCGCTGCGGCCCTGCAGCAAGTCGTCGGCTTCCTGCTCGTTGCACAGGTCCAGGTGGATCTGCGGGTGGCGCAGGCGCCAGCCCTTGAGGCGCGGCACCAGCCAGCGCGCACCGAAGGTCGATGGAGTGGACACTCGCAGGACTTCGGTTTCGCCGCCGTAGGAACGCAGGTAATGGGTCGACATCTCGATCTGCGAGAGGATCTTGCGCACCTCCACCAGGTACAGGTCGCCGGCCGGGGTCAGTTGCAGGCGCCGGCGTACCCGGCGAAACAGCAGGTGCTGCAGGAGTTCTTCCAGCTGGGCGACCTGCTTGCTGACTGCGCTCTGGGTCAGGTTCAGTTCCTCGGCGGCGCGGGTGAAGCTCAGGTGCCGGGTGACGGCCTCGAAACACTGCAGGGCGGTGATCGAGGGCAGGTAGCGTTTGTTCAGCATCGAGGGTTCCTTGTTCTTGTCTCGACTGCGCAGCATGAATAAACGGAATGATATCTCGCCTAATCGTCGTTTGTTGGCAAGTCTCGGGCCGGCTACAACTACAGATCTGAATAGCCGTGTCAGCGGCTACGATTTTTTTGCTTTCCATCTGTAAGGAGTGACCCATGGTTGCCGCATTGCTTGATCGTCTTGGTGTGAACCCGGCCCTGTATCAATCGGGCAAGCAGCCCGTGCATTCACCCATCGACGGCAGCCGCATCGCCTCCGTGAACTGGCAGGGCGCGGCCGAGGTGGAGCAACAGGTCAGTCGCGCGGAGCATGCATTCGAGCTGTGGCGCAAGGTGCCGGCGCCGCGTCGTGGCGAACTGGTGCGCCAGTTCGGCGAAGTGCTGCGCGAATACAAGGCCGACCTCGGCGAGCTGGTGTCCTGGGAAGCCGGCAAGATCACCCAGGAAGGCCTGGGCGAAGTGCAGGAAATGATCGACATCTGCGACTTCGCGGTCGGCCTGTCGCGCCAGCTGTACGGCCTGACCATCGCTTCCGAGCGCCCCGGCCACCACATGCGCGAAACCTGGCACCCGCTGGGCATCGTCGGGGTGATCAGTGCGTTCAACTTCCCGGTCGCGGTCTGGGCCTGGAACACCACCCTGGCGCTGGTCTGCGGCAACCCGGTGATCTGGAAGCCTTCGGAAAAGACCCCGCTGACCGCCCTGGCCTGCCAGGCGCTGTTCGAACGTGTACTGAAGAACTTCAGCGATGCCCCCGAATACCTGAGCCAGGTAATCATCGGTGGGCGCGACGCCGGCGAAGCGCTGGTGGACGACCCGCGCGTGGCGTTGATCAGCGCAACCGGCAGCACCCGCATGGGCCGCGAAGTGGCGCCGAAAGTCGCCGCGCGTTTCGCCCGCAGCATCCTCGAACTGGGCGGCAACAACGCGATGATCCTGGGGCCGAGCGCCGACCTGGACATGGCGGTGCGCGCCATCCTGTTCAGCGCCGTCGGCACCGCCGGCCAGCGCTGCACGACGTTACGCCGGCTGATTGCCCATGAATCGGTGAAGGACGAAATCGTCACCCGGCTCAAGGCCGCCTATTCCAAGGTGCGCATCGGCCATCCGCTGCAAGGCAACCTGGTCGGCCCGCTGATCGACAAGCACAGCTTCGACAATATGCAGGATGCGCTGGAGCAGGCCCTGAGCGAGGGCGGCCGGGTGTTCGGCGGCAAGCGCCAGCTGGAAGACCAGTTCCCCAACGCTTATTACGTGTCGCCGGCGATCGTCGAGATGCCGGAGCAGAGCGACGTGGTGTGCAGCGAGACCTTCGCGCCGATTCTCTACGTGGTGGGCTACAGCGATTTCGCCGAAGCGCTGCGCCTGAATAACGCCGTGCCGCAAGGCTTGTCGTCCTGCATCTTCACCACCGATGTGCGCGAGGCCGAGCAGTTCATGTCGGCGGTGGGCAGCGACTGCGGCATCGCCAACGTCAACATCGGCCCGAGCGGCGCGGAAATCGGCGGCGCCTTCGGTGGCGAGAAAGAAACCGGCGGCGGCCGCGAGTCCGGCTCGGATGCCTGGCGCGCCTATATGCGTCGGCAGACCAACACCGTGAACTACTCGCTGGAGTTGCCGTTGGCGCAGGGTATTACCTTCGATTGAGTCGGCATTGATCGCGCCCGCTTGCCGGGCGCTGTAGCCGCTGCCGAAGGCTGCGACAAGCTCCGAAGGAGCTTGGTTCCCAATCTCCTGTCGAGCCTGCGGCGGCCTTCAGTTCGCCGCGACCGTGCCGGTCGATCGCAGCCTGCGGCAGCGGCTACAGGGAGGTGCTGGTTCATGGTCTGTGGTTCATGGTCTGTGGTTCGTTGATTTCGGAGTCTGGCAATGCCGTTACGCGAAGAATGCCTGTGGGAAAAACTGACGCCGCAAAGGCCCGACAATGCCCCGCTCCAGGGCGAGGTCACGGTGGATGTCTGCGTGATCGGCGCGGGCTTTACCGGCCTGTCGGCCGCCGTGCACCTGCTGGAGCAGGGCAAGAGGGTCTGTGTACTGGAAGCCCATCGCACCGGTCACGGTGGTTCGGGGCGCAACGTGGGTCTGGTGAACGCCGGGATGTGGATCCCGCCGGACGAGATCGAAGTCGGTTTCGGCGAGGCGGTCGGCAGCCAGCTCAACCGCATGCTGGGGGCGGCGCCGGCCCTGGTGTTCAGCCTGATCGACAAATACCGCATCGATTGCCAGTTGCGCCGCGAAGGTACCTTGCACATGGCGCACAACGCCCGGGGCGAGGCCGACCTGCGTAGCCGGGAAGCCCAGTGGAAACGCCGGGGTGCTCCGGTCGAGCTGTTGACCGGGGCGGCCTGTGAAACCGCCACCGGCACCAGGAAGATCGCCGCCGCCTTGCTCGATCGCCGGGCCGGCACGGTCAATCCGATGGCCTATGTCTGTGGCCTGGCCAAGGCCGCGGTCGACCTGGGGGGCCAGCTGTTCGACCATTCGCCGGTGACCCGTCTCGAACGCCAGGGCCAGCGCTGGTCGGTACAGACCGCGCAGGGCTCGGTGCTGGCCGAGCAGGTGGTGATTGCCTCCAACGCCTACACCGAAGGCGACTGGACCGAGTTGCGGCGCAACTTTTTCCCCGGTTACTACTATCAGGTCGCCTCCAGGCCGCTGACCGAGGAAGCCGCGCAGCGGATCCTGCCGGGGGGGCAGGGCTCCTGGGACACTCGCCAGGTGCTCAGCAGCATTCGCCGGGACGCCGACGGCCGTCTGCTGCTGGGCAGCCTGGGCAATGGCAACCAGAAGCCGGCCTGGTTCCTCAAGGCTTGGGCCGACCGGGTGCAGCAGCATTATTTCCCCTACTTGAAGACAGTGGAGTGGGAGTGCACCTGGACCGGTCGTATCGCCTTTACCCCCGATCACCTGATGCGCCTGTTCGAGCCGGCGCCCGGTCTGGTGGCCGTCACCGGCTACAACGGCCGGGGCGTGACCACGGGCACCGTGGTTGGCAAGGCGTTCGCCGATTACCTGTGTAAGGGAAACCCTCAGGCCTTGCCGATTCCCTTCGCCCCCATGCAGCCCCTGGCGGGCGTGGGCTTGCGCAGTTGCCTGTACGAGGCCGGGTTCTCGCTGTATCACGCGGGCCAGTGCCTGCGGATCGTTATCTGACGGAGGAAATATGTTGCGCGATGCGGCGCTTTTCGGCGCAGCGACTAGCCTGTAGTGGTGCGGGGCGTAGCAGTCCTGCACCAGTAGTGTGCAGTTCGGTTACGCAGGCTGTTACAGGCTGGTTGCACGTTGATTTGCACCGTGGTTGCAATGATGGCGCAGTCGGGTTGCGCCTTATGTTTTGTAGGGTTTTACCTTCCGCGGTTTAGACGGTTGCACGCCCAATAAAAAAGGGCTCGAAACAGTCGAAATAACAATAAAAGAGCGACTTTTTTCAGAATAAAAAACCAATGGCACGGCCCTTGCTCTGAGCAATCGGTGAAGTCGCAGTGCCAACTAAAAAAACCTTGGAGCACCACCTCATGTCCCAGACGTTTTACAAGAAAGGCTTTCTGGCCCTCGCAGTGGCAGCTGCGTTGGGCGTTTCTGCGTTTGCTCAGGCCGACATCAAGATCGGCGTAGCGGGTCCCATGACAGGCGCCAACGCGGCATTTGGCGAGCAGTACATGAAGGGTGCACAGGCAGCGGCTGACGAAATCAACGCCAAGGGCGGCGTCAACGGCGAGAAGATCGTGCTGGTCAAGGGCGACGACGCCTGCGAACCGAAACAGGCTGTGGCCGTGGCCAACCGCCTGGTGGACCAGGACAAGGTGATCGGCGTGGTCGGACACTTCTGCTCCTCCAACACCATCCCTGCTTCCGAGGTGTACGACGAAGCGGGCGTGATCGCCATCACCCCGGGCTCCACCAACCCGCAGGTTACCGAACGTGGCCTCTCCGCCATGTTCCGCATGTGCGGGCGTGACGACCAGCAGGGCATCGTCGCCGGCGACTACATCGTCGACGTGCTCAAGGGCAAGAAAGTCGTGGTCCTGCACGACAAGGACACCTACGGCCAGGGCCTGGCGGACGCCACCAAGGCACAGCTGAGCAAGCGCGGCGTAACGCCGGTGCTGTACGAAGGCCTGACCCGTGGCGAAAAAGACTTCAGCGCCGTGGTCACCAAGATCCGCGCCGCCGGTGCCGATGTCGTCTACTTCGGCGGCCTGCACCCGGAAGCCGGTCCGCTGGTCCGCCAGTTGCGCGAGCAGGGCCTGAAAGACGTCAAGTTCATGTCCGACGACGGTATCGTCACCGACGAGCTGGTGACCACCGCTGGCGGCCCGCAGTACGTCGACGGTGTGTACATGACCTTCGGCGCCGACCCACGCCTGCTGCCGGACAGCAAGACCGTGGTCGACGCTTTCCGCAAGGCCGGCACCGAGCCTGAAGGCTACACCCTGTATGCCTACGCATCGGTCCAGGCCCTGGCTGCCGGCTTCAACGGCGCCAAATCCAACAAGGGCGAAGACGCCGCCAAGTGGCTCAAGGCCAACCCGGTGAAAACCGTGATGGGCGAGAAGACCTGGGACGCCAAGGGCGACCTGAAAGTCTCCGACTACGTGGTTTACCAGTGGGACAAGGACGGCAAATACCACCAGCTGGAAAAACAGAAGTGACATGAGCGTCTGGGCAGGCCGGCCCATCCTCCAGGGGAGGGCGCAGGCCTGCCGCATGCGTGTCCGTGCAGTACCTGTCTTTTCTCGTAGAGCTGCACAACTGTCGTGTTGCGCGGGTGGTTGAACCCCAGGCCGTCGTATCCGCTGTGTGCAGTCTCTCAAATGCGTGAGATTGCGTTATGGATGGTATTTTCCTGCAGCAACTGATCAATGGACTGACCCTCGGGTCTGTCTATGGTCTGATCGCCATCGGCTACACAATGGTCTATGGCATCATTGGCATGATCAACTTCGCCCACGGCGAGGTTTACATGATTTCCGCTTACCTCGCGGCAATCAGTCTGGCTCTGCTGGCCTATTTCGGCATCGAATCCTTCCCGCTGCTCATTCTCGGTACCCTAGTCTTCACCGTCGTCGTGACGGGGATCTATGGCTGGGTCATCGAGCGCGTCGCCTACAAACCCCTGCGCAACTCCACCCGCCTGGCGCCGCTGATCAGCGCCATCGGGATCTCGCTGATCCTGCAGAACTACGCGCAGATCAGCCAGGGCGCCAAGCAACAAGGTGTACCGACGCTGCTGGCCGGCGCCTGGAAGGTCGAGATCGGCACCGGTTTCGTCCAGCTCACCTACACCAAGATCTTCATCCTGGTGGCGGCATTCGCCGGCATGGCGTTGCTCACCTACATCATCAAGTACACCAAGCTCGGCCGCATGTGCCGCGCCACCCAGCAGGATCGCAAGATGGCCTCGATCCTCGGGATCAACACCGACCGGGTGATTTCCTACGTGTTCATCATCGGCGCCGCCATGGCTGCGCTGGCGGGCGTACTGATCACCATGAACTACGGCACGTTCGACTTCTATGCCGGCTTCGTCATCGGCATCAAGGCGTTCACCGCGGCGGTACTCGGCGGCATCGGTTCGCTGCCGGGCGCGATGCTTGGCGGGATCATCCTCGGGATCTCCGAGTCGCTGTTCTCCGGTCTGATCAACTCCGACTACAAAGACGTGTTCAGTTTCTCGCTGCTGGTGCTGATTCTGATCTTCCGTCCCCAAGGCCTGCTGGGTCGCCCACTCGTGGCGAAGGTATAAGTATGTCTGCTGCCAATAAACCGATTGATATCAAAAAGAGCGTCGTCGACGCCGTGCTGGCCGGGCTGATCTCGCTGATCGTGTTCGGTCCTATCGTGGGTGTGGTACTCGAGGGCTACAGCTTCAACCTGCAACCGGCCCGTGTCGGCTGGCTGGTGGCGATCGTGATGATCGGCCGCTTCGCCTTGAGCCTGTTCCTGCAGACGCCCAAGGGCCTGAAGATCCTCCAGGGCTTCGAAAGCAGCGGCTCCGGCGTGCATGTGCGGGCGCCGGACTACAAGTCGCGGCTGCGCTGGATCATCCCGGCGCTGATCGTGATCGCCATCGTCTTCCCATTCTTCGCCAACAAGTACCTGCTGACCGTGGTCATCCTCGGCCTGATCTACGTGCTGCTGGGCCTGGGGCTGAACATCGTGGTCGGCCTGGCCGGGCTGCTCGACCTGGGGTACGTGGCGTTCTACGCCATCGGTGCCTACGGCCTGGCGCTGGGTTACCAGTACCTGGGCCTGGGCTTCTGGACCGTGCTGCCCCTGGCGGCCCTCGCCGCGGCGCTGGCGGGGTGCATACTCGGCTTCCCGGTGTTGCGCATGCACGGTGACTACCTGGCCATCGTGACCCTGGGCTTCGGCGAGATCATCCGCCTGGTCCTCAACAACTGGCTGTCCTTCACCGGCGGTCCGAACGGCATGCCAGTGCCGTCGCCGACCATCTTCGGCCTGGAGTTCGGACGGCGGGCGAAGGATGGCGGGGTGCCGTTCCACGAGTTCTTCGGCCTGGAATACAACCCCAACCTGAAGTTCCTGTTCATCTATATCGTGCTGTTCATCGTGGTGCTGCTGGTGCTCTACATCAAGCACCGGCTGACCCGCATGCCGGTCGGCCGGGCCTGGGAAGCGCTGCGCGAAGACGAGATCGCCTGTCGCGCCATGGGCCTGAACCACGTGCTGGTGAAACTCTCGGCCTTCACCATCGGCGCCTCCACCGCTGGCTTGGCCGGGGTGTTCTTCGCCAGTTACCAGGGCTTTGTGAACCCCTCGTCCTTCACCTTCTTCGAGTCGGCGCTGATCCTGGCCATCGTGGTCCTGGGCGGCATGGGGTCGACCGTGGGCGTGGTGATCGCGGCGTTCGTGCTGACCGTGGCGCCGGAGCTGCTGCGCAGCTTCTCCGAGTACCGGGTGCTGCTGTTCGGCATCCTCATGGTGTTGATGATGATCTGGCGACCCCGCGGCCTGATTCGTATCAGCCGCACCGGCGTGACCCCGCGCAAGGGTGCCCTGACCGAGAGGAGCGCATCATGAGCGATGAAGTGATCCTGAAGGTAGAGAACCTGATGATGCACTTCGGTGGCATCAAGGCCCTGAGCGACGTCAGCCTGGAGGTCAAGCGCAACTCCATCTTCGCCCTGATCGGCCCCAACGGCGCCGGCAAGACCACGGTGTTCAACTGCCTGACCGGTTTCTACAAGGCCACGGGCGGGCATATCGCCCTGAATACCCGGGGCACGCCGACCAACGTCATCAAGCTCTTGGGCGAGCCGTTCCGGGTGACCGACTTCGTGTCGCCCAAGCGCTTTGCCAGCCGGCTGTTCTACAAGATGTTCGGCGGTACCCACCTGGTGAACCGGGCGGGCCTGGCGCGGACCTTCCAGAACATTCGCCTGTTCAGGGAAATGTCGGTGCTGGAGAACCTGCTGGTGGCCCAGCACATGTGGGTCAACCGCAACCTGCTGTCCGGCATCCTCAACACCAAGGGTTACCAGAAGGCCGAAAGCGATGCGCTGGACCACGCCTTCTACTGGCTGGAAGTGGTGGACCTGGTGGACTGCGCCAACCGCCTGGCCGGCGAGTTGTCCTACGGCCAGCAACGCCGCCTGGAAATCGCCCGCGCCATGTGCACCCGGCCGCAGATCATCTGCCTCGACGAACCGGCCGCCGGCCTCAACCCCCAGGAAACCGAAGCGCTCAGCGCGATGATCCGGCTGCTGCGCGACGAGCACGACCTGACCGTGGTGCTGATCGAACATGACATGGGCATGGTGATGAGTATTTCCGACCATATCGTGGTGCTCGACCACGGCAACGTGATCGCCGAGGGCGGGCCCGAAGCGATCCGCAACGATCCGAAAGTGATTGCCGCCTACCTGGGTGCGGACGAAGAGGAGCTGGTATGACGACTGCACCCATCCTCGAACTCAAGGACCTGGACGTGTACTACGGGCCGATCCAGGCCCTGAAGAAAGTCTCGCTGCACATCAACGAAGGTGAAACCGTGAGCCTGATCGGCTCCAACGGTGCCGGCAAGTCCACGCTGCTGATGTCGATTTTCGGCCAGCCGCGGGCCGAGTCCGGGCAGATCATCTATCGCGGTGTGGACATCACCCACAAGTCCTCGCACTACATCGCCTCCAACGGCATCGCCCAGTCGCCGGAAGGGCGCCGGGTGTTTCCGGACATGACGGTGGAAGAGAACCTGCTGATGGGCACCATCCCCATCGGCGACAAGTACGCCACCGAAGACATGCAGCGCATGTTCGAACTGTTCCCGCGGCTCAAGGAGCGTCGGACCCAGCGGGCCATGACCATGTCCGGCGGCGAGCAGCAGATGCTCGCCATCGCCCGGGCGCTGATGAGCCGACCCAAGCTGCTGTTGCTGGACGAACCGAGCCTGGGGCTGGCGCCGATCGTGGTGAAGCAGATCTTCGCTACCCTGCGCGAGCTGGCCTCCACCGGCATGACCATCTTCCTGGTCGAGCAGAACGCCAACCACGCGCTGAAGCTGTCGGACCGGGCCTATGTGATGGTCAACGGGGAGATCCGCCTGAGCGGCACCGGCAAGGAACTGCTGGTCAACGAGGAGGTGCGTAACGCCTATCTGGGCGGGCACTGAGCCCGCGTACCGTGGATGAAACCTGCCCCGCCGGCCCGTGCCGCCGGGGCATTTTTGTCCCCCTGATCTTGCAGGAGCGGCCGGTCGACGCTCGGTTGCTCGCGATGCTTGTCAACGATGACGCTGGCTGTCTGGATGTGCGCGTCGTTCTCGGGTTCTTCGCGGGCAAGCTCGCTACAGAGGGGAGATGGGCTTGTCCACAGCCGAAGCCGAAAATTGTGGAAAACATTCTGCGCAAGCTGGCAAAACGCGGCATAAAGACGCTGCAAATAGTTGTTTTGCCACGGTTTTGACTTGTCCCCGTTTGCTGTGGAACTGGCTGTGGGTAACGTGGGAGTAGCTGGCTGGACGCCTTGATCGGCGAGGCCTCCAGGCGTGTGGTTGTTTTTTGATCAGGCGTTTTGGCCGGACCTTGGGCAGCCGTTGTCAACCTTTTTATTGTCGCAGGCCAAGGGCGAAAACACCCTGGACAAGCCTGTGGATAAGTCTGTGACTAAACTCTGGAAAGACTCGCCCAGGCAGCGTCGTTACTGGCTTGAAGCCATCCCTCGCCTGATCGCCCGGTCGCCTTCGTCGACCGGGGCTGCATGGACACCGTGCCCGGGTCAAGCAAAAAACTTTCTAAAACCGCCTGCAGCCCCTGTGGATAGCGGCTTGCAGACTTTTACACTTGCCCCCAAAGACTGTGGAGCGTCCTGTGGATAAGGTGCGTGCATATGGCTGCGGGCTAGGCAGATTGAGGCTTTGCGCCAATCGAACGTTTTTTGTACAGCTCCAATCCCTGTAGCCGCTGCCGCAGGCTGCGATAAGGCCCGAAGGGCCTTTCAACGATCTTGAAGAGCACGCCCTCTTCGAGCTCGATCGCAGCCTGCGGCAGCGGCTACAGGGAGCAGTACTTAGCCCGGCGGAGCAACCTCCGGTTGCCGCTGCGATTCAGGCCGGGCATGCTGCGAAACGATTTTTCATTTCCACGGCGGTTCGACGCCCAGCAAGGAGAACACCATGACTTCCACTCTGTTTATTACCGGCGCGACCTCCGGTTTCGGCGAAGCCTGTGCCCGTCGTTTTGCCGAGGCCGGATGGTCGCTGGTGCTGACCGGTCGCCGCGAAGAGCGTCTCAACGCCCTGTGCGCCGAGCTGTCGAAACAGACCGAAGTGCACGGCCTGGTGCTCGATGTGCGGGACCGCAAGGCCATGGAAGACGCGATCGCCAACCTGCCGCCGTCCTTCGCCAAACTGCGCGGGCTGATCAACAACGCCGGCCTGGCCCTGGGGGTCGACCCGGCGCCCAAGTGCGACCTGGACGACTGGGACACCATGGTCGACACCAACATCAAGGGCCTGATGTACAGCACCCGCCTGCTGCTGCCACGGCTGATCGCCCATGGCCGCGGCGCCGGCATCGTCAATCTCGGTTCCATCGCCGGTAACTATCCGTATCCGGGCAGCCACGTGTATGGCGCGAGCAAGGCGTTCGTCAAACAGTTCTCCCTGAACCTGCGTTGCGACCTGCAAGGCACCGGTGTGCGGGTGACCAACATCGAGCCGGGCCTGTGCGAAAGCGAGTTCTCCCTGGTGCGCTTCAAAGGCGACCAGGAGCGTTACAACGCCACCTACGCCGGTGCCGAGCCGATCCAGCCGCAGGACATCGCCGACACCATCTTCTGGGTGCTCAATACGCCGGCCCACGTCAATATCAACAGCCTGGAGCTGATGCCGGTAAGCCAGACCTGGGCCGGCTTCGCCATCGAGCGCAACGCCAAGGGCTGAATGTTCCGCCTGTAGCCGCTGCCGCAGGCTGCGATCGACCGGGAACCGGTCGCAGGATCTCAAGATCGCTGAAGGTCCTGCGACCAACGTGGCCCGGACCATCGCAGCCTGCAGCAGCGGCTACACACCTCGCCTGATGCGTTTGGCAACACAGCCGTTCAGGCCCGAATCAGCCCGCACAAGGTAGACTCCCGCTCCGCAACCCACCGCGGCCTTGCGGCAAGGCCGCGATTTCAAAGGTTTTCGAGGAGCAAATGTGAGTAACCGAGGTGAGCAGGCACTGCTCAAACAATCGACCATCCTGATGTTCGCCGTGGCGATCGCCGGGATAGTCACAGGTTTTGTTTCTGGCGCCCAATCCATCCTGTTCGATGGATTTTTTTCGCTGATCGCCACCTTCATCAAAGTCCTGATGCTGATCACCGCCAAGCTGATCGCCAAGGAAAGCAACCATCGTTTCCAGTTCGGCTTCTGGCACCTGGAACCCATGGTGCTGCTGATCGAAGGCAGCTTCCTGCTGTTGATCGCCATCTATGCGTTTCTCAATGGGGTGTTCGGCATTATCAATGGCGGGCGCGAGATCGAGCTGGGGTTGGTGATCGTCTATGCGGCGGTGTTCACCGTCGTCGAGTTCGGCTATTTCTTCTACGTCCGGCACCGCAACCGCAAGCTCAAGTCATCGCTGATCCAGTTCGACAACATCAGCTGGCTGGTGGACGCCATGCTGTCGGTGGGGCTGTTGATCAGTTTCGTCACGGCCCTGCTGCTCAAGCAATACGGGCACGGGGAGTGGGCGGTGTATGTCGACCCGTTGATCCTGATCGTGCTGGCGCTGAGCATGCTGCCGCCGGCGTTCAAGATCCTCGGCCCGGCCCTGCGCGACGTGCTGGGCATCGCTCCGGACCAACTGGACGACAAGGTGCGCAGCGTGATGGACGCCGCCAAGGCCACCCACGGTTTCGACGACTACATCTCTTATGTGCAGAAGCATGGCCGGGCGCGTTTCATCGAGATCCACATCGTGCTGCCGGCGGGTTATCCCCTGCACGGCGTGGCGACCCTGGATGAACTGCGCGAGGAGATATCCACAGCCCTCGGCCCGGCCGACGCTGCGCGCTGGCTGACCATCAGCTTTACCGGGGATCGCAAGTGGATTGCCTGAGGCCTTACTGAGCGCAGGCGCTCGATCGCGAGCAAGCTCGCTCCTACAACGGACCGCGCGATCCTGTAGGAGCGAGCTTGCTCGCGATAGCGGTTGAAGGTCAGCCGAAGTATTCGGCCAGCCCGAGATAACAGGTCGCCAGGTGATAAGGCGTGGTCGACGGCATGTCCCGGCGGCTGAGTACGCCATGGGCGTCCAGGCATTCGTTCCAGCCCTTGGCATGCAGGAAGTGTTTTTGCAGCGCCAGCAACTGGCGCTGCAGGCGCCCGGCGCTGCCCTGGCGCAAGGTCAGGGCACGCAGGTATTCGGCCTGGGCCCAAATGCGCTGGGTCGGGTCGAGCACAGCGCCCTCAATGCTCAACATGCCGCTCACCGCGCCGCTGTGGTTATCCACACCGACCTGCTCGGCATAGGCAAAGGCCCGTTCCAGCGAGGCGTGCAACGGGCAGCCACGCAGCAGGGGCGAGGATTGCAGCAGGAAGAACCATTCGAACTGGTGTCCCGGCTCGAACCAGTTATCCACAGCCCCCAGCGGTTTCTCCATCATCAGCCCATGCTGCGGCTCGATGAAGCGCTGCTGCATGGCCTCGCACAGGGCCAGCAATGTGCCTTGCACGGCGGCGTCGTCACGCACGGCCAGGGTGGCGAGGAAGGCTTCGGCCAGGTGCATCAGCGGGTTCTGCAAGGGGCCGGAAGCCAGGGACGACCAGTCCTCGGCGAGGACCGCCTCGTACAGGCCGTCGCCGCTGGCAAAACGCTCGGCCACCACTTTCAGCGCGGCATTGAGCACCGACTCCACCAGCGGCTCGCGGACCTTGGCCCAGTAATGGGCGCAGGCAAAGATGATGAAAGCGTGGGTGTAGAGGTCCTTGCGCCTGTCCAGCGGCGTGCCCTGGGCATCGATGCTGTAGAACCAGCCGCCGTGCTCGGCGTCGTGGAAGTGCCGTTGCAGGGAACGAAACAGCGCCGCGGCGCGTTCTTGGGCAAGCGGCGTACGGCCATCGCCGATCAGGCTGGAAAACAGGTACAGCTGCCGGGCGCAGGCCATGGCCCGATAACGTTGCGGCGGTAGCGGGGCATGCTCGGCGTCCAGCGCCTCGAAGGGCAACGCCAGTTCCGGATTCCAGCCCGGCCCCTGCCAGAGCGGCACGATCACAGTGTGGAAATGCTGCTGCACGGCCGTAAACAGGGCGGTCGATTCAGACGGGGATACGGGGCTGGAAACATCGGGCATTGGCTGGCGTCGTCACGGCAGGGTGGAATGCGCGACATGGTAGCAGAGAAGGCCCCGGGGATCGTGGTACGCGCCGGTGGACGTTTGCTTGTAGGAGCGAAGCTTGCTCGCGATCCTGACGACGCGATCTGTCTCCAAGAACGCATCGTGGGCAATCGAGCGTCGACCGGCCGCTCCTACAGAGACAGTCTCAGCCTGCCAGTAACCAGGCGCCGGTCAGTGCCGACGCCGCGCCCGCCAGGCGTACCAGCGGCGCGGCGGCCTGTGGCAGGACCCGCACCACGGCATAACCGGCCGCGTGCAGTGCCGCGGTGGCAGCGACGAAGCCCGCGGCATAGCTCCAGGGGCTGGACATGTCCGGCAGTTCCAGGCCATGGGCCACGCCGTGGAACAGGGCGAACAGCGCGGTGGTGGCTACCGCCAGGCTCAGCGGTGGGCGCACCGCCAGGGCCACGGCCAGGCCGAGGGCCAGGACCGACGCGGCGATCCCGCTTTCCAGGGCCGGCAGGTTCAGCCCTTCAAACCCCAGTACGCCGCCAATCAGCATGGTGCCGACGAAGGTGCAGGGCAGTGCCCAGCGCGCCGCGCCTTGCTGCTGCGCGGCCCACAGGCCGACCGCAACCATCGCCAGCAGGTGGTCGAGGCCGCCGATCGGGTGGCTGATGCCGGCCATCAGGCCATTGTCGCCGTGGCCCGGGTGAGCGAAGGCCAGGGCGGGAGTCAGCAGCAGGGCGAGGGTGCCGAGAATACGTTTGAGGGTCATGGACAGGCTTCCTTGTTAATCTGGGTGAATAGAGCGATCAGGCCGCGGTCAGCAGGCCCTGGCGTTCGATAAAGGCGATTATTTCCTCCAGGCCCTGGCCGGTCTTCTGATTGCTGAAGACGAACGGCTTGCCGCCACGCATGCGCTTGGTATCGCCATCCATCATCTCCAGCGAAGCGCCGACCAGGGGCGCCAGGTCGATCTTGTTGATCACCAGCAGGTCGGACTTGCAAATGCCCGGGCCGCCCTTGCGCGGCAGCTTGTCGCCTGCCGACACGTCGATCACGTAGATGGTCAGGTCGGACAGCTCGGGGCTGAAGGTCGCCGACAGGTTGTCGCCGCCGGACTCCACCAGAATCAGGTCGAGGCCTGGAAAACGCCGGTTCAGCTGATCCACCGCTTCGAGGTTGATCGAGGCGTCTTCACGAATCGCCGTGTGCGGGCAGCCGCCGGTTTCCACGCCGATGATGCGCTCGGGCGCCAGGGCCTCGTTGCGCACCAGGAAGTCGGCGTCTTCGCGGGTGTAGATATCGTTGGTCACCACCGCCAGGTTGTAGCGTTCGCGCAGGGCCAGGCACAGGGCCAGGGTCAGGGCGGTCTTGCCGGAACCCACCGGGCCGCCGATGCCGACACGCAGAGGTTGTGCGTTCATATGCTTCTCCAAAGTAAAAAACGCCAAAGTAAAAGGATTCATGAACGGAACAGACGGCTGTACTGGCGCTCATGGGCCATGCACGCCAGGGACAGGCCGAAAGCGGCGCTGCCGTAATGTCCGGGGTCGAGGTTCGAGGCATTGCGCTGGGCCTGTTGCAACAGCGGCAGCAGTTCGCTGGTCAGGCGCTGGGCGGCTTGCTGGCCCAGGGGCAGGGTTTTCATCAGCACCGCCAGCTGGTTTTCCAGCCAACTCCACAGCCAGGCGGCCAGGGCGTCCTGCGGACTGATCCGCCAGGCCCGCGCGGCCAGGGCCCAACCCAGGGCCAGGTGCGGTTCGGCGATCTGCTCGAGAAAGGCGCGGGCCGGCGCATCCAGCTCGGGCAGGCCGTTCAGCAACTGTTGCAGGGAATAGCCCATTTGCCGGCTTTCCTGGTGCAGTTCGCGGGTTTCGCGGCTGGCGCGATGTGCCTGGCACAGCTGCAGCAATTGCGCCCAGTCCTCGTCCGCGGCCGCCTGGCAATGGGCCAGCAATAGCGGCGCTTCGAAGCGCGCCAGGTTGAGCAGCAACTGGTCGCCGATCCAGCGCCGGGCGCTGTGCGGGTCGTTGACCGTGGCCTGTTCCACGGCCATTTCCAGGCCCTGGGAATAGCTGTAGCCGCCAATCGGCAGCTGTGGGCTGGCCAGGCGCAGCAAGGCCCAGGCCGGATTCACGGGCGGACGCCGAACTGGTGCAGTCGCGGCGCGTAGTTGAAATCCTCGTCGCCGTGGCGGGAATGATGGTGGCCGCCGCCGTAGGCACCGTGTTCCGGCTGGAACGGCGCCTCGATGGTTGCGGTGCTGGCGCCGAGCTGTTCGAGCATGGCCTTGAGCACATAGTCGTCCAGCAGGCGCAGCCAGCCATCGCCGACTTGCAGGGCGACGTGGCGATTGCCCAGGTGATAGGCGGCGCGGGTCAGTTCGAAGGCATTGCGGCAGGTGACATGCAGCAGGGTTTCCGGACGCGCGCAGACCCGCACGATCCGGCCATCCTCGGCCTGCAGGCATTCGCCGTCGTGCAGCGGCGGCTGGCCACGCTCCAGAAACAGCCCGACGTCTTCGCCGTCGGCACTAAAACAGCGCAAGCGGCTTTTGCTGCGGGCTTCGAAGGTCAGGTGCAACTCGGCGGACCAGTCGGGTTGCGGCGCGATTCTGCGATGAATCACCAGCATTTGAAGGCTTCCAGCTATGAGCGATGCAGGGTGTAGAGCAAGTGCCTTGCCAATCGCCCGGTCTGATCGGAAACAGGTGGGAAGCGCCTGAAAATGGGGCAGGCTTATGTTTTATTTTGTTACAAATTCAGGATTCGAGCTGATTTATAGCACTGAGTTGGTGCGTTGTGCTGTTTTTTGATGCGCGGCAAAGCGCCGCTCTGGCGCAAGCCATAGCGGGTAGATGAGACGCTGGAGGAAGGTTGAGCGAAGCGGCGGGCTTATTCGGTGCTGCCCAGCCCCTGCCAATGCTTGAGGCCGATAAAGATGAAACGCAGCTGCTGGGTGATTTTCGCCTGGGGCGTGAGGTGTTCGGGCAGGGCTTGCGCGGGCGGGTCGATGATGTCCGGCAAGGTGGCGAACACACTCTTGACGATCAGGTCGGCCATCACCGTCAGGTCGGCGATGTTCAGGTGTTGCAGCTTGGGCATCAGGGTCAGGTCGGCTGCCAGGTCGGCGCTGATGTTTTCCCGCAGGCTGGCGATCGCCTGGCGCACCGGCAGCGAACCGCCGTACTGCTCGCGGGCGAGAAACAGGAACTGCGAGCGGTTGGCCGCCACCACGTCGAGGAAGATCCGTACCGAGGCATCGATGATGCCGCCCATGACAAATTCGTTATGGCGCACCAGGCGGATGGTTTCACGGAAGGTCTGGCCGACTTCGCTGACCAGTTCCAGGCCGAGCTGGTCCATATCGGCGAAATGCCGGTAGAAACCGGTCGGCACGATGCCGGCGGTTTTTGCCACTTCGCGCAGGCTCAGGCTGCCGAATCCGCGGCCGCATTCCATCAGGTGGCGGGCGGCGTCCATCAGAGCGTTGCGAGTCTGTTGTTTCTGTTCGGCGCGGGGCAGCATCGGCTGACTGGTTTCTGATCAAGAGAGCGGCGCACTCTAGCAAATCAACTTTGCCGGCGTCGAACCTGGTGGGGGGCGGTGGGCTGAAGGCGAGGTTCGGAGCGGAGCGGTGCGTGCAGAAAAAACGGCGCGGCTCAGGAAAAAACAAAGCCCGATCCAGGGACCGGGCTTTTTTGTAGAGGCATCATAGGCTTGACTCACAGCTGGGTTGCGTTAGGCCAAACGGTCGTTGCCGTCTTAAACCAGACCTTTCTCTTCCAGGCGATCACGGCCGCCTTCAGCTACAGCTTGGCCCAGGGGAGTGCGATCGAAGCCGTCTTCAGCCAGGGTCTGGCCTTGTGGAGTGCGGTCGCCGCCGTCGGAAGCCAGGGTCTGGCCTTGTGGGGTGCGGTCGCCGCCGTCGGAAGCCAGGGTCTGGCCTTGTGGGGTGCGGTCGCTGCCATCGGACGCCAGGGTCTGGCCTTGTGGGGTGCGGTCGCTACCGTCGGACGCCAGGGTCTGGCCTTGTGGGGTGCGGTCGCTGCCGTCGGACGCCAGGGTCTGGCCTTGTGGAGTGCGGTCGCTACCGTCGGATGCCAGGGTCTGGGTGAATACCGAGGTGCTTGCTTTGACTTGTGGGGTAGCCTGTTCAGCAGCTGGCAGGGCGAAAGCGTTGGCTGCCAGGATCGAGAGGGTCAGGCTAAGCAGTAATTGGCGTTTCATGATGGTTGCTCCTTGGGAGGGCGATAAAGTGGGTACGGAGCCAATGTTACGCGCGCTAAATCGATATAAAAGTTCATAAAGACAATGGTAATAATCAACAGAATTGATTGTTCGGCCCGAAGGCTCTAGAACGGGTGTTTCCAGAGAAGGGTTTTGCACCGGGGTGGGTATTTTCGACCCATCTGCGCCTCGCAAAAGTGCGGCGGCGGTAACGCCAAGCTGGCGCTTCGGTCAGAAAAATCCTGGCTTTTGTGTCTGATTCGCGGCGTTGGGTTAAACCTGCGGGCCGTTTGTCAGTCGTAGTTTTCATGACCGGTGGATTTCAACCCCGGCAGTTCACAGGGGCGTCGTTATCCCGGCGCCCGTCAGTAGTCAGGAGCCCTGTGCATGACGCGCACCCGTAAAATTCTCGCCTGGACAGTCGGTAGCCTTTTCCTGCTGCTGGCCGTGCTGGTACTGATCATCGCGTTCTTCGATTGGAACCGGATCAAGCCGCCACTCAATGCAAAAGTCTCCGAAGAACTGCATCGCCCCTTCGCCATCAACGGCAACCTGGCGGTGATCTGGCAGCGCGAGCTCGACGAAGGCGGTTGGCGGGCCTGGGTGCCGTGGCCGCACGTGGTGGCCGAGGACCTGACCCTGGGTAACCCCGAGTGGTCCAAGGCGCCGCAGATGGTCAGCCTCAAGCGCGTCGAATTGCGTATTTCACCCCTGGCCTTGCTGGCGCAGCGCGTGCGCATTCCGCGCATCGACCTCACCGAGCCGAACGCCGCCCTCGAGCGCCTGGCCGACGGCCGCGCCAACTGGACCTTCCGGTTCGACCCGCAAGACCCGGATGCCGAACCCTCCAACTGGGTGGTGGACATCGGCGCCATCGGCTTCGACAAAGGGCATGTCGTCCTCAATGACCAAAGCCTGAAAACCCGCCTCGACCTGCTGATCGATCCGCTGGGCAAGCCGATTCCGTTCAGCGACATCGTCGGCGACAAGGCGGCGAAGAAAGCCGAGGAGAAGGGCGCAGCTCCCCAGTCCTACGCCTTTGCCTTCAAGGCCAAGGGGCAATATCACGGCCAGGCCCTGGTCGGCTCCGGCAAGATCGGCGGCCTGCTGGCGCTGCAGGACGCGAGCAAGCCGTTCCCGCTGCAGGTTCAGGCAACGATCGGCGATACCCGCGTCGAACTGGCGGGCACCCTGACCGACCCGCTCAACCTCGGCGCGCTGGATCTGCGCATGAAGCTCGCCGGCACCAGCCTGAGCAACCTGTACCCGCTGACCGGCGTGACCCTGCCGGATTCGCCGGCCTATGCCACCGATGGCCACCTGAGTGTGCAGTTGCGCGATCCGGCCGGGGCGAAGTTCCAGTACCAAGACTTCAACGGCAAGATCGGCGACAGCGACATTCACGGCAACCTGACCTACGTCGCCAGCCAGCCGCGGCCCAAGCTGACCGGTGCGCTGGTGTCCAATCAGTTGCTGTTCAGCGACCTGGCGCCGCTGATCGGTGCCGACTCCAATGCCGAGCAGAAGGCCCGTGGCGGCGACAGCAAGCAACCGGCGGACAAGGTGCTGCCGGTGGAAGAGTTCCGCACCGAGCGCTGGCGCGACATGGACGCCGATGTCGAATTCACCGGCAAGCGCATCGTCCAAAGCGCTGATTTGCCCTTCACCGACCTGTACACCCACCTGGTGCTCGACGACGGTCGCCTGAGCCTGGAACCGCTGCGTTTCGGCGTGGCCGGCGGCAAGCTGGACGCGCAGATCCGCCTCAATGGCCAGGCTACGCCGCTGGAAGGCCGGGCCAAACTGACCGCGCGCAACTTCAAGCTCAAGCAGCTGTTCCCGAGCTTCGAGCTGATGAAAACCAGTTTCGGCGAACTCAACGGCGATGCCGATCTCGCCGGGCGCGGCAATTCGGTGGCGGCCCTGCTCGGCAGCGCCAACGGCGATCTGAAGATGCTGATCAACGACGGCGCCATCAGCCGCAGCCTGATGGAGATCGCCGGGCTCAACGTCGGCAACTATGTGATCGGCAAGATGTTTGGCGACAAGGAAGTGAAGATCAATTGCGCCGCCGCCGACTTCGGCATCAAGACCGGCCTGGCCACCACTCGCCTGTTCGTGTTCGATACCGAGAACGCGATCGTCTACATCGACGGCACCGCGAACATGGCCAGCGAGCAACTGGACCTGACCATCACTCCGGAATCCAAGGGCTTGCGCCTGTTCTCCCTGCGCTCGCCGCTCTATGTGCAAGGCAAGTTCATCAAGCCGGAGGCCGGGGTCAAGGCCGTACCGCTGATGTTGCGCGGCGCCGGCATGGTGGCGCTGGGGGTGATCGCCGGGCCGGCGGCCGGGTTGCTGGCGCTGGTGGCACCGAGCGGCGGCGAGCCGAACCAGTGTGCGCCGCTGCTCGAGCAGATGCGCTCGGGCAAGGCGCCGGTGGCGGTCAAGCCGACCCGTTGAGGCCGAGCGAGCTGGCTCGCGACAAACGATAACGCGCTGTCCCTGAATGACCGCGTGAACCGTATCGCGAGCAAGCTCGCTCCTACCGGGTCTCCAATGGGCGTCAACCGGCGGCGAGCATCGGATGTCCGGCCGCCTGGGCTTCTTCGCGCAGCCACTGGAAAAACACCCGTACCGGCGGATGCCGTTCACGCCCGGGCACGCACAAGGCGCTGTAGCCTGCGCCGTCGACATGGATTTCCGGGCGATAGGGCACCAGCAGGCCGCTGCCTACGCTCTCCGACACCAGGATATTGCTGGCCAGCACCAGGCCCTGGCCGGCAATGGCCGCCTGCAGCGCGTAGTGTTCCTCGTCGTATTCGCGAAACACCGGGCGATCCTCCATCCAGCTTTCCTGCGCCTTGTCGCACCAGGCCTGCCAGCCATGGGCATAGAGCTTGGAGTTGTGCCAGCGCACGCTGATCAGCGTCGGCGTTTGCTGGCGGGCCTGGGCCACCTGTTCCGGCGAGCCGTAGACCGCGAAGCACTCGTCGAACAGGCACAACCCATAGAGGTTCGGGTAGTCGTCCAGGCTGTAGCGGATCACCAGGTCGACGCTCGCGTCCTGCTGCAGGTCGATGACCTCGCAGTTGGTGTCCAGGCGCAGGTTGATATTCGGGTGCCGGGTATAAAAACGCCCCAGGCGCGGTACCAGCCACAGCGCGGCGAAGGCCGGCGTGGTGGAGATCATCAGGTTCGCACCGCTGCGTTGCGGGCGCAGGCTGTCGACGCTCTGCGCCACTTCCAGCAAGGCGCCGTGCAGGCTGTGGAACAGGCGCTCGCCGCATTCGGTCAGGCGCACCTGGCGTGGCAGGCGCTCGAACAGCGGCACGCCCAGCCAGCTTTCCAGGGAGCGGATCTGGTGGGAAATCGCCGTGGGTGTGACCGCCAGTTCCTCGGCGGCGGCCTTGAAACTCAGGAGTCGGGACGCCGATTCGAAGGCGCGCAAAGCGGTCAGCGGCAGGTTGGCAAACATAAAGGGCTACCTTATGGATGAAATGAATTCACCTTGATCAACTATTGCTCATTTGTTCCCGGGAGCCGGCATCAATAGCTTTATTCCTTGCCCAGGAAGGCTTTTTCACAGTCTTCCAGAATGATCCAGGATGAGGAATGACAGATGAGCAGAATTCTAGCAGTACATGGCAGCCCCCGTGGCGAACGCTCCCATTCGCGGCGGCTGACGGAGCGCTTTCTCCAGGCCTGGCTCGAGGCCCATCCCCAGGGCCAACTGACCCGTCGGGAAGTCGGCCGCGCTTCGCTGCCCCATGTCAGCGAGGCATTCGTCGCCGCGGCGTTTTATCCCGAGCCGCAGGCGCGGCCCCTGTCGATGCAGGCCGACCTGGCCCTGAGCGACGAACTGGTGACGGAGTTGCTGGAGCATGAGCTGCTGGTGATCTCGGCGCCGATGTACAACTTCAGCGTGCCCAGCGGCCTCAAGGCCTGGGTCGACCAGATCGTGCGCCTGGGCCTGACCTTCAATACCGTGCAGGACAACGGCATCGCTCAATACGAGCCGCTGGTGCGGGGTAAGAAAGCGCTGATCGTCACCAGTCGCGGCGGTTTCGGCTTCGGCCCGGGTGGCGAACTGGAAGCCATGAACCACGCCGATCCGTGGTTGCGCACCGCGCTGGGCTTTATCGGTATCGAGGACGTCACGGTGGTCGCGGCCGAAGGCGAGGAGTCGGCCGAGCGCACGTTCCAGGTGTCCTGCGCCGAAGCCGAGCAACGCCTGCTGGCGCTGGCGCGGACCTTCTGAGGAGGCGACATGGCCTGGCTGTTCTTGCTGATCGCCGCCGCCTTCGAAGTCACCTTCGCCATGGGCATGAAGTACGCCGAGGGTTTCACCCGGCTCTGGCCGTCGCTGCTGACGGTGCTGGCCGCGCTGGGCGGCATCTACTTCCTGACCCTGGCGATGCGGGAACTGCCGGTGAGCATCGCCTACCCGATCTGGACCGCCATCGGCTCCCTGGGCACGGTGTTCCTCGGTTTTGCCTTGCTGGGGGAGAGCCTGACGCTGGTCAAGCTGCTGTCGGTGGGGCTGATCGTGGCGGGGGTGGTGGGGTTGAAATAGTGGGTGGCCTCGGTGACCGGGAGATTTTTTCGCGAGCAAGCTCGCTCCTCCAGACCGGGCGCCGGGGAGTGGCGGGGCGATGTCATAGACTCCGGGGAATGTCATACAGTGGTCGCGAAGCTGTCATCTTGGCTGTCGATGCTCTTGGCTGCTGTCGCATCCAGCCTCGGGCGCCGCGGTCCCTGATACAAGTCCGATCACAAGGATGTTTCCATGCCCCAAGAGCTTGCCACGCGTTACCCGCTGGTCCTGGTCCCCGGCATGCTGGGGTTTATCCGGCTGGTGCTGTACTCCTACTGGTTCGGCATCGAGTCGGCGTTGCGTCGCGGCGGGGCCACGGTGATTGCGGTGCAGGTTTCGCCGCTGCATTCCACGGAGGTGCGCGGCGAGCAGTTGCTGGCGCGGATCGAGGAGATCCGTCGCGAAACCGGCGCCGACAAGGTCAACCTGATCGGCCACAGCCAGGGGGCGCTCACCGCCCGCTATGCCGCGGCCAAGCGCCCGGACTGGGTGGCCTCGGTGACCTCGGTGGCCGGGCCCAATCATGGCTCGGAGCTGGCCGACTACATCGAGCGCCACCATTCCATCGACACCCTGCGCGGGCGGGTGCTGAGTTTTATCCTGCGGGTGCTTGCCGTGCTGATGAGCTGGCTGGACACCGGCTATCGCGGGCCGAAGCTGCCGGCGGATATCCATGCCGCGCACCGCTCGCTGACCAGCGAGGGCGTGGCGCTGTTCAACCGCCAGTATCCCCAGGGCCTACCGGAGACCTGGGGCGGGCAGGGGCCGGAAGAGGTCAACGGGGTGCGCTATTACTCCTGGTCCGGCACCTTGCAGCCAGGCAAGACCAATCGCGGGCGCAACCTGTTCGACGGCACCAACCGCAGCTGCCGGCTGTTCGCCAGGACCTTTGTCCGCGAGGCCGGGCAGTGCGATGGCATGGTCGGCCGCTACAGCTCGCACCTGGGCACGGTGATTGGCGACGATTACCCCCTGGACCACTTCGATATCGTCAACCAGTCGTTGGGGCTGGTGGGCCGGGGCGCCGAGCCGATCCGGCTGTTCGTCGAGCATGCGCAGCGGTTGAAGGCGGCGGGGGTATAGCCCGAGAGGGATGTGGCGGTCTTGAGATTTATTGCGAGCAAGCTCGTTCCTGCAGGATCGAGCCGTCCCTTGCAGGCGCGAGCTGGCTCGCGATGACGATCTGTCAGGCGACGCTGACCTTGCGCCCCAGCACCGTGGTCCAGCGTTCCGACAGGATCACCCCGCCCAGGGTCAGCACCCCACCCACCAGGTGATACAGCGCCAGTTGTTCATGCAGCACCACGGCGGCAATCAGCGCGGTGATCAGCGGCAGCAGGTTGAAGAACAGCGTGGTGCGGCTGGGGCCCAGGCGCACCACCGCCTGCATCCAGGCCAGCGGCGCGAGCATCGAGGCCAGCAGGCAGGCATAGAGCACCAGGGGAATGTTGTGCAGGGTCAGGCCGGTTCTCGGCGAGGCCAGAAACAGCGGAAACAGCACCACCACGGCCACCAGCACCTGCAGGTACAGCAGTACCAGCGGCGGCAGGCGCAGCTGCCATTTTTTCAGCAGGGTGCTGTAGATCGCGTAGGCCAGGGTGGCGATCAGCATCATCGCGTCGCCCAAGTTCACGCCGTGTTCCAGCAGCACGTCGAGGCTGCCGGACGACACCACCACCAGCACCCCGGCAAACGACAGCACGGCACCGGCCAGGGCGCCGGCCGTCAGGCGCTGGCCGAGGCTGGCGATCGCCATGGCCAGCGACATCAGCGGCATCAGCGAGAGGATGATGCCCATGTTGGTGGCCGAGGTCAGCGTCGCGGCGAAGTAGGCCAGGCTCTGGTACACCGCCATGCCCAGCACGCCGAGGATGAAGATCTTGCCCAGGTTCGGGCGGATCACCGCCCAGTGGGCGAGCACCGCCTTGAGCATGAACGGTGTGAACAACAGGCCGGCCAGCAGCCAGCGATAGAAACCGATCTCCGCGGGGAAGATTGCCCCGACCGCCAGCTTGTTGATGACGGTATTGCCGGCCCAGATAAAGACGGCCAGTAATGGATAAGCGTATGGCATGAGGAAAACCAGGACGTTGATGAAGGGTGATTATCCCTCTGTCTGGATCCAGGCCTATACTTCGATCCAGACAACCCGCCCCTGAATCCGGACAACATGAGCAAAAAACACATCGACCTGCTGCCTTTCAGCGGTCTGCCGGCCCCGGTGTACTTCCGCTACGCCGATTTCGACGCCCACAGCCATGCGCTGGAGCATCGCCATTCCTGGGGCTGCCTGGAGTATTCGGCCCACGGCGTGATGCACATGGAGATCGCCGGCCAGCGCTTCATGTCGCCGCCGCAGTACGCCATCTGGATTCCGCCGGGCACCGAGCATAGCTTCTACAGCCCGCAACCGATCGTATACCGCGCCGTGTGCCTGGCCCCGGAGCTGTGCCGGGGGCTGCCGCAGCAGGCTTGCACCCTGGCTATCAGCGAGATTCTCAAGGCGATCCTCAAGGACTTCGCCGCGCGCGATGTGCAGATCCCCGAGCAGGAAACGGACAGCCGCCTGGCCCAGGTAATGCTCGACCAGTTGCAGCAGGCGCCGGTGCATGACGGTTACCTGCCTTATGCCAGCAGCCCGGCCTTGCTCGGCGTGCTGGAGGCATTGCAGGCCGCCCCGGGGGATAACCGCGCGCTGGCCGATTGGGCGCGGCAGATCCATGTCAGCGAACGCACCCTGGCCCGGCAATTCGTGCGCGAACTGGGCATGAGTTTCGGCGAGTGGCGCCAGCGCCTGCGCTTTTTGGCGTCCATCGAGGCGCTGGACAGTGCGCGCAGTGTCCAGGAGGTGGCGTTCGACATGGGCTACAGCAGCGCCTCGGCGTTTATCGCGATGTTCCAGCGCCAGGCCGGCTGCACCCCCGAGCAGTACCGGCGCACCAGCCTACAGAACAGGTGAACCTGTAACAGGGTTTGTCTACACTGCGCTGGAGGCCGCGCCCGTCGGTGCGGTAACAAGGAGAAAACTCCATGAAGACGCTGCGTATCCCTTTGTTGATGGTTGGCCTGCTGCTCTGTTCCCAAGGATTTGCCGCCACCGCCCAGCAGAACAAGATGACCACGTGCAACGCCGACGCCACCGCCAAAGCCCTCAAGGGCGATGAACGCAAAGCCTTTATGAGCACCTGCCTGAAAGCCACCCCGGCTGCCGCGGCAACCCCGTCCACTCCGCAGGAACGGATGAAGACCTGCAACGCCGACGCCACTGCCAAAGCCCTCAAGGGCGATGAGCGCAAGACCTTCATGAGCACCTGCCTGAAGAAGCAATAACCTTCTTCCATTCAGGCGCGAGCTTGTTCACGATCCGGTCGCGGCGGTTTGCCTGACACACCCTGTATCGTTGATCGCCAGCAAACCCGCGCCTGTCGGCCTCGCATCGCCAGTGCAACGCTGGCAGACTGCCAATCCTTTCACGCTGTTTGTTTGAGGCTGTATGCCAACGTTTTCTCAGCGTCATCTGTTGTTGTTCAGTTGGGTGATCATCTTTGGCGGCCTGTTGCTGGTAATACCGTTGCGGCTATTACCCAGCCTGCTGGCGGGCCTGTTGGTGTTCGAGCTGGTCAACATGCTCACCCCGCAACTGCAACGGCTGATCGAAGGTCGGCGGGCGCGCTGGTTGGCGGTGGCCCTGCTCGGCACCTTGGTGGTCAGCGTGTTGACGCTGCTGTTCGCCGGCGCCATCAGCTTCCTGCTGCACGAAGCGGAGAACCCGGGGGCTTCCCTGGACAAATTCATGGCGGTGGTGGACAAGGCGCGCGGCCAGCTGCCGCCGTTCCTTGATTCCTATCTGCCGGCCAGCGCGGCGGAGTTCCAGGTGGCCATCGGCGCTTGGGCCAGCAAGCACCTGAGCGAGTTGCAGCTGGTGGGCAAGGACGCGGCGCACATGTTCGTGACCTTGCTGATCGGCATGGTGCTGGGGGCGATCATCGCCTTGCAGCGCATGCCCGACCTGACCAAGCGCAAACCGCTGGCGGCCGCGCTGTTCGACCGCCTGCACCTGCTGGTCCAGGCCTTTCGCAACATCGTGTTCGCGCAGATCAAGATTTCCCTGCTCAACACCTTCTTCACCGGGATCTTCCTGGCGTTGGTCCTGCCGATGTTCGGCGTCAAGCTGCCGCTGACCAAGACCCTGATCGTGCTGACCTTCCTGCTGGGGCTGCTGCCGGTGATCGGCAACCTGATCTCCAACACCCTGATCACCATCGTCGGCCTGTCGCTGTCGATCTGGGTGGCCGCGGCGGCGCTGGGCTACCTGATCTTTATCCACAAGCTGGAATACTTCCTCAACGCGCGGATCGTCGGCGGGCAGATCAGCGCCAAGTCCTGGGAACTGCTGTTGGCGATGCTGGTGTTCGAGGCGGCGTTCGGCCTGCCGGGGGTGGTGGCCGGGCCGATTTACTACGCCTACCTGAAGAGCGAGTTGAAGCTGGCGGGGTTGGTTTGAGCTGACGCTATCCCTGTAGCCGCTGCCGAAGGCTGCGATAAGGTCCGCAGGACCTTCAGCGATTTTGACATCGCTACGGCCGTTTCGGCCGATCGCAGCCTGCGGCAGCGGCTACAGGGGAGGGCGTTTAGCCGTAGCGTTTCTTCGCTTCGATCGCCAGGCCGCTGCCGATGCTGCCGAAGATGTTGCCTTCGACGTGGCGTGCGTTGGGCAGCATGTCCGCGACGCTCTGGCGCAGGGCCGGGATGCCGCTGGAACCGCCGGTGAAGAACACCGTATCGACCTGGCCGACGCCGACATTGGCATCGCCCAGCAGCTGTGTGACGCTGCCGCGGATGCGTTCCAGCAGGCTGTCGATGGACGACTCGAACAGTGCCCGGCTCAGGTCCACGCTCAGGCCCGCCTCGATACGGTCCAGGGGCACCACGCGGTTATCGGCGTGGGTCAGCTGGATCTTGGTTTCTTCCACCTCCATCGCCAGCCAGTGCCCGGCGCGCTGTTCGATCAGCTTGAACAGGCGGTCGATGCCGCCGGTGTCTTCGATGTCGTAGCGCATGCTGCCCAGGGCCAGTTGGGACTTCTGCGAGTACACCGAGTTGATGGTGTGCCAGGTCGCCAGGTTCATGTGGGTGCTGGTGGGCATGTAGGCGCCGCTCTTCATCCGGCTGCCGTAGCCGAACAGCGGCATCAGGCCCTGTAGGCTCAATTGCTTGTCGAAGTCGGTCCCGCCGATGTGCACGCCGCCGGTGGCGAGGATGTCCTCGTGGCGGTTGTCCAGGCCACGGCGTTCGGGCGACAGGCGCACCAGGGAGAAGTCGGAAGTACCACCGCCGATGTCGACGATCAGCACCAGCTCTTCGCGTTCGATGGTCGACTCGTAGTCGAAGGCTGCGGCGATTGGCTCGTACTGGAAGGAGACTTCCTTGAAGCCCAGCTTGCGCGCCACTTCCACCAGGGTGTCCTGGGCCTCCTGGTCGGCGGCGGCGTCGTCATCGACGAAAAACACCGGGCGGCCCAGCACCACTTCCTCGAACTCCCGGCCGGCGGCGGCTTCGGCGCGGCTCTTGAGTTGGCCGATGAACAGGCCCAGCAGGTCCTTGAACGGCATCGCCGTGCCCAGCACGCTGGTGTCGTGCTTGATCAGCTTGGAGCCCAGCAGGCTCTTCAGCGAGCGCATCAGCCGGCCTTCGTAGCCTTCCAGGTACTCGTGCAGCGCCAGGCGGCCATACACCGGACGGCGTTCTTCGATGTTGAAGAACACCACCGACGGCAGGGTGATCTTGTCGTCTTCCAGCGCAATCAGCGTTTCCATGCCGGGGCGCAGCCAGCCGACCGTGGAGTTGGACGTGCCGAAGTCGATACCGCAGGCACGGGCCGCAGATGCGTTTTTCATGTCTTTCGAGTTCCGGTTGGAAAAAACGGCCGCGCAGTGTATGCCAGTCGTTCGCAGAATCGAAGGCCGACTATCCGCTAAATCGAAACCCGCAAGCCTTGAAAGACTATTCTTTACCCCAAACTTGCAGGCATGGGCCGGGCAGCCACCGGGCGGTCGCAAGAACCGCCGCCAGCTGCCGATAAACTTCTGCTGCGCCGCGTGAGTCACAGTATTGAGATCGATCAGCCTCGACGCTGCTCAAGAGTGCATGCTGTACGTCCCGCCGCGCCACATTGATAACGGATGGTGATCCTTAGATGGACTTCAAAGACTATTACAAGATTCTCGGGGTGGAGCCGACGGCGGACGACAAGGCGATCAAGGCCGCCTATCGCAAGCTGGCGCGCAAATACCACCCCGATGTCAGCAAGGAAAAAGACGCCGAAGCCAAGTTCAAGGACGTCTCTGAAGCCTATGAAGCGCTGAAAAGCGCGGACAAGCGGGCCGAATACGACGACCTGCGGCGTTATGGCCAGCACGGCCAGCCGTTCCAGGGCCCACCGGGCTGGAAAGGTCGAGCGGAGGCGGGCGGCTTTGGCGATGGCGGGGATTTTTCGGACTTCTTCAGTTCGATCTTCGGCAACCGCGGGCCGGGGTTCGGTGGTGGACACTCGCGCAGCGCCGGGCGCAGGGGGCAAGACGTGGAAATGGAATTACCGATCTTCCTGGAAGAAACCCTGTCGGCCGAGTCGAAGAAGGTCAGCTTCAAGGTGCCGCAGTACAACGCCGCCGGCCAGCACGTCAGCAACACCAGCAAGAGCCTGAACGTGAAGATCCCGGCCGGTGTCGCCGACGGCGAGCGCATCCGCCTCAAGGGCCAGGGTGCGCCGGGCGTCGGTGGCGGGGCCAATGGCGACCTGTACCTGACCATTCGTTTCGCGCCCCATCCGAAGTTCGATATCGAGGGCGAGAACCTGATCATCACCTTGCCGCTGGCCCCTTGGGAGCTGGCGTTGGGGACCGAGGTCGCGGTGCCGACCCTGACCGGCAAGATCAACCTCAAGGTTCCGGCCGGCAGCCAGAACGGCCAGCGCATGCGCGCCAAGGGCCATGGCCTGCCGAACAAGGCCGGGCATCGCGGTTATCTGTTCGTGCAGCTCAAGGCAGTGATGCCCAAGGCTTGCGGCGACGACGTCAAGGCGTTGTGGCAGGAACTGGCGAAGAAAGCCGCCTTCAACCCGCGGGAGCATTTCTGATCTGCAACCCATTCTGATCTGGGACATAGGAGTCGCTAACCATGAGCACCCTGATCGTTCAGCTGGATATGGAAGAGTTCTGCGAGGTGGCCGATCTGCCGGCCGCCTATGTGATTGAAATCGTCGAGCACGGGATCCTCGATCCCCATGGCTCGACACCCCGCGACTGGCGTTTCACCGACTATGAACTGGCGGTCGCCAAGCGCGCCGCCAAGTTGCGGCGCGATCTGGAGCTGGAGTGGGAAGGCGTCGCCCTGGCGCTGGAACTGCTCGACGAAGTCCGCGAGTTGCGCACGGAAAACCAGATGCTCAAGCAGCGCCTGGGGCGCCTGCTCGCCGATTGAGGCTGCGCGTTATCATGCATCGCGCTTCTAGCATGGACGGCGATATCCCTGTAGCCGCTGCCGAGCCCGCGAGGCTGCGCCCGGCCGCGAAGCGGTCGTAAAACCGGACAACCCATTCTTCCTGGAAAACTGCGTGCCCAGGCTTTGCGAGGACTTCGTCGGAATGCCGCCCACCTCTATCGCAGCCTCGCGGGCTCGGCAGCGGCTACGGGTGTTCATCCTGGTTGGCGGCTACAACGGTTCGGCGCGCGATACCCGCGGCAGGGTCACGCTGAAGGTGGTGCCATCGCTCTCGTTAGAGCTGACGTCGATGCTGCCCTGGTGCGCGGTGACCACTTCCTTGACGATGAACAGGCCCAGGCCGAGGCTGGTGGACGGGCTGCCGAGTTCTTCGTTGGCGCTGCGCACCAGGGGATCGAAGAGGGTGCTCAGGGCTTCCTTGGGGATCGGCGGACCATAGTTATGGATGGTCAGCAGCACCTGGTCGGCGCCGCCGGTGAGGGTGACGGTCACGGTGCGGTTATCGCTGCCATGCTGCAGGGCATTGCCGATCAGGTTCTGCAGCATCTGTTCGATGCGCCCGCGATCCCAGATGCCATGGCTGTCGCCATGGAAGTTCAGCACCGGCGTGCAGTCCGGCTGGCCGGCGCAGGCTTCGTCCATGGCCGCCTTGGCAGCACTGGCCATGTCCATGGGCGCGGGTTCAATGGGCAGGCTGCTGCCCAGGCGGCTACGCACGAACTCCAGCAGATCGCCGACCATCGCCGCCATGTGCCTGGCGCTGCTCTTGATCCGCGACACATAGGTCAGCGCATCGGCGTCCAGCGCGACTTTGCGCGCCAGCATCTCGGTGGACATGCTCACCGCCTGCAAGGGCGCGCGCAGGTCGTGACCGAGAATCGCCAGGAAGATATCCCGCGAGCGGTTGACCTGTTCGGCATACGCCGCGGTGGATTCGGCCAGCGCCTCGTCGATGGCTTCGTTGAAACGGATCATGTCGTGGAAATAGGCCAGCTGCGGCGACTCCAGGCTGGCGACCCAGAGGCGGATTACGCAGGCGCGCAGGTGGCGGAACTCCGAGGTCATCTGTACCAGGTCGAAGCCGACGTTATGGCGCAACTCGCCATGGCTGGCGGCGGCTTCGTCGAGGCTCGGGGTCTTTTCCGGGCCTTCGCCCCTGGCCTTGGCCGCCTGTTCGCTGGCGGTCTGGGCAGTGCGCATGTCGCGAGCGGCGGCCAGCAGGATGGACTTGGCATGGTCGCGCAATTGCAGGCGGGTCAGGGAGTCGGTATCGGGGGCAATGGAGCGGGCGAAACGCTCCCACTCATCAACGATGCGATCGACATGTTGCGCGATGAAATCGGGTAGACGCATGGCCGGGGACCTTGTCAGGCAGCAAGAGTGAGGACGGCGTGTCGAATTCTAGTCGCGATTGAGCCGTTCAACACGGCAAGCCCCCCGACCCTGCCGACCGTTGGGCGGCCCGCAGGGGCGCCCGTGGATCCAGGTTTCTAGAACAGGAAGTAGCGCTGGGCCATCGGCAACACGTCCGCCGGCTCGCACCACAGCAGCACGCCGTCGGCCTTGACCTGATAAGTCTGCGGGTCGACCTCGATGTCCGGCAGGTAGTCGTTGTGGATCAGGTCGGTCTTTTGCACGTCGCGGCAGCCCTTGACCACCGCGATCTGCTTTTTCAGCCCCAGTTGCTGCGGCACCCCGGCCTCCAGCGCGGCCTGGCTGATAAAGGTCAGGCTGGTAGCGTGCCGGCTGCCGCCAAAACTGGCGAACATCGGTCGGTAATGCACCGGCTGCGGGGTCGGGATCGAGGCGTTGGCATCGCCCATCAGGCTGGCGGCGATGGCCCCGCCCTTGAGGATCAGCGTCGGCTTGACCCCGAAGAACGCCGGGCGCCAGAGCACCAGGTCGGCCCATTTGCCGATTTCGATGGAGCCCACTTCGTGGCTGATGCCGTGGGTGATCGCCGGGTTGATGGTGTATTTGGCGATGTAGCGCTTGACCCGGAAGTTGCTGTTGCCGGCGCCGTCGCCCGGCAACGGGCCGCGCTGGCGGTGCATCTTGTCGGCGGTCTGCCAGGTGCGGGTGATGACCTCGCCGACCCGGCCCATGGCCTGGCTGTCGGAGCTGATCATCGAGAAGGCGCCCAGGTCGTGGAGGATGTCTTCGGCGGCGATGGTTTCGCGGCGGATGCGGCTTTCGGCGAAGGCCACGTCCTCGGCGATGCTCGGGTCCAGGTGGTGGCAGACCATCAACATGTCCAGGTGTTCGTCGATGGTGTTGCGGGTGAACGGCCGGGTCGGGTTGGTCGAGCTCGGCAGCACGTTGGGGAAACCGCAGGCCTTGATGATGTCCGGGGCGTGGCCGCCGCCGGCGCCTTCGGTGTGATAGGTGTGGATGGTGCGGCCCTTGAACGCGCCGAGGGTGGTTTCGACGAAACCCGACTCGTTGAGGGTGTCGGTGTGGATCGCCACCTGCACGTCGTACTGGTCGGCGACGCTCAGGCAGTTGTCGATGCTGGCCGGGGTGGTGCCCCAGTCTTCGTGGAGCTTGAGGCCGATGGCCCCGGCCTTGACCTGCTCGATCAGGGGCTCCGGCAGGCTGGCGTTGCCCTTGCCGGTGAAGCCGATGTTCATCGGGAACGAGTCCGCCGCCTGGAGCATGCGCGCCATGTGCCAGGGCCCCGAGGTGCAGGTGGTGGCGTTGGTGCCGGTGGCCGGCCCGGTGCCGCCGCCGATCATGGTGGTGACGCCGCTCATCAGCGCCTCTTCGATCTGCTGCGGGCAGATGAAGTGGATATGGGTGTCGATGCCGCCGGCGGTGAGGATCATGCCCTCGCCGGCGATGACTTCGGTGCTGGCACCGACGGCGATGGTCACGTCGGGCTGGATATCCGGGTTGCCGGCCTTGCCGATAGCGGCGATGCGCCCGTCCTTGAGGCCGACGTCGGCCTTGACGATGCCCCAGTGATCGATGATCAGCGCGTTGGTGATCAGGGTGTCGACCACTTCGGCCGCCAGCAACTGGCCCTGGCCCATGCCGTCACGGATCACCTTGCCGCCGCCGAACTTCACTTCTTCGCCGTAGGTGGTGAAGTCCTTCTCGACTTCGATCCACAGCTCGGTGTCGGCCAGGCGGACCTTGTCGCCGACGGTGGGGCCGAACATGTCGGCATAGGCTTGGCGGGAAATCTTCATTGCACCTTCCTAAGAATTGAGTCGGGCACCTGTAGCCGCTGCCGAAGGCTGCGATAAGGGCCGAAGGACCTTGGTTCCCGATTGCACGACGGGTGATGAACGTTGGTCCCGGATTGCTGATCCAGAACCGCAGGCCTGCTGCGCAGGCCATCGCAGCCTGCGGCAGCGGCTACAGGGATTGCATTCAGTCCAGGTCGCCCATGATCCGCCCGGCAAAGCCGAACACCCGGCGATGCCCGGCCAGGTCCACCAGTTCCACCTCGCGGGTCTGCCCCGGCTCGAAGCGCACGGCGGTGCCGGCCGGGATGTTCAGGCGCATGCCACGGCTGGCGGCGCGGTCGAAGGTCAGGGCGTCGTTGGTTTCGAAAAAGTGATAGTGCGAGCCCACCTGGATCGGCCGGTCGCCGCTGTTGGCGACGCTCAGGCTGAGGGTGCGGCGACCGGCGTTGAGTTCGATGTCGCCGGGCTGGATCTGGTATTGGCCTGGAATCATACGGGTTGCCCCAGAGTCTTGAAGTAAATGGCGGTCGGGCTGTAGGTGCCGTCCGGGCTTTGGCAGTAGTTCGGCAGTTCGCCGACGCGGGTGTAGCCGAGGGCGCTGTAGAAGGCTTCGGCGTCCGAGCCGGCCTCGGTGTCCAGGTACAGCAGGCCGCGCTTGTGCTGGCGCGCCGCGTGCTCCACGGCGTGCATCAACTGCTGGCCCATGCCACGGCGGCGAGCGTCGTGGCGCACCTGGAGCTTCTGCACCTCGGCGCGATTGAGGCCGTTGGGCTTCTGGCACAGCGCCAGTTGCACGCTGGCCAGGACCCGCTCGTCCTGCACCACCACCCACAGCAGCAGGCTGCCGTCGGCCACGCTGGCCTGGACGCTGTTGACGTAGGCGCGGGCCTGTTCCTCGTCGAGGTCGGCCATGAAACCCAGCGAGGCGCCGTGGCCCACGGCGTCGAACAACAGATCAATCAACCCCTGGCGATAGTGGGCAAAGCTCTCCGCATGGACTCGACGCAGTTGGGCGGCGTTCATCGGGTATCACTCCTTGTGGATGGTGGGCGGCAGCGCCCCCGGATCGAGGGTCAGCTGCATGAAGGTCAGGTCCAGCCAGCGCCCGAACTTGGTGCCCACCTGCGGCATCTGTCCGCTGGTGACGAAGCCCAGGCGTTCGTGCAGGCGGATCGAGGCGGCATTGCCGCTTTCGATGGCCGCGACCATCACGTGCTTGTCGCAGGTTCTGGCGCGTTCGATCAGCGCTTGCATCAGGCGCGGGCCGAGGCCGTTGCCGCGCTGGTCGTTGCGGATATACACCGAGTGCTCGACGGTATGGCGGAAACCGTCGAAAGGTCGCCAGTCGCCGAACGAGGCATAACCGAGCACGCTGTCGTCGGCGTCGACCGCCACCAGGATCGGGTAACCCTGGGCCTGGCGGGCGCTGAACCAGGCCTGGCGATTGCCCAGGTCCACGGCCTGCTCGTTCCAGATCGCCGTGGTATTGAGTACGGCGTCGTTATAGATATCGCGGATCGCCGGCAGGTCGGCATGCACGGCATCGCGGATGGAATACGTCATGTGCGGCCTCAGGCGATCGGTTGATGGACGGTGACCAGCTTGGTGCCGTCGGGGAAGGTCGCTTCCACCTGGATTTCCGGAATCATCTCCGGGATGCCTTCCATCACCTGTTCGCGCGTCAGCAGGGTGGTGCCGTAGTGCATCAGCTCGGCCACGGTCTGGCCGTCGCGGGCGCCTTCGAGCAGTGCCGCGGAAATGTAGGCCATGGCTTCCGGATAATTGAGCTTCACCCCCCGCGCCAGGCGCCGTTCGGCCACCAGGCCGGCGGTGAAGATCAGCAGTTTGTCTTTTTCGCGTGGGGTCAGGTCCATCGTTGGAAATCCGTTGTTGAGCAGTTGAAAGAGGGCATGGCGCGATGCATCCGTAGCCGCTGCCGCAGGCTGCGATCGGCTCCGCAGGAGACGCACCCTGGTTGACGCGATCTGCCTGATACAGCGCGGCGCCGGGTTCGGCGCCCGCTACGCGGACGATTGCAGCCTGCGGCAGCGGCTACAGGAAAGTCGTGTCGTTGTGTCATGTGCTCCAGATCCTCGGCGGCAGCGCCTCGCGGCCCAGCAGGGCGGGGCGCAACAAGCGCCACAGGTCGATCAGCCAGGCGCGGGCCAGCAGCGCTTCGCTGGCCAGGCAGCGGGCCACCAGCAGGCCGGGCAGTTGCGTCAGGTCGCCGCGCACGGCATGAGGCAGTGCCCGGCAACGCTCCAGCAACGGGCTGTCGATCTCGCCGGTGGCCAGCAAGGTGGCGAAGACCGGCTGGCCGTCCAGGCCGATCGGCGAGTCGAGCAAGCCGTCGCCGCCGGCAATGCGCTGGCGTTCGTGCCAGAGCAACTGGCCGTCGCGGCGGATGTCCAGGTGCGACTGGAAGTGCCCGAGGTCGAAACGTTCGTCGCTGGCGGGGCGACCGAGGGCTACCACGTCCCAGTAGAACAGCCGGGCGTCGCCTTGCAGCTCGATACGGGTGCTCAGCTCGGCCTGGGCGGCGCTGAACACGATGGTTTCCTGGGGCAGCCATTCCAGGGTGGCACCGGCGGCGACGTGCAATTCCAGGGTCTGACAGGCCGGCCCGGTGGCGCGATACCACTTGGCGGCGCCGGGGCTGGTCAGTTGCGCCCAGGCATCGTTGTCGACGCTGGCGCGGATCTGCAGGCGGTCGCCGCCGGCAATCCCGCCGGGCGGGTGGACGATGATGTGCTGGCAGACCTCGGGGCCTTCGGCGTACAGGTGCTTCTGCACCCGCAACGGGCCCTTGTGCCGGCGCTGGACCGGGCGCGTGCTGTCGCCAAAGCGGGCGTAGCCGAGTTCCAGCTCGGCATGCCAGCTGGGGGTGAACAGGGCGGTGTGGGCAGGCAGGTTCATGATTCGTGCTTAGTGTCGGGACGTTACAGGTTAGATCGTAACCAGTCCGCGCACACCCTCGGCTTCCATATTTTCACCGCGGCCCTGCTGGACGATTTCGCCTCGGGACATCACCAGGTACTGATCGGCCAGTTCGGCGGCGAAGTCGTAGAACTGTTCCACCAGGAGGATCGCCATGTCGCCGCGTGCCGCGAGTTTCTTGATCACTGCGCCGATTTCCTTGATCACCGACGGCTGGATGCCCTCGGTGGGCTCGTCGAGGATCAACAGCCGTGGCCGACTGGCCAGGGCGCGGCCGATGGCCAGCTGCTGTTGCTGGCCGCCGGACAGGTCGCCGCCGCGCCGCTGTTTCATTTGCAGCAGCACCGGGAACAGCTCGTAGATAAAGGCCGGCACTTCCTTGGCCTCCTTCGCGCCAAAACGAGAAAGCCCCATCAACAGGTTTTCTTCCACGGTCAGGCGGCCGAAGATTTCCCGGCCCTGGGGCACGTAGGCGATGCCGGCATGCACCCGCTGATGGGGCTTGTAGGCGGTGATGGCCTGGCCTTCCCAGTTCACCGCGCCTTCCTTGGCCGGCAGCAGGCCCATCAGGCATTTGAGCAAGGTGGTCTTGCCCACCCCGTTGCGCCCGAGCAGGCAGGTGACTTCGCCGACCTTCGCCTCGAAGCTCAGGCCCCGCAGGATGTGGCTACCGCCGTAGTACTGGTGCAACTTGTCGACTTGCAGCATTTCAAATTCCCCTCATACCTGTAGCCGCTGCCGCAGGCTGCGATAAGGTCCGCAGGACCTTCCCGGGCCTTCCAGAGTACGCCCTCTTCGAGGTCGATCGCAGCCTTCGGCAGCGGCTACAACAGCTATCCGGTGGATCAGCGGCCGAGATAGACCTCGATCACCCGTTCGTTTTCCTGCACCTGTTCCAGCGACCCTTCGGCCAGCACGCTGCCCTGGTGCAGGACGGTGACGTGGTCGGCGATCGAGCCGACGAAGCCCATGTCGTGCTCCACCACCATCAGCGAATGCTTGCCCGCCAGGCGCTTGAACAGCTCGGCGGTGAACTCGGTCTCGGCATCGGTCATGCCTGCCACCGGCTCGTCGAGCAGCAGCAGTTGCGGGTCCTGCATCAGCAGCATGCCGATCTCCAGGAACTGCTTCTGGCCGTGGGACAGCAGGCCGGCCTGGCGCTCCACCGAGGCGGTCAGGCGAATGGTTTCCAGCACTTCGTCGATCCGCTCCTTCTGCTCGCCGGAAAGTTTCGCCCGCAGGCTGGCCCACACCGACTTGTCGGTCTTCTGCGCCAGCTCCAGGTTTTCGAACACGCTCAGGGCTTCGAACACCGTGGGCTTCTGGAACTTGCGGCCGATGCCGGCCTGGGCGATCTGCACCTCGCTCATCTGCGTCAGGTCCAGGGTCTCGCCGAACCAGGCCTTGCCGTGGGTGGGCCGGGTCTTGCCGGTGATCACGTCCATCAGGGTGGTCTTGCCCGCGCCGTTGGGGCCGATGATGCAGCGCAACTCGCCGACGCCGATGTACAGGTTGAGGTCGTTGAGCGCCTTGAAACCGTCGAAGCTGACGCTGATGTCTTCCAGGGTCAGGATGGTGCCGTGGCGGGTGTTCAGGCCCTTGCCGGCGGCCTGGCCGAGGCCGATGGCGTCGCGGCTGCTACCGGCGTCCTTGTTGGGTTCGAGGATGGGCTCAAGCATGAAGTCAGCCGTCGCAGTGACTCTCATTGTTCACCTCGTTTTTTCAGCAGGCCGATTACACCTTTAGGCAGGTACAGGGTCACGACGATAAACAGCGCGCCGAGGAAGAACAGCCAGTATTCCGGGAAGGCCACGGTGAACCAGCTCTTCATGCCATTGACCACGCCGGCGCCGAGCAGTGGGCCGATCAGTGTGCCGCGACCGCCCAGGGCGACCCACACGGCGGCCTCGATGGAGTTGGTCGGCGACATTTCGCTGGGGTTGATGATGCCCACCTGCGGTACATACAAGGCGCCGGCCAGGCCGCAGAGCACCGCGCTCAGCACCCAGACGAACAGCTTGAAGCCGCGTGGGTCGTAGCCGCAGAACATCAGGCGGTTTTCCGCATCGCGCAGCGCGGTCAGCACCCGGCCGAATTTGCTCCGGGCCAGGCGCCAGCCGATGTACAGGCTGGCCACCAGCAACAGCACGGTGGCCAGGAACAGCACCGCGCGGGTCCCGGGCTCGGTGATGCCGAAGCCGAGGATGGTGCGGAAGTTGGTGAAGCCGTTGTTGCCGCCAAAGCCGGTCTCGTTGCGAAAGAACAGGAGCATGCCGGCGAAGGTCAGGGCCTGGGTCATGATCGAGAAATACACGCCCTTGATCCGCGAGCGGAAGGCGAAGAAGCCGAACACCAGCGCCAGCAAGCCCGGTGCCAGCACCACCAGGCACAGGGCCCAGAGGAAGCTGCCGGTGCCGCTCCAGTACCAGGGCAACTCGGTCCACGACAGGAAGGTCATGAACGCCGGCAGGCTGTCCTCCGCGGCCTGGCGCATCAGGTACATGCCCATGGCGTAGCCGCCGAGGGCGAAGAACAGGCCATGGCCCAGGGACAGCAGCCCGGCATACCCCCAGACCAGGTCCAGGGCCAGGGCGACGATGGCGTAGCAGAGGATCTTGCCCACCAGGGTCAGGGTGTAGGCCGAGACGTGCAGCGGGTTGTCCGGCGCCAGCAGCGAGAGCAGCGGCAGGGCCAGCAGCACCACCAGGATCAGCGCGCCGACGGCGACGGAAACCTTGGGCCCGGCCTTTTGCGTAGCGGTTACTAGTAGAGGCTGATTCATCGGGGCGTGCTCGCGTCCAGGAACGCACCGCGGCGCAGGCTGCCGGCGTGCCAGGCAAGGCGCGGAGCGCAGGTGATGGTTGCTCCCTCGGCAAGACCCGCAACGTGGCATGGCGCGTTGACAGTCGCACCCCGCAGGGCTGTTGCCTCGTTGGTGGCGAGGCCTGTTTCGATAGGGCTGTTGGCAAACATATTCATCTTCCTTCTCGGTGCCGCCGCCAGCGAGGCAACGGCGCGGTCGTCAATGGGCGTGAGCATGCCCCGCTTAGTCGATCACCCGTCCTTTCAATGCGAAGAGGCCTTGCGGGCGTTTCTGGATAAACAGAATGATCAGCGCGAGGATCAGGATCTTGCCGAGCACGGCGCCGATCTGCGGTTCGAGAATCTTGTTGGCTATCCCCAGGCCGAAGGCGGCGAACACGCTACCGGCCAGTTGGCCGACGCCGCCGAGCACCACCACCAGGAACGAGTCGATGATGTAGCTCTGGCCCAGGTCCGGGCCGACGTTGCCGATCTGGCTCAGGGCCACGCCACCGAGGCCGGCGATGCCGGAGCCGAGGCCGAAGGCGAGCATGTCCACCCGTCCGGTGGGCACGCCACAGCAGGCGGCCATGTTGCGGTTCTGGGTGACCGCGCGCACGTTCAGGCCCAGGCGGGTCTTGTTCAGCAGCAGCCACGTGAGTACGACGACAAACAGCGCGAAGGCGATGATCACGATGCGGTTGTAGGGCAGCACCAGGTTGGGCAGCACCTGGATCCCGCCGGACAGCCAGGCCGGGTTCGACACCTCGACGTTCTGCGCGCCGAACACCAGGCGCACCAGCTGGATCAGCATCAGGCTGATGCCCCAGGTGGCGAGCAGGGTTTCCAGCGGCCGGCCGTAGAGATGGCGGATCACCGTGCGCTCCAGGGCCATGCCGATGCCGGCGGTGACGAAGAACGCCACCGGCAGGGCGAGCAGCGGGTAGAACTCGATGGCCTGCGGGGCGTAGCGCTGGAACAGCAACTGCACCATGTAGGTGGAGTAGGCGCCGAGCATCAGCATCTCGCCGTGGGCCATGTTGATCACCCCGAGCAGGCCGAAGGTAATCGCCAGGCCCAGGGCCGCCAGCAGCAGGATCGAACCCAGGGACATGCCGCTGAAGGCCTGGCCGAGCACTTCGCCCACCAGCAGCTTGCGCTTGACCTGGGCCAGGCTGGTTTCGGCGGCGGTGCGTACCCCGGCATCGGCTTCCACCCCGGGTTCGAGCAGGCCTTCGAGGCGGGTGCGGGCCAGCGGGTCGCCGGTTTCCCCCAGCAGGCGTACCGCGGCCAGGCGCACGGCCGGGTCGCTGTCCACCAGTTGCAGGTTGGCCAGGGCCAGGCTCAGGGCGTCATGCACGGCCTGGTCCTGTTCGGCGGCCAGGCTGGCATCGAGGAACTTCAATTGCGCCGGCTTGGCGCTTTTCTGCAACTGCTGCGCGGCGGCCAGACGGATGGCGGCATCGCTGGCGAGCAGTTGATGGCTGGCCATGGCGGTGTCGATCAGGCCCCGCAGGCGATTGTTCAGGCGCAGGGTCTTGGCTTGCCCATCGACGGTCAGCTGGCCTTGCTGCAAGGCGCCGAGCAGTTCGAGGTGCGCCGGGTCGGGCTGCGCGGCCCAGCTTTCCAGGAGCCGGGCCTGTTGCGTGGCGTTGGCCGCGACAAAATCTTCGGCGTCGCCGGCCCTGGCGGCCAAGGGCAGCAACAGCAGGCAGGCGAGAATGAAACGGTAGAGGGCAGTGGGCATATCAGTGTCCTTGAAAGCGTCCGGATGACCTCGCGGTACACCCGGACACTGTAGGAGCGAGCTTGCTCGCGATGAGGTCCGCAAGACCCTTCGCGGCGATCGCTCCTGTGACCGCTTCGCGGTCGATCGCGAGCAAGCTCGCTCCTACAGGGAAGGCGTCAGGCCTGAGGTCCGGATCAGTTGCTCTTCACCGCGTAATCCGGCTTCTTGTCGTTGCCCGGGATGAACGGGCTCCACGGCTGGGCGCGGATCGGGCCTTCGGTCTGCCAGACCACGTTGAACTGACCGTCCGGCTGGATCTCGCCGATCATCACCGGCTTGTGCAGGTGGTGGTTGGTCTTGTCCATGGTCAGGGTGTAGCCCGACGGCGCGGCGAAGGTCTGGCCGGCGAGGGCCTCGCGGACCTTGTCGACATCGGTGGACTTGGCTTTCTCCACCGCCTGGGCCCACATGTGGATGCCGACGTAGGTGGCTTCCATCGGATCGTTGGTCACGGCTTTATCCGCGCCCGGCAGCTTCTTGGCCTTGGCGTAGGCTTTCCAGTCGGCGACGAACTTCTGGTTCACCGGGTTCTCCACGGACTCGAAGTAGTTCCAGGCCGCGAGGTTGCCCACCAGCGGCTTGGTGTCGATGCCGCGCAGTTCTTCCTCGCCGACGGAGAAGGCCACCACCGGTACGTCGGTGGCTTTCAGGCCCTGGTTGGCCAGCTCCTTGTAGAACGGCACGTTGGAGTCGCCGTTGACCGTGGAGATGACCGCGGTCTTGCCGCCGGCGGAGAACTTCTTGATGTTGGCGACGATGGTCTGGTAGTCGCTGTGGCCGAACGGGGTGTAGACCTCTTCGATGTCCTTGTCGGCCACGCCCTTGGAATGCAGGAACGAGCGCAGGATCTTGTTGGTGGTGCGCGGGTAGACATAGTCGGTGCCGAGCAGGAAGAAGCGCTTGGCGCTGCCGCCGTCTTCGCTCATCAGGTATTCCACCGCCGGGATCGCCTGCTGGTTAGGCGCCGCGCCGGTGTAGAACACGTTCGGCGACATCTCTTCGCCCTCGTATTGCACCGGGTAGAACAGCAGGCCGTTGAGTTCTTCGAACACCGGCAGCACCGACTTGCGCGACACCGAGGTCCAGCAGCCGAACACCACGGCAACCTTGTCCTGGGTCAGCAGCTGCCGGCCTTTCTCGGCGAACAGCGGCCAGTTCGACGCCGGGTCGACCACCACCGCCTCGAGCTTTTTACCATTGACGCCGCCCTTGGCGTTGATCTCGTCAATGGTCATCAGCGCCATGTCCTTGAGCGAGGTTTCGGAGATCGCCATGGTCCCCGACAGCGAGTGCAGGATACCGACCTTGATGGTCTCGGCGGCCTGGACGGTCCAGGTCATGCCCATCGCGGCAATGCTTGCCGTGAGTGTGAAAGCCTTGATCAAGCTGCGACGCTTCATTGTGCGATCTCCATGAACTTATGAGTTTTCTTGGTTGGCAGATGCGGACTACTGAAGGGCTGTTTAGCAAGGGGTGTGCCTAGTCGGCACAGGGCATGAAAACGTCGCTTTTACGGAGCAGGGGGAGAGCGCTGGCGCACCAATGCGGGGCCATCAGGCGTCTTTGGTGCGGGCGAATGCGCTCCATTGGTGCTGCTGGCGACCGCCTTTGTAGCCGCTGCCGCAGGCTGCGATAAGGCCGAAGGCCTTCAGCGATCTCGAAACCTTGCGCGCCCTTCGGTCGCGATCGCAGCCTGCGGCAGCGGCTACAGGGCAGCGCCCGCCAAACCGTGCGCATTGTTCTTCTGTAGGAGCGAGCGGGCGGCGATCCGACTTGCCCGCGATGGCGGCGCATCAGGCACACCGCTTTTTCAGCGGCGGCGCATCAGGCCGATGAAAAACAACCCGCCAATGGCCGCCGTGGCCACGCCTATGGGCAGGTCTTCGGGGGCGATCAGGGTGCGGGCGGCGACATCGACCCAGACCAGGAACACACTGCCCAGCAGCACGCACACCGGCAACAGCCGACGATGCTCGGCACCCACAAGGCGCCGGGCGATATGCGGCACCATCAGCCCGACGAAGCCGATGGAACCGCTGATGGACACCAGCACCCCGGTCATCAGCGAGGCGATCAGGAACACCCGCAGCCGCACATTGCGGGCATTCAAACCGAGGGTGACGGCGGTCTGCTCGCCGGCCATCAGCGCGTTCAACGGCCGCGCCATGCCCAGCAGCAGGACCAGCCCGAGCAGCACGCTGGCCGCCGGCACCGCCAGCAGTTCCCAGCGCGCCAGGCCCAGCCCGCCGAGCATCCAGAACATCACCGCCGAGCTGGCGCGGTGGTCGCCCATGAACAGCAGCAGGTTGGCCACCGCCATCATCACGAAGGACACCGCCACCCCGCACAACAGCAGGCGGTCGCTGTCGAGCCGGCCATGGCGCGCGGCGATGCCGAGCACCAGCAGCATGCTCGCCAGGGCGCCGATAAAGGCGGCGATGGGCAGGGTCAGCAGGCCGACGATTTCACCCACATGCAGCACCACGATCACCGCGCCCAGGGTGGCGCCGGAGGTCACGCCGAGCAGGTGCGGATCGGCCAGCGGGTTGCGCGTCACCGCTTGCAGCACCGCACCGATCAGCGCCAGCCCGGCGCCGACCAGGGCGCCGAGCAGCATGCGCGGCACGCGGATCAGCCAGACGATATGTTCCTGCCCGGCGCTCCAGCCCACCTCGCCCAGGCCGAGGGTCTTGTGCAGCAGGATGCGCCAGACCACGTCCACCGGCACCCGCGCCGAGCCGAAACCCAGGGACAGCACGCAGGACGCCAGCAGCAGCGCGCCGAGGGCAGTCAGCAGCAAGGCATAACGACGATCGATCATGCGCCGTGGAAACCCTTGGCCAGGGTTTGCACCGCTTCGACGTTATCGATGCCCGGCGTGGCCTGCACGTAGGGGATCACGATAAAGCGCCGGTTGCGGATCGCATCCACCGATTGCAGCGCTTTGTTGTCCAGCAGGAACTGCTGCTTCTGTTCGGCGCTGATTTCGCTGTAGTCGACGATCACGATCACCTGCGGGTTGCGCTCGACCACGGTTTCCCAGTTGACCCGGGTCCAGCTGGCCTCGACGTCATCGAGGATGTTGCGCCCGCCGGCGGCGTCGATCAGCGCTTGCGGCATGCCCAGGCGGCCGGAGGTCATGGCGCGGTCTTCGCCGCTGTCGTAGAGGAACACCCGCGGTTTTTCCGTGGGCAGGTCCTGCTGGATCGCGGCGACCTGTTGCTGCATGTCGGCGATCAACTGGTTGGCACGGTCCTGCACGTCGAAGATCCGTCCCAGGTTGCGCAGGTCGTTATAGGTGTCGTCGAGGCTGGCCGGCGGGCGCTTCATCACGAAGGCGCAGGACTCGGTCAGCTCCAGCACATTGATGCCCAGCGGCGTCAGGGTCTGCGGAGTCAGGTCGCCGCCGACGCGCATACCGTAGTCCCAGCCGGCGAAGAAGAAATCGACATTGGCGTCGAGCAGGGTTTCCACCGACGGGTACTTGGCCGCCAGCTCCGGCAGGCCGTCGAGGATAGTCCGCATCTCGGGCGTCACCGCCTTCCAGCCGCTGATGCCGCTGTAGCCGACCATGCGCGACTTGAGGCCGAGGGCGAGCATCATCCGGGTCATGTTGATGTCGTGGCTCAGGGCGTGTTTCGGCGCCTCCTTGAAGGTCACCTCGCGGTTGCAGCTGTGGACGGTCAGCGGGTAACGGGTGGCTTCGGCGCAGGCCTGGCCGGCGAGCAGTGACAGGGCCAGGCCAAGGCTGGAGCGGAACAGGCAATTGAGTAAGGCGCGCGGAGTCATGGTTGGGTTATCCAGGTGATGCGTGGGTAGCCGGACAGCGGGTGTTGGTCGACCAGGGCCTGGACGCCGAACACCTGCTGCAGCAGTTCGCGGGTCAGCACTTCGGCCGGCGTGCCGCTGGCGACGATGCGCCCGTGATCGATCACGTACAGGCGATCGCAGAAGGCCGCGGCAAGGTTCAGGTCATGGATGCTGGCGAGGGTGCCGATGCCCAGGCGCTTGACCCGGTGCAGCAGCTCCAGTTGATAGCGCGGGTCGAGGTGATTGGTCGGCTCGTCGAGGATCAGCAGTTGCGGTTGTTGGGCCAGGGCGCGGGCCAGGATGACGCGCTGCTTTTCCCCGCCGGACAAGGTCGCGAAGGCATGCGCCTCGAAACCCAGCAGGCCCACCGACTCCAGCGCCTGGCGGGCGATGGTACGGTCTGCGGCGCTGTCGCCGTCGAACAGGCCCTTGTGTGGGGTGCGACCCATGGCGACCACCTCTGCGACGGTCAGGCCGAAGGCCTCGGGAAATTCCTGCAACACCACGGCGATGCGTTGGGCGCACCAGCGCGGCGTCTGTTTCCAGACGTTGTAGTGATCGAGCCGGACTTCGCCCTGGTCCGGCCGGCTGAAGCGATAGCTGCAACGCAGCAGGCTGGTCTTGCCGCTGCCGTTGGGGCCGATCAGCCCGACGAACTCCCCCGGCGCCACGCGCAGGCTGGCCTCACGCAGCTGGAACTGGTGATGGCAGTGGCCCTGGCCCAAGGGCGTCCAGGCCAGGTTGGTGAGGTTCAGCGAGGTCATGCGGTGTCCGTGTGATTCCCTGTAGCCGCTGCCGCAGGCTGCGAAAAGGTCCGCAGGACCTTCCGAGGACCTCAAGAGCGCGTCCGCTACGTCGGAATGCCGCCCAGGCCGATCGCAGCCTTCGGCAGCGGCTACAGGTATTGGTTAAAAGGCGTAATCGGCGGTCACGAAAAACGACCGCGGTTCGCCGAGGATCCATTGCTGGCCCTCATTGTATTGGCTTTGTGCGTACTGCCGGTCGAACAGATTGTTCAACTGCAAGCCGAAGGTGGTGTTGCGCAGGGCTTTCCACGACAGCAGCGCATCGACCACGGTGTAGCTGGGCAGCTCGTTGCGGTTGGCCAGGTCGGCGTAACGGGCATCGACATAACGCACCCCGGCGCCGGCCCGCAGGTTATCGGTCACGGCCTTGTCCAGCCACAGGTTGGCGGTGCGCCGTGGCACGTCCACCGGGCGATTGCCGCTGCGCGAGACGAACCGGTTGCCGACCTGCTCTTCGAAGTCGTCGTACCGGGCCTTGACGATGGCGGCGTTGGCTTGTAGCCGCCAGGCGTGCGGCAGTTGCAGGTCGAGGCTGGCTTCCAGGCCGCGGGACGACTGCTGGCCAACCTGCTGCTTGAGCGTCGGGTTGCCCGGGTCGTCGGTCAGCAGCTTCTTCTTGACGATGTGATAGGCCGCCAGGGTCCACTCGCCGCGCTGGTCCCAGAACATCTGCTTGAGGCCGATCTCGCTCTGCCGGGCACGGGCCAGGTCATATTGCTGCTGGCTCGGGCTGAGGGAAATCAGGCCGCCGACGCCGTCGGTGCTGGTGGCGTACTGGCCGTAGAACGAAGTGTCCGGCGTCAGGGCGAACACCAGCCCGGCCTTCCAGTTGTTGCCGGTCAGGGTCTTGTCGCTTTGGCTGCCGTCCACCAGGTTGTCGCGATCCACCTGCACGTAGTCGCGGCGCACGCCAGTCACCAGCGACCAGCGCTCGCTCAGTTGGGTGCGGTTTTCGGCGAAGGCCGACATCTGCTGGGTGGTGCTCTGGAACTGCGGGCGATAGGCCGAGGCACTGTCGAAACGGCCCTTGTCCGGGTGTTGCAGATCCAGCGGCTGGCCATCCGGCAGCGCATCGTTGAACGGCGAGTTGCTGTTGAGCTGGAAGCGGATGCGGTTGTAATCGACCCCGGCCAGGGTCTGGCTGTCGAGGCCGAACAGGTTGTGCTTGAAGGTGAAGGTCTGGCGATCGCCGACCTGTTCCTGCTGGTGCTTGATGGCGTAGTTGCCGCTGCGCAGTAGCTGCTGGCGGCTTTGACTGAAGCTGTAGTTTTCGGCGTTCTGCCAGCGGCGCTGGGCCTTGAGGTAATACAGCTCATTGCTGGCGCTGAGGGTGTCGGAAAGCTGCCACTCGCTGGTCAGGCGCGTCCACTGATCGTTGTAGTGCTGCTTGTCGTTGCCGATGTTGTAGTTCTTGTCCCGCAGGCCCTCATGGAAGCGGCCATTGACCAGCGGGGTGCCGAAATAATTCATCGGCTGCTGGTCGCCGTAGTCGTGGGCGAGGGTGAAGGCCAGGTCGTCCGTGGCCTGCCAGCGCAGCGCCGCGCTGATGAAGTCGCTGGCGCTGTCGCCGCGATCGATCCAGCCGTTGCTGCGCAGGCGGTTGAGGTTCAGGCGATAGCTCAGGGTGTCGCTCAGCGAGCCGCCGCTGTCGAGGGCCTGCTGCTGGCTGTCGTAGGAACCGTAGCCGAGGCGCAGGTGGTTTTCGATCTCGCCGGTGAAGGGCTTCTTCGGGATCACGTTGACCACCGCGCCGGTGGCGCCTTCGCCATACAGCACCGAGGCCGGGCCGCGCAGCACATCCACCCGTTCCACCGACCAGGTGTCCACCGGGAAGGTCACGGTGCCCATGCCGCTGTACAGGCGATTGCCGTCATACAACTGCATCACCGAACCCTGGCCGGTAAAGCCGCGGGCCGACAATGAAGTGCCGCCGTCGCCCGGGGTGCCGGTGCGGCTGATGCCGGTACCGCGCGACACCGCGTCCTGCACGCTGCGGTCGCCACGCTGGCGAATGCGTTCGCCGCTCAGGCTCTCGGTGCTGGCCGGGGTTTGCAGGGCGCTCAGGCCCAGGCGCGAACCGGCGGTGGTCGGGGTGTGCAGGCTGATGTCCTGGGCATCGATGGCGGGCGCGCTGATGGTGCCGGTGGGCAGCGTCAGCGGTGCGTCGTCGGCCTGGGCGGAGTGATTCAGGACCAGCAGGCAGAGGCTGGACACCAGGTACTTATTTATTGAGGGGCAGTTCATCGGGGCGGTTGAATCGCTTCTTCGAAAGGAATACCCGCAGCCTTGGCGCTGCGGGTAGGGATCCTACATGAAAGTGTTACAAAGTAACATTATGCGTGTCGGAAATTGAAGCCATAGCAGTCTACAGATCCTTCTAAACCGCGCATCTCGCCTGATTCATGATGAAGATGAGGCCGATTCAGCCGAGCGGTTCCAGCGCGACAGCAGCAAGCGATCCAGCAGCCACACGGCCACCAGCGAGGCGCCAACCAGGGGAAAGGCCACGGCCAGCGCCAGCATGATCGCCATCGCGGTTTTCCATTTCGGCAGGTCGTGGCGCAGCGGCGGTACACCGAGGCGCCCCTGGGGGCGGCGCTTCCACCAGATCACCAGGCCACTGACGGCGCTCAGCAGGATCATCAGGCAGATCAGCAGCACCACGATCTGGTTGAACGGGCCGAACATCTTGCCTTCGTGCAGCATCACCCCGACTTCGGTGGCGCGGGCCACATTGCTGTACTGCTCCCAGCGCACATCGGCCAGGACCTTGCCGGTGTATTGGTCGACATGCAGGGTGGCGTCGTTGCGCGGGTCGTCGGCGAACACGGCTATGGTGAACACGCCGCTGGCGGTGGTCGGCAAGGTGATGCTGTAACCGGCCTCGACCTGGCGCCGAGTGGCGATGTCCTGCACCTGCTGCAGGCTGATCACGGGCGCCGCAGGCCCTTCGTGCGCGGCGCCGTGGGCCATGTGCTCGGCATGGTCGCCGGACATTGGCATCGGCGTGTTCTCCATGGCCCAGGGCACGGTCTGGCGGCTGGCGCTGTTGAGTTCGCCGGCCTGCTGGTCGGACTTGGGCACGTCATTCCACATCGCCGCCGGGAAGCGGTTCCACAGCTCGGCGTATTGCTTGCCCCAGAAGCCGGTCCAGGTCATGCCGCTGAGCAGCATCAGCAGCAGGAACGCCGCGCCCCAGAAGCCGACCACGGCGTGCAGGTCGCGCCACAGCACGCGGCCGCGGCTACCCAGGCGCGGCCACAACACCCCGGCCGACGACTTGCCGCGCGGCCACCACAGGTACAGCCCGGACACCACCAGGACGATACCCCAGCCCGCCGCCAGCTCCACCAGGCGGTCGCCGAGGGTGCCGATCATCAGCTCGCCATGAATGGCCCGGGCGATGGCTTGCAGATTGTTCCTGGCGTCCTGCTGGCCAAGGATGTTGCCGTGGTAAGGGTCGACGAACACATTGAGTTCGCCACCTTCCTTCTGCACCACGAACTGCGCGCTGCGCCCGGCTTCGAGTGGCGGCAGGTACTGTTTGACCTGGCCCTGGGGATAAGCGGCCCGGATCCGCTGGAGCTGCTCATCGGCGCTGAGGATATGGTGCCCCGCCGGCACCTGCAGCAGGTGGCTATACATCAATGGGTCGAGCTGGGGTTTGAACAGGTAGATGATCCCCGTCAGGGACAGCATCACCATGAAAGGGGCTACGAACAGCCCGGCGTAGAAATGCCAGCGCCAGGCCAGGTTGTAGAACGACACTTTGGGTTGGCTCATCAGGGAATGCTCCGCATGGGCAATTGTCTCTGTAGCCGCTGCCGAAGGCTGCGATAAGGCCGAAGGCCTTCAGCGATCTTGAGTACGCTGCGGCCGTTCCGGCCGATCGCAGCCTGTCGGCAGCGGCTACAGGTTTTGTTGTGGTTAGAAGCTCAGGTCCACCTTGGTCCAGAGCGTGCGCCCCGGTTCGTTGATGGCTTGCGGGTCATTGGCCGGGTAGCCGAACCCGGCGTTGCCGGCCAGGTTCAGGTGCTCGGCGTAAGCCTTGCCGAACAGGTTGTCGACGCCGGTGCTGACCTTCAGGTTCTTGTTGATCCGATAGGCGCCGTTGAGCGAGAACACACCGAAGCCGCCGCTCTTGCCGAAGTCCTTGCCGACTACGTTGCCCTTGTTTTCGTCGATGCGGTTCTGCGCCGCCACCACCCGCCACAGGGCGCCGGCACTCCAGTTGTCCTCGCTGTAGGTCAAGCCGAAACGCGCGTCCAGCGGCGGCATCTGCGGCAGTGGCGTACCGTCGCTGCTGTTCTTGCCCCAGGCGTAGGCCAGGGTGGCGTCGGCCTTCCAGTTGTCGGTCAGCTTGTAGGCCGCGCCAAGTTCGCCGCCCATGATGCGTGCGTCGATGTTCTCGGCTTGCGAGGTCATGCCCATCATCCCCGGGCGGTAGTTGAACAGGATGTAGTCGCGTACCTGGCCGATGTAGCCCGAGGCCCAGGCTTCCAGTTCCGCGGTCTTGTATTGCAGGCCGAAGTCGAGCTGGGTGGTCTTTTCCGGCTTGATCGAATCGAAGGCGTTGGCCGATCCGGCCGGGCCCATCTTCGGCGAGAACAGCTCCCAGTAGTCCGGGAAGCGTTGCGCGTGGCCGAGGCCGGCATAGACCGTGGTCGGGCTGTCGGCCAGGTCATGCTCGTAGCGGATGAAGCCGCTGGGCAGGGTGTCGGCGCGGGTATTACCAGCGGTCGGGTTGGGTCGGGTCATCGTTGCGGAGCCGATGCTCTGGCGGTAATCCTTGGCCGAGGCGCGATCCACCCGGGCGCCGCCGATCAGCCGGTCGCGGTCGGCGGCGTACCAGGTCAGCTCGCCGAACGCGCCGTAGTTGTGGAAGTCGGCGTCCTTGGTGCGCGGCTGGTCCTTGTAGGTGTCAATGCCCATGCCTTTGCGCTGGCGGTGTTCATTGGTCTGCGCATCGATACCGCTGATCAACTGCACATCGGCCCAGCGCCAGGTGGCCTTGATCCGCGCGCCGAGGGTGCGGCGATCGACGTTGCTGGCCATGGGGCCGGCCATCATCCCGGTGCCGGACGGCGTGCGCAGGCTGTAGTTGTCCATCACGTGGTCGGCGTAGTTGTAGTAGACCTGCGCCTCGACCTTATCCAGCACCTCGCCGATATTGGAGCGCTCGAAACGCAGCCCCAGGCTTTCGCGCTTGAACTGCGAGCCATCCATGCCGCGCCCGGCGTAACGCGCTTCGCCGTCGCCCTTGCCAGCGGTGAGTTCCAGCAGGGTATCGGCGTCCGGAGTCCAGCCCACGGCGACATCACCGTTCCACTTCTCGTAGCGCGACGGCACGGTGTCGTTGTTGCCGTCCTTGTAGTCGTCGGAGTGGGCCTGGTTGCCGATCACCCGCACGTAACCCAGCGGTCCGCCGGCGGCGGCATCCACCACCTTGTCGAAGCGGCCGTTGGAGCCGGCCAGGACGCTGGCGTTGACCCGGGTTCCCAGCTCGCCGAAGTTTTCCGGCTCACGGTCGAAGAGGATGGTCCCGGCCGAAGCACCCGGGCCCCAGAGCACGGTTTGCGGGCCCTTGATCACCGTCAGCTTGTCGTAGGTTTCCGGCGAGATATAGGAGGTCGGCGCGTCCATGCGGCCGGGGCAGGCGCCGAGCATCATGCCGCCGTTGGTGAGGATGTTCAGGCGCGAGCCGAACATGCCGCGCAGCACCGGGTCGCCGTTGGTGCCGCCGTTGCGCACCAGGGCGAAGCCGGGGATGGTCTTCAGGTAGTCGCCGCCATCGCTGGCCGGGACCGGTTGGCGCGGATCCTTGGGGTTGGTGACCACGGTCAGCGGCGAGCTGGGGGCGATGGCGGTGATCACCGTCGGGCCCAGTTCTTCGCCATGCTGGCTGTGATCCACCGGCTGTTCGGCGGCCAGGGCCAGTGGCGTGAGCAGGGCGCCGCAGAGCAGGGCGATGGCATGGCTGAAACGTACACGAGGTTCGTTCAGGGCAAAGGTAGCGGGGGCCTGGGCAGAGCACAGGCGAGTGTCAGCAGAAAACCTGGACATAAAGGTTCCATCAATCATTTCGTAAACAACACGGCCAGCAGCCTGCGGCTGTCTTTTCTACAGTCGGCCGGGTGAAGTGCGGTTGAGGGGTTTACGCAATGACTGGCGGGGCGCGGGTCCGGGCGCCGGGGAACACCGTCTGCCGGGCATGGCCCAGGCGCGGCGAAGGGGTGAGGAAGTGGCTGGACGGCGAACTGTCGAGCGCCGTGAACGACAGGCTGCCAGGCAGTGCCGGGCAGTTGAACAGCAGGCTGCAATAACCGCACTTTTCCCAGAGCGCATGGTGTTCGCCCTGGGCCTTGCCGTGCCCTGCGCCGTGCGGGGTTTCACCGTGGCAGCCGGGCTCGCCCATGTCCATGTCCGTCGACATGGACAGGTTCATCGGCATGGCCCGATCCATCGGCATCGACTGGGAAATCAGCGGACCGATAAAGATCATCAGCATGGCGAACAGGCTGATCCAGCTGCCACGCCGTACTTTCAGGGGCGTGCGCACGGATCGCCGGGTGCCAGGCGAGCGCAGGGAGTTCACGGTAATGACGGCCGGTACTTACTGGGCGTGCATGTGTTCCTGGGTGCCCGCGGGCGCCTGCTTCTGCACCGCCACTTCGACCGTGACGTCGCCGGACTTCTCGAAGTGCAGGGTCAGCGGAAAGCGCTTGCCGTCGCCGAGCAGGCTGCGGTCTTTGAGCTCCAGCAGCATCACGTGATAGGCCATGGGCGCGAAGGTGACGGTATCGCCCGGGGCAATCGCCACGTTGGGCACCTGCTGCATCTTCATCAGGTCGCCCTGCTGCACATGCTCATGCAGCTCGGCCTTGCCCGCGATCGGCGAGTCGACGCCGAGCAGGCGGTCGGCATTCTTGCCGGTGTTGTGAATGACGAAATAGGCGGCCACCGTCGGTGCATTGGGCGGCAGCTCCTGCGACCAGGGGTGGACGATCTGCAACTCGCCAGCCTTGTATTCATGGGCGGCGGCAAAACCAGCAGGCAACAGCAGGGCGGCCAGCAGCAAGGCTTGCTTGACCAGGATGGATTTCAACATGGCAGTTCTCCAGAACGATTCGACACGCAGATCAATTGCGAGGTGGAATCAGACCAGAGGTGAGGCGCGGGGATTGAGGCTCGGCCATTGCTGGCGCGGCGTGGGCATGACCTGCGCGGGTGGCGCGACGCTGTGGTTGGACTCGAAACGGGCGAAGTACAACTGCGGCGCATGGCCTGGCAGGGTGACCAGGGGCGCCGAGCCGGAACAGCACCAGCAGTGCTGCATGGTGGAGTGATCGTCGTTCTGCGGGGCCTGCTGTTCCAGCTTGCCCAGGGAGACCGCCACCAGCTTGGTACCGCTGGAGGAACAGAAACTGCCCCACAGCAGTTGCTCGGCAGGTGCTCGATCGGTCTGCTGCATGGCTCCCGAAAGCGGCATGGCAAGCATGTTGAACAGCACTGCGAGGCAGGCGATCCAGGCTAATGCGAGCCGTTGTCGGGACATGGTGACGATCCGTCAGGTTGAGCGAACAGGGAGGTATTTAGCCTGATCGCTGTGGATAAGTAAAAAGGCGCCGTGCGGTGTGGTGTCGCAGCGCCACTGTTGCTCAGTGCGCCGGTACCGCGCGGACCTCGATGGCAACGCCGAGCTTGGCGCGGATGGCGGCAAAGATCGCGGCCAGGTTGTCCATGCTCGGGTTGCCGCTGGCGGACAGCATGCGATGCAGGCTCTTGCTCGGCTTGGCGGTCTCCCGGGCCAGCGCTTCGAAGCCGACGGTGGCGTTGACCAGGTCGCGCAGAATGATCCGCGACATCTCCGGTTCGCCGTTGAGGAACAGCGTAGCAGCCTCGTCCAGCAGCGCCTGGGAAAACGCCGGGTCGCGCTCGGCGCGTTCGGCAATGCTGTGCTTGAAGCTTCGAGTCAGTGCCATGGGTGTCACCTCGTTTTCAGTTCGGCCTTCTTGCGGTGATGGAATTCGGCGATCAGTTTTTTTGCCTGCCTGATGTCTGCCTGCTGGCTGGACTTGTCGCCACCGCCAAACAGGATCACCAGGTGCCGGCCTTCCTGGATCAGGTAGATCCTGTAGCCCGGGCCCCAATCGATGCGGTATTCGCCAAGCCCGTCGAACCACTTGATGTTGGACGTGTTGCCCATTTCCAGGCGTAGCAGCGCAGTGGAAACCTTGACGGCTGCCTGGGTATCCAGCGTTTCGAACCAGCGACCGAAGGGGCTGCGCTGGTTCTCTTGCTGGTATTCCTCGACTGTGATCATCGCCGGCCTTAAAGGTAACAAATAAGTTACTATATGGATAGGCCTTTGATCGTGACGCAAAGCCTGTTCGTGGCCAACGCCGCAAGTGTTTCTGCGGTCTTCAATACGCGAAGGTCCCGTGGCGCGGGGGCCGGGGCTGCGCCTTGCCGTTCGGCGGGGAGACTTGGTAACTCGATGTATCGGCCGCGCTTTGGCGCGGCCAGAAGGTCAGCGCAGGGCCAGGAGCAACTCGCCCAGGTCATGGAATTCCCGATCGACCGCTGGCAACGGCGGCCGCTGCAGGATCAGCACCGGCACCCCCCGCTCGCGCGCCACTTCCAGCTTGGGTTCGGTGGCGCTGCTGCCGCTGTTCTTGCTGATCAGCACATCGATGTGGCGGCGCTCGAACAGTTCGCGTTCGCTGTCGATCAGGAAGGGGCCGCGTGCGCCTATCACTTCGCACCGGTCATTGCCGGGGTACGGGTCGAGGGCGCGCAGGGTCCAGAATTGCTCGGCGGGGATCTCATGCAGATGCTGCAAGGGCTCGCGGCCCAGGGTGAACAGTGGGCGCTTGAAGGGTTGGAGTGCCAGGACCAGCTCGGCCCAGTCGCGGACTTCGCGCCAGTCGTCACCGGCCTGTGCTTGCCAGGCCGGTCGGCGCAGGGCCCAGCAGGGGATGCCACACAGCCGCGCGGCCGTGGCGGCGTTCTGGCTGATCTGTGCGGCATAGGGGTGAGTGGCGTCCAGCAGCAGTTCGATGCCTTGCTCGCGGATGAACCGGGCCAGGCCCTCGGCGCCGCCGTAGCCGCCGACCCGCACCTGGCAGTCCAGGTCGGCGGGCACGCGGCCGATACCCGCCAGGCTATAGATGTGCTCCGGCCCCAGGGTCCGGGCGATGGCCAGGGCTTCGGTCACGCCGCCCAGCAGCAGTATGGGTTTCATCGAAAAGCCCCGGCATGGCCGACGATGCCGCCCTGGCGGTCGATGGCGAAGACTTCGACCTGGACCTGTGCCGGCACCACGCTGCGCGCAAAGTTAAGGGCGTGCTGGCACACCGCGTCGCCCAGGGCGATGTTGGCGGCGCTGGCCATGGCCAGCGCCTGCTGGCTGGTGTTGGCGCCACGGATGGCGTCTTGCAGCGCCTGGTCGGCGCCGACCGCCGCGGCCCATTCGGCCAGTTGCGGCAGGTCGATGCTGGAATGGCGGCTGTGCAGGTCCATGTGCCCGGCCGCGAGCTTGCTGATCTTGCCGAAACCGCCGCACAGGCTGAGCTTGTCCACCGGCACTTTGCGCAGATGCTTGAGCACGGCGCCGACAAAGTCGCCCATTTCGATCAGGGCGATTTCCGGCAGGTCGTAGACACGGCGCATGGTGTCTTCGCTGGCGTTACCGGTACAGGCGGCGATGTGCAGGTAGCCGTTGGTCTTGGCGACGTCGATGCCCTGGTGGATCGAGGCGATATAGGCCGCGCAGGAAAACGGCCGCACGATGCCGCTGGTGCCGAGGATCGACAGGCCGCCGAGAATGCCCAGGCGCGGGTTCATGGTTTTCAGCGCCAGGGCTTCGCCGTCCTCGACGTTGACCGTGACCTCGAAGCCGCCCTGGTAGCCGCGTTCCCGGGCCAGCGTCGTCAGGTGCTCGCTGATCATCCGGCGCGGCACCGGATTGATCGCCGGCTCGCCCACACCCAGCACCAGGCCGGGGCGGGTCACGGTGCCCACGCCTTGACCGGCGATGAAACGAATGCCGCTGTCCGGGCTCAGGCGTACCTGGGAATAGAGCAGGGCGCCGTGGGTCACGTCGGGGTCGTCGCCGGCATCCTTGATCGTGCCGGCTTCGGCGCCGTTGTCGGTCAGGCGGCAGAATTCCAGGCGCATCCGCACCTGCTTGCCCTTGGGCAGGACGATTTCCACCGCATCGGCGCTGGTGCCTTCGAGCAACAGGCGCGCCGCCGCCAGGCTGGTGGCGGTGGCGCAGCTGCCGGTGGTCAGGCCGCTGCGCAGCGGGGCGGGTTGTTCCGCCGTTTCTTCACGCATCCACGGCCTCCTGTAGGAGCGAGCTTGCTCGCGATAGCGTGCGCCAGATGGACCGTGTGGCCTGGATCGCGAGCGAGCTCGCTCCTACAGGGGAGGGCAGGGTGATCATAGCGGTTTGACGAGGTCGAGCAAGGTAATGGGCAGCGCCTGGCGCCAGGTGTCGAAATCCCCCAGCGGCAGGGCCTGGGCGACATGGAGGCGGGTCAGCTCGCCGCCATGCCGTTCGCGCCAGGCCATCAGGGTCGTTTCGCTTTGCAGGGTCACGGCGTTGGCCACCAGCCGGCCACCGGGCTTGAGCCGGGCCCAACAGGTGTCGAGCACGCCGGGGCGGGTCACGCCGCCACCGATGAAGATCGCGTCCGGGGCTTCCAGGCCATCCAGCGCTTGCGGCGCGCTGCCGCGAATCAACTGCAGGCCGGGCACGCCGAGGGCATCGCGGTTGTGTTCGATCAATTGCTGGCGGCCTGGGTCGGCTTCGATGGCCAGGGCCCGGCAGCTGGGGTGCGCGCGCATCCATTCGATGCCGATCGAGCCGCTGCCGGCACCGACATCCCACAGCAGTTCGCCCGGGACAGGTGCCAGGCGAGCGAGGGTGATGGCGCGGACATCGCGCTTGGTCAACTGGCCGTCGTGCTGGAAGGCCGAGTCCGGCAAGCCGGCCAGGCGCGACAGCCGCGGCGTATCAGGCTCGGCCAGGCATTCGACGGCCACCAGGTTGAGGTCGGCGATGGCCGGGTCGCTCCAGTCGTTGGCGGTGCCGTCGGTCCGTCGCTCGGCCTCGCCGCCCAGATGCTCGAGCACGCTGAGCCGGCTCGGGCCGAAGCCGCGTTCGCGCAACAGCGCGGCGATGGCCGAGGGGCTGAGGCCGTCATTGCTCAGGACCAGCAGGCGCGCGCCGCTGAACAGCTGGGCGCTGAGGGCGGCCACGGGGCGGGCGACCACCGAGAGCGTCACCACCTCTTGCAGCGGCCAGCCCAGGCGCGCGGCCGCCAGTGAATAAGAGGACGGCGAGGGCAGGACGTGCATTTCCTCCTGGGCCACCTGGCGTGCCAGGCTGGCGCCGACGCCGAACAGCATCGGGTCGCCGCTGGCCAGCACGCACACCGGCTCGCCGCGCTTGGCCAGCACCGGCTCCAGTGAGAACGGGCTCGGCCACAGCTGCCGCTCGCCACGGATGCACACCGGCAACAGGTCCAGTTGCCGCTGGCCGCCGACGATCCGCGAAGCGCCCAGCAGGGCCCGCCGGGCGTTCTTGCCCAGGCCCTTGAAGCCGTCTTCACCGATTCCCACTACTGTCAGCCAGGGCGACATCGCTATTCCTCGAGGGTAAAACCTGTTCTTCCGACAGGCAGGCTTTTCATGCCTTCGGACAAAGCAGGCATAATACCGCGCCTTCGCCCGCGAAGCGCCTTTCCCACACAGCCGGCCACCCCCTTGAACGAACGTCCGATGTCCACCGCCTTACGCCCCTCGGCCTGTCCGGGGTTGCTGCGTATCGTGCCGGCGCTGGACGGCGGTATCTGCCGGATCAAGCTGGCCGGCGGGGCGATCAGCGCGGCCCAGGCCCGCGCGGTGGCCGATGCGGCCGAGCGATATGCCGGTGGGGTGATCGAGGCGACCAACCGCGCCAACCTGCAGATCCGCGGCATTGGCGCCGAACCCCAGGCGTTGATTGCCGGTCTGCTGGCCGCCGGCCTGGGGCCGACCACCGCGGCCGGCGATGACGTGCGCAACCTGATGCTCAGCCCCACGGCCGGGATCGACCGGACGATGCTCATCGACACCCGGCCCCTGGCCGGGCAGATTCTCGCCACCTTGCAGAGCCATCCGCGCTTTCATGAGTTGTCGCCCAAGTTCGCCGTGCAGCTCGACGGTGGCGAAGCCCTGGCCATGCTGGAGCATCCCCATGACCTGTGGCTCTCGGCGTTCGAAGGCGCGGGCCAACCCTGGCTGGCCTTCGGCCTGGCCGGCTGCCCTGGGGACCCGCCCCTGGCCAGCGTGGCGCTGGAGGATGGGCTGGCCCTGGTGGTGGCGGTGCTGGAGCTGTTCCTCGACCTGGCCCGCCCCGAACAGACCCGCATGCGCCAGCTGTTGGCGGAACACCCGGTGGACGCGCTGCTGGCGCAGGTATCCGCACGCTTGCCAGGGCCGGTGATCCGGGTGGGCGATTGGCAGCGTACTGCCCCTTCCGAGCCGCTGCATATCGGTACTTATCCACAGCGGCAACCGGGCCGGGTCTATGTCGGCGCCGTCGCGCCCCTGGGGCGGCTGGACCCGCCGATGCTGCGCGGCGCGGCGCAGCTGGCCGAGCAGTGGGGCGACGGCAGCCTGAGGTTCACCCCCTGGCAGAGCCTGCTGCTGCCGAACCTGCGGGCCGAGGACGCGCCTGAAGTCACGCGCCGCCTGCAACAACTGGGTTTTCTCGGCTCGCCAGGGCAGCCCCTGGCCCATCTGATTGCCTGCACCGGCTCCCGCGGCTGCGGCAAGGCCCTGGCCGATACCAAGGGCGACGCGCTAAAACTGGCCGCCTTGCTCCAGCGCCACGGCCTGGATGTACACCTGTCCGGCTGCTCGCGTTCCTGCGCCGCCGCCCATGTGGCACCGGCCACCTTGCTGGCCGTCGCCCCCGGTCGTTACGACCTCTATGTTCGCGATGCAGCGCAGCCGGGTTTCGGCACGCTGCACGCCCGCAACCTTTCCCTTGAAGCGGCCGGCGCATTGCTCGATGCCCGCCCACGGAGCAACACCCATGATTGATTACATCCGCGACGGTCAGGAGATCTATCGCAACTCCTTCGCGATCATTCGCGAGGAGGCCAGGCTCGATCGCATTCCCGCGGACCTGGAAAAACTCGCGGTGCGGGTGATCCATGCCTGCGGCATGGTCGAGGCCATCGACGGCCTGCAGTTTTCCGAGGGGGCAGGCACGGCCGGGCGCGCGGCCCTGGCCGCCGGTGCGCCGATCCTCTGCGATGCACGGATGGTGGCCGAAGGCATTACCCGCGCCCGTCTGCCGGCGAACAATCAGGTGATCTGCACCCTGCGCGACGAGCGCGTGCCGGAGCTGGCCCGCGAGCTGGGCAACACCCGCTCGGCGGTGGCCCTGGAGCTGTGGCGGCCGTACCTGGAAGGCAGCGTGGTGGTGATCGGCAACGCCCCGACCGCGTTGTTCTACCTGTTGGAAATGCTCGACGCCGGCGCACCGAAACCGGCGCTGATCCTCGGCTTCCCGGTAGGCTTCGTCGGCGCGGCCGAGTCCAAGGCAATGCTCGCCGCCGACAGCCGTGGCGTGCCTTTTGTGATCATGCAAGGTCGCCTGGGCGGCAGCGCCATGGCCGCCGCCGCCGTCAACGCCCTGGCCACGGAGATCGAATGATGCAGCAACCTGGACGTTTGATCGGCCTGGGCGTCGGCCCCGGTGATCCGGAACTGATTACCGTCAAGGCCCTGCGCCTGCTGCGCGAGTCGCCGGTGGTGGCGTACTTCGTCGCCAAGGGTAAAAAGGGTAATGCCTTCGGCATCATCGAAGCGCACCTGCAGGACGCACAGAGCCTGTTGCCGCTGGTCTACCCGGTGACCACCGAAGTGCTGCCGGCGCCGCTGTCCTACGAGCAAGTGATCAGCGACTTCTACGACACCGCCAGCGCGCAGTTGGCCGAACACCTGGACGCCGGCCGCGACGTGGCGGTGATCTGCGAAGGCGACCCGTTCTTCTATGGCTCCTACATGTACCTGCACGACCGCCTGGCCGAGCGTTACCAGGCCGAAGTGGTGCCGGGGGTGTGCTCGATGCTCGGTGGCGCCTCGGTGCTGGGCGCGCCGCTGGTGTATCGCAACCAGAGCCTGTCGGTGCTCTCCGGCGTGCTGCCCCACGACGAACTCAAGCGCCGCCTGGCCGATGCCGACGCGGCGGTGGTGATGAAGCTGGGGCGCAACTTTCCCAAGGTGCGCCAGGTGCTCGAGGAGCTGGGCCTGGCCGAGCGTGCGCTGTACGTCGAACGGGCGACCATGGCCAACCAGAAGATCGTGCCGCTGGATGAAGTGCAGCCGATGTCTTCGCCGTATTTCTCGCTGATCATCGTGCCCGGTGAAAGGTGGCAAGGTTGATGGCCCGTTCCGCGCCGGCCATCGTCATCCTTGGCCAAGGCAGCCTGGCGACGGCGCGCAAACTCCAGCAGCTGTACCCGGACGCGCTGATCCACGGCCTGGCCGAACGGGTCGAGGGCGCCGACCGCCCGTACCAGGAGTTCGGCGCAACCCTGCGCCAGCTGTACCAACAGGACACGCCGATCATTGCCCTGTGCGCCGCGGGCATCGTCATCCGGACCCTGGCGCCGCTGCTGCTGGAGAAGGGCGCGGAGCCGCCGGTGCTGGCCGTGGCCGAAGACGGTAGCGCCGTGGTGCCGTTGCTCGGTGGCCTGGGCGGGGTGAACGTCATGGCCCGGGAAATCGCCGCCGGGCTGGGCGTGGCGGCGGCCATCACCACCAGTGGCGAGCTGCGCTTCGGCACCTGCCTGCTCAACCCGCCGAGTGGTTATGCCCTGGGCGATCTGGAGCTGGGCAAGCGTTTTGTCTCCGACCTGCTGGGCGGGGAAAGCGTGCGCATCGAAGGTGCCGCGCCCTGGCTGGCCGAGGCCCGGTTGCCGCAAGACCAGCAGGCCCGGCTGACCATCCGCGTCGGCTCGGCCGAGCGCGAGCCCGCCGCCAACGAACTGCTGATCTACCCGCGCAGCGTCCTCATCGCCCTCACCTGTAGGAGCGAGCTTGCTCGCGATAGCGGTGCTGAATTAACCAACCATCTACGAGCCGCCCTGCACACCGCCAAAATCGCCGTGCAATCCGTCGCCTGCCTGCTCGCCGCTGACACTGAAATGGCCAGCCCGATCTTGCGCGCAGCCGCCGCCGAACTGGGCGTGCCCCTGCGTTTCGCCCCGGCGGCCAGCAGCGTCGCCGAGCTGGCGCAACAGGCCGTGCCGCAACTGCTGCCGCCGCTCGGCATGGGTGAAGACATCGCCATTGCCGTGGCCAGCCAGCCGCTGGACCCGCAGCAGATCGGCCGCCCTCGTGGCCGGCTGGCGGTGATCGGCCTGGGCCCGGGCGCCGCCGAACTGATGGTGCCGGCGGTGAAAGCCGAACTGGCGCGGGCCAACGATATTCTCGGCTACGAAACCTATGTGCGCATGGCCGGCCCGTTCCGTGCCGACCAGGTCATGCACTGCACCGACAATCGCGAAGAAATGCAGCGCGCCCGCCACGCTTTCGAACTCGCCGCCCAAGGTCGTTCGGTGGTGGTGGTGTCCTCTGGTGATCCGGGTGTGTTCGCCATGGCCGCGGCGGTGCTGGAGGCGCTGCACGAGTCCAGCGAGCCGGGCTGGCATCAGGTGGAGCTGGAAATCCTCCCCGGGGTTTCCGCGTCCCTGGCTACCGCGGCGCAGGCCGGTGCGCCTTTGGGGCATGACTTCTGTGTGTTGTCGCTGTCGGACAACCTCAAGCCCTGGGCGATCATCGAGAAGCGCCTGGACCTGGCGTCCCAGGCTGATCTGGCGCTGGCGTTCTATAACCCGATTTCGCGTTCGCGGCCTTGGCAGCTGGGGCGTGCGCTGGAGATCGTGCGCCAGCACCGCACTGCGGATACGCCGGTGGTGCTGGGGCGGGATATCGGGCGGCCGGGGCAGACCCTGCGGGTCATTACCCTGGGCGAACTGACTCCGGAGCAGGTGGACATGCGCACCATGGTGTTGGTGGGGTCGTCCACCACCTGCGTGTTCCCTAAAGCCGAAGGTGGGGAGTGGGTGTATACGCCTCGTTGGTATGGCGAGAAGCCGTAGGCCTGCCTTTGTGGTCGGGACGCGTTCTGTAGGAGCGAAGCTTGCTCGCGATGGCGGTGGTGGCTGCGCTGGTGGTGTTGGACGGGGTACATATCCATTGCTGCGGTAACGGCCACTTAGGGTTCCGCCCTGACGGCGGGTCACTTTTTTTCAAACGCCGGAATGCCGGCCCAGCAAAAAGTAACCAAAAAACGCTTGCCCCTGCGTACGGCCTTCGCTGCGCTCAGGTTCCCTCGTTACGGTGTCCATCAGGGGGCATCGACTCCGGTCGGCTTCGCTTCGACCTCCTCTCGATGTGTACGGCTGCGCCGTACGGCGCTGCGCGCCATCCCCCTGATGAACACCTCCACTCGGCCTGCCGATGGGGCGGGTAGATCAAAAGCCAAAGCCGGGCGCGACCTACCGGTCGGCGCCAACCCTGTAGCCGCTGCCGAGCCTGCGAGGCTGCGATCGACCGCGCAGCGGGCGCAGGATTTTGAGACCGCAGGAGGACCTGCGGTCCTATCGCAGCCTCGCTGGGGCTCGGCAGCGGCTACAGGAGGAATAGGGTCGTCCCCGGTCGGTATGGCAAGTCTGGTTCTGCGGAAGGTAATGGCAACACTTTGACGGTTGCCCCAGCCTCCTCGCCTAGCCATAGTTGCCCGGTCGCCGACGCATCGGCGGCCGATCTTAGCCGGTCGGAAAGCGAGCCTATGAATGCAGAAATGCTAACCATGGAGCTTCCCAATGACCGACTTCATCCCCCTACAAAGCAATCTCACCCCCACCCCGGTGTTCCACCTCGATCGCAACGCGCCCGCAGCCGATCTGCATGGCGGTGCGGTGCAGCGCATCAAGGCCTCGCGGGATCTGATGCACAGCCTCAATTGCCTGAGTGTCAAAGGTGTGGGCGACCAGGATTTGATTCATTTCGTCAACGCTGCTCATCTCCTGCTGCAAGACGGCTGCGACGCCCTGGATGCCTTGCAGTGGCGCCTGGACGCTTAAAACTCCCTACCCCAGAAACAACACGGGTTCACTGTCGCCAGTGAGCCCGCTCGTTCTTGCCGCTTGCCGCTGCCGCTAACCCAGGTAGCCCTTGACCCCGGTAAAGATGATCTGCGCCGCCAGGGCGCAGACGAACAGGCCCATCAGCCGGCTGACGATCTGCAAGCCTTGCTCGCCGAGGATCCGCTCGATGCGGTTGGACAGGTAGAGCACTACGCCGACGGTGAAGCTGGCCAGGGCGATGCTGAGGATCGCGGTGAGTTTGTCGTCCCAGTGCGGCTGGCCGACGCCCATCACCAGCAGGGCGCCGATGGTGCCGGGGCCGACGGTCAGGGGGATGGTCAGCGGCACGATGGTCACGTCCTGCTGCACGTTGTCGGTCTGGATCGCCGACTTGCCCTGGGCCATGCCCAGCGCCGAGATGAACAGCACGCTGCCCGCGCCGATGCGGAAGGCATCCACGGTGATGCCGAACACACTGAAGATCACCCGTCCGAACAGGTACAGCAGCACGCTGGAGGCCAGGGTCGCCAGGGCGACGTTCCACGCCAGCCGCCGACGCTCCTTGTTGGAGTAGCCGCGAGTCAGGCTGATGAAGCAGGACAGGACGAAGAAGGGGCTGTAGAGCACCAGCATCTTCAGGTACACGCTGAACAGCACATGGAGCATGGCGCAAACTCACAGCGAGGGAGGGCGAGCGGAGTTTAACAGGCGTTTGTCGTGCTGTCGGCTCAGGACGGTTGCGCCGTGGTGCGGTTCTGCAGGTCGCGCTGCGCCACCCAGTGCTCGATCAGTTCGCGCAGTTGCGACAGCTCCACCGGCTTGGCCATGTGCCCGTCCATGCCGGCCTGCCGCGCGCGTTCCTTGTGTTCGGTGAGGATGTGCGCGGTCAGCGCCACCACCGGCGTGCGCACGCGCTGGTTGCCGACTTCCCAGGCCCGCAACTGCTGGGTGGCGGAGAAACCGTCGAGGATCGGCATTTCGCAGTCCATCAGCACCAGGTCGTAGCGCTGGGCCTTCATCGCTTGCAGGGCTTCTTCGCCGTTGCTCGCGGTATCGGGCTGCAGGTTGAGCTTGCCGAGCATGCCGCGAATCACCTTGGTGGAAATGCTGTTGTCCTCGGCCACCAGGATGCGGAAGTCGCTCGGTACCTTGACCGGCGCCGGAACCCCGCTCAGCGCATGGGGCTGATGCGGCACGAACTGGCCTTTGTTGCGCTGGGTCAGCTCGTCGGCCAGGGTGGTCTTGAGGGTATAGCCGGCCACCGGCTTGGCGAGGATGCGCTTGACCCCGGCGTTACGCGCGATGACCTTGCTCGGCGCGTTGCTGATGCCAGTGAGCATGATCAGCAGGATGTCGTGGTTCAGGCTCGGGTCTTCCTTGATCTTGGCCGCCAGTTGCATACCGGTCATGCCGGGCATGTTCTGGTCGAGCAGCACCACGTCGAAGTAGTCGCGCAGGTGTGCCTTGGTGCGCAGCAGGGCCAGGGCTTCCTTGCCCGAAGGCACGGCGCTGACGTTCAGGCCCCAGGCGCTGCATTGCTGCACCAGGACCTTGCGGCAGGTGTCGTTGTCGTCCACCACCAGCACCCGCGCCCCTTGCAGCGGACCATCCAGGTCGGAGGTCGGGTGCTCCAGGCGCTCCGGGTCCAGCGGCAGGGTCAGCCACAGGGTGCTGCCCTGGTTGGCGCTGGTCTTGATCCCGAATTCGCCATGCATCAGCAGGATCAGCTGGCGGGCGATGACCAGGCCGAGATTGCCGCCCAGGCGGGTGCTGGCGAGGAAGTTCTTGCTGTGCAGTTCCGAATGCAGCAGGGCATCGCGCTCTTCGGCTTCCATCGGCTGGCCGCTGTCCTGCACGGCGATGCGCAGGCGCGGTTTGCTGGTGCGCTCGTCCAGCGCGACCACCACCAGGACCTCGCCTTCGTCGGTCTTCTTCAAGGCGTTTTCCAACAAGCTGAGCATGGCCTGGCGCAAGCGGGTCGGGTCACCGCTGATCACGCGCGGCACCTGCGGCTGGATGAAGCTGATCAGCTCGACGTTCTGCTGCTCGGCGTTGGCGCGGAAAATACTCAGGCAGTCTTCGATCAATGCATTGAGGTCGAACTGCACATCGTCCAGCTCGATCTGCCCGGACTCGAGCTTGGAGATGTCGAGGATCTCGTTGATCAGGGTCAGCAGCTCGTTGCCGGCGCTGTGGATGGTCTGCACGTAGTCGCGCTGCTTGACCGACAGCGGCGTGCCCAGCAGCAGTTCGGTCATGCCCAGCACGCCGTTCATCGGTGTGCGGATCTCGTGGCTGATCTTCGCCAGGAACTCGGCCTTGGCATTGACCTCGGCGTTGCTGGCGGCCAGGTCGCGGCTGACGCTGAACTCATCCTCGGTGATGCTGCGCTGGCGCTCGCCCAGGGCAATGCTCATCGCCAGCCCGCTCAGGCACATGGTCACCAGCAGGGTGACGATCAGCCCTTGGGGCGCGACCATGGTCAGCCCCAGCAGCGCCGGCAGCACAATCAGCGCGCCGATGTTGAAGATGCCCATGCCGGCCACGAAGTAGCGCGCCGGGCGGTAGCCTTTGTGCCAGTGATAGCCGGCGATGAACAGCATGCTCAGGCCGACCAGGGCCACCAGGCCGTAGGTGATGAGATTCAGCGGCAACGAATCGACGAACAGCAGCAACAGGCTGCACAGGCCGACCATCAGGATGTCGACCAGCAGCAGCTTGTTCAGCGGGTGCGGGCCCAGCGGGGCGAAAAAGCGATAGACGAACATCAGCCCGCAAGGGGTGGTCAAGAGTAGCGCCAGGTAGGCGCCTGGGGTCTGTATCGCATGCCAGTCCGGCAGCCAGGGGCCGAACAGGTTGAGCATCAGCGCCAGGCTGAGCATGACCAGGGCTTCGCAGGACGCCAGCCACAGGCTGCTGCGCGAACGGGTGTAGGCGTAGCGCACCAGGTTGTGCAACATCAGCATGCCCATGCAGCCGAACAGCAGGCCGTAGAGCACGCTCTGGCCCTGATTGGCCGCGGTCATGACCGCCGGTTGCAGGGTGATGTAAGGGCGCAGCTGATGGTCGGAGACCAGGCGCAGATAGACATCGAGGGTCTTCTGGTTCTGCGGCAGCGGCAGCATGAAATCGCTGCTGGGCAAAGGCCGTTCGGCCTGGGGTTGCTGGGTGCCGGAGGTCAGTTGTTCGACCAGGTTGTCGCCGTCCAGCACATACATGTCCAGGCGCGACAGGTCGGGCGCGAAGATCCGCAGCAGTTGCTCGTGCTTGCCCGGCTGCAGTTTGAAACGCAGCCATAACGCGCCTCCGGGTTCGGCGGCGGTGATGCGTTCCAGTTCGATCGGGCTGAATTGATTGGTGTAGCGCGGGGAGCGGATATCGCTCAGTTGCAGGTCGGCCTGTTCATCGAGCAAAACGGCCCAGTTACTGCCTGGTGCGGCCTGGGCCGGGATCAAGCAGAGCAGGGTCAGCAGAGTGACGGTGAAACCTATGGCAGTCCTGAGCCAGCGCACGGCGAAATCCCTTCGTAGGTTGATGCCAGATTATAACTATGCGCGGCGCTGGAGCCGTCCGGCAAGGGCCTGGGGCTCCTGCCGGACGGGAAGACAGGATTACTCCTGATTTTCGCCACGCTCGCGGGCAATGGCCCGGTAACCGATGTCTTTGCGGTAGAAGCAGCCTTGCCAATCGATCTTAGCTGCCAGTTGGTAAGCCTGCTGCTGCGCGGCACTTACACTGTCGCCCAGGGCGGTGGCGCAGAGCACGCGGCCGCCGGAGGTTACCACTTGACCGTCCTTGAGCGCGGTACCGGCGTGGAAGACTTTGCCTTCCAGTTTGGCGGCTGCGTCCAGGCCAGCGATCACCGCGCCTTTGGCGTAGTCACCAGGATAGCCGCCGGCGGCCAGGACGATGCCCAGGCTCGGACGTGGATCCCATTGCGCTTCGACCTTGTCCAGCGCCTGGGCCAGGGCGGCCTCGACCAGCAGCACCAGGCTCGATTGCAGGCGCAGCATTACCGGTTGGGTTTCCGGGTCGCCGAAGCGGCAGTTGAACTCGATGACCTTCGGGTTGCCGGCCTTGTCGATCATCAGGCCGGCGTACAGGAAGCCGGTATAGACATTGCCTTCGTCGGCCATGCCGCGCACGGTCGGCCAGATCACCTGGTCCATCACCCGCTGGTGCACATCGGCGGTGACCACCGGGGCAGGGGAGTAGGCACCCATGCCGCCGGTGTTCGGGCCGCTGTCGCCGTCGCCGACGCGTTTGTGGTCCTGGCTGGTGGCCATGGGCAGGACGTTCTTGCCGTCGACCATGACGATGAAGCTGGCTTCCTCGCCGTCGAGGAACTCTTCGATCACCACGCGCGAACCGGCGTCGCCGAAGGCATTGCCGGCCAGCATGTCGCGTACGGCGTCTTCGGCCTCGCTCAAGGTCATGGCGACGATCACGCCTTTACCGGCGGCCAGGCCGTCGGCCTTGATCACGATCGGCGCGCCTTTTTCCCGCAGGTAAGCCAGGGCCGGCTCGATCTCGGTGAAGTTCTGGTAGTCGGCGGTCGGGATCTTGTGGCGAGCCAGGAAATCCTTGGTGAAGGCTTTCGAGCCTTCCAGCTGGGCCGCGCCAGCGGTCGGACCGAAGCAGTCCAGGCCACGGGAGCGGAACAGGTCGACCACGCCGGCGACCAGCGGGACTTCCGGACCGACGATGGTCAGGGAAACGTTCTTCTCGGCGAAGTCGGCCAGTTGCTCGAGGGCCAATACGTCGATGGCCACGTTCTCGCACTTGGCTTCGATGGCGGTGCCGGCGTTGCCCGGGGCAACGAAGACTTTCTCGACCCGTGGGTCTTGAGCGACTTTCCAGGCCAGGGCGTGTTCGCGACCGCCGCTACCAATGATCAGTACATTCATTTCAAAAACCTCGGATGACGCTAATTCGGGGAAGCGCGCAAGCCTGACCTTGTAGCCGCTGCCGCCAGGCTGCGATCAACCGCGAAGCGGTTGCAGGATTTCAGATCGCTGAAGACCCTTCCGGTCTTATCGCAGCCTTCGGCAGCGGCTACAGGGGAGGGTGGCGCCCCAGTAATACTTAGTGGCGGAAGTGGCGCATACCGGTGAACACCATGGCAATGCCAGCTTCATCAGCGGCGGCGATCACTTCGTTGTCGCGCATCGAGCCGCCTGGCTGGATCACCGCGGTGATGCCGACCTTGGCGGCGTTGTCGATGCCGTCGCGGAACGGGAAGAATGCGTCGGACGCCATGACCGCGCCCTGCACTTGCAGGCCGGCGTGTTCAGCCTTGATCGCGGCGATACGGGCGGAGTTCACGCGGCTCATCTGGCCGGCGCCGACGCCGATGGTCTGACGGTTCTTGGCGTAGACGATGGCGTTGGACTTGACGAACTTGGCCACTTTCCAGGCGAAGATCAGGTCGTTGACTTCCTGCTCGGTCGGGGCACGCTGGGTCACCACTTTCAGGTCGTCGGCGCCGATCATGCCGATGTCGCGGCTCTGCACCAGCAGGCCGCCGTTGACGCGCTTGTAGTCCCAGGCCGGAACACGGTCTGCCGACCATTGGCCGCAGGCCAGCAGGCGCACGTTGGCCTTGGCGGCAACGATGGCGCGGGCTTCGTCGCTGACCGAAGGGGCGATGATCACTTCGACGAACTGACGCTCGACGATGGCCTTGGCGGTCTCGGCGTCCAGTTCGCGGTTGAAGGCGATGATGCCGCCGAAGGCCGATTCGGTATCGGTGGCGTAGGCCAGCTCGTAGGCCTGGCGGATACCGCCTTCAGCGTCCGGGCTCACGGCCACGCCGCACGGGTTGGCGTGCTTGACGATGACGCAGGCCGGCTTGACGAAGCTCTTCACGCATTCCAGCGCGGCGTCGGTATCGGCCACGTTGTTGTACGACAGTTCCTTGCCTTGCAGCTGGGTGGCGGTGGCGATGCCGACTTCGGCCGGCTTGGCTTCCACGTAGAACGCCGCGCTCTGGTGCGGGTTCTCGCCGTAGCGCATTTCCTGGGCCTTGATGAACTGGCTGTTGAAGGTGCGCGGGAATTCGCTGCGGCCTTCGGTGGTCAGGGTTTCGGCCGCCTGGTTCACGGTGCCCATGTAGTTGGCGATCATGCCGTCATAGGCCGCGGTGTGTTCGAAGGCCTTGAGCATCAGGTCGAAACGCTGGGCGTAGGTCAGGCCGCCGGCCTTCAGGCTTTCCAGCACCTGGCCGTAGTCGCTGGCGTTGACCACGATGGCCACGTCTTTGTGGTTCTTGGCCGCCGAGCGGACCATGGTCGGGCCGCCGATGTCGATGTTCTCGATGGCGGTCGGCAGGTCGCAGCCTGGTTTGGAAATCGTGGCTTCGAACGGGTAGAGGTTGACCGCTACCAGGTCGATCGGCTTGATGCCGTGCTCGTTCATGATGGCGTCGTCGATACCGCGACGACCGAGGATACCGCCGTGGATTTTCGGGTGCAGGGTCTTCACCCGGCCGTCCATCATTTCCGCGAAACCGGTGTAATCCGCGACTTCTACTGCGGCCACGCCGTTGTCCTGCAGCAGTTTGAAGGTCCCACCGGTGGAGAGGATCTCCACGCCCAGGGCTTCCAGCTCCTTGGCGAATTCGAGGATCCCGGTCTTGTCGGAAACACTGATCAAGGCGCGGCGGATCGGCAGGCGGGTAGTCTGGTCGGTCATCTCAATTTCCATCAAAAGCAAAGGAGTCAGCAAAAAAGGCGACCGGTTTTACGCGGGCGCCTTTCTGGTTTGATTGAATGCTTACAGCAAATCGTACTGCTTGAGTTTCTTGCGCAGGGTGCCGCGGTTCAGACCGAGCAGCTCGCTGGCCTTGGTCTGGTTGCCCTTGACGTAGTTCATCACGCTTTCGAGCAACGGAGCCTCGACTTCGGAGAGCACCAGGTTGTACACGTCCGTGACGGCCGCGCCCTCAAGGTGGGCGAAATAATTGTGCAGCGCCTTCTCGACACTCCCGCGAAGGGTCTGGCCTTCTTCGCTCGGTGTATTGAGGTGCTGTTTCAAATTCACGTTGTCGCTCACGGGTGCTGTTCCACTCACTAAAGTCTCGGTCATCATCGTCATGCGGCCACCCCCTCTCCGTCCCCTGTCACCAGGCTCTTGTAACGCTCGGCAAAGAACTCACGAACGTTGGCGCACTGTGCTTCCGTATCTTCCACACGATTGAAGTGGGCGCGAAACTCCCTGGCGCCCGGCAGAGTTGCGAGATACCAGCCCACATGCTTGCGAGCAATGCGTACGCCCATGACATCGCCATAGAAGGCATGCAGCGCGGCCAGATGCTCAAGCAGAATACGTTCCACCTCGAACAGCTCAGGTGCCGGCAGGGTTTGACCGGTACGCAGAAAATGTTCGATCTCACGAAAAATCCATGGCCGCCCCTGGGCGGCCCGGCCGATCAACAGCCCGTCGGCACCGGTAGCGTCGAGGACGTAGCGGGCCTTCTCGGGCGAGTCGATATCGCCGTTGGCGAAGACGGGGATCGACACCGCCTGCTTGATCGCGGCAATGGTGTCGTACTCGGCAACGCCGGTGTACAGGTCGGCCCGGGTCCGACCATGGACCGCCAGTGCCGTGATACCTGCCTGTTCGGCGATCTTCGCCACCGTCAGGCCGTTCTTGTTCGCCCGGTCCCAGCCGGTACGGATCTTCAGGGTGACCGGCACATCGACTGCAGCCACCACGGCTTGCAGGATCTCGTTCACCAGATCTTCATCTTTCAGTAACGCGGAGCCGGCGGCCTTGTTGCAGACCTTCTTCGCCGGGCAACCCATGTTGATATCAATAATCTGTGCGCCCAACTCGACGTTGGCGCGGGCGGCATCCGCCAGCATCTGTGCATCGCCACCGGCGATCTGTACCGAGCGCGGCTCGGGATCACCCTCGTGGATCATGCGCAGACGCGATTTGCGACTGTTCCACAAACTCATGTCGCTGGTGACCATTTCCGAGACTACAAGGCCTGCACCCAACCGCTTGCAAAGCTGACGAAAGGGTTGGTCGGTGACTCCCGCCATGGGGGCGAGAATCAAGCCGTTGTGCAATGTATATGGGCCGATGCGTACCGCCGACATAGGACTTCCCTGTTGTGGGGCCGGATCATGAGAGTTCGAAAAAGGGTTGGCATGATACCCGCTCTCGATGACCGGATAAAGGCTGAATTGGATAAAATCTGAACAGTTATTCTGTTATCGCCAACGGTTTGGTCCGCTGGGCGCCAGTCAGAAAACCGCCGTCAATCCAGCGCGGCCTTTGCGTGGGTGGCAGGTCTTACTCGGGCGAGTGAAAGCTTAGGCTGTAGTTGACGGCCTTGGGGCCCGGATCGAGGATGTCCAGCGCGATATGGATCGGCGTCTGCGGCGGCATCTCCGACACGCCTTCGAGTTCACCCTTGACGTATTCGCCAGGCTTGAAGCGACGACTGGCGATCAGGTGGCCGTTGAGGTCGGCGAAACGCAGCTCCAGCAGCGGGAAGGGTTGGGAGAATGGCGCACGGTTGTAGATGATCGCATCCACTACCAGCGCGCCGCTGAAGTCCGGGTGGCTGCGTACCACCAGGTTGCTGCTTTTGATGCGGCCGATATCGACCTTCGAGGGCACGGTGCAACCCAGTTCCGGGCACAGTTGCTGGAACCAGGGGCGGTACTGGTCCTGGCGCGCCAGTTCGTCGAAGTGATAGGCAATGTACTGGCCCGCCAGGCCGGCGGCGGCCAGCAGGATCAACAGGCTCCAGAGCAGGCGGCGGCCCCAGGGCGAGCGGCGCTTTTGCCAGTCCAGCTGGATCGGGTCGTCTTCCAGGTCCAGCAGCGCGGCGTCCGGCGCCTCGGGCCCGGTGCGGCCACGTTTGTTGCGTCGTGGCGTCGGGCTGGCGGCAGGCTCGATCTCATCGGGCTCGTCGGCCTTCAGGGCGCTGTGTGCTGGCATGGGTTCCAGGTCGTCGTCCGGGAGCAGGGAGGGCGCCTTGGGTTCGTCTTCCAGGTCGTCCAGGTTGAAGGACAGCGACGGTTCGGTACGCCCGGACCGGTCGGCATCGACGGCAGGCTGCTCGAGCTTTTCGTCGAGATCGCCGCTGGCGCCTGGTGGCTGGCTGAACAGGCTGTCGGGCCAGTGTTCCTCTTCGGCATCCGGCTGGTCGCGGCGGGCGCTGAGGGTGTCTTCCCTGGAGGCGCGCTCCTGGCCGAAGGCCTTGGTCGGCTGGATTTCCCGCTGTTCGAGCTTGGCCAGCTCCTCGTCCAGGTCGAGGCTGTCCAGGTCGAGTTCGCTGGCGCTCCACTGCTTCTGGCTGATGGCGCGCGGTGGCGGCGGGGTCAGCGGTTCGGCAGGGGGAGTTGGTGCGGGAGGCGCGGCGACAGCGTCCTTGCCAGCGCGTTGCTCAAGCAACTGCCGTGCGGCGTTGAATACCTGCAGGCACGAGCCGCAGCGCACCACGCCCCGGGCCACGCTCAACTGGGCGTGGCTGACGCGGAAGCTGGTCTGGCAATGCGGGCACTGGGTGACGAAACTGTCGGTCATGCGGCGATCCGGTTCATGCAGGCGGCCATTCTAGCGCCGACGGCCGGTGATGCGTACCCAGCCATCGAGGTTGGCGATCGGATCCAGGTCGAAATCCTGAGCGTAGGCAGCCGCGACTTCTTCACCCTGTTCGGCGAGGATGCCCGACAGCGCCAGGCGTCCACCGCTCTTGACCAGGCTGGACAGCTGCGGCGCCAGGGAAACCAGCGGGCCGGCAAGGATGTTGGCGACCAATACGTCCGCCTGGACCTGTGGCAGGTCTTGCGGCAGATAGAGCGGGAACAGTTCTTCGGCGATGTTGTTGCGCCCGGCGTTGTCGCGGGAGGCTTCCAGGGCCTGCACGTCGATGTCGGTGCCCACCGCCTGCTTGGCGCCCAGCAGCAAGGCGGCGATCGCCAGGATCCCGGAGCCGCAACCGAAGTCCAGCACGTTGCAGCCTTTCAGGTCCTGGCCGTCGAGCCATTCCAGGCACAGGGCGGTGGTCGGGTGCGTGCCGGTGCCGAAGGCCAGGCCCGGATCGAGCAGCAGGTTGACCGCGTCCGGCTCGGGAGCGGCGTGCCAGCTCGGGACGATCCACAGGCGCTGGCCGAAACGCATCGGCTGGAAGTTGTCCATCCAGCTGCGCTCCCAGTCCTGGTCTTCGATCACTTCGCTGTGATGTTCGGGCAGCGGGCTGCCGGTCAGCAGCTCAAGGTGGGCCAGCACGCTGGCGGCCTCGGTGCCGCCTTCGAACAGGGCCAGCAGGTGGGTGTGACTCCACAGCGGGGTGGTGTTGAGTTCCGGTTCGAAGATCGGCTGATCCTCGGCGTCCATGAAGGTCACCGAAACGGCGCCGACTTCGAGAAAAGCGTCTTCGTAGGTTTCGGCTTGTTCTGGGCTGATGGCGAGACGGACTTGCAGCCAAGGCATGGCGGGCACCTTTGAAATATGTAATGTGCAGCCTAGCGGGCTGCGAGAAGCGCGCAAGTTTACGCGAGCAAGGAGCAGAAGACGACACGCCAGGCGCCATTTCCATGGGCAACCCCGCTCTTTGTAGGAGCGAGCTTGCTCGCGATAGCGACTGATCGGGCTGCGCCGGTAATGGCCGCTGCGCGGATCGCGAGCTCGCTCCTACAAGGTCTGGGGCAGAAACGACAAGGCCGCAATTAAGCGGCCTTGTCGGTCTGGTGCGGTGTCGATCAGTGTTGACCGGCCAGCTTGTGCTCCAGGTAGTGAATGTTCACACCACCTTTGCAGAAGCCTTCGTCACGAGTCAGGTCGCGGTGCAGCGGGATGTTGGTCTTGATCCCGTCGACCACGATTTCGTCCAGCGCATTGCGCATGCGCGCCATGGCTTCTTCACGGGTTGCCCCGTAAGTGATCAGCTTGCCGATCAACGAATCGTAGTTCGGTGGAACCGCATAGCCGCTGTACAGGTGCGAGTCGACGCGTACGCCATTGCCGCCCGGAGCATGGAAATGCTTGACCGTGCCTGGGCTTGGCATGAAGGTTTTCGGGTCTTCGGCGTTGATCCGGCATTCCAGGGCATGGCCACGGATGACCACGTCCTTCTGGGAGATCGACAGCTTGTTGCCAGCGGCGATGCTCAGCATCTCCTTGACGATGTCGACGCCAGTGACCATTTCCGATACCGGGTGCTCTACCTGCACGCGAGTGTTCATCTCGATGAAGTAGAAACGACCGTTCTCGTACAGGAACTCGAAGGTACCGGCGCCGCGGTAGCCGATGTCGATGCACGCCTTGACGCAGCGCGCGAAGACTTCCTGGCGAGCGGTTTCGTCGATGCCCGGGGCCGGTGCTTCTTCAAGCACCTTCTGGTGACGACGCTGCAGGGAGCAGTCGCGGTCGCCCAGGTGGATCGCATTGCCCTGGCCGTCGGACAGCACCTGGACTTCCACGTGGCGTGGGTTGGTCAGGAACTTCTCCAGGTAGACCATCGGGTTGCCGAACGCCGCGCCCGCTTCGGAGCGGGTCAGCTTGGCCGAGGAGATCAGGTCTTCTTCTTTGTGCACCACGCGCATGCCGCGACCACCGCCGCCGCCAGCGGCCTTGATGATCACCGGGTAGCCGACTTCACGGCCGATGCGCAACGCGGTTTCTTCGTCTTCCGGCAGCGGGCCGTCGGAACCGGGAACGGTCGGTACACCGGCAGCGATCATGGCGTGCTTGGCCGATACCTTGTCGCCCATCAGGCGAATGGTCTCGGCTTTCGGGCCGATGAAGGCGAAGCCGGAGTTCTCGACCTGCTCGGCGAAGTCGGCGTTTTCCGCGAGGAAGCCGTAGCCTGGGTGAATGGCGGTGGCGCCGGTCACTTCGGCGGCCGCGATGATCGCCGGAATATGCAGGTAGGAGTGCGCGGCGGAGGCCGGGCCGATGCAGACGGATTCGTCTGCCAGGCCCAGGTGCATCAGTTCCTTGTCGGCCTTGGAGTAAACGGCGACGGTCTTGATACCCATCTCTTTGCAGGCACGCAGGATCCGCAGGGCGATTTCACCGCGGTTGGCGATCAGAACTTTTTCCAACTTCGCAGACATCGTTGGCTCTCCGCGGTTCAAACGATGGTGAACAGCGGTTGGTCGTACTCAACCGGCTGGCCGTCTTCGACGAGGATGGATTCGATCACACCGCTGGTTTCAGCTTCGATGTGGTTCATCATCTTCATGGCTTCGACGATGCACAGGGTGTCGCCTTTCTTCACGCTCTGGCCGACTTCAACGAAGGCTGGCGAGGTTGGCGAGGATTTGCGGTAGAAGGTGCCGACCATCGGCGAGCGGGCCACGGAGCCGTTCAGCGCAGGGGCAGCTGGAGCTGCGGGTGCGGCGGCAGCGGCGGCCGGAGCGGCAGCGGCAGGTGCGGCGGCCGGAGCAGCCATGGGTGCCGGTGCGTAGTACTGCTGGGCTGGAGTCTTGCTGTGGCGGCTGATGCGGACGGACTCTTCGCCTTCCTTGATCTCCAGCTCGTCGATGCCGGACTCTTCCAGCAGTTCGATCAGTTTCTTAACTTTACGGATATCCATGAATCATCAACTCCCAAGGGTCGGTCAGGGGCGTTTAGCTTGTTGTTCAAGCTGCTCTAGTGCGGCCTCCAGGGCCAGTCGGTAACCGCTGGCGCCAAGGCCGCAGATCACTCCCACCGCAACGTCGGAGAAGTAGGAGTGATGGCGGAAAGGTTCGCGTTTGTGCACGTTAGACAAATGCACTTCGATGAATGGGATGCTCACCGCCAGCAGCGCGTCACGTAATGCGACACTTGTATGCGTAAAAGCTGCTGGATTGATCAGAATGAAGTCCACGCCTTCATCGCGGGCGGCGTGGATACGGTCGATCAATTCATACTCGGCATTGCTTTGCAGGTAGAGCAAATGGTGGCCGGCCTCGCGAGCCCGGCGTTCCAGGTCCTGGTTGATCTCAGCCAGGGTGACTGCACCATAGACCCCCGGTTCACGGGTGCCGAGCAGGTTCAGGTTGGGTCCGTGAAGAACCAGTAGGGTCGCCATCTGCCGTTCCTTGTTATTGCGCAGTGATTGGAGTGTGCGGTTGTCAGAACCCGGCGACTATGCCGCAAAGCCTTTGTGACTGTCCAGTTCTCTGCAATAGGCAGCACGATGACCGATGTTTACCCGAAATATGTGACCAACTGACTAAATCCGGTCATTCGCCGCGGCAATGCGCTCGAGGAAGTCCGCGGCGCTGATTTCGCCGACCACGCGTACATCGGCACGTTCGACGCCATCTTTGCCGAAGAACATCAGCGCCGGCGGGCCGAACAGTTGGTAGCGGTCCAGCAGGGCGCGCTGTTCGCGGTTGCTGGCGGTGATATCGAAGCGGACCAGGCGATAGCCCCGCAGGCGTTCGACGACCTGGCGGTCGCTGAGCACCTCGCGTTCGATGACTTTGCAACTGATGCACCAGTCGGCGTACCAGTCGAGGAGCAGTGGGGTACCCGCGTTCCGGGCATCGGCCAGGGCCTGGTCCAGCTCGCCGGGGGTGGTGACGGTCTGCCACTGGCCGGCGCTGGTTTGCTCAGCGCTGTTGCTGATGGTCGCGACCGGCAGGCGGGCGAGCGGGCTGAACGGGTCGGTCTGGCCGCTGAATGCGCCGTACCAGCAGGCCAGGGCATACACCAGCAGGAACAGCCCGCACAGCTGCGCCAGGCGCGCGCGCGGAGCCTTGTAGACAAACTCCAGGGCGCCGAGAAACAGGCCGACACCCGCCGCCAGCGCGCCCATCAGCAACAGGCTGACCTGGCCCGGCAAGACCCGGCTCAGCAGGCCGATCGCCAGGCCGAGCAACAGCACACCGATGGCGTTTTTCACGTAGACCAGCCATGGCCCGCTTTTCGGCAGCCAGGCCGCGCCGCCGGTGGCCACCAGCAACAGCGGCGCGCCCATGCCCAGGCCCAGGACGAACAGTTTCAGGGCGCCGCCCAGGGCATCGCCGCTGGCGCTGATATACAGCAGGGCTCCCGCCAGCGGCGCTGAAACGCAGGGCGATACCAGCAGGCTGGACACCACCCCGAGAACCGCCGCGCCCCACAGCGAGCCGCCTTCGGTGCGCCCGGCGATGCGCTCCAGGCGCTGGCTGACAAAGCGCGGCAGCTTGAGTTCGAAGACATCGAACATCGCCAGGGCGAACACCACGAAGAACAGCGCAAAGGGCACCAGCACCCAGGCCGATTGCAGGCGCGCCTGCAAATTGAGCTGGGCGCCGAACAGCCCCATCAAGGCGCCGAGCAGGGCAAAACAGGCCGCCATCGGCAGCACGTAGGCGAGCGACAGATTGAAACCGCGCCAGCCGCCGACCTGGCCCTTGAGGACCACGCCGGACAGAATCGGCAGCATCGGCAGGACGCAGGGGGTAAAGGTCAGGCCGATGCCGGCGAGGAAGAACAGCGCCAGTTCGCGCCAGCTCCAGCCGGTTTTCCCACTGTCGGTAGCGGGGCTGCCGGCACTTGAGGCACTGCTCGAAGAGGCCGCGCCGTCGATCGGCAAGCGCTCGGTTTCCGGTGGATAACACAGGCCCTTGTCGGCGCAACCCTGGTAGGTCACGGCCAGGGTGAAGGCCCGTTGATCTGCGCCGGTGCGCGGCAGTTCGACATCGACAATGCCGTGGTAGACCTCGACGTCGCCGAAAAACTCGTCGTGCTTCTGTTCGCCCTTGGGCAACCGGGCGGCGCCCAGGGTGACGTCGGCGGGTTCGGCGCGGAACTGGAAGCGGTGGCGATAGAGGTAATACCCCTCGGTGGCGACGAAACGCAGCTTGATCGATTGCGGCGTGCTTTGTAGCAGGCTCAGCTGGAACGCTTCGCGCACCGGCAGGAAGTCGGCGCTGTTGTTGATCGAACCCAGGGTCGAACTGGGGCGGCTGTCCAGCAGCCCGGCGGTCGCCGGCAGGGCAAGCACGAACAGCATCAGGCAAAGCAGGCGACGCATGGCAATCTCGCGAATCTAAGGTGTGCGCATGATAGCGGAGAGCGGCTGACTCTGCGCATGCGCCCTGTAGCCGCTGCCGAGCTAGCGAGGCTGCGATCGGTCTGGGCGGCATTCCGACGTAGCGGCCGCAAAGTCTGCAACCGTGTTCTTTCAGGCAAACCACATCGGTCGGCTTTGCGAGGACTGCGTCCTCGATCGCAGCCTCGCAGGCTCGGCAGCGGCTACAGGGTCAGACGCGGAATGCCTGCACCGCCGTGTGCAACTGGCCGCCCAGGGCCAGCAGGTTCGCGCCTTGTGCGCGGCCTTCGCCGATGCGTTGCAGGTTATCCCCACCCAACTGATGGATGCGCTCGCTGTGGTCGCGGATTTCGCTGACGGCGCCGCTTTGCTGGGCCGTGACATCGGCGATGCGGATGGCGGTATCGGAAATGGTCTGGATCGCCCCGACGATTTCATCCAGCGCACCGTCGGCGGCCTGGGCCTGGCTGGCGGTGGCTTCGGCATGTTCGACCTGGGCGCGCATGCCTTCCACCGATTGCCGGGCGGCGGCCTGCAGGCCGGCGATCAGAGTCTGGATCTCGGCGGTGGCGCCGGCGGTGCGCTGGGCCAGGGAGCGCACTTCTTCGGCGACCACGGCAAAACCGCGGCCCATTTCCCCGGCCCGCGCGGCTTCGATGGCAGCGTTCAGGGCCAGCAGGTTGGTCTGGTCGGCAATGGAGCGGATCACCGTGAGCACGCCGCCGATGGTCGCCGACTCTTCGGCCAGCTGTTCGATCATCTGCGCGTTGCCCTGCACTTCGCCGACCAGGGCATGCAGCCCGGTCAGGCTCAGGCCGATCACTTTCTGCCCCTGTTCCACCGCCAGCCCGGCGCTGCGGCTGGCATCGGCGGCCTGGCTGGCATCGCCGGCGACTTGCTGGATGGTCGCTTCCAGCTCGCCCAGGGCGTCGCGGATCTGCGCGGTATCCCCGGCCTGGCGCTCGGCGCCGCCGTGCAGGCCGCTGCTCAGGTCTGCCAGGGCGCGGCTGCTGCCGGCGACCTGTTCGGCGTTCTGCCGGATGGTGCCCACCAGGTCCACCAGGTAGGCGCGCAGACGGTTCAGGGATTCTTCGATGTCGTGCAGTTCGCGGTTGGTCCGGCCCAGCTGGATATTGCGGCTGAAGTCGCCTTCGGCCCAGGTCGACAGGGCCGGTGCCAGATTGGTCAGGACCCGCGCCAGCCGGCGCTGCAGGGTGTCGATGAGCAAGGCGATCAGCAGGATCAGGCCGATCATCACACCCTGTATCAGCCGCACTTCGCCCTGGATCTGCCCATGCTGGGCACGCACGACCGGCTCCAGCTCGGCGATGGCCTGTTGCACGGCGGTGATTTTCAGGTGGGTGGCGGCGCTGAGGTCGGCGCGTTTCTGGATCTGCTCGCGGGTGCGGTTCAGTTCGGCGGGGTAGCGGCCGAGCAGGCTGTTGAGTTCGCGCTTGAGGCCGATGCCGGCGTCTTCGGCGGCGGCCTTCGCGGTGTTCTCCAGGCCCATCATGGCGGCGAAGTCATCGGTGTTCGACTCGTTGCTGGCCGCGACACCCAGCAAGGGCAGGGCTTCCAGTTGCTCGGCCTGGGCGCGCATGTTGCTCACTTCGCGCTCGACGTCGGCGGCCAGCTCGCTGCGGCCGCTGCTCACCAGTTTTTCCCGGGCCAGGGACAGCTTGCCCAGGTGCTGGGAGGCGTTCAGCAGCAGCGGCAGGTAGGTCGCGGCGCTCGGATTGCCGGCCGCCCCGGTCGCGTACTGGCTCAGTTGTTCGAGGCTGGCCCCCAGCTCGCGCTCGGCCTGTAGCAGCAATGCCTGCGGATCGCCGGCCAGTTTGCCGGCGGCCAGCAGGTCGGTCTTGCTGAATTCGGCCAGGCCCGACAGGCTCGGGCGCAGGCTCTGCGCCAGCTCGGTGGGCAGTTCGTCGAGCTGGGCCTGCAGGGTTTCGATGGCCTGGCTGGCGCTGCTCAGGCGCAGGGCGTCGCCGCTGGCCAGGTAGTCCTCGATGTTGCGCGCCGCCTGGTTCTGGAACTGCTGGGACAACCCCAGGTAGCGCTCCATCAATAGATAGGGGCGCTCGAGGGCGCGTTGCGACCACCAGAGCGTGGCGCCCAGGGCCAGGCAAACGGCGACTAATAGCAGGGTATTGAGATTGGTCAGCAGCTTCAGGCGCATCGCGTTCTACCAACGACTTGAATGGTAAGCGCCTGAATTTATTGCGTTTGTATTACAGGGTTATGACCAGGTCGGTGGATTCCGGTGAAAAAGTGGCGCTTTGATGGCGCGCCGCCTGGACTCGGTTGCGACCACTGTCCTTGGCGCGATAGAGCGCTTCGTCGGCCTGGCTGGCCATCATCAGGCTGTCGGAGTCTTCCCGCAGTTCGACCACCCCGGCGCTGAAGGTGCACCACAGGTCCTGCGGCTGGGCCGGGTAGTGGATCTCGGCAAAGCGCTGGCGGATTTCATCCAGTACCTTGCAGGCCGCTTCCAGGTCGGTGTCGGGCATGACGATGGCGAATTCTTCGCCACCGTAGCGACCGATGAAGTCGGTCTTGCGCAGGCGTTGCTTGAGAAACAGCGCCAGGCTCTTGATCACCCGGTCGCCCATGGGGTGGCCATGGCTGTCGTTGACCCGCTTGAAGTGGTCGATATCCAGCATGGCGAAGCTCAGCGGCTTGTGCTCGCGGCGCGCGCGGAAGCTGCAGTCTTCGAGCAGTTGCAGGATATGGGTGTGGTTGTACAGCCCAGTCAGGCTGTCGCGCACCATGCGCGCCTTGAGGTTGCGCGCGCGGGCGGCGCGGTTGCGCACGGTGGTGATCAGGTGGCGCGGCTTGATCGGCTTGGTCAGGAAGTCGTCGCCGCCTTCGCTCATGGCGTCCAGCTGCTTGTCCAGGTCGTCTTCGGCCGACAGGTAGATGATCGGCACGCTGACATAACGATCGTTATGGCGGATCACCTTGGCCAGTTCGGTGCCGGTACAGGCCGGCATGTACATGTCGAGAATGATCAGGTCCGGCTGGAAATCGGCCAGTTCGGCCATCGCCTGGATCGGCTCGATCAGGGTCCGGGTGATGATTCCGGCGCTGTTGAGCAGGCGTTCGGTGTGCAGGGCCTGGGCGCGGGAGTCGTCGATGATCAGCACTTTATAAGGTTCGTACTGGGCGACGCAGGTGAGGATCTCAATCTTCTCCAGCAGGCTTGAGGCTTCCAGAGTGCCGGTGAGGAACTCCTGGCCGCCGGCGCGCACGGCGGCCAGGCGAGTCGGGGTGTCGGTTTCGTGGAGGCTGAAGAACAGCAGGGGCAGCTTCTGCTCCAGGCCTTCCTGGGCTTCGGCGGCCAGTTGCAGGCCCATGCCGTTGCCGCAAAAGTCGACGTCGATGACGATTGCCGCGGGCAGGCGCTCGACCATCGAGGAGCGAAACGCGGCGATGCTGTCCAGGGACTGGGCGCTGAGGCCAAAGAATTCCAGCTGCTTGGCCAGGCGCTCGCCGCGGTCGTGGTCTTGCAGCATCACGTAGATCGGCTTGCGCAGAGGCGGCAGGAAGGTCTGTTCCAGTTGGTCGCCATGGCGCAGGCCGGTGCGCGACAGGCGCTGCATCAGGCGGTTGAGGTCAGTGATCAGGCCGCTGCTCAGGCGCCCGCGGTTGGCGTCCACCGCTTCCAGGGAATCGCTGATGCTGCGCGCCAGTTGGGTATGTTCGGGTTGTTCGAAGCGTTCGGCGAAACGCAGCAGGCGCAGGTTGGCCTCGCTGAGTTCGGACATGTCGGTGCTGGACCATTCGCTGTGCTGCAGGCGCTGCCATATTTCGAGGATCTGACGCGCCTGGTGAATTACCCGCTGGGCAAAGTGGTGCTTGAGGCGCTCACGGCTGGGGTCTTCTGGCTCGGTCATATCCTGACTACTTAGTTAGGGGGCATGCTGAGATCGACTAGTGGCTCTATGCTAGCACCTCTTGTGGGTTGTACGAGTGTCGTACGTCAACAATCTTCCAAGCGACCTTATTCAGTTCCCGACCGACTGGTCGCATAGGTTCTGAACTGTGCTTCATTTATAGTGGCCGCTCGATATACACCCGGCAGGTGGCGTCTTGCACGGTGGATGATTTCTAATCCGCTCGGTTCGAGGCACGATGGAGCAGGGTTGTGGTCGAACCGATGAACCCAAGTGATTGAAAGGATATAGCCATGCTGGACTGGAAGAACCGCGCGGGCAGCGCGCCGGATCGTGCTGCCGAACCCAAGTCGGCGACACGCAGCTACTTTGGTGGCCTGCTGTTCAGCCGCGCCCTGGGCACCCTGGTGGGCTTGTACCTGCTGGTGGCCGGAGCCCTGGGGTGGTACTGGAGCCAGGAACCGTCGCTGTTCCCGGTCCAGCAGAGCGCGCAGGTTGCCGCCGAGAAGGAAGGCAAGCAGATGGTCGTGGGCTACACCACGGTGGAAACCCTCAAGACCGTGGCCGGCACCCTGCTGACCAAGCCGGGTGGCTATATCTCCAACGACCGTTTCCCGCCGGGCCTGTGGATGGACAACATGCCGAGTTGGGAATACGGCGTGCTGGTGCAGGTCCGCGACCTGACCCGGGCCTTGCGCAAGGACTTCGCCCGTTCCCAGTCGCAGTCCGCCGAGGACGCCGATCTGGCCAAGGCCGAGCCGCGCTTCAACTTCGACAACAAGAGCTGGGTGCTGCCGTCCAGCGAGTCCGAGTACCAGGAAGGCATCAATTCCCTGAGCCGCTACCAGGCGCGCCTGTCCGACCCGGAGCAGAAGAGCGCGCTGTTCTATGCCCGTGCCGACAACCTGAACAACTGGCTGGGTGACGTCGGGACCCGCCTGGGTTCGCTGTCCCAGCGCCTGTCGGCCAGCGTTGGCCGGGTCAAGCTCAACACCGCGCTGAAAACCGAAGTCCCGGCGCCGGGCCAGTCGCCGCAGCTCGACGAAGAGGTGGTGGAAACCCCTTGGATGCAGATCGACAACGTGTTCTACGAAGCACGCGGCCAGGCCTGGGCCCTGTCGCACCTGCTGCGCGCCATCGAAGTCGACTTCGCCGACGTGCTGGCCAAGAAGAACGCCACCGTCAGCGTGCGCCAGATCATCCGTGAATTGGAGGCGTCCCAGGAAACCTTGTGGAGCCCGATGATTCTCAACGGCAGCGGCTTTGGCGTGCTGGCCAATCACTCGCTGGTCATGGCCAACTATATTTCCCGGGCCAACGCGGCGGTCATCGACTTGCGTCAATTGCTCAACCAGGGTTGATTCATGGTGGTTACCTCCAATGAGGCTGCGCATCGCGCGGCCTCCGATGCCGAACAAGTCGCCTGGGTCGATGGCGAAGACCAGTTGCTGGGCGCGCTGGCCCGCTCGGAGTTGCGCGAACGCGGCCTGATCGGGCGCGGCACCTATATCCTGCTGTTCAATTCCGTCGGTGAGCTGTGCGTGCATCGGCGCACCCTGAGCAAGGCCCTTTACCCCGGTTACTGGGACGTGGCCGCGGGCGGCATGGTCCTGGCCACCGAGAGCTACGCCGAGTCGGCGGCCCGTGAGCTGGAGGAAGAACTGGGGGTGGGCGGGGTGGAATTGACCGCCCATGACCATTTCTTTTTCGAAGACACCGGCAATCGCCTCTGGTGTTCGGCCTTTTCGGCGGTCTGGGACGGGCCTTTGCGCCTGCAGCCGGAAGAGGTGCTGGAAGCGCGCTTCATTTCTATCGACGAAGTGATGCGGGAAATCGCCGAAAAGCCCTATTGCCCGGACTCGCTGGCGGCCTTGCAGCGCTATCTGGCGCGGCGTCGCTAAAGTTGTATAAATTGGCGCGGTTAGGCTCTTAGCAATTCGGCTTTTTGCCGTTACACTGCGCGACCTTTTTCAAGCTGAACCGGTATTGCTTTTTGTAGGAGCGAGCTTGCTCGCGAAGAACGCAAGAGTGACGGGTGCTACCTGAGTGCATGCGTCGTCGTTAACGTCCATCGCGAGCAAGCTCGCTCCTGCAAGGGTGTCCCGGTCCAGTAGCGCTGCCCCTGCCTGAGTGGGGCTTCGCGGTCGATGGCACAGGCCATGTGCTTCGACCAGTCTTTGTCCTCCCAAGAGGATTGCCGGTGGCCAAAAAAGCCGCATCCTTCGCCGCCCTTGGCGGCCTGGTATTTTCCACCGACGCAGGTCGACATTGCCCGGACTGTAGCCAGCCGGTGGCAGCCTGCATCTGCAAACAAACCGTTATCCCTGCCGGCGACGGCATCGCTCGCGTGCGCCGCGAAAGCAAGGGCCGCGGCGGCAAGACGGTGACCACCATCACCGGCGTGCCGTTGGCCGAGGACGCGCTCAAGGAGCTGGCGACCACGTTGAAGAAACGTTGTGGCACAGGTGGCGCGTTGAAAGACGGTGTCATCGAGATCCAGGGCGATCATGTCGAGCTACTCTTGGCAGAGCTGATCAAGCACGGTTTCAAGGCGAAGAAGTCCGGCGGCTAGCAGCCTCTGTGAAAACCACCCCGACTTGATGCAGCCCTGATCGATTCAGGTTTGCCGTCGTCTTCATGGTTTTCACAGAGCCTGTTCATGACCGGTTTCTAAACTCAGCGCTGTAACCGAGGTCTACGTCCTCGTTGCAGGCTAATCGTCATTTTCATTCTTTAGACTGCGCCAGCCCCGGACCGGGGTGGCGCTCTATGACTTCTTTTATAGGGGACTTCGATGTCCGTACGACGCACACGCAAAGACGATGGCAGCCAATGGACAGTTGCGGACAGCCGCAGTGTTTATGGGATTCGCCATTGGGGGGCCGGGTATTTCGCGATCAATGACGCCGGTCGCGTCGAAGTTCGTCCGAACGGCCCGAACAGTTCGCCTATCGACCTGTTCGAACAAGTCGAGGAGCTGCGCAAGAGCGGCTTGTCCCTGCCGCTGCTGGTGCGCTTCCCGGATATCCTGCAGGACCGCGTGCGCCAGCTGACCGGTGCCTTCGACGCCAACATCGAGCGCCTGGAATACCAGAGCAAGTACACCGCGCTGTACCCGATCAAGGTCAACCAGCAGGAAGCGGTGATCGAGAACATCATCGCCACCCAGAACGTTTCCATCGGCCTGGAAGCCGGCTCCAAGCCCGAGCTGCTGGCGGTGTTGGCGCTGGCGCCGAAAGGCGGCACCATCGTCTGCAACGGTTACAAGGATCGCGAGTTCATCCGCCTGGCGCTGATGGGCCAGAAGCTCGGCCACAATGTGTTCATCGTGATCGAGAAGGAATCCGAAGTCGCCCTGGTGATCGAAGAAGCCGCCTCGCTCAAGGTCAAGCCGCAGGTCGGCCTGCGCGTGCGCCTGTCGTCCCTGGCGTCGAGCAAGTGGGCCGACACTGGCGGCGAGAAATCCAAGTTCGGCTTGTCGGCGGCGCAGTTGCTGTCGGTAGTCGAGCGTTTCCGCAGCGCCGGCCTGGACCAGGGCATCCGCCTGCTGCACTTCCACATGGGCTCGCAGATCGCCAACCTGGCGGACTACCAGCACGGTTTCAAGGAAGCCATCCGTTACTACGGCGAGCTGCGCAACCTCGGCCTGCCGGTGGATCACATCGACGTCGGCGGCGGCCTGGGCGTGGACTACGACGGTACCCACTCGCGCAACGCCAGTTCGATCAACTACGACATGGACGACTACGCCGGTGTCGTGGTGGGCATGCTCAAGGAGTTCTGCGACGCGCAGAGCCTGCCGCATCCGCACATCTTCTCCGAGAGCGGCCGCTCGCTGACCGCACACCACGCCATGCTGGTGGTGCAGGTGACCGACGTCGAGAAACACAACGACGACGTGCCGCTGATCGAGAACAAGGACAGCCTGCCGGAAACCGTGCAATGGCTGGTGGACCTGCTGGGCCCGACCGACATCGAGATGGTCACCGAAACCTACTGGCGCGCCACCCACTACATGAGCGACGTGGCCGCCCAGTACGCCGACGGCAAGCTGACCCTGGCCGAGAAAGCCCTGGCCGAGCAGTGCTACTTCGCCGTGTGCCGGCGCCTGCACAACTCGCTGAAGGCGCGCCAGCGCTCGCACCGCCAGGTGCTGGACGAACTCAACGACAAGCTGGCCGACAAGTACATCTGCAACTTCTCGGTGTTCCAGAGCCTGCCGGACACCTGGGCCATCGACCAGGTCCTGCCGATCATCCCCCTGCATCGCCTGGACGAAGAGCCGCTGCGCCGCGCCGTGCTGCAAGACCTGACCTGCGACTCCGACGGCAAGATCAACCAGTACGTCGACGAGCAGAGCATCGAGACCAGCCTGCCGGTGCATGGCCTGAAAGAGGGTGAGGACTATCTGCTGGGGGTGTTCCTGGTGGGTGCCTACCAGGAGATCCTCGGCGACATGCACAACCTGTTCGGCGACACCGACTCGGTGAACATCTACCAGAACCCGAACGGCACCGTGTACCACGCCGGGATCGAGACTCACGACACCATCGAAGACATGCTGCGCTACGTGCACTTGTCGCCGGAAGAGCTGATGACCCACTACCGCGACAAGGTGGCCGGCGCGAAGATCAGCGCCAGCGAGCGTACCCAGTTCCTCGACGCCCTGCGTCTGGGCCTGACCCGCTCGTCGTACCTGTCTTCCTGATAGGTCGACCGTTCGAAAAGAACCATCGCTTGCGGTAATGCCGATCAGTTAAGGCTTTTTGTAGGAGCGAGATTGCTCGCGAAGAACTCCAGCACAGCGCGTTAAACCAGGCAGTACGCGTTATCGTTGACGTTTTTCGCGAGCAAGCTCGCTCCTACAGTCGAGCCAATCGCTTAACTGATCGGCATTAACCGCTTGCGGTGGTTTTTTTATGCCCGCAGGAATATTCAGCGGGCCGGAGCGAACCAGCCGTCATGCCGGCGCAGTCCCAGGGCGAAGGCCAGCAGGGTCAGGCTGCGCACCAGCATGAACAGCAGGAAGGTCAGCCACAGCCCGTGGTTGCCCAGGCCCTGCAAGGCCCAGGCGCAGGGCAGGGCGATGAGCACGCTGAGCAGCATGCCATTGCGCATTTCCCGGGCGCGGGTGGCGCCGATGAACAGGCCGTCCAGCAGGTAGCTCCAGACCGCGATCAGCGGCAGGGCGGCGAGGTAAGGCAGGTAGATGAAGGCGGTCTGTCGCACGTCGGCGATGTCGGTCTGCATCTCGATGAACAGGTGCCCGGCGCACAGGAACAGCACGGCAAAACCGAGACTGGCCAGCAGCGACCAGCCGCCGGCCACCACCAGCGAACGGCGCAGGGCCAGGCGATCGCGGGCGCCGATGGCGTGGCCGCACAAGGCCTCCACCGCATGGGCCAGGCCGTCCAGGGCGTGGGCGGTCAGCAACAGGCCGTTGAGCAGCAGGGCGTTGGCGGCCACGGTCGCGTCCCCCAGGCGAGCGCCTTGCACGGTGATCAGGAAAAACACCGATTGCAGGGCCAGGCTACGAATGAAGATGTCACGGTTGACCGCCAGCAACGGTCGCCAGCTGGCCCAGCGCCGCAACGCCGTCCAGGCAATCTGCCCCGGATAGGCACGCAGGGCCGGGCGGGTCATGGCCAGGCCGATCAGCGCGCCGGTCCATTCGGCGATCACCGAGGCCCTGGCCGAACCGGCCACGCCCCAGTCCAGGCCCAGCACGAACCACAGGTTGAGGGCGATGTTGATCAGGTTGGTGCTCAGCAGGATCGCCAGCGGCGCCCGGGCGTTCTGGGTACCGAGGAACCAGCCGACCAGGGCCATGCTGGCCAGCGCCGCAGGGAGCCCGAACAGGCGGGTATGGAAGAAGCTCCGGGTCATTTCGTCCAGCTCGGCCGAAGGCTGCATCAGTTGCAAGGCCACGCCGCTCAGCGGCACGCCTATGGCGCCCAGCAGCAAGGCCAGGCCCATCGCCAGCAGCAGCCCCTGCACCAGGGTCTGCCGCAGCGCCGCACCGTCGGCACGCCCGGCGGCCTGGGCGGCAAAGCCGGTGGCGCCCATGCGCAGAAAACCCATGGCCCAGGCCAGAAAGGTATAGAGGCTGGCGCCGACCGCCACCGCGCCGAGCTGGTGGGCGTGGGGCAAATGGCCAATGACGGTGCTGTCGACCAGCGCCACCAGCGGCACGGAAATATTGGAAAGAATCATCGGCGCGGCCAGCGCCCACACCCGACCATGGGTCGGACGGTGGCGCCAGGCAGAAATCAGGCTGGACATGCAGGCTCCTTGCGAGAGCCGGCATTGTAGCTGCTAGCTTGCCCGGCCATGCCACCCCCTACGGGGACGGTGTCGTTCGATAGGCCCTCCGTCGATCAATGTGCGCTGTGCCACAGCCGGCCGGGCGGCGGTGATATATAGTTCAACCCTTCGATACTCCTGCCAATGAGTGCCCCATGCTTAACAAAGGATTGTTCCTGGCCTGTGCGCTGGCCTTGCTGAGCGCTTGCGATTCCTCGACCTCCGACAAGGCGGCGACCGCCCCGGCTCCGGCAGCGGCGGTGCCCGCGGCCAAGGCCCGGCCCGTGCAGGATGTCGCTGTCCTCAAGCAGCGCTACGCCGGTCGCGAGTTGAGCGTGGTGGACGTGTCCGAGGTGCAGCTCGACGGGGCCAGCACCCTGTCGGTGAGTTTCTCGGTGCCCCTGGACCCGCAGCAGAAGTTCGCCGACAAGCTGCATCTGGTGGACAGCAAGAGCGGCAAGGTCGACGGCGCCTGGGAGCTGTCGGACAACTTCATGGAGCTGCGCCTGCGCCACCTGGAGCCGCAGCGCAAACTGGTGCTGACCGTCGACGCCGGGCTGCGCGGGGTGAACGACGCGACCCTGGCCGCGGAATACGTCAGCCGCCTGGAAACCCGCGACTTGCAGGCCACGGTCGGTTTCGCCAGCCGCGGCACCCTGCTGCCGACCCGTCTCGCCGAAGGCCTGCCGGTGATCGCGCTGAACGTCGACAAGGTCGATGTCGAGTTCTTCCGCATCAAGCCTGAGTCGCTGCCGGTGTTCCTCGCCCAGTGGGGGCGCAATAACAGCCTGCACAGTTACGAGTCCCGCGAACTGCTGCCGATGGCCGACCTGGTGTATGGCGGCCGCTTCGACCTCAATCCGGCGCGCAATACCCGGGAAACCCTGCTGCTGCCGATCGCCGGGCTCAAGCCGCTGCAACAGCCGGGTGTGTACCTGGCGGTGATGCGCGCCTCGGGCACCTACAACTATTCGCAACCGGCCACCCTGTTCACCCTCAGCGACATCGGTCTGTCGGTGCACCGTTACCAGAACCGCCTGGATGTCTTTACCCAGGCCCTGGAAGGCGGCAAGGCGCTGGACGGCGTCAGCCTGGAACTGCTGGACGGCGAAGGCCGCGTGCTCGGCCAGGGCAAGACCGAGAAAGGCGGCCATGCCGAACTGCCGCTGCCGAAGAAAGCCGAAGTGCTGCTGGCCCACCAGGGCGAACAGACCAGCCTGCTGCGCTTGAACGGCGCCGCCCTGGACCTGGCCGAATTCAATATCGGCGGCCCCCAGCCCCATCCGTTGCAGTTCTTCGTGTTCGGCCCCCGCGACCTGTATCGCCCTGGCGAAACCGTGCTGCTCAACGCGCTGCTGCGGGACAAGGACGGCAATGCGGTCAAGCCGCAGCCGGTGAGCGTCGAAGTGCGCCGGCCGGATGAGCAGGTCAGCCGCAAGTTCGTCTGGGACGCCGATGCCTCGGGGCTCTATCAGTACCAGCTGCAACTGGCCGGCGAAGCGCCGACCGGGCGCTGGCAGCTGGTGTTCGACCTCGGCGACGGCAAGCCGCAGCTGTACGAATTCCTCGTGGAAGACTTCCTGCCCGAGCGCCTGGCGCTGGAACTCAAGGGCAGCGACACACCGCTCAAACCGGCCGACACCGCCGAGTTCAGCGTCAACGGTCGTTACCTGTATGGCGCCCCGGCCGCCGGCAATCGCCTGAGCGGCCAGGTCTACGTGCGGCCGCTGCGCGAGGCGGTCAAGGCCTTGCCGGGCTATCAGTTCGGTTCGATCACCGAAGAAGAACTGAGCCAGGACCTGGAACTGGAAGAGTCCGCGCTGGACGCCGACGGCGAGGCGCTGATCGCCCTGGAAAGCAAATGGGCCGAGGCCCGTTCGCCGTTGCAACTGATTGTCCAGGCCAGCCTGCAGGAATCGGGCGGGCGCCCGATCACCCGGCGCTTGGTACAGCCGGTGTGGCCGGCCGAGCGGCTGCCGGGTGTCCGCGCGCTGTTCGACGGCGCGGAAACCGAGGGCGACGGCCCGGCCGAATTCGAACTGCTGGTGGCCAACAACGAAGGCCAGAAGCTGGCCGCGGACAACCTCAAGGTGCGCCTGGTGCGCGAGCGTCGCGACTACTACTGGAACTACTCGGAAAGCGACGGCTGGAGTTATCACTTCAACGAGAAATTCCTCACCCAGGACGAACAGACCCTGGGCATCAAGGCCGGCGACACCGCGAAGGTCAGCTTCCCGGTGGAGTGGGGCCCTTATCGCGTCGAGGTCGAGGACCCGCAGACCGGGCTGGTCAGCAGCCTGCGCTTCTGGGCCGGCTACCGTTCGCAGGACAACGCCGAAGGCGGCGCGGTGCGCCCCGACCAGGTCAAGCTGGCGCTGGACAAACCGCTGTATGGCGACGGCGACACCGCCAATGTCACGGTGACCCCGCCGGCCGCCGGCAAGGGTTACCTGCTGGTGGAGTCCAGCGACGGGCCGCTGTGGTGGCAGGAAATCGACGTGCCGGCCGAGGGCAAGAGCTATGCGATCAAGCTCGATCCGAAATGGGCGCGCCACGACCTGTACGTCAGCGCGCTAGTCATCCGCCCCGGCGAGCGCAAGGCCAACATCACCCCCAAACGCGCGGTGGGCGTGTTGCACCTGCCGCTGGATCGCACCCAGCGCAAGCTCGGCCTGACCCTGACGGCGCCGGAGAAAATGCGCCCCAAGCAACCGCTCAAGGTGAAGATCCAGGCGAAGAACGCCGATGGCAGCGTGCCGAAAGAGGCTCATGTGCTGCTGGCGGCGGTGGACGTGGGCATCCTCAACATCACCGAATACCCGACCCCGGACCCGTACTCCAGCCTGTTCGGGCGCAAGGCCTATGGCGCCGACCAGCTGGATATCTACGGCCAGTTGATCGAAGCCGGCCAGGGTCGCCTGGCCAGCCTGGCCTTCGGTGGTGACGCGGCGCTGGCCAAGGGCGGCAAGCGTCCGGACACCAGCGTCACCATCGTCGCCCTGCAAAGCGCGCCGGTGACTCTCAACGAGCAGGGCGAAGGCGAAGTCAGTGTCGACATCCCCGACTTCAACGGCGAGGTGCGCCTGATGGCCCAGGCCTGGACCGATGAGCGCTATGGCATGGCCGAAGGCAAGACGGTGATCGCCGCGCCGCTGATCGCCGAACTGTCGGCGCCGCGTTTCCTCGCCGGCGGCGACCAGACCACCCTGGCGCTGGACCTGTCCAACCTGTCGGGCAAGGCGCAGAAACTCGATGTGCAACTGAGCGCCGAAGGGCAGCTGGCGCTGGTCAACGAAACCCATCAGAGCGTGCAGCTGACCCAGGGCCAGCGCACCACGCTGCGTATCCCGGTGCGGGCGCTGGGCGGCTTCGGCCAAGGCAAGGTCAAGGTGCTGGTCAATGGCCTGGATCTTCCCGGCGAGAGCCTGCCGCCGTTCAGCCGCGAATGGACCCTGGGCGTGCGGCCGGCCTATCCGGCGTTGCTCAGGCATTACCGCGCGGTGCTCAAGGATCAGCCGTGGAGCCTGCCGGAAGGCGAGCTGGCAGCGTTCGAACCGGCCGGGCGCGAAGCGCTGCTGAGCCTGTCGAGCCGGCCGCCGTTGAACCTCGGCGAACAGATCCGCGCACTCAAGGCCTACCCCTACGGCTGCCTGGAGCAGACCACCAGCGGCCTGTACCCGGCGCTGTACGCCGATGCCGTCAGCCTGAAACGCCTGGGCCTGGAAGGCGAGCCGGATACCGAGCGCAAGCGCAAGATCGAGCTGGGCATCGAGCGCCTGCTGGGCATGCAGCGCTACAACGGCAGCTTCGGCCTGTGGGGCGCGGACGGCGAAGAGGAATACTGGCTGAGCGCCTACGTCACCGACTTCCTGCTGCGGGCCCGCGACCAGGGCTTCGCGGTGCCGGCCGAGGCGCTGAAGAAGGCCAACGAACGCCTGCTGCGTTACCTGCAAGAGCGCAACCTGATCGAGGTCAACTACAGCGAAAACGCCGAGCACACGCGTTTTGCCGTGCAGGCCTACGCCGGGCTGGTATTGGCGCGCAGTCAACAGGCGCCGCTGGGCGCGCTGCGCAGCCTGTTCGAACGGCGTACCGATGCGCGCTCCGGCCTGCCGCTGGTGCAACTGGCCATCGCCCTGCAGAAAATGGGCGACCAGCCACGGGCCGAACAGGCCTTGACCGCCGGCCTTGCGGCCTCGCGCAACAGCAAGGACTGGCTGGCCGACTACGGCAGCCCGCTACGGGATCAGGCGCTGATCCTGGCGCTGCTGGAAGAGAACGACCTGGCCCAGGGCAAGCGCGAGGAACGGCTGTTCGAGCTGTCCGACCAACTGGCGGCCAGCCCGTACCTGTCGACCCAGGAGCGCAACTCGCTGTTCCTCGCCGGTCGTGGCCTGCTGGGCAAGCCGGAAGCCAACTGGACCGCGCAATTGAACAGTGGCGGTGAAAGCCGCGAGCTGAACAACGGCCAGCCGGGCCTGAAGCTGGAAGGCGCGTTGCTGGCGGCGCCGTTGTCGGTGAGCAATCAGGGCAGCGAACCGGTGTACCAGCAGCTGACCCTTTCCGGTTATCCACAGCATGCGCCGCTGGCCGGTGGCGAGAACCTGAGCATTCGGCGCGAATACCTGGGGATGAACGGCCAGCCGCTGGACCTGCGGGCCCTGGGCAGCGGCGACCTGGTGCTGGTGCACCTGGCGGTCAGCGCCAGGCAGCGGGTACCGGATGCGCTGGTGGTGGACCTGCTGCCGGCCGGCCTGGAGCTGGAAAACCAGAACCTGGCACAGAGCGCCGCCAGCCTGGAAAACGCCAGCAGCCAGGTCAAGCAATGGCGTGAGTCGATGCAGAACGCCAGCCTCAAGCACCAGGAGTTCCGCGATGACCGCTATGTGGCGGCGTTGAACCTGGACGGCTACGACAGCGTCACGCACCTGCTGTACCTGGCACGCGCGGTCACGCCCGGCACCTATCGTGTGCCGCCGCCGCAAGTGGAGTCGATGTACCGGCCGAACTGGCAGGCTGTGGGTGAAACCCTGCCGGAGATGGTGATCAAGGGGCGTTGAGAAAGGTGTCGCCGCAAGCCCGCTCCACCTGCAGGAGCGAGCTTGCTCGCGATCCGACCGCGCAGCGGTCGTCTGTCGATCAGTGCACCACCCAGCTCAGCAGCCACAACCCCAGCAGCAGCCAGATGATGCCCATGACGATCGAGGCGCGCATGAAGGCGCGGACCGCCGAGTACAGCAGCATCAGCCCGACGATCAGGGTGATGATGCTGATGATCGACGTGTCCATGCCCAGCGCCCGCGACAAACCGTCGATAAAGTTGCCGCCGGCGTTCGTCAGGGCGTTGAACAGACCGCTGAGGCCATCGACGATAAACCGTATGACCGAGCCCAGCGCCTGGCCGAGCCATTCAAAAAAGCTTTCTACCTGCATGCGTGCATCCTGATGAAAAAGTTGGCGTGCTTGCCAGACCTGAGCCTTTGGCCATCAATCGCGCTGGCGAGTTCCGTTCCAAGCATAGAGGTTCGCGGGTTTGATTTTTCGATTAGTTGTATCGCGCCTGCGCAGTTTCGGCGGGCGAATATTCGGCCAGGCCAGGTCGCCCGGCTTGCCAGCGGCGCAACCGGGCGGCCGCCGTGGCTGGCGCATCTTGCGGATCGTGCTGGGCGGCCTGTTGCTGCTGTGGGCCGGGCTCTGGCTGGCCGACCGCATCTGGCCGCTGCCGCTGCCCAAGGATGACCTGGCGCGGGTGGTGCTGGCCGAGGATGGCACGCCACTGTGGCGCTTCGCCGATGCCAATGGCGTCTGGCGTTATCCGGTGCGCACCGACGAAGTCTCGCCCTATTACCTGGACGCGCTGCTGACCTACGAAGACCGCTGGTTCTACAGTCATCCGGGGGTCAACCCGATGGCGCTGGCGCGTGCCGCCTGGCAGAACCTCACGGGCGGACGGGTGTTGTCCGGTGGCAGCACCCTGTCGATGCAGGTGGCGCGCTTGCTCGATCCGCATTCGCGAACCTGGCACGGCAAGCTGCGCCAGCTGTGGCGCACCGCGCAGCTGGAATGGCACCTGAGCAAGCAGCAGATCCTCACGCTCTACCTCAACCGCGCGCCGTTCGGCGGCACCCTGCAAGGGGTGGCCGCGGCCAGCTGGGCTTACCTGGGCAAGTCGCCGCGACACCTGACCCACGCCGAAGCCGCGCTGCTGGCGGTGCTGCCCCAGGCGCCGAGCCGGCTGCGCCCGGACCGGCATGCCGCGCGGGCACAGGCGGCCCGGGACAAGGTGTTGCAGCGCCTGGCGCAGTTCCAGGTCTGGCCGCAGTCGGCGGTGGATGAAGCCTTGCAGGAACCCCTGTTGCTGGCGCCGCGGCTGGAACCGAGCCTGGCGCCCTTGCTGGCGCGCCGGCTGAACCGCCCGGACAGCCCGCCGCTGATCCGCACCACCCTGGACGCCAACCTGCAACGCCGTCTTGAAGACCTGTTGCTGGGCTGGCGCGCGCGCCTGCCGGAACACACCTCGGCGGCGATCCTGGTGGTCGAGGCGCAGAGCATGGCCGTGCGTGCCTACCTGGGTTCGGTGGATATCAACGACGCGCGGCGCTTCGGCCATGTGGACATGATCAGCGCCATGCGCTCGCCGGGTTCGACCCTCAAGCCCTTCCTCTATGGCATGGCGCTGGATGCCGGGTTGATCCATTCCGAGTCGCTGCTGCAAGACGTGCCCCGGCGTTATGGCGACTACCGGCCGGGCAACTTCTCCATGGGCTTCAGCGGCGCGGTGTCGGCCAGCACGGCCCTGGCCACCTCGCTGAACCTGCCGGCGGTGCAACTGCTGGAAGCCTACGGGCCGAAACGGTTTGCCGCCGAGATGCGCATCGGCGGCATGCCCCTGACCCTGCCGGCGCTGGCGGAACCGAACCTGGCGCTGATTCTCGGCGGCGCCGGCAGCCGCCTGGAGGACCTGGTCAGCGGCTACAGCGCTTTCGCCCGTGGCGGCAAGAGCGCCAGCCTCCGCCTGCAACCGGACGATGGGCTGCGCGAGCGGCCCTTGTTGTCCCCCGGTTCGGCGTGGATCGTGCGGCGCATTCTCAGCGGTCAGGCGCGTCCGGATCGCGACCCGCGGGCCGAGCTGGTGCAGCGCCCGGTGCTGGCCTGGAAGACCGGCACCAGCTACGGCTTTCGCGACGCCTGGGCAATCGGGGTCGGGCCGCGCTACCTGATCGGCATCTGGATCGGCCGCCCGGACGGCACCCCGGTGCCGGGGCAGTTCGGCCTGGCCTCGGCGGCGCCCTTGATGCTGCAAGTGCACGATGTGCTGATCAACCGCGACAGCCAGCGCGGCATCAGCGCGCTGGTGCAGCCGGTGCCGATGAACGTGGGGGTGGCGGCGATCTGCTGGCCGCTGGGCCAGCCCATGAGCCGCGGCGATCCGAACTGCCGCCGCCAGCGTTTCGCCTGGACCCTGGACGGCACCACGCCGCCGACCTTGCAGGCGGCGGATCAACCCCTGGGCGTCGGCCTGCTGGAAAAAGTCTGGGTCAATGCCAAGGGCCTGCGGGTCGACGCCAAGTGCCCGGGCGCCCGGGCGCGGGATATCGCACTGTGGCCGGCGCCGCTGGAGCCCTGGCTGCCGCGCATCGAACGGCGTGAAGCGCGCCTGCCGGCCAACGACCCGGAGTGCCCGGGGCCGGCCCTGGCGGCGGCTGCACCTTTGTCCATCGTCGGCGTGCGCGAGGGCGATCGGCTGCGCCGCCCGGCGGCCAGCCAGGAACTGCTGCGGCTCAAGCTGTCAGCGCTGGGCGGCAGCGGCCGGCGCTGGTGGTTCGTCAACGGCGAGCCGTTGGGCGAGAGTGCCAACCAGGACAGCATCAACGCCAGCTTCGAACGCTTGGGGCCTTATCAATTGAGCGTGCTGGACGAAGGCGGGCAGACGGCGCGGGTCGAGTTCAGCGTTATCGATTGAGAGGGGCGGTGCGGGCCTTGCCTTCATTCGCCATCCCCCCGAAGCTATACGCCTTCAGGAGACCCCGATGAACCTAGACGAACTGACCCAACGCCTGCACGCCATTCGCGACCGCAATGACTGGCGGCAATTTCACAGCCCGAAGAACCTCGCCATGGCCGCCAGCGTGGAGATGGCCGAGCTGGTGGAAATCTTCCAGTGGCTGAGCGAGGACCAGTCGCGGCAGCTGCCGGCCGATCAGCTGGCCCACGCCGGCCAGGAAGTCGGTGACATCGTGCTGTACCTGTTGCTGTTGTGCAGCGAACTGGGACTGGACCTGGAGCAGGTGGTGCGCAGCAAGCTGGCCGACAGCGAACGGCGGTTCAGCTGATGAGCGACCGTCATTTCGACCAGTTGGCGACCCGTTTCGCAGAGAAGATCTACGGCGGCGCCAAGGGCGCGATCCGCCTGGCGGTGCTCCAGGCCGACCTGGCCGAAGCCTTGCCGGACCGGCCGCTGCGGGTGCTGGATATCGGCGCCGGGCTGGGGCACATGTCGTTGTGGCTGGCCCAGCGTGGCCATCAGGTGACCCTGGCCGAGCCGGCCGAGCCCATGCTCGAAGGCGCCCGCCAGCGCTTCGCCGAGGCCGGCCAGCAGGCGACCTTTATCCAGGCGCCCTGGCAGGACCTGCTGGGCCAGCTCACCGAACCCTACGACCTGGTGCTGTGCCATGCAGTGCTGGAATGGCTGGCCGAGCCGCACGCGATCCTGCCGGTGCTGCATCAACTGACCACCCAGGACGGCTGGCTGTCGCTGGCCTTCTACAACCGCGATGCGCTGATCTATCGCAACCTGCTCAAGGGCCACTTTCGCAAGATGCGCAAGAACGACATGGCCGGCGAGAAGCAGAGCCTGACCCCGCAACAGCCCCTTGATCCGCGGGAACTGGCGGCGCAACTCGATGGCTTGTGGCGGGTCGAAACCCAGAGCGGGGTACGGGTTTTCCATGACTACATGCCGGTGGAATTCCAGGTCCGCGCCGAGTTGCTGGATCTGTTGGAAATGGAATTGGCCTATCGTCGTCACCCAAGCTTTGCCGGGCTTGGGCGTTACCTGCACTGGATTTGCCGTCCGGTCTGAGCGGAGCCCGAAATGAAACGCCACGCTGGTTTGCTTGTGATGTTCCTGGGGCTGGCGGCCTGCCAGAGCCCCAATCCTTATGTCGCCAGTTCCAATCCGCTGCCGCCGGCGCCCCCGCAGGCGGCAACGACCTTCGACCGCAGCGCCTATCCGGCGCCCCAGCGCGACTATGGCCGCTATCGCAGCTGGGCCTGGCGCGACGGGCGCCTGCCCAACGGTTCGGCCTGGGCCGATGCGGCGCAGGTCGCCGAGGCGGTCAGCAACGCCCTCGACCAGCGCGGCCTGCGCCCGCGGCACGACAACCGCCCGGCGGACCTGTGGGTCAGCGCCGACCTGCACCTGGAAAAGCGCTTGCGCCAGGTGCAGGACGACTACGGCTACGGTTACGGAGGTTATGGCTACAACCGCTACGGCCCCGGCTACGGCATGTACAACACAGTGCCGGTGGTGCGCACCTACGAGGTGGAAGTCGTGGTGGTGCGGGTCAACCTGTTCGACGGCGGCAGCGGCCAGCCGGTGTGGAGCGCCAGCGCGGAAACCTCGAGCCAGGGCAGCCTGAGCGAGCGCGCCGATGCGTTGCGCGAGGCTGTGGAAAAGGCCATGGCGGCGTATCCTCCTGGTTAGGCTCTGTAGGAAACGTGGCTGCATGCCGGGCTGGGTTAAAAACAGGCTTGCCTGGCCTTCGCTCGCCAACTTTCTTATTGGCCCTGGCGACATCCCTTCAGGTGCATTGGCTCTTCTGGAGACACATCATGTTCCGCCCTCTTGCTTTACTGGCCCTGGCCGCGCTGCTCAGCGCCTGCGCCGCCAACCAGGTCAACCATGACTTCGACGCCAGTCGCGACTTCGCTGCCTATCGCAGCTGGAGCTTCAAGGAACCCGCCCTGCAATACCGCCCCGACGATCCACGGATCAAGAGCGACCTGACCGAACAGCGCATCCGCCAGGCAGTCAGCGATCAACTGGACCAGCGCGGCCTGCGTCCGGCCGCGGCGGGCAAAAAGGCCGATCTCGACGTCCAGACTTACCTGATCGTCGAGAACCGCCAGCAACAGGTCACCACTAACTATGGCGGTGGCTGGGGTGGCCCGTGGAACGGCTACTGGGGCGCGCCGATGTACAACGAAACCCGCAACATCACCTACAAGGTCGCCACCATCCAGATCGACCTGTTCGATGGCAAGGACGGCAAGCTGGTGTGGCGCGGCAGTGACGAGCAGATACTCAGCAGCACGCCGAAACCCGCCGATCGCAGCACGGCGATCAGGGAGACCGTCGGCCGGATCCTGGCGAACTATCCGCCCAGGTAAGTCGCTGCATTCCACCACGGGGGCGAGGGCTGCACAGGCTCTCGCCCCGATACGGCCCACTTCCCAAACACAGCACTGGCAGATCGCCAGCGCTGTGCTCCAGCCTTGACTACACTCCTTTCACCCAGCGGAGGTTGCGCCCGGCGGTGCGCCGGCAAAGGAGTGCTCGATGTTTCCCCGCACGCAGTTTTCCGGACCGGCTCGGCAGCGTGGCGCTATTGGTCTGATAGGGGCGCTGGCGCTGAGCACGGCAGTGTTGTGCACGCTGGTGGTGGTCGACAGCGCAAGCCTCTACCTGGAACAGCGAAAGTTGCAGCGGGTGGCCGATAACGCGGCGCTGGAGGCGGTGGCGCGGGGCGGAAATTGCCTGGCGGGGGGCAGCGCGGCGGTATTCGCAAGAGAAAGCGCGGCGCGCAATGGCTTTGTGGTGGGAGAGAACAGACCGCTGACCGCCACCTGCGGCTCGCTGCAGACCGGCGCCGACAACCTGCGCACCTTCAGCCCCAATGCCAGCCAGGCCAGCGCCATCCGGGTGGTCGTCAGTGATGCTTCGGTGCGCACCAGTATCGCCGTTGGTATTGCCAATCTGTTCTCCGACAACCCCCTCAGTGCTACCACTACGTTGAGTGCCACGGCGGTAGCCGCCCAACCCAAGCCGCCGCTGGCGCAATTGACGATTCGCAGCACATTGCTCGATCTCAACCTGTTGAACCAGACCCTCAGCGGCCTCGCGGGTAGCGCGGTCAATGTCAGCCTGCTCGGTTGGCAAGGCCTGGTCGATGCCGACATCAACCTGTTGAGTTACCTGAAGCAACTGGCCATCGACCTTGATGTGAGTGCCGGAAACTACAGCGAACTGCTCGACGTCGACACCGACATTACCCAACTGCTCCAGACCGCCATCAGCGTGGCCCAGAGAAATGGCGCCACCCTCGAGGTCCTGACGGCCCTGGGCAGCATCAAGGCCGCTGCGATCAATACGGTCCCGGTGAAACTGGGTGACCTGTTGAAGTTGCAGACCGGCACCGCGGACTCCGGGCTGGATGCCAACGTCCAACTGCTGAGCCTGGTCGAGGCGTTCTTGCAGTTGGCCAGCAGCCAGAGCGCCGCGGCCGTCGAGCTGCCGGTGAGTGTGTTGGGGCTGGCGGGCGTCACCACCCGGGTCAAGATCGTGTCGCCCCCCGAGTTTGCGATAGGCGACCCGGAACTGGCCGCCGCCGACCCGCTGGGGCCCAATCGCATCTATGTGCGAACCGCCCAGGTGCGTGCGTTGCTGACAGTGGATCTCTCGCTGATCAATAACGTGCTGCAGGCGGTGAATGCGCTGCTGTCGCCGGTGGTGGGTACGCTCAATACAGTGCTGAGCCTCGATCTCAATTGTGTACTCGGCGGCTCCTGCGTAAAGACCGACCTGCTGATCCTGCCGGACGGCGCGAACCTGGATATCAGCCTTGAGGTGGCGGCCGGCGACAGTCATGTCACCGGCTATACCTGTGTCAGTGACAGCGACAACAGCCTGTCCGTCGACACCACCACCTCCGCGGTCAAGCTCAAGGTCGGTCGGGTGGACGCGAGCAACTGGCTGTCTTCGACCGCTCAGGTCAGCGTGAGCCCGTTGCCGCTGGTGGATATCGGAGCGAAGACCTGCCAGGGGCTGCTGGGTCCTTGCGGGGCACGTACCCCGTTTGCCGGGGGCGGTAGCGAGTTGATGATCGACACCTCGATCGCCGCCACCCACGAGCCGAATTTCACCTTCGTCAATCCACCGAAAATGAAGCAGGAACTGGCGGACGACGATTGGCACAGCGTGACCGCGTCCAATGTGGTCGGCAGCCTGCGTGCGTCGCTGACCGGCATCTCGCTGATTCAGCATCCGCCCACCATCGGCAACCTGCTCGGCGTGGTGCTCAATACCCTGCTGTCGGCGTTGAACGGCGTGGTCGGCTTGCTGGCCACGGCTATCGGCGCCTTGCTCGGCCCCCTGCTGGATCCGCTGCTGAACAATGTCCTGGCGGTACTGGGCGTCGATCTGGGCCGGGTCGAGGTGGGCGCCAACCTCAGCTGCGGCCAGGCCGGCCGGGCTTACCTGGTGATCTGATCGCGCTGTACCAGTGGCAGTTCGATGCAGAAACACGCGCCTTCGTCGGTGTTGCTGACGCTCAGGCGCCCGCCCATGTTCTCGACTATGCCGTAGCTCACCGAGAGCCCGAGCCCGGTGCCCACGCCGACCGGCTTGGTGGTAAAGAAGGGTTCGAAGATGCGCCCCAGCAGGCGTGGGTCGATGCCCCCAGCATTGTCTTCGACCAGCAGCCGCACCTGCTGCGCGTCATGTTCGGCGCGTATCGCGATCCACGGCCGCAGGTCCGGATCCTGCTCGCGCCGGCCGAGCAGCGCGTCCCGGGCATTGACCAGCAGGTTGATCAATACTTGCTCAAGCTGATCGACATGGCCCCGGACCTGCACGTTGAAGTCGATTGGCGCGATACGCAATTCAACGCCCTTGCCGCGCATGCCATCGGCCAGCAGCGACAGGCAGCCTTCCACCGCCTGGGCCGGGTCGAAAGGTTGTTGCTCGATCTCCGAGCTGCGGCCAAATACCCGCATATGGTCCACCACCCGGCCGGCCCGCTGGACCTGGGCATCGATGCGCTTGAGCTTGTCCTGCAGGTAGTCGAGCTGCACGTCGCCGTTGTTCAGGCGCTTGAGCACGTTGACGATGGCCATGCGCATGACATTCAGCGGCTGGTTGATTTCATGGGCCAGCCCGGTGGCCATTTCACCCAGGGTGGCCATCTTCGCGCTTTGCATGAGTTGCAGCTGGGAGCGGCGGACTTCGGTGTTGTCGCGGCCCACGGCCTGGATCTCCCGCAGGCGCCCTTGCGCGTCGAACACCCCACGGTCGGACCAGACCCACCAGGCATGTTCGCGCCCCGGCAGTTGCAGGTTGATTTCCGCGGTGCTGACCGGAAATTCCGGGGTCAGCTGGCGGATGCGTTGCACGAAGGCGGCGTGTTGTTCGGCGGACAGCCAGTCACCGAGGTTGGCCCCGGCCAGTTGTTCGGGCGGGCATTCCAGGTAGGTCGCCAGGGGCCGGTTGCCGAAGGTCAGGGTCAGGTCGGGCAGGTAGCGGCAGATCATCGCCGGGGAGTCTTCCACCAGGATCCGGTAGCGCTCTTCGCTGAGTCGTATCTGCTCGGCGGCCAGGGTGGCGTCGGTGACGTCCAGCCATAGGCCGACGGCCTCGACCGGCATGCCCAGGTCGTCGCGCAGCAGCCTGGCCTCGTCGAGCACCCAGTGGTATTCGCCACGGCTGTCGAGCAGGCGGTAGCGGCTGCGCACCGCGCCTTCGCGCAGCAGTTGCCGGTTGCGCTCGAAATAGCGGTCGCGGTCATCGGCATGCACCCGTTCCGCCAGGGCGCCGTCGTTGCAGTCGTTCAGGCTCCAGCCGAGCAACGGCTGCAGGCTGTCGCTGAAAAATGTCGGCTGCAGCGCGCCCTCGACATAGCACTGGACATAGATCACCGCCGGCGAATGGGCGATCAGGTTGTCCAGCCGGGCGTGGGCCGCGGCCGCCTGCTGTTCCTGGTTCTTGATGTCGCTGATGTCCAGCATGAAACCGACAAAACGCTGGTTCTGGCCAATGCCCAGGGCCTGCCCCTGCAGGCGGTACCAGAGGGCCGGCGACTGCGGGTCGGCCCGTTGCAACCGTACGCAGAGCAGCAGGGGTTTGCCCTGACGCAACTCTTGCAGGCGGCTGCTCAGTTCCTGGCGATCGGCGGGGTGGATCAGGGCCAGCCAGGCCGGCAGCGACAAGCGCCGGGTCTGGGGTTCCAGCAGCAGGTTGAGGGCCAGCTGCGGCGCCAGCTGGATCTCGTTGTCCTGCGGGAGCAGCTCCCACCAGCCGGTGCCGAGCAAACCTTGCAAGGCTTCCAGGCGCTCCAGTTGGTGATGGTGCTGTTGTTCGCGCAAGCGCCCGAGCAAGGGCCCGGCCAGGGCGGCGCTCAATTGCAGCCAGTCCCGTTCGCTCAACTGCGGTGCCTGCTGGCGTACCGGGTAGAAACCGCAGAGCAGCCAGGCCGCGACGCCGTGATCGTCGCGAAAGGGCACGACAAAGCCTTCGCTGTTGCCGAACGCACGTTGCAGGCGCGGATAGTCGCCCAGGCCTTGAGTGAAGGTCAGCGACTGCGGGGCATTGCCGTTCAGGCTGTCCAGCCCGGTGCCCAGGACCTGGCCCTTGTGCCACAGCTGCGGTGCATCGGGGGCCTGATACAGGCCATGGATGTACCAGCCCTGTTCCTGGTCGTCGAGCAGTGCCAGGGCGAGGCAGGGGATATGCCAGTGCTGGGCCAGGGCATGGAGTTGTTCATGCAGCACCTCGGGCAGGCGGAAGAGGCTGCACAGGCGCAGCTGTTCGTTGATCTGCGCGGCGAACTGCTGGCAGTCCTGGCGTTGCTGCGCCTGCTGGCGCTCCAGCAACAGGTCGCCGATATCCAGCAGGTGCAGGAGCCAGCCTTGGGGGGACGGTTGCACCCAGCCGCGCAGGTGCAGGGTTTGTCCGCCAGCGCCATGGAAGTCCAGGTCGAGCATGTGCCCCTGCCAGTCGCCAGGGCTGCCTTCGGCACTCAGCGCACTGTGCGCCAGCAGGTAATCCAGCAGCGGCGCCGGCCCCTTGGCGGACGGCGGCTGGGCCAGGGCGTGGCGCAGCGGGCCGGTCATTTGCAGCACCTGGGCGTTGTGGTCCAGGTGCACCAGCAGGCCGACCCCGGGCGTGGCCAGGGGCAGCGTGGGAGGAAGCGCCTGGGCGGGCGTCCGGCCGAGAAAACGCCCGAGGAGTTTGTCGCCCGAGCTCAAAATTGCAGACTCGACTGGGCGCTGAGGTTCGCAGGCAGGGCGGGCACGCTGCCCATGCCCGGCAGCACCAGGAAGGGGATGACCTGCCTGAGCTTGTCGGTGGAGTAGTGGACACGGACCGTGAGCAGGCCGCCCACGTAAGTCACGCTGGCATCGCTGGCGCTGTTGGCGTCGAAGCCGAAGGCCTGCGGAATCCAGGTCAGTTGCTCACGCAAGGTGTCCCTCGCGCGTGTTATCAGGGCGGCGTCATAGCCGGGCGTGGCAGGGTCCAGGGCGACGCTGCGTCGCACCGCTTCGGCAGTGGCCTTGTTGAAGGACTGCACCATCAACAGCGGCACGCTGTAGCTGACCAGGCCATAAAACACGGCGAAAAAAATGATGAAGACCATGGCGAATTCGATGGCCACGGCACCTTTTTGTTTTCCAGGCAGGTTCACTTTCATGGAGGCGTCTACCCTGACTGCTAGTAGGTGATTTCAGCATAGGATCATTCAGCCAGAAGGGATGTTTTTTAACCGATGCAGCATTGGATTTTATTGGCTTGGCTGGGGCTGTGTGCGGTGCAGGATATCCGCCAGCGTCATCTCGGCAACGGCTTGACCCTGGGGGGCGCGCTGCTGGCGTTGGGTTACTTGCTATGGGCCGGCAACACCTGGCTGGGCGCCGACGCGGTGGAAGGGGGCAGGGCGCTGTTGCTGGCGTTGCTGCTGACCGTGCCAGGCTACGTGCTGGGCCGAATGGGCGGTGGTGACGTGAAGCTCCTGGCAGCCCTGGGGCTGGCGTCCGACCCTCTGCACCTGTTGGGTAGCTTCATCGGTGCCGCGTTGGCCAGCGGCCTGTGGTGGCTGCTCGCTCCCAGGCTGCTGCCTGCTGTCGACCAACCGCTGGCAAGACCCTTGCGCCACCTCGATCCGCGGCAGGGGCAAAAGTACGCCTTTGCCCCTTTTGTCCTTGTCGGCATGGCCCTGACCCTGTTGTGGACCCGCTAGTCTTGTGCCATCTATCGCTATGTACATAGTCGCAAAGTAGTCTACGTTTATTCTGTACCTGCCCGAAGTGGACGCGGCAGGGCAGGAGCATTCGTCTTGGGCTTGCCAGGCATGGAGTTGCGCGTGAACAAGCTTGTATCCCGCATCAAAGTACTCGTGGTCGACGACCAGTCGCTGATAGTCGAAGAACTTTGCGAGTTTCTTGAAGGCAGCGGTTATCGCTGCGTCCCTTGTGAGTCCAGCCGTCAGGCGATCCAGCAGTTCAATGAAGATGCCGAAATCGGCCTGGTGCTGTGCGACCTGCACATGCCCGATCTCGATGGCATCCAGTTGGTGCAGGAACTGCAGCGTATCGCCGGCAAGCATCGGGTCTTCGAAGCCATCATGCTCACCGGCCAGGCCGACAAGCAGGATGTGATCAAGGCCTTGCGCGCCGGCATCGCCGACTACTACCAGAAACCGATCGACCTCGATGAGCTGCTGGCCGGCCTGCAACGCCAGGAGGCGACCTTGCAGGAACGGCAGAAAAGCCTGCAACTGGGGCATCTGAACCAGAAGCTGCAGTTCCTTTCCGAATCCATCGACGACCTTTACCAGGACCTGGACAAAGTACGTCGCGCGCCACTCGCACCACCGGCGCCGCAGGCATCGGACAAGGGCAGCGGCGAGGGGAAACAGAGCGAAATCCCGGCGATCTTCAATCAGCTGTCGCCCCGGCAACTGGATGTGGCCCGCCTGGTAGGCAAGGGGCAGACCAACTACCAGATTGCCTGTGAACTGGGGATCACGGAAAACACCGTGAAGCTCTACGTGTCCCAGGTACTGCGCCTGACCCATATGCACAACCGCACCCAACTGGCGTTGGCGCTGGCCCCCAGCAACTCGGGGTTGCGCCAGCACGTGACCGCGCACTGACCCCTCCCGACGCGCAGCAAACCCCGGTAGCCCCGAGGGCTTGCTGCGCCCTGCATGTCGGCGTTTACCATTCGGTGTGAGCCGCTGCGTCTTTCCTTTTATCTATTGGGCGAAAGCCCGGGCAATGGCGCTGGCGCCAGGTCCGGCCAGGACGATCAGTAACGCCGGGAAGAGAAACAGCATCATCACGGCGGACATTTTCGCGGACATCTTCGAGATGTATTCCTGCAGGCGCGTCAGGCGCCGGTCATCGAGCAGCAGCTTGAGCGACTGCAACGACTTCATCGCCCCGCCACCCTGGTGGATCAGTTGTTGAAGGATCACGCAGGTATCGGTGAACTCATCGACGGCCAGCAGCCGCGCGGACTTGTTCAGTTCTTCTCCCAGTTCCAGGCCGGAGTCCACCCGGGCCAGCACCAGGCGCAGCTCCTGGGTCAGGGCCGGCAGCAGCTTCTGTGCGTCCTTGCTCAACACCCGCAGGGCCTGTTCCACCGCCATGCCCGACTCGAACAGGATGCGCACCAGGGGAATGAAGGTCGAGATATCGACCGCCAGTTGTTTCTGCCGCCTGCCGGCGGCCATGGCCAACAGACGCTTGGGCAACAGGTAGCCGATGCTCAGGGCGAATACCGGAGCGATCCAGTGGTTTTTTACCGCCGGGAAAAACACTCCCTGGATCACCAGGGTCAGGCCCAGGGCGAGAATCGGTACGCCGATCTGGCAGGCGGCGAACAGCGAGCGTTGCTGCGTGCTGCGCCAGCCCAGGCGGTTGAGCAGCAATTGGGTTTCGTTGTCGAGCCTGATCGCGTGCTGGCCGACCTTGCTGTCGCCCAGCACGTGCAGCCAGTTGCCGAGTGGGTTGTGGCGCGCCAGGTGTCCCTGCAGGCGTTCGGTCACCTGGCGAGTTCGCCGGCGCTGTTCCAGCAAGCTGCCCAGCATCAGCAGCATGGCGGCGAGAAACAACAGGGCACTGATCAGCAAGGCCGTCATGTCAAACACTCCGCAGCATGCGCCAGAGCAGCGCGCAACCGACGACCTGCAAACCGAAGGCGGCCAGCAGCATCATCTGGCCTGAACTCTGGTTCCACATACTCATCAGGTAGGTCGGGTTGGCGATCAGGAAATAGCCGGCCAATGATACCGGCAGGGCAGCGAGGACCATCGCGGTGATGCGGGTTTCGCCGGTCATCGCGCGCAGCTGCCGGGCGGCCTGGTCGCGTTCGCGGATCAGCTTGATCAGGTTTTCCAGCAGCTCGCTGGCATTGCCGCCATAGCGGTGATTGACCTTGAGCCCGAGGGCGAGCAGGCGCAGTTCATCGCGCTCGTACAGTTCGGCGAAGTCCGCCACTGCATCCGGCAGGTTGACCCCCAGCAGCACGTTGCGCTGGACCCGGCCCATGGCGTGCTTCAATGGATTGTCGGCAGCCTCGATGCCGCCCAGCACCGCGTCGGCCAGGGTGCGTCCCGACTTGAGGCTGCGCACGGCATGGTCGAGCAATGGCGGCAGCTGTTCGATCATGCGCTTGAGGCGCCGCCGGTACAGCCAACTGATGTACAGGCGCAGCAGCAGGGGCGGTGCGACGAGCAGGGCGAGCAACCCCGGCCACTTGCCCAGTCCATACCCGAGCATGCAGCCCGCGCCCCAGACCGCCAACCATAGCCCCAGGCGTTCGGTGGGACGACCGAGGCCCGCGCGCAGAAAGGCCCTTTCGAGACGATTCCAGGAGGTCTTTTCCACGTTCGATTGCGGTTGCCCCTGGGCCAGGCGGTCGAGCACCCGGGCGGTGCGGGCCTGGCGCAGGCCGCGGTAGAACATCCAGCCCGACAGCCCCAGCAAGGTCAGGCACAGGACGGCAAGCAGCACGGGACCTAGCATGCGATGGTGCTCCCTGGCTCAGTTGACGGGCAGGTCGGCGTCGCGTCGCAGCTTGTCGCCAGCGGGGTTGGCCGCTTCGCGCAGAAAGCCGAAACCGCTACGACGGTTCAGACGGAACAGGGTGTTGGTGACGTAGATGTTCTCGCGTACGCCGACCACTTCCACCACCTCGCTGACGCAGCGCCGGCCATCGGGCAGGCGCGTCAGTTGAATCACCACGTCCAGGGCCGCGCAGATCATCTGCCGCAGGGTGCGTTCGGCCACCTGGCGACCGGTCAGGCCCACCAGGGTTTCCAGGCGCAGCAGGGCATCCTGGGCATTGTTGGCGTGCACGGTGCTCATGGAACCATCGTGGCCGGTGTTCATCGCCGTCAGTACATCGAGCACTTCGACGCCACGGATCTCGCCGAGGATGATCCGGTCCGGACGCATGCGCAGGGCGTTGCGGATCAGGTCGCTGGCCTTGACCTCGCCGTGCCCTTCGGCGTTCGGCGGACGGGTTTCCAGGCGCACCACATGGGGGTGGCCCAGTTGCAGTTCGGCCACGTCCTCGATGGTCACCAGGCGTTCGTGAGGGTCGATCAACTGGCTGAGGATATTCAGCAGGGTGGTCTTGCCGGTGCCGGTGCCGCCGCTGATCAGGATGTTGCAACGCTTGCCCACGGCCTCCTGGACAAATTCTAAGATCGCCTGGTCGATGGTCTGCATGGCCATCAGGTCGCTGCTCTTGAGCATGTCCTTGCGGAATTTGCGGATCGACAGGCAAGGGCCGTCGAGGGCGATCGGCGGGATGATGGCGTTGACCCGGCTACCGTCGGGCATCCGCGCATCGACCATGGGCGAGGACTCGTCGAGGCGTCGGCCCAGGGGCGCGAGGATGCGTTGCATGACCCGCTCCACATGGTGCGCGTCGATGAAACGCAGGTCGCTCTGGTGCAGCACGCCATCGCGCTCGACGAACACCCGGTGCGGGCCGTTGACCAGGATCTCGGTCACCGCCGGATCGCGCAGCAAGACTTCCAATGGGCCGAAACCGGTGAGTTCGTCCACCAGTTCTTCGGCCAGGCGCTCCATTTCATAGCGGGAAATCGCCAGGTGCAGGCGGGAGATGTACTCGGCCACCTTGTCGGTAATGAAGCGCGCCAGTGCCTGGCGCGAACCTTCCAGCAGGTTTTTTCCCGACTCTTCGATGGCGTCGATGACGTAGCGATGCAGCACCAGTTTCAGGCCCTCGTGATCGGTGTTGCCGACCGGGCTGTGGGACTGGGCGCCGAAAAGTTTTTCTCTGCTCATCGACTTCCCCTGAGGCGCTCGAACCAGCCGGGCTTCGCCGCGGGCAGCCCTTGGGAGCGTCTGGCCAGGCGCTCGCCGAGGGTTTTCAGGGCTTGGGTGAGGCCTTCGCGAGGGGCCAGTTCGAACAGCGTGACGCCCTGGTTTTTCGCGTTGAGACGCACCTCGGGGCTATAGGCCAGGACCGCGATCGCTTCCAGGGCAAAGGTCTTGCCCAGGGTTTGCGCATCCGGAGCGACCCCGCGCAGGTAGCGGTCGACCAATAGGCACGCGTGTTCCAGCTTCATGCCTTTTTCGCGCCAGAGGTTGAGCACCGCAAGGTTGCGGCGGCAGTCGAGCACGCTCTGGTCGGTGTACCAGAGCAACTTGTCGCAATGGCCGACGAAAGTGCGCAGGGCTTCGCTGTCCGGTTGTCCGGTGAGGTTCACCACGATGTGCTGGAAATGCTGGCGCAGGGCGCTGAGCAGCATGTACAACTCGGCGGCGCTGGTGCGCTCCAGCGGCTCGTCATGGCCGGCGTAGGCCAGGATCCGCAGCCCGGCTTCGGTGCTGGTGAAGGCACTGTCGATCAGGGTTGCATCCAGGCGCCGCAGATGGCGCAAGGCATCGCCGAAGTGGAACGAGCTTTCCAGCCCCAGCAGCGCCAGGCTGTCGCCGCGCGGCAGGCCCAGGTCGAGCAACAGGGTCTGCTGGCCGCTCTTCTGCACCACCAGCGCCAGATGGCTGGCGAGCAGCGCGCCATCGGCATCGCTCTGGGTGCCGTAGAGCACGGTCAGGCCGCCGAGCTGGGTGCTTGGCGTGACCTGGGGCAGGCGTTTGCTCAGGCGCCGTACCAGGCCGGCCACCTCGCTGGAGCGCGAGCCGTAGGCCACGAAATCACGAGCCCCGGCGCGCATGGCATTGAGTACCAGTTGGTTGTCCATGCCGTCGCCCAGGGCGACGATGGCCAGCATCGGCTTGGCCTCCAGCGCGCCCTCGATCAACGCCGACTGGGTGACCACATGCTCGCGATCGAGGCCGACGAAGACCAGGCTGGCGAACGTCACATCCACCAGCGCCAGCAACTCGTCGAGGCTGCCGCTGCCCGCGCTGACCACCTGCCCGAGTGGCGCCAGGGCGCCTTGCAGCCATTCCAGGTCGGTGCCGTTGCGGGTGATCGCGAGGAAGGTCTGGCTCAGGTTCTGACTCATTGCGATAGCCCACTGCATTTATTGAAGTTGCGGTTTTCCAGGGAGTACGGGCGGTGCCCGTCCGGGTCGTGGTTGCGTGGTGGGACGTCGCCCTCGACAGGCACACCGCTCGACATCAGGGCCCGGATCAGGCCTTTGAACGGGGGCTTGGAATCATTGGGCATGAGGAGGTGTCCTTGCATGATCAGGGGGTTTGTTGACTCGCTTCGATGCCGCGTATGACTTCTATCTGGGCGCGACGCGCTGTGGCGTCGAACGTTCTGCCGGTGGCGGGACGGGGTGTGGACAGGGCCAGCTGGTTGAACTGGATCAAGGACCTGTCGAGGTTTTGCAGATGCTTCGACGCGCTTTTTTCGCCCGCCCAGTAATGCGCCAGGCGTTTCTCGTCGGCGCTACGTACCGCCAGGCGCAGCACGCCGGCTTGGGCGGCGAGCATCAAGCGGCTCAGCAAGGGTTCCGGGACGGCCAGCAACACGCTGCGCGCGTTCAGGCGACGCTGGTCCTGCTTGAGTTTTTCCTCGGCACTGGTGGGTGGCGACCCCGGCTTGCCATCGTTGGTCAGGCCCAATTGCTCGCCAATGCCAAGCACCCGCAGGGCCGGCACCACGACCTGGGCCGAGGGCAACAGGTTGTTGCTGTCCTGGCGCAGGAACAGCAGCACATCGACGTAGTCGCCAGGGCTCAGTTGCCCGCTGGCGCCGATGACTTCGTCTACCGCGACCGCCAGGGCGCGCTCATCGGGACGGATCATGCGGGCCACGCTACCGCCGGCTTCGAAGCTTTCCTCGCTCAGCCAGGTCCCCGCCGGCAGCGCCCGCCAGGGGGTGCGTCCGATGACCTGATCGAGGCTTTTGAGGCTGCCGGCGGGGGCGGTGCGCAGCCGCTCCAGCGTGACATCGCCGGCCTTGATGGGAACGAACGGAGGTATGTCGCGGACCAGCACCACGACGGGCTGGCGTGTCGCATCTTCGGCGGAAGCCGTGACGGTTTGCACGATGGCGGGGGAAGGCTGCGCTACAGGCTCCGCTGCGGGCCGACGACTCAATGCCACCCCCCAGTAACCGGCAATGAGGGCCCCCACCAGAAACACTCCAGCCAACCCCATGGTGATACGACTGTTCATGACGGCTCTCCCTTTCCTGCCGCATTACCGACTCGCAGATTCCAACGAGCCAATTTCGCAATCAGGCAGCTATGAACATGCAACTATTTCGCTATTTGGAAGGTAGAACAGCTGCTGCAAAACGCCATTACTGCCGGAAAAAATAACTTGGCTCATCCGTGCCCTGTCCGATGTCGCATTTTTTTTGACGCCAGGGAGACGAACTAATACTTAATGATTAATTCGTTCTTACAGTTGTTGGCTGGAGGTTTGTTGACAATGCTGTGGTGGCACATGGGAGTCATGTTGCAACGCTGCAACACTCGGTGCATTGAGGAGAAACCAGATGTTCTTCATTCTCGCCACCCAATGGATCACCCTTCAGGCCTCCCGGCTCCTGCGTTTGCTCAAGAACAACGAGGGGGCGTCAGGGATCGAATACGCACTTATCGCCGGCATGGTGGCCGTGGCCATCTCGACATTTGTACCTGGCATATCGGAGGCTATCTCCGGTACCTTCGAGACTCTGCAAGCGGCATTGGAGGGCAGCACTACCACTGCTCCTAGTGGTGGCGGCTAGTAATACCGGTCCTCAAGGTTTTATCGAGGCGTATCAGTACGCAGTCACTTTCAGGTATTGCCCATGAGCTCCTCTTCTTCACCACGCCAGCAGCTTCTTCTCGTGGATGATGAAGAGGACGTGCTGCTCGAGCTGGCCGAGTTGCTGGAGGGTGAAGGCTTCTGTTGCTTCACCGCGACCTCGGTCAAGCTCGCCCTGGCCCATCTCACTCAACACCCGGACATCGCGCTGGTCATCACCGACCTGCGCATGCCGGAGGAGAGTGGCCTGTCGCTGATCAGGCGACTGCGCGATCACACATCCCGCCAGCACCTGCCGGTGATCGTCACCTCGGGCCATGCCGACATGGATGACGTCAGCGACCTGTTGCGCCTTCAAGTGCTGGACCTGTTCCGCAAACCCATCTACCACGTGCGCCTGCTGGAAACCCTGAACACCCTGTTCCCGCAGCCGTACGTTCATCTGGTCAAGCCCTGAGTCTTCCCGCTCTTTCCCATGCTCTATTCTTGGTGCCGCCGGTTTGACTTCTTGATGAAGCCATAATGATGGCTTTTCTGCATTCCCCACCACTTGTTCCGGCGCTTTGCGGAGAAGCCGGCAGGGCTGCCTGAAAGACACCGGTGCGCCTGCCGAAACTTGTCGTCTGCGTTTCTGCGGTCACTGCATAAACCAACCGATGACCTGTGGGAATAACCAGGATGTGCCTTTGAAACATCCTCTTGGATGGGGAACGACTCGATGTGAGTTTACTTTCGTGAAAACCACCATTTAACGTCCCGTTTAGCAGGGAGTGCAAATAGATGTATAAAAATGCAGATAAAAGCAATCCAGCCAATGAGTGGGTATTCTGAAACTATCTCCGGTCGATGACCCAGAAATAGAAAGTCATTGTTTTGAAGAATGTCCATATAAGGCACAACAAATAATCCATTAAATATTAGGCAGGAATAGAGTTTGGCATGATTTAAGTTGCTGCCAGATAGACGTATCTTTAAGAGGTAGGCAACAAAGATGCCACAGGCGGCCAATACAGGGAATACCCATAAAATCATTTTTCAGTCTCTTGGTATACCTGCTTTCCTGTTTGGAAATCGGTATATATTTCAAAGCCCATAGCGCTAGCCCCCATGCCTTTGTAGGATCGCACATAGTCTGCTTTGACATACCTGAACAAGCGCCAAGCATCTGGTTTTAATACATATTGACTAAGAGCATGTACAGACAGCCCTAGATCGGTTACCCCATAGGCTATATTCCCTTCGCGTTCTCCGTAACCAATGGATTTTGCTGCTGCTTGATACCCCTTCCTGATTGGGCCCTCTGTATCCGTACGATCCTCTAAGAGGTTGCGCCCATTTTCATAAACATTATTGGCTCCATGGGCCATGATCGGCACGCCGGCCACGAGACACAGTGTGCCGGCTGAGCCGAAGCATATCCCTGCGCCTGTTACAATTTGCATTGCCCCTGCAATTGTGCCTGCCCCTTTTTTGGCGACCTCCCATGACTGACTCAGCAAACTGCTCTGTTCGTTTTTTATATCCTCCAGGCCTTGCTCAAGGCTTTTTTTACCCTGTGCAACGTCATTAACAATACTTTTTGCGTAATAAGCAACTTCGCGGTTGAATTGCAAGCGTAGAGTAGCGTCTTTGATGTGCCTAGCGCCTAATGTGCTGGCCTGGCTTCCTAGTTTTCTAGCGGCGTCACTGACCAGCCAATAATCGCAACGGCTGGGTTGGCAATTGTCATCTATTGGCCTCACTCGTTGTTTCCCCACGTACTGTGTCCACTGGTCCCAGCAGAGTGGTGGGTCCAGGTGATTTCCCTATAACGAATGGCGACATGTTCTTGCGGTTCAGCATCGTTCTGCAATAGAGCGTGGGGCATTTCAAGTGTCAGATCGGCAATGACTCCACCACTGATCGAAACGGAGTAGAATTTTTCCTGCATGCCCAAAGACGATACTCGGTAAAAGTTGATGATGCAGTTTATTTCCTCTCTGCTTGAAAGTGCTTGAGCGATGAGCGGCGAGGACTTGTCAACATTTTTGGTTATTGTGACTGGGCTATGTGTTGGTTTATTAATGTTTTCGATATTAATCATATTGTGACTGTAAGAGAGCACCATGATTTCGTCGGTATGTCCTGCCTGACACTTATTACCGATAGAGTCTTGGGTTGAACAACCTGCAGAAATGAGTCCTTGCGTCTTGCCGGTGATGGTCATGTAACCGTGGTTAGCCATACGTGACACTCCTTTTAGTCAGCCGAGCAATCCTATTGCAGGGAAGGGCAGGTGTGTTGTAGGGCAATTCTGAAAATCTATACAAGTCTATGAGCGGCGTCGTGGGCCTGGACCTCTATCAGTCGACCATCACCGGCCAGGTGCTCAGCAAGTAGCCAACTCAACACCGTTACCACCAGCGTTGCATCGTCGGTACGCGACAGCTACGAAACGAGCCTGGGCGCGACCTATCGTATCGGTGCCTGGAGCCTGGGCGGTTCGTACAACTACCTGACCAAGACCGACTTCTCTGCCGACACCTTCACCGCCAAGGTGCGCTACGACTTCTGATGCTCGCCGGAACAAGACGACCCGCTTTCGAGCGGGTCGTTTTCGTTTGTCTTGAGGGGTTTCTTACAGTTGGTAGCTGAAACTCAGGGTGTAGCGCGGGCGCCGGTTGTGGGTGTCCAGCGCTTCATCGGACATCGGCTTGGCCGCTTCGAGGGAGATGTTGTAGTACTTGGCGTCGCCAAAGCGCAGGCCGACGGCGGCCGATGACAGGCTGTTGCCCTTGACCGGCAGCTCGTTGAACCAGGTGCGCGAGCGATCCAGCACCACGTACGGCTGGAGGATTCGCAACCAGCGGTCTTCGCGATTGAAGCTGTAGTTCACCTCGTAGGCCACGCCCCAACCCTTGTCGCCGGAGGCTTGGTCGTCGGGGTAACCGCGGCCGAAGTTCTGTCCGCCGAACACCGCGCGCTCGCTGTCGGGCAGGTTGTCGCGGCTCCAGTACAGGGCCGCCGACATCACCCCTTGCCAGTTGTCGAAGAACTTGTCGCTCTGCACGCCGGACAGGCGCACGCGGAAGAAGTCCAGGTCATACAGGTCGTTGTTGGTCTTGGCGCCCAGGGCGTCCAGCCCCTGGTACACCCCGGCACTGAGAATCCTCAGTTGTCGTGCATTGGCCTTGCGCCAATCGCCCTCGAAGGCCAGGGCGCGAACGTCGGTTTTCAGTTCGACGCTCTGCGGATAACCCACCACTTGATAGCGGGTCTTGTCGTTGACCGCGTACAGGCGCGAACCCAGGATCAGCAGCTCGTTGGGCGACGCGATGACCGGGTGGCTCAAGCCTATGGAGTAGCGATCGTTCTCTCGGTGGGGCTTGAGTTCGAGGCCGTTGGTGAGCCGCACATTGGTCCCCGGGTCGGCGCGGTAGCGTGTGCCGTACAGGCTCAGTTGGGTGCCTTCGTCATTGAGAAACTGGTTGTAGTCCAGGCGGTAGTAGTGCTCATGATCGTCCCCCGGCGGGAACAGGCCGCTGAGGGTTACCTGCTCGCCCATGGAGGTCTGCGAGTTGCTGCTGAGCGCCAGCAGGGCTTGCAGGCCATTGCGGTTGTCGTCGGTGGTGCTGAGGCTGCTGGTGAAGGGTTTGCGGCTGGCCTGGGCAATCAGGTAGGCCGCGCCGTCGGTGGTGCCCGGTGGCGGCACCTGGGCTTGCAGGGTGACCCCGGGAATGCGGCTCATCAGGGTGGTGTAGTGCTCGAAGGTCTTGCGGGTCAGCGGCCGTTCGGCCTTGAGTTTTGCCACCAGTTTGTCGAGGTAGGCCGAGACCGGGCCGATATCGCCCTGCAATTGATAGTCCTTGATGTAGCCTTCCACCAGGACCACGCGCACGGTGCCCTGCTCGAAGCTCTGTTGCGGCAGGAACGCATAGGACAACAGGTAGCCGTCCTGCTGGTAGCGGCGGGTGATTGCCCGGGTGGCCTCGATCAGTTGCGCCAGGGTGCTTGCATGGCCGATCAGCGGCTTGTAGATCTCCGCCAGCTCGTTCAGCGGATAGAGGGTGCCACCTTCGATCTGCACGGTGCTGACGTTGACCGTGGTGCCCATCATCAGGGGCTGGGCCTGGGGTTCCATGGGCGGCGCCAGCTTGGGCACCGGGGTCGTGGGGCGATAGGCGTCGGCCGGCAGGTTGGGCACCGGCAGGTTGCGGATGGTTTCGTTGCTATTGAGAAAGCTGGGAAGGTTTTCGGCGTGGACGTATGAGCAAAGGGAGACTAACAGCAAGGGAGCCAAAGCGCGCATAGGACACTCCATGGTCAAGTCGCAGCAACGCGAGAGGTACTTCAGTCGGCGGCGCTTGTCAGGGTCTTGGCCTTGATCAAGTACTGCAACCGTCATGCTCCAGACAAGAAAAAGACGAGAGACTCAATCGAATCCCTCGTCTCCAACCAAGCGTAGGCGCTGTAGGTAGGGCCGTCGAATCGGCCAGGTGCAAAACGCTTATCGGCTGCCGCCCAGGGTTCCGGTCAAGCCACCGAGTACACCGCCCAGCACGCCGGTGGTGCCTGTGGTCCCGCTGCCGCTGGTGGTGCCGCCGTTGACCAGGGTCCCGACCGTGGCGACGGTAGCGCCCACGGTGTTGACGGTCTGGCCGACGGTGCTCACCACAGGGTTGGGGGCGCTGGCGGTGATGCTGGTGCCTACCGTGCTGACGGCGCCGCCTACCTGGGTGAGCAGACCGGCGACGGGGCTGCCCACTCCGGTTGTGGCACCTGCTTGCTGGGTCAGGCCAGTGACGGTACTGGTGACCGGGTTCAACGCTGCGCCGACCGTGGCGCCGACACCGGCCAGTGGCGCAGTGGCGCCGACATTGGCGACACCGGTGCCACCCAGGGCTCCGCCCACCGAGGCCACGACGTTGCCGACCGAGGCACCGCTTACACCCGCGGCACTGACCAGGGTGTTGGTGTTGCCCGCATTCAAGCCGTTACCCAGGTTGACCACCGCACCGCCGACGGTTTCCAGCAGGCCTGCGCCGCCGATACCGCCACCTGTGCCCGAGCCGCTGGTGGTCACCAGGCCTCCTGCCGTGGTGGCGGTGGTACCGATGTTGTTCAGGGCGCCACCGAGGGTATTGGTCAGCGGGTTGCCGCCGCCGGTGGCGGTGATTTTGTTACCCAGGCTGTCGACCACGCTGCCGACCTGGGTGACCAGCCCGTCGACCGGGGTACCCAGGCCGGTCGTGCTGCCCACCTTGCCGGTCAGGCCTTCTGCCAGGGTGACGACCGGTACCAGCAGGTTGTTGCCCACCTTGTCTGTCACTGTCCCCAGGGGGCCGCTGCTGGTCACGGTGGTGAGGGTGTCGCCGAGCATGCTGACCTTGCTGCCGACGCCGTCGAGTACCGGCGCCACCCGGGTGACCACGCCGCCCACCAGGGGAATACTGCTGGTGCTGGTGGCCAGTCTGCCGCTGATGTCCGAGACGCCGTCGCCGACGTCCGATACCACGTTGCCGACGATGGCCGTGGTCTTGCTCAAGGCCTGTGGATCGCTGCCCAGTTGGCCGAGGCCATTGGTCAGGCCATCGCCTACGGTGTCGACCACATTGCCGGAGGTGTTCACCGCGCTTTGCAGTACCCCACCGACTACCGGAAGCGGAGTCAGCGCGTTGCTGAGGGTGCTGACACCGTCGCCGACGCCGCTGATGGTGGTGCCGAGGTCAGACACCAGGGTCGAGGTGACCAACGGGGTGGTGGTGGGTGTAGTCGGGCCGGTCGGATCCGTTGGATTGGTCGGATCGGTCCCGCCACCCGTGCCTCCGGTCCCGCCAGTGCCGCCCGTGCCACCGGTGCCTGCGGTGCCGCCGCCGGTACCACCTGTACCATCAGTGCCGCCGGTACCGCCTGTGCCTGCGGTGCCACCACCGGTTCCGCCTGCGCCACCCGAACCATCGCCTGCGCCGCCGGAACCACTGTCGGCACCTGCCGCGCTGTCAGGCGAGGAGCTGCCGGAACTGCTCTTGTGGCCGCCACCGCCGCTGCTGCAGCCGGTCAGGCCGAGGGCCAGGATCAGGGCCAGTGCTGTGCTTGTTTTCAACCAGACTTGAGTTTTCATGAGTGAGATTCCTTGCACCTGTTACAACGTTTTGTTGTTTTCGATAACTCCCCAGTTCTGTTGCTGGAGATGTTTTCGTCCGTTGTCGCTATAAAAGGTCCAAGGGCTTTTTTTCACCATTCTCAACTTGGTATTAACAACTTATATATCGACTGTTTTTGCTCCTGCGAAGGGATTAATGCCAAAGGCGTGGTGAGCGCATCTGCTCTTAGTAAACTGTTATTAATCAGTAACTTGTGTTTTTTGATTGCAAAGTCTCAGGGCGCCTCAACGAAAGTTATATATATACAATTAATGGCCAGGCGACCCCGTCACGGATTTGGCGTCAACTTGCCTTATAATCCGCAGCCTGGACTTTCTTTGGAGAAACTTTATGCCTGCCCCTGTCTGGTGGCTGCTTTGCCTGCCGGTGATTGCCGGTGCCTTCCTACCCCTGCAAGCGGGAATCAACGGCCAATTGGCCAAGCAGGTTTCCAGCGTGCTGGCGGCGGCGTTGATCTCGTTTTTTGTCGGTACCCTGGCCTTGCTGGTCCTGACCATGGCCCAGCGCGAAGTGCCCGGCCTGAGTGCCTTGAAAAGCCTGACCTGGTGGCATTGGTGTGGCGGTCTGCTGGGGGCGTTTTTCATTGCCACCGCGGCCTTCGCCGGGCCGCGGATCGGCGCCATGCTGTTCATGGCCCTGGTGCTGGCCGGGCAGTTGGGCATGGCCCTGGCGCTGGACCATTTCGGTTGGGCGGGTTTTCGCGAGGCGCCCATCAGCCTCGGCAAGATTGCCGGGCTGGTGCTGATCCTGGCGGGTGTGTTCCTGATTCGTCGCGGTTGAGGTGGGCTCAGGCCAGCGGTTGCCAATGCCCGCTCATATGCTCCAGGTCGCCCACGCCGATCAGGCGCAGGTCACCGCTCGAACCCGCGGCGCTTGCCAGCAGGCACACCTCGCTGGGCAGGCGCACCGGCTTTCGGAAGTCCACGGCAATCTCGATATCGGCCGCCGGCAAATGCTCGCTCAATGCCGCCAGGGTCCGCGCCTTGTTCCACAGGCCGTGGGCGATGGCCTGGGGGAAACCGAACATTCGGGCGCTCACGGCGCTCAGATGAATCGGGTTGTAGTCGCCGGACACCCGGGCGTAACGCCGACCGATATCGGCGGGGGCTTGCCAGCGCGTCAGCTCGCTGAGGCTGGCCTCGCCCCGGGGCTCTTCGGCCGGTGCTTCGCCCGGCAGTTGCACGCCCCGGCAGAGCATCCGGCTTTGCGCTTCCCACAGGGGCCCGAGAGCGTCGTCGACGCTGGTCAACAGATCGAAGACCGCGCCTTTGGCATGGGGCTGCAAGTTGTCCACACGCACCCCGATGCTCAAGTTGCCGACCCCACCCATGGGCCGCAGCACGCGAATGCGGTTGGCCAGATGGATCAGCCCCAGCAGCGGAAAGGGAAAGTCCCTGGCGGTCAGCAATTGCATCTGCAGGGCGAACGCCAGTACATGGGGATAGGTCGGCGGCAGCAAGCCGTTATCGGTAAAACCGCAGACCTGGCGATAGGCTGCAAGCTTCGCCGGCTGCACGCTCACCGGGCGGCGCAGGCCATACTCAGGCAGCTCGGTGCCGGTGATCCTGCGGCGGGTCGCGGCCTTCCAGTACAGCTCGGGCAGGTTCGGCGGGGTATCCAGCTCATGCCATTGCAGACTCATGTTCACGCTCCCAATACGCTTTGCCCACAGACGCGCAGCGCTTGCCCGGTGATCGCACCGCTACCCGGCTGGCCGAGCCAGGCCACGGCTTCGGCGACATCCTGCGGCAGGCCGCCTTGCCCCAGTGAACTCATGCGCCGTCCGGCTTCGCGCAAGGCGAACGGAATGTGCGCGGTCATCTGGGTTTCGATAAAGCCCGGGGCCACGGCGTTGATGCTGATGCCGCGCGTCTGCAACAGCGGTGCCCAGGCCTGGGCCAGGCCGATCAGCCCGGCCTTGCTCGCCGCATAGTTGGTCTGCCCGCGATTGCCGGCGATACCGCTGATGGACGCCAGCAGGATCACCCGGCCGTTGTCGCGCAGGGTGCCGCTGTCCAGCAGTGCCTGGGTCAGCACTTGCGGGGCGTCGAGGTTGACCGCCAGCACCGCGTCCCAGAATTCCGGGGTCATGTTGGCCAGGGTCTTGTCGCGGGTGATCCCGGCGTTGTGCACCACGATATCGATGCCGTCCGGCAACTGTTCCACCAGCCGGGTCGCGGCGTCTTCGGCGCAGATATCCAGGGTGATCGCATGGCCGCCCAGGCGCGCGGCCAGGGCTTCGAGGTCGGTCTTGGCGGCGGGCACGTCCAGCAGCACCACCTGGGCGCCGTCCCGGGCCAGGGTTTCGGCGATTGCCGCGCCAATGCCGCGCGCCGCGCCGGTGACCAGGGCCCGCGCGCCGGCCAAGGGCCGGGTCCAGTCATGGACCTGGGTGGCGCAGGGGTTCAGGCGAATCGCCTGGCCGGAGACATAAGCGCTTTTCGGCGAGAGAAAGAACCGCAGCGCGCCTTCCAGCTGGCTTTCGGCCCCCTCACCGACGTACAGCAATTGCAGGGTGGCGCCGCTGCGCAGCTCCTTGGCCAGCGAACGGCTGAAGCCCTCCACGGCGCGCTGGGCGCTGGCGGCGAACGGGTCGTCGAGGGTTTCCGGGGCACGGCCGAGAATCACCAGGTGCGCGCTGGGCTCGAGGTTCTTCATCAGCGGCTGGAAAAATTCGCGCAATTGCTTGAGCTGGCCGGTCTGCAGGATATCGCTGGCGTCGAACACCACGGCCTTGAGCCTGGGGCCGTGGCCGGGAATCCAGGCCGTGGCGAGGGTCGGATCGGTGCCGTAGCTGTAGATACTCTCGGTCAACCGCGGGGCGATGGCGCTGATCTGCCGGGTCAGCGGGCCGCCGCCGATCAGCAGCGCGCCTTCGACCGGGCGCATGCGGCCTGCTTGCCAGCGCTCCAGACGTACCGGCGACGGCAGGCCAAGGGCCCCGACCAGGCGATGGCCGATGGACGAGTTGGCGAAGTCGATGTAACGATCTGACATGAAACACTCTCCGGTCAGGTTGTCTGAAAACTACTGCGGGCTTCGCGCGCAATCCTGCGTTAAAAACAGGCTCGTGCGCGAGTCCGATCGGAATGCTCATTTAGGTGCTTAAAGTCGCCGGCGACCCCGGCCGTTCCTCACCTGTTTTTGCCTTGTCTTGCCTTCGCTCGCTACGTTTTCAAGCAGTCTGATTGCTGGGGTTCAAAGTGTGGACCACGAGGGGCCTTCGGTCGTTCGATATACAACCTACGCTTGTCGGTTGTGCCACTCACAGAATAGGGAGCTTTCCATGATTCAGCTGCGTCGTGTTGCGATTATCGGCGGCAACCGCATCCCCTTCGCCCGTTCCAACGGGCCTTACGCCACCGCGAGCAACCAGGCCATGCTTACCGCGGCCCTGAAAGGCCTGATCGAACGCTACAGCCTGCACGGCTTGCGCCTGGGCGAGGTGGCCGCCGGCGCGGTGCTCAAGCATTCCCGGGATTTCAACCTGACCCGCGAATGCGTGCTCGGCTCGCGCCTGTCGCCGACCACCCCGGCCTACGATATCCAGCAGGCCTGCGGCACCGGCCTGGAAGCAGCGTTGCTGGTGGCCAACAAGATCGCCCTGGGGCAGATCGACTGCGGTATCGCCGGTGGCGTCGATACCACCTCGGACGCGCCGATCGGGGTCAACGAAGGGCTGCGCAAGATCCTGCTGCAGGCCAACCGCGGCAAGACCCTGGGCGACAAGCTCATGACCTTCCTGCAACTGCGCCCCCGGCACCTCAAGCCGGAACTGCCGCGCAACGGCGAGCCGCGTACCGGCTTGTCCATGGGCCAGCACTGCGAGCTGATGGCACAGACCTGGAACATTCCCCGCGACGAGCAGGATCGACTGGCGCTGGAGAGCCATCAGAAAATGGCCGCCGCCTATGCCGAGGGTTGGCACGACGATCTGATGACTCCTTTCCTCGGCCTGACTCGCGACAACAATCTGCGCCCGGACCTGACCCTGGAAAAGCTGGCGTCGTTGAAGCCGGTGTTCGAGCGCAGCGACAAGGGCACCCTGACCGCGGGCAACTCCACGCCGTTGACCGATGGCGCGTCCCTGGTGCTGCTGGGCAGTGAGGAGTGGGCGAAGGCGCGTGGCTTGCCGATCCTCGCCTATCTGCGCGACGGCGAAGCGGCGGCGGTGGATTTCGTCCACGGCGCGGAAGGGCTGCTGATGGCCCCGGTCTACGCGGTGCCGCGCTTGCTGGCGCGCAACGGCCTGACACTGCAAGACTTCGACTATTACGAAATCCATGAGGCCTTCGCTGCGCAGGTGCTGTGCACGCTCAAGGCCTGGGAAGATGCGGACTACTGCAAGACCCGCCTGGGGCTGGACGCGCCCTTGGGTGCCATCGACCGCAGCCGGCTGAATGTCAAAGGCAGTTCGCTGGCCGCCGGGCATCCGTTCGCCGCCACCGGCGGGCGGATTGTCGCCAACCTGGCGAAACTGCTGGAGGTGGCGGGGAAGGGACGAGGCCTGATTTCGATCTGCGCCGCCGGTGGCCAGGGTGTGACGGCGATTGTCGAGCGCTGAGGGCCCAGCCGTTTGCGCAGTGGCGACCCCTGCAGGAGCGAGTTCGCCAGCGTCTGTCGCATATACCCTGGCCTTTGGTAACGGGCAGCCGCCGAGCACTGGGCTATGATCCAGGTCGGTCGAGCGTGTCGACATGACGGGTTGACTTGGCACATTGAGTGCATCCGTCCGGTCGCAGGTCGGTAACCTCTCCCCGCGGTGCGAGGATTGCCGTATAAGGAGTGACATTCGCGTGTTTGGTAATAAAGGACCCCTGATAAAAGCTGATGAAGACTCCAAAACGCATTGAACCCCTGATCGAGGACGGTCTGGTCGACGAGGTGCTGCGCCCACTCATGAGTGGTAAAGAAGCAGCTGTTTATGTGGTGCGCTGTGGCAACGAATTACGTTGCGCCAAGGTTTACAAGGAGGCGAACAAACGAAGTTTTCGTCAGGCGGCCGAGTATCAGGAAGGCCGCAAGGTACGCAACAGCCGTCAGGCTCGCGCGATGGCCAAGGGGTCCAAGTTCGGGCGCAAGGAGGCCGAGGACGCCTGGCAGAACGCCGAAGTGGCGGCGCTGTTCCGCCTGGCCAATGCCGGCGTGCGGGTGCCCAAGCCGTTCGACTTCCTCGAAGGCGTGCTGCTGATGGAGTTGGTGGCGGATGAATACGGCGATGCCGCGCCGCGTCTGAACGATGTGGTGCTGGAGCCGGATCAGGCCCGCGAATATCACGCCTTCCTGATTTCCCAGATCGTGCTGATGCTGTGTACCGGTCTGGTGCACGGTGACCTGTCCGAGTTCAACGTGCTGTTGACCCCCGATGGCCCGGTGATCATCGACCTGCCCCAGGCGGTGGATGCGGCGGGCAACAACCATGCCTTCAGCATGCTGGAGCGGGATGTCGGCAACATGGCGTCCTACTTCGGGCGGTTTGCCCCGGAGCTCAAACGCACCCGTTACGCCAAGGAGATGTGGGCGTTGTACGAAGCCGGCACCCTGCACCCGGCCAGCGTCTTGACCGGCGAGTTCGACGATCCGGAAGAACTGGCGGATGTCGGCGGCGTGCTGCGGGAGATCGAGGCGGCGCGCCTGGACGAGGAGCGGCGCCAGGCCATGCGCATGGCCGACGACGCGCCACCGACCAAGTCCGAGGAACCCCCGCCTCCGCCCTGGATGCAGTGATTCACGGGCACAAAAAATCCGGCAATGGCCGGATTTTTTGTGCCCGTGAATCACGTAGCCGCTGCCGCAGGCTGCGATAAGGCTCGAAGAGCCTTCCAGCGATCTCGAAGAACACGTCCTCTTCGCCCGGAATGCCACCCAGACCGATCACAGCCTACGGCAGCGGCTACAGATCATGGGTGCAGGCAGCCCCGCCCGAAGCAAGGTCCTTGAGGATCGGACAATCCGGACGATGGTCGCCCTGGCAGTGCTGCACCAGGTCCTGCAGGGTGTCGCGCAGCCCGGCCAGCTCGGCGATTTTCCGGTTGAGCTCGTCGATGTGCTGGCGGGCCAGGGCTTTGACATCGGCGCTGGCGCGCTGGCGGTCCTGCCACAGGGTCAGCAGCTTGCCCACTTCCTCCAGGGAAAACCCCAGGTCCCGCGAGCGCTTGATAAACGCCAGGCTGTGCAGGTCGTCATTACCGTACAGGCGGTAGCCGCTGTCGCTGCGATGGGCCGGCCTGAGCAGGCCAATGGACTCGTAGTAGCGGATCATCTTGGCGCTCAGGCCGCTCTTGCGGGCTGCTTGGCCGATGTTCATCGGGCGTCCTCCAGGTCTTTGGGTTTCCAGGTTTTCAACAGTAGCGCATTGCTCACCACGCTGACGCTGGACAGCGCCATGGCCGCCCCGGCCAGCACCGGGTTGAGCAGGCCGAACGCCGCCAGCGGAATGCCGATCAGGTTGTAGACGAAGGCCCAGAACAGATTCTGGCGGATCTTCGCGTAGGTCTTGCGGCTGATCTCCAGGGCCGCCGGCACCAGGCGCGGGTCGCCGCGCATCAGGGTGATCCCCGCCGCGTGCATCGCCACATCGGTCCCTCCGCCCATGGCGATGCCGATATCGGCGGCGGCCAGGGCCGGGGCGTCATTGATACCGTCGCCGACCATCGCCACCACGCCGGTCTTTTTCAGTTCGGCGACTGTGGCGGCCTTGTCGGCGGGCAGCACTTCGGCGTGCACGTTGGTAATGCCCAGGGCCTCGGCGACCACCTTGGCGCTGCCGCGGTTGTCGCCGGTCAGCAGGTGGCTGCCGATATGGCGCGCGCCCAGTTGTTGCACCGCTTGCAGGGCGCCGGGCTTGAGGGTATCGCCAAAGGCGAACAGGCCCAGTACACGGGGTTGCGGCTGTTGTTCGATCAGCCAGGACAGGGTGCGGCCTTCGGCTTCCCAGGCTTGGGCCGAAGCTGCCAGGTCGCCGGCCTGCAGGCCGCTGTCTTCCAGCAGGCGCCGGTTGCCCAGGGCCAGTTGGCGCCCGTCGAGGGTGCCGGCGATGCCGCGGCCGGTCAGGGACTGGCTGGCGCTGACGTCGGCCACCGCCAACTGGCGCTCGGTGCACAGGTCGAGAACGGCCTTGGCCAGCGGGTGCTCGCTGCCGCGTTGCAGGGCGCCAGCCATTTGCAGCAGGCGGTCTTCGTCGCCATCGACCGCATCCAGATGAGCGATGCGCGGCGTGCCGGAGGTCAGGGTGCCGGTCTTGTCGAAGACCACCGCGCTGACTTCATGGGCGCGCTCCAGGGCTTCGGCGTCCTTGATCAGGATCCCGTGGCGGGCGGCGACGCCGGTGCCGGCCATGATCGCGGTCGGCGTGGCCAGCCCTAGCGCGCAGGGACAGGCGATGACCAGCACCGCGACCGCGTTGATCAGTGCGGTTTCCAGCGGCGCGCCATACAGCCACCAGCCGATCAGCGTCGCCAGGGCCAGCACCAGTACCGCCGGCACGAACACCTGGCTGACCCTGTCCACCAGCTTCTGGATCGGTGCCTTGCCGGCCTGGGCGTCTTCCACCAGGCGGATGATGCGCGCCAGCACGGTTTCCGCGCCGAGGGCCAGGGTCCGCACCAGCAGCCGGCCTTCGCCGTTGATGGCGCCGCCGGTCACCGGGTCGCCGGGCTGTTTCGGCACCGGCAGGCTCTCGCCGCTGATCAGGGCTTCGTCGGCATGGCTCTGGCCTTCGACTACTTCGCCGTCCACCGGGAAGCGCTCGCCGGGCTTGACCAGCACCAGGTCGTTCAGGCGCAGGGCGCTGATCGCCACTTCCTGCTCAAGGCCGTCGACGACCAGGATCGCCCGTTCCGGGCGCAAGGCTTCGAGGGCACGGATGGCACTGGCGGTCTGGCGCTTGGCGCGGCTTTCCAGGTACTTGCCCAGCAGCACCAGGGCGATCACCACGGCCGAGGCCTCGAAGTACAGGTGCGGCATGCCGTCGGCGGGGGTGATGGCCCACTGGTACAGGCTCAAGCCATAACCGGCGCTGGTGCCCAGGGCCACCAGCAAGTCCATGTTGCCGGCACCGGCGCGCACGGCTTTCCAGGCGGCGACATAAAAACGCGCACCGAAGATGAATTGCACCGGCGTGGCCAGGACGAACTGCGCCCAGGCCGGCAGCATCCAGTGCAGGCCAAAGGGCTGCACCACCATGGGCAGTACCAGCGGCAGGGCCAGCAGGACCGCCAGCACCAGGGACCAGCGTTCGCGCTGCAGGCGTTGCTGCTGATCGTCGCGTTCGGGGTGTTCGGCCTGCCACAGGGTGGCGGAGTAGCCGGCCTTGTCGACGGCGGCGATCAGGCTGGCGCTATCGACCTGGCCCAGCAGATCGACGTGCGCGCGTTCGTTGGCCAGGTTGACGCTGACCCGGGTGACCCCGGCCACCTTGGCCAGGGCCCGTTCGACACGGCCGACGCAGGAGGCGCAGGTCATGCCGCCGATATTCAGTTCCAGGCTGTGGGCCGGCACGCTATAGCCGGCATCCTGCACGGCGGCCATCAGTGCCGGCAGGCTGTCGCTGGGCGCCTGGACACGGGCCTGTTCGGTGGCGAGGTTGACGCTGACGGCCATGGCCCCCGCGACCTTGCTCAAGGCGCGTTCCACGCGCCCGGCGCAGCTGGCGCAGGTCATGCCGGCAATCGGCAGGTCAAAAGTGGTTGATTCGGACATCACTGACACTCCCTGTAAACGGTTGTCGACAGGATCAACCTTGCCATGTTGGCAAGGTCAAGCGCCATGGTGCGGGGGGCTTCAATCTGTCTCGGTGACGCCTGATCAGGATCGTCGCCCGTACCGGTTCCGGGGAGGGACAGGGCGCAGGCGACGATCCGGCGCTTCAGTATCCCAGGCCGGTGCGTTGGAGGTTTAGGCCCGACGGGCTCATGGCGATGCGGAACTTCAGCACGTCGCCGGCCTTGAGGCTGATGTCCTGGGAGCCTGGCGCGAGCATGCCCGGGTTGCAGCCCGGCATCTGCCCCGGCAGCAGTTTCAGGCGCAGCGAGACTTTGCCCGGCGGCAGGTTGAAGGACGTGGCTTGTTCCTGGAACAGCCGGCCCGCCAACTGGTCCTGGATGTACAGGCCGATTTCGCAGGACGTGGCGACTTCCAGCCGTTCCCGGGAAATGATCAGGACGCCGTAGTCCTCGCCGGCGGCGTTGACCGAAGGGGTGGCCGCGATCAGGCCGAGGAGGCTGAACAGGCTGATAACCGACCAGCGCATGGCTGAATCTCCTAGTGTCGTGTCGTTGAGGGGTGAAGCTTGGCCGAGCCCGTCGCCGATTGCCAGCCCGGCAGATGCATCCGGAACTTGACCTTGCCATGATGGCAAGGTCGAGACTGGCGGCAACCCTCACTACAGGAGAAGCGTCATGCAAGTGTTCAATGTCGAAGGTATGTCCTGCGGTCACTGCGTCCGGGCCATCACTCAGGCGGTGCAGAGCAAGGACCCGGCGGCCAGCGTCAAGGTCGATCTCGGGGCCAGGGAAGTGGGCGTGGAAAGCCGCTTGTCCGCCGACGAGGTGATCAGCCTGATCAGCGAAGAAGGCTATGCGGTCAAGCTGGCCTGAGCGGATTTGACCGGTCTTTTTAATAGTTAGCGACCTATCGGAATGTTCAAGGCTTCCAAGCGCGGATAGACTGTCGGGCTGCCGACCGACCCGCACCTGGATGCCTGATGAACCTTCGCACAATCCTGATTCTCGGCGCCCTGAGCGCCTTCGGTCCTCTGGCCATCGACTTCTATCTGCCGGCGTTTCCGGCGATGGCGCTGGCCTTTGGCACCGATGAAAAACACGTTCAGCTGACCCTGGCGGCCTACTTCCTCGGCCTGTCCATCGGCCAGCTCGCCTACGGTCCCGTGGCCGACCGCTTTGGCCGGCGCATTCCGTTGCTGGTCGGGGTGGGGCTGTTCACCCTGGCGTCCCTGGCCTGTGCCTACGCGCCGAACCTGGAGTGGCTGATCGGTGCGCGCTTCGTCCAGGCACTGGGCGGCTGCGCGGGCATGGTGATTTCCCGGGCGGTGGTCAGCGACAAGTGCGACGCGGTGGGGTCGGCCAAGGTGTTTTCCCAGCTGATGCTGGTCATGGGGTTGGCACCGATCCTGGCGCCGATGCTCGGCGGCCTGCTGGTGAATCTCTACGGCTGGCAGTCGATCTTCATCATGCTGACCCTGTTCAGCGCCCTGGCCGGTCTGGCGGTAGCCCTGGGCTTGCCGGAAAGCCTGCCGGCCCATGTGCCGCGCCAGCCGTTGTCCGGCGCCTTGCGCCAGTACGGTCGGCTGCTGGCCGACCGAGTGTTTCTCGGCCATGCCCTGACCGGAGGCATCGCCATCGCCGGGATGTTCGCCTACATCGCCGGTTCGCCGTTCGTTTTCATCAAGCTCTACGGTGTGCCGGCCGAGCACTTCGGCTGGTTCTTCGGGGTCAACGCCGGCGGCTTCATCCTGGTGGCGCAGCTCAATGCACGGTTGCTGGCCAAGCGCGGTCCGGCGTTCCTGCTGGCGCGCACAGTGTGGATCTACCTGTTGGGGGGCCTGGCGCTGCTCGCCGTCAGTTCGCTGCATCCGGCACAACTCTGGCCGCTGCTGGTGCCGCTGTTCATTTGCATCGCCAGCCTGGGTTGCATCCTTCCCAATGCCTCGGCCTGCGCCATGAACGGTCAGGGCGCACGGGCCGGCAGCGCCTCGGCGATGCTCGGCTGCCTGCAGTTCAGCGTGGCGGCCGGCGCCGCGGCGCTGGTGGGCGTGCTGCACGACGGCAGCGCCGTGCCGATGGCGACGGTCATCAGCCTGTGTGGGATTCTGGTGGTGACGCTGGCGATGGTCACCCGGAAATTGCAGAACGCCAGGGCGCTGCAAGCCGCCCAGCTGTAATCAGCCGGCGGCGCGCTGTTGGCTTTCGGGGAATCGATGGGGAGCGTGCAGACGCGTTTCCAGCGTATTGGCAAAGGCTCGGGCTTCGGCCTCGCTGCGGAAGGTCACCGCATGCTGGTCGAGTTGAACCTGCCATTGGGTGCCTTGGGATTTTGCCAATTCTTTTATCAGGATCTTCATTGCTGACCTCCTCGCGTAAAAGACTGCATTGCAAAGGCCCCCAGTGTAGACCCGAATACGGTCGCAAGTATGACAAGGGCCAACTGTCGGACTGACGGCATCCTGCCCTTTTCCTGAGCCGGCAGGACACCGTCCGCTCCCTGCCTCAGAACCCTTCCAGCACGATCTTGCCCTTGGCCTTGCCGCTCTCCAGCAAGGCGTGAGCGCGCCGCAGGTTGGCCGCGTTGATAGTGCCGAAGTGCTCGCCGAGGGTGGTCTTCAGGGTGCCAGCGTCGATCAGCTCGGCGACGCGATTGAGCAGCTTGTGCTGTTCCTGCATGTCCGCGGTCTCGAACAGCGAGCGGGTGTACATGAACTCCCAGTGCAGCGACAGGCTCTTGCGCTTGAGCTTGGTCACATCGAGGGTTTTCGGATCGTCGATCAGCGCCAGCCGGCCCTGGGGCGCGAGCGCCTCGACCAACTCGTCCAGGTGCGCATCGGTCTGGGTCAGGCTGGCGACATGGGTGATGCTGGCCTGGCCGGCCTTCTTCAGCTCCTGGCTCAGCGGCTGGCTATGGTCGATCACCAGGTCGGCACCCAGCTCGCGTACCCAATCCTGGGTTTCAGCGCGTGAGGCGGTGCCTATGACCTTGAGGCCGGTGAGCTGGCTGGCCAGTTGGGTGAGGATCGAACCGACGCCGCCGGCCGCACCGACAATCAACAGGCTCTGCTGCCGATCGGCCTGGCCTTCGGCGATCTGCAGGCGCTCGAACAGCAGTTCCCAGGCGGTGATCGCGGTCAGTGGCAGGGCGGCGGCTTCGGCGAAGCCCAGGCTCTTGGGCATATGGCCGACGATGCGCTCGTCCACCACATGCAGTTCGCTGTTGCCGCCGGCGCGGGCGATCGAGCCGGCGTAGAACACCTTGTCGCCGGCCTTGAACAGGCTGACTGCGCTGCCCACCGCCTTGACCACTCCGGCCACGTCCCAGCCCAGCACCTTGGCGGCGCCGCCTTCAGGCTGGACGTTCTGGCGGACCTTGGTGTCCACCGGGTTGACCGAGATGGCTTTGACTTCCACCAGCAGGTCGCGTGGGCCGGCGACCGGTTCCGGCAGTTCGATGTCTTGCAGGGACAAAGGATCGTTGATCGGCAGGGAGGCGTAGTAGGCGATGGCTTTCATGGTGAGTTGTCCTGATGAAGATGAAGGTTGGGTCAGAGGAGCAGCAGGCGCTTGAGCTCGAAGTGCTCGATCGCCTCGCGGGTCTGGCTGAGAAAGTGCTGGAAGTGCGCCGTGGCGTTGTGAAACTCCAGGGCTGCCTCATCGTCCCAGCGCTCCAGCACATAAAAGGTGCCTGGGTCTTCGGCGTCCTGGTGCAGGTTGTAGTACTGGCAGCCGGCTTCTTCACGGCTCGGTTGCACCAGGGCGGTGAGTTCGCGTTGGAGCAGGGCCTGCTGGCCGCTCTTCGCGACAAGGGTGGCGATGGCGGTAAAGGCTTGCGACATGGTGGCGTCCTTCAGGGCGGTTATGACGGCGGGTGTGAGAGGCCGGTGTAAGCGTGCACAGATAATTGGCCATTTCCCGCGAAGATAAAACCGGCTAAAACAGCAGTCTCTTTCAATATTTTTTTGATAATACCGGTGAGCCAGATGCTGCGATTCGATGACCTGCAATTGTTCGTGCGCGCCGCCGACCTCGGCAGCCTGTCCGCCGCGGCGCGGGTCATGGACCTGTCGGCGGCGGTGGCCAGCGCCGCCCTCAAGCGCATCGAGCAGCAGCTCGGCGCCCGGCTGCTGGCGCGTTCGACCCGCAGCCTGCGCCTGACCGCCGAGGGCGAAGGGTTTCTCGAATACGCCCGCGCGGCCCTGAGCAACCTGGAGGAAGGGCGGCGCCTGCTGGCCAGCGGGCAGGATCAGGTCAGCGGCGTTCTCCAGCTGTCCGCGCCCTCGGACTTCGGCCGCAACCTGTTGTTGCCCTGGCTCGACCGGTTCCAGCAGGAGCACCCCAAACTCACGGTGCGCCTGCTGCTGGGCGACCGTATCGCCGACCTGTTTCGCCAGCCGGTGGACATCGCCCTGCGTTATGGCGAACCGGAAGACTCCAGCCTGGTGGCCCTGCCCGTCGCGCCGCGGAACCGCCGGGTGCTGGTGGCCGCCCCCGAGTACCTGGCCCGCTGCGGCGAGCCGCGTCAGCTGGAGCAACTGGCCCAGCATAACTGCCTGCTCTACATGCTCGGCAGCCGGGTGCACGACCACTGGAGCTTCCATGACGGCAAGCGCGAGGTGGGCCTGACGGTCAGCGGCGATCGTTTCAGCGACGATGCCGATGTGGTGCGCCTGTGGGCGCTGGCGGGGCAAGGCATCGCCTACAAGTCCTGGCTCGACGTGGCGGCCGATGTGCTGGCCGGGCGGCTCAAGGTATTGATGCCGGAGCTGCGCTGCGAACGGGCACCGCTGAACCTGTTGTGCGCCCATCGGGCGCAGTTGAGCAAACCGGTGAAGCTGCTGCGGGACATGTTGCAGGCGCGTTGCGCTGAAATTTCCGCGCATTACCCCAAGCCAGGCCACGCCGATCAATGACCCTGGCCGGCGGCGTCGTTGCGGGGTGCGGGCAGGTCGCATCCAGCACCGAGCGGCGGCGTCGATCTTGCACACTCGATTGCAGACCATTCAATCGGGGGGACGGGGCATGGCAAGTCAGGGATACAGTGCGGCGGAGCGTCTGGAACGCTTGCCCATCAGTGGTTATCACCGAGTCATTTTCATCATCATCGCCCTGGCGTTTTTCTTCGACTCCATGGACCTGGCGATGATGACCTTCCTGCTCGGCTCGATCAAAGCCGAGTTCGGCCTGAGCACAGCCCAGGCCGGCCTGCTGGCCAGTGCGAGTTTCTTCGGCATGGTGGTCGGCGCATCGCTGTCGGGCATGCTCGCCGACCGCTTCGGGCGCAAGCCGGTGTTCCAGTGGAGCATCGTGCTCTGGGGTATCGCCAGCTACCTGTGCTCCACGGCGCAGACGGTGGACAGCCTGACCCTGTTCCGGGTGCTGCTGGGGATCGGCATGGGCATGGAGTTTCCCATCGCCCAGTCGATGCTGTCGGAGATGATCCCGGCCCAGCGGCGCGGGCGCTATATCGCCTTGATGGACGGCTTCTGGCCGCTGGGTTTTGTCGCGGCGGGCGTGCTCTCGTACTTCCTGCTGCCGCTGATCGGCTGGCGCGACATCTTCCTGGTCCTGGCGATCCCGGCGGTGTTCGTGCTGGCGATCCGTTTCTTCATTCCCGAGTCGCCGCGCTGGCTGGAGCAGGCCGGGCGGCACGCCGATGCCGACCAGGTGCTGCGACGGATCGAGGATAAGGTCCGGGCCTCGTTGCAGCGCGCGGACCTGCCCGAGCCGGTGCGCCTGCCGCGGGTGGAAAGCGTGCCGGGGCATTTCTTCTCGGCCTTGCGCGAGATCTGGTCGCCGCTCTATCGCCAGCGCACGATGATGATCTGGAGCGTGTGGTTCTTTGCCCTGCTGGGTTTTTACGGCCTGACCTCATGGCTCAGCGCCCTGTTGCAGCAGTCGGGTTTCGCGGTGACCCAGTCGGTGTACTACACGGTGCTGATTTCCCTCGGCGGCATTCCCGGCTTCCTCATGGCCGCCTGGCTGGTGGAGCGCTGGGGGCGCAAGCCGGTGTGTGTGATCACCCTGCTGGGCGGTGGGGTCATGGCGTTTTTCTACGGGCAGAGCGCGGTGTTCGGCGGCAACGTGGCGCTGCTGGTCAGCTCCGGCCTGTTGATGCAGTTCTTCCTGTTCGGCATGTGGGCGGTGCTCTACACCTACACGCCTGAGTTGTATCCCACCTCGGCGCGGGCTACCGGCTCCGGCTTCGCCTCGGCGGTGGGGCGCATCGGTTCGCTGCTCGGGCCTTGGGTGACCGGCGTGGTGTTCCCGATGACCGGGCAGGGTGGGGTGTTCGCCCTGGGCGCACTGTGTTTCGCGGTCGCCGCGGCGCTGGTCTGGCTGTTCGGGATGGAGACCCGGGGCAAGACGCTGGAAGAGTTGAGCGAAGTCGGTGCCTGAGCTGTAGCCGCTGCCGCAGGCTGCGATAGGCCCGCAGGACCTCCAGCGTCGTTGAGATCGCCGCGACCGTTCCGGTCGATCGCAGCCTTCGGCAGCGGCTACAGGTGTATCGCGGTTACGGCTTGACCAAGCGCGCATCCAGGCTGTTCTGCGCCAGGCGCCTGGCCTGATCCTGGGTCATGCCCAGGTGGGTGTACAGGGCGTGGAAGTTCTCGGTGACGTAGCCGCCGAAGTAGGCCGGGTCATCGGAGTTCACGGTGACCTTCACCCCACGCTCGAGCATCTCGAGGATGTTGTGCTGCGACATGTGATCGAACACGCAGAGCTTGGTGTTCGACAGCGGGCAGACGGTCAGCGGGATCTGCTCGTCGATGATGCGCTGCATCAGCCGCTCGTCCTCGAAGGCGCGCACGCCGTGGTCGATGCGCTGGATCTTCAGCAGGTCGAGGGCTTCCCAGATGTACTCGGGCGGGCCTTCTTCACCGGCGTGGGCCACGGTGAGGAAACCTTCGCTGCGGGCACGATCGAACACCCGCTGGAACTTGCTCGGCGGGTGACCCATTTCCGAACTGTCCAGGCCGACCGCGACAAAGGCTTCGCGGAACGGCAGCGCCTGGTCGAGGGTTTTCTGCGCTTCGTCTTCGCTCAGGTGGCGCAGGAAGCTGAGGATCAGGCCGCTGGTGATGCCCAGTTGCTGCTCGCCATCCTTGAGCGCGCTGGCGATGCCGTTGAGCACCACTTCGAAGGGGATGCCGCGATCGGTGTGGGTCTGCGGATCGAAGAAGGGCTCGGTGTGGATGACGTTCTGCGCTTTGCAGCGCAGCAGGTAGGCCCAGGTCAGGTCGTAGAAGTCCTGGGAGGTGCGCAGTACGTCCGCGCCCTGATAGTACAGGTCGAGGAACTCTTGCAGGTTGTTGAAGGCATAAGCCTTGCGCAGGGTGTCCACATCGCGCCAGGGCAGGGCGATCTTGTTGCGTTCGGCCAGGGCGAACAGCAGCTCGGGCTCCAGGGAGCCTTCGAGGTGCAGGTGCAGTTCGGCCTTGGGCAAGGCGTTCAGCCAGTCGTACATGGGTGTGATCTCATCAGGTGCAGTCGAGCGCTGCGTGAACGTGTTGCGCTCCATCATCCTGCGGCGAAAAGCCGACCGCAAGGTGCGATGACAGGCGCCGGCCCCGGGTTTCCCCAGGGCTGCGCGGGCGCGTCGGGTTCCAGTCGCGCCCATAAGGGCAGGCATTCTACAGGCGCACGCGGACGATTCGGCAAAACCTGACCAACCGGCCGATCAGGACGCTTGCAGTTCCCGGCGATAGGCATAGGTATCGGCGAACCGCGACAAGAGAAATTCAGCGCAAGTGGTGACCGGGTACTTCGGCGGATGCCCGGCATCCTGGCAACCGGGCAGGCATTCGATGCGCGTATCCGGATGGGGTTCGGCGAAGAACGGCATCGAGTAGCGGTCCACCCCAAGCGGGCTGATCACCCGGTGTGGCGTCGACAGGTAACGGTCATTGCTCCAGCGCGCCATCATGTCGCCGAGGTTGACCACGAAGGTGCCCTCGATGGGCGGGGCGTCGATCCACTGGCCCTGGACGTTGCGCACCTGCAGGCCGCCGGCGTTGTCCTGGTAGAGCAGGGTGATACAGCCGTAGTCGGTGTGGGCGCCGGCACCTTGCTGCTCGTCGCTGCTGGCGGTGTGCCGCGGCGGGTAATGGATCAGGCGCAGGACGCTGACCGGCTCCTTGAAGCGGCGGTCGAAAAAGTCGCGCTCGATGCCCAGGGCCAGGGTCATGGCCCGCAGCAGGGTCTGGGCCAGGGCCTGCATGTCCAGGTAGTGCTGCTCCATCAGGGCTTCCCAGCCGGCGATATCCGGGTGCCGGTTGCTGCCGCGCAGCGGTTTTTCCGCGAGCACCTCGGGATGGTCGGCCGGCAGGTGCAGGCCCATGTCGAAGGTTTCCTTGAGGTCGCTGGGCTTGTCCGGGTCCAGCTGTTCGGTGGCGATCGCGCCGTAGCCGCGGTGGTGGCGGGTCTGGGTGATATCGATCTTGAGTTTCTCGGCGGCCGGCAGGGCGAAGAACTGCCGGGCGGCGTCGAGCAACTGGCCGATGCGCGCGCAGGTGATCGGGTGGCCCTTGATATAGAAGAAGCCCCACTCGCGGCAGGCGCGGTCGATCTGTTGGGCGACGCTGTTCCAGCCTTGGGCGTCGTCGCCGTAGAGCGGGCTGATGTCGATGATTGGAAGCTGGTTCATATGAATGCTCTCAAGTTACCCACGGTCCTGTAGCCGCTGCCGCAGGCTGCGATCGACCCCGAAGGGGGCGTGCTCTGGATATCGAGCAAAGAACCTTCGGACCTTGGCGCAACCTGCGGCAACGGCTACAGGATTCGATGAGTCATTTCGGAATGTCGGCCTTCATGCCTTCCACGTAATAGTTCATCGACGCCAGTTCTGCATTGCTGGCGCTGACCCCGGCGGCGAGTTTTTCCACGCCGGCCTGATCCTTGATCGGCCCGGTGAACGGGTGGAAGGTGCCGCTCTTGATGTCGGCGATGATCTGCTCGGCTTCACGCTTGACCTCGGCCGGCACCAGGTCGCTGATCGGCAATTGGACTGTGCCTTCCTTCAGGCCGCCCCAGTAGTCCTGGGATTTCCAGCTGTGGTCGAGCACGCCCTGGGTGGCCTGGATGTAGTGCGGGCCCCAGTTGTTGACGATGGAGGTCAGCACCGCTTTGGGCCCGAAGTGGGCCATGTCCGAGGCGTAGCCCACGGCATACACGCCGCGACGTTCGGCGGCCTGGATCGGCGCCGGGCTGTCGGTGTGCTGGAAGATCACGTCGGCGCCCTGGTCGATCAGGGCGTTGGCGGCGTCGGCTTCCTTGCCCGGGTCGAACCAGGAGTTGACCCATACCACCTTGATCTCGGTGCCCGGGTTGTATTTGTTCAGGGCCAGTTGGATGGCGTTGATGTCGCGGATCACTTCCGGGATCGGGAAGGAGGCGACGTAGCCGACCTTCTTGCTCTTGGTCATCTTCGCCGCGAGGAAGCCGCCGACGTAGCGACCTTCATAGGTGCGGGCCAGGTAGGTGCCGAGGTTCTTGTCCTGTTTGTAGCCGGTGGCGTGTTCGAAGGTGGTTTTGGGGAATTGCTTGGCGACTTTCAGGGTCGGGTTCATGTAGCCGAAGGAGGTGGTGAAGATCAGGTCGTACTGGTCCTTGGCCATGTTGCGGATCACCCGCTCGGCGTCGGCGCCTTCGGCGACGTTCTCCACGTAGTTGGTCTTGATCCGGTCGCCGAACTGTTCCACCAGCGCCTTGCGTCCCTGCTCATGCTGATAGGTCCAGCCGTGGTCGCCGATCGGGCCGATATAGACGAAGCCGACCTTCAACGGATCGGCGGCGCTGGCGCCCAGCGAGACGCTCAGGCCGATGGCCGCGGTGAGGGCGCACAGCAATTTTTGCAACGGACGTTTATGCATGAATCCGGACTCCATTTTGTTGTGGGGCGAGGCTGGGCTCTAAGGCTTGAATGGCTCAATGCAAATAGCTGACCAACAGGACAACAAAATTTCGGGGGGCTGGGTGAAGCCTTCGCGGGCAAGCCTCGCTCCTGCAGGATCATCCCGCTTCTGTAGGAGCGAGGCTTGCCCGCGAAGAGGCCAGACGGATCCGCACAGGCTCATCCCGGTGCACTCACGCCCATCAACGCCATTCACTGGTGCACTAAGGTGTAACGAAACGTCAGTGACTCCATGCAGTCTTTAGCTCATCTCTACTGCTCGATTTATCCGGTCAAAGGACTGCAATGTTCACTTCACTCAAGCAAGAAAGTTTTCTGTTGCTGGCGCTGCTCGCGGCGCTGGTTGCCTATCCGCTGGAGCATGCGCTGCTCAACAGCGGCCAGGGCGTGGCGCTGATCTCAGGGTTGGTGCTGATCGGTTTCATCGTCGCCGCCTCGATGCGCGTCGCCCATCACGCCGAGCTGCTGGCGGAGAAGGTCGGCGACCCCTACGGCACCATGATCCTGACCCTCGCCGCGGTCCTGGTGGAGGTGGTGATCCTGGCGATCATGATGAGCAACGAGGCCTCGCCGACCCTGGTGCGCGACACCATCTATTCGGCGGTGATGCTCGACATCAACGGCATCCTCGGCCTGGCAGCGCTGATGGGCGGGATCAAGCATGGCGAGCAGGCCTACAACGACGATTCGGCGCGCTCCTACAGCGTGATGATCCTCACCGCCATGGGCGTGTCGATGGTGGTGCCGGAGTTCATCCCCGAAGCGAAATGGAAGCTCTACTCGGCCTTCACCATTGGCGCCATGGTGCTGTTGTACACCCTGTTCCTGCGCATGCAGGTCGGCGCCCACAGCTACTTCTTCAGCTACAGCTACCCGGAAAAACGCCGCAAGAAAGAACCGACGCAAGACCAGCCAGCACCTGTCAGCCTGGCGTTCTCCATCGCCACCCTGGTGTTCGGCGTGGTGCTGATCGGCGCCCTGGCGGAGGTGATGTCCAAGACCCTCGACCTGGGGCTGGAAGGTACGGGCGCGCCGCCGGTGATCACGGCGATCCTGGTGGCGGCGATTTCCGCGGCGCCGGAAATCCTCACGGCCCTGCGCGCGGCGTTGGCCAATCGCATGCAGTCGGTGCTCAATATTGCGTTGGGCGCGTCGTTGTCGACGGTGATCCTGACGGTGCCGGTGATGGAGGCCATGGCGCTCTACACTGGCCAGCCGTTCCAGATGGCGATGACTCCGGTGCAGACGGTGATGATCTTCATCACCCTGATCGTCAGCGCGATCAACCTCAATGACGGTGAGACCAATGCCATCGAAGGCATGACCCACTTCGTGCTGTTCGCGACCTTTATCATGTTGTCGCTGCTGGGCCTTTGAAGAGCATCGCGAGCAAGCTCGCCCCTACATCCGGCGGGATTCATTCTGGAAATGATCGAAACCGGTTCCCTGTTGGAGTGGGCTTGCTCGCGATAACGCCGATCAGGCGCCGGCGATCAACTGCCGGGCCGCCTGGCGGTGATCGACAATCAACCCCTTCAGGTCCAACCCTTCGACCTGCCCGTCGATCACCCGCCACCGGCCGCCGACCATCACCCGGTCCGCGCGGTCCGCGCCGCACAGCAGCAAGGCCGACAACGGATCATGGCTGCCGGAGAAGCGCAGCTCATCGAGCTTGAACAGCGCCAGGTCGGCCTGCTTGCCCACGGCCAGCTCGCCGATATCGCTGCGCCCCAGCAACCGTGCCGAACCCTGGGTGGCCCAGCCCAGCACCAATTCCGGGGTGATCTTCTCGGCGCCGTAACGCAGGCGCTGCAGGTACAGGGCCTGACGGGTTTCGAGGATCATGTTCGAAGCGTCGTTCGAGGCCGAGCCATCCACGCCCAGGCCGACGGGCGCGCCGGCGTCGGTCAGCTCCAGGGTCGGGCAGATGCCCGAGGCCAGGCGCATGTTGGAGCTCGGGCAGTGGCAGATGCCAGTCCCGGCCGCGCCGAGACGGGCGATTTCATCCGGGTTGAAGTGGATGCCGTGGGCCAGCCAGGTCCGCGGGCCGAGCCAGCCGACGCTGTCCAGGTAGTCCACGGTGCGCAGGCCGAAACGTTGCAGGCAGAAGTCTTCCTCGTCGAGGGTTTCCGCCAGGTGAGTGTGCAGGCGCACGTCGAGTTTTTCCGCCAGCTCGGCGCTGGCCGCCATGATCTCTGGGGTCACCGAGAACGGCGAGCAGGGCGCCAGGGCGATCTGGATCTGCGCGCCGGCGCCACGTTGGTGGTACTCGGCGATCAGCCGCTGGCTGTCGGCGAGAATCACCTCGCCCTGTTGTACGGTCTGTTGCGGCGGCAGGCCGCCATCCGCTTCGCCGAGGCTCATGGAACCGCGGGTGAGCATGGCGCGCATGCCCAGTTCGCACACGCTGGCCACCTGCACGTCGATGGCGTTTTCCAGGCCCTCGGGGAACAGGTAGTGGTGGTCGGCGGCGGTGGTGCAGCCCGACAGCAGCAATTCGGCCAGCGCCACTTTACTGGCCAGGGCGAGTTTCTCCGGGGTCAGCCGGGCCCAGACCGGGTACAGGGTTTTCAGCCAGGGAAACAGCGGCTGGTTGACCACCGGCGCCCAGGCGCGGGTCAGGGTCTGATAGAAGTGGTGATGGGTGTTGATCAGCCCCGGCAGCAGCACGTGCTCGCGGGCATCGAAGAGGTGTCCACAGGGCTGGGCGGGTTGTTGCCCGGCGCCGAGCACTTCGACGATCAGGCCGTCTTGCAGCACCAGGCCGCCACGGGCGTCGAGGGCATTGCCGGTGAAAATAGCGAGGGGGTTCTTTAACCAGGTACGGGTCGCAGGCATGGTGGCCGGCTCCTCTGAAAGTGGGTTCAGGTTAGCCAGCTCAGTGTTGCCCTGTCTGCTGATCCAGGGTCGCCACGGGGGCGAGGTGCGCAGTTTACGGGGAGACCGCTGTGCGGTCTATCGCGGGCAAGCCTCGCTCCTGCAAATCGATATCCCCTGTAGGCGCGAGCTTGCTCGCGATGGCGTCCTGTAGCCGCTGCCGAAGGCTGCGCTCGACCACGAAGTGGGCGCTGCGATGTCGGCCGCAGGAAGGCTCTTCGAGCCTTGTCGCAGCCTCCGGCAGCGGCTACAGGTGCAGGCTTACCAGGGAATGGTTTCGCCCTTGTAGTTGACGAAATGGTGCCCGCCCTTGCCGGTATAGGCATTGATCTGCTCGATCAGGCCGCGGGTGCTGGTCTCGACGTCGATGTCCGCGCCTTCGCCGCCCATGTCGGTCTTCACCCAGCCCGGGTGCAGCGACAGCACGGTGAGCTTCTGCTCGAGCTGGGTCACGAAGCTGTTGGTCATGGAATTCAGCGCCGCCTTGCTGGCCTTGTACAGCGCCAGCTCCGGCGCGTCGGGCATGGTCACGCTGCCCAGCACCGAACTCATGAACGCCAGCACGCCGCTGTCCGGGCGGATCTGCGGGGCGAAACGCTGGGCCAGGTTGATCGGCGCCACGGCGTTGGTGAAGAACAGCTGGCCGACTTCCGCCAGGGTCGCCTTGCCCGGTGTCTGGTCGTCCGGCCCCTTGACCCCGGCGTTGACGAACAGCAGGTCGAACACTTCGCCCTTGAGCTTCTGGTTCAGGGCGATCACCGCTTGCTGGTCGTCCATGTCCAGCTGCTCGATGCGGACCGGCCCCAGGGCCTTGAGCGCTTCGGCTTTTTGCGGGTTGCGCACGGTGGCGGTGACCTGCCAGCCAGCGTCCAGCAGGCGTTGCACCAGGCCCAGGCCCAGGCCTCTGGAGGCGCCGATGATCAGTGCGGTTTTTGGCGTAGACATACGTGGATTCCTTGATGAGTGAAGATCATGGAGTTAAGGGGCAACGCTGGCCGAGCCGTTGCTGCAGCTCCTGGCGCAACTCGCCCAGTTCGCTGATGCGGGTCTCGATCAGGGTCAGTTTGTCTTGCAGCAGTTGCGTCACCGCGTAGTCCGGATCGCTGGCCTGCCACAGCGCGGCAACGCTGCTGCCGATCACGCCGAGGCTGAAGCCCAGGCGTTGCGCGGTCTTGATGTAGAGCACCAGCTGCACCCTGTCGCTGGGGTAATCACGATAGCCGTTGGCGGTGCGTTGTGCCGCGATCAATCCGCGCTGCCCGTAGAAGCGCAGGGTATCGCGGCTGACGGCGCAGGCCCGGGCACGTTCACCGATGCGCATGCTGGAGTCTCGGAAGGGCTTGACCCTGGAGCATACTCCAGGCTTTAGCCTGCGTGCTCCTTGAATATCCGGAGCGATCCTTTATGTGGAGCACAGCGCAATACCGTCAATTGGTGCGGGCCAGCGGTTGGTACGACCTGATCGTCACCGCCGCCTTTGTCACCCCCTGGAGCTTTCTCGCCCTGCACGGCCTGATGCAGCAGTGGAGCCAGGCCTTCGACCTGCCCGGCGACCTGCCGCCGTTCGCGCCCATGCATCTGCTGATGGTCAACCTGATGGGCTCGATCGTCTGCGTCTGGGCGGTGCTGCGCATCCGCGATCCGCAGTTGGCCTTCGGACGCTACGACGCCGCCGGGCGGCTGCTGTTTTCCACCTGGCAGATCTACGCCCTGGCCCACGGCGGCACGGCCTTGATCGGCGTGATCCTGTTTTTCGAACTGGCCTGGGCGGTGGCGCAGTTGTGGCCGGTTCGCGGGGAGCAGCGGGCGATTCCTGGCCCGGCCTGAAGCATGGTCGGACGGCCGGATCCCGCGGGGGCAGGAGCCGGCAGCTCGGCGAGGGCGTCGCAGCGAATGCAGGGGATGAGCAAGGCCGTCCATAACCCGATCCACTGGACGTCTGCCGCGATCAGTCTTTTCCGGCGTTGGCTAATCGAACTGCAACGCATTGGTCAGGTCGCCCATGGGTGACTGTTCCCGGGCGGCCATGGCCTCGTCACGCAGTTTCAGGCCATCGAGCTTTTCCAGGTCGAAGACCCGGGTCACCAGGCGCAGGATCGATGCCGTGTCATACACCGTGTGATCCACCGTCCCCTTGCGGGCGAAGGGCGATACCACCAGGGCCGGAATACGGCTGCCCGGGCCCCAGCGATCGCCCTTGGGCGGAGCCACGTGATCCCACCAGCCGCCGTTCTCGTCGACCGTGACAATCAGCACCATGTTGTTCCACTGCGGACTGTCCTGCAGGGTCTTGATCGCGCGGACCAAATGCCGGTCGCCCGCGGCGACGTCTGTGTACCCGGCATGCATGTTGAGGTTGCCCTGGGGCTTGTAGAAGCTCACGCTCGGCAGCTTGCCGGCCAGGGCGTCGGCGAAGAACCGGTTCGTCGACGGGTCGTCGCCCAGGCCGCCATCGCGCAGGCGCCTGGCGCGTTCACCGGGGTGCTCCGGGCCTTGCTGCCGGAAGTAGTTGAAGGGCTGGTGGTGGTACTGGAAGTTGGGGATTTTCGGGATCGCGCCCGAGCCGCTGAACTCATCCAGGGTGGCCTGCCAGCCACCGGCGTACCAGGCCCAGTCGATGTTCCTTTTCGACAGCTTGTCGCCGATGTGCTCGTGGCTTTGCGGAACCAGCACGAAGGGCAGGTCCGGTTTGGAATAGTCCGGTCGTTGTGGGTCGCGTTGCCAGGTCGGCCAGTAGGGCGGCGCGAAGGTGTTGACCGCATAACCGTCCGGGGTGAGCGCGCAGGGGCCGAACTGGGCGGGGCCGTCCATGGCACTGGCAGGCGAGTCGGCCAGGGGCCTGAGCCGCGGGTCGCTGGGGTCGTCGCTGTGCAGGTTGGCGATCTTCACCTTGGCCACCGAGTTGCGGGCGTTCGGATAGTGCGGCACCGCCGCCGAGATCAGGTATTGGTGGTTCAGGTAAGAACCGCCAAAGGCGCCCTGGAAGAAGTTGTCGCAGAGCACGAACTGCCGCGCGATATCCCACAGGCGAAGGGCATAGCGGCTTTGCCTGTAGTGCCCCATCGTCAGGCCGCCGGAGTCGGACCAGGCGGCGAACCGGTCATTCATGCCACCGTTGATCTGCATCTGGTTCTGGTAGAACTCGTGGGACAAATCGCGGGTCACCAGGCTCAGCGGCAGGTCCTCGGCATTCGGGCCTTTGAGGGCGAACGGCGCGTTCGGCAGGTCCTGCTGAAATGGCACGCCAGCGGGATAGGTCACGCCATCCGCGGTCTGCGGTCCCAGATGCAGGGTGCCGCCCCAGACCGGGGGCAGGATTTGCAGCAGGCTGCCGTCGCGGTCGCGCTGCTGGTAAGCGGCGGGCTTGAGGCTGGAAAGAGGCTGCTCGAGGCCGGGGAAATCGGCGAACAGGTTGTTGAAGCTGCGGTTCTCGGCATAGATCACCACCACCGTCTTGACGTGCTTGCGCAGTGACCTGTCCAGTTCGGCAGCGGACAATGGGCGCTTGCCCGGTGTAGGGGGCGCATCGCTGTTGGGCGTGCAACCGTTGAGCGCGGCGCCGGCACCCAGTACCGCGGTACCGGCGAGAAAGTGGCGACGACTGGGATCGATCGGGGTGTCAGGGTTTTCAGGGTCGTTGTGGCTCATTACAGGTATTCCTCCGAAGTTGCAGGGCATCCTCATGGCTCGTTGAAACTCATGTCGCTAGCGCTGGGGGTGCGGCTGGCGCGCTTGTCATGAATGCAGCGCCGGCTATCGAGCGGACGCGCGGGGAGTGCGGCGCTGAGGTCTGCCATGAGCGAGTTGCCGAATGCTTGAAATCCATCAGCTATGAGGGAGGCCCCGGGCAGGGCCTCCCTGGTTAGCCAGCGAGGTCAGAATTTGTAAACGAAGCTGGCGGTGTAGGTACGCGGAGCGGAAGGGAACACCAGGGTCGAGTCGAACAGGTTGGCGGAAGTGAAGTACTTCTCGTTGAACAGGTTGTTGACGGTAAACAGCGCTTCCCAGGACTTCTCGGAATAGCCCACCGAGCCGTTCCATACGGTGTAGTCAGGCAGCTTGATCTGCTTCTGGTTGTCCGCCCATTGCTCGTCTACCCAGGTGAAGCCCAGGCTGGCGTTCACACGGCCACCCCAAGGGGTCGGCTGGGTGTAGTTGCCATACAGGCTGGTTACCCACTCCGGTACGCCGCCACGATCGTACTCGCCACCCAGTACCTGGCCGGTCGGGTCGAAGAAGCGGAAGCCATAGAGTTGCGACGGATCCAGGCCATAGGCTTGGGCGACAGCGGCGGTATTGAGCACGGTGAAAGGCTGCCCTTTCTCACGCACCTTCTGTTTGGTCGCCGAGGCCGTCATGGAGAAGTTCTGGTTGAGCATCCAGCGCAACTCACCTTCGTAACCCTTGCCGTTGACCAGCACAGTGCTGCCGTTTTGCGAGTCGCGGTAGGTCTTCTCCTGGTCGTAGTAGGCCAGCGCGGCGTAGACGTTGCCGTTCTCGCTGTTGTACTTGATGCCGTACTCGCGCAGTTTCGAGTCCTGCAGGTAGTTGCCGCTGGAGACGTCCGACGCTGTTACGCCGCCTGCCTGGTTGGACGACAGCGCGGTCGACTCGGCGTAGGTGAAGTAAGGGATGAACCCCCACGGCGTCTTGTACGAGAGGCTGGCACTGAACGAGTCAGTGGTGTTGTGGTTGGTGGCTTTGTCCGGACGCCCGTCGCCATTGGCATCGCGGACCAGATCGCCATTGGTGGCCTGGGCCTTCTCCTTGGCCTTGGCGTCGTAGTAGTCGAAGCGGTAGCCCAGCAGCAGGTTCCAGTTCTGCCAGTTCATGTCGGACAGCATGAACGCGCCGGTGTTTTTGGTGATGGATGCGCTCTGGGTGTTGAAGTTGCGTCGGTACATGCCGGGAGCGATCTCGACGTTGCCGGTATGACCGATGTCGAAGCTGTCGTCCGGTGTCGGCCCGACGTTCAGGTCGCGGCGGTCGAGGATTTCATCGAGGTAGGACTCACGGTCGATGGCGCTGTAGTAGCGATAGTTGACGCCGACGACGTTGGACGTGCTGACCTCCCCGATCTGCAGCGGGAAGCTCAGGCTGACTTTGTCTTCCCAGGTGTAGGCATCGTAGTCGGCGGTGAAGCCATAGCTGGTGTATTTGTTGTGGTCCAGGGAGTCGTAGAAGAACTGGTTCTTGAGCTCCATGTCATTGTCCAGCGACCAGATAAGGTCGAAGTACGCCGTGGCGGCCTTGCTTTCGCCCTTGTCCTTCTTGTCGGTGAACACCTTGTTGCGGTCGAGCTTGGTGGTCCCGGGGTTGCTCAGTGCCGCGTTCGGGTCTTTCGGGTCGAAGAAGCAGTTGCTGTAGTTCAGGCAGAAAACGTCCAGCTTGGAGTTGCCGCTGCCCGGTGGAAAACCGACGCCCGGGCTGATGTTGTTGCGTACATCGTCAGGGAACAGCACATCGCCCCTTGAGCTCATCTTGGACGGCGCGCCGGTGATGTAGGTGTCGTGGTCGATCAGGTCCTGGGTGACCCGGTTCCATCCGGGGTTCTGGATGCGCTTGGCCTTCAGGTACTGGCCGCCGAACTCGGTCCGCAGGTTGTCGGTGAGGTCCATGTCGAAGGCGATCTGGCCGATGGTCGACTTGGGTTCGACGTTGTCGAAGTAGCTTTTCGAGTCCTCCTGCTCGAAGAAACCATAGACACCGCCCTGGCGCCCCCCCAGCTCGAAGGGCGAGCCGCCTTCGGCGGTGGTGATGTACTGGTCATAGGAACCCACGGTCACACCGAATTGCCCGGTAGGTTTTTCGATGAACTTGGAGGTCGCCGACTTCGAGGATTTCGGGTTGAAGTTCATGTAGCCGCCGACCTTGCCGGCACCGTAGATGGGGGAAACCGGGCCACGCACGATATCGACCGAACTGGCGGCGCGGATCGGCGTTGCATAGTTGCCAGGGTTCTCTACCCGCTTGAACCCCCGGAAGTAGTTATCCGCGGCATCGCCACGCAGGCTCAGTGCCCCCGGCACCCCGAAGAAGGAGCTGGTGTAGGCTCCCGGGGCGAGGCGAACCAGGTCGTTGATGTCGCGCAAGCCGTAGTTTTCGATCAGGTCGGACGACACATCCGACACCGAGCGTGGGGTTTCGGCGATGGACTTGCCCAGGCCGAAAACGCTCTTCACCGGCTGGCTGGGCATGATGCCCATGGTGTCTTCGACACTCTCCTTGAGAATGTAGTCCTCAAGTTCGACCGTCTCTTTCTGATCTTCGGCCATGGCCTGTCCGCCGAGAATCTGCACAGCAGCCGCAACTGCCAGGGCCAGTTTTTGCGGGTGACGCCAGTTATATGTACCCATGGAACACTCCCCTACTACATTTGCTTTTATGTAAAAGTTGTTGAACAACAGGCGAGTGCGTACGGGCAGAAACACAAACTGTTCCTGCCGTACTTGCACAGCCTTCTAGAGCAAGTTGAAGTTCGCTTACTTCTTCTCTGAGGTCATTTCCGGATGAATACGCAAACTGTCGCCGACCCGCGGCTTATTGCCGATGGCGGCAATCTTCGGCAACGACTCCAGAACGATTTCCAGGCACACCGGATTAAGCCGTGGGTAAACTTCGCGAATGGTGTCCCATGTCCAGTTACCCAGGCCTTCGGCTGGATTGGAGATGGCGATCAGCGAGGCATAGTTGATCCCGGCCATGCGCGCATAGATCACTTCCGACCCCACGCTCATGGTCACCAGGTCGCCCCCCATCTTGGCCAGCATGCGCACTTCCGCAGCCGTTTCGAAACGCCCGCCGCGGGTTTGCATGATCACCCCGCTCTTGTGCAGGTTGATCCCGGCGACGGGAGCATCTCCACGATTCAGGCGTTTCTGCGTCTCATCGATCAGGATGTCGCGAAGAATGGGATCCATGGCTGGCGTGTAGCGCGGAACCGGATGGTCGCCCTTGCGGTAGATGGCATCCGGCAGCGCCAGTGGCCGGTCGATGTTGAAGTCGATGACATCATCGGCCACCACCAGATCGTGGAGCTTCATTGCCGGGTTGATACCACCGGCTGTTGCCCCACCAATCGCATCTTTAACCCGTAGCTGGTAAAGGGCAGCCCAGGTTTCGACGATCTTTCCGTCGCCATGCATATTGATGTAATAGAACGGAACGTTTTTATAGTTGCCGCAATAGATAGTTGGGGAAGTTCCGGCTGGAGTTTCAAGGGTGAAGGACTCCTTGAGTTTTCCGGACTTCAACATGGCATCGTTGATGAATGTACCGCCAATCACCGCAATATCGGCTTTGCACGGAACCGCGGGGGTAGCGGCCCAGGCCGTTACCGATAAGCATCCAAGTAATAAAACCAGGAGGATTTTCATGAAACACCTCTTCACTTAGTTGTAAGTCCTGCCGTTTCTCAGGCAAGGCGTGGCCGTCATGCGGGTTGGTTGAATGTCAGCCAACGGGCATTGGTGTTAAGCATCAGCGCCGGCAACGCGCTGGCTGTATGGTTATTGTCCGAACCGGTAAACAGCGGCTTCAGTCGCCAGGAAGTGTTTTCAAGCAACGAGTGCGGTTATCAACGACATCCGCTTGTCAGTGCTCGATCGCGCTTCTTGGGTCATGGCTCAGTTTGTTGTATGGCGTTCACCAGGCCGGGTCATGAGTTCAGTGTCCCGGCAGGGTCTGCGAATACAGCTCCCAGTTTCCCGTCAGCGCGTTGATCACTGTGCTGCCCACTCGATAGGCCGCCTCGAGCGAGGGCTGCATGCCGACGAAACCCGCCTGGTCATGAGCCATGCTTTGCGCGGCGCTCATGCCGGGTGGCTGCATGGTGTAGTTACTGGCGGTACGCAATACCAGCACGCGGTCCAGGTCCACCTTCGCCGCTTTGTTCAGGAAACTGAGGGACTGCAGGGTTCCGCTGTCCTCCATGGCGGAAGTCACGAATTGCCCTTTGCCGTCGGTCCAGTACTTGACCCAGTCACCGGCCCAGTCGTTGAGCCGCTTGCCGTGCCAGAACGTCGAGGAGGCGAGGTTGTCGCCTTTCATGACCCTGGCCGGCAGAACGGCTTGGGGGAAGCCCTTGAACTGTTGGCGAAACGCTGCCAGTTCCTTGTTTTCTACCAGTGGGACGTCCTTTGTCAGGTTGTAGGCCCAATCCACCAGTCGACCATTGAGCTTGTAGACTTCGCCGATGCTGTCCGAACGTGGCTGGGCATAAGGCGTTGCGCGAAAGAACGGGGTGTAGCCGGTTTTCCAGTCTTTGGGGATTTCCCGCGCATCGATCTCGTGCGCCAGGTCACCGTCCACCACATAGTTGGCCCATGCCGCCGAACCGATGGAGCCCTTGTGCGGATTGATGCCGGCAATGCCCGCGACCAGCCAGTACGCCTTGCTCAAGTCAAAGCGTGGATCCATGCCCAGGGCCATTACCGACGCCGCCGCACGGGCAGTGCCCATGCCGGTCACCGTTGCCAGGACGCCGGTTTCAGGGTTCAGGCATACGTCATGAAAACCCTGGGCGAGCGGCATGCACTGATTCAGGCCGGCGCGTTCACGCCAGAACTGAAACTCGCCAGGGTTGTCTCCCTGATCCTGGCCGACCTCGAACATGCTCAGAACTACAGCCTTGATCTGAATCGGCTGCTCGGCGGCCTGGGTTGCTCCGGCTGCGCCCAGGCAGCACAGCGCGGCAGCGAGTGCGCCACTGGTTGTACGTGTCGTCATCGTCTTGATTCCTTGGCAGAGGGCGTGCGCTCCGCGCGCACCCTCCACGGGCTTATTTCAGGTCGAACCTGACCGTCTGTTTAGCGCGCTGCTCAACTGCTGCGCCATTGACCATTCGCGGCTGGAACTTCCAGCGTTTCACCGCGCTGATCGCGGCCTCGTCGAACAGCTTGCGTGGTTTCGACTCGAGGACCTTGGCACTGGCAACCGTGCCGTCCGGGCGGATCGCAAGTTCCAGCACCACATAGCCCTCGATCTTGGCCTGTCGGGCATCACGCGGATAAACCGGTGCCTGCTGATCCAGGGCGACCGCGTCGGTGCTGCTCGACGGTGCGGGCGGTGGCGGCGGTGGAGTAACCGGTGGTGGCGGTGTCGGCGCGGGTGGCGGCGGCACTGGCTGTTGCGGTTTGGGCTCCGGTTTGGGTTTCGGCTTCTCCGGCGTGACCTTTTTCGCCGGCGCAGGCTTTTTCACCGGCGCAGGCGGCGGTGGAGGGGGAGGCGGCGGAGGCGGCGCAGGTGGTGGGGGCGGTGGCGGTGCAGGCGGTGGCGGAGGAGGGACTTGCACCATGGTCACCTTAGTCACCTTCGGAGGCTCCTCAACTACCGGCTGCTTGGCCTCGATCAGGCTCAGCAACGTGATACCCAATGCAACCGCCAGCACAGCCAGGCCGATAGCCGCCGGCATCGACAGGTGATGGTCGACATGATGGTCGTCAGAGGCCCACAAGGCCCCTCGCCGTACGTTGGGGGTCAGGTCGTTCATCAGTTTTGCGTCGCCAGGCCAATAGCACTGATACCGGCAGCGCGTACCAGATCCATTGTGTGCACGATGCTTTCATATTGGGTGCCACGATCGCCGGCGATCACTACATCCAGTTTTCCGCTGTTCTGCATCTCGGTGAGCCGGCTCGTCAGTTGCTCGTCGCTGATGGGCTGGCCATCGACAAACAAGCCACCGTCGTTGGCGACGCCGATATTGAGCGTTACCGACTCGATTGCTTCTTGCGAGGAAGACTGCGGCAACTCCAGGGTAATGCCCGTGCCCTGGATCATCTCGATCATGATGAGTACGAAGAACACCAACAGAAACATCATCACGTCGATCATCGGAATGATTTCGATGCGGGCTTTCTCTTCATGTCCGAGATAGTTTGATCTCTTGCTAGCCATGATTATTTCTCCGAGTGGCGTAGGTATTAATCAACCCTTGGCCAAGCGCCCAACCAGCATGGACTTGATCAGTTCCATCTGATTGACGACCAGGCGGATACGCTTGTTGAAGTGATTGAGAAAAATCACGCAGACGATGGCGATGCATAAACCGACAGCGGTGGCGACCAGTGCATGGGCAATAGGCCCGGTTACCGAACTGACTTTCTGCGATGTATTGGCCGCCAATACACTGAATACCTGGATCATGTGAATGATGGTGCCGAGCAGTCCAAGCAGCGGACCTAAAGTTACACAGGTATCCAGTACCCACAGATTGCGATCCAGTCGCGGAATCTGAATCATGATGGTTTCATCGATATCCCGCTCCAGCGCCTCTTCGGACTTGCCGTGAGACTCCACCGCGGCCAATACCAACTTGCCTTGGGCACTTTTACTGTAGTGATCTGCAACTTTCTTGACGTCGGCCAGGTTGTCCTGGTCTACCCGCTTCAAATCCAGATCAAGACTTTGTCCCAGTTTGATACTCGTACTGAAGAAGAAGTAGCGTTCGATGATCACGGCGATCCCGATGATGAATACCACCACCATCAGGGGAATGAGCCCCCAAGAGTCTTTGGAGTACTGAATGACATCTTCTAACATGTGAAATCCTTCATTAACGTTGAGATACATGCTCGGTAGCGGGTACTGGACCGGCGTTGCGAGGCCTTGGTGCAGGTGCTCGACACGCCTCTGTGGAGGGCCAGGTGGAACGAGCGAAGGGGTCTTTGCAAAAACCTGACCAACAGTTCAGCTTAAACCTTTCAGCATGTATAAAATCTTCGAAAACAGCTCTAAATCGGCAATCTTGGCTGAGAAAGAATGGTTTCTTCCTGACGAGCGGTTTGGGTCGGGACAAACGGCTTGAGATCGATTTTCAATACGTGGCGGCAGGGACCTTTGTATCCGCCCCAACATGAAACGCCTCGCACCGTTTTGTGTCCGTTACTCGGCGTCAGGATTCGGATACAAGGGCTGGCCTGTCGCTGGAAGTGCTTGAAAACAGGCTCAATATCTCGAAATGAAGCTGTCCTCATCAGCCTGGATGACCGGGTGTTCGGCTGCCTGCAAGGTCGTACCGGTATGAAGGGCTCGCCTGCTTGAAGCAGGGATCTGCGGTCTCTCCGATACAGTGCGCAGGGGGGGAACCGGGTGAAACTTGATCGGGCCGTGGCTGAAGATTCCATAAGCCGTGGTCGGGGCCTTTCGCTGGTCCGGCTGTTCTGGGCAAAGGTCAATCTTGTTGACTGCATGCATGCCCCTGGCTTTGGTTCTGATAAATAAAAAACCGGCGATGAATGACTTCGCCGGAAAAGACATCCTTGTCTGTGGAGGAGAACTCTTCACTTCTTGGGCAAGAAGTGAAATCGAATAAAAAAGTCGACAACAGTTACCCGTGTCGACATAAAGCACAGCCTGCTACTTCATCAATAGCCTGCAGTGCTAGGAGTCCGGCCACTTGGGAGATAAGCCGGAAATCGGTGGAGCCGATACTGGGATACATAGGCAGGACTCAGATCTTTCTATATGACCGATTTCTGTATTGGGGACAGATAATCTTGTAATAGATAATCCAGTCTTTCTTTAGCCTGAGTGCTCATGCGACGAGTGATAGCTCGGGCGATTAATGCACTTCTTCAAGTGTAAGAAAACAAATGGTTCTGCCTGTGAATATCGTGTGTGGTTACTTCAGTTGAGTGAAAAACCTGTCTGTTCAACGTGTTCGTCAGCCGTCGAAATTAAAATGGAACTCACGTCCAAAAAAACTAACCTTTGGGTCAGCTTAATCGTTTAAGCAGAAAGCGGGCCAACTTCCCGGGAGGGGCCGGAATAGAGGGTTTCCGGGCGAAAAGCAAATGACCTTGGCCGCGGATTCAGGGATAAGCGGTTGCTATTCGGCAGTCGAGTGGCTGTTTCCACTTGTGGCTGCGCACTCAAGCGGCGCCTGGTGCGCGGGTTTGGGGCGCCATTCATCCATCCTTGTCAGGCAGGAGTCATGCACGTTGGGTGATAGGGACTGCCAGCCCTTTCTGATGGCTGTTGCCTGGGCCAGGCCGGGGGCTGAGGGGAGGTGTTGCGAGGTGGGGGCATGGGCTGTCAGGCAGCCCATGCCGATAGTGAAAAGTCTTCGATCAGTGACCCGCCTGCCACGGCTGCCCCAGCGACACCGGCGCATACAGGCGGGTGCGCAGTGCATCGCGGGACAGCAGCACCAGCACCAGGATGGTCGCGGCATACGGCAGCATCGCCAGCAGGTTCGAGGGAATCGCCAGGCCCAGGCCCTGCGCCACCAGATGCAGGATGCTGGCGAGGCCGAACAGGTAGGCGCCGAGCAGCAGGCGCCACACTCGCCAGCTGGCGAACACCACCAGCGCCAGGGCGATCCAGCCGCGACCGGCGCTCATGTTTTCCGCCCACATCGGTGTGTAGGCCAGGGACAGGTAAGCCCCGGCCAGGCCGGCCATGGCGCCGCCGAACAGCACCGCCAGGGCGCGTACCCGCAGCACCGGCAGGCCCATGGCGCTGGCCGCGTCGGGGTTTTCGCCGACCGCCTGGATGATCAGGCCGACGCGGCTTTTCAGGATCACCCAGGCCACCCCGGCGAACAGGACAAAGGACAGGTAGACCAGCAGGTCCTGGGCAAACAGCATGCGTCCGATCAGCGGGATCTCGCTCAGCAGCGGAATCGCCATGGGCTCGAATCCGGCTAGGGGTTTGCCGACCCAGCTGGCGCCGACGAAACTCGACAGCCCGACACCAAAGATGGTCAGGGCCAGGCCGGTGGCCACCTGATTGGCGTTGAACACCAGCGCCACCAGGGCGAACAGCGATGACAGCAGCATCCCGGCGAGCATCGCCAGCAGCACGCCGAGCCACAGGTTGCCGCTGTTCAGGGCGACGATAAAACCAATCACTGCGCCAAACAGCATCATGCCTTCCTGGCCGAGGTTGAGGACGCCGCTCTTTTCGCAGATCAGCTCGCCCAGGGCCACCAGCAGCAGCGGCGTACCGCAGCGGATCATGGCGTAGAAAATATTGCTCAACAGATCGATATCCATCACAGCGCTCCTGCCTGTACGGAAGGGGTGGCGGCGCGACGTGCCCAACGCAGGTTCAGGCGCGGCCGATAGAGAATCAGCACGTCACAGGCCAGCAGGAAGAACAGCATCATGCCCTGGAACAACTGGGTGATGGCTTGCGGCAGGTTGAGGCTCATCTGCGCGTTCTCGCCACCGATGTACAGCAGCGCCATCAGCAGGCTGGAAAACAGAATGCCGATGGGGTGCAGGCGGCCGAGAAAGGCCACGGTGATCGCCGCATAGCCGTAGCCGGGCGACACCTGGGGCACCAGTTGGCCGATGGGGCCGGTGACTTCGCACACCCCGGCCAGGCCGGCCAGCCCACCGCTGATCAGCAGCGCCAGCCAGATCAGGCGTTTCTCGCGAAAACCGACGAAGCCGGCGGCGCGCTTGTCCAGGCCCAGCACCTTGATCTGGAACCCGACGAAGCTCTTTTGCAGCAGCACCCACACCGCCACCAGGGCCAGCAGGGCGAAATACACCCCGGCGTGCACCCGGCCATCTTCCAGGAGCAGCGGCAGGCGACTGGCATCACCGAACATCGCCGACTCGGGGAAGTTGAACCCGGCCGGGTCTTTCAGCGGCCCGTGCACGCAGTACAGCAGCAGGTTCAGGGCGATGTAGTTGAGCATGATGCTGGTGAGGATTTCATTGGCGTTGAAGTGCGTGCGCAACCAGGCGGTGAGGCCGGCCCAGGCGGCGCCGGCCAGGGTGCCGGTGAGCAGGATCAGCACCAGCGCCCAGCGGCTTTGCAGGTCGATGATGTGCACCGCCAGCGCGCTGCCGGCCAGGGCGCCGAGCAGCAGTTGGCCTTCGGCGCCGATGTTCCAGATCCGCGCCTGATACGCCACGGCCAGGCCGAGGGCACAGAGCAGGATCGGCAGCGCCTTGACCAGCAGTTCGGAGACGCCATACAGGTCGCTGATCGGGGCGATCAGCAAGGTGTGTAAGGTTTCCAGCGGGTCGTGGCCCAGGGCGATGAACAGCAGCGAGCCGCAGCCCAGGGTCAGGACCGCGGCCAGCAGCGGCGAGCACCAGAGCATCAGGCGCGATTGCTGGCCGCGGGGTTCGAGAGAAAGCAGCATAAATAAAACGCTCCGTTACGCGGGCTGAGCAGATAAGTGGACGGGGGTATCGAACTGGCCGGCCATCCAGCCGCCGACTTCGATCAGGCTGGTGTCCGCGGTGGCCTTGAGCGCCGACAGGCGACCGCCGCACAGGGCCGCCAGGCGATCGCTGATCTGGAACAGTTCGTCGAGGTCTTCGGAGATCACCAGGATCGCCGCCCCCGCATCGCGCAGGGCCACCAGGGCCCGGTGGATAGTCGCGGCGGCGCCGACGTCGACGCCCCAGGTCGGGTGCGCGGCGATCAGCAGCCTGGGGCGCTGGAGGATTTCCCGGCCGAGGATGAATTTCTGCAGGTTGCCGCCGGACAGGCTGCGGGCGGCGGTCTGGCTGTCCGGGGTTTTCACCGCAAAGCGGCGGATGATGTCTTCGGCCAGGGCCAGCACTTTGCCGCGCTGGATCAGGCCTTTGCTCACCAGCCCTTGCTGGAAGGCGGTCAGCAGGGCGTTGTCGGCCAGGCTCAGTTCCGGCACGGCGCCGTGGCCCAGGCGCTCGGCCGGGACGAACGCCAGGCCCAACCCGCGACGGGCGTCGGGGCGCAGGTGGGCGACGGCTTGCCCGGCGAAGCGCAGGGTGTCGCCTTGGGCGCGGCCAAGGCGCTGTTCGCCGCTGAGCAGGGCCAGCAGTTCGTCCTGGCCGTTGCCGGCGACCCCGGCGATGCCGACGATCTCCCCGCTGCGCACCTCCAGGTCGATGTCCTTGAGCGAGCAGCCGAACGGATCCGGGTTGGGCCAGGACAGCTTCTGGACTTGCAGGAAGGCGTCGCCGCCCTTGGCCTTCGGGTAATCGGCGATCAGGCCCGCGGCTTCGCCGACCATCAGCCGCGCCAGCTCTCGGTCCGAGCACTCGGCCGGTATGCAGTGCCCGGCCACCCGGCCGCCGCGCAGCACCGTGGCGCTGTGGCACAGGGCGCGGACTTCGCCGAGCTTGTGGCTGATGAACAGAATGCTGCAGCCCTCGCTGGCCAGGCGGCGCAGGGTGACGAACAGTTCGTCGGCCTCCTGGGGCGTCAGCACCGAGGTCGGTTCGTCGAGGATCAGCAGGCGGATGTCCTGCATCAGGCAGCGAATGATCTCCACCCGCTGGCGCTCGCCGATGGACAGGCTGTGCACCAGGCGTTCCGGCTCCAGGGCCATGCCGTAGCGCTGCGAGACCTGGCGGATCTTCGGCTCCAGCTGCTTCGGCGTGCCGGCCGCGGCGCCCATGGCCAGGGCGATGTTCTGCGCCACGCTCAGGGTTTCGAACAGCGAGAAATGCTGGAACACCATGCCGATCCCCAGGCTGCGCGCCTGGGCCGGATTGCGCATGAGCTGATGCTGCCCCTGCCAGATCAGCTCGCCCGAGTCGGCCTGGGTCACCCCGTAGATGATCTTCATCAGGGTGCTTTTGCCGGCGCCGTTTTCACCGAGCAGGGCATGGATCTCCCCGGGCTGGATACTCAGGTCGATCCCGTCGTTGGCCAGGCAACCGGGATAACGCTTGGTGATCCTGCGCAGTTGCAGGCGGGGTGTTGCATCGGGGATGGGTACAGGGTTTGGCATGACGGACTCGGGTTGCTGAACGTTATGCCGGTGGACAAAGCAATTTCCTGGCCAGGGAGTCAGGAAATTGCCAGGGCCCCGATGAACTGCGGCCTCGTGCACGCTTTGCTCGTTCCCTGCACCTGCACTTGGCACCAGTTCAGGGCAAGGTGCTTGAAAAGGCTGCGGTTTTGCCCGAACGAGGCTGGTCGAAAAATGATCAGGTGCCTGCGAGCCTTGCCGTATCGGCAGCTGACGCAGCCTTGCACGGGTTATCCACAGCTTGTTCCACAGTATTTGTGTGCAAGCCCGAAGCCCGGGCATAAGCACGGTGTGGCTTTCTTCTAAAAGCGATAAACCGAGCTAACTCGCTGTTTTAGCTTGAAAAATATGTGTCTGGCGAGCAATTGGACGAAAAGTGAGCAACCGCCGCAAAGCCACGTTGCAAAAGGGTTACAGGCGAGTGTGCTCAGGTTATCCACAGTCGGGTGCACAGCCGGTGTGGGCAAGTCGGCTATCCACCGGGTCGTTGTGCACAGGATGATTTCCAGGCATGGGTGCAGAGTTGGTGCACTCAGCGCTGCAAGAGGATGCGTCCGCGGCTCAGGTCGGCCAGTTGGCTTTGCAAGGTGGCGATCTGGTTTTCTCCCAGGGCCAGTTGCAGTTCTACGCCGTTGGCCGTGAACTGTTCCTCGACCAGCAGCCCGCCGAGTTCGGCGACCCGCAGCTTGACCAGTGCCCGTTCGCTGAAGCTGCAGGCGCAACGCAGGGCTACCCGGCTGATCAGCTCGATGCGTTCGGCGCCTTGCAGGCACTTGTTGGCGCTGCCGCCATAGGCGCGGGCCAGGCCGCCGGTGCCCAGTTGAATGCCGCCGTACCAGCGAATCACCAGTACCGCGACCTGATCGCAATCCTGGGCCTCGATGGCCGCGAGGATCGGCCGGCCTGCGGTGCCACCGGGTTCGCCGTCGTCGTTGCTGCGGTATTGGTCGGCGAGTTTCCAGGCCCAGCAGTTGTGGGAGGCGTTGAGATCGCTGTGCTGTTCGATAAAGGCTTGGGCCTCGGCCGCGCTGTCGATCGGTGCGGCGAGGGCGATAAAGCGGCTTTTGCGAATCTCTTCGCGGTATTCGCAAAGGCCGGCGAGGGTAAAGGGCATGCGCTGTGTTCTTTATAAGGCAGGCTTGAGGCCGCAACCCTTGAGGATGATGCGGATCAGGTTGTTGCCGGCATCTTCCATGTCCTGCTTGGTCAGCTTGCTGCGACCGGTGACGCGGCAGATCTGGGTGGCGAAGTCGGCGTAATGCTGGGTGCTGCCCCACAGCAGGAAGATCAGGTGCACCGGGTCCACCGGGTCCATCTTGCCGGCGTCGATCCAGGCCTGGAACACCGCGGCGCGCCCCTGGAACCAGGCGCGGTAGTCCTGGCTGAAGTATTCGCTGAGGCATTCGCCGCCGCTGATGATCTCCATGGCGAAGATCCGCGAGGCCTGCGGCTGGCGCCGGGAGAACTCCATCTTGGCGCGGATGTAGCGGGTCAGCGCTTCGGCCGGGTCGTCGTCGGCGGTCAGGGTGTTGAAGGTGCTGTCCCACAACTCGAGGATGTTGCTCAGCACCGCGACATACAGCCCAAGCTTGTTGGTGAAGTAGTAATGCAGGTTGGCCTTGGGCAGGCCGGCATTCTGCGCGATGGTGTTCATGCTGGTGCCTTTGAAGCCGTGACGGGCGAACTCGTCTTCGGCGGCCTTGATGATCGCTTCTTCGTTTTTCTGGCGAATACGGCTGGCGGGCTTGGCGGTTTGAGGGCCGGCGTGGGCTGGGACTTCAAGGGTCATAGGCGTTTCCGAGCTGTTCTGTGGGTGCAACCAGTGCGTTGATAGCGCACCCACAGGCCTCAGACAAGTCTTAATGGGCAGAAAACCCTCAAAGCGGTTCCAGGGTGTCGCTTTCGCTGGCCGGATTTGCGTCACGCAGCGCGGCCCGGTCTTCCGGCAACAACAGGCACATGAGGATCGCGGTCAGGCCACCGCTGGTGATCGCCGAGTCGAACAGGTTCTGCACCACCTTGGGCAACAGGTGCAGCAGGTTCGGTTGCGCCGCGATCCCCAGGCCGACGCCGAAGGAGGTGGCGATGATCAGCATGCTGCGCCGGTCCAGCGGTGCCTGGGCGAGGATGCGCACGCCGGCCGCGGCGACGCTGCCGAACATCACCAGGGTCGCGCCGCCCAGCACTGGCTTGGGGATTTGCTGCAGCACCGCGCCGATCAGTGGAAACAGGCCCAGGCAGAACAGCAACAGGCCGATATACAGCCCGACATGACGGCTGGCCACGCCGGTCAGCTGAATCACCCCGTTGTTCTGGGCGAAGGTGGTGTTGGGGAAGGCGCTGAAGGTCGCGGCGATCATGCAACTGACGCCGTCGCCGAGGATGCCGCCCTTGAGCCGGCTTATATAAGAGGGGCCGCTGATGGGCTGGCGGGCAAGCATGCAGTTGGCCGTCAGGTCGCCGACGGTTTCGATGGTGCTGATCAGGTAGATCAGCGCCACGGGCAGGAACGCCGTCCAGTCGAAGCTGAAGCCGAAGCGAAAGGGCGTCGGCAGGCTGACCAGCGGCAGGTCGGGCAACACCTGGGGCACCAGCTTGCCGCTGAACCAGGCGGCGAGGCTGCCCAGGGCCAGGCCGATGATGATCGCCGACAGCCTTACCCAGGGTGTGTTCGAGCGGTTCAGCAGGATGATCGTCAACAGCACGAACAGCCCCAGCGCCAGATTGCCCGGGGCGCCGAAGTCCGCGGCGTTGAAGCCGCCGCCCAGGTCGGTGATGCCGACCTTGATCAGGCTGACGCCGATCAGGGTGATCACGATGCCGGTGACCAGCGGCGTGATGACCCGGCGCAATTGGCCGATGAAGCGACTCAGGACGATTTGCACCGCCGCGCCGAAAAAGCACACGCCGAAAATCATCGCCAGGATGTCTTCCGGGCTGCCGCCCCGTTGCTTGACCAGAAAACCCGCGGACAGCACCGCGCCGAGAAAGGCAAAGCTGGTGCCTTGCAGGCAGATCATCCCCGCGCCGATCCCGAATGGCCGGCGCGCCTGGATGAAGGTGCCGACGCCGGAAACCATCAACGCCATGCTGATCAGGTAGGGCAGGTGGGCGGCCAGGCCCAGGGCGGAACCGATCACCAGCGGCGGGGTGATGATGCCGACGAAACTCGCCAGCACATGCTGCAGGGCGGCGAGTAGCGCGGCGAGGGGTTTCGGGCGATCGTCGAGGCCGTAGATCAGATCGCTTTGGCGGGAGGTGTCTGGTTGCATGGACTGGGAACTCAGGGCTGACGGTTCAAGGTCAACGTGCCCTGCAAAAAGCTGTCCAGGTGCTCAGGTTATTGCGGGTGATTGCCGTTATTGGCCAATGTGTGCGGGGCTTTCATGGCTCCGTCGGTTTTTTCAACGGGTGGCCGCCAGGCTGTCCAGGAAGCTTTCCAGCACCAAATGGGGGCGACGGCCCTTGCGCGTGACCGAGGCCAGGCTCAGGTCATAAAAACGTGAAGCGGGTTTGAGCGCGCGCAGTCGCCCCTGCTGGACCCAGAGGTTGGCGTAATGGTCCGGCAGGTAACCGATGTAGCGTCCGGTCAGGATCAGGAACGCCATGCCTTCGCGGTCCGAAGCGCTGGCGGTGCAATTGAGCGCCTGGTAATGGGCCTGGATCTCGGCGGGCAGGCGGAAGGTCGGGGCGATGGCGTCCTGCTCGTTGAGGCGCCGATCGTCCAGTTGCTTGTCGTCGACATAAAACAACGGGTGGCCGACCGCGCAATAAAGCAGCGAGCGTTCGCTGTACAGCGGCTGGTATTCCAGCCCGGACAAGGCGCTGGCCTGGGGCACCACGCCGACATGCAGGCGACCGTCGAGCACCCCTTGTTCGACTTCGTTGGGGGCGATCATGCGGATCTGGATCTGCACGTCCGGACCGCGTTCCTTCAGTTGGGCCAGGGCGTGGGTGATGCGCATGTGGGGCAGGGTGACCAGGTTGTCGGTCAGGCCGATGATCAGTTCGCCCCGCAGGTGGCGGTGCAGGCCGTTGACCTCGGTGCGAAAGCTTTCCAGGGCGCTCAACAATTGCAGGGCCGATTGATACACCTCGCGACCCTCTTCGGTCAGCGAGAAGCCGGCGCGTCCGCGTTGGCACAGGCGCAGGCCGAGGCGCTGCTCGAGGTCGCTCATCTGCTGGCTGATGGCTGAGCGGCCGATGCCAAGCACGGTTTCCGCGGCGGAAAAGCCACCGCACTCGACCACGCTGCGAAAGATCCGCAGCAGGCGGATATCAAAGTCGCTGACTTGCGCCAGCGGGTCGGCGCGACGGCTGCTCATAGTTTAGTGAACCACTGCCTGAAGGTTATAAAAGTTGGATTTCACCGACTTTATAGCCGTGGCAACTTAGCTGCAACAACGCCTTTCGATCCCTGCGCCGCCTATTGCCCTGCGAGGTTTTTCCCCATGAACATGCATGAAAACGCTCCAGCTTCCCTGGCCAGCCAGCTCAAGCTCGATGCTCACTGGATGCCCTACACCGCCAACCGCAACTTCCAGCGCGATCCACGTCTGATCGTCGCCGCCGAAGGCAGCTGGCTGGTCGACGACAAGGGCCGCAAGGTTTATGACTCGCTGTCCGGCCTGTGGACCTGTGGTGCCGGCCACACCCGCAAGGAAATCCAGGAAGCGGTGGCCAAGCAACTGGGCACTCTCGATTACTCGCCGGGCTTCCAGTACGGCCACCCGCTGTCGTTCCAGCTGGCCGAGAAAATCACCGCGCTGACCCCGGGCAACCTGAACCATGTGTTCTTCACCGACTCCGGCTCCGAATGCGCCGATACCGCGGTGAAAATGGTGCGCGCCTACTGGCGCCTGAAAGGCCAGTCGACCAAGACCAAAATGATCGGCCGTGCCCGTGGCTACCACGGCGTGAACATTGCCGGCACCAGCCTCGGCGGGGTCAACGGCAACCGTAAACTGTTCGGCCAGGCGATGATGGATGTCGACCACCTGCCGCACACCCTGCTGGCAAGCAACGCGTTCTCCCGTGGCATTCCGGAGCAGGGCGGTATCGCCCTGGCCGACGAGCTGCTCAAGCTGATCGAATTGCATGACGCCTCCAACATCGCCGCGGTGTTCGTCGAGCCCCTGGCCGGTTCCGCCGGTGTGCTGGTGCCACCACAGGGTTACCTCAAGCGCCTGCGGGAAATCTGCGACCAGCACAACATCCTGCTGGTGTTCGACGAAGTGATCACCGGTTTCGGCCGTACCGGCAAGATGTTCGGTGCCGACAGCTTTGGCGTGACCCCGGACCTGATGTGCATTGCCAAGCAAGTCACCAACGGCGCGATTCCGATGGGCGCGGTGATTGCCAGCTCCGAGATCTACCAGACCTTCATGAGCCAGCCGACCCCTGAGTACGCGGTGGAATTCCCCCACGGCTACACCTACTCGGCGCACCCGGTTGCTTGCGCGGCCGGCCTGGCGGCGCTGGATCTGCTGCAGAAGGAAAACCTGGTGCAGAGCGTTGCTGACGTGGCGCCGCATTTCGAGAAGGCGCTGCATGGCATCAAGGGTACGAAGAATGTCATCGACATCCGTAACTACGGCCTGGCCGGTGCCATCCAGATTGCCCCACGGGATGGCGATGCCATCGTGCGTCCGTTCGAAGCAGGCATGGCCCTGTGGAAAGCCGGTTTCTACGTACGCTTCGGCGGCGACACCCTGCAGTTCGGCCCGACCTTCAACAGCAAGCCGCAGGATCTGGACCGTCTGTTCGATGCCGTTGGCGAAGTGCTGAACACGCTCGACTGATTCCCCAAAACTGTAGGAGCCGAGCTTGCTCGCGATGGCGTACTTATAGTCGCCATCGTGGTTTGGCTCATGTTCAAAGCCATCTATATAGAGCAGGCGCCCCTTGGCGGGCGCCTGTGGACAACTTCAGGAGTTCCCGATGAGCGTTATCCCGCATTTGATCAATGGTGAGCTGGTGACCGAAAGTGGTCGCTCGGTCGATGTGTTCAACCCGTCCACCGGTCAGGCGATCCACAAGCTGCCGCTGGCCAGCCGTGAAACCATCCAGAGTGCCATCGATGCCGCCAAGGCAGCCTTCCCGGCCTGGCGCAATACGCCGCCGGCCAAGCGTGCCCAGGTGATGTTCCGCTTCAAGCAACTGCTGGAGCAGAACGAAGCGCGCATCGCCCAGTTGATCAGCGAAGAGCATGGCAAGACCCTGGAGGACGCCGCCGGTGAACTCAAGCGCGGTATCGAAAACGTCGAGTACGCCTGTGCCGCTCCGGAAATCCTCAAGGGCGAGTACAGCCGCAACGTCGGCCCGAACATCGATGCCTGGTCCGACTTCCAGCCGCTGGGCGTGGTTGCCGGCATCACCCCGTTCAACTTCCCGGCGATGGTGCCTCTGTGGATGTATCCGTTGGCGATCGTCTGCGGCAACTGCTTCATCCTCAAGCCATCCGAACGTGACCCAAGCTCGACCCTGCTGATCGCCCAGCTGCTGCTGGAAGCCGGTCTGCCGAAAGGCGTGCTCAGTGTGGTGCACGGCGACAAGGCTGCGGTGGATGCGCTGATCGAAGCGCCGGAAGTCAAGGCACTGAGCTTCGTCGGTTCGACGCCGATTGCCGAATACATCTATGCCGAAGGCACCAAGCGCGGTAAACGCGTGCAGGCGCTGGGCGGTGCGAAGAACCACGCCGTGCTGATGCCGGATGCCGACCTGGATAACGCGGTCAGTGCCCTGATGGGCGCGGCCTATGGTTCCTGCGGCGAGCGCTGCATGGCGATCTCGGTCGCCGTGTGTGTCGGCGACCAGGTGGCTGATGCGTTGGTAGCCAAGCTGGTTCCGCAGATCAAGGCGCTGAAAATCGGCGCCGGCACATCCTGTGGTCTGGACATGGGGCCGTTGGTCACAGGACAGGCGCGGGACAAGGTCAGCGGTTATGTCGAGGATGGCGTGAAGGCGGGCGCGAAGCTGGTGGTCGACGGCCGTGGCCTGAGCGTGCCAGGGCATGAAGAAGGCTTCTTCCTTGGTGGCTGCCTGTTCGATAACGTCACCCCGAAAATGCGCATCTATAAAGAAGAGATCTTCGGGCCGGTGCTGTGTGTCGTGCGGGTGAACAGCCTGGAAGAAGCCATGCAACTGATCAACGATCACGAGTACGGCAACGGCACCTGCATCTTTACCCGTGACGGTGAAGCGGCGCGTCTGTTCTGTGACGAGATCGAAGTCGGGATGGTGGGTGTCAACGTACCGCTGCCAGTGCCGGTGGCTTACCACAGCTTTGGCGGCTGGAAGCGTTCGCTGTTTGGCGACCTGCATGCCTACGGTCCGGACGGTGTGCGTTTCTATACCCGTCGCAAGGCGATCACTCAGCGTTGGCCGCAGCGTGCCAGTCATGAGGCATCGCAGTTCGCCTTCCCTAGCTTGTAATTAGTAGAAGGGCATTAAAGGCCGCCCCCTTGTGGGCGGCCTTTGCTTTTTAAGTTAAGGGCGTTTTTGATCGACATGACAGATTTGTGAAAATAAGGGTTGACGGCAGATTCTGGAAGTCTATAATTCGCCCCACTTCCGGCGCAGTCGAAACGTAAAACTCCTTGAGATTCAATGAGTTACGAGATTTTCGGCAGCGGCACGCTTCAGTTCATCGAAGTCCGAAGGAGTCGGTTTGGCAGCGTGTTTTCGCCGAATTGACGATTCGATCTTCTCGGTCGAAAGCGGAGAAAAAGAGGTGTTGACAGCAGCGTGTAACGCTGTAGAATTCGCCTCCCGCTGACGAGAGATCGGAAGCGCAAGTGGTTGAAGTTGCAAAGGAAACTTTGAAAACTTCTTAAAATAACCGCTTGACAGATGCAGAGGCTGCTGTAGAATGCGCGCCTCGGTTGAGACGAAAGACTTAACCAACCGCTCTTTAACAACTGAATCAAGCAATTCGTGTGGGTGCTTGTGGAGTCAGACTGATAGTCAGAAAGATTATCAGCATCACAAGTTGCTCCGCGAGAAATCAAAGATGTAACCAACGATTGCTGAGCCAAGTTTAGGGTTTTCTCAAAACCCAAAGATGTTTGAACTGAAGAGTTTGATCATGGCTCAGATTGAACGCTGGCGGCAGGCCTAACACATGCAAGTCGAGCGGTAGAGAGGTGCTTGCACCTCTTGAGAGCGGCGGACGGGTGAGTAATGCCTAGGAATCTGCCTGGTAGTGGGGGATAACGTCCGGAAACGGACGCTAATACCGCATACGTCCTACGGGAGAAAGCAGGGGACCTTCGGGCCTTGCGCTATCAGATGAGCCTAGGTCGGATTAGCTAGTTGGTGAGGTAATGGCTCACCAAGGCGACGATCCGTAACTGGTCTGAGAGGATGATCAGTCACACTGGAACTGAGACACGGTCCAGACTCCTACGGGAGGCAGCAGTGGGGAATATTGGACAATGGGCGAAAGCCTGATCCAGCCATGCCGCGTGTGTGAAGAAGGTCTTCGGATTGTAAAGCACTTTAAGTTGGGAGGAAGGGTACTTACCTAATACGTGAGTATTTTGACGTTACCGACAGAATAAGCACCGGCTAACTCTGTGCCAGCAGCCGCGGTAATACAGAGGGTGCAAGCGTTAATCGGAATTACTGGGCGTAAAGCGCGCGTAGGTGGTTCGTTAAGTTGGATGTGAAATCCCCGGGCTCAACCTGGGAACTGCATCCAAAACTGGCGAGCTAGAGTATGGTAGAGGGTGGTGGAATTTCCTGTGTAGCGGTGAAATGCGTAGATATAGGAAGGAACACCAGTGGCGAAGGCGACCACCTGGACTGATACTGACACTGAGGTGCGAAAGCGTGGGGAGCAAACAGGATTAGATACCCTGGTAGTCCACGCCGTAAACGATGTCAACTAGCCGTTGGGAGCCTTGAGCTCTTAGTGGCGCAGCTAACGCATTAAGTTGACCGCCTGGGGAGTACGGCCGCAAGGTTAAAACTCAAATGAATTGACGGGGGCCCGCACAAGCGGTGGAGCATGTGGTTTAATTCGAAGCAACGCGAAGAACCTTACCAGGCCTTGACATCCAATGAACTTTCCAGAGATGGATTGGTGCCTTCGGGAGCATTGAGACAGGTGCTGCATGGCTGTCGTCAGCTCGTGTCGTGAGATGTTGGGTTAAGTCCCGTAACGAGCGCAACCCTTGTCCTTAGTTACCAGCACGTTATGGTGGGCACTCTAAGGAGACTGCCGGTGACAAACCGGAGGAAGGTGGGGATGACGTCAAGTCATCATGGCCCTTACGGCCTGGGCTACACACGTGCTACAATGGTCGGTACAGAGGGTTGCCAAGCCGCGAGGTGGAGCTAATCCCACAAAACCGATCGTAGTCCGGATCGCAGTCTGCAACTCGACTGCGTGAAGTCGGAATCGCTAGTAATCGCGAATCAGAATGTCGCGGTGAATACGTTCCCGGGCCTTGTACACACCGCCCGTCACACCATGGGAGTGGGTTGCACCAGAAGTAGCTAGTCTAACCTTCGGGAGGACGGTTACCACGGTGTGATTCATGACTGGGGTGAAGTCGTAACAAGGTAGCCGTAGGGGAACCTGCGGCTGGATCACCTCCTTAATCGACGACATCAGCTGCTTCATAAGCTCCCACACGAATTGCTTGATTCATTGAAGAAGACGATTGGGTCTGTAGCTCAGTTGGTTAGAGCGCACCCCTGATAAGGGTGAGGTCGGCAGTTCGAATCTGCCCAGACCCACCAATTACTGGTGCACCCTGTAGCGATACGGGGCCATAGCTCAGCTGGGAGAGCGCCTGCCTTGCACGCAGGAGGTCAGCGGTTCGATCCCGCTTGGCTCCACCATTACAGATTGGTGTCCATCGTTTAAAGCTTAGAAATGAGCATTCCGCTGATAGGCGATGAATGTTGATTTCTGATCTTTATCAGAATCGTTCTTTAAAAATTTGGGTATGTGATAGAAAGATAGACTGAATGGCACTTTCACTGGTGTTTATTCAGGCTAAGGTAAAATTTGTGAGTTTAATCGCGAATTTTCGGCGAATGTCGTCTTCACAGTATAACCAGATTGCTTGGGGTTATATGGTCAAGTGAAGAAGCGCATACGGTGGATGCCTTGGCAGTCAGAGGCGATGAAAGACGTGGTAGCCTGCGAAAAGCTTCGGGGAGTCGGCAAACAGACTTTGATCCGGAGATGTCTGAATGGGGGAACCCAGCCATCATAAGATGGTTATCTTGTACTGAATACATAGGTGCAAGAAGCGAACCAGGGGAACTGAAACATCTAAGTACCCTGAGGAAAAGAAATCAACCGAGATTCCCTTAGTAGTGGCGAGCGAACGGGGACTAGCCCTTAAGTGGCTTTGAGATTAGCGGAACGCTCTGGAAAGTGCGGCCATAGTGGGTGATAGCCCTGTACGCGAAAGTCTCTTAGTCATGAAATCGAGTAGGACGGAGCACGAGAAACTTTGTCTGAATATGGGGGGACCATCCTCCAAGGCTAAATACTACTGACTGACCGATAGTGAACTAGTACCGTGAGGGAAAGGCGAAAAGAACCCCGGAGAGGGGAGTGAAATAGATCCTGAAACCGTATGCGTACAAGCAGTGGGAGCAGACTTTGTTCTGTGACTGCGTACCTTTTGTATAATGGGTCAGCGACTTATATTCAGTGGCGAGCTTAACCGAATAGGGGAGGCGTAGCGAAAGCGAGTCTTAATAGGGCGTTTAGTCGCTGGGTATAGACCCGAAACCGGGCGATCTATCCATGGGCAGGTTGAAGGTTAGGTAACACTGACTGGAGGACCGAACCGACTACCGTTGAAAAGTTAGCGGATGACCTGTGGATCGGAGTGAAAGGCTAATCAAGCTCGGAGATAGCTGGTTCTCCTCGAAAGCTATTTAGGTAGCGCCTCATGTATCACTGTAGGGGGTAGAGCACTGTTTCGGCTAGGGGGTCATCCCGACTTACCAAACCGATGCAAACTCCGAATACCTACAAGTGCCGAGCATGGGAGACACACGGCGGGTGCTAACGTCCGTCGTGAAAAGGGAAACAACCCAGACCGTCAGCTAAGGTCCCAAAGTTATGGTTAAGTGGGAAACGATGTGGGAAGGCTTAGACAGCTAGGAGGTTGGCTTAGAAGCAGCCACCCTTTAAAGAAAGCGTAATAGCTCACTAGTCGAGTCGGCCTGCGCGGAAGATGTAACGGGGCTCAAACCATACACCGAAGCTACGGGTATCACGTAAGTGATGCGGTAGAGGAGCGTTCTGTAAGCCTGTGAAGGTGAGTTGAGAAGCTTGCTGGAGGTATCAGAAGTGCGAATGCTGACATGAGTAACGACAATGGGTGTGAAAAACACCCACGCCGAAAGACCAAGGTTTCCTGCGCAACGTTAATCGACGCAGGGTTAGTCGGTCCCTAAGGCGAGGCTGAAAAGCGTAGTCGATGGAAAACAGGTTAATATTCCTGTACTTCTAGTTATTGCGATGGAGGGACGGAGAAGGCTAGGCCAGCTTGGCGTTGGTTGTCCAAGTTTAAGGTGGTAGGCTGGAATCTTAGGTAAATCCGGGGTTCCAAGGCCGAGAGCTGATGACGAGTTACCTTTCAGGTGACGAAGTGGTTGATGCCATGCTTCCAAGAAAAGCTTCTAAGCTTCAGATAACTAGGAACCGTACCCCAAACCGACACAGGTGGTTGGGTAGAGAATACCAAGGCGCTTGAGAGAACTCGGGTGAAGGAACTAGGCAAAATGGCACCGTAACTTCGGGAGAAGGTGCGCCGGTGAGGGTGAAGGACTTGCTCCGTAAGCCCATGCCGGTCGAAGATACCAGGCCGCTGCGACTGTTTATTAAAAACACAGCACTCTGCAAACACGAAAGTGGACGTATAGGGTGTGACGCCTGCCCGGTGCCGGAAGGTTAATTGATGGGGTTAGCTAACGCGAAGCTCTTGATCGAAGCCCCGGTAAACGGCGGCCGTAACTATAACGGTCCTAAGGTAGCGAAATTCCTTGTCGGGTAAGTTCCGACCTGCACGAATGGCGTAACGATGGCGGCGCTGTCTCCACCCGAGACTCAGTGAAATTGAAATCGCTGTGAAGATGCAGTGTATCCGCGGCTAGACGGAAAGACCCCGTGAACCTTTACTATAGCTTTGCACTGGACTTTGAATTTGCTTGTGTAGGATAGGTGGGAGGCTTTGAAGCGTGGACGCCAGTTCGCGTGGAGCCATCCTTGAAATACCACCCTGGCAACTTTGAGGTTCTAACTCAGGTCCGTCATCCGGATCGAGGACAGTGTATGGTGGGTAGTTTGACTGGGGCGGTCTCCTCCTAAAGAGTAACGGAGGAGTACGAAGGTGCGCTCAGACCGGTCGGAAATCGGTCGTAGAGTATAAAGGCAAAAGCGCGCTTGACTGCGAGACAGACACGTCGAGCAGGTACGAAAGTAGGTCTTAGTGATCCGGTGGTTCTGTATGGAAGGGCCATCGCTCAACGGATAAAAGGTACTCCGGGGATAACAGGCTGATACCGCCCAAGAGTTCATATCGACGGCGGTGTTTGGCACCTCGATGTCGGCTCATCACATCCTGGGGCTGAAGCCGGTCCCAAGGGTATGGCTGTTCGCCATTTAAAGTGGTACGCGAGCTGGGTTTAGAACGTCGTGAGACAGTTCGGTCCCTATCTGCCGTGGACGTTTGAGATTTGAGAGGGGCTGCTCCTAGTACGAGAGGACCGGAGTGGACGAACCTCTGGTGTTCCGGTTGTCACGCCAGTGGCATTGCCGGGTAGCTATGTTCGGAAAAGATAACCGCTGAAAGCATCTAAGCGGGAAACTTGCCTCAAGATGAGATCTCACTGGAACCTTGAGTTCCCTAAAGGGCCGTCGAAGACTACGACGTTGATAGGTTGGGTGTGTAAGCGCTGTGAGGCGTTGAGCTAACCAATACTAATTGCCCGTGAGGCTTGACCATATAACACCCAAGCAATTTGCTTAAACAGCGGATTGCGGTGTGTGAAGACGAAACGAACCGAAAGTTTGCACGACTCACAACAGCACCATAAAGCTATTACATACCCAATTTGCCGAAGCGTCGAAAGACGAGTTGGCACACCGAATTTCTTGACGACCATAGAGCATTGGAACCACCTGATCCCATCCCGAACTCAGAAGTGAAACGATGCATCGCCGATGGTAGTGTGGGGTTTCCCCATGTGAGAGTAGGTCATCGTCAAGATTAAATTCCGAAACCCCAATTGCGAGAGCAGTTGGGGTTTTGTTTTTGTGCGACAAAAAATGCCTCATCCCCCGCAACACTCATGTTGGTCCTCTCAGCTGTCACCGCTGCGTGACAGTGCTAAGGTTCGGCCCTAGCTTTTGCATTTTCCAAGGAAGCCCTTATGCCGGACCCCACGTCCCTCAGCGCTGGTTTTATGGTGGTTCACGGTAACCGCCTGGACGAGTTGCGCAGCCTGGTGGTCAGCTGGATGCGGCGTTACCCCTTGGCGCCGCTGGAGAATGAGATCGCCCTGGTCCAGAGCAACGGCATTGCCCAATGGCTGAAGCTGGCACTGGCTGAGGATCCGGAGGAAGACGACATGGGCGGCTGCGGCATCGCGGCTGCCATTGATGTACAGCTCCCCGGCAGTTTCATGTGGCAACTCTATCGCATGGTGCTGGGACGCGATGAAATCCCGCCCAAATCCCTGCTGGATAAAGCGCCGCTGACCTGGCGCCTGATGCGACTCTTGCCCGAGTTGATCGACCAGCCGCACTTCGAACCACTGCGACGCTTCCTCACTCACGACACGGATCTGCGCAAGCGTTATCAATTGGCCGAGCGCCTGGCTGACCTGTTCGACCAATATCAGGTCTATCGCGCCGATTGGTTGGAAGACTGGGCCGCAGGACGTCACCAACTGCGCAGTGCTCGAGGCGAGCCCAAGGCCCTGACCCCCGCCAACTGCTGGCAGGCCGAACTGTGGCGCGCATTGTTGCTGGATGTGGGAGAGGCAGGCATGGCGCAGAGTCGTGCCGGTGTTCATCAACGTTTCATCGAACGTATTCTCAACCTGGAAACGGCACCACAAGGGTTGCCCTCGCGAGTGATCGTTTTCGGGATTTCCTCCCTGCCGGCACAAGCCCTTGAAGCCCTGGCTGGATTGGCCCGCTTCAGCCAGGTCCTGCTGTGTGTGCACAACCCCTGTCGTCACCATTGGGCGGATATCGTTGCCGACAAGGATCTGCTGCGCCATCAATACAAGCGTCAGGCGCGCAAGGTGGGAATGCCGGTGGTGCTCGACCCACAGACCCTGCATCAGCATGCCCATCCGCTGCTTGCCGCCTGGGGTAAACAGGGCCGAGACTACATCAACCTGCTCGACAGCTACGACGATCCCAACAGCTATCGTTCAGCCTTTCGCGACGGCCGTATCGACCTGTTCAGCGAGAGTCAGCCGCAGACCCTGCTGAACCAGTTGCAGGACGATATTCTCGAATTGCGCCCGCTGGAGGAGACCCGCCAGTTATGGCCGGCGGTCGATCTTCGGCAGGACCAGTCGATCCGTTTTCACATTGCCCACAGTGCCCAGCGCGAAGTGGAAATTCTCCACGACCAACTGCTCGCGCGCTTCAGCGAGGACCCCGAATTACGTCCGCGAGATGTGATCGTGATGGTCCCGGACATCGACAGCTACGCGCCGCATATTCGCGCGGTCTTCGGTCAGCTGGAGCGTGACGATCGGCGTTTCATTCCATTCACCCTGACAGACCAGGGCCAACGTGGCCGCGATCCATTGCTGATTGCCGTGGAGCATCTGCTCAAGCTGCCGGACAGCCGTTTCCCCGTCAGTGAAATCCTCGACCTGCTGGATGTCCCGGCATTACGTGCACGCTTTGGTGTAGACGAAGCGGATCTGCCAACCCTGCATCGCTGGATCGAAGGCGCCGGCATCCGCTGGGGCATGAACGCCGAACAACGAGCCGACCTGGGGTTGCCGGAGGAGCTGGAGCAGAACAGCTGGCGTTTCGGTCTGCGCCGCATGTTGTTGGGGTATGCCGTGGGACGTTCCGATGCCTGCGAGGGGATCGAGCCTTACGATGAAATCGGTGGCCTGGATGCGGCCTTGATCGGGCCGTTGGTGGCTTTGCTCGATGCGCTGGAGACGGCGTATCAGAACCTTACCTTGCCTGCGTCGCCGCCGCTGTGGGGCGAGCGCCTGCAAGCACTCACACAGCAGTTCTTCCTGGCCAGTACCGAGCATGACGACTACCTGTTGAGCCAACTCGAAGACTTGCGCGAAACCTGGCTGGAAACCTGCGAATCGGTCGGCCTGTGCGATGAGCTACCGTTGACCGTAGTCCGCGAGGCCTGGCTGGCCGGCCTGGATCAGGGGCGCTTGTCCCAGCGTTTCCTGGCGGGTGCGGTGAACTTCTGTACGCTGATGCCGATGCGTGCGATTCCATTCAAGCTGGTATGTCTGCTGGGGATGAACGACGGCGACTACCCGCGGGCACAACCGCCGCTGGACTTCGACCTGATGGGCAGCGACTACCGCCCCGGTGACCGTTCGCGGCGTGAAGACGACCGTTACCTGTTGCTGGAGGCGCTGCTTTCGGCGCGGGATCAGCTGTATGTCAGTTGGGTCGGTCGCAGCATTCGCGACAACAGTGAACGCCCGGCCTCGGTGCTGATTGGCCAGTTGCGCGATCACCTGGCCAGTGGCTGGAGGCTGGCGAATGACCAGGACGACTTGCTCCACGCCATGACCCAGGAGCATCCGTTGCAGCCTTTCAGCGCCCGCTACTTCCATGAAGGCGATGGGCTGTTCAGCTATGCCCGTGAGTGGCAGCTGTTGCACCAGGCCCAAGCGGCTCCTCAAGTGCTCGAGCTTCTGGCGCCCTATGTCCAGGAAGAGCCTCTGAGCCTGGGGCAGTTGCAGGACTTCCTGCGTAACCCGGTGCGACATTTCTTCAGCCAGCGCCTCAAGGTGTTCTTCGAGGCGGCCGACGCGCCGTTGGCCGACGAAGAGCCTTTTGTGCTCGACGCGCTGCAACGCTACAGCCTGAGCGACAGTCTGCTGGAGGCGGCGTTGAACAGTGCCGATGATCCGCACCAGGCCTTGCAGGCCCAGGCGCAGCGGCTACAGGCCAGCGGCTTGCTGCCCATGGCCGGTTTTGGCGAGAGCCTGCAACGAGAGCTGATCGAACCGCTGCCGGATCTGCTGATGCGCTATCGGCAATTGCTGGAGTTATGGCCAACCCCCGTTACCAGTGCGTTGCCGATTGCCCTTGAACTCAATGAGGTGAAACTCGAAGGTTGGTTGAGTGGCTTGCACCAACGCAGCGATGGTGGACTGCTGTCGGTCACCACCATCCCTAACAGCATCGGTTCGCCCAAGACCCGCAAATGGCACCGCCTGATTCGGTCCTGGGTCAATCACCTGGTGGCCTGTGCCAGTGGCTATGCCTTGACCACCGCGCTGGTAGCCAGCGACGACACCTTATTGCTGCCACCTCTGGACCGCGAATCGGCGCTGCAAAGCCTGGGCGATCTGTTGCTGGCCTGGCAGGCGGGCATGTGCCAGCCGCTGCCGGTAGCCGTGAAAACCGCTTTTGCCTGGCTGGGCCAGAGTGACCCGGGCAAGGCCGAAGCCGCGGCGCGCAAAGCTTATGAGGGAGATGGCCAGACCACTGATGGCGAGCGGCGGGAAAGCCCGGCCCTGGCGCGGCAGTACCCGGACTACAACGCGTTGATCGCCGATGAAACCTTCAGCGGCTGGGTTGAGGCGCTGTACCGCCCACTGTTGCAGGCGCCCTGGCGCTCCGCGGTCAATGGGGAGGGCGACGCATGACCCGACAAGCACCTCTGGCCCTGGCGTTTCCGCTACGGGGCAGCCAACTGATTGAAGCCAGCGCCGGTACTGGCAAGACCTTTACCATCTCGGCGCTCTACCTGCGCCTGGTGCTGGGGCACGGTGGCGAGCAGGCCGGGTTCGGTCGCGAGTTGCTGCCACCGCAGATTCTGGTGGTGACCTTCACCGACGCGGCGACCAAGGAACTGCGCGAACGGATCCGCACCCGCCTGGCTGAAGCCGCGCGCTTCTTCCGCGAGGAAACCACCGCGCCCGACGCGCTGATTGCCGAGTTGCGCGATCAGTTCGCCACCGAGCAATGGCCGGGTTGCGCCAGCCGCCTCGATATCGCCGCGCAATGGATGGATGAGGCCGCGGTCTCGACCATCCACAGTTGGTGCCAGCGCATGTTGCGCGAACACGCGTTCGACAGCGGCAGCCTGTTTACCCAGACCCTGGAAACCGACCACAGCGATCTGCTGGGCGAAGTGCTGCGCGACTATTGGCGCCTGTTTTGCTACCCGATGCAGGGCGATGCGCTGAATTGGGTGCGGGCCAACTGGGGCGGGCCGGCGGCCTTGCTGCCCAGGGTGCGTGCGCTGTTTGGCAGCGAGCGTGAAGTGGACCGGGAGCAGACTCCGGCGCAACTGATCGAAGCGTGTCTTTTGGAACGCCGCGCCGCCCTGGTGCAGCTCAAGGCACCCTGGCAGCAATGGGCTGCGCAGCTGCGGGAGATCTGCTTGCAGGGTGTCGCCAGCAAGGCGGTCGATGGCCGCAAGATGCAGGCGCGTTACTTCGAGCCCTGGTTCGAAAAGATCACCGCCTGGGCCGAAGACGAGGCCATAGAGCAACTGGATATCGGCACCGGCTTCAGCCGCCTGACCCCCGAAGGCATGGCCGAGGCCTGGAAGGGCGATGCGCCGGATCATCCCGGGCTGGAAGCCATGGCCGGGCTCAAGGCCGCGCTCGATGCCCTGCCGAGTCCCGACGCCGCGGTGTTGCAACACGCCGCGCGCTGGGTCGGCGCGCGCTTCGAAGAGGAAAAGCGCCGGCGGGCCGAGATGGGCTTCGACGACATGCTGCTGCGCCTTGACGCCGCGTTGCAGGCCGAGGGTGGCGAGCGGCTGGCGACGCTGATTCGCGAGCAGTTTCCGGTAGCCCTGATCGACGAATTCCAGGACACCGACCCGGTGCAGTACCGGATCTTCGAAAGCATCTACCGCATCGAGGACAACAACCCCGAGACCGGCCTGTTCCTGATCGGCGACCCCAAGCAGGCGATCTACGCTTTCCGCGGGGCGGACATTTACACCTACCTGCGCGCTCGCCAGGCCACCAGCGGCCGCTTGCATACCCTGGGCACCAACTTCCGTTCCAGCCACGCCATGGTCAAGGCGGTGAACCACGTATTCGAGCGTGCCGAATCCCGTGAGCAAGGGCGCGGCGCGTTCCTGTTCCGGGAGAAAAACGGAGAGAACCCGGTGCCGTTCCTGTCGGTGGCATCCCAGGGGCGCAAAGAGCAGCTACAAAGAGAAGGACAGGTGGTGCCGGCGCTGAATATCTGGTACCTGCCCACGGAGCAAGCCATTTCCGGTGCGCTGTACCGGCAGCAACTGGCGGCGGCCTGCGCCAGCGAAATTGTCGCCTTGCTCAACGGCGGGCAGCAGGCCAGCGTGGGCTTCGACCGTGATGGCCGGCCCCTCAAGGGGCTGCTGCCGGCGGACATCGCCATTCTGGTCCGCGATGGCAAGGAGGCTCAGGCCGTGCGCGGTGAGCTGGCTGCCCGCGGGGTGCGCAGCGTGTACCTGTCGGACAAGGACTCGGTATTCGCCGCCCAGGAAGCCCACGACCTGCTGGCCTGGCTCAAGGCCTGTGCCGAGCCGGATATCGAGCGCCCGCTGCGCGCGGCGTTGGCCTCCATCACCCTGAACCTGCCGCTGGTAGAGCTGGAGCGTCTGAACCAGGATGAATTGGCCTGGGAAAGCCGGGTCATGCAGTTCCGCGGTTATCGCCTGATCTGGCGCACCCAGGGCGTGCTGCCGATGCTGCGGCGCCTGCTGCATGACTTCCAGTTGCCCCAGGCCTTGATCGCCCGCAGCGATGGCGAACGGGTACTGACCAACCTGCTGCACCTGTCCGAACTGTTGCAGCAGGCGGCTGCCGAGCTGGACGGCGAACAAGCGCTGATCCGCCATCTGGCCGAGCACCTGGCCTTGTCCGGGCAGGCTGGCGAAGAACAGATCCTGCGTCTGGAAAGCGACGAACAACTGGTCAAGGTGGTGACCATCCACAAGTCCAAGGGCCTGGAGTATCCGCTGGTGTTCCTGCCGTTCATCTGTTCGGCCAAGCCGGTGGATGGCAGTCGCCTGCCGTTGCATTACCACGACGAATCGGGCAAGGCCCAGGTGACGCTGCGGCCGACCCCGGAGTTGATCGCCCAGGCCGACGACGAGCGTCTGGCCGAGGACCTGCGCCTGCTCTACGTGGCCCTGACCCGTGCCCAGCATGCCTGCTGGCTGGGGGTCGCCGACCTCAAGCGCGGCAACCACAACAGCTCGGTATTGCACCTTTCGGCCTTGGGGTATCTGTTGGGCGGCGGTGCGCTGTTGAACGAGTCCAGTGGCCTGGCGCGCTGGCTGCAAGACCTGCAGCAAGGCTGCGAGGCCATGAGTGTCGGGGAAATGCCCAACGCCACCGACAGCCGTTTCCATCCGCCACGCAACGACGCCACCCTGTTGGCGCCCCTGGCTCCCAAGCGGCGCGCCGCGGAAAACTGGTGGATCGCTTCCTATAGCGCCCTGCGCATCAGCGACAACCTGGGGGGCGGCAGTACCGAGGCGCCGGAAAGCCCGCAGGCGCAGAAACTCTTCGACGATGAACGCCTGGATCCCGATGCCCCACGTGAAGTCGTGGCCAGCGGCGCGGACATCCATCGGTTCCCCCGTGGGCCGAACCCGGGGACCTTCCTCCACGGCCTGCTGGAGTGGGCCGGTGACGAGGGCTTTGCCGCCGACCCCGCGGCCATCGAGGACGCCATCGGCCGGCGCTGTAATCGCCGCGGTTGGAAAGGCTGGATTCGCACATTGAGCGACTGGTTGCGGCACCTGTTGCAACTGCCTTTGCCCGTTGGGGCAGGGCGGCCACCGGTGGTGCTCGCGCAATTGAGCCAATACCGGGTCGAGATGGAATTCTGGTTCGCCAGCCACAAGGTCGACGTGCTCAAGCTCGACGAACTGGTGCGCCAGTACACCCATCAAGGCGTGCCGCGGGTGACCGCCGAACCGGTGCTGCTCAACGGCATGTTCAAGGGCTTTATCGACCTGACCTTCGAGCATGAAGGGCGCTATTACGTGGCCGACTACAAATCCAACTGGCTGGGCGTGGATGACGCCGCCTATACCGAGCAGGCCATGGAACAATCGATTCTCGACAACCGTTACGACCTGCAATACGTGCTGTACCTGCTGGCCCTGCATCGCCAGTTGCGCGCGCGCCTGGCGGACTACGATTACGACCGGCACATGGGCGGTGCCCTGTATCTGTTCTTGCGTGGCACGGGTTCGGCCAGCCGTGGCGTGTTTTTCACCCGGCCGCCCCGTGAGCTGATCGAGCGCCTGGACCGCTTGTTCCAGGGCAAGCCCGAGCAGCCCAAGGCCGAGCCGGCATGGGAACAGGGAGTATTGCTGTGATCGAGGATCTGCTGACACCGCTGGAACCCCAACCTCAACCCGACCTGGCGCCCCTGGTACGGGCTGCCGATCTGCTGCTATTGCTCGACCGCTGGGTCGAGCGCGGCTGGCTGCGCGCTCTGGACAAGGCTTTCGTAGGCTTTCTGCAGGAACTGGAGCCGCAAGGCGACCCGCTGGTGCTGATGGCCGCGGCGTTGACCAGCCATCAACTGGGCCACGGTCATGTCTGCCTGGACCTGTTCGAAACCCTCAAGGAGCCGGATTTCGCCCTGTCCCTGCCGCCGGAAGGCGACCTGCAAAGCACGGCGGCGGTACTGCCGTCACAGGTGTTGGCGGCGCTGGACGGGGCGCACTGGTGCAAGGCCCTGGCGGCCAGCCGACTGGTGGCGCTGGCGGCCGACCAGAGCGAGCAGGCTCGCCAGCGACCTTTGGTGTTGTCGGGCAAACGCCTGTATCTGCGCCGCTACTGGGCCTATGAGCGGCGCATCGACAATGCCTTGCGCCAGCGCCTGGCGGTGCAGGAGGAAACCCCCGCGGACTTGGCCGAGCGCCTGGGCGGCCTGTTCGGGGCGGCCAAGGCGACGGGGCCGGTCGACTGGCAGAAACTCGCCTGTGCGCTGGCCACCCGTGGCGCTTTCAGCATCATCACCGGCGGGCCCGGTACCGGTAAGACCACGACCGTGGTGCGCCTGCTGGCCTTGCTCCAGGCGCCGGCTGTCGAAGCCGGCAAGCCTTTGCGGATCCGCCTCGCGGCGCCCACCGGCAAGGCGGCGGCGCGCCTGACCGAATCCATCAGCCTGCAAGTGCGTTCCCTGTCGGTGGACGATAGCGTGCGCGAGAAGATCCCCAGCGACGTGACCACGGTGCACCGGCTGCTGGGCAATCGTCCGGGTACCCGGCACTTCCGCCATCACGCGGGCAACCGCTTGCCGCTGGATGTGCTGGTGGTCGACGAAGCCTCGATGATCGACCTGGAGATGATGGCCAACCTGCTCGATGCGCTGCCAGTGCACGCGCGCCTGGTGTTGCTCGGGGACAAGGATCAACTGGCCTCGGTGGAGGCCGGTGCGGTGCTTGGCGATCTGTGCCGCGATGCCGAGGCCGGCTGGTACAGCCCGCAAACCCGCAACTGGCTCGAGGCCGTCAGTGGCGAACAGCTGGCGGACAGTGGCCTGCAGGAAGATAACGCCGGCACCCACCCGCTGGCCCAACAGGTGGTGATGCTGCGCCACTCCCGGCGTTTCGGCGAGGGCAGCGGTATCGGCCAGCTGGCGCGCTGGGTCAACCAGCAGCAGGCCGAGGAAGCCCGCCGCCTGCTGGCCGCTCGCAGCCACGCCGACCTGTATGGCTTGAGCCTCAAGGGCGAGCAGGATCGCGCCCTGGAGCGCTTGTTGCTGGAGGGCCACGGTGACGGGCCGCAGGGTTACCGGCATTACCTGAGCCTGCTGCGTGGCCAGCGCCCGTCCGCCGATACGGTGCTGGAAGACCCGCGCTGGAGCGCCTGGGCCCGCGATGTGCTGCAGGCCTTCGACCAGTTCCAGTTGCTCTGCGCGGTGCGCAAGGGGCCTTGGGGTGTCGAGGGCTTGAACCAGCGGATCAGCGCTGCCCTGTTCAAGGCGCGGCTGATCGAAAGCGACCAGCAGTGGTACGAAGGTCGTCCGGTGCTGATGACCCGCAACGATTACGGCCTGGGGCTGATGAACGGCGATATCGGCATCGCCTTGAAACTGCCCGAGCATGAAGGCACGCAAGACGGGCGCCTGGTGCTGCGGGTGGCTTTCCCGCGCAACGACGGCCAGGGTGGCGTGCGTTTCGTGTTGCCGAGCCGGCTCAACGATGTGGAAACCGTGTACGCCATGACCGTGCACAAATCCCAGGGCTCGGAATTCGCCCACACCGCCCTGATCCTGCCCGAGGCGCTGAACCCGGTGCTGACCAAGGAGTTGATCTACACCGGGATCACCCGGGCCAAGGACTGGTTCAGCCTGATCGAGCCGCGGGCCGGGGTGTTCGAAGAGGCGGTGCGGCGCAAGGTCAAGCGCCTGAGCGGGTTGATGCTCGACCTGGGGTGAGCGCCGGGCCACTGGCGCTCTGCTCTCGATCAGAGCGCCGCGGCCGGTGCCATTGCGCTGGGCTGCTCGAGCCCCATGAAACGCCTGACCCGTTCCCCCGCCACCTCTTCACGGATCGCCCGCGGGCTGGCGTCCAGCTGGATATTGCCGCCCTCCATGAAGATCACTCGATCGGAAATCGACAGGGCGAAGTCCATCTCGTGGGTGACGATCAACAGGGTCATGCCTTCTCTGGCCAGGTCGCGAATCACATTCAACACATCGCCCACCAGCTCGGGGTCGAGGGCCGAGGTCGGCTCGTCGAAGAGCATGATCTGCGGCTCCATCGCCAGGGCCCGGGCAATCGCCACGCGCTGCTGCTGACCGCCGGACAACTGGTGCGGGTACTTGTGGGCGTGGGCCAGCAGGCCGACCTTGTCCAGCAAGGCGTAGGCCTGCTGCTCGCTCAAGGCCTTGCTGCTGCCGTGGTAACGCGGCGCCAGGCAGATGTTGTCGAGGATGCAGCGGTGGGGGAACAGGTTGAAGTTCTGGAAGACCATGCCGATGTGCCGCACGCCGTCGCGCACCTGCGGGCTGTTGAGGTGGTCGCCGGCGCTGATGAAGCTGTTGCCGAACAGCACGATCTCGCCCTGGTCGATGCACTCCAGGCCATTGATGGTACGGATCAGCGAGGTCTTGCCCGAGCCGGACGGACCGATGATGGAAATCACCTGGCCGCTGGCGACCTTCAGGTCGACGCCCTTGAGCACCTGATGATCGCCATAGCGCTTGTGGATGTTTTGCAGTTGCAGGGCCGGGGCGCTGCCGGCCATCGTTGGTGGGCGTGGGCGGGCGTACAGCGGTTGTGCCTGCTGCCGGAGCCGCTCGGTGCCGGCGTCGTCCAGGGTTTGTGGCGTGCGCAGGTTCAGGTCCAGGTGGCGTTCCAGGCGCTGCAGCAGCCAGGCGAACAGGGTGACGATCAGCACGTAGTACACCGCCACCGCGGCCAGGGTTTCCATCACCAGGAAGTTCTGCGCGTACAGGCGCTGGCCGATGGTGAGCAGTTCGGTCAGGGAGATCACCGAAATCAGCGAAGTCAGCTTGACCACGGTGATGTACTCGTTGATCAGGGTCGGCAGGGAAATACGGAAGGCCTGGGGGATGACGATCAGCCGTTGCAGACCGACCAGGCCGATCCCCAGCGCGCGGCCGGCTTCCTTCTGCCCCTTGGCCACCGAGATCAGCCCGCCGCGGTGGATTTCCGCCATGTACGCCGCTTCGGTCACCACCAGGGCGAGCAGCCCCGAGTAGAAGGGGTTGGACAGCACCGAGCCGGTGGCTGGAAACAGCTGGGGCAGGTTGTAGACGAAGACCACCAGCACCAGCAGCGGGATGCTGCGAAAGAACCAGATGTACAGCGCTGCCGGGGTTCTGAGCCAGGCGGCGCTGGAGAGTTTGGCCGACGCCAGGAGAAAGCCCAGCAGCATGCCGATGAACCAGGCCAGGGCACTGAGCTGGACCACGGTGACGCAGGCGTGCCAGAAGCTGGGCAGGGAAAACAGGGAGAAGAAGTAGGACCAGTCGAATTGCATAAACACCTCAGGCGGCTTCGGATCGCAGGCATCAGGACGGGCGCCGTGTGCTCGATCTGGGGCCGGTCACGGGCGCATCCGTGCGCCGCAGTGGCTTGTCAGTCAGTCACGGGCTCGAGGTTGTATTTGCCGAGAATCGCGGCGTACTCGCCGTTCTTGCGGCTCTCGGCGAAGGCTTCCTGCAGCGCCTTGTAGGTGGCGTCGTTACCTTTCTTGACGAAGATGCCGAGGGTCTGCTGATAGATCAGGTGCTGGCTGGTGACCACCACCCGGCCCCTGGTGCGTTCGGCGATCATCTTCGCCGCGCCGGCGATTTCCACCTGGGCCTGGATGTTTTTCGACAGCAGGGCCTGGGTCACTTCGGGAGCCGAGGGGTACTCGCTGACGCTGATCGCGCCCTTGTTGTTCGGCACGCAGTAGTCGCTGGAGAGCTTCTGCAACTGGCCGACCCAGGTGGTGCCCTGTTCCAGGCCGACTTTCAGGCCGCACAGGTCTTCAGGGGTTTGCGGATTCAGGCCGCTGTCCTTGGAGGCCATGATCGCCGCGCCGGTTTTCGCATAGGCGATGGTCATGGCCTGGGTCTGCCGCTCCGGGGTGATGTACATGCCGGAAATGATCGCATCGTAGCGACCGGCGTTGAGGCCGAGGATCAGGCTGGGGAACTTGGTGTCGACGAACTCGGCCTTGGCGTTCAGGTGCCTGGCCAGGGCATGGGCCAGTTCCGGGTCGGAGCCGACCACGTTCTTCTCGCTGTCATAGGACTCGAACGGCGGGTAGGTGATTTCCATGCCGATCTTCAGCTGGCCGGGGGTCGCGGTCGAGGCCAGGCCGGCGGTGGCGCACAACAGGCCGGCGGTGAGCAGGGTCAGGCGAGCAACGTTGTTTTTGTTCAGCATCGTGGGTCTCTCCGGGGGTGGAAGCAAAGGGCAAAGGGGTGTCAGGACGCTTGCGACTGATGTTTCAGGTGGCCGAAGCTCGAAGGCTTGCGGGCTTTTTCCGGCAAGCGGATCTCGCCGTTCTCCACGCGTTTGCGCAGGTACCGATAGGTCTGCAGGGCCTGGCCATACATGTGCTCGCCGATGGCGATCTGCTCGTAGTCGTCCGAGGCCTTGGCGAACTGCGGCAGAGGCTTGATCTGGGTGTGGAAGTCGCAGGCGTAGAACAGCGGGAACGAGTAGCGCTCCTCGCTGACCGTGCGCACCCGGTGGGCGGTGGCGACAAAGGCTCCGGCGGTCATCACTTCCAGCATGTCGCCGATGTTCACCACGAAGGCGTCGGCAATAGGGGGGGCGTCGATCCACTGGCCCAGGTTGTTCATCACTTCCAGGCCCGGCTTGTCGGCCAGCAGGATAGTGAAGCATTCATAGTCGGTGTGGGCGCCGATGCCGGGGGCATCCTGGGCCGCGTCGTCGAACGGGTAGTGGATCAGGCGCAGCTTGGAAGGCGGGCGGGTGACCAGGGCGTCGAAGTAGTTTTCCTCCAGGCCCAGGGCCAGGGCAAACCCGCTGAACAGGCGCCTGCCGAGGGCGAAGACGGCCGCGTAATAGGCTTGCACCGCCTCTTTGAAACCGGGCAGCACCGGCCATTCATTCGGCCCCAGCAGCGGCGTGTTGGCCAGGACCAGGGGATCGTCGGCCGGTACTTCGAAGCCGATGTCGAAGGCCTCCTTGTGATCCGGCTTGCCCTTGGAGTACACCTCCTCGCCTTCGGGGACGAAACCCTTGTGGCTTTTCGAGGTGCCGATGTAGTGCTGCATCTTGGTGTCCAGGGGCTGGGCGAAATAGTCCCTGGCGGCCTGACGCAGGCCGGCGATCAACTGCGGCTCGATGCCATGGCTGGTGATATAGAGAAAGCCCACTTCGCTGGCGGCTGCTCCCAACTGTTCGGCGACGGCCAGCCGGTGCTCCAGCTCGATGCTGAACAGGCCGGCGATGTCCACCACCGGGATGTGCTTGAAGTTGGCCTTGGCCGGGGTGTTATCGATCTTCTCGGGCATGACGCAAGAACCTCACGGGCGGGTTGAATGGGTGAAGCGGTCGAAGTGTTCGCGCTCGGTCCTGGCCATCCATTGGTTCAGCGACCAGAGGTCGGCCACCGGCACGTTGGTGAAGGGCAGGTGATGCAGGTAGCCGTCGGCGCCGAACTCCGGGGTCAGGGTGCTGACTGGGTAGCCACGGGCCTTTTGCGAGTGCCAGACGGCCTCCCAGTGTTGCTGGTGGAACGCCAGTTCACGGGCATATTCCGGGGCAGCGGGGTGCGGGACTTGCGGCCCCTGGTCATAGCCGACCCGGGCCTGGATGTGGTGAACGCGCTCGACGAAGGGGCCCAGGTCATCGAAAGGATCGTCCAGCAGGCGTTCGCAGGTGACGATCCAGTGGCTGATATCGCTGGTGAAGCGCAGGTCGGGCAATTGCCGGATCAGCTCCAGGGTGACCCAGGGGTTGAACAGCGAACGGGCGCGGTGAGTCTCGAAGCTGCAGAACTGGCCATGCTTGCGCGCCAGCTCCATGGCCTGGCCGAAGAACTCGACTTGCTGTGCCAGGGGCCAGCGGTCGTTGCCGGCCAGGACATTGACGAAGCGCGGCGCCAGCTCGGCGGCCCAGGCCAGTTTGCGGTCCAGGTCCAGCAGGTGTTCCTGGAGCCCGGCCGATTGTTTGGGCAGGACGTCGTAGGCGGTGAAAACGGTGCAGATATAGCCGAGGCGGTTGTCCCGCAGGAAAGTGCCGAATTCGCCGCGTTCGCGAGCTTGCAAAGGCAGGCGGGCTTCCATACCGTCGAAGCCGGCGGCCAGCAGCTCGTCGAGTGCCTGGGCCTTGCTGGCGCTATAGCCCCAGAGTGTGCGGAATATTTCCAGTTGCATCGGCTAACCTCAAAGATGTCTTGGGCTACTCATGGCACCGCAGCGGCAGGTGGCCGAGGCGGCGATACTGGGCAGTAGCAAAAGACATTCCTTGAGCCGGATCTCTGCGGATCCGGTCTCACCGAGGGGGGCTGGACGGCTCGCTCTCTGGCGCCGATCTTAAGCAGGCGATGCAGGCATGAAGAATAGGAAGGCTCAAATCGTTACTTCATTTTTTCCTAAACCAATAGCCTGCTATCCATGTCTGGGAGCCTCGCGGCGGTTTCACTGGCTGTGCTATCGTTGCGGCATCATTGTATGAAGATCAAAGAGAATCCCTGCATGAACGTGGCTGTCTCGGCGACAGAGCGCTTTTCGGGCTGGAGGCAGGTACTGCTGTCCACCCTGGTCTGTCTGCTGAGCACTTTTGCCGTCGCGCAACCCGAGCCTGCCATCAGCCTGGCAGACCAGCGCGCCAAGGCGGTGACTCAGGTGGTGCTGGGCATTCTCAGCTATGCGCGCTGGCCGGTGGAGCCGGTAGCGCTGCGTCTGTGCGTGGTGGGGCCGACCGAATACACCGACGACCTGGTCAAGGGCACGACCCAGGCCACTGGCCGTCCGGTCCTGGTGCGGCGCCTGCTGGCCGACAACCCGACCATCGCCAGCGAGTGCGATTCGGTGTACATCGGCAAGTTGACCGACGACCAGCGCACCCGCCTGTTCAATTCCCTGGTCGGTCGTCCGGTGCTGAGCATCAGCGAGGGCGGCGACCAGTGCACGGTGGGCAGCCTGTTCTGCCTGCGTGTCAGAGACAACCAGGTGTCATTCGAGGTCAATCTGGATTCCGTGGCCCGCAGTGGCGTGCGGATCCATCCAAGCGTACTGCAACTCTCCCGTCGTCGACCGGCGGCGCCATGAGCCTCTTCAAGTCGCCTGCTCGCCCCACATTGCACTCGGTCATTGGCCGCGGGCATCTGATTGTCGCCCTGCTGGCCATTTCCATGGCCAGCCTGTCCCTGACCCTGCTCGGGGTGCTGGCGTTGCGGGTGTATGCCGATCACAACCTGCACCTGATCGCGCGTTCGATCAACTACACGGTCGAAGCGGCGGTGGTGTTCAACGACAGCGCCGCGGCGACCGAAGCCCTGGCCCTGATTGCCTCCACCGAGGAGGTGGCCGAGGCCCAGGTACTCGATGCCCGGGGGCGCCTGCTGGCCCGCTGGGAGCGGCCGGAAACCGGTTTGCTGAGCGACCTGGAAATGCAGATCGCCCGGGCCTTTCTCGAGAAGCCCATCACGGTGCCGATCATGCATCAGGGGCAGGAAATCGGCAGCATCGCCTTGACTGGCCATGGCGGCAGCCTGCTGCGCTTCCTGCTCAGTGGGCTGGTGGGGATTGTCCTGTGTATCGCGGTGAGCGCCTGGGTGGCGCTGTACCTGGCGCGCCGTCAGTTGCGCGGCATTACCGGGCCACTGCGCAGCCTGGCCGATGTGGCCCATGCCGCGCGCCGCGAGCGGGCGTTCGACGTACGGGTGCCGCCGGCGGAAATCGCCGAGCTGGACAACCTGGGCAACGACTTCAATGCCCTGCTCGATGAGCTGGAAGCCTGGCAAAGCCATTTGCAGAGTGAAAACGAAACCTTGGCCCACCAGGCCAGCCACGACAGCCTGACCGGGCTGCCGAACCGGGCGTTTTTCGAGGGCCGGCTGATCCGCGCGCTGCGCAGTGCCAGCAAGCTCAACGAACGGGTGGCGGTGCTGTTTCTCGACAGCGACCGCTTCAAGGGCATCAACGACAACTTCGGCCATGCAGCCGGCGATGCCGTGCTGATGGCGGTGGCGTCGCGGGTGCGGGCGCAGTTGCGCGAGGAAGACCTGGTGGCGCGCCTGGGGGGCGACGAGTTCGCCATTCTGCTGACCCCGCTGCACCGTATCGAGGATGCCGAGCGTATCGCCGAAAAAATCATCGCCAGCATGGAGATGCCGATCGCCTTGCCAGGCAGTACTTCGGTACTGACTTCGCTCAGTATCGGTATTGCCGTCTACCCTGATCATGGCACCACCCCGGGTGCTCTGCTCAACGCCGCCGATGCGGCGATGTATCAGGCCAAGCGTGTCTCGCGAGGCGGGCAACACACTGCGGGGGCGGAACCCCCCGTCGTTCACGTTCAATCCAGGAGCTAATTCCTTGTTTTCATTGACTCGACCCTTCTTGCGACTTTTCACCGCCGGCCTGTTGCTGGCGCTGCTTTCATTGGCCGGTTGCCAGAGCGTGCCGCCCAAGGGGCTGACCCCGCAGCAAGTGGCGGTGCTCAAGCAAGAGGGCTTTGAACTGACGGATGAGGGCTGGGCCTTCGGCCTGTCCGGCAAGGTGCTGTTCGGCAGCGATATCGAGACCCTGAATGCCGCCAGTACCGAGATCGTCGAGCGCATCGGCAAGGCGCTGGTCAGCGTGCACATCGACAAGGTCCGGGTCGATGGCCACACCGATGCCTCGGGCAAGGAAACCTACAACCAGCAACTGTCCCTGCGTCGGGCGAAAAGCGTGAGCAAGGTGCTGGTGGCCACGGGCATGCGCGAAGAAAACATCCAGCTGCGCGGTCTGGGCAGCAGCGAACCGGTGGCTTCCAACAGCACGATGGCCGGACGTACCGAAAACCGTCGCGTCTCGATCGTGGTCATCGCCGACTAATCGGCAAACACCATCCCCCGGCTCTGCCCCATCAGCAGGCCCTGATTCTGTTCGGTCACGTTGCGTATGTAGTCCCACAGCAGGGTGATCCGCTTGAGCTTGCGCAGGTCTTCGCGGCAGTACATCCAGAACTGCCGGGTGATGTCTATTTCCTCCGGCAGCACTGGTAGCAGGCGTGGGTCCTGGGCTGCCAGGAAGCACGGCAGGATCGCCAGCGAGCGTCCTTGCTGCGCCGCCACGTATTGTGCGATGACGCTGGTGCTGCGCAGGTTGGCGCTGGCGCCGGGCAGTACATTGGCCAGGTACAAGAGCTCCGAGCTGAACGCCAGGTCGTCCACGTAGCTGATGAATTGATGCTCGCTCAAGTCCGCCGGGCGGCGGATCGGTGAGTGCTGGTCGAGGTATTCCTGGGTCGCATAGAGCTGCAGGCGGTAGTCGCAGAGCTTGCAGCAGACGTAGGGGCCGTGCTCCGGGCGCTCCAGGGCGATGACGATGTCGGCTTCGCGCTTGGACAGGCTGATGAAGTGCGGCAGCGGCAGGATATCCACCGAGATCGCCGGGTAGGCGTCGACGAAGTGGCTCAACTGCGGGGTGATGAAAAAGCTGCCGAAACCTTCGGTGCAGCCCATGCGCACATGGCCGGACAGGGCCACGCCCGAGCCCGAGACCTGTTCGCAGGCCATGTGCAGGGTGCTTTCGATCGACTCGGCATAACCCAGCAAGCGCTGGCCCTCGGCGGTCAGGACAAAGCCGTTGGTCCGGGACTTTTCGAACAGCAGGGTGCCCAGCGCGCCTTCCAGCGAGCCGATGCGCCGCGACACCGTGGTGTAGTCCACCGCCAGGCGCTTGGCCGCGCTGCTGGCCTTGCGGGTACGGGCCACTTCGAGGAAAAACTTCAGGTCGTCCCAGTTCAACGAGCCGAGGGAGGTGATGTTTTTTTGCATGATGGACCGGCTTTTATATGCGTTCTTATTAGAAGTTTGCACATCTATACTCCAAAAACAGTCCGACAACCAACTCGCGACGCACGCCTCATTTCAAGGCGGTCCCACGCCTTGGCTCCCTGCATAAGAACCTCAAGAAGTCAGGAGACCCGTATGAACGCATCCCTCAATCCCGACGGCACCACCTTGCAGCAGGTCAAGCTGCTGATCGACGGCCAGTGGGTCGAATCCCGGACCAGCGAGTGGCACGACATCACCAACCCGGCCACCCAGCAGGTGCTGGCCAAGGTGCCTTTCGCCACGGCGGATGAAGTCGACGCCGCCATCGAAGCCGCGCAGCGCGCCTTCCAGACCTGGAAGCTGACCCCGATCGGCGCGCGGATGCGCATCATGCTCAAGCTGCAGGCGCTGATCCGCGAGCACTCCAAGCGCATTGCCCAGGTGCTCAGCGCCGAACAGGGCAAGACCATCGCCGATGCCGAAGGCGACATTTTCCGTGGCCTGGAGGTGGTCGAGCATGCCTGCTCGATCGGCAGCCTGCAGATGGGCGAGTTCGCCGAGAACGTCGCCGGCGGCGTCGATACCTACACCCTGCGCCAACCGATCGGCGTTTGCGCCGGGATCACCCCGTTCAACTTCCCGGCGATGATTCCGCTGTGGATGTTCCCGATGGCCATCGCCTGCGGCAACACCTTCGTGCTCAAGCCTTCGGAACAGGACCCGCTGTCGACCATGCTGCTGGTGGAACTGGCGCTGGAAGCCGGCATTCCGCCTGGCGTGCTCAACGTGGTGCATGGCGGCAAGGACGTGGTGGACAAGCTGTGCACCCACCCGCACATCAAGGCGGTGTCGTTCGTCGGTTCCACCGCGGTGGGCACCCACGTCTACGACCTGGCGGGCAAACACGGCAAGCGCGTGCAGTCGATGATGGGTGCGAAGAACCACGCCGTGGTGCTGCCCGACGCCAACCGCGAACAGGCGCTCAATGCCCTGGTCGGTGCCGGGTTCGGCGCGGCCGGCCAGCGTTGCATGGCCACCTCGGTGGTGGTCCTGGTGGGCGCGGCGAAACAATGGCTGCCGGATCTCAAGGCGCTGGCGCAGAAACTCAAGGTGAATGCCGGCAGCGAGCCGGGCACCGATGTCGGGCCGCTGATTTCCAAGCGCGCCAAGGAGCGTGTGCTGAGCCTGATCGAAAGCGGCATCAAGGAAGGCGCCAAGCTGGAGCTGGACGGTCGCGACGTCAAGGTGCCGGGGTTCGAGCAGGGCAACTTCGTCGGCCCGACCCTGTTCTCCGGGGTGACCACCGACATGCAGATCTACACCCAGGAAATCTTCGGCCCGGTGCTGGTGGTGCTGGAAGTGGACACCCTCGACCAGGCCATCGCCCTGGTCAACAGCAACCCCTTCGGCAATGGCACCGGCCTGTTCACCCAGAGCGGCGCGGCCGCCCGCAAGTTCCAGAGCGAAATCGATGTCGGCCAGGTCGGGATCAACATCCCGATCCCGGTGCCGGTACCGTTCTTCAGCTTCACCGGTTCCCGTGGTTCCAAGCTGGGCGATCTGGGGCCCTATGGCAAACAAGTGGTGCAGTTCTATACCCAGACCAAGACCGTCACCAGTCGCTGGTTCGACGATGACAGTGTCAACGATGGCGTGAACACCACCATCCATTTGCGTTGAGGAGTCGGCTCATGAAAATCGCATTCATCGGTCTGGGCAACATGGGCGCGCCCATGGCGCGCAACCTGCTCAAGGCCGGGCATCGGTTGAACCTGTTCGACCTGAACCAGGCCGTGCTCAACGAACTGGCCGAACTGGGTGGCAGCATCAGTACCTCGCCGCGCGCTGCCGCCGAAGACAGCGAGCTGGTGATCACCATGCTGCCGGCCGCGCCCCATGTGCGCAGCGTCTGGCTGGGCGACGACGGGGTGCTGGCGGGTATCGCCCATGGCACACCGGCGGTGGATTGCAGCACCATCGACCCGCAGACCGCCCGCGACGTGGCCGCGGCCGCCGCCAGGCAAGGCGTGGCCATGGCCGACGCGCCGGTGTCCGGAGGCACCGGCGGCGCAGCGGCGGGCACCCTGACCTTCATGGTCGGCGCCAGCGCCGAACTGTTCGCCACCCTGCAGCCGGTGCTGGCGCAGATGGGCCGCAATATCGTGCACTGCGGTGAAGTAGGGACCGGGCAGATCGCCAAGATCTGCAACAACCTGCTGCTGGGTATTTCGATGATCGGCGTCAGCGAGGCCATGGCCCTGGGCGATGCCCTGGGCATCGACACCAAGGTGCTGGCGGGCATCATCAACAGCTCCACCGGGCGCTGCTGGAGTTCCGATACCTACAACCCCTGGCCCGGGGTGATCGAAACCGCCCCGGCGGCTCGCGGCTACACCGGCGGTTTCGGCGCGGAACTGATGCTCAAGGACCTGGGCCTGGCCACCGAGGCTGCCCGCCAGGCGCACCAGCCCGTGGTGCTGGGCGCCGTGGCGCAGCAGCTGTACCAGGCCATGAGCCTGCGCGGAGAAGGGGGCATGGACTTCTCGGCCATCGTCAACAGCTATCGCAAGCCGACCTAGGCACTGCGCAGCCGGCGCTCTCTAAAGAGCGCGGGCTGCGCCACCCCCTGTGAACGCTGCAAACTTTCCGGGACTCACGTCGGGTGGGCTCCCGGTTTTTTGCATATGCAGCCGGAAGCCATGCGGATTTGCTGCGCTCACGGTAACACCGCGAAGTCACTGGTTATTCTCATTATTCTGATCGGTTACAAGTCATTTGTTGATTGGGATCTACAGTCAATCTGAAGGCGACAGTGGACGGCAGAGCTGCAAGGCTGATTCATGAGCGCTGAGCTTCGACAGGAGAGCCAATATGACAACGGAAGAGCAGATCGCAAGGCTGGAGTCAGAGGTAGCGAAGCTCAAGGATCGAGGAAAAGACGGTTGGGACAAGTTTGGTGTCGCTTGCTCGGCGCTGATACCGATCACTATTGCAGGAGTGGGTGGGTTTTACTCCTACTACTCTCAGAGCACTGCTACGGCAGTGGCGGACATTCGAGCGGTGGCCGAATCCAAGATCAAGCAAGCCGAGCTGGTCTCTAAGTTCTTCGAGCCCTTGATGGGGAGTGATCAAAGGCGCAGTGAGTTTGCAGTACGGGCGCTGTTGGTTGCCGCTCCGGACTATGGCCCGACCCTCGTTCGAGTGGTTGCCGAGAATACCAAGGCGCCCGTCGAGGCGGCCTATGCTACTGACGCACTGGGCGAGCGACGGGATGCACTGATCAGGCAGATGTTTAGCGACGATGCTCGTCAGCGAGTGGATGGCTACCAGCAGTTGCTGGCGTCATGGGGAAGCGACGAACTCTTGATCCCAGCAGTCATCGCCTATGGCAGCGGCAATACGTCCAATGGCAATGGTATTTACAACTCATTGGTGCTGCTGAGTCATATGCAGCGCGACACTATTCAAAAGCGTAAGGCAGACATCATCGCCTTCACTAAATTGGTGGAAGGAAAGGGCGAAAAAATTCGCGAGCGTGCGGATGTCCTGCGTTCACGTCTTGGGGCCTGAGGCTTGGTTTTGTAGGTTTCAGGGGGCGGCCTGGCGGGAGAAAGGAAGAGAAGCAGTTCCTCGACAGGGATGGCAGCAACCTGTATCGAAGCATTTGTTTCTCTCCTTTCCTGAGATTCGTCAGGCGAAAACGAAATACTTGCGCACGGTCTCGACCACTTCCCAGGTGCCTTTCATCCCGGGTTCGACCACGAAGATATCGCCGGCGCGCAGGTGGACCGGCTCCATGCCGTCCGGGGTGATCACGCAGTAGCCTTCCTGGAAATGGCAGTACTCCCATTTCACATAGTCCACCCGCCATTTGCCGGGCGTGCAGATCCAGGTGCCCATGATCTTGCTGCCGTCTTCGCTGGTATAGGCGTTGAGGTTGACGGTGTGCGGGTCGCCTTCGAGTTTTTCCCATTTGCAGGCATCGAGCACCGGCAGCGGGTGTGTGTCGCGCAGAACGGTGATGGGGGCAGTCGCGGTCATGAGGACTCCGGGGTCTTGGCTGGGAACTGAAGTCGCACCCTATAGCGCCCGGCACCGGGCCAGTTGTCTGTACTCGACATCGGGGTGCCCAGAAACGCAGTACTCGCCCGTGAAGTGTTGCCGCGGTTTGCCTTGAAATTTCCGAGCGTGAATCAGTGATTTCCTGGCAGTTCATGCGAAAGATTCCGCGGTCGCCGGAGCATTTCGCAAGAATCTTCACGGGCATCGCTCGTATGATTCAGGTCGAAGTGGCCGAGAGCAGCGCTATGAACACAACCCCAAGCTGGTGGGATATCAGCCCGCCCCTGAGTACCGCGACCCCGACCTGGCCCGGCGATACGCCGTTCCAGGAAGAGCGGGTCTGGCAGTACGGACCCGAGTGCCCGGTGAATGTCGGGCGCATCACCCTGTCGCCGCACACCGGGGCCCATGTCGATGCGCCGCTGCACTACAGCGCCGAGGGCGCGCCGATCGGCGAGGTGCCGCTGGACGTCTACCTCGGCCCGTGCCGGGTCGTGCATTGCCTGGGCTGCGGCCCGCTGGTATTGCCCCGACACCTGGAAGGTCGCCTCGACAACCTGCCCGAGCGGGTGTTGCTGCGCACCTATCGCCAGGCGCCGTTGAGCACCTGGGACCCGGACTTCAGCGCCGTGGCCAAGGAGACCGTCGAGCTGCTGGCTCGCCATGGTGTGCGCCTGATCGGCATCGACACCCCGTCCCTCGACCCGCAGCAATCGAAAACCATGGATGCCCATAACGCCGTGGCCCGCCATGGCCTGGCGATTCTCGAAGGCATCGTGCTCGACGAAGTGGCCGAAGGCGATTACGAACTGATCGCGCTGCCCCTGCGTTTCGCTCATCTGGATGCGAGCCCGGTGCGCGCCATCCTGCGGCCTTTGCCGCGATAATTCCTACAATAGTATTGATAACAACGAAGCTTCGACCCCGCACGCCCTCGATCAAGGCCGGCGCCGGGTGATCGACCAGCCGCGACCTGACATGAGGAGCCCACGCGATGAGTCAATGTCCGTATTCGAACAGCCCGCCGCCCGACAACTGGCACAACGCCGAGCTGAATTTTTCCGACTCCATGAGCTACGGCGACTACCTGGACCTGGGGCGCATCCTCAATGCCCAGCACCCCTTGTCGCCGGACCACAACGAAATGCTCTTCATCATCCAGCACCAGACCTCGGAGCTGTGGATGAAGCTGATGCTGCACGAGCTCAAGGCGGCTCGCGAGCATGTGCATCAGGGCCAACTGCCGCCGGCGTTCAAGATGCTGGCGCGGGTGTCGCGGATCTTCGACCAGCTGGTGCACGCCTGGGCGGTGCTGGCGACCATGACCCCGTCCGAATACAAGTCGATCCGCCCGTACCTGGGGCACTCGTCGGGCTTCCAGTCGTTCCAGTACCGCGAGATCGAGTTCATCCTCGGCAACAAGAGCGCGACCTTGCTGCGCCCCCATGCCCATCGCCCGGAACTGCTCGAGGAACTGGAACTGGCGATCGCCACGCCGTCGCTGTACGACGAAGCCATCGGCCTGATGGCCAAGGCGGGGCTGGCCATCGACCCCGAGCGCCTGGCCCTGAACAGCCAGGCGCCGACCCAGCATGATGCGTCGGTGGAGGCCGCCTGGCGCGAGGTCTACACCGACCCGTCGCGCTACTGGGACCTGTACCAGCTGGCAGAGAAGTTCATCGACCTGGAGGACTCCTTCCGCCAGTGGCGCTTCCGCCATGTGACCACGGTGGAGCGCATCATCGGCTTCCAGCCCGGCACCGGCGGCACCGAAGGCGTCGGCTACCTGCGCAAGATGCTCGACACCGTCTTGTTCCCCGAGCTGTGGCGCGTGCGCTCGACGCTGTAAGCGGCAGGCCAGCAAAAAGGCCCGGCATTCATCGAATGCCGGGCCTTTGCGTTCATGCCAACCCCTGTAGCCGCTGCCGCAGGCTGCGATGGTCCGGGCCACGCTGGGCGCAGGACCTCCGGCGTCCTCAAGATCGCTGCGACCGTACCGGTCGATCGCAGCCTGCGGCAGCGGCTACAGGGTCATGTGCCGCCGATGATCAGGCCACCACCCGAGTACCGGCCCTGGCCACCCGCAGGCGGTAGAACGCCCAGATCAGCGCGACCCAGACCGGGATGGCGTAGACCGAAACCCGGATCCCGGGAATCATCAGCATCACGCTGATGATCATCAGCATGAAGGCCAGGCACAGGTAGTTGCTGAACGGGAACCAGAAGGTCTTGAACGACGGCACTATGCCTTGCTGGCCCATGGACTTGCGGAACTTCAGGTGGGTCAGGCTGATCAGCGCCCAGTTGATCATCAGGGACGCGACGACCAGGGCCATCAGCAGCTCCAGCGCTTCCTGCGGCGCCAGGTAGTTGACCACCACGCAGAGCAGGGTAATCAGCGCCGAAACGCCCAGGGCCAGCAATGGCACCCCTTGTTTGTTCAGCTTCATCATCGCCCTGGGCGCGTCGCCCTGTTCGGCCAGGCCGTAGAGCATGCGGCTGTTGCAGTACACGCCGCTGTTGTAGACCGACAGCGCCGCGGTCAGGACCACGAAGTTGAGGATGTGCGCCGCGGTGTCGCTGCCGATCAGGGCAAAGATCTGCACGAACGGGCTGCCGCTGTAGGAGTCGCCGGAGGCGTTGAGGGTCTGCAGCAACTGGTCCCAGGGGTACAGCGACAGCAGCACGGTGAGGGCGCCGACGTAGAAGATCAGCACCCGGTACACCACCTGGTTGATCGCCTTGGGGATCACCTTGCGTGGCTCGCTGGCCTCGGCGGCGGTGATGCCCACCAGCTCCAGGCCGCCGAAGGAAAACATGATGAAGGCCATGGCCATCAGCAGGCCGGTGCCGCCATTGGGGAAGAACCCGCCGTGGCTCCACAGGTTGCTCACCGCGGCCTGCGGGCCGCCGCTGCCGCTGGCGAGCATGTAGCAGCCCAGGGCGATCATGCCGATGATGGCCACCACCTTGATGATGGCGAACCAGAACTCGGCCTCCCCGAAGAACTTCACGTTCATCATGTTGATCAGGTTGACCAGCACGAAGAACGCCGCCGCACTGACCCAGGACGGGATTTCCGGCCACCAGAACTGCACGTACTTGCCCACGGCCGTGAGTTCGGCCATGCCCACCAGCACGTACAGCACCCAGTAGTTCCAGCCGGCGAGAAAGCCGAAGTAACCGCCCCAGTATTTGTGCGCGAAGTGGCTGAAGGACCCGGCCACCGGTTCCTCGACAATCATCTCGCCGAGCTGGCGCATGATCAGGAAGGCGATGAACCCGGCAATCGCGTAACCGAGGATCATCGAAGGGCCGGCGGACTTGAGCACGCCGGCGGAGCCAAGGAACAGCCCGGTGCCGATCGCCCCGCCCAGGGCAATCAGCTGAATATGGCGGTTCTTCAAGCCACGCTTGAGTTCGCCGGGTTTCAGGATCTCATCCACTAATCACGCTCTCTTCTCATTGTTATCGGATCTGTCCGTATTCGCGGCCAGATCGCGGCTGACGGCGGACGGCTCAGATATTACTCTCGGTGAACTTCTCGTAATACAGCTGAACGCTCTCAAGTTGCTGATCTTGCAACCAGTTCTTGATCGACTCGACCATCGGTGGCGGTCCGCAGACGTACATGTCCACCGGGCTATCGCGCAGTTCGCTGCAATCGAAATGCTCGGCGATATAACCGCGCTTGCCCGGCCAGTCCGCTGTCGGCTCGCTGATCACCGCAGTGTAGCGAAAGCCCGGCAATTGGCTGGCATAAGCCTCGATACGCGCGGTTTCGCACAGGTCGGCGACGTTGCGCACCCCGTAGTACAGGTGCACCGGCTGGCTGCAGCCGTCGGCGACCAGTTGTTCGAGCATCGCCAGCAGCGCCGACAATCCGGCGCCGCCGGCCACCAGCACCAGCGGCCGGACGATATGGCGCAGGTAGAAGGCGCCCAGCGGTGCCTCCAGTTCGATGCGGTCGCCGACCTGGCAACGTTCGCGGATGTAGTTGCTCATGGCCCCGTCGGGCAGCAGGCGCACGAGGAATTGCAGTTGCTGGCAGCCCGAGCGGTTGGCGAACGAGTAGGAGCGCTGGCTCGACGTGCCGGGGACCGACAGCCGGGCGTACTGCCCCGGCAGGAAGTCCAGCGTCGGCTGATCCTGGTCGAGCTGCAGTTGCAGGATCGCCGTGCTGTCGGATACCTGGCGCACCTCGCTGACCGTGCCGCCCAGCTGTGCGGGCCCCGCGGCGCTGCACAGGCTGGAGTCGAAGTCGAAGTAGAAGGTGGCATCGGACTGCACCCGGGTCTGGCAACTGAGCATCTTGCGCTGCTCCAGGTCCGCGCTGGAGAGGGCTTCCTCGTCCACGTAGTCCTGGCTGTAGGTGCCCGATTCGCAGCGGCCCTGGCAGGTGCCGCAGACGCCTTCGCGGCAGTCGAGGGGGATCTTGATGCCGTTGCGCAGGGCGGCGTCGAGCAGTATTTCGTTGGCGTTTACAGGGAAGAACAGCGTCTTGCCATCGGCAAAGCTGAACGCGACCTTGTGGTTCATGCCCGGTCTCCGTCAGAGGTGGTAGAAGTCGAGCACCGAATTGATGGTGTCGTTGAGCAGCAGCACATGCTTGCGGGTGATCAGCCAGCTGTCGCCATGGGGCTTGAGGTTGTAGGTGGCATGGCCGAAGAACTGCTCGGCGGTGGCCAGGCGATAGAACAGCGTGTGCCAGTTCAGCCGCACTTGCAGGCAGCCATCGGCCTGCCCGGCGATCCGCACGTTGCTGATGTTGTGCAGGGTGCGCGGCATCGGAATGGTCGAGGCGGCCTTGCCGGTGCGGATACGGAACACCCGGTCTTCCAGGCCCGAGCGGTTGGCGTAGTAGATCAGCGACATGCCGCGCTTCGGGTCGGTGGTGTAGACATGCTCGGAGTCCCACTGCGGCAGGTGGAACTCGCTCTGCGGGTCGAAGAGTTCGAGGTAGGCGTCCCAGTCCTGGGCGTCGCACAGCTCGGACTTGCGGTAGAAAAACTGCTCGATACGGTATTGCAGTGGCGCACTCATGTTCACACCTCTCGCAGTTTCAGGGATTGTCTGGCCAGCCCGTCGAGGAGGAATTTCTGCCAGTTGCGGTGCTGGTTGACGTACAGCCCTTCGTGGGTGAATTCGGTGCCGGTCATGGCCGGCTGGATGCCGATGGCCTCGCTGTTGCGGGTCGGCCCGGTTTCCCAGCGGTGGCTGCCGCGCGAGATATCGCTCCAGCGTTCCAGGCGGCCCTGGAAGCCGCGCTGGGCTTCGCGGAACTCCACCAGGTCGTCGGGGGTGCCCATGCCCGAGACGTTGAAGAAGTCCTCGAACTGGCGGATGCGGTTTTCCCGGTCGGCGTCGGACTCGCCCTTGACCCCGATGCACTGGCTGACGATCTCGGTCTTGTTCCAGGCCAGCGGGCGGATGATCCGCAGCTGCGAGCTGATCTGGTCGAGGAAGAACAGGCTCGGGTAGATGTTGAGGTTGCGCAGGCGGTGCATCATCCATTCGGCCTTTTCCTGGCCGTACTCTTCCACCAGCCGCGGCATGATGCTGGCGTAGCCGGAGCGCACCGACGGGTTGGGCATGTCGCTGAACAGCACGCTGTGGCCGTTGTTGAAGGCGAACCAGCCGTCGTCGGTATTGGCGTCGCCGGCGCCGAGCTTGCTGTAGTCGAGGGTGGCGCTGGCGCCGCCGTTTTCGCTGTTGACCTGCTGGCGGTGCTGCACCGTGGCCACGTAGTTGTAGTGCACGGTGCTCACGTGATAACCGTCGAGGCCGTTCTCGTTCTGCAGTTTCCAGTTGCCGTCGTAGGTGTAGGCGGACTTGCCGGGCAGGACTTCCAGTTCACCGGTGGGCGACTGGGCGACCATCATGTCGAAGAACACCTTGGCGTCGCCGAGGAAGTCCTCCAGGGCGTTGTCGGCGTGGACGTCGAGGCTGATGAAGACAAAGCCTTTGTAGCTGTCGATGCGGGCCTTCTTCAGGCCGCGGGTGGCCTTGTCGAACCCTTCGGGGTATTCCCCCGGCGCCTTGACCTTCACCAGGCGCCCGTCGCTCTTGTAGCACCAGGCGTGGAACGGGCAGGTGAAGGTGGACTGGTTGCCCTTGCCGACCCGGGTCAGGGTGGTGCCGCGGTGCTGGCAGGCGTTGATCAGCGCGTTGAGCCGGCCTTCGCCGTCGCGGGTAATGATCATCGGCTGGCGCCCGGCGCGCATCGTGACGAAGTCGTGGTTGTTGGCCAGTTCGCTTTCGTGACAGGCGTAGATCCAGTTCTTCTCGAAGATCAGTTCCATCTCCAGGTCGAACAGCTCGGGCTCGGTGAACATGTCCCGGGCAATGCGGAATACGCCCTCGTCCGGACGAAAGTCCAGGCAGCCGTCGATGAAGCTTTTCCATTGTTCTGTGTTTCTTGCACCACTCATGAGTGAGTACCTTTCTTGTTCAGGCCAATCGGTGCATGCATTAGAGAGAGTGCGGGGCAGTGGTGGCTATCCGCTTAGTTGGCCAAGGCCATCCACAAAATTGCCCGGCCACCTGTAGCCGCTGCCGCAGGTTGCGATCGGCGACGCAGTCGCCGCAAAACCTGAACACACGATCCGACAGGAACACCGCGATACGCGGTTTTACGCCTGCTGCGCCCGAACGCGGACCGAGCCGGTCGCAGCCTGCGGCAGCGGCTACGGGGCGGCGTTCGGGTGTAGCGGGAATACCCACGGCCGGCGCCCCAGCCGATCAACGGCTGCACCGCGATGTCGCGATGAGCTACTGTTTGGCGCAGTCTTGCGTGGGGTTTGCGCACCGGGTGGACGGGTTCTATCCACTTAGTTGGCGATTGCTATCCAGTCGGTTGGCAGTGCCGGGCGGTGGCGCAAAACTTGCTCTTGCAGGTCAGTACTTCAAATCAGACGCGCCGTCAGAGCGCGCAAAAAATATTGCCGTGGGTGCGCCGTGATGAATAGCAAGGCTGATTCGCAGTTTCGCGATATTCGTATCGATCGCTACGACCTCGAGGGGGCGAGAAGCTGGATGTCCGGCATTTGCGGGCCGCACCGGCTCGAAACCAGCAGCCCCGAGCGCATCCGCTTTCATCACAGCGCCAACGTGTTCAAGTCGCGGGCCACGACCCTGGGCACCATCGAATACGGTACCGACGTCACCATCGATATCGAAGACGCCGAGCGCTTCAGCAGCTACAGCCTGAGCCTGCCGCTGAGTGGCGACCAGGAGTTGAGCAAGGATGGCCGGCTGCTGCGTTCCAACCGCGACCAGGGAGTGATCGTCGCGCCCAACGAGAGCCAGGTGCTGGCGATCTCCGGCGATTGCCGCAAAGTCCAGGTGGTGATTACCCGGGCGGCCATGAGCGAAGCGCTGGAGGCCTTGCTGCAACGCCCGCCGGAAGCGCCGCTGCGTTTCGAGTCGGTGATGGATGCGGTGGAAGGGGCGTCGGCGTCCTGGTGGCGCATGGCGCGCTATTTCATCGCCGAACTGGAGCGCAGCAGCGAGCTGTACGAACAGCTGGCCTTCACCCGCGACCTGGAAAGCGCCTTGATCAAGGGCCTGATCCTCGCCCAGCCGAACAACTACTCGGCCCAGCTGCGCGAGGTGCTGGAGGTCAAGTTGCCCCACTACCTGGTCCGCGCCCGCCAGTACATTCACGCCAACGCCCGCGAGCCGTTGTGCCTGGAGGACCTGGAAGCCGCCGCCGGGGTCTCGCGCTTCAAGTTGTTCGAGGCCTTCAAGAAGTATTTCGCCCTGTCGCCGATGGTCTACCTGAAGAAGTACCGGCTCAACGCGGTGCGCCAAGAGATCCTCGAACACGGCTCGGCGCGGACCATTTCCGAAATCGCCCTGGGCTGGGGCTTCAGCCATCTGGGGCGGTTCTCCGCCGAATACCGCAAGCTGTTCGGCGAGCCGCCCAGCACCACCCTGCAGCGCCACGATGCGCGGCGCCTGGGCGGTTTCTAGGGCTTACTTGCGCAGCACCAGATCCAGCAGACCGTCCTGTTCCTTGATTTTCTGCAGGACGATTTCCGAGCGGATGTCGGTGACCCCGGACGTGCGGTTCAGGTGATTGACGATGAAATCCGAGAAGTGCTTGAGGTTGCGCGCCTGGACCCGCAGCACATAGTTGCTGGCGCCGGTGATCACATAGGCGGTCACCACTTCCGGCCACTGCTGGACCTTCTTGATAAAGGTTTCGTGCCAGTCCGCCACGTCCTGGCGCAGCGACACATGGACGATGGCCTCCAGCTCGATCCCCAGGCGCTCGGCGTTGAGCACCGCGCGATAGCCGCTGATGATGCCTTCGCCCTCCAGCAGGCGCAGGCGCCGCAGGCAGGCCGAGGGCGAGAGGGCGACTTTCTCCGCCAGTTCCTGGTTGCTGATACGGCCGTCCTGTTGCAGGAAGTGCAGGATTCGCAGGTCCGTCGAGTCGAGAATCATGGTTGGCATTTATCCGCGTTTTTTTAAGTTGTAGTCGAATAATCTTCGAGGTTGTGCCGCTCTCATAGCGCATTTTGCACGAAAATTCTCCAGGGCTTCGTTCATTATTTCTTCACCGCGCAGCCGCCGATGCCGCCCCCGGCGTTGTGTGCTGCCGTACGCCATAGTGAAAACAGGACCTCCCATGACAACAAGAAACCACTGCCTGGCCCTCGACGCACAGGACCCGCTGGCACCGCTGCGCCACCAGTTCGCGCTGCCCGACGGGGTGATCTATCTCGACGGCAACTCCCTCGGCGCGCGCCCGGTCGCGGCCCTGCAACGGGCGCAACAGGTGATTGCCGAGGAATGGGGCAATGGCCTGATCCGCAGCTGGAACACCGCCGGCTGGCGCGACCTGTCGCAGCGCCTGGGCGACCGCCTGGCCAAACTGATCGGCGCCGATGCCAACGAAGTGGTGATCACCGATACCACCTCGATCAACCTGTTCAAGGTGCTCGGCGCGGCCTTGCGGGTGCAGGCGCTCAAGGCGCCGCAGCGGCGGGTGATCGTCAGCGAGAGCAGCAACTTTCCCACTGACCTGTACATCGCCGAAGGCCTGACCGAGATGCTCCAGCAGGGTTATTCCCTGCGCCTGGTGGACAGCCCCGAGGAGCTGCCCCGGGCCATCGGCGAAGACACCGCGGTGGTCATGCTCACCCACGTCAACTACAAGACCGGCTATATGCACGACATGCCGGCGGTTACCGCGCTGACCCACGAATGCGGCGCACTGAGCCTGTGGGACCTGGCCCACTCCGCCGGCGCGGTGCCGGTGGACCTGAAGCGGGCCGGCGCCGACTACGCCATCGGCTGCACCTACAAATACCTCAACGGCGGCCCGGGCTCCCAGGCCTTCGCCTGGGTCTCGCCGGCGCTCTGCGACCTGGTCCGGCAGCCGCTGGCCGGCTGGTTCGGCCATGCGCGGCAGTTCGACATGGAAGCGCAATACCGGCCGAGCAGCGGCATCGCCCGCTACCTGTGCGGCACCCAGCCGATCACCTCGCTGGCCATGGTCGAGTGCGGCCTGGAGATCTTCGAGCAGACCGACATGGCCAGCCTGCGCCGCAAGTCCCTGGCCCTGACCGACCTGTTCATCGAACTGGTGGAGCAACGCTGTGCGGCCCACGGCCTGAAGCTGGTGACCCCGCGCGAACACGACAAGCGCGGCAGCCATGTCAGCTTCGAGCACCCCGAAGGTTATGCGGTGATCCAGGCCCTGATCGCCCGGGGCGTGATCGGCGACTACCGCGAACCGCGGATCATGCGCTTCGGCTTCACGCCGCTGTACACCCGCTTCAGCGAAGTCTGGGACGCGGTGCAGATCCTCGGTGAAATCCTCGACGAAAAAACCTGGGCCGAGCCGCGGTTCCAGATCCGCCACAGCGTGACCTGAACCCGGTTTCCACCCACCGCTGTAGCCGCTGCCGCAGGCTGCGATCGGCGGCGCAGCCGTCGCAAGCCCGGAGTCCACGGTCTGCCTGATAGACCGCGGCGCCTGGAAATGCGAGTCCTGCGGCCTCGAGCGCAGCCTGCGGCAGCGGCTACAGGGCGATACCACAACCGGCCAGGGACGGCTCGCGACACCGATCAACGCGTGCACACAATAATAAGAGGCTGATGAACGTGACCACGACCAACAAGGGTTTTGCAGCGATTTCCAACCGTGAACAGGGCTTGCGCCGCCAGCTCACGGCCGGGCAGATGAGCATGATCGCCATCGGCGGGGCAATCGGCACCGGGCTGTTCATGGGCAGTGCCTACGCCATCGGTTACGCCGGCCCCAGCGTGCTGCTCAGCTACGCCATCGGCGCGCTGATCACCCTGCTGCTGATGGGCTGCCTGGCGGAAATGACCGTGGCCCATTCCACCTCCGGTTCCTTCGGCGCCTACGCCGAGTTCTACATCAGCCCGCTGGCCGGGTTCCTGGTGCGCTATGCCTACTGGGCGGCCATCGTCCTGGCGGTCGGCGCCGAGGTCACGGCCATCGCCATGTACATGAAGTACTGGTTCGCCCACGTGCCGGAATGGGTGTGGATCGTCTCTTTCTCCAGCGTGCTGATCCTGCTCAACGCCATCAGCGTGAAAACCTTCGGCAACTTCGAGTACTGGTTCTCCACCATCAAGATCGCCGCCATCGTCGGCTTCATCATCCTCGCGGTGTACGTTGTGTTCGGCTCCGGCAATGCCGACTACGGTTTGCACAACTACAGCGCCCACGGCGGCTTTTTCCCCAACGGTATGCAGGGCATGTGGATCGCAGTGATCGTCTCGATCTTCAGCTACCTGAGCGTGGAGATGATCGCGGTGGCCGCCGGCGAGGCCGAGGACCCGCAGCGCGCGGTGAAAAAGGCCTTTCGCGCGACCATGGTGCGGCTGGTGGTGTTCTACCTGCTGACCCTGGCGCTGATGCTGGCCATCGTGCCCTGGGCCCAGGCCGGCAAGGCCCAGAGCCCATTCGTCACGGTGATGCAGACCCTCGGCATTCCCGGTGCCACCGGGGTGATGAACTTCGTGATCCTGATCGCCGCGCTGTCGGCCATGAACAGCCAGCTGTACATCACCACGCGCATGATGTTCAGCCTGTCCCGCGGTGGTTATGCCCCCAAGTCCATGGGCGCCCTGAGCAAGAGCGGCATCCCGCTGAACGCTTTGTTGCTGTCTAGTTCCGGCATCGGCCTGGCGACCCTGATCAACGTGCTGTACCCGGAAAGCTCGTTCACCCTGATGATGGCGATCTCGATGTTCGGCGCGATCTTCACCTGGTTCATGATCTTTCTCACCCACTACTGCTTCCGCCGTTACCACCAGCGTCATGGCGAGCAGCCGCTGTCGTTCCGCATGCGCCTGTTCCCCTGGAGCACGTTGCTGGGCCTGGTGCTGATGGGCGCAGTGATGATCACCACCTACTTCACCGAGGCCTTCAAGATGACCCTGGTGTTCGGCGTGCCGTTCCTGGCGATCCTGACCCTGGCGTACTGGCTGTTCTTCAGGAAATCCCGGGCGCCGGCAGGGGCGCTGTCCAAGGTCTGACCCAAAACCTGTAGGAGCGAGCTTGCTCGCGATCCGCGTAGCGGCCATCCACCGCGGATCGCGAGCAATCGAGCGTCGACCGGCTGCTCCTACAGCTGCCCCAGGGTTTTCAAGAGGGCCTTGGCATAGGGCGGCAGGGCGTTGAAGTCGCGGGCGCAGAGCAGCAACTTGCGTTGTGCCCAGGCCTCCACCAGCGGTAGCGCTTTGAGCGAGGCATCCGCCCCCCGGCGTTCGACGGCGGCCCGGGGCACCACCGCCAGCCCGGCGCCCCGGGCGACCATGCGCAGCACCCCGTCGAAGCCGTCGGCGCGGATGCGGATCGGCATCCGCAGCCCCAGGTGCAGGGCCTGTTCTTCCAGGTACACGGCCAGGGCGCTGTGGGCGGCGAGGCCGACATAGTCGTGGTGCAGGCTGTCGTTGAAACTCACCGCCCGAGCGTCCGCCAGCGGGTGGCGGGCGGGCAGGACCAGCACCAGCGGGTCGTCGCGAAAGGCCAGGGTCTGCAAGTCCTGGGTATCCACCGCGTCGGACACTATCCCCAGGTCCGCCGCGCCCTGGCGCAGGGCGTGGGTGATGCGCAGGCTGGGCAGTTCCTGCAGGTCGATATCGAGGTTGGGGTGGGCGCAGAGAAAGTCCGCCAGCGGCTCCGGCAGGTATTCGGTGATCGCCGTGGTGTTGCACAACAGGCGCACCTGGCCTTTGACGCCCCGGGCGTATTCGGCCAGGTCCTGCTGCAGGTGTTCGGCCTGTTGCAGCAGGCCGCGTGCGTGCTGGGCCAGGGCCTTGCCGGCGGGTGTCGGGCTGACGCCACGGCGGCCGCGCAGGAGGAATTCGCTGCCCAGGGACGCTTCCATGGCGCGGATCCGCGCACTGGCGGCGGCCAGGGACAAATGGCTGCGGCTGGCGCCGGCGGTGATATTGCCGGCGTCGAGGATGTTCAGGTACAGGCGCAGGTCGGTCAGGTCGAAGTGCATGGGTGGGGTCCCTTGAAAGCGCCGCTGCGCGGCTATCGCGAGCAAGCTCGCTCCTACAGATGACCGTCTTCTGTAGGAGCGAGCTTGCTCACGATAGGGCCATCACAGCCACTGAAAATCTCCAGCCTCTGGCCAGGCAAGAGGCTGCCTCAGTATATGGCAGATTTTCAGCCCACCGCCGCAGGCGCAGGATAGCGCCATGAACACTTCCCTCGCGTTTTACCAGAACCTCGGTGTGCTCCTGTCCCTGCTGGTGATCGGCACCTTTGTCCTGGCCGGCATGATCAAGGGCGTGATCGGCCTCGGCCTGCCGACCATCGCCATGGGCCTGCTCGGCCTGGCTATGGCACCGACGCAGGCTGCGGCGCTGTTGCTCATTCCGGCGACCCTGACCAATGTCTGGCAACTGGCGTTTGGCGGGCACTTGCTGGGCTTGCTCAAGCGTTTGTGGCCGATGCTGCTGGCGATCGTTATCGGCACCGGCCTGGGCAGCCTGTGGTTGGGGATCGACGGCGGGCGCTGGGTGGTGCGGGCGTTGGGGGCGGCGTTATTGCTTTATGCCCTGAGCGGCTTGCTGCTGCCGACCCTGCGACTGCGGCCGCGAATGGAAGCCTGGCTGGGCCCGGCCTGTGGCCTGGTGACGGGCGTCATCACTTCGGCCACCGGGGTATTTGTGATCCCGGCGGTGCCTTACCTGCAAGCCTTGGGGTTGCACAAGGACGAACTGGTGCAGGCCCTGGGGCTGTCGTTCACCGTCTCGACCCTGGCCCTGGCGGCCGGCCTGTACTGGCGCGGCGCCCTGGGCGGCGGTGAACTCAGCGCCTCGTTGCTGGCGCTGATCCCGGCGCTACTCGGCATGTGGCTGGGCCAGGCGCTGCGCCAGCGCATCAGCGCCCTGTTGTTCAAGCGGGTGTTCTTTTGTGGCCTGGGGTTGCTTGGCGGCCACCTGTTGATCAGCGGCTAGGCTCTGTACGAAAAGTGGCTGCGCGCTGGGCGCCTTCAGCGCTACGCAGGCCGTGCTGCATGCTGGGCACCTCCGGCGCTACGCAAAAACAGGCTCGTGCGCGAGTCCGATCGGCATGCTCATGTAGGCCCCTACAGTCAGGCGCGACCCCGGCCGTACCTCGCCTGTTTTGGCCTTGCCTGACCTTCCTCGCCGACTTTTCGTTCAGCGGCTAGCGGACGACGGGCTGAGCATGTCGATGCGGCGGATATCGAAGTCGCGTTCCAGGTAATCCATGCGCTTGTCGAAGAACGCCTTCATGTGCGGCAGGTTGGAGTGCACGTCCAGGTGCGCCTGGGATTCCCAGATCTCATAGAAGATGAACAGGCTCGGGTCCTGCTGGTCGCGCAGCATGTGGTACTCGATGCAGCCGGGTTCGGCGCGGCTTGGCTCGACATAGGCGCGAAACAACGCCTCGAAGGCCTCGGACATTTCCGGGCGGGTCTTGGCGTGGAGGATAAAACCGTGCTGTTCGGACATGGTGTGGTTCCTGGGAAAGGGAATTTTTAAAAATTCTACGACACGAATCCGCCGCCTATTCGTGCGTATTGGTCAAATGTTTTTTGCCGGGATCGCGCTTATTCATATCGTCTTTCAACGATATTCTCCGCCCCATCGTTTTTAATCTTCTCGACCCGGCCTTGCAGCGCAACGCCAAAGGGTTGTTCCTGATGAGGCTGGATCATGAAAAAAGTACTGTTGCTCAACGGTGGCAAGAAGTTCGCCCACTCCGACGGTCGTTATAACGCGACCCTGCATGAAGCCGCGGTGGCGGTGCTGGACCGTGGCGGCGTGGACGTGAAAGTCACCCACATCGACGAGGGCTACGACATCAAGGAAGAAGTGGCCAAGTTCCTCTGGGCCGACGTGATCGTCTACCAGATGCCGGGCTGGTGGATGGGCGCGCCCTGGATCGTGAAAAAGTACATCGACGAAGTCTTCACCGAGGGCCACGGCAGCCTCTACGCCAGCGACGGCCGCACCCGCTCCGACGCCTCGCAGAAATACGGCAGCGGCGGCCTGATCCACGACAAGCAGTACATGTTGTCGCTGACCTGGAACGCTCCGCAGCAAGCCTTCGACGACCCGAGCGACTTCTTCGAAGCCAAGGGCGTGGACGCGGTGTACTTCCCGTTCCACAAGGCCAACCAGTTCCTCGGCATGCGCGGCCTGCCGACCTTCCTCTGCGTCGACGTGATGAAGCGCCCGAACATCGAGGCCGATGTGCAGCGTTATGAAGAACACCTCAAGGCGGTGTTCAACCTCCCCGCGTAAATCCGGCTACTATCGGTGGCGTGCCGTGTAGCCCGATGCGGGACCTGTAGCCGCTGCCGCAGGCTGCGATCGACCGCGGAGCGGGCGCCGCTCTTGGGGCCCTCGAAGGTCCTGCGGACCTTATCGCAGCCTGCGGCAGCGGCTACAGGCGCCCAACCGAATAGAGGACTTACGTGAAAGCCAGATCCGACGAACTCCAGATCTTCGTCTGCGTCATCGAGTGCGGTTCGATTTCCGCGGCGGCCGAGCAGGTCGGGCAGACGCCATCGGCGGTCAGCCGCACCCTGTCTCGCCTGGAAGCCAAGCTCGATACCACGCTGATCAACCGCACCACGCGGCGCATGGACCTGACCGAAGAGGGCAAGTACTTCTTCGAGCACGCCAAGCTGATCCTCGACCAGATGGACGAGCTCGAAGAACGCCTGTCGTCCCGCCAGCAGACGCCCTCCGGGCGTTTGCGCATCAACGCGGCCTCGCCGTTCATGCTGCACGCCATCGTGCCCTACATCGCCGAGTTCCGTAGCCTGTACCCGGATATCCAGCTGGAGCTCAACAGCAACGACCTGATCATCGACCTGCTGGAGCAGAGCACCGATATCGCGATCCGCATCGGTACCCTGGCGGACTCGACCCTGCATGCGCGCTCGCTCGGTTGCAGCCCGCTGCATATCCTCGCCAGCCCCGCCTACCTGAAGCAGCACGGCACCCCCGGCAGCGTGGCCGAGCTGAGCGAACATACCCTGCTGGGCTTCACCCAGACCGAAACCCTCAACCACTGGCCGCTGCGCCATGTGCACGGCGACCGCTGGCCGATCCAGCCGGGCATCAGCGCCTCCAGCGGTGAGACGGTGCGCCACCTGGCGCTGGAAGGGCAGGGCATTGCCTGCCTGTCGCATTTCATGACCATCGACGACATCCGCGCCGGGCGCCTCACACCGATCCTCTCGGAGTTCAACAGCGGCTATCGCCAGCCGATCAACGCCGTGTACTACCGCAACTCGCAGTTGGCCCTGCGCATCCAGTGCTTCCTCGACTTTATCCAGGGCAAGCTGGCCGATTACGCCAACCCGCTGTTCGAAGGCTGAGGCCTTTCTGCTGTAGGAGGAGCCGGCTCGCCTTGCACCGCCCGGGCAGATGGCATCGCTGGCAAGCCAGCTCCTGCAGCGATCAATTCCCGTGGGAAGGCTGATCCCTGATTCGTGACCCCTGCGCAAGAGTGATTTGGGCCAGCCTACCTGTTTCGGCAGGAGTCGCCCGCCGATACTGGCGCCATCGCTTACCCACCCAGGGAGTTTCTCCATGAATGTATTCGTTACCGGCGCCGCGGGTTTTATCGGCGGCTCCATCGCCACCGGCCTGGTCCAGGCCGGCCATCAAGTCACCGGCCTGGTGCGCAGCGCCGAACAGGCCGCCGAACTCAGTGCCCTGGGCATCCAGCCGGTGCTCGGCAGCCTGGATGACAGCGCCGTGCTGACCGAGCAGGCCCGCGCCGCGGATGCGGTGATCAACGCCGCCAGCAGCGACCATCGCGGCGCGGTGGAAGTCCTGCTCGCGGCCCTCAAGGGCTCGAACAAGGTCTTCCTGCACACCAGCGGTTCGAGCATCGTCGGCGACGCTTCGGGCGGCCAGGTCAGCGACATCATCTACCCGGAAAACAACCTGCCGGAGCCCACCGTCGACAAGGCCGCGCGCGTGGCCATCGACAACCGGGTGCTGGCCGCGGCCAAGGAGGGGGTCAACTCGGCGGTGCTCTGCAACACCCTGATCTACGGCCACAGCCTCGGGGTGAAACGCGACAGCGTGCAACTGCCGCGACTGCTCAAGCAGGCGCGCAACAGCGGTGTGGTGCGGCATGTCGGGCCGGGGCAGAACATCTGGTCCAACGTGCACATCGAAGACGTGGTGGCGCTGTACCTGCTGGCGCTGACCCGCAACATCCCGGGCACTTTCTACTTCGTCGAAAGCGGTGAAGCCTCGTTCATCGACATGACCACCGCCATGGCCCAGGCCCTGCACCTCGGCGCGCCGCAGGACTGGCCGTTGGCCCAGGCGGAAGCCGAATGGGGCTATGAAATGGCCAACTACGGCCTGGGCTCCAACAGCCGGGTGCGGGGCAAGAATGCCCGCGAGTTGTTGGGCTGGGTACCGCGGCGCACTTCGGTGCTGGAGTGGATTCGCCACGAGATGGTCTGAGCCGCTATCCCTGTAGTCGCTGTCGAGCGCCTGCGAGGCTGCGCTCGGCGGCGTAGCCGTCGTAAACCGGCTGGCGCGTTTTTCCAGGCAGTTCGCGGATTCAGGTTTTGCGGCAACTGCGTTGCCGATCGCAGCCTCGCAGGCTCGGCGGCGGCTACACGGACAGCGTGATCCTGTAGCCGCTGCTGCAGGCTCGGGCCGCGTTCGGACGATCGACCGGTACGGTCGTGACGACCTCAAGCGCGGCACCCTAGCCACCGTCACTCCTCCCCTCGCCAGACGGCCGCTTCAAGCGGCCGTTTTTATTTGCCGATTGCTCCGCCACCGATCTTGCCCCTATCGTTCGACCTGCCAAAAAACAATAAAAGGACGGACCTTATGCGCATTGTTCTGTTTAAGACCCTGGCTCTGACAGCGGCCATCGCTGTCAGCTCGCCGACCTTCGCCGCGTTGCTCGAAGGTGGCGCGGTCGCCGCACCGAACCAGTATGGCGCCGATGTCGCGGCGCAGGTGCTGAAGAAGGGCGGCAACGCGGTGGACGCCGCGGTCGCCACCGCCTTCACCCTGGCGGTGACCTACCCCGAGGCCGGCAACATTGGCGGCGGCGGTTTCATGACCCTGTTCATCGACGGCAAACCCTACTTCCTCGACTACCGCGAAACCGCGCCCAAGGCCGCGACCCGCGACATGTACCTGAACGAAAAGGGCGAGGTCATCGAGAACCTCAGCCTGGTCGGCGCGCGCGCCGCGGGGGTGCCGGGCACGGTGATGGGCCTGTGGGAGGCGCACAAGAAGTTCGGCAAGCTGCCCTGGAGCGAGCTGATCACCCCGGCGGTGGGTTATGCGAAAAACGGCTTCAAGGTCGCCGACAAGCAGTACCAGTACCGCGAGGACGCACTGAAGCTGTTCAAGGACAGCACCAATTTCGGCGACTACTTCGGCAGCATGAAATCGGGCGAGACCTTCCGCCAGCCGGAGCTGGCCGCGACCCTGGAGCGCATCGCCGACCAGGGCGTCAAGGAATTCTACGAAGGCAAGACCGCCGACCTGCTGGTGGCGCAGATGCAGGCCGACAAGGGCCTGATCACCAAGCAGGACTTGCAGGACTACAAGGTCGCCTGGCGTGAGCCGCTGCAGGTCAACTGGCGCGGCAACACGCTGTACACCGCGCCGCCGCCCAGCTCCGGCGGTGTGGCCCTGGCGCAGCTGATGACCATCAAGGAAGCGCGCACGGCGGACTTCAAGGGCGTCGAGCTGAACTCGGCCAAGTACATCCACCTGCTGGCGGAAATTGAAAAACGTGTGTTCGCCGACCGTGCCGATTACCTCGGCGACCCGGCGTTCTCCGAGGTGCCGGTCAAGCAGCTGACCGACCCGGCCTACCTGAAAAAACGCGCCGCCGAGATCAACCCGACGGCCATCTCGGCCACCGAAAAAGTCCGCCCGGGCCTTGAACCGCACCAGACCACCCATTTCTCCATCGTCGACGCCGACGGCAACGCGGTGAGCAATACCTACACCCTCAACTGGGACTACGGCAGCGGCGTGGTGGTCAAGGGCGCGGGGTTCCTGCTCAACGACGAAATGGACGATTTCAGCGCCAAGCCCGGCGTGGCCAATGCCTTTGGCGTGGTCGGCGGCGACGCCAACGCCATCGCCCCGGGCAAGCGCATGCTGTCGTCCATGAGCCCGAGCCTGGTGACCCGCGACGGCAAGGTCACCCTGGTGCTGGGCACGCCGGGCGGGTCGCGGATCTTCACCTCGATCTTCCAGGTGCTGAACAACCTCTACGACTTCAACCTGCCGCTGGAAAAAGCCGTGGCCGCGCAGCGCGTGCATCACCAGTTGCTGCCCAAGGACACGATCTACTTCGACGCCTATGCGCCGCTCAGCGGCAAGGTCGCCGACGAGCTGAAAGCCATGGGCTACACCCTGGAAGACCAGGGCTGGGAGATGGGCGATATCCAGGCGATCCGGGTCACCGGCCGCCAGCTGGAAACGGCCTCCGATCCGCGCGGACGTGGTGTGGGCAAAGTCGTCAAATAACCTGCCCCTGTAGGAGCAGCCGGTCGACGCTCGATTGCTCGCGATTAGGGCCACGCGGTGGGGCAGGCATGACGCCATCGCGAGCAAGCTCGCTCCTTATCTGTTCTAGATCTGCCAGATTGGGTGTCGAGAGTCGGCATGGACGATCGCTAGCTCCTAGATTCAAACGATCGTGCTGTAGCAAGGTCTCCATGCCGATCTCTCCTCAACTACGCCCGTACAGTTGCTCGAGCCGACACTCGAAGATAAGGCTGGGCTGCCGAGGAGAACTCTCGACGTCTCAAGACTAGAGGAGATCATCATGGGTTGCATAGGCGCCGGTATCGATGTGAGCAAGGACACTTTGGATGTGAAGGTGGACAAACATGGACCACAACTACACACCTCCAATGATTCGGCAGGATGGCAGCAGGTGATTGCTTGGCTAACGCCATTCGCTCCTCAGCAAGTGGTCCTGGAAGCAACCGGTGGCTATGAGCTGCAAGCGTTGAAGGCGCTCTATGCCGCTGGCTTGCCCATGGTCAGAGTCAATCCTCGACAGGCTCGGGACTTTGCTCGTTCAACAGGCCAGTTGGCGAAAACCGACCGCCTGGATGCTTGCGTCCTTGCCCATATGGCAAGCGTCCTCAAGCTCAATCGCTATCAGCCCCCAAACGAAGAAACTCAGTTTCTGCACGCTTGTCATCGCCGCCGCCAGCAAGTGGTGCAAATGCTGGCGGCAGAAAAGCAGCGGCGACGCCTGACTGAGCAACCGGCCATGCGTTTAATGCTTGAACGCAATATCCAGCGCCTGGAAGCCGACCGAGACGAGCTGGACATGCACATTAGCGAGCAGCTCAAGGGGTCGGTACAGGCCCAGGTGGCCTCGGCGATCAAAGGTGTTGGCCCTGTTGTTCTCTCGACTCTTGTTTGTGACATGCCTGAGCTAGGCCACTTGAATCGCAAGGCGATTGCCAAGCTCTACGGTGTAGCGCCACTTGCCAAAGATAGCGGCAGGTCCCATGGGCGACGGATTACCTGGGGTGGTCGGGCCAATCCGCGAGCGATGATCTACATGGCGGCTTTGAGTGCGGTTCGCTATGACCCGGTGCTCAAAACGTTTTACGAGGGGCTGGTTGGTCGGGGCAAACCAAAGAAGCTGGCGCTGGTCGCTGCCATGCGCAAGCTCATCACAATTCTGAACGCGCGAATGCGCGAAGCCTTCCAGGCTTCTGCGCAAATCACGTGAGAAACACAGTTGCTACAGGCAACCATTTCACCCCGTGGTCAGCCGCCGCGGGGTTCTACTCCTTCCGCTACAGCGGATGAAAATACCCCTCGTCGATTTTCATTATTCGCGACACGGCATATCCGTCCGCGACAAAGCTTGTCTCTGTGCGAAAGTTACTTTCATGTGGTTTGAAAATCAGGTCACGAAATGATTTATGAGTTTCACAAGCATTCGACGTGACCCTTTTTCGAGGAGTACCGCATGACACCTGCATCGGGCTACTGGCTGCTGGGCTATGCCGCCATCGCCATCATCGCGCTGATCGTCCTGATCGCGCGTTACCGGATCAATCCGTTCATTGTCATCACCCTGGTCTCGGTGGGCCTGGCGCTGATGGCCGGGATGCCGCCGTCCGGCGTGGTCGGGGCCTATGAGGCGGGGGTCGGCAAGACCCTGGGGCACATCGCCCTGGTGGTGGCCCTGGGCACCATGCTCGGCAAGATGATGGCCGAGTCCGGCGGCGCGGAGCAGGTGGCGCGGACCCTGATCGACCGTTTCGGCGAGCGCAACGCGCACTGGGCGATGGTCTGCATCGCCTTCCTGGTGGGCCTGCCGCTGTTCTTCGAAGTCGGTTTCGTGTTGCTGGTGCCGATCGCCTTCACCGTGGCGAAGCGTGTCGGCGTGTCGATCCTGATGGTCGGCCTGCCGATGGTCGCCGGCCTGTCGGTGGTGCATGCCCTGGTGCCGCCGCACCCGGCGGCGATGCTGGCGGTGCAGGCCTATCAGGCGTCGGTGGGGCAGACCCTGCTGTACGCGATCCTGATCGGCATTCCCACGGCGATCATCGCCGGCCCCGTGTACGCCAAATTCATCGTGCCGCGCATCCAGCTGCCGGCGCAGAACCCGCTGGCGCGCCAGTTCATCGACCGCGAGCCGCGCACCCGCCTGCCCAGTTTCGCGGTCACCATGGCCACCATCCTGTTGCCGGTGGTGCTGATGCTGATCGGCGGCTGGGCCAACCTGCTCTCCACCCCGGGCAGCGGCCTCAACCAGTTCCTGCTGTTTATCGGCAACTCGGTGATCGCCCTGTTGCTGGCGACCCTGCTGAGCTTCTGGACCCTCGGCCTGGCCCAGGGCTTCAACCGTGAATCGATCCTCAGGTTCACCAACGAATGCCTGGCGCCGACCGCCAGCATCACCCTGCTGGTGGGCGCCGGTGGCGGCCTGAACCGGATCCTGGTGGACGCCGGGGTCACCGACCAGATCGTCGGCCTGGCCCATGAGTTCCAGTTGTCGCCGCTGCTGATGGGCTGGCTGTTCGCCGCGCTGATGCGCATCGCCACCGGCTCGGCCACCGTGGCCATGACCACCGCTTCGGGCGTGGTGGCGCCGGTGGCCATCGGCCTGGGTTATCCCCACCCGGAACTGCTGGTGCTGGCCACCGGCGCCGGCTCGGTGATCTTCTCCCACGTCAACGACGGCGGCTTCTGGCTGATCAAGGAATACTTCAATATGACCGTGACCCAGACCTTCAAGACCTGGACGGTGCTGGAGACCCTGATCTCGGTGGTCGCCTTTGCCCTGACCGTCGGTCTTGCCCAACTGCTTTGAGCCCAGGTGCCGCCAATGGACATCCTCTACCAGATCCGTTCCCGCCAGGACTCCTTCAGCGCCGGCGAAGGCCGCATCGCCCGGCTGATGCTGGATGACGTCGGCTTCGCCGCCTCGGCCAGCCTCGAAGAACTGGCGCAGCAGGCGCAAGTCAGCGCCGCCACCCTGTCGCGTTTTGCCCGCAGCGTGGGCTGTCGCGACCTGCGCGACCTGCGCCTGCAACTGGCCCAGGCCAGCGGCGTTGGCAGCCGTTTTCTCGACCCGGCGGACGCGCCGGAGCAGTCGGGTTTCTACCGGCAGATCGTCGGCGATATCGAGTCGACCCTGCACCAGCACCTGGCGGGGTTCGACGAGTCGCGCTTCAGGGATGCGGTGCGGCTGCTGGGCAAGGCGCAGATGATTCACGCCTTCGGCATGGGCGGCTGTTCCACCTTGTGCAGCGACGAATTGCAGGTGCGCCTGGTGCGCCTCGGCTACCCCATCGCCGCCTGCCACGACCCGGTGATGATGCGGGTGACCGCCGCGGCTTTGGGCCCGCAGCATGCGTTGATCGCCTGCTCCCTGACCGGCATCACCCCCGAATTGCTGGAGACCGTCGAACTGGCCCGCAGCTACGGCGCCAGCGTGCTCGCCATCACCCTGACCGACTCGCCGTTGGCGCAGTTGGCGGACGTGCTGCTGCCGCTGCAAAGCGCCGAGACCTCCTTCATCTACAAACCCACGGCCGCGCGCTACGGCATGCTGCTGGCCATCGACGTGCTGGCCACCGAGCTGGCGCTGGCCCTGCCCGAAGACAACCAGGAACGCCTGCGCCGGATCAAACTGGCCCTGGACGATTACCGCGGCGGCGACGATTGCCTGCCGCTGGGAGACTGACATGCTTTACGACACCCTGATCCGCAACGCCCTGGTGATCGATGGCCGCGACCGCCCGGGTTACCCCGCGGATGTCGCGCTGCTCGAGGGCCGCATCGCCCGCATCGGCGACCTGCAAGGCTCCCGCGCCACTGAAGAAATCGACGCCGCCGGGCAGGTGCTGGCCCCCGGTTTTATCGATGTGCACACCCACGACGACACCGTGGTGATCCGCCAGCCGCAGATGCTGCCCAAGCTCAGCCAGGGCGTGACCACGGTGATTGTCGGCAACTGCGGCATCAGCGCCTCGCCAGTGAGTCTGCGCGCCGATCCACCCGACCCGATGAACCTGCTGGGCAGCCAGGCGGCCTTCGTCTACCCGCGTTTTCGCGACTACCGCGACGCGGTGGACGCCGCGCAACCGGCGGTCAATGTAGCGGCGCTGATCGGCCACACGGCGCTGCGCAGCAACCATCTGGACGACCTCTATCGCACCGCCACGACCGGGGAAATCGCCGCCATGCGCGAACAACTGCGCGCCAGCCTGGAAGACGGCGCCCTGGGTTTATCCACCGGCCTGGCCTACGCCAGCGCCTTCTCGGCCGAGACCGACGAGGTGTTGCAACTGGCCGAGGAACTGAGCGCCTTCGGCGCGGTGTACACCACCCACCTGCGCAGCGAATTCGAGCCGGTGCTGGAGGCCATGGACGAGGCGTTCCTGATCGGTCGCCAGGCCAAGGCGCCGGTGATCATTTCCCACCTCAAATGCGCGGGGGCGGGCAACTGGGGCCGCAGTCCGCAGTTGCTGGCGTCCCTGGAACAGGCGGCGCAGGACCATCCGGTGGGCTGCGACTGCTACCCCTACGCGGCCAGTTCCTCGACCCTCGACCTCAAGCAGGTCACCGACGCTTTTCGCATCACCATCACCTGGTCCACCCCGCACCCGGAACTGGGCGGCCGCGACCTGATGGACATCGCCGCCGAGTGGCGCACGACCCTGCTGGACGCCGCGCGGCGCCTGCAACCGGCCGGCGCGGTGTACTACGGCATGGACGAGGCCGATGTGCGGCGCATCCTTGCCCATCCGCTGGCGATGATCGGTTCCGACGGCCTGCCGGAAGACCCATTCCCCCATCCACGGCTGTGGGGCGCTTTCCCACGGGTGCTCGGGCACTTCAGCCGCGACCTCGGCCTGTTCCCACTGCACACCGCCGTGCACAAGATGACCGGCCTGTCGGCGGCGCGCTTCGGCCTCAGGCAGCGCGGCGAAATCCGCGAAGGGCACTGGGCCGACCTGGTGTTGTTCGACCCGGCGCGGGTCCGCGATGTCGCCGACTTCAAAAGCCCGCAACAGGCCGCCGAGGGGATCGAGGGCGTGTGGGTCAATGGCGTGCGCAGCTATGCCGAAGGCCAGGCCAACGGCCGCAGGCACGGGCGCTTCCTGGCGCGGGAAGGGGATTTGCGCGAAGGGTTCGACGGCTGAAGGCGCGCGGCACCGAATAGGTGAACGCCGTCACAATGATGGCCTGATGATATTAAAGAAAGCCTTGGCCTCGCCGAAGTGCTGACATCCACCTGCTATACCGTGGACATCTTTCATCAGGGAGTCGCGCAATGAGCTTTGGCAAAACCACCCCCATCCTGCGGATCTTCGACGAGGCCAAGGCGCGGGAGTTCTATATCGACTTCCTGGGCTTCACGCTCGACTGGCAGCACCGCTTCGAAGACAACTTCCCGCTGTATATGCAGGTGTCGCGCGGGGCGTGCGTGCTGCACCTGTCGGAGCACCATGGCGACAGCACGCCGGGCTCTGCATTGCGCATTCAGACCGACGAACTGGAAGCCTTCCAGCAACAGTTGCTGGCCAAGGACTACCGCTTCGCCCACCCGCAGATCCAGGCCATGCCCTGGGGCAGCCAGGACATGACGGTGCTCGACCCGTTCGGCAATCGGCTGGTGTTCACTAACGCCATCTGCGTCTGACCCCGAATCCCGAACATGAACATGAACCTGTAGCCGCTGCCGAGCACCAGCGAGGCTGCGATCGATCTGGGCGGCATTCCGACGAAGGGGGCGCAGGGATCCTGAGATCGCTGGAGGACCTTCGGTCCTATCGCAGCCTCGCTGGTGCTCGGCAGCGGCTACAGGGATTGGCGTGCTCGCTGGGTCTGCCGAAACTCCCCCGGCGTCATCCCGGTCCGCCCCTTGAACGTGCGGTGAAACGAGCGTGATTCGGTAAAGCCCAGGTAATAGGAAATGTCCTGGATCGGCAGGTCGCTGTGCAGCAGGTAATGCTCGGCCAGCTCCTGGCGCAGGTCGTCGAGGATCTGCTGGTAGGAGGTGCCGGCCTGCTGCAACTGGCGCTGCAGGGTGCGCGGCGACATCGCCAGTTGGTCGGCCACCTGTTCCTTGCGCGGCAAACCTTCCTTGAGCAACTGGCGCAGGGCGTTCTTCACCTGCAGCGCCAGCGGCGCTTCCTCCAGCGACGCCATCAGGCTCATGGCGTGTTCTTCCAGGGTTCGCAGCAGCTGGGCGTCGGCCTGGCGCAACGGCAGTTGCAGGTAACTCAGCGGCGCCAGCAAGGCCGAGCAGGTCTGCTCGAACAGCACCGGGCAAGCAAAAAACGCTTCGTATTGCGCCAGCGTGGTGCCGGCCGGCAGCGGGTGTTCGAACCACACGGCGCGCGGTGAGAGCTGGGTGTCGGCAATCCAGCGGGCATAAAGCAGCCAGGAGGCGAGCACGTTTTCCACCAGCTGGCGGCGGGTGTCGGAGGTCGGCAGGCGGCAGTTCCAGATCAGGCGGACCTGGTCCTCGGCCATCTCGATGCGGCTCACCCCCATGTCGCCCACCAGTTTCTCGAACGGCATGATCCGGCTCATGGCTTCGCCCAGGGTCGCGCAGTTCATGGTGATGTAGCCGAGCACGCTCCAGGAGTTGGGCAGCACGTAGCGGGCGGCGTTGAGGCCGAACAGCGGGTCGCCGGAGTGTTGGCAGAAATACCCCAGCAGGCGCTCGTGGGCCTCGACTGGCAGGCGCAGGCTGTTGTCGTTCAGTTGTTCGGCACGCAGCCCGGCGGCTTGCAGCGCGGGGGCGATGGGCAGGCCGAGGTGTTCGGCGTGGCGCAGGTATTTGAGCAGCGGTGGGACCGAGGTGTGACCAAGGGGCTGCATGGTGGGGTTCCTGGCGGTGGGCGCGCTTTTTGAGGGTAAAGGTAAATGCCCGTGATTCTTGGCGCAACGCTAGCCTTGTAGGAGCGGCCGGTCGACGCTCGATTGCCCGCGATGGCGTACGTGCTGGCGCTGCATTTTTTGGGAAGGAGTGCCCGCCCGTTTCTGCGATCACAGGTTGCGATGGGTTCAAGACTGTCGACCGATGGCCGATCTGTGAAGGGTGGGCATGCAGCAGGGATTGACCCACTTATGGGGGCGCAATGGCTCCCTTCACCCTTCAAGGAACGGAATTCAACGATGAATGCACCCATTGTGTGGCCGGAGGTTTTTCTCGGGGCTTTTGCTGCGATCAGCGAGCGCATGGCGCAGGTACTGGAGCTGAGCGATTGCCGGGAACACTGGATTCAGGCGGAGCTCAGCCTGTATGCCTGGCAGCAGGGTTATCCGGATATCTGGACCGGCGGCAACGCCGGTGGACGCACGAAAGTCGACCTGTACACGGAAGATCTCGACATGGCGGCCGAGGTGAAGTGCCTGGGGGATGTGTCTTTTGCCAAATGCCTGATGGGCAAGGGGATGGGCGAGACCCGAGCCGTTCTTCGAGAGGATGGGGATGGGCGACTGTGGTTTCCGCAGGTCGATCCGGATGAGTCTGTTGAGTGGTCGGTGCTTGCGGATCTGCGCCGGCTGCAACGGATGGTGGGGGTTCGGAACAAGTTTCTTGTTCTGGTGATTGCCAAGGGTTATGTGGCAGAGACGGAGATGGGGAGGACGCTGCGGCGGCTTCGTTTGTCGGAAGAGGAGTGGTCCTTGGAGTTGCAGAGCGCCACGGTGCGGATCTGGCGTATGTAGGAGCGAGCTTGCTCGCGATGGCGTCGGTTTTGGCGCTGCATTTTTTGGTCGGTGTACATATCCATTGCTGCGGTCACGGCCGCTGGCGGTTCCGCCCTGACGGCGGGTCACTTTTTTTCAAACGCCAAAAAAAGTAACCAAAAAACGCTTGCCCCTGCGTACGGCCTTCGCTGCGCTCAGGTTCCCTCGCTCCGGTGTCCATCAGGGGGGCATCGACTCCGGTCGGCTTCGCTTCGACCTCCATACGATGTCCTCGACTGCGTCGAGGGGCGCTGCGCGCCATCCCCCTGATGAACACCTTCGCTCGGCCTCCCGATGGGGCGGGTGGATCAAGATCAAAAGCCCGGCGCGACCTGCCGGTCGGCGCGAAACCCTGTAGCCGCTGCCGAGCCTGCGAGGCTGCGATCGACTGCGCAGCAGGCGCAGGATCTTGAGACCGCTGGAGGACCTTCGGTCCTATCGCAGCCTGCGGCAGCGGCTACAGGCTCCGTGCTTTTTTGTAGGAGCGAGCTTGCTCGCGATAAACCCACATGCCCTGCGATGTGTCAGGTAGCGCGCGTTATCGTTCACCTCCATCGCGAGCAAGCTCGCTCCTACAGGGGGTAATACCTGCCGGAGTGAACGGGTGTTGTCAGATTGCCTGGATGTCGGGTTTTGTCGTGTAAGACGTCGTCTGAAAGTGAGGCTCTTCGCTTTATTTTGTAAGGCTTTTCCGAGAAACTCCGGGTCGCTTGCGTCTGGGAAGGGCGCTGTCTAGCCTCGGGTTCGTCACCGGTTTTTCGGTGATCGGGTTTAGCAGCTCGCTTCCAAGTCACGCAGGTATCGCTGTCAGCTCAACCAGCTTTTTTCGGTTGCTGTCATGGCGGCTGTGCGTGGGGCGCCCTCGGGTGCGCCGGGATTCTTGGACCGGTCTGCTAACCCGCGTACAGCTGCCACCCTCATTCGTTTAGCAGCGGTAGGTGGTGGCTCCATTCCAAGAGGATCTGCCATGAAAAAGCTTGTCCCCGATCCGCCCATGCTTTCGCCCAGCCGCGAACGGATCGTTCAGTTGGAAGTCCCCAATCAAACCCTTCGTCAGGCGCTGGACAGTCGCGTCGAGGGGGAGCCTTTGCATTGTGCTTTGCAGGAAACCGGCAGTGCTTCTTTCGGTTGTCGCGACGGCAACGGTCGTCCGTTATTTGCGGTGCGTGCCGGGGTCAGTGCCGAGGAGGCGTTGTTGCATGTGTCGTTGTTGCTCAAGTGTGCCGAGGAGACGGCGGATGAGATCACCAGTGCCAGCGGCATCGAGCGTGGCCTGATCTGGTCGATGATCCATTCGGTGGAGATGGCGCGGGCGGTGGTGGATGCCTTGCTGGATGGCGCGGGCAGGCGGGGGGACGTGGCGCAGGTTTGACGGCGGACCGCGTTGCGGTCCATCGCGAGCAAGCTCGCTCCTACAGGAAGATCCCATGTAGGAGCGAGCTTGCTCGCGATAAGACTCAAGGTCAGACGCGGAAGTGGCTGACCATCATTTGCAGCTGGTTGCCCAGGCGCGCCAGTTCGACGCTGGAGGCGGCGGTTTCATCGCTGGCGGCGGCGGTCTGTTCCGAGACGTCGCGCACGTTGATGATGCTGCGGCTGATTTCCTCGGCCACGGCGCTCTGCTGTTCGGCAGCGGCGGCGATCTGCTGGTTCATCGACTGGATGTTCGACACCGTGCGGGTGATGTTCTCCAGGGAGGCACCGGCCTTGCGGGTCAGGTCGACGCTGCTGTCGGTCAGGCTGCGGCTGTTGTTCATCACGTTGGCCACTTGCTGGGTGCCGTTCTGCAGGCCGGCCACCAGGCCTTCGATTTCCTCGGTGGATTTCTGCGTGCGTTGCGCCAGGGCGCGGACTTCGTCGGCGACCACGGCGAACCCACGACCGGCTTCACCGGCGCGCGCGGCTTCGATGGCGGCGTTCAGGGCCAGCAGGTTGGTCTGTTCGGCCACGGCCTTGATCACGTCCATGACGCTGCCGATCTTCTGGCTTTCCTGTTGCAGCACGCTCATGGCGTCGGTGGAGCGCACCACTTCACTGGCCAGGCGTTCGATCTGGGCGATGGCTTCGGCCACCACTTTGTCGCCTTCGCGGGCTTCGCCGTCGGCGGCGGCCGCGGCTTGCGAGGCTTCTTCGGCGTTGCGCGCGACTTCCTGCACGGTGGCGGTCATCTCGTGCATGGCGGTGGCCACCTGGTCGGTCTCGACCTTCTGGCTGTTGACCCCGGCACTGGTTTCCTCGGTCACCGCCGACAGCTCTTCGGCGGCGCTGGCGATCTGGGTCACGCCGTCGCGGATGCCCGTGATCAGTTCACGCAGGGTGGTGCCCATGCGGCCGATGCCTTGTTGCAGCACGCCCAGCTCGTCGCGGCGGGTGACGCGCACGTCCTGGGTCAGGTCGCCGGACGCGATGCGCTCGACCACGGTCATGGTTTCACGCAGCGGACGGGTGATCTGGCGGGTGATGATCACCGCGGCCAGGATGCCCACCAGCAGCGCCAGCAGGGTGCTGATCATTTGCAGGCTGCGGGCCTGGACGCTTTCTTCGTCGCGGCGGTCGAGCTGGAACTGGTACAGCTCTTCGCTCTGGCTGACGATCAGCGCGCCCTGTTCGGTCATTTCCTTGCGCGCCTGGCCGGCTTCACTGACCGCGGCCTTGAAGGTCAACAGGGAGTTACGGTAGTCGCCCAGGGCGGCGTTGAGCTGGCGCAGGGCGTCGGCCTGGGTGCTGTTGAAATGGTTGTCCAAGCCGCTCAGCGCGGCAATCGCCGCGTTCATCTGGGCCACCGCGTTGCGCTCGGCGTCCGGGGTGCTGTTGTAGATGTATTCACGGGCCTCGAAGCGCGCGAGCTGGAATTCGTCATTGGCCTTGGTGATGGCCTGGAACTGTTCGAAGCGCTGGTCGCTCAGGGGCATTTGTTGAACGCGCGCGGTGATGGCCGCGATCAGGCTGCGCGCCGTTTCCGAATTGCCGTTCATCACCACGCGGGCGGCATTGGCATTGCGGTAGGCGTTGCGCATTTTGTTCAGGGACGCCTGGTAGGCGCTGATGGTGGCGCCCTGTTCCTTGAGCAGCTTGACGTTGGCCGGGTTCTTGAAGCTGTTCTGCAGCTTCTGCTGCTGGGCCGAGAAGGCATCCAGGGTGGCCTGCACATTCTGCGCGGCGGTTTCGTCGCCGTTGGTCAGCATGTATTGCAGGCGGGTCACGCGCAGCTTGGTCAGCCCGGCGTTCAATTGGGTGATGTCGCTCATCCAGTTGCTGCGGTCGATCAGACCGCCCAGGCTGGTCCAGCCCGTGATGGCGAGGATGGTAGTCAGGGCCAGGACCAGGCCGAAGCCCAGGCCCAGCTTGAGATTGACGCTGATGTTGCCGAACCAGCTATTCATGCAATTCCTCCAGGAACATTGTGTTTCTTGATCGTGTATCGCTGGAAGATTGTTGTTATTGGTGGCCAGCAAGGATTTGTTCGCAGGTGTGTATCGGCGGCAAGGGCAATAGCTGAAACGATTTCGTCGGATTAGTTTTGCGCACCATTGCGGGGCTTTCCAAGGGCCTGGTTTCGCTGCGCAAGCCGCCTGGCCGATTGAGCTTTTTTTCACATCCGTTTCACCCCTGGCCCACGCCAGGCTCCCTAGAGTCCGCCCATCGATCGGGTGCCTCGCGCTCGATTTGTCATGAGCGGCGGTTAGCGTCTGCTGCGCTGCTCAACTCAATGTCTGGTGGTCATATTAGGGGCGGCTCGCACGTGACGTCAGGACTCAGTCTTCCGGTGGCAAAACCCGCGCTTGTCGCGAGCCGTTTTGCCCGTTATCGCAATACCCTGGTGATAGGCCTGGTGGCCTTGCTGGTGCTGCCGCTGGTGTTCTTTCTGCTCAAGCCGGCGGCGGTGCCGGACCTGGCCCACGGCAACCTGGCCGGAGCCAAGGCGCTGAGCGCCGGCTGGGCCAAGGGCCAGATGATTGTGCTGATTCGTCACGTCGAGCGTTGCGACCATTCCAGGGCCGCTTGCCTGAACCTGCCCGACGGCATCACCGACCGTGCCCGCGAGGTGGCGGTAGGCGTCGGCGCGCAGTTCGAGCACCTGGGGCTGGACAAGGCCGACATCTACCACAGCCCGCTGACCCGTGCGGTACAGACCTCGGGCTACATGTTCAACCAGGCCGGCAGCGGCGAAGGCTGGCTGATCGACTGCAAGCACAGCCTGTTGCGCGATGCCCTGGCGCACAAGGTGGCGGGGCGCAACCTGGTGCTGGTGACCCACAGCGAATGCATGGCCGCGCTGGAGAAGCAGCTGAAACTGCCGTCTTCGACCCTGGGCTACGGCGCCTCGTTGTTCGTTTCCACCGATACCCCAGGCGGCCGTCCACAGATGCTCGGTTTCATCGAAGCCAGCGACTGGCGCTCCGTTGCCCTCAATCGTCCCTGACCGTCCCTTGCCCGAGACCCTGAAGATGCAGGCGCTTTCCCGCTCCCGCGCCGATGCATGGCGCTTTTATAGATGGAACCTTGGCCTGCCGTTGCTGTGCGCGGCGCTGGTGTTCCTGATGTTCGACATGACCCGGATCGACATCGCCTTCAGCGACCTGTTCTTTGATCCGCTGAGCCAGAGCTTCCCGCTGGATCACTCCCATCTGTTCGAGAAGATCACCCACAAGTGGGCACGGATCATCCCCAACTGGACGGGCGAGCTGGCGTTGATCGGGCTGCTGCTGTCATGCGTCTGGCCGCTGTTCAAGGGGCCATGGTTCAAGGGGCGAGGGTTCACCCGTGGCAAGGCGTTCCTGGAGAAGATCCGCGTGGCGCCGCTGCTGCGTTTTACCGCGCGCCATCGCCGGGACTTTTTGTTCGTGGTGGTGGCCTTCGCCCTGTGCACCGGGGCGATTCACTACCTCAAGGGCCACACCAGCGTGTACTGCCCGGTGGAAACCACCCAGTACGCCGGCACGATCGAGCACAAGGAATGGTATGAGAACTTCGAGCTGTTGAAGACCGCCGGCGACGGTCGCTGCTGGCCGGGCGGCCATGCCTCGGGCGGTTTCACCCTGCTCGCGCTGTACTTCGTCGCCCGGCGTTATCGCTGGCGCCACTCCAGGGCGCTGCTGTACGGCTCGCTGCTGCTGGGCTTCGTCTATGGCACCACCCGGGTGCTGCAGGGCTGGCACTACATGTCCCACACCTTCTGGGCGGGGATCGTGGTGTGGCTCACCTGCCTGCTGACGGCGCTGCTGTTTTATGGCCGGGAGCGGCTGCAACAGCCGGTGCTGGCGCACGCCGAACCGGGGCCCGACCCGTGCGCGGTGCCGATCGCAGCGGCGGACCGATAACCCTGCCTCAGTCGCTGATGAAATCGTCGGTGCGAGGCGCCTGGCGGGAGAGGGCCAAGGGCCATTTTTGGCGCTTGCCGGTGTTTTTTTGCAGACCAGAACTGTTAGGGTGCGCGCCCCCGGAGAAAAGAGTTCCCGGGTTCCTGGTTAATGGAGTCATGCATGAAACACTTGAGCAAAATCGCCGCCTCTGCGCTGGTTGTCCTGGTCCTGGCCGGTTGCACCGGCACCGCGATGAAAACTCAGCAACTTGATAGTAGCCAGTACACCGTGATCGGTCACAGCGAAGCAACGGCGACCGGCATCATGCTGTTCGGGGTCATTCCAATCCGGCAGAACAACCGCTTCGTCCGCGCCCAGACCGCTGCCATCCAGGCCAAGGGCGGTGACGCGATGATCAACACCCAGATCCAGGAGAACTGGTTCTGGGCCTGGGTACTGAGCGGTTACACCACCAAGGTCTCCGGCGACGTGGTCAAGCTGAAAACCGTTCAGTGAGCCATGCCGGCGCCGGCGCGAAAGGAGGTTGAAAAAGGCACCCATGAGGGTTAATGCCGATCAGTTAAGACTTTTTGTAGGAGCGGCCGGTCGACGCTCGATTGCTCGCGAAGAACTCCAGCACAGCGCGTTAAACCAGGCAGTACGCGTTATCGTTGACGTTTTTCGCGAGCAAGCTCGCTCCTACAGTCGAGCCAATCGCTAAACTGATCGGCATTACCCATGAGGCTGCCTTCTTTATGCGCGCTCACTGTGCCGGTCAGTGGCTGACAAAGTAGTAGGCCTGGCGACTGACCGTGACCTTCTTCAGTACCTTGAGCGGTGGCTCGGGGTCTTCCTGCAGGGCCATGACCGCCACGTTGTTCGGCGAGGCGCCGAGAAACGCATTCAGCTGGGCCTCGGTCTGCACATCCTTGAGCAGGCTCCGGGTGTAGAACACGCTGGCGCCGGCCGCGCGCTCGTTGGCCTGATACAGCGCCACCTGTTGCCCGGCGGCTTGCAGTGACTGGATCTGGCTGATCAGCGGCACGAACGACAGCTGGCGATCGGCCCGTGGCGCGGCCCATTGCGCGGCCACCAGGTAACTGCACACCACCAGCGTCAGCACGCCAATGGCCAGGCCCCGGCGCTGGCGCCCCACCGCACTCCAGAAACCCGTACCGCCAGCGCGCAGGCGCAGGCGTTCGTACAGCACTGCCGCGTATTCGGCGGCCAGCACCGCCGCGGCCGGGGTCAGCGACATCAGGTACACGGTGCGCTTGCTCGACGCCAGGCACAGCAGGGTGAACTGGGCCAGCAGCCACAGGCTGAAAAACAGCAGGTAGCGGTTCTGCACCAGGCTTTTACGAAAGTGCCACAGGCCCAGGTAGACCAGGATGTTCCACGGCAGGAAGGCTTGCGGCAGTTTGCCCAGGTAGTAATAGAAGGGCTCGTAGTGCCCGGCTTCGACAAAGGAGCCATCGAAGCGCCCGACGCTGTTGGTCCACAGCACTTCGCCCAGGGCGTGCAGGCCGCCGCGCTGGTACAGCAGGTAGAGCCAGATCAGCAGCGGCACCAGGCCGAGGACGGTGAGCAGGGCGGGTTTGAGCCAGTGCCCGAGGGCGAAGCGTTTTTCGATCAGGCTGTCGGCCAGCAGGTAGGCGAAGATCACCACCCCCGGCATCGCCAGGCCCAGCACGCCCTTGCTCAGGGTGGCGATGGCGATGCCGAGGGCGAACAGCAGCCAGCCTAGGGTGGCCGGCTGGCGTTGGGCCTGGCGTCGTTGTGTCTGGAAAAACGCCAACAGCGCCAGGGTCACGCCGAGGCTGAGCAGGGCGTCTTCACCGACCCCGCGCACATTGCCCCAGTAACTGGCCATGGTCGCCAGCATCGCGCCGGCCACCCAGGCCACCGCTGTCGGGCGGCCGAAGCGGCGCAGCATGGCGTACAGCAGCATGACGCTGAACAGCCCGGCACAGGCCGACGCCAGGCGCACCGCCCACGGCGTGCCACCGAACAGGCGGATGGCGCTGGCGTCGAGCCACAGGCTCAGCGGCGGTTTTTCCAGGAAGGGCTGGCCGAACAGGCGGGGCGTCACCCAGTCATCGTCCAGGTGCATCTGCATGGCGATCCCGGCCACCCGGGCTTCGGTGGAACCTTGCAACTGGTGGTTGCCCAGGGCGAAGAAGAACAGCAGAGCGGCAAGCAGAAGCAACAGCGGTGCGGGTCGCGACATGGGGGAACTGCCGAAGAGGTTGCGCCGGGGAGGATCAGGCGCTCCGAGTATACGGAGGCGATTCTTAACAAATCGTGAACGAGCGAGGGATCGGACGGCACGACACATCCTGCCTGTTTTCCCTGCTGAACGTGGCGCACCACGGGACGCTGGAGGGGCACAAGCAGGTTGTGGCAATCGTCACTACGCTGGAAGGTGCGCCCGGCGGGTCTTCAGGCCCCTGAAACGCTCCGGGCGCCTTTCTTCCCTGTAGCTGAACAGGTGCCTTGAACATGCGCAAACTGTGGCGAAAGTATCTGGATCTGCTGGACGGCGACCTGAATACGCGCGTCTTCGACAACTTCAAGAACCTGCTGGTCTGCGCCCTGCTGTTCGCCGCCGGGACCAATGCGCTGCACAGCGATCACCACCTGTTCATGGGCCTGTTCGGCTCCAGCCTGACCGGCTGGGGGCTGATCACGGTGTCGGCGCTGCTGATGCTGCTCAATGTCAGCGACGGCTTGCGCCGGCTGGCCAAGCTGCCTTATCACCGGGTGCTGCAGGTCGTGCTGTTTTTGCTGTACCTGGTCCTGGCCGTGCGGGTGGTGGAGATCGTCTGGAACTTCCGGGCCGAGTAGCGCCAGTCAAGCCGGGGCGTCGTTGACCCGGGCGGTGAGCGCATCGCGATAACACACAAATGCACTACAAAAAACGCGTGTCGGCCACCCCGGAAATACCCTATACAGAGAGCGGCCCGCAACCGCCCATGGCGCCAGCGGGCGCCCGTACCACCCACTACGCAGGAGATGGACATGTTCAGGTTCCTCACGGTCACTGAATTAGAGCAAACCCCTCGGCATCGTCATGGCGGCTCCGTCAGCGGAGCCATTGCTGCCTGGGAGCTGAAAAATCTGGCTCTCAATACCAAGGGGTTTGTCATATGTCCAAAGAATTACTCGGAGTTTCTGCTGTAGGGCTGATGGTGCTGGGCGAGTTCTGCGCGATCTACAGCGAAGTGGTCGCCGCCCGCCTGGCGCACACGGGCAACACGTCATGGCCGGACCTGGCCTTTCCCGTACTGATCATGTGTTTCGCCGGCATCTGCCTGATCGGCGCCTATTGGCTGGGGTACCTGGCGGTCGGCGATATCTGGATGATCACGGTGGTGTCGGTGACCTCGCTGTTGCTGCTCGAACCGCTGGTGATCTGGTCGGTGTTCCGTGAGTTGCCGGGACGCGGCACCCTGATTGGCTGTTGCCTGGGCGCGCTGGGCCTGCTCTCGGCGGTCTTTCTGTAGCTCGCGCAACGACTCGAATGCGGCCTGGCGGCGATCCCGCCGGGCCGTTTTTTTGCCTGCGGCTGGCTGTTCGATGAATCCTGATAAACGTTCAGCGATCATTCAGCACCTGTACCCGCAACATGCTTGCCGTCACGCCCATTGAGCGGCGATCAACCTGGCGGGTAGATGATGAGTCAGCGGCAACGCTTGGGGATGGAGTCTTCGGCGATTTTTCTATTGGCCTTGCTGTTGTTCAGCCTGGGCATCTGGGACCAGCCAGCGCAAGGCTTCGACGGGCGCTGGTGGTTGTTTTTGCAGGAAATGTTCCGCCACGGCGCGAGCCTGTTCCCCACCACCTACGGTGAGCCTTACCCGGATTATCCGGGCACCGCCACCCTGTTCAGCTATGGCTTTGCCCAGCTGTTCGGCGCGCCCAACCAATTGGCCAATATCCTGCCCACGGCGCTGGCTTCGGCCGGGGTGCTGGCGCTGCTGTACCGGCTGCTGGCGCCCTTGGATCGAAGCTGGGCGCTGCTGGCGGTGCTGCTGACGGCGCTGACCAGCCAGTGGCTGGAGAAGTCGCGCTCGGTGTGCCTGGACCAGATGGTCGCGCTGCTGTGCCTGGGCTGTTTTTACCTGCTGCACAGCGGCGAGCAGTTGGGCTCTAAATGGCGGCAGTACGCGATTTTTCCGTTGTTCGTCATCGCCTTCGCCATCCGTGGCCCCCTGGGGCTGATCGAGGTTTGTGGCGTGGCTTGCACCTACTGGGCACTCGGCCGTTACCGCTCCCGGGACGACACCTGGCGGCTGGCCAGAAAGGTGATGGTCCACGGGGTGATCGGCCTGCTCCTGTTGGCCGCTTGCTGGTGGCTGCTGATGCAACTGGCGCACTTCAGTGGCGGCGAAGCCTTCGCCCGGCAGGTCTACCAGATGCAGGTGGGCGGGCGTCTCGATGAAAGTGGCGAGCCGCTGTATTTCTACTTGCAGCTCAGCCTGTACCGTTATTTCCCGGTGGTGCCGCTGGCGCTGGCGACCCTGTTCGTCCTGCGCCGGCAATGGGCCGCGCGACACACCGACGCCGACGTGCTGTTGCTGGTACGCCTGGGCGCCTGCGGACTGATGATCCTGCTCGGCTTGTCGGTGCCGCACTTCAAGCGCGCCTACTACATCCTGCCCATGGTGCCGATGTTCGCGGCGGTCGCGGCTTACGGCCTGCTCAAGCCGCGGCGTTGGCTGGTTGGGGCGCGGCGGTTTTATCTCGGCCTGGTGGCGCTGTTGCCGGGGCTGTGTGTCGTGGTGCTGCTGGTCTGCCGGCACAGCTGGCAGAAGCACGGTTATTGGCCGGCGCTGTCATTGCCGCTGATGATCGCGGTCTTTCTCGGTTTGCAGATGTTGGCGCTGTACTGCTGGCGAACCACTCGCGACGCGCCGGGGCGGCGCCTGGTGTTGCTCAGCCTGTTGGCCCTGGCGGCGCAGTGGCTGCTGCTGGTGAAGGTGATCGAGCCGGCCAAGGACCTGCAATTCGATACCCGGGGTTTTGTCGGGCAGGTCGAGCAACTGCGTGGGGAAGACCGCGCAACCCTGGTGTTTCTCAACCTGGGCAAAGACACCTGGGCGGTGCGCTACATGATGAACCTGGACCACGACGAGCAACCGCGGTTTGTCGGCAAGGGCGATCTGGCGCCGCTGGCCTCGTTGCCGCGTCCGGCCTGGGTGATCCTGGCGCGCAAGGATCGCGCGTTGCTGGCGGGGACTGCCCTGGAGCAGGCGACCCCGGTGTTCGCGGGGCGCTTGAACGGCAATCCCTGCCTGGTGTTCGAGCTGAAGTGAAGGCCAGGCAGCCCCAGGGCGGGGCTGCCTGAGGCGGCGGATCATTTGTCCGACTTGATGCTGGTCCAGACCCGGGTCCGCACGCGCTCCAGCTTTTGCGGCAGCGGCTGCACCACATAGAGCTTCTTCAGGGCTTCGGGGGTTGGCGTCAGGTCGGTATTGCCGGTGATCTCCTTGTTGATCAACGCAATCGAGTCCTTGTTGGCGTTGGGGTAGCCGAGGAAATCACTGATGGGCGCGATGACTTTCGGGTCCAGCAGGGTGTTGAGGAATTCATGGGCCTCGGCGACATTCTTCGCGCTCTTGGGAATAGCGAAGGTGTCGAACCAGATCGGCGCGCCTTCCTTGGGCAGGCGCCAGTCCACCACCACGCCGTTGCCGGCCTCTTTGGCGCGATTGCCGAACTGGTAGAAGCTGCCGGAGTAACCGATGGCCACGCAGATGTCGCCGTTGGCGATATCGGTCATGTATTTGGCCGAGTTGAAGTAGGTGACGTAGGGGCGGATCTTCAGCATCAGGTCCTTGGCTTTTTCGTAGTCCTGCGGGTTCTGGCTGTTGGGGTCCAGCCCCAGGTAATGCAGGGCCAGCGGCAGGATTTCCGACGGCGAGTCGAGCATGGCCACGCCGCAGGACTTGAGCTTCTCCATGTTCTCCGGCTTGAACACCAGGTCCCAACTGTCCACCGGCGCGTTGTCGCCCAGCGCTGCCTTGACCTTGGCCGGGTTGAAGCCGATCAGCACCGTGCCGTACATGTAGGGCACGCCGTACTGGTTGCCCGGGTCGTTGCTGTCCAGCAGCTTGAGCAGCTCGGGGTCCTGGTGCTTCCAGTTGGGCAGCTTGGACTTGTCGAGCTTCTGGAACACCCCGGCCTTGATCTGGGTGTCGAGGAACTGGTTCGACGGCACCACCAGGTCGTAACCGGAGTTGCCGGTCAGCAGCTTGGCTTCGAGGGATTCGTTGGTATCGAAGGTGTCCCAGGTGACCTTGATGCCGCTGTTCTTGGCGAAGTCCTTGGGCACCGACGGCAGGATGTAGTCGGCCCAGTTGTAGACCCGCAGCTCGCGCTGCTCGGCCTGCGCCGCGCTGGCCAGCAGCGACAGCCCACAAACGGTGGCACTCAGTATGGTTTTCATCGTGGCCATGAATTTTTTCCCCAGCGTGGCGATGGTTTTTATGGTCTGTACGCGGCAGGCGGTCCTTTAAAAGGGCAAAGGACAAAGAGGGTCAAGGTTCACAAGGGCGGTTCTGGTGACAGCCTGAGTCAGCGGTCCGGGTTCGATTCTTGCCGACGGCCCCCGGGATTCACAGCACGGGGTTGGCCAAAAGGGGATCGTAATGGCCATTGATCGTGTCCGGGGCGGGTATCGATGTCTGTCGGGTCAGGCCATGAAGCCGGGTAGCTGCGGTACCCGTTCGGCCAGGTATTCCATGAGCAAGCGCACGCGCAGGGGGCGATAGCGGCGCTCGGGGTAGATCAGGAACGCCTCGTTCGCTGGCCCGCTCCAGTCGGGCAGGACCCGCACCAGCTGCCCGCTTTCCAGCAGGTCGCTGACCAGCCAGGCCGGGGTGATACAGAGCCCGGCGCCTTGCAGCACGCCGTCGCGAATGGCCAATGAACTGTTGGTCCGGTAGCGCCCTTGGGTGGTGATGCTGACCTTCTCACCGCTAGGGCCGCTCAGCTCCAGGCGGTCGCCCGAACTCAACCAGGCGAAGCGCAGGAAGTGGTGTGCGCTCAGGTCGGCCGGGCTGTTCAAGGGTGCCTGCTGGCGCAGGTACTCCGGCGCCGCCACCAGGTAGCGCGGCGATGTCGCGATGCGCCGGGCGATGGCGTTTGGCGGTAGGTCACCGCCCAGGCGCAGGGCCAGGTCGACGTTCTCCTCGGTGAGGTCGACGAAGCGATCGTTGAAGATCAGCTCCACCTCGATGTCCGGGTATTGCGCCATGAATGCCAGCAGCAACGCATTCAGGCGCAACACCCCCAGGCTCACCGGCACATTGACCCGCAGTACGCCCTCGGGGCGCTCGGTCAGGCCGCGCACCTCGGCCACCGCCTCACCGTATTCCTCCAGCACGGCTTTCGCCCGTTCGTAGAAACGCTTGCCCTGTTCGGTGGGCGTCAGCCCGCTGGTGCCGCGGGTGAGCAGGCGGGTGCCCAACTGCTGTTCCAGGGCCGCCACCAGCTTGCTGACGGTGGGTTGCGTGCTGCCCAGCTCGCGGGCGGCCGATGACAGGCTGCCCAGCTCGACGGCGCGGACGAAGCAGTGCATCGCTTTGAGGTTGTCCATGGGTATTCGATATCGGAATGGGCTGTATGGAGTTATGCCTTCTATCACGGTTATTTCGAATGGAGCAATCTGGCTCGCCTCAGCCTCACTGCCTCAAGGAGCTACCCGGATGAAAGCCCTGCCCGCGCGATTTTCCCTGCCGCTGATCGTCACCGCCCTGCTGGCCGCAGGTCCTGCCCTGGCCCAGGACAACTGGCTCACCACCTGGATGGCCAGCCCGCAACCGACCTGGGGCAACGAGTTGCCGCTGCCCACGCGAATTCCCGAGGCCCTGGCCGACAGCACTATCCACCAGACGCTGCGCGTCAGCGTGGGTGGCAGCCAGGTACGGGTGGTGGTCTCCAACGAATACGGCAAGCAGCCGCTGCTGATTGGCGCGGCGCGGGTCGCGGCCATGGAGGAGGGTGAGTCCGTTCCCGACGGCTCCGGGCAAATCCTCAGGTTTGGCGGCGAAGAACAGGTCAGCCTCGCGCCGGGTGAAACCCGGACCAGCGACCCGGTAACGCTGGCCGTGCCGGCCCTCGGCGACCTGCTGGTCTCGCTGTATCTGCCACAGCGCACGCCGCTGGCCACCTTCCACTGGGACGGCAAGCAAACCGCGTTTATCAGCCCGGGCAACCAGGTCGATGCGCCGCGGCTGGCAGGCAAGGAACAGCTGGAGGCGCGGCTGTTCCTCAGCGACATCCTGGTGGCCGCTCCCCGCGACAGCCGTGCCCTGGTGGTACTCGGCGACTCCATCACCGACGGCAACGGCTCGACCCTGGACCGCAACCGACGCTGGCCCGACTTCCTCGCCCAGCGCCTGGCCGCCGAGAACATCGCGGTGCTCAACGGCGGCATATCCGGCGCCCGCCTGCTCGAAGACGGCATGGGCAACAGTGCGCTGAAGCGGTTCGAGCGCGACGTGCTGAGCAAGCCCGGAGTGAAAAGCGTGGTGCTGATGCTGGGGATCAACGACATCAGCTGGCCCGGCACCGCCTTCGCGCCGAACACACCGTTGCCGTCGTTGGACAAGCTGATCGCCGGTTATCGACAACTGATCGACCAGGCGCACCGCCACAACGTGCGCATCATTGGCACCACGCTGCTGCCCTTCGAAGGCGCCCTGCAGGGCAGCAGCATCGAGCACTACCACAGCGCCCCAAAGGAACAACTGCGCCAGGCGCTCAACCAATGGATACGCACAGGGCAGGCATTCGATGCGGTGATCGACTTTGACCAGATGACTCGTGATCCGCGGCATCCAACTCGGTTGTTGCCGTTTGTGGATTCGGGCGATCACCTGCATCCGGGGGATGCGGGGAATAGGGCGATGGCGGAGGGGGTGGAGTTGGAGGTGCTTTTTTGAGGGCGATAAGTGTGGGGGGAGAAACTGGATGCGGTCTTGATGAAAGCGGGCGGCTCGGAAGCCGCCCTATTTACTTACGTCGAGAGAGCCTCGGCTTGTAAACGTCGCCCGATGATATCCAGCAGGTCACAACCATCGCGCAGGGGGATCACTAACAACTGCGCCAGTTCGCTCACGGTGGCGGCGTTGCTTTGCAGAGTGTTGTCTGTCGCCAGTTGCTCTAGCAGTTGGGTGGCGCAACGGATGCGATAGGCTGCGTTTTCATGCAGCACGTCCAGAGGAGCTTCCGTGTCGATAAGCAAGGCTGGGATCGTGCAGTCCAGGCCAGTAATGGGCATGTAGCGGACCATGGCGTCTTCTCCATTCAGGCTGCATGAGCTGGTGTTGAATGAGACGGGGCAACCTGTTCGAGAGCCCTGTTTATCAGCAACTCGCTCAGCATGACGAACTGTTGGATTGCCAGAGCTTTGCTGCGCTGCTGGCCTCCCAGCTCGGCGATCAGGTCGTCGCTCAGCGCATTGAGCGAGGCAAGGTTCTCGCGGGTATGCACCAGCAGCGTTTCCGTATCGATGTTGGGTGCCAGGACAAAGAGTGAATGCTGGCCTCCCTCCTGCGTCGCGGGCTTAACGTCGAGCATTGGCTTGCTGATGGCGTCCAGTTTTGAAGGTTCTGAAAACACGAGGCTCGCGAAAAAATCGGAGGCGCTGGGGCAGGGCGGATTGGGCGTGATTTTCTTCATGGTCAAGCTCCTACACTGTCGAAAGAAGCGGCCACTCCCTGCTGTCAAACAGGATTGGGTGGCAGCTGTACGCGGGTTGACAGACCGGAAGTGTAGGAACCCGGCGCATCCAAGGATGCCCCACGCACAGCCGCCATAGAGAACTGCGCGTGCGAAAGCATGCCGTCTTTTGGGGCGGTGCGGAAGGTTACACTTTTTTGGCCTGTCAAAGCCGATCGCTGGTATTCGCGATTATTGAAGGCTATCTCAAGGGTTTTAATTGCGGCAGTTCATCAAGGGCTTTAAGGATGTAAGAAGAGTCTGTTTTGTGTGTACGAAAGATCCCTAGTAAATTGTTCTGAACATCGTCCGCTGTGTGTTTTGGTGTATTTCGATCGTGTTGAATAGGTCCTGATTTTCTAGGCGCCCCCTACTGCTCGCTTCGGTCATATTCGAAGGGCGAGACATCTGTCTACAAGGCTTAAGTTTTTTGAAGTTCAACACCGGCCTGATCGACATTGTCCTGTTGGAAAACCTGACAACGCGGGAGGAGAGATATACCTCCGGGAATATCGGGATGGAATTGGTCAGAAATATCGGATCCAAAAAACTAATGCCTCCATCGGCTCTGAAAAAGTAATGATCGCAGCAGCAATAATGTTATTGGTCATATTCTGTGTCGGTTACTACGACACACTGGAAGATGGTGGCATTGAGATGATTTCGTTAATTAATAAACATCCGATCTTTCAGGTGAGATTCTACAATGTCCGCGCCAATGATGGAGAGATCAGACGAGTCGAGCGCCTCACGGAAGAGCGAAGGTGGAACATAGACTACTGCAGATACAGGCCCGGTAATGAAACTGATTTTAAAGCTCAGAGCGACGTTGAAATGTATAGGAAGAAATAGAGGGTGGTTGGAATAAAAAAGAAATGGCTCCGTGGCTAGTATCGGTCCGTTAGGGGCTATAAAAAGCCCCTTGTTTGAAATTACGACCTTTCCTCCTGCTGTTTTATAATTCGTTCTGCGTGTCGATCATATGAACCTGCAAGCTCCCGAAGTGATGCGGCAAACCGAGGGTATCCTGCATTTTCCACAGCATTTGCTTTCTCGCGCCACTGATTAGCCAACTCTCTCTCTGGACTACCAGTTGGGTCAACCCAATGAGCTCCTCTGGAGTTAAAGATCTCCGTACAAAAACCACTTCTGATTGACTCTCCATCCCGAGAGTTCAAAACCTTAGCAACACTCTCTACTATCCAAAGCCCATTGGTGTCGGCGGGACAGTAAAACAAAACTTCACCAAGCTTCACCATTGCCACTTCAAAATGTCCCGACTCAGTACATTGTTCTTTAACGATACTAAACCAGCTATCAAACTCAGCAGTGGAAAAACTATTATCGACTTGTAAGCCTGGAGGCCATTCCCACTCATTTAGAAGGCGCCACGCATTAGTGGCAATGGCTTTCGCTTGCTCCGTCAGTTCCTCGATATCATCGCTCTGATCTTTTTTAGATCTATATATAAGGCGAATCAATTCACAGAAAAAATTCGGTTGGGTAGCTAACTTTTCCTGAAGCAGCTTTGGTTTTGCCTCACTATAAGCACCAAGCATTGGCAGGTAAGCCCACTCAACACGAAACAGATCATCAGGGTCTGTTGCAGGATCACTCTGCAACGCTTTGATAAGCTCTGCCACATTGTACGAATCCATACCACTTGATGAGTCTTCCTTGACTGCCCCAATGAGGGCAGCGGCTGTTCGTTTACTATCAAATGGAAGCTGCTTGTGAAGCATGGCACTAAGGCACTCTATAGCTTGTTGAGGGCGAGACACTCTTAGCAAATTATCAATAGCTACTAATAAATCGCTTTCAGTCGGATAAGGATTTACGGGCACAGCCTGCCAATATTTATCTCTTTCCCCCCCTAGCCATTGCTCTACTAGAATCCAAGTCGTCGACTCAAAGGGTAAATACATTAGAAACTGGCAAGATTGTTCAGTAGTCCAAGCTTGACGGTCGAGCCCCCCAATCCAGACTTCCTTACCTAAAAAGTTTTTACTCAAAATGTAGGAACCAATAAGTTTTTTATAGTTATCATTTTCGGTCGTTAGAAAAGCTGGGAGCAGTTCCGCATCAGCTTCAGTGCCAGCGACAACACCTAACGCCCATCCAACCAAATTAGGAGCCTCAATATATTCTAAAAACCTCAAAACTCCTTCAATGCCATACTCATTAAGTATTTCTTTTACTGCTTGCTTTCTTCGCTCCTCAAGATTTTTCCGCTGCCCCTCCCAATCGCCGTTTTCTTCATAAAGATCGAAGTCTTTTGTACTAAAAAGTCGACGATACAAAATATCCTTACTAGTTGGAGCAAGGTAGCCAGCAATCTCATCGATTTTGGATACAGTCTCTTCATTCAAAGACCATTCCGCATCAGAGAAACGGCGATGCTTTGCCACAAATTCAGTTAATGTACTCCAGATTGTCAGACGTTCAGGTTCTGAAAGTCCCCGCACAGCATCCGAGGAAAGATGAGCTAAAAAACGATCGAAAGACGGCTGTGGCAGATTATCTAGGTTTTTCACTAGTTCCTTGAGTCGTTCTAAATTACCGAAGGACATCTCGACCGCTATTTCTGCATACGCTGCAACTTGATCTCGATACTCTTGACTAGAAATTTTTGGCTCCCAACCTTCTGGAATCACTTCGAGCCATCTAGGTTTGTATGTACCAGTTGACGTCTGATGTTGATTTGGTAACAAGCTTTTCAATATACTCCATGCAATCTCTGGAAACTCTGCTTTTACCGCCTTTACTGAAACGATTCTTTTTTCAGCACCAGCCATGGTTTGAGGAAACCAAGGTAAAATCATTGTTTTCAGGGTATTTACAGGTCTGTTGCCGTGATTACCACCCGGGTCGATTGAGGCTAATTCAGCCAAAATTACAACCACGCGCATGAAATTCTCTTCAGACCATCCCAGAGCTTCCAAAGCCCATAGAAGACCTGTCATGTAATTCCTGCCATTAAACCCTTCTACTCCTTCAGAGAATAATTTTACAAATGGAGCCTGCGGACATTGCAAGGAACTCTCTACGCAATTCAGAAACTCATTTGGGGCGGCCTCGGCGATATTTGGCAGCACATCATTCAAACTACCCCACAGTCGCCAATCCGCCTGTTCTAATAGATCATGAACAACATTAACTGCAGTGTTCTCTGGCTTGTGCTGAGAGCAGTTGGTGAGAGCTACACCTTCGGCGCCCAAAAGCGCCAATGTTTCAGACATCCCCCGCCTTAAATCTGTCGAGTACCGTAGGGTCTTTCCAAACATGATTGCAGACGGACGATCTTCAGCGTTCAACTCAAATTGAGGATCAATCTCTGAAAGAACTTCTATAAAGCTAACTCTTAGCTTTTCTAAATGAGTATCAAAAACCCTGCCACCTACGCTTTTCCAAAGCGCCTTCCGGTCCACAACCTTCCAGTGACCGTTGCATATTTGTAAAGGATTTTCTTGCTCTTGAACCAAGGATCTTAGATTGGCAATCCAGATATTAAAATCCATCGACTAACCCCCGTACCACCTCAATATCACACTCATTACTCTCATTCCATCCGCCAAGCAGAGCAGCCACAGTCAATGAGACCAGTTGCTCATGATCCTGTACGAGCGCAACAGGCTTTGGTGAGCGCGGGACCGCCAATGACGGTGGTATTTCCTCAATTTTCCGCTGTCTGAATATTAGCAGAAGATCTTCTGGCAAATTATCAGCGAAGATGGTTCCGGCATTTTGGTTGGCCGATTGAACTTCTCCTACAAGCCTAGCCCAAGTAGATTCAACATTGTCAGTTGAGTACAACCCTATTAGAGAATGAAGTAGCGCAAGAGTAACTCCTGCTTTAATATCAAGGTCATAACCCAGTAAATAAAAGCAGCGAAGAAACTCGAAAGTCTCCTCTGGCGTTAAATCTACATCGTTATTAGCCGCCTTTAAATGCAACTTAAATGCTTGCAGCTTTGCTCTCTTCGTAGCGCTGCTAAAATGTGCCAACTCGACCTTTTCAAAAAATTCTTTAGGATTTTCTGCATGCCTCGCCCAATCTAGGATTGTCCGAACATCCCCAGTATCCGTGGCACTCAGTGGACCTGTAATAAGAGCTATAACGTCGCTGCGCTTATTGAAAAGATCTTCATTGTTGAAGTCAGTCCATGCGGACTGAATCACCTCACCAAACACCGCATCCCCGTCTGTTATTGTGATGGAGTGTTTTACTTGGCCAAGTAATTTGTGTCCGTCTGTACCATCGACCCCTTGCGTAAAAATGATCAAATCGTCGGTGCTGTACCCAGAAAATTTTCCCTGGAGTTTAATTTTGCTGATTGGTCTGCAAGGTAAACATGGCGCGTACCCTCCAGTCAGCATTAAAGCCACAAAGGATGCCTGTACGTGTGATTCAAAATGGCCTCCGCCACCTCCAGTTGAGAACGGGTTACTAAGCTTCTTCCCTTTACTAGTCATATCCACCTCAAATTCAGGAGAGGCATGCACCTAACAATACACAATCTAATCTCCTTAGAAACGGGCATAAAGCCTCCGTAGGACTGTTTCCTTTAACGCCACATTATCAGGTACTACTTCGCCTGATTCTCGCGCTTTCCATTGAGTAGATTAGGCAGGGGGAGGGGAATCACAATACGGAAATAGAAGGTGCCATGGCGATTCAGTGTGAGGTAGGAAGGATTGCGTTTCATATTGGGAGCCGAGTGATGCCCCACAGGAGTGTCACACCTCAATGGCACCCCTGCCGGAAACGGCAGTGCCAGAAAGCACAAAGCCCGCACAAGGCGGGCTTTGTTTTGCTTCGTTTGGTGGAGCCGGGGGGATTTGAACCCCCGTCCGCCAGTACTCCGCTGTCGGTACTACATGCGTAGCCGTGTCTATTGAGTTAACCCTCAGCGACCCGACGGGCAGGGTGCTTTGGGCGAGTTGTGTAAGTTTTAGCCGCTTCGTCCACAACGTACTGCACGGCGATTCTGTTCTGTATGACAATCATTTCGGGTTTACAGACATCCCCTGATGATTGCTGGACCCGAAGGTACCAGAAGGAAGGCTAGCGCCGCTTACGCAGCGAGAGCGTATTCCCCGTAGGTTTCGTCATTGGCAACTATAGGAAGTTGCAACAGTGGATTTACGAGTTCTGTTACCAACTCGGCATGCACCTAAAGTTTCGCAACCGGCGTCGAATCCTAAACGGCCCCGAACCTGCTGTGCATTACCAGCAGGTTTGTAGAGTCTACGCCAAAATGGCCCGCAAGGCCATCCCGAAGGCAGGTCCTGTTAGCTACCCCCCTCACCCTTGGCGCTGTTCTGGATGCTCTGGATCGCGCGGGTGGTCAGGGCGATGCATTCCTGGGTGCCTTCCTCGGTGTTTTTCGCCTGGGCTGCCTGGGCTTGTTGCACGGTGGCGTCGATGTTGGCTTGCAGGTCCGCGGCCTGGATGCTGGTCCGCGCATCGCGGATGGTTTGCAGGTTCATCTGGCACAGGTCTTCCTGGTTCCCGGCGAAGCTGGGGGAAGCCAGGATCGAAGCGGTGACGAACAGGCCTGACAGTACAGAACGTTTCATCTGCGTCTCCTTGAACTGAAGGGCCAGGCGTTGCTGGCCATCGGCACGGATTGCCGAATTTCAGGAAGCTTGCGTTTTCGTAAGCTTGATCTGTGGACTGCGGTGGGTCGGCAGGGTTCTGTTTTTCTGCTCGCATCGCGACCACTGAACACCCGGGAAAAAGGGGAGCGCTGAGTCAAGGCAACCTGTAGGAGCGAGCTTGCTCGCGATGGTCGTTAACGGTAGCGCGTATTTACTGGGTAAATGCAGCGCTCTCACGTCCATCGCGAGCAAGCTCGCTCCTACAGTTGGCACATGTTGATCAGGCCGTTTTAGCCCGGGTCACCCGGTCCACCAGGTACACCAGCCCGTGGTAATCGATCCCGCCGTGCTGGCTCAGGCCGATTTCACAGGTGCGGCTGGTGGAGATGCCTTCGCTGCAATGCTGCACCGCGTCCTTGAGGCTGCGCAGGGCGTGAGCGTTGAGCTGCGGGGTGGTGAAGCCCTTGTCGCCGGCGAAGCCGCAGCAGTGGATGCCTTCCGGGATCACCACGTTGTGGCTGCAACGCCGCGCCAGGTCGATCAGCGCCTGGCTCTCGCCCAGGTGCTGGGTGCTGCAGGTGACGTGCACGGCGACCGGCGCTTGCTGCGGGGTGAATTCGAGCTTGTCCAGCAGGTGGGTGCGGATGAAGCGCACCGGGTCGTACAGGTCCAGGCGCACGTCGCCCAGGTCCTGCACCAGGCGCAGGGTGCAGGGGCTGGTGTCGCAGTAGATCGGGTCGAGGCCGCCGCGGCTGGCGTGGAGCAGGGCGCCGAGCAGTTCCTGGCGCTTGTGCTCGGCCTGTTCCGCGTAGCCCTTGGAGGCGAATGGCTGGCCGCAACACAGGTTCTCGATATGCTCTGGAATCACCACCTGATAACCGGCTTTTTCCAGCAGGCCGCGGGTCTTGTCGTAGAGCGAGCTTTGCTCCTTGTCCCCGGCCGCCGGGCCCATGACCCGCGACACACAAGCCGCCAGATACACCACCCGTGGCCGCCGGTCGCTGATCGGCGGGCTGAACCGAATGGCGCGCTCCGGCTGCGGCATGGCGTTGGTCCATTGCGGCACCTGGCCCTTGGACAGTTTGGTCAATGTCGCCGAAACCCTGGCCAACCGTGGCGCTCCCAACAGCATCCGCGCACCGTTGGCCACATGCAGGGTGAACCGCGCGCCCTGCAAGGTGGCGGCGAAGTGCGAGCCGAGCCAATCGGCGGCCTTGGCGTGGCTGGCGTGCTGGCTGCGCAGTTTCTTCACCAATTCGCCGGTGTTGATGCCCACCGGGCAGCGCTGGGCGCACAGGCCAGTGGCGGCGCAGGTGTCGAGGCCCTGGTATTGATAGGCCGCTTCCAGTTCCCTGGTGTCGACGCCGGCGCGTTTGCGCGCCTGGATATCGCGCCAGATCACAATGCGTTGGCGCGGGCTCAGGGTCAGCCCCTTGGACGGGCACACCGGTTCGCAGAAACCGCATTCGATGCACTTATCCACAATCTCGTCGGCCGCCGGCAGCGGCTTGAGGTGCTTGAGGTGGATCTGTGGGTCTGCGCTGAGCACCACGTCCGGGTTGAGGATGCCGTTGGGGTCGAGCAGGCGCTTGAGTTGCCACATCAACTGGTAGGCATCGCTGCCCCATTCCAGCTCGACGAAGGGCGCCATGTTGCGCCCGGTGCCGTGCTCGGCCTTGAGCGAGCCGCCGAACTCCACCGCCACCAGTTGCGCCACGTCATCCATGAAGGCCTGGTAGCGCGCCACTTCCTCGGCGCTGTTGAAGCCCTGGGTGAAGACGAAATGCAGGTTGCCCTCCAGCGCATGGCCGAACAGGATCGCCTCGTCGTAGCTGTGCTTGTCGAACAGTGCGATCAGGCGATTGACGCCGATGGCCAGCTGTTCCACCGGGAAGGTCACGTCTTCGATGATCACCGTGGTGCCGGTCTTGCGCACCGCGCCGACGGCGGGGAAGGTGTCCTTGCGGATCGCCCAGAGCTTGGCGTTTTCCTTCGGGTCTTCGGTGAAGTCGACCTGCTTCTCCACCGGGAATGTGGCGAGGGACGCCATGATCTGCGCCAGTTGTTCCTGCAACAGTGCGGAAGACGCGGCGCGGGATTCGATCAACAGCGCGCAGGCATTGGCCGACAGTTGCCGGACGAACGCCGGCATCCCGGGTTTGTCCTGCACCGAGCGCAGGCTGCGGCGGTCCAGCAGTTCCACGGCGGACACCGGCTGGTTCTTCAGCACGGTCACCGCGTTGCAACAGGTTTCCACATCCGGGAAGACGATCAGCGCCGAAGCCTTGTGCGGGTGGTCGATGACCGTGTCGTAGGTCACCGCGCTGATAAAGCCGAGGGTGCCTTCGGAGCCCACCAGCAGATGGCTGAGGATGTCCAGCGGCTCATCGAAATCCACCAGGGCATTGAGGGACAGGCCGGTGGTGTTTTTCAGGCGGTACTTATGCCGGATCTTCGCCGCCAGTTCGCTGTTGGCGCGGGTCTCGCGGCCGAGGGTCGCTAGGCGCTCCAGCAGCTCGCCGTGGCTGGCGCGAAAGGCCGCGACGCTGGCGGCGTCTTCGGTGTCCAGGCGGGTGCCGTCGGCCAGCACCAGGCGCAGGCCGGCCAGGGTGTGGTAGGTGTTTTGCGCGGTGCCGCAGCACATGCCGCTGGCGTTGTTGGCGACTATGCCGCCGATCTTGCAGGCGTTGATCGAGGCCGGGTCGGGACCGATCTTGCGCCCGAACGGCGCCAGCCAGGCGTTGGCCTGGGCGCCGATCACCCCCGGTTGCAGGCGGATCTGTTGGCCCTGGTCGCGGATCTCGCGGGCATTCCAGTTATCGCCGAGCACCAGCAATACCGAGTCGCTGATGGCCTGTCCCGACAGGCTGGTGCCGGCGGCGCGGAAGGTCATCGGCACCCGGTCGCGCTGGGCCAGCTTGAGCAGGGCCACCACTTCGTCTTCGGACTCGACGCGGATCACCAGCTGCGGAATCAGTCGATAAAAACTCGCATCGGTGCCGAAGGCCAGGGTCGAGAGCGGATCGTCGAAACGCCGCTCCTGGGGAATCAGTCGTTGTGCATCACGCAGAAAAGCCGCCGGTAGACTCATTGGTCCTCCAGGATCAGCACCACCAGGTCTTTCGGGCCGTGGGCGCCGTAGGCCAGCACTTGTTCGATATCGGCGGTCTTCGACGGGCCGGACACCAGCAGCGCGTTGGTCGGCATGCCCTGGGCCCAGGCGTATTCCTGCTGGACCTGATAGAAGTTGTCGCGGATCTCGCTGGCCTTGAGCAGGGCGAAATGCACCGGCGGCACCAGGCTCATCAGCCGCGGTTCTTCGCGGGTCGGCCAGAGGATCAGGCTGCCGGTGGCGGCGATGGCACCGAGGGTGGTGGTGAGGCTGGCCGGGGTGTCGTTGAACAGCTCGGCTTTCCATTGCTCGACCGGCCGATCGTAGGCCTTCAGCGTCGGTAGCCCGGGATGTTCGGCCCAGTATTGGCTGACGCGCTGGCCGTGGGGCGTGGTCGGTGCGATCAGCAGGCTCGGCAATTGGCGCTCGCCCAGCAGGCGGGCGAGCAGCGCCGGCCAGTCCTGGCCGGTGGTCTGGTGAATCTCGGTATGCACCGCTTCCATCTGCTTGCGCAGCTGCGGGATGCGCTGTTCCGGGGGGTAGGTATAAGGCTCGGTGACCAGCGCCTCATCGAAGTTATCCACAATCGGCGTGGTGCCGGCCAGGCTGCTGCGCAGCTTGCCGAGGATGTTCTGTTTGGCGCTCATCGACGTTCTCCCTGTTTGGCCAGATGCTCGCGGGCCAGGTCGTGCAGCGACCGGGCGGCGGGTTTCGGTGCGCTGTGGTTTTGCGTCCAGGGGCCGACGTTGCTCGGGGTCAGCGCGCGCAGGCGGGTGGCTGCCAGGCTGAACAGGCGATACAGGGTCGGCGAACTGTTGAGCCGGGCCCAGGCGTTCCAGATAAAACGCTCCTTGCGCGAGTACTTGCTGCCCTGGCCGCGCATCACTTGGTGGGGGCTGTCCGGGGCCTTGACGTTCTCTTCGCGCAGGCGGCGCAGCAGGCTCGGGATCGGGATCTTCACCGGGCACACTTCGCCGCAGGCGCCACACAGCGAAGAGGCGCTCGGATGGTCCGGCACCTTGGCCAGGCCGACCATGTGCGGGGTGATGATCTTGCCGATGGGGCCGGGGTAGACCTCGCCGTAGGCGTGGCCGCCGATGCGGGTGTAGACCGGGCAATGGTTCATGCAGGCGCCGCAGCGGATGCAGTTCAGGGTCTGGCGCAATTCACTGTCGGCGAAGGCCTGGCTGCGGCCGTTGTCGAGCAGCACCAGGTGCACTTGCTGTGGGCCGTCGAGCTCATGCTCCTTGCGCGGGCCGGAGATCATGTTGACGTAGGTGGTGATCGGCTGGCCCAGCGCCGAACGGGTCAGCAGCGACAGCAGCGGCACTACGTCGCGCAGGTTCTCGACGACTTTCTCGATGCCGGTGACGGCAATGTGCACCGGCGGCACGGTGGTGGACATGCGGCCGTTGCCTTCGTTTTCCACCAGCAGCAGGGTGCCGGTCTCGGCCACGGCGAAGTTGACGCCGGAGACGCCGATGTCCGCTTCGAAGAATTTCTGCCGCAGGACCCTGCGACCGATCTGAATGAGTTGGTCAACGTCCTTGGTGTACTCCACGCCGAGTTTGTCGTGGAACAAGGACGCGACCTGACCGGCATTCTTGTGGATCGCCGGCATAATGATGTGTGAAGGCTTCTCGTGGTCGAGCTGGACGATGAACTCGCCCATGTCCGACTCAAGGCATTCAATGCCTTGTTCAGCGAGGACATGGTTCATCTCCATCTCTTCGCTGACCATCGATTTGCCCTTGATCACTTGCCGCGCCTCGTGAGCGCGGATGATCGAGAGGACGATGCCATTGGCCTCGTCCACCGTTTCCGCCCAGTGCACTGTCACACCGTTGCGGGTCAGGTTCTGTTCAAGCTGCTCGAGCAGGTCGGGCAGCTTGGATAACGCCCGGGCCTTGATCGCATTGCCCAGGGCCCGCAGGTGTTCACGCTCAAAGGCATCGCTGAACGACGCCGCACGTTTGGCCATGAGGGAATCCATGGCGCTGCGAAAGTTGTTTCGCAGTTGTCGGTCACCCAGGGCCTGGTGGGCCCGGGTGCGAAAGTCGTCCGACACGTTGGTCGTCGGAATCAGCTCCGGGGCGCTCATGCGGCACCTCCGGTACGCTGCCAGAGGAAGCTGGCCAGGTGTTGGCCGCGCAGCGCTTGCCGTTGTTTCTCCAGCGCGCCGTTGATGTTCATCAAGCAGCCGCAGTCGGCACTCAGCACCTGGTGGGCGCCGGATTCCTTCAGCGCATGGGTCTTGTCCGCGACCATCGCACCGGAGATGTCCGGCATTCGGACGCTGAAAGTCCCGCCAAAGCCACAGCACTCACTTTCGTGGTCGTGTTCTACCCGCTCCACGTTGCCCAGTTGTGCCAGCAGCTCACGACCGTGCAGGTGGGTGTTCATCTCGCGCCGTGCCGAGCAGGAGGTGTGCAGCGCCACCTTGATCGGCTCGCCACTGTCCTTGAGCTGCACCTTGCACACGTGCAACAGGAACTCCGCCAGCTCGTAGGTGCGTTCGGCCAGGGCCTGCACCTGTTTCAAGGTTTGCGGCTCATCCTTGAACAAGTCCGCGTAGTGCTCGCGAATCATCCCCGCGCAGGAACCCGACGGCACCACCACCGGATAGTCGCCGGCGAACAGTGCCAGTTGCGAGCGGGCCACGGTGCGCGCCTGCTCGGTGTAGCCCGAGGTGTAGGCCGGTTGTCCGCAGCAGCTTTGCCCTTGCGGGTACGCCACGCGAATGCCTTCGCGTTCGAGCAGGTGGATCGCATCCATCCCGGCTTCGGGGTAGAACAGGTCGACCACACAGGTGCCGAACAGGTAGACCCGCGACGGTTTCTCGCTGGGGTACTGGCGCGGTTCGGCCAAGGGCGGTGCGACACGGGTCGCGTTAGGCACGGCGTTGTAAAAAAGCTCGCTCATCAGGCGTGTCTCCGGGTGGTCCCGGTTATCCGTCTGCCGCGTCTGCTGAATATAGAGGGACAAGCTTTCAGCAGCCTTGCAGACCGGGTTGTGAGTTGCAGGCGCCGAAGTCGTGCTCCGGCGCCGGTTCTTTCGGTGTCGCGGTATTAATGCACCAGCATGCCGGTGAACCAGTAGGCCTGGGCCAGGGTGATCAGGCCGACAATGGTGGCAAAGAATAGGCTGTGCTTGAGGGTAAAGCGGAACAGGTCCGATTCCTTGCCCACCAGGCCGGTGGCGGCGCAGGCCACGGCGATCGATTGTGGCGAGATCATCTTGCCGGTCACGCCGCCGCTGGTGTTGGCCGCTACCAGCAGGGTGTCGTTGACGCCGAGCTGGTGCGCGGTGGTGGCTTGCAGCGAGCTGAACAGGGCGTTGGACGAAGTGTCCGAACCGGTCAGGAACACCCCCAGCCAGCCGAGGAACGGCGAGAAGAACGGGAACGCCGCGCCGGTGCCGGCCAGCACCAGGGCCATGGTCGAAGACATGCCGGAATAGTTGGTGACGAAGGCGAAGGCCAGCACCATGCCGATGGAGAGGATCGGCCAACGCAGTTCGTAGAAGGTCTCTTTCAAAGTGGTCAGACCAGTTTTGAAATTGATCTTCAGCACCAGCATCGAGATCAGCGCGGAGAAGAAAATCGCCGTGCCGGTCGCGGAAATCGGGTCGAGCTTGAACACCGCTGGAATCGCCGTTGGGGTGGCGACAATCGGCGCGCTCTTGATCACCAGTTGATCCAGGTGCGGAATCGCGAAGTTGAATACCCAGCTGTACATCGAGCCGCCGGCGGCGAACATCGCCTTGAACGGCTTGAGGGTCCAGAGAGTGACCAGCACGGTGAGGATCAGGAACGGCGACCAGGCCTTGAAGATTTCACCGAAGCTGTATGGCGAAGGCTGGGTGGTGCGCGGCTGGCCGAAACCGCCGCCCTGCACGGCAGCGGCGCCGACGCTGGCGGTGGTCGCGGCGAACGAGCGCTTGGGTTGCCAGACCTTGAGGAACAGGGTCAGGGCAATCAGGCTGGCCAGGGCCGAGGTGATGTCCGGCAGTTCCGGGCCGATGAAGTTCGAGGTGAAGTACTGGGTCACGGCAAAGCTCAGGCCGGCCACCAGCGCCGCGGGCCAGGTCTCTTTGACACCGCGCAGGCCGTCCATCATGAACACCAGCCAGAACGGCACGAACAGCGACAACAGCGGCAGTTGGCGACCGGTCATGGCGCCGATCTTGAACGCGTCGATGCCAGTCACCTGGCCCGCCACGATGATCGGAATACCCAGGGCGCCAAAGGCCACCGGGGCGGTGTTGGCGATCAGGCACAGGCCGGCGGCGTACAGCGGGTTGAAGCCCAGGCCCACCAGCAGCGCGGCGGTAATGGCCACCGGCGCGCCGAAACCGGCGGCGCCTTCGAGGAAGGCCCCGAAGCAGAAACCGATCAACAGCACCTGCAGGCGCTGGTCGTCGGTGATCGACAGCACGGAGCTGCGGATGACCTCGAACTGGCCGCTCTTGACCGTCAGTTTGTAGAGGAATACGGCGGCGACGATGATCCAGGCGATGGGCCACAGGCCGTAGGCAAATCCATAGCCAGCGGCGGCGAGGGCCATGTCGGCGGGCATCTGGAAGGCGAAGATCGCCACCAGAATCGACAACGCCAGGGTGATGCTGCCGGCGACGTGTCCTTTGAGGCGGAACACGGCCAGAGCCAGGAAGAAGAAGACGATCGGGATGACGGCGGCGAGGGCGGACAGGCCGAGGCTGCCGAGCGGGCTGTAGAGCTGTTGCCAGGTTTGCATATGGGGTGGCCCCTAATTGTTGTTGGTCAGGCACTGGTCAGCGTATTTGGTTAATTGGTAAGACCAATTTACAATCGCTGTTGGCTAGGGTAAAAGCCTTGTGAGCGGTGTGTCAATTTGCCGCCCTAAAACTTTTGTCGAAGGTGCGGTGCAGATGGCTTCTGATCCGCTTGCCGATGTGCGTTCTGATAGGTGCTGGCGCAGCCCCGATAGGCCAGAATAGAGAGCCCGGCGCGCGGTCGGGATCGTGGAGAGTGAGTTATGGGGTTTGATCAGATTCGTCAGCGCCGTTTGTCTGACGATATTGTCGAGCGGCTCGAGGGGATGATCCTCGAGGGCACGCTGAAGTCCGGTGAGCGCCTGCCGGCAGAGCGTGCGTTGGCGGAGCAGTTCGGTGTCTCGCGGCCTTCGTTGCGCGAGGCGATCCAGAAACTCACGGCCAAGGGCTTGCTGGTCAGTCGCCAGGGCGGCGGCAACTATGTGGTGGAGTCGCTGGGCTCGACCTTCAGCGATCCGCTGCTGCAGTTGTTGGAAAGCAACCCTGAAGCCCAGCGTGACTTGCTGGAGTTTCGTCACACCCTGGAAGCTTCATGTGCCTACTACGCGGCGTTGCGTGCCACCGATGTGGACCGTGAACGGCTCACGGCGGCCTTCGAGGAGTTGCAGGATTGCTATTCCCGGGCGGGCGATGCGAGCCGGGCAGAGGAGGGTGCGGCGGACGCGCAATTTCACCTGGCAATTGCCGAGGCCAGCCACAACGCCGTATTGCTGCACACCATTCGGGGGCTGTTCGATCTGCTCAAGCGCAACGTGGTGACCAACATCGGCGGCATGTACAAGCAACGCACCGAAACCCGCGACATGCTGATCAGCCAGCACCGCGATCTGTATCAGGCGATTATCGAAGGGCGTGCCGAGCAGGCGCGCGAAGTCTCCAGCCGGCACATTCTGTATGTGCAGGAAGTGCTGGAAGAGGTACGTCAGGAAGTGCAGCGCGTGGCCCGGGCGGAACGGCGCAAGGGGATTTAGTCGTCGAGTTCAAGCTCGCCCCTGTAGGAGCGAGCTCGCTCGCGATCATGGCAGCAAGATGGAGGAGCGTTACTCTTCCTTGCCCTTGTTGCGCACCGCGCGATGCAACTCACGATCGGAGTCGCGTTCGCGTTCGGTGTGACGCTTGTCGTATTCCTTCTTGCCCTTGCCGAGCGCGATCTCGCACTTGACCATGTGCTTGCTCCAATAGAGCGACAGGCACACGCAGGCATAACCCTTCTGCTGCACGGCCGCGAACAGCTTCTCCAGCTCGCGCTTGTTGAGCAGCAGTTTGCGCGAGCGCACGGGGTCGGCGATCACATGGGTGCTGGCGGTGGTCAGTGGCGTGAAGTGGCTGCCCAGCAGCCAGGCTTCGCCATCCTTGAGCAGCACGTAACTGTCGACCAGTTGTGCCTTGCCTGCACGCAGACTCTTTACTTCCCAGCCGGCCAGGACCATGCCAGCCTCGAACCGTTGTTCGATGAAGTAATCGTGACGCGCCTTTTTATTTTGCGCGATGGTCCCTGTTGGGTGTTTCTTCTGTTTAGCCATAGGGGCGGCATTATAGGCAGTTGCACGCGTGTCGGCTACGGTGAAGCGGCGCGCTTGAGCAGGTTGAGTGAATCCCGGACAATGCGCGCTCTTTTTTCTCGGTTGGGCGCGTTTTTGATGTCAACGGACAAGATTTCTGTCCACGGCGGCTGGGCCAGTCGCTGGGTGTTCATCCTCGCTGCGACCGGTGCGGCCGTGGGCCTGGGCAGTATCTGGAAATTCCCCTATATGGTTGGCGTCTACGGTGGTGGCGCCTTTGTCCTGGAGTTTCTGGCCTGTATCGCCTTGATCGGCGTGCCAGTGATGCTCGCCGAAACCCTGATCGGCCGCCGCGCGCGGCAAAGCCCTGCCCATGCCTTGAAAGCCCTCGCCCTTGAAACCGGGCATTCGGCCCGATGGTCCTGGGGCGCGTTTGCTGGAATGATCACGGCCCTGTTGATTCTTTCCTTTTACAGCGTGGTCGGCGGTTGGTCGCTGGACTACATCATCGATATGGGCCGTGGTGATTTCCAGGGCGCGACGGCGGATCAGGTCGGCGCCTATTTCGGCAAGGTGATTGCCGACCCTTGGCGGCTGACGCTGTGGCATACGCTGTTCATGCTGTTGTCGGCGGCGGTCATCGCCAAGGGCGTGGTGGCTGGGCTTGAGCGCAGCCTGCGGCTCATGATGCCGCTGCTGTTCGTGATGCTGGTGATCCTGCTGGGTTACAGCATGACCACCGGGCATTTCATGGAAGGCGTGCATTTCATGTTCGACTTCAGCACCGACAAACTGCTCGACGGCCTGTTGCCAGCCATGGGGCATGCGTTCTTTTCCCTGAGCGTCGGCGTCGGTTCCATCATGATCTATGGCGCCTATATGCCGAAGCATTCGTCCATTTCCGGCACTATTGTCGGCGTGGCGCTGCTGGATACCTTCGTTTCGCTGCTGGCGGGGCTGGCGCTGTTCCCGATTGTGTTTGCCGCCGGGCTGAGCCCGAGTGAAGGCCCGGGGCTGATGTTTGTCAGTTTGCCTTTTGCCTTTGGTAATGTGGCGTTCGGCCAGTTGATGGGTGTGGTGTTTTTCGTCCTGGTGGCCATTGCCGCCTGGAGTTCGGCCATTTCGCTGTTGGAGCCGATGGTGGCTTACCTGGTGGAGCGGACAGGAATCCGCCGCGGCTGGGTAACATTCTGGCTGGCATTTACCTGCTGGTTCGTCGGATTGGGAACGGTGTTCTCCTTTAATATCTGGCAGCAGGCCAAGTTTTTCGTGAACGAAGATGGGGCTTTCCACCTCTACCAATGGGGGGCGGCGAGTGGTCTGGATTTCTTTGGGGTGATCGATTTCTTCACCTCGCGGATCATGTTGCCCTTGGGCGGCCTCTGCTTTGTGGTGTTTGCGGGTTGGATGATGGGGCGCGAGACGGTTCGTGATGAACTGTCGATTCGCAGCCCGCTGCTTTTTGCCCTGACCCTGTTTTTGATGCGCTATGTGGCGCCCATCGGCATTCTTATAGTGTTTGCCGCCCAGTTGTGGAAATGACGCTGACATGACGACACATATTCAACGCTCGGCCCTGTTGCCTTATCCGGCGCAGTTTTTGTACGACCTGGTCAATGACGTGGCGCGCTACCCGGAGTTTTTGCCCTGGTGTTCGTCGGCCGAGGTGCTGGAGTGCAGCGAGGTGCAGATGCGCGCCAGCCTGGCCGTTGCCAAGGGCGGGCTCAGCCAGTATTTCGTGACGCGTAATACCCTGGTGTCGGGCCAGTCGATCGAGATGAGCCTGGAGGAGGGGCCGTTCAATCAGTTGCACGGCGTGTGGGTTTTCAAGCCGTTGGGTGACAAGGCCTGCAAGATCAGCCTGGATTTGTCGTTCGACTACGCCGGTCCACTGGTTCGCGCGACCTTGGGGCCGCTGTTCAACCAGGCGGCCAATACCCTGGTCGATGCGTTTTGTCAGCGGGCCAAGCAACTGCATGCTTGAGCCAATGATCGAAGTCGAGGTGGTGTATGCCGCGGTCGACCGGCAGCTATTGCTCTGTGTTGCGGTGCCACCGGGGACTACTGTCCGTGCGGCAGTGAAAAGCTCCGGGATAGGTGCGCAATTTCCAGAGCTGGACCTGGACAGTTGTCCGCTGGGGATCTTTGGCAAGGCGGTTGCGAACCCTGGGGTGCAGGTGGTTCGGGCGCACGACCGCATCGAGATTTACCGTCCGCTGCTGGCCGATCCTAAAGAAGTTCGGCGCCTGCGCGCGGCAAAGGCGGCGCAGGCCCGGGCTCGTACTCCGGAGTCCTGAACCAATCGACAGGCAACAAAAAGCCCGGACTCGCCGGGCTTTTTTATTCCGCCACAAATTATTGCGGCGAGGTGTCCAGAGGTTCTGGTGTTGGCACTGGAACGGTCTCGACGTTGTCGACGTCCTTCTGGATCTGATCGAGCAGAGAGCCAGGCTTGGCCGGTTTTTCCGGTTTTGGCTGCTCGACGTTTTCGGTCGGGGCGGTCACGGTAGTGCCGCTGTCCTTGCCCAGGATGGCTTCGTCGCGGCTTACGCCAGGCATGAAGTCACCGGAAAGGCTGACCAGCTGGTCGTTGCCATTGAAGATAACGCTGACGCGCTCCTGCTGGCGTTCACCGCCACCTGGTTGCAGGCTGTACAGATAATCCCAGCGATCGGCGTGGAACGTGTCGGTCAACAGAGGGTTGCCCATGATAAACCGTACTTGCCGGCGGGTCATTCCCGGGCGTAACTGGTCTATCATGTCCTGCGTGACGACATTGCCCTGCTGGATGTCGATTTTGTAAACCCCGGGGAATGAACAACCGGCGAGTGCGAGCAGTCCCACGAAGGTGAAACTGGTTAGCAAGAGCTTGGTGTTTTGCATCGGTGGGCGACTTCCACTATCTTGGCTGGGACAACGTAAACCCCGATCATACCCGCATTAAGAGGAGCTGCGAAGCAGCATCCGCGAGAAAGCTGACCATGGTTGAAAATAGCGAACTACGTAAAGCCGGCCTTAAAGTGACTCTGCCACGGGTCAAAATTCTACAAATGCTCGATTCCGCCGAGCAGCGACACATGAGTGCCGAGGATGTTTACAAGGCGCTGATGGAAGCTGGCGAGGATGTCGGTCTGGCCACGGTTTACCGTGTTCTGACCCAGTTTGAAGCAGCAGGCCTTGTGGTACGCCACAATTTTGATGGTGGTCATGCGGTATTCGAACTGGCTGACGGCGGTCACCATGACCACATGGTCAACGTGGACTCCGGTGAAGTGATCGAATTCTTCGACGAAGAAATCGAGAAGCTTCAGAAGGCGATTGTCGAGAAGCATGGCTTCGAGTTGGTGGATCACAACTTGGTGCTGTACGTACGCACGAAGAAATAAGCATGTCGCGCGGATGTTGTCCGCGAAACGATCGAAGGCGACCCAAGGGTCGCCTTCGTGCTTTCTGCTCTTTATTAAAGTGGCAGTTGCTCAAGCCTTGGCAGTCACCACCATTTTTTTCGCATGGGCCAGCGACTCCTTGGTCAGGTCGATACCGCCCAGCATGCGGGCTACCTCTTCGATCCGCTCGGTCTTGCCCAGTTTGGAAACCGCGGTGTGAGTCGCATCGCTGTCGCGCACCTTGTGCACAAAAAGATGTTGATGGCCCTGGGCTGCCACCTGCGGCAAGTGGGTAACCGTCAAGACCTGGCCGCGCTCGCCGAGGCGGCGTAGCAACTGGCCGACGATTTCCGCGGTCGGGCCGCCGATGCCGACATCCACTTCGTCGAATACCAGGGTAGGAACGCGGGAGGTCTGGGCGGTAATCACCTGGATCGCCAGGCTGATCCGCGACAGTTCGCCCCCGGATGCCACTTTGGCCAAGGCCTTGAGCGGCTGGCCGGGGTTGGCGCTGACCAGCAGCTCGACCTGCTCGAGGCCATTGGGCTGCAATTCGTCGCTGCTGTTGGCGTGCAACTCGATGGTGAAGCGGCCCCCGGGCATGCCCAGGCGCTGGATTTCCTGTTCGACGGCGCTGGCCAGGCTGGTTGCCGCCTGTTGGCGCAGCTCGCTCAGCTCCCTGGCTTTTTCGTGATAGTGCCGGGCGAAGGATTTCAGCTCGTCGCCCAGGCGCTCGATGGACTCGTCATTGGCATCCAGGGTTTCGATTTCCTCCAGCAGTGTCTGCTGCATGGCCGCCACTTCGGTGGGCTGGATCCGGTGTTTGCGAGCCAGGGTATAGATGGCGTCCAGCCGCTCCTCCAATTGCTGCAGGCGTGCCGGGTCCGCATCGAAATGGTCGACGAAGCGATTCAGTTCGCCGACAGCCTCTTCGACCTGGATTTGCGCGCTGGCCAGCAGGTTGGTGGCTTCCGCCAGGGCGCCGGAGGTGTTGCCGATGCTCGACAGGCGATTGAGGCTCGCTGTCAGGGCGCTGAGGACGTTGCCCGAATCACTTTCGCTGCAATGCTCGACGACCTGCCGGCAGATGCCCAGCAGGCTTTCGGCGTTGGTCAGGTTCTTGTGTTCGAGTTCCAATTGCTCGAGTTCGTTTTCGCCCAGGGCGAGGTTCTCCAGTTCCTCCAGCTGATAGCTGAGGAGCTGGTGGCGAGCCCTCTGCTCGTCCCCGGAGTTGGACAGGCGCTCCAGTTCCTGGCGGGTCTGGCGCCAGCGCTGGGCCGCCAGCGATACCTGGCGGGCCAGGTCGGTGGCGCCGGCGTACTCGTCGAGCAGGCGGCGGTGGGTATCGGTTTTCAGTAGTGACTGGTGTTCATGCTGGCTGTGGATATCGATCAGCAGTTCGCCAAGAGCCTTGAGGTCGCCTAGCGGGCAGGGGGAGCCATTGATGTAGCCACGGGAACGGCCTTCGGCGGTGATGACCCGGCGCAGGATGCACAGGCTGTCGTTGTCCAGGTCGCGTTCGGCGAGCCAGGTGCGGGCCTCGGGAATGTCTTCAAGGTCGAAGGTGGCGAGAATGTCGGCCTTGTCGGCGCCTGGGCGTACTACGCCACTGTCGGCGCGATCACCCAGGGTCAGCCCCAGGGCGTCGAGCATGATCGACTTGCCGGCGCCGGTTTCACCCGTGATGACGCTCATCCCGCGATCCAGCTCCAGATCGAGATGTTCAACGATGGCGTAGTTGTGTACGGACAGGTGCACCAGCATAAAGGCCGCTCCCAGGCTTCAGGTCTGGTTATTTATACAGTGTTTTGTTTTCGGCTGACAATGCCCTGTCTTAGCTCGATTTGCTTGCTTGGCTGATTTTTTTATCGCGTTCGGAAATGGTTGGTGAAAAGAGTTTTGCTTCGCGCAATGATTTTTGCCAGGGGCGCGGCCCTTGAACCTGAAAAATGTGACCCCATATACCGGGGCAGAAGCGTGAGTTGAGCTCACGGACGATATTGAAAGGAGAATTGTATGGCTGACGAACAGACGCTGGATACGCAAAACCCCGACGCCAACCAGGCCCCTGAAGCTTCGGGCGAAGATCTGGCGGCTCGTGTGCAAGTGCTCGAAGAGCAGTTGGCTGGCGCTCAGGATCAGGCATTGCGTGTTGCGGCCGATCTGCAGAACGTCCGCCGCCGTGCCGAGCAGGATGTAGAAAAAGCTCACAAGTTCGCCCTCGAGCGTTTTGCTGGCGACCTGTTGCCGGTGATCGACAGTCTTGAGCGCGGTCTTGAGTTGTCCAGTCCGGACGATGAAAGCATTCGTCCGATGCGTGAAGGTATCGAGCTGACCCTGAAGATGTTCCAGGACACCCTGAAGCGTTATCAGCTGGAAGCGATCGACCCGCATGGCGAACCGTTCAACGCTGAACAGCACCAGGCGATGGCCATGCAGGAAAGTGCCGATGTCGAGCCGAACAGCGTTCTCAAGGTGTTCCAGAAGGGCTATCAGCTCAACGGTCGCCTGCTGCGCCCGGCCATGGTTGTGGTCAGCAAGGCACCCGCACCGGTTTCGCCTTCGATTGACGAGAAGGCTTGAAATCGCGCACAGGGCCCCCATTTATAGGCCAAGCGTTTAAGTGCTACCGCTGTCAACCACCACTGCGGCGGCAACAAAATCTAAAGTTTCGGGAGAGTTAACATGGGCAAAATTATCGGTATCGACCTGGGGACTACCAACTCCTGCGTCTCCATTCTGGAAAACGGCAACGTCAAGGTCATCGAAAACGCCGAAGGCGCGCGTACCACCCCTTCGATCGTGGCCTACGCCAACGACGGCGAAATCCTGGTTGGCCAGTCCGCCAAGCGCCAGGCCGTCACCAACCCGCACAACACTCTGTTCGCAGTGAAGCGTCTGATCGGTCGCCGCTTCGAAGAAGACGTCGTGCAGAAAGACATCAAGTTGGTTCCGTACAAGATCGTCAAGGCGGGCAACGGTGACGCCTGGGTTGAGGCCGCCGGCAAGGAAATGGCTCCGCCGCAGATCAGCGCCGAAGTCCTGAAAAAGATGAAGAAGACCGCCGAAGACTACCTCGGTGAGTCGGTCACCGAAGCGGTCATCACCGTTCCGGCCTACTTCAACGACAGCCAGCGTCAGGCCACCAAAGACGCCGGTCGCATCGCTGGCCTGGATGTGAAGCGCATCATCAACGAGCCGACCGCCGCTGCGCTGGCCTATGGCATGGACAAGGCCAAGGGCGACCACACCGTCATTGTTTATGACCTGGGCGGTGGTACCTTCGACGTATCGGTCATCGAAATCGCCGAAGTCGACGGTGAACACCAGTTCGAAGTGCTGGCCACCAACGGCGACACCTTCCTGGGTGGTGAAGACTTTGACATGCGCTTGATCGACTACCTCGTCGACGAGTTCAAGAAAGAGTCCGGCATGGACCTGAAGAACGATCCTCTGGCCCTGCAGCGTCTGAAAGAAGCCGCGGAAAAGGCCAAGATCGAGTTGTCCTCCGCCCAGTCGACCGACGTCAACCTGCCGTACATCACTGCAGATGCCACCGGTCCTAAGCACCTGAACGTGAAGATCTCCCGCGCCAAGCTGGAGTCGCTGGTCGAAGATCTGGTCAATCGTACCATCGAGCCTTGCCGCATCGCGCTGAAAGACGCCGGCATTGACTCCAGCAAGATTGACGACGTGATCCTGGTCGGCGGCCAGACCCGTATGCCGATGGTGCAGAAGGCCGTTGCCGACTTCTTCGGCAAGGAAGCGCGCAAGGACGTGAACCCGGACGAAGCTGTTGCCATGGGTGCAGCCATCCAGGGCGCGGTACTGGCCGGTGACGTGAAAGACGTACTGCTGCTGGACGTCAGCCCGCTGACCCTGGGTATCGAAACCATGGGCGGCGTGATGACCGCGCTGATCGAGAAAAACACCACGATTCCTACCAAGAAATCGCAAGTGTTCTCGACTGCCGACGACAATCAGGGCGCAGTGACCATCCACGTGCTGCAGGGCGAGCGTAAGCAAGCCGCGCAGAACAAGTCCCTGGGCAAGTTCGACCTGGCCGAGATCCCGCCAGCTCCACGTGGCGTGCCGCAAATCGAAGTGACCTTCGACATCGACGCCAACGGCATCCTGCACGTAGGTGCGAAAGACAAGGCGACCGGCAAGACCCAGTCGATCGTGATCAAGGCCAACTCCGGTCTGTCCGAGGAAGAAATTCAGCAGATGGTTCGTGATGCTGAAGTCAACGCCGAAGAAGACCGCAAGTTCGAAGAGCTGGCCAGCGCGCGTAACCAAGGCGATGCCCTGGTTCACTCGACTCGCAAGATGATCGCTGATGCGGGCGACAAAGTGACCGCTGAAGAGAAGACTGCGATCGAGGCTGCCGTGGTTGCCCTTGAAGCCGCTATCAAAGGCGACGACAAGGCGGCCATCGACGCCAAGGTCGAAGAGCTGTCGAAAGTGTCGGCTCCGGTTGCTCAGAAGATGTACGCCGAGCAGGCTCAGCCGGCAGAAGGCGCGGCTTCGCAAGGTGAGTCGGCCGAGAAGGCCGATGACGTCGTCGACGCCGAGTTCGAAGAAGTAAAAGACCACAAGTAAGACTGCTTGTTGGTCGGCCGGTTGACTGCCTTTGTGCGGTGACTGGTAGGATGTCGCCGCGCGGGAGCTTGCTCCCGCGTTGGCGTGTCTGGAGCAAGCGAATTTTTTACGGCGTGCGGCTCTTTTCGCGCGCTGGCGGTACGGTCGGAAATGCTCCTGCTTTCCGTTCGGGATTACCGCAATTGTCGGCCAGTCTGTTGGTCGTCTATCCAAGACCAGGATCGTTGAATTGACGTGAGTTGGGTCCGGGCCTGTATTGGGGCTCAACGAGTTTGACGAGGCTCAGGAGGGCATTGTCGAACGTCCTTAAGAGTGCGAAGACTTATGGCAAAGCGTGACTATTACGAAGTATTGGGTGTAGAGCGAGGCTCGAGCGAAGCCGACCTGAAAAAGGCTTACCGCCGCCTGGCGATGAAGCACCACCCGGATCGTAATCCCGGCGACAAAGCGTCGGAAGATATGTTCAAGGAGGCCAACGAGGCCTACGAAGTATTGTCTGACTCGAGCAAGCGCGCGGCTTATGACCAGTACGGTCATGCCGGTGTCGATCCGAGCATGGGCGGTGGTGGCGCCGGTTTCGGTGGCCAGAACTTCTCCGACATCTTTGGCGATGTCTTCAGTGATTTCTTTGGTGGTGGTCGTGGTGGCTCCCGTGGCGGCGCTCAGCGTGGCAGCGACTTGCGCTACACCCTGGAGCTGAACCTGGAAGAGGCGGTGCGCGGTACCACTGTGAATATCCGCGTTCCGACACTGGTCAGCTGCAAACCTTGCGATGGCTCGGGTGCCAAGAAAGGCTCCTCGCCTGTGACCTGTCCGACCTGTGGTGGTATCGGCCAGGTGCGCATGCAGCAGGGCTTCTTCTCGGTGCAGCAGACCTGCCCGCGCTGCCATGGCCAGGGCAAGATCATTTCCGACCCGTGCGATTCCTGCCACGGCGAAGGTCGCGTCGAAGAGTACAAGACGCTGTCGGTGAAGGTGCCGGCGGGTGTCGATACCGGCGACCGTATTCGCCTGTCTGGCGAAGGGGAGGCGGGTACCCAGGGCGGCCCTACGGGCGACCTGTATGTGGTGATCAATGTGCGTGAGCACGCGATTTTCCAGCGCGACGGCAAGCACCTGTTCTGTGAGGTGCCTATCAGCTTCGTTGATGCGGCACTGGGCGGCGAGCTGGAAATCCCGACGCTGGATGGCCGGGTCAAGCTGAAGATTCCTGAGGGCACCCAGACTGGCAAGCAGTTCCGCGTGCGTGGCAGGGGCGTGGCTCCGGTTCGTGGCGGCGGCGCTGGCGACTTGATGTGCCGCGTTGCGGTGGAGACTCCTGTGAACCTGAGTCGTCGTCAGCGTGAGCTGCTCGAAGAGCTGCGTGGTTCCCTGGCGGATGACAATACCCATTCGCCGAAAACCACTGGCTGGTTCGAGGGCGTGAAGCGCTTCTTCGGCGACCTGTAAGGAGCGCGGCATGCGACGTATAGCTGTAATGGGCGCCGCAGGGCGCATGGGCAAGAACCTGGTGGAGGCTGTGCAGCAGCGCTCACCGCTTTCCGGGCTTACCGCAGCCATCGTGCGGCCTGGCAGTTCTTTGGTCGGTGCCGATGCTGGCGAGCTGGCATCGCTGGGGCGCATCGGTGTGCCGATGTCCGACAGCCTGGAAAAGGTCGCCGATGAATTCGATGTATTGATCGATTTCACGCTTCCGGAAGTGATGCTGAAGAACCTGGCGTTCTGCCGCAAGGCGGGCAAGGCCATGGTGATCGGTACCACGGGGCTGGGCGCCAAGGAAAAGCAGATGCTGGCCGAGGCGGGCAAGGATATTCCGATCGTGTTCGCCGCCAACTTCAGCGTTGGCGTCAATCTGTCGCTGAAGTTGCTCGACATGGCGGCCCGTGTGCTGGGCGATGATGCGGACATCGAAATCATCGAAGCGCATCACCGGCACAAGATCGACGCACCTTCGGGTACGGCCTTGCGCATGGGTGAGGTGATTGCCGATGCGCTGGGGCGTGACCTGCAGAAGGTCGCGGTGTATGGCCGTGAGGGCCATACCGGTGCTCGTGAGCGTGAAACCATTGGTTTCGCTACGGTCCGGGGTGGTGATGTGGTTGGTGATCACACCGTGTTGTTCGCCGCTGAGGGCGAGCGCCTGGAGATCACCCACAAGGCCTCCAGCCGCATGACTTTCGCCAAGGGAGCGGTACGTGCTGCGTTGTGGCTGGACGGTCGTCCGGCGGGTCTTTATGACATGCAGGATGTGCTGGATCTGCGTTGAGATGCATCCAAAACAGGGCCCTGCTTCGCGCGGGAGCCCTGTTTTTACCCGCTAAGCGATGTTCTGTCGCATTCCCCTGCCTTTAAGGCTCTTTAGCGGTGGACCAAAAAAGCCTTTTTCTGTAAGCTACAGCTTTAGTGTGTCCACTAAAAGCGCGCAGAATAATTCGGTGAAGAAGCGGGGTGACGTGTCCATACGTCACTCCGCTTTTTTACAACCTGCGATCGCCCTTTCAGGCTTTATTTACGGGAGGTCTTCTTGACTAAGCCAGCCATACTCGCCCTTGCTGATGGCAGCATTTTTCGCGGCGAAGCCATTGGAGCCGACGGTCAGACCGTTGGTGAGGTGGTGTTTAACACCGCAATGACCGGCTATCAGGAAATCCTTACCGATCCTTCCTACGCCCAACAGATCGTTACCCTGACTTACCCGCATATTGGCAATACCGGCACCACGCCGGAAGACGCCGAGTCCGATCGTGTCTGGTCGGCCGGTCTGGTGATTCGCGACCTGCCACTGTTTGCGAGCAACTGGCGTAACACCCTGTCCCTGTCCGACTACCTGAAAGCCAACAACGTTGTGGCGATCGCCGGTATCGACACCCGTCGCCTGACGCGCATCCTGCGCGAGAAAGGCGCGCAGAACGGCTGCATCATGGCCGGCGACAATATCTCCGACGAAGCGGCGATTGCCGCCGCGCGCGGCTTCCCGGGCCTGAAAGGCATGGATCTGGCGAAGGTCGTCAGCACCAAGGAGCGCTATGAGTGGCGCTCCAGTGTCTGGAACCTGAAGACCGACAGTCATCCGACCATCGAGGCTTCCGAGCTGCCGTATCACGTGGTTGCCTACGACTACGGCGTCAAGCTGAACATCCTGCGTATGCTGGTCGAGCGCGGTTGCCGCGTAACCGTGGTGCCTGCGCAAACTCCGGCCAGCGACGTCCTGGCACTCAAGCCTGACGGTGTGTTCCTGTCCAACGGCCCTGGCGACCCCGAGCCTTGCGATTACGCCATCCAGGCGATCAAGGACGTGCTGGAGACCGAGATCCCGGTCTTCGGTATCTGCCTGGGCCACCAACTGCTGGCACTGGCCTCCGGCGCCAAGACGGTGAAGATGGGCCACGGTCACCACGGCGCCAACCACCCGGTCCAGGACCTGGACAGCGGTGTGGTGATGATCACCAGTCAGAACCACGGTTTCGCGGTGGACGAAACCACCCTGCCGGGCAACGTGCGGGCGATCCACAAGTCGCTGTTCGACGGCACCCTGCAAGGCATCGAGCGTACCGACAAGAGTGCATTCAGCTTCCAGGGCCACCCTGAAGCGAGCCCGGGCCCGAACGATGTGGCGCCGCTGTTCGATCGTTTCATCAACGAGATGGCCAAGCGACGCTGAGTGCTCGCCCCTGAAGGTGGCCCCGGTATCGGCGGCCCCCTTCAGCGCTTCAGAGATTTGATCAAGACGGCTTGCCGACTGACCTGCGGATTTGAGTGACAACCCATGCCAAAACGTACAGACATTAAAAGCATCCTGATTCTCGGCGCTGGCCCGATCGTGATCGGCCAGGCCTGCGAATTCGACTACTCCGGCGCCCAGGCCTGCAAGGCCCTGCGCGAAGAGGGGTACCGGGTCATCCTGGTGAACTCCAACCCGGCGACCATCATGACCGACCCGGCCATGGCCGACGCCACCTACATCGAACCGATCAAGTGGCAGACCGTTGCCAAGATCATCGAGAAAGAGCGTCCGGACGCTCTGCTGCCGACCATGGGTGGCCAGACCGCGCTGAACTGCGCCCTGGACCTGGAGCGCGAAGGCGTTCTGGAGAAGTTCGGCGTGGAAATGATCGGTGCCAATGCCGACACCATCGACAAGGCCGAAGACCGTTCGCGCTTCGACGCCGCGATGAAGGCGATTGGCCTGGAGTGCCCTCGCTCCGGTATCGCCCACAGCATGGACGAGGCCAATGCGGTCCTCGAGAAGCTGGGCTTCCCGTGCATCATCCGTCCGTCCTTCACCATGGGCGGCACCGGTGGCGGTATCGCCTACAACCGTGAAGAGTTCGAAGAAATCTGCGCCCGTGGCCTGGACCTGTCGCCGACCAAGGAACTGCTGATCGACGAATCGCTGATCGGCTGGAAAGAGTACGAGATGGAGGTGGTCCGCGACAAAAAGGACAACTGCATCATCGTTTGCTCGATCGAAAACTTCGACCCGATGGGCGTGCATACCGGTGACTCGATCACCGTGGCTCCGGCACAGACCCTGACCGACAAGGAATACCAGATCCTGCGTAACGCCTCCCTGGCGGTACTGCGCGAGATCGGCGTGGAAACCGGTGGCTCCAACGTCCAGTTCGGCATCTGCCCGAACACTGGCCGTATGGTGGTGATCGAGATGAACCCACGGGTATCCCGTTCTTCGGCCCTGGCTTCGAAAGCCACCGGCTTCCCGATTGCCAAGGTCGCCGCCAAGCTGGCCGTGGGTTACACCCTGGATGAGCTGTCGAACGACATTACCGGTGGCAAGACCCCGGCCTCCTTCGAGCCGTCCATCGACTACGTCGTGACCAAGCTGCCACGCTTCGCCTTCGAGAAGTTCGCCAAGGCTGACGCTCGCCTGACTACTCAGATGAAGTCGGTGGGTGAAGTAATGGCCATCGGCCGGACCTTCCAGGAGTCCCTGCAGAAAGCGCTGCGCGGCCTGGAAGTGGGGGTCTGCGGCCTGGATCCGAAGCTCGACCTGAGCAATCCGGAAAGCATGAACGTGCTCAAGCGCGAGCTGACCGTGCCGGGCGCCGAGCGTATCTGGTACGTGGCTGACGCCTTCCGTGCCGGCATGACCGTCGAGCAGATCTTCGGCATGAACATGATCGACCCTTGGTTCCTGGTGCAGATCGAAGACCTGATCAAGGAAGAGGAGAAGGTCAAGACCCTGGGGCTGTCGGCCATCGACCGCGACCTGATGTTCCGCCTCAAGCGCAAGGGGTTCTCCGACCAGCGTCTGGCCAAGCTGCTGGGCGTGACCGAGAAGAACCTGCGCACTCATCGCCACAAGCTGGAAGTGTTCCCGGTCTACAAGCGCGTCGACACCTGCGCGGCCGAGTTCGCCACCGATACCGCCTACCTGTACTCGACCTACGAGGAAGAGTGCGAGGCGGCGCCTTCGGGGCGTGACAAGATCATGATCCTGGGCGGCGGTCCGAACCGTATCGGCCAGGGCATCGAGTTCGACTACTGCTGCGTGCACGCGGCATTGGCGCTGCGTGACGATGGTTATGAAACCATCATGGTCAACTGCAACCCGGAAACCGTTTCCACCGACTACGACACCTCCGATCGCCTGTACTTCGAGCCGGTTACCCTGGAAGACGTGCTGGAAATTGTCCGCGTCGAGAAGCCAAAAGGCGTGATCGTCCAGTACGGCGGCCAGACTCCGCTGAAACTGGCGCGTGCCCTGGAAGCCGCTGGCGTGCCGATCATCGGTACCAGCCCTGACGCCATCGACCGTGCAGAAGACCGTGAGCGCTTCCAGCAGATGGTTGAGCGTCTGAACCTGCGCCAGCCGCCAAACGCCACCGTGCGCAGCGAAGATGAAGCAATTCGTGCCGCGGCCAAGATCGGCTACCCGCTGGTGGTGCGTCCGTCCTATGTACTGGGCGGCCGGGCAATGGAAATCGTTTACGAAGAAGAAGAGCTCAAGCGCTACCTGCGTGAAGCGGTACAAGTGTCCAACGACAGCCCGGTGCTGCTGGATCACTTCCTCAACTGTGCCATCGAGATGGACGTGGACGCTGTCTGCGACGGCAAGGATGTGGTGATCGGTGCGATCATGCAGCACATCGAACAGGCTGGTGTGCACTCCGGTGACTCCGCTTGCTCGTTGCCGCCGTACTCGCTGCCTGCGCACATCCAGGACGAGATGCGCGAACAGGTCAAGAAGATGGCGCTGGAGCTGGGCGTGGTCGGCCTGATGAACGTACAGCTGGCCCTGCAGGGTGAGCAGATCTACGTCATCGAAGTGAACCCGCGTGCTTCCCGTACCGTGCCGTTCGTTTCCAAATGCATCGGTGTCTCCCTGGCGATGATCGCCGCGCGCGTCATGGCGGGTAAGACCCTGAAAGAGCTGGGCTTCACCAAGGAAATCATTCCTAACTTCTACAGCGTCAAGGAAGCGGTGTTCCCGTTCGCCAAATTCCCGGGTGTCGACCCGATCCTCGGCCCGGAAATGAAGTCGACCGGCGAAGTGATGGGCGTTGGTGACACCTTCGGCGAAGCCTTTGCCAAGGCCCAGATGGGCGCCAGCGAAGTACTGCCGACCGGCGGTACCGCGTTCATCAGCGTGCGCGACGATGACAAGCCACTGGTTGCGGGCGTGGCTCGCGATCTGATCAACTTGGGCTTCGAAGTGGTCGCCACTGCCGGTACTGCCAAGCTGATCGAGGCGGCAGGCCTGAAGGTGCGCCGCGTGAACAAGGTGACTGAAGGTCGTCCGCACGTGGTCGACATGATCAAGAATGACGAAGTCACGCTGATCATCAACACCACTGAAGGTCGTCAGTCGATCGCTGACTCTTATTCCATTCGTCGTAACGCCTTGCAGCACAAGATCTACTGCACTACCACCATTGCTGCGGGTGAGGCCATCTGTGAAGCGCTCAAGTTTGGTCCGGAAAAGACCGTGCGCCGCTTGCAGGATCTACATGCAGGATTGAAGGCATGAATAAATACCCAATGACCGTCCAGGGCTCCAAGGCCCTGGAAGAAGAGTTGACGTTCCTCAGCAAGGTCGAGCGGCCGCGCTTGAGCCAGGCGATCGGCGAGGCTCGGGAGCTCGGCGACCTCAAGGAAAACGCTGAATACCATGCTGCCCGCGAGGAACAGGGAATGGTTGAGGCGCGTATCCGTGACATTGAAGGCCGCCTGCAAAACTCGGTTGTCATCGATGTGACGAGCATTCCTCATACAGGCAAGGTGATTTTCGGCACTACCGTCGAAATCGCTAACGTCGAAACCGATGAAAGCGTCACTTACCAGATCGTTGGTGAGGATGAGGCTGACATCAAGCTCGGAAAGATCTCTGTAGGTTCGCCCATTGCCCGTGCCTTGATCGCCAAGGAAGAGGGAGATGTAGTGGCCGTTAAAACGCCCAGCGGCGTGATCGAGTACGAGATTGTCGAAGTCCGCCACATCTGAGCCGGGGCGCCTGCTAAATGCAGGCGCCATGCTTTGGCAACTGACCCAGATGTTGTGGGTTGGTGGTGTGTGGTTATTGCATGTCGGCTTGTTGCCGGTGCTGGGCCAGATTGGCCTGGCGCCGCTGCTGATCGAAGAGATCGGCAATGTGCTGAGTGCGCTGCTGGTTGGCTTTTCAGCGCTATGCATCGTTCTTCAGATACTGGTGTTGGTGCGTGCTGAAGGGCTGGCAAGCTTGTGGCGGGATATGCGTGGGCAGTTGTTGATGATGGCGTTGTATGCGTGCGCGATGTATTTCGTAGTGCGCTTCAGGCTGTCGGATGCCGAGCGTTGGCAGTTGTTCAGCTATCTTGTCTTGGGTTTTTCCGGCCTGCTGCTGGTATTGCAGCCGGTGCCTGGGTGGAGTGGCAGGGCGCGCGAAGCACGCCCTTGACCGCTGTCGACGTCAGTGGAAGCGATGGACGTTGGACAGTTGCTTGTTTACCTTGGCGTTCTTGCGATAAATCAACGCCATTTTGCCGATGACCTGCACCAGGTCCGCTTTGCCGGCCTTGCACAGTTCTGCAATGGCTTCCAGGCGGGACTCGCGTTCGAGGATGTTGAGCTTGATCTTGATCAGCTCATGATCGCTCAAGGCGCGTTCAAGTTCGGCCAACACACCTTCGGTCAAACCGTTGTCAGCCACAGTCAATACTGGTTTCAGATGGTGGCCAATGGATTTGTACTGTTTCTTCTGCTCTTGAGTGAGCGGCATAATCTGACCCCTGCGTCTGATCTTGTAAAAAAGCGGCGGCCAGTTTACCCGAGCGCGTCCGGGACCGCCCAGTTAATCACGACCCGTTTTATTTTTTGAGGTGGCCCGTGGCCCGTTCCAAGACAAGCCATAACTGGTTGAAAGAGCACTTCAACGACCCATTCGTCAAAATGGCGCAAAAAGATGGGTACCGTTCGCGTGCCAGCTACAAACTGCTGGAAATCCAGGAAAAGGATCGTTTGATCCGGCCAGGCATGAGCGTAATCGACCTGGGGGCGGCGCCAGGGGGGTGGTCGCAGGTGACCAGTCGTCTGATTGGTGGGCAGGGGCGGCTGATCGCTTCCGACATCCTGGAAATGGACAGCATTCCTGATGTGACCTTTATTCAGGGCGACTTCACCGAAGACGCTGTGTTGGCTCAAATCCTCGAGGCGGTCGGAAATTCCCAGGTTGACCTTGTGATTTCCGATATGGCCCCCAATATGAGTGGTACGCCTGCCGTAGATATGCCGCGGGCGATGTTTCTGTGCGAGTTGGCACTCGATTTGGCCGGGCGGGTTCTTCGTCCCGGTGGCGACTTCCTGATAAAGATTTTCCAGGGGGAAGGTTTCGACGAATACCACAAGAACGTTCGCAAGATGTTCGACAAGGTAGTGATGCGCAAACCGAGTTCTTCCCGTGACCGTTCCCGCGAGCAATACCTGCTGGGACGTGGCTTTCGCGGGCGTATCGAGTAAGGGTTGTTTTTGGCCGGGTTGATAGTTTTTTCGTATTTCGCCCCGTGGGCTTAAGCGAATATTGTGTAATCTGGGTTTCACAAAGGGTTACAGACAGCGCCTGCCAGAGCTGTAGGTAATGTAGTAAGTTAGGTCGGTGAATATCATGCGAAGCGCGCGCCAGCAGCGGAGCTTGCTTCAGAGGGTAGTTAATTGAACGATATGGCAAAGAATCTGATCCTGTGGTTGATCATCGCGGCTGTCCTGGTGACGGTGATGAACAACTTCTCCAGCCCTAACGAGCCGCAGACCCTCAACTATTCCGACTTTATCCAGCAAGTTAAGGACGGCAAGGTCGAGCGCGTAGCCGTTGATGGTTATGTGATTACCGGCAAGCGCAACGATGGCGATAGTTTCAAGACCATTCGTCCTGCGATTCAGGACAACGGCCTGATCGGTGACCTGGTGGATAACCATGTGGTCGTCGAAGGCAAGCAGCCTGAGCAGCAAAGCATCTGGACCCAGCTGCTGGTCGCCAGCTTCCCGATCCTGGTAATCATCGCCGTCTTCATGTTCTTCATGCGGCAGATGCAGGGTGGTGCCGGTGGCAAGGGCGGGCCGATGAGCTTTGGCAAGAGCAAGGCGCGCCTGTTGTCCGAAGATCAGGTGAAAACCACCCTGGCGGATGTCGCAGGTTGCGACGAAGCCAAGGAAGAAGTGGGCGAGCTGGTTGAATTCCTCCGCGATCCAGGCAAGTTCCAGCGTCTGGGTGGCCGTATTCCTCGTGGCGTGCTGATGGTTGGCCCGCCGGGTACCGGTAAGACCTTGCTGGCCAAGGCCATTGCTGGTGAAGCCAAGGTTCCGTTCTTCACCATTTCCGGTTCCGACTTCGTCGAAATGTTCGTGGGTGTCGGTGCCAGCCGCGTTCGCGATATGTTCGAGCAGGCCAAGAAACATGCCCCGTGCATTATCTTCATCGACGAAATCGATGCCGTCGGGCGCCATCGTGGTGCCGGCATGGGTGGTGGTCATGATGAGCGTGAACAGACTCTCAACCAGCTGCTGGTCGAGATGGATGGCTTTGAAATGAACGATGGCATCATTGTCATTGCCGCCACCAACCGCCCTGATGTGCTGGACCCGGCGTTGCTGCGCCCTGGTCGCTTCGACCGTCAGGTCGTGGTCGGTCTGCCGGATATTCGTGGTCGCGAGCAGATCCTGAAAGTTCACATGCGTAAGGTGCCAATGGGTGAAGATGTTGCACCGGCAGTGATCGCTCGTGGTACGCCTGGCTTCTCTGGTGCTGACCTGGCCAACCTGGTGAACGAGGCGTCGCTCTTCGCTGCCCGTAGCGGCAAGCGCATCGTCGAAATGAAAGAGTTCGAGCTGGCAAAAGACAAGATCATGATGGGCGCGGAGCGCAAATCCATGGTCATGTCCGAGAAGGAAAAGCAGAACACGGCTTATCACGAAGCTGGTCACGCCATTGTTGGTCGCGTAGTGCCTGAGCACGATCCGGTCTACAAGGTTTCGATCATCCCGCGCGGTCGGGCTCTGGGTGTGACCATGTTCCTGCCGGAAGAGGATCGCTACAGCCTGTCCAAGCGTGCGCTGATCAGTCAGATCTGTTCGCTGTACGGCGGTCGTATCGCTGAAGAAATGACATTGGGCTTTGACGGTGTAACTACCGGTGCCTCCAATGACATCATGCGCGCCAGTCAGATTGCGCGGAACATGGTGACCAAGTGGGGGCTTTCCGAAAAACTGGGTCCGTTGATGTATGCCGAAGAAGAGGGCGAGGTTTTTCTGGGGCGCAGTGCTGGCAGTCAGCATGCAAGCCTGTCTGCAGAAACGGCCAAGCTGATCGACTCCGAAGTTCGTAGCATCATCGATCAGTGCTATGGCACCGCCAAGCAGATCCTCACGGATAACCGTGACAAGCTTGATGCGATGGCCGATGCCTTGATGAAGTATGAAACCATTGATGCCGAGCAGATCGACGACATCATGGCTGGTCGTACCCCTCGCGAGCCTCGTGATTGGGAGGGCGGTTCGGGTACCACACCTCCGGTGGTACAAAATGAGCGTCCAGAGACACCGATTGGCGGCCCTGCTGCTGACCACTAAGGTTTGAAATGACTTCTTCGTCGCCCTTGACCCGGTTGCCTTGCGGCAACCGGGTTCTTGATTTGGCTCATACGCATGTCATGGGCATTCTTAATGTAACTCCCGATTCCTTTTCCGATGGTGGCCGCTTCAGTCGGTTGGATGCTGCATTGCGTCATGCCGAAGGCATGGCGCAGGCGGGCGCTACGCTCATCGATGTTGGAGGCGAGTCCACTCGTCCTGGTGCGCGGGCGGTATCGCCGCTTGAAGAGCTTGAGCGGGTAGCTCCTATCGTCGAGCGTATCCATCGTGAACTGGATGTCATTATTTCGGTCGATACATCCACGCCTGCGGTCATGCGCGAAACTGCGCGCCTGGGCGCGGGATTGATCAATGATGTCCGTTCGTTGCGACGGGATGGTGCGCTGGATGCGGCGGCGGCCACAGGTTTGCCGGTCTGCCTCATGCATATGCTCGGTGAGCCTGGCGATATGCAAGACAATCCGCAGTATCGGGATGTAACCAAGGAAGTGGGTGAATTCCTGGCTGAGCGTATGGCTCAGTGTGCTGCAGTGGGTATTGGGCTGGAACGGATCATTCTGGATCCAGGTTTTGGCTTCGCGAAGACCCTGCAGCACAACCTGAGCTTGTTCAAGCATATGGGCGCCCTGCATGCCCTTGGTCGACCTCTGCTGGTCGGAGTTTCACGAAAGAGCATGATAGGTCAGGCATTGGGTCGCCCTGTCGGCGAGCGCCTGTATGGCGGCCTGGCTCTTGCTGCTTTGGCTATGGCCAAAGGAGCTAAGATCCTGCGGGTCCATGATGTGGCCGAGACGGTGGATGTCGTGCGGATGATTACAGCTGTGGAATCAGCCGAATAAGAATGATGGAGCACTTATGAGCAAGAAATACTTTGGCACCGACGGCATTCGCGGTCGTGTGGGTGTGTACCCCATTACCCCCGATTTCATGCTCAGACTGGGTTGGGCTGCGGGAATGGCCTTCCGCAGCATGGGTGCCTGTCGCGTGCTAGTGGGTAAGGACACGCGTATTTCCGGCTATATGTTTGAATCCGCGCTTGAGGCGGGCCTGTCTGCCGCTGGGGCGGACGTAATGCTATTGGGGCCGATGCCCACTCCGGCCATCGCCTATCTGACCCGCACTTTCCATGCTGAGGCGGGGATCGTGATCAGTGCGTCACATAATCCTCATGATGACAACGGCATCAAGTTCTTTTCGGGTGAGGGCACCAAGCTCCCAGATGAAGTCGAGTTAATGATTGAAGAGTTGTTGGACACGCCGATGGCTGTGGTGGAGTCGAGCAAGCTGGGCAAGGTCTCGCGTATCAATGATGCGCCGGGTCGCTATATCGAATTCTGTAAGAGCAGCGTTCCTTCCAGCACCAGCTTCGCGGGTCTGAAGATTGTTGTCGATTGTGCCCATGGCGCGACCTACAAGGTGGCGCCAAGTGTTTTCCGTGAGTTGGGCGCCGAGGTGGTGGTGCTCTCTGCGCAGCCTAACGGCTTGAACATCAACGACAATTGCGGTTCTACCCATATGGGGCAGTTGCAGGCTGCGGTATTGGCCGAACATGCCGATCTGGGTATCGCCTTTGATGGTGATGGCGACCGGGTGTTGATGGTCGATCATACAGGTGCCGTCGTCGACGGCGACGAACTGCTGTTCATCATTGCCCGGGACCTGCACGCGCGTAACAAGCTGCAGGGCGGCGTGGTTGGTACCCTGATGAGCAATCTTGGGCTCGAGCTGGCTTTGGCTGACCTGGGTATTCCATTCGTGCGTGCCAATGTTGGCGACCGCTATGTCATTGCCGAGCTGCTTGAGCGCCAATGGCTGGTGGGCGGTGAAAACTCCGGTCATATCGTATGCTTCCAGCACACCACCACTGGTGATGCAATCATTGCCGCCCTGCAGGTGTTGATGGCGCTGAAACGACGTGATGAAGGGCTGGCTCAGTCGCGTCAGGCCCTGCGCAAGTGTCCGCAGATTCTGGTCAATGTCCGTTTTGGTGGTGGAGCCAATCCTGTCGAGCATCCGGCTGTGAAAGAGGCTTGCGCGCGTGTCACTGCCGCGATGGCTGGGCGTGGACGGGTATTGCTGCGCAAGTCGGGCACCGAGCCTTTGGTTCGTGTCATGGTCGAAGGGGATGATGAAGCCCAGGTTCGTGGTTATGCTGACGAACTGGCAAAACTGGTTGCAGAAGTTTCTGCCTGATTTCGGCTTGCCAGTGTTGATGCGGTTGGGTAACATCTGCGCCCACTTTGACCGACGAGGTACAGCATGCGTCGCCCTATGGTAGCTGGTAACTGGAAAATGCACGGTACCCGCGCCAGCGTCGCTGAGCTGATCAATGGCCTGCGTCATCTGGCCTTGCCTAGCGGTGTTGATGTCGCGGTATTCCCGCCTTGCTTGTATATCAATCAAGTGATTGATGGCTTGAAAGGCAAGTCGATTTCGGTCGGCGCGCAGAACTCTGCGGTGGAGTCCATGCAAGGTGCGCTGACAGGAGAAATTGCTCCGAGTCAGCTGGTGGATGCAGGTTGTTCCCTGGTGCTGGTTGGGCACTCCGAGCGTCGCCTGATGATGGGCGAGCGTGACGGTACGCTGAATCGCAAATTCGCAGCCGCACAGGCTTGTGGTTTGACGCCGGTCTTGTGTGTAGGGGAAACCCTCGAGCAGCGCGAGGCCGGGAAGACTCTAGAGGTCGTCGGGCGTCAGTTGGGCAGCATCATCGAAGAGTTGGGTGTTGGCGCGTTTGCCAATGCCGTTATCGCTTACGAGCCGGTCTGGGCCATTGGTACCGGGCTGACTGCTTCGCCGCAACAGGCTCAGGATGTGCACGCAGCCATCCGGGCGCAGTTGGCGGCAGAGAATTCTGAAGTGGCGCGAGGTGTGCGGCTTCTATACGGCGGCAGCGTGAAGGCGGCCAATGCGGTCGAACTGTTCGGCATGCCGGATATCGATGGGGGGCTCATTGGTGGAGCTTCCCTGAATGCAGATGAGTTCGGTGCGATTTGTCGCGCCGCGGGAAACTGAAAAAATGCTGGAAACAGTCGTAGTCGTTTTTCATCTGCTGGGTGCGCTGGGCGTAGTGGCTCTGGTATTGCTGCAGCAGGGTAAAGGTGCGGACGCTGGTGCGTCTTTCGGAGCAGGTGCTTCAAATACTGTGTTCGGAAGCCAAGGTACCTCTACCTTTCTTAGTAAGTTTACTGCTATACTTGCCGCAGGTTTTTTCATAACCAGCTTAGGGTTAGGTTACTTTGCTAAAGAGAAAGCTCATGAGCTGACTCAAGTAGGTTTGCCAGATCCAGCGGTGCTTGAAGCGCCAAAGCAAAAACCGGCTTCTGATGATGTCCCGGTGCTCCAAGAGCAAAAGTCGGCAACCAATGCGACTGACGTACCTCCAGCTCAAGAGCAGAAGTAAGAAGAGTTTCACGCAGTAACGTAGTCTATGCCGAGGTGGTGGAATTGGTAGACACGCAACCTTGAGGTGGTTGTGCCCATAGGGTGTAGGGGTTCGAGTCCCCTTCTCGGTACCAATTATCAGGAGAGCCCGCTGTTGCGGGCTTTCTTGTAGGTGGAAGGTTACATTGACCCAAAAAGGGATCGGTCGTATACTTCCGCCCCAGCTTTGTCGCGGGGTGGAGCAGTCTGGTAGCTCGTCGGGCTCATAACCCGAAGGTCGTCGGTTCAAATCCGGCCCCCGCAACCAGTTTTAGCGGAGCCCCTTTTCAGGGGCTTTTTGTTAGCTGGACACTTTATAACGCCGCTATTCAACGGCGTTTCCGGGATGGGCGCTTCGCCCATTTTTTATTTGCACAAGCATGCACGAGGGGGTTCAGGTGTCGAGCAAGCTAGAACAGTTGCAGGCCTTGTTGGCCCCGGTGGTCGTGGCCCTTGGCTATGAATGCTGGGGTATCGAGTTTTCGGCTCAAGGTCGCCACTCACTGTTGCGCGTTTATATCGATAAAGAAGGCGGTGTGCTGGTGGACGACTGTGCCATCGTCAGCCGTCAGATCAGTGGCGTTCTGGATGTCGAAGATCCAATCTCCGTTGAATACACCCTTGAAGTTTCCTCTCCTGGCATGGAACGCCCGCTGTTCACCCTTGAACAGTTTGCCAAGTATGTCGGTGAACAAGTGAAGATCAAGCTGCGCTCGCCTTTTGAAGGCCGGCGTAATTTTCAGGGCCTTCTCCGCGGGGTGGAGGAGCAGGACGTCGTGGTGCAGGTGGAAGACCACGAGTTCCTGTTGCCGATCGACATGATCGACAAGGCCCACATAATTCCCAGTTTTGACTGAGACGCGGATCCCGCGGATCCAATGGCTTGCGAAAGGCGAGGCGTACGATGAGCAAAGAAGTACTGCTGGTTGTTGAGTCGGTATCCAATGAAAAGGGTGTACCGGCAAGCGTAATTTTTGAAGCGCTGGAGCTGGCTCTGGCCACTGCTACCAAAAAGCGTTTTGAGGACGAAGTCGATCTGCGTGTGGAAATCAATCGCCACACCGGTGCTTACGAGACTTTCCGTCGCTGGACGGTAGTCGAGGAAGCCGATCTGGACGATCCGGCCGTGGAAACCTGGCCGAGCAAGGTCCAGGAAACCCATCCGGGTGCCAAAGTCGGTGATGTCGTCGAGGAAAAGATCGAGTCGATCGAGTTTGGCCGCATTGCTGCGCAGACTGCCAAACAGGTCATCGTGCAGAAAGTCCGCGAAGCCGAGCGTGCGCAAGTCGTTGACGCTTACCGCGAGCGCCTGGGTGAAATCATCTCCGGCACCGTGAAGAAAGTGACCCGCGACAATGTGATCGTCGACTTGGGTAACAACGCCGAAGCGCTGTTGGCCCGTGAAGACATCATTTCCCGCGAGACTTTCCGTGTTGGCGTGCGTCTTCGCGCACTGCTCAAGGAAATCCGCACCGAGAACCGCGGCCCGCAGCTGATCCTGTCGCGTACCGCGCCGGAAATGCTGATCGAGCTGTTCCGTATCGAAGTGCCGGAAATCGCCGAAGGCCTGATCGAAGTCATGGCTGCCTCCCGTGATCCGGGTTCGCGCGCCAAGATTGCGGTCCGCTCCAAAGACAAGCGCATTGACCCTCAGGGTGCGTGCATTGGCATGCGCGGTTCGCGCGTCCAGGCCGTTTCCGGTGAGTTGGGCGGTGAGCGTGTGGATATCGTCCTGTGGGACGACAACCCGGCGCAGTTCGTGATCAACGCCATGTCGCCGGCTGAAGTCGCGGCAATTATTGTCGACGAAGATGCCCATGCCATGGACATCGCCGTTGGCGCAGACAATCTGGCTCAGGCCATCGGTCGTGGTGGTCAGAACGTGCGTCTGGCCAGCCAGTTGACTGGCTGGACCCTGAACGTGATGACCGAATCGGACATCCAGGCTAAGCAGCAAGCTGAAACCGGCGACATCCTGCGCAACTTCATCGAAGAGCTGGAAGTCGATGAAGAGCTGGCACAGGTGCTGGTTGATGAAGGCTTCACCAGTCTGGAAGAGATTGCCTACGTACCGTTGGAAGAAATGCTCAACATCGACGGCTTTGACGAAGACATCGTCAACGAGCTTCGCGCTCGTGCCAAGGATCGCTTGTTGACTAAAGCCATCGCTACTGAGGAAAAGCTGGCAGACGCCCATCCGGCCGAAGACCTGCTCTCGCTTGAGGGTATGGACAAGGATTTGGCGATGGAACTGGCGGTGCGCGGCGTAATTACCCGCGAAGACCTGGCCGAGCAGTCTATTGACGACCTGCTCGACATCGACGGCATTGACGATGATCGTGCCGGCAAGTTGATCATGGCCGCCCGAGCCCATTGGTTCGAGTAATAGGCGCGGCCTGAGGAGAGAAGTGCATGACGCAAGTCACGGTGAAACAACTGGCCGATGAGGTCAAAACACCGGTAGAGCGCCTGTTGCAGCAGATGCGTGAGGCAGGTCTGCCGCACACCGCCGCCGAGGAACATGTGACCGACAGTGAGAAGCAATCCTTGCTGACTCACTTGAAGAGCAGCCACAAGGCGAAAGTGGAAGAACCGCGCAAGATCACGTTGCAGCGTAAAACCACCAGCACCCTGCGTGTTGCCGGCAGCAAAAGTATCAGCGTTGAAGTACGCAAGAAGAAAGTCTTCGTACAGCGTAGCCCGGAAGAAATCGAAGCCGAGCGCCAGCGTGAACTGGAAGAGCGTCGCGCAGTAGAAAATGCTGCACGTCAGAAGGCTGAAGAAGAAGCCAAGCGTCGCGCCGAAGAAGAAGCGCGTCGCCAGCCAGCTGCTGTGCAACCTGCTGCCGTTGAAGCGGTCGCCGCACCTGCGGTGGTTGCCGAGCCGATTGTTGAAGACGTACCTGTTGTGGCTCCAGCGCCGGTCGCCGAAGTACGCAAGAAGGACGAGCAGCGTCGCCCGGACAAGAGCCGTAACGACGACAACCGTCGTGGTGGCGATGGCGAGCGTAAAAACGCTCCGCATCGTGCTTCCGTCAAGGAAAAGGCTCCGGCTCCACGCGTAGCCCCACGTACCACCGACGAAGAAAGCGATGGCTTCCGTCGTGGTGGCCGTGGCAAGGCCAAGCTGAAGAAGCGTAACGCTCACGGCTTCCAGAGCCCGACCGGTCCTGTCATTCGTGAAGTGAAGATCGGCGAAACCATCACTGTTGGCGATCTCGCCCAGCAGATGTCGGTCAAGGCTGCCGAAATCATCAAGTTCATGTTCAAGCTGGGCACCCCGGCCACCATCAACCAGGTACTGGACCAGGAAACTGCCCAGCTGGTCGCCGAAGAGCTGGGCCACAAAGTGACCCTGATCAGCGACACCGCCCTGGAAGATTCCCTGGCCGAGTCCCTGAAGTTCGAAGGTGAAGCAGTTCCTCGTGCGCCGGTAGTGACCGTAATGGGTCACGTTGACCACGGTAAGACCTCGCTGCTCGACTACATCCGTCGTGCCAAGGTTGCGGCTGGCGAAGCCGGCGGCATCACCCAGCACATCGGTGCGTACCACGTTGAAACCGAACGCGGCATGGTCACCTTCCTCGACACCCCGGGTCACGCCGCGTTTACCGCCATGCGTGCTCGTGGTGCCAAGGCGACCGACATCGTGATCCTGGTGGTTGCAGCGGACGACGGCGTGATGCCGCAGACCGTTGAGGCCGTTCAGCACGCCCAGGCAGCTGGCGTGCCTCTGGTGGTTGCGGTGAACAAGATCGACAAGCCGGGTGCCGACCTCGATCGCATCCGTAGCGAACTGTCGGTTCACGGCGTGACTTCCGAAGACTGGGGGGGCGATACGCCATTCGTTCCGGTTTCCGCGAAGGTGGGTACCGGCGTTGACGAATTGCTCGAAGCCGTACTGTTGCAGGCCGAAGTGCTCGAACTGACCGCCACGCCTTCGGCTCCTGGCCGTGGTGTCGTGGTTGAATCGCGTCTCGACAAGGGCCGTGGCCCGGTGGCGACCGTACTGGTTCAGGACGGTACCCTGCGTCAAGGCGACATGGTGCTGGTCGGCTCGAACTATGGCCGCGTGCGCGCCATGCTCGACGAGAACGGCAAGCCGATCAAGGAAGCAGGTCCGGCCATTCCGGTCGAGATCCTCGGCCTGGACGGTACCCCGGACGCTGGTGACGAGATGAGCGTGGTTGCCGACGAGAAGAAAGCCCGTGAAGTGGCTCTGTTCCGTCAAGGCAAGTTCCGTGAAGTCAAACTGGCTCGCGCTCACGCCGGCAAGCTGGAAAATATCTTCGAAAGCATGGGCCAGGAAGAGAAGAAGACGCTCAACATCGTCCTCAAATCCGACGTCCGTGGTTCGCTGGAAGCTCTGCAAGGCGCTCTGAACGGCCTGGGCAACGACGAAGTGCAAGTGCGCGTAGTCGGCGGCGGCGTCGGTGGTATCACCGAAAGCGACGCCAACCTGGCCCTGGCTTCCAACGCTGTACTGTTCGGCTTCAACGTGCGTGCCGATGCCGGCGCTCGCAAGATCGTCGAGCAGGAAGGCCTGGATATGCGTTACTACAACGTGATCTACGACATCATCGAAGACGTCAAGAAAGCCCTGACCGGTATGTTGGGCAGCGACGTTCGGGAGAATATCCTGGGTGTTGCCGAGGTTCGCGACGTGTTCCGTTCGCCGAAGTTTGGCGCGATCGCCGGTTGCATGGTGATCGAGGGTGTCGTTCACCGTAACCGTCCAATCCGTGTGCTGCGTGAAGACATCGTTATCTTCGAAGGCGAGCTGGAATCCCTGCGCCGCTTCAAGGATGACGCTTCCGAAGTGCGTGCCGGCATGGAATGCGGTATCGGCGTGAAGAGCTACAACGACGTCAAAGTCGGCGACAAGATCGAAGTCTTCGAGAAGGTTCAGGTTGCTCGCAGCCTCTGACTCGCGCACTTCAAGAGCCATGATGGCCAGCTGCATGCAAATGCACGGCGCATTGTCCGGACTCTAAACGCAACGCCCGGTCTGGCTTCTGTCAGGCCGGGCGTTTGCCGCTTTCAGACCTTGCGGGTTTCACCGCCAGGCAGCAACAGGTAACAAGACATGGCAAAAGAATACAGCCGTACCCAACGTATCGGCGACCAGATGCAGCGTGAGCTCGCTCAGCTGATCCGTCGTGAAGTCAAAGACCCGCGCGTCGGCCTGGTCACCATCACCGCCGTTGAAGTCAGCCGTGACGTCGGTCACGCCAAGATCTTCATCACCGTGATGGGCCAGGACAACGCTGACGATATCGCCCAGAGCATCAAGGTGCTCAATTCGGCCGCCGGCTTCCTGCGCATGCAACTGGCTCGCGAGATGAAATTGCGCAGCGTTCCACAGTTGCATTTCCACTACGACGAAAGCGTCGTGCGGGGCGCGCATCTGTCGGCCCTGATCGAGCGCGCCGTGGCCGAAGACAGCCAGCACGCCGCTACACCCGAAGACACCAAGGAGTAAGCGGTGGCTCAGGTCAAGCGTATCCGTCGTAACGTCAGCGGTATCATCCTGCTCGACAAGCCGCTGGGGTTCACCTCCAACGCGGCGTTGCAGAAAGTCCGCTGGTTGCTCAACGCCGAAAAGGCCGGGCATACCGGCAGCCTCGATCCCCTGGCTACCGGTGTGTTGCCGTTGTGCTTTGGCGAGGCGACCAAGTTCTCGCAATACCTACTCGATTCCGACAAGGGTTACGAAACCCTGATGCAGTTGGGCAAGACCACCACCACGGCCGATGCCGAGGGTGAAGTCCTGCAGACTCGCGAGGTGACCGTTGGTCGCGCCGATATTGAAGCGGTGCTGCCGGAATTTCGCGGGCAAATCAGCCAGATACCGCCGATGTACTCGGCCCTCAAGCGTGATGGCCAGCCACTTTACAAGCTGGCCCGTGCAGGCGAAGTGGTGGAGCGCGAAGCGCGTTCTGTTACTATTGCGCGCTTGGAATTACTGGCCTTTGAAGGCGATACTGCGCGGCTAGCGGTGGACTGCAGTAAAGGCACTTATATCCGGACCCTGGTGGAAGATATCGGTGAGAAGCTCGGTTGTGGTGCTTACGTCGCGGAACTGCGTCGCACCCAGGCCGGTCCTTTCAGTCTGGCCCAGACCGTTACGCTGGAAGAGCTTGAAGCGGCACATGCCGAAGGTGGCAACGAAGCGGTGGATCGCTTCCTGATGCCATCGGACAGCGGCCTGCTGGATTGGCCACTGCTGCAGTTCTCGGAGCACAGCGCGTTCTACTGGCTCAACGGCCAGCCGGTACGGGCTCCCGATGCGCCGAAGTTCGGCAGGGTGCGGGTACAGGATCACAACGGTCGCTTTATCGGTATCGGTGAAGTGAGCGAAGACGGGCGTATCGCGCCGCGTCGACTGATTCGGTCGGAATGACCGGAACCAGCCTGTGTAACAGCAGGCTGGAGAGGGTGGCTGTTAACAGGCACGGTCACAGCTCATTTATAGATACAGGGATTTGTCCCTGGCCTGTTGGTGGCGTTCCTTGGAACGTTGCCTTTTAAGAGGAAAGCCAAATGGCACTCAGCGTTGAAGAAAAAGCTCAAATCGTAACCGACTACCAGCAAGCTGTTGGTGACACTGGTTCGCCAGAAGTGCAAGTTGCACTGCTGACCGCCAACATCAACAAACTGCAAGGTCACTTCAAGGCCAACGGTAAAGACCACCACTCCCGTCGTGGTCTGATCCGCATGGTTAACCAGCGTCGTAAGCTGCTGGACTACCTGAAAGGCAAAGACCTGAGCCGCTACAGCGCTCTGATCGGTCGCCTGGGTCTGCGTCGCTAATCAGCGATTGCGCTAGAGGTTGGTTGTTTGCCGTGTGTCAGTGGGTTTTCCGCAGACGCATGGCAGGCTCCCAGCCTCAAGTTTTATCTGGACAGTAGTTTTACCTGGACAATCTGGCCGGGCCGATTCCCGGAATTGCCCAAGAATTTCGCAAGAAACCAGTTCCCCCAAGAGCCACAAAGAAGGTAGGACACCGTGAACCCGGTAATCAAAAAATTCCAGTTCGGTCAGTCGACCGTTACCCTCGAGACTGGCCGTATCGCCCGTCAGGCCTCCGGCGCAGTATTGGTCACCGTTGACGACGACGTCAGCGTGTTGGTGACCGTGGTTGGCGCCAAGCAAGCCGATCCAGGCAAGGGTTTCTTCCCTCTGTCTGTTCACTACCAGGAAAAGACTTACGCTGCCGGTAAGATCCCTGGCGGTTTCTTCAAGCGTGAAGGCCGTCCTTCCGAGAAAGAAACCCTGACCTCGCGTCTGATCGACCGTCCGATCCGCCCTCTGTTCCCAGAAGGCTTCATGAACGAAGTGCAGGTTGTCTGCACCGTGGTTTCCACCAGCAAGAAGACCGATCCGGACATCGCTGCGATGATCGGTACCTCGGCTGCCCTGGCGATCTCCGGCATTCCTTTCGACGGTCCGATCGGCGCTGCCCGCGTGGCTTTCCACGAAAGCACCGGCTACCTGCTGAACCCGACTTACGAGCAGCTTCAGGCATCTAGCCTGGACATGGTCGTAGCCGGTACCGAAGAAGCGGTACTGATGGTTGAATCGGAAGCCAAAGAGCTGACCGAAGACCAGATGCTGGGCGCCGTGCTGTTCGCCCACGACGAATTCCAGGCCGTTATCCAGGCCGTCAAAGAGCTGGCTGCCGAAGCCGCCAAGCCAACCTGGGACTGGGCTCCAGCTCCAGAAGCCACTGACCTGCTGGGCGCTATCCGCTCCGAGTTCGGCGAAGCGATCTCCCAGGCCTACACCATCACCGTCAAGGCCGACCGTTATGCCCGCCTGGGCGAGCTGAAAGACCAGGTCGTCGCCAAGCTGTCCGGCGAAGAAGGCCAGCCTTCCGCTGCCGACGTCAAAGCGGCTTTCGGTGAAATCGAGTACCGCACCGTTCGCGAAAATATCGTCAACGGCAAGCCACGTATCGACGGTCGCGACACCCGCACCGTACGTCCGCTGAACATCGAAGTCGGCGTTCTGCCGAAGACCCACGGTTCGGCGCTGTTCACCCGTGGCGAGACCCAGGCGCTGGTAGTCGCGACCCTGGGTACCGCCCGTGACGCACAGCTGCTGGACACCCTGGAAGGCGAGAAAAAAGACCCCTTCATGCTGCACTACAACTTCCCTCCGTTCTCGGTGGGCGAGTGTGGTCGCATGGGCGGCGCTGGTCGTCGTGAAATCGGTCACGGCCGTCTGGCCCGTCGTTCGGTTCAGGCCATGCTGCCAGCCGCCGACGTGTTCCCTTACACCATCCGCGTGGTATCGGAAATCACCGAGTCCAACGGTTCCAGCTCCATGGCTTCCGTGTGCGGTGCTTCCCTGGCGCTGATGGATGCTGGCGTGCCGATGAAGGCACCGGTTGCCGGTATCGCCATGGGCCTGGTCAAGGAAGGCGAGAAATTCGCCGTTCTGACCGACATCCTGGGTGACGAAGACCACCTGGGCGACATGGACTTCAAGGTAGCCGGTACCGCCAAAGGCGTCACCGCGCTGCAGATGGACATCAAGATCAAAGGCATCACCGAAGAAATCATGGAGATCGCCCTGGGCCAGGCCCTGGAAGCTCGCCTGAACATCCTCGGCCAGATGAACCAGGTCATTGGCCAGTCGCGTACCGAACTGTCGGCCAACGCTCCGACCATGATCGCGATGAAGATCGACACCGATAAAATCCGTGATGTCATCGGTAAAGGTGGCGCGACCATCCGTGCAATCTGCGAAGAGACCAAGGCTTCGATCGACATCGAAGACGACGGCTCGATCAAGATCTTCGGCGAAACCAAGGACGCCGCAGAGGCCGCGCGCCAGCGCGTTCTGGGCATCACCGCGGAAGCCGAGATCGGCAAGATCTACATCGGCAAGGTTGAGCGCATCGTCGACTTCGGCGCATTCGTCAACATCCTGCCTGGCAAGGATGGTCTGGTTCACATCTCCATGCTGAGCGATGCTCGCGTCGAGAAAGTGACCGACATCCTGAAAGAAGGTCAGGAAGTGGAAGTGCTGGTACTGGACGTGGACAACCGCGGCCGTATCAAGCTGTCCATCAAAGACGTGGCAGCAGCCAAGGCTTCGGGCGTTTAAGACTCCCGACGTTGTAGGCTGAACAAGCAAACGCCCCGACTGGCTCGGGGCGTTTTGCTATCTGCCGTTTGTACCTCGCTCCCCGCAGGGCAGGCGATATGGCAAAACCCCGGTCCCGGTGCTAGGTTTAGCCCAGCGCCCGTGTAGCTCAGCCGGTAGAGCAGCGCACTCGTAACGCGAAGGTCGCAGGTTCGATTCCTGTCTCGGGCACCAATCAAGCCATCCATTAAGGTCTGTCAGACACCTGCAAAGCCCGCCCGGTGCGGGTTTTGTCGTTTCTGGAGGGGGCAGATGATTCACGGATATCGTGCTCCCAAGACCCTGTTCATTCCTCCTCAAGCGCCCCAACCAGCCAGTCGCAAAAACCGCGGGTGAGGGCATCGCATTCGCTGTCGCGGTGCACCAGCCAGCTCCAGTTCGGGCCGCGTACTGTCTGCTCCGCCAGTGCCACCAGCAGTCCCTGATTTCGTGCGCGGCCGGCCAGCAGCTGGCTGACCAGGGCTATCCCCAGGCCTTGGCTGGCGGCGTCCAGCAGCAGGCCGGGGTCGGAGAAGTTCAGCCCCTGGCTGTGCTGGCCGACATCGGCGCCGCCCTGGACCTGCCAATGGCTCCAGTCCATTTCACGCTCGCCGTGCAGGGTGGTGCGCGCATCCGTTGCCTGTTCCAGCAAGACGGGGTGGCAGGCCGGGTACAGGCGGTCCTCCAGCAGAACGCGAAAGCTGCATTCGGCCTGGGCGCTGAGATCGTCGCGCACGGCGATGTCGATGGTCTGGGTGGCCATGTCGGGTGTTTCGTCGGTGGTCAACAGCCAGAGATCAACCTGCGGATGAAGCCGATGAAAGTTCGCCAGGCGCGGTACCAGCCAGTGGCGGGCGAAGGCCGGGGTGGTGTTGACCACCAGTTGGTTGGGTTTGCGGTACTGGTCCAGGCGGCGGATGCCCACGGCCAGTTGCTGCAGCAGCGACTGGGTGGTGCTGAGCAGGTCGAAGCCGGCATCGGTCAGCGCCACGCTGCGACCGTTGCGGAAGAACAGCGGCTGTTCGAGGAAGCTTTCCAGGCTGCGAATCTGCTGGCTGATGGCCGACTGGGTGAGGTGCAGCTCTTCGGCGGCCTTGTGGAAGCTGCCCAGGCGGGCGGCGGCTTCGAAGCCGCGCAGAGCATTCAGGGGTGGCCAGTGTTTAAGCATGATTGATAAGCCTAGCTAATCAGAATTAGACAAAATCTATCGTTTGTTCGGTTGTTTTTACAGGCCTAGCATACAAGTCATGACCGCGCTCGCGGTTTTCAGTGATAACAAAACCTTAACTAAAGGCACTTGTATGCAACTCAACGATGCGCAGAACGGCTGGCTCATGCCCGCCGAATGGGTACAGCACGCCGCCACCTGGATGGCGTTTCCCCATAACCAGGTTCTGTGGGAAAACAGCTGGGGCGTGGCCCTGGCCGATGTGCAGGCTGACTTCGCCCGCGTGGCCAACGCCATCGCCCGTTTCGAACCGGTGAAGATGGTGGTTGACCCCTGTGCGGTGGCGCGGGCCCGTGAGTTGTGTGCAGCGAATATCGAACTGGTCGAGCTGGCGATCAATGACAGCTGGTGCCGCGACTCCGGTCCGAGTTTCGTCTGCCATCCGCGCCTGGGTACGGCCGGGGTCAACTGGCGCTTCAATGCCTGGGGCGGCAAGTCGGCCTTCGATCTGGACCAAAGCCTGGCGCAGCGCATCCTCGACAACCTCGGTCTGCAATGTTTTGACACATCGCTGACCAACGAAGGCGGCGCGGTTCATGTGGACGGGCAGGGCACTCTGATCACCACCGAATCGGTACTGCTCAACGGCAACCGCAACCCCGGCATGAGCAAGGCCGAAATGGAGGAAATCTTCTCTCGCCTGCTGGGCGTGAAGAAAACCATCTGGCTGCCCGGCGACCCCGACTACGTGACCGGCGACATGACCGATGGCCACGTTGACGGCGTCTGCGCCTTCGCCCGGCCCGGTGTGCTGCTGGTGGACGCGACCCGGGATTCATCTTCGGCGTACGCCGAAGTCGTGCGCGAGAACCGCCGCGCCCTGGAACTGGCCACCGATGCCCAGGGGCTTCGCTTCGAAATGCTCGAGCTTTTCGAAGCCAGCGACGCCGTGGACCAGGAGGCCGAGGTGTTCTGCGCGTCCTACACCAACTTTTACATCGCCAATGGCGCGATCATCATGCCGGCCTATGGTATCGCCGCCGATGACGAGGCGGCGGCGACCCTGCGCCTGGCTTTCCCCGGGCGTGAGGTGGTGCCGGTGCGAATCAACCAACTGGCCCATGGCGGCGGTGGCGTGCACTGCATCACCCAGCAACAACCGGCCTGGCCGCTGAAGGGGTAATGCCATGACTCATCTGACCGTCGCCACCACCCAGTTCGCCTGCAGCTGGAACCTGGAGGACAACCTCGACCAAGCTGAACAACTGGTGCGGGAAGCCGCCGCCAAGGGCGCGCAATTGATCCTCCTGCAGGAGCTGTTCGCCACCCCGTACTTCTGCATCGAGCAGGACCATAAACACCTGGCCCTGGCCCAGGAGTATGGCAAAAGCACCGTGCTCAAGCGCTTCGCCGATCTTGCCCGGGAGCTGGGCGTGGTGCTGCCGTTGAGTTGGTTCGAGCGCGCCGGCAACGCCTTCTTCAACTCGCTGGCGGTGGCCGATGCCGACGGCCGCCTGCTTGGCGTCTACCGCAAGACCCACATCCCCAACGCCATCGGCTACCAGGAGAAGGAATACTTCAGCCCTGGCGATACCGGCTTTCGTGTCTGGGACACCGCTTTCGGCCGCATAGGCGTGGGCATATGCTGGGACCAGTGGTTCCCCGAGACCGCCCGCTGCCTGGCCTTGATGGGCGCCGAGGTGCTGCTCTATCCCACCGCCATCGGCTCCGAACCGGGCGCCGCCGGGCTGGACTCGCGCGACCACTGGCAACTGACCCAGCGTGGCCACGCGGCCGCCAACATCCTGCCGGTGATAGCGGCCAACCGTATCGGACAAGAGGTGGCGACCACCGATCCGCAGCTGCGGATGGGTTTCTACGGCTCGTCCTTTATCACCGATCACAAGGGCAAGCTGCTGGCCGAGGCCGACCGTGACACCAGGGGCGTGCTGGTGCAGAGGCTGGACCTCGGCGCCATGGCCGACGAGCGCCTGAGCTGGGGCATCTACCGGGATCGGCGCCCGGAAATGTACGGCCCGCTGCTGGGCCTGGACGGTTGCCGAACCCACGAACACAGGTCGCGCCAGGGAGCCTGAAGATGAATCTTATCAAGACGCTGTCGGTGCTTGCGTTGGGCCTTGGCCTGGGCTGTTCGCAGTTCGCCGCTCAGGCTGAGGACAAGGTCCTGCGCCTGTACAACTGGGCGGACTACTTTGCCCCGCAGACCCTCGCTGCCTTTACCCGCGAGACCGGTATCCAGGTCATCTACGACGTGATGGACAGCAGCGAGACGCTGGAAGCCAAGATGATGTCCGGCCATAGCGGCTATGACCTGATCTTCCCCGGCGACACCGTGGCCGAACGTTTGATGCGTGCCGGTGCCCTGCAGAAGCTCGACCAAGGCAAGCTCGAGCACCTGAATGACATCGAGCCCGGCCTGCGCACCTTGCAGGCCCGTTATCCGTACTCGCGGTATGCCACCGTGCCATACACCTGGGGCACCATCGGCCTGACCTGGAACCAGGAGATGGTCGACAAGCGCCTGAATGACGCGCCTGTGAACAGCCTGGATATGATCTTCAAGCCCGAGATCGCGGCGAAGTTCGCCGACTGCGGCATTTCCATGATCGACTCGCCCGACGAAGTGCTGGCCGTGGTGCTCAACTATCTGGGCCACGACCCGCGCAGCAGCAAGCCGGACGAACTGGCCGAGGCGTTGGCACTGCTCAAGGGCATCAAGCCGTATATCCGCAAGTTCCAGTCGCAGCCGGTGACCCAATTGGTCAACGGCGATATCTGCCTGTCCCTTGGCTACAGCGGCGACATGACCCAGGCCCAGCGTACCGCTGACGAGGCCGGCAAGGGGACGCGCTTTGAGTACCGTATTCCGCGGGAGGGCACCACGGTATGGATGGACACCATGGCCATCCCGGCCGATGCCCGCCACCCGGAATACGCCTATGCGCTGATCAATTTCATCATGCGCCCGCAGAACATGGCGGCGATCAGCAACGCCACCGGCTATCCCACCTCCAGCGCCAAGGCCAGGCCGATGGTGGCGGCCGACATGCGCAATAACCCGGATATCTATGTGGACGAAGCCACCTACGAACGGCTGATCCCCGGCAAGGACATTGCGCAGCGCGACATGCGGGCGCGAATGCGCGCCTGGAGCACCTTCAAGACCAGCCTTCACGACTGAAGCCGTCAACCACCGAAGCTGGGCGGGCAGCCGGCAACCGGGTGGCCACGCCTTTCGAGATTCACTCAACAGAGAACATCACATGTCTACACGTCGCGACTTCATCAAGCAGCTGATGGCGGCCAGCGGAGTCGGTGCCGCCGCTTCCCTTGGTCTCGGCTTTGGTGCCCCGCGCATTTTGGCCGCACCGGCCGGCAACTGGTACATGCCCGACGAGCACGGCCCGCAGGAGCGGGTGATCCTGGCCTTCGGCGCGTCGTCCCGGGTCTGGGAGGACTGGGCGGGCGCGGTGAACGACACCATCGCCCTGCTGGCCAGGACCATCGCCAAGTATCAGCCGGTGACCGTGCTGTGCCGCGCCAACCAGCTGTCATTGGCCAAGAGCAAGTGTGGCACCAGCAATATCGACTTCCTGACCCTGTCGCTGGACGACGTCTGGGTGCGCGACTACGGCGGCTGCTTCGTGGTCGACGGCGCGGGCGGCCTGGGCCTGGTGGACTTCAACTTCAACGGTTGGGGCGCCAAGCAGACCTCGGCCAACGACACCCGCGTGGCCGGTGTCCTGAGCGAGGAGATGGAGGTCGACTACGTCCGTAGCGCGCTGGTGGGCGAGGGCGGCGGCATCGAGGTGGACGGGCATGGCACCGCGATCATCACCCAGAGCTGCTGGATCAACGACAACCGCAACCCGGGGCTGGGCAAGGCACAGATCGAAGCCGAGCTGAAGACCAACCTCGGCCTGCGCAAGATCATCTGGTTGCCGGGTATCAAGGACAAGGACATCACCGATGCCCACGTCGATTTTTATGCGCGCTTCGTCAAGCCCGGCGTGGTGATCGCCAACCTGGACAACGACCCCGAGTCCTACGATTACGCCGTGACGCGCAGGCACCTGGAAATCCTCAACGCCGCCACCGACGCCGATGGCCGCAAGCTGGTGGTCCACACTCTGCCGCCGCCGACCAAGATACGCAGCAACCAGTACACTCGGGACAACCCGGATTTCGCGCCGGGCTATATCAACTTCCTGCCGATCAACGGCGCGGTGATTGCCCCACAGTTTGGTGACGCGGTGGCGGACAAATACTGCAAAGACTTGCTGGCCAGGCTTTATCCGGGGCGAGTGGTGGAGCAGGTCAATATCGACCCGATCGCCGCGGGTGGCGGCGGCATTCACTGCGTGAGCAAGCATTTGCCACGGGTGTGAGGTGGCTTTTGGTTGTGTAAGACCTGGGGAGCGGATCTAGCACGATCCTTCATACACAACAAAGCCCGCATCGAGCGGGTTTTGTCGTTCTTACCGGCCTTGAATCACTTCACCTTGCTTCTCAGGTCCTCGAGGCTGCGTTTGAGCTGGTCCAGGTTCTGGCCCTGATTGCTGACCTCGCTCTTGAGGCTGGACAGTTCGCTGGAGCTTGAACTGGAACTAGAGTTGTTGCCCCGCTTGAGTTCCTCGATCTGTTTGCCGAGCTTGTCCAGTTCACTGGCCTGGTCGCTGGTAACGCGCTTGAGGTTGTTCACTTCACTGGCGTTCGAACTGGAGCTGGAGCCGTTGTTACGCTTGAACTCTTCAAGCTGGGTTTCCAGCTTTTTCAGCTGGTTGGCTTGCTCTCCGGTGGTTTTCTTGAGGTTGCTCATCTCACTGGCATTGGAGCTGGAGCTGCTGCCGGTGTTGCGTTTGAGTTCTTCGATCAGGCGCGCCTGGCTGTTGACGAGGTCCTTGAGCTTTTCCAACTCGGCAGTGCTGCTCTTGAGGCCGTCCTGCAGCTTTTGCAGGTCGTCCACGGTGAAGTTGCTGGGGCGGACCGTGTACTTGAGGTCCACTTCCTGGTGCAGGGCCGAGATCTTGTCAGAGTACGAGGCGGTGCTGGAGTTGAACTCGACGGCCTGGGCGGGGAGTGACAGGCTGCTGAGGATCAGGGTGGAGAGACTGCTGGCGAGGAAGGCGGACGAACGCTGAGTACGGCTGAACATCACTGGATTTCCTTGTGAAGTGCCGATATGGCACATCGCTATGACTGCGTTCTTGCCTTCTTGTTCCAGGGGGCAAGAAGGCGGGTCGGGGAGAGGAATGTAACAATGTATTTTTCATGAAAGTGCCTTGAGCGAACGGACAGGTTTTTTGTCGGTGCACTGTAAGGATTCGTAGGCATCCGCAGACAAAGGCCCTATATTCGCAGCCTGTCTGAATGGTTTTCAGATGATCCCGAATGGTTCACGGCCAGATAAATCGGCTTTCACAGCGCTTTTTTGCGGCAAAGAGATCCCAACGATCCAGATCCATCTTCCATTCCCATGATCAGCGAGAACGAGATGATTCCTAAAGAAGCCAGAATTGACGCAGCCCTTGAAAAGTACCTGGCTGCCACGCCTTCCTTGCAGGAAGAAATCAGCGGCCTGAGCCCGCAGGAGCAGAAGCAGCAGGCCCAGTGGGCGTTCGAGGACGAAGCGGAGTCGCGCGGCATCGAGCCGTGGGAACTTGTGCTGGAGTTGGTGGCCGAGTCGCCCGAGGAACTCAAGGCCATGCGCCTGGAGGTCCATCAGGAGGTGGCCGAGGCCCTGGGCATGGACCTTCGGGATTACCTGGAACTCAACGAAATCGACGACTGATGCAAAAACGCCAGCCTTTCAGGGGCTGGCGTTTTTCTTTGGGGTATCGCGCAAAGAGTCAGAGGCTCAAGCGCATCGACAAATCGACCGCCTTCACATCCTTGGTCATCGCCCCGATCGAAATGTAATCGACGCCGGTCTCGGCGATCGGGCGCAAGGTGCTTTCATTGATCCCGCCGCTGGCTTCCAGCTTGGCCTTGCCGGCATTCAGGCGAACCGCTTCGCGCATGTCGTCCAGGCTCAGCTCGTCGAGCATGATGATGTCCGCGCCCGCTGCCAGGGCTTCCTTGAGCTCTTCCAGGCTTTCCACTTCGACTTCCACCGGTTTGCCCGGGGCGATCTTGTGGGCGGCGCTGATCGCCTGGGCGATGCCGCCGCACGCGGCAATATGGTTTTCCTTGATCAGGAAGGCGTCGTACAGGCCGATGCGGTGGTTGTGGCAGCCACCGCAGGTCACCGCGTATTTCTGCGCCAGGCGCAGCCCCGGCAGAGTCTTGCGGGTATCCAGCAACTTGACCTGGGTATCGGCGACGAAGTCGGCGTAATACTGCGCGCGGGTGGCCACGCCGGACAGCAACTGCAGGAAGTTCAGGGCGCAGCGTTCGCCGCTGAGCAGCGAACGGGCCGGACCTTCGAGGTGGAACAGGACCTGGTTGGGGCTGACGCGCTCGCCGTCATGCACTTGCCAATGCACGGCGACCCGCGGGTCGAGCTGGCGGAACACCGCATCGACCCAGGCCGTGCCACTGATGGTCGCGGCTTCGCGGGTGATGATGGTGGCTTTGGCCAGGCGTTCGGCCGGGATCAATTGCGCGGTGATATCGCCGCTGCCGATGTCTTCCAGCAACGCACGGCGCACGTTGGCTTCGATTTCGGCAGTCAGGTCGGCGAGGCGTAGATTCGGCATAACGGGCTCCACAAACAAAGTGGCCCGATTATAGGGCCATGGCGCAGGCGAACCCAAGGCGAGCGCCTTCCCGTGGCTGCATTTGGTCGCCTGGCATGAGCCGTTTGCCAGAAAGGGCGGTCGCTATATGAGCGCTATTTCAAAGCCCGCGCAGAGTCTGCTGGCACAGGAAGGGGCTTTTGCCAGATAATCCGACTTCTAATTGACGCCATGGCTTTGACGTTTTTTTGGCTCCCCCACGATGAAATGCGGCGGCGCGTATCGATGCCCGCTGGGACTCGACTGTGAGCGTCGACCGACCTTTCATTGCGCGGCAGAGAAACACCTTTCAGGAGGCTTGGATGCACAACGACGGGAATGTAGTGGCTTTGCACAAGGCCGCTACGGATCAGGCGAACGCTTCGCCGCTCGCCCGCCTGCCTGTGATTCTGCTTCAGGTCCGTGACAAGGCCGCCCAGCAACTGCGCCATGGCCTGCAGGAACTGTTCGATAACGCCGACGACACCTTGTTCGAGATGGCCGACCGGGCCCGGAACAATGTCGACCAGAACACCTTTTTCGAAGCGATGCGCGACCTGCGCCTGAAACGCAAAAGCATCGAGCGTGGCTTCCTGGAAAAGCTCTTCGAGGCCTTTGTCGGCCTGGTCCAGTACGACCCCGCGCCAGCGATCGCCCAGGCCGTTGCCTACACGCCACCCGCTGATACCTGCCGTGACGACCTGGAGCGTACCGTGGCCCTCGAGGCGATGGTCGCCAAGGCGGGCAACCGTAACGGTTTTGCCCTTGGCCAGCTCACCGCTCGCCTGAACGTGCTGCTGGGCAAGTGCCTGGACGACCGCAGCAACCCTTTGGGCCCGGCCATGCTCTGCGAATATTTCTTCGAATCTGGGCGCAGCCTGGGGATGGAGATCAAGGTCAAGCTGATCATTCTCAAGCTGTTCGAGCGTTATGTGCTCAGCGAGGCCGACCAGTTGTACGCCGAAGCCAACCAACTGTTGGCTGCCACGGGCGTGTTGCCCGAACTCAAGCCCGCGCCAGTGCGCCGGGCCATCGACCAGGCGGCCGCGAGTATCCAGGCCACGCCCGAGCCCGGCGTGGTGCAGATGGACGAAAGCGTTCAGGAAGTGTTCGCCGCCTTGCAGGAACTGCTGTTGCATGTCCGCGGCAGCGTGGTGCCGACCCTGGAGGCGAGCGCCGAAACCCAGCCCATTTCCACCCGTGACCTGCTGCGCCTGCTGTCTCACCTGCAGCACTATGTGCCGGCCGGCGCCCAGGACGATTTCGACCTGCGCTACCAGTTGGAGCAACTGCTGACCCGGGTCAGCATGAAAAGCGGCAAGTCGCGGGTGGTCGGGGTGGCCGACGAGGATGTGATCAACCTGGTGGCCATGCTCTTCGAGTTCATCCTGGCCGATCGTAACCTGCCGGAATCGTTGAAGACCCTGATCGGCCGCTTGCAGATCCCCATGCTCAAGGTCGCGGTGCTGGACAAGAGTTTCTTCAGCCGCGGCAGCCATCCGGCCCGCCGCCTGCTCAATGAAATCGCCGCGGCGGCCATGGGCTGGGGCAGCTGCGACGATTATCAGCGCGACAGCCTGTACCTGCGCATTGAACAGGTGGTGCAGCGGCTGTTGAGCGACTTCGTCGACGACCCGGCGATCTTTTCCGAGCTGCTTGCCGAGTTTCTCGCTTTCACCAGCGACGAGCGGCGCCGCAGCGAACTGCTGGAGCAGCGCACCCGTGATGCCGAAGAGGGGCGGGCCAAGGCCGAACTGGCGCGCCGTCGCGTCGAGCAGGCATTGAACGACGGGCTGCTGGGCAAGGTCCTGCCCCTGGCCGTCGTCGAGTTCGTGCAACAGGCCTGGAGCAAGGTCCTGCTGCTGATCTGTCTCAAGCATGGCGAGCACTCCAGCGAATGGCGCGAGGGGGTGCAGACCATGGAGCAACTGATCTGGAGCGTGCAGCGCCACACCGACCCGGATGCCGCCATGCAGTTGCTGGCGCTGGTGCCCGACCTGCTCAAGGCGCTACGCGATGGCCTGAACAGCGTGGCGTTCGATCCGTTCGCCACCGGCGAGTTCTTCAGCCAGCTGGAAGCCTTGCACCTGCAGGTATTCGAGCGCTTCGGCGAGAACGCGGGGCAGCATCGGCCGGACGTGGCGGATCAGCAGCCGGCGATGGTCGCGGTCGAGCAGGAAATCGTCCTGCCCAGTGCCGAAGAGGGCCCGCTGGAGGCCGCGCCCCTGGCGCTGGCGGCCAACGATCCCGGGTTGCTGCGGGTCGAACAGCTGCGGCTGGGAGCCTGGGTCGAATTCCTCGAGGACGAGGACAACAGCGTGCGCTGCAAGTTGGCGGCCATCGTGCAACCCGGCGACAAGTACATCTTCGTCAACCGCACCGGCATGAAGGTGCTGGAGCGCACCCGGGTCGGCCTGGCCCTGGAGTTTCAGCGCGGGGCTGTGCGTCAGCTGGACGACACCTCGCTGTTCGACCGGGCGCTGGAGTCGGTGATCGGCAATTTGCAACAACTCAATCGCGGCAAGTGATCGCAACCTGGGCGTGGAACGCGGCATACTGAGCCGTCACAGGCTTCGTTGAAGGAATCGGTATGCAGTTGGACCCCGCAAGCGGTTGGTGTCACGGCGTTCGCCATTGCCCGTCACCCAATTTCAACGCACGCCCTGCGGATGAAATTTCCCTGCTGGTGATCCACAACATCAGCCTGCCGCCGGCCCAGTTCGCGACGGGCAAAGTGCAGGAATTCTTCCAGAACCGTCTCGATATCACTGAGCATCCCTATTTTGCCGGGATCGCCGACCTGCGCGTGTCCGCGCATTTCCTGATCGAACGTGACGGAACCGTCACTCAGTTTGTCTCTTGTCTGGATCGTGCCTGGCACGCCGGTGTGTCGTGGTTCGACGGGCGCGAAAGCTGCAATGATTTTTCCCTGGGCATCGAACTGGAAGGCACCGACGAGTTGCCGTTCACCGATGCCCAGTACGACGCGCTGATTGCCTTGACCCGGCAGTTGCAGCAGGCCTTCAAGGCCATCACCCCACAGCGGATTTGTGGGCACAGCGATATCGCTCCGGGGCGCAAGACCGATCCGGGGCCCGGATTCGACTGGGTACGCTATCGCGCGGCCCTGAACGAAGGGGAAGGACAATGAGTTTTCTGGTGTTGTTGCTGGCGGTCTGGATCGAGAAATTCTCGGCTTTGCGCCAGCGCGTTCAGCATGACGAGCCGTGGTTGCACCAGCTGTTCCGGCAGGAGGCCAGCCCGCGTCTGGCCAAGCGTCCCTGGTGGGTGCTGGCCCTGCTGGTGCTGTTGCCGGCAGTGGTGCTGGGGTTGCTGTTGCTGGTCCTGGAGCCGCTGGCCTACGGACTGCTGGCGTTGCCGGTGCATCTGCTGGTGGTGATCTACAGCCTGGGGCGGGGCGACCTGCTGGGCGAACTCGGGTCGTTTCGCGATGCCTGGCGCCGCGAGGACCTGCAAGCCGCGGCGCATGTCGCCAAGCGCGACCTGGACATCTGCGCCGACAGTGGCGAGCAGTTGCTCGAGCGGGTTCAGGGGCATCTGCTGTGGCAGGCCTATCAGAGCTTTTTTGCGGTGATCTTCTGGTACTTCCTGTTGGGGCCGGTGGCCGCATTGAGCTATCGCCTGCTGGCGCTGGCCGCCGAGCACAGCAAGAACCCGGCGGTCGCCGAGCGCGCCGGGCAGTTGCGGCATGCCTTCGACTGGTTGCCGGTACGCCTGCTGGCGGCCAGCTTCGCCCTGGTGGGCAACTTCGTCGCGGTCAGCCGCGTGATGCTCCACGAACTGCTGAACTGGAACATCAGCGCCGCGCAACTGGTGGAAAAGGTCGGCCTGGTCGCCGCGGAAATCCCCCCTCCAATCACCGGGCCGGACGGCATTGTCAGCCTGGACCGGATCTGGGAGCTGTTGCTACGGGCCGCGGTGCTCTGGTACGCCGGTTTCGCCCTGTGGACCGTGCTGTTCTGACGGCGAGCAGCGAGTGAGCGCTGGCGAGCCTCCCGGTCTTGCCAGCGCAGATAAAGCCGTCCTTCCGTCCGCCGTCCCCGCGGTTAACCTTAAGTTACAAACCCTTTTGCCGATTTGAGCTATACAGAAGCAGCGCCAAATAGTGGCTATCTGCCGTCTTCGCGTACCTGCCAATAAAAATAAAAGCAAAAAGGGAGACTTCTTGTGAAGAGCTTGCTCTATCCCGCCATTGCCCTGATGAACCGCCTGAGCTTCGGCATGAAGTTCAGCCTGATCAGCGTGCTGTTTTTTCTGCCGATGCTGGTCACCAACTTTTATCTGGTGCGCGATTCCTATCGTGAATTCCAGGGCACCCAGGTCGAGCTGCAAAGCCTGGACCTGCTGGGCAGCAGCCTGACCCTGCGCCGCGACCTGGAAACCCTGAACAACATGGTGCAGATCAACGCGACCCTGGGGCAGTCCGGCAAGGCCGGGGATATCGAAAGCAAGATAGGCACCCTGGAACAGTCCGTGCTCGAACGCTTGCAAGGCCTGGTCGCCGTCACCGTGGACCCCGAGCAGATCGGGGTTTTCGACGGCAAGCGCGATGAAATGATCGCCGCCTTCAAGGCGCAGCAGGCGCAAAGCTCGCTGCAAAGCAAAAGCGCGCTGATCGGCAAGCTCTTGGGCAGTGCGCAGATTTTCAGCCAGATCATCGCCAGCCAGTCCGGCCTGAGCCGCGATACCCAGAGCGATGTGCGGCAGTTGAGTGAACTGGTGACCGGCGTCACGCCGCAGGTCACGCAGATTCTGGGTGAAGGGCGGGCGATGGGCGCGTATTCCCTGGGCCAGGGTTTTCTCAACTCGTCCGCCAGCACCCGCTTTGACGAACTGCTGGTGCAGATCGAGAAACTCCAGGCCGAGTACGGCCTGAAACTGCAGGATGCGCTGGGCTCGAGCAAGGCCGCCCAAGGCGCGCTGGACGCCCTGGCCAGCACCAGCAAAGGCAGCCTCAAGCAAGCCAGCGAGCTGTTCGAAGAACAGGTGGTGATGGCCGATACCCTGGACGCGCCGTGGCAGGGCTTTTATGACCAGGTCAGCGGGTTGATGGCGCAGACCTACCTGCTCAACGAGGCGACCCTGAAGTTCCTCGGCGAGGAGCTGCAGCAGCGGCTGGAGCAGAACCGTACGCAGATGGTGCTGCTGCTGGTGGCGCTGGCGGCGGTGTTCCTGCTGATCTTCTATCTCTACGCTGCGTTCTACGTCTCGACCCGCACCACCCTCAAGCGCCTGGGCGCGATGATGGACAAGGTGGCGGCCGGTGACATGACCGTCACCTTCAACGCCCAGAGCCGCGACGAGCTGGGAGAGTTGGGCACGGTGTTCAATGGCACCGTGGCGAAGATTCACGACCTGATCGAACGGGTGGGCAAGACCGTCGGCGAGGTCGAGCGCCAGGCCGGGCAGGTGGAAGCCGTGTCGGCCCGGAGCAACCAGGCGGTGGCCGGGCAGCGCAGCCAGATCGAGCAGGTGGCGACGGCGATGAATCAGATGTCCGCTACGTCCCAGGAAGTCGCGCGCAGTGCCGCGGCGGCGGTCAGCAGCGCCCACAGCGTCAACGACGAGACCATCAGCGGGCGCGGGCTGGTGGAGTCCCAGCAAGGCAGCATTGCCCAGCTGGCCAGCGAGATCGATCAGTCGGTGCTGGTGATCAATCAGCTGGCCAGCGACAGCCAGGCCATCAGCCGGGTGTTGGAGGTGATCAAGAGCATCGCCGAACAGACCAACCTGCTGGCCCTCAACGCCGCCATCGAGGCGGCCCGCGCTGGCGAGCAGGGGCGGGGCTTCGCGGTGGTGGCCGACGAAGTGCGGACCCTGGCCAAGCGCACCCAGCAATCGACCGAGGAAATCGAGCAGATGATCGTCAAGCTCCACGGCGGCGTGGGGGCGGCGGTCAAGGCCATGGGCATCAGCCATGAGATGGCCAATGGCACGGTCGGGCAATCGGAAAAGGTCCAGCAGGCGCTGGAGAACATCCTTGGCGCGGTGGGCATGATCGTCGACCAGAACCAGCAGATCGCCGCGGCGGTGGAGCAGCAGACCGCGGTGGCCCACGACATCGATCAGAACATCGTCGAAATCAACCGCGCCGGCGAGCGCACCGCCGAAGGCGCGTACCAGACCGAAAACGCCAGCCGCCAGCTGTCCGCGCAGGTGGTGCAGTTGAAGCAGTTGATCGGCGCGTTCCGGGTCTGATTCAGGCGCTGCGGGGCCAGCCGAACAGCGTGCAGGCGTTGGCGGTGCTGGCCGCCGCCAGCTGTTCGGGGCTGATGGCCATGATCTCGGCCAGGGCCGCGCAGATCTCCGGCAGGTGCTGCGGGCTGTTGCGCTGGTTGGGGTACATGGCGGGCGCCATGTCCGGCGAGTCGGTTTCCAGCACCACCGTGTCCAGCGGCAAGTCGGCGATGACCTTGCGCAGACGCAGCGCCTGCGGCCAGGTCGCGGCGCCACCCAAGCCCAGTTTGAACCCCAGCTTGATGTACTCGCGGGCTTCCTCGCGGCTGCCGGCGAAGGCGTGGATGATGCCGCCGCGCTTGAGCTTGAAGCGCTTGAGGGTGGCAATCACCGCGGCATGGCTGCGCCGTACATGCAGCAAGGCAGGTAGCTGGAAGTCCGCGGCCAGTTGCAGTTGCGCTTCGAACAACTGCTGCTGGCGCTGGCGATCCAGTTGCTCGAGAAAATAATCCAGGCCGATCTCACCCACCGCGCACAACTGTGGATGGCCCGCCAGGCGGGTCAGCCAGTCGCCCAGTTCACGCAGGTCGGCCGGTTGGTGCTGGTCGAGATAGACGGGGTGCAGGCCAAAGGCGGCATGCAGGTCGGCATCGCTTTGCACCAGTTCCCACAGGCGCCGCCAATTGTGCTGATAGACCCCCAACACCACCATCCGTCGCACGCCGAGGGCGCGGCAGGCGGCCAGCAGCGCCTGGCGATCCGCGTCGAAATCGGGAAAATCCAGATGGGTGTGGCTGTCGATCAGCTCCACGTTCAAGCCTCGTGAATGCGCTGCTTGAAGGTCCGGGCGATGGCGTTCACGCCGGGTTGGTAATGGGCTTCCTCAATGGCGGCCAGGGCCAGTTGCAGGGCCTTGTCGGCAATCAGCTGGTGCTGTTGGGCCATGGCGTTCACCGGCAACGGCAAAAAGTCCAGCAGTTGGGTATCGCCGAAGGTGCCCAGGCGCAGCGGCCGCGACTTGAGCGGGAAGTCGTGCAGCGCGTCGAACACCCCTTGCAGCAGCACATAGGAGGTGGTCACCAGGGCATCCGGCAGATGGCCCAGGCGCTCCAGCAACGCTGCCATCAGCTGGCGACCGCAGTCGCGGCTGAAGGCTTCGCCCTGTTCGATCAGCACCTGGCCGTCGAAACCCTCCAGGGCCTGCTTGAAGCCGGCGGCGCGTTCGCGGCTGATGCCCAGCTCCGGGCGGGCGCCGATCAACGCGATCTGCCGCGGCTGGGGTTGCAGCAGGCTGCGGGTCAGGTGCAGGCTGGCTTGCTGATCGTCGCTGATCACCGAGCAGAAAAACGCCGGCTCCATCACCCGGTCGATAGCGATGATCGGCAGGCCCTGGGCCTGCAGCAGGCGATAGGTGTCATCCTCGGGCGGCAGGCAGCTGGCGACGAACAGCGCGTCGCAGCGGCGCGCGCGGAACAGTTGCAGCAGCTGCCGCTCGCTGTCCGGGGCATCGTCGGAGCTGGCGATCAGCAGCTGGTAACCACGGGCGCGGGCGCCTTGTTCGAGCAACTTGGCGATGCGCGCGTAACTGGGGTTTTCCAGGTCCGGCAGGATGAAGCCCAGGGTCCGGGTCCGCCGGCTGCGCAGCCCAGCGGCTTGAGGGTTGGGCGTGAAGCCATGTTCCTCGACCACCGCCCGGACCCGTTCGACGGTCGCGTTGCTGATGCGTTGCTGTTCGGCCTTGCCGTTGATGACGTAGCTGGCGGTGGTGACGGACACACCGGCCAGTCTGGCGATATCGCTGAGTTTCAACCCGGGTTTTCCTTGTTTTCTGGAGCTTGCCCCGACATTTTCGCCAATCCTAACCGATATAGGCAGGCGACCAATGTCGGAACGTGAAGCCGACAGGTAGGGCTTCAAGGATGATTGATTATCGAGTAACGTGCCCAATATTCTAGATTAAACGTTTCAGCACGCGTATTTTCTAGGGATATGAGCAGACGGGAACAGGGCCTTGCCAAGCCGGCGGTCCCGTTTGTGGCATTAACGCCGCCTGACTGATTCACTCAAAACAATACCTAGCGCCCCGGCGCTAAATAGGAGAAAGCATGCTCGAGCTCACTATTGAGCAGATATCCATGGGCCAGTCGGCTGTGGATAAGTCCGCTGCACTGCACCTGCTCGCCGACAAACTGGTGGCCGACGGCCTGGTCGCCGAAGGTTACCTGGCTGGCCTGCAGGCCCGCGAAGCCCAGGGCTCGACCTTTCTCGGTCAAGGTATTGCCATTCCCCACGGCACTCCGGAAACCCGCGACCAGGTGTTCGCCACTGGCGTACGCCTGCTGCAATTTCCCGAGGGCGTGGACTGGGGCGATGGCCAGATCGTCTACCTGGCGATTGGCATCGCCGCCAAATCCGACGAACACCTGCGCCTGCTGCAACTCTTGACCCGAGCCCTCGGCGAGACCGACCTGGGCCAGGCCCTGCGCCGCGCCAGCTCGCCCGAGGCCCTGCTGAAACTGCTGCAAGGCGCGCCGCAAGAGCTGGCGCTGGATGCGCAGATGATCGGCCTGGGCGTGGCCGCCGAAGACTTCGAAGAGCTGGTGTGGCGCGGCGCCCGCCTGCTGCGCCAGGCCGACTGCGTGAGCAACGGTTTTGCCGCGGTGCTGCAACAGGTCGAAGCGCTGCCCCTGGGCGATGGCCTGTGGTGGCTGCACAGCGAGCAGACCGTCAAGCGCCCGGGCCTGGCCTTCGTCACCCCGGACAAACCGGTTCGTTACCTCGGCCAGCCCTTGGCCGGGCTGTTCTGCCTGGCCAGCCTGGGCGAGGCTCATCAGGCCCTGCTCGAACGCCTGTGCGCGTTGCTGATCGAAGGTCGCGGCCATGAACTGGGCCGCGCCACCAGCAGCCGCGCGGTGCTGGAAGTGCTGGGCGGCGAACTGCCGGCCGACTGGCCGAGCGCGCGCATCGTCCTGGCCAACGCCCACGGCTTGCATGCGCGCCCGGCGAAGATCCTGGCGCAGTTGGCGAAAAGCTTCGAGGGCGAGGTTCGCGTACGCATCGTCGACGCGCCGGGCTCCGCCGTTTCGGTGAAGAGCCTGAGCAAGCTGCTGAGCCTCGGTGCCCGCCGTGGCCAGACCCTGGAGCTGATCGCCGAGCCGAACATCGCCGCCGACGCCCTGCCAGCCTTGCTGGCGGCTATCGCCGAAGGGCTGGGGGAAGAGGTCGAGCCGGTTCCGGAGGCCCGCGCGCCCCAGGAAGTGCCGGAAGAAGTCGAGGCGCCCATCAGCGCGCCGGCTTCTGGCAGCCTGGTCCAGGCCATCCCGGCGGCCCCCGGCATCGCCATCGGCCCGGCGCATATCCAGGTGATCCAGCCGTTCGACTACCCGTTGCGCGGCGAATCCACCGCCATGGAGCGCGAGCGCCTGCAAGGAGCCCTGGCCGAGGTCCGGCATGACATCGACGGCCTGATCCAGCGCAGCAAGGCCAAGGCCATTCGCGAGATTTTCGTGACCCACCAGGAAATGCTCGACGACCCGGAACTGACCGACGAAGTCGACACTCGCCTCAAGCAGGGCGAAAGCGCCGAAGCGGCCTGGATGACCGTGATCGAAGCCGCCGCCCGGCAGCAGGAAGCCCTGCACGACGCGCTGCTGGCCGAACGCGCCGCCGACCTGCGGGACATCGGCCGGCGGGTGCTGGCCCAGCTGTGCGGGGTGCAGACCCCGGTGGAGCCGGACGAAGCCTACATCCTGGTGATGGATGAAGTCGGTCCGTCGGACGTGGCGCGCCTCGATCCGGCGCGGGTCGCCGGCATTCTCACCGCCCGTGGTGGCGCCACTGCGCACAGCGCGATCGTCGCCCGCGCCCTGGGGATTCCGGCGCTGGTCGGGGCCGGTGCCGGCGTGTTGCTGCTCAAGCCGGGCACGCCGTTGCTGCTCGATGGCCAGCGCGGTCGCCTGCATGTGGATGCCGATGCCGGCACCCTGCAACGGGCCACCGCCGAGCGCGACACCCGCGAACAACGGCTCAAGGCCGCCGCCGAGCAACGCCATCAACTGGCGCATACCACCGACGGCCATCACGTCGAAGTCTTCGCCAACATCGGCGAAAGCGCCGGGGTGGCCAGCGCCGTGGACAACGGCGCCGAAGGCATCGGCCTGCTGCGCACCGAACTGATTTTCATGGCCCACCCGCAAGTGCCGGACGAAGCCACCCAGGAAGCCGAATACCGCCGCGTGCTCGATGGCCTGGCCGGGCGGCCGCTGGTGGTGCGCACCCTGGATGTCGGCGGCGACAAGCCGCTGCCGTACTGGCCGATCGCCAAGGAAGAAAACCCCTTCCTCGGCGTGCGCGGCATCCGCCTGACCCTGCAACGCCCGCAGATCATGGAAGCCCAGCTGCGCGCCTTGCTGCGCTCGGCGGACAACCGCCCGTTGCGGATCATGTTCCCCATGGTCGGCAGCGTCGATGAATGGCGCGCCGCCCGCGCGATGACCGAGCGCCTGCGCCAGGAAATCCCGGTGGCCGACCTGCAACTGGGGATCATGATCGAAGTGCCGTCCGCCGCCCTGCTGGCACCGGTGCTGGCCAAGGAAGTGGACTTCTTCAGCGTCGGCACCAACGACCTGACCCAATACACCCTGGCCATCGACCGTGGTCACCCGACCCTGTCGGCCCAGGCCGATGGCCTGCACCCGGCGGTGCTGCAACTGATCGACATCACCGTGCGCGCGGCCCATGCCCACGGCAAGTGGGTCGGCGTGTGCGGCGAGCTGGCGGCCGATCCGCTGGCGGTGCCGGTGCTGGTGGGCCTGGGTGTGGACGAACTGAGCGTCTCCGGACGCAGTATCGCCGAGGTCAAGGCACGCATTCGCGAACTCAGCCTGACCCAGGCACAAACCCTTGCGGAGCAAGCCCTGGCCGTCGGCAGCGCGAACGATGTGCGTGCCCTTGTGGAGGCCATGTAATGGCAAAGATTCTTACCCTGACCCTGAACCCGGCGCTGGACCTCACCGTCCAGCTGACGCGCCTGGAACCGGGGCAGGTCAACCGCAGCGAAGCCATGCACACCCACGCCGCCGGCAAGGGTGTGAACGTGGCCCAGGTGCTGGCCGATCTTGGCCATCAGCTGACCGTCAGCGGCTTCCTCGGTGCAGACAATCCCCAGGCCTTCGAGGCACTGTTTGCCCGCCGTGGTTTTGTCGACGCCTTTATCCGTGTGCCCGGGGAAACCCGCAGCAACATCAAGCTGGCCGAGCAGGACGGGCGCATCACCGATCTCAACGGCCCGGGCCCGGAGGTCGACGAAGCGGCGCAACAGGCCTTGCTCGCACGCCTGGAACAGATTGCCCCGGGGCATGACGCGGTGGTGGTGGCCGGCAGCCTGCCGCGCGGCGTCAGCCCGCAATGGCTGCACGCCTTGCTGGCCCGCCTCAAGGAACTGGGGCTGAAAGTGGCGCTGGACACCAGCGGCGAAGCCCTGCGCGCCGGCCTGGCCGCCGGGCCCTGGCTGGTCAAGCCCAATACCGAGGAACTGGCCGAGGCCCTGGGCAGCCCGGTGCTGTCGCTGGCGACCCAGGCCGAAGCCGCCAGGCGCCTGCACGCCCAGGGCGTCGAGCATGTGGTGATTTCCCATGGCGCCGAAGGCGTGAACTGGTTCAGTGCCGCGCCGGCCTTGCAGGCGCTGCCGCCCAAGGTCAGCGTGGCCAGCACCGTCGGTGCCGGCGACTCGTTGCTGGCCGGCATGCTCCACGGCCTGCTCAGCGCCCACGCTGTTGAACAGACCCTGCGCACCGCCACGGCCATCGCCGCCATGGCCGTGACCCAGATCGGTTTCGGTATCACCGATGCCGCGCAGTTGGCACAGCTTGAACAGGGGGTGCGTGTTCATCCCCTCATAGAACAATAAGAGGGTTGGTCATGAAGTTAGCCATTGTTACCGCCTGCCCGAACGGCATGGTCACCAGTGTGCTGTGCGCCCGGTTGCTGGACGCCGCGGCCCAGCGCCAGGGCTGGAGTACCAGCGTCGAAGTGCAGGACGCGGCGCACCCGGAACGGCAATTGTCGGCCGCCACCCTCGAAGCGGCCGAATGGGTGCTGGTGGTCAGCACCGGGCCTGTGGATATGTCGCGTTTCGTCGGCAAGCGGGTGTTCCAGAGTTCGCCCTCCGTGGCCTTGCAGGACGTCGACGGCGTGCTGCGGCGCGGCGCCGAGGAGGCCCGGGTGTATGTCGCGACCGAAGCCGCTGCCGAGCCAGCGCCGGCCAGCAAAAGCGTGCCCCGGCTGGTAGCGGTCACCGCCTGCCCGACTGGTGTGGCCCACACCTTCATGGCGGCCGAGGCCTTGCAGCAAACCGCCAAGCGCCTGGGGTATGAGCTGCAAGTGGAAACCCAGGGCTCGGTCGGCGCGCGCAACCCGTTGAGCGCCGAGGCCATCGCCGCGGCGGACGTGGTGCTGCTGGCCGCGGACATCGAAGTGCCCACCGAGCGCTTCGCCGGCAAGAAGATCTACCGCTGCGGCACCGGCATCGCCCTCAAGCAATCCGAGGCGACCCTGAACAAGGCCCTGGCCGAGGGGCAGGTGGAGTCGGCAGCGGCGGGCGCCGCCGCGGCCCCGGCCAAGCAGGAGAAAACCGGGGTCTACAAGCATCTGCTGACCGGTGTGTCGTTCATGCTGCCGATGGTGGTGGCGGGCGGTTTGATGATCGCCTTGTCCTTCGTCTTCGGCATCACCGCGTTCAAGGAGGAGGGCACCCTGGCCGCCGCCCTGATGCAGATCGGCGGCGACACCGCGTTCAAGCTGATGGTGCCGCTGCTGGCCGGTTACATCGCCTATTCCATCGCCGACCGGCCGGGCCTGGCGCCGGGGATGATCGGCGGCATGCTCGCCAGCACGTTGGGCGCGGGGTTTATCGGCGGGATCATTGCCGGTTTCCTCGCCGGTTATGCGGCCAAAGCCATCAGCCAATACGCGCGCTTGCCGCAAAGCCTGGAGGCCTTGAAACCGATCCTGATCATTCCGTTGCTGGCCAGCCTGTTCACCGGCCTGGTGATGATCTATGTGGTGGGCAAGCCGGTGGCCGGGATGCTCGCCGGCCTGACCCATTTCCTCGACAGCATGGGCACCACCAACGCCATCCTGCTGGGGGTGTTGCTCGGCGGCATGATGTGCGTCGACCTCGGCGGGCCGATCAACAAGGCGGCCTATGCCTTCTCCGTGGGGCTGCTGGCGTCGCAGAGTTATGCGCCGATGGCGGCGACCATGGCCGCCGGCATGGTGCCGCCGATCGGCCTGGGCATCGCCACCTTTATTGCCCGGCGCAAGTTTGCCCAGAGCGAGCGCGAAGCGGGCAAGGCGGCGCTGGTGCTGGGGCTGTGCTTTATCTCTGAAGGGGCGATTCCGTTCGCCGCCAAGGACCCGTTGCGGGTGATCCCGGCGAGCATCGCCGGCGGTGCGCTGACCGGGGCGCTGTCGATGTATTTCGGCTGCAAGCTGATGGCGCCCCATGGTGGGTTGTTCGTGATGCTGATTCCGAATGCGATCAACCATGCGTTGTTGTATTTGCTGGCGATTGTGGCGGGGAGTGTGTTGACGGCGGTGGTGTATGCGGTGGTGAAGCGGCCGGAGGCGACCGAGCTGGCGCTGGAGCCGGCCAAGGCCTGACAGCCTCAGGCGGGCCTGCCTCGTTTTTGTAGGAGCGAGGCTTGCCCGCGATGGCGTCTGTCCTGGCGCTGAATTTTTTGGACGGGGTACATATCCATTCCTGCGGTCACGGCCACTTAGGGTTCCGCCCTGACGGCGGGTCACTTTTTTTCAAACGCCAAAAAAAGTAACCAAAAAACGCTTGCCCCTGCGTACGGCCTTCGCTGCGCTCAGGTTCCCTCGCTCCGGTGTCCATCAGGGGGGCATCGACTCCGGTCGGCTTCGCTTCGACCTCCATACGATGTCCTCGACTGCGTCGAGGGGCGCTGCGCGCCATCCCCCTGATGAACACCTTCGCTCGGCCTCCCGATGGGGCGGGTGGATCAAGATCAAAAGCCCGGCGCGACCTGCCGGTCGGCGCGAAACCCTGTAGCCGCTGCCGAGCCTGCGAGGCTGCGATCGACTGCGCAGCAGGCGCAGGATCTTGAGACCGCTGGAGGACCTTCGGTCCTATCGCAGCCTGCGGCAGCGGCTACAGGGATCGTGTACATCTGCTCGTTTGGATGACAGGTTTTGTCGTGTAAGACGCTGTCTGAAAGTGAGGCGCTTCGCTTTTCTTTGTAAGGCTTTTCCGAGAAACTCTGGGCCGCTTGCGTCTGGTAATGGCGCTGTCTAGCCTCGGGTTCGTCACCGACTTTTTCGGTGATCGGGTCTAGCAGCCCGGGTCGAGACGCAAGCCGCATCATCAGCACTGCACTTTCCATTTGCAGTGCTCTGCTATGGCGGTTGTGCGTGGGAGCGTCTTCGGGCGCGCCGGTTTCCTTGACCCGGTCTGCTAGCCCGCGTACAGCCGCCACCTTTCTATATCGTCTAGCAGCGGTGGGTGGTGGCTTCATGTCGAGGAGCCACATCATGAAAAAGCTCGTCCCCGATCCACCCGTTTCCCCGTCGTTCTCGCGCCGCAACCCAGACCACGACCACGCCAATGAACAGGTCCGTCAGGCGCTGGCCAATCATCCGGTGGAAGGTTCGTTGCTCGCTGCCTTGAAACCCACCGCTGCGGGTCCTGCGGGTAACGATTCGCTCTTCACTGTCCGCCCCGGCATCAGCGCCGAAGAGGCGTTGCTTCACGTTTCCATGCTGCTCAAATCCGCCGAGGAGGTTTCTGACGAGATCACCGAGCACGCCAGCGGTATCGAGCGAGGCCTGATCTGGTCGCTGGTGCATTCCGTGGAGATGGCGCGCGGTGTGGTGGATGCCTTGCTTGATGGCAATCGCCTCTGAGCTGCAATCGCTGCTGCAGGTGCTGATCGGTCCGGGCGGTTTTGTTCTGGCGGCTGTACGTGGGGCACCCTCGGGTGCGCCGGGCTCCTGAGCCCCGGTCTGCTAACCCGCGTCCAGCTGCCATCCTCAATCGTTTAGTTATTCCATGACTCGCAATGCTCGGCTGTAACACCGCAGTTCATCAGACAGGCGGCGTTATCGTTGACGACCATCGCGAGCAAGCTCGCTCCTACAGGAGAGGCGGGTTGTGGGGCTTGTCATACGCAGTTCATCCACATTGGCTAAGGTTTGCTTTTGACATTGGGTCAGGGAGCAACCATGAGCGATTTCACTCTCGGTCGGCGGCGTTTGATTCAGGTGGCGGGGGCAGGGCTGTTGCTGCCGGGGTTGGCGCCGGCGGTGATTGCCTCGGGCAAGGACCGGCCGAAGATGGTCGATGGCGTGCAGTCCGGGGATCTGCTGGGCGATCGGGCGATGGTCTGGAGCCGTACCGACCGGCCGGCGCGGATGGTGGTGGAGTGGGATACCCGCAGCCGGTTCAGCAACCCGCGGCGGTTCGTCTCGCCCCTGGCCGATGCCCGTACCGACTTCACCGCGCGGGTCGAGTTGGGCGGGCTGCCCACCGGCCAGGCGATTTTTTATCGGGTGTATTTCGAGGACGCCCAGACCGGCGTGCGCAGCAAACCCTGGTTCGGCCACTTACGCAGCGTGCCGCAGACCCGCCGCGATATTCGTTTTGTGTGGAGCGGCGACACCGTCGGCCAGGGCTTCGGCATCAACCCGGACATCGGCGGCATGCGCATCTACGAGGCCATGCGCCGGCGCCTGCCGGACTTTTTTATCCACAGCGGCGACACCATTTACGCCGACGGCCCGGTGCCGGCGCAGCTGACCACCGAGAGCGGCCGCGTGTGGCGCAATATCACCACCGAGGCCAAGAGCAAGGTCGCCGAGACCCTCGACGAATACCGCGGCAACTACCGCTACAACCTGCTGGACGAGAACGTGCGGCGCTTCAACGCCGAGGTGCCGCAGATCTGGCAGTGGGACGACCATGAGGTGGTCAACAACTGGTCGCCGAGCAAGGTGCTGGATGAGCGTTACACCACTAAAGATATCCACACCCTGGTGGGCCGTGCGCGGCAGGCCTGGCTGGAATACGCGCCGATGCGCTTGCAGAGCGCCGACCAGGGCGGGCGCATCTATCGCAAGCTGAGCTACGGGCCGCTGCTGGATGTGTTCGTGCTGGACATGCGCAGCTATCGCGGCGGCAACGACGACAACCTCGGCGCGGCCAAGCCGTTCCTCGGCCGCGAACAGTTGGACTGGCTCAAGCAGGGGCTCAAGCACTCCAAGGCGCAGTGGAAGGTGGTGGCGGCCGACATGCCCATCGGCCTCGGCGTGCCGGACGGCGAGGTCAGCCCCGGCGTGCCGCGCTGGGAGGCGATCGCCAATGGCGATCCGGGCCCGGCCCAGGGCCGCGAGCTGGAGATCGCCGAGTTGCTGGCGTTCCTGCGCAAGCACAAGGTGCGCAACCATGTGTGGCTGACGGCGGACGTGCATTACTGCGCGGCGCACCATTACCACCCGGACCGCGCGGCGTTCCAGGACTTCGAACCGTTCTGGGAGTTCGTCGCCGGGCCTTTGAATGCCGGCAGTTTCGGGCCCAACGCGCTGGACAAGACCTTCGGCCCGGAGGTGGTGTTCCAGAAGGCGCCGCCAGCGCAGAACACCTCGCCGTTCGCCGGGTTCCAGTTCTTCGGCGAAGTGCAGATCGAAGGGCAGAGCGGGGAGTTGAAGGTGATCCTGCGCGACCTGGACGGGGTGGCGGTGTTCGAGCGCAAGTTGCAGCCGGTGTAATCACGTACCGGCTTTTGTAGGAGCGGCCGGTCGACGCTCGATTGCCCGCGATGGCGGTATCAAGGCCCACTACCGGCCTTCGGCCTATCGCGAGCAAGCTTCGCTCCTACAGAAGCATGCCGGGGTCAGTAGACGTCGCGGCGATAACGGCCTTGTTCGATCAGGCGTTCGACCACCTCGGCGCCCAGTACTTCGTTGAGCACTTGATCCACCCCCGATGCCATGCCTTGCAGGCTGCCGCAGATGTAGATCGAGGCGCCGTCGGCCAGCCATTGCTTGAGGCGTTCGGCCTGTTGGCGCAGGCGATCCTGGACGTAGACCTTCTCGGCCTGATCGCGGGAGAAGGCCAGGTCCAGGCGGCGCAGGTCGCCGGCGGTCAGCCATTCCTGCAGTTCGTCCTTGCAGTAGAAATCATGCTCGGCGTTGCGTTCGCCGAAGATCAGCCAGTTGTCTTGCTGGCCCTCGGCGATGCGCGCCTTGAGCAGGCTGCGCAAGCCGGCCAGGCCCGTGCCGTTGCCCAGCAGGATCAGCGGGCCAGGCTCGGCCGGCAGATGGAAGCCGCTGTTGCGCCGCACCCGCAGGCTGATGGTCGAACCCAGCGGCGCATGCTCGGTGAGCCAGCCGGAGCCGATGCCCAGGCTGCCGTCGGGGTGGCGTTCCTGGCGCACCAGCAGTTCCAGTTGGCCGTCGCTGGCCAGCGAGGCGATGGAGTATTCGCGCATCGCCAGCGGGACCAGCGCATCCACCAGTGCCTGGGCGTGCAGGCCCACCAGGTGGGCGCGGTTTTCCGGGAGCTGGCGGCTGGCCAGGGCCTGGGTCAGGGTTTCCTTCAGGCCGTCGAGCTGCACCGTGGCGCCGCCGTCCAGGCCCAGGCCGTCGAGGAAGAACTCGATGGCCCACGCGCAGTTGCGCGGCAGTACTTCCACCAGGTCGCCGGCCAGCCAACTGCTCGGTTGCGGCGGGGTCAGGCCCAGCAGGTAGACGCCGGAGCCGCTGCTGTCGGGGTTGAGCAGCAGGCGTTGGTTCAGGGTCCAGTTGTCGTAGGCGGGCGCCTGCCACAGATCCGCTGGCGCCTGGCCGATCAACTGGCCCAGTTGCTGCTGCCAGTGGCGCAGGGCGTAGCTGTCGCCGCTGTCGACTTCCACCGGGGCGAACAGGGTGTTGCCGCCACGCTCGGCCAGCCAGCCGTGCAGGCGCTTGGCAAAGCCGCAGAAGTGCGGGTATTGCCGGTCGCCCAGGCCCAGTACGGCGTACTTGAGGTTGTCCAGGGACAAGGCGCGGCTCAGCACCTTGCGTTCGAAGCCCCGGGCACTGTCCGGCGCTTCGCCGTCGCCGAAGGTGCTGACCACGAACAAGGCGTTCTGGGTGTTCAGCAGGTCTTGCTCGCTGACGCTGGCCAGCGGCTGGACCCTGGCCGGCACGCCCGCGGCCTGCAATTGCCCGGCAGTCTGCCAGGCCAGTTGTTCGGCGAAACCGCTCTGGCTGGCGAAGCCGATCAACCAGGCCGAGGCTGCGTCGGTGTCGGCGCTCAGGCCCTGGCGTGCGTCCTTGACCTGGCGCTTCTTGCGCCGGCGATCCAGGTACAGCAGCCAGCCGGTGATAAAGAACAGCGGCATGGCCAGGGAGGCAATAGTGACCAGGATGCGCCCGACAAGGCCGAAGTAGCTGCCCACGTGCAGGGCATAGAGGCTGGTCAGCAACTGCGCCTTGAGGCTCTTGTCGCTGTAGCGGTCATGGCGGCTGACCACGCCGCTGTTGGGGTCGATGCTGATCTGGTTCAGCGCCCGGTCGTGGGGCGAATCCTTGAGCAGATAGAACACGGTCGCCGGCTGGCCGGCCACCGCTGGCATGCGGATGTTGTAGGAACTCAGGTCCTTGCCGGCGGTGCTGTAGATGCCCAGCCACAGGGCGTTGTAGTCGGCGGTCGGCGCCGGGCCCTGGGGCGAAGCGCCACGGCCGCCCTTCATGCGCGGGCTCTGTGGCGAGTCGGCCAGCAGTTTGTTCAGGCCCTTGTTGTACCACTCGTAGGACCAGGACAGACCGGTCAGCGCCGCCAGTAGATAGAACAGCAGGCACCAGGTCCCGGCCACGGCGTGCAGGTCCCAGTTGAAGCCGCGGCCTTTTTTCGCCCAGTCCAGGGTCAGCCAGGCGCGCCAGCTCGCCACCTGGCGCGGCCAGCGCAGGTACAGGCCGGACAGGCAGAAGAAGACCAGGATCAGGGTGCAGGCGCCGGTGACCTGCCGGCCGCTGTCGCCCATGGCCAGGAAGCGGTGCAGCTGCAGCATCAGGCCGAAGAAGTCCTGGCCCAGGGCGGCGCCCATGAATTCGCCGGTGTAGGGGTCGAAATAACGCATCTCGCCGCGGCGCTGGCCCGGCGGCGGAGTGAACCACACGCGGGCGGCGTTGCCGCTGTCGGCTTCCACGGTGAGCATCGACACGGTCTTGCCCGAGGCGGCCTGGATTTTTTCCACCAGCTCGGCGGGCGGCAGGACCCCGGCCGGCTGTTTTTCCACTTGCAGTGTGGAGGGGTTGAGGGCACGCAGGATTTCATCCTGGAACGATACGGTCGCTCCGGTAATGCCCATCAAGGCCAGGACCAGGCCGGCGCTGATGCCGAAAAACCAGTGCAACTGGAACAGGGTTTTCTTCAACACATCGACCGCCTCGTTGGTTCTTAAGTCTGTGCCACGGCGCGCATTATGCCGTGAGTTGTCGAGAAACATTCTTTCCTACGCACAAAAGCCCCACTCACCGAAGTGGATGGGGCTTGCGTGGGTGTAGCCGCTGCCGAAGGCTGCGATAGGCCGGGGTCGCGCTCGACACGCAGGTCCTCCAGCGATTTCACGATCTTGCGCCCCCTGCGTCGGAATGCCGCCCAGATCGATCGCAGCCTGCGGCAGCGGCTACAGCGACGCCTGGATGCGCCAGGCGTCGCGTTCCACCTCGTCAGAAGTGGAAGTTGGTGGTGAACAAGGCGGTACGGCCGGCTGCCTGGTTGGCGAAGTGCGCCGAGTAGGCTTTGTCGTAGTAGGTCTTGTCGGTCAGGTTCTGCACGTTCAGCTGCAGGTCGAGGTTCTTGCTCAGTTTGTAACTGGCCATGGCGTCGTAGCGGGTGTAGGACGGCACATACACAGTGTTGCCGGCATCGCCATACACCTCGTCGACATAGAACGCACCGCCGCCGACGGTCAGCTTCGGCAGCACTTCATAAGTGGTCCACAGGCTGAAGCTGTTTTTCGGCGTGTTCGGCATTTCATTGCCTTTGTTCGAACCGGCGCTGACGACCCCGTTACGACCGTTGAGGCCGGCGTCCACCAGCTCGCTTTTCAGGTAGCTGTAGCCGGCGAAGACTTGCCACTTGTCGGTGATCTTGCCGCTGGCCGACAGTTCCAGGCCGTCGACGCGGGACTCACCGGCGTTCTGGTAGGTCAGGGCGTCCACCAGGATGCGGGTGTTTTTCTTCTCGGTACGGAACACCGCGGCGGTCAGGGACAGGCGGTCGTTGAACACATCCCACTTGGTGCCCAGCTCGTAGTTGACGGTTTCTTCCGGTTGCAGGTCGCTGACGCTGGCGCCGGCGGACAGCGGGTTGCCGTCCGCCCCCTCACCGACCAGGCCGCCCGCTGGCGAGGCCGAAGTGGCATAGGAGGCGTAGACGCTGCCGTTGTCCGTCGGTTTCCACACCAGGCCGGCCTGCCAGTTCCAGAACTGGCTGTCGTCCTTGATCTTGGTGCGCCCGGTGGCGGCGTTGGTATTGGCCTCGGTGTCGAAGGTGTCGTAGCGCAGGCCGACGTTCAGCAGCCACTGCGGATCGAGTTCGATGGTGTCGAACACATAGGCCGCGCGAGTGGTGGCGCGGGTGTTGGTGCCGTTGTAGTTGCGGCTGATGGCACCGGTCCAGGCATCGTCCGGGTTCGGGTTGCTCAGCGAGGTGCAGCTCGGGAGGCTGCCCGGGTTACAGACTTTCGCGGTGTTGCCGGCAATGTTGTAGCTGCTGACGCGAGTCTCTTCGCCGGTGAACTCAAGGCCGGTGGAGTAGTTGTGCTTGAAGCCCAGGGCCTGGAATTCGCCGAACAGGTCGGTCTGGTTGGTGGTGGTTTCGGTGGTGGACACCCGCGAGTTGGCGCGACGCCACACGGTGCCGTATTTGTTGACGTTGAACTTGCTGTCGTCCGGCTGGGTGAGGATGTAGTCCTGGCCGGTGTTGCCATGACGCAGGGTGTTTTTCAGCGTCATGTTGTCGTTCAGGTCGTGTTCGATGGAGACGGTGCTGATGTCCGCGCGGGTCTTGCGGAAGTCACGGTCCTTCAAGCCATAGAAGTTGTCGCTGTCGCCGCCGTCGGTGGGTTTGTCGTGCTTGTGGGCGGTGGCGCTGGCCGAGCTGTAGCCATAGGGAATGCCCGAATCCGGCAGGTCGTCGCTTTCCATGTGGTAGTAGCTGAAGTTGACCCGGGTCGGGGTGCCCAGGCCGAAGGTCAGGGACGGCGCCACGCCCCAGCGGTCGTAGTTGACGGCGTCGCGACCGGCCACGTTCTGCTCGTGGCTCATCAGGTTCAGGCGGAAGGCGGCGCTGTCGAGGAACTGGCGGTTCACGTCCAGCACATAACGGCGGGTCTGGTCGGAGCCATAGGTGAAGCCACCGTTGAGGAAGTCTTGCTGCTTGGGCGTCTTGCTCACCAGGTTGAGGCTGCCACCGGCCGAGCCGCGACCGCCGAAGGAGGAGTTGGGGCCCTTGCTGACTTCGATCGATTCGATGTCGAAGATCTCGCGGCTCTGGCCGCCGGTGTCGCGCACGCCATCGAGGTAGGTGTCGCCCTGGGCGTCGAAGCCGCGGATGAACGGACGGTCGCCTTGCGGGTTACCGCCTTCGCCGGCGCCGAAGGTAATGCCCGGCACCGTGCGCAGCGCATCTTGCAGCGAGGTGGCGGCGGTGTCCTTGAGGACTTGTTGAGGCACTACGGTGACCGAGCGCGGGGTGTTGACCAGCGGCGCGGTGTACTTCTGCGACGAGGCCTTTTCGACCTGGTAGGACGTCGGGTCCTGGGCTTCGCCGGTGATGCTGGTGGCATCCAGGGAAATGGCATTGCCGGTGGTTTTCTTCTCGGTGCTTTCGGCGGCATGGGCCATGTGGGCGGCGGAGCCGGCGGTGATCGCCACGCCAATTGCAGACGCCAGCAGGCGTGGTGAACTGACCGGTAGTTGTGGTTGTTGGCGTGACATTGAAATTCCCCTCCCCAAGGATTTGAGGCGGCGGAATATAAGGCGAACAAGTATTTGTATCAATTGCGAAATATTGCTATTCGCAAGAAATTTACATTCTTTACAATTTGCCGTTACGGTTTTTAGGTTTCATTCGTCTGGCGTTTTACATTGCCAATAAGAATCAATACCATTGGCGACCCTTTCGCTTTCAGGTGCCCGTGCCATGTTGCTGCACATTCCTGGTCTGTTCTCCCGTGAAGAAGTCCTGCGCATCCGTGAGGCCCTGGAGCAGGCGGACTGGGCCGACGGCAAGATCACCGCCGGTTATCAGTCGGCCAAGGCCAAGCACAACCTGCAATTGCCCGAAGGCCACCCGCTGGCCCAGGAAATCGGCGCGGCGATGCTCGAGCGCCTATGGCAGCACCCGCGCTTCATGTCGGCGGCGCTGCCGCACAAGGTCTTCCCGCCGCTGCTCAACTGCTACACCGCCGGTGGCAGTTTCGACTTCCATATCGACAACGCCGTGCGCCAGCCCAAGGGCAGCGTCGAGCGGGTGCGTACCGACCTGTCGTCGACCCTGTTTTTCAGCGACCCGGAGGACTACGACGGCGGCGAGCTGGAAATCCAGGACACCTTCGGCACCCAGCGGGTGAAGCTGCCGGCCGGCGACATGGTGCTGTACCCGGGCACCAGCCTGCACAAGGTCAATGCGGTCACCCGCGGCACCCGTTATGCGTCGTTCTTCTGGACCCAGAGCCTGGTGCGCGAAGACAGCCAGCGCGCCCTGCTGTTCGAGATGGACGAGGCGATCCAGCAACTGACCCGCGACATGCCGGATCATCCATCGCTGATTCGCCTGACCGGCACCTACCACAACCTGTTGCGCCGCTGGGTCGAGGTGTAGACCGTGAGTTTCCAGTTACGCCGCGAGGAAGTCCTCGACGGCGAGCAACTGCGCGCCATGCTCGAACAGAGCCCGGCCCGGGCCGCCCAGGCGATCCTGCTGGCGGCCGGGGAGGGCGTGCTGGATGCCCAGGCGCTGCTCGGGCAGATCCTGCTCGACGGCCTGGGCATCGAGCGCGACCAGGCCCTCGCGCTGCGCTGGTTCACGATCGCCGCCAAGGGCGGGCACCTGATGGCGCGCAACATGCTGGGGCGCTGCCGCGAGCATGGCTGGGGCTGCGAAGCCGATGCCAAGGCCGCTGCCGGGCACTATCGCCAGGCGGCCGAAGCCGGGCTGGACTGGGCGTTGTACAACTACGCCAACCTGCTGGCCACCGGACGCGGAGTCGCTGAAAACCACGCCCTGGCCCTGAGTTGCTACCAGCGCGCGGCCGCCATGGGCCACGCCAAATCGATGAACCTGCTGGGTCGCTACCTGGAGGAGGGACGTCACTGCCCCAGGGATGTCGCGGCGGCCTGCGACTGGTATCGCCGTTCCGCCGAAGGCGGGGATTTCCGTGGGCAGTTCAGCCACGCCGCGGTGCTGGCCGATGCCGGGCGTATCGACGAGGCGCTGGGCTGGCTGGCCAAGGCCCTGGAAGGCGGCAACCTGAACTTCCTGCGGGTCGCCCGCGGCGCCTTGTTGCAGGCGGCTCATCCACAGATCCGCGGCCTGGCCCTGGCGTATCACCAGCGTGCGGCAGAGCTGGGTGACGAGCGGGACTTGGCGCTGCTTGCTGCTCAGGTGTAAATCACTATGATTGAAAGTTAATCACTCTTCATCATTTGATACGGCGGAGATCGAACCATCATGACCGCAACTAAAGTGCTGACCGCACATGTGCCGTTGGAGTTGGCCGACAAGGTCGACCAGATGGCCTCCCGGCTGGAGCGCTCGCGCGGCTGGATCGTCAAGCAGGCTCTGGTGGCTTGGGTCGATCAGGAAGAGGAGCGTAGTCGCCTGACCCATGAGGCTTTGGCCGATGTGGATGCTGGGCGTGTCATCGATCACCAGGCTGTCCAGGCATGGGCTGAAAGCCTGATGAGTGACAAGCCTTTGCCGGTGCCCAAGTGAGGGAATTGAAATGGACGAGCAAGGCGCTGTCGGACCTGGCCCGACTGTTTGAGTTTCTTGCTCCGGTGAACCGTTCGGTGGCTGCTCGAACGGTGCAATCGCTCACACAGGCCCCGGATACCCTGCTGACCAATCCGCGTATCGGCGAACAGTTGGAGGAGTTTCAGCCTCGCGATGTTCGGCGTTTATTGGTCGGGCCTTACGAGATGCGTTACGAGATCCGGGATGCGACGCTCTACATCCTGCGGGTGTGGCATGTACGAGAAGACCGCTAGTGATTCGAGCCGCCCGATACCCTGAATGAAAAAGCCCATGACACGTCATGGGCTTTTTCGTTGCGGCGTGGCGCTTACACGTAGAAGGATTTCAGTGGCGGGAAGCCGTTGAATTCCACAGCGCTGTAGCTGGTGGTGTAGGCACCGGTGGACAGCCAGTACAGGCGGTCGCCGATGGCCAGGTTCAGCGGCAGGCCGTACTTGTAGTTCTCGTACATGATGTCGGCGCTGTCGCAGGTCGGACCGGCGATCACCACTTCTTCCGTCTCGCCTTTCTTCTCGGTCCAGATCGGGAACTTGATGGCTTCGTCCATGGTTTCGATCAGGCCGGAGAACTTGCCCACGTCGGTGTAGATCCAGCGCTCCACGGCGGTACGGGATTTACGCGCCACCAGCACCACTTCGCTGACCAGGATGCCGGCGTTGGCGATCAGCGAACGGCCTGGCTCGAGGATGATTTCCGGCAGCTCGTCGCCGAAGTCTTCCTTGAGGAAACGGATGATTTCCTCGGCGTAGGTTTCCAGGCTGTTGGTCCGGGTGATGTAGTTGGCCGGGAAGCCGCCGCCCATGTTGATCAGCTTGAGGTGGATACCGTCTTCTTCCTTCAGGCGTTCGAAGATCACCTTGACCTTGGCGATCGCTGCGTCCCAGACGCTGATGTCGCGCTGTTGCGAGCCCACGTGGAACGACACGCCGTAAGGCACCAGGCCCAGGTCGCGGGCGAGGATCAGCAGGTCCATGGCCATGTCGGTCTGGCAGCCGAACTTGCGCGACAGCGGCCAGTCCGCGGTGGTCGAGCCTTCGGTGAGGATCCGCACATAGACTTTCGAGCCCGGCGCGGCCTTGGCGATGTTGCGCAGGTCGGCTTCGGAGTCGGTGGCATACAGGCGCACGCCCTTCTCGTAGAAGTAGCGGATGTCCTTGGATTTCTTGATGGTGTTGCCGTAGCTGATCTGGTCCGGGCTGACGCCGCGGCCCAGCACCTTGTCCAGCTCGTAGATCGAGGCGATGTCGAAGTTCGAACCTTTTTCCCGCAGCAGGTCGATGATTTCGACGGCCGGGTTGGCTTTTACCGCATAGTAGACCTTGGCGAACTCGAAACCGGCGCGCAGGTCATCGTAGGCCTGGGCGATCATCTGGGTGTCGATGACCACGAACGGGGTTTCTTGCTTGTCGGCGAACGCCTTCATTTTCTGAAAGGTTTCGCGCGCGAAATAGTCTTCGACCTGGATCGACATACCTGGGAGCTCCTACTGGCAAACGTTAGTAATCAATGGGTGCGAGGGTGTGTCATCAATGAGTTCGCGGCTGCGTTGCCGTCTGAGCACGTGCCAGGCAAGGCGGAGCTCGCCGCCAATGGTTGTTCCCTTGGCAAGAGCTGCAACGCAGCATGGCGCGTGCTCAGACGCAACCCGGAGGGCCGGGCCTGTTTTTACGCAGGGCTGCGTTACTCGTCCCTTATTTGGAATAACCAAACTTCGGCCCTCGCGCCTTGCCCTGCGTAAAAACAGGCTCCGGCGCAGCCGTGAACTCATTGATGACACACCCTTCTGAACGTCCTCCGTATCCCCACTTTGGTTCGCCTACTTCCCAAGGCATGTCGCCGAAAGCAAAAAGGCCACGGGCGTATTTGCCCTTGGCCTTGCTGTCTCGTCGTCAGTACTTGAGCCGGATGGATCGTTTCCAGCATGGACGTTCGGCGCGAACTTTAGGGCGTGAGGGGCCTGAGATCAACAAAAAATGTCGCGTTTTTGCACGCGTTCGTCGCGTGGTCCGAGCCAGTCATTTATGTAACCGACCCAGATGACAGGTTGATGTTCCCCAGGGTGGGGAATTCGCGGCGTGGGAAGCCCGGTTCCCGGCCGGTAGGACGCCATCGCGGGCCAGCCTCGCTCGTACAAATCCGTGCTGGGGTCTAGGCGCTGTAGCCGCTGCCGAGGCACGAGGCTGCGAACGGTCGCGGAGCGGCCGCAAATCCTGCGTCCTCGGTATCCCTGATGTACCGAGGCGCCAGGTCTGCGCCTGCTTCGCAGTCGATCGCAGCCTCATTCTTCGGCAGCGGCTACAAGCGGCCATCCGCGCGACAGGTCAGGCCGGTGCGGTTTCGGCCGGGGAGACGATGCAGGTCTTGGCCCCGCGCGAGCGCCCGGAGCTGAGGTAGGCGGCAATCGATTCCTGGGTCACTTCGCCGAGGAACACCCGCTCGGCGTCCAGCACCGGCAGCCACGAACGGTTGAACTCGTACATCCGCGACAACAGGATGCGCAGGTGTTCGTCATAGGCCGCGGTGGCGTTGAACTCGCGCAGGTACTGGGCGCAGGTGCCGGCCTGGCGGTGCAGGTCGCGGCGGCGCACATAACCCAGGGCCTTGTTCTCGGCGCAGGTCACCACCAGGTAGCGGCGGTCGTGTTCGTCCATCAGTTCCAGGGCGTCGGCCACCGGGGTTTCCGGGCTTAGCGACGGCGCGTTGTCGGCGGCGTCCTCGGCCTTCACCAGCAGCAGGCGCTTGAGGGTGCTGTCCTGGCCGACGAAGTGGCTGACGAAGTCGTCCGCCGGATGGGCCAGCAGGGTGTCCGGGTGGTCGATCTGCAGCAGCTTGCCGGCGCGGAAGATGGCGATCTTGTCGCCGAGCTTGATGGCTTCGTCGATGTCGTGGCTGACCATGATCACGGTCTTGTTCAGCGCCCGCTGCATCTCGAAGAACTCGTTCTGGATCATCTCGCGGTTGATCGGGTCGACCGCGCCGAAGGGTTCGTCCATCAGCAGCAGTGGCGCATCGGCCGCCAGCGCGCGGATCACCCCGATCCGCTGTTGCTGGCCACCGGACAACTCGCGGGGATAACGGTGCAGGTACTGCTTGGGTTCGAGCTTGATCATGCTCATCAGCTCGCGGGCGCGCTCGTGGCATTTCTGCTTGTCCCAGCCCAGCAGGCGCGGCACCACCATGATGTTTTCCTCGATGGTCATGTTGGGGAACAGGCCGATCTGCTGGATCACGTAGCCGATGTTGCGGCGCAGGGTCACTTCGTCCAGGCCGGTGGTGTCCTCGCCGTTGATCAGCACCTTGCCCGAGGTGGGCATGATCAGGCGGTTGATCATTTTCAGCGTGGTGCTCTTGCCGCAGCCCGATGGCCCGAGGAACACACAGATTTCGCCTTCGTTGACGGTCAGGCTCACGGAGTCGACGGCTTTGACTTCTTTGCCGTTGCTGTGAAAGGTCTTGGTCAGGTTTTGAAGTTCGATCATTTCAGGATCCCTTTTGGAGTCAGCGAGCGTTGCAGCCATTGCAGAAGCAGGTCGGCGAAGATGGCCAGGAGACTGACCAGCACCGCGCCGACGATCAGCATCGACATGTCGCTGCGGCTGATGGAAGCAAGAATGAGCACACCCAGGCCGCCGGCGCCGATGGTGGCGGCGATGGTCATGACGCCGATGTTCATCACCACGGCGGTGCGCACGCCGGCAAGAATCACCGGCACGGCGATCGGCAACTCGACCATGCGCAGGCGCTGGCCGAAGGTCATGCCGATGCCACGGGCCGCTTCACGAATCCCTGGCTCGACGCCGGTCAGCGCCAGGTAGGTGTTGCGCATGATCGGCAACAGGGAGTAGAGAAACACCGCAGTGATTGCCGGCAGCGGCCCCAGGCCCTGGCCGAACCTGGAGTAGAACGGCAGCAGCAGGCCGAACAGGGCGATCGACGGGATGGTCAGCAGCACGGTGGCGCTGGCTTGTAGCGGGCCGGCCAGGGTCGGGAAGCGGGTCATCAGGATGCCCAGGGGCACGCCGAAGAGGATCGCCAGGGTCACGGCGATGCCCACCAGGGTGATGTGCTGCCAGGTCAGCTGGATGACTTGCTGCCCGTCGAGATGGGAAAAGGCGTTGAGCAATTCCATGGCTTTTTCCTCTCTCAGTTCAATGGATGTTGGCGCAGGAAATCTGCGGCAACGGCGGATGGGCTTTCATGGTCGACGTCGACCCGGGCGTTGAGTTGGCGCATGGTCTGGTCGTCGAACAGTTCGGCCAGCGGCTTGAGGTCGGCGGCCAGTTCCGGGTGGGCGTCGAGGTAGGCCTGGCGCACCACGGGGGCCGCGGTGTAGTCAGGAAAGTAATGCAGGTCGTCGTCCAGCAGCTTCAGGTTGAAGGCATTGAGCCGGCCGTCGGTGGTGTAGACCAGGCCGGCGAACACCTGGCCGTTACGCAGGGCGGTGTAGACCAGCCCCGCGTCCATCTGCCGGATGTTCTTGCGGGTCAGGTCCATGCCGTACAGCTTGACCATGCCTTGCAGGCCGTCGGAGCGGTTGGCGAACTCGGTGTCCAGGGCAATCAGGTGGTGGTCCTGGCGCTCGGCGTCGAGGACGTGCTTCAGGTCGCTGACGCTGTTGATCTGCGGGTATGCGTCCGCGACGTTTTTCGGCAGGGCCAGGGCGTAGGTATTGCTGAACTTCGACGGCGCCAGCCAGACCAGGCCTTTTTTGCCGTCCAGTTCCTTGACCCGCTCATAGGACTGTTGGCTGTCGAGTTTTTCCGTCACGTGGTTGTAGGCCACCAGGGACACGCCGGTGTATTCCCAGAGCATGTCCAGCTGCCCGCTTTCGTGGGCGCTGCGTGCCAGGTTGCTGCCCAGGCCGCCGGTGACCCGGGTGTCGTAGCCCTTGCTGCGCAGGTACTGCGAGGTGATTTCCGCCAGCAGCGTCTGCTCGGTGAAGACCCGGGCGCCGATACGGATCACCGGCTTTTGCGCGGCTTGGGCAATTCCCGCGCACAGCAGGACGCAGCCTATGATCAAAGCTATTTTTTTCATGTGGATTCCTTCGCGCAGGCTTAAGACGGGCGCAGGCCGCGTTCCAGCCAGAGGCGGCTGGCCAGTGTCACCAGGCCGTCGAGCAGCAGCGCCAGCAAGGCGGTGCAGGCCGCGCCGAGCAGCAGTTGCGGCTGATTGTTCAGGGCGATGCCAGGGAAGATCAGGCTGCCGAGGCTGTTGGCGCCGATCAGGAAGGCCAGCGGCGCGGTGCCGACGTTGATCGCCAGGGCCACGCGCACGCCACCGATGATGATCGGTACGGCGTTGGGCAGCTCGACGTTCCACAGCACCTGGCGCGGCGTCATGCCGATGCCGACGGCGGCTTCCTTGAGGGAGCCCTGGACGTTTTTCAGGCCTTCATAGGTGTTGCGCACGATGGGCAGCAAAGAGGCGAGGAACAAAGCGAAGATGGCCGGCCCGCTGCCGATGCCGAGGATCCCCAGGGCGATGGCCAGGACGGCCAGGGGAGGGACGGTGTTACCGATGTTGAACAGTTGCATGAAACGCTCGGCACGCCCGACCCTCTGCGGTCGGCTGAGGAAGATGCCGGCGGGTATCCCCACCACGAGGGCGGCGAACATTGAAGCGAGTACCAGGTACAGATGGGCTTGCAGGTAAAACAACAGATCGTCGCGGTAGTGTTCGATCGTACTGATGCCGATCCAGTGGACCAGCAGGGCCAGGAGAGCGATGACCGCCGCGCCTCCTATCAGCCCTTTGCCATAGCGAATAGCCACAGGCGGACTCCTTTTTTATGTCGGCGAGCATTCTTTCGTGTGGCAAGGCCATGCCTGGCTGCCAAAAGAACGGTCGCGAGAAGCAGCTCGTCGATGCGCTGGAAACAGCGCGGGATCGAGCCATACGCATAGCCTCGTCAGGCTAACTTGCTGATTTTTCTACCCCTGGCGAAAGCTCGTAACAGGGGAGTGGACGCCTCCACCTTTTAAAAGGTTCCATAGTTGGCTGCGTTTGGCCACCCTCAATCCCATTACTCCGATATCTCTGATGCCTGGCCGCCTGTAGCCGCCTGTAGCCGCTGCCGAGCGCAGCGAGGCTGCGATCGGCGGCGCAGCCGTCGCAAAACCAGGCGGCGCGGTGGTTCAGTCAAACCATGTATTCAGTGTTTGCGAGCGCTACGTCGGAATGCCGCCCAGCTCGATCGCAGCCTCGCTGCGCTCGGCAGCGGCTACAGGGAACGTACAGGGCAAGGGTTGCAGAGGCTCCAGGCCGAACGGTGGTCCGGGGAGCTTGCTTTGCGCTATACTCGCCGCCCTTTTTTTGAATCACCTGCCAGGCGATTTCCCATGACCAAACAGGCCGCCGAAGTCGCGAAACGCCGCACTTTCGCCATTATTTCCCACCCGGATGCGGGTAAAACCACCATCACCGAGAAGCTCTTGCTGATGGGCAAGGCGATTGCCGTTGCCGGTACGGTGAAATCCCGCAAGTCCGACCGCCATGCCACCTCCGACTGGATGGAGATGGAGAAGCAGCGGGGTATTTCCATTACCACGTCGGTCATGCAGTTCCCTTATCGCGAACACATGATCAACCTGCTCGACACCCCGGGCCACGAAGACTTCTCGGAAGACACCTACCGCACTCTGACCGCGGTGGACTCGGCGCTGATGGTGCTCGACGGCGGTAAGGGCGTAGAGCCACGGACCATCGCCCTGATGGACGTCTGCCGTCTGCGCGACACGCCAATCGTCAGTTTCATCAACAAACTCGACCGTGACATCCGCGACCCGATCGAACTGCTCGACGAAATCGAAGCGGTCCTGAAGATCAAGGCGGCACCCATCACCTGGCCGATCGGTTGCTACCGCGACTTCAAGGGTGTGTACCACCTGGCGGGCGACTACATCATTGTCTACACCGCCGGCCACGGCCACGAGCGCACCGAAACCAAGATCATCGAGAAGCTCGATTCCGATGAAGCCCGCGCCCACCTGGGTGACGAGTACGAGCGTTTCATCGAGCAACTGGAACTGGTGCAGGGTGCCTGCCACGAGTTCGACCAGCAGGCGTTCATGGACGGCCAGCTGACCCCGGTGTTCTTCGGTACCGCCCTGGGCAACTTCGGGGTCGACCACGTGCTCGACGCCGTCGTCGACTGGGCGCCGCTGCCGTTGGCGCGGGTGGCCAACGAGCGTACCGTCGAACCACAGGAAGAGAAGTTCACAGGCTTCGTGTTCAAGATCCAGGCGAACATGGACCCCAAACACCGCGACCGTATCGCCTTCATGCGCATCTGCTCGGGCAAGTACGAGAAAGGCATGAAGATGCGCCACGTGCGCACCGGCAAGGACGTGCGCATCGGCGATGCGCTGACCTTCTTCTCCTCCGAGCGTGAACAGCTCGAAGAGGCCTACGCCGGCGACATCATCGGCCTGCACAACCACGGCACGATCCAGATCGGCGACACCTTCACCGAAGGCGAGACCCTGGGTTTCACCGGTATCCCGCACTTCGCCCCGGAGCTGTTCCGCCGCGTGCGCCTGAAGGATCCGCTGAAATCCAAACAGCTGCGCCAGGGCCTGCAACAGCTGGCCGAAGAAGGCGCGACCCAGGTGTTCTTCCCCGAGCGCAGCAACGACATCATCCTCGGCGCCGTCGGTGTGCTGCAGTTCGATGTGGTCGCCAGCCGCCTGAAAGAGGAATACAAGGTCGAGTGCTCCTACGAGCCGATCACCGTGTGGTCCGCGCGCTGGATCGATTGCAGCGACAAGAAGAAGCTCGAGGAATTCTCCAACAAGGCCGTGGAAAACCTTGCGCTGGATGGCGGCGGTCACCTGACCTACCTGGCCCCGACCCGGGTCAACCTGGCGCTGATGGAAGAGCGCTGGCCGGACGTGAAATTCCGCGCGACCCGCGAGCATCACTAAGGTCTGAGCGACGCCTCACCCAAAAGCCCCGCGGCCCAAACCGCGGGGCTTTTTCATGCCCGTGGATAGATGATGCCCGCACACCCTGCGGGGCAGGGATCGAACCGCGCATGCTTCTGTAGGAGCGAAGCTTGCTCGCGATGGGCTGCGTAGCAGCCCCAAAACCTGCCACCACTATTCTGCCGGAGTCCCATTGTCCGAATGGACGCCATCGCGGGCAATCGAGCGTCGACCGGCAGCCCCTGCAGATACGTGGTGTGCTTGTAGATCGCGAATCAAATCCCGCATACCCCCGTAAGAGCCAGGCATAACCGGAGGTTTTAAGGCCTAGTCGAAAGCCGTCTATCCAGTGGGCGAATAGCTAGCTTGCTATCTGGCAAAGCGCCGGCTTCGGGGCTAGGTTTCATACGAAGCCTCGCCTTGCCGGTCAGGGCCTGTGGCCATTATTGATTCACCTACGCAAAGGGACGGAATCAACATGAATCTTTTCCAACGGGTTGTGCTGTTGCTCAAGGTGCTGGTGCTGTTGTCGCTCGGCCTGTCCGCGGCCTGGGCCAGTGACCAGGCGGCGCGGGTGCCGGGTTTCTGGGGGCCTGGGCATCTGCAGAACGGGCTGCAGATGATCGCCCGATCGGAGTCCGAGCCGGGCGATCAGGGGCAGGGTGGCAGCGCGGACGATGACGATTCGACCACCGACGAGCCGGATACCGACAGCGAAGACGAGGCTAGCCAGGGCTGAGCTTGCGTCTGCGGAAAAAAGAAAACCCCCTCTGCCGGACTGATGCGCAATCCGACAGAAGGGGCTTGGTCAACACTGATCAGGCGCCGCGGGTAACCGCGGCGCCTTTTTCTTGCCGGGTCAGCCGAGGAACTGCTCGGCGTAGTGGCAGGCCACCTGGCGGGTGTCGAGCAGGCGCAGGGCCGGCTCTTCAGTGCTGCAACGCTCGGTGGCATACGGGCAGCGCTTGTGGAAAGCGCAGCCGGATGGCGGGTTCAGCGGGTTGGGCAGCTCACCGACGATCTTGATCTTCGGCTTGTCCGGGTCCGGATGAATGGTCGGCGTGGCCGACAGCAGCGCCTGGGTGTAGGGGTGCAGGGGACGGGTGTAGATGTCCTCTTTCGGGCCCATTTCCACCGGCCGGCCGAGGTACATCACCATCACGTGGTCGGCGACGTGACGCACCACCGCCAGGTTGTGGGAGATGAACACGTAGGCGGTGTTGAACTCCTGCTGCAGGTCCATGAACAGGTTCAGTACCTGGGCCTGGATCGACACGTCGAGGGCCGAGGTCGGTTCGTCCGCCACCAGCACTTTCGGTTGCAGCATCATCGCCCGCGCCAGGGCGATACGCTGGCGCTGGCCGCCGGAGAACATGTGTGGGTAGCGCTGATAATGCTCGGGGCGCAGGCCCACCTGCTTCATCATCGCCTGGACCTTGTCCCGCCGCTCGCTGGCCGACAGCTGGGTGTTGATCAGCAGTGGCTCAGCCAGTTGATCGCCGATCTTCTGCCGTGGGTTGAGCGAGGCGTAAGGGCTCTGGAACACCATCTGTACGTCTTTGCGCAGTTGCTTGCGCTGGGCCTTGTCGGCGCCGGCGACCTCCTGGCCGGCGATTTTCAAGGACCCCGAGGACGGCTCTTCGATCAGGGTCAGGGCACGGGCCAGGGTGGATTTGCCGCAGCCGGATTCGCCGACCACCGCGAGGGTCTTGCCGGCTTCCAGCTCGAACGACACGCCGTTGAGGGCGCGCACGGTCGCATGGCCCTTGAACAGGCCGCGGGACACTTCGTAGTGGCGGGTCAGGTTGCGGGCGGTAAGAACGACGGCCATTACGCCACCTCCTGATTCAGCGGGTAGAAGCAGCGCGCGAGGCTGGCGGCTTTCGGGTCGAGGCTTGGACGCTGCTGACGGCAGTTTTCCTGCACGTACGGGCAGCGCGGCGAGAGCAGGCAGCCTTGCGGACGGTCGTAGCGACCGGGAACGATGCCCGGCAACGTCGACAGGCGCGTGGCGCCCATGCTGTGCTCGGGAATGGCCGCCAGCAGCGCTTCGGTGTAGGGGTGGGCGGGGATGTCGAACAACTCCGGCACCTTGCCCACTTCTACCGCTTGCCCGGCGTACATCACGCACACGCGCTGGGCGGTTTCGGCGACCACGGCCAGGTCGTGGGTGATCAGCACCAGGCCCATGTTCTGCTCGCGCTGCAGGTTGAGCAGCAGGTCCATGATCTGCGCCTGGATGGTCACGTCCAGGGCGGTAGTCGGTTCGTCGGCGATCAGCAGTTTCGGCTCGCCGGCAATCGCCATGGCAATCGCCACGCGCTGGCTCATGCCGCCGGACAGTTGGTGCGGGTAGGCGTCCATGCGGCTGGCGGCACCCGGGATCTCGACTTTTTCCAGCAGTTCGATGGCGCGCTTGCGGGCCGCCTTGCCGGACATCTTCAGGTGCAGGCGCAGCACTTCCTCGATCTGGAAGCCCACGGTGTAGCTCGGGTTCAGCGCGGTCATCGGGTCCTGGAACACCATGGCCAGGTCCTTGCCGACGATCTGCCGGCGTTGCCGGGCGCTGAGCTTGAGCATGTCCTTGCCGTCGAAGCTGAGGGCGTCGGCGGTGACGATGCCGGGATGCTCGATCAGCCCCATCAGCGCCATCATGGTCACGGACTTGCCGGAGCCGGATTCGCCGACGATGGCCAGGACTTCGCCCTTGTCCACCTTCAGGTCCAGGCCATCCACCACGGGAACGGCCTGGGCGTCGCCGAAGCGCACGTTGAGATTCTTGATTTCTAGCAGTGACATGGGAATCTCCTCAGGCGGCGTTCTTGAGTTTCGGGTCCAGCGCATCGCGCAGGCCGTCGCCCATCAGGTTGATTGCCAGCACGCTGAGCAAAATGGTCAGGCCGGGCAGGCTCACCACCCACCAGGCGCGTTCGATGTAGTCGCGGGCCGAGGCCAGCATGGTGCCCCACTCAGGGGTGGGCGGCTGGACGCCAAGGCCGAGGAAGCCCAGGGCCGCGGCGTCGAGGATCGCCGAGGAGAAGCTCAGGGTTGCCTGGACGATCAGCGGCGCCATGCAGTTGGGCAGCACGGTGATGAACATCAGGCGCGGCAGGCCGGCACCGGCCAGGCGCGCGGCGGTCACGTAGTCGCGGTTGAGCTCGCCCATCACCGCGGCGCGGGTCAGGCGCACGTAGGACGGCAGGGACACCACGGCGATGGCGATCACGGTGTTGATCAGGCCTGGGCCGAGGATGGCGACGATCGCCACGGCCAGCAGCAGGGACGGCAGCGCCAGCATGATGTCCATCAGGCGCATGATGGTCGGCCCGAGCAAGCGCGGGAAGAACCCGGCGAACAGGCCCAGGAGGATGCCCGGGATCAGCGACATGACCACCGACGACAGGCCGATCAGCAGCGACAGGCGCGAACCGGTGATCAGGCGCGACAGCAGGTCTCGGCCCAGTTCGTCGGTGCCGAGGATGAATTGCCATTGGCCGCCTTCGAGCCAGACCGGCGGGGTCAGCAGGAAGTCGCGGTATTGCTCGCTCGGGTTATGCGGGGCGACCCAGGGCGCGAAGATCGCGCAGAAGATCACCAGCAGCATGAACAGCAGGCCCGCGACCGCGCCCTTGTTGCGCGAGAACGCCTGCCAGAATTCCTTGTAGGGCGAGGGGTACAGCAGGCTTTGATCCACGGCTACGGCGGATACGGCTACTGAGGAGGTTGGAGTGCTCATGAGTATTGTCCTCAGCGCTGGTGACGAATGCGTGGGTTGGCAAAGCCGTAGAGGATGTCCACCACGAAGTTGACCAGGATCACCAGGCAGGCGATCAACAGGATGCCGTTCTGCACCACGGGGTAGTCCCGGGCGCCGATGGCTTCGATCAGCCATTTGCCGATGCCGGGCCAGGAGAAGATGGTTTCGGTCAGGACTGCGCCGGCCAGCAGGGTGCCGACTTGCAGGCCGACCACGGTCAGCACCGGGATCAGCGCGTTGCGCAGGCCATGGACGAACACCACGCGGGCGGGCGACAGGCCCTTGGCCTTGGCGGTGCGGATGTAGTCTTCGCGCAGGACTTCGAGCATCGAGGAACGGGTCATCCGCGCGATCACCGCCAGCGGAATGGTGCCGAGCACGATGGCCGGCAGGATCAGGTGGTGCAGGGCGTCGAAGAAGGCGCTGGTGTCATCGGCCAGCAGGGTGTCGATGAGCATGAAGCCGGTTTTTGGCTCGATGTCGTAGAGCAGGTCGATCCGTCCAGAAACCGGGGTCCAGCCCAGGCTCACGGAGAAGAACATGATCAGGATCAGGCCCCACCAGAAGATCGGCATCGAATAGCCGGCGAGGGAAATGCCCATCACCCCATGGTCGAACAGCGATCCTCGTTTCAGCGCGGCGATCACCCCGGCCAGCAGGCCGATCACGGCTGCGAACAGCATCGCGGCCGAGGCCAGCTCCAGGGTCGCCGGGAACAGGGAGGTGAACTCGGTCCACACACTCTCGCGAGTCCGCAGGGATTCGCCCAGGTCGCCCTGGGCGAGTTTGCCGATGTAGTCCAGGTACTGGGCGTACAGCGGTTTGTTCAGACCAAGGCGTTCCATTGCCTGGGCATGCATCTCAGGGTCGACCCGGCGCTCGCCCATCATGACTTCCACGGGATCGCCGGGAATCATGCGAATCAATGCGAACGTCAGCAAGGTGATGCCGAAGAATGTGGGTATCAACAACCCCACACGGCGGGCAATAAAACTAAACATCTTCTGGTGTACCTCATCAGCCGGTTAGGCGTGTCCGGCATCCCTGGGGTCAGGGATGCCGGGCGTTTCTTATCTACTTCACCTGGGTAGTAGCGAAGTTGTTAGTGGTCAGGGGGCTCTGGTGGTAGCCCTCGACGTTCTTGCGCATTGCCGTGAACATTTTCGGATAGGCCATGGGGATCCAGGGTTGTTCCTTGTCGAAAATGTCCTGGGCCTGTTCATAGAGTGCGGTCCGTTTGGCCGGCTCGGATTCGGCGCGGGCCTGATCGATCAGGCTCTGGAACGCTTTATTACACCAGCGAGCGTAGTTTTCGCCGTTTTTGGCGGCCTCGCAACTGAGGTTGGGGGTCAGGAAATTGTCCGGGTCCCCGTTATCCCCCGCCCAGCCGGCGGAAACCATGTCGTGCTCGCCGTTCTTGGCGCGCTTGAGCATCTCGCCCCATTCCATGACGCGGATGTCGATCTTGAGGCCGATCTTCGCCAGGTCGGACTGCATCATCTGCGCGCCGAGCAGCGGGTTGGGGTTGGTCGGGCCACCGCCGTTGCGGGTGAACAGGGTGAAGACCGTGCCTTCCGGTACGCCGGCTTCCTTGATCAGGGCGCGGGCCTTGTCCAGGTCGCGGGCCGGGTTGCCCAGGTTGGCGTTGAAGCCCAGCAGGGTCGGCGGGTAGGGACCGGTGCCGACCACCGCGTTGCCCTTGCCGTACAGGCTGTTGACGTAGGCTTCCTTGTCGAAGGCGATGTTAATGGCCTGACGGACGCGCGGGTCGCTCATGTACTTCTTGGTGGTGTTCAGGGCCACGTAGCCCACGGTCATGGCGGCCAGGTCGTCGACCTTCAGGTTGGCGTCGGCCTTGATGCTCGGGATGTCGTCGGGTTTCGGATACAGGGCGACCTGGCACTCGTTGGCCTTGAGCTTCTGCAGGCGCACGTTGTTATCGGTGGTGATCGCCAGGATCAGTGCGTCGGCTGGCGGCTTGCCACGGAAGTAGTCCGGGTTGGCCTTGAACCGCACCTGGGCGTCCTTGGCGTAGCGTTGGAAGATGAACGGGCCGGTGCCGATCGGCTTGCTGTTCAGCTCGCCGGTCTTGCCGGCCTTGAGCAACTGGTCGGCGTATTCGGCCGGGAAGATCGAGGCGAAGGCCATGGCCACGTCGGCCAGGAACGGTGCTTCGCGACGGGTCAGGGTGAAGACCACGGTGTGGTCGTCGGTTTTCTCGACGCTTTTGAGCAGTTCCTTGAAGCCCATGCTCTCGAAATAGGGGAAGCCCACGCTGGACTTGTCATGCCACGGGTGTTTCGGGTCCAGCTGGCGCTGGAAGCTCCAGAGCACGTCGTCGGCGTTCATCTCGCGGGTCGGCTTGAAGTAATCGGTGCTGTGGAACTTGACGCCTTTGCGCAGGTGGAAGGTGTAGGTCAGGCCGTCCGGGCTGATCTCCCAGGACTCGGCCAGGGCCGGCTCGATGTCCGTGGTGCCGGGCTTGAAGTCCACCAGGCGGTTGAAGATGGTTTCCGCCACCGCGTCGGCAGTGACTGCAGTCGTGTACTGGACCATATCGAAGCCTTCCGGGCTGGCTTCGGTACAGACCACCAAGGGCTTGGCCGAGACGCCTGCGGCGACGCTCAGCAGTACGGCCGCGATGGCCGCTCTCAGGGGAAGCATTTTCATCTAGAACCCTCTGCAATCGGTTGAACCAGAGTAGCTGGAATGGCGAATTCGTCATGAATCCGCCATTCCAGCCGGTGTGTTTTTAGAGAATGTTGAACGGGATGGTGGTGACCAGGCGGAACTCGTTGATGTTGCCGTCGGCCTGGTGTTCGCTGGCCCGGTGCGTAGTGTAGGTCGCACGAATGGCGGTGGCCTTGAGCGGGCCGCTCTGCACGGCATAGGACGCGCCAATGCCGTATTCGTAGTGGGTTTCGCCATCCATCAGGCTCAGGTCGCCACGCTGGGCACCCGGGTCGGTGTAAGCGGTGCCGCGGTAATGGGTACCGTCAATGCCCCAGCCGCGAGCCTGGTAGATGTTGAACTTCAGGCCCGGTACACCGTATTCGGCCATGTTGAGGCCGTAGGCGATCTGGAAGGATTTCTCGTTCGGGCCGTTGAAGTCCGAGAGCAGGGAGTTGGCCAGGTAGATGCCGTTGGTTTCGTGCAGGTAGTCGAAGTACTCGTTACCGTTCACTTGCTGGTAGGAGAAGGTCAGGCTGTGTGCCTGATGAGTCAGGCCGAGCGACAGCGAGTAGGTGTCGTTGTCGATTTCGCCCATCAACTTTTTGCCTTCGTCGACAGTCTTGTAGTAGTTCAGGCCGGTGGTCAGGCTCAGTACCTGGCTGTCGCCCAGTTCGTGGGTGGCGCCGAAGTAGTACTGGTTCCAGAAGTCTTCGACCTTGGCGCCATACAGGCTGGTCTTCAGGCTCTTGAACGGCTGGTAGTTCACACCTGCGGTGTAGACCTTGTCGGTTTCCACGCCGGTGGCAGAGTACTCGGTACGGAATTTCGACAGGCTCTGCTCGGTACGTGGTGAAACCCGGTCGAAACCGGCCAGATCGAACGACAGGTTATTGAACTCCTCGCTGTGCAGGCTGATGCCTTCAAAGCTGGAAGGCAGTGCACGGTTGCCGATGACGTCGACAATCGGGGTGCTGAAATTCTGGCGACCGGCGGTCAGGGTGGTGTTGGAGACACGGAACTTGACGTTGGCCAGGCCCAGCTTGCTCCACTGGCCGACAGCGTCGCCATCGGAGTGGGTCAGGGTGCGGTTGTTCTTGCCGGCGATGTCCTTGCGATCACGATCCAGGGCGATGGCATTGTAGGCAGCGACTTCGGTACTGACGCCGACGGTACCTTCGGTGAAGCCCGAGGTGTAGTTGAGGATGGTGCCCTGGACCCAGTTGATCCGGCGTGGGGTCGAAGTCGGCTGGCCATTGTGGTTGTAGGAGAAACGGTCGTCGCGACGCTTCAGCTCGTTGGCGTACCAGTTACGGGTCGTGCCCGACAGGCTCTGGCCCTCGACGAAGCCTTTGGCCTCCGCCTGGGCGCTGGTGCCGTTCAGTTCGGTCGGAACGAACTCCTGGCTCACGCTTTCCGCATGGGCCATGGCCGTGATGCTGCTGATGGCCAGGGCCAGTAACGCGGTGTTACTCGGTTTCATGGGTGAAGCTCCTTTGCTTTCTTTATTTTCATGCCGGTCTTTTTGGGTTGACCGGCTTTTGCTTTACAACTCATTCAAGGCATCGCAAACGTTTGCATGAGGCTTGATCGCCGAATTCAGGCAACAGATTTGCGTGGGGGCGAATATCGCCCCCAGCGGCCTGGCTAATCATTTATTGGTCGATGCTGACGCCCGAGAACACGTTGCGGCCGAAGGGGCTGACCTTGAATCCTTCGACTTTGGCGCTCAACGGCTGGTTGACCGTCGAGTGGGCGACAGGGGTGATCGGCACCTGCTGCTTGAGCAACTGCTGGGCCTGCTGGTAGAGCGCCGTGCGCTGTTCGCGATCGGTGACGATCTTGGCCTGCTTGATCAGCTTGTCGTACTGCGGGTCGCACCACATGGAGTAGTTGTTGCCGCCAATGGCGTCGCAGCTGTACAGGGTGCCGAGCCAGTTGTCCGGGTCACCGTTGTCGCCGGTCCAGCCGATCAGGCTGATGTCGTGCTCGCCATTCTTGGTGCGCTTGATGTACTCGCCCCATTCGTAACTGACGATCTTCACTTTCAGGCCGATCTTGCCCCAGTCGGACTGGAGCATTTCGGCCATCAGCTTGGCGTTGGGGTTGTAGGGGCGTTGCACGGGCATGGCCCAGAGGGTGATTTCCGTGCCTTCCTTGACCCCGGCGGCCTTGAGCAGCTCACGGGCCTTTTCCGGGTTGTAGGCGGCGTCCTTGATACGGGTGTCGTAGGACCACTGGGTCGGCGGCATGGCGTTGACCGCCAGTTGGCCGGCGCCCTGGTACACGGCGTTGAGGATGCCCTGCTTGTTCACCGCCATGTCCAGCGCCTGGCGCACTTCGAGCTGGTCGAAGGGCTTGTGGCGAACGTTGTAGGCGATGTAGCCGAGGTTGAAGCCGGGCTTTTCGATCAGTTGCAGTTTCGGGTCTTTTTTCAGCGCTTCGACATCGGCTGGCCGCGGGTGCAGGGTGATCTGGCATTCGCCGGCCTTGAGCTTCTGCACACGCACCGAGGCATCGGTGTTGATGGCGAAAATCAGCTGGTCGAGCTTGACCCGGCTCGGGTCCCAGTACTGCTTGTTGGCGGTGTAGCGGATGTTCGAGTCTTTCTGGTAGCTCTTGAACACGAACGGCCCGGTGCCGACCGGCTTCTGGTTGATCTCGCTGGGCTTGCCGGTCTTGAGCAACTGGTCGGCGTATTCGGCCGAGAGAATCGAGGCGAAGCTCATGGCGATGTTCTGGATGAACGCGGCGTCCACCGAGTTCAGGGTCATCACCACGGTCAGTGGCCCGGTCTTCTCGACCTTGGCGATGTTCTTGTTCAGGCTCATCCCGTTGAAGTAGGGAAACTCGGTCGGGTAGGCCTTGCGGAAAGGATGCTCGGGGTCGAGCATGCGGGTGAAGGTGAAGACCACGTCGTCGGCGTTGAAATCACGAGTCGGCTTGAAGTACGGCGTGGTGTGGAACTTCACCCCTTCGCGCAGGTGGAAGGTGTACTGCAGGCCGTCCGCGGAAATATCCCAGCGGGTGGCCAGGCCCGGCACCACATTGGTCGCGCCTTTTTCGAACTCCGCCAGGCGGTTGTACAGCGGCTCTGCCGCGTCGTTGTCGGTGGCGGTGGTGTATTGCGCGGTGTCGAACCCGGCCGGGCTGCCTTCGGAGCAAAACACCAGGCTGTTGCCGGCCGCCAGGCTGGCGGAGGTTGCGGTCAACAGACCGGTGCCCAGCAGGGCGGATAAAACCAGGGAATGACGCATGACGATCCCTCTCCCTTTTATTGTTTTGATCGATGAGCAGTCGCCCCATCCGGAGGCGCTCATGCCATCGATCCCAAGTCTGACTTGCAGCAAATGCCGGGCAATGGATGCACCTCTCCATGCTTTGACGGTAGGGGTCGCCGCATGGGTAGTAAATGCCAAAGAGCCTGAAAGACATGTAAGGAACCTCCGAGATGCCCGTACTCGCCACGATGGTGTGCGGCAAGAGGAAGAGCGTTCGAGTTCCGGCAGTCCTGGCAGGCAAGGCAACGGCGACGTCAGGTGACGTCGCCGTTGCGGACCCTTATTTGCTGATGCTGACGCCGTAGAACGAGTTCAGGCCAAAGGGGCTGATCTTGAAGTCCTGCACGTTGGCGCGCATGGGTTGGAACACCGTCGAGTGTGCGATAGGTGTCATCGGGACCTGGTCTTTGAGGAGGTGTTGCGCCTGCTTGTACAGCTCGGTGCGTTTGGCCACGTCCGGGGTGGCTTTGGCTTGCTTGATCAGTGCGTCGTACGGCTTGTCGCACCATTTGGAGAAGTTGTTGCCGTTCATGGCGTCGCAGCCGAACAGAGTGCCCAGCCAGTTGTCCGGGTCGCCATTGTCGCCGCTCCAGCCGATGATCATCGCCTGGTTCTCGCCGCCCTTGGAACGCTTGATGTATTCGCCCCATTCGTAGCTGACGATGTTGACCTTCAGGCCGATCTTCGCCCAGTCGGACTGCAGCATTTCAGCCATCAGCTTGGCGTTCGGGTTGTACGGACGCTGCACCGGCATGGCCCACAGGGTGATCTGGGTGCCTTCCTTGATGCCGGCTTCCTTGAGCAACGCCTTGGCTTTCTCAGGGTCGTACTTGGCATCCTTGATGGTGTCGTCATAGGACCACTGGGTCGGTGGCATGGCGTTGACCGCCAGCTGGCCCGCGCCCTGGTAGACCGAGTCGATGATCTGCTGCTTGTTCACTGCCATGTCCAGCGCCTGACGGACCTTGAGGTCGGCCAGCGGGTTGGCGTCGGTGCGGCCCTTGAGCACGGGCATCACGTTGTAGGCGATGTAGCCGAGGTTGAAACCGGCCTGTTGCGGCAACTTGAGGGTCTTGTCCTCGCCCAGGGCCTTGAGGTCGGCCGGGCGCGGGAACAGGGTGACCTGGCATTCGTTCTTTTTCAGCTTCTGGATGCGTACCGACGGGTCGGTGGTGATGGCGAAGATCAGGTTGTCGATCTTCACGTCTTCAGGCTTCCAGTACTCCTTGTTGCCGGTGTAACGGATATTGGAGTCTTTCTGGTAGCTCTTGAACACGAACGGACCAGTGCCGATCGGCTTCTGGTTGATGTCGCCCGGCTTGCCTTCCTTGAGCAGCTGGTCGGCGTACTCGGCGGACTGGATGGAGGCGAAGCTCATCGCCAGGTTCTGGATGAACGCGGCGTCCACGGTTTTCAGGGTGAACTTGACGGTCTTGTCGTCGACTTTCTCGACCTTGGTGATGTTGGTGTCCATCCCCATGTCGGTGAAGTAAGGGAATTCGGTCGGGTACGCCTTGCGGAACGGCATGTCCTTGTCGAGCATGCGGTTGAACGTGAAGAGCACGTCGTCGGCGTTGAAATCACGAGTCGGCTTGAAATACGGCGTGGTGTGGAATTTCACGCCATCACGCAGATGGAAGGTGTAGGTCAGGCCATCGTCGGAAATGTCCCAACTGGTCGCCAGGCCAGGAACGACGGCGGTGCCGCCACGCTCGAACTGGCTGAGACGGTTGAACATGGTTTCTGCTGAGGCGTCGAAGTCGGTTCCGGTGGTGTACTGGCCTGGATCGAACCCGGCCGGGCTCCCTTCGGAGCAGAACACCAGGTTAGTCGCCGCTTGGGCGAAGGGTGCACTGGCGAGCAAGCCGGCGCTGACTAAAAGCGGAATGACTGCTTGTTTGAACATGGTTGCCTCATGATTTGTTGTCATTTTTGGTGTAGAGGGCGACCTTATGAGTCGACCCGCCGATACTTATGCAGGCCCCATACCCAATGCAAGATGCGGGGCCGTCACAAGTATCAAGGAGTGGAACGAACGTACAGGAATGACGCATTTGTATAAATATTGACGAATTTGACCGTTTGCGCTGGTTTTTTCTGGTGCATGGGTTGCCTTCTTGCGGGGCGGCCAGGGCCAGTCGTGCCTCCGGTTGGTGCGTCGCTGGAGCGGGTGTCGACCGGCTTCTGGTTGAGCCGGCTGGCCTTGCTTGCCTGGCGCAAATGTTTGGCGCACCGGGTTGACCGGATGAAGCAGGGCGGCTTGGTGGGGAAGGCCGTGGAGAACGGATGCCCGGGATCTTGCAGGCGATGGCGGGTGAACAGCACATCGTCGGCGGTGTTGACGTTGTGGCTCGCAGTGAAGTTGTCACTGTGGAGGTTGCGGGTGGCGTGTGACAGTGGAGCGCCGAGGATCAGCCCCGCTGTCTGCCAAACCTGGAGCGGAAAGGTCTTACGCATGCAAACCTCATTTTTCTTTTTCTAGGGCGTATCTGAGGATTGGCCTTGTAGGCCGGGGCAACTCGCCTTCTATGGGGAGTGGATGCAGCCCCATGGACCCTGTGCGGCGACGGCGATCGCTTGTGGTGTGGTCGATTGACGATTCGCCGATGCCGAAATTAAGTCATGCTGAAATCGTGGTCAACGAAAATTAAGCGTGACTAACATTTCTCTTGCGCACTGGGTCTCTGTGGGCTTGCGCAGGCGACCACGGGTCGGGTTCAGGCCGCTGGATGGTCGTCGAACAGGCCCATGGTGGTGACGGTCAAGACTTCTGCCGGGTCGTTGCCGGCGTTAGCCAGGTAGTGAGGTTTGGTCGAGTCGAAGTGCACCGAGTCGCCGGCGCCGAGGGGATACTGGCGCCCCTCGATGGTGTAGACAATTTGCCCCGAAAGAACGTAGGAAAACTCGGAGCCATCATGGGAAATCAGTTCCGACTGATAGCCCACCGGTATGTTCATCTTCACCGCGTTGATCAGGTTGCCGGGAAAGGAGCTGGACAGCCGCTCATAGGCCAGGGGCTGGCCTTCGATGGTGTAGCGCACCCGCTTGCCGTCGTGGGAGTCGGGTTGTGCCTGGGTCGGCTGGTCGAATAGGGCGTTCAGCGGAACGTTCAGGGACTTGGCAATGTTGACCAGGGAGGAGATCGAGACTCCGGTGAGATTGCGTTCCGCTTGGGAGAGGAAACTGGCGGTCAAACCGGATTCGCTGGCAATTTGGCGCAGGGTTTTCTTGGCGGCGCGGCGATAGCGACGCAGGCGTTCGCCGATGCGATCTGCGGTCATTTGGAGAGACTCTTATAGGAAAGGCGCAGTATACCCGGAGGATCTCAATGACGTCTGATGGGCGCAATACCGAGGTCCGTGACTTTAGCATCACCAACTCGGCCGAACTCATCCCTCCCCCCCAAAAAAGGCGAGTCCCTCAGGCTCGGGTTGAAATGGTTGGTAGAAAAACCGCGGTAACCTGATTTTGTGCTGGGAGGTTACCGCCGTTTGGGGAGGCAGGGAAAACGTTATTGCATCAGGACTTCGATCGAGCCATCGGCGGTCATGCTGACCTGGCTGGTGCCGGCTTCGACTTCCGGGGTGACCGGCGCCGCATCCATGCTCGCCGCTTTCATCATCATCTGGCCGCGCAGGTACGGCTGTGGATAACCGTTGCTGTTGAGGTTCAGGTTGACGATCTTGTAGCCCTTGCCGCCCAGCGCTTCGGTGGTCAGCTGCGCGCGAGCCTTGAAGGCGTCGACCGCTTCCTTGAGCAGCTTGTCTTCGCTGGCCTTGCGGGTCGGGTCGGCGATGGCGAAGTCCATGCCGCCCATCTTCAGGTCGGTCAGCAGTTCGCCAGTGAGCTTGGACAGTGCGGCGAAGTCCGAGCTTTCCAGGCGCAGCTCGGCGCGTTCACGCCAGCCGGTGATCTTCTGGCCCTTGGTGTCGTAGATCGGGTAGCTGTTGCGACTGCCCTGGCGCAAGGTGATGTCCTTGACCTGGCGTGCCTGGCCCAGGGCCTTGTTCATGGTGGTGGTGATTTCGGCGGCGAGCTTGGCCGGGTCGGCGTTCTGCGATTCGCTGTAGAGGGTGACGATCATCAGGTCGCGGGCCACTTCCTGACTGACTTCGGCGCGCAGGGAGACCTGGTTGTAATGAAGCTCATCGGTGGCCAGGGCCGGCAGGCTGGCGAGGGTGCCGGCACTGAGGGCGAGAAGGGCGGCGCTGCGACTGAATGTATGCATGAAAACTCCTTGAGTGCGGTCTGCAGGGATTGGATCCCAGCCTGCGTGAAACCATCAGACTCTAGCTTTTATGGTCTGGTTCGGCCCGTTAACAACTTCTATACATACTGGGGCCGCGGCAAGTTTCAAGCCGCAAGCCGCCAGTTGAGAGCAAACACGCTTGTAGCTTAAAGCTTGCAGCTTACAACTATTTTTCTGTGACGGTTTGCCGCAGTTTTGCCTGTCTGGGCCGCTGCTTGGTTATACTCGTCGCGATCCGCCTGGAGCGCTCATCAGGAGAGCTCATGCTCGCCCCCGTACAACTACTTTCCGCCACTCGCCAGAACCTCTGGCGTCTGACTTTCATCCGCATCCTGGTTCTGGCCGCTCAGGCCGGTTCGGTGGGGCTCGCCTACTGGTTCGACCTGCTGCCGCTGCCCTGGCTGCAACTGGCCGTCACCCTGGGCCTGTCGCTGATTCTCTGCGCCTTCACCGCCATTCGGCTGCGCACCTCGTGGCCGGTCACCGAGCTGGAATACGCCGTGCAACTGGCCTGTGACCTGTTTATCCACAGTGCCCTGCTGTATTTCTCCGGCGGCTCGACCAACCCTTTCGTGTCCTATTACCTGGTGCCGCTGACCATCGCCGCCGTGACCTTGCCATGGCGCTACTCGGTGGTTCTTTCCGGCATCGCGCTGACCATGTACACCTTGCTGCTGGCGCAGTTCTACCCGCTGCAGACTTTCCCCATCGCCCGGGAAAACCTGCAGATCTATGGCATGTGGCTGAGCTTCGCCCTGGCTGCGGCGGTCATCACCTTCTTCGCCGCGAGGATGGCCGAGGAGCTGCGGCGGCAGGAGGAACTGCGGGCGATCCGCCGCGAAGAGGGCCTGCGCGACCAGCAGTTGCTGGCTGTCGCGACCCAGGCCGCTGGCGCCGCCCACGAACTGGGAACACCCCTGGCGACCATGAGCGTGCTGCTCAAGGAAATGCGCCAGGACAACCTCGACCCGCTGCTGCAGGATGATCTGGGCGTGCTCCAGGACCAGGTCAAACTGTGTAAGGAAACCTTGCAGCAACTGGTGCGCGCCGCCGAGGCCAATCGCCGGCTGGCGGTGGAGATGCAGGATGTCACCGTCTGGCTCGACGAAGCGCTGAACCGCTGGCACCTGATGCGTCCCGAAGCCAGCTACCGCTTCCAGTTGCTGGGCAAGGGCACGATGCCGCGGCTGGCGCCGCCGCCGGACCTGACCCAGGCGTTGCTCAACCTGCTGAACAATGCCGCCGACGCCTGTCCGGAAGGGCTGGAAGTGCAGCTGGATTGGGACGCCGAGACCCTGACCATCAGCATCCGCGATCACGGCGCCGGTGTGCCGCTGGCCATCGCCGAGCAGATCGGCAAACCGTTTTTTACCACCAAGGGCAAAGGTTTCGGCCTGGGCCTGTTTTTGAGCAAAGCCAGCGTGACACGCGCCGGCGGCTCAGTGAAACTCTACAGTCATGAGGAAGGCGGCACGCTCACCGAGCTGCGCCTGCCCCACGGCGCCCGAGGAGACCAACATGAGTGACGAAATCCAAGTCGAAGGCGAAGAACTGCCGCATCTGTTGCTGGTGGATGACGACGCCACCTTCACCCGGGTGATGGCGCGTGCCATGAGCCGTCGCGGCTTTCGCGTCAGCACCGCGGGTTCCGCCGAGGAAGGCCTGGCCCTCGCCCAGCAGGACCTGCCGGACTTTGCCGCGCTGGACCTGAAGATGGACGGCGACTCCGGCCTGGTGCTGCTGCCCAAGCTGCTCGAGCTCGATCCGGAAATGCGCGTGGTGATCCTCACCGGTTATTCGAGCATCGCCACCGCGGTCGAAGCGATCAAGCGCGGCGCCTGCAACTACCTGTGCAAACCGGCCGACGCCGATGATGTACTGGCCGCGCTGCTCTCCGAGCACGCCGACCTCGACACCCTGGTGCCGGAAAACCCGATGTCGGTGGATCGCCTGCAATGGGAGCACATCCAGCGTGTGCTGACCGAACACGAAGGCAACATCTCCGCCACTGCCCGCGCCCTGGGCATGCACCGCCGAACACTGCAGCGCAAGTTGCAGAAACGCCCGGTTCGTCGCTGAACCGCGACTGAACGAATGTCCTCGGGACGCGTGAAAAAGCGAGCCGATCCTCTATGATCGGCTCGATGCTTGTCCCTATCCAATCGAGCCTTGATGATGAATCAGAACGCTGAGTATTCCGCGGTCAACGATACTGTGCGCGGGCAGTTTTTCCGTCGCGTCTGGGAAATGACGACGCCTTACTGGCGCAGCGAGGAGAAGGGCAAGGCCTGGTTGCTGCTGTTCGCGGTGGTCGCCCTGACCCTGTTCAGCGTGGCGATCTCGGTATGGATCAACAGCTGGTACAAGGACTTCTACAACGCCCTGCAAAAGAAGGATGAGGCGGCGTTCTGGCAACTGATCCTGTATTTCTGCGGGATTGCCACGGTGGCCATCCTGGCCGCGGTCTACCGGCTCTACCTGACCCAGATGCTGACCATCCGCTGGCGCGCCTGGCTCACGGAAAAACACTTCACCCGCTGGCTGAGCCACAAGAACTACTACCAGTTGGAGCAGGGCGGCTACACCGATAACCCGGACCAGCGGATTTCCGAAGACCTCAACAGCTTCACCAGCAATACCCTGGGGCTCGCCCTGGGCCTGCTGCGTACCGTGGTCAGCCTGGTGTCGTTCTCGATCATCCTGTGGGGCGTGTCGGGCAGTCTCGAAGTCTTCGGCTACACCATTCCCGGCTACATGTTCTGGTGCGCCCTGGTGTACGCCGCCGTTGGTAGCTGGCTGACCCACCTGATCGGTCGACGCCTGATCGGCTTGAACAACAACCAGCAACGTTTCGAGGCGGACCTGCGTTTCTCCATGGTGCGGGTGCGCGAGAACGCTGAGAGCATTGCCCTGTACGATGGCGAGCCGAACGAGAACAAGCGTTTAAGTGGTCGCTTCGGCATGGTCTGGCACAACTTCTGGGACATCATGAAAGTGTCCAAGCGCCTGACCTTCTTCACCTCGGGCTACGGCCAGATCGCGATCATTTTCCCCTTCATCGTCGCGGCCCCCCGTTACCTGACAGGCAAGATCGAGCTGGGCGAGCTGATGCAGATCAACTCGGCATTCGGCAACGTCCAGGAGAACTTCAGCTGGTTCATCACCGCCTATTCCGAGCTCGCGGCATGGCGTGCCACCTGCGATCGTTTGCTGAGTTTCCGCCAGGCCATGAGCGAAAACGAAGAGCGCGCGCCCGCCATCAACGTGCAGAACCAGGGCGAAACCCTGCAGGTGCATAACCTCGGCCTGGATCTGGCGGACGGCCGGCACCTGCTGGCCGGTGCCGAGATGACCGTGAGCCCCGGCGAGCGCCTGATGCTCAGCGGCCGTTCCGGCAGTGGCAAGAGTACCCTGCTGCGGGCGATGGGGCGGCTCTGGCCGGCCGGTCACGGCAGCATCCGCATGCCCGCCGAGCGTTATCTGTTCCTGCCGCAGAAGCCTTACCTGCCGATCGGCAGCCTGCGCGAAGCCTTGAGCTATCCACAGTCGGGCGAGACCTACCCGCAGGAGCGTTATGCGCAGGTGCTGGAAACCTGCCGCCTGCCGCACCTGGTGTCCCGCCTGGACGAGAGCAATCACTGGCAGCGCATGTTGTCCCCGGGCGAGCAGCAACGCCTGGCCTTTGCCCGTGCGTTGCTCTATGCGCCGCAATGGCTGTACATGGATGAGGCCACCTCGGCCATGGACGAAGAAGACGAGGCGACCCTGTACCAGGCGCTGATCGATCAGCTTCCGGGGCTGAGCATTGTCAGTGTCGGGCATCGCAGCAGCCTCAAGCGTTTCCACCCGCGGCACATCCGTATCGAGCGCGGGCATCTGGTCGACCAGGCGCTGACGGTGTAGTCAACAGTGCTCGTACAACCCGGATGAGCCATGCCCATGAAGGGCTCCAGGCGCAGCGCGGGTAAACGCAACAGGCGCCAAACCGGGGAGGTTTGGCGCCTGTTGTCGGGCTGTCGTGCCGTTATCGCGGGCAAGTCGGACCGCCGCCCGCTCGCTCCTACAGAAACACTGTGCGTCTTCGGTAGGGGCGAAGCGTGCTCGCGCTGCTTTTAGCGGCCGTTGAGAATCGAGCGATCGACCCTCACGGCCAGTTGCCCGGCAGCGGGCTTGGCATCGAAGGCCACGCGCCCTTGCTGGTCGACGGTTGCCCGCGCGACGGGAGCGCCGTTGACCAGCAGTTCCAGGGGCGCACCCTGCAGGGATTGGCCCGAGGCCAGTTCTAGAGTCAGATTGATAGCCATGTCGATGTCCTTATCAGGCATTGCGGTCGATGTAAGTGGTGGTGGTCTTGTCGATCGAGGCGATCAGCTCCGGCGAACCGCCGCGGAACTGGCGGAAGAGGTTGCGCCCGCTGGAACCGCCGCCGGTATCCACCGGCACATTCAGGGTCGGCTGGAAGCGTTCGCTCAGTTCGGCGTAGGCGGACCAGGGGCCGATGTACGACTCGTTCAAGCCATTGGTGTAGCTGAAGGCATAACGCACGGCATTGCCCGGCAACCAGTTGGGTTCGCTGGGTGTCTGGCTCTGCCAGCCATTGGCCTGGATGCTCGGGGTAAGCGTCGGTGCTTCCTGGTAGCCCGTCGGCTTGTTGGGCTTGTAGTCCTTGAGCAGCAGGTAAGTGCTCCAGCCCCACCAGTTGTCGATGGTCTTGGTATCGTTCAGGTTGTTCACGTCGCCGCGTCGCAGCACCTTGTCGCCCTGCATCACGAACAGCGGTGAAAAGTTGCTGCTCTTGGCTGCGTTCAGGTCCGGCAGCAGCTTCAGCGCCGTGAAGTTGCCAGGCGTCGGGGCCGTTCCGCTGAGGTAGCTTTCGAAGATCTCGTCCGCCGAGCGTTGCACCGCCAGCTTGACCTGCTTGCGGTTGTTGCTGTCGATGGTGTCGAAATAACGCTTGTCGCCATAGGCATGCCAGCGGTCGCCTTGGGCATTGCTGACGTTGAGGCCGAACTTGCTGTCTTCGTCGTGCATGAAGCGGGTGATCAGTGAGCCGAGGTCGCTCGGCGTGACCACCGCCGCCAGCTGCTTGCGCGGTACCCGCACATGGCCGGCGGAGAACAGGTCGGTGAGGAAGTGATCGGCGAAGGCGTTCATGGCATAGGCCAGTTCCAGCTGTTTCTCGTCGGCGTTCTTGTGCGCCAGCACCGCCTGCTGCAGGGCCGCGGTGTGACCGGCGACATAGGCCAGCAGCGCCCATTCGCCGAAATGGTCGGCATTGTTGGCCGCCAGTTTCAGGTAGCGACCGAGGGGGAACAGTGCCGAGGCAAAACTGCCGCCGCCGGTGATCTTGTTCCACTCTTCGGACAACGTATCTCCGAGGGCGTCATAGGCCTCGTGGGGTTGTCGGCCGTCCTTGAGTGCCTGGTTGGCGGCGGCGATTTCCTTCTGCATCACCGCGAGAATCTGTTTCGCCTCGTCCTTGGCCGCCGGCAACACGGCAAGCGAGTTGAACGCGGCGGTAAAACGCTGCAAGCGATCCACCGGCGTCGCGCCTTCGCAGATCGGCTGGTCGGGGATGCCATAAAAATCGCCACCCAGCGCCACCACCTGGCCGTAGGTCAGGGCCAGGCCATTGGGCAGGTGCAATTCGACCTGCCAGGCCGGAACGCCGGGGGCGTCCTTGACGAAGCGCAGCAGGGTGGCGTCGCCGATGGCGGTGTGCTCGCCACCCTCGAAACGCAGCTGGGGCAGGCTCTTGAAGTTTTTCCCCGGTGCCGCGGGGAGGATTCCGGGTTTGTGATACTTGATGGTGTGATGACCGTCGGCGATCAGTACCAGGTGGTCGCCGTCACCGGAAATGGCAATGCCGCGTTCGCTGAAAAGGCTGTCCAGATCGGCAACGATCTGGCTTTTGTACTGCAGCTGTTCCTGCTGCTGAGTGTGTAGACCTGACATTTCTAGCTCCTTGATATGTCGTAGGTATTTCAAAAAAAAACTGTATGTATATACAGTTGTTTGCGAGCATAAAGCAAAATCCTGACTCGTCAAGCAGGTTTTTTTTGCAATGTAGGTTGGCGACAGGCGTCGAATTGCGGTCGATGCCTGTTTTTAAGTTGTGCGCTGACTTAAACGCTTCGGCCAGTCGCCTTTCCGGTGAGCGGTTTCAATACCGCTGGGGGGGCCTGCGGACTTATCGCAGCCTGCGACAGCGGCTACATCGACGGCGTGCACTGGAATTGTCACGCCCCCACCTGTACCGCGAAGCGAGCGTCGTTCTTGAGCCAGCAGGAGGCTGGAACTGCCAGGCAACGCCTGCAGCCGCTGCCGAGCAGCGCGAGGCTGTGATCGATCTGGGCGGCACTCCGACGCAACGGGCGTGGCTTTTGAGCATGGCGCGCTTATCATTAGCCGCCTAACGACAGGCTCAAGGTTGACCCGGCATGCTGGCCATTTTTCTCGAAACGCTGAATATCACCGCGCCGGTATTCGCCATGTTGTTTCTCGGTGTGCTGCTCAAGCGCATCGGCTGGATCAACGACGGTTTTATCCACACGGCGTCGGCCCTGGTGTTCAACGTCACCATGCCGGCGCTGCTGTTTCTCGGGATCCTCCATGCCGACCTGCATTCGGCGCTCAAGCCGGGGCTGCTGATCTATTTCGCCGTGGCCACCCTGGCCAGCTTTGCCTTCGCCTGGGGCTGGGCGATCTGGCGCTGCCCGCGGGAAGACCGAGGCATCTACACCCAGGGCGCGTTCCGCGGCAACAACGGGGTCATCGGCCTGGCGCTTGCGGCCAGCATGTATGGCGACTACGGAATTTCCCTCGGGGCGATTCTCGCGGCGCTGGTGATCCTGTTCTACAACACCCTGTCGACTATCGTCCTGGCGGTGTACAGCCCGGTGATCAAGTCCGACCCGTGGAGCATCTGCAAAAGCGTGGTCAGCAACCCGTTGATCATCAGCGTCCTGGCGGCAACGCCTTTCGCCGTCTTCCAGATCGGCCTGCCGACCTGGCTGGAGACGTCCGGCCAGTACCTGGCGCAGATGACCCTGCCGCTGGCGTTGATCTGCATTGGCGGCACCCTGTCCCTGGCGGCGCTACGCGAGAGCGGCGACCTGGCCTTGAGTTCGAGCCTGGTGAAAATGGTCGGCCTGCCGGTCTTCGCCACCCTGGGGGCCTGGCTCTGCGGATTCCGCGGGGCGGAACTGGGGATTCTGTTCCTGTATTTCGGCAGCCCGACCGCGGCGGCGAGCTTTGTCATGGCCCGGGCGGCCAATGGCAATCATGAACTGGCGGCAGCGATCATCGTCATCACTACGCTGATGGCGGCGGTGACCACCAATATCGGGATCTTCCTGCTGCAGTGGGGCGGGTGGATCTAGTGGCCTGTGTGGCTAATTCGTGCACTCGACTTCGGCGCCAGTACTCGCCAGGCTGCGTTGCCATTCCTCGCCGTAGCGGGCTACGACTCGTCATGGCGCCTTGCCTGGCAAGCCCTGGCACTCGAATTTGAGTAGCCGAATTAACCGTACAGGCCACTAGTGCTCTTGTAGGATTGGCCCGTCGACGCTCGATGGCCCGCGATAGCGGTGTGCCAGGCAGGCCGCCATCGCGGGCACGTCGCGTTCCTGCAACGGATCATTCCGGCTTCTGGTAAGTGTCGATCACTTCCTGGGCGGCACGGAATGCGTCGATCGCCGCCGGTACGCCGGCGTACACCGCGCAATGCAGCAGCGCCTCGCGAATCTCTTCCACCGTGCAGCCGTTATTCAGGGCGCCGCGGACATGGCCCTTGAGTTCCTGCGGGCATTTGAGCGCGGTCAGGGCGGCGAGGGTGATCAGGCTGCGGGTTTTCAGCGGCAGGCCTTCGCGGTTCCAGACACTGCCCCAGGCATGTTCGTTGACGAAGTCTTGCAGCGGCTGGCTGAACTCGGTGGCGTTGCCCAGGGCGCGATCGACGAAGGCATCGCCCATCACTTGGCGGCGCATTTCCACGCCCTGCTTTTTATTCTCGGTCATTGCGCTTCCCCTTTTTTATGTTGGCGGCGCCAGGCCCGCAGCGAGCTGAACAGCAGGAACGCCACCAGCACTGGCAGGACAAAAAACAGCATCAAGTCTTCCAGCTTGCCGGCCAGCGGCATGCCGGTGGTGAAGGACACCACGTGCAGCCCATAGGCCAGGTACAGGCCGAGAAACAGCAGGCCTTCGGCGCGCGTGACCCGATAACCCGAATAGAACACCGGCAGGCACAGCATGGCGACGCCGAGCATCACCGGCAGGTCGAAGTCCACGGCGTTGGGCGATACCGACAGGGGCGTCGGCGCCACCAGGGCGGTGAAGCCCAGGACCCCCAGCAGGTTGAACAGGTTGCTGCCGATGACGTTGCCCACGGCAATGTCGCGCTGGCCACGCAGTGCGGCGATCAGCGAGGTGGCCAGGGCCGGCAGGGACGTGCCGACGGCGACTATGGTCAGGCCGATGATGCGCTCGGACAGCCCCAGGTCGGTGGCGACTTCCACCGCCGCTTCGACCAGCAGATGGCCGGCGAACACCAGCAGGAGCAGGCCGCCGATCATCCACAGCAGGCTGCTCAGCCAGTGCGCGCGGGGTGTGTCGGAGTCTTGCTGGGAAGGCGGGCGCGCCGAGTGCCGCGACTGGCGCAGCAGCAACCCCAGGTAGAGGATCAGCGTGGCCAGCAGGATCAGGCCGTCGAGGGGCGTCAGTTCTTCGTTGTAGGCCAGGGTGAATACCAGCAGGCTGGCCAGGATCATCAACGGGATATCCAGCCGCACCAGCTGGCGCGATACCCGCAGCGGAATGATCAGGGCGGACAGGCCGAGGGTCACCAGGATGCTGAAGATGCCGCTGCCGATCACGCTGCCGACGGCGATGTCGGTGTTTTCGGCCAGGGTGGCTTGCAGGCTGACGGCCATCTGCGGGGCGCTGCTGCCGAAGGCGACGATGCTCAGGCCGATGATCAGCGCCCGTACACGCAGGCGGGCGGCGAGGCGGACCGCGCCGCGTACCAGCAATTCGGCGCCGGCGACCAGCAGGATCAGGCCGCTGAACAATTGAAGGACGCTGAGCAGCGGTAAATCGGTTAATCCGAAAATGATCAGGGCTCCGTGGGTCAGTCGCTGATGGCTTGCACGCGCACCTTGGCGGTGCCGCTTCTGATCATACCCAACTGTTGCGCGGCGGCACGCGACAAATCGATCAGGCGGCCACGGGTATGCGGGCCACGATCGTTGATCCGGACCACGACGCTCTTGTCGTTATTGAGGTTGGTGACTTTGACGCGGGTGCCGAACGGCAGTTCGCGGTGCGCGGCGGTCATGCCGTGCTGGTTGAAGGGTTCGCCGCTGGCGGTGCGTTTGCCGTGGTGCTTGGCACCGTAGTAGGAGGCAACGCCGGTCTTGTCGTAACCCCGCGGGTCGATGACATGGCTGGCGCAGCCGGCCAGGAATGAGAAAAGGACCAGACAACCCAGTAAGCGTTTCATCAATCAGGACCCCCGAAAACAAATGTAGGAGCGAGCTTGCTCGCGATGGCGTTCTGTCTGAGACAACGCAATCGCGAGCAAGCTCGCTCCTACAGAGGCGGAATATTCGAACTCCGCCATCAATACTGCCGTCAGCCTTCGAGTTTGCTTTTCAGCAGTTCGTTGACCTGTTGCGGGTTGGCCTTGCCTTTGGAGGCCTTCATCGCCTGGCCGACGAAGAAGCCGAACATCTTGCCGCGCTTGGCTTCATCGGCGGCGCGATACTGTTCGACCTGCTCGGCGTTGGCCGCCAGCATTTCGTCCAATACGGCGGAGATGGCACCGGTGTCGGTGACCTGCTTGAGGCCGCGCTTGTCGATGATCTCGTCGGCCTGGCCTTCGCCATTGGCCATGGCTTCGAACACGGTCTTGGCGATCTTGCCGGAGATGGTGTTGTCCTTGATGCGCAGCAGCATGCCGCCCAGTTGTTCGGCCGAGACTGGCGCCTCGTCGATTTCCAGGCCTTGCTTGTTCAACAGGCTGCCCAGCTCGACCATGACCCAGTTGGCCGCCAGCTTGGCGTCACCGGCGATCTTCACTACTTGCTCGAAGTAGTCCGCTTGCTCGCGGCTCGAGGCCAGTACGCTGGCGTCGTAGACCGACAGGCCGAACTGCTCCTGGAAGCGCTCGCGTTTCTGCGGTGGCAGTTCCGGCAGGGTGGCGCGTACCTGGTCGAGGAACGAGTCCTCGATGACCACCGGCAGCAGGTCCGGGTCGGGGAAGTAACGGTAATCGTTGGCTTCTTCCTTGCTGCGCATCGGACGGGTCTCGTCCTTGTTCGGGTCGTACAGGCGGGTCTGCTGGATGACCTTGCCGCCGTCCTCGATCAGCTCGATCTGACGCTGGACTTCCGAGTTGATGGCTTTCTCGATGAAGCGGAACGAGTTGACGTTCTTGATCTCGCAGCGGGTGCCGAACTCGGCCTGGCCTTTCGGGCGTACCGACACGTTGCAGTCGCAACGCAGGGAGCCTTCGGCCATGTTGCCGTCGCAGATCCCCAGGTAACGCACCAGGGCGTGGATCGACTTGACGTAGGCCACGGCTTCCTTGGCGCTGCGCATGTCCGGCTCGGAAACGATTTCCAGCAGCGGGGTGCCGGCGCGGTTCAGGTCGATGCCGCTGGCGCCGTTGAACTCTTCGTGCAGGCTCTTGCCGGCGTCTTCTTCCAGGTGCGCGCGGGTGATGCCGACGCGTTTGACCGTGCCGTCTTCCAGCGGGATGTCCAGGTGGCCCTTGCCGACGATTGGCAGTTCCATCTGGCTGATCTGGTAGCCCTTGGGCAGGTCCGGGTAGAAGTAGTTCTTGCGGGCGAACACGTTGTGCTGGCCGATCTCGGCGTCGATGGCCAGGCCGAACATGACCGCCATGCGCACTGCTTCCTGGTTCAGCACCGGCAGTACGCCGGGCATACCCAGGTCCACCAGGCTGGCCTGGGTGTTGGGCTCGGCGCCGAAGGCGGTGGAACTACCGGAGAAAATCTTCGATTTGGTGGTGAGCTGGGTGTGAATCTCCAGCCCGATCACGACTTCCCATTGCATGTGTTTCTCCTCAGAAGCCGGTTGGTGTGCGGGTGTGCCAGTCAGTGTGCAACTGATACTGGTGGGCAACGTTCAACAGACGGCCTTCCTGGAAATACGGGGCGAGCAGCTGCACGCCGACCGGCAAGCCGTCGACGAAGCCGGCGGGCATGGACAAGCCCGGCAGGCCCGCGAGGTTGGCGGTGATGGTGTAAACGTCTTCCAGATATGCAGCGACCGGGTCGCTGCTCTTGTCACCGATTTTCCAGGCCGGGTTCGGCGTGGTCGGGCCAAGGATGATGTCGACTTCATTAAAGGCAGCCATGAAGTCGTTCTTGATCAGGCGACGGATCTTCTGCGCTTTCAGGTAGTAGGCGTCGTAGTAGCCGGCCGACAGGGCGTAGGCACCGACCATGATCCGGCGCTGCACTTCACTGCCGAAACCTTCGCCACGGGAGCGCTTGTACAGGTCGGTGAGGTTCTTCGGATCTTTGCAGCGATAGCCGAACCGCACGCCGTCGAAGCGCGACAGGTTGGAGGAGGCCTCCGCCGGAGCGATCACGTAGTACGCCGGGATAGCGTGTTGCATGTTCGGCAGGCTGATTTCCTTGATCACGGCGCCGAGCTTTTCCAGCTCCTTGACGCTGTTGTGGATCAGCTCGGCGATGCGCGGGTCGAGGCCGGCGCTGAAGTATTCCTTGGGTACGCCGATGCGCAGGCCCTGCAGCGAGCCGTTGAGGCTGGCGCTGTAGTCCGGTACCGGCTCGTCGATGCTGGTGGAGTCCTGTGGGTCGAAGCCGGCCATGCCTTGCAGCAGGATCGCGCAGTCTTCGGCGGTGCGCGCCAGCGGGCCGCCCTGATCGAGGCTGGAGGCATAGGCGATCATGCCCCAGCGCGAAACGCGACCGTAGGTCGGCTTCAGGCCGGTGAGGTTGGTCAGCGCCGCCGGCTGGCGGATCGAGCCGCCGGTGTCGGTGCCGGTGGCGGCAGGCAGCAGGCGCGCGGCCACTGCGGCGGCCGAGCCGCCGGACGAACCGCCCGGAACGCGTTCCAGGTCCCACGGGTTTTTCGCCGCGCCGTAATAGCTGGTCTCGTTGCCCGAGCCCATGGCGAATTCGTCCATGTTGGTCTTGCCCAGGGTCACGGTCCCGGCTGCGGCCAGCTTGGCGACCACGGTGGCGTCGTAGGGCGCCTTGAAGTTGTCGAGCATCTTCGAGCCGCAGCTGGTGCGGATGCCCTGGGTGCAGAACAGGTCCTTGTGGGCGATCGGCGCGCCGAGCAGGGCGCCGCTCTCACCGTTCGCGCGACGGGCGTCAGCGGCCTTGGCCTGCTGCAGTGCGAGATCTTCGGTGAGGCTGATGAAGCTGTTGAGCTGCGGGTCGAGCTGGGTGATACGCGCCAGCAGGGTCTTGGTCAGCTCTTCGGAGGAAAACTTCTTGTCGGCGAGTCCGCGGGCGATCTCGGCCAGGGTCATGTGATGCATTGCAGGCTCTTTCCCTTTAGTCGATGACTTTCGGAACCAGGTACAGGCCGTTTTCGACCGCTGGTGCGATGGACTGATAGGCCTCGCGATGATTGGACTCGGTCACAACGTCTGCGCGCAGGCGCTGGCTGGCTTCCAGCGGGTGGGCCAGGGGCTCGATACCGTCGGTATCGACTGCCTGCATTGCATCCACCAGTCCGAGAATGCTGTTCAGGTCGGAGGTGATGTGTGGAAGATCGGCTTCATTGAGGCCAAGGCTGGCCAGATGAGCGATTTTTTCCACGTCGGAGCGTTCAAGCGCCATGGGATTCTCCAGTGGAAAACAGAACGGATCTCGTCCGTGTGTTAGATTGTCGGAACACTACCGCATTTCTACGGTCATAAGGCCGCGATTGTGGGGGTTGGTGCACAGAAAAGCGGTCAATTTAACATATTGGCGCCTTGCCCAAAATCCCTGTCGTTGTTAGAGTTTGCCGCACTTTTTTACCCACGCGTTGCCTAGGGTCCCTTTCCCATGTTCAAGAAACTGCGTGGCATGTTTTCCAGCGATCTTTCCATTGACCTGGGCACTGCCAACACCCTTATTTACGTGCGCGAGCGCGGTATTGTCCTGAATGAACCATCGGTTGTGGCCATTCGGACCCACGGTAATCAGAAAAGTGTCGTGGCTGTCGGTACCGAAGCCAAGCGCATGCTCGGTCGTACTCCGGGCAACATTGCTGCCATTCGTCCGATGAAGGACGGCGTGATCGCCGACTTCAGTGTCTGCGAAAAGATGCTGCAATACTTTATCAACAAGGTTCACGAAAACAGTTTTCTGCAGCCCAGCCCTCGTGTGCTGATCTGCGTTCCATGCAAGTCCACCCAGGTCGAGCGTCGTGCCATCCGTGAATCGGCCCTCGGTGCCGGTGCCCGTGAAGTGTTCCTGATTGAAGAGCCGATGGCGGCCGCGATCGGTGCCGGCCTGCCGGTCGAAGAGGCCCGCGGTTCGATGGTCGTGGATATCGGTGGCGGTACCACCGAGATCGCCCTGATCTCCCTGAACGGTGTGGTGTACGCCGAATCCGTACGTGTCGGCGGCGACCGTTTCGACGAAGCGATCATCACTTACGTGCGTCGCAACTACGGCAGCCTGATCGGCGAATCCACCGCCGAGCGCATCAAGCAGGAAATCGGTACTGCCTACCCGGGCGGCGAGGTCCGTGAAGTCGACGTTCGTGGCCGTAACCTGGCCGAAGGCGTGCCACGCGCATTCACCCTGAACTCCAATGAAGTGCTGGAAGCTCTGCAAGAGTCCCTGGCAACCATCGTTCAGGCCGTGAAAAGCGCGCTGGAGCAATCGCCTCCGGAGTTGGCTTCGGACATCGCCGAGCGTGGCCTGGTGCTGACCGGTGGTGGCGCCCTGCTGCGTGACCTGGACAAGTTGCTGGCCCAGGAAACCGGTCTGCCGGTGATCGTCGCCGAAGACCCGCTGACCTGCGTAGCCCGCGGCGGTGGCCGTGCATTGGAAATGATGGACAAACACACCATGGACCTGCTCTCCAGCGAATAATCGCGCCGGGTGCATCCATGTGTTCCGCTCGCAGGCAGCACTTTGCAGTGCTGCCTGTTGGCGTTTATCTTCTGTCATTCTGCTCCAGGCCGGTTTGAAGCCGTATGAATAAAGAGAACATTTGCCTGGGAGGAGCGGCTTATTAAACCGCTTTTCGCCAAAGGCCCCTCACTGGGCGTACGCCTGTTGGTGCTGGTCGTGCTATCGGTCGCGCTGATGGTGGTCGATGCCCGCTTCACACTGCTCAAGCCAGTGCGTAGCCAAATGTCGCTGGTGCTGATGCAGTCCTACTGGATCACCGACCTGCCGCAACGGCTATGGCAGGGTGTGGCCAGCCAGTTTGGCAGCCGTACCGAACTGGTCGCCGAAAACGAAAAACTCAAGACCGAAAACCTGTTGCTCCAGGGGCGCATGCAAAAGCTCGCCGCCCTGACCGAGCAGAACGTTCGCCTGCGCGAGTTGCTCAACTCTTCCGCACTGGTCAACGAGAAGGTCGAGGTGGCCGAGCTGATCGGCATGGACCCCAACCCCTTCACCCATCGCATCATCATCAACAAGGGCGAGCGCGACGGCGTGGTGCTCGGGCAACCGGTGCTCGATGCCCGTGGCCTGATGGGGCAGGTGGTCGAGTTGATGCCTTATACCTCCCGTGTACTGCTGCTCACCGACACCACCCACAGCATTCCTGTCCAGGTGAACCGCAACGGTCTGCGGGCGATTGCCAGCGGTACCGGCAACCCGGAACGCCTTGAGCTGCGCCATGTAGCCGACACCGCGGACATCAAGGAAGGCGACCTGCTGGTCAGCTCCGGCCTGGGCCAGCGGTTCCCGGCGGGTTACCCGGTGGCGACGGTCAAGGAAGTGATCCATGACTCTGGCCAGCCATTTGCCATAGTGCGCGCCGTGCCGACGGCCGCCTTGAACCGCAGCCGTTACCTGCTGCTGGTGTTCAGCGATAACCGCACCGCCGAAGAGCGTGCCAACGACGCGGCCCAGGCTCAGGAAGCGCAGGATCAGCAAGGTGGCGCCGTCACTCCGGTGGTTCCGGCGACCGTGCCCAAGCCTGTAGTGCCAGCGACGCCAGCGACCGCTACCGCTCCAGTCGCACCGGCCGCAACCCCCACGACACCAGCCGTCACGGCCCCGGTCAAACCCGTGGCCCATCCGGCTCCGGTCAAGCCAGCCGTCACCAGGCCCGCCGCGCCCAAGCCGCCTGCAGCGGCCCCGGCCTCCACGGGAGGAAGAGAATAATGTCCCGAAACGGCTGGATGGTCTGGCTGACCTTCGCCATCGGCATGCTGCTCAGCGTGTCCCCTTTGCCGCAATTCATGGAAATCCTGCGCCCGCTCTGGCTGGCCTTGCTGCTGGCCTTCTGGGCCCTGGCCCTGCCGCATAAGGTCGGCATGGTCACGGCCTGGTGCCTGGGGTTGGCCGAGGATGTGCTGTACGGCACGTTGCTGGGGCAGAACGCGCTGATCCTGACCCTGATCACCTTCCTGGTGCTGTCGTTGCAACAACGCTTGCGCATGTTCCCGATGTGGCAGCAAAGCCTGGTGATCCTGGTGATCTTCGGCCTGGCGCAACTGGTCCAGCTGTGGCTCAGCGCCTTGACCGGCAACCGTCAACCGACCCTTGCGCTGGTTCTGCCGGCATTGGTCAGTGCCTTGCTCTGGCCTTGGGTCAGCTTCGGTTTGCGCGGGTTGCGCCGACGTTTCAAAATCAACTGATTCGGTCAGGCATTTGCCCGTACCTCGACAGGGAGATGTCTTGATGAAATCGCTTTACCTCGCCTCAGGCTCGCCGCGTCGACGCGAACTGCTCACGCAGATCGGCGTGCCGTTCACCGCCATCAACGCGGATATCGACGAAACCCCTCTCCCCGATGAAAGCCCGGCGGCCTATGTCGAGCGCCTGGCGCGCGACAAGGCGGCGGCCGGGCATGCGCTGATCGCCGATGGCCAGGCTACGGCCTGTGTCCTGGGCGCCGACACCGCGGTGGTCCTGGATGGGCGGATCCTGGGCAAGCCCCTGGACCAGGCCGATGCGCAGTCGATGCTCATGGCCCTGTCGGATCGCGAACATGAAGTGCTGACCGCCATTGCCGTGCTCGATGGCCAGCGCTGCGAGTCGCGGGTGGTACGCAGCCTGGTGCGCTTCCGGGCGATCGGCGATGACGAGGCCGCCCGCTACTGGGCCAGCGGCGAGCCCCGCGACAAGGCCGGTGGCTATGGCATCCAGGGGCTTGCGGCGGTATTCGTGGCAGGGCTCAATGGCAGTTATTCCGCTGTCGTCGGCTTGCCGGTATGCGAAACCGCAGAACTACTTGGCCATTTCGGCATACCCTGTTGGCAAAACCCTGCAGTGCGCTAAGCGCCGTACCTACCGATGCGGCCATCCATAGTGAATATGCCTGAACGAGACCCTGCCATGAGTGAAGAGATTCTGATCAACATCACACCGATGGAGTCGCGCGTGGCGGTGGTCGAAAACGGTGTGCTGCAAGAAGTCCATGTCGAGCGTACCCAGCGTCGCGGAATTGTCGGCAATATCTATAAAGGCAAGGTGGTGCGGGTTTTGCCTGGCATGCAGGCGGCGTTCGTCGATATCGGCCTGGATCGCGCGGCGTTCATTCATGCATCGGAAATCTCCCTGCGCGAAGGGCCGGCGGTGGAAAGCATCGGCGCCCTGGTCCATGAAGGGCAGAGCCTGGTGGTGCAGGTGACCAAGGACCCGATCGGCTCCAAGGGCGCGCGCCTGACCACCCAGTTGTCGATCCCTTCGCGTTACCTGGTGTACATGCCGCGTACCGCCCATGTCGGCATCTCGCTGAAGATCGAGGATGAAGCCGAGCGCGAGCGGCTGAAACAGGTGGTCAGCGATTGCGTGGCCCAGGAAGGCATCAAGGAAGCCGGCGGTTTTATCCTGCGTACCGCCGCCGAGGGCGCGGGCGCCGACGAAATCATGATGGACATCCGTTACCTGCGCCGCCTGTGGGATCAGATCGGCGCACAGATCAAGACTATCGGTGCCCCCAGCGTCATTTACGAAGACCTGGGCCTGGCCCTGCGTACGCTACGCGACCTGGTCAGCCCGAAGATCGAGAAGATCCGCATTGATTCCCGGGAAACCTTCCAGAAAACCACGCAGTTCGTCGCAGAACTGATGCCAGAGATCGCCGATCGCCTGGAACACTATCCGGGCGAGCGGCCGATCTTCGACCTGTATGGCGTCGAAGACGAAATCCAGAAAGCGCTGGAGCGCAAGGTGCCGCTCAAGTCCGGCGGTTACCTGGTGGTCGACCCGGCGGAAGCCATGAGCACCATCGACGTCAACACCGGGGCTTTCGTCGGTCACCGCAACCTCGAAGAAACCATCTTCAAGACCAATCTCGAAGCGGCGACTGCCATTGCCCGCCAGCTGCGCCTGCGCAACCTGGGAGGGATCATCATCATCGACTTCATCGACATGGAAGATGAAGAACACCAGCGCCAGGTATTGCGCACCCTGGAAAAACAGCTGGAGCGCGATCATGCCAAGACCAACATCATTGGCATTACCGAGCTGGGCCTGGTGCAGATGACCCGCAAGCGTACCCGGGAGAGCCTGGAGCAGGTGCTGTGCGAACCCTGCAGCAGCTGCCAGGGCCGGGGCAAGCTGAAAACCCCGGAAACCATCTGTTACGAAATCTTCCGGGAAATCCTGCGGGAGGCGCGGGCCTATCAGGCCGAAGGTTATCGGGTCCTGGCGAACCAGAAAGTGGTCGACCGGCTGCTCGACGAGGAGTCGGGCAACGTCGCGGAGCTGGAGGCCTTTATCGGCCGGACCATCCGTTTTCAGGTCGAAACCATGTATTCCCAGGAACAATACGACGTGGTGCTGCTCTGAGTCCGCGTACCTTACATTTACCGGATACAGCTGGCCTTGATTCGTGCATGACTCTTGCCACGGGGGCCAACTGACATGGAGCGTCTGATGCGCTTTCTCGCTGCTCTGACCCGCTGGGGGCTGGGGCTTTGTGCGTTGCTGCTGGTGCTGACGGCCTTGTACGTCAGCCTGGGTCGGGAACTGACCCCGCTGGTGGCTGAATATCGGGCCGAGGTCCAGGCCAAGGCTCAGGAAACCTTGGGCATGCCGGTGCAGATCGGCCGGCTGGAAGGCAGCTGGAGCGGTTTCTCGCCCATCCTGTTGGCTCGCGACGTGATAGTCGGCGAGGGCGCCAACGCCTTGCGCCTGGATCAGGTGCGGGTGGCGCCCGATCTGCCCGGCAGCGCCCTGGCGCGCCAATTGCGGGTCAAGCATCTTGAATTCAGTGGCCTCAACCTGAGCCTGAAGGAGGGCCCGGATGGACGCTGGGCGCTCGAAGGCCTGCCGGTGCAGGATAACCGGCCAATCGACCCCGAGCAGTTGCTCAACCGCATGCAGATGGTCAGTGAGCTGTCGGTGCTCGACAGCCAGGTGACCCTGCAACCGCTCGACCATCCCGCGATGGCCTTGACCTACGTCGGCCTCAATCTGCGTGCCGGCCCCAGCCGTCAACGCCTGGATGCGCGCCTGACCCTGCCGGACGGCCAGCCTCTGGCTGTCAGCTTGCGCACGCGAATCCGCGCCAGCGCCTGGCGCGAAGGACAGGCCGACGCCTACCTGAGCCTGCCCCAGAGCGACTGGGCGAAATGGTTGCCGCCACGCGTGACCCAGCAGTGGAAGTTCTCCGAGCTCAAGGCCGGTGGCGAGCTCTGGCTCAGCTGGGGCGATGGCGTACTGCAGAGCATGGTCACGCGCCTGAATGCGCCGCAGGTCAGCGGGGCCTATGACGAGCGCAAACCGATCACCGTGAAGAACCTGGCGCTCAATGCCTATTTCCAGCGCAACGACCAGGGGCTCAGCGTCGCCTTCGACTCGCTGGCCATGAACATCGGCGAGACGCACTGGGAGTCACGCCTGCAACTGCAACAGAGCGGTACCGTCAACAGTGCCGAAGAGCTCTGGCACTTGCAGGCTGACCGCCTCGACCTGACACCGCTCACGCCGGTCCTGGATGCCTGGGCGCCGTTGCCGGAAAAGGTCGCGGCCATTATCGACAACCTCAAGGTCACGGGCGCGTTGCGCAACATCCTGTTCGATTTCCGGCCGCAGGTCAGCGGCGATCAGCGCCTGAGTTTTGCCGCCAACCTGGAGCAGGTCGGGTTCAACGCCTATCGCGGCGCGCCGGCGGCCCGTAACGTCAGCGGCAGCATCAGCGGCGACCTGGGGCAGGGCGAGTTGCGCATGGACAGCAAGGACTTTGCCTTGCACCTGGACCCGATCTTCGCCAAGCCCTGGCAGTACCTCCAGGCCAATGCCCGACTGACCTGGAAGCTCGACCAGCAGGGTTTCACCCTGATCGCGCCGTACCTGAAGGTCCTGGGCGAGGAGGGCAAGATCGCCGGCGATTTCTTGATCCGCCTGCATTTCGACCACACCCAGGAAGACTATATGGACCTGCGGGTCGGCCTGGTCGATGGCGACGGTCGTTATACCGCCAAGTACCTGCCCGAGGTGCTCAGCCCGGCGCTGGACGAATGGCTGCGCACGGCAATCCTCAAGGGCGCGGTGGATGAAGGTTTCTTCCAGTACCAGGGTTCGCTGAACCATGGCGCGGCCGACACCGCGCGCAGCATCAGCCTGTTCTTCAAGGTGCATGACGCCGAGCTGGCCTTCCAGCCGGGCTGGCCGCATATCGGCAAGGTCAGCGGCGATGTGTTCATCGAGGACAGCGGCGTGCGCATCCTGGCCAGCCAGGGGCAGTTGCTCGACACCCAGGTGAGCGACGTCTACGTCAATATTCCCCATGTGCCCGCGGGGCAAAGCACCCACATGTTTATCGACGGCGAGTTCGCCGGCGGCCTGGGCGATGGCTTGAAGATTCTCCAGGAGGCGCCGATCGGCACGGGCCCGACCTTTGCCGGCTGGCAGGGCGAGGGTGACCTGCGGGGCAAGCTGAAGCTGGATATCCCGTTGGTCAAGGGCGAGGAGCCGAAGGTGCTGGTGGACTTCAAGACCAGCAAGGCACGGCTCAAGTTGAGCGAGCCGGAGCTGGAGTTGAGCCAGCTCAAGGGCGACTTCCGTTTCGACAGCGGCAAGGGGCTGAGCGGCCAGGGCATCAGCGCCCAGGCCTTCGAGCGTCCAGTGACCGCACAGATTTTTGCCGATGGCCGTCCTGGCAAGCTCGACACCCGGGTCGTCGCCAAGGGCCAGGTGTCGGTCAATAAACTCATGGAATGGCTGAAATACAACCAGCCGCTGCCGGTTTCCGGTGACATTCCCTACCAGTTGCAGCTCAACCTCGATGGAGCGGACAGCCAACTGATGGTCAGCTCCAGCCTCAAGGGGGTTGCCGTCGACTTGCCCGCGCCTTTCGGCATCGCGGCCAGCCAGGGGCGTGACAGCGTATTGCGCATGACCTTGCAGGGGGCCGAGCGGCGTTACTGGTTCGATTACGGCGACCTGGCCAACTTTACCTTCGCCGCGCCGAGCGGCAACTTTGTCGAGGGTCGTGGCGAGTTGTTCCTCGGCGAGGGCGATGCGGTGCTGCCGGGGGCCAAGGGCCTGCGGGTGCGCGGTGTGCTGTCGGAACTGGATGTGGAACCGTGGAAAGCGCTGGTCGATCGGTATGCCGGGCAGGACGCGGGCGGCAGCGCCAAGCAGTTGCTCAGCGGCGCCGACTTCCGGGTCGGCAAGCTCAGTGGTTTCGGCACAACCCTGGATGAGGCCCGTGTGCAGTTGACGCGCAAGCCGTCCTCCTGGGCCCTGCAACTCGACAGCCGGCAGGCCAAGGGCAGTGTGGCGATTCCCGATGCCAAGGCCGCGCCGATGGCGATCAACCTGCAGTATGTGCGCCTTCCGGCCGTCGATCCGACGGTACAGGCCGACGAGAACGCGCCGGACCCGCTGGCCTCGGTCGACCCGAAGAAAGTCCCGGCCCTGGATCTCTTGATCAATCAGCTGTACCAGGGCAACGACCTGATCGGCGCCTGGTCGCTGAAAGTGCGTCCGACCGCCAAGGGCATGGCCTTCAACAGCCTCGACCTGGGCCTCAAGGGCATGGTCCTGCAGGGCTCCGGTGGCTGGGAAGGCGAACCCGGCGCGGCCACCAGCTGGTACAAGGGCCGCCTGGGCGGCAAGAACCTGGCGGACGTGCTCAAGGGCTGGGGGTTCGCACCGACCGTGACCAGCGAAGAGTTCCACATGGATGTGGACGGGCGCTGGCCTGGGTCACCGGCCTGGGTCGGGCCCAAGCGGTTCTCGGGCAGCCTGGATGCGACCCTGCGCAAAGGCCAGTTCGTGGAAGTCGAAGGCGGGGCGCAGGCCTTGCGGGTATTCGGCTTGCTGAACTTCAACTCCATCGGCCGGCGCCTGCGCCTGGACTTCTCCGACCTGTTCGGCAAGGGCCTGAGCTACGACCGGGTCAAGGGGTTGCTGGTGGCCAGTAATGGCGTCTACGTGACCCGCGAGCCCATCACCCTGACCGGTCCGTCGAGCAACCTGGAACTCAATGGCACCCTGGACCTGGTGGCCGACCGGGTGGATTCGAAGTTGCTGGTGACGCTACCGGTGACCAACAACCTGCCGATCGCCGCACTGATCGTCGGTGCGCCGGCGGTCGGCGGGGCGCTGTTCCTGATCGACAAGCTGATCGGTGACCGGGTGTCGCGCTTCGCCAGCGTCCAGTACAGCGTCAAGGGGCCCTGGAAGGACCCGAAAATCACCTTCGACAAGCCTTTTTGAAAAACCGCGGCCCCAGCCTATGGAGTAGCATGGCCACATATCCAACCTGGAGTGCGTCATGTCTCTCGCGGTGATTCAAATGGTCAGTCAGAGCGACGTGCTGGCCAATTTGCAGCAGGCGCGAAACCTGCTCGGACAGGCTGCTGCCGGCGGTGCGCGGTTGGCCGTGCTGCCGGAGAACTTCGCCGCCATGGGCCGCCGCGACGCGGCGGTCATCGGTCGTGCCGAGGCCCGGGGCGAGGGTCCGATCCTGCCCTGGTTGAAACAGACCGCCCGCGACCTCAAGTTATGGATAGTGGCCGGCACCCTGCCGTTGCCTCCGGTGGACCAGCCGGAGGCCAAGGCCCGTGCCTGCTCGCTGCTGATCGACGAGCATGGCGAGCAAGTGGCGCGATACGACAAGCTGCATCTGTTCGACGTGGACGTGGCCGACAATCGCGGCCGTTACCGGGAGTCGGATGACTATGCTCATGGAGAGCAGGTGGTAGTAGCGGATACACCGGTGGGCCGGGTTGGCCTGACCGTGTGCTACGACCTGCGTTTCCCCGAGCTGTACAGCGAATTGCGAGCCGCCGGGGCGGAGCTGATCAGCGCTCCTTCGGCGTTCACCGCCGTGACCGGCGCGGCGCATTGGGACGTACTGATCCGCGCCCGGGCCATCGAAACCCAGTGCTATCTGCTGGCGGCGGCGCAAGGCGGCATTCATCCGGGACCCCGGGAGACTTTCGGCCATGCGGCCATCGTCGACCCCTGGGGCCGGGTGCTGGCGCAACAGGATCAAGGCGAGGCCGTGCTGCTGGCCGAGCGCGACAGCAGCGAACAGGCGTCCATCCGGGCGCGCATGCCGGTGGCCAGCCACCGGCGCTTTTTCTCGCAAGGCGCGCAGCGACTTGCTTAAGAACGACGAATTTAAGGCGTAAAGCATATGAGCGGGTTGTTATCTTCAGTCAGTGAACACCTTCTGGCGCCCGGTGGCGTGACCCTGGAAAGCCTGCAGGGCGTGCTGGGCGATCTGGCCGGCCCGGGTATCGATGCCGCCGACCTGTACTTCCAGGGGCAGATTTCCGAGTCCTGGTCGCTGGAAGACGGCATCGTCAAGGAAGGCAGTTTCAATCTGGACCAGGGCGTTGGCGTGCGGGCGCAGTCGGGTGAAAAAACCGGTTTTGCCTACAGCAATGCCATCACCCTCGAAGCGCTCGGCCTGGCTGCCCGGGCTGCGCGCTCGATTTCCTGTGCCGGGCAGAATGGCACCGTGCAGGCCTTTACCACCCAGGACGTGGCCCAGCTGTATGCGCCGGACAACCCCCTGGAAGTCATCAGCCGCGCGGAAAAGGTCGAGTTGCTCAAGCGTGTCGATGCCGCTACCCGCGCCCTCGATCCACGCATCCAGCAGGTCAGCGTCAGCATGGCCGGGGTCTGGGAACGCATCCTCGTGGCCTCCACCGATGGTGGCCTGGCGGCGGATGTGCGGCCTTTGGTGCGCTTCAACGTCAGCGTGATCGTCGAGCAGAACGGCCGCCGCGAGCGTGGCGGTCATGGCGGTGGCGGGCGTACCGATTACCGTTATTTCCTCAGTGAAGACCGTGCCATGGGCTATGCCCGTGAGGCGTTGCGTCAGGCCCTGGTCAACCTGGAAGCGATTCCCGCGCCTGCTGGCACCCTGCCTGTGGTACTGGGTTCCGGCTGGTCCGGCGTGTTGTTGCACGAAGCGGTAGGTCACGGCCTGGAAGGCGATTTCAACCGCAAGGGCAGCTCGGCCTACAGCGGGCGCATGGGCGAAATGGTCGCCTCGAAACTCTGCACCATCGTCGACGACGGCACCCTGGCCGGGCGGCGCGGCTCGCTGAGCATCGACGACGAAGGCACCCCGACCGAATGCACCACCCTGATCGAGAATGGTGTGCTCAAGGGCTACATGCAGGACAAGCTCAACGCCCGCCTGATGGGCGTGGCCCGCACCGGCAACGGTCGCCGCGAGTCCTATGCACACCTGCCGATGCCGCGCATGACCAACACCTACATGCTGGGTGGCGAAAGCGATCCGGCGGAAATCATCGCCTCGGTGAAAAAAGGCATCTACTGCGCCAACCTGGGTGGCGGTCAGGTGGACATCACCAGTGGCAAGTTCGTGTTCTCCACCAGCGAGGCGTATTTGATCGAAGACGGCAAGATCACGGCCCCGGTCAAAGGCGCGACCCTGATCGGCAACGGGCCGGAAGCCATGAGCCGGGTGTCGATGGTCGGTAACGACCTGGCGCTGGACAGTGGTGTGGGGACGTGTGGCAAGGATGGGCAGTCGGTGCCGGTGGGTGTCGGCCAGCCGACCTTGAAGATCGATGCGATCACCGTGGGTGGCACGGGCGCTTGAGGCGTGAAGCGGCGGGTGAGTTGCAGGGCAACCCACCCGGATCGAGGTTCAGCGCAGACCGCGTTGAGTCTCGTCCAGCTCGCGGATGTATTTGAAGATTTTACGGCTGGAGGCAGGCGGCTTGTTATGGGCCACCTCATGCTGGGCCTGACGGATCAGGGAGCGCAGCTGCTGACGATCCGCTTGCGGATAGTCGGTGACGAACTTTTCCAGGACCGCGTCATCGCCGGCGATCAAGCGATCGCGCCAGCGTTCCAGGCCATGGAAACGTTCGTTGTACTGGCGAGTCGAGGCGTCGAGCTGGTCCAGCAGCACCAGGATCGCGCTGGTGTCCTGATCGCGCATCAGCTTGCCGATGAATTGCAGGTGGCGTTTACGCGCAATATGGGCGACATGCTTGGGCGCATCCGCCAGGGCCCGGCGCAGAGCGTCGGTCAACGGCAGTTTGTTCAGCAAGTCGGGCTTGAGTGTTGTAAGGCGCTCGCCGAGGTCAACCAGAGCATGCAGCTCGCGTTTGACCTGGGATTTGCTTTTCTCCCCATCGAGGGAGTCGTCGTAAGAATCAACCATGGTGGCAGTCCGCAAAGAAACGCCGCCATGATAACCAGTCGGGGGCCGCTTGTCCGGCCCGGTCGCTCGAAGGCCTTGACCGAAAGCAGAATTTGAGTGGAGAAAACCATGAGTGCAGCACAAAGCGTCGGCCCGCAGGCTTTGCCGGCACTGCAGGAACAAGTCGAGCAGATCATCGCCGAGGCCAAGCGCCAGGGTGCCAGTGCCTGCGAAGTGGCGGTTTCTCTGGAGCAGGGCCTGTCGACTTCGGTTCGCCAGCGGGAAGTGGAAACCGTCGAATTCAATCGCGACCAGGGTTTTGGCATCACGCTCTACGTCGGCCAGCGCAAGGGCTCGGCCAGCACTTCGGCCAGCGGTCCCGAGGCGATTCGCGAAACCGTTGCCGCGGCCCTGGCCATCGCCAAGCACACCTCGGAGGACGAAAGCTCGGGGTTGGCCGATGCCGCCCTGATGGCCCGGGATGTGCCGGACTTCGATCTGTTCCATGCCTGGGACATTACCCCGGAGCAAGCCATCGAACGGGCGCTGACCTGTGAAGCCGCGGCCTTTGCCGCCGACAGCCGGATCAAGAACGCTGACGGCACCACCTTGAGCACCCACCAGGGCTGCCGTGTCTACGGCAACAGCCACGGTTTTATCGGCGGTTATGCTTCGACCCGGCACAGCTTGAGCTGCGTGATGATCGCCGAGGCCGACGGCCAGATGCAGCGTGACTACTGGTACGACGTCAATCGCCAGGGCCATCTGCTGACGGACCCGGTGACCATCGGCCAGCGCGCCGCGCAACGGGCCGCGAGTCGCCTGGGCGCGCGCCCGGTACCGACCTGCGAAGTGCCGGTGCTGTTTTCCGCGGAACTGGCCGGCGGATTGTTCGGCAGCTTCCTTGGGGCGATTTCCGGCGGCAACCTGTACCGCAAGTCATCCTTCCTCGAGGGCGCCCTGGGGCAGCGGCTGTTCCCCGAGTGGCTGACCATCGATGAGCGTCCGCACTTGATGCGCGCCCTGGGCAGTTCGGCCTTCGATGGCGATGGCCTGGCCACCTACGCCAAGCCTTTCGTCGAGAACGGCGAGTTGGTGTCCTACGTGCTGGGGACTTATTCCGGGCGCAAGCTCGGCCTGCCTAGCACCGCCAATGCCGGTGGCGTGCACAACCTGTTCGTGACCCATGGCGAGGAAGACCAGGCGGCCTTGCTGCGCCGCATGGGCCGGGGCCTGCTGGTCACCGAGCTGATGGGCCACGGGCTGAACATGGTCACCGGCGATTACTCCCGGGGCGCGGCCGGTTTCTGGGTCGAAAATGGCGAAATCCAGTTCGCTGTCCAGGAGGTGACCATTGCCGGCAACATGCGCGACATGTTCAAGCAGATCATTGCCGTCGGTAACGATCTGGAGCTGCGCAGCAACATCCGTACCGGTTCGGTATTGATCGAACGCATGACGGTTGCCGGCAGCTAAGCCACCCCGGCGTCATCGAAGGCGCGCGCCCCGAACGGGGGCGCGCTTTTTTATTGCCCCGACTTTTTGAATGCTGACGATCAGGTAGGCGCGAGCTTGCTCGTGATAAGCGTTATGTCAGACAAGGATGCGGCGGCAGGCAATGCGCTTCGCGAACAAGCTCGCCCTTGAGGGGGATTATGACCTTGTTTTGATTCTCAATATCATATAATAATAAATCTCATTATCGAATGAGCCCCGGTCATGAGTTCTGCCTTGCACGAGCAGCCTTACCTCGAAAGCTGGCGCTGGATGAGTCGCCAGATCCGTTGTGCCCTCGATCCGGACGAGCCGCGCCTGATCGAGCATTACCTGGCCGAAGGGCGCTATCTGGCGTGTTGCACCGCCACCTCACCCTGGTTGATCGCCGAAACCTCATTGCGCCTGTTGCTCGATACCGCTACCGATACCGCGCTGCCCTGGCATTGGCGCAGCCAGTGCCTGGACCAGGCCTGGCGCCCGTTGCATGACCTGGAACGCCTGTCTTTCTGCAAATGCCGGCTCAAGCGTTGGCAAAGCCATGCCTGGCAACTGGCGACCTGCTCGTTGCTGCCATCCATTCCCCTTATCGAACTGGTGCAAGGATTTCCCGATGAGTAATACCCGTATCGAACGCGACAGCATGGGCGAACTGCATGTTCCGGAGCAGGCACTGTATGGCGCCCAGACCCAGCGTGCGGTGGATAACTTCCCCATCAGCCACCAGCGCATGCCCGCGCAGTTCATCCGCGCGCTGATCCTGGCCAAGGCCGCCGCGGCCAAGGCCAACGTCGAGCTCAAGCAACTGAGCGAATCCCAGGGCAAGGCCATAGTCGACGCCGCCCAGGGCCTGCTGGAAGGCGACTACATGCAGCATTTCCCGGTGGATATCTTCCAGACCGGGTCCGGCACCAGTTCCAACATGAACGCCAACGAAGTCATCGCCACCCTGGCCAGCCGCTTGCTCGGCGAACCGGTCAACCCCAACGACCATGTGAATTGCGGGCAGAGCAGCAACGACATCATCCCGACCGCCATCCACGTCAGCGCCGCGCTGGGCTTGCACGAACAACTGCTGCCAGCGCTGGTGCATCTGGTTCAGGTCATCGAGCGCAAGGCGGCCGAGGTCCATCCGTTCATCAAGACCGGTCGCACCCACCTGATGGACGCGATGCCGGTGCGCATGAGCCAGGTGCTGGAGGGTTGGGCGCAGCAGCTCAAGGCCAATATCGGTCATCTGCAGGATCTGCTGCCGAGCCTGCAATCCCTGGCGCAAGGTGGTACCGCGGTGGGCACCGGGATCAACGCCCACCCGCAGTTCGCCGCGGGCTTCAGCCGGCAGTTGAGCAACCTGACCCAGGTGCAGTTCACGCCGGGCAAGAACCTGTTCGCCCTGATCGGCTCCCAGGACACCGCGGTGGTGGCCTCGGGCCAGCTCAAGGCCATCGCGGTTACCTTGATGAAGATCGCCAACGACCTGCGCTGGATGAACTCCGGGCCGTTGGCCGGCCTCGGCGAGATCGAGCTGGAAGGGTTGCAACCGGGGTCCTCGATCATGCCGGGCAAGGTCAATCCGGTGATTCCGGAAGCCACGGCGATGGTGGCGGCCCAGGTGATCGGCAACGACACCACGATCACGGTGGCGGGGCAGTCGGGCAACTTCGAGCTGAACGTCATGCTGCCGATCATCGCCCAGAACCTGTTGAGCAGCATCGAGCTGCTGGCCAACTCCAGCCGCCTGCTGGCGGACAAGGCGATTGCCAGCTTCAAGGTCAATGAGCCCAAGCTCAAGCAGGCGCTGTCGCGCAACCCGATCCTGGTCACGGCGCTCAACCCGATCATCGGTTACCAGAAGGCCGCTGAAATCGCCAAGACCGCCTACAAGCAGGGGCGCCCGGTGATCGATGTCGCCCTTGAACACACTGATCTGTCACGCAGCCAGCTGGAGATCCTGCTCGACCCGGAAAAACTCACCGCGGGCGGCGTGTAAATCCCGACATTGCTTTGGAGGTTCACCATGGAGCACTGGAAACGCACGATCGAAAGGGCAAACCGTTTCTTCATGCAGGGCGACCTGGTGGATGCCCGTGAGTATTACTTGCAGGCCCTGGCCCTGGCGCAGGTATTGTTCGAGCGCTGGAGCGATGCCGACGAAGCGGTGGCGGCCTGTGTCATCTCCCATCACAACCTGGCGGACCTGCACCTGCGCCTGAACCAGCCGGAGGAGAGCGCGCAATACCTCTGCGCCATCCACCAGCGGCTATTGCAGGCCATGCAGGACAGCCGCCTGGCGCCGTCGCTGCGGGAAGCCGCGTTGCGCCAGAGCAGCAAGACCTACGTCGAGTTGCTCAACTTCATCAGTGAGCACGGTGAATACCCCCGTACGCATCGCCTGCTGGAGAGCAATGTCGCGCAATCGACTTCCGGCGCCGCGCCCGCGAATGCCCCTCATTACGGAGCACATTGATATGTCCTTTACCTTGCCTGCATTGCCCTATGCCTACGACGCCCTGGAACCGCACATCGACGCGCAGACCATGGAGATTCACTACACCAGGCATCACCAGACCTACATCAACAACCTCAACGCGGCCGTGGAAGGCACCGAATGGGCCGACTGGTCGGTGGAAAAACTGGTGGCCGGGGTCCAGCAACTGCCGGAGAAGCTGCGTGCGGCGGTCATCAACCAGGGCGGTGGCCATGCCAACCATTCGTTGTTCTGGGCGGTGATGGCGCCAACCGGCGGAGGCCAGCCGGACGGAGCGCTGGCCAGGGCAATCGACGAGCAGTTAGGTGGTTTCGAGCGTTTCAAGGAGGCCTTCACCAAGGCCGCGCTCACCCGTTTCGGCAGCGGTTGGGCCTGGCTCAGCGTGACCCCGCAAAAGACGCTGGTGGTCGAGAGCAGCGGTAACCAGGACAGCCCGTTGATGAACGGCAATACCCCGATTCTCGGTCTGGACGTGTGGGAGCACGCCTATTACCTGCGTTACCAGAACCGGCGGCCGGAATACATCAATGCGTTCTACAACGTGATCAATTGGCCCGAAGTAGCCCAGCGCTACCAGGCCGCACTGGTTTGAGCCCCCACCTATAAAAGACCTCAGGCTGACTATGGGCACTGAAACACTGACGATCAGCAGCGGGCGGATGTTTCGTTACGCGTTCGGTTCGCTGTTGCTGTTGGCGGGTACTGCATTGCTGGTTGCCCAGGGCTTGTCCTGGCTGGACCTGGAACCGCGCTTGTCGCGGGCATTACAGGGCGGGGCGGTCTGTGCCCTGGGAACCGCGCTAGGGGCGGTGCCGGTGCTGGTCATTCGCAAGATGCCGCTGGCGCTGAGTGACACCCTGTTGGGGTTCGGCGCCGGGGTGATGCTGGCGGCTACGGCTTTTTCACTGATTGTGCCCGGGATCGCCGCGGCGGAAAAACTCGGGCTGTCGCCCTGGGCTTCGAGTGGCCTGGTCAGCCTTGGCATCATGCTCGGTGCCTTGGGCTTGTTTCTGGTGGATCGCAAGGTGTCGGGGGGCAACCCGGAGAAACTGGTGGGCACCCTTGAACATCCGGTCATACCGCCACGAATCTGGCTGTTTGTGTTTGCCATCATCGCCCACAACATTCCTGAAGGAATGGCCGTAGGTGTTTCCGCAGGCGGTGGCATGCCGGAGGCGGACAGCCTGGCCATGGGCATCGCCTTGCAGGATGTGCCGGAAGGCCTGGTGATTGCTCTGGTGCTGGCTGGCGCCGGCATGTCCAGGATCAGGGCGTTCCTGATCGGTGCCGCGTCAGGCCTGGTGGAGCCTGTGTTCGCGTTGCTTTGTGGGTGGTTGGTGGGCCTGGCAGAGATGCTGTTGCCGCTCGGGCTAGCGTTGGCGGCGGGGGCCATGCTGCTGGTGGTGACCCACGAAGTGATCCCCGAATCACGACGCAACGGTCATGAAAAGCTGGCGAGCCTGGGCTTGTGTGTCGGCTTTTGCCTGATGATGGTCATGGATACGGCACTCGCCTGAGTGCCTTTCGGCAGGTTTGCCCCGCCGACCTTACTCGCCTTCGTCGAAGAAGTTATTGATCAGTGCCACCAGCGCTTCCATCGCCTCCTGCTCCTGTTCGCCTTCGGTCTTCAGATGAATCTTGGTGCCCTTGCCGGCGGCCAGCATCATCATCGCCATGATGCTCTTGCCGTCGACCATCGACTCCGGCGTTCTTCCGGCGCGGATCTGGCAAGGAAACTGACCGGCCACGCCGACGAACTTGGCCGAGGCACGGGCATGCAGACCCAGTTTGTTGATGATTTCAATTTCCAGAGCAGGCATCGCGGGGTAGATCCTTTCAGCTAAGGTCGCGGTGGCGAACCTGGACGTTCTTCAGGGACTTTTGCAGGACTTGGCCCAAGCGTTCGGTCAGGTAGACCGAGCGATGGTGGCCGCCCGTACAGCCAATGGCAATAGTGACGTAGGCGCGGTTGCTGGCGGCAAAACGCGGCAACCATTTCAGCAGGTAGCTGGAGATGTCCTGGAACATTTCCTCGACGTCCGGCTGGGCGGCCAGGTATTCGACAACCGGCTGGTCGAGCCCGGACTGGGCGCGTAACTCGGGCTTCCAGTACGGGTTGGGCAGGCAGCGCACATCGAACACCAGGTCGGCATCGACCGGCATGCCACGCTTGAACCCAAAAGACTCCACCAGGAAGGCGGTGCCCGGTTCCGGCTGGTTCAACAGGCGCAACTTGATGGTATCGCGCAGTTGATACAGGTTCAGGTTGGTGGTGTTGACCTTGAGGTCGGCGAGGTCGGCAATCGGACCCAGCAGGTGACTTTCGTCTTGAATCGCCTCGGCCAGAGAGCGATTGTTGCTGCTCAAGGGGTGGCGACGGCGGGTTTCCGAAAAGCGCTTGAGCAGGGTTTCTTCGTCGGCGTCCAGGTACAGCACATCGCACTGGATATGCCGGCTGCGTACTTCCTCGAGCAGTTCGGGGAAGCGCGACAAGTGGCTTGGCAGGTTGCGGGCGTCGATCGAAACGGCGACCAGTGGCTGCGTCAGTTCGGTATGGATCAGCGCCCGCTCGGCCAGTTCGGGCAGCAGCCCGGCCGGCAGGTTGTCGATGCAGTAGTAGCCATTGTCCTCGAGGACATCGAGGGCGGTGCTTTTACCCGAGCCGGACCGGCCGCTGACGATGATCAAGCGCATGATTACTGACCGTTCTGTTCGTCCAGGACAACCTTGTACAAGGCTTCGTTGCTGGTGGCGCTGCGCAGCTTGTCGCGCACCTCTTTGCGGTCCAGCATGCTGGCAATCTGCCGGAGCAGTTCCAGGTGCGCATCGGTGGCGGCTTCCGGGACCAGCAGTACGAACAGCAGGTCGACCGGTGCGCCGTCGATGGCGTCGAAATCGATGGGAGCGTCCAGGTGCATCAGGGCACTGATGGGCGACTCACAGCCTTTGAGGCGGCAGTGTGGAATGGCGATGCCATTGCCAAAACCGGTAGAACCCAGTTTTTCTCGGGCAATCAGGCTTTCGAAGACATCTTGCATCTCCAGATCAGGCACTTCTCGGCTGATCAGGTTGGCAATTTGTTCGAGGGCGCGCTTTTTGCTGCCGCCCGGCACGTTCACCAGGGAACGGCCGGGGGTCAGGATGCTTTCAAGTCGGATCATGGGAGGGGAGTGTTAGCGACCCGTGCCTTGGAGAAGGTGGAGTTGCTTTTCCTTATGCTTTTTCAGTTGGCGGTCAAGCTTGTCCGTGAGCAAGTCGATTGCGGCATACATGTCGTCATGTTCTGCATTGGCGACGACTTCCCCACCATGGATGTGCAGCGTGGCCTCGATTTTTTGCTTCAGTTTCTCGACGGCCAGCGTTACCTGCACATTGGTAATCTTGTCAAAGTGCCGCTCCAGTCGGTCGAGTTTTTCGCCGATGTAAGCGCGCAGAGGTTCGGTCACTTCCAGTTGGTGTCCACTGATGTTGACTTGCATACAGCTTCTCCTTCGTTGCCAGTGCATAAAGCGGCAGGTCGATTGACCTGCCACTGGAACGCTGTGGCGAGCCCGGCGGCTACATCAACCGCTTCCGTTCGCTCGAAGGCGCGATCCCCAGGGATTCGCGGTACTTGGCGACGGTACGACGGGCTACCTGAATGCCTTGTGCCTCCAGTAAACCAGCGATCTTGCTGTCACTCAACGGCTTTTTCTGATTTTCCGCGGCGACCAGTTTTTTGATGATCGCGCGGATCGCCGTGGACGAGCATTCGCCGCCTTCGGAGGTACTTACGTGGCTGGAGAAAAAGTATTTCAGTTCATAAATGCCCCGAGGGGTATGCATGAATTTTTGCGTGGTCACCCGTGAAATCGTCGACTCGTGCATGCCCACCGCTTCGGCGATGTCATGCAGGACCAGTGGTTTCATCGCCTCATCGCCGTACTCGAGGAAGCCGCGCTGATGCTCGACGATCTGGGTGGCGACTTTCATCAGGGTTTCGTTACGGCTCTGCAGGCTCTTGATGAACCAGCGAGCCTCCTGCAGTTGGTTGCGCATGAAGGTGTTGTCGGCACTGGTGTCGGCGCGTCGCACGAAGCCGGCGTACTGCGGGTTGACGCGCAGGCGCGGCACGGACTCCTGGTTCAGCTCCACCAGCCAGCGTTCGTTGTCCTTGCGCACGATGACATCGGGGACCACGTATTCGGCTTCGGTGGATTCTATTTGCGAGCCCGGGCGTGGGTTGAGGCTCTGCACCAGTTCGATGACCTGGCGCAGTTCGTCTTCCTTGAGCTTCATGCGCCGCATCAGCTGGCTGTAGTCGCGGCTGCCGAGCAGGTCGATGAAGTCGGTGACCAGGCGCTTGGCTTCAGTCAGCCAAGGAGTCTTGGCAGGTAGCTGGCGCAGCTGCAACAGCAGGCACTCACCCAGGTTGCGGGCGCCGATACCGGCAGGCTCGAATTGCTGGATGCGGTGCAGGACGGCCTCGACTTCGTCGAGTTCGATGTCCAGCTCCGGATCGAAGGCTTCGAGGATTTCCTCGAGGGTTTCATCCAGATAGCCCTGATTGTTGATGCAGTCGATCAGGGTCACGGCGATCAGGCGATCGGTATCGGACATGGGCGCCAGGTTCAACTGCCAGAGCAGATGGCTCTGCAGGCTTTCGCCAGCCGAGGTGCGGGTGGTGAAATCCCACTCATCGTCATCGTTGCTGGGCAGGCTGCTGGCGCTGGTCTGGTAGACGTCTTCCCAGGCGGTGTCGACCGGTAGGTCGTTGGGAATGCGTTCGTTCCATTCACCGTCCTCGAGGTTGTCCACCGTCGGGGCGGCTTCCTGGTAGGAGGGTTCCTGGATATCGGTATTGGGCTTCTGCTCGGCGTTGTCGGCCAGCGGATCGGTGCTATCGAAGTCGTCGCCTTCTTCCTGGCGCTCGAGCATCGGGTTGGACTCCAGGGCCTCCTGGATTTCCTGTTGCAGGTCCAGGGTCGACAATTGGAGCAGGCGGATGGCCTGTTGCAGCTGCGGTGTCATCGTCAGCTGCTGGCCCATTCTGAGGACTAGCGATGGTTTCATGGCAGGGGCTTAACACCTTATTCGCCGGCGCACATGCGCCATCCACTACAGGGCGCGTGAGCGCCAAACATAAGCAAATTATATGCCTGAAACTGAAGTGTTTGCCTAGAGCGCTGTAACAATAAAAACAGCAGGGTTCTATTGGGGCGGGCGCTCTGGCGACCAGCCAAACACCTCAGGGCTTACAAGCGGAACTCATGGCCCAGGTAAACTTCCTTGACCAGCTCGTTGGCTAGGATGGTTTCGGCGTCGCCTTCGGCGATCAGTTGACCGTCGTTGACGATGTAGGCGGTTTCACAGATATCCAGGGTTTCACGGACGTTGTGGTCGGTGATGAGTACGCCGATGCCCTTGGCCTTCAGGTGATGAATGATCTGCTTGATGTCGCCTACCGAGATCGGGTCCACGCCGGCGAAGGGTTCGTCGAGCAGGATGAACTTGGGGGCGGTGGCCAGTGCGCGGGCGATTTCCACACGGCGACGTTCGCCGCCGGAAAGGCTCATGCCCAGGTTGTCGCGAATGTGGCTGATGTGGAACTCCTGCAGCAGGCTTTCCAGTTCCTGGCGACGGCCGGCCTTGTCGAGCTCCTTGCGGGTCTCGAGGATGGCCATGATGTTGTCGGCCACCGAGAGCTTGCGGAAGATCGAGGCTTCCTGCGGCAGGTAGCCGATCCCGGCGCGGGCGCGGCCGTGCATCGGCTGGTGGCTGACATCCAGGTCGTCGATCAGGATGCGACCCTGATCGGCCTGGACCAGGCCGACGATCATGTAGAAGCAGGTGGTCTTGCCGGCGCCGTTGGGGCCGAGCAAGCCGACGATCTGGCCGCTGTCGATGGACAGGCTGACGTCACGCACGACCTGGCGGCTCTTGTAGCTCTTGGCCAGGTGCTGAGCTTTCAGAGTTGCCATTACTGGGCCTTTTGCTCGTCAGTTTTCTTTTTCGGCTGGATGACCATGTCGATCCGTGGGCGCGACTCGGTGACCTTGCTGCCGGTGGCGCGACCGGCGCTGGCCAGCTTCTTGTTGGTGTCGTAGACGATTTTCTCGCCCTGGGTGATGTTGCCGTCCTTGTCGACGACTTTGGCGCGGTCGATCAGTACGACGCGGTTCTGCGCGGCATGGTACTGGATGGTCACGCCGTAGCCCTGGACCGGCTTGGTATCGCCCTGGGTTTGAAGCTGTTCGAAGTAGGCCAGGTTGCCCACCGAGGTCACCACGTCGATGTCACCGGCCTGGGTGCGGGTGATGGTCACGGTATTGCCGGTGACCTTCATCGAGCCCTGGGTGATGATCACGTCGCCCCTGTAGGTGGCTACGCCATTCTTGTCGTCCAGTTGAGCGTCGTCGGCCTGGATGCGGATCGGTTGCTGGCTATCGTTCGGCAGAGACCAGGCGCTCACGCTTCCCAGTGCTGCGCCCAGACCGAGCAAAATAGGGAGGGTTTTAACGAGCCTCATACTGTCCTCTTACGTTCGATAGCAGGTTCATCCTGCCGTCTTTCAAATACGCTTTCATTCCCTTGCCAGTCGTCACGCCGCCGGCGCCGTCGATTCTAACGTCTTGATCGGTCTGCGCATATTGCTTCTGCGGGAATACTGTCATGCGGGTCGTGGTGATCAGCAGGTTGCGATTTTTCTCGTCGGTGCGGGAAACCCGTACCGAATCGATCAACTCGACCTGGGTGCCATCCGGATTGACTTCGCCGCGCTCGCTCTGGACGTGCCAGGGGAAGGTGGTGCCGCGATACATCTGCAGGTCCGGCTTGGTCAGCAGGGTCACCTCGGTGGCCTTGAGGTGTTCGACCTTGTCGGAAGTCATTTCGTACTGCAGCTTGCCGTCGGGCAGGTACTGCACGCTACGGGCGTTGATGGCGTAGTAGTCGATGGCGCTTTCGTCGACCTGCGCGACCGGCTTGTCGAGGAAGCGTTCCGGGCTGATGTTCCAGTACCCCACCGCCAGGAACAGCACGGTGATGATGCCGAAGATCAGTATGTTGCGAATCTTTTTGCTCAGCATGGGAGGCTCTATAAGTAGGCGGCGTGGGCCGCTTCAAGGCTGCCTTGGGCGCGCAGGATCAACTCGCAGAACTCGCGGGCGGCACCTTCGCCGCCACGGGCCTGGGTGACGCCATGGGCGTGTTCACGGACAAATCGGGCGGCATTGGCGACGGCCATGCCCAGGCCGACCCGGCGGATCACTGGCAGGTCCGGCAGATCGTCGCCCAGGTAGGCGACTTGCTCATAGCTTAGGCCCAGTTGGGCAAGAAGCCCGTCCAGCACTACCAGTTTGTCTTCGCGCCCCTGAAACAGGTGGGGAATCCCCAGGTTTTTCGCCCGACGCTCGACGACCGGCGTCTTGCGGCCGCTGATGATTGCCGTCTGCACGCCCGTGGCCATCAGCATCTTGATGCCTTGGCCGTCGAGGGTGTTGAAGGTCTTGAATTCGCTGCCGTCTTCGAGGAAGTACAGGCGACCGTCGGTCAGTACGCCGTCGACGTCGAATACCGCCAGCTTGATGTTCTTGCCGCGTTGCAGCAGATCCGTACTCATTACATGACTCCCGCGCGCAGCAGGTCGGACAGGTTGAAGGCGCCGATCGGGCGATCGTCCTTGTCCACCACGACCAGGGCGTTGATTCGATTGTCCTCCATGATTTTCAGGGCTTCGGCCGCCAGCATTTCAGCACGGGCGGTCTTGCCGTGAACGGTCATGACTTCATCGATGGTGGTGTGGTGAATGTCGATGGTGCGGTCCAAGGTGCGGCGCAGGTCGCCGTCGGTGAAGACCCCCGCCAGGCGTCCGTCGGCCTCGACAATGACGGTCATGCCCAGGCCCTTGCGGGTCATTTCCATCAAGGCATCCTTGAGCAGCGTGCCACGCTGGACCTGTGGCAGTTGCTCGCCGGCATGCATGACGTTCTCGACCTTCAGCAGCAGGCGCCGGCCCAGCGCGCCGCCCGGATGGGAGAAGGCGAAGTCTTCGGCGGTGAAGCCGCGGGCTTCCAGCAGCGCCACGGCCAGGGCGTCGCCCATGACCAGGGCGGCGGTGGTCGAGGAGGTCGGGGCCAGGTTCAGCGGGCAGGCCTCTTGCTTGACCTGGACGTTGAGGTTGACCTCGGCGGCCTTGGCCAGCGCCGAATCGGGGTTGCCGGTGATGCTGATCAACTGGATGCCCAGGCGCTTGATCAGTGGCAACAGGGTTACGATTTCATTGGTCGAGCCGGAATTGGACAGGGCCAGGATCACGTCGTCCCGGGTAATCATGCCCATGTCGCCGTGGCTGGCTTCGGCCGGATGGACAAAAAACGCGGTGGTGCCGGTGCTGGCCAGGGTGGCGGCGATCTTGTTGCCGATGTGCCCGGACTTGCCCATGCCGACCACAACTACGCGGCCTTTGCTGGCCAGAATCATCTCGCAAGCGCGTACGAAATCTGCGTCGATATGTGGCAGCAAGCCTTGCACGGCTTCTATCTCGAGGCGGACGGTGCGTTGTGCCGATTGAATCAGGTCGCTGGATTGGCTCATGTCAGAAATCGTATAGCCTGATGAAAAGGCGGCGATTATAGCGGTAATGATCGATTCCCTCACGCAAGTTCGTCAGCCTTTGTCCTTCTATAGGCTGGAATTGCCCTGTAAAGCCCGTTTTAGCCTGTCGTGATCCTGAACACGCATGGCTTCGGCCTTGGGGGCTCCGTATCAGCAGTGATATAGTTCGCCGCCAGTTCGGCCTGCCCCGGGTGCATGTACTCCCGGCAGGGAGCCAAGCGTCCGAGTGAGAGGCTGCATCGCAAGGAGTTTAGATGAGTGCCGATAACGCCTACGCGGTCGAGCTGAAGGGACTGTCCTTCAAGCGCGGTGCGCGCAGCATCTTCAATAATGTCGATATCCGTATTCCGCGGGGCAAGGTCACCGGCATCATGGGGCCTTCCGGTTGCGGCAAGACCACGCTCCTGCGGTTGATGGGCGCGCAATTGCGCCCCAGCAGCGGTGAGGTCTGGGTCAACGGCCAGAACCTGCCCAAATTGTCGCGCGGTGATCTGTTCGACGCCCGCAAGCAGATGGGCGTGCTGTTCCAGAGCGGCGCGCTGTTCACCGATCTCGATGTGTTCGAGAACGTCGCCTTTCCGCTGCGCGTTCATACCCAACTGCCGGATGAAATGATCCGCGATATCGTTCTGCTCAAGTTGCAGGCGGTCGGGTTGCGCGGTGCCATCGACCTGATGCCCGACGAGCTGTCCGGCGGCATGAAGCGTCGTGTGGCCCTGGCCCGGGCCATCGCGCTGGACCCGCAGATCCTCATGTACGACGAGCCCTTCGTAGGCCAGGACCCCATCGCCATGGGCGTGCTGGTGCGCCTGATCCGTCTGCTCAACGACGCGCTGGGTATCACCAGCATCGTGGTTTCCCATGATCTGGCGGAAACCGCGAGCATCGCCGACTACATCTATGTGGTGGGCGACGGCCAGGTGCTGGGGCAGGGCACGCCCGACGAGTTGATGGATTCCGATAACCCGCGGATCCGCCAGTTCATGAAAGGCGACCCCGACGGTCCGGTACCCTTTCACTTTCCCGCGCCGGATTACCGCGCAGATCTTCTGGGGACGCGCTGATGCGCAAAGTATCTTTATTGGAGCGAATTCGTCTGTTCGGCCACTCGGGCATCGACGTTCTCGCGGTGCTCGGGCGTTCGAGCCTGATGCTGTTTCACGTGTTGTTCGGCCGCGGCAGTATCGGCGGCAGCTTCGGCCTGTTGGTCAAGCAGTTGCATTCGGTGGGCGTGATGTCCCTGGTGATCATCGTGGTCTCCGGGATATTCATCGGCATGGTACTGGCGCTGCAGGGCTTCAATATCCTGTCCAGCTACGGTTCGGAGCAAGCAGTGGGGCAGATGGTCGCCCTGACCCTGCTGCGTGAACTGGGGCCGGTGGTCACGGCATTGCTCTTCGCCGGTCGGGCTGGCTCGGCGCTGACCGCGGAAATCGGCAACATGAAAGCCACCGAACAGCTCTCCAGCCTGGAGATGATCGGCGTCGACCCACTCAAATACATTGTCGCGCCACGTCTGTGGGCCGGTTTCATTTCCCTGCCGTTGCTGGCGATTATCTTCAGCGTGGTGGGCATCTGGGGCGGTTCGTGGGTGGCCGTCGACTGGCTGGGGGTCTATGAAGGTTCCTACTGGTCGAACATGCAAAACAGCGTGACGTTCAATGAGGACGTGCTCAACGGCATCATCAAGAGCATCGTTTTTGCCTTTGTCGTGACCTGGATCGCCGTATTCCAAGGCTATGACTGCGAGCCCACTTCAGAGGGTATCAGTCGTGCCACTACCAAGACCGTTGTGTACGCCTCGTTGGCTGTACTCGGCCTGGACTTTATTCTGACCGCCTTGATGTTTGGAGATTTCTGATGCAAAACCGCACCCTGGAAATCGGTGTCGGCCTTTTCCTGCTGGCCGGCATCCTGGCTTTGCTGTTGCTTGCCTTGCGGGTCAGTGGCTTGTCCCCGACCTCGAGCACCGATACTTATAAACTTTACGCCTATTTCGACAATATCGCCGGTTTGACGGTCAGAGCTAAGGTGACCATGGCCGGTGTGACCATCGGCAAGGTCACGGCTATCGATCTGGACCGCGACAGTTTCACCGGTCGGGTCACGCTGCAGTTGGAAAAGCGCGTAGATAACCTGCCGACCGACTCGACTGCATCTATCCTGACCGCTGGGCTGCTTGGCGAGAAATACATCGGTATCAGCGTCGGCGGCGAAGACACGTTGCTCAAGGATGGCGGGACCATCCACGACACTCAGTCTTCACTGGTGCTTGAGGACCTGATCGGTAAATTCCTGCTCAATACCGTTAGCAAAGACGCCAAATGAGGACTTTTTCATGATCTCTACCTTGCGACGTAGCCTGTTGGTATTACTGGCGGCGTTGCCGTTGATGGCTCACGCCGTGGCGGCGCCTTCCGCGCATGATCTGGTACAGGACACCACCAACCGTCTGCTGGCCGACCTGGCCGCCAATAAAGAGAAGTACAAGCAGGACCCGCAAGACTTTTATGCGGCGCTGAACAGCATCGTGGGTCCGGTCGTGGATGCCGAAGGTATTTCCAAGAGCATCATGACGGTCAAGTACTCGCGTAAAGCCACGCCGGAACAGATGCGCACCTTTGAAGAAAACTTCAAGAAGGGCCTGTTCCAGTTCTATGGCAACGCCTTGCTGGAGTACAACAACCAGGGCATCGTCGTTGATCCTGCCAGGGACGAGTCGGGCGACCGTACCAGCGTCGGCATGACGGTCAAGGGCAGCAACGGTGCGATCTATCCTGTGTCCTACACGCTGGAGAAGATCAACGGCGAGTGGAAGCTGCGCAACGTGATCATCAACGGCATCAATATCGGCAAGCTGTTCCGCGATCAGTTCGCCGATGCCATGCAGCGCAATGGCAACGACCTGGACAAGACCATCAATAACTGGGCCGGCGAAGTGGCCAAGGCCAAGGAAGCGACCGAAAACTCGCCTGAGAAGGTCACGCAATGAGTGAGTCGGCCGTCCGTCTGGGTGAAGCCGGCGAACTGCTGATCAGCGGTGTGCTGGACTATCGCTCCGGCCCGGGCCTGCGCAAGCAGGGGCAGGCCCTGATCGCGTCGAGCACCGCGGCGGCGCTGGTGCTCGACTGTTCGGCGGTAGAGAAGTCCAGCAGCGTCGGCTTGTCGTTGCTGCTGGCCTTCATGCGCGATGCCGCGGCAGCCGGCAAGGCCGTCAGCATTCGTGCGTTGCCTGAAGACATGCGCGAAATCGCCGAGGTTTCCGGTTTGACCGAGCTGCTGGCGCAGCCTTAGTCACCCATCGACAAGCAAGCCCCCCGTCAGAGTCCTGCTATGCGGGGTTCGCAGGCGCGGGGCTTTTTTGTATGATGTCCGACCCGCGCGCACAGGGCGCCGATTGAGGTTGAGCATGCAGGCCAACGAAGTGAAGAGCTTCCTTGAAGGAAAGCTGTCCGAGACTCTTTCATCCGTTCAGGTAGAAGTTGAGGGCGAAGGCTGCAACTTTCAGTTGAACGTGATCAGTGACGAACTGGTGGCCTTGAGTCCGGTCAAGCGTCAGCAGAGCATCTATGCCCATTTGAACCCGTGGATCGCCGATGGCAGCATCCATGCGGTCACTATGAAATTTTTCAGCAGCGCGGCCTGGGCCGAGCGCACCTGAGCCCAAGGGCGTCGAGATTCTTATGGATAAATTGATTATTACCGGCGGCGTTCGTCTTGATGGCGAGATCCGCATTTCCGGGGCAAAGAACTCTGCCCTGCCGATTCTGGCTGCAACCCTGCTGTGCGATGGCCCGGTCACGGTCGCCAACCTGCCGCACCTGCACGACATCACCACCATGATCGAGCTGTTCGGGCGCATGGGCATTGAGCCTGTGATCGACGAGAAACTCAGCGTCGAAATCGACCCGCGCACCATCAAGACCCTGGTCGCGCCGTACGAGCTGGTCAAGACCATGCGCGCCTCGATCCTGGTTCTGGGCCCGATGGTTGCCCGTTTCGGCGAAGCCGAAGTCGCACTGCCTGGCGGTTGCGCCATCGGTTCGCGTCCGGTCGACCTGCACATCCGCGGCCTGGAGGCCATGGGCGCGGTGATCGACGTCGAAGGCGGCTACATCAAGGCCAAGGCGCCTGAAGGCGGCCTGCGCGGTGCGCACTTCTTCTTCGATACCGTGAGTGTGACCGGTACCGAGAACATCATGATGGCCGCCGCCCTGGCCAAGGGCCGCAGCGTGCTGCAGAACGCCGCCCGCGAACCTGAAGTGGTCGACCTGGCGAACTTCCTCAACGCCATGGGCGCCAAGGTTTCCGGCGCCGGTACCGACACCATCACCATCGATGGTGTCGAGCGCCTGCACTCGGCGATCTACAAGGTCATGCCTGACCGTATCGAGACCGGCACCTACCTGGTCGCCGCCGCCGTGACTGGCGGCCGCGTGAAGGTCAAGGACACCGATCCGACCATCCTCGAAGCCGTCCTGGAAAAGCTCAAGGAATCCGGCGCCGAAGTCACCACCGGCGAGGACTGGATCGAGCTGAACATGCACGGCAAGCGTCCGAAGGCGGTCAACGTGCGTACCGCGCCGTACCCGGCGTTCCCGACCGACATGCAGGCCCAGTTCATCTCGCTCAACGCCATTGCCGAAGGCACGGGCGCGGTGATCGAGACCATCTTCGAAAACCGCTTCATGCACGTCTACGAACTGCACCGCATGGGCGCGAAGATCCAGGTCGAAGGCAACACCGCCATCGTCACCGGGACCGAAATCCTCAAGGGCGCGCCCGTCATGGCCACCGACCTGCGGGCTTCGGCCAGCCTGGTGATCTCGGCCCTGATGGCCGAAGGCGACACCCTGATCGATCGCATCTACCACATCGACCGTGGTTACGAGTGCATCGAAGAGAAGCTGCAGATGCTCGGCGCCAAGATCCGCCGCGTACCGGGCTAGTTTGCGTGATGGGCACAGGGACGTGCCCCAAGGTTTGGTTCCAAGTCGAGCCTGTGTTCAGGCTCGATGTGTGTCTGGCGCCGTTTGCGACCGGGCATGAGTATCCTGATAAGGACTTACGTTTCCCATGTTGACCATCGCACTGTCCAAGGGCCGCATCCTTGATGACACCTTGCCGCTTCTGGCTGAAGCCGGCATCGTGCCCACCGAGAATCCGGACAAGAGCCGCAAGCTGATCATCCCCACGACCCAGGCCGACGTGCGCTTGCTGATCGTGCGCGCCACCGACGTGCCGACCTATGTCGAACATGGTGCCGCCGACCTCGGCGTGGCTGGTAAAGATGTGCTGATGGAATACGGCGGCCAGGGCCTGTACGAGCCGCTGGACTTGCAGATCGCCCAGTGCAAGCTGATGACTGCCGGTGCCATCGGCGCGGTCGAGCCCAAGGGCCGCCTGCGCGTCGCCACCAAATTCGTCAACGTTGCCAAGCGCTACTACGCCGAGCAGGGTCGCCAGGTCGACATCATCAAGCTGTATGGCTCGATGGAGCTGGCGCCGCTGATCGGCTTGGCGGACAAGATCATCGACGTGGTCGACACCGGCAACACCCTGCGGGCCAATGGCCTGGAGCCCCAGGAGCTGATTTCCATGATCAGTTCCCGCCTGGTGGTCAACAAGGCCTCCATGAAAATGCAGCACGCCCGCATCCAGGCACTGATCGACACCCTGCGCAAAGCAGTGGAGTCGCGACACCGCGGTTGATTCACTCGCGCGGCGCTAGCCGCGCCCGTCTATCCGTGTCATAGCCAATTTTCTCAGGTGCCCGCGCGAATGGACTGGTAGCTTAGGGTGCCTGAGCATTAGCCATTCAATGAGGCCCTCGCTATGACCGCTCCCACTGCAATTCGCCGACTCAACGCTGCTGACCCGGATTTCGCCCATCATCTGGATCATCTGCTGAGCTGGGAAAGTGTGTCTGACGACTCGGTCAATCAGCGGGTGCTGGATATCATCAAGGCGGTGCGCGAGCGCGGCGACGCGGCGCTGGTGGAGTTCACACAGCGTTTCGACGGCCTGCAAGTGGCCTCCATGGCCGACCTGATCCTGCCGCGCGAGCGCCTGGAGCTGGCCCTGACCCGGATCACCGTGGCCCAGCGCGAAGCCCTGGAGAAAGCTGCGGCACGGGTGCGCAGCTACCACGAAAAGCAGAAACAGGACTCCTGGAGCTACACCGAGGCCGATGGCACGGTGCTGGGCCAGAAGGTCACGCCGCTGGATCGCGCCGGCCTGTATGTACCGGGCGGCAAGGCGTCTTATCCATCCTCGGTGTTGATGAATGCCATCCCGGCCAAAGTCGCCGGGGTCGCCGAAGTGGTGATGGTGGTGCCGACCCCGCGTGGCGAGGTCAATGAGCTGGTGCTGGCCGCGGCGTGCATCGCCGGCGTCGACCGGGTGTTCACCATCGGTGGCGCCCAGGCCGTTGCCGCCCTGGCCTACGGTACCGAGAGCGTGCCGCAGGTGGACAAGGTGGTCGGCCCGGGCAACATCTATGTGGCCACCGCCAAGCGGCACGTGTTTGGCCAGGTCGGCATCGACATGATCGCCGGTCCTTCGGAGATTCTGGTGGTGTGCGATGGCCTGACCGATCCGGACTGGATCGCCATGGACCTGTTCTCCCAGGCCGAGCACGACGAAGACGCCCAGGCGATCCTGGTCAGCCCGGACGCGGCGTTCCTCGATCAGGTCGCCGCCAGCATCGCCAAGCTGCTGCCGACCATGGAGCGCGCGGAAATCATCAATACCTCGATCAACGGCCGTGGCGCCCTGATCCAGGTGCGTGACATGCAACAAGCCATCGAAGTGGCCAACCGCATCGCTCCGGAGCACCTTGAACTGTCCGTCGCCGATCCCCAGGCCTGGCTGCCGCAGATCCGTCACGCCGGTGCGATCTTCATGGGCCGTCACACCTCCGAGGCCCTGGGCGACTACTGCGCGGGCCCGAACCACGTGTTGCCGACTTCCGGCACGGCGCGGTTCTCCTCGCCACTGGGGGTGTATGACTTCCAGAAACGTTCGTCGATCATTTTCTGTTCGGAGCAGGGCGCTTCCGAACTGGGCAAGACCGCCTCGGTGCTGGCCCGTGGCGAGTCGTTGAGCGCCCATGCCCGCAGTGCGGAATACCGGATCATCGCTGACCAGGAACAGGGGCAATAAGCATGAGTAGATTCTGGAGTCCGTTCGTTAAGGACTTGGTGCCCTATGTGCCGGGCGAACAGCCGAAGCTGACCAAGCTGGTCAAGCTCAACACCAACGAAAACCCTTACGGCCCTTCGCCCAAGGCGCTGGCCGCGATGCAGGGCGAACTGAACGACAACCTGCGCCTGTACCCGGACCCCAACGGCGACCTGCTCAAGCAGGCGGTGGCCCGGTATTACGGAGTACAGAGCAACCAGGTGTTCCTCGGCAACGGTTCCGACGAAGTGCTGGCGCACATCTTCCACGGCTTGCTGCAGCACGACCAGCCGCTGCTGTTCCCGGACATCAGCTACAGCTTCTATCCGGTGTATTGCGGCCTGTACGGCATCGACTTCGAGGCGGTGCCGCTGGACGAGCAGTTCCAGATCCGCCCAGCCGATTACGCCAGGCCGAACGGTGGGATCATCTTCCCCAACCCGAACGCGCCGACCGGCTGCCTGCTGGCCCTGGAGGCCGTCGAGCAGATCCTTGAGGCCAGCCCCGATTCGGTCGTGGTGGTGGACGAGGCGTACATCGACTTCGGCGGTGAAACCGCCATCAGCCTGGTGGACCGTTACCCGAACCTGCTGGTAACCCAGACCCTGTCCAAGTCCCGTTCGCTGGCGGGCCTGCGTGTCGGCCTGGCGGTGGGGCACCCGGACCTGATCGAGGCGCTGGAGCGGATCAAGAACAGCTTCAACTCTTACCCGCTGGATCGCCTGGCGATAGTCGGCGCCGCGGCGGCGTTCGAGGATCGCGAGTACTTCGCCAAGACCTGCCAACTGGTGATCGACAGCCGCGAGCAGGTGGTGGCGCAGTTGCGTGCCAAGGGCTTTGAAGTGCTGCCGTCGGCCGCCAACTTCATCTTCGCCCGTCATCCGCAACACGATGCGGTGGGCCTGGCGGCCAAGCTGCGGGAGCAGGGGGTGATTGTCCGGCACTTCAAGCAGGAGCGGATTGCCCAGTTCCTGCGGATCAGTATCGGCACGCCGGAGCAGAACCAGGCCCTGATCGACGGCCTGGGCGGGCTGTAAGCCCTACCGCGGGCCAGCTCGCTCCTGCAGGAGCGAAGCTGGCCCGCGATGCTTTTACTCGTTTTCCTTGACCGGCGCCGGTGGCGGGCGCAGGCCGATCTCGGCGGTGAGCTTGAGCTCCTTGCCGTTGCGCATCACCTGGATGCTGACCTTGTCGCTGGGTTTGATCCGCGCCACCTGGTTCATCGAGCGACGGCCATCGCCGGCCGGTTCGCCATCGATGCTGAGAATCACGTCACCCAACTGCATGCCGGCCTTTTGCGCCGGACCGTCGCGGAAAATCCCTGCCACCACGATGCCCGGTCGCCCGGACAAGCCGAACGATTCGGCCAGTTCCTGAGTCAGCGGTTGCACCTCGATGCCCAGCCAGCCACGAATCACCTGGCCGTGCTCGATGATCGACTTCATCACCTCCATGGCCAGCTTGATCGGGATGGCGAAGCCAATGCCCTGGGAGCCGCCGGACTTGGAGAAGATCGCCGTGTTGATCCCGGTCAGGTTGCCGTTGGCATCCACCAGCGCGCCGCCGGAGTTGCCCGGGTTGATCGCCGCGTCGGTCTGGATGAAGTCTTCGTAGTTGTTCAGGCCCAGCTGATTGCGCCCGGTGGCGCTGATGATGCCCATGGTCACCGTCTGGCCGACCCCGAACGGGTTGCCGATGGCCAGGGTCACGTCGCCGATGCGAATGCTGTCGGAGCGCCCGACGGTGATCGAGGGCAGGTTCTTCAGGTCGATCTTGAGGACCGCCAGGTCGGTTTCCGGGTCGCTGCCGATTACGTGGGCCAGGGTTTCACGACCGTCCTTGAGCGCCACTACAATCTGCTCGGCGCCGGAGGTCACGTGGTTGTTGGTCAGCAGATAACCTTCGGGGCTCATGATCACCCCGGAACCCAGGCTCGATTCCATGCGCTGTTGCTTGGGCAGGTTGTCGCCGAAGAAGCGGCGGAACTGCGGGTCCTCGAACAACGGGTGCGCCGGTTTGTTGATGACCTTGGTGGTGTACAGGTTGACCACCGCCGGCGCGGCGATCGCCACGGCATCGGCATAGGACACCGGGCCTTGTCGAAGCGCCTTGGTTTGCGGGGCTTGCTGCAGGTTGACGTCCAGGCTGGGCAGGCCGACCCATTGCGGGTAACGCTGAATTATCAGCAACGCGATAAGCACGCCGGCCAACAGTGGCCAGCCAAAAAAACGCAGAGCCTTGAGCATTGAGCAAGTCCTGAGAGGTTGCAGGCCGCCCGGGACGGCCCATAATGTCGCGCATTATACGAGGCCGCGCGCGCCTCTGAACGGGATATTTAGGAGTCTTTTATGGCCGTTGCCCTGAGCACTCTGGTAGAGGAGGCGGACCGCTACCTGGGCAGTTCGCGAATTGCCGATTACTGCCCCAATGGCTTGCAGGTCGAAGGGCGGCCACAGGTGCTGCGCATCGTCAGCGGCGTCACGGCCAGCCAGGCATTGCTCGACGCCGCGGTGGAGGCCAATGCCGATCTGGTGCTGGTGCATCACGGCTATTTCTGGAAAGGCGAGAACCCCTGCATCACTGGCATGAAGCAGCGTCGGCTGAAAACCCTGCTCAAGCACGATATCAGCCTGCTGGCTTATCACCTGCCGCTGGACCTGCATCCGGACGTCGGCAACAACGTGCAACTGGCGCGGCAACTGGATATTACCGTGGAAGGTCCACTGGACCCGGACAACCTGAAGGTCGTCGGGCTGGTCGGTTCCCTTGCCGAGCCCATGACCGCGCGGGACTTTGCCCGCAAGGTCCAGGAAACGATGGGGCGCGAGCCGCTGGTGGTCGAAGGCAGCAAGATGATCCGGCGTGTCGGCTGGTGCACCGGCGGCGGCCAGGGCTACATCGACCAGGCGGTGCTGGCCGGGGTCGATCTGTACCTGAGCGGCGAGGCCTCGGAGCAGACCTTCCACAGCGCCCGGGAAAACGACATCAGTTTTATCGCCGCCGGTCATCACGCCACCGAGCGTTACGGCGTGCAGGCGCTGGGTGATTACCTGGCCCGCCGCTTCGCCCTCGAGCACTTGTTCATCGACTGCCCGAACCCTATATAAAGCCTTGTCCTGTAACCGCTGCCGCAGGCTGCAACAATGCCCCCAGGGCCTTCAAGAGCACGTCTGCTGCGCAGTCGATCGCAGCCTGCGGCAGCAGCTACAGATAGGCGTAAACACAACAAACAGGCGGGTATATTCATATACCGTTTCGATCTAGCCGGCGTCCTGATTAGAAGAGGTCGCTGTGCTAGCATGCCCCGCTCGAACACGGCCCGCAGGCCGTCCATAAGAAAGCTTTCGTGAGTAGCCATGGTCGACAAACTGACGCATCTGAAACAGCTGGAGGCGGAAAGCATCCACATCATCCGCGAGGTGGCCGCCGAGTTCGACAACCCGGTGATGCTGTACTCCATCGGTAAAGACTCCGCCGTGATGCTGCACCTGGCGCGCAAGGCGTTCTTCCCGGGCAAGCTGCCGTTTCCGGTGATGCACGTCGACACCCAGTGGAAGTTCCAGGAGATGTACAAGTTCCGCGATCGCATGGTCGAAGAGCTGGGCCTGGAACTGATCACCCACGTCAACCCGGAAGGCGTTGCGCAGGGTATCAACCCCTTCACCCATGGCAGTGCCAAGCACACCGACATCATGAAAACCGAGGGCCTCAAGCAGGCGCTGGACAAGTACGGTTTCGATGCGGCGTTCGGCGGTGCCCGGCGTGACGAAGAGAAGTCCCGCGCCAAGGAGCGCGTGTACTCGTTCCGCGACAGCAAGCATCGCTGGGACCCGAAGAACCAGCGTCCCGAGCTGTGGAACGTCTACAACGGCAAGGTCAACAAGGGCGAGTCGATCCGCGTCTTCCCGCTGTCGAACTGGACCGAGCTGGACATCTGGCAATACATCTATCTCGAAGGTATCCCGATCGTGCCGCTGTACTTCGCCGCCGAGCGCGAAGTGATCGAGAAGAACGGTACCCTGATCATGATCGACGACGAGCGCATCCTCGAGCACCTCTCCGACGAGGAGAAGGCCCGCATCGTCAAGAAGAAGGTGCGTTTCCGTACCCTTGGCTGCTACCCGTTGACGGGCGCGGTGGAGTCCGAGGCCGAAAGCCTGACGGACATCATTCAGGAAATGCTCCTGACGCGAACTTCCGAGCGCCAGGGCCGGGTCATCGATCATGATGGCGCCGGTTCCATGGAAGACAAGAAACGTCAGGGCTATTTCTAAGTAGGGTCTAACATGTCGCATCAATCCGAATTGATCAGCGAGGACATCCTCGCCTACCTGGCCCAGCACGAACGCAAAGAACTGCTGCGCTTCTTGACCTGCGGTAACGTCGACGACGGCAAGAGCACCCTGATCGGTCGCCTGCTGCACGACTCGAAGATGATCTACGAAGACCATCTGGAAGCCATTACCCGCGACTCGAAAAAAGTCGGCACCACCGGTGACGACATCGACCTGGCGCTGCTGGTCGACGGCCTGCAGGCCGAGCGTGAGCAGGGCATCACTATCGATGTCGCCTACCGCTACTTCTCCACCGCCAAGCGCAAATTCATCATCGCCGACACCCCCGGCCATGAGCAGTACACCCGCAACATGGCCACCGGCGCTTCCACCTGTGACCTGGCGATCATCCTGGTGGACGCTCGCTACGGCGTACAGACCCAGACCCGTCGCCACAGCTTCATCGCCTCCCTGCTGGGCATCAAGCACATCGTCGTGGCCATCAACAAGATGGACCTCAAGAACTTCGACCAGGGTGTGTTCGAGTCGATCAAGGCCGACTACCTGAAGTTCGCCGAAGGCCTGAAGATGAAGCCCACCAGCCTGCACTTCGTGCCGATGTCGGCCCTCAAGGGCGACAACGTGGTGAACAAGTCCGAGCGCTCGCCGTGGTACACCGGCCAGTCGCTGATGGAAATCCTCGAGACCGTGGAAGTGGCGGGCGACCGCAACTTCACCGACCTGCGCTTCCCGGTGCAGTACGTCAACCGTCCGAACCTGAACTTCCGTGGTTTCGCCGGGACCCTGGCCAGCGGCATCGTGCACAAGGGCGACGAAGTCGTGGTGCTGCCGTCGGGCAAGAGCAGCCGGGTGAAGTCCATCGTTACCTTCGAAGGCGAGCTGGAGCATGCCGGCCCGGGCCAGGCCGTGACCCTGACCATGGAAGACGAGATCGACATCTCCCGTGGCGACCTGCTGGTGCATGCCGATAACGTACCGCCGGTGACCGACAGCTTCGAAGCCATGCTGGTATGGATGGCCGAAGAGCCGATGCTGCCGGGCAAGAAATACGACATCAAGCGCGCCACCAGTTACGTGCCGGGCTCCATCGCCAGCATCGTCAACAAGGTCGACGTGAACACCCTTGAAGAAGGTCCGGCCAGCGCTCTGCAGCTGAACGAGATCGGCAAGGTCAAGATCGCCCTCGACGCGCCGATCGCCCTCGATGGTTACGACAGCAACCGCACCACCGGTGCCTTCATCGTCATCGACCGCTTGACCAACGGCACCGTCGGCGCCGGCATGATCGTCGCCCAGCCTGTGGTGCATGGCAGCAGCACGCACCATGGCAAGCTGGCGCATGTCGCCACCGAGGAGCGCGCCCAACGCTTCGGCCAACAACCGGCTACCGTGCTGTTCAGCGGCCTGTCCGGCGCCGGCAAGAGCACCCTGGCCTACGCGGTCGAGCGCAAGCTGTTCGACATGGGCCGTGCGGTGTTCGTCCTCGATGGCCAGAACCTGCGTCACGACCTGAACAAAGGCCTGCCTCAGGATCGCGCCGGGCGCACCGAGAACTGGCGGCGTGCCGCCCACGTGGCGCGTCAGTTCAACGAAGCCGGCCTGCTGACCCTGGCGGCGTTCGTCGCGCCGAGTGCGGAAGGCCGTGAGCAGGCCAGGGAGCTGATCGGCAAGGAGCGTCTGCTGACGGTCTACGTCCAGGCTTCGCCGGCGGTCTGCGCCGAGCGTGATCCGCAGGGCTTGTACGCCGCGGGTGGGGATAACATCCCGGGCGAGTCCTTCCCGTACGACGTGCCGCTGGATGCCGATCTGGTGATCGACACCCAGTCCGAGTCGCTGGAGGAGGGCGTCAAGCAAGTGCTGGAACTACTGCGCAAGCGCGGCGCGATCTAAGCCTCAGCGCCCAGTAAAAAGCCCGCCGTCGAGTGATCGACGGCGGGCTTTTTTGTGGCCTTGAGAACGCTATCGCGGGCAAGCCTCGCTCCTACGGAAGCCAGGGTGTTGCTCCAGTGTAGGAGTGAGGCTTGCCCGCGATGAGCCCCTTACAGGCACGTCATTACTTCCCCGGATACTCCCGATGCATCTGCTCCAGCAGCGCATCCTTGTTCTGCCACAGCTGGTTGATCCAGCCCTGGAACTCCAGGCGGTACACGCCATCCTGGTCGTAGTTCTTGCCGATGAACTGCGGTGGAATCGGCAGCTCTTCGAAATGCACCACCACCTCATTGACCTTGCCGCACAACAGGTCCCAGTAGCCCGGCTGGCCCGCCGGGTAGTGGATGGTCACGTTGACGATGGATTCCAGTTGCTCACCCATGGCGTCCAACACGAAGGCGATGCCACCGGCCTTGGGCTTGAGCAGGTAGCGGAACGGCGAGGCCTGTTGCGCATGCTTGGCCTGGGTGAAGCGTGTGCCTTCGACGAAGTTGAAGATACCCACCGGGTTGTCGCGGAATTTCGCGCAGGTCTTGCGGGTGGTCTCCAGGTCCTTGCCCTTTTTCTCCGGATGTTTTTCCAGGTAGGCCTTGGAGTAGCGCTTCATGAACGGAAAACCCAGGGCCCACCAGGCGAGGCCAATCACTGGGACCCAGATCAGCTCCTGCTTGAGGAAGAACTTCAGTGGGCGGATATGGCGGTTGAGCACGTACTGCAGGACCATGATGTCGACCCAGCTCTGGTGGTTGCTGGTGATCAGGTACGAGTGCCGGTAGTCCAGGCCGTCGAGCCCGCTGAGGTGCCAGCGGGTGTGCCCGAGCAGGTTCATCCAGGCCTTGTTGCTGCTGATCCAGGCTTCATGGATGTGGCTCATCAGCCAGTCGGTGAAGCGCTGGGCCGCCGGGAAGGGCAGCAGCAACTTGAAGATCGCCACCACGAACAACGGCGTACAGCAGACGAGGGTATTGAGCGCCAACAACAGCGAGGCGATCACGCCTCGCAGCGGTGCAGGTAGAAAATCCAGCATTTACACATCCAGAGGTCGGTTGGCGGCTTGAATCGCGGTCAGGGCGATGGTGTAGACGATGTCGTCGACCTGGGCGCCACGGGGCAGGTCGTTCACCGGCTTGCGCAGGCCTTGCAGCATCGGCCCGAGGCTGACGCAGTCGGCGCTGCGCTGCACGGCCTTGTGGGTGGTGTTGCCGGTGTTCAGGTCGGGGAACACGAAGACCGTGGCCTTGCCGGCGACCTGGCTGTTGGGCGCCAGTTGCTGGGCCACGGCTTCGTTGGCCGCGGCGTCGTATTGCAACGGGCCATCGATCAGCAGCGAGTTCTGGGCTTCATGGGCCAGCAGGGTGGCTTCGCGGACTTTCTCCACTTCTTCGCCGCTGGCCGACTCGCCGCTGGAGTAACTGATCATCGCCACCCGTGGGGTGATGCCGAACGCGGCCGCCGAGTCGGCGCTTTGCAGGGCGATCTCGGCCAGCTCGCTGGCGCTCGGGTGCGGGTTCATCACACAGTCGCCGTAGACCAGCACCTGCTCGGGGAACAGCATGAAAAACACTGACGACACCAGGGTGCAGCCCGGTGCGGTCTTGATCAGCTGCAAGGCCGGGCGGATGGTATTGGCGGTGGAGTGGGTCAGGCCGGAAACCAGGCCGTCGACTTCGTCCAGGGCCAGCATCATGGTGCCGATCACCACCGGATCTTCCAGTTGCTGTTCGGCCATCGGTGCATTGAGGCTCTTGCTCTTGCGCAGCGCGACCATCGGCTCGACGTAGCGTTCGCGGATCTGGTCCGGGTCGATGACTTCCAGGCCAGGCGGCAATTCGATGCCCTGGGCCCGGGCGACCGCCTCGACGTCCGCCGGCCTGGCCAGCAGCACACAACGGGCAATACCGCGCGCCTGGCAGATCGCCGCGGCCTGCACGGTCAGCGGTTCGCTGCCTTCGGGCAGGACGATGCGCTTGTTGGCTTCCTGGGCACGCTGGATCAACTGGTAGCGGAACACCGCCGGCGACAGGCGCATTTCCCGCGGCGTGCCGCAGCGTTGGTGCAGCCACTTGGCATCCAGGTGGCTGGCGACGAAGTCGGTGATGATTTCCGCGCGCTCGCGGTCGTCGATGGGGATTTCCTTGTTCAGGCTGTTCAGCTGGTTGGCGGTTTCATAGGAGCCGGTACTCACTGACAGCACCGGCAGGCCGGCATTCAAGGCACCGCGGCACAGCTCCATGATCCGAGGGTCGGGCAGGGTGTCGCTGGTCAGCAACAGCCCGGCCAGGGGCACGCCGTTGATCGCCGCCAGGCTCACGGCGAGGATGATGTCGTCGCGATCGCCGGGCGTCACCACCAGCACGCCGGGCTTGAGCAGCTCCACGGTGTTACGCATGGTGCGCGCACAAATGATGATCTTGGTCATGCGCCGGCTTTCGTAGTCGCCGGCGTTGAGCACCTGGGCGCCCATCAGGTCGGCGACGTCGCGGGTGCGCGGCGCGTTCAGTTCCGGCTGGAAGGGGATGCAGCCGAGCAGGCGGAAGTCGCCGCTGCGCAGCAGGGGCGAATGCTCTTTCAGACGGGCGGAAAAGGCCTCCATGCTTTCGTCGGTACGCACCTTGTTGAGGATCACCCCCAGCACTTTCGGGTCGCGCGGTCCGCCGAACAACTGCGCCTGCAATTCCACGCGACCGGACAGCTCGGTGAGCACTTCGTTTTCCGGGGCGGACACCAGGATCACCTCGGCATCCAGGCTTTTCGCCAGGTGCAGGTTGACCCGCGCGGCATAGCTGGCGCTGCGTGTCGGCACCATGCCTTCGACCACTAGCACGTCCTTGCCGACGGCCACCTGTTGGTACAGGGTGATGATCTCTTCCAGCAACTCGTCCAGCTGGCCGTCGCCGAGCATCCGTTCGACATGGGCCAGGCCCAGCGGCTGCGGCGGTTTCAGGCCGTGGGTGCGGGCCACCAGCTCGGTCGAGCGCTCAGGGCCGGTATCGCCTGGGTGAGGCTGGGCAATGGGTTTGAAGAAGCCGACCTTGAGGCCGGCCCGTTCCAGGGTACGCACCAGCCCGAGGCTGATGGAGGTCAGGCCCACGCCAAAATCGGTGGGTGCGATAAAAAAAGTTTGCATGCGGATTCTCGAAGGGTGCATGGCAACGGTGAGTCGTTTATGTGTACTGCTCTACCGGAAATTCAGGCGCCAAGGTTAGCGCTAACCGAGCCTTGTGCGCACCAACCGCAGGCAAAGGGCTGGCCTATTTTTTCCATGCGTTTGCGCGGATCCAGGATCCAGGCCCGCGATTGCCAGGGCGGCTGGTGGCGCAGGTGCTGGGTATGGCCACAGGACAGCTCGACGACCCAGTGGCCATCTTCATCCTGACGAAAGCCGACGATCGTCGAGCCTGGCGCCGCGTTCCGTTTATCCGGGTTCCGTTCGCTTTCGGGCGATTGCTTCGCTAAACTTGGACGTTCTTCATTCTTATGCAAAAGGTCTCGCCCCATGCTGATCGCCGCCAATAAGGCTGTCTCCATCGACTATACCCTCACCAACGACGCTGGTGAGGTCATCGACAGCTCTGCCGGCGGCGCCCCGCTGGTTTACCTGCATGGCGCAGGGAACATCATTCCAGGCCTGGAAAAGGCCCTGGAAGGCAAGAACGTCGGCGACGAGCTGAACGTTGCCGTCGAGCCGGAAGATGCCTACGGCGAATATGCCGCCGAACTGGTCAGCACCCTGAGCCGCAGCATGTTCGAAGGCGTCGACGAACTGGAAGTGGGCATGCAGTTCCACGCTTCCGCTCCGGACGGCCAGATGCAGATCGTCACCATCCGCGACCTGGACGGCGACGACGTGACCGTCGATGGCAACCACCCGCTGGCCGGCCAGCGCCTGAACTTCAAGGTCAAGGTTGTCGACATCCGTGACGCCAGCCAGGAAGAAATCGCCCATGGTCACGTCCATGGCGAAGGTGGCCATCACCACTGATTTCTGCGCTAAGCTCAAATCTGACTGGAGAGGCGCCCGAGGGCGCCTTTTTAGTCCGCGGCTTTTGTCGCCGGGCAACAGGCGGTACTGTCGAGTGGCTGTTTTCTGCAAGAACACGGGAATCTGGAGTTCGTCATGAGTGCTTTTCACGACCTTAAATTGAAAGCCCTGGATGGTCAGGAGCTACCGCTCGCGCCTTTCAAGGGGCACGTCGTGCTGGTGGTCAACGTCGCCTCCAAGTGTGGTCTGACACCACAATACGCGGCGCTGGAGAACCTCTACCAGCAATACAAAGGCCAGGGGTTCAGCGTGCTGGGCCTGCCGTGCAATCAGTTCGCCGGACAGGAGCCGGGCTCCGAGCAGGAAATCCAGGAGTTCTGCAGCCTCAACTACGGGGTGACCTTTCCATTGAGCAGCAAGCTGGACGTCAACGGTCCGGAGCGCCATCAGTTGTACCGTCTGCTGGCGGGCGAAGGGGCGGAATTCCCGGGCGACATCACCTGGAACTTCGAGAAGTTCCTGCTGGGCAAGGACGGTCGCGTCCTGGCGCGTTTCTCCCCACGCACCGCACCCGACGATCCGGCCGTGGTCCAGGCCATCGAAAAAGCCTTGAGCTGAATCTGCACGCCGGGCCCCGCTGCCCGGCCGGTTTTACCGCGCGTTCGCGCACCCTTCGCTTCTCTGCGCTTTGGCACCTTAATCACCCTGATCAATAGTGCTGGGTGTTGCCTGGGGCACGGAATATTATCGCCATCATAAGGCCGTCGGCGCACTCGCCCGACCTGCCGCTTCCCGCGATTCAGACCGTCAGCCCTGGAGTACAGCATGCCCGTTCAAGCCTTGTTCAAACCCTTTCAGCTGGGTGCCCTGGAACTGTCGACCCGTGTGGTGATGGCGCCGATGACCCGTTCGTTTTCCCCGGGTGGCGTACCGAACTCGAAAGTCATCGAGTACTACCGTCGTCGCGCCGCGGCCGGGGTCGGCCTGATCATCACCGAAGGCACCACGGTCGGGCACAAGGCCTCCAATGGTTATCCGAACGTGCCATGCTTCTATGGCGAAGCGGCCCTGGCCGGCTGGAAGAAGGTGGTGGACGCGGTGCATGCCGAAGGCGGCAAGATCGTTCCGCAGCTGTGGCATGTGGGCAACGTGCGCCGCCTGGGCACCGAGCCGGATGCCAGCGTGCCGGGTTACGGACCGTCGGAAAAACTCAAGGACGGCCAGGTGGTGGTCCATGGCATGACCCCGGACGATATCCGCGAAGTCATCGCCGCCTTCGCCCAGGCCGCCAAGGATGCCCAGCGCATTGGCATGGACGGCGTGGAGATCCACGGCGCCCACGGCTACCTGATCGACCAGTTCTTCTGGGAAGGCAGCAACCACCGTACCGACGGGTACGGTGGCGACCTGGCCCAGCGCTCGCGGTTTGCCATCGAGCTGATCCAGGCCGTGCGCGCCGCGGTGGGCCCGGATTTCCCGATCATCTTCCGCTTCTCGCAGTGGAAGCAGCAGGACTACAGCGCCCGCCTGGTACAAACCCCCGAGGCCCTGGGCGAGTTCCTCAAGCCGTTGGCGAACGCCGGTGTGGATATCTTCCACTGCTCCACCCGCCGTTTCTGGGAACCGGAGTTCGAGGGTTCCGAGTTGAACCTGGCCGGCTGGACCCGCCAGCTCACCGGCAAGCCGACCATCACCGTGGGTAGCGTCGGCCTCGATGGCGAGTTCCTGCAGTTCATGGTCAACACCGACAAGGTGGCGCAGCCGGCGAGCCTGGAAAAGCTCCTGGAGCGCCTGAACAACGACGAGTTCGACCTGGTGGCGGTAGGGCGCGCGTTGCTGGTGGATCCGGATTGGGCGCGGAAGGTACGTGATGGCCGCGAGCAGGACATTCTGCCGTTCAGCCGTGAGGCCTTGATGACGCTGGTCTAAGCCGCAGTCGCTGGAAACGCTATCGCGAGCAAGCTCGTGCCTACAGTGGGCACTGTCTGCATAGGAGCGAGCTTGCTCGCGATGTTTTCAGGGCAACAACCGCCCCTCAGGCACCCCCGTTTCTTCCAGGCAGGCGCCACGCAGCTGGGTTTCAAACTGCTCGATGATCGCTGCCCAGCCCTGGCGACTGGCGTGCTGGCGGGCATTGAGGCGTACCCGGCGCAAGGTCTCGCGCTCCTCCAGCAGCCAACTGGCCGCATCGCAGAACGCACATTCGTCCCCGGGCATCGCCAGCACACCGTTGTAGCCATGGCGAATGTGCTGGGCCGCCGCGGCCTGGTCGTAAGCCACCACGGCCAGCCCCGAGGCCAGGGCCTCGAGCACTACATTGCCAAAGGTTTCGGTCAGGCTCGGGAACAGAAACAGGTCCCCCGAGGCATAGTGACTGGCCAGCGCTTCACCGCGTTGCGGGCCGCAGAACACTGCGTCTGGCAGTTCCTTCTGCAGCACCGCGCGTTGCGGGCCATCGCCCACCACGATCAATTTCATGGACTGCTGTGGATAAGTGTTCTGTAGCTGGGCGAAGCAGCGCTTGAGCAGGCCCAGGTTTTTCTCCGGCGCCAGGCGGCCGACGTGAATCACCGCGATATCGTTGCTGCCCAGGCCCCAGCTTTCGCGCAGCTCGTTGAGGCGCTTGGCTGGGTGGAACAGCTGGCTGTCGACCCCGCGCGACAGCAGCGCCAGGCGTTCGAAATTGCGCCGCTCCAGTTCCAGGCGCTGGCTGGCGCTGGGCACCAGGGTCAGCTTGGAGCGGTTGTGGAACCAGCGCAGATAATGGGTCAGCAGGCGCGTCAGCAAGCCCAGGCCGTACTGGCTGGAGTACTGCTGGAAGTTGGTGTGGAAACCGCTCACCACGGAAATCCCCAGGCGCCGCGCCGCCCTTAGCGCGGACAGGCCCAGCGGGCCCTCGGTGGCGATGTACAGCACATCCGGGCGATGGCGCTTCCAGCGCCGTAGCAGCTTGTGCATCGACGACTGGCCCCATTGCAGCCCCGGATAGCCCGGCAACGGCCAGCCACGGCACAGCAGCAGACCGTCGTCGCTGACCCGGCTCTGATCGCTGCCCTGGCGCGGGCGGATCAGTTCCACCTGGTGGCCACGGGCGCGCAATCCATCGCACAGGCGGCCAAGGGTATTGGCCACGCCATTGATTTCCGGTGGGAAGGTTTCGGTGATCAGGGTGATATGCAGAACTGTCGTCATGACCTCAGTGTCAGCCGAGGCCATGTCGTCATTGTGACGTTGTGGTGATGGATTTGTGACCCGCTCAGCGTTGCAGGGCCACCAGGTTTTCCGCGCCGCGCTCACGCACCCAGAACAGCGTCGCACCAGCCACCGCCGCCGGCATCATCAGGATGTTGACCACCGGGATCAGCAGCACCAGATAGACGATCCCGCCAAAGCTCATGCTCTGCCAGCGTTTTTCCCGCAGCCAGGCGAGCATCTCGTTCCAGCCCAGCTTGTGGTTGTCCGCCGGGTAGTCGATGTACTGGATCGCCATCATCCACACGCCGAACAGCAGCCACAGCGGCGCGGCCACCAGGTTCACCACCGGAATGAAGGACAGGATGAACAGGCCGATCGCCCGCGGCAGGAAGTAGCCCAGCTTGCGCATTTCCCGGGCCAGGGTGCGCGGGATCATGGCCAGCAGTTCGGCCCAGCTGAAGGGCGGGAAGTCGTCGGTGCCGCGGACTACCACTTCGACTTTCTCCGCGAGAAAACCGTTGAAGGGCGCGGCGATCACGTTAGCCAGCATGGTGAAGGTGAAAAACACCATCAGCAGCACCAGCACCACGAACAGCGGCCAGAGGATGTAGCTGAGAAAACTCAGCCAGTCCGGCAAAGAAGGCATCAGGGTGTCGACCCACAGGCTGAACTGGTGGCCGGCGAAATAGATCAATCCGACGAACAGCACCAGGTTGATGGCCAGGGGCAAAAGGACGAACAGACGCAGGCCAGGGCTGAGCACCAGCTTGAGGCCTTCGCGCAGGTATTGCGGGCCGGACAGAACGGGGGCGGGCATAGGGAGCTCCGTGCAAGGGGGAAAACGCGCCGACCTTACCGGCTTTGCCCTACCGGCGAAAGCGCGGTCGTTAGGTCGACATCAACTGTAACAAAGGCGCCGGTAAATGCACCGATACCGGATAGAGACCACCTATGAGCTGGATTGTTAAACCGTATTTCCTTAATCTTCGCCCCCTCTATACGCTGCACCCATTATTTTCGGACGGGCGAACCTGAAGCCTTCCCCAAGTGCTTTCGCCGTCCTTTTTATTCCAGCCGGCAATCCGGCGTTCCGCGCCAGTGATCCGGGCCGGTCGATAGGAGTGAGTCATGTCTGATGTACGTCATTCGCGTGTGATTATTCTCGGTTCCGGCCCTGCCGGTTACAGCGCCGCGGTCTATGCCGCCCGCGCCAACCTGAAGCCGCTGCTGATTACCGGCATGCAGGCCGGCGGTCAATTGACCACCACCACCGAAGTCGACAACTGGCCGGGCGACGTCCACGGCCTGACCGGCCCGGCGCTGATGGAGCGCATGCGTGAACACGCCGAGCGTTTCGAAACCGAAATCGTCTTCGATCACATCAATGCCGTGGACTTCGCCGCCAAGCCTTACACCCTGACCGGCGACAGCGCGACCTACACCTGCGACGCCCTGATCATCGCCACCGGCGCCAGCGCCCGTTACCTGGGCCTGCCTTCGGAAGAAGCCTTCATGGGCAAAGGCGTGTCGGCCTGCGCGACCTGTGACGGTTTCTTCTATCGCAACAAGCCAGTGGCCGTGGTCGGTGGCGGCAACACCGCTGTCGAAGAGGCCCTGTACCTGGCCAACATCGCCAGCAAGGTCACCCTGATCCACCGTCGCGATACCTTCCGCGCCGAGAAGATCCTGATCGACAAGCTCAATGCCCGGGTTGCCGAAGGCAAGATCGAGCTCAAGCTGAACGCCAACCTGGATGAAGTGCTGGGCGACAACATGGGTGTCACCGGCGCACGCCTGAAGAACAACGACGGCAGCTTCGACGAAATCAAGGTCGACGGCGTGTTCATCGCCATCGGCCACACCCCGAACACTTCGTTGTTCGAAGGCCAGCTGGAACTGAAGGATGGCTATCTGGTGGTGCAGGGCGGCCGTGAAGGCAACGCCACCGCAACCAGCGTCGAAGGCATCTTCGCCGCCGGTGACGTGGCCGACCACGTGTACCGCCAGGCCATCACCTCGGCCGGCGCCGGCTGCATGGCCGCGCTGGACACCGAGCGCTACCTGGACGGCCTGCAGAACGCTTCGTTCTGAGACCGTTGAAATGAAAAAACCGGCCCAGGCCGGTTTTTTTATGGATCATTGAATCTTGTAGCCGCTGCCGAGCAGCGCGAGGCTGCGAGCAATCTGGGCGGCATTCCGACGAAGCGGGCGCCGCTTTTGAGGGCGCAGGAGGTCCTGCGGACCTATCGCGGCCTGCGGCAGCGGCTACAGGGTTTAGGTCTCACGCCTTGCGGGTCAGTGGCTGCTGCGCGAACGTCACACCCGCCAGGCCATGGGCGATCAGCGCGCGGATATTGCCGTGGTCGCTGCCTTCAGGGGTGGCCAGCACCGAGCGGTAATGCTCGCCGAACGCCAGCAGCGCTTCTTCGTCGCTCAGGCCTTCCAGCAGGGCCAGGCCCAGGGTCTTGCACGAACCTTCGTTCTGCCCGGCGGCGTTCTCCACGCCGCCGTTGTCGAAGGCCTGTGGCTGGTAGTCGTAGCCGGCGGCGATAAAGGCGAGGGTGTCGGCGAAGACGTGCTCGCCGCTCTTGAGGCTGGCGCGCAGGGTATTCAGGTCAATCATGGGGTTTTCCTTTGGCGAACGCCGCTTGCTGCTCGGCGCTGGCTTCTTTCTGGTAGAGAGTCTTCCACTCGGCGTAGGGCATGCCATACACCACTTCACGGGCATCATCGAGGCTGACCTCGATCTGGCGCTCGTCGGCCTCGGCCTTGTACCACTTGGACAGGCAGTTGCGGCAGAAGCCGGCGAGGTTCATCAGGTCGATGTTCTGCACGTCCTTGCGGCTGTCCAGGTGCGCGACCAGGCGGCGAAAGGCGGCGGCTTCGAGTTCCAGGCGTTGTTGCTCGGTCATGTTCGGCTCTGTGCGATCAAATGTGGCGCGGATGATATCAGCGGCTGGCCGCGAGGGTGATCGACACCGACTCGGCGAAACGCAGGGCGTGGGGTTTGTCGACCTCGACCTCGGCGTAGAGCACCGATTCGTTGGCCATGATCAGATCGAGGATTTCCTGGGTCAGGCGCTCGAGCAGGGCAAAGCGGTTGCCCTCCACGTGGGCGATGATCGCCTTGGTGATGGTGCGGTAGTTCAGCGCATGGTCGATGTCGTTGTCGCGCACGGCTTCCTGCGCGGCGTACAGGATGGTCAGGTTGATCAGCACATCCTGCTTGTTGAGGATCTCGTCCTCGTTGATTCCGATGAAGGTCCGCAGGCACAGGTCCTTGACCCGGATGCGAGCCATTCCTGGCTGAAGTTGTGGCATTGCTACTTGCTCCGTCCGATCAATTGCAGGAATTCCTGGCGCGTGGTGCTCGACTCGCGAAAGGCGCCGAGCATCACCGAGGTGTGCATGGTCGAGTTCTGTTTCTCGACGCCGCGCATCATCATGCACATGTGCTGGGCTTCGATGACCACCGCGACACCGGCGGCCTGGGTCACCCGCTGCACCGCGTCGGCGATTTCCCGCGTGAGGTTTTCCTGGATCTGCAGGCGGCGGGCGAACATGTCGACGATCCGGGCGATCTTCGACAGGCCCAGCACCTTGCCGGTGGGAATATAAGCCACATGGGCCTTGCCGATGAAGGGCAGCAGGTGATGTTCGCACAGGGAATAGAGTTCGATGTCGGCGACTATGACCATTTCATCGTTGTCGGAGGCGAACAGCGCGCCATTGACCACCTCGTCCACCGACTGGCTGTAGCCATGACACAGGTACTGCATGGCCTTGGCCGCGCGTTGCGGGGTATCGAGCAGACCTTCGCGCTCGGGGTCTTCGCCGAGACCCTTGAGGATCTCGCGGTAATGCTGGGGCAGGGAAAGCGTCATGCAACGTCCTCGCGGGAAACCTTACTTGAGGTGCCGCCCGCCGTTGACGGTCAGGGTAGTGCCGGTGACATAAGGGTTGTCGAGCAGATAACGCAGGCTCTGGTAGATCACCTCGCAACCGGGCTCGATGCCCAGGGCGGACTTGGCCAGGGCCTTGGCGCGGTAGGCCGCGTCGTCGTCGGGATTGAACATTAGCAGAGCCGGGGCGATGCCGTTGACCTTGATCGTTGGTGCATATTTCGCCGCGAAGGACAGGGTCAGGCTGTCGAGGCCGGCCTTGGTGGCGCAATAGGCGATGTGCTTGCTGCTGCCGCGGCGGGTGACGTCGTCGCCGATGTGCACGATGTCGGCGGGGCTTGCGCGCCGCAGCAGGTCGGCGCAATGCAGGTTGATCAGGTAGGGCGCGAGCATGTGCACGCTGAACATGTCGGCGAAGGCCGCGCTTTCCTGGCCAGGTGTTTCTTCCAGCCATTGCGAGGCGTTGTGCACGATCGCCCGCAGGCTGTCGGTGTGCTCGTGCAATTGGCTGATGAAGGCCTGGATCCCGGTTTCGCTGGAGAAGTCGGCGAACAGGGCAAGCGCGCCACGCTCGCGCAAGGCCTGCACGCCCGGGCGCTCGGTTCGGTAGCTGATGATCACCCGATGACCGTCTTCCAGCAGGCGCAACGCACAATGCAGGCCGACACGCTGGCCGGCGCCGGTGATCAGGATCGGGGCAAGGAAAGTAGTCATGAACGGCTCGCGTCGCAGGTAGAGCAAAACTATACCAGCGCCGGACGGGGTTCGCCCAAGCCGCTGCGGGAGCGAGCGGGCGGCGATCCGACTTGCCCGCGGTGAGGGGCGTCGCGGTCTGTCTGGCAGACCGCATTATCGCTCATCGCCGGCGAGCCGGCTGCTACACGCGGCTCTGTGGGGATGGGGCTGTCGGCAGCGGACGGGCCGGCGTGCTGTGCAGCCACCCGGACAACAGGTGGGTGGACAGCGGAATGAACCAGTAGACCATCAGCGGCGTCAGGGCCAGGGTACTGACGAGCACCCGCGGTACCAGGCTGAGTTCGCCCAGCAGCGGGCCGAGGATGAAGTTGAAGATCAGCGACACCGGGAAGAAGGCCAGCCAGATGGCCACCGCCTGCTTCCAGCGGGGTGGGCGCTGGCCGGCCGCGCCGAACCAACCGTCGATGCCGCTGACCCGGTGTTCATGGGGATGGGCGAACAGGTCGCTGCCGCGGGCCAGCCAGGCCGTGCGCGAGGCGGAGTGTTCCCAGGTGTGCAGGGTCTGCTCGTCGGCGAAGCGGAAGATGATCTGGAATTCGTCATCGTCGGGCGGCGGAGCGAGCACGCCGGAGCCGAGATAACCGGGGAAATCGGTGGCCAATTGTTCGCCTTCGCGCAGCCAGGCGATCAGGTCCTGGTAACGGCCATCGGCGACACGCCGGGCGACCATCAGGGTGACGGGTGAGGTAGACATTATGTATCTCCGTAAAACCAATGCGTTGCCTGGGTAAGGCCGTACGCCGGACGCAGCTCCGGGGTGTTGGGCTGCGCCTTGGAAGCAAGCAAGGATTATTCCTGATTGTGACAAATACACCAGAGGCGGCGGTCGCTTTGCCCTGTGTTGAAGAACTGTCACCGATGCGGAGTAGAATGGCCGTCACTTTATCCATCGGTGTTTTCGGCCCAGATGCCCGTCATTACTGAACTTGCCCATCCGACACAGCCCCTCGACCAGCCCTCGCAGGACGATCTGTTTCCAATCCGGGAAGTTTCACGGCTCACGGGGATCAACCCGGTGACCCTGCGGGCCTGGGAGCGTCGTTATGGGCTGATCCAGCCGACGCGCACCGAAAGTGGGCATCGTCTGTATTCGATGCACGATGTCGAGACCGTCCGCGAGATCCTTGGCTGGATCGATCGTGGTGTCGCGGTCGGCAAGGTCGGCAAGATCCTCGCCAAGACCCGGGCTGCCCGCGAGGCACCACAGGCCATGCCGGGCGACAGCGAATCGGGCGATTACCTGCAGTGGCGGGGGCAACTCAAGCGCGCGGTCGGCGAATTCGACGAGCCGTACCTGGAGCGGCTGTACGGCCAGATCTTCTCCAGCTATTCGCTGTCGGTGGCCTTCCAGGACATCCTCATGCCGTTCTGGCGGCAGCTGGCGCAGCACCATGAACCTTACGGCCACACCAGCGAATGGCTGTTCTTGGATAACTTCCTGTGTTCGCGGATTTCCCAGCGCCTGCTGTTGCAGCGCGACAACCAGCCGCGCCCGGTGCTGCTGGCGGCGCTTGCCGGGCAATGCCGGGAGCTGGAGTTGCTGGTGGCGGCGCTGATGCTGGGCAGCGCTGAAGTGGAAGTGCGGGTGCTGGCGCTGGGGCAGCCGTTCGACGAGCTGACCCTGGTCTGCGAGAAGGTCAAACCCCAGGCGCTGGTGCTGTTTTCCAATCACGCCCCGGCGCCGGAGCTGCCTCGGCGCTTGAACCGCCTGGCGCTGACCCTGGAGTGTCCGCTGATGCTGGCGGGGGATGTCGCCGAGCTGGCCCAGGACAGCCTGGGCGCCTCGCCGGTGGGCTGCCTGGGGAATGACGGGCGTTTGATGACGCAGCGCCTGCGACAGTTTCTCAGCGGCACGCTCGATACCTGAGCTCACGCCCAGGCAAAGAAAAGCGCGACCTCAGACGTGCAGGTTGGGATGTGCCAGGCGGTGCTGTTGCAGGATGAACTGGCGCAGGCGCTCGGTTTCATCCTTGTCGCTCTGGTTCAACCGATAGGCATAGAAGCCCGCGTCGGTCTGGCGTTCGAGGCGGCCACGCAGGGCGATGCGCTCGTAGCCCGACGGGCTGAACCACTGGGCGAACTGCTTTGGCGCTTTGGCCCGGTTGCGGATCTCCAGCAACACGCTGTTGAACGACACTTCATGCACCCACAGCGCAGTGGGCTGCCCCTTGGCGTTTTCCAAGGCCACCGGTTCGGCCAGCGTCAGGCGCCATGGGCGGACCTTCGGCCCGTCCTCGAAGATGCTCGGGACGCCCAGGCGCAGATGCAGGGCGTGGAATTCGTCTTCCACCAGGTGCAGGGGAAAGGTCATCTGCTGGTTTTCAAAGTGCGCCTGGATGGTCACTTGCTCATTGGCCGCCAAGCGGGTGAGCAAGTCGCGGATCTGTGAGCCCCCGTTGACCAGCAGGCTCGAGTTCGCATCCCGCACGTTGAGTTGCGGGTTGTGCTGCATGGTCTGAATGAAGTCCAGTTCATCCTGGGTGAGGAGAGCGTCACGGCGCATGATGTTGCTCGAAGGAGAAGGTGACAAAATCAATGGTGATTAAGCGTACTGACAACTAATTCGGCATCTTGTTAGAGCCGCTCGTCGCCTGGAAAACGGCGAGTTCCGCGCGGGCTTCGGCCAGCTCCTTTTCCGCCTGCGCCAGCCGTTGCTGGGCCTTGACCTGGGCCGTCACATCTTTCTGCACACCGACAAAATAGGTCAGCTGGTCGTTTTCGTTGAACACCGGGGTGATCGACAGCTCGTTCCAGAAGTGACTGCCATCCTTGCGGTAGTTGCGCAGCACCTGGCGGCAGGGCTGGCCGCTATCCAACGCCTGGCGAATCAGCGGGATTCCCGGCTGGTCACGGTCGCCCGACTGGAGAAAGCGGCAATCCTGATAAAGCACCTCGTCGGCGCTGTAGCCGGTGAGTCGTTCGAACGCCGGGTTCACGTAGATGATGATGTTGTCTTCGCCTTCCTGTTCGGCAACGACAATCCCGTCGTTGGAGGCGTTGATCACCAGTTGCAGCAGGTGGGCGTTGATCATCGGGAGCTTCCGCAAGCGATCGGCAGGTGACGGCAATTCTAAGATATGGTGCGAGGCTGTCCACTGGCCATTATGGGTAAATCGCGCTACAAGGCTGGATTTTATCGCGCAGCTGCTAATATCCCACCCTTTTACTCAGCTTCAGGATCAGATTGATGAAAGTCGCCATCCTTTCCGGTTCGGTGTACGGCACGGCTGAAGAAGTCGCCCGGCACGCCGCCAAACTCCTCAATGCCGCCGGTTTCGAGGCCTGGCACAACCCGCGCGCGACCCTGGCGGACGTCCAGGCATTCGGCCCCGAGGCTTTCCTGGCCGTGACCTCGACCACCGGCATGGGCGAGCTGCCGGACAACCTGCTGCCGCTGTATTCGGCCATTCGCGATCAACTGCCGGCGGCCTGGCGCGGTTTGCCCGGCGCGGTGATCGGCCTGGGCGATTCGAGTTATGGCGACACCTTCTGTGGCGGTGGCGAGCAGATGCGCGAGCTGTTCGCCGAGCTGGGCGTGCGTGAAGTGCTGGAAATGCTGCGCCTGGACGCCAGCGAAAGCGTGACCCCGGAAACCGACGCCGAGCCTTGGCTGGCCGAACTGTTCAGCGTTCTGCGCGGCTGACCGGACGCTCGCGCAGCAGCGCCAGCCAGGCTTGCGCGGCCTTGGACAGATAAGCGCCCTGACGCCAGATGAAGGCGATGTCCCAGCGCAGGTAATCGGGCGCTTTCAGCGTCAGGCGCACCACGCCGGGCCGGACCAGGCCGCGCGCCACCACGCTGGGCAACAGCACCACGCCTTGCCCAGCGGCCACCAGGGCGGCGAGAAAGTCCGCCTGGCCGCTGCGCCCACCTTCCTTCGGGGTGAACCCCACCTGCTGGCAGGCCTGCAACAGCCGGTCGTTGAGCACGAAACTGCGCTGATAAAGCAGGAACGGCGTGTCCGCCAGCTCCTCCAGGCGCACCTGGGCCCTGGTCGCCAACGGATGATCGGCCGGTAGCAAGACATCCAGTGGTTCGTCGCAGAAAGGCTGGTAGGCGAAGGTCGGACCCTTGGGCGTCAGGCTGCCGCCGATCTCCAGTTCCCCATTGAGCACCGCCTGTTCGATATTCAGGCTGCCGCCTTCGAGCAGCTGCACGCTGATGTTCGGGTAGCGCCGGCGGTACTCGGCGAACAGGCTGGCGAACAGTGCATCGCTGCCCAGCAGGGGCAGGCCCAGGCGTAACTCCCCGCGGGCCAGTTGGCTCAGGTCGTCGAGCTCGCTGAGCAGCTCATTGCGCAGGCGCAGCATGCCTTCGGCGCGTTGCAATACCACAGTGCCGGCGGCGGTGAGGTGAATGTGCGAGCCCTGGCGATCCAGCAATGGCGTGCCCAGGCTCTGTTCCAGCTGGGCGATCTGCTTGCTCACCGCCGACTGGCTGATGTGCAGGGTCTTGGCGGCCTGGGTGAAACCGCCTTGGTGAATCACTTCGACAAAGCTGCGCAGCTGTTTGAAGTCCATGGGTTTGAGTCCGTGCTCTGAATTCCATTCTGGAATGGCTTCCAGTCTAACAATTCGCTTCGGTGATGGCAGGCGCTTGCCTAAAATGCAGGCCTGCGAGGACCGAATTCCATGAACGCTTCCACCTTGAAACACTTGGGTCGCCTGTTATCCGAACTGGCGGTGTTGCTGGCTATTTATCTGTTCGGCTGCCAGCTGGCCGGGTGGCTGGCGTGGCCGATTCCTGGCGGGGTGATCGGCCTGGCCTTGCTGCTGTTGGCGTTCGCCCTGGGCTGGGTCAAGCCGGCGGCGCTGCAGATGGGGGCGGGCCTGCTGATGGCCGAGATGCTGCTGTTCTTCATTCCGGCGCTGATGAGCCTGCTGGACTACGGTGGCCTGCTGCGCCAGGACGGTTGGCGGATCCTGCTGGTCATCGGCGTCAGTACGCTGATGGTGATGCTGGTCACCGCGTTCACGGTGGAGTGGGTGTGCCGCTGGAGAATGCGCCATGACGCTTGAGCCCATGCCGATGTTCTGGCTGCTGCTGACACTCGCGGCCTATCTGTTCAGCCGCTGGATCTACCGGCGCACCGGCCGCTACCTGCTGTCGCCGCTGATCCTGGTGCCGGCCCTGCTGCTGGCGATCGCCGTGCCGCTGCACACCGCCTATGCCGAATACTCCGCCAACACCCATTGGCTGATGCTGGTGCTGGGACCGGTCACCGTGGCCTTTGCGGTGCCGATCTGGCAGCAGCGGCAACTGTTGATGCGCCATTGGCCGGCATTGTTCCTGGGCATGCTGGCGGGTAGCGCGGCGTCCATCGCCAGCTCCTTCGGACTGGCGCAGGTGCTGGCCCTGGACAGCTCGGTCACCCTGTCGCTGGTGCCGCGTTCGATCACCACGCCCTTCGCCATGCCGCTGGCCCATGACCTGGGCGGCGTGCCCGAGCTGACGGCAGTGTTCGTGATGTTCACCGGGGTGTTCGGCGCCATGCTCGGCGGTGTCCTGCTCAAGTGGCTGCCGCTGCGCAGCGCCCTGGCTCGGGGGGCGTTGTTCGGGGTCGGCGCCCACGGCGCCGGGGTCAGCCGGGCTCATGAAGTGGGCGGTGAAGAGGGTTCGGTGGCGGGGTTGGTGATGGTTCTCACGGGCCTGCTGAACCTGTTCGCCGCCCCTTTATTGGCGTCGTTGCTTTGACGTTTGACCTGTACCAATTGGAACTAAAATGACCACTGACTCGCTCAGTCAGTAAGCTGGCTGCCAAGGCAACTACCCGAACCCGGGGGGCTGGCTAGACTGACTCCACGTCTGAAAAAACATAATAAAAAACTGCCGTCACTGAGGTCATTGCCGTGAGCCTATCCTCCGTTCCGTCGACATCGAGTGTGAAAGACCAGGTCAGCGCCGCCGAATGGCAGACCCGCGTCGATCTGGCCGCCTGCTATCGCCTGGTGGCGATGCATGGCTGGGACGATCTGATCTTCACCCACATTTCCGCCAAGGTCCCTGGCACCGAAGACTTCCTGATCAACCCGTTCGGCCTGATGTTCCATGAGATCACCGCCTCCAGCCTGGTGAAGGTCGACCAGGCCGGCAACAAGCTGATGGACAGCCCCTACGACATCAACCCCGCCGGCTACACCATCCACAGCGCGGTGCACGAAGTGCGGCACGATGTGGCCTGCGTGCTGCACACCCACACCGCGGCCGGGGTCGCGGTGTCCGCGCAGCAGCAGGGAGTGTTGCCCATCAGCCAGCAGTCGCTGTTCGTGCTGTCAAGCCTGGCCTATCACGCCTATGAAGGCGTGGCCCTGAACCACGAGGAAAAGGCCCGGCTGCAGGCCGACCTGGGCGACAGAAATTTCCTCATGCTGCACAACCACGGTCTGCTGACCTGTGGCGGCACCATCGCCGACACCTTCCTGATGATGTTCACCTTCCAACGCGCTTGCGAGATCCAGGTGCTGGCGCAGAACGGTGCGGCGCAACTGATCGCCATCGAGCCACAGATTCTGGCCGGGGCCAAGGCGATGATCGCCGGGGTCACCAAGAGCGCTCAAGGCATGGGCGGCGCGCTGGCATGGCCGGCACTGCTGCGCAAACTCGATAAACAAGACGCGGGTTATAAACTCTGATGCCTATGGCCGAGATTCCTCTGTGCGTGTGGCGCAAGCGCGGACATAGCTTCGTGTTTCACGGCCATGCCATTCGCTACTGGACCGCGGGGCAGGGCGAGCCACTGCTGCTGATCCATGGTTTCCCCACCGCTGCCTGGGACTGGCACTACCTGTGGCAACCCCTTGCCCAGCGCTATCGAGTGATTGCCTGCGACATGCTGGGGTTTGGCGATTCGGCCAAGCCGCGGGACCACGAATACAGCCTGCTGGAGCAGGCGGACCTGCAACAGGCCTTGCTCGAGCACCTGGGGGTCGCTGCCCCCGTGCACCTCCTGGCCCATGACTATGGCGACAGCGTCGCCCAGGAAATGCTTGCCCGGCACTACGAAGAGCGCTGCGACATTGCCAGCTGTGTCTTCCTCAATGGCGGCCTGTTCCCGGAAACCCATCGTCCGGTGCTGACGCAGAAGCTGCTGCTCAGCCCGCTGGGCTGGATGCTCGGTCGCGCCTTCAGGCGTGAGGGCCTGGCCAGGAGCTTCTCCCACATCTTCGGCCCACAGACCCAGCCCAGCGAAAGTGTGCTGGATGACTTCTGGAGCCTGGTGGAGGCCAACAGCGGTCCGCGGATCCTGCACAAGCTGATCGGCTACATTCCCGAGCGCCGCCTGCAGCGCGACCGCTGGGTGAGCGCGATGCAGCGTGGCGAGGTGCCGCTACGGGTGATCGACGGCGCGGTGGATCCGATTTCCGGGGCGCACATGGTCGAGCGTTACTGCGAACTGATTCCCGCCCCGGATACCGTGCTGCTGGCCGGGATCGGGCACTACCCGCAGACCGAGGCCCCGGTCCAGGTGCTCAAGCATTACCTGGCCTTTCGCGACAGCCTGGAGTTTCCACCGCGCAAACTGGCCTGTTCCTGAGTGACCTGCTGTCCGCAGCTATGGCGGCGCTGCGAACTTGGCGGGTGTACGCCAGACACTGGTGCGCCCCGCATTGTCGTTACCCCTCGATCATCCCCCAGCCTTATTGCGCACCATTCAGCTCCAGCCGTGTTTATTGTGACCGTCAGCCGCGTGCCTGACACTCGAAGTCATTGTCTGTCTGTTGTCCTTCTGGCCTGTGGGAGTTCGGTATGAGTGAGTCTGTACGCTTCGAGAATAAAGTCGTGATCGTCACCGGTGCCGGCGGTGGTCTGGGGCAGGCTCACGCATTGCTGTTCGCCAGGCATGGGGCAAAGGTGCTGGTCAACGACCTGGGCGGCTCGACCCAGGGCGAGGGCGCCAATGCCTCGGCGGCGGACCGGGTGGTGGCGCAGATCCGCGAAGCCGGTGGCATCGCCGAGGCCAACCATGACTCGGTGACCGATGGCGACAAGATCGTGCAGAACGCCCTGGATGCCTTCGGTCGAGTGGATGTGGTGGTGAACAACGCCGGCATCCTGCGCGACAAGACCTTCCACAAAATGGAAGACGCCGATTGGGACCTGGTGTACCGCGTCCACGTCGAAGGCGCCTACAAGGTGACCCGCGCCGCCTGGCCGCACATGCGCGAGCAGGGTTATGGCCGGGTGATCTTCACCGCGTCCACCTCCGGCATCTACGGCAACTTCGGCCAGTCCAACTACGGCATGGCCAAGCTCGGTCTCTACGGCTTGACCCGCACCCTGGCCATCGAAGGCCGCAAGAACAACATCCTGGTCAACGCCATCGCGCCGACGGGCGGTACGCGGATGACCGAAGGGCTGATCCCGCCGCAGGTGTTCGAGCAACTCAAGCCGGAGCTGGTCAGCCCGCTGGTGGTGTATCTGGGCAGCGAGAACTGCCAGGAGACCTCCGGCCTGTTCGAGGTCGGTGGCGGCTGGATGGGCAAGGTGCGCTGGGAGCGCAGCCTGGGCCTGGGCTTCGATCCGCGCGAAGGTTTCTCCCCGGAAGATGTCGCGGCGCACTGGCAACAGATCTGCGACTTCGAAGGCGCGGCGCACCCCAAGGATAATATCGAAGCCTTGAAAGAGATGATGCAGAACCTGCAGAAATACACGATCTGAAGCAACTCCCGGCCAGTTTGTGCCAATCCCTGCAGCCGCGGCCTGCGCGGCTGTACGCCTTATGTGTGGGTCACTATGCTCGTCGAACATCGACCGCATAAGGACACGCAGCCCATGTACGAATCCAAGGCCCAGCCGCTGTTATCGCGCCTATTGTTTCTGCGCCGCTTGTTTCTGCACGTCCTGGCCACCCTGGGCCTGATCGGGGTCTCGCTGTTGCTGGGGATTGCCGGGCATCTGTATTTCGAACCGGGGGTCAGCTGGTACGACGCCTTGTTCAACGCCGCGATGATGCTCGGCGGTATCGGGCCCGCGGCCATGCCCGCCACGGCAGGGGGCAAGCTGTTCTTCGCCAGCTACGGCCTCTATACCAACCTGGTGTTCGTCGCCGCCTTCGGCCTGATCCTGGCGCCGGTGGCCCATCGTCTGTTGCACCGCTTCCACTGCGAGCCCGACGAGTCCAACGGCTGAAATGCCCCCCTGTAGGAGCGAGCTTGCTCGCGATAGCCGCAAAGCGGCGCTCCATCAGCCACACCGCATCATTGTTGAGGTTCTTCGCGAGCCAGCTCGCTCCTACAGAAAACTGCGGATATAAAAAAGGCCGCTGCAAGGCAGCGGCCGAAGGAAGACGTTAGATCAAGGAGCAACAAATCAACGTCAGTGAACACCCGGTGAAAGTCTGAATATCGTTGCTTCAAACCTTCTGAATCCTCTTGCCCCCAAGGTGGCGTGAACACACCTCTGGGCGACTCTGCATGGCTGTTTGCCGTGAGAGCGAGGCCAGAATAAGGGCTGGCCGCTCAATGAAAAATAGCGATTGTGGACAAGGACTGTTGCAGGTTGGGCAACAGTGGTGCGCGCCACCCGCGCATGCCCCGCAAAGGCGCAATCCATCCATTTGATACCCGTTCATCCAGCCCGTCGATGCACCGCGCAAAGGCCCGGCTGGCGCTGGCATTCATCCTTTCGAACGACAGCGCGAATACCTCCTTGGTGCGCTTATCGCTCCTGTGCGCCGGCAGTAGGGTGAGGCCTTCTGTCACTCACCGGGGAAGACGCATGACAAAAACAACAATGCGCGCCATCTTCACGCCGCGGGCACTGGCCGTCGCGGTGGCCTTGGGGGGCTGCGCCCAGGCGCAGGCCGTTTCATTCAACATCGGGGAGATCGAGGGGCAGTTCGATTCTTCGCTGTCCATTGGCGCGAGCTGGGGTATGCGCGATGCCGACAAGGACCTGGTGGGTGTATCCAACGGTGGTCGCGGGCAGTCTTCCACTGGCGACGACGGGCGCCTGAACTTCAAGAAGGGCGAGACCTTCTCGAAGATCTTCAAGGGCATCCACGACCTTGAATTGAAGTACGGCGACACCGGCGTCTTCGTCCGGGGCAAATACTGGTACGACTTCGAACTCAAGGACGAAGACCGCGAGTTCAAGCCCATCAGCGACCACAACCGCAAGGAGGGCGCCAAGTCGTCCGGCGGGCAGATCCTCGACGCCTTCATCTATCACAACTACTCCATCGCCAACCTGCCGGGCACCGTGCGTGCCGGCAAACAGGTGGTGAGTTGGGGCGAGAGCACCTTCATCGGCAACTCGATCAACAGTATCAACCCGATCGACGTGTCCGCTTTCCGTCGTCCGGGCGCGGAGATCAAGGAAGGCCTGATCCCGGTGAACATGCTGTTCGCTTCCCAGGGCCTGAGCGACCAACTGACCGTGGAAGGTTTCTATCAGTTGGAGTGGGACCAGACCGTGGTCGACAACTGCGGCACCTTCTTCGGCAACGACGTGGTGGCTGACGGCTGCACCACTGGCTACACCGTCGGCAGCCCGGCGATCCGACCGCTGCAACCGATTGCCGCGGCGTTCGGCCAGGGCTTCACCGTGGCCCCCGAAGGCGTGGTGATCGGCCGCGCCGGCGACCGCGACGCCCGCGACTCCGGGCAGTGGGGCACCGCCCTGCGGTGGCTGGGCGACGACACCGAGTACGGCCTGTACTTCATGAACTACCACGCCCGCACCCCGACGGTCGGCACCATCACCGCCGGACGCAGCACCCTGGCAAGCATTCCGGGGATCGTCAGAACCGCCAACGGCATCGCCCCGGGCACCGGTTCGGCCCTGGCCCAGAGCGTGATGCTCGGTCGTGGCCAGTACTACCTCGAATACCCGGAAGACATCCGCCTGTATGGCGCCAGCTTCTCCACCACGCTGCCCACCGGCACCGCCTGGACCGGCGAGATCAGCTACCGGCCCAACGCCCCGGTGCAGGTCAACACCAATGACCTGACCCTGGCCCTGGTCAACCCCATCGCCGGCGGCCTGGCGTCGCCGGTGCGGACCTCGGCGGGGGCCGACAACACCGGCTACCGACGCAAGGAAATCACCCAGGTCCAGAGCACCCTGACCCAGTTCTTCGATCAGGTGCTGGGCGCCGACCGCCTGACCCTGGTGGGCGAGGCGGCCATCGTCCATGTCGGTGGCCTGGAGTCGAAAAGCGAGCTGCGCTACGGCCGTGATTCGGTCTACGGCCAGTACGGTTTCGGCGGCGATACCGACGGTTTCGTCACGGCCACGTCCTGGGGTTATCGCGCCCGGGCGATCCTCGATTACAACAACCTGATCGGCGGGATCAACCTCAAGCCCAACCTGTCCTGGTCCCACGACGTCAACGGCTACGGGCCCAACGGCCTGTTCAACGAAGGCGCCAAGGCGGTGAGCCTCGGGGTCGATGCCGACTACCGCAACACCTACACCGCCAGCCTCAGCTACACCGACTTTTTCGGCGGCGACTACAACACCCTCAAAGACCGCGACTTCCTCGCGTTGAGCTTTGGCGTGAACTTCTGACCCAGCCTCAAGAAGGACAACTCTTATGCGCAAGACGATTTTGCAATGCGGTGCCCTGGCCTTGACCCTGCTGGCGGTCAACGTGATGGCGGCGGTCACCCCGCAGGAAGCGGACACGCTCGGCACCAGCCTGACCCCGCTTGGTGCCCAGAAGGCCGGCAATGCCGACGGCTCGATCCCGGCCTGGACCGGCGGCATCGGCAAGAACGCCGGGGCGGTGGACGCCAAGGGCTTCCTTGCCGACCCGTTCGCCAGCGAGAAACCGCTGTTCACCATCACCGCGGCCACTGTCGACAAGTACAAGGACAAGTTGTCCGACGGCCAGGTGGCGATGTTCAAGCGCTACCCGCAAACCTACAAGATCCCGGTCTATCCGACCCATCGCACGGTCGGCCTGCCGGCGGACATCTACGAGTCGGCCAAGCGCAGCGCGCTGAACGTCACCTCGATCAACGAAGGCAACGGCCTGGCCAACTTCACCGGCAACCGCTACTACGCCTTCCCGATTCCGAAGACCGGCGTGGAAGTGCTGTGGAACCACACCACCCGTTATCGCGGCGGCAACCTGCGCCGCATCATCACCCAGGCCACGCCGCAGACCAACGGCAGCTACACGCCGATCCGCTTCGAGGAAGAGGTGGCGGTGCCGCAGCAGATCCCGGACCTGGACCCGGAAAAAGGCGCCAACGTGCTGACCTTCTTCAAGCAGGCGGTGACCGCCCCGGCGCGCCTGGCCGGCAACGTGCTGCTGGTGCACGAAACCCTCGACCAGGTGAAGGAACCGCGCCTGGCGTGGATCTACAACGCCGGCCAGCGCCGGGTGCGCCGCGCCCCGCAAGTGGCCTACGACGGGCCGGGCACCGCCGCCGACGGCCTGCGCACCTCGGACAACTTCGACATGTTCTCCGGCGCGCCGGACCGCTACGACTGGAAGCTGGTGGGCAAGAAGGAGATGTACATCCCCTACAACAGCTACAAGCTGGATTCGCCGAGCCTCAAGTACGACGACATCATCAAGGCCGGGCATATCAACCAGGACCTGACCCGCTACGAGCTGCACCGGGTCTGGGAGGTGATCGGCACGGTCAAGCCGAGCGAGCGGCATATCTACGCCAAGCGCCACATGTACATCGACGAAGACAGCTGGCAGGTGGCGCTGGTGGATCACTACGACGGGCGCGGCCAACTGTGGCGGGTGGCCGAAGGGCATGCGCAGTTCTATTACAACGCCCAGGTGCCGGCCTACACCCTCGAAGCGCTGTACGACATCATCGCCGGGCGCTACATCGCCCTGGGGATGAAGAACGAAGAGAAGCACAGCTTCGAGTTCGGCTTCGCCGCCAAGGCCGCCGACTACACCCCGGCCGCCCTGCGCGCAACCGGCGTGCGGTAAGGCCCGGGATACAAACGATGGCAAAAGGCGACCGATCGGTCGCCTTTTTTATGGGCGCGGATCAGCGCGCTGAATACTTCTCAACAAGCACCGGCGACAAGGCTAGGGTGAGGGCACGCAGGCTAAAACTATAAAAAAGGCACGCCGCAATGACCGCCATGACCCCCTGTCCTGGATTCCTGCCCCGTTTGTCCTCCCACCACCTGTCCCGCAGCCGTCTGAGTGCCCCGCTCCTGGCATCGCCGACGCGGGTGAAACTGCTCTGTGCGCCGCCCGGCAGCGGCAAGACGGCCTTGCTCGCCGAGTGCCTGTTGCAGGCGCCGGCCGAATGCCGGGTGTGCTGGCTGCCCCAGGCCGGGGCGGCGCAGACTCCGCTGCAACTGTGCGGCGAGCTGGCGCGGGCGCTGGGCCTGGCCGCGGCGGACGAGGCGGCCGTGCTGGACCACCTGGCGCATGTGCCGACCCCGACCTGGCTGTTCCTCGACGACTACTGCCGGGTCGCCGCGCCGCAGCTGGACTTGCTGCTCGACCGCCTGCTGGCGATCGGCAACCCGGCGCTGACCTGGTGGCTGGGCGGCCGCCGCCGGCCGCAATGCAACTGGCCACGGCTGCTGCTCGACGACCAGCTCTACGAATGCACGGGGCCCGAGCTGGCTTTCACCCAGGAGGACATCGAGCGACTGCTGCAACAATTGCCGCAGCCGTTGTCGATCCACACCGCCAGCCGGATTTTCCAGCGCAGTGCCGGCTGGTGCGCCGGCGTGCGCATCGCCCTGCTCGAAGGCAGCGACCTGGCGGCCGCGCCGTGCCGGCAGGGGCGGCCCAATACCTTGCTGGAATACCTGGAGCACGAACTGTTCAGCGTGTTGCCGGCGGAACTGTCCGAGGTCTGGCATGTGCTGGCGCATCTGCCGCGCTTCAATGCCGCGTTGTGCGAGCACTTGTTCGGCGCCGGGGAGGGCGCGCAGTACCTGCGGGCGTTGCAGGAGCTGGGCTGCTTTATCGAGCCCTGGGACCCAGCGCCGGAGTGGCTGCAAGTGTTCGCCCCCCTGGCCCGGCTGATGCGCGACGAGCCCTGGCCGGCGGGACGCTCCTGGCATCGCCGCGCCTGCCAGTGGTTCGCCGCGCAGGAGGATTGGCAGGCGGCGTTCGAGCAGGCGTTGCTGGCGCAGGAATACGAAGTGGCGGTCAGCTTGTTGCAGCACTTCAGTTTCGAGCAGCTGTTCGAGCAGCAGAACGTGGTGCTGTTGTTGCGCCTGCATGAGCAGCAGGGCGACGAACTGCTGCTCGGCAGCCCGCAGTTGGTGGGGCTGTTGACGGCGGCCATGCTGTTTGCCGGGCGTTTCGACCAGGCGCAATCCTGCGTGGCGCAGATGGCGCGTTTCGCGCCACAGCCGACGGCCTCCGGGCAGCGGCAACTGGTGGCGCGCTGGCAGGCGCAGCAAGGGTGGTTGCTGCATCTGCAAGGGTTGATGGAACCGGCGCGGATGCATTTTCTCGAGGCGCTGAGCGAATTGCCGGCCCATGCCTGGCCGACCCGCCTGCTGTGCCTTTCGGGCCTGACCCAGCAGGCCTTGCTCAGGGGCGAACTGGAGGTGGCGCAGATGCTCAACCGCGAGGCGCTATGCCTGGCCAGGGCCCAGGATTCATTGGTGTTCGAAGCGCTGCTGGAGCTGGACCATGCACAGTTGCTGGAGCAGCGCGGGGCGCCCCACAGGGCGCAGAGCCTGCTGGACGATGTGCAGCAATTATTGAGTCGCCAGGCTTATCGGGTCGGCCCGCTGCTGGGGCGGATCGCCTTGCGGCGCGGGCGCCTGGCCTTGCGCCAGGGCCAGGCGGAACAGGCTGCCGGGCATTTCCAGGACGGGCTCGAACTCTGTTTGCTCAGCCATGACAAGCGTGCCTTGTACGGGTTTCTCGGCCAGGCGTTTCTCGCTGCCAACCAGGGCGATTACGCCCATGCCTTTGTGCGCCTGCGCGATGCCGAGCGGCTGATGCAGCAACGGCAGATTCCCGACACGGTGTACCGCGCCGTGCTGCTGCAGGTCAGCAGCGTGTTCTGGTTGCAGCAGGGCCGGCCGGAACTGGCCCGGGAGGCCTTGAGCCGGGTGCTGCGTCACTACCGCGGGCCGCTGGCGCGCCAGGCGCCACCGGCCAGCCTTGAGCTGATTCCGCGTATCGAATACCTGCTGGTGCTGGCCGAGGTGTACCTGCAGCGCGCCGAGGCGCCCGTGGCAAGCTTGCAGCGCCTGCTCGAACAGGCCCGGCAACGAGGCATGTTGTGCCTGCAAACCGAGTTGCAACTGGCCCTGGCCGAGGTTGCCTTTCTGCTGGGGGATCGGGCGTTGTCTGTCCGTGCCTTGCAGGAGGGGCTGGAGCTCGGTGCGCGGTGCAATCTGCACCAGGCACTGCATGAATTGCGTTTGCGTCAGCCGCGGATGTTTGACGTCCAGCCGCTGGCCGAACCCGAAGTTCCGCTGCCGGCGGCAGGGGAGAGCCCGCTGAGCCAGCGAGAACTGGAGGTACTGCAACTGATTGCCCTGGGCAGCTCCAACCAGCAGATCGCCGAGCAATTGTTCATTTCCCTGCACACGGTGAAGACCCATGCGCGACGCATTCACAGCAAGCTCGGGGTGGAGCGTCGCACCCAGGCAGTGGCCAAGGCCAAGATGTTGGGGTTGATGGCGTAGCCGCTGGCACAGGCAGTGGCTACAGGAGGCTTCAGGGCTGGTAACCCATGCGCCAGCTCACCGCCTGGGACGCCGCCAGCAGGCGCTGCGCCGCCGGGCCGTTCTCGTCGGCGTGGAACAGCGAGGTCGGGCCGACCACCGTCAGCACGGCGGTGACCTTGCCGGTGGCGTCGAACACCGGCGCCGACAAGGCATCCACGCCGGGCATCAGCAGGCCGTGCACATGGTGCAGGCCGCGCTGGCGAATCTGTTCGCACAGGGCGGCATACACCTGATCGTCCGCCAGCGCGTGGGGCGCGTGGGCCTTGAGTTCCTGCTCGCGCAAATCGACGGTTTCGCGGTTCGGCAGGTAGGCACCGAACACCAGCCCGGTGGACGAGCTGAGCAGCGGCAGCACCGAACCCAGTTGCGTCACCACCGTCACCGCGCGCACGGCCGGTTCGATATGCACCACGGTCGCGCCCTGGTTGCCCCAGACCGCGAGAAAGCAGGTCTCGTTCAACTCATCCCGCAGCTCGGCCAGGGGCAGGGCGGCGACCTTCAGCACGTCCATGCTGCCCAGCGCCGCCATGCCGACCCGCAAGGCCTCGCGGCCCAGGCCATAGTGGTTGGTGGCGGTATTCTGCTCGGCGAAACCGCTGGCGATCAGCGCTTGCAGATAACGGTGGACCTTGCTCGCCGGCATCTGCACGTGTTCGGCCAGGCGCGACAGCGAAGTGGCGGGCGACAGCTCGGCCAGCGCCTTGAGGATGTCGGTGCCGACCTCGGCCGAGCGGACTTTCTGTTTACCGTTGCTGTCGCTGGTGCTGCGCGGCTTTTCCATGGAGGCGGTGTGATCCCGGGACGAATGGGCGTCTTTATAGCTTGACGGTCAATACCAATCAAATTACGTTATCCGTAATTGGATTACGATAAAAATAACGCAGGCGTGCCGAGAGCTCTTCCCATGGAGTTGCTGGCCGCTGCCAACTCCACTTCAAGGAGGCTCCATGAACCTCGATTCCACGGCGTCCGGGCTTGCGTACCAGTCGGGCTTCGGCAACCAGTTTTCCAGCGAGGCCCTGCCAGACGCCTTGCCCGTCGGCCAGAACTCCCCGCAAAAAGCCCCGTACGGCCTCTACACCGAACTCTTCTCCGGCACGGCCTTCACCATGGCCCGCAGCGAAGCGCGGCGCACCTGGATGTACCGCATCCAGCCGTCGGCCAACCACCCGGCGTTCGTCAAGCTGGCCCGCCAGCTGGCGGGCGGGCCGCTGGGCGAAATTACCCCCAACCGGCTGCGCTGGAACCCGCTGGATATCCCCAGCGAACCCACCGACTTCATCGACGGCCTGGTGAACATGGTCGCCAACTCGGCGGCGCAGAAACCGGCCGGGATCAGCATCTATACCTATCGCGCCAACCGCTCCATGGAGCGGGTGTTCTTCAACGCCGACGGCGAGTTGCTGCTGGTGCCCGAGCAGGGCCGCCTGCGTATCGCCACCGAGCTTGGGGTGCTGGAGGTCGAGCCGCTGGAGATCGCGGTATTGCCCCGTGGCCTGAAATTCCGCGTCGAACTGCTGGACCCGCAGGCTCGCGGCTATATGGCCGAAAACCACGGCGCGCCCCTGCGCCTGCCCGACCTGGGGCCGATCGGCAGCAACGGCCTGGCCAACCCGCGGGACTTCCTGACCCCGGTCGCCCACTACGAAGACCTCAAGCAGCCGACTACCCTGGTGCAGAAATTCCTCGGCGAGCTGTGGGGCTGCGAGCTGGATCATTCGCCGCTGAACGTGGTGGCCTGGCACGGCAACAACGTGCCGTACAAATATGACCTGCGCCGTTTCAACACCATCGGCACTGTCAGCTTCGACCACCCTGACCCGTCGATCTTCACCGTGCTGACCTCGCCCACCAGCGTGCACGGCCTGGCCAACCTCGACTTCGTGATCTTCCCGCCGCGCTGGATGGTGGCCGAGAACACCTTCCGGCCGCCGTGGTTCCACCGCAACCTGATGAACGAATACATGGGCCTGATCCAGGGCGCCTACGATGCCAAGGCCGAAGGTTTCGTGCCCGGTGGCGCTTCGCTGCACAGCTGCATGAGCGCCCATGGCCCGGATGGCGAAAGCTGCACCAAGGCCATCAACGCCGAGCTGCAACCGGCGAAGATCGACAACACCATGGCTTTCATGTTCGAGACCAGCCAGGTGCTGCGCCCGAGCCAGTTCGCCCTGGAGTGTCCGCAGTTGCAGAGCGACTACGATGCTTGCTGGGCCTCGCTGCCCGCCACCTTCAACCCGAATCGGAAATAACCCATGAATCAGCCAACCATCGCCCGCAGCTGGGTTGCCTCCGCCAACGACCACGCCGACTTCCCGTTGCAGAACCTGCCGCTGGGGGTGTTCAGCTACAAGGGTTCGGCGCCACGTAGCGGCGTGGCCATCGGCGAGCACATCTTCGACCTGGAAGCGGCGCTCGACGCCGGGCTGTTCGAGGGCCCGGCCAAGGCAGCGGTGCAAGCCACCCGTGGCGGCCAGTTGAATGCCTTTTTCGAACGGGGCCGCCCGGCCCGCGTCGCCTTGCGCGAACGCCTGCTGGAGTTGCTCGGCGAAGGCAGCAGCCTGCGTGGCAAGGTCGAGGCCCTGGGGGCGAAGCTGCTGCCCCTGGCCGCCGATTGCCAGATGCACCTGCCGGCGAAGATCACCGACTACACCGACTTCTATGTCGGCATCGAGCACGCACAGAACGTCGGCAAGCTGTTTCGCCCGGACAACCCGCTGCTGCCGAACTACAAGTACGTGCCGATCGGTTACCACGGCCGCGCGTCCACCATCCGTACCTCAGGCACCGACGTGCGCCGGCCGAAAGGCCAGACCCTGCCCGCGGGCCAGAGCGAGCCGACCTTCGGCCCCTGTGCGCGGCTGGACTACGAGCTGGAGCTGGGCATCTGGATCGGCCAGGGCAACGCAATGGGCGAGCCGATCGCCATTGGCGACGCCGCCGAGCACATCGCCGGCTTCTGCCTGCTCAACGACTGGTCGGCGCGGGATATCCAGGCTTGGGAATACCAGCCGCTGGGCCCGTTCCTGTCGAAAAGCTTCATCACCAGCATCTCGCCTTGGGTGGTGACGGCCGAAGCCCTGGAACCGTTCCGCCGTGCCCAGACGCCACGTCCCGAAGGCGACCCGCAGCCGCTGCCGTACCTGCTGGACAAGCGCGACCAGGCCGCCGGTGGTTTCGATATCGAGCTGGAAGTGCTGCTGCTCACCGAAGCGATGCGCGAGCAAGGCCTGCCGCCCCACCGCCTGACCCTGAGCAACACCCGGTACATGTACTGGACCGTGGCGCAGATGGTCGCCCACCACAGCGTCAACGGCTGCCAGTTGCAGGCCGGCGACCTGTTCGGTTCGGGCACCCTGTCGGGCCCGGAGAACAGCCAGTTCGGCAGCCTGCTGGAGATCACCGAAGGCGGTAAGAAGCCGATCGAACTGGCCTCCGGCGAAGTACGCAAGTTCCTCGAGGACGGCGACGAAATCATCCTGCGCGGCCGCTGCCGCCGCGAGGGTTTCGCCTCCATCGGTTTCGGCGAATGCCGCGGCAAAATCCTGCCTGCCCATTAAGAAGAGGTGCGTGTCATGGAGCTCTATACCTACTACCGCTCGACCGCCTCCTACCGGGTGCGCATCGCCCTGGCGCTCAAGGGCCTGGATTACCAGGCGCTGCCGGTCAACCTGCTGGTCCCCGCCGGCGGTGCCAACCGCCAGCCGGAATACCTGCGGATCAACCCGCAAGGCCGCGTGCCGGCCTTGCGCACCGATGACGGCGAGCTGCTGATCCAGTCGCTGGCCATCATCGAGTACCTGGAGGAACGTTATCCACAGGTGCCGCTGCTCTCCCAGGAGCTGGCGGCCCGCGCCCACGAGCGGGCGGTGGCGTTGCTGATCGGCTGCGATATCCATCCGCTGCACAACTCCGGTACGCAGAACCTGCTGCGCCAGTGGGGCTACGACGAGGCCCGGGTGCTGGAGTGGATCGGCCACTGGATCAGCAATGGCCTGGCGGCGGTCGAGCAGTTGATCGGCGACCAGGGTTATTGCTTCGGCGAGCAACCGGGGCTGGCCGACACCTTCCTGATTCCCCAGCTGTACGCGGCCGAGCGCTTCAAGGTGCCATTGGACGCCTACCCGCGGATTCGCCGGGTCGCCGCCCTGGCCGCCGAACACCCGGCGTTCCAGAAGGCCCATCCGGCCAACCAGCCCGATACGCCCGCCTGACCTCTGTAGCCGCTGCCGTAGGCTGCGATCGCCCCAAAGGGGCGTAGGTCTTCAGATCGCTGAAGGCCTTCGGCCTTATCGCAGCCTGCGGCAGCGGCTACAGGGTGACCACGCCCGTCCAGAGGCGTAGCGCCCCATAACCATAAAAAACTATCAGGTACCTTGCGATGCATAATCAGATTGCCAGCTTCCGGGCGGCGCTCGACGCCCGTCCCGTGTCGCGTTATCAGTGGTTGCTTCTTCTGCTTCTGGCCCTGTTGCTGGTCACCGACGGCTACGACGCCCAGGTGCTGGGTTATGTGGTGCCGGCCCTGGCCCAGGACTGGGGCCTGGAAAAGGCCGCGTTCGGCCCGGTGTTCAGCGCCAACCTGCTGGGCCTGACCCTGGGCTCGCTGGTGGTGACACCGCTGGCGGACCGTTTTGGCGTGCGGCGGATCTTGCTGGCCTGTGTGCTGATCTACGCCAGCCTCACGGTGATGATGGTGTTCGCCGATTCGCTGAACAGCCTGATGGTCGCGCGTTTTATCTGTGGCATCGGCATGGGCGGGGCGATGCCCAGCGCCATGGCGCTGATGTCGGAATACTCGCCGCCGCGCCTGCGGACCCTGATGGTGACCCTGGCCGCCTGTGGTTTCTCCTTCGGCGGCGCGGCCGGCGGTTTTGTCGCCGCGGGCTTCATCGACCGCTTCGGCTGGCAGGCGGTGTTCCTTGCCGGCGGCATCACGCCGTTGCTGCTGTTCCCGTTCCTGGCCTGGTTCCTGCCCGAATCGCTGCCGCGCTTGCTGCGCGATCGACCGCCTTATTTACGCCTGCGCAAGGTCACCGCGCGCATGTTGCCGGACTGGCAACCACCGGCCGCCTCGGCCGAGCAGAATGAAGCGGAGCAGGGCAGCAAGCTCACGGTGCTCGAACTGTTCCGCCACGGTTATGCGCGCCCGACGCTGCTGATCTGGTCGACCTTTTTCGTCAGCCTGATCCTGCTGTATTTCATGATCAGCTGGTTGCCGTCGCTGCTGCTGGAAAGTGGCCTGGGCCTGAACGAGGCGAACCTGGTGACCTCGATGTTCCTGTTCGCCGGCACCCTGGGGGCGATCTGCATGGCCTGGTTCGCCGACCGCCTGAAACGCAAGGTGCGGCTGCTCTCGGCGGTGCTGGCCGGAGCGGCGCTGTGCACCCTTCTGTTGGGCCTGAACCACGACAACCCGCGTTACCTGGTGGCCTTCGTCTTCGCCGCCGGCTTCTGCATCATCGGCGGCCAACTGACCCTCAACGCCTTTGCCAGCAACTTCTACCCGGCCCATGTCCGCGCCACCGGCACCGGCTGGGCCCTGGGTGTCGGCCGCTTCGGCTCGATCCTCGGCCCGCTGTTCGGCAGCCTGCTGCTGGCGATGCACATCCCGGTGCAGCAGATCTTTTTCTTCTGCGCGATTCCGGCGGTGATTGCGGCGCTGTTGATCATCCAGGTGCGCTCGCCCGAAGAACTGCCAGTCAGCGCCACCGAGCCCCTGGACTCCCTGGCCGCGAAGCTCGCCCGCGATCAACGTTAGCCTCCGGCCTGAACCATTGCGTGGTCTTTCTCGCCGGCAAGCCTGGCTCCCACAGAAACACTGTTCGTCTTTTGAGCAAGGGACGCCTGGTTCTTGCTCGCGATGGTGTGCGGTTTGGCACACCGCGTCATTTCCATCGTCGACGGGAGCGGGGGGATTCAGTGCACGATGCTGTTGGGCGGCAGGTGGCCCAGGCGTTCGGTCAGGCGCAGGCGCTGGATCGGGTCTTCGCTGAGCAGCAGGGCGTGCTCCAGGTCGAAGCGTTCGGCGTTGGGGCAGTCCAGGTGCTGGTAGAGGCTGGCGCGGGCCAGGTAGTCGGAGGCGCTGCCATTGCCCAGTTCCAGGACCCGTTCGGCATCGATCAACGCATTGAGGTGGTCGTCGTGGCTCAGGTGCAACTGGCGCAGGTTGCGCGACAGGCGCTGGAGCATCTGCTGCGGGCTGGCGGTGGCCAGGTGCTCGGCGGCCAGCTTGATGTTCGGCCCGTACTGGCGCTCCAGCAGCTCACGGCAGTCATTGGGGTACAGGCGGCGCCCGCCGCAGGGATCGAGCAGGTGATCGGCACCGGGCACGCGCAATAGAAAGTGCCCGGGGAAGTTGACCCCGACCATGGGGATTTCCAGGCGCCGCGCCAGCTCCAGGGCGATCAGCCCCAGCGCCAGCGGTTGCCCGCGCCGGGTGTGCAGCACCTTGTCCAGCAGCGCCGCCTGCGGGCGCAGCGGCAGGAACTCGTCCTGCTGGAAGCCCAAATCGTTCATGCGCCGCAGCAGCGGCTGACCCAGTTCGCTGACCGGCAGCAACGGCAAGCCGGAGCTGACCCGCTGTTGCAACTCCTTGAAATCCTGCAGCAACTGCTCGGGCGACACCTCTTTGTCGTGCTCGGCAGCGATCCACAGCGCTGCCTCGAAAAGGGCGGGCGGGGACTGTTGCAGGCAGGCGAAAAAAGCTTGACGCGGGTTCATCGAAATCTCCGGCGAATGCCTCGTTTTAGCCCCGTCGCGGGCGTTCGTCCAGTGCTGCACACATGTCGTAGCAGGTTATTTCCTAAAGCCTGAATAGGCGTGCGGCTTATTCCCGCGCGCTCCAGCAATTTTCATGCACAAGCCTATACTGGCGACTACAAGAAGTGATTCGGGAGCCTGACGATGTTCGCTCTCATGCAAAGCACTCGCCTTGAATCGCTGCACCTGAGCGTCGACCCGGCCACCGGGTTGAAGGCGGTGATTGCCATTCATAGCAGCCGCCTGGGGCCTGCCTTGGGAGGCTGTCGTTACCTTGCCTACCCCGACGACGAAAGTGCCGTGGTCGATGCCGTGCGCCTGGCCCAGGGCATGAGCTACAAGGCCGCCCTGGCCGGCTTGCCCCACGGTGGCGGCAAGGCCGTGATCATCCGTCCGCCCCATGTCGAAAGCCGCGCCGCGCTGTTCGAAGCCTTCGGCCGTTGCGTCGAGCAACTCGATGGCCGCTACATCACCGCCATCGACAGCGGCACCTCGGTCGCCGACATGGACTGCATCGCCCAAACCACCCAGCACGTCACCAGCACCACCGCCTCCGGCGACCCGGCACCGCATGCTGCCATGGGGGTGTTCGCCGGCATCCGCGCCACCGCCATGGCCCGCCTGGGCAGCGACAACCTCGAAGGTTTGCGGGTCGCGATCCAGGGCCTGGGCAATGTCGGCTTTGCCCTCGCCGAGCAGTTGCATGCGGCGGGCGCCGAATTGCTGGTCAGCGATATCGATTCCGGCAAGGTGCAACTGGCCATGGAGCAACTGGGCGCCCATCCGATCGCCAACGAAGCCTTGCTCAGCACCCCGTGCGACATCCTTGCGCCCTGCGGGCTGGGCGGCGTGCTCAACAGCCACAGCGTGGCGCAACTGCGCTGCTCGGCGGTGGCCGGCTCGGCCAACAACCAGCTGACCAACCTGCAGGTCGCCGACCAGCTGGAAAACCGCGGCATCCTCTACGCGCCGGATTACGTGATCAATGCCGGCGGGCTGATCTACGTTTCGCTCAAGCATCGCGGTGAAGACCTGGCGACCATCACCGCCCACCTGTCGAAGATCAGCCAGCGACTCACCGAAGTCTTCGCCCATGCCCAGGCTGAAAAACGCTCCCCGGCGCGGGTCGCCGACGACTTGGCGGAGCGCGTGCTGTACCGCTAGGGGCGAAGGCCTTACCCGGCATTTCGCCCTGTAGGCCCCGCGCCACAAGCACGGGGCGCAACAACTGCACGCTGACCCGGCGTGCCAGGAGCCATGTGATGCCTCACAAGGTTGCACTTCCCTATACCCGCTATTTGTCCCCGGACGGCCAGTTGCTCGGCGACCTGCCGGCCTGGGCCGACGACTTCAATCTGCTGACCCGGCTCTACCGGCAGATGGTCCTGACCCGCCTGTTCGACCAGAAAGCCGTGGCCCTGCAACGCACCGGACGCATCGGCACCTACGCGCCGACCCTTGGCCAGGAAGCCATTGGCGTGGCCATCGGCAGCCTGATGCGCCCCGAAGACGTGCTGGTGCCCTATTACCGCGACACTGCCGTGCAGCTGATGCGCGGGGTGCGCATGGAGGAGATCCTGCTGTACTGGGGCGGCGACGAGCGCGGCAGCGATTTCGTCGACCCGGCGGTGGCCGAGGATTTCCCGATCTGCGTGCCGATCGCCACCCAGGCCCTACATGCCTGTGGCGTGGCCAGCGCGTTCAAGATCCGCGGCGAGCACCGGGTGGTGGTGACCACCTGTGGCGACGGCGCCACCAGCAAGGGGGACTTCCTCGAAGCCCTCAACGTGGCGGGCACCTGGCAGTTGCCGGTGGTGTTCGTGGTCAACAACAACCAGTGGGCGATCTCGGTGCCACGGCGTATCCAGTGCGGCGCGCCGACCCTGGCGCAGAAGGCCATCGGCGCCGGCTTCCACGGCGAACAGGTCGATGGCAACGACATGCTCGCGGTGTACGACCGGGTACAGGCGGCCCTGGAGCGTGCCCGGCACGGCAAGGGGCCGGTGCTGCTGGAATGCCTGAGCTATCGCCTGGGCGACCACACCACCGCCGACGATGCCACGCGCTATCGGGCCGCGGATGAGGTCAAGCAGGCCTGGCTGGAAGAACCGATCAAACGCCTGCAACGCTTCATGGTCGGGCAGGGCGTCTGGGAAGGAAACCGCGAGCAGGCGCTGATGGTGGAATGCCAGGCGCTGGTGCAGCGCGCTGTGGATAACTTCGAGGCGGCGGGCACCCAAGCCCCCGAGTCGATACTGGACTACGTCTACGCGCAGTGGCCGGCGGCCCTGGCCGAGCAGCGCGAGATGTTCCTCGAACGGCTGGCACGGCGTGCGGGAGGTGCGGACCATGAGTAACGGCACATTCAGCCTGCTGGAAGCGGTGAACCTGGCGTTGCACCGGGCCATGGCCGAGGACGAGAACGTGATTGTCCTGGGCGAGGACGTGGGGGTGAACGGCGGGGTGTTCCGCGCCACCCTGGGGTTGCGCGACAGTTTCGGCTTCAAGCGGGTGATCGACTCGCCATTGGCGGAAACCATGCTCGGCGGTCTGGTGGTCGGCATGGCCGCCCAGGGCCTGAAGCCGGTGGTGGAAATCCAGTTCATGGGTTTTATCTACGCGACCATGGAGCACCTGGTGTCCCATGCCAGCCGCATGCGCAACCGCACCCGCGGGCGTATCACCTGCCCGATGGTACTGCGCACGCCCATGGGGGCGGGCATTCGCGCACCGGAGCACCACAGTGAAAGCACTGAGGCGCTGTTCGCCCATATTCCGGGGTTGCGGGTACTGGTGCCGTCCTCGCCGGCGCGGGCCTACGGCCTGTTGCTGGCGGCCATCGACGATCCGGATCCGGTGCTGTTCCTCGAGCCGACCCGCCTTTACCGCATGAACCCGCAACCGCTGGTGGACGACGGCAAGCGCCTGCCGCTGGACAGTTGCTTCACCCTGCGCGAAGGCAGCGACATCACCCTGGTCAGTTGGGGCGCGAGCATCGTCGAGACCCTGCAGGCCGCCGCCGCGCTGGCCGAGCAGGGCGTGTCGGCGGAGGTGATCGACGTCGCCAGCATCAAGCCGCTGGACCTCGACACCCTGGAAGCCTCGGTGCGCAAGACCGGGCGCTGCGTGATCGTGCACGAGGCGCCACGCACCTGCGGCGTCGGCGCGGAAATCGCCGCCAGCCTCTACGAGCGGGCGTTGCTGGAATTGCAGGCGCCGATCCTGCGGGTCACCGCGCCGGACATTCCACCGCCGCTGTATCGCCTGGAGTCGCTGTACATCCCCGGCGTCGAAGACATTCTTCACGCCTGCGACAGCACCCTGAACTTCGCCTGAGGAGGCTGCGATGAAATATTTCAAACTGCCCGATCTGGGCGAAGGCCTGCAGGAAGCGGAGATCGTCGAATGGCACGTCAGGGCCGGCGATAGGGTCCAGGCCGATCAGTTGCTGGTGTCGGTGGAGACCGCCAAGGCCCTGGTGGACATCCCCGCGCCCTATGACGGGGTGGTAGCGAAAACCTACGGCGCGCCGGGCGACATCCTGCATGTCGGCGAACCCTTGCTCGGCTACGAAGGCGAGGCGGATGCCGGCACCGTGGTCGGGCGTCTCGAAGGTGGCGGGGCCAGTCAGGAGGACCGGTTTTTTGTCGGTGCCGCGCCCTCGACCCGCGAACACATGGCAGCCCGCGCCACGCCAGCGGTACACCAACTGGCCCGGCAACTGGGCGTCGACGTGAATGCCCTGAGCGGTTCGGCCAAGGACGGGCTGGTCACCCGCGGCGATGTGGAAAGCGCCGCGCAGCAGGCGCGCGAGCGGTTCGGCGGCGAGCGGTTGCGCGGGGTACGTCGGAGCATGGCGTTGAACATGGCCCGCTCCCATGCCGAGGTGGTGCCGGTGACGATTTACGGCGATGCCGACCTGCACCGCTGGGGGCAGGCCCGCGATCCGCTGATCCGCCTGGCCAAGGCGCTGGCGGCGGCTTGTGCGGTGGAGCCGGTGCTCAACAGCGCATTCGACGGCAAGACCCTGTCGATCAAGCAGCACCCGCACCTCGACCTGGGCATCGCCGTGGACACTCCCGATGGCCTGTTCGTGCCGGTGCTGCGCAATGTCGGCCAGCGCGACGCGGCGGACCTCAAGGCCGGGGTGACGCGCTTGCGCGCCGATGTGCAGGCGCGCTCGATCCCGCCCAAGGAGATGATGGGCGCGACCCTGACCCTGTCCAACTTCGGCACCCTGTTCGGCCGTTATGCCAACCCGGTGGTGGTACCGCCGCAAGTGGCGATCCTCGCCTCCGGGGTGATCCGCGACGAGCCGGTGGCCCTGAACGGCGCGGTGGTGGTGCATCCGCTGCTGCCGCTGTCCCTGACCTTCGATCATCGGGCAGTCACCGGCGGCGAGGCGGCGCGGTTTTTCAAGGCGCTGGTAGAGGCGCTGGAGCAACCCGAGCTTTAGTTTTCCACAGGCATGAAAAAGGCCCTGGGCCAAAGACCCAGGGCCTGTTCAATTCGAGCCTGCTTACTTGGCGGCTTTGCTCGCCTTGGCGGGCTTGGCCGGTGCTGCGGGTTCCGCGGCTTCGGGCGCTGCCAGCGGAGCCTCTGGCTCGACTGCCGCAACCGGCGCGCTGAGCAGTTCGGACAGGGCGTCCGGCTGGCTCTTGAAGGCCTTGGCGAACACATCGCGGTTCTTCGCCATGTAGATTCCGGCCTCTTCCACCTGCTGCTCGCTCAGGGACGGCACAGCTTTTTGCAACACTTGCGCCAGCCATTCAGCCAGCTCGAGCATTTTGTCATGACGGTCAGCTTCGGCTTTATCCATGAACAAGCGCTCCAGATCTCGGCTGCTGCGGTATACCACTTCGACGGCCATTCACCACCTCACATGCCTTCACGATAATGGGTCTTTGCTACTACTGTATTTATATACAGCGCGCAGGATAAGCGAATCCTGCTGCGTTGAATAGTGGCTTTTCAATCTAGCCGGGTTTCAGGGTTTGTCAGCCCTCCCCTGTAGGAGCGAGCTTGCTCGCGATCCGCGCAGCGGCCATTCACCACCTTGTCTGAACAGACGCTATCGCGAGCAAGCTCGCTTACAGATTGCCGCCGGCCTGAACGTGCCTTGTCTGCATCAGCCACCATCTCACCCCCAGACGCTGGCCTTTTTTCTGCATGCAGAACAACCGTCACGTCCAACCCGCATCATCCGGTCGAGTCGACCTAAGGAAAAACCATCGTGAAAATCAATTGGGCCGAGAAACTGCGGCAGAACGTCCATCAGCTGGCCGAGTCCCTGGGCAACCTGTTCGTCGAGACCTTTCACTACCTGGCGCTGTTCGCCATCGGCGCGGTGACGGCCTGGGCGGCGGTGATGGAATTTCTCGGGATGCTCGAAGAAGGTCATATCAAGATCGATGACATTCTCCTGCTGTTCATCTACCTCGAACTGGGCGCCATGGTGGGCATCTACTTCAAGACCAACCACATGCCGGTGCGCTTTTTGATCTATGTGGCGATCACCGCGCTGACCCGCCTGCTGATCTCCAACGTGTCGCACCACAACCCACCGGACATGGGGATCATCTACCTGTGTGGCGGCATCCTGCTGCTGGCCTTCTCCATCCTGGTGGTGCGCTATGCCTCGTCGCAGTTCCCGTCGGTGAAGATCGAGCACCCGCAACGCAAAGTCGGCGCGGGTTCCAGCGAGCAACCTGAAGTCGAGAAGGGCGAGCTTTAAATCGCCAGGGTCAGGGGCGGCCGGTTAGCGGGCCGGCCCTTGGCGGCCGGCAGCGGCAGCTTGAAGCTGTCGCTGTTGGTCATGGCTTCGAGGATGGCCACCGCGCTGTGGCCCTGCTCGATGGCGATGCCGAATTGAATGCTTTGCACCAGGCGCTTGAGCCGCTGCGGATCGTTGCGCTGCTCGGCGCTGATCATGCGTTTGGCCACGACCCGGCCGGCCTTGGACAGGGTCAGCATGATGCTGCCGTCCAGGCCCTGGATGCTCAGGTTGACCCGGTATTCCGGGGCGAAGGCATCGGTAATCAGCTGAAAGGGGTTATCCATGTGCGTCACCGCCTGATTGTATCGTGCAGTCATTGACCGGCCGGGATCGGGATTAGTTCGCGTCTCCAGACCACTGGCAGGCCGTTCGCTGAGGTTTGTTAACGTCCGTATTCCTCCGCTCTTGCAAAGCAAAGGGCATGCCGGGAAAACCGCCGGCCAATAAACCCGGGGGCGAAAAAAAACGGACCAAAAGGTCCGTTTTTCTTTGGCTACCCGTTTCAGGGCATGAACGAATAAATGATCGCTGACAGTGCGATCAGGCCGATCAGCACCACGAACAGATTCGACAGCTGGCCCGAATACTGGCGCAGCGAGGGTACCCGCCGGATCGCGTACATCGGCATCAGGAACAGCAGGCAGGCGATCACCGGTCCGCCCAGGGTTTCGATCATGCCGAGGATGCTCGGGTTGAAGGTGGCCACGGCCCAGCAGCTCAGGACCATGAACAGCGCGGTGCAACGCTCCAGCCAGCGCGCCGACAGGCTCCGGCCGCGGCTGCGCAGGCTTTTCACGATCAGCCCCTGGAAACCTTCGCTGGCGCCGATGTAGTGGCCGAGGAAGGATTTGGTGATCGCCACCAGCGCGATCAGCGGCGCCGCGTAGGCGATCACCGGGGTCTGGAAGTGGTTGGCCAGGTACGACAGGATCGAGATGTTCTGCGCCTTGGCCGCGGCCAGGTCGGCGGGCGACAGGGCCAGCACGCAGCTGAAGCAGAAGAACATCACCGTCAGCACCATCATGCCGTGGGCCATGGCGAGGATGCCGCTGCTCTTGCGTTCGGCCTGGGCACCGTAGTGGCGCTTCTGGTCGACGGCGAAGGCCGAGATGATCGGTGAGTGGTTGAACGAGAACACCATCACCGGGATCGCCAGCCACAGGGTCTTGAGGAACAGCGGCAGGGACATGCCGTCGTTGGCCGAGGCGAAGAAGGCGCCGTTCCAGTTCGGGATCAGGCTGAGGGCCAGCAGCAACAGCGCGGCGACAAAGGGATAGACCAGCACACTCATGGCTCGCACGATCACGCCCTGGCCGCATCGCACGATGGCCATCAGGCCGAGGATCAGCACCAGGGACAGGATCGCCCGCGGCGGTGGCGTCATGTGCAGTTGGTGCTCCATGAAGCTGCCCAAGGTGTTGGTCAGCGCCACGCTGTACACCAGCAAGATCGGGAAGATGGCGAAAAAGTAGAGCAGGGTAATCAGCTTGCCGGCACCGATGCCGAAGTGTTCTTCCACCACCTCGGTGATGTCGCCGGAGCGCCCGGACAGCACGAAGCGGGTCAGCCCGCGGTGGGCGAAGAAGGTCATCGGGAAGGCCAGCAGCGCCAGCACGATCAGCGGCCAGAAACCGCCGACCCCGGCGTTGATCGGCAGGAACAGGGTGCCGGCGCCGATGGCGGTGCCGTACAGGCCGAGCATCCAGGTGGTGTCGTGTCTGCTCCAGCCCTGGCGGGCGGTCGTGGCGTCGCGGGCAGTCTCTAGCGCAGGGTTTTCGGCTGCGGGTGTTCGTACATCGGTCATCGGTATCGCCTCGTTATTATTTTTGCTCGGGCTCACGTGGTACAGGCGGTCAGGCCGTTTGAAAACGTAGCGAGCGAAGGCAAGACAAGGCAAAAACAGGCGAGGAACGGCCGGGGTCGCGTTCGACTGTAGGAACCTACATGAGCATTCCGATCGGACTCGGGCACGAGCCTGTTTTTAACGCAGTATTGCGAGCGCAGTAGTTTTCATACGGCCTGGGGGAATGCGCCTCAGCACTCCACCCAGCTCACGGCCAGGCCGCCCCGTGAAGTTTCTTTGTATTTGTCGTGCATATCGGCGCCGGTATCGCGCATGGTGCGGATCACCCGGTCCAGGGAAATGAAGTGCTGGCCGTCGCCGCGCAGGGCCATCTGGGTGGCGTTGATCGCCTTCACCGCGGCGATCGCGTTGCGCTCGATGCAGGGCACCTGCACCAGGCCGCCGACCGGGTCGCAGGTCAGGCCGAGGTTATGTTCCAGGCCGATTTCCGCGGCGTTCTCCAGCTGTTCCGGCGTCGCCCCAAGCACCTCGGCCAGGCCCGCGGCGGCCATCGCGCAGGCGGAACCCACCTCGCCCTGGCAGCCGACTTCGGCACCGGAGATCGAGGCGTTTTTCTTGCAGAGGATGCCCACCGCGGCGGCGCCGAGGAAGAAATCGATCACGTCGTCGTCCGACGCTTCGGGGTTGAATTTCATGTAGTAATGCAGCACTGCCGGGATGATCCCGGCCGCGCCGTTGGTCGGTGCGGTGACCATGCGCCCGCCGGCGGCGTTCTCTTCATTGACCGCCAGGGCGAACAGATTGACCCACTCCATGGCCGACAGGGTCGAGCTGATGACGTTGGGCTTGCCGATTTCCAGCAGGTTGCGATGCAGCCTGGCGGCGCGGCGCGGCACATCCAGGCCGCCGGGCAGGGTGCCTTCGTGGCGCAGCCCCTGCTCGACGCATTCGCGCATCACCGCCCAGATGTGCAGCAGGCCGCTGCGGATTTCAGCGTCGCTGCGCCAGGCCCGTTCGTTGGCCATCATCAGTTCCGAGACCCGCAACTGATGCCGTTGGCACAGGGCCAGGAGTTCCACCGCGCTGTTGAAGTCGTAAGGCAGTTCGACGCTGTTGGCCGCGGGGGCGCCTTCGGCTGTTTCGGCTGCCTCGACGATAAAGCCGCCGCCCACCGAGTAGTAGGTCTGTTGCCACAGCAAACCGTCCGCGCCGAAGGCCGAAAGCGACATGGCATTGGGGTGGTAGGGCAGGCTTTCGTCGAGCAGCAACAGGTCGCGGTGCCAGTCGAAGGCGATGGTCGAGCGACCGCCGAGGCTCAGCTCGCCGCTTTCGCGCAGTTGCTGGATGCGTGGGCCGATGCTGCGCGGGTCGATGCTGTCGGGCCATTCGCCCATCAGGCCCATGACGCAGGCGCGGTCGGTGGCATGGCCGACGCCGGTGGCGGACAGCGAGCCGTACAGGCGGATTTCCACCCGCTGCACCTGCGCCTGCAAACCTTGCTCGAACAGCCCCTGGGCGAAGGTCGCGGCGGCGCGCATCGGGCCGACGGTGTGGGAGCTGGACGGGCCGATACCGACTTTGAAGAGATCGAAAACACTGATAGCCATGCTAAAGCCTTACAAGCAATGGAAGAGAAATCGCTGCCATTTTTTGTAGGCCGAGCGTCAGGTCGGCGATACTGCCTGGCTCGGTCAAGACTGACCAACGAATTTTCCTAAGACAGCCTTTAGCAGGACTAAACGATGAGTCGTCAGTTTCATGCCCAGACCTACGTCTGGCTGCATGTGTTTTCCTGTGCCGCGCGGCACTTGTCGTTCACCCGTTGCGCGGAAGAACTGCACATCACTCCGGGGGCGGTCAGCCAGCAGATCCGCCTGCTGGAAGAGCGGCTCGGCTTTCGCCTGTTTCACCGCCGCGCCCGTGGGGTGGAACTGAGTGCCGAGGGGCAAAGGCTGGCGATCACGGTGAACGAGGCCTATGGCAGCATCGACGCCGAACTGCGGCGGCTGGATGCCGGGATGATCAGCGGCACCCTGCGCCTGCGTTCGATCCCGTCGTTTCTCGGCAAATGGCTGACCCCGCGTTTGCCCAGATTGCAGCAGCGTTTCCCGGACATTCAGCTGCGGCTGGTGGCCGAGGACAGCAGCGTGGCCTTGCATGAGGGCGATTTCGACCTGGCCATCGACCTTAACGACGGCAGTTATCCGGGATTGTTATCCACAGCCCTGCTGGATGAGCAGATCTTTCCGGTCTGTGCCCCGGGCCTGTTGCGCGGACGACCGCCGCTGCACGGTCCGGCGGACCTGGTGCATTTCCCGTTGCTGCATGACATCACCGCCTGGCGCGGCAGCTATGAGTACGCGGAGTGGGAGTTCTATCTCAATGCCATCGGCTTCGAGGGCGCGGATGTGCGGCGCGGGCACACCTTCAATCGCAACCACCTGACCATCGAGGCGGCGATCGCCGGGATGGGGGTGGCGATTGCCCGGCGCACCCTGCTCAACGATGAGCTGGAACGCGGCACCCTGATCGTGCCGTTCGGCCTCGCGGTGCCCAATCACAAGCGTTATGTGCTGCTGTATGCGCCGGGTGCGCTGAGCCATCCGGGGGTGCGCGCGGTGCACGACTGGCTGGTGGAGGAGGCGGGGATTTTTCGCAGCCAGCACCCTCTGGGAGAGGGGCAGTTGTGAGTGAAAAAGGCCAGGGGCAGGGGCGACCCAACTCCCGACATTAACAGCGCTTTTGCTCCTTGTCCGGCTTTATTTGCGAATAGATATTTATCTTTTTTAAGGGGTTGAATTGTTCTGTGCTCTGCCCAACTCTGTAACCAAGAGGCCGCAAAAAGTACGCCCTCAGGGGCACGCGGGTCCTCTCGCGAGCTAGCTGAAATAAGGGAAGAACTATGCAAATCCAGGTCAATAGCGATAACCATATTCAAAGCAGCATCCGACTGGAGGAGTGGGTACGTACTACCATTGAGAGCACGCTCGAACGCTACGAGGAGGACCTGACCCGAGTCGAGGTTCACCTGCGGGACGAGAACGGCGACAAGCCCGGTCCCCACGATTTGCGCTGCCAGCTGGAGGCGCGGCCAAAAGGCCATCAACCGATTTCCGTGACCCACAAAGCCGAATCCCTGGAACTGGCCATCGAAGGAGCGGCCACCAAGCTGGAGAGTTCCCTGGAACACCTGTTCGGCCGGTTGCGCAACAAGCGCACCGCGGCAGTGCCAAGCGCCCGCGCCGGTCAGGCCGACGCCTTGCTTGAAGAGGAATTCCTGGAGAACGAACAGGCCGCGCTCAATAGCTGACGGCTGCAGTACCCAACAAAGAAGCACCTGACCAAAAGGGCCTGCACTTGCAGGCCCTTTTTTGTGCGCCGCGTTTCTGCAGGCGCGAGCGGGTGGCGATCCGACTTGCCGGCGATACAGGCGTCACGGTGTGTCAGGCCTGACGCCATCGCGAGCAAGCTCTGCTCCTACGGACGCAGGAAGATACGCGGCTTGCCGGCGATGGCCGTGGATCAGAACGCCACGGACGTCTGTACGTACAGGGTCCGTGGTTCGCCCACGTACTTGCCTTTGTTGTTGTCGTCGAACGAGCGGGTGAAGTACTGGTGGTTGAAGATGTTCTTCACCCCGACCGCCACGTTCAGGTCCGACAGTTGCGGGCCGAAGTCGTAGGAGGCGCGGCTGCTGAACAGCATGTGGCCGGGAATTCGCCCGGTACTGCCGTCGGCGCTTTCGGCAGAGGTGTTGGCGTTGTCGGCGAACTGGCTGCTCTGGTAGCTGCTGTCGACGTTCAGCTTCCACGGGCCTTCGGTGTAACCGATGCCGAGGGTGCCTTTGTGCTTGGACGAGAACGGCACGCGGTTGCCCTTGTTCGGCCCGTCTTCACGAATGCTGGCCTGGCATAAACATCGAAACCGGCCAGCGCCGGGCTCAGGCTGTCCAGCGCGTAATGGACGCTGGCCTCGATGCCCTGGTGGCGGGTTTCGCCACGGGCGATCACCGAGTCGTTGGTCTGCTTGCTGTCGTACTGTCGGCAATCAACCCGGATCGGTGGAAGATCCCGCTGTGGCTCAGTGAGTTTTTGCACATGAGAATATTTATCATTAATATTGCGCCAACTTGAGCCCGGGTAGGGGATTCCCTGCGCCGGGCGGTCCTGGTTTCAAGGTCGAAACATGAAAAGCAAAGTTGCCGCGATCCCCTTTTCCTATCGTCTGGCCGTGATGTCGCGGGTGCTGGCCGCGGTATTCGGCGGTTACCTGCTGGCGGCGTTGTCCAGCGTCTGCCTGACCCTGCTACTCCCCGTCTCCCGCACCGATGCGGTGGTCAGCGGCATGATGACCTCCTTCCTGTTCTATCTGGTGGCGGTGCTCTGGTGCTTTGCCTGCCGCACGGCCTGGCAGGCCTGGCTCGGTTTGCTGCTGCCGGCGCTGGGGCTGGCGGCGATTTCTGCGTGGGTGCAGGGGATGAATCTCTCATGAAGGAGGGATTTCGCCAGTCCATGGCCTGGCTGCACACCTGGGCCGGACTGGTATTCGGCTGGCTGCTGCTGGCGATTTTCCTGACCGGCACCCTGGCCTACTTCAAGGACGAAATCAGCCACTGGATGCAGCCCGAAGTGCCGTCGCGCTCGGTCAGCAATGAAACCAGCCTGATCCTCGCCCAGAGTTATCTGCAGCAGCACGCCCAGGGCGCCTCGCGCTGGTTCATCAACCTGCCCGATGCCCGTGAGCCGGGGCTGTCGGTGATGTGGCAGTTCCCGGGCAAGCCTGGCGAGCGCGGTGCCTTCAGCCAGAAGCTGCTGGACCCGGCCACCGGCGCCGAGCTGCAGGCCCGCGATACCCGTGGCGGCGAGTTCTTCTACCGCTTTCATTTCCAGTTACAGATGCCCCATCCGTGGGGCCGCTGGCTGTCCACCGCGGCGGCCATGCTGATGTTCGTCGCCTTGATCAGCGGCATCATCACCCACAAGAAAATCTTCAAGGACTTCTTCACCTTCCGCCCCCGCAAGGGCCAGCGCTCCTGGCTCGACGGGCACAATGCGGTGGGCGTGCTGGTGCTGCCGTTCCACCTGATGATCACCTACAGCAGCCTGGTGATCTTCATGTCGATGGTCATGCCGGCGAGCATCCTGGCCACCTACGGCAACGACACCCGGGCGTATTTCAACGAGGTGTTTCCCGCCAGTAAAACCGCCCCGGCCGCGGGCAAGCCGGCGCACCTGGTGCAACTCGAACCGCTGCTGGAGCAGGCCCGCGAACAGTGGCCGGGCGGCCGCGTGGGGCGGATCACGGTGAACAATCCGGGGGACGCCAACGCCTCGGTGAATGTCATGCGCCATGGTGGCGACCAGGTGGTCCGCGACTTTGGCAATGTGGTCACGTTCGACGGGGTCAGCGGCAAGCTGTTGCAGGTATCGCCGCCGCAATCGACGGCCCTGGCCATCAACGGCAGTTTTTACGGGCTGCACATGGGCCTCTTCGCCGGGCCGTTGCTGCGCTGGCTGTACTTTATCTGCGGCCTGGCCGCCACCGCGATGATCGGCACCGGGTTGGTGATCTGGCTGGGCAAGCGCCAGCTCAAGCATGCCAAGGGTGGAGTGACGCCCTTCGAGCTGCGTCTGGTGGAGGTACTGAACATCGCCAGCATGTCCGGCCTGGTGCTGGCCGTCGCTGCCTTCTTCTGGGCCAACCGCCTGTTGCCGGTGAGCCTTGCCGAGCGGGCGGGCTGGGAAGTGAATAGCTTCTTTATCGTCTGGGGCCTGAGCCTGCTGCACGCCGCGCTGCGCCGCGGACGCAAGGCCTGGGTCGAGCAGTTGGGCCTGGCGGCGCTGCTGCTGGCCAGCGTGCCACTGCTCGATGCGCTGACGATGCCCGATGTGCTGGATGGTTTCCTGGTGCATGGCGACTGGGTCCGCGCCGGCTTCGACCTGACCTGCCTGGCGGCGGGGCTGTTCCTGGCCTGGGGGGCCTGGAAGATGTCGCGTCCTGTCGCCCAGCCTGCCGTTGCCGCCCGCCCGCGACGGGCCGTCCTTGAAACCGAGGTGAACTGAATGCTCCTGGCGCTGCTGCTGTGTTACCCCGGTTTTGCCGGCTTGTGCCTGTCGATGGAGCGTCATTACGCTGAACTCCTGGGCTACAAACCCACGGCCGGTCGCCGCGCTGGCTTACGCCTTGTTGGCTGGCTGCTGCTGGCCGGCGCGCTGTGGGCGGCGATCGCGGCGGCCGGTTGGAGTCTGGGCCTGGTGCAATGGTGCGCGGCCTTGATGCTCAGCGCCTTGTCGCTGGTGCTGTTGCTGCCGTATCAACCGCGTCTGGCGTTGCTGGCGGCCGGGCTGGGGCTGCTGGTCAGCCCACTGGTGGCGTTGGCGCAATGAGCGCTCAGCAGCGCCCGGCCTGAGGGCCGGCTTCGATTGTTCATTGACACACCCCCCTCGCCAATCGTTATCTGGGCCCCCGCCGCAGCGGCTGCAAGGTTGTCGGCGCGGGTTCGAGGTCATCAAGGAAATACGTTTTTCATGGGTTCAGCACATCGTTTTTACACTCGCGGGCTGGGGTTGTTCCTGGCCCTGTCGCTGGCGGCTTGCGCCAGCCATCCTGGCGCCCGCTATGCCGCCAACCTGGACCAGGTCCTGGCCGACCCGGCGCTCCAGGGCGCCACGGTATCGCTGACGGTGCGCGATGCCGAGAGCGGCGCGGCCTTGTATCAGCACAACCCCGACAGCCGCCTGATCCCGGCTTCGAGCCTCAAGCTGCTGACCACCGCCGCCGCGCTGGACGTCCTCGGCCCCGACTACCGTTTCGCCACCGAGGTGCTGGGCGACGGCGCCCGGCAGGGCCAGCGCCTGCAGGGCAATCTCTACCTGCGCGGTTCTGGCGATCCGAGCATGCAGGCCGCGGACTACCGGGAGCTGGCAGCGGCGGTGGCGCGCACCGGCATTCGTCAGGTCGCGGGCGACCTGGTGCTCGACGACACCGCCTTCGATGACCAGCGGCTCGGCGTCGACTGGGCCAGCGACGATGAAAGCCTGTATTACGCGGCGCAGATTTCCGCCCTCAATATTTCCCCCAACGACGACTTTGACGCCGGCAGCGTACTGGTATCGGTCACGGCGCCGGCGATGCCGGGAGCGCCGCTGGCGGTTCGCGTCAGCCCGGAAAACCGGCTGATGAGCCTGCGCAATCAGGGCCGGGTCGCAACGACGGACAGCCTGCAGGTCGGCCGTGAGCATGGCAGCAACCTGCTGCTGGTCAGCGGCGCCTTGCCGCCCGGGCAGTCGCGGCGCCATTGGGTCAGTGTGTGGGAACCGACCCGGCTGGTGGCGGATGTGTTCCAACAAGCGCTGGCCGAGCAGGGCGTGACCGTGCAGGGCCAGGTGCGCATCGGCCAGCCCACGGCGCCCGCCGCCCGGGTGCTGGCCAGCCACTCGTCGATGCCGCTGGCGGGTTTGATCACGCCGCTGCTCAAGCTGTCGAACAACAACATGTCGGAAGTGCTGCTCAAGGCCATGGGCCGCAAGAGCGCCAATGCCGGCACCGCCGCTGCCGGGGTGGCGGCCATCGAGGGCTTCCTGCGGCGCCAGGGCCTGAGCCCGCAAGGGCTGGTGCAGGTGGACGGTTCGGGGCTGTCGCGGCGCAACCAGATTTCCAGCCAGTGCCTCAGCGAGCTGTTGCTGGTGGCGCGCAAGCAGCCCTGGTTCGCCATCTGGTACGCAGCGCTGCCGGTGGCCGGCGATGCCCAGCGCATGACCGGCGGCACCCTGCGTTATCGCCTGCAAGGCACCGCGGCTGTGGATAACCTGCATGCCAAGACCGGCTCGATGCAGGGCGTGTCGTCGCTGTCCGGGTATCTGCGCGCGGCCGATGGCCGCCGGTTGGTGCTGGTGATGCTGTCGAATAACTACCGGGCCGACGGCGCGCACATCAAGGCCCTGGAAGATCGGGTGACGCAGGTGCTGTTGCAATAAGGCTCGAATGGCGCGGTTTGCCTGATGCACCGCTATCGCGGGCAATCGAGCGTCGACCGGCCCCTCCTACAGAAGATGAACACTGCTTCTGTAGGAGGGGCCGGGCGGCGATCCGACTTGCTCGCGATGAAGGCGACACGGTGTAACTGGCGGCCGTACTCAGCCAAGAAACGCCTGGCGATATTCCCCGGGCGTGCCACCTAGGGCCTGGCGAAAGCGATTGGTGAAGTGGCTGGCGCTGGCGAAGCCGCAGGCCAGGGCAATCTCGCCCAGAGGCAGGCGGGTACTGCGCAGCAGGTCGCGGGCATGCTTCAGGCGTCGCGCCAGCAGGTATTGGTGGGGCGGCAGGCCGAAGCTTGCGCGGAACATCCGCGCAAAGTGGTACTCCGACAAGGCGCAGCGCGCGGCCAGCTGCCCGAGGCTGAGCGGTTCGGCCAGCTGGCTGTCGATGTACTCCACCAGTTGCCGACGCTGGTGCGCCGCCAGCCCGCCCTTGAGGCGCAGGCCCTGGCGCTGGCCGACCTGGGTCAGCAGGGCGTGGCTGAGCATCTCGTGGGCCAGGCTGCTGGTCAGCAGGCGCTCGCCGGGCTCACTCCAGTTCATCCGGATCAGTTGCCGAAAACGCCTGGCCTGCTGGGGATCGTCGAGGAAGGTATTTTCCTGCAACTGCAGCTCGCGGGGTTCGCGGTCCAGCAGGGTCACGCAGCCCAGGGCAAATTGTTCCGGGCTGAAATACAGGTGGGCCAGGCGGATCTCGCCGTTGATCACCCAGGCCGAACGGTGCTCGGCGGGCAGGATGCACAGCTTGTCCGGGCCGCCCTTGGTTCCCGGCTGGCCACGGCGAAAGGTCCCGGTGCCGCCGGCGATGTAGCACGACAGGGTGTGATGGCTCGGCGCTTCGTAGTCCTGGGCGTCGTGATGGTTGCTCCACAAGGCCGCGGCCAGGCCGTCACCGAGCTCGGCGCTGTGCTCCAGGCGAGCATTGGGCGAGCGGTTCAGGGCTTGAAAGACTTGCAGGGTTTCCAGGGTAGACATGGTTTTGATTCGATAAAGGGTGGCACGTTGTAGCCGCTGCCGCAGGCTGCGATCGGCTCCGCAGGAGACGCGCTTTTGAGATCGCAAGAAGGTCCTGCGGGTCGAGCGCGAGCCCGGCCTATCGCAGCCTTCGGCAGCGGCTACAGGAGCGAAGTCAGATGTTTCGCATCCTACTCCGTAGCGCTTCGGCTGCCAGCCCGGCAAGCGATAAAAGCGCAAGTTTATGCAAGCGCGCCGGCAGGGGCTGGCCTGAGACTGGGTTGCCCTGTACAGGAGTCCCACGCCATGAACCTCTCGCTTTATCTGCTCACCGTCCTGATCTGGGGCACCACCTGGATCGCCCTCAAGTTGCAGCTGGGGGTGGTGGCGATTCCGGTGTCCATCGTCTATCGCTTCGCCCTGGCGGCCCTGGTGCTGTTCGTCATGCTGCTGCTCAGCCGCAAGCTGCAAGTGATGAACCGTCGCGGGCACCTGATCTGCCTGGCCCAGGGGCTGTGCCTGTTCTGTATCAACTTCATGTGTTTCCTGCACGCCAGCCAATGGATTCCCAGCGGCCTGGTGGCGGTGGTGTTTTCCACGGCGACCCTGTGGAACGCCCTGAATGCCCGGGTGTTCTTTGCCCAGAAGATCGCTCGCAACGTCCTGCTGGGCGGGGCGCTGGGGCTGCTGGGGCTGGGCCTGCTGTTCTGGCCGGAACTGGCGGGCCATAGTGCCAGCCCGCAGACCCTGCTCGGCCTGGGCCTGGCGCTGTTGGGCACCTTGTGTTTCTCGGCGGGCAACATGCTTTCCAGCCTGCAACAGAAGGCCGGCCTCAAGCCCCTGACCACCAACGCCTGGGGCATGGCCTATGGCGCGGCGATGCTGGCGGCTTATTGCCTGGTCAAGGGCATCCCTTTCGATATGGAGTGGAACGCGCGCTACCTTGGCTCCTTGCTGTATCTGGTGATCCCGGGTTCGGTGATCGGTTTCACCGCCTACCTGACCCTGGTCGGCCGCATGGGCCCGGAGCGGGCGGCCTACTGCACCGTGCTGTTCCCGGTGGTGGCGCTGAATGTCTCGGCCTTCGCCGAAGGTTACCAATGGACCGCCCCGGCGCTGGCCGGGCTGGCCCTGGTGATGCTGGGCAACGTGCTGGTGTTTCGCAAGCCCAAGCCCATCGCGATTGGCCCAGGCAAGTTGGCCTGAGCCACTTGCCCCTAACTGTAGGAGCGAGCTTGCTCGCGATAGGTATGGCGCGGTGTGTCTGATTCGCCGCCATCGCGAGCAAGCTCGCTCCTACAGGTTTTGTGGTGTTTCTGCAGGAGCGAGTGGGCGTCTGCGTTACGCAGGTTTCAGCCTTTCCATACCTGCGGGTTGACCAGGTCCTGCGGGCGCTCGCCGAGCAGGGCGCTGCGCAGGTTGGCCAGGGCGCGGTTGGCCATGGCGTCGCGGGTTTCATGGGTCGCCGAGCCGATGTGCGGCAGGGTCACGGCGTTTTTCAGCTGGAACAGTGGCGACTCGGCCAGCGGCTCCTTCTCGTAGACGTCCAGGCCGGCCCCGCGAATCGTGCCGTTCTGCAGGGCTTGGATCAGCGCCGGCTCATCCACCACCGGGCCGCGGGAGATGTTCACCAGGATCGCGCCTGGCTTCATCAGCGCCAGTTCGCGGTGGCTGATCAGGTGCCTGGTCTTTTCGCTCAACGGCACCACCAGGCAGACGAAATCCGCTTCGGCCAGCAACTGCTCGAGGCTGCGCAACTGCGCGCCCAGTTCCTGTTCCAGGGCGGTCTTGCGGCTGTTGCCGCTGTAGATCACCGGCATGTTGAAGCCCAGGCGACCGCGGCGGGCGATGGCCGCGCCGATATTGCCCATGCCGACTATCCCCAGGGTCTTGCCATGCACATCGCAACCGAACAGTGGTGCGCCGACGCTGGCCTGCCAGTGCCCGGCCTTGGTCCAGGCGTCCAGTTCGGCGACGCGCCGGGCGCTGCTCATCAGCAGGGCGAAGGCCAGGTCGGCGGTGCTTTCGGTGAGCACGTCCGGGGTGTTGGTGAGCATGATCCCGCGTTCGTTGAAGTAGGCCAGGTCATAGTTGTCGTAACCCACCGAGACACTGGAGACCACTTGCAGCTGGCTGGCGTTTTCCAGCTGCGCGCGGCCCAGCTTGCGACCGACGCCAATCAGGCCGTGGGCGTGGGGCAGGGCCTCGTTGAATTGCGCGCCGATATCGCCCAGCTTGGGGTTGGGCACTATCACCTCGAAGTCCTGGCGCAGGCGCTCGATCATGTCCGCAGTGATGCGGCTGAAGGCAAGTACGGTCTTTTTCATCGCGGGAAAGCTCGTCAGGCGGAGGAGAATGCCAAGCAAGCTAACATTCCCGGGGCGTTTTTTGTAGCCGCTGCCGCAGGCTGCGATCGGCTCCGCAGGAGACGTGCTCTTGAGATCGCAGGAGGTCCTGCGGACCTTTCGCAGCCTGCGGCAGCGGCTACAGGGATGGGGAAGCATGACCAAGCCCCGAAGGACTTGGCTCAGGTGGTCAGGCGCACGCCGCCGAAGCCGCCGCTCAGTTCATAGGCCGCCAGCTCCGCCTGATGGGCGGCGAGAATCTCCGGCAGGGTGTTGCGCAGGTACTCGACCCAGGTCTTGATCTTGGCGTCCAGGTACTGGCGCGACGGGTAGATGGCGTACAGGTTCAGTTCCTGGGAGCGGTACTTGGGCATGACCCGCACCAGGGTGCCGTTACGCAGGCCCTCGATGGCCGCGTACACCGGCAGCACGCCCAGGCCCATGCCGCTGGTGATCGCGGTTTTCAGCGCGTCGGCGGAGTTCACCAGGAACGGCGAGCCGTTGAGGGTGACCCCTTCCTGGCCCTCGGGGCCGTCGAACAGCCACTTGTCCAGGGCGATCACCGGGCTCACCAGGCGCAGGCAGGCATGGTTCGACAGGTCGCTGGGGCTGCTCGGGCAGCCATTGGCTTTCACGTAGGCCGGCGAGGCGCAGACGATGCTGTAGGTGATGCCCAGGCGCTGGGAGACGAAACCCGAGTCCGGCAGTTCGCTGGCCAGCACGATGGACACGTCGTAACCCTCGTCCAGCAGGTCCGGCACGCGGTTGGCCAGGGTCAGGTCGAAGGTCACGTCCGGGTGCGACTTGCGGTACCGGGCGATGGCGTCGATCACATAGTGCTGGCCGATGCCGGTCATGGTGTGCACTTTCAACTGGCCGGACGGGCGCGCGTGGGCGTCGCTGGCTTCGGCTTCGGCTTCTTCGACGTAGGCCAGGATCTGCTCGCAGCGCAGCAGGTAGCGCTTGCCGGCCTCCGTGAGGGCGATGCGGCGAGTGGTGCGGTTGAGCAAGCGGGTTTGCAGATGGGCCTCCAGATTGGAGACCGCGCGCGAGATGTTGGCCGTGGTGGTGTCGAGCTGGACGGCGGCGGCGGTGAAGCTGCCGGCTTCGGCGACACAGCTGAAGGCGCGCATGTTTTGCAAAGTGTCCATGGGATGCTCTCTCGGGAGATGGCAAATTGTGACACGAAGTAACGGATTGTTGGCTATTCCACCAAGGGATTATCGCGCGAACGGTAATAAAGATTCACAGGAATCCCGGCTTATCGCCGTAAAGCCCGCCGCCTAGAATTGCGCGATCTGTAGGAGCGAGCTTGCTCGCGAGGCGCCATCCCTGACACAGCGCGTTGTCTGGATCGCGAGCAAGCTCGCTCCTGCAGGGATCCGTGTTCTCCCTCTTTCAGGAATTCGCAGCAGTGCCGCGTCGCATCAGCAGAGAGCTGAAGACTCTCAGTGTTTGGGCTTTATCGTTAGCCATCAGCGGCTGCATCGGAACCGGGGGCATTGCCCCACAGGGCAAGGCACTACCGGCCAATACACTGGCCACCGACGAGGCGATCCAGAGCGCCGCGCGCGACGCCCGCTGGCCCGCCGCCCAGTGGTGGCAGGCCTATGGCGATGCGCAGTTGAACCAGTGGGTGAACCTGGCCGTGCAGGGCAGCCCGAGCATGGCCATGGCCGCCGCCCGGGTGCGCCAGGCGCGTGCCATGGCCGGCATCGCCGAGTCGGCCGAGTCGCTGCAGATCAAGGGCGACGCCACCCTCAAGCGCCACAACTGGCCCACCGACCCGTTCTACGGTCCGGGCGAGCTGGGCAACAGCACCACCTGGGACAACAACGCCGCGCTCGGCTTCAGCTACGCCCTCGACCTCTGGGGCCGGGAAAGCAATGCCAGCGAGCGCGCCGTGGACCTGGCGCACATGAGCGCCGCCGAGGCGCGCCTGGCCCAGCTGGAACTGCAGAACAATGTCGTGCGCGCCTATATCCGGCTGTCGCTGCAATACGCCCAGCGCGACATCGTCCTGGCCACCCTGAAGCAGCAGGAGCAGATTCTCGAACTGGCGCAAAAGCGCCTGGCCGGCGGTATCGGCACTCACTTCGAAGTCAGCCAGGCGCAGACCCCGCTGCCGGAAACCCATCGCCAGCTGGATGCCCTGGACGAAGAAATCGCCTTGGGCCGCAACCAGATCGCCGCCCTCGCCGGCAAGGGACCGGGGGCGGGCGCGCAGTTGCAGCGGCCGAGCCTGTCCCTGGCCGCGCCGCTGAAACTGCCGTCGGCGCTGCCCGCCGAACTGCTCGGCCAGCGCCCGGACGTGGTCGCCAGCCGCTGGCAGGTGGCGGCCCAGGCGCGCGGCATCGATGTCGCCCATGCCGGCTTCTACCCCAATGTCGACCTGGTGGGCAGCCTCGGCTACATGGCCACCGGCGGCGGGGCGCTGGAGTTCCTCACCGGCAAGAAGCTCAACTACAACGTCGGCCCGGCCATCAGCCTGCCGATCTTCGACGGCGGCCGCCTGCGCGCCGAGCTGGGCGAGGCCGCGGCCGGCTATGACATCGCCGTGGCCCACTACAACCAGACCCTGGTCGACGCCCTGAAGAACATCTCCGACCAGTTGATCCGCCGCGCGTCCATGGACAAGCAGGCCGAGTTCGCCGCCGAGTCGGTGGCGTCGGCGCGGAAGACCTACGACATCGCCATGGTTGCCTTCCAGCGTGGCCTCACCGACTACCTCAATGTGCTCAATGCCCAGGGCACGCTGCTGCGCCAGCAGCAGGTCCAGCAGCGGGTCCAGGCCGCGCGCCTGAGCGCCCATGCCGAGCTGGTGACGGCCCTGGGCGGCGGCCTGGAGGCAGGGCGGGATGTGCCCGAGGACAGCCGGACCGTTCCGAGCAAGACCCCGGCGGCACTCGCCATCTTTGACCATTAACAGCCGATCACCGAGAAGGTTGTCATGACTCCCTTGCCTGCACCCTTGCGCTGGCTGTACTCCCTTGAATGGCGCCGGGGTTTCTTCGACTGGGCACGCAGCGACGGCGTGACCTGGGTCTATATCTTCAAGGTCCTGGCCGCCGCGTTCCTCACCCTGTGGCTGGCCATGCGCCTGGAACTGCCGCAACCGCGCACGGCGATGATCACCGTGTTCATCGTCATGCAGCCGCAGAGCGGCCAGGTGTTCGCCAAGAGCTTCTATCGCTTTCTCGGCACCCTCGCCGGGTCGGCGGTGATGGTGGCGCTGATCGCCCTGTTCGCCCAGAACACCGAACTGTTCCTCGGTTCGCTGGCTATCTGGGTCGGCATCTGCTCGGCCGGCGCCGCCCGTTATCGCAACTTCCGCGCCTACGGCTTCGTGCTCGCCGGCTACACCGCGGCGATGGTCGGCCTGCCGGCCCTGGCCCATCCGGACGGGGCCTTTATGGCGGCGGTATGGCGGGTGCTGGAGATCTCCCTGGGGATTCTCTGCTCTACCCTGGTCAGCGCCGCGATCCTGCCACAGACCGCCAGCGCGGCGATGCGCAATGCCTTGTACCAGCGCTTCGGGGTGTTCGCCCTGTTCGTCACCGACGGTTTGCGCGGCCGCAGCCAGCGCGATGCGTTCGAGAGCGGCAACGTGCGCTTCATCGCCGAAGCGGTGGGCCTGGAAGGCCTGCGCAGCGTCACGGTGTTCGAGGACCCGCACATGCGCCGGCGCAATGGCCGCCTGAGCCGTTTGAACAGCGAGTTCATGGGCATCACCACCCGTTTCAATGCCCTGCACCAGTTGCTCGAACGCCTGCGCAGCAGCGCCGCCGAGTATGTGCTGGCGGCGACCAAGCCGGGTTTGCAGGACCTTGCCGAACTGCTGGACGGTTTCTCCGGCCGCGCCCTGACCAGCCCCGATGCCGCGCGCCTGGCCGAGCAACTGGCGAGCTACAAGGCCGAGCTGCCGGCGCGGGTGCGCAGCATGCGCGCGCTGTTCCAGGAGCACGAGCCGAGCGATGCCGAGCAGCTGGATTTCCACACCGCCTATGAGCTGCTCTATCGCTTCGTCGACGAGCTGCACAGCTATGCCCAGACCCACGCCTCCCTGGCCGAGCATAGCCACGAGCGCGAGCGCTGGGACGAGCCCTTCACCCCGCAGACCAACTGGCTGGCCTCGGCCGCCTCGGGGATCCGCGCCTCGTTCATCCTGATCGTGCTCGGCAGTTACTGGGTCGCCACCGCCTGGCCCAGCGGCGCCACCATGACCCTGATCGCGGCGGCCACCGTTGGCCTCTCGGCGGCGACGCCGAACCCGAAACGCATGGCCTTCCAGATGGCCTGCGGCACCTTGGTCGGGGCCGTGGTCGGCTTCGTCGAGATGTTCTTCGTGTTCCCCTGGATCGACGGTTTTCCACTGCTGTGCGTGATGCTGGCGCCGGTGATCGTGCTCGGTTCGTTCCTTGCTTCACGCCCGCAGTACGCCGGCGTGGGCCTGGGGCTGCTGATCTTCTTCAGCACCGGTTCGGTGCCGGACAACCTGACCGTCTACAACCCCTACGCCTTCATCAACGACTACATCGCCATGATCATGGGCATGCTGGTCTGTGCCGCCGCCGGGGCGATCATCCTGCCGCCCAACAGCCGCTGGTTGTGGCGCCGCCTGGAGCAGGACCTGCGCGGCCAGGTGGTGTACGCCATCAGTGGCAAGCTCAAGGGCCTGGCGTCGAGCTTCGAAAGCCGCACCCGCGACCTGCTGCACCAGGCCTATGGCCTGGCGGCGGGGCAGCCGCAGGTGCAGCGCGAGCTGCTGCGCTGGATGTTCGTGGTGCTGGAGGTGGGGCACGCCATCATCGAGCTGCGCAAGGAACAGGCGATCCTCCCGGTGCACCCGGCCTACGCCGAATCCCAACCGTGGCGCCAGGCGATCCGGGTGATGGGCCGCTCGCTGGTGCGGCTGTTCCTGCAACCGGGCCAGAGCAACCTTGCGCGCGCGCTGGTCGCGGTCGATCACGCGATCAGCCGGGTCCAGGCCAGCGACGAACCCTTCGCCCCGCACTTCGATACCTCGGTCTTGCGCCGGGTGAAGAGCTACCTGCACTTCATCCGCACCTCATTGCTCGACCCGCAATCGCCGCTGGCCGCCTATGCCGTGCCGCCAGCCGTACAGGCCCCGCCCCAAGGACTTGAACATGCCTCGTGAAATCGCCTTCCACGGCGTGTACATGCCGACCATGACCCTGATGTTCTTCATCGCCGCGGCCCTGGCCTGGGCCCTGGACCGCTTCATCTCGGGTTATGACCTGTACCGCTTTTTCTGGCACCCGGCGCTGCTGCGCCTGAGCCTGTTCTGCTGTCTGTTCGGCGCCATGGCGCTCACTGTCTATCGTTGAGAGTCCCACGATGAAAAAGTTTTTCAGCCTGCTCGCGACCCTGCTGGTGCTGGCCCTGGCCCTGTGGATCGGCCGCACCCTGTGGATGCATTACATGAACACGCCGTGGACCCGCGACGGTCGGGTGCGCGCCGACATCATCAACGTCGCCGCCGATGTCACCGGGGAAGTGGTGGACGTGCCGGTGCACGACAACCAGCTGGTGAAAAAGGGCGACCTGCTGATGCAGATCGACCCCGAGCACTACCAGATCGCGGTCAAGCAGGCGCAGTCGCTGGTGGCTTCGAGAAAGGCCACCTGGGAGATGCGCAAGGTCAATGCCCACCGCCGCGCCGACCTGGACAACCTGGTGATCTCCAAGGAAAACCGCGACGACGCCAGCAACATCGCCGACTCGGCCCTGGCCGACTACCAGCAGGCCCAGGCGCAACTGGAGGCCGCTGAGCTCAACCTCAAGCGCACCCAGGTACGCGCCGCGGTCGATGGCTACGTCACCAACCTCAACGTGCACCGCGGCGATTACGCACGCATCGGCGAGCCGAAGATGGCGGTGGTCGACAGGCATTCGTTCTGGGTCTACGGCTTCTTCGAAGAAACCAAGCTGCCCCATGTGCGCGTCGGCGATAAGGCCGATATGCAGCTGATGAGCGGCGAGGTGCTCAAGGGCCATGTGGAGAGTATTTCCCGCGGCATCTACGACCGCGACAACCCGGAAAGCCGCGAGCTGGTCGCCGACGTCAACCCGACCTTCAACTGGGTACGCCTGGCCCAGCGCGTGCCGGTGCGCATCCATATCGACGAAGTGCCGGAAGGCGTGCTGCTGGCGGCGGGGATTACCTGCACGGTGGTGGTCAAGCAGGGGGGCGAGTAACTCGCTCCCCTGTGTGGCGCAGCAGGGTTGTGGCGAGCAGGCCAACGCCTGGCCACAACCGTGTTTACCGGTAGGTTTTGTTGACGATCGACAGCGCCTGCTCGATGGTTTCCTCGACGGACAGTTCGTCGTCTTTCATCAGGGCGACGATTTTCTTGTCCTGCGCGATGTCCACGCCGGGCTTTTTCAGTTGGGCCTGGCGGTTGACCACGATGTAGCTCAGGACGTGGCCTCGGCCCTTGGCGAACGGCAGATCGATGGCTTTGTACATGCTTTGCTTGACGTAGTCGTAACGCTCGGCGGACGACAGGCCTTTAAAGGTGTCCGGGTAGTCCTGATAGATCTCGGCGGAGTAACGGCCGACGTCTTCTTCCCGCGCTTCGGCGTACATGGCTTGTTTGCTGGTGACCTGGCCGGAGAGTTCGGTGTAGCGCTGGTCACCGTCGGCGATCTGCGCGGGGCTCATCCTGGTTTTCAAGGCATCAGCCGCAGTGGTGTCGTCGGCCTTGGCCATGATTCGGGTCCAGGCATAGGCGGCGCTCAGGTTGCCCTGTTCTTCATACGTTTCGATCAGATCCTTCTGTGCTTCGGGGTAGCCGTGTAGTGACGAGCGTTCCAGCCAGCGCAGGGCCAGGGCCGTGTCCTTCGGGACGCTGGTATGGCCGTAGTTGTAGGCCTGGTACAGGCCGTATTCGGCGCACCAGTCGTTCTGCAACGCCGAGTAGGCCATGTAGTTGAAGGCCTCGATATTACGTTGTTCAACGGTTTTGCTTTCATCCTGACCGGCAATCATCGACAGGTAGCAAAAGGCGCGAGGGTGTTTCGGCGCGGCCATCACCATGCAGCTTTTCGCGGCGTCGAACTCCTGCTCGTCGTACAACCGGAAACCGATGCCGAACAGAATGTCGCTGTCCATCTGGGTATTGCACTGTTTGTTGTTGGCAACGGCCGGCAACACGCTTTGCAAGGTCAACTTGGGCAACGTGTCGTTGAGGGACGCTTGTTTGTCGGTGGCTTTATCGGATAGGGCAGTGCAGCCGGTCAGCAAGGCAACCAGTGCCAATGACGGCAAGTGGGAGAATTTCAAAAGAGGTTTCCTGATCTGCATGGAATGAAGCGTACGGGCAGGGGGCTCGCGTCAAGCAGGTCAACACAGTAGCGTCCGCTTCCAGGAGGAAAAACGGTCAGGGGGAGGGGGCGGAGCTGTTGCAGCAATTCCCTTGCTTCGGTGTGATGCCAGCGACTCCATGTTCCGTGGATTGCGCTATGGGGTGACCTGAAGCGCGGGGCGCGCTTCAGGTGCGGCGTATTCTACGTGGAAAGGCTGATTTGGCAATTTCACCGGCGTGAATCAAAGCGACCCGCGCAAGCCGAAGCGCTTCATCAAGGTCGATTCCAGCACCCCCTTGGGCAGCAATGCCGCGAGCAGTGGCAGTGCCCGGCTGCCGTTGCCGATCCGCACCAGACGCGGCGGCTTGTCCTGTTGCACGGCCCGAAGCAGCCCGGTGGCAAACTCGCTGGCTGGGGTCGGGTGGTCTTGCGAGGCCCTGGCCCGTGCGCGGATGCCTTCGCGCAATGGCCACCAGGGCGATTGTTCGGTGAGCAACTGCTCGGCTTGATGCCCGGCATTCTTGGCAAAGCTCGAGGCGATGGCCCCGGGCTGGACCTCCATCACGCGGATGCCGAACGGCGCCAGTTCCATGCGCAACGCATCGCTCAAGGCATGCACCGCCGCCTTGGAGGCGCAGTAGGCACCGGCAAAAGGCGTGACCAGGACGCCCGACACGCTGCCGACATTCACCACCAGCCCGCGGCTGCGGCGCAGCACCGGGAACAGCGCCCGGGTCACGCCGACCAGGGCGAACACATTGGTTTCGAACTGCCGCTGCATGGCCTCGACACCGCCATCCAGCAGCGGGCCCATGGCGCCGTAGCCGGCGTTGTTGATCAGCAGGTCGAGGCCGCCGTGTTGCCGGTTGATGCGCTCGCCCAGGGCGGCGAGCGCCGGCCCGTCGTTGACGTCCAGTTGCACGGCATCAAAGCCCGCCGCTTGCAGCGTGGCCACGTCCTCGGCCCTGCGGGCGGTGGGCAGGACGGTAAAGCCGGCGGCCTTGAAAGCATCCGCCAGGGCGCGGCCGATGCCGCTGGAACAACCGGTGATCAGCACAACGGGCATGGCGTGGTCCTTGGGCAAAAAGAGGGAAGGGGAATCAGTCGGAGAAACTACCCTGCAAGCGCTCGGCGCGAAACTCCAGGGTTTGCGGGCGATAGCCGGGGCGCAGCGGCGGCAGGGGCAGGCAGTCTTGCCAATTGGCGCCGGCCTGCAACTCGCCGGGGCCGCGATAACGCGGGGCGCTGTACTGGTTGTCGGCCAGGTTCACGGTGTCGCCCGGCGCGTAGGCGGCGACGCGCCAGCGCAGTTCGGTCAGCGGCACATCGTTGCCGTTGTTCAGCTTCAGCAGCAGCGGGCGATCCGCCGGGCAATGCTCGGGGGCATAGCTGATGCGCAACTCCAGGCGCGCCAGTTGCTGGGCTTCGCGGTTGTCCAGCCAGACCACCCACACCGCCACCAGGCCCAGGCCGACAGCGGCGGCCATGGACACCGGCAAGGCCTTGGCGGGGTAGCGGACCAGCAGGATCAGCCAGGTGATAACCAGCAGAACGCCGATGAACATGAGGGGAACCTCGGGAAAATAGTGCAGCCATCCTACCTAAGCGTAGGTGGGATTGGCCATGGTTGTGGTGGGCTGCACCCGCTTCCGTAGGAGCGAGGCTGCCCGCGATGGCGGTGGTGGTTTCGCTGCTTGTTTTGGACGGGGTACATATCCATTCCTGCGGTAACGGCCACTTAGGGTTCCGCCCTCACGGCGGGTCACTTTTTTTCAAACGCCGGAATGCCGACCCAGCAAAAAGTAACCAAAAAACGCTTGCCCCTGCGTACGGCCCTCGCTGCGCTCAGCTTCCCTCGCTCCGGCGTCCCGATGGGGCGGGTAGATCAAGATCAAAAGCCAAGGCCGGGCGCGACCTGCCGGTCGGCGCTAAACCTGTAGCCGCTGCCGAGCCCGCGAGGCTGCGATCGACTGCGCAGCAGGCGCAGGGGGCTTGAGACCGCTGGAGGACCTTCGGTCCTATCGCAGCCTCGCGGGCTCGGCAGCGGCTACAGGGGTTGAAGTGCTCGTCAGCTCAGGTATTGGCTGCCACGAATACGCCGGCCAAGCACGTCCAGCAGGTCGCAACCGTCACGCAGCAAGATGGCGCTGGCATGGGCAATTTGCGTGAGATCCGTGGCATCGGCGTCGCGAGTGTCCATGTGGCTCAGGCTTTCCATCAGTTGGGTCACCGCGAGGATGAAAAGGGCCGAGCGCTTTTTCAAAGGCCTTGGCGAGATTCATCCTCTGCTGCGGGACTGGTATCTGCAGGGCGGTTCCAGGGAGGAGTCGCTGCGCAAGCGGATCAATGACAACTTCGAGTACCTGCGTGAAGAGGCCCGGAGTAACCATAACGACGACTTCCCCACGAAATTGCAGTTTTCCGTGTGGAATGGCCTGGATGATCCCCTGAAGGGCGGGTTGGCCTTTCATTACAACGCACACGATATGGACTCCGTCGCCAGCATGCGCTTCGAGGATGGTAGGGCGCTCGTGGCCGCCATCCCTGATGTGAAACCGGTGGTGATTGGCATCATCCAGTTGGCCGTTGAACTGTGGCCTGAACTTGACTGGTGTGTACTGGCGCCCAAAGAGCACTATTTGCGCACCAAGGTGTTCAAGGACCGGCAGACCGTCGGCTGGGTCGGGTTTTGTCCACACGTGTTGCGGGCCGGGGATTTTCCGAGCGCCGACCAGCTCATCGACATTCCAAAACGCGGCACGCTGATCGTGAGTTGTCCACAGGTGATGGATGAGGGCAAACGGGCTGATGTCCAGCGAGTGGCGGAGATCGATATCAAGTTGGTGGAGCTGGGGTACTTGCCGCTGTTCATGAACTAGGTCGGTGGGCCTCGCCCGGGCACAAAAGAATCCCCCGTCCAGCCGGCTGCGGATAGGAACCACAGCCAGCTGGAAGGTGCTGCGACAGTGCTACTGCATCCGTATCCGCGCGCCACGTCAGTGCTTAGTCAGTTTCAACAGTGCATACATGATTGAGCCCCAAACCAGAAACACGACATCCATCCAGTTCCTGATGGTCAGCAGGCGCTGGAGATGGGGAGGGAAGTTGTCTATGTCTTCCGAGGAAAGAAAGCCCCGGCGAACCGCAGGGCCGGGCCAAAGCATCGATCCTCGAACGGCGGCTAACATTAGAAAATGCGTGAACCATCCCTCGTGAGGAAGGCTGTCGGTCCAGCGATAAAAGTGCTGGCTCCGCTGCAGGGCGTCCAGCATTTCTTTTAGGTAACGTCGACTCAGGTAGCAGCTGAACGAGAGGTTTATCACGCCCAGTAGAAGTGGGCTGGCGACCAGTACGAGACCTGACCATGAGTACCAAAAACTATTTCCCATCATGGTCGTGTTACCTCGTAAATAACTTCCCCTGATCTCTCCATACTCATCACCTGATATAGCTGTTGTGATGCCTTCAGCTATCAAGTTTCAAAAGTGTGTAAACAATTGCTGTCCATACGATCACAACGCCATCCAGAGTGTTTTTTACAGTCAGAAGGCGTTTCAGTCGTGGAGGAAAGTTGTGTACATCCTTGGCGCAAAGGAAGCCTCTGCGAACGCCTGCGTTAGGGAAGAGCATCATTCCTCGGACACTGATAAACATTAGGAAGTGCTCGAACCATCCCTCGTGCTGGAGCCTCTCAGTCCATCGATGAAAATAAGAACTCTCTCGCAACGCTTCCAACATCTCCCGCAGGTAGCGGCGGCTTAAGTAGTAGCTGAATGTAAGGCTTACGAGAGCTAGCAGAATCGGACAGAGGAGTAGTGCAAGAGCCATCCAGGAATACCAGAATTTCTCATCTACCATGGCTGCGTTCTCTCATAAATAATTTCCCCAATCCTCTCCCCAAGCACATCACCAGAGTCTGTTCCCAGCGATGCGCCTACACCTACCAAGGTCGCAATGCATAGCACCCCGCCAATCGCGGTAGAGGCGCCGAGCGCTGCACAAATAAGCCTGCTTCCTGCCATTCCAGCTTCAGTGCCAAATATTCCTCCCGCAGTCGTACCCATAAACTTCCCCGTCTCAGTAAACATCACCTTCCTGCAACTGTCCTTCCCCGACCCCGCCTGACAAACCTCCTGAATCCTCAACGCCGACGAAACCCCGCCAAGCGCAATGCCAATATACCCACCCGCCTGCATGTACTTCGCCGCGCGGCTGACGGCGTTCACGTGGGTGGCGTAGCCCGGGATCTGTCCGGGGGCGCCGGCTTTGTTCCAGTGGTGTACCAGGCTGCGGCTGGAGAGACCAAGGGCGGTTTTCAGTTTGGAGTGGTCGCCCAGGGGCGTGTAGCCGCGCAGGCGGGTGGAGTTCAGCAGTTGCGCGTCCAGCTGCGCCAGCAGGCGCCGGCGGCGGGCGAGGAACTCGGGGGATCTGAGGTGGCCGTGTTGGCGGTAGCTGTCCTGATGCAGGCGTTCCATGTCTTGCAGGGTCTCGCGTAGTTTGTCCAGGTGTTTGCCCAGCACCGAGGTGCCGATGCCCAGCCAGGTCGAGGCCTGGCTGGTGAAGCCGGCGATCTCGGCCTGATGGCGAACCATGAAGTCGGCGGCTTCGGGTGTCAGGGGGGCGAGGGCGATCCTGACCTGCTCGGCGGCGAGCATGAGTTGCGCTTCCTCGTAGGTGCAGGCCTGGTTGGCCGGATCGCTGAGCACGATCAGGCTGCCGGCCTTGACCGTAGCGCCAAGGCCCGGATTGAGCGACAGGTATTTGGCCAGGACGCCAGGCGAGGGGCTGTCGAACAGGCTGCGTTGCAGTTCGCTCAGCGGCATGCTCCGGGGCACGATGTAGAAGCCTGGGGCGACAGGTGTCGAGGGTTGGACCTGTGGTGGTTTCACCGGAGTGTCGAGGCCTTGCGGCGTGGTCAGTATCGAGGTGTTCTTTGTACGTGCGCCCGGCAGCGGTGGATTCGGGTTGGCAGGGCGCAGCACGCGAGGCATCGGGGTCGGTTCGCCACGGGAATCGGTGGTGTATTTGTTGCCGGAGGGTTGCTCAGCCATCGCCGTTTTCGCTGTGTTTTCTAGCCTCGCAAAACACTAAAGAGCGATAGGGATGAAGTCGTTGAGAGCTATCTGAAACGCCCGCTGGCACTTTCTAAATGTCACGTAGGAATGGGGGAAAACCCTCTGTAGCCGCTGCCGAAGGCTGCGATAAGGCCGAAGGCCTTCCAGCGATCTCACGACCCTGCGCCTGCTACGCAGTCGATCGCAGCCTGCGGCAGCGGCTACAGGGGACCATTCGTGCAAGAGGAGGGGAGGCGCGCGGGCATAAAAAAGCCCCCGCCCAACCGCCTGCGGATAGGGGACGCAGTCGGTCGGACGGGGGGCAAGGACTTGCTGACAACGACTCCCTGCTTTTACTTGCAGCTTGCCGCTTGAAACTTGTCGCTGTGGTTACTGGGCGATGGTCTTCACCGCGACGCCGCGTTCCACCGGAGTGGAGCGGCCGTAGATGTCTTCGAAGCGTTCGATGTCGTCTTCGCCCAGGTAGCTGCCCGATTGCACTTCGATGATCTCCAGCGGGATCTTGCCCGGGTTGCGCAGGCGGTGCACCGAGGCGATCGGGATGTAGGTGGACTGGTTTTCGGTGAGCAGGAACACGTTCTCGTCGCAGGTGACTTCAGCGGTGCCGCTGACCACGATCCAGTGTTCGGCGCGGTGGTGGTGCATCTGCAGGGACAGGCACGCGCCCGGCTTGACCGAGATGTGCTTGACCTGGAACCGGCCGCCCATGTCCACCGAGTCGTAGGAGCCCCACGGACGGTAGACCTCGCAGTGGTTCTGGGTTTCGCTGCGGCCCTGTTCGTTGAGGGTGTTGACCATCTGCTTCACGCCTTGGACCTTGTCCTTGTGGGCGATCATCATGGCGTCCTTGGTTTCGACCACCACGATGTTTTCCAGGCCGATCACCGACACCAGCTTGCCGTTGCCGTGGATCATGCAGTTGCGGCTGTCCTGGATCACTACGTCGCCCTTGCTGACGTTGCCGTTGACGTCCTTTTCATGCACGTCCCACAGCGACGACCAGCAGCCCACGTCGCTCCAGCCGGCGCTCAGCGGCACCACGCAGGCGCGCTGGGTCTTTTCCATCACCGCGTAGTCGATGGAGTTGTCCGGGCAGCAGGCGAAGGTGGCCGGGTCGATGTCCACGGTGTCGGCGTCCTGGGTGCTGCGTTCCAGGGTCAGCAGGCAGGTGTCGTAGATGTCCGGGTCGTGCTTTTTCAGCTCTTCGAGGAAGCGGCTGGCGCGGAACAGGAACATGCCGCTGTTCCAGAAGTAGCCGCCGGCCTCGACGAACTCGGTGGCGCGCTTGACGTCGGGTTTCTCGACGAAGTGCGAGACGCGGCTCACGCCTTCCGGCAGCAGCGCATCGTTGGTCGACTTGATGTAGCCATAACCGGTTTCCGGCTTGGAGGCCGGCACGCCGAACAGCACCATCTCGCCGCGCTCGGCAGCCACGGTGGCCAGGGCCAGGGCGCGTTGCAGGGCTTTCTGGTCTTCCAGCACGTGGTCGGCCGGCAGCACCAGCATCAGCTCGTCGCGACCTTCGTTGACCAGCATCATCGCGGTCAGGGCCACGGCCGGCGCGGTGTTACGGCCGAACGGCTCCATCAGGATGCGCTGGGCTTCGAGTTTGCGCGCCGCCAACTGCTCGTTGACGATGAAGCGGTGGTCCTTGTTGCAGACCACGATCGGCGTGTCCATGCCTTCGAACACCAGGCGTTCGAGGGTTTGCTGGAACAGTGTGTGTTCGCCGGTCAGGGCGAGGAACTGCTTAGGGAATTGCTTGCGCGAAAGCGGCCAAAGACGTGAGCCACTACCACCTGACAAGATCACCGGAATCATGTTGTTACTCCTTCAAGAATCGTTTGGGTCAGAGCTACTGCGTTCTGTCGTTTCACTCTCTTGTTTTTGTTGCGGTTCAGGATGACCACCAACCTGTAGGAGCGAGCTTGCTCGCGATGAACTCAAGGGCACTGCGTTTCTTCCAGTACCCCGCGTCATCGTTGACCTCCATCGCGAGCGAGCTCGCTCCTACAGCGGCTGAGGCCGACCTGAAAAATCCATCAGCGGGTCGAGACCGGGCGCTTGACCCAGACTGGCGACAGGCTGCTGCCATTGCCGGTGACGTAGAGCACCGCGGCTTCCCCGCGCTCCAGGGCGACCGGCTTGAGGTCGCTGACTTTTTTCTCGCCCTCGTACAGCGCGAAGCTGACTTTCACCGGGTTGATTTCACGTTCGCCACGGCCCTTGGCGGCCACCGACTGGACCACGTCGGTCTTGCCGTCGGCGGTCTTCAGGGTCAGGGCCTTGTCGCTCAGGTTCTGCACGCGGACCAGGGACTTCTGCTTGTTCTTGAACGGCGGTTCCTCGATCAATTGCGGCTGGCCGCTGGCGTTGTTGACCAGGGTGTAATAGTGGTCGGCGGCGAGTTTCACCGGCAGGCTCTGGCTGCCGACCTTGGCGGTGTAGTCGCCGCCGGGCATGAAGCTGAAGTCACTGCTGGCCAGCGGCGCGACGTCGCTGAGGTTGGTGCTGCCGACGGTGGCGCTGACTTCCTGGTTGCTGGCGTTGTAGATGCGCACGAAGGACGAGCCTTTGGGCGCGGTCGGGCCGTACAGCGCGGCGTCGCCACCGGCGAAGGCGGGCAGGGACAGGACGCTCATGCCGGCAGCCAGTGTGATTGCCTTGGCGAGACGACGCGGAGTGATAGTGAAAGTCATGGGTGTCACCTCTCTTTCAGTTTTGCGCCCGATCGGGCGTCTCGGATTTGTTGAGTGCAGCTACGTTCTGTTGGCGGGCGCCGGCTTGTTTGAGCTCTGCGACCCACTGCGGGTCGGCGTCGCCGATTTCGTTATTGACCGGCAGATATCGTTCGGGGAACTCCCAGATCAGCACCTGGGGCGGGCTGTTCTTGAAGGCATCGCTTTTCAGGTAGCTGAGCATCGGCAGCACCGGGCCGTGGCCGTCTTCGGCGTAGCTGACCACGTCGCTGTGCAGGGCCTCTTTGAGCGCGCCGACGAAGTTCCAGTTCGGGTTGGCGCTGTAGCTGGTGCCCACCAGGGCCACCGGCACTTCGTTGTCGGCGAACAGCGCGTCGTCGGCGGCCGGCTGGTCGTCGGCGGCACGGGTCACGCGTTTTTGCAGCGGCTCCTTGGCCGGCATCAGGTTCTCGAACAGCGGGTCCAGGGGCAGGAACAGGCGCAGGTCGCCCTTGTGCACCACGGTCTGCTCGGCTTCGGTGACGAAGCGTTGCGGCTGGCCCATCAGCGGCGCCTTGTCGGCAATCGCCTTGGCCAACTGGTTGGCGGCGACTTCGGCGCCGGCCGGGGTCCAGTGGGTGTCGGTGCGCAGGAACACTTGCTGGCCGTTCTGCTTGGCCTGTTGCAGGGGCCTGAGCAGGTCGGGGGCGAGGATCTTGTCGGCCGCCACCCGGGCGTGGAAGTCCTGGTAGAGGTTGGCGTGGATGCGGGCCGGCTGGACGTCGCCCAGGTGTTCCGGGTACAGGCGCACCTTGGCCGGAAGGATGGCCATCACCAGTTTCACGCCTTTGTCTTTCAGGGCCTGGCGCACGCCTTCGACCAGCGCGTAGTTGCCTTGCAGGTTGAGTTCTTCGTTGACCACCGGGTGGAACTCTTCGTCGCTGTACAGCCACTGGTCGCGGCCGAGCACCACGCCCGGCCGACCTTCGTTGAACAGCTTGAAGTCCAGGGCCGCCCACAGGTTGGTGCCCAGGCGCTTGATCGGGAACTCGTCGTCGTAGTGGGTTTCCACGGCCTTGGCCCAGCGACCGTTGAGCACGGTGGCGTCGCTGTTGGTGCTGAAGCCGAAGAAGCTGCGTACCGACCACAGGCCCAGGGCCAGCAGGAGCACCAGGAACAGGGCGATATAGAAGACGCGTAATGAGCGGGTCATGGTCAGATCCCTCAGAACTGGAAGTAAAGGAACGGCGAGAAGCTTTGCGCCGAGAGTTTGAGAATCGAGGCGATGAACAGCAGCAGCACCAGGGCGCGCATCACGTAACGCGGCCAGTCGGCGACCCAGTAGGCCGGCTGTACCTGGGCTTCGACGCCCACGGTGTAGCCCGGTTGGTGGATGCTGTCCGGCTGGTCCCCCGGTACGGCCTTGATCAGGCCAGGCTGGGTGCTGGCCGGACCGTCGGCCGCAGTGTTGATTTCAGGTTTGCTCTTGACCGGCATCGGGTTGCGATACAGGTCGCGCAGGCCGAAGAACGCCAGGGTGGCGTAGGCCACGACCAGGGTCGCCACTTGCAGGCCGGTGAGGCTGGCGCGGTTGAGTTCCGACAGCGACCAGTCGCCGAAGCTGAACATGGCGCCGTACATGCGACCGGCGACGTGCAGGTTCTCGGCGCGGAAGATCACCCAGCCCATCACCACCAGCAGGAAGGTCAGCGCCCAGCGGATCGGGTTCAGCGTGCGTGGCGTGGTGTTGATGCCCAGGGCCTTCTCGATCGCCAGCCACATGCCGTGCCAGGCGCCCCAGACCACGTAGGTGATGTTCGCGCCGTGCCACAGGCCACCGAGCAGCATGGTCAGGAACAGGTTGCGATAGGTCATCAGCGTGCCTTTGCGGTTGCCGCCCAGGGTGATGTACAGGTAGTCGCGCAGCCAGGTGGACAGGCTGATGTGCCAGCGCCGCCAGAACTCGGTGATCGACTGGCTGATGTAGGGTTGCTTGAAGTTTTCCATGAAGCGGAAACCCATCATCAACCCCAGGCCGATGGCCATGTCGCTGTAGCCGGAGAAGTCGAAGTACAGCTGCGCGGTGTAGGCCAGGGCGCCCAGCCAGGCGTCGCCGGTGGTCGGGTTCTGCAGGGCGAAGCAATGGTCGGCGACCACCGCCAGGGTGTCGGCGATGAACACTTTCTTGATGAAGCCCTGCATGAAGCGCGTGCAGCCTTCGGAGAACTTGTCCAGGGTGTGGGTGCGGTTGTTGAACTGGTCGGCCAGGTCGCGAAAACGCAGCACGGGGCCGGCGATCAGGTGCGGGAAGATCGCCACGAACGCCGCGAAGTCGATCAGGTTGCGGGTCGCCGGGGTGTCGCCGCGATAGACGTCGATGATGTAGCTGATGGACTCGAAGATGTAGAACGAGATACCGATCGGCAACAGCACGTGGGTCAGGATGAACGGCTCCAGCCCCATGGAGGTCATGATCGCGTTGAGGCTGTCCACGCCGAAGTTGGCGTACTTGAAGTAGCCGAGGATGCACAGGTCCACCGCCACGCCGAGCAGCAGCCAGCGTTGGGCCGGTTTGGTCCTGACCCCGGCGGCGCCGACTTTCAGGCCGATCCAGTAGTTCCACAGGGTGACGCCGGCGAACAGTGCCAGGAAGTCCACCCGCCACCAGGCATAGAACACGTAGCTGGCGATCAGCAGCAGCAGGTTGCGATAGCGTTGCCCGCTCAGGTAGTACAAGCCGAGAAAGATCGGCAAGAACAGGAACAGGAACACATTGGATGAGAAAACCATCCCGATCTCTCCATGTTTGACCAACAGTAAAGGGCCGCAGCCCCCCCAAACCCCCCGTGAAAAACCGGGGAGGCGTATTGCATTCACCACATGCCTTGGCTGCGGCTATGAGTCTTGCGTGTCCTGTAGGAGCGAGCTTGCTCGCGAAAAAACTCAACGATGACGCGGTGTCGGTTGAATCGCCGCTTTGCGGCTATCGCGAGCAAGCTCGCTCCTACAGGGTTTTGCGTGTTTCTTACGAACCCTTGTTGCCCTTCTCAAAAGAGGGGTCGTAGACCTTGGTCAGGTCGCCACCCAGGCGGAAGGTCTTGAACGGTTGCATCTTGTGCTTGCGTTCGAGCACATCCGGGGCGCAGGTGTAGAGACTGCAGAAGGGTTCGAGCCAGGCGAATTTCGAGTCGACCTTGAGGTCGGTCATGTCCTGTTCCTTGCCGTTCTTCTCTTCGAACCCATCCGGATCCTTCACCCCGGCCAGCACCCGCTCGCCCAGGCGTTTCAGCGCGCCGTGGTTTTCCTGGCGCAGGTCGACGCCGTTGACCTGGGCGAAGCTGGCGATCATCGCCAGCGGCGGCAGGGCGTAGTTGTGATAGGCCAGGGCGCGCTGCTGGCGCTTGAGTTCGTTGGGCAGGAAACCGTCGGCATCGACCTGGTTGGCGCCGACCTTGTATTCCTTCACGGCCCAGTCGAACAGGTCGCGGCGGTTGGTCGCCACGGCGGTGGCCATTACCGACCAGGCGGCCCAGTACGAGTGGTTGTTGGTCTGCTCCAGCGGCAGGTTGTCCCAGTCGCTGACCACCTGGTCGGCCAGCTTGCTGAACCAGGCCTCGATCTGTTGCGCTTGCTGCTGGTGGGTGGCCAGCGGATGGGAGTCGGAGAACTTCAGGCGCAGGTAGGCCGAGGCCATGCTGCCCAGCGCCCATTTGCGCATGGACTTGCCGGTGTGGTTGAAGTCCTTGGACATCAACGCATCGGCCTGGGCCCAGGCGCTCAGCCAACTGAGGGTGCAGTCCAGTTGTTCCGGCCGGCCGTCGCGCATGAACTGCATGACCCGCTTGCTGGTGCCGCGCTCGATCTTGGTGATGTCGGCGGTGCTGTCGCGAAAGGCCTTTTCCGATTGCACGTTCAGCGTCGCGCGGGCCTTGTCCGAACCTTCGTACTTGCTGCGAAATTGCAGCGAGCCGGTGTAGGGCGCGGGCATGGCGTCGCAGCCTTCGCTGTGGTCGGCGCTCTTGAATTTATCCACCGCTGCGTAATATCCCTGGGGCGGGCGCAGTGGGGCCGCGGCCTGGGTGGCGCCGGCGAACAGCGCCAGGCTCAACAGGCTCGGGACCAGTAACTGTTTCAGCGTTTTGCTTTGCATAGGAACCTCATTGCCCGATTTGCGCGGTGCGTTGACCGGCGTCCGGGAATACGTTGCGTTTGCAAATTTTCGCTTCGACTTTTTGCGCCGCGGCGCCCGCTTCCGGACCCTGGACTTCGACCGCCAGCAGGTTCTGCGAGGCCCAGTCTTCGTCGGTGCGCAGTTCAAAGGCGAAACGCCCGTCGGTGTCGGATGTTTCCGGTTTGTCGATCTTGATGTCCTCGTGGCGCCCGTTCATGTACCAGAGGGTGGCTTGCAGGGTTTTCACCGAGGTGTCGGCGAAGCGAATATCGACCTGGTGGCTGCTGTTGCGCAGGTCCATGTTCTTGCTGTTGACCATCAGCTCGTTCTTGCCCGGCTTGAGGGTGGCGCTGGCGCTCATTTGCGCCGGCTTGCCTTCGCAGCCGTTGTCGAGCAGGGCCATCATCTGCCGGTAGATGGTTTCCTGGTCCAGGCGGTACAGCGGCGAGAATTCCCAGATCAGGATCTTCGGCGGCTTGGTCTGGAACTCCTCGCTGCCCAGGTACTGCAGCATGGAGCCTTCGAAGCCACCGCCGGGGAAGGCGACGTTGAGAATGTCGGCGCCGATTTCTTCCTGCAGGAAGCCGGCGAAGTTGTAGTTCTTGCCGCTGTGGCTGGTGCCCACCAGGGTGATTTCCGGGTTGCCGGAATCGCCGAACAGATCGCCGTCGCCGGCTTCGCCCTTGGGTTCGGTGGTGAACTGGTCCATGTACTGGATCGCGTAGCTGGTGCCACACAGCTGGCCGGCCATGTTGTGCAGGGTGCCGGTCTTGCCCATGCGCCCGGACTTGTGGGTCTCGAACTCACGCTTGGGAATGTCGGCGAAGGCCGGCAACTGCTTGACCTTCTGCGCCACGATCTTCGCCGTGCGCTGGGCGCCGTACGGGGTCCAGTGCTGGTCGCCGCGGAAATAGAAATCGTGGGCCGGCAGGGTCTCCGGCAGTTGCTCGTTGGTCAGCGGCGACAGGTCCGGCACCACATAGCCCATCTGGGCGAAACGGCCGAGCATGCCCTGGTAGTTTTTCAGCGCCTTGTCGTAGTCGAAGCTGGCCTTCTCCTGCGGGTTGAGCTTGTTGCGGTTCACCAGGCCACGGGTCGGCTGGTAGACCAGCACCAGCTCCACGCCCTTGCTCTTGAAGGCGTCGTGCAGCTGTTGCAGGCGGCGATAACCTTCCGGCGTGGTGTTGAACTCGGTGCGCAGGTCTTCCTGGGTGCGGAACAGCCAGTCGCCCTGGGCTTGCACCAGGGTGGTGAAGTTCTGCTGGTAGCGGGTGGTGTAGTTCTTTGCGTCGTGGGCCGCCGGGCACAGGTTGCAGCACGGCTCCGCGGTGAACTTCGGCGCCTGGGTTTCGTCGGCGCGGGCGCTGTTGCCCGCGGCGAGAATGCCCGCGGTCAATGCCGAGAGGCTCAAGAGTTTGATCAGGTGTGGGCGCATGACAGTCATCCTCAATCGCGCATTTCGGTCTGGCGTTCGACAGGGTCGATCAGCACGGCTTTCTGCTGGCGCACCAGCAGGTCAAGAATTTCGTCCTGGCGCTCGCCGAGGATCCCCGAGAAGCTGATGCCGCTGCTCTTGGTCGGGGCGAGCATGGACACGCGGTACAGCTCGACGCTCAACGGCGAGTCGATGGACATCGGGCCGCTGCCGTTGGCCGCCAGCTCGCCGCCGACCACGATCAGCGACACCTGGGCGTCGAACGGGTCGAGCTTGATGTCGCGGTCGGTGTCGGAGAGGTCCTTGATGTGGCCGTAGACGCCGGTCAGGCCGTTGGCCATGGCGACGTTCTCGTACAGGCGGATGTTCACGCTGTTGCGAATGCGGATGCCGTGGCGCCGGTTGCTGATCACCTTGTTGCCCCACAGCAGGTTGTCGGCACTCTCGTAGAGGGTGATGCCGTCGGTGTGGTTGCGGTAGATCTCGTTGTCGGCGATCAGGTTGTTCACGCTGTTACGGTCGATCACCAGGCCCGAGAGCTTGTTGTCGTAGCTGCGGTTGTTGAAGATGAAGCTGTCGTTCACTTCCCGGGAAATGATGATCCCGTGCTTCTTCTTGGTCCCGTAGACGGTGTTGTCGGCGATGATCAGCCGGTGCGAACGGTCGTGGGGGTCGATGCCGTAGACGATGTTGTCCTTGTAGGTGTTGCCCTTGACCACGAAGTCGCGGGTCTCGTAGCAGTAGAAGCCGTACCACATGTCCGAGAACTCGGAACCGATGATCCAGCCGGTGGGTTCGGGGCGCTTGAGCACCTTGGCCATGTTCGGCGTGTACTGGGAAATACTCACGCCGTAGGACTTACTGTTGGCGTAGCCGAAGCTGGCCATCTTGCTGTTGACGATGTAGGTCTCGGTGCCGCCCCAGGCCAGCAGGAACGGACGGAATTCCTTGGGCGAGTTGAAGGTCGCCGGGCCGTTGTCCTTCTCGCGCCAGCCGGTGACCTTGGTATCGCGCACGAACAGCTGGCCGTCGTTGACCAGGAACGAACCGCCTTCCTGGGACAGGCGCAGTTCCTGGGTCTGCTGGTCGATTTCCAGGATGCCCTGGCGCCCGACCACGATCGGCAGCCGCGCCAGGTACACGCCCGGAGAGGTTTCGCTGATGTACTGCCTGGGCAGCTTCTTCACCAGATCCTTGAGGTTGATGTAGCCGTCGTCGATGAAGATCGCCTGGGGAATGCCGTGCTGGCGCACCACCCATTCGGCCATCTTGTTGTCACCGCCGATAAAGTCCTTCAGCGCGTCTTCCTGCATCATGCGACGCACGCTGATCTTGCCGGGCTTGCTGCGCACGATCTTCGCTGCCGCAGCTTCAGCGGTGTAGCCGGAGAGGTCGGGCAAGGTCGGCTTGGCCAGGTTCAGCGGCGCGGTGGGCGCGCTGCTGACGGTGTAGGTCTTGGCCTGTTGCAGCTCCTTGGCCACAGTCGGCTGCTTGCCGGGCGTGGCGGCCGGGGCCGGCTCGACGTTGGCGAAGGCGGCGCTGCTGGCCAGCAGCATGGCGCCGGCCAGCAGGCTGATCGAGCCTCGCATCGCTGGGTTGTTCATCGGGCTGTTCATCTCAGGCAACTCCCTTGGCGGCTCGCATCAGAAGCGCCAGATCACGTCGACGAAGGCGCGGTGCATGTACGAGTCGACGTTCTTGCCGTAGGCATCGCCCGGCTTGAACACGCCGCCACGAAAGCGCACCAGCGCCGAAGGCTCGTCGATCGACTGGCTGAGCGCGGCCGGCAGCAGGCCTTGCTTGAAGTACTTGGTGACCACCAGGTCCACTTCCTGGCCGAGGTCTTTCTCGCCGTCGCGCAGCGGCAGGGACGAGCTGGAGAGCAGGGCGCCGGTGGCGTCGTCGTAGTTGTTTTCCACGGCGTTGATACCGTTGCTGCCCACCGGCTTGTTGCCGTCCACGCGCCAGAACTTGTGGTAGATCAGGCTGGCGTCGTACTCGTCGGCGAGCATCCAGGAACCGAACAGGGTGGCGGTCTGCATGTTGTTCATTTCGCCGCGGAAGGCTTCGCCGAAGCGGTGCACCCGCGAGCGGGTCCCGGTGTAGTTCGAGCGGTTGCTTTCCAGGCCGTTCTGTTCGTAGTCGCCGCTGGCGCGGGCATAGGCCGCGCCGACCTGCCATTTCGGGTCGAGGCGCAGGCGCACGCCGAGGTCGGTGGCCCAGCCGTCGAGGCTCTCGCCATGCTTGGCCTGGGCCGGGCGGGTGCCGTCGGCGTTCAGCGCGTTGACCTTGTCGCGGTCGCCGCTCATGCCGGTGATGCTCGCCCAGTAGTTGACGGTGTTTCCGTTTCTCAAGCTGTAGGCGTCGCTGTTGGCTTCCAGGCCGAGCCAGGTCAGGTCGCCGTTCTGGCGCTTGTCCAGGGAGTCGGTGGCTTCGCCCGGTACCGGGTAGTCGAGCTTGCCGTCGTCGTGGCTGTGGTGGGCGCGCACGCCGGCCCAATGCCCCGGGGTCCACTGGTAGGCCACGTCGCCGTAGACGTGCAGGCGATCCTTGTCTTCCGGCGCCAGTTCCTTGAGGTCGGTACGGTACTCGCTGAAGCGTTCGGCGATGCCGGCGTTGGCGCGCAGCAGGGTGGTGTCGAAGGTCCAGTTCAGGGCCTCGATGTTGGTGTCGCGCCATTGGCCGTCGTCGTTGCGCAGGCGCTGGCGACCGAACTTCAACTGCTCGCCCGGGTAGGGCGTGAGGCCGCTGTAGCCGATCCAGAACTCGCGCATCGCCAGGTAGTTCTTCTTGCTCTTGCGGTCGCTGTTGTTGCTGCTTTCGGTGCTGGCGCCGTCGGACTGCTGCAGGGTGTCGGTCTCGATGATGTCGGTGGAGGTCACCGCCTGGCCCATGGCGTAGGCGCTCCAGTTGCCGCTTTCGCCGTACACCCAGGGACGCAGGTCGAGGCCGACGCCGTTGACGTCGCCGCCGCCCAGGGTGCCGAGGTCACGGTCGTCTTCGGACTGGCCGGTGATCTTCACGTCCAGGCCGAAGTTCTTGCTCTCGGTGATGGCCGCGAATGTCGGGTTGGACCAGGCCAGGGCAAAACCCAGGGCCACACCCAGCTTCGACAGGCTGAACAGTTTCCCCGTAGCCGCTGCCGCAGGCTGCGATGGGCTGCGCAGCAGACGTAAAACCTGCGCACGCGGTGCCACTGACGGATCTCGGTCGCCTGGTTGACGAGCGCTGCGCGCTCGATCGCAGCCTGCGGCAGCGGCTACAGGATTGGCGTGGCTGGATGGAGTGAACTTCATAGGGATTCCTCACCGTCTTCTTCCTGCAGCGCGTGCAGTTCCAACGTGTTCTGGCTCAAGGCGCCACGCACGGCCTGCTCCTGTTGCAGCAGGCGTTGGGCCTCGGCGCGTTGGCCTGGCGGCAGTTGGGCTTCGAGTTGTTGCGCAAGCTCGTTGGCTTGCGGGGTGTCCTGGGTCTTGGCCAACTGGCTGAAGACATAGGCGTTGAGCGGGTCGGGCTTGGTGCCCCTGCCCTGGGAGAACAGCTGGGCAATGGCGAAATCGGCGCTGTTCTGGCCGTTGCGCGCAGCGGTCAGCAGGTGGTCCAGGGCCTTTTGCGGATAGACCTGGCCCAGGTAGCCACGGCGGTAGATCTGGCCGAGGTAGTAGTCGGCGGCGACTTCCTTGCCCTGGGCCTTCTTGAAGTGTTCTTCGGCGACCTTGGCGTCGGCCGGGACCATCTTGCCTTCGTAGTAGAGCTTGCCCAGCAGCAGTTCGGCGCGGGGCTGGTCGGCGGCGCGACCGTTGTCCAGGTACTGCATCATCTGGTCGACGTCGCCCAGTTCAGGGAAGTCGTAGAGCAGCTGCGCCAGGGTGACCCAGGAGGCCGGGTAGCCGGGAGCGATCGGCTCCAGCAGCGCCTGTGCGGTTTTCTCGTCGGTCTTGCCCAGGCTGGCGTCGCCCAGCACCCGGGCCACGCTGTCGACCCGTTGCGCGCTGATGGCGCCACGGGCGTGCCCGGCCTGCAGCTGTTTCAGCAGTGCGGCCTGTTGTTCCGGCTGGGCGCGCTTCTGGTAGACGGTGGCCAGTTCGACGTAGCAGATATCGGTGACGTTCAGCGCCGCCTTGCAGATGGTTTCCACCTCGGCCAGGTGCTGGTCGTAGGTGCCCTGGGTGCGGTACAGCAGCACCTGGGCCAGGCCGGCTTCCGGGTAGCCGGCGCTGCGCCATTGGCTGATCTGCTGCTGGGCGTTGACCTTGGGGAAGCTCTGCGGATATTGCAGGTAGAGCATCGCCAGCGGGATCAGGGTGTTGCCTTCACCGTTGGCGAAGGCCTTTTTCAACAGGCCTTCGGCTTCGTGATGTTCGGCCTCGGTGGAGCCGGGCTTGGCCACCAGCAGGCGACCCAGGCGCGCCTGGGCTCGCGGCGAGGTGTCGGCCGCGGCGCGGTAGGTCGCCTCGGCTTCCTTGATCTTCGCCGGGTCGCGGGTTTCCATCTGGATATCGGCCAGGCCGACCTGGGCGTCGCTGTAACCCAGGTCCGCCAGTTGCCGGTAGTTCTGCTCCGCGAGCACGGTGTCGCCGCGCTTCAGGGCTTCGTTGGCCAGGCGCTGGTCGGGCAGGCCGGCGCAACCGGCCAGGCTCACGGCCAGGGCCAGCGAGCACAGGGCCAGGGCGCGGCGCCCCTGGGATTTATCGCGAGCAAGCTCGCTCCTACAGGTGGTTGCAGCGCTCGTGTAGGAGCGAGCTTGCTCGCGATCGAGTGCGCAGCACTCGCCAATGGAAAGGCTAGTCACAGGCATGTCCTCCGCTTAGAGACCGACAGCCATGGCTTTGTCGATCAGCCAGTTCACGGACGGGCCGCGGTCGCTGCTGACTTCCACCGGACGGCCGGCGAAGGCGCTGCTCAGTGGGGCGTCGGGCTTGATCTGCACGCGAATGTCCGAAGACAGGTCGCTGCCGTTGAGGCTGGTGCTGCTGACGATGGTGCCGGTGCGCACGTCGTCTTCGCCGGCGATCTGGAAGCTGACCTTGGTCCCCGGACGCACGTCGGCGAACTGGCGGTAGGAGAAACGCGCCTCGATGTTGGCCTGGCTGTTGCGCGGCACCAGTTGGAAGATCACATCGCCCTTGCTGGCGTACTGGCCGTCGGCAACCATCTGCTGGGCCACGGTGCAGTCGCAGGGCGAGGTCAGGGTGCCGGTCATCTGCTTGCCGAACAGTTCCTCGACCTTGGCCGGTTGCAACTGGTCTTCGTTCAGGTGGCCCTTGAGCACCTCGAGCATGCTGGTGCTGAAGGTCGCCAGCGGGGCGCCCTTGGCCGCCACGCCGTCGGCCTGGATCAGGCTCTGCACGGTGCCGTCGCGCGGCATGGTGACGTTCATCCCCGGCGCGCTGACCAGGCCGGCCTGGGCGTGGCTGACGAAGTACATGCCGTACACCGACTTGAGGATGAAACCGAAGGCCGCCAGGCCGACGACGAAGATCCCGGCGCTGAAGGTCACCGCACGCAGGCGGCCCAGGGCGCTCATGCCATGGCCGGCGTCCTTGGTCTTGCGCGCCTTGGTGAAGTTGTCGCGTTGCAGGGTGGCGAGCACGTCGCCCATGGTCACGATGTCGCCGGCCAGGTGCGAGGTGATCAACTGGCGCAGGGTCGAGATGTCCCGCGGCTCGAGGTTCTGGAACTGGCAACCGACACGGCCGCTCGGGCGATCCACCGAGCGCACCAGCAGCTCCACGTCCATGGCCAGCCCGAGGTTGTCGATGACGAACTGCAAGCGGCCCTTGTGCACGTCGCCGACCTTGATCGGCAGCTGCCCGCAGTTGAAGCTCAGGCCGCCGGCGGAGAGGTCGATGACCCGCGCTTCGACCGGGGTCCGGTCGGGGCCGAAGAAGCGCAGCTTGGCCGGGATTTTGACCCGGGCGTGTTGGCGTTGGGCTTCGGATTCATGCACTACATTGACGTTCACGGCGGTGTTCATAAGGGCGATTTCCTAGTTAATTCAGGCAAGGCGGGTCAGACCATCATCAGCAGCGCGGCGACGAAAATGCTGCCGGCGGAGAAGGTCATGGTCCGAGACGACCAGGTGTTGAACCAACGTTGAAAGCTGGCGAGGTCACGGGACAGAGCAGTCGGTTGGCGGGTCCAGGACTGTTGGTCGAGGCGGAAGAACACGTAGATCTTCACCAGGGCCCCGACGATCTGGTTGTAATAGAGGATCAGAGGGTAGGCCGGGCCGATCCGGTGCCCCGAACAGGACAGCAGCAGGGTCAGCAGCAGGCGGGTGATACCGATCCACAGCAGGTACACCAGGATGAAGGCGGTGCCGTACTTGAAGCTGGCGATCAGGGCCACGGTCAGGCCGAGCAAGGAGGTCCACATCGACACGCGCTGGTCGAACAGCACCACGCTGGTGAACAGCCCCAGGCGCTTGAGGCCCAGGCCCAGGGCCCGGGAGTTCTGCCGCAGGTTGTTGCCGTACCAGCGGAACATCAGCTTGCGGCTGGCCTTGATGAAACTCTTCTCCGGCGGGTGCTCCACGGTATTGATCGCCGCATCGGGCACGTAGAAGGTGTCGTAGCCCAGGCGCATCAGGCTGAACCAGCTGGACTTGTCGTCGCCGGTGAGGAACTTGAAGCGGCCCAGGCGCCAGTGTTGCAGCGAGTCGCTTTCCACGTCGGCGATGAAGTCCGGGTTGGTGACCACGCTGGCGCGGAACACCGACATGCGTCCGGTCATGGTCAGCACGCGCTTGGACAGGGCCATGGAGCACATGTTGATGTGGCGCTGGGCGAAGCGCAGCTTGTGCCATTCGCTCATGATGTAGCCGCCGCGCACTTCGCAGAACTCGTTGGTGGTCAGGCCGCCGACGTTGCCGAACAGCTGGAACCAGGGCACGGTCTTGCGCACCACGCCTTCGCCGAGCACGGTGTCGCCGTCGATCACCGCGACCACGGCACGGTCGTCCGGCAGGTGGCGGGAGATGGCGCGGAAACCGAAGGCCAGGCCATCGCGCTTGCCGGTGCCGGGGATGCGCACGAAGTCGAGCTTGACGTGGGCCGGCGGGTTCATGCGGGCCCAGAGGCTTTTCACCAGCAGCTCGTCGGACATTTCCACGATCGAGCAGACCACGGTGGTGGGGAAGCCGCAGTCGATGGCTTCACGGATCACCGAGCCATAGACCTGGGCGGTGGTCAGGGCGTCGATCCGGAAGCTGGTGACCATCAGGTACACGTGGGACGGATCGGCGGCCTTGCCCAGCTTGCGCACCTTGCGGCGCAGGTGCGGGTAGACCACGTAGAGAAACAGCATGCCGCGCACGAAATGCGTGGCACCCATCGAGTAGCGCCAGATACCCACGGCGCCAATCAGGAAGATGAAGTCCTTCGATTCGGAGTCGAATGTGGACGCGGGCAACGCCAGGGCGAGACCCATCAGTAAACTCAAGAAAAACAGCCAACCTGCGGCCTGGAGTAGGCCGTGCTTTAGCCTGTGCATAATCTGCATCCGTCTCGATCTCGGGCGAGCCTGTGGGGTGGCCCGATGGGGTTAAGGCAGGCAAAAAAGCCAAAGGGGCACATTCCTGTAGCTGTTGCCGGAGGCTGCGATAAACCTCCGGCAGTTGCAGGTGCATCGCGACCCCTTCAGGCTCGATCGCACCTGCGACAGCGGCTACAGGAACGGGGAACTGCCCCCGATACCGCTGTTACCAGCAGATCCCTTCGGTCCGGCCACTCGCGCTGGTGGTCTTGGACATGAACCCGACCAGGTCGATGACCTGCTTGCCGTGCGGCACGTCTTCGGCCAGGGGGCGGAACTTCTCGTCGCGGTTGCCGAGGATGATCACGTCGGAGTTGTCGATCACCGAGTCGAAGTCCGCGTTGAGCAGGGACGAGACGTGGGGGATCTTGGACTCGATGTAGTCCTTGTTGGCGCCGTGGACACGGGCGTACTCGACGTTGCTGTCGTAGATGCTCAGGTCGAAGCCCTTGCCGATCAGCATTTCCGCCAGTTCCACCAGTGGGCTTTCGCGCAGGTCGTCGGTGCCGGCCTTGAAGCTCAGGCCGAGCAGGGCGACTTTGCGTTTGTCGTGGCTGGAAACGATGTCGAAGGCGTTCTGCACCTGGGACTCGTTACTGCGCATCAGCGAGTTGAGCAGCGGCGCTTCGATGTCCAGGGAGCCGGCGCGGAAGGTCAGGGCGCGCACGTCCTTGGGCAGGCAGGAACCGCCGAAGGCGAAGCCAGGGCGCATGTAGTACTGGGACAGGTTGAGGGTCTTGTCCTGGCAGACCACGTCCATCACTTCACGACCGTCGACGCCGACGGCCTTGGCGATGTTGCCGATCTCGTTGGCGAAGGTGACTTTGGTGGCGTGCCACACGTTGCAGGTGTACTTGATCATCTCGGCGACGGCGATGTCCTTGCGGATGATCGGTGCGTCGAGTTCTTCGTACAGCGATTGCAGGACGTCGCCCGAAGCCTTGTCGAACTCGCCGATCACGGTCATCGGTGGGAAGTCGTAGTCCTTGATCGCGGTGCTTTCACGCAGGAACTCAGGGTTGACTGCGACGCCGAAGTCGACGCCGGCCTTCTTGCCGGAGCAGTCTTCGAGAATCGGGATCACTACGTTGGCCACGGTGCCCGGCAGTACGGTACTGCGCACCACGATGGTGTGGCGGGAGGTCTTGTCACGCAGGACAAAACCGATCTCGCGGCATACCGCCTCGATGTAGTTCAGTTCCAGGTCGCCGTTCTTCTTGCTTGGCGTGCCGACACAGATCATCGACAAGTCGGTGTCGCGAATCGCCTCGGCGAAGTTGGTGGTTCCGCGCAGACGACCGGTTTGAATACCTTGCGCCAGAAGTTCACCCAGACCCGGTTCAACGATCGGCGATTTGCCTGCGTTGATCATGTCGATCTTGTCCTTGGCAACATCGACGCCAACGACCTCATGGCCCCGTGCAGACAGGCAACCGGCACATACTGCGCCGACGTAACCCAAACCAAATATGCTGATGCGCATCGCATTTACCTCTGTGTTATTCACGCCATTAGATGGCCGGAGTTAATGTTTGCCAGCTTTAATTGCGCACTCGGAAGTTCAACGAACAGGCGTTGAGATATCCAGTGCAGGCAGACTAAGTTCCGAGTGTCTAAATAAGTGCACTCAAGTTGTGCGCAACTTGGCCTTGTTGTAGGGGCTGCCCTTGAATGTTGCCGTCCTTCCTGCTGGAAGGCAGCTCCGAGGTTGGCGATAATCCTGATTTATAGGCGAAGGCCCATGTTAATCAGGTAGTTACACGCTCCCGGAAGCGTTTTAAGGCGGGCTATGCCATGGCCTTGTAGGGGATAGTAATGGTGCATTATCTCCTGTGTATTGACCCTGAGTTCGAGTCCTTGAACAGTAGGTCAGGGCAATATGACAACTTCGCTACTGTCGTTGGATCCCATGTAAGTCATCTCCTACAAACTCGCCGAGAATCGTTACCGGTGGTATGAGCGGTGGTTCAGGACATAGTTCCAGGCCGCTCATCCTGTTTTCTGAAATTTCTTGAAATATTGGAAAAGATGGCACTGCTTTCATATTGATAGCACTTACCATTTCAGCCTTTAATTATGGGGAGTTAAAGCGCGGGGATATTTTTATGCCATTACCGATAAAAAAATTGCGTGCCACTACTGAAAAAAATGACCTCTGTCGAGTGAAACAAAAGTCATAAATCCAGGAGAAAATATTTTGGCGCCAATTTTTTGGCGTTTTGGTGGGGGCAAAGCGAAAAGTGACCGTTCGTCGACGCACTCGTTTGCGTGAAACCAGTGCGTCGACCGGGTGCCTTATTCCGGTGCGTGATCGCGCAGGAAAACCAGATTGTCGGGTTTCGACTGTTCGGCGCTGTAGCGGTAACCCTGGACATCGAACTGCTTGAGTGCCACCGGGTCGTTGATGCGTTCTTCTATGACGAAGCGGCTCATCATGCCCCGGGCTTTCTTGGCGTAGAAGCTGATGATCTTGTACTGGCCGTTCTTCAGGTCCTTGAACTCGGTATTGATGATCCGGGCGTTCAGGGCCGTGCGCTTGACCGCGGAGAAGTATTCGTTGGACGCCAGGTTGAGCAGCAGGTCGTCGCCTTGCTCGGCCAGGGCCTCATTGAGCCATTCGCTGATGCGCGTGCCCCAGAAGGCGTACAGGTCCTTGCCGCGGGCGTTGGCCAGCTTGGTGCCCATTTCCAGGCGATAAGGCTGCATCAGGTCCAGCGGGCGCAGCAGGCCGTACAGGCCGGAGAGCATGCGCAGGTGCTGCTGGGCGTAGTCGAAATCGGCTTCGCCCAGGGTTTCGGCATTCAGGCCGGTGTACACGTCGCCCTTGAACGCCAGCAGCGCCTGCTTGGCGTTGGCCGGGGTGAAAGCCGGGGTCCAGCTGCCGAAACGCGCGGCGTTGAGGCCGCCGATCTTGTCGGAGACGTGCATCAGTTCGCTGATTTGCGCCGGGCTCAGTTCGCGCAATTGCAGGATCAGTTCCTGGGAGTGATCGAGGTACTGCGGCTGGGTGAAGCGTTGAGTGACGGGCGGGGTCTCGAAATCGAGGGTCTTGGCGGGTGAAATCACCATCAGCATGAAGTCGTCTCCTGTAAGCGTCGGGGGATTCTAGGGGCTTGGGCGGTTTGACTCCACCTATGAAGGCAATAGGCGCGGCCGCGCGCCTGCCTTTGTGTAGGAGCAAGCTTGCTCGCGATGAACCTGAGAGCTGCGCAAGGTATCAGGCGATACGCGTCATCGTTGACGACCATCGCGAGCAAGCTCGCTCCTACAGAAGGGGGGATTCAAATAGGGGCGGGCTGTGGCATCGGCTATAGTGCCGCGCGGGCCTGGTTATGGAGACATCCCTTTGCGCAGCGCGTTTTTTCTTTCTATCTGGCTGTTGAGCTTCGGCGCCCTGGCGGCCCCGAGCGAGGTGGCGACCCTGGATCGCAGCACCTGGCCGGAACAGCTCAGCAGCCCGACCCTGTTCGACGTGGCGTCGCGGGCGGAGATCCTCACCTTCGCCCGCGCCCTGCTGGTCAGCGAGGCCTGGGATGAAGCCTCGCTGAAGCAGCGCCTGGGCCTGCGGATCATCAACATGGCGTCGATCGATGCCGTCCGCCAGCGGCTCTGGCGGCAATTGCTGGCCAACTACAATTTCGCCCAGCAGAGCTGCGACCAGGACGCGTCCTTCTGTTTCCTGGTGGAAGACATGGACACCCTGCGCGAGCAGGCCGGCAAGTTCCAGTTGGGCGATGACTCTTATTACGCTCGCTGGGCCGAGCCGAGCCGCGCCTTCCATGAACAGTATCTGGACGAATTGCTGCGCAAGGCCGCGCTGTTTCCCCAGGCCACCAGCGAGATCGAGCGTTTTGGCGACTACGAGCGCAACGGCGACGAACTCAATGACCGGCTGTTCCTGCTGACCTTCGACAGCGCCGCCAATCTCGCCCCGGACAACACCCCCTGGCTGACCGAATACCTGCGCAAGTCGAACATGAACGGCACCTTCTTCGTACTCGGCAGCGAGTTGCAGAACCGCCTGCAACAGCGTTCGGTGGCCAGCCTGCAGGCCCTGTATTCGCAGCAGTGCGTGGGCGTCCAGGGCTGGGAGTATCGCTCCCACAGCCATTGGCAGGACTGGCAGGACTCGATCGAGCGCAGCGTCGAACTGGCCAAGGGCAAGCTGCCGGAAAACTACGTGCCGCTGTTCCGCCCGCCCTACGGCCAGCGCCGGGCCGACGCGCAGGCCTTCTTTAATGCCCAGGGCTTGCAGGTGGCGCTGTGGGACATCGATCCGCAGGACGGCGCGGGCAAGCTCAAGGGCGAGCAGAGCGGCCAGCGGGTGCTGACCCTGATGCTGTTGTGGCGGCACGGGGTGATCAATTTCAACGCCCGGCAGGACGCGGTGAAGACGGCGTTGCCCTGGTTGCTGGCGCAGACGGCGCAGAGCGGAATCGGTTGGGAGGATTGTCAGGACGCGTTTCGCTAGAAACGTCGAAAGGTTTGTATTTGCGGGGTGAAAAGAGAAGGTTGCCGTTTTTGGCGAGGATTTCGATACAAGCGGACTTCCGACTTTAACGGTGCTTGGGCAGCGCGCCAAGGGCTATTCGTCACTCTGCAAAATAAACTTAAAAAAAGCGTCAAAGTGCTTTTTCCTGTCACAGGTTTTGGAGTATTACGAAGTCAGACCGCCGAAACCTGCAACACAGGTGGCGTCTCCCAAGACTCCTTTTGTGTGCACTTCACTCGAACCCCCGCGGGTGAATTCGACGGTCGATTCGAGGCGCAGCACCGCCATGGTATTGCGTCGACTGGCCCCCACATAAGGTGACCGAGTATGGATGACCACGGACGTAGCCCTTCCTCCAACCAGCCAATCCTTTATGTACTCGATACCAATGTATTGATTCACGATCCAAACGCCCTGCTGAACTTCGAAGAACACCATGTGGCGATCCCGATGATCGTCCTGGAAGAACTCGACAAGCTCAAGAGCGGCCATCACAGCGTTGCAGCGGAATGCCGCCAGGCCATTCGCCTGATCGACAAGACCCTGGGTGAGGCTTCGCCGGAAGACGTCGAGCTGGGTGTGCCTATTCAGCGTGGCAAGAGCGGCCCCAAGGGCCTGCTGTCGATCCTCATGAGCAAACGCTCGGAGCCCAACAGCCTGCTGCCGGAAAACCTCAACGACAACATCATCATCAACCAGTTGATCGACCTGCACGCGCGCAACAAGGAGCTGCGCGTGGTGCTGGTGACCAAAGACATCAACATGCGCCTCAAGGCGCGCGCCTGCGGGATCGCCGCCGAGGACTACAGTACCGACCAACTGGTCGACGACGTGGCCTTGCTGCCCAACGGTTTCCACAACATGACCGGCTCCTTCTGGGACCGCGTGAGCAAGGTGGAAACCCGCCAGGACCACGGGCGTACCTGGCACCAGGTGCAACTCACCGACAACCTGCCGGCGGTGCACATCAACGAGTTCATCATCGACGAACAGGGTTTCGTCGGCTGGATCAAGGAGATTCGCGCCGATGTGCTGCTGATCCTCGACCTGCATCAGGAGCCCCTGTTGCACCAGGAAGCCTGGGGCTTGAAACCGCGTGACATCTATCAAGGCCTGGCGCTGTTCGCCCTGCTCGATCCGGATATCCATCTGGTCAATCTGTCCGGGGCTGCCGGTTCAGGCAAGACCATCCTGGCCCTGGCCGCGGCCATCGAACAGACCATGGTCAGCAAGCGTTATCGGCGCATCATCGCTACCCGTAGCGTGCAGGGGCTGGACCAGGAGATCGGTTTCCTGCCGGGCACCGAAGCGGAAAAGATGGAGCCCTGGCTCGGCGCCATCACCGACAACCTCGAAGCCCTGCACATGGATGACGAAAGCACTCATGGCAGCGTCGACTACATCCTCAGCAAGGTGCCGCTGCAGTTCAAATCCCTCAACTACATTCGTGGCCGCAGCTTCCAGCAGAGCCTGATCCTGATCGACGAATGCCAGAACCTCACCCCGCACCAGATGAAAACCATCATCACCCGTGCCGGCGCCGGTTCCAAAGTGGTGTGCCTGGGCAACCTGGCGCAGATCGATACCCCTTACCTGTCCGCGACCAGCTCCGGGCTGACCTACCTGACTGAACGCTTCAAGGACTTCCCCAACGGGGTGCACATCACCCTGCAAGGGGTTCCCCGCTCGATCCTGGCCGAATACGCCGAATCCCATCTGTAACCCTCACCCAACGGGCGGCCGCGAGGCCGCCCGTTTTTTTATGCCCGAACGAAACCTCCTGTAGCCGCTGCCGCAGGCTGCGATCGGCTGCGCAGCAGACGCAACGGCCTATAGAGTTCGTCAGGAAAAGCTGTTGTGTATGGATGGCGGCCGCTACGCGACCGATCGCAGCCTGCGGCAGCGGCTACAGGGGGCATAATCAAGGGTGCGGAAAATTGACCCTCGGGTTTACAATCGCCTTTCCTGATCAGGAGTAAGGCTGTGCTGACTCATCTCGATTCCCAAGGTCGCGCCAATATGGTCGACGTCACCGACAAAGCCGTGACGTCCCGCGAAGCGACGGCTGAGGCCCGGGTGCGCATGCTCCCGCAAACCCTGCAAATGATCGTCGGCGGCGGTCACCCCAAGGGTGATGTGTTCGCCGTGGCGCGCATCGCCGGCATCCAGGCGGCAAAAAAAACCAGCGATCTGATTCCCTTGTGCCATCCGCTGATGCTCACCAGCGTCAAGGTCGAGCTCAGCGCCGAAGGCGAGGACAGCGTGCGCATCGTTGCCCGCTGCAAGCTGGCCGGGCAGACCGGGGTGGAAATGGAAGCCCTGACCGCTGCCAGCGTCGCCGCCCTGACCATCTACGACATGTGCAAGGCCGTGGACCGCGGCATGACCATCGAAGGCGTGCGCCTGCTGGAGAAACTGGGCGGCAAGAGCGGCCATTACCAGGCGGGTGAGCCATGAACCTGACCGTGAAGTTTTTCGCCCGCTACCGCGAGGCGCTGGGCGTGGATTCGCTGCGGGTCGCCGGCGATTTCGCCACGGTCGACGATGTGCGCGCACTGCTGGCGCAGCGCGAGGGCGCCGAGGTGCTCAGTGAGCAGAACTTGATGTGCGCCCGCAACGAAGACCTCTGCCAGCTCGACGAACCGGTGAGCGATGGCGACGAAGTGGCGTTTTTTCCTACCGTGACCGGGGGCTGATATGGCGATTCGCGTGCAAGCCGGCGCCTTCGATCCGGGGACGGAAGTCAACGCGATGCATGCGGCGAATGTCGGCGTCGGCGCGGTGGTGAGCTTTGTCGGTTACGTGCGTGATTTCAACGATGGCCTGGATGTGGCGGGGATGTTTCTCGAGCATTACCCGGGCATGACCGAAAAGGCCCTGGGCAAGATTGCCGCCGAGGCCGAACAGCGCTGGCCGCTGCTCAAGCTGGAAGTGCTGCATCGCATCGGGGCGCTGGAACCGGGCGAGCCGATCGTCTTCGTCGGCGCCGCCAGCGCCCACCGCCAGGCGGCGTTCGACGCCTGTGCCTTTGTCATGGACTACCTGAAAACCCGCGCGCCGTTCTGGAAGAAGGAAACCACCGCCGACGGCCCGCGCTGGGTGGAAGGCCGTGACAGCGATCATGCGGCGGCGGATCGCTGGAAAGAATGACGGCCTGATCCCTCTGGGCTGACCGGACGTCCTTTATCGCGAGCAAGCTCGCTTGCAGGAGCAAGCTTGCGATAAGGGTTCAGCTACGCCCGGTATTTCCCTGTTTCCCTTCCATTCAAGCCTCTCGACCAAAGGCGCGGTGAGCCGCGTCCGCTCCGTTGACGAAATATACGTAAAAGTCCAGTATGGATTTACAAGTACAAAACAAGGCTTCACCGTTTCACTCCTTTCTTCTGTCTTGCCAAACCAACAACAACCCGCGAGAGAACGAATATGAAGAAATTCCCCCTCATCAGTGGCCTGGCCCTGAGCCTGTTGGCGTGCAGCAGCCTGTTCGCCGCCGAGAAAACCTTGCGCATTGGCATCGAGGCGGCTTATCCGCCATTCGCCTCGAAAACCGACAAAGGTGAGATCGTCGGTTTCGACTACGACATCGGCAATGCCTTGTGCGCGCAGATGCAGGTCAAGTGTGTGTGGGTCGAGGGTGAATTCGACGGCCTGATTCCTTCGTTGAAAGTGAAGAAGATCGACATGGCGCTGTCGTCGATGACCATCAACGAAGACCGCAAGAAGTCGGTCGACTTCACCCACAAGTACTACTTCACTTCCTCGCGGCTGGTGATGAAGGACGGTGCGACGGTCGATGACCAGTACGCCAGCCTCAAGGGCAAGAATGTCGGTGTGCAACGGGCGACCACCACCGACCGCTACGCCACCGAGGTATTCGAGCCCAAGGGCATCAACGTCAAGCGCTACAGCAACAACGAAGAGATCTACATGGACCTGGCGGCCGGGCGCCTCGATGCAATTTTCGCCGACACCATTCCGCTGAATGATTTCCTGTCGATGCCGCGAGGCAAGGGCTATGCGTTTGTCGGGCCGGAGCTGAAGGACCCGAAATACGTGGGTGAGGGCGCGGGGATTGCGGTGCGCAAGGGCAATGCCGAGTTGGTCAGCCAGTTGAATGCCGCCATCGATGGCATTCGCGCCAATGGCGAGTATCAGAAGATTTCCGAGAAGTACTTCAAGTCCGACATCTACGGCGACTGATGTCATGTGGCGTTCGTGAGGACGCCATCGCGGGCAAGCCTCGCTCCTGTTTTGTAGGAGCGAGCGGGCGGCGATCCGACTTGCCCGCGATGCCTTCAAAGTCAGCCCTTCAATTCCTTCAGGTGCTTGTACACCGTCGCCCGCCCCATGTTCAGCACGTTGGCCACATAGTTGGCGGCGCTTTTGCCCTTGAACGCGCCTTCGGCGTGCAGCGCCAGCACCAGTTCGCGCTTGTGCTCACGGGTCAGCAGGTTCAGGCCCAGCTGCCGTTCGCGCAGCCAGTTGTGCAGGAAGGTGTTGATGCGTTCCTGCCAGTCGTCGCGAAACAACGAGTCCGGTTGCGGGATCAGTTTGCTCGGCGAGAGGAACAGGTCCAGCGCCGCCTTGGCATTCTCGAACAGCGAAATATTCAGGTTGATGCACAGCACCGCCAGCGGCTGGCCGTTGCTGTCGCGCAGCACGCTGCTGAGGCTGCGGATCTTCTGGCCGTCCCAGTTGAGCTTTTCATAGGGGCCGATATTCCGTTCGTTGCTGTCCTCGCCGAGCATGTCGTCCAGGGCCGCATCGTCGCCCACTTCGCGCTTGGAGATGTTGTTGGCGATGTAGTCGATCTTCTGCGTGCGCAGGTCGTGGAGCACCACCTCGGCATGGGGGAAGAACAGCGTGGCGATGGCGTCGGCGATCGTCCGGAAGTTGTCCAGGGCAGGGTCCTGCGCGGGTGAGGTCATGGGTGGTTCTCCAGGCGGTGTCAGCGCCCCGCGAGGCGGGGCGCTGCGAGTGTGCCGCAATAGTCCGGGCGCGTCACCAGAGCGGGCTCAGCCGAGGCGGGCAGGGGAGAGCATGGCGGCGTCCAGGCCAAAGCGTGCCAATTGCTCGGGCAAGGCTTCGCCACGCACCAGGGCGGCGCTGGCCTGGCCCATGGCCGGCGAGGTCTGGATGCCGTAGCCGCCTTGCGCGGCGACCCAGAACAGGCCCGGGACCCGGGTGTCGAAGCCGGCCAGCAGATCGCCGTCGCTGACAAAGCTGCGCAGGCCGGCCCAGGTGCGGGTCGGGCGGCGAATGGTCAGGGTGGTGGCCTCTTCGATCTGGTAGATGCCCATGGCGATGTCCAGCTCTTCCGGCTGTACGTCGTGGGGTTCCACCGGGTCGGCGTTGGCCGGCGAGCCGAGGAACATGCCGGCATCGGGCTTCATGTAGAAGGATTCGTCGAGGCTCACCAGCATCGGCCAGTGATGGCTATCGACGCCTTCGGGCCCGGCGAAGATAAAGGCCGCGCGGCGTTTCGGCTGCAGGCCCAGGGGCCGGGCGCCGGCCATCGCGCCGACCTGGTCGGCCCAGGCACCGGCGGCGTTGATCAGGAGGGGCGCGCTGAAGGTCTGGCCGGCAGTCTGGACTTGCCACTGGCCCTGCTGGTCGCGGCTCAGCCCCAGCACTTCACAGTCGGTGCGCACTTCGCCCTGGTTGCGCCGGATGCCGCGCAGGTAACCCTGGTGCAGGGCGTCGGTGTCGATGTCGCTGGCGCTCGGGTCGTAGAGGGCGCCGTGGACCTTCTCGCGGCGCAGGATCGGCAGGCGCGCGCAGGCTTCGTCGGCGCTCAGCAGCTGCATCTCCGGCACCGTGGCCTTGGCGCTCAGGTACTGATTGTTCAGCTCAGTGGGGTCGCCAGTGAAGTCGACGGTCATTTCGCCGCGCGGGCTCAGCAGCGGGTGTTCGCAGAAACCTTGCGGCGGGGCATCGAAAAAATCCCGGCTGGCCAGGGTCAGGGCGCGTACCTGGGGCGTGCCATAGGCCGCGGTATAGAGCGCCGCGGAGCGCCCGGTGGAGTGGTAGGCCGGGTGCGATTCGCGTTCCAGCACCAGAACCCGGCCATGGCGCGACAGCCAGTAGCCGGTGGATGCCCCGGCGATGCCGCCGCCGATGATGATGAAGTCTGCCTGGGTCATTCGAGCCTCCAGAAAAAAAGAGTCAATGCAAATCCCTGTAAGCGAGCTTGCTCGCGATGAGGTCGTCAACGACACCGCGCAGTGTTCAGTCTTTTATCGCGAGCAGCTCGCTCCCACAGGTCCGTTCATGCGTTGCGTTGCAGGTGATAGAGCGCATTGGCCAGGGCAATGTCCTCCAGGCCCAGGCCGATGGAGCGGAAGAACACGTGGCGCCCCGGCTCCGGTCGTTGGGCCAGGTCGCTGAGCAGTTCGGGCAGGTCGCCGAGAATCGCGCCCTCATCCCAGCCATGCTGTTCGCCGGCGATCAGCATCTCGCCGGCCGAGCCGGGGGTGGTCTGGCGATAGTCGCAATACACCTGCATGTCCTTCAGCGCGGCGGGCGGCACTTCATGGGCCCGCGGTGCGTTGGTGCTGATGGAGGTGATCAGCGCCGGCTTGTGCAAGGTTCGCGGGTCGATCACCGGGCCGGCGGAGGAGGTGCAGAGCATGATGACGTCGGCGTCCTGCAGGGCGTCATCGAGCTGGCTGACGATCTGCAGGCGTGGGTCGAGGGCCTTCAGGCGCGCGATGTCCTCGGCGGATTTGCCGGCCAGGCCAGGGGAGTACAGGCGGATGGATTGCCACTCGCGCAGGGCTTTCACGTAATACAGATGCGCCTGGGCCACGGGGCCGCTGCCGATGATCGCCAGGTGCCGGGCAGCGGCCGGCGCCAGGGCATCGACGGCCACGGCGGTGGTGGCCGCGGTGCGCGCGGTGGTCAGTTCGCCTGCGTCGCAGAGCAGCAGCGGCTGGCCGCTGTCCATGGACATCAGCAGGGTCCAGGCGGTGACCAGCGGGCCTTCGTTGCGGACAATATAGGGCGAGGTCTTGACCCCGTAGACCCGCTCTTCGGCCAGCACGCCCAAGTAGTTGATGAAGTCCCCGGCGCCCTGGGGGAACTCCACCCATTGCTGCGCCGGCTGCACGGCAAGCCCGGCGGCCAGGTCGTGGAACAGTTTGCGCAGGATCTGCGGGACGTCGACCTGCGCCAGCAACTGGCGGGCTTGAGGCTGGGTAATCACGCAAGGCGTGCTGGACATGCGGGTGCTCCCAAGGGATAAACTAATTTGTCCATTATGGACTTTTAGTTTTGCCGGGCAATATCCAGGCGAAAAAAAACGCAGCCTGTGGTCGGGCTGCGTTTTTTCGTTCGGAAGGTTCCATTGGAACCTCCACCGGTCACTCGCGATCAGGCTTGCGGGCGTTCTTGCGCTCTACGGGGCGCAACAGCTCGGTCGGCGGCATTTCGCAACTGATCTTGCGGCCCAGCAGCGCCTCGATCGACGGCAACTGATAGGAGTCGTCCTCGCCGGCGAAGCTGATGGACACGCCGTCGGCGCCCGCCCGGCCAGTGCGGCCGATACGGTGCACGTAGTCGTCCGGCACTTCCGGCAGGGTGAAGTTGATCACGTGGCTGATGCCGTCGATGTGGATGCCGCGACCGGCGACATCGGTGGCCACCAGCACGCGGATCTTGCCTTCGCGGAAGCCTTCCAGGGTCTTGATGCGCTTGTGCTGCGGCACGTCGCCGGACAGCTGGGCGGCATTCACGCCGTCGCGTACCAGGCGTTCTTCGATGCGCCGCACTTCATCCTTGCGGTTGGCGAAGACCATGACCCGTTCCCAGCCGTTGTCGTTGACCAGGTTGTACAGCAGCTTGTACTTGTCGGCGCCGGCCACCGCGTAGATGTGCTGTTCGACGTTGGCGTTGGCCACGTTCTCGGCTTCGATCTCGACGATGGCCGGGTCGGTGGTCCACTGCTTGGCCAGGTTCATCACGTCGTCGGTGAAGGTGGCGGAGAACAGCAGGGTCTGGCGTTCGCTTTTCGGCGGGGTCTGGCGAATGATCTGGCGTACCTGGGGGATGAAGCCCATGTCGAGCATGCGGTCGGCTTCGTCCAGCACCATCACTTCGACCATGTCCAGGTGCACGTCGCCGCGCTGGTTGAAGTCCAGCAGGCGGCCCGGCGTGGCCACCAGGATGTCGCAATGGCGGGCTTCGAGGTGCTTGAGCTGTTTGTCGAAGTCCATGCCGCCGACAAAGGTCATCACGTTGAGGCCGGTGTATTTGGTCAGGCTGGCCGCATCCTTGGCGATCTGCACCACCAGTTCGCGGGTCGGCGCGATGATCAGCGCCCGCGGCTCGCCCATGTAGCGCTCTTTCGGCGGTGGGGTCTGCAGCAGCTGGGTGATGATCGAGATCAGGAACGCGGCGGTCTTGCCGGTACCGGTCTGGGCGCGGCCGATGGCGTCTTTGCCGGCCAGGGTGAACCCCAATACCTGCGCCTGGATCGGCGTGCAGTAGGGGAAGCCCAGGTCGTGGATCGCGTGCATCAGTTCCGGCGCGAGTTTGAAGTCGTGGAAGCGGGTCTTGCCTTCCTGCGGTTCGACGACGAAATCTTCCAGTTTCCAAGTGCTTGCCGGTGGTTTCGGGGCGCGTGGGCGGCGCGGCTGCTCGGCCTTGGGCTTGTCGCCGCGCGGTGCGGGCTGGGTGGTCGGGGCGGCTGGGGTCACTGGCTCTGGCCTGGCCACGGGGGCAGGCGCGGTCCGTTCCGGCTGATGGCCGTCGGTACGGCTGCTGGGGCTGGAGGAAGAGGGGCTGGAGCCTGGCGCGAGCTGCTCAGCCTCGCTTTTACCGAAGATTTTCTTGAGTGCTTTGAGCACGGTCATCTCATCAATTGGTTAAGGAATGTACGCCGGGCAGTGTAATGCAAGAATCGGGCGCGGCGTAGTGGGTTGCTCAACGGGCTACCGAACTTATCGATTCAGCGCAAACGCTCGCCGAGCCAGGCGCCGATATCGCGAATTTCTTCGGGTAACACTTCGTGTCCCATTGGGTATTCATGCCATGTCGCGGTGACACCATGGTGTTTCAGGTACTCGTAGGCGGTACGCCCCATGGCGTTCTGCACCACCTCGTCGTACTGGCCGTGCAGGCACAGGGTCGGAATCCGTTGCTGGCTGGCCGACAGTTCGAGTTCATCGCTGAAAGTCGGGGCATAGGTGGAGAGGGCAAGCACGCCACCCAGCGGACCCTGCCATTTAAGGAAGGCGGTGTGCAGGACGACCGCGCCACCCTGGGAAAAACCGGCGAGGAAAATCCGCGAAGGGTCTATTCCGCTGGCGCGCTGTTCTTCGATCAGGTCGGTCAGGCGTTTTGCCGACTCCTCCAGTTGTTCGCGGTTGATCGCACGTGCCGGGCTCATGGCCAGAATGTCGTACCAGCTGGGCATGGCATAACCGCCATTGATGGTCACGGCGCGGGTCGGTGCCTGGGGCAGGACGAAGCGGGTGGTCAGCAGGCTTTCCTGCAGCGCTTCGGCCACCGGCAGGAAGTCGTAGCGGTCGGCGCCCAGGCCATGGAGCCAGATCACACAGGCGTCGACGGGCTTGCTGGGCTGAAGAATCAAGGGCTCGGTCATGGTTGCTCCATATTTGTGCGTACGCGCCCAGGCGGTGCGTGATCGAGGTGCGCGGTCGGTTGATCAGTGAAGAAGATGTCGCAAGGCTGCAAGTTTTGCTCTTGACCCCTGCCGGAACCGCTTTAGTCGGCACTCTGGTACGGGCTTTGCTATAGCCGTTGCGTGAAGTGATTGCGTTCACCCTGCCGGTAACACTATCAGGCTACTGGCGGGTGTGGGATAGCAAAGATCCGATGATGGACGTTCGCCAGTGGCCGCTACGGGCTTCGCGAACATGCAAGGGCTACAGCCCGTTCGGTCGCTTGGTGAGTATGGGTTTTCTCTTAAATGGATTTTCTCCTACTAGACTCATAGCTAAAGTCCTACGCCGCTTGACCCCATAAAAAGCCAACTCGGGTCAACAGTGCCTCATAAGGGTGCGGCAGGACTCAAGCTCCGACACAACAAGAGCAAAACTGGAGGTTTGAATGAAGATGTTGAAATCCACCCTGGCTGTGGTCACGGCCGCCGCGGTACTGGGCATGAGCGGCTTCGCGCAGGCGGGTGCGACCCTGGATGCCGTGCAGAAGAAAGGCTTCGTGCAGTGCGGTGTGAGCGACGGCCTGCCGGGCTTCTCGGTACCGGACGCCACCGGCAAGATCCTCGGCATCGACGCCGACGTCTGCCGCGCCGTGGCAGCAGCCGTGTTCGGCGATGCGACCAAGGTCAAGTTCAGTCAGTTGAACGCCAAGGAGCGCTTCACCGCGCTGCAATCCGGCGAGATCGACATCCTGTCCCGCAACACCACCATGACCAGCTCCCGTGACGCGGGCATGGGCCTGAAATTCCCTGGCTTCATTACTTACTACGACGGCGTGGGCTTCCTGGCCAACAACAAGCTGGGCGTGAAAAGTGCCAAGGAACTGGATGGCGCGACCATCTGCATTCAAGCCGGTACCACTACCGAGCTGAACGTGTCCGACTACTTCCGCGCCAACGGCCTGAAGTACACCCCGATCACCTTCGACACCTCCGACGAAAGCGCCAAGTCGCTGGAATCCGGTCGTTGCGACGTGCTGACCTCCGACAAGTCGCAGCTGTTCGCCCAGCGCAGCAAGCTGGCCTCGCCGAAAGACTACGTGGTTCTGCCGGAAACCATTTCCAAGGAACCGCTGGGCCCGGTCGTGCGTAACGGCGACGACGAGTGGCTGGCCATCGTGCGCTGGGTCGGCTATGCGCTGCTCAACGCTGAAGAGGCCGGTATCACTTCGAAAAACGTCATCGAAGAAGCCAAGTCCACCAAGAACCCGGACGTTGCCCGTCTGCTGGGTGCCGACGGTGAATATGGCAAGGATCTGAAACTGCCGAAGGACTGGGTGGTGAAAATCGTTTCCCAGGTGGGTAACTACGGCGAAATCTTCGAGAAAAACCTCGGCAAGAGCACTCCGCTGGAAATCGACCGTGGTCTGAACGCGCTGTGGAACAACGGCGGCATTCAGTACGCACCACCAGTGCGCTAATGGTCCTATCACCCGGCGGGCCAACCGCCGGGTGATGTTCTGTTCCATTTCTTGCGGGGCACTTCATGCAAAATTCAATCGGCGCACCAAAGCAGAGGTTCAGCCTCAGCGATCCACGAGTGCGTGCGTGGTTATTCCAGATCGTCACGATTGTCGCGGTGATCTCGCTGGGCTGGTTCCTGTTCGACAACACTCAAACCAACCTGGCGCACCGGGGGATCACTTCCGGTTTCGACTTTCTCGAGCGCAGTGCCGGCTTCGGCATCGCTCAACACCTGATCTCCTACACCGAATCGGACAGCTATGCCCGGGTGTTCGTGATCGGGCTGCTCAACACCTTGCTGGTAACCTTCATCGGCGTGATCCTGGCGACGCTGCTGGGCTTCATCATCGGTGTGGCGCGGCTGTCGCCGAACTGGATCATCAGCAAACTGGCGACCGTGTATGTGGAAGTCTTCCGCAACATCCCGCCGCTGCTGCAAATCCTGTTCTGGTATTTCGCGGTGTTCCTGACCATGCCGGGGCCGCGTAACAGCCACAACTTCGGCGACACCTTCTTCGTCAGCAGCCGTGGCCTGAACATGCCGGCCGCGCAGATGGCCGACGGCTTCTGGGCGTTCGTGATCAGTATCGTGGTGGCCATCGTCGCTATCGTGCTGATGAGCCGCTGGGCCACCCGGCGCTTCGAGGAAACCGGCGAACCGTTCCACAAGTTCTGGGTCGGCCTGGGGATGTTCCTGGCGATCCCGGCGCTGTGCGTGCTGGTCTTCGGCACACCGGTGCATTGGGAGATGCCGAAGCTGCAAGGCTTCAACTTCGTCGGTGGCTGGGTGCTGATTCCGGAACTGCTGGCCCTGACCCTGGCCCTGACCGTCTATACCGCGGCGTTCATCGCCGAGATTGTGCGTTCGGGGATCAAGTCGGTGAGCCATGGCCAGACCGAGGCGGCCCGTTCCCTCGGCCTGCGCAACGGTCCGACCCTGCGCAAGGTGATCATCCCGCAAGCCCTGCGGGTGATCATTCCGCCGCTGACCAGCCAATACCTGAACCTGGCGAAGAACTCGTCCCTGGCGGCCGGTATCGGTTACCCGGAAATGGTTTCGTTGTTCGCCGGTACCGTGCTCAACCAGACCGGCCAGGCCATCGAAGTCATTGCCATCACCATGAGCGTGTACCTGGCGATCAGCATCAGCATTTCCCTGCTGATGAACTGGTACAACAAGCGCATTGCGCTGATCGAGCGGTGAGGAAACGCGCATGAGCACTCATACTTTCAAACCCGACATGCCACCTCCGAGCAGCAGCATCGGGATCGTGGCGTGGATGCGGGCACACATGTTCTCCAGCTGGATCAACACCCTGCTGACCCTGTTTGCCTTCTACCTGATCTACCTGGTGGTGCCGCCGATCCTCAGTTGGGCGATCTTCGACGCCAACTGGGTCGGCACCACCCGCGCCGACTGCACCCAGTCAGGCGCCTGCTGGGTGTTCATCCAGCAGCGCTTCGGCCAGTTCATGTACGGCTACTACCCGGCGGACTTGCGCTGGCGCGTGGACCTGACCGTGTGGCTGGCGGTGATCGGCGTGGCGCCCCTGTTCATCGCCCGGGTTCCGCACAAGGCGATCTATGGCCTGAGCTTCCTGGTGCTGTACCCGATCATTGCCTACTTCCTGTTGCACGGCGGTCTCTTTGGCATGGCCAGCGTCGCCACCAGCCAGTGGGGTGGCCTGATGCTGACCCTGGTGATCGCCACTGTCGGCATCGTCGGCGCCTTGCCGCTGGGCATCGTGCTGGCATTGGGACGACGCTCGAACATGCCGGCGATTCGTGTGGTCTGCGTGACCTTCATCGAGTTCTGGCGCGGCGTACCGCTGATCACCGTGCTGTTCATGTCTTCGGTGATGCTGCCGCTGTTCCTGCCCGAAGGCATGAACTTCGACAAGCTGCTGCGGGCGCTGATCGGGGTGATCCTGTTCCAGTCGGCCTACATCGCCGAAGTGGTGCGCGGCGGGCTGCAGGCGATTCCCAAGGGGCAGTACGAAGCGGCCGCGGCCATGGGCCTGGGCTACTGGCGCAGCATGGGCCTGGTGATCCTGCCGCAAGCCCTGAAGCTGGTGATCCCCGGCATCGTCAACACCTTCATTGCCCTGTTCAAGGACACCAGCCTGGTGATCATCATCGGCCTGTTCGACCTGCTCAACAGCGTGAAACAAGCCGCCGCCGACCCGAAATGGCTGGGCATGGCCACCGAAGGCTATGTCTTCGCGGCCCTGGTGTTCTGGATTTTCTGTTTTGGTATGTCCCGCTACTCCATGCACCTGGAGCGTAAGTTGGACACAGGCCACAAGCGTTAGGAGTATCTCCATGAGTGAAGCGATCAAAAAGCCTGTGGGCCCTGAAGGCATTATTCAGATGCAGGGCGTGAACAAATGGTACGGCCAGTTCCACGTGCTCAAGGACATCAACCTCAACGTCAAGCAGGGCGAGCGTATCGTCCTGTGCGGGCCTTCGGGCTCGGGCAAGTCCACCACCATCCGCTGCCTGAACCGCCTGGAAGAACACCAGCAGGGCCGCATCGTGGTCGATGGCGTGGAACTGACCAACGACCTCAAGCAGATCGAAGCGATCCGCCGTGAAGTCGGCATGGTGTTCCAGCACTTCAACCTGTTCCCGCACCTGACCATTCTGCAGAACTGCACCCTGGCGCCGATGTGGGTACGCAAGATGCCCAAGCGCAAGGCCGAGGAAATCGCCATGCATTACCTGGAGCGCGTGCGCATTCCGGAGCAGGCGCACAAGTACCCGGGCCAGCTCTCCGGCGGTCAGCAGCAGCGTGTGGCGATTGCCCGGGCGCTGTGCATGAAGCCGAAGATCATGCTGTTCGACGAGCCGACGTCGGCCCTCGACCCGGAGATGGTGAAAGAGGTTCTGGACACCATGATCGGCCTGGCCGAAGACGGCATGACCATGCTCTGCGTGACCCACGAAATGGGCTTCGCCCGTACCGTGGCCAACCGGGTGATCTTCATGGACAAGGGCGAAATCGTCGAACAGGCAGCGCCTAACGACTTCTTCGACAACCCGCAGAACGAGCGGACCAAGCTGTTCCTGAGCCAGATCCTGCACTGATCCAGGCATTGGCCTGGAAAATGAACCCGGCCTGGCGCCGGGTTTATTTTTGCCTGGCGTTCATGAGGTGGCGAGGCGCGGCTGCGATGGCTGGTTGTCGGTCGCCGCTGGGGCCTGCTGCGCGCTGAGGGCATGCACCTCGGCCATCAATTCGGGATGACGATCAAGCAGGCGCATCAGCATGAACAGCGGCTGGGGCGGGGCGACCTCGCCGCGTTCGTAGCGGGAGAAGGCGTTATGCCCGCCGCCGGAGAGCAGCCTCACCGCATCCTTCTGTGAGAGGTGCAGCTTGCGGCGGATGCGCTTCATCTCGCTGGCCATGAACTGCCGGCAGTCCTCCAACAACTGGTCGCCGGCGCTGGCGTAGCGTTCGGCGCTGGCCGGGTCGAATTCGACTTCCCCGCAGGCCTGGCACTCCCAGCCATCCAGGCCGTCGACCTGCCGCAGCATATGCTTGTAATCGATCAGCTCGCTGCGATTGTTGAACGGCTGCATGCCGGCCGGGGCACCGCAGCTGACGCATTGTCTTTGCTTCATGGGTGTTTCTCCTTGAAGGAGATCACTGGGGGATCGCCGCCGGGGCGGTACGTGACTTTGATGTACAGCTCCACGGAGTCGATGTGGGTGTAATACACGTCTTGCCAGATTCGGTGATCGAGATAACTGGTCATCGACTTGTAGAGCATTTTCCCTTGCAGCCCGGCAATCACCTGCTGCATGTCCCGGCAGGTCAGGCCGAGGTGTCGGCCGCTGACCAGGGCGGTTCGGGTAAAGGCCGCCGGCCCCAGCCGCGTGACGTCCGCCTTGATTACCGACAGATCGTAATGAGGTGTTTTCTTTTCCATAAGACACCTGGAACTGAGATTAAATTACCCTTAAAGGGTTTTTTTGGCAATCGAATTCCCTTATCCGATTGCTACCTTCGTGCATCGGTTTTGTTGTCCACCCACGCGAAGCTGACTAATATGTCAAAAAAATTCATCCTATGATTGGATGAAAGGGCGACAGAACATGGCAGAAATTTCTCCTTTGATTAAACGTTCCCTGGTCGATCAGGCCCTGGAACAGCTGCGCCAGCGCATCAATGACGGTGCATGGAACATCGGCCAGCGCCTGCCGACCGAGCCGGAGCTGGCGGCGGAGCTGGGCATCAGTCGTAACACAGTGCGCGAAGCCATGCGGGTCCTGGCGTTTTCCGGCCTGGTGGAGATTCGCCAGGGCGACGGCAGTTACCTGCGCGCGGTGGTCGATCCGCTGGACACCCTCAAGGCCCTGTCCCAGTGCTCCCTGGAGCAGGCGCGCGAAACCCGGCAGATCATCGAGACGGAAGCCATCGGCCTGGCGGCCCTGCGACGTACCGACCAGGACCTGCAGGCGTTGCGCGAAGCCCTGGCCCTCAGCGGCGATCACTATCACGGCGATCTGGAGAGCTACATCGCCTGCGACCTGGTGTTCCACGGGCGCCTGGTGGATGCCGCGCATAACCCCACCCTCAGCGAGCTGTACCGCTATTTCTCCAGCGTGGTCGGCGCGCAACTGCGCCAGACCCTGAATATCCATCCCCGGCGCCAGGCTGTGTTCGATCTGCACATCGACCTGCTGGACGCCGTCGAGCAGCGCGACCCGGAACGGGCCAAGGCCATTTCCCGGCAGCTGATCAATGAACCTTGAGACCGAGAGCCCCATGTCCAGCCATCAGGCCAATAACCCGCCACCTATTGCTGTCCCTCGGCGCGAGGCCGAGCTTGAAGAACTGTTGATCGACGCCGAAGCCGACGATGCCGAGGTGCAGCAGAGCCACCCCGCGCCGAGTCGCCCGTGGCTGTTGCTGCTGGGGCTGATCCTGGTGGCGCTGAACCTGCGCCCGGCGCTGTCGAGCATGGCGCCGCTGCTCAGCGAGGTGTCGCGTAGCCTCGGGCTGTCGGCGGCCCAGGCCGGCCTGCTGACCACCTTGCCGGTGCTGTGCCTGGGCCTGTTCGCCCCTCTGGCCCCGGTGCTGGCGCGGCGCTTCGGTGCCGAGCGGGTGGTGCTCGGCATCCTGCTGACGCTGGCGGGAGGGATCATCCTGCGCAGTTCCCTGGGGGATATCGGGCTGTTCGCCGGCAGCATCCTCGGCGGTGCCAGCATCGGTGTGATCGGGGTGTTGCTGCCGGGGATCGTCAAGCGCGACTTCGCCAAACACGCGGGCACCATGACGGGGGTCTACACCATGGCCCTGTGCCTGGGGGCGGCGATGGCTGCGGGGGCGACCGTGCCCTTGAGCCAGCACTTCGATAACAGCTGGGCCCTTGGCCTCGGCTTCTGGGTGCTGCCGGCACTGGCGGCGGCGCTGTTCTGGCTGCCCCAGGTCGGCAAGCGGCAGGGTGCGCACCCTGTGGCCTATCGGGTGCGCGGTTTGCTGCGCGACCCGCTGGCCTGGCAAGTGACGCTGTACATGGGCCTGCAATCCTCGCTGGCCTACATCGTGTTTGGCTGGTTGCCGTCGATCCTGATCGGCCGCGGCCTGAGCCCGACCCAGGCGGGGCTGGTACTGTCCGGCTCGGTGATCGTCCAGCTCGCCAGTTCGCTGGCCGCGCCCTGGCTGGCAACGCGGGGCAAGGACCAGCGTCTGGCGATCGTGGTGGTGATGCTGCTGACCCTGGGGGGGCTGTTCGGTTGCCTGTATGCCCCGGTCGACGGCCTGTGGGGCTGGGCGATCCTGCTGGGCGTGGGGCAGGGCGGGACCTTCAGCCTGGCGTTGACCCTGATCGTCCTGCGTTCGAAGGACGCCCATGTGGCGGCCAACCTGTCGAGCATGGCCCAGGGCATCGGCTATACCCTGGCCTCCATGGGCCCGTTCGCGGTCGGCCTGGTGCACGACTGGACCGGTGGCTGGACGGCCCTGGGCTGGATTTTCGCGGTGATCGGCCTGGGGGCCATAGTGGCTGGCCTGGGCGCCGGGCGTTCGTGCTACGTGCAGGTCGAAAGCGAAAAAATCTGATCCACCCCACTGTCGGTATTTGCGCGGCGAATGCCGATAGTGTTTCCCGGGTTTGCAGACTATCGTGCAGGCATCTTTCCCTGAGTCGGAGCCTGTTTCATGAGTGACGCCCACCGCGCCTTGATCACTGAGTTCTATAGCGCCTTCCAGCGCCTGGATGCCGAGGCCATGGCCGCCTGCTACACCGAGGATGTGCTGTTCAGTGATCCAGCGTTCGGCGAACTGCGCGGCCGCGATGCCGGGGACATGTGGTGCATGCTCACCACCCGGGCCAAGGACTTCTCCCTGACCTTCGACAAAGTGCGCGCCGACGAGCGCAGCGGCGAAGCCCACTGGGTGGCGACTTACCTGTTCAGCCAGACCGGCAATACCGTGGTCAACGATATCCAGGCGCGTTTCGTGTTCCGTGACGGCAAGATCTGTGAGCACCACGATCATTTCGATATGTGGCGCTGGGCCCGCCAGGCCCTGGGCACCAAGGGCCTGATCCTCGGCTGGACCCCGCTGCTGAAAAACGCCGTGCGCGCCCAGGCCCGCAAAGGCCTGAAAGCCTTCCAGGCCGGCCGCTGAATCTTTGCCTCTGGTAAGATCGCGGCTTGTTATCCACAGGCCGCGATCACTGTGACCCGCCCCAGCCAATCCCCCGCCAGCGACGCCGAACCTGTACCCGTGGTGAGCAAACCCTGGTTCGTCTACCTGGTGCGTGCCGCCAACGGCGCCTTGTACTGCGGCATCAGCGACGACCCGGTCAAGCGTTTCGCCAAGCACCAGAGCGGCAAAGGCGCACGCTTCTTCCTCTCCAGCCCGGCCGTCGCGCTGGTCTACACCGAAGCCTGCCGCGACAAGAGCGAAGCCCTGCGTCAGGAACGGCTGATCAAGAAACTCCGGAAAAGCGCCAAGGAATGCCTGGTGGCCAGTTGGGATCTGGCTACCTGATCCTGTCAGAGTGGGGGGCTCAACCCTGAAGCCAGCGCAGCAGGGCTTTCAGATTGTTTAGAACCGGGTTGTTACTTTGTAGTGCTTGGCTCCAATCTATGGTGATCGCCGCCAGGGCCACTTGAAGAAGAGCCAGGCCGCCGACTATCCAAGAGTAGAAACGATTGAACTTCAGGTTTTCAAATTGCACCTGATCGTTGCTGAGCGACTTTCGTTGCGCGATGCGTTTTTTCAGTAACTCGACTTTCTCAGTCAGGCTTTGCAGTTCATTTTCTGCTTCGGTTCGGAAAGCCCGATAATGGTACTGTTCGGCGAGTCGAGTTATAGCCTCTATTTTTTCCTCGATGCGCCCAATTTCTATACTTGCTTGTAGTAAAGAACCTAGACTTTCTGAAGTGTTATGGGTAATGGTTGAAAGGACAGGATTTACTGCATCTCGACACTGAGCGTATTTGTGTTCAATCTCCCTTATGAGTGAAAGATACAGGTGGGAGCTTAAGTGGTCTGTTAGGTTGTAAGTGTCATCTATGTTGTCGACCAAAAAAGCGTTTATTTTTAATTTGTTGGACCAGAGATCATAGATGTAGCTGGCGTCGCTTGTGGTGTCTTTGTAGTAACTGCAGCCAACTCCTGATGAGCTGATCAGGGCATAGTGATCTTGCTCGTTGGTAATGTCGTAGGAGTCAATATAGTGAACATCTATTCCACTCTTGAGTTGGCCCGTGGTGATCTTGGTTCGTGCGCCTGTCTTGATGCCCAGGGGAGTGAGTAGTTTCTCGACGATTTGATGGGCGTCATCTACGAGAACACCGATCCCTTCGATCAAATGCTCATGTATATAGTCTATTGAGCGACTAATGCGAAAGTTTTTTGAAAAGGGATTTATTGTTCTGAATTGGAAGTACTCTGCTCGGTCGAGAATGTCTACTTTACATAGTCTTTTTTTAGATTCGGGCGTGAAGGAGAAATCGAAAGATAAATAATTGACGCTGTTAGTCAGCTGGATGAGCGTTATAGTACAGTCCCTGAACGCATCAGGTCTTACCGATATTCGGTCTACATGAAAGCGATAGGTGTCGTTGAATGGAATATAGGTGGAGTATTTGATTGGGAAGTCTGGCGCTTCAGTATGGGGAGTTGAAGTCTCAGGATCGTTTTTATCATGCAGGAATTCTTTTTTTTGAATCCATTCGATAAGGGATGTCAACTCGGTAGGCGTGATGGGGCAGATGACATTTATTGAGCTCCACCGGCCATTTCCATCAAGAATACCAGCGCTTTGGTAAGAGACCGTATCTGGAACTTGAAAAAACAGGTTGCCCAAATATGGATTGAAGTGATTTCTGAATGTGCGGGTGAAAAGCCTCGGAAACTTATTAACGCAGAAAAAGAGAAAACGGGTGTAGTACACCAGTACGGGTTTCATGTTCTTAATGGCCAAAGGCTGGATTCCCTATCATACTCAGGCGGCTGGTCTGGTGAGGCGCGGTGCCCGATCAGTGTCGGTGATGGATGGTGATCAGACAGGTTATATAGGCTGTCCGGTCTTTGCACGCTAAGCTGGTTCTTCCTACTTATCCGGTGGAACTCCAGCATGTCAGAGTTGATTCTGCATCATTACCCGACCTCTCCTTTCGCGGAAAAAGCCCGGCTGTTGCTCGGCTTCAAGGGCTTGTCCTGGCGCTCGGTGAAGATCTCGCCGGTGATGCCCAAACCCGATCTCACCGCACTCACCGGTGGTTACCGCAAGACCCCGGTGTTGCAGGTCGGCGCCGATATCTATTGCGACACGGCGCTGATCGCCCGGCGGCTGGAGCAGGAAAAGGCCTCGCCGGCACTGTTTCCCGAAGGCCGGGAAATGGTCAGCGCAACCTTCGCGGCCTGGGCCGATTCGGTGGTGTTCCAGCATACGGTGAGCCTGGTGTTCCAGCCGGAGTCGGCAGCCGTGCGTTTCGGTCATTTGCCGCCGGAAGCGGTCAAGGCCTTCATGGCCGACCGCGCCGGGCTGTTCAGCGGCGGCAGTTCCACCCGAGTGCCGCTGGAGTTGGCCAAGCATCAATGGCCGACGCTGATGGCGCGCCTGGAGCAGCAGTTGCAGCGCGAGGAGGGCGACTTCCTGTTCGGCGATCCATCGATTGCCGACTTCGCCATGGCCCATCCACTGTGGTTCCTCAAGGGCACGCCGGTGACTGCGCCGCTGGTAGACGCCTATCCGGCGGTGGCGGCGTGGCTTTCCCGGGTTCTGGGTTTCGGCCATGGTGCTTCGAGTGCGATGACTTCCGAGGAGGCGCTTGAAGTGGCACGCAGGGCTACACCGGCCGCCTTGCCGGATGAGGTCTTCATGGACCCGAACGGGTTTGAGGCTGGCCAGCAGGTGCGGATCGCGGCGACCGACTATGGCGTCGATCCGGTGGAAGGGGAGTTGCTGTTTGCCGGGCGCGAGGAGTTGATCCTGCGTCGCGAAGACCCACGCGGCGGGTGGGTGCATGTGCACTTCCCGCGTTTCGGGTTCCGTATCGAGGCGCAATAGCCCTTGTAGGCGCGAGCTTGCTCGCGATGGCGGCACGCGACGTGTCTGAAACACCGCGTTATCGTTCATCGCGAGCAATCGAGCGTCGGCCAGCTGCTCCTACAGTGGATGGGACTCCAAGGCGGCGAGGATGCCGCCGGGGTCGTAGGTGCGGATCAGCGTGCCATTCACATCGAGGATCGGAATCCCTCGTCCGCCCAAGGCTTCATAGGCCTTGCGCGCCTCGGCATCCTTCTCGATATCGAACTCGCGAAAGGCAACGCCCTTCTGATCGAGAAAGCGCCGGGTGGCCTTGCAGTAGCCGCACCAGTCGGTGGCGTAGAGCACCACCCGGGCATTGGCCCGAACCTGTTCCGAGGCGGCCTGCGAGGGGTCGAGCAGGCGCTCGATCTTGCCCCAGTTCTGGTAGGCCACGACCACCAGCAGGATCAGCAGGAACTTCTTCAGCACGCCCTGCAGCATCAGTTGCGGCGCTTGAGCTGATCGGTCAGTTGGGTCGGCAGGCCCTTGATGATCAGGGTCCCGGCTTCTTCGTCATACTCGATCTTCGAGCCCAGCAGGTGCGCCTCGAAGCTGATGGACAAGCCTTCGGCGCGGCCGGTGAAGCGGCGGAACTGGTTGAGGGTGCGCTTGTCCGCCGGGATCTCCGGCGACAGGCCGTAGTCCTTGTTGCGGATGTGATCGTAGAACGCCTTGGGGCGGTCCTCGTCGATCAGCTCCGAGAGTTCTTCCAGGCCCACGGGTTCGCCGAGCTTGGCCTGGCTGCTGGCGTAGTCCACCAGGGCCTTGGTCTTTTCCCGGGCGGATTCTTCGGGCAAGTCTTCGCTTTCGACGAAGTCGCTGAACGCCTTGAGCAGGGTGCGGGTCTCGCCCGGGCCATCGACGCCTTCCTGGCAACCGATGAAATCGCGGAAGTACTCCGAGACTTTCTTGCCGTTCTTGCCCTTGATGAACGAGATGTACTGCTTCGACTGCTTGTTGTTCTGCCACTCGGAGACGTTGATCCGCGCGGCCAGGTGCAACTGGCCCAGGTCCAGGTGGCGGGACGGGGTCACGTCCAGCTCGTCGGTCACCGCCACGCCTTCGCTGTGGTGCAGCAGGGCGATGGCCAGGTAGTCGGTCATGCCTTGCTGGTAGTGGGCGAACAGCACGTGGCCGCCGACCGACAGGTTGGATTCTTCCATCAGCTTTTGCAGGTGCTCGACCGCGACGCGGCTGAAGGCGGTGAAGTCCTGGCCGCCATCAAGGTATTCCTTCAGCCAGCCGCTGAAGGGAAACGCGCCGGACTCCGGGTGGAACAGACCCCAGGCTTTGCCCTGTTTGGCGTTATAGCTTTCGTTGAGATCGGCGAGCATGTTCTCGATGGCCGCGGATTCAGCCAGTTCGGAATCGCGGGCGTGCAGAACTGCGGGTGTGCCGTCGGGTTTTTTGTCGATCAGGTGGACGATGCAATGGCGGATCGGCATGGGCTTCTCGGCTGGTTGGCGGGAGAGGGCGTGACTCCCCGAAAAAGTGCCCAGTGTACCGCACCCGCTGGTTTTGGCGCTGTTTGAAGGGTGTGGAAGGCGGCCTGGGTCAAGCTTATGCATTTTTTTACGGATTTAGAGCAATAAAGCTGACCAAATGGCTAGGTAGAGGCGGATATTTCCCCGTCTCTGTGCTAGTTTTGCCCCGTCTTACGCGATGTCTCGGCGTTAAGCGTGCATTCAGCATTTGTCAGGTCGAACCAAACCCTGATTTCGGTATCTATAACCCCGATCTTTCGTGGTTGTGACCGGGGTGCCAGATCCACAAGATCTGGCTCGATGGCTGACACTGCACTCTGCAATCCAAATGAATTTGATAGGGAAGGAACACCACAATGGCTATTACTAAAGACCAACTGATCGCTGATATCGCTGAAGCTATCGACGCGCCGAAAACCACCGCGCGTAACGCTCTGGACCAACTGGCCCAGATCGTTGCTGATCAGTTGGAAAATGGCGGCGAAATCACTCTGCCAGGTATCGGCAAGCTGAAAGTGACCGAGCGTCCTGCCCGTACTGGCCGTAACCCATCGACTGGCGCTGCCATCGAAATCGCTGCCAAGAAAGTTATCAAGCTGGTTGTGGCTAAAGGCCTGACCGACTCGATCAACAAGTAAGACTGCAGTAAGACCGTGCCTCGGAACACTTCCGGGCACGGTTTTTAGGCTCTGAGGCCGCAACGATTTACGCAAGGTAAATCGCCGTTTTTCCCCTCGTATCTATCCCTTGCGAACCCAACGCTCCTGGCGCCAGGCCTGTTGCTGTGCCTTGTCCTTGAAGGTCCAGGCGACGAAACGGCTCTGTTTTTGCCCCTGTGACATCTCCACCACCTGGCTCTCCAGTGCCCCGGCCTTTTTCAGCGCGGCCTGAATCGCCGGCAGGTTCGACGCTTTCGACACCAGGGTGCTGAACCACAACACCTGTTGCGCCACTTGGGCGCTTTCGCCGATCAACTGGGTCACGAATCGCGCTTCGCCACCTTCGCACCACAACTCCGCGGCCTGGCCGCCAAAGTTCAGCACCGGCAGCTTGCGCTTGGGATCGGCCTTGCCCAGGGCCCGCCATTTGCGCTGGCTGCCGCGCGTGGCTTCTTCCAGGGATGCATGGAACGGCGGATTGCACAAGGTCAAGTCGAAGCGTTCGTCGCTCTCCAGCAGCCCCAGCAGGATCTGCTTGCGGTTGGTTTGCTGGCGCAGGCCGATGGCCTTGTTCAGGCCGTTGGCCTGGACGATCGCCTTGGCGGCGGCGAGGGCCGTGGTGTCGATGTCGGAACCGAGGAACTGCCAGCGGTAATCGCAGTGGCCGATCAGCGGGTAGATGCAGTTGGCGCCGACCCCGATGTCCAGCACCCGCACTGCCGCGCCGTGGGGAATTACGCCTTCGTTATGCGCGGCCAGCAGGTCGGCCAGGAAGTGCACGTAATCGGCACGCCCGGGCACCGGAGGGCAGAGGAAGTCGGCCGGGATGTCCCAATGGGCGATGCCGTAGAACGCCTTGAGCAATGCCCGGTTGAACACCCGCACCGCCGCCGGGTTGGCGAAGTCGATGCTCTCCTTGCCGTAGGGATTGATGATCATGAAGGCTCCCAGCTCCGGGGTGCTCTTGATCAACTGCGCAAAGTCGTAGCGGCCTTGATGGCGGTTTCGCGGGTGCAGGCTGGCCTTTTCCCGTGGCGCGACGGCCTTGGCCGGGGCTGCAGGTTGAGGCTTTTTGCGCGGGGCTTTGGGAGGGCGGGGGGCGGTCATGGGCGAAATCGGTTCGGGTATGGCTCAAAGTGGCGCGCATTGTCCCATATCTGCCCAGGCAACGTGGCCTCTGTCAGGCGCAAGGCTTGCCCGCGAAGCGTTATCCCTGGCGCACCGCCTTATCCTTTATCGCCAGCAAGCTGCGCAGGCCTTTCGGCCGGGCACAAAAAAGGGAGCCCTTTGCAGGGCTCCCTTTTATGGCCGCTCGAATTGCCTTACAGGCTGGAAATCCGTGCGTGCTGCTCGGCCAGCTTGCCCAGGGCCTGTTCGGCTTCGGCCAGTTTGGCGCGTTCCTTGTCGATGACTTCGGCCGGGGCCTTGTCGACGAAGGCGGCGTTGGACAGCTTGCCGCCGACCCGCTGCACTTCGCCTTGCAGGCGCTGGATTTCCTTGTCCAGGCGTGCCAGTTCGGCACCCTTGTCGATCAGGCCGGCCATCGGCACCAGCACTTCCATCTCGCCGACCAGGGCGGTGGCGGACAGCGGTGCTTCGTCGCCGGCCTGCAGCACGGTGATCGATTCGAGTTTGGCCAGCTTCCGCAGCAGGGTCTCGTTTTCGCTCAGGCGGCGCTGGTCTTCGGCGCTGGCGTTTTTCAGGAACAACGCCAGTGGCTTGCCCGGGCCGATGTTCATTTCGGCGCGGATGTTACGGGTGCCGAGCATCAGTCCCTTGAGCCATTCGATGTCGTCTTCGGCGGCCTGGTCGATGCGCGCTTCAACGGCCACCGGCCAGGGTTGCAGCATGATGGTCTTGCCCTGGATGCCGGCCAGCGGCGCCAGGCGCTGCCAGATTTCTTCGGTGATGAACGGCATGAACGGATGGGCCAGGCGCAACGCCACTTCCAATACGCGCACCAGGGTGCGGCGGGTTCCGCGCTGGCGCTCGACCGGCGCGTTTTCGTCCCACAGCACTGGCTTGGACAATTCCAGGTACCAGTCGCAGTACTGGTTCCAGATGAACTCGTACAGCGCCTGGGCCGCCAGGTCGAAGCGGAACTGGTCCAGCTGGCGGGTCACTTCGGCTTCGGTGCGCTGCAGCTGGGAGATGATCCAGCGATCAGCCAACGACAATTCGTAGGCTTCGCCGTTCTGGCCGCAGTCTTCGCCCTTGTCCAGCACGTAGCGCGCGGCGTTCCAGATCTTGTTGCAGAAGTTGCGATAGCCTTCGACGCGGCCCATGTCGAACTTGATGTCGCGGCCGGTGGAAGCCAGCGAGCAGAAGGTGAAGCGCAGGGCGTCGGTGCCGTAGCTGGCGATGCCGTCGGCGAATTCCTGGCGGGTCTGCTTCTCGATTTTCTTCGCCAGTTGCGGCTGCATCATGCCGGTGGTGCGTTTCTGCACCAGGGTTTCCAGGTCGATGCCGTCGATGATGTCCAGCGGGTCAAGGACGTTGCCCTTGGACTTGGACATCTTCTGGCCCTGGCCATCGCGAACCAGGCCGTGTACGTACACGGTCTTGAACGGAACCTGCGGCGTGCCGTCTTCGTTCTTCACCAGGTGCATGGTGAGCATGATCATCCGGGCGACCCAGAAGAAAATGATGTCGAAACCGGTCACCAGCACGTCGGTCGGGTGGAAGGTCTTGAGGAACTCGGTCTGCTCCGGCCAGCCCAGGGTGGAGAAGGTCCACAGGCCCGAGCTGAACCAGGTGTCGAGGACGTCGTTGTCCTGTTGCAGTGCGACCTCAGGCCCGAGGTTGTGCTTGGCGCGCACTTCGGCTTCGTCGCGGCCGACATAGACCTTGCCCGACTCGTCGTACCAGGCCGGGATGCGGTGGCCCCACCATAGCTGGCGGCTGATGCACCAGTCCTGGATATCGCGCATCCAGGAGAAGTACATGTTTTCGTACTGCTTCGGCACGAAGGTGATGCGGCCGTCTTCCACGGCGGCAATGGCCGGCTCGGCCAGCGGCTTGGTGGAGACGTACCACTGGTCGGTCAGCCACGGCTCGATGATGGTGCCGGAACGGTCGCCTTTCGGCACTTTCAGGGCGTGATCGTCAACGCTGACCAGCAGGCCGGCGGCGTCGAACGCGGCGACGATTTCCTTGCGCGCCTGGAAACGGTTGAGACCGGCGAATTCGGCCGGGATCTTGCCGTCGATGCTTTCGTTCAGCGTGCCGTCCAGGTTGAACACCTGGGCGGCCGGCAGCACTTCGGCGTTCTTGTCGAAGATGTTCAGCAACGGCAGGTTGTGGCGCTTGCCGACTTCGTAGTCGTTGAAATCGTGGGCCGGGGTGATCTTCACGCAACCGGTGCCGAATTCAGGGTCACAGTAGTCGTCGCCGATGATCGGAATGCGGCGGCCTACCAGCGGCAGCTCGACGAACTTGCCGATCAGCGCCTTGTAGCGTTCATCGTTCGGGTTAACGGCCACGGCGGAGTCGCCGAGCATGGTTTCTGGACGGGTGGTGGCGACGATCAGGTGGTCCAGGCCTTCAGCGGTCTTGGCGCCGTCGGCCAGCGGGTAGCGCAGGTTCCACAGCGAGCCTTTTTCGTCGTGGTTTTCCACTTCGAGGTCGGAGATCGCGGTGTGCAGCTTGGTGTCCCAGTTGACCAGGCGCTTGCCGCGGTAGATCAGGCCGTCTTCGTGCAGGCGCACGAAGGCTTCTTTGACGGCTTCGGAAAGACCATCGTCCATGGTGAAGCGCTCGCGGCTCCAGTCCACGGACGAGCCCAGGCGGCGGATCTGCCGGCTGATGTTGCCGCCGGACTGATCCTTCCATTCCCAGACTTTCTCGAGGAATTTTTCCCGGCCCAGATCGTGACGATTCTGGCCCTGGGCTTCGATCTGACGCTCCACCAGCATCTGGGTGGCGATACCGGCGTGGTCGGTGCCCGGCTGCCACAGGGTGTTGCGGCCCTGCATGCGGCGGAAGCGGATCAAGGCATCCATGATCGCGTTGTTGAAGCCATGGCCCATGTGCAGGCTGCCAGTGACGTTCGGTGGCGGAATCATGATGGTGTACGAGTCGCCCGCGCCTTGCGGGGCGAAGTAATTCTCTGACTCCCAGGTCTGGTACCAGGAAGTTTCAATGGCGTGCGGCTGGTAGGTCTTATCCATGCGCGGCGGGACCCTATTGGCATTTATTCAGGAAAAGCCGGGAAGTATAGCGGGGATGAACCGATGCGCGTAGAGCAGGCTGACGGCGGGAGGGTGAAAAGTGCTCGATGAGCGGGGATTTTTGCTTGGTATCCGGCGTTATCGCGGGCAAGCCTCGCTCCTTATCTGTTCTAGATCTGCCAGATTGGGTGTCGAGAGTCGGCATGGACGATCGCTAGCTCCTAGATTCAAACGATCGTGCTGTAGCAAGGTCTCCATGCCGATCTCTCCTCAACTACGCCCGTACAGTTGCTCGAGCCGACACTCGAAGATAAGGCTGGGCTGCCGAGGAGAACTCTCGACGTCTCAAGACTAGAGGAGATCATCATGGGTTGCATAGGCGCCGGTATCGATGTGAGCAAGGACACTTTGGATGTGAAGGTGGACAAACATGGACCACAACTACACACCTCCAATGATTCGGCAGGATGGCAGCAGGTGATTGCTTGGCTAACGCCATTCGCTCCTCAGCAAGTGGTCCTGGAAGCAACCGGTGGCTATGAGCTGCAAGCGTTGAAGGCGCTCTATGCCGCTGGTTTGCCCATGGTCAGAGTCAATCCTCGACAGGCTCGGGACTTTGCTCGTTCAACAGGCCAGTTGGCGAAAACCGACCGCCTGGATGCTTGCGTCCTTGCCCATATGGCAAGCGTCCTCAAGCTCAATCGCTATCAGTCCCCAAACGAAGAAACTCAGTTTCTGCACGCTTGTCATCGCCGCCGCCAGCAAGTGGTGCAAATGCTGGCGGCAGAAAAGCAGCGGCGACGCCTGACTGAGCAACCGGCCATGCGCTTAATGCTTGAACGCAATATCCAGCGCCTGGAAGCCGACCGAGACGAGCTGGACATGCACATTAGCGAGCAGCTCAAGGGGTCGATACAGGCCAAGGTGGCCTCGGCGATCAAAGGTGTTGGCCCTGTTGTTCTCTCGACTCTTGTTTGTGACATGCCTGAGCTAGGCCATTTGAATCGCAAGGCGATTGCCAAGCTCTACGGTGTAGCGCCACTTGCCAAAGATAGCGGCAGGTCCCATGGGCGACGGATTACCTGGGGTGGTCGGGCCAATCCGCGAGCGATGATCTACATGGCGGCTTTGAGTGCGGTTCGCTATGACCCGGTGCTCAAAACGTTTTACGAGGGGCTGGTTGGTCGGGGCAAACCAAAGAAGCTGGCGCTGGTCGCTGCCATGCGCAAGCTCATCACAATTCTGAACGCGCGAATGCGCGAAGCCTTCCAGGCTTCTGCGCAAATCACGTGAGAAACACAGTTGCTACAGATGGCTGGGGACCTGTAGCTGCGAGGTTTGTCCGCTGAACAAGGCAGGGGTCAGGCGTCGTACTGGCTCAGCAGGCGATCCATTCGTGCGTCGAGGCGACGCTTGATCTCGGTTTCGATGTGCGGGGCGAAGTCGTCGATCACGTCTTGCATGATCAGTTGCGCGGCGGCGCGCAGTTCGCTGTCCAGGTGCAGCAGGGCATCCTGGTTCTTGGGCGCTGGTGCGGGTTTTGGTGCCGATGTCGGTGTCGGGGCTGGAGCGACCACTACGGGAGCCGGTGGCGGTTCGACCACCGGAACGGGGGCCGGTTGTGGTCCTGCCGGCGCCTCGTCGAGGGATTCGACGGCAGGCTTGCCGCCGACCATATCGAACAGCAGTGGAATCTGCACTTCGCCGTCGACGGTCTCGGTCAGCAGCGGAGGTTGCAGGTCGTCATCGCCGAGCAGTTGGCGGATGGACTCGAGGTCATCCAGCAGGTGCGCGGACTTTTGCAGCGGTTTGGGAGTGTCCATCGATGGCTCAGAGTCGCTGTAAACGGTGATCTTGCAGAGGATAGCCCTGTTCGCGGTAGAAACGGAAACTCTCGCGAGCGGCCTGGCGGATAGTCGGGTCTTCCACCACCACTTCGGCGATGCGGGCAAAACGCTGGGCAAATGCCGGGACTTTCAGGTCCAGGTTGACCAGCAGGTCATGATGTTCGCCAGGGTCGTCGCCGAGGCCGAGAACGATCACGCCATCCGGCTCGCTTTCGGCGGGGCCGTGGGGCACGAAGGTTTCGCCCTTGAAGCGCCACAAGCGGGCATCGAGCTCGTCGCGCTGGGCCGCGTCGCTGCAATGCAGGTAGATGCGGTGCCCCATGCGCCAGGCCTTGTCGGTGAGCTTGCAGGCGAAGTCCAGGCGCGCCGAAGGATCCGCGCTGGGAAGGATATAGAAGTCGACTTTGGTCATTGCGGTTCCTGAACCCGGGAGTGCGCCGCGTGTGGGCGGCGCACCCCGAGGTCATAGGTTTCAGGCCTTGGCGCGGTCCAGCAGGTATTGGGTCAACAGGGGGACCGGACGGCCAGTGGCGCCCTTGTCCTTGCCGCCGCTGGTCCAGGCGGTACCGGCGATATCCAGGTGTGCCCAGTTGTACTGCTTGGTGAAGCGCGACAGGAAACAGGCAGCGGTAATGGTGCCGGCTTTCGGGCCGCCGATATTGGCGATGTCGGCGAACGGGCTGTCCAGCTGTTCCTGGTACTCGTCGAACAGCGGCAGCTGCCAGGCGCGGTCATCAGCCTGAACGCCGGCGCTCAGCAACTGGCCGATCAATTCGTCGTTGTTGCCCAGCAGGCCCGAGGTATGGGAGCCGAGGGCGACCACGCAGGCACCGGTCAGGGTGGCGATATCGATCACCGCCTGTGGCTTGAAGCGCTCGGCATAGGTCAGGGCATCGCACAGCACCAGGCGGCCTTCGGCGTCGGTGTTGAGGATTTCCACGGTCTGGCCGCTCATGGTGGTGACGATATCGCCCGGACGCGAAGCGGTGCCGCTCGGCATGTTCTCGGCGCAGGCCAGGATGCACACCAGGTTGATCGGCAGCTTGAGCTCCAGCACGGCACGCAGGGTACCGAACACGCTGGCGGCGCCACCCATGTCGTACTTCATTTCATCCATGCCGGCGCCAGGCTTGAGGCTGATGCCGCCGGTGTCGAAGGTGATGCCCTTGCCGACCAGGGTGTACGGCTTCTCGGATTTCTTGCCGCCGTTGTATTGCATGACGATCAGGCGTGGCGGCTGGGCGCTGCCCTGGCCCACGGCATAGAACGAGCCCATGCCCAGTTCCTTGATCTTCTTCTCGTCGAGGACTTCGACTTTCAGGGCCTTGAATTCCTTGCCCAGGGCCTTGGCCTGTTCGCCGAGGAAGGTCGGGTGGCAGATGTTCGGCGGCAGGTTGCCCAGGTTGCGGGTGAAGGCCATGCCGTTGGCGATTGCCTTGGCGTGGGCCACGGCGCGCTCGACTTCGGCCAGCGCGGCCTTGATGGTCAGCAGGGTGATTTTCTTCAAGGCGCGCGGTTCGGCTTTCTGGCTCTTGAACTGGTCGAAGCTGTATTCGCCGTCCACCAGGGTTTCAGCCAGCAGGCGGGTCTTGCCATAGCTGTCGCGACCCTTGACCACCACTTCGTCCAGCGCCAGCACGGCCTCGCTGCCGCCCAGGCCCTTGAGGGTAGTGAGGATGCCACTGACGATCTTGCGGAACGGGCGGTCGCCCAGTTCGGCGTCCTTGCCGGTACCGACCAGCAGGACACGTTCGGCCTTCAGGTTCGGCAGGGCGTGCAACAGCAGGCTCTGGCCGACCTTGCCGTCCAGGTCGCCGCGCTTGAGTACCGCACCGATGGCGCCGCCACTGAGCTCGTCGAGTTGTTTGGCAACGCTGCCGAGCTTGCGGCCTTCGCCGACGGCGACCACCAGAGTGGCGGTCTTCAACGTTTCCGGGCTAACGCTTTTTACAACCAGTTCCATGTCCGGGTCCCTGAATTAATGGTCAAAGAGCGCAGGGCCAATGCCGTGCGCCAGGCTTGTCATGTCTGTAGCTTTTATAAGGAGAGGCGTCGGCAGCGGCCAACGACAGGGCCGCCAGTTTGAACCCGGGCGGTCGAGGCTGACAACCCTCCCATGAGCGAACTTCGCCGCTTTAGAGGCCTGCGTGAGCATGCGCAGTGACAGGCGCATGCAATCACAGGATAATGCGCCATCTTTTTCGGCGGCTCGGCTTCACGGGCCGTGTTTGCTTGTTTGGCCGCCTTAGCCTGACAACCCTGGAGTGTCTGGTTTGATCGTCTTCCGTTATCTATCCCGCGAAGTGTTGCTGACCTTGAGCGCCGTGAGTGCCGTTCTACTGGTCATCATCATGAGCGGACGTTTCGTCAAATACCTCGCGCAAGCGGCCTCGGGTGCACTGGACCCGGGCTCGCTGTTCCTGATCATGGGCTTTCGCCTGCCGGGCTTCCTGCAACTGATCCTGCCGCTGGGGTTGTTCCTTGGCATTCTCCTGGCCTACGGCCGGCTGTACCTCGAAAGTGAAATGACCGTGCTGTCGGCCACCGGCATGAGCCAGCAGCGCCTGCTGGGCATGACCATGATCCCGGCCGCGCTGGTGGCCCTGCTGGTGGCGTGGCTGAGCCTGAGCCTGGCGCCGCAGGGGGCCAATCAGTTCCAGCTGCTGCTGAACAAGCAGGACGCCATGACCGAATTCGACACCCTGGTGCCGGGGCGCTTCCAGGCGCTCAACGACGGTACCCGGGTGACCTATACCGAACACTTGTCCGATGACCGGGCCAACCTGGGTGGGGTGTTCATCTCGGAAAAACGCCTGAGCCAGGACAAGAAGGACCAGGGCATCTCGGTGCTGGTGGCAGAGAAGGGGCACCAGGACATTCGTCCGGACGGCAACCGCTACCTGATCCTGGAAAACGGTTATCGCTACGACGGTAACCCGGGCCAGGCCGATTACCGGGTCATCAAGTACGACACCTACGGCGTATTGCTGGCCAAGCCGGACGTCAGCGACGAAGTCACCGACCGCGACGCCATGCCGACCCGCGATCTGATCGGCAACCCGGACCTGCGCGCCCATGCCGAGCTGCAATGGCGTATTTCCCTGCCATTGCTGGTGTTTGTCGTGACCCTGATGGCGGTGCCGCTGTCCCGGGTCAACCCGCGGCAGGGCCGCTTCCTCAAACTGCTGCCGGCGATTCTTCTTTATATGGCTTACCTGACCATCCTGATCGCGGCCCGTGGCTCGCTGGAAAAAGGCAAGCTGCCGCAAGCGCTGGGCCTGTGGTGGGTACACGGACTGTTTCTATTGATTGGCCTCGGATTGCTGTACTGGGAACCCTTGCGTCTGAAACTGGCGAGCCGCCGCAGCATGAAGGAGGTGGCTCGTGGTTAAGCTCGATCGCTACATCGGTAACAGTGTCCTGCTGGCCATTCTGGCGGTACTGGGGATCATTCTCGGCCTGGCGTCGCTGTTCGCCTTCATCGACGAGATGGGCAGTGTCAGCGACAGCTACACCGTGATGGATGTGTTGAGCTTCGTGGTCATGACGGCGCCTCGCCGGCTCTACGAAATGCTGCCGATGGCGGCCCTGATCGGCTGCCTGATCGGCCTGGGCAGCCTGGCCAGCAACAGTGAACTGACCATTATGCGCGCCGCTGGCGTGTCCATCGGGCGGATCGTCTGGGCGGTGATGAAGCCGATGCTGTTCCTGATGCTGGCCGGTGTGCTGATCGGCGAATACGTCGCTCCCGCCACGGAAAGCCAGGCACAGGCCAGTCGCGCGCTGGCCCAGGGTTCGGGCGACGCGCAAAGTTCCAAGCGCGGCCTGTGGCACCGTCAGGGCGAGGAGTTCATCCACATCAACGCCGTGCAACCCAACGGCCTGCTGTATGGCGTGACCCGTTATCACTTCGACGATCAGCGGCACATGTTGTCCTCGAGCTTCGCCCGCCAGGCCCGTTTCGAAGAGAGCTACTGGCAACTGAGCGACGTCACCACCACCTATTTCCGCGAAGGCCACACCGAAGTCATCAACACCCCTCAGGAACGCTGGGACGTGGCCTTGAGCCCGCAACTGCTGAGCACTGTGGTGATGGCGCCGGAGTCCCTGTCGATCAGCGGCTTGTGGGGCTACATCCACTACCTGGCCGATCAGGGCTTGAACAACGGTCGCTACTGGCTGGCGTTCTGGGTCAAGGTGCTGCAACCGCTGGTCACCGCAGCCCTGGTATTGATGGCGATCTCGTTCATTTTCGGTCCGTTGCGTTCCGTGACCCTTGGCCAGCGGGTGTTCACCGGCGTGCTGGTAGGGTTCACCTTCCGCATCGCCCAGGACCTGCTGGGCCCGTCGAGCCTGGTATTCGGCTTCTCGCCGCTGTTCGCGGTGCTGGTTCCCGCCGGTTTCTGTGCCCTGGCCGGGTTCTGGTTGTTGCGCCGGGCCGGTTGACCGGCGCCCATGACGCCACGCGCAAGAGAAACGCCCCTGTCGAAAGACCGGGGCGTTTTGCGTTCATGCACCACTGACAGGCGAACGTGACGCTTGCGTCGTCTATCAGGTACAATTCCCGGCTATTTTTCGGCGGGCTATGCCTGCAGCCTTTTTGAGTGTTGATCCGTGAGTGATTTGAGTCATATCCGCAATTTCTCCATCATCGCCCACATTGACCATGGCAAGTCGACTCTGGCCGATCGCTTCATCCAGATGTGCGGCGGCCTGGCCGAGCGCGAAATGGAAGCCCAGGTTCTGGACTCCATGGACCTTGAGCGTGAACGCGGGATCACCATCAAGGCCCACAGCGTTACCCTCTATTACAAAGCCCGCGACGGCATCACCTACCAGCTGAACTTCATCGACACCCCAGGCCACGTGGACTTCACCTATGAAGTCAGCCGGTCGCTGGCCGCCTGCGAAGGCGCCTTGCTGGTGGTCGACGCCGGCCAGGGCGTGGAAGCGCAGTCGGTCGCCAACTGCTACACCGCCATCGAGCAGGGCCTGGAGGTCATGCCGGTGCTGAACAAGATCGACCTGCCGCAGGCCGATCCGGACCGGGTCAAGGAAGAGATCGAGAAGATCATCGGTATCGATGCCACCGACGCCGTGACCTGCAGCGCCAAGACCGGCCTGGGTGTCGACGAGGTGCTGGAGCGCCTGGTAACCACCATTCCCGCGCCGACCGGCAACATCGAGGATCCGCTGCAAGCGTTGATCATCGACTCCTGGTTCGACAACTACCTGGGCGTCGTCTCCCTGGTTCGCGTGCGCCATGGCCGAGTGAAGAAGGGCGACAAGATCCTGGTGAAATCCACCGGCAAGATCCACCTGGTGGACAGCGTCGGTGTATTCAACCCGAAACACACCGCCACCAGCGACCTGAAGGCCGGTGAAGTAGGCTTCATCATCGCCGGCATCAAGGACATTCACGGTGCACCGGTAGGTGACACCCTGACCCTGAGTTCGACCCCCGACGTCGAAGTGCTGCCCGGCTTCAAGCGCATTCAGCCACAGGTCTACGCCGGCCTGTTCCCGGTCAGCTCCGACGACTTCGAAGACTTCCGCGAAGCCCTGCAAAAACTCACGCTGAACGACTCGTCGCTGCAATACACCCCGGAAAGCTCCGACGCACTGGGCTTCGGCTTCCGTTGCGGCTTCCTCGGCATGCTGCACATGGAAATCATCCAGGAGCGCCTGGAGCGCGAATACGACCTGGACCTGATCACCACGGCGCCGACGGTGATTTTCGAGCTGCAACTGAAGAATGGTGAGACGATCTACGTCGATAACCCATCGAAGTTGCCGGATCTGTCATCCATCGAAGACATGCGCGAGCCGATCGTGCGGGCTAATATCCTTGTGCCGCAGGAGCACCTGGGTAACGTCATTACCCTGTGCATCGAGAAACGCGGCATACAGCACGACATGCTGTTCCTCGGCAGCCAGGTCCAGGTGACTTACGACCTGCCGATGAACGAAGTGGTCCTGGACTTCTTCGACCGCCTCAAATCCACCAGTCGTGGCTATGCTTCGCTGGATTATCATTTCGATCGCTACCAATCGGCTAATCTGGTCAAGCTGGATGTGCTGATCAACGGTGAGAAAGTCGACGCCCTGGCATTGATCGTGCACCGTGACAACGCGCACTACAAAGGGCGTGCGTTGACCGAGAAGATGAAGGAACTGATTCCTCGGCAGATGTTCGACGTGGCAATCCAGGCCGCCATTGGCGGGCAGATTGTGGCGCGGACAACCGTCAAGGCGCTCAGAAAGAACGTACTGGCCAAATGCTACGGTGGTGACGTTAGCCGTAAGCGCAAGCTGTTGGAAAAGCAGAAGGCCGGTAAGAAACGCATGAAGCAAGTGGGTAACGTGGAGATTCCACAAGAAGCCTTCCTTGCCGTGCTCAGGTTGGATAGTTAGGTCCTATGTCGCTAAATTTCCCGCTGTTGCTGGTCATCGCCGTCGCCGTCTGCGGCCTCCTGGCGTTGCTCGATCTGGTCTTTCTGGCGCCGCGCCGGCGTGCCGCCATTACCAACTATCAGGGCAGCGTCAGCCAGCCGGATGGACTGGTCATCGAGAAACTGAACAAGGAGCCGATGCTGGTCGAGTACGGCAAATCGTTCTTTCCGGTGCTGTTCATCGTGCTGGTGCTGCGTTCGTTCCTGGTGGAACCGTTTCAGATTCCTTCGGGATCGATGAAGCCGACCCTGGATGTGGGCGACTTCATCCTGGTGAACAAGTTTTCTTACGGGATCCGCCTGCCGGTGATCGACAAGAAAGTCATCGAGGTCGGTGATCCGCAGCGCGGCGATGTGATGGTGTTCCGCTACCCGAGCGATCCGAACGTCAACTACATCAAGCGTGTGGTTGGCCTGCCGGGCGACGAAGTGCGCTACACCAGCGACAAGCGCCTGCTGGTCAACGGCCAGTCGGTCGCCGAGCAACTGGTCGGCTCCGAGCCGGGCACCCTGGGCAGCGCGGAGCTCTACAAGGAAAAACTCGGCGCCGCCGAGCACCTGATCCGCAAGGAAATGAGCCGCTACCGGGCCACCCCGGACCGTCAGTGGACAGTGCCTGCCGGGCACTACTTCATGATGGGCGACAACCGCGACAACTCGAACGACAGCCGCTACTGGGATGACCCGAGCATTCCCAAGGACCTGCTGGGCATGGTTCCCGACAAGAATATCGTCGGCAAGGCCTTCGCCGTCTGGATGAGCTGGCCCGAACCGAAACTCAGCCACCTGCCGAATTTCTCGCGGGTTGGCCTGATCAAGTAATCAAACACGGCGCTGTTGAACACAGCGCCGAATGCTTTTCTGGATCTTGCAGAACACCGGCCCGCCAGGTTCGGCAGCCTCCCAGGCGTCACCAGAAGCAGCAGTCAACGATATTCAGGATGTGGATTTGAACACAGCGTTAATTGCCACAGGCACCTCGTGCCTCGTCTCCAAGGTGGTGAAATTCAACCACGAACTCAGCGTGGGTAAACCGTGAGCGTTTCTTTGAGCCGTCTCGAGCGTCAGCTCGGTTACACCTTCAAGGACCAGGAACTGATGGTCCTGGCCCTCACTCACCGCAGTTTTGCCGGGCGCAACAATGAGCGCCTGGAGTTCCTCGGTGACGCCATCCTCAACTTCGTCGCTGGCGAAGCGCTGTTCGAGCGTTTCCCCCAGGCCCGCGAAGGCCAGCTGTCGCGTCTGCGCGCGCGCCTGGTGAAGGGAGAAACCCTGGCCGTGCTGGCCCGTGGTTTCGATCTGGGCGAATACCTGCGCCTGGGCTCCGGTGAGTTGAAAAGCGGCGGTTTCCGCCGTGAGTCGATCCTCGCCGATGCCCTGGAAGCGCTGATTGGTGCGATCTACCTGGATGCGGGCATGGAAGTCGCGCGTGAGCGCGTGCTGTCCTGGCTGACGTCCGAGTTCGACAGCCTGACGCTGGTCGACACCAACAAGGACCCCAAGACCCGCCTGCAGGAATTCCTGCAGTCGCGTGCCTGTGAACTGCCCCGCTACGAAGTGGTGGATATCCAGGGTGAGCCTCATTGCCGGACGTTCTTCGTCGAATGTGAAATCACCCTACTGAACGAAAAAAGCCGAGGTCAGGGTGTGAGTCGTCGTATTGCCGAACAGGTAGCGGCCGCCGCAGCACTGATTGCCCTGGGCGTGGAGAATGGCCATGACTGATACAACTGCAACACGCTGTGGCTATGTCGCCATCGTCGGCCGTCCGAACGTGGGCAAGTCCACGCTGCTGAACCATATCCTGGGGCAGAAGCTGGCCATCACCTCGCGCAAGCCGCAGACCACCCGGCACAACATGCTCGGCATCAAGACCGAAGGCGAGATCCAGGCGATCTACGTCGACACCCCGGGCATGCACAAGAGCAACGAGAAGGCGCTGAACCGCTACATGAACAAGACCGCCTCGGCGGCCTTGAAAGACGTCGACGTGGTGATCTTCGTCGTTGACCGCACCAAGTGGACCGACGAAGACCAGCTGGTACTGGAGCGCGTGCAGTACGTGCAGGGCCCGGTGATCCTGGCGATCAACAAGACCGATCGCATCGAGGACAAGGCCGAGCTGATGCCGCACCTGACCTGGTTGCAGGAGCAGTTGCCGAACGCCGAGATCGTTCCGGTGTCGGCCCAGCAGGGGCACAACCTGGAAGCCCTGGAAGGCCTGATCGCCAAGCACCTGCCGGAAAACGATCACTTCTTCCCGGAAGACCAGATCACCGACCGCAGCAGCCGTTTCCTCGCCGCCGAACTGGTGCGCGAGAAGATCATGCGCCAGCTGGGGGCCGAGCTGCCGTACCAGATCACCGTGGAAATCGAAGAGTTCAAGCAGCAGGGCAAGACCCTGCACATTCATGCCTTGATCCTCGTCGAGCGCGACGGCCAGAAGAAAATCATCATTGGCGACAAGGGTGAGCGCATCAAGCGCATCGGCATGGAAGCGCGCAAGGACATGGAGCTGCTGTTCGACTCCAAGGTCATGCTCAACCTGTGGGTCAAGGTCAAGGGCGGTTGGTCCGATGACGAGCGCGCCCTGCGTTCGCTGGGCTACGGCGACCTGTAAATCCTGCCTCGTCGCCAGCGCCTCGCTCCTGCAGCATGTAGGGGGCGAGCCGCTGGCGATAAAGGTTCGGCTCGTGGACCTGTCACTTTCTCAAGCCTTGAGATCCCCCGACACCTATGTCCAGTAGTGCTCCCATCGGCCAGCCCGCGTACGTCCTGCACAGTCGCGCCTATCGCGAGAGCAGTGCGTTGGTGGACTTCCTCACGCCCCAAGGGCGGCTGCGTGCGGTATTGCGTGGCGCGCGGGGCAAGGCCGGGACCCTGGCGCGGCCGTTCGTGCCGCTGGAAGTGGAGTTTCGCGGGCGCGGCGAGCTGAAAAACGTCGGGCGCATGGAAAGCGCGGGAACCTCCACCTGGCTCAACGGCGAAGCGCTGTTCAGTGGTCTTTACCTCAACGAGCTGCTGATCCGCCTGCTGCCCGCCGAAGATCCGCATCCGGCGATCTTCGAGCACTATGCGGCGACCTTGCTGGCCTTGGCCGAGGGCAGGGCCCTGGAGCCCTTGCTGCGTGCCTTCGAGTGGCGCCTGCTGGACGACCTGGGCTATGGCTTTGCCCTGGACATGGATATCCACGGCGCGCCGATCGAGGCGCAGGGCATGTATCGCCTGCAGGTGGATGCCGGCCTGGAGCAGGTTCACCTGTTGCAACCGGGGCTGTTCAATGGCACCGAGCTGCTGGCCATGGCGCAAGCCGACTGGAGCGCGCCCGGGGCGCTGGCGGCGGCCAAGCGCTTGATGCGCCAGGCGCTGGCGGTGCACCTGGGCGGTCGGCCATTGGTCAGTCGCGAATTGTTTCGCAAGCCCTAGTGGCCTGTGTGGCTAATTCGTGCACTCAACTTCGGCGCCAGTGCTCGCCAGGCTGCGTTGCCATTCCTCGCCGTAGCGGGCTACGACTCGTCATGGCGCCTTGCCTGGCAAGCCCTGGCACTCGAATTTGAGTAGCCGAATTAACCGTACAGGCCACTAGTCGTCCCATTACGCCAATACGCTCGAATCCTGCCTGGCTTGCTCGTGCGACCGAACGCCGGCAGTTATTTTCGCCAGCGGACACTATATGCTGTGCACCGAATCCCTAACTCCTCAGGAGCGCTTTCGTGACCACCAGCAATCGCATTCTTCTTGGCGTGAACATCGACCACGTAGCCACCCTGCGCCAGGCCCGGGGCACCCGTTACCCTGATCCGGTCAAGGCGGCGCTGGACGCGGAAGAGGCGGGGGCCGACGGCATCACCGTGCACCTGCGCGAGGACCGCCGGCATATCCAGGAGCGCGATGTGCTGCTGCTCAAGGACGTACTGCAAACCCGCATGAACTTCGAGATGGGCGTCACCGAGGAAATGATGGCGTTCGCCGAACGCATCCGCCCGGCGCACATCTGCCTGGTTCCGGAAACCCGCCAGGAGCTGACCACCGAAGGTGGCCTGGATGTCGCCGGGCAGGAAGCGCGGATCAAGGCGGCGGTAGAGCGGCTGTCGAAGATCGGCGCCGAAGTGTCGCTGTTCATCGACGCCGATGAGCGGCAGATCGCAGCCTCCCGACGTGTGGGCGCGCCGGCCATCGAGTTGCACACCGGGCGTTATGCCGATGCCGAAACGCCGAGCGAAGTGGCCGAGGAGCTGCAGCGCGTGGCTGACGGCGTGGCTTTCGGCCTGGGCCAGGGCCTGATCGTCAATGCCGGCCACGGCCTGCATTACCACAACGTCGAGGCGGTTGCGGCGATCAAGGGCATCAACGAGTTGAACATCGGCCATGCGCTGGTGGCCCATGCGCTGTTCGTCGGCTTCAAGGGCGCGGTGGCAGAGATGAAGGCGCTGATCCTGGCGGCAGCCAAGGCCTGACGAAAGCGCTGTCGCCGCTGCCGCAGGCTGCGATCGACTGGAACGGTCGTGGCGATGTTACGGTTTTTCAGGTCCTGCGGACCTGTCGCAGCCTTAGGCAGCGGCTACGACAGAGGAGTTAAAGCGGCGGGGTTTCCTGGGTCGGCTTGGTCTTGTCCACGCCCGGCACATGCAGATTGCCCTCGGCCACCTGGTCGCCTTCCAGCTGCGGCTGCGTGACCCAGGTCAGGATGTCGTAGTAACGACGGATGTTGGCGACGAAATGCACCGGCTCGCCGCCCCGGGCATAGCCATAGCGGGTCTTGCTGTACCACTGCTTCTGCGAGAGGCGCGGCAGCATCTTCTTCACGTCCAGCCACTTGTTCGGGTTCAGCCCTTCCTTTTGCGCCAGCTTGCGGGCGTCATCCAGGTGGCCGCTGCCGACGTTGTAGGCGGCGAGGGCGAACCAGGTGCGGTCCGGCTCTTCGATCTTGTCGTCCAGCTGGTCCTTCATGTACGCAAGGTACTTGGCGCCGCCCTGGATGCTTTGCTTGGCGTCCAGGCGGTTGGACACGCCCATGGCCTGTGCGGTGTTCTGGGTCAGCATCATCAGGCCACGCACACCGGTCTTGGAGGTGACGCTCGGTTGCCACAAGGATTCCTGGTAGCCAATGGCCGCCAGCAGGCGCCAGTCGACCTTCTCTTCCTTGGCCGAGGCCTTGAAGTGCTTCTCGTATTTGGGCAGGCGCTGCTGCAGGTGCTGGGCAAAGGTGTAGGCGCCGACATAACCGAGGACATCCACGTGCCCGTAATAACGGTCCTTCAGGCGTTGCAGGGTGCCGTTCTTCTGCACCTTGTCGAGGAAGGCATTGATTTCGTTGAGCAGGCTGTTGTCTTCGCCGGCGGCCACGGCCCAGCTCTGGTTGCTGGCATCGCCAAGGTCGAAGGCGACGCGGATATTGGCGAAATACACCTGGTTCATCGCCACTTCGTTGGAATCCACCAGGGTCAGGTCGATCTGCCCCTCGTCGACCATGCGCAGCAGGTCGACCACTTCGACCTCGTCGGACTCTTCATACTGAATGCCGGGGTATTTCAGCTTGAGTGCGGCCAGTTGTTCGGCGTGGGTGCTGCCCTTGAGCACCATGATCTTCTTGCCGACCAGGTCGCTCGCATCGGTGGGGCGGGACTGGCCGTTGCGGTAGATGACCTGCGGGGTGACTTCCAGATAGGTATGGGAAAACCGGACTTGCTGCTTGCGTTTCTCGCTGCTGACCAGGCCGGCAGCAGCCAGCACCGGGCCGTCAGGTTTACCCAGCTGGTCGAAGAGGTCGTCGAGGTTGTCCGCGGTTTCGATCTTCAGCGTTACCCCCAGATCGTCGGCGAAGCGTTTCACCAGCTCGTATTCGAAGCCGGTTTCACCATTGCGATCCTGAAAGTAGGTGGCCGGGCTGTTACGGGTGACCACCCGCAGCACGCCATCCTCCTTTACTCGCTCCAGTGTGCTGGGTTTCTCAACGCAGGCACTGAGCATCAGGAAGAGTCCGGTTGCGATGAGCCATCGGGCACAGCGCGGACGTAAAGCCATTGGGGAAAACATCTGCGCAGTATACGCAAAGGACAACAACCGCCATATCTCGACAGCGACGGGCTTGTCTGCTAGAGGTCCCGGCCCCCGGCCAGAGCCCTCGGGAATGGGCCTCCGGGCCTCGTCGAAAGGGTTGAAATAACCCTTCTGAAGGGGCCGGATAAGCCTTTGTCACAGGGGGCTGCGCACGGGCCGACGTCTGGCCGCGCTCGGGCGTGCCGTTTCGGGTGCCGTCGCGGGCGGTTTAGGCTAGAATGCACGGCCTCAAAGCACACCCCTTCCCGAGGCTGTCCCGAAGATGTTGATCCTGCGCGGCGCTCCTGCCCTTTCTGCCTTTCGCCACAGCAAACTCCTTGAGCAACTGAGCCAGAAGGTTCCAGCTGTCAGTGGCCTGTATGCTGAATTCGCTCACTTCGCCGAAGTTACCGGCGTCCTGACCGGCGACGAACAGCAGGTGCTTGCGCGCCTTCTGAAGTACGGCCCAAGCGTACCGGTGCAAGAACCTACCGGTCGTCTGTTCCTGGTGTTGCCGCGTTTCGGCACCATCTCGCCATGGTCGAGCAAGGCCAGCGATATCGCCCGCAACTGTGGCCTGAGCAAGATCCAGCGCCTGGAGCGTGGCATTGCCTTCTATGTGGCCGGTGAATTCAGCGACGCGCAAGCGCAGTTGATCGCGGACACCCTGCACGACCGCATGACCCAGATCGTGCTGGGCAACCTGGAACAGGCTGCCGGCCTGTTCAGCCATGCCACGCCGAAGCCGCTGACCGCCATCGACATCCTCGGTGGCGGCCGCGCCGCGCTGGAGCAGGCCAACACCGAACTGGGCCTGGCCCTGGCCGAAGACGAAATCGATTACCTGGTCAACGCCTTCCAGGGGCTCAAGCGCAACCCGCATGACATCGAGCTGATGATGTTCGCCCAGGCCAACTCCGAGCACTGCCGCCACAAGATCTTCAACGCCAGTTGGGATATCGACGGCCAGAGCCAGGAAAAAAGCCTGTTCGGCATGATCAAGAACACCTATCAGATGCACAACGAAGGTGTGCTGTCGGCCTACAAGGACAACGCGGCGGTCATCGTCGGTTCCGTTGCCGGGCGCTTCTACCCGAATCCCGATACCCGCCAGTACGGCGCGGTGCAGGAGCCGGTGCACATCCTGATGAAGGTCGAGACCCACAACCACCCGACCGCCATCGCGCCATTCCCGGGGGCTTCCACCGGTTCCGGCGGCGAGATCCGCGACGAAGGCGCGACCGGTCGTGGCGCCAAGCCGAAAGCCGGCCTGACCGGTTTCACCGTGTCCAACCTGCAGATCCCGGGCTTCGAACAGCCATGGGAAAAGCCGTACGGCAAGCCCGAGCGCATCGTCGACGCCCTGGACATCATGATCGAAGGCCCGCTGGGCGGCGCGGCGTTCAACAACGAATTCGGCCGTCCGGCCCTGACCGGCTACTTTCGTACCTTCGAACAGTCCATCGACACCCCGCGCGGTGAAGAGGTTCGCGGTTACCACAAGCCGATCATGCTGGCGGGCGGCATGGGCAACATCCGTGCCGAACACGTACAGAAAGGCGAGATCACCGTAGGCTCCAAGCTGATCGTCCTCGGCGGCCCGGCGATGCTCATCGGCCTGGGCGGCGGCGCCGCTTCCTCCATGGCCACCGGCACCAGCTCGGCCGACCTGGACTTCGCCTCGGTACAGCGTGAAAACCCGGAAATGGAGCGCCGTTGCCAGGAGGTCATCGACCGCTGCTGGCAACTGGGCGACAAGAACCCGATCAGTTTCATCCACGACGTTGGCGCGGGTGGCCTGTCCAACGCCTTCCCGGAGCTGGTCAACGATGGCGGCCGTGGCGGTCGCTTCGAACTGCGCAACATTCCCAACGACGAGCCGGGCATGGCCCCGCACGAAATCTGGTCCAACGAATCCCAGGAACGTTACGTCCTGGCCGTCGGCGCGGCTGATTTCGAACGTTTCCAGGCCATCTGCGAGCGCGAACGCTGCCCGTTCGCGGTCGTCGGCGAAGCCACTGCCGAGCCGCAACTGACCGTGACCGACAGCCACTTCGGCAACAGCCCGGTGGACATGCCGCTGGAAGTGCTGCTGGGCAAGGCCCCGCGCATGCACCGTTCGGCCGTTCGCGAAACCGAACTGGGCGACGACTTCGACCCGGCCAGCCTGGACATCGCCGAAAGCATCGAGCGCGTCCTGCATCACCCGGCCGTGGCCAGCAAGAGCTTCCTGATCACCATCGGCGACCGCACCATCACCGGCCTGGTGGCGCGTGACCAGATGGTCGGCCCGTGGCAGGTTCCGGTGGCCGACGTTGCCGTCACCGCCACCAGCTTCGACGTCTACACGGGTGAAGCGATGGCCATGGGCGAGCGTACTCCGCTGGCTCTGCTGGACGCTCCTGCGTCGGGCCGCATGGCGATCGGCGAAACCCTGACCAACATTGCCGCTTCGCGCATCGAGAAGATTTCCGACATCAAGCTGTCGGCCAACTGGATGTCCGCTGCCGGTCACCCAGGCGAAGACGCGCGTCTGTACGACACCGTCAAGGCAGTCGGCATGGAACTCTGCCCTGAGCTGGGCATTACCATCCCAGTGGGCAAGGACTCCATGTCCATGGCCACTCGCTGGAACGACAAGGGCGTCGACAAGAGCGTGACCTCGCCGCTGTCGCTGATCGTGACCGGTTTCGCGCCTGTGGCCGACATCCGCCAGACCCTGACCCCGCAACTGCGCATGGACAAGGGCACCACCGACCTGGTCCTGATCGACCTCGGTCGCGGCCAGAACCGCATGGGCGCCTCGATCCTTGCCCAGGTGCACGGCAAGCTCGGCAAGCAGGCTCCGGACGTCGATGACGCCGAAGACCTGAAAGCCTTCTTCGCGGTGATCCAGGGCCTCAATGCCGACGGTCACCTGCTGGCTTACCACGACCGTTCCGACGGTGGTCTGCTGACCAGCGTGGTGGAAATGGCCTTCGCCGGCCACTGCGGCCTGAACCTGAACCTCGACGCCCTGGCCGAGACCTCGGCCGATATCGCCGCCATCCTGTTCAACGAAGAACTGGGCGCGGTGATCCAGGTTCGCCAGGACGCGACCCCGAGCGTGCTGGCGCAATTCAGCGCCGCCGGCCTGGGCGACTGCGTGGCGGTGATCGGCCAGCCGGTCAACAACGGCCATATCAACATCCGCTTCAACGGCGAAAGCGTCTTCGCCGGCGAGCGTCGCCTGTTGCAGCGCCAGTGGGCTGAAACCAGCTACCAGATCCAGCGCCTGCGCGACAACGCCGACTGCGCCGAGCAGGAATTCGACGTCCTGCTGGAAGAAGACAACCCGGGCCTGAGCGTCAAGCTGAGCTTCGACGTCAACCAGGACATCGCCGCGCCTTACATCAAGAAAGGCGTGCGTCCTCAGGTTGCCGTGCTGCGCGAGCAGGGCGTCAACGGCCAGGTGGAAATGGCCGCGGCGTTCGACCGCGCCGGCTTCAACGCGATCGACGTGCACATGAGCGACATCCTCGCCGGTCGTGTCGACCTGAACGACTTCAAGGGCATGGTCGCCTGCGGCGGCTTCTCCTACGGCGACGTACTCGGCGCCGGCGAGGGCTGGGCCAAGTCGGCACTGTTCAACAGCCGTGCCCGCGACGCCTTCCAGGGCTTCTTCGAGCGCAACGACACCTTCACCCTCGGCGTGTGCAACGGTTGCCAGATGATGTCCAACCTGCACGAGCTGATCCCGGGCAGCGAGTTCTGGCCGCACTTCGTGCGCAACCGGTCCGAGCAGTTCGAGGCCCGTGTGGCGATGGTCCAGGTCCAGGAGTCGAACTCGATCTTCCTGCAGGGCATGGCCGGTTCGCGGATGCCGATCGCCATTGCCCACGGCGAAGGCCATGCGGAATTCGAAAGCGCAGAAGCCCTGCTCGAAGCCGACCTGTCCGGTTGCGTGGCCCTGCGCTTTGTCGACAACCACGGCAAGGTCACCGAAAGCTACCCGGCCAACCCGAACGGCTCGCCGCGCGGGATCACAGGCCTGACCAGCCGCGACGGTCGCGTCACCATCATGATGCCGCACCCTGAGCGGGTATTCCGTGCCGTACAGAACTCCTGGCGTCCGGAAGAATGGAACGAGGATGCGGCGTGGATGCGCATGTTCCGTAACGCTCGCGTGTGGGTGAACTAAGGCCTGTGTACAAGCTCAGCTTTTTCGTCCCGCCCAGCCACGTGGATGTGGTCAAGAACGCCGTATTCGCCGCCGGTGGCGGACGGATCGGTGCTTACGACCAGTGTGCGTGGCAGGTGCTGGGCCAGGGCCAGTTTCGTCCATTGGACGGCAGCCAGCCGTTTCTCGGGCAGACCGGCCTGGTCGAGCAGGTGCCGGAATGGAAAGTCGAGCTGGTGGTGGCCGACGAGCTGATCCGTAGCGTGGTGATGGCCCTCAAGCAGAGCCATCCCTACGAGACACCGGCTTATGAAGTCTGGCGTCTGGAGGACTTCTAAGGCCCCACCCATGAAAAAGCCCGCTGAACCGGTAACGGTCAGCGGGCTTTTTTGTGCCTGCTCTCCTGTCGGAGAGGGTCAGACCTTGGCGTTGACCTCGCTGCGGTTGATCAGGTTATCCAGCGCCTGGCTCAGGCTTGCGGCCTTTTCGCCGATCAGCAGGTGCCAGACGCCATCGTCGAGCTGGCTCGAGCCCAGGCAGCCAAGGCTCTTCAGCTGACATTCTGACAGCGCCTTGTTATCGCCCAGTTGCACCCGCAGGCGGGTCATGGCCACGCAGTCCAGTTGCAGCACATTGTCGCTGCCGCCGAAGGCGTCCAGCCATTTCCCGGCTTCCTGGGGCGCGACGCTTACCGCTGGCGGTGCTTCGAAGGCCGCGGCGGCGGGGGCTGGCTGCTCCAGAGGCTTGCCGGCGCTGGGTATGGCCAGGCGAATTTCATCGGCGATGCTGTCGGCCAGCGGGCCGACCACCACCTGCAGGCTGCCGCCCTTGCCGGGACGCACCACGGCCATGGCGCCAAGGGCCTTGAGGTCGCTGTCCGACGCCTTGTTGCGGTCGGCCAGTTCCAGGCGCAGGCGAGTGGTGCAGGCGCCGACGGTCATCAGGTTGTCCGCGCCGCCCAGGGCCTGGATATAAGCATCAGCGCGCTGATTGTTGGTCATGGAGACTTTTTCGCTGCCTGGAGTGTCTTCGCGGCCTGGAGTCTTCAGGTTGAAGCGACGGATACAGAAGTCGAAGACCGTGTAGTAGATCACTGCATAGAGCAGGCCCACGGGGAATATCAGCCAGCCGTTGGTGGAGCGGCCCCAGCCGAGAGCCATGTCGATGGCGCCGCCGGAGAAGGTGAAGCCCAGGTGGATATTGAGGAAGTTGGTCAGGCCCATGGCGAGGCCGGTCAGCAGGGCATGCACCAGGTAGAGGAAGGGGGCGAGGAACATGAAGGCGAATTCCACCGGCTCGGTCACCCCGGTGAGGGCCGAGGTCAGGGCCATCGACAGCAGGATCCCGCCCATCACCTTGCGCCGCTCCGGCAAGGCGTTGCGATACATCGCCAGGCAGGCAGCGGGCAGGCCGAAGATCATCATCGGGAACATGCCGGTCATGAACTGGCCGCCCTTGGGATCGCCGGCGAAGTAGCGCGAGATATCCCCGGTGACCAGGGCTCCGGTGGTCGGATCGGTGAAGTTGCCGAAGACGAACCAGGCCATGTTGTTGAGGATATGGTGCAGGCCGGTGACGATCAGCAAGCGGTTGAACACACCGAACACGAAGGCGCCGATGCTGCCGCTGTCCAGCAGCAGGGCGCCGAAGCTGTTGATGCCGTGCTGGATCGGCGGCCAGATCAGGCCGAACACCACCCCCAGGCCAACGGCGCTGAAGCCGGTAACGATCGGCACGAAGCGCCGCCCGCCAAAGAACGCCAGGTATTCCGGCAGCTTGATGTCCTTGAAGCGGTTGTACAGGGCGCCGCCCAACAGGCCGCTGATGATCCCGGCGAGCATGCCCATGTTGATGCTGGCATCGAGCACCTTGAGGGTCGCCACCATCACCAGGTAACCGATGGCGCCGGCCAGGCCGGCGGTGCCGTTGTTGTCCTTGGCGAAGCCCACGGCGATGCCGATGGCGAAGATCAGCGCCAGGTTGGCGAAGATGGTCTGGCCGGCATCGTGGATGATCGCGACGTTCAGCAGGTCGGTGTCGCCCAGGCGCAACAGCAGGCCGGCGATCGGCAGGATCGCGATCGGCAGCATCAGGGCCCGGCCCAGGCGCTGCAGGCCTTCGATGAATAATTGGTACATGGCGTGTCTCCCGGTGTTCTTGTTGTTCAGCTCAGGGGCCAGTGTTGGTGGCAGGCATGGCGCACCGCCGAGGCACTGCTCAGGTTCAGCAGGTCATGGCTGAGGCGCCGGCATTCGGCGGCGTCCAGCTGGCGGACCCGCTCCTTGATCTCACCCACTTGCGGCGGGCTCACCGACAGCTCGCTGACCCCCAGGCCGACCAGCACCGGCGTCGCCAGCGGATCGGAGGCCAGCGCGCCGCACACACCGACCCAGCGCCCATGCCTGGCGGCGCCGGCGCAGGTCTGGGCGATCAGCCTTAGTAACGCCGGGTGCAGGGCATCGACCCGCGCGGCCAGGCCGGCATGGTCACGGTCCATGGCCAAGGTGTATTGCGACAGGTCGTTGGTGCCGATGGAGAGGAAGTCGGCGTATTCGGCCAGTTGTTCGGCGAGCAGGGCGGCGGCCGGGACTTCGATCATCACCCCCAGCTCCGGGCGCTGGCCGATCCGCAGCTCGGCGCACAGGCAGTCGATGCGCTCGCGGATATGCAGCAGTTCGTCGAGCTCGCTGACCATCGGCAGCAGGATGCGGCAGCGCTGCAGCGGGCTGACCTGCAGCAGGGCCCGCAGTTGCTGGTCCAGCAGCTCCGGGCGGGCCTGGGCCAGGCGAATGCCACGCAGGCCCAGCACCGGGTTGGCTTCCACCGGCAGCGGCAGGTAGTCCAGTTGTTTGTCGCCGCCCACGTCGATGGTGCGGATGATCACCGACTTGTCGCCCATGGCATCGAGTACGGCCTGATAGGCCTGGCGCTGCTCCTGTTCATCGGGGGCGGTATGCCGGTCGACAAACAGAAACTCGGTACGCAGCAGGCCGACGCCGTCGGCACCGTTGGCATGGGCGCCCTGGGCTTCCTGGCTGGAGGCGACATTGGCGGCGACTTCGATCGCCTGGCCGTCGAGGGTCCTGGCCGGCAGCCGGGCCTGTTGCTGTTGTTGCTCGCGACGCTGCTGGCGCAGCAGATGGCTCTGCCGGACCTGTTCGATGCGCGCGCTATCCGGCGTCAGTTCCAGGCGCCCGTGATCGGCGTTCAGCACCACCTGCTGGCCTTGAGGCGCATCGAGAAGCTCCGAGCCCAGGGCCACCAGGCAGGGCAGGCCCTTGCCCCGCGCCAGGATCGCCACGTGGGAGGTGGCGCCGCCGGCGGCCATGCACAGGCCAACGGCGCCTTGCTCGCTCAGTTGCAGCAGGTCGGACGGGGTCAGTTCGTGGGCCGCGACTATGGCGCCGGCCGGCAGCTGGTAATGCCAGGCCTCGCCGAGCAGGGCGCGCAGGACCCGTTGTTGCAGGTCGCGCAGGTCGTTGGCGCGTTCGGCGAGCAGGGCATTGCCCAGTTGCAGCAAGATCTCGCACTGTTCGCCGATGGCGTCGCTCCAGGCGTGGGTGGCGGCGCGCCCCTGGGCGATGCTCTGGCGGGCGGCGTCCAGCAGCGCCGGGTCTTCGAGCAGGGCCAGGTGGGCGGCGAAGATTGCTTCTTCCTGGTTGTCCTTGCGTTGCCGGGCGTGGTCCAGGGTACCGCGAATGTCGCTGCGAACCTTTTCCAGGGCCTGGTCCAGCGCTTGCAGTTGTTCCTGTGGCGGGTGACCGCCGCTGTCTTCGGGCAGGGTCATGGCGGTCAGGTGAAACAGCGGCCCGCAGACCAGTCCCGGAGCGGCGCAGACTCCCTGGATCACCCCGGCCTCGGCGTAGCGCTGGGGCGCGGCAGGCTTCACCGTCGGTGCCGTGGCGTGGGCGTCTTCGGCCAGCGGGGTGGCGAGGGCGTCCAGCAGCGCCAGCAGGGCGGCCTTGCAGTCCTTGCCCTGGCAACTGACCCGTACCTCGTCCTGCTCGCCGACCCCCAGCCCCATCAGGCTGACCAGGCTGTCGCAGGACGCCGACTTGCCGTTGAAGTGCAGTTGCGCCTTGCTGCTGAACCCTTGCGCGGTCTGGCGGACCAGCGCGGCCGGCCGGGCGTGCAGGCCGCCACGGTGATTGACCCGGGTCACGCCTTCGACCGCGTCGGTCGAGGTGTCGCCAGCTCCCGCCTGGGCCGCATTGGCCACGCGCGGAACGATGTGCAGCAGCGGTTCGCCGACTTTTACCGATTTCAGGGTGATGGGCAGGGTCTGGAAGTGCTCGCCGTTGGTCAGGATCATCAGGCTGATCAGGCTTTTGCTGTTTCGCGCAACCTGGTCGAGGTCGAAGCGCAGCAGGGCCTGGCCGCTGCTGACCCGGGCGCCTTCCTGCACCAGCATGGAGAAACCCTCGCCTTGCAGCTGGACGGTGTCCAGGCCCAGGTGCAGCAGCAGTTCCGCGCCATTGTCGGCGCGCAGGGTCACTGCGTGGCCGGTGCGGGCGGCATGCACCACCACACCGGCGCAGGGGGCGTGCAGGGTGTTGTTCAGCGGGTCGATGGCGATCCCGTCGCCCATGGCACCACTGGAAAACACCAGGTCGGGGACCTTGGCGAGGGTGAGCACCGGGCCGCTCAAGGGAGCGCCGAGCGTCAGGTCTTTATTGTTGTTGTGCATGGCGCAGTACTCATCCGTTGAAGGAAAGGCTCAGTGGGTGCGGGTCACCTTGCTCAGGTGCCGTGGCTGGTCCGGGTCCATGCCGCGGGCCTCGGCAAGGTTTGCGGCCATGCCGTAGAAACTCTGGATCGCCAGGATCGGATCGAGCGCCGGGTGTTCGGCCAGGCTCAGGGTCAGGTCGCGCTCGGCGATATCGTCCGGCGCCGCCAGCAGCACCCGGGCGCCACGCTGGCGCATGTCGGCCGCGAGGCTGATCAGGCCGGCCTGTTCCGCTCCCCGTGGGGCGAACACCAGCAGCGGGTAGTTGTCGCCGATCAGCGCCATCGGGCCGTGGCGAACTTCCGCGCTGCTGAAGGCTTCGGCCTGGATCGCCGAGGTTTCCTTGAGTTTCAGCGCCGCTTCCTGGGCGATGGCGAAACCGGCGCCACGGCCGATCACCATCAGCCGCTGGCTATCGCGCAGGGCTTCGACGGCCGGGCTCCAGTCCTGGGTCGCGGCTTCGCGCAGCCCTTGGGGCAGGGCGAGGCCGGCTTCCAGCAGCTGCGCGTCCTGTTTCCAGTGGGCGATCAGGCGGGCGCTGGCGCTGAGGGTAGCGATAAAGCTCTTGGTCGCCGCCACGCTGCGTTCGGCGCCGGCATGCAGCGGCAGGCAGAACTCGCTGGCGGCCTCCAGCGGGGTGTCCTGGGCGTTGACCATGGCCACGCTCAAGGCCCCGCGCTTGCGCAGCAGCCGCATGCTGTTGACCAGGTCGGGGCTCTGCCCGGACTGGGAAAAGGCGAAAGCCGCCTGGCCGCTGACCCGCAGTGGCGCCTGTTGCATGGTCACCACCGACATCGGCAGGGACGCGACCGGGAAGCCCAACTGCTGCATGGTCAGGTAGGCGAAGTAGCTGGCGGCATGGTCGGAACTGCCGCGGGCGACGGTCATCACCACTTGCGGCGGCTGGCGGTTCAGGCGCCCGGCCACTTCGATCAGTTGTGGGTCCAGGTGCTGCAACTGGCCTTCGACGGCCGCGGCAGAGGACAGCGCCTCTTCAAGCATTTTTGAAGTCAATGTCTTCTCCTTCGACCATGACGGCGGTCAGTGTGAGTGAGCGGTCCAGGCACACGCAGTCGGCCCAGCTGCCGACCTGCAAACGCCCGCGTTCGGCCAGGCCGAGATAATCGGCGGGAAACTGTGACAAGCGTTGCGAAGCTTCGGCCAGGGGCAGGCCGATCTTCACCAGATTGCGCAAGGCCTGGTCCATGGTCAGGGTGCTGCCGGCCAGGGTGCCGTCCGGAAGGCGCACGCCGCCCAGGCATTTGGTCACGGTGTGGCTGCCGAGCTTGTATTCGCCGTCCGGCATGCCGGCGGCCGCGGTGGAGTCGGTCACGCAGTACAGGCAGGGGATCGAGCGCAGGGCCACGCGCATGGCACCGGGGTGCACGTGCAGCAGGTCGGGGATCAGTTCCGCGTACTGGGCGTGGGCCAGGGCGGCGCCGACTATGCCCGGCTCGCGGTGATGCAGCGGGCTCATGGCGTTGTACAGGTGGGTGAAGCTGGTGGCCCCGGCATCGAGCGCGGCCACGCCTTCTTCGTAGCTGCCCAGGGTATGGCCGATCTGCATGCGGATGCCGCGGGCGCTGAGGGCGCGGATCAGCGCGTCATGGCCGGCGATCTCCGGGGCGATGGTGATCACCCGGATTGGCGCCAGGCGCAGGTAGGCCTCGACTTCGGCCATCAGCGCAGTATGGGCGAAATTGGGCTGGGCGCCGAGTTTGCCCGGGTTGATGTAGGGGCCTTCCAGGTGCACGCCGAGCACCCGGGCGCTGCCGTTGGGGCGCTGCTCGCAGTATTCGCCGATGGCGCCCAGGACCCGGGTGATCTCCTCGGTCGGCGCGGTCATGGTGGTGGCCAGCAGCGAGGTGGTGCCGAAGCGCACGTGGGTGCGGGCGATGGTCTCGAACGCCGGGGCGCCTTCCATGATGTCCTTGCCGCCGCCGCCGTGCACATGCAGGTCGATGAAGCCCGGCAGCAGGTAGGGCAGGTCGTTGTCCGCCGGATCGCAGGGGCTGCCTTCGATGCCGGTGACCTTGCCGTCCCGGTGGTTCAGGCGGCCGCGAATCCAGCCTTGCGGGGTGAGGATGTTGTATTCGGACATGGGCAGCTCTCTGGGACGGGTTCTTGGCGACTCGGCGGCCTGGCTCAGCGGCGCAGCTCGGCGACGAAGTCGTAGTAGTCGTTGCGGCAATAGGTGTCGGTGACTTCGATCGGGGTGTTGTCCTCGAGGTAGCCGACACGGGTCATCAGCAGCATCGCGGTGCCGGGGGCGATGCCCACCAGGGCGGCGAACTCGGCGCAGGCGTTGATCGCCTGGATGTGCTGCAGGGCACGGACCACCGGGCGGCCGATGCCATCGAGGTAGGCGTAGAGCGAGTCGCCGATGGCGTCCGGCTGGGCAATGATCGAGGCCGGCAGGGTGCTCATTTCGATCGCCATCACGGTGTCGTCGGCTTTGCGCAGGCGCTTGAGGCGCGCGACCTTGTCGTTCGGCGACAGGCCGAGGCGGATCAGCTCTTCGTGGGTCGGCGTGGTGATTTCCCGCTCCAGCCATTGGGAACCGGGCACGAAGCCCTTGAGGCGAAGCATTTCGCTGAAACCGGACAGGCGCGACAACGGTTGTTCCAGGCGTGGGGTGATGAAGGTGCCGGAGCCCTGGCTGCGTCGAATCAGGCCTTGTTCGAACAATACTTCCAGGGCCTTGCGCGCGGTGACGCGGGAGATGTTGAGCATCTCGCTCAGGTTGCGTTCCGAGGGCAGGGCCTGTTCGGCTTTCCATTGGCCGGCATGGATCGCGGCTTCAAGGTTGCGCGCCAGTTGCAGGTACAACGGGGTCGGCTGGGTATCGTCGGGGCGCAGGGCCAGGATGTGGTTCATCTGTCGAGGTTCCGATGCGTTATTGGTTTGTTGTCGCCCGGTAATGTGGCGAAAACTAATACCACTTAAATACCATGTCAACGCCACTGCTACGGCGAAGACGCACGAAAATGGGCACTTTATGGGTGTTGGCGGGGTTGGTTTGGGGAAGTGGTATTAGGGCGGTCTGGCCATGAATGCGAAAATCGCAGGGGCGGCGGTTCTTCGAGCGGGAATTGGTATTCACCTTTCGAAGCCGGCGCGACCTGCGATTTTTTTTGTAACGGAGGTGTTTTAGCGGCGTTTCAGCGAGGAATCAGGGGCGGATTTCGATCATCGTGCCGTCCGGGACCAGGCCCCAGACTTCACGCATGTCGACGTTGCGCATGGCGATGCAGCCGTCGGTCCAGTCCAGGGTGTGGAAGTACTGCTCGGGGTAGTCTTCGCTGTCCGGGGTGCCGTGGATCATGATCATGCCGCCGGGCTCCACGCCCTCGCGGCGCGAGCGGGCGGCATCGCTGATGTTCGGGTAGGAGATATGCATGGCCAGGTTGAAGCGGTCGCTGGTCTTGCGCCAGTCCAGCCAATAGAGGCCTTCCGGCGTGCGCTTGTCGCCTTCCATGAGCTTCGGGCCCTTGGGCTGTTTGCCCAGGGAAATACGGTAGGTCTTGATGGGTTTGCCGTCGTTGATCAGTTGCAACTGATGGGCCGACTTGAGGACCAAGACTTTTTCGATGACCTTGCCGTCCAGGGTATCCGTCGCGGAGGCATGGGAGACCGCGATAACCGAGCAGCAGAAAAGAGCGAGCAACCAGCGCATTGAAACGATATCCCTAAGAGTACACAGGTGCCGCGTACGTTTTGTTGTTTAAGTGAGGGCCGGCTGAGCCAGGGGTGGAATGGACTCGGAACGCACGGGGTATTGCTCGTTCCGCCGGTCAGCGAAGAAATATTCTAAGGTACGCCCGACCGTGCGAAAAGCCAGCTCGGACCAGGGAATGTCGGCTTCTTCGAAAAGCCGGACTTCCAGGCTCTCTTCGCCGGCGGCGAAATCCAGGTCCGCCAGCTCGGCGCGGAAGAAGACATGCACCTGGCTGATGTGCGGGACGTCGATCAGCGTATAGATGCTCAGGTTGCGTACCCGGGCGCAGGCTTCCTCGAACGTCTCGCGAATCGCCGCCTGTTCGACGGTCTCGCCGTTCTCCATGAAGCCGGCCGGCAGCGTCCAGTAACCACGGCGCGGTTCGATCGCGCGCCGGCACAGCAGCACCTGGGTGCCCCAGGTCGGCAGGCAGCCGGCGACTATGTTCGGGTTCTGGTAATGGATGGTCTGGCAGTTGTCGCAGACAAACCGCAGGCGTGAATCGCCTTCGGGAATGCGCTGGGTGACCGGGTGACCGCACTGGCTGCAGAATTTCATGCTGGGTATCCGAAAAGGCTGCGCCTATCTTGGCGTGCACGGGGCTTTGTCGGCAAGTTGTCGTTACGCGACATGGCGTGGATCGGGGGTTGGGCGGTCGGTTTGTTTGGTGCATGATGCATAGGGTCTGTTGACCTTTGGTGACGAGCCGCGTTGCGGGGCCAAACTGTGCGAGGCAAGGCGCGGGATGCCGCTAATGGTTGTTCCCTTGGCAAGCCCCGCAACGTAGCCTCGCGCAGTTTGGCACGCAACCCAAGTGGACTTCCGTCGCGGCCGTCACCAAAGGTCAACAGACCCTAATAGCGCACAGACCGAGAAGACTCATGCTGGACGAGCTACTGCACCGGGTAAGCAATCATACGCCGCGACCGCTGGAGACGGATCGACGTTTCCCCGAGGCTGCCGTGCTGGTGCCCATTACCCGCAGTGACGAGCCTGAGCTGGTGCTGACCCTGCGCGCCAAAGGATTGTCCACCCACGGCGGCGAAGTGGCGTTCCCCGGCGGTCGTCGCGATCCGGAAGATCCCGACCTGGTCTTTACCGCCCTGCGCGAAGCCGAAGAGGAAATCGGCCTGCCCCCGGGGCTGGTGGAAATGATCGGCCCCTTGAGTCCGCTGATTTCCCTGCATGGGATCAAGGTCACGCCCTATGTCGGGGTGATTCCCGATTACGTCGAATACCTGGCCAATGACGCCGAGATCGCCGCGGTATTCAGCGTGCCGCTGGAGTTTTTCCGCCAGGACCCGCGCGAGCATACCCACCGCATCGATTATCAGGGCCGCAGCTGGTATGTGCCGAGCTACCGCTTCGGCGAATACAAGATCTGGGGCCTGACGGCGATCATGATCGTCGAACTGATCAACCTGCTGTATGACGCCAAGATCAGCCTGCACCAACCGCCCAAAAACTTTATCAATATTTGAAGCCATCGCCCGTATGGCCTGAACCCTACCCTGTACCAGAACCTGCCTGGCCTTGAGGACAACAACATGAAATTCCGCTTGGGCGACGCCCGTGTCGAAACCCACCCGCAAAGCTGGGTCGCACCCAATGCCACGCTGGTGGGCAAGGTCAAGCTGGAGGAGGGGGCCAACGTCTGGTTCAACGCAGTGCTGCGTGGCGACAACGAGCTGATCCTGATCGGCAAGGACAGCAACGTGCAGGATGGCACGGTGATGCATACCGACATGGGCTTTCCGCTGACCATCGGCACTGGCGTGACCATTGGCCACAACGCCATGTTGCATGGCTGCACTGTCGGCGACTACAGCCTGATCGGCATCAACGCGGTGATTCTCAACGGCGCGAAGATTGGCAAGAACTGCATCATTGGCGCCAACTCGCTGATCGGCGAGGGCAAGGAGATCCCTGACGGTTCGCTGGTGATGGGCTCGCCGGGCAAGGTGGTCCGCGAGTTGACCGAGCAGCAGAAGAAGATGCTCGAAGCCAGCGCCGCGCACTATGTGCACAATTCCCAGCGTTACGCCCGCGACCTGGCCGAGCAAGAACAATGACCGAGCCCGAAAAGCCCGTTCGTTCGCCCTGCGTGAGCATCTGTGCGCTGGACGATGACGATATCTGCACCGGCTGCCAGCGCACGGTGAGCGAGATCACCCGCTGGAGCCGCATGGACAACGCCGAGCGCCGTGAGGTGCTGGCGTTGTGTCATGAGCGTGCCAAGTCCAGCGGATTGCTGTGGATGCTGGGTACTCCGTCCGGCCATTGAGGCTTATCGCGAGCAAGCACGCTCCTGCAGGTCCGTGTCGGAGCGTGCTTGCTCGCGATAGCGATATCTGGTCCCGTGCTATCACCTGAAGTACCCTGTGCGCCTTATTGACAGGTACTTTTTGCCCCATGCTCTTCCTGATCGCCTATATCGGCAGTGTCGTACTGATCAACTACGCCTTTTCCACCGCTCCGCACCTGGACATCATCTGGTCGGCCTGGGGGGGGCTGGTGTTCGTCCTGCGGGACATGGTGCAGACCCGCTTCGGCCATGGCGCGCTCGTCGCCATGCTGCTGGCGCTGGTGCTGTCCTACGTGACCTGCGACCCGGCCATCGCCCTGGCCAGCGCCACGGCGTTCGCGGTCTCAGAGTGCATCGACTGGCTGGTTTTCAGCATTACCAGGCGCCCGCTGCACGACCGCCTGTGGATAAGTTCGGCGTTGAGCATTCCCCTGGACACCTTTATCTTTTTCGGACTGATCGACGCCTTGACCCCGGGCGTGATCCTCACGGCGCTGGGTTCGAAGTTCGCCGGCGTGACCGTGGTCTGGCTGGCCATGGCCTGGCGTTTGCGCAAGGCGGCGTGCGCCAGCTGAGGCCAAAGTGCGCGGTTCATGTAAAATGCCGCGCTTTCTTCCCCATGGGCCGCCCGCCTGGTGCGCGACCCTCGATGATCCGCTCCTTTTTGAGGACCTTCAGATGACCCGTATCGGAACTCCATTGTCGCCAACCGCGACCCGCGTTTTGCTGTGTGGCTGTGGTGAGTTGGGCAAGGAAGTGGTGATCGAGCTGCAACGCCTGGGCGTTGAAGTGATTGCCGTGGATCGCTACGCCAACGCGCCGGCGATGCAGGTCGCCCATCGCAGCCATGTGATCAACATGCTCGACGGCGCCGCGCTGCGTGCGGTGATCGAGGCGGAGAAGCCACACTTCATCGTGCCGGAGATCGAAGCCATCGCCACCGCTACCCTGGTGGAGCTGGAGTCCGAAGGGTTCACCGTGATCCCGACCGCCCGTGCCGCCCAGCTGACCATGAACCGCGAAGGCATCCGTCGCCTGGCCGCCGAAGAGCTGGACCTGCCGACCTCGCCTTACCACTTCGCCGATACCTTCGAAGACTACCGCAAGGCGGTGGACGACCTGGGTTTCCCCTGCGTGGTCAAGCCGGTGATGAGTTCCTCGGGCAAGGGCCAGAGCCTGCTGCGCAGCGTCGACGACGTGCAGAAGGCCTGGGACTACGCCCAGGAGGGCGGGCGTGCCGGCAAGGGCCGGGTGATCATCGAGGGTTTCATCGATTTCGATTATGAAATCACCCTGCTGACCGTACGCCATGTCGGCGGCACCACCTTCTGCGCGCCGGTCGGCCACCGCCAGGAGAAGGGCGACTACCAGGAGTCCTGGCAGCCCCAGGCCATGAGCCCGAAAGCCCTGGCCGAGTCCGAGCGCGTGGCCAAGGCGGTGACCGAGGCGCTGGGTGGCCGTGGCCTGTTCGGTGTCGAGCTGTTCATCAAGGGCGACCAGGTCTGGTTCAGCGAAGTGTCGCCGCGTCCCCACGACACCGGCCTGGTGACTCTGATTTCCCAGGACCTGTCGCAGTTCGCCCTGCATGCCCGGGCGATCCTCGGCTTGCCGATCCCGTTGATCCGTCAGTTCGGCCCGTCGGCCTCGGCGGTGATCCTGGTGGAAGGCCAGTCGACCCAGACCGCTTTCGCCAACCTGGGCGCGGCCCTGAGCGAGCCGGACACGGCCCTGCGCCTGTTCGGCAAGCCTGAAGTCAATGGCCAGCGCCGCATGGGCGTGGCCCTGGCGCGCGACGAGTCGATCGAGGCCGCCCGGGCCAAGGCGACCCGGGCTTCCCAGGCGGTCGTTGTAGAGCTGTAAAAGCATCGCGAGCAAGCTCGCTCCTACAGGTTCGGTATAGCCCTTGTAGGAGCGAGCTTGCTCGCGAAGCGACCTTTCAACCGACCTGGTTCAGGTCGTTATTGCGCGTTTCCTTCAGGCACAGCACAGCGATCAGGCTGAGCACCGCTGCCGCCGACACATACCCGCCGACCCAACTCAATCCCCCCATCGCCACCAGTTTCTGGGCGAAGAAGGGGGCCGCCGAGGCGCCGACAATGCCGCCCAGGTTATAGGCCGCCGATGCGCCGGTATAACGCACGTGGGTGGGGAACAGCTCGGGCAGCAGGGCGCCCATCGGGGCGAAGGTCACGCCCATCAGGAACAGCTCGATGCACAGGAACAGCGCCACGCCCCAGGTCGAGCCCTGGGTCAGCAGCGGTTCCATGGTGAAGCCAGAGAGAATCGCCAGCAGGCCACCGATGATCAGCACCGGCTTGCGTCCATAACGGTCGCTGGCCCAGGCCGACAACGGCGTGGCCGCGGCCATGAACAGCACGGCAAAGCACAGCAGGCCGAGGAAGGTTTCGCGGCTATAGCCCAGGGTCGCGACGCCGTAGCTCAGCGAGAACACCGTCGAGATGTAAAACAGCGCGTAACACACCACCATCGCCGAGGCGCCCAGCAGCACCGGCAGCCAGTACTGGCTGAACAGCTCGATCAGCGGCATCTTGACCCGTTCCTGGCGGGCGATGGCGTTGGCGAATACTGGGGTTTCATGGAGTTTCAGGCGCACATACAGGCCGACCAGCACCAGCGCGGCGCTGAGCAGGAACGGAATCCGCCAGCCCCAGGAGCGGAACTGTTCGTCGCTCAGGCTCATGGCCAGGGTCAGGAACAGGCCGTTGGCCGCGAGAAAACCGATCGACGGTCCCAGTTGCGGGAACATGCCGAACCAGGCGCGTTTGCCTTTGGGCGCGTTTTCCGTGGCGAGCAGCGCGGCTCCACCCCATTCGCCACCCAGCCCCAGGCCCTGGCCGAAACGCAGCAGGCACAACAGGATCGGGGCCCAGGCGCCAATGCTGTCATAGCCGGGCAGTACGCCGATCAGCGTGGTGCACACGCCCATCAGCAGCAGCGATGCCACCAGGGTCGACTTACGGCCGATCCGGTCGCCGAAGTGGCCGAACAGCGCCGAACCCAGGGGGCGGGCGAGGAAAGCGATGCCGAAGGTCAGGAAGGCCGAGAGCATCTGGGCGGTGCCGGACGTCTGCGGGAAGAATACCGGGCCGATCACCAGCGCGGCGGCGGTGGCGTACACGTAGAAGTCGTAGAACTCGATGGCGGTACCGATAAAGCTGGCGGTGGCCACGCGGCTGGCGGAGTTGGTCGGCTGGGCAGGCACGGAGGCGCTGTAGGTGGTACTGGTTGTCATGCGGTTATCCCTGACAGTCATGTGCTCCATGGGAGCGAATTATTATGGTCGAACACCCAGGGATGTGGGTTTGGCGCGGGCGTGGCTCGGGGTGGGAGCGAAGCCTGCCAGAAGCGGGCGGAGCAGGGCAGAAGCCGCTGGGTGCGGGTAGCACGCGGGTGCTGCGGGGCTTGGGTAAGCGGATCGATTATAGGAAGGCCCCTAACGATCAAACAAGCGCGACTTGCCGCCCCGTAGCCGCTGCCGAGCCCACGAGGCTGCGATCGACCGCAACGCGGCCGCCGGCAGGGGCAATGCAATCCGACTGAAGTACCGCGCCGCCTGGTTTACGACGGCTATGCCGCCGATCGCAGCCTCGCGGGCTCGGCAGCGGCTACAGGGCCACGATTACAGCGTGGGAGTGGTGACGGGCTTGGTGTGCCAGATCAGCACGCGGCTGACCCGGTTGTCCTCGGTTTCGAGGATTTCCAGGCGGTAGCGGCCGATCTTCAGGCAGACGGCGCTGTCGGGAATGGTCTCCAGTGCTTCGGTGACTAGGCCGTTGAGGGTTTTCGGACCGTCGCAGGGCAGGTGCCAGCCCAGGCTTTTGTTCAGCTCGCGAATCGACGCGGCGCCTTCGATGACAAAGCGTCCGTCGGCCTGGGGGTGGATATGCGGGTTGTCGAGGCTGTGTTCGCTTTCGAATTCGCCGACGATTTCTTCGAGGATGTCTTCCAGGGTGACGATGCCCAGCACTTCGCCGTACTCGTCCACTACCATGCCCAGGCGGCGCTGCTGCTTGTGGAAGTTCAGCAATTGCAGTTGCAGCGGGGTGCTTTCCGGCACGAAGTAAGGTTCGTGGCAGGCCGCCAGCAAGGCCTCTTTGGTCAGGCTGGCATTCGGCAGCAGGTGGCGGATCTGGCGGGTGTTGAGGACGGCCTCGACCTGGTTGATATCGCTGTGGAACACCGGCAGGCGGGTGCGCTTGGACAGGCGCAACTGCTCGATGATGTCGCCGATGGGCTCGTCCAGGTTGATCCCGTCGACTTCGCTGCGCGGGACCAGGATGTCATTGACGGTGATGTTGTCCAGGGCGTGGATGCCCGACACCGGGTGCGGACGGCCGTTGGCATGTTCCTCGGCGCTGTCCGGGTCGGCGGCCTGCTCGTCTTCGCTCTGCTTGACGGTGCCGGCCTTGCGGGTGAAGGGGCGCAGCAACAGCTGGCTGATGCTGTCGAGCAGCCAGGCCGCGGGGTAGATGATCTTCAGTGGCACGCCCAGCAGGGTATTGCCCAGGCTGAGGATCGCGTCCGGATAACGGGTGGCCAGGGTGCGCGGGAGGTAGTCGGCGAGTACCAGCAATACGCTGGTGGCGATCAGGCAGGCCAGCCACGGGCCGTTTTCCGCCCACTGCAGGAGCGCCAGCAAGGTACTGATGATGACTACCAGCACCCGGCACAGGGTGTTGCAGAGAATCAGGCTGTCACGCGGGAAGCTCAGGCGCGCCAGCGGTTTGTCGCCGGAGCGCGAAGCGGTGCGCAGGGTCAGCAGGTGCTGCTGGGCGGCTTCGATGGCGGTGAACAGCCCCGACCACAGTACCAGCAAGGCCAGGACCACGAGCATCGGCTCTATGGGCAGGTTGTCCATTATCGCCGCTCGTCAGATATGCAGGATGTATTCACGGACCAGCTTGCTGCCGAAGTACGCCAGCATCAGCAGGCAGAAGCCGGCCAGGGTCCAGCGAATCGCCTTGTGTCCGCGCCAGCCGAGGCGGTTGCGGCCCCACAGCAGCACGCTGAATACCACCCAGGCCAGGCAGGCCAGCAGGGTCTTGTGCACCAGGTGCTGGGCGAACAGGTTCTCGACGAACAGCCAGCCGGAGATCAGCGACAGCGAAAGCAGGGTCCAGCCGGCCCAGAGGAAGCCAAATAGCAGGCTTTCCATAGTCTGCAGCGGCGGAAAGTTCTTGATCAGCCCGGACGGGTGCTTGTGCTTGAGCTGGTGGTCCTGCACCAGCAGCAACAGGGCCTGGAACACGGCGATGGTGAACATGCCGTAGGCGAGGATCGATAGCAGGATATGGGCGAGGATGCCCGGTTCTTCGTCGATCACCGGCACCGTGCCGGTGGGTACGAACTGCGCCAGCAGCACGGTCAGCGCCCCCAGAGGAAACAGCAGGACCAGCAGGTTCTCCACCGGAATGCGCGAGCAGGCCAGCAGGGTCAGGGCAATCACCGCGGCGGCGATCAGGCTGGCGGCGCTGAAGAAGTCCAGGCCCAGGCCCACGGGCGTCATCAGGTGGGTCAGGAGGCTGGCGCTGTGGGCGAGCAAGGCAAGGATGCCGAGCGAGACCAGCAGGCGCTTGTTCGTCTTGGCGGCTTGAGCCAGACGAGTGCCTTGATAGAGGGTCGCAGCGGCATAGAGGCAGGCGGCGGCGAGGGTGGTTAGCAAGCTGGGTGACAAGGGGAGCATAAATCCTGTTAGGCAAGCCCGAAAGTCGTTGAGTTTGGCATAGAACCGCCATCACACGAAAGACCGCGCAACCAGACGGCGGCTGTGCGTCGCGCGCAGTCTTCGCTATAATCCGCGACCTGCCCACGGAGCACCTCTTTATCAAGGGGCCCGAGCCGCCATTACCTCGGTCTACTTAGGGCCTGAAAGGATCGCGCATGTTTGAAAACCTAACCGACCGTCTCTCGCAGACGCTGCGCCATGTCACCGGCAAGGCCAAGCTGACCGAGGACAACATCAAAGACACCCTGCGCGAAGTGCGCATGGCGTTGCTCGAAGCCGACGTCGCCCTGCCGGTGGTCAAGGACTTCGTCAACTCGGTGAAGGAACGTGCCGTCGGCACTGAAGTGTCGCGCAGCCTGACCCCGGGCCAGGCGTTCGTGAAGATCGTCCAGGCCGAGCTCGAAAGCCTGATGGGCGCGGCCAACGAAGATTTGAACCTGAGCGCCGTGCCGCCTGCCGTCGTGCTGATGGCCGGTTTGCAGGGTGCCGGTAAGACCACCACTGCCGGTAAGCTCGCGCGCTTCCTTAAAGAGCGCAAGAAGAAGAGCGTGATGGTGGTATCCGCCGACGTTTACCGTCCGGCGGCGATCAAGCAGCTCGAAACCCTGGCCAATGACATTGGCGTGACCTTCTTCCCGTCCGACCTGAGCCAGAAGCCGGTCGCGATCGCCGAAGCGGCTATTAAAGAAGCCAAGCTCAAATTCATCGACGTGGTCATCGTCGACACCGCCGGTCGTCTGCACATCGACGCCGACATGATGGATGAGATCCAGGCGTTGCACGCGGCGGTCAAGCCGGTGGAAACCCTGTTCGTGGTCGACGCCATGACCGGCCAGGACGCCGCCAACACGGCCAAGGCCTTTGGCGACGCACTGCCGCTGACCGGTGTGATCCTGACCAAGGTCGACGGCGATGCCCGTGGCGGTGCCGCGCTGTCGGTGCGTGCGATCACCGGCAAGCCGATCAAGTTCATCGGTATGGGCGAGAAGAGCGAAGCGCTCGAGCCGTTCCACCCTGAGCGTATCGCTTCGCGCATCCTCGGCATGGGCGACGTGCTCAGCCTGATCGAGCAGGCCGAGCAGACCCTCGACAAGGAAAAAGCCGACAAGCTGGCCAAGAAGCTGAAAAAAGGCAAAGGCTTCGACCTCGAAGACTTCCGCGATCAGCTGCAACAGATGAAGAACATGGGCGGCCTCGGCGGCCTGATGGACAAGCTGCCGAATATCGGTGGCGTGAACCTGGCGCAAATGGGCAATGCCCAGGGCGCGGCCGAGAAGCAGTTCAAGCAGATGGAAGCCATCATCAACTCCATGACCCCGGCCGAGCGCCGCGACCCTGAGCTGATCAGCGGTTCGCGCAAGCGCCGGATCGCCATGGGCTCCGGCACCCAGGTGCAGGACATCGGTCGCTTGATCAAGCAGCACAAGCAGATGCAGAAGATGATGAAGAAATTCTCCGCCAAGGGCGGAATGGCGAAAATGATGCGCGGCATGGGCGGAATGTTGCCCGGCGGCGGCATGCCGAAGATCTGAAGAATCCACGCCGGCAGCCATGCCGGCGTTTCCCGCGGGGACGCGGGACCTCCAGCAAACCCGCGCTTGGCGGGAGCTGACTCGCCGTTGTTGCCAACGGCCCTATGGCAAATCTGGATGGCAGCCGGTAGGCGCCGGAAAAAGTCATTTGCAAAAGTCCGGATATTCCTTAGAATATGCGGCCTTTCGGGCACCCATGCCCGCTGTGCATTTAGATTTGCAGCACCGACTACAGGAACGATGTTCACATGCTAACAATCCGTCTTGCCCTTGGCGGCTCCAAAAAGCGCCCGTTTTACCACTTGACCGTGACCGACAGCCGCAACCCACGCGACGGTTCGCACAAAGAACAAGTTGGCTTCTTCAACCCGATCGCTCGTGGTCAAGAAGTCCGCCTGTCCGTGAACCAAGAGCGCGTAGCCTACTGGCTGAGCGTTGGTGCACAACCGTCTGAGCGCGTTGCTCAGCTGTTGAAGGAATCGGCTAAGGCTGCAGCCTGAACCCTATGAACGCGACGCCTGCTCCTGCTGATGATTTGATCGTTATCGGCAAAATCTACTCTGTTCACGGCGTTCGCGGCGAAGTGAAGGTTTATTCCTTTACTGATCCGATTAAAAACCTGTTGGATTACAAAACCTGGACGCTCAAGCGCGAAGGTAGCGTGAAACAGGTTGAGCTGGTCAGCGGACGCGGGAATGAAAAATTCCTGGTCGCAAAGCTCAAGGGTCTCGATGATCGTGAAGAAGCGCGTCTTCTGGCCGGTTATGAGATCTGCGTGCCGCGCAATCTGTTCCCTGAACTGACCGACGGCGAGTACTACTGGTACCAGCTGCAAGGTCTCAAGGTCATCGACACTCACGGACAGCTGTTCGGGAAGATCGATCACCTGCTGGAGACCGGCTCGAACGATGTAATGGTGGTCAAGCCTTGCGCTGGCAGCCTGGATGATCGCGAACGCCTGTTGCCCTATACCGAGCAATGCGTGTTGGCCGTCGACCTGGCAGCGGGCGAGATGAAGGTGGATTGGGACGCGGACTTCTGAACGTGGCTAGCCTGCGCGTAGAAGTGATCAGTTTGTTTCCCGAGATGTTTTCCGCCATCAGCGACTACGGCATAACCAGCCGCGCGGTGAAACAGGGGCTCTTGCAGCTGACTTGTTGGAATCCGCGAGACTACACCACGGATCGACATCACACTGTGGACGATCGCCCATTTGGCGGTGGCCCGGGCATGGTGATGAAGATCAAGCCCCTGGAAGATGCTCTGGTTCAGGCCAGGCAGGCAGCCGGGGAGGGCGCGAAGGTGATCTACCTGTCGCCCCAAGGCCGCAAACTGACTCAGTCGGCGGTACGCGAGTTGGCGAATGAGGATGCATTGATCCTGATTGCCGGTCGTTATGAAGGCATTGACGAGCGTTTTATTGAAGCTCATGTCGATGAAGAGTGGTCGATTGGCGACTATGTACTCTCCGGTGGCGAGCTGCCGGCGATGGTCCTGATTGATGCGGTTACGCGACTGCTGCCCGGAGCTTTAGGGCATGCGGATTCCGCGGAGGAAGATTCCTTCACGGATGGTCTGCTGGATTGCCCGCACTACACCCGACCGGAGGTGTATGCGGATCAGCGTGTTCCCGACGTGTTGCTGAGTGGCAACCACGCACACATCCGGCGTTGGCGTTTACAGCAGTCCCTTGGTCGGACCTATGAACGACGCGCCGATCTTCTGGAAAGCCGCTCGCTTTCTGGAGAAGAGAAGAAGCTGCTCGAGGAATACATCCGCGAGCGGGACGATAGTTAACAACGTATCGATGGTAGATCCGACGATTTACCTTAGGAGCACAGCATGACCAACAAAATCATTCTTGCACTCGAAGCAGAGCAGATGACCAAAGAGATCCCAGCCTTTGCCCCGGGCGACACCATTGTCGTTCAGGTGAAAGTGAAGGAAGGCGATCGTTCCCGTCTGCAAGCGTTCGAAGGCGTTGTAATCGCCAAGCGTAACCGTGGCGTGAACAGTGCATTCACCGTTCGTAAAATCTCCAACGGTGTTGGCGTAGAGCGTACTTTCCAGACCTACAGTCCGCAAATCGACAGCATGGCTGTCAAGCGTCGCGGTGACGTACGTAAAGCCAAGCTGTACTACCTGCGCGACCTGTCGGGTAAAGCAGCTCGCATCAAGGAAAAACTGGCTTAAGTCCAGCTTCCGATGCAGAAAAAAGCAGCCTACGGGCTGCTTTTTTGTTGTCCGTCATTTATCCCCGAAGTGTGTTTCAGGCAGTAGAACCATGAGCCCCCGCGAGCAAGAAATCCAACGCCGGACCGAGCTGTCGGTCACCCGCGTGACCAAGGCGGTATTCCCGTCGACCACCAACCACCACAACACCCTGTTCGGCGGCACGGCGCTGGCCTGGATGGACGAAGTATCGTTCATCGCCGCGACCCGCTTCTGCCGGCTGCCGCTGGTCACCGTGTCCACCGACCGTATCGACTTCAATCACCCGATTGCCGCGGGCTCCATCGTCGAGTTGGTGGGACGGGTGGTGAAGGTCGGCAATACCAGTCTCAAGGTCGAGGTTGAAGTCTTCGTCGAGAGCATGAGTTGCGATGGGCGGGAGAAGGCTATCCACGGGCTGTTCAGCTTTGTCGCCATCGATGACGACAAGCGCCCGGTGCCGGTGCTGCCGGGGTTTGTCGACTGATAGTGGGTGGATCAAGGCAAGCTCGCAGCGACAGGCGCGAGCTTGTCCGCGATGCGCTTCAACCCGCCGTCGTATCCTTCTGAATCAGCGCCACCAGGGTCCAGCCCGCAGCGGGCTTGAGGGCGCTGCCCGGCGTCACCACATGCACCCAGCCGCTGTTGTCGCGAGCGAACAGCAGGGTTGCCCGTTCGCCATGCAGCGCCTGGTAATCCTCCCAGCCAAAGCCCTCGGTCAGGTTGGTGCTGTACAGCTGCGCACCCTGTCCCAGCAGGCTGGCTAGCTTGCTGTAGGACAGCGCCTCGCTGCCCAGCAGATGCCCACGGTGTTCATGGCTGGCCCGATGCTTGTCGGTGCGCCGGCTTTCCTGGCTGTTGGCCAGGCCGAACAGGCGCTGATGGCCGAAGTCGTGGCGAAAGCGCATGGAGGCCAGGGTATTCAGTTCGCCGGAGGGCGACAGCGCCAGCAGATGGCCGAGCCCGACCAGATCCAGGTGGGCATCGGCATGCTGCGACGCCGGGTTGCCGAAGTAGGTCGGCAGGCCGTCCATGCGCGCGGCACGTATGTTTTCCCAGCTCGAATCGGTCAGCAGTACGCGGCTGCCCAGTTGCTGCAAGGCTTTGCCGATGGTCCGCGCCGGAGCGTTCGCCCCGACGATCAGGAAGCCGCTCGGCGCCGGCTCCGCGACCTTCAGCAGGCGGGCCAGCGGCCGTGCGGTGGCGCTTTGCAGCACCACGGTGCCGATGATCACGGCAAAGGTCAGCGGCACCAGCAGCAACGCGCCTTCATGGCCGGCCTGGTCCAGGCGAATGGCGAAGATTGCCGAGACGGCCGCGGCGACTATGCCCCGCGGCGCGATCCAGGCCAGCAAGGCTCGCTCGCGCCAGTTCAGGTTCGAGCCGGCGGTGGACAGCAGCACGTTCAAGGGCCGGGCGATGAACTGGATCACCAGCAGCAGAATCAGCACCAGCGGCCCCAGGGCGATCAGGGCATTGAGGTCCAGGCGCGCCGCCAACAGGATGAACAACCCGGAAATCAGCAGCACGCTGAGGTTTTCCTTGAAGTGCAGGATGTGCCGGACGTCGACGTCCTTCATATTGGCCATCCACATGCCCATCAGGGTCACGGCCAGCAGGCCGGACTCATGCATCACCTGGTTGGCGCCGATGAAAATGCCCAGCACCGCCGCCAGCGTGGCCAGGTTGTGCAGGTATTCCGGTAGCCACTGGCGCCGCATGATGGTCCCCAGCACCCAGCCGCCGACGATGCCGAACAGGCTGCCACAGAGAATCACCCCGCCGAAGGTCATCAGGCTGTGCTGCAGGCCCTGGCCCTCGGCGCTGGCGATGATGAAGCTGTAGACCACCACTGCCAGCAGGGCGCCGATCGGGTCGATGACGATGCCTTCCCAGCGCAGGATGTTGGCGATCGATGCCTTGGGCCGAACCACCCGCAGCATGGGCACGATCACGGTGGGCCCAGTGACCAGGGTCAGGGTGCCGAACAGCAGCGCCAGCAGCCAGTCGAAGCCTAGCAGCCAGTGCGTGGCCAGGGTGATCACCGCCCAGGTCGAGAGCGCGCCAATGGTCACCAGCCGGTGCACCACCTTGCCGATTTCGCGCCACTCCGAGAGGTGCAGGGTCAGGCTGCCTTCAAACAGGATCAAGGCCACCGCCAGCGATACCAGTGGCATCAGCAGCGGTCCGAACAACGCTTGTGGGTCGAGCCAGCCCAGGACCGGGCCGGCGAGAATGCCACTCAACAGCAGGAACAGAATGGCCGGCAGTTTCAGGCGCCAGGCCAGCCATTGGCAGCCCACTGCCGCCACGCCTATACCGCCAAAGGCCAACAGAATCTGTTGTTCGTTCATTGAAGCTCCCTGTTCCTTGAAATAGCGGGCTATGAAAGACTAGCGACCCTCTGCACAGTTCACTATTTATTTGCGCCCGGCCCCTATGCCGCGCCTTTCGAGTATTTATGCCCGCCATCGACCATCCCCTGATAGACCGTTTCCTCGATGCGCTATGGCTGGAAAAGGGCCTTTCGGACAACACCCGCGAGGCTTATCGCAGCGACCTGGCGTTGTTCAACGGCTGGCTGCAGGAAAAGGGACTGGAGCTGGTGAATGCCGGCCGCGAGCTGATTCTCGATCACCTCGCCTGGCGGGTGGAGCAAGCCTACAAGCCGCGCTCGACCGCGCGTTTTCTCTCCGGGGTGCGTGGCTTCTATCGTTACCTGCTGCGGGAAAAGCTGATCGCCGTGGACCCCACGCTGCAAGTCGACATGCCGCAGCTGGGGCGGCCCTTGCCCAAGTCCCTGTCGGAGGCCGATGTCGAAGCCCTGCTGGCCGCTCCCGACCTGAGCGAGGCCATCGGCCAGCGTGACCGCGCCATGCTCGAAGTCCTGTATGCCTGCGGCCTGCGAGTCACCGAGCTGATCAGCCTGACCCTGGAGCAGGTCAACTTGCGCCAAGGCGTGCTGCGGGTGATGGGCAAGGGCAGCAAGGAACGCCTGGTGCCGATGGGCGAGGAGGCGATTGTCTGGGTCGAGCGCTACATGCGCGATGCCCGGGGCGAGCTGCTCGGCGGGCGGCCCAGCGACGTGCTGTTCCCCAGCCAGCGCGGCGAGCAGATGACCCGGCAGACCTTCTGGCACCGGATCAAGCATCAGGCCAAGGTCGCCGGGATCGGCAAGTCGCTGTCGCCCCATACCCTGCGGCACGCCTTCGCCACCCATCTGCTCAACCACGGCGCCGACCTGCGGGTGGTGCAGATGCTGCTTGGCCACAGCGACTTGTCGACCACCCAGATCTACACCCATGTCGCCCGGGCCCGTTTGCAGGACCTGCATGCCAAGCACCATCCCCGCGGTTGAACCTGTAGCCGCAGGCTCGAGAGCGGCTACAGGAGCGGCTGCGCTGATCGGCAAATGACCGGCTTGGCTCAGCGGGAGCCCGCCAGGCGGGCCTTATGTGATAGGCTTTGCCGGTTTGCAAAGTGGGCCGTTATGACCCGGTGTTCCAGTACGGGCGTTCTGACCGTCCCATTTGTCCGCCTTCAGGAGTTCCCAATGCGCGTGACCCAGATGATCGCCGCCGCAGCCATTGCGTTGGCCAGTACCTTTGTTATGGCCGATGACGCCGCCGAAAAAGCGATTCGTAAAAGCCTCCAGGGCCTGCAGCTCGAAGTCCCGGTGGAAAGCATCAGCGCCAGCCCGCTGCCCGGTCTCTATGAAGTCAAGCTCAAAGGCAGCCGCGTGCTATACGCCAGCGCCGACGGCCAGTTCGTGATGCAGGGCTACCTGTTCCAGCTCAAGGACGGCAAGCCGGTCAACCTGACCGAGAAAGCCGAGCGCCTGGGCGTGGCCAAGCTGATCAATGCCATTCCGGTCGCTGAAACCGTGGTCTACCCGGCCATCGGCGAAACCAAGACCCACATCACGGTCTTCACCGACACCACCTGCCCGTACTGCCACAAGCTGCATGCCGAAGTGCCTGAGCTGAACAAGATGGGCGTGGAAGTGCGTTACGTTGCCTTCCCGCGCCAGGGCCTGGGTTCGCCGGGTGACGAGCAGTTGCAGGCGGTCTGGTGCTCGGCCGACAAGAAGGCGGCCATGGACAAGATGGTCGATGGCAAGGAAATCAAGGCCGCCAAGTGCGCTAACCCGGTTTCCAAGCAATTCGCCCTGGGCCAGTCGATCGGTGTGAACGGTACGCCGGCCATCGTTTTGGCCGACGGCCAAGTGATTCCGGGCTACCAGCCTGCGCCACAAGTCGCCAAACTGGCGCTGGGCGCGAAATAATCCTGCGTCGTCGAGCCTTTGACGATCATGGCGCAGCGGTTGTGGCCGACGCGTCATTAATAGAGAGCCGTGTGGTTTGCGGCTGTTTTCCACGGCCGACCTAGTGTCGGCCGTTTCATGGGGAGTTCAGAGTGAATCCGGTCAAAGTGGGCATCTGTGGGCTGGGTACCGTCGGTGGCGGTACCTTCAATGTACTTCAGCGTAACGCCGAGGAAATTGCTCGTCGTGCCGGGCGTGGAATCGAAGTGGCACAAATTGCCATGCGCACGCCAAAGCCTCAGTTCCAAACGACCGGTATTGCGATTACCAACGATGTGTTCGAAGTGGCCACGAACCCTGAGATCGACATCGTCATAGAGCTGATGGGCGGCTATACCGTTGCCCGCGAGCTGGTACTCAAGGCCATCGAGCATGGTAAACATGTGGTCACCGCCAACAAGGCGCTTATCGCCGTACACGGTAACGAAATTTTCGCCAAGGCCCGTGAGAAGGGCGTGATCGTGGCGTTCGAAGCCGCCGTGGCGGGTGGTATTCCAGTCATCAAGGCGATCCGCGAAGGCCTGTCGGCCAACCGCATCAACTGGGTGGCCGGGATCATCAACGGCACTGGCAACTTCATCCTCACCGAAATGCGCGAGAAGGGTCGCACCTTCGAAGACGTGCTGGTCGAGGCCCAGGCCCTGGGTTACGCCGAAGCCGATCCGACCTTCGACGTCGAAGGCATCGACGCGGCGCACAAGCTGACCATCCTGGCGTCCATCGCCTTTGGTATCCCGCTGCAGTTCGACAAGGCCTACACCGAAGGCATCACCAGGCTGACCACTGCCGACGTGAACTACGCCGAGGCCCTGGGGTATCGCATCAAGCACTTGGGCGTGGCCCGCCGCACCGATGCCGGCATCGAGCTGCGCGTGCACCCGACGCTGATCCCGGCCGATCGCCTGATCGCCAACGTCAATGGCGTGTTCAACGCGGTGATGGTCAACGGCGACGCCGTCGGCTCCACCCTGTACTACGGTGCCGGCGCCGGCATGGAGCCGACCGCTTCGTCGGTGATCGCCGACCTGGTGGACGTGGTTCGCGCCATGACCAGCGACCCGGAAAACCGCGTGCCGCACCTGGCCTTCCAGCCGGACTCGCTGTCGGCGCACCCGATCCTGCCGATCGAGGCCTGCGAAAGTGCCTACTATCTGCGGATCCAGGCCAAGGATCATCCGGGCGTACTGGCCCAGGTGGCAAGCATCCTGTCCGAGCGCGGCATCAACATCGAGTCGATCATGCAGAAAGAGGTCGAAGAACACGACGGCCTGGTGCCGATGATCCTGCTGACCCACCGTGTGGTGGAGCAGCGCATCAACGATGCGATCACCGCGCTGGAAGCCCTGCAGGGCGTGGTCGGCCCAGTGGTCCGCATCCGTGTCGAACATTTGAATTAATAGAAGCAGCCACAGGCTGCAAGCCTCGAGCGGCCAGTCAGAAGCCGATCCGCTTTGACTTGACGCTTGAAACTTGCAGCTTGCGGCCCAAACCGAAGGTTTGCCCCTATGCGCTATATCAGTACTCGCGGCCAGGCACCGGCCCTGAATTTCGAAGATGTGCTGCTGGCCGGCCTGGCCAGCGATGGCGGTCTCTATGTGCCGGAGAACCTGCCACGTTTCACCCAGGAGGAAATCGCTTCCTGGGCCGGCCTGCCGTACCACGAGCTGGCGTTCCGGGTGATGCGCCCGTTCGTCACCGGCAGCATTCCGGATGCCGACTTCAAGAAAATCCTCGAAGAAACCTACGGCGCTTTCTCCCACAACGCCATAGCCCCCCTGCGCCAGCTGAACGGCAACGAGTGGGTCCTGGAGCTGTTCCACGGCCCGACCCTGGCATTCAAGGACTTCGCCCTGCAACTGCTGGGTCGTCTGCTGGACTACGTGCTGGAGAAGCGCGGCGAGCGTGTGGTGATCATCGGTGCCACTTCCGGCGATACCGGTTCGGCCGCCATCGAAGGCTGCAAGCGCTGCGACAACGTCGATATCTTCATCCTGCACCCGCACAACCGTGTGTCCGAAGTGCAGCGTCGGCAGATGACTACCATCTTCGGCGAGAACATCCACAACATCGCCATCGAAGGCAACTTCGACGACTGCCAGGAAATGGTCAAGGCCAGCTTCGCCGACCAGGGCTTCCTCAAGGGCACTCGCCTGGTGGCGGTGAACTCGATCAACTGGGCGCGGATCATGGCCCAGATCGTCTACTACTTCCACGCGGCCCTGCAGCTGGGCGGCCCGGCGCGTTCGGTGGCGTTCTCGGTACCGACCGGCAACTTCGGCGATATCTTCGCCGGTTACCTGGCCCGCAACATGGGGCTGCCGATCAACCAGTTGATCGTCGCCACCAACCGCAACGACATCCTGCACCGCTTCATGAGCGGCAACCAGTACGTCAAGGAAACCCTGCACGCCACCCTGTCGCCGTCGATGGACATCATGGTCTCGTCGAACTTCGAGCGCCTGCTGTTCGACCTGCACGGTCGCAACGGTGCCGCGCTGGCTCAGTTGATGGATTCCTTCAAGCAAGGTGGCGGTTTCAGCGTCGAGCAGGAGCGCTGGACCGAAGCCCGCAAGCTGTTCGACTCCCTGGCCGTGGACGATGCCCAGACCTGCGAGACCATCGCCGAAGTCTTCGCCCAGACCGGCGAGGTGCTCGACCCGCACACCGCGATTGGCGTGAAGGCTGCCCGTGAATGCCGTCGCAGCCTGGACATCCCGATGGTGGTGCTGGGCACCGCGCACCCGGTGAAATTCCCGGAAGCGGTGGAGCAGGCCGGGATCGGCAAGGCCCTGGAATTGCCGGCGCACCTGTCCGACCTGTTCCAGCGCGAAGAGCGTTGCACCGTCCTGGCCAACGACCTGAAGGCCGTCCAGGCCTTCGTCAGCCAGCATGGCAATCGCGGCAAACCGCTCTGATCGAGTGACATCGATCGTCAACAAGGCCCGTCTCTGACGGGCCTTGTCTTTTTATACACAGGCTGTTTATCGCGGCGCGGCTCCTAAGGACGGGGTTCAAGGAAAGAGCACAAGGACAGGGCGGCGCCGCGTCGAGGATCACTCACAGGATGCTTATGTTGCTGCGCCCGGTTTTCCGCGCATTGATGGTTTTGGCGATGCTGTTGCTGGCTCCGTGCCTGATGGCGGCGCAGAACCTGCCCTTCAAGTTGGTGCCGGCCTTTGTCGAGCTGCCACCGCTCACCCTGGCTTCGGCCGAACGGCAATGGCTGGCGGGCCGCGGCACCTTGAAGGTGGGCATTTCGATCGACGACTACCAGCCGATCGACATCACCCGCGACCGCAACCGTTACCAGGGCATCAGCGCCGATTACCTGAGCCTGGTGGGCGAACGCCTGGGCGTGTCCCTGGAAGTCCTGGGGTTCTCCGAGCGCGAACAGGCAGTCGAGGCGTTGCGCACAGGGGCGATCGATATCCTGACCAGCGCCAACGGTTACGAGCGTGGCTCCACGGGGCTGCACTTCTCCAGTGACTACATGCCCGACCGCGCGGTCGTAGTGGTGCGCAGGGACGAGGCGGAAGTTCCCGAGGACCTGGCCGGCAAGAAAGTGGTGTTGCTGGAGGGCTATGCGGACGCCAAGATCGCCCACGCAGCCTATCCCCACAGCCAGATCATTCTTTCGCCCAATCTGTACAGCGGCCTGGAAGCCTTGAAGCAGGGGGATGTCGATGCCTTTATCGGCAATGAAGTGATCGTCCGTGCCTACAAGGCGCTGCGCCCTTACCTGGGGTTGCAGGTCCGCACTGAAAGCCGGCTGCCGCCGATCGGCTTTGCCTTCGCCACGCGCCAGACCGATCCGCTGTTGGGCCGCCTGATCGAGCGGGCGCTGGAGAGCATCGACGACTCCACGCGGCGGGAGATCCTGGCCCGCTGGACCACCGGGCTAGGCGCCAGCACCGGCGACGAGCGGATCAAACTGAGCAAGCAGGAGCGTGCCTGGCTGCTGGAGCATCAGCATGTGGTGGTGGCGTCCCAGCAGTTTCCGCCCTACGTGTTCAAGGACAAGGACGGCCAATGGGCCGGGTTGAACATCGACCTGCTCAACCGGATTTCACGCATGACCGGCCTGCAGTTCGTCCAGGAGGAGACCTTCTCCACGGCCCACACCCTGGACCTGCTGCTCAAGGGCCGGGCCCAGATGAACACCACCTTGTCGGCCAACGACGAGCGCTGCGGCTTCCTCGATTTCACCCATGCCTTTGGCGGCTCGGCCTGGGTGTTCGTGGTCCGCGCCGACGATATCCAGCTCAATACCTTCAACCAATTGGCCGGCAAGGTGCTGGCGCTTCCGGCCAAGCACGCGTTGGAGAGCTACGTCCGGCAGAACTACCCGAAGGTCCACCTGCGTTTGGTCGACACCTACCTGGAGGCGCGGGCCCTGGTGGCCAGTGGCGAGGCCGACGCGACCATCCAGAACGAAGTCGAGGTGCAGGGCTACCCGGCGAACGGGCTGCGCATCGGCCGTAGCGTCGAGGGCAAGTGGTCGGCCGACGAATTGTCGGTGCGCCGGGACCAGCCCGAGCTGCTGAGCATCCTGAACAAGGCCCTGGAAGCTTTCCCGGTGGCCGAGCTCAGTGCCATCCGCCTGAAATGGCTGGGGGTGACGCCGGTGCCGGTGCCCATGTGGCAGCGAGTGCCGGTGTGGATCTACTGGGTCACCTTCACCGCGATCCTGTTCGGCCTGCTGTCCCTGGCCTGGAACACCCGGCTCAAGGGGCAGATCCGCCAGCGCCTGCAGGCCGAGCAACGGCTCAACGACCAGTTGGCGTTCAAGCGCGCCTTGCTCGATGGCATTCCCAACCCGATCTTCGTCCGCGACCTGGCCGGGCGCCTGATCACCTGCAACAAAAGCTACGAGACCCAGACTGGCATGTGCCTGGAACAGCTCAAGGGGCTGTGCCTGACCGAGTTGGATGTGTTGCCCGAGGCTACGGCCCGACAGTTGCACCGTGAGTTCCTGGAGCAGGTGGAGTCGCAGGAGTCGGTGTTCGTCGACCGTCAGATCGAATCCAGAAGCGGCCCGGTGCAGGTCTATCAATGGACGGTGCCGTTCTACAGCGCTCAGGGCGAGCTGCAAGGGCTGCTGGGGGGCTGGATCGATATCACCGAGCGCAAGCGTCTCGAGGAAGAACTGCTGGAGGCGCGTCGCGCGGCGGATCAGGCGAACTACGCCAAGAGCGCCTTTCTCTCGACCATGAGCCACGAAATTCGTACGCCGATGAACGCGATCATCGGTTTGCTGGAGCTGGAAAAGGAGCAGGCGCGCCTGCGCGGCATGCCGTTTTCCGATGCCTTGCGCGTGGCTTATCAGTCGGCGCAGGAGCTGGTCGGCCTGATGGGCGACAACCTCGACCTGGCCAAGATCGAGGCCGGGCATATGCAGCTGGCGCCGCAGACCGTGGCCTTGCGAGACTTCTTCGAAGACATGCAGCAATTGTTCGAGGTCACCGCGCGCAACAAGGGGCTGCGCTTGACGCTGGCTTTCGACGAGGCGGCGGACGGCTTCTACTGGCTCGACCCGTTGCGCCTGCGCCAGGTGCTGCACAACCTGCTGAGCAACGCCCTGAAGTTCACCCAGGCCGGCGAGGTGCGGGTGTCCGTGGAGCGCCAGGCCGATGAACAGGGCGCCGACCGCTTGTGCATCGGCGTGGCCGACACCGGGTCGGGCATCAGCCCCGAGAAGCAGGCGAGCCTGTTCGATCCGTTCATTCAGGCCCATGTGCAGACGACGCCGGAGCAGGGCGGAACCGGCCTGGGCCTGAGCATCTGCAAGCAACTGGTGGAACTGATGGGCGGCCGTATTCTGCTGCAAAGCCAACCCGGCGTGGGAACCACCGTGACCCTCGAACTCTATCCGGAACAGGTGGTCGAGGCTTTCAGCCAGTCGCCCCAGGTGACCAGCGAACGTCCGCAGAGCCGTCGCATGTCGGTGCTGGTGGTCGACGACGTGCGGGCCAATCGCATGGTGCTCAGCCAGCAATTGATGTTCCTGGGGCACAAGGTGGTGGCGCTCGACAGCGCCGAGGCGGCGCTGGCGCGCTGGCAGGGCGAGGCGTTCGACCTGGTGATGACCGACTGCCACATGCCGGGCATGAGCGGTTATCAGCTGAGCGAGGCGATACGTGAGATCGAGGTCCGGGAAAGGCGTGCGGCCTGCCCGCTGATCGGCTGCACCGCCAATGCCTTCGAGGATGAACAACAACGCTGCGAGCAGGCCGGCATGGATGAACTGCTGGTCAAGCCGGTGACCCTGGACCGGTTGGCGCAGATGCTTGCGCGCTTCTTGCCGCCACCATCCTTCGACATCCAGACCCTGCGCACCATGACCCAGGCCGACGAGCCGATCCTGCAACGCATGCTGCGCGAGCTGTGGAACAACCTGGGGCAGGAGCAGGCGGCCCTGGAATCGGCGGTGCAGGAGCAGGACTGGGCGCGTATCGGCGCATCCACGCACCGCCTCAAAGGGGTGTGCTGCCTGATCGACGCGCTGCCGCTGGCCCAGGTCTGCATCGACCTGGAGGCGGCTGTCCGGGCCCGCTCGACGGCGGTGCTGGCGGAGCACTGGCAGCACCTGAAGGAGGCCATCGGCTGCTTGCGCAGCGATATCGAGCCGTATCTGGGTAGCGATTAAGACTTGTCTTATGGGGCGGCCTGCCCTTGGCGATTAACGTACTGGTCCGCTGCGGATTCTCGCTGCGCTTGCCGTCTCGGAGGTCGTTTCATGCACAGGTTGAAAGTGCTCGTTCTTGAAGATAATTCGTTCCAGTTGATGGCCCTGCACCAGATGCTCAACGCCAATGGCGTGTTCAACGTACTGAACGCCGAAAGCGTTGCCGCCGCCCGACAATCCCTGGACAGCAAGGGGCCGGTGGATATCGCCATCTGCGATCTGTACCTGGAGCAGGCCGACGGGCTGGAGCTGATCCGTTACCTGGCGGAGCAACAACGGGCGAAGGCGCTGATCATTCTCAGCGACGCGCAAGCGGATGTCCGCGAAGGCGCCGCGGCCATGGCCCGGCAGCAGGGCCTGAAGGTGCTGGGCTGCGTGCCCAAGCCGGCCTCGGTGACCTTGGTCAATGAGCTGCTGGGGCTGTACCAGCAATGTTTCGAGCCGGGCCCGCAAGCCTTGTCACTGGCCCAGGTGCGCGAAACCCTGGCGCTGGATGTATTCCAGCCTGAGGTGCCGACCGCCGAGGAAGGGCAGGCGGCGGTACTGCGCCATGGAGTCGCGCACTTTCAGCCGGTGGTCAGCCAGGACGGCGAGGTCCAGGGTGTCGAGGCGCTGGCGCGCTGGCAGCACCCGGAACACGGCCTGATGCTGCCCGCCGAGTTCCTGCCGGTGATTGAGTTCGCCGGGCTGGAGGAAGCTTTCACCTGGCTCATGCTGGAGCAGGCCATGCAGCTGTCGGCCGGGGTGCGCCTGGTCATGGGCCGTTCGCTGGCGATCTCGGTGAACATCCCGGTGGGCATGCTGGAACTGCCGAACTTCGCGCGCCAGCTGGAAGCCCTGCTACGGCGTTTTGAGGTACCGGCACGCCTGCTGACCCTGGAAATCGTCGAGACCACCGAGTTGCAAACCGATACCACCCATGTGGAAGCCCTGCTGCGCCTGCGCATGATCGGCTGCAAGCTGTCGATTGGCGACTTCGGCACCGGTGGCACCAGCCTGCAGCGTTTGCTGGAGTTACCCTTCACCGAGCTGAAGATCCCGCCGGCCTTCGTCTGCGGGCTGGCGGCCGATGAGCGCAAGTCGGCGGTGGTGGCCGGCGCCATGAGCATGGCCCGGCGCATGTCGCTGGGGCTGGTGCTGGCCGGTATCGAGAGCGCCGCCGATTACCAGGCGGCCAAACGCTTGGGACAGGCGCGCCTGCAAGGCTGCTTCATCGCCGAACCCATGAGCGCGGTCGCCGTGCGCCAGTGGGTCGCCCGGCGCTTGCGTGACGACTTCGACGAGCAGGCTGGCTGAGCCCGCGCTCAGGCGAGCCCGTGTTCCTGCACGTAGATGTACAGCGCCGCGGCGCTGGACAGGCCGAGCTTGCGCATGGCGCTGACCTTCTGGGTGCTGACGGTCTTTTTGCTGCGGCTGAGCCTGGTAGCGATTTCCCCGACCGTCAGCCCGGCCGCCAGCAGGCGGATCACTTCGAGTTCGCGGGGCGACAGCTGTTCCCCGGACAACAGGCGGTCCGGCCCGACCTCGCCCGCCAGGCTGAGGAGTTGCTGGATGGCCTGGGCGACGAACACCTTGTCGCGGCGCACATGGCTGATCGCCGCCGGCAGTTCGTCGGCCAGGCTGGCCTTGCTCAGCAGGCCCATGACGCCCAGGTCGAGAATCGAGCGGAACAGCCCGGCATTGTTGAGCATGGTCACTACCACGATCGGCAGCTCGGGGTGATGCCGGCGCAGTTGCTCGATCAGGCGCAGGCCGTCGTTCTGCTGTTCCCCCGGCATCATGAAGTCGGTGACCAGTACTTCGCAGGGACAGCATTGCAGCAGCTCGCCGAGGGCTGTCGGGGAACTGGCTTCGCCGACGATCTCCAGGCTGTCGTCGCGCTCCAGCACGGCCCGCAGGCCGATAAGGAAAATCGGATGATCGTCGGCGAGGACGATCCGCAGTTTTTTATTGGATATTTGATTCAAGGCTCGCTCCGGTGAGAAGGCAGCATTTCGGACAGGCCCTGCAACCGGGCAACCGTCATCGCGGCGCCGTCGGGCTGTGCCAACCGCTTGAGGAGAGGGCCCCCATGGCCACAACCCCACCTGCCAGAAAGACCTGCGCAAGGCCTGAAAATCCGCCCCGGGAGCAGGTCGCGATGCCGGTTCGGATCGACCCTCGACGCTTTTCCTGCCAACAAGCGGTATCGCGCTACAAGAAGGTCGAGGCACTGATCGATCAGCCGGCACCCTCGCATTCGTTTCTGGTTTGAAGTGCCGATTCTAGTCTGATACCGGCTGTTTTTTATCTGTCATGTTTTGCGCGCATGCTGGATCGACTCAGGTCGGCAACCGCCAGCGGTTGCGAACTTTCTTCTCTGGGCGATGGTCACTTGAATGCCAGAAAGCTACCGGCATTCGTGTATTCGAGCCTTAATTCCAGCTATTGAGTGGTGATCGAGATGGAAAGTATCAGCCTATTGTTGGGTGAAGCTTTGAGCCCGTATCAGGTAACTCTGACCCCGCGCGCGCAGGGGGAATGCCTGGTGAGCCTGAAGAATGCCTTGGGGGCCATCGTGGTCGAGCGTGAGTTCAGCCAGGCCCAGTTGACCGACAAGCGCCAGTTGACCGATGTCGTCGATGGCCTGCATCGCGACGTATTGATCGCCGAAGGTCGCCTGGAACCCTGTGTCATCGCGGCCTTGCGCAATGCGGCCCAGGAGAAGGCGTTCGACAGCGCGCGCTGATTGGAGATTTTCGGGAACCTTCGCTTCAGTCCATCAGTCAGACCCTTGGCAACGGGAGCGAGCATTGTGCTCCGGTGCTTGTCGCTTGTTGCACGGGTCTGGTTTCAGGCCACGTTTAACCCCGAGTCGTCTCCCCACTGCTCGGGGTTTCTTTTTGCCCGGGTTTTTCAGCGCAGTGGCGTGTCGCGGAAAAATGCCAGGGCATCGCTGCGGTACTGCTCGCGCAGCGATGGTTCCAGCCACTCGGCGTACAGCTCCAGCAAGCTGTGCGGGCGCAGTTCGAGCAGCGAGTGGTTGATGCGCTCCACGGCCTGTCGGCCCTGCGGTGTGTTCGAGCAGCCGACGTTCACCGATTGATACTTGGGCATGCCCTGGATCGGGTAGAACTCCAGGTCGTTCGGATCGATCCCTTGCTGTTGCGCCTGGAAACGAATCTCCGGCTGATAGCCGATCAGGGCTTTGAGGCGTCCGCGTCTTTGCATCTGCAGCAGGTTGCCGATGGCGCTGTTGCCGTAGTGGGCTATCAGGGCTCCGGGCGGCGCCTGGGCGAGCAGGCTGTCGATCTGTTCGCCATAACTGCGCTCGGCCACCACGCCAACGCTATGCGGGACGCTGGCCAGGAGCGCGCGCAAGTCGATATGGCCATCGTGGACAAACGGCTGCAGGCCGTCACTGTCCTTGCGGCGTACCGCCAGGCCGTTGCTGAACACGCGAAAACTGGTGATGGAAAACGCAATCCACTGCGCCCGCTGCCGGTTGAACATCAGCGCCGGGTCGCAGACGAAGGGCTGTTCCCGGAGCATCTGCATGCCCCGGGCGCGGTTGACGTGCACGATCTGGTGGTCGTACTCCGGCAGGCTGGCCATCAGCACAGGCAAGGCCTGGTCGATCACCCCCCGGCCTTTTTGCGGGCCTTCGAAAATCGTCGTTGGCGGCAGGTCGCGCAGGATCCAGACCAATGTGTCCCTGGCCTGGCTGGCCTGGGGCCAGGTGCCGAGCGCCAACAACATAAAAAACAAACCTATCCCGCGAATCATTCGCCCGCCACTGCAGGGGTTCATCAGGCTGCTGATCCTTGTCGGAAAAACTCTCATTGTCGCGAAATCGTGGGCAATGCTAGATCGCGCCGCTGTCACGCAGGCTTTTGATTTGCTGCCCGTCGTAACCCAGGGCGCCCAGCACCTGGGCATTGTGTTCGCCGAGCGCGGGGCCGACCCATTCGGACGAGCCGGGGGTGTCCGAGAGTTTCGGAACGATGCCGGGCATCTTGAATGCCTTGCCATCCGGCAGTTTGGCCTGGAGGAACATTTCCCGGGCGAGAAACTGCGGATCGCTGAACATGTCCTCGGCGCTGAAGATGCGGCTGGCGGGGACTTGCGCCTGGTTCAGCAATTCGAGCACGCGCTCCAGCGGCAGCGAGTTGACCCAGCGATCGATAACCCCGTACAGCTCGTCGCGACGGCTGTCGCGGCCGTCGTTGCTGGCCAGGGCCGGGTCGTTGGCCAGGTCGTCGCGGCCGATCAGCAGCATGAAGCGCTTGAAGATCGCATCGCCGTTGGCGCCGATCTGCACGTGCTTGCCATCGGCGCTGGTGTGAATGGAGGAGGGGGTGATGCCGGGCATGATGTTGCCGGTGCGTTCGCGGATGAAACCGAAGACGTCGAACTCCGGGACCATGCTTTCCATCATGGCGAAGATCGCTTCGTACAATGCCACGTCCACCACCTGGCCCTGGCCGCCGTTGACCTCGCGGTGCCGCAGGGCCATCAGTGCGCCGATCACGCCCCACAGGGCGGCAATCGAGTCGCCGATGGAAATGCCGGTGCGCACCGGCGGACGGTCCTCGAAACCGGTGATGTAGCGCAGCCCGCCCATGGACTCGCCGACCGCGCCGAACCCGGGCTGGTCCTTCATCGGCCCGGTCTGGCCGAAGCCGGACAGGCGCACCATTACCAGCTTGGGGTTGAGGGCATGCAGGGTGTCCCAGCCCAGGCCGAGTTTTTCCAGGACCCCGGGGCGGAAGTTCTCGATCAGGATGTCGGCTTCCGCCAACAGCTTCTTCAGCACTTCCAGGCCGTCCGGGTGCTTGAGGTTCAGGGTCAGGGACTTTTTGTTGCGCGCCTGGACGAACCACCACAGCGACGTGCCTTCATACAGCTTGCGCCACTTGCGCAGCGGGTCGCCGCCATCGGGCGATTCGACCTTGATCACCTCGGCGCCGAATTCGGCGCAGATGCGCGAGGCGAACGGGCCGGCGATCAGGGTGCCGAGTTCGACGACTTTCAGGCCGGCAAGGGGTTTGGCGGTAAGCGGCATGGAAGATTCTCGTAGGACAAAGATTGGACGGTAGAGCGTTTTAACATAGCCCGGCGCTCCCTCGCCAAAGGATGATGGTGCGCGATTCGTGGATTGGCCCGTGCATCGGTTAGACTTGCCGCCTTTCCTCGTATCAAGAAGCCCCGTCCATGGCCCAGCCGTCTACCACCTACAAGTTTGAATTGAACCTGACTGACCTCGATCGCGGGGTGTACGAAAGCGTCAAGCAAACCATCGCCCGCCATCCGTCGGAAACCGAAGAGCGCATGACCGTGCGCCTGCTGGCCTACGCCCTTTGGTACAACGAACACCTGTCGTTCGGTCGTGGCCTGTCGGAAGTGGATGAGCCGGCCCTGTGGGAAAAAAGCCTGGACGACCGTGTGCTGCACTGGATCGAAGTCGGCCAGCCGGACGCCGAGCGCCTGACCTGGTGCTCGCGCCGCACCGAGCGCACCAGCCTGCTGGCCTACGGCAGCCTGCGCGTGTGGCAGACCCGGGTGGTGGACGCGGTGAAGAACCTGAAGAACCTCAATATCGCCGGCGTGCCCCAGGACGTCCTGGAAGTCCTGGCCAAGGACATGCCGCGCGTTATCAAGTGGGACGTGATGATCAGCGAAGGCACGATCTTCGTCACCGACGATCGTGGCCAGCACGAAGTCCAGCTGGAATGGCTGTTGGGCGAGCGCTGAGTTCGCCACGCCGCGCGCTGTTTCGCTGTATTCCCCGTATCGAAGAGAAGCCTCTGTCACCCCATGCGTATCGAACCTCGTGAGTTGCCCGCCACCCTGCCGTTTCTCGGTGATCTGCCACCCTTGCTGACCCGCCTGTACGCCGCCCGTGGCGTGCGGTCCGAGGCCGAGCTGGACAAGAGCCTGGCGCGGCTGATCCCGTTCCAGCAGCTCAAGGGCATCGAGGCTGCGGTGGACCTGCTGGTGACGGCGCTGGAGCAGCGTGAACGCATCCTGATCGTCGGCGACTTCGATGCCGACGGCGCCACCGCCAGTACCGTGGGGATGCTCGGTCTGCGTCTGCTGGGCGCGGCCCATGTCGATTACCTGGTGCCGAACCGTTTCGAATATGGCTATGGCCTGACCCCGGAAATCGTCGCGGTGGCCCTGCAGCGCCAGCCCCAACTGCTGATCACCGTGGACAACGGCATCTCCAGTGTCGAGGGTGTGGCGTCGGCCAAGGCGGCCGGGCTGAAAGTGCTGGTCACCGACCACCACTTGCCGGGCCACGAGTTGCCGGCGGCCGATGCCATCGTCAACCCGAACCAGCCCGGCTGCGAGTTTCCGAGCAAGGCGCTGGCTGGGGTCGGGGTGATCTTCTATGTGCTGATGGCGCTGCGGGCCCGCCTGCGCAGCCTCGGCCGGTACGAAGCCAAGCCGCAGCCGAACATCGGCGAACTGCTGGATCTGGTGGCGCTGGGCAGCGTCGCCGACGTGGTGCCGCTGGACGCCAACAACCGCATCCTGGTGCACCAGGGGCTGGAGCGGATTCGTGCCGGGCGCGCGCGGCCGGGGATCAAGGCGATCCTCGAAGTGGCCAAGCGCGAAGCGTCGCGCATCACCTCCACCGACCTGGGCTTCATCCTCGGCCCACGGCTGAATGCCGCCGGCCGCCTGGACGATATGAGCCTGGGCATCGAATGCCTGCTCAGCCACGACATGGCCCTGGCGCGGGAAATGGCCAGCCAGCTGGACGAGTTGAACCAGGATCGCAAGTCCATCGAACAGGGCATGCAGCGCGAAGCCCTGGCCCAGCTCAAGGACTTGCCGGTGGAGTCGATGCCGTTCGGCCTGTGCCTGTTCGAACCCGACTGGCACCAGGGGGTGATCGGGATTCTCGCCTCGCGGCTGAAAGAGCGGTACCACCGGCCGACCATCGCCTTTGCCGACGCCGGCGAAGGCATGCTCAAGGGCTCGGCGCGTTCGGTGCCGGGCTTTCATATCCGCGATGCCCTGGACGCGGTGGCGGCCAAGCACCCGGACCTGATCAGCAAGTTCGGCGGCCATGCCATGGCCGCCGGCCTGTCGCTGCCGGAGCAGAATTTCCCGGCCTTCGCCGAGGCCTTCGATGCCGAGGTGCGCCGCCAGCTGCGCGAGGAAGACCTGACCGGGCGCCTGCTGTCGGACGGCACCCTGGCGGTGGAAGAGTTCCACCTCGAGCTGGCCCGCGCCCTGCGCCATGCCGGGCCCTGGGGCCAGCACTTTCCCGAGCCGCTGTTCCATGGCGTGTTCCAGCTGGTGGAGCAGCGCGTCGTCGGCGAGCGCCACCTCAAGGTGGTGCTGCGCAGCGAATGCGGCTCGGTGAAGCTCGACGGCATCGCCTTCGGCATCGACCGCGATATCTGGCCGAACCCGACCATCCGCTGGGTGGAACTGGCCTACAAGCTGGACCTCAACGAGTTCCGCGGCCAGGAAACCGTGCAACTGATGATTGCCCATATCGAACCGCGTTAAGACTGCTGACGCTATCGCGAGCAAGCTCGCTCCTACAAGGATTGTGTGGCCACTGCAGGCGCGAGCTTGCTCGCGAAAAAACGCCAGGCCAGCGCTACCTTCCCCGGCAAAATGTGTCAGAACCCTGCTGTTCGCGCGGTTGTCGACTAGTCTCTAAACACTGCTTGATTGGCCTTGTGACGTCTTGTCCTTTTTTCTCCCGCGGGGGCGGGCGCTGTTCCTTTCCAGTCACTCGTCGACTTTTCAAACAGAACCCTGGAGCCTGACCACTGATCGAGAGGTGCCCCATGAGTCTGCTGCTTGAACCCTATACCCTTCGTCAATTGACCTTACTCAACCGCATCGCGGTATCGCCCATGTGCCAGTACTCCAGCGTAGATGGACTGGCCAATGACTGGCACCTGGTGCACCTCGGCAGTCGTGCCGTGGGGGGCGCCGGGCTGATTTTCACCGAGGCCACGGCGGTCACCGCCGACGGGCGCATCACGGCCCAGGACCTTGGCCTGTGGAACGATGAACAGATCGCTCCCTTGCAACGCATCACCCGGTTCATCGCCGCCCAGGGCGCGGTCGCCGGCATCCAGCTGGCCCACGCCGGACGCAAGGCCAGCACCCATCGGCCGTGGCTGGGCAAGCATGGCAGCGTCAAGCCCGAGGAGGGCGGCTGGGTCCCGGTAGGCCCTTCGCCGATTGCCTTCGACCCGCAACATACGCCGCCGACCCAGCTCGAAGAAGGGCAGATCGCCGCGATCGTCCAGGCTTTCGTCGACTCGGCCAAACGCGCCCTGATCGCCGGTTTCAAGGTGGTCGAGGTGCATGCCGCCCATGGCTACCTGCTGCATCAATTCCTCTCGCCCCTGAGCAATCAGCGCCGCGACCAGTACGGAGGCTCCTTCGATAACCGCATTCGCCTGGTCCTGCAGGTGTGTGAGGCCGTGCGGGCGGTCTGGCCGCAAGAGTTGCCGCTGTTCGTTAGGGTTTCGGCCACCGACTGGGTGGAGGACGGTTGGAATCCGGATGAAACCGTCGAGCTGGCCCGCCGCCTGAAGGCCCTGGGGGTGGACCTGATCGATGTTTCCTCGGGCGGCACCGCGGTCAATGCCGAGATCCCCACCGGCCCTGGCTACCAGACGCGCTTCGCCGAACGGGTGCGCAAGGAGTCGGGGATCGCCACCGGCACCGTAGGCATGATCACCGAACCAGCCCAGGCCGAGCACATTCTGCGCACCTGTCAGGCTGACATCATCTTCCTCGCCCGCGAGCTGCTGCGCGACCCGTACTGGCCGTTGCACGCCGACGACGACCTGAGCGGACACAAGGCGATCTGGCCGGCGCAGTACCAGCGCGCGACCCATCGCGACCAACCGATTCACGAGTCGGACCTGCGCGAGTGAGCTGAGCGGGGGCATAAAAAAACCGGCCTGTGGGGGTAATGCCGACCAGTCAAGCGATTGGTTCGACTGTAGGAGCGTCGACCGGCCGCTCCTACAAAAAGCCTTGACTGATCGGCATTTGCCTGTGAGGGCCGGTTTTTGTGCCGTGTCGTAGCACCGCGACCTGTAGCCGCTGCCGCAGGCTGCGATGGACCGCGTAGCGGACCCCATACGGACCGGCAGTCGATCCCTTGTCCGTGGTGTCCGTTTACGACCGGTTCCCGGTCGATCTCAACCTTCGGCAGCGGCTACAAGCGATCATGCTTCCTCAGCTGTACTTGCGCTTGTCCGGTGCCGGCGGGAAGTACTGGTACAGCCAGGTTTCGCTCAGGGTGCGATCGTTGGTGCGGATGAACAGCCGCAGCTCCACCGGATCGACGCTGTCGTTGGTCGGGTACCAGTCGAAGAGCACGCGATAACCCTGGATCTCGTCCAGCTTCAGCACGTGGAAATCCTTGACCTGGCCGTTCGACGCGGTGACCACCGGTTCGATGCCGGTGCCTTCCGGCAGCCGCTCCAGGCCACCGCCGTTAAAGTCCACGGCGAAGCGCCGGGCCCAGACCGGCGGGTAATGCTCGCCCGGGGCCCAGCCTTCGACGAAGCCACCCATGCCCGAACGGGTGGCGTTGACCCGCGCCAGCGGCGTGCCCACCGGTGGCAGGGCGCTCCAGTACAGCTTGTAGCCGTAGTTCAGCGAATCCCCGGCGGCCAGCGGCTTTTTCGGGGTCCAGAAGGCTACGATGTTGTCCAGGGTCTCGCCGGTGGTGGGGATCTCCAGCAGATCGACCGAGCCTTCGCCCCAGGCGGTGGTCGGCTCGACCCACAGGCTCGGGCGCCGGCTGTACCAGTCCACGGTGTCCTGGTAGTTGGCGAACTCGTGGTCGGTCTGCACCAGGCCGAAACCTTTCGGGTCCTTGTCGGCGAAGGCGTTGAACTGCAGGGTCGCCGGGTTGTTCAGCGGGCGGCAGATCCACTCGCCGTTGCCGCGCCACATGGCCAGGCGGTCCGAGTCGTGGATTTGCGGATGAATGGTGTCGCACATGCGCCGTTCATGGGTGCCGCAACTGAACATGCTGGTCATCGGCGCGATACCCAGCTGTTCGATGGCGGTACGGGCGTTGACGTGCGCGTCGACATCCATCACCACGCGCTCGGCCTGGCAGTCGATGTCGAAGCGGTAGGCGCCGGTGGCGCTGGGCGAGTCGAGCAGGGCATAGACCACAAAGCGGGTGCTGTCCTTGTCCGGGGTCTCGAACCAGAACCGAGTGAAGTCGGGAAACTCTTCACGCTTCTTGGCGTAGGTGTCGATCGCCAGGCCGCGGGCCGACAGGCCGTACTGGCCGGTCTTGTCCACCGCGCGGAAATAGCTGGCACCGAGGAAGGACACCACGTCGTGCCTGTCCAGTTCCGGGGCCTTGAACAGCTTGAAGCCGGCAAAGCCCAGGTCGCCCTTGAGCTGGGCGGTATCGACGCTGGTGTTCTGGTAGTTGAACAGCGACGGGCGGAAATGCACTTCCCGCGCCTGACGGGTCTTGGTATCGACGCTGTACATGCGCACCGGCTGCTTGAAGCCCATGCCGACGTGGAAGAACTGCACATCCAGCTGGCCGTTCAGCTCCTTCCACAGCGAGTGGTTGCCGTCGTACTGGATCGCATTGAAGTTCTGCGGGGTCATGGTCGCCAGGGTCGGCGGCAGCACCTGCTTGGTGTCCACGTAGGGCTTGCTGGCCAATTGCTTGGCCTGGGACTTGAGAATCTCGAAATCGAAGGCCTGCGCCTCGCCGTCGGCGGCGCCCGCCCAGGCCCGGGTGGCCAACAGCCCCGTGGCCGACAGGCCGGTGTAGGCTGCCAGCGCCATGGATGCTTTCAGAAGATGCCTGCGATGCATAAGTGAACCTTGTCAGGAGATCCCGAGCCCTTCCTGGCTGCTGGATCGGAAATGGAGGTTCGGTCATGCCTTCGGCCAAACACAATGGAGTTTTACAAATGCCCGACAGAATAAACCGTTCGCTCGAAGGGCAAAAATGATTAGCTGTGTCGATACGTAAACAATCGATCCGGCTGGAAACCTTTCCATGTTGCACGAACGTCTTTTGCAGGAAAACGACATCCCGCGACTCAAACTGATCGACCGTGCGGAGCTGATCCATGAGTTCTACCGCCTGCAGGACGGGCAATTGCAGTGTTATCCACAATACGAGGCAGTGACCGGCTGGCCGCCGGGCGAAGCCGAGCAGGACGCCCGGGTCTTGCAGGCGTGTTACCGGCGTGGCGGCTGGCTGTACGGGGTGTTCGACGAACACCGGCTGGTGGCTGCGGCGGCGGTCGATTGCCGGGTTATCCACAACGCCGGCCTGCAGTTGCGGCAACTGAAGTTCCTGCATGTCAGCCAGGCCTATCGCCGGTGCGGCCTGGGCCAGCGCCTGTTCGGCCTGGCCGCCGAGCAGGCGCGGTGCCTGGGCGGCGAAGGGCTCTATGTCTCGGCCACGCCGTCGCGCAATACCGTGGATTTCTATCGGCGCCTGGGCTGTGAGCTGCTGGCGACCCCGGACCCCGAATTGCTGCGGATCGAATCCGAGGACATCCACCTGTGCTTGCGCCTGGTTTAGGCCTTGAGGGGGGTGCGCCAGTCCGGCCAGGCACCGATGGTCACGGCCCGCAGCAGCCACTCGCCCGGACCATAGGGGTGATGGCGTAGCCACAGGGCACTGAGCGGCCTCTGCAACAGGTAGATGGCGATCGGCAGCAGGGCGATCCATAGCGTCGGCAGGCGATCGACCAATCCCAGGCCGTAGCCGGTGAACAGCAGGTTGAGGATCAGCGATTGCAGCAGGTAGTTGCTCAGGGACATCCGTCCCAGCGGCGCCAGCCACTGGCACAGGCGTTGCCCGGCGGACGAGTCGAAGGCCTTGAGCAGCAACATCCCGTAGCTGGCCGAGAGCAGCGGTGCGCTCAACTGGCTGATGCCGTAGCCCATGACTTCCAGGCCACCTCCGGGGAAGTAGGCGGTCCAGTAGCCATAGAGCAGGGCACCACCCAGGCCGACGGGCAGCGTTATCGCCAGCAACCGCGGTGTGTGCCGTGCAAAGCGGTAGGGCGCCACCAGCAGGCGTTTGCGCCCGGCCACATAACCCAGCAGAAACATCGCCAGGGTGCTGGGAGCCTGGAGCAGCCACAGTGCAGCAGCGGTTTCCGGCAGGTGCGAGGCGTTGAATACCAGGGTGTCCAGGGCGCTGCCGCCCAGGGCCATGGCCTTGAGCACGGGCTCGCCCTGGGCCGGACCGCTGTAGACGCCCGCGTTCAACAGTTCGATGCCGAACAGCAGGAACAGCATTGCGGAGCCTGTCAGCAACAGGATCGCCAGGCCTGCGGCCCATCTGGCCGACAGGTCGCGCAGGGCCAGCAGGACCAGGCCTAGCAGGGCGTACAGCGAGAGGATGTCGCCGTAGAACAACAGCGCCCCGTGCGCCAGGCCGAGCCCCAGCAGGGCCAGTTGCCGCCGCAGCATACGTGGCACGAAGCGCTTGCCCGAACGTTCGGCGGACAGCATCTGCAAGGTGAAGCTGTAGCCGAACAGAAAGGAAAACAGCAGGTAGAACTTGGCCTCGAAGAAGGTCCAGAGCAGCCAGCGGATCAAGTGGTCGAGGGCGCCCGGGTAGGCCGGGTTGGTGCTGGACGAGGCGTAGTACGGGTCGGCGAACGACCAGATATTCACCGTCAGGATGCCGAACAGGGCGAAGCCGCGCAGGGCGTCCACCTGTTGCAGGCGCGGTGCCGGGGTGGCAGGCGGGTATCCATTGACGGGTTGAAACGGCAGGTTCATGTCCAGCCTCCTTGCGGCAGATCCGGGCCGGCGGCGGATTGCCGCGGGCTGCGCCCTGGAGCGGACCGGCGGGGCGCAGGCAGGGCTTCGAATGAATTGAGCAGTCGCTCAATTAACCCTGTCGGCAGGGAGGCGGGCAATGGAATTCTTGTGAAAAAGAGTCAACGAGGGGCTGCCCAGGCGGCCAGTGCATGCCGCGATGCCTGCGCCGGGAGCTTTCAAGGGCGTTGGACAACCAGCACCTGCCGGACTTGGGAGACCCGGCAGGCGTGGCGCCCACTATCAGTGCTTGAACATCACATGGCGCACGACGGTGTAGTCCTCCAGCCCGTACAGGGACAGGTCCTTGCCGTAGCCGGAGAGCTTCTGCCCGCCGTGGGGCATTTCGCTGACCAGCATGAAGTGCGTGTTGACCCAGGTGCAGCCGTATTGCAGGCGCGCCGAAAGGCGGTGGGCGCGGCCGACATCGGCGGTCCACACCGAGGACGCCAGGCCGTAGTCCGAGTCGTTGGCCCAGCCCAGGACCTGGGCCTCGTCGGCGAAGCGGGTGACCGAGACCACCGGCCCGAACACTTCGCGGCGGACGATTTCGTCGTCCTGCCGGGCGTCGGCCAGCACCGTCGGTTCGAAGAAGAAGCCGTTGCCGTCCACCGCCTTGCCGCCGGTGACCAGGCGGATGTGCGGCTGGGCGATGGCGCGCTCGACGAAGCCGGCCACCCGGTCGCGGTGCTGGGCGCTGATCAGCGGGCCCAGCTCGGTGTGCGGGTCGCCCTGCAGGCCGTACTTGATGCTGGCGACCGCCGCGCCGAGTTTCTCGACGAAGCGTTCGTAGATGCCTTCCTGCGCATAGATGCGGCAGGCGGCGGTGCAGTCCTGGCCGGCGTTGTAGAAGCCGAAGGTGCGGATACCCTCCACGGCCGCGTCGATGTCGGCGTCGTCGAAGATGATCACCGGCGCCTTGCCGCCCAGTTCCATGTGCATGCGTTTGACGCTGTCGGCGGTGCTGGAAATGATGTTCGAACCGGTGGCGATGGAGCCGGTGAGCGACACCATGCGCACCTTCGGATGGGTCACCAGCGGCTGGCCCACCGTGGCGCCACGACCGAAGACCAGGTTCAGCACCCCGGCGGGAAAGATCGCCGCCGCCAGTTCGGCCAGGCGCAGGGCGGTCAGTGGGGTCTGCTCCGAGGGCTTGAGCACCACGGTGTTGCCGGCGGCCAGGGCCGGGGCGATTTTCCAGGCGACCATCATCAGTGGGTAGTTCCACGGTGCGATGGAGGCGATCACCCCCACCGGGTCGCGCCGGATCATCGAGGTATGGCCGGGCAGGTATTCGCCGCCGGCCGAACCGCTGAGACAACGGCTGGCGCCGGCAAAGAAACGGAACACGTCGGCAATCGCCGGGATCTCGTCGTTCAGCGCAGCGCTGTAGGGTTTGCCGCAGTTATCCGATTCCAGTTTCGCCAGTTCCTCGCCGTGGGCTTCGATGCTGTCGGCCAGCTTGAGCAGCAGCAGCGAACGTTCTTTCGGCACCGTTTGCGACCAGCTTTCGAAAGCATTGTCGGCGGCGTGCACCGCGGCATCGACCTGGGCTTCGCTGGCCTCGTTGATTTCCACCAGTACCTTGCCCAGTGAGGGATTGAATACCGGCTGGGCAGGGCCTTCGCCGCTGACCAGTTGGCCGTTGATCAAGAGTTTGGTTTGCATGGCTGTTCTCCTGAAATATCTGTTGGATGTCCTGCGATCTGTAGCCGCTGCCGCAGGCTGCGATAAGGCCGAAGGCCTTCAGCGAACCGGAGGGCGCCACGACCCTGCGGGTCGATCGCAGCCTGCGGCAGCGGCTACAGGGTTATTTGCCGCCGCTGCCCGCCACGCTCTCGCCGCTGCGGGTCAGGTAGTAGGCGCCGAGGATCGGCAGCATGGTCACCAGCATCACCAGCATGGCAACGACGTTGGTCACCGGCACGTCCCGCGGCCGGCTCAACTGGTTGAGCAGCCACAGTGGCAGGGTGCGTTCATGGCCGGCGGTGAAGGTGGTGACGATGATTTCGTCGAACGACAGGGCGAACGCCAGCATGCCGCCGGCCAGCAACGCCGAACCGAGGTTCGGCAGGATGATGTAGCGGAAGGTCTGCCAGCCGTCGGCGCCCAGGTCCATCGAGGCTTCGATCAGGCTGTGGGAGGTGCGGCGCAGGCGGGCAATCACATTGTTGTGGACGATCACCACGCAGAAGGTCGCATGGCCGACGATGATGGTGAACATCCCCGGCTCGATCCCCAATGTCTTGAAGGTCGCCAGCAGGGCGATACCGGTGATGATCCCGGGCAGGGCGATGGGCAGGATCAGCATCAGCGAAATGCCCTGCTTGCCGAAGAAGTCCCGCCGGTACAGCGCCGCCGAGGCCAGGGTGCCGAGGACCAGGGCAAGCAGGGTGGCGATGGCGGCGATCTGCAGCGACAGCTGGATGGCCTCGAGCACGTCGGGGCGGGCGAAGGCCACGCTGAACCACTTCAGGGTGAAGCCCCGGGGCGGAAAGCTGAAGGCCGCGTCTTCGGTGTTGAAGGCGTAGAGGAAGATGATCAGGATCGGGAAATGCAGGAACAGCAGCCCGCCCCACGCGGCGACGCGCAGGCCCGTTGAGGCTTGTTCCCCGTGCGTGGTTGAGTCAGAGCGCATCGAAGGCCCCCAGGCGTTTGACGATGGACAGGTAAATGGCGATCAGCACGATCGGCACCAGGGTGAAGGCCGCGGCCATCGGCATGTTGCCGATCGCCCCTTGCTGGGCGTAGACCATGCTGCCGACGAAGTAGCCGGGCGGACCCACCAGCTGCGGCACGATGAAGTCGCCCAGGGTCAGGGAGAAGGTGAAGATCGAGCCGGCGGCGATGCCCGGCACCGACAGCGGCAGGATCACCTGCATGAAGGTCTGGCGCGGCTTGGCGCCGAGGTCGGCGGAGGCTTGCAGCAAGGACGGCGGCAGGCGTTCCAGGGAGGCCTGGATCGGCAGGATCATGAACGGCAGCCAGATGTAGACGAACACCATGAAGCGCCCCAGGTGCGAGGTCGACAGGGTGCTGCCGCCGACCCCGGGAATCCCCAGGATGAACTGCAGCAGCGGTCCCAGCCCCAGGTGCTGGACGAACCACTGGGCCACGCCGCCCTTGGCCAGCAGCAGGGTCCAGGCGTAGGCCTTGACGATGTAGCTGGCCCACATCGGCAGCATCACCGCGATATAGAAGAACGCCTTGGTCTTGCCGCTGGTGTAGCGCGCCATGTAGTAGGCGATGGGGAAGGCGACCGCGGCGCTGGCGAGCGAGACGGCGATGGCCATGCTCAGGGTGCGCAGGATGATGTCGAAGTTCGACGGCTGGAACAGCGCGGCGAAGTTGGCCAGGGTCAGGTCCGGGGTGACCGCCATGGTGAAGTCGTCGAAGGTGTAGAAGCCTTGCCAGAGCAGGATCAGCAAGGAACCCAGGTAGATCGCGCCGAACCAGAGCAGCGGTGGCACCAGCAGCAGCGCCAGGTACAGGTTCGGTCGCCGGTACAGCAGGTTGGAAAAACGCCGCAGCGGCGAGCCGCCGGGGTTTTGGGGAGTGAACGCCAGGGTGTTCATGTCACACCCCGCTCGCCAGGGTATCGGCCAGCGGGATCATCGCGTCGCGGGCCCAGCGCGCGCTGATGCGTTGCCCGGTCTGGTGCTGGGTGCTGCTGTCCAGCCATTGGTCGTTGGCCTGGCTGATGCTGAGGGTCTGGCCGTTGTCCAGTTGCAGCTCGTAGCGGGTGGCGCTGCCCTGGTACTGGATATCGTGCAGCAGGCCGCTGACTTCGATCTCGTGGCCGGACAGCGGGCCTTCGGCGAAACGCACGTGTTCCGGGCGGATCGAGAAGGGCCGTTGGCTGCCGCTCAGGCGTTCGGCCAGCTCGCCGCGAATCACGTTGGAGGTGCCGACGAACTCGGCGACGAAGGTGGTGGCCGGTTTCATGTACAGGCTGCGCGGGCTGTCGACCTGCTCGATGCGGCCCTTGTTGAACACCGCCACGCGGTCGGACATCGACAGGGCTTCGGTCTGGTCATGGGTGACGAAGATGAAGGTGATGCCGAGCTGGCGCTGGAGTTTTTTCAGTTCGCCCTGCATCTGTTCGCGCAGCTTCAGGTCCAGCGCCCCCAGGGGTTCGTCCAGCAGCAGGACCCGCGGCCGGTTGACCAGCGCCCGGGCCAGGGCCACGCGCTGGCGCTGGCCGCCGGACAGCTGCACCGGCTTGCGTTCGCCGTAGCCTTCCAGGGCGACCATGGCCAGGGCTTCTTCGGCGCGCTTGAGGCGCTCGGCCTTGGCGACGCCTTTGACTTTCAGGCCGTAGGCCACGTTGTCGCGCACGTTCATATGGGGGAACAGCGCGTAATCCTGGAACACGGTATTGACGTCGCGCTGGTAGGGCGGCAACCCAGTGGCTTCGACCCCGTGGATGTGGATCGAGCCGGCGCTCGGCTGTTCGAAACCGGCGATCAGGCGCAGGCAGGTGGTCTTGCCCGAACCGGAAGGGCCGAGCATGGAAAAGAACTCGCCGTCCTGGATATCGATGGAAACCCGGTCAACGGCCTTCACCTCGCCGAACTGCCGGGAAACGTTGGTGAACTGGACTGCAAGCGTCATGGTGCGGTGCTCCGGAAAAGCGCGCTGTCGAAATAAGCGGGATCAGGCCTGGCGGCGAAGGCCGCTCCTGCCGGAGCGAACCTGGCACAGGAACCTGTAGCCGCTGCCGCAGGCCGCGATCGCCCCGCAGGGGCGCGGCGATCCTCAGGGCGCAGAAGGTCCAGCGGACCTTGCGCAGCCTGCGGCAGCGGCTACAGAGGGCTTACCGCCCGCCCATGATCGCGATGTAGTCCTGGGTCCAGCGGCTGTACGGTACGAACTTGCCGCCCTCGGCCTGCGGGGTTTTCCAGAAGGCGATCTTGTCGAACTGGTCGAAGCCGTTGGTCTTGCAGCCCTCGGCGCCCAGCAGTTGGCTTTCCTTGCAGGCCGCCGGCACGGCCGGCAGCGAGCCGAACCAGGCGGCGACGTCGCCCTGGACCTTCGGCGTGAGCGACCAGTCCATCCACTTGTAGGCACAGTTGGGGTGCTTGGCCGCGCTGTGCAGCATGGTGGTGTCGGCCCAGCCGGTGGCCCCTTCCTTGGGAATGGTCGAGGCGATCGGCTGCTTCTCGTTGATCAGGCCGTTGACCTGATACGGCCAGGAGCTGGCGGCGACCACGCCTTCGTTCTTGAAGTCGCTCATCTGCACCGTGGTGTCGTGCCAGTAGCGGTGGATCAGCGGCTGCTGGGCGCGCAGCAGGTCGAGCACCGCCTTGTACTGGGCTTCGGTCAGTTCGTAGGGGTTCTGGATCCCCAGCTCCGGTTTCGCGCTCTTGAGGTACAGCGCGGCGTCGGCGATGTAGATCGGCCCGTCATAGGCCTGCACGCGGCCCTTGTTGGGTTTGCCGTCCGGCAGGTTCTGCGCGTTGAACAGCACGCCCCAGCTGGTCGGTGCCTGCTTGAAGACGGTGGTGTTGTACATCAGCACGTTCGGGCCCCACTGGTAGGGGGTGCCGTAGGTCTGTTTGTCGACCACGTACCAGGGCGCGTCCTTGAGACGTGGGTCGAGGTTTTTCCAGTTGGGAATCAGCGCGGTGTTGATCGGTTGCACGCGCTTGCCGACGATCAGCCGCAGGGAGGCGTCGCCGGACGCGGTGACCAGGTCGTAGCCGCCCTTGGCCATCAGGCTGACCATCTCGTCGGAGGTGCCCGCGGTCTTGACGTTGACCTTGCAGCCGGTCTCCTTTTCGAAGCCGGTGACCCAGTCGTAATTCTTGTCGCTTTCGCCACGTTCGATGTAGCCGGGCCAGGCCACGATATCCAGCTGACCTTCGCCGGCGCCGACGGCCTTGAGCGGTTCGGCGGCCTGGAGGCTGGCGCTGGCCAGCAGGGCGGTAGTGATTGCACTGAGCAGTGCGGTCTTGTGCACGGACATGGGGAAACCCTCTTCTTCAAATTATGGTCGGGGCAGTTGTGAACGTGGTGGAGCGCGCCCTAAGGGCTTGTTATTAGCTTAGTGCCGTTATTCCAGGTCATTGCCGTGGCGAGCCATGATGTGGCGCACCACGCTGTAGTCCTGCAGCGAATCGCTGGACAGGTCCTTGCCATAGCCGGAGCGTTTCAGGCCGCCGTGGGGCATTTCACTGGCCAGCATGAAATGGCTGTTGATCCAGGTGCAGCCGTATTGCAGGCGGGCCGCCACCTGCATGGCCTTGTCCAGGTTCTGGGTCCAGACCGACGAGGCCAGGCCGTATTCCGAGTCGTTGGCCCACTCCACTGCCTGCGCCAGCTCGTCGAAGCGGGTGACGGTGACCACCGGGCCGAACACTTCGCGCTGGACGATTTCATCCTGCTGCCGGCAGCCAGCCAGCAGGGTCGGCTGGTAATAGAAGCCGGCGCCCGAATGCACCGCGGCGCCGGTCACCCGTTCGATGTGCGGCTGGCCCAGGGCGCGTTCGACGAAGCTGGCCACGCGGTCGCGCTGGCGGGTACTGATCAGCGGGCCGATCTCGTTGTCGGCATCGCGCTTGCCGGCGAACCGCAGGCTGCTCACGGCGGCGCCCAACTCGGCCACCAGACGGTCATGGATCCCGCCCTGGGCGTAGATCCGGCAGGCCGCGGTGCAGTCCTGGCCGGCGTTGTAATAGCCGTAGTTGCGCACGCCTTCGACCACGGCTTGCAGATCGGCATCGTTGCAGACGATCACCGGGGCCTTGCCACCCAGCTCCAGGTGCGTGCGTTTCAAGGTTTTCGAGGCGGCCTGGAGGATCTTCTGCCCGGTGACGATATCGCCGGTCAGCGACACCATGCGCACCTTGGGATGGCTGACCAGGTGGCTGCCGACGCCTTCGCCACCGCCGCAGACAATGTTCAGCACACCGCGCGGCAGCCGTTCGGCCAGGGTCGGCGCCAGGGCCAGGATCGACAGCGGGGTGTGCTCCGACGGCTTGAACACCAGGGTGTTGCCGGCGGCCAGGGCCGGGGCGATTTTCCAGGCAGCCATCATGATCGGGTAGTTCCACGGCGCGATGGACGCCACAACGCCGATAGGGTCGCGCCGCACCATGCTGGTGTAGCCCGGCAGGTACTCGCCGGCCAGCTGGCCGGTCTGGCAGCGCACCGCGCCGGCAAAAAAACGGAACACGTCGACGGTGGCGCCCAGATCGTCCTGGCGCGCCAGGTGCAGCGGTTTGCCGCAATTCAGCGATTCCAGGCGGGCCAGGTGGTCGGCCTGCTTTTCCACGGCATCGGCAATCGCCAAGAGGATGTTCGAGCGTTGCTGGGGCGTGGTTCGCGACCAGCCGGTAAAGGCGCGGTGAGCGGCGAGGATCGCGCCTTCCACCTGTTCGCTGCTGGCCTCGGCGATCTGGGTCAGCACTTCGCCGGTGGCCGGGTTGAGGATCGGCTCGGCAAGCCCTTGGCCGGCGACCAATTCGCCATCGATCAACAACGCGGTGGACAACGGAGTCGACGGGCCAGCCATTTTGCGGGTTCTCTTTTCTTGTATGGCCATGGTGCTCCCCAGTGACGGAGGCCCGGCCCTCTCTGGACGGATGATCAGAGACTAGTGGCGGGGCCGGTACTCGACAAATACTAAATACTGAATGCGGCGTTCGATTAAATAGATGGCTTGCGCCCACCGTGAGGCTGTTCGCGGGCTACGGTCAGGAACGGGTCCACCAGCGACGGACGCGCTGTGCCGCGGCGCCAGGCCAGGCCGACATCGAGGGTCTGGCTGAGGTCGGCGATGGGCCGGGCTTCGATGATGTCGCCTTCCAGCGACCAGGGGCGATAGGTCATGTCCGGCTGGATCGACACCCCAAGCCCGGCTGCCACCAGGCTGCGCACCGCTTCGGTGGAGGCGGTGCGCAAGGTGATGCGCGGTTGCAGGCCGGCGCCAGACCACAGGCGCTGGGCGTTACGGTCCATTTCATCGACGTTGAGCTGGATCAGCGGCTCACGGGCGACGTCCGCCAGGTTGATGCTGTCGTGTTCCAGCAACGGATGCTGGGCGGGCAGCCACAGGCGGTGAGGGGAATGGGTCAGCACTTCGGTCTGCAGGGCGTGGCGGTCCTCGAGATTGGAGAGGATCAACACCCCGACGTCGATTTCTCCGCTGACCAGCAAGTGCTCGATGTACGGGCGCTCATCCTCCATCACGCGGATTTCCACATTGGGGTAGGCGCGCTGGAAACGCGTGAGCAAGTCCGCCAGGTAGTAACCGGCGACCAGGCTGGTCACGCCGACGATCAACTGGCCGGCCACTGGGTCGGTGCTCTGTTGCAGGCTGCGCTTGGCGTTGTCGACCGTGGCCAGGATCAGATGCGCCTGGCGCAGGAACTGGTGGCCCTGGTGGGTCAGGGTCATGCCCTTGGCGTGGCGGTTGAACAGGCTGACGCCGATTTCCTGTTCGAGTTGCTGGATCGCCAGGGTCAGGGTCGACTGGGAAATGAACACCGCCTGGGCGGCGGACGAGATCGAGCCGGTCTCGGCCACGGCGATGAAGTGACGGATCTGGCGCAAGGTCATCATGGGCAATCACCGGTCAGGCGGTTTTATCGATTTTTTCGAGTGTATATCTTTTTAATCGAACGGCTGGCCAGGCCTATGACCGGCCCGGCGAAGCAACATCTGGAAGCACACTCGAGCCCAGGGGCGGGGCACTTCGATCTAGGCTGATGGCCTTATTGATTCGATCAACTCAAGTTGCTGGAGGTTTGGATGAACACCCGTGGATTGCTCGATCAATTGCTCAAGTCTGGCCAGGAGCTGTTGCAGAACAAGGCCGGGGCGCAGCAGAACAAGGCATCCGGCGCCGACAAGGGCGCGCTGGGCGGATTGCTCGGCGGCGGTTCCGGCGGGCTCGGTAGCCTGTTGTCCGGCGCTGGCGGCGGGGCGTTGGCCGCCGGCGCCATGGGCTTGCTGCTGGGCAATAAAAAAGCCCGCAAGTTCGGGGGCAAGGCGCTGACCTACGGCGGCCTGGCGGCATTGGGCGTGATCGCCTACAAGGCTTACGGCAACTGGCAGGCGCAGCAGGCCGGTGCGCCGAAAAACGAGCCGCAGACCCTCGACCGCCTGCCCGCGCAGCAGGTCGAACAGCACAGCCAGGCGATCCTCAAGGCGCTGGTGGCCGCAGCCAAGGCCGATGGCCATATCGACGAGCGCGAGCGCGCCCTGATCGAAGGGGAGTTCACCAGGCTGGACAACGATCAGGAACTGCAGCACTGGTTGCACGCCGAACTCAACAAACCCTTGGACCCGGCGGATGTGGCGCGGGCTGCCGGCACGCCGGAAATGGCCGCGGAAATGTACGTTGCCAGCGTGATGCTGGTGGACGAGGAAAACTTCATGGAGAAGGCATACCTGGATGAGCTGTCGCGTCAGCTCAAGCTGGAGCCGGGGTTGAAGCTCGAGCTGGAAAAACAGGTGCGCCAGGCCAGTCTCTGACACCAATCGGGCGTGCAGTGGGAAAACCCGGCACGCCCTCTTTGATGGCTGAAATACCCTCTGCATGTGCAGGATCATCCCTGGCGGCGCTCGAGTCATCTGGCGGAAAGTAGCCCTCCAGAGCGGCCCCTGCCTTTCGCTCTGAATGAGACGTGGTGCGCAACACGTTGATAAATGATGGTACGCCCTCGGCTATACTCCCCACCATTTGAATGGCCCCGAGGACTGACTGTGAAGAACTGGACGTTGCGCCAACGCATTTTGGCGAGCTTTGCGGTGATTATCACCATCATGCTGCTGATGGTCATAGCCTCTTACTCCCGCTTGTTGAAGATCGAGGCCGGCGAAGACCGCATGCGTTCCGATGCCATTCCCGGGGTCTATTTCAGTTCGATGGTCCGTGGTGGCTGGGTCGACAGCTACCTGCATACCCAGGAAATCATTGGCCTGAACAAAGGCAAGGGCGTCAGTGCCCAGGATGAGGCCGACTTCAAAAGCTTCGAGCAACGCCTGCAGAAATACATGGCCAGCTACAAGGCAACGCTTCGCGGCGAGGCAGACCTGCAGGAGTTCGACGAGTTTGAAAAACGCCATCAGGAATTTCTCAAGATTCAGGCCACGGTCCTGGATCTGCATCGACGTAATCAGGAAGCCGAGGCTGTCCGCGTATTTCATGACCAGTTGACGCCCACCTGGATCGCCGGTCGGATGAAACTCAACGACATCATCGACGAGAACAAGGGGGTCGCCGATTCGGCCGCCTCGCAGATCGACAATGCGGTGGCCGCGGCCAAGGTCACCATGGGCGTTTCCCTGCTGGTGGCGGTGCTGGCGGCGGGCCTGTGCGGCCTGTTGCTGATGCGCGCGATCATGGCGCCGATGAACCGTATCGTGAAGATCCTCGATGTCATGCGCACGGGCGATCTGACCAGCCGCCTGAACCTGGAGCGCAAGGACGAATTCGGCGCCGTGGAAACCGGCTTCAACGACATGATGACCGAGCTCAACTCCCTGGTGTCCCAGGCGCAGCGCTCCTCGGTCCAGGTCACCACCTCGGTCACCGAGATTGCCGCCACCTCCAAGCAGCAACAGGCCACCGCCACCGAAACCGCGGCAACCACCACTGAAATCGGGGCGACCTCCCGGGAAATCGCGGCCACCTCGCGCGATCTGGTGCGCACCATGACCGAAGTCTCCACCGCCGCCGACCAGGCTTCGGTGCTGGCCGGCTCCGGCCAGCAAGGCCTGGCGCGGATGGAAGAAACCATGCACTCGGTGATGGGCGCGGCCGACCTGGTCAACGCCAAGCTGGCGATCCTCAATGAGAAGGCCGGCAACATCAACCAGGTGGTGGTGACCATCGTCAAGGTCGCCGACCAGACCAACCTGCTGTCGCTCAACGCGGCGATCGAAGCCGAGAAGGCCGGCGAGTACGGGCGCGGCTTTGCCGTGGTGGCCACCGAAGTGCGGCGCCTGGCGGACCAGACCGCGGTCGCCACCTACGACATCGAGCAAATGGTCCGCGAGATCCAGTCGGCGGTATCGGCCGGGGTCATGGGCATGGACAAGTTCTCCGAAGAAGTGCGCCGCGGCATGGCCGAGGTGCAGCAGGTCGGCGAGCAACTGTCGCAGATCATCCATCAGGTCCAGGCCCTGGCGCCGCGGGTGTTGATGGTCAACGAGGGCATGCAGGCCCAGGCCACCGGTGCCGAGCAGATCAACCACGCCCTGGTGCAGTTGGGCGATGCCAGCAGCCAGACCGTCGAGTCGCTGCGCCAGGCCAGTTTCGCCATCGATGAACTGAGCCAGGTGGCGGTGGGGCTGCGCAGCGGCGTCTCGCGTTTCAAAGTCTGATGAACGAGCTCGCAGCGAAAGGCGACGCAGGGACGGCGACGAAAGATGCGCTGTTCCTGGTGTTTCGCATCGGCACCGAACGTTACGCCTTGCAGGCCGTCGAGGTGGTCGAGGTATTGCCGCGCCTGCAACTCAAGCCGATTCCCCGGGCACCGTCCTGGGTAGCCGGGGTCTTTGCCCATCGCGGCACGGTGGTGCCGGTGCTCGACCTGAGCGCCCTGACCTTTGGCCAGCCGGCGCAGGAACGTACCAGCACCCGCCTGGTGCTGGTGCATTACCGCCCGCAGGCGGCACAGCCCGCGCGGTTGCTGGGGCTGATCCTCGAGCAGGCCACCGATACCCTGCGGTGCAACCCGCAGGACTTCAAGGCCTACGGCCTGGATAACCGTAATGCGCTGTACCTGGGGCCGGTCTATGAAGACGCCCAGGGCTTGCTGCAATGGGTGCGTGTCGACGATCTGCTGGATGCCGAGGTGCGCGCGCTGCTGTTTCCCTCGCCGCCGCTGGATCCGGCGTTGCTCGGGGAGTCGTCATGAGCAGCGACCAGCGATTTTTCGATTTTCTCAAGGAACGCATCGGCCTTGACGTGGCCTCGGTGGGGCCGGCGATCATCGAGCGCGCGGTGCGCCAGCGCAGCATCGCCCAGCAGGCGCCCAGCACCGACCATTACTGGCAGACCCTGCAAGGCTCGCAGGATGAACAGCAGGCGCTGATCGAGGCGGTGATCGTTCCGGAAACCTGGTTTTTCCGTTACCCGGAGTCCTTCGCGACCCTGGCCAAACTCGCCCTCTCGCGTCTTGCCGAACTCAAGGGCATGCGTGCATTGCGCATCCTCAGCCTGCCGTGCTCCACCGGCGAAGAGCCGTACTCGATTGCCATGGCCCTGTTCGACGCCGGGCTTGCCCCCCATCAATTCAAGGTCGATGGCTTCGATGTCAGCCCGCTTTCGGTCGAGCGGGCCAGGCAGGCGGTGTACGGCAAGAACTCCTTTCGCGGCCAGCACAGCGATTTTCGCGAGCGGCACTTCATCGCCGAAGATGAGCGCTACCGCCTCAGCGAGCGGGTGCGCGAGCAGGTGCGACTGCAGGTCGGCAACCTGCTGGACCCGACCCTGCTGGCCAATGAGCCGCCCTACGATTTTGTCTTCTGTCGCAACCTGCTGATCTATTTCGATCAGCCGACCCAGCGCCAGGTGTTCGAAGTGCTCAAGCGCCTGACTCATGTTGATGGCGTGCTGTTCATCGGCCCGGCCGAAGGCAGCCTGCTGGGCCGCCTGGGCATGCGCTCGATCGGCATTGCCCAGTCCTTTGCCTTCAGCCGGCATAACGAACCCGAACCGGCACCGGCCTTCGTACCGAGCGCATTGCCGGTGCGCCAGCCGGTGCGCAGCATCGCGCCGCCCGTGCGCAACCGGCCGTTTTCCAGTGCCGTGGCGAACCCGAGTCCTGCACCGACCAAGCCGGTCAGCGACGCCACGACTCTGCTGGCGAGCATCGCGGCCCTGGCCAACGAAGGCAAAAGCGCCGAGGCCCGGATGGCGTGCGAGCATTACCTGGACACCCATGAGCCGGTGGCGCAGGTGTTCTATTGGCTGGGGCTGCTCAGCGACGTGGCGGGCAGCGCCCTGGAAGCCCAGGGGTTCTATCGCAAGGCCCTGTACCTGGACCCACAGCACGCCGAAGCGCTGGCGCACCTGGCCGCCTTGCTGGCCTCCCAGGGCGACGTCGCCGGTGCCCGTCGATTGCAGGAGCGGGCGGCCCGCAGTGGCCGTGCAGCAGACAGTGAGCGTAAATCATGAGCGGCTCTGTTTCGTTGAACGTGACCCACGACGATGCGCAGGCCATCGACGATTGCTGGAACCGCATCGGTATCCATGGCGACAAGAGTTGTCCGTTGCTGGCCGGGCATGTGCATTGCCGCAACTGCTCGGTGTATTCCGCCGCGGCCACCCGTCTGCTCGACCGCTATGCGTTGCAGCAGGAGCACCATGGGGACGCGATGGCGGTCGACGCCGATGCGGATGTCGCTACCCGTTCGTTGTTGATGTTCCGCCTGGGCGAGGAGTGGCTGGGCATTGCCACCCGATGCCTGGTGGAAGTGGCGCCGCTGCAACCGATCCATTCCTTGCCGCACCAGCGCTCGCGGGCCTTGCTGGGCGTAGCGAATGTACGTGGCGCGCTGGTGGCCTGCCTGTCGTTGGTGGAACTGCTGGGGCTGGACACTACCGGCACCGTCGTGTCGGGCGCGCGGGTGATTCCGCGCATGTTGATCATCGCCGCCCAGGGCGGTCCGGTGGTGGTGCCGGTGGACGAGGTGGAAGGCATCCATGCCATCGACGAGCGCACCCTGAACGCCGCTGCGGTTTCCGGCCCGCAGGCCAGTGCCAAATACACCCGTGGCGTCCTGCAATGGAAGGGCCGCAGCCTGCGTTGGCTGGATGAAGAGCAGTTGCTGTCTGCCGTGACCCGGAGCCTGACATGACCCCCGATCAAATGCGCGACGCCTCGCTGCTCGAACTCTTCAGCCTGGAAGCCGAAGCCCAGACCCAGGTGCTCAGTGCCGGCCTGCTGGCGCTGGAGCGCAATCCGATCCAGGCCGACCAGCTGGAAGCCTGCATGCGCGCCGCCCACTCGCTCAAGGGTGCGGCGCGGATCGTCGGGGTCGACGCCGGGGTCAGCGTGGCCCATGTGATGGAAGATTGCCTGGTCAGCGCCCAGGAAGGGCGGCTGTACCTGCATCCCGAACATATCGATGCGCTGCTGCAGGGCACCGATTTCCTGATGCGCATCGCCACGCCGGGCAGCCAGGTCGGTGAGCAGGACATTGCCGCCTATGTAGCGCTCATGGAGCAGTTGATCGGCTCGCCGGGCGCGGCTGCGGGTGTTGCCCTGCCCAAGGTCGAGCCAAGCCTGCCGCCCATGGCCGAGCTGCTACTGGAGGCTCCGCGGATCGAACCCGAACCGCAGGTCCCGCCGTTCGAGATGCCGCAGGAGGTATTGCAGGAAACGCTGCAAGAGGCAGCCGCGGCGATTCCGCAAAAGGGCAAGAAGCTCGCCGAGGGGGGCGAACGGGTGTTGCGGGTCACGGCCGAGCGCTTGAACAGCCTGCTCGATCTGTCGAGCAAGTCGCTGGTGGAAACCCAGCGCCTGAAGCCGTACCTGGCGACCCTGCAGCGCCTCAAGCGCATGCAGGGCAACGGACTGCGCGCCCTGGAAAACCTCAATGGGCATCTCAAGGAGCAGGCGCTGGGCCTGGAGGCCCTCGAAGCCCTGGAGGATGCGCGGCGCCTGCTGGCGGAGTCCCAGCAGTTGCTGATCGAGAAAGCCGCCGAGCTGGATGAGTTCGGCTGGCAGGCCAGCCAGCGTGCCCAGGTGCTCTACGACACCGCTCTGGCCTGTCGCATGCGGCCGTTCGCCGATGTGCTGGTGGGCCAGGTGCGGATGGTCCGCGACCTGGGGCGCAGCCTGGGCAAGCAGGTTCGCCTGGAAGTCGAGGGCGAGAAGACCCAGGTCGATCGCGACGTGCTGGAAAAGCTCGAAGCACCATTGACCCACCTGCTGCGCAACGCAGTCGATCATGGCATCGAAACGCCCGAGCAGCGACTGCTGGCGGGCAAGCCGGCCGAGGGCCTGATTCGCCTGCGGGCTTCGCACCAGGCTGGCCTGCTGGTGCTGGAACTCAGCGACGACGGCAATGGCGTCGATCTGGAGCGGGTGCGCCAGAGCATCGTCGAACGCCAGTTGTCCCCGGCCGAGACCGCTGCCCAGTTGAGCGAAGAAGAGCTGCTGACCTTCCTGTTCCTGCCGGGCTTCAGCCTGCGGGACAAGGTCACCGAGGTCTCCGGGCGGGGTGTCGGCCTGGACGCGGTGCAGCACATGGTGCGCCAGCTGCGCGGCGCGGTACAGCTGGAGCAGGTGGCGGGGCAGGGCAGTCGTTTCCACCTCGAGGTGCCGCTGACCCTGTCGGTGGTACGCAGCCTGGTAGTGGAGGTCGGCGAAGAAGCCTATGCCTTCCCGCTGGCGCATATCGAACGCATGTGCGACCTGGAGCCCGACGACATTGTCCAGTTGGAAGGGCGCCAGCATTTCTGGCACGAAGGCCGCCATGTCGGCCTGGTCGCGGCCAGCCAGCTGCTGCAACGCCCGGCGGGGCAGAGCAATGACTCCACGCTCAAGGTGGTGGTGATTCGCGAGCGCGACGCGGTCTACGGCGTGGCGGTCGAGCGTTTCATCGGCGAACGGACCCTGGTGGTGCTGCCGCTGGACGACCGCCTGGGCAAGGTCCAGGACATTTCCGCCGGGGCCTTGCTCGATGACGGTTCCGTGGTGTTGATCGTCGATGTCGAGGACATGCTGCGTTCGGTGGACAAGCTGCTCAACACCGGCCGCCTGGAGCGCATCGCCCGCCACAACCGCCATCAGGCCGAGACGACGCGCAAGCGCATCCTGGTGGTCGACGACTCGCTCACCGTGCGTGAGCTGCAGCGCAAGCTTTTGCTCAACCGTGGTTATGACGTGGCGGTCGCCGTCGACGGCATGGATGGCTGGAACGCCCTGCGTTCGGAAGACTTCGACCTGCTGATCACCGACATCGATATGCCCCGAATGGATGGGATTGAATTGGTCACACTCCTGCGCCGTGACAATCGCCTGCAGTCGTTGCCGGTGATGGTGGTTTCCTACAAGGATCGCGAAGAAGATCGGCGCCGTGGACTGGATGCCGGAGCCGACTATTATCTAGCCAAAGCCAGTTTCCATGATGACGCCCTGCTGGATGCGGTGGTGGAGCTGATTGGAGGAGCGCGGGCATGAAAATCGCGATCGTCAATGACATGCCCATGGCGGTGGAGGCCCTGCGCCGGGCCCTGGCCTTCGAACCCGCGCACGAAGTGGTGTGGGTCGCGACCAATGGCGCCGAGGCGGTCGAGTACTGCGCGCAGTTGACGCCCGACCTGATCCTGATGGACCTGATCATGCCAGTGATGGATGGCGTGGAGGCGACCCGCCGGATCATGGCCGAAACCCCTTGCGCCATCGTGATCGTCACGGTGGACCGCCAGCAGAACGTGCATCGGGTGTTCGAGGCCATGGGCCATGGCGCGCTGGACGTGGTCGATACACCGGCCCTGGGGGCTGGCAATGCGCAGGAAGCGGCGGCCCCTTTACTGCGCAAGATCCTCAATATCGGCTGGCTGATCGGCCAGCAGCGCGGCAACCACGTGCGTTCGGCACCGGTGCCGATGCGCACCATGGCGCAACGCCAGGGCCTGGTGGCGATCGGCTCGTCCGCCGGTGGCCCGGCCGCGCTGGAGGTGCTGCTCAAGGGGCTGCCCGCCGATTTTCCGGCTGCCATCGTGCTGGTGCAGCACGTCGACCAGGTGTTCGCCGCGGGCATGGCCGAATGGCTCAGCAGTGCTTCCAGGCTGAAGGTGCGCCTGGCCCGCGAAGGCGAGCCACCGCAGAGCGGCACGGTGCTGCTGGCCGGGACCAACCACCATATCCGGCTGTTGAAGAACGGCACCCTGGCCTACACCGCCGAGCCGGTAAACGAAATCTATCGGCCATCGATCGATGTGTTTTTTGAAAGTGTCGCCAGTTACTGGAATGGCGATGCGGTCGGCGTACTGCTGACCGGCATGGGCCGCGACGGCGCCCAGGGCCTGAAGCTGATGCGCGATCAGGGTTACCTGACCATCGCCCAGGACCAGAATACTAGTGCGGTGTATGGCATGCCCAAGGCGGCGGCTGCCATCGACGCTGCCACAGAGATTCGCCCACTGGACAAGATCGCTCCACGATTGCTGGAGATATTTGCCAAATGACCGACAAACGCAGCTGTCCTGGCCAGGTAGCAACTCAGGTGACAACCCATGAATGATTTACAGCTCGACGATTTTAAAACCGATGAAAATGCTGCGATGGTGCTGCTGGTCGACGACCAGGCAATGATCGGTGAGGCTGTGCGGCGTGGGTTGGCGAATGAAGAAAACATCGACTTCCACTTTTGTGCCGACCCGCACCAGGCCATTGCCCAGGCGATTCGCATCAAGCCCACGGTGATCCTGCAGGACCTGGTGATGCCGGGCCTGGACGGGTTGACGCTGGTGCGCGAGTACCGCAACCACCCGGCGACCCAGAACATTCCGATCATCGTGCTTTCGACCAAGGAAGACCCGCTGATCAAGAGTGCGGCCTTCGCGGCCGGGGCCAACGACTACCTGGTCAAGCTGCCGGACAACATCGAACTGGTGGCGCGCATCCGCTACCACTCGCGCTCCTACATGACCCTGTTGCAGCGGGACGCGGCCTATCGCGCGCTGCGGGTCAGCCAGCAGCAGTTGCTCGATACCAATCTGGTGCTGCAGCGCCTGATGAACTCCGATGGCCTGACCGGCCTGTCCAACCGCCGGCATTTCGACGAGTACCTGGAACTGGAATGGCGCCGGGCAATGCGCGACCAGACCCAGTTGTCGCTGCTGATGATCGATGTCGACTACTTCAAGTCCTACAACGACAACTTCGGCCACCTGGAGGGCGATGAAGCCCTGCGCAAGGTGGCGACGGCGATCCGCGAGGCCAGCAGCCGACCGTCGGATTTACCGGCGCGTTATGGCGGGGAGGAGTTTGCCCTGGTGCTGCCGAACACCTCGCCCGGCGGGGCGCGACTGGTGGCCGAAAAGCTGCGCCAGACCGTGGCCGCGCTGAAGATTCCACATATCGCGCCGACCGAAGGGGCCAGCCTGACCATCAGCATCGGTCTGTCGACCATGACGCCGCAGCCGAGCACCAGTTGCCGGCAATTGATCTCGGCCGCCGACAAAGGCCTGTATCTGGCCAAGCACAATGGTCGCAACCAGGTAGGGATCGAGTGAAAAAACCACCACCGCGGGGGCCTAAAGCCGCCAGGCGGGCTGCCGCGCCAGCTTGATTACGTTATACTCGCCGGCTTTCAAAAGTTCGCCAACGAGTGCTGCCTGCCATGGAAATCAACCCGATCCTTAACACTATCAAGGACCTGTCCGAGCGCTCCGAAACTATTCGGGGGTATCTTTGACTACGATCAAAAGCATGAGCGTCTGACCGAAGTCAATCGCGAGCTTGAAGATCCGAACGTCTGGAACAAGCCTGAATACGCCCAGGAACTGGGCCGCGAACGCGCTGCGCTGGCGCAGATCGTCGAGACCCTGGACGAGTTGTCCGGTGGCCTGGCCGATTGCCGCGATCTGCTGGACATGGCCGTCGAAGAGAACGATGAAGGCGCGGTGGGCGACGTGGTCGCCGAACTGACCCGCCTCGACGAGGCCCTGGCCAAGCTGGAATTCCGTCGCATGTTCAGCGGCGAGATGGACATGAACAACGCCTACCTGGACATCCAGGCCGGCTCCGGCGGCACCGAAGCCCAGGACTGGGCCAACATCCTGCTGCGCATGTACCTGCGCTGGGCCGCCAAGCGTGGCTTCGATGCCACCATCATGGAACTGTCCGAAGGCGAAGTCGCCGGCATCAAGGGCGCCACCGTGCACATCAAGGGCGAGTACGCCTTTGGCTGGCTGCGCACCGAGATCGGCGTGCACCGCCTGGTGCGCAAGAGCCCGTTCGACTCCGGCGCCCGCCGCCACACCTCGTTCTCGGCCGTGTTCGTGTCGCCCGAGATCGACGACAAGGTGGAAATCGAGATCAACCCGGCCGACCTGCGGATCGACACCTACCGCTCCTCCGGTGCCGGTGGTCAGCACGTAAACACCACCGACTCGGCCGTACGTATTACCCACGTACCGACCAACACCGTGGTCAGCTGCCAGAACGAACGTTCCCAGCACGCCAACAAGGACACCGCCATGAAGATGCTGCGGGCCAAGTTGTACGAGCAGGAAATGCAGAAGCGCAACGCCGCTTCCCAGGCGCTGGAAGACAGCAAGTCCGACATCGGCTGGGGCCACCAGATCCGCTCCTACGTGCTCGATGCCTCGCGGATCAAGGATCTGCGTACCAACATCGAACGCAGTGACTGCGACAAGGTGCTCGACGGCGACATCGACGAATACCTGGTGGCCAGCCTGAAATCGGGGCTGTAAGCCGCGACACCCATGCCGCGGGCACGGCGTGCTTCTGTAGGAGCGAGGCCGGCCCGCGATCCCTTGCCACAGGCAAGGGGCAACGAACCTGTGATGGAAATTTTAAAGACATGAGCGACCTACAACTCGACCAGGCCCTGCAACAGGAAGAAAACACCCTGATCGCCCTGCGCAAGGAAAAGCTTGCTGCCGAGCGCGCCAAGGGTCAGGCCTTCCCCAACGACTTCCGCCGCGACAACTACTGCAACGACCTGCAGAAACAGTACGCGGACAAGACCAAGGAAGAGCTGGCCGAGGCGGCGATTCCGGTCAAGGTTGCCGGTCGCATCATGCTCAACCGTGGCTCGTTCATGGTGATCCAGGACATGACCGGGCGTATCCAGGTCTACGTCAACCGCAAGACCCTGCCGGAAGACACCCTGAACGCGGTCAAGACCTGGGACCTGGGCGACATCATCGCCGCTGAAGGCACCCTGGCCCGTTCCGGCAAGGGCGACCTGTACGTCGAGATGACCCATGTGCGCCTGCTGACCAAGTCGCTGCGCCCGCTGCCGGACAAGCATCACGGCCTGACCGACACCGAGCAGCGCTATCGCCAGCGCTACGTCGACCTGATCGTCAACGAAGACGTACGCGAAACCTTCCGCGTGCGCTCCCAGGTCATCGCCCACATCCGCAGCTTCCTGATGAAGCGTGACTTCCTGGAAGTGGAAACGCCGATGCTGCAGACCATTCCAGGCGGCGCGGCGGCCAAGCCGTTCGAGACCCACCACAACGCCCTGGACATGGAAATGTTCCTGCGTATCGCCCCGGAGCTGTACCTCAAGCGTCTGGTGGTCGGCGGTTTCGAGAAAGTGTTCGAGATCAACCGCAACTTCCGTAACGAAGGCGTTTCGACCCGGCACAACCCTGAATTCACCATGTTGGAGTTCTACCAGGCCTACGCCGACTACGAAGACAACATGGACCTGACCGAAGAACTGTTCCGCGAGCTGGCGCAGCTGGTCCTGGGCAGCACCGACGTGCCGTATGGCGACAAGGTGTTCCACTTCGGCGAGCCGTTCGCCCGCCTGTCGGTGTTCGACTCGATCCTCAAGTACAACCCCGAGCTGACTGCCGATGACCTGAACGACATCGACAAGGCCCGCGCCATTGCCAAGAAGGCCGGTGCCAAGGTGCTCGGCTTCGAAGGCCTGGGCAAGCTGCAGGTGATGATTTTCGAAGAGCTGGTCGAGCACAAGCTGGAGCAGCCGCACTTCATTACCCAGTACCCGTTCGAAGTCTCGCCGCTGGCCCGTCGCAACGACGAGAACCCGAACGTGACCGATCGTTTCGAGCTGTTCATCGGTGGCCGCGAAATCGCCAACGCCTACTCCGAGTTGAACGACGCGGAAGACCAGGCCGAGCGTTTCATGGCCCAGGTGGCCGACAAGGACGCCGGTGACGACGAAGCCATGCACTACGATGCCGACTTCGTTCGCGCCCTGGAGTACGGCATGCCGCCGACCGCCGGTGAAGGTATCGGCATCGACCGCCTGGTGATGCTGCTGACCAACTCCCCGTCGATCCGCGACGTGATCCTGTTCCCGCACATGCGGCCGCAAGCGTAAATATGTTGAATAAAAAGCCGCCGCTAACAGGCGGCTTTTTATTGTCTGTGTGGCACTGACGTACTGCTTTTTTCATTTTTTATGTGAGAGGAATACCTGTCGTGAACCGTGCAATTGCTCAAGAAGGTGCAGCTGGCATCGCCACTGCGGTCGCTGAAAGTGTTCAGTACCAGGGCCGCAAGGCCAGCCGACAGGGCAGTGAGCAACGTCGCCAGGATATTCTCGACGCGGCCATGCGCATTGTCGTGCGCGATGGCGTGCGCGCCGTGCGCCATCGCGCGGTCGCCGCCGAAGCCGGTGTGCCGCTGTCGGCCACCACCTACTACTTCAAGGATATCGATGACCTGCTCACCGATACCTTCGCCCAATACGTCGAGCGCAGCGCCGCCTTCATGGCCAAGCTCTGGGCCAACAACGAGGGCTTGCTGCGGGAGATGGTCGCCTATGGCGACGGCAGCCCGGAGTCCCGCGCGCAACTGGCCGATGACATTGCGCGCCTGACCGCCGACTACGTGCAGCGCCAACTGCACAACCGCCGCGAGCATCTGATGGCCGAGCAGGCGTTTCGCCAGGAGGCGCTGCTCAACCCGCGCCTGGCGGTGCTGGTGCGCTCCCACCAGCAGATCCTGCTGCACGGCACCTGCCAGTTTTTCCAGGTATTGGGTTCCCGCGAGCCGCAGCAGGATGCCAAAGTGTTGACGTCTATAATCGGACGGATGGAATATCAGGGCCTGCTCAACGGGGCGGAGCCTCTGGCCGACGAGGATATGCTGGGTATTCTTACCCGGTACATGCACCTGGTACTGGCCTCGGTGTGATGCTGTCCCGGTAGCCGCTGCCGCAGGCAGCGATGGCCCGGGCCACGCTGGTCGAAGGGTCTTCCTGCGATTCCATGGGCGCTGGAGCGAACGCAGGTTTCATCAGCTGCTACGCGTGTTTGAGTCGACTGCTGATAGGGAGTGTTGAATGAAAGCCTGGCGCGTTGTGATCGCCTTGTCGTTCCTGCTGCTCAGCGGCTGCCTGGTGTCCTTCAAGGAACCCTTGCCGGCGGATCAGGCCGCGCCCGCGGCGTTGCTGGGCAAATGGACCAGCAAGAATGCCTGGGGCGAACCGCTTACCCTGCAACTGAGCCGCATCGGCAACAACCGCTACAAGGCCGTCACTTCCGTCAAGGCCAGGCCGCAACAACACGACACCTACGAATTCACCGTTTCCCGCCATGGCAGCCGCTGGTATCTCTCGGCGGCGGTGCCCCAGGCGCTGGGCGGGCACTTCACCATCGCCGGTTTCGAGTTGACCGACGACCACGAACTGGTGCTCTACCAGCTCGATCTCGAGCAGATCAATCAGGCCCGCGGGCAGAACGCCCTGCGAGGCGAGCCGTTCGACACCAAGGACGGCGAGGGCGTGCTGATCGACAGTGCGCTGCCACAGGTTTTCGCCTATCTGGACGACCCCGCCAACTCCGACGTGTTCGTCGAGGCGGCGCGTTTCCAGCGGGCAGGCAAGTAAACGCAGTACAGACGTTTTAACAGGAGTTTGGGGTGGACGATTACCAGCAGACGATACGCACCTTGTCCGATCGCATTGTGCTGGCACAGACGCCGATCCGCGTGCTGGATGCGGTGAAGTGGGATGACAACATCCGCAAAGGTTTCCTCAAGGCCAAGGGCAAGGAAATGCCGGCGGTGGATCGCGCCTATTACGAAGGCCGGCCGCTGTCGTTCGACTCCAGCGCGGTGAAGCTGGAGTTCCAGAACATCGAGCGTGACATCACCCGGCAACTGGGCCAGTTCAACCCGGTGGGGCAGATCATGCGGCGCATGTGCAAGGAGTACCGCATGGTGGTGCGGATGCTCGAGGCCCGTGGCACCGAGGATTTCGGGCTGATTTCCCAGGAGCTCTACGGCGCGGCCTCCGACGCCTTTCATGCCGGCGACCCGACCCTGGCCGACCTGGGCCTGATGCTCTCGGATTACCTGAACAACATCGACGGCCGTGGCGATCTCAAGGACGAACCCAAGACCCTGAGCGCCAAGGAAGCCGTGAGCCTGCTGCAAAGCCGGCTGAACAAGGTGTTCGGCGAGGCCGAGGAAACCATCCGGGTCTTCGAGTCCGACGGCATCGTCGCCGACGCGGCGGCCGGCGCCGACTACATCAAGATCCGCGCCGACGCCCTGTTCAACGAGCGCGATGTGCGGGCCCTGGAGGTCCACGAAGGCCTGGTGCATGTGGGCACTACCCTCAACGGCCTGAACCAGCCGATCTGCACCTTCCTGTCCAAGGGGCCGCCCTCGTCGACCGTGACCCAGGAAGGCCTGGCGATCCTGATGGAGATCATCACCTTTGCCTCCTACCCGAGCCGCCTGCGCAAGCTGACCAACCGCACCCGCGCCATTCACATGGTGGAGGAGGGCGCGGACTTCATGCAGGTGTTCGCGTTCTTCCGCGAGCAGGGTTTCGAAATGGCCGAAAGTTATGGCAACGCCAGCCGGGTGTTCCGCGGTTCGGTGCCGACGGGCCTGCCATTCACCAAAGACTTGTCCTACCTCAAGGGCTTCATCATGGTTTACAACTACATTCAGTTGGCCGTGCGCAAGGGCAAGCTCGAGCAGATACCGCTGATGTTCTGCGGCAAGACCACCCTGGAGGACATGCGTACCCTGCGCCAGTTGGTCGACGAAGGCCTGGTGGTGCCGCCCAAGTACCTGCCGGACCAGTTCCGCGACATGAATGCGCTGTCGGCCTGGATGTGTTTCTCCAACTTCCTCAACCACCTGAGCCTGGACCGGATCGAGGCGGATTACTCGAACATCCTGTAACCCTTTCTCATGCAGGAGCGAGCTTGCTCGCGATGGCGTCGCAACTGACGGAACGCTATTGCGAGCAAGCTCGCTCCTACAGAAAAGAGGTAATTTTTCACCCTCAGCAAAAGGCTTCAAACGGATGCGAGTCCTCGGCATTGTCTGCCTGCTACTGACCCTGAGCGGTTGCAGTTCGCTGCTGTTCTATCCCGAGCGCGGTTTGCCGTTCACCCCGGACAAGGCCCGGCTCGACTACCGCGACGTCACCCTGAGCGCTGCCGATGGCACGCGCCTGCACGGCTGGTGGCTGCCGGCCAAGGCCGGGGTGCCGGTCAAGGGCACGGTGCTGCACCTGCACGGCAACGGCGGCAACCTGTCCGGGCACCTTGGCGGCAGCTGGTGGTTGCCGGAGCAGGGTTACCAGGTGCTGCTGGTGGACTACCGTGGCTACGGGGTGTCACAAGGCAAACCGAGCCTGCCGGCGATCTACCAGGACGTCGACGCGGCCTTCCAGTGGCTGGACCGGGCGCCCGAGGCCCAGGGCAAGCCGCTGATCGTCCTGGGCCAGAGCCTGGGCGGTGCCCTGGCCATCCACTATCTGGTGGAGCAGCACCCGGAGCGCCAGCGCCAGCTCAAGGCCATCATCTTCGACGGGGTGCCGGCCAGTTACCGCGAGGTGGGTCGTTTTGCCCTCAGTACGTCCTGGATGACCTGGCCGTTCCAGGTGCCGCTGTCCTGGCTGGTGCCGGATGGCGACAGTGCGATCAAGGCCATTGCGCGCCTGGATGGCGTACCCAAGCTGATCTACCACAGCATCGACGATCCCCTCGTACCGCTTTCCAACGGCATCCGTCTGTATCAAGCTGCGCCCCCGCCCAGGGTGTTGCAGCTGACCCGCGGCGGGCATGTGCAGACCTTCGCCGACCCGGTCTGGCGCCAAGTGATGTTGCGTTACCTTGAGGATCCGCAGCACTTCAACGGCCTGCGCCGCCTGGGCGAAATCCCGAATTACCCCGCACCTTTGAATCCAGTCGTAGAACCTCCAGAGAGTCCGCAATGAGCGAAGAACGTAACGCCATCCCCATGATCATCACCGGTATCTGCAGCATCCTCGGCACCGTGGCGTGCCTGTGGTACTACGGCTACCTGCATTTCGCCAAGCCAGAGGATGCGTTGCTGCTCAACGATTTCACCATGCTCAAGACCGTGCCCGGCGAGGACTACAAGGTGTCCCTGGAGCCGGCCGCCGAGGTGGCGCAATGCATCGATGGCGTGCTGGTGCTGTTCGATACCGAGCAGAAAGGCCTGACCGGCGTGCTGGTCAATAACAAGAAGCGCGCCGTGCGTTGCATGGGCCAGGAAACCCCGCAGCTGGAGCAGTGACCGAAAGGCTTGCCAGCGCAAGCCGCGATCCGTTTGCCGCAATAAAAAGCCCCGCCGATCAAGGCGGGGCTTTTTATTGGCTGCACGGTTTATCGCGCGGGGTCGGGCTTAGTTGGCGCTGACGGTCGAACGTGGCGCGACCGGCTGGTTGTCGTTGGAAATGGTGACTTCCACGCGACGGTTCATGGCGCGCCCGGAAACGCTGCCGTTATCGGCAACCGGGTATTGCTTGCCGTAACCCTGGGCGACGATGCGTGCCGGATCGACACCCATCTTGATCAGGGCGACCTGTACCGAAGTGGCGCGACGCTCGGACAGCGACTGGTTGTAAGCGGCGCTGCCGGTGCTGTCGGTGTAGCCTTCGACAATCACCTTGCGGTCAGGGTTGTCGCGCAGGAACTGGGCCAGCTTGTTGATGTTGACCAGACCGCTGGATTTCAGGTCGGCCTTGTTGGTGGCGAACAGCACGTCACCGAAGGTCACCAGGGTACCGCGGTCGGTCTGCTTGGCGTTGAGGCTCGATTGCAGTTGCTTGATCTGCGCGTCGCGGGCATCGAGAAGCGCCTTGGCGCGCTGGTCGCCGGCGTCCTTGAGCTGGGTTTCCGCAGTGCGCAGGGCGATGGTCTGCTTGGCCACTTCAATCCGCTGGTTGGTCAGGTAGGCCAGTTGGTCGACCTTCTTTTCGTCCTCCTTGTTCAGGTAGGCCTTGTCGGCCTTGTCCAGCCATTCGCTGGCGTCCTTGGTTTCCAGGGCCGCCACCTTGGTGGCTTGCGGATTGGCCTGCAGGGCGGAGTAGTTGGTCCGGGCGTTTTCCAGGTTGGCGTTAGGCGGGGTGGAACATGCCGCCAGCGCCACGCTCAGGGCCAACAAGGCAGGGATCATCAGTTGTGTACGCATAATGGTTTCGTCCTTTTATCGATGGCGAATACGTGGGAATCGGCGCCCGCGGCTCATTGCACGCTGCGCATGCCTTCCTGACGTAGTTCCTGAACACCTTTCTGAGAGTCCTTCAATGCCTGTTCGGCCTTGGCTGCCTGAGCCTTGCGCTCGGCGACGCGGGCGTCCCATTCGGCCTGCTCGGCCAGGCGCCGGGCTTCGTCGTAGTGCTTGTCGTGCATGGCGAGCTCGGCTTGCTTGAGCTTGTCCTGAGCCGATTTCATTTCCACGGCGGCAAATTCGGTACCGCCTGCGCTGACTGCGCTATTGACCGCAGATTGCGTCACCGCGTATTGCTCGCTCGGCGGATTACCGGCGCAACCGGCCAGGACCAGGCTGCTACCGAGAGCCAGCGCGGCCAGTTTCAGCCCGCGCAGAGGGGTGGACGAGGATTTGGCAGTGCTGATCTTCATGGTCTTCTCTCCTGAAAAACATCAAAATCCATCCCGGTTCCGACGCCGTAACGCTGAGTGACGACAAGGCTGAGGGCGTTGAAAATGAAACGGCCGTTCCAGTGATGGTTATTGGCTGTGACCTGAGGCTTTTTTGAATAGTTCAGAGAATATGGCCCATCGCCCGGAAGTTTTCTGACCGCGCGGACAAGGCTCTAAATAAGGAACTTTTGCCACGCGCAGGGGTACTCCTGACCCGATCCGGGGTCAGGAATAACGCTTTTATCGGTGAGAAATGCAGGAGTGGATCAGTGTGTCTGCTCGTCTGCCTGAGCCGACAGATCATGCAGATAACGCCGCGACAGGGCGAGAAAACGCGGGGTAGGGCCGATGTCTTCGTAGAGTGGATCGCCTTCCTCGTCGGTGGCGACCACATGCTGGCCCTGGACATAAGGGAAGCTGGTTTCGAGTTCCTCCAGGGCGGCCCCGATCAGTTCGCCGAGCAGTTCCTCGGTCCGGCGCTTGGGGTACATCTCGGAAATTGCCGCCAGGCGTGCGGCGGCTTCGACATCCAGGTAGATCGTGTAGCCGGTCTTGGTCAGGCGACCCTTGGCGTTTTCTTCCCAGTGTTGCGCGAGCTCACGGATTTTCATGGCAACCTCAATGAACACCTGCTTGTGGCAGGGCCTGGTGAGTGACCGGCCTGTGCCGGCGCTAAGCCGTTGTGCGGCTTACTCTTGAGACTAGCTCCATCGCACAAGGTTTAAAGGCGCTTCGTCGTACGCCGGCCTTGCCCGGAGCCGTTCGCGCCAAGCCCGCCCTTGCTAAAAATCATGCGCTGGCGGCACTCTTGGGGCTTACCAGGAGCCCCGAGTCCGCTGGAGAACAGGTAGATGACCGATATTGATGCGCGCTTGCGCGAAGATGTTCACCTGCTGGGTGAGCTGTTGGGCAACACCATTCGTGAACAGTATGGCGAGGGTTTCCTCGACAAGATCGAACAGATTCGCAAGGGCGCCAAGGCCGATCGGCGCGGTTCGCTGGATGCCGAACTCAGGGCCAGCCTCAACCAGCTCAGCGAGGACGAGTTGCTGCCGGTGGCGCGGGCGTTCAACCAGTTCCTCAACCTGGCGAATATCGCCGAGCAGTACCAGTTGATTCACCGTCGCGAGGAGTCGCAGCCGGCGCCGTTCGAGTCGCGGGTGCTGCCGGAACTGCTGGCGCGCCTGCGGGCCGAAGGCCATGGCGCCGAGGCACTGGCCCGGCAATTGGGGCGGCTGGAAATCGAACTGGTGCTGACCGCCCACCCTACCGAAGTCGCCCGCCGCACGTTGATCCAGAAATACGATGCCATCGCCGCGCAACTGGCCGCCCAGGACCATCGCGACCTGACCTCGGCCGAGCGCGCGCAGATCCAGACCCGCTTGCAGCGGCTGATAGCCGAGGCCTGGCACACCGAAGAAATCCGCCGTACCCGGCCGACCCCGGTGGACGAAGCCAAGTGGGGCTTCGCGGTGATCGAACACTCGCTGTGGCAGGCCATCCCCAACTATTTGCGCAAGGCCGACCAGGCTCTGCATGCGGCCACCGGCATGCACCTGCCGCTGGAGGCGGCGCCGATCCGCTTCGCTTCGTGGATGGGCGGCGACCGTGACGGCAACCCCAATGTCACCGCGGCGGTGACCCGCGAGGTGCTGTTGCTGGCGCGCTGGATGGCGGCCGACCTGTATCTGCGCGATGTCGATCAACTGGCTGCCGACCTGTCCATGCAGCAGGCCAACGCGGCGCTGCGGACCCTGGCCGGCGACAGCGCCGAACCCTATCGCGCGGTGCTCAAGCAACTGCGCGAGCGCCTGCGGGCCACCCGCAACTGGGCCCAGGCCTCGTTGAGCGGTAGCGTGGCGGCGACTGCCCAGGTCTTGCAGAACAACCGCGAGTTACTGGACCCGCTGGAACTCTGCTATCAGTCCCTGCATGAATGTGGCATGGGCGTGATCGCCGACGGTCCGCTGCTCGACTGCCTGCTCCGTGCGGTGACCTTCGGCCTGTTCCTGGTGCGCCTGGATGTGCGTCAGGACTCCTCGCGGCACACCGCGGCCATGACCGAGATCACCGACTACCTGGGGCTGGGCCGCTACGGCGACTGGAGTGAGAAAGAGCGCATCGAGTTCCTGATGCGCGAACTGGGCAGCCGCCGTCCGCTGCTGCCCGGTTACTTCAAGCCATCGGCCGACACCGCGGAAGTCCTGGCGACTTGCCGGGAAATCGCCGCGGCCCCGGCGGCTTCGCTGGGCTCCTACGTCATCTCCATGGCCGGCGCGGCTTCCGATGTGCTCGCCGTGCAACTGCTGCTCAAGGAAGCGGGTGTGCTGCGGCCGATGCGCGTGGTACCGCTGTTCGAAACCCTGGCCGACCTGGACAACGCCGGCCCGGTGATCGAGCGGTTGCTGCTTCTGCCGGGCTATCGTTCGCGCCTGCAGGGCCCACAGGAAGTGATGATCGGTTATTCCGACTCGGCCAAGGATGCTGGCACCACCGCCGCCGCCTGGGCGCAGTACCGGGCCCAGGAAAAACTGGTGGATATCTGCCGCGAGCAGCAGGTCGAGCTGCTGCTGTTCCACGGTCGCGGCGGTACCGTGGGACGTGGTGGCGGCCCGGCCCACGCGGCGATCCTGTCGCAGCCGCCGGGATCGGTGGCGGGGCGTTTCCGCACCACCGAGCAAGGGGAAATGATTCGTTTCAAATTCGGCCTGCCGGACATCGCCGAGCAGAACCTCAATCTCTACCTGGCGGCGGTGCTGGAGGCGACCTTGTTGCCGCCGCCATTGCCTCAGCCGGCATGGCGCGACCTGATGGACGAGTTGGCCGACGATGGGGTGAAGGCCTATCGCGCGGTAGTGCGGGAGAACCCGCAGTTCGTCGAGTATTTCCGCCAGTCCACGCCGGAGCAGGAACTGGGGCGCCTGCCACTGGGCAGCCGGCCGGCCAAGCGGCGCGCCGGCGGCATCGAAAGCCTGCGGGCCATCCCGTGGATATTCGGCTGGACCCAGACACGCCTGATGCTGCCGGCCTGGCTGGGCTGGGAAACCGCCTTGAGCAAGGCCCTGGAGCGCGGGGAGGGCGAGTTGCTGGGGCAGATGCGCGAACAGTGGCCGTTTTTCCGCACGCGCATCGACATGCTGGAGATGGTGCTGGCCAAGGCCGACGCGGATATCGCCCGTTCCTACGACGAGCGATTGGTCGAACCGGCGCTGCTGCCATTGGGTGCGCATTTACGCGACTTATTGTCGCAGGCGTGTTCGGTGGTCTTGGGGCTGACCGGTCAGTCGCAGTTACTGGCACATAGCCCTGACACCCTGGAGTTCATTCGCCTGCGCAATACCTACCTGGATCCGCTCCATCTATTGCAAGCCGAACTGCTGGCCCGTTCGCGGCGCCAGGACGGCGCGCAGGACAGCCCGGTGGAACGGGCGCTGCTGGTGTCTGTGGCGGGGATTGCCGCCGGTTTGCGTAATACCGGCTAAGGTAATTGCCGGGGTTTTCAGTGGCTTGGCGCGGTACTTCGAGCGCTGGCCCGAAAGGGCTGGCGACCGTCGCCAGGCGACACTTTGTTATGGGGTTGCGACCAGCAACACCCTGTCGCCAGGGCATAAAGTCGGCGGGTTGCTCCGACTTTCGGCTGCTTGTGTGCGCTGTGTCGGCTGTGTATCTTGATCAGCCTTTGGCCGTTTGGGCGGCCACTATCCCATTTCCGAGATTGGCCCCACGAGGCGAATCCGAGCGTTTCTAAATAAAAAATTGAGGAGCACATCGATGCGCGTAATTCTGCTGGGAGCTCCCGGGGCCGGTAAAGGTACTCAGGCAAAGTTCATCACTGAAAAATTCGGCATTCCGCAAATCTCCACCGGCGACATGCTGCGCGCAGCGGTCAAGGCTGGCACCGAGCTGGGCCTGAAAGCCAAGAGCGTGATGGACGCCGGTGGCCTGGTCTCCGATGACCTGATCATCAACCTGGTCAAGGAACGCATCAGCCAGGCCGATTGTGCCAAGGGTTTCCTGTTCGACGGCTTCCCGCGCACCATTCCTCAGGCCGAAGCGCTGGTCAAGGCCGGTGTCGAGTTGGACAACGTGGTCGAAATCGCCGTCGACGACGAAGAGATCGTCCAGCGTATTGCCGGTCGCCGTGTACACGAGGCCTCGGGCCGCGTCTACCACACTGTCTACAATCCGCCGAAAATCGCCGGTAAAGACGACATCACCGGTGAAGACCTGGTCCAGCGTAAAGACGACACCGAAGAAACCGTGCGTCATCGCCTGTCGGTCTACCACTCCCAGACCAAGCCGCTGGTGGAGTTCTACCAAGGCCTGGCCGCCAATCAGGGCAAGCCGAAGTACAGCCACATCGCCGGCGTCGGTTCGGTCGAGTCGATCACCAGCAAGGTGCTCGAAGCGCTGAACTGACCTGTCGTACCGGCTTCATCTTCAACGGCCCGCTTGCGGGCCGTTGCTGTTTATAATGCGTCACTTTTTCAATTCCCTCTGCCTTATGGAAACATCGATGAGCACCTTGCTGGCCCTGGACACCGCGACTGAAGCCTGCTCGGTTGCCTTGCTGCACGACGGCAAGGTGACGAGCCACTATGAGGTGATCCCGCGCCTGCATGCGCAGAAGCTGCTGCCGATGATCCAGAAGCTGCTGGCCAATGCTGGCACCAGCCTGCAGGCCGTCGATGCCATTGCCTTCGGTCGTGGCCCGGGGGCCTTCACCGGGGTGCGGATCGCCATTGGCGTGGTGCAGGGCCTGGCCTTCGCCCTGGAGCGCCCGGTGCTGCCGGTGTCGAACCTGGCGGTGCTGGCGCAGCGGGCCTTGCGCGAACACGGCGCGACCCAGGTGGCCGCCGCCATCGATGCGCGGATGGATGAAGTCTACTGGGGCTGCTACCGCGAAGTGGCTGGCGAGATGCGCCTGGCCGGGGCCGAAGCGGTGCTGCCGCCGGAAGCCGTCGCATTGCCGGCGGACGCCAGCGGCGCCTGGTTCGGCGCGGGCACCGGCTGGGGCTACGCCGAGCGTATCGGCGTCGAACTCAGCGGCCAGGACGCGGGCATGTTGCCCCACGCCGAAGATTTGCTGACCCTGGCGCGCTTTGCCTGGGAACGCGGCGAGGCGATCCCGGCGGACGAGGCGCAACCGGTGTACCTGCGGGACAAGGTGGCCACGCCCAAGGCGCGCTGACTGCGCTACAGGGCCGTTTGCCAGCATGAATCCCAGCGATGAACGTGCCAATCGTCAGGTTTTCGCGGCAGTTTCCGGCGGCTTTTAAACCTTTTGCATTTTCTGTGTTCTAGTTATCACTCGGGCATTTGCGTAGTCGGCTGGGTGCCGCTAAATTGCCATCATTGATATCGGGCATGTATTTATGCGCATAGACGGCATTTCCTCTCAGTCCTACCCCATCAAGCGCAAGCCTCGCAAAGGCAGTGTGCTGCTGGACGACTCCCTCGAGGACGCAGATGCCGTCGACGTCCCACCCGAGCCTCCTGCCCAGGCGCGCTCCCAGGCTTCTGCCGGGCGCACCGGCAATCTTCCCGCCCGTCCACAGGACATGATCTTCCAGCGCGCCATGAAAAGAAGCGTCGCCAACGCCCTGGCCAGCTACCTGACCACCGCCGGTTTCGTCGATTGGGATATGGAAGTGGTGGGTCTCGACCTGCACATCTGATGTTGCTGCCTTACTACCTCGGTTGTCCCTCCTGGAGCGAAAACGCCTGGCGTGAGTACCTGTACCCGGAAAGTGCGCGGCCGACGGATTTTCTCGGCCTGTATTGCCAGGTCTTCAATGCCGTGGAAGGCAATACCACCTTCTACGCGCGCCCGGCCGAGGCCACGGTGCAGCGCTGGGCGCAGACCATGCCGGAACATTTCCGCTTCACCGCCAAGTTTCCCGGCGACATCAGCCATGGCGGCGACCTGCGCGAGCAGCTGGGCGCGGCCGAGAGTTTCCTGCAGTTGCTCAGCCCACTGGGCGAGCGGGTTTCGCCGTTGTGGCTGCAACTGCCTGCGAGCTTCACGCCACAACGCCTGGCCGAGCTGGCGGGCTTTATCGATGGCCTGGAGCGGCCGCTGGCGGTGGAAGTCCGGCATCGGGACTTCTTCGCCAAGGGCGATGCCGAGCGCATGCTCAATCGCCTGCTGCTGGATCGCGGCGTGGAGCGCATCTGCCTCGACCCGCGCGCCTTGTTCAGTTGCACTTCCAGCGAGCCGTCGGTGCTCCATGCGCAATCGAAGAAACCCAAGGTGCCGCCGCGCCCTGCGGCCTTCACCCAGTTTCCCCAGGTACGCTTTATCGGTCATCCGCAGCTCGAGGCCAATGATCCGTTCCTGGTGCCCTGGATCGACAAGGTCGCCGGCTGGATCGAGGAAGGGCGAACCCCCTACATCTTCCTGCACACCGCCGACAACCGCCTGGCCGCCGAGCTGGCGCGGCGTTTCCACGCGCGCCTGATGGAGCGCCTGCCTGGATTGCCGGCCTTGCCTGAGCTATACAGAGAGCCCGCCGCGGAGCAACTCGGCTTGCTCTGAGGCGGGATCATGTCCCTGCCCAGGAGTCCGCCAATGGATGCGCAAACCCTTCGAGCCCAAACCTTCAAGGCCCTGCATGAACGTGATCGGGCCTTCGTGATTCCCAACCCCTGGGACGCGGGCTCCGCCAAGATGCTGGCCAGCCTCGGTTTCGAGGCCCTGGCGACCACCAGCGCCGGTTTTGCGTTCTCCCTGGGCCGCCCCGACGCTGAAGGCGCCTTGTCCCTGGACGACACCCTGGGCAACGTTCGCGCCATAGTCGGGGCCAGCGATCTGCCGGTGGCGGTGGACCTGGAAAACGGTTTTTCCGACAGCCCCGAAGGTTGTGCCCGGACCCTGCGCCAAGCGGCCGCTTGCGGGGCGGTGGGCGGCTCCATCGAAGACGCCACGGGCCGGGCCGATGATCCGATCTATGACTTCAAGCTGGCGGTCGAGCGTATCGAGGCCTCGGTCGCCGCGGTGCGGCAATTGCCTTTTCCCTTTGTACTCACGGCGCGGGCGGAGAACCTGCTGCATGGCCGGCAGGATCTGCCGGACACCCTTCGCCGCCTGCAAGCCTATGCCGAGGCCGGCGCCGATGTGTTGTATGCGCCCGGGCTGCGCTCGGCCGAGGAAATCATCGCCGTGGTCCGCGCGGTGGCGCCGAAGCCGGTCAACGTGCTGATGTCGGGCGGCCTGAAATTGACCGTGTCGCAACTGAGCGAGCTGGGGGTGAGACGGATCAGCGTCGGCTCGACCCTGGCGCGGGCCGCCTACGGCGCCTTCTACCAGGCGGCGCAGGAAATTCGCGAGCACGGCAGCTTCGACTTTGCCGACCAGGCCATGCCGTTCGGGCAGATCAACCAGTTGTTCAAGGGTTGAGCGGGACGGGAAAGTGTCGTTGCTGACTGCGCTCAGGCTAATGAGTGCCTGACGCGGCCGGTTGAAGGTCAGGCGGCGATCCGCAGGTTCTGCAGGATCAGCGGACGCGCCCAGCCGGTATCGAAATCGAACTGTTTCTGCTGCTCGATGAGCTCTTCCGGCGGGAAGGGCGGAAACGGTTTGTCCAGCAGGTCCATTTCGAATTCGGCGATCGGCAGGTGCAACGGCCGTGGTTGCGGCGCCGGGCTCGGCTCGGGCAGGGGCTGGCCGGCATTGAGGACAATGGGGCGTACCCAGCCGCTTTCGAAGTCTTGCTGGCGTTGCTGGGCGACGATTTCTTCTGGTGGGAAGGGCGCAAAGGGTTTGTCCAGCAGCTCCAGTTCGAACTCGGCGATCGGCAGGAACAGCGGCTCCGGCGGGCGGATCTCGGTGTCCTGGACGTCGCAATGGCGCTGGGTAACGATTTGCGTCAGTAGGTCGCTGCCGCCATGGGGTTCGGTCGGGCCGTCCACGGCCACCCGAGAGCTGTCGTCAGTGACCTTCGTGCCATCGCCGCGCTGCTCGGCCAGCGCCTGGGCAAAAAAATCCTGCCACAGATGGCTGACGCCGCTCAGTGCCTGGGAATTTTTGAGGCCGTAATCGCCGTGGGGCGATATGACGCCAATGGATAGGCTTCGAATGTCTGACATTTCTCTCGGGTCGACGCTCAGCTCTGGCAAAATGCCGGATAGTTCTTTTATCGGCAGTTTTTGCCGATCATTAATTTTTTGAGCGTGTTTTCAGATGAGTGAGCAACCAGCGGCCTGCCGCATCAAAGTCGAGGCCTTGGCCGATGCATTCCAGCCGCAGGCGGCGCACTGGGCCGAGCGACTGGGGCTGCCCTTGCAGATCGACGACGCGGAGTTCGCCCTGCAGGTCGGTGAGCAGGGCTTGCAACTGCAACAGCTCGGCGCCGATGCACCAGGACCGGTGCGCGTAGACTTTGTCGAAGGCGGCGCGGCGCATCGGCGGCTGTACGGTGGCGGTAGCGGGCAGATGATCGCCAAGGCGGTGGGGATCGCCCAGGGCGTGCGTCCGCGGATCCTGGATGCCACGGCGGGGCTGGGCAAGGATGCGTTCGTCCTGGCCAGCCTGGGTTGCGAGATGAGCCTGATCGAACGCCAGCCATTGATCGGTGCCTTGCTGGAGGATGGCCTGGCCCGGGCCGGAGAGGATTTCGAAGTGGCGCCGATCGTGGCGCGCATGCGCCTGCTCAAGGGCAACTCGATCGAGGTCATGCGCAACTGGGAGGGCGAGCCGCCTCAGGTGATCTACCTGGACCCGATGTTTCCGCATCGGGAAAAGACCGCGCTGGTGAAGAAGGAAATGCGCCTGTTCCGCCCGCTGGTCGGGGACGACCCGGATGCCCCGGCGCTGCTGGAGGCCGCCCTGGCCCTGGCCAGCCACCGGGTGGTGGTCAAGCGCCCGCGCAAGGCGCCGTGCATCGCCGGCCCCAAGCCGAGCCATGCGCTGGACGGCAAGTCCAGCCGCTACGATATCTATCCGAAGAAGGCGCTCAAGGCCTGATCTTCATCGGGGCTTTCGGGCCTTTGTAGCGAGCAGGGACCGGGCGTCCCGCTCGCTGCGTCGCCACCCGCCCTCAGGCCGACTCCGGCCGATACGCGCGCATGAACAACCCCACCACTTCCCGCACATGCTCTTCGGCGGCTTCGTCGCTCAGAGGCTCGCCGCAGCCGTAGAGCAGGCGAAAGTTCGCCGTGCCCTTGAGCAGGCAGAAGAAATGCTCGGCGGCATTGCGCGGTTTGTCGATGCTCAGGGCACCGCTCTGGTCGATCCGGGCCAACAGCCGCTCCATGCCTTGCAGCATGCGCAGGGGGCCGGCCTCGAAGAAGATCTGCGAGAGCTTCGGGTCCTGGCTGCCCAGGGCCAGCATCAGGCGATGCAGGTTCAAGGATTCTTCGCTGTTGATCAGCAGGTGAAAGCCCCGGGCAATGTTCAGCAACACGCTTTCGATCGGCATGCCGGCAGGCAGCTCGAAGATCAGCGTCGGCAGTTGCTCCTCGCACTTGGCCATTACCGCGGAGGAGAAGAGTGTCTCCTTGTCGTTGAAATGGCTGTACACCGTCAGCTTGGAAACACCGGCTTCGGCGGCCACCGCGTCCATGCTGGTGTTGGCGTAGCCATTGCTCAGAAACAGCGCTTTCGCGGCTTCGAGGATGGCCTGGCGTTTTGCCAGGTCCTTGGGGCGGCCGGGGCCGTTTGGGGTGGAAAGATTGTCGGACATTCTTCGCTTTAATACTGGACTGGTGAGTTTGCTATTAATAACATACCCGCCAGTATAATTATTCGAAGCACCCTTAGCGAAAGGTCCCTCACCATGTTCCGCTATGCCTTACCCCTCGCGTTGCCCGTCAGCCTGGCCGTTCTGCTGTCCGCGTGCGGGCATGAAGAAACGGCGCAAACTACCGTTCGCCCAGCCATGGTGGTGCAACCGGAGCCCGCGGCACAGGCCATGGACAGCTACCCCGGCGAGGTCCGCGCGCGTTACGAACCGGACCTGGCGTTCCGGATTGGGGGCAAGGTCAGCCGACGACTGGTCGATGAGGGGCAGCGGGTGAAAGCCGACCAGCCATTGGCCGAGCTCGATCCGCAGGACGTGCGGCTGCAACTGGAAGCCACCCGGGCCCAGGTGGCAGCGGCCGAAGCCAACCTGAACCTGGTGCGCTCCGAGCGCGACCGCTACAAGACCCTGATGGACCGGCAACTGGTCAGCCGTTCCCAGTACGACAACGCCGAGAACCTGTATCGCTCGGGCCTGGCCCGGCTCAAGCAGATCAAGGCCGAGTTCGACGTGGCCAGCAACCAGGCCGGCTACGCCGTGCTGCGCGCGCCCCAGGATGGCGTCGTGGCCCGGCGTACGGTCGAGGTCGGCCAGGTGGTTGCCGCCGGCCAGACCGTCTTTACCCTGGCCACCGACGGCGAGCGGGAAGTGCTGATCAGCCTGCCGGAGCAGGGTTTCGGCCGCTTTCGCATCGGCCAGCCGGTGTCGGTGGAGTTGTGGAGCCAGCCCGACCAGCGCTTCGCCGGACAGATCCGTGAGTTGTCGCCGGCCGCCGACCCACGTTCGCGCACCTTCGCCGCCCGCATCGCCTTTACCGCCGGCAAGGTTCCGGCCGAACTGGGGCAGAGCGCCCGGGTATTCATCCAGACCGCGGCCAGTGTGCCGCTGTCGGTGCCGCTGTCGGCGGTGACCGCGGAAAACGGTGCCGCCTATGTCTGGCGGGTCGACGCCAACAACACCCTGAAAAAGACCCCGGTGCGTCTCGGTGCCTTCGGCGAGAAGAGCGTACCGGTGCTCGAAGGCCTCGGGGTCAGTGACTGGGTAGTGGCGGCGGGTGTGCATGTGCTCCATGAGGGGCAGCAGGTACGCCCGGTGGATCGCTCCAACCGCGTGGTCAACCTGGCGGCCAAGGAGTAATCCCCGATGGGTTTCAATCTTTCCGAATGGGCGTTGCGCAACCGCCAGATCGTGTTGTTCCTGATGCTGTTGCTGGCCATTGTCGGGGCGTTGTCCTACACCAAGCTGGGCCAGAGCGAAGACCCACCCTTCACCTTCAAGGCCATGGTGATCCGCACCAACTGGCCGGGCGCCACGGCCCAGGAGGTTTCCCGGCAGGTCACCGAGCGTATTGAAAAGAAGCTGATGGAAACCGGCGAGTACGAGCGCATCGTCTCGTTTTCCCGCCCGGGCGAGTCCCAGGTGACCTTCATGGCGCGCGACTCGATGCACTCCAACCAGATCCCCGAGCTCTGGTATCAGGTGCGCAAGAAAATCAGCGATATCCGCCATACCTTGCCGCCGGGTATCCAGGGCCCGTTCTTCAACGACGAGTTCGGCACCACCTTCGGCAATATCTACGCGCTGACCGGCGACGGTTTCGACTACGCGGTGCTCAAGGATTACGCCGACCGCATCCAGATCCAGCTGCAGCGGGTCAAGGACGTGGGCAAGGTCGAGCTGCTGGGCTTGCAGGACGAGAAAGTCTGGATCGAGCTGTCGAACGTCAAGCTGGCAACCCTTGGTCTGCCGCTGACGGCGGTGCAACAGGCCCTGGAGGAGCAGAACGCGGTGTCCACCGCCGGTTTCTTCGAGACCAGCAGCGAGCGCCTGCAATTGCGCGTGTCCGGTAATTTCCAGAGCGTCGAGCAGATCGGCAATTTCCCGATCCGGGTGGCCGACCGCACCTTCCGGATCGGCGATGTGGCGGACGTACGCCGCGGCTTCAACGATCCACCGGCGCCGCGCATGCGCTTCATGGGCCAGGACGCAATCGGCCTGGCGGTGGCGATGAAGGACGGCGGCGACATCCTGGTGCTGGGCAAGGCGCTGGAGCTGGAGTTCGCCCGGATCCAGAAAACCCTTCCCGCCGGCATGGAACTGCGCAAGGTTTCCGACCAGCCGGCCGCGGTGAAGACCGGCGTCGGCGAGTTCGTCCAGGTGCTGGTGGAAGCCCTGGCGATCGTGCTGCTGGTGAGTTTCTTCTCCCTCGGCGTGCGCACCGGCATGGTGGTGGCCCTGGCGATTCCGCTGGTGCTGGCGATGACCTTCGCCACCATGTATTACCTGGGGATCGGCCTGCACAAGATTTCCCTCGGCGCGCTGGTGCTGGCCCTGGGCCTGCTGGTGGACGACGCGATCATTGCGGTGGAGATGATGGCGATCAAGATGGAGCAGGGCTACGACCGGCTCAAGGCCGCCAGCTACGCCTGGACCAGCACCGCGTTCCCGATGCTCACCGGTACCCTGATCACCGCCGCGGGTTTCCTGCCGATCGCCACGGCGCAGTCCGGCACCGGCGAATACACCCGCTCGATCTTCCAGGTGGTGACCATCGCCCTGCTGGCTTCATGGATCGCCGCGGTGGTGTTCGTGCCCTATCTGGGCGAGAAGCTGCTGCCGGACCTGGCCAAGCTGCATGCGGCCAAGCACGGCAACGGTGACGGCCAGCCCGATCCGTACGGCACGCCGTTCTATCAGCGGGTGCGGCGGATGGTGGAATGGTGCGTGCGCCGGCGCAAGACCGTGATCGCCCTGACCGTGCTGCTGTTCATTGCCTCGGTGATGCTGTTCCGTTTCGTGCCGCAGCAGTTCTTCCCGGCTTCCGGGCGGTTGGAACTGATGGTCGACCTGAAGCTGGCCGAGGGCGCGTCCCTGAGCAACACCGCCGACCAGGTCAAGCGCCTGGAGGCGATGCTCAAGGAGCACGCCGGCATCGATAACTACGTGGCTTACGTCGGCACCGGTTCGCCACGTTTCTACCTGCCCCTGGACCAGCAACTGCCGGCGGCGAGCTTCGCCCAGTTCGTGGTGCTGGCCAAGACCATCGAGGAGCGGGAAAGCCTGCGCAGCTGGCTGATCGAAACCCTCGACGAACAGTTCCCGACCCTGCGCTCGCGGGTCACTCGCCTGGAGAACGGCCCGCCTGTGGGTTACCCGGTGCAGTTCCGCGTCACCGGCGAGCACATCGAGGAAGTGCGGGCCCTGGCGCGCAAGGTCGCGGCCAAAGTGCGCGAGAACCCCCATGTGACCAACGTGCACCTGGACTGGGAAGAACCGAGCAAGGTGGTCTACCTCAATATCGATCAGGACCGTGCGCGGGCCCTGGGCGTGAGCACGGCCAACCTGGCAAAGTTCCTGCAAAGCTCGCTGACCGGTTCCAGTGTCAGCCAGTACCGCGAAGACAACGAGTTGATCGAAATCCTGCTGCGCGGGACCTTGCATGAACGTACCGAGCTGTCGCTGCTGTCGAGCCTGGCGGTGCCCACCGACAACGGCAAGAGCGTGGCGCTGTCGCAGGTCGCGACCCTGGAGTACGGCTTCGAGGAAGGCATCATCTGGCACCGCAACCGCCTGCCGAACGTCACCGTGCGCGCCGATATCTACGGCAAGGAACAACCGGCGACCCTGGTGCAGCAGATCCTGCCGACCCTGGAGCCGATTCGCGCCGAACTGCCGGACGGTTACCTGCTGGATGTCGGCGGCACCGTGGAAGACTCGGCCCGCGGGCAGAACTCGGTGAAGGCCGGCGTGCCGCTGTTCATCGTGGTGGTGCTGACCCTGCTGATGCTGCAACTGCGCAGCTTCTCACGCACGGCGATGGTGTTCCTCACCGCGCCGCTGGGGCTGATCGGGGTGACCCTGTTCCTGATGGTGTTCCGCCAGCCGTTCGGCTTCGTGGCGATGCTCGGTACGATCGCGCTGTCGGGGATGATCATGCGCAACTCGGTGATCCTGGTGGATCAGATCGAGCAGGACATCACCGCCGGGCTCAAGCCGTGGCAGGCGATCATCGAGGCGACGGTAAGGCGCTTCCGACCGATCGTGCTGACTGCCCTGGCGGCGGTGCTGGCGATGATCCCGCTGTCGCGCAGCGTGTTCTTCGGGCCGATGGCGGTGGCGATCATGGGGGGGCTGATTGTGGCGACAGCGCTGACCCTACTGTTCTTGCCGGCGTTGTATGCGGCGTGGTTCAGGGTCAAGAAAACCTGATTCGCCTGTAGGAGCGAGGCTTGCCCGCGATCTAGACGCCACGGTGTGCCAGACACACCGCAGTGAGGCCATCGCGGGCAATCGAGCGTCGACCGGCCGCTCCTACAGGTAGGGGTTAGAGGGTACCGAACACCTTCTTCGCCAGGCTGGTGGCCGCTGCCGCCGGGTTCTCGCGAATGGTCGCTTCCTGCTTGCCGATCATCTCGAACAGGCCGTTGAGCGCCTGTTCGGTCACGTAGCTTTCGATATTCGCGTTCTTCGCATCCAGCACGCCGAAGGTGGCGGCCTGGCCGGCGAAGGCGTTGTACTGCTTGGCCAGGCCCACCTGGTCGGTGGCCTGCTTGACGATTGGCAGGAACTTCACGCGGATCTGCTCGCGGCTGGTCTTGCTCAGGTACTGGGTGGCGGAGTCCTTGCCGCCGCCGAGAATGCCCTTGGCGTCCTCCACGCTCATCTTCTTCACCGCATCCACCAACAGCGCCTGGGCCTGTGGCACGGCGGCCTCGGCGGCCTTGTTCATGCTGGTCTCGAGTTCCTCGACCTGGGCGCCCATGCCGAACTGCTTCATTTTCTTCGCCACTTTGCCGAGGTTGCCCGGCAACTCGATACGCACGTCCGGGTTATTGCTGAAACCGCCGGCGGTGCCCAGCTGCTTGACCGCGACCTGGGCACCCTGGGTCAGGGCGTCCTTGAGGCCGCCGGTGGCGTCTTGCTGCGACAGGTCGCCGAGCGACAGCGCCAAGGCGCTGGCAGAGATCAGCAGGCCGGCGCACAGGCTGGTGAAGCGAAGGGAGGAACGGAGCATGGCAGCTTCCTTGTTCGAGAAAAGGGATTAACGAACCGCGTCGACGCGGATTTTCAGCGGTTGCGGGTCGCTGCCGTCGAGTTTCACCCCGTTGTGCTCGGTGGTGACGAACAGCAGTTTGCCGGCCATTTCGATCCGTGCGCTGACCGAATAACGGTGCCCGGGTTTGACCTGGGCCGGGTCGTAGCTGAGGTGGAAGGGCAGCGGCACCTGGCCTTTGACCGGGCCTTTCTGTTCGGCCAGCACCACCGCGGGGGCGTCGGCCAGCGACACGTCCTGCAGGCTGACGCTCAGGGTGGCGGCTGGCGGCAGGGCGATGCGTTGCAGGTAGAAGACTTCGCCGTCGAGGCTGGCGTTGCTGGCAGGTTGCATGCTGTTACAGGCCCCGAGCAGGGTGGTAAGGGCGAGCAGGGTGAGCTTCTTCATGATGGATCTCCGTATCGGGGGCGCCAGAAACCGCCTGGCGCCGATAAGAATCTAGTCGCTTTGTTGCGGGGCGGCGACCTGCTCGGCGGCATCTTCGCTGCGGTGCAGGGCTACTTGGCGGATCGACAGGCGAATCTCCGCCGGTAGCACGCGCTTGGCCGCGCCTTCGGCCAGCTCGCCGAGCAGTTCGTGGTAGCTCAGCTTGCCGGCCTCGTCGCGGCGCAGCACGTCCTGCTCCAGCAAGGTCTGGATGAAGTGGCGGAACAGACTCTTGTCGAAGAACTCCGGGGCATTCAGGCCGTGCAGGATCGACAGGCGCTGGGCCATGACCGTGCACAGGTCTTCCAGCTCTTCGGCGCTGATGCTGCGCTGGCCGCTGTTGAGTAGCAGCGAGATGGCCATGTAGAAACGCTGCAGGGTCTGGGCGATGCTCTTGGACAGCAGGGTCAGCAGCACGAAGTGTCGCGAACTCGGCGCCGGACGCAGGTACAGGTCCTTCTCGAAGCGCAGCAGGCCTTGCTCGACGAAGGCGTCGAGCCATTGGTCGATCACCCCGTCCAGTTCGTCCAGGGACCAGCGGATGAACAGCTCCGACTGCAAGTAGGGGTACAGCGCCCGGGTGTAACGCAGGATCTGTTCGCGGCTCATGCGCGACGAGCTCTGGAAGAAGCTCGCCAGCAACGCCGGCAGGGCGAAGATGTGCAGCACGTTGTTGCGGTAGTAGGTCATCAGGACGGCGTTCTGCTCGTCCAGGTAGAGGATCTTGCCCAGGGCATCGCTCTGCTCGGACAGCAGGTCCATGTCCTTCACGTGCTCGATCAGGGCCCGGCCATCGTCTTCCGGCAGGGTGGTATGGGGCGAATAGGGGACTTTGCGCAGCAGTGCCAGGTACAGGTCCAGGACCCGGGCCATGGCGCGGTCGTCGAGGGCCAGGCGGCTGGTGGACAGTAGCGCCAGGGCCACCAGGTTGACCGGGTTGATCGCCGCCGCCTCGTTCAGGTGCTGGGCGACCTTTTCCCCCAGGCGGTTGGTGGTTTCGTTGAGCCACGCCGGCTTGAACTGCGGGCCCAGCTCCTGGGCGCGCCAGCCCGGCTGTTCCTGGTCGAGGAACTCGGCCAGCTTGATCGGCTCGCCGAAGTTCACCGCCACCTGGCCGAAGCGCTGCTTGAGGGCGCCGATGACCTTGAAGATGTCGAAGATCGACTCCTTCTTCTTGCTCGCGCCGCGCAGTTCGCCCAGGTAGGTACGGCCTTCCAGCACGCGTTCGTAGCCGATGTACACCGGCACGAAGACGATCGGCATGCGCGAGGAGCGCAGGAAGCTGCGCAGGGTGATGGCCAACATCCCGGTTTTTGGTTGCAGCATGCGCCCGGTGCGCGAGCGCCCGCCCTCGACGAAGTACTCCACCGGGAAACCCTTGGTGAACAAGGTGTGCAGGTATTCGTTGAACACCGAGGTGTAGAGCGGGTTGCCCTTGAAGGTGCGGCGCATGAAGAAGGCTCCACCCCTGCGTAGCAGGCTACCGATCACCGGCATGTTCAGGTTGATCCCGGCGGCGATGTGCGGCGGGGTCAGGCCGTTGCGGAACAGCAGGTAGGACAGCAGCAGATAGTCGATATGGCTGCGGTGGCAGGGCACGTAGATCACTTCGTGGCCCGGGGCGACTTTCTGCACGCTTTCGATGTGGTTGACCTTGATCCCGTCGTAGATCTTGTTCCAGAACCAGCTCAGCACCACTTCGAGGAAGCGGATCGCGGTGAAGGTGTAGTCCGAGGCGATCTCGTTGCCATAACGCAGGGCCACGGCCTTGGCTTTTTCCGGGGAGATCTTTTCCCGTTCGGCTTCGTCGAGGATCGCCTGCCTGACCAGCGGCTGGTTCAGCAGGCCCTTGACCAGGTTGCGGCGGTGGGAAATGTCCGGGCCGATCACCGCGGCCTTCAAGTTGCGAAAGTGCACCCGCAGGATGCGCTGGGCCATGCGCACGGTGCGTTCGTGGCCCTTGTTGTGCTCGATCAGCTCGCGCAGGTGGATCGGCGCGGAGAATTGCACCCGGGTCTTGCGGCCCAGGATCATGATGCTCAACAGCCGGCGCAGGCGCCCGGTGACTGCCCAGCTGTCGGCGAACAGCAGTTTCCACGGGCTCGATTCGCTGTCTGGCGACTGGCCCCAGAACACGCTGACCGGAATGATCTGCGCGTCTTCGGCGGCATTCTGGCTCAGGGCGCTGACCAGGCGGGTCAGGGTCGGTGGCGCGCCGCGCTTGTCCTGGCGGCCGAGCCAGTCGGGGGCCGGGGTCAGGTAGAAGAACGCGGCGGGTTCCAGCAGGTTGCCCACCGAGACCGGTAGCACCGGGCGCGGCAGCCCGGCCTTGGTGCACTCGGTATCGACCACGGCGAGGTCGGTGAGCGAAGGGTTTTGCAGGACGTAGAACACCGGGCGACTGCGGTCGAGGTTGAGGGTGAAGGACGACTGGTTGATCGTCTCCGAGCGAACCCAGAGGTACAACAGTCGGCGCAAGGTGCCAAACACAAGACGGCGGAACGGGGAGCGGGTCATACGGCTTCTGCTTTAGTGGGAAAAACCGAGCAGTTGCTCGGGGCGGCTAGTGTGCCGGATTCACCGAAAATCGGCAAAAAAGCGGCAAACAAGATTGAGTTGAGAGTTTTTGTGCCTGTCATATACTCGCCCGACTGACGCCTGGGCATGCGGGGCCCATCAATAGAAACCCAGGTCCAGGCGAAAGTTCTCACGGCTGCGTTTCAGTAAGCCGATTGATAATAAAAAGACGGAGGATGGATTGATGGCAACTCGCGAGACCGGCAGCGTGAAGTGGTTCAACGACGCCAAGGGCTACGGCTTCATTCAGCGTGAAGGTGGTGCCGATGTATTTGTCCACTACCGTGCTATTCGTGGTGAAGGCCACCGCTCGCTGACCGAAGGGCAGCAGGTTGAATACGCCGTGGTAGAGGGGCAGAAAGGTTTGCAGGCTGAGGATGTAGTGGGCTTGTAAGCGCTGTGCCTTGTAGGAGCGAGCGGGCGGCGTTCCGACTTGCTCGCGATAGCGTTGTGTCAGGTTAAACGCTATCGCGGGCAAGCCTCGCTCCTACAGGTTTGATCAGGGCAAATCAGGCGGTACGCCAGGTAATCTCTTCTTCCCCGTCGGCGCTGATGCGAATCCAGCGGTCGGCCGATTCTTCACCTTCTTCCTCGACCCAGCTACCCGGCGCGCAGCGCACTTCGACATTCAGCGCGGCGAAGGCGGCGCGGGCGCAGGCGATGTCGTCGTCCCACGGCGTCTGGTCGCTTTCCAGGTACAGGCTGTTCCACTTGCCCACGGCTTTCGGCAGCCAGGTCACCGGCACGCCGCCGGCCTTGCATTTGTAGGTCTGGCCTTTCTGCACCCATTCGCTGCATGGGCCCAGGGCCGCGCCGAGCCAGGCGGCGATGGCCTTGTGGTCGACGTCGGCGTCTTTCAGGTAAATCTCGATATCCGGTTGGCGCATGGATGTCCTCACTGCGGGTCTGAAAAATCCATTCGCGGATTTATTCGGCCTCGAGTCGCTGCTCGAGTCGTGGATTAATGGGTTATTGCAGAACGAAGTAATCGTAGCGCATCGATACGCTGACCTCGAAGGGCTCGGCCTGCTCGATCACGCTGGCCCGGCGTTCGGCACTGGCGCGCCAGCCGTGGGGCGTCATGGCCAGCAGGTTGGCGCGATCCTGCGGATGGCTCAGCGTCAGCTTGAAGTCCAGGGTTTCACTGTGTTGCAGCGCCATGCCCGCGGGCACCAGCGCCAGGTGCTTGTCGTCGGTGTATTCGCGGACCTCGTCGTACAGGCGTTCGCGCAGTTCCATCAGGTGACCGCTGGTCGGTCCGACCTTCATCAGGCCGCCGCCTGGGCTGAGCAGGCGCTTGGCTTCCTGCCAGTCCAGCGGGCTGAAGACGCTGGCGAGGAACTGGCAGCTGGCGTCGGCCAGGGGCACCCGGGCCATGCTGGCGATCAACCAGGTCAGCTGCGGGGCACGACGGCAGGCGCGCTTGACCGCTTCCCGGGAGATGTCCAGGGCATAACCGTCCGCCTGGGGCAGCGCTTGGGCGATCTGTGCGGTGTAGTAACCCTCGCCGCAACCGATATCGACCCAGCGCCGCGGGGCGCGCTCGACGGCCAGTTCGGCCAGGCGCCTGGCCACCGGGGCGTAATGGCCGGCATTGAGAAAGTCACGGCGGGCTTCGACCATGGCCTGGTTGTCGCCCGGGTCGCGGCTGTTCTTGTGCTGCACCGGCAGCAGGTTCAGGTAACCCTGGCGGGCGCGGTCGAAGCGGTGCCCGGCCGGGCACACGACACCGTTGTCGACGGCGCTCAGGGGCGCCGCGCAGATAGGGCAGGCAAGCATCAGGCGAGCAACTTGATCAGGGTCTGGTAGTAGATTTCGGTCAGCACGTCGAGGTCGCTGGCCAGCACTCGCTCGTTGACCTGGTGGATGGTGGCGTTGACCGGGCCCAGCTCGACCACCTGGGTGCCGAGGGTGGCGATGAAGCGCCCGTCGGAAGTGCCGCCGCTGGTGGACGCCTGGGTCTCGCGACCGGTGACGTCCTTGATGCTGGCCGACACCGCGTCGAGCAGGGCGCCCGGCTCGGTGAGGAACGGCAGGCCCGACAGCGCCCACTCCACATGCCAGTCCAGGCCGTGCTTGTCGAGGATGGTGGCCACGCGCTGTTGCAGGCCTTCGACCGTGGATTCGGTGGAGAAGCGGAAGTTGAACACCGCTACCAGCTCGCCGGGGATCACGTTGGTCGCGCCGGTGCCGGAGTTCAGGTTGGAAATCTGGAAGCTGGTGGGCGGGAAGAAGGCATTGCCGTCGTCCCAATGTTCCGCGGCCAGTTCGGCCAGGGCGGCTGCGGCCAGGTGGATCGGGTTCCTGGCCAGGTGTGGGTAGGCCACGTGGCCCTGTACGCCGCGCACCGTGAGCTTGGCGCCGAGGGAGCCGCGACGGCCGTTCTTGACCACGTCACCGACCAGGCTGGTACTCGACGGCTCGCCGACGATGCACCAGTCCAGGCGCTCCTTGCGCGCCGCCAGGCGCTCGACCACCGCCTTGGTGCCGTGGTGCGCCGGGCCTTCTTCGTCGCTGGTGATCAGGAAGGCCACCGAGCCTTTGTGGTCCGGGTAGTCGGCGACGAAACGCTCGGCCGCCACCAGCATCGCCGCCAGGCTGCCTTTCATGTCCGCCGCGCCGCGCCCGCAGAGCATGCCGTGCTCGTCGATCAGCGCGTCGAACGGATCGTTCTGCCAGGCCTGGACCGGGCCGGTCGGCACCACGTCGGTATGGCCGGCGAAACACAGCACCGGACCTTCGTGCTTGCCGTGGGTGGCCCAGAAGTTATCCACATCCTCGATGCGCATCGGCTCCAGCTTGAAGCCGGCATCGCCCAGGCGCTGCATCATCAGCTTCTGGCAGTCGGCGTCGACCGGCGTCACCGACGGGCGGCGGATCAGGTCACAGGCGAGTTGCAGGGTCGGCGAAAGGTCGGCGTGGGCCGTCATGGGGAAACTCCGAAGCTGGGGCAAGGTCAGGCGCTGCTCTTTCTCTGCAGGAGCGAGCTTGCTCGCGATGGACGCAAGAGCGGCGCAGTGCATCAGGGGCTGCGCGTTATTCTTGCTATCTATCGCGAGCAAGCTCGCTCCTGCAGAGGCGGCGGCGGGCAAGGCGCGCAAAATGGCGGATATCTTAAAGCAAAACGGCGGCCAGAGGCCGCCGTTTAGTGCTTTGCAGCGATTTATGCAGCCGCCACCGGCGCGCTTTCGGCAAGCGGTTTTGGCAACGACGACAGGAAGGCCATGACCAGCGCCGCCACATACGGCAGCGACTGCACCAGCAGCATGGTCACCCAGAAGCGCATGTCGTTGCTCGGCAGGCCACCCTGCACCAGGTAGATGCCCAGCGCCGCGCCCCACAACAGCAGCATGATGAACAGCTCTTCCCGGGCTTCCGAGATCGCCACCCAGAAACCGTGGTTGTCGGCATTCTTCGGCGTGCGGAAGAACGGAATGCTGCTGGTGAAGAAGCCGTACAGCACCGCCTTGGCGATAGTGTGGGACAGCGCCAGGCCCGCCACGGCCGCGCAGAACGCATCCTTGAGGTTGACCCCGACCGCCCGGCGGTAGAGGAAGATGATCTTGCCGACCTTGAACACGAACAGCGCCAGGGGCGGGATCGCGAAGATCAGCAATGGCGGATCGACGCGCTGCGGCACGATGATCATCGCCGCCGACCAGAGCAGGGCGCCGAGGGTGAAGAAGATGTTCATGCCGTCCGCCACCCACGGCAACCAGCCCGCGAGGAAGTGGTAGCGCTGGCCACGGGTCAGCTCGGTGTCCTTGCCGCGCAGCAGGCTGGCGGTGTGGCGCTTGATGATCTGGATCGCCCCATAGGCCCAGCGGAAACGCTGTTTCTTGAAGTCGATGAAGGTATCCGGCATCAGGCCCTTGCCGTAGCTTTCGTGGTAGTACGCTGCCGACAGGCCTTTCTCGAACACCCGCAGGCCCAGCTCGGCGTCTTCGCAGATGCACCAGTCGGCCCAGCCCAGTTCTTCCAGGACCGAACGACGGGTCATGGTCATGGTGCCGTGCTGGATGATCGCGTCACGGTCGTTGCGGGTGACCATACCGATATGGAAGAAGCCTTTGTATTCCGCGTAGCAGAGCTTCTTGAAGGTGCTTTCGTTCTGGTCGCGGTAATCCTGCGGCGATTGCACCACGGCGATTTTCGGGTCGGCGAAGTGCGGCACCATGTGCTTGAGCCAGTTGCGGTCGACGCAGTAGTCCGAGTCGATCACCGCGATCACTTCGGCGTCCTTGGCGGTGTGCGGGATCAGGTAGTTCAGCGCGCCGCCCTTGAAACCGGCCAGCGGCGCGACGTGGAAGAACTTGAAGCGCGGGCCGAGGGTCTCGCAATAGGCCTGCACCGGTTCCCAGACCGCCGGGTCCTTGGTGTTGTTGTCGATGATCAGGACTTCGAAGTCCGGATAGTCGAGGTTGGCCAGGGCGTTGAGGGTCTGTTTGACCATCTCCGGCGGCTCGTTGTAGCAGGGCACGTGGATCGAGACTTTCGGCCGGTAATTGGAGTCGCCTTCGACCGGCAGGAACTCGCGCCGGCGCTTGTGCACCCAGACTGCCTCGGCCAGCTCATGGGCCTCGGTGAGCAACACGATGAACACCCCGAGCGCACCCAGGGCGAGCAGGAAGCCCACCGTCAGGCTGAACCAGGTGCTGTATTGCTGGCTGTAGTCGTAGCCGATCCACACCAGCACCGAACCGCAGAGGAAGGCGATGAAGGTCAGGAAGGTCCGGCCGCGCTGGCGCAGGGCCGAGCCGTCGATCATCAGCAGGGTCAGGGACAGCAGCGCCAGGACCACCGAACCGATGGCCAGCACGCGCCATTGCGGGATCGCCACTACCGGGCCTTCGAAGTTGAACTTCTGCTGGCGCGCCGCGTTGAACACGCCCCAGTAGGCGCCCACCGAACCTTCGTCGCTGGCCTTCCACGGCTGGTCGAAGGCTTCGATCACGAAGTAGTTGTAGCCCTGGCGGTTGAGCTTGTTGACCAGGTTACGCAGGTAGATCGCCTGATCCGCCGGGCTGGCGTCGGCGCCGCCACGCATGCGACCGTTGCTCGGCCAGCCCACCTCGGACAGCAGCAGCGGTTTTTTCGGGAACATCTTCTTCAGGTCGCGAGCACGGTCGAGGACGAACTGCCCGGCCTTGTCCATCGGGATGAATTCCCAGTAGGGCAGGACGTGGGCGGCGATCAGGTCGACGTGCTGGGCCAGTTCCGGGTGTTCTTCCCAGACATGCCACTGTTCGGAGGTGGTGACCGGTACCTTGACGGCTGCCCGCACGCGATCTAACAGGACGCTCAACTGGTCGGCGGTGATTTCCTTGCGGAAGATCGCTTCGTTGCCGACCACCACGCGCACCACACTGCGCGAGGTGTTGGCGATGTCGATGGCACGGGTGATTTCACGCTCGTTGCGCTCCAGGTCCGGGCTGATCCAGATCCCCAGGGTCACGCGCAGGCCGAACTCTTCCGCCAGCTTGGGGATGTTCTCCAGCGTGCCGTCGACCGAGTAGGTCCGAATGTTGTCGGTCAGCTTGCTCATGATCTCCAGGTCGCGACGCATTTCGTCGTCGGTCGGGAACTGGTCTTTCTGCGGGAACTGGCCCAGCTGGAAAGGCGAGTAGGAAAAACCGGAGATTTGTGCGGGCCAATTGGGGGCGGAAACCGGGCGGTTGACCAGTGCCCAGAAGCCGGTGAACAGGGCGGCGATTGCCAGAACCACCACCAGGTTGAGTCCAAATTTACGCGATGACATAGCTATTTCGGGTTCCAAAGGGTGTGGAACGGAGGAACGGTCGGCGTGCGCCAAGCGGCGCGCATCCTACACTGGCCTTCGACTGAGCGTACAGCGCACAAGAGAAGGCCGCAGGTTGGGCAATCCAACTCGATTTAAGTTCGAGGCGCTGGAGTTTTCAGATTGTTCCCTCATTAAAGCAGCCCTGACCGCCATTCATAGGGCAAAGATGCTCTTGGCGGACATCGGCCCTATAATGCGCGCCGGTTTTTGGGGTAATGGTCATGAGTACAGAAGATCCGCGGTTTGCTGGCGTCGCCCGTTTGTATGGCATCGAGGGACTGGAACGCTTGCGCGCCGCCCATGTGGCGATCGTCGGTGTCGGCGGTGTCGGTTCCTGGGCGGCGGAAGCCATTGCCCGTTGCGGCGTGGGGGAGATTTCGCTGTTCGACCTGGACGATGTCTGCGTCAGCAACAGCAATCGGCAGCTGCACGCCCTGGACAGCACGGTGGGCAAGGCCAAGGTCGAGGTCATGGCCGAGCGCCTGCGTGGGATCAATCCGGCCTGTACCGTGCATGCGGTGGCGGACTTCGTCACCCGCGAGACCATGGCCGAGTACATTACGCCGGACATCGACTGCGTGATCGATTGCATCGACAGCGTCAATGCCAAGGCGGCGCTGATCGCCTGGTGCAAGCGGCGCAAGATCCAGATCATCACCACCGGCGGCGCGGGCGGGCAGATCGACCCGACGCTGATCCAGGTCTGTGACCTGAACCGGACCTTCAACGACCCGCTGGCTTCGAAAGTGCGCTCGACCCTGCGTCGCGACTACGGTTTTTCCCGCACCGTGACCCGTCACTACAGCGTGCCTTGCGTGTTTTCCACCGAGCAGCTGCGTTACCCGAAACCGGACGGCAGCATCTGCCTGCAGAAGAGCTTTGTCGGCGATGGCGTGAAACTCGACTGCGCCGGCGGTTTTGGCGCGGTGATGATGGTGACCGCGACCTTCGGCATGGTCGCGGCAACCAAGGCGGTGGACAAGCTGGTGGCTGGCGTGCGGCGCCCGGCGGATCGGGTCAAGCCCCTGTAGCCGCTGCCGCAGGCTGCGATAAGGCCCGAAGGGGCTTCGAGGCCCTGAAGAGCACGTCTCCTGCGGAGTCGATCGCAGCCTGCGGCAGCGGCTACACAGGTCCGTGTCTCATCCAGGCTCAGCGGTTGTGCCGGCCAGCTCGCGCATCCGCTGCAATACCGCATTCAGCCCATTGCTACGCGAGGGCGACAGCTGGCGCGACAGGCCCAATTGATTGAACCAGTCCGGCAAATCCACCCGTTGCAGCTCCTCGGCGGACAGACCGTTGACCCGCGCCAGCAGCAGGGCCACCAGGCCACGGATCAAGCGCGCATCGCTGCTGGCGGCGAACTGCCAGTGACCGTCTTGCAAGGTGCCCACCAGCCAGACCTGGCTTTCACAGCCATGCACCCGATTGGCCTCGACCTTGTCGGCTTCAGCCAGCGGCGCCAGGCGATCGCCCCATTGCATCAGCAAGCGTGCACGCTGTTCCCAGCCGGGAGCGCCCTGAAAACTGTCGAGGGCGGCCAGGGCTTCGGCGGGCAGGCTCATCGCAACAGCTCCAGGGCCTGATCGAGGGCCTCGAAGAAGCGCTCCAGGTCCTCGGAGTCGTTGTACAGCGCCAGCGACACACGGATCGCCCCGGCCAGGCCGAAGCTTTGCAGCAGCGGCATGGCGCAGTGATGCCCGGCGCGCACGGCAATGCCCTGTTCGGTCAGCAGATGCGCCAGGTCGGCGTTGTGCACGCCGTCGACTACGAAACTGACCAGCGCCAGCTGCGGCTTGCCCAGCAGGCGCAGGCCTTTGCGGGCCAGCAGGCCATGCAGCAGGTAGTCGTGCAGCGCAGCTTCATGGGCGCTGACGGCGTCCTGGTCCAGGCCGCTGAGGTAATCCAGGGTCGCGCCCAGGCCGATCACGCTGGCGATCGGCGGCGTACCGGCCTCGAAACCCAGCGGGGCGGGGCGGAAGCTGGCGTGCTGGTATTCGGCCTGCTGGACCATCTCGCCGCCAAACTGCCAGTGACGCAGGCCTGGCAACGCCTCGGTGCGCCCGTAGAGCACGCCGACGCCGTCCGGGCCATAGAGCTTGTGGCTGGAGAACACATAGAAATCGCAGCCCAGCGCCTGCACATCGTGGCGGCCGTGGACCACGCCCTGGGCGCCGTCGACCACGGTCAGGGCATGGTGCGCCTTGGCCAGGGCCAGCAGCTGCGGCAGGGGTTGCCAGGCACCGAGCACGTTGGACAGCTGGCTGACGGCCAGCAACCGGGTGCGCGGGCCGATCAGGCGAGCGGCGGCGTCGAGATCGATCAGGCCGTCGTCGTCCAGTGGCAGAACCACCAGGTTGAGGCCGCGACGGTGCGCCAACTGCTGCCAGGGCAGCAGGTTGGCGTGATGCTCCAGAGCGCTGATGACGATCTCGTCGCCCGGGTTGAATTGGTGTTCCAGGCCATAGGCCAGGAGGTTCAGCGCGGAGGTCGCGCCGTGTGTGAAGATAATCTGCCCGCTGTTACCGGCATTCAGCCATTGCGCCACCTTGTGCCGGCTGTTTTCGAACGCCTGGGTGGCGTGAGCGCCGGGCAGGTGTTGCGCGCGATGCACATTGGCCGCGCCATTGGCGTAGTAGTGCGCCAGGGCGTCCAGCAGGGCTTGGGGTTTTTGCGTGGTGGCGGCGTTGTCCAGGTAGGTCTGGTCCTGCCGTTGCAGGGCGGCGATGGCCGGAAAGTCAGCGCGCCAGGGGGAGGGTACAAGCATGGTGGCAGAACTCGTTTGAACAGGCCGGGCGCCGATGATAAGCGCCCGGCCGGTTGCAGTGGAACCGAATCGCTGCTTAGTTGTGAGCGTGCAGCGCTTCGTTCAGCTCGATGGCCGACTTGTGGGTCTTGCACTCCACGGCACCGGTCTCCGAATTGCGGCGGAACAGCAGGTCCGGCTGGCCGGCCAGTTCGCGGGCCTTGAGCACCTTGACCAGCTGGTTGTTCTCGTCCAGCAGCGCCACCTTGGTCCCGGCGGTCACGTACAGGCCCGATTCCACGGTGTTGCGGTCGCCCAGCGGGATACCGATACCGGCGTTGGCGCCGATCAGGCAGCCTTCGCCGACCTTGATCACAATGTTGCCGCCGCCCGACAGGGTGCCCATGGTCGAGCAACCGCCGCCCAGGTCGGAGCCCTTGCCGACGAATACGCCCGCGGAAACCCGGCCTTCGATCATGCCCGGGCCTTCGGTGCCGGCGTTGAAGTTGACGAAACCTTCGTGCATCACGGTGGTGCCTTCGCCGATGTAGGCGCCCAGGCGAATGCGCGCGCTGTCAGCGATACGCACGCCGCTCGGTACCACGTAGTCGGTCATTTTCGGGAACTTGTCCACCGAGAACACTTCCAGCAGCTCGCCGCGCAGGCGCGCTTCCAGTTGACGCTCGGCCAGCTCGCCAAGGTCGACCGCGCCCTGGTTGGTCCAGGCCACGTTCGGCAGCAGCGGGAAGATCCCGGCCAGGTTCAGGCCGTGGGGCTTGACCAGGCGGTGGGACAGCAGGTGCAGCTTCAGGTAGGCCTCCGGGGTGGAGGTCAGTTGGGCGTCTTCGGCCAGCAGGGTGGCGACCAGCGGGTTGTGGCTCTCGGCCAGGCGGGTCAGCAGCGCGGCCTGGGTGGCGTCGATGCTTTTCAGTGCTTCGGCCAATTGCGCCGCCTGGGCGGTGGTGAAGGCGATGGCCTGGTTGCCTTCGCTGTAGCCCAGTACCGGGGCGATGGCGGCAACGATTTCCGCGGATGGCTGGACCAGGGGGGCGGCGTAGAACACTTCCAGCCACGCGCCTTGACGGTTTTGAGTGCCGACACCAAAGGCCAGGCTGAACAGGGTAGTGGACATGCTGTTACCTCTTACAAAATTGAACGGGCAGGCGTTATTTGATTTCTGCCGCGTAGATATCGGGCTTGAAGCCAATCAGGGTTCGGTCACCGAGATCGAGCACCGGGCGCTTGATCATCGAGGGTTGCGCGAGCATCAGTTCGATCGCTTTCGCCTGGTCGAGATCGGCTTTGCGTTCGTCGTCGAGTTTGCGAAAGGTCGTGCCCGCACGGTTCAGCACCACCTGCCAGCCGTGCTCGTTGCACCACTGGGCCAGGTGTTCACGGTCGATACCAACCGCTTTGTAGTCATGGAAGTCATAGCTGACAGCGTGTTCATCGAGCCAGGTGCGCGCCTTTTTCATGGTGTCGCAGGCTTTGATGCCGAAAAGGTGCAACGTTTTGCTTGAAGCGGTCAAGGAATTGCCCCCTTTTGAGATGCTGGAGTTAAAGGTCACGGATTATGCCATGCCCGCGCTGGTTCGGCGTCGGCGAAGGCCCGGCTTTGTAGCTTTGTGTGACAGCGGCATGGGCCGCTTGCGACTTTTGTGCAGCGGCGAGGCCCGAGCTTAAGCGGCTAATATGGCACTTCGACGGTAACCTGTTGCCTGAAGTCTGCTGCTGATCGATTGGGAAAACCGCTTTATGCAAACCGCTTATACCGTCCTTATCCTGCTGATGCTGGTGAGTCTCTCGCGGCTGGTCGGACGGGTGATTCCGTTGCCGTTGCCGCTGTTGCAGATCGCCGCCGGGGCCCTGCTGGCCTGGCCCACCCTGGGGCTGCACGTGGCCCTGGACCCGGAATTGTTTCTGTTTCTGTTCCTGCCGCCGCTGCTGTTCTCCGATGGCTGGCGCATGCCCAAGCGCGACCTGTGGCGCTTGCGTGGCCCGATCCTGACCCTGGCTGTGGGCCTGGTGTTGTTCACCGTGGTGGGTGCCGGATATTTCATTCACTGGTTGCTGCCAACCATTCCCTTGCCGGTGGCCTTTGCCCTGGCGGCAGTGCTGTCGCCCACCGACGCCGTGGCGGTCTCGGCGATTTCCCAGAACCGCCTGCCGACGCCCTTGATGCACATGCTCCAGGGCGAGGCGCTGATGAACGACGCCTCCGGCCTGGTGACCTTCAAGTTCGCCCTGGCGGCGGCCGTGACCGGGGTGTTTTCCCTGGCCAATGCCAGCCTGACCTTTGTCTTGGTGGCCGTGGGTGGCCTGGCGGTCGGCGTGGCCCTGAGCTGGCTGGTGGGGCGCCTGCGTGCCTGGATGATCGCCCGCGGCTGGGATGACCCGGCGACCCATGTGGTGTTCATGCTGTTGCTGCCGTTCGCCGCCTACGTGCTGGCCGAGCGCCTGGGGGCCTCGGGTATCCTCTCGGCGGTGGCGGCGGGGATGATGCAGAGCTGGCTCGACCTGTTGCCCCGGCAGACCAGCAGCCGCTTGCTCAACCGCAGTGTCTGGTCGCTGCTGGAGTTCGCCTTCAACGGCCTGATCTTTCTGCTGCTGGGCCTGCAACTGCCCGACATCATCAAGGCGGTGGTCAGCCACGAAACCACCTTGTGGCCGACCCTGTTCTATCGCTGCCTGGATGTCGGGGCGATCTTCCTGGTGCTGCTGGTGCTGCGTTTCATCTGGGTGCAAAGCATCTGGCGCCTGTCCGGGCTGTTGCGCCGCTGGCGTGGCAAGGGCGAGCTGACGCTGGTGCCGACCGCGCGTTCCTGCTGGTTGCTGACGCTGGGCGGGGTGCGCGGGGCGGTGACCCTGGCGGGCGTCATGTCGGTCCCGCTGTTGCTGGGGGCGGGCGAGGCCTTCCCCGAGCGCGACCTGCTGATCTTCATTGCCGCCGGGGTGATCCTGTTGTCCCTGGTGGCCGCCTGTATCGCCTTGCCGCTGTTGCTGCGGGGCATCCAGAAGAGCCCTGACGAGAAGCGCCATGCCGAAGTGCGCGACGCCTGGCGCAAAACCGCCGAGGCGGCGATCCATGCCCTGGAGGCCGAGGAAGTGGCCGATGCGGCCAATTCACCGGATGCGGCCCAGGCAGCGCTGGCCACCGAGCTCAAGGGGCGGCTGATGTCGGAGTATCGTCATCAACTGGAGGTGTTCAACGATTCCGCCGAAGCCCAGGCGCTGGCGTTTCAGATGGACTTGCTGGAGCGCAAATTGCGTTTGAAGGCGCTGCGGGCGCAGCGGCTGGAGTTGTATCGGTTGAGCCGCCAGCACCAGATCGGCGACGACGTATTGCGCGAGGTATTGGGTGAGCTGGACCTCAGCGAGGCCAATCTGGGGCAGGTGAAATAACGTCAGCCCTGTCGTAGGAGCGAGGCTTGCCTGCGATGAAGACGACGCAGTACACCTGATGCACCGCGTTATCGTTCATCGCGAGCAAGCTTCGCTCCTACAGGCCAGCGTGGGTTATTTACGGCGCTGAACGAAATCCCGGATCCGCTCGGCGGCTTCCACGCATTCGGCCAAAGGTGCTACCAGGGCCATGCGCACTCGACCGGCGCCCGGGTTGCTGCCGTCGACATCACGCGACAGGTAAGAGCCCGGCACCACGGTCACATGCTCCTGTTCGAACAGGTCACGGCAGAACGCGGTATCGTCGCCCGCCACGTTCGGCCACAGGTAAAAGCTGCCATCCGGGCGCTGCACATCGAGCACCGGCGCCAGAATCTCCAGCACCGCATCGAACTTTTCGCGATACAGCGCGCGGTTGGCGCGCACATGCACTTCGTCGTTCCAGGCGGCGATGCTGGCCAGTTGGGTCTGAACCGGCATGGCGCAACCATGGTAGGTGCGGTACAGCAGGAAGCCCTTGAGGATGTCCGCGTCGCCGGCCACGAAGCCGGAGCGCAGGCCCGGCAGGTTGGAGCGCTTGGACAGGCTGTGGAACACCACGCAACGCTTGAAGTCCTGGCGTCCCAGCTCGGCGCAGGCAGTGAGCAGGCCGGGAGGCGGGGTCTGCTCGTCGAAGTACAGCTCGCTGTAGCACTCGTCGGCGGCGATCACGAAATCGTACTGGTCGGCCAGGGCGATGAGTTTCTTCAGGGTTTCGATCGGGATCAGCGCGCCGGTCGGGTTGCCTGGCGAGCACAGGAACAGGATCTGGCAACGCTGCCAGATCTCGGCCGGTACCGCGTCGAAGTCCGGGTTGAAGCCGTTTTCATCCAGGCACGGCAGGTAATGCGGCTTGGCCCCGGCGAGGAAGGCCGCGCCTTCGTAGATCTGATAGAAGGGGTTCGGGCTGACCACCAGCGCGTCGTCGCCACGGTTGACCACGGTCTGGGTGAAGGCGAACAGCGCCTCGCGAGTGCCGTTGACCGGCAGCACGTTGCGCGCCGGGTCGATCCAGCCGCCGGGTACGCCAAAACGTCGTTCGCACCAGTTGGCGATGGCTTCGCGCAGGGCTGGAAGGCCCAGGGTCGTCGGATACACCGCCATCTGGTCGAGGTTGTTGGCCAGGGCCTCGGCGACAAAGCTCGGCGAGCGGTGCTTGGGTTCGCCGATGGACAGCGCGATAGGGCGCTTGGCCGGGTTCGGCTGGACGCCGCCGAGCAGGGCGCGGAGTTTCTCGAACGGGTAGGGCTGCAGCTGGTTCAGAGCGTTGTTCATCGGTGCGGTGTCTCACTCAAAGCGGGTCGTGGCGCGTGGTCAGATGCTCAGGCGCGTCAAGGCGGTAGGCGGTTCGTGGCTGACGCTCAGCTGTTCGACGATGGCGTCCTGCAGTCGGCTGCACAGCTGGGGATCGGACAGTTGCTGGTTGTTCGCGTCGGTAATGAAGAACACGTCTTCCACGCGCTCGCCCAGGGTGGCGATCTTGGCGTTTTGCAGCGACAGGTCGAACTCCAGGAAGATCTTGCCGATGCGCGCCAGCAGGCCGGGGCGATCGGGAGCGCTCAGTTCGAGCACGGTGACCGGGCGCTGGGCGTCGTTGTGGATAGTCACTTGCGGCGGGAAGGCGAAGTGCTTGAGCTGACGCGGTACCCGACGCTGGATGATGGTCGGGTAGTCGTCAGGGTTGCGCAGGGCCTCGGTAAGGCCGTCGCGGATCTGCTTGACGCGTTGCGGGTTATTGCCGATCGAGCCGCCGTCGTTGTCGAGCACGATGTAGGTGTCGAGGGTGAACTGGCTGCTCGAGGTAATGATCCGGGCGTCGTGGATGTTCAGGTTCAACTGGTCCATCGCGGCCACGGTCACGGCGAAGAAGTCGTGCTGGTCCGGGGCATAGATGAAGATCTGCGTGCCACCCTCGAATTCGCGCTGGGTGGTTTCCTTGATCAGCACCAGCGGGCCGCCGTCGGCCGGCTGCTGGAGGATCGCGTCGCTGTGCCAGGCTACGTCGCCGGCGGTGTGGCGCAGGAAGTAGTCGTCGCCCAGTTGCGCCCAGAGCTGCTCGACATCGTCCGGGTCGGTGCCGGCGCGGACCAGGATGTCCAGGGCCGCGCTTTGTGTCTGGCGGATCTGCTCTTCGCGGTCCACCGGGTTTTCCAGGCCGCGGCGCAGGGCACGCTTGGTCTCGGTGTAGAGCTGGCGCAACAGGCTGGCGCGCCAGGAGTTCCACAACGTCGGGTTGGTCGCGTTGATGTCGGAAACCGTCAGCACGTACAGATAGTCCAGGCGGGTCTGGTCGACCACGACCTGGGCGAAATCATGGATCACCTGCGGGTCGGACAGGTCCTTGCGCTGGGCGGTGGTCGACATGACCAGGTGGTTCTGTACCAGCCAGACGATCAGGCGGGTGTCCCACAGCGGCAACTGGTGGCGGATGCAGAAGGCTTCCGCGTCCACGGCACCGATGTCCGAGTGGTCGCCGTGCCGGCCCTTGCCGATGTCGTGGTAGAGCCCGGCCAGGTAGATCAGCTCGGGCTTGGGCAGCTTGGCCATGAGCTTGCTGGCCAGCGGGAATTTCTCCGAAACCTGGGTGTACTGCAGTTTGCGCAGGTGCTTGATCAGGTTCAGGGTGTGGGCGTCGACCGTATAGATGTGGAACAGGTCGTGTTGCATCTGCCCGACGATATGGCCGAACTCCGGCAGGTAACGCCCGAGAATGCCGTAACGATTCATCCGCCGCAGGTTGCGGTGAATGCCGATCTCGCACTTGAACAGTTCGATGAACAGGCTGGTATTGCGGATGTCATGGCGGAAATCGTCGTCGATCAGGTGGCGATTTTCGCGTAACAGGCGAATGGTGTCGGCGCGTACGCCCTTGATCTCCGGGTGCTGGGCCATGAGCACGAAGATTTCCAGCATGGCGAACGGCGTGCGGCGGAACACGTTGGCGTTGATCGCCTCGATGTAGCCGTCGTGCAGCTGGAAGCGCGAGTTGATCGGCTGCGGCGGTGCTTCGTCTTCCGGGGCGAGGATGACTTCCTCGAAATGCTGGATGATCAGGTCGCTGAGCTGGGCGATGCTCATCACCACCCGGTAGTACTGCTGCATGAAGCTTTCGATGGCCTGCTTGGCGTCGTTGCCTTCGAACCCCAGCAACTTGGCGATCGAGCGCTGGTGATCGAACAGCAGGCGGTCTTCGGCGCGCCCGGCGAGCATGTGCAGGGCGTAGCGGACCTTCCACAGGAACTCCTGGGACGAGGCCAGCAGCGCGTTCTCGCTTTCCACCAGGAAACCTTCGCCGGCCAGGGCCCGCAGGTTCAGCGTGCCGTACTGGCGACGGGCGACCCAGAGGATGGTCTGGATGTCCCGCAGGCCGCCGGGCGAGCCTTTGACGTTGGGTTCCAGGTTGTATTCGGTGTCGTTGTACTTGTGGTGCCGCGCCTTCTGTTCGGCGCGCTTGGCCAGGAAGAAGTCCTTGCTCGGCCACATGTGCGCGGTGCTGGTGACGTCGAGCATGCGCTGGCGCAGGCGTTCGGGGCCGCAGATGGTGCGGCTTTCCATCAGGTTGGTAACCACCGTCAGGTCGGCGCGGGCCTCTTCGGCGCACTCCTCCACCGAGCGCACGCTTTGCCCGACTTCCAGGCCGATGTCCCAGAGCAGGGTCAGGAAGCGCTCGATGGAATCGCGGAAAACCTCGTGGTCGGCGCTGTCCAGCAGGATCAGCAGGTCGATGTCCGAGTAGGGGTGCAGCTCGCCACGACCGTAGCCGCCGACCGCCACCAGGGCGATGTCGGCGTCTTCGCTCCAGTCGAACTGGTCCCAGGCCTTTTGCAGGATGTTATCGACGAACCAGGCGCGGTCCTCGATGAGCCGGCGGATATCCCGTCCGCTGCGAAAGCGCTCGTCGAGCACTTCACGTGCCTGACGAATGGCTTTCTTGAAGGCGGCGATAGGGCTTGCCTTCAGTGCCAGTTCCGCCTGGAACTGGCCGCGGTCGAACAATTCGGGATCCACCTGCGGCATCGATTGGCTTTCCTTTCTATCTATAGGTAAGGGCGCAGTTGCGTGGATCAGGCCGAGACGCGGGGGATGGTGTCATCGCTGCGCAGGGTGAAGATCTCGTAGCCGGTCTCGGTCACCAGCAGGGTGTGTTCCCACTGCGCGGAGAGCTTGCGGTCCTTGGTGATCGCGGTCCAGCCGTCGCCCAGCACCTTGGTGTCGGCCTTGCCCTGGTTGATCATCGGCTCGATGGTGAAGGTCATGCCGGCTTTCAGTTCCATGCCGGTGCCGGCGCGGCCGTAGTGCAGGATCTGCGGCTCTTCGTGGAACACCTTGCCGATACCGTGGCCGCAGAACTCGCGAACTACCGAGAAGCCATTTTTTTCAGCGTGCTTCTGGATGACTTCGCCGATGTCGCCCAGGCGGCAGCCCGGCTTGACCAGCTCGATGGCCTTGTACATGCATTCCTGGGTGATCTGCGACAGGCGCTCGGCCCAGACCGGCACGGTGCCGACGTGGAACATGCGGCTGGTATCGCCGTGGTAGCCGTCCTTGATGACGGTGACGTCGATGTTCAGGGTGTCGCCATCCTTCAGTGGCTTCTCGTTCGGGATGCCGTGGCACACCACGTGGTTGATCGAGGTGCAGATGGATTTGGGGAAACCCTTGTAATTCAAAGGCGCGGGAATCGCGTGCTGCACATTGACGATGTAGTCGTGGCAGATGCGGTCCAGCTCTTCGGTGGTTACACCGGGTTTGACATGCTCGGCAATCATTTCCAGCACTTCGGCGGCCAGTTTGCCGGCGACACGCATTTTTGCGATGTCCTCGGGAGTTTTGAGGGTGACGGTCATACAGGCTCTCTTGACGCTCAGTGGCGCGGATAAACACGGAATGGCTTGAAAACGGTGTGTCGAAGGCAGAGCCCGCTGTGGGGTCGCCGCGCTTTCAAAAGCCTCAAAGGTGCGATTCTAACAGAGCCCAGGGGCAAATCTGAGGCTCTGTGCGTCGCTTCTTTCTATAACAGTGGAGCATTCTGGTCCGATTCCAAGGGGGGGCGCAAAAAGCGCTCCGGGGGAAATGAGAATCCGGGTTCCGTTTTTACCCTTCTTGTGGTATAAAATGCGCCGCTTTCCGGGGATGCCCCGAAAAGCCTAAACCCACACACGTGTCGACACGATGACCTGGGTGCCCTCAGCACAAGCTGTTGGTTGGTCATTGGGATACGTGGAGGCCTAACCCGACTTATTAAGGAACTATCATGTCCCAAGTCAACATGCGCGATATGCTGAAGGCCGGTGTGCACTTCGGTCACCAAACCCGTTACTGGAATCCGAAAATGGGCAAGTACATTTTCGGCGCGCGTAACAAGATTCACATCATCAACCTTGAAAAAACCCTGCCAATGTTCAACGAAGCTCTGACTTTCGTAGAACGTCTGGCCCAGGGCAAAAACAAGATTCTGTTCGTCGGCACCAAGCGTTCCGCTGGCAAGATCGTTGCTGAAGAAGCAGCACGTTGCGGTTCGCCGTACGTCGATCACCGCTGGTTGGGCGGCATGCTGACCAACTACAAGACCATCCGTGCTTCCATCAAGCGTCTGCGTGACCTGGAAGTTCAGTCGGAAGACGGCACCTTCGCCAAGCTGACCAAGAAAGAGGCGCTGATGCGCACTCGCGATCTGGAAAAGCTGGATCGTAGCCTGGGTGGTATCAAGGACATGGGCGGTCTGCCTGACGCGCTGTTCGTGATCGACGTTGACCACGAGCGCATCGCGATCACCGAAGCCAACAAGCTGGGTATCCCGGTCATCGGCGTTGTCGATACCAACAGCAGCCCGGAAGGCGTTGACTACATCATCCCAGGCAACGATGACGCCATTCGCGCCATCCAGCTGTACATGGGTTCGATGGCTGACGCCGTGATCCGTGGCCGCAACAACGTTGCTGGCGGCACCGAAGTATTCGCTGAAGACGCTCCAGCGCCGGCAGCTGAAGCCTGAGTAACTGACGCTTAGCGTTTACTCAGTACGCAAAAAGGGGGCTAGGCCCCCTTTTTGCCACCTCGGAAATCATTTACCGATGGCGCCCCTGCAGTTCTTGTCATGTGCGGCGGCTATCAAGGGTTTTCGAGAGCGCAGCTCAAGAATTGATCGCCCGTTGAGTCGGGTGGAATGGTTGAAAACCTATCCAAGAGGAATTTGAAAATGGCAGAGATTACTGCAGCGTTGGTTAAAGAACTGCGCGAGCGTACCGGCGAAGGCATGATGGACTGCAAGAAAGCCTTGACTAAGGCTGGCGGCGACATCGAGAAAGCCATTGATGACATGCGTGCTTCGGGCGCCATCAAGGCTGCCAAGAAGGCAGGCAACATCGCTGCTGAAGGCGCCATCGCCATCAAGGACGACGGTAAAGCCGCCGTTCTGCTGGAAGTCAACTCGCAGACCGACTTCCTGGCTCTGCAGGATGACTTCAAGGCATTCGTTGCTGCCAGCGTGGAAAAAGCTTTCGCTGACAAGCTGACCGACGCCGCTCCGCTGATCGAAGCTCAAGAAGCCGATCGCCTGGTGCTGGTTGGCAAGACTGGCGAGAACGTCAACATCCGTCGTCTGGCTCGCGTTGAAGGTGACGTGGTCGGTACTTACCTGCACGGTAACAAGATCGGTGTTGCGGTTGTCCTGAAAGGCGGTTCCGTGGAGCTGGCCAAGGACATCGCCATGCACGTGGCTGCAAGCAACCCTGAGTTCCTGCTGCCATCGCAAGTTTCCGCTGAAGCCATCGAGCGCGAGAAGGCCGTGTTCCTGCAGCTGAACGAAGACAAGATGAAAGGCAAGCCAGCCGAAATCGTTGAAAAAATGATCGGTGGCCGTATCAGCAAGTTCCTGGCCGAAGCCAGCCTGGTTGAGCAAGCTTTCGTCAAGGATCCAGAAATCACCGTAGGTGCCCTGGCCAAGAAAGGCGGCGCTGAAATCGTTTCGTTCACCCGCTTCGCGGTAGGTGAAGGCATCGAGAAGAAAGAAGACAACTTCGCTGAAGAAGTTGCTGCACAACTGGCTGCTGCCAAGCAACAGTAAGACGGTTTTTCAACTGTCGCCGAAAGAGGCTGCCCGCTCACGCGCGCAGCCTCTTTTCAAATGGGGTAGCCAATTTAATTGGTTGCCTTCGGAACCGGTTTACAAAGTCGTGTTCTGATGGCGCTGTGACAGCGTCAAGCTAGAGTGAACGCAGGCTGCAAACAGCCTGCAGAGAATTTTTAAAATACGCCGCAGGAGAGATTCGCAATGGCTCAGCAGGGCAGTGGTTATCAAGCTCGCTATAAACGCATTCTACTCAAGCTTAGCGGCGAGGCCCTGATGGGCTCGGAAGAGTTCGGGATCGACCCTAAGGTGCTGGATCGCATGGCGCTGGAAGTCGGCCAACTGGTGGGTATCGGCGTTCAGGTCGGCCTGGTCATCGGCGGTGGCAACCTGTTCCGTGGCGCGGCGCTCAGCGCGGCCGGCATGGATCGGGTAACAGGCGACCACATGGGCATGCTGGCCACTGTGATGAACGGCCTGGCCATGCGCGACGCGCTGGAACGTGCGAACATCTCGGCGATCGTCATGTCGGCCATTTCCATGGTCGGTGTGACCGATCACTATGACCGTCGCAAGGCGATGCGTCATCTGAACTCCAAGGAAGTGGTGATCTTCGCTGCCGGTACCGGCAACCCGTTCTTCACGACCGACTCCGCGGCATGTTTGCGGGCGATCGAGATCGATGCCGACGTAGTGCTCAAGGCAACCAAGGTTGACGGCGTGTACACCGCAGACCCATTCAAAGACCCGCATGCCGAGAAGTTCGATCATCTGACCTACGATGAAGTACTGGATCGCAAGCTGGGTGTCATGGATCTGACGGCGATCTGCCTGTGCCGCGACCATAAGATGCCATTGCGCGTATTCAACATGAACAAGCCCGGCGCCCTGCTGAACATTGTGCATGGCGGCGCTGAAGGAACCCTGATCGAGGAAGGCGAACAATGATCAACGAAATCAAGAAAGACGCCCAAGAGCGCATGAAGAAGTCCCTGGAGTCGCTGGCTCATGCGTTCGGCCAGATCCGCACTGGCAAGGCGCACCCGAGCATTCTGGGTAGCGTGATGGTGCCTTACTATGGCACTGACACTCCGTTGAGCGGTGTGGCCAGTGTTACCGTGAAAGACTCTCAGACCCTGCAGGTGGTGCCATTCGAGCGCAACATGCTTGGGGCAATCGACAAGGCCATCGGCAGTGCTGGCCTGAACCTCAATCCGACCAATCTTGGCGAGCTGCTGCTGATCAAAATGGCGCCGCTGACTGAAGAAACCCGCAAAGGCTTCACCAAGCAGGCGCGTGCCGCTGCTGAAGATGCCCGTGTTGCTGTGCGCAATATTCGCCGCGATGCCTTGGGTGAACTGAAAAAACTGTCCAAGGACAAGGAAATCAGTGAAGACGAAGAGCGTCGCGCCGGTGCTGAGATCGACAAGCTGATCAAAGAGTTCGAGGCTCAGATCGCTAAGGCAACTGACGAAAAAGAAAAGGACCTGATGGCCGTATAAGGGTCGGGCTTTAAATGGACAAGACCAAGCAGAGTGCGCCGTCCTCGGTGCCGCGCCATGTCGCGATCATCATGGATGGCAACAATCGCTGGGCGAAAAAACGCTTCATGCCCGGTGTTGCCGGGCACAAGGCGGGTGTGGATGCCGTGCGGGCGGTGATCGAGGTCTGTGCCGAGGCCAGGGTCGAGGTGCTGACCCTGTTTGCCTTCTCCAGTGAGAACTGGCAGCGGCCGGCCGATGAGGTCAGTGCCTTGATGGACCTGTTCTTCAAGGCGTTGCGTCGCGAGGCCAAGCGCCTCAACGAGAACAACATCAGTCTGCGCATCATTGGCGATCGTTCGCGTTTCCATCCTGAGTTGCAGGCGGCGATGCGCGAGGCAGAGGCATTGACCGCGGGCAGTGACCGCTTCATTCTGCAGATCGCCGCCAACTATGGCGGTCAGTGGGATATCGCCCAGGCCGCTCAGCGCCTGGCGCGGGAAGTTCAGGCAGGGCACCTGCGCCCTGACGACATTACCCCCGAGTTGTTGCAAACCTGCCTGGCGACTGGCGACCTGCCGTTGCCGGACCTGTGCATTCGCACGGGGGGCGAGCACCGCATCAGCAATTTCCTGCTCTGGCAGCTGGCTTATGCCGAGCTGTACTTCTCCGACCTGTTCTGGCCGGACTTCAAACACGATGCCATGCGCGCCGCGCTGGCCGATTACGCTTCTCGCCAGCGCCGCTTCGGTAAAACGAGCGAACAGGTCGAAGCTGGAGCCCGGGTTTAATGCTCAAACAACGAATCATTACTGCGCTGATCCTGCTGCCGATCGCCTTGTGCGGTTTTTTCCTGCTCGAAGGTTCCGCCTTCGCCCTGTTTATCGGGCTGGTGGTGACCCTCGGGGCCTGGGAGTGGGCGCGCCTGGCGGGTTTCGAGGCTCAGCCGACCCGTATTGCCTACGCAGTAGTGGTCGCTGCGCTGTTGTTCCTGATGCAGCTGTTGCCGGGTATCGCGCCTTGGGTGCTTGGTGCAGCGGTGCTCTGGTGGGGGCTGGCGACTTTCCTGGTGCTCACCTATCCGCGTACCAGCGAGCATTGGGCCGGTGCCGCGGCCAAGCTGGTGATCGGTCTGCTGATTCTGTTGCCGGCCTGGCAGGGCCTGGTCTTCATCAAGCAGCAGCCTTTGGGCAACTGGTTGATCATGGCGGTGATGGTGCTGGTCTGGGGCGCTGATATCGGTGCCTACTTCTCCGGCAAGGCGTTCGGCAAGCGCAAGCTGGCGCCGCAGGTCAGCCCGGGCAAGAGCTGGGAAGGGGTGTACGGTGGTCTGCTGCTGAGCCTGGCGATCGCGGCAGTGGTGGGGTTGGTTGCGGGCTGGTCCTTCGGGCAGATCATCCTTGGCTTGCTCGGAGCGGCTATCGTGGTGTTCATCTCGGTGGTCGGCGACCTGACCGAAAGCATGTTCAAGCGCCAGGCCGGGATCAAGGACAGCAGTAACCTGCTGCCGGGTCATGGTGGCGTGCTCGACCGTATCGACAGCCTGACCGCGGCCATTCCGGTATTCGCCGTACTGTTGTGGATGGCTGCGTTGTGAGCCGCCCACAGCAGGTTACGGTTCTCGGGGCCACCGGTTCTATCGGCCTCAGCACGCTGGATGTCATTGCCCGCCATCCCGAGCGTTATCAGGTCTTTGCCCTGAGTGGTTTCAGTCGTCTGGCCGAGTTGTTGGCGCTGTGTATTCATCACGCTCCCCGTTTTGCTGTCGTCCCGCATATCGCTGCCGCGCGCAGCTTGCAGGAAGACTTGCGCAATGCCGGTTCGCGCACCCGTGTACTGGTGGGCGAGGAGGGCTTGTGTGAAGTGGCGTCCGCCCCTGAAGTCGACGCGGTCATGGCGGCTATCGTCGGTGCCGCGGGCTTGCGTCCGACCCTGGCTGCCGTCGAGGCCGGCAAGAAAATTCTCCTGGCCAATAAAGAAGCGCTGGTCATGTCCGGCGCGCTGTTCATGCAGGCGGTGGGCAAGAGTGGTTCGGTATTGCTGCCCATCGACAGTGAGCACAACGCCATCTTCCAGTGCATGCCTGCGGACTTTTCCCGTGGGTTAAGCCATGTGGGGGTGCGGCGTATTTTGCTGACTGCATCCGGTGGCCCATTCCGCCAAACTCCGCTGGCCGAGCTGGAGCGGGTAACGCCCGAGCAGGCGTGTGCCCACCCCAACTGGTCCATGGGGCGCAAGATTTCCGTCGATTCGGCCAGCATGATGAACAAAGGCCTTGAGCTGATCGAGGCGTGCTGGCTGTTTGATGCCAAGCCTGCCCAGGTCGAGGTGGTGATTCATCCTCAGAGCGTGATTCACTCGCTCGTCGATTATGTGGACGGTTCGGTGCTGGCCCAGTTGGGCAACCCGGATATGCGCACGCCGATCGCCAATGCCCTGGCCTGGCCGGAGCGGATCGACTCCGGCGTGCCGCCGCTGGATCTGTTCGCTGTGGCGCGCCTGGACTTCCAGGCGCCTGATGAGGAGCGGTTCCCGTGCTTGCGCCTGGCGCGCCAGGCCGCGGAGGCTGGCAACAGCGCCCCGGCCATGTTGAATGCCGCCAACGAGGTAGCTGTCGCCGCGTTTCTCGAACGGCGCATCCGCTACCCCGAGATCGCGAGTATCATCGAAGAAGTTTTAAGCCTTGAACCGGTTGTCGCAGTCGATGAACTGGGCGCCGTGTTCGCGGCGGACGCCAAAGCCCGTGCCCTGGCTGAGCAGTGGCTGGGTCGCAACGGCCGGTAAAGTTGCGACAAGCCCGAGCGTATCGGTACTGGATAGGATTGCGGAGAAAGTAGATGAGCGCGCTCTATATGATTGTCGGCACCCTGATCGCCCTGGGTGTGCTGGTCACCTTCCATGAATTCGGTCACTTCTGGGTGGCGCGCCGTTGCGGCGTCAAGGTTCTGCGTTTCTCCGTGGGCTTCGGCATGCCGCTGCTGCGTTGGTATGACCGGCAAGGTACCGAATTCGTGATTGCCGCCATTCCGCTGGGTGGCTACGTGAAGATGCTCGACGAGCGCGAAGGTGAGGTGCCCGTCGACCAGCTCGGTCAGTCGTTCAATCGCAAGTCGGTACGCCAGCGTATCGCCATCGTTGCCGCCGGTCCTGTCGCCAACTTCCTGCTCGCGTTGGTGTTCTTCTGGGGGCTGGCAATGCTCGGTACCGAGCAGGTGCGTCCGGTCATCGGCAGTGTCGAGTCTGGAAGCATTGCCGCCAAGGCTGGCCTGAGTTCCGGCCAGGAAATCGTTGCGATCGATGGCGAGCCCACCGTGGGGTGGTCGGCGGTCAACTTGCAGCTGGTTCGGCGTCTGGGCGAAAGCGGCACCTTGCAGTTGTTGGTTCGCGAGCAGGGTTCGACCGCCGAATCGCCCCGCGAACTGGTGCTCGATAACTGGCTCAAGGGCACCGATGAGCCAGATCCTATTCGTTCCCTGGGGATTCGCCCCTGGCGTCCGGCGCTCGCTCCCGTTCTGGCCGAGCTCGACCCGAAGGGCCCGGCCCAGGCGGCGGGCCTGAAAACCGGCGATCGCTTGCTGGCGCTGGATGGCCAGGTGCTGACCGATTGGCAGCAGGTCGTCGACTGGGTGCGTGTACGTCCTGATACCAAAATTGTGCTGCGCGTCGAGCGTGAGGGTGCTCAAATCGACGTCCCGGTGACCTTGGCCGCGCGGGGTAAAGAGAAGGTTGCCAGTGGTTATCTGGGGGCTGGGGTGAAGGCCGTCGATTGGCCGCCGGAAATGCTTCGCGAGGTCAGTTATGGTCCGCTGGCTGCTATTGGCGAAGGTGCCCGGCGTACTTGGACCATGAGCGTGCTGACCCTCGACTCACTGAAGAAAATGTTGTTCGGCGAGCTCTCGGTAAAAAACTTGAGTGGACCGATAACCATTGCTAAAGTGGCGGGCGCTTCTGCCCAGTCGGGCGTTGCTGATTTCTTGAATTTCCTTGCTTATCTGAGTATTAGCCTAGGGGTTCTGAACTTGCTGCCCATTCCTGTACTGGATGGGGGGCATCTGTTGTTTTATCTGATCGAGTGGGCGCGTGGTCGTCCCTTGTCGGATCGGGTGCAAGGTTGGGGGATACAGATCGGTATCAGCTTGGTGGTCGGGGTGATGTTGCTTGCCTTGGTCAACGATCTGGGTCGTCTGTAACGCTTCGCTGAATTGCGAATCTGCCGCATTTTGCGGCAGTTTCTTTATTGCCAGTTGGAATAAGAAAGGACTTCATGAAACGTCTGCTGCTAACTGCGGTTCTCTCCGTATTGATGATCGCCGAAGTTCACGCCGAGTCCTTCACTATCTCCGATATCCGCGTCAATGGCCTCCAGCGGGTCTCCGCGGGTAGCGTCTTTGGGGCCTTGCCGCTGAACGTCGGCGAGCAGGCGGACGATCGTCGCCTCGTGGAATCCACTCGTGCGCTGTTCAAAACCGGCTTCTTTCAAGATATCCAGCTGGGCCGCGATGGCAATGTCCTGGTCATCACGGTAGTCGAGCGTCCATCCGTCGCCAGTATCGAAATCGAAGGCAACAAGGCGATTTCCACTGAAGACCTGATGAAAGGCCTCAAGCAATCCGGTCTCGCGGAAGGCGAGATCTTCCAGCGTGCGACCCTTGAAGGTGTTCGTAACGAACTGCAGCGCCAATATGTCGCTCAGGGCCGCTACTCGGCCACCGTCGATACCGAAGTGGTCCCGCAGCCGCGCAACCGCGTGGCGTTGAAGGTCAATATCAACGAAGGCACAGTCGCGGCCATCCAGCACATCAACGTCGTGGGCAACACCGTGTTCCCGGACGAAGACCTGGTTGATCTGTTCGAACTGAAAACCACCAACTGGCTGTCGTTCTTCAAGAACGACGACAAGTATGCCCGTGAGAAACTCTCCGGTGACCTGGAGCGCCTGCGTTCCTACTATCTGGATCGTGGCTATATCAACATGGATATCGCGTCGACCCAGGTTTCGATCACTCCGGACAAGAAACACGTCTACATCACTGTGAACGTCAACGAAGGCGAGAAATACAGCGTTCGTGACGTGAAGCTCAGCGGTGACCTGAAAGTGCCTGAAGACCAGGTCAAGTCGCTGCTGCTGGTCGAGAAGGGCCAGGTGTTCTCGCGCAAGCTGATGACCACCACTTCCGAACTGATCACCCGCCGCCTGGGCAACGAGGGTTATACCTTCGCCAACGTCAACGGCGTGCCACAGCCTCACGACGATCACACGGTCGATATCACCTTCGTGGTCGATCCCGGCAAGCGTGCCTACGTGAACCGTATCAACTTCCGCGGCAACACCAAGTCCGAAGACGAAGTGTTGCGCCGTGAAATGCGCCAGATGGAAGGTGGCTGGGCTTCGACCTACCTGATCGACCAGTCCAAGACCCGTCTGGAGCGCCTGGGCTTCTTCAAGGAAGTCAACGTCGAAACCCCGGCCGTGCCAGGTGTCGACGACCAGGTAGACGTCAACTACGCAGTAGAAGAACAGGCTTCCGGTTCGATTACCGCCAGCGTCGGTTTTGCCCAGAGCGCCGGCCTGATCCTCGGTGGCTCGATCACCCAGAACAACTTCCTGGGCACCGGTAACAAGGTCAGCATCGGCCTGACCCGCAGCGAATACCAAAGCCGTTACAACTTCGGTTATGTCGACCCCTACTGGACTGCCGATGGCGTGAGCCTGGGTTACAACGCGTTCTATCGCACCACCGACTACGACGACCTCGATGTCGACGTGGCGAGCTATGCGGTAGACAGCCTGGGTGCCGGCGTCAGCGTCGGTTACCCGATCAGCGAGACTTCGCGTCTGACCTTCGGCCTGACCGCGCAGCAGGACAAGATCAAGACCGGTCGTTATACCGTCGACGAAATCTTCGACTTCGTGAACCGCGAAGGCGACAACTACCTGAACTTCAAGGCTTCGGCCGGCTGGTCCGAGTCGACCCTGAACAAAGGTGTCCTGGCGACCCGTGGTCATTCCCAGAGCCTGGTGCTGGAAGCCACTACTCCGGGCAGCGACCTGTCGTTCTTCAAGCTCGACTACCGCGGCCAGTTGTTCCAGCCGCTGACCGACACCTACACCATGCGCCTGCACACCGAGCTGGGTTATGGCGACGGTTATGGTTCGACCGACGGCTTGCCGTTCTATGAAAACTACTATGCTGGTGGTTTCAACTCGGTCCGTGGTTTCAAGGACAGCACCCTGGGGCCTCGCAGTACTCCGAGTCGCGGTGTAGGTGTGACGGGCAACGCCGGTACCTCGCTTGATCCGGACCAGGATGCCCTGCCATTCGGTGGCAACGTTCTGATCCAGGGTGGTGTCGAGGTGTTGTTCCCGATGCCGTTCGTCAAGGATCAACGTTCGCTGCGGACTTCCGTGTTCTGGGACGTGGGTAACGTATTCGACTCCAAGTGCGAGAAGACCACCAACACCAATGGCACATCGTCCAATACACAGTGTAACGACATCAGCTTGAGCAATCTGGCCAGTTCCGTGGGTGTCGGCGTGACATGGGTAACCGCTCTGGGCCCGCTGAGTTTTGCTCTGGCGATGCCGATCAAGAAACCTGACGACGCTGAAACCCAGGTGTTCCAATTCTCCCTCGGCCAGACTTTCTAAGAGTCTGACCCAAGATAACGACAATGGATTTTGTAGGAGTGCATCGTGCGTAAGTTGACTCAATTGGTTCTCCTGGCGACTGTCCTGGTAGCAGGTCCGGCCTTCGCCGACATGAAAATCGCTGTGCTGAACTATCAGATGGCACTGCTGGAATCCGATGCTGCGAAGAAATACGCAGTGGATGCCGAGAAGAAGTTCGGCCCGCAGTTGAACAAGCTGAAAGCCCTGGAAAGCAGTGCCAAGGGCATCCAGGATCGTCTGGTGGCCGGTGGCGACAAGATGCAGCAAGGCGAGCGTGAGCGCCTGGAGCTCGAATTCAAGCAGAAAGCCCGCGACTTCCAGTTCCAGTCCAAGGAACTGAACGAAGCCAAGGCCGTTGCCGATCGTGAAATGCTCAAGCAACTGAAGCCGAAGCTCGACAGCGCCGTGGAAGAAGTCATCAAGAAAGGTGGTTTTGACCTGGTGTTCGAGCGTGGTGCAGTGATTGATGTCAAGCCTCAGTACGACATCACTCGCCAGGTTATCGAGCGCATGAATCAGCTGAAGTAACCCATGACAGCGACTATAAAGCTCGGCCAGTTGGCCGAGTTCCTCGGAGCCACCCTGCGTGGCTCCGCAGAGAAAGAAATTACTGGGCTGGCCACCTTGCAGGAGGCTGGCCCAGCTCAGTTGAGCTTTTTGGCAAATCCCCAATACCGTAAGTATCTGGCTGACAGCCAGGCAGGCGCCGTGCTGCTGAAGGCGACGGATGCCGAAGGTTATGCCGGTGATGCCTTGGTAGTGGCCGACCCCTACCTGTCGTACGCACGGATTTCCCACCTGTTCGATCCCAAGCCCAAGTCGGCTGCCGGTATTCATCCGACTGCGGTCATCGCCGAGGATGCTGTGGTCGACGCAACTGCCAGTATTGGTGCGTTTGCGGTCATCGAGAGCGGCGCGCAGATCGCCGCGGGTGTCACGGTCGGTGCTCATTGTTTTATCGGTGCCCGTTGCCAGATTGGCGAGGGCGGCTGGCTGGCTCCGCGCGTGACGCTTTACCACGATGTGCGTATCGGCAAGCGTGTAGTCATTCAGTCCGGCGCGGTGCTGGGCGGCGAAGGTTTCGGTTTCGCCAACGAGAAAGGCATCTGGCAGAAGATTGCGCAGGTTGGTGGCGTCACCATTGGCGATGATGTCGAGATTGGCGTGAATACCGCTATCGATCGCGGGGCGCTGGCCGATACCGTCATTGGCAATGGCGTGAAGCTGGATAACCAGATTCAGATCGCCCACAACGTCCAGGTCGGTGATCACACCGCCATGGCCGCTTGTGTCGGTATTTCCGGCAGCACCCGGATCGGCAAGCACTGCATGCTCGCCGGCGGTGTCGGGCTGGTTGGCCATATCGATATTTGCGACAACGTTTTCCTGACCGGGATGACCATGGTGACCCACTCGATTACCGAGCCGGGTTCCTACTCTTCCGGTACAGCCATGCAGCCTGCTGCCGAGTGGCGCAAAAGCGCGGCACGCATCCGTCAGCTCGATGATCTTGCGCGACGCTTGCGGCAACTGGAAAAGCGCGTAGGGGACGTGACCCCCGACGGTAAAGCTTCATCAGATGGCTGATACCATTTCCATATCAAGTGTGCACAGCCGTTAGACTGCCTCCTTGATTTGCTAGAGGAGTGTGCGTTAGTCGCGCGCTCCCAATCTTTACTACAGGCTTCCCCCCGAAATGATGGACATCAACGAGATTCGCGAATACCTGCCTCACCGTTACCCGTTCCTGTTGGTGGACCGGGTAGTGGACCTGGATGTTGAGGGCAAGTGCATTCGTGCCTACAAGAATGTCAGCATCAACGAACCTTTCTTCAATGGTCACTTCCCTGCGCATCCAATCATGCCGGGCGTGCTGATCATCGAAGCCATGGCTCAGGCTGCGGGTATTCTTGGTTTCAAGATGCTGGACGTGAAGCCGGCCGATGGCACCCTCTATTACTTCGTCGGTTCCGACAAGCTGCGCTTCCGCCAGCCGGTGCTGCCGGGTGACCAGTTGATCCTGGAAGCCAAGTTCATCAGCTGCAAGCGCCAGATCTGGAAATTCGAATGCCAGGCCTCGGTCGACGGCAAGCCGGTCTGCTCCGCTGAAATCATCTGTGCGGAACGCAAACTATGAGTTTGATTGACCCTCGCGCAATCATCGATCCGACGGCCATTCTGGCCGACGACGTTGAGGTTGGCCCGTGGTCGATCGTTGGCGCCGGTGTGGAAATCGGCGAGGGTACGGTGATCGGGCCTCATGTGGTGCTCAAGGGCCCGACCCGGATCGGTAAGCACAATCGTATCTACCAGTTCTCCTCGGTAGGCGAAGACACTCCCGATCTGAAGTACAAAGGCGAGGAAACCCGCCTGGTGATTGGTGACCACAACATCATTCGTGAAGGCGTGACCATTCACCGCGGCACTGTCCAGGATCGTTCCGAGACCACCCTCGGCGATCACAACCTGGTCATGGCTTATGCCCATATCGGTCATGACAGCGTGATCGGCAACCATTGCATCCTGGTCAACAACACGGCGTTGGCCGGCCATGTACATGTGGATGACTGGGCGATCCTGTCCGGTTTCACCCTGGTTCACCAGTACTGCCATATCGGCGCCCACAGCTTTTCCGGCATGGGTACGGCGATCGGCAAGGATGTTCCGGCCTTTGTCACAGTATTTGGCAACCCGGCCGAAGCGCGCAGCATGAACTTCGAAGGCATGCGCCGTCGTGGGTTCAGCGAAGAAGCGATTCATGCCCTGCGTCGAGCCTATAAAGTGGTGTATCGCCAGGGCTTGACCGTCGATCAGGCGCTCGTCGAGCTGGCAGAAGCAGCTGCACAATTTCCCGAAGTTGCGGTATTTCGTGACTCGATCCAGTCTTCGACTCGCGGCATCACTCGTTAATCATGAGCAAACTGCGTATTGCGCTGGTGGCTGGCGAAGCTTCCGGCGACATTCTTGGCGCCGGTTTGATGCGTGCGCTCAAGGCCCAGCATCCCGCCGTTGAATTCATCGGTGTCGGAGGCCCGCTGATGCAGGCCGAAGGGCTGACTTCCTATTTCCCGATGGAGCGCCTGGCGGTCATGGGGCTGGTGGAGGTCCTGGGGCGCTTGCGCGAGCTGCTGGCCCGGCGCAAGAAGCTGGTTCAGACCCTGATCGCCGAGAAACCGGACGTGTTCATCGGCATCGACGCCCCCGATTTCAACCTGAACATCGAACTCCAGTTGCGCCAGGCCGGCATCAAGACCGTGCACTACGTCAGCCCTTCGGTCTGGGCCTGGCGGCAAAAGCGCGTGCTGAAGATCCGCGAAGGTTGCGATCTGATGCTGACGCTGTTCCCGTTCGAAGCCAGGTTCTATGAAGAGAAGGGCGTGCCGGTTCGGTTTGTCGGGCACTCCCTGGCTGACGCCATTCCGTTGGAAGCCGATCGGGCTGCGGCTCGCGCTGAGCTGGGCCTGCCCGATGGTCCGCTGGTGGCCTTGATGCCGGGCAGCCGTGGCGGCGAAGTCGGGCGCCTCGGGGCCTTGTTCCTCGACGCGGCACAACGTCTGCGGGCCTTGCGCCCAGGGGTGCGTTTCGTCATGCCCTGTGCGAGTCCCGAGCGGCGTACTCAGCTGGAAGAGCTGCTGGCCGGTCGCGACCTGCCGCTGACCCTGCTCAACGGCCAGTCGCATCAGGCGCTGGCGGCTTGCGACGCGGTATTGATCGCCTCCGGCACCGCGACCCTCGAGGCGCTGCTGTACAAGCGCCCGATGGTCGTCGCCTATCGCCTGGCACCGCTGACCTTCTGGATTCTCAAGCGCATGGTCAAGAGTCCTTATATTTCCCTGCCGAACCTGCTGGCCCAACGCCTGCTGGTTCCCGAACTGCTGCAGGACGACGCCACTGCGCAGGCCCTGGCCCAGACCCTGTCGCCCTTGATCGAAGACGGCCAGGAGCAGACTCGCGGCTTTGACGAGATCCATCGCACCCTGCGCCGGGATGCCTCCAACCAGGCGGCTGAAGCGGTGTTGAACCTGATTGGCAAACCGGCATGAGTAACGAAAAGATGCAGATGGGACTGGATTTCTCACTGGTAGCCGATGCCGAAGACCTGGTGGCCGGTGTCGATGAAGTAGGGCGCGGCCCCTTGTGCGGCGCGGTGGTCACGGCTGCGGTCATCCTCGATCCGAGCCGGCCGATTCTTGGCTTGAACGACTCGAAGAAGCTCACCGAGGCCCGTCGCGAAAAGCTCTACGACGAGATTTGCGAGAAAGCCCTGAGCTGGTGCATTGCCCGTGCCGAAGTCGAGGAAATCGACGAATTGAATATCCTGCATGCCACCATGCTGGCCATGCAGCGCGCAGTAGAAGGGCTGAGCGTGACCCCGAAACTGGCAATGATCGACGGTAATCGTTGCCCGAAACTGTCCATGCCTGCCGAAGCCGTGGTCCAGGGCGATAGCAAGGTGCCGGCGATCGCCGCGGCGTCGATTCTGGCCAAGGTCAGCCGGGATCGCGAGATGGCGGCGTTCGAGCTGATCTACCCAGGTTATGGCATCGGCGGACACAAGGGCTATCCGACGCCCGTTCATCTGGAAGCGCTGGCCCGCCTGGGGCCGACACCGATTCACCGGCGCTCGTTCGCGCCGGTACGCCAAGCCTACGAAGCCCTTGAGAACCTGGGCGAGATTCAGTCCTGAGGCTGATGTTTTAGCGAAGGCCCGGTACAATCCGGGCCTTGTTGTTTTTGCGCTCATTACAGGATCACTATGCCGGCTTCATTCGTTCATCTACGCCTGCACACTGAATACTCCCTGGTTGACGGTCTGGTGCGGATCAAACCGCTGGTCAAGACGTTGGCCGGCATGGGCATGCCCGCGGTGGCGGTTACCGACCAGAACAACATGTGTTCCCTGGTCAAGTTCTACAAGGCGGCCATGGGCACCGGGATCAAGCCGATCTGTGGCGCCGACCTGTGGCTGTCGAACAAGGATCCCGAGAATCCACTGAGCCGCATCAGCTTGCTGGTGATGAATGCCGTGGGCTATCGCAACCTGACCGAGCTGATTTCCCGCGGCTTTATCGATGGCCAGCGTAATGGCCAGATCATCATCGAGCGCGAGTGGGTGGCCGAGGCCGCCGAAGGCCTGATCATGCTCTCGGCCGCGAAAGAGGGCGAGATCGGTCTTGCCCTGCTCTCTGGCGACCTGCAAGAGGCGGAAACCCTGGCCCGCGAGTGGATGGCGGTGTTCCCGGACCGTTTCTATCTGGAAGTCCAGCGTACCAACCGTCCCAACGACGAAGAGCAGTTGCACGCAGCCGTGGCCCTGGCGGACAAGATCGGCGCGCCGCTGGTGGCGACCAACGATGTGCGGTTCATCAAGCGCGAAGACTTCGAGGCCCATGAAACCCGGGTCTGCATCGGTGAAGGCCGCGCCCTCGACGACCCGCGCCGTTCGAAGAACTACAGCGACCAGCAGTACCTGAAAAGCGCCGAGGAAATGGCCGAGCTGTTCAGCGACTTGCCCGAGGCCTTGGAAAATACAGTCGAGATCGCCAAGCGCTGCAATATCGAAGTGAAGCTGGGCAAGCACTTCTTGCCTGACTATCCGATTCCCGAAGGCATGACGATCGATGAATATTTCCGCAAGGTCTCGTTCGACGGCCTGGAGGAGCGCCTCAGTGTGCTGCTGCCCAAGGACACCACCGAGGACTATGAAGCCAAGCGCCAGGTGTATGTCGACCGGCTGAATTTCGAGCTGGATATCATCATCCAGATGGGGTTCCCCGGTTATTTCCTGATCGTTATGGACTTTATCCAGTGGGCCAAGAGCAATGGCGTGCCGGTAGGGCCCGGCCGGGGGTCGGGTGCCGGCTCCCTGGTGGCCTACGTGCAGAAGATCACCGACCTCGACCCGCTGGCCTACGACCTGCTGTTCGAACGTTTCCTCAACCCGGAACGGGTTTCCATGCCCGACTTCGACGTCGACTTCTGCATGGACGGTCGTGACCGGGTCATCGACTATGTGGCCGAGAAATATGGCCGTAACGCCGTAAGCCAGATCATCACCTTCGGTTCCATGGCCGCGAAGGCTGTGGTACGGGACGTGGCGCGGGTGCAGGGCAAGTCTTACGGGTTGGCTGACCGTTTGTCGAAGATGATCCCCTTCGAAGTCGGCATGACCCTGGAAAAAGCCTACGAACAGGAAGAAATCCTGCGCGACTTCATCAAGGTCGATGAAGAAGCGGCGGAAATCTGGGAGATGGCGCGCAAGCTCGAAGGCGTGGTGCGTAACGTCGGCAAGCACGCCGGTGGCGTGGTTATCGCCCCGACCAAGCTGACCGACTTCTCGCCGATCTACTGCGACGAAGCCGGCGACGGCCTGGTGACCCAGTTCGACAAGGACGACGTCGAGGCTGCCGGCCTGGTGAAGTTCGACTTCCTCGGCCTGCGGACCCTGACCATCATCAAGTGGGCGATGGAGACCATCAACCGCGAGCAGGCGAAAAAGAACCTGCCCGACGTCAACATCGACTTCATCCCGCTGGACGACAAGAAAACCTACGAGCTGCTGCAGAAGGCCGAGACCACTGCGGTGTTCCAGCTCGAATCCCGAGGCATGAAAGAGCTGATCAAGAAGCTCAAGCCCGACTGCCTGGAAGACCTGATCGCACTCGTAGCGTTGTTCCGTCCTGGTCCATTGCAATCGGGCATGGTGGACGACTTCATCAACCGTAAGCACGGTCGCGCCGAACTGGCCTATCCGCATCCGGACTACCAGTACGATGGCTTGCGGCCGGTACTGGCGCCGACCTACGGCATCATCCTGTATCAGGAACAGGTGATGCAGATTGCCCAGGTGATGGCTGGCTACACCCTTGGCGGGGCCGACATGCTGCGTCGTGCCATGGGTAAGAAGAAACCCGAGGAGATGGCCAAGCAGCGCGGCGGCTTCATCGAAGGTTGCGCCAACAACGGTATCGACGCCGACCTGGCGGGCAACATCTTCGACCTGGTGGAAAAGTTCGCCGGCTACGGTTTCAACAAGTCCCACTCGGCCGCCTACGGGCTGGTGTCCTACCAGACTGCATGGCTCAAGACGCATCACCCGGCGCCTTTCATGGCGGCGGTACTGTCCGCGGATATGCACAACACCGACAAGGTGGTGGTGCTGATCGAAGAAGTGCGCAGCATGAAGCTGCGCCTCGATGCGCCGGATGTGAACAGTTCCGACTTCAAGTTCACCGTCAACAACGACGGCCGCATTGTCTATGGCCTGGGAGCGATCAAGGGGGTGGGCGAGGGGCCAGTGGAGGCGATCGTCGAGGCCCGTGCCGAAGGCGGCCCGTTCAAGGACCTGTTCGACTTCTGCAGTCGGGTCGACCTCAAGCGCATCAACAAGCGTACCCTCGATGCGTTGATTCGCAGTGGTGCCCTGGATCGCCTGGGGCCCTACTTCCACGACGAGCTCAAGGCCTACCAGGCCAACATCGACCGCAACCGCGCGGTGCTGTTATCGGCCCTGGAGGAAGCGGTCAAGGCGGCCGAGCAGACCGCGCGAACCGCCGACAGTGGCCACGCCGACCTGTTCGGCGGGGTCTTCGTCGAAGAGGATGCGGATGTCTACGCCAATCATCGCAAGGCCAAGGAACTGACCCTCAAGGAGCGCCTGAAAGGGGAGAAAGATACCCTCGGCCTGTACCTGACCGGGCACCCGATCGACGAATACGAAGGTGAGATCCGGCGTTTCGCCCGCCAGCGTATCGTCGACCTGAAGCCGGCGCGCGATACCCAGACCGTCGCGGGCATGATCATTGCCTTGCGGGTCATGAAGAACAAAAAGGGCGACAAGATGGGGTTCATTACCCTTGACGATCGTTCGGGGCGGATCGAGGCCTCGCTGTTCGCCGATGCCTTCCATTCCGCGCAGTCCCTGCTGCAGACCGACGCGATGGTGGTGGTCGAGGGCGAGGTCAGCAACGACGACTTCTCCGGCGGCCTGCGCCTGCGGGTCAAGCGGGTGATGAGCATGGAGGATGCTCGTACCAACCTGGCGGAAAGCCTGCGCCTGAAGGTGCATACCGAGGCCCTCAAGGGCGATCAGCTACGCTGGCTGGGGGAGCTGTGCAAACGCCATCGCGGCGCTTGCCCGATCTCCATGGAGTACACCAAGGAGGACGCCAAGGCCTTGCTGCAGTTCGGCGAAGCCTGGCGGATCGATCCGGCGGACGCCTTGATTCAAGCCCTGCGTGACCAGTTCGGGCGAGACAACGTCTTCCTCCAATACCGTTGACGGTCTGGCGCCATAAAGTGCGCCGATCTCGACCCGAATTTTTAATCTCGACCTGAACGCGCCTCTCCCTTAAGGTAGGGCGCGAATAGACAACCGGCCGGCCCAAGCACTCTTGGACGTCGACCCAAGACGGACGCCTATGAACCCGAATTTTCTTGATTTCGAACAGCCGATCGCCGACCTGCAAGCCAAGATCGAAGAGTTGCGCTTGGTCGGTAATGACAATTCGCTGAATATCGGCGATGAGATCTCCCGCCTGCAGGACAAGAGCAGCACCCTGACCGAAGACATCTTCGGCAAGCTGACCAGTTGGCAGATCGCACGCCTGGCGCGTCACCCGCGTCGTCCGTACACCCTGGACTACATCGAGCACATCTTCACCGAATTCGACGAACTGCATGGCGACCGTCACTTCTCCGACGACGCTGCGATCGTGGGTGGTATTGCTCGTCTGGACGACCAGCCGGTCATGATCATCGGCCACCAGAAAGGCCGTGAAGTGCGCGAGAAAGTCCGTCGCAACTTCGGTATGCCGCGTCCTGAAGGCTATCGCAAGGCGTGCCGCCTGATGGAAATGGCCGAACGCTTCAAAATGCCGATCCTGACCTTCATCGACACTCCGGGCGCCTACCCGGGCATCGATGCCGAAGAGCGCAACCAGAGCGAGGCAATCGCCTGGAACCTGCGGGTCATGGCGCGCCTGAAAACCCCGATCATCGCCACCGTGATCGGTGAAGGCGGTTCTGGCGGTGCGCTGGCCATTGGTGTCTGCGATCAGCTGAACATGCTGCAGTACTCCACTTATGCAGTGATCTCGCCGGAAGGCTGCGCCTCGATCCTGTGGAAAACCGCCGAGAAAGCACCGGATGCCGCCGAAGCCATGGGCATCACCGCCGAGCGCCTGAAAGGCCTGGGCATTGTCGACAAGGTCATCAGCGAGCCGCTGGGTGGCGCGCACCGTGATCCGGTTGCAGCTGCTGCTCTGATCCGCGCCGAGCTGACTTCCCAGCTGGCGATGCTCAAGAAGATGGATAACGACACCCTTCTGGCGCGTCGTTACGATCGCCTGATGAGCTACGGTCTCTGAGAGATCGACGCTCCTTGTAGGGGCGGGCTTGCTCGCGAAATGGGCGCCTCGGCCATTCGGGTCGAGGCTTTTCAGGCACCGCGAGCAAGCTCGGTCTCTACGCAGGAACCGGTCCATTCATGAGCCCATTCGATACCGTCCTTACGCAAAAACTGCTGCAGCGCCTCCTGCCCTGGCTGGATCGATCGGTCTGGCGCATCGCATTCTCCGGTGGCCTCGACTCCACCGTCCTGCTGCATCTGCTTGCCGAACTCAGGCAGCGACACACACTTCCCCCGTTGACCGCCATCCATGTGCATCACGGCCTTCAGGCTGCGGCTGACGCCTGGCCGGAGCATTGTCGAGCCCAGTGCGAAGCTTTGGGGGTGCCGTTGCAAATAGTGGCGGTGCAGGTGCAACCGGGGGCCAGCCTGGAGCGCGCCGCACGGGAAGCGCGTTATGCCGCGTTCGAAGAGGTAACCGGCAACCATGAACTGTTGCTGACGGCCCAGCACCGTGACGATCAGGCGGAAACCCTGTTGTTCCGCCTGCTGCGTGGGGCCGGCGTCAGGGGCTTGTCCGCCATGCCGGAGGCGCGTGCCTTGGGGCGGGGGCATTTGCTGCGGCCTTTGCTCGACGTCTCCCGCGATGAGCTGGAGCGCTACGCTCGTGATCACCAGCTGCACTGGATCGACGACCCCTCCAATCAGGACCGGCAGTTCTCTCGCAATTACCTGCGTCATCAGGTGTTCCCGTTGCTGACCGCTCGCTGGCCACAAGCGGCCAGCAGCATGGCGCGCAGCGCGGCGCATTTGCGTGAGGCCCGGGAGTTGCTGGATGAGCTGGCGATCATAGATCTGCAAGAGGCCCCTGGGGGCGCCGAGTTCGAGTGGCTGGGCTTGCCATCCCTGGCACTGGCGCCTTTGGTCGGCTTGTCGGAGGCGCGTCAGCGCAATGCCCTGAGTCACTGGCTGAGCCGGTTCACGCCGTTGCCCGACAGCGACCACTGGGCGGGCTGGCAGGCGCTGCGCGATGCTGCGGGCGACAGCCGCCCGGTATGGCGGCTGGGGCAGGGCGAGTTGCAGCGGGCGGCAGGGCGCGTCTGGTGGTTGTCGGAAAGCTGGCTGCGACCTGCACTGCCTGTACCGAGTTGGCTCGATACTGCTGCGCCCCTGTCGTTACCAGGCAATGGGCAGTTGCACTTCACTGGGAAGGCGCCGCAAGGGCCCTTGCAGGTGGGTTACCGTCAGGGGGGCGAGGTGATGCAATTGCCCGGGCGCGGTCACCGCGACCTCAAGCGCCTGCTCAACGAGGCAGGACTGCCTGCCTTCGTCCGTGGCAGATTGCCGCTGCTGTATCGAGGCGAGCAACTGCTTGCGGTGGCGAACCTGCCAGGTCTTGACGCAAATGCCCATGAAGGTTGGCAATTGCATTGGCAACCGCCTTCGAGCGATCAAGGTTTGAGCTGAAAGTCCCTTTCCGGTAGACTACGCTCCCTTCTTGATACAACTTCTGTGGATTCGCCTGAATTGCAGGAGTTGCCGATTACCAAGCAGTCTTTGCTGGGCGATTCCAAAAAATGTGTAGCGAGCAACGTACCGGTGTTTTCTCTTCCGGTCTGTCCCAACGCGGCGGTTTTTTTGAAAGGTGCACTGTGATTAATGCAGGTGATCGGGGGCTTCGGCCTTCCTTCGCTTTCCCCGGCGGCTCGGACCGCTTTAACGCAGACTTCTAGGGTTTTTCATGACGCGCTACATATTCGTCACGGGCGGTGTTGTTTCTTCATTGGGGAAAGGCATTGCCTCGGCTTCATTGGCGGCCATCCTGGAGGCGCGGGGACTTAAGGTCACCATGCTCAAGCTGGACCCGTACATCAACGTCGACCCGGGCACCATGAGCCCGTTCCAGCACGGTGAAGTGTTCGTCACCCACGACGGCGCCGAGACCGACCTGGACCTGGGCCACTACGAGCGGTTCATCCGCACGACCATGACCCAGAACAACAACTTCACCACCGGTCGTGTCTACGAGCACGTGCTGCGCAAAGAGCGCCGTGGTGATTACCTGGGCGCCACCATCCAGGTGATTCCGCACATCACCGACGAAATCAAGCGTCGCATCATCAAGGGCGCCGGCGATGCCGACGTGGCCCTGGTGGAGATCGGCGGCACCGTGGGTGACATCGAGTCGCAACCGTTCCTCGAAGCCATCCGCCAGCTGCGCGTCGAAGTCGGTTCCAAGCGCGCAATGCTGATGCACCTGACCCTGGTTCCGTACATCGCCACCGCTGGCGAGACCAAGACCAAGCCGACCCAGCACTCGGTGAAAGAGCTGCGCTCCATCGGCCTGCAGCCTGACGTGCTGATCTGCCGCTCCGATCATCCGGTGGACGTGTCCTCGCGTCGCAAGATTGCGTTGTTCACCAACGTTGAAGAGCGTGCGGTGATCTCCCTGGAAGACGTCGACACCATCTACAAGATCCCGGCCGTGTTGCACGCCCAGGGTCTGGACGATTTCGTCGTCGAGCGTTTTGGCCTGCAATGCAACGGTGCCGATCTGTCCGAGTGGGAAAAAGTGGTCGACGCCAAGCTCAACCCCGAGCACGAAGTCACCATCGCCATGGTCGGCAAGTACATGGAGCTGCTGGATGCCTACAAGTCGCTGATCGAAGCGATGAGCCACGCCGGCATCACCAACCGCACCAAGGTCAACCTGCGTTACATCGATTCCGAAGACATCGAGAACCAGGGCACCGCGCTGCTCGAAGGCGTCGATGCGATCCTGGTTCCAGGCGGTTTCGGCCTGCGTGGCGTGGAAGGCAAGATCACCGCCGTCCAGTACGCTCGCGAGAACAAAGTGCCTTACCTGGGTATCTGCCTGGGCATGCAAGTGGCCGTGATCGAGTTCGCTCGTAACGTCATGGGCTGGAAGGACGCCAACTCCACCGAGTTCGATCGCGCCAGCGGTCACCCGGTCGTCGGCCTGATCACCGAGTGGGCAGATGCCACCGGTGCCGTCGAAACCCGTACCGAAGCTTCCGACCTGGGCGGCACCATGCGTCTCGGCGCCCAGGAATGCCTGCTCGAAGCCGGTTCCAAGGTGCACGATTGCTACGCCAAGGATGTGATCGTCGAGCGCCACCGTCACCGCTACGAAGTGAACAATAACCTGCTGCCACAGCTGATCGACGCCGGCCTGAAGGTTTCCGGTCGTTCCGGCGATGGCGCGCTGGTTGAAGTGGTCGAGGCGCAGGACCATCCATGGTTCGTCGCCTGCCAGTTCCACCCTGAGTTCACCTCGACTCCACGTGACGGCCATCCGCTGTTCAGTGGCTTCGTCAAGGCCGCTTTGGCTCAACACGAGAAGAAGGCGTAACCCCGATGGCACAGAAGATCATCCGCGTCGGCGACATTGAGATTGCCAACGACAAGCCCATGGTGCTGTTCGGTGGCATGAACGTGCTGGAAAGCCGTGACATGGCCATGCAGGTCTGCGAAGAGTACGTGAAGGTCACCGAAAAGCTCGGTATCCCTTACGTGTTCAAGGCCAGTTTCGACAAGGCCAACCGGTCTTCTGTGACTTCCTATCGTGGTCCTGGCCTGGAAGAGGGCATGCGCATCTTCCAGGACATCAAGCAAGCCTTCGGTGTGCCGATCATCACCGACGTCCACGAGCCCTACCAGGCCGCGGTCGTCGCCGAGGTCTGCGACATCATTCAGTTGCCGGCCTTCCTGTCGCGCCAGACCGACCTGGTGGTCGCGATGGCCAAGACCGGTGCGGTGATCAACATCAAGAAAGCCCAGTTCCTCGCGCCCCAGGAAATGAAGCACATTCTGAGCAAGTGCGAAGAAGCGGGTAACGATCAGTTGATCCTCTGCGAGCGTGGTTCGAGCTTCGGTTACAACAACCTGGTGGTGGACATGCTCGGCTTCGGCATCATGAAGCAGTTCGAATACCCGGTGTTCTTCGACGTGACCCACGCGCTGCAAATGCCCGGTGGTCGTGCCGACTCGGCCGGCGGTCGTCGTGCCCAGGTCACCGACCTGGCCAAGGCCGGCATGAGCCAGTCCCTGGCCGGCCTGTTCCTGGAAGCCCACCCGGACCCGGACAACGCCAAATGCGACGGTCCATGCGCCCTGCGCCTGGACAAGCTCGAACCTTTCCTGGCCCAGCTCAAGGCCCTGGACGAACTGGTTAAGAGTTTTCCGACGGTAGAGACCGCGTAAAACCGATTTCTCCGGTAAAGTACCGCACGATTAAATGCTCAGGCCCGCGGGCCTGAGCCTTATCGTCCGCAAGTCTGCCCCCTGTTCCCTGCTTGCCGGCGGTAAAGAAATTCCCTTCAGCTGCGTCGTTTTCGTCAACTTTGGAGTGTTTACAACAATGGCAAAAATCGTCGACATCAAAGGTCGTGAAGTTCTCGACTCCCGTGGCAACCCCACCGTCGAAGCGGACGTGCTTCTCGATAACGGCATCATCGGCAGCGCCTGCGCGCCGTCCGGTGCTTCCACCGGCTCGCGTGAAGCGCTGGAGCTGCGTGATGGCGACAAGAGCCGTTACCTGGGCAAGGGTGTACTGAAGGCCGTAGCCAACATCAACGGTCCGATCCGTGACCTGCTGCTGGGTAAAGATCCAAGCGACCAGAAAGCCCTCGACCAGGCGATGATCAAGCTGGACGGTACCGACAACAAGGCAACCCTGGGCGCCAACGCGATCCTCGCCGTGTCCCTGGCCGCGGCCAAGGCGGCGGCACAGGACCAGGACCTGCCGCTGTACGCACACATCGCCAACCTGAACGGCACCCCGGGTGTCTACTCGATGCCGGTGCCGATGATGAACATCATCAACGGTGGCGAGCACGCCGATAACAACGTCGACATCCAGGAGTTCATGGTGCAGCCGGTTGGCGCCAAGTCCTTCTCCGAAGGCCTGCGCATGGGCACCGAGATTTTCCATCACCTCAAAGCCGTGCTGAAGGCTCGTGGCCTGAGCACCGCCGTGGGTGACGAAGGTGGTTTTGCGCCGAACCTGGCTTCCAACGAAGACGCCCTGAAAGTGATCTCCGAAGCCGTGGCCAACGCCGGTTACAAGCTGGGTACCGACGTGACCCTGGCTCTGGACTGCGCGGCCAGCGAGTTCTTCGAAGACGGCAAGTACAACCTGTCCGGCGAAGGCCAGGTGTTCACCGCTGAAGGTTTCGCCGACTACCTCAAGGGCCTGACCGAGCGTTACCCGATCATCTCCATCGAAGACGGTCTGGACGAGTCCGACTGGGCTGGCTGGAAGATCCTCACCGACAAGATCGGCGAGAAGACCCAACTGGTAGGTGACGACCTGTTCGTGACCAACACCAAGATCCTGAAAGAAGGCATCGACAAGAAGATCGCCAACTCGATCCTGATCAAGTTCAACCAGATCGGCACCCTGACCGAAACCCTGGAAGCCATCCAGATGGCCAAGGCAGCCGGTTACACTGCAGTGATTTCGCACCGTTCCGGCGAAACCGAAGATTCGACCATTGCCGACCTGGCCGTGGGCACCTCGGCTGGCCAGATCAAGACCGGTTCGCTGTGCCGTTCCGACCGTGTGTCCAAGTACAACCAATTGCTGCGTATCGAAGAGCAATTGAATGGCAAGGCCAAGTACAACGGCCGCAGTGAGTTTCGCGGTTAAGCGGTAGATGGTACAAAGACACCGGATTGGGTCAGAAAAATCGCATCAGCGAGGTTTTTTACCACTAATCTGATGCCTTAAGAGCACAAGCCTGGTTCTTCCAGGCTTCATGCTGTCAGTAGGTTCGAAGTTGTTGGCATGGCTGTCTTTTTTCACTGGATACCCGATATTCGATGCGCAGTCCCAATTGGTTGTTCCTCGTCTTGCTCTTGCTGCTGGCTGGCCTGCAGTACCGCCTCTGGGTGGGGAATGGCAGCTTGGCGCAGGTAACCGACCTGACTCAGCAAATTGCCGATCAGCGCGCTGAAAACGAGCGCTTGCTGGAGCGCAATCGTGTACTCGACGCGGAAGTCATGGAATTGAAGAAAGGCATGGAGACCGTGGAAGAGCGGGCTCGTCATGAATTGGGCATGGTCAAGGAGGGCGAGACCCTCTACCAGTTGGCCCAATGATTCAGTCTCTACCGGCCTTCTGGGCCGTGATTCCTGCCGCGGGCGTCGGTGCCCGCATGGCCGCGGACCGTCCCAAGCAATATTTGCAACTGGGCGGGCGCACTATTCTCGAACACAGCCTCGGTTGTTTCCTCGACCATCCTGCCCTGAAGGGGCTGGTGGTCAGCCTGGCGCTTGACGATCCTTACTGGCCGGCCCTGGCCTGTGCCAACGACCCACGGATCCAGCGGGTCGAAGGTGGCGCGGAGCGTTCCGGATCGGTCCTCAATGCCTTGCTCCATCTGCACGCCCAGGGCGCTGCCGATGAAGACTGGGTGCTGGTTCACGACGCCGCACGGCCGAACCTATCCCGGGATGACCTGGACAAGTTGCTGAGCGAACTGGCGGATGACCCCGTGGGTGGCCTGCTCGCGGTGCCGGCCCGGGACACCCTGAAACGGATCGACAAGCACGGCCGAGTGCTGGAAACCGTGGATCGCAGCCTGATCTGGCAAGCCTATACGCCGCAGATGTTCCGTCTTGGCGCCTTGCATCGCGCCTTGGCCGACAGCCTGGTGGCGGATGTGGCGATTACCGATGAGGCGTCGGCAATGGAGTGGGCCGGCCAGGCGCCGCGCCTGATCGAAGGACGTTCGGACAACCTCAAGGTGACCCGCCCGGAAGACCTGGAGTGGCTGCGCCAGCGTTGGGCCAATCGCCGCTGAGCGTTGGTTTTGCTGATTCTTGTAGCTGCGGCTGGGGTAGCCGCTACGGATCAATCCTGGTACTCCGGCCGTTTGGCCAACCCCTCCTTGAGATAGTCCACCAGCTTGCGCACCTTGGGCGACAGATGCCGTTGTTGCGGGTACAGCGCCCACACCGCGGTATTCGGCGGCTGATGCGCCTCGAGCAGGGAAATCAGGCTGCCCTGATGCAGGTGTTCCAGTACGTAATAATCCGGTAGCTGGCAGAGGCCGACCCCCTGTAGCGCTGCATCCAGCACGGCCTGCCCGCTGTTGCAGCGCCAGTTGCCTTGCACCCGCTGGGAGAACTCGCGCCCGTCCTGCTCCAGCTGCCAGATGTCCGAGCTGCCGATCAGGCAGTTGTGCCGACTCAACTCCGACAGACTGTGGGGGCGGCCATAACGCTCCAGGTAGGACGGCGAGGCGCAAAGGTACATGCGACGTGGCGCCAGGCGGGTCGCCACCAGTCGTGAATCCTGCAGGCGACCGAGGCGGATCGCCAGGTCCAGGCCTTCATGCACCAGGTCCAGGGGGCGGTTGCTCAGTTCGATATCCACCCGCAGTTGCGGATAAAGCCCCATGAAACTGGTGACCAGCGGCACGATAAAACGCTCGCCGTAGGCCACTGCGCAGGTCATGCGCAGCATGCCCTTGGGTTCGCTGGTCAGGTCGCCGACGGCGCGCAACGCCTCTTCGCGCCCGTCCTGCAGGCGCTGGCAATGCTGCAAGAAAGTTTGCCCGGCCTCGGTCAGGGTCACCCGGCGAGTACTGCGATACAGCAGGCGGGTCTGCAGTCGTTCTTCCAGGCGGACGATCTGCCGGCTGATATGAGAAGACGACACCCCGAGGCGTTCGGCGGCGGCGGTGAACTGGCTGCACTCGGCCACGGCGACGAACTCATCGATGCCTTCCCAGCGGTTCTCATTCATGACGATTATCCCTGTACGGCAATAATGTTTTGCTTTTGTTCGAATTATTCATCGCCAGGCGCTGTTTTACACTCCCTGTCTCGTTTTTATTCGCTGGAGAGACCCAGGATGATCAAGTCGCGCGCTGCCGTTGCCTTCGAGGCCAAGAAACCCCTTGAGATCGTTGAAGTCGATGTCGCCATGCCCAAGGCCGGCGAGGTGTTGTTGCGGGTCGTCGCTTCCGGCGTTTGCCATACCGACGCCTACACCCTGTCCGGGGCGGACCCGGAAGGCATCTTCCCGTCGATCCTCGGTCACGAAGGTGGTGCCGTGGTCGAGGCCATCGGCGAGGGCGTGACCTCGGTGGCGGTGGGCGATCATGTGATCCCGCTGTACACCCCGGAATGCGGCAAGTGCAAATTCTGCCTGTCGGGCAAGACCAACCTGTGCCAGGCGATCCGCGCCACCCAGGGCAAGGGCCTGATGCCGGACGGCACCACCCGTTTCTCCTATAAAGGCCAGCCGATTTTCCACTACATGGGCACCTCGACCTTTTCCGAGTACACCGTGTTGCCGGAAATCTCGGTAGCCAAGATCCCTAAAGAGGCGCCTCTGGAAAAAGTCTGCCTGCTGGGTTGCGGCGTCACCACCGGGATCGGCGCGGTCATCAACACCGCCAAGGTCAAGGCCGGCGACACCGTGGCGATCTTCGGCCTGGGCGGCATCGGCCTGTCGGCGGTGATCGGCGCCGTGAAAGCCAAAGCTGGCCGGATCATCGCCATCGACATCAACCCGGCCAAGTTCGAAATCGCCAAACAGCTGGGCGCCACCGATTGCGTGAACCCGAAAGACTTCGACCGGCCGATCCAGGAGGTCATCGTCGACATGACCGACGGTGGCGTGGACTTTTCCTTCGAATGCATCGGCAACGTGCAGCTGATGCGTGCCGCGCTGGAGTGCTGCCACAAAGGCTGGGGCGAGTCGGTGATCATCGGCGTGGCCGGTGCCGGCCAGGAAATCTCCACCCGTCCGTTCCAACTGGTTACCGGCCGCGTCTGGCGCGGTTCGGCGTTCGGCGGCGTGCGTGGCCGTTCCGAGCTGCCAAGCTATGTGGAAATGGCCCAGACCGGCGAAATTCCGCTGGACACCTTCATTACCCACACCATGGGGCTGGAGGACATCAACAAGGCCTTCGACCTGATGCACGAAGGCAAGAGCATCCGTACCGTCATTCATTTCTAAGGAGCAGTGGCAAGCGGCAAGCCAGAAGCTGCAAGAGCGATCACCGCCAACTTGCAGCTTGACGCTTGAAGCATGCGGCTGAAATGCCCATGAGTCTGGAAAACCTGTCCTGCCAGAAAAGCTTCGGCGGCTGGCACAAACGCTACAAGCATCATTCCGAGGTGCTGGGCTGCGACATGGTGTTTGCCGTGTACCTGCCGCCACAGGCAGAGCAGGGCGGTAAACTGCCGGTGCTGTACTGGTTGTCCGGCCTGACCTGCACCGACGAGAACTTCATGCAAAAGGCCGGCGCCCAGCGCCTGGCCGCCGAGCTGGGGTTGATCATCGTCGCGCCGGATACCAGCCCGCGTGGCCCTGGCGTGCCGGGCGATCCGGATGGCGCCTGGGACTTCGGCCTGGGGGCCGGGTTCTACCTGAATGCCACCCAGCAGCCCTGGGCCGAGCATTACCGCATGCATGACTATGTGGTGCAGGAGCTGCCGGCATTGGTCGAGGCGCATTTCCCGGCCTCGGACAAGCGCGGCATCAGTGGGCACTCCATGGGCGGCCACGGTGCTCTGGTCTGCGCGTTGCGCAATCCGGGACGTTACCAGTCGGTATCGGCCTTCGCGCCGATCAGCAACCCGATGGATTGCCCGTGGGGGCAGAAAGCCTTTTCCCGTTATCTGGGCGAAGAGCGTTCCCGTTGGCGCGAATGGGATGCCAGCGTGCTGATTCAGGAGGCCAGCGAAAAGCTGCCGTTGCTGGTGGACCAGGGCGATCGTGACGATTTCCTGGCCAATCAGCTCAAGCCCGAAGTACTGCAACAGGCGGCGAAAGCCGCGGGGCATCCGTTGACGTTGCGCCTGCAACCCGGCTACGACCACAGCTATTTCTTCATCGCCAGCTTCATTGGCGACCACCTGCAGCATCATGCGCGCGCTCTGAGCGCCTAATGTCCGCCAAAGCAGGTAGAATCACGCCCTGACTCAATCAGGGCGTTTTTTTATGCGTATTGGCCACGGCTACGATGTGCACCGTTTCGCTGAAGGCGATTTCATCACTCTGGGCGGTGTGCGTATTGCACACAGCTTCGGGCTGCTCGCCCACTCCGACGGCGACGTGCTGTTGCATGCTCTGAGCGATGCCTTGCTGGGTGCGGCCGCACTGGGCGACATCGGCAAACATTTCCCGGACACCGATCCGCAGTTCAAGGGCGCCGACAGCCGTGCGCTGTTGCGTCATGTCGTCGCACTGATCCATGCCAAGGGCTGGAAGGTCGGCAACGTCGATAACACCATCGTGGCCCAGGCGCCGAAGATGGCCCCCCATATTGAAACGATGCGCGCGCTGATCGCCGCGGATCTGCAAGTCGAGCTGGATCAAGTGAACGTCAAGGCCACCACCACTGAAAAGCTCGGCTTCGTCGGGCGCGAAGAAGGCATCGCCGTACATTCCGTTGCCTTGTTGCTGCGCGCATGAACGAACTGCAACTGTTGGGCCCGCGGGCCTATGGTGAAGCCCTGGGCCGCGCGGTACTGAAGGCCACCGCCGAAGACTTCCAGGTCGACGAAGTCCTGGACATTCCCCTGACCGGCGAAGGCGAACACCTGTGGTTGTGGGTGGAAAAGCGCGGCCTGAACACCGAAGAAGCGGCGCGACGGATTGCCAAGGCCGCGGGCGTGCCGTTGCGCACCGTCAGCTATGCCGGCTTGAAGGATCGCCAGGCGCTGACCCGGCAGTGGTTCAGCATCCAACTGCCTGGCAAGGCCGACCCCGACCTGTCGGCGGCTGAAAACGACACGTTGAAGATCCTCAAGCTGACCCGCCACAAGCGCAAGTTGCAACGCGGCGCCCATGCGGCCAACGGCTTTACCCTGCGCCTGACCGAATTGCAGGCAGACAAGGTGGGAATCGAAGAGCGCCTGCAATCGATCGCCAAACACGGCATCCCCAATTATTTCGGCGCCCAGCGTTTTGGCCACAACGGCGGCAACCTGGTCGATGCCCGCGATTGGGCCGCCCGCAAGGCCTTGCCGGAACAGCGCAACGTGCGTTCGCGGCTGCTTTCCACCGCGCGCAGCTATCTGTTCAACCAGGTGCTGGCGGCGCGCGTGGCCGATGGCAGCTGGCAGCGGGCCCAGGTCGGCGACCTGCTGGCCTTCACCGACAGCCGCAGTTTTTTCCCGGCCGGCGAAGCCGAATGCAGCGATCCGCGCCTGGCCATCCTCGACTTGCACCCGACCGGCCCGCAGTGGGGCGAGGGTGAATCGCCTGCCGCCGGGGCAACGCATCTGCTGGAGCAGCAGGTGGCTGCCGGCGAAGCGGATCTGCGCGATTGGTTGATTAAAGCCGGAATGAGCCACGAACGTCGCATCCTGCGGCTGCCCATTGGCGGGTTGACGTGGCATTATCCCGAGCCTGACATTCTGCAACTGGAATTCGTCCTGCCGGCCGGATGCTTCGCCACCGTATTGGTGCGTGAACTCGTCGATCTGGTGCCGGTGGGGCAGACGGACAGCCCATGCGTATTCTGATTTCTAACGACGATGGTGTAACAGCACCCGGTCTCGCCGCGCTTCATGCTGCGCTGGCGGATTACGCCGAGTGTGTGGTGATCGCCCCGGACCAGGACAAAAGTGGCGCCAGCAGTTCGCTGACGCTGGACCGGCCGTTGCACCCGCATACCTTGAGTAACGGTTTCATCAGTATCAATGGCACCCCCACCGACTGCGTGCACCTGGGCCTCAACGGGCTGCTGGAGCGCGATCCGGACATGGTGGTGTCCGGAATCAACCTCGGGGCGAACCTGGGTGACGACGTGCTGTATTCCGGCACCGTCGCCGCGGCCCTGGAAGGGCGTTTTCTGGGGCTTCCGGCGTTCGCCTTTTCGTTCGTCTCGCGTCTGACGGACAACCTGCCGACGGCTGCCTATTTCGCCCGCAAACTGGTCGAGGCCCACGGGCAGCTGGATCTGCCACCACGTACCGTGCTGAACGTGAACATCCCGAATCTACCCCTCGATCACATTCGTGGCATTCAGTTGACCCGTCTGGGCCATCGCGCCCGGGCGGCGGCGCCGATGAAGACGGTCGACCCGCGCGGCAAGGCCGGTTATTGGATCGCCGCGGCGGGGGACGCCGAGGACGGCGGCCCGGGTACGGACTTCCACGCCATCATGCAGGGCTATGTCTCGATCACGCCGTTGCAGCTCGACCGCACCTTCAATGATGCTTTCAGAAGTCTTGATGGCTGGCTGGAGGGGCTGCGCTGATGGCTCGCGAACAGGACGATTTGTTGCGTCGCGGTATCGGGATGACTTCCCAGCGTACCCGCGAACGCCTGATCCAGCGTCTTTACGATGAAGGCTTGTCCAACGCCCGGGTGCTGGAAGTCATTCGGCGTACGCCGCGGCATCTGTTTGTCGACGAGGCCCTGGCGCATCGCGCCTATGAAGACACGGCCTTGCCGATCGGGCACAACCAGACGATCTCGCAGCCTTATATGGTGGCGCGCATGAGCGAGTTGCTGCTGGCGGCCGGCCCGTTGGACAAGGTGCTGGAGATCGGCACCGGCTCGGGTTACCAGACAGCGGTGTTGTCGCAACTGGTGGAGCGGGTGTTCTCGGTCGAGCGCATCAAGGTATTGCAGGATCGGGCCAAGGAACGCCTGGTCGAGCTGAACCTGCGCAACGTGGTATTCCGCTGGGGCGACGGCTGGGAAGGCTGGCCGGCGCTGGCGCCGTACAACGGGATTATCGTGACGGCGGTCGCCACCGACATCCCTCAGGCCCTGCTGGACCAATTGGCGCCGGGTGGCCGGATGGTGATTCCGGTCGGGGCCGGCGAAGTACAGCAACTGATGCTGGTCATTCGTGAAGAACAGGGGTTTTCGCGGCAGGTTCTCGGCGCGGTTCGTTTCGTTCCCTTGCTCAACGGGCCGTTGGCCTGAGCATTTGTTTGGAGCGGGTGAATTCTGTCTGATCGGCTTGGTCTTACAGCTTGATCAATCGGTTAAGTAACCTTGAGCCCTGATCGATATGCCTGTAGTTGCCGATTTCGCTTTGCCGGGAGTAAAGCGCGGGTGGCCGGTTATACTTGCGACATTTTATGCCTGAGCCAGGCACTATTTATCTTCAACCACCACAAAGGGAGCGGCGGGTGAGTCTCACAGTCATTGCGCAGCGTATGGGTACAACAAGCTTTCAGCGACTGGTGATTGGCCTTGTCTTGAGTTCTCTGTTGGTCGGGTGTTCGAGCAATAAGTCGAGCAGCGCCCGGGTCGTCGATCGCACCAGTGCGGTACCGCAGCGCCCGACGGTGACCACGGGGCAATACACGGTTCGTCGCGGCGACACCCTGTTTTCGATCGCCTTCCGTTATGGCTGGGACTACAAGGCCTTGGCCGCGCGCAACAATATCGCCGAGCCCTACACCATTCACCCTGGGCAGACCATCCGCTTCGACGGTCGCTCGGGTTCGGCACCGACAGCAGTGGTGACAAAGTCGGCTTCCAGTGCATCTTCTTCAAGTAAAACCACGGTAATTCGTCGTCCGGCAGGGGCCGCGCCAACGATTGCGAGCCAGCCCGCGCCGGCTCCAATACCGCCCGCAGGCCCCGCGCCAAAGGGCTGGGGCTGGCCTGCGAACGGTATTCTGATTGGAAAATTCTCTTCAAACGGTAGTTTGAATAAAGGCGTTGATATCGCCGGGGATTTGGGACAGCCTGTTTTAGCTGCGTCTGATGGGACGGTGGTTTACGCCGGGAGTGGCTTAAGGGGCTACGGCGAACTGGTCATCATCAAACACAGCGATACCTACGTCAGTGCTTACGGCCACAACCGTAGGCTGTTGGTTCGGGAGGGGCAGCAGGTCAAAGTCGGACAGACAATTGCCGAGATGGGATCAACTGGTACAGACCGGGTGAAACTGCACTTTGAGATTCGCCGACAAGGTAAACCTGTAGATCCGCTGCAATTCCTGCCACGTCGTTGATCCGTTACCAAGCCTGTTCCGTCACGTAGAGGGAACAGGTTCCAGCGCTGCCAAGGATAAAGGCGTCGCTTGAGCCTGAGGTCGAACTCACCAAAGGACTATAACAATGGCTCTCAGTAAAGAAGTGCCGGAGTTTGACATCGACGATGAAGTTCTCCTTATGGAGACGGATATCGCCACTGATTCGATGTCGAATGAGGGATCTGCTGTACCTTCAGTTCGTGCCAAATCCAAACACTCCGCTTCATTGAAACAACACAAGTACATTGATTACACGCGAGCGCTCGACGCGACGCAGCTGTATCTCAATGAAATCGGCTTTTCCCCATTGCTCTCTCCGGAAGAAGAAGTTCATTTTGCGCGTCTGTCGCAAAGTGGCGATCCGGCTGGGCGCAAGCGCATGATTGAAAGCAACCTGCGTCTGGTGGTGAAAATCGCCCGACGTTATGTCAATCGTGGGCTTTCGCTGCTGGACCTGATCGAAGAGGGCAACCTCGGTTTGATCCGGGCGGTGGAGAAGTTCGATCCGGAGCGCGGTTTCCGCTTCTCGACCTATGCCACCTGGTGGATCCGTCAAACCATCGAACGGGCAATCATGAACCAGACCCGGACTATCCGGCTGCCGATTCATGTGGTCAAAGAGCTCAACGTCTACCTGCGGGCAGCACGGGAGCTGACACAGAAACTCGACCATGAACCCTCCCCTGAAGAAATCGCCAACCTGCTGGAGAAACCGGTGGGTGAGGTCAAGCGCATGCTGGGCTTGAACGAGCGGGTTTCTTCAGTCGACGTCTCGCTGGGTCCGGATTCGGATAAAACCCTGCTGGACACCCTCACCGACGATCGTCCTACCGATCCGTGCGAGCTGCTGCAGGATGACGACCTGTCGCAAAGCATCGATCAGTGGCTTTCCGAATTGACCGACAAGCAGCGTGAAGTGGTCGTTCGCCGCTTCGGCTTGCGCGGCCACGAGAGCAGCACCCTGGAAGATGTGGGCCTGGAGATCGGGCTTACCCGAGAACGGGTACGCCAGATCCAGGTCGAAGGTCTCAAGCGTCTGCGTGAGATCCTCGAGAAGAACGGCCTCTCCAGCGAGTCGCTGTTCCAGTAACGGTACGAGCAATCCTGCCGTGAAAAGCCCCGACACGTTCGGGGCTTTTTATTGGGTGATCGATAGGAGCCAGATGAAGTACGCAGGTGCGTGTTCAATAGCTGAAAGAGCATGTAAGCAAAGGCTTACTCTTTCGTAAGTGTTCGGTTTTTATGCAGTATGAAAGTTGTCTGTTTGACCTGGGGTTTTTAGTTATCCAGTTGATTAATAAGAACTTATTTTAAGTTGTAGAGCTGTGTTCGACACTTTTCCTGCCTGTCAGTGCCATTGCTCTGTCATGGAAACGCTCTAATATCAGCCCTGTGTCGACGGATAGACACAGCCATCAAGGATGATGGACAGGACATCGCAGGACGCGATTCATCAGGATGATGAAAAGGAACACAGGGACTAGGGAAAAAAGGTGGGCGGGTCATACCGCCCCTTTTTTTGCCTGTTTGTTTTGTCCTGAATAAGATTTACACCTTCTGACCCATTCTCAGGAGGGAGTAATGAATGCAGGAAAAAGGCGCAGTCAGCGTGACTACACACGGACCTTTAAATTGTCGGTCGTCGATCAGGTCGAAAAAGGCGAGTTGAGTTATAAGGAGGCTCAAGAGCGCTACGGCATTCAGGGAAAAGCGACTTAGACAACCACGCCTTGGCACCCGAAAGCTTCACAAGCTAATACACACTGAGCCAGAAGTGTCTGTATAGGTTGGTCGAGAGCGTTTGCTCGATATCTTGCGAGATCAGTGCGCACTGGTTCCGCGCAGGCGGGCCTATATAAAAGACGGACAGCCATCATCGCTTTCGCCGGCATCCCAACCTGCTCAAAGAAGGGCCTATACAGATAATCGCCAGGGCGCCAGAGCAAGTATGGGGAGCGGATATCACCTACTTACCGACACAAACGGGTGTGGCTTACCTGAGCGTGATCACCAATGCGTACTCTCGAAAAATCGTGGGGCATCATGTTCATGAAGGCTTGCACACTGAATGGGTGATCCAGGCGTTCAGTAACGCCCTCAAGCAGCGGACAACTGAGCAACGCTTGGTGCATCAGCCAATACTGCTCCGAGCTTTATCAACCGCTGCATGCCAAATACGGCATCACTTGCTCAATGACCGATGGCTACGACTGCTACCAAAATGCGCTGGCTGAATGTGTGAAGGGGATTTTGAAAGCCGAGTTATTGCTGCATCGCCCCAAAGACTTTGCAGAGGCCATCCTAATGGTGCACGAGTCGGTGCAGATCTATAACAACGAGCGACCTCATCTGTCGCTGAAATACAAAACGCCCGATGCGATGCATCGGGCGTTTTGAGGCTGAAATAGGTGTAAACCTATTTCAGGACTAGACAATCCCCTGAAAAAAAGGCGACTTTGCAGTCGCCTTTTTTGCCTTTGAAATTCGTATGAGCATCAGTCTTGATAGATTTTCTCTCCATGGCTCATGCATTGGGGATTTCCTGTCGATATCAACCCATTCTCTGTTTTCGAAGACTGCGCCGTGATGACGTGTGATCACCTCGCAGGCCCGTACCGGTTCACAAACAAGGCAAGGAAGAAATGATGGCAGTCATAAATGGGACAAACGGCGCGGACACGCTGACGGGTACCAGTGGCGATGATGAGATCAATGCCCTGGGGGGCAATGATGTCATCAAGGGCAGTGGCGGGGCAGACAGGATCGATGGTGCTGCCGGCGTCGATACGATCGATTACTCGGCGTCTGCTGAAGGGGTCAAAGTGGATGTGCGCCTGGGTGTCGGATTGGTCGGGCGGGGTGGTGATGCCGAAGGCGATATCCTGACCGGGATCGAGAATGTCATCGGTTCGGCGTTCAACGACATCCTGACTTCCGGTCCGGATGCCACCGCCACTGCGATCCGCCTGGAGGGTGGCGCGGGCGACGATATCTACTACATCAGCACCGGCGTGACGCCGACGATCGTCGAGCAGGCCGGTGGCGGTAACGACGAAGTGCGTGTGACCGTGATCAATCCGAGCGGTACCGTTCTGGCGGCCAACGTCGAGCGCCTGACCTACCTCGGTAACAAGGCCTTCATCGGCTATGGCAACGACCTCGACAACGTCATCACCGGTGGTTCGGGCAACGACACCCTGTACGGTGGCGCGGGCGCTGACCAGTTCATTGGCGGTGCCGGCGTGGACATTGCTGGTTATACCGACAGCAAGGCCGGGGTGACGGTGAACCTCAAGACGGGTATGAACACCGGCATCGCCGTGGGCGACACCTATACCGAGATCGAGACGATCAAGGGTTCGAACTACAGTGACACCTTCGTGGGTAACGGCGGGGGCATGGACTTCGATGGTGGGGCGGGTGTCGACACCGTTGACTACTCCACATCGTCTGCCGGGGTGAATGTTGAAGTCCGTTTGGGTATCGGTGCAGTGGGCAAGGGCGGGGACGCTGAAGGCACTACCCTGACCAGCATCGAGAATGTCATCGGTTCGGCGTTCAACGACATCCTGACTTCCGGTCCGGATGCCACCGCCACTGCGATCCGCCTGGAGGGTGGCGCGGGCGACGATATCTACTACATCAGCACCGGCGTGACGCCGACGATCGTCGAGCAGGCCGGTGGCGGTAACGACGAAGTGCGTGTGACCGTGATCAATCCGAGCGGTACCGTTCTGGCGGCCAACGTCGAGCGCCTGACCTACCTCGGTAACAAGGCCTTCATCGGCTATGGCAACGACCTCGACAACGTCATCACCGGTGGTTCGGGCAACGACACCCTGTACGGTGGCGCGGGCGCTGACCAGTTCATTGGCGGTGCCGGCGTGGACATTGCTGGTTATACCGACAGCAAGGCCGGGGTGACGGTGAACCTCAAGACGGGTATGAACACCGGCATCGCCGTGGGCGACACCTATACCGAGATCGAGACGATCAAGGGTTCGAACTACAGTGACACCTTCGTGGGTAACGGCGGGGGCATGGACTTCGATGGTGGGGCGGGTGTCGACACCGTTGACTACTCCACATCGTCTGCCGGGGTGAATGTTGAAGTCCGTTTGGGTATCGGTGCAGTGGGCAAGGGCGGGGACGCTGAAGGCACTACCCTGACCAGCATCGAGAATGTCATCGGTTCGGCGTTCAACGACATCCTGACTTCCGGTCCGGATGCCACCGCCACTGCGATCCGCCTGGAGGGTGGCGCGGGCGACGATATCTACTACATCAGCACCGGCGTGACGCCGACGATCGTCGAGCAGGCCGGTGGCGGTAACGACGAAGTGCGTGTGACCGTGATCAATCCGAGCGGTACCGTTCTGGCGGCCAACGTCGAGCGCCTGACCTACCTCGGTAACAAGGCCTTCATCGGCTATGGCAACGACCTCGACAACGTCATCACCGGTGGTTCGGGCAACGACACCCTGTACGGTGGCGCGGGCGCCGATCAGTTCATCGGCGGCGCCGGTTATGACACCGCAGGCTACCTTGACAGCAAAGTGGCGGTGAGCATCAACCTGAAAACCGGTGTGCATTCCGGGATCGCGGCCGGTGATACCTATATCGACATCGAAGCGATCAGGGGCTCCAACCTGAATGACATCTTCTACGGTGCAACTTCCGCCATGGGGCTGGACGGTGCCGCGGGTCAGGATCTGGTCAGTTATGAGCTGGCGGACAGTGCTGTCACTATCGACCTGACCAGTGGGGCCAACCAGGGCGATGCGGCGGGTGATACCTACACCAACATTGAAATCTTCCAGGGCAGCCACTTCAACGACACGCTACTGGGCTCGCGGTTGGGGGACGTCTTCATGGGGGGACTCGGCGCGGACATCATCGATGGTCGCGAAGGCCAGGACAGTGCCTGGTACATCACCAGTGCGACGGGCGTCACGATCAATCTGCAAACCAACGTCAACCAGGGCGGTGATGCCGAGGGCGACGTGCTGACCAACATCGAGCGTGTGGTGGGCAGTCACTTCAATGACAGCCTGACCGGCGATGCCGGCGTCAATTATCTGGAAGGCGGGTTGGGTAACGATGTCATCTACGGTGGTGACGGCAACGACTACCTCTACGGCGGTCTGGTTTCCCAGATCGGGCCGTTCAGCCTTGATGGCCTGACCAGCGGTCCGCAGGCCGACATCCTGTATGGCGGCAACGGCAACGACACCATCGTCACGGTGGTCAATGACGAAGGCAGCCGTGCCTATGGAGAGGCGGGCGGCGACGTCATCACGGTGGTGCGTGGCATGGCCGACGGTGGTGAAGGCAACGATCTGCTGACTGGTACCGGTTCGGGCTTCCTGCTGTTCGGCGGGGCAGGCGACGACAGGCTGGTTCTGCAGGGTGGCGGTTCGGCGTTTGGCGGCGAGGGCGACGACACTTACACCGTCAATACTCGGGCCCTGGCGACCATCCAGGATGACGGTGCCAGCCGCGGCGACAAGCTGATCCTGTCGAACATCAGCGCCAGCGAGCTGCTGGTGGATCGTGTCGGCGATGACCTCTACCTGCACCGGTCGAGCGTTGCTGTCGGGGATATTCCACAGGAAGGTGTGCGTCTCAAGGACTGGTTCGCCGGCTCCGACACCATCGAGCAGATCCAGACGGCGGACAACCAAATCATCAGTCTGCCAGCCAATAGTGATGCGTTCGCCATGTTCGGTTGATCGGTTGATGTTCTCAACCTGTTGAGGTTGCCCAGTGAAAGGGATGAGTCCATTGAGGGATTCATCCCTTTTTTATGCATTGTCTCGTCCTGAATAAGGTTTACACCTATTTCAGGACGAGACATGTAAAAGTGAATCCGGAACAGCAAAAAGGCCCGCAAGGGGCCTTTTGGGGGGAACGCGAGGCAATCAGCGTTCGAGATCCTTGATCTTGCCTTTGACACCATCCCACTTTTCGGCATCGGGCAGGGAATCTTTCTTTTCAGTAATGTTGGGCCAGATTTCGGCCAGCTCAACGTTCAACTGAATGAATTCCTGCATCTCTTCCGGAACTTCGTCCTCGGAGAAGATCGCTACAGCGGGGCATTCAGGCTCGCACAGCGCGCAGTCAATGCACTCATCCGGGTGAATCACCAGGAAGTTCGGGCCTTCGTAAAAGCAGTCCACCGGACAGACTTCTACGCAGTCGGTGTACTTGCACTTGATGCAGTTGTCGGTGACGACGAAGGTCATTTCTAATTCTCTCCTCAGGCGGCGGCGGCGGAGCCCCTTCAGGACGGGGTCGCCAGGTTCGGGAGCGATAGTCTGCGGACCAGGCTAATAGCCCGCAGCATCCCAAACCGCGCGAGATTCTAACAGCTTGAAAGCATCAGCGTTAGATGCGTGTCTTCAATGTATAGAGCATTTCCAGTGCCTTGCGCGGGGTCATGTCGTCCAGATCGAGTTTGGCCAGGTCATCGAGGACCGGGTGCGGCAGGCTGGCGAACATGTCGCTTTGCTGCGGGACCAAGGGCTTGCCCGGTAGCGGAGACGGCGTTTCATGGGGCAGGCTGGTGGTCTCCAGGCGACTCAGGTGCTCGCGGGCACGGACGATCACATCGCTCGGAACCCCCGCCAACTGGGCCACGGCCAGGCCATAGCTCTGGCTGGCGGGGCCTGGCAGCACATGGTGCAGGAACACGATGCGCTCGTTGTGCTCGGTGGCGTTGAGGTGCACGTTGGCCACCAGCGGTTCGCTTTCCGGCAGGACGGTGAGCTCGAAGTAGTGGGTGGCGAACAGGGTATACGCCCGCAGTTGGGCGAGATGTTCTGCTGCAGCCCAGGCCAGGGACAGACCATCGAAAGTACTGGTGCCGCGACCCACTTCGTCCATCAGCACCAGGCTGCGCTCGGTGGCGTTATGCAGGATATTGGCGGTTTCGCTCATTTCCACCATGAAGGTGGAACGACCACCGGCCAGGTCATCGCTGGAGCCGATCCGGGTGAAGATACGGTCCACCAGGGACAACTCGCAGCTGGCCGCCGGCACGAAGCTGCCGATATGGGCCAGCAGCACGATCAGCGCGGTTTGCCGCATATAAGTGGATTTACCACCCATGTTCGGGCCGGTGATCACCAGCATCCGGGTTTGATCGTCCAGGCTCAGGTCGTTGGCCACGAACGGCGTGGTCAGCACCTGCTCGACCACCGGGTGGCGCCCCTGGGTGATGCGCATGCAGGGCTCGCTGACGAAACGCGGGCAATTGAGGTCGAGATTCAGCGCTCGCTCGGCCAGGTTGCTCAGCACGTCCAGCTCCGCCAGGGCCGCGGCGGTGTCTTGCAGTGGTGGCAGGTGGCCGATCAGGGTCTCCAGCAAGGCTTCGTAGAGCATCTTCTCGCGGGCCAGCGCGCGGCTCTTGGCGGACAGCGCCTTATCCTCGAAGGCCTTGAGCTCCGGAGTGATGAAGCGTTCGGCGCCCTTGAGGGTCTGGCGCCGGATGTAATCCGCCGGGGCCTGTTCCGCCTGTTTGCTGGGCAACTCGATGAAGTAGCCGTGAATCCGGTTGTAGCCGACTTTCAGGTTGGCCAGGCCGGTACGGGCTTTTTCCCGGGCTTCCAGGTCGATAAGGAACTGGCCGGCGTTTTCGCTCAGCGATTGCAGCTCGTCCAGCTCGGCGTCGTATCCAGTCTTCAGCACGCCACCATCGCGGATCACCGCCGGCGGGTTGTCGATAATGGCTTTCTCCAGCAGTGCCGCCAGTTCCGGGTAGGTGCTGGTGGTCACAGCCAGTTGGCTCAGGTGCTCGGCCTCGAGCTCGGTCATCGCTACTTGCAGTTCCGGCAGCGCCGCCAGGGCATCGCGCAGGCGCGCCAGGTCGCGGGGACGGGCGTTGCGCAGACCGATACGGGCGAGGATCCGCTCGATGTCGCCGATCTCCTTGAGCTGCGGTTGCAGCCTTTCGAAGCGGTAACCGTCCAGCAGGCAGCCGATCGAGGTCTGCCGCGCCTGCAGGACTTTCAGGTCGCGCAGCGGGCGGTTCAGCCAGCGGGTCAGCAGGCGGCTGCCCATGGCGGTCTGGCAACGGTCGACCACCGATTGCAGGGTGTTGTCGCGGCCGCCGGCGAGGTTGGTGTCCAGTTCCAGGTTGCGCCGGCTGGCGCCGTCGAGCACCACGGTGTCGTCCAGGCGTTCGTGACGCAGGCTGCGCAGGTGGGGCAGGGCGGTGCGCTGGGTTTCCTTGGCATAGCTCAGCAGGCAGCCCGCGGCGCCGATGGCCAGGGTCAGGTTCTCGCAGCCGAAACCCTTGAGGTCCTGGGTGGAGAACTGCTGGCACAGGCTCTTGTGGGCCGAGTCGCGTTCGAAGTCCCAGGGCGCGCGACGGCGTACGCCACGGCGTTTTTCCGCCGGCAGGCCTTGCGGCCAGTCGTCCGGGATCAGCAGTTCCACCGGGTTGATGCGTTCCAGCTCGGCCAGCAGGTTTTCCCAGCCCTTGATTTCCAGGACCGTGAAATTGCCGCTGGTGATGTCCAGTACCGCAAGGCCGAACAGACGTTCGTCGCCCAGCACCGCTGCGATCAGGTTATCCCGGCGCTCGTCGAGCAGGGCCTCGTCGCTGACGGTTCCCGGGGTGATGATCCGCACCACCTGGCGCTCCACCGGGCCCTTGCTGGTGGCCGGGTCGCCGACCTGTTCACAGATCACCACCGACTCGCCGAGCTTCACCAGCTTGGCCAGGTAACCTTCAGCGGCGTGATAAGGAATCCCGCACATCGGAATCGCCTGGCCAGCCGACTGCCCGCGCGCGGTCAGGGTGATGTCCAGCAACTTGGCGGCCTTCTTTGCGTCTTCATAGAAGATTTCGTAGAAGTCGCCCATGCGATAGAACATCAGCTGGTCGGGGTGCTGGTTCTTGAGGCGCCAGTACTGCTGCATCATCGGCGTGTGGGAGGACAGATCGGTGAGCGCTTTATTCATCGGGTCGTCAGGTTGATTCGTTGAAAGGGTGGGCAAAAGCAGGGGGCATGGGCCCGGCTTTTTCGCGATGGGCGCAAGGTTACCATGGGCGGTCCGACCTTCGCAGGGATGAGCCCAGCCGGATTACGGGTGTTTTATGCATGGGTATGCATTTTAGCATTTGTCATCGGCGAAAATAACCCGCAATATGCGCGTTATGCAAAAGCGCAACGTTTCTACCGTCTTAAGAGAGCTGCTCGATCGCGATGGCATTTCCCCCACGGAACTCCATCGGCGTACCGGCGTGCCTCAATCCACCCTTTCGCGGATCCTCAGCGGCAAGATTGTCGATCCTTCGGACAAACACATCTCGCGGATCGCCGAGTACTTCCAGGTGAGCACCGATCAACTGCGCGGGCGTGTGGCTGTCGCCTCTGCCCGGTCGGCCGATCCGCATTCGGAACTCAAGGACATAAGTCTGTGGGACGACGATACCCCCGTCGATGACGACGAGGTATCGGTCCCCTTTCTTCGCGAGGTTGAATTGGCTGCGGGATCAGGAAGATTCGTCATCGAGGAAAGCGAGCGCTCCAGTCTGCGCTTCGGCAAGCGCAGCCTGCGGCACAATGGCGTGCAGTTCGACCAGGCCAAATGCGTGACGGTACGCGGCAACAGCATGTTGCCGGTGCTGCGCGACGGCGCCACGGTGGGGGTCAATGCCGGCAAGTGCGGTATCGGCGACATCATCGACGGCGACCTGTATGCCATCAACCACAACGGCCAACTGCGGGTGAAGCAGCTCTATCGCCTGCCTTCCGGTATTCGCCTGCGCAGTTTCAACCGCGACGAACACCCGGATGAGGACTACAGCTTCCAGGAAATGCAGGAAGAGCAGATCGTCATCCTCGGTCACGTCTTCTGGTGGGGCATGTACGCCCGTTAACCGCAGCCCATAACGCCAAAGCCCGCCATCGAGCGGGCTTTTTTGTGCCCGCGGAAAACCCTCCACGCCTTTATTTATGCGGCCTTCATGCGCGTGTGCATTTCATGCGCATAAATAAATGCATTTGTGCATTGACTGTATATGCATACATGCATATTATTCATTCCAAGCCGCCCGACAGCGGCGAGCAACACCGCTCTTTAGTGGCAAAAGCAAAGGCAGCGATGAACCGGCCTCGACGGTTCAGAGGGTTGGCAACTGACCCGGGTGTGCAGCGTAAAGCACCAAGAGCAGTTATCCGGCGGGCAGGGACCGCGGTCGGAAAAACAATTTGAATGGACTCGTACCGCGCCAGTAGCGCCGAAAAGTCAGCTTCCTTTTTGTTCACAGGATGATTTTTGTTTACAGGATGAAAGGAAGGCGAAGGATCGCATTCTGAAAAGCCCGGCGGATTGCCGGGCTTTTTGGAATGCCTACCTCAAGAGAAAACGTTTGAACCCAACATCCATTACTCATCAATCACCCCAGGAGGCGTGACATGACAAACGAGCAACAAGCGTTGCTGGACATGCCGATCTGGCTTGTCATCGTCCTCGCCCTGGTGGGTGGGGTGTCCGGCGAAATGTGGCGCGCCGACAAGGAGGGCGCCCGCGGTTGGTTGTTGCTGCGGCGCCTGGCCCTGCGCTCCGGGGCCTGCGTGATCTGCGGGGTCTCGACCATCATGCTGCTGTACGCCGCCGGTGTATCGATCTGGACCGCTGGCGCTTTCGGTTGCCTGACCGCCATGGCGGGCGCCGACGTGGCCATCGGCCTCTACGAGCGCTGGGCGGCCAAGCGGCTGGGTGTGTGCGAAGTGCCGCCCAAGGACTCCCGCTCGGACTCCTGAATAACGACCAGAACAGATCGTCGATCCGTTGAGTCGACGTTGCCGTGATACCCGCCTGACGCAGGACGCGTACTCGCATTGAACGAGCTCAATCGGCCCTCCCGGCAGGGAGGCGCCAGGTACGGCCTTGCGCCGTCCATCCATCCGTTTCAAACAGAGGCAAACCATGATCCCAATCGACTACAACAGCTATCGCACCCTTGCGCCTTACAACAAGCGGGTGCGGTTCCTGGTGCTGCATTACACGGCCCTGAACTTCGAGGCGTCGGTCAAGGCCCTGACCACCGGTGCGGCGAGCGCCCATTACCTGATTCCGGCGGTGCAGGATCCGACCTATCAGGCCGCGGGTTTCCAGGAACAACGGATTTTCAACCTGGTGGCCGAAGAAGACCGTGCCTGGCATGCCGGGGTCAGTGACTGGGCCGGCCGCAGTGGCTTGAACGACACCTCCCTCGGCATCGAGATCGTCAACCAGGCCACCGACGTCAATGGCATCTTCACTTTCCCGGATTACGAACGCTCGCAGATCGAGGCGCTCAAGCAGCTGGCCGTGAATATTCTCCAGCGCTATCCGGACATGTCGCCGAAAAACGTGGTGGGCCACTCCGATATCGCGGTGGGCCGCAAATCCGATCCGGGCCCCAAGCTGCCCTGGAAAGAACTCTACAAGGCCGGCATCGGCGCCTGGTACGACGAGCCGACCAAGAAGAAATACGTCCAGCAATTCCGCGCTGCCGGGCTGCCCGAGCGTGCCGAAGTGCTCAAGGCTTTCGCCACCTATGGTTATGGCGTGCCGGCCCAGGCAACGGATGACTTCTTCCAGTCGCTGGTACGGGCCTTCCAGATGCACTTCAGGCCGAAGAACTACACCGGGAAACTGGATGTGGAAACCTGCGCGATTCTTTATGCGCTGAACGAGAAGTACGCCTGATCCGGCGAAATCAGGGCTGAGGTCTCCATCGAAGGTGATGCCGGGCCTCAGCGAAGTCTCGCGAGTCCTCCGTTGCATCACCCGGCCCTCCGCGACGTCGTGCACCGATCTGGCGAGCAGGGCCCTGCGCAAATCGGCGTTGGCCGCTCCTTCATCTCACGCCACATTCGCGGCGCCCCTCAGCGACCGAAATCCCTGATATCTGAACAGGAATCCTTCCTATGCCCGCAGTCATCGACAAGCCGTCGCAGCTGTTTTTCGCCATTGCCGAGACCCTGCGAGGAGCGGGCCTTGGCCTCAAGGTTGGCAGTCACCAGGACTTCGATGCGGTGCTCGACCAGGCCTGGGTGCTGATGGCGATCGAGCGCGATGCCCCGGGCCTGCGCAGCCAGGAAGGGCGTATCGCCCATGTCTTGACGATCTCGTTGCAAGCGGTGACGGCTGTAGGGGATGAGCGTTCCGGGTTCGAGGCCTGTGATTTGGCCAGTGCGCTGAAGGACCTGGCCACGGATAACCGTTGGGGATTGCCGGCAGCGCAGTGCGACCTGCCCATGAACCTCGAAGGCCTGCCCTCGACCCTGATTCGCGGTGAGCAGCAATACGCCGCCTGGACGCTGTCGTTCACCCAGACACTGTTCCTCGGGCAGCCATTGCTGGACGACCCGACCGGCATACCGAAGTTCGCCCGTACCTGGGAAGTCTCGAACATCGACGACCCCGACCAATACCAAGCACTTGAGGGCTGAGCCATGTTTGACGAACTGCTGCGCATGCAGCTGGGGCCGATCATCGAGCGATTGGCCGAAATGGAAAGCGAACTCGATGACTTGCATCGGCGGGCGGAAAACCATTGCCGGATCGGTGTGTGCCAGGCGGTCGATGCGGCCAGCAACACCTGCCGGGTCAGACACGGAGAACTGCTGACGCCGGCGATCCGGTTCTTCAACCCCAGCGCCGGCGCGCAAAGCGAATCGCGCATTCCTTCCGTGGGCGAGCAGTGCCTGCTGCTCAACTACGGTGGCGGCGACGGCGGGGCTCAGTCGGTGGCGTTGTTCGGCCTCAACTGCGACCGCTTTCCACCGGTGTCGACCCTGGCCGCGTTGACCCGCCGCCAATACGCCGATGGCACCCAAAGCAGTTATGACGATGCCGGCCATGTCTTGAGCTGGAGCAACGGCCCGACCGCGCTCACCGCCTCCCGCGAGGCGGTCGAGTTGAGCATCGGTCCCGCCCGGCTGGCGATGAAGCCCGAGGCGATCGAGTTGCGGCTGGGCGCGGTCGGCATCTTGCTCGACAGCGCCGGCATCCACTTCAGCGGCCCCCTGGTGGAACACCAGGGCCGCGTTATCAGCCCTTGATAAGAGGCTTTCCATGATTGGAGTCGATAGAAACACCGGCGCCGCGGTCGATGACTGGCTGCAGTTCGTGCAGCGCGCGACCCGTGCCCTGACCACGCCGCTGGGCACCCGGCAGAAGCGCCCTTTGTACGGTTCGCTGATTCCCGACCTGCTGGGCCAGAACCTCGGCGATGACCTGCTGATCCTCGCCCAGAGCCATGCCGCGCAGGCGTTCTACAACGAGCAGAACGGCATCGGCGATTTCGAACCGCAGGTCATAGTCGCCAGCCGGCGCGGCGCCGGGCTGCTGTTGCGTTTCGCCGGCACCTGGAAAAACCGCCAACAGACGTTCGAGGTCGTGACATGAGCATGCTGATACCGGGGCAAAACCAGCTGGCCGAGCCGGCGATCGTCACTGTCGAGGCCTTCGAGGACCTGCTCGCCGAGTTCAAGAGCTTCGTCGTCGAATATGTCGGCGCCCGCTCGCCCGAAAGCGCGGCCAAGCTGAAGGTCAGCCTTGAGAATGAAAGCGAGTTGCTGAGCATGGCCCTCGAGGCGTTCTGCGTGCGCCTGCAAACCCACGAACGCAAGTACAACGCCCGCATCAAACAGATGCTGGCCTGGTGGGCTACCGGCAGCAACCTCGATGCACGCCTGGCGGACATGGGCCTGGAGCGGCAGTTGCTCGACCCGGGCGACCCGGCGGCCTTTCCGCCGGTCCCCGCGGTCTACGAAAGCGACCAGGATGCACGCCTGCGCTACTACCTGGCGCCCCACGCGCCAGCCGCCGGTTCGCGCATGCAGTACCGCCGCGAAGTCTTCACCCTTGGCGAGCGGCCGACGGTGAAGGTGGACTCCAGCGATGCGGGCGTGGTGACCGTCACCTACACCTTCGATCCGGACGGCTTCGCCGCCCAGGTCAAGGATGGCAACGGCCGCCGTACCGCACCGGGGGAAGTGCAGGTCACCGTGCTCTCGCGGGAAGGCGACGGCACGCCGTCCGAGGCGTTGCTCGACGGTGTGCGCCGACACTTTGCGCGACCGGATGTGAAGCCGGAAACGGATCGGGTGACGGTGCAGGGCGCGGACATACAGCGCTACAAGATCCGCGTCGTGGCCAAGATCAATTCGGGGCCGGATTCGGGCCTGACCAAAGTCGCTGCACAACAGCAATTGCAGGCCTATGCCGACAACTGCCATCGCCTGGAAGGGCGGGTCGACCCGAGCTGGATCGACTACACGCTGCACAGCGCCGGAGCCGTGCAATTGCAGATCCTCGAGCCGCTGGCACCTATCGTCACCACGGCGTTTCAGGCGCCGTACTGCACGGCGGTCGAGGTTGAGGTGATGACGATATGACTGATCAGACACCTTGCCCGACGCTGCTTCCGGCCAACAGTTCGGCGCTGGAACGGGCTCTCGACCTGGGTTTCGGTGCCTTGCTCGATCGCATTGCGCCGCCGTTTCCCGAACTGATGAAGCCGAACGCAACGCCTGTCGCGTTTCTGCCGTATCTGGCGGCGGATCGTGGGGTCGCCGAATGGAGCAGCGATGCGCCGGAAGCGGAAAAGCGCCTGACGGTAGAACTGGCCTGGCCCACTGCGCGCCAAGCCGGCACCCGCAAGGCGCTGGAAAACGCCGCCAAGGGGCTGCAGCTGCGCCCCGAAATCCGTGCCTGGTACGAACAGACTCCACCCGGCGCGCCCTACAGCTTCTCTGTGCGTGCTTTTACCGAACAACCCTACAGCGAAGCCATCGACGCCCGTCTCGACCGCCGACTGGCCGATGCCAAAAGCGAACGGGACATTCTCTCGGTGTCGGTCGGCCTGAGTGCCTTCGGCAGCCACGTCATCGGCGCCGCGACCTTTTGCGGTGAGCTGACCACGGTCTATCCGGTTTTCATCGAAGGGCTGGAGGCATCGGGCGAAACCTTTATGGCCGCCGGCCTGTACGCCGTCGAAACATCCACTATTTATCCTCAGGGGTCCTAAATGGCCGACTATTACACCCTGCTCACAAATGCGGGGATCGCCTACGAAACCGCCTGCAAGGCGGCAGGCGTACCGATCAAGCTGTCGCAGATTTCCGTCGGTGACGGCGGTGGCGCGGTCTATAACCCGGCGGCGACCGACACTGCCCTCAAGCGCGAAGTCTGGCGCGGCCCGTTGAACGCGCTGTTCCAGGACGAGAAGAACCCCAGCTGGCTGCTGGCCGAAGTGACCATCCCGTCGGATGTCGGTGGCTGGTATGTGCGTGAAGCGGGGCTGTGGACCGACACCGGCATTCTCTACGCCATCGTCAAGTATCCGGAGTCGTTCAAGCCGGTGCTGGCGACTTCGGGATCGGGGAAAGAGTTCTATATCCGCTCGATTTTCGAGACCAGTAATGCGTCGCTGGTGACCTTGCTGATCGACGATACGGTGGTCAAGGCGACGCGGGCTTGGGTGACTGGATATGTCGCCGATGAGTTGGCGAAGCTCGACGCGAAGCAGTCAGTGAGGGCGTCGACCACAGGGAATATCGTCTTAAGCGCTGCGCAGATGATTGATGGTGTCGCGGTGCTGGCTGGTGATCGGGTGCTTGTCAAGAATCAGACCCTGGCTAAGGACAACGGTATCTATGTCGTTGCCAATGAACTATGGACTCGTGCAAAAGATGCGGATAACAACGCCAAGGTAACCCCGAACCTGACGATTTCGGTAGAGGAGGGGGTGACGCAGGCCGATACGATCTGGCAACTGATTACTGATGGTCAGATTGTATTGGGTACTACCGCGCTCGCTTTTCAGGATGTGACAGCGGGTTTCGCACGTCTGCTTTCGCCGGCATTTGTGGGGAGTCCTACCGGCCCGACTCCTTCGCGCTTTAATAACTCCAAGTTGCTTGCCACAACCGAATTCGTTCGCTTGGCTCAGGGCAGTCGCAGCGGCTACATCGACTACCAGGCGGTAAGCGGAACGGTCCCAGTGTCTGATGCCGGAAAATACATTGGATTTAACCGCGGGGCTGCACAGGCATACGCGCTCCCTGACGCAAACACGCTTCCTTTAGGAACGAGCTTCTACCTTGAGGCTGTCGGAGGGGACGTTTCGCTAACGGCGCCAAACTCGAGGTTTGCAGGGCCAGCAGCACAGATGGTGTCATCTTCATATGTCCTGAGGAACGGCAGCGCCTGCGAGTTCATTGTCATGTCCAGTGCTTCGGTTGGCGAACCGGGTTTTTCATATCGAGTGGTTGGTGGGGTTGGTAAAGCCTTAGTTGCGCGGAATGGCTATGAACGTATGCCGAATGGCTTAATTCGTATGTGGGGGGATGGTAGCGCGGGTGGTCACGCAAATCATTGCGCGTTCGGCAACTCAATTGTGAAAAGTACCTACAACGCCTTTCCTATCCCTTTTCCAAATGAATTGTTCGGTGTTGTGGCCACTCACAATAGTGCAGGCTGTCCGTCAGTTGTGATAGTGACCACCGGTGAAACTAATAATGGTTTTTATGCTGCTGCTAGCTGGACTACTGATACTTCTATTCGTTGGCAAGCTATTGGCCGTTAGGAGTTGTTGACATGAAATTCAGCCCAACTAAGGGACAGTTTTATCCTGACGACTTTGGTTATCGGGAAGATGATATTCCAGACGATGCTATTGACGTTTTTGAAGAAGATTTCACTGCGGCCATGGCGCGTCAGCCTGGCGATTTACTTTCTGTCAAGGATGGCCGTGTTGTGGTTTTGCCAGCACTTGGGGTTGATCTTATCGAGCGCTCGGCAGCACTTGAACGTTTCTGGCGTTCTCAGAGGCTTTTGCTAACGGACGCGGCGGTTATTCGTCACCGTGACGAGCAAGAGGAGGGGGGGCGAACGACTCTCTCAATGGAGCAATACATGCAATTGCAGTCATTCCGTCGTGCTCTTCGCGATTGGCCCGAGTCGGATGACTTTCCGTTGATCGATCACCGCCCCTCTGCACCCGATTGGCTGGCTGAACAGCTCCAATAAACGCCCCGCACCGACGGGGCGTTTTCTTATCCGTAAAGCAACACACAACACCCAACAGCCCCACTCACCTGGGGCTTTTTCGTATCTGGAGAGACTGAAATGGCTAACCGCCAAACCTACACCGTGCTCCTCCCATTCCCCACCGGCGGCGGCCACTGGTCCAATGCCGGCCAACAGCTTGAACTGCTCGATGTCGAGGCCAGTGCCTTGCGTGCCGCCGGCCGCCTGGAACTGACCAGCGTCCTTGCGGCGCGCCAACAGGCCGAAGCGGCCACCCCGTCCACCCAGGCCAAGAAGGCCGCTGCCAAGAAGGCTGAATAACCATGGCTGAGGTTCTGAACTTCGAGCACAACGGCATTACCGTCAATGCCACCGAATCCCCCGAGGCCATGGGTGGCCTGGGTGACAACGTCATCGGTCTGGTCGGCACCGCGCCGAAGGCCGACCCGCTGATTCCGCGCAATGCGCCGTTTCGCATCAACAGCTTCACCACCCAGGCCCTGCTGGACCCGACCGGTGCCGAGGAAGGCACCCTGTATCACGCGGTGTACCAGATCCTCAAAGTGGTCAAGGTCCCGGTCTATGTGGTGATCGTCGACGAGGGCGCGACCCCGGCCGATACCGTCAACAACGTGATCGGCGGCGTCGACGCCACCACCGGCCGCAAGCTCGGCCTGGCGGCCCTGGGCAGTGTCCCGGAAGACCTGACCATCATCGGCGCGCCGGGCTTCACCGGCAGCAAGGCGGTGGCCGGCGAGTTCGCCTCGTTCGGCAAGCGCATCAAGGCCCGTGTGGTGCTGGATGGCAAGGATGTCTCGGTCGCCGACCAGGTGACCTACAGCAAGGAGCTGGGCGGCGCGGACCTGGGTTTCGACCGCTGCCTGGTGGTGCACAACATGCCGGCCGTGTACTCCAAGGCGGCCAAGAAGAACGTGTTCCTGGCGCCGTCGAGCCTGGCCATCGCCGCGCTGGCCAAGGTCAAGCAGTGGGAGAGCCCGGGCAACCAGGTGACCTACGCCGAAGACGTGTCGCGGACCGTGGAATACAACATCCTCGACACCTCGACCGAGGGCGACCTGCTCAACCGCTACGGCGTCAGCTACTACGCCCGCACCGTGCTCGGCGGCTTCTCGCTGCTGGGTAACCGCTCCATCACCGGCAAGTTCATCAGCTATGTCGGCCTGGAAGACGCCATCAGCCGCAAGCTGGTCAAGGCCGGGCAGAAAGCCATGGCCAAGAACCTGACCAAGTCCTTCATGGACCAGGAGGTCAAGCGCATCAACGACTGGCTGCAGACCCTGGTCGCCGACGAAACCATCCCGGGCGGCAGCGTGTACCTGCACCCCGAGTTGAACAGCGTCGAGAAGTACAAGAACGGTACCTGGTACGTGGTCATCGACTACGGCCGCTACGCGCCGAACGAGCACATGGTGTATCAGCTCAACGCCCGCGATGAAATCATCGAGCAGTTCCTGGAGGATGTTCTCTAATGTTTACCAACCGCGTAAGACAGGCCATCGCGGCCACCCTGCAAGGCCTGCCGTTGTCGGCGACCGTGGAAGAGTTCACCCCGCCGAAGATCGAATTCGAAATGGAAGCGATGACCGGTGGACGCTTCATCGCTGAAGAAATGGCCAAGAGCGGCAAGGCGCTGACGGCCACCCTCAAGCTGCAGGGGCTGGGGCCGGAAATCATGCTGGCGCTGGGCGTGAAGCTGGGTGACGACATCCTGCTCAATGTCCGCGAGGCGGGCCAGGACCAGGATGGCAAGACCTGGTTCACCTACCACACCGTGGGCGGCAAGCTGAAATCCCTGGCCGAAACGGCCATGAAGATGAATGAGAAGCCCACCACCACCCTGGAACTCGCCTGCCGCACCTACAACCGTATCGAGAACGGCGTGCCGGTGATCGATATCGACGTGCGCACCCAGAAGTTCGTGCTCAGCGGCGTCGACATTCTCGGCGACGCCCGCCGCGCCGTACTGATGCCGTAACCCGCGACACTTCCCCTCTGTAGGCGCGAGCGGCTCGCGATGACGGCCTGACAGCCCGCATCGCAAGCGCTGTTCATCTCCTGTCGCGAGCCTGCTCGCTCCTACCTTTTACATAGGAATTCATTCATGTCCTGGACGCCTCCGATCCATGCCCTGCTGTGCCCGATCACTGCCGACGACGAGTCGCAGATCGCGCAGATTCAGCTCAAGCCATTGTTCTACGCCGCGCAGAAAGAAGCGCTGGCCCGCGCCGGCGACGATGAGGACGATCAGTTCTTCGAGCTGGCCAAGCTGGCCACCGGCCTGTCGGCCAATGAGCTGGATCAGCTCAAGCGCCCGGACTACGTGAGCATCGCTCAGTACGTCCACGACATGTCGACGCGCCCGGCTGCGTATTTCCTCCAGCAGGGCGCCGAGTCCGAAGCGGCCAGCGACACCCTCGACGATGCGTCGGCGCAGGACGGCCTGGATCAGGTGAACCTGCTGTTGCCACTCGATGTGGCGGGTCAGCGCCTGACTTCCCTGACCCTGGAAATGCCCGCGCTGCGAGCGACCAAGGTGATGAAGAAGCTCAAGACCACCAAGGAACGCGCCGAATTCATCACCGCGCATTGCACCGGCCTGATGCTGCCCGACCTGGCGTTGCTCAGCGTGCCTGACTGGACGCAGTTGCAAGAGCGCATCGACGATTTTTTAAACAAACCGGCGGCCTTCTTTCGGAGCGCGACATCGAAGTGATTCTCGATGTGGTGCCGCTCATTTACTCGGTAAGTGAGACGCAAATCCTGGAGTGGGACGCTGGCAAGGCCTTGCGCCGCTACGACATCGCGATCACTCGCCTTGGCGTGAAAGAGGAGTAGAGCGGGATGGCGAACAATCAGTTTTCGCTCAAGAACGCCAGCATGCAGCCGTCCTGGTTGGCGCCTGCTGGCGCCGGCCAGCCAGGCGACCCGGGCACAGCCGTGGCGAGCCAGGCAAATACCGGCCTGTTATCCAGCGGTTTCATCCTGGCCCTGAATACCGCCAGCGTGGATATTCGTCTGCTGACCACGGCCATCGACTCGTTGAAGTTGACGCTGTCGTCGCAACGTCCGTTGCAGCTGGCATCCTCCGGTAGCGCCAAGGCCGAGGCGAGTAGCGCTAACGCCACGGACAAGGCCGCTGGTGGTATTCAAGCGCCTGGCCTGTTCAAGTCGGCGATGGCGATGGATGCGGCGCTGGCCGATCTGGGCAGGGTGGTTTATCTCCCTGGCAATGAGCGCGAGGAGCTCGCGCAAGATAACTACCGCATGGCCAGTTATCGAGGGATCGTCGCGGGTGGAACCACGGCGGTCGATCTGGCGAAGCTTGAATACGCCGCTGCCAAGGCCGGGATCGGGGACGATAAAGACGCGACTCGACGGCAGACGCTGACGGCATTCGCCGGTGACGCCGCGCTCACGGCAACCGCGTTCAAGATGCCAGCCAAGGACGCCGGGGACATGATGGCCGGCTGGCGCACTTCGATGAACCTGGATCGTAAACAGGCGCTCGATCTGGCGGATGCGACCCACCACCTCGGCAAGCGTCCGGGAGACGCGGAGGCGGCCGATATCGGGGTGATCCTGCAACGGCATGGCGCGGCTGCCACGGCGGCGGGGCTGGCCCCGGAGCAGGCGGCGGCGCTGACGGCGGCACTGCTCAACACCGGCACGCAGAAGACCGATGCCGGGGCTGCGCTCAAAGGCATCGCTGCCGTGCTGGGCAAGGGCGAACCGAAGTCCGAGGCGCAGCAAGTGGCCTTGCAACGGTTGCACATCGACCCGTTGAAGCTGGATGGGGCGGGCGGTCTGACCAAGGTGCTGGAGGCGCTGCAAGCGCCTGACTTGCCGAGCCGGGAACGCTCCACGCTGGCCGCGACCCTGTTCGGCAGCGCGGATGAAGCGGCGTTGCGCCTGGCGCAACAGCTGCCTGAAGTTCAAAAGGCCTTGGCGCAGGTCGCCGACAAGCAGCAGTACGCCACCTCCGAGCTGGGCGACAAGGGCTCGGTACGCCAGTCCGCATCGGCCCAGGCGAATACCTTCGACGCCCGCTTGAACCGGATGAACAGCGCGTTCGGTTCCGCCCTCGCGCCAGTGGCGGAAGGGGCGATGGTGCCTATCGGTGGGGTGGTCGATGGCTTGGGCAGCCTGGCTACGGAGTTTCCGAAGATCGCTGCCGGCCTGGCCTTGGCTGGGGCGGCCATCGCACCGGTGGTGGGGCGCCTGCTCAAGTCGGTGCTGGACGAAGTCTTTACCCAGGTGGCGAAGAAACTCTTGAGCCTCGCGGCTCCGCGCCTGCCGTCGAGTATTGGCAAGCTGTTCAGCGAAGGCGGGGGCTGCTGTGGCGGTCCTCCGGGTGGTGGCGAAACCCGTGGCCAGAACAGACAAGAGCGAAGGCGGCAGGACAAGCAAGCAAAGAAAGAGCAGCAAAAGAAACAAGCCAATGCGGCAAAACCCGCCCCCAAAAACACCTCCACCACTGCGCCACGCGCCGGGCTGATGTCGCGCATTGGCCGTGGGCTGCGTGGCAGTTTCGCCGGCCTGCGGGCAGTGACCGGTCGGGTGGTCAGTCGGCCGCTCAACCTGCTCAGGGCCGGCCTGGATGTGTTCGGGGGTGTGCGTAACCGCGACCCCAGGGCCATTGGTTCCGGCCTGGGTTCCTTGGGCGGTGCCTGGGCCGGTGGCACATCCGGCGCCGCGTTGGGCGCGACCCTGGGCAGCGTCGTGCCGATCCTCGGTACGGCTGTCGGCGGGCTGGTTGGCGGGGCCATTGGCGGATGGCTGGGCAGCGAAGCGCTCGGTCGCCTGGGGGGCGAGGTTGCGAACCGCTTGAAGTCGCCGGATGAAGTGAGCAAGAACCTCGCAGCCAGCTCGGCTTCCAGCCAGCAGGTCACCTTCGCCCCGGTCATCAATATCTACGGCCAGGACCAGGCCACCTCCAGGCAACTGGTGGACATGGTGATCCAGCAAATGCAGATGCAGGTCATGCCTCTGATGATGACCAACCCGCTCGCGGTACGGCGCGATGTGGCCCTGACCGATGGAGTGATGTGATGCGACAGCAGATGGCGTTGGGCAATTTCATTTTCGGCCTGTCCACCGGCTTCGCCTACGAACGGCTTGAACGCAAGACGGACGGTGGCTGGGCCAGTATCGACATCATCACCAGCAAGCCGAAATCGCAGCAGGCCGGGCAGAAGCTGGAAACGCTGCAGATCAGTGGCAAGTCGATGTACGCCACGGGCATGGCGCGCCTGGACCAACTGCGCGAGTTGCAGGCCGCCCGTGTGCCCTTGCCGCTGGTCGATGGCATCGGCCGCAACTGGGGGCGCTGGCGCGTCAACCTGGTGACGGAGGTGCAGACCTCCATCATCGATGACGGCACGGCGCTGGTGATCAACTGGACCATCAACCTTGAGGAATTCGTCAATGCGTAGGGTTCGAAGTATTGCCGGCGATTCGGTCAACCTGCTGCTCTATCGCGAGGTGGGGCGTTGCGACGATGCGGTCGAGGAAGCGCTCTGGCGCCTCAATCCGCTGCTGGCCGAGAAGGGCCCGGTGCTGCCGGCGGGCGTCTGGGTGATAGTGCCCGAGATCGAGTCCCGGCCGGTTGCCGCGACCCCGGTCTCGGCCTGGGACTAAGGAGGGCATATGACCCTGGGATTCACCCCGAGCATCGAGCTCTATGGCGCCAATGCCGCGCGCCTCAACGAACGGCTGATCGCCTGGACGCACATCGACGCGGCGGGTATCGAGTCCGACCAGCTCACGCTGACCCTCGATATCGACGGCCTGGAAGGGCTCCCCGCGCTGGGTGGGAAAGTCGGACTGCGGGTGGGGTATCTGGAGTCGGGGCTGGTGGATCGTGGCGAGTTCATCATCACCCGGCGCACGCCCAACCTGTTTCCGCCGCGCCTGACCCTGGTGGCCACGGCAGCCCCCTTCAAGGTGGCGGATGCGACCGGCTTCAAGCAGCGCCGCTCCGCCAGCCATGGCCCCACGACCCTCGGCGCGCTGTTTCGCCAGCTGACTTCCCGCCACGGTTTTTCACCCCGGGTGGCGCCCGAACTGGACTCGATCCCTATCGCGCATGTCGATCAGTGCAACGAGACCGACATGAGCTTCTTGACGCGCATTGCGCGGCCGCACGATGCCGTCACCAAGCCGCTCAACGAGATGTATGTGCTGGCGCTGCGAGGGCAGGCGAAGTCGCTGTCCGGGAAAATCCTTTCGCCGGTGCGCTTGAGCGTCACCCGGGATAACCGCCCGGGGGATCCGGCGTTCATCTCCGCCAGCATCGATGAGAACGGCCGGGCCAAGCACAAGGGCTGCCAGGCCAGCTGGTGGGATTTGGCGGCCGGCAAGGAGCGTGTGGTCAAGTTGGGGCAGGCTCCCTTTCAGACCCTGCGCCAGCGTTACCCGGGGGAGGGCGAGGCGCGCAGCGCGGCCCAAGGGGCGATGCGCCGGATCGAGCGTGAAGCGATCAAGCTCAAGCTCGACTGTCCCGGCGATCCGGCCCTGTCGGCCGAGGGGCTGGTGTTGCTGGACGACAGCTGGCCAGCGTTCATGCAGGGCACCTGGTCGATCGACAAGGTGACCGCCAGCGGCAGTCGCGAGAAAAACTATCGCTGCATGATCGAGGCAACCTGCCTGGAACAGCAGCCTTGATCGTCGGGCCTTGCCCGGCCTCCTGTTCTCCCGCGTCCTTCTTTTCTACGGCTCCATCCTGTTGCCCGGGGACCCGCTGCCTGGGCGATCCGTTGTGGCCGCGTCCGACGGTTTCTTCATTCACTCAGCTTTGGAGCTTCTTCATGAAGATCACTCCGATCCTCACGCAACTGCGCGATCACTGCCCCGGCCTGGCCAATCAGGTGGCCGTCGGCGTCGATCTCGCGCTGCTGCAAAGCAATACCGCGTTGCCCACCCCCAGTGCCCATGTGACGCCGATCGCCGATCTGGCCAGCCCCAGCACCGGGCAGAACGTTACCCGCCAGGCCATCCGCGACCGTTTTGTGATCACCCTGGTGCTGGATGCCAGCGACGCCCGGCAGGCCCTGGAGCAACTCGAAAGCCTGCGTGCCGAGGCGTGGCGGGCGCTGGTGGGGTTCAAGCCGGGCGCGGACTACAACCCGATCGAATACGACGGTGGCGAGCTGGTTTCGCTCAGCGCCACGCGGTTGTTCTATCAGCTGCGCTTTTTCGCCGAGTTCCAGCTGGGACGCAACCTGGCCAGCCAGCCGGCGGAAACCTGGCGTGAGCGTGAACTGGACGGCTTGCCGTCCTTTACCGGGGTCACGGTACGGGTCGATGCCATCGATCCGGCGGACCCCAACCTGCAACACCCGGGGCCCGACGGGCGCCTGGAACTGACTTTCTCTGGAGACGTAACGCAATGAGCAAACGCATCACTGTGCTGCCGGCCGCGGGCCGCGCCGTGCCGGACCCCGAAGCCGGCGACCTGCTGCCGCTGGAAGGCCGTGAAGTCGACGACAACGCCTGGTGGCGCCGGCGTCTGGCCGATGGCGATATCACCCTCAAGGCCGCGAAGGCGGCCAAACCACAAGGAGCCAAATAATGGCGATCGGATTCAGCAACATTCCGGCGGACATTCGTGTGCCGCTGTTCTACGCCGAGATGGACAATTCGGCGGCCAATAGCGCTTCTTCGGCCATGCGCCGACTGATCGTGGCCCAGGTCAACGACAACGTCGCGCCTGCCGAAACCGGCAAGCTGGTGCTGGTATCCAGCGTCGCGCTGGCCAAGCGCATCGGCGGTCAGGGCTCGATGCTCGCCTCCATGTACGAGACCTGGCGCAAGACCGACCCGGTCGGTGAGATCTGGTGCCTGCCGCTGCACAACGTCGAAGGCAGCGTGGCCAAGGCCGAGCTGACGTTCACCGGCACCGCCAGCGAAAGCGGCGTGCTCAACCTGTATGTCGGTGGTGCGCGGGTTCAGGCCGCCATCGTCAATGCCGCTACCGCAGCCCAGGCGGCCAGTGCGCTGGCGCTGAAAATCAACGCCGCCGCCGACCTGTCGGTGAGCGCCGCGGCGGTCGAAGGCACCCTGACCCTGACCGCCAAATGGACCGGCGACAGCGCTAACGACATCAGCCTGCAGCTCAACCGCCTGGGCAAGAGCAACGGCGAAGAAACCCCGGCTGGCTTGAGCGTGACGGTCGGCAAAATGGCCGGCGGCGCCGGCGTGCCGGATCAGGTCGCCGCCCTGGCGGCCCTGGGCGATGAGCCTTTCGAGTTCATCTGCATGCCGTGGACCGACACCGCGACCCTCAACGCCTGGCAAGCCGTCATGGATGACAGCACCGGTCGCTGGTCCTGGGCCAAGCAACTGTTCGGTCACGTCTACAGCGCCAAGCGCGGCACCGTCGGCACCCTGGTGGCGGCCGGCCAGGCCCGCAACGACCAGCACATCACCATCCAGGCCCTGGAGCCGGGCGTACCGCAGCCGTTCTGGGTGCAGGCCGCCGCGCTGGCCGCGCGCACCTCGGTGTTCATCTCCGCCGATGCCAGCCGTCCGACCCAGAGCGGCAGCCTGCCGGGCGTCGATCCGGCGCCGGCCAGCGAGCGTTTCACCCTGACCGAGCGTCAGTCGCTGCTCAGCTACGGCATCGCCACCGCCTACTACGAAGGCGGTTACGTGCGCATCCAGCGTTCGATCACCACCTACCAGAAGAACGCCTACGGCCAGGCCGACAACTCCTACCTGGACAGCGAAACCATGCACCAGTCGGCCTTTATCGTGCGTCGCCTGCAAAGCGTGATCACCAGCAAGTACGGGCGCCACAAACTGGCCGCCGACGGTACCCGCTTCGGCGCCGGCCAGCCGATCGTCACCCCGAGCACCATCCGCGGCGAGCTGATCGCCCAGTACGCCAAGCTCGAACTGGAAGGCCACGTGGAGAACGCCGAGCTGTTCGCCGAGCACCTGATCGTCGAGCGCGACAGCCAGGACCCGAGCCGGGTCAACGTGCTGTTCCCGCCGGACTACATCAACGGCCTGCGAGTGTTCGCGCTGCTCAACCAATTCCGTCTGCAGTACGACGCGGCGGCCTAAGCCGAGCCTCTTTCACTGCGCTTTTCCAGCCCGCCCCGCGCGGGCTCATTTTTTGGGAGAAACACCATGGGTCAACTGATTGCGGGCACCTGCTACGTCAAAGTGGACGGCGCTCAACTGACCATCAACGGCGGCTGCGAAGCACCGCTGATGTCCGTGAAACGGGAAACCATCGTGCCGGGTTTCTACAAGGAAACCGACATTGCCCCGTCCTTCAAGGTCACGGCGCTGCACACCCCGGACTTCCCGCTCAAGCAGCTGGTGGCCGGTTCCGACATGACCGTCACCTGCGAGTTCAGCAACGGCAAGGTCTACGTCCTGGCTGGCGCCTACCTGGTGGAAGAGCCGGTTTCCAAGGGTGACGACGCGAGCATCGAACTGAAGTTCGAAGGCATCAAGGGGACCTGGCAATGAGCGATAGCGTAAAGCTGCGTGTGGCCATCGAAGCCCACGGCGAACCGCTGACCGAACTGACCCTGCGTCGCCCGACGGTGCAGGAAGTGCGGGTGATCAAGGCGCTGCCGTACAAGATCGACAAGAGCGAAGAAGTCAGCCTCGACATGGATGTCGCGGCCAAGTACATCGCGGTCTGTGCCGGCATCCCTCCGTCCTCGGTCAACCAGCTGGACCTGGCTGACCTCAACGCCCTGAGCTGGGCGGTCGCGAGTTTTTTCATGAGTGCGGCATCGGAGCCATCAGCGACCTGATCGCGGTTGCCTATGACCTGGCCTGGTTCTGGAAGGTTGACCCCGAACAGATGATGGCCAGGCCACTGGATGTGCTCCGGGAGTCCCTGGAGCACGCGCAACGGATCAATGCGATGCAGCAGGTGCAGTGATGGCGAACATCAATCAAAGCTTGAATCAGACGAGCATCAAACAGCGTCTGAGCGTGACCCATGTGCAGACCACGGTGAACATGCAGGTGGTCATGCAAGGCATGCAGAAACTGGACGCCGAGCTGGGCGAGGTTCGTTCGAAAGTCAGCAACTTCAAGAAAAGCATCGAAGACAGCGGCCTGGGCGGGCTGGATTTTTCCGGCCTGATCAAGGGCGGTGGCCTGGCCGCGCCCTTCGTGGCGGGAGTCAATTCCGCCATCGAATTCGAGAACCAGGCGGCGCGAGCCAAGCTGGTGGCCCAGGGCATCGAACCGCCCAAGGATGTGTTGGGCGAGACGGGTACCAACCTGAAGGCGTTTGGCGACAGCGTCGACGACATTTCGCAAAAGTTCGGCAGCGCGCTGCTGCCGGCGGTCAACTCGGTAGTGACCGCCGTGCAGCCGCTGCTGGGCTTTGTGGCGAAGGTCATTGAAAGCAACCCGCAGCTGGTCCAGGGCCTCGCCGCCGGGGCCTTGGCCTTCACCGCGATCCGTGGCGCCATGACCCTGGCTTCGTCCGCCGTGACCCTGTTCAGCAGCGGCCTGCTGGCCTCGCCCATCGGCCTGATCGCCCTGGGGATCGCTGTGGCGGCGGGCCTGATCGTGGCCAACTGGGAGCCGCTGTCGGCGTTTTTTGTCACCCTCTGGGCGGGCATCAAGGACGCCGCCACACAACTGATGGCGGGGTTGAGGACGGTCTTCGACTGGACGCCGCTGGGCATGGTGATCGCCAATTGGGGATCGATCACAGGCTTTTTTGCCGGTCTCTGGGAACAGCTCAAGACCATGGCCGCGTCAGTGGTCGACTTCTTCAAACAGGTGTTTTCCTGGACCCCGCTGGGGCTGGTGATTGAACACTGGACGCCCCTGAGCGGCCTGTTTTCGGCGCTGTGGGAGTTGCTCAAGGCGTTGTCCGTTCCGGCGATGAACTTCCTCAAAGGCCTGTTCGACTGGACACCGCTGGGGCTGGTGATCAACAACTGGGGAGCGATCAGCGGCTTCTTCGCTTCGCTCTGGGCTGGCCTGCAAGGTCCGGCGCAACGGCTCAAGGCCTTCTTCATCGGGCTGTTCGACAGCTCGCCGCTGGGGCTGGTGATCAACAACTGGGGCGCCATCAGCGCCTACTTCGCCTCGCTCTGGGCCGGCCTGCAAGGTCCGGCGCAACGGGTCAAGGCCTTCTTCATCGGGCTGTTCGACAGCTCGCCGCTGGGGCTGGTGATCAATAACTGGGGCGCCATCAGCGCCTACTTCGCTTCGTTCTGGGCCGGCCTGCAAGGTCCGGCGCAACAGGTGAAGGACTTCTTCGTCACATTGTTCGATACCTCGCCACTGGGGCTGGTGATCAATAACTGGGGCACGATCAGCACCTACTTCGACGCCATCTGGGCGACCCTGAAAAGCGCGGCGCAGCTCATCAAGGACTTTTTTGTCACCCTGTTCGAGTGGTCGCCCGTGGGGCAGATCATTGCCAACTGGCAGCCCATCAGCGACGTGTTCGCGGCCCTCTGGGATGTGTTGAAAGCCCTGGCGGCGCCGGCCATCGAGTTTATGCGCGGTATGTTCGAGTGGTCGCCCCTGGGGCAGATCATCAAGAACTGGGAGCCGATCACCGAGTGGTTCAGTAGCCTGTGGCAACGGCTGCAGGCGGTGATCGCACCGATCAGGGAACTGTTCGACGGTGGTTTCGCCGGCTTCGTCGCCCGCGTCACCGGCAAGGTCGAAAACCTGACCGAGGCGCAGCGGCAAACCAATGCCGAAGGCAAAGGCGCGCTGGCGCCGGCGTTTTTTGGTGGCGGCCAGCCGGTGCCGGGTTCTTCGGCGCTTTCCGGCAGCTTGCCGCAAAGCTCCACCTCGCTGCTGCAACAGAGCGCGGCCAACAACCGCACGCAATTGCAGGGCGGGCTGACGGTGAGCTTCGAAAACGCCCCGGCGGGCCTGCGTACCAGCGCGCCACAAATCAACCAACCCGGCGTGGCGCTGTCGTCGCGTGTCGGCTATCGCTCACTTTCGCTAGGAGGTTCCAATGAGCTGGCGTGATCGTTTGTTGCCGGCGTCGTTTCGTGGCGTCGGGTTCTGGGTCGACCAGGCGAAAACCCCGGTCGGCCACAAGGGCCAGTTGCACGAGTACCCGCAGCGTGACCTGCCGTTCTACGAGAGCCTGGGGCGGCAGGCACGGACCCACGACCTGACGGCGTTCATCGTCGGTGCCGATTGCCTGGAACAGCGCGACAAGTTGCTCCAGGCGCTGGAGCAGGGCAGTGGCGAACTGGTGCATCCGTGGCTGGGGCGCCTGCAGGTCAAGGTCGGTGAATGCGAGATGACCCAGAGCCGCCAGGACGGCGGCCTGGTGACCTTCACCCTGAAGTTCTACCCCGACCAGCCGTTGCAGTTCCCCAGCGCCACGGTCAACACCCGGCAGCTGTTGCTGGTGTCGGCCGACAGCCTTATCGGCTCGGCGGTGCGCCGCTTCGAGGAGGCCATGACCCTGGTCAAGGCCGCGCGCATCGGCATCGCCGATCTGCGCAACAGCCTCAAGGAGGTCTACCAGACTATCGAGCAGGAGCTCAAGCCGCTGATCGACACCTACCGCGATCTCAACCTGCTGGTGCGGGCGATCAAGGACTTGCCCAAGGAAGTGAGCGCCGAGTTCAAGGGCTTGCTGGGGGACATCAAGGACCTCAAGGACTATGCGCGCAACGGTTATCGCGGCGTGCTGGCCAATGTCTCGCAGCAGGTCGAGGCGGTGAAGAAGATCGACACGCCGAAACTCACCACCGGCAAGGACACCACCGCCGCGGCGCAAGCCATGGCGGACCTGGTGCAGGACGCTGTGCTGGTGCGGATCGCCCAGGCCGTGGCGTCGCTGCCGGTGGCGACCCCGGCGGTCAAGCTGAGCGGCACGCCGTCACTGGCCAAACAGGCGATCCAGCCGGTGACCCGTGCGGAAGTGCCGGTGGCCGATGAGGTGCTGGCGCTGCGCAACTCGATCAACGAAGCGATCTGGCAGGCGGCGGAGAAAGCCGATGCTGTGCACTACGAGGTGCTCAACGGCTTGCGCCAGCTGGTCTACGGCCATCTCACCGCGGTGGCTTCGTCCGGTGTGCGGCTGGTGGTCAAGAACCCGATGCAGAGCCTGCCGACGGTGGTGCTCGCCTACCGGCTGTTCGGCGATGCCACCCGAGCGGCCGAAGTGCAGCAGCGCAACGGCGTGGCCCATCCCGGTTTCCTGCCGCCGACCAACGTCAAAGTGGCGGGGGAGTGAGCCATGAGCAACTTCGATAACCGGGTGTTGCTGACGGTGGACGGCCAGGATTACGGCGGCTGGAAAAGCGTCGAGATCAGCGCCGACCTGGAGCGCCAGTTTCGCACCTTCAAGCTCGACGTGACCTGGCAATGGCCGGGGCAGACCCTGGACCAGCGCATCCGTCCCGGCGCCAAGTGCCAGGTGCGGATCGGCGCCGACCTGTTGCTCAGCGGTCATGTGTTCAAGGCGCCGATCAGCTATGACGGTCGGCAGATCGGCCTGAGCATCGAGGGCAGCTCCCTGACCCAGGACCTGGTGGATTGCGCGGCGATCAACCAGCCCGGCCAATGGCGCGAACAGAGCCTGCTGAAAATCGTCCAGGCCCTGGCCGCGTCCTACGGCGTCGGGGTGGTCAGCGAGATCGCGGAAACCACGCGCTTGAGCAGCCACAGCATCGTGCCCGGGGAAACCGTGTTCCAGTCCATCGACCGCCTGCTGACGTTGTTCCGGGTGTTCTCCACCGACGACGCCGAAGGCCGGGTGCTGTTGGCCCGGCCGGGCAGCGGCGGGCGCGCGGTGGATGTGCTGGAGCTGGGCAAGAACATCCTCGCGGCCAGCGCGCCGATGGACTTCAGCCAGGTGTTTTCCGAGTACCGGGTAATCGGCCAGCACAAGGGAAACGACCAGAAAAGCGGCGCCGCGGTCAGCGAAGTGTCGGGCGTGGCCCGCGACAGCGCGGCCAAGCGCAAGCGGGTCACGGTAATCAATGAGCCGGCGCAGTTGACCCAGGAGCTGGCCCAGCAACGGGCCGACTGGGAAAGTGCCATCCGCACCGGCAAGGCCCTGACCAGCACCTACAAGGTGCAGGGCTGGCGCCAGAGCAACGGCGACCTGTGGCGCCACAACACCCTGGTGCGGGTGATCGACCCGGTGCTGGGTTTCGACCAGGACCTGCTGATTTCCAAAGTCACCTACTCGCTCTCCGAGCAGGGCTCGATCACCACCCTGCAGGTGGCGCCGCCCCACACCTTCGACGCCAGTCCCGTACCCCCCAAAACCTGATGCCGCCCCTTTACCTGTAGGAGCGAGCTTGCTCGCGATGGGGGCGACGCGGTGTGCCTGCAAGGTCGCTATCGCGAGCAAGCTCGCTCCTACAAAAGGCAAGGAGAACCCATGAGCCTACTGACACGCCTGTTGGCGCGCGGCACCGTCGTGCTCGCCAACTCGGCCAACAAACTGCAATCGCTGCAAATGCGCCTGACCGCCGGCGAAGTGAACGACGACATGGAGCATTTCGAACCCTACGGCTTCACCAGCAACCCGCTGGCCGGCGCCGAAGGCATCGCCACCTTTCTCGGCGGCGATCGCTCCCATGCCGTCGTGCTGGTGGTCGCCGACCGCCGTTTTCGCCTCAAGGCCCTGGCCCCCGGCGAAGTGGCGATCTACACCGACGAAGGCGACAAGATTCATTTCAAGCGCGGGCGGATCATCGACATCGAGACCGCCACCCTCAATATCCGCGCCAGCAGCGCGGTGCACATCGACACCCCGACCCTGACCCAGACCGGCAAGATCGTCTCCCAGGGCGATCAGGTCGCTGGCGGCATCAGCCAGATCCAGCACGTGCATGGCGGCGTGCAGTCGGGTAGCGGGCAGACCGGCGCGCCGGCGGGAGGCCAATGATGTTCATCAGCCAAGACCTGCACCGCGCACTGACCCGTGCCGTGCTGATCAGCCTGTTCACCTGGCGCCGCGCAGCGGACGACGACCCACTGGATGACGAGGAGCGCTTCGGCTGGTGGGGCGACAGCTTTCCCACCGTGGCCGACGACCGCATCGGCTCGCGGTTGTGGCTGCTGCGGCGGGTCAAGCTCACCCGCCAGACCCAGCTCGACGCCGAGTTCTATGCCCGCGAAGCCCTGCAATGGCTGATCGACGATGGCCATTGCAGCGCGGTCGAGATCATCAGCGAACGTCTCGACGACCAGCGCCTGAACCTGCGCACGACGCTGGTCCTGGCCAACGGTGAACGCCTGGACATCAACCCCGATAACAGTTGGCAGGTGACCTATGCCCTTTGATACCCCTTCGCTGCCGGTGCTGATCAAGCGCACCCAAAGCGACCTGGCCAGCGATGCGCTGCGCCAGTCCGATGCGCAAGTGCTGGCCCGCGCCCTTGGTGGCGCCGCCTATGGCCTCTACGGCTACCTGGACTGGATCGCCGATCAGATCCTGCCGGACAAGGCCGACGAATCGACCCTGGAACGCATCGCCGCGTTGCGCCTCAACCAGCCACGCAAGGCCGCCCAGGCGGCCAGCGGTTCGGTGGGCTTCAGCGCCGCGGCGGGCGCGGTGCTGGACGTCGATACCCTGCTGCAGGCCAGTGACGGCCGCACCTACAAAGTCACCGCCGCCCGCACCACCAGCGCCGGCCACAACAGCACCACCGTCCAGGCTCTCGACGCCGGCACCCTGGGCAATGCCGAGGCCGGCCTGGAGCTGATCCCGGTGCAACCGATCCAGGGCATCGGCAACAGCTTCAGCGTGCTCGCCCCCGGCCTGAGCGGCGGCGTCGCCGCGGAAAGCCTGGAATCGCTGCGCGCGCGGGTGATCCGCTCCTACCGCATCATCCCCCACGGCGGCTCGGCCCAGGACTATGAAACCTGGGCGCTGGAGTGCCCGGGCATCACCCGCGCCTGGTGCCGTGGCAGCTACCTGGGGCCGGGCACCGTGGGGCTGTTCGTGATGCGCGATGACGATGCGCAACCGATCCCGAATGCCGAACAACTGGCGGAGGTAAAGGCCTACATCGAACCGCTGCGCCCGGTGACGGCCGAGTTGCATGTGCTGGCACCGCAGCAATTGCCGGTGACCTACAGCCTGCGGCTGTCACCGGACACCAGCGCAGTGCGCGCGGCGGTCGAGGCCCAGTTGCGCGATCTGCACAACCGCGAGGCCGGCCTGGGCGACACCTTGTTGATCAGCCATATCCGCGAGGCCATCAGCAGTGCCGCCGGCGAGAACGATCACCGGCTCAGCGCGCCGATCGCGGATGTCCCTGCGGCCAGTAACCAGTTGCTGACGTTCGGAGGTTGCGTATGGCTGGAGTAAGAACCGCCGCGCAGTACCAGAGCCAGCTGCGCAGCCTGCTGCCCAGCGGCCCGGCCTGGGATCCGGAGCGGGTGCCGGAACTCGAGGAGGTGCTCGAAGGCGTCTCCCAGGAACTGGCCCGTCTCGACGCTCGTGCCGCCGACCTGCTCAACGAAATGGACCCGGCCGGCGCCAGCGAGCTGGTACCGGACTGGGAACGGGTGATGAACCTGCCCGACCCCTGCCTGGGGCCGACCCCGCTGTTCGACGACCGCCGCCTGGCGGTGCGCCGGCGACTGCTGGCCGTCGGCAGCCAGGCGCTCGCCTACTACATCGAGATCGCCCGTAGCCAGGGCTATCCGAACGCCACCATCACCGAGCACGAAGCCCCGCGCATGGGCCGTGCACGGTTTGGTGACGCGCATTTCGGCACCTGGCAGGCGCAATTCATGTGGACGCTCAACACCGGTGGACGACTGCTCCTGGGCCGGCGCTTTGGCGCGAGTTACTGGGGCGAGCGTTTCGGCATGAACCCGGGCTCCGCCCTGGAATGCCAGATCCACCGCAGCGCACCGGCCCATACGCGGGTGCACATCAATTATGACTAGGGGATAGACCGATGGATTATCCGAAAAGTGTGCCCAGTGCCGGGTTGGTCAACGGCAGGTTCGTCGATGAGAACCCGCTGACCGGCACCCCGGGATCGCTGATTCCGGCGGACTGGGGGAACGGGGTGACCCAGGAGATTTTGAATGTCATCAAGGCGGCTGAACTGACGCCGGACGAGGTGAAGACTGACCAGTTGCTGCTGGCGATCCAGACCGTCGCTGCCAAAGGCTGGAATCAGGACCTGGCGTTGCCGCTCAATGCCCTGGCGTTGCCGACCGTGGCAACGGCCGACGCGCGTCTGGCGGTGACGCCGACCGCAGTTTCGACCAGTGGCGGCAGGGTATCGATCCCGGCGGGCGTGTACGTCAGCCTCGGCCAGGAAGTGCTGGCCGGGCAATTGGGTCGTTCGCGTACCTTCCAGACCAGTGCCTGGAGCAGCGCGGACTTGTTGCCCAGCTCGGGGTATTTCCTCAGGGCCCAAGTGATAGGTGGCGTGCTGACGTTCTACATGCAGCGCGGAACCGTCTATGACACGACTCCCGACTCGCTTAAAGGCGTCGTCAATGGCAGTGCCGGCGGCGGTTTCCAGTCGACGCCGCTGGATATGTGCGTGGCCTGGGTGGTTACCGGTGTACCGGGTACCGCACCTGTCGTGCGACAGATCTACAACCGGGCGCGCCTGAGCTGGAGCCAGACCTTGAATGGTTCGGGAACTGTCTTCCTGCCCCTCGACCCGCATGCCCGTGCTGCGCGTCTGGTCGCGGGCAACCCGACGCCGTCCGCCAGCGCTGTTACTTCCCTGGCATTCCCTCAGGCTGGTTGGCTGGGCGGTAACTATTGCTACTTGTCACCGGTTTCGCCCAACAGTTCGAACCATGCGGCAGGCTGGACGGACCCAGCGAATCCAACCCCTTGCAGCTTATTCACCAACAACGTGGTGGGCGATGTGACGGTTTCCTCATTGACCGCCAGCTTCGATCACAACCAATTGCGCTCCCTTTGGCAGGCTTATCAGGCGGAACACCTGTTGGGGGCTAACAACGCCGAAAGCGACGAGCTGTTGATGAGCATGGGCATCAAGACCCACCCGATCACCGATTACAGCGCCGGTATCGCCGTCAACTTTTCCAATGCCGTCAATCTTCAACTGTCCTGGGAACTGATCCGATGAGAGTCATTCAAGAGATGCATCAGTTTGAGGACGGCCTGCGTCCTGCACAGCCCTCCGTTGCCCATGACTGGGATGGGGAAAACTGGGTTCTGGACGCTGCGAAAGCAGTCCTGCTGGAGCAGCAGGAAACCGAGCGCCTGTGTGCCAGGGTCGATGCCATCGCCGACAGCGCCCGTGCCGCTTTGGTTGGTGATCCGCTCAAGGCCGCGGAGTATGCCCAGGCCGCCAGCGACGCCCAGGCTTTCAAGGAAGCCGGGTACCCGAAAAAGGCAGTGCCCCTCGCGGTAAGCGCCTGGGTGGTGAAAGGCCGTACCGCCAAGGCAGCGGCCGACCAGATTCTCGACAAGGCGGCCGAGCTCAACAGCAAGCTGCTCGCACTTCGCACGCTGCGATTGCAGGCAAAAGAGCGTATTCGGGCCCAGGCCGGCAAGGGCAAGCAGGATGCGGCAAAAGACACCTGCGAGGCAGCGATCCAGGCGATTGGCAAGGTTGTCAGTGGCTGAGTCGTGCCTTGCTGCAGGACATTCAGTGCACTCATGGCATAGGTGAGTGCCTTTACGTACGAGGCTCCCCGGTAAGCGGGATCGTAGGACAATGATATGGACTATCCAAAAAGTATTCCCAGTGTGGGGCTGGTCAATGGTTGGTTTGTCGACGAGAACCCGCTTCTCGGAACGCCAGGCTCCCTGATTCCTGCTGCCTGGGGCAACGGGGTGACGCAAGAGATCCTCAGCGTCATCAAGGCCGCCGGCCTAGCGCCGGACGAGGCAAAGAACGATCAACTGGCGTTGGCGATTGCCGCGCTGGTGGATTTCAACAAATTGAAAAACACCCCGACCACCTTGAGCGGTTATGGCATCACGGATGCCGGCGGGCGCCTGTTGGCGGTCAAGCAGTTCGACACCGTCGGCGTCACGGTTTATCGCCCCAGCCCCAAGGCCAGACGGATTCGTGTCCGACTGGTGGGGGCGGGCGGTTCCGGCGCCGGTTGTCCGCCGGTAGCGGCCACTTATCAAAGCCTGGGCGGTGGCGGAGGGGCTGGCGCCTATGCGGAGAGTCTTTACGACGTGACTCCGGAAATGTTGGCGGGTGTACCCATCACACTGGGTGCCGGTGGGGCCGCTCGAACCAGTATGGGGGCCGCGGGAGGCGCTGCGTCGTTTGGCAGCCTCATGAGCGCCGCAGGGGGAGGAGGGGGGCAGATTCTGACCTTCGTGTCGAACACCCCTGGATTTGTCCAGGGCGGCATGGGCGGCCAAGTCGTAACGGGTGGCAACCTTGCCAATGCGCGTGGTGCAACGGGTGGTTATGCGATGAGCAATCCCAATTGGGGTCTGCTTTCTGGATGGGGAGCCGCCAGCCCGTTCGATGGCGGCGGCCCCTTCAACGGGGTGAATGGCAATGGCAATGCGGGTCAGCGAGGTTCTGGCGGCAGCGGCAGCTGTTCGAGCCATCCATCTGCTTCGTATGTGAGTGGCTCCGGCGGCAACGCCTTTTGTGAAATCTGGGAGTACGAATAATGGCCCTCTATGCACGAGTCGAAGACGACGTTGTCGTCGAGCTGATCGAGACCGGTGGCTTCATGATTTCCCAGCTGTTTGCCGCGGATTTTCTGAGTTCGATGGTCGCTGTTCCTGAAGGCGTCGAGGTTGAGCTGGGGAAGCCGATCCACCTTCCTGGACAGGTTGCGTCGCTTTCCCCCGTGGTGGATGTGGCGACAGCAGTGGCGCTTGCTCCCGAAGTGCGAGTCAAGGCGACTGACGAGGATGCTCTGGTTCAGGAGCGCAACTGGCGTCAATCGATGCTATCGACCAGCCAATGGCTGGTGACCCGCCATCGCGATGAACAGGAGCTGGGGCGGGGCACGACGCTGACGGCGAAACAGTATCTGGAGTTGCTCGAGTATCGCCAGGCACTGCGCGATTGGCCGACATCCGATAGCTTTCCCGAGATGACCGCCCGACCGTCGATTCCAGCGTGGTCAGTGAGTTTTTTTCATACAGCCAATTGATCGAATGCTGCGTTCATTTCAAGTGGACCGGCAGCGTATTTATCTGTATCGCGCTCATCAATAAAAACGCCCGCTTCAAGCGGGCGTTTTTTATGGGCGCGCAGTTGGCCGCTTCATGATCCCGGTCCGCAGGTGGGCCAACAGAATTTATTATCAGGAGCAAGACCTTGGATTATCCAAAGAGTGTGCCCAGTGTAGGGCTGGTGAATGGAAGGTTTGTTGATGAAGACCCGCTGGCCGGTACGCCAGGTTCGCTTATTCCGGCAAGTTGGGGGAATAGCGTTACCCAAGAGATTCTCGGTGTAGTTCAGGCGGCGGGTATGACGCCGGACGAGGGGGCGAATGATCAACTGCTGGGTGCGTTGCAAAGTTCAAAACTTTTTTCTACACCTCCGCGCTTTGATGTAAGTCGTTCGGTCGCTACTCCAGAGTTTGTACAGCGCGCGCTGGGTAATTACTCCAGCGCTCGAGGAATATCGGAAAGCACGCAACTGACCGTTGCCGATGTCGGTTGTTCGATCGGCCTGGGTGGGACTACCGGTTATACCGTCACCCTACCGGATGTTTCGACTGTTCCAAATGGCGCAACCATCAGTTTGCATTGCCGTAATAGTGCAGTAGTTACCATTGCTAGCAAGAGTGGGGCGCAAATCAGCCCACAAGGGAATTTTCTGAATTCCATTGTGATGAGTAGTGGGGAAAGCGCAAATCTGGTTCGGGAGTCAGGTGTCTGGACCCTTTATGGTACGGCCAGTCTTAAATACTCAGCGTTGTATGGGGCGCAACTTTCGACAGCGGGTTATCAAAAATATCCGAGTGGCTTGATTGAACAATGGGTGATAGGTGGGTCTGACGCCAATGGAGTTATGTCCCTGTCATTACCCATAAAATTTCCCAATGCAATATTGGGAGGTATTGCAGACGAAGCATACCCAACCGGCTGGGGTGGGGCGAATGTCACGGTCTGGTCGTTTGATCTGAGTGCATCCAATACTTCAACAGCGGTTGCCCGTGTCAGATCGGTCGAAGTTGGGGTCATTAAAGTGGCCGCGGCTATATCCGGGCGAATTATTGTGTGGGGGCGATAATCATGAAGATTTATTTTTATGCAAAGACCCTTGGTTTTGATGTGGTCGCATTTTCCAATGATTCTCCGCCAGAGGGCGCAGTTGAGATTAGCCAGGCTGAATATGCCGAACTCTTTGCCGGGCAGGGCGTGGGCAAGCGGATTGCGGCCAATGACAACGGCGCGCCCATTCTTGTCGACCCTGCCGGCCCCTCGCCTGAACAATTGATTTCAATTGAACGCGCTTGGCGAGACGCGGAACTGCTCAAGACCGATGCGTCGGTCGCCCGGCACCGCGATGAACTGGAGTCTCAAGCCGTCACCACCTTGTCCGATGCCGACTACAACGCCCTGCAAGCCTATCGCTGCGATCTGCGCAGCTGGCCAAAATCTCGCAAGTTTCCTGCCGTCACGGATCGACCCGTGCTGCGAATGACTTCCGGTACTACGGGAGCGACGGTGAAAAGAAAGAGGGTGAGAAAACCGGTGCAGGTGACCGAGTCCGTTTGAGTTTGTCGGTTCCGTGTTGGGCTTTGCCGAACGCTGAAATTTTTTATGTTTGATTTGTAAGAGAGCTAGACAGTGGACTACCCAAAGAGTGTGCCGAGTGCTGGTTTGGTAAACGGAAAGTTTGTCGATGAAAATCCGATCGCTGGAACGCCAGGATCTCTGATCCCCGCGAGTTGGGGGAATGCGGTCACTCAAGAGATTGTTAATGCAATCGATGCGGCAGGAATGTCTCCTGTGGAGAATCAGAATAATCAACTGACGCTGGCCATCAAAGAACTGGCCAAGCTGGATCCGTTGCAAGCATTTCCGGTTCAGGTCTATCGAAAGAATCATGTGATTAATGGGAACTTCGATATTTGGCAGCGTGGGCCCGCTAACCAGGGGACCAATATTGGAGGATATGTTGCAGATCGGTTTCGTTGTGACTGGAACGGCAATGCTGGAGTCAATATTTCGCGTCAGAACTTTACTTTGGGACAAAAAGAAGTTCCCAATGAACCGCGATTTTTTCTACGTTGGCAGCAAGTCACGGCCGGTGCAGGGGCCAATACACATAAGATTTCTCAATATATTGAGTCTGTCAGAACTCTAACCGGAAAGCAGGCAACCGTGACTTTCTGGGCGAAAGCCGATGCAGAGAGAAACATCACGGTGACAGTCACCCAGTTTTTTGGTGGTGGTTCGGAATCTGTGGTCACGACGGTGGGGGTATTTAAGTTGACCAGTGCATGGACGCGTTATACAGCGACTGTGAAAATCCCATCGATTGCAGGCAAAGTCCTGGGCGGTGCGGAGAACGACTCTCTTAGGTTGGCCTTCGATTTGCCATTGAATGTCCTGCAAACAATCGATCTGGCGCAAATTCAACTTGAAGAAGGCGCGATTTCAACGCCTTTTGAATTTAGAACTCCCGCCGATGAGTTGATACTGTGTCAACGTTATTACGAGAAGACACTCAGACAGGACATTCAGCCAGGCGACACATCAAGTTCTGTTGCTGGGGCTCTTGTATCAATAGTCAAGCAAGGGCAGGCAGGCTTCTCTTCTCAACCTTTGGCACAGTGGTCTTTCAAGGTAGAAAAAAGAACGACTCCCAGCATTGCCCTGTACAGGATCTCGCAAAGCGGAACTGTTGGTCAGTGGCGCTCCGGGAGCGATGCGATTTCGTCAGGCAATGCGCGTCCCTATTCAGTCTCTACACGAGGGGCCTGGGTGGATAATTCGGATGTGGCAGTGGCACCTCAGACCTATTACATCCATGCAACGGCAGATGCCGAACTATAGGGATAAAACCATATGAGCTATCAACTGACCGCTAATGGGGTCTATCGCCTTGCCGATTCGGTTTTTATTCCAGAAGACTTGGCTAACCGCGATTGGGCTGCCTATTTGCAATGGCTGAGCTTTGGGGGAGAACCCAAACCGATCACGATCAATACCGAATCGGAGGGGGCTGAGCGTGTTTGGCGTGATTCGCAGCTTCTACAAACCGATGGCATTGTCGCGAGGCATCGGGATGAATTGGAGGCAGGGGTCGATACAACGATATCAACGGCTGACTATGAGAACTTGCAAGCCTATCGCCGGGCTTTGCGTAGCTGGCCGGAGTCCTCAGATTTTCCTTCTGTTGTCGCAAGACCTTTTCTCAATATCAGTTTGATTTCTGCTCTTGCTGTATCGACTGCAGAAGCTTCTGCTCAGAAGGCCGAGGCGATTGAAAGGGCCTGGCGCAGCAAGATGCTGGAGTCTACCCAGTGGTTGGTTATTCGCGATAACGAAGAACTGGAAATGGGTGAAGGGACGACGCTGAATACCGAGCAGTTCAAGGAGTTGCTGGCTTACAGGCAGGCGTTGCGAGACTGGCCATCAGCCATCGGTTTTCCAGATGCAGAACATCGACCGGTCGAGCCAAGCTGGCTTGAAAGTGTCTTTCAGGAACATCAATGAATTCGTTTGTCAGGAGCGTCCTCGCTATAGATGAGGTGGAATGGAATGCCCATCACTATTGAAATGATTCAACGCATCATGCCCAACGCCCGCTCCCAAGCGGGCGTTTTTGTTTCTGCGCTCAACACCGCCATGGCGCACCGCTATATCAACACCCCCAAACGCATGGCCGCCTTCCTTGCGCAGGTCGGTCATGAGTCGGGGCAGTTGCGTTATGTGCGGGAGCTGGGCAATGACCAGTACCTGAGCAAATACGACACCGGCAGCCTGGCGGCTCGTCTGGGCAATACCCCGGAGGCCGATGGCGACGGCCAGAAATACCGGGGCCGTGGTCTGATCCAGGTCACCGGTCGTGACAACTACCGGCAATGCAGCCTCGGACTGTTCGGTGACGAACGTTTGCTGGCATTGCCGCAATTGCTGGAACAGCCGCAGTGGGCCGCCGAGTCGGCCGCCTGGTTCTGGCAGCAGAACGGCCTCAACGAACTGGCCGACCGCGACCAGTTCAACAGCATCACCCGCCGGATCAACGGCGGCTTGAACGGGCTGGAGGATCGTCTGCAGCTCTGGGCGCGGGCGCGGGAGGTGTTATGCCAGCCTTCGGCCTGATGCCGCTGTCTTACCGGGCAATGGCTATCGTCGTGCTGCTGGCCGTGGTGGCTGGCGTTGCGGGGATGCTGGCCTGGCAGGTCCAGGATTGGCGTTTTGGCCGGCAACTGGCGGAGCAGGCCAGGCTGCACGGTGAAGCGCTGAATCAGCTGAACCTGGCGGCCGCTGCCCGGCAGCGGGACGAACAGGACAAACGCCTGGCCCTGGAGCAACAGCTGCAAGCCAGCGACCAAACCCATTCTCGAGCCTTGAGCGATGCACAACGTGATCAAGGTCGCCTGCGCGACCGTCTTGCCACTGCTGATCTGCGCCTGTCAGTCCTCCTCGACGCCCATGACAGTGGCGCCGGCTGCACAGTGCCAGCCACCGCCACCACCGGCGGCCTGGTTCATGGAGCCCCACGAGCCCGACTTGACCCGGCGCATGCTCAACGAATTGTCGGCATCACCGATGCCGGCGACCGGGGGCTGATCGCCCTACAGGCCTGTCAGGCCTACGTCAGGGCGTTGAACCGCTAAACATTTTGATCCGCTGCGTGCCTTGCAAGCGCGTATCGCTCGTGTACGGTAAGACCTCCGCCAGCCCGATCAGGAGAGGACCGTGAACGAAATCACCCAGCTTGCCGCTGAACTTGGCAGGCGCTTGCAGGTTCTGAACACCCATGTCACTACAGCCGAATCTTGCACCGGTGGCGGGATTGCCGAGGCCATCACCCGTATTCCGGGGAGTTCGGCCTGGTTCGAGGCGGGTTATGTGACCTATTCCAATCGGCAGAAGACCCAGCAACTGGGGGTGCCGGAAGCGCTTTTCGCTTCCGTCGGCGCGGTCAGTCGCGAGGTGGTCGAGGCGATGGTGCGGGGTGCGCAGGACAAAAGCCGGGCGCGTTTTGCCGTGGCGGTCAGCGGCGTGGCCGGTCCGGATGGCGGCTCGCCGCAGAAACCAGTGGGCACCGTATGGCTGGCCTGGGGCGTCGGAGAGGCGGTAACGGCCGAGTGCCGACACTTTGCCGGAAATCGGGACGAAGTCCGCCGACAAACGGTGAAGGCCGCGCTAGAGGGCTTGCTGCAACATGCTGCGGCAGAAATCTCAAAACAGGGGTAGGCGATCCACGAACGCTGTGGAATAATACTGGCTACTTATACAGGTGTTGGCCGTCAGGCCTTATTGATTACGTGAGGACTTTAATGGACGACAACAAGAAGAAAGCCTTGGCTGCGGCCCTGGGTCAGATCGAACGTCAATTCGGCAAGGGTGCCGTAATGCGTATGGGCGATCACGACCGCCAGGCGATCCCGGCCATTTCCACTGGCTCTCTGGGTCTGGACATCGCACTCGGCATCGGCGGCCTGCCAAAAGGCCGTATTGTTGAAATCTACGGTCCGGAATCGTCCGGTAAAACCACCCTGACCCTGTCCGTGATTGCCCAGGCACAGAAGATGGGCGCCACCTGCGCCTTCGTCGACGCCGAGCACGCGCTGGACCCGGAATACGCCGGCAAACTGGGGGTCAACGTTGACGACCTGCTGGTTTCCCAGCCGGACACCGGCGAACAGGCACTGGAAATTACCGACATGCTGGTGCGTTCCAATGCCATCGACGTGATCGTGATCGACTCCGTGGCGGCGCTGGTACCCAAGGCCGAGATCGAAGGCGAGATGGGCGACATGCACGTAGGCCTGCAGGCTCGCCTGATGTCCCAGGCGCTGCGCAAGATCACCGGTAACATCAAGAACGCCAACTGCCTGGTGATCTTCATCAACCAGATCCGTATGAAAATCGGCGTGATGTTCGGCAGTCCGGAAACCACCACCGGTGGTAACGCGCTGAAGTTCTACGCCTCGGTTCGTCTGGATATCCGTCGTACTGGCGCGGTGAAGGAAGGCGATGAAGTCGTCGGTAGCGAAACCCGGGTCAAGATCGTCAAGAACAAGGTGGCTCCACCGTTCCGTCAGGCTGAATTCCAGATCCTGTACGGCAAGGGTATCTACCTGAACGGCGAGATCATCGATCTGGGCGTGCTGCACGGTTTCCTCGAGAAATCCGGTGCCTGGTACAGCTACCAGGGCAACAAGATCGGTCAGGGCAAGGCCAACTCGGCCAAGTTCCTGCAGGACAATCCAGAAATCGGCAATGCCCTCGAGAAGCAGATCCGCGACAAGCTGCTGGCTCCAACCGCTGATGTCAAAGTTTCGCCGGTCAACGAGACCATCGATGACATGGCTGACGCGGATATCTGATCGATCCGATGACCGCCGTACTCGATACCCTCGTCGCGGTGCGGCGAACCGCAATGGACCTGCTCGCGCGACGCGAGCATGGTCGAGTCGAGCTGACGCGTAAACTGCGTCAGCGCGGCGCCTCTCCCGAGATGATCGAAACAACCCTTGACCGTTTGACGGAAGAGGGGCTGTTATCCGAATCCCGTTACCTTGAAAGTTTCGTTTCCTATCGTGCCCGTTCCGGCTACGGCCCCATGCGTATTCGCGAAGAGCTCAGCCAGCGCGGTTTGCAGCGTGCCGATATCGAACTCGCCTTGCGTGAGAGTGGGATCGACTGGCAAGCGCAGCTGGAAGACGTCTGGCGGCGCAAGTTCGCCGGGCATTTCCCGATAGATGCCAAGGAGCGTGCCAGGCAAGGCCGCTTTTTGGGGTATCGGGGATATTCGATGGACATGATCGGCCGCTTGTTGAGCGGCCGAAGGGTGGACGACTGACCTCTAGGGCCCGCGAGTCGAATGCGCGGGCCGCTGCAATTGCGCTCAAGTGACCTTGATCGGTTCTCTGCTACGTTGTGGCGCCCTGGCCTGATTCATCGCCCAGTTTTCCGGCAAATTGATGAAGTCGATCAGTTCGCGCAGGCGACCATTGTCGCGGGCGTTGAAGGTGAACGACAGGCGTGCCAGATGGCTGAACTCCGGTTCGTTGTGTTCCTCCACATTGTAAGCATGTTGATGGAAGTGGTCGCTCAGGCACAGGTCGGCAAAAGCCGTCTGCATCTGCTCGAGCGCCGGTTCGCTGAGCTTGTGATTCATGCGAATGACAAATTGATGTTTCAGCCAGCGACTGGAGTGGAAGTTGCTGTAGAACTGGTTGATTTCCTCCACCGCCTCCTCGGTGTTGTGCACCAGGCGCACCAGCTTCATGTCGGTTGGCAGGATATAGCGGTTGTTCTCGAGCTGGTTGTGGATAAAGTCCAGCGCCCCTTGCCAGAAGGTCCCTCCTGGGACATCCAGCAGCACCACCGGTACCAGCGGGCTCTTGCCAGTCTGGATCAGGGTCAGTACTTCCAGCGCCTCATCGAGCGTGCCAAAGCCACCCGGGCATAACACCAGGGCATCGGCTTCCTTGACGAAGAACAGCTTGCGGGTAAAGAAGAAGTGGAAGGACAGCAGGTTCTCTGTGCCGTCCACCGTTGGGTTCGCATGCTGTTCGAAGGGCAGGGTGATATTGAACCCCAGGCTGTGATCGCGACCGGCACCTTCGTGGGCCGCGGCCATGATGCCGCCACCGGCGCCAGTGATGACCATCAGGTCGGAGCGGGCCAGGGCTGCGCCCAGTTCTCGCGCCAGGCCATACAGCGGATGCTCGATCGGCGTGCGTGCGGAGCCGAATACCGTCACCTTGCGCCGCCCCTTGAACTGTTCCAGTACGCGGAAAGCATGTTCCAGTTCGCGCAGGGCCTGCAGGGTGATTTTCGCGTTCCAGCGGTTGAGATCGTCCTGGGCCATGCGCAGGACGGTGAGAATCATGTCGCGATAAAGAGGGATGTTAGGGCTGTTGGGGGCGATCAGGTTGAGTTGTTCTTCGACCTTGCTGAGGTCGATACCGTTGCTCTGAAAATGACGACTGAGGATGTCATTCGGTTCGTAAGGCATTCAACTTCTCCTTCTGCACAGAACCTTTGACACGAACGAAGCATTCGTTGGCGTCACGACACGGCATGTGTCGCTGTCAGCCCGGTATCGGCGGCTGATTCGTCAGGGTGGAAAAACCCTGTCGTGGCCTGCGGGCCATTCATACAGGTTCTGCTATTCCTTGATTTAGAAAGCATGTGCACTGCAAGACGCGCTTGGGCAGCCTCCGGATCCACCCAGGAAAATTCAGCATGAACACTTTGAAATCTAGACCTTCATGATGATTCGCGCTGACTTGATCATGGTCCTTGAAAGTCGGGGCTGGCAATCACTTATTGCCGGGGGCGTGCGGTGTTTTCACCGCCTGTCTGAACGCGTGCCGCCCGGTGGAGGCTCTGATTTACTAAGTTACAGCGCCAGCAAGACAGCTTGGCGTCAATGGGCAGGATGCACAGGTCGGGGTTGCCGCGCAGGTAATGGCGAGTGGGGGCACGGAGGCTGGTCATGCACAAAGTTGTACTGGATATAGATGCGCAGCTGTATCAACTGCTGAAGTCAGCGGCAGACGCCAATCATCTGACTCTTGAAGAGGAATGCCGACGCCGGCTTGAAGGTGGGGAGCGCCGTTCGAGCTATTTGCAGGCCCTGTTGGCGGAGCTGCGGGCCGATGATCAACAGCGGCACGCAGCAGGGCACTGAATCACTTTTTCTTCTTCGTCGGGGCCGGGCAGTCCGACTCCTGGAAGCGCGCCGAAGCGACTGGGCGGTTGGTGCGGTTTTCGGTGAATTCGTAGCGCATGATTGCGCCCTTGGCCATCAGCTTGCGGTAGTTCGGGTCACGACAAACGCTGGCACCCAGTTGCAGGTACACCGCCTTGGGGTTGGCGCGCATTTTTTCAGCATGTTCGGCCTGGACGCTGAGGTGGTTGATCAGCTCCTTGCCTTCGACGGTATAACCCTGGTCGAGGATGTTCTCGTTGACTTCCCGAGGCGTGCCGACGTTACTTTCCTCGGCGGTTTTCTGCAGGGTCTTGTTCAGTTCGAAGTCTTGCAGCGATGCAGCCTGAGCACTGAACGGCAAGGCCAGCAGAAGGGCGGCGGTGGGAACGATAAAGCGCAACATGAAACTCTCCTGGTTCAGTGACTGATGCTTCGACCAGCCATGCGACTGTGCGTTCAGTGGCGGCGAATTATAGGGGAGCGAGGGTAGGCGGTACAGGTTTGAGCAGAGAGCTCTGATAAACTTGTGCGAATTTTCAGCTTTCTGAGTTCCTTTCGTGTCGATTCCTTCTTTCTGTCAGGGCGGCTTCTAATGAGTCATGCCGTTTCCCGCCTGCGTGCCCAGCGTCTTGCCCGTGCTGTCAGACCTTTTACTGCCCGTGGTTCCCGGGCGGAACGCTGTGCGGGCTGTCGGGTGATTCCCAGCCACTGCCTGTGTGCCTGGCGTCCCAAGGTTTCCGCGCAGTCGGCGATGTGCCTGATCATGCATGACGTCGAACCCATGAAGCCGAGCAATACCGGCTGGCTGATCGCCGATGTCATAGAAGACACCCTGGCGTTCCCCTGGTCACGGACGGAGGTCGACCCACAATTGCTGGCCTTGCTGGCCGATCCTCAGTGGCAGCCTTATGTGGTGTTCCCCGGAGAGTTCGTCGCGCCACAACGGGTGGTGAGCGAAGTCCGCCTGGAGGCGGGCAAGCGCCCGTTGTTTATCCTGCTGGATGCGACCTGGAGCGAAGCGCGCAAGATGTTTCGCAAGAGCCCTTATCTAGAACACTTGCCGGTATTGAGCCTGGAGCCCGAGCAGTTGTCGCGCTACAAGCTGCGGCGTTCCAAGCGCGATGACCATTTCTGTACCGCGGAGGTTGCGGCACTGTGCCTGGAGTTGGCCGCGGACCGGCAGGCTGGCGAAGTGCTGGATGCTTATCTGGATGTGTTCAGTACCCATTATCTGTCGGCCAAGTTCCAGCTTGAGATCGACCCTGATGATGAGACGCACACGCGCCTCAAGCCTTTCCTGTAAGACCTGAGGCAAGGGGCTGGAGTTTTTCCAGCCAGGGTTGCACCACCAGCATCCCGCTTAGCACCGAGGCACCGCGCAGGGCGTGGCTTTGCATGATGGCACTCTTATTAGTTAGCAAGCTAAGATGCCGCCAGGCCCGAAGCTTGACCACCCCGGCTTCGCTGGGCATGCTTGGCGCCGATTAGGGCGCGACCGATCTTTGAAACGCCGAATTTATGGGCTCTTGGCGTTGATCATGCTCTTTGGGTGCAGCATTCTGGCTGACACCTGTGTTGCCTTGGCGAGGACCGAATGCATCGGTTCTCCCATAAAAAACAGGATCATTTGAAAAATGGCCACATACGAAATCCTGATTGCCGATGACCACCCCCTCTTTCGTAGCGCACTGCATCAAGCGCTGACCCTGGGCCTCGGCCCGGATGTCCGTCTGGTGGAAGTGGCGAGCATTGCCGAACTGGAAGCCCGCCTGACCGAAAAAGCCGATTGGGACCTGGTGCTGCTGGACCTGAATATGCCTGGCGCTTACGGCTTCTCCGGCCTGGTGCTGTTGCGCGGTCAGTACCCGCAGATTCCGGTGGTGATGGTGTCGGCACAGGAAGAAGCATCCGTGATGGTGCGCTCACGCGAATTTGGCGCCAGCGGATTTATTCCCAAGTCCAGTTCTCTCGAAGTCATTCAACAGGCCGTGCGCAGCGTGCTCGACGGTGACGTCTGGTGGCCGCCGCAGGCTTTCGAACAAGTCAGCGTCTGCGCCGAGGCCAAGGCGGCCAGCGAAGGCCTGGCGAGCCTGACGCCACAACAGTTCCGCGTGCTGACCATGGTCTGCGAGGGGTTGCTGAACAAACAGATCGCTTATGAACTGAGCGTTTCGGAAGCGACTATCAAGGCCCACGTGACGGCGATCTTCCGTAAGCTGGGGGTGCGTACCCGCACTCAGGCGGCGCTGCTCCTGCAACAGCTTGAGTCAATTTCCAGCCAGTAACTGGCTCTTTCTTCACGCTTTTTTGACTTTGGTTGAACTAGCTTTCCCATTCCTTATTGCTCTAGTTGCCTATTTATGTCGCCTTTCAAAGGTCAAACCGGTCTTAAACGCATCCTCAATGCCTCGGGATACTCCCTCGATGGCTTGCGGGCCGCCTTCACTGGCGAAGCAGCATTCCGTCAGTTGGTGCTGCTCAACGTGATTCTGATCCCTGTGTCTTTCCTGCTGAATGTCAGCCGGGTCGAACGGGCGTTGCTGATCGCGGTCTGCCTGTTGGCGTTGATTGTCGAATTGCTCAATTCGGCGGTCGAGGCGGCGATCGACCGCATCTCCCTGGATCGCCATCCACTGTCGAAAAATGCCAAGGACATGGGCAGCGCCGCACAACTCGTGGCCTTGAGCATGATTACCGTGGTCTGGGCCGTGATCCTGATCTAGGTCTGTACGAAAAGTGGCTGCATGCTGGGCACCTCCGGCGCTACGCAAAAACAGGCTCGTGCGCGAGTCCGATCGGAATGCTCATGTAGGCCCCTACAGTCGGGCGCGACCCCGGCCGTTCCTCGCCTGTTTTTGCCTTGCCTGACCTTCGCTCGCTGACTTTTCGTACAGACCTTAGGGAATGCTCGGCAGCACGATCTCGTCGCTGCGCTGTACCCCGGCGGTAAAGGCGCGGCAGAGTTCGAGGAACTCGCGCATCGCCGAGGTCTGGTACTTCTGTTTGTGCCAGATGAAGTAGAACTGCCGGGCCAGGTCCAGGTCCGGCGTCTCTACCGGGACCAGGCTGCCACGGCGGAAGGCGTCGCGCAGCGCCAGTCTGGAAATGCAGCCAATCCCCAACCCCGACTCCACCGCGCGCTTGATCGCTTCGGTGTGTTCCAGTTCGAGCCTGACATTCAGCGCGCTACGGTGATGACGCATGGCCTGGTCGAAGGTCAGTCGGGTGCCAGAGCCTTGTTCGCGCAGAATCCAGGCTTCGTGGGTCAGCTCTTCCATGCTCGCGTGGCCGCGCTTGGCCAAGGGGTGCTGCGGGGCGCAGAACACCACCAGTTCATCCTCGACCCAGGTTTGCACTTCGATGTCCGGGTGGCTGCAGTCGCCTTCGATTAGACCCAGGTCAATTTCGTAGTGGGCGACCTGCTGCACGATATGCGCGGTGTTCTGCACATGAAGTTTGACCTGGCTCTCGGGGTGGACCTGCATGAAGCTGCCGATCAACAGGGTCGCCAGGTAATTGCCGATGGTCAGGGTCGCGCCCACCGATAATGAGCCGAAGCCGGATTTGCCATTGAGCAGGTCTTCGATTTCCTTGGCCTGGTCCAGCAACGCCACCGCCTGCGGTAGCAGCTGTTTGCCCAGGGCGTTGAGGCTCAGGCGTTTGCCGGCGCGATCGAACAGTTGGCAACTGGATTGCCGTTCGAGCTCGGTGATCGACGTGCTCGCCGCGGATTGGGAAAGGGCCAGCAGGCCGGCAGCACGAGAAACGCTCTCTTGCTGGGCGACGGCGACGAATACTTGCAGTTGACGGAGAGTGAATCGCATATCGATATAACCGATAACCCTTATCTTAATAATCCAGTTAACAGATATTGTCGTCGCCATTAGAATGCTGTGCAATTGCGCTCGGCTCGCCTGTCGCAGAGCATGCGCTGATCACTTTCCAGGAGTCCCCCGTACATGAGCAACATGAACCACGAGCGTGTCCTCAGTGTTCACCACTGGAACGACACTCTGTTCAGCTTCAAGTGCACCCGCGATCCGGGCCTGCGCTTCGAGAACGGTCAGTTCGTGATGATCGGCCTGCAACAACCCAACGGCCGCCCGCTTATGCGCGCTTACTCGATTGCCAGCCCGAACTGGGAAGAGCATCTCGAGTTCTTCAGCATCAAGGTTCCCGATGGTCCGCTGACTTCCCAACTGCAGCATTTGAAGGAAGGCGACGAGATCATCATCAGCAAGAAGCCTACCGGTACCCTGGTGCTGGATGACTTGAAGCCTGGCAAACACCTGTACTTGCTCAGCACCGGCACCGGCCTGGCGCCGTTCATGAGCGTCATCCAGGATCCGGAAACCTACGAGCGTTTCGAAAAAGTGATCCTGTGCCACGGCGTGCGTTACGTCAACGAAGTCGCCTACCGCGAGTTCATCACCGAGCACCTGCCGCAGAACGAGTTCTTCGGCGAAGCGCTGCGTGAAAAACTGATCTACTACCCGACCGTGACCCGCGAGCCGTTCGAGAACGAAGGCCGCCTGACCGACCTGATGCGCAGCGGCAAGCTGTTCAGCGACATCGGCCTGCCGCCGATCAACCCGCAGGACGACCGCGCCATGCTGTGCGGCAGCCCGAGCATGCTCGAGGAGACCAGCGAAGTACTCAACAGCTTCGGCCTGACCGTTTCGCCACGCATGCGCGAGCCGGGCGACTACCTGATCGAGCGCGCCTTCGTCGAGAAGTAAGCGACTCGCCGCACAGAAAAAAGCCCGCGTTGCCTGAGAAGGCAGCGCGGGCTTTTTCGTTTCCGGCTACCGGTCAGCGCGCGGGAACCACTTCCAGGACCTGGATCAGGCCCGGCTGCGGGTAGTGCCAACGCACGTCCAGGTCCCAGAACTGCGCGCCGTATTCACGCTCTGGAGTGGGTGTCTGGTAGGCCGGGCGCGGGTCCTGGGCCAGGCATTGTTCGATCAGCTCCACCAGCGGCTCCTGCAGGCGGCGAGCGTGCGCATGGGCCTGTTGCAGGGCATTGTCGCTCCACTGCACCGGAATCAGCTCCGGCGCCGCGCTGGCGATGCTATTGCTCGCGCTGTCGATGATGTCGGCGTAGGGCACGTAGGGCTTGATATCGAGAACCGGCGTGCCGTCCAGCAGGTCGATGCCGGAGATCCACAGGCGATCGGCCTCGACCCTGTCCAGCTTGACCACCGACTGGCCGATACCGTTGGGCCTGTGGGTGGCGCGGGTGGCGAATACGCCCATGGACTTGTTGCCGCCCAGGCGTGGCGGGCGAACCTTGAGCCGCGGTTTGTCTTCCAGCGCCTGGTGAAACAGGAACAACAACCAGACGTGGCTGACCTGTTCCAGGCCCTGCACCGCATCACCCTGGTCGAAGGGCGCCACCAACTCCAGCACGCCACGGGCCGCCGGGGCCAGTTGTGGCTGGCGTGGGATGGCGAACTTTTCCTTGAAGCAGGAGCGCACGAAGCCGATGGGGGAAACGCTGTAGGTCATGGTCTGGGGTCGAGACGGGGCAGGGGCCGCCATGATAACCCGCGTTGACCTGTAGCCGCTGCCGCAGGCTGCGGCTACAGGTGGAGTCAGAGGCTGAAGCCACCGTCCAATGGAATGATATTCCCGGTCATATAGGCCCCGGCGGTGCTCGCCAGGCTGATGGCCAGGGCGGCCATCTCTTCCTCGCGACCCCAGCGTTTCATCGGGATCAGCGCCGTATCCTCGGCCAGGGCTTGCTCGTCGTTGCCGATATGCTGGGTCATCTTGCTCGGAAAGCGCCCGGGGGCGATCACGTTGACGTTGATGTGCTGGCTGACCAGTTCGCGGGCGAGGATCCGCGACAACTGGTGCAGCGCCGCCTTGCTCGGGCCATGGGCGTACGCCTGTTCGCCAAAAGAGGAGATCCCGGCCACCGAGCCGATATTGATGATGCGCGCCGGATTGGCCGCGGAGCCTGCCTTGCGCAATAGCGGCAGGAATTGCTGGATGCAGCTGAACACCGAGGTCACGTTCAATTGCATGACTTTTTCCCAGCCCTTGACCGGGTAGCTTTCCAGCGGTGCGCCCCAGGTGGTGCCGGCGTTGTTCACCAGGATATCCAGTTGATCGACCTGGGCTTCGAGACGGGAGACGAGTTGCTGGATGCCTTCTTCGCTCGCCAGGTTGGCGGACAGGGCGTGGCAGCTGCCCAGGGCCCCGAGCTCCGTCGCGGTCTGTTGGCAGGCCTCGGCATCACGGGCGCAGACATAGACAGTGGCGCCGGCCTCGACAAAGGCCTTGGCGATCATCTTGCCGATGCCGCGGGTGCCGCCGGTCACCAGGGCGGTACGGCCTTGCAGGGAAAAGTAGGGATGCATGGCGAATCCTGAGGGCTGAGGGTCAGTGCATACCCTAGTCGTCAGTCGCGATGAGCGGAGCCATTATTGTGCGGGGGAATGAAGGGTCATGCATGGCGGTGGCCGAGGGTGGCCACCGCCGATCGAGGGGCAATCAGCCGCGAATGCGCAGGGTCAGGCCCTTGAGGAAGTTGCGCAGCAACTGGTCGCCGCACGGGCGGTAGTTGGTGTGGCCGAACTTGCGGAACAGCGCGCTCAGCTCGGGCTTGGACACCGGGAAATCGGCGGCCTTGAGGATGGCGTGCATGTCGTCTTCCTTCAGCTCGAAAGCGACCCGCAACTTCTTCAGGATGATGTTGTTGGTCACTGGCAGTTCGATCGGCAGCGGCGGACGGCTTTCGTCCTTGCCACGCTTGAAGATCACCAGGCCGTCGAGGAAGTGCGCCATGACCTCGTCCGGGCAATGCACGAAACCTTCTTCCTCGTCCTTTTTCAAGTAGCCGACGATGTCGTTCAGGCTCACTTCAAAGCCGGTGAGCTTGATGATCTCGACGACCTTCTTGTCGCTGATGTCGAGCATGTAGCGCACGCTGCGCAGTAGATCGTTATGAATCATGTCTACAGTCCTGGTCTGTTCACGTTGAGCGCCGCAGGCAAGCGCGGCGTCTGAATGGGGGGCGGCCTAGAATTTCTCTTTGGCGGACAGGTAGCGCCATTGCCCGACCAGTACCTTGCCGATGGAAACCCCACCGATACGGATGCGGCGAATGGCGACGACCTTCAGGCCTACCGCTTCGCAGAGCTGGGCGATCACGCCCGGTTGCGGGTTCTTCATGGCGAAGCGCAGGCGGTTTTCGTTCTGCCAGCTGGCCTTGACCGGCGGCAGTTCCCGACCTTTGTAAGTCAGGCCGTGGTTCAGGCGGTTGAGGCCGTGGGCGACCATCTCGCCTTCCACCTCGACCACGTATTCCTGCTCGATCTTGGCCGCGTCGGCGGTCAGCTTGCGCAGGATCTTCCAGTCCTGGGTGAACACCAGCAGGCCGCTGGCGTTGGCTTGCAGGTCGGCGCTGGCGGTCAGGCGCAGGAAGTGGCCCTTGAGCGGCCGTTTGCCGAAGCGGTGTTCCTCGGACAGGCTGGCGGCGCCCAGCGACTGCATGGCACTGTCGACGTCCTGGCCGGCCGGTACGTTCAGCAGCAGGGTCACCGGCTCCGGCGCGGTGGCCTTGGCTTGCGGGTCGAGCTCGACTTTCTGGGTGTCGACCTTGAACTGCGGCTCGTCGATGACCTCGCCATCCACGGTGACCCAGCCGCCCTCGATGAACAGCTCAGCCTCCCGGCGGGAGCAGCCGACGAGTTCGATGAGGCGTTTGGAGAGACGAATCGGGTCAGTCATGACAGGGGCCGTAACAAAAGGGGGCAGGCATTGTACCTGCCCGGCGCCGGTTAATCGCGGGTCCATTTGCCCGCTGTGGCTTTTAGCCGCGCAGTGCCTGCTGCTGGGGCTGCTTCAAACGCATGTGCAGCAGCGGGTAGGGCTGGCCCATGCCGTCGTGCTCGGAGCGGCCGACAATCTCGAAGCCCTGCTTGAAGTAGAAGCCCAGGGCTTGCGGGTTCTGCTCGTTGACGTCCAGCTCGTCGGCGTTCAGGTGTTCGATGGCGTACCTGAGCAATTGCTTGCCCAGGCCCTGGCCGCGATGCTTGGGATCGATGAAGAGCATTTCGATCTTGCCGGCGGCGACCCCGGCGAAGCCGGTGATGTGCTGGCGCTGATCCCGGGTGCAGATCAGCATCACCGCATCCAGATAGCGGTTCAGCACCAGGTTTCTCAGCAGTTCGATGTAGCTGTCCGGCAGGAAGTCGTGGGTGGCGCGTACCGAGGCCTCCCAGACTCGGGCCAGCTCCGGGTAGTCGCTGTGTTTCGGGGTATGGATGACCGAATGATGGCGCATGCCGCCTGCTCCTGTGTTGTGACGCATCCGTGGTCCTGAGCAAACGATAGACGTAAAAAAGCCCCGCATCTCGCGAAGAGAGCGGGGCTTTGCGGTTTTTTACGCTTTACAGGACTTCGGCCCACAGGTCGTATTCGTCGGCGTCGGTCACCCGGCACCGGACCTTGTCGCCTGGCTTGAGGTCGCCGGCACCGTCGATGAACACGTTGCCGTCGATTTCCGGGGCGTCGAAGAAGCAGCGGCCCACGGCGCCCTGTTCGTCGACTTCATCGATCAGCACTTCGATTTCCTTGCCGATGCGCTGTTGCAGGCGCGCCGAGCTGATTTCCTGCTGGTGCGCCATGAAGCGCTCCCAACGGTCCTGCTTGACCTCATCCGGGACCACTTCCAGGTCCAGGTCGTTGGCCGGCGCGCCTTCCACCGGTGAGTACTGGAAGCAGCCGACGCGGTCGAGCTGGGCTTCGGTCAGCCAGTCGAGCAGGTACTGGAAGTCTTCTTCGGTTTCGCCGGGGAAGCCGACGATGAAGGTCGAGCGGATGATCAGCTCGGGGCAGATCTGGCGCCAGTTCTTGATCCGGGCCAGGGTCTTGTCTTCGAAGGCTGGGCGTTTCATGGCCTTGAGCACTTTCGGGCTGGCGTGCTGGAACGGGATGTCCAGGTACGGCAGGATCTTGCCGGCGGCCATCAGCGGGATCAGCTCGTCGACGTGCGGATACGGGTAGACGTAGTGCAGGCGGACCCAGACGCCCAGGGTGCTGAGGGCTTCGCACAGTTCGGTCATGCGGGTTTTCACCGGCGCGCCATTCCAGAAACCGGTGCGGTACTTGACGTCGACACCGTAGGCGCTGGTGTCCTGGGAGATCACCAGCAGTTCCTTGACCCCGGACTTGACCAGGCGCTGGGCCTCGTCCAATACATCGCCCACCGGGCGGCTGACCAGCTTGCCGCGCATCGACGGGATGATGCAGAAGCTGCAGCTGTGGTTGCAGCCTTCGGAAATCTTCAGGTACGCGTAGTGGCGCGGGGTCAGCTTGATGCCTTGTGGCGGTACCAGGTCGATCAGCGGGTTGTGGTCCTGTTTCGGCGGCACCACTTCGTGCACCGCGCTGACCACTTGCTCGTACTGCTGCGGACCGGTCACGGCCAGCACGCTCGGGTGTACGTCGCGGATATTGCCTTCTTCCACGCCCATGCAGCCGGTGACGATGACTTTGCCGTTTTCCTTGATGGCTTCGCCGATCACTTCCAGGGATTCGGCCTTGGCCGAGTCGATGAAACCGCAGGTGTTGACCACCACGACGTCGGCGTCCTGGTAGGTGGACACCACGTCATAACCTTCCATACGCAGTTGCGTGAGGATGCGCTCGGAATCGACCAGCGCTTTCGGGCAACCCAGGGAAACGAAGCCGACCTTGGGGTTGGCTGGCGCGGTAGGGGTGGACATGTCTAACCTCGGTATAGGTGTCGGGCCGCTCGGCAATCTGGATAAAACCGCTGGCGACGGATGGGCGCTAGGGGCGCCTCTGATCAAAAAGTGCGCAATTCTAGCGATGGCCGGCGCACTTGACCAGCTTTATGCAGGGAAATACGACGAGTGCTGCGCTATGCTTCGCGCCGTTGCGCCCGGGTGGATTCTTACTAGTCAACAGAACGTCTGTAACTGTAGGTAAAAGGGCGCATGCTGCATGGGCATTCGCGAGAGTCTTGCAAGCTTAGCGTTGTCTTGAATGTCATGCCTTTTATAAGAAGCCCCGATCTGGGTAGTAGGAGTGGTGGATGGGTCAGGCAAGTAGTCAGGCAGTAGGTCACGAGCATTCCAGGGCCAGGCCCCTGGGAATGCTGGTGGCGGCGGTCGGGGTGGTTTATGGCGACATCGGGACCAGCCCGCTTTATACCTTGAAGGAGGTATTCGCGGGGCATTACGGGGTTCCGGTCAACCACGACGGTGTATTCGGCATTCTTGCATTGATCTTCTGGTCGCTGATCTGGGTGGTCTCGATCAAATACGTGTTGTTCATTCTGCGGGCCGATAACCAGGGCGAGGGCGGCATCATGGCCTTGACCGCCCTGGCCCGGCGGGCGTCGACGCCCTATCCGAGGCTGCGGGTGGTTCTGGTCATCCTGGGCCTGATCGGCGCGGCCTTGTTCTATGGCGACAGCATGATCACCCCGGCGATTTCCGTACTGTCGGCGGTAGAGGGGCTGGAGATTGCCTTCGATGGGCTCGAGCACTGGGTCGTACCGATGGCGCTGGTCATACTGGTGGCGCTGTTTCTGATCCAGAAACACGGCACCGATCGCATCGGCAAGCTGTTCGGGCCGGTGATGGTCCTGTGGTTCGCGACCCTGGGCGGGCTGGGGATCTACGGCATCGCCCAGCATCCGGAAGTGTTGCAGGCGCTGAACCCGGTCTGGGGCGTGCGGTTCTTCATCGTGCATCCGGGCATGGGGGTGGCCATCCTGGGCGCGGTGGTACTGGCATTGACCGGTGCCGAGGCGCTGTACGCCGACATGGGCCACTTCGGCCGCAAGCCGATCGCCCGCGCCTGGTTCGCCCTGGTACTGCCGGCGCTGGTGCTCAACTATTTCGGTCAGGGTGCCTTGCTCCTGGAGAACCCGGAAGCGGCGCGTAACCCGTTCTATCTGCTGGCACCGAGCTGGGCCCTGATCCCGCTGGTGGTGCTGGCGACCCTGGCCACCGTGATCGCCTCCCAGGCGGTGATTTCCGGCGCGTTCTCCCTGACCCGCCAGGCGATCCAGCTGGGTTATATCCCGCGTATGTACATCCAGCACACTTCCAGCGCGGAGCAGGGGCAGATCTACATCGGCGCGGTGAACTGGGCGCTGATGGTCGGTGTGATCCTCCTGGTGCTGGGCTTCGAGTCCTCAGGCGCCCTGGCTTCGGCCTACGGCGTGGCGGTGACCGGGACCATGCTGATCACCAGTATCCTGGTGTCGGCGGTGATGCTGCTGCTGTGGAAGTGGTCGCCGGTGCTGACGGTGCCGATCCTGCTGGGCTTCCTGCTGGTGGACGGGCTGTTCTTCGCCGCCAACGTGCCGAAAATCGTCCAGGGCGGTGCTTTCCCGGTAGTGGCGGGGATTGTGCTGTTCGCCCTGATGACCACCTGGAAGCGCGGCAAGGAACTGTTGATGGACCGCCTCGGCGAGGGCGCGTTGCCGCTACCGATCTTTATCAACAGCATCCGTGTGCAGCCGCCGCATCGGGTCCAGGGCACCGCGGTGTTCCTCACTGCACGCTCCGACGCCGTGCCCCACGCGCTGTTGCACAACCTGTTGCATAACCAGGTGCTGCACGAGCAAGTGGTGTTGCTGACCGTGGTCTATGAAGATATCCCGCGGGTGCCGACGCAACGCCGCTTCGAGGTGGATTCCTATGGCGAAGGTTTCTTCCGGGTGATCCTGCACTTCGGTTTCACCGACGAGCCGGACGTGCCTGAAGCGCTGAAACTGTGCCATCTGGACGAGCTGGACTTCAGCCCGATGCGCACCACCTACTTCCTCAGCCGCGAGACGGTCATCACCTCCAAGATCGTCGGCATGGCGCGTTGGCGCGAGACGCTGTTCGCCTTCATGCTCAAGAACGCCAACGGCAACCTGCGCTTCTTCAAGCTGCCGGTGAACCGGGTGATCGAGCTGGGTACGCAGATCGAGATGTAAGCAGCGGCGATGACAGAAGCCCCCGTCACCTTCGCGGTGACGGGGGCTTTTTTGTTGTGCCCTGTAGACGAGCTTGCTCGCGAAAAACTCAAACACAGCGCATTTCTTCAATGCCTGCGCGTTATCGTTGACCATCTTCGCGAGCAAGCTCGCTCCTACAGGAGAGCGGCGGTGCCGGCTGCGGGTTTTAAGGCCTGATCTTTGGGCGAGCCGGTCATGGGGTCAGCGCTTGCACCACATCGTCAATCACCGCCTTGCCCATGGCCGTCAGGTAATGCGCGGCCCAGGCGTGGCGGTCGCTGTCTTTGCTGTAGGCGGCGTCCTCGGTAAAGGCCTTGGCCAGGAACAGCAGGTCGGAGGCTTGGGCCAGGGCGTCGCCAATCGGCACACCGGCGCTGACGTGGAACAGCGGCTGGTCCGAGCGGTAGATGAAAGGGGTGAGGCCGATCGTTTTCAGTCCACGAGGTGTAGGCGGATCTGTTTTGTTCATGGTCTTGCTCCTTGGTTTGAGGAGCTGCCACGTTCGTTTCCACGCGAATGGGTGGCAGCTGTACGCAGGTTGGAAAACCGGGAACCAAGGAAACCGGCAGACCCGAAGGTCTCCCACGCACAGCCGCCATAACTCAGCATCGCAGGCGTAAAAAGTCGTCTGCAATCGCAATGGGGGGCGCTAGTTGCCATGATTCAACGGGTTTCCAAGCCCGATCGCTGAATAGTCAGCGACGTCTGGAGCCTATCCCGTCGAAGCGAAGGCCAACAAGGCAGCAAAGTGTTCTAGCGCATCCCCTTACGCAATGTTCGGAGTTTGCCTACAACCTCTGCGGGAGTCATCCGGCATTGCGATGTTTCGCCCTGGTTTGGCGCCTTGAGGCGTTCCGGCAAGCTGGCCCAGCCGTGCTGGAGAACGGGTCGCTCTTGAGTTTTCAGCAGGCGTAAAAAAGCCCCTGCAACCATCAGGCTGCAGGGGCCTTTGATACAACGGCGCTCAGATCACTCGTCGGCGACCTTGTCCTTGCCCTGGCGTTTCTCGATGACGTTGACCAGGCGCTGGGCCAGGGCCGGGTAGTTCTCGTCGAAGTGGTGGCCGCCCGGCAGCTTCATGGCTTCGCCGACGGCGGTCTTGTCGGTGCAACCGCTTTCGTCGACTTCTTCCTCGCCGTAGATACACACCACCTTGGCCGCTGGCAGCTTGGCCATTTCCGGGCCGGTGGCGGCTTCCTTGCCGGCGTTGCCCAGCCAGCCTTCGACTTCGATCTCGAAGCTGCCGGTGCGGGCGAAGGCCAGCAGGATAATGGCGTCGACCCGCTGCTGCTCGGCTTCCGGCAGGCGGTTGTAGATGGCTGGCAACACGTCGGCGCCGAACGAATAGCCGGTCAGCACGAAGCGCTTGGTGCCCCATTTCTGCCGGTAGTGCTGCATCAGTTCGGTCAGGTCGGTGGCGCTCTGTTCCGGGGTCTTGTGCTGCCAGTAGTAGCGCAGGGTGTCGATGCCCACCACCGGGTAGCCGATCTTGGCCATCTCGCCGGCCACGTCGCGGTCCAGGTCGCGCCAGCCGCCGTCACCGGAGAGGAACAGGGTCACGGTGTCCTTGGCCTGGCCGGCCGGCACTTCGACCACCGGGATGTTCAGGCCGCCGTTGTCCGAACCCACCAGCAGCTTGCGCAGCTCGTTGTTCAGTACCTGGGGCAGGTGAATGTCGTAGTCGCTGATGCTGGTGGTGGCATTGGGGGTGTCACGCACGAAGCCGGCGCTTTCGTCATCCGGGTTGTCGTTCCAGGCCACCAGCCAGTGGCCGTGGGCCAGGGTCTTGGGCAATGGATCGGTGCAGCCCGGAGCCGGGTTGATGGTAAAGCCCACCGACACGGCCTGGGCCTTGTCGTCGTTCTGGGTGGCGATCCAGCGCCAGGCCAGGGCGGCGCCAGGGCCGATGCCGCTGACCAGGGTCGCCGGCCCCTTGAGTTGGCCAAGGGCGTTCTGCAGGGCTTGTTGCTGCAGCTTGCAGTCGTCCTTGGGCAGGATCACCTGGACGATCTGCGCCACGCCGCCGCGGCTCAGGGCCATGAGCTGGGTATCGGTCAGGGCTTCGTCGGCGAGGACGGCCACGGCGACCCGGGCCTTGGCCTGGGCGGCCGGGGTGACGCGGGTCAGGGTCGAGCCATCGGTCTGGGCCAGGTGTTCCAGGGTCGGTTGCGGGGCTGGGCGATTCCAGTACCAGTAACCGCCTCCCGCTATCAGGGCAAACACCACCACAGTGGCTAATACATACCGCCAGGAGCGTTGAATCATCAGCGTTTCACCAATCCAGTCAGGCCGCCCGCAATCAGGGCGGCGGTATCGGCCAGTGCCACCAGCGGATCCAGTCCGGCGGGCACGGCCATGTAACGAGGTTCCCAGTCAGGCTGGAATTTGTCTTTGAAACGGCGCAACCCTTGGAAGTTGTACAACTGCTCACCCCGACGGAAAACCATCGATCCAAGGCGCTGGGTCAGTGGCGCGCCACGCCGGGGTTGCAGGCCCGACAGCGGCACCATGCCCAGGCTGAAGCGGGCATACCCATGGTTTTTATAATGCTGGATCAGGCCGACCATCATGAATTCCATGGTCAGCTTGGGAGCCTCCGGGTGGGCGCGCATCAGGTCGAGGCTGGCCAGGTCATGGCTGTGGGTCTCGAGCAGGTTGGCGAAGGCCACCGGACGTCCTTCAAAACGGATGATCGCAATACGGAAATGCTTGAGGTAGTCCTCGCTGAAACGTCCCAGGGAGAAGCCTTTCTCACGGACATTCTTGCCGGTCAACCAGGCGTCGGAAATGACTTTCAGCTCGTCCATCGGCGCATGCCCGGCCTCATGGATTTCCAGCGACAGGCCATCCCGGGTGCCACGGTTCCAGGTGTAGCGCAGGTCCTTCATCTCCTTGCCCTTGGCTTCGAGGTCAAAGCGATTCAGGTCGACCCGGGCTTCTTCGCCGAGCTTGATCGCGGTCAGGCCGATGTCCATGTAGTACGGCAGGTTTTCCGCGCGCACCTGGTAGAACACCGGGCGTGCATGGTGGACGTCGCACAGGTCGCGGAACTGCCAGATCATCTCGGCCCGTTGCTGGGGCGGGCCGATCGGGTCGTACAGCGCCACCAGGCTGCGGCCGCGCCGGGCATACATGAGGAAGGCGTCGTCGTTGGGGTGGAACAGCAGGGCCTTGTCGCCGGTCAGGGACAGGCCGCCATCGGGCTGGGAAGAGGCCATGAGGATCTTCGCCGCGCGGTCCAGTTCCTCGCCATTGGGCAGGTGAATCACCGGGCGTGCGGTGCGCAGCAGCCAGGTCAGGGACACCACCACCAGCAGCACCGCGGCCCCCAGCAGCGAACGCAGGCCCCGCGGGGCGTCGGCGTCGAGGGTGAACTGCCACCACAGCTGATGGCTGTAGGGCACATCCTGATAGGCGAACAGCAGCAACCAGATCGACGCACCCAGTACGCAGACGCTGGCCACCACGTACAGCGGCGAGAACGGCAGTTCGGTGAGGCGGCTTGGCCGGTAGAAGGAGCGCCGGAAGATCGCCAGCAGGCTGGCGGTCAAGGTCATCAGGCTGGCTTCTTCCCAGTCGAAACCCTTGAGCAGTGAGAGCACGGCGCCGACCAGCAGCAGGATGGTGGTGAGTATCCAGGCTGCGGACAGGCGCCGGCGCAGGCCCTGGGCCAGCAGCAGGCAAAGCACTCCGACCAGGCTGGCGCCGAAGTGCGAGGCATCCACCAGGCGGTGCGGGATCAGAAAACCGATGTGTTGCAGGCGGGTGTCGATTTCCGGGGTCACACCGGAAAACAGCAGCACCACGCCGGACAGGAACACCAGCACCGCGAGGATCGGCGCCGCCAGGCCCGAGGCCGCCCGCAGCGATTGACGGGTCTGGAACAGGCGCTGGGCTTCATTGATCAGTAGCAGGACGCAGGCCACCAGCATCGGCAGGATCACGTAGATCAGGCGGTACAGCAGCAAGGCGGCGGCCAGTGGCGCCGCGCCGAGCTTGTCGGCAAAGGCGGCCAGCAGAATCGCTTCGAACACCCCGACGCCGCCGGGGACATGGCTGAGCACGCCGGCCGCCAGGGCCAGCAGGTAGACCAGCAGGAAGGCGCCGAAGGGCGGTGCTTCGGGCAGCAGCAGATACAGCACGGTGGCTGCCGCGGCGACATCGAGGGCGGTGATCAGCAGTTGCAGGAGCGTCAGGCGGCGTCCCGGCAGGCGCAGGGTGCGGCGCCCGGCCTTGACCAGCAGGTTGTCCAGCAATGGCTGTTCGGGCAGGCGGCGCCGGTAGATACCGATGACCAGGATCGCGCAGAGCAGCAGTACGGCGCCGGCAATGCTGGCCAGCAGGCCTTCGGAAAGACGCAGGGCTGCGGACGCGGCGGGCAGGTTACTCAGGGTCGCCAGGGCCGCAAGCGGTGGCAGGGCGCAACCCAGGGACAGGCTGGCGAACAGCGTCATATGGGCGACGTCGCCGGCGCCCACGCCATGCCGGGCATAGAGTCGGTAACGCACCGAACCGCCGGAAAGCAGCGACAGGCCAATGGCGTTGCCGATGGCAAAGGCGGTGAAGCCACCGAGGGCCAGGGTGCGTGGCGGCAGGTTCACCCCGGTGTAGCGGCTGGCGGACCATTCGTAGCCGAGCAGGATGACGAAGCCGACCACGGTTGCGGCCAGGGCGCCGAGCAGGGCCGGTTTAGGCACCTCGAGGATCGAGTCATGCAGGGCATACAGATCCAGCTCGCTGAGCAGGTGGCGACAGGCAATCAGGGCGATGCCGAACAGCAGCAGGGTCACCACCATGCCGATGGGCTGGCGGTATTTGCTCAACAGCTCCAGCCAGTGCAAGCGGGTCGCCGCAACCGGTTGGTTTGCTGTAACGGTATCGGTGTCTTGTGAGTCAGACGAGTTGGCGCGCATCAATCACCTCGTGGATTGTGCGCGACAGGATGGGGGTATCCAGCCAAGTTACCAATCCCTGCAGAAAAAATAGTTTCAAATATTAACGCGTCTCACCATGGCCCTGCGAGCCCGGACGGACCGTGTTTCATGTGGCTGCCTGGGAATGAGCATAGCGGGTCGCAAGGGAGGGGAGAGGTGTCTGACGGTTCATGGCAGATTGCCAGGTCATTGTTGCGAAAAGATTTTTTCGACAGATACAAAAAAGGCCACTCTTTCGAGTGGCCTTTTTTGATGTTTGGTTGCGGGAGCCGGATTTGAACCGACGACCTTCGGGTTATGAGCCCGACGAGCTACCAGGCTGCTCCATCCCGCGTCTGTGTGGCGGCATTCTACAGACGAATGCTGGAGTGTCAACCGTTAATGGCCCATTGAGTCAAATAAGTGTTGAATGGCTCGCAAGGCGGGTTAAGTCCCGGTGTTGCAAAGGGTTTTATTTTTTGCGTGACAACTGTACAAGGCCTGTTGAAAAAGCGGCGCGCACAAAAAAGGCCACTCTTTCGAGTAGCCTTTTTTGATGTTTGGTTGCGGGAGCCGGATTTGAACCGACGACCTTCGGGTTATGAGCCCGACGAGCTACCAGACTGCTCCATCCCGCGTCTGTGTGGCGGCATTCTACAGAGGATTGCCGGCCTGTCAACCGATCAGGCGAAAAAAACTGTTCTTGTTCAATTGCTTAGCTTGAAAAAGCAGCCTTTGAATCGGGCTTGAGGGCATGCTGCACAAGGCTTTCAGCTCTATTGGAGGGCTTTGGCCGATTGAGAAAATAAATTCATCTTCCGATTTTTCTGGCGGCAGACAGGAGAAATCAAACTACTGGTGCTATATACAGTTCTCGGTGAGATACTGTCGCCCTGTTTCGTGATCGACCTCTTGCTTCCATGAACTCCGCCTTTATATGACGCAGCGCAAAATCATCCACATCGACTGCGATTGCTTCTACGCCGCCATCGAAATGCGCGACGACCCGCAATTGGCCGGCAGGCCGATGGCGGTGGGCGGCTCGGCGGAGCGACGCGGGGTGATCGCCACCTGCAACTATGAAGCCCGTGCCTTTGGTGTGCGTTCGGCCATGTCCTCGCGGCATGCGCAGACGCTGTGCCCCGACCTGCTGATCGTCAAGCCGCGCATGGAGGCCTATCGGGAGGCGTCGAAAGAGATTCATACGATCTTTCGCGACTACACCGACCTGATCGAGCCCTTGTCCCTGGATGAGGCCTACCTGGACGTCTCCGACAGCCCCAACTTTGCCGGCAGCGCCACGCGCATCGCCCAGGATATTCGCCGCCGGGTCTCCAACCAGCTGCATATCACGGTGTCGGCCGGGGTGGCGCCGAACAAGTTCCTGGCCAAGATCGCCAGCGACTGGAAAAAGCCTAATGGTCTGTTCGTGATCACCCCGGACCAGGTCGAGGACTTTGTTTCGGCCTTGCCGGTCAACAAGCTGCATGGCGTGGGCAAGGTCACCGCCGACAAGCTGGGGCGCCTGGGCATCGTCAACTGCGAGACGTTGCGCGAATGGAGCAAGCTGGCGCTGGTGCGCGAGTTCGGCAGTTTTGGCGAGCGGTTGTGGAACCTCGCCCGGGGTATCGATGAGCGGCCGGTGCAGAACGACAGCCGCCGGCAGTCCATCAGTGTGGAAAACACCTACGACGTCGATCTGCCCGATCTGCAGAGCTGCCTGGATAAGCTCCCGGAACTGATGCAGACCCTGGCCGGCCGGATCGAGCGAATCGACAGCAGTTATCGTCCGGGCAAGCCCTTCGTCAAAGTGAAGTTCCACGATTTCACCCAGACCACGCTCGAGCAGGCGGGAGCAGGGCGGGACCTGGAGAGTTACCGGCAGCTTTTGACCCAGGCGTTCAAACGCGGGGACAGGCCGGTGCGGCTATTGGGGATTGGTGTGCGTTTGCAGGATCTGCGTGGCGGGCATGAGCAGTTGGAGTTGTTCGGCCGCTCCTGAAAAAAGCATCGCGATCGAGCCCGCTCCTGCAGTGCGAGAGTGGGCTCGCGATGGTTTTCAGATCAATGGGCGCCAGGATCGGCGACCAGGCGGCCGGCGTTCTTGGTCAGCGACTTGAGAAACTCGCTTTGCAGCTCCGGATCGTTGCGGGTCAGCTCGATCAGGCTCTGCTCCAGTTCGCTGGCTTCCTCTTCCAGGCCCAGTTCGGAGAGACGCTTGACCCGGTGTACCCACTGGCTCACTTCGTCGTCTTCGAGGTCGTCGTAGATCAGGTTGTGCGCTTCTTGCAGCTTGCCGCGCAGGGTGTTGCTGATGGCCAGCGACGAGTCGGAATGCACGTCGTCCTGGGCATCCGCGACGCTGATCTGCAGCTTGCCGATGTGGTTCAGGTCCTGCTCGGAAAACGGGCTGTCCAACAGGTTCAGGCGCAGTATGCCGTTGCGGTCGGTGCTCAGCTCATGGGTTTCCTTGCCGGCCTTGACCTGCACCGGACGTTCGCTCCAGGGCAGGCTCGAATACTCCACGCGCTTGTCGCGCTGGACTTCGTCGATGCCCGCCAGGTTCTGCTGCGCCCGACCGTGGGACTGCACGTTCATGAACGGGTTGAGCCCGGCCACGCCGTAGCTGATCCAGTCCTTGGTGACGCTGTCCGGCAGGTTGCCCAGGGCAAACACATTGACCACGTTGGCGCCGATACCGGCGACCACAGCTACCGCGCCCAGCGGGATCTCGTAGAGCTCCCGCCAGGGTTGATAGGGCGTGTAGCGATCGTAGCGACGCGTGACTTCGAACTCGGTGACTTCGAAGGTCTTCTGCTCGTGGATGCGTACCCGGCGTTGCGGCAGCTCAAGCACCTTAGGCTCACCGACATCGATCTGCAGGCTGTGATCGAGCAATTTGCGCTCGACACGTTCCTCGTGCTCGCTGCGTTGCGACATCTGGTTGGCACAGCCGCTGAGCAACAGGGCGCCGCACAAGGCGGCGCCACCGAGGCTTAAGGTGTTTCGCTTGAACATGACTTCTCTATCTGGTTTCAGCGACGGATACGGGCTTGGAGGAAGGACAGCACGTCAGCCACCGGCAGCGCTTGCGCCTCGGCTTCGGTACGGCTCTTGTATTCCAGGTTGCCTTCGGCGAGGCCGCGGTCGCTGACCACGATCCGGTGTGGAATGCCGATCAGCTCCATGTCCGCGAACTTGATGCCCGGGCTGGTCTTCTTGTCGCGGTCGTCCAGCAGCACTTCGAAGCCGGCGGCGGTAAGTTCTGCATACAGCTTGTCGGTGGCTTCGCGAACCTGCTCGGTTTCATAGCGCAGCGGTACCAGGGCGATCTGGAACGGGGCCAGGGCGTCGCTCCAGATGATGCCGTTCTCATCGTTGTTCTGCTCGATGGCCGCAGCCACCACGCGGGACACGCCGATGCCGTAGCAGCCCATTTCCAGGGTGACCGGCTTGCCGTTCTCGCCCAGCACTTCGCACTTCATCGCCTTGCTGTACTTGTTGCCCAGCTGGAAGATGTGCCCGACTTCGATGCCGCGCTTGATTTCCAGGGTGCCCTTGCCGTCCGGGCTCGGGTCGCCGGAGACGACATTGCGCAGGTCGGCCACGGTCGGCACCGGCATGTCGCGTTCCCAGTTGAAGCCGAAATAGTGCTTGTCGTCGACGTTCGCGCCGATACCGAAGTCGCTCATCAGGGCCACCGAACGGTCGATGATGATGGGCAGCGGCAGGTTCAGCGGGCCCAGGGAGCCGGCGCCGGCACCGATGGCGTCACGCAGTTCGGTTTCCGAAGCCATGACCAGCGGGCTGGCGACGCCAGGCTGGTTGGCGGCCTTGATTTCGTTCAGCTCGTGGTCGCCACGGATGATCAGGGCAATCAGCTTGCCGGCTTCCTCGGCGTGCACCACCAGGGTCTTGACGGTCTTTTCGATCGGCAGGTTGTAGCCTTCCACCAACTGCGCGATGGTTTTCGCGTCAGGGGTGTCGACCAGGCGCAGTTCTTCGCTTGGCGCCGGACGCGAGGTTTCCCGTGGCACGGCTTCGGCTTTCTCGATGTTCGCCGCGTAGTCGGAACCATTGCTGAAAACGATGTCGTCTTCGCCGGACTCGGCCAGTACGTGGAACTCGTGTGAGCCGGCGCCGCCGATGGAGCCGTTGTCGGCTTCGACCGGGCGGAACTTCAGGCCCAGGCGGGTGAACACGTTGCAGTAGGCCTGGTGCATGCGGTCATAGGTGACCTGCAGCGATGCCTGGTCGGCGTGGAAGGAGTAGGCGTCCTTCATGATGAACTCGCGACCGCGCATCAGGCCGAAGCGTGGACGGATTTCATCGCGGAATTTGGTCTGGATCTGGTACAGGTTGATCGGCAGCTGCTTGTAGCTGCTCAGCTCGTTGCGGGCCAGATCGGTGATCACTTCTTCGTGGGTCGGGCCGGCGCAGAAGTCGCGACCGTGGCGATCCTTGAAGCGCAGCAGTTCAGGGCCGTACTCCTCCCAGCGACCGGATTCCTGCCACAGTTCAGCCGGCTGCGTGCTCGGCATCAACACTTCAAGCGAGCCGGCGGCGTTCATTTCTTCGCGAACGATGGCTTCGACCTTGCGCATCACCCGCAGGCCCATCGGGAGCCAGGTGTACAGGCCCGAGGCCAGTTTGCGGATCATGCCGGCGCGCAGCATCAGCTGATGGCTGATCACGACCGCATCGGAAGGCGTTTCTTTCTGTGTGGCGAGCAAAAATTGACTGGTGCGCATGGTAGGCCGTTGTCGGTTGCTGAAGACTAGAAATGACGAAGCATTGTACGGGCGAGAACCGTTGGCGTACAGGATTGCGGCCGGGGGAGGTCGGGGCGCCGGATGAATGCCGGCGTGCCCCGGGGTTTCCTAGGGTTCTTCGCTGGCAGTAGCCGCGGGTGGAGTGGCCGGCGGTGTGGCTTCGGGCGCTTCCGGCGGTTCGGCGCGGCGGCTTTCCTGGAACCAGTGCAGGGCGATCAGGATCAGGGTCGGCACGCCGAGCAGGGCGGTGATCAGGAAGAAGTCGTGATAGCCGAACTTTTCCACCATGACCCCCGAATAACCGCCGATCAGGCGCGGCAACAGCAGCATGATCGAGCTGAGCAGGGCGTACTGGGTCGCCGAGAACTTCAGGTTGGTCAGGCTCGACAGGTAGGCGACGAAGGCCGAGGTGGCCAGCCCCGAGCTGAAGTTGTCCAGGGAAATGGTCACCACCAGCATCTGCAGGTTGGGGCCCATGTCGGCCAGCATCAGGAACAACAGGTTGGTCGCGGCCGAGGCGGCGCCACCGATGAACAGGATCGGCAGGATGCCGAAGCGCACGATCAGCAGGCCGCCCATGCCGGCGCCGACCAGGGTCATGATCAGGCCGAAAATCTTGCTGACGCTGGCGATCTGGTCCTTGGTGAAGCCCTGGTCGATGTAGAACACGTTGGCCATCACGCCCATCACCGTGTCCGACATCCGGTAGGTGGCGATCAGGCCCAGCAACAGCAGGGCTTGCCAGCGGTAGCGCAGGATGAAGTCGTTGACCGGGGTCAGCACCGGGGCCAGGCCGCGGCGACCCATGGCCGACAGGCACAGCGCGGTCAGGATGGTGTAGAGAATGGCGCGCAGGAACGCCCGGTCTTCCAGCAACAGGTCCAGCAGGCTGGCGCCTTCGAACAGCACGCTGGCGAAGTCGGTGTTGTACAGCTGGGTGAACATCGCCGGCACGGACACCAGCAGCACGATCAGTACGAACACCGACACCAGCTGGTGCAAGAAGCTGTAGCGCCCGGCCGATAGCTGGGTGCGCAGCGGCACGGGCGGTTCGCGCATGAACAAGGTGGTCAGCAGGGCCGGGATCATCAGCACACCGAACAGCACGTAGGTGCCGGTCCAGGCCGAGTGCTTATAGCTGAAACCGGTGGAGCCGAAACCTTCGGCGAAGAACAGGGCGCCAGCGGTGGCCAGCAGGGCGGCGACGCGGTAGCCGGACATATAGGCGGCGGCCAGGGCGGCCTGGCGGCTGTCTTCGGCGATTTCCAGGCGGTAGGCGTCCACCGCGATGTCCTGGGTGGCAGAAGCGAAGGCGACGATAACGGCAATGGCGATCAGCCAGGACAGGTGCTTTTGCGGATCGCAGAAACCCATGCCGATCAGCCCGAGCAGCACCAGCGATTGCGCCAGGACCAGCCAGGAGCGGCGGCGCCCGAGTTTGCCCAGCAGGGGCAGGCGCCATTGGTCGAGCAAGGGCGACCAGACCCATTTGAAGGCGTAGGCCAGGCCGATCAGGCTGGCGTAGCCAATGGTCTCGCGGGCCACACCGGCTTCGCGCAACCAGACCGAAAGTGTCGAAAACACCAGCATGTAGGGCAGGCCGGCGGCGAAACCAAGCAGCAACAGCACGAGCGTCGAGGGGCTGGCATAGGCGGCGAGCGCGGCGCGCCAGGTTTTACGGGGCATGGGCTGGAGTCTGCCTCAAGAATTACGGAAACAAAGCGCGCACTCTAACCGCTGTGCTCTACCGGACGCCAGCCATGGCGCCGAATATCCACACGATTGTTCAGGATCGAGACACCTTCCATGCGCAGTCGCGCGCGCTGTTCGTCGCCCGATGCACTGCCCACGGGCAGGCTGATGCGCCCGCCCGCACCCAGTACACGGTGCCAGGGCAGGGTGGTGTCGGCGGGCAGTTGGCTGAGGGTCCGTCCCACCCAGCGTGCGGCGCGACCCAGGCCCGCCATTTCCGCCAGTTGCCCATAGCTGACTACCTTGCCTTCCGGGACTTGGGCCAGGGTCAGGTAGAGCGCCGTGCGTCGGATTTCGGCAGGGCTTTGGTCGGCGTCGAGCGGTTCGATCACGTTCGGGGTTCCTGATGCAGGCTTGTAAACCGTCTGTAGGACAAAGGGTTTATTAACCGTTGAGGATTGAACTCACTATAGATAGTCGAGTCATTCGCTACCTGAGGTTTTATTCATGTGGATAATGCCGGTTTTTTTCGCAAACTCGAGTCCTGTATCTGTTTATGTTGTCCAGAACCCTGCTGTGCCTTGCCGTTTTCAGTGCCTCCACGCCTTTGCTCGCCGATACCGTCTGGTTGAAGAACGGTGACCGTCTGAGCGGCAAGATCAAAGTGTTCGATGGTGGCAAGTTACTGATCCAGACCGAGTATGCCGGGGCCATCCCGATCGACTGGAAGCAGGTCAAGACGCTGGAGAGCGATCAGGAACTGCTGGTCAAGCAGGATGCCTACACCGGCGAGAAGGCCAAATCCCTGCACGCGGCGGAGGACGGCAAGGTCACCCTGGCCAATGGCGAGGCGCCGAAGACTGTCGAGCTGGCGAGCATCCAGCAGATCATGAAGCCAAAGCCGGTGGTCGAGGACCTGGTGTGGAAGGGCAACGTCGACATGGCGCTGGATTATCAGCGGGCGGACAAGGACACCGACGACTACGACATCGACTTCAAGACCTCGGCGCGCCACGGCAAATGGCGACACACGGCGGAAGGCGAGTACAACCGCGAATTCCAGAACGATGTCGTCACCACCGACAACTGGCGCGGCGAATACGCACTGGACCGCTTCCTCACCGATAAGTGGTTCTGGCAAGGGCGGCTGAACTACAAGCGTGACAAGGTCGAGGATTTGGCCCGCCAGCGTGTGGTGGGTACCGGTCCGGGTTACCAGTTCTGGGATAACGAACTGGGGGCGTTCTCCCTGGGGTCGCTGCTCAACCGCACCGACTACGAGTACAAGGACGGCGGCAAGGACAACTTCTATTCCCTGGCGATGAAGTGGGACTACAACCGTTACCTGATTGGCAAGCGGGTCGAGCTGTTTACCAATGGCGAGGTGGGCAGGCCGTTGTCCAATATTGCCGATTATGCCCTGGATGCCGAGATCGGCCTGCGCTACAAGGTCACGGAGTGGGCATCGCTCAACCTCAAGGCCGAACGGGACATCATCAGCGGCACCAAGGACAGCGACGTCAACAAGACCCGTTATACCGCGGGGTTTGGCGTGGCTTGGTGACGTCGCTGATCCTGAATGAACAAGTCCCGCGGTTTGAGCCGGCGGGACTGTCTAGAGGGGGGCGGTATTCAGTAGCGCTGTGTTATGTCCGGCTCAACTGCATGCGCCTTGACGGGCACCTGCCTGGTACTGGCATTCGCTCTGCAGGCTGCCGTCTTTGTTCCAGAAGCGCATCCAGCCTTGTTCCTGGCCATCAAGGTAATCCGTGGATGACTTCATCTGACCGTTTTCGTACCAGGTAACCGCAGGACCTTGCAGTTTTGCGTCCTTGTAGAGCTTGTGGTCCTTGAGCCGGCCATTGTCGTACCACTCCCTGAAATCACCCTGCTCGCGGTGCTGTTCATCCCATTGCCACTCAAGCGTCTGCACGCCCTGTTCGTTCCACAGGGCATAGCTGCGCTGGGTGCCGTGTTCGTCGTTGAATTGCTTCTGCTTTACCTTGCCGTTGGGGTGGTACTCGACCTGCCAGCCCACGGGCTGGTTGTCGACGTAATCGACGGTGCCTTCCAGGGTGCCATCAGGGTAGTAGGACGGGCTTGGCCCGACTTTATTGCCTGCAACGAACTGTCCGCTGTTTTTCAGTCGACCGTCCGGGTAGTAGCTGGTAATTGGACCGTCCAGCAGATTTGCCCGGTAGTTGATACGGCCGACCAGCTTGCCGTTCTCGTCGTACTCCAGGTATTCGCCGTCGACGCGTTTGTCCTGGTGCCAGTTATAGGATTCGGCGACTTTCCCATTGTCGTGGTAGGTGGTTTGCCAGCCCTCGAGGAGATCGTCCAGATAGTTCGAGCGTTCAATCACGACACCGCTCTCGGAGTAGGTCAGAACCTCTCCCTGACGTTTGCCATTGACGTCATAGCCAATGCTCTGGCCGACCTGGCCGTCCGGATAGTAGGTTTTCGAGGCGTGAACGGCCTTGCCTGAAACGAAGTCCTCGGCGTTGACAAAATAGTCCCGGCGCAGGGTGCCCGATTCGACGTAGAAGACTTTCGCGTGCCAGGCTTTTTGCCGCTTGTCGTAGCTCATCGGCATCGTCAGGTAGTACGAGGCCAGGCCTCGGCCTGTTGGCGCATACCGCTCGTCGAGATAGAGCTTGCCGTCGACCAGGGATGCCGTCAGGTCGCTGCACTCCTGAGGGGTACAGGGCCGAACTTTTTCGAAAAAGGCGCGCTTTCCGTCGCACTCCGAAAGGGTCAGCAACAGCGGGATCTGCTGATCGATCAGTTGCTGGATTTCTCCCAGGGCTCTAGAGAATGATTGTTCGGGGATGCCTGCGGATTCTGGCGTGAGATAGACCTCGTTGCTCCCACAGCGATGGGCGCTGGAAAGCTCCAGCAGCACCGCGAGCCGCAGCTGAGGTTGTTGTTTCGAATCCATGGCAATGTAGCTGGAGCCTCTATCCATGCTGACGATGATCGTCGGATGGTCGGGACGGGGTGTGGCGTTGAGTGTGAGAGGGAGGGTGAATGTAAGCACCGCTGCGCTCAACAACTTCCAGTGTTTGAACGGCATCCTGCTGTTTCCGTGTAATTGTCCGGGGGCGAATCATATAGCCAGGGCGCTGTTAGGCAAAAACACCTGGGCACAAAAAAGCCCCGCTTCGAGGGCGGGGCTTTTTTACTGTTTCAGTACAAGTTAGATAACTTGAACTTCTTCAGCTTGCATGCCTTTCTGACCGCGGGTAGCGATGAAAGAAACCTGTTGGCCTTCTTTCAGGCTTTTGAAGCCGTCGGATTGGATAGCTTTGAAGTGTACGAACAGGTCGTCACCGGATTGTGGAGTGATGAAGCCGAAGCCTTTTTCATCGTTGAACCACTTAACGGTACCGGTTTGGCGATTAGACATGGTGTATCTCCTTGGACAAAGTTAACTGCGACTCAGGAAAAGCCCTGGCCGAGACTGAGTGCAAAGAGCAGGAAAAATTCTTGGAGATGGTTGGATCGAAATTCAACATCGTGTAGAGATTCTCAGTGACACAAGCAGCACAGTGGCGCCACCTTAACCCTTTTTCCGGAACCTGCCAATGTTCTTTGCGAAGGATTCGCGCTTTTAGTGACTGGCGGTGCCGTATATACCCTCCAGCCCGCAAGTATTGCGGCTTTCAGCGAGAAAAGCGGCCCGGACTTTGAACCCGCAGGCGCACCCCGGTAAGATGCCGGACAGAATTTTTCCACCTCGCTATTTCAGGACACCCGCCATGAGCATCAAATCGGACAAGTGGATTCGCCGCATGGCGCAAGAGCACGGCATGATCGAACCTTTCGTGGAGCGCCAGATGCGTGGCGAAGGCTCAGAACGGCTGATTTCCTTCGGTGTGTCGAGCTACGGCTACGATGTGCGTTGCGCCGATGAATTCAAGGTGTTCACCAACATCAATTCGGCCACCGTCGATCCGAAAAACTTCGACGCCGGCAGCTTCGTCGACATCAAGAGCGACGTGTGCATCATTCCGCCGAACTCCTTCGCCCTGGCCCGCACCGTCGAGTACTTCCGCATTCCACGCAACGTGCTGACCATCTGCCTGGGTAAAAGCACCTACGCCCGTTGCGGCATCATCGTCAACGTCACCCCCCTCGAGCCTGAGTGGGAAGGCCATGTGACGCTGGAGTTCTCCAACACCACCACCTTGCCGGCGAAGATCTACGCCAACGAAGGCGTGGCGCAGATGCTGTTCCTGGAGTCCGACGAAGAGTGCGAAGTGTCCTACAAGGACCGTGGCGGCAAGTACCAGGGCCAGCGTGGCGTGACCCTGCCGCGTACCTGAGTTTGTCGTCTGACGAATAGCGGGAATTCCTCAGCGGGCAGATACTCTAACCAGAGGACTGCCCCGGTTTGCGCACAGTGGACCGTGCTTAGCTCAGGAGTGCCCCATGAAGATCGATCCGCTTATAAGCGCCACACTTGCCAGACTTGAGCCCAATCAGGTCGGCGTCCTGGCCTGGTCACTGCTGGCGCACCCCAGTGTGGCAGGCGGCATTCCCGGTCAGCCCGACCCGGATACCCCGCAACCCGCCGAGCCGACCGAACCTGGCGAGCCGACCTTGCCGGACGAGCCTCCTCCCGCTCCTGTCGCCTGATTGACGCCCCCCCCCAGAAAAAGGCCAGCCCGCCGGACTCCATCGAGGTCCCGGCGAGCTGGCCTTTATCCATAGAGGTGCCAGGCTTACTTCAGGTTACCGCTGAGGAACTGCTGCAAGCGCTCGCTCTTCGGATTGCCCAGCACTTCTTCCGGTGCGCCTTCCTCTTCCACCAGGCCCTTGTGCAGGAACAGCACCTGGCTGGACACCTTGCGGGCGAAACTCATTTCGTGGGTGACCATGATCATGGTCCGGCCTTCCTCGGCCAGGCCCTGGATCACCTTGAGCACTTCGCCCACCAGCTCCGGATCGAGGGCCGAGGTGGGTTCGTCGAACAGCATCACTTCCGGTTCCATCGCCAACGCCCGGGCAATCGCCACCCGCTGTTGCTGGCCACCGGAGAGAAAGGCCGGGTACTGGCCGGCCACCCGGGCGGGCAGGCCGACCTTGTCCAGGTAACGCCGGGCGCGCTCCTCGGCGTCCTTCTTGCTGACCCCCAGCACTCGGCGCGGGGCCATGGTGATGTTCTCCAGCACCGTCATGTGGCTCCACAGGTTGAAATGCTGGAACACCATGGCCAGGCGGGTGCGAATCCGCTGCAGCTCGTCGGCGTCGGCCACGTGCATGCCGTGGCGGTCCTTGACCATGCGGATCGGCTGGCCGTCCAGGCTCATGGCGCCGTCGTCCGGGATTTCCAGGAAATTGATGCAGCGCAGAAAGGTACTTTTGCCCGAGCCGCTGGCGCCGATCAGGCTGATGACGTCGCCGGTCTTCGCCTTGAGCGAAACACCTTTGAGCACTTCATTGTCGCCATAGCATTTATGCAGGCCTTCAATGGTCAGTTTGTACATGGGGCATGCATCCTCAAGGCGAAAGTAGGTAGCCGCTGCGATAGGCTTCGTGGCCGGCGACATGGGCGATCACCATGCCGGCCGTGGCCATGCGGCGCAGCGAGCGGGCGTAGAGCAGGCCGGCGCAGCTGCAATGAACGGGGGTGACGCGATCGTTGATCGGGTCGATGACTTCGGCCACCTGTTGCCCGGCCTCCAGGTATTCCCCGGGCAGGGCGGTGAACACCAGCAGGCCGCCCACGGGCGTGGCCACAGGTTCGACGCCGGCCAGCGGCGTGGCCGGGTAGGGCAGATCGGGCATGGGCGGAGCTTCGCCGACGATGGCGCCGAAATGGGTCAGGTAATCCAGTATGGCCTGGCAATCCCGGCTGGCCAGGCCATGGCTGACGTCGCCCTGGCCGCGCAGCTCGACGGTGACCGAGAAGCTGCCCTGGGGAATAGTGAAGTGCTCGCCGAAACGCTGCTGCAATTGCCACCAGAGCAGGGTGAAGCATTCGTCGAACGACTGGCCGCCGGAATCGGTGGCCAGCAGGCTGGATTGCGATCCGATATAGCGGGCCAGCGGCTCGACCTGCGGCCAGGCCTCGGGTGTGGTGTACAGATGGGTCACGGCTTCGAAATCGCAGTGCAGGTCCAGCACCATGTCCGCGTCGCAGGCCAGGCGCTGCAGGGCCAGGCGCTGGGACTGCAACTGGGTGCCGGCGGTCTGCCGCGCCAGGGCGTTGCGCAGGCTGGCGCGGATGATTTCGCGGTTGTGCCGCGGATCGTCGCCCAGTTGGCCTTCGATGTCGTTGCCGACTTCTTCGCCGAGGTCGAGGAACCAGCGGTTGAAGTTCTGCCCGCTTTCCAGCTCGTAGCGGCCCAGCGGCACGTCCATCAACACCTGTTCCAGGCCGGCCGGGTTGGCCACCGGGACCAGGACGATTTCGCTGCGCAGGCGGCCCTGGGCCTCCAGTTCCGCCAGGCGCGCCTTGAGGTGCCAGGCCACGAGCATGCCGGGCAGTTCATCGGCGTGTAGCGACGACTGGATGTAGATCTTGCCTTCGGCCCGCTCGGGGCCGAAGTGAAAGCTGTGGATCTGGCGCGTGGTCCCCGGCAGTGGGGCGAGCAGATCATGAGTCTGGTGGCGCATGGATGATGATTTGCCTTGTTCTAGTGGATCGGCCCGAGGAAGGCCAGCCAGCGGCGTTCGGCGAGACGGAACAGGCCGACCAGCGCGAAGGTCACGGTGAGGTAGATCAACGCGGCGATGCCGAAGGACTCGAAGGTCATGAAGGTTGCCGAGTTGGCGTCGCGGGCGACTTTCAGCACATCCGGGATGGTCGCGGTGAAGGCCACGGTGGTCGAGTGCAGCATCAGGATCACTTCGTTGCTGTAATAGGGCAACGAGCGGCGCAGGGCCGAGGGCATGATCACGTAGGCGTAGAGTTTCCAGCCGCTGAGGCCGTAGGCCTTGGCCGCCTCGACCTCGCCATGGGCCATGCTGCGGATCGCCCCGGCGAAAATCTCCGTGGTGTAGGCGCAGGTGTTCAGGGCGAAGGCGAGGATGGTGCAGTTCATCGCGTCGCGAAAGAACGCATCGAGCATGGGCTGGGCGCGGACCGCGGCGATGCTGTAGATCCCGGTGTAACAGATCAGCAACTGGATATAGAGCGGTGTGCCGCGAAACAGGTAGGTGTAGAACTGCACTGGCCAGCGTAGGTAGAGCTTGGGCGAGACCCGGGCGATGGAGAGCGGGATCGACACCAGGAAACCGATGAAGATCGAGGCGCTGAGCAGCCACATCGTCATCGCCAGGCCGGTGACGTTGTAGCCGTCGCTGTAGAGGAAGGGTCTCCAGTATTCCTGCAGGAGCTCGATCATCGCACCGCCTCCCGCGAGCCCGCGGCATAACGGCGTTCGAGCCAGCGCAGGACGATGTTGGAGGCGCTGGTGATGACCAGGTAGATCAAGGCCGCCAGTACCAGGAAGTAGAACAGCTGATAGGTGCTCTTGCCGGCATCCTGGGCCGCCTTGACCAGGTCGGCCAGGCCGATGATCGACACCAGCGCGGTGGCCTTGAGCATCACCATCCAGTTATTGCCGATACCCGGCAGGGCAAAACGCATCATCTGCGGAAACACCACGAAGCGAAAACGCTGGCCGCGCTTGAGGCCGTAGGCGGTGGCGGCTTCGATCTGCCCGCGTGGCACGGCGAGGATGGCGCCACGGAAGGTTTCGGTGAAGTACGCCCCATAAATGAAGCCCAGGGTGATGACCCCGGCGCTGAACGGGTCGATCTCGATGTATTCCCATTCCATGAAGTTGGTGAAGGTGGTCAGCCAGGTTTGCAGGCTGTAGAAAATCAGCAGCATCAGCACCAGGTCCGGTACGCCACGAATCAGCGTGGTGTAGAGCTGGGCGGGCAGGCGTAGCAGGCCCAGCGGGGAGAGTTTGGCGCTGGCGCCGAGCAGGCCGAGCAGGACACTGAGTAACAGCGACAATACCGAGAGTTTGATGGTCATCCAGGTGCCTTCCAGCAACAACGGACCGAACCCCTTGAGGCTGAAGGCGGAAAGCCCAAGGGTTTGCAGAAGTTCTTCGAACATAAATCAGAGACCTGTGGCGATAAAAAAGGCGCCCATCGAGGATGGGCGCCAGGACCTTATTTACCGCTGTAGAGATTCAGATCGCCAAAGTGTTTTTTCTGAATGGTGGCGTAGGTGCCATCATCGTGTAACGCTTTGATACCTTTATCCAGAAGGGCCTTGAGCTCTTTGTTACCTTTGGAGATACCGATCGCTGTCTTGGACGGCAGCAGGGGGCTTTCCACTGGTTTGCTCACCTCGTAGCCGGCGCCCTGTGGCGACTTCAGGAAGCCCAGTTCGGCTTGCAGCATGTCCTGGATCGACGCATCGAGGCGCCCGGAGATCAGGTCGGCATAAACCTGGTCCTGGTTCTGGTAGGCCTGGGTCTTCACCCCGGCCTTGTCCAGCACGGCCTTGGCGTAGGCTTCCTGGATGGTGCCCTGCTCGTAGCCGACGGTCTTGCCCTTGAGCGATGCGGTGTCTTCGGTCAGGCCGGAACCTTTCTTGAACACGAAGGACGTCGGGCCAGAGAAGAGTTCATTGGAGAAGTCGATGACTTTCTCGCGGGCCGGAGTGACGGTCATGGATGAGATCACACCGTCGAATTTATTGGCTTTGAGGCCCGGGATCATGCCGTCGAAGTCGCTTTCGACCCATTTGCACTTGACCTTCAGTTCGGCACAGATGGCATTGCCCAGATCGATGTCGAAGCCGACCAGGCTGCCATCGGCGGCCTTGGATTCAAAAGGTGCGTAGGACGGGTCAACGCCGAAGCGCAGTTCCTTGTATTCCTTGGCCAGCGCGGAACCGGCGGCCATGCAGAGAGCCAGTGCAGAAAGGGTCAGCAATGCTTTTTTCATTATTAAATCCCTAAAAACCAATATGAGCGCTTGTGGCGCATTAGTACTGTTACTGCAACGCGTCAGACTTAATGAAAGTAGCAATTTCCGAACCAGAGTCCCGAACAGGTGTTTTAAAAGGTGGTGCGAGAGCCTGCCGTGCGTCGGCCGCGCCCCAAAAAAGAGCGCGCGCGAAGCCTTGCATCAATAGGGCGCGTGGGAGATTTCGAGCAGGGAAGGGCGCGGCTGCCGAGAGCTTGGCAGGCGGACTAGCGGAAGGGTTGAAGCCTGGTTGGGCTCAAGCCCGCCCCTTGTGGAGAGGGGCGGGCTGGCCGGTGTTACTTGCCTGGCGCCAGGGTCAGGCGGGTCTTGCCATAGAGGCGGTCGAAGTTCTGCGTTTGCAGCGGCAGGTTCAGGTACTGGCCCTTGAGCCAGGCATCGATGCCGTTCAGGTAGTTCGGGCTGGCCGGGTTGCCGGACTGGCCGCTGCTGTTGATGACGCTCAGCGGTTCGCTCTGGCCGAAATCGACGATCAGCCGTAGCGCCGGCGCCTCGATCACCGTGAAGTCCTGGCCCCAGCGGTACGGCGAACTGTTCAGGGTGCTGTGATCGCCACCGGCCTGCAGCGGTCCGCGAACGACCTGGCCATTGGCGTTCTTCCAGTGGTAGCTGTGCAGCTTGCCCCATTGCCAGGCCCGGCGATCGCCACCCAGCTGGCTTTCGCCGGCGCTGATGGCGGCGGCCAGGCTGCGGGCGAGAATCGCCGGCTTGTCTTCTTTCTGCGGGGTGCGGCTGTCATCCCAGAACGGGCTGTCTTCCTGGCCCAGCAGGTGGTCGGCCTGGGCCGAGTAGGACAGCGCGCCGTTGGCCACCAGGGCTTTCCAGGCCGGGCTGGACTCCGGACCCAGTTTGTCGAGGAAGATCTGTCGGGCGCTTTCCTGCAGGAACAGCTCATAGATCGCCGCGTCGGCCGACACCGGGCTGAGTTTGCCGTCGAACGCCATCAGGCGGCTGTAGGCCTCGCGAGCCTTGCTGCGCTGCGCTTCGGGCAGGGCGTCGATGGCTTTCTTCAGGGGCTGCGCCATGCCGGGGGCTTCGAACATCTTCTTCAGCTTGGCGGCGAAAGGGGTGGTCTGGTCGTACTGCATGGCGATCATGCTGCGGCCGTCATGTTTGCCGCTGCCGGCCAGTTCGGCCAGGCGCTCGCCACGCTCGGGGTAGTACCAGGAGTTGGACAGCTGCATGCCGTAGCCGTGGGGGATGATCCGCTGGTTGGCGGTGCCCAGCCAACCCTGGGCCGGGTCCTGGTCATAGGGGTGGAGCATCGGGTCGGCATAACCGTCCCAGTCGTAACGGCCTTCCCAGCCCGGCGACGGCAGCAGGCCTTCGCCTTCACGGCGGTTGGGGAAGCGGCCGGTGACCTGCCAGCCGATATGGCTGGCATCGGCGAACAGCATGTTCAGGCCGATGGCGCGGATCTCGCGGCTGGCGTCGGAGGCTCGCTCCACGTTCTGCGCCCGCGACAGGTCGAAAAACGCGTCCAGGCTCTTGTCGTCCGCAAGGTTCGGCTGTTGCAGGGCCAGGCCGTAGCCGCCGCTCAGGTTGCTGGCGCTGTTGAGCAGGGCGCCGTGACGGGTTTCATAGACCGCCTCGCGAATCGGCCGCTGGCCCTTGACGAAGTAGGTTTCGTTACGCACCACGGCCGGCAGCCATTTGCCGTTGGCTTCGTAATACAGCGCATTGCCCTGGCGCTTGAGTTTTTCCAGGAACAGGTCCTGGTTGTCGCCGGCGACCGAGGTCATGCTCCAGGCCACCTTGCCGTTGAAGCCCTGGACGATCATCGGCAGGCCGGCGATCGAAGCGCCCGCGGCCTGGTATTTGGGGGCGCGGATCTGCACCAGGTTCCACGCCGGCGAGTGGCTGTCGGCGGCCAGCAGGCTTTTGCCGCTGCGGCTGCGCTGTGGAGCGATGGCCCAGTTGCTGGCGCCGGCGACGCTCAGCGGGTTGAGCTCGCCGAGCTTGCCGGCGGCGGCACTGATTTCGCTCAAGCCCGGGACATTCAGGTTGAGGCCCTTGAGCTTGTCGCTCTCGGCCAGCGGCAGCGGTTCGTCCGGGTAGCTCGGGGTCAGCCAGGCGAGTTTGTCGGCGCCGACTTTCTGCGCCAGCACCAGGGCGTTGATTTCTTCCGGCAGGTTGGCCGACTGGCTGAAGTTCAGCAGGCAGAAGATCAGCGCCGAATCTTCCGGTTTCCAGTATTCGGGCTTGTAGCCGGTGGCGGCCAGGTCTGGCGGCAGCTTGTCGCGGTAACGGAACAGGTAGGCGTTGACCCCGCGGGCGTAGACCTCGAAGAAGCGCTTGATCCGTGGGGACGAGGCTTTGTACAGCTCGCCGGCACTGTTCTTCAGGTTGACCGCGCGCATGTAGCGGTCGACGTCCAGCGCATCGGCACCGGACATCTCGGCCAGCCGGCCCTGGGCCAGCAGGCGCAGGGTCACCATCTGGTTGATCCGGTCGCTGGCGTGCACGTAACCCAGGGCGAACAGCGCATCGTGGAAGGTGTTGCTTTCGATCAGCGGCATGCCCATGGCATTACGCCGGACCGAAACGTTCTGGGCCAGGCCCTTGAGCGGTTGCACGCCGGAGGTCGGCGGCAGGCTGTCCTGGGTGTTCCATGACTGGCAACCGGCCAGGCTGAGAACGCCGGCCACTGCCGCGGCAACGCCGAACCGGGGAAGAAAATGTGAGAAGGCTGGCGAGGCCATGGCAAAGCTCCTGCGGGGGGGTAGCGTCGATAAAGGCGCTACGTTAGTGAGCAGGCGAGTGCCGCGCAAGCGGGGGCCGAGAGTATTTCTGCGTTGCCGGATAAATAGCCCGCGCCGGCCGTTCGGTGGCTGCCCGAAACAGTGCAGTCACCGCTGTTTGCCGGCCGGCAGTGGGCAATCGGGCCTCAGGATTTGGGTGGATTGATCCGCGCGGCGATGGCGTAGGCGCGCGCGGTCGCCGGGCGATCGAGGATGCGGTTGAACCAGCGGTGCAGGTTGGGGAAGTCTTCCAGGTTCTGGCTTTGCCACTTGTGGGACACGATCCACGGATAGATCGCCATGTCGGCGATGCTGTATTCGCTGCCAGCGACGAAATCGCGGTCCGCCAGGCGTCGGTCCAGCACCCCGTACAAGCGCGCGGTTTCATCGACATAGCGTTTGATCGCGTAGGGGATCTTCTCCGGGGCGAGCTGGCTGAAATGGTGGTTCTGCCCGGCCATCGGCCCCAGGCCGCCCATCTGCCAGAACAGCCACTGCAGGGCTTCCTGGCGGCCACGCAGATCCTTGGGCAGGAACTGCCCGGTCTTTTCCGCCAGGTACAGCAGAATCGCCCCGGACTCGAACAGCGACAGCGGCGCGCCGCCGTCGGCCGGCTGATGGTCGACGATGGCGGGAATCCGGTTGTTCGGCGCGATCTTCAGGAACTCGGGCTTGAACTGCTCGCCCTGGCCAATGTTGACCGGGTGCACGCTGTAGGGCAGGCCGGTTTCCTCGAGGAACAGGGAAATCTTGTGGCCGTTGGGGGTGGTCCAGTAATACAGATCGATCATGGGACTCTCCAGGTAAACGAAGGACATTCTGCTACGGATAGCCAATAGTGGTATTCGGTGGTCCGGTCTACGTTCGACGGCTTGCCTGTCTGCAGAGGTGATGTTGAAGTGCGTGGAATTCAATGACCCGACACGAGAAAAGCCAGCATGGAGCTTCAGACCAACGCAGCGCTGATCCTGATCGATCAGCAACAGGGCATCCTGCATCCCAGGCTCGGGCGGCGTAACAACCCTCAGGCCGAGGAGCGCATCGCCGAGTTGCTGGCTTACTGGCGCCAGACGGCGCGGCCGCTGATCCATGTGCAGCACCTGTCCCGCAGCGAGCAGTCGGTGTTCTGGCCGGGGCAGTCGGGGGTGGAGTTTCAGCAGCGGTTTTTGCCGCGGGGCGCTGAGTCGGTGATCCAGAAGCAGGTGCCGGATGCCTTCTGCGCCACGACCCTGGAGGCCGATTTACGCAAGGCCGGGATCGCTCAGTTGGTGATTGTCGGTGTGGCGACCCACAACTCGGTGGAATCGACGGCGCGGACCGCCGGCAATCTGGGGTTCGATACCTGGGTGGTGGAAGACGCCTGCTACACCTTCGACAAGGCCGACTTTTTCGGCCAGGCCCACAGCGCCGAGGAGGTGCATGCCATGTCGCTGGGCAACCTGCATGGCGAGTATGCGACGGTGATCGATTCGAGACAGATCCTGCAACGCGATCTGTAGGAGCAAGGGGGGGCAGTTCTTGCTCGCGATGAAATCGACTCGATCACATTGATTAACCGAGTCGCCCGCATCGCGAGCAAGCTTCGCTCCTACCTGGAAGCAGGAAAAAGGCAGGGCGTTACGGCATCAGGCGCCGTGGCACTTCTTGAATTTCTTGCTGCTGCCGCAGGGGCAAGGGTCGTTGCGGCCGACATCTTTCAAGGCGTTGCGCACCGGCTCCTGGTGAGCGTGGTTGCAATGCGGACCGTGAACATGGCCGTGGTCGTGATCGTGGTGGTCATGATCGTGGTTGCAGTCAGGGCCGTGGACATGGGGTTGCTGGGTCATCGAGGTTGCTCCGGAATAAAATCGGCGGGAATTATCTCGCCTTTACGCGCCAGGTGCACGTCATGGCCGATGAACAATCCGGTTTCCAGCAAACCTTCCAGGCGATAGGGGATCGGTTGCTGCGGTTCCTTCAGCCATTTCACTACCTGGCGTATCTGCGGCCACAGGTTGGTGCGCACGGGGACCTGGAAGTAGGCGCTGTGCCTGGGGCCGATGGTGAACCAGTGTTCATGCTCACCCTCCGCCAGCAACACGCCGCCGAGATGAACCCGGTATTCCAGGGCACGGACGGTCAGGTCGGCATCGTTGGGGTTGTCGACGCGAAAGTGCAGGCGCAGGCGCTGCTCCAGCAAATTCGCCTTGATCACCTCGACCTTGACCAGGTGCACCTGCGGGTCGAGGGTGTCGTCGACGAACCACGAGGCGCAGCCCGAAAGCGCCAGCACCGTGAGCAGTCCGAAGGTCCGTAGTACGCGCAGTTGAACGACCATGGGGTTACTCCGTTTGAACTCCCAGTCTAGGCTCTGTACGAAAAGTGGCTGCGCGCTGGGCGCCTTCGGCGCTACGCAGACCATGCTGCATGCTGGGCGCCTCCGGCGCTACGCAAAAACAGGCTCGTGCGCGAGTCCGATCGGAATGCTCATGCAGGCCCCTACAGTCGGGCGCGACCCCGGCCGTTCCTCGCCTGTTTTGATTCGCTGCGCTCACCCTCCGGGCCAGCCTTCGGCTGTTACTCCCGTTGGTCGTTGCGCCTTGCCTGACCTTCGCTCGCCGACTTTTCGTACAGACCCTGGCAACCGTGGAGCGCCCGCGAGGACAGGCTCAGGGACGAGGATTCAGCTGGCGAAGTAGCTGGCGCAGCACTTCTTGAATTTCTGCCCGCTGGCGCAGGGGCAGGCGTCGTTGCGGCCGGCCTTGAGTTGCACGGTCGGGTCGATGAAATACCAGTGCCCGCTGTTCTGTACGAAGGATGAGCGTTCGCGATGGCTGTGTTCGCCATGGCTGTCGTGCCAGCGTGCGGTGAAGGTGACAAAGGCGTGCTCCGGCTGGCCGCCGAAGACTTCCGAGCTTTCGACTTCCAGGCCCAGCCAGGTGCTTTGCGCGCTCCAGTCGCTGATGGACTGGCGATCCAGGCCGCTCTGTTGCGCCGGCAGCGTGGTGGCCACCAGGTAATCCACCAGGCCCAGCACGTAGGCGCTGTAGCGCGAGCGCATCAGCGCCTCGGCGCAGGGCGCAGGGTGGCCGGCATGGTAGTGGCCGCAGCAGGCGTCCAGCAGGTTGCCGCTGCCGCAGGGACAAATAGAGGTACTCATCGCATTACCACCAGTACTTTCCGAAGTTTTCCGGATTCGCCCAGAACCTGGAGTTGAGCCAGTCGGGCACTTGTTTGTATTCAAGCAGATCGTAGGTGAACAGGGTCAGGACCTGTTCGTCGCGCTGGAAACGTTCGCTGGCCTGCAGGGCCAGGGAGAAAAAGTCGGTCTCCCGCCAGCCGCAGGCGTTCAGGTCGGCCAGGACCGCGATGCGGCTGGCATTGAGGTTGCGGATCCCGCCGAGCAGGTTCAGGCCGTCGCGCTTGGGCAGATGTTCCAGGCAGTCGACCGCCAGCGCCAGGTCGAAACGGCGCGCCGCCATTTCCGCCGGCAACGGCCCGGGCGCGGCCTGGGTGATGACGGTTTCGGGGTGCGCCTGGCGAAACGCTTCCAGGGCCGGAAACCCGCTGGCGCCGATCAGCAGCAGCTGTTGCGGGGCGTAGCGGTCGAGCAGGGCGGCCAGGGCCTGCTGGGGCGTGCGCGAAGAAATACCTGCGGTCATCGAAGTTCCTCAATCTTTGAGTGGCAAAGACTAGCCTGCCTGGACCCACGGGCCTAGAGCCGTTTTGCCTGAAATGGCAGCCGTTCCTGGGCGAATCCAGGGGGAAAACCTGCCGGCCTCATGCTGGCGGAGATTTAAAGCCAGGTCTTTACTCCCCCAATCGGTTCTAAGCCGATTCCCTCAGGAGATAACTAGATGAGCATAGTTCGGACAGCATTACCCTTGGTTCTGCTAACCAGTGTGTTGACTGGTTGCGCAGGTTTGCAGAAAACCGATTGGCCGACCTGCGCTGCTGTCGGGGGTGTCGGTGGGGCCGCGTTGGGCGCGATTGAAAGCTCGTCCTGGGCGGGGTATGGCGCCTTGTTGGGGGCCGGCGTCGCGGCCGGTTATTGCTGGGTGCACGGTGATGGCGACGAAGACGGCGATGGCGTGCCGGACAGTCGCGACAAGTGCCCTGGCACGCCTAAAGGCGTGCAGGTGGACGCCAACGGTTGCCCGCCAGAGCCTGTAGCCGTGGTCGAGGAAGTGGTGGTGGTCAAGGAAGAGACCATTGTCATCCGCGATGTGCACTTCGAATTCGACTCCGCCAGGCTGACCGGCGCCGACAAGGCCAAGCTCGACACCATCGCCACGCGCCTGAAACAGGAAGCCCCGAGTGCGCAACTGCGCGTGACCGGGCACACCGACAGCGTGGGCAGCGATGCCTACAACCAGCGCCTTTCGGAAAAACGCGCGCGCTCGGTGACCGAGTACCTGATCAGCGCGGGCGTACCCCGCAGCAGTTTCGTTTCGGTGGCCGGTGCCGGCGAGAGTCAACCGGTCGCGGATAACAAGACCGCCGATGGCCGGGCGATGAACCGGCGCACGGAAATCAAAATCAACCGCTGATTGCCTGGCCTGGGCGGCTTGTGCAGCCGCCCATGCGGGTCTTTACTCCTGTGTGACCGGTATGGGCCGGTGACACAGGAGCATTCATGATGAGTCTTCGCGCGCGAGCCGCCTTGCCGGTTCTACTGCTCGGCAGCCTGCTCACAGGCTGCGCTACCCACAGCGACGGCACTGCCCCCCTCAACCAGCGTACGTGGCCAATCTGCAGCCTGCTCGGCGGCCTGGTGGGCGGCGGCCTGGGCGCCATTGAAAGCGGTGGCTGGGCCGCGGGTGGCGCGGCACTCGGCCTGGTGAGCGGTGGCTTGATCTGCTACGCCCAGGATGGCGACAAGGACGATGACGGCGTGTTCGACCGCCGTGACCGTTGCCCGGATACCCTGGCCAATACCCCGGTCGACAACCGTGGCTGCCCGCTGCCGCAATACCCGGCCGCACCCGCAGCCGAGCCGGCGGCGCAATCCGAAGTGATCACCCTCAGCGATCAGGGCGATGTGCTGTTTGCCTTCGACTCGGCGGAGCTGACACCCGAAGCGCAAAACCAGCTGCAGGGGCTGCTGGCCAAGCTTCAGGGCGCCGACGTGCAGCGCATCAAGGTGGTTGGCCACACCGACAGCCAAGGGGCGGATGAATACAACCAGAAACTGTCCGAACGCCGCGCCAGCAGCGTCGTCGCATTCCTCCTGAACCAGGGCTTGGCACCGGACAAACTGACCAGCCAGGGCAAGGGGGAGAGCGAGCCGGTCGCCGATAACGCCACCGAAGAAGGGCAGGCGCAGAACCGTCGGGTGGAGCTGCATATTCAACGCTGATCATCAGGCGCCAGGGCGGCTTGGCAGGGGCGGCGGGAGAATTTGCGTCGCCCTCTGGCTTATGCCCCGCCGAAGTCGTTACTGTGCGCGCAAAGAAAAACTCGCAAAGGGGGGCATATGAAGGTGTTTTGGGGGCTGGGCAAGTTGTTGACGCTGCTGTTCTGGTTGCTGGTGCTGGTCAATCTGGTCAGCCCGCTGATCAATCCGATTCATCTGTTGATCAATCTGGCAGGCAGCCTGTTGCTGCTGACCCACCTGATGGAGCTGCTGCTGTTCAACGGCAGCCTCAAGGGCCGAGCCCACCCTTGGCGAGATCGCTTGCAGATTCTCCTGACCGGCATTTTCCACCTGCAGACCTTCAAGGCGGCGAAGCCCGCGGAGGTTGGCCATGCGTAAGCTCTGCCTGCTCGCGGTACTGTGCAGCCCACAGGTTTTGGCCCAGGTAGTGACGGTCGAGACCCACTCCCTGATGCGCCTGCCCAACACCACCGGCAGCCTGCAACTGGAGCGCCTGGAAGTGGCGGACTACGGTACCTTGCTGATTCCGTCCACGGTCACCGAGGTCAAGGTCGGCGAGTTGCGCCTGGGGCGTGAAGCGCGGATCGCTATCGTTCCTGCTGAACAGAGCCTGCTGCTGAGCGTCGACCATGCCGACCTGGAGGCTGGTAGCCAGATCACCTCCCGCGGGGCTCCGGGGACTTATGAAAAGGCGGCCAAAGCCGGGCGCAACCTGACGCTGCGCATCGCCTCGCTGCAGGCCGGGGAACTCTCGGTGGATGCGCGCGGCGGCACCGGCGCGCCGGGTTATGTCGGTCTCGATGGCGCCAACGGCGAAGAGCCGGGGTGCACCTGGGGCCAGGCCGGGCGTGGCGCCGATGGCGACAACGGCGGTGACGGCCAGCCCGGGGCGGCGGGCGCCCAGGTGCGGGTCGAGCTGCCGCGCGATTACCCGGCGGAGCAGATCAAGGTCTGGGTCGATGGCGGGGCGGGCGGTGTGGCCGGTGCGGGCGGCAAACCCGGGGCCGGGGGCAAGTCCAAGGGCTGCTTCGTCTATCGCGCCGACGGTGGCAAGAGCGGTCGCCCTGGTGCCGAAGGCCATCCAGGGCCGGCGGGCCCCGCAGGTTCGGTCACGGTACAGCGTCTGTAATTCAGGCTCGGTCGCGGGCAACCGCTCCTGCAGGAGCGAGCGGGCGCCGATCCGACTTGCCCGCGATGTTTTTTCCGGCATCGGCCTTTAGAACATTGGCCGGGCCGCTGCCACGGCCACCAGCAACAGGCCAATGATCAGATTGATCCCCACCAATTTCCGAATATTGCCCAGGGTCGTGGCCCCTGTCGGCCAGTCCTCGGCCGCCACTGCCTGGCGCAACGCTGGCAGCTGCAACGACTGGATCCGGATAAACAGCGCGGTCATCACCACATACAGGCCCATCATCACCTGCACATAGCGCGGCGCGGTCTCGAAGCCGCTGAAACGCAGGTGGATCAGGCCGACGCCACTGATCGGCAACAGCACCACCGCCACCCAGACCCAGACGAAAAACCGTGGGAACACTTCTGCCCACAGCTTCAACCGCGCCGGCGCCTCAAGGGCGGCCACCGCTGCCGGACGCAGCACCATCCAGGCGAAAAACATGCCGCCGACCCAGACCAGGGCGGCCAGGACATGCAGGGTGTAGGCAAGGGCAAAGGCTGTCATTCGGGTACTCCGTTCTGCGCGGGATGAATTAGCGGGGTATGATAGCGGCCGATCCGAACCACTGAAAATTTATCCAGCGTTTCTCGCGCCCGAAGAACCATGATCAGCAACGAACTCAAAACCACGATCCAGGGCGCCTACTCGCGTTTTCTCGAAGCCAAGAGCCTGAAACCGCGTTACGGCCAGCGCCTGATGATCGCCGAAGTGGCCAAGGTCCTGGGCGATGTCGATACCGACGACGAAGGCCGGCGTTCCGGCGACCCGGCCGTGGTGGCCGTGGAAGCCGGCACCGGTACCGGCAAGACCGTGGCCTACAGCCTGGCGGCGATCCCGACTGCCAAGGCCGCCGGCAAGCGCCTGGTGATCGCCACCGCCACCGTCGCCCTGCAGGAGCAGATCGTCTACAAGGACCTGCCCGACCTGATGCGCAACAGCGGGTTGAACTTCACCTTCTCCCTGGCCAAGGGCCGTGGCCGCTACATGTGCCTGTCCAAGCTCGACATGCTGCTGCAGGAAGGCCACGCGCAAACCGCTACCGCCCAGCTGTTCGAAGAAGAAGGCTTCAAGATCGAGGTCGACGAGGCCAGCCAGAAGCTGTTCACCAGCATGATCGAGAAGCTTGCCGGCAATAAGTGGGACGGCGACCGCGACAGCTGGCCCACCGCCCTGGAGGACGCTGACTGGGCGCGCCTGACCACCGATCACAGCCAGTGCACCAACCGCCATTGCCCGAACTTCGGCCAGTGCGCCTTCTACAAGGCCCGCGAAGGCATGGGCAAGGTCGACGTGATCGTCACCAACCACGACATGGTCCTGGCCGACCTGGCCCTGGGCGGTGGCGCCGTGTTGCCGGACCCGCGCGACACCCTCTATGTGTTCGACGAAGGCCACCACCTGCCGGACAAGGCCATCGGCCACTTCGCCCATTACACTCGCCTGCGTTCCACCGCCGACTGGCTGGAGCAGACCGCCAAGAACCTCACCAAGCTGCTGGCCCAGCACCCGCTGCCGGGCGACCTGGGCAAGCTGATCGAACAGGTGCCGGAGCTGGCGCGGGAGATCAAGACCCAGCAGCAGTTCATGTTCACTGCCTGCGAGCAACTGGCCGACTTCAAGACCGGCGAAGACATGGAAGGCCGCGAGCGGCCGCGCCATCGTTTTGTCGGCGGGCTGATCCCCGACCCTATGCGGGAAATGGGCATCGAGCTGAAGAAAGGCTTCTCGCGCCTGACCGACCTGTTCACCCGCCTGACCGACCTGCTCAAGGAAGGCATGGACGGCGAGGTCAACATCGGCATCGCCAGCAACCAGGCCGAGGAATGGTACCCGCTGTTCGGCAGCCTGTTGTCCCGGGCCTCGGGCAACTGGGAACTGTGGACCGCCTTCACCACCGAAGACCCGGAAGACAACCCGCCGATGGCGCGCTGGCTGACCCTGGCGGAAAGTGGCTCGCTGTTCGACATCGAGGTCAATGCCAGCCCGATCCTCGCCGCGGAGATGCTTCGTCGGAACCTGTGGAACGTGGCGTATGGCGCGCTCGTGACCTCCGCCACCCTGACCGCCCTGGGCACTTTCGATCGCTTCCGCATGCGTGCCGGGCTGCCGAAAAAGGCCGTGACGGCGGTGGTGCCCAGCCCCTTCCATCACGCCGATGCCGGGGTGCTGCGCGTCCCCGACCTGCGCGCCGACCCACGGGATGCGCCGGCCCACACCGCGGCGATCATCCGCGACCTGCCGGAACTGGTGGAAGGCTCGCGGGGCACCCTGGTGCTGTTCTCCTCGCGCAAGCAGATGCAGGACGTGTTCGACGGCCTCGACCGCGACTGGCGCAAGCAGGTGTTCATTCAAGGCAACCTGTCGAAGCAGGAAACCCTGAACAAGCACAAGGCGCGGGTCGATGGCGGCGACTCCAGCGTGCTGTTCGGCCTGGCCAGCTTCGCCGAGGGGGTGGACCTGCCCGGAGCCTATTGCGAGCACGTGGTGATTGCCAAGATCCCGTTCTCGGTGCCGGACGATCCGGTGGAGGCTGCGCTGGCCGAGTGGATCGAAGCCAGGGGCGGCAACCCGTTCATGGAAATCTCGGTGCCGGACGCCTCGCTCAAGCTGGTCCAGGCCTGCGGTCGCCTGCTGCGTACCGAACAGGACCGCGGCACCATCACCCTGCTGGACCGGCGCCTGGTCACCCAGCGTTACGGCAAGGCTATTCTCAATGCGTTGCCGCCGTTCCGCCGGGAAATTTCCTGAGCGCGGCCGGCCTGTGGCCGGTCGCGTTGTCTATGGCATGCCACTGATTGCACACAGGCCGTTCATCGGTCGTTAAGGAGCACCAGGTCCCTATGATTCGCCGTTCGTTACTCGCTGTCTTTGCTCTGCTGTTCGCCACGCCGCTGTTCGCCGCGCCCGCGGGGCAACAGACGCTGTTCAACTTTGTCCGGCCTGCCGATGTGGTGCAGGTGGCGACACAGGATGCCAGCCTGCCGCAATCCAACGCGGAGCAAACAGCCGAGGGCGAAGTGTTACGCCGAGTGACGTTCAATCCGGCGACTCAACCAAGCCTGCGCCTGACCCCGCAGACGGGCGCCTGGGACTGGTCGCAGTCCGCGGTCATGAGCCTGCGGATCCAGAGCGCGATGGACTGGGCCCTGACCCTGTACGTGAAGATCCAGAGCAATGACGGCAAGACCCTGGTCAGCCGTATCGACCTGCCGGCCGGCCCGGCGCAGACCCTGCTGGTGCCGCTGGTTGCCAGCTCGCCGCTGAGCCAGGGCATGAAGGCCGGCCCGCCAATGCCGATGACCTTCGAAGGCCAGCGCGTGCTGCTGGCCAGCAGCGAAGGCGAGCTGGACCGCAGCCAGGTGGTGTCGGTGACCTTGTCCATGGACCGGCCGAAAGCCGCCCAGAGCATCCTGCTCGAACGTTTTGGCGTGCAGGACGGCGAGGCCGTGGTCAAGGCGGCCTACGGCGGTCTGGTGGATGCCTATGGCCAGTCGACCCGGGCCAAATGGCCGGAAAAGATCGCCAGCGACGAGCAGCTCAAGGCTGCCGCGGCCAAGGAACAGCAGCAACTGAAAACCTGGCTGGCCGAACGCGAACGTTCCCCCCTGGACACCTTCGGTGGCTGGAACAACGGGCCGGCCTTCAAGGCCAGTGGCTTCTTCCGTACCGAGAAGCGCGATGGCCGCTGGTATCTGGTAACGCCCCAGGGGCATCCGTTCTATTCCCTGGGGGTCAATGCGGTCGCGGCGGACAACAGTCAGACCTACATCGCCGGCCGTGAGTGGATGTTCGCCACACTGCCTAACGCCGGCGAACCGCTGGCCGGTTATTACGGTGAAGGCGACAACCGCGGCGGCAATGGCGCCGACCAGGGCCGCGCCTATAACGCCGGTCGCTGGTACGACTTCTATGGCGCCAACCTGCAACGCACCTACGGTGTGCCTTGCACCCCGGGCAGCGAAACCAAGGCCGGTGTGGCGGATGCCGCCAAGGCCGACGCACAGGAGGCCCAGGCCGGACAGGGGGGCGAGTCGTCAGCCGAGCCAGCTTGCCCGGTCGCGGCCCTGGACCAGAAACGCTGGGCCAGCCACACCCTGGATCGCCTGCAAGCCTGGGGCTTCAACACCATCGGCAACTGGAGCGCGCCGGCGCTGGGCCTGAACGACCGTGTGCCCTACACCTTGCCGCTGTCGATCGTCGGCGACTACGCGAGCATCAGCACCGGTACCGACTGGTGGGGCGGCATGCCCGATCCGTTCGATCCGCGTTTCGCCATGGCCACTGAGCGCGCCGTGGCCATCGCCACCCGCGATCACCGCGACGATCCATGGCTGATCGGCTACTTCGCCGACAACGAACTGGCCTGGGCCGGCCCGGGTAATGACCCCAAGGCGCGTTATGCCCTGGCCTACGGCACGTTGCGCATGACCACCGACGTCCCGGCCAAGCGTGCGTTCCTCAAGCAATTGCGCGACAAGTACCGCAACCAGGAGGGCCTGTCGAAGGCCTGGGGCATCAACCTGACCGCCTGGGAGCTGATGGAGGACCCGGGGTTCGAGCCGCCTTTGCCTAGCGCGGAACATCCAGAGATCGAAGCCGACTTCAAATACTTCCAGAAGGTCTTTGCCGACACGTACTTCAAGACCATTTCCGATTCACTGAAATGGCACGCGCCGAACCACCTGCTGCTGGGCGGACGCTTCGCCATCAGCACCCCCGAGGCCGTGGCGTCCTGCGCCCAGTACTGCGATGTGCTGAGCTTCAACATGTACACCCTCAAGCCGCAGGACGGTTACGACTTTGCCTGGCTGAACACGCTGGACAAGCCAGTACTGATCACCGAGTTCAACTTCGGCTCCAGGGATCGCGGCCCGTTCTGGGGGGGCGTGACCGAGCTGGTGCGGGAGGAGGATCGCGGTCCGGCCTATGCCCAGTTCCTCAAGCAGGCGTTGAGCGAGCCGTCGATTGTCGGCGTGCACTGGTTCCAGTACCTCGATCAGCCGGTCACCGGACGCCTGCTGGACGGCGAGAACGGTCATTTCGGCCTGGTGGGCATCACCGATGTGCCGTTCCAGGGTTTTGTCGACAGCGTGCGCAAGAGCAACCTGCAGGCCCTCGACCAGTTGGGCAAGGAAGCCGGGAAGGCCAAGGCCGCGGGTCATGCCGCCGACGGCGGCAAGCCGGGCCATGATGGCAAGGGCGCAGGGCAGGGCGGCGGTCATGCGGGTGGACATGCGGGGAATGGCCATTGATCGCTGAGCCAGGCCTTTAGGGTGCGGCTTCCCCCGCGCGGACCGTTCCGCCTCTACACTCATTCGCAGGGGCTGGCGGCCCGCGCAGTGTTCAACGTCCGTCGATTTCTGAACAAATCTTCCGGTGGATCATCGCCGGGCTCGTTTCTGTTCCCAAAACCCTCAAGGGCTGGAACAATGCGCACCACTTTGTAGAGCATGGTCCGGGGGAGTTACGGGTGCAGATTCAGGGTCATTACGAGCTTAAGTTCGAAGCGGTGCGCGAAGCCTTCGCGGCCCTCTTCGAGGATCCCCAGGAGCGTGGCGCGGCGTTGTGCATTCAGATCGGCGGGGAAACCGTGATCGACCTCTGGGCCGGCACCGCCGACAAGGACGGCAGCGAGGCCTGGCACTGCGATACCATCGCCAACCTGTTTTCCTGCACCAAGACCTTCACCGCGGTCACCGCCCTGCAACTGGTGGCCGAAGGCAAGTTGCAGCTGGACGCGCCGGTTGCCCGGTACTGGCCTGAGTTCGCCGCGGCCGGCAAGGAAGCGATCACCCTGCGTCAGTTGCTCTGCCATCAGGCCGGGCTACCGGCGTTGCGTGAGCTGCTGGCGCCGGAAGCGCTCTACGACTGGCAAACCATGGTCGATGCCCTCGCGGCGCAAGCGCCTTGGTGGACGCCGGGCGAAGGCCATGGTTATGCGGCCATCACCTACGGCTGGCTGGTGGGCGAGCTGTTGCGTCGGGCTGACGGGCGCGGTCCCGGCGAGTCCATCGTGGCGCGGGTCGCCAGGCCGCTGGGGCTGGACTTCTACGTTGGCCTGCCCGACGAGGAGTTTTACCGCGTAGCGCATATCGCCCGGGGCAAGGGCAATGTCGGCGACGCGGCCGCGCAGCGCCTGCTGCAAGTGACCCTGCGCGAACCCACGGCCATGACCACCCGGGCGTTCACCAACCCGCCGTCGATCATGACCAGTACCAACAAGCCGCAATGGCGGCGCATGCAACAGCCAGCGGCCAATGGCCATGGCAATGCCCGCAGCCTGGCCGGGTTCTACAGCGGCCTGCTCGATGGCAGCCTGCTGGAAGCGGACATGCTCGAAGAACTGACCCGCGAACACAGCGTCGGCATGGACAAGACCCTGTTGACCCAGACCCGTTTCGGCCTGGGGTGCATGCTCGACCAGCCGCAGGTGGCCAACGCGACCTTCGGTCTCGGCCCTCGGGCGTTTGGTCATCCGGGAGCGGGTGGCTCCATCGGTTTTGCCGATCCTGAGTACGATGTGGCCTTCGGTTTTGTCACCAATACCCTGGGGCCGTACGTGCTGATGGATCCAAGAGCGCAGAAGCTGGCGAGGGTTCTGTCGGATTGTCTGTAAAAAGATTGCTGTCAGGATTTTTTTTGCCTAAACATGAGTAAAGGCATCAGAAAGGAACCCTGTGGCTTTTATACTTTCAAAGCGTCTGTTTGTACGGTTCGTAGAGACCGTAATTTTTGATCTCATTTTGTGGATATCCCATGTCGTCGAACAAGTCTTTAGCCTTGGCTCTTTGCCTCACTGTCACCGGTTGTGCACAAACTCCACAAAATGACGCAGAAGGAGGGCACTGGTGGTCTTTCGGTTCCGATAAGGCCGCCAGCAAGGAAGCGGTGCAACCGGCAGCAAAAGCAGCTGCCAACGAAGTTTCCGCGGCCAAGTCCGCCGCCACCTCCACCGCCAAGTCCGCGACCGCTCCTGCCGCGGCCAAGGTCGAAACCGCAGCCGCTTCCGCCGCTGCTCCGGCCGCCAAGGCCGAGACCAGCAACTGGTGGTGGCCGTTCCCTTCCAAGGACGCGAGCAAAGACGCCGTCACGGAGCCGGTAGCCGACGCCAAGGTCAAGACGGATGCCGCGACCGCGGCGCCGAAGGTCGCCAAGACCGAGACTGGCAACTGGTGGTGGCCTTTCAATCAGCAACCTACGTCTCCGACCAAGGCAGATGTTAAAGACATCCCGATGCCGGATCCAAAAGTCACCCAGGCCTGGCTGGACGACTACGAGCCGCGCCTGCGTGAAGCCGTCAAGGACAGCCGCCTGCAGCTGGAGCGTCGTGAGAACTACTTGGTGGTGATCGCTCCGGTCGACGGCTCGTTCAACCCGGACCGCCCGGCCATGTTGCTGCCGGTCACCCTGAGCCCGTTCACCCGCGTGGCCAAGGCCGTGGGCACCGACGCCAAGACTTCCGTGCTGGTACTGGGCCATGCCGACACCACCGGTGCCGCGGCGGCCAACCAGAAGCTGAGCCGTGACCGTGCGCAGTCCGTTGCCGCGATTTTCAGCCTCACCGGCCTCAAGCGCGATCGCCTGATGCTGCGCGGCATGGGTTCGGTCATGCCGCGCGCCGCCAACGACAGCGCCGAAGGTCGTGCGCTGAACCGTCGCGTGGAAATCATCGTCACCCAGCGCAGCACCATGCTGGCCCTGCTGAGCAAGTACAATCAGCCGACTCCATCCGAGGCTGAACTGGTTGCCGTACAGGACGTGAAGTCGGTCGTTCCTGCTGCGTCCTCGAAGAAAGCCGTCGCCGCGAAGAAAGCCGCTCCGGCGAAAAAAGCCCCAGCCAAGAAGCCTGTGGCGAAGAAAGCCGTCGCCAAGAAAACCACCACTGCCAAGGCTCCGGCCAAGGCAGCGATCGAACAGGCGAAGAACTGATTCATCAGGCATCGGGCAAAAGGAACCAATAATGACCCAGGGACTGGCGGACATGCGCCGCGACTACACCCGTGACGGACTGACCGAAGCCCAGGCTCCGGTCGAGCCCTTCACGCTGTTTCACCAGTGGTTTGCACAGGCGGTTGAAACCGAGCAGCCGCCGGTCGAGGCCAATGCCATGACCCTGGCGACCGTTGACGAAGAGGGGCGCCCCCATTGCCGCATCCTGCTGCTCAAGGGGCTGGATGCGCAGGGGTTCACCTTTTTCACCAACTACGACAGCGCCAAGGGGCAGCAACTGGCCGCACGGCCTTTTGCCGCCATGACCTTCTTCTGGCCGGCCCTGGAGCGCCAGGTGCGTATCGAGGGGCGGGTGGTCAAGGTCACCGCCGAGGAGTCCGATGCCTACTTCCAGGTCCGCCCGCTGGGCAGCCGCCTGGGCGCCTGGGCATCGCCGCAGAGCCAGGTGATCGCCGATCGCCAGGAACTGGAAGCCTTGCTCAAGAACACCGAGGAGCGCTTCAGCGATACCCAGCCCCATTGCCCCGAGCACTGGGGGGGCTATCGCCTGTTACCGGAGCGCATCGAGTTCTGGCAAGGGCGCGCCAGCCGTTTGCACGATCGCCTGAACTACCGCCTGCAAGGTGCCGACTGGGTGCGCGAGCGCCTGGCCCCCTGAACCCGAATCAGTTCATTCGCCGGGATAACCGGCCGCGGCGGCTTCAAGCCACTGTGGCAGGTCCCGGCGTTTTATTTTCTGGCGATGGGCATTCGCCAGCTGTTGCAGCATGAAGGATTTCTTCTTCTCGTCCCCGCCGGCCAGTGACAGCGCCAGGTCCCGGTCCATCCAGCGCTTGATCCGTACATACAGCCACCAATGGAAGTACAGGCCGGCAACGGTGGTCACGACGATGATGAAGTAATCCATGGAAAATCCTTTGGTCGGTGGCGCAACTCGGGAAATAAGCGCTACCGTGTGAAGAGTTTTTATATACATGCAGTCTGTACTGCTGCTGAATAGAACCCATTTTATCCGGGCGATGCCGTGACAGGCGTCAAGCTGCGGAGTTTAATGATTACCTGTCCTTTGGAGTTGATCCTATGCGTAAGTCTGTTTTGCTGGTTGCTTCCTTTTCCACGATGGCCATGTTGCTCACCGGTTGCCAATCCAACCTGTCCGGTGACTCTTACTCCCGTGACGAGGCGCGTCGCGTACAGACCGTTCGCATGGGCACCATCGAGTCCCTGCGTCCGGTGAAAATCGAAGGCACCAAGACCCCGATCGGCGGCCTCGCCGGTGCAGCGGTCGGCGGCGTTGGCGGCAGCGCCATCGGCGGCGGCAAAGGCAGCATCGTGGCGGCGGTCATCGGTGCGGTGGCGGGCGGCCTGATCGGTTCCGCCACCGAGGAAGGCCTGACCCGTACCCAGGGCGTGGAAATCACCGTGCGTGAAGACGACGGCAGCATGCGTGCCTATGTGCAACAGGTTCAGGAAAACGAAGTGTTCCGTGTTGGCGAGCGCGTGCGCATCATGAGCGTCAACGGCACCAGCCGTGTCGCCCACTAAGCGTTAACCGCGACAAAACAAAACCCCGGCCAGGCAGCAGAAGTCCGCGATGTTATGATCCGGTCTTTCGTTGTCTAGCCGGGGTTTACTTTGCCTGTAGCATTCTCGTACATCCGCTTTAGCAGTGCGGAGCAAGCTCGTGGCGATAGCCTGACGCGACAACAAGAGTATGTTGCCAAGTGGCTGCTGGCTCACCCTGAATACGTTCTGAGCGGCGCGAGCTTCCAAGATTTGGGGATCAGCGGTTACTCCGGTAAGCACCTTGAGAATGGCTTCGGCAAGCTTTTAGCTGCTGTCGAGAACGGTGTCATCAAGTCTACAGACGTTGTGCTGATTGAAGCCATCGACAGGGCAGGGAGGCTTGAGCCATCAGTAATGCTCCACCTGCTCACTGGGATTGTTAATGCAGGTGTGAAATTGATCACGCTGGACGATGGAGTCACGTACAGCAACGATCCTAATAATTCGAACAACCTCTTTCTTCTTGTTGCCAAGGTACAGCAGGCACACCAGTACAGTGACGCATTGAGTCGAAGAATCAAGGATGCCTATACTAGGAAAAGGGAGAAGGCTGCTGCTGGTAATGGAGTCAAACGCCACACTCCCATCTGGCTCACTTCTGATGGTGAGCTGGTCGAAGGTCTTGCTTCCATCATTGTTCAAGTGTTTGAGGACTACGCAGACGGTCTTGGCGAGCGTCGGATTCTTTCCCGCATTCGCAGCAAGCATCCGTTAGTTGAAGCCACAAACCCTACCACTTTGAAGCGTTGGTTGCGAAATCCAACAGCTATAGGGCGGTGGAATGACATCGAAGACGTTTACCCCCCGGTAGTCAGCAAAGAACTCTGGTACAGGGTCCAAAAGCGTCTAACAGAAGGATACAGGCCAAGGTCTGCTCCTTCGAAGTATCTGTTGTCTGGCTTGGTCCGGTGCGGGCGCTGTGGCACCAATTACTGTGTTGTGGACACAAAGCGTTCTCCTGCGGTGATGCTCTGCTATCGACGCCATCGAAAGGGTGCTGACGGTTGTGCCAACGGGCGTTCTATTCCGATGCACGTCCTAGACTTTGTTCGCAGTCGGACTATGTACGGAGCTATGCAGCGTGCAGCCGCTAGCCAAAACCTCACGTCAGGCGAGAAGCGCCTGATTGAAATCGAAGGAGAGTTGGCGGAGTTGCAACGTCAGTCTTCCAACCTTGCTGACTCACTTGCAGAGTTCGGGATGCTGGTGCCAATCCGTTCCAAGCTGGAGCAGGTGACGACATCAATACAGAAGTTGGAACAGGAGCGAGCGTTGCTCAAAGTTGCACCGGCTCCGGTGACCTTGGGTGACATGATCGACCTTCAACATACACTGCTGGACGACGACCAAATGAGGTTGAACGCGCTGCTTCAAAGTGTGGGATACGTCATCGTCTGTGACGGTACTACGATCACTGTGGATGAGCCGCACCTTCAAACCGAGGGAGAGCGTCAGGTGTACGAATACAGGGGCTCGCATCGTGCTACAGAGACGTACAGGTTGATTGAAAACCACCACACCGAGCATCACCTAGATATGCCCGACTCCAAGCGCGTGGAGGCGATGATTGAGCAGGATCGGAAAGACGAAGCAGAGTTCGAACAGCTCGTTACTGATGGCAAGGTTTCACCAATCGTCTACCAATACGATGAGGGCGCCGATAAGTTTATCCTGATGCCCCGTTAGTTTGTGTGACGTTCGAAAGGCAAGAAAAACCTTCGAATACCGGCAATTAACCTCGGTAAAACGTGCATCATATTTGCCACTACCTAGACACCCACTACCGTTACACCCAATGTTTACGGGGTTAAATGATTGTCTGAACCAATAGAAACTAAGCAGGTGCCTTTCCCTCCCACGGAAAGCTGGTTTTGTACAAACTGGATTTAAAGACGGCCAAAGCTTCGTAAGTGCAATACGCCTACATCATTCTGTTGTCACGCACAACAACTAATTCTTGACGCAGGATGTATTCGATAGTAGAATCCGTACCTCAACCAAACATACCGAATACGTCCCGCACTCATGTAGTGCCAGATGATCGGTATTGTTTCGTCTGCGATTTACTAACCCTAACCGGCAATACCTGAGGTAACGCCTATGACATGAACTGAAAAGGAGACATGAAGATGACCAGTATCGCCTTAAATAAAGTAATTCATACCGCTGTATCCGCTCCAGGAGCGGGGAAAACACAAGCACTCATTAGCCAAATTCCGTCTTTGCTTTCTGCGGGACGCTCCGTTGTTCTAGCACTCCCTACTCTCACCCTGACCGATAGCTTCATCAATCGCTTGTCTATGGGTACGCCCCACCAAGTTATCAACTCTAGCACTTTCGATCATGTTAGCTCCGAGCTAAATCAGACCTTGCGTGAGAAGCCAAACGTACTGGTGATCACGACTCATCAGAGCATTTTCTCGGCGAAACCTGACTTGCTCTCGGGCTGGGTGCTTATTGTCGATGAGCTACCTGTCGTAGCTGACTTTCCAGCATACCCATTCGAGCCTTCGGAGCTGGCCCAGTTACTCGTTAACGTCGAGGAGCAAGATGGACGCCTCCACATTCGAGAAGGTTATGCTGACGCGATTGAAACAGCATTAGCAACCTTCAAGGCAGTTTCAGCAGGAGCTGAACGCACGTCGATGTTGAGCAGCGAAGGAGCCCGCATTTATGAATGCCTGAAGGATGAGCATCCAGTGTTCATCGATACGGAGATGTCTAATGGGAATAGGTATGTCCGAGCAGTAGTTGAGTCAACATGCTGGAGCACATTTGCGGCGGCGGAAGAAGCACACGTTCTTGCTGCCACTGTTGAGGGCAGCCTGTTTGATGACCTCGCCCAGGTGCACGGGTTCATTTATGAAAGGTCGGACTTCACGCCCGAGTTTGAAGGCTACACTTCGCCAATCACAATTTACCCCTTCATGCCAAAGGGACGTATTTACAGCAAGGCGGCGGTAACGGTGACGGCTTGTGAGAGAGACACTATTGGTAAGCAGAAGCAGGGCGAGCTTCTAGTGATTGATGTAATTCTCAAAGCTGCCCTCCAGCGGGCTACTGGAACTCCGCTGCTGTTCTGTAACAAGTGGGCAAGCTTCAGGTGGCTACCCAAAGGGGCTGTACACCGCTGCTCAATCGACAGTCGAGGCCTGAACGAGTATCAAGGTGAAACTGATGCGATCCTCCTGTTTGGTGGGAACCCATCACCATCGGACGAACGAGCACTAGAGTTTTTGGCTGTAAAGTATGATCGTGTATTTCGCCAAGGATTCATGGTTACCAGATTTCTGGAGCCTAGCTTGCAGGCGGCAACTCGGACAGCGATACGAGACAGGGGTAACACGAAACCGATACAACTGCTCGTACAAGATGGGCGAGTGGCTGAATACCTTGTATCTAGTTACATGCCGCACGCTACGATTGATTGGAGCTTGTCTGAAACCATCCCAGTGTTTGAGGATCGCAGAACAACTGAAGATCCACGGAAGCGGCAAGTGTTCGAGCTGTTTGCACAAGACAAGAAGAACACCGAAATTGTAAGCATCACAGGCCTTCACCGGAACACTGTTTCGAACTGGAGAAAAGATTGGTGTTTAGAGCAGGCTGCTTAACGCTAGGTTTGTTGCATATCGCAACTCTGTAACATTCAACCATTGCACACCGAAGACTTGCACATTGATCCTAAGAGACTTATTAGGAAAGATGTGCATCAAACTACTAACGATCTAATTAAAACGCCCCCTAAACCTTTAACCATTATGAACCTCAATCAAGCTTTGAAAGAACCGCCTGTCGCAGCTTATCAAACTCCTTGGGAAAACTCTGACAAACCACTCCACAAAGCAAGCTTAAGCACCTATCCTTATCAAGACCAACATGCTGTGAAATCTCAAAAAACTCATTATGTTTTCCCGCTTGAAGTGCATATTCAAGAACCTCTGGACATTGATCTAAGTCCACTCCAAGTGCAATAGCAACTGCTTCAGGTGCTTCTTTACTTTTTTGAACTATCCAAGCTTCCGGCCAAGTCCCTCCCGGTAGATAAAACACCTTTTCTTTAAACCATTTATTAAAAGCGTCTCCAGACCGTTCAGACATTTTTTTGGCAAGATTTAGATTATCAGACTCTAAAGCCTTCTGATCCCCATCAAAAATAGCCAAAGTCTGTCTATCTTCTCCTCTCGTGTATAACGCTGCAAGCTGTTTAGATATTGCAGTTGCCGACCCAATAACTCTTATTGTCACCCGTGAGCGTATAGCTGCACTTAATGAACTTTCGATAAGCACCTTAGCAACCTGATCCTCTACAAAAATATCTAGCTCTTTCTGATTTAATGCTCCAAGTTTAGAGAATGCAAAATCTGACGAAATTCCAGCAGTAACCTTTGTTTTTCCTCCACTTGTTTCAATAAAAAACCTTGCATCATCTGGAAGACATTGAAATATTTCTTTTGAATGCGTGGTGCATATAACTTGAGTATGGGTTTGCATGCAAACCTCTTTCAGCTTCTCCATAAATAGTCGCTGAGCTTTCGCATGAAGCCCCAGCTCAATTTCATCAAGAACCAAGAGTGAGTTCTGCCCGCAGGAGTAAATAATTGAGAATATCTCAAACAATGCATTTTCACCTGCTCCCATATTAAAGCCCGAATAGGTAACCCCTCCTGACTTTACAATTGGGAGACTGTACTTTGTGTGCTCCAAATGCCGATAGTCATCGTATTTTTTACTAAGAACATAACCAACTGCATCTTTTACTTTACCCTCCCAGCCTTTAACCTTTACATCCTTAAAAGAGCGAGAGTACGAGCGTGACTGACTCCGCTCTGAATGAGGAACAATTCTTTCAATCCCCAAAAAAACCACTGTTTTTTTAACTCTTATATCGTAATCATTCCACTTGCCACCATGCTTCTTTTTCCTGCTTTGGTAACCAATCCCCGGAGGAAGACTCCTCCAATTGTCATGTGCTATTCCATAGGAAATTTCAACACCTTGCGGAGGTACTTCTTCAGTATGCTGAATAAAAAAGTCAGAAAAAGTATAGTAACTAATTTTTCTCTTAGGCAGTTTAAATGCTTTTGGGGTGTTATGGTATGCACAACAAGCTAAAGCAAGAATGGTAGACTTCCCAGATCCATTGATACCTGCGAATGCAGTAATAGGGTACTCTAAGCTGACATGGAACGGCGTCAATCCTCGCATCGTTCCAGACACAATGCGAATATGACGCAATAAGCCTTTAGTATTATCGTTAGAAAACCACTGCCTCAGACTCTTGTCTAACTGACTTTCTCGATATTTCATTGACGCCTACCCTAGCCTAAATTTTTTATGTTTTTTTCACCCTACCATCTTTTAAACTGGGTATCTAGATACTGCTCCGACTGTATTTCAGACACGGATATCAGCTTTAGCAATACAAGTCGCGTGATGAGCACAAGGTGAACTTGCCCCCCCCCCCACCTCAACTCCCTGTGAACAGTGGGCTTGATGGCTCTGCGTGCAACAACTACCGAAAATAGAAGTACAGCCCCACAACAACGACTGCGAATATCACCTTCAGCTGGAAGGCATCATCGTCAGCCTTGTCTACCTTCGTCTGCTTGAAGGTTTCGGTGTCACTTAACCCATCAGCCTTGTACTGGACGATCCGATCAATCTGTCTATCGATCTTCTTGTTGTGGCTGTTATTGCTCGCCGCTGCGATAAACCAGACGATCAGCCAAACACCAAGCGTCGGGATGCAGAGTAGGAGGTGCAGGACGTGGTTGGTGGTTCGTTTCCGACTGGTCAGGACATAGAGCTGGTCGTTCATGGTTCATCCCTCGTGAAGCGCAAGCTGATCGCACATTGGTGGTAATGGCATCATTGTATCAATTAGTGTGTCATCAGTCAGTGTGTTCACGATTAGGGCACATCTGCCCATCATTCAGGGATGCAACCAAATCAGAATCTCAGAAAAAGTTTCGGCCAAAGAATCCGAGAGCTTCGCAGCAGCCAAGGCTTCAGTCAGGAAGCGTTCGCTGACAAGTGTGGCTTCGTCCGAACATATATGTCTCGTATTGAGACAGGCACAGCCAACCCCAGCCTAGATGCTGCCAAAGTTCTTGCCGATGGGTTGGGCGTATCGCTGTCACAACTGCTCGAAGGCCTTTAACCCTTCGCTCCTTCCACACCCGATCCAGCTATCAAAGAAGTAGACCTATCTGGTAGTTCAAGAGCTGCTCAGCAATAACTATCAAATACCTATTGTGGATAGATATATGATTCATCTATCATTGATCTATTGAATTTAATGTCAAAGGATAGTTAACCATGAATGCCCACCTCTACCTACGAGCATCTACCAAAGACCAAGACGCCAATCGTGCAAAAGCTGCATTGGAATCGTTCGCCGTCGAGAAAGGATTGAGCATCGTTGGCGTGTATGCCGAGAATAGCAGTGGCACCAAACTGAACCGCCCTGAGTTGCGAACCTTGCTCGATACTGCCAAGAGTGGAGACGTGCTATTGGTTGAGTCCGTAGACCGCCTGAGCCGTCTGTCACAAGCCGACTGGGACACGCTCAAGGCCACTATCAAGGCAAAGGGATTACGTCTGGTTGTAGCTGATCTACCTACCAGTCACATGCTGGTAGAGGCTCAGGGAATCACCGGTCAAATCATGGACGTGATCAACAACATGCTGATCGACCTGATGGCGACAATGGCACGTCTGGATCAAGAGAAGCGCGTGGAACGCATCAAGCAGGGCCTGGAGAACAAGAAAGCTGCCGATCCAGAATGGAAGCCATCGGGTAAAGGGCGGAACGCTGCCAAGTGGGCCAAAGTACAAACACTGATGCGGGAACATCCAACTATGTCTGCTGAAATGATCGCTAAATTGGCAGATTGTGGTGTCGCCACGGTCTACAGAATCAAGAAAGAAACGAAGGCTGCATAACCGACGACTCCCCGGTTTTGCAAGACACTCCAAGAGCCCCACCAACGCGGGGCTTCGTCACATCTGTGACCTGGAGATGGGCACCTCAACTTATTTTGAGAAATGGACAGCTTTCAAACGGGTCATCCAAGTCAGGCTAGGTGGGTGGGATAGGTCGCTGAACGAGCCCCATGAAAGACAGGACATCGTTTCCCCCTTACGATAAGGGATAGGAGGGTATAGATAAAATCAAGGGCCCGAAGCCGGTCATGCATGTGCTCGAATTTGCCCTGAGCATTCCACTGTCGGAATTTCTTAGAGACGTTGTTTTAATGCTGAAACTCGCGAGGCAGCATTCGCCACGAGCAGCTTGTGCACACGGTATAGCAACAACTATGCCGACTTGTCATTTTGTCGAGCGCTGGTTGCTCGGAGCTGACGGTTTGGGATTGATGAGACAAGAGAGGGGGCAATGAATATTGCCGTATAGGGACTTTTTACAGTAAGCAGGATAAGCCCTTTGAAAGACCGGCTCCCATAAGGTCGAAACCATTCCTTGCCCATGATAGATAACCAGAAGATCAACCGCGCAACGTAAGCGCTTTTCGATCATTCAGTACCGCCACCGAACACATCGATGGCGGCACGGTTACCTCAAGCCTGCAATTTGATTAAACAGGATTTATTGCTGTTTAAATGCGGCAATTTTTGCTGTCTGAATTGTCACGGTGCCAAGTGCGCCACTATCCAGATTCGCTCCGCTTTGTTGGGTAATGTAACTGTTGTTCGGCGGCTGGGAGCCTGCCGCAGCAGTCCACGTCGATGAGTTTGTTTTGCTGCCCCACGGGCATTCCCAAGTGTAGGTCCCGACGTAGGTTTTACCATCGTAGAGATCGAAGGAACCTTCTGTTCCAGAGGCAGCATCTGATCGTCCACAGGCGTTGATGGCGAATGCCTGGCCTGTTTCGATTACCTTTCCTTCGATCTCGCTCGGATCGTATTCGTTATCCTTGTTTCCGCCTGCGACACCGACCTGTTTCGAGTCGTAGAACTTACCCCATGAATGGGCGACATTTTTGATCGTTACGGTGTAGTTTAAGGCGTGAATTACAAAGGTACCCCATTGTGCATATGCCATTTCGTATCCCTGAAATTTCCAATGAGTTGATAGAGTTGTGACCAGACTTCACAAAAGTGTCACTTTCAACAGCTGCCGATAAAGTATCTGCATTGTACGGTTTTATCCAGTCGTTCGACTGGTGTACATGTGTCGTCAGTTGACAAAGATAGGGTGGTATATAGATTGATTATTGTCAAATCAGAATTGAGATTATAAAGGTGAGTCTTGTCACATCACCAGACTTATGAACTGCGATTACGCATAGCCCTGTGCTGTACAATTGAAGGCACCAACACATCCACCGACAATGGACTTGCAGCGTTTGAGGCTGTAATCTAAAGCTTTGGCGATGGCCGATCCCTCAGGCACAAGCTGTCTTTGGGCGATCATCCAGGTATGAAGGGCGCCGGCGATTGGTGCTGCTTTTTCCTGCCGTATTCGCTGCCGATCACCCGATTCCAGCTCGCGAACCCCTCGCTCAACTTCGTACAAGGCCGCGATGTAGTGCAGCGCCTTTTCGGCGATCTGGCTCTTGTTGGTCGCGTGCAAGTCGAAGAACTTTCGGCGTGCATGGGCCATGCAGCCGATCTCCGTAACGCCCAGTTCAAATCCTGCCTTGTAGCCAGTGAAGTCGTCGCAGACCAGCTTGCCATTCCAGTGGCCAAGGAAGGCTCGGGCATGTTCGCCAGCGCGGCTCGAGCTGAAGTCGTAAACGACTGCCGCCAGATCGGAGAACTGGCTGGTGGCGTAGGCCCAGACGTAAGCGCGATGAGTTTTCTTCGCGCCAGGCGTCAGCGTCTGTACTGGGGTGACGTTACCGTGGATACCGGAGAGCAGTCAGTAGGAAAAATCTGAAAAATTATGAATGGCCTGACCAGCCAGCGTTAAGTTATCCAAATTATGCAGATGCTGTCGGGTGGCGAACTGCCAAGAAAAGAGGGAGCTTCCAGCTCCCTCTCTAATTTCCAGTGATGCTTAGCTAGTGTGGCAGCTTAAAGCACAGAAGTAGCATCCATTGGCACGTGAATAGATTTTTCTAGCTTCTTGAACGGCCCCATAGCAGCTAGAAAATACCCCAAGGTGTCTGCGATTTAGGAGTGTGGGCATAAACCTGCATCCGTCCTGATGCACTTCATGATCACCGTTTGTTTGTGCTGCCGTATTGACATAAAAATTGTACATTGCGACAGATCCTCAGCGATCTTTGTTGGATTGGGATACAACCGAACCAGCAAGGCTTTTAGTATCGTCGCTGTACTTTTCGCTCTGAAGTACGCGTGCTGCTTTCGCTTCCATTTCTGAGCTCGTTTGCTTTCCAGTGTTGGCTTGGGCCAGCGTGGAGGCAGCAAGGCTTTTGGCTATTGCGGATGCGTTTGGATCGCGAAGGGTGTCGGAAGCCAGTTTGGTGACTTCTGCGGAGGACTTCTTTGTATTTTTAGCCATTGGAATGATCTCGATATTTGCGATTTAGACGCACGTACCTAAAATGACCACCAATCAGTTCCCTGTTGACGATTTTGTCAGCAGTGGGCTAAATAGCGTCCTTCTCTAGATATGTGCATTTACAAATGCATGCGTCAGAGGGTGCAGGTAGTCACGTTTCTGTCGCCAAACGTAGCGTGGCTATCTGCATGCATTCTTCAGCTGAACTCCCTTTATTGGGAGTTTTTGCGTTTGTGGTGCCTAAGATAATGGCCTCTTTTTAAGTGTGCAAGTATACAGTTGTTTATAACCTGTGGATAAGCTCTGTGGGTAAGTGCCTATAAGTCCTGCAGGCCGCAGCCTGCAAGGGGTATACCGTCTGTCGTTTTTGATGATATTTATTTTTCGCGAGGCTCTGTGAGCCTTTTGAGGCGACGCTGGAGCCGACCCCCTCGGTATCCCTTTTGTTCGCATGTAAGGCTCTCGAGGGCCTCTTGAGGCCCTCAAAGGGCCTTTAAAGGTTTCCGATTGTTCAATTTTGGTTTCGCTCTTGTTCGTTCGGGTTCGTTCGCTAGGGAATAATTTATGAGTCCGAAGGCGTGCAGAAGGGCTGGTAGGCATCGCCGATTCGGTGAGCGTCGATTCAGCTTTCGAGGGGGTGGTTTCGATATGGTATTAAGTTTCTGCTGATCAGAATCCATTCTGATCACTCATCATAATTACGCAGATACTTGCCAACTGGTCGGGGTTTTGTGTTTTCAGCCCTGGCAATGCCGGCGGTTATGCCGGCAATTGTGGGTTCTTGCGGCTGGCCACGGCGGTTACGGCGTAGCCGATCAGGGCGGCGAAGAGCGAGCCGGTGAGGATGCCCATGCGGTCCATGCCAGCGTATTCGCTGCTGCCGGGCACGAAGGCCAGGGAGCCGACAAACAGGCTCATGGTGAAGCCGATCCCGCAGAGAATCGCCACGCCCAGCACCTGGCCCCAGTTGGCGCCGCCGGGGAGGGCAGCCAGGCCCATCTTCACCGCCAGCCAGGTCAGGCCGAACACGCCGACGGTCTTGCCCAGCAGCAGGCCGATGGCGATGCCCATGGGCACGTAGTGGGTGAAGCTTTCCACGGTGATGCCCTGCAGCGACAGGCCGGCATTGGCGAAGGCGAACAGCGGCAGGATGCCGTAGGCGACCCACGGGTGCAGCGCATGCTCCAGGCTCAACAGCGGCGAAGGCTCGGCATTGCGGGTACGCAGCGGGATGCAGAAGGCCAGGGTCACGCCGGCCAGGGTCGCGTGGACCCCGCTCTTGAGCACACAGACCCAGAGGATCAGGCCGATGATCATGTACGGCCCGAGCTTGACCACCCCCAGGCGGTTCATCGCCACCAGCGCCACCAGGCAGGCCGCGGCGAGCATCAGCGACAGGGTCGAGAGGGCGCCGGAGTAGAAAATCGCGATGACGATGATGGCCCCCAGGTCATCGATGATCGCCAGCGTCATCAGGAACAGCTTCAGCGACACCGGCACCCGCTTGCCCAGCAGGGCCAGCACGCCGAGGGCGAAGGCGATGTCGGTGGCCATGGGGATCGCCCAGCCGCTGAGCGCCGGAGGGTTGTCCTTGTTGAGGAACCAGTAGATCAGCGCCGGCACCACCATGCCGCCGATGGCGGCGGCGCCCGGCAGGACGATCTGCGAAGGCTTGGACAGGTGGCCGTCGAGGACCTCGCGCTTGACCTCCAGGCCGATCAGCAGGAAGAACATGGCCATCAGGCCGTCGTTGATCCACAGCAGAAGGGGCTTGGCGATTTTCAGGGCGCCGATCTGGGCGACCACGGGAGTGTCCAGCAGGCCGTTGTACAGCCAGGACAGCGGTGAGTTGTTGATGATCAGGGCAAGCACGGCAGCGGCAATCAATAACAGACCGCTGGCAGCTTCCAACTGAAAGAAACGCGTGAAAGTGCTACGCAGAGGCAAGGTCGCTCTCCATCAGAAAACTAAAAAGGTGGCACACCCTAACCCGTACTGTTAGTTGTTAAAACAAAAGTTATATTCTTTTTTGTTATATGTAGCGAAGCAGCGGCCTGCTGGAAAACCAGCCTAGCAGTTGTGTATCCAATTGATTCAAAACTGTACCTGTGAGCGACTGGGGATGTTTTCTAACATGTCCGGCCCAGGCCCCAGCGGTCCGGGAGCTTTTGCCTGTTACAGCCCTGATTTTCCTTGTGCCTGGATCGCCTATGCTGGGTGCACTTCATCTTATTGCGTCCTGTGTGGCGTTCGAGCCAACGAGAAAACACCATGAGCGACAACCGTCAGTGGGCCCGCGAGGCCATCCGGATCATCGAAGCCGACTTCCAGCGCAGCGCCGATACCCACCTGATCCCCTTGCCCTTGCCGGGCCTGCCGGGCATCGAGCTGTATTTCAAGGACGAGTCCAGTCATCCCACCGGCAGCCTCAAGCATCGCCTGGCGCGTTCGTTGTTCCTCTATGCGCTGTGTAACGGCTGGCTCAAGCCCGGGGCGCCGGTGATCGAGGCGTCCAGCGGTTCGACGGCGATTTCCGAAGCCTATTTCGCGCGCCTATTGGGCTTGCCGTTCATTGCAGTGATGCCGGCCAGCACGTCCCAGGAAAAGATCGCGCAGATCGCCTTCTACGGCGGCAAGAGCCACCTGGTGCAGGACCCGACGCAGATCTACGCCGAGTCGGAGCGCCTGGCCCGGGAGAGCGGCGGGCATTTCATGGACCAGTTCACCTACGCCGAGCGCGCCACCGACTGGCGGGCGAACAACAACATCGCCGAGTCGATCTTCCAGCAGCTGCGCTTCGAGCGTTACCCAGAGCCCAAATGGCTGATCTCCAGCCCGGGCACCGGCGGCACCACCGCCACCCTGGGGCGTTATGTGCGCTATCGCCAGCATTGCACCCGGGTACTGTGCGCCGATGCCGAGCGTTCGGTGTTCTTCGATTACTACCAGAGCGGTGACGCCAGCCTGCGCCTGGATTGCGGTTCGCGCATCGAAGGGATTGGCCGGCCACGGGTCGAGGCGTCGTTCCTGCCTAAGGTGATCGATGCGATGGTCAAGGTGCCGGATGCCCTGTCGCTGGCGGCCATGCATTACCTGGCGCAGCGCCTGGGGCGGCGGGTGGGCGGTTCCAGCGGGACCAACCTGATCGGCGCGCTGATGGCGGCGCAGCAGATGAAACAGGCTGGGGAGAGTGGTTCGATCGTCGCCATCCTGTGTGACGGTGGCGAGCGTTATGCGACCACCTATTACGATCAGGACTGGCTGACCGCCCAGGGTTACCCGTTGACGGCCTTGATCGAGGCGGTGGCAGCGAGTGTGGAGCGTGGCGAGCCGTTGCCGGCCAGCGTCTTGCGCGCCGGCATCTGAGGCCGCAAACCCACCCTTGTAGGAGCGAGCTTGCTCGCGAAAAACGTCAGGACAACGCGCTGTTTCAGATGCCCCGCGTGATCGTTGGCCGCCATCGCGAGCAAGCTCGCTCCTACAGGGAGGCCTCTACCTCTGGCAGAGGCCTTTTTTACGCCTCGATTCCGAGGATGTTGCGCGCCACCGCTTCGGCGATGCGGATCCCGTCGACCCCGGCCGAGAGGATGCCCCCGGCATAACCGGCGCCTTCACCGGCCGGGTACAGGCCCTTCACGTTCAGGCTCTGCATCGATTCGTCGCGAGTAATGCGCAGCGGCGACGAGGTGCGGGTCTCGATCCCGGTCAGTACCGCGTCGTGCAGGGAGTAGCCCTTGATCTGTCGCTCGAAGGCCGGCAGCGCTTCGCGGATCGCCTCGATGGCGAAGTCCGGCAGGGCCAGGGCCAGGTCACCCAGGGCGACGCCCGGCTTGTAGGACGGCTCGACGCTGCCCAGGGCGGTGGACGGCTTGCCGGCGATAAAGTCGCCGACCAGTTGCGCCGGGGCTTCGTAGTTGCTGCCGCCGAGCACGAAAGCGTGGGATTCCAGGCGCTCCTGCAGCTCGATACCGGCCAGCGGGCCACCCGGGTAATCCACTTCCGGGGTGATGCCGACCACGATGCCGGAGTTGGCGTTGCGCTCGTTACGCGAGTACTGGCTCATGCCGTTGGTGACCACGCGGTTCGGCTCGGAGGTCGCCGCCACCACGGTGCCGCCCGGGCACATGCAGAAGCTGTAGACCGAGCGGCCGTTCTTCGCGTGGTGTACCAGCTTGTAGTCGGCGGCGCCGAGCTTCGGGTGGCCGGCGTACTTGCCCAGGCGCGCGCTGTCGATCAGCGACTGCGGGTGTTCGATGCGGAAACCCACGGAGAACGGCTTGGCTTCCATGTAGACGCCACGGCCATGGAGCATGCGGAAGGTGTCGCGGGCGCTATGGCCGAGGGCCAGGATCACGTGTTTCGAGTGCAGCCGTTCGCCGCTGTTGAGCTCGACGCCGACCAGTTGGCCGTCTTCGATCAGTACGTCGGTGACCCGTTGCTCGAAGCGCACTTCACCGCCCAGGGCGATGATCTGCTGGCGCATGTTCTCGACCACGCCGGTGAGGCGGAAGGTACCGATGTGCGGCTTGCTGACGTAGAGGATCTCTTCCGGCGCGCCGGCCTTGACGAACTCGTGCAGGACCTTGCGACCGTGGTGTTTCGGGTCCTTGATCTGGCTGTACAGCTTGCCGTCGGAGAAGGTCCCCGCGCCGCCTTCGCCGAACTGCACGTTGGATTCCGGGTTGAGCACGCTTTTGCGCCACAGGCCCCAGGTGTCCTTGGTGCGCTGGCGCACTTCCTTGCCGCGCTCGAGGATGATCGGCTTGAAGCCCATCTGCGCCAGCAGCAGGCCGGCGAAAATCCCGCAGGGGCCGAAACCGACCACGATCGGGCGTTGCTCCAGGTCCGCGGGCGCCTGGCCGACGACCTTGTAGCTGACATCCGGCGCCGGGTTGATGTTACGGTCGTCGGCGAACTTGTGCAGCAGCTTGGCCTCGTCACGTACGTGCAGATCGAGGGTGTAGATGAAACACAGCTCGGACGACTTCTTGCGCGCGTCGTAGCTGCGCTTGAACAGGGTGAAGTCGAGCAGGTCCTCGCTGGCGATGCCCAGGCGCTGCAGGATGGCAGGGCGCAGGTCTTCATCGGGATGGTCGATCGGCAGCTTGAGTTCGGTGATTCGTAACATGACAGGGTCCGGTTCGCGGGACGCACCAATGCGTCAGGGCGGTTTTACAAACCGGCGATTATAAGCCGCAAAGCCCGGACCCCGTGAGGTTAAAACGGTTGTCCGTCGCCTCAGTCGCTGCGCGAGCCACCGAAATAGGCGCAACCGCGCTGGACCTGGCCATCGACCCGCAGTTCCGCGGTCAGGTGCTGCACGCTGCCGGTCTTGCTGTCCACGCAGCGCTGCGGCGCGACCCAGAGTTCGACGTGGCGGTTGTTGGCTTCGCTGCTGAGGTTGAAACGGCCGTCGCCCAGCTGTTCTTCCAGGTAAGGCAGCGCCAGCGCCGGCTGGCCGGCGCGTTCGATGCGCATGCCCTTGGCGTTGACATCGACGTTCCAGTCCGGGGCCTTGCCACTGGCCCGCAGGATCAGGCGCGGGAAGTCGGGATCGCTGCAGGCATCGTTCGAGCGTTCGATGCGATACAACTGGCTCAACGCCACTTCACTGTCGGCGCCGCCGGCCTTGCTCGGGGAGAAATGCCCGCGCAGGTCGGCGAACAACGTGCCCTGCTGGTCGGCCAGGCTGGCGGCTTCCTGGAGGATGCTGGTGCCACCGTTGTCCTTGACCACATAACGCTGTTCGCCGACGCAAGGCTTGAACAGCAACTGGCCATCGGCGGCGGTCAGGGTGCCCTGCATGCGGGTCTGGCCGGCCTGGGACTGCGTCCGGGGCTGGCCATCGAACACCGACAGCATCTGGCAACCGGCAAACAGGGGGAGCAGGGCAATACAAACAAGGGAACGGGCGGCACGCATCGTCGGGTCTCCAATCAAGTGCCGCCACGTTACGCAGCCCGGCCGCTCATCACAACCCCGGATCCAATCGCGATTCCAAGAAGCCAGGCTTGTCGGCGATCCGGGCGCTGCGGTGTGCCGGGGGCAGCGCCATTGCGGGCAATCGAGCGTCGACCGGCTGCTCCTGCAGGGGCTCGGGGTCAGCCAACGATGTAGGTCTGGCCGGTCTGCAGGCCTTCCACGCTCTTGGCGTAGGCCAGCGCTACGTCGGCGCCGGGAACCGGTTTGTAGCCACGGAAGTACGGGGCGTAGCTGTCCATGGCCTCCACCAGCACGGTCGGGCTTACCGAGTTCACCCGCAGGCCGCGCGGCAACTCGATGGCGGCGGCGCGGACGAAACCGTCGATGGCGCCGTTGACCAGGGCCGCCGAGGCGCCGCTGCGGATCGGGTCGCGGTTGAGGATGCCGGAGGTGAGGGTGAACGAGGCGCCGTCGTTGGCGAACTCGCGGCCGATCAGCAGCAGGTTGACCTGGCCCATCAGCTTGTCCTGCAGGCCCAGGGCGAAGTGCTGGGCACTCATCTCATCCAGCGGGGCGAAGGTGACATTACCCGCGGCGCAGATCAGTGCGTCGAATGTGCCGGTTTTCTCGAAGAGAGCGCGGATCGAGGCGCTGTCGCTGATATCCACCTGGAAATCACCGCTGGTGCGGCCAATGCGGATGACTTCATGACGCTGCGACAACTCTTTGTCGACCGCTGAACCTAGGGTGCCGTTGGCGCCGATCAGAAGAATTTTCATGGGGGGGAGTTCCTCGCGTGGGTTGAACGAGGTTGCAGTCTAGTGCTGGTTTTTCCTGTTGATTAGCGCACTAATAGGCAACCTTTGGTTTTCAAATGGAAACAATCCGTGAGCGAGATGGATGACCTGGCGGCGTTCGCCGTGCTGATCGAGGCCGGCAGTTTCACCCTGGCCGCCCAGCAATTGGGTTGTAGCAAGGGGCAATTGTCCAAGCGCATCAGCGCCCTGGAGGCGCAGTTCTCGGTCGTGCTGTTGCAGCGCACCACGCGGTGCTTGAGCCTGACTGCGGCGGGCGCGGCCTTGTTGCCCCAGGCCCAGGCGCTGCTGGCCCAGGTCGAGCGGGCGCGCCAGGCCCTGGCGCGGCTCAAGGACGACATGGCCGGGCCGGTGCGGCTGACAGTGCCGGTGTCCCTGGGGGAGACCTTCTTCGAAGGCCTGTTGCTGGAATTTTCCCGGCAGTATCCCGAGGTGCAGATCGAGCTGGAGCTGAACAACAACTACCGCGACCTGGCCCGGGACGGTTTCGACCTGGCGATCCGTTCGGAGGTGGCCAATGACCAGCGCTTGGTGGCCAGGCCGTTGCTGGCCTGGCACGAGATGACCTGCGCCAGCCCGGTCTACCTGGAGCAATATGGCGAGCCGCTGGTGCCCGGGGACCTGGCCGAGCATCGCTGCCTGCTCAACAGTCATTACAGCGGTCGCGAGGAGTGGCTCTATCACCAGCAGCACGAGCTGTTGCGGGTGCGGGTGTCGGGGCCTTTCGCCAGCAATCACTACAACCTGCTGAAGCAGGCCGCACTGGTGGGGGCGGGGATCGCCCGGCTGCCGTCCTACCTGCTGCAGGCGGAACTGGCCGACGGGCGTTTGCGCGGGCTGCTGCGCGACTACCAGACCCGCAGCATGCCGATGTACCTGGTGCACCCGTATCAGGGCGGGCTGCCCAGGCGCACCCAGGTCCTGGCCGATTACCTGATCGGCTGGTTCAAGCGCAGTGGAGAAGCGCTGGACCGCCTCTGACTTGATGCTGCGATGGACCTTGCAGCCACTGCCGCAGGCTGCGCAAAGCCCGAAGGGCCTCAGCGGTCTTGAGACCTTGCGCGTCCTTCGGACCCGATCGCAGCCTGCGGCAGCGGCTACAGCTACAGCGGTGGGCGAGCAGATCTGTAGGAGCGAAGCTTGCTCGCGATGGCCGCGCCGCGGACTGTCTGAAAAACCGCGTTATCGTTCATCGCGAGCAAGCTGCGCTCCTACGGGAGAGGTGTGAGGTCAGCGGTAGCGGCGGGCGATCAGGTGGTCGATGGAGAGCTTGCCGGGGCCTCGGGCCATCAGGTACAGCAGGACCGCCGCCCAGGTGCCGTGGGTCGGGTAGGCGTCGGGGTAGACGAACAGCTGGATGGTCAGGGTCATGCCCAGCAGCGCCAGGGCCGAGAAGCGCGTGGCGAAACCGACCAGGAGCAGCAGCGGGAACAGATGCTCGGCGAATGCCGCTAGGTGCGCGGCCAGTTCGGGGGAGAGCAGCGGTACCCGGTATTCGCTCTGGAACAAGGGAATGGTCGAGTCGGCCAGGCGCGGCATGCCGAGCTCGAATGTCCCGGAGAACAGATCGATGGCCAGGCCCTCGACCTTGGTCTGGCCGGACTTCCAGAACACCGCGGCAATGGAGAAACGCGCGATAAAGGCGATCAGGCTGTGGGGAATACGCTCCAGCAGCTGGATGAGCCGGTTCACCCCGTGGCTGAGCGGATGATGCTTGGTGCAATGGGTGTGCATGTTCAGACCTCGGAATGGGGGGACAGGCGAGTGATGGCGCCACGACCGATCAACAGCGCCAGGGCCTGGCTCGGCTCGAATGCCGGATCGGTCGCCAAGGCATGGGCCGCGGCGACTTGCAGCGGCTGTGAGTGGCGCAGGGCGTGGATGAAGCGGGCGCCCCCGGCGTCGATGGCGAACACTTCGACCTCCAGGTCGTGACGCAGTACCAGGGCGTTTTGCCCTTGTTGCAGGTCGATCGCCTGCCAGTCGCCATCACCCTGGTGGGCGGCCCATAAGGCGACCACCGGGTGCGCCGATTCCAGCTGGCCGAGCGAAGGGTGCAGTTCCAGGCGCAACTGCCCCAGGGTTGCAGGCTCGGCCATGGCCGCGGCGATCTGCTGCGGTTGTACCGGGCAGGCGTCGGCGGCGTGATAGGCGGTGACCCGCAGGCGCTCCAGGCGCGCGACATCGGCCAGGTAAGGCAGGCCGGCGGCGGGAGGGAAACCGCCGATGAAATTGGCGAAGTCGTGGCCGTAGTCGCTGAGCACGGCGCTGGTGGGGGGGAAGCGCCTGACGTAGAGCGCGGCCATGGCCCGGAAGAATGCATCGCCCACCAGTTGCGCCACCACCGGATAGGCATCGGCCAGGGCGTTGATCAACGAGCTCTGCACATTGTTGCGGTACACCGCGAAGCGGCTGGCCGGGTCGGCACCGTTGCCGCAGTACAGGCCCGCCGGGCAGGGCTGCTCGGGGTCGAGCAGGGCGCTGGCGAAGCTGGCTTGCGTGTTCACGGCAGCCTCCTGGCGCATTGCAGCAGCTCGTCCGCCTGGCGCACCTCGGCGTGCAGCACGGAAAACGCCGGCACCTGGTTGTCGCGCTCGATCAGGGTCGCGGTCGGTCCGATCCGTTCCAGCAGCCGCAAGTACAGCGCCCACACGGCGTTGTCGATCGGCGCGCCGTGATCGTCGATCAGCAGGCGCTCGCCCAGGCTATCGCTGTCTTCGGCAAACCCGGCCAGGTGAATCTCGCCCACCGCGTGCAACGGCAGGGCATCGATGTAGGCCAGCGGGTCGCGCCGGTGGTTGATGCACGACACATAGACATTGTTCACGTCCAGCAACAGGCCGCAGCCGGTGCGACTTATCACTTCGCGGATGAATTCGGCCTCGTCCATGCTCGACTGGCGAAACTCCAGGTAGGTCGCCGGGTTCTCCAGCAGCATGGGGCGGCGCAATGTGTTCTGCACCTGGTCGATGTGGTCGCAGACGCGGTTCAGCGTCGGCCGGTCATAGGCCAGGGGCAGCAGGTCATTGAGAAACACCGGGCCATGGCTGGACCAGGCCAGGTGTTCGGAAAAGGACTGGGGTTGATAACGCTCGATCAGCACCGCCAGGCGTTTCAGGTGCTGGTGGTCCAGCGGACCTTCGGCGCCGATCGACAGGCCGACGCCGTGCAGCGACAGCGGGTACTGCTCGCGGATCAGCCCCAGGTAGTGGTGGAACGGCCCGCCGGCGACCATGTAGTTTTCCGCATGGACTTCAAGGAAACCGATATCGGGCTGTTCCCTCAGGACCTGGCGAAAGTGCTCGGTCTTGAGCCCCAGCCCGGCGCGTTGCGGCAGGCTGGAGAGGGGCGCCTGAGTGGCGGGATGGAGGGAGAGTGGTACGGCCATGTTCATCATCGACACTCAGGCAGACAGTGGATTACGACTTGGCTTTGTAGGCCTGGAGCTGGCCGAAACCGGTAGGCGAGGTGCTGCTGGCGGTTTTCTCGCAGGTGCCTTTAGGAACCAGTTTCCAGGCGTTGGCCTGGTGGTCGACTTTGGCGGTGCCGGCACAGGTGGTGCCCGCGCCCGCCGCGCAATCGTTCTTGCCTTTCATGGCGACGCCAAAGCATTTCTCCATGTCGTCGGCAGCCTGGGCGGTGGTCGGCAGCGCGGCCATGCTCAAGGCAGAACCGAGGGCCAGGGCCAGGGCGGCGGCGGACAGGGTGCGAGTGGTAGCGGTCATGGTGTTTCTCCAGAAAAGGTAGTGGGAAGGCAGGCATGTGTGCCTGCTTACCCCTCTAGAGAAAGGTCGATGGGGTTTGTTACAGCCCAGGCGAAAAAATCTTCATCTGTAGCCGCTGCCGCAGGCTGCGATCGACGGCGAAGCCGGCGCAATCACTGGCCGCGCGGTGTACCTGGCCTTCCGAGTCGGGGCGTCGCCCCGATCGCAGCCTGCGGCAGCGGCTACAGGAGGGGCGATTTCCAGGCGAAAAAAACGGCCCCGAAGGGCCGTTCTTGGTTGCAGCGGAGGCTCAGCCGCCCAGGTAGGCTTCGCGCACCTTGGGGTCGGTCAGCAGGGCTTCGCCGGTGCCTTGCATCACCACCCGGCCGTTTTCCAGTACATAGGCACGGTCGGCGATCTTCAGCGCCTGGTTGGCGTTCTGCTCCACCAGGAACACCGTCACGCCGTCACGGCGCAGCTGTTCGATGATGTCGAAGATCTGCTGGATGATGATCGGCGCCAGGCCCAGGGACGGTTCGTCGAGCAGCAACAGCTTGGGCTTGCTCATCAGCGCGCGGCCGATGGCGAGCATCTGCTGTTCGCCGCCGGACATGGTGCCGCCGCGCTGGTTGAAGCGTTCCTTGAGGCGCGGGAACAGGCCCAGGACCTTGTCCATCTGCTCCTGGTAATCGCCCTTGTCGGTGAAGAACCCGCCCATGGCGAGGTTCTCCTCCACGGTCAGGCGGGCGAACACCCGACGACCTTCCGGCACCACGGCAATGCTCTTGCGCATGATCTGCGCGGAGGTCTGCCCGACCAGCTCTTCACCCAGGTAACGGATGCTGCCGCTGTGGGCCTGCGGCGAACCGCAGAGGGTCATCAGCAGGGTGGATTTGCCAGCACCGTTGGCGCCGATCAAGGTGACGATCTCGCCCTGGCGGATCTCGACGTTGACGCTGTGCAGCGCCTGGATCTTGCCGTAGAAGGTGGAAACGTTTTCGAACTGCAGCATTTACGCTTCCCCCAGGTAGGCTTTGATCACTTCGGGATTGTCGCGGATCTGTTCCGGCGTGCCGTCGGCCAGGGGCGTGCCCTGGTTGATCACGACGATGTGGTCGGAAATGCTCATGACCAGCTTCATGTCGTGTTCGATCAGCAGCACGGTCGCGTTGTGCTCTTCGCGCAGCACGCCGATCAGCGCCTTGAGGTCTTCGGTTTCCCGCGGGTTGAGGCCGGCGGCCGGTTCGTCGAGCATGAGGATCCGCGGACGGGTCATCATGCAGCGAGCGATTTCCAGGCGGCGTTGCTGACCATAGGCCAGGGTGCCGGCGGGACGGTTGGCGAACTCCTTGAGGTTGACCTTTTCCAGCCAGTACTCGGCGTATTCCATGGCCTCGCGCTCGCTCTTGCGGAACGCCGGGGTCTTGAACAGGCCGGCCAGGAAGTTGGTGTTCAGGTGACGGTGCTGGGCGATCAACAGGTTCTCGACCGCGGTCATGTCCTTGAACAGCCGCACGTTCTGGAAGGTGCGTACCACGCCCTTGAGGGCGATCTTGTGGCCGGGCAGGCCCTGGATCGGCTCGCCGTCGAGCAGGATGCTGCCGGCGGTGGGCTGGTAGAAACCGGTCAGGCAGTTGAACACCGTGGTCTTGCCGGCGCCGTTCGGGCCGATCATCGACACCACTTGTTTCTCTTTGACGGTCAGGGCCACGCCGTTGACCGCCAGCAGGCCGCCAAAGCGCATGCTCAGGCCCGTTACTTTGAGGATTTCACGGCTCATTTGCGCAGCTCCATGTGAGGACGTTGCATGGGCAGCAGGCCTTGAGGACGCCAGATCATCATCAGCACCATCATGGCGCCGAACATCAACATGCGGTATTCGCTGAATTCACGCATCAGTTCAGGCAGCAGGATCATCACGGTGGCCGCGAGGACCACGCCCAACTGCGAGCCCATGCCGCCCAGCACCACGATGGCGAGGATGGTCGCGGACTCGATGAAGGTGAAGGACTCCGGCGTCACCAGGCCCTGGCGCGCGGCGAAGAAGCTGCCGGCGAAACCGGCGAAGCAGGCACCCAGGGTGAAGGCCGACAGCTTGATCACGGTCGGGTTCAGGCCCAGTGCGCGGCAGGCGATTTCGTCTTCACGCAGGGCTTCCCAGGCACGCCCCAGGGGCATGCGCAGCAAGCGGTTGATGACGAACAGGGCGAACAATGCCAGCAACAACGCGACCAGGTAGAGGAAGATCACCTTGTTGATCGAGTTGTATTCGATGCCGAAGTACTCGTGGAAGGTCTGCAGGCCCTCGGCGGCCCGGCGTTCGAAGGACAGGCCGAAGAACGTCGGTTTATCGATGTTGCTGATACCGTTCGGACCCCCGGTGAGGTCGGTCAGGTTACGCAGGAACAGGCGGATGATTTCACCGAAGCCCAGGGTCACGATCGCCAGGTAGTCACCGCGCAGGCGCAGTACCGGGAAGCCCAGCAGGAAGCCGAAGGCGGCCGCCATCAGGCCGGCGATAGGCAGGCAGATCCAGAAGCTCAACCCGTAGTAGTGCGACAGCAGCGCGTAGCTGTAGGCGCCCACGGCGTAGAAGCCGACGTAACCCAGGTCCAGCAGGCCGGCCAGGCCGACCACGATGTTCAGGCCGAGGCCGAGCATCACGTAGATCAGCACCAGGGTGGCGATGTCCACCGCGCCGCGGGAGCCGAAGAACGGCCAGACCAGCGCACCGATGATCAGCGCAATGATGATCCAGCGCTGGGTGGTCGGCAGGGTCAGGAAGTTACTGGCCTTGGCCGGGATCACCGGCATGTTGGGCGAGGACTTCCAGGCCGCGCTGATCTGCTGGTCGAACAGCACCCGCAGGAACATCAGCACCGAACACGCGGCGATGATCATCAGCGTGGTAGGGCTGGTGCCATGGACTTCCAGGTTGATGCCGACGATGGTCAGTTTCAAACCGAGTATCGGGTAGGCGACGGCCCACACCAGCAAGGCGCTGAAGAACGCCTGTCGAAAATTCCTAGTCATACTTTCTCAACCTCCGGACGGCCCAGCAGGCCGGTTGGCCGGAACAACAACACCAGAACCAGCAGGCCGAACGCCACGACGTCCTTGTACTGGTCGCCGAAGATATCGGCACCGAAGGCTTCCGCCACCCCAAGTACCAGGCCGCCCAGCATGGCGCCCGGAATGCTGCCGATGCCGCCCAGTACCGCGGCGGTGAAGGCCTTGAGACCGACCAGGAAGCCGGCGTTGGGGTTGATCACGCCGTATTGCATGCTCAGCAGCACGGCCGCGATCGCCGCCAGCGCGGCACCGATCACGAAGGTCAGGGCGATGATGTTGTTGGTGTTGATACCCAGCAGGTTGGCCATCTTGATGTCCTCGGCGCAGGCACGGCAGGCGCGGCCCAGGCGGGAACGGGAGATGAACAGGGTCAGGCCGAGCATGGCGATGAGGGTCACCACGAACACCACGATTTGCATGTAGGAGATCAGCACTTCATGTGCGCCACCTGGCCCGATGGAGAAGTTGCCCGGGATCAGGTTGGGGATGGATTTGTCCTTGGAGTCCTGCGCCAGCAGAACCGTGTTCTGCAGGAAGATCGACATGCCGATGGCCGAGATCAGCGGGATCAGACGGTTGCTGCCGCGCAGGGGGCGGTAGGCGATCCGTTCGATGCTGTAGCCGTAGGCACTGGTCACGACGATGGTCGCGATGAAGGCCGCGGTCATCAAGAGCGGGACACTGTCGAGTCCCATCATGGTCAGCCCTGCGATGGCGATGAACGCCACATAGGAACCGATCATGTACACCTCGCCGTGGGCGAAGTTGATCATTCCAATGATGCCGTAAACCATCGTATAGCCGATGGCGATCAGGGCATACGTGCTGCCAACGGTGAGACCGTTAACCAGCTGTTGGAAAAAGTGATAGAGGTCAGGCATTACAGCGCTCCTAAAAACCTGATACGCATTTCACTGGTGGAGTCATTTTCCCGCCTGCTTCCTGTGGATCTGCATCCACTTCGGGTCAGGTTTTGCCAGCGAACCGCTGATGACGGTTTTGAGATTTTCAGGTGGGCGGGCTTCCGGATCACGGAAAACAGGCCCAATACGTTCGTAAAACAAAGCCCACGGCACGCCGTGGGCTTTATTGGCAGTCAGTCAGACAGGGCCTTATTGAGGCGAGACTTCGGTTTTAGGTTTGCCGAAGTGCCACTCGTAGACCACGAACTTGAAGTCTTTCAGGTCGCCCTTGGCGTCGAAGCTCAGGTCGCCGGTCGGGGTCTTGAACGTACCGGCGTGGATGGCTTCGGCCACTTTGGTCGGGTCTTCGCTCTTGGCCGCGGTGATACCGCCGGCAATGACTTCAACCGCGGAGTAGGAAGGGAACACGAACGGACCGCTCGGGTCTTCTTTCTTGGCCTTGAACGCATCCGCCAGGGCCACGTTGGCCGGATCCTGGTCGAAGGATTTCGGCAGGGTTACCAGCAGGCCTTCGGAAGCGTCCTTGGCGATTTGCGAAATGGAGTCGTTACCCACGCCTTCCGGCCCCATGAACTTGGCCTTCAGGCCTTTTTCCTGGGCCTGGCGCAGGATCAGGCCCAGCTCCGGGTGGTAGCCGCCGTAGTAGACGAAGTCGACGTTGGCTTGCTTGAGCTTGGCGATCATCGAGGAGAAGTCTTTGTCGCCGGCGTTGATGCCTTCGAACACCGCAACCTTGGTGCCTTTCTTCTCGAGGGTCTGTTTAACGGCGGTGGCGATGCCTTCACCGTATTGCTGCTTGTCGTGCAGCACGGCAACGATTTTCGGTTTCACGTGGTCGGCGATGTAGTTGCCGGCGGCAGGGCCCTGGGCGCTGTCCAGGCCAATGGTGCGGAACACCATCTTGTAACCACGGGTGGTGATGTCCGGGCTGGTGGCGGCGGGGGTGATCATGACCACGCCTTCGTCTTCGTAGATGTCCGAAGCCGGTTGAGTGGAGCTGGAGCACAGGTGACCGATCACGAACTTGACGCCGTCGTTGACGACTTTGTTGGCCACGGCGACGGCTTGTTTCGGATCGCAGGCATCATCGTATTCGACGGCCTGGAGTTGCTTGCCATCGACGCCGCCCTTGGCGTTGATTTGTTCGATGGCCATTTTGGCGCCACTGAACTGCATGTCGCCGTACTGGGCTACAGGGCCGGTCTTGGGGCCGGCGATGCCGATCTTGATGGTGTCAGCTGCGAACGAATGGCTGGCGACTCCGGCCAGAACCATAGCGGCAAACAGTTTGGAAATCTGCTTAGTAGCCTTATTCATAGTGCTCCACTCTTACTGTTGTAATTTTTATAGTCCTGGCGCCGTAGCAGCAGAACCGGGTCAGATATCTCTTGGATATCCCCGGAAAATGCCCCCGGCAACTGTACCGGTACAGTGTAGAGCGCCGATTGTTAGCCTGGGAAGCTGGCGCCAGGGGGCAAAATCAGGGGGTGTCGCTTTATTGAAAGAAAAAGACAGAATCGCGGCGGGGGTTTGACCGTATTCAGCGAGCAATCCTTGGCTCTCCTGCACTTCTCTATCGTTGACGCAATTGCAACCGGGTTTGTCTGCCAGAGTACCGACGTTATCATTGCGCCGATTTCTTTTCGGGACAGGCCCATGACTCAAGAACCTAGCACCCTCTATGCCAAGCTGCTTGGTGAAACCGCATCCATTACCTGGAAGGAGCTGGAGCCATTCTTCGCCAAGGGTGCCCTATTGTGGGTCGACGCCAGCCTGGATTTGATCGAGGCGGCCGAGGCGATGGCCGAGAACCAGGCCGAGAAAGTCTCTGCCTGGCTGGCCACCGAGAAGGTTGGCAAGGTGTCTGCGACGCGGGCGCTGGATCTGGTTGAGCGTGATCCGCTGCTGTGGGCGGTGGTGGTTTCGCCGTGGATTCTGGTCCAGGAAAGGGCGCAGGCCGAAGGTTGAGCACCAAAAGGGGGCCTGGTTTTTCCGGCTGAAAGTGTGTAGCCGAGTAACCGCGATCACGGTGATGGCAAGTTGCCCGTGAAGAAAGGCCCCACCCGTTTCAGGCTGACGGTGACGTAAGCGGAATGGGAACAGTTTGCAAGGCCGCCCGCGGGCGGCCTGATTGTTTCCGGGTATTAACGCCACTTCCCTGTAAAACGCCATTTCCCCTGTAGGAGCAGCTGTTAGTACGCTGTCCTGCCCGTGTGGTTGTTCAGCGAAATGACCTTGGTCTTGCCGATGCGGTGACGATAGATCTCGCGCAGGTACTTGATGGCTTTCTTCACGCAATCGCGGGACAGGCGGATGTCGTTGATCGAAACGAACTTGTCCTTGTCGTTGATCAGCTCGCGGTACTTCTTCTCGTACATCGGCTTGATCGCGTACCAGTTGGTATCGAGGATCTTCGCCGGGTTCTCGAACTCGTTGAGCAGCTCGTCGATGCGGCTTTCATCGAATGCCTCGCTGACGATGAAATCGAGGATCGAGTTGTCCAGGGTCTCGTCGAAGCGGTACGGGTTGCGGGCGAAGCAACGCTTGATAAAGGCCACGATCAGGGTCAGGAAGTCGTCCGACAGGCACGGGCTCTTGGCGATCAGGGTCGTCAGCGAGAGGTTGGCCGAAGCGCCGATCACCAGGGCATAACGCTTGAGGGTGGTGTTGGGGAACAGGCTGTTGAGGTGGGTCTTGAGCCGGTTCAGGTCCATGTACGACAGCTTGTAGTCCTTCGGCAGGGAGACGATCGACACCACCGACGAGCAGTTCTTGAAGAAGTGCAGGTCGTGCAGGGCGGCCGCGTCGTAACCGGAAGCCTTGTACTGCTCCAGCGCCGCGCGATAGCGCTTGGACTCGATCGGCAGCAGGCTGATGCCCTCGATGGCCTGGGTCACCTTGTTGAAGTGCGGCAGGTCGATGGAGCGGAAGAACAGGTCGTCGATGTTCAGGCGCTGCGGCTCTTTCTCGAACACCTTGAACTTGTCGCCGGTCGGCACCGGGGTTTCCGGGACCACGGACTCGGCATAGGCGATCGCCACCGGGCCGGCCAGGCTCATGAACAGATCGTTGGCATCCAGGCGGATGGTCTCGCCGATGTCGATGCCGGCGCGGCGGAAGTAGTTCTGGTCGTAGTCGGTGGTCACCGCCTGGGCGGTGAGGATGTTGAAGATCTGCTGGGAGATGTACTGGTTGGCGTGCTTCTCCATGGCATTGACGTCGATGTTCTGGATGTTGCCGTCATCGCTCTCTTCGGCATAGCGCATGATGTCGTTGGAAATCAGCATCATCGCGTTCCATGGGCGGATGCGCCCCATGACGCTGGCTTCGCTGCTGTCTTCGCTATCGAAGTTGTAGGAGAAGTCCCATTCTTCTGACAGGTATTTGCACAGCAGGCGTCCGGCGTTGATGTGCAACGCTTCGGACATTTCGCTGCGGTGATCGGAGATATTTGGCAGTACGCAGATACCGCTGGTGAAGATCGGCTCGAAGACAAACGAGTGGCCGCTCTTGCTGTCGTGCTCGTCGATCGGCTTGGTGTCGAACGTCTTGTTCATGTACGAGTACTGCTGGGCCAGGCCGAACTCCGAGGCCATGCCCGAGCCGGTACCGCCGCCGGCACTGAAGATCGAGAAGTACAGGCGCGACTGGTTGGCCTTGATGCCGCAGGAGTCGATCAGGTACGAGTGGATCATTTTCCAGTCGGGGCTGGAGAAGCGCTGGGTGTCCTTGTTGAGGATGATCTTGGCCAGGTACTGGCCGAGGATCGGCGCGTTACCGGCGCCGCCGGCGTGGACTTCCGAGAGGTCCATGATCTTCATCTTGCTGTAGTCGCGGATGAAGCCGCTTTTTTCGCCCTTGCGCGAGAAGCGGATGCGCCCGGCGATGTCTTTGTCCAGGTCGCCCAGCATCACCAGCGGCTCGACCAGGAATACCGGTTTGCTCGCCTTGTTCTGGCCCAGGCGCAAGTTATGGCGGATCCACTGGGCGGGGCTGTAGCCCTTGTCGGCATAGGCCTTGTCGTCGTTGTTGAACTCGTTGAGGTAGAACTTGCGGGCGTTGTACACCAGCTCCGCTACATCCAGGGCGATGTTCGACCCACAGCGGCCCAGGCCAATCAGGCAGACCGAGGGAAACTCCTGCTCGCGGCGTGCCTCGAGTTCGTCTTCCAGGTGCGGCGCGCGGGGAAATACCGAGTCGCGCAGGCCGTCGAGGTTGTCGAGGATGCGGTCGGTGTTGGTTTCGGTGAAGTAGAGGTATTGCTGGGGCGCCTGCGGGCGCGAGCTGGACAATGGCTTCGAATCTGAAAAGCTCTGGCTGCCCGGGGTCAGCGTCAGTTCGGATACTGCGTTGGCAGAATTGTTTTTAGAAGTCATTGTGCGCCGTGTGCCTGGACTGGTCGGCTCGGTGAAAAGATATCAAAGAGCCATCAAGTGGGATCTCGCGACTTTACAGTGCGATATTGGCCCCAGCGATAGGGATAAGTCTGATGGCCGCTAGGGGGAATCCTTTCCTAAGTTCAGATAAATCGGCCAGTTTTCGGTGATCTTTAATCAAAAGGAGGCAAGATGATGGCAACGTTACCCACCCTAGGGTTCGCCGGTATTGGCCTGATGGGCTTGCCCATGTGTCGCCGTCTGCTGGCGGCGGGTTATCCCCTGGTGGTGTGGAACCGCAACCGGGAAAAATGCGCACCGCTGCTGGAGGCGGGCGCACAACTGGCCGAGACTCCGGCCCGCCTGTGCGAGGCGGCGGACCTGGTGCTGCTGTGCCTGGCCAACACCGAGGTGGTGCGCGAGGTGGTGTTCGGCGCCGATGGCATTGCCCAGGGGGCCCGGGCCGGCCAGTTGCTGGTGGACCTCTCCAGCCTGGAGCCGACCGCCACCCGGGAAATGGCCGCGCAACTGGCGGGCGCGACCGGCATGGGTTGGGTCGATGCCCCGGTGTCCGGCGGCACGCCCGGTGCCGAGGCTGGCAGCCTGGCGATCATGGTCGGTGGCGAGACGGCGGATATCGAAAGGGTTCGTCCGCTCCTGCTCCACCTGGGGCACCGGGTGACTCATATGGGCGGTGTCGGCGCCGGCCAGGTGACCAAGGCCTGCAACCAGATGATCGTCGCCTGCAATGCACTGGTGATTGCCGAAGTGGTGGCGCTGGCCGAGCGTTCCGGGGTCGATGCGTCATTGCTGGCCGAGGCGCTGGCCGGTGGTTTTGCCGATTCCAGGCCGTTGCAGATCCTCGCCCCGCAGATGGCCGAAAGCCGCTTCGAACCGATCAAATGGCATGTGCGCACCCTGCTCAAGGATCTGGACGCTGCGGTGAAGTTCTCCCGTGAGCAGGGCTCGGCCACGCCGATCAGCGGATTGGCTGCGCAGCTGATGCGCTTGCATGGCGGCCAGGGTTATCTGGAACAGGATCCCGCGACCCTGATCCGCCTGTATCGCGAGCCGGCGTCAGAAGGCTGACCCCGGCGACGGCGGGCAGCATGCGCTGCTCGATCTCGTCGATCACCGCGGGCAACTCTTCCAGGGGCAGCGCCCGGCTGAGCAGGTAACCCTGGATGAAGTCGCAGCCGTATTGAGCGAGGAACTCATACTGTTGCACGCTCTCGACGCCTTCGGTCACCACCTGCAAGTGCAGGGTATGGGCCATGACGATGATCGCCTGGACGATCTCCTTGTCCTGGGTCGACTGGGGCACGTCCTGGATGAACGAGCGGTCGATCTTCAGGGTGTTGAGCGGCAGGCGCTTGAGGTAGGCGAGGGACGAGTAACCGGTGCCGAAGTCGTCGATCGACAATGACACCCCGAGATTGCGGATCTGCCGCAACAGGGCCACGGTGCTGTCGATGTTGCCCATCAGGGCGTTTTCCGTGACTTCCAGTTCCAGGCGCTGGGGCGCGACGCCGGCGCTGCTCAGGGCGTTGGCGATCTCCTCGGCCAATGCCTCCCGGGCCAGGTTCAGGGCCGAGCAGTTCACCGCGATTTTCAGCTCGGCAAAGCCGTGGTGGGACAGGGCGGCCAGGTCCTCGCAGGCCTTGCGCAAGACCCAGTTGTCCAGTTCGGCAATCAGCCCGTTGGCTTCGGCGATCCCGATGAAGCGATCCGGGGCCAGCAGCCCGTGCAACGGATGCCGCCAGCGCACCAGCGCTTCGAGCTTGCTGACCTTGCGGCTGCCCAGGTCGTAGATGGGTTGGTAATACAGGGTCAATCCGGCTTCGCTGCGCAGGGCGTTGCGCAGTTCTTCCTCCAGTTGCAGTTCCAGGCTCGCCCGGGTCTTCAGGTTGGTGCTGAAGAAATGCAGGCTGTTGCGACCGCCGCCCTTGGATTGATAGAGCGCCAGGTCGGCATGCTTGAGCAGCTCTTCGCAGGTTGTGCCATCGTCGGGAAAGACGCTGATACCGATGCTGGTGGTCATCACCATGCGCCTTCCTGCCAGCTCGATGGGCTCCTTCATTTTGCTCATGATGCGTTGCGCCATGTGCCGGGCTTCGTCGCGGTTGCTCAAGCTCATGAGGATGCAGAACTCGTCTCCGCCGAAACGCGCCACCACATCTTCATGGCTACGGGTGGAGCTTTTGATATGGCTGGCAATCACCTTCAACAGTTCGTCGCCGGCATCGTGGCCGAGGCTGTCGTTGATCCGCTTGAAGTGATCGATGTCGAGGAACATCACCGCCAGCATGCCGCCCTGCACGGTCTTTTCGATGAGCTTTTCGGCGAACAGCTGATTGAAGCCGCGACGATTGATCAGGTTGGTCAGCGCGTCGTAATGCGCCACTTGTTGCAGGGCTACCCGAGCCTGGTCCAGCTGGCTCAACAGGGTGTTGACCCGGCGCAGGTCCTGCTCCTTGTGCTGGAGTTTCTTGTCCGCCAGGGCCGCGCTGATGCTGCTGCCAATGATCAGCAGGGCGATGACGGCGATGGTCAGGCCCAGTTGCAAGGGGTTGTCGTCCACCGCGATGGAGGGCGTGCCCGCCGCCGGCAGCACCAGTTTCAACGCCCACATGCCGGTGAAATGCATGGTGACTATGCCGCCCCCCAGCAGCAGGCTGGCAGCGTATTTGAGCAACTGGTGGAGCACGCCGCTGCCGTTGCTCAGGTAGCGGGACAACAGCAGGGCGACCAGGCTCGCGCTGATGGCGATGGCAATCGACAGACCGAAGAGGTCGGGCTGGTAGTAGGCCGTGGCTGGCGAGCGTATGGCCGCCATGCCGACATAGTGCATGGTGCAGATGCCCAGGCCGATCCAGATCGACGCCAGCAGGTAGCGCCACAGTTGTAGTCGGGGATGGCTGAGGGTCTTCATCGCCAACCAGGACGCAACCACCGCGATCAGCAGCGACAGCAGGGTCATGGGCAGGTCGTAATGGGTTTCGATGGGGATCTGCAGCGCCAGCATGCCGATGAAGTGCATGGCCCAGATGCCGCCCGCCAGGCAGAAGGCGCCGACCCAGCGCCAGCGTTGCTGGGCCGCTGCCAGGTCGACGTGGCGCACCCGTTCGGCCATGTCCAGGGTGGCGAAGCTGCCGGCGCAGGCCACCAGATAGGCGAGGATCACCAGCACGGGGTTGTGATTGCAGGTGAGTAATACCTGCCCGCCTTCGGGGAGCTCGGTAAAAAAATGCAGACCAAGCCATTCCATCGCATGCCCCGTTTCTTGAGTCATCCAGGGCCAACCCTGGGTGGCTGGCCAATGGGGCTGAGTATAGGAAGCCGAGGCAAGGCTGAAAGCGATGGTGGCAAATTGACTTAAATGATTTTGGAATTCAGTCCATAGCCAATCGAACTAAGCACTCTGTTCGAAGTACTGCGCCGGCTCCAGGGGCGCGAGCCCGAATGCCGCGCGCGCAGCGTCGCAATCGAGGTTCTGTTCACCGTTTTCCCAGGATGCTTCGAACTCGCGGCAGGGGCTGGAGCGCTGCTCGTAGATCGAGCAACTGACGTGCTTGCCGACTTCCCCGCTCAGCGCGATGCAGCGGGGCGACTTGCAATCGGTCCCGAGCATGGCGACCCGGCTGGGGCTGATGGACGCCACCAGATCGTCGGGGACCGTACCGCCGGAAGAGGCGCATTCACCCCAGAAAAAAGACACACGAAAGTGTGAACAGCAGGCACCGCAATTCAGACACGGACTGGCTTCGGACATGGGCGTATTCAAAAGGGGAGGAGGTTGATGAGGGGGGGAGCAACGTCGCTATTCTAGGCTTCGCAACGGCCTTGGGAAGGGGGCGCGCGAGGTATTTTTCAGGCCCTGCGCAAGCCCTTGAGAAATCTGGCTTTAGCCCCGGTATCCGGGGGCTTGCGGCGGTTTGGGCAGGGGCGCTGGCGCTGTTCGGGCGACCGTCGAGCACGGTTGATGGCCTGTGCTTCGGATTACCTGATATCAGCCTTACGAATCATTACAGACAACCGCGGCGGGGCTGACTAGATTGCAACTTCCAGGCTCGGTTGCGTCTGGCCGAATAACAATAAAGAGACCGACCCATGCAGAACTCGACCCAAGCGGCGAATGCCTGGCGCATTCTGTTCCTGTTGTTCCTGGCTAACCTGTTCAACTTCTTCGATCGCACCATTCCGGCCATCATCATCGAGCCGATCCGCATGGAATGGCACCTGAGCGACTTCCAGATCGGCATCATCGGCACCGCCTTCACCATCGTCTACGCCATTGCCGGCCTGCCCCTGGGGCGCATGGCCGATACCGGTTCGCGCAGCAAGCTCATGGGCTGGGGCCTGGCGGTATGGAGCGGGCTGACCGCGGTCAACGGCCTGGTGGGCAGCTTCTGGAGTTTCCTGATCGTGCGCATGGGCGTCGGCATCGGCGAAGCCAGCTATGCGCCGGCCGCCAACTCGCTGATCGGCGACCTGTTCCCGGCCCATCGCCGGGCACGGGCCATGGGTATCTTCATGCTCGGCCTGCCCCTGGGCCTGTTGCTGGCGTTCTTCACCATCGGCGCCATGGTCAAGGCTTTCGACAGCTGGCGCGCGCCGTTCTTTATCGCCGCGGTGCCAGGCTTGTTGCTGGCGGTGTTCATGTTCTTCATCAAGGAACCCAAGCGCGGGGCGGCGGAAACCGTCAAGGTCTCCCAGGAGCGCGTCGACCGGCCGATCCGCCGGGTGCTGGCGATCCCGACCTTTCTCTGGCTGGTGCTGGCCGGGCTGACCTTCAACTTCGCCACCTACGCCTGCAACTCGTTCCTGGTGCCGATGCTGCAGCGTTATTTCTTGATGCCGTTGCAGGAAGCCGCGGTGGCGACCGGGGTGATAGTCGGGTTGACCGGGTTGTTCGGGCTGACCCTGGGCGGCTGGGTCGCCGACAAGATTCACCAGCGCGTCGCCAATGGCCGGTTGCTGTTCGCGGCCTTCAGCATGCTGGTCTCGACCCTGTGCACCGCCTGGGCCCTGCATGCCGGGCGTATCGAGATCGGGGTGTTCGTCGCGGTGTTCAGTGTCGGCTGGCTGTTCGCCTACAACTTCTATACCTGCGTTTACACGGCCATCCAGGATGTGGTCGAACCACGCCTGCGGGCCACGGCCATGGCGCTGTTTTTCGCCGGCCTGTATCTGCTGGGCGGTGGCCTGGGGCCGGTGGTGGTCGGGGCACTGTCCGATCACTTCGCCCATGCGGCGATGTATGCCGCCGGGGCGGAGCAGATGACCGAGGCGTTCAAGGCGGTTGGCCTGCATGACGCCATGTACCTGATCCCGGTGGCGTTGCTGCTGACCATGCTGTTCCTGTTCCTGGCCTCGCGCTGCTTCGTGCGCGATGCGCAGCGGATGAAGGACGGATTGGTGCCAGGCGCGGCTGTGGGGACGGCGGTGACCGCCTGATCGCCCATGTCCTGTAGGCGCCGATAAAAAAGGCCCGCATGGTGCGGGCCTTTTCATTTACCGGGAGAGCAGGGGGGTCAGCCCGCTACCAGTACCCGGATCGCTTCCAGGCGCAGCGCCGCTTTCTCAAGCATGGCCAGGCCTTGTTCGCGTTGTTGGCGCAGGGCCACCAGCTCGCTGTCGCGCACGGTCGGGTTGACCGCCTGCAACGCGGTCAGGCGCGCCAGTTCTTCGTCGGTGTCGGCGGCCAGGCGACGTTGCGCCTCGGCCACGCGCTCGGCGTGACGCGGGGCGATCTTCGCTTCGCCGGCGTTGATCTTCGGCGTCAGCTGGTCGCGCTGGGCCTGGATGAACTTGTTGGCGCTGGCTTTGGGCACGCTTTCCAACTGGTCGTTGAGGGTCTCGAAGGCGACACGCGCCGACAGGTCGTTGCCGTTGGCGTCCAGCAGGCAGCGCAGGGCGGCCGGTGGCAGGTAGCGGCCCAGCTGTAGCGAGCGCGGTGCCACCACTTCACTGACGTACAACAGTTCCAGCAACACGGTGCCGGGTTTCAGCGCCTTGTTCTTGATCAGCGCCACGGCGGTGTTGCCCATGGAACCGGACAGCACCAGGTCCATGCCGCCTTGCACCATCGGGTGTTCCCAGGTGATGAACTGCATGTCTTCGCGAGACAGCGCCTGGTTGCGGTCGTAGGTGATGGTCACGCCTTCGTCGTCGCCCAGCGGGAAGCTGGCGTCGAGCATTTTTTCGCTCGGCTTGAGGATCAGCGCGTTGTCCGAATGGTCTTCGCTGTCGATGCCGAAGGCGTCGAACAGGGTTTCCATGTAGATCGGCAGGGCGAACTGATCGTCCTGCTCGAGGATCGCTTCCACCAGCGCATCGCCTTCGCCAGCGCCACCGGAGTTGAGTTCCAGCAAGCGGTCGCGACCGGTGTGCAGCTCGGCTTCCAGGCGTTCGCGCTCGGTGCGCGCCTCGTCGATCAGCGCTTGCCACTCGCCGTCGTCGGCTTCTTCCAGCAGCGGCAGCAGGCGCGGGCCGAACTGATGCTGCAGGGCGTTGCCGGTCGGGCAGGTATTGAGGAAGGCGTTCAGCGCTTCGTGGTACCACTGGAACAGGCGCTCTTGCGGGCTGGTTTCCAGGTACGGCACATGCAGTTCGATCACGTGTTTCTGGCCGATCCGGTCGAGACGGCCGATCCGCTGCTCCAGCAGGTCCGGGTGCGACGGCAGGTCGAACAGCACCAGGTGGTGGGCGAACTGGAAGTTGCGACCTTCACTGCCGATTTCCGAGCAGATCAGCACCTGGGCGCCGAACTCTTCGTCGGCGAAGTAGGCGGCGGCGCGGTCGCGCTCGAGAATGTTCATGCCTTCGTGGAACACCGTGGCCGGGATGCCGGAACGCACGCGCAGGGCGTCTTCCAGGTCCATGGCGGTTTCGGCATGGGCGCAGATCACCAGGACCTTGGTGCGCTTGAGCATTTTCAGCTGGTCGATCAGCCACTCGACGCGCGGGTCGAATTTCCACCAGCGCTGTTCTTCGCTGGCGTCCGGCTGGGCCTGGAAGCTGACTTCCGGGTACAGCTCGGCGTGTTCGCCCAGCGGCAGTTCCAGGTATTCGTCCGGGCACGGCAGCGGGTACGGGTGCAGCTTGCGCTCGGGGAAGCCTTGCACCGCGGCGCGGGTGTTGCGAAACAGCACGCGGCCGGTGCCGTGGCGGTCCAGCAGCTCGCGCACCAGGCGCGCGCTGGCCTCGCTGTCGCCCTCGTTGACGGCGGCGAGCAGGGCTTCGCCTTCGTTACCGAGGAAACTGTGGATGGTCTTGTGCGCTTCTGGCGACAGGCGACCCTTATCCAGCAGCTCCTGCACGGCTTCGGCCACCGGGCGATAGTTTTCGCTCTCGGCGCGGAAGGCCGCCAGGTCGTGGAAACGATTCGGGTCGAGCAGGCGCAGACGGGCGAAGTGGCTGTCCTGGCCCAGTTGTTCCGGGGTGGCGGTGAGCAACAGGACACCAGGAATGACTTCGGCAAGCTGTTCCACCAGCGCGTATTCCGGGCTGATCTGGTCTTCGTGCCATACCAGGTGGTGGGCTTCGTCGACCACCATCAGGTCCCAGCCGGCGGCGAACAGCGCGTCCTGGGCCTTCTCGTCGTCCACCAGCCATTCCAGGGCCACCAGGGCGAGCTGGGTGTCCTCGAAGGGGTTGGCGGCATCGCTTTCGATAAAACGTTCTTCGTCGAACAGTGCAACCTGCAGGTTGAAGCGCCGGCGCATTTCCACCAGCCACTGGTGCTGCAGGTTTTCCGGGACCAGGATCAGCACGCGGCTGGCGCGGCCCGACAGCAACTGGCGATGGATCACCAGGCCGGCTTCGATGGTCTTGCCCAGGCCCACTTCGTCCGCCAACAGAACCCGCGGCGCGATACGGTCGGCGACTTCACGGGCAATGTGCAACTGGTGGGCGATAGGCTGCGCGCGTACGCCACCCAGGCCCCACAGCGACGATTGCAGCTGGCGGCTGGTGTGTTCCAGGGTGTGGTAGCGCAGGGAGAACCAGGCCAGCGGGTCGATCTGCCCGGCGAACAGACGGTCGCTGGCCAGGCGGAACTGGATGAAGTTCGAGAGTTGGGTTTCCGGCAGGGTGACGACTTCGTTCTGCCCGTTGAGGCCGTGGTAGACCAGCAGGCCGTCGACGTCGTCGACTTCGCGCACGGTCATTTTCCAGCCTTCGAAGTGGGTGATGGTGTCACCCGGGGAAAACCTCACGCGAGTGAGGGGCGCATTCCGTAGCGCATACTGGCGAGTGTCGCCAGTGGCCGGATAGAGCACGGTCAGCAAGCGGCCGTCCTGTGCCAGAACGGTGCCTAGACCTAGCTCGGCTTCGCTGTCACTAATCCAGCGTTGCCCCGGTTGATACTGCTGCGCCATGCTGCCTGACTCCCGCCTTGAAAAAGCCGACTATGTTAACGGATCGGTGCCCTCAGGCCAAAGGGCTCTAACAAAAACAACTACGCTGGAAGGTAGCGTATCGGGCGCATTTGTCGGGGCCCGGGGCACTATCGGGTGACGACTGGGTCACAAGTTTGCGACCGATGGCTCAAGTCGCCCCCGCAGCAGCCGACAGCCTGCCGACAGGAGACCAATAATATGCTGCCCCCGATGCTGCCCTTGAGTGCCGTGCCTGTGACCTCCCAGCAGGATCCGATCCGGCCGCGCCCGGATATCCCGCCGGTGGTGCCGGTGCAACAGAGTTCCAACGAAAGCACCATCGACCTGCAGAAGCGCGATGCCGAACAGTCGGCGTTGCTGCTGCGCGAAGAACAGCAGCGCCAGCAGCAAAGGCACAAACGCCAGCGCGAGGCCGAGGACGATCCCGAGCTGCACTTGGCCGTGCCCGGGGACGAGCTGAATGCCGACAACACCGTGCCGGTGGTACCGCTGATCGAGGATGCGCCACGCCAGGGGTTGTGGGTCGACGTCGAGGTTTAGATACCGTTCTTTAATACCGCCACAGCGGGGCAAGGCATCACACGCCGTAATCCGCGCGATGCTGGTCGAACGGCGGACCTCCATCTTTAATTGCGCTCAATATCTGCCGATCACTGGTCAGCCGCCGCGTCACGCCGCATTATTGGCAAACCCGCAAGGGCCGCAGCCGCGCTATCTATATATAGAGGCTCCGGTCGACACAGACCTGAATGATGTAAGCCAACGCCATGAGCCAAGACGACAACCTGATCGACCTGAACGCCGAACGTGCCAAGCGTGTGCATGACTTGAAGGAAAAACGCCTGAATGAAGTGCGCCAGGCATTCGAGCAGGCAATGCCTTTGGGCAAGCCGAAGAAGAAACCGAAAAAGCCGAAAAAGCGCTGAATCGGGCGCGAACTGTTGATGTAAGTCAGTTATTTCCCTCCCTGTCGTCCTGTCTTGGGCGACCATTGACCCCGGTCAATTTTCCCCGCCGCCTCTTTGGTTAACTTAGCCCCATCGCAACAGGGCAAGAGCAGGAGGCCAGTCATGTTTTTCGACAATGTGGTGATCGCCGGAGTGCTGACTGTCGGCCTCATGGTTCTGTTTTTCGCCGGGTTTGGATTTTTCATCTGGAAAGATGCGCATAAACGCAAAAAACCTTGAATCTTTCCGGTAACGAGCACGCAAGGCATTTTGGGCAACTTCGGTTGCCCTTTTTTTTGCCTGTGTGTTTTGTGGAACCCCATCATTTCTTTCAGGCACAAAACAAAAAAGGTGCGACCCGAGGGGCGCACCTTTTTTGTCGCGGACCGAGCGAATCAGCTCCCGAGGGCTTTCGAGGCCAGCCAGAACAGACCGGCCGACAGCGCCACGGTTGCCGGCAGGGTCAGCACCCAGGCCAGCAGGATGGTGCGCACGGTGCCGCTTTGCAGGCCGCTTTTGTTGGCGACCATGGTCCCGGCCACACCCGACGACAGCACGTGGGTGGTCGATACCGGCAGGCTGAAGATATTGGCCATGCCGATCAGGCCGGCGGCGGTGATCTGCGCCGACATGCCCTGGGCATAGGTCATGCCTTGCTTGCCGATCTTCTCACCGATGGTCTGCACCACTCGTTTCCAGCCGATCATGGTCCCCAGGCCAAGGGCCAGGGCTACGGCCAGGATCACCCAGAATGGCGCGTATTCGGTGGTGGCGGTCAGGTCTTTGCGCAACTTGTCCAAGTCAGCCTTTTCACGGGCCGCGAGGTGCGGCAGCTTGCCGACTTTCTTCGCGGTGTCGTCCAGGCAGAGCAAGTAACGACGCACTTCGATGCGGCTTTCGGCCGGCAGCGAGTGATAGTCGGCGACACCTTTGAGGGCACCCAGCAGCGCCTCGATGGTCGGTTCGGTCTGCTGCGGGTTGCAGCGGAACTTGCCTGGCAGATCGTCTTTCACGCTTTTGCCCAGGGCCAGGAACTCGCCCAGGGAGTCCTGGTTGCGCTGGTAGAACTGGCTCAGGTGCAGGGTGGCGTCGCGGGTACGTTCGATCTGGTAGGTGGTGCTGTTCAGGTCGAGCACGAACTGCGCGGGCACGATACCGATCAGTACCAGCATGATCAGGCCGATGCCTTTCTGGCCGTCGTTGGAGCCGTGCACGAAGCTCACGGCCATGGCCGAGATCACCAGCACCAGGCGATTCCAGAAGGGCGGGTGTTTCTTGTCGTCGACCTTGCGGCGTTGTTCCGGGGTCTTGTGCATCTTCGAGATCGGGCGCCACCACTTCAGGCCGATCAGCACCAGGGCAGCAATCAGGAAGCCGGCCATGGGTGAGAACACCAGGGAAGCACCGATGTCGATCGCCTTCTGCCAGTTCACGCCATCGCCCAGCGGGATGTCGTTGAGCAGGGCGTTGGCCAGGCCGACGCCGAGGATCGAACCGATCAGGGTGTGGGAGCTGGAGGCGGGAATACCGAAGTACCAGGTGCCCAGGTTCCAGGTGATGGCCGCGGCCAGCAACGAGAAGACCATGGCCAGGCCGTGACCGGTGTTGACATTGATCAGCAGCTCGACCGGCAGCAGATGGACGATGGCATAGGCCACGCCGACGCCGCCCAGCAGCACACCGAGGAAATTGAATACACCGGAAAAGAATACGGCCAGGTGCGGCGGCATGGCTTTGGTATAGATAACAGTGGCAACCGCATTTGCGGTGTCATGAAAGCCGTTGATGAACTCGTAGGCGAGGACAAAAGCCAGGGCGAGCAAGAGGCTCACAAGCACCCAAGCATCCAGTCCGCTGAATAAATCGATCATGAAGGTTTTCTGACCCGGTCATAAGGGGGCGCGATTATGCCAGAAAACCCTGGTAATCGATGCACTAGGTGCTGGTTGGTAACATTCTTCAATGAAAAAGCCGGAGGCAGGCCAATGGCCATGCCTTTTTTGGGGGCATGGGCAAGCCATTGATTTTACTGGGTCTCATCCTCAGGCACTGGGGCGCAACGCGGAGTCAAACGTCTCAAACGCTTGTATGAAATTTCACTTTCATGACGCTTTTTGAGCCCTCGGGGGCCATTCGCTGGCGCACGGCGGATGCCCGGCCGACCTTGCATCGACCTTTATCTGCAAGGGCATCGAGCAGTGCGAAAGCTTCAGGCGAACCGCGTTACGGCTGTTCTGCCTTGAGCTCTTTTTCCATCTTTTGCAATTCTTGGGTAAATGCCTGGTCGAGAATGCTGGCGCGCTTGCGCCAGGGTTTGCGTTCCGGTTCAGGCTGGGCGGCGTAGGTGGTGACTTCGCCTCCGTAAACTTCCTTGTAACGTTGTTCCTGGCGCTCAAGTTCCGCGCGCAGTTCGTCTTTCGTCACAGTATTACCTAACTGAGTTGAGATTATCCCGATGATACGCATTGCCTAGATCGGGTTTATCAAACCGCCTCGTACTCGGCTCGATTAAAGGAGCCAGGGGTGCGATGGGGCTCGCCAAACCGCTTCTTGTTGCATGCGGCCACGCCACCGGACAAGAACAGCTGTCGTAGCAACAGTTACTATTTTGCAAGCGCATTGGCCGGGCATATTGAGATGAGCATCAGGCGCTTGCTGCAGGAGGCGTCACTTATTGGTACGCAACCTGATGATGCTGCCGAACACAGAAAAGCGTCGGTGATCACTTTGCTCATTATAGCGGCGATCATGGATAACTCTATCGGCAATAAGTTAAAAATCGTCAACTTGATATCAGGGTTTTGTTACACGAAAGTTTTAATCCGGATGGCGAGAGCTAGTTCTGTAACAAGGCCTGACAAGTTGCCTGGACTAACACGGAAGAAATGAGCACTTTATTGGCGGCAAAAAAACGCCACATCGCGTAGCAGCACTTAATCGTGAAGGATTGCGATTATCGGTCGATGGTTCGATAATCGCCCAATGTTGGCCATGCAGGCTTGTGCATCCTCTCCAGTACGGCTTGTAATAAGCCGGACTTCCGTCGCAGAGAACCTGAAATGAACGATCAATTGCGTAATGCCTTCGCTTCCGCCGCGCCACCGATTGTCGCTTCGCCAGCCAAGCGGATTCAGGCGCTGACGGGTGATCCGGACTTCATGACTTCTCTGGCTCGCGGCCTGGCGGTGGTCCAGGCCTTTCAGGAACGCAAGCGCCATCTGACCATCGCCCAGATCAGCCACCGCACGGAGATTCCCCGTGCCGCCGTGCGCCGCTGCCTGCACACCTTGATCAAGCTCGGTTACGCCACCACCGATGGGCGCACCTATTCGCTGCTGCCCAAGGTGCTGACGCTGGGGCACGCCTATCTGTCTTCCACGCCGCTGGCGGTGTCGGCCCAGCCTTACCTGGATCGCATGAGCGAGCAGCTGCACGAAGCCTGCAACATGGCCACCCTGGAAGGCGACGACATTCTGTACATCGCCCGTTCGGCCACCACCCAGCGCCTGATCTCGGTCGACCTCTCGGTTGGCGGGCGCCTGCCGGCCTATTGCACATCCATGGGCCGGATCCTGCTGGCGGCGCTGGATGACGCTTCGTTGCGCGAATACCTCGACCATGCCGACCTGCAAGCCAAGACCAGTCGTACGCTGCACACGCCGCAGGCGCTGCTCGAATGCCTGCAACAGGTCAGGCAGCAGGGCTGGTGCATCGTCGATCAGGAGCTGGAGCAAGGCCTGCGTTCCATCGCCGTGCCGGTGTACGACGCTTCGGGCCAGGTGTTGGCCGCGCTCAACGTCAGTACCCATGCCGGCCGCGTCAGCCGCGCCGAGCTGGAGCAGCGCTTCTTGCCGGGCCTGCTCAGCGCCAGTCGCGACCTCAGCGCCCAATTGTTCGCTTGAGGGTTGCCTGCTTAAGCTGTTCGATAAACGCACAGATATGTGCTGGCTGAATTGACGCTCTTTCCCTTGCCTCATTAATGTCGCGGCAGCGTCATCCGGCCACTGGAGTTCTGCCTCTCCAATGGCCGCGCGGCGACCCCATAATAATGAAGAGGCCAACCCGCCCATGAGCATCGACTGCGCGCCCAGCCGCGCTCCTTTATCCTGCCTTCGCCTGCCGATGGCCTGATCCCGCAAGACCCTTTTTCGATTTGAACCGACCAGCTTTGGCTGGCACCTGTTCGCCTGCGTTTTTCGCGTGGAATAAAAATAATGAACCAGCCTCAATCCGCTGTAGGGAACTGCCTCGATGTGCAGTCCTTTATCAATGCCCAGCCGCTGTCGCGCTATCAGTGGCGGGTGGTGATCCTGTGTTTCCTGATTGTCTTCCTCGATGGCCTCGATACCGCGGCCATGGGCTTTATCGCGCCGGCGCTGTCCCAGGATTGGGGCATCGACCGCGCCAGCCTCGGCCCGGTGATGAGTGCGGCGCTGATCGGCATGGTGTTCGGGGCGCTGGGCTCCGGCCCGCTGGCTGACCGCTTCGGGCGCAAAATGGTGCTGGTGGGGGCGGTGCTGCTGTTCGGAGCCTTCAGCCTGGCGTCGGCCTACAGCACCAATGTCGACCAGTTGCTGGTGCTGCGTTTCCTCACCGGCCTGGGCCTGGGTGCCGGCATGCCGAATGCCACCACGCTGCTCTCCGAGTACACCCCCGAGCGCCACAAGTCGTTGCTGGTGACCAGCATGTTCTGTGGTTTCAACCTGGGCATGGCCGGTGGCGGTTTCATTTCCGCCAAGCTGATCCCGGCGTTCGGCTGGCACAGCTTGCTGTTGATCGGCGGGATCCTGCCGTTGATCCTGGCACTGGTGCTGCTGGCCTGGCTGCCGGAGTCGGCGCGTTACCTGGTGGTGCGCAATCGTGGCACCGACCAGGTGCGCAAGGCCCTGGCGCCCATCGAGCCGGGCACGGTCGGCCAGGCCGCGAGCTTCAGCGTGCCGGAACAGAAGACGGTGAAGGCGCGCAACGTGTTTGCGGTGATTTTCTCCGGGACCTACAGCGTCGGCACCTTGTTGTTATGGCTGACCTATTTCATGGGGCTGGTGATCGTGTACCTGCTGACCAGCTGGCTGCCGACCCTGATGCGCGACAGCGGCGCGAGCATGGAGCAGGCGGCCTTTATCGGCGCGCTGTTCCAGTTTGGCGGGGTACTCAGCGCCGTGGCGGTGGGCTGGGCCATGGACCGCTTCAACCCGCACAAGGTCATCGGCACCTTTTACCTGCTGGCCGGGGTCTTCGCCTACGCGGTCGGGCAAAGCCTGGGCAACATCACCTTGCTGGCGACCCTGGTGCTGATCGCCGGCATGTGCGTCAACGGCGCGCAATCGGCGATGCCGTCCCTGGCCGCGCGCTTCTATCCGACCCAGGGTCGCGCCACTGGCGTGTCCTGGATGCTCGGCATTGGCCGCTTCGGCGCAATCCTCGGGGCCTGGATGGGCGCTACGCTCTTGGGGCTGGGCTGGAACTTCGAGCAGGTGCTGACCGCGCTGGTGATCCCGGCGGCGCTGGCGACCACGGCGGTAGTGATCAAGGGCATGGTCAGCCATGCGGATGCAACCTGATCGAATGAGCAAAGCGCTCCCGAAGGGAGCGCTGAATACCTGTAGCCACTGCCCCGGGCTGCGATAAGGCCAAAGGCCTTCAGCAATCCTGAGAGCTTCGCGACCGTTTTCCGCACTCGGCCCGGGTCGATCGCAGCCTGCGGCAGCGGCTACAGTGCAATCGATAGTCAGGCAACAATCCGTTCGATAAACGAACGCTCAGTCGATTATCGGATTGTTTGGGTTTTTCCCCCGGCTTAATCTTCAGTCACTCAGGCGTATCCCTCGCGCCTTTTTCTTCCAGTCGCTCAATAACAATCGGGAGATCCTTCCATGGCTGAAATCCTTTCGCTGCACGACGCGGTGAAGCAGTTCGTCAACGACGGCGATACCGTCGCGCTCGAAGGCTTCACCCACCTGATCCCCACGGCCGCGGGTCACGAAATCATTCGTCAGGGCAAAAAGGACCTGACCCTGGTACGGATGACCCCTGACCTGATCTACGACCAGTTGATCGGTGCCGGTTGTGCCCGCAAGCTGATTTTCTCCTGGGGCGGCAACCCGGGCGTCGGTTCCCTGCATCGCCTGCGGGACGCGGTCGAGAAGCAATGGCCGCATGCCCTGGAAATCGAAGAACACAGCCATGCCGACCTCGCCAACGCCTACGTGGCGGGCGCCTCGGGCCTGCCATTCGCGGTGTTGCGTGCCTATGCCGGCTCCGACCTGCCGAAGGTCAACCCGCTGATCAAGAGCGTGACTTGCCCTTTCACCGGTGAAGTGCTGGCGGCGGTGCCGTCGGTGCGCCCTGACGTCACCGTGATCCATGCGCAGAAAGCCGACCGCAAGGGCAACGTGCTGCTGTGGGGCATCCTCGGCGTGCAGAAGGAAGCCGCCCTGGCCGCCAAGCGCTGCATCGTCACCGTGGAAGAAGTCGTCGACGACCTGAACGCCCCGATGAACGCTTGCGTGCTGCCGACCTGGGCCCTGAGCGCGGTCTGCCATGTGCCGGGTGGTGCCCATCCGTCCTATGCCCACGGCTACACCGAGCGCGACAACATCTTCTACCAGGCCTGGGACCCGATCGCCCGCGACCGTGAAACCTTCACCGCCTGGATCAACGAATACATCCGCGGCAGCGCTGACTTCAGCGAATTCCAGGCCAAGCTGGCCGCAGCAACGGGGGCCAAATAATGACTTACACCACCAATGAAATGATGACCGTTGCCGCCGCCCGCCGCTTGCAGAACGGCTCGGTATGCTTTGTCGGGATCGGCCTGCCGTCCAAGGCCGCCAACCTGGCGCGCCTGACGTCGTCGCCGGACGTGGTGCTGATCTACGAGTCCGGCCCGATCGGCGCCAAGCCCAGTGTGCTGCCGCTGTCCATCGGTGACGGCGAGTTGGCCGAGACCGCGGATACCGTGGTGCCGACCGGCGAGATTTTCCGCTACTGGCTGCAAGGCGGGCGTATCGACGTCGGTTTCCTCGGCGCCGCCCAGGTCGACCGTTTCGGCAACATCAACACCACGGTGGTCGGCGATTACCACCAGCCGAAAGTCCGCCTGCCGGGTGCTGGCGGTGCGCCGGAGATTGCCGGCTCGGCCAAGAGCGTACTGATCATCCTCAAGCAGTCGTCGCGTTCCTTTGTCGACAAGCTCGACTTCATCACCTCGGTCGGTCACGGCGAAGGCGGCGATTCGCGCAAACGCCTGGGCCTGCCAGGGGCAGGGCCAGTGGGGATCATCACCGACCTGTGCATCATGGAGCCGGAAGCCGGCACCCATGAGTTCGTGGTCACCTCGCTGCACCCGGGCGTGACCCGCGAGCAGGTGGTCGCCGCCACTGGTTGGGCGATCCGTTTCGCCGACCAGGTTGCAGAGACCGCCGCGCCGACCGAGATCGAACTGACTGCCCTGCGCGACCTGGAAGCCCGCACCGCCGCGGCCCACGGCCAGACCCCGGGAGAAGCCTGATGCGCGAAGTGTTTATCTGTGACGCCATTCGTACCCCCATCGGCCGCTTTGGTGGCGGCCTGTCGACAGTCCGTGCCGACGATCTGGCCGCGGTGCCTATCAAGGCGCTGATCGAGCGCAACCCGTCGGTAGATTGGAGCGCGCTGGACGAGGTGTTCCTCGGCTGCGCCAACCAGGCCGGCGAAGACAATCGCAACGTGGCGCGCATGGCGCTGCTGCTGGCCGGGCTGCCGGAAACCATTCCGGGGGTGACCCTCAACCGCCTGTGCGCTTCGGGCATGGATGCCATCGGCACCGCCTTCCGCGCCATCGCCAGCGGCGAGATGGAGCTGGCCATCGCCGGCGGTGTCGAGTCGATGTCCCGCGCGCCCTTTGTCATGGGCAAGGCCGATACCGCTTTTTCGCGCAACATGAAGCTGGAAGACACCACCATCGGCTGGCGCTTCATCAACCCGCTGATGAAGGCCCAGTACGGCGTGGATGCCATGCCGCAGACCGCCGACAACGTCGCCGACGATTATCAGGTGTCGCGCGCCGACCAGGACGCGTTCGCCCTGCGCAGCCAGCAGCGCACCGCCGCGGCGCAGGCCGCCGGGTTCTTCGCCGAGGAAATCGTCCCGGTGCGCATCGTCCACAAGAAGGGCGAGACGGTGGTCGAGCAGGACGAGCATCCGCGGGCCGACACCTCGCTGGAAACCCTGAGCAAGCTCAAGCCGGTCAATGGCCCGGACAAGACCGTCACCGCCGGCAACGCCTCGGGCGTCAACGACGGGGCGGCGGCGCTGATCCTGGCGTCGGCCGAGGCGGTGAAAAAGTACGGCCTGACTGCCCGTGCCCGAGTGCTGGGCATGGCCAGTGCCGGCGTCGCGCCGCGGGTGATGGGCATTGGCCCGGTGCCGGCGGTGCGCAAACTGACCGAGCGCCTGGGCGTGGCGGTCAGCGATTTTGATGTGATCGAACTCAACGAAGCCTTCGCCAGCCAGGGCCTGGCGGTGTTGCGCGAGCTGGGCTTGGCGGACGACGCGCCCCAGGTCAACCCCAACGGCGGCGCCATCGCCCTCGGCCATCCGCTGGGCATGAGCGGCGCGCGTCTGGTATTGACCGCGCTGCACCAGCTGGAAAAGACCGGTGGCAAGAAAGGCCTGGCGACCATGTGCGTGGGTGTCGGCCAAGGCCTGGCACTGGCCATCGAGCGCGTCTGACGCGCTTCTTATAAGAACGAGGATCGAGCATGACCGACAAGCCCGGTTACCGGCGCCCGCAACCAGGTAGTCAGCCTGATTACCTGCACCCGGCCTACAAATCCACCAACACCCGCTCGCCGTCCAAGCCACTGGTGTTCCTGCCCCATTCGTTGTCGGAAATCACCGGCCCGACCATCGGCGCCGATTACCTGCAGGACAAGGACAACGACCTCACTGCCCAGCATGCCGGCGAGCCCCAGGGCGAGCGCATCATCATCCACGGCCGGGTGCTGGACGAGAACGGCCTGCCGGTGCCGGGGATCCTGGTGGAGATCTGGCAGGCCAACGCCGCCGGTCGCTACAACCACGAGCGTGACCTGCACGATGCGCCGCTGGACCCGAACTTCACCGGCACCGGGCGCACCGTCACCGACGCCGATGGCGGGTACCAGTTCCAGACCATCAAGCCCGGTGCCTACCCCTGGGGTAACCACCACAACGCCTGGCGTCCGGCGCATATCCACTTCTCGCTGTTCGGGCCGAGCATCCTCACGCGCCTGGTGACCCAGATGTATTTCCCGGGCGACCCGCTGCTGGCCTACGACCCGATCTACAACTGCGTGCCGGACACCCGCGCCAAGGAACGCCTGATCGCCAGCTTCGACCTGGAGAAAACCATTCCGTCCTACGCCCTCGGCTACCGTTGGGACATCGTCTTGCGCGGCCGCGATGCCACGCCGATGGAGAAATAAGATGACGCTGACTGCGACCACGTCCCACACCGTCGGTCCCTACTACCACATCGGCCTGACCTGGCTGAACCGCGAAGACCTGACCCAGGCCGAGACCCTCGGCGAGCGGGTGGCGATCAGCGGCCAGGTGGTGGATGGCAACGGCGACTTCGTCAACGACGCCATGCTGGAAATCTGGCAGGCCAATGCGCTCGGCAAGTACGACCACCCGGAAGACGATCAGGACAAGGCGCTGGATCCGAACTTCCAGGGCTTCGGCCGGGTGCCGGTGGATGGCGAAGGGCGATTCCGCTTCACCACCATCAAGCCGGGCAGCGTGCCTGGCCTGCAGGGTTCGACCCAGGCGCCGCACCTGGTGGTGCTGGTGTTTGCCCGGGGCCTGGTCAAGCACCTGCTGACTCGCATCTACTTCGACGGCGAGCCGGCCAACGCGGCCGATCCGCTGTTGGCCTGCGTGCCCGAAGAGCGCCGTGCCACCTTGCTGGCCAAGGCGGATGCGCCGGGTCACTACCAGTGGAACGTGATCTTGCAGGGTACCGACGCGGAAACGGTGTTCTTCGATTATTGAGTGTGCCTGGAGGGATCGCGAGCAAGCTCGCTCCTACATGACCGCAGTTTAATCACGGCATCGTGACCGACCCACATCCTGTAGGAGCGAGCTTGCTCGCGATAAGGCCGAATAGGCCGACACCCCCCAAGGTCGTCTTGCGGAACGGGACTGTTACAAAGTATGTCTAGACTCACCACGTCCCCAAAGAGTGAAAACCCATGACAACGTTAACCAGTCACTACACGACCGAGGAGCGCAACAAGAGGATCTTCGCGATCGTCGGCGCCTCCTCCGGCAACCTGGTCGAATGGTTCGACTTCTACGTCTATGCCTTTTGCGCGATCTATTTCGCCCCGGCGTTTTTCCCTTCCGACGACCCCACGGTGCAGCTGCTCAATACCGCCGGCGTGTTCGCCGCCGGGTTCCTGATGCGTCCTATCGGCGGCTGGCTGTTCGGCCGAGTGGCCGACAAGCACGGGCGCAAGAATTCCATGATGATCTCGGTGCTGATGATGTGCGCAGGCTCCTTGGTCATCGCCTTCCTGCCGACCTACGCCAGCATCGGTGCCTGGGCGCCGGCGCTGCTGCTGATGGCGCGGCTGTTCCAGGGCCTGTCGGTGGGTGGGGAGTACGGCACCACCGCGACCTACATGAGCGAAGTCGCGCTCAAGGGCCAGCGCGGGTTCTTCGCGTCCTTCCAGTACGTGACCCTGATCGGCGGGCAACTGCTGGCGGTGCTGGTGGTGGTGATCCTGCAACAGTTTCTCGACGAGGCTCAGCTCAAGGCCTGGGGCTGGCGGATTCCGTTCGTGATCGGCGCCATCGCGGCCCTGATCTCCCTGCTGCTGCGGCGCTCGCTGAAAGAAACCACCAGCAAGGAAATGCGTGAAGACAAGGACGCCGGCAGCGTTGCCGCGTTGTTCAAGCATCACTCGAAGGCCTTTGTCACCGTGCTCGGCTATACCGCTGGCGGCTCGCTGATTTTCTACACCTTCACCACCTATATGCAGAAATACCTGGTGAACACCGCCGGCATGCACGCCAAGACCGCCAGCTACATCATGACCGGCGCGCTGTTTCTCTATATGTGCATGCAGCCGCTGTTCGGCATGCTGGCGGACAAGATCGGCCGGCGTAACTCGATGCTCTGGTTCGGCGCGCTGGGCACGCTGTGCACCGTGCCGATCCTGCTGACCCTGAAAACCGTTACCAGTCCGTTCCTGGCCTTCGTGCTGATCACCCTGGCCCTGGCGATCGTCAGTTTCTACACCTCCATCAGCGGCCTGGTAAAAGCCGAGATGTTCCCGCCGCAAGTGCGGGCGCTGGGGGTAGGCCTGGCCTATGCGGTGGCCAACGCGCTGTTCGGCGGTTCGGCGGAATATGTGGCCCTGGGCCTGAAATCCCTGGGCATGGAAAACACCTTCTACTGGTACGTGACAGCGATGATGGCGATTGCCTTCCTGTTCAGCCTGCGCCTGCCTAGACAGGCGGCATACCTGCACCACGATCTTTGACCTGTCCGCGTGCGTCCGTCGCGCACGCACGCCCCAAAGGATTGTTTATGAGTACACCGGCAAGCAACCAACTGTTCGATGCCTACTTCACCACCCGCGACATGCGCGCGGTGTTCTGCGACCAGGGGCGGGTCCAGGCCATGCTCGACTTCGAGGCCGCGCTGGCCCGGGCCGAGGCTCGGGTCGGGGTGATCCCGGCCGCGGCGGTGGCGCCGATCGAGGCGGCCTGCCGCGCCGGGCTCTATGATTTTTCCACCCTGGGCCAGGCCATCGCCACCGCGGGCAACTCGGCGATTCCGCTGGTCAAGGCCCTGGGCAAGCAGATCGCCAAGAGCGATGCCAGTGCCGAGCGTTATGTACACCTGGGCGCCACCAGCCAGGATGTGATGGACAGCGGGCTGGTCCTGCAACTGCGGCAGGCGCTGAGCCTGATCGACAACGACCTGGCGCGTCTCGGCGGCATCCTGGCCGCGCAGGCCCAGCGTTATGCCGGCACCCCGATGGCCGGCCGCACCTGGTTGCAACATGCCACGCCGGTCACCCTCGGCATGAAGATCGCCGGCTGGCTGGGGGCCGTGACCCGAAGCCGCGAGCGTCTGGCGCAGCTCAAGCCGCGCTTGCTGGTGCTGCAGTTCGGGGGGGCCTCGGGCACCCTCGCGGCCCTGGGCGAGCAGGCCCTGCCCATTGCCCAGGCCCTGGCCGAGGAGTTGCAACTGAGCCTGCCGGAACAGCCCTGGCACACCCAGCGCGACCGGCTGGTGGAGTTCGCCTCGGTGCTCGGCCTGATCGCCGGCAGCCTCGGCAAGCTTGGCCGGGACATCAGCCTGCTGATGCAGACCGAGGCGGCTGAAGTCTTCGAGCCGTCGGCGCCGGGCAAGGGCGGTTCCTCGACCATGCCGCACAAGCGCAACCCGGTGGGCGCGGCGGTGTTGATCGGTGCGGCGACCCGGGTTCCCGGGTTGTTGGCGACGATGTTCAGCGCCATGCCCCAGGAGCACGAACGCAGCCTGGGCCTGTGGCACGCCGAATGGGAAACCCTGCCGGAGATCTGCTGCCTGGTGTCCGGTGCCCTGCATCAGGCGCTGCTGGTGGCCGACGGGCTGGAAGTCGACGCCACGCGCATGGCCAGGAATCTCGACCTGACCCAGGGGCTGGTGCTGGCGGAAGCCGTGAGCATCGCCCTGGCCCAGCGCCTGGGACGCGAGACCGCTCACCATCTGCTGGAGCAGTGCTGCAAGCGCGCGGTGGCCGAACAGCGGCATCTGCGCGCGGTGCTGGGGGACGAGCCGCAAGTGACCGCCGAACTGTCGGCGGCGGAACTGGACCGCCTGCTGGACCCGGCGCATTACCTCGGCCAGGCGCAAGCCTGGGTCGAGCGCGCCGTGGCCGAACATTTAGCCTTGAACGCCTGAAGGAGACTGCCGTGGCATTCGTACAACTCGCCGATGGCGAACTGCATTACCAACTGGACGGCCCGGCCGATGCGCCGGTGTTGGTCCTGTCCAACTCCCTGGGTACCGACCTGCACATGTGGGACATGCAGATTCCGGCCTTTACCAAGCACTTCCGGGTGCTGCGTTTCGACACCCGTGGCCACGGCAAATCCCTGGTCACCAAAGGCCCCTACAGCATCGAGCAGTTGGGGCGCGATGTACTGGCGCTGCTGGATGCGCTGCATATCCAGCGCGCGCATTTCTGCGGCCTGTCCATGGGCGGGCTGATCGGCCAGTGGCTGGGCATCCATGCCGGCGAGCGCCTGAACAAGCTGGTGGTGTGTAACACCGCGGCGAAGATCGGCGACCCGTCGGTGTGGAACCCACGTATCGAAACCGTGCTGCGCGATGGCCAGGCGGCGATGGTGGCGCTGCGCGATGCCTCTATTGCCCGCTGGTTCACCCCGGACTTCGCCACGGCGCGCCCGGACCAGGCCAAGCTGATCACCGACATGCTGGCGGCTACCTCGCCCCAGGGCTATGCCGCCAACTGCGCGGCAGTGCGCGATGCGGATTTCCGCGATCAACTGTCGGCGATCGAGGCGCCGACCCTGGTGGTGTCCGGTACCGAAGATGCGGTCACGCCGCCCTCGGGCGGGCATTTCATTCAGGAGCGCGTGCGCGGCGCCGAATACGCCGAGTTCCATGCGGCGCACCTGTCCAACGTCCAGGCCGGCGCGGCGTTCAGCGAGCGGGTCGTGGCCTTTCTGCTGGCTGGCCAGAACATTTGAGGAAGCCCCCGATGGACGAGAAACAACGTTATGCCGAAGGCATGCAAGTGCGTCGCGCGGTGCTGGGCGATGCCCATGTCGATCGCAGCCTGAACACCCTGACCGAGTTCAACTCGGAGTTCCAGGAAATGATCACCCGGCACGCCTGGGGCGATATCTGGACGCGTCCGGGCCTGCCACGCCACACCCGCAGCCTGATCACCATCGCCATGCTGATCGGCATGAACCGCAACGAAGAGCTCAAGCTGCACTTGCGCGCCGCCGCCAACAACGGCGTGAGCCGCGCCGAGATCAAGGAAGTGATCATGCAGAGCGCGATCTACTGCGGCATTCCGGCGGCCAACGCGACCTTCCACCTGGCCGAGTCGGTGTGGGACGAGCTGGGCGTCGAATCCCGCGCCTAAGGCGTCAGCTGGCGCTCGCGAACACTGCGCCCCCTGTAGGAGCGAGCTTGCTCGCGATGCACCTGAGGGCGCCGCGTCCAGCCAGTCAGTACGCGTCATCGTTGACGACCATCGCGAGCAAGCTTCGCTCCTGCAAAAAATCAAGGCCAGCCCCGGGGAATGGGGCTGGCCTTGTCTTTGGTGCTGGCGAGCGAGTGGGCTTACAGCAGGCTGATCGGGTAGCTGATGATCAGGCGGTTCTCGTCGAACTCGTTGGTGCTGAAGTCGCGACGCATGGTCGAGTTGCGCCATTTGACGTTGAGGTTCTTCAGCGTGCCGCTTTGCACGGTGTAGGCCAGCTCGCTCTCGCGCCCCCATTCCTTGCCGTCGGTGATGGTGCCGGTGTGCACGTTGTCGCCCTTGATGTAGCGGTTCATCAGGGTCAGGCCGGGTATGCCGAGCGCGACGAAGTTGTAGTCATGGCGCAGCTGCCAGGATCTTTCCTGGGCATTGTCGTAGCTGGCGTTGTAGCTGTCGTTGGCCAGGGTGCCGCCGCTGGTGCCGTTGACGCGCATCCAGGCGTTGTCGCCGGTGAGTTTCTGCAGGCCGACGTAGAAGGTGTGGCCGCCGTACTTGGCCGAGAACAGGCCCGACCAGGTCTTGTTGTCCAGGTCGCCGGCGCGGGCGCTGCCATCCTCCTTGCCGTAGAAGAAGCCGATGTTGGCGCCCAAGGTCCAGTCGCCCAGCGGCTGGCTGTGGATCAGGTTGAGGTATTGCTGGCTGTAGATGTCCTTGAGCTGGGCGTTCCACACCCCGACCTGGGTGCGCTTGTCGTTGAAGCTGTATTCGCCACCCTGGAAGTTGAAGCGGTCGGAGGTGAAGGCCGCTTTGCCGGTCATCGACATGTCGCTCATGCTGCTGTCGTCACGCGGGCTGTTGGCGCGGAACTGGCCGCCGTAGAGGGTCAGGCCGTCAATTTCCTTCGAGGTGATCTGGCCGCCACGGAAGGTCTGGGGCAGGGAGCGACCGTCGTCCGAGCGCAGGATCGGCAGCACCGGCATCCATTCGCCGACCTTGACTTCGGTCTGCGACAGGCGCGCCTTGAACGCCACGCCCGTGCGGCCGAAGTGGTCGGCCGGGCGCCCGTCGTGATCCAGGGGCAGCAGCTGGGTGCCGCCGGTGCCCTTGCCGCCATCGAGCTTCAGCGAGTACAGCCCCAGTACGTCCATGCCGAAACCGATGGTGCCCTGGGTGAAGCCGGACTTGGCGTCAAGGATGAAGCTCTGGGTCCACTCTTCAGCCTTGCCCTGACTCTTGCCCGGGTTGGTGAAGTTGCGGTTGATGTAGAAATTGCGCAGGTTCAGGTTGACCTTGGCGTCTTCGAGAAAGCCGGACTCCGCGGCCATGACCGGCAGGGCCGTGCCGGCGATGCTGACGGCCAGCAGGCTGGGCAGCAGGGAATAGGGCGTGCGAGTGGATGGCTTCATGGATCGGGCTCTCTAATTGTTAGGGGTGAGGCAGGGCGCTGCCGCAACGTCAGGTTGCAGGCAAGGTTGAAACCGGGAGGGTGGATGGAACGGAATCAGCCGGAGCGGGCAGGGCGCGGGGTCATGATGACGAACCTGTTGTTATTGGTTTTGGTAGGTGCGGGGAATGGTGCGTTGGATCAACGGGCCTGTTCAATTGGCCTTGGCGGGTTTTGGGCGATTAACGAACACAACTGACAGCCGTCTTCGACCCATAAAAAAGCCCACCGGAAGGTGGGCTTTTTTCAAGCGTCATGCACTCAGAACAGTTTCAGTGGCGGTGCCTCTTTGCTCACTTCCGCTTTCTGCGAACCTTGCTCGTTCCAACCGCCACCCAGGGCCTTGTACAGGTTGACCTCGCTGGTCAACTGCGCAAGCCGGTCGGTGATCAACGCTTGCTGCGCGCTGAACAGCGAGCGCTGGGCGTCGAGGAAGGTCAGGTTGCTGTCGACACCGATGCGGTAGCGACGCTCGGCCAGGCGGTAGTAGTCCTGGTTGGCGTTGACGAAGTCACGCTGGGCCTGCAACTGCTGGTTGTAGGTCTGGCGTGCGGCCAGGCCATCGGAGACTTCCTGGAAGGCGGTCTGGATGGACTTCTCGTACTGCGCCACGTTGATGTCTTTTTGGATCTTCGAGTAATCCAGGCTGGCGCGCAGGCTGCCGGCGTTGAAGATCGGGATATTGATCTGCGGTGCGAACGACCAGGTGCCCGAGCCGCCCTTGAACAGGCCGCCCATGTCCGGGCTCAAGGTCCCGGCATTGGCGGTCAGGCTGATGCTCGGGAAGAACGCCGCGCGTGCCGCGCCAATACTGGCGTTGGCGGCTTTCAGGTTGTGCTCGGCGGCGAGAATGTCCGGACGGCGTTGCAGCAGCTCCGACGGCAGGCCGGCCGGCAACTCGCTGAGCAGGTCGGCCGACAACGGCTGCGGGCTCGGCAGGTTGGCCGGGATCGAGGTCCCCAGCAGCAGGGTCAGGCTGTTTTCGTCCTGGGCGACCTGGCGGGTGTAACGCGCCAGTTGCACCCGGGCGTTTTCCACCGAGGTCCGCGCCTGGCTCAGGTCCAGGGCCGAGGCCACGCCGACTTCGTTGCTGCGCGAGGTGAGGCGGTAGCTCTCCTCGTAGGCCGCCAGGGTGTCCTGGGTCAGCTTGAGCAGTTCCTTGTCGGCCTGCCAGGTCAGGTAGGCGTTGGCCACGCTGGCCACCAGGCTGATCTGTGTGCTGCGCCGGGCTTCTTCGCTGGAGAAGTAGGTCTGCAAGGCCTGTTCGCTCAAGCTGCGAACGCGACCGAACAGGTCCAGCTCATAGGCGCTGATCCCCAGGGTTGCCGAGTACTGGCTGGAGATGGCCGCTTCACCGGTCTGCGACATCCGTGCCGGGGTGCGTTGACGGCTGCCGCTGCCGTTGGCCGAAATCGCCGGGAACAGGTCCGCGCGCTGGATCTGGTACTGCGCGGCATAGGCGTCGATGTTCAGCGCCGCGACCCGCAGGTCGCGGTTGTTCACCAGCGCGGTCTGGATCAACTGCTGCAGGGCAGGGTCATGGAAGAACTGCCGCCAGCCCTGTTCGGCGGCTGCCTGGTTGGCAGCCTCCGCAGGCGAGTAGGCCGGCCCTTGCGGGTATTGCGCCGCGACCGGCGCTTGCGGCTGCTGATAATCGGGTATCAGCGAGCAACCACTGAGCACGGCGGCGGTGATTGCGAGGGAGAGTAGCGACTTGCTCATTGGCCAGCCTCTTCAGGAGTTTCGGTAGTTTGCGCTTCGATTGCCTTGCGGCGGCTCATCGAGGACACGGTGACGAAGAACAAAGGTACCCAGAATATCGCCAGGACAGTCGCGGTGAGCATACCGCCAATGACCCCGGTACCGATCGCATGCTGGCTACCCGAGCCTGCGCCGGTGGAGATGGCCAGCGGTACCACACCGAGCACGAAGGCCAGGGAGGTCATGATGATCGGACGCAGACGCATGCGGCAGGCTTCGATCGCCGCGTCCACCAGGCTGCGGCCCTCTTCGTGCAGTTCCTTGGCGAACTCGACGATCAGAATGGCGTTTTTCGCCGCCAGACCGATGGTCACCAACAGCCCCACCTGGAAATACACGTCGTTGGACAGGCCGCGCAGGCTGGTGGCCATCAGCGCACCGATGATCCCCAGCGGCACCACCAGCATGACCGCGATCGGAATCGACCAGCTTTCATACAGCGCCGCCAGACACAGGAACACCATCAGCAGCGACAAGGCGTACAGCGCGGGCGCTTGCGAGCCCGACAGGCGTTCCTCGTAGGACAGGCCGGTCCAGGAGATACCGACACCGGCCGGCAGCTTCTTGGCGATGGCCTCGACTTCGGCCATGGCTTCACCGGTACTGTAGCCCGGCGCCGGGGCACCCAGGACTTCCACCGCTTCCACGCCGTTGTAACGGGCCAGTTTCGGCGAACCGTAGATCCACGTGCCCTTGGCGAAGGAGGCGAACGGCACCATGGTCCCGGCGCTGTTGCGCACGTACCACTTCTTCAGGTCCTCGGGGCTCATGCGAGCGTTAGGCTGACCCTGGATGTACACCTTCTTCACCCGACCGCGGTCGATGAAGTCGTTGACGTAGCTACTGCCCAGGGCAATCGACAAGGTGTTGTTGATGTCGGAGATGGTCACGCCCAGGGCGCTGGCCTTCTCGTCATCGATTTCCAGCTGGTACTGCGGCTCGTCGTTCAGGCCGTTCGGACGCACCTGGGAGAGGATCTTGCTCTGCGCCGCCATGCCGAGGAACTGGTTGCGCGCTTCCATCAGTTTCTCGTGGCCAATACCGGCGCGGTCCTGCAGGAACACGTCGAAACCGGTGGCGTTACCCAGCTCCAGTACCGCCGGCGGGGCAAAGGCGAACACCATCGCATCGCGGAAGCTGAAGAAGTGCTGCTGGGCGCGGGCGGCCAGGTTGAACACGCTGTTTTCCACGGAGCGTTCGTCCCACGGCTTGAGCATGATGAACGCCATGCCCGAACTCTGGCCACGACCGGCAAAGTTGAAGCCGTTCACGGTGAAGACCGAGGCCACGGTGTCCTTTTCCTTGTCCAGCAGGTAGGCGCGCATTTCATCGACGACCACCTGGGTCCGCTCCGAACTGGAACCGGCCGGGGTCTGTACCTGGGCGAACAGTACGCCCTGGTCTTCTTCCGGAAGGAACGCGGTCGGGATACGGGCGAACAGCCAGATCATGCCGACCACGATCAGCACGTAGGCCAGCAGGTAAGGCGCCTTGTGCCGCAGGATATTGCCCACGCCACGCTCGTAGCTTTTGACGCTGCGGTCGAAGGTACGGTTGAACCAGCCGAAGAAACCGCGTTTCGGCGCGGCGTGTTCGCCGTGGGGAATGGCCTTGAGCATGGTGGCGCACAGGGCCGGGGTGAAAATCAGGGCCACCAGGACCGACAGGGCCATGGCCGAGACCACGGTGATCGAGAACTGCTTGTAGATCACCCCGGTGGAGCCGCTGAAGAACGCCATTGGCAGCAGTACCGCCGACAGCACCAGGGCAATACCGACCAGGGCGCCCTGGATCTGGCCCATGGACTTCTTGGTCGCTTCCTTGGGCGACAGGCCTTCCTCGGCCATCACCCGCTCGACGTTTTCCACCACGACGATGGCGTCGTCCACCAGCAAGCCGATGGCCAGCACCATGCCGAACATGGTCAGGGTGTTGATGCTGAACCCGGCGGCCGCGAGGATGCCGAAGGTACCCAGCAACACCACCGGAACGGTCATGGTGGTGATGACGGTGGCGCGGAAGTTCTGCAGGAACAGGAACATCACCAGGAACACCAGCACGATCGCTTCGACCAGGGTCTCGACCACACCCTTGATCGACTCGGTCACCACCGGGGTGGTGTCGTACGGGAACACCACTTTCATCCCTTGCGGGAAGAACGGTTCCAGGTCGCTGATGGTCTTGCGCAGGGCCTTGGCGGTGTCCAGGGCGTTGGCGCCGTTGGCCAGTTTCACGGCCAGGCCGGAAGCCGGGGCACCGTTGAACTGGGCACTGACGGAGTAGTTTTCACCCCCCAGGGCGACATCGGCGACGTCGCCCAGGCGCACTTGCGAGCCGTCCGCGTTGACCTTCAGCAAGATGGCCTTGAACTGCTCGGCGGTCTGCAGGCGGGTCTTGCCGATGATGGTGGCGTTCAGTTGCTGGCCTGGCAGGGCGGGCAAGCCACCGATCTGGCCGGACGACACCTGGACGTTCTGCGCGGCCACGGCGTTTTTCACGTCAACCGGAGTCAGGTTGAAGTTGTTCAGCTTGGCCGGGTCGAGCCAGATACGCATGGCGTACTGGGCACCGAACACCTGGAAGTCACCCACGCCCGCGGTCCGCGAGATCGGGTCCTGCATGTTGGACACGATGTAGTTCGAGAGGTCGTCCTTGGACATGCTGCCATCCTCGGAAACCACACCGATCACCAACAGGAAGTTCTTCACCGCCTTGGTCACGCGGATACCCTGTTGCTGCACTTCTTGCGGCAGCAGCGGGGTGGCCAGGTTCAGCTTGTTCTGCACCTGGACCTGTGCAGTGTCCGAGTTGGTGCCCTGCTCGAAGGTCGCGGTAATGGTCATGCTGCCGTCGGAGTTACTTTCCGAGGACACATAACGCAGGTTGTCGATACCGTTGAGCTGCTGCTCAATGACCTGGACCACGGTGTCCTGCACGGTCTGTGCGGAAGCGCCTGGGTAGGTCACGGAGATGGCGATCGCTGGAGGCGCGATGCTTGGGTATTGGTTGATCGGCAATTTGAGGATCGATAGAGCCCCGACCAGCATGATCACCAGGGCGATTACCCAGGCGAAAATCGGACGGTCGATAAAAAATTTCGACATGGTTTACTCCCCTTTGCCGCCTGCAGCTTGGTCAGTTGCCTGTGCAGTGGCCGGGTTTTTCGCTGGTACGTTGGTCGCTTCGCTGGCTTTGACTTCGACGCCAGGTCGGACGAATTGCAGCCCTTCGGTGATCAGGCGATCACCGGCCTTCAGGCCGTCCTCGATCAGCCACTGGTTGCCGACGGTGCGGCTGGCCTTGAGCTGACGCAGTTCAACCTTGTTGTCCGGGCCAACCACCAGGGCGGTCGGTGTGCCCTTGAGGTCGCGGGTCACGCCTTGTTGCGGGGCGAGGATCGCCGCGGCATTCACGCCGGCCTGCAGTTGCGCGTGCACGAACATGCCTGGCAGCAGGGTGTGTTCCGGGTTCGGGAACACTGCGCGCAGGGTCACGGAACCGGTGGTTTCGTCGACCGACACTTCGGAGAACTCCAGCTTGCCATCGAGCTTGTACTGGCTGCCGTCTTCCAGGGTCAGCTTGACCTTGGCGGCGTTGTCGCCAGCCTTCTGCAGGCGACCGCTTTCCAGCTCGCGGCGCAGCTCGAGCAGTTCCACCGACGACTGGGTGACGTCGACGTAGATCGGATCGAGTTGCTGGATGGTTGCCATGGCGGTGGACTGACCGTTGCTGACCAATGCGCCTTCGGTGACCGAAGAACGGCCGATACGCCCGGAGATCGGCGCCAGCACCTTGGTGTAGCGCAGGTCGATCTGGGCACTTTGCAGCGCGGCTTCCGATTGCAGGCGGTTGGCGACGGCAGTGTCGTATTCCTGGCGGCTTACGGCTTGCTCGTCGACCAACTGCTTGTAGCGGTCAGAGATCGACTTGGTCGATTGCAGGTTGGCCTGGGCGCTCTTGAGGGTCGACTCATAGACCGATGGGTCGATCTGGTAGAGCTGCTGGCCTTCCTTGACGTCGCCGCCTTCCTTGAACAGACGCTTGAGAATGATGCCGTTGACCTGGGGACGGACCTCGGCGATCCGGAACGCAGTGGTGCGCCCTGGAAGCTCGGACGTCAGGGTAAAGGCTTGAGGTTGAAGGGTGACTACGCCGACCTGAGGGGCTTGTGGGGCGGGAGCCGCCTCTTCCTTTTTACATCCGCTGAGCAGCGATGCCAGGGCGACGGCAGTGACCAGAGCGGTAACAGCTGGCTTGAGTTGCATGAAGATCCTCGGGTCAGGCGCGCAAAATGCGCACTCGAAAAGTGGAAGGGTAAAAAACGAGTGCTGAGTGGATAAGTAGCTTGCTAAGGAATATACTTACGTTCATGGTTGTTTGTAAATACCTTGGCGGCGTACCCATTCGGTTACAAAAGCCGTTGCAAGTGTCGAATTGTAGGCTGGGCAAACGGCACCCGAGATGCCGTTCCATATTTATTCAGATGAGCTTCATGCATCGCTGAAACATCCTGATCGAGGTTTACTGCCATGGTCCGTCGTACCAAAGAGGAAGCTCAAGAAACCCGCAAACAGATACTCGAGGCGGCCGAGAAAGCCTTCTACGAGCGCGGTGTGGCGCGTACCACCCTGGCCGATATCGCGGCGTTGGCCGGTGTCACGCGTGGAGCTATTTACTGGCATTTCAGCAACAAGGCGGATCTGGTGCAGGCCATGCTCGATACCTTGCGCGAGCCGCTGAATGAAATGGCCAGGGCCAGTGAAGACGAAGAAGAAGTCGATCCGCTGGGGTGCATGCGCAAGCTGCTGATTCATTTGTTTCATCAAATTGCCCTGGACCCGAAAACCCGACGCATTAATGAGATTTTGTTTCACAAGTGCGAATTCACTGACGAAATGTGCGACTTGCGGCGCCAGCGTCGCGCGGCCAGCCTGGATTGCAACGTGCATATCGAGCTGGCGTTGCGCAATGCCGTGAAGCGCGGACAACTGCCCGAGAGCCTCGATACTGCCCGGGCGGCCATCAGCATCCACGCCTATATTGATGGCATTCTTTATCAGTGGCTGTTGGCGCCGGACAGTTTCGAACTCCATAAGGAAGCGGAGCGCTGGATCGATACCGGATTGGACATGCTGCGCCTGAGTCCCAGCCTGCGTCATTGAGACAAAATGCGGAATTACGTCGGCAGATGTCAACGTTTGCGCGTTATAAAACGCGATGTTTCATTCGTCACGGCTCACCGGGATGCCTTTATATACGTACCGACTTTATCTTGATAGATAGCGAGCTACGTATTTTGTAGGGAAATTGTTGCGGGTGTGTGAATGAGTGTGAGCAGCGCGGCTTACCAGGGTGCCGAGCAACCGATAAAAGGTATCGCACTGATTTGCCTGGCGGTTTTGCTGTTCGCCAGTCATGACACCCTGTCCAAATACCTGTCCGGGTTCTACCCCATCGTCATGGTGGTCTGGGCCCGGTATGTGGTGCACACGCTGTTGATGCTGGTGGTGTTCGTGCCGCGCAGCGGTTTCTCCGCGGTGGTGCGTACCAAGCGACCAGGCCTGCAACTGTTGCGTGCCTTGTGCCTGATCGGCACCAGCCTGTTTTTCACCACCGGCCTGCGTTACATCCCCTTGGCCGAGGCCACCGCGGTCAACTTCCTCGCGCCTTTGCTGGTCACCGCCTTGTCCGTGCCATTGCTGGGGGAGAGGGTGACCCGCGGCCAGTGGCTGGCGGTGCTGGCCGGTTTCGTCGGGGTCTTGATCGTGATTCGTCCGGGCGGCGCCTTGTTCACCCCGGCGATCCTGCTGCCGCTGTGTTCGGCGTTGTGTTTTGGTTTCTATCAGTTGCTCACCCGCAAGCTCAGCGGGGTCGACAGCCCGACCACCAGCAACTTCCTCACCGGGATTCTCAACAGCCTGATCACGAGCGCGGCGCTGCCGTTCTTCTGGAGTACGCCGACCCTGTGGCACGCCCTGTTCATGATCGGCCTCGGCACCTGCGGCATGCTCGGCCACCTGTTGCTGACCCAGGCCTTCCGTCATGCCGCGCCGGCGATGCTGGCGCCATTCAGCTACGGGCAGATCCTGTTCGCGGGCATGTACGGCTACCTGATTTTCGATCACACCCCGGACAGTTTCGGCATAGTCGGGATCGTGGTGATCTGCCTCAGCGGCCTGGCCGTGGCCTGGGGCCAGCGCCAACGCGGCTGATCGCACCCTACCTTCTGTAGGAGCGAAGCTGGCTCGCGAGGGTGGTCAACGATAACGCGGTGTACCTGAAGCTACCCGCTGCCCTTGGGTTTATCGCGAGCAAGTTTCGCTCCTACAGGTGAACGCGCAGGAAAAAGCCCCGGCTCTTGCGAGTCCGGGGCTTTTTTATTGAAGCGCCTTACAGCGTCGGATAGTCGATATAGCCGACCGGGCCCTTGGCATAGAACAGCTCGGGACGCGCGTCGTTCAGCGGGGCATCGGCCTTCAGGCGGGCCGGCAGGTCCGGGTTGGCGATGAAGGGCACACCGAAGGCCACGGCGTCGGCCTTGCCGCTGGCCAGCCAGGCGTTGGCGCTGTCCTTGGTGAAACGTTCGTTGGCGATGTAGGGGCCGCCAAAGGCTTCTTTCAGTTGTGGGCCGAGGCTGTCGGCGCCTTCTTTCTCGCGGGAGCAGATAAAGGCGATACCGCGTTTGCCCAGCTCGCGAGCGACATAAGTAAAGGTTTCGGCCAGGTTGTCGTCGCCCATGTCATGGGAGTCGGCCCGTGGCGCCAAGTGTACGCCGACACGGCCGGCGCCCCAGACTTCGATGGCGGCGTCGGTCACTTCCAGCAGCAGGCGAGCACGGTTTTCCAGGGAACCGCCGTACTGGTCGGTGCGCTGGTTGGTGGAGCTTTGCAGGAACTGGTCCAGCAGGTAGCCGTTGGCGCCGTGGATTTCCACGCCGTCGAAACCGGCGGCCTTGGCATTCTCGGCGCCGACCCGGTAGGCATCGACGATATCGGCGATTTCAGCGGTTTCCAGGGCGCGCGGGGTCGGGTAGTCGGCCAGCGGGCGCACCAGGCTGACGTGGCCCTTGGGCTGGATGGCGCTGGGCGCGACTGGCGCTTCGCCGTTCAGGTAGCTCGGGTGGGAAACCCGGCCCACGTGCCACAGCTGCAGGAAGATCTTGCCGCCCGCGCCGTGAACGGCCTTGGTCACGTTGCTCCAGCCGCGCACCTGGTCGTTGGACCAGATGCCCGGGGTGTCCGGGTAGCCGACACCCATCGGGGTCACCGAAGTGGCCTCGCTGAGGATCAGGCCGGCGGAGGCGCGTTGCACGTAGTACTCGGCCATCAGCGCATTCGGCACGCGGCCTTCGTCGGCGCGGCAGCGGGTCAGCGGCGCCATGATGATGCGGTTGGCCAGCTCGAGGTCGCCGAGTTTGATCGGGTCGAAAATAGTCGTCATGAAATACACCCTTCTTTAGATGAACGTATCAGTTGGTCGCAGGAGCCAGATCGGCGTTGCCGCCCTGGCGAAAGGTAATCAGCGTCACCAGCAGGGCCAGGATGCCAGCGCGGCGGCGGCCAGCGGCACGTTGACCAGGCCGTAGCCGTGGGCGATGACGCTGCCGCCGACCCAGGCGCCCAGGGCGTTGCCGATGTTGAAGGCGCCGATGTTCAGCGTGGACACCAGGTTCGGCGCGGCCTTGCCGAAGGTCACCACGTTGACCTGCAGGGCTGGCACCGCGGCGAAGCAGGCGGTGGCCCAGAGGAACAGAGTGATTTCGGTGGGGATCAGCGCAACGCTGGTCCAGGTCAGCACGGAGCTGGTCACGGCCATGGCGATCAGCACGCCGACCAGGGTGCCCGACAGGCTTTTGTCGGCCATCTTGCCGCCGATGATGTTGCCCAGGGTCAGGCCCAGGCCGATCAGCACCAGGGTCCAGGTCACGCCCTGGGGCGAGACGCCGGTCACCTCGCCCAGCAGCGGGGCGACATAGGTGAACAGGGTGAACACCGAGGCGGAGAACAGCGCGGTCATGCTCAGCGACAGCCAGATCCCGGCGCCCTTGAGGGCGACCAGTTCCGAACGCATGTCGAGCTTCTCTTCGTCGCGCTTGGCCGGCAGGAAGCGGATCAGGCCGATCAGGGCAATCACGCCGATCACGGTCACCGCCCAGAAGGTCGAACGCCAGCCGGCCTGCTGGCCCAGGGCGGTGCCCAGCGGGACCCCGAGCACGTTGGCCAGGGTCAGGCCGGTGAACATCAGGGCCACGGCGGAGGCTCGCTTGTTGGCGGGCACCAGGCCTGCCGCGACCACCGAACCGATACCAAAGAAGGCGCCATGGCACAGGGCGGTGACCACACGGGCGAACATCAGCACGTCGTAGTCACTGGCCAGTGCACACAGCAGGTTGCCGACGATGAAGATCCCCATCAACGCTACCAGGGCGGCCTTGCGCGGCAGCCTGGCGGTGGCCAGGGCCATGAAGGGGGCGCCGATGGCCACGCCCAGGGCGTAGCCGGTCACCAGCCAGCCGGCGCCGGGGATCGACACACCCAGGTCGTTCGCCACATCGGGCAGCAGGCCCATGATGACGAACTCGGTGGTGCCGATGGCGAAGGCGCTCAAGGCCAGGATGAGGAGCGAGAGGGGCATTGTCGGGTCCTTGTCAGCGTCTGCTGCTGAGTTCTTGGGTGAGCGCTTCGAGGAAGGCTTGGATCACATCCTCGTTGCGTTTGAAAAAGTGCCATTGGCCGGCTTTCTGGCTGCTGATCAGGCCCGCCCGCTGCAAGGTCGCCAGGTGCGCGGAGACGGTCGACTGCGACAGGCCGCAGCGTTGGTCGATCTGTCCGGCGCAGATGCCGTACTCGTGGTTGTGGGTCTGATCGGGGAACTGGACCTTCGGGTCCTTGAGCCAGATAAGGATGTCTCGTCGTACTGGGTGTGCCAGGGCTTTTATTATTTCGTCGAGGTCGATGGACATGGCGGTGCTCGTTTTCCGTAAAACGTTATATCGCGATGAGGCGAACTTTAAATCGCTATTTCGCGATATACCAATATGATTTTGATCTGAGATCAGCGTTAATCGGTATATCGGGTTATAACGATATGTGGGGCGCGATGCTAAGCTGCGCGAATGAATTATCTCGCACATCTGCATCTCGGCGGCCAGCGCCCCGGTCAATTACTCGGCAGTCTGTATGGCGACTTCGTCAAAGGGCGCCTGCAGGGCCAGTTCGACCCGGAGATCGAGGCGGCTATCCAGCTGCATCGCAGCATCGACCTCTTTACCGACCGCCATCCGCTGGTGGGCGAGTCGCTGTCGCGTTTTTCCCTGACCCGCCGGCGTTACGCCGGCATTGTGCTGGACGTGTTTTTCGACCACTGCCTGGCCCGGGACTGGGCGCTCTATGCCGACCGGCCGTTGGAATTGTTCACTTCGGACGTGTATCGGGTACTGGCGGCCGAACCCCGGTTGCCCGGGCGCCTGGCGCAGATCGCGCCGCACATGGCCGCCCATGACTGGCTGGGTTCCTACCGCGAGTTCGAGGTGCTGGAGCAGGTGTTGCGGGGGATTGCCCGGCGCCTGTCGCGCCCGGAAGAGCTGGCGGCGGCGATGGGCGAGCTGGAACGGTTGTATCAGCCGTTGAGCGAGGACTTCCAGGCGTTCTACCCGCAGTTGCAGGCATTCGCCGCGCAACATATCCATCCCGTGTAGGAGCCAGCTTGCTCGCGATGAGATCCTTGAGTACGGCTCAAGACTCAGGTTCTTTTCGCGAACAAGCTTGCTCCCACAGGGTTCAGGCGGCGATCAGGTTGTCGGCACGCCGTGGTTCGGCTGGCTGGGCGATATCGCCAAACAGGACCTTCTGCACCGCCTGCTGCGCCTGGAACGCCAACGCGGCGCGTTCCTGGCCCTGGCAGGCAATCGGCTTGAGCAGATGGATTTCCACCCGACCCTGGTCGTTGGCGAACAGGCGCATCAGGTGCGACAGTAAATCATCGTCGCCGATGAACGGCGCCAGCGGATCGATATCGCCATCGCGCAGGTAACGAATGGCCACCGGCTGCAACGCCACGTCGGCCTCGATGGCGCTGGCCAGCAGGCGCCCGTGGAAGGTGCGCAGGCTGCGACCGTCGGTGGTGGTGCCTTCGGGGAACATCAGCAGCGGGTGGGTCTGCTGCAGATGGCGGGTCATCTGTTTGCGGATCAACTGGCTGTCGCCCGAACCGCGACGGATAAACAGGCTGCCAGCCTTGGCGGCCAGCCAGCCGGCGACCGGCCAGGTGCGCACTTCGGCCTTGGACAGGAACGACAGCGGCGTCAGCGCGCCGAGCAACGGGATGTCGGTCCAGGACACGTGATTGCTGACCCACAGCATCGGCTGCTTGGGCAACTCGCCGTGCACCGTCACGCCGAAGGGCAGGGCATTGCTCAGGCGCGCCATGAAAAAGCGCGACCAGCGCTGGCGCCGGACCATGGAGTTGGCGATGCCCAGGCGCTCGAACACGCCGAACACGCAGGCCATGCCCAGGCCCAGCGCCACCACCAGCAGTACGCGGGCGATGCGCCCGTAGACCCTTAGCCGGCGCATCACACGGCCGCCTTGAAGTGACGGGCGTAGCGCGGGCACAGCTCGTCGCGCTTGAGCAGGATGAACACGTCGGCCACCTGGAAGTCCTGGTCCCAGCACGGCTCGCCACAGATCTTCGCGCCCAGGCGCATGTAGGCCTTGAGCAGCGGCGGCATCTCGGCAATGACGTTGGACGGAAGGTCGAGGTTCGGCAGCGGGTTCTTCGGTTCGGCGCGCAGGTGCTCGGTGCACAGGTAGCGTTCGCGCAGGCGCTGCATGATCGCGTGGGCCTGCACCCCGCCGTCCTGCATCGGGATGCTGGCGCAGCCCATCAGGTAGCTGTAGCCGCCCTGGTTGAGCACTTCGGCCAACTCGCCCCAGAGTACGGCGATGGTGCCGCCGTTGCGGTAGGCCGGGTCGACGCAGGTGCGGCCGATTTCCAGGATCGGGCCCTTGAGCTGGACCAGGCCGTGCAGGCTGAATTCTTCTTCGCTGTAGAAACGCCCCAGGCTGCTGGCGGCCTGGTGGTCGAGCAGGCGGGTGGTGGCGACCAGGCGGCCGCTGTTCAAGTCACGCACGCCGATGTGGCTGCAGTGGACATCATAGTCATCCATGTCCAGACCCAGCTCAGCGCCTTTCAGTTTGGCGTTGAACTCGCCGCTGAAGACGTTGAAGCGCAGGGCCTGGGCTTCTTGCAGGGCCGCGGCGCCAACCAGGCGCTCGGCTTGCAGGCGGCGTTCATTGCCGGTTTCGCTGATGCGGGCGATCTGAGTCATTGTGAATCTCCGTGCGGGCCACTGACCCGCCTTGGGTTGCAGCCGATCGACTTTGTTGTGCAAAGTCAGGCTATGTAGCCCCGGTGTCATCGCCATGAAGCTTTGGTGATGCTTATATGACAGCCCCTGAGGACCCGCTTATGCCCTGGCAAGCCCTGCTGCACAGCCGTCGCCGACTGCCCGCCCATCCGGACCTGGCCGAGGGTTATGCCGCGTTGTTAGAAGAGCTGGGACCGGTGACGCCCTTCGAGCTGGCGGTGCGCGGCGGACGGCTGATGGCCACCCCGGGGCTGGCCTTCCTGGTGGGCTACCAGGCGGCCTTGCGCATGCTCTGGCCCAGCGCACCACTGCGCCTGGGTGCCCTGTGCGCCACCGAGCAGCGCAGCCTGCGCCCGGCCGATATGCGTACTCGCCTGAAGGACCTGCACCTGAGCGGGCACAAAGACTTCGTCACCGCCGGCGATGCCGCCGACTGGCTGCTGATCGCCGCCCGCTGCGAGGCGCCAGGCGAGTCGCCGCGCCTGAGCCTGGCGGTGGTCTACGCCGGCGAGCCCGGGGTCAAGGTCGACAAGCTGCCGGCGATCCCGTTGATGCCGGACATCAGCCATGGCCGCCTGCAACTGGATAACGCCCTGTGCGAACTGCTGGCGGGCGACGGCTGGGATGCCTACGTCAAACCCTTCCGCACCCTGGAGGACATTTATGTACTCAGCGCCATGACGGCCTGGCTGTATGGCGTCGGCCAGGACAACGGCTGGCCGCAGACCCTGCTCCTGCAATTGCTGGCCTTGCTCGCCGGTTGCGCGGAAGTCAGCCGGCAGAACCCGTCGCTGGGCAGTGGGCATGTATTGCTGGGCGGGCTGTTCGCCCAGTTCGACGGGCTCAAGCCGGCCCTTGAGCAAGCCTTTGCCGATGGCCCGCCGGAGTGGGCCGAATTGTGGAAGCGCGATCGGGCAGTGCTGGACCTGGCGGCGGGGGCGCGGAGCAAACGCCTGGCCAAGGCGCTGGCTATATAAAGGAAGGATGGCCCGCGGCAGTGCTTTTCTGTAGGAGCGAGCTTGCTCGCGATGGTCGTCAACGATAAAGCGGATCCACCGGATGAATGCGGCGTTCTCGGGCTCATCGCGAGCAAGCTCGCTCCTACACGGGGGCAGGGGCAGGGGCAGACGTGGAACTGATTCATCAGCGTCAGCCTTGCGATGTAGGAGTGAAGCTTGCTCGCGATAGAGGCCAAGGCCCGCCTCCGGGCAAAAAACTGTCATCTCCCTGGTCTACCCTCAGCGGGTTCCCTTGTCCGAGTTCCCGCCATGCTCAAAGGCTCGACCCTGCTGCTCACGCTGCTATTCATGCTCCCACCGGCCTGGGCCGAGAACTGGCCCGGGGCGCAATGGAGCGAGGGCCCCGCGGCCCGCGGCCCGGCCCTCGAGGCACTGGAGGCCTACGCCTTCGCGCCCCGCAACGAGGCGACCCGGCTGGGGATCCGCAGCGATGCCTTGCTGGTGATCCGTGATGGCCAGTTGATCTATGAGCGTTATGCCGGCCCGACCAACGCCGACACCCCGCACCTGACCTGGTCCATCAGCAAAAGCCTGTTGGCCGCGGTGTTGGGGGTGGCCTATGGCGAAGGGCGTTTCCAGCTGCAGGACAAGGCCGCCAGTTTTCTTCCGGCGTTGCGCCAGCACCCGGACATCAGCCTGGCCGACCTGCTGCACTGGGCCTCGGGCCTGGACTGGCAGGAGGATTATGAGTACGCGCCACTGAAGTCCTCGGTGGTGGCCATGCTCTACACCCGTGGCCACGGCGATATGGCGACCTTTACCGCCGAGCATCCGGCCTTCAGCGCGCCAGGGCAGGTGTTTCGTTACTCCAGCGGCGACAGCAACCTGCTGTCGGCGGCCCTGAAAGGCATGCTGGGAGCCCAGCGTTATGCCGACTATCCCTGGCAGGCGCTGTTCGAGCCCCTGGGCATTACCTACGCCGTGTGGGAAAGCGACGCCAGCGGCACCTTCGTCGGTTCGTCCTATGCCTACCTCACCGCGCGGGACCTGGCGCGGGTCGGCCTGTTGATGCTGCGCGACGGACGCTGGGGCGAGCGCCAGTTGTTGCCCAGGGACTGGGTCGAATTCAGTCGCACGCCGTTCGCCGGTTATCAGGCGAACCAGGACGAGCAGGTGCCCGGTGGCCACTGGTGGCTCAATCGCGCCGTCGGCGGCGCCCCATCGCCCTGGCCGGACGCACCGGCCGATACCTTCGCGGCGCTGGGCCATTGGGGGCAGGCGTTGTACGTGATCCCCAGCGCCGGGCTGGTGATCGTGCGTTATGCCGACGACCGCGACGGCCGCTATAGCCACAACGAGCTGCTCAAACTGGCCCAGGCGGCCTTCGCCCGGCAGGTGCAGCCATGAGCCGGCGTCCGTGGGTCGTGCGCCATCCCTTCGCCAGCCTGCTGTTGCTGGCGCTGCTGGCCTTGCTTGGCTGGGGCTGGCACGAGCGGATCGCCCTGCGGGCCTTCCCGGACATCCTCAGTGCCTACAGCGCCAAGGAGTACTGTTCCTGCCGCTACGTGATGCATAACGACGCCGAGTACTGCGAAGGTTATGTGCAGCAGTACCTGCCGCTCAAAAGCCTGCAGGACGATGCCGGGCACAAGCGGGTGAGCGCCAGCGGCCTGGGGCGCAGCCACAGTGCTGTCTGGCTGAGCGAACGCCAGGGCTGTCGACTGGAGCCCTGAACGGCGCCGCGCAACGATCGGTAATCCTTTCCCGGGCCTGCCAGCCCCCATGCTTATTGGCTCCCCGCACAAGGTTCCACCCTGTGGAACCACATTTGATTGTCGCAGGCGATGGCTCGCGGTTATCTGAGGGCACGCCGCGATCACGCCTTGCTGCACCGTGAGACGCTCCGAAAAAAAGAACGGGATTACACCCGGCCAAGGAGATACGTCATGACCCGTTTCCCGCATATCTTTGCCTGGCTCGACGACGTTGCCAGCGACCTGCGCGCCGTGCGCCAGGACATCCACGCCCACCCCGAACTCGGCTTCGAGGAGAACCGCACCTCGGCGCTGGTCGCCCGCTCCCTGCAGGAGTGGGGCTACCAGGTGCATAGCGGGATCGGCAAGACCGGGGTGGTCGGTGTGCTGCGCAACGGTAGCAGCCCGCGCCGGCTGGGGTTGCGCGCCGACATGGACGCCTTGCCGATCATCGAGAACAGCGGCGTGGCCTACAGCAGTCGCCACAGCGGGTGCATGCACGCCTGCGGGCACGACGGCCACACCGCCATGCTCCTCGGCGCGGCGCGCTACCTGGCGGCCACGCGCCGGTTCGACGGCACCCTGACCCTGATTTTCCAGCCGGCCGAAGAAGGCCAGGGCGGCGCCGAAGCAATGCTCGCGGACGGCCTGCTGGAGCGTTTCCCCTGCGATGCGCTGTTCGGCATGCACAACATGCCGGGGCTGCCGGCCGGCCACCTGGGCTTTCGCCAAGGGCCGATGATGGCCTCCCAGGACCTGCTCACCGTGACCCTCGAAGGCGTGGGCGGGCACGGTTCGATGCCGCACCTGACGGTCGATCCGCTGGTGGCCGCGGCCAGTGTGGTGATGGCCTTGCAAACCGTGGTGGCGCGCAACATCGATGCCCAGGAGGCGGCGGTGGTGACGGTCGGTGCGCTGCAGGCCGGCGAGGCGGCCAACGTCATTCCGCAACAGGCGCTGCTGCGCCTGAGCCTGCGGGCGCTGAACGCGCCGGTGCGCGAGCAGATGCTCGAACGGGTCAAGGCGATCATCCACACCCAGGCCCAGAGCTTCGGCTGCTCGGCCAGCATCGAACACCGCCCGGCCTATCCGGTACTGGTCAACAGCCCGGAGCAGACCGAATTCGCCCGCCAGGTGGGTGTGGCGCTGCTGGGCGAGCAGGCGGTCGACGGCAACACGCGCAAGCTGATGGGCAGCGAAGACTTCGCCTGGATGCTGCAACGCTGCCCCGGCAGCTACCTGTTCATCGGCAACGGCCTGTCCCGGCCGATGGTCCACAACCCCGGCTACGACTTCAACGACGACATCCTGCTGACCGGCGCCGCCTATTGGGCCGCGCTGGCCGAGAGCTGGCTCGAGCCGGCCTGAGTTTCCCCTTTCTTCTGCCGCTGAATCGGGCGCCGTGGCGCCCGGCACTTCCCGATAAGGGCCCGACTCGTTACCCGAGAGGCCCGACAAGAATAGAAGGACAGCGCTCATGCATGCCTCGAGATCCAGTGTTTCGCGTACCCGGCAAGTGGTCGCCGCCGTGATCGGCAACGCCTTGGAGTGGTACGACTTCATCGTCTACGGCTTTTTGGCGAGCATCATCGCCCGGCAGTTTTTTCCCTCCGACGACGACTACGCCTCGCTGCTGATGGCCCTGGCCACCTTTGGCGTGGGTTTTTTCATGCGCCCGGTGGGTGGCATCCTGCTGGGCATGTACTCGGATCGCAAAGGTCGCAAGGCCGCCATGCAGCTGATCATTCGCCTGATGACGGTCTCCATCGCCCTGATCGCCTTTGCTCCCAACTACGCGGCCATTGGCATGGGCGCGCCGCTGATGATCGTGGTCGCGCGCATGCTGCAGGGCTTCGCCACCGGCGGCGAATACGCCAGCGCCACGGCCTTCCTGGTGGAAAGCGCGCCGGCCCATCGCAAGGGCCTGTATGGCTCCTGGCAACTGGTCGGGCAATGCCTGGCGGTGTTCTCCGGGGCGGCGATGGTGGCGTTGGTCACCCATTTGTTCTCGCCCGAGAACCTCGATCTGTGGGGCTGGCGCCTGCCGTTCGTGATCGGCCTGCTGATCGGTCCGGTGGGCCTGTGGATCCGCAAGTACATGGAAGAGCCGGAAGCCTTCGTCGAGGCCCGCAAGCAGGTGCGCGGCAACGGCCCGGGCTTGATGCAGATCATACGCGAGCATCGGCGCAGCATCCTGGTGTCCATGGGCCTGGCCTGTGGCGCGACGGTGTCGTTCTACGTGGTGCTGGTGAACATGCCGACCTTCGCCCACAAGAACCTCGGCTTGCCGCTGGACCAGGTGTTGCTGGTGCAGATGTTCGCGGTGGCGCTGATGACGGTGGTGATTCCGTTGTCCGGCGCCCTGTCGGACCGGCTGGGGCGGCGCCCGGTGTTGCTGGCCTTTACCCTGGCGTTTTTTGTCATGGTCTACCCGCTGTACGCCTGGGTGGCCGCGGCGCCGTCGATCGAGCGGCTGCTGGTGATGCAGGTGCTGCTGTGCAGCGCCATCGGCGGCTTCTTCGGCCCGGCGCCGACCGCGCTGGCCGAACAGTTCCCGGTACAGGTGCGCTCCACCGGGGTGTCGGTGGCCTACAACGTGGCGGTCATGGTCTTCGGCGGCTTTGCCCCGCTGATCGTGACCTGGCTCAGCAAGGTGCTGGGCACCCCGGTGGCCCCGGCGTTTTATGTATTGTTCGCCTGCGTGCTGACGCTGCTGGGCACTTATTGCCTGCATGAGGCACCCAGAGAGAAGAAACCGAGCGCACTGAATTTCGGGGTGAAACCTTGATGGATATCGCAGCACAAGACTTTGGCCCCATCGTTGAGCTGGGCGCCGTCGAACTGTCCCGGGCGATCCACGCCCGCAGGTTTTCCTGTCGCGAAGTGATGTCGGCCTACCTGGACCGGATCGAGCGCTGCAACCCGCGGGTCAATGCCCTGGTGTCACTGCGCGAACGCCAGGTGTTGCTGGCCGAGGCCGAGGCGCGCGACCGCCAGCTGGACCGGGGCCAGTCCATGGGCTGGATGCACGGCATGCCCCAGGCGATCAAGGACCTGGCGGCCACCGCCGGACTGCGCACCACCCTGGGCTCGCCGCTGTTCGCCGAACAGATACCGGTCCACGACGCCATCTGTGTGGCGCGGGTCCGGGCCAGCGGGGCGATCATCGTCGGCAAGAGCAACGTGCCGGAGTTCGGCCTGGGCTCGCAGACCTACAACAAGGTGTTCGGCACCACCGGCAACGCCTACGACCCGAGTCTGAATGCCGGCGGCAGCAGTGGCGGGGCGGCGGTGGCCCTGGCGCTGCGCATGCTGCCGGTGGCCGATGGCAGCGACATGATGGGTTCGTTGCGCAACCCGGCGGCCTTCAACAATGTCTTTGGCCTGCGCCCGTCCCAGGGCCGGGTGCCCCATGGCCCGGCACCGGAGCTGTTCGTCCAGCAACTGGCCACCGAGGGGCCGATGGGCCGCAGCGTGGCCGATATCGCGCGCCTGCTGGGCACCCAGGCCGGGTACGATCCGCGAGTGCCCTTGTCGCTGAAGGACGATCCGGCGATCTTCAACGAGCCCTTGCAACGGGATTTTCGCGGTGTGCGCCTGGGCTGGCTGGGGGACTTCGACGGCTACCTGGCCATGGACGACGGCGTGCTGGCGCTGTGCGAAGCGGCGCTGGGGGACTTTCGCCAACTGGGTTGCGAGGTCGAGGCCTGCCAGCCGGCGTTTTCCATGGCGGCGCTGTGGCAGTGCTGGCTGGTGCACCGGCATTGGCTGGTCCAGGGCAACTTGGGGCCGCTGTATGCCGATCCGCAGAAGCGCCACCTGCTCAAGCCCGAGGCGCAGTGGGAAGTCGAGGGCGGGCTGGGCCTGAGCGCGGCGGAGGTCTACCGCGCCTCGCAGGTTCGCAGCGACTGGTATCTGGCCCTGGAGCGCCTGTTCGAACGTTACGATTTCCTGCTGCTGCCCAGTGCCCAGGTGTTCCCTTTCGATGCAGGGGTGCCCTGGCCACGCTTTGTCGGAGGGCGGGAGATGGACACCTACCATCGCTGGATGGAAGTGGTGATCGGCCCGACCCTGGCCGGCCTGCCGAGCCTCAGCGTGCCGGTCGGCTTCAGTCCGGCGGGCTTGCCCATGGGCCTGCAGATCATCGGCCCGGCCCAGGCCGACCGGGCGGTGTTGCAGCTCGGTCATGCCCATGAACAATTGACGCAGTGGGTCAAGCGTCGGCCGCCTGGTCATCCGTTGTAACCCTCGAACCGGGGTGTGCGGGTTTATCGGGCCCGCATCTTGCTGCGTAAAACGCTCATCCATCCGCTTATCAGGGAGGTCGGCATATGGCCAGCAAGGTAGAAACCGGCAGTGTGCGTTCGGTCGAACGGGCCTTGGCGATCGTCGAACTGCTGGGCCAGCACCAGGCCCTGGGCCTGGAGGAACTGCACTACCTGACGGCGCTGCCCAAGGCCACGGTGTCGCGCATGCTCCTGACGTTGCAGGAGCAGGGCTGGATCTATCGCGGCCTGAGCGACCGGCGCTATCGGCTGTGCGCCAGGCGGTTGTTCGGCGACCAGCAGCAACGCTTCAAGCGGCAGTTGGTGGAGCGCGCCGCGCCCTGGTTGCAGGCGTTGAGCGAACGCACCGGGCTGGTGGTCGACCTGTCGTGTTTCGACGGCGAGCGCCTGGAGGTCATGGAGAGTTCGATCCCGGCGGTGCTGCGCAAGCGTTATCCGCATAACTGCCAGATCGTCGGCCACTATTCGAGCTTGTTCCATTCGGCGATGGGCAAGGCCTGCCTGGCCGAGCTGGATCACGAGCAGGTCCAGCGCCTGGCCGTCCGTGAGCGGGTGCCCCAGGAAGACCAGTACCGCGCTTGCGAGCAATCCCAGCATCAGGGTTTCGGCCAGCGCACCGAGGGTTATTGGGAGTACCCGGTGCGGTTGCCGTTCCTGATCCGCGCCGTGGCCCTGCCGATTCGCGACCAGGGCCGGCTGGTGGGCAGCATGGCCTTGCACTGGCCGATGGACCAGGCGCCGGTGGAGCGGGTGCTGAGTTTGCACCTGGCCAGCCTCGCGGCCACTGTCCACGATGTCGAGCGCAGCTTGATCTAGACTCAGCCGCTCGGCTTGGCATGGCGGCGTATCCGGACCACCGGCTACCCTGCTCGGGGCCGCTGCAAGCCCATCGCGGCCTGCGGCAGCGGCGACAGGGGGGCGGGGATCTTTTTCGTCTTTATGCACTCCGAGTATTCGCCGTTCACGGCCCTGTCGCTGTTTGCAAGCGCACGCGGGCCGGTTAAGGTTCGGCTCAGATTTCTCGACCCCATGAGTCTTCCATGTTCAACGCCTCTTTCCCCAAGGCCCTGGCCGCTTTGCTACTGGCCTGCGCGGCCTGGCCGGCCCAGGCCAACTGGTACCTGGACAACGAGTCCTCGCGCCTGTCTTTAGTCACCACCAAAAATGCCAATGTTTCCGAAGTCCATCGTTTCCTGGTCCTGCACGGCAAGGTCGACGCCAAGGGCATGGCACAGCTGGAAGTCGAGCTGGACTCGATCAACAGCGGGATTCCGCTGCGCGACGAACGCATGCGCAAGGAGCTGTTCGAGATCGACCGGCATCCGGATGCCCTGATCAATGCGCAGATCAATCTGCGGCCGATCAACGACTTGGCGTCCGGCGCACAGATCGAATTGCGTCTGCCGCTCAATGTCACCCTGCACGGCAAACAACACGAATACACCGCCGAACTGCTGGCCACGCGCCTGGATGACCGACGCTTCCAGGTGGTGACCCTGGAGCCGCTGGTGCTCAATGCTGCCGATTTCGACCTGGTGCCAGGGCTCGAAACCCTGCGCAAGGCGGCCGGCCTGTCGGCGATCAGCCTGTCGGTGCCGGTGGGTGCGGTGCTGATCTTCACGGCGCGTTGATATGGCGGGCGCGGTCTTTCCCTGGCGTGAAGGCAATCGTTTCGAGCTGCTGATCGATGGTCCGAGTTTTTTCCCGCGGATGCTGGTGGCGATTGCCCGGGCCCGCGAGCAGGTGGAACTGGAGCTGTACCTGGTGGAGGCGGGCGCCTGCGCCGAGGCCATGGTCCAGGCCCTGACCCAGGCCGCCGAGCGCGGGGTGCGGGTGCGTTGCCTGTTCGATGACTACGGCAGCCTGGCTTTCACCATGGGCCTGCGCCAGCGCCTGACCGGCGCCGGGGTCGAACTGCGTTTCTACAATCGCCTGAGCTGGCGCCGCGGGGTGCGAAACCTGTATCGCGACCACCGCAAGTTGTTGCTGGTGGATCAGGAGCTGGCGGTGGTCGGCGGCACCGGGGTGACCGATGAATTCTGGAACCCATTGCAGGACAGCTGCGACTGGCATGAGGTCATGGTGGAGATCAGCGGCCCGCTGGTGCTCGACTGGCAGATGCTGTTCGACCGGCAGTGGATCGCCAACCGCTATCGCACCGCCTGGAAGCCCGCATCGAACTTCGGTCTGCCCCGCCTGCCGCGCGTGCCGGCCCAGGGCGAGGGCATGGGCCGGGTGGCCTATGCCGACGCCCGGCAACATCGGGACATTCTGCAATCGCTGGTGCGTGCGCTGAACAGCGGGCAACGGCGGATCTGGCTGGCGACCCCGTATTTCCTGCCGACCTGGAAGGTCCGCCGCTCCCTGCGCCGCGCGGCCGGACGTGGGGTGGACGTGCGCCTGCTGCTGACCGGGCCGCGCACCGATCATCCGTCGGTGCGTTATGCCGGGCATCGTTATTACCCGCGCCTGCTGCGGGCCGGGGTGAAGATCTTCGAATACCAGCCACGTTTCCTGCACCTGAAGATGGTGCTGATCGACGATTGGGTGAGCATCGGCTCGTGCAATTTCGATCACTGGAACCTGCGTTTCAACCTCGAGGCCAACCTTGAAGCCCTCGACCTGCCACTGACCGATGCGGTGCTTGCGAGCTTCCTCGCCGACTTCGACCAGAGCCAGGAAGTCAGCCTCGAAGCCTGGAAAAAACGCCCGCTGTGGCGGCGGGTCAAGCAGCGGATCTGGGGCTGGGTGGACCGGTTGGTGGTGAACCTGCTCAATCGCCGCGACTGAACGGGCCTTATCGCGAGCAAGCTCGCTCCTGCACGATCGGTATGAACAGCGGCGCTTTTCTGTAGGAGCGAGCTTGCTCGCGATGGGACATGTCAGGGAAAACGCTATCGCGAGGCCTGGCGCGGCTTGTGCTTCTGTAGGAGCCAAGCTTGCTGGCGATGCGGGCAGCGCGGTGTGTCAGGGAAATCGCTATCGCGGGCAAGCCTCGCTCCTACATAGGAGCGAGGCCGAGGGGGAGGGTTACAACAGTTCGAAGCTCTGTTGCTTGACGTCCCGGGAGTCCAGACCGATCTCGACCTTGAACTCGCCCGGTTCCGCGGCGTACTTGAGCTGGGCGTTGTAGAACTTCAGGTCGTCTTCGCTGATGCTGAAGCGGATCACCTTCTGTTCGCCGGCCTTGAGCTGTACTTTCTGGAAGCCCTTGAGTTCCTTGATCGGGCGGATCATGGACCCGGCGACATCCTGGATATACAGCTGCACCACGGTTTCGCCGTCGCGCTTGCCGGTGTTCTTCAGGGTCACGCTGGCCTCGAGCGTGCCGCTCTTGTTCAGGGTGGTAGACGACAGGGCCATGTCCGACAGGCTGAAGGTGGTGTAGCTCAGGCCATAACCGAACGGAAACAGGGGACCTGTGGTGTCGTCGAAGTACTGCGAGGTGTAGTTGCCCGGCTTGCCCGGGGTGAACGGCCGGCCGATGGTCAGGTGGTTGTAGTAGGTCGGGATCTGCCCCACCGAACGCGGGAAGGTGATCGGCAGCTTGCCGGACGGGTTGTAGTCGCCGAACAGCACGTCGGCGATGGCATTGCCGCCTTCGGTGCCGCTGAACCAGGTTTCCAGGATCGCGTCGGCCTGTTCGTTCTCGTCGAGCAGCGCCAGCGGCCGGCCGTTCATCAATACCAGCACCAGCGGCTTGCCGGTGGCCTTGAGGGCCTTGATCAGCTCGCGCTGGCTGGCCGGGATGTGCAGGTCGGTACGGCTCGAGGACTCGTGGGACATGCCCCGCGATTCGCCCACCGCCGCCACCACCACATCAGCCTGCTGCGCGGCCTGCACCGCTTCGTCGATCAACTGCTGGGCCGGGCGCGGGTCGTCCACCACTTCCGGGGCATCGAAGTTGAGGAAGTTCAGGTAGTCGACCACGGCCTTGTCGGCGGTGATGTTCGAGCCACGGGCGTAGATCAGTTGCGCCTGGTCGCCCAGGGCATGGCTCATGCCGTCGAACAGGGTGACCGATTGCGCCGGCACGCCGGCGGCGGCCCAACTGCCCATCATGTCGATCGGTGCCTTGGCCAGCGGGCCGACCAGGGCGATCTTGCCGGCCTTTTTCAGCGGCAGGGTATCATTGGCGTTCTTCAGCAGCACCAGGCTGCGGCGCGCCACATCGCGGGCGTCGCTACGGTGCAGGCGGCTTTCGGCGTTGGTGTCGGCCGGGTCTTGCTCGGCCTTGCCGATGCGCAGGTACGGGTTGGCGAACAGGCCCATGTCGTACTTGGCGGCCAGCACTTCGCGCACCGCGTTGTCCAGGTCGCGCTGGCTGACGTCGCCGGACTTGATCAGCCCCGGCAGCTCCTTGGCGTACAGCGAGTCGTTCATGCTCATGTCGATGCCGGCCTTGATCGCCAGCTTGGCGGCTTCGCGGCCGTCCTTGGCGACGCCGTGGCGCATCAGCTCGACGATGGCGCCGTGGTCGCTCACCGCCAGGCCCTTGAAGCCCCACTCCTTGCGCAGCAGGTCGTTCATCAGCCAGGTGTTGGAGGTGGCCGGCACGCCGTTGATCGAGTTCAACGCCACCATCACCCCGCCGGCTCCGGCGTCGATCGCGGCGCGGTAGGGCGGCAGGTAGTCCTGGTACATCTTCAGCGGGCTCATGTCGACGATGTTGTAGTCGCGACCGCCTTCCACCGCGCCGTACAGGGCGAAGTGCTTGACGCTGGCCATGATGCTGTCGGCGTTCTTCGGGCTGTCGCCCTGGTAGGCCTTGACCATGACCTGGGCGATGCGCGAGACCAGGTAGGTGTCTTCGCCGAAGCCTTCGGAGGTGCGGCCCCAGCGCGGGTCGCGGGAGATGTCGACCATCGGCGCGAAGGTGATGTCCAGGCTGTCGGCGCTGGCTTCCTGGGCGGCGATGCGCCCGGAGCGGCCGATGGCGTCCATGTCCCAGCTCGACGCCAGGGCCAGGGGGATCGGGAAAATCGTGCGGTGGCCGTGGATCACGTCATAGGCGAAGAACATCGGGATCTTCAGCCGGCTGCGCATGGCCGCGTCCTGCATCGGCCGGTTTTCCGGGCGGGTGATGGAGTTGAAGGTGCCGCCGATGCGGCCGGCGGCGATTTCCTTGCGGATCATCTCGCGGGGCATTTCCGGACCGATGCTGATCAGGCGCAACTGGCCGATCTTTTCATCCAGGGTCATCTGCTTGAGCAGGTTGTCGATGAAGGCGTCCTTGTTCTGCAGGACCGCATCGGAAAAGGGTTTTTCCTGGGCCGATACCGGCGTGGCGGCGGCCAGGGCAGGGTGACTGGCCAGGCTGACCAGCAAGCCCAGCAAACACAGCTTCTTCATGAATATTGTTCTCTAGGGCCTAAGACAGACGCGATCAGTGCGCGTCGAGCGGCCGAAAATTGGGAGAGCGGCTAATAAAGGAACGACTATTGTTGTTCGGATAAATGCAGCACACTTCTGAACTCTTTTTCGCGCTGGGCATCTTTTAGCCGATTGGCCCGATGCAATCCAGTGGTGGCGGCAGATTATGTCGATGCACTCGATTCAACGGGTTACCGGTTCCATCCCCTAGGTTGCAAGGAGCGTCACCACCATGAACGTACGACAGAGCCTGTGCTCAAGCTGGCCCGTGATGGCATTGCTGCTGCTCAGCAGCTTGCTCAGCGGCTGCGGGATCAACAACATCCCGACCCTCGACGAACAGGCCAAGGCGGCCTGGGGCCAGGTACAGAACCAGTACCAGCGTCGCGCCGACCTGATCCCCAACCTGGTGGAAACGGTCAAGGGCTACGCCAGGCACGAACAGGAGACCCTGACCGCGGTGATCGAGGCGCGGGCCAAGGCCACCTCGATCCAGGTCGATGCCAGCACCCTGGACAACCCGGAAAGACTCAAGCAGTACCAGCAGGCCCAGGACCAGCTGACTGGCGCCTTGAGCCGCCTGATGGTGGTGTCCGAGCGTTATCCGGACCTCAAGGCCAACCAGAACTTCCTGGCCCTGCAGTCGCAGCTCGAAGGCACCGAGAACCGCATCGCCGTGGCCCGTCGCGATTTCATCCTCGCGGTGCAGAAGTACAACACCGAGATCCGTACCTTCCCCGGTCGCCTGTGGCACACCGTGATGTACAGCGACCTGCCGGTGCGCGAGACCTTCGAGGCCACCAGCCCCGACGCCGACAAAGCGCCAGAAGTGAAGTTCTGATCGGCCGCGGCTGCCCGCGGATCGCACGAGCGGCCGCGGGATCCGACCCGGCGTTACCACGGATGAGGTTCCAATGCGCGTGTTGAGAGTTGGCCTGGTGCTGTTGCTCTGGGTGTTTGCGATAACGGCCCAGGCCGAGCTGAAGTTCCCGGCGCTGAGCGGGCGGGTGGTGGACAACGCCCAGATGATCGAGCCGGCGGTGCGCCAGCAACTGACCCAGGAGCTGGCCTCCCACGAACAGTCCACTGGCGAGCAGGTGGTGGTCGTGACCCTGCCGGACCTGCAAGGCACCAGCATCGAGGATTTCGGCTATCAGCTGGGGCGCTACTGGGGCATCGGCCAGAAGGACAAGAACAACGGCGCCTTGTTGATCGTCGCCCGCGATGATCGCAAGCTGCGCATCGAAGTCGGTTACGGCCTGGAAGACCGCCTGACCGACGCGCAAAGTTCGCTGATCATCCATCAGGTCATCACCCCGGCCTTCAAGGCCGGCAATTTCAGCAAGGGCATCAGCGACGGCGTGTCGGCCATGTTGCTGGTGCTGGGCGGCAATCCGCTGGACGAGCCGAGCGCCGCCTACGACGGTGGCGGCGAGCGCGGAGCTGAGTTTTTCGATCGGCATCCCGGCGCCCTGGTGTTCCTGGTGCTGCTGTTTATCGTGACGATCTTCGTCTGCCAGTTGCTTGGCATCCTGCCCAGCGGTGGCGGCGGGCGTGGCGGTTCCGGCGGTTTTGGCGGGGGCGGCTTTGGTGGCGGAGGCGGTGGGGGCTTCAGCGGTGGCGGTGGTAGCTTTGGCGGCGGCGGATCGTCAGGCGGCTGGTGACTAAAAATAATCGATGAGTATGGGAAGAGATGGCACTACTGAGTGAGTACGAACAACGGCAGGTCGCCGAGGCGATCGCCCGGGTCGAACAGCAGACCGATGCCGAACTGGTCACCGTGCTGGCCGCCCGCGCCGACGACTATGCCTATATCCCGTTGCTCTGGGCCAGCCTGCTGGCGCTGATCGTGCCGGGCGTGGTGCATTACGCCACCGGCTGGATGAGCATGCACCTGTTGCTGCTGGTGCAGTGGGCGAGCTTTATCGTGCTCTGCCTGGTGTTCCGCATCCCGCGCATCACCACCCGCCTGATCCCGCGCTCGGTACGCCACTGGCGCGCCTCGAACCTGGCCCGGCGCCAGTTTCTCGAGCAGAACCTGCACCACACCGTCGGCGGCACCGGGATGCTGATCTTCGTCTGCGAAGCCGAGCGCTATGTGGAGATCCTGGTGGACGAGGGCATTTCCAAGCGCCTCGACGACAAGACCTGGGACAACATTGTCCAGGCCTTCACCCAGCAGGTGAAGCAGGGGCAGACCCTGCAAGGCTTCATCACCTGCATCGAGGCCTGTGGCGAACTGCTCAAGGTGCATGTGCCGGTGACCCACGTGCGCAACGAACTGCCCAACCGCCTGGTGGTCCTGGCCTGATTTCCCCCGCTCCTGTAGCCGCTGCCGCAGGCTGCGATCGGCCCGGGCCGCGTTCGGAGTACGGCCGTGGCGTCCGCAAGATCGCTGGAGGTCCTGCGGACCTTGCGCAGCCTTCGGCAGCGGCTACAGGAGGCCCAATTTCTGGGAATTCTGCGCCGCCGGGTAAATAACTCCGTGCCCCGGCGGGCCATCCCCCCTAAAATACCCGCCATTCCCCGATTCATACCCGCACCGCCCGAGGCGCCTTTTTCCATGTCTGCAACCGCAACCCCCGCCAGCCTCGCGCCGGATCATCACGCCCAGTTTCTCGAGCTGCTGGAAACCAGCCTGGCGCAGAACGCCTTTATCAAACTGGTGCTGGCCAAGCATGTGGGCGCCGAGGCGGATTTGCAGCGGCTGATCATCAAGCAGCTGACGGTCAAGGAGCAGCCATGCCTGTCCTTCGTCTACCGCTACAAGACCCGCGACATCACCAAGAATTTCCCCCTGGACGAGGGCGTGGCGCTGATAGCCGGGCTGCTGCCGGCGTCGTTCAAGAACGCGCACCTGCTGTCGCTCACCGATGAAGTGCAGCTCGAATACAGCAAGAAGGGCAAAAGCTCGCTGTTCAAGGGCAAGGCCCAGCAGCAGCGCGAAGTGCCGTCCGCCGAGCACAACCGCGAGAAGAATCGCTACCTGGAGCTGAGCCGGCCCTTCCTCACGGACCTGGGGGTGACCAACAAGCAGCATGAACTGATCCCGGCGATGTCGCGCAAGTGGAAGCAGATCAACAAGTTCATCGAAGTCTTCAGCCATGCGCTGAGTTCGTCGCCGATCGACCTGCAACAGCCGGTGCGGGTGGCGGACTTCGGCTCCGGCAAGGGCTACCTGACCTTCGCCATCCACGATTACCTGTGCAACACCTTGCAGGCGCAAGGGCAGGTGACCGGCGTGGAATTGCGCGAAGACATGGTGACCCTGTGCAACGCCGCGGCGGCGCGCCTGGACCATCAGGGCCTGGCGTTCAAATGCGGCGACGTGCGCAGCGTGGCGCCGAGCGAGCTGGACGTGATGATCGCCTTGCACGCCTGCGATATCGCCACCGACTACGCGATCCACACCGGCATTCGTTCCGGCGCGTCGATCATCATGTGCTCGCCGTGTTGCCACAAGCAGATCCGCCCGCAGATGCAGAGCCCGGCGCTGCTCAAGCCGATGCTGCAATACGGCCTGCACCTGGGCCAGCAGGCGGAGATGGTCACCGACAGCCTGCGCGCGCTGTTCCTCGAAGCCTGCGGTTACGAGACCAAGGTCTTCGAGTTCATCTCCCTGGAACACACCAACAAGAACAAGATGATCCTCGCGGTCAAACGCGCCGAACCCCAGGACCCGACCCAACTGCTGGCGAAGATCGGCGAACTCAAGGCCTTCTACCACATCAGCGAGCACTGCCTGGAAACCCTGCTGCGGGCCGACGGCTACCTGGCCTGAGCACGCCCCTGTAGCCGCTGCCGCAGGCTGCGATCGGCACCGCAGGGGCCGAAAACCAGGCGACGCGCTACATCTGACTGGGCCGGGATACCGCCTTTGCGCCGGCTACGCCGTCGATCGTCCGAACGCGGCCCGAACCTGCGGCAGCGGCTACAGGACGCGCGCTGGGACTGCTTGGCGCACGGCAGTCTTGCGCCCGAGCATCACGGTAAGGATCACGCCCACGGCGAACAGCCAGGTGACCGGTTCCACCTGCTCGCCGAAGAACAGCGCCGAGAAGGCGATGGTGAAGAAGATCTGCAGCAGTTGGATCTGGCTGACCCGGGCGATACCGCCCATGGCCAGCCCGGCGTACCAGGCGAAAAAGCCGATGAACTGCGAGAACAGCGCCACGTAGCCGAAGGCCCACCAGGTCTTCGCCGAGACCGCGCCCTGATGCTGCGCCGCGAGGTACCAGACTGGGCCGATCAACAGCGGCGTCGACAGCACCAGCGCCCAGCAGATTACCTGCCAGCCGCCCATCTCCCTGGCCAGCCGGCCGCCTTCGGCATAGCCCAGCCCGCCGACCGCAATCGCCCCGAGCATCAGCAAGTCACCGGCCTGGATGCTGCCGGCGCCGCTGATCAGCGCGTAACCCAGGACCAGGGCGCTGCCCAATGCGGCGCAGCCCCAGAAGGCTTTCGACGGCCGCTCATGGGACAGCCACGCCGCGTACAGCGCCACGCACAAGGGTTGCAGGCCATTGACCAGCGCGCCGTGGGACGCCGGCAGGGTTTGCATGGCCCAGGCCGATAGCACCGGAAACCCCAGGATCACCCCGGCGATCACCAGGCTCAGGCCCTTGACCTGATGCCAGGTCGGCCATTTTTCCCGCCGCCAGAGCAACAGCAGCGCCGCTGGGATCGCTGCGAACAGCGCCCGTCCCAGGCCGTTGAGCAGTGGATGCAGTTCCTGCACCACGATGCGGGTGAAGGGCAGGGTCAGGCTGAAAATGATTACGCCGAGCAGGCCCAGGGCCATGCCGGTGTTTTCGCGGGAAGACATGATGACAACCGTTTTTTATTGGGGAAGGGCAGGTGCGCTTATCTAGCCATAAACCCACCGCGGCACCCTGTTACAGCTGTACGCAGAGTTATCCATACAGTTCGGCTTCTGTAGGAGCGGCCGGTCGACGCTCGATTGCCCGCGATGAACGATAACGCGGTGTATCAGGCAATCCGCGGTGCCTTTATCGCGGGCAAGCCTCGCTACAGAAGCGTTGAGGGCGTAGTACCGGGTTATTACCCGGCTCCGCGGATAAGGACTACCTTGAACACTCCTGTTTTCCCTTGAAGAGGAGTCATCTCCATGGCCGCGAAAAAAATCCTCATGCTGGTCGGCGATTACGTCGAGGACTACGAAGTGATGGTGCCGTTCCAGGCGCTGCTGATGGTCGGCCACACCGTGCATGCGGTGTGCCCGGACAAAAAGGCCGGGCAGACCGTGCGCACGGCGATCCACGACTTCGAAGGCGACCAGACCTACAGCGAAAAACCGGGCCATCAGTTCGCCCTGAACTTCGACTTCGCCAAAGTCGAGGCGGCCGATTACGACGCGCTGCTGATACCCGGCGGGCGCGCCCCGGAGTACCTGCGGCTGAACGAAAAGGTCCTGCAACTGGTGCAGGCCTTCGACAAGGCTGGCAAGCCGATCGCCGCTGTCTGCCACGGCGCCCAGCTGCTGGCTGCGGCGGGCATTCTCGAAGGCCGCGAGTGCAGCGCCTATCCGGCCTGTGCCCCGGAAGTGCGCCTGGCCGGCGGTACCTACATCGATATCCCGGTGACGGACAGCCACGTTCAAGGCAATCTGGCGACGGCCCCGGCCTGGCCGGCGCACCCCGGCTGGCTGGCCGGTTTCCTCGGCCTGCTGGGCACCCAGATCACCCTGTAAGCGGATGACCCGCTGGCGCTGCTTTTCTGTCAGGAAGCAGCGCCATCGTCCTACTTCCAACCGAGGAGCGCCCACCATGTGCGAGCTTTACGTCAAAGCCGACCCGATCCTCTACGAGTCCCGCTCGCGCTCGCTGCGCATTTGCGGGGTGGTCACCACCCTGCGCCTGGAGAACCAGTTCTGGGACATCCTCAGCGAAATCGCCGAGGTCGATGGCATGACCACCAACCAGCTGATCGCCAAACTCTACGAAGAGGTGATGGATTACCGCGGCGAGGTGGTGAATTTCGCCTCGTTCCTGCGGGTCAGCTGCACCCGCTACCTGAGCCAGCGCCGCAGCACCACGCCGGAACTCAGCGTGGTGCGCCGTACCGCAAAAAGCTGAGCCGCCCTGTAGCCGCTGCCGAGCCCCGGCGAGGCTGCGATCGGGGCGCAGCCCCGCAAAACCTGGCGACGCGGTATGTCTGATGTGTGGTGTTGCCTGGCTTGGCGCCTGCTGCGTCGGAATGCCGCCCAAGTCGATCGCAGCCTCGCCAGGGCTCGGCAGCGGCTACAGGGGCCGTTTCAGGTCATGAGGTCGGGCGCGTGCCATCGAGCAGGGCATCCACCACTGCCCGGGCCATTTCCACCGAATGCACCATGGACCAGATCAGCCCGCGCTCGATGCCGCTGGCGCGTTCGGTGATTTCATCGGAAACCTCCTCGGCGCATTTGAGCAGCAGGGACACGTGCATCAGCGCGTCTTCGGCATTGACGCCCGGCTGTACGGCGAACAGGGGGTTGTGCTGGCCATCGCGCAGGCCGAAGGGGCGGCGGCGAGTGGCTTGCAAGGTGGCAATCAGGCTGGCATTGGCGCGATCCAGTTCCGGGTCGCGTAGCTTGCGGGGGGATTGCAGGGGTGGATCGGGGACGAGCTTTTTCATGAGGTGATTTCTCCAGGTGTTCTAGGAACCGCCGGGTCTCACTTCCACATGAGAGGTGGCAGCCGTACATGGGTGTGGAAGACCGGCCTGAAGACCCGGCGCACCCGAGGGTGCCCCACGTACAGCCGCCATAAAACGAGCTCACCAGGACCGAAAATCACTGGTGTTCGTATTGAGCGAATTGCACGTTCTTCAGACCCGGACTTCCACATCCGGGCCGCTGTTTTTGCAGCGACCCAGGCAGACTGCCTGATCGGTTTGAGGGGGACAAGGCGCTCAAAGGCGTTGGGGATTTTCTAGGAAATACCCTACAAAACAAAGCGAAAACTCTCCACTTTTCAGCAGCATCCCCTGACAAAACACGACCTGTAGCCGCTGCCGAGCCTGCAAGGCGGCGATAGGTCCGGGCCCCGCTGGTCGCAGGACCTCCAGCGGCTGTGAGAATGTCATCGCGGGCAAGCCTCGCTCCTACAGGTTCAGGGCAGCCCCGGCTTCTGTAGCAACTGTGTTTCTTACGCGACTTGCGCTGTGTCTGACGTACCGCCATCGCGAGCAAGCTCGCTCCTACAGGGGATAGGCGTTCCCTTGTAGGAGCGAGCTTGCTCGCGATGGCGATCGACTGGGCAACGCCACTTCAGAAGAAGCGCGTCACGCTGATCTTGGCCTTACGCCCAAGGCTCGAGGCGTTTTCGCCGCTCAGGGGCGGGCGGCAATCGCGGTTGAACCTGTTGTCCAGGGTGAAGTCGACCTCGAAGCCCTTGATGCTCAGGTCGCCGATATGAAAATCCTTTGCAAGTGCTGCCGGACAGGAAAGGCTACGAATGATATTGAGGGTTATGACTATTTGTCTGCATGCGTTTTGCCTCATGAACCGGATGCGGTTTTTCCTGTCTGATGCTGCGTGCCTCAGCAACACACCCCAAACGCTGGTAAACCGGCAAAGACAGGCTTTAATCCGAAGTGCATTCGCATCTTTGGACACTCAGGAGCAGGACCATGGCTGGATGGTATGAATTGAGCAAAAGCAGTGACGGGCAGTTCCGCTTCGTTCTCAAGGCTGGCAACGCTGAAACCATTTTGACGAGTGAGTTGTATTCCTCCCGCAGCGCCGCCGAAAACGGCATCGCTTCGGTGCAAAGCAATAGCCCTACCGAGGCCCGCTACGCCAAGGAAGTCGCCAAGGACGGCAAGCCTTATTTCAACCTCAAGGCGGCGAACCACCAGATCATCGGCAGTAGCCAGCGCTATTCGTCCGAGGCGGCACGCGACGGCGGTATTGAAAGCGTCAAGGCCAACGGTCCAACCACCACCATCAAGGACAAGACCGTTTAGTTTCTGCTCTGAAACAAAAGAGCCCGGCAGGACAACCTGCCGGGCTTTTTGTTGGGCGCTGCTTTTGTGGGAACTCGGTTTGCCGGCGATGCAGGCAAGGTGTTGTGTCTGCTGCACCGCTATCGCGGGCAAGTTGTGCGGCGCTCCTGCTGTCGTCATCGCGAGCAAGCTCGCTCCTACAAGGTCGGTGGCGTCCTGGCTTCTGTAGGCGCCAGGCTTGCCGCCGATGAGGCCCGCACGATCACCCTCTACAGCGAAGGCCCGATCAGCGGACTGCGTTCAACATGGCCTGCAATTGATTACGCCCGGCCTCGCCCAGCGGGAACACCGGCCGGCGCGGGTCGCCGACCTGCAGCCCGGTCATGTTCAACCCGGCCTTGATGGTGGTCGGCAGGCCGCCCTTGAGGATGAAGTCGAGCACTGGCAACTGGCGGTAGAACAGTTCGCGCGCGCGGTCCAGGTCGTTGTCCAGCACCGCCTGGTACAGGTCCAGGTTGAGCTGCGGGATCAGGTTCGCCGCGGCGGTGCACCAGCCCTTGGCGCCAGCGGCGAAGGCTTCCAGGGCCAGCGGGTTGCAACCGTTGTAGAACGGCACCTGGCCTTCGCCCAGCAGTTGCAGCTTGTGCATGCGCTGGATGTCGCCGGTGCTCTCCTTGACCATGGTCACGTTTTCCACCGCGTGGAAGATCCGCAGGATCAGCTCCACCGACATGTCGGTGCCGCTGGTGGCCGGGTTGTTGTAGAGCATGATCGGCACGCCGATGCTGTCGCCGATGGCCTGGTAGTGGGCGAGGATCTCGGCTTCGCTGAGCTTCCAGTAGGACGTCGGCAAGACCATCACCGCATCGGCGCCCTTGGCCTCGGCAAAGCGCGCGCGGCGCACGGCCTTGGCGGTGGTCAGGTCGGAAACGCTGACGATGACCGGCACGCGCCTGGCGATGTGACGGATGCTGAACTCGGCGACCTGGTCCCACTCGGCGTCGCTCAGGTAGGCGCCTTCGCCGGTGCTGCCCAGGGGCGCGATGGCCTGCACGCCGCTGTCGATCAGGCGATCGATGGAACGGCCGAGGGTGTCCAGGTCCAGGTGCTCACCGTTGGCGGTGAACGGGGTGATGGTGTAGCCGATGATGCCGTGAATGTGGGTGTTCGACATGGCGAGGCTCCTTTAGCGAATAGGGTGGTTTCAGTTCAGGCAATCGGCGTGTTGCTTGAGGTTCTGCCGAGCGTAGTAGTTGAAGGCGGCGGCGTGACGCTTGGGCTTGGAGATCCAGTCATGGGCCTCGCGGCCGAGCTCCGGCTGGATCGGCTGGATGGTGCCGGCGGCCATGGCCAGCAATTGCAGCTTGGCGGCGCGCTCGATCAGCTGGGCGATCACGCAGGCTTCCTCGATGCTGGCGCCGGTGGACAGCTGGCCGTGGTGCGAGAGCAGGATGGCGCGCTTGTCGCCCAGGGCCGCGGAGATGATCTCGCCTTCTTCGTTACCCACCGGCACGCCCGGCCAGGCCTTGAGAAAGGCGCAGTCGTCGTACAGCGGGCACAGGTCCATGTGGGAGATTTCCAGCGGCACTTCGATCATTGACAGCGCGGCGACGTGGGTCGGGTGCGTGTGGATGATGCAGTTCACGTCGGGGCGGGCGCGGTACACCCAACTGTGGAAACGGTTGGCCGGGTTGGGCATGCCGTGGCCTTCGAGCACCTCCAGGTCTTCATTGACCAGCAGCAGGTTGCCCGCGGTGATTTCGTCGAAACCCAGGCCCAATTGCTGGGTGTAGTAGGTGCCCGGCTGCGGGCCGCGGGCAGTGATCTGCCCGGCCAGGCCGGAGTCATGCCCGTTCTCGAACAGGATGCGGCACGTCAGCGCCAGCTTTTGCCGGTCGGTCCACGTATTATCCGCCAGGGTGTTTTGCATCTGGGTCAGGGCTTGCTTGACCAGTTGCTCTTTGGGTAGTGCTAATGTCTTGGCCATATCGGTGTCCTTTGGTGGTTGCAATGGACGTCGGATTTGCCAGCCCCCGCTGCTCGCAAGGTCGTTGGGTGATAGCAAATGACACTAAAGAGGCTATATGACACTTTGTGTCATTGGCAAGGACAAATCATCGCCTCCTTGATGGGTTAACCGTTCTACATGTCTATCCGTTTGAAATTATTGAGAAAAAAACTTGGCGTGACGCTGGAGGCCCTGGCCGAGAAATCCGGCATGACCAAGAGCTACCTGTCGAAAGTCGAACGGGGCCTGAACACGCCCTCGATTGCGGCGGCGTTGAAACTGGCCAGGGCATTGAACGTGAACGTCGAGGAGCTGTTCGCCGAAGACAAGGTCAGCCTCGACAGCTACAGCCTGGTGCGCAGCGACGAACGCCAGTCGCTGGCGGCCAACGACCAGGCGCCGGGTTATGCGGTGCTCGCGCATCAGGTCAGCGAGCGCAGCCTGCTACCGTTCATCATCTATCCGCCCAGGGAGTTCACCGACAAGAGCTTCAAGGAACACCTGGGAGAGGAGTTTCTGTTTGTCCACGAAGGGCAGGTTGAGGTGGACTTCATGAACGAGCGGGTGATCCTCAACCGTGGCGACGCGCTGCACTTCAACGCGCAGAAACCCCACCGCCTGCGCTCGGTGGGCGAGGTACAGGCGCAGTTGCTGGTGGTGGTGCACAGCGGCGAAGACTGAGCCCGCTCCTGCGGATTGTGGATTTTCTTACACCATCGGCGCCGAACTGCTGCCCCATTGCCCCGTAGCCGCTGCCGAGCGTAGCGAGGCTGCGATCGAGGTGGGCGGCATTCCGACGCAGTCCTCGCAAAACCTGAGCATGCGGTATGCCTGGAAGAATGTTACGGCCGCTTCGCAGCCGATCGCAGCCTCGCTACGCTCGGCAGCGGCTACAGGTGGCGTACCAGCACGAAAACTGTAGGCGCGAAGCTTGCTCGCGATAACGTCCGTCCAGACTGACCGCGATGCCTGGATCGCGGGCAAGCCTCGCCACAAATAGCGGATAGCTTTCAGCGCTCGACCGGCACCGACAGCGCAGGTGCGCCCAGGGCATGGCTCTTCGAATCGAAGAAGCGCAGCGTCACCTCCAGCCCCTCGAACAGCTGGGTGTAGCGCCGCTTCTGGTTCTGGATGAAGGCCTTGCTGCGCGGGTGGATCGAGATCGCCAGGGTCCGCATCCCGGCCTGGCGGATCGCCTGCGCCAGGTGGCTGTCCTGGGGGCCGAGGTCGTGGCCGAAGATGCACAGCGCGTCGCTGTGGTTGAGCAACTGCTGGTAGCAGAACGACAGGTAGTCGCTGCTGTGAATGGTCTTGAGCTTGTCCGCCACCGGGCCTTCGCTGACGAACAGCGGCACATCGTCGAGGGTCTTCAGGGTGTTGTTGATGGCGAAGTTGCCCAGCAGGGTGCCTTCGGTGGAACCCAGCTTGCGCGCGGTGCCGTCCTGGTTGCGCACCAGGTGCAGGCCGCCGTGCAAGTACAGCACGCGGGTCTGTTGGCTGGCGGTCTGGCCGATGTCGAAGCTCGGGTCGGCGCCCTGGAACAGGTCGTCGATGCCCTGGGCATCGTGCTGGATCGCCCAGTAGTTGAGCAGGTCGTAGTTGCTGGTGAACACCGTGCGGTAGCGGCGCAGCTCCTGGTTGATCTGCGAAAGCGTCGCCGGCTGCACCAGGCGCCACGGAATGTGCACCGCATGCACGGTATTGATCAGCGCTTCCTTGATCGCGTAGTAGCGATTGCGCGGCGCCGCGGAGCTGACGGCCAGGGCCTTGTTGACCCGGCTGGTGGTCTTCAGCGCGCCCAGCACCTGCTCGAAACTGCGGGTCTGCAGGGCGTCGAACACGCTCAGCTCGGAGGGGCTCAGGGGCTTTTCCTCGACGGTGCGGGCGTTCTCGAACAGCGAATCGTAGGCGAAGTCTTCCCACACCGCACGGCTGGCGCCGTTGCCGATCAGCAGGCCGGCGATCGGCGTGCTGGCGCGCAAGGCGTCCCAGTCTTCAAGGTCGGTATCAAATTCCTGGAAATCCATCATCGCAGTTCGTCGTCTCAAGGCAGAAGGTGTACAGGGCGCCGACTTTATCACGACCGACCCTTGAGCCAGATCAACAACGCGCGTGACCGATGGGTCGATCCTGTGCGCATTTGCCGGGTCGGTGTGGCCGATCCGGCGTCAGCCAGGAGGACGCGCCATGAGCAGCACTTTTTTCATTCCCGCCGTGAACATCATGGGTATCGACTGTCTCGACGAGGCCATGGTCGCGATTCGCAACTACGGTTTTCGCAAGGCGCTGATTGTCACCGACGCCGGCCTGGCCAAGGCCGGGGTGGCCGGGACGATTGCCGAGAAGCTGGCGCTGCAGGACATCGATTCGGTGATCTTCGACGGCGCCAAGCCCAACCCGAGCATCGACAACGTCGAGAAGGGCCTGGCGCAATTGCAGCGCAGTGGCTGCGACTTCGTGATTTCCCTCGGTGGCGGTTCGCCCCATGACTGCGCCAAGGGTATTGCCCTGTGTGCCACCAATGGCGGGCATATCCGCGACTACGAGGGCGTCGACCGCTCGACCAAGCCCCAGTTGCCGTTGATCGCCATCAACACCACCGCCGGCACCGCCAGCGAAATGACCCGTTTCTGCATCATCACCGACGAAAAGCGCCACGTGAAAATGGCCATCGTCGACCGTAACGTCACGCCGCTGCTGTCGGTCAACGACCCGGCGCTGATGGTCGCCATGCCCAAGGGCCTGACCGCCGCCACCGGCATGGACGCGCTGACCCACGCCGTCGAAGCCTATGTCTCCACCGCGGCCAACCCGATCACCGATGCCTGCGCGCTGAAAGCCGTGACCATGATCAGCCAGAACCTGCGCCAGGCGGTGCACGACGGCAGCGACCTGGTTGCCCGGGAAAACATGGCCTATGCGCAGTTCCTCGCCGGCATGGCGTTCAACAATGCGTCGCTGGGTTTCGTGCATGCCATGGCGCATCAGTTGGGCGGCTTCTACGACTTGCCCCACGGCGTGTGCAACGCGGTGCTGCTGCCCCATGTGCAGAGTTTCAACGCCATGGTCTGCGCCGGACGCTTGACCGACGTGGCCCACGCCATGGGCGCGGACATCCGTGGCTTCAGCCCGGAGGAGGGCGCGCAGGCGGCCATCAGCGCCATCCGCAGCCTGGCCCGGGATGTCGAGATCCCCAGCGGCTTGCGCGACCTGGGCGCCAAGCTGACGGACATCCCGGTGCTGGCCGCCAACGCCTTGAAAGATGCCTGCGGCCTGACCAACCCCCGTGCCGCCGACCAGCGCCAGATCGAGGAAATCTTCCGCAGCGCGTTCTGACCCATCCCCATTCCCTATAGGAGCGAGCTTGCTCGCGATCGATCGCGTCAGCGATCTGGGCGATGTTCCGCATTGTTCTGACGAATATCGCGAGCAAGCTCGCTCCTGCAGAGAGGCATAACTGGCGCTTGCGAATCGAGCCCCAGGCTTGCATGTAGCCGAAAACCGACAGGCTTGTTCATATGGGCACGCGGGAGTCAGGCTTGAACGGGTTGAAAGAGTCGATTGGGCGGGGGATAGTGCGTGGCTGAAACGTGGTAATCGTCGATGGGCGCAGGGAGCGGAGCAATGACATCGAGACATGGTGTGCTGGGTTGCTGGGTCATGATCGGACTGTCGCTGGGCACGACTCATGTCTATGCCCAATGCGTTGCGCCGGAACTCAAGGATGGCGTGGCGGGATATTCGGCGTGCAAGGCGTGGCCAGCCTATCCCGGAGTGAGCATTACGGCGAGTTCGCAGCTCGAGGCGCAGTCGGCTACTGAAAACCCCTATGACGAAGGCACCTACGATCTGCGCCTGGCTCTGGTTGCGAGTGAAGGTGGCGCCGCCCTGGCCACTTACTCTCAGGCCTCGTCATTCAATTCCGACGCGATCAGCTTCAATGGGCTGAGTATTGATACTGCCCGTTATAGCCTCACGCCGCAGTTACGTGCATTCGGCATTCGCGCGGCTTTCCGAGGGTCGTCACGGGCCAACCCTTTCGGTGAAGCCTGGCTGTCACTCTACGTCAAAGAGGGCAACACCCTGCGTCCGGTGCTGGAGTCGTTGGTTGTCGAGTCCTATGGGGGAGAATGGGACACCAACTGTGAAGGCGAATTTCATGAGACCAGACGCACTCTTCAGATGGCCAAGAGCAGCAGCCACGGTTATGCAGACCTGATCGTCAAAACCCAGTCAAGTGGTTCGACCAATGTTCGCAAGGGCGAAGAGTGCGTTTCCGTATCCCGTGCCGAGAAGCCGGCAGTGACCACCCTGCGTTACGACGGCAAGCAATACGTGGTACCGGAAGGCCTGAAAGGTCGCTCATTCTGATGCGTTGCCTGATCTCCTGATGTTGGCTCGTCTGTTAGTGGCGATGGCCACGGGCGAGGCGATGGACTCAAAGGTATCCAGGACATGCTGACCGGCCTCAACCACCTGACCCTCGCCGTGACCGATCTGAACCGCAGCCTGGGGTTTTATCGCGACCTGCTGGGCCTGCGCCTGGATGCCAGCTGGGACAGCGGCGCCTATCTGTCGCTGCCGGGCCTGTGGTTGTGCCTGTCGCTGGACTCGTCGCGCCGTTCGGCGGAGGTACCGGACTACACCCATTACGCCTTCAGCATCGAGGCCGGGCATTTCGTGGCGTTCGTCCAGCGCCTGCGTGCTGCTGGCGTGCGGGAGTGGCGCGACAACCGCAGCGAAGGCGCCTCGTTCTATTTTCTCGACCCCGACGGCCACCTGCTGGAAGCCCATGTCGGCGATCTGGCCTCGCGCTTGCGCGCCTGCCGGCGGCAACCCTATGCCGGGATGACGATCTTTACCGACGAATGACCGCTCGCCGCCGCTTCAAGACGACGGGCTGTCGCTGTGACGACCATGGTGGGGTGGTGCGGGGGCGCACAAGCCGGCAGAATCCTGCGATCAAAACCGCGCCACCTTCGGCGCTTCGGAGTGTGGCATGACCTCTTCGCTGTTACTGGCTGTCCTTGCCTCGGGCTTTATCTACGGCATTACCCCCGGGCCCGGCGTGCTGGCGGTCTTCGGCATTGGCGCCGCGCGCGGGCGACGGGCCGGGGCCGGCTTTCTCTGCGGGCATCTGCTGGGCGACGTGGTCTGGTGCAGCACCGCGCTGATCGCTATCGTCGGCGCGCGGGAGATCGGCAGCAGTGCCTTCGATGTGCTGGGCGTGCTCAGCGGCCTTTATCTGTTCTGGCTCGGCCTGCGGGCGATCCGCAGCCGGCGCAGCAGCGGGCAGGAGCCCCAGGGCCCGGCGCGCCAACCGTTCTGGCACGGCATCCTGTTCGGCCTGACCAACCCCAAGGCGTACCCGGTGGCCGTGGCGACGTTCACTGCGCTGCTGTCCAGTCGTGCCGAGCTGCTCAACTGGTCGATGCTGCCCTGGCTGATCTTCCTCAGTTTCCTCGGCGGCATCGGCGCATACGCTATTCTCATTGGCATCGTCGGTGCGCGGCGGGTGCGGACCCTGTATCAGCGCCACGAACTGGCGATCACCCGGCTTTGCGGCGTGATGTTCATCGGGTTTGCCATCAACGCCTTGCTGCATGCCGTTCCGGGATTGCTGGCGAACAAGGCATAAAGGCTGTCCGCAAGGTTGCGACAGTCATGGACCCGCAGCGGCCCTGCGCCGCTGCCAGAACCCAGGGATTGATACTCGGCGCTTTATTTTCACAGGCAGTGTCGTTCCCTGATGGCAACCAACAACTCCGCGCCCCTGGCCAGTTTCATCGACCTTCTGCTGGACGCCGTCTGCGCGGTGGATGTCGAAGGCCGTTTCGTCTTCGTCAGCGCCGCCTGCGAGCGGATTTTCGGTTACACGCCGGACGAGCTGGTCGGCCGGCGCATGATCGAGCTGGTGCACCCCGCGGATCGTGCGCGCACCCTGCAGGCCGCCGACCGGATCATGGCCGGCGAACCCATGCCCAACTTCGAGAACCGTTACCTGCGCAAGGACGGGCAGGTCGCGCATATCCTCTGGTCGGCACGCTGGTCCGAGGTCGACCAGCTGCGCATCGCCGTGGCCCGCGACATCACCGAGCGCAAGCAGGCCGAGTCGCGGCAGGCGGCGCTGTATGCGATTTCCGAAGCGGCCCATGCCGCCGAGGACCTGCTGGCGTTGTTCCGGCGCGTGCATCGGATCATCGGTGAATGGCTGCCGGCACTGAATTTCTCCGTCGCGCTGTATGACGAGCAATGTCAGGCGCTGAGCTTTCCCTATCACGTCGACGACCGCGAGCGTTGCCCGGAGCAGCCGGGCACGCTGACGGGCAGTCTGTGTGCCGAGGTGATCCGCAGTGGCCAGCCCTTGCTGCTGACCCCTGACGATTATGTGCCGCTGCCGGATGCCAGCGCCGAGCCGCATTCACCCTGTTGGCTCGGTGTGCCGCTGAACTCGCAGAAGGGCACCATCGGCGCGCTGATCGTCAAGAGCGCGCCGGGCGACGAGCGATACACCGAGCAGGACAAGGAGCTGCTGCAATACGTCTGTGCCCAGCTCGCCACCGCCATCGAGCGCAAGCAGCTGCATGCGCGCCTGCAGTACATGGCCCAGTACGATCAGTTGACCCAGTTGCCCAACCGCGAATTGCTGCGCGAGCGCCTGCGCAGCGCCCTGGCCCGTGCCCGCCGCGAGTCCGGGCGCATGGCCTTGCTCTACGTCGACCTGGACCGGTTCAAGCAGGTCAACGACACACTTGGCCACGCCGTGGGCGACATGCTGTTGCAGGCCGTGGCCAACCGGCTCAAGGCCTGCGTGCGCGAAAGCGACACCGTGGCGCGGATCGGTGGCGATGAGTTCGTGGTGCTGCTCGGCTGTATCCAGCACGCGGAAGATGCCGGCATCGTCGCCGGGAAGATTCGCCAGGCGCTCAACGAGCCGCTGCGCCTGGACGGCCATCAGCTGAGCATTCTGCCAAGCATCGGTATCGGCCTGTTCCCCGAACATGGTCATGACGAAAAGCAGTTGTTCAAGCACGCCGACGAAGCGATGTACGCCGTCAAGCGCGCCCAGCGAAGCCGATCCCGTGCCTGACAGAAGCGGCGGAGCTGGCCGTTTTTTGCCAACCGTTCGTCGTGGCCGATGCAACTTTTTCAAACCTTCGATGGCCTGAAAACTCTCACTCTGTGCAGGCGCCATGCGCCGTCACCTCATCGAAGGAGGCCGACACCATGAGCTTCATGGCCACCCATCTGTCTCGCACCTGCCTCGCGCTGTTGCTCGGCCTGAGCGCCAGCGCGGCATTCGCCCAGTCCCCCGCGGAGTTTATCGATGATGCCTCGGCCAAGGGCATGGCCGACATCGAGGCCAGTCGCCTGGCCCACCAGAAGACCTCCTCCAAGGCCGTCAAGGACTACACCATCGTGGTCATCAACGACCGCACCACCGCCAACCAGCACCTGGCGAAAATCGCCAAAAAACTCGACCTGCCCGTGGCGCCCCGGGAAGAAGTGATCAGCAAGGCCAAGGCGCTGATCCCCGAGGTCCCGGAAGGCGAAGCCTTCGACGCCGCCTATGCCGAGAGCCAGGTCAAGGCCACCGAAGAGGCCATCGAGCAGATCCGGCAACAGGCCGAAGTCACCGAGGTACCCGAGCTCAAGGCCTTCGCCGAAGAGACCCTGCCGAAACTGCAGAACCACCTGCAAATGGCCAAGGCCCTCAAGGCTGGCCGGCCGCTGGACCAGCTGGATGGTTGAGTGCTGTCCTGCTGCTGGCGCCCATTAATGATTGCTGATGCCCCGGGAGTGCGAGCCAGGCGCTTCCGGGGCGTTTTTATCACCGCTTCAGATTGGTTTTGTTCCTGCTGCGGTTGCTGTGCCGCCGATCCTCAAGGCGTTGCGGTTAGGAGTTACATCTATTCGGCCATCAGAGATCCTGTCCCGGCGTTCCAGAATGGGAGGAATCTTTCTTTGTGGCGGTTTGTGTCTAGTATCAATGGCAGTCAATTTGCCACCACGCTCATACACGGATCGGAACAGGTAAGAGGCCACTCATGGAATTTTTCGAAAAGTTAACCAGTCTTGCTGCCAAGGTACGTCTGCAGGGAGCAGCCATTCAGACGGAGGAGGCGACAAAAAATGCTTTTGTCATGCCCTTCATCAGCACGGTGTTGGGCTATGACGTATTCGATCCGACGGAGGTGACGCCAGAGTTTGTCTGCGATATAGGAACCAAGAAGGGCGAGAAGATCGATTACGCGATTATGAAAGATGGGGAGGTTCAGATCCTCATCGAGTGCAAGAAGATCGGCGAGCCGTTGCATATCAATCATGCATCGCAATTGTTTCGTTACTTCCATGTCACCAGCGCGCGGATTTCCATCCTCACCAATGGCCAGGTTTATAAGTTTTTTACCGACCTGGATGCTCCCAACAAAATGGATGAGAAACCCTTCCTTGAATTGGACCTGCTTGATATCGACGAATATTCGGTACCAGAGCTGACCAAACTGACCAAGTCGTCTTTTGATGTGGAGTCGATTATCAGTGCGGCAGGTGAGCTTAAGTACGTTAGCCAGATCAAAAAAGTCATTGCGTCTCAGGTTAGTCAGCCAGACGATGACTTCGTCAAAGTCTTTGCGTCGCGGGTATACGACGGAGTGATTACCCAGAAAGTCCGTGAGCAGTTTTATGAGCTGACTCGAAAAGCGGTGGGGCAATTTCTCAATGATCAAATCAATGAGCGTCTCAAGTCTGCAATGAGTGGCGCTATCCAGCCGTCTCTTGCGGTTGCCTCTGCCTCCGGAGCGGGGAATGCCGATAACGATGATGCAGAAGCAGCAAACGATAAGATGCTGACGACGTTGGAGGAGCTTGAGGGGTATCACATCGTACGTGCGGTGGTTCGCTCCGTGGTTGATGCCAAGCGTATTGTCCAAAGGGACACTCAGAGTTACTTCGGTATCTTGCTCGACGACAACAACCGAAAACCGATTTGCCGCCTGCATTTCAACCGTTCACAAAAGTACATCGGGATCTTTGACGAGGAAAAGAATGAGACCCGTCATCCGATCAGTTCTGTCGATGAAATCTACGAGTATTCCGATCACCTGAAAAAAACCGTCGGGTATTACGACTAGAAATCTGTATTGGGTACGAGTTAAAGAACCGGCGGGCTACGCCGGTTTTTTTTGCCTGACTCACCCCGTCGGCGTCACCTCGATCTCCCGCTTGAAATACCCGGCACCTGGCACTGAGGGTCGACCAGCATGAAGTTGATCTTGCAGGTTTCGGCGCTACCAATGGCAATCTTATAGATCAGCACGCTGTGCTCGGCGCGCAGGGAGCTAGTCAGGTCACGTAGATGAAAGACCTGACCGCTGCTGGCAACTAGCTTCAAAGCGTCATCGATCTCGCCGACCTGGGCCCTCAGGCCGAATGCGCCAGGGAGCCTGGCTCCCTGCTCGCCTATCAAGAGTACTTGAGCGGATCTCGGATTAGCCTCGGGAACCGTTGGTTTCACGCTGGAACGCCGCTTGTGCCCGGGCACAGGTGAGGATGCGGTAGCGCGTGCTGCGTGAAACGTTTTGGTCGCGAAAGCGCTGGTACACCGGCTGGAAGACGGTGCGATCCAGGTTGGGCTGCTCCGCGTTCAGGTAGGCCTCGCTAAGCCGGTCGTAATCCTGCTGCGAGATGAAGCGCCGGAACCAGAACCGGTAGAAGTAACCCAGCAGGAAGCCCAGGCTGAAGTCGCGGTCGAGTACCGAGTGGGCGCAGCACTCGAAGTCGATCAGGCGCAGTCGGCCATCGGCGGCGACCAGAATGTTTTTCGGGTGGGGGTCCATGTGCACGAAGTCGTCGTCGAGCATCTGGCCGAACAGCCGGAAGATCGCCGGCAACAGGGTTTCAGCCTGCTCGGGATGGGCCAGCAGGCGGTCGTCGACGCTGCAATGATCCGCCCAGAAACCCACCAGCAAGTACTCTTCGCGCAGGAATGGAAAACGCCCCTTGTAGCCAAATGCCGAGACCTGGGGCGAAAGCGCGGATTTGCCCGACACCACCGACAGGTTGATGAATTCGTTGGTCAGGTCGTGCAGGCCGAAGCTGCGCTTGAGCCCGAGGAAGTTCTGCAGTTGCTTTTTCCAGTGAGTCAGGCGGTTGCGCTTGAGCACCCATTGGCGTTCGCCTTCGAGCAGGAAAACCCCCCGGGTGTCTTCCGGAACATCCAGCGTGGGGTACTGCTCGGGCTTGGCAAAAAAGCGTCGTATCAGCCTGTCCAGTTCGTGCCGATGGGATGGATCGAAATGGAAGGTCACGCCATCGATCTGTTGCCGATGCAGCGTCCGGGTGAAGCTCCTGAGGTGAAGCATGTAGATTTCCTGGCATTGGACTGCGAACGAGGGGGAGCGGTGAACTGGTGTGACGCGCGAGCCGCGAGGGCGCGCATCATAATTCATCGAAGGCCCGGGCGTTGGCGAAACTCACCCGGGTGCCTTGTGTGCCCTGCGACGGCAAAGGACCTCTGGCCGGCCACAGCCTGTCTTGGCCAGGGTTGGACCGAGCAGGCCGGTAGACGGGTTCAGTGCGCGGCACTCTGCCGGAGCTGCCGCAGGCCAGGATTTCGGCTGCCCCGTAGTCGTTGTCCACTTTCTGACTGCTGGGCCCCGAGGGGGACTGGTGTTGGGAACCGCCACTCAGGCGGTGGCCTTGCATGGAGTCGGGGTGTCGTTGCCCTGGCCACCGATGGACGTGTAGAACCCTACCGCGGTTTCGAAGCTTTATGACAGGCGGCTCGCTCTAGCGACGAACACCCACCTTCACACTCTAAAACAGAATTTTTCTGGAGGGCCCGGGTGCTCGGGTCTACCGTGGCTTGAAGAGCGCGACACAGGGAGCGCGAACAGGCTTAGGAGTGAACACGATGTCCAGCGTTACGCCGTCCCGTACGGTCGCTCTCTATCATCAGGCAGAGGATCTTTTTTTCTCGGCTATTTCACAAAAAAGCTGGCATTTCGATGACCGTCTTGCCGCGTACTGCACAGGTGTCGTCGCCAGCAGTCTGAACCTGCTGTTCGTCAAGCGAACCGGGCCGGACCTGGCCACGGGGTTGCTTGCAGGCATCGGCTTTCTTGAGCGCGCGGGGCTGCCTTTTTGCGTGGTCGTGCACGATGACCTGGTGGCACAGGTTCGTGCCCTGCTGCTGGAGCAGCACTGGTTGGAAGGCGATAGAACCACCTCGATGTGGGTCGATCTGGGCCTCCATGAATTGCCACCGGATGCGGCGGCGAACTTCGACATTCGCCGTACCGATGAGCGGCTTGAGGATTGGGTCGCTCCGGTGGAAAGTGCCTTCGAGTCGGGTGATGCGGGAGCGGGGCAGTACCTGGCCCGGCATCGGGTGGCGCTGCAAAACGGCCAGCCTCTGGTGCATTTCACCCTGTATGAGCAGTCGCTGCCGGTCAGTTCGCTGACCCTGTCGCTGGGGCAGACGGTGGCGCGCCTGGATGACATCGGCACCCGGCCCGAATGCCAGGGCCGGGGCTATGCCAGCGCATTGATTCGACAGGCGCTGGCGTATGCGAAAGAACAGGGGATGAGCCTGTGTGTGCTGGAGGCCTCCCAGGAGGGGCTGTCGATCTATCGCAAGGCGGGTTTCGGCACGTTGTTCGGGTACACGACCTTTTTCCGCGAATGAGCAGGTGGTGGGCAAACACCTCGCTCAATGCGCGGCGTTCTGCCGGAACTGCCGTGGGCTGACGCCGGTCAGGGCCTTGAACTGGCGGCTGAAGGCGCTGTGGTCGGTGTAGCCGCATTGCAGGGCGACGTCGGTGATCGGCAGTTCGCCGAGCAGCAGGCGCGAAGCGTGTTCCAGGCGCACCTTGTGGATCATCTGCCGCGGGGTGAGGTGGAAGATGCGTTTGCAGTAGCGCTCCAGCTGGGCGATGGACAGGTCGGCGATGTGGGTCAGGTCGTCGAGGCGGATGGCTTCGTTGTAGTGCTCGCGGATATGCCGGTCCACCGCGGCCAGGCGTTCGTAGGCCGGGTGCGCGTCGCGGGCGGCCTGCAGGTCGAGGGAGATGCCGGCCATGCCGATGATCCGCCCGTCGCGCCCATGCAGCGGCAGCTTGTGGGTCAGGCACCAGCCGGGTTCGCGGCTGCCGTACAGGTGCAGTTCCAACTGGCCCTTGATGGTGATGCCCTGGCGCAGCACGCGCTGGTCCTGCTCGGTATAGACCGGGCCGAGCACGGCGGGAAACACCTCGGCCGAGGTCTTGCCGAGCAGCGGCGCGACGTTCTTGAAACCGCAGCGCTGGGCCAGGGTCAGGTTGGCGGTGAGGTAGCGGGCTTGCAGGTCCTTGATGAAAAACACCGCGTTGGGCAGGGTGTCGAGCAGCGGGATCACCAGGGCCATGCTGCCCAGCAGGCCGTGAATATCCTCGGGCGCCTGGCTGGCGATGGCTTCGGGCAGGCGGTGCAACTGAGCGGTGTCGATCATCAAGGGCTGCTCTTGTTAGGGGGCGGGGCGCGCCCCGCGACTTTGGGTCTACTGGCTCATCCTTGGATCCCACGGCGCCGTTGGCGGGCGGCCAGCGGCAACGCTCTGCTCTTCACTTCACGCCGGGCGTCGACTCCATCAGCAAGGTCTCGATCCGCGCGGGCACCAGGGGCGCTCGTGGTGCCGGCGCGGTCCAGCCGAACAGGGCTTGTGCCGCCGTGGCGCAGACCCGCCCCTGGCAGGCGCCCATGCCGCAGCGGCTGTGCAGTTTGGCCTCGCTCCAGCCCGCCTCGCCAGCCACGGCAGAGAAGGGCACATCCTCGCAGCGGCACAGCAGCGTATCAGCTCGCGCCAGGCGCAGAAGCGCCGGTTGCAGGGCGAAGGTTTCACTCACTCGCTCGGCGAACGCCTGCCAATGGGCCCGGCGCTGGATCAGCGCGGTGGCCTCCCGGGTCTGCCCGCTGGCGGCCAGCCCGGCGATCTCGCCTTCGACCCTCGCCAGTTCGCTGCCGCCGACCCCGGTGCATTCGCCGGCCGCGTAGACCCGGGCGAGGCTGGTGCCCTGGTAACGATCCACCGCGATGGCGTTGGCCTGTAGCTGGCAACCGAGGTGGCTGGCCAGGGTGGTGTTGGGCACCAGCCCGAAACCGCAGGCGAGGCGCTCGCAGGGGATTTCCCGCACGTGTTCGCCCTGCCGGATGCGCACCGCTTCCAGGCGATCGTCGCCCAGGGCTTCGAGCACATGGGCGTTGCAGCGATAGGCCGTGGTGGCCAGCCCGGCGGCCTGGCCGAGCTTGGCCGGCCAGCGCCAGAGCCCGGCGGTGAATGTCGCCAGCGCGGTCAACGGCGCTTGTTCCAGGACCGCCTCGACCCGGGCGCCGGCCTGGCGGGCGGTGGCGGCGCTGGCCAGGAGCAGCGGCCCGCTGCCGGCGATGACCACCCGTTCGCCGGCCACGGCCAGGCCGTTTTTCAGCAGCGCCTGCAAGGCCCCCGCGCCCGTCACTCCGGGCAAGGTCCAGCCGGGGAAGGGCAGCAGCAGTTCGCGGGCGCCGCAGCACAGAATCAGGCTCTGGTAGCGGACCAGCAGAGCCTGCTCGGCATCTTCCAGCAGCAGGGCATTGGCGCCGGCACCCGCCACCACCCGGGTGCCCGGAAGGTAGCGCAGCCGCGGATGCTCCAGCACTTGCAAGGCTGCGCGAGCGCTACCGGCAAGCGTGACGCCGGGCCCGTTGCGCCAGATCTGGCCGCCGGGGCGCGGGTTGTCGTCGAGCAGGATGATGGAGAGCTCGCGGCGGCTCGCCGCCCGGGCCGCCGCGAGGCCGGCCGGGCCACTGCCGACGATAAGGATGTCGCAGCTCAGGCGCTGTGGGTTCATGGCGTGCGCTCCACGTGCATGCCTTCGCGGCACAGGGTCTGGCAGGCCAGTTGGCGCCGGCCGTCGATGGTCATGCGGCACTCCTGGCAGATGCCCATGCCGCAGAAGGGCGCCCGGGGCTGGCCGGTGCAGGAGGTTCGGGTACGTGGGTCGCCGCTGCCGGCGATGGCGGCGGCGACGCTCAGGCCATCGCCCACGGTCAGCGCCTGACGGTCCAGGTAAATGATCATGGGGCGCTTCCTGTCGGGGTGGCGGTCAGCTCGGCGAAGCGCTCGGGGCGATAGGCAAGGGTGTCGATATCCGGCCGCTCGCCAAGCATCAGGCTGGTCAGCAGGCGGCCACTGCCGGGGGCGGTGGTGACGCCCAGGCCCTCATGACCGACCGCCAGCCACAGGCCGCTGTGTCGTGGGTGAGCGCCAAGGATCGGCAGGCCGTCCGGGGTGGCGGCGCGAAAGCCGGTCCAGGCGCGGATGCCGTTCAATTGCGCGAGCCCCGGCAGGTAGGCCACGGCCCGTTGCAGCATTGGTGTCAGCACCTCGGGCTCGATGGCCGGGTCGAGGCTGTCGAACTGCCGCGACGAGCCGATCAGCAATTGTCCGGTCGGTCGTGGCTGCACATTGAACGCCACCGAGGTGCCGTTGCTGGCGTGGGCGCTGGCGGCGTAGCCCAGCTCCACCAGTTGGTGGGACACCTGCCGGGGGTAACGATCGGTGATCAGCAGGTGGCCCTTCTTCGGCCGCAATGGCAATTCCGGCAGCAGGCTCCTGGCCGCCAGACCGTTGGCCAGCACCAGGTACTCGGCGCGCAGCACACGGCCGTCATCCAGCTCCACGCGGTGGGCGGCGATGGCGCTGACCGTGGCCCGCTCGCAGCTGATCCCCGGTGTGTTGTGCAGCAGCCAGTGGGCCGTGGCCGGGGCGTAGAGAATGCCGTCGCCGGGAATCTTCAGGGCGCCGCCAAGACCGTTGCGCAACATGGGTTCGAGTTCGGCCAGGGTCGCGCTGTCGAGCAATTCGCCCGCCACGCCGTGCTGGGCCAGGTTGATTTGCCTGGCCCGGGCCAGGTCCATTTCCGCTTGGTCCGCGGCCAGCCACAGGGTGCCGCAATTGCGGTAGGCGCAGGCGGCCGGCAGGTGTGCGCGCAGCTGGTTCCACAGGCCGATGGAGTAGTGACTCAGCGCCAGTTCGGCGGGGTTGTCGTCCATCGCCACCAAGTGGCCCATGCCCGCGCCGGTGGCGCCGCCGCTGGCGTTGTCGAGCACCCGTACCCGCAGGCCACGGCGAGCCATTTCATGGGCGCAGGCGGCCCCGACGATGCCGCCGCCAATCACCAGCACGTCGGCTTCGGCCGGCTCGCTCACGAGACGATGCCCCAGGCGAAGGGATCGCTGTCTTCGATCAGCAGGGTGGTTTCGGCGCTGATATGGGCGGTGCCGCGAAGGGTCGGGATGACCTGTTCGCCCGCCTGCTCGTAGCGGGCGCTGAACTGGCTGCCGATCACGCTGGCCTGACGCCAGATTGCCCCGGGCGCCAGCTTGCCGTCGGCGGCCAGACAGGCCAGCTTGGCGCTGGTGCCGGTGCCGCAGGGGGAGCGGTCGTAGGCCTTGCCGGGGCACAGCACGAAGTTGCGGCTGTCGGCGTGCGGGTCGTCGGCGAACAGCTCGATATGGTCGATCACGCCGCCATCGGCGCCGCTGATGCCGGCGGCCTCCAGGGCTTCGCGCACGGCCCGGGTGTAGTGGGTCAGGGCCTCGACGTTGTCCAGGGCGATACGCTGGCCATGCTCGCTGATCAGGAAGAACCAGTTGCCGCCCCAGGCGATATCGCCGCGGACGGTGCCGTGGTCGGGCAACTGCAATTCGACGCCGCTGCGGTAGCGGTAGGCCGGCACGTTGCGCACGCTGACCGAGAGGTCGTCGTGCAGGGTCGCGCTGACGGTGCCCACCGGGGTTTCGATGCGGTGCACGCCCGGCTCGATGCGCCCCAGGTGATGCAGCGAACGCACCAGGCCGATGGTGCCGTGGCCGCACATCCCGAGGTAGCCGCTGTTGTTGAAGAAGATCACCCCGGCACAGGCATCCGCCGCCTGGGGTTCGCACAGCAGGGCCCCCACCAGCACGTCGCTGCCCCGCGGTTCCAGCACGCAGGCCGTGCGCCAGCGATCGTGGCGTTCTTGCAGGACGGCCAGCCGTTCGGCCATCGAACCGCTGCCCAGGTCGGGAAAGCCGTCGACAACCAGGCGAGTCGGCTCGCCCCCCGTGTGTGAATCGATGACGGTTATTTTTTTCATGGCATCACCTGACGGAAAAGGCCTACAGATTGGCTCGGGAAAGGGCCGTATCGCTTGTGGGTTTTCTCTGCGGCGGATGACGAAATCGGCACAGTGGGGGTTTTCGCCCACCCTGTAGCCGCTGCCGCAGGCTGCGCACGGACGCGCAGCGTCCGCCAGATCGGACGACGTGGTGTGACAGAAAGATTGGGGATACAGGTTCTGCGTCTGCTGCGCAGCCGATCGCAGCCTGCGGCAGCGGCTACAGGGGCAGGGCGCAGGGGATTTCAACGGGGTCGAAAGGGAGGCGGTTCGGCGGGGGAATGCAGGGGAAAGGCCTGTGGGCGATTGGGCGAATGTGCCGATTTCGTCTTGCTTGAGCGGGAAAAACCTCAAGCTCCAGGGCGGCGAAAGGCGGAATCTGTTTTTCGTTTCCAACGCCTGTCGGCGCGGCCGACTCAACCAACAAGGACAAGACCATGAGCCGTAAAGCCATCCACTGGAGCGGTGTGTTCCCTGCCGTCAGCACCCAGTTCAACGCTGACTTTTCCCTGGACCTGGACGCCACCCACAGCGTCATGCGCAACCTGGTGGCCGATGGCGTGTCGGGCCTGGTGGTGTGCGGCACCGTGGGCGAAAACACCTCGCTGAGCACCGCGGAAAAACTCTCGGTGATCGAGGTCGCCAAGGACGCCGCCGGCGGCCGTGTGCCGGTGATCGCCGGGATCGCCGAGTTCACCACCGAGTTCGCCCGCAACACCGTGCGTGAAGCGGCCAAGGTCGGGGTCGACGGGGTGATGGTGATGCCGGCCCTGGTGTATTCGGCCAAGGCCCATGAGACCGCCGCGCACTTTCGCAGCATCGCCACCGGCACCGACTTGCCGGTGATGGTCTACAACAACCCGCCGATCTACAAAAACGACGTCACCCCGGACGTGCTGATCGCCCTGCAGGACTGCGAAAACATCGTCTGCTTCAAGGATTCCTCCGGCGATACCCGGCGCTTCATCGACCTGCGCAATGCCGTGGGCGACCGCTTCGTGCTGTTCGCCGGCCTGGATGACGTGGTGGTGGAAAGCATCGCCGTCGGCGCCGAAGGCTGGGTCTCCGGCATGTCCAACGCCTTCCCGAAAGAGGGTGAGACGCTGTTCCGCCTGGCCAGGGAAAAACGCTTCGAGGAAGCCCTGGCGCTGTACCGCTGGTTCATGCCGCTGCTGCACCTGGATGCGCGTCCTGACCTGGTGCAGTGCATCAAGCTTTGCGAGGAACTGGTCGGTCGCGGCTCCTCGATCACCCGCCCACCGCGCCTGGCCCTGCAGGGCGAGACCCTGGCCGAGGTCAAGGCGATCGTCGCCAAGGCCCTGGCCGAGCGTCCGCAATTGCCGGACGTCGGTCTGTAGGCCGCCGACAGGATGCCCCCGCGCGGTGGGGGCGGGGCGCCCTGGTCCACGAGAAGAACCATCAGGCACTCGCACAGTGCCGTGTTTCACCACGTCGGCAACCCGTCCGCGGGAGGCCGGCGTGACATTCGATCTGCCTGCTCCAATAACTCAATAAGAAGGCGCGCCTATGTCCGGCCAAGGCAAATTCAAGAAACAGCTCTCTCTGGTTGACCTTACATTCATCGGCCTGGGGGCGATCTTCGGTTCCGGCTGGTTGTTCGCCGCCAGCCATGTCTCGGCCATCGCCGGGCCGGCGGGGATCTTCTCCTGGCTGCTCGGCGGTTTCGCCGTGTTGCTGCTGGGCATCGTCTATTGCGAACTGGGCGCGGCCTTGCCGCGAGCGGGCGGAGTGGTGCGTTATCCGGTGTTCTCCCACGGGCCGCTGCTGGGCTACCTGATGGGCTTCATCACCCTGATCGCGTTTTCCAGCCTGGTGGCCATTGAAGTGGTGGCCGCGCGGCAATACGCGGCGGCCTGGTTTCCGGGGCTGACCCATGCCGGCAACAGCAACCCGACCATCCTCGGCTGGCTGGTGCAGTTCGCCCTGTTGTGCCTGTTCTTCTGGCTCAACTACTCCAGCGTCAAGACTTTCGCCAAGTCCAACAACCTCATCAGCCTGTTCAAGTTCGTCGTGCCGTTGCTGGTCATCGGCGTGCTGTTCAGCTTCTTCAAGCCGGACAATTTCCACGTCCAGGGCTTTGCCCCTTTCGGGCTGTCCGGCATCGAAATGGCGGTCTCCGCCGGCGGCATCATCTTCGCCTACCTGGGCCTGACGCCGATCATTTCGGTGGCCAGCGAAGTGCGCAATCCGCAGCGCACCATTCCTATCGCGCTGATCCTTTCGGTCCTGCTCTCGACCCTGATCTACGGCCTGCTGCAACTGGCGTTCCTCGGCAGCATCCCCACCGACATGCTGGCCAACGGCTGGAGCAGCATCAGCAAGGAATTCTCCCTGCCGTACCGCGACATCGCCCTGACCCTGGGCGTTGGCTGGCTGGCCTACCTGGTGGTGGCGGACGCGGTGATTTCCCCCAGCGGCTGCGGCAACATCTACATGAACGCCACGCCACGGGTGGTGTATGGCTGGGCGAAGACCGGGACCTTCTTCAAGATCTTCACCCGTATCGACGAGCCGTCCGGCATCCCGCGCCCGGCGCTGTGGCTGACCTTCGGCCTGTCGGTGTTCTGGACCTTGCCGTTCCCGTCCTGGGAAGCGCTGATCAATGTGGTGTCGGCGGCCCTGGTGCTCAGTTATGCGATTGCCCCGATCAGCGTGGCGGCGCTGCGCAAGAGCGCGCCGGACCTGCCGCGGCCATTCCGGGTCAGCGGCTTCGGCCTGCTGGGGCCGGTGTCCTTTGTCATCGCCGCGCTGATCGTCTACTGGTCCGGCTGGAGCACGGTGTCCTGGTTGCTGGGCCTGCAGATCCTGATGTTCGTCATCTACCTGGGCTGCAAGCGCCTGGTGCCCACCGACCACCTGAGCCTCAGCGAACAGGTGCGCTCGTCCCTGTGGCTGATCGCCTTTTACGCCCTGACCATGGTCATTTCCTACCTGGGCAGCTTCGGCGGTATCGGCACCCTCACTCACCCTTACGACACCCTGGCCGTCACGCTCATGGCCCTGTGCATCTACTACTGGGGCGCCAATAGCGGCGTGCCGGGCAACAAGCTGGTGCTGGAAGGGGCAGACGAATGACCGTCACGCCATTTATTCGGAGAGGTAACCCATGCCTGTAACAGGACAACTGCTGATCGGCCAAGCCCGCGTGCGTGGCGGCCATGGCGAAGTGCATGCGCTGGCCGCCGCCACCGGCGAGGCCCTGGCGCCGAGTTTTGGCGGTGCCGGCCCGGATGACCTGGAGCGCGCCTGCGCCCTGGCCGAGGCGGCATTCGACCGCTACCGGGAAACCAGCCTGGAGCAACGGGCGGCGTTCCTGGAAAGCATCGCCAGCAACATCCTCGCCCTCGGCGATGAGCTGATCGAGCGCTGCATGAGCGAGACCGGCCTGCCTCGCGCCCGCCTGGAAGGCGAACGCGGGCGCACGGTCGGCCAACTGCGTTTGTTCGCCGCGGTGGTGCGCGACGGCAGTTTCCTGGAGGCGCGCATCGACCCGGCCCAGCCGGAGCGCCAGCCCTTGCCCAAGGTGGACCTGCGCCTGCGCCAGATCGCCATCGGGCCGGTGGCGGTGTTCGGTGCCTCGAACTTCCCCCTGGCGTTTTCCGTGGCCGGCGGCGACACCGCCTCGGCGCTGGCCGCCGGTTGCCCGGTGGTGGTCAAGGCGCATTCGGCGCACCCCGGCACTTCGGAACTGGTAGGGCAGGCGATCCAGCAGGCGGTGCACAGCCACGGGTTGCCGGAAGGGGTGTTCTCGCTGCTGTTCGATGCCGGCCGCAGCATCGGCCAGGGGCTGGTGGCGGACAGTCGGATCAAGGCTGTGGGTTTTACCGGTTCGCGCAGCGGCGGGGTGGCGCTGATGCAGATCGCCGCGGCCCGCGAGGAGCCGATCCCGGTCTATGCCGAGATGAGTTCGATCAACCCGGTGCTGCTGTTGACCAATGCACTGGCCGAGCGGGGCGAAGAAATTGCCAAGGCCTTTGTCGGCTCCCTGACCCTGGGGGCTGGCCAGTTCTGCACCAACCCGGGGTTGCTCCTCGCCGTCGACAGCCCGGCGCTGCGGGCATTCGAAGCCGCGGCGGCCGCGGCTCTCAAGGTGGCGCCGGCGCAGACCATGCTGACGCCAGGCATCCACGCCAGCTACTGCCAGGGTGTCGAGCGGCTGCTGCGGCATGCCGAGGTGGACTGCCTGGGGCAGGGCGGCGAGGGCGAGCGTTATCAGGCCCGGGCCGCGTTGTTCGCCACGTCGGCGGCGGCCTTTATGGCTAGGGCGGAGTTGCGGGAAGAAATCTTTGGCCCGGCCTCGTTGCTCGTGCGCTGCACCGATGCGGCCCAGATGAAAGCACTGCTGGCGAGCCTGGAAGGTCAGCTGACCATCGCCCTGCACCTGAGTGACGACGACCATCCGCAAGCGCGGGAACTGCTGCCGTTGCTGGAGCGAAAGGCCGGCCGCCTGCTGGTCAACGGTTTTGGCACCGGTGTCGAAGTCGGCCATGCCATGGTCCATGGCGGGCCGTTCCCCGCCACCTCGGATACGCGCACCACGTCTGTGGGCAGCCTGGCGATCCAGCGTTTCCTGCGCCCGGTGTCTTACCAGGACGTGCCGCAAGCCCTGCTGCCGCAGGCCCTGCGCAGCGACAACCCGTGGCAGGTTCCGCAGCGCCTCAACGGTGAGCGGCCGCGTTGAGAGGCCTCTGCGCCGGGGCGGTCGCGTACGGCTCAGGCGCCTCTCATCAACCGGTTTTATGTCGCACCGCCTGATGGAGGCGGTTATGTCTTCACGATCATGAGGCAGTGAAATGTCCGAATTCATCACCCTGTCCCTCGACCAGGTCCGCGAGCTGTCCCTCAAGGTGCTGACCCGCCACGGTTTGTCCGATGCCCATGCCCGGGCCATTGCCGAGGTCATCACCCAGGGCCAGCGCGACGAGTGCCACTCCCACGGGGTCTATCGCCTGCTGGGCTGTGTGCGCTCCGTGCGCGAGGGCCAGGTCGATCCGCTGGCCGAACCGAGCCTGCGGCCTGTTTCCGCGGGCGTGCTGGAGGTGGACGCGCACTACGGCTATTCCTTGCTGGCGTTCCAGACCGGCTTGCCGTTGCTGGCGGAAAAGGCCCGCAGCCAGGGGCTCGCGGCCATGGCGATCAAGCGCTGCTTCCACTTTTCGGCGCTGTGGCCGGAGGTCGAGGCGATCGCCGCCGAAGGGCTGGTGGGCATCGCCATGAACCCCAGCCACAGCTGGGTGGCGCCGGCCGGTGGCAGCAAGCCGGTGTTCGGCACCAACCCCCTGGCCTTCGCCTGGCCACGGCCGTCGGGCCAGCCGTTCGTGTTCGACTTCGCCACCAGCGCCATCGCCCGTGGCGATATCGAGTTGCACGCGCGCCAAGGCAAAGCCATCCCCGAGCATTGGGCCGTCGATGCCCAGGGCCAACCCACCACGGACGCCAAGGCGGCCCTGCAAGGCGCCATGCAAACCTTCGGCGGGCACAAGGGGTCAGCCTTGGCGGCGATGATCGAACTGCTGGCCGGCGCGCTGATCGGCGACCTCACCAGCGCCGAGTCCATGGCCTTCGACGCCGGCGTCGGCGCCGCGCCCTGCCACGGCGAGCTGATCCTGGCGTTCGATCCCAAAGTGTTTCTGGGCGAGGACTACCCGCAAGGCCTGGCCCGCGCCGAAGGGCTGTTCGCGGCCATCACCGAGCAAGGCGCGCGGCTGCCGTCGCAGCGGCGTTTCGAGGCCAGGGCCCGCAGCGAACAACACGGCGTGCAGATTCCGCTCGCGCTGTTCAACGATATCCAGGCGCTGTTGGCGTAGTAATTGAGATTCTTGTAGCGAGCAAGCTCACCTACAGAGGGGGCCGTGATCCTTCAACAAGTGATCGTTTCAGCTCCAGGCTATGAATGAACGTTTTCTTGGATCGGCATACCGATACAGCGCTCGAATATCCGACTCAGATGGTGATCGTTGCCGTGGAATGAACTGATGTTGGCTGCAACCCATTCCTGTTGGTCAACCGCCCACCAATCGATTTCATAGCCGGCGTTGACGATGATCCATTCGAAAAGGATGCGTTGGGTTCGCCCGATGCCTTCTCTAAAGGGATGCAGGATGTTGATTGTTCCGTAAGACTCGGCGCAGGCGACTACCAGCTGTTCACGGGAATAACCTTCAAACCAGCCTGCTGCCTTGAGCCGGCTGAATTCTTTGGTCGCTTCCGGTTCGATGCGTTCGGGGGATACAGAACTGATTGCCACCCTTGCTTATCTTCACGGTTCTCAGTTCGCCTGCCCAACTGTAGATCTGCGAAAACAGCGTGTGATGGATGTCTTTCAAGGTTGCCAGGCTGTAGGGCGGTTCCTGGAATTCGAACTGCGTTGCGCACTTCTCGGTGAGATAGCGTTCTGCCTCGTTGAGGTCTCGCTCATCACGCAAATCCAGGAGGTTTTTCAGGACATCGGTTCCCGGGTAGCAATCCGGGTCATGGCCAGCGCCGTACTTGTCGGTATTCACACTTTGAGTTGTTGAACGGCTTTGAGTGCGGCTTTGCGGGAGGGCAGTTTGCATTCCTCATCGTTGATCGATGTGGAGAAGCCTTCAAGGCGCAGACTGGCGCTGAAGTTGGATGTGCGATGCTTGGCGAAGTAGGCTTTTTTAGCTTGAATACTCAGCTTTTCCATATCAGGCCCCTCTGTGCAAATGATGGGGAATTATAGCTGATAGCTGGCGGGACTTTGTTATCGTTCATCGCTCGTTTCAATCTCCCTGAATACGGATATCCAGTTGATGAACCACCACTTCGAAACCCCCAACCTGCTGCTGCGCCCGCGCACCCTCGAACACTTCGAGGCGTGCATCGCCATGGACTTGGACCCGCAAGTCACCCGTTACCTTCCCGGTCCCTGGGACGGTGGCGAGGAGCACCGCGATTTCGTGCGTTCGCGTATCGAGCGCGATTTCGGCGAGTCCTGCGGTTATTGGGCGATCTTTGCCAAGTCCGCGCCGGATGAGTTTCTCGGCTGGGTGTCGTTCATTCCCTACGACGCTATCGGCCCCGAGCTGGAAATGGGCTGGCGCCTGGTGCGGCGGGCGTGGGGCAAGGGGATTGCGTCCGAGGCGGCGGGGCGCATCGTCGAGCATGCCTTTCTCGGCGCTGGGGTCGAGCGCATCGTCGCCGATGCCCATGCCTTGAACGAGGCGTCGTTGGCAGTGGCGCGCAAGCTGGGTTTTAGATTTGTGCGCGACGGTGAGTTCGAAGGCTTGCCGAGCAAGTTTTTCGAGATGACCCGGGCGGATTTCGACGCTCGACGACGTTGAACCGCCGTCGCTGACTGGCCGTTTGTCGCCACCCCGCTGTCGCGATCTGCCTGCGGTTACCCGGTTCAGCAAGCAGACAGTTTCGAGCTGTTAAAACACTCCGTACGCCTGGCAGGAGCCGGGTGGTTGCAGGGGGCGTTGTCAACCGTTCAAACGTCGGCGCCAAGCGCCGGGGAGGCAGCATGTCGTTACGTTACACGGCGCTGATGGCGGTGGTCGTAATGGCCTCCGGGTGTGTGCAGGAACGGGTGGTGCATGAGCGGCGGGTGGTCGAACGCGCGGCGCCGGTGGAGTACACCGAGGTGGTTGCGCTGCAGCCACCGCCGGTGCGGGTCATCGAGGTCGAGCCCATGCATCGCCCGGGTTATGTCTGGTCCCGGGCTTACTGGCACTGGGATGGCCGGCAGTATGTGGCGGTCCATGGCCACTGGGAGCCGTTGCGCCCCGGGTACCATTATGTGCACCCGTTCTGGGAGCGTCGCGGCGATGGCTGGCACCTGCATGCGGGTGGCTGGGCCAGTTGAGCGAGGCCGAACCCGCGCACAGGCAAACCGATGAAAACGACCCGAACGGGTAATGCCAGTCAGTTAAGCGATTGGCTCGACTGTAGGAGCAGCCGGTCGACGCTCGATTGCTCGCGATGATGGTGAACGATACCGCGTCTTTACTTGAGTAAACGCGGTGCTCTTGAGTCCATCGCGAGCAAGCTCGCTCCTACAAAAAAGCCTTGACTGATCGGCATTACCCGAACGGGTCGGTTTTTTGTGCGCTCGCAGCACGTTGCAGGCCCTGCCGTCAGGAACGCCACGAACCTTCGGGCAGTTCGACCTCGCGTTGCGCCTGCGCCAGGGCCGCGCGCAGCCCCGGTTTGTCCAGCGGGATGCAGTAGGCCGGTTTGGCCCGTTCGAAGCGCCAGCTCTCCGCCAGGCCGCCACCATCGACAGCGTCGAAACCCAGCTCGTCGAGCAATTGCACGACCTGCGCCTTGGCCTGTGGATCGTCGCCGGCAACCGGCAGCGCCCGACGATCGACAGCGCCGCCGGGGCGGGCGTCGGTCAGCAGGTCCTGGGCGAGGATGGCATTGAACACCTTCACCACCCTGGCGCCTTCGAGGTGCTCGGCGAGCAGTTGGCTGGTGGTGGTTTCGAAGCGGTCCAGGGCTTCGATATGACCGTCGCGATCCGGGTAATAGTTGTTGGCATCCAGCACTGTCTTGCCGGCCAGCAGGGCCGCGGGGAGGCTGCGGTAATGGGCCAGCGGGATGGCCACCAGCACCAGGTCGCCGAACTGTACGGCGTCTTCGACGCTGCCGATGCGGCTGCCGCGAATGCCGCTGGCCACGCTGCTCATGGTCTGCGGGCCGCGGGAGTTGCTGAGCAGCACCTCATGCCCCGCCGCCAGGGCCAGTTGCGCCACGGCGCGCCCGATAAAACCTGCTCCGATAATGCCGATACGCATGTCCATGCTCCGTTGAATGGGTCGAGCGGCTATGATGATTCGCCACCCAATGGCGATAAATAAGCGTCTGGTACTGGGTCTTGTTACTGGGAGTATTGAATGATGGATCGCCTGACCAGCATGGAGGCCTTTGTCGCGGCCGCCGAAAGCGGTTCCTACGCCCGTGCGGCGACCCGCCTGGGGCTGTCGCCGCAGATGGTCGCCAAGCATGTCGCGGCGCTGGAGCAGCGGCTGGGCGCGCGCCTGCTCAACCGCACCACACGCCGGCAGAGCCTGACCGAGCTGGGCAGTGCCTACCTCGAGCGCTGCAAGCACATCCTCGACGAAGCCCGGGCCGCCGATTCCCTGGCGCAGATCATGAACGCCACGCCCCGGGGCAAGTTGCGCATCAGTGCGCCGGTGACCTTCGGCTCCTACAGCCTCATGCCGTTCGTGACGGCGTTTTTGCGCGAGCATCCGGAGGTGGAAATCGACCTGCACCTCACCGATCGCTACATCGACCTGGTGGAGGAGGGCTACGAGGCGGCCTTTCGTATCGGGCCGCTGGCCGATTCCAGCCTCACTGCCAGGCCGCTGGCGCCCTATCGGCTGATCGCCTGCGCGGCGCCTGCCTACCTGGCCGCCCGGGGCACGCCACGGGTGCCGGCCGATCTCGAACAGCATGAGTGCCTGGGGTACGCCTACTGGTCACGGCCGGCGGACCACCAATGGCAGTTCCGCCGCGCCGGCCAGGTCCATGAGGTTCAGGTGCGCAGCCGCTTGCAGGTCAACGAGAGCAAAGCCCTGCTGTCGGCGGCCGTGGATGGCTTCGGCATCGTCCTGGGGCCGGCGGACTTTCTCGAACCGGCGCGGGCCGCGGGGGAGTTGGTGCAGTTGCTACCCGGCTATGAGGCACCGAGTCGCGCCATGCATCTGCTGTACCGGCCGGACCGGCGGATGACCGCCAAGCTGCGGCACTTCGTTGATGCGGCTATCGCGCGTTTTGGCGCTTGAGATCAGCGTCGGAACGCCTCAAAGCGCTCTAGACCAAAGGTCTTGAGAACCACACTTTTTTGTAACCGATACCGTTCGTCCGACGGATGGGTTTGGCAAGCGCCTGCCCGTCAGTCATTCTGGAGGCCGAGATGTCCTAGTGCCACTATCGTATTCAAGGCCGTCGCGCCCTTCCAGCCTCCCTGCGAATAGGTTGTTTATTGTGATGATCGCGTTATCCCGGCCCGAGGTTGTGTATGCCCGATAAGGCGGTTGCCGAGGAGCGGCGCCTGGCCGCCCTGCATGCCCTGGAGTTGCTGGACACCGCCAGTTGCGAGAATTTCGACCGGATCTGCCGCATGGCGGCCGAGTACTTCAAGGTGCCGACCGCCTTGATCAGCCTGGTGGACCGCGATCGCCAGTGGTTCAAGTCGCGGGTCGGCTTCGATCAGCCGCAGACCCCCATCAGCCAGTCGTTCTGTGCTTTCACGGTGCAAGGCCGCGAGGTGCTGGAGGTGCGCAACGCGGCGCTCGATCCGCGCTTTTGCGACAACCCGCTGGTGACCCGGGACCAGGGCATCCGCTTCTACGCCGGAGCGCCGCTGTTGACCTCGTCCGGTTATGCCATCGGCAGCCTGTGCATCATCGACAAGGTCGAGCAGCAGTTGAGCATCGTCGAACGCCAGCAGTTGCGCGACATGGCGGCAATGGTCATGGAGCAGGTCGAGCAGCGCCAGCGCCTGCGGCGTCGCGACCCGGTCAGCGGCCTGGCCAATCGCGAGCAGTTCCAGGGCGACCTGCGGGACCTGGCCGAGCACCACTTCGGCGAAAAGCGCGTGCTGGTGCTGATCAATGCCCTGGACATGAAGGTGGCCCATGAACTGACCCTGGCCCTGGGGCTGGCGCCCTTCGAGACCATCATCCGTTTTCTCGCGCTGCGCCTGCAGGAGTACCTGGGGCGGCATGTGCGGGTCTATCACGTGTCGGTCAAGCGTTTCGGTTTCCTGCTGCCGGCGCCGGCACACGGGCTGGATAAATTGCTCGATGCGCTGGTCAGTCGCCTGCGTCGCCAGCCGTCCGGGCTGGGGTTTCCCATGATTCCCACGGTCTGCGCCGGAACCGTGGAGTTCGAGATCGATACCCAGTCGGTGGACGATGCCTTGCGCAAGGCCATGTTCGCCCTGGAGCTGGCCATGGCCCGGCGCAGTTTCTGGGCGCCCTACGATGCCGGGCGCGATCATGCCCAGCGCCGCGCGTTCAACCTGGCCTCGGACCTCAACGATGCCTTGCGCAGTGGCCAGATCTACCTGATGTTCCAGCCACGCTTCGCCCTGCCCGACGGGGCCCAGGTCAGTGCCGAAGCCTTGCTGCGCTGGGAGCATCCGTGGCTGGGGCCGATCTCGCCCGTCGAGTTCATTCCGGTGATGGAGCGCAACGGCCTGATTCATCAGGTGACCCGCTGGGTCATCGACACGGTGTTGAGCAAGTTGCACAGCTGGAGCCTGCCGGAGAGCAGCAAGCTGTCGATCAATCTGTCGCCCAAGGATTTCGAGGACCAGGATATCGCCGAGCTGATCCGCCATGCCTGCAAGCGGCATCATATTGACCCGCGGCGGCTCGAAGTGGAGATCACCGAAGGCGAGTGGCTGCGTTCCAACCCGAATGTCCTGGCGCAGCTGATCCGCATCCGCGAGTTGGGCATGGACGTGGCCATCGATGATTTCGGCACCGGCTACAGCAACTTCGCCTACCTGCATCAGATCCCGGCCAATGTGGTGAAACTCGACAAGTCGATGATCACCGACCTGGAGTGCAACACCCAGCACCAGAAGATCACCCGCTCGATCATCAGCCTGGCCCGCGAGCTGGGCTATCGCACCGTGGCCGAGGGCATCGAGAGTTTCAAATGCCTGCAGATGCTGTACGCGTACGGTTGCGATGAGGCCCAGGGTTATTTCCTCGCCCGGCCGATGCTGCAGGAACGCTTCCTGGCCTGGAGCGGGGCGAACCGCTTTCCGTTGCAGCCCTGTGTCTAGGCGCAGCCCGTGGCGAGGCGGACGCCTTGCCCCGTCAGCTCATGAACGGCTGGCGGCCACGGGGTAGCTGCCCGAGCAAGGACTCAACGCGCTGAACGGGCGCTTTCATGCAGCGCGCAGACGGTGCCGAACACCTCGCCATCGGCATCGCGCACCGGGTAACCCAGGTAGTTGCTCAGGCGAACTCCACCGCATCCTCGTTGCCCGCCCATTCGGCTTCCAGGCGCGAGTCCTTGACGTGCAACGGCTGGCTGCTGTCTACCACACGCTCGCAGTACAGCGCCTGGCCGTTGTGCGCGAGGCTGCTTTTCTGGCCCTGGGCGCCAATCGGATAAGTATCCTCATGCCGCCCGCCCGAGGCTTCGACCTGCATGTGCCGGGGCCGTGAATGCATGATCAGGATCGAGCTGACGCCCGGTTGCCTGGCCAGGGCGTCGATATTGGCCTGCGGCGAGTCGAACAATGGGGAAGACTTGGCCACCTGGGCCTCCTGTCTGTCGAGCTGGCAAGGGCCGGCTATCACGGGGCGAGCGGGGCGGCTTTAAATACCGAATGGGTCCTTGCTTACATTCGTTTGCAGGTCGTTTGCCGGGGCATCGCCGAGGGATAAAAAAATCGGCCATGCCGGGCCTTTTGGCACGAGCGCTAGCCGGTTCAACGTTGAGCGGCTCCCCACAACATCATTGGCCGCTCACGTTCTTCGGTCAGTGCGGCGTGTTCAGTCTTGCTGCAGCACCTTCAATGCAGCCGAAGCGAGAAAACCCGAGCGACTCTTCGCTTCCGGGTGATGCAGCACGTATTCGTCGATGCGGTTCAGCAGGTAGCCGGGCAGGGTGATGTTGAGCTTCTGCGCCTTGCCCAGGTACTTGGTGACATCGATGTCGATCAGGGCCCAGGTGCAGCCTGCGTACTGAGGGTTGGCCGCGTGCAGGGTGACCTTGTTGGCGGGCGGGATGGGGGCACTGTCTTCGGCGAGAATCTCGAAGTGCCCTTCGATGGCTTCGCGGGCCATGGCCATGGCGTCGTCGAGGTCGTCACCGGCCGAGAAACAGCCAGGAATGTCGGGGACTTCCACGCCCCAGGCGTGTTCGTCATCGCCCATTGAAATGGCAATCGGGTAAAGCATGTGCGGAACCTCCAGGGCGCGGTGAATCGCCTTCACATGAGCAGCGCCTGTTTCAGAATGCTGATGGCGGTTTTTCTCAGCAGGTCTTTTTTGGGCTGTGGAACTGTCACCAGCCCCGGTTTACTGGGGTGCCTGAAATGGTGGTGACTGCCTTTGACCCTGACCAGATACCAACCGTCTGCGACGATTTGGCCGATCAAATACCGACTGTTCACATCACCTCCTTGTGATGCATGGTGGTTACTATACCTACCAAATAGATGCGATCAACACCTCGCCTGCCCGACGGTCGTTGGCAGGGGCACTCTGCAGGCTGAAGTGTAGAAAGATAGAGTTTGGGACGCAGCGGATAACAGCGCTGGCTGTGTTGCAGGATCCTTCCTGAACGGCGATGAAACGCCCATAAAAAAACCGGCCACTCAGGACCGGTTTTTTTGTTTCTGCATCCCTCGTCGGCAGGGCCTGACGCTGGACTCGAATGAAGTGGAGCGGGTGAAGGGAATCGAACCCTCGTTATCAGCTTGGGAAGCTGGAGTAATGCCATTATACGACACCCGCTCGGAGCGGCTGACTTTGTACCAGAAGTGCGCGCGGATTTGAAGTTTTTCTTTGCCGGGCCTGTGTCTGCGAGGCGGCGGGAGATGTGCTCGGGTACGCTTCTACGCCGTCATCGCGGCGACGGGGCGAAGACCGTCTTGCGGTCTATCGCGAGCAAGCTCGCTCCTGCGGCTGGGGACGAGTTACTCGCGATGACGTCACTTCAGATTGCCAGGGCATGATGGTCCTGCAGGTAGTGATAACGCGGACGACTGGTGTGCTGGGTCGGTGTGAGGAATCCCATCAGCGCGTTACGGCTGTCCCGGCAGGCGGCCTTGTGTTCCATGTCGAGGAAGTGCCCGGCGGCCTGGATGGTGCTGAACGTCGAGTGCCGGACATGGTTGCCGAACAGCCGTGCGTCGTTGGCGGCGGTGTATTCGTCCCATTCGCCGTTCATGAACAGCACCGGCACGTCGATGTTCTTAGCCGCTTTCAGGTAGCACTGGCGGTCGCTGTTGAGGACATGGCTGATGTGGAAGTGCATCTGCCCGTATTCATGCTCGGCCAGGGTGCTGACGTGGCGATAGTTGAAGCGCTTGAACAGCGACGGCAGGTGCTTGCCGATGGTCTCGTTGACCAGGTGCCCGACCCGGTCGCGGTCCAGGCTGCCGAGGTAATTGACACCGCGTTCGAGGTAGTCGCGCATCGGCTCGTTGATCACTGGCGAGAACGAGCTGATCACCGCCTTTTCGATGCGTCGCGGGCGCTGTGCCAGGGCGAGCAGCGTCGGTGCGCCACCCCAGGAAAACGACATCACGTGCTCGGCGGCGAAGTGGTCGATCAGCTCCAGGAGGATCTGCCCCTCGACTTCCTTGGTGAGCATTTTCTCGTGTCTGTTGTGGGCTTTCGACCGACCGGCGTAGGGCTGGTCGTAGAGCACCACATTGAATTGCGGATGCAGGTTCTTCACGGTCTGCGCAAAAGATGCAGTGGTGGCCATTGAGCCGTTGACCAGAATGATGGTCTTCTCTGCGGCATCTGCGCGATAGAACTCCGTGTAAACCCGATACTGACCTTGTATATCAAGCACAGCGATTTCTGGCCTCATGTCATAAGACTCCTGGCAAGCGGGTATGCGCGCAACCGAGGGTGCACGAGATTTGTGACAGGTAGGCATACGCCTGGAATTTTTAGCCCATGTCGATCCGCAACAGATGGTCGACGGGTGTTGTTATAAGCGGGCAATTTGCCGTAATGCGGGATGAGCACAGGCGGCTCGGACGGCAAAGGATTTCTTAGAAGTATGTTCGTGACTCATCGGTCACATTTGGGCCGACGGACTGATTCAAGCAGGGAGAACGCCGTCCCGCAAGTGCCGTTCGGTAAATTGTTCGACAACTTCGGCTGAATGGTCATGGTGTCGTCAATGGCTTACAGCGACGAGAGAAATTGCAGGCAATCAGATCAGGCGGATTTCTTCATCGGTCAGCGGCCGGTACTCGCCAGGCGCCAGGTTTTCGTCGAGGGCCAGCGGTCCCATGCGTTCGCGGTGCAGGCGCAAGACCTTGTTGTCGAAATGGCCGAACATGCGTTTGACCTGGTGGTAGCGGCCTTCGACGATGCTCAGCCGTGCGCGCCGGGGGCCGAGGATCTGCAGTTCGGCGGGCAGGGTGGTGAGGTCCTCGAAAGCGAAGTACAGGCCCCGGGCGAAGGTCTCGGCGTACTCCGGGCCTATGTCCTGTTCGGTCTCGACGTAATAGTGCTTCGCCAGCTTGGTCTGCGGCTGGGTCAGGCGTCGCGACCAGCTGCCGTCGTTGGTGAGGATCAGCAGGCCGGTGGTGTTGTAGTCCAGGCGCCCGGCGATGTGCAGCTGGTGTTTTTCCGGTTCGTCCAGCAGGTCGAGCACGGTGCGGTGTTCGGGATCGCGGGTGGCGCTGACGCAGCCCATGGGTTTGTGCAGCATGAAATAACGCGGCGGCTTGCCGGCCTGCAGCACTTCGTCGTCGAGCTCGACCCGGCTGAACTCGCGCACTTCGGCATGGGGATCGCTGACCACCTGGCCGTCGATGCGGATGCGCTTCGCCACCAGCAACAAGCGCACCTGCTGACGGTTGAAGCGGGGCAGGTTACTGAGGAAACGGTCAACGCGCATGGCTATCGGCAGGCTGGCAAAAGGCTGCGCATCTTACGGGATCGGCCGGGCGGCCGCTTGCAGTTGCGCCTCGACCCGGGCGCAGCGCGGACACAGGCAGGCGCGATCGCGCAGCTCCGGCGGCAAGGCTTCGAGCACCGCCGGGTCGATGCTCACGCCGTAGCACCAGCAGGCCTGGTCGACGGTACGCGGGTCGGCCAGGCTGCAGTCGTTGCGGGCGCCGCAGGCCGGGCAGAGGCTGGGGCTGTTCAGGGTCGGTTCATTCATAGCTGGAGTGAGGCATTTCCACGCAGGTTCGGTTACGGCCAGTCTGCTTGGCACGGTACATCGCATGGTCGGCGCGCGACAGCAGGCTGTGCAGAGTATCGTCCGCCTGCAGCGTGGTCACGCCGATACTGACGGTCAGCCGCAGGTTCTTGCCCTCATAGGCATAGCTCTGTCGCTCGATCAGCAGGCGGATCTTCTCGGCAATCTTCAACGCCGTGGCGCTGTCGGTGTCCTTGAGCAGCACGATGAACTCTTCGCCGCCCCATCGACAAACGATATCGGACTGGCGCAGGCAGCTTTCCAGGTGTCGGGCGAAGCCGCTCAACACCTGATCGCCGGCGAGGTGGCCGTAGGTGTCGTTGAGGCGTTTGAAGTGATCCAGGTCCAGCAGCAGGGCGGTCAGCGGCTTGGGCTCGCGCTGGGCTTCGTGCATGGCCTGGGCGGCCAGCAGGTCGAAGCCGCGGCGGTTGGGCAGGCCGGTGAGGCTGTCGAGGGTGGCCTGGGTTTCGATCTTGCGCTGGAAACGTCTGACCACGCCGTTGAGCAGGGTCAGCACGATCAGGGTGATCGCCAGGCAGATCAGCAGGTTGAGGTACAGCGAGCGGCGGATATCGCCCAGGGCGCTACCCTCGCGCTTGTCGACGAACAGGTACCAGTTCAGCTCGGGAATGAAACGCACATTGAGGAAGTGCCGCTGGTCTGGGGCGTTGTACTCATAGCTGCCGCTGTGGGGCTTGGGCAGCCTGGCCTGCAGGTCGTGCAGGTTTTCCAGTTCGAACAGCGACTGGCCGGCCCGCGCGCCCTGCGGACCGCCTTCGGCCCCGGTGAGGGCGATCCGGCCCTGGGTATCGACGAAATACACACTGCGCTGATAACGCTGCTGGTAGCGGTCGATCAGCTTGACCACCGCATCTACCTTCAGGCCGACACCGGCGGTACCGATGAAATTGTCCTGGTAGTCGTAGACCTTGTAGTTGATGAAAAACGTCAGGTTGTTCTGGTTGGCCTGGTCCGGATCGACGTTGATCTCATACGGGGTGGCCATGTCGCGGACGCGGAAGTACCAGGCGTCGAGAGGGTTGTCATGAGCGATTTTTTTCAGCACGCCCTTGGCGTGGTAGTAAGTCAGGGTGCTGTTGGAAACGAAGAAGGCGGTGTAGGCGCCGTAGTGGGTCATGACTTCGTTGAGGTAGCGGGTCATCTGCTCGGGATCGCGTTCGCCACCCATCACCCAGTCGCGCATGAAGGTATCGCGGGACATCATCGAAGAAATCAGGATCGGTCGTACCAGGTCTTTCTGGATCTCCGAATACACGGTGTCGGAGGTCAGCGGCAGCTCGGTGTTGACGATGTTGTTGCGGATCGAGGTTCGCGAGGCGTAATAGCTGAGTAAGGAAGTGGCTATGAAACCGCCGCCCAGCAGCGCGATGAGCGTGATGATCAACCAGCGTTGCGAATACAGGGGGGAACTCGGCGGCATGGGGGATTCCGTGGCAGTGACCCGATGCAAGCATTCTAGTGGCGGCGCCGGCGAGTAGCTGCGTCATTTGCAGGGTGAAGCACGCAATTGTGTCGCGGCGTGGAAGGCTGGGCTCGAGCGCAGCGGTCGCCGGACAGACGACCGCTTTTTAGCCTATGCGCGGTGTGACAGGGTTTCAGCCCAGCATCTGCAGATAGGCACGCCAGCCGCCGAGGTGGCTGATATCGGTGGCGCCTTCCAGGCCGTAGGCTTCGCAGATGAAACCGTTTTCCCAACGGCCGTCGGCCAGCTGCACCTTGCCCAGGCCCAGCGGCGCGGGGATGCCGGTGAGGAACGAGCCCAGTTCGCTGCTCGGCAGTTCCCAGACTTCCACCGCGATCGCCACGCCGCCTTCGCTCACTCGCAGCATGCCCGGGCGCATCGGCGGACCGCCGGCCAGGGCATAGAGCCGGTAGTCCGGCGAGCTGTGGCCGGCCTCGACCAGCCGTGCGCCCCGTTGCCTGAGTTGCCCGTTGAGGGCTAGCCCTTCCAGGTGCGCACCGCATACCACCAGGCGCGTCCGGTCATTGCCCGCGGGCTTGTCGGCGGCAGGCACGGCCAGGCCCTGCTGGCGTTGCAGGGCATCGGCCAGGCTCAGCAGGTACTGGTCGGTGAACGCTCGCCCGAACAGGGTGACGCCCCAGGGCAAGCCATTGCTCATGAAGGCGCTGGGGACGGCGACGGCGGCGTAATCCAGCAGGTTCATGAAGTTGGTGTAGTAACCCAGTTCCGAGTTGCGCAGCACCGGTTCGGCTTCCAGCTCGGCGAGGGTCACCGGGCGCCCGATGGTCGGGGTGAGCACGCAGTCCAGACCTTCCAGCAACCGGTCGCAGTGCGCCTTCAGCGCTTGCAGGCGGTATTGCGCGCGAAAGGTCTGCACGCCATTCACCGCAGGCGCCTTGGCCAGTACCGCGCGAATCACCGGCAATACGGCTTCCGGGGCTTGCTCCAGCAGTTCGCCGGCCACGCTATAGCGCTCGGCGACCCAGGGCCCTTCGTACAACAGGCGCGCCGCTTCGAGGAAGGGTGAGAGGTCCAGTTCCACAGCCTCGCCGCCCAGGGCCTTGAGGCGGCCAATGGCGTCGTCGAATAGCCGCGGACCTTCGTTGCAGCCGAAAAATTGCAGGTCCCCGGCCCGGGGCACGCCGAAGCGCAAGGGCCGCGGCGTACCGAAGGCCGAGCCATCGTTCCACGATGGGTTGCGGCGGCTGTATTCATCCCGTGGGTCGAACTGCGCGGTCAGCGCCAGCAGCTGGCTGGCTTCGCGGGCAGTGGCGGTGAAGGTGGTGACGCAGTCCAGGGTACGGCAGGCCGGAACCACGCCAGCGGTGGAAATCAGGCCCTTGGTGGCCTTGAGCCCGAGCAGATTGTTCAGCGCCGCCGGTACCCGGCCGGAGCCGGCGGTGTCGGTACCGAGGGCAAAGCTGGCCACCCCTAGCGCCACCGCCAGGGACGATCCGGCGCTGGAGCCGCCGGACGGATATTCCGCCAGCACGCTGTTGGGGCAAGCGCCATAGGGCGAGCGGCTGCCGTTGAGACCGGTGGCGAACTGGTCGAGGTTGGTCTTGCCCAGGGGAATGGCCCCCAGCGCCAGCAGTTGCTCGACGATGCTCGCCGAACGCTGCGGCACATAGGCGAAGGCCGGGCAGGCGGCAGTGGTCGGGATTCCGGCCAGGTCGATATTGTCCTTGATGGCGAAGGGCACGCCGTACAGGGGCAGGCTGTCGATCTCCCGGCCGTCGAGTGCCGCCAGGTATGGCTCCAGCTCTTCCATGCCGAGCAGATGGATGAACAGGTGATAGTCCGGGTTCAGCGCCGCGGCTTTGTCGCGCAGGGCCGGGAGCAGTTCGCGGGGCGTGGTGCGGCCTTCACGGTAGGCGGCGCGCAGGGCATCGAGTTGCAGGTTCACAGTCATGATCAAAGTCCGTTGCGATAAGTGAAGTTCAGTCCAGTTGCAGAACCGCGACCCGCTGCCCGGCGCGCACCGCCGAACCCGGTTGCACGCGGATTTCCCGCACCACGCCGGCCATCGGCGCCAGCACCGGGATTTCCATCTTCATCGACTCCAGGATCACCAGCACATCGCCGGCCGCTACCCGGCTGCCAGCTTCCACCTGGACCTGCCAGAGGTTGCCGGCGATGTGGCTGTCGATGCTCTGCTGACCGTCTTCCAACGGTGCCTCCACAGTCGGTTGCGGCGCCACGTCCTCGCTGTCGAAGTGCGCCTGGCCGCTGGCGATCCAGCGTTCGCGCTCGGCATTGAAGGCGTGCTGTTGCTGCTGGCGGAAGGCGGCGATGCTCTGGGCTTCCCTGGCCAGGAAATCCTGGTAGTCGGCGAGCTTCAGCTGGCTGTGCTCGATGTTCGGCGCGAAGCGCCCGAGGGGGAAATCGCGGCGAATCCGCAGCAGCTCGTCGGCGCTGACCGGGTAGAAACGGATCTGGTCGAAGAAGCGCAACAGCCAGGGCTTGCCATCGAACGCGGCGACCTCGCGGTAGCGGTTCCACATCTGCAGGGTGCGGCCGACGAACTGATAGCCGCCGGGGCCTTCCATGCCGTACACGCACAGGTAGGCGCCGCCGATGCCCACCGAGTTCTCGGCGGTCCAGGTACGGGCCGGGTTGTACTTGGTGGTCACCAGGCGATGGCGCGGGTCCAGCGGGGTGGCGACCGGCGCCCCCAGGTAGACGTCGCCCAGGCCCATCACCAGGTAGCTGGCGTCGAACACCGTGCGTTGCACCTGATCGAGGTCGGGCAGGTCGTTGATGCGGCGGATGAACTCCAGGTTGCTCGGGCACCAGGGGGCGTCCTTGCGCACCGTGGTCATGTATTTCTCGATGGCCAGCCGGCAAGCCGGGTCGTCCCAGGACAGCGGCAGATGGACGATGCGCGACGGCACCTGCAAGTCCCTCGCCGCGCACACCGCGTCCCATTCGCCGGCGACTATGCCCAGCAGGTCGGCCAGGGGCAGTTGTTCCGGCTGGTAATGCACCTGCAGCGAACGGATGCCCGGGGTCAGGTCGATCACCCCGCGCAGTGCCTTGGCCTCCAGCGCCTGCATCAAGGCATGGCCGCGAAAGCGCAGCACCAGGTCCAGCTCCGGCGGGCCGATTTCCAGCAACAGATGGGTGTCCCCCGACAAGCGCGCCACCAGTCGCCTGTCGTCCTGGCCGATATCCAGCACCACTGGCGACAGTAACTCCAGGCTCGCAGGAGCCTCCCCGGTTTCCTCGGGCGGCGGGTTCTGGCAGAGCAGCGCTCGGGCCTGTTCGAGGCTGACCGGGAAGAACTTCACTTTGTCCCCGGCCTTGAGCTGGCCCAGTTGCCACAGGTCGGCTTCGATCACCGTCACCGGGCAGACGAAGCCGCCGAGGCTCGGGCCGTCGGGACCGAGGATCACCGGCATGTCGCCGGTGAAGTCCACGGCGCCGATGGCGTAAGGGTTGTCGTGGATGTTCGACGGGTGCAGGCCGGCCTCGCCGCCGTCGGCGCGCACCCATTGCGGCTTCGGTCCGATCAACCGCACGCCGGTGCGACTGGAGTTGAAGTGCACTTCCCACTGGGTGGCGAAGAAGGTGTCGATATAGTCCGTGGTGAAATATTCCGGTGCGCCATGGGGCCCGTAGATCACCCGGATCCGCCGCACGGCCGGCAGCTCGCCGAGCTGCTCGCTCGGCAGGCACTGCCCGGCGCTGTGCTCGTCCAAGGCCGGCACATGCAGCACATCGCCGGCGCGCAAGGCTCGCCCGCCATGCCCGCCAAACTGGCCGAGGGTGAAGGTGCTTTTGCTGCCCAGATAGTCCGGCACCTGCACGCCGCCGCGCAGGCACAGGTAGCTGCGTGCGCCGGCACCGGCGATGGTGCCCAGGCTCAAGGTTGCGCCTGCCGGGACCCGCAGTGCGGTGTTCATCGGCTGGGGCGCACCGTTGAGACTCAGGGGAATCACGGCCCCGGTCACCGCGACCACGGCATCGCAGTTGAAGCGCAGCAGGGGGCCGCTCATGGTGATTTCCAGAGCGGCGGCGCCTTCGGCATTGCCCAGCAGACGGTTGCCCGCGCGCAGGGCGCGGCTGTCCATCGGCCCCGAAGGCGGCACGCCCACGGCCCAGTAGCCGAGGCGTCCGGGATAGTCCTGGACGCTGGTCTGGGTGCCGGCGCTGAGCACTTCAAAGGTGTTGGCCTGGTAGACCAGGTCTTCCAGGCAGCGGGTCCAGGGGTTGCCACTGGCGAAAGGGGCGTCCAGCAGGATCTGGCGCAGGTAGTCGCGGTTGCTTTCCACGCCGTAGAGCAGGCTGTCGCCCAATGCCCGATGCAGGTCCTGGCGTGCTTGTTCGCGGTCCGGCGCCCAACTGATGAGCTTGGCGATCATCGGGTCGAAGTAGGGCGGGATCTCGCAGCCCGCTTCGACCCAGGTGTCGATGCGCAACTGCCGGCCATCGGCGGGCGGGAAATGCACGGCGCTCAGCAGCCCCGGGCTGGGTTGAAAGTCCCGGCCCGGGTCTTCGGCGTACAGCCGGGCCTGGATCGCGTGGCCGCAGGGTTGCAGCCGGGCGCTCAGCTCGCTCAACGGCGGCAGGTCGCCGGCCGCCAGTTGTACCATCCAGCGCACCAGGTCGACGCCCCACACCTGTTCGGTGACGCCGTGCTCGACCTGCAGGCGGGTGTTCACCTCAAGGAAGTAGAAGCGCTGGGCCTGGCTGTCGAAGACGAACTCCACGGTACCGGCGCTGCGATAGTTCACCGCCTTGGCCAGCTTGATTGCCGCCGCGCACAAGGCTTGCGCCATGCCCTCGGGCAGGTTTGGCGCGGGGGTTTCTTCCAGCACTTTCTGGTTGCGTCGCTGCACCGAGCAATCGCGTACGCCCAGGGCCAGGACCTCGCCCTGGCCATCGCCGAACACCTGCACCTCCAGATGCCGGGCGCGCTGGATGTACTTTTCGAGAAATACGCCGGCGTCGCTGAAGTTGTTCTGCCCCAGGCGCTTCACCGCCTCGAACGACTCGCCCAGCTCGGCCGCGCTACGGCACACGCGCATGCCGATACCGCCACCGCCGGCGGTGCTCTTGAGCATCACCGGGTAGCCCAGCTGCTCGCCGGCGTCGAGGGCGGCGTCGAGGCTGTCCAGCAGTTCGCTGCCTTCGAGCATCGGCACGCCATGCTGCCTGGCCAGGGCGCGGGCGGTGTGCTTGAGGCCGAACACCCGCAGCTGCTCCGGCGTTGGCCCGACAAAGGCGATGCCGGCGGTTTCGCAGGCTTCGGCGAAGGCGGCGTTCTCCGAGAGAAACCCATAGCCGGGGTGGATCGCCGTGGCGCCGCTGGCTTTGGCGATGCCGAGGATCTTGTCCACCGCCAGGTAGGTGCCGGCGGCCGCGCCTTCACCGAGGCTGTGGGCCTCGTCGGCCTGGAGGATGTGCAGGCTGGCGGCATCGGCCTCGGAATACACGGCGACACCCTGGACCTCTAGCTCGCGCAGGGTGCGCAGGATGCGGCAGGCGATGGCGCCGCGGTTGGCAATCAGCAGTTTTTCGAACATGGCATGACCCCTGGAGGCGATGCGTACACCGCCTCGACCTGGGTTGCGGGCCGTCCCGCAGTTTTTCGATAGGCGCCGGGGTCGTCCCTGGCGGCAGGATCCGTGTCTCAGTCGCCGCAGTCAGCGGCGGCGGTCACTTGATGCATTGCCCCGAACGGCTCTGGCACAGGGCGAACAGCCAGCGGCGCAGGCGCGCGAATTTCAGTTCCATACCAGCAGCTCCGCGGGGGTGGGGTTGTAGGCGTTGCACGGGTTGTTCAGTTGCGGGCAGTTGGAGATCAGCACGATCACATCCATCTCGGCGCGCAGCTCGACGTATTTGCCCGGCGCGGAAATGCCGTCCTCGAAGGTCAGGCCGCCGTCGGCGGTCACTGGCACGTTCATGAAGAAGTTGATGTTCGGCCCGATGTCGCCCTTGCCCAGCCGACCGTCGTGGGCACAGGCCCGCAAGTAGTTGTCGCGGCAGCTGTGCATGTAGCGTTTTTCCAGGGCGTAGCGCACGGTGTTGCTTTCCTGGGCGCAGGCACCGCCGAGGGTATCGTGCCGGCCGCAGGTGTCGGCGACGATACTCAGCATCGGCCGGCCGAGGTTGGAATACAGCACGCTGCCAGTGCTCAGGTAGATCCGGTTCTGCCGGCGCAGGGTGCGCTGCACGTCGTAGCGTTCCTTGGGGTTTTTCAGGCTGTAGAACAGGGTATCGACGGCCTGGTTGCCCTCCAGGTCGAGGATGCGCAGGGTCTGGCCGGCCTTGACCTCCATCAGCCAGGGTTCGCCGGAGGGAATGGTGGCGCGGTACACGGCGGTTTCTGGCTGCTTTTCAGCGGTGGCGATAGCAAGTGACATGGCGGCGTTCCTCAGGCGAACAGACGGTCGGTGTTGATGAAGCCGCGCAGGTTTTCCGGGCGCGAAGTGCGGCAATGCTCGGCGACGCTGGGGTCGGCGTTCATCCAGCTGAGCTTCAGTGGCTTGGGCGCGTATTCGGGGTTGGGGTCCATCGGGTGTTGCAGGGCGGTGAGCACCACCAGGGTGTCCATTGGCGCGTACAGCTCGATGTAGTCGCCGGCCCTGGAGTTGCCTTCGACGAAGTGCAGGGCGCCGGACTCGTCGACGTTGACCCGGCTGAACAGGTTGAGGGTCATCAGCAGGTCGGACAGGCCCAGGCCCCATTTGCCCAGTTCCACCAGCAGGTTGTCGGTGCCGTTGCGGTAGAAGCCGTTGCGCAGTTCCTGGAAGCGCCCCTGGCCGTATTTCTCTGCCACTTCTGCGGCGCACAGCACGCCGCCGATGCTGTCGCTCCAGCCGCAGGTGTCGGCGGTGATTGCCGCCAGCACCCGGCCCATGTCCGAGTACAGGCAATGACCGGCGGTGAGCTTGGCGGTGTGCTGGCACTTGAGGCTGTCGGGCAGGTTCAGGCGCTCGGTCTTTTCATTGGCGTTGAGCAGGGTCAGGCTGACATTGGCGCCGCCGCGGATATCGGTCAGGCGCAGCAGCTGGCCGCGCTTGACTACAAAGGAGCGGTGGCCGCCGCCGGGCAGGGTTTCTTCGGCGAAGGGCGGGAAGAGTTGAGTCGAGTCGGTCATCTGCAAAGTCCTCTCAAGCGAGACGAAGGGCGCCCGCCAGCTCGGCCGGCAGGGCCGCGACGGCCTTGCCGGTGGCTCGGCGGTCGCTGTTCAAAGGGATGTCGTAGGTGATGCGCGCGCCATAGGCGCCGGGGGCGTGCGGGTCGAGGCGGACCTTGTCGAACACCAGCAGGCGGGTACCGAGGCTGAAGCCTTCCGCCAGGTCGTGGGTGACCATGAACACCGTCAGCCGGGTCTCGCGCCACAGCTCCAGCAGCAGGCCGTGCATGTCCTTGCGGATGCCCGGGTCCAGCGCGCCGAAGGGTTCGTCGAGCAGCAGCACCCGCGGCTGCATGATCAGCGCCTGGGCGATCGCCAGGCGCTGCTGCATGCCACCGGAGAGCTGCGCCGGGTACTTGTCCAGGGCATGGCCGAGACCGACCTTGTGCAGCAGGGTCGCCGCCTGTTCCCGGGCTTCGCGTTTGGCGCTGCCGAACAGCCGGCCCAGCAGCGGCGAGCGTGGCAGCTCCAGGCCGAGGGCGACGTTGTCCAGCACCGACAGATGGGGGAACACCGAATAGCGCTGGAACACCACGCCACGGCTGGCTTCCGGCTCGCTGGCCAGGGGCTGGCCGTCGAGCAGGATCTCGCCGCGACTGGCCTGTTCCTGGCCCAGCAACAGGCGCAGGAAGGTCGACTTGCCGCAGCCGGAGGCGCCCACCAGGGTGCAGAACTCACCCTCCTCGACGTGCAGGTTGAGGCGTTCGAGCACCACCTGCCCGGCGTACTGCTGCCAGACATTGTTCACCGTGATGAAGCTCATGGCCGTGCCCCCTCGTACCAGGGGAACGCCACCTGGGTCAGGCGCTTGAGCCCCCAGTCCATCAGCCAGGCGAGCAGGGTGATCCATACCACGTAGGGCAGGATCACATCCATGGCCAGGTAGCGGCGCACCAGGAAGATCCGGTAGCCCAGGCCGTCGGTGGAGGCGATGGCTTCGGCGGCGATCAAAAACAGCCAGGCCGAACCCAGCATCAGCCGCAGGGCAATCAGCAGGCGCGGCAGCAATTGCGGCAACACCACCCGCAGGATCAGGGTCCAGGTCGAGGCGCCCAGGGTCTGGGCCTTGATCAGCAGTTCCACGGGAATCTCCCGGGCGCGCTGTTCCAGGTCACGGGCCAGGCACGGGGTGATGCCGATCACGATCAGCATGATTTTCGACAACTCGCCGAGGCCGAAGACGATGAACAGGATCGGCAGGATCGCCAGCGGCGGCACCATCGACAGCACGGTCAGCAGCGGCGACAGCGGCGCCCCGAACAGCGGCAGGGTGCCGGCGGCGATACCCAGGCACAGGCCGGCCAGGGCGCTGATAGCCAGGCCGATACCGAGGCGTTGCAGGCTCGACGCGGTGTCCTGCCACAGCAGGTATTCGCCGGTGCGGGCGTCGGCGCTGAAGCCCAGGCGTTTTACCGCGTCGATCATCTGCGACGCGCTGGGCAGCAGCTTGTCGTTGGGGTTGTCCAGCAGCCGTTCGGCCGAGCCCATGAAGTAGGCGAGCAGCACCAGGGCGAACGGCAGGATCACCAGCAGCAGGCGACTCGGCCGGTCCGGGTAACGATTGATCAGGCGCATGGCCAGTCCTCCTGTTACAACTTGGCGTCGGCCGCCAGCTGCACGAAGCTCGGGTCGAAGCGCAGCTTGAGGTTGGCCTTGTCGCCGCTGATGACGCCGCCGGCGAAGCTCATGCCCACTGCGCTGGTGTCCTTGGCGCCTTCGCCCAGCAGACCGTGCTGGAAGGAGAATTCGGCGACCCTGCGCATGGTTTTCGGCAGCTCCGCGCTGGTGGCGAAGGCCAGGGCTTCCTGGGGGGTGGCGAACAGCCGGGTGGTGTCCAGTTGCGCCTGGAATCCGGCCAGGTCGGTGCCCGAGGCCTTGGCCATGTGTTCCAGCGCCGCCTTGCTCTGGGCGTTGCTGGCATTCATCAGCGCCACCACTTCGAACCAGGCGCCGGTCAGCGCCTTGCCCAGGGCCGGGTTGTCCTTGAGGGTGGAACTGTTGACCACCATCATGTCCATGATTTCGCCGGGGATCTGGCTGGAATTGAAGACTTCGCTGACCCCCGGCTTGGCCTTGATCTGCGAGAGCATCGGGTTCCAGGTGGTGACAGCCTGCACCTGGTCGGTGTTGAAGGCGGCGGCGATATCGGCGTCGGAGGTGTTGACCACTTTCAGGTCTTTCTCGGTGAGGTCCACCGAGTCCAGGGCACGGGCCAGCAGGTAGTGGGATACCGAGAGTTCCACCAGGTTGACGTCCATGCCCTTGAGGTCGGCGACCTGCTTGCCCTCGCCCTTGAGCACCACGCCGTCGTTGCCGTTGGAGAAGTCGCTGACGATCAGCGCGGTACTGTCCACGCCACCGGCGGCGGGGATGGTCAGGGCGTCCATGTTGGTCATGGTGCAGCCATCGAACTGGCCGGCGGTGTATTGGTTGATGGATTCGACATAGTCGTTGAGCTGCACCACATCGATGCTGATGCCGTACTTTTTCGCCCACTTGTCGACGATGCCCTGGCTACCGGCGTACTCCCACGGCATCCAGCCGGCGTAGAGGGTCCAGCACACGCTGAAGTGGTCTTTCTGGGCGGCCTGGGCGGCGCTGGCGAGGGTGGCGAGCACCGCGAAGACGGTGGCGAGCAGAGCGGGGAAGCGAAGCTGGGGCATGGGTGGTTCTCCAGTTGATCGAGGGCGGACAGGAGCACGCAGCACCGCGAACGGTGGCTTGTCTCCCGGGCTTTTGTCCCGCCGTGTAACCTCAACTGGAGGTCGCCAACTCTCGGACCAGTCACTCGCGCATGCGAGCCGGAACCCTAGTCAGCCATTTGCAAATTGTGGTGCCGCGAACCTGTGATGACTCCTGCACGCCAGGGTTAAAGCGAGACGCGTGCCAAGTACGGGGGAGGGCCGGTCTAGAAGGCCTGGGTTGATGACGAGGGAGAAAGCAGGGGGCGGAATCTGCCTTCAAGTGGTGCGTTTTGCATCAGGTGGGCGCTGCCAGGGTGCAGGTTGTGAGCTGGCATTCGGCCTCGAGCGCTGTCCGTCTGCTCCTGCCCAAGCGCTTTTTCCCAGTGGGAGCGAGGGCCGGTACAGCCAGCGAAAACCGGCCTTTATCGGATCCAGAATCCTTGCCTGGCGACTTGTATCAAGGTGTAACGGAAATCGCACCAGACCCCGTTTTCGCGGTCAGATATTCCGTCAGCCAGAACATCCTCGGCTGCCGCCGGCCAGCGTCGCTGGCATGGCCCATCAGCGGTCCGGGAGGCCGCCATGTATCGTCGAATTCTTCTCACTGCGTTCCTGGGTTTGGCGCTTTCTGCCTGCGTTCCCTATTACGACTACGACGGAGGTTCCACTTACTACCGCTCTGAGGTCTATACGACACCGGCGCCGGTCTACTACGGCGGTTCCTATTACTCTTCCGGCCGCGGCTATTACGCGCCGCGTTATTACCAACCTGCGCCCCGGTACTACTACCAACCTGCGCCCCGGTACTACCAGCCCCGGTATTACCAACCGGCACCGCGTTACTACCCGTCGGCGCCGCGGGCCGTTTACCGCGCCTACCCGAACCGTGGCTGGGATGGCCACCGCCAGGGCTGGAGCAACGACTATCGGCGTCATGACGGCCGCCGCGACCATGACGGCCGGCGTGGCGGTCGAGACTGGAGCGATCGCGGTCGCGACGATCACCGTCGTGACCGTCATCACAACCGCTGATCTGCCCACCACAATCAACAAGCGGCGCCTGGAGCGCCGCTTTTTCATGGCTGGCTTTTTTCACAAGTCCGACAGATCCGCCAGGGGGTGACGGCCTTCCCAGGCCTTGTGGAAATGCGCCTCGACCACGGCGTCGGGGACGCTGTTGATGTCCGGCCAGTGCCAGCGGGGCTTGTGGTCCTTGTCGATCAAGCGCGCCCGGACCCCTTCGCTGAGTTCAGGGTGCCGGCAGCAGTTCAGGCTCAGGGTGTATTCCATCTGGAACACCTGGGCCAGGGACAGGTGCCGGGCCCGCCGGATCTGTTCCCAGACCAGGCAGGCGGTCAGCGGGCAGCCTTCGCCGAGGGTTTTCGCCGCCCGGGCCAGCAGGGCATCCGAGTGATTGTGCAACTGGCTGATGGCTCGCCAGGCACAGCGTACGTCGCTGACGTCCAGCCACTCGTCGATCTGTTGGCGCCGTGGCAGCCACTGGGCCGCGGGCATTTGTGCCACGGCTTCCTGTTGCAGGGCCTTGAGCAGGCTGTTGAGCTGCATCGGCGTCTGCTCCTGCCAGTTGAGTTGCAGCAGCCCGTCGATCAGCGCTTCCTGCTGGTCGTCCCGCAGGAAGCGGTCGGCCAGGTCCAGGTCGATGGCGTCGCGGCCGTTCATCTGCGCGCCGGTCAGGCCGAGGAACAGCCCGAGCTTGCCCGGCAGGCGCGAGAGGAACCAGCTGGCGCCGACATCCGGGTACAGGCCGATGCTGATCTCCGGCATCGCCAGGCGGCTGCTCGGCGTGACGATACGAATGCTGGCGCCCTGCAGCAGGCCCATGCCGCCCCCGAGCACATAGCCGTGGCCCCAGCAGATCAGCGGTTTCGGGTAGGTGTGCAGGCGGTAGTCGAGACGGTATTCCGCAGCGAAGAACTGCGCGGCCAGCGGCGGTACTTCGCCGGGGTGGGCCAGGCAGGCCTGGACCAGGCTGCGCACTTCGCCGCCGGCGCAAAAGGCCTTGGCGCCGTTGCCGCGCAACAGCACACAGACCACCTGCGGGTCCTTGGCCCAGGCTTCCAGGCGGTCGCTCAACAGATGGATCATCGGCAGGGACAAGGCGTTGAGGGATTGTTCGGCATCCAGGGTGGCAATTGCGATGCGCGCGCCGTCGGTGCCGGTGAGTTCTTCGAAGTGCAGATTCATCGTGACCTCGATCGGGAATTTGAGCGTTCAGTATGATCGCTATAGGCGAAAGTGGCGGTTCTGCGTCAGATCAATTGACAAGCGTGGTGGGCTTTCCTAGGGTGCGCCCACTGATTTTACCGGGTGCAACCATGACCGATGACGACCGTATCAAACTCGAACCCAGCTGGAAGCAGGCACTGCGTGCCGAATTCGACCAGCCTTACATGGCGCAATTGCGCGAGTTCCTGCGTCAGGAGCATGTCGCTGGCAAGGAGATCTACCCGCCGGGCCCGTTGATCTTCAATGCGCTGAATTCGACCCCGCTGGACAAGGTCAAGGTGGTGATCCTCGGCCAGGACCCTTACCACGGCCCCGGCCAGGCACATGGCCTGTGCTTCTCGGTGCAACCGGGCGTACCGGTGCCGCCGTCCCTGGTGAACATCTATAAAGAGCTCAAGCGCGACCTGAACCTCGACATGCCCAACCATGGCTACCTGCAGAGCTGGGCCGACCAGGGGGTGCTGATGCTCAATACCACCATGACCGTGCAGCGGGCCAACGCCGCTTCCCATGCGGGCAAGGGCTGGCAGCATTTCACCGACCGGATCATCGAAGTGGTGAGCGAGCACCGGCCGCATCTGGTGTTCCTGCTGTGGGGGGCCCATGCCCAGAGCAAGCAGAAGCTGATCGATGCCACCAAGCACCTGGTGCTGACCTCGGTACACCCGTCGCCCCTGTCGGCGCACCGCGGCTTTATTGGTTGCGGGCATTTCAGCCGGGCCAACAAGTACCTCGAGCAGAATGGCGAGACGCCGATCGAATGGCGGTTGCCGCCGGTTTGAGGGAGGGTTGAAGGCCGTCATCGCGGGCAAGCCTCGCTCCAGAAGCAACGCAAAACCCTGCAGCCGCTGCCGTAGGCTGCGATAGGTCCGAAGGACCTCGGCGATTCTGTATATTGCGCCCCCTTCGGGGTCGATCGCAGCCTGCGGCAGCGGCTACAGGGGACCGGCTTCAGTCCGGTTTCTTGTCCCAATGCCGGAACAGCGGCTCGGCCAGAAACAGCACGAACAGCAAGCGCATCACCTGCATCGCCGTCACCAGCGGCACCGACAGTTGCAGGGTCTCGGCCGTCAGGCTCATTTCCGCGATGCCGCCGGGCATCATGCCCAATGTCAGCGAACGCAGGTCCAGATGAGTCAGGGCACTCAGGGCCACGGCCGCGAGGCTGGCGATCAGCATGGTCAGCGCCGTGCCGATCAGGGTGCGGCCCATGAACGAGGGCGCGTGGCGGAAGAACTGGCGATTGAAGTGACAGCCCAGGCCGCTGCCAATCAGCCACTGGCCGATCTGGCTGCCGCCGTCCGGCAGGCCGATGTGCAGGTCCCAGCCGATACTGACCGCGGCACTGACCAGCAGCGGCCCGAACAGCCAGGGGTTAGGCTGGCGCAGACGTTGCCAGAGCCAGGCGAGCAGGGCGCCCGCCGGAAACAATACGGCCAGCCAGCGCCAATCGACGCTGGCCGGATGCAATTGAGGCACGCCTTCACCCAACAGGTACTTGAAGGCCGCCGGTACACACAAGACCACCACCAGCACCCGCAGGCTTTGCCCGGCCGCCACACGGCTGAGCACCGCGCCATTGCGCGCGCCGAGGTTGACCATCTCGCCGGAGCCGCCCGGCATGCTGGAGAAGAACGCGGTAGCCCGGTCCTCACCGGTGCGCCGCAGCAGCCAGACCCCGACCACGCTGGACAGGCTGGTGACCAGGGCACCGAAGAAGATCAGGCCGAAATGGCTCATGACCTGTTCCATCACCACCGGGGTGAAGTGCAGGCCGATGCCGATGCCCACCACCCATTGCCCGCATTTGCGGCCGCCGGGGATTTCCCCCAGTTGCCAGGGCGTCAGGCAGCGCACCAGGATGATCGCCAGCAACGAGCCGACCATCCACGGCAACGGCCAGCCGATCTGGCTGGCGAGGTAACCGCCGGCCAGACCGACCAGGGGCGTACCCCACCACTGTTTGAAGCTGGCCTCAGACATCGGCCACGGCGCGTTGCAGGGCCGAGCGCTTGCGCCAGATGCGGATCATCGGCATCAGCAGCATGATCACGGTCAGCACCCAGATGCCGACGGTGATCGGGCTGGACCAGAGGATTTCCATCGCGCCGTTGGAGATCGACAGCGCGCGCCGCAGGTTCTGCTCCATCAGCCCGCCGAGGATAAAGCCCAGCAGCACCGGCGACAGTGGGAAGTCCAGCTTGCGCAGGATATAGCCGAAGATGCCGATGCCGACCATCAGGAACAGGTCGAAAGTGGTGGCGTGCACTGCGTAGACGCCGATCCCGGTGATGATCGCGATCACTGGCACCAGGGCCCAGTTCGGCACGGCGAGGATGCGGGTAAAGACGCGGATCATCGGGATGTTGAGAATCACCAGCATGATGTTGGCGATGAACAACGAGGCGATCAGGCCCCAGACGATGTCCGGCTGCTGCTGGAACAGCAGCGGGCCCGGGGTGATGTTGTACAGCGACAGGGCGCCGATCATCACCGCGGTGGTGCCCGAACCCGGGACGCCGAGGGTCAGCATCGGTACCAGGGCGCCGCAGGCCGAGGCGCCGATCGCGGTTTCCGGAGCCGCCAGGCCGCGCTTGTCGCCCTGGCCGAACTTGCCGCTGGCGCCGGCGATGCGTTTTTCGGACATGTAGGCCACGGCGCTGGCCAGGGTCGCGCCGGCACCCGGCAAGACGCCCATGATGAAGCCCAGCAGGCCGCAACGGATGTTCACCACGAACACCGACGCGGCTTCCTTGAAGTTGAACATCATGCGCCCGGTGGCTTTCACCGCTTCCTGGCCGCGATGGGTTTTTTCCAGCAGCAACAGGATCTCGCTGATGGAGAACAGGCCCAGTACCAGCACCACGAACTGAATGCCGTCGGTGAGGTGGATGTTATCGCCGGTGAAACGGTACACGCCGCTGTTGGCGTCGATGCCGACCGACGACAGGAACAGCCCGATCAGCGCGGCGATAAAGGTCTTGATCGGCCGGTCGCCCGCCATGCCACCGAGGCAGACAATGGCGAACACCATCAGCACGAAGTACTCCGCCGGGCCGAAGGCAATCGCCCATTTCGCCAGCAGCGGGGCGAACATCACCATGCCGCAGGTGGCGATGAAGGCGCCGATGAACGAGCTCCAGGCCGACAGCGACAGGGCCACCCCGGCCAGGCCCTGGCGCGCCATCGGGTAGCCGTCGAGGGTGGTCATCACGGTGGAGGCTTCGCCCGGGATGTTCAGCAGGATCGAGCTGATCCGGCCGCCGTATTCGCAACCCAGGTACACCGCCGCCAGCAGGATCAGCGCCGACTCCGGTGGCAGGCCGAGGGCGAAGGCGATCGGGATCAGCAGTGCCACACCGTTGATCGGGCCCAGGCCCGGAAGCAGGCCGACCACGGTGCCGATCAGGGTGCCGGTCAGGGCGGTGACCAGGTTGTAGGGGCTCAGCGCGACGCCGAAACCCTGGCCCAAATAGCCAAGCGTATCCATATCAGTTCTCCAGAACGTCGAGCAGGCCCAGGGGCAGTGGCACATCCATCACCCGGTCGAAGAGCACGTACAGACCGATGGCCATCAGTGTGGTGACCACGGCGCTGGGCACCCAGCGGCCGCCGTACAGGCGCGCCATAGGAATGCCGATCAGGATGCTGCTGAGAATGAAACCCAGGGGTTCGAACAGACCGGCGAAGATCAGCAGCAGGACCACGCAGATGCTGATCTTGGTCAGGGTTTCACGGTCCAGCGGCGGCTCGTCTTCGCTGTGTTTGATCGGCGCCGGGCGAAACACCATGTACAGCAGTGCCAGGCCCATCAGCCCGAGCATCAGCAGGGGAAAGGCGCGCGGACCGACCGGCTCGTAGGAAAAGGCGGCCTGGTAAGGCCAGGCCATCAGCGCCAGGCCCAGGCAGACCAGGAGCAGCACCGAGGCGAAAATACGTTGTAAGAGCATGGCAAACTCCTGGGCCCTGCCCCCGCGAAAGGGGCAGGGCCGCTAGACAGGGGCGATTACTGGATCAGGCCGAACTCTTTGGCCAGGGTCTTGTAGTCGGCCACCTGTTTCTTCACGTAGGCGTCCAGTTCCGGCCCGGTCATGGCGAACGGGAAGAGTTCGCGCTGGTCGCGCAGCTTGGCGAACTCTTCGGAAGCCAGCAGCTTGTCGAAGGCGTCTTTCCACCAGGCGTAGTCTTCGTCGCTGACCTTCGGCCCGAGGTAGAAACCGCGCACCACTGGCCAGACGATGTCGTAGCCTTGCTCCTTGGCGGTCGGGATGTCCTTCATTTCCGGCTCGTCCAGGCGCTTGTCGGAGAACACCGCGAGCAGGCGCATGTCACCGCTCTGGATGTGCGGCATGGAGTCGGAGATGTCTGTACTGCCGACCTGGATGTGCCCGCCCAGCAGCGCGGTGGCGATTTCGCCGCCGCCTTCCAGGGCCACGTAGCGCAGGTCGCGCGGGTTGATCCCGGCGGCCTTGGCGATCAGCGCGGTCTGCATCCAGTCCTGGCTGCCGACGGTACCGCCGGAGCCGATCACCACCGAGCTCGGGTCTTTCTTCAGGGCCTTGACCAGGTCGTCGAGGGTCTTGTACGGCGAGTCGCTCTTCACCGCGATGGCGCCATAGCTGGTGCCGACCGCGGCCAGCCAGCGCACCGCGCTTTCATCGAAACGGCCGAACTTGCCCTGGGCCAGGTTCAGCAGCGAACCGCTGGACCAGGCCACCAGCGTGCCGGCATCGGCAGGACGCTGGGCCACCACCGCGTTGTAGGCCACCGCGCCGACGCCGCCGGGCATGTAGGTCACGCGCATTGGTTTGGTCAGCAGCTTTTCGTTGACCAGCGCGCTCTGCGCCAGTTTGCAGGTCAGGTCGAAACCGCCGCCGGGAGAGGCCGGGGCGATGCATTCCGGGCGCTTGGGTTCGGCGCTGGCGGCGGCGAGCAGTTGGCCGGCGAACAGCATACAGCCGGCGGCGAGGGCCAATTTACGCAGTGATGGGTTCATGCTTGTCTCCACAGGAGTTGTTGTTGTGTATTGCATGTCAGGGCCTTTGGCAGGCGCGGCGCCTGCCAAAGGCCGGTCGATTACCAGAGCGCCAGGCTGTAGCTCACCAGCAGGCGCACTTCATCCGCATCGCGGGCCGAATAATTGGAACGGTAGGTGGCGTTGCGCAGGCGCACCGCGACGTCCTTGAAGGTGCCGCTTTGCACCACGTACTTGATCTCGGTGTTGCGTTCCCATTCCCTGCCGGTGTCGCCGTTTTTCAGGGCGATGTTGTCACCGCTCAGGTAGCGGGTCATGAAGCTCAGGCCGGGGATGCCGAGCTTGCCGAAGTCATAGTCGTAGCGGGCTTGCCAGGAGCGCTCTTCGGCGCCGGCGAAGTCGTTGATCTGCACGAAGTTGACCAGGTACGGGTCGGCTCCGTCGAGGTAGGGGAAGGCGCTGTCGCCGGACATGTGCTGGTAGCCGGCGCTGAGTTTATGTCCGTTCAGGGCATAGCTCACCAGGCCATTGAGGGATTTGTTGTCGATCTTGCCGCCACGGGCCTGGCCCTGGTCGTCACTGACGGCAAAACGCAGGTCCGTGGCGAAGGTGCCCGGGCCCATCGGCTGCGAGGCGAGCAGGCCGAAGAAGTGCTGGTTGTAGACCTCGGCGAGCTGGGCGAAGTGGTAGCTGCCGGTGATCTTGTCGGTGAACTTGTAGTCCAGGCCACCGAAGTCGAAGTGCTTGCCGGCGACGGTGCCGGCGAAGCGGCTGTTCTTGTTGTTGAGGGCGATGTCCTCGAAGTCGGTGCTGTCGCGATCCTTGGCTTTCTCCAGGCGGCCGCCGGTGAAGGTCAGGTTCTTGATTTCCCTGGAGGTCAGCAGGCCGCCCTCGAAGGTCTGCGGCAGGATGCGTCCGTCGTTGGGCTTGATGGTCGGCAGTTCCGGGATCAGGCTGCCGATCTTCAGTTCGGTGGCGGAGATCTTCACTTTGCCGGTCAGGCCGACCTTGGAGTACTCATCGGCGGCGCGCCCGTCGTCGTGGGTCGGCAGCAGGCCGGTGCCGGCGCGGTCGGGGCTGGAGTCGAGCTTGATGCCGAGCATGCCCAGCGCATCGATGCCAAAACCCACGGTGCCGTCGGTGTAGCCCGATTGCAGGTTGAGCATGAAGCCCTGGGCCCATTCGTCGCGCTTGGATTGCTGGGCACTGGTGCCGCTGCGGAAATCGCGGTTGAAGTACATGTTGCGGGTTTCGAGGGTGGCGCTGCTGTCTTCGAAGAAGGCGGCCTGGCTGATCGGTGAGAAACCGGCAAGGGCGGCGGCGCTGGCGAGGGCGGTGTGGCTGAGACGGGAAAAACGAACAGGCTGGCAGGCCTGAGGCTGCATGGACAGCATCGTGTTGTACTCCGTTATTGTTCTTATTGGCGAAAACGCTTCGAGGCGTTTTTCGGGATGCCACCGGGGGTAGCCACGGAAGTTGAAACAATCCGTAACAGGACTCTAAAGGACCAACCTTTCGCTAACCTTTCAGCAGGCTTTCACGGTTTTCGGGCTTCACAGCAGCGGTCCCGGCTGTAAACTCCGCGGCAATAAAAAGTGCCGTCGATCCCCTGAACGAGGTAGGAAATCCATGCGCGTGCTTCTCGTCGAAGACCACCTGCAGCTGGCTGAAAGTGTCGCCCAGGCGCTCAAGAGCACGGGTTTGACCGTGGATGTGCTGCACGATGGAGTCGCCGCGGACCTGGCCCTGGGCAGCGAGGATTACGCCATGGCGATCCTCGATGTGGGCCTGCCGCGCCTGGATGGTTTCGAAGTGCTGGCGCGCCTGCGGGCCCGGGGCAAGAACTTGCCGGTACTGATGCTGACCGCGCGCAGCGATGTGAAGGACCGGGTCCACGGCCTCAACCTGGGGGCGGACGACTACCTGGCCAAACCCTTCGAACTGACCGAGCTGGAAGCTCGGGTCAAGGCCCTGCTGCGGCGCAGCGTGCTCGGCGGCGAGCGGGTGCAGCGCTGCGGAGTGCTGGCCTACGACCTCGATACGCGGCGCTTTACCCTCGGTGAAGAACTGCTGACGTTGACCTCCCGCGAGCAGGCGGTGCTCGAGGCGCTGATTGCCCGGCCGGGGCGGGTCATGAGCAAGGAGCAACTGGCTTCCCAGGTCTTCGGCCTGGATGAAGAGGCCAGCCCGGATGCCATCGAAATCTATGTCCATCGCTTGCGCAAGAAACTCGACGGCCAGCCGGTGGCCATCGTTACCTTCCGTGGCCTCGGCTACCTGCTGGAAAGCCGCGATGCATAGGCCCAGCAGCCTGCGCTGGCGCCTGCTGTGGAACCTGGCGCTGCTGCTGGTGGTACTGATGCTGGCCAGCGGCCTGAGTGCCTACTGGAACGGCCGCGAGGCGGCGGACACCGCCTACGACCGGACCCTGCTGGCCTCGGCCCGGACCATCGCCGCCGGCCTGTCCCAGCGCGACGGTGGCTTGAGCGCCGATGTGCCCTATGTTGCCCTCGATACCTTCGCCTACGACAGCGCCGGGCGGATTTATTACCAGGTCAACGACATCCACCAGAAGCTGATTTCCGGCTACGAAAACCTGCCCGGTCCGCCGCCGGGTACGCCACGCACCGACGATTACCCGGCGCTGGCGCGGTTCTACGATGCCACCTATCAAGGGCAGAACGTCCGGGTAGTGAGCCTGCTCAAGGCGGTCAGCGAGCCGAACATGAATGGCATGGCGGAAATCCGCGTGGCGGAGACCGACGAGGCACGGGTCCGCATGGCGCGCAGCCTGATGGCCGATACCCTGCTGCGCCTGGGCATGCTGGCCATGGGGGCCTTGCTGCTGGTGTGGTTCGCGGTCAGCGCTGCGTTGCGCCCGCTGGAGCGTTTGCGCAGCGCGGTGGAAGAGCGTCAGTCCGACGACTTGCGACCATTGCCGCTGGTCGAGGTGCAACGCGAGCTGTGGCCGCTGGTGCGGGCACTCAATCACTTCACCGAGCGGCTGCGTGGGCAGTTCGAGCGCCAGGCGCAGTTCATCGCCGATGCCGCCCATGAATTACGCACTCCCTTGGCGGCACTCAAGGCTCGCCTGGAGCTGGGGCTACGGGCATCGGAGCCCGAGACCTGGCGCAGTACCCTGGAAAGCGCCGCCCAGGGCACCGACCGCCTGACTCACCTGGCCAATCAACTGCTGTCCCTGGCGCGGATCGAAAACGGCGCCCGGGCGATTGCCGAGGGCGGCGCGCAATTGCTCGACCTCAGCCAACTGGCCCGCGAACTGGGCATGGCCATGGCGCCCTTGGCTCACGCTCGGGGGATTGCTCTGGCCCTGGAAGCCGACGAGCCGGTGTGGCTACGCGGCGAACCGACCCTGTTGAACGAGTTGCTGAGCAACCTGGTGGACAATGCCCTGGCCCACACCAAACCCGGCGGAAACGTGATCCTGCGGGTCAGCGCGCCGGCGGTGCTGGAGGTGGAGGACGACGGCCCGGGGATTCCCCTGGAAGACCGCGACCGGGTATTCGAGCGTTTCTATCGGCGCAACCCCCATGTTGCCGGCTCTGGACTGGGCCTGGCGATCGTCGGCGAAATCTGTCGCGCCCATCTGGCGCAGATCAGCCTGCACGATGGCGCGCAGGGCGGGCTGAAGGTGCGGGTGAGTTTTAACGCGGGCTAGAGCTTGCGCTACAGGCTTTCAGTAGAACATTGACTGCGACTCGGCCAGATCGCTGCACATCACCTTGTTCTCGGGGTCGATCCCGAGCTTTTTGAAGGCCGGCACGCTGAAGGCGTCGATCTTCGCCAGTGGATGATCGGTGTCCTTGTGGCAGTACAAGCTGGCGACCTGCACCAGATCGACGTAGTCCAGGCGTGCGGACTGGCGCTGGAAGTTCAGGTACTGCCCCGGCAATTGGGCCAGTTGTTCCGGAAACTCCCAGACCTGCAGCAGCTTGTCGCCCAGCAACGGGTGGATGCGCTCGATCACGTGGTTGAGACTGACCGGGTCGGACAGCAGCTCATAGTGATCTTCCGCATAGGTCAGGATCGGCAGTACGCCGATCTGATGCACCAGCCCGCCGAGGGCGGCCTGGTCGGGTTTCAACTGGGTATGGCTGCGGCACAAGGCATAGCTGACGCCGGCCACTTCCAGGCTTTTGCGCCAGACATCGTGCATTTTCTGTGCGATCACCTCCGAGCGGGCATGGAAGATCTGCTCCATGACCAGGCCGATGGCCAGGTTGCTGCTGTAGTTGACGCCCAGTCGGGTAATCGCGGTGTGCAGGTCGGTGACTTCCTGGGTGGCGCGCAGCAGGGGGCTGTTGACCACTTTGATCAGGCGCGCCGACAGCGCCGTATCGCGGCCAATCACTTTGCTCAGGGTACTGACGCTGATTTCCGGGTCTTCAGCGGCCCGGCGAATCTGCAGGGCCACTTCCGGTAACGTTGGCAGAACCAGGTCATCGTTATCGATGGCCTCAACCAAATCCTGTTGGACTTTTTCCGCCAGCTCACTCATTTCTGTTCTCTAGGGTATTGCAGGAAGTTGCGGCGATCAGCGCTGGATTTCTCGATCGCGATCCAGCTGGTAAGGCAGGTCCAGCAGCTGCAGCCCGGGACCTTCGAGCGCACCAAGATGGAGATTGCCATCCTCTGCAGCTTCGGCTTGCAGTACGGCCAGGAGTTCAATGTTTTGTTCGGCGCGCGCGGCGATCACCACCTCACCGATGGAGCTGCCGTGGGTCGGGGAGAACAGTGGCGTGCCGGGCTCCGGCAATTCTTCGGCCTTCAGGGCCAGGCGGTAGAGACGGCGCTTGAGTTTGCCCAGGTACTGCATGCGGGCGACGATTTCTTGGCCGGTGTAGCAGCCTTTCTTGAAACTGACGCCGCCGATGGCCTGCAGATTGAGCATTTGCGGGATGAACAGCTCGCGGGTGGCCGGCATGACCTGGCCGATGCCGGCGCGGATCTGGCCCAGCAACCATTGATTGAGATTGCCTTCGGGTAGTTGCGCGGCCAGCTTTTCGCGCAGGCCTTCAGCTTTATCTGCCGGGGCCCAGAGCTCGGCCCGGTCCGCTGAAACACGAATGGCGATCAGGCCGCCGTTGCGGGCGACCGCGCCGTCTTCGGCCGGCAGTTCCAACCCTAGCCCAGCCAGCGCCGCATCGGCGTTGCCCAGGCCGAAGCGTACCCACAGGGCGCTTTCGTCACTGAGCCTGGCCTTGGAAAACACCGCGTATTTTTTCAGGTCCGCCAGTTGCGGCTCCAGCAGCTCGGTGGCCATGGCCAGCAGGCAGCCATCGCCTTCGAGCAGGATGCGAAAGCTCGATTGCATGCGGCCCTTCTGGGTGCAACGGGCGCCCAGGCTCGATTGGCTATCGCTGAGGTAATTGAGGTTGCAGGTCAGCTGGCCCTGAAGGAACTTGCTGGCATCGGGGCCGCGGACGGCGAGAACGCCCTCGTGGGACAGGGAGCAGAAAAAAGCGGAATCAGCCATGGGTCATCGCAGGGTAAAAAGTCTGGCGGACATCATAAGGTGGTGCCCTTGAAATGGGTAGTTCACAAAGGATGGGTGGCGACCGACCAAAGCCGACTGTTCTGGCGTCCGTCGGGCTGTATACTTGCGCTCTATTTGAGGAGCGCTCCATGGTCGAAGATGTTGAACTGAACCGCCTCTACTGGCACAGCCGCCGCGGCATGCTGGAACTGGACGTGTTGCTGGTGCCATTCGTGAAAGAAGTCTATCCGCATCTGAACGATGTTGACCGTGCCTGCTACGTCAGGCTGCTCGAATGCGAAGACCAGGACATGTTCGGCTGGTTCATGGAACGCTCCGAATCCGAAGATCCCGAGCTGCAACGCATGGTCCGCATGATTCTGGATCGTGTCCAACCCAAGTAACACCTTCGAATGCCGCTGGCAGCCTTCCAGGCAATTGCTGGCGGCCTATCTCCTGGCCCAGCTGTTCGCGCTGGGCGCCTTGCTGATGCTCGATATTCCGCACTGGGCCCGCCTGCTCGGGGCTCTGTTGTGCCTGGGCCACGGAGTCTGGGCGTTGCCGCGGCGGATTCTGCTGAATCATCCTTCGGCCTTCCGTGGCCTGCGCCGCGATGCCGATGGCTGGCAGCTGTGGTGTGCCGGGCAGGGCTGGCGGCCGGTGCAACTGCGTCCTGACAGCCTGGCGCTGCCGTTGCTGGTGGTGTTGCGTTTTCGCCTGCCGGGCGAGCGCTGGGTGAGGTCGGTCTGTGTACCGTGGGATGCGCAGGCGGCCGATGTGCATCGGCGCCTGCGCGTACGGCTCAAGTTCAGTCGCCGTAGGTGGGCGGCACCAGAATAGTGTCCAGTGCTTCAGGCAGCAGGTTCGGGTAGTCGAGGGTGTAGTGCAGGCCCCGGCTTTCCTTGCGCTCCATGGCTGAACGAATCATCAGCTCGGCGACCTGGGCCAGGTTGCGCAACTCGATCAGGTCGCGACTGACCTTGTAGTTGCTGTAGAACTCATCGATTTCGTCCAGCAGCAGGCGTACCCGGTGCTGAGCCCGTTGCAGGCGCTTGTTGGTACGCACGATACCGACATAATCCCACATGAATCTCCGCAGTTCGTCCCAGTTGTGCGCAATGATCACATCCTCATCGGAATCGGTGACCTGGCTGGCGTCCCAGGCGGGCAGGGCGATCGGAATGGCGATCTGCGGCAGTTGCTCGAGAATGTCGGCTGCCGCGGAACGGGCATAGACGAAGCATTCCAACAGCGAGTTGCTGGCCATGCGATTGGCGCCGTGCAGGCCGGTGAAGCTGGTTTCGCCAATGGCATACAGGCCCGGGACGTCGGTGCGGCCCTGCTGGTCGACCATCACCCCGCCGCAGGTGTAGTGCGCGGCCGGTACCACCGGGATCGGCTGCTTGGTGATGTCGATGGAGAATTCCAGGCAGCGCTCGTACACGGTCGGGAAGTGGCTTTTGATAAAGGCTTCCGGCTTGTGGCTGATGTCCAGGTACACGCAATCGATACCCAGGCGCTTCATTTCATGGTCGATGGCCCGGGCGACGATATCCCGCGGCGCCAGTTCGGCACGTGGGTCGAAGCGCGGCATGAAGCGTTCGCCGTTGGGCAGCTTCAGGTGCGCCCCCTCGCCGCGCAGGGCCTCGGTGATCAGGAAACTCTTGGCCTGCGGATGGTAGAGGCAGGTCGGGTGGAACTGGTTGAACTCCAGGTTGGCCACCCGGCAGCCCGAACGCCAGGCCATGGCGATGCCATCGCCACAGGCGCCATCGGGGTTGCTGGTATAGAGGTAGACCTTGGCGGCCCCGCCGGAAGCGAGGATGACGAAGCGCGCACCGTAGGTGTCGACTTCGCCCGTGGCGCGGTTGAGTACGTAGGCACCGAGGCAGCGATCGCCTTCCAGTCCCAGGCGTTTTTCGGTAATCAGATCGACGGCGACCCGCTGCTCCAGCAGTTCGATGTTCGGGCGTTGCCGGGCCTGGTCCAGTAATGTCGTGAAGATGGCCGCGCCGGTGGCGTCGGCGGCATGGATGATGCGGCGATGGCTGTGGCCGCCTTCGCGGGTCAAGTGGAATTCGAAACCGCCGTCTTCATCGCCCGATTGCTCGTCACGGGTGAAGGGCACGCCTTGATCGATCAGCCACTGAATGGCCTCGCGGCTATGTTCGACAGTAAACCGCACCGCGTCTTCATGGCACAGCCCGCCACCGGCATTGAGGGTGTCGTCGACGTGGGATTCGACGGTATCGGTGTCGTCCAGCACCGCTGCGACGCCACCTTGAGCCCAATAAGTCGAGCCGTTGGCGAGATCGCCCTTGCTCAGTACGGCAATGCGCAGATGACCAGGCAAGGTCAACGCAAGGGTCAAACCGGCAGCGCCGCTGCCTATCACCAGAACATCGTGTTGAAACTGTTGGCTCATTGGAAGATTCCGCTCAAAAGCGACCCGGGTTGGGGGTGGTGCAAGACGCCTGGATCGGCGAATCAAAGCAGCCATGCAGCCCACTAGTATATAGAGGGGGGGATCGGCACAATAGCGGTGCCTTCGTGGCATTATGAAATTATGGGTGCGGGAAAGGCGGTGTTGCGAGGCTGTGGCGGGCGGTTCGATTTTTCCGTCAAATCGAGAAGCTCGCGACTGTATCGAAGATGTAGCAACCTTTTTCTCTTCATGGTTACACAATGTTCGCTCTGCACGGCTATAAAGATTGGGAACTTTTGACACGGCCCCAAACTCAATAGAAGGTTGCCTGATAGAAGGGACAGCGTCGGTTTTTATGCAGGACTTGTGTTGTGGTCATGCAACTCAATTCGACGACAGGATTATTCGCGCAGCCGGCCTTGCCCGCGCTGCGTTTTTCGTGCGTGCCAAATCAGAGCCCGCAGGAAACTTGCTTGGAGGGGGAGAACTTTTGCGAAAAGCCCGAGTCTATGTTTGCAAGCCTGATCGTTTAGTTATGCAAGCCTCCTCCGAGCTTATCGAGGAGTGTTCATGCTAACCCAGGAAGAGGATCAGCAGCTGGTCGAACGCGTTCAGCGCGGCGACAAGCGAGCTTTCGATCTGCTAGTGCTGAAATACCAGCACAAAATTCTCGGGTTGATCGTGCGTTTTGTGCACGACACCCATGAAGCCCAGGATGTTGCACAAGAAGCCTTTATCAAGGCTTACCGTGCGCTTGGTAATTTCCGCGGTGACAGTGCGTTTTATACGTGGCTGTATCGTATCGCCATCAACACGGCGAAAAACTATCTGGTTTCACGCGGCCGCCGGCCGCCGGATAGCGATGTCAGCTCAGAGGATGCGGAATTCTATGATGGCGATCATGGCCTCAAGGATCTCGAATCGCCGGAGCGCGCATTGCTGCGGGATGAGATCGAAGGCACCGTCCATCGAACCATTCAGCAATTGCCAGAAGATTTGCGTACGGCTTTAACTTTACGTGAGTTCGATGGTCTGAGTTACGAGGATATTGCCAGTGTCATGCAATGTCCGGTGGGTACCGTGCGCTCCCGGATTTTCCGCGCTCGGGAGGCCATAGATAAAGCCCTGCAGCCGTTGTTGCAGGAAACCTGAGACAGCGGCGACAGCCAAGAGAGGAACCGCCATGAGTCGTGAAGCCCTGCAGGAATCGCTGTCCGCGGTGATGGATAACGAAGCGGACGAACTGGAATTGCGTCGGGTATTGAATGCCGTCGACGAAGTGGAAACCCGTGAGACCTGGGCTCGTTACCAGATCGCCCGGGCGGCCATGCACAAGGAATTGCTGCTTCCGCGTCTGGACATCGCCGCAGCCGTTTCTGCTGCGCTGGCTGATGAAGCCGTACCGGCCAAGGCCGCTCGTGGTCCATGGCGCAGCCTGGGTCGCCTGGCTGTTGCCGCGTCGGTGACCGTTGCCGTACTGGCGGGTGTTCGCCTGTACAATCAGGATGAGATCGCTGGTGTCGAACTGGCACAGCAATCGAACCAGCCAACCCTTGCCGCTCCTCAAGTAAAAGTCCCAGCCGTATTGGCCGGCTACAATGAGAGTTCGGAAGCCACTGGCCCTATGGCCAACGGCGTATTGCAAGGTCAGCCAGGCTGGCACGATCAGCGTCTGCCAAGCTACCTGCGTCAGCATGCTCAACAAGCTGCACTGAAGGGCACTGAAAGTGCTCTGCCTTATGCTCGTGCGGCGAGCCTGGAAAACCGTTAAGGAGGATCATGCGCGCCATCCCTCTACTCTCGCTCCTGCTCAGTGGCTGGTTCATTGTTCCAGCCCACGCCGACGAAGCTCAGGATTGGTTGAAACGTCTTGGGCAAGCCGAACAGCAGCAAAGCTTCCAGGGTACTTTCGTCTATGAGCGTAATGGTAGTTTTTCTACCCATAACATCTGGCATCGCGTCCAGGATGGTCAAGTCCGCGAGCGGCTGATTCAGCTCGACGGTTCCGCTCAAGAGGTTGTGCGTGTTGATGGGCGTACCCAATGTGTCAGCGGTACGCTGGTGGCTGGACTGGGGGACGCCCCCAACGCTTCGGCCCACTCACTCGATCCAGAAAAGCTCAAGAATTGGTACGACCTTGCCGTCATCGGCAAGTCGCGTGTGGCTGGGCGTTCAGCGGTCATTGTTTCCCTGACCCCACGGGACCAGCACCGTTATGGTTTTGAATTGCATCTGGACCGCGAAACGGGCCTGCCGCTGAAATCGCTGCTATTGAACGATAAGGGGCAGTTGCTCGAGCGCTTCCAGTTCACTCGTCTGGATACGGCGGATGTGCCGAAGGACAGCGAGCTGCAAGCCAGCGCCGAATGCAAGGCTGTCGCCCTGGACAGCGACAAGGCTTCTGCGGTGAAGTCTGCGCAGACCTGGCACTCGGACTGGTTGCCGCCAGGCTTCGAGTTGACCAGCAGCAGTGCGCGTAAGGATCCCGAGACCAAGACCATGGTCAACAGCCTGATGTATGACGATGGCCTGGCCCGCTTTTCGGTGTTCCTCGAACCGCTCAATGGTGCGACGGTGACTGACACCCGTACTCAACTGGGCCCGACCGTGGCGGTCTCCCGGCGGCTGACCACGCCTGAAGGCGAAATGATGGTAACGGTGGTGGGTGAGATCCCTATCGGCACCGCCGAACGGATCGCCTTGTCGATGCGTACCGACGCTGCAGCGCCCAAGGCGCAGTGAGTACAGCCCCAGGTGTTCATCGAGCGTTAATGTTGGTTGTGTAAGAGGTCTGCAATGCCAGCTCTGCAATCGAGATATCTAAATGTTCGGTGAACATTTTCATTTGCAAAACCCTCTGTTTTTTCTTATAGGTCAGAACCACTAGGTTCTGGCCTTGTTTGTCGTTTCCGAGACAAAAGTACTGCGCGAGTCGCCTGGTATTTCTTGTCCCTATCGCTTAACCACGCTCGTTGTAATGGGAGCCGTATGTCGATACCACGTTTGAAATCCTATCTCTCCATTTTCGCTACTGTGCTGGTGCTCGGTCAGGCCGTTACCGCGCAGGCAGCGGACTTGCCTGACTTCACACAACTGGTCGAGCAGGCATCGCCCGCCGTGGTCAACATCAGTACCACGCAGAAGCTCCCGGACCGCAAGGTTTCCGCCCAGATGCCTGACCTTGAAGGCTTGCCGCCGATGCTGCGCGAGTTTTTCGAGCGTGGCATGCCACCGCAGCCGCGTTCGCCACGAGGCGATCGCCAGCGTGAAGCCCAGTCCCTGGGGTCTGGCTTCATCATTTCGTCGGACGGTTACATCCTGACCAACAACCATGTGATTGCCGACGCGGATGAAATCCTTGTCCGCCTGGCCGACCGCAGCGAACTGAAAGCCAAGCTGATCGGCACCGATCCACGCTCCGACGTGGCGTTGCTGAAGATCGATGGCAAGGACCTGCCGGTGCTGAAACTGGGCAAATCCCAGGACCTGAAGGCCGGCCAGTGGGTAGTGGCCATCGGTTCGCCATTCGGTTTCGACCACACCGTGACTCAGGGCATCGTCAGCGCCATCGGTCGCAGCCTGCCGAACGAAAACTACGTGCCGTTCATCCAGACCGACGTGCCGATCAACCCGGGTAACTCCGGTGGTCCGCTGTTCAATCTGGCCGGTGAGGTGGTGGGTATCAACTCGCAGATCTACACCCGTTCCGGCGGCTTCATGGGGGTGTCCTTCGCCATCCCGATCGATGTTGCCATGGATGTTTCCAACCAGCTGAAAGCCGGTGGCAAAGTCAGCCGCGGTTGGCTGGGCGTGGTCATCCAGGAAGTGAACAAGGACCTGGCGGAATCCTTCGGTCTGGAGAAGCCGGCCGGTGCGCTGGTGGCTCAGATCCAGGACGACGGCCCGGCAGCCAAGGGCGGCTTGCAGGTGGGTGATGTGATCCTGAGCATGAACGGTCAACCGATCATCATGTCGGCGGACCTGCCGCATCTGGTGGGGGCCCTCAAGGCTGGCGCGAAAGCCAATCTTGAAGTGATTCGTGACGGCAAGCGAAAGAACATCGAATTGACCGTTGGTGCGATTCCGGACGAAGACAAGACCCTGGACGTCATTAGCAAGTCTGGTGCCGAACGCAGCAGCAACCGCCTGGGTGTTGCGGTAGTGGAGCTGACCGATGAGCAGAAGAAAATCTACGACATCAAGGGCGGTGTGGTGATCAAGGAAGTTCAGGACGGCCCGGCCGCGCTGATCGGCCTGCAGCCGGGTGATGTGATCACTCACCTGAATAATCAGGCGATCACTTCGACCAAGAACTTCACTGAAATCGCCCAGGCGCTGCCGAAGAACCGTTCGGTATCGATGCGGGTTCTGCGTCAGGGGCGCGCGAGCTTCATTACCTTCAAGCTGGCCGAGTAATTCGTTTAACGGATTGATCGCGCAATAAAAAGCCCGCCTCGAAAGAGGCGGGCTTTTTTGTGGGCGCCGCTTGGGTTCAGCGCATCATGTCCTTGACCATCTGCTCCTGGTCCATCAACTCACGCTGACGTGCATCGATCCGTGAAGACAGGGGGAAGTTGCTGCCGGCGCGACGTTTGGCGAAATCCAACTGCTGGATCGCCTGGCGATAGTCGCCAACCAGGGCAAAGTATTCGGCCCGCGCCTGATGCAGGCCGATGATATTGCCGGACAGGCCACGGGTTTCCGCCACCGAGTACCAGACGTCCGGATCATCGGAGCGGGTCTTGAGCAGGCTTTCCAGGGCCTTTTCGGCGTCCGCCGGGCGATTCTGCTTGAGCAGCAGATCGACCCTGACCTGGTTCAGGGGATAGTTGCCCGGGTACTGCGCAAGCATTTTATCCACCCGGGCCTGGGCGTCGGAAAAGCGGCTGGTGGCGGTATCCAGATCGATCTGGGCCAGGTTGTAAGTGATGTCGTTAGGCTGTTTGGCCAGCAGTTGCTTGAGGTTTTCCCGGGCATCGTTGAACTGGCTGCCCTTGATCTGGGCGATGGCGAGGCCGTAGCGAGCGATGTCGTTTTTCGGGTTTTCGTCGAGCTGGGCGCGAAAACGCTTGGCGCCCATGCCGGGAGACTCTTCGTAGATCAGCTGTACTCGGGCGCGAATCAGCTGGTAGCGCAGGCTGTCTTCCTTGCCGCCGGCCTTGGCTTGTTCGGCGCGGTTGCGGGTGTCGGCGATCCGCGATTCGGTGACCGGGTGAGTCAGCAGGAACTCCGGCGGCTTGGCGTCGAAGCGGTACTGGCGCATCAGGCGCTCGAACATGGTCGGCATGGAGCGTGGGTCATAACCGGCTTTTTCCAGGTTGAGGATGCCGATGCGGTCGGCTTCCTGCTCGTTCTGCCGAGAGAAGCGCCGTTGCTCCTGGATGGCCGCGGCCTGGGTGCCGGCAATGGCGGCGATCCCGGCGTCGCCACCGCCCGCCGCGGCGATCACGATCCCGGCCAGCAGGGCGGCCATCATCGGTACCTGCATGCGTTGCGAGGCCTCGACGCCACGGGCAAAGTGGCGTTGCGACAAGTGCGCCAATTCGTGAGCCAGTACCGAGGCGTATTCGCCTTCGGTCTGGGCGTTGAGGAACAGCCCGCCGTTGACCCCGACAATCCCGCCGGGAGCGGCGAAGGCGTTGAGCTGCGGGCTGTTGATCAGGATGAACTCGAGGCGCCGGTCGTTGACCTGGCTGGTTTCGACCAGCTTGTAGACGCTGGTTTCGACATAGTCCTTGAGTTGCGGGTCGTTGAGTTGCGAAACCTGGCTGCGCAGCAACGCCAGCCAGGCGCGGCCCAGTTGGTGTTCCTGTTGGGGAGAGACAATGGCAGAACTGGCATCACCGAGTGACGGCAGGTCGTCGGCGAAGCCTGGTGAGGCGAGCAGGCAAGCGAGCGTCAGCAGGGTAGGGCGCAAAAAAGTCATGCACAAAGCCTTAGTCGACAAAGAGTCTACTGTAGCCGGACACCAGGCCTTGGACCAGATATTCTAGGCATCTCGACGACCCTCCCGGAGTGACGCAATGACTGATGCTGTAGCCCACGACGCCGAGCTCGATGCCAGCGGACTGAACTGCCCGCTGCCGCTGCTCAAGGCCAAGATGGAACTCAATCGCCTGGCCAGCGGCGCGGTGCTCAAGGTGATCGCCACGGATGCCGGTTCCCAGCGCGACTTTCGCACCTTTGCCCGTTTGGCCGGTCATACCCTGCTGCGCGAGGAAGACGAAGCCGGGGTCTATCGTTACTGGCTGAAGAAGGCTTGAGCCGCCCAGGAAATCATCGCGCCTCTGTCTAAGGATCATTGATGTTCAAAGTGTTACGCGACTGGATTCAGCGCTACTTCTCCGACGAAGAGGCCGTGGTACTGGCCGTTCTGTTGTTCCTGGCCTTCACCGCAGTGCTGACCCTGGGCGGCATGCTCGCGCCAGTGTTGGCGGGGATGGTGCTGGCTTACCTGATGCAGGGGCTGGTGCTCACGCTGGAGCGCTGGCGTTTGCCTGGCGGGGCGGCAGTGGGCCTGGTGTTTGCCTTGTTCATGGGGCTGCTGCTGGTGTTCATCGTGGTCGTCGTGCCGCTGCTGTGGCACCAGTTGATCACCTTGTTCAATGAGCTGCCGGGAATGCTCGCCAAGTGGCAATCGCTGCTTCTGCTGTTGCCGGAGCGTTATCCGCACCTGGTGTCCGACGAACAGGTGTTGCAGGCGATCGAGGTGGCGCGCGGCGAAATCGGCAAGTTCGGCCAGTGGGCGCTGACCTTCTCGCTGTCCAGCCTGCCACTGCTGGTCAACATCATGATCTATCTGGTGCTGGTGCCGATCCTGGTGTTTTTCTTCCTCAAGGACCGGGCGATGATCAGCCAGTGGGTCCGCGGTTACCTGCCGCGCGAGCGTGCCCTGATCACCCGGGTGGCCCAGGAGATGAACCGGCAGATCGCCAATTACATTCGTGGCAAGGTGATCGAGATCGTCATTTGCGGCGCAGTGACCTACATCGCCTTCGTGGCCTTGGGCCTGAACTACGCGGCCCTGCTGGCGTTGCTGGTGGGGATTTCGGTGGTGGTGCCCTACGTCGGGGCAGTGGTGGTGACCGTTCCGGTGGCGCTGATTGCCTTGTTCCAGTGGGGTTGGAGCGACCAGTTCATCTATCTGATGGCAGTCTACGGAATCATTCAGACCCTGGACGGCAACGTGCTGGTGCCGCTGCTGTTCTCCGAGGCAGTGAACCTGCATCCAGTGGCGATCATCTGTGCGGTGCTGCTGTTTGGTGGGTTGTGGGGGTTCTGGGGGGTATTTTTCGCGATTCCCCTGGCCACCCTGTTCAAGGCGGTACTGGATGCCTGGCCGCGCAAGGAGCCGGTCGTGGCGCCCTTGCTGTAGAACGGCTCTGGAAATGAAAAGGGGGCGGCTGAATCAGCCACCCCCTTTTTAGTCGCTTACCACGCTCAGGCCTTGTTCAGCGCCTGGGCGGCAGCCAGTACCGCATCCACGTGGCCTGGCACTTTCACACCACGCCATTCCTGGCGCAGCACGCCATTCTTGTCGATCAGGAAGGTGCTGCGATCGACGCCCATGTATTCCTTGCCGTAGAGCTTTTTCAGCTTGATCACATCGAACAGCTGGCAGACGGCTTCGTCCTTGTCGCTGATCAGCTCGAAGGGGAATTCCTGCTTGCACTTGAAGTTCTCGTGGGACTTCAGGCCATCGCGGGAGACGCCGAACACCTCGGTGTTGGCGGCCTTGAACGCGGCGTATTGATCACGAAAGCCCTGGCCCTCTGTGGTGCAGCCCGGGGTGCTGTCCTTGGGGTAGAAGTAGATCACCACCTGCTTGCCCTTGAGCGCGGCGAGGCTGACGGTCTGACCGCTGGTGGCCGGGGCTTCGAAGTTGGCAACAGGTTGGTCGATGGCAACGGCCATTAGGGCTTCCTTACATGGGGTTCTGTGGGCGCCAGGGTTCGATCAGCGCATCGAGATTCATTGCGTCGGCGAAGTCCAGGAACTGGTCGCGCAGCCAGCTGATCTGGGTGCCGGCCGGCAAGGTCACGGTAAAGGTGGCATTGAGCATGGTGCCGCCGGTCTGCGGGGCCTGATAGGTATCGCAAGTCAGGTTTTCCAGTTCGACATGGTGATCGATGAAGAACTGGCACAGTTCATTGACGATGTCCGGGCGGTAGGCGGCGCTGACGTAAGCCACATAAGGCAGGGCCTGTGGGCGGTTTTCCAGGGCCGCGCTGCGTACCACGTTGACGGTGAAGGCGTATTTCTTCGCCAGCGACGGCAGGCCGGCCTCCAGGCGCGCCAGGGCATCCCAGCTGCCGGAAACCTCCAGGACCAGCGCGCTGCACTCGCCGTGGCGGGTCAGGCGGGAGGTCACCACGGCGCAGCGGTTTTCATGGCTGGCGCGGCACAGGACGTTGGTCAGCTCCATGGGGTTGGCGCCGAGGGCACTGATGACAAGGAATTGTTCGCGGACTGTGGGGGTGGACATGCAGCATTCCTAAAGCGATGAGCGGTCGATACTTTTGCAGGCTCGAGTACCGGGTAAACGTCCGGATGCGGTTTCAGAAGCCCTGAACCGCCCGGTTGCGACGAGCTCCATAAAGGCGAGAGCGAAGGGCGGCAACGCGGGATTGGGGCTTCGGATGCCGAAAAGGGAGGCTGGAACCCGGCGTACAAGCTTATCAGTACCGATCAAAGTCTGAAGGGTAGCGAAATACATCGCTCAGGGGAATGCTCGCAGCGCGGTACTTCGCTTGTGCAAGCATCTTGGCGCCAGTACCATTACCGCTCTCTTTTTCCGGCAGGAGCGGTTGCATGATTGCGGGCAGTATGGTGGCACTGGTCACACCCATGGATGCACAGGGTCGTCTCGACTGGGAGAGCCTGAGCAAACTGGTGGACTTCCACCTGCAAGAGGGCACCAACGCCATTGTGGCGGTCGGCACTACAGGTGAGTCGGCTACCCTCGATGTGAACGAACACATCGAAGTGATTCGTCGCGTGGTCGCTCAGGTGGCAGGGCGCATCCCGGTGATCGCCGGTACCGGTGCGAACTCGACACGCGAAGCGATCGAGCTGACCACCAACGCGAAGATCGCCGGTGCCGACGCGTGCCTGCTGGTGACCCCTTATTACAACAAGCCGACGCAAGAAGGCCTGTATCAGCATTTCCGTGCCATCGCCGAAGCCGTCGATATCCCGCAGATCCTCTATAACGTGCCGGGCCGCACCGCTTGCGACATGCAGGCCGAGACCGTGATCCGCCTGTCGACCGTGCCGAACATCATCGGCATCAAGGAAGCCACTGGCGACCTGCAGCGCGCCAAGGACATCCTGGCGGGCGTGAGCAGCGACTTCCTGGTGTACTCCGGCGACGACGCAACCGCCGTCGAACTGATCCTGCTGGGCGGCAAGGGCAATATTTCGGTGACCGCCAACGTGGCGCCAAAAGCCATGAGCGAGATGTGCGCCGCCGCGATGCGTGGCGATGCCACCACCGCCCGGGCGATCCACGAGAAGCTGATGCCGCTCAACAAGACGCTGTTTATCGAATCCAACCCTATTCCCGTGAAATGGGCCCTGTGCGAGATGGGCTTGATGGCGAACGGTATCCGTCTGCCGCTCACCTGGCTCAGTGCTGCCTGTCACGAACCGCTGCGGCAGGCCATGCGCCAGTCCGGCGTATTGGTTTAATTGAGGAAGTACTACGCATGAAGCGATTGGCCGGACTTTCCGCACTTGCCTTGATTATCTCCAGCACCAGTGGCTGCGGTTGGATCTGGGGGCCGGAAGGCTACTTCCGTGACCGCGGCAGCGATTACCTGCAAGCGCAACAGACCGCACCGATGCAACTGCCATCGGATGTCAGCACCTCCAAACGCCTTGATCCGCTGTTGCCGATCCCGCGTAACGTGGCCGACGACACCGTCAAGGGCGAATACATCGTGCCGCGTCCGCAGCCGTTGGGCTCGGTGGCCGATGCCAGCGACTACACCCTGCAGAAGAGCGGCGATGCGCGTTGGGTCATGGCCCAGCACGCCCCGGCCGAAGTCTGGCCGGTGGCCATGCAGTTCTTCCAGGACAACGGTTTCCGTATTGACGAGCAACGCCCGCAAACCGGCGAGTTCAGCACCGCCTGGCAGCGTTCCGACGAGCTCTCCGCATCCATGGCCAAGCGCCTGGGCAGCGTAGGTTCGGCCGATAACGAAACCCGCGTGCGGGTGCGTATCGAACCCGGCGTGCAGCGCAATACCAGTGAAGTCTACGTGGTCAGCGCCGAGCGTCCTGTCGGCAGCACGTCCAGCGTCGACTTCACCAACCGCTCGGTCAACACCAGCCTGGATGCCGCGCTGGTCGACGAAATGCTCGCCAGCATGAGCCGCAGCGCCGAGAAGGGTGGTTCTGTCTCCCTGCTGGCCGCGCGTGATTTCGATACCCCAAGCCGTGTCAGCCTCACCGAGGACGGCAGCGGCAACGTGGTGCTCAACCTCGGCGAAGACCTAGATCGCGCCTGGTCGAGCGTCGGCCGTGCCCTGGAACAGGGCGAGTGGCGCGTTGAAGACATCAACCGCAGCCTGGGCCTGTACTACATCAACCTGGCGGAAAAAGCCGAGAAGAAAAACGACGAGCCGGGCTTCTTCGGCAAGTTGTTCGGCAGCGCACCGGCCAAGGAAGAAATCGAAGCCCGCGCCGAGCGTTATCAGGTTCGCCTGAGCAAGGTGGGCGACAACGTCCAGGTCACCGTCGAGAAAGACATCAATACCGTTGCCCCGCCTGAAGTGGCGCGCAAGGTATTGACCGTGATTCAGGACAACCTGGGCTGATCCGATGCGTTTCGCCGTTCTCGGCAGTGGTAGTCAAGGGAATGGCACGCTGATAGCCAGTGACGACACCTGCGTCCTGGTGGATTGTGGTTTCTCCTTGCGCGAAACCGAGCGGCGCCTGCTGCGCCTGGGGGTAGCCCCCGCGCAGCTGAGCGCGATTCTGGTAACCCACGAACATGCCGACCACGTGCATGGCGTGGGTTTGCTGTCTCGGCGCTACAATTTACCGGTCTACCTCAGTCGCGGCACGTTGCGCGGGATGCGCAAACCGGTGGAAGCCGCGGGTTTTCTCGCCGGGGGCGAAACGCTTCAGGTCGGTGCCTTGAGCATCGACGTGACCCGTGTCGCTCACGATGCGCTGGAACCTGTGCAGTACGTGTTCAGTGACGGCCAGCGGCGCTTCGGCCTGCTGACCGACCTGGGTTCCTACTGCGACACGGTGATCGACCGCTATCGCGGGCTGGATTCCTTGATGATCGAGGCCAATCACTGCCGCGACATGCTGGCCCGAGGTTACTACCCGTATTTCCTCAAGCAGCGGGTCGGTGGGGAAATGGGACATTTGAACAACCATCAGGCCGCAAGCCTGGTGGCCGAGTTGGGCTGGCAGGACCTGCAGCATCTGGTACTGGCCCATCTCAGCAGCAAGAACAACCTGCCGCAGCTGGCCCGGCAATGTTTCGTCGACACCCTCGGGTGCGACCCGGACTGGCTGCAACTGGCCGATCAAGATTCAGGGCTCGACTGGCGCCACATCGCCTAGCCCACCTACTTAGCAAGCGGAGCCCATCATGGAAAAACGTGAAGAACTCTACCGTGGCAAAGCCAAATCGGTTTACAAGACCGACGACGCCGACCGCCTGGTCCTGCTGTTTCGCAACGACACCTCGGCGTTCGACGGCAAGCGTATCGAGCAGCTCGATCGCAAAGGCATGGTGAACAACAAGTTCAACGCCTTCATCATGCAGAAGCTCGAAGAGGCCGGCGTGCCGACCCAATTCGACAAGCTGCTGGGCGACAACGAGTGCCTGGTGAAGAAGCTGGACATGATCCCGGTCGAGTGCGTCGTGCGTAACTACGCCGCCGGCAGCCTGGTCAAGCGCCTGGGTGTGGAAGAGGGCCTGAAACTCAACCCTTACACCTTCGAACTGTTCCTGAAGGACGACGCCAAGGGCGACCCGTTCATCAACGAATCCCACGTCGTGGCGTTCGGCTGGGGCACCGCCGAGCAACTGGCGCGCATGAAAGAGCTGTCGCTCAAGGTCAACGAAGTCCTGAGCAAGCTGTTCGACGACGCCGGCCTGCTGCTGGTGGACTTCAAGCTGGAGTTCGGCGTATTCCACGGCCAGATCGTCCTGGGCGACGAGTTCAGCCCGGATGGCTGCCGCCTGTGGGACAAGGAAACCCGCAAGAAGATGGACAAGGACCGCTTCCGTCAGGGCCTCGGTGATGTGATCGAAGCCTACGAAGAAGTCGCAAACCGTCTGGGCGTACCGCTGTAATCGACGCAACCGACTGATAGCACGGAAAAAAATTGCCCGAGGGGCTTCGCTTCGGGCAAAGGTGCTGTTATGATGCGCGCCGTTGGAGAGATGCCAGAGTGGCCGAATGGGACGGATTCGAAATCCGTTGTACCTTCGCGGGTACCTAGGGTTCGAATCCCTATCTCTCCGCCATTATTGAAGTAGCCGAAGCCCCTGGAAACGTTAAAGTTTTCAGGGGCTTCGTCGTTTCTGACTATTTTTATTCCCTCGCGGGTTCGCCTGTTTGGATTTCGAGTGGGGCACCCGATTCACATCGAGAACACTTGCCCTTCCAGCCGGCTCCAGCCCAATGCATCACGCGGCCAGCGTATGGTCGGCCTCTCCGAGCCAGGTGCGCACCAGATCGGGGTTGGGCGTGCCAATGCGGTAAAGCCCCGCCACATCGACGAAATGCTTGCCATTGTTGGCGCCATCGGGATCCACCTGCACGGTGATGTCGCTGCCGGACTGCACCAGTTGGAAAAGTCGGCCACCTGGCTGGTGCCGCTGACGAAGTTGGCGTTGAGCTGCGTGGAGAGGTCGAGGTCAAGGTCGGCGATGCCGATGGCGCGGCGAAGTTGACCTTTTCCTTCCCTTGAGCTGAAGGGCAGTGCGCGCATTTCAGGGGAGGGGGCAGCCCCTTCGATGACGATGGACGCCGTTGCGGGGCCTTTCTACACTGGGCGCCGACCTGGGGATGGAGCACACGGATGAATCGCAACGAACTGCGCAAGGCCGATATCAACCTGATGGTGGTGTTCGAAACCCTGATGCTCGAGCGCAATGTGACCCGGGCGGCGGAGAAACTGTTTCTCGGCCAGCCGACCATCAGTTCGGCGCTCAATCGCTTGCGGGCGATCTTCAACGATCCGCTGTTCATTCGCGTGGGCCACCGGATGGAGCCGACGGCCCGCGCCGAGGAGCTGATCCAGCACCTGTCGCCGGCGCTGGATGCCCTGTCCTCGGCCTTGAGCCTGACCCACGATTTCGATCCCGCCAGCAGCACCATGACCTTTCGCATCGGCCTGTCCGACGACGTCGAGTTCGGCCTGTTGCCGCCGCTGTTGCGAGCCTTGCGCCAGGAAGCGCCGAAGGTGGTGTTCGTGGTGCAGCATGCCGACTATTGGCGGATCCCGGACCTGCTGGCCGCCGGCGACATCACCGTGGGCATCAGCCAGACCCGTGGGCTGCCGGCCAATGCCAAGCGCAAGCTGCTGCGGCATATCCAGCCCAGCGTGCTGCGTGCCGATGCCAGCGACACGCCGCTGACCCTCGACGAATACTGTTCCCGCCCGCACGTGCTGGTGTCGCACACGGCCAATGTCAGCGGTTTTGCCGATGAGTGGCTGGCCGAGATCGGCCGGCAGCGCCAGGTAGTGTTGTCGGTGCCGCAATACAGTGCGCTGCCGGCGTTGCTGGCGGGGACCGACATGATCGCCAGCCTGCCGGACTACGCGGCGGCGGCCATGGCCGCGTCGGGGCAGTTGTTCCAGGAGCCGTTCCCGTTCAAGACCCCGACCCTGGACCTGTCCATGGTCTGGCTCAGCCATGTCGATACCGACCCGGCCGAGCGCTGGCTGCGTTCGCGGCTCGAGGCGTTCATGAGCGACCGCGACCTGGCGCCGCTCAAGGCCCGTTGAGCGTCTTATCCCTTGGTCGAAGATTCGGGCAGGCGGTTGCGGGGTGTGTAGTATGGAGCGCCTTTTCACGCCACCTTTCAGGGATTTCTGCCATGCCTCATCTGTATATGGAATACACCGCCAACCTGCCGCAACTGGATGCCGACAAGGCCTTGCTGCGGTTCAACCATGCGTTGGTGGCGTCCGGGCAGTTCGCTGAATACGACATCAAGAGCCGCGCGCGCAAGGTCGAGACGTTTCGCGTCGGCACCGGCCTCGGCGAGCGGGCGTTCGTGCATGTGAAGCTGTCGCTGCTCAGCGGGCGTTCGCCACAGATCAAGAAGCAGCTTTCGCAAAGCCTGCTGGCGGTGTTGCAGGAACTCTGCGAATGGCCGGCCGGCGTCGAGTTGCAACTGGCGGTGGAGATCCTGGATATCGACCGCGATTCCTATGGCAAGCTCAGCATCGGTCACTGAACCGGAATGCAGCAGGGCCTGAACCTACAATAGGCCCTGCTGCGCGCAGACCTTGACCACCTGCTCGCGGAGCCAGGTGTTGGCACTGTCCTGGTCGGTGCGCGCGCTCCATTGCATGTCCAGGGTAAAGCCCGGCAGGCCGTTGGGTGCTTCGCAATGGCTGAACACCGCGTCGTTTGCCAGCAGCGCCTGGATGCGCCGCGGCAGGGTCAGGATGAAGTCGGTGCCGGTGATCATCTTCAGCGCCGCGCTGTAGCTGTTGGAACGCGCGACGATCTGCCGCCGCTGGGCCTGGCGGGCCAGCCAGCCGTCGACCATGTTGGTGGTCGAGGTCCAGGGCGTGGGGTAGACATGCCGGCGCTCGACGAACGATTGCAGGCTGAAGCGCGGCTCCAGCGGCGGTGTCGCACGCTTGTCGAAGACACACACCAGGTCATCCTCGAGCAGCACCTGCGACTTGAGGTCAGGGTGGTTGTGGTGAAAGTTCGGACCGAAGCAGATCACCAGGTCCAGGCTGCCATCGCGCAGTTCATCGGCGGGAATGTCGGTTTCCAGCTTGTGCACATTGACCGTCACCGGCAGGTCGGCGAAGTCGAAGCCCTTGAGCAGGCGGGGCAGGATCAGCAGTTCGAAGTATTCCGGCGCGCAGACGTTGAAGGTGACAGCCTGGCGGGTCGGGTCGAAGGCCTGGGCCCCGGAGTGGCACAGGTTGATGCTTTCGAGAATCTTCAGCACGTGGCTGTACATGGTGGTGGCTTTGTAGGTCGGACGCATGCCGGTGCGGGTGTTGATGAACAGTTCGTCCTCGAAGCCGGTGCGCAGTTTTTTCAGGCAGTAACTGACGGTCGACTGGCTCACGCACAGGGCCTCGGACACCCCGGTCACGCTGCTTTGCTCGTACACGGCGACGAACACCATCAGGTCCTGCATGTCGAGCTTTCTAAGCAAGTTACTGTTCAGCATCCGTTCCGTCTCGTTAAGCACCTCGCGCGGTCGTGCGCAAACTCGCCTGATGCTAACGGAACGATCGTCCTAATTGAATCCTTGCCCCGGGGTTTCATGGACAGCAAGGGGACAATTAATTCCGAGAACACGACCTGCGCAGTGTAACGGCTTGTCCCTGTGCCTTGTGCGTTCAGCCGAGCGCGGGTGCGGGCCGGCGGCTGCCGAGGATCAGCGCGAGCATGCCCAGGCCCACCAGCAGCGCACCGAGCAGCTCGCTCGGCAAGGGTTGCCGGCCCAGCCCGAACCACTGGAAGAGGGCGATGAACAGGGTGCTCAGGTAGATGTAGGAAATCACCGTGGCCGGCGCGATCACCCCGATGGCCCGGTGCAGCAGCCAAAAAGTCGCCAGGGTGGCGAACAAGGCCAGGTACAGCAGCCACAGGCCGTCGTCGGGGGTCAACAACACGGCGCTGCGCCAACCACCGCCCGGCAGGCAGAAGGCGAACAGGAACAGCGCGCCGAACAGCATGTTCCAGAAGGTCATGGCGGCCGGGCTGCGATCTTTCAGGCTGGTGGCTTTCAGCCGCTGGCTCAGTGGCGAATAACAGGCCATGGCCAGGCAACCGACGCCATACACGCCGATTGCGTAGAGCGACGGCATGCCCTCGGCGCCGTTGCCCTTGAAGGTCAGCAGCATGGCCCCGGCGGCGGCCAGCAGCATCGGCAACAGGCGGTTTTTCGCAGGGTCGCCGCTCAGCAGGACACCCTCGAACAGTAGGGTCAGCAACGGCACCAGGGCAAACAGGATGCCGGTGTTGGCCGCCGAGGTATGCCGCAGCGCCTCGAACAGCGAAGCGAAGTAGATCGCCAGCAACAGGCCCAGCACCCCATGCGCCCGCAACCCGGCGCGGGTGATCCGGAACGCGCCGTTGAGCCACAGCGACGGCACAAACATCAAGGCCGACAACAGCAGGCGCAGGCCGGTCAGCAACAGCGGGTCGACGGCCTGGCTGACCCGGGCCGCGGCGAAAAACGAGGCGGCGATCAGCACCGCCCACAGCAGCATGCCGAGATGGGCGTTGAGCAAGCTGGCGGGTTTCATCGGTGCGTTCCCCGGGTCATTGGAAGTGGCGGTGGTAATGCCGCGGATCGAAACGCAGGACCATCAGGATCATCAGCGCCATGACCGCGGTCAGCGACCACCAGGCCCATTCGAAACTGCCCAGGCGGTCGCGGATGATCCCGGCGAGCAGCGGCGACAGGCCGGCGATCAAGTAGCCGATGCCTTGCACGAAGGCCGTCAGGCCACCGGCGCGGCGCGGATTGTCCAAGTGGTCGAGGGATACGATCAGGCTCATGGGAAACAACCCGCCGATGCCCAGGCCGAGCAGGCACGGCCAGAGCAGGCTCAGGTGCTGCGGGCTGAGGATCAGCCCGCAGAAGCCGGCGATGATCAGCGCCAGCAGCGCCACCAGTACCCGGCGGCGGTCCTGGCTGCGATTGGCGATGGCTGGCGTCACCAGGCCCGAGACCACTTCCATGGCAGTGAGAAACCCCAGCAGCAGGCCGGCGTTCTGTTCGCTCCAGCCTTGTTCCACGTAATAGGGGGCCAGCCACGCCAGGACACAGGTGTAGGACGCCGTGCCCAGGCCGAAGAAGACCGCCAGCAGCCAGGCGCGACGGTTGCCGGCAAAGGCTTCGTGGCGGGTCGCGACGCTTGGCAGTTTCGGCATGACCGCCCGTTGCGCGTACCAGAACAGCAGCGCCAGGACCGCCAGCGCCGCCCAGATCGCCAGGCCCAGGCGCCAGCTGCCGGTGCGGCTCATCACCAGCGGGGCGAAGGACGCCGCGACGGCCGCGCCGCCCATGATCGAAGTGACATACAGGCCCATGAACAGCGAGACATTGTCGGGAAAACGCGACTTGATCAGCGCCGGCATCAGCGCCTGGATCAGGGCGATGCCGAGGCCGGCGAGCACGGCGCTGAGGATCAGTTCGGCGGCTGAATCGAGGAACAGCCGCGACAGGGTGGCCAGGCCAATGACCAGCAGCGAAACCACCACGCTGCGGTGGTCGCCCAGGCGCTGGCCGATGCGCACGCCGAAGAACATCGCCAGGCCCATGGCCATGACCGGCAGCATGGTCAGCAGCGCGGCGCCGCTGAAGCTCAGGGCGATATCGCCGCGGATGCCGGACAGCAAGGGGCCGACGGCGGCCATCGATGGCCGCAGGTTCAAGGCCACCAGAATCACACTGAGCATCAGCCAGAAGGCGGGGCGGGTTGTTGCGCGAACGTTTTCCATAACCAGGCCTTGAAGAATTCAGGCGCTGATTAGGCGATGGCCGGTGCAAGGCCGGCAAATCAGAAAGTCAGCAGTGGTATTTGAAAATTAAATAACACCTGTAGCCGCTGCCGCAGGCTGCGCTGGGCCGCGAAGCGGCCCCCAACCTGCGCGCGCGGTCTGCCGGAAGCATCACGTTGCCCGGTTCGCCAGTCCCGCGGCCTGGATCGTAGCCTGCGGCAGCGGCTACAGGAAGATCAGAATGGCTTGGTCGGCAGGTACTTGCCGTCCAGGGTGATCACCGCGCGGGAGCCGCCTTCCGGGTCTTCGACTTTCTTGATGTCGAGCTTGAAGTTGATGGCGCTGATGATGCCGTCGCCGAACTGCTCGTGGACCAGCGCCTTGAGGGTCGAACCGTAGACCTGGAGCATTTCATAGAAGCGGTACACGGTCGGATCGGTGGGGATGCCGCCGGGGATGCTGCCGCGCGACGGAATGCTTTGCAGCAGGCGGCTGGCGTCCTGGTCCAGGTCGAGCTTGCTGCAGACCAGGTCGGCGGCCGCGGCCGGCAAGGCATGCTGGCCGAGCAGGGCGGCGGTGACGAACGCCAGGCTCAGGCCGGTGCCGTCGGTGAGCTGTTGCCACGACAGGTTCTTGCGCGCCTTGGCATCGATGATGGTGTCGGCCAGGGCCAGGCGTGGGGCTTGGGCGAATTGGGATTGCAGCATGTCGAGTTCCTCTTTGGGGATGGTCAAACGGTTGTTGAATCAGTGGTTGAAAAGGAGCGGTTGAAAAAGGCAGCGCTCAAGCCGCGTGTCGCGGTTTGCCGACCAGGGCGCAGGCGTCGGGGTGTTCGGCCAGGGACACGAAGCCCTGGCTCGGGCCGTCCAGCGCGGCAATGTCGCCGCTGGCGATGTCGTAGACCCAGCCGTGCAGGTTCAACCGGCCTTGTTCCAGGGCCAGGGCGACCGCGGGATGCGTCTTCAGGTTAGCCAACTGGGCGATCACGTTTTCGCGCACCAGGGCATCCAGGCGGGCGGCATCCGAAGCGTGGCTGCGGGCGGCATTGACCACCTTGGCCGACTCGGCATGGCGCAGCCAGTTGGCCACGGCCGGCAGGTGGTCCAGGCATTTGCAGGTGGAAATGGCGGTCATGGCGCCGCAGTCCGAATGCCCGCAGATCACGATGTCGCTGACCCCGAGCACGGCCACCGCGTATTCCACGGTGGCCGACACGCCGCCCGGCTCCGGCCCGTAGGAGGGCACGATATTGCCGGCGTTGCGGATCACGAACAGATCGCCCGGCTCCTGCTGGGTCAGCAGTTCCGGCACCACCCGGCTGTCGGAGCAGGTGACGAACAGGGTGCCCGGGTTCTGGGTGGTGGCCAGTTGCTTGAACAGCTCGCTACGTTTCGGGAAGGCTTCGCGCTGGAACTTGAGGAAGCCGTCGATGATGTGCCGCATGGGGTTCTCCTTGCATCGCTGATGGCGCAAGGATGGGAAATTTCGGCTATAGCGTCCAAGACCGGCTTGTTATGCTCTCCATAAGTACTGCCTATAGTTGGCTGCCTTAGTCTGGGGACCCCATGCTGCTACGCCATATCCGTTACCTGCTGGCCGTCGCCGAGCACTGCAACTTCACCCGCGCCGCCGAAGCCTTGCACGTGTCGCAGCCGACGCTGTCGCAACAGATCAAGCAACTGGAGGACAGCCTCGGCGCGCCGCTGTTCGACCGCTCGGGGCGCACCGTGCGCCTGACTGACGCCGGCGAGGCCTATGTGCGTTATGCGCGGCGGGCCTTGCAGGAGCTGGAGGCGGCCAAACGAGCCATGCATGACGTTCAGGATCTGCGGCGCGGCTCGTTGCGCCTGGGCATGACCCCGACTTTCAGCACTTACCTGGCGGGGCCGCTGCTGACCCGTTTCAACCAGGGTTACCCGGGGGTCGCCCTGAGCCTCGAAGAAATGACCCAGGACCAGTTGGAAGCGGCCCTGGCCGAAGACCGCCTGGACCTGGGCATCGCCTTTGCCGGGCAGCACCTGCCGGACATCGACAGCCAGCGGTTGTTCGAGGAGAGCCTGAGCCTGATGGTGAGCCGCGAGCAGCAGCCCGAGCGACCGCGGGAGTTGACGGCGGCCGAGCTGGAGCGGCAGCCGCTGGTGCTGCTCAGCGGTGATTTCGCCACCCGCCAGCATATCGACCGTTATTGCCGCGAGCAGGGCATAACGCCGCGCATCGCCATCGAGGCCAACTCCATCGGCGCGATTGTCGAGATCGTCCGCCGTGGGCAACTGGCGACGATCCTGCCGCTGGCCATCACCCAGGAGCAGCCGGGCCTGCGGTCGGTGCTCCTGCAACCGGCCCTGGCACCCCGCAGCGTGGCGCTGCTGGGGCGCAAGGGCGCCTATCGCAGCGCCGCGTGCCAGGCTTTTCGCGAGCTGCTGATGGCTCAGGGCGTGGGCGCCGCCAGCCACTGATTGACCACACCCTTGTAGAAACCGGTGGCCTTGCTCAGGTGCAGCCACTGGTCGACGTAGCTTTTCCAGGCGACGTCGTCCCGTGGCAACAGGAAGGCTTTTTCACTGTATTGCAGGTACTGCTCGGGGTTCACCGCGCACAGCCCCGGCTTGAGCTTCTGCTGGAAGCGCGCTTCGGAAGCGTCGGTGATCATCACGTCGGCCTTGTTCTCCAACAGTTGCTCGAAGATGGTCACGTTGTCGGCGAACAGGGTCAGGCTGGCCTTGGGCAGGTGGGCCCGGGCGAAGATTTCGTTGGTGCCTCCCGGCGGCTCGATCAGGCGCACCGAAGGCTGGTTGATCTGCTCGACGGTCTGGTAGCGCTGCTTGTCGGCGCAACGCACCAGGGGGATTTTCCCGTCGACGTCCAGGGTGTCGCTGAAGAAGGCTTTCTTCTGCCGTTCCAGGGACACGGAAATACCGCCCACGGCGATGTCGCACGGGGTCGCCAGGAAGTCCGGCATCAGGGTTTTCCAGGTGGTCTTCACCCACTTCACCTCGACCCCCAGGCTTTGCGCCAGGGACTGCGCCATCGAAATATCGATGCCTTCGTAGGCACCGTCCGCGCGCAGGTAGGTGTAGGGCTTGTAGTCGCCGGTGGTGCAGACGTTCAGGTGGCCGCGCTCGATGACCTGATCCAGGTGCGAGGTGCTTGGCGCGGCAAATGCCGGGGCGCTGAGGGTCAGCAGCGAGCAGAGCAGGAGGCGTGCTTTCATGCGGTCGATCCTTGATGACGAGGGAGGGGCCGAGGGCGGCTCATTATTGGCGCCGGACCCGGGCGGGGCAAGGCGCATCGCTTGCCAAGGCGTTGCGGATTGTTTTCGCCGAAAAAGTTTTGGCAAAGGGCCATGCCAACTATTTGTTGGCTTCTTTTTCACGAAACGTTGATGGTCGGCTACCTAAAGTTCGTGCTGTCGTGGACAGTCATTGAATAACAGGCATGTTGACGACGCACTTCTTTCAAGGAACACGCCGATCATCATGCTGAATATCAAGCCCCTGCGTCCCGAATGGGTGACGCTGATTGCCTGCGCCTTTTTATTACTGGGTTGCAACTTTGTGCTCTGGCAGCACCTGTTTAGCATTACCGCCTCGGACACCCCAGGCATCGCCATGCGCGTGGCCTTCGGGGTGATGATCTTCTGCGCCTTCAACCTCATTCTGACCTGGCTGGCGTTTCGCCGGGTACTTAAGCCGGTGCTGGTTCTGTTGTTTATGGTCAGTGCCGGCGTGGCTTATTTCATGGGCCAGTACGGAGTGCTGATAGATGCCGGCATGTTTCGCAACTTCGCCGAAACCAATGCAACGGAAGTGCGTGACTTACTCTCGCTGAAGTTGCTTGTTTATATTCTGTTGCTGGGTGTATTGCCTTCCTGGTTGTTGTGGAAAACCCCGATTAATTATCGACGCTGGCACCGCGAGTTATTCAGCAAGTTGCTGGTTTCCTTTATTTGTGCAGTGGCCATTGGTGGGGTTGCCCTGGCCAACTATCAGGGGCTGGCCTCGCTGTTTCGCAATCACCATGAGTTGCGCCTGATGATAGTGCCGAGCAACTACGTGGGCGCTTCCTTCGGTTATCTGCGTGAGCAAGTGGTCTCGGCGCGTCGGCCCTTCGTCAAGATCGGTGAAGATGCCCAGCGCAATCCGACCTGGCAAAACCACGCGCGCAAGTCGCTGACGGTGCTGGTGGTCGGCGAGAGTGCCCGGGCCGAGAACTTCGGCGTGCTGGGCTACGAGCGTGACACCACGCCGAAACTCAGCCAGGAAAACGGTCTGATCGCCTTTACCGACGTGTCGTCCTGTGGCACCGAGACCGCGGTCTCGGTGCCCTGCATGTTCTCCAACATGGGGCGCAAGAACTACGACGCCAGCAAGGCGAAGAACGAGGAAGGGCTGCTGGACGTGCTCAAGCGTGCCGGGCTCGAAGTGATCTGGCGGGACAACCAGTCCGGCTGCAAGGGCACCTGCGACCGGGTGACCCTCGACGACGTCAGCAACCTCAAGGATCCGGCGCTCTGTGCCAACAGCGAATGCCGCGACGAGATCCTGCTCCAGGGCCTGCAGCATTTCATCGATAACCTGGACAAGGACACCGTGCTGGTCCTGCACCAGATGGGCAGCCACGGGCCGGAATACTTCAAGCGCTACCCCAAGGAATACGAGCGCTTCACCCCGGTGTGCCAGAGCAACGCCCTGAACAATTGCAGCCGCGAGAGCATCGTCAACGGCTACGACAATACCCTGCTGTACACCGACCACGTGCTGGCGACCCTGATCGACCTGCTGCGCAGCAACCAGGACAAGGTCGATACCGCCATGCTCTATCTGTCGGACCACGGCGAGTCCCTGGGCGAATACAACCTGTTCCTGCATGGCACGCCCTACATGCTCGCGCCGTCGCAGCAAAAACACGTGGCGATGCTGGCCTGGTTCTCCGACAGCTATCAGAAGGCGTTCTCGGTGGACACCCATTGCCTGCAACTGAGCCGGGAAAAACCATTGAGCCAGGACAACCTGTTCCATTCGATGCTCGGCTTGCTGGAGGTCGACAGCCAGGTCTACCAGCCCGACCTGGACCTGTTCGCCGGTTGCCGGGGCAGCGTGGTCGATGGCGTGCTGGCGCGGCAATGAAGCCTTGATCGGCGTTCGACCTTTTTTTCACGATCGGAGCGGTAACCTGTTTTTCATCCAAGACCTACAAGAGCCAGCAGATTCATGTCCGCCCACCCTCCATCCCCCCTCGAACTCGAGTTCGCCAGGCGTTATGACCAGGCGCATGCGCGCGTCTGTGGCGACGAACGTCCGCTGGGGCTGGGGCGGCGCCTGTCGCTGTGGCGCGACGAATGGCTGGTCCGCCACGCGCTGAAGGTGGCGGGCGAGCCGGGGCTGATTCTCGACCTGGCCTGTGGTGCGGGGCGCTTCTGGCCGGTGCTGGGCGAACACAGTAATCGAGTGATCCTGGCGGCGGACCCATCCCAGGACATGCTCAACCACGCCCAGACCCACCACCCGGCCAGCCTGCTCAGGCGGGTCAGGACCTTCCCGAGTTCGTCGTTCAGCATCGGCTTGTCGGCCAACGCGGTGGACTGCATCGTCTGCCTGCAACTGTTCCCGCATGTCGCCAGCAGCGAGGCGCGCCTGGCGTTGCTGGAGGAATTCCATCGGGTCAGCCGCGACTCGGTGATCCTCGCGGTGCGCATCGACAGTCGCCTCAAGGCGTTGCAAGAGCGGCTGCTGGACCTCCGGCAACCGGAGCCTGAGCCATGGGGGCAGACCAGCCGGGCGCGGGTCGAGGCCGAGTTCAAGGGCGCGGGGTTCGAAGTGCTCAGCCACCAGGATTTCATTCCCGGCTGCGCCGCCTGGCGGGTTTACGTACTGCGCAAACAGGGTTAGCCGACGGGGGCGGATTGTTCTTGTGGCCGGGTGCCGATTTCGCGCAGGCTCTTGTCGAGTGAATGCTCAGAAATCGCCAAGGGCGATATATACTGCGCGCCATTCTTCAAGGGAGAGCCGTGTGGCCATCGATATTCACTGGATTCGCGACAACGATAGCCTCGGTCAATTCTGCACCGAGTGGCAGAAGCTGCCATTCGTCGCCCTCGACACCGAATTCATGCGGGTCGACACCTTCTATCCGATCGCCGGCCTGTTGCAGGTCGGCGATGGCCAGCGTGCTTACCTCATCGACCCCTTGACCATCGACGATTGGCAGCCGCTGGCGGCCTTGCTGGAGAACAGCGCGGTGGTCAAGGTGGTGCACGCCTGCAGCGAGGACCTCGAAGTCCTGCTGCGCCTGACTGGCAGCCTGCCGGCGCCGTTGTTCGACACGCAACTGGCGGCTGCCTACCTGAACCTGGGTTTCTCCATGGGCTACTCGCGGCTGGTCCAGGAAGTGCTGGGCATCGAGTTGCCCAAGGGCGAGACCCGCTCCGACTGGCTGCAGCGTCCACTGTCGGAAACCCAGGTCAGCTACGCCGCCGAAGACGCCGTGCACCTGGCCGAGGTCTTCACCCAGCTGCGGCCGAAACTGTCCGAGGACAAATACAACTGGGTGCTGGAAGACGGCGCCGAGCTGGTGGCCAACCTGCGCCGCGAAGTCGATCCCTACGAGGTGTATCGCGAGGCCAAGCTGGCCTGGAAACTGTCCCGTGCGCAACTGGCGGTGCTGCGTGAACTTTGCGCCTGGCGCGAGCGCGAGGCCCGGGCGCGGGACCTGCCGCGCAACCGGATCGTGCGCGAGCACTCGCTGTGGCCGTTGGCCAAGAGCCAGCCGGACAGCCTCGGCGCCCTGGCGAAAATCGAAGACATGCACCCGCGCACCGTGCGCCAGGACGGCGAGTTCCTGCTGGGCCTGATCAAGCGTGCCGCCAGTGTCGGCCCCGACCAGTGGCCGCCGGCCGTCCCCGAGCCGTTGCCGATGGAAGCCTCGCCCCTGCTCAAGCGCCTGCGCGCCGTGGGCCAGGCCGAAGCCGAGCGCCTGGGCATCGCCCCGGAACTGATGCTGCGCAAGAAAACCCTGGAAAGCCTGCTCAAGAGCGGCTTCCCCAACGGACCCTACCAATTGCCCGATTCGCTGCGTGGCTGGCGCCGCGAATTGATGGGCCAGGCGCTGCTCGACAGCCTGGCCACTGCCGGAGAACAGCCATGAAACGTATCTGCTCGATCTACAAAAGCCCGCGCAAGAACGAGATGTACCTCTACGTGCTCAAGAGCGATGCCCTGGAGCGCGTGCCGGAAAACCTGCTGCTGGCGTTCGGCAAGCCGCAGCACGCCTTCGACCTGGTGCTGACCCCGGAGCGCAAGCTGTCGCGCGAGGACATTCACCAGGTGCTGGAGAACCTCGACAAGCAGGGTTACCACCTGCAGATGCCACCGGCCGAGGACGAGTACATCGAGCACTTGCCCGAAGAGCTGCTGCGCCGTAATGATCCGGTCTGACGGACACCTGTAGATGCCCTGTCCGGGGCATCGTTGAAAATGGAACTGACTCTATCTGGCGGCTGCCGCGATCGATGGAGCGATACTCCGTTGGCGGCTGCCTGCACCGTTTTGTAAGGTTTGAACCATGCGCGTTCTGATTGCCGAACACGATCACGCTATTTATGCCCGTTTGTTGCGTCAGCTGGCACCTGACCTGGAAGTGCTCACCAGCGGCGATTCCGCCGAACTGTCGAAGCTGGCCGCGGACTGCCCGGTCTGGCTCGGCCAGCCGGACCTGCTGGCCACCCTGTTGCGCCAGGGCCACCAGCCACAGTGGCTGCAATCGACCTGGGCCGGCATCACGCCGCTGCTCGCCGACGGCTTGCCGCGTCATTACCGGCTGACCCGCGCCGTGGGGATCTTCGGCCAGGTCATGGCCGAATACGTGCTCACCTACATGCTCGGCCACGAGCGCGAAGTCCTCGCGCGCCTGGTCAGCCAGGTCGAGCGCAAGTGGGATAACCGCACGGGCCAGAGCCTGGCGGGGCGCAAGGTGCTGATCGTCGGCGCGGGCGACATCGGCCAGAGCGTGGCGCAGTTCCTGCTGCCATTCGGCGTCGAGTTGTATGGCATCGCCAGCGAAGCCCGGGAGCAGGCGCCGTTTATCGAAGTCGCGGCCTTGGCGGACCTGGGACGTTTGGTCGGTGAGGTGGATTATGTGGTCAACCTGCTGCCCAACACCCCGCACACCCATGACCTGTACGACGCGGCGCTGTTCAAGCGCTTCAAGCCGACGGGCCTGTTCATTAACGTCGGTCGCGGTGTCGCGGTAGTCGATGCGGATCTGGTGGAAGCCTTGAAGGAAGGGCATCTGGCGGGGGCGGTGATCGACGTCTGCCGTCAGGAGCCGTTGCCGCAGCGCCATCCGTTCTGGACCGCCTGGGGCCTGCTGCTGACCGGCCACAGCTCGGCGCCGACCTCGCCGACCCTGATGGCGCAGCTGTTCATCGACAACCTGCGGGCCTATCAGGCCAACACGGCGTTGCGTGGCGAAGTGGATTTCGCACGAGGGTACTGAGGGCGATCACAAACTCTGTAGTCGCTGCCGCAGGCTGCGATCGCCCACCACGTGGGCGCAGGATCTGAAGATTGCTGAAGTCCTTCGGACTTATCGCAGCCTGCGGCAGCGGCTACAGGGGCGACAGCGGCTTACAGGCTGAAGTCGCCTTCGGCCACGGTTTCGCTCAGCGGGCGACGCGGGCTCGGCTCTTCGCGGGCTTGCAGGTATTCGGCGAGGCTCGCCTTGTCACCCAGCTTGCCAACGGCCACGGCGGCATGCAGGGCATAACCTTCTGGAATCTTCAGCTCCTTGCGGGTCAGCTCCTGATCGAACCCGGCCATGCCGTGGGTGTGCCAGCCGCTGATGCTGGCTTGCAGCGCCAGGTGGCCCCAGGCCGAACCGGTGTCGAAGGTGTGCCACAGGGCCGGGGTTTCTTCGCTGGCGCCGGGGGCGGTGAAGGTGGTTTTCGAGATCACGATCACCAGGGCCGAGGCATGCTGCGCCCAGCCACGGTTGAACTCGTTGAGCAGGCCGAGGAAACGTTCCCAGTTCGGCGTGTCGCGGCGCGCATACAGGAAGCGCCACGGCTGCGAGTTGTAGGCCGACGGCGCCCAGCGCGCGGCTTCGAAGAAACTCAGCAGGGTTTCCTCGGGGATGGTTTCGCCGGTGAAGGCGCGCGGCGACCAGCGATTGGTGAACTGCGGGTGGATGGCGTACTCGGCAACGCGGGGATTGGCGCTCATGACAGAGATTCCTGGCTACGTTTGAGAATGAAATGTGGATAAACCGGCGAGCGCAGTTGAACTGAGCAATGGGGTTTTTTCCTGGCCCTGGGCGGTTCACCGGTGCGACGCGGTCGAGCGTTAATGGCACGCGGACATAGGGCCTTGCGACAGGCAAAGCTACTGCGCCGCATGCGGCCTGACAAGTAGTGCCTTACCGACAGTCGCCAGCGCTTGGCCCGCGGGGCCTTGGGCACTAGACTGGCGGCCTTTTCCCTGTCCGATATCGATTACCTGAGCCATGGCCGCCAAAGTTGAACCCTTCTGGATCCGCAAAACCCTCGAACAACTCGACCAGGAGGAGTGGGAGTCGTTGTGCGATGGTTGTGGCCTGTGCTGCCTGCAGAAGCTCGAGGATGAAGAAGACAACAGCGTCTACTACACCCGCATCGCCTGCAAACTGCTGGACCTGAAGACCTGCCAGTGCAGCGACTACGCCAACCGCCGCGCCTCGGTGCCGGACTGTATCCAGCTCACCCCGGGCAAGGCCGATGAGTTCAAATGGCTGCCGCCGACCTGCGGTTATCGCCTGGTCAGCGAAGGCAAGGACCTGCCGCTCTGGCACCACCTGGTGTGCGGTGACCGCGACGCAGTGCACCACGAGCGTATTTCCCAATCCGGACGCATGCTCGCCGAAGGCAGCGTGGCCGAAGAGGACTGGGAAGACCATCTGATTTTCCGCGCCGGCTGAAGGTACGCCGCGCTCGCGTTCAAGGTTGTTTCACGAAGGAGTGTGTATGGCTGTGGGGGCAAGGCTGGCGCTGGCCGGCTGGCTGCTGGTGCTCAGTGCGCCGGGGTGGGCGGCGAAAAAAGTCGATCTGGATTACCACGTGCGCCTGTTGCCGCAGAGCGACCAGGCCGAGGTGCGCCTGACCCTGGCGGACGGTGCAGCGGTACGCAGCCTGGATTTCAACCTGGGCAAGCACGGCGGTTATAGCGACTTCGAGGCCGACGGCCAATGGCGGTCCGACGCGGCCAAGCCTTCCGCGCTGCAGCGCGGTGTGTGGCGCCCGGCCAGCGGCAAAGCCAGCCTGAGCTACCGGGTACGGATCAGCCACAGCCTGAAAAAAGACAGTTTCGACAGCCGCATGACCCCGCATTGGGCCTTGTTGCGTGGCGATACGCTGGTGCCGGCGGCGAAGCTCGACCAGCAGGACGGCATTGAGCTGGTGTCGCGCCTGGAGTTCGAGTTGCCCGCGGGCTGGAAAAGCGTGGAAACCGCCTGGCCACGGATCGGCAAGCACCGCTTCCGTATCGATAACCCCGCGCGCCTGTTCGACCGCCCCACCGGCTGGATGCTGGCCGGCGCCCTGGGCAGTCGCCGCACCCGGCTGGGGGAGACCGAAGTCACGGTGGCCTCGCCGCAAGGGCAGGGCATGCGGCGCATGGATGTGCTGACCCTGCTGACCTTCGTCTGGCCGCAGATCCAGGCGACCTTTCCCCGCCATCCCAACAAGTTGCTGATCGTCGGCGCGGCCGATCCGATGTGGCGTGGCAGCCTGGCCGGGCACGATTCGCTGTTCTTGCACAGCCGCCTGCCGCTGGTCAGCGAGAGCGGTACCAGCCCGCTGCTGCGCGAGGTGATCCAGGCTTTTGCCCGGATCAACGACAGCGGGCGTAGCGACTGGATCGGCGAGGGGCTGGCGGAGTACTACGCCATCGAATTGATGCGCCGCGCCGGTGGCATGAGCGACGAGCGTTATCAGGCCCTGGAGGCTCGGCTGGCCAAGAGCGGCCACGGCGTCAGCAGCGTGCGCGGCGAGCAGGTGGACGCGCCGGTGGTGGCCAGGGCCGTGCTGCTGTTGCAGGAGCTGGATCGGGAGATCCGCCTGAAGACCCGCAACAAGCGTTCGCTGGACGACGTGACTCGGGCGGTGATGGGCTTGGAAAACGTCAGTACCGACGAGTTTGTGAAGCTCAGTGAAAACGTGCTGGACGGGCCGTCGAAGGTGCTCGACAGCGATTTGTTGCGCTAGTGGAATCGACCGCTTTGCGGTCATCGCGAGCCAGCTCGCTCCTACAGGGGAGCAACGACCTCGAGATTCCACAAACCTGTAGGAGCAGCCGGTCGACGCTCGATTGCTCGCGATAGCGTCCTATCATTCAACGCCAGTTTCACGTCCGACTATCAGACCCCGGCCTTGGGCGATTTCAGCGAATCGTTGCCGGTCGTGGCGCGGGGCGCCGCCTCGGCATTGGCCTTGAGGGTTTTCAGCTCCGCGCCGGCGCGCTCGATCTTCGCCCGTACGTTCTGCATGTCCTGGCGGCTTTTCTCCAGCAGGCTTTTCGCCGAGCTGTGGCCGCTGATGCCGCGGGCCAGGGCGACCCCGCCGATGGCCACCTGGATCAGGCCGAACACGCCGCCACGGCGCAGGCCCTTGCCGACCATGACCACGCCGCCGGCCAGCGAGCCGATGCGCTCCCAGCCCTGTACGTTCTGCTCCGGCGGGCTCTGGAAAGGGGTGGTTGCGATGGGTTCCAGTTGTTTGCTGTCGCTCATGATCTGTCTCCAGGAGGGATGGATATAAAGCTGACTGCGCTGGCGCGTCGCTTGTTCCATCGAGTGTGCCGCGAACTTGAAGCAGTACTCAGAACTTGGGACCGGAGCGGGTGTTGTTGCCCTTGGCCAGGCGGTCGTAGAGCACCACGTTGACGGTGGCGGCGAGGTTCATGCAACCGGTGGTCGGGATGTAGACCACGTCTTCGCACCAGTCGCGGATGTCCTTGTCCAGGGAGCCGTCTTCCGGGCCGAAGATGTACAGCGCGCGATCCGGGTGGGTGTATTCCGGCAGCGAGCGGGCGCCTTCCACCAGTTCCACCGCCACCGGCACGCAGCCCAGGGGCAGGATCTTCTTCAGGTCGTCGATGCCGATCAGCGGGATGTCCTGGTGGACTTTCTTGGTGTCGGTGACGAAGTCGCGGGCCCGTTCATAGCGCTTGCCGGTGTAGAACACCGACGCGACGCCGTAGCAGCCGGCGGCGCGCATCACCGAACCGACGTTCTCCGGTGACTTGGGGTTATACAAACCAATGCAGCTGTACCTTTTGTTTGCCACGAGCGGGGTGCCTTCGAGAAAAATCGCGATTATACGGGGATTGGATGAGGGGCGTGAGGCTCGTGGATAGCGGCGTCCCGGCTGACGCCATCGCGAGCAGGCTCGCTCCTACAAAGGTACGCAAGACCTGTAGGAGCAGCCGGTCGATGCTCGATTGCTCGCGAAACGAAGGACCGGACAAAACGCTCGTCGAGGAAGTTACTCGTCGTCTTTCTTCATCAACCCCGCCAGCGCGGCGAAGGGGTTGTGGGTGGCCTTGGCGACTTTCGGCGTACTCAGGGAGCCTTCGCCGAAGTACTGCTGGTCGGTGTAGCGCGAGTGTTCGTTGTCGTGGCAGTACAGGCACAGCAGTTCCCAGTTGGAACCGTCCTGCGGGTTGTTGTCGTGGTTGTGGTCGCGGTGGTGCACGGTCAGCTCGCTCAGGCGCTTGCCGGAGAACTCGCGGGCGCAGCGTCCACAGACGTGCGGGTACATCTTCAGGGCCTTGTCGCGGTAGCCCATCTCGCGGTCACGCTGGGCGTCGGCGAGGATGCGGTCGAGCTTGGACGTGTTGGTCGAACTCATGGGTTCACCTTTATGCAAAGACTAATGACGGTAATGCACCAAGTTTAGCTCAGGCCTTGAGCTTCTCGGCAATCCAGATGGTGTGGCGGGTGCCCTTGTTGCCGTGGGCGAAGACCTGAACTTCCTCGGCCTTGAAGCCGGCCTTGCGCAGTTTGTCGGAATACTGCTTGTCGGCGCTGGCCGACCATACGGCCAGCACGCCCTTGGGCCGCAGGGCCCGGGCGCAGGCCGCCAGCCCGGCGGCGCAGTACAACCAGCTGTTGGCCTTCTGGGTCAGGCCTTCGGGGCCGTTGTCGACGTCGAGCATGATCGCATCGAAACCCTGGGGTTCGGCCTGCAACACCTTGGCCACGTCTTCCATGCGGATCACCGTGCGCGGGTCGAGCAACGGCCGGCCGGATTTCTCTCCCAGCGGCCCGCGGTTCCATTCCACCACTCCCGGCACCAGCTCAGCGACCACCACTTCGGCGCCCTTGCCCAGGTGCTTGAGGGCCGAGGCAAGGGTGAAGCCCATGCCCAGGCCGCCGATCAGCACCCGCGAATTCGGTCGCCCGGCGACCTTGCGGCAGGGGATCTCCGCCAGGGCGTCTTCGGAGCCGTGCATGCGGGTGTTCATCAATTGCCCGCCGTCGCCGCCCTGGATCTTGATGACAAAATCCTCGCCGTATTCGAACAGGCACAAGGCACCGCCATTTTCGGGAATCGGGGTGGTGTCCAGCAGAGCGAAACGTTTCATGAGGGTCTCAATGAGGAAGGCAAACCGGTCCGGTTGGGAGTAGCCTGAGGGCTGACAATAGCGATGGAGCCATTGATGAAGCGCACTATTCTAACGGTCATTGCCCGCGCAGCGCTCTTGCTAAGTGCGGCGCTGGCGATGAGCGCCGTGCACGCCGAGGAACTGCAGGCGGTGCCCGTGACTCCGGTTCCCGCCGCCGGCTCGCCCGGCACCGCGACCCCGACCCCTTATCCCCAGGTCACGCCCCCCAGCACCCCCAAGGCCACGGCCCATGGCGGCGCGCCCTTGCTGCCACCGATCGACATGCCCAAGCCGCCGAAGGATCAGGCCTTGCCAGGGTTGGAGCAGAACGCGACGAAAACCAAGACGCCGGGTGGCTAGACCTGTTGCGACAGCAACTGCCCGTCGGCCATGCGCAGGCGCTTGGACAGTGATACGGCGAGGGCGCGGATGATCTTGGCGGCGATCTTCGGCGCGTCGTTGAGCATTTTCTCCAGCGAGTCCTTGCCCAGGTTGAGCAGACGGCAATCGCTGGCGGCCACGCAGGTGGCCGAACGCCGCTCGCCATCGAGCACCGCCATCTCGCCAAAGGCGCGGCCGCTGCGCAGGGTGGCGATGGTCACGCGCACGCCTTCGCTGTTGGTCTTCTGCACCGCCACCTGGCCGGAATGGATGATGCACATGAAGCTGCCGGCATCGCCTTCGCGGAAGATTTCCTGGCCCTGGGCGATGCTGCTGATGCTGAAGTAGCCGGCGGCGGCGTTGAAGTCGGCCGGCAAGAGCTGATCGAACAGTCCGCAGTCCATCAGCCAGTCGCGGATTTCATTGTTCAACAAAGTGGGTTCTGGCATGTCGTCACGGTCTTTTTCTTGGGTCTGTTGCGGTCCCGGGCAGGTGCAGATGGCTTGGGGCCGGTGCTCCTGTGTTAAGACAGGAGCGCCGGCCGGAGTTCCTCAGGCAATGCCCAGAATCTTGAAAACAAATGCATATTCGAGCGCTACGTCACGCAATCCCTGGTAACGCCCGCTCATGCCGCCGTGGCCGGCGCCCAGCTCGGTCTTGAGCAGCAGCAGGTTGTCGTCGGTCTTGGTGGCGCGCAGCCGGGCCACCCATTTGGCCGCTTCCCAGTACTGCACGCGGCTGTCGTTGTAGCCGGCGATCACCAGGGTCGCCGGATAGGCCTTGGCCTCGACATTTTCGTAGGGCGCGTAGGCCTTGATCCGCGCATAGACCTCCGGCTCCTCCGGATTGCCCCATTCGTCGTACTCGGTGACGGTCAGCGGCAGCTCGGGGTCGAGCATGGTGTTGAGCACATCGACGAACGGCACCTCGGCGATCGCCGCCTTGAACAGCTCCGGGCGCTGGTTGAGCACCGCACCGATCAACAGGCCGCCGGCGCTGCCGCCGCTGATGGCCAATTGTTCGGAAGTGGTCAGGCCCTGGGCGATCAGGTGTTCGGCGCAGGCGATGAAGTCGCTGAAGGTGTTCTGCTTGTGTTCCTGCTTGCCGGCGCGGTACCAGGCTTCGCCCAATTCGCCGCCGCCACGCACGTGGGCGATGGCGAAGGCCACGCCGCGCTCCAGCAGGCTCAGGCGCGCATGGGAGAACCACGGGTCGAGGCTTTCGCCGTAGGCGCCGTAGCCGTACAGGTACAGCGGTGCCGGCCGGCCCAGGGCTGCGCGCTTGATCACCAGGCTGATCGGCACCTGGGTGCCGTCGGCGGCGGTCGCCCACAGGCGCTGGCTGACATAGGCATCCGGGTCGAAGACGCCCAGCACCGGGGTTTCCTTGAGCACTTTCTGTTCGCCGCTGGCCAGTTCCAGCTGGCGGATCTGCGCCGGGCGGTTCAGCGCTTCGTAGCGCAGGCGGATGCGCTGGCTGACGAACTCCAGGCTGTTCTGCACATGCAGGCTGTAGGCCGCGTCCGGCAGTTGCACGCGATAGGCCGGCAGGCCCTCGGGGTGCACCTCGATGATCGGCAGGCCGCCTTCGCGCAGGCTCAGGGTCATGGCCGAGCTGTTCAGGCTCAGGCCTTCGAGCATCACGCTGTCGCGGTGGGGGATCAGGTTCTGCCAGTCGGCCTGGCCCGGCACGGTGCCCAGGTCCGGCGCCTGGTAGAGGGCGAAGTTGATGCCGTCGCGGTTGCTGCGGATAAACCAGGTCCACTGGCCGTCGAGCAGGCCATGGTCGACGTCGTACTCATGGTGCTCGACCCGAGGCGCCAGGCAGGTGAAGGCCTGCTGCGGCTGCGCCGCGTCGAGTACCCAGACCTCGCTGGTGGTCTTGCTGCCCAGGGACAGCAGCAGCTGTTTCTCCGAGCTTGAGCGGTAGCAATGGAGGAAGAAACGCCCGTCCGGCTCATGGAACACCTCTTCGGCGGCGGTGCCGTCCAGGCGATAGCGCAACAGTTTGTGCGGGCGGTGGGTGTCGTCCAGCTCGCCGAAGAACAGGGTCAGGCTGTCGTTGGCCCAGGTCATGCTGCCGTCGCAATCGGTGAACTCCAGCTCACTGACCTTGCCGTTGGACAGCTCCTTGACGAACAGGGTGTAGACCTCTTCGCCGCTGGTATCGAGGCTGTAGGCCAGGCGCTGGTGGTCGGGGCTGATGCTGAAGGCGCCAAGGGAGAAGAAGCCGCCGTTGGCCAGTTCGTTCGGGTCCAGCAGCAGCTGCTCCTGGCTTTCGTCGACGTTCAGGCTGTCGTCGGCCGGACGCGGGCAGCGGTAGTGCCGGGCGTATTCGTCGCCGGCGGTGGTGCGGGTGTAATACAGGTACGGGCCCCAGGGCGAGGGCAGGGACAGGTCGGTCTCCAGAATCCGTCCCTTGATTTCCTGGAACAGGGTTTCGCGCAGCTCGGCCTGGTCGGCGAGGGCGGCTTCCTGGTAGCTGTTTTCGGCCTTCAGGTAATCGAACACGGCATCGGTGTCGCGCTCCTGGAGCCAGGCGTACGGGTCCGGGCCTTCGGCCTTGCGGGCGATCGGGGCGCTGGTGACGGGGGCGGATACGGGCATGAAGGGCTCTCGGGGCGGTGACAATTAAGGACGCGGCAGACGGCGGTGCAGCCTGGCATGCGAAAAGCCGTTATCATAAGCGCCTCTTTGCCTGCCTTGCCATGGACACCATGACCGAGAACGACTATCTGATCGCTTGGGGGCTTTACGCCTTCGCCGCCTTGGGCTGCCTGCTGGTGTGGATGCGCCTGACCCGCTGGATGTGGCGCTGGCTGCGCGAGCCGCTGCGGATACTGGTGGCGGTGCTGCTGTTCAGCCCGACGGTGGTCGACCCGGCCAAGGAGATGTTCGCCCCGGCCGTGGCCATCACGGCCCTGGACATGCTGTTCAAGGTCGGCAACAACGCCTGGCGCGCGGTCTCCGACCTGTTCATGTACGGCGTCATCGCCTTCGGCATCTACCTGGTGTTCGTCCTGATCCGCTGGCCAATCGAGCGCGCTTCCAAGGACCGCAAGGAACAGGCCGAGGCCGCCAAGGCCGCGGCCCGCGCCGAAGAGCCGGACGACCAGCCTTTCGGTGGCGCCGGCGACGATCGCTACGGTCGCCCGCCAGTGCCCGGCAACCCTCAGCGTTCGCGGATCGAGCCGCGTCTGTAACACGCATTGAAGCGAGAGTCCGAGCATGTGTGAGTTATTGGGCATGAGCGCCAATGTACCGACCGATATCGTGTTCAGCTTTACCGGGCTGATGCAGCGCGGCGGGCGCACCGGCCCGCATCGCGATGGCTGGGGCATCGCGTTCTACGAGGGCCGTGGCCTGCGCCTGTTCCAGGACCCGGCGGCGAGCAGCGAGTCGGAAGTGGCCAACCTGGTGCAGCGCTACCCGATCAAGAGCGAAGTGGTGATCGGCCACATTCGCCAGGCCAACGTCGGCAAGGTCTGCCTGTCCAACACCCATCCTTTCGTGCGTGAACTGTGGGGGCGCAACTGGTGCTTCGCCCACAACGGCCAGTTGGCGGATTTCCAGCCGGCCATCAGCTTCTACCGTCCGGTGGGCGATACCGACAGCGAAGCGGCCTTCTGCGATCTGCTCAACCGGGTGCGCGAAGCCTTTCCCGAGCCGGTGGAAGTCGAGGAACTGCTGCCGTCGCTGGTGGCCGCCTGCGCCGAATACCGCGGCAAGGGCGTGTTCAACTGCCTGCTCAGCGACGGCGACTGGCTGTTCTGCTACTGCTCGACCAAGCTGGCGCAGATCACCCGCCGCGCGCCTTTTGGCCCGGCCCGCCTGAAGGACGTCGACGTGATCGTCGACTTCCAGGCGGAGACCACGCCCAACGACGTGGTGACGGTGATCGCCACCGAACCCCTGACCGAAAACGAAACCTGGACTCGCTACGAGCCGGGCCAATGGAGCCTGTGGCGGCGCGGTGAATGCTTGCTGCACGGCCAGACCGAATAAGGACATCCCCTATGTTGCTCAGTTATCTGCGGCTGGTGTTGTTTGCGGCCGGCCTGTTGGTCGGCGTCCAGGTGCCGGGGTTCATCAGCGATTACGCCAAGCGCGTCGAGGCTCACCTGATCGAGGCCCAGGCCGGCCTTCAAGGGTTCCAGGGCACCGCCAACCAGTTCTTCAAGGGCGATCTGCAGGCGCTGGTCGCCCATTATCGGGCCAGCGACGATCCGGTGTTCCGCAGCGACGCCGACAGCCTGGGCAATCTGCTCGTTCGCCAGCGCGCGCTGGACAAGCAGTTCCAGGCCATGCAGGGCCCGTGGTACATCCGCCTGTTGCAAGTGGTGCTGGCCGCCGACCCGGAGATCCGCAAGGAAACCTGGAACGGCTACAGCTACCAGATCCTGCTGACCCCGCAAGCGATGCTCTGGGCCATGAGCGGCGCCTTGCTGCTGTCGTTCGGCCTGGAATGCCTGTATCGCCTGATCGACTGGGTGGTGCTCGGCGGCAAGCGCCTGCGCCAGAGCCGGCCGATCGAAGAGCGTGATTTCAAGGGGCGCTAATTCCGGCTTCGGATTCCCGGCCGCTCCGGCTGATTGGCCGTCAATGGCCCCACAACGTCCTCAACTGGTTTGCACTCAAGCCTGCGCAACCTCATGTATCTCACGCCATCTCCCTGGCGGACGGGGCTGAACGTGTGCTTGTCAAAAGCTCGCGAAGGCGTACTTCAGATAGACGCTAAACCGCTCAACGATCCGCCAGAACATCTTTTCGTCTGCCGCCTCACAAGGCTCCCCTGACATTCTTTTGTGTTGGGGGGGCACGCGGGGGCGCAAGTCATTGCGCGTGTTCAGAGCTCGACTCACTCAGCGTGAAGCATACAAACGCTTGTATGGCGTTATTTCATAGAAAGCCATTCATAAGGAAATTTCCTACAAGGCAGTAGGAAAATGCCTGCATTTTTCATTTTTTTTTGGGGCTAATACTCGTCAAACGACTGTTTAAGTCGTGGGCGATAGATGCAAACACAAACATAGGGAGTGGTGGAGGACTTCTACTGTTGCAATGATTTTATTGGTGTTTTTAAAGTCTCTATAAAAATAAAATAATAAAGGTGCTGGACGATGGGTATAAGGCGCAAAGATGGAATCCTGTCTGTAATGGTTGTATGCGTCATCTCGTTTTCAATGACGGTTGTTGCGCAGCCGGGTATCGCTGTTCGACCGGAAATTACGTTGGCTGATATTGCTAGGGTGAAGGAAAAATACCCTCGAGTTGTGTTGTTTGGCGATAGTGAGTTGGATACGGGGAATATAACTAAAAAATTTAATCTTGGGGTTTTGGGGAGGAATTTTGAACAAAAGTTGCCAATGGGGGCTCCCTTTACCTCTGGCACTGGGAACGTGGCTCAACAATTATTTGAAAAGGATTTTTATCGCGCTAATCCAATGGATTGGGGGGATAAGTTTAGTCCGCTTGGTTATGATGTGGAGTTTCGTGTTTATAGCGGCGATAAATCAAATATTGCGGTGAAGGATAAGAAATTTGTTGATATGGCTCAGGGAGGGGGCAAGCTTGTTAGTGATTTCCCTGGGGAGGATAGAAAGCTGTTGCGTGGTATAGCCTTGCAAGTGGTCAGTGCGGTTAAGGATAAACTTCCGTCGTGGCTGGCGTGGGTGTTTCAAGAGGAAGTAATTGCTGATTTAACTATAGATAGGATGGTTGAAAGAAATATCACCTTGATAAATAAAATTGTTGATCAACCTGAGGCCTTTAAAAAGGCCGGCGGTGTTTTTGGTGAGCACGACTTAGCCATGATCATGGCTGGCGGGAATGATGTAATCGAGCAAGGCTACAGCGGCGCCAGAAGTTTTGAGAAGGCAAGCAAGGATTTGTCCGAGGGGCGAAAAAAACTATTGGAGGATATAGCCGCTCAAGGTGCGAAGCACATCTTTTTTGGCAATATACCTGATCTTCGAGTGACTCCTGAATACTTGGATTGGAAGCCTGGACAGACTAATACGCTCCACTTGGGGGTCGCTCTGTCGGAGGAAGACGCTCATCGTAATATGTCCAGATTGATGTTTGATGCGAATGAGCAGGCGATGGTGGCGGCCTTGGGGGCGGCCTTGAAGAATCCCGGTATTAATATAACGATTTTTGATGCGTTTAAATTGCTTTCACATATTTCAAACAATAGTGCCGAGTATGGAATTAATTCGGATAAGAAAGCCTATGGTTTGGGTGGGTATTTGACTGAGGATGGGCTGCACCCGAGTGAAGAGACAAGTAAGATAATAGCTGATAGTTACAGGAACTACTTGCGGGATCCTAATGAAGTTATCAGTGCTCATGCGCAAGGTAGAGGCTATGATGCTTATCTTGATTCTTTCGTTGATATAACCAGTGTTGAGGAGAACGGGGTAGTTATTCATCAGATTAATAATGGGGTTTTGGATCTTAGTTTGAGGGGGCAGGCTGAGGCGCTTTCCAAGACTGTCAAGTTAAATGGAGGTATTTTGTATTTTGATGGGGAGGCCGAGAATTTCAATGATCGTCCTCGTACTAGTCAGTTGGATGTTGATCTTCTTGTTAGTAAAGAAGTTGGTGGTGGAATTGAAGTTGATGGGGAAGCGTCAGAACTGATCTACACAGGCAGTGCTTCTAACGGGCCACTTTTAAAAAGTGGCTCTGGCAAGTTGGTGCTCGCTGCAGATAATGACTTGTCCTTGGTGTATGTTGTTGGTGGTGCTTTGCAGGTGGGTAATGGCGGTGATCAAGGCTGGCTTCAGGGGAATGTAGACAATTATAGCACTTTGATTTTCAATCGCTCGGATAATAAGGTATTTAGTGGCGCCATCAATGGAACTGGAGATTTGATCAAAAATGGTTTTGGCTTGCTGAATCTGACTGGCAATGGAGATATAAGCGGTAAAACCTGGATCAATCAGGGGCAGTTGGCCGTGAATGCCGCGTTTAACAACACCGATGTCTCTGTCGCGCCGGGAGCCCGTCTTTCCGGTGTTGGAAGTGTGCGTTCCGTCGATCTGCAACCAGGCGCGGCTATTGCCCCAGGTAATTCTATCGGCCTCTTCACGGTGCAAGACGATATCAAGTTCGCGAAAGGGTCAATTTACGAAGTTGAAGTGGATGCCGCGAGTCAGAGTGACGAGATCAGGGCTGGAGGGACCGCAAACATTGAGGGCGGAGAGGTTCAGGTTAACGCCGCAGACGGCAATTATGCGGATAAGAGCCTATACACAATTCTCAGTGCTGCCAAACAGGTGAATGGGCAGTTTGAGCAGGTGAGCACCAACCTGGCTTTTCTGGAGCCCACCCTGATCTACCATCCAGCAGCCGTGAGCCTGCAACTGATACGTAACAGCATTAAGTTGAGTAGCTTTTGTCAGGGCCAAAACCAGATGGCCGCCTGCGCACCACTGGACTCGGTGGCCTCGCAGCCAACAACGTCGCCTGTTGAGTCTGCTGCTCCAGCCCCGGTCGAGGCGGTAGAGCCTGTGTCCGCGCCAGCGGTAGCGCAGCCAACAACCTCGCTTGTTGAGTCTGCTGCTCCAGCCCCGGTCGAGGCGGTAGAGCTTGTGTCCGCGCCAGCGGTAGCGCAGCCAACAACCTCGCCTGTTGAGTCTGCTGCTCCAGCCCCGGTCGAGGCGGTAGAGCTTGTGTCCGCGCCAGCGGTAGCGCAGCCAACAACCTCGCCTGTTGAGTCTGCTGCTCCAGCCCCGGTCGAGGCGGTAGCGCCTGTGTCCGCGCCAGCGGTAGCGCAGACTACTCCTCCTGTGACGACTGTTCAGACTTCTGCGCCGACAGCGGCCGTCTCAAGTAGCCCTCAGCAGCGGGTGCCAAAGGAAATCGCCCTGATTGAGGGGATGAGTTCCGCAGAGGTTCTTCAGTTGACTGCAACATTGCCTGCCGACATTCACCCCAGCATTCAAACTGTCCTACTGCAGGAATCATCGTTTGTGCAATCTGCGGTCACCAAGCGGATGTTCGATTCATCGGTCAATCTGTTGGGCCAGGGCGCTTGGGGTTATGCGTTCGGTTCGGAAGGTAAGCAGCAAGGTACTGACAATATTGCCAGCATGAGTCGCCGTACCAACGGATTCGTGCTCGGCAATGATGTGCTCATCGAGGACAAGGATCTGATTTTGGGGGTTGTCGGCGGTTACCAGCAAAGCAATCTGTCGCAAGGTCTTGGCAGTGCCGATGTCAAGACCTTCCATTTAGGGGCCTATGGCAACAAGCGTTATGACGCTTTGTCAGTGAGGCTGGGAGCCAATCTGGCCTGGCATGAGATCGAGAGTCGGCGCAAGGTCTACTACAAGGGGCATTACTCCGCACTCAAGGCTGATTATCATGGGCGTTCGGCTCAGGTTTTTTCTGAGCTGGCCTATGGCTTGAACCTTGGAGAGGTTGTTCTTGAACCCTACGCTGGTGTGTCTTACACCCGTTTGGACGTATCTGGTTTCTCCGAGAAAAAAGAGCTGTTCGCGGTCAAGGGGAAGCAGGAAAGCAAGGATCTTTCTGCTGGCACACTGGGCGTTCGTCTGAATCACTCGAAGCTTTACAGCCAAGATATCAAGGTTGATTTTCAGGGCGGTGCAGGCTTGAAGCACATATTCTCCGGTTTGTCGTCGAACACTGATATGCAATATCGCTCGATAGACGGTGAATTTGGTAGTGCCGGCCTTCCTCTGAAAAGAGACACCCTGCAGTTGAACGCGAAGGTGGTGGCGCAGCACAAGAGCGGTTTAGCGGTCGGTCTGGACTATACGGCGGAGCGTGCTAGCGGAATGCGCGACCAAGTGGTGTCCGCCTTCGCTTCATGGCAGTTCTGAGTTCCGAGCCTCAAGTCTCAATGACTTAGATGGGCAGTGTCGAGTGTCTGGAGGGGCGGCGCCTACAAGGCAGATGCCAGGAGCATGTGCTCGGGCCCGACCCTCTGGGCATAACGCTGCGCCACACGTTGGCACAACTGCACGATGTCTTCCACTAACTCTGCGCCTACCCGCCATGACACCACCACCTGCAGGTTCGGTGGACGCTGCTCGATAGCCAATTGGATCAGTTCGCCTCGGGCCAGTTCTTCGCGCACCAGCACCGGTGGCAGGGCGCCGATGCCGAAGCCGTCCCGCAGCAGACGGGTAATGGCCGACACCGAGTTGACGCAATTGAGCCGTGGCGCCAGTACGCCATTGGCCTGCATCAGGCTCAGTACCTGCTGGTGGGGCAGGGAGTTCTTCGAGTAGGTGACAATCCGTTCCCGTGCCAGCTCGGCCAGAGTGCTGTAGTCGCGGTTGTAGATCGACGCGCTGGCGGCGATCCAGGCCACCGGGTGGCTGGCCAGCTCCTGGCTGCGGATGCTCTCCTGGCGTAGCAGGTCGGTTTGCAGCACCAGGTCCAGAAAGCCTTTTTGCAACTGCTCGCACAGGTTCAGCGACGTGTCGGCCACCAGCTCGATCTCCACCTGTGGATAGTGATCCATCAACTCGGCCACCAGGGGGCTGAGCCAGGTGTGGATCACGGTATCCATGACCCCGATGCGAATCCGTCCAACCTTTGTCGACGGCGCCTCGATCGACTGTCTCAGCACCTGTAGGGTGTCGAGCATTTGCTCGGCGTGCTCCAGCACCTTGACGCCTTCCGGGGTCAGGGTGACGCCCCGGGAGTCGCGCAGGAACAGCTTCACGCCCAACTCGCCTTCCAGCACCGCGATACGGCTGGAGATCGCTGCCTGGGTGGTAAAGAGTTTTTCCGCGGTGTGGCTGAAGCTCTTCAGCCGTGCGACCCAGACGAAGGTTTCGAGGAACTTAAGGTTCATGGGATCAACTTTTCTTATGCATAAGGGCAGTTTTTATTAGTTGGACGCAGATGGCGCTCGAGCCGAAGAATGCGCCAACCCACGATATGCGTCGTCGGGGCCCAGAACAACACCAATAAATTACCCTGGAGATCGCCATGAGTGCGCCCGAAACACTGGCCGCCAAGGCCCCGCGCCGCGCCGGCCCCTTCGACTGGTACCGCGACATCAACCAGCAGGAACGCCGCACGTTCTGGAGCTGCAAGGCCGGTTACGGCCTGGATGGCATGGACACCCAGATGCTCAGCTTCGTCATCCCGACCCTGATTGCGCTGTGGGGCATCAGCTCCGCCGAGGCCGGGCTGATCCACACCAGCACCTTGCTGGCCTCCGCCCTGGGCGGCTGGATCGCCGGCATCCTGTCCGACCGCATCGGCCGGGTGCGCACCCTGCAACTGACCGTGCTCTGGTTCGCCTTCTTCACCTTCCTCTGTGGCCTGGCGCAGAACTACGAGCAGCTGCTGATCGCCCGGACCCTGATGGGCTTCGGTTTCGGCGGCGAATGGACCGCCGGCGCGGTGCTGATCGGCGAGGTGATCCGTGCGGAAAACCGCGGCAAGGCGGTGGGCATGGTGCAGTCCGGCTGGGCCTTGGGCTGGGGCATCACGGCATTGCTGTATGCGCTGATGTATTCCCTGTTGCCGCCGGAAGACGCCTGGCGCGCCCTGTTCCTGCTGGGCATCCTGCCGGCGATCTTCGTGATTTTCGTCCGCCGGCTGGTCAAGGACCCGGAGGTCTACCGGCAAACCCGGGCCCGGGAAGTGCCTGACAACCCCTCGCGCTTCTACGAGATTTTCGCCCCTGGCATTCTCAGTACCACCCTGCGCGCATCGCTGCTCGCGGCCGGCGCCCAGGGTGGCTACTACGCCATCACCTTCTGGCTGCCGACCTTCCTCAAGACCGAGCGGGGCCTGAGCGTGCTGAGCACCGGCGGCTACCTGGCGATGGTGATCTTCGGCTCCTATGTGGGCTATGTGATCAGCGCCTATCTGACCGATATTCTCGGGCGCAAGAAGAACTTCGTCCTGTTCGCCGCCGGCTCGTTCACCATCGTCCTGCTGTACACGCAAATGCCGGTGAGCAACGCGGTGATGCTGTGGCTGGGCTTTCCCCTGGGCTTTTTCGCCTCAGGGATCTTCAGTGGCATGGGCGCCTTCCTGACCGAGCTGTTCCCCACGCGGATCCGCGGTTCGGGCCAGGGTTTCTGCTACAACAGCGGCCGGGCGCTGGCAGCCTTGTTCCCGCTGCTGATCGGCCTGCTCAGCCAGCACATTCCGCTGGGCGCGGCCATCGGCACTTTCGCCGCCGTGTCCTACGGCATCGTGGTGCTGGCGGCCCTGAGCCTGCCGGAAACCCGTGGCAAGCAACTCGAAGCGCGCTAACTGATAATCTGTGGGCATCCCATCGCGATCCCCGCAGCCAAAACGACAAACGCTACAGGAGCACTGACCGTGAGCCGCCTGTTATTGAATTGCGACATCGGCGAAAGCTTTGGCAACTGGACCATGGGCCTGGATGCCGAGGTGATGCCATTCATCGATTGCGCCAACATCGCCTGCGGTTTCCACGCCGGCGACCCGAGCATCATGCGCAAGACCGTCAGCCTGGCCCTGGCCAACGGCGTGCGCATCGGCGCGCATCCGGCGTACCAGGACCTGGCCGGCTTCGGCCGCCGCTCCATGGCCTACGGCGCCCAGGAACTGCAGGACCTGCTGCATTACCAGATCGGCGCCCTCGACGGCATCTGCCGGGCCCAGGGCAGCCGGGTGAGCTATGTCAAACCCCATGGCGCCATGTACAACGACATGATGGCCAACCCGGCGCAGTTGCGCACGGTGATCCAGGCGGTGGCCGCCTACGACCGGCAGCTGCCGTTGATGCTGATGGCTACCCGTGACAACAGCGCGGTCCAGGCCCTGGGCGACGAGTTCGGCGTGACCCTGTGGTTCGAAGCCTTCGCCGACCGCGCCTACGACAGCGCCGGCCATCTGCTGTCGCGGCAACTGCCGGGGGCGGTGCATCACGACCCGGAAAAGATCATTGCCCAGGCCCTGACCATCGCCCGCGGCGACGCGCTGCAGGCCAGCGACGGCAGCGCCTTGCACCTGAAGGCCAATACCCTGTGCGTGCACGGCGACAACGCCAGTTCGGTGGCCGCCGTGCAGCGTATCCGTGCGGCCCTTGCGCAGTTGCCCGCATGAAAATACGCCTTGAAGTGGTGGCCATCGACTGCCTGATGGTGCGCCTGTTCGATGCCATCGCCGAGGCCAACATGCCGTGGATGCTCGCTGCCAGCGAGCGCCTGCGGGCGGCCTTCGGCGGGCAGTTGATCGACCTGGTGCCGTCCTACACCACGCTGATGGTGCACTACGACCTGCGGGCTTTGAGCCCGTCCCAGGCCCGGGAGCTGATCGGCCAGGCCCTGACCGACCTGACCCCCGATTCGCGTACCGGCGGCCAGCGCCATGTGCTGCCGGTCTGGTACGACCTCAGCGTCGGCCCGGAGCTGAGCCTGTTGTCGCGGCGCAGCGGCCTGTCGGTGAGCGAGGTGATTCGTCGCCACAGCGAGCGTGAATACCAGGTGTTCGCCTTGGGCTTTGCCCCGGGTTTCGCCTTCATGGGGCTGGTGGACGAAGTGCTGGCCGCGCCGCGCCTGGATACGCCGCGCAAGCGCGTGGCGGCCGGTAGCGTCGGCATTGCCGAGCGGCAGACCGCGGCTTATCCGCTGGTGTCGCCGGGTGGCTGGAACCTGATCGGGCGTACGCCGAGCTGCCTGTTCGATCGCGAGCGCGACGGCTACAGCCTGATGCAACCGGGCGACAGCGTGCGTTTCGCCGCGGTGGACCACGCCGAATTCATTCGCCTGGGCGGCGACGACAGGCCATTGGAGGTGCTGGCATGAGCCGCCTGACGATCGAAACCAGCACACCTTTGTGCCTGTTGCAGGACGCCGGTCGCTTTGGCGTGCGGCACCTGGGCGTGACCCAGGGGGGCGCGCTGGACTGGGTGTCGATGTCCTGGGCCAACTGGCTGCTGGGCAACGTTTTGGATGCGCCGGTGATCGAGATCACCCTGGGCGGCTTCAGCGTGGTCGCCGAGGAGCTGTGCCTGCTGGCGCTGGCGGGTGCCGACCTGGGGGCCTGTATCGACGGGCGTCCGCTCAGCCCGGGGCGCAGTTTTATCCTGCAAAAAGGCCAGCGGCTGCGTTTCACCCAGCCGTACCTGGGGGCGCGAGCCTATCTGGCGGCGCCCGGCGGTTTCAATGCGCCCAAGGTGCTGGGCAGTTGCGCCAGCGTGGTCCGCGAGGAACTGGGCGGGCTCGACGGTTTCGGCCAACCGCTGGCCGAGGGCGCGCGGCTGGAGTATTCCGGGGCGGGGGGGAACCTCAAGGAACTGTCGGGCAAGCAACTGCCGGACCTGCGATCGAAGGCGCCACTGGAGGTGATTCTCGGGGCGCAGATCGGCCAGTTCAGCGGGCAGAGCCTGTTCGATGCCTTCAACAGCGCCTGGACCCTGGACAGCCGCGCCGACCGCATGGGCATGCGCCTGCTGGGGCCGCCATTGCGCTATCAAGGGGCGCCGATGATCTCCGAGGGCATTCCCCTGGGCGCGATCCAGGTGCCGCCGGACGGCCAGCCGATCGTGTTGCTCAACGACCGGCAGACCATTGGCGGGTATCCGCGGCTGGGGGCCTTGACGCCCCTGGCGCTGGCGCGGCTGGCGCAATGCCTGCCGGGCAGCGAGGTGCGCCTGACGCCGGTGGTGCAGGAGACGGCGTATCGGCAGCAGATCGAGTTTCTACGCGGTTTCGTGTGACGCGGAGCGATACCTGTAGTGCCGCAGGCTGCGATGGTCCGGGCCACGTTGGTCGAAGGGCCTTCAAGCGGACTCAAGAGCGCGTCTGCTTCGTCGGAGTGCCGCCCAAGCCGATCGCGGCCTGCGGCAGCGGCTACAGGGATCGCGTTGGACGGGATCCTATTTGGAGAGAAACCGCATCCCTTCTTCCAGGCCGCGCAAGGTCAGCGAGTACATCTGGTCTTCGATCAATTCGCGCACGATGTTGGTCGAGGCGGTGTAGCCCCAGGTGTCTTTCGGGTAGGGGTTGATCCAGATGAGCTTCTTGTACTTTTCCATGAAGCGCTGCATCCACACGTAGCCGGCTTCTTCGTTCCAGTGCTCGACGCTGCCGCCGGCCTGGGTGATTTCGTAAGGCGCCATGGCGGCGTCGCCGACGAAGATCACTTTGTAGTCGGCGCCGTACTTGTGCAGCACGTCCTGGGTCGAGGTGCGTTCCGAGCCGCGGCGCAGGTTGTTCTTCCACACCGACTCATAGATGAAGTTGTGGAAGTAGTAGTACTCCAAGTGCTTGAACTCGGTCTTGCAGGCCGAGAACAGTTCCTCGCAGACTTTCACGTGGGCATCCATCGAGCCGCCGATATCGAACAGCAACAGCAGCTTGATACTGTTGCGCCGTTCCGGGCGCATCTGGATGTTCAGCAGGCCGGCGTCGCGGGCGGTGTGGTCGATGGTGCCATCGATGTCCAGCTCGTCCGCCGCGCCCTGGCGGGCGAACTTGCGCAGGCGGCGCAGGGCCACCTTGATGTTGCGGGTGCCCAGTTCCACCGAGTCGTCGAGGTTCTTGTACTCGCGCTGGTCCCAGACCTTGACCGCCTTGCCCTGGCGCTTGCCGGCGTCGCCGACGCGGATGCCTTCCGGGTTGAAGCCGCCGGAGCCGAAGGGGCTGGTGCCGCCGGTGCCGATCCACTTGTTGCCACCGGCGTGGCGTTCCTTCTGTTCTTCCAGGCGTTTCTTGAACTCTTCGATCAGCTTGTCCAGGCCACCGAGGGACTGGATCTGCGCCCGTTCCTCATCGCTCAACGAGCGCTCGAACTCCTTGCGCAACCAATCCTCGGGGATCAGCGCCTGCAGGTGGTCGTCGAGTTTTTCCAGGCCGTTGAAGTAGGCGCCGAACGCGCGGTCGAACTTGTCGAAGTGCCGCTCGTCCTTCACCAGGATCGCCCGGGACAGGTAATAGAACTCGTCCATGTCGGCGAAGGTCACGCGCTGCTTGAGCGCGTTGATCAGGTCGAGCAGCTCGCGCACCGACACCGGAACCTTGGCGGCGCGCATTTCATTGAACAGGTTGAGCAGCATGACTATCGCTCTCCAAATAATCTTTGGGTCTGTTCAGAAGCTCGCCGAGCGGCGATCAGGCAAGGCAAAAACAGGCGAGGAACGGTCGGAGTCGCGGGCGACTTTAGTTTACTAAATGAGCATTCCGAGCCTGTTTTTAACGCAGCATGATCGACGCGCAGGCAGCTTCTGGGCAGAGCCTAGCGGGTGCCGCGACGGCTCATGAAAGCCAGGCGTTCCAGCAGTTGCACATCCTGCTCGTTCTTCACCAGGGCGCCGGCCAGCGGCGGGATGGCCTTGGTCGGATCGCGTTCGCGCAGCACCGCTTCGCCGATGTTGTCGGCCATCAGCAGCTTGAGCCAGTCCACCAGCTCGGAGGTCGAAGGCTTCTTCTTCAGGCCCGGCACCTTGCGCACGTCGAAGAACACGTCCAGCGCTTCGCTGACCAGGTCCTTCTTGATGTCCGGGTAGTGCACGTCGACGATTTTCTGCAGGGTGGCGCGGTCGGGGAAGGCGATGTAGTGGAAGAAGCAGCGGCGCAGGAAGGCGTCGGGCAGCTCTTTCTCGTTGTTGGAGGTAATGATGATGATCGGGCGCTGCTTGGCCTTGATGGTCTCGTCGATTTCGTAGACGTAGAACTCCATCTTGTCGAGTTCCTGCAACAGGTCGTTGGGGAACTCGATGTCGGCCTTGTCGATTTCGTCGATCAGCAGGATCACCCGCTCCTCGGATTCGAAGGCTTCCCACAGCTTGCCCTTTTTCAGGTAGTTGCGGATCTCATGCACCTTGTCCACGCCCAGCTGCGAATCGCGCAGTCGGCTCACCGCGTCGTACTCGTACAGGCCCTGGTGGGCCTTGGTGGTGGACTTGATGTGCCAGGTGATCAGCTTGGCACCGAAGGACTCGGCCAGTTGCTCGGCGAGCATGGTCTTGCCGGTGCCCGGTTCGCCCTTGACCAGCAGTGGCCGCTCCAGGGTGATGGCGGCATTGACTGCCAGCTTCAGGTCATCGGTAGCGACGTACGCGCTGGTGCCTTCGAACTTCATCTGCAATTCCTCGAACGGTAACGCCGACGTGCATCGAGCAGGTCGGAAGAATAAAACACGATGGCCGACTATAGCGCGCCGCCCGGTCGACTGTGAACGCAGACGCCCCATTCAGTCTCTGAATGGGGCGTCACAGGGTGACTCAGTCAGCGGATGGCTTGGGGCGCTCATACTGGGCATTGAAGGCCTCGATGAAACCATTGCGTAAAATCTGCAAAAAAGCGTGGAATGCGCTGACATCACGCTGATGTACGCTGCCTTTGAGTTCGACCCGGGTGGCGAACTGGTTTTTTCCCTGGTTTTTCAGCACGGTTTCGCTGGCGCCCACCAGGGCTTCCCAGATCGAGCGGAATATTCCCTTGTCCTTGTTCTCGACATCCTGCCGCCAGTTGAACACATCGACATCGCGCAGCAGCGGCTTGATGTAGCCGGTGAGCTGGCCCTTGTTGGCCTCGGCTTCGATCACCAGGTCACCGTGGCCGGCGTTGAAGTCGAATTTGCCATAGGCGGCGGCGAAGTCGTTCAAGCGCTTGAGTTCGATATCCCGTACACGCAGGCGGAACGCGAAGTCCTGGAAATCGCTCAGCGGGTCGAAGGTGGCGTTGGTCTCCAGGGGCGCATGGCCCAGCAGCAGGGCCTTGCCTTCGAGGCGGGCGTCGCGTTTGCCTTGGGTGTCGACCACGTTGGTCAGGTTGTAGGCATTGGCGTTGACCTGGGTGGCGCTCATGTTTACCGGCGGTTTGGAATTGAAGTTACGGAAACTGATCTGGCCGTCGCTGACCTGTACTTCGTTGAGGGTGATGGGCAGCAGCTTGTTCAGCTGGGCGCGCCAGTCGGTGCCTTCGCCGGTTTGCGAGTTCTGTTTGTTGGCGCCGCCGTCGACGAAGTTGACCTGTGGCCTGACGAATTGCACTTCGGCCACCACCGCGTGGTCGTACCACAGGGAGTGCCAGCTCACCGACAGATCGACCAGCGGTGCATTGACGAAGGGCACTGGCACCTTGCCGTCGACCTTGACGATCTTCAGGCCGTTGATCCGGTAGGCACCGCGCCACAAGGCCAGGTCGATATCGGCGATCTGGCCGCGGTAGTCGCCCATGTTGGCGAGCCGGTCATTGAGGTAATCGCGCACCAGATAGGGCAGGGCGATGTGCAGGGCGACCAGCAGCGCCAGCACCCCGGCGAGGGTCCACAGGGGCCAGCTGTAGCGACGTTTCATGCGTATGAGTCTCCAGCCATGTGCCTATAGCGATTGACTCCCCGGCATCGCAGTCGTTCGTCCCGACTGGACGCTCATGGGGGCGAGGCATACCCTTGGAGACTTCCTTTCACGCTGTACAAGGACCCAGCCATGAGCCGCATTTTCGTCGACAACGCCCACTCCATTGGCAATACGCCACTGGTGCAGATCAACCGTATCGCGCCCCGCGGCGTCACCATCCTGGCCAAGATCGAAGGGCGCAACCCAGGTTATTCGGTGAAGTGCCGGATCGGCGCGAACATGATCTGGGACGCGGAAAGCAGCGGCAAACTCAAGCCGGGCATGACCATCATCGAGCCGACCTCGGGTAACACCGGCATCGGCCTGGCATTCGTCGCCGCGGCCCGTGGCTACAAGTTGATCCTGACCATGCCGGCGTCGATGAGCATCGAGCGGCGCAAGGTACTCAAGGCGCTGGGGGCCGAACTGGTGCTGACCGAGCCGGCCAAGGGCATGAAAGGTGCAATCGAGAGGGCCGCGCAAATCCTCGCCAGCGACCCTGGCAAATACTTCATGCCGCAGCAGTTCGATAACCCGGCCAACCCGGCGATCCACGAGAAAACCACCGGTCCGGAAATCTGGAATGACACCGATGGCGCCGTGGACGTGCTGGTGGCCGGCGTCGGCACTGGCGGCACCATCACCGGTGTTTCCCGCTACATCAAGAGGACCCAGGGCAAACCTATCCTGTCGGTGGCGGTGGAGCCGAGCGTCTCGCCGGTCATCACCCAGAAACTGGCCGGCGAAGAGATCAAGCCCAGCCCGCACAAGATCCAGGGCATCGGCGCTGGCTTTGTGCCAAGCAACCTCGACCTGTCGATGGTCGACCGGGTCGAGCTGGTGAGCGACGAGGAGTCCAAGGCCATGGCCCTGCGCCTGATGCAGGAGGAGGGGATCCTCTGTGGCATTTCCTGCGGCGCGGCGATGGCGGTGGCGGTACGCCTGGCGGAAACCCTCGAGATGCAAGGCAAGACCATAGTGGTGGTCCTGCCGGATTCGGGGGAACGTTATCTGTCGAGCATGCTGTTCAGCGACCTGTTCACCGAGCAGGAGAACCAGCAGTAAGACAGTGGGCAGGTGATCGCCGGCAGGCTGCGCAGGAGCCGGCTGGTCGGCGATCGAAGGTCCGGCGGCTGCGGCGTGCAGGGCACAGGGCAATTGTCCTGACATGCATCAGCTGGCGTTCAGCCGGGGCGTGTTAATTAGCGTTTTATTGCACGACTGTTAACACTGATTGTCGGTTTGTGCGGGTTTTTCCAGGGGCCGGGAGTGTTTATCATGGCCGGCTGCCATGCCGGATGAATGCTGCCCCGCTGGTAACTATTTCAAGGAGATATTGCATGAGCCTTTCGTTTGCCGCCAAGTCCGCGGTGTTGCTGCTATTCATCGGCAGCACTCTCTACGTACATTTACGCGGTAAGGCTCGACTGCCGGTGCTGCGTCAGTTCGTCAACCATTCGGCGCTGTTCGCTCCTTATAACGCCTTGATGTACCTGTTTTCCGGCGTGCCTTCCAAGCCTTACCTGGACCGCAGCAAGTTCCCCGAGCTGGATGTGCTCAAGGACAACTGGGAAGTGATCCGCGACGAAGCCATGCACCTGTTCGATGAGGGTTATATCCGCGCCGCGGAGAAGAACAACGACGCCGGTTTCGGTTCGTTCTTCAAGAAGGGCTGGAAGCGTTTCTACCTCAAGTGGTACGACAAACCGCTGCCGTCGGCCGAATTACTGTGCCCGAAGACCGTTGAACTGGTCAGCCGCATTCCCAACGTCAAGGGCGCGATGTTCGCCCTGCTGCCCGGCGGCAGTCACCTGAACCCGCACCGCGACCCGTTCGCCGGTTCCTTGCGTTATCACCTGGGCCTGTCCACGCCGAACTCCGACGACTGCCGGATTTTCGTCGACGGCCAGGTCTACGCCTGGCGCGATGGCGAAGACGTGATGTTCGACGAAACCTACGTGCACTGGGTGAAAAACGAGACCGACAAGACCCGGGTCATCCTGTTCTGCGACATCGAGCGCCCACTGAGCAACCCGCTGATGACTCGTATCAACCGCTGGATCAGCGGCTGGCTGGGGCGCGCCACCGCGCCGCAGAACCTCGACGACGAGCGTGTCGGCGGGATCAACCAGGCCTATGCCTGGAGCAAGCGTTTCAGCGACCGTATCAGTGGTGTGGTCAAGCAATGGAAGCGCCGCAATCCGAAGCTCTACCGCGTCATGCGTCCGGTGCTGGCGGTGGTGGTCCTGACCGCCCTGGGTTACTGGTTGTTCGGATAAGGCGTTGCAATGAAGATCGGGCGCTGGTTATAGTCGGCGCCCGGTGTATCAGAAGATTCACCTTCCTCTTCAGAAAGATCAGCACATGACTCATTCCCTCATCAACGCGGTAGTCGATTCAGCGGTCAACGCTGGCGTCGTGCCGTGCGGGAACCAGCAGCCTGTGCAGATCAGTCATTACCCCCCACCTGTCAGTAGCACGCCGGTGTGCGCCGTCGTATCACCGCCGGGCGTCGTCGTACGGGGCTGATCAGCAACCTCTGCTGTTGCCCGTACCCGCCAGAAAAAACTACTGAATTTCAGCCTCGGCTGAGTTGGCTATTTGCCTGATTACAGGTGGTATTCATGTTGCTCATAACGAAAAAGTCCGCGCTCGCGGCGGCTTCCACGAGCCTGTTCGTCCTGCTCTGGAGCAGTGGGGCGATCTTCTCCAAATGGGGGCTGGCCCATGCCTCGCCCTTTGCCTTCCTGCTGTTGCGTTTCGCCATCGCCCTGTGCGGGCTGGTGCTGTTGATTCCCTTGCTCAAGCTGCGTTTGCCCCGCGGGCGCAAGCCGATGCTGTACGCGGTGGCCACCGGGCTGGTGTTGCTGGGGGCGTATCAGATCTTCTACCTGCTGGCCCTGGACCTGAAGGTTACCCCCGGCGTGATGGCCACCATCATGGGAGTACAGCCGATCCTCACCGTGGTGATCATGGAGCGTCAGCGCTCCTGGAGCCGGATGTTCGGCCTGGCGCTGGGGCTGGCCGGGTTGATCATGGTGGTGTACCAGGGCATCGGCCTGGCCGGCATGTCGCTGGCCGGGATGCTCTTCGGCCTGCTGGCCCTGGTGAGCATGACCCTGGGCTCGATCATGCAGAAGCGCATCAGCGACAACCCGCTGGGTACCCTGCCGGTGCAATACCTGGCCGGGCTGTTGTTGTGCACGCTGTTTGTGCCGTTCCAGCCGTTTCACTTCGAGCACAGCGTTGGCTTTATCGTCCCGGTGCTGTGGATGGGGTTGGTGGTCTCGGTGCTGGCGACCTTGCTGCTGTACCGGCTGATCGCCCACGGCAATCTGGTGAATGTCACCAGCCTGTTCTACCTGGTGCCGGCGGTGACGGCCGTGATGGACTATCTGTTCTTCGGTAACCGGCTGGCGCTGCTGAGCGTGCTCGGCATGCTGTTGATCATTGTCGGGCTGGTATTCGTGTTCCGCAAAAACAGCTGATTCAGGAGTGTCGCGCGCAGCTTTCGACTTGAACGAGGGCTGCGCCTTTTTTTGTCTGGGACGTACCCTTCAGATGGGCAGGACTGGCCGATAGCGATGATGGCTCATTGATATTAAATTTTATTCTCCATACTCTATTTATTGCGTATTTGGGAATAGGAAAAGCCTTAAAAATTAAAGATTCCTTCTACACTGACGACACATTCTTCAGGCCCAATGGAGAAAGTCAGAATGAGTATCAAGCTGGTTTTGGCAGGTGTCGGCATGTTTCTAGGCTTGAGTGGAATCTGTTCCGCAGCCCCTCAAAGCATTCAGGGAACAATCTATTTTCACGGCAGCATCGTCGAGGAACCTTGCACGCCAAGCTCGACTGCCCACGGCGGGGCCGCCTTGAGCCTGCGCCAGTGCCCGCAACTGTCGCGGGGTAACGACATCCGGGTGCACGGTGTCGGTCCGTCGAGCACGGTGACGGCCGTTGGCCAGTCGCCGGTCAATGTCAAGCTAGTGACGGACAGCGGCAAGCAAGGGCGCTACTACGATCAGCAATATGCGCTGGTCGATGGGGCGGGCAAACCGGTGACCTCGGGGAGCTACCTGATTACCCTGACGTCGCCATGACAAAGGTTCAGGTCAATGCCCGGCGCCAGCGTGCCGGGTATTGAATGACAGTCACGGATGCCCCCGTTGTTGCTCGGTACGCACCGGGTCCATGAACGCCGGCCTGGCCGATGACTGAATGCAATGTCCTTTACTCCCCCAAAGCCACTTTGTCGTGGATTTGCCGCAGCCCTCAGGCTTGCCTCATCGCTGTGGGTTTCAACACCAGCCACAACGCCGCGGCGATCAGCACGCCACCATACAGGTGGGCCATGGACAGCGGTTCGTCCAGCAGCAACGCGCCCCACAGCACCCCGAACGGCGGGATCATGAAGGTCACGGTCATGGACTTGACCGGGCCGATGGAGCTCAGCAGGCGGAAATACAGGATGTAGGCAAAGGCGGTGCAGGCCAGCCCCAGGCCCAGCAACGACAGCCAGACGCTCCAGCCGCCCCAGCTGGCGGGCGGCTGGCTGATGGCGCTGTAGGCGAAGACCGGTAGCAGGAACAGGCTGGCACCGAGCATGCTGCCCAGGGCCGAGAGGCGACTGTCGAGGCCACCGGCCTGGTCCAGCCAGCGCCGCGCGAGGAAACCGGCGAAACCGTAGCAGGTGGTGGCGAGCAGGCAGGCCAGCGCGCCCAGCAGCAGTTCCAGGTCGAAGGTCATGGGGCCGGCGCGGGTCAGGATGCCCACGCCGAACAGGCCCAGGCTGACCCCGGCGATTTTTGTCGGGGTCAGTTTCTCGTGGAAGAACAGCCCGCCGATCAGCACACCCATCAAGGGCGTGGTGGCGTTGAAGATCGCCGAATAACCGGCCGGCAGCACCAGGGCCGCCACCGAATACATGGTGGCGGGGATGCCGGAGTTGATCACACCGAGCAGCAGCACCGTCTTGAACTTGCCCTGGAAGTCCCAGCTGATGCGCATCAGCGCGAGGATCACCAACAGGCCGGTGGCGGCGATGGAGACGCGGAAGAACGCCGTGGGAATGCTGCCGATCACTGGAGCGATGATGCGCATGAACAGAAAACTCGCGCCCCAGATCGCGGCCAGGGACAACAAACGCAGGGTATCGACAAGTCTCACGGTGCAACTCCTTTGATGGCCCCTGCAACGGCCCTTTTTTCGGCAGGGCGAGAGTGTTGCCGAGAGACGGGGCGCGAGCAATCGCTATCTTGCGGTCGAATGGGCGGGATCTGTCTCGCTACGGAAAAATTGCACTTCTCCTGCACCCGGTTCACTGGCTAAGCTCAGGCTTCTCGAATTCCCGCAGAGGTCTCACCATGCCGCAGAAATGGCCCGCCGCCGATATCGCTCGAACGATCCTCGATGGCTTCGACGATTACCGCGAGCACTTTCGCCAGATCACCGACGGTGCCCGGGCGCGCTTCGAGCAGGCGCAGTGGCAGGAGGCGCAGAAGGCCTCGGCGGCACGGATCAACCTGTACGAGGAAAAGGTCGGCGAGACCGTGGAGCGGCTGCGCACGACGTTCGACCTGGAAACCCTGCTCGACGTCAATCAGTGGCCGCTGGTGAAAAGCGCCTATATCAGCCTGATCGACCTGCGCTTCGACGATGAGCTGTCCGAGACCTGGTACAACTCGGCCTTCTGCGGCCTGTTCAGCCACGACCTGATCAGCGACGGCTGCATGTTCATCCACACCACGCGGCCGAGCCTGCGCCGCGCCCGGGCCGCGCAGACCCGCACCTACCGCCCGCAAGGCCACCTGTCGACGATGCTCGAGCAGATCTTCGTCGACTACCGCTTCAGCGAGGCCTATGCCGACCTGCCCGGCGACTTGCGGCGCCTGGAGTCGCAACTGCGGGAGAACCTGCCGGACTGGGTGTGCAAGGACCCGGAGCTGGCGGTGGAGCTGTTTTCCTCGGTGCTGTACCGCAACAAGGGGGCCTACCTGGTGGGCCGCATCTACACCCATGACGAGCAGTGGCCGCTGGTGATTCCGCTGCTGCACCGCGAAGGGCGGGGCATCCAGATCGACGCGCTGATCACCGACGAAGCCGAGGTGTCGATCATCTTTTCCTTCACCCGTTCCTATTTCATGGTCGACGTGCCGGTGCCGGCGGAGTTCATCGGTTTCCTCAAGCGCATCCTGCCGGGCAAGCACATCGCCGAGCTGTACACCTCCATCGGGTTCTACAAGCACGGCAAGTCCGAGTTCTACCGGGCGCTGATCAACCACCTGGCCAACACCGACGACCAGTTCATCATGGCCCCGGGGGTGCGCGGCATGGTCATGAGCGTGTTCACCCTGCCGGGCTTCAACACCGTGTTCAAGATCATCAAGGACCGCTTCTCACCGTCGAAAAACGTCGACCGCGCCACGGTGATCGAGAAGTACCGCCTGGTGAAAAGCGTCGACCGGGTCGGGCGCATGGCCGATACCCAGGAGTTCGCCGATTTCCGCTTTCCCCTGGGCAAGTTCGATCCGGCGTGCCTGGCGGAGTTGCTGGAAGTGGCGCCGTCGACGGTGTCGGTGGAGGGCGATACGGTGCTGATCCGCCACTGCTGGACCGAGCGGCGCATGACCCCGCTCAACCTCTACCTGGACCACGCCAACCCGGCCCAGGTGCGCGAGGCGCTGGAGGACTACGGCCTGGCGATCAAGCAGCTGGCTGCGGCCAACATCTTCCCCGGCGACATGCTGCTGAAGAACTTCGGTGTCACCCGCCATGGCCGGGTGGTGTTCTACGACTACGACGAGATCTGCTTTCTTACCGAGGCCAACTTCCGCCACATCCCGGCGCCGCGCACCCCGGAGGATGAGATGGCTTCCGAGCCCTGGTATTCCATCGGCCCGCTGGACGTGTTCCCCGAGGAGTTCCCGCCGTTCCTGTTCGCCGACGTCGGGCAACGCAAGCTGTTCGACCAGTTGCACGGCGAGCTGTACAACGCCGACTACTGGAAAGGCCTGCAGGAGGCCATTCGCGCCGGCAAGGTGATCGATGTGTTCCCGTACCGGCGCAAGGAACGGGATAACGAATAACCCCGCACCGCGCGCCCTGTAGCCGCTGGCGTAGCCTGCGTTCGAGGACGAAGTCCCGCAAAACCGCTGCTCGCGGTACATCAGGAATACTCGGGAAAGCAGGTTTTGCGACTGCTTCGCAGCCGAACGCAGGCTACGCCAGCGGCTACAAGGATCTCGTTCGCTCGTTAAATCTGCGACAATCCGCCCCCTGCATAAATAGACGACCCTTGCGTACCCGATGACTTCCGAATCGCCTGCAATCGACCAACTGCTGAAAAACCTCGACCAAGCCATGCTCGCCGACCGTCACCGGTTGCGCCGGCAGCTGCTTGAGCTGCGCAAGAAGCCCGACGAGGCCAAGCTTGTGCAGTGGGTCGAACGCATGCAGGCGTCCTGCGCCCAGGTGGCGGCGCGGCGCGCCAGCGTGCCGTCGATTCGCTACGACGACAGCCTGCCGATTGCCGCCAAGCGCGACGAAATCAAGGCGGCGCTGCAAAAGCACCAAGTGCTGATCATCGCCGGCGAAACCGGTTCGGGTAAAACCACCCAGTTGCCGAAGATCTGCCTGGAAATCGGTCGCGGCCAGCACGGCCTGATCGGTCACACCCAGCCCCGGCGGATCGCCGCGCGCAGCGTGGCCAGCCGGGTCGCCGAAGAGCTGGCGACGCCGCTAGGTGCCTTGGTGGGTTATCAGGTGCGCTTCGAGGACCAGAGCGACTCGAACACCCTGATCAAGCTGATGACCGACGGCATCCTGCTGGCGGAAACCCAGAACGACCGCTACCTGGAACGCTACGACACGATCATCGTCGACGAAGCCCACGAGCGCAGCCTGAACATCGACTTCCTGCTGGGCTACCTGAAGACCCTGTTGCCGCGGCGTCCGGACCTCAAGGTCATCATCACTTCGGCGACCATCGACCTGGAACGCTTCTCCAGGCATTTCGACGACGCGCCGATCGTCGAGGTCTCCGGTCGCACCTTCCCGGTGGAAACCTGGTACCGCCCGCTGAGCCTGGAGCAGGACGAAGAGGGCAACCGGGTCGAGGATGACCTGACGGTGGACCAGGCGATCCTCGCCACCCTCGATGAAATCGCCGCCCATGAACGCAGCGAGCGCCGCAGTCCGGGTGACGTGCTGGTGTTCCTGCCGGGCGAGCGGGAGATTCGCGACGCCGCCGAAATGCTGCGCAAGGCCCAGCTCAAGCACACTGAGATCCTGCCGCTGTATGCGCGCCTGTCGCCGGCCGAGCAGCAGCGGATCTTCCAGTCGCACCCGGGCCGCAGGGTGGTACTGGCGACCAACGTCGCCGAGACCTCGCTGACCGTGCCGGGCATCCGCTACGTGATCGACAGCGGCACCGCGCGCATCAGCCGCTACAGCTACCGGGCCAAGGTCCAGCGTCTGCCCATCGAGGCGATTTCCCAGGCCAGCGCCAACCAGCGTAAAGGCCGCTGCGGCCGGGTCGAGCCGGGCATCTGCGTGCGGCTGTACAGCGAAGAGGATTTCAACGGCCGTCCGGAGTTCACCGACCCGGAAATCCTGCGTACCAACCTGGCGGCGGTGATCCTGCAGATGCTCCATCTGCGCCTCGGTGAAATTACTGCCTTTCCCTTTATCGAGCCGCCGGACGGCAAGGCCATCAGCGACGGTTTCAACCTGCTGCAAGAACTCTCGGCGGTGGATCGCAACAGCCAACTGACACCACTGGGCCGCCAGCTGGCGCGGCTGCCGGTGGACCCGCGCATGGGCCGCATGCTGCTGGAAGCGGCGAAGCTGGGCAGCTTGCAGGAAGTGCTGATCGTCGCCAGCGCCATGTCGATCCAGGACCCGCGCGAGCGGCCGCCGGAGCGCCAGCAGGCGGCCGACCAGGCCCACGCGCAATGGAAGGACGCCGACTCGGATTTCGCCGGGCTGGTCAATCTGTGGCGCGGTTTCGAAGAGCAGCGCCAGGCGCTGACCGCCAGCCCGCTGCGTAACTGGTGCCGGAAGAATTTCCTCAACTACTTGCGCCTGCGCGAGTGGCGCGACTCCCACCGCCAGCTGAGCCTGATCTGCCGCGACCTGCAACTGAGCCTGAACAAGGAACCGGCCGACTATCCGAAACTGCACAAGGCGGTACTGGTCGGCCTGCTGAGCCAGATCGGCCAGAAGACCGAGGAGGGCGACTACCTCGGTGCCCGTCAGCGGCGCTTCTGGGTGCATCCGTCGTCGGGCCTGGGCAAGAAGCGCCCGCAGTGGCTGATGACCGCCGAGCTGGTGGAAACCACCAAGCTCTATGCGCGCATGGTGGCGAAGATCGAGCCGGACTGGATCGAGCCGCTGGCCGGGCACCTGATCAAGAAGAACCACTTCGAACCCCATTGGGAGAAGAAGCGCGGGCAGGTGGTGGCCTACGAGCAGATCACCCTGTTCGGCCTGATCGTGGTCGGCCGCCGCCCGGTGCATTACGGCCCGGTGGACCCGGTGGTGTCGCGCGAGCTGTTTATCCGCGAAGGGCTGGTGCGTGGCGAGATCCAGTCGAAGGCCAAGTGCCTGAGCGCCAACACGCGCTTGCTGGAACAGCTCGACGAACTGGAAGCCAAGGCCCGGCGCCGCGACATCCTCGCCGACGAGGAAACCCTGTTCGCCTTCTACGACGCGCGCCTGCCAGCGGAGATCCACCAGACCGCGACCTTCGACAGCTGGTACCGGATCAACAGCCAGAAGAACCCGCAGCTGCTGATCATGCGCGAGGAAGACGTGCTGGCCCGGGAGGCCAGTGAAGTCACCGCCCTGCAGTACCCGGACACCCTGCACATCGGCGACCTGGAACTGGCCCTGAGTTATCACTTCGAGCCCAACCATCCCCGGGACGGCGTGACCCTGCGGGTGCCGGCGCCGCTGCTGCCGGCCTTGCCCGCCGAGCGCCTGGAATGGCTGGTGCCGGGGCTGGTGGAAGCCAAGTGCATCGCCCTGGTGCGCAACCTGCCCAAGGCGCTGCGCAAGAACTTCGTGCCGGTGCCGGATTTCGTCAAGGCGGCCCTGGCGCGTATCGACTTTGCCCAGGGCTCGCTGCCCCAGGCGCTGGGGCGCGAGTTGCTGCGCATGACCGGCGCGCGAGTCAGCGACGAGGCCTGGGCCGAGTCGGCGCAACAGGTGGAGAGCCACCTGCGGATGAACCTGGAAGTCGTCGACGCCCAGGGCCAGTTCCTCGGCGAAGGCCGCGACCTGGCCGAGCTGACCGCGCGTTTCGCCGAGGCCAGCCAGGCTGCCTTGGCCGTGCCGCAAACCGCGAAAAGCCAGCAGCCGGTGGAAGCCAAGGTGTTCGCCGCGGTGGCGGAGAAAACCCAGCAGAAGATCGCCGGGCTGTCGATGACGGTGTATCCGGCGCTGGTAGAAGAAGGCGGGACCGTCAAGGAAGGGCGTTTCTCGACCCCGGCCGAAGCCGAGTTCCAGCATCGCCGCGCCTTGCAGCGCCTGTTGCTGCAACAGCTGGCCGAGCCGGCCAAGTTCCTGCGCAACAAGTTGCCGGGGCTGACCGAGCTGGGCCTGCTGTATCGCGAGCTGGGGCGTGTCGATGCCCTGGTGGAAGACATCCTGCTGGCCAGCCTCGACAGCTGCGTGTTGGAAGGCGAGGACAGCCTGCCCCGGGACGGCGCCGGCCTGGCCTCGCTGGCCGAACGCAAGCGCGGCAACTGGACCGAGCACGCCGAACGCCTGGCGCGCCTGACCCTGGATATCCTCAAGCTCTGGCATGGCCTGCAAAAGCGCTTCAAGGGCAAGATCGACCTGGCCCAGGCGGTCGCGCTGAACGACATCAAGTCGCAGCTCGGCCACCTGGTGTACCTGGGTTTTGTCCGCGAAACCCCGGCACAGTGGCTCAAGGAGCTGCCGCGCTACCTCAAGGCCGTCGAACTGCGCTTCGAGAAGCTCGGCAGCCAGGTGCAGAAGGACCGGGTCTGGAGTACCGAACTGGCCGGCCTGTGGAACCAGTACCAGGCTCGGGCCGGCAAACACGCCCAGGAAGGCAAGCGCGACCCGCAACTGGAGCTGTACCGCTGGTGGCTGGAGGAATACCGGGTGTCGCTGTTTGCCCAGCAATTGGGCACCAAGGCGCCGATTTCCGACAAGCGCCTGAACAAGCAGTGGAGCCAGGTGGAAGCCTGACTTCCCTCCCTGTAGCCGCTGCCGCAGGCTGCGATAAGGTCCGAAGGACCTTCCCGCGATCTCAGGGAGCATGCCCTCTTCGAGGTCGATCGCAGCCTGCAGCGGCGGCTACAGCGATCTGTGATGGCGGCGATTACGCTTGCCGATGGGGCCAAACGCCAGCGTTTATGGCAAACTTCGCCGTTATAAATGCCGGCCCCGCGGTTTTGAGCGTTCGCCGCCCGGGCAAAGCGGAATAAAGCGATGTCAGGTCCTGTTCCGCCAGTCGGGATAGACCATTTACGGTTTGGCACGACAGTGCCAATACCTTCTGCCTGAACAGAATAGAGGAACGACCGTGCATAACGTCGTCATCAGCGGCACTGGCCTGTACACCCCGGCCAACAGCATCTCCAACGAAGAGCTGGTGGAGTCTTTCAACACCTACGTGCATCAGTTCAACGCCGACAACGCGCAAGCGATCGAGCGCGGCGACGTTCAGGCCCTGACCGAATCCAGCGCGGCCTTCATCGAGAAGGCCTCCGGCATCAAAAGCCGCTTTGTCATGGACAAGGACGGCATCCTCGATCCGCAGCGCATGATCCCGCGCCTGCCCGAGCGTTCCAACGACGAATGGTCGGTGCTCTGCCAGATGGCCATCGGCGCCGCCGAACAGGCCCTGCAACGCGCCGGCAAGACCGCCGCGGACATCGATGGGGTGATAGTCGCCTGCTCCAACCTGCAACGCGCCTACCCGGCCATCGCCATCGAAGTCCAGGAAGCCCTGGGCATCGAAGGTTTCGGTTTCGACATGAACGTGGCCTGCTCCTCGGCCACCTTCGGCATCCAGGCGGCCTGCAACAGCGTGCAACTGGGCCAGGCCCGGGCGATCCTGATGGTCAACCCGGAAGTCTGCACCGGCCACCTGAACTTCCGTGACCGCGACAGCCACTTCATCTTCGGCGACGCGGCCACCGCGGTGATCGTCGAACGGGCTGACCTGGCCACCTCGCCGTACCAGTTCGACATCATCAGCACCAAGCTGCTGACCAAGTTCTCCAACAACATCCGCAACAACTTCGGCTTCCTCAACCGCGCCGCGGAAGAGGGCATCGGCGCACCGGACAAACTCTTCGTGCAGGAAGGCCGCAAGGTGTTCCGCGACGTCTGCCCGATGGTGGCGGAACTGATCGCCGAGCACCTGCAGGAAAACCAGCTGAACGTCAGCGACGTGAAGCGTTTCTGGCTGCACCAGGCCAACCTCAGCATGAACCACCTGATCGTCAAGAAGCTGCTGGGCCGCGAGGCTACCGAAGAGGAAGCCCCGGTGATTCTCGACACCTACGCCAACACCAGTTCGGCCGGCTCGGTGATCGCTTTCCACAAGAACCAGGACGATCTGCCCAGCGGCTCGCTGGCGGTACTCAGTTCGTTCGGCGCCGGTTATTCGATTGGCAGTGTGCTTCTGCGCAAGCGTTGACAGTCTTATGGATCGCAGCCGCTGAGTGCTGGCCGTCGGCTCCTGCATGGGGCCGATGGCGCTGGGCGGCTGTGATCCCTGACTCCGATTACGAGGCATGAATGTCCGCAGCTGACGACACGCAACTGCTTGAACGCCTGTTGGCCGGCGAGCAAAAGGCCTACAAGGAACTGGTCGGCACCTACCAGAGCGCGATGCGCGCCGTGGCCTACGCCATTGTCGGCCAGCGCCACGCCGATGAAGTGGTGCAGGATGCCTGGCTGTCGGTGGTGCGCAACCTGGCCGGTTTCCAGGGGCGTTCCAGCCTCAAGACCTGGCTGTTGACCATTACCGCCAACTCGGCGAAAAGCCGCTACAAGCAGAACCGCCGGGAAGTCCTGCTGGATGACTTGCCGTCCCCCCATGGCAGCATCGGCGACGAACGCTTTTCCGCGGCTGACGGTCACTGGCTGGTGGCGCCGTTCGCCTGGCACGCCGATACTCCGGAGGCCCTGCTGACCGAGGCCGAGTTGCGCGAGTGCCTGGAACACACCTTGGCGAGCCTGTCGGAACTGCAAGGCAGTGTGTTGACCCTGCGCGAGCGCCAGGGCCTGGAGCTGGAGGAGATCTGTAATCTTCTGGACATTTCCCTCTCCAATGTCCGGGTGCTGCTGCACCGGGCGCGACTCAAGGTCTTTGCCACCGTGGAGCATTTCGAGGAGACCGGCCAATGCTGACCTGCAAGGAACAAGTGGCACGCTCCAGCGACTATCTCGATGGTCAGCTGAGCTTTCGCCAGCGCCTGATCCAGCGCCATCACCTGTTGTTCTGCCCCAATTGCCGGCGTTTCCTGCGGCAGATGCGCCTGATGCAGGCCACCTTGCGCAAGATGCCGCAAGCGCCCGTCGCCGATATCGACGCACTGGCCGAGCGCCTGGCTGCCGAGCGCAACCGCAACACCTGATTCCCCCGACAATCCTCCTGTAGCCGCTGAAGCCTCAAGAACGCGACCGCTTCGCGCTCGATCGCAGGCTTCGCCAGCGGCTACACCAACGCCTGCAAGACATACCAACTCCTGCAGCCGCTGCCGCAGGCTGCGATAAGGCCGAAGGCCTTCAGCGATCTTGAAGTCGCCGCGGCCGTTCCCCGAACGCGGCCCGGGTCGATCGCAGGCTTCGCCAGCGGCTACACCAACGCCTGCAAGACATACCAACTCCTGTAGCCGCTGCCGCAGGCTGCGATAAGGCCGAAGGCCTTCAGCGATCTTGAAGTCGCCGCGGCCGTTCTCCGAACGCGGCCCGGGCCGATCGCAGGCTTCGCCAGCGGCTACACCAACGCCTGCAAGACATACCAACTCCTGTAGCCGCTGCCGCAGGCTGCGATAAGGCCGAAGGCCTTCAGGATCTTGACGTCGCTGCGGCCGTTCTCCGAACGCGGCCCGGGTCGATCGCAGGCTTCGCCGGCGGCTACACCAACGCCCGCAAGACATACCAACTCCTGTAGCCGCTGCCGCAGGCTGCGATAAGGCCGAAGGCCTTCAGCGATCTTGAAGTCGTCGCGGCCGTTCTCCGAACGCGGCCCGGGTCGATCGCAGGCTTCGCCAACGCCTGCAAGACATACCAACTCCTGTAGCCGCTGCCGCAGGCTGCGATAAGGCCGAAGGCCTTCAGCGATCTTGAAGTCGCCGCGGCCGTTCTCCGAACGCGGCCCGGGTCGATCGCAGGCTTCGCCAGCGGCTACACCAACGCCTGCAAGACATACCAACTCCTGTAGCCGCTGCCGCAGGCTGCGATAAGGCCGAAGGCCTTCAGCGATCTTGAAGTCGCCGCGGCCGTTCTCCGAACGCGGCCCGGGCCGATCGCAGCCTGCGGCAGCGGCTACATTGGATCCCGTTTTTTTCCAAATCCCCCGCCCGAGGCTTTAATACAGGCTTTTTGCCTTATTTCTTTTGGGAGTAAAAAGTTCCGTTGTCATCAAATCTTTATCTATCAGCAACTCCCCTGAAATAACCCGCCGCCAAGATTCCCTCCCAACACAAGCGGGCCTGACTCGCGTGTTTTTTCCAGCGCTACAGACCACCAATTAGGGGAAATCTTCGATGATCCGTAAGCACTTCGCCGGTTTTGCCGCCAGCGCCCTGGCCCTGGCAGTTACCGCCCAGGCTTTCGCTGGCACCGTCACCACCGATGGCGCCGATATCGTAGTCAAGACCAAGGGCGGCCTTGAGGTCGCCACCACAGACAAAGAGTTCAGCTTCAAGCTCGGTGGTCGCCTGCAAGCCGACTACAGCCGCTTCGACGGTGTCTACACCAAGAACGGCGACACCGCCGACGCCGCTTACTTCCGTCGCGCGTTCCTCGAACTGTCCGGCGTGCTGTACACCGACTGGGCCTACACCATCAACTACGACTTCTCCCACAACACCGGCGACTCCGATAACGGCTACTTCGACGAAGCCTCGCTGGCTTACAACGGCTTCAAGCCGGTGTCGATCAAGGTCGGTCGCTTCGACCCGGACTTCGGCCTGGAAAAAGCCACCAGCTCCAAGTGGGTGACCGCGCCGGAACGTAACATCGCCTACGACATGGTCGACTGGGCCAACACTCACCAGAATGGCCTGGGCCTGCAGGCTTCCAGCACCTTCGCCGATTCCTTCTATGCTTCCGCCGGTGTGTTCAGCAAGGACACCGACGACACCGACGGCGACAGCGTCAAGCAGGTCAACGGTCGCTTCGTCTTCGCCCCGCTGCACGATGCCGGCAACGTCTTGCACTTCGGTGTGAACGTGGCTTCGCGCGATGTCTCCGACACCGCTTTCGATTCCCGTTATCGCACCCGTATGGGCATGCGTGGCGTCGAGACCCTGGGGGGTAACGATGCCGGCACCAACGGCAACCGTCCGGTGCTGGGCGGCAGCTCCAGTTCGCCAGCCGGCTCCTACGACCGTGACACCGCTTTTGGTCTGGAAGCCGCGTTCGCCATGGGCCCGGCCTCGATCCAGGGTGAATACATCACCCGTAAGACCAAGGCTGATTCCAACGCCTACGAAGACATCAAGGGCCATGGCTTCTACGTGCAGGGCGCCTACACCCTGACCGGCGAATCCCGCGGCTACAAGGTTGGCAAGTTCGACGCCATCAAGCCGGCCAACAAGACCTTCGGCGCCTGGGAACTGTTCTACCGCTACGACAGCATGACCGTCGAAGACGACAACATCACCACCGCCAGCCTGACCCGCGACGTCGGCGATGCCGAAGTCAAGGTGCACAACCTGGGTGTGAACTGGTACGCCAACGAAGCAGTGAAAATCTCTGCCACCTACGTCAAGGCCAAGACCGACAAGGTCACCAACGCCACGGCCGCCAGCGGTGGTACACCGGCCAAGCGTACCGGCGACGACGACGGCGACGGCTTCATCGTTCGCGCCCAGTACGTGTTCTGATGCCGCTGCACTTGCTGTAAAGAGCTCTTTCTCATCCGTTAAAGCTCCTTTCGTTTCAGCCCCGCTCCGGCGGGGTTTTTTTTTGCCTGGCCATTCGACTAACGCCAGACCGGCAGCAGGTCGAAGCTGAACAACAGGTGGGCCAGGGCGTTGGCCAGGCCGAACAGCAACACCAGGACGATCATCGGCGTGCCGCCCCAGACCCGGTACAGCGGGCTGGCGAAGCGTTTGCGCGAGGCGTGGGCAAGCAGGGCCGGGGTGATCACCGCCCAGACGGTCGCCGCCAGGCCGGCAAAGCCGATGGCGAGGATGAAGCCATCCGGCCAGATCAGCGCGCAGCCGATCGGCGGGGCGAAGGTGACCAGCGCGCTTTTCAGGCGGCCCCGGGGGCTGTCGTCGAAGCCCAGGGCGTCGGCGATGTAGTCGAACAACCCAAGGGTGACGCCGAGGAACGAACAGGCCACGGCAAAGTTGGAGAACAGGGTCAGCAGCAGGTCGACCCGGGCGCTGTCGAGCATGCCGCCCAGGGCGCTGATCAGCACATCGATGGTGCCGCCCTGGTGGGCGATGTCCTTGAACTGATCGCGGGGCAGGGTGCCCATGGTGCAGAGCATCCACACCGTGTACAGGACCAGGGCGATCAGGGTGCCGATCAGCAGGCAGTTGCGGATGCGCTGCGGGTCCTTGCCGTAGTGCTTCATCAGGCTCGGCACGTTGCCGTGAAAGCCGAAGGAGGTCAGGCAGAACGGCAGGGTCATGAACAGATAGGGCAGGTAGTCCGGGTGCGGGTTGCCGCGATCGAGCAAAACCTGTGGCTGCACATGGCCGAGCAGGCCACCGAAGGTCAGGAAGAAGGCGAGGATCTTGGCGCCGAACACCAGGCTGGTGATGCGGCTGACCGCCGCGGTGCTGAGCCAGACCACCAGGGCCACCGCCAGGGCGAACACCAGGCCGCCGTTGCGCGAGGAAATCTCCAGGCCCAGGGTGTGGGCGGTGTGGCGGATCACCGAGCCGCTGGCCGAGATGTAGGCGTAGGTCAGGATGTACAGGACGAACACCAGGGTGGCGCCGTTGAACAGACTCCAGCGCCGGCCGATCAGGTCGCGGGTGATGGTCGAGAAGCTCGCCCCCGGCCGGTAGTTGAGGTTGGCTTCGAGGATCATCAGCCCCGAGTGCAGGGTGCAGAACCACGACAGCACCAGCACCGCGAGGGAACCTTGGAACCACAGCCCCGACATCATCACCGGCAGCGAGAACATGCCCGCTCCGACAATGGTGCCGCCGATGATCATGGCGCCGCCGATGACCGAGGGCCGGCGTTCGGCGACCGGGCGATGGGAGGTTGAAGGGGATGAAGCGATGGACGTACCGCGCATGGCAAGGCCTGCAATGAAATTGTTATTGGAGGTAGCGAGGGGCGCCTCGGGCGGCGGGAAACCGGCAGGCCGGCTCCCGCGCACCCGGGCGGCGATTCAGCGCAGGGCCAGCAGGCGGCTCAGTTGCTGCGCCATGTGCAGCAGCCGGTGGTCCTGCCCGGGCAAGGCGTCGAACGACAGCCCGACCGGTAGGCTGCCCGCGGCGGCCACCGGCACGCTGACACTCGGCGCCGCCAGGTTGCTGGCCGGGTCGGTGTTGCGCACGAAACGCTCGAAATGCTCCTGGGCGTCGCTGTCGCTCAGCAGCGGCGCAGTGCAACTGACGGTCGGGTAGGCGATCAGGTCGAGCCGGTGCTGCTGGAACAGCCCGGCGTATTCGCGATCCAGGCGGATCTTGCTCATCAAGGCCTGCACGTAGTCCTCATAGGAAATGGCCGGGCTCTCCAACTGCGCCATAAGGGTCTTCTTGATCTGTGGGTCGCGGATCTGCGCCAGGATCTCGAGGAAGTGCTCGCCGCGGCCGGCCTTCAGCAGGAAGCGCGGGAAGTCGATGAAGAACTCGAAGATCGGCAGCGGGAACTGGATGCTTTCGTTGATCTCGCCGATCAGGCGGTCGTCCACGGGCACCATCTCCACGCCCTGATCGGCCAGGCAATCGATCGCCGCGCGGCAATCGCTGTGCACCTTGGTCTCCAGCTCGGACCAGAAGAACTGCTGGGGAATGCCGATGCGCAGACGCCTGGCTTCGGTCGGCGCGGCGCAGGACGTGCCGGTCAGATGCCGATGCACGAATAGCGCATCTTCCAGGTTGCGGGTCAGCAGGCCCGGCGAGTCCTTGGTCTGGGACACCGGGACAATGCCGTCGCCGGGGTAGGCCCCGGTGCTCGGGCGGAAACCCACCACGCCGCAGAAGGCCGCGGGAATCCGCACCGAGCCGCCGGTGTCGGTGCCCACCGCGCAGGGCACCAGGCCGGCGGCCACGGCCGCGGCGCAACCGCCGCTGCTGCCGCCGGCGCTGTGTTGCAGGTGGCGTGGATTGACCACCGCGCCGTAGCTCAGGTTGGCCGAGGTCACGCCGAACGACAGCTCGTGCATGTTGTTCTTGCCGGCGACCCGCGCGCCCAGTGCCTTGAAGCGCTGGACGATGCCGGCATCCGCGGCCGGGTGGTAGTCGGCCAGGCCGGGCGTGCCGGCGGTGGTCGGCAGGCCGCTGGCATTGATGTTGTCCTTGAATGAAACCGGGATGCCGTAGAGCGGCGCCTGGCGCTGCTCTGGCGTGCCGGTGTCGCCGCTGAACGCCTGTGGGGCGAAGCTGATGAAGCTGTTCAGGTGCCCGGCGTCGGCGTATTGCTCGAGCAGCGCGCGGTGCCAGGAATCCAGGCAGAGCTTGCCCTGGCGAAACCCGTCAACGAGCGCTTCGATCGAAAGCTGGCTGTACATGAAAAAGTCTCAACGAAAGTCGGTAGGGGCCTGGGCTCAGCAATAGCGGAAGTGCGATTGCAGGTCGAACAGCGGATTGCCTTCCAGCAGTTCGCCACCGAGGCTGGCGATCACCGCGCAGGCGCTGTTCAGGGCGGTCTGCACCGCGCCTTCGGCCCAGCCGCCGGTAAACGAACTGCCGCAGCCGGCCAGGTACAGGCCGGTGTCCTGCTGCGGGTCGAGGGCGGTCTTGAACTGGTAGAACAGGCGCTGGGAGTACAGGTCGTCGCCCGGGAAATTCAGCTTGAAGGCGCCCAGGGCCTGCTTGTCGGTGAGCCAGTCGTACTCCAGCACGTAACGCTGGTAGTCGCCGTCCAGCGGCACCAGGTGGCGGGCGAACTCCGGCGCGCTCATCGCCAGTTCGTCCACCAGGCGCTTGCAGCGCTGGACCTTGTCGGTCATCGAGACCATTTTGTGCGAGTCGTCCTCCCAGGTGTAACTGATCAGCACCACGCCCCAGGAGTCCGGGTCCTGCGGGGCGTAGTCCAGGCAGTAGACACCCTTGACCAGGGTGTCGGTCTGGATGTTCTGCGCCAGGCCATGTTTGAGCCAGAACTTGTCGCGGGTCAGGATGAACAGCTTGGACGAGCCGACCATGTGGGTTTCGTTGATCGCCCGGGCCACATCGCGATTGACGAACTGCTCGGCCTGGGTCAGGCGCATGTTCACTTGCAGGGCGCGGGTGGTGGCGGTGGTGATCACCCGGTCGCAGCCATAGGTTTCACCGTTGCAGCCCTGCAGCAGGATTTGCCCGTCGGCGCCCTTGCCGATGGATTCGATGCGGGTGCGGCAGATCCGGTCGCGCAGGGCGATGCCATGGAATTCCTCGTCGGCGATCCGCTCCCAGAGCGTGGAAATACCGTTGGGCACCAGCCGCTGGTTGACCTCGAAGGCGTTGATCACCAGGCGCAGGATCTCGGTGAACGAGGCCCGGTACACCGACTGGAAACCACCCGAGCCGATGCCCAGGGAACCGAACAGGTGGAAATCTTCCGGCTTGCGCCAGCGCCTGCCGCCCGGCGGGTTCTTCGAGGTGAAGATCTGCACCATGGCCGAGTAGAAGGAGTGGTCGCCAAAGCAGTCCAGGTAGCGTTGCCACTCCGGCTGCACTTCGGCGTACTGCTGTTTTTCCAGCAGTTCGGTGAGCAGCAGCGGCGGCGCCAGGAAGGTGCCGTCGTCCAGGCGCACGCCTTCCTTGAGAAAGGCATTCCAGCCCCGGTGCACGGTGTTGAAGATCGGCGGTGGATTTTCCCCGGCCGGCCAGTGGTGGGTTTCGCCGCGGTAGTGGATTTCGGTGTCGACCACGCCGGGGTCGGGGAAGGCCTCGGTGGTGCCGATGCCGAAACGCTCCAGGTAATGGAACAGGCCGACTTCGCTCGGCGGGAAGCGCATGGCGCCCATCTCGGCGATGAACTGCGGTTGTGTTTCGTCGAAGCACTGGGTCAGGAAGCGTCCGCCAAGGTGGTCTTTCGAAGCTTCGAACAGGGTGATGCGGGTGGCGCCGGCGCGCAGCAGTTCATAGGCCGCGATCAGGCCGCTGAGGCCGGCGCCGACGATGCCGATGTGCTTGTCGGCGATTGCCGGTGGCAGGTGGCCGATGGCCTGGGTGGCACGGCGCAGGAATTGCCCATAGTCGTACAACAGGTCGATGTTGGGGAACGAGCGGGTGCCTTGGGTTTCTTCGAAACCGGAGTGGGAAGAGTTCACAGGTAAGGGTCTCGGAAATCAGATGATGAGCTGCAGGCTTTCAAACGCGCGGGACGGATTGAGCAGGAGGACTTTCTTGCGCTGGATTTTCCACTGGCCGGCGAGGCACAGCAGTTGGTGCTCCACGGTCACCGGGTAATGCCATTCGCTGTCGCCACGGGCCTCGCAATACAGCATGGGGGTCAGGCAACGGGCGCTGAGGCCATCCGGGTCGAGGCTGATCGCCGGCCGCTGGGCAATGTGCAGGCTGCGGCTCTTGGGCTGCTGCGAGAAATTGCGGGCGCTGGCCAGGCGGTTGATGCGCAGGGTGGTAAGGAAGCGGTCCTCATACAGCAAGGAGGACTCGCGCAACGGGCAGGGTTGATCGTGGCGCAGCGGAATCCAGTAGTGGAAGTCGTCGCACAGCAGCTGTTGCCAGGCGGCGAAATCCTGTTGGTCGAGAAGCGCGATCTCTTGGTAGATCAGCTGTTCGAGGGGCGAGTTATCCATGGGCGGTCGATCCGTCTGGGGCCTGCATCAGCTGCTGCCAGGTGTTGTAGAAGTTGCGCATGGCCCGTTCGCTGGTGCCGGACACCACCTGGGTCTGCTCATGGGATTCGCCCGGTGCGAACAGGCGGGCGACATTCACCCAGTCGTTGGCCTGGCTGCGCAGCCCATCCATGGCCCGCTCGTACATCTCCACGTCGTCGTGGGCGACCATCGAGCACGGCGAGTTGATCAGGTTGTTGTACTGCACGGTTCTTTCCAGCAACTGCACCGGCGCGCCCACCAGCTCGAAGATCCACGACTCGACCACGGTTTCGCAGGCCGAGACCGGGCGGATCACCCGCAGGGTCTGGATCGGTCCCTTGACCATCAGGTTGGGGAAATACACGGTGTTGTGCCGGGTATCGTCGAGGATCGCCGCGGCCTGGGTTTCGCCGTAGCTCTCGACCATCAGCTCCCAGTAGCCGGGGATGCTGGAGTAGGCCTTGTGGATCGAGTTGCTGACACCGGTATGGCCATGGCCATTGGGCCAGGTGCGGATGCCCATGGCGCTGAAGAACTCGTAGGACGCCATGAACGGCGAGAACAGTTCCACGGCCATCGGCGGCTGGCCGTCGTGCCCGGTTTCCTTCCACAGGCGAATGGCTTCGCCGGCCGAGGACTCATGGGCGACCATCGGGTGGCAGGTGTCGGTCTGGTTGTCGACCACCATCTTCCAGTTGCAGCGGTGGCGGTGCAGCAGGGGCTGGCCGATGGCGCGCAATTGCCCCTGGGGCGAGCGCATGACCATGTTGTCCAGGGTCGACAGCGAGTCGCCGAAGAACTCGCTGAAGCCAACACCTTGCTCCTTGAGGCGCACGAACACGAAGCCCCGGTAGTTCTCCACCGCGGCCACCGGCTGCATGCCCTTGTGGGCGGCGCAGCTGCTCAGGTCGCAGTCGTCGTATTCCTTTTTCACCGGGATGCTCAGCAGCTGGCCGTCGGTCTTGAAGGTCCAGGCGTGATAGGGGCAGCGGATAAAGCGCCCGACATTGCCTTGCGGCTCGGCCAGCACTTTCACGCCCTTGTGCGGGCAGCGGTTGTGCAGCACGACGATCTCGCCGTTTTTCTGCCGGACCATGGCCAGCGGTTGGCCGGCGATGTCGCCGGTGAAGAAGTCGCCGGTTTCCGGGACCAGGCTTTCATGGCCCAGGTAGCACCAGCTGGCGGCGAATACCTGTTGTTGTTCTCGCTCGAAGAGCGACGGATCAAGGAACAGCGTGCGATGCACTTCCTTGCCGTTGAAGTAGTTGTCCAACGAGGTTCTCTCTTTAGATGACCAGTTTCAGGCTTGGGCCTTTGGCCCGGGATACGCAGGGGTAGATCTTGTTGCTGCAGGCGGCCTGCTGCGGGCTCATGATGAAATCGCGGTGATCGACTTCACCTTCCAGCACGTCCAGCTCGCACACCCCGCATTCACCGCGACGGCAGTCGTAGAGCGGCTCCAGGCCGGCCTCTTCGAGGGCGTCGAGCAGGGATTGGCCGGGTTGTACCCGCAGGTCGATGCCGGAGTCCGCGGCATGCACGGCGAAGCCGGGTTCGTCTTCCGCCAGGGTGGTGTTGAAGATTTCGAAGTGGATGCGCTCGCGGGGAAAGCCCTGGCTCTGGGCATGGCTGAACACGTCGTTGAGCATGGCTTGCGGGCCGCACACATACAGGCGGTCCCGGGGCTGCAACTGGCCCAGCACCGCGGCCACCGACGGGCGCCCCTCGGCCGAGTCGGAGCAGTGCAGGCTCAGGCTGTCCTGCAACAGCTCGCGCATCTGCGCGACATAGGCGGCGTCGCCCGCGCTCTTGGCGAAATAGTGCAACCGCGCCGGGCGCTGTTGGGCTCGCAGGTGCCCGAGGATGCCGGTCAACGGCGTGATGCCGATGCCGCCGGCGAGGGCGATGTCGGCGCCGTCGCTGTCGTCCAGCTGGTAGTCGAAGGCATTGAACGGGCCGTCGAGCCGTACCGGGTCGCCGACCTTCAACTGGCGGATATAAGCGCTGCTGGGCGAGTCGGGGTTCAGGCGGATGGCGAACACCAGGCTGCCCTGGGGCAGCTCATGCTCGGCCAGCTCGACCCGGGAGTAGTGACGCCATTGCTCGAGCGTGGCAATCCACCATTTGAAGTGGGCCCCGGCGGTGGCCTCGCAGGGGGCCGGCACAAGAGGCGCCAGAGTGATTTCCTTGATGCTTGGCGAGAGCATCAGGCACTGGGTGATCTGGTAATTCATGGGGTGACTCGCTGTCAGCTTAACGGTGTTTCATGCAGGTACAGCCACTGGGCCGAGTGCTCATGGATGCGGATCACCACCACCGAGAGGCGCGAGGTTTCCTTCTGCTCCAGGCGATGGGTTTCCTTGTAGCGGATCGCCGCGCTGTGGCCTTCGTGCCAGGCGGTGTGCAGGTCGCTGACGAGGATTTCCAGGCCGGGGCGGGCACCGACGGCGCCGCGGAACATCTGTTCGACCTGCTCGCGGCTGACGATGGCGCCCGCGGTGGTGACCATGCTGAAGTGCTCGGCGAAGGCCGGCAGCAGGCGGTCGATGGCGGCGGCGCCGTTGCCGTCCTGGTCGGTGAAGACCGCATGGATCAGCTCGTGGACCGCATGGATGCTGTGCTTGGCCTGTTCAACGATTGTGTTATGCATGACATTCCTTTTGCGTGGTCAGGTTGCTCATCTGCAACAGGGGTAACAGACCCATCACCGCCGCGATGACGAAGGTCAGGTGATAGGCCGGGGTAGACGCCAGGCTGGCGAGCAGCAGGTTGTAGATCATCAGGAACAGCGCGGCGCCGATGCTGAAGGACATCTGCCGGTTGATGTTCCAGATCACGCTGCCCTTGTGGGTATCGGCACCTTCGAAGTCCATCAGCGAGGTGGTTTGCGCGGTGTTGGCGCCGATGCCGCCGCCGACGCCCATCAGGCAGTAGGCGATGACGATGATCGGCAGGTCGGCGGCGCTGTCGACCAGGTACAGGGTGGCGATGCCGGCGCTGTGCAGGAGCATGCCGAGGGTGAACAGGCGCCGGGCGCCGAAGCGGTTGTAGACCCGGCCGCAGACCAGCATGGCGATGAAGGCACCGCTGGCGTAGAGGATCATGAACATGCCGGTCAGCTTGGCGCTGAAGTGCAGGCTGTTCTGCAGGAAGAAGATGCTCAGCAGGTTGACTCCGGTGAACACTCCGGGAATCGCGTAGTAGATGAAGATCGAGGTGCTGAGCTTCTTGCTCTTGAGCAGGCTCAGCTCGACGATGGCGTTGTCGCAGCGGCGGTAGTGCAGGACATACAGCACCACGCAAGTGACGCCCAGCATCAGGCAGCCCAGGGCGGCCAGCGGCGGGTAGTCGCCGCCGTACAGCGACATGCCCATCAGCAGGCTGCCCAGGGCCGCGCTGACCAGCAGCAGGCCCTTGATGTCCGGGCGCGCCAGGCTGGCGGGCCGGGCTTCCTTGATCCACAGCCAGGACAGGGCGGCGGCGACCAGCGAGAACGGAATGTTGCTGTGGAACACCCAGCGCCAGGAGCTGCTGTCGACGATCACGCCGCCGATGGTCGGCGAAATGGCCGGGGCGATCAGGGCGACGGCCATCACCAGGGTGGAGATCTTGGCCCGCTGCGGGCCCTGGAACAGGTTGAAGGTCAGGGCCTGGCCCACCGGGATCAGCAAGCCGCCGCCGATGCCCTGGACGAAGCGCCAGATCACCAGCTCATGGAAGCTGCCGGCCATCCCGCACATCCACACCGCGGTGCTGAACACCAGCATCGAGGCGGTGAGGGTTTCGCGGCTGCCGAAACGTCCGGCCAGCCAGGTACTCACCGGAATGATCAGGGTCAGGCCGAGAATATAGGCATTGGCCACCCAGGCCACGGATGAAGTCGAGACGTGCATATCATGGGCAATACTCGGTAAAGCCACGGCCGACATGAATATGTTTATACAGTCGATAAAGAATCCGATGAGGAATATAAGAGCCACTTTGTAGCGATAAGTCATATGATCTCCCTTTTGCGGCGGGATCATAGGAGCGATAGACCGAGGGTGTCGATACGCCTATACTTGAAACATTGTTTGATGGAATTTGACAATGATTTACAACACGGTGAGCTATAACATGCACACGCATCTAAATCGCGTCCAGACATTCCTGGCGGTTGTCGATTTCGGTTCCTATACCAAGGCGGCCAACTACCTGTGCATCAGCAAAGCCATGGCCAGCCTGCATGTCAAGGCGCTCGAGGAAGTCTTGTCGGCGACCCTGTTGATCCGCAATACCCGCAATATATCCCTGACGGAAATAGGCCAGGACTTTTATAACGAGTTCAAGGGCATTGTCGCGGATATCGACAATGCCTTCGAGAATGTCCTGCATGGGCATAATCGTATTTCCGGAAAGTTGCGTTTCAGTTCAACTAGCGAATATGGAGAGCGCTATATACTGCCGATCATTTCCAAGTTTACCGAGCGTTATCCGGAGATCCGTCTTTGTTATAACTTCAACTCTTCGTTGAATGATCTGGTGGCGGAAAAACTCGACTTGGTGATCCGCCTGGGCAACCTCGCCGACTCGGCTTTCAAGAGTCGCAAGCTGGCCGATTACGACATCGTCCTGGTGGCCAGCCCGGACTTTCTGGCGCGCTATCCGGTGGTCGAGCCCCTGGACCTGAACAGCGTGCCGTGGATCGCCAACAGCAACCTGCAAGGGCCGACCACCTGGACCCTGAGCCACCCGCAGCTGGGCCAGGTCGAAGTCAGCGGGCCCAATCATTTCGAGTCCAATTCCTCCACCGCCATCCGCGCCATGACCCTGTCGTCCCTGGGGGTGTCGGTACTGCCCGGCTGGGTGGTCGAGGACGACCTGGCGAGCGGCCGGCTGGTGCGCCTGCTGCCCGAGTACGCCTTGCCTTCGCAGTCGGTGAACGTGGTGTTTCCCAACAGCTCGCACCTGCCGCACAAGTCGCGGGCGTTCATCGATTTCCTGTTGCTGCACCTGGGGCAGTGATCGGCGATACTCGGCGCGTTCGTGGACACACTTGCGGGGAACCCAATGCCGTTGCAATCCTTGACCAGCCTGGCCGCCGTCGATCCGCAGCAATGGGATGGCCTGCTCAGTGACGGCCAGCCGTTTCTGCGCCATGCCTTTCTCAGCACGCTGGAAGACAGCGGCAGCCTCGGCCCACGTTCCGGCTGGCAGGCCGAGCACCTGCTGCATGTGCAAGGCGGACGCCTGATCGCGGCGTTGCCCAGCTACCGCAAGTGGCATTCCTACGGCGAGTACGTGTTCGACCATGGCTGGGCCGACGCCTGCGCCCGGGCCGGCATCGAGTATTACCCCAAGCTGCTGAGCGCCGTGCCCTTCAGCCCGGTCAGCGGCGCACGGCTGCTGGCGGCGACCCTGGAAGACGGCCTCGAACTGCTGCAAAGCCTGCCCGGTTACCTGGAGATCGAAGGGCTCTCCAGCGCCCATATCAACTTCACCGATGCCTTTACCGATGCCGCCCTGGCCGGGCAAGACGGCTGGCTGCAGCGCCTGGGTTGCCAGTTCCATTGGCAGAACCGCGGCTATCGGGACTTCCAGGACTTTCTCGATAGCCTCAGCTCGCGCAAGCGCAAACAGATGCGCAAGGAGCGCGAGCAGGTGGCGGGGCAGGGCATCGAGTTCGAGTGGCTCGAAGGCCGGCAGCTCAGTGAGGCGCAGTGGGATTTTGTCTACGCCTGCTACGCCAACACCTATGCGGTGCGGCGCCAGTCACCCTACCTGACCCGGGCCTTTTTCAGCCTGCTGGCCGAGCGCATGCCCGAGGCCATCCGCGTGGTGCTGGCCAAGCAGAACGCCAGGCCGGTGGCCATGGCCTTCAGCCTGATCGGTGGCGACAGCTTCTACGGGCGTTACTGGGGTTGCCTGGCGGAGTTCGATCGCCTGCATTTCGAAACCTGTTTCTACCAGGGCATGGACTATGCCATCGCCCAGGGCGTGCAGCGTTTCGACGCCGGGGCCCAGGGCGAGCACAAGTTGATTCGGGGGTTCGAGCCGGTGATTACCCGGTCCTGGCACTATCTGCGACACCCCGGCCTTGCAGCTGCGGTGGAGGATTTTCTCCAGCAGGAGCGGGCGGGTGTGCTGGCGTACGCGGAGGAGGCGAGGGCCGCGCTGCCGTATCGGCAGGCGTGACCCTCGGGGTGGTTTTCAGCTGTCTTCCTTGCCCAGCCAGCGATAGATACCGCCGCCGACCACCGCGCCGAGAATCGGCGCCAGCCAGAACAGCCACAGTTGCTGGATCGCCCAGCCGCCGACGATCAAGGCCGGCCCGGTGCTGCGCGCCGGGTTGACCGAGGTGTTGGTCACCGGGATCGAGATCAGGTGGATCAGCGTCAGCGCCAGGCCGATGGCGATCGGCGCGAAGCCCACCGGCGCACGTTTATCGGTGGCGCCGAGGATGATCACCACGAACATCCCGGTCATCACCAGCTCGCTGACAAACCCCGCCGCCAGTGAATAACCTCCCGGCGAATGTTCGCCATAGCCGTTGGAGGCCAGCCCGCTGGCCAGTTCGAAACCGGGCTTGCCGCTGGCGATGAAGTACAGCAGCGCCGCGGCGATCACCCCGCCTAGCACTTGCGCGATCACATAGGCGGGCAGTTCCTTGAGTGGAAAACGCCCGCCGACCACCAGGCCGACGGACACCGCGGGGTTGAGATGACAGCCGGAGATATGGCCGATGGCGAAGGCCATCGTCAGGACGGTAAGACCGAAGGCCAGCGCCACGCCGAGCAGGCCGATGCCGACCTCCGGAAACGCGGCCGCCAGTACGGCGCTGCCACAACCACCCAACACCAGCCAGAAGGTACCTAACAACTCAGTGACTGAACGTTTGAACAGAGACATGAAGTTATCCTTTTAGGTCGACTATCGATTCGATAAAGCCGTTATGCAGCCGTGCAGGCTGGCTGCAGGCCCTGTTCCAGAACCTAGGCTCAGTACAGCAGGCTTTTTTTACAAATCCAGTGCGAAAAAAAACGCCAGGGCCCGAAGTAACGGGCCCTGGCGTTTTCTGTAGCCGCTGGCGCAGCCTGCGATGGGCGGGTAGTGATTGATGTAACCGCCCCCTTGTAGCCGCTGCCGAAGGCTGCGATCGGCCGCGCAGCGGTCGTAAATCCTGCAGCCTTGATCTGCCTGAAGGAGCGCATTTACCAGTTTGCGACTGCTTCGTCGGAATGCCGCCCAAGCCGATCGCAGCCTCGCAGGCTCGGCAGCGGCTACAGGGCTACAGGGCTACAGGGCTACAGGTCAGTCGATACCGACAAAACCTCCGGTCTGGTGCTGCCACAGGCGCGCATACAGGCCACCGTGGGCCAGCAGCTCGGCATGGCTGCCGGTCTCGGCGATGCGGCCTTTTTCCAGGACCACCAGGCGGTCCATGCGGGCGATGGTCGAGAGCCGGTGGGCGATGGCGATCACGGTCTTGCCTTGCATCAGGGTCTCCAGGCTTTCCTGGATCGCCGCCTCGACTTCCGAGTCCAGGGCCGAGGTGGCCTCGTCCATGATCAGGATCGGCGCATCCTTGAGCAGCACCCGGGCAATGGCGATGCGCTGGCGCTGGCCGCCGGAGAGTTTCACCCCGCGCTCGCCGACGTGGGCATCGAAGCCGGTGCGGCCCTGGGCGTCGGAGAGCAGCGGGATGAACTCGTCGGCGCGGGCCTTGCGCACCGCTTCCCAGAGCTCCTCGTCGGTGGCGTCGGGCTTGCCGTACAACAGGTTGTCGCGGATCGAGCGGTGCAGCAGCGAGGTGTCCTGGGTGATCATGCCGATCCGTTCGCGCAGGCTTTCCTGGGTCACGTCGGCGATGTTCTGGTTGTCGATCAGGATGCGCCCGCTCTCCAGGTCATAGAGCCGCAGCAACAGGTTGACCAGGGTCGACTTGCCGGCGCCGGACGGGCCGATCAGGCCGATCTTTTCCCCGGGGCGGATGGTCAGGTTGAGGTCGCTGATGACCCCGGTCTTTTTCCCGTAGTGGAAATCCACATGCTCGAAACGCACTTCGCCGCTGGCCACCGCCAGGCGTGGCGCCTGTTCGCGGTCGCTGACGCTGATGGGCTGGGCGATGGTCTGCAGGCCGTCCTGGACCATGCCGATGTTCTCGAAGATGCCGTTGACCACCCACATGATCCAGCCGGACATGTTGACGATGCGGATCACCAGGCCGGTGGCCAGGGCGATGGCGCCGACCGAGATCAGCGACTGGGTCCACAGCCACAGGGCCAGGCCCGTGGTGGAGACGATCAGCAGGCCGTTCATGGCGGTGATCACCACGTCCATGCTGGTAATGACACGACCGGCCAGCTGGCTTTTCTCGGTCTGCTCGCCGATGGCTTCGCGCGCGTAGTTCTGCTCGAAGTGGGTATGGGCGAACAGCTTGAGGGTGGTGATGTTGGTGTAGCCGTCGACGATCCTGCCGACCAGCTTGGAGTTGGCGTCCGAGGAAATCACCGAGCGCTCCTTGACCCGCGGCACGAAGTACCAGAGCGCACCGATGTAGCTGGCGATCCAGATCAGCAGCGGGATCATCAGGTGCCAGTCGGCCTCGGCGAACAGTACCAGGGAGCTGACCGCATAGATCAGCACGTGCCACAGCGCGTCCACCGCCTGCACCGCCGAGTCGCGCAGCGAGTTGCCGGTCTGCATGATGCGCTGGGCGATGCGCCCGGCGAAGTCGTTCTGGAAGAAGTTCAGGCTCTGCTTGAGCACATAGCTGTGGTTCTGCCAGCGAATCAGGCTGGTCATGCCCGGGCTGATGGTCTGGTGCACCAGCAGGTCGTGCAGGGCGACGAACAACGGGCGGAAGATCAGCGCGACCACTGCCATCCAGGCCAGTTCGAGGCCGTGGGTCTTGAAGATCTCGACATTGGGCGTGCCCTGGGCCAGGTCGATGATCGTGCTCAGGTAGCTGAACAGCGACACCTCGATCAGCGCGACGAACAGGCCGACCACCAGCAGGGCGACGAAGCTCGGCCAGACCTGCTTGATGTAATAGAGGTAGAAGGGCAGTACGCGGTTGGGGGGAGCGGCAGTGGGAGCGTCGCGGAAAATATCGATCAGTTGTTCAAAACGACGATAGAGCATGGGATCTGACGCCCGCGTGGCGGGCTCTCCTTATCAGTAAGCAGGCGGAGCACGGGTGCGGTGCTCCGCCGGGACTCCCGGCTAAGCCTCAGGCTCTGTACGAAAAGTCGGCGAGCGTAGCCACTTTCCGTACAGGGCCTTAGTCGATGCGCTTGGCCGACTTGATCAGCACGGGGTCGATCGGCACGTTCTGCATGCCTTGTCGGGTGGTGGTCTGCGAGTTGACGATCTGGTCGACCACGTCCATGCCGCTCACCACTTTGGCGAACACCGCGTAACCGGCATCGCGGCCCGGATCGAGGAAGGCGTTGTCGGCAACGTTGATGAAGAACTGGCTGGTGGCCGAGTTCGGGTTCGAGGTGCGGGCCATGGACAGGGTGCCACGTACGTTATGCAGGCCATTGCTGGCTTCGTTCTTGATCGGGTCGCGGGTTTCCTTTTGCACCATCTGCGGGGTGAAGCCGCCGCCCTGGACCATGAAGCCCGGGATCACCCGGTGAAAGATAGTGTTGGTGTAGAAGCCGCTGTCGACGTAGTCGAGGAAGTTCTTGCTGGAGATCGGGGCCTTGACCGGGTCCAGTTCGACTTCGATCTTGCCGAAGCTGGTGTCCAGCAATACGTGAGGCGCCTTGGCCGGCTGGGCGGCCATCAAGTTGGCAGCGAACAGAACGGAGCCGGCGACGAGGGCGATTTTTTTCAGCATGGGTCAGTGATCCTGGGTGGTGGTGTCGACTGCGGTTAAAAACTCGAGCAGGGTTTGGTTGAAGCGTTGCGGCTGGTCCAGCGGCGTGGCGTGACGCGAATCGGCGATCACCACCAGGCGCCCGTCGGGCAGCAGTTTCACATAGCGTTCTTTCAGTGCGACCGGGGTGTAGTCACGGTCGGCGCTGATGACCAGGGTTGGACAGGCGACTTGCGAAAGTCGTTCCTGGACCCCCCAGCCAACGATGGCATCGAAGCTTGCGAGATAAGCACGTTTGTCGTTTTTTGCCCAGCGCTCGGCCATCTTTTGCCGCAGCTCGGCCTGCTCCGGCTTGGGGAACAGTTTGCCGGCCAGGGCGATGCCAATGGCTTCGAGGCTGAGCAGGCGCATCAGGCTCCAGCGCTTGAACCATTGCCAGGCGTCGTTGGCGCTGCGGATCTTCACCTCGGGCGCGCTGTTGACGATGCACAGGCTTTTCAGCAGCCCGGGCTGATCCACGGCGAGCTGGAAGGCGATCATGCCGCCCATGGACAGGCCCACCAGGTGCACCCGCGAAAGGTTCAGGTGCTCCAGCAGGGCGCCCAGGTCGGCGCTGAAACCGGCGATGCTGTAGGGCCCGCGGGGCTTGTCGGAACGGCCGTGGCCGCGCACGTCGGGGAGGATCAGGCGGTAATGGGCGGACAGCTCGGCGATCTGCTTTTCCCAGTCCTGGGTGCTGGAGCCGAGCCCGTGGACCAGCACCAGCGGTTCGCCATGACCGTATTCCTCGTAGTGCAGGGTGCATCCTTCGTGTTCGAAATAGGCCATGGCTGAATTCCTGTTCAGGCGCGTGGAGGGTTCAAGTGCGGGTTCAGGCTTGTTCCGGGGCGGCGAACGGCGCGTCCAGCGGCGCGGTGTCGAAGGTGCGCAGCAGCTCGACGAGGATCTGCGTGGCCGGGCCCAAAGGTTTGTCCTTGTTCGAATACAGGTAGAAGGTCGGGTGCCGGCTGCCGCCCTGGTCCAACGGTAGCACCTTGAGCAGGCCCTCCCGAAGTTCGCGTTCGATCATGTGGCGCGGCAGCCAGGCAAAGCCCAGGCCGCTGCCGACGAAGGTGGCGGCGGTGGCCAGGCTGCCGACGGTCCAGCGCTGCTCGGCGCCGAGCCAGCCGACGTCCCGCGGCTGCTGGCGGCCGGAGTCGCGGATCACCACCTGCAGCTGGCTTTCCAGGTCCTGGAAATTCAGCTCGCGGTTCAGGCGGTGCAGGGCGTGTTCCGGGTGGGCCACGGCGACGAATTCCACCGAGCTCATTTCGGTGCCCAGGTAGCCGGAGATATTGAAGCCACTGATGGCCAGGTCGGCCACACCTTCGAGCAGCACCTCTTCGACCCCGGACAACACCTCCTCGCGCAGGCGCACCCGGCAGCCGCGGCTTTGCGGCATGAAGGCGGTCAGGGCGCGGACCAGGCGGGCGCTGGGGTAGGCGGCGTCCACCACCAGGCGCACTTCGGCTTCCCAGCCCTGTTCCATGTGGTGGGCCAGGTCTTCCAGCTGGCTGGCCTGTTTCACCAGTTGCCGCGAGCGGCGCAGCAACACGCCGCCGGCCTCGGTAAGCACGGCCTTGCGCCCGTCGATGCGCAGCAGCGGCACGCCCAGTTGGTCCTGCATGCGCGCCACGGTGTAGCTGACAGAAGATTGCGAACGGTGCAGCGCCTCGGCGGCCTGGGCGAAGCCGCCGTGGTCGACCACGGCCTGCAGCGTTCGCCATTGATCGAGGGTAACGCGGGGCGCTTTCATGAGGAGCTCCTCTTGTCCTAAGCTGGCGCTCCTTATTGGAGACTGCCGAATGAGAAAATTCTGTTGTGTGTTGCTGGCCCTGCTGCCGCTCAGTGCGTTCGCCTATCCCATCGACGTGAAGAAACACCTCGAAGGCGTAAGCATCGACTACACCGCCTACGACACCGATGCCGACATCGGTTCGATCCAGGTGAACAACTACGGCACCACCGACGCCGCCTGCACGGTGGTCTTTCGCAACGGCCCCGAAGCCCCGCGCACGCGCAAGGTGGAAGTGGCGGCCGGCAAGTTCAAGAACGCCACGGCCAAGTTCAACCGCAGCATCATCAAGCTGCGCATCGACCTGACCTGTACCGCCAAGTAAGCGCAAAGTGGAGCAGGGTGCGCGACCTGCTCCGCTTATAAACGAATTTATTGATTGGTTATAGCAGTTATTTGCGCTTTTTCATCGATATGACTCTGTTTAATCTGCGCTCCATCGACCTACAGCATTCCCGATGGAGGCTACATCCCATGTCCCGCGTTCTGATCATCGAAAGCAGTGCCCGTCAGCAGGATTCCGTTTCCCGCCAGCTGACCCAGACCTTCATCAAGCAATGGCAGGCGGCCCACCCAGGCGACCAGATCACCGTGCGTGACCTGGCGGTAACCCCGGTGCCGCACCTGGACGTCAACCTGCTGGGTGGCTGGATGAAACCCGCCGAGCAGCGCAATGAGATCGAAGAGGCCTCGCTGCAGCGTTCCAACGAACTGACTGATGAACTGCTGGCCGCCGACGTGCTGGTGATGGCCGCGCCGATGTACAACTTCGCCATCCCGAGCACCCTCAAAGCCTGGCTGGACCATGTGCTGCGTGCCGGTGTGACCTTCAAGTACACCGCAACCGGTCCCCAGGGCCTGCTCAGCGGCAAGCGCGCCTACGTGCTGACTGCTCGTGGCGGCATCTACGCCGGCAGCACCGCCGATCACCAGGAGCCCTACCTGCGCCAGGTGATGGGCTTCATCGGCATCCACGACGTCGAGTTCATCCACGCCGAAGGCATGAACCTGGGTGGCGACTTCCAGGAAAAGGGCCTGAACCAGGCCAACGCCAAACTGGCCCAGGTCGCCTGATCCGTTAATCGCCAGATAATCGCGCAGTGGTCTAGTAGGCCCTGCGCTCCCCTTCAAGTTTGTTTGCGCATCGAACCTCCCTTTGCACTTGTTGCTCCTGAGTGCTCCTGCCCGATTGAACGCTTTGCGAGATCGGGCTTTTTTTTGCCCGCGATTTGTCACGTCCGTTGTAGCCGCTGCCGAGCCTTGGCGAGGCTGCGATCGGCTGCGTAGCAGCCGTAAACCCAGCAACCGCGATGCGTCAGGAATTGCGCGGTGCCTGGTGTGGCGACGGCTGCGCCGTCGATCGCAGCCTCGCCGGGGCTCGGCAGCGGCTACATAAGTAGGTGTAGCCTGGGGCTTTGCGTCGGGTGGGGCAAAACCGCTATCGTCGCCGCCTCTTCAAGATGAGGCGAGCCATGGGCTATCTACTTTTTGTCACGCTGATCCAGGCGTTTTCCTTCAGCCTGATCGGTGAATACCTGGCCGGGCATGTCGACAGTTACTTCGCGGTGCTGGTCCGGGTGCTGCTGGCCGGGCTGGTGTTCATCCCGCTGACCCGCTGGCGCCAGGTGGAGCTGGCGTTCATGCGCGGCATGCTGCTGATCGGCGCCTTGCAGTTCGGCGTGACCTACGTTTGCCTGTACCTGAGTTTCCGCGTGCTGACGGTGCCGGAGGTGCTGCTGTTCACCATCCTCACGCCGCTGCATGTGACCCTGATCGAGGACGCACTGAACCGACGCTTCAACCCCTGGGGCCTGCTGGCGGCGCTGGTGGCGGTGGCCGGGGCGGCGGTGATCCGCTACGACCGCATCAGCCCGGACTTCTTCATGGGCTTTCTGCTGCTGCAACTGGCCAACTTCACCTACGCCGCCGGGCAGGTGCTGTACAAGCACCTGGTGGCGCGCCATCCGAGCGACCTGCCGCATTACCGGCGTTTCGGCTACTTCTACCTGGGGGCGCTGGCGGTGGTGTTGCCGGCCTTCCTGTTGTTCGGCAAGCCGGACTTCCTGCCCGAAGCGCCGTTGCAATGGGCCGTGCTGCTGTTTCTCGGGCTGGTGTCCACCGCACTGGGGTTGTACTGGTGGAACAAGGGCGCCTGCCTGGTCACTGGCGCGACCCTGGCGGTGATGAACAACCTGCATGTGCCGGTGGGGCTGCTGATCAATCTGTTGATCTGGAACCAGCACGAAGCGTTGGGGCGCCTGTTCTTCGGCGCACTGGTGATTCTGGCGGCGGTGTGGATCAGCCGTCGTGGCACGAAAACCGTCTCGATTCTGTAGGAGTGGCCGGTCGACGCTCCTACAGATTGAGCGGATAGCGGGGGTGATCGCCCCGGGGACGGGGCGATCAGGCAGGATTACAACGCGCGTTTTTCCGCCTCGGGGATATGGCTGGCGCCCAGCACCGCCGGCAGCAGGCCGGCGCGCAGGTCGTTGCCGCTCGGCTGCTGATACAGGCTCAGGCCGAACTCCGGCATCACCGCCAGCAGGTAATCGAAGATATCGCCCTGGATGCGCTCGTAGTCGGTCCACGCCGTGGTGCGGGTGAAGCAGTAGATTTCCAGCGGAATGCCCTGGGCGGTGGTCTGCATCTGGCGGACCATGCAGGTCATGTTCGGCTGGATGTCCGGATGACTCTTGAGGTACGCCAGGGCATAGGCGCGGAAGGTGCCCAGGTTGGTCATGCGGCGGCGGTTGGCCGACATGGCGGCGACATTGCCCTGGGCTTCGTTCCAGCTCTTGAGCTCGGCCTGCTTGCGACTGATGTAGTCGGTGAGCAGGTGGACCTTGCCCAGGCGCGCCTCTTCCTCATCGTTGATGAAGCGCACGCCGCTGGCATCGATGTACAGACTGCGCTTGATCCGCCGGCCGCCGGACTGTTGCATGCCGCGCCAGTTCTTGAACGACTCGGACATCAGGCGCCAGGTGGGGATCGAGACGATGGTCTTGTCGAAGTTCTGCACCTTGACCGTGTGCAGGGTGATATCCACTACATCGCCGTCGGCGCCGACCTGGGGCATTTCGATCCAGTCGCCGACCCGCAGCATGTCGTTGCTGGTCAGCTGCACGCTGGCGACGAACGACAGCAGGGTGTCCTTGTAGACCAGCAGGATCACCGCCGACATGGCACCCAGGCCGGACAACAGCAGCAGCGGCGAGCGGTCGATCAGGGTAGCGACGATGATGATCGCGCCGAACACGAACAGCACCATCTTCGCCAGCTGTACATAGCCCTTGATCGAACGGGTGCGCGCATGTTCGGTGCGGGCGTAGATGTCCAGCAGGGCATTGAGCAGGGCGCTGATGGCCAGCACCTGGAACAGGATAGTGAAGGCCAGGGCCAGGTTGCCGAGGAACACCAGGCTGGTCTTGCTCAGCTCCGGCACCAGGTGCAGGCCGAACTGGACCACCAGCGACGGGGTCATCTGCGCCAGGCGATGGAACACCTTGTTCTGGCGCAGGTCGTTGAGCCAGTGCAGGGACGGCTGGCGGCCAAGCAGCTTGACCGCGTGCAGGATGAGGTAGCGCGCCACTCGTCCGACGAGCAGGGCCACCACCAGCAGGATGGCCAGGGCCAGGCTGGAATGCAGGAGCGGGTGCTCATCGAGCGCCCCCCAGAGGTCTTGAACGTTGAGCCAGAGCTGTTTGAAATCCATGGGGTCAGAAGCTTCCTCTATGAGACGAGACGGATCGATTAGAACATTTAAGCCGTCGAAAGTTACCGTTAAGGACGAATCGCTGACAAAAACCAATGGTTTACCGTGGTTTGCGTGAAAGAAACTCGGCCTTCGCGCCCGAAACCGTTACCCTATGCAGCTGTTTTTTTGCATATCTTCGAGGTAGCACCCGTGTTTTCCCAATTCGCCCTGCACGAACGCCTGCTCAAAGCCGTGGCCGAGCTTAAATTTGTCGAGCCAACGCCTGTGCAGGCAGCGGCCATTCCGCTCGCGCTCCAGGGGCGTGACCTGCGGGTGACGGCACAGACCGGCAGCGGCAAGACCGCCGCGTTCGTCCTACCGATCCTCAATCGCCTGATCGGCCCGGCGAAGATCCGCGTCAGCATCAAGACCCTGATCCTGCTGCCGACCCGCGAGCTGGCGCAGCAGACCCTGAAGGAAGTCGAGCGCTTCTCGCAGTTCACCTTCATCAAGGCCGGCCTGATCACCGGCGGCGAAGACTTCAAGGTCCAGGCCGCCATGCTGCGCAAGGTGCCGGACATCCTGATCGGCACCCCGGGTCGCCTGATCGAGCAACTGAACGCCGGCAACCTCGATTTGAAAGAAGTGGAAGTGCTGGTCCTCGACGAAGCCGACCGCATGCTCGACATGGGCTTTGCCGACGATGTGCAGCGCCTGGTGGACGAGTGCCCGAACCGTCAGCAGACCATGCTGTTCTCCGCCACCACCGGTGGCTCGGGCCTGCGCGAGATGGTCGCCAAGGTCCTGAACAACCCTGAGCACCTGCAGCTCAACGCGGTCAGCCAACTGAACGACACCACCCGCCAGCAGATCATCACCGCCGACCACAACCAGCACAAAGAGCAGATCGTCAACTGGCTGCTGGCCAACGAGACCTACCAGAAGGCCATCGTTTTCACCAACACCCGCGCCATGGCCGACCGCATCTACGGCCGCTTGGTGGCCCAGGAGTACAAGGCGTTTGTCCTGCACGGTGAAAAAGACCAGAAGGACCGCAAGCTGGCCATCGATCGCCTGAAGCAGGGCGGGGTGAAAATCCTCGTCGCCACCGATGTCGCCGCGCGCGGCCTGGATGTCGACGGCCTGGACCTGGTGATCAACTTCGACATGCCGCGCAGCGGCGACGAGTATGTGCACCGCATCGGCCGTACCGGGCGTGCCGGCAACGACGGCCTGGCCATCTCGCTGATCTGCCATGGCGACTGGAACCTGATGTCGAGCATCGAGCGCTACCTCAAGCAGCACTTCGAGCGCCGCACCATCAAGGAAGTCAAAGGCACCTACAGCGGGCCGAAGAAGGTCAAGGCCTCCGGCAAGGCCGCGGGTGTGAAGAAGAAAAAGACCGACGCCAAGGGCGACAAGAAAAAAGCCGCGGCCAAGGCCCCGACCAAACGCAAGACCGCCAACCGGCCGAAAAGCGATGCCCTGGTCAGCCAGGACGGCATGGCGCCGCTCAAGCGCCGCAAGCCAGCACCGGCTGCCGAATAAGCCGTAGCGCCATACCCAAAGCCCGGACCCCGTCCGGGCTTTTTATTGGCCGGCCATTAGCTGTCGGCCTTCTTCTCGGCCGCGCCCAACTCCTTCAGGCGCTGGTCGATCAACTGGCACTTGTCCGGCAGATCCTTGCTGGCCGTGCTCAGGTCCATCTTCTGCAACTCGTCGTTGATCTCCTTGGCCTTGGCTGGGTTCTGCTCGGTGAGCTTGGCCACTTCCTGGGCCAGTTGCTCACGCTTGGCGATGGCCTCGTCAAGGGTGCAGGCCCAGGCGGGCAGGGCGCAGAACAGGGCGCTGGCGATGCAAAGGGAGAGGAGCGCTTTCATGGAGTGGCCTCTTGTTCGGGGGGCAGGGTTATGCGGTTGAGGGAGGTGCTGCCCGCGTACTGCTGCATGTCCTGGCTGGCGCGGCGATGGGATTGTCTAGCGGTAATGCTGGAAGTGGCGCGTTGGGGGCGGGTGCGGCAGCCACATTGATGCCAACCATCGCTGATGCATTGGGTAAAAGTGGGGTTGTCGGGGCCGATCAGGATGCCCTGACCACGTTGATTGCGACAGGTTTGGGTGTCGGAGCAGGCTCGGGTAGCGGAGCAATAGGTGCAGTTGCAGGGGGAAGTAGTGCGGCTGGGGTGGAAGTGTTCAACCGTCAGCTACACAAAGAGCAGGAAATTCCGCTGCTGAAGAAAAAGGCAGAAGAGCTTGAGGCGATACAAGGAAAACCACAGTCGAGCGCCCGCTGGGAAGACTTGCTGTTGATCGCCAGCGGAGCCGAGGTGGATGCTGCTGATCAGGCTCGTTTGAAAGGGCTGATGCAACAGTCCAGCGGAAATGATCCTGAATCTGTTGCCTTCGTTCGAGATATGGCGATCGCCTATGACATGGTTGCTCAACTGGCGGCTCAGAAATCCCTCTGACCTGGAGCGATGGCCGGCAAATCATAGCCAATGGTGCGCCGGTTTATGCGTTCAACGCCACTGAAGAGCAATTCAATGACTCAACCTTGTTCAACGCGGTCGGAGCCTACGGTCCTGGAGCTGTCTATGAGCGGTGGCGGCAATATGGTCAAGCCCAGACCAGCGAGCATTCGAATGAAATAACGAGGATCTCGACCTACGAATCCAACGTGGCGGATGCTGCTGAGCGGTTGTCAGCATTGGCTGGGAAGGGGGTACAGTCGGTAAGTGCCATTGATGATGCGATTTTGTCGCTGACTGGGCTAAGAGGCGGTAAGGTCATTATCGACGCGGCCTTGGAAATAGTGGCCAAGAGGCAAGCAGCGAGGAAGGTTGCAGCGGAGGCTGAAGTACTTGGTGCAAAAGGGACTGCTAATGCATTAGAGGGCTGGGGAAAATACACTACCAAGATCGATGATAAAGTTACTGTTGTTGAAAAAAATGAGAGCATGCCAGGCTGGATTAAGGAAAGCTTTCTTGATTCGAACTACAGGACGGTTGTGACAAATGAAGATATTACTGTGTACCGTGTGTTTGGAGGGAAAGCTAACGCTCAGGGCAGTTTCGTATCAACAAGTCCTTCCGCAAATCGAATCCAAGCAAAAAACGATGCGGCCTTGTTACCAGAGTGGAAAAATACACGAGTGTTTGAAGCAGAAATTGTAATTCCCAAAGGTACAAAACTCGATGTTGGAAAGGTTGCTCCGCAGACTATTAAGTCAACGGGTACGGCCTTGGATGGTGGTGCCGATTAATTACTGATGCTTCGAGACTGGCCCAAAGAATGGATTGAAATAACTCGTGATGTTAAGCCATAAAATAGCGATTGAGGTTCTCAATGTTTAATGAACGGGCTGATGATTTAAAGATTCAGATAGAGATTGCGTTGGTGGCTATACAAGCGCAGCTAAAATCCTCAGGCGAGGTGGTTATTGCTGAGTACTTGAAAAAGTATCAGGATGCTCTGGTTTTACTTGAGTCTGGATCGCAAGATGAAGTGGTGAAGAAGCTAAGAGCTATATTGGGGTGTTCTAGAGGCTATATGGAGTCATCTAGCAATTATGATCAGGATTTTCTTCAGGAAATGTGGAGGACGGAAGTGCTTATCAAGCAAAAGTTGAGCTAGAAAGTAGTAGGGGTGCAACATCTAATCAGCTAATTATTGGTAAATTATTTGATGCTGAAGAGCTGCCATTACTTGTCCCTCCCCGTGTAGGTGTACCGGCTGGATGCATAACATTTCAAAAGTATTAAGGCGGGCGACGGAAGGTCGCCCGTTATTGCTTACGCCAAAAGCTGTTCCTGTAATTTTCGCCCAGTTACATCCAGCAGATCGCAGCCATCTCGCAACAGAATTGTGCAGACCAATGTCAGTTCCTGAAGAACAACGGATTCTCGATGTGATGATTCAGCCATCGAAAAGCTTTCCAGCAACTGAGCCACCGCACGAATGCGATAAGCTGCGGCATCGTGCAGCACATCGACAGGTGCCTGGGTGTCGATCAGCAGGTAGGGGATGTTGCAGTCGTGGCCAGTAATCGGCATGTATCGGTTCATAAGTTCACCTCTGGTTGATTACCCGAACCGTCACCCATCGTCGCCAAACGAAAGGGTGACAGCTGTACGCAGGTTGGCGAACCGACACCAGAGGTAAAGCCGGCAGACCCGAAGATCTCCCGCGCACAGCCGTCATGGAGCGATAGTGCGGATGCGAAAATACCTGCAAGCAGGAGGTTTTGCATCAGTTCTGGTGTCAGGTCGCCAAACCCGGTCGCCATCTGGGCGACCCATCGACTGTAAGCCGCACCGTGGCTGGCATGAATAAGGTGAGTGCACTCCGGGCTGTAGGGCTTTTCTGATTAGTCCAAAGAGGCGCTGTTGGGTAGCTTCAGCACCCAATAAAACATCCCATCCGCTTTCCAAAAGATGGCTTCCCGCAAAAGGCTCCAGGCAATACTGGCACTCTGCTAAAAGTGTCGGCTCCAGACGAGAACCTTCAGCCCCCAAGCTCTGTTACCATTCGGCGCGCACATCCGTTCGGCAGGGCCTGTATCGGCTGTTTCAGCGGTTCTGCCCGCTGTCTGTCTTTGGTAACGCCCTGCGCGGGATGTGCACGCATAGCCTCCAGGTTTCCAGACGGCATCGCTTTTGTGCGGCGCTTTCGATGCTCTTGTCTGTACCCGATCCCGAGGGGTGGAAGCCCCTTCGCCTATTCACCTGTCAAAGGATGATGGAGCTTTTGAACCAAGGCTCCACACTGGGAATACGCTCATGAACTACCTCGAACGCTCCATGTCTGCCCTCCGCTCGGTCGGTATCAGCTTTCCCACCCAGGATGCCCCCGTGCTGGCGTTGCTGGACAAGGTGGCGGTGTATGACGCCAACCGGGTGACCAATATCGCCGCCACCCTGCAACAGTCCACGGTCTTTAATGCCTCGGTGCGCGACAAGCTGCAGAGCATGGATATCAGTACCCGGTATGCCGACATCGCCGCCAGTTTCGATTCGATCCAGGCCGACGCGCAGCAGATGATGGAGTGGATGGCCGACGGCAAGCTGCAGTTCTCCGAGCGTATCCAGCTGGCCTGGCTGAATATGCGCCGTGGCTCGATTCCGGATCGCTTCGAGGACATTCGCAAGAACTATCTGGCGGTGGCGAAGTCGGCCAATGAGCAGATCCAGTTGGAAACCCTGATCCTGGAGGCTTATCAGGACTATCGGCTGGCCATGAAGACGGCCGAGGTCGATGCCTGTGAGGTGCAGAAGGTGGCGCAGGCGCAGCTCGATGCCGGGCGCAAGGCCCTGGCGGATGCCGGCGCGGCGCTTGAGGTGGCCGAGCTGGAGGCGGCCGAGCGGGTGAAGCTGGAGCTGGCGCGGGATGTGGCGCTGCGCAATCTGCAGGACGAGGACAAGCGCTACCAGATCATCACCGACATCGCCGATCAGTTGAAGGCGGCCTACAACGCAGCCGAGCTGGTGTTTGCGCGTTTGAACCAGTACCACTCGGTGAAGGAGCGCCTGTACCAGCGTGCCGTAAGCTTTTTCGCCACCAATGAGATCGTGCTCACCGGTCTGGCGGCGGGCTTCACCTCCTCCGGCGGGCTGGCTGAAGTCACCAATACCCTTAATGCGATGAACGACGGTATCAACTCCAGTCTCGAGGCGCAGGCCAAAGTGGGCGGGGAGCAGCTCAATGCCGCGCTGAAGGCGGGCTACGGTACGAACCTGAAGGTCAGTTCGGTCAAAGCCCTGGCCGAGGCCGTGGTGGAGTTCCAGGCCAGCAGCCTGAGCCTGATCCAGGAGTTGCGCAAGGAGTCTTCTGCGGCGGCGGCCGAGATCGAGTCGATCACCGAGGACAGCAAGCGTCGCTTCAGCGCGCTCCTGCAAAAGGGCTTCTGAGGTGAGCCAGGTTTCCCTCACCGAACAGATGGGGGCCATGGCCCTGATTGACGAGCTGCGGCACAGCCAGGCAGAGACGCAGAAGCATCTGGACCTGCCCCGGCACCGGCAAGCGGTGGCTGAACGGATTCGCGAGTTCTACCGCTCCCGGGGGATCGAGGTCGAGGATGCCCTGGTCGAGGAGGGGGTGCGTAATTTCTTTGCGGCCCGTTTTACCTACCAGCCCCCACCGCTCGGCTTCTGGTCAAGGCTTCTGGCTGAGTTCTACATCAGTCGCAGTAAATGGCTCGGACCTGCGTCTGTCGCTTTTGTCTTGAGCGGGGTGGTGGCATTCGGCTTTTCTGCCTCGTCGAGTTTTTTGGGCGGAATGAAGACAAGTCTGGTCCAGGGCAAGGTCGACAGGGCCCAGGGGCTTGCACAAAGTGAGGCTGTGCAGCTTGGACAACTGCAAAATCGCCTGTCCGCGCTTGAGGCCGATATGTTTGCAGCAAATGTGCCGGCAGCAGAGCGCATGTTCGAGCTGGCTAGAGAACGGCTGGATCGGGTTCGTGGCCTGATGCGGATCACACTCCCGTCGAAGGTCTCCGCCGAGAGCCGGAAAAATGACCTCGCACTGGTCGACCAGGCGAATAAGAATTTGCAGCAAGGCACTGCTGATCTTCAGGCTGTCGAGGCTGGGTTGAATGACCTGTCGCAGCTCCTGGCCGCTGAGGCGAAATTGAGAGAGCTGCTGGCCTCTGCCCCGTACACCTCACTCAGCAGTACCTTCCCTGAATTGATGACCCAGGCTGCCGATGCGCGATCCGCGCTGGACCATGCCGACACCCAAGGTGTGCCGGCGGCGCGGACAGCGGTCGATAAGCTGGGCGCCCTGATCCCCCGAATCGACATGATCAGCCCCTATCTCACCCGCTTGCAGGACGCACAGAACGGGGTCCGCAAGATGGGGTTGAGCACAGAGGACTTGGCTCAGTTTCAACCCCTGCTGGCAGCGGTGAATGAGGCTGTCTTGGGGCTGAATACGGCAGCCGCCGAACGTGGCCTGCAGGAAGTCGAACGACTGCGAGCCGTCGCGGCCACACCGTTGACGCTGGCGGTGGTCAGCCGTGCCGGCGAGAAGTCGATGATCGAGCGCAACTATGATCCGACGGGAGGCAAGACCTGGTATTTGCTGACCGAGGCGAGCGATGCCTCAGGCAATGTGGTCCCGGTCCCCATCACCAGTATCGAGAGCGGGGAACGGCGTTATGCCTCGATCTTTGGCGTGCGCGTCAGCCAGGCAACCTATCAGGCAGCCAAGAATGACAAGCTTCTGGATGGTCATGTCGATGATCGCTTGATGGGTAAAAAGGCGGCCAACTCGCTGACCTTCACCTTTGTTAAAGGGCCTGTCAAAACCAAGCCTGATTACATCCTGGAGTGGTAATGAACTCGAGCAGCATGATTGCGTCCCTTGGCGAGAACTCTCGGCGATACGAGGCCGAACTGCGTAGGTCCCAGCTCGAGTTGTCCAATGCCCACGAGCAGGAGCTGCGCTTGCAACAGCAGATCGCTGGCGTCTTTCCACAAATTGCCAACGTTCAGTTGGCCGGTGGGGCTCGGCTGTCGGACGAGGTTCAGCGTTTGCTGGACCAGCGGGAGCGGACCGAATCCGGGTTACGTGAGCAATTGGCGGTGGCGGAGACGGGGGTTGCCAAGCACCTGCAGGAGATGTCGACGGTTTCCCAGGAAATCGAGGCCCTCGTTGCCGATGTCAACCGGCAGTTGACGGTAGAGCCAGCGTACCAACAGCAAGCCGCGATCCTTGCTGAAGCCATCGAGCGCTGTAACGAGGCGGCTGCGTCTTACCAGGAGTTGCGTGATGAATGTCGCGGCAAGCTTCGGGCCTTTCAGACCGAGCCTCTGTACCTCTACCTGAAGGGCCGCGGGTTCGGTACGGATCGTTATGTGGGCCGGGCGTTCTTTCGGGAGTTGGATCGGTGGATTGCCCGCTTGTGCAATTTCCCGCAGAACAGCGCGATCGAGCAGAGCCTTCTGGCCATGCAGGACGCCAATGAAGGAGCCCAGTGGCAACGGGACAGCCACCGGGCCATTCAGGAGGCCGAGCTGGAGCGGCTGTATCAGCAAGCCCTGGCAGGCACCCTGTTATCGGTGCTGGAGGCGCGCCTGAAGACGGAGCGCGAGGCCGTGGAGGCCGGCAAGGCTCAGGCCAATGCCGTTCATGAGCGTCTGGGGCTGTTCGTTTCCAAGGGGGACGAGCATTTTGCTCAGGTTGCTGAGTTGTTGTCCCGGCAATTGGCCGAGATGACGGATGCCCAGCTTGAGCGCCTGGCCGGGCAGACAGCGACGCCGCAGGACGACGAGCTGGTGCAGAGGGTGCGTGATTTGCGTTCTGAGCTCGATGATCTGCGGTTGCGCGTGCCGTTCCTGGAGATGAAGTGCAGGGATACCGAGCGCGACTATGCAAAGGCCAAGCAGCTTGAGCGTGAACTGCAGTCGAGTGGGTCTATCAGCGGTAGCTACAGCTACTCGGCAAGTATGAATCTTGACTCTCTGGTTGCCGGGTTCATGCAGGGCGCGCTGTCCCTCTCCCAGGTGGCGAATGAGGTGGGGAGCCATCGTCGTGCAAGCAGGCCGGCCCCGAGCTTTTGGAGCGGTGGCTCCAGCAGCGGTTCGAGCAGCCGTTCCAGCAGTCGCCCGAGCAGTTCCGCAAGCAGTAGCTCAGGTTCCAGCTCAAGCTCCGGCAGCTCGTTCAGTTCTTCCCGATCGACGGGCGGCGGCGGTTTCTCTACCAGCGACAGCCTCTAGACCGAGTGTTCCTGAAGCGCAAAAAACGGGGCAGCACAAGCTGCCCCGTATCGTTTCGCCCAAGCCCGGCGCGGCCTACAAGGCCTTCACCGGAATACAGATCTCACACTCCAGTTCCCCCGTCTTCATGTCGTATTTCGCCTCCACCGGATAACGCTCGAACGCTGGCCGGGCGTCGAACTGCATGCCGCTCTTGGGCAGCCAGTCGCGGCACAGTTCGGTCCAGGCGTCGGCGATGTCCGGGCCTTTGCCCTGGTAGTGGGCGACGGCGTAGAGGCCGCCGAGCAGGGTGGTGACGACGGCGGGGGCGCTGGCCTTGAAGTCGGCGGGGACTTCGACGCAGGCGTCGTAGCGGCATTTTTCCGGTGGGGTGACGTAGGGATCGTCGTGGCCGATGCCGTAGCGCACGCGGCCCAGCAGGCCGTTTTCGACCATCCAGGGGGCGACGGTGTCGCGCCAGAAGGTGCCGATGCCCGGCCCGTAGGGGCCGATATAGCGCAGGTAGGCGACGCGGACCGGTGGCAGTTCCTTGAGGGTGACGTTCATCGTGAGTTCCTTCAGGTGAATGAAGGCGTCAGGATCGTCGAAGGCCGGGATGTGTGTCTGATCAGGATTGCTCAATGCTCGCAGGCGCCGTTCGCGGACGTCGCTGAGGCGGCGGTGCCAGCGTTTGGGTTCGGTGCTGCGCCAAGTGCTCGGGGTGACGGAGAAATGCTGCTTGAATGCCCGGGAGAACGCTTCGCCGGAGCTGAAACCGACCTCCAGCGCCACTTCCAGAATGCTCAATTCCGGATGGCTGGCCAGCTGATAGGCGGCACAGGCCAGGCGCCGCCGGCGCAGGTAGTCGCCCAGGGTTTCGCCGACCCAGGCGGAGAACAGGCGATGGAAGTGAAAGGGCGAAAAATGCGCGACCTGCGCGAGTTCGGCCAGCTCCAGCGGCTGGTCCAGGTGTTGGTCGATATACTCCAGCACCCGGTTCATGCGTTGGGTGTATTCGTGGAGGCTATGGTAGGCGGGGCTCATGGAGCCAAGTTTAGCCGGGGGGCGAGACGGCGGGTTTGCGCCGGCCGGTTTTTTTGTCGTGACAGGACGGACGAGATCGCGAGCAAGCTCGTGCCTACAGGGGAGGGCTTGCTCGCGACCGCGGTCTAGTGGCCTGTGTGGCTAATTCGTGCACTCGACTTCGGCGCCAGTACTCGCCAGGCTGCGTTGCCATTCCTCGCCGTAGCGGGCTACGACTCGTCCTGGCGCCTTGCCTGGCAAGCCCTGGCACTCGAATTTGAGTAGCCGAATTAACCGTACAGGCCACTAGCGTTCAGGAACCGCCATGGCAGCAACTGGCGGCCGGTTTGTCGTCATAACGATCATGGTGCCTGACCCAGTCCATGATCTGCTCTTCGTTGCGCCCCTTGGGCGTCAGGTCCAGGTAGTTGTAGGCCCCCACCAGCAGGTCCAGGCCACGGGCGTAGGTGGAGTAGGTATGGAAGACCTCGCCGTCGTCATTGCGGTAGAACACGCTGAGGCCGGGCAGCTCCTCTTCGGCGCCGTCGGTTTTTTCATAGTTGTAGGTGGCGGTGCCGGCGGCGACCTCGTCGGCCCGGGCGCAGACCCCGAAGTCGTAGTTGAAATCACAGCCGGCGGACGAAACCCAGTCGAACTTCCAGCCCATGCGCCGCTTGAATGCCTGGAACTCGGCGAAGGGCGCATGGGACACCGCCACCAGCGCGATGTCGTGGTGGGCCAAGTGCTGGTTGGCACCGTCGATGTGATCGGAAAGGAAGGAGCAGCCCGGGCAACCTTCGTCCCAGCCTTCGGCGAACATGAAATGGTAGACCACCAACTGGCTGTGATCGCCGAACAGGTCGGCCAGGCTCAGTTCGCCGTGGGGGCCCTGGAAGCGGTAGGGCTTGTCGACTTTCACCCAGGGCAGGGCACGACGCTCGGCGCTAAGCTGGTCGCGTTGGCGGGTAAAGGCCTTTTCGTGGATGAGGTGCTGCTTGCGGGCCTGTATCCATTGTTCCCGGGATACGACCGGATGATCGTTGAGGTGCATGACGTCTTCTCCTGCGACAAAGGTGGCGCGGCGACAGTGCCTACACAGGCTAGTCGTTTCGCCCGCGGACAAATCGACAGCCGCCGGACGGTTCCGCCCAACGGTCGCCCGCCTGTTCGACGCCGCTGAACGGCTACCGGTGGCGCCTGTCACAACCTGGGTACAGGCATCTCTCTTTCATGAATGGAGGCAGAACAGGATGACGACTTATAACTGGGACCTGATCGAACGATTGCTGCATGAAGTGCAGAACGGCGCGGGCCACAGCTTCACGCCGCGGCCTTATGCCGAGCAGCATGCCGCGGCCAAGGCGGCCGAGGGCGAAGCCACGGGCAATCTGGATGAGCTGAAAAGCACCGCCGCCGAGTACGAAAAACTGTTGCTGGCCCGGGGCTTCATCGAGCCGCGCCCCGAGGAAGAAGGCGGCAACGGTGAGAACTTCATGTTGACGCCGCGCGGTTCCAGCCTGCTGTGCATGATCGACAGTTGCATTCCGGGCAACGATCACCCGCGCCAGGTGCTGGACGAGCAGAGCGATGCGCTGGAACCGGCGGTGTTCGATGAGCTGGCGAGCAAGGCGCAGATTGCCTGACGGGTATCAAGAGCATCACGAGCAAGCTCGCTTCTGCCGGGGACATGCCTTGCAGCAGCGAGCGCCTTGGCGCAAGCCGCGCCGGCGTTACTCCTGGCGTGCCGTCTTCATGCATTTCAAGGCTTCGAACTCATCGTGCACGTTCTGCAGCTTGTTGCGCAGATGCTCGCGCTGGGCTGGGGTGCTTTGGGCCATTACGTCCACCAGCAGGTTGCGCACCGCCTGTTCGCTGTTGGCATGGGCCTGGCGATAAGCCGGTGTCCAGAAGCTTTCGCGATCCACCAGCAGGCGCTCGATGCGTTTGTCGAAATCGCTGTCCTGGCGTTGCTCCAGCGCGGCACTGAACTGTGCCTGCCAGTTGGCCCGGTTGGCGAGCCAGAGCTGGTTCTGTTCGCCGAGGGACGTTGACCAGTCCGTCACCCGCTGGGTCTGCTCGGGAGTGAGAGAGCCAAGCCAGGTATTCAGGCGTTTGTCCATGCGTTCGGCGCGCAGCCTGATCTGTTGCCCCAGTGGTGGCTTGAGGTATTTGCTGCGGCGTTGGCGCATGTCCTTGGCGAAGGCCGCCTTCATTTCCGCGACCTGTCGGTCGTCCAGGCCCCGCAGCAACTCGATGGCCGAAGGCGCGACCGCGCGAGCGGTCTGGGCAATGGCCTGCCTGGCTTCGCGGGTGAACTCTTGCAGTTCGGTATCGTTGACCTGATTGCGCTCGACCATCTGCTGCAGACGGCCCAGGTAGTCCAGGTAACCGGGCAATTGCGTGCTGCAGTGCCAGCTCAGGTGTTCCTTGAGGCGCTCGTCGAACCAGATTTTCTGCTCGCGGTTCATTTCCAGGTAGTCGTTGAGCGTCCAGGGAATGATTACATCGAGGTTGCGGTAAGCCAGGCCGACACGATTACAGGAGGTCAGCACCAGGCTCAGCAGCAGTAGCAGGGTGAGGTGTTGCAGCCGGCGCGCCATGGCAAGTCCTTGCGAAGGCCTGGGTTTGTAAGGCATGGGTTTCTTATCTGAACCCGGAAAGCTTCCGGCAGTTCAGCCGCTCAATAAAACGAATGCTCGGCCTTGAAGGTGAGCAGACCGTCGCATTGCGCGTTATGTCCAGAATAGGCCGAACAATCGCTGCCGTTGAGATTGGAGTCGCTGTAGATCAGTTTCAGGTCGATACCCATCCAGGGGCGGGAAAACTTGATCGACCAATCGTTGAAGCTGCTGACGTAGCCGCTGCCCACCGCAACCGGGTTGCCCAGTTGATGAGCGGTGTACTTGATGCTGACGCCGATGCCGAAAGGCTGGTTGCCGCCCAGGTCGGCGAACAGGGTGCTGTTGCGCTTGTCCGGTTCATGGCTGAACGCGGCGCCGAAGCGGCTGCCCAGCAGCGTCAGGCCGCCGTAGAACTCCTGGTTATCCTGCGGGGCCAGTTGCGGGTAGTTGTACTGGATCATCCCCACCTCATAACCCAGGGTCTGATCGAAGGGGCGCTTGAAGCCCAGGTAGGAGTCCACCTCCAGGTCGCTTTCGCCCAGGCCCATGCTCGGCGACCACTGGCCGATGTACCAGCCGCTGTCGTGGGTCAGGTCCAGGCCGCCATGGAATGAGCCGGTAGCCGAGGGGTTGACCAGGCCCTGGGCCATGCTGCGGCTCGGGGTGCTGCTGAGCTTGAGGTCGAAGTCCCCCAGTTCGCGCTGGAAGATCTGCCCGTGGGCCAAGGGGCTGGCGAGAAGGCTGGCAAGCAGCACATGAGAGGGCTTGAGCATGCTTCACTCCATGAAACGCGAGGAGCAGGAACCGCGGAACCTGCTGAAATGCTCGATCTAGAGGTGTGAAAGGATACCGGCGAAACCTCGGGGATGAGGGCCGTTCGTCGATTTTTACGGGAGGGAAGGACTCAGAACTCTAGTCCTAGCGCCTTGAGGCTCAAAGCGCATAGGGACCAGGAGGTATTGCGGGGGGATTACTTCTTGCCCAGGCTGATCTGCTTGGACGGGCCGAAAGTCTGGCCGCTGACGCCTTTGGCAATTTGCTGGATCTCGCCGCCGGACTTCAGGAAAGCAGCAATCTGATCGTTGATCGATTCGCTGGTTTCAACGGCTGGAGCTGGCTTTGCTTTGCTGTTGGATGCTTTTACACGCATGGCGGCCATTAACCTTCAGAAAATTAATTTGGCCAGCCATCATACATGAAATGCTTGACAATTGCTTGGTAAATATCCTCCTGGAATAAAAGTGGAAAACTCCTGAATAATCTTAAGTTGATCTCGGGAATATCCCCATAAGCTGCTGTTTTAAATAAAGACAATGGCGCAAACAAAGGCTTGCTCGGCGGCGCTGAGGCAAAAGTCGCTGCTGGTTGGCCTGACGGGCGGACCTGGTTGCTGGCGCAAAGCCATAAACATCAAGGCATTCAGGAAAATTTCCGTTGCTATCCGGCGACTTGGGCCAACCAGGCGCGGAAAACCGGGTAGAATGCCGCCCACGCAATGAGGGTATTGGAAATGGCTTTAGTCGGGCGCTACAACAGTTTGCAAGTGGTTAAACACACTAACTTCGGTTTATATCTGGACGGCGGGGCGGATGGCGAAATATTGCTGCCCAATCGTTATATTCCCAAGGATATTCCCAGTGAAGATGAAGACTGGTTGAATGTTTTTGTTTATCTGGATAGCGCCGACAAGTTAATTGCCACTACCGAAAAACCAAAAGTTCAAGTCGGTGAGTTCGCCAGTCTTAAAGTCGTGGAAGTTAACAGCATCGGTGTGTTCCTCGACTGGGGCCTGCCCAAGGACCTGCTGCTGCCGTACTCCGAGGAAAAGCGCCAATTGACCGCCGGCGAGTATTGCGTGGTGCACGTCTACCTCGACAAGCACACCCGTCGCATCACCGCCACGGCCCGTCTGGACCGCTACCTGGACAAGGCGCCGGTGACCTACAAGGTCGGCCAGGAAGTCGATCTGCTGGTGGCCGAGAGCACCGACATGGGCTTCAAGGCGATCATCAACAACAAGCACTGGGGCCTGATCCACAAGAACGAAGTGTTCAAGTTCCTGCGTCCGGGCAAACAGGAAAAGGGCTTCATCAAAGAGATCCGCGCCGACGGCAAGATCAGCCTCAGCCTGCAACCGGTGGGCGAAGAACTGGCCAGCAGCCTGAACGCGAAGATCCTCGCCAAGTTGCGGGAAAACAATGGCACCCTGCCGGTCAGCGACAAGAGCGATCCGACGGTGATCAGTGGCCTGTTCGGCGTCAGCAAGGGCAACTTCAAGAAGGCCATCGGGTCCTTGTACAAGAATGGCCAGATCGTTATTCATGCCGATCGCATTGAACTGACCTGATCCGTTCCTCCCTGGTGTAGTTGCGGTCGAAGAACCTTCGGCGGCGCTAACGATTCATGGGACTGTTCAAAAACAACCGTTGCCGGTTCCGGCAACGGTTTTTTATTGCGTTTTTTCTGGCTGGGTGAAGCGCGAGTCAGGACGACGGAGCCGAGCACTCGCATAACTGCTGTATACAATCTGTCGCCCCTTGTCGATGCACTGATATCAGGCAGCTGTGCACAGCCAACGGGCATGCCTGCTTCTAATCCTGCCTGCCGATCATCGTTGTGTAGCCAAGGCCCAGCCCTTGATGGACAAGCGATTCACGCCGTTCGCCTACAGGTTTTTCCGGTATGGCACGCATTCTGCGTAGCGCTTCGTATACAACTTATGCCGGCTCCCGTACGCAGTGTGGTCGCAAGGTCAACCGCGGGGGCAGGCCTGTCCAACAAGGAGCCTTGCAATGACCGAGCAACTACCGAAGGGCTACAGCCCGCGCTTGTATAACCAGGACCTGGGGCCGCTGCCGCAGAAGTGGAGCTGGTACAACATCTTCGCCTTCTGGATGAGCGACGTGCACAGCGTCGGCGGTTATGTGTTCGCCGCCAGCCTGTTCGCCCTCGGACTGGCCAGCTGGCAGGTGCTGGTGGCCCTGTTGGCGGGGATCTGCATCGTGCAACTGATCGCCAATCTGGTGGCCAGGCCCAGCCAGCAGGCGGCGGTGCCGTACCCGGTCATTTGCCGGCTGGCGTTCGGCGTGTTCGGGGCGAATATCCCGGCGGTGATTCGCGGCCTGATCGCGGTGGCCTGGTACGGGATCCAGACCTACCTGGCGTCCAGCGCCCTGATCATTGTGGTGCTGCGCTTTTTCCCGGCCATGGCGGCCTACGCCGAGCCGCATTTTGCCGGGCTGTCCTACCTGGGCTGGTTCGGTTTCCTGGCGCTGTGGCTGGTCCAGGCCCTGGTGTTCTGGGCCGGCATGGAGTCGATCCGGCGCTTTATCGACTGGGCGGGTCCGGTGGTCTACGCGGTGATGTTCCTTCTTGCCGGCTGGATCGTGTGGAAGGCGGGCTGGAGCAACATCAGCTTCACCCTTGGGGAGAAGTCGCTGTCGGGTTGGCAGGCATTCGGCCAGGTGATCGTCGCCACGGCGCTGGTGGTGTCTTACTTTTCCGGGCCGACCCTGAACTTCGGCGACTTCAGCCGCTACTGCCGCAGCATGCAGGATGTGCGGCGCGGCAACTTCTGGGGGTTACCGGTGAACTTCCTGGCGTTCTCCCTGGTAACCGTGGTCATCGTCTCCGGCACCCTGCCGGTGTTCGGTGAAATGCTCCACGACCCGATCGCCACCGTGGCGCGGATCGACAACGACGTCGCGGTGCTGCTCGGCGCCTTTGCCTTTGTCACCGCCACCGTCGGCATCAACATAGTCGCCAACTTCGTCTCGCCGGCCTTCGACTTCGCCAACGTCGCCCCGAGCCGGATCAGCTGGCGCACCGGCGGCATGATCGCGGCGCTGGCCTCGATCTTCATCACCCCCTGGAACCTGTTCAACAACCCCCAGGTGATCCACTACACCCTCGATGTGCTGGCCGCCTTTATCGGCCCGCTGTTCGGCATCCTGCTGGTGGACTACTACCTGATCAAAAAGCAGCAGATCGATGTCGACTCGCTGTTCAACGACGGCCCGGACGGACGTTACTACTACAGCGGCGGCATCAACTGGACCGCGGTCAAGGCGCTGGCGCCGGCGACCCTGATGGGCGTGGCGATCACCTTCACGCCAGCGTTGCAGCCGCTGGCCAACTTTGCCTGGTTCACTGGGTGTTTCCTCGGTGGCGCGCTGTTTTTCCTTCTCGCGCGCCGTGAGGCCTGGTCATCCCTGAGGCTGAGCCCGACAGCCTCGAACTGACGGCCACGGTCAGGATAAAGGTCTTTTCCAAGCGTTTTTTCTGTCCGTTTGGTTGATAATCGCCAGCACATTAATTCTTCGCCCCGGACCGGTTCCGGGGCTTTGTCGTTTCTGTCGAGTAACTGCCATGTCTATGAATCTGCCCGAGGGGCCGCGGTGAGCATCGAGCGGCGCAGCGCCGATGGTTTCGCACTGCAAGTGATGCTGGGGCTGTGCCTGATCTGGGGCGTGCAGCAAGTAATGATCAAGTGGGCCGCGGCGGATATCGCGCCGGTGATGCAGGCGGCCGCCCGTTCAGGCATTTCGGCGCTGCTGGTGGCCTTGCTGATGTGCTGGCAGGGCGGCTGGTCGCAGATCGGCAGTACCTGGCGCGGCGGTTTGCTGGCCGGCAGCCTGTTCGGCCTGGAGTTCCTGTTTATCGCCGAAGGGCTCAAGCTCACCAGCGCGGCGCACATGTCGGTGTTTCTCTATACCGCGCCGATCTTCACCGCGCTGGGGGTGAACTGGCTGCTGCCCAGCGAACGTCTCAGGCCCCTGCAATGGCTGGGGATCCTGCTGGCGTTCATTGGCATTGGCGTGGCCTTCGCCGGCGGTATTTCGCTGGATAACCTGGACACGCGCATGCTGCTTGGCGACGCCCTGGGCGTGCTGGCCGGCCTGGCCTGGGGCGCGACCACGGTGGTGGTGCGCGCATCGCGCTTGTCCGAGGCGCCGGCGACCCTGACCCTGTTCTATCAGTTGATCGTCGGTTTTGTCGGCCTGTTGTTGATCGCCGCGCTGAGCGGCCAGGCCACCCATGTCAGCCTGACCCCGGTGGCGGTGGCCAGCGTGCTGTTCCAGGGGCTGGTGGTGTCCTTTTTCAGCTACCTGACCTGGTTCTGGCTGCTGCGCCGTTACCTGGCCGCCAACCTGGCGGTGTTTTCCTTCATGACGCCGCTGTTCGGCGTCACCTTCGGGGTCCTGTTGCTGGGGGAACCCCTGAGCCTCAATTTCGTCATCGGTGCGGTGCTGGTGTTGCTGGGCATCACCTTCGTCAGCGCCGAGCAGTGGCTGCGCAGGCGGATCCGCAGTCTGCTGTAACCCCAGGCTCAGGCGGTGGCGCGGCACTCCCGGGCAAGCGGTTGTTGGGTCAGCGGCAAGGCACTCGCTAGCAGCAAGCCGCTGTCGGCGACGATCAGCGCCGGTTGCAGGCCACCGCTGAAATGGCGGCTCAGGACCGCCAGCCGTGGCCCGCTCAACTGGTCTATGGCGAAGCCGGCCGTGAGCAAACCGGCATTGCGCTGGGTGGCGTGGGGCGCCAGTTCCCGCGAGCGCTGCATCACCCGTTGCCGGCAGGCCAGGAACGGCGTGCCGCAGAGAATCACCCCCAGCGCCAGGCCGGCGCCATTACCCAACAGACAGGCAAACACCCCGGCGGCTTGCAGCAACAAGGTTGCCATCAGCCAATGCCGGGTGGTGCAAGGGCATGCTTGGCGCCAACCTCAATGCCTGGATCGAGCTGCAACAGGCGAGCCAGACGGATCAGCGGCCAAGGCTACGAACGGCGGCTTGAAACGGGCTGGCTGATTCGGATTAATCCGGTAACAGATCATTGCCATCCAGGTTGAGCAATGCGCAGAACTTAGCGCTATTATCAGAGCTAAGCGGCTCCAGAACCCTGCCGCTGGGCACGACCCTTAAGGGGGGCACTATGAAAGAGAAACTGCAAAACTGGCTTCACGACCTCGGGGTCGCACTGGGGCTGATCGAGCCGCCATTGCAGCCGGTGCCAATCCGCACAGACGACGAACAACGGCGTCGGCAACAGCGTCGCCGCTAACCATCGGCTCGGGAGTGGAGCAGGCATCCAGCCTGCTCCCGTCGTTTTTCAGCCGCGCGAGGGCAGGTTCACTCGCGAACGGTTGCCGCCTTCTGATCCAAACCCGTCAACTCGCAATCCGCCAATGGCGCCCGGCGCGGTGAAATCTTCAGCGCCGTGAAATGTTCAGCAGAAACCGGCTCAAGTCATTGGCGCTGTTCGCCGCCTTGAGCATCTGGTCTTCTTCGTGAGTGAAGGCGGTCAGTTCAAACTGATCTTCCAGGTGGAAGATCAGGTCCTCGATATCCTGCTTGTCCAACCCCAGCTCCTGCAGACTCACATCGTCGGCGAATCCGTCTTTGCCATCCAACAGGTGGCTGATGAAGTCATGCACGGCTTGTCGGACTTCGGCTCTTTTCATCTTGGCTATTTTTGCCTGGGGCCTGCGCATGGCCTTCGAAGCGGGCGGGGTTGTGTGCAGTACAGCACAGCTTCAGGGGTGCCGACGGATCCAATCCTCGATCATCCTGCGCAGTTGCGCTCCCGAAAAACTGCCGAAATGGCCACCATGCACCGTACGCACCGGCAGCTGGTACAGGCGTTCCAGGCTGGTGGCGTAGTCCTCCAGGTTCGAGTGGTAGGCGTCTTCGACCAGCGGGCCGTCGTAGATGATGTCGCCGCTGAACAGGGTGCCGCTGGCGGCTTCCCAGAGGCTGATACCCCCAGGGGAATGACCGGGCGTATGCAGGACCTGGAGGCTCCGGTTGCCCAGGTCGAGCACGTCGCCTTCCTCGATCAGGCGTGTTGCCGGGGCGGCCTTGACCCGATATTCGGCGTAGCACAACAGGCAATCCGGGTGGGCCTCGAACATCGCGTCGCCAACGAAGGCGGCAGACAAGGTATTGGCCCCGTCGGGCGCGGCGAGGATCTGCGCCTCGGCCGGGTGCACCAGGCGTTCGGGGAATTCGTGATGCCCGGCGATATGGTCGAAATGGCAATGGCTGGCCACCGCCAGCAAGGGGCGCTCGGTGAGCCAGGGCAACTGCTCGCGCAGGCTGACCAGGCCGGAGCCGCTGTCCAGCAGCAGGTCCCTGTCGCGGCCCTGGATATGCCACAGGTTGCAGCGATAGAACGGCCGGATGTAAGGCTCGTGGATCAGCCGAATCCCGTCGCTCAGGCTTCTGACTTCGAACCAGCGGTCGCGGCTGACAAGCTTCATCGACTTTCCTCCAGGCGAAAAAAAACGGGTGCAGCCACCGACGCTGCACCCGCCGAAGAAAAATGTACGGCGTCTGACCTGAGGTTAGATCGCGTTGGCCAGGGTTGCCGGACGACGAGACAGCAGGCTCGCCACCACGAAGCTGATCAGGCCGACAGCCAGGCTGTAGTAGATCGGGGTGTTGGCATCCAGGCCATCCTTGAACATGAACGCCAGGGCGGTGAGGAAGCCCAGGCCCATGCTGGCGATGGCGCCGGCGGTGGTCGCGCGTTTCCAGAAGATGGCGCCGATCAGCGGGATCAGCATGCCGCCCACCAGCAGGTTGTAGGCCAGGGTCAGGGCGCTGATCACATCGTTGACCACCAGGGCGATACCCAGGACCACGATACCGGTCAGCAGGGTGAACAGGCGGTTGATCCCCAGGCTCGACTGCTTGCCGCCACGCAGCTTGGGCAGCAGGTCTTCGGTCAGGGTGGTGGAGGCGGCCAGCAGGCCGGCGCTGGCGGTGGACATCATGGCGGCCAGGGCCGCGGCGATCACCAGGCCACGGATGCCGTCAGGCAGCGAGGCTTTGACGATGGCGGCGAAGGCGTTGTTGACGTTGTCCAGGTCCGGCAGCAAGACGTGCGCGGCCATGCCGATCAGGGCACAGGCCAGGCCGTAGAGAATGCAGTAGAAACCGGCGACGGTGCCTGCGTACTGCGCGACTTTTTCGGTCTTGGCGGTGAACACCCGTTGCCAGATGTCCTGGCCGATCAGGATGCCGAAGAAGTAGATCATGAAGTAGGTGACGATGGTGTCCCAGCCGATAGTGGTGAAGCTGAAGCTGGCCGCCGGCAGCTTGGCCACCAGCTCATCCCAGCCGCCGACGCGGTACAGGCAGATCGGCAGCAGGATGAACATCAGGCCGACGGTCTTGATCACGAACTGGACGATGTCGGTCAGGGTCAGCGACCACATGCCGCCGATCGCCGAATAGATCACCACCACGCCGCCGCCCAGCAGCACCGAGATCCAGAACGGCAGGCCGAACAGCACTTGCAGCACGGTGCCGATGGCGAGGATCGAGGTCACGCCGATCATCAGCGCGTAGGCCAGCATGATCACCGCGCTGGCCTGGCGGGCCATCGGGTTGTAGCGTTTTTCCAGGACCTGGGTAACGGTGAAGATCCGCAGTTTGAGCAGGGGTTTGGCCAGCAGCAGGTTGAGGGCGATGATGCCCAGGCCCAGCGCCGCGCACAGCCAGAAACCGGAGATACCGTGGACATAACCCAGGCGCACGGTGCCGACGGTGGAGGCACCGCCCAGCACGGTGGCGGCCATGGTGCCCATGTACAGGCTCGGGCCCAGGTTGCGGCCGGCTACCAGGTAGTCCTCGTGGGTCTTGGCCTTGCGCATGCCGTAATAGCCGAGCACCAGCATGCCGGCGGCGTAGATGAGTACGACGAATAGATCTAAAGCCATGGTGGCGTGTCTCCGATTGTCTTTCTTATAGAGGCTGGCTGTAGAAGCGAGGCTTGCCGCAATCAAGGCGACGCGGTCTGGCGGACCTGTCGTGTGAGGCGTGATTGCCGGCGAGCCTGCCGCTACAGGCCATGCTTGAGTCAGGCGGTTTGGCGCGTGACCGGTTTACCGAGCGAATCCGTGCTCTTGCTGCGTGGATCGTTGGGGCCATAGACCGCGGCCGGTTCCGGGAACAGGTTGAGCAGGGCCAGGTACACCAGCGAGGCCAGGCCCAGGGTCACCGGCAGGCTGATATCGATGCCGTCGGCCAGGTTGCCCAGCGGACCGACGAACTGCCCGGGCAGGTTGACGAAGCACAGGCCGACCAGCGCGCTGGGGATCCAGGCCCCCAGGCCACGCCAGTTCCAGCCGTGCTGGAACCAGTAGCGGCCACCCTGCTCGCCACGGGTGAAGACTTGCAGGTCGTCCGGGCAGTAGAAGCCGCGACGTACCAGCAGGCCGATCAGCATGATCACCATCCACGGGGTGGTGCAGGTGATGATCAGCACGGCAAAGGTCGACACGCTCTGCACCAGGTTGGCGGCGAAGCGCCCGATGAAGATGAAGGCGATCGACAGCACACCGATCAGCAGGGTCGCCTTGACCCGCGACAACACCCGCGGGAACACGCTGGACATGTCCAGGCCGGTGCCATACAGCGAGGTGGTGCCGGTGGACATACCGCCGATCACCGCGATCAGGCACACCGGCAGGAAGAACCAGCTCGGCGAAACCGCCAGCAGGCCGCCGACGTAGTTGTTGGCGGCGATGTAGTCGGGTGCCTTGATCGCCACGATGGTGGCGGTGGCCAGGCCGAACAGGAAGGGAATCAGGGTGGCGATCTGCGCGGCGATCACCGCCAGCATGATCCGCCCTTTCGGCGTTTCGCGGGGGATGTAGCGCGACCAGTCGCCGAGGAACGCGCCGAAGGAAATCGGGTTGCTCATGGCCACCAGCGCGGCGCCGATGAAGGCCGCCCAGAAACCCGCCTGGCCGAGGGCCACGCTGCCGGCGAACTGGCTGTCGAAGGCCGGCGCGAAGGCGAAGATCCCCAGCAGGAACAGCAGGCTCGCGGCCCATACGGCAATGCGGTTGACCCACAGCATGAAGCGGAAGCCGTAGATGCACACCGTCAGTACCAGGATCGCGAACAGGCCGTAGGCCAGGCCCAGGGTCAGGTCGGTTTCCGGCAGATCGATCAGGCGCTTGGCGCCGCCCACCAGGGCGTCCCCCGAACTCCACACGGAGAGCGAGAAGAAGGCGATGGCGGTAAGCAATGACAGGAACGAGCCGACGATCCGCCCGTGCACGCCGAAATGCGCACCGGAAGAAACCGCGTTGTTGGTGCCGTTGATCGGCCCGAACAGGCCCATCGGCGCGAGGATCAATGCCCCCAGGATCACGCCCAGCACGATTGCCCAGGCACCCGCCTGGAAGGACAGGCCGAACAGCACCGGGAAACTGCCGAGCACGGCGGTGGCAAAGGTATTGGCGCCGCCGAAGATCAGGCGAAACAGGTCGCTGGGCCGGGCGTCGCGTTCATGGTCGGGAATCTGTTCGACCCCGTTTGTTTCGATGCGGCTAAGGCTTTTTTCTTTGTTGTTATTCATGATCTGCTCCGATCACAAAGGCGCGCTCATCGTGTGTGAGCGTCACCTGTCTGGCTAGCTTCTGTACGTAAATTGCCTGCGCGTCGATCATGCTGCGCGCTGGGCGCCAAAGGCGCTACGCAGAAACAGGCTCGTGCGCGAGTCCGATCGGAATGCTCATGTAGGCCCCTAAAGTCGCCCGCGACCCCGACCGTTCCTCGCCTGTTTTTGCCTTGCCTGATCGCCGCTCGGCGACTTTCCGTACAGAACCTAAGGGGGTGGCAGCCCTTCCGGCATTGCGGACAAATGTTCGTGGCAGGCCAGCCATAGGCCTTGTTGTTGTGTGCCGGACCCTTGTCTGCAAAAAACAATGGTCTCGCGCTCCTGGCTGAAGTGTTGCTCCCCTTGCATGCGCAGCTCGGTGGCGACGTCATGGATGAATACCGCGGTGTCCCCCTGCAGGCTGACAAAGGCGTTGCTCGAAGTGCAGGACAGCACCTCGAAGCCATCCTCGCGGCGCCAGTTGTCCCACAGCGCTTGGTAGGCGTCGCGGGACAGCAGGGGCTGGGCGAGGGTGTAGAAGACGAAGCTGGCGTCAACGCTGAACGCAGCGAAGTAGGCTTCGCGATCGTTACGGGCGAAGGCCGCCACCAGCTCGGCGGCGGCTTTGAGGACTTGCTCGCGCTCGTTCATGGCCGGGCCTCAGCGATGCGCCACGCCCGGCAGTACGCAGAGCATTTCATACAGCAGGTTGGCGCCCAGCAGCGAGGTGTTGCCGGTGGTGTCGTACGGCGGCGAGACTTCTACCAGATCGCAACCGACCAGGTCGAGGCCCTGGCAGCCACGGACGATCTCGATCGCCTGGATGGTGGTCAGGCCGCCGATTTCCGGGGTGCCGGTGCCAGGCGCCCAGGCCGGGTCGATGCCGTCGATGTCGAAGCTCAGGTACACGGGGCCGTCACCGACCTTGGCCCGTACTTCGGCCATCAGCGGTTGCAGCGACTTGTGCCAGCACTCTTCGGCCTGCACCACGCGGAAACCCTGCTTGCGGCTCCAGTTGAAGTCTTCGGCGGTGTAGCCCTGGGCGCGCAGGCCGATCTGCACCACGCGGTCGCAGTCCAGCAGGCCTTCTTCGACGGCGCGGCGGAAGGTGGTGCCGTGGGCGATCTTCTCGCCGAACATGTGATCGTTGACATCGGCGTGGGCGTCGATGTGCACCAGGCCGACCTTGCCGTGTTTCTTGTGGATGGCGCGCAGGATCGGCAGGGTGATGGTGTGGTCGCCGCCCAGGGTCAGCGGGATCACGTTGTGCTCGAGGATGCCGTCGTAGGCTTCTTCGATGATGCGCACGGCATCCAGCAGGTTGAAGGTGTTGATGGCCACGTCGCCGATGTCGGCCACGTTCAGCGAGTCGAAGGGCGCGGCGCCGGTGGCCATGTTGTACGGACGGATCATCACCGATTCGGCGCGGATCTCACGGGGCCCGAAGCGGGTGCCGGCGCGCAGCGAGGTGCCGATGTCCAGCGGTACGCCGACAAAGGCGGCATCCAGGCCGGCCGGGGTCGGCACGTGGGGAAGACGCATCATGGTGGCGATGCCGCCGAAGCGCGGCATTTCGTTGCCGCCCAGTGGTTGGTGGAGAATCTTGTCCACGGGATTGGCCTCATCGTTGTTTTATTTATGGGGTTTGCAGCGCGGCAATGCCTGCCGGCGAAACCGAGTGGGGCCGATTCTGCGAAATGTAGTGGGCGGGAAGAATCGCTACGGGCAAATACTTAGTTCAGATTTTTCTAAACTAATGGCGGCGCTAGAGGATAGACTTCCCGCCGTCGAGGGTGGGGGCGTCAGGGCTGATGCTATCGCGAGCAAGCTCGCTCCTACAGGTTGCGCACCGTCCCTGTAGGAGCGAGCTTGCTCGCGAAAGGCTGCCCGGCAGCCGGAACTCCTGGCTATGGAACCTTTCATGTCGACACATCGCGCGGCTCCATCCAGGGCTACGCCCGCCCGAAGCCTTTGTCTTTCACCCTGGTTACTCTGGAGTTCGCCATGGCCAACGCTTTACCTGATCTGAAACTATTGCGCATCTTCGTCAGCGTGGTGCGGCATCAGGGGTTCGCCAATGCCCAGCACGAACTGAACCTCTCCACATCGGCCATCAGCACCTACATGAGCCAGCTCGAGTCGGCCCTGGGGCTGGTCCTGTGCCACCGTGGCCGCGGCGGTTTCAGCCTGACCAGCAAGGGCGAGCTGTTCCACCAGGAGACCCTGCGCCTGCTGGGTGAACTGGAAGGCTTCGAGCAGTACGCCGCGGCGCTCAAGGGCGAACTGCGCGGCACCCTCAACCTGGGGGTGATCGACTCGACGGTGAGCGACAAGGCCCTACCGTTCGCCGAAGCCATCGGCGCCTACAGCCAGGAACACCCGGCGGTGCATTTGCATCTGTCGGTGCTCAGCCCCTACGAATTGCAGCTCGGCGTGCAGGACAACCGCCTGGACCTGGCCATCGGCGCGTTCTCCACGCGCATGAGCGGGCTGGTGTACATGCCGCTGTACCGCGAGCAGCACTGGCTGTATTGCAGCAGCCGGCACCCGCTGTTCAACGAGCGGCGCATCCCCGAGCAGGTGATCACCCAGCAGCGCATGGTCGGCCGTGGCTACTGGAGCCAGGCCGAACTGGCGCGCCATGGCTTCAAGCACAGCGCGGCGACGGTGGAGAGCATGGAGGCGCAGCTGATCCTGGTACTGTCCGGCGCCTACATCGGCTACCTGCCGGAGCATTACGCCCAGGCCTGGGCCGACAAGGGCGACTTGCGCGTGCTGCTGCCGGCCACCTTCGGTTATCAGGCGCCGTTTTCGATGATCGTCCGTCGCGGGCGTAGCCGGGAGCCGCTGATCCAGACGTTCCGCGACCTGCTCAAGGCGCAGCTCAACCAGGTCTGAGGAGGCCACTATGTCGAGAGTCCAGTGCCCGCGTTGCCTGCGCCCGAAAACCCATTGCCTGTGCCCGCTGATTCCACGGCTGGACAGCCGCACCCGGGTGCTGCTGTTGCAGCATCCCAGTGAAGTGAACCACGCGCTGAATACCGCGCGGCTGGCGGCGCTGGGGCTGAACAACGCCGAATTGATCGTCGGTGAGGTGTTTGACGATCTGCCGAAGCGGTTGAACTGCCCCGGGTATCAGGCGCGCCTGCTGTTCCCGGCGCAAGACGCACAGCCATTGCAGGCCTATTCCTGCACGCCGGACGAGCAGCCCTTGCTGCTGGTGGTGCCCGACGGCACCTGGCGCAAGGCGCGCAAGTTGCTGCACCTCAATCCGCTGCTGGCGGCGTTGCCCAGGGTGACCCTGGCCGAGGGCGCGGTGTCCCGTTACCGGCTGCGCAAGGCGCCGGGACCTGGGGCCTTGTCGACCATCGAGGCCATCGTCCAGGCCCTGCAGACCCTGGAGGCGCCGACCTCGTTCGAGGCCTTGCTGAAACCTTTCGAAGCCTTGATCGACGGGCAGATCGCGGCGATGGGGGAGGAGACCTATCAACGCAACCACCTGCGGGCGCCTGACGACTCCCTGTAGCCGCTGCCGCAGGCTGCGATGGGCCGCGCCACGTACTCCCTGAAAGACCGAGGCGCCTGATTGACGCCCGCTTCGCGGTCGGTCGCAGCCTGCGGCAGCGGCTACAGGTTAGCGCTCGCGCATCGCCTCGGTCCGTGCCTTGAGCACCGGCTTGAGCAGGTAGTCGAGCACGCTTTTCTCGCCGGTGATGATGTCCACCGTGGCGACCATGCCGGGGATGATCAGCAGCGGCTTGAGGTCGCCGCCCAGGTGGTTCTTGTCGGTCCGCACCTGGATCAGGTAGAAGCTGTTGCCCTTGTCGTCGGTGATGGTGTCGGCGCCGATCAGTTCCAGCTTGGCGCTCAGGCCGCCGTAGATGGTGTAGTCGTAGGCGCTGAACTTGACCATGGCTTTCTGCCCGGGATGGAGGAAGGCCACGTCCTGCGGCCGCACCTTGGCCTCGATCAGCAGGTTGTCCTCCAGCGGCACGATTTCCAGCATGTCGCTGCCCGGCTGGACCACGCCGCCGATGGTGTTGACCTTGAGCTGCTTGATTACCCCGTGCACCGGTGAGGTCACGGTAGTGCGGGTCACCCGGTCGTCGATGGCGATGCTCGAGGCGGTGATCTTCGACAGCTCGGTGCGTTTCTCGTTGAGTTCCTTGGCCGCATCGGAGCGGAAGCCCTGTTCGGATTCGTCGATCTTGCTCCTGATCTCGTTGATCGCCGATTCCGCCCGGGGAATGGCCAGGGTCGTGGCATTCAGCGAGCCGCGGATTTCCACGGCGCTGCGCTTGAGACGGAGGATCTCCACCGGTGACACCGCGCCGGTACTCACCAGCGGCGCCGACATGTTCATCTCCTGGTTGAGCAGGGCCAGGCTGGAACTGAATTGCCCCTGTTTCGAGCGGAACTCCGCCAGTTCCTGGGTCTTTTGCCGCAGCTGTTCGCTCAGGGTCCGCTGTTCGCTGGCCAGGCGCCGCTGGCGCTGTTCGTACAGCGAGCGTTCGTCCTCCGCCACCTGGGGCGCCTTGGCCACCACCTCGTCGGACGGCTTGAACGGCCGGCCCTCGGCTTCGGCGGACAGGCGTTCGACCTGGGCCATCAAGGCATAGCGGTCAGCCTCGCTTTCGCCCTTGTTCGACAAAAAGCGTGTGTCGTCCAGGCGCAGCAGGGTGTCGCCCTTGTTCACCATCTGCCCTTCGCGCACGAAGATCTCGGTGACGATGCCGCCCTCCAGGTTCTGCACCACCTGCACCTTGCTCGACGGGATGGCCTTGCCTTCGCCGGTGGTCACCTCCTGCAGCACCGCGAACTTGGCCCAGAGCAGGGCGCTGACGAGCAACCCGGCGGTCAGCCAGACGACAATGCGTGAGCCGCGGGGCGAATCCTGCAGCGAGGCGCCGGCGGTTTCGGGCATGAACTCGCTTTCCGCGCTTTTGCGCAGGCTGGCGAAGTAGCCGCGTGATTGCGATGAGGCCGGCATGGGGCGACTCCTAGACCGCCGCAGAGCCGACACGGCCCTTGCGCAGTGCATCGATGACCGTTTCTTTCGGCCCGTCGGCGACGATCCGCCCGTTGTCCAGGACCACCAGCCGGTCCACCAGGCTGAGCATCGAGGTGCGGTGGGTCACCAGCAGCAGGGTCTTGCCTTGTACCCAGGCGTGCAGGCGCTGGCGCAGGGCGTCTTCGCTGCTGTTGTCCATGGCGCTGGTGGGTTCGTCCAGCAGCATGATCGGCGGGTCCAGCAGCAGCGCCCGGGCCAGCAGCACTGCCTGGCGCTGGCCGCCGGACAGCAGTTGGCCACGCTCGCCCACCGGCCGGTCGAAGCCCTGGGGATGCTGGCGGGCCAGTTCGGTGACCCCGGTCAACTCGGCGACCTCGAGCATGCGCGCATCGCTGATGTAGCGAGCGCCGAGGGTCAGGTTGTCGCGCAGGCTGCCGGCCAGCAGCGGCAGGTCATGGGCGACATAGCCGATCTGCTGGCGCAGGTCGGCTATGTCGAGCTGGCGCAGGTCGAGGCCATCCAGCAGCAACTGGCCTTCCTCGGGGGCATAGAAGCCCATGACCAGGCGCCCCAGGGTGCTCTTGCCGGAGCCGCTGCGGCCGATGATGCCGATGCGCTCGCCGGGCTGCATGCTGAAGCTGATGTTGCTCAGGGCCGCGGCATTCTGCCCCTGATAACGGAAGGTCACCTGATTGAGCGCCAGCGCGCCTTGCAGTTGCCTGCGTTCCAGCGGGCGCTGGCGGGCATCGCGTTCCTGGGGCAGGGCCATCAGGGCGTCGGTGCTGCGCATGGTCAGTTGCGCCTGCTGGTAGCGGGTGATCAGCCCGGCGATCTGTCCCAGCGGCGCCAGGACCCGGCTGCCGAGCATGTAGGTGGCCACCAGCGCGCCGACGCTGAGGTTGCCGGCGATGATGCCGTAGACCCCGGCGACTATGGTCGCCATGCCGCAGAACTGCTGGATGAACAGGGTGCCGTTGGTGGCCAGGGCCGAGAGGTTGCGCGCATGGCTGTCGAGGCGGGTGAGGGCGCCGTGGGTGCTTTCCCAGCGGTGCTGGCGTTCGCTTTCGGCGTTGCAGGCCTTGAGGGTTTCCAGGCCGCCGAGGGTCTCGATCAGCAGCGCCTGGCGTTCGGCGCCCAGGCTCAGGCTCTTTTGCACGGTGTCGCGCAGGCGGGCCTGGATCAGCATGGCGAAGACGATGGTCAGGGGAAACGCCAGCAGCGGGATCACCACCAGCCAGCCGCCGAGCAGGCCGATCACCAGCAGCATCAGCACGGCGAAGGGCAGGTCGATCAGGCTGGTCAGGGTCACGGCGGTGAGAAACTCGCGCAGGCCCTGGAAGTCATGGATGCTCTGGGCGAAGCCGCCGATGGTCGCCGGCTTGGCTTTCATCGCCATGCCGGTGATGCGTTCGAACAGGGTGGCGGAGAGGATCACGTCGGTGCGCTTGCCGGCGCTGTCCAGCAGATGGGCGCGCACCACCCGCAGCACCAGCTCGAAGCCGGTGCCGATCAACAGGCCGATGGCCAGCACCCAGAGGGTCGAGGTGGCCTGGTTGGGCACCACGCGGTCGTAGGTCTGCATGACGAACAGCGGCACCATCAGCCCCAGCAGGTTGATCAGCAGGCTGGCGAGGATCGCGTCGCTGTACAGCCAGCGCGAGAGTTTCAGGGTGTCGCGGAACCAGGCTTCGACCCGCGGCACCAGGGAATTGCGCAGCTCCTCCAGTTCGTGGCGTGGCCGGGCGAACAGCGCCTGGCCACTGTAGTCGTCGTTCAGCTCCGCCTGGCTGACCCACTGCTCGCCGCCCTCGGCTTCGCTGGGCAGGATCAGCGCCTGGCCGTCATCGCCCCAGCGGCGCAGGACCGCGCAGCGGCCATGCTTGAGGATCAGCAGCACCGGCAGGTTGAGCCTGGAGATCGCCGACAGCTCGCGGCGCAGCAGGCGAGCCTGCAAGCTGGCGCGGGCCGCGGCGCGGGGCAGCAGGTCCAGGCTCAGGCGTTGCTGGGCCAGGGGCAGCCCCGCGCTGAGGCTGGCACGGCTGACGGTACAGTCGTGCAGTTTGCAGAGGATCAGCAATCCGTCCAACAACGGGTCATCAAAGCTCAGGCGCGGATCGACGCCTGAGCTCCCGGGTTCCATGCTGGTCACATTGAAGTCCTCCCGAGGACTTAACGTATCTCCGGCAGACGGGCGTCGCTCTTCACTTCGGTCTGGGCGATCGCTTCGGCTGGCACCACGACTTTTTCCTTGTTCAGCAGCTCGCCCATGTTCGCCAGCACGCGATACATCGAGAATTCCTCGGTGTAGCGCACTTCGGTGTAGCGGCGGTTGGCGTTGTACAGCTCGTTTTCGCTGTCCAGCAGGTCGAGCAGGGTGCGCTGGCCGAGACCGAACTGGTCCTGGTAGGCGGCCCGTACGCGGGTGGTGGTTTCGGCGTACTCGCGAGCGGTGGGGGTCTGCTTCTTGGCGTTGAGCATGGCGTTCCAGGCCAGGGTGATGTTCTCGTTGAGCATGCGCAGCGCGTTGTTGCGGATGTCCATGGCCTGGTTGATCTTGTGCGCGTCCGATTGCAGGCGGGCCTTGTCGCTGCCGCCGCGGAACAGGTTGTAGTTCATCACCACGCCCACCCGCCATTCATTGTCGTGGCCCTTGTCGCCCTGCACGTTGTCGTTGGCGCCCACCGCGGCCTCGGCATCGAAGCGTGGGTAGAACGGCGACTTGGCGACTTCGTACTGGCTCTCGGCCGCTTGCACGTCGGCCTGGGCCGATTTCAGGTAGGGGTTGTTCTCCAGCATGCTCTGCCGGGCATCCGGCAGGCTGGCGGGCATCTCGCCGCGCACCGAAGGCAGGCTTTCCAGTTCGTCGGGCATGCGGCCCACGGCGCTGAAGAAGTTGGCCTCGGCGTCGGCCAGGTCGACCTGCGCGGTGTCGTAGTTGTTTTCCGCCAGGGCGCGACGGGCCTTGGACTGGTCGAGGTCGGCGGTGCTGCCGACGCCGCGTTCGCTACGCAGGCTGATCTGGTCGTTGACCCGCAGGTGCGCCTGCAGGTTGTTCTTGGCCAGGGTCACCAGTTCGCGGCGCTTGAGCACTTCCAGGTACACCTCGATGGTGCGCAGGGCCAGGCTCTCGGCGGTGCCGCGGGTGTAGTAGGCCCGCGAGTTGGAGACCGACTGGGTGCGCCCGACTTCGTTGGCGGTATTGAAGCCGTCGAAGAGCATTTGCCGCAGGCGCAATTCCGATTGGGTATAGGTCAGCGTCTCGGTGTGATGGTTGCCCAACGCGCGCGTGGTGGTGTTGTCGCTGTAGCCACGGCCATAGGCTGCATTCAGGTCCACGGATGGATAGAAGCCCCCTTTGGCGACCTTGATGTCCTCATCAGCCGACAGACGGTTGTTCTGGCTCGCGCGCAGTTCCGGGTGGTTGTCCAGCGTGCTTTGAATCGCCTCCGTCAGAGACATGGCTTGGGCCTGATGAATACAGGCCATGGCTAATAAAATCGCGCTACTGAGGGGGGTAAAAACGCGCATGAGGTACATCTCCCTGATCCATGTATGGTGCTTGCGATCGCCAAAAAAATGACGAAATTTAGAGGTCAAACCGTTTCAGGCTTGTAACAACAGAGCTAAGAACATCCTGAGCAGAAGCTAAGAAGAATTTCTCATAAGGCTTATGCCGAAAAAAACTTATGCACTCTGTGAAAACCAGCACATTGTTCAGTTCGCAAGCCCCGTATTTATAGGCTTTATGGGGCTTTTTCTGGACTTGAAAAGGTTCAATAAAATTTTCGACAGAGGGCGGAAGAGGAGCGGTGGAAGGGTGCGATACGAGTTTTCAGGCGACATTTTTTTGTCACTTGTAAGGTTTTGAATTCGTATTGCGACCTTCGCGGGAGGGCTGTCCGGAGCCTGAATGCGGTTGATTGCATTTGGTTTTGCCTTCGGCAGAAACAGCAGGCCTGCGAGGGATGAGCGAGAGGGACAGGCCGGTGCGCAGGCTCGACTGAGCAGACATCAGCGAGCCTTCAGGCTGGCGTTTCCTGTCGGTGACCCGATAACGCCATGGCACTTTTCCGTGCAACCAGATGCCGATAGCGGTCGGCAGCGGAGGAAGTGCTCATGGCTAGGTTAATCGGCGTCGTCAGTAAGGTAATCGGGCAGGTGGTAGCGGTCGCGGCGGATGGTAGCCGGCGCGTCCTGGTGGAAGGCGATCGTCTGTTTGCGGGGGATCAACTGGTGACCGGTGCAGAGGGCGCGGTGGCCGTGCATCTGCAGAACGGCCAGGAACTGACCCTCGGGCGCGACAGCAGCCTGCAATTGACCCCGCAACTGTTGGCGCACCAGGCGCCCCATGTACAGACTCCGGAAGCCGTGACCCCCAGCGAGGCGCAGCTGACCGATGTCGAGCAACTGCAGAAAGCCATCGCTGCCGGCTCCGACCCGACGCAAACCGGCGAAGCCACCGCGGCCGGTCCTGGTGCCACGGGGGGCACCGCCGGTGCCCTGGGCGGTGGGCACACCTTTGTACTGCTCGAAGAGGTCGCGGGCCGGGTCGAGCCGGTCATTGGCTTCCCTACCGCGGGCTTCAACGCAATCCCCGAGTTCGTGCCTGAGCGGATTGCCGCGGTACCGCCAAGCGGCGACGACGGTATCGCGCCGCCCGCCCCACCGAACAATCCGGTCACCCTGGGCGGCCTGTCGGTCGCCAATGGCGAGTTGACCCTCAGCGAAGCCAATCTGCCCCAGGGCTCGGCGAGCAATCCGGCGGCCCTGGTGCAGAACGGCACCTTCAGTGTTTCCGCGCCCGACGGTCTGCTCAACCTCAGTGTGGGCGGGATCGTCGTGGTCAGTGGCGGGGTGGCCGCGGGTTTCCCGCAATCGGTGACCACCGCCTTGGGCAATACCCTGACCATCACCGGTTTTGATCCTGTCACGGGTACGGTCAGCTACAGCTACACCCTGGTCGGCAACGACATCCATTCCGCCGCCGACGGCGCCAACAACCTGAGCGAGCATTTCACCGTGCTGGCCAGCGACAGCAATGGCGATTCGGCGAGCAACTCGCTGGATATCAATATCACCGACGATGTGCCCCAGGCGTTCAACGACAGCAATGGCGTTGCCTCGGAAAGCCTGCTGGTACTCACTGGCAATGTCCTGACCAACGATGTGCAGGGCGCCGACCGGGTGCCCAGCGGACCGATCATCGCCGGCACCTTCAATGGCGCCTACGGCACCCTGGTGCTGGCGGCCGACGGCTCCTATACCTACACCCTGCACATCGGCGATCCGGCGTTCCTCGCCCTCCAGGGTGGTGGCAGCGGCACCGAGACCTTTACCTACACCCTGACCGATGCCGACGGCGACAGCAGCACCGCCAACCTGGTGTTGCAGGTGTACAACAACGACGATCCGGTGGTGATTCAAGGCCTCAATGCCGAAGGCGGCGAAGTCACGCTCTACGAGAAGAACCTGGCGGACGGCAGCAGCCCGGATGCGGGCGCGCTGACCCAGAGCGGCACCTTCACCGTAACCGCGCTGGACGGCATGCAGACCCTGACGGTGGGCGGGATCAATGTGGTGACGGGCGGGGTGGCCGCGGGCTTCCCGCAATCGGTGACCACCGCCTTGGGCAATACCCTGACCATCACCGGCTACGACGCGGCTACCGGAGTGATCGGCTACAGCTACACCCTGGTCGACAATGAGGCGCACCCGACCGCCAACGGCGCCAACAGTCTCAGCGAACACTTCAATGTGGTGGCGACCGATGCCGATGGCAGCACCGCCAGCGGTTCGCTGGATGTGAATGTGGTGGACGACTTGCCAACGGCGGTCGATGACAGCAATGGCGTCGCCTCGGAAAGCCAGCTGGTGCTCAGTGGCAACGTACTGACCAACGACGTGCAGGGCGCCGACCGCGTCCTCAGCGGCCCGGTGACCGCCGGTACCTTCACCGGCACCTACGGCACCCTGGTTCTGGCTGCCGATGGCACCTACACCTACACCCTCAATACCGAGGATGCCGACTTCAAGGCACTGCCCGGCAATGGCAACGGCACCGAGACCTTCGCCTACACCATCACCGACGCCGATGGCGACCCCAGCACCGCCAACCTGGTGCTGAACATCCATAACAACGACGACGGCGTGACCCTTGATGGTCTGGACAGCAACGACGGTGAACTGACGGTCTACGAAAAGCATCTGTCAGATGGCAGCAGCCCGGATGCAGCGGCCCTGACTCAGAGCGGCACTTTCACCGTCACGGCGCTGGACGGCCTGCAAACCTTGACGGTAGGGGGAATCACTGTGGTCAGCGGTGGAGTCGCCGCCGGCTTCCCGCAATCGATCACCACCGACCTGGGCAATACCCTGACCATCACCGGCTACAACGCGGCTACCGGGGTGATCAGCTACAGCTACACCCTGGCGGACAACGAAGATCACCCAACCGCCAACGGCGCCAACAGTCTCAGCGAACACTTCAATGTGGTGGCGACCGATGTCGATGGCAGCACCGCCAGCGGCTCGCTGGATGTGAATGTGGTGGATGACTTGCCGACAGCGGTCGATGACAGCAATGGCGTCGCCTCGGAAAGCCAGCTGGTGCTCAGTGGCAACGTACTGAGCAACGACGTGCAGGGCGCCGACCGCGTCCCCAGTGGCCCGGTGACCGCCGGTACCTTCATCGGTACCTACGGCACCCTGGTTCTGGCTGCCGATGGCACCTACACCTACACCCTCAATACCGAGGATGCCGACTTCAAGGCACTGCCCGGCAATGGCAACGGCACCGAGACCTTCGCCTACACCATCACCGACGCCGATGGCGACTCCAGCAGCGCCAACCTGGTGCTGGACATCCATAACAACGATGACTGCGTGACCCTCTACTGCCTGGATGTCCCGGGGGGCGAGCTGACGGTCTACGAGAAGCACCTCAGCGACGGTACCAGCCCCAATGCCCCGGCCTTGACCCAGAGCGGCTTCTTCGCCGTTATCGCGCCGGACGGCCTGCAAACCCTGACCGTGGGCGGGATCAATGTGGTGACTGGCGGCGTGGCCGCGGGCTTCCCGCAATCGATGATGACCGCCTTGGGCAACGTCCTGACCATTACCGGCTACGACGCCAGCACCGGTGTCGTCAGTTACAGCTACACCTTGCTCGACAATGAAAACCACCCGGCGGGGCTGGGGGCCAACAGCATCGCCGAGCATTTCACTGTGTTCGCCAGCGATAGCGACGGCAGCAGTGCCTCCGGGGTGATCGATGTGAATATCGTCGATGACCTGCCCACCGCTCATCCCGATGTGGCGATGGCCGATGAAGGCACCACCATCAGCGGTAATGTGCTGGGTAACGACGTTGGGGGGGCCGATGGGCCGGCAGCCACAGGCGCGGTGGTCGGCGTGCGCGCTGGCAGCGATACCTCGACCTCGGCCATTGGCGGCTTGAACACCACCATCAACGGCCTGTATGGCACGCTGACCCTGGACGCCTTCGGCAACGCGACTTATCACAGCTACCCGAACTCGGTCACCGCTCCCGATTCGCAAGATGTGTTCGTCTATACCGTGCGTGACGCGGACGGCGATGAAAGCACCACCACCATCACCATCCAGATCTGCGGTAACGAGCTCAGGGCGGTCACTGACGAGGATGTCACTGTCTTCGAAAAAGCCCTGGACCTGAACAAGGACGGCCAGGACCTGGCGGCCGGCACCGTGATCGGCAGTGACCCGGGCAACACCGGCGAAACCGCCATCGGCACCCTGGTCGGTTCGGTCACTGGCGGCAGCGGCACTATCACCTACACCCTGGTCGGCAGCGCCACCGGCACCTACGGGCAGATCCTGCTCAACCCCGACGGCACCTACCGCTACACCCTGACCTCGGCGCCGAAAACCTCGCCGACCGCCAACGACGGCCCCAACGTGCTGAGCGAAAGCTTCACCTACAAGGCCACCGACGCGCTGGGCAATACCACCACCAGCACCATCCAGATCAGCATCGTCGACGACGTGCCCCAGGCGGTCGCCAGCGAGCGTGCGGTCACCGCGCTGGAGGTCGATTCCAACCTGCTGCTGGTGATCGACGTATCCGGCAGCATGGCCGATCCGTCCGGGGTTGCCGGCCTGTCGCGCCTGGAACTGGCCAAGCAGGCGATCAGCGCCTTGCTCGACAAGTACGACGACATGGGCGATGTGAAGGTCCAGATCGTCACCTTCAGCAGCAGCGCCACGGACAAGACGCCGATCTGGGTCGATGTGGCGACGGCCAAGTCGATCATTGCCTCGCTGACCGCGGGCGGTGGCACCAACTACGATGCGGCCGTGGCCGCGGCGAAGCTGGCGTTTGTCACCAGTGGCCAGATCAGTGGGGCGCAGAACGTCGGTTATTTCTTCTCCGACGGCAAGCCCAACGATGGCCTGGAGATCGGCACGGCTGACGAAGCCGCCTGGAAAGCCTTCCTCGACGCCAACGGCATCAAGAACTATGCCATCGGCCTGGGCAGCGGTGTCAGCAACAGCAACCTCGACCCGCTGGCCTATGACGGCAGCACCCACATCGATAGCAATGCCGTGGTGGTCATCGATCTGAACCAGCTCGACTCGGTGCTGGCCGGTACGGTACAGGGCACCCCGGTCACCGGCTCGCTGCTCGGCGAAGGCGGCTCGTTCGGCGCCGACGGCGGTTTCATCAAGACCCTGGTGGTCGATGGCACCACCTACACCTATGACCCCAACGGCAATGGCAACCAGGGCTCGCTGAGCTTCAGCGGCGGGGTCAACCACGGCACCTTCAACACCCTGGACAACAGCCTCAGCATCGCCACCAACAATGGCGGCACGCTGGTGGTGAAACTCGACACGGGCGACTACACCTACACCTCGCAGAAAATCACCAGCGTGGTGCTGACCGAGACGGTCGGCTTTACCGTCAGCGACAACGACGGCGACCTGGCGAGCTCGACCCTGGTGGTCAAGGTCAATCCGAACACGGCGCCGGTGGCGGGCGATGATCACATCATCACCAACATTCTGTCGGGCACTGTCGTGGTGCCGGCCGATGCCCTGCTGGCCAACGACAGCGACGCCAACGGCGATCCACTGACGGCCGCACCGACCCGCTTCGATACCGGCTGGCTGTCCCCGGGGGCGGACTTTACCGCCGGCAGCCTGCAGACCATCGGCTTCACCGGAGGCTCCAACCAGACCCTGACCGTCGCCCGGGCCTCGTTCAATGCCAATACCGCGGCCATGACGGCAGCGGTGGTGATCAGCGGCTTCCTGGGCAGTATCAACAACGGCAACGGCAACAACGACGAGGATGTGATCAGCGTCAACCTGAAGCAGGGCGAGACCCTGAACCTGAATCACAACCTGGCGGCGGGCCGGGTGGGCATGGAGTTCGCCTTCAATGGCGGGGCCTACACCGCGATCGCCGACGGTGGCACCTTCACCGCGGGGGCGGACGGCACCTACCAGATCCACATCACCAACCTGACCAACCCCAGCGGCGGCAACGCCAACGGTTCGGAAAACTACCAGTTGACCATGACCGTCAATTACGCCGGCGCCCAGGATTCCGCGCCGGACTACCACGGCACCTACACCGCCAGCGACAGCCATGGCGGCAGCGACAGCGCGGCGGTGAGCATCAGCTATCAGGCTGGCCATACCCTGACCGGTACCGCTGGCGACGATGTGCTGCTGGCCGGCAGCGGCGACAACCTGATCAATGCCGGCGACGGCAACGACGTGCTTGTCGCCGGCAGCGGCAACAACACCCTGCACGGCGACGCTGGTAACGACCTGCTGTTCGGCGGGCCGGGCAACGACCTGCTCGACGGTGGCGCGGGCAACGACACCGCCAGCTATGCCCATGCCAGTGCCGGGGTCACGGTCGACCTCTCGCTGCTCGGTGCGCAGAACACCGGTGGCGCCGGTATCGATATCCTGGTCGCCATCGAAAACCTGGTGGGCTCCAACTACAACGACACCCTGACCGGCGACAACAACGCCAACATCATCACCGGCGGCCTGGGCAACGATGTGCTCAACGGCGGTGGCGGCGACGACCTGTTGATCGGCGGGATGGGCAGCAACAGCCTGACCGGTGGCAGCGGCAGCGACACCTTCCAGTGGCTGCAGGGCAACAGCGGGCATGACCTGGTCACCGACTTCACGCCGGGCACCGACAAGCTCGACCTGTCGCAACTGCTGCAAGGCGAGAGCGCCAGCAGCGCATCGCTGGATGACTACCTGCACTTCACGGTCACCGGCAGTGGTTCGTCCCTGGTCACCAGTATCAATGTCAGTGCGGCGGCGGGGGCCACGCCGACCCAGACCATCGACCTGGCCGGGGTCAACCTGGCGGCACACTACGGGGTGACGCCGGGCGCGGGCGGGGTGATCGCGGGCGGTGCGGATACCGCGACCATCATCAACGGCATGCTCAACGACCATTCGCTGAAGGTCGATACCGTCTGAGGCCTGGCAGGCCCGGCGCCCGCCTCGAGCGAGGTGGGCGCCGGGGGTGTGCGGGGAAGAGGCTACATCGGTTGCGGCGGACCGATCAGCCGTCCCATGACCCCGAACAGGCCCAGGGCCTTGAGGGTGTCCAGTTCGCCCTGGGTCTCGACCTGTTCGGCGATCAGCGGCAGGTCGATGCTGTGGGTGGCGCGAAATACCGCCTCGATGAACAGCTGTTTATCGCTTTGTCGGTCGATGTCGCGGATGTAGCTGCCATCGACTTTCAGGTAGGCCAGGCCGAGGTGGGCGAGGTTGCCGATCTGGCTGAAGTTGCCGCCGAAATGTTGCAGGCCGATCCGGTAGCCGCTGTCCCGCAGGCGCTGGCCCAGTTGCTGCAACTCGCTGGCCGAGGGCAGTTGGCGTTCGTCGATCTCCAGTGTCAGCAACTTGGCCAGGTCGGGCAGGGCCTTGAGCTGGTCGAGGATCCGCTGCAAGGCGTCGGGATCGCGCAGGGTGCTGCCGGACAGGCTCAGGGCCAGCGGCCAGGCATGCTCGAGCAGATAGTCCAGGGTGTGTTCGAGCATGGCCAGGTCGAAGCGTGCCGACCAGCCGAGGCGCTCGATCCAGGGCAGGAAATGCCCGGCGGCGATGGCTTCGCCCTGCGGGTCGAGCAAGCGCGCCAGCACTTTGTGATGGAGCACCTCGCTGGTGTCGGCGCATTGCACCACTGGCTGGAAATACAACGTCAACTTGCCGTTATCCAGGGCGTCGTCGATCCAGGCGCGCCAGTCATGCTGCGGCTGGCTGGGGGCGGCGAACTCCTGCAGCAACGCCCAGGGGCGCTCGGGGTGCTGCTGGGCCTGCGCCAGTGCCTGGTCCAGGCGCAACCATACGCCGCTCAGCGGGTCGCCCGGCCGGTAGGCGACTATGCCCAGGTGCGCCACCGGCGTGCAGTCGCTGGCCCCGGTCAGGCGCAGGTTCTCCAGGGTGGCGCTGATTTCCATGGCCAGGCGCTCGGCGCCGCGGCTGTCCAGGCCCGGCGTGAGCAGGCTGAATTCGCCGCCGCGATTGCGCGCCGCCAGCCAGTGGCGCCGGTCGTTCTGGGCACTGATGCGCTTGAGCAGGTCGCCGATGCTTTTGATCAGGGCGTCGGTGCGCTGGCCGCCCAGGCGTTGGTTCAGGCCACTGAGGTCGTGGACCCGCAGCATCAGCAGGTAACCATCGCCACTCTGCTCGTTGGGCAGCAACTGATCGCCGATCTGCTCGTCCAGCAGGCGCCGGTTGGCCAGGCCGGTCAGGCTGTCCTGATAGGACTCGGCCCGCAGTTTCTCGCTGCGCGCGGCCTCTTCGGCGAACAGGGCTTTGAGTTTTTCCACCATCTGGTTCATGGCCAGGACCACCCGTTTGAGTTCGGGGGGGCGTGGCACCGTCGGCAGGCTGAGGAATTCGCGGTGGCTGATGGCTTCGGCCTGCCTGACCATGGCCTCCAGCGGCCGCAGCTGGCGCCGCAGCAGCCAACCGCCGAACACCGCGCTGAGCAACCCGCAGACCAGCAGCCAGAGCAGGCCGCCGACACTGCTGTCCCAGAGCCTGGCCAGGGCGAACTGCGGGTTGCTCAAGACCTCCACCCGCGCCACCTGTTCCCAGCCGCGCATGACCAGGGCGTCGCCGCCTTGCGGGTGCAGGTTCACCAGCCTGACGAACCACTGGGGTACGCCCTCGACCCTGGCAGGCACCGAACGCTCCAGCAGAAGGCTTTCGTCTTCGATGTTCACCACCCGGATGCTGTTGTAGTAGCCGCTGTCGAAGATCGAGCTGACCATCAGTTCCATCATCGCCGGATCGTCGACCTGGCTGGTCAGGGACAGGCCCAGGGCGGTGGCCGCATCCTGGGCGTGGGAGCGTAGCTGGCTGAGCATCTGCTCGCGGGAGCTTTCCAGGCTGACAAAAAAACTGCCGCTGAAGGCCACCAGCAGGAACAGGCAGATGGCGAGAAACAGTTGCTTGAGTAGCGACATTCGGCACTCCTTGTCGGGTCAGCCATTACCCACGGTGAAGCCCTCGTCCCGCATCTTTTTCAGCACGTCCTGCCAGCGCGAGAGTTTTTTCGGATCGATGCTGCGCGTATCGCCCGCCGCTCCGGGCAGGTACAGCCCCTCGGCATTGAAGGCGTATACCGGGTTCGGGTCCTGGCGCTGGGCGGCGGAACGAATGTCGCTGCTGAGGTTGTCCAGTATCAGCGGTCCGGCGCCGGGGCTGGGGTAATAGGCCAGGACCATGTGCGGCCGGTTGCCGCGCCTGGCCTTGACGTAGGTGAGGCGCAGCTTGTCGCTGGAGACCCCCAGGCTGCGCAGGCTGAAATACTTGGCCAGTGCATAGTCCTCGCAATCCCCGGCGCCCTTGAGCAGGGCCTCGATCGGCGTGGCCCAATAGTCGCTCTGCTGCCAGGTGCGCTGGTCCTCCTTGAAGCTCAGTTGCTGGTTGAAGAAGCGGTTGATGGCATTCAGTTGTTGGTATTCCGGTTGTCCGGTCACGTCCTGCAATAACTGGTTCCAGGCGTCGAGACGTTCCCGGGCCGGGCCCAGGACCTGATGACGGTGCTCGAAGGTGCTCAGGACAGAAACGAATTCCCAGTTCGCCCGGACATTGCCCGGGTCGGTCCATAAACAGACCAGCAACAGCGACCAGCCGGCCAGCCGAAGCCGGAGCAGTGTCCACTCGGGGCGACGCGAACTTGCGGGCATGGCAGGCTGCTCGAATGCAGGTTTGTGAAGTCTAGGCGGTATTTTTCGCGAGCATGGGCAACTGGTCGGGTTGCCGGGAAGGGCGGAAGGAGGCGCGCAGGAGCCGGGCTCAAGGCCTGTGCAGGGTCTTCTGGCGCAGGATGTAGATCGTCACCAGCACCGCACTGGTGAGCATGAAGCCACGGGCCCAGGGCAGGGGCACCAGGTAGCAGGACAGGCCGATGCTCAGCCACATCAGGCCGATGGCGTAGACCTTGCCTTTGAGCGGGATGCCGCGGCCGTCCAGGTAATCGCGGATCCACGGGCCGAGCCGCGGATGGTCCACCAGCCACCGATAGAAACGCGGCGAGCTGCGAGCAAAGCAGGCGGCGGCCAGCAACAGGAAGGGGGTGGTGGGCAATACCGGGAGGAAGATACCGGTCACCCCCAGCACTACGCTCAGCCAGCCGATGGCCAGCAGAACGTAACGCAGGATCAGGGGGCGGTTGCCTATGGGCTTGGCCATAGGCAGTGACTCAGTGGTGGCGGGGCTTGAGAATGGCCGGTTTTTCGTCCGGCGCGTTGCACAGCAGGTACAGCGCGGTCAGGGCTTCCGGGATCTGCACGATCATGTCGTCCATCAGGTTGGCATCGCTGGCGATGTCGGAGAACTCGGGTTGTTCGTCGAACAGGCCGGAACCGACCATGATCGGCAGGAGCATCTCGCTGACTTCTTCCTCGGCGGTCTCGAACCAGGCCGCTTCGCGCAGGAACACGCCTTCCATGAAGCCGATGCACCAGCCGCGCAGGTCGGAGTCGTCCGGCTCGTCACCGAGGTCGAGGTCGCACGGCAGCTCGAACTCTTCGTCGGAGGCCAGTTGGCGGGCGATGTGGGCCTTGAGGGCAATCAGGGTGGATTCGATCTCTTCGCGCTGGGCGGCGTCGCTGTAGTGCGGCTCCTCGGCGAACAGGGCGTCGATCCACTCACGGTCGGGAACGCTTTCGGAACAGATGGACAGCGCAGTCAGGTAGCCGTGGGCGGCCACATAGTCCAGCGCCTCGTCATGCAGCTCATCGGCGTCGAGGAAGGCTTGCAGGCGGGTTAATTGCTCAGCGAAGGACATTGAAGGACTACCTTGGGAATAAACGATGCTGAATTCTAGGCCTTCTTGAGCGCCCAGGCCAGCCGCAGCGCAGATTTGCGCGCTTCTAAAGGTTACCGACGGTCCATAGTCGACCCCTTCGCCGGCAAGTGCTCGGGTATACTTGCGCGTTTTGTGATGCCCGGCAGGCGTCGTAACGGTCCAGGAAAAGTCCGCTAACGGATTTGTCAGTGAAACCCGTGGTCTTTTCGGCCAGCCTGCGCACAGGGATTTCAGCGATTTTTGGAGTTTTTCATGCTCGAACAGGCTCAGCGCGTCCTCAAGGACATCTTCGGCTACGACAGTTTCCGTGGCCGCCAAGGTGCGATCATTGAGCGTGTGGCCAGTGGCGGCGACGCCCTGGTACTGATGCCTACCGGCGGCGGCAAGTCGTTGTGCTTCCAGGTCCCGGCCCTGCTGCGCGAGGGCCTGGCGGTGGTGGTCTCGCCGCTGATCGCGCTGATGGACGATCAGGTCGCGACCCTGGAGGAACTCGGGGTCGCCGCGGCGGCGCTGAACTCCACCCTGAGCGCCGAGCAGCAGCGCGACCTGGCCGCGCGCATCCGGCGCGGCGAAGTGAAGATGCTGTACCTGGCGCCGGAGCGCCTGGTGCAACCGCGGATGCTGGCGTTCCTGCAGAACCTCGACATCGCCCTGTTCGCCATCGACGAAGCGCATTGCGTGTCCCAGTGGGGGCATGACTTCCGTCCGGAATACCTGCAACTGGGCCAGTTGGCGGAAATGTTCCCCCAGGTGCCGCGCATCGCCCTGACCGCCACCGCCGACAAGCGGACCCGCGAGGAAATCGTCAATCGCTTGCACCTGCAGAATGCCGAGCGTTTTCTCTCCAGTTTCGACCGTCCGAACATCTTCTATCGCATCGTTCCCAAGGAGCAGCCACGCAAGCAACTGCTGGCGTTCCTCGGCGAACGGCGCAGCGACGCCGGCATCGTCTACTGCCTGTCGCGCAAGAAGGTCGACGAGGTGGCCGCATTCCTCTGCGAGCAGGGCTTCCCGGCGCTGCCGTATCACGCCGGATTGCCCAGCGAACTGCGGGCCTATCACCAGAAGCGCTTCCTCAACGAGGAAGGGCTGATCATGGTCGCGACCATTGCTTTCGGCATGGGCATCGACAAACCCAACGTGCGTTTCGTGGCGCACCTGGACCTGCCCAAGTCCCTCGAGGCCTATTACCAGGAAACCGGGCGCGCCGGGCGTGATGGCTTGCCCGCCGATGCCTGGATGGCCTACGGCCTGCAGGACGTGCTGATGCTCAAGCAGATGCTGCAGAATTCCGAGGGCGACGAGCGCCACAAGCGCCTGGAGCAGCACAAGCTCGATGCCATGCTGGCGTTGTGCGAGGAAACCCGCTGCCGGCGCCAGACCCTGCTGGCCTACTTCGACGAAGACATGCCGCAGCCGTGCGGCCATTGCGACAACTGCGTCGATGGCGTGCAGACCTGGGATGCCACCGAGCCGGCGCGCCAGGCGCTGTCGGCGATCTATCGCACCGGCCAGCGTTATGGCGTCGGCCACCTGGTGGACGTGCTGCTGGGCAAGGACACGGAAAAGGTCCGCAGCTTCGGCCATCAGCATCTTTCCGTATTCGGCGTGGGCAAGGCCCGTAGCGAAGGCGAATGGCGCTCGCTGTTCCGCCAACTGGTGGCCCGCGGCCTGGCCGACATCGATCTGGAAGGCTACGGCGGCCTGCGTCTGAGCGACAGCTGCCGACCGCTGCTCAAGGGCGAGGTGACCCTGGAGCTGCGCCGCGACATAAAGCCGCAGACCGCCGCCAAGAGCAGCACCAGCCAGGCCAGCCAACTGGTACGTGGCGAAGAGCGCGAACAGTGGGAAGCCTTGCGCGCCCTGCGGCGCAAACTGGCGGAAGAACATGGCGTGCCGCCCTATGTCATTTTCCCCGATTCCACCCTGCTGGAAATGCTCCGCAGCCAGCCCGGCTCCCTGGCGGAAATGGCCCGGGTCAGCGGCGTTGGCGCACGCAAACTGGAGCGCTACGGCGAGGCCTTCCTCGAGGTGCTGGGTGGCCAGGCCCAGGCGCCGAAAGTGCTGGCCGACATCCGCCACGAGCTGATTACCCTGGCCCGCGCCGGCATGACGCCGCTGCAGATCGCCGGGCAATTGCAGTGCTCGGAAAAGAACGTTTACACCATGCTCGCCGAAGCCGTGGGCAAGCAGCAGCTGTCCCTGGAGCAGGCGCTGGATCTGCCGGAAGACCTGCTCGGCGAGATCCAGGATGCCTTTCTCGACGGTGAAGGCGAGCTGCCTTCGGTGAGCGAAGTGGCCGAGCTGTTTGCCGGTCGCGTGCCGGAAGGTGTGCTGTATTGCGTACGTGCGGCGCTGGAATCGGAATTCGAGATGTGAATTTTCCGGCGGCAAGATGTAACGATTCAGTTCATGCCAAACCTTGCCACTCGGCAACTGTCATGCTTAGCTGACTAATAATTAGTTTTTCTTAATTTTCAGTCTACTAACTCATGAGTTGTTTATGCCGTTAACCGATCAACACCGTTTTGGCATGCAGTTGGCGCAGATGTCCCGAGGCTGGCGCGCCGAACTGGATCGCCGCCTGGCCGGACTTGGCCTGTCCCAGGCCCGCTGGCTGGTGCTGCTGCACCTCGCCCGTTTCGATGAAGCTCCGACCCAGCGTGAACTTGCCCAGAGTGTCGGCGTCGAAGGACCGACCCTGGCGCGGCTGCTCGACAGTCTGGAAACCCAGGGCCTGGTGCAACGGCAGTCGGTGGTCGAGGATCGTCGGGCGAAGAAGATCGTTCTGTGTGCTCCGGCGCTGCCCTTGATCGAGCAGATCGAAACCATCGCCACCGCCTTGCGCAGTGAATTGTTCGTCGGTGTCGATGAAGAGGATATGCGGGTATGCATGCGGGTTCACGCGCATATCCTGGCCAATCTGGAAAAGTCTTGAGGCATAACTAGCGCCGCGGATTTTTGAGCTACCGACACCGGCGGACTATAAGAAATACCAGGTCCACAGCGGCATGCGCAGCCAGCGTATTGCCGCTGTGGTCGCTTTCGGTCCTCAAAAAAGGTTGCTCATGTTCCAGAGTCTGCTGGCCGCTGCGCGCGGTTTTGTCGGGTTGTCCTGGGTGGCGAAGAATCCTTCCTTGCTCCTGCTGCCGCTGTTGGCGACCCTGTATTCGTCCCAGGCCTCGGCGGTGGGCCTGGGTGAAATCACCGTGCATTCGGCGCTGAACCAGCCGCTGGAGGCGGAGATCGCCCTGGTGCAGGCACAAGGCCTGGAGGAGGGCGAGTTGTCGGTCAGCCTGGCGACCGCCAGCGAGTTCAAGCAGGCCGGTGTCGAACGCTTGCCGTTTCTCGAAGACTTGCGTTTTACCCAGGTTTTGCAGGGCGAGCGCAAGGTGATCCGGGTGGTGTCGAGCAAGCCGGTGAACGAGCCGTTCCTGGATTTCCTGCTGCAGGTGAACCAGGCCAATGGCCGGCAGTTGCGCGAGTACACGCTGCTGATCGATCCTCCGGGCAGCCCCGAGATAGCTCCTGCCCCGCTCAGGGAGATAACGAAACCTGGACCGGCGATTGCCACTCAGGCCCCCCCTGCGGCGGCCAGGGCGGCCGATCCTGTGGCCGACCAATTGGCGCACGCCCAGCAGGCCAACCAGCAACTGCGGGACCAGGCGCAAGAGCTGCGGGACACATTGCAGCAGCGGGACGAACAACTGGCGCGCCAGCAGCAACAGCTGGTGGAACTGCAACGTCAGTTGACCGAGTTCCAAAGTGAACCTGCCGATAGTCCCGTTCCGGCTTCCGCACCTGTACCCGTGACACCCGCCGCTGTCAGTCCACCCCCGCCAGCCGAACAGGCGCCAGAGGCCGAAGGCTCGAATCCCTGGCTGATGCTTGCCGCCTTGCTGCTGACGGCCTTGCTGGTGCTGCTGGTCATGCGTCGGCGTCGTCGGTCCGCAGCCGTAGCGGAAGCGCGGCTGACGCCCGAGAGCCGGCCCATGCGAGCGCTGGCCACTGCGGTGACGACGGCGGCAGCCCAGGAGTCGTTCAGATCACCCCCTCCTGTTGCTCCGGTACAGCCCCAGGCAGGGGATCGGCTTGCCGATCGCGAGCCTTCGATCGATGTCGACTGGGACCTGGTCGCACCTTCCGAACCCTCCAGCGCTCCGGCGTCTCCCGCTGTCACACCGGCACCCTTCAATGCCGACTCGATCGTCTGGCGCCTGGAGGAGCCAGACGAGCCGGGCTCCGGCACCAAGGCCGAAACCGAGTCGGACGTCCAGCCTCAGAACGTCTGGCCCAGGTTGAGGTAGACCGCTTTCTGGTTGTCGTCGTTGATGCCATAACTGAAATTCAGCGGCCCCAGCGGCGTGTCGAAACCGAGGAAAACGCTGGCGGCGTTGATGTAGCCGCTGTCGAACTCGTTGTCGTTGTTCCAGGCCCGTCCTCGCTCCAGGGAGCCGCCGATATACAGCGGGAAGTCCAGGGGCAGGTAGGAGCGGGGTGTCAGCCGCCGGTAGTAGACGCCGCGCATCAGGCTGATGTTCTGGCCCGACAGGGCATCCTGGCGGAAGCCTGACAGCTGGCGGGCGCCACCCAGCACGAAGCTTGAGGTCACCACTTCGGCCTCATCCAGGGTCCGGCCATACCGACCGCCGAGGATAAAGGTGTTCGGGCCGCTGCTCAGGGCCTTGTCCAGCTTGAACTCCCACTGCCGGTAGCGCTTGTCCGAGCCCAGGCTGGGTTCGAACTGGCGCAGCGACAGGCCGATGTCCTCGCCCGCGTGGGGGAAGTAGACATTGTCCAGGGAGTCGAACGAGTAGCGCAGTTCGTAGTAGCCCTCGTTGAAGCTTTCGCTGGGCAGGTCCTGGTCGCCGACGCGCACATCGGCCTTGCCCCAGGCCTCGCCGACGCCGAAGCGGATCTCGCCGCTGTTGCCGATCTGGCGCCCGATATTGAGGCCGAGACCGTAGCGCTCCAGGCGGTATTCGGCGATCGGGTCGTTATCCAGCACGGCTTCGATATTCTGCGACTCGATGCCGATGTAAGGCGCGATGAAGTAGCGCGAGCCGACATCCAGCGGCTGATAGAACTCGCTGTAGAGCTCTTGCTGATCGCCGATCTGCACCCGGGTCAGCCATTCGGCGCCGAGGCTGTTGATACCGTTGACCCGGTAGCTGGCGCCCAGGTTGAAGGCGCTGTCGCCGCGCATGTCGTCGGACAGGTTCAGCCCCAGGCGCAGGTAATCGGTGCCGCTGCGTTTGCCCCGGGCGTTGATCACCAGGGTGTGGTCATTGCCCTTGTGGACCACGCGGTATTGCACCTGCTCGAAGTAGTCCAGGCCGTACAACGTGCCCATGTCGGTCTGCAGCCGGCCCAGGTCCAGAGGCTCGCCGATGTGCTGGCGGATGTAGTAGCGGATCACGTCGTCGCTGACCTTCGAATCGTTTTCCACCCGGATCGCGGTGATGATCGGGGTACGCTGGCTGGGCATGCGCGCGGCGCTGAGTCCGGCATCCATCGGTTCGGCCCGGCGCAGCGGCGCCAGGCGTGCGTCGAGGATGCGGGTGGCGCGATAACCGGCATCGATCATTTCCCGGGCGCGGCCGAAGTCGGTGACCCCGAAACTGGCCAGGGGTGGCTGGATCAGCACGTCACTCTTGTGCAGGGAGGCCAGTTGTTCCTCGGAGTTGCGCCGGGTCATCAGGGTGATCGACTGGTTCAGCACATCGACCACGGTCGCCAGTTGCTGGCGCGAGCGCAGCGGGGTGCCGATGTCGACCACAATGGCGATGTCCACGCCCATGTCGCGGGCCACATCCAGTGGAATGTTGTCGGTCATGCCACCGTCCACCAGCAGCCGGCCATCCATCTCCACCGGGGCGAACACCGCCGGGATCGACATGCTGGCGCGAATCACCCGGGGCAGGTGGCCCTTGCGAAATACCACTTTTTCGCCGCTGGCGATGTCCGTGGCGACCGCACGGAAGGGGATCGGCAGCTTGTCGAAGTCCCGGGTGTCGCTGGCGTGGGCCAGCATGCTTTCCAGCAGCAGCGCCAGGTTCTGGCCCTGGATCACCCCCAGCGGCAGGCCGAGGCTGCCGTCGTCGCGGAAGCTGAGTTTCTGTTTCACCAGGAAGTCGCGGTCATCCTGCTTGCGCCGGAACGGTATGTCTTCCCGGGGCGGTGCGTCGGACAGCGCCTGTTGCCAGTCGATGCCCAGGGCCAGCTTTTCCAGCTCGTCGATCTTGTAGCCCGAGGCGTACAGCCCGCCGATCACCGCGCCCATGCTGGTACCGGCAATCGCATCGATCTTCACGCCTTGCTCCTCCAGGGCCTTGAGCACGCCGATATGTGCCAGGCCACGGGCGGCGCCGCCGGACAACACCAGGCCGATCTTCGGTCGTGGCGCTTCGGCGGCGTGCAGGAACACGGGGAGCAAACACAGGATCAGGCAGGACAGCAAACGACGCATCATGGATCTCGGGGCGAGCGATAAAGGCGGCTATTATAACGACGCCCTTGAGCCCAGGAGTCGGCAGCACCATGACAGAACGTAAACCCGAAGTGGTCATCACCTATTGCACCCAGTGCCAGTGGCTGCTGCGCGCCGCCTGGCTGGCCCAGGAACTGCTGAGCACCTTCAGCGACGACCTGGGCAAGGTGTCCCTGGAACCGGCCACCGGCGGTACGTTCCGCATTACCTGCGACGGCGTGCAGATCTGGGAGCGCAAGGCCGATGGCGGTTTCCCCGAGGCCAAGGTGCTCAAGCAGCGGGTGCGCGACCAGATCGACCCGCAGCGCGACCTCGGCCACAACGACCGCACTCAGTGAGACGGGGCTTGCGCCGCTACGGTTTTTTGGCTTGAGCCGGACAGGCTGCTGGAGACCACGATGGCGAAGATGATCAAGACGCCGCCGATCAGCATGCGCAGCGTCGGCGTTTCGTTGAACAGCAGCCAGGCCACGGTAATCCCGTAGACCGGCTCCAGGGCGAACACCACCGCCGCGGTGCGCGCCTTGATCACCGCGAGGCTGGCGACGAACAGGCTGTGGGCCAGGCCGGTGCAGAAGATGCCGAGCAGGCTGATCCACAACCAGTCGAGGGCGCGCACCTCGCTCAACCCTGGCGCCGCTACCGGCAGCAGGCACAAGGCAACCACCACGTTCTGGCACAGCGCCGCCTGCACCGCCGGGATGCGCGCCGAGCTGGCGCGGTTGTTCAATGACAGCAAGGCGAACAGCAGGCCCGATCCCATGGCCCAGAGCAGCCCGCTGGTGGCTTGGCTGGCGAGGTCGAAATCCGGCGTGACCAGCACCAGGCCGACGCTGACCAGGGCCACCAGGATGATTTCGTTGAGGCGGATGCGCTCGCGGAAAATCAGCCCCTCGAGGATCACCGTGAAGGCCGGGAAGCTGGCGAAACCCAGGGTGGCGACGGCCACGCCCGCGACTTTCACCGCGATGAAGAAACTCACCCAGTGCCCGGCCAGCAACAAGCCGCTGAGCAGCAGGCGCCACCAGTCCGTCGCCTGCAGCCGTTGCCAGCGGATGCTGCTGGCGCAGCGGGCGAAGAATGCCAGGGCGAGCACCGCGAACGCCGCGCGACCAAAGACGATGATGGCCGGGGACGCGGCGGCGAGTTTGCCGAATACACCGGTGAGGCCGAACATCAATGCGCCGATATGCAGGGCGCCAAGGGCAGTACGCGGAGTCATTTCAATCCTTCAAGACAGTTGAGCGGAGCGGTGCCAGTCTAAAAGCCTGGGCAGGACCCGGTCTGTCGCGATCCTCGCGTTTTTTGTCGACAGCCTAGCGGTGGTCTGTCGTGCGCCGCAGCCTGCCGGGGGAGACGCCGAACTCGCGCAGCACCGCCGCGGCGAAAGCACTCTGCGAGCTGTAGCCGACGCGGCTGGCGATTTCGCCGATAGGCAGTGCCGAGTCGCGCAACAGGCCGGCGGCCATGTGCAGGCGCCGGCTGCGGATGTAGTCCATCGGCGTCTGCCCGCATTCGGCGACAAACCGCGCATGCAGGCGAGCGCTGGACAGCCCGGCGATCCGCGCCAGGTCGGCCACTTGCAGCGGATGGGCGGCGTGTTGGTCGATATGCGCATTCAAGGCGGCGAAGGGCAGGCGTCGGCCGCCGACAGTGGTGGGGCTGGCCTGGTTGAGGCTGGCCAGCAACAGCACGGCGCCTTGCTGGGCAATCAGCGGGTCGTCGACCGGGCTGCCGGCCAGCCAGTTGACCAGCTGGCTCTGCGCCGTATCCAGGGGCAGGCGCCCGGCGTTGTCGAGCAGGCGGCGACTGGCATCGGCGTGATCGCCCAGCGACTGCACCAGCCAATGTTCGTCGGGCACGTCGAGCACCAGGCAGCGGCTGCCGTTGGGGCTGCCGCAGGCGTGATGGGCGCCGGAGGGCACCACCACGAAACTCTGCTGGACCACCTGGCTGCCCTGGCCGTCGACCTCGAAGTCGAGCTGGCCCGACAGGCCGAACACCAGTTGCGCGTGTTCGTGGCTGTGGACGATCAGGTCGTGGCTGTATTGGCGTAGCGTGAGGATCGGTCTCATCGCAGTCTCCTTGGCAGAGCGGCAGTCTACACCGGCGGCCCGGGGTTCAGCGCTGTCATCGGACTGCCGTATTTCTGTCACAGGCGATTAATCGCCCGGGTGCAAGCTCGCAGAAAATGCAGGAGCGTGCCCATGACCAGTGCCGAACTCGCCAGACCCAGCCGTAAACAACGCGTGCGCACCTTGTGGATTTCCGATGTGCATCTGGGCACCCGGGACTGCCAGGCGGAGCATCTGTCGCAGTTCCTCAAGGGCTATCACGCCGACCGGATCTACCTGGTCGGCGACATCATCGACGGCTGGAAGCTGCGCGGCGGCATGTACTGGCCCCAGGCACACACCAACGTCATCCGCCGCCTGCTGACCATGAGCAAGCGCGGCACCGAGGTGATCTATATCACCGGCAACCACGACGAATTCCTGCGCCGTTATTCGAAGCTGATCCTGGGCAATATCCAGTTGGTGGACGAGGCGGTGCACGTCACCGCCGACGGCCGGCACCTGCTGGTGATCCATGGCGACCAGTTCGATGTCATCACCCGCTACCACCGCTGGCTGGCCTTTCTCGGCGACTCGGCCTACGAATTCACCCTGACCCTCAACCGCTGGCTGAATCACTGGCGGGCGCGTTACGGCTATGGTTACTGGTCGTTGTCGGCCTACCTCAAGCACAAGGTCAAGACCGCGGTCAGCTTCATCAGTGACTTCGAGGAAGCCATCGCTCACGAATGCGTGAAGCGCGAGCTGCACGGCGTGGTGTGCGGGCACATTCACCATGCCGAGATCCGCAAAGTCGGCGCAGTGGACTACCTCAATTGCGGGGATTGGGTCGAGTCGTGCACCGCCCTGATCGAGCATTGGGACGGCACCATCGAGCTGTATCGGCTGGCCGACGCCCAGGCACGGGAGGCGCAGCGCAAGGCCGAACTGGCCAAGGTCGCGGAGCTGGCTTGAGAGGCCCGGTGCCGGCCGGGCGGACGTTATCGCGAGCACGCTCGCTCCTACAGACGCCGCGTACCCTGTAGCGAGCTTGCTCGCGAGGGGCAGTGCAGCTCACCTCAGGCCGGCGCGTGTTCCTGCATGGCCGCCTTGTAGATCGAGTTTTTCGGCTGGGCGAACAGGCGTTCGAGCATGGGTTCGAAAAAGCTCAGGGGCAGGCTGTCGTAGTCCGGATCGAATGCCGCGGCGTCGTACTTGGCACAGAATTCGACGGTCCGCAGGTACAGCGGGTGCTCCTTGAATTGCTCGCGCAGGTGCCGGTCCATGCCCAAGTGATGGAAGAAGTAGTAGCCCTGGAAGATCCCGTGCTTTTCCACCATCCACAGGTTCTCGGGGCTGACGAACGGCTTGAGGATCGCTGCGGCGATGTCCGGGTGATTGTAGGAACCCAGGGTGTCGCCGATGTCGTGGAGCAGGGCGCAGACCACATATTCCTCATCGCGACCGTCATGCCAGGCCCGGCTGGCGGTTTGCAGCGAGTGGGTCAGGCGGTCCACCGGGAAGCCGCCAAAATCGCCATCGAGCAACTTCAGGTGCGCCACGATGCGCGTTGGCAACTGCTTGGCGTAGGCGCTGAAATCCGCGGCGATGATCGCCCAGTCTTCCTGGGTGCCATCCTTCATGTGGGTGAAACGGGCATGAGCGTTCATCGGCAATCCTCTTGTTGTTTTTGCGCAACGATTGGAGTCTATGCCTTGGATCCAGTCCTGCACTGGCTGCGCGGGACGGCTTGGTGTCCGGCCAGGCCTAGAACGGCACCTTGCCGGTCAGCATGTCGCGGTACATGACGAAATCGCCCAGAAGGCTGTAGAGCGGATGCTGGAAGGTGGCCGGGCGGTTCTTTTCGAAGAAGAAATGACCGACCCAGGCGAAACTGTAGCCGGCCACCGGCAGGGCCAGCAGCAACAGCCAGGCGCCTTTGCCGATGGCGAAGGCGAGGATGAAGATCACCAGGGTCGTGCCAACGAAGTGCAGGCGGCGACAGGTGCTGTTGCTGTGTTCGCTCAGGTAATAGGGATAGAACTCGGCGAAGCTGTTGAATTGCTTGATGTTATCCACGACTGCGATCTCTGTGGTTGTTGTTCTGTCAGCGGGATGCTCTGCGGGGACTTTATTGAGTCTAGAGTCATCAATGGCTAGGGCCAGTGACAATAGGCGCCACTTTAGTATCCTTGGTGAGATGCCCGGAAAATGCGGCCTGTAGAGGCAATGTTGTCATAACCTTGGCATTACCACTGAAAAGAGCCTCCGCTCGTCCTCCTGCATCGACGTCGGCAGAAGGCATCCAGCAACCACAAATCCGAGCAATCATGGTCCAGTCTTTGTGCCCCATCTGGCTGGCCACCCACATAGGGTGTTCGCTGTGCCGAAAGCATCATGCAAGCTTAGGTGTGCCTTGTCTGATATGGGTGACGGTACCGGACTCCTGCCTTCCTTAACGGTTACCTGAATGAATGATCTGTCTAGTTTGAGGGCCTGGATACACGGGTGCGAAACCGCCCCCCAAGGTTCGGAAATTGGTTGTCTGGCCTTGGTATAGCCGTGCGGCCACCGACAGTACATCGCCAGCATAGACGTAGTTACGAACGTCGAACTTCAGCACTTGGGCCGTAGTTTCGGCTGATAGCGTTCGTTGGCCAGGTAAGATCAAGGCTTGGGCAACATAATTACCGGAGAGAATCTCCTTCCAGACCCGCTGAGTGAGTTTGTCACCTCGGTAGGCAGCCCGGCTGCCAAACCCGGTGCAAGGTTTGAAGAACAGCGCCCGGCGCTCCCGCCACAGACGTTCGGCATTTTCTGTCGTTACTATTTCGGTATGCGGAATGCTGGTCAGTAATAGATCTTGGGTGGCTTTAGGCACTTTCCATGCTTTCAATCGCTGGGCATCGCAGAGTAGGGCCAGATTGCGCTTATCTGCGTATAAGGCGTGGGCTTGCGGGTGTGGTGTGAGTAGGGTTGCTCGTTCAAGGTAGGCTTGGCGCAGTGTGGCGTTGCCAACGGCCTCAAGGGAAAAGTCGGTCAAACGGTTGTAGACGATATCGATGGCCAACCGGTCATGCCAAAGCAGACCATCCCTCAGGCTGAGCTCGGAGGGATCGATGATCACCGCTTCTAGTCCATGACGCTGGAACAGCTGTTGGAACAGCAGGAATTCTGGGTACAGGTACTGTTGTTCGGGCGACTCATCGACAATGGCAATACTGCGTAACGGTTTATCCAGGCCGTACTGTGACCACTCCTGACGAAACATTGCAATGATTTTGCTTTCAAACGTTTCGGCCCTTGTCGATGGTGGCAGCAGTTGTTCTATCGCCGGGCAGCAGGCGTGCTGCGCTCGTGACAACACGGCATTGAGCATTGCTCCACCAGCATTGGTGTTGATCTCGATCAGGCCGAAATTATTCTCAGTGACATGAAAGTCATACCCAAAGAACACACCCTTGCCCCCTCCCGGATCATGTCGTGCGATAGCAGGAGAGTGAGCCAGCACTTCCTCACGGTAAGCCGGGAGTGCAACGACGGCTTCGACTGCGCGCACCACCTGCGCCATGCGATCCAAGTGCGCCGGTGCGATGAAGACTGGATGGGTGGCGAATAGATGAGGGCAACGTTGCTGCACAAGCTCAAACAAACCGGGCTGACCGAGTGTCGACTCCAGGGTCTTACGTAGGGCATCTTTATCTAGGCTTATGCAAAAACACTGACTGTTGAGGGTTTCGATAGACACTCCTGCCAGAGCTGCTGCAGCGGCTGCCATTGAAAGAAACGCAGCATCATTGTCGAACAGGGGGTTAACCAACTTAGGCATCGCTATTTCCCCTAGGACCTTGTGACTTGCCCAAAGACTGTAATTATTTGAGGCGGGCAGTCAGGCGTGTCGTATTAAACTTTAAGGCGACTCAAAGGTGACCAGCGCACGATCATTTCATTCATGTCCTCTACTCCTGGGGTGTAGGCGCACTAGGCCACGGACGGATCGCCAAGATAGGTCGCGATCTCATTGACTGTGCTGCGTGCTGTGCGTGTTACACCGATCAGCGTGGCGGAGGCCGAACCTGTCCACTCGCCATAGCCCACCAGCCATAGTCTTGGTTCTTGGATCGAGTGAGTGCCTTCGACCTCAACACGACCTTCAGTGTCGATTACCCCCAACGTATCCAGATGCTGAAGTGCGGGCCTGAACCCGGTACACCAAATGACCACGTCCACTGCAGATTCAGATCCATTGGCCCACATCACGCCATCGCGAGTGAAACGTTCAAATGGGCGTACAGACTTGAGAGCATTACGCTCACGGGCTTCTACAACGGGCGGCACCATGACGATGTCTCCCAACCCGCCGACTGGCTGGTCAATGACACCCCCCTCTTGCTGGGCCTTCAAGCGTTGAGTGGCGCGCTCGAACAGCACCCGTCCATCCACATCGTCAGGCAAAAAGACCGGTTCAGTAGCTGTTACCCAAGTGGTCTCGGCGACCTTGGATACTTCTGCCAAAATCTGCGCTCCTGAATTGCCACCACCCACCACCAAAACCTTCTTGCCAGCAAACGCTTGTGCATCGACATAGTTCGCGGAATGCAATTGCCGACCGGCGAATAACTCGGCATCAGGGTAGTGAGGGATATACGGATTGCTCCAGGTGCCGGTAGCGCTGATTACAACCTTGGCATCCCAATACTTGCCGTCGGAACGTACTCGTAAGCCAGACTCTAAGCGTTCCACAGAAACGACCCGAACCGGGCGTTCAACCGGAAATTGGTAGCGTTGCTCATATTGGATGAGGTAGTCGACCACATGATTTCGGGTTGGGTAGCCCTCTTGCGCGGGCGGCATCATCCAGCCGGGTATCGAGCTCCAAGTGGCCGGTGAGAATAAACGCAGCGAGTTCCAGCCATGCCGCCAGGCACCACCGGGCTCTTCCTCTGCGTCGAGGATGACGAACGATAGTCGAGTTCGGCGCAGGAAATACGCCACCGCCAAGGCTGACTGCCCCCCACCGATAATGACTACATCAAGTTGGTCACTGGTCGAATGAGTCATAGTGGAGACCTTAAGTCGATGCTGGGCGGTAGCCAGTATAGCGACCCACGTTTGAATCCAACTGATCTAGCTCATATGTAGCATCGTGTCCGCGTCCTATTTGCGTGGGGGATGCGCCAGTAGATGATGAGTCAGAGCTATACGGCGAGGCTGGACCAGCTTTGGTCGGTGGCTTGCAAATAGGGTTGGTGTTCAGTCGGCAGGACGCCGAAGGAGGGAATGACAGGCTGTCATTATGTTGGCATTGAGGGCCCAAGAGGCCCTATCAAACCCCAGCCTGTAAATTTATTCGGGCTGGAGTCCTTGATAATAAAGGGGGGCAGATTACGCTCTACGGGTTAGTATCCTTGGAAAATCGGCCGTGGGATGCGGCTCATCATGTAAAAGAACCCACCATGAGCGAACGAACGACTTCTGCAAGCTGGGCGATGGGAATTGTCAAAGCTCTGGAGATGGACGGCCTGGATTGCCGTGCATTGTTCAAGCAGATCGGGCTCGACTATGCCGCGCTGGACGATCCGGACGCGCGTTTCCCCCAGGACTCGATGACGCGTCTCTGGCAGCGTGCGGTGGAACAGTCCGGCAACCCGGCGATCGGCCTGAACATGGGCAAGGTGGTGCGCCCGGCCTCCTTCAACGTGGCCGGGTATGCGCTGATGTCCAGTCGTACCCTGGCCGAGGGTTTCCAGCGTTTGGTGCGCTACCAGCGGATCATCGCGGAAAGCGCTGATCTGAGTTTCCGACTCTTACCTGAAGGTTATGCGCTGATTCTGACGGTACACGGCGATCATCTGCCGCCCACCCGGCAAAGTGCCGAAGCCTCGCTGGCCTGTGCGCTGGCGCTGTGTGGCTGGTTGACCGGGCGAACGCTGCAGCCGCGTCAAGTCCTGATGCAGGGGGCCGTGCCTGTCGATCTGGCGCCCTACAAACAGGTGTTTCATGCGCCGCTGGTGTTCAACGCGCCTTACGATGCATTGATTTTCGAGCGGGCCGATATGGAGGCACCGTTGCCGACCGCCAATGAGGCCATGGCGCTGCTGCATGACCGCTTCGCCGGTGAATACCTGGCGCGGTTCTCCGAAAGCCGGGTGACGCACAAGGCGCGTCAGGCGCTGTGTCGGTTGTTGCCTCAGGGGGAGCCGAAACGCGAAGCCGTGGCCCAGACCCTGCACCTGTCCCAGCGCACCCTGCAACGGCGTTTGCAGGAGGAGGGCACCAGTTTCCAGACCCTGCTCGACGACACCCGGCGCGAGCTGGCCGAGCAGTACCTGGCACAGCCAAGCATGACCCTGCTGGAGATTGCCTATCTGTTGGGGTTTGCCGACCCGAGCAACTTTTTCCGCGCCTTTCGTCGCTGGTTCGATGCCACGCCCGGCGAATACCGGGCACGACTGCAGGAGTCCGGTGCCGCAGTCAGTGACGCCAGAATGCCGGAATACACAACACGAATACGGTGATGATCTCCAACCGGCCGAGCAGCATGCCCAAGGACAGAATCCACTTGGCGGCGTCCGGCAGGGTGGAGAAGTTGCCGGCTGGGCCGATGGTTTCGCCCAGGCCCGGGCCCACCCCCGATACCGTGCTGGCCGCGCCGGTCAGGGCGGTCATCCAGTCCACCCCCAGCAGCGACAGCGCCAGGGCGATCACGCAGATGGTGATGGCGAAGAAGAACGAGAAGGTCAGGATCGAACGGACGATTTCTTCGTCGAGGCGGTGACCGTTGTACTTCTGCTTGATCACCGCGCGCGGGTGGATCAGTTGGTTCAAGTTGGCCTTGAGCAGGATGTAGGCGACCTGGAAGCGGAAAATCTTGATCCCGCCGGCGGTCGAGCCGGAACAGCCGCCGACGAAGCCCAGGTAAAAGAACAGCATCAGCGAGAAGTTGCCCCACAGGCTGTAGTCGCCCAGGGCGAAGCCGGTGGTGGTGACCACCGAGGTGACGTTCAGTGCGACGTGACGCAGGGCTTCCAGCCAGTGCAGCTGGGTGGTCCACCAGTACCAGGTGCCGAGCACCAGCCAGGTCACCAGCAGCATGCCGAGCAAGCCCTGGACCTGCTGGTCCTTGATCAGCGCCCGGCGGTTGCCGCGCAGGGTCGCGACGTACAGGGTGAACGGCAGGCTGCCGAGGATCATGACCACCACCGCCACCCAGTGCACCGCCGGTTGCGGCCAGTGCGCCAGCGAGGCGTCGGAGGTGGAGAAGCCGCCGGTGGAAATTGCCGACATCGCGTGGTTGATCGCGTCGAACAGGTTCATCCCGGCCCACCAGAAGGCCAGGCTGCCGAGAATGGTGATGCCGACATAGGCCGCCACGATCAATCGCGCCACCATGTGCGAACGCGGCATGACCTTTTCCGAGCGGTCCGAGGATTCGGTCTGGAACAGGCGCATGCCACCGATGCGCAGCAGCGGCAGGATCGCCACCGCCATGCCGATGAAGCCGATGCCGCCGAGCCAGTGCAGCAGGGAACGCCACATCAGGATGCCCGGCGACATGCTGTCCAGCCCACTGAGCACGGTGGCGCCGGTGGCGGTGATGCCGGACATGCTTTCAAAGAACGAGTCGGTGTAGCTGATGTGCTGGGTCAGCAAAAACGGCAGGGCGGCGAAGATGCACACCACCAGCCAGCTGGACACCGTCAGCAGGTACATGTCCCGCGGGCGCAGGTGCACATGTTCCGGGCGCCCCGGTATCACCAGGGCGAGGCCGGCGACGAAAGTGATCATGCTGGCCCAGAGGAACGACGGCAGGTCGCCGGTGCGCTCGAACAGCACCAGGGTCGCCATCGGAATGACCATGGCGATGGCCAGGGTGATCAGGAAAATGCCGATGATGAAACCAATGATCCGTAGGGTCGGCAACGCCATGAGGTCCGCTCGGGGCTGATAAGGAGGGCGCCATTCTACCTGCGGCGCAGAGCATGTAAACCGGCACCCGGAAGGCACTTATCGGTAGAATGGCCGGACATTTTCTTCAGGAGGTGGCCGATGGAGGCTCTCGACGCATTGCTCAACCGTGTTTCCGTACCGCGCCTGGTGGACCCGGCGCCGACAGCGGCGCAACGCGAAGCGCTGTTCGCGGCGGCATTGCGCGCCCCGGATCACGGCCAGTTGCGGCCTTGGCGCTTTCTGACGGTGGAAGGCGCAGCCCGTGAACAGTTGGGCGAGCTGCTGGTGGAAGCGGTGCAATTGCAGGGTGGCGAAGTGACCCAGGCGGCCCTGGACAAGGCTCGTGCCATGCCGCTGCGCGCGCCGTTGGTGGTGGTTGTGGTGGCTCGCCTGCAGGAGCACTTCAAGGTGCCGAAGTCGGAGCAACGGCTGGCGGCCGGCTGCGCCGCCCATGGCATCCTGCTGGCGGCCTACGCCCAGGGGATCGGTGCGGTGTGGCGTACCGGCGAGTTGTCCTATTCGCCCCATGTGGCCAAGGGCCTTGGGCTGGGAGAAGGTGAAGAAATCATCGCCTTCCTGTACCTGGGCACACCGCTGAACGAGCCACGGGTCGCGCCCAAGGTGGATACGGCGGAGTTCGTCAGTGCCTGGCCGGGCAAGGCCTGAGCGATTATTCGCGACGTTCTTGCGGGTTTATCGCGAGCAAGCTCGTTCCTACAAGGAATGACGTCCTCCTGTAGGTGCGAGCTTGCCGCGATGGGGCTCAAGGCTGAACCGGGGTCCCAGGTACCAACGGCAACTCCAGGCTGGCGATAAAACCACCCTGCGGATGATTGTCCAGGGTCAGGCTGCCGCCATGGCGTTCCGCGGCGCGCCGGGCGATGGCCAGGCCCAGCCCGTGACCCGGCGCGGTCTGGCCCGGGGCGCGGTAGAAGGGTTCGCCCAGCTGACGCAAATGTTCGGCCTCCACCCCGGGGCCGTGATCGCGCACGCTGAGCACGATCCGATCTCCCTGACGCAATGCCCGCACTTCGATCGGCTGCCCGGCCGGGTTGAAGCGCTGGGCATTGCGCAGCAGATTGTCCACCGCCCGTTCGATCATGGTCGGCCAGCCCTTGAGATTGAGCTGCGCTTCGGCCTGAATCTTCACCGGTTGTTCCGGGCAGGCCAGTTGGGCATCCTTCTGCAGGTTGTCGAGCAGGGCGTTGAGGTCCACCTCTTCGGCGCTGGCGTTGTCGGCATCGACCCGGGCCAGTACCAGGATTTCGCTGATCAGCGCTTCCAGGCGATCGCACTCGCGGGTCAGGCGCGGCCACAGGCGCTCGCGCTCCTCAGCCGTGGCGCGTTCGGCCAGCGCCAGGGCGATGCGCAGGCGCGCCAGCGGCGAGCGCAGCTCGTGGGAGACATCGCGCAGCAGCTGGCGCTGGCTGCCGATCAGGCTCTGTAGGCGCGAACCCATGCGGTTGAAGTCCTTGGCCAGCACGCCGAACTCGTCGCGACGGTCCGCCAGGCGGGCCAGGCTGTTCTGTTGGTAAGTGGTTTGCCCCAGGTCATGCACCGCTCCGCGCAAACGGCTGAGGGGGCGGGTGATGGACAGGGTCACCAGCAGGCTGAACAGGGTCAGCACCACCAGCGCGATGGTCAGGGCGCTCAGCGGCCACAGCAGGCTGTCGCGGTGCCAGGCGTCCAGTTCTGGATGGGGAATGCGGTAGATCAGCAGGTAGGTTTCGCCGGTTTTCGGGCTGGTGTATTCGGCGGTCAGGCGCCGCCAGGGCAGGCGCCGGTCATCGTTGTTCTGCCGGGCCTCGAAGGCCGCCGCGCGGCGCGGGAAGGTGCCGCGGACCACCGGGTCGCCGGCTTCGTTCAGTACCTGTACGTTGACGTGATACTGGTGCTTGCGCTGCTCGAGGATCTCCTGGGCGGCGTCTTCGCCCTGTTCTTCGTAGGTGCGCGTCCATTCTTCGGCCAGGGTATTGAGGCCCGGATGGCGACTGAGGATCCAGGCATCCTGGTTCAGCATGTGGCCAAGCAGAATCGACAACCCTGCAACCAGGGCGATGGCCAGCCAGAAGCTGGCGAGGATGCGCCAGAACAATGAACGCACGGGAAGTCCTCAAACAAGGAAAGCCCAGTGGGGGCGCCACTGGGCTGGGATAAGCGCTAGGTTCTGTACATAAACGGCCTGCGACTGTCCGTACAGAACCTCGAGCATTATTGCGCTTTTTGCGGCTGTTGCGCTTTCCAGGCCTTGAATTCGGCCCATTCGGCGCGGCGCTCGGCATGTTTCTTCTGGATGGCGTCAAACTCTTTCTGTTGTTCCGGCTTGAGCAGGGCACGGATATCCGCTTCGGTTTTCTGGCGCTTGGCGGCGATCTCGTCCTTCATGGCCTTCTGGTCGGCCGGCGACAGTTTTTCCAGGTACTTCTGCACCAGCTGCTTGCGCTCGTGCATCTGCTCACCCATCAGCTTGCGGATCTGCTGGCGCTGTTCGTGGCTCAAGTCCAGCTGGCTGTAAGGGCCTTTGCCGCGCATGTGTTCGCTGTGGCGCGGGCCATCCATCGGACCCATGGGGCCTGCGCCTTCCGGCATGGCCATGGCCACGGTCGGCAGGGCGGCGGCGAACATCAGAGCGATCAGGGTCTTGCGCATAGCGTATCTCCTCGTCTCATTCCCGGTCAGTTCCGGATGTGTGCAGATTACGGAGATCAAGGTCAGCGGCGGTCAGCGAAGGGTAAAGCTTGGGTAAAGAGGTTTTTTGGCGAAACTGACATAGCAGGCGACTGCGCACCCTGTAGCGGCAGCGGCTACAAGGCGCTGCGATCTGTTCAGAGGCTGTAGTAGTAGCCACGGCTGCGCAGGGCGACGATGCGCGGGCGGCCGTCGGGGTGCGGGCCGATCTTCTTGCGCAGGTTGCTGACGTGCATGTCCAGGCTACGGTCGTACAGGGTCAGCTTGCGGCCCAGGGCGATCTGCGCCAGCTCCTGCTTGTCCAGCGGTTCGCCCGGTTGCTTGAGCAAGGCTTCCAGCAGGCGGCTTTCGGAAACGGTGAGGGTGATGTCCTGTTCATCGATGCTGACCACGCCGCGTACCGGGCTGAAACACAGGTCGCCCAGCTCCATCTGGCTGGACACTGCGGTCGGGTGGCTGCGGCGTAGCACGGCGCGCAGGCGGGCCGTCAGTTCGCGTGGGTCGCAGGGTTTGGCCAGGTAGTCGTCGGCGCCCAGTTCCAGGCCGAGGATGCGGTCCAGGGGCTCGCCGCGGGCCGAGAGCATCAGCACCGGCAGGTCCGGGTGGTCGTTGCGCAACTGCTTGAGCAATTCCAGGCCGCTGCCGTCGGGCAGCATCACGTCCAGCACCACCGCCGCCGGGGCGCGATCGGCCAGGGCGCGTCGGGCGCTCAGGCCATCGTGGCAGGCCCGTACCTGAAAACCTTCCTGGCCTAGCCAACTGGTCAGGAGCTCGCAGAGCTCCTGGTCATCGTCAATCAGTAACAGCTCGCTCATGAATCACTCAATTTAGCCATTGTCGACGCTTCCTATGTCCACCACTGGCGAAGATACCGCAGAGCAGGGCCAATAGCGCTACCCCGGCGCCAGTGACGAACCATTGCTGCTGATCGGTCAGCAGGCGCGGCGCGGAACTGGCCTGAGCCTCGCGCAGTTGCAGCTTGAGGCGCTGGTTCTCCTGGCGCAGGCGGCTCAGCTGGGCGCTTTCGCGCTCGCTGTCGGCGCCCTGCAATTGCCGGGTCAGCTCTTCGCGCTGGCGCTCGCTGTCTTTCAGGCGCTGCTGCAATTCGCCGATCTGGCTGCCGGCACTCAGGGACAAAGGCGTGGAATGCCCCGGGTCCGTGGTTTCTTCGGCAGAGGCGCTCGCCCCGATCGTTAACATGACCAACAACAGGCACAACGGAGCTTGGCGCATCGGAACTCCTGATTCCAATCGAGTGTTGGGCAAGTTGTCGGCAGTCAAACGAGAATAATGAGCGATTGAGCGCGCGATGAACCCATAAGGTTCACCGCGCGGGAGAGGGTTTACGGCAGGACTTGCTTGAACGGCTTGACCACGACGCTGGCATAGACACCGGCGGCGACGTAAGGGTCGGCGTCGGCCCAGGCCTGGGCGGCACTCAGCGAGTCGAATTCGGCGACGATCAGGCTGCCGGTGAAACCCGCGGCGCCGGGATCATTGCTGTCGACGGCAGGATGTGGCCCGGCCAGTACCACGTGACCTTCGGCCTTGAGCTGCTGCAACCGCTCCAGGTGCGCCGGGCGCGCGGCCAGGCGGTTTTCCAGGGAGTTGGCGACGTCTGTAGCAATGATTGCGTAAAGCATGTCAGTCCTCGGTTTTCGAAGGGGTGGGTTCGGTGTCGTGAAGATGGCGCGACAGGTAGATACCCTGGCCGACCAGGAACAGCACGGTCATGCCCAGGCTACCGAAGACCTTGAAGTCGACCCAGATGCTCTGGAAGGTGAAGGCGACGAACAGGTTGGCGGCGCCGCAGAACAGGAAGAAGGCGATCCAGGCGATGTTCAGGCGGGTCCAGACCGGATCCGGCAGGGTCAGTGCGTGGCCCATGATGCGCTTGATCAGCAGGCGGTCGCCGATGAAGTGGCTGCCGATAAAGGCCAGGGCGAACAGCCAGTTGACCACCGGCGCCTTCCACTTGAGGAAGGTCTCGCTGTGGAAGGCCAGGGTCAGGCTGCCGAACACCAGGCAGGCGACCAGGGTCAGCCACTGGCTTTTCTCCAGCTTGCGCTGGGAGATGAACAACGCGCCGTATACCACCAGGGAACTGATGATCAACACCGCCGTGGCGCTGTAGATACCGCCTACGGTCAGTTGCTGACCGGCAATGTCGACGACTCGGGGATCGATTTTGTAGACGATGAAAAACAGGAACAGCGGGATGAAGTCGATGAATTGTTTCACAGTGGCAGCCAGAAGCAGGATGTGGCGGCATAATAACAAACATCCATGGCAGCGAAAGCGCCAGCTGACTTGAGGTTGAACAGTCCCGTGAATGTTGATTTGCACTGCCACAGCACGGCCTCCGATGGCGCCCTGGCGCCCGCGGCTCTGGTTGCGCGTGCGTTCGAGAAAGGCGTGCGAGTCCTGGCCCTGACCGATCATGACACCCTGGAAGGCCTCGACGAGGCTCGCCTCGCGGCCCGGGAACTGGGCATGCAACTGGTCAATGGCGTCGAATTGTCCTGCACCTGGGGTGGGGCGACCATTCATGTGCTGGGCTACGGTTTCGACGTCAATGCGCCGTCACTGGTCGAAGCCATCGGCAAATTGCACGATGGCCGCTGGCTGCGCTCCGAAGAAATAAGCCGCAAGCTCGCGCTCAAAGGCATGCCGGGCGCCCTCGAAGGGGCCCGGGCGATCCAGCGGGAGCTGGGCGACAGCGGCAATGCGCCGGCCCGGCCGCACTTCGCCGACTACCTGGTGCGCGCCGGTTTCGTGAAGGACCGCGCCGAAGCTTTTCGCAAGTGGCTGGGGGCCGGCAAGCTGGGCGACGTCAAGCAGCACTGGCCGACCCTCGAGGAAACCGTCGAGACGCTGCGCGCGGCGGGGGCCTGGGTCAGCCTGGCCCATCCCTGGCACTACGATTTCACCCGCAGCAAACGTCGCCGCCTGATTGCCGACTATATTCAAGCGGGTGGCCACGCGATCGAGGTGGTCAACGGCCATCAACCCGCCGAGCAGGTGGGCAGCCTGGCCATCCTTGCTCGGGAGTTCGGTCTGCTGGTGAGCGCCGGCAGTGATTTTCATGGCCCTGGAGGCTGGTCCGAGATAGGCGAGTATCGCCCTGTTCCGGAGGATCTGCCGCCGCTCTGGTGTCGGTTCAAACATGACCCAATTATTGCCGCCGTCTGAACAGGTAGAGAATGTGAGTCAATTTTTCCAGATTCATCCGGAAAACCCGCAACCGCGCCTGATCAAACAGGCTGTCGAAATCATCCGCTCAGGTGGCGTGGTGATCTACCCGACCGACTCGTCCTACGCCATTGGCTGCCAGATCGGCGACAAGAGCGCGGTCGAGCGTGTGCGGCGCCTGCGGCAACTGGATGACAAACACAACTTCGCGCTGATTTGCAGCGACCTGTCGCAGCTGGGCCTGTTCGCCAAGATCGATACCGGCACCTTTCGCCTGCTCAAGGCGCATCTGCCGGGGCCTTACACCTTCATCCTCAACGCCACCCGCGAAGTGCCGCGGCTGTTGCTGCACCCGAAGAAGCGCACCATCGGCCTGCGGGTGCCGAGCCATCCGATCGCCCTGGCCCTGCTGGCCGAACTGGGCGAACCGCTGATGAGCGTCAGCCTGATCATGCCCGGCGAAACCGAGCCGATGAACGATCCTTATGAAATGCGCCAACTGCTCGAACATCAGGTCGACCTGATCATCGATGGCGGTTTTGGCGGCATCATGGCCTCCACCGTGATCAACCTGGCCGACGGCGAGCCGGAAGTGATCCGTATCGGCTGCGGCGACCCGGCTCCCTTCATGGTCGAGGCCTGAATGTCCGCAGTGGAACATGTCGACGACCAGGCCGGAGCGCAGCAGGAGCTGCCCTTTGCGATGGTCTACGGCCAGGCGGTCATGGAAATGCCGCTGGACCTGTATATCCCGCCCGACGCCCTGGAAGTCTTTCTCGAAGCCTTCGAAGGCCCGCTCGACCTGCTGCTGTACCTGATCCGCAAACAGAACATCGACATCCTCGACATCCCGGTGGCGGAAATCACCCGCCAGTACATGGGCTATGTCGAGTTGATGCAGTCGGTGCGCCTGGAGCTGGCCGCCGAGTACCTGGTGATGGCGGCCATGCTGGCCGAGATCAAGTCGCGCATGCTGTTGCCGCGCTCGGCCGAGGTGGAAGAGGAAGAGGAAGACCCGCGCGCCGAGTTGATCCGCCGCCTGCAGGAATACGAGCGTTTCAAGGCCGCCGCCGAAGGCATCGACGGCCTGAGCCGGGTCGGCCGCGACGTCATAGTGCCCAAGCTCGACGCTCCGGAGGCCCGGGCGCGCAAGCTGCTGCCGGATGTCGCCCTGGAAGAGGTGCTGATGTCCATGGCCGAGGTGCTGCGCCGGGGCGACATGTTCGAAAGCCATCAGGTCAGCCGCGAGGCGCTGTCCACCCGCGAGCGCATGAGCGAGGTGCTGGAGCGGCTCAAGGGCGGTGGGTTTGTGCCTTTTGTCGAGCTGTTCAGCGCGGAAGAAGGACGTCTGGGGGTGGTGGTGACCTTCATGGCGATCCTCGAGCTGGTCAAGGAATCCCTGGTCGAGCTGGTACAGAATGAGCCCTTCACGGCTATCCATGTGCGGGCGCGAGCCGAATAACGAGCTGAAACAATGAATCTGAATGAACCCCGCGAGCTGGCGCCGCTGCTTGAAGCCTTTCTGTTGGCCTCGGGAAAACCGCAATCCATGGAGCGCCTGTTCGAACTCTTCGAGGAAGGCGAACGGCCGGACCCCGCGGTCTTCAAGAAGGCGCTGAGCGTTCTGGGCAAATCCTGCGAAGGGCGAGCCTTCGAACTCAAGGAAGTGGCTTCCGGTTATCGCCTGCAGGTGCGGGAAAAGTTCGCGCCCTGGGTCGGCCGGCTGTGGGAAGAACGGCCCCAGCGTTACTCCCGGGCGATGCTGGAAACCCTGGCGCTGATCGCCTACCGCCAGCCGATCACCCGCGGCGAGATCGAGGATGTGCGGGGCGTGGCGGTCAACAGCCAGATCGTCAAGACCTTGCTGGAGCGCGAGTGGATTCGGGTGGTCGGCTACCGTGACGTGCCGGGCAAGCCGGCGATGTTCGCCACCACCAAGGCGTTTCTCGATCACTTCAACCTGAAGAACCTCGACGACCTGCCACCGCTGGCCGAGCTGCGGGAGATCGAAACCGAGCCGGTCCTCGACTTCGACGACGCGCCGGTGCCCGCCAGCCTGCAAGCCCTGGCCGACGCCAGCGCCGAGCCGGAGGAGCCGAAGGAAGAGACCAGCTTCCACACCTTGCTGCTGGAGCTGGACTCGATGGAGGAGGGGATCAAGACCGACTTCGACGATCTGCATCGCGATGGCGCGGTGGATTCGTCCGGGGGCGATTCTGTTGCCGACGCCGAGGTGGGCGCCGGGATCAACCCCGAAGCGCAGACTCGTGCCGAAGCCGAAGCCGAAGCCGAAGCCGAAGCCGAAGCCGCAGTGCAAGTCGAGCACGAAGGGGAGCTTGAAGCCGAGCACGAGGCCGAACTCGAAGTAGACGCTGGCGATGAGCTGGAGGCCGACGACGATGTGCTCGGCGTCGCCGAAGCCCGCGCCAAGCTGCTGGCCGCCGTGGCAGCACTGGAACCGCCTGCTCCGGAACTGAGCGACGAAGAGGCCGAAGCCCTGGCGCTGGCCGAGGCCATCGAGAACGAAAGACGCGAACGGGAAGACTGATCGCGCCGCGCTTCTGTAGGAGCGAAGCTTGCTCGCGATGAAGTTGATGCGCTGTGCCAGGCATGCCGCATCGTTGCCGATCGCGGGCAAGTCGGACCGCCGTCCGCTTGCTCCTGCAGGTCTGGCGCTCACATGCCGGACATCCACCGGCCAGCGGAAAAACCGCTAGGCCGCCACTTATCGGCTAGTCTCTGATGCGCAACCGGCGCCATGAGCGTATGATTCGCGACCCTTTGGCGATCCCTTCGCCACAAGACCTGTTTTTACTAGCGTTCAGGCCACTCAAGCCTGAATCGACACACCGGGAGGTGCCCAGATGAGTGAAGATCAGCAAGACCAGCAGGAAATCGGCCCAGCAGGCGAGAAGCTGCAGAAAGTCCTCGCCCGTATCGGCGTCGGCTCGCGCCGCGACGTGGAGTCCTGGATCAGCCAGGGCCGGATCAAGGTCAATGGCGTCGAGGCCACCCTTGGCCTGCGCGTCGACCTGCATGACGCCATCTCCATCGATGGCAAGGTGATCAAGCGCGAAGAGGCGTCCGAATCGGTCCGCCGCGTGATCATGTACAACAAGCCCGACGGCGAAATCTGCACCCGCGACGACCCGGAAGGCCGCCCGACCGTGTTCGACAAGCTGCCACGCCCACGGGAAGGCCGCTGGATCAATATCGGTCGCCTCGACATCAACACCACTGGCCTGCTGATGTTCACCACCGACGGTGAGCTGGCCAACCGCCTGATGCACCCGTCCTACGAGATGGACCGCGAGTACGCGGTGCGTGTGCGTGGCGAAGTCGACGACGAGATGATCGAGCGCCTGAAAGCCGGGGTGATGCTCGAAGACGGCCCGGCCAAGTTCACCGACATCCAGCAGGCGCCCGGTGGCGAAGGTTTCAACCACTGGTACCACTGCGTGGTGATGGAAGGCCGCAACCGTGAAGTGCGTCGCCTGTGGGAATCCCAGGGCCTGGTGGTCAGCCGCCTGAAGCGCGTGCGTTTCGGTCCGGTGTTCCTCAACTCCGACCTGCCGATGGGCCGCTGGCGCGAAATGAGCCAGTACGAAGTGGATGTCCTCAGCGCCGAGGTTGGCCTGACGCCGGTGGCGCTGCCGCAGCTCAACGCCAAGAGCAAGGACAAGCTGGAGCGCATGCAGCGCAAATCCTCGCGCCCGGTGGGCAAGAGCGAGCGCGTGCGGACCCTGCGTCCGGCCCATGGCGCGCCTGCCGCCGGTGCCCCGCGCCCGTTGCGCGAGCCGCAGATCGAAGGCGAGCGTGCGGGCCGCAAGCCCGCGCCACGCCAGGATGGCGAGCGTGCTCCACGGGCGCCGCGTCCGGCTGCCGGGCGTGGGGAGTCGGGTCGCGGTACGCCAGTGGCGGATCGTCCGAGCGACACCAGGCGCCCGGCCAAGCCAGCGCCGAAGTCCAAGCGTCCGGGCATCGTCCTGGTCGACAAGGATGCACCGTCGGGCAAGCGTCGCGGCGCCCCGGCCGGTTCCGGCCAGCGTCCGGGGTTCGGTCGCCGCAAGCCTGAGTGAGGCAGCCTTGAGCAGCAAGCTGTAGGCAACAAGAAAAAACGCCAACCCAGGGTTGGCGTTTTTTTTGCCTTTATGTAGCCGCTGGCGCAGCCTGCGATCGGCTGCGCAGCAGCAGCCAAACGGCAACGGTGATCTGTCAGGCAATCCGTGTTCAGGTATCTTGCGGTCGCTGCGTCGGAATGCCGCCCAGCCCGATCGCAGGCTGCGCCGCGGCTACAGGGCGACAGGGCTCAGAACACGAACCTGCCGTCGAACACCGGCTTGTCGTCCAGCGCCAGCACCCCGCTGGCAAAGATCAGGTCCAGGTGATGGCTGCCCTTGGCGCCGCCGCCCAGCCCCAGGTGCAGGCCGCAATGGCGCTCCTCGAACCCCGAATTGCGCGCGTAGAGGTCTTTCACCCCTTCGTTGGTGCCGATGCCCAGTTCCTCGATGCGCCGGTTGGACGGGTTGGCATCCAGGTATTTGTTGAAGTCCTCCGCCAGCCCCGGCACGTCGGTGGCGATGCGGCTGATGGTGGAGTTCTCGATCCACAGTTCCAGCGGCGATTGCAGCACGCCGTACTTGCGCGCGAAGGGGATGGTGCCGAGGAAGGTGCCGACGAATTTCACCCGGCCATTGATGGCCTCGCTGTGGCTGGCGATTTCTCCGGGAGCCAGGTCGTAGTTGCCCACGCCGTTGATGTTGGTCCACTTCTTGATGCTGTCCAGCGGCGCTTCGAAGTACGAGCCGTGGTCGTCGCGAAAGCTCAGGGTGGTGGCCTCGGACATATGCTGGATCAGGGTCGCGTTGAGCTCGGCGATGCGTTGCGGCTCGACGCTGAAAGTGTCGTAGAAGTAGTCGCCGTAGTCCTTGAACAGCAGCGATTTCTTCCAGTTTTCGGCCATCACGCCCTGCAGCGCCTGGATGAATTCCGGGCCTTGCGGGCGGGGCGGCGAGAGGGTGGAGGAGTCGTAGAAGAAGATATACAGATCGCAGTCGGCGATGGCCTGGGTCAGTACCGGGGTGGGCTCCTGGTCGAGGCGCAGGGCGGTGAAATGGAAGGGCTCGCTGGCCTGCTCGATGATGGCGGCGCTGGTGGCGGTGTACTCGGCGGTGTGGCCGATCAGGACCCTGGCGCTCTGGCGGTCGGCCAAGGCCGGATGGTGTTCGAGGTAGTAAAGGAAATGCCGGATGGCAGCGGTGTTGTCCATGGATCCTCCCTGGCGGACAGCGAGTGGAGGCAGGGGCGACCGCCGGGCCGCTCCTGCCTGATGGCCGTTTTTACAAAGGCCACATCGCTGTGCCGAACGGTACTATCGCATCGGCCTGCATCATTTCCACCGCGGCCTCGTGGGTCGCTGCTTCAAACCAATCGTCCAATTGCAGTTCAGTGTCCACGTCTTTTTCCAATGCTTGCATCGTGAATCTCCTAGATGGCTTTTCGGATTAAGCAGTCGGTGAGACAGCTCGGCATTCCGCGGGGAGTGCTTGAAAACCCCAGCTGCTCAACTTGGCCGCTCGGCTTGCCGGGGGTATGGTCCGGCAAGTGGCTGGAAACCTAGTCCAGGGTTTTTTGAAATGCAAAAAAATAATTGAATTATTTTTATTGAACTTTTTTTTCTGTTTTTGTGCTGAAAAATTATCAAGAAAAAACAAAAAGCTGAGCGAGCAGACAGGTAAAAAAGCGCTGGCCGTCAATTTGCAGTCGCCGCTGATATCGATCTGCAGTGGAAAAAATACGTTCCGCCTTGTAAAGAAAAACTTACGAAAAACCCGCTATCGAGTCATGGAATCGAGCCTCGTCCAGCACTGTAAGAAAAACCTTCCGTCGCAGCTTCAATACTGCCCGCCGCCGGGCTCCAAGCCGCTTGTTCCGCGGCCTGAAGGCGGGTGTGATGCAGCCCATGCCTGTGTGCAGGTGCATAACAAGAAGGAGGCGCAATGAACGCCGTGGCTCACCTCAACCGATTCCCACCGAAGGACGATCCCTGTCGTACCTTCGTCGACGACCCCGACGGGTCTGTCCCGAACCTTGCCGCCGATGCCAAGCATCGAGCAGGCCCCGTGCGATTCCGGCACCCGACGCGCTGATAAGCCGCGTCTGGCGGCAGGGAGTCAGCGGTGTACAATGCGCGGCGTTTTAACTGTGACCCAACTGCGTATCCGCGCGTTTTGCGCCCCAACGACTGCTTTCGACGCATGACGAGCCCTGGCTCGAATGCTCGAGACACGCTCCCAAGGCCAATAATTTCGAGGCTATCCGCCTTGTTCACTCCGCCGCGTCACAAGCGTGGTGGGTTCGATTTCGTCACAGATAAAAACAAACAGGTGACGCATGACCGTTAAACAAACGCTGAACTCCTGGTGCCTGCGCTGGGGTTTGATCCGCGCTGCTTAAGCCTGCTGTCGGCTGCAACGTCTATCGAACATCATCAAACCTTGCGTGAGACCCTTTTCATGAGTGGACAAAACTCGCATTCAGGCGAGCTGAAACGCGGCCTGAAAAATCGCCATATTCAACTGATCGCCCTGGGCGGCGCGATCGGTACCGGATTGTTCCTGGGCTCCGCCGGCGTGCTCAAGTCGGCCGGGCCGTCGATGATCCTCGGCTACGCCATCTGCGGCTTCATCGCCTTCATGATCATGCGCCAGCTCGGCGAGATGATTGTCGAAGAACCGGTGGCCGGTTCCTTCAGCCATTTCGCGCACAAGTACTGGGGCGGTTTCGCCGGTTTCCTGTCGGGCTGGAACTGCTGGATTTTGTACATCCTGGTGGGCATGTCGGAGCTGACCGCGGTCGGCAAGTACGTGCACTACTGGTGGCCGGAGGTGCCGACCTGGGCTTCGGCCGCGGCATTTTTCGTGCTGATCAACCTGATCAACCTGGCCAACGTCAAAGTCTTCGGTGAGGCCGAGTTCTGGTTCGCGATCATCAAGGTGGTGGCCATCGTCGGCATGATCGCCCTGGGCAGCTACCTGCTGGTCAGCGGTCACGGCGGCCCGCAGGCCTCGGTGAGCAACCTGTGGGAGCACGGCGGGTTTTTCCCCAATGGTGTCAGCGGCCTGGTGATGGCCATGGCGATCATCATGTTCTCCTTTGGCGGCCTGGAGATGCTCGGCTTTACCGCGGCCGAGGCCGACAAGCCGAAGACCGTGATTCCCAAGGCCATCAACCAGGTGATCTACCGCATCCTGATTTTCTACATCGGTGCCCTGGTCGTGCTGTTGTCCCTGACCCCGTGGAACAGCCTGCTGGAGACCCTGAATGCCTCCGGCGATGCCTACAGCGGCAGCCCGTTCGTCCAGGTGTTCTCGATGCTGGGCAGCGACACCGCGGCGCACATCCTCAACTTCGTGGTCCTGACCGCGGCCTTGTCGGTGTACAACAGCGGTACCTACTGCAACAGCCGTATGCTGCTGGGCATGGCCGAGCAGGGCGACGCGCCGAAAGTCCTGGCGAAGATCGACAAGCGCGGCGTGCCGGTGATGTCGATCCTGGCCTCGGCGCTGGTGACTTTCGTCGCCGTGGTGCTCAACTACCTGATCCCGCAGCACGCCCTGGAGCTGTTGATGTCGCTGGTGGTCGCGACCCTGGTGATCAACTGGGCGATGATCAGCTACTCGCATTTCAAGTTCCGCCAGCACATGAACCGCACGAAACAATCGCCGCTGTTCAAGGCGCTGTGGTACCCCTACGGCAACTACATCTGCCTGGCGTTCGTGGTGTTCATCCTCGGCGTCATGCTGATGATCCCGGGCATCCAGGTCTCGGTGTACGCGATTCCGGTCTGGGTCGCCTTCATGTGGATCTGCTACGGCATCAAGAACAAGCGCAGCGCGCAGCACAGCCTGCAGGCGGCCAACGCTTCGCTGAAGTGAGGTCTGTGCGATAACGGAAAACCCGGCTTCGGCCGGGTTTTTTGTGGGCGCTGCAAATCCGTAGGCGCGGTATCCTGAACGCCCTGAACGCGGATTCCTTTTCCATGCTGGTGATTTCCAACAACGTGCATCTGCCGGATACCGAGATCGAGTTGACCGCCATTCGCGCGCAAGGCGCGGGTGGGCAGAACGTCAACAAGGTCTCCAGCGCGGTGCACCTGCGCTTCGACATTCAGGCCTCATCCCTGCCGCCGTTCTACAAGGAGCGGCTGCTGGCGCTGCGCGACAGTCGCATTACCAGCGATGGGGTGATCATCATCAAGGCCCAGCAATACCGGACCCAGGAACAGAACCGCGCCGATGCCCTGGAGCGCCTGGTGGCGTTGATCCTCGGCGCGGTCAAGGTGGAGAAAAAGCGCCGCCCGACCAAGCCGACCCTGGGCTCGAAGACTCGGCGCCTGGAGTCCAAGAGCAAGCGCGGCACTATCAAGGCCGGCCGCGGCAAGGTCGATTACTAACGTCCGTTACGCTCCTCGCGATGTTTCGGTGCCTGGCGGTACAGGTAGAGGCTCAGCAGCAAACCGCTGCAGGCGGCGAGGGCGGCGAACAGGAAGATCGAGGCAAAGCCGAAACCGGCGGCAATCGCCCCGGCCAACGGTCCGGTGATCCCCAGCGACAGGTCGATGAACAGCGAATAGGCGCCCACCGCCGCGCCACGGCTGGAGGCGGGGACCAGGTTGACCGCCTCCACCCCCAGCGCCGGGAACACCAGAGAGAAGCCGAAGCCGCTCAATGCCGCGCCGGCCAGGGCCCAGTGGGCATCCGGCGCCAGCCACAACAGCAGCAGGCCCAGGGTTTCCACCGACAGGCAGGCGATCGCCACGCGAAAGCCGCCGAGGCGATTGATCAGGTTGCCGAACAGCAGGCGCGCGCCGATAAAGCTGGCGCCGAACAGGCTCAGGCACAGCACGGCGTTGGACCAGTTCTGGGTGGCGTAATACAGGGTGATGAAGGTGGCGATGGTGCCAAAACCGATCGAGCCCAGGGCCAGGCCGCAGCCGTGGGGGAACACCCGGCCCAGGACATGGATGAATGGCAGGCGCTCACCGGCAACGATCGGCGCCGCCAGTTTCGGCCAGGCCAGCGCCAGGCCCAGGAGCGCCAGCAGGATGATGCTCACGCCCATGCTCCACAGCCCCAGGCGATCCACCAGCAGCACCCCCAGTGGCGCGCCGACGGCCAGCGCGCCATAGCTGGCGATGCCGTTCCAGGAAATCACCTTGGCGGTGTTCTGCGCGCCGACACGGCCGATGCCCCAGCCGATGGAGCCCGAGCCCACCAGGCTCTCGGCGCTGCCCAGCACCAGGCGCCCGACCAGCAGGCTGGCCAGGCTCAGCACCGGCAAGCTGCTCAGCCACGCCGACAACAACATGAACACGCCGCTCAGGCCGCAGCCGGCCAGGCCGTACATCACTGCGCGCTTGCTGCCCAGGTTGTCGATGATCTTTCCGGCATAGGGGCGGCTGAGCAGGGTGGCCAGGTATTGCACGCTGATCACCAGCCCGGCGATCACCGCGCCGAAGCCCAGCTCGCTGTGCACGTAGCCCGGCAGCACGGCCAGGGGGATGCCGATGTTCAGGTAGCCGATAAAAGTGAAAAGGACGATGGAAACGACTTGCAGCGTGACCGCCAAGGGGTGCTGGGTATCTGGCATGGGAAAGGTCCACGGGCGCGGCAGAGATAGATAGGCTGCTTATGATACCGAGGGTTGAAACGATTCAGGTGGAGAAATCGATGCCCTGGCGCAAGTTTTTGCGCGTCGTAGGTTCAGGCTTGGGCGGGGGCCAGCAATTGCGTGGTGACCAGGGCGGCCAGGGCGTTTTCCTGGGTACCGAAGCGCACCAGCAGGGCGGCCTGTTTTTCCGGCGTCAGGCGATTCCAGATCTCGATCATCTTTTCGGCGGTGCCGATCAGCACGCTGGCTTGGGTTTCGCTGAAGGCGTCGGTCATGGAGGCGGTTCTCGAAAACGGGTTTCAGGCGGTGTGGAAAGCGCATCAAAGAGCGCTTTCCACACGGTCTGGGTGTTGCGGTCAGTCTTCGCTGTCGGCCTTGTGGCCACAGGCGGCTTCTTTCGGCTCGGGCTGTTGGGCGCCGGCTTGTTGCGGGGTTGTCTGCTCAGTTTCGTGCAGGCTTGGGAAGGGGAGATTAGGAATCTCGTGCATGTTCGTTGCTCCTCGCAAGGTCTGTTTTTTAAATCGCTGGGTAGATCCGCGCTTTTAAAAAGCCTGGGCAGGATACAGCACTGGAAATGACAAAAAGATTTTTATCTGGGGTTTTGGGATGAAAGGCGTTTCATCGGGCGGGAGACCGTTGAAGAGCATCGCGAGCAAGCTCGCTCCTACAGGCATGGGCTTTTTGTAGGGGCGAGCCTGCTCGCGATCAGGATGTCACTTGCAGACTTCGGCGATGGCTTCGGCCAGCAGGTCCAGGCGGGTGGCGTCGATACCGGCGACGTTGGCCCGGCCGGAGCTGACCATGTACACGCTGTGCTGGTTGCGCAATTTGGCGACCTGTTCCGGCGTCAGGCCGGTGTAGGAGAACATCCCGCGTTGCACGCCGATGTGGGCGAAGCGTTCGGCCAGGCCGAAGGGGTGCAGTGCTTCCACCAGGCCCGAACGCAGTTGGGCGATGCGCAGGCGCATGGCTTCCACTTCGTCGGCCCAGAGGCTTTTCAGCTCCGGGTCGCCGAGGATGGTGGCGACCACCGCGGCGCCGTGATCCGGTGGGGTGGACCACAGGTTGCGGGCGATGTGGGCCAGCTGGCTACGCACGTCCAGCAGCTTTTCCGCGTCCCGGGTGCAGACGATCAGCGCGCCGGTGCGGTCGCGGTACAGGCCGAAGTTCTTCGAGCAGGAACTGGTGATCAGTAGCTCGGGCAGTTCGGCCGCGAACAGGCGCACCGCCCAGGCATCCTGCTCCAGGCCGTCGCCGAAGCCCTGGTAGGCGAAGTCGATCAGCGGCAGCAGGTTGCGGTTGCGCACCACGTCCAGCACCCGATACCAGTCGTCGTGGCTCAGGTCGAAACCGGTGGGGTTGTGGCAGCAGGCATGCAGCAGCACCACGTCGCCCTTGGGTATCTGGTTCAGGGTCGCCAGCATGGCCTCGACGTCGAGGCGATTGTCGCTGCCGACGTAAGGGTAGTGGCTGACCGGGATGCCGGCGGCGGCAAAGATGGTTTCGTGGATCGGCCAGGTCGGGTTGCTCAGCCACACGCCTCGGCCCGGCAGGCAGTGGGCGATGAAGTCGGCGCTCAGGCGCAGGGCGCCGGTGCCGCCCGGGGTCTGGGTGGCGCCGGCGCGTCGTTCGGCGATCAGCTTCGAATCGGCGCCCAGCACCAGTTCGTTGATCACCTTGCCAAAGGCCGCGTCGCCGTGGCCGCCGATGTAGATCTTGGTGGTCTGCCGGTCGACCAGGCGCTGCTCGGCCAGCTTGACCGACCGCGGGATCGGCGTCAGGCCTTGGGAGTCCTTGTAGACACCGACGCCGAGGTCGAACTTGCGTGGGTTGCTGTCCGACGCATAGGCCTCCATCAGGCCAAGAATCGGGTCGCCGGGTACTCGGCCTATGGCGTCGAAATGCATTACTTGCGTCCTTCTGCGGTCTTGGCCACTTCGTCGGTGCGAGCGGCCATGATGAAGTCGTTACGGTGCAGGCCCTTGATGGAGTGGCTCCACCAGGTCACGGTGACCTTGCCCCATTCGGTGAGCAGGCCAGGATGATGACCTTCTGCCTCGGAAATTTCACCCATTGCGTTGGTAAAGGCCAGGGCGAATTTGAAGTTTTTGAACAGGAAGACTTTTTCCAGTTGCATGACGCCATCGCGCACTTCGATGTTCCAGTCGGGGATCTGCTTGATCAGTACCGGCAGTTCTTCGTCGCTGACTTGTGGGGCATCGGCACGGCAGGCTTCGCAATGGGCTTGGTTGAGAGCGGTCATGGTGGGTTCCTGAAATCGGTTCTTGTTGTGGAAATTACGGGGTTTATGAGCGCCGCGCGAGGGCAGGGTGCTCAGGCCGCCTTGGGTTTGGGCGGAAACTTGGGTGCGTGCAGGCCCATCTGCATGCCCTGGTGCACCAGGGCCATGATGTCTTCATGGGCCAGGTCGAACAGGCGCTTGAGGTTGGGCAGCACAAAGTAGATAGGTTGCAGGATGTCGATGCGGTACGGGGTACGCATCGCTTCCAGCGGGTCGAAGGCCTGGTGTTCGGGCACGTCGGACAGGCAGTAGACGGTTTCCTTCGGCGAGGAGAGGATGCCGCCACCGTAGATGCGCTGGCCTTGCGGAGTGTCCAGCAGGCCGAATTCGATGGTCATCCAGTACAGGCGCGCCAGGTACACCCGTTCTTCCTTGGTGGCCTGCAGGCCGAGCTTGCCGTAGGTGTGGGTGAATTCGGCGAACCAGGGGTTGGTCAGCAGCGGACAGTGGCCAAAGATCTCGTGGAAGATGTCCGGCTCTTGCAGGTAGTCCAGTTCTTCGCGGGTACGAATGAAGGTCGCGACCGGAAACTGTTTGCTGGCGAGCAATTCGAAAAAGGTCTGGAAGGGGATCAGCGCCGGCACCCGGGCGACCTGCCAGCCGGTGGTTGCGCCCAATACCTTGTTGATTTCGCCCAACTGCGGGATGCGGTCGTGGGGCAGGCCGAGTTTCTCGATGCCGTCCAGGTATTCCTGGCACGCGCGACCCTCGATCACTTTCAGTTGACGAGTGATCAGGGTGTTCCACACCGCGTGTTCTTCATCGGGGTAGTGGATAAAACCTTGCGCGTCGGGCTCGCGGGCCACGTACTGCGTCTGCTTCATGCTGCTCTCCTGTCAGGGGCTGCTTCTTGTTATCAGTTGACGTTAGAGATAACCCAAGGTTGCAGCCCATGCAGCAGGTTGACGTGAACGTAATGGGCGCCTCAGGGTTGATTTCGTAAAGTTTTCGTTACGAATGCGCCGCAAGGCCGTTAATACTGAGAATAGTCGATTTGAAAAGACAGGTTGCTGTCACATAATCTTGACGATTATCTGCGCCACACCGCAGAAAGTTCGTGCCGGGCAGTGCCAAAAACGCCGCTTTCTGGCGTTCACGCCCTCCATTACCTGTTTCGGGCCTTCCTTTATGCGTATCAAAGTCCACTGCCAGAATCGCATCGGCATCCTGCGCGACATTCTCAACCTGCTGGTGGAGTACGGCATCAACGTCGCCCGGGGCGAGGTGGGCGGTGAGCATGGCAATGCCATCTATCTGCATTGCCCGAACCTGATCAATCTGCAGTTCCAGGCGCTGCGGCCGAAGTTCGAGTCGATCGCCGGGGTGTTCGGGGTCAAGCGGGTCGGGCTGATGCCCAGCGAGCGGCGGCACATGGAACTCAATGCCCTGCTCGGGGCGCTGGAGTTCCCGGTGTTGTCCATCGACATGGGCGGTTCCATCGTCGCCGCCAACCGCGCGGCGGCGCAGTTGCTGGGGGTGCGGGTGGACGAGGTGCCGGGGATTCCGCTGTCGCGCTATGCCGAGGATTTCGATCTGCCGGAGCTGGTGCGGGCCAACAAGTCGCGGATCAACGGCCTGCGGGTCAAGGTCAAGGGTGACGTGTTTCTGGCGGACATCGCGCCGCTGCAATCGGAGCACGACGACAGCGAGGCCATGGCCGGCGCGGTGCTGACGCTGCACCGCGCGGACCGGGTCGGCGAGCGCATCTATAACGTGCGCAAGCAGGAGCTGCGCGGCTTCGACAGCATCTTCCAGAGCTCGAAAGTCATGGCCGCGGTGGTACGCGAAGCGCGGCGCATGGCGCCGCTGGACGCGCCGCTGTTGATCGAGGGCGAGACCGGCACCGGCAAGGAGCTGCTGGCGCGCGCCTGCCACCTGGCCAGCCCGCGCGGGCAGTCGCCGCTGATGGCGCTCAACTGCGCCGGCCTGCCGGAATCCATGGCCGAGACCGAGCTGTTCGGCTACGGGCCGGGGGCCTTCGAGGGTGCCCGGGCCGAAGGCAAGCTCGGGCTGCTGGAATTGACCGCCGGCGGCACGCTGTTTCTCGATGGGGTGGGGGAGATGAGCCCGCGCTTGCAGGTCAAGCTCCTGCGCTTTCTGCAGGACGGCTGCTTCCGCCGGGTCGGCAGCGACGAAGAGGTGTACCTGGATGTGCGGGTGATCTGCGCGACCCAGGTCGACCTGTCCGAGCTGTGCGCCCGCGGCGAGTTCCGCCAGGACCTGTATCACCGGCTCAATGTCCTGTCGTTGCATATCCCGCCGCTGCGCGAATGCCTCGACGGCCTGACGCCGCTGGTGGAGCACTTCCTCGACCAGGCCAGCCGGCAGATCGGCTGCGCCTTGCCCAAGCTGGCGCCGGCGGCCATGGAGCGCCTCAGCCATTACCACTGGCCGGGCAACGTGCGGCAGCTGGAAAACGTGCTGTTCCAGGCGGTGTCCCTGTGCGACGGCGGCACGGTCAAGGCCGAACACATCCGCCTGCCGGACTACGGCGTGCGCCAACCCCTTGGCGACTTCTCCCTGGAAGGCGGCCTCGACGAAATCGTCGGGCGCTTCGAAAAGGCGGTGCTCGAACGCCTGTATTCCGAACATCCCAGCAGCCGCCAGCTGGGCAAGCGCCTGGGCGTGTCGCATACCACCATCGCCAACAAGCTGCGCGAGTACGAAGTGGGCAAGGGCGCTGGCGAGAGCTGAACTCTTGTAGCCGCTGCCGCAGGCTGCGATCGAGGCCGAAGGACTCGCGAGGCTGGCAGCGTATTACCTCGATATGGGGTTGGCGTCTGCTTCGCAGTCGATCGCAGCCTGCGGCAGCGGCTACAGAACCTTGTTGCGCTACAGAGGCCGAGGCTTGCCGTAAGCGGCATATCGGCGCCGGTTTTTCGACTTTGACACAATCACCCGATTCCCTTCGAACGCCCTCAAGTTCCCGGATTTCCTGCCTTCGGCCGCCCGAAAAACAAGTTGGTGCACTTATTGCTTATGGCTCAGCAGTACAGCGGTGGACGGCAAGCGTCCGACATGCAGAGGAAAGACTGTGGACAAGTACCTTTATGTGGCCATGACCGGTGCCAGCCAGAATGCGCTGGCGCAAAAGGCGCATGCCAACAACCTGGCGAACATCTCCACCAACGGTTTTCAGCGCGACCTGGAGCAGGCGCGTTCGATGCCGGTGTTTGGTGACAGCTTTCCGGCGCGGGCCTTTGCCATGTCCGAGCGTCCGGCTACCGATTTCACCCCGGGCTCGCTGGTGGAAACCGGTCGCGACCTCGACGTGGCGGTCAGCGGCAATGGCTGGATCGCCGTGCAGACCCCGGATGGCGGTGAAAGCTACGTGCGCACCGGCAGCCTGAATATCGACGCCCTGGGTGTGCTGCGCGCCGGCAATGGCATGCCGGTGATCGGCAACGGCGGTCCGATCGCCGTGCCGCCGGAGCAGCAGGTGGAAGTCGGCCAGGACGGCACCATCAGCATCCGCGCCATGGGCGAAGGTCCGCGGGTGATGGCCGAGGTCGACCGCATCAAGCTGGTCAACCCGGACCTGAAGAACATGACCAAGGGGCTGGACGGTTCGATCCATACCAAGGACGGCAAGCCGGCAGCGGCTGACGCCAATGTGCAACTGGTCTCGGGGTTCCTCGAGTCGAGCAACGTCAATGCGGTCGAGGAAATGACCTCGGTGCTGGCGCTCTCCAAGCAGTTCGAACTGCACATCAAGATGATGAACACCGCCAAAGAAGACGACCAGGCCATGGCTCGGGTCTTGCAGATCAGCTAATTACCAGTACGTCGCGCCGTAAAACAGGCGCACGAGGAGAATCGAATGCTTCCGGCTCTGTGGGTTGCCAAAACAGGTCTGTCCGCCCAGGACACTAACCTGACCACCATTTCCAACAACCTGGCGAACGTTTCGACCACGGGTTTCAAGCGTGATCGCGCCGAGTTCCAGGACCTGCTGTATCAGATCAAGCGTCAGCCTGGCGCCCAGTCGACCCAGGACAGCGAGCTGCCGTCGGGCCTGCAACTGGGTACCGGTGTGCGCATCGTCGGCACCCAGAAGAACTTCACCGCCGGCAGCCTGCAGACCACCGAGCAGCCGCTGGACATGGCCATCAACGGCCGCGGTTTCTTCCAGGTCCTGCAACCGGACGGCACCACTTCCTATACCCGTGACGGCACCTTCCACCTGGACTCCAACGGCCAGATCGTCACCGCCAACGGTTTCGCGCTGGAGCCGGCGATCGTCGTGCCGAACGATGCCCAGACCTTCACCGTGGGCCAGGACGGCACCGTCTCGATCACCACCGCCGGCAACCCGGCCTCGCAAGTGATCGGCAACCTGCAGACCGCCGACTTCATCAACCCGGCCGGCTTGCAAGCGGTGGGCAACAACCTGTTCCTGGAGACCGCCGCCAGCGGCGCGCCGCAGGTCGGTACCCCGGGTCTCAACGGTTTCGGCACCACCCTGCAGAACACCCTGGAAACCTCCAACGTCAGCACCGTTGAGGAAATGGTCAACATGATCACCACCCAGCGCGCCTACGAGATGAACTCCAAGGTGATCTCCACCGCCGACCAGATGCTCTCGTTCGTCACGCAGAATCTGTAATCAAGTCCTGGGGCGGCCCGGCGGCCGCCTGCAACACCATGAGGTAGGGTCATGAATCGCTTTGTATCTGTTCTCGCACTGAGTGGGTTCGTCGTGCTCGGAGGCTGCGTGGCCCCGACGCCGAAACCCAATGACCCGTATTACGCTCCGGTGTTGCCACGTACTCCGTTGCCGGCTGCGGCCAACAACGGCTCGATCTACCAGGCCGGCTTCGAGCAGAACCTGTACAGCGACCGCAAGGCGTTCCGCGTGGGCGACATCATCACCATCACCCTCAACGAGCGGACCCAGGCGAGCAAGAACGCCAACTCGCAGATCGACAAGAACAGCAAGACCGGCATCGGCCTGACCTCGTTCTTCGGTGGTGGCCTGAGCACCAATAACCCGGTGGGCGGCGGCGACCTGAGCCTGGACGTCGGTTATGAAGGCGAGCGCGCGACCAAGGGCGACAGCAAGTCCGGGCAGAGCAACAGCCTGACCGGCTCGATCACCGTGACGGTGGCCGACGTGCTGCCCAACGGCATCATCGCCGTGCGCGGCGAGAAGTGGCTGACCCTCAACACCGGCGACGAGCTGGTGCGGATTGCCGGCCTGGTGCGCGCCGACGATATCGCCACCGACAACACGGTGTCCTCGACCCGCGTCGCCGATGCACGCATCACCTATTCGGGCACCGGTGCCTTTGCCGATGCGAGCCAGCCGGGCTGGTTCGACCGTTTCTTCCTCAGCCCGCTGTTCCCTTTCTAGGTGGCTACGTTGAATTTCAAACGCCTCATGCTGGCCGCGCTGTTGCTCTCGGCGGCCTGCAACGCTCAAGCCGAACGGCTGAAGGACATCGCCAGCATTTCCGGCGTGCGTTCCAACCAGTTGATCGGCTATGGCCTGGTGGTCGGGCTTAACGGCACCGGCGACCAGACGACCCAGACACCCTTCACCCTGCAGACCTTCAACAACATGCTGTCGCAGTTCGGTATCAAGGTGCCGCCGGGTTCCGGCAACGTGCAGTTGAAGAACGTCGCGGCGGTATCGGTGAGCGCCGATCTGCCGGCGTTCGCCAAGCCGGGGCAGCAGGTGGATATCACCGTGTCCTCCATCGGCAATTCCAAGAGCCTGCGCGGCGGCACCTTGCTGCTGACGCCGCTCAAGGGGATCGACGGCAATGTCTACGCCGTCGCCCAGGGCAACCTGGTGGTGGGCGGTTTCGACGCCGAAGGCCGTGACGGGTCGAAGATCACGGTCAACGTTCCGTCGGCCGGTCGCATCCCGGGCGGTGCCTCGGTGGAGCGTGCGGTACCGAGCGGTTTCAACCAGGGCAACAGCCTGACCCTGAACCTCAACCGTTCCGACTTCACCACCGCCAAGCGCATCGTCGACAAGATCAACGACATGCTCGGCCCGGGCGTGGCCCAGGCCATCGACGGCGGTTCGATCCGCGTTACCGCGCCGCTCGATCCGAGCCAGCGCGTCGACTACCTGTCGATCCTCGAGAACCTGGAAATCGATCCGGGGCAGGCGGTGGCCAAGGTCATCATCAACTCGCGTACCGGCACCATCGTCATCGGCCAGAACGTCAAGGTGTCGCCAGCCGCCGTGACCCACGGCAGCCTCACCGTGACCATCACCGAAGACCCGATCGTCAGCCAGCCGGGCCCGCTGTCCAACGGCCAGACCGCGGTCGTTCCGCGCTCGCGGGTCAACGCCGAGCAGGAAGCCAAGCCGATGTTCAAGTTCGGCCCGGGCACCACCCTCGACGAGATCGTGCGTGCGGTGAACCAGGTCGGCGCGGCACCGGGCGACCTGATGGCGATCCTCGAAGCCTTGAAACAGGCCGGCGCGCTGCAAGCCGACCTGATCGTGATTTGAGGTAGGGGCCATGGATATTCGCAAGAGCGGTCTGGTCAGCAGCGGCGATTCGGGTTCCTACTCGGACCTCAACCGGCTTAACCAGCTCAAGGTCGGCGACAAGAACAGCGACGCCAACATGCGCAAGGTGGCGCAGGAGTTCGAGTCGCTGTTCCTCAACGAAATGCTCAAGTCCATGCGCTCGGCCACCGAAGCGCTGGGCAAGGACAACCCGCTCAATACCCCGGCGGCCAAGCAGTACCAGGAAATGTACGACCAGCAGCTGGCGGTTTCCATGTCCCGCGAGGGCGGTGGCATTGGCCTGGCCGACGTGCTGATGCGCCAGATGTCGAAGAACAAATCCACCGCTGCGGCAGCGGCCTCGACCTTGCCCGGGGCCCAGGCTGAAAAGGTCGCGCCGACTGCAAAGGTCGCGACGCCAACCGCCATCGCTGCCGGCACCACCGCCTTGGGCGGCCCGTTGTCGCGGGTCAATGGCCAGCGTCCGTTGTGGGCGTCCCGTGCGCTGGAGCCACAGCGCGCCGCCGACAGCGGTCCGCATAACGATATGGCGCTGCTCAACCAGCGGCGCATCTCCCTGCCGAGCAAGCTGACCGATCGCTTGCTGGCGGGCATCGTGCCGTCGGCCGACAGTGCCGCCACCAACCGGACGGCCTTGCCGGAGCGCACCACGGCCGCTACCGACGCGCTGCTCAAGAACAGCTCGCGCAGCTTTGCCGCGGTGCCGCACGGGCGCATGCAGATCTACGGCCGCGCCGTGGCCCAGCCACCGTTGGCGCCGGCGAAGAAAGCCTTCGGCTCGGCGGACGAATTCGTCGCCACCATGCTGCCGATGGCGCAGCAGGCCGCCGACCGCATCGGTGTCGATCCGCGCTACCTGGTCGCCCAGGCCGCGCTGGAAACCGGCTGGGGCAAATCGGTGATGCGCCAGCAGGACGGCAGCAGCAGCCACAACCTGTTCGGCATCAAGGCCGGCAGCAGTTGGAAGGGCGACCAGGCGCGGGCGATCACCAGCGAATTCAGAAATGGCCAGATGGTCAAGGAGACGGCCGAGTTCCGCTCCTATGCCTCGTATCAGGACAGCTTCCACGACCTGGTGACCTTGTTGCAGAGCAACAATCGCTATCAAGAAGTGCTGAAGGCGGCCGATAACCCCGAACAGTTTGTACGCGAATTGCAAAAGGCCGGGTATGCAACCGACCCGGACTACGCAAGCAAGATTTCGCAGATTGCCAAGCAGATGAAGAGCTACGAGAACTACGCTGCGGCGGGCGCTTCCACGAATTTATAAGGTCTGAATCATGAGTTTGCTCAATATCGGGATGTCGGGGCTGTCAGCCAGCCAAACGTCGTTGATGACCACGGGTAACAACATCGCCAACGCCGATACCGCCGGTTATTCGCGCCAGCAGACCGTGCAGGGCAGCAAGGCTTCGAACCAGTACGGCAACCTTTTCATCGGCAGCGGTACCACCCTGGCCGACGTGCGCCGGGTGTACAACAGCTACCTGGATGCCCAGCTGCAGACCACCACCTCGCTGAACAGCGATGCCGCCGCCTACCTGGGCCAGATCACCCCGGTGGACAAGCTGCTGTCGGACAGCGGCACCGGCATCACCGGCGCGCTGACCAAGTTTTTTGCCTCGATGCAGAACGTCAACGCCAAGCCGACCGACGATGCCTCGCGCCAATTGCTGCTCAGCGATGCGCAAGCCCTGAGCAATCGCTTCAACTCCGTTTCCAGCCAGTTGAACGAGCAGAACGCCAACATCAACGGCAACCTGAGCAGCATGGCTGACCAGGTCAACAAGCTGGCGGCCACCATCGCCCAGCTGAACCAGAAGATTTCCGAAGTCTCCAGTGGCGGCGGCATGCCCAACGACTTGCTCGATGCGCGCAACGAGACGCTGCGCCAGCTGTCGACCTTCGTCAAAGTGGATGTCTCGGAGCGCGGCTCGAGTGTCGACCTGTACCTGGGCAGCGGCCAGCCGCTGGTCGTGGGTAACACCTCCAGCACCCTGGAAGTGGTCGCCGGCAAAACCGATCCGACTCGTTCCTCGTTGCAACTCAATCGTGGCTCGAGCGTGATCGATGTGACCTCGGTGATTACCGGCGGCGAGATCGGCGGCCTGTTGCGTTATCGCAACGAGGTGCTGGACCCGGCGATGAACGAACTGGGGCGCGTGGCCCTGGTGATCGCCGACCAGGTCAACCGCCAGCTCGGACAAGGCATCGACAAGAACGGCGAGTTCGGCGCGGCGCTGTTCAACAACATCAACAGTGCGGCCCTGATCAGCCAGCGCAGCATTGCCAACGGCAACAACAGTGCCGGCTCGGGCAACCTCGATGTGACCATCAAGGACACCGGCAAGCTGACGATCAGCGACTACCAGGTGACCTTCACCAGCGCCACCGACTACACCGTCAAGCGCTCCGACGGCACCAGCCTGGGCGCGTTCAGCACCACCACCACGCCGCCACCGGTGATCGACGGTTTCACCCTGAGCCTCAACGGCGGGGCGATGAGCGCCGGCGACAGTTTCAAGATCACCCCGACCCGCAACGCGGCCACCACGATCAAGACCGAACTGACCGACGCCAAGCGCCTGGCCATCGCCGCGCCGCTGAATGCCGAGGTGCTGCCGGGGGCCACCGGTTCGCTGAGCATTCCAGGCCTGCCGACAGTCAAGCCGGCGCTGGACATCTACGACTCGGCCGCCAACGCCGAGATGCAGACCGCGATCAAGAATTCGGTACCGGTCAAGCTGGTCTTCGACGCCCCCGCGGGCGGTAGCCAGGGCTACAAGTACTACGATGCCAAGGGCACGTTGATGGGCACCGGTTCGATCGTCCCGGGGCAGAACAACACCCTGAACCTGCAGATCAAGATGGTCGATGCCAGCGGTAACCCGATCACCGACGGCGGCACACCGCCGGTGCAGAAAACCTTCACCGTGGAGATGAGCGTCGCCGGCTCGCCGAAGGCCGGCGAAGGGCTGAACGTCAAGTTCAATGGCGCCGGCTCCACCGACAACCGCAACGGCATCGCGCTGGCGGGGCTGCAGACCAAGCAGACTGTCGATACCGGTTCGGCCAGCAAGGGCATCACCCTGGTCGACGCCTACGGCAAGCTGGTGGAGAGCGTCGGTGCCAAGGCCAGCCAGGGCAAGCTCGACAGCGCGGCCACCGAGGCGATCCTGGCCAACGCCAAGGGCGCGCGGGATTCGTTGTCCGGGGTCGACCTGGATGAAGAAACCGGCAACCTGGTCAAGTACCAGCAGTACTACACCGCGTCCTCGCAAATCATCAAGGCGGCGCAGGAAACCTTCGCCACCCTGATCAACAGCCTTTAAGGAGTCGTAGCCCATGCGTATTTCCACCGCCCAGTTTTACGAGTCCTCGGCTGCCAACTACCAGAAGAACTTCGCCAATGTGGTCAAGAGCAGCGAAGAGGCCAGCAGCCTGGTTCGCGTCAACACCGCGGCCGACGATCCGGTAGGCGCCTCGCGCCTGCTGCAACTGGGCCAGCAGGCTTCGCTGTTGAGCCAGTATTCGGCCAACACCACCTCGATCAAGGCGTCCCTGGGCCAGGCCGAATCGGTCCTGACCAGCATCACCAGTGTTCTGGCGCGTGCCCAGGAGCTGGCGAGCGGGGCCGGCAACGCCGGTTACACCGACGACGACCGCAAGGCCAACGCCGCCGAGCTGGCGCAGATCGAAGAGCAGCTGTTGAGCCTGATGAACACCCAGGACGAAAACGGCAAGTACATCTTTGCCGGCTCCCAGGGCGACACCGTGCCGTTCAGCCGCAACTCCGACGGCACCTACAGCTACAACGGCGACCAGACCACGCTGGACCTGCCAGTGGGCGACACCATGTCCATGGCCACCAACACCACCGGCTGGGCGGCCTTCCAGCAAGCCATCAACACCAGCCGCAGCCAGGTCAGCATGACCGCTCCGGCGGTGGATGACGGCCGGGTGACGCTGTCCAACGGCCAGGTGTCGTCGAATCCGAAGTACAACAGTGAGTTCCGCAGCGGCGAGCCGTACACCATCAGCTTCCTCAGCAGCACTCAGTTCAAGATCACCGACAGCGCCGGCAACGACGTGACGTCCGAGGCCAGCCAGAATGGCTCCTTCACCTCCAGCAAGGGCGCCGAGGCACAGACCGTCAGTTTCCGCGGCGTCGACCTGCGCCTGAGCATCAACCTGAAATCCGGCGATGCCACCCCCCCTGACGCGGTGATCGCCGGTCACACTTTCACCCTGGCGGCCAAGCCCGATTCCTTCAACGTCTCGCGCAGCCCGGGCAACCCGTCGACCGCGGTCGTGACCGGTGCCAGTATCAGCGACACCAACGCCTACAACGCCAGCTTCCCGAGCGGCGGTGCGATCCTCAAGTTCACCAGCGCCACCGACTACGAGCTGTACGCGTCGCCGTTGACCGCCGACAGCAAGCCGGTTTCCACCGGCACCATGGCCGGCTCCACCGCCACGGCGTCCGGCGTGGACTTCACCTTCAGCGGTACACCGGCGGCGGGCGACCAGTATGTGGTGGCGGTCAACAACCACCAGACCCAGAACGTCCTCGACACCATTCACCAGCTGCGTAGCGTGCTGGATACCCCCACCAACGGTGATCCGATCGCCATCCAGAAACTCAACGCGGGGTTGCAGGCGGGGATGGCCAACCTGGCCAGCGGCGCCAACCAGGTGGCGAGCGCGGTCAGCGACATCGGCGGTCGGGGTTCGGCGCTGGCTATCCAGAACGAGACCAACCTGAGCCTGAGCGCGGCCAACACCCAGACCCAGTCGGCGATCCGCGATTCCGACCCGGCCGAGGTGATGACCCGCCTGACCCTGCAACAGACCATGCTGCAAGCCTCGCAACTGGCCTTCAGCAAGATTGCCCAGCTGGGCCTGTTCAACAAGGTCTGAGCCTGAGCCGGTCGCGCCTCTGGGAGCGACCGCGCCGTCGAGCCGCCAACCGTCTTCACTAAGCGGTTCCGGGGCCCGCGCCTGACCAGGCCGGGCCCGCCGCTCGAGAGTTTCCCGCCGTGAATCAACGCCCTCTAGTCAGCATCGTCATCCCTGCCTTCAATCCGCGCTTCTTCAGCCAGGCGTTCGAGAGTGCGCTGGCCCAGACCTGGGAGCGGGTCGAAATCGTCATCTGCGACGATTCGGCTGGCGACGAGATTCGTGAGGTGGTCGAGGCCATCGTAGAGCCTCCCCATCCCGTGCGTTATCTGCGTAACCCGCAGCGCCTGGGGATGCAGAAGAACCTGCTGCGCTGTGTCGAAGAGGCACAGGGCGAGCTGATCAAGATCCTTTGTGACGACGACCGCCTGTTCGCCCCCAGCCTTGCCATGCAGGCACAGGTGCTGGTCGACCACCCCGAGATCAATCTGGTCTGCGCCCTGCGCATGCTGAGCGACGCCGGCAACTTCATCCTGCCGCCGCGGGTCGAGAACGCCCGGCTGTCGCCGAACGACGCGATGCTCAAGGGCGACGACATGCTGGCGATCCTCGAGAGCACGCCGCGCAACTTCCTCGGCAATTTCAGTTCGACCCTGATGCGCCGCGCCGACGTGCGGGAGTTGCTGCCGGCCTTGATTCAGGAAGGTGCGGGTTTCCTCGCGTTGTTGGATCTGGCGTTGTTCGTGTGCCTGATGCGGCGTGGCAACCTGGCGCTGCTCAATACTGTGCTGAGCACCGAACGCCTGTATCCGGAACGCTTGAGCAAGCAGCCGGAAGTGCTGCGGGCGGCGAAGCTCGAATGGGGCTGGCTGGCGCAGATGCTCGCCGCGCGCAGTGGCGAGTCGGCCCCGGCCTCGGGCTGGGTGCGTTCTGTCGACCTGGCAAAAATGTCCGAGCCGTCCTGGCAGTGGGAGGAGCTCTGCGTGACCCGGGTGCTCGGCAACCGCAACACCGTGGTCAATGGCCGGGTCGGCGGCGAGAGCGAAAGCTATGCCGAGTTCTATCAGGAGTGGCTGGCGATCCGGTGTTTCAGCGAGACCGAGAAACGCCACTTGCCACAGCGCATCGCCAGTTGGCCGGTGCGGCCGCAGATCGTGCCCGTCGTGATCGACCTGGACACCGATGGCGTGGCCCTGGAGTCGACCCTGCAGAGCCTGGAGCAGCAGCTGTATGCACCGCAGGCAATCCTGGTCTTGTCCGATGCCGAGTGTGCGGGGCACGAACGCGTGCTGCAGCTGCCGCTGGAAGCACAGTGGCCGCGACAGCTCAATGCCCTGGTGCCGCAGCTGGAAGGTTGCCATTGGTTTTACCTGCTGCGCGCCGGCGACATCCTCAAGGAATCGGCACTGCTGATCCTTGCCGAGCGCATCGCCGCGACGCCGGGCGCGCTGTGTGTCTACAGCGATGAAGGGGCGCGGGTCGAGGGCGAGTCCAGCGACCCGGTGTTCAAGCCCGACTTCAACCTGGACCTGATGCGCGGCTACCCCTATGTCGGCCGGACGCTGGCGTTCGAGCGCCAGCGCTTCCTGGCCCTGGGTGGTTTCGACCCGGCCCTCGGCGAGCTGGCCCCCCATGACGTGCTATGGCGCCTGGTGGAAGAGGCGGGGCCGCAGACCATCGAGCACATTGCCGAAATCCAGGTCGAGAGCCCGTTCAATTTCGCCGACTGGCTGTCGCTGCCCGAAGTGATCGAGGGCAACGCCGGCCTGGTCGGCGGGCATCTGCACAGGATCGGCGTGGAGCACCGCATCGGCCACGACGAATTGCCGCTGCTCAACCGCATCGACTACCTGTTCCCGCAGCGACCGCTGGTGTCGATCATCATCCAGGCCGGCGATTCGCTGGCGGCTTTGCAGCGCTGCACCGAGAGCCTGATCGAAAAGACCGCCTACAGCCGTTACGAGATCCTGATCGTCGACAGTGGCAGTCGCGACCCGGCCATGGCCGCCTGGCTGCAAGCCATGGCGCAGCTGGGCGCCGACATGTTGCGGGTGGTGCCGTTTGCCGGCAGCGCTAGCGATGCGGCGCTGCGCAATTACGCGGCGCAGCAGGCGCGTGGCGAGTACCTGTTGTTGCTCAGTGCCAATGCCTTGATCTGCTCCGGCGACTGGCTGGACGAGCTGCTCAATCATGCCCGGCGGCCGGAAGTGGGGGTGGTGGGCGCGCGCATGCTCGGCCCGGATGGCTCGATCGTGCATGCCGGGCTGGTCCTCGGCCTGGCCGGTGCCGCCAGTTCGCCGTTCCATGGCGAGGCCGCCAGTGCCCGCGGCTACATGCAGCGCCTGCAGGTGCCGCAGAGCTGGAGCGCGGTCAGCGGCGATTGCCTGATGGTGCGCAAGGAGGTCTTCGACAGTGTCGGCCAGCTGGATGAGGTCAACTATTCCCAGGTCTTGAGCGATGTCGACCTGTGCCTGCGGATCAGCCGCGACGGTTACCTGGTGGTCTGGACACCCTATGCCAATGTGCTGCTGACGCCTGCCGAGAAGGCGCCACAGGACTCCGCGACTCTGGCATTGCAGGAGCGCGAGCACGACACCTTCTACCGCAGCTGGATGCCCAAGGTCGCCCGTGATCCGGCCTACAACCCGGCTCTGAGCCTGGGTTATTCCAGCTTCAGCCTGGAGGTGGGGCTGCGTAACAACTGGAATCCGTTCTCGACCCGGGCCTTGCCACTGGTGCTTGGCTTGCCGGTGAACAGCTCGGCGGTGGGCCATTACCGGGTGACCGCACCGCTGGCGGCGCTGGAAGAGGAGGGGCGGCTGATCGGCCGTGTCGCCTACGAGTCCCCGGCGAGTGTGGAAATCGAACGCCTGTCACCCGACTCGATCATCTTGCAATGCCGCTACAGCGACGGTGCGGTGAGCGATATCCAGCGCATGAAAAAGTACTCCAATGCGCTGCGGGTGTTCGAGCTGGACGACTACGTGGTCAGCGCGCCGAAGAAGAACTCCCATGCGCGTAACAAGCCGGTCAACACCGAAGAAATGCTGCGCCAGGGCATCGCCCTGTGCGACCGGGTGGTGGTCACCACGCAGCCCCTGGCCGATGCGCTGTCGAGCATGCACAGCGACATTCGGATCGTGCCTAACATGCTGCCGGTCGATCCCTGGGGCAGCCTGACCTGTCGTCGTGGTACTTCGAGCAAGCCACGGGTGGGCTGGGGCGGCGGCACCAGCCACACCGGCGACCTGGAGATCATCGCCGATGTGGTACGCGAGCTGGCCAATGAAGTCGAATGGGTGTTCTTCGGCATGTGCCCGGACGAACTGCGGCCCTACGTGCACGAATTCCACTCCAGCGTCAGCCTGCAGGCGTATCCGTTCAAGCTGGCCAGCCTCAACCTCGACCTGGCCCTGGCGCCGCTGGAGTTCCACATCTTCAACGACTGCAAGAGCAACCTGCGGCTGTTGGAGTACGGCGCCTGCGGTTACCCGGTGATCTGCACCGACACCGAGGCCTATCGCGGCTACCTGCCTTGTACCAAGGTCGTGAGCAACAGCACCCAGGAATGGCTCGAAGCGATCCGCATGCACCTGGCGGACCCCGAAGCCAGCTACCGCATGGGCGATGCATTGCGCGAAGAGGTCCTGCGCGACTACATGCTGCGGGGCAACAACCTGAATCTGTGGCTGCAGGGGTGGTTGCCGGATTGATGGGGGGCGGGAACACAACAAGCCAGGCCTGGACGCCTGGCTTTTTTATGGCGGCGATCCAGGGGCAGGTGTCGCCGTTCAAAACGCCCCTTGGCGCACTGCCCCATGGTCTATTCCACAGCCCCAGGGTCATGGGCCCGGGACCCAGGAGCTGGCGCGTTTCCTGCAAGCCCCCCTCGATATCGCCATAAAACGAGCGTTTCCGCTGACCAGCGAGGCGCCGTCAACGGCATAAGGTTTTATCCAGAAGGCCCGCAAAAAGCTCGGTACAGCTTGGCAGAGCCCTGTGACGAACAAGAGGGGAGACGATGAAGGCAGTTATTTTGGCGGGTGGCCTGGGCACACGCATCAGCGAGGAGTCCCATCTCAAGCCCAAGCCGATGATCGAGATTGGCGGCAAGCCAATTCTCTGGCACATCATGAAGCAGTACTCCGCCCACGGTATTCACGATTTCGTGATCTGCCTGGGCTACAAGGGGTACGCGATCAAGGACTTCTTCGCCAACTACTTCCTGCACACCTCCGACGTCACCTTCGACATGCGGGAAAACCGCATGGACGTTCACCAGAACTACAGCGAGCCCTGGCGCGTGACCCTGATCGATACCGGCGAGGAAACCATGACCGGCGGCCGTCTGCGCCGGGCCGGGCGCTACCTGGAGAACGAAGAAGCCTTCTGCTTTACCTACGGCGACGGCGTGTCCGACTTGAATATCGGCGCCCTGGTGGACTTCCACCTGGCCCACGGCAAGCACGCGACCGTCACCGCGGTGCAGCCGCCTGGCCGCTACGGTGCCCTGGAGCGCGACGGCGACAGCGTCCTGGGCTTTACCGAAAAGCCCCGCGGTGACGGTGGCTGGATCAATGGCGGTTTCTTCGTACTGTCGCCCAAGGTGTTGCCGCTGCTGAGCGCCGACGACACGGTGTGGGAAGCCGAGCCGTTGACCACCCTGGCCGGGCAAGGCCAGTTGCATGCCTTCCAGCACGATGGCTTCTGGCACCCGATGGACACCCTGCGTGACAAGAACCACCTGGAGCAACTCTGGCAGAGCGGGGAGGCCCCATGGAAGCAATGGGACTGAGCCCGCAATTCTGGCACGGCAAGCGGGTCCTGCTGACCGGCCACACCGGCTTCAAGGGCAGTTGGCTGACCCTGTGGCTGCAAAGCCTGGGGGCTGAAGTCAGCGGTTTCTCCCTGGACCCTGCGACCGAGCCGAGCCTGTTCGAGCTGGCGCGGGTCGCCGAAGGCATCAACGACCAGCGTGGCGACCTGCGCGATCTCGGCGCCTTGCTGGAGCAGATCGCCGAGACGCGGCCGGAAATCGTCCTGCACCTGGCGGCGCAACCGCTGGTGCGCGAGGGTTATCGCGATCCGCTGGGCACTTATTCGAGCAACGTGATGGGCACCCTCAACCTGCTGGAGGCTATCCGTCAGGTCGGCGGTGTGCGCGCCTGCGTGCTGGTGACCACCGACAAGGTCTACGCCAATCAGGAATGGCTGTGGCCGTATCGCGAAAACGAAGCCCTGGGCGGGCATGACCCCTACAGCAGCAGCAAGGCGTGCTGCGAGTTGCTGGCGCAGTCCTATGCCGCGTCATTCTTCCCGGCCGAGCGTTATGCCGAGCACGGCCTGGCCCTGGCCACGGCGCGCGCCGGCAACGTGTTGGGCGGCGGCGACTTTGCCCCCGAACGGCTGATCCCCGATGTGCTCAAGGCCTGGTCGGCCGACGAGCCGGTGACCCTGCGCTACCCGCAGGCGGTGCGTCCCTGGCAGCACGCCCTGGAGCCACTGGCCGGCTACCTGCAACTGGCCGCCGGGCTCTATGAACAAGGGCCGCAGTTCGCCGGGGCCTGGAACTTCGGGCCGAGCGAAGCGGACATGTGCAGCGTCGGCGCAGTGGTCGAGTTGCTGGCCGCGCGCTGGCCGGCGGCCCCCGGATTGCGCATCGAACCGAGCGAGCTGCACGAGGCCGGCCTGTTGCGCCTGGACAGCAGCCGCGCACGCCAACTGTTGGCCTGGCAACCGCGCTGGTCGCTGCAGCAATGCCTGGCGCAGACCCTGGACTGGCACCTGGCCTGGCAGCGTGGCGACGACATGCGCGCCGTCACCCTGGACCAGTTGAACCTCTATCGGGGGGCGCTGTGAGCGAGTTCCTGTTGCACGCCTTGCCACTGGACGGTTTGTTCGGTGTCCAGCACAAGCGCCATGAAGATCAGCGCGGACAGTTCTCTCGCCTGTTCTGCGAAGGCAGCCTGAGCGCGTTCGGCCAGCCGTTCCATATCCGCCAGATCAACCATTCCTGCACCCGTTTACGCGGCAGCGTGCGCGGCCTGCATTACCAGACCGCGGCGCGCCCGGAGGCCAAGTTGATCACCTGCCTGCGCGGCGAAGTCTGGGATGTGGCGGTGGACCTGCGCCATGGTTCGCCGACCTTCCTGCACTGGCACGCCGAGCACCTGTGCGCCGGCGATGGCCGCAGCCTGCTGCTGCCGGCCGGGTTCGCCCACGGTTTCCAGGCCCTGAGCGACGATGCCGAGCTGCTGTACCTGCACAGCGCCGATTACGCCCCGGAGCATGAGGCCGGGCTGTCGGTGCTCGATCCGCGCCTGGCGATAAGCTGGCCGCTGCCTGTCAATAATCTGTCGGCCAGGGATGCCAGCCATCCCTGGCTCGATGCCGAGTTCGCTGGAGTGCGTCTATGAACTGCCGCGGTTGTGGCACCCCGTTGAGCCTGCCCCTGATCGACCTGGGCACTTCGCCGCCGTCCAACGCCTACCTGCGTGCCGAGCAACTCGAGCAGGCCGAGCCGTGGGTGCCGCTGAAGGTCCAGGTGTGCCAGGCCTGCTGGCTGGTGCAGACCGAGGACTACACCCGCGCCGACAGCCTGTTCGATGCCGACTACGCGTATTTCAGTTCTTTCTCCAGCACCTGGCTCAAGCATGCCGAGCGCTACGTGGCCGAGATGGTCGAGCGTTTCGCCCTGGGGGCCGACAGTCGGGTGGTGGAAGTCGCGGCCAACGACGGCTACCTGCTGCAATACGTGGCCAAGCGTGGCATCGCCTGCCTGGGGGTCGAGCCGACCCACAGCACCGCGCAAGCGGCACGGCAAAAGGGCCTGGAGATTCGCGAGCTGTTCTTCGGGCGCGAGGCCGCGCGGCAACTGCGGGAAGAGGGCTGGGCGGCGGACCTGATGGCCGCCAACAACGTGCTGGCCCATGTGCCGGACATCAACGATTTCCTCGGCGGTTTCGCCAGCTTGCTCAAGCCGACGGGCGTGGCGACCTTCGAGTTTCCGCAGTTGCTGGCGCTGATGGCTGGCCAGCAGTTCGACACCCTGTACCACGAGCACTATTCCTACCTGTCGCTGACCGCGGTGCGGGCGCTGTGCGAGCGCAATGGCCTGGAAGTCTTCGACGTCAGCCAGTTGTCGACCCACGGCGGTTCGCTGCGGGTCTTCGTGCAGCGCAGCGACGGCTCGCGCCGCGAAGTGCAGGCGGCGGTGCAACAGCAGTTGCAGCTCGAGCGACAAGCCGGGGTCCAGACCCCCGAGTACTACGCGACCCTGGCGCCGGCCGCCGAGCGGATCAAGCATGAGTTGCTGCGCTTCCTGCTCCAGGCCAAGGCCGAAGGCAAGCGCGTGGTGGGTTATGGCGCCGCGGCCAAGGGCAACACCTTGCTCAATTACGCCGGGGTCAAGCCGGACCTGCTGGCCTGGGTCGCCGACGCCAGCCCGCACAAGCAGGGCAAGTTCCTGCCCGGCAGCCGGATTCCGGTGGTCGCGCCAGAGCGTATCGACAGCGAGCGTCCGGACTATGTGCTGGTGCTGCCGTGGAACCTGCTGTCGGAAGTCAGCGAGCAGCTGGCCCACGTTCGCCAGTGGGGCGGGCGTTTCGTGATCGCCGTGCCCGAGTTGAAGCTGCTGTGAGTGGCTTGAAGGTACTGGTCACCGGGGCCAGCGGGTTTGTCGGCCGGCATCTGGTCGCCGCCTTGCTGGCCCGCGGTTGCCAGGTACGGGCGGTGGCCCGTGATCCGCAAAAGCTGGCCGCCATGCCCTGGGCTGGAGCGGTGGAGCGGGTGGCGGCGGACGTGCATGCCGCCGACTGCGATAGCGCTTCCCTGGCCGAGGGTGTCGATGCCCTGGCGCACCTGGCCTGGCCGGGGCTGCCGAACTACAAGGCGCTGTTCCATTTCGAGCACAACCTGATGGCCGACTACCGGTTCATCAAGGCCGCGGTCCAGGCGGGCGTACCCCAGGTCATGGTCACCGGTACCTGTTTCGAATACGGCATGCAGAGCGGTCCGCTCGACGAGCAGACGCCGGCGCAGCCGAGCAATCCCTACGGGCTGGCCAAGCACAGCCTGCGGCTGTTCCTGGAAAACCTGCAGCAGCATGTGCCTTTCACCTTGCAGTGGGTGCGGCTGTTCTACCTGCACGGCGCCGGGCAGAACCCCAACAGCCTGCTGGCCGCCCTGGACCGGGCGATCGATGCCGGCGACGCGGTGTTCGACATGTCCGCCGGCGAACAGCTGCGTGATTACCTGGCGATCGAGGACGCCACCGCCAGCCTTGCGGCGCTGCTGCAGCGGCGGGACTTTTCCGGGGTGGTCAACTGTTCCAGCGGCCAGCCGATATCGGTTCGCGCGCTGGTCGAGCGGCGGGTGCGCGAGCGCGGCTCGATGATCCGCCTGAACCTGGGGCATTACCCCTATCCCGCCCATGAGCCCATGGCGTTCTGGGGGGCGAACGAGCGCCTGCAACAACTATTGGGAGCAGAACATGGGGCATGAGTTGTATCGGGTCATGGACCTGCCGGTGCTGCAGAACCGCACCTTCGCCGACGCACACAGCGCCAGGGCGTCGGCCTGTGCCGACATGGTGCTGGTACAGGACGAGGAGAGCGGCCTGATCTTCAACCAGGCCTTCGACCCCGACAAGCTGAGCTACGACAGCGACTACCAGAACGAGCAGGCCCACTCGGCGCAGTTCCAGCGCCACCTGCTGGATGTCGAAGGCATCATCGCCCGGCATTTCAAGGGCCGCGAGCTGATCGAGGTCGGCTGCGGCAAGGGCTATTTCCTCGAGCTGCTGCGTGAGCGGGGCTACCGCATCACCGGTATCGACCCGGCCTACGAGGGCGATAACGCCGATGTGATCAAGGCGCCCTTTACCCGTGGCCTGGGCCTGTCGGCCGATGCCGTGGTGTTGCGCCATGTGCTGGAGCATATCGCCGACCCGCGCTCGTTCCTGGCGGAGATGGCCGAGGCCAACCAGGGCGGGCAGATCTACATCGAAGTGCCGTGCTTCGACTGGATCGTCGAGCATCGCGCCTGGTTCGACGTGTTCTACGAGCATGTGAACTACTTCCGCCTGGATGACCTGCGCCGGATGTTCGGCAGCGTGCACGAAGCCGGCCACCTGTTCGCTGGCCAGTACCTGTATGTGGTGGCCGACCTCGGCACTTTGCGCGAGCCCGGCGAGACCCCGGTCGAGCGCCTGGAGATGCCGCTGGATTTCACCGCCAGCATCGAGCGGGCCAAGCAGATCATCCAGGCCCGGCCCGAGGCGGGCTCGGCGATCTGGGGCGCCTCTTCCAAGGGCGTGATTTATTCGCTGTTCCTGCAGCGCGCGGGCGTTTCGGTGGACCAGGTGGTGGATATCAATCCGGCCAAGCAGGGCCGTTACCTGCCCCTGAGCGGTGCCCGTGTGTCGTCCCCCGAAGAGGTCATGGCGACCTTGCCCGAGGGCGCCAACCTGTTTGTGATGAATTCCAACTACCTCGAAGAAATCAAGCGCATGACCGATGGGCGTTACGTCTATCACGCGGTCGACAGCGCTTCGTTCAAATGACGTTTATTGAGACCCGACCATGACCGACAACAGCATCATCCAAGCCTTCGAAGCCGAGTGCCAGGCGCAGATCCGCGCCCAGGGCGAAGACCAGAAACTCAAGGACCTGGCGCGCGACTTCTTCAACGAGTCCGCCGGCCACAAGTACAGCTATCACTTCTCCTGGATGGGCCGCCCGATCATCCAGCTGCCCCAGGACATGATGGCCATGCAGGAGATCATCTGGCGGGTCAAGCCGGACCTGGTGATCGAATGCGGCATCGCCCACGGCGGCTCGATCATCTACTACGCCTCGCTGCTCGAGCTGCAGGGCCACGGCGAAGTACTGGGCATCGACCTGGATATCCGCGCCCATAACCGCGAAGCCATCGAAAGCCACCCGATGAGCAAGCGCATCAAGATGATCGAAGGCTCGAGCATCGATCCGGCGATTGCCGAGCAGGTGCGCGCGGCGGCCGCGGGCAAGAAAGTCATCCTGGTCCTGGACTCCAACCACACCCACGAGCACGTGCTCGAGGAGCTGCGCCTGTACGCACCGCTGGTGTCGGTGGACAGCTACTGCGTGGTGATGGACACCGTGGTCGAGGACATGCCGGCGGACTTTTTCCCGGACCGTCCATGGGGCCCGGGCGACAACCCGAAAACCGCGGTCTGGGCCTACCTGGAAGAGAATCGCGACTTCGAGATCGACTACCAGATGCAGAACAAGCTGCTGATCACCGTGGCGCCGGATGGCTATCTGCGTCGCGTTCGTTGAATTCAATGGTTTGCAGGTAACAGCACTTTGCCGGTTGTGGGGAAACACTGATGCAGGTTCAAGACAAGGCTCAAAACACTAGCGCACCGTTGAGCGAGCGTTTCACGCTGGTGGTGATGTCCCACAATCGCAGGGCGTTCTTGCGCCGTACCTTGCAGTACTACAGCACCTACCCCTGCAAGATCCTGGTGCTGGACTCCTCGCTGCAGGCCGACGAGCGCCTGGCCGAGCAGTTCCCCCAGGTCGACTATCGGCATCTGCCGCAGTACACCTACAAGGGCCTGCAGGAAAAACTCACCTACGGTGTCGCCCAGGTGACGACGCCGTACATGGTGTTTGCCGCCGACGACGACTTCCTGCTCCATGGCGCGCTGACCGAGTCGGTGGAGTTTCTCGAAGCCAACCCCGACTACGGCCTGTGCCATGGCTACGGGATGATGTACCTGGCCCGCGCCGCCGAGGTGAACTACTACCGGCGCGATTGCCGGGTGATCGAGGACTACGCTTCGGAAGATGCCGGCGAGCGGGTCATGGCGTTCATGAGCCATTTCCTGCCGCCGTTCTACGCGGTGACCCGCACCGACCTGCTGCAACAGTGGTACAGCCTGTTGCCGCCGGGGGTGAGTTTCGAATGGCAGGAAATCGGCCATACCTTCTTCCTGCTGGCCTCGGCCAAGGCGCGGATCCTGCCGATCCCGTTCGCCGTGCGGGAAATCAACTATGGCGCCTCCGAACACAACACCAATGTGCTGACGGTGCTGACCTATGGCGATGCGAAGTCGGTGGCTCAGCGTGAAGAATTCGCCGAGTTCCTCGCTTCATTGCCCACCGGCCTGAGCGGCCAGGACCCGCAGCGGATCAAGCAGGTGGCCCTGGACAGCTTCGTGGCCATGGCCGAGTGCCTGCTCACCGGGCGCTCGCTCAATGGCAAGATGATTTTCCGTTCGGCCTGGGTCGCGCCCGGGGCCGAGCCGGTGCGTTCGTTCGGACCGGAACAGTTCGTCGAGATGCCGTTCTACAACAAGCCGATGTTCGACCTGTTGACCGAGTTCGAATTCCTCATGCATGCGATGCCGGCTGGCCGCCTGCAGCTCCAGGAGCTTGAAGGCGTACTGCTCAAGCAGCGGCAACTGATGCAGGTACAACCCAACGACACCGACCGCACCCTGCGCAGCCGCTTGTGGGAGGCGCTGTCGTGCAACCTGTTCAACCTCGAGGTGGTCCGGCGTCTGGCGGCCTCGCTGCAGGCTTCCACGGAGCTGGACTGCGAGGACCAGAACGATGCCCGCAAATTGCAGGCCTGGGCCGAGCGCCTGGCGTCGGTGCCTTTCCAGGACGGCCCGGGACTGCTGGAGAGCATGCCTTCGGGGCGCTTGCTGAAGTGGCTGGAGGCGCGCAACCCGGAGACGCAGCAGCTCAAGTCGATCAACGAGCACCTGGCCCGGCACAACGGTGGTCCGACCTTCGGCATCCTGCTGCTCGACCTCGACGCGGACATGGTCAAGCTGCAGGCGACCTTCGACAGCCTGGTCAACGGCCATTGCCGGTCCTTCCAGGTGGTGGTCTTCACCACGGGCGACCTGCCGGCGACCACCACCACCCGGGACACCGTGCATTTCGTCAAGGTCAGCACCAGCAACTATGTGGAGCGAATCAACCAGGTCGCGGCACAGTCTTCCCGCGACTGGTTGCTGCTGGCCTGTGCCGGCGAGCGTTTCACTGCCAGCGGCCTGCTGCGCGCCAGCCTGGAACTGCTTGGTGCGCAAGGCTGCCGCGCGGTAGCCATGGACGAAATCCACTACGGCGCCGATGGCGCGTTGAAGGATGTGTTCCGCCCGGGCGTCAACCTCGACCTGCTGCAAAGCGTGCCGGACATGATGGCCGGCCACTGGCTGGTTCGCCGGGATGTGCTGGCGGCCGCCGGCGGTTATTCGACGGCCTTTCCACAGGCCATGGAATACGACCTGCTGCTGCGCCTGATCGAAGACGGCGGGCTGGCCGGCCTGGCCCATCTGGCTGAGCCGCTGTTGCTCGGCCAGGCCGCGACAGTGGAGGAGAACACCCAGTACAGCCAGGCGTTGACCCGTCATCTGGGCAAGCGTGGCTACCGGGCCCAGGTCAGCACGGCGCAGCCCGGCGTCTATCAGATCAACTATGGCCATGGCGAACGTCCGCTGGCCTCGATCATCCTGCGCAGCGAGGACAATCTCGAGCAACTGCAGCGCTGCCTGGTCAGTGTGCTGCAACGCACGCGCTACCAGCGTTACGAAGTGGTCATCGCCGACAACCACAACCAGTGCGACGAACTGGCGAGCTGGCTCGGCAGCCTGGAGCAGAAGGGCGATCGTATCCGCGTGTTGCGCAGCCCACGGCGCCTGAGCGTTTCGGCGCTGTACAACGCGGCGAGCCAGGAGGCCCGCGGCGACTACCTGGTGCTGCTGGCGGCCGACGCCGAAGTGGTCAATGCCGACTGGATGGAGAGCCTGCTCAATCAGGCGCAGCGGCCGGAGGTGGGGATTGTCGGCGCACGCCTGGTGGACGCCAAGGGCGCGACCACCTCGGCCGGCCTGGTGCTCGGGCTGAACGAACATCTGGGGGCGGCATTCGCCGGTGAGCCGAAAGGCGCCAGCGGCTACCTGAACGGCTTGCTTGCCGAGCAGAACTACTCGGCGGTCTCCGGTGCCTGCCTGATGATTCGCAAGGAGGTCTATAACGCCGTCGGCGGCCTGGACGAAGAGCACTTCGCCGAGGCATTCGCTGATGTCGACCTGTGCCTGAAGGTGGCCGAAGCCGGGCTGTTGACGGTCTGGACCCCGCAGGTGCAGATCCTCCATCCGGGCACCCTGGCGGACGATACCCAGGCCGCGGCGGCGCTGCGTGACAAATGGCAGGCCCGCTTCGAGCACGATGTGGCCTACAACCAGAACCTGAGCCGGACCGGCAAAGGCTTCACCCCTGACGCTCCTGGCAGTGTCGACTGGGCGCAGTTGCTCGCATAAGCCTGGCTGACAGGAAAAAGGACTCAAGGCATGTTCAACGGTAAATCGATTTTCATCTCCGGCGGCACCGGTTCGTTCGGGCGCAATTTCATCCGGCGCCTGCTGGAGCAATACCAGCCCAAGCGGGTGGTGGTGTTCTCCCGTGATGAACTGAAGCAGTACGAAATGCAGCAGACCTTCAACGCGCCCTGCATGCGTTATTTCCTCGGCGACGTACGTGATGCCGAGCGCCTGCGCCAGGCCATGCGCGGGATCGACTACGTGGTGCACGCGGCGGCCCTGAAGCAAGTGCCGGCCGCGGAATACAATCCCACCGAATGCATCCGCACCAACGTCAACGGCGCGGAAAACATCATCGCCGCGGCCATCGACAACGGCGTGAAGAAAGTGGTCGCGCTGTCCACCGACAAGGCGGCCAGCCCGGTCAACCTGTATGGCGCGACCAAGCTGCTGTCGGACAAGCTGTTCGTCGCGGCGAACAATATCGCCGGCGAGCAGCCGACCCGTTTTTCGGTGGTGCGCTACGGCAACGTGGCCGGCTCCCGAGGCTCGGTGGTGCCGTTCTTCAGCAAGCTGATCGCCGAAGGCGCCCGTGAGCTGCCGATCACCGACGAGCGCATGACCCGTTTCTGGATCACCCTGGATCACGGGGTGCAGTTCGTGCTCGACAGCTTCTCGCGCATGCATGGCGGTGAAGTCTTCGTGCCGAAGATTCCGTCGATCCGGATCGTCGACCTGGCGCGCGGCATGGCGCAAAACCTGCCGCACCGGCAAGTGGGCATTCGGCCGGGGGAAAAACTCCACGAGCTGATGGTGCCGCTGGATGATGCGCGCATGACCCTGGAGTTCGCCGATCACTACACCATCCAGCCGTCGATCCGCTTTACCAACGTCAATGTCGATTTTGCCGTGGACGGCCTGGGCGAGCGGGGGCGGCCGGTGGGCGAGCAGTTCGAATACCGCTCGGACACCAATCCGCATTTCCTCTCGGTGGGCCAGATCGCCGAGCTGCATGCCGGGCTGTCGGCATGATTCCCTACGGGCGCCAGAGCCTCGACCAGGCGGACATCGATGCGGTGGTCGCGGTGCTGCAGTCCGACTGGCTGACCCAGGGCCCGGCCATCGAGCGCTTCGAGCAGGCCATGGCCGCTCGCTGCGAGGCTGGCCATGGCGTGGCGGTGTGCAATGCCACGGCGGCCCTGCACATCGCCTGCCTGGCCGCCGGGCTGGGGCCGGGAGACCGGCTGTGGACCACGCCCAATACCTTCCTGGCCTCGGCCAACTGTGGCCGTTACTGCGGCGCCGAGGTGGATTTCGTCGATATCGACCCACGCACCTGGAACATGGATGCCCGGGCGCTGGCGCATAAGCTGGAGGCCGCCGAGCGCACCGGCAGCTTGCCCAAGGTGGTAGTGGCGGTGGCGTTCTCCGGGCAAAGCTGCGACATGCGGGCCATGGCGCAACTGGCGCAGCGTTATGGCTTCGTGCTGATCGAAGATGCCTCCCACGCGGTGGGCGCCTCCTATGCCGGGCGGCCGGTGGGCTGTGGCGAATTCGCGGCGATGACGGTGTTCAGTTTTCATCCGGTGAAAATCATCACCAGCGCCGAGGGCGGCATGGTCCTGACCAACAGCCCGCAGCTGGCGGACCGCCTGCGGCGCTTGCGCAGCCACGGCATGACCCGCGACCCGGCGCAGATGACCGAACCCAGCCACGGCCCCTGGTACTACCAACAGGCCGAGCTGGGTTTCAATTACCGCATCACCGATCTGCAGGCGGCCCTGGGCTTGTCCCAACTGGACAAGCTCGACGCGTTCATTGCCCGGCGCCGGCAGCTGGCGGCCCGTTATGACCACCTGCTGGCCGATCTGCCGCTGACCCTGCCGCAGGCTCAGGAGCAGGCGCAGTCGGCATGGCATCTGTACGTGGTGCGCTTGCAACCCGAACGCATCCGTCGCTCCCATCGCGAGGTCTTCGAGGCATTGCGCGAGGCCGGGGTCGGGGTCAATCTGCATTACATCCCGGTGCACCTGCAGCCGTATTACCGCGACCTGGGATTCGCCGCGGGGGATTTTCCCGAGGCCGAGCGCTACTACGCCGAGGCCATCAGCCTGCCGCTGTTTCCGGCGCTGGAGGATGATCAGCAGATGTATGTGGTCGAGCAATTGCGCCAGCTTATCCAGGAGCCCGCCCAGCCTTGAGTGCCATCGCCATCATTCCCGCCCGTGGCGGCAGCAAACGCATCGCGCGCAAGAACCTCAAGCCGTTCGATGGCGTGCCGATGATCGCTCGTTCGATTGCCACGGCACTCGACTCCGGGTTGTTCGACCAGGTGCTGGTCAGTACCGACGACCCGCAGATCGCCGAGCTGGCCAGGGCCAGCGGCGCCACGGTGCCGTTCATGCGCCCGGCGGAGCTGGCGGACGATTTCACCGGCACCGGGCCGGTGATCGTGCATGCCTTGAATGCGTTGCGCGAGCGTGGCGAAACCTTCGATTACGCCTGCTGCATTTACGCCACCGCGCCCTTGTTGCAGCTGCGCTACCTGCGCCAGGGCTTGGCGGCGCTGGATGCCCATCCTGAAAAGTCCTATGCCTTTTCCGTGTGCAGCTTCGCGTTCCCGGTGCAGCGGGCCCTGACCCTCGACGACCAGGGCGCGCTGACCTCGCTTTATCCGGAGTTTCGCAACACACGCTCCCAGGACCTGCCACCGGCCTATCAGGATGCCGGGCAGTTCTATTGGGGGCGCAGCGAGGCCTGGCTGCGCGGCGACCTGGTGTTTTCTCCGCTCAGCCTGCCGGTGATCCTGCCGCGCCATCTGGTGCAGGACATCGACACCGAGGAAGACTGGCTGCGCGCTGAGTATCTGTACGCGGCGCTCAAGGCCGGTGGAGAACTGGAGTGAGGGTGTTGGTCCGTGCCGATGCTTCGCCGGCCATTGGCAGCGGCCATATCGCCCGCTGCCTGACCCTGGCCAGGGCGTTGCGTGAGCAGGGTGCCACAGTGGCTTTCGCTTGCCGAAGCTTGCCCGGGCAGCAATTGGAGCGCCTGGCCGAACTGGGTTTCCAGACCTTCGTATTGCCGGCGAGCTATCCGGGTGAGTGCGCGCTGGACATCGAGGCGCCGTTGCCCTGGCAGGCGGATATCGCTGCCTTGCAGGCAGCGTTGCAGGATCAGCCGCGATTCGATTGGGTGCTGGTCGATCACTATGGTCTGGACTGGCAGTGGCAGCAGGCGGCGCGGCAATGGGCGCCGCGGATTGCCGCCATCGATGACCTGGCCAACCGGCGGCATGCCGTCGACCTGTTGCTCGACCAGAACTTCAGCGGCACGCCCCAGGCCTATGCCGGCCTGATCGACGCTGAGTGCCGGGCGCTGCTGGGGCCGCATTTCGCCTTGCTGCGCGAGGAGTTCCGCTGCCCGCCGATCGCCATTCGCGAGCGAGCGAATCGGGTGCTGGTGAATTTCGGCGGTTTCGATGCGGCCAGCCAGACATACAAGGCGATGCTGGCCTTGAGTGCGTTCGACGACCTGGAAGTGGATTTTGTCGCCGGGGCCGGTAACCCGGCCTGGGCGCAGATGCAGGAACTGGTGGCCGGTCGCGGACATTGGCGCTTGCACGCCTATGTCAGCGACTTTTCCCGCCTGATGGCCGAGGCCGACCTGTTTATCGGTGCCGGTGGCGGCACCAGCTGGGAGCGGGCCGCCCTGGGCCTGCCAACCCTGTGCATCAGCGTGGCCGGCAATCAAGAGGCCAATGCCCGGCTGTTGGCCGAGGCAGGCATGCATGTCTACCTGGGGCCCAGCGAGCAGGTGAGCGTCGAGCAGATCCGCCAGGTGACCTCCGTGCTCATTGGCGATTACCCGCTGCGCCAGAGCCTGGCGCAGCGCTCCCGGCAGTTGGTCGACGGGCAGGGCGCATCGCGGGTGGCGGCGGCCCTGTTCGAGATGACCCGCAATCCATTGCGTCGTGCCGGGGATGATCCGGCCACCGGCGAATCTACGCGTGAATCGAAGGAAAACCCCAATGACTAGTTTCAAGATCGGCTCGCGCTCGATTGGCGCCGGCTCGCCGCCGTTCATCATTGCCGAGATGAGCGGCAACCATAACCAGTCGCTGGACGTTGCCCTGCAGATCGTCGAAGCCGCGGCCAAGGCCGGCGCCCATGCCCTGAAATTGCAGACCTATACCGCCGACACCATGACCCTGGACCTGGAGCATGGCGAGTTTTTCATCAAGGATCCGGCCAGCCTCTGGGCCGGTTCCTCGCTGTATGCCTTGTATGAAAAGGCCCACACGCCGTGGCAATGGCATGCGCCGATTTTCGCCCGCGCCAGGGAGCTGGGGATGCTGGCGTTCTCCACACCGTTCGATGAGAGCGCGGTGGACTTCCTCGAAAGCCTCGATGTGCCCGCGTACAAGATCGCCAGCTTCGAGAACACCGACCTGCCACTGATTCGCCGGGTAGCGGCCACCGGCAAGCCACTGATCATTTCCACCGGCATGGCCAGCATCGCCGAGCTGGACGAAAGCGTGCGCGCCGCCCGGGAGGCAGGCTGCAAGGACCTGGTGCTGCTCAAGTGCACCAGTACCTACCCGGCTTCGCCGGAAAACAGCAACATCCTGACCATCCCTCATTTGCGCGAGCTGTTCGGTTGTGAGGTCGGTTTGTCCGACCACTCCATGGGCGTCGGGGTTTCGGTGGCCGCCGTGGCGCTGGGCGCCACTGTGGTGGAGAAACACTTCACCCTCGACCGCGCCGGTGGCGGGGTGGATGCGAGTTTTTCCCTGGAACCGGCGGAACTGCACAGCCTGGTGGTAGAAACCGAACGCGCCTGGCAGGCCCTGGGCCAGGTGCGTTACGGCGCGACCGAGGCCGAGCGGCAGTCGGTGTTGTACCGCCGTTCCCTCTATGTCACCCGCGATATGGCGGCGGGGGAGGTGTTCAGCAGCGATAACGTCAGGGCCATTCGTCCGGGCCTGGGGCTGGCCCCCAAACACATCGACGCGGTCCTCGGGCGGTGCGCGCGCCAGGCCCTCAAGCGCGGTACCGCATTGGATTGGGCATTTGTCGAATAGCCGTTTGTATGGCTGATTCGGCAAAATAGCGTGACCTGCGAGTCATAACGCGCATCTTCACTGTATTGTATTGACCGGGGAGATGGCGCCTGGCCGGTAAACGGTGCAGTGATAGCCCTCTATTCTTCCCGCTGTCGCCCGTCAGGGGCGCCAGGATGTCTGTTTGTCGGCAGCCCCGGTCCCGGAGGTCGGGGTATTCAGCTGTTTATTATTGGGAAGCCGTAATGATTGGCATAAAGAGCATTGCGAGCTACGTGCCTGTAGCCGGCGTAGACAATTACGCACAAGGTGCAAAATTCGAGAAGGATGAGGAGTTCATCCTGGGCAAGATCGGTTCGGCCTTCCTGCCGCGCAAAGACGCTGCGCAGGAAACCTCGGACCTGTGTGTCGAAGCAGTCAATGCGCTGTTCGCCAACAATCCGCAACTGTCGCGCGAGTCGATCGAGGCGCTGATCGTCGTCACCCAGAACGGTGACGAAGAAGGCCTGCCGCACACCGCCGCCATTGTCCAGGACAAGCTGGGCCTGCCGACCCACGTTGCGGCCTTCGATATTTCCCTGGGCTGCTCCGGTTATGTCTACGGCATCTACGCGCTCAAGGGCTTCATGGAAGCCACGGGCTTGAAGAACGGCCTGCTGGTCACCGCCGACCCTTACTCGAAGATCGTCGATCCGGAAGACCGCAACACCACCATGCTGTTCGGCGATGCGGCGACCGCTACCTGGATGGGCGAAGACGCTCCCTGGCAGCTGGGCAAGGCCAAGTTCGGCACCGACGGTTCCGGCGCCCCCCACCTGAAAGTCAGCGATGGGGTGTTTTTCATGAATGGCCGCCAGGTGTTCAACTTTGCCCTGCTGAAAGTCCCGGCGCACTTGAACGAGTTGCTGGATGAGTCGGGCCTGAAGGAGGAGCAGATCGATGCGTTCTGTATCCACCAGGGCAGTGCGGCGATCGTCGATGCCGTGGCGCGCCGTTTCGAAGGCGAGCCGGAGAAGTTCATCAAGGACATGGTCGAGACCGGTAACACCGTGTCGTCGAGCATTCCGCTGCTGCTGGAAAAGCATGTGCTCGAGTCGAAGTGGCAACGTGTGGCCCTGAGCGGTTTCGGTGTGGGGCTGTCCTGGGGGTCGGCGATTATCTATCGCCCATGAGTTGATCCCGCGGCATCCAAAAATAGCGCCCAGGGTGTACCCTGAGCGCTATTTTTTTTGCATGAAGATAGGCGAGACAGCATGAGCGAAAGCTTCGAGGGCAATGCCCAGGCAATACAGGCTCGCTGGCCACGACTGCTCGAGCGGTTGCTGGCGGAGGACAGTGCTGCATTGCAGGCGGACCTGGTCGAAGGGCTGGGGTCGACCTTGAGTGTTTCCGGCATTCAGCTCACCAGCCGCCACGATCGTACGGCGGAAGCGCGAACCCAGGCAGCGAGCCTGCCGGCCGACAGCCCGGTGATTCATTTGTACGGCACCGGCTTGGGCGACTTGCAGCAGATACTGCTGGAAAACCCGGCGCTGCAACGCTTGCAGGTGCACATCCTGAATGGCGCGGTATTTGCCCTGGTGCTGCAATTGCTCGATCAGCAGGCCTGGTTGAACGATCCTCGAGTCGAACTGGGTTATGCCGGTGACCTGGCGGAAATCCAGTTGCCGTTCTTCGCCTTGCCTTCCGAACTGGTGCTGGCGGATGACTACAACGCCAAGATCCGCGATCGCCTGGTCAGCGAGGTGCACCTGGCCTTCAATAACCGTGACTTCGTGGCCGATTCCCCTGAGGTTGCTCAACGTCTGCAATCGAGTGTCGAGCTGGTGGCCGGTGACAGCGACGTGGCGCAGTTGTTTGGCTCGCAGCCGGGGCGCGAGGTCTTTGTGATTGCCACCGGGCCGAGTCTGGAGCGGCATTTCGAGCGCTTGCGCCAGGTTCGCGGGCAGGCTCGGCGGCCGCTGTTTATCTGTGTCGATACCGCCTACCGGCCGCTGCTCAAACAGGGGATCGAGCCGGACATCGTGGTCAGCATCGATCAACGGATCTCCAATCTTCACTTGCCGCCTGAGCGGTCCGCAGCCATTACCCTGGTCTATCTGCCAATGGTCGATCCGCAGATTCTGGGGCGCTGGCAGGGGCCGCGTTATGTCGGGTATTCCGCCAGTCCGATTTACGTTCGGATGCGCGAGCAGCTACCCAAGGCGCAGCTGTATGTCGGCGGCAGTGTGATTCATCCGGCGGTGGACCTTGCAGTAAAAATGGGCGCCGAGCAGATCACCTTGTTCGGTGCCGACTTTGCCTTCCCGATGAACAAGACACATGCCGGCTGGCTCGACGGTGAGCTGGGGCCGCAGTTGAGTGCTGCCAGGCATTGGGTGCTGGACGGGCATGGCCAGCGGGTCAGGACTCAGCTTAATTTTCGCAGTTACCTGTGCGAGCTGGAGCGTTTTATCGCTGGTCATCCACAGGTGCGCTTCTATAACAGCAGTCGGGACGGGGCGATGATTGCCGGGACGACCTTTCATCCGGAGTTCAACCAATGAGTGGGGGCGAAGGGGTGATCGCCCGCTTGCAGCAATGTGCCGAGGGGTTTCGCCTGGGGCGCGATGTCGAGGCGGCCATGACGATGGTCCAGTTGATGGAGGCAATCGAGCCGATGATCGAGCGCGCGCCGCAAGAGCTGAGGCAGGATTGGGAGGCGTTGCTTGGCCTGATGTTTGAGTGTCAGCAAGGGCAAAACTGGTTGGCCCTGGCCGACTATCTGCAATACGAATGCGTTGAAGTACTGCGTTCCATCCCTTCTTGCTAAAACATTCTCTGCCCGCCCGGGCGATCTTTGCGCTCGGGCCTTTCCCGGCACTTTCCTGGCGTCATTTTTTTTACTGTTGAAGGCCGTCAGCCCTTGATTTACGAGGGGTGGCACGCTGATGGCATTTTTTTTTGAAAATCCCCTAAAGCAACTTGCATTGCCGACGATAACTATTACGAAGGTTCTCTAGGCCATTACCCGGCGGTTGCCAGGGCCGGAAGCCGCAGTACCCAACCAACGAGGAATTCGTCATGGCTTTAACAGTAAACACTAACGTCGCGTCGCTGAACGTTCAGAAAAACCTGAACCGTGCTTCCGATGCTCTGCAGACTTCGATGACTCGCCTGTCTTCCGGCCTGAAGATCAACAGTGCAAAAGACGACGCCGCCGGCCTGCAGATCGCTACCCGTATGACCTCGCAGATCCGTGGCCAGACCATGGCGATCAAAAACGCCAACGACGGTATCTCCATCGCCCAGACCGCTGAAGGCGCGATGCAAGAGTCGACCAACATTCTGCAACGTATGCGTGAGCTGGCTCTCCAGTCGCGAAACGACTCCAACGGCACTGCAGACCGTACCGCTCTGGACAAAGAATTTGCTCAGATGTCGGACGAACTGACTCGTATCGCCAAGTCGACCAACCTGAACGGCAAGAACCTGATCGACGGTTCCGCTGGCACCATGACCTTCCAGGTCGGTTCCAACACCGGTGCTACCAACCAGATCACCATCACTCTGGCCAGCGGCTTCGACGCTGCGACCCTGAGCGTTGACTCCGCTACCATCAGCATCAGCGCCACCGACAGCGGCATGGCTGAAACCAACACTAAGGCCGCGATCAACGCGATCGAAAAAGCGCTGCAGACCATCAACTCCAGCCGTGCCGACCTCGGTGCTGCGCAAAACCGTCTGACCAGCACCATCTCCAACCTGCAGAACATCAACGAAAACGCCAGTGCTGCACTGGGTCGCGTACAAGATACCGACTTCGCTGCTGAAACTGCACAGCTGACCAAGCAACAAACTCTGCAACAAGCTTCCACCGCAGTTCTGGCCCAGGCCAACCAACTGCCGTCCGCTGTACTGAAACTGCTTCAGTAATAGCTGACTAAGCTCTAGCGGGGGAGTGCGCTGGTCGTGCTCTCTCGCTTTTTACTTAAGAGGTGATGGACATGGATATGAGCATGAAGCTGAACTTGTCTTATCCAGCGGTCAAGCCGGCAACGCCTGTTGCTGACAAGCCTGTGGAGAAGCCTCAAGCGGATGTTGTGGCACTGTCGACTGTCAAGGAAGAGAGTCAGAGTGCGCAAGCCGAGCAGGACAAACTGAAGATGGCCATTCAGGAAATTGAAAAGTTTGTGCAATCGGTCAAGCGTAACCTGGAATTCTCTATTGACGAGCCTTCTGGCAAGGTTGTCGTCAAGGTCATTGCCAGTGACTCCGGTGAGGTGATTCGTCAGATCCCCAACGAAGAAGTCCTGAAGTTGGCCAATAGTTTGAATGATGCGAGCAGCTTGTTGTTCAGCGCTAAAGTCTGACAGCTGGCATGAAATTTGTTGCTATGTTCTTTTGGGCGTTGTAATGGTCAAAAGACCGGCGGCACACTGAAAGGAGATCTCCATGGCAAGTCCAATTCTACCGGGTACCGGTCTAGGCTCAGGCCTCGACACCGGTGCTATCGTCAAAGCCTTGGTGAACGCTGACAAAGCAGCCAAGCAAGGTCAGATCGACCGGGGAACTGCGACCAACACCGCAAGCATCTCCGGCATTGGTACCTTGAAGTCCTTGTTGTCGACCTTTCGGACCACCATTACCGAACTCGGCAGCAAGACCAACCCGCAATTCCCTGGCTATGCCGCTACTACTTCCGATAACAAGTATGTAACAGCGGTCGCTGGCAATACCGCGGTCAATGGCAACTATGTTGTCGCTGTGCAGAATCTTGCGACTTCCTCGAAAGTCACCAGTGCTGCCTTCGCTGGCGGTACTACAAGTGCTATTCCGACTGGTACCTTGAAAATCAGTCAAAATGGCACTGATTACAACCTCGATGTAAAAGCCGGCGCTACCTTGCAGTCGGTGCGTGACTCGATCAACGCCGATGCATCGCTCAAGAGCGCCGGGATCAGCGCGAACATCGTGACCGACTCCTTTGGATCGCGTCTGGTGGTGGGCTCGACCACTACTGGTGCGGGCTCCGATATTTCTCTTAGCGGTATTGCTGGTCTGGAAATCGACGGCAGTACTGTCGTTGGTGCTTCCGGTTCGCCGATGACCGCCACTTCTGCGGGCTCCATTGGTGCCCTGGCAAAAGATGCCAACTTCACCGTCGACGGCATGGCGTTGACCAGCAAGAGCAACTCGGTGGACAAGGCGGTTTCCGGGCTGACCTTCAACCTGGTTGCTCCAGGCACCTCGACCATTACCGTCGCGGCCAACACCGACGGTTTGAAGGCTTCGATCCAGAAGTTCGTCGATGCCTACAACGCGGTGGCCAACAGCGTTACCGCGCTGACCAAGCCGTCCCTGGATGACGACGGCAAGCCGACCATCCCGGCCCAGTTGACTGGCGACGCGTTGCCGCGCTCGATCCTGGCGGCGATTCGTGCGCCGCTGTCGGAAGTCGGGGCCGGCGACAAGCTGACCGTTCTGGCGCAATTGGGGATTACCACCAACCAGAAGACCGGTGCCCTGGACTTCGACTCCACCAAGTTCACCGCGGCGATGAATGACAAAAAGCTCGGTGGCGAGGTGCAGACCCTGTTCACCGGCGAAAACGGCCTGCTGGACCGCATGGACAAGGCCATCGCGCCTTTTGCCCAGACCGGCGGTGTTCTCGATCAGCGTACGACTGCGCTGAACAAGACCAAGACCAAGCTGGCTTCGGATCAGGCTGCCCTGGATCGCCGTATCGAGACCCTGACGGCGGTACTGACCAAGAAGTACAACGACATGGACACCCTGGTGGGCAAATTGAAAGCCACCGCCAGCAACATTACCTCGATGTTCGAGGCGTTGACCGCGCAACAGAAAGGCTGATTGATACAAGGCGCCAAAAGCCCGGCAACGTTCGTAGCGTTCCGGGCTTTTGGCTTTTGATCTAAAGTTTTTTGACGCCGGGTCGATACGCTGGTTATACGAACCCTTGAGTTTTGATGAGGTAGAACATGAATCCGATGTTGGCCCTTCGGCAATACCAGAAGATTGGTGCCCAGGCGCAGACTTCCGAAGCCAGTCCCCATCGCCTGGTGCAGATGCTGATGGAGGGCGGCCTGGATCGTATCGCCCAGGCCAAGGGGGCGATGGAACGCAAGGATATTCCCAGCAAAGGTGTATTCATCAGCAAGGCCATCGGCATTATCGGTGGCTTGCGCGAAGGGCTCGACCTGGAAAACTCACCCGACACCCTGGGTGATCTGGACGGCTTGTACACCTACATGATGACGCGCCTCACCGAGGCGAACATCAAGACCGATCCAAAGATTCTCGACGAGGTCGCCGATCTGTTGCGCACCGTCAAGGAAGGCTGGGACGCCATCGCTGCGCCGGGTCCGCAGTTCTAAGGAGATCACCATGAGTCTTGTATTGCAGCGCATCGAAGAAACCCGTGAAGCACTGGTCGCCGCCCTGGCCGAGCGTAACTGGGAAGCAATCGGTCAGTTGGATCTGGCCTGCCGTTCCTGCATGGAAGACATCTTGAGTGAAGCTCCGGAAGATGAAGCCGCGTTGCGCGAGAATCTGCAGGAGCTGCTTGGGGTTTATCGACAGCTTCTGGAAGTGACGACAGGGGAGCGTCAGGCGATAGTCGACGAGATGTCGCAGATCCATCAAGCACAGAACGCGGCAAAGGTTTACCATCTGTTCGGTTAATTAACCCCTAAGTTAATCCGAATCCAGTGCGCCATAAATTTGACTGTGCACGCTTTTTTGACTTAACTAGTGGCTGTTTTCAGATTTCAGACGTCTATCAGGCTCAAAATGCCTACAAGCGTCTAGCTTGCCCTGATTCCGGGCATTGAGTTGACTAGGGAAGTTGCTATTGCATGTGGCGTGAAACCAAAATTCTGCTGATTGATGACGATAGCGTCCGCCGCCGCGACCTGGCGGTGATTTTAAATTTTCTTGGCGAAGAAAATTTACCCTGCGGTAGCCATGACTGGCAGCAGGCTGTCGGCTCATTGTCATCAAGTCGTGAAGTAATCTGTGTCCTCATCGGGACTGTAAATGCTCCTGGTGCACTTCTGGGCCTGTTAAAGACACTCTCAACCTGGGATGAGTTCCTTCCAGTTTTGTTAATGGGCGATAATTCTTCCATTGACTTGCCGGAAGACCAGCGTCGTCGAGTGCTTTCCACCCTGGAAATGCCACCCAGCTACAGCAAGTTGCTCGATTCCCTGCACCGCGCCCAGGTCTATCGTGAGATGTACGATCAGGCCCGTGAGCGTGGTCGCCATCGTGAGCCCAACCTCTTTCGCAGTCTGGTCGGCACCAGCCGGGCGATCCAGCATGTCCGGCAGATGATGCAGCAAGTGGCCGATACCGACGCCAGCGTGCTGATTCTCGGCGAGTCCGGGACTGGCAAGGAAGTGGTTGCGCGTAACCTGCACTACCACTCCAAGCGTCGCGAAGCGCCGTTCGTGCCGGTCAACTGTGGGGCGATTCCGGCCGAGTTGCTGGAGAGCGAACTGTTCGGCCATGAGAAGGGCGCCTTCACCGGAGCCATCACCAGCCGTGCCGGGCGTTTCGAACTGGCCAACGGCGGCACCCTGTTCCTCGACGAAATCGGTGACATGCCGCTGCCGATGCAGGTCAAGCTGTTGCGCGTGCTGCAGGAACGTACCTTCGAGCGCGTGGGCAGCAACAAGACCCAGAGCGTCGACGTGCGGATCATCGCGGCGACTCACAAGAACCTCGAGAGCATGATCGAGGTCGGCAGTTTCCGCGAAGACCTGTATTACCGCTTGAACGTGTTCCCGATCGAGATGGCGCCGCTGCGTGAGCGGGTGGAAGACATTCCGCTGCTGATGAACGAGCTGATCTCGCGCATGGAGCACGAGAAGCGCGGTTCGATCCGCTTCAACTCCGCGGCGATCATGTCGCTCTGCCGCCATGGCTGGCCGGGCAACGTCCGCGAGCTGGCCAACCTGGTGGAGCGCATGGCGATCATGCATCCCTATGGTGTTATCGGCGTGGTCGAGTTGCCGAAGAAGTTCCGCTATGTCGACGACGAAGACGAGCAGTTGGTGGACAGCCTGCGCAGCGACCTGGAAGAGCGGGTGGCGATCAATGGCCACACGCCGGACTTCGCCGCCACCGCCATGCTTCCGCCGGAGGGCCTGGACCTGAAGGATTACCTCGGTGGTCTGGAGCAGGGGCTGATCCAGCAGGCGCTCGACGACGCCAACGGCATTGTTGCGCGGGCTGCGGAGCGCTTGCGTATCCGTCGCACGACGCTGGTGGAAAAGATGCGCAAGTACGGCATGAGCCGTCGCGAGGGTGATGAACAGGCGGAGGATTGACGCCTGTTTTTTAACCTGTTGAAAACCGGGCGGTTTTTTTCCGGCACGGGTATTGCTAAGCCTCTCTCAACGTTCCGTTTAACTGACGGTCAGCCACGCGAGAGAGCACGATGCCCCAAGCCGCCCAGATGTCTCCTGTTCCTGAAGCCCAGGGGCAATCGTCGTCCGTAGAGCAGGCAAGCCGGCTTGGCCTTGAGCAGGCGTTCGCCTTGTTCAACCAGATGTCGAGCCAGCTTACCGACTCCTACAGCATGCTTGAGGCTCGGGTGACCGAGCTCAAGGGTGAGCTGGCCGTGGTCAGTGCCCAGCGCATGCAGGAGTTGGCGGAAAAAGAGCGTCTGGCCAACCGTCTGCAAAACCTCCTCGATCTATTGCCTGGCGGCGTCATCGTCATCGACGCCCAGGGTATTGTCCGCGAAGCCAATCCTGCTGCCTGCGACCTGCTGGGCCTGCCTCTCGAGGGCGAGCTGTGGCGGCATGTCATCGCCCGTTGCTTCGCGCCACGAGAAGACGACGGCCATGAAATCTCGCTGAAGGATGGACGGCGATTGTCGATCGCCACCCGTTCGCTGGACGCCGAGCCAGGCCAACTGGTGCTGCTCAACGACCTGACTGAAACCCGTCACTTGCAAGATCAACTGGCCCGTCATGAGCGCCTGTCGTCCCTCGGGCGCATGGTGGCGTCCCTGGCGCATCAGATTCGTACGCCATTGTCCGCCGCGCTGTTGTACGCCAGCCACCTGACGGAGCAGGAGCTGCCCGTCGCTACCCAGCAGCGCTTTGCCGGGCGACTGAAGGAGCGGTTGCATGAGCTGGAGCATCAGGTCCGCGACATGCTGGTGTTCGCCCGGGGCGAGTTGCCGCTGACTGACCGCGTGACGCCCAAGGCGCTGCTGCAATCGCTGCAGGCAGCAGCCTTGACCCATGTGCAGGAGGTGCCCGTGCGCTGGCAGTGCGACAGCCATGCCGGCGAGTTGCTGTGCAACCGCGACACGCTGGTGGGGGCGGTGCTCAACCTGATCGAGAACGCCATCCAGGCCAGTGCCGGCCAGGTGCGTTTGAAAGTCCATCTTTACACCCGTGGCAACAACCTGCGGCTGTGTGTCAGCGATAGCGGCAGTGGTATCGACGCCGCGGTGCTGGCGCGCCTGGGTGAGCCGTTTTTCACCACCAAGACCACAGGAACCGGCCTGGGCCTGACAGTCGTCAAGGCGGTGGCGCGTGCCCATCAGGGAGAATTGCTGCTGCGCTCGCGTCCTGGGCGCGGCACATGTGCGCTGGTGGTTCTGCCGCTGTTCTCCAGCGCTCAAGGAGTGGAGTGAAGGTAATGGCAATCAAGGTACTACTGGTTGAAGACGATCGCGCCCTGCGCGAGGCCCTGGCGGATACGCTGCTGTTGGCCGGTCATGACTACAAGGCGGTCGGCAGCGCGGAAGAAGCGTTGGAGGCGGTGTCTGGCGAGTCGTTCAGCCTGGTGGTCAGCGACGTCAATATGCCGGGCATGGACGGCCATCAGTTGCTGGGCCTGCTGCGTGCGCGCCAACCGCAATTGCCGGTATTGCTGATGACCGCCCATGGTGCGGTCGAGCGTGCGGTCGAGGCCATGCGTCAAGGCGCCGCCGACTACCTGGTCAAGCCCTTCGAGCCCAAGGCCCTGCTGGACCTGGTGGCGCGACATGCCCTGGGTTGCCTGGGGGCGGCGGAGGGCGAAGGGCCGGTGGCATTCGAGCCGGCCAGTGCGCAACTGCTCGAGTTGGCGGCGCGGGTCGCTCGCAGCGATTCCACGGTGTTGATCTCTGGCGAGTCCGGCACCGGCAAAGAGGTGTTGGCGCGCTACATTCACCAGCAGTCCCATCGCTCCAGCCAGCCCTTTATCGCCATCAACTGCGCGGCGATTCCGGACAACATGCTCGAAGCCACACTGTTCGGTCATGAGAAGGGCGCCTTTACCGGCGCCATCGCCGCCCAGCCCGGCAAGTTCGAACAGGCCGATGGCGGCACCCTGCTGCTGGACGAGATTTCCGAAATGCCCCTGGCCCTGCAGGCCAAGCTGTTGCGAGTGTTGCAGGAGCGCGAAGTCGAGCGGGTAGGCGCGCGCAAGCCCATCGCCCTGGATATCCGCGTGGTGGCGACCACCAACCGCGACCTGGCCGGTGAAGTGGCGGCGGGGCGGTTCCGGGAAGACCTTTACTATCGGCTGTCGGTATTCCCGCTGGCCTGGCGGCCGCTGCGCGAGCGTACCGCCGATATCCTGCCGCTGGCCGAGCGCCTGCTGGCCAGGCACGTCAATAAAATGAAACACGCTGCCGCCCGGCTGTCCGCCGAAGCACAGGCGTGCCTGCTCGGTTATCCATGGCCGGGCAATGTGCGCGAACTGGACAACGCGATCCAGCGTGCACTGATCCTGCAGCAGGGCGGCCTGATCCAGCCGGAAGATTTCTGCCTGGGCGGGCCGCTGGCCTGTGCGCCCTTGCCGGCCATGGCACCGACCCCGGTGGCGGCGCGCAGTGCGCCGGTGGAGGCCGAGGTGCCGCCCGCCGAGTCGGCGGGGGGCTTGGGCGATGATCTGCGGCGTCGGGAATTCCAGATGATCATCGACACCTTGCGGGCCGAGCGCGGCCGGCGCAAGGAGGCGGCCGAGCGCCTGGGTATCAGCCCGCGAACCTTGCGCTACAAGTTGGCGCAAATGCGCGATGCCGGAATGGATGTCGAGGCGTATCTGTTTGCAACATGAATCGTTTAAGGCTGAAGCCGTGCAGGCTTTTGTTCGGTGTCTCCGCGGAGCTGGCACCCTTGTTGCTAACACCTCACTAACCGCTGCGTGAGTGTCAAAAAAATGCGGGTCGTCGGAGAGAGTAGACCATGAGCCAAGGTATTGAATTTAATCGGTTGATGTTGGACATGCGGGCCATGCAAATGGACGCCATGGCCCAGCCAAAATCGGCCGCGGTGCCGCAGGTGAGCGGCAGCAGTTTTTCCGACATGCTTGGGCAGGCGGTAAACAAGGTCAACGACACTCAGCAGGCCTCCAGCCAGTTGGCCAGTGCCTTCGAAATCGGCAAGAGCGGTGTCGACCTGACCGACGTGATGATTTCCTCGCAGAAGGCCAGTGTGTCCTTCCAGGCATTGACCCAGGTGCGCAACAAGCTGGTTCAGGCGTACCAAGACATCATGCAGATGCCGGTTTAAGGACGAGATTGAGTCATGGCAGAAGCAGTCGCCGATAACGTACCGGCCAAGGCCGCTCCGACAGAAGGCAAGCCGCCGCTGTTCGGGTTGTCCTTTCTGGAAAACCTCTCCGAGATGACCATGTTGCGTCAGGTTGGCCTCATGGTCGGTCTGGCTGCCAGCGTGGCGATTGGTTTTGCCGTGGTGTTGTGGTCCCAGCAACCCGATTACCGTCCGTTGTACGGCAGCCTTGCCGGCATGGACGCCAAGCAGGTCATGGACACCCTGGCCTCCGCCGACATTCCCTACACTGTCGAGCCCAACTCCGGTGCCTTGCTGGTCAAGGCCGACGACCTGCCGCGGGCGCGCCTCAAGCTGGCCTCTGCCGGCGTGGCGCCGGGCGACGGTAATATCGGTTTCGAGATTCTCGATAAAGAGCAGGGCCTGGGCACCAGCCAGTTCATGGAGGCGACCCGTTACCGTCGCGGCCTGGAAGGCGAGCTGGCGCGGACCATTTCCAGCCTGAACAATGTCAAGGGCGCGCGCGTGCACCTGGCGATCCCGAAAAGCTCGGTGTTCGTGCGCGACGAGCGCAAGCCCAGCGCTTCGGTACTGGTCGAGTTGTACTCCGGTCGCTCGCTGGAGCCGGGCCAGGTGGTGGCCATCGTCAATCTGGTGGCGACCAGCGTTCCCGAGCTGAGCAAGTCGCAGGTCACCGTGGTCGACCAGAAGGGCAATCTGCTCTCCGACCAGGCGGAAAACTCCGAACTGACCATGGCCGGCAAGCAATTCGACTACAGCCGCCGCATGGAAAGCATGCTGACCCAGCGCGTGCACAACATCCTGCAGCCGATATTGGGCAATGACCGCTACAAGGCCGAAGTGTCCGCCGATGTGGACTTCAGTGCGGTCGAGTCGACTTCCGAACAGTTCAACCCGGACCAGCCGGCCTTGCGCAGCGAGCAGTCGGTCAACGAACAACGCTCCAGCAGCCTGGGCCCGCAAGGCGTTCCTGGCGCCCTGAGTAACCAGCCACCGTCGCCGGCCAGTGCGCCGCAGACCACCGGTGGCGCCACCGCTGCCGCCGGCATGGTGCAGCCAGGCCAGCCGCTGCTGGACGCCAACGGCCAGCAGATCATGGACCCGGCTACCGGCCAGCCGATGCTGGCGCCGTACCCCAACGACAAGCGTCAACAATCCACCAAGAACTTCGAGCTGGATCGCTCCATCAGCCACACCAAGCAACAGCAGGGTCGCCTGAACCGGTTGTCGGTGGCGGTGGTGGTGGACGATCAGGTCAAGGTCAACCCGGCCAACGGCGAAACCACCCGCGCGCCCTGGAGCGCCGACGAATTGGCGCGCTTTACCCGCCTGGTCCAGGACGCCGTGGGCTTCGACGCCAGTCGTGGCGACAGTGTCAGCGTGATCAACGTGCCGTTCTCGGCCGATCGCGGTGAAGTGATCGCCGACATTCCGTTCTACTCGCAGCCCTGGTTCTGGGACATCGTGAAGCAGGTCCTGGGCGTGCTCTTCATCCTGGTCCTGGTGTTCGGTGTGCTGCGCCCGGTGCTCAACAACATCACCGGTGGCGGCAAGGGCAAGCAACTGGCAGGGTTTGGCAGCGATGTCGAGCTCGGCGGCATGGGCGGCCTGGATGGCGAGCTGGCCAACGATCGCGTCAGCCTCGGCGGCCCGCAAAGCATCCTGCTGCCTAGCCCGAGCGAAGGCTATGACGCACAGTTGAACGCAATCAAGAGTCTGGTGGCAGAAGACCCGGGTCGAGTGGCCCAGGTCGTGAAAGAGTGGATTAACGCAGATGAGTGATAACCGAGCCGCTACCGCCAAACTGACCCGGGTCGACAAGGCTGCGATTCTGCTGCTGTCCCTGGGCTCCACCGATGCCGCGCAGGTGCTGCGCCACATGGGCCCCAAGGAGGTCCAGCGAGTGGGCGTGGCCATGGCGCAGATGGGTAACGTGCATCGCGAGCAGGTCGAACAGGTGATGAGCGAGTTCGTCGACATCGTCGGCGACCAGACCAGCCTGGGCGTGGGCTCCGACGACTATGTGCGCAAGATGCTCACCCAGGCCCTGGGCGAGGACAAGGCCAACGGCCTGATCGACCGCATCCTGCTGGGCGGCAACACCAGCGGCCTGGACAGCCTGAAGTGGATGGAGCCGCGCGCCGTGGCGGACGTGATCCGTTACGAGCACCCGCAGATCCAGGCGATCGTGGTGGCGTACCTCGATCCGGACCAGGCGGGCGAAGTGCTCGGCAACTTCGACCACAAGGCGCGCCTGGACATCATTCTGCGGGTTTCCTCGCTCAATACCGTGCAGCCAGCCGCCCTGAAGGAACTCAACCAGATTCTCGAGAAGCAGTTCGCCGGCAACTCCAACGCCTCGCGTACCACCCTGGGGGGTATCAAGCGCGCTGCCGACATCATGAACTTCCTCGACAGTTCGATCGAAGGCCAGTTGATGGACTCGATCCGCGAAGTCGACGAAGACCTGTCCGGTCAGATCGAAGACCTCATGTTCGTGTTCAACAACCTTGCCGATGTCGACGACCGCGGCATCCAGGCGTTGCTGCGCGAAGTGTCTTCCGACGTGCTGGTCCTGGCCCTCAAGGGGTCGGACGAAGGCGTCAAGGAAAAGATCTTCAAGAACATGTCCAAGCGGGCTGCCGAACTGCTGCGCGACGACCTCGAGGCCAAGGGCCCGGTGCGCGTCAGCGATGTGGAAACCGCGCAGAAGGAAATCCTCACCATTGCCCGCCGTATGGCCGAAGCCGGAGAAATCGTTCTCGGCGGGAAGGGCGGCGAAGAAATGATCTAAGGTCGCTTTATGTCGTCCAGCAGTGATGAATCCCACAGCGACCTGATTCGCGCTCGGGACGTCGGTGGTTTCGACGTCTGGGCGCTGCCCAGTTTCGACCCCCATGTACCCGAGCCCGAGCCGGAACCGGTTGAAGAACCGCCAGCGGAGATCGAGGAAGTGCCGCTGGAAGAGGTCCAGCCACTGACCCTCGAGGAGCTCGAGAGCATTCGCCAGGAAGCCTATAACGAAGGCTTCGCCACGGGCGAAAAGGAAGGTTTCCACAGCACCACGCTGAAGGTTCGCCAGGAGGCCGAAGTGGCCCTGAGCGCCAAGCTGGCGGCGCTGGAAAAGCTGATGGGCCATCTGTTCGAGCCGATCGCCGAGCAGGACACGCAGATTGAAAAAGCCCTGGTCAACCTGGTGCAGCACATGACGCGCCAGGTGATCCAGCGCGAGCTGGCCATCGACTCCAGCCAGATCGAGCATGTCATGCGCGAGGCCCTCAAGCTGCTGCCGTTGGGCGTGGGCAATGTGCGCCTGTACGTCAATCCGCAGGACTTCGCCCAGGTCAAGAGCCTGCGCGAGCGCCATGAGGAAAGCTGGCGCATCGTCGAGGACGAGGCCATGTTGCCGGGCGGCTGCCGGGTCGAGACCGAGCACAGCCGTATCGACGCGACCATGGAAACCCGGATCGCCAAGATCATGGACAAGCTGTCCGGACAGCTTCACGAACAGGCTTTGCATCCCGCTGAACCGGACCTGAGCCTCGAGCTGGGGGCCGCCACGGGCAAGCCCGCCGCGGATGTCGACCCTGTCGACCTCGCGCAGGACCCCGCTGATGCGCCTTGACCGCACCAGCTTCGGCAAGCGCCTGAGCAGCTACGCCGAAGCCACCGAACTGCCGAACCAGCCGATTCTCGAAGGCCGCCTGCTGCGCATGGTTGGCCTGACCCTGGAGGCCGAAGGCCTGCGGGCGGCCATGGGCACGCGTTGCATGGTGATCAACGACGACAGCTATCACCCGGTGCAGGTCGAGGCCGAGGTGATGGGGTTCTCCGGCAGCAAGGTATTCCTGATGCCGGTCGGCAGCGTCGCTGGGATCGCTCCTGGCGCTCGGGTGGTGCCGCTGGCCGATACCGGCCGCCTGCCGATGGGCATGGGCATGCTCGGCCGGGTCCTCGACGGCGCCGGCCGTGCGCTGGACGGCAAGGGCGGGATGAAGGCCGAGGACTGGGTGCCGATGGACGGTCCGACCATCAACCCGCTCAAGCGCGACCCTATCAGCCGGCCGCTGGACGTGGGCATTCGCTGCATCAACGGATTATTGACGGTGGGCCGTGGCCAGCGCCTCGGCCTGTTCGCCGGTACCGGCGTGGGCAAGAGTGTGCTGCTGGGCATGATGACCCGCTTTACCGAGGCCGACATCATCGTGGTCGGGCTGATCGGTGAGCGGGGCCGTGAAGTCAAGGAGTTCATCGAGCATATCCTCGGTGAAGAGGGGCTCAAGCGCTCCGTGGTGGTGGCGTCGCCGGCGGACGATGCGCCGCTGATGCGCTTGCGCGCGGCCATGTACTGCACGCGCATTGCCGAATATTTTCGCGACAAGGGCAAGAACGTCCTGTTGCTGATGGATTCCCTGACCCGTTTCGCCCAGGCCCAGCGGGAAATCGCCCTGGCCATCGGCGAGCCGCCCGCGACCAAGGGTTATCCGCCGTCGGTCTTCGCCAAGCTGCCGAAGCTGGTGGAGCGCGCGGGCAATGCCGAGGCCGGTGGCGGCTCGATCACCGCGTTCTACACGGTGTTGTCCGAAGGCGACGACCAGCAGGACCCGATCGCCGACTCGGCCCGTGGGGTGCTCGACGGGCACATCGTGCTGTCACGGCGCCTGGCAGAAGAGGGGCATTACCCGGCCATCGATATCGAGGCGTCCATCAGCCGGGTCATGCCGGCGGTGGTGACCCCGGAGCACATGACCCGCGCGCAGTATTTCAAGCAGCTGTGGTCGCGTTACCAGCAGGCGCGCGATCTGATTAGCGTTGGCGCCTATGTGCCGGGCGGCGATCGCGAAACCGACACCGCCATTTCGCTGCAGCCGTCGATGGTCGCCTACCTGCGCCAGGGGCTCAACGACAGCATCAGCCTGGGTGAAAGCGAAGCCCATCTGGAGATGGTTTTCGCTCCGGCGCCGGGCGGCTGATCCAGCATGGCCAACAGCCGTGCCGCGCGTCTGGCGCCCGTGGTCGAAATGGCCGAAAGCGCCGAGCGCACTGCCGCCCAGCGCCTGGGGCATTTCCAGGGCCAGGTGCGCCTGGCGGAAAGCAAGCTGGGGGACCTGGAGCGCTTTCGTGCCGAATACCAGCAGCAGTGGATCGAGCGGGGCAGTGGCGGGGTTTCCGGCCAATGGCTGATGAACTACCAGCACTTCCTCAATCAGTTGGAAACCGCCGTGGGACAGCAGCGGCAAAGCCTGGCCTGGCACCAGAACAACCTCAACCGCGCGCGGGAAACCTGGCAGCAGGCCTATGCCCGGGTCGAGGGCTTGCGCAAGCTGGTGCAGCGCTACATCGATGAAGCCCGCCAACTGGAAGACAAGCGCGAGCAGAAGCTGCTCGACGAGCTGTCCCAGCGCCTGCCGCGCCAGGATCCGTACTGAGCGCCATTCCGTTCGTCGCCGCCAGATGCTCGTCAGCGACGCTTCGGCGGTTCGGGTTGCCCATGCTTGTACGGGGTGCTAAACCTTGTACAGATTGCCAATCACAAGGAAGCGGTATCATGTCAGTCGTTACTGAAGTATCACCGGACGGGCAAAAACTGACGATTTCGATCAAGGGACGTTTCGATTTTGGCCGACACCAAGAGTTTCGCGAGTCCTACGAGCGCCTCAACAAAAAGCCCGAATCCATAGTGGTGGACCTGAAAGACGCCACCTACCTCGACAGTTCTGCCCTGGGCATGCTGCTGTTGCTGCGCGATCACGCCGGCGGCGACGATTCCGACGTGCGAGTGATCAACAGCAACTCGGACGTGCGCAAGATCCTCGCCATTTCCAATTTCGACAAGCTGTTCGATATCAGTTGATTGGCATGCAGTCGACCGAGTCACCCCTGTGCGTGCTGATCGCCGAAGACGGCACGAGCGATCGCATGTTGCTGTCGAGCATCGTCCGGCGCCAGGGGCACGAGGTGCTGACGGCGAGTAACGGCGCCGAGGCGGTGGAGCTGTTCGTCCAGCAGCGCCCGCACCTGGTGCTGATGGACGCGATGATGCCGGTGATGGACGGTTTCGAGGCGGCCCGGCAGATCAAGCATCTGGCTGGCGAAGCGCTGGTGCCGATCATTTTCCTGACTTCGCTCACCCAGAGCGAAGCGCTGGCGCGCTGCCTGGAAGCCGGCGGCGACGACTTTCTGGCAAAACCCTACAGCCCGGTGATCCTGGCGGCCAAGATCAAGGCCATGGATCGCTTGCGGCGCCTGCAGGAAACCGTGCTGCAGCAGCGCGACCAGATCACCCAGCACCATGACTACCTGCTCAACGAGCAGCGGGTGGCCAAGGCGGTGTTCGACAAGGTGGCGCATTCCGGATGCCTGGGCGCGCCGAATATCCGCTACCTGCAGTCGCCGTACGCGCTGTTCAATGGCGATTTGCTGCTGGCAGCCTTTACCCCGACGGGCGACATGCATGTGCTGTTGGGGGATTTCACTGGCCACGGCTTGCCGGCGGCCGTGGGCGCGATGCCCCTGGCCGAGGTGTTTTACGGCATGACGGCCAAGGGCTACGGGCTGCCGGAAACCCTGCGCGAGATGAATGCCAAGCTCAAGCGCATCCTGCCGGTGGGCATGTTCTGTTGTGCGACGCTGCTGTGCCTGAGTTTCCAGCGGCGGGCGGTGGAGGTGTGGAACGGCGGCATGCCGGATGGCTACCTGCATCGCCTGGCAAGCGGGGAGCGGGTGCCACTGGTGGCGCACCATCTGCCGCTGGGGGTGCTGGGCGCCGAGGCATTCGACGACCGCACCGAAGTCTTTCCCATGGCCCTGGGTGACCGGGTGTTCCTGTTGTCCGATGGGGTGATCGACACCTGTGACGCCAACGAGCAGTTGTTCGGTGTCGAGCGCCTGCAGCAGGTATTTGCCGCCAACCGCGAGCCGGACCTGCTGTTCGAGGAGATCCAGCGGGCCCTGAGCGAGTTTGGTGGGGATGCGCGGGACGATGTGAGCATGGTCGAGGTCAGCCTGCTCGAGGCCTGGCAGTTGACGCCGCCGGCGCTGGTGTACTCCGACAGTGGCCAGTCCTGCCCGCTGGACTGGTCGGTGAGTTTCGAGTATCGCGCCGCTACTCTCAAACGCTTCAACCCTTTGCCTTACCTGCTGCAACTGCTGCTGGAAGTGCATGGCCTGCGGGCGCAGAGCGGGGCGCTCTACAGTGTGCTGGCCGAGTTGTATTCCAATGCCCTGGAGCATGGCGTATTACGCCTGGACTCAAGCCTCAAGCGCGATGCCCAGGGGTTTTCCCGTTATTACCGGGAGCGCGCGGTACGCCTCGAAGCATTGCAGGAGGGGTTTGTACGGGTACACCTGCAGGTGGAGCCCCAGGGTGCCGGCGGTCGTTTGCTGATCCGGGTCGAGGACAGTGGCAGTGGTTTCGATGTCGGGCGGGTGATGGCGCGGCCCGTCGATGGCGACCGCCTGTCCGGGCGCGGCGTCAGCCTGATCCGTCAGCTCAGCCGGCGTGCCAGTTGGTCTGACGATGGCCGCAGTGCCTGCGTGGAGTTTTCTTGGGAGCCTCTGGCATAATTCGCCGATTCTTGATCAAGGAGTGAGCAAGTGGCTGATATTCATCTGGATCACGAGGTGCTGAACGCATTACAGGAAGTCATGGAGGATGAGTATCCGTTGTTGCTCGATACCTTCCTTTGCGACTCCGAAGAGCGTTTGCGCCAGTTGCACAAGGTCGACGACCCCCGTCAACTTGTCGCCACTGCCCACAGCTTCAAGGGCAGCAGTAGCAATATGGGGGCGATTCGCCTGGCCGAGCTCTGTCATCAGTTGGAGCAGCGTGCCCAGGACTCGTCGTTGCGCGGTATCGAACAGCTGGTGGGCGAGATCGATGGTGAATTCGCCATTGTCCGGCAGCTGTGCGAGCAGGAACGCCAGCGTTTTCACTGCTGAAAAAAACGCCGCAACCCGGGCTTTTCCCCGCGAGCCAGCAAAGCTGGCTCGACCTTTGCAATCAAGTCTCCCAACTGTACCTACGATCCCAGTGCAGCGGAGACCGTTTTCATGCCCCTTACCCCGAACATGCTGCTTCAGGCCGCCTCCCAGGCCAAGACTCAAGCGGCTTCCGCCACCCCCCAGGCCAGCGCCGCCGAGCCCGGGGACAAAGGCGCAAGCTTTGCCCGGGTGTTCGCCAAGGAAGCGCTCGGCAAGCCGGTAGCGGCCGCCGACGGCGCCATCAAGCCGGCTCGCGACAAAGGTGTCGAAACCGCTGCCAAGGTGGATCCGGGCCAGGGCAAGGCTGCCGTCCCCGAGCCGGCGGTTGCCGATAGCGGCAAAACCTTGCCTGCCGACAAGGCCGCTGCCAGTGACGACAAGGTCACCGACGATCAGGCCGCGAGCAGCGATCAGCCGCTGGCCGACGGCGCGCCGGTCGACCCGACCCTCGATCCGGCGCTGATGCAGGCGACCCAGCCGGTGCCGTTGCCTTCCCCTGAGCCGGAAGTGACGGCCGCGCCGGTTCCGGCACCGCCGCACGTGCAGCCGCAAGCGCAGCCGGCTGCGCCGCTGGTGGCCGGCACTGTGGCGCCGGTGCCGGTCGATCCGGAGTTCGACCCTGAGGCCGACCCGCTCGATGCGCTGCCGGTAGTACGCCTGGCCATGGAGCAGGGCGGCCATGTCTCGGCTTCCAGCCAGGCGCAGAACAAGGCAGCGCCAACCACTGTGGCCGATGACGGGCCGACTTCGGCCCAGACCTTCGCCAGCGGCATGGCCAATATGCTGGACCTGCAGGTGGACAAGGACAGCACCGGGCAGGGCGGCGAAAAGGCCTTCAGCGGTCTGCTCGATGACGGTCTCAAGGACCTCAAGAGCGCTGCCAGCGATACCCGCGTCGATGATTTCGCCAACCGCCTGGCGGCCCTGACCCAGGCGGCCACGCCCAAGACCGCCAACGCCGTCCCGGTGAACCAGCCGCTGGCCATGCATCAGAGTGGCTGGACCGAGGAAGTGGTCAACCGGGTCATGTACCTGTCCAGCGTCAATCTGAAGTCGGCCGAGATCCAGTTGCAGCCGGCCGAGCTGGGGCGCCTGGACATCCGCGTGAACATGGTGCCGGACCAGCAGACCCAGGTGACCTTCATGAGTGCCCATGTCGGCGTGCGCGAGGCCCTCGAAGGGCAGATGCATCGCCTGCGCGATATGTTCCATCAGCAAGGCATGGGGCAGGTGGACGTCAACGTTTCCGACCAGTCGCGCAACTGGCAGGGGGGCCAGGAGCAGGCCCAGCAGGGGCAGCACCGCAGCAACGGCACCAGTGCCAGTGGCGGGCGCCTGGACGGCGGGGATGAGGAGTTGCCGCCGAGCGTCGCCGAAGTCGCCGCCAGCACCAGCACGGTCATTGGCACCAGCGCCGTCGACTATTACGCCTGACCCGCTTAGAACGCCATTGAACAGAAGATCGCCCGTCGCGCGATACCGCGGCTGGCGATCTTTTGCTTTGCGCTGCCCTATCCCTTCGCTTCAGACAAATCTGGCATAACACTTGCTCTTGCCTTGCCGTGCGACTGTGAAAACCCGATTAGTGACGGATTATTGGCATGGCGAAGAGCGAAGCAGCAGAGAAAACCCCCGCCGGGAAAGGCAAACTCAAGCTTATCCTCTTGATTGTTCTGGCCTTGTTGCTGGCGATCGGTTTGTCCGTCGGGGCTACCTGGTACTTCATGCACAGCAGTGCCCAGAGCAAGCCTGCCGAGACTGCCGAGGCGACCAGCAGCGTCAAGCCGGCGGCCATCTATGAGCCCATGGCGCCGGCCTTCGTGGCCAACTACACGCAGAACGGCCGCCAGCGCTACATGCAGGTGAGCATCACCCTGCTGGCGCGCAACCAGGCCGATCTGGACGCGCTGAAAGTGCATATGCCGGTGATCCGCAACAACCTGGTCATGCTGTTTTCCGGCCAGAGCTTCGACACCCTGGCGACTCCGGTCGGTCAGGAAATGCTGCGCCAGAAGGCCACTGCCAGCGTGCAGGAAGTGGCCCAGAAAGAGGTCGGCAAAGTGGTGGTCGAGCAGTTGCTCTTTACTAACTTCGTACTGCAGTAGGAACACGACATGGCCGTGCAGGACCTGCTGTCCCAGGATGAGATCGACGCGCTGCTGCATGGCGTCGATGACGGTCTGGTACAGACCGAACACGCCGCCGAGCCCGGCAGCGTCAAAAGCTACGACCTGACCAGCCAGGATCGCATCGTCCGCGGACGCATGCCGACCCTGGAGATGATCAACGAGCGTTTTGCCCGCTACACCCGTATCAGCATGTTCAACATGCTGCGCCGTTCGGCGGACGTGGCGGTGGGCGGCGTGCAGGTGATGAAGTTCGGCGAATACGTGCACTCGCTGTACGTGCCGACCAGCCTCAACCTGGTGAAGATCAAGCCGCTGCGCGGTACCGCGCTGTTCATCCTCGACGCCAAGCTGGTGTTCAAGCTGGTGGACAACTTCTTCGGCGGCGACGGCCGTCACGCCAAGATCGAAGGCCGTGAATTCACCCCGACCGAATTGCGCGTGGTGCGCATGGTGCTGGAGCAGGCCTTCGTCGACCTGAAGGAAGCCTGGCAGGCGATCATGGAAGTCAACTTCGAGTACATCAACTCCGAAGTGAACCCGGCCATGGCCAATATCGTCGGCCCGAGCGAAGCGATCGTGGTCTCGACCTTCCACATCGAGCTCGATGGCGGTGGCGGCGACCTGCACGTGACCATGCCGTACTCGATGATCGAGCCGGTGCGGGAAATGCTCGACGCCGGCTTCCAGTCGGACCTGGACGACCAGGACGAGCGCTGGAGCAAGGCCCTGCGCGAAGACGTGCTGGACGTGGATGTGCCCTTGAGCGCCACGGTGGCCCGTCGGCAGTTGCGCCTGCGCGACATCCTGCACATGCAGCCAGGGGATGTGATCCCGGTGGAGCTGCCTGAAGACATGATCATGCGCGCCAACGGCGTACCGGCGTTCAAGGTCAAGCTCGGTTCGCACAAGGGCAACCTGGCTCTGCAAGTGATCGAGCCGATCGAGCGCCGTTGAGCGGCGTTGTTATGAATTCGCTTTGTTAATGATTTTTTGCCCGCCGAGGACAACATGGCTGACGAACACGAAATGACTTCCGCAGAAGACCAGGCCCTGGCTGATGAGTGGGCGGCCGCCCTGCAGGAAACCGGCGATGCCGGGCAAAACGATATCGATGCCTTGCTGGCGGCCGATGCGGCCAGCGCGCCGGCGTCCAACCGCCTGCCGATGGAAGAGTTCGGCAGCGTGCCGAAGAACAACGAGCCGGTGACCCTCGACGGGCCGAACCTGGACGTGATCCTGGACATCCCGGTATCGATCTCCATGGAGGTCGGCAGCACCGACATCAACATCCGCAACCTGCTGCAGCTCAACCAGGGATCGGTGATCGAGCTCGATCGCCTGGCCGGCGAGCCGCTGGACGTGCTGGTCAACGGCACGCTGATCGCCCATGGCGAAGTGGTGGTGGTCAACGAGAAGTTCGGCATTCGCCTGACCGACGTGATCAGCCCAAGCGAACGCATCAAGAAGCTGCGCTAAGTGAGAAAGGCACTTGCGCTGTTCCTGGCCTGGCCGCTCTGGGCACTGGCTGCCGAGCCGGCGGCCGGTACCGCCGCGCCAGTGATTGGCAGCAGCGGCGTGGCCGGGCAGCTGACCCAGCTGGTGCTAGGCCTGTTGCTGGTGGTGGGGCTGATCTTCTTTCTCGCCTGGCTGTTGCGCCGGGTGCAGCATGCCGGGCCGGCCGGCAAGGGGCAGGTCATCGAGCTGGTCGGCTCGCGGGCGCTTGGCCCGCGGGACCGGCTGGTGCTGGTGCAGGTCGGCAGCGAACAGATTCTGCTCGGCCTGACGCCGGGCACCATCACGGCGTTGCATGTGCTCAAGGAGCCGGTGCAGGTGCCGAGCACCGAGCAGGCGACTCCGGAGTTTGCCCAGCGCCTGATGGAGCTGCTGGGCAAGGATCAGAAGGATAAGAAGTAATGCCGTTGCGCCTTCTCTTGATGTTGGCCCTGATGCTGGCGGCGCCGCTGGCGCTGGCGGCCGACCCGTTGTCGATCCCGGCGATCACCCTCGGCACCAATGCCGACGGCCAGCAGGAATACTCGGTCAGCCTGCAGATCCTGCTGATCATGACCGCGCTGAGCTTCATTCCGGCGTTCGTCATGCTGATGACCAGCTTCACCCGGATCATCATCGTGTTCTCGATCCTGCGTCAGGCCCTGGGCCTGCAGCAGACGCCATCGAACCAGATCCTCACCGGCATGGCGCTGTTCCTGACGCTGTTCATCATGGCCCCGGTGTTCGACCGGGTGAACCAGGATGCCTTGCAGCCGTACCTGGCGGAGAAACTCAGCGCCCAGGACGCGGTAGCCAAGGCCCAGGTGCCGATCAAGGATTTCATGCTGGCCCAGACCCGCAGCAGCGACCTGGAGCTGTTCATGCGCCTGTCCAAGCGCACCGACATCGCGACGCCGGACCAGGCGCCGCTGACGATCCTGGTGCCGGCCTTCGTCACCTCGGAGCTGAAGACCGCGTTCCAGATCGGCTTCATGATCTTCATTCCGTTCCTGATCATCGACCTGGTGGTCGCCAGCGTGCTGATGGCCATGGGCATGATGATGCTGTCGCCGCTGATCATTTCCCTGCCGTTCAAGATCATGCTGTTCGTGCTGGTGGATGGCTGGGCGCTGATCATCGGTACCCTGGCGGGCAGTTTCGGTGGTGTTTAGAACCTTGTTGGCGGGTGACGCGCTATGACGCCTGAAGTCGCAGTAGACCTGTTTCGCGAAGCGCTCTGGCTGACCACCATGATGGTCGCCATCCTGGTGATCCCCAGCCTGCTGGTGGGGCTGCTGGTGGCGATGTTCCAGGCCGCCACCCAGATCAACGAACAGACCCTGAGCTTCCTGCCGCGCCTGCTGGTGATGCTGGTGACGCTGATTGTCGCCGGCCCCTGGCTGGTGCAGACCTTCATGGAATACATCCTGCGGCTGTACGGCAGTATTCCGCAGTTGATCGGCTGAATCATGTCTCTGCTGGCGCTTACCGATACGCAGATCAGCACCTGGGTCGCGAGCTTCATGCTGCCGCTGTTCCGTATCGGCGCCGTCTTGATGACCATGCCGGTCTTCGGCACGGCCCTGGTGCCGACCCGTATCCGCCTGTATTTCACCCTGGCCATCACCGTCGTGGTGGTGCCGGGCCTGCCGCCCATGCCGGCGGTCAATGCGCTGGACCTCGGCGGGCTGCTGCTGATTGCCGAACAGATCATCATCGGCGCCCTGTTCGGCTTCGCCTTGCAGCTGTTCTTCCAGGCTTTTGTGATCGCCGGGCAGATCATTTCGATACAGATGGGCATGGGTTTCGCGTCCATGGTCGACCCCACCAACGGCGTTTCGACGGCGGTGATCGGACAGTTCCTGACCATGCTGGTGACCTTGCTGTTTCTTGGCATGAACGGTCATCTGGTGGTTTTCGAGGTGCTGACCGAGAGCTTCACCACCTTGCCGGTGGGCAGTGCGCTGCTGGTCAACCACTTCTGGGAAGTCGCCGGCAAGCTCGGCTGGGTGCTGGGGGCCGCGCTGTTGCTGGTATTGCCGGCGATCACTGCGCTGCTGGTGGTGAACATCGCCTTTGGCGTGATGACCCGGGCGGCGCCGCAGCTGAACATTTTTTCCATCGGTTTTCCGTTGACCCTGGTGCTGGGCCTGGGGATTTTCTGGGTCAGCCTGGGCGACATTCTCAACCAGTACCAACCGCTGGCCGTCGAGGCCTTGCAGTTGCTGCGCAACCTGGCACAGGCGCGTTGAACCATGGCTGAGAGCGAGAGCGGTCAGGACAAGACAGAAGACCCCACGGAGAAGCGTAAAAAGGACTCCCGGGAAAAGGGCGAGATTGCCCGCTCCAAAGAGCTCAACACCCTGGCGATCATGATGATCGGGGCTGCCGGCCTGCTGATCTACGGGGCGGGGGTGGCGCAAGACCTGCTGGAAATCATGCGCCTGAATTTCTCCCTGCCGCGCGAGGTGCTGCTCAGCCCTGGCGCCATGGGCCTGTACCTGCTGCATTCGGGCAAGATCGCGATTATCGCCTCGATGCCGATCCTGCTGCCCTTGGTGCTGGCGGCGCTCATAGGTCCTATCTCCTTGGGCGGCTGGTTGTTTACGACCAAGAGCCTGGCGCCCAAGTTCAGTCGCATGAACCCGCTCAGCGGCATAAAGCGCATGGTGTCACCGACTTCGCTGATCGAGTTGCTCAAGGCCTTCGCCAAGTTCGTGGTGATCCTGATCGTGGCTTTGTCGGTGCTGTCCTCGGATATCGACGACCTGCTGCGGATCGCCCATGAACCGCTGGAGCAAGCGATCATCCATAGCGTGCAAGTAGTGGCCTGGAGCACCTTGTGGATGGCCTGCGGGCTGATCCTGATCGCCGCGGTGGACGTGCCGGTGCAGCTGTACCAGAGCTACAAGAAACTGCTGATGACCAAGCAGGAAGTGCGGGACGAGCACAAGGACCAGGAAGGGCGTCCGGAGGTCAAGCAGCGGATTCGCCAGGTCCAGCGCGAGATGTCGCAGCGGCGGATGATGGCGGCGATTCCCGAGGCGGACGTGGTCATCACCAACCCGACCCACTACGCCGTGGCGCTCAAGTACGACGCCGAGAAGGGCGGGGCGCCGGTGTTGCTGGCCAAGGGCAGTGATTTCCTGGCGCTGAAGATCCGCGAGATCGCCGTGGCCAACGAAGTGCTGTTGCTGGAGTCGCCGGCGTTGGCGCGTTCGATCTACTACTCCACCGAACTGGAGCAGGAAATCCCCGCCGGGCTCTATCTGGCGGTGGCCCAGGTGCTGGCGTATGTCTATCAGATTCGCCAGCACCGCGCCGGCAAGGGCAAGCGCCCCGATCCGCTCAAGGACCTGCCGATTCCACCGGATTTGCGTCGCGATGCCTGAGGTCGGCGTTGGCTGTGCCGACGTTATCGCGAGCAAGCTCGCTCCTGCAGAATTCACGCCCGGCCTGTAGGAGCGAGCTTGCTCGCGATGGCGCTGAAAGCGCCTTTTATGACGACTGATGGCGCAACGCCATAAATCAGTTTTCCTTCCAGGCCAAAGTTGGAAGGCTTCTTGCAATACCCGCCCTGCGCCGCTTCCAGGCGTCAAAAGTTTGCTTCAAGGGAACGGGGAATACCGGTGGATCGCTCTCAGTTAATCAGTACGGCTCGCACTAACCTGGCTGACCTCAGTCGGGGGAACCTGGGTGTGCCGCTGTTGCTGCTGGTCATGCTGGCCATGATGATGCTGCCGGTGCCACCGTTCCTGCTGGACGTGTTCTTTACCTTCAACATCGCCCTGTCGATCGTTGTCCTGCTGGTCTGCGTGTATGCCCTGCGGCCGCTGGATTTCGCGGTATTCCCGACCATCCTGCTGGTGGCGACCCTGCTGCGCCTGGCGCTGAACGTGGCTTCCACGCGGGTGGTGATGCTCCACGGCCAGGACGGTCACGCTGCCGCCGGCAAGGTGATCCAGGCCTTCGGCGAGGTGGTGATCGGCGGTAACTACGTGGTCGGTATCGTGGTGTTCGCGATCCTGATGATCATCAACTTCGTGGTGGTGACCAAGGGGGCCGGGCGGATTTCCGAGGTGAGCGCGCGTTTCACCCTCGATGCGATGCCGGGCAAGCAGATGGCCATCGACGCCGACCTCAACGCCGGCCTGATCGACCAGGCCCAGGCCAAGGCGCGGCGCCAGGAAGTGGCCCAGGAAGCCGAGTTCTACGGTTCCATGGACGGTGCCAGCAAGTTCGTCCGTGGTGACGCCATCGCCGGCCTGCTGATTCTGTTCATCAACCTGATCGGCGGCATGGCGGTCGGTATCTTCCAGCACCACATGTCCTTCGGCGATGCCGGTCGGGTCTACGCCTTGCTGACCATCGGTGACGGTTTGGTGGCGCAATTGCCATCGCTGTTGCTGTCCACCGCGGCCGCGATCATGGTGACCCGTGCTTCCGGTTCCGAAGACATGGGCAAGCAGATCAACCGGCAGATGTTCGCCTCGCCCCGGGCCCTGGCCGTCGCCGCCGGCCTGATGGCGGTGATGGGCCTGGTGCCGGGCATGCCGCACTTTTCCTTCCTGAGCATGGCGGCCCTGGCGGCCGGCGCCGCGTACCTGTTCTGGAGGCGCCAGAACGTGGTCAGGGTCAAGGCGCTGGAAGAGGTCAAGCGCCAGCAGGAACTGCTGCCTTCGCCGGCCCGCGCCATGGAAACCAAGGAGCTGGGCTGGGATGACGTGACCCAGATCGACATGATCGGCCTGGAAGTCGGCTATCGGCTGATTCCCCTGGTGGACCGCAACCAGGGTGGGCAACTGCTGGCGCGGATCAAGGGCGTGCGCAAGAAGCTGTCCCAGGACCTGGGCTTCCTCATGCCGACCGTGCATATTCGTGACAACCTCGACCTGGCGCCCAGTGCTTACCGGCTGACGCTGATGGGGGTGATCCTGGCCGAGGCCGAGATTTACCCGGATCGCGAGCTGGCGATCAATCCGGGGCAGGTCTATGGCACGCTCAACGGTATCACCGCCAAAGATCCGGCCTTCGGCCTGGAGGCGGTGTGGATCGAGATCAGCCAGCGCGCCCAGGCGCAGTCGCTGGGCTACACCGTGGTCGACGCCAGTACCGTGGTCGCCACCCACCTCAACCAGATTCTCTACAAGCACTCCAGCGAGCTGATCGGCCACGAAGAAGTCCAGCAGCTCCTGCAACTGCTGGCCAAGGGCTCGCCGAAGCTGGCGGAAGAGCTGGTGCCGGGCGTTCTCTCGTTGTCCCAGTTGCTCAAGGTGTTGCAGGCGCTGCTGGCCGAACAGGTGCCGGTGCGCGATATCCGCAGCATTGCCGAGGCCATCGCGAACAATGCCGCCAAGAGTCAAGATACTGCCGCTTTGGTGGCCGCGGTGCGCGTCGGATTGTCACGCGCCATCGTGCAAAGCATTGTAGGGACTGAGTCCGAGCTGCCTGTGATCACCTTGGAGCCCAGGTTGGAACAGATTTTGCTCAACAGTCTGCAGAAGGCAGGACAGGGCTCGGAAGAGGGGGTTCTGTTGGAGCCAAGCATGGCTGAAAAGCTGCAGCGTTCGTTGATCGAAGCTGCGCAGCGCCAGGAAATGCAAGGTCAACCGGTGATTCTGCTGGTAGCCGGTCCGGTCCGCGCGATGCTCTCGCGGTTCGGGCGCCTGGCGGTCCCGGGCTTGCACGTGTTGGCTTATCAGGAAATCCCTGACAACAAGCAAGTGACCATCGTTGCGACAGTAGGGCCCAACGGCTGAGGTAGTGGGTTATGCAAGTTAAGCGTTTTTTCGCCGCCGATATGCGTCAGGCCATGAAGCTGGTTCGTGATGAGCTGGGCGCCGACGCCGCCATCATTGGCAATCGCCGCATCGCTGGCGGTGTCGAGCTGACGGCTGCCCTGGATTACAAGCTGTCGGCGCTGGCGCCGCGGGTTCCGAACATGGAGCTCGAGGACGAACTGCGCAAGACTCAGTCGCGCATCGTCACCGCCCAGGCGGAACTGAGCCTGCGTGGCGATGGCGATGGCAGCACCAATCGCCAGCTGTTCGCCGGCCTGCCGCTGACCGCCGCCGAGCCGCTGATCGAACCGACGTTCAGCGAGCCCCATCGCCCGGCTCCGGTGGCCGCCGCGCCGGCTGTCGATCAGCGGGCACTGGACTCGATGCGTTTTGAACTCAACGGCTTGCGCGAGCTGCTGGAAGTCCAGCTCGGTTCCCTGGCCTGGAGCCAGCTGCAAGGCAGCCGGCCCGAGCAGGCCAACCTGTGGCGGCGCCTGCAGCGTATCGGCTTGTCCGGTCCGCTGGCCCGCGACCTGCTGGCGCTGATCACTGAAATCGACGAGCCCCGCCAGGCCTGGCGCATGCTCCTGGCCCACCTGGCGCGGATGATCGTGACCCCGGAAGTCGAGCCATTGGAAGAGGGTGGAGTGATCGCCATGGTCGGCCCCGCCGGCATGGGCAAGACCACCACCCTGGCCAAGCTGGCCGCCCGCTACGTGCTCAAGTACGGCGCGCAGAACATCGCGCTGGTGAGCATGGACAGCTACCGCATCGGCGCCCAGGAGCAGCTCAAGACCCTGGGCCGGATCCTCAACGTCTCGGTGACCCATGTCGACCCGGGCCAGTCCCTGGCGCAAGCCCTCGATCCGCTGCTGCGCAAACGCGTGGTGCTGATCGACACCGCCGGCCTGCAAGCCAGCGACCCGGCCCTGCGCATGCAGCTGGAAAGTCTGGCCGGACGCGGGATCAGGGCAAAAAATTATCTGGTATTGGCAACCACCAGCCAGAAACAGGTTCTAACCGCCGCGTACCACAGCTACAAGCGTTGCGGGCTGGCCGGCTGCATCCTGACTAAACTGGATGAAACCGCCAGCCTTGGTGAGGTGTTGAGCCTGGCGATCAGTCACGAACTCCCCGTTGCCTATCTGACCGATGGCCCGCGGATTCCGGACGATCTGCACTTGCCGCGCCGTCATCAGCTGGTCAGTCGTGCGGTGAGCGTGCAGATGCAGGAAGAACCCAGCGAAGAAGCCATGGCTGACATGTTCGCTGACCTCTACCACAACCCGACCAAGCGGGTTGGCTGAGGGAATCATGAAAAGATTGCAATGTACCTACATCGATGGTCTGCCAGGCATTGTTCCGTTGGTGAACGCGCAGCCAGTTATGTGGCCCCGTCTAAGTAAGACAAGGTAAAGAAAGAACATGGGCAGCATGCATCCCGTACAGGTGATCGCGGTGACCGGCGGCAAGGGTGGCGTCGGCAAGACTAACGTGTCAGTGAACTTGTCCCTGGCCCTAGCGGAGCTCGGCCGGCGCGTCATGCTGCTGGACGCCGACCTGGGTCTGGCTAACGTCGACGTGCTATTGGGACTGACCCCCAAACGGACCCTCGCCGACGTGATCGAGGGCCGCTGCGAGCTGCGCGATGTGCTGCTGCAGGGGCCGGGTGGAATCCGTATCGTGCCGGCGGCGTCCGGCACCCAGAGCATGGTTCATCTGAGCCCGGCCCAGCATGCCGGCCTGATCCAGGCCTTCAGCGACATCGGCGACAATCTCGATGTGCTGGTGATCGACACCGCTGCCGGCATCGGTGACTCGGTGGTCAGCTTCGTCCGCGCCGCGCAGGAAGTCTTGCTGGTGGTCTGCGACGAACCGACCTCGATCACCGACGCCTACGCGCTGATCAAGCTGCTCAACCGCGACTACGGCATGAACCGCTTCCGTGTGCTCGCCAACATGGCGCAGAGCCCGCAGGAAGGGCGCAACCTGTTCGCCAAGTTGACCAAGGTCACGGATCGCTTCCTGGACGTGGCCCTACAATATGTCGGCGCCGTGCCTTACGACGAATGCGTGCGCAAGGCCGTGCAAAAGCAGCGTGCGGTCTATGAGGCGTTTCCGCGTTCGAAATGCTCGCTGGCGTTCAAGGCCATCGCGCAGAAAGTCGATACCTGGCCGTTGCCGGCCAACCCACGTGGGCATCTGGAATTTTTCGTCGAGCGGCTAGTGCATCAGACAGCGGGACCGGTGCTATGAGCGCCAGCGGCTACAACCTTTACAAAAAGTCGGCACGTGACAGCCAGTACGAATTGATCGAGCGTTATGCGCCCCTGGTCAAGCGTATTGCCTATCACCTGCTGGCGCGCCTGCCGGCCAGTGTCCAGGTCGAAGACCTGATCCAGGCCGGGATGATCGGCCTGCTCGAAGTGTCGACCAAGTACGACGCGAGCAAGGGCGCGAGTTTCGAGACGTACGCGGGTATCCGTATCCGTGGTGCGATGCTCGATGAGGTCCGTAAAGGTGACTGGGCGCCGCGTTCGGTACATCGCAATACCCGGATGGTGAGCGATGCCATTCGCGCAATTGAAGCTAAAACCGGTCGTGACGCTAAAGATCATGAAGTTGCGGCCGAACTTCAATTGAGTCTCGACGATTATTACGGGATTTTGAACGACACCTTGGGCAGTCGCCTGTTCAGCTTCGACGACCTGTTGCAGGACGGCGAGCATGAAGGGCTGCATGAGGATGGCGCGAGTGCTCATCTCGAGCCGTCGCGCGACCTGGAGGACGAACGTTTCCAGGCCGCGCTGGCGGACGCGATTGCCAATTTGCCGGAGCGTGAGCGACTGGTCTTGGCGCTGTACTACGACGAAGAGCTGAACCTCAAGGAAATCGGTGAGGTCCTGGGAGTCAGCGAATCGCGGGTCAGCCAGTTACACAGCCAGTGCGCGGCCCGTTTGCGGGGGCGTTTGGGGGAGTGGCGAGCGCGCTGACAGGCAGTGTGGGGACACTGCGAACGAGACTGGCACGACGTTGCCGGTCTTGCGGTGTGTATTCCATGCAGTCGTTGAGTGCTCTGCCTGATTGATTGAATGGCGCGTTCAGGTGCTGGACGCGTTTAAGACTGCTTGGAGGTCGAATTGGACAAGAACATGAAAATCCTCATCGTTGATGACTTCTCAACGATGCGGCGGATCATAAAAAACCTGTTGCGTGACCTGGGGTTCACCAACACGGTCGAGGCTGACGATGGCACCACCGCCATTCCGGTCCTCAACAGTGGGAGCATCGACTTTCTGGTAACGGACTGGAACATGCCTGGCATGACCGGTATCGATCTGCTGCGCCATGTGCGCGCCGATGAAAAACTCAAGCACCTGCCGGTACTCATGGTGACCGCTGAAGCCAAGCGCGAACAGATCATCGAAGCTGCCCAGGCCGGCGTAAACGGCTATGTGGTCAAGCCCTTCACGGCCCAGGCGTTGAAAGAAAAGATCGAGAAGATCTTCGAACGCATCGGTTGAGATGTGGAACCATTCCGCCACGGGGGAGCTATGGAGCACAACGAATCTTCATTGGGCGATTTCGAATCGACCCTGAAAAAACACGCACTCGAACTGGTCGACAGCCTCGAAAAAGGCAAGTTCGGCGAAGCCGTGCAACTGATCCATGAGCTCAACCAGACCCGTGACCGCGGCCTGTACCAGGAAGTCGGCAAGCTCACCCGCGAGCTGCATAGCGCCATCGTCAATTTCCAGATTGACCCGCATATGCCGCAAGCCGAGGAAGTTTCACAGATCACGGATGCCACCGAGCGCCTGTCTTATGTGGTCAGGCTGACCGAGGCCGCGGCCAACCGCACCATGGATCTGGTCGAGAGCGCCACCCCGTTGGTCAATGGCCTGAGCAGCGAAGCCCAGGCCCTGAGCGCCGACTGGGGACGTTTCATGCGCCGCGAACTGGGCGCCGAGGAGTTCCGCGACCTGGCCCGCCGGGTGGACGGTTTCCTGACCCGCAGCGAGCAAGAGACGCGCGCGGTATCGAGCAACCTCAACGACATTCTGCTGGCGCAGGACTACCAGGACCTGACCGGTCAGGTGATCAAGCGCGTGACCCAGTTGGTCACCGAAGTCGAGAGCAACCTGCTCAAGCTGGTCCTGATGGCCAGCCAAGTCGATCGTTTTGCCGGCATCGAACATGACCGTGAATCGATCCTTGCTGAAAAAGATCCGCAAAAACATCTGGCCAAGGGTGAAGGTCCGCAGATTCATGCCGATAAACGTGAAGACGTTGTATCCGGTCAGGACGATGTCGACGATTTGCTTTCCAGCCTTGGATTTTAGGCTCAGACCTAGTAGGAGCACCCATTAATGAGCTTCGGCGCCGATGAAGAAATCCTCCAGGATTTTCTGGTTGAGGCCGGCGAGATTCTAGAGCAACTGTCCGAACAACTGGTCGAGCTGGAAAGCCGGCCGGACGATGCGGATCTGCTCAACGCAATTTTTCGCGGTTTTCACACTGTAAAAGGGGGCGCCGGCTTCCTCCAGCTCAACGAGCTGGTGGAGTGCTGCCACATCGCCGAAAACGTGTTCGACATCCTGCGCAAGGGTGAGCGTCGCGTCGACGCGGAACTGATGGACGTGGTGCTCGAAGCGCTGGACGCGGTGAACGGCATGTTCGGCCAGGTGCGCGAGCGTACCGAGATCACCGCCGCCACCCCGGAGTTGCTGGCTGCCCTGGCCCGCCTGGCCGAGCCTGCCGGAGCCGAGGAGGTCGCCGCGCCGGTGGCCGAGGTTGAGGCAGTTGTTGAAAGCGTTGCCGAATCGGCCGAAAGCGAGTCCGGCGATATTACCGACAGCGAGTTCGAGCAGTTGCTCGATTCTCTCAATGCCGCCAAGGCCGAGGCCGAAGCCCCGGCCGCTGTTGCCCCCGTTGCGCCCGCGACCGGTGGCGAAGCGGCCAGCGACGAAATTACCGACGCCGAGTTCGAGTCGCTGCTCGATCAATTGCATGGCAAGGGTCAGTTCGCACCGGATGCGGTGGCACCTTCGGCCACGGCGCCCGCGGCGGAAAAAGCCGCGGCCAGCGACGAAATCACCGATGACGAATTCGAAGCGCTGCTGGATCAGTTGCACGGCAAGGGCAACTTTGCGGTAGAGGCGCTGGATTGCGCAGTGGCAGCGGCGGTACCACCGGCTGCGCCAAGCGCGGCTGCCGCCGGTAGCGACCTGATCACCGACCAGGAATTCGAATCCCTGCTCGACGAGCTGCATGGCAAGGGCAAGTTCTCTGAAGTACCTGCTGCCGCCGCGACCAAGGGGAGCGCAACGGCGGTCACGGCCTCGGCGCCTGCCGCCGTCGCCAAGCCGGCAGCGAAGAAAGCCGAAGCCAAGGTCGAAGCGCCGAAACCAGCCGCCGCCGCTGCGCCGGCGCCTGCTCGTGCTCCGGCTGCCGCCCCGGCGGAAAAGCCGGTCAGCGAAGCCGAAACCACCGTGCGGGTCGATACCGCGCGGCTGGACGAAATCATGAACATGGTCGGCGAGCTGGTACTGGTGCGTAACCGCCTGGTGCGCCTGGGGCTCAACAGCGGCGACGAAGCCATGTCCAAGGCCGTGTCGAACCTCGACGTGGTCACGGCCGACTTGCAGACCGCGGTGATGAAGACCCGGATGCAGCCGATCAAGAAGGTCTTCGGGCGTTTCCCGCGCCTGGTTCGCGACCTGGCCCGCCAGCTCAAGAAAGAGATCAACCTGGAGCTGGTCGGCGAAGAGACCGACCTCGACAAGAACCTCGTCGAGGCCCTGGCCGACCCGCTGGTGCACTTGGTGCGCAACGCCGTCGACCACGGTATCGAGTCGCCGGAAGAGCGCGAGGAGGCGGGCAAGCCCCGTGGCGGCAAGGTGGTGCTGGCGGCCGAACAGGAAGGCGACCACATCCTGTTGTCGATTTCCGATGACGGCAAAGGCATGGACCCGAATGTCCTGCGCGCCATTGCGGTCAAGCGTGGGGTGATGGACAAGGATGCCGCCGATCGCCTGAGCGACACCGAGTGCTACAACCTGATCTTCGCCCCGGGCTTCTCGACCAAGACCGAGATCTCCGATGTATCCGGCCGCGGCGTGGGCATGGACGTGGTGAAGACCAAGATTTCCCAGCTCAACGGCTCGATCAACATCTACTCGACCAAAGGCCAGGGGTCGAAGATCGTCATCAAGGTGCCGCTGACCCTGGCGATCATGCCGACCCTGATGGTGATGCTGGGCAACCAGGCGTTCGCCTTCCCGCTGGTCAACGTCAACGAAATCTTCCACCTGGACCTGTCGCGCACCAACGTGGTCGACGGCCAGGAGGTGGTGATCGTCCGCGACAAGGCGTTGCCACTGTTCTACCTCAAGCGCTGGCTGGTCAGCTCCGCCGCTCACGAAGAGCAGCGCGAAGGCCATGTGGTGATCCTTTCGGTCGGCACCCAGCGGATCGGCTTCGTCGTCGATCAACTGGTCGGCCAGGAAGAAGTCGTCATCAAGCCATTGGGCAAGATGCTCCAGGGAACTCCGGGCATGTCTGGCGCCACCATCACCGGTGACGGCCGCATCGCACTGATTCTCGATGTTCCGAGCATGCTCAAGCGTTACGCCGCACGGCGTATTTGAATACCGGAGGGGCGGGGCCATTTGCCTTGCCCCGCCTAACGGAGTGTTTATGGCAGTCAAGGTCCTGGTGGTGGACGATTCGGGGTTCTTCCGCCGCCGCGTCTCGGAAATTCTTTCAGCGGATATCAATATCCAGGTCGTCGGTACCGCGACCAACGGCAGAGAGGCGATCGATCAGGCGCTGGCGCTCAAGCCGGACGTGATCACCATGGACTACGAGATGCCGATGATGGATGGCATCACGGCGGTGCGGCACATCATGCAGCGCTGCCCGACGCCGGTGTTGATGTTCTCCTCGCTGACCCATGAAGGCGCCCGGGTGACCCTGGATGCGCTGGATGCCGGCGCGGTGGATTTCCTGCCGAAGAATTTCGAAGACATCTCGCGCAATCCGGAGAAGGTCAAGCAACTGCTGTGCGAGAAGGTCCACAGCATCTCGCGCAGTAACCGTCGTTTCAGCAGCTACAGTGCGCCGGCGCCACTGCCGGCAGCGGCCCCTGCGCCATCGAGCCCTGGCAGTTTCAGTGGCACGGCCCCGGCGCGTCCGGCTCCGGCACCGATTGCCGCCCGTACGCCGGCCGCCGGCGCGTCGTCGCCAGCGCCCAAGCGCAAGGCCTACAAGCTGGTGGCCATCGGTACCTCCACCGGTGGTCCGGTGGCCCTGCAGCGGGTGCTGACCCAGTTGCCGGCCAACTTCCCGGCGCCGATCGTGCTGATCCAGCACATGCCGGCGGCCTTCACCAAGGCGTTCGCCGAACGCCTGGACAAGCTCTGCCGGATCAGCGTCAAGGAAGCCGAGGATGGCGACATCCTGCGTCCGGGCCTGGCATTGCTGGCTCCTGGTGGCAAGCAGATGATGGTCGACGGCCGTGGCGCGGTGAAAATCCTCCCGGGCGACGAGCGCCTGAACTACAAGCCGTGCGTGGACATCACCTTCGGTTCGGCGGCCAAGTCCTACGGCGACAAAGTTCTGGCGGTGGTGCTCACCGGCATGGGCGCCGACGGTCGCGAAGGCGCGCGCCTGCTCAAGCAGGGCGGTAGCGCGGTCTGGGCCCAGGATGAGGCGAGTTGCGTGATCTACGGGATGCCGATGGCGATCGTCAAGGCGGAGCTGGCGGATGCGGTGTACGGCCTGGACGAGATCGGCAAGCACCTGGTCGAGGCTTGTCTCTGATGGATGTTCTAAGCCTCATCGGGATCATCATGGCGTTCGTCGCCATCATCGGTGGCAACTACCTGGAAGGCGGTCATCTGTCGGCCCTGGCCAATGGTCCGGCGGCGCTGATCGTGTTGGGCGGGACCATCGGCGCGGCGTTGCTGCAGTCGCCGTTGAGCGCCTTCAAGCGGGCCATGCAGATCCTCGGCTGGATCCTGTTTCCGCCGCGGGTCGACCTGCCCGGCGGCATCGACCGCGTCGTCAACTGGAGCCTGACCGCCCGCAAGGAAGGCCTGCTGGGCCTGGAAGGCGTGGCGGATGCCGAGCCCGACACCTACTCGCGCAAGGGCTTGCAACTGCTGGTGGACGGCGCCGAGCCGGAGTCCATCCGCAGCATCCTGGAAGTGGATTTCTACACCCAGGAAAGCCGCGACATCGAAGCGGCCAAGGTCTTTGAAAGCATGGGCGGCTACGCGCCGACCATCGGCATCATCGGTGCGGTCATGGGCCTGATCCATGTCATGGGCAACCTGGCCGACCCGTCGCAGCTGGGCAGCGGTATCGCGGTGGCCTTCGTCGCGACCATCTACGGTGTGGCCAGCGCCAACCTGGTGTTGCTGCCGATCGCCGCCAAGCTCAAGTCCATAGCCTTGCGGCAGTCGCGTTATCGCGAAATGTTGCTTGAAGGAATCCTGTCGATTGCCGAAGGTGAAAACCCTCGTTCCATTGAGTTGAAGCTGCAAGGCTTCATGGACTAAGGGAATAGCCATGTCACGTCGTCGCCGGCATGAGGAACACGTCAATCATGAACGCTGGTTGGTGTCCTACGCGGACTTCATCACCTTGCTGTTCGCCTTTTTCGTGGTCATGTACTCGATCTCCTCGATCAACGAGGGCAAGTACAAGGTCATTTCCGAAGCGTTGATTGGCGTGTTCACCGACTCGGATCGCGCCCTCAAGCCGATTCCCATCGGTGAGGAGCGGCCCCATACCGTGACCCCGGCCAAGCCGCTGGTCAAGGACAGCGAACAGACCGACGCCGGTATCGCTGGTGCCAGCGACCCGCTGAAAAGCATCGCCGACGATATCAGTGCGGCCTTTGGCGACCTGATCAGCTCCAACCAGATGACCGTGCGCGGCAATGAGCTGTGGGTCGAGATCGAACTCAACTCCAGCCTGTTGTTCGGCAGCGGCGATGCGATGCCCAGCGACCTGGCGTTCAACATCATCGACAAGGTGGCGGCGATCCTCAAACCCTTCGACAACCCGATTCACGTCGAGGGTTTTACCGACAACCAGCCGATCCAGACCGCGCAGTACCCGACCAACTGGGAACTGTCGTCGGCCCGTTCGGCGAGCATCGTGCGGATGCTGGCGATGCAGGGGGTCAATCCGCAGCGCCTGGCGTCGGTCGGCTACGGCGAGTTCCAGCCGGTAGCCAATAACGCGACGGCCGATGGCCGCGCCCGCAACCGTCGGGTGGTGCTGGTGGTGTCGCGCAATCTCGATGTACGCCGCAGCCTGACAGGCACCGGCACCGCCCATGCAACACCGGATGCGGCATTGAAGCGGGCTGGCACACAAACTGCACCTACGCCAGTCAAGACGCCGGGACGCGAGAGTGCCGTCAATTCTCCGTCACCGGCTTTATAACTGGGTGCTATTTCTCGGTCGGCCCGCGCCTGCCGGGAGGAACAATCTGAATGAGAGTCTGGGCAGTTGCCAATCAAAAGGGTGGCGTCGGTAAGACCACCAGTTCCATCGCTTTAGCCGGGTTGCTGGCCGAGGCGGGCAAGCGCGTGGTCGTGGTCGATCTCGACCCCCACGGCTCCATGACCAGCTATTTCGGCTATGACCCCGACAGCCTGGAACACAGTAACTACGACCTGTTCCTGCACAAGGGCAGCGTCCCCGAGGGCTTGCCCGGGCAGTTGCTGCTGTCGACCAGCGACGAACGTATTTCCCTGCTGCCATCGAGCACCGCGCTGGCCACCCTGGAGCGCCAGTCGCCGGGGCAGAGCGGCCTGGGCCTGGTGATCGCCAAGAGCCTGGCGCAGCTGTGGCAGGATTTCGACTATGCGGTGATCGACAGTCCGCCGTTGCTCGGCGTGCTGATGGTCAATGCCTTGGCGGCGAGCCAGCAACTGGTGATCCCGGTGCAGACCGAGCACCTGGCGGTCAAGGGCCTGGAGCGCATGGTCAATACCTTGGCGATGATCAACCGCTCGCGCAAACAGGCGCTGCCGTTCAGCATCGTGCCGACCCTGTTCGACCGCCGGACCCAGGCGTCCCTGGGCACCTTGCGGGTGTTGCGCGACAAGTTCCCGGATGAGATCTGGCAGGGCTACATCCCGGTCGACACACGCCTGCGCGATGCCAGCCGGGCCGGGCTGACGCCTTCGCAGTTCGACGGCAAGAGCCGTGGCGTACTGGCCTATCGCGCCTTGCTCAAGCACTTGCTGGCCCAGCAACTTGTCCCGCAGGTGGCCTGACGTGGCGGAGCATTCAAGTCTGCTATCGGTCTGGCCGATAAACCCTACAGGTCACTGTGCTGGGTTTTATCCGTGGGCATCCTCATGAATCGTCCTGTCGACGTTACGTCCCGGCCGCAGCTGGCGCTGCAGTCCTACCTGGACGCGTTGCTGCAGGACGCCACCGAAGAAGAATTCGCGGTTCCCGAGGTGCTGCCCAAGGTTCAGGCAGCGCTGGAAGAGGTGGCGGTGTCGAGCGAGGTCCTGGATGAGTTCCAGGCCGCGGTGCTCGAAGAACAGGCCCGCGATGCCCAGGTCCAGCGTACGCCGCCAGCCGCGGTGGTTGTCGCGCCGATAGCGCGGGTCGAGGCGTCCGTGGTCGCCCCGGTGCTGGAGGCGCCCGCGCCATTGCCGGCCACCTTGTCGAGCGTTGCGCCCTTGCTGCAAGGCGTGGTCGCCCCGGTGGTCGAGGTGCATCGGCCGCCCAGCAGTACGCCACCCCCGGTGGCGGGTGACGACCGGCCGAGCTGGGCGGCGGAACCCTTCGAGTGCCTGCTGTTCGATGTCGCCGGGTTGACCCTGGCGGTACCGCTGGTCTGCCTGGGATCGATCTACTCCCTGGCGGGGCATGAACTGACGCCGTTGTTCGGCCAGCCGGAATGGTTCCTCGGGATCCTGCCGAGCCAGGCCGGCAACCTCAAGGTGCTGGATACCGCGCGCTGGGTGATGCCCGACCGCTACCGCGACGACTTCCGCCAGGGCCTGCAATACGTGATCTCGGTCCAGGGCTACGAGTGGGGGCTGGCGGTGCATCAGGTCAGCCGCTCGTTGCGCCTGGACCCGAACGAAATCAAATGGCGCAGCCACCGTGGCCAGCGGCCATGGCTGGCGGGGACGGTCATCGAGCATATGTGCGCGCTGCTGGACGTTTCCGAGCTGGCCGAGCTGATCGCCAGCGGCGGGGCGAAACACATGGCGATCAGTAAACCGGCACCGAAGCCGATATAGACCAACAACAGGCTGCACCGACGGTGCGGCCACACAGAACACACACCGTTTCCAACGGTTTTTTGAGGGGTCAGGGGTATGAATAAGTCGTCGTCTGCACAGAGTTCCGAAGATCCGATCCTGCAATGGGTAACCTTCAAGCTGGATAACGAGTCCTACGGCATCAACGTGATGCGCGTCCAGGAAGTCCTGCGCTACACCGAGATTGCACCGGTGCCGGGTGCCCCGAGCTACGTGCTGGGCATCATCAACCTGCGCGGCAACGTGGTGACCGTGATCGACACCCGCCAGCGTTTCGGCCTGGTGCCGACCGAGGTCAACGACAACACCCGCATCGTGATCATCGAAGCCGACAAGCAAGTGGTCGGGATCATGGTCGACAGCGTGGCGGAAGTGGTTTACCTGCGCCAGTCGGAAGTCGAGACTGCGCCGAACGTCGGTAACGAAGAGTCGGCCAAGTTCATCCAGGGCGTGTGCAACAAGAACGGCGAGCTGCTGATTCTGGTCGAGCTGGACAAGATGATGAGCGAAGAAGAGTGGTCGGAACTGGAGAGTATCTGATTGATTCTCGAGGTTGCGGTTATTGTCCTGTTCCTCTTTTGGGCAGGCACGCTGGCGATGTTCCTGGCCTATATCCGCGCTCAGCGGCAGATCGCCGCCCAGCAGGCCCAGGGCGATGCGCTGCGCGATCAGCGCATCAAGGACCTGGCCAAGCGCGTCGATGATTACCAGAACGGTACGGTGCGCATGGGCGAGGACCTGCATGAGCTGCGTGCGGTGGTCGGCCCGTTGCCGGACAAGCTGGCCCAGCTGGAGCAGCGCGATCCGTCGAGCCTGTCCTTCGCCCAGGCCGCGCGCCTGGTGGGCATGGGCGCCAGCGTCGACGAACTCACTCAGTCCTGCGGCTTGACCCAGGCCGAGGCCGAGTTGATGAGCAAGTTGCACAAAAGCTGAAATCCCGTAGCCGCTGCCGCAGGCTGCGAACGGCCGGAACGGCCGCAGGGATCTTAGGATCGCTGAAGGCCTTCGGCCTTATCGCAGCCTGCGGCAGCGGCTACAGTCAGTAATCGTCGCCGCAGTCGGTGACGTCCTTCTCCAGCGCCGCTTCCTGCGGCTCATGCCCGGCCGGGAACTTGCCCTTGAGGCTCCAGGCGAAGGCAATGATTTCGGCGATGGTCCGATATAACTCCTCGGGAATGCTGTCGCCCAGTTCCATGCGCGCCAGCAGCTTCACCAGCTCGGCGTTCTCATAGATCGGCACTTCACAGTCGCGGGCGATCTTCAGGATGGCTTCGGCCAGTTCGTCGTCGCCCTTGGCGGTCAGCGTGGGGGCGTGCTGGCCGTCGTACTTGAGGGCGATGGCCTGGCGTGGTGGGGTGGGATTATTCATGCGGTTTCATCGACCCAGCGTTGTTCCAGTCGGGTTTTCGGGCCTTGCGGCGGCGTGCCGAGATGGCAGTCCAGATCACCGACATCCAGGCCGGACGCGAGCAGCCGTTCACGCAGGCTGCCCAGATGGCTTTCTATCAGGCTCGCGGTAAACGGCCGCTGCGCCCAGAGCTGGCTGGACAGGCGGCCCTTGAGCCATTGCGCCTGCACCTGCAGCGGGCCCAGGGGCTCGAGCTCGAACGCCAGTTCGACGCGCCACAGTTGCTGCTTCGGTTCACGTTCCTGGCGTTTTTCCTCGGGCGGTTTTTCCGCCGGCTCTTCGCGCTGGAACTTGACCTGCAAGGGCACGACGTCCTGCATCGTGCGCATCGGGATTTCCAGTTGCCAGGTGCTCAGCAGCCGTCCGTCATCGGTCAGGCCGCTCTGTTCCAGGCTCGCCAGTTGGTGGCTCTGCAGGCGCGAAACAGCCGCCGCGGCCAGGCGCAGCAGATGCTCCAGGTCGCCTTCCTCCTCGAGGCTTTGCAGCAGCCGCGAGGGCAGGGGGAACCCCCCCGGCTGGGGCTTGGCGCTGACCTGGCCGAGGGTGCCCAGGGCACTGCGGACAAAGCTCGGCAACACCTGGACCAGGGTGTTGGCGGCAATGATCGCGTTGAAACTGGTGCTGCTCGGCAGGCCCGGCGTCATCTGGGCAATCAGGCGCAGCAGGTTGCCCTTCAGGTCGCCGGCCAGGCCCGGATTGTCGCCGGCCAGCAGCCGCGACTCGAGGAAGGCGCCGCTGTTGCCCAGGGCCTGGGCCAGCGCCTTGGGGTTGCTCAGTTGCTGGAGGTCGGGCAGGCCGGCGAGCAGCTTGTCCACCGCGGCACGCAGCTCGCTGGAAGCGTTGTCGGAGGGCGGCAGATTCTGCAAGGCATTGATCAGGCCGGTCAGCGAGGCCTGGCGGCTTTGCTGGGCGGCCAACTGCTGGGCAATCGCCAGTTGCTCCTGACGCCCGCTCAGCGGCACCAGGCTCAAGCTCTGCGAACCTTGCACCAGGGCGCTCAGCAGGCTGCCGATGCGCAAGGGTTGCGGGCTGTCGATGCTCAGGGTGCTGCCACTCAAGGCAGTGTTGAGCAGGCTCACCAGCGAGCGATAGACCGCCGGTTGCCCGGCTGCCTGGGGTTGCAGCTGGGTGGTCAGCACCTTGCCTTGCAGCAGGGTGCCGACGGGAAGCTGTGCGGTGTCGAGGCGAGTCAGGGTGGCGACGCTGGCGGCAATCGCCTGCTGCACGGTAATGGCCAGGTTGCCGGCCGACGGCTGGGTCACCGCCAGGCTGCTGCCCAGGGGCAGCGGCTGGCTGCTGGTGGCCTGGACGGTGGTCTGCCGGCCGCTGTCGAGGGTCAGCTTGAGCAACAGCTGGAACGTCTGGTCCGCCTGCTTGAGCGACAGCACTTCGGCCTTGGCCGATTGGCCGGCGGCGATCAGGCCTTCCAGCGGCTGCAGCAATGTGAGCAGCTCACCGCCGATCGGCAGCGCACGCACGGTTCCCGGCGTCAGCTGTGGCAGCGGAGGAAGGGTGATTTCGCCTGTCATCTGGACACAACCTGTGGAGAAATAAGCCCTCTTGAGAGTAGGGCATCGCATGTATAATGCCGCCCGTCTTCGGGGGGCGTGGCGAAAACATCGCAAAAGTTTGACGCAGCTCTCTGGAACAGGCCGCCGATGCGTTTATTCTGCATCTCTTTAACGGCTGCTCCACTGCCGACTTGAACCGTAAAGGCCCGCGATCATTTGACCAGTCCTCTTCTAGAAGCCGTAGCGCTTGCCTGTGAGCGTGACCTGCGGCTGCTCTTCGAAAAGCTCGAACTGCGTCTGGCCAGCGGCGACATGTTGCAGATCAGCGGCCCCAACGGCAGCGGCAAGACCAGCCTGTTGCGCCTGCTGGCCGGGTTGATGCAGCCAACCAGCGGCCAGGTGCTGCTCAACGGCCAGCCGCTCAATGCCCAGCGTGCGGAGCTGGCGCGCAACCTGTTGTGGATCGGCCATGCGGCCGGGATCAAGGACTTGCTGACCCCCGAGGAAAACCTCAGTTGGCTCTGCGCCCTGCATCAGCCCGCCGGGCGCGAGGCCATCTGGCAGGCCCTGGCGGCGGTCGGCCTGCGCGGCTTCGAGGATGTGCCCTGTCACACCCTGTCCGCCGGCCAGCAGCGCCGGGTGGCGCTGGCCCGGCTGTACCTGGACAGCCCGCCGCTGTGGATCCTCGACGAACCCTTCACCGCCCTGGACAAACAGGGCGTGGCGCAACTGGAAGAGCACCTGGCCGGCCACTGCGAACGCGGTGGCATGGTGATTCTCACCACCCACCACACCCTGAGCCGCATGCCGGCCGGCTATCGCGACATCGATCTGGGGCATTGGGCCGTATGAGTGTTTTCGGACTGCTGGTTGCCCGCGAATCCCGGCTGCTGTTCCGCCGTCCCGCCGAACTGGCCAACCCGCTGGTGTTCTTCGCCATTGTCGTCTCACTGTTCCCATTGGCGGTGGGACCTGAGACACAATTGTTGCAAACCTTGTCTCCAGGACTAGTCTGGGTAGCGGCCTTATTATCGGTTTTGCTCTCGCTGGACGGGCTTTTTCGCAGTGATTTCGAGGACGGATCCTTGGAACAGTGGGTCCTTTCGCCGCACCCCCTGCCTCTTCTGGTTCTGGCCAAGGTGCTGGCACACTGGGCCTTCTCCGGCCTGGCACTGGTATTGCTTGCGCCCCTGTTGGCCCTGATGCTCGGTCTGCCCACCGCCTGTCTGCCGGTGCTGTTGCTGTCCCTGTTGCTGGGCACGCCGGTGCTCAGTCTGCTGGGAGCGGTGGGTGCGGCATTGACGGTAGGACTCAAGCGTGGCGGCCTGTTGCTGGCGCTGCTGATCCTGCCCCTGTACATCCCGGTATTGATTCTCGGCAGTGGCGCCTTGCAGGCGGCCCTGCAGGGCATGCCGGCGACCGGTTATCTGCTGTGGCTTGGTAGCCTGACCGCCCTGGCAGTAACCCTGACACCTTTTGCAATAGCGGCTGGCCTGAAGATCAGCGTCGGCGAATAATGAGGTCTGATCAAATTTTGATCAGTAAAGACCCTGGCCGTGCGTGACAATGCACGGCACCGTGATGGAAACAGTATGAACTGGACCTGGTTTCATAAGCTCGGCTCGCCCAAGTGGTTTTACGGCATCAGCAGCAAGCTGTTGCCCTGGTTGAGCATCGCAGCGTTGCTGCTGATCACCGTTGGCGTCATTTGGGGCCTGGCCTTTGCGCCGCCGGACTATCAGCAAGGCAACAGCTTTCGCATCATCTACATCCACGTTCCCGCCGCCATGCTGGCCCAGTCCATCTACGTGATGCTGGCGGTGTGCGGGGTGGTGGGCCTGGTGTGGAAGATGAAACTGGCCGACGTCGCCCTGCAATGCGCGGCGCCCATCGGCGCCTGGATGACCGCCGTGGCGCTGGTCACCGGAGCCATCTGGGGCAAGCCGACCTGGGGCTCGTGGTGGGTCTGGGATGCGCGCCTGACCTCCATGCTGATCCTGCTGTTCCTGTATTTCGGCCTGATCGCCCTGGGCAACGCCATCAGCAACCGCGACAGCGCGGCCAAGGCCTGCGCGGTGCTGGCCATCGTCGGGGTGATCAACATCCCGATCATCAAATACTCGGTGGAGTGGTGGAACACCCTGCACCAGGGCGCGACCTTCACCCTCACCGAAAAGCCGGCGATGCCCGTCGAGATGTGGCTGCCGCTGTTGCTGACGGTGCTGGGCTTCTATTGTTTCTTCGGCGCGGTGCTGTTGCTGCGCATGCGCCTTGAAGTGCTCAAGCGCGAAGCCCGCGCCAGCTGGGTCAGGGCCGAAGTGCAGAACAGCCTGGAGGCCGCATCATGAGTTTCGCTTCCTTCGCCGACTTTCTCGCCATGGGCCATCACGGCCTGTATGTCTGGTCAGCCTACGGCATCTGCCTGGTGGTGCTGGTCCTCAACGTGGCGGTGCCGTTGCTGGCCCGCAAGCGTTACCTGCAACAAGAGGCGCGTCGTCTGCGCCGGGAGAACAATCAGTGAATCCGCTGCGTAAAAAGCGTCTGTTGATCATCCTCGGCGTGCTGGGTGGCGTGGGTGTCGCCGTCGGCCTGGCGCTGAGCGCCCTGCAACAGAACATCAACCTGTTCTACACCCCGACCCAGATCGCCAACGGCGAAGCCCCCCATGATACGCGGATCCGCGCCGGCGGCATGGTGCAGATGGGCTCGCTGCAACGCTCGGCGGATTCGCTGGATGTGCGTTTCGTGGTCACCGACTTCAACAAGGCCGTGACCATCACCTACCGCGGCATCCTTCCGGACCTGTTCCGCGAAGGGCAGGGCATCGTCGCCCTGGGCAAGCTCAACGCCGATGGCGTGGTGGTGGCCGACGAAGTGCTGGCCAAGCACGACGAGAAGTACATGCCGCCGGAAGTGACCAAGGCCCTCAAAGACAGTGGGCAAATGGCGCCGGCTCCGGCCAAGGAGGGCTGACCGATGACATCCGCAATCTTCATTCCCGAACTCGGCCATCTGGCGATGATCCTGGCCCTGTGTTTTGCCCTGGTCCAGGCCGTGGTGCCGCTGCTCGGCGCCTGGCGCGGCGACCGCCTGTGGATGGGCCTGGCGCAGCCCGCGGCCTGGGGACAGTTCGCCTTCCTGACCTTCGCCTTCGGCTGCCTGACCTACGCCTTCATGGTCGATGATTTCTCGGTGGCCTATGTCGCCAGCAACTCCAACAGCGCCTTGCCCTGGTACTACAAGTTCAGCGCGGTGTGGGGCGCCCACGAGGGCTCGTTGCTGCTCTGGGCGCTGATCCTCGGTGGCTGGACCTTCGCCGTGTCGGTGTTCTCCCGGCAGTTGCCGCAGGTGATGCTGGCGCGGGTGCTGGCGGTGATGGGCATGATCAGCACCGGCTTCCTGCTGTTCCTGATCGTCACCTCCAACCCCTTCGCGCGGATCCTGCCGCAGGTGCCCGGCGACGGCCGCGACCTCAACCCGCTGCTGCAGGACATCGGCCTGATCGTGCACCCGCCGATGCTCTACATGGGCTATGTCGGTTTCTCCGTGGCCTTCGCCTTCGCCATCGCCGCGCTGCTTGGCGGTCGCCTGGACGCGGCCTGGGCGCGCTGGTCGCGACCCTGGACCATAGTCGCCTGGGCATTCCTCGGCATCGGTATCACCCTCGGCTCCTGGTGGGCCTACTACGAACTCGGCTGGGGGGGGTGGTGGTTCTGGGACCCGGTGGAAAACGCCTCGTTCATGCCGTGGCTGGTGGGCACCGCCTTGATCCACTCGCTGGCGGTCACCGAAAAGCGCGGTGTGTTCAAGAGCTGGACCGTGTTGCTGGCCATCGCCGCGTTCTCCCTGAGCCTGCTGGGAACCTTCCTGGTGCGTTCCGGGGTGCTGACTTCGGTACACGCCTTCGCCTCGGACCCCGAGCGCGGCGTGTTCATCCTGATCTTCCTGCTGTTCGTGGTCGGCGGTTCGCTGACCCTGTTCGCCCTGCGCGCGCCAGTGGTCAAGAGCCAGGTCGGCTTCAATCTTTGGTCGCGGGAAACCCTGCTGCTGGGCAACAACCTGGTGCTGGTGGTGGCGGCCTCGATGATCCTGCTGGGCACCCTGTACCCGCTGGTGCTGGATGCCCTGACCGGGGCCAAGCTGTCGGTCGGTCCGCCGTACTTCAACGCGCTGTTCATCCCGCTGATGGCACTGCTGATGGTGGTGATGGCGGTCGGCGTGGTGGTGCGCTGGAAAGACACCCCGGTCAAATGGCTGGTGAGCATGCTGACCCCGGTGCTGCTGGGCAGCGCCACGCTGGCGGTGGTGGCCGGTATCGCCTACGGCGACTTCAACTGGGCGGTGCTGGCGACCTTCATGCTGGCGGCCTGGGTATTGCTCGCCGGGGTCCGCGACATCTTCGACAAGACCCGCCACAAAGGCCTGGTCAAGGGCCTGCCGGGCCTGACCCGCAGCTACTGGGGCATGCAACTGGCGCACCTGGGCATCGCGGTCTGCGCCCTGGGCGTGGTGCTGTCGAGCCAGAACAGCGCCGAGCGCGACCTGCGCCTGGAGCCGGGCGAGTCCATGGACCTGGCCGGCTATCACTTCGTCTTCGAGGGCGCCAAGCATTTCGAAGGCCCCAACTTCACCTCCGACAAGGGCACGGTGCGGGTGATCCGCGACGGCAAGGAAATTGCCGTGCTGCACCCGGAAAAACGCCTCTACACGGTGCAGAACTCGGTGATGACCGAGGCCGGGATCGACGCCGGTTTCACCCGTGACCTCTACGTCGCCCTCGGCGAGCCGCTGGGCGAGGGCGCCTGGGCCGTGCGGGTGCACGTCAAGCCGTTCGTGCGCTGGATCTGGTTCGGCGGCCTGCTCACCGGTTTTGGTGGCCTGCTGGCGGCCCTCGACCGGCGTTATCGGGTCAAGGTGAAGACCCGGGTGCGCGAAGCCCTGGGCATGACAGGAGCCACTGCATGAGACGCTGGATAATGTTGTTGCCGCTGGCGCTGTTCCTGCTGGTGGCGGTGTTCCTTTACCGCGGGTTGTACCTGGACCCGGCCGAGCTGCCGTCGGCGATGATCGACAAGCCGTTCCCGGAGTTCTCCCTGCCATCGGTGCAGGGCGACAAGACCCTGACCCGCGCCGACCTGCTGGGCAAGCCGGCGCTGGTCAACGTCTGGGGCACCTGGTGCATTTCCTGCCGGGTCGAGCACCCGGTGCTGAACAAGCTGGCGCAGCAGGGCGTGAACATCTATGGCGTCAACTACAAGGACGTCAACGCCGACGCCCTGAAGTGGCTGGCCGAGTTCCACAACCCTTACCAGCTGGATATCCGCGACGAGGAGGGCACCCTGGGCCTGAACCTCGGGGTGTACGGCGCGCCGGAAACCTTCTTCATCGACGCCAAGGGCATCATCCGCGACAAATACGTCGGGGTGATCGACGAAGCGGTGTGGCGCGAGAAGCTGGCCGCCAAGTACCAGGCCCTGGCCGATGAGGCCAAGCCATGAAGCGCTGGCTGGCCGCGGCCGTCCTGGGCCTGAGCATCGCTGGCGTGGCCCACGCGGCGATCGATACCTATGAGTTCGCCAACGATGCCGAGCGCGAGCGTTTTCGCGAACTGACCAAGGAGCTGCGTTGCCCCAAGTGCCAGAACCAGGACATCGCCGATTCCAACGCGCCGATCGCCGCGGACCTGCGCAAGGAGATCTTCCGCATGCTTGGCGAAGGCAAGGACAACCAGCAGATCATCGACTTCATGGTCGACCGCTATGGCGACTTCGTGCGCTACAAGCCGGCCTTGACCGGCAAGACCGCCTTGCTCTGGTTCGGCCCGGCCGGCCTGCTGCTCGGGGGCGTGGTGATCATCGCCGTGATCGTCCGGCGTCGGCGCGTAGAGCGCAGCGACAGCCCGAGCACACTTTCCGCCGAGGAGCGTCAGCGCCTCGACCAACTGTTGGATAAAGACCGCGAATGATTGATTTCTGGCTCGCCGCAGGCCTGCTGCTCCTGGTAGCCCTGAGTTTTCTGCTGATCCCGGTTCTACGTGGCCGTCGCGCCCAGCGTGAAGAGGATCGTACCGCGCTGAACGTGGCGCTTTATCAAGAACGCGTGGCCGAGTTGCAAGGCCAGCAGGCCGAAGGCGTGCTCAGCGCCGAGCAGATGGACAGCGGCCGCGCCGAAGCCGCGCGGGAACTGCTGGCCGACACCGAGGGCGCGGAACCGGCCCGGGTGTCCGGCCTGGGCAAGCCGTTGCCATTGCTGGCGGCGTTGCTGGTGCCGCTATTGGGCCTGGGCCTGTACCTGCATTTCGGCGCCAGCGACAAGGTCGAGCTGACCCGTGAATTCGCCCAGGCCCCGCAATCCATGGAGGAGATGACCCGCCGCCTCGAGCGCGCGGTCGCCGCCCAGCCGGATTCCGCCGAGGGCCTGTACTTCCTCGGCCGTACCTACATGGCCCAGGACCGCCCGGCGGACGCGGCGAAGATCTTCGAGCGCACCGTGGCCCTGGCCGGCCGCCAGCCGGAACTGCTCGGCCAGTGGGCGCAGGCGCAGTACTTCGCCGACGGCAAGCAATGGTCGGACAAGGTCCAGGCCCTGACCGACGAAGCGCTGAAGGCTGACCCGAAGGAAGTCACCAGCCTCGGCCTGCTAGGGATCGCCGCCTTCGAAGGCGAGCGTTATCAAGAGGCCATCGATTACTGGAACCGCCTGCTGGCGCAACTGCCGGCGGACGACAACTCGCGCACTGCGCTGCAGGGCGGCATCGACCGGGCGACCGAGAAACTGCTGGCCAGGGGTGGCAAAGTGGCCCAGGCGCCCGCGCCCAAGGCCGCCGCGCTGCTCAAGGTGCGTGTCGACCTAGCCGCCGATCTGAAAGCCAAGGTGCAACCGGGCGACAGCGTGTTCATCTTTGCCCGCGCCACCTCCGGGCCGCCGGTGCCGCTGGCGGCCAAGCGCCTGACCGTGGCCGACCTGCCGGTGACGGTGGAGCTGGGGGATGCCGACGCAATGATGCCGCAGTTGAAACTGTCGAACTTCCCGGAAGTCCAACTGGTTGCACGCATTTCCCGCGCCGGCCAACCGACTGCCGGCGAGTGGGTCGGTCGCAGCAAGCCTTTGGCCAGCAGCACCACCGTGCCGCAACAACTGACCATCGACAGCCCGGATAAATAAGAGAAGCCGCCATGACCGCCATTGCCCGCATCACCCTGTTAACGCTGGCCCTGGGGTTGAGCGCCTGTGCGGTCCAGCAGCCGACGCCGCCCGACACCCTGCCACCGATTCCGCCCGCGCAGCCCAGCACCAAGCCGGCGCCGCCCAGTACCCCGAGCAAGCCTGCCACGCCGATCAAGCCGGCCAAGCCGCTGCCGCGCACTTCCGCGAGCTTCGCGCCGCCGCCGGGTGGCAATAGCCACTGGGATCAGCGCCTGGGCGTCTATGTGCTGGATAACCAGACCAACACCTTCTACCGCCAGCGCACCTACTACCGCTGGAACAACGGCTGGAGCCGTTCCATCAGCCCCGACGGGCCATGGGAAGAGACCGATATCCACGGTGTGCCGTCGGGGCTGGGGCGCCAGTTCCAGTAAGCGGCTCCCTCGTAAGCCGCGACCGCTGAGCGGACCGCGGACGGAGCCGGTTCAAGCAGCCGGTTGGATGGCCGATACCCCGGGGTGTTCCTGAGTATCGCCATCCGAGCGCCCGATGAAGAAAAGCCTGAACAAACCCTATTTCGCGCCCATGGCCTTCTGGCTCTGTGTGGTCGTTGTCCTGCTCGCCCTGCATGGCTTCGCCGATGTCGAAGTGCCGCAGCTGATCTACTTCTCCCTGGCGCCGGTGTACCTGCTGGTGCTGTTCATCTTCCTCTACTACTTCTTCTGCTGGAGCTTCATCTCGGTCTTGCCCCTGGGCGAGGTTGGCTGGAAACGCGTGGATTACGGCTGGCTGCTGCTGGCTTCGCTGGCGCTGATCAGCGAGACCCAGAACGTCAGGACCGAATGGTTCCAGAGCGACTATCGACTGGCCGAATCCCATGAAGCCGCGACCCAGAGGCGCCTCAAGGCCGAGATCGACGATCTGTTGGGGCCGGATCATTGCCGTGCCGCCGCGGCTGTCCATAGCGCCACCGATGCCGCGCAGGTGAACGAGCTCTGTCAGCGCTTTGCCTCGCTGGAGAGAACGGCGCAGGGGCGGCTGACGGCGCTCTCGGCAGGGACAGTGGTCCAGGCGCTGGATGAGATTCGCGCGCGGTATTCGGCGCCGCCCGTCTTGGCCTGGCTCGGCCGGCTGGATGAAACCCTGGGCGAGCAGCGCAAGGCCCGGAACGAGGTGTCCAGGCTGTACCAGCTGACCCGCGCCACCAACGCCGAGACCGTTTATCGCTACTTCGTTCCGGTATTGCTGGTAATCGCCCTGGCCCTGCGCGCCTCGAAGGTCACAGGCGAAGTGCTGCTCAAGGCCCCGCGCAAGCGCAAGGTGTGGATGATCATCAACCGGCGCATGGTGATCGACGGCCTGGGGTTTGTCCGCGGCGCCCGCAGCCGCTTCGACGAAGCGCTGCGCAACTGGCGCGTGGCGAAGTGGGACGTGGTGCACCTGGCCTGTCCGTTCCTGCCCGAGGTCAGTACCCAGGACACCCGGGTCGCGGTGGCGCCTGGGTTCTATGAAAACGAGTTCCAGCTGGCGTCTGTCAGCACCTTCGAGCAGTGCGGCTTCGTCGAGTGGGCGGCCAGGCAGTCGATCGAAACCCTGTACCTGGTGGGCGAGACCGACCTGGCGCTGATCGAGCGGGTGCGCCAGTGGGGCGAGACGGCCAAGGTCGAAGTGCTGGTGCGCGAGCGGATCTGAATCCGCTGGGCGTAGTCGCGGTTGGCGACTATGGCGCCGCAGCAGAAGGCGAACAGCAGCACCATGCCGCGGGCCATGGTCGTGCTGGCGACAGGCAGCCCCGGGTCCTGGAAGTCATGGCGATTCTCGTTGCCGCGAAAGGGATGCGTGCGAGGCTGGCCCATGACGCGGTAGCAGCTGACGAGCGATAGCATTCATGCCGTTCAGGAATAATGGCCTGGCGAGACCGGCGCAGAGCGGCAGACGACCGGCCTCGCGCTGCGATGATAGATTTACTTACATTCAGTTCCATAGCTCGCTGATTGTTCCGCGGACGCTGGAGTGCTTTCGTTTCGACGTCTGTGCCACCTTTCATCACAGGAAGTCCGTCCCATGAATCTGTGTCTTCGCCGCCTGCTCGGCGGCGCTCAAGCGATCACTCTCGGCGCATTGCTGCTGGCCAGCCCGGCCCAGGCCCAGGACGCGCCGGGCATGCGCATCGGCGTGCGCGGGGAAATCACCAGCATTGCCGGCGATGCGGTGCGGGTCCAGGTCAACAGCGGCGAGAACGTCACCATCAACCTCACGCCACAGACCCAGGTCCGCGCCGTGACCCTGGCCAATATCGAGGACATCAAGCCCGGCAGCTACATCGGCTCGGCCGCCGTGCCGCAGGCCGATGGCAGCCTCAAGGCGTTGGAGGTCCATGTGTTCCCACCACAGATGGCCGGCACCGGCGACGGCCATCGGCCCTTCGACCTGGTCAAGGGCAGCAGCATGACCAATGGCCACGTCGGCGATCTGGTGGTGAGCAACGGCCGGACCCTGACCGTCAACTACAAGGGCGGCCAGCAGACGATCCTGGTGCCGGACGACGTCCCCATCGTCAACCTGGTGCCGGGCGAGCGCAGCTTGCTCAAGGCCGGGGTCAAGGTGGTGATGTTCGTGTCCCAGAGCGCGGACGGCACACTCACCGCGCAGTCGATTTCCGCCGGCAAGGATGGGGTGACGCCGCCGATGTAGCTGGCAGGCGGTTACGTTGCCAGGCGTTTCAACGGCCTGGTTTCGGAGCGCCTTGGTCGATGTGGGCGCCGGGCTTTAGGCGCCAGCAATAAAAAAGCGACCCGAGGGTTAATGCCGATCAGTTAAGCGATTGGCTCGACTGTAGGAGCGAGCTTGCTCGCGAAAAACGTCAACGATAACGCGTACTGCCTGGTTTAACGCGCTGTGCTGGAGTTCTTCGCGAGCAATCGAGCGTCGACCGGCCGCTCCTACAAAAAGCCTTAACTGATCGGCATTAACCCGAGGGTCGCTTTTTTCATGGGCCGGCCGGTTATTTCCCGCCGTAGATCTGGTCGAAGACCCCGCCATCGTTGAAGTGGGTCTTCTGCACGGTGCGCCAGTCGCCGAAGGTTTTTTCCACCGACAGGAAGTCGACTTTCGGGAAGCGGTCGGTGTACTTGGCCAGCACGTTCGGGTCCCGTGGGCGCAGGTAGTTGTTGGCGGCGATTTCCTGGCCTTGCGGCGACCACAGGTACTTCAGGTATTCCTCGGCCGCGGCGCGCGAGCCTTTCTTGTCGACCACCTTGTCCACCACCGACACCGGCGGCTCGGCTTCGGCGGAAACGCTCGGGTAGATGACTTCGAACTGATCGCGGCCGAATTCGCGGGCGATCATTTCCGCTTCGTTCTCGAAGGTCACCAGCACATCGCCGATCTGGTTGGTCATGAAGGTGGTGGTGGCGGCGCGGCCGCCGGTGTCGAGCACCGGTGCCTGCTTGAACAGCTTGCCGACGAAGTCCTTGGCCTTGTTCTCGTCGCCGCCGTTCTTCAGCACATAACCCCAGGCCGACAGGTAGGTGTAGCGGCCGTTACCCGAGGTCTTCGGGTTCGGCACTATCACTTGCACGCCATCCTTGAGCAGGTCCGGCCAGTCTTTCAGGGCCTTGGGGTTGCCCTTGCGCACGATGAACACGGTGGCCGAGGTGAAGGGGGCGCTGTTGTTCGGCAGGCGGGTCACCCAGTTGTCCGGCACCAGCTTGCCGTTGTCCGCCAGGGCGTTGATGTCAGTGGCCATGTTCATGGTGATGACGTCGGCCGGCAGGCCGTCGATCACCGAGCGCGCCTGTTTGCTGGAACCGCCAAAGGACATCTGCAGGGTGATGTTCTCGTTGTGCTCGGCCTGCCAGTGCTTCTGGAAGGCCGTGTTGTAGTCCTTGTAGAAGTCTCGCATCACGTCGTAGGAAACGTTGAGCAGGGTTGGGGCGGCCTGGGCGACGCTGCCCAGTGCCAGGCCGGCGGCCAGGAGAGAGGCGCTAACGAGTTTTTTCACTGCACATTCCTTTTTGTTGAGCGTGAAGTATTCGAGAGTGAAGGCAATTTGCCGCCGACTATAGCCGGGGCGGTATATCTCTTTAAAGATTAAAAAGTGCTTTGCTTATTCAGTTTCCTTGAACCACTTTCGGGAACAACGCATTGCCACACCGCGAGCAGAACGCGGCACCGTGCTCATGGTCGTTTTTCCTGCACACCGGGCAGTCGTGCTTGAGCTGTTCGCCGCGCAGGGCATTGGCCAGTTCCGCGGTGAAGATCCCGGTGGGCACGGCGATGATCGAGTAACCGGTGATCATCACCAGGGACGAAATCACCTGGCCCAGCGGCGTCTTCGGCACGATATCGCCAAAGCCCACGGTGGTCAGGGTGACGATGGCCCAGTAGATGCCCTTGGGGATGCTGGTGAATCCATGCTCGGGCCCCTCGACCACATACATCAGGGTGCCGAATACCGTGACCAGGGTCGATACGCTGAGCAGGAACACGATGATTTTCTGTCTGCTGCCGCGCAGCGCCGACATCAGGTAGTTGGCCTGCTTGAGATACGGGCTGAGCTTGAGCACCCGGAAGATACGCAGCATGCGGATCACCCGGATGATCAGCAGGTACTGGGCGTCGCTGTAATACAGGGCGAGGATCCCCGGCACGATGGCCAGCAGGTCCACCAGCCCATAGAAACTGAAGGCGTAGCGCAGCGGCTTGGGCGAGCAGTACAGGCGCAGGCCGTATTCGATGGCGAAGATCAGGGTGAAACCCCATTCGATATAGGCCAGCACATTGGCGTAGTTCTGATGCACCTCGTCGATGCTGTCGAGGATCACGATCACCAGGCTGGCGAGGATGATCAGCAACAGGGTGCTGTCGAAGCGTCGACCGGCCACGGTGTCGGTCTGGAAAATCATGACGTAGAGACGCTCGCGCCAGTGCCGGTTGTTGTCCGTGTTGCTGTCCATGCTGTCCGCCTGAATTGAAGGTCAGCGAAGCCTAGGGGGATTGGCCCCGGTAGCGCAAGGCGTGCTGTCCACGGCGGCCTGGCGTAGTGTCCGCAGTGCGGCGCGGACCAGCCAGCAGGCGAGGATAAAGGGGGCGGTGAGAGGGGGCAGGCCTAGCGCGGTGAAGCCTGGGGCGAGCAGTAGCGCCTGGGCTATTCCCGGCAGCGCCAGCCAGGACCGGCGCTGGTCCTGGCTCAGGGCCAGGGCCACCAGGGCGCTGTTGTAGCCGCCAAGGCCCTGCGGGGCGCCAGCGGGGTCCTGCAGCAGGGCGAAGCCCAGGCCTATCGCCGAGCCGAATGCGGCCCAGGCGGCTGCCCGGCGATCGGCCAGTAACAGCCCGAGGGCGATCAATGCCCCGGCCAGCGGATGCTCGAGGAACATCACCTGGCCGAGCCCCTGGATCAGTGCCAGCAGCAACTCCAGCGCATCGGGTTCGGCCCGGGGCGCGTCGGCACTGGCGGGCAGTGGCGCGGCCAGGCCCAGGAGCAACCAGCCGAGGCCGACGAAGGGCGCGGTGTAGGCCGCTAGGCAATATTGATCGCGGGCGCGTTTGAGCCATTGCTGGGTGAGGATCGCACTGAGGCCGCCGCAGGCGATGATCAGCGGTGGCAGCAGCACCGACCAGTCGAATCGCAGGCTCAGGAGCAGGCCGAGCAGGACCCCGTTGTAGCTGAACAGCCCGGCTTGCCGGTCGGCCTTGGCATAACCCCGGCGCTGCGCGGTGAGCAGCCCGGCCACGCCGCCCAGCAAGGCGCCGCCGAGCAGCGCCGGAGCGCTCAGGAGGATGGCCAGCATGCACAGCAGGCCGCACAGCGGATGGCGCTGGAGGAAGACCTGACTGAAGCCGTTGAGCAGGGCGGTGGCCCAGTCGGGGCAGTGTTGATGTGTGGACATGAGGACGTCTTGACCGCTGTGCGGTCATCGCGAGCAAGCTCGCTCCTACAGGGTGTGTGTCGTTCCCGCAGGCGCGAGCTTGCTCGCGATGGGCTCAGATCAGGGTTTCGATGCGCAGCGAGTTGGTCGAGCCCGGCTGGCCGAACGGCACGCCAGCGGTGATCAACAGCGTGTCGCCACGTTTGGCCATGCCTTGCGCCTGGGCGATTTCCAGGGCGGTGGAGCAGACCTCGTCGACCTGGCGCAGGCGGTCGTTGACCACCGAGTGCACGCCCCAGGCCACGGTGAGGCGGCGTGCGGTGGACAGGGTCGGTGTCAGGTTGAGGATCGGCACCGTCGGCCGTTCCCGGGCCGCGCGCAGGCTGGAGCTGCCGGATTCGCTGTAGTTCACCAGCACCGCCACCGGCAGGATGCTGCTGATGCGACGGATCGCGCAGCTGATGGCATCGGACACCGTGGCTTCGGCCTGGGGCCGGCTGACGTCGAGCTGGGCCTGGTAGTCGGGGCCGCTTTCCACCTGGCGGATGATCTTGCTCATCATCTGCACTGCTTCCAGCGGGTATTCGCCGGAAGCGGTTTCCGCCGAGAGCATCACCGCGTCGGCGCCCTCGGCCACCGCGTTGGCCACGTCCGTGACCTCGGCCCGGGTCGGGGCGGGGGAGAAGCGCATGGATTCGAGCATCTGCGTGGCCACCACCACCGGCTTACCCAGCTGGCGGCAGGTGCCGATGATGTTCTTCTGGATCTGCGGCACGCTTTCGGCCGGCACTTCAACCCCCAGGTCGCCACGGGCCACCATGATTGCGTCGCTCAGTTCGGCGATCTCGCGCAATTGGGTGACCGCCGAGGGTTTCTCGATCTTGGCCATCAGGAATGCCTTGTCGCCGATCAGCGCGCGGGCTTCGCGAATGTCCTCGGGGCGTTGCACGAACGACAGGGCGACCCAGTCCACCCCAAGCTCCAGGCCGAAGTCCAGGTCGCGGCGGTCCTTGGCGGTCAGCGGGCTGAGGTCGAGCACCGCTTGCGGGACGTTGACGCCCTTGCGGTCCGACAGCTCGCCACCGTTGAGCACCGTGGTGTCGATGGCGGCGGCGTGCTTGGCGGTGACCCGCAGGCGCAGCTTGCCATCGTCCAGCAGCAGGTCCATGCCCGGCTCCAGGGCTTTGAGGATTTCCGGGTGGGGCAGGTTGACCCGGCGCTGGTCGCCCGGGGTGCTGTCCAGGTCCAGGCGCAGGGCCTGGCCGCGGTGCAACTGGACCTTGCCGTCGGCGAACGTGCCGACCCGCAGTTTCGGGCCTTGCAGGTCCATCAGGATGCCCAGCGGGTAGTTCAGCTGTTTTTCGACTTCGCGGATCCACTGGTAACGCTGGGCGTGATCGGCGTGGTCGCCATGGCTGAAGTTGAGGCGAAAGATATTCACCCCGGCCTGCACCAGCTCGCGGATATCGTCGATGCCGTCGATGGCCGGGCCGAGGGTGGCGAGGATTTTGACCTTTTTGTCAGGCGTCATGTTTGGGGCTCTCGAGGATCAGGATGGCGCGGAAGTCGTTGACGTTGGTACGGGTCGGTTCGGTGACGATCAACCCGTCCAGGGCCGCGAAATAGCCATAGCCGTTGTTGTTGTCCAGCTCGTCGCTGGCATTCAGGCCCAGGGCGGTGGCGCGGGCATGGCTGTCCGGGGCCATGATCGCGCCGGCGTTGTCTTCGGAGCCGTCGATGCCGTCGGTGTCGCCGGCCAGGGCGTAGACGCCGGGCAGGCCCTTGAGGCTCTCGGTCAGGCTCAGGAGGAACTCGGCATTGCGTCCGCCGCGGCCATTGCCGTGCACGGTGACCGTGGTTTCACCGCCGGACAGGATCACGCAGGGCGCCGCCAGCGGCTGGCCGTGCAGCACCACCTGGCGGGCGATGCCGGCATGGACCTTGGCCACCTCGCGGGACTCGCCTTCCAGGTCGCCGAGGATCAGCGGGCTGAAACCGGCCTGGCGGGCTTGCACCGCGGCGGCCTCCAGCGACTGCTGCGGCCGGGCGATCAACTGGAAGTGACTGCGGGCCAGGCTCGGGTCGTTGGGCTTGACGGTTTCCGACTCCGGGCTTTGCAGCCAGGCGCGCACCGCCGCCGGTACCTCGATGGCATAACGCTTGAGGATCGCCAGGGCCTCGGCCGAGGTGCTGGGGTCGGCCACGGTGGGGCCGGAAGCGATGACCGTGGCCAGGTCGCCCGGTACATCGGAAATCGCGTAGGTGTAGACAGTGGCCGGCCAGCAGGCCTTGGCCAGGCGGCCGCCCTTGATCGCCGAGAGGTGTTTGCGCACGCAATTCATCTCGCCGATGCTGGCGCCGGACTTGAGCAGGGCCTTGTTGATCGACTGCTTGTCCGCCAGGGTAATGCCCGCGGCGGGCAGGGCCAGCAGGGCGGAACCGCCGCCGGACAGGAGGAAGATCACCCGGTCTTGTTCCGACAGGTCGCCGACCAGCTCCAGCACGCGCTTGGCCACGGCCAGGCCGGCGGCATCGGGTACCGGATGGGCGGCTTCGACCACTTCGATTTTTTCGCAGGGGGCGCCGTGGCCGTAGCGGGTGACGACCAGCCCGCTGACTTCACCCTGCCAGCAGCGTTCGACCACCTGGGCCATGGCCGCGGCGGCCTTGCCGGCACCGATGACGATCACCCGGCCGCTGCGGTCGCTGGGCAAATGGGCTTCGAGGACGTGCTGCGGGTGGGCGGCGTCGATGGCTGTGGCGAACAGCTCACGGAGGAATTGTTGCGGATCGACCGGCATGGCGGGCTCCCGGATTTCTTGTTGTTCGAGGTGTGGCTGTAACGCAACCTGTAGCCGCTGCCGAAGGCTGCGATAAGGTTCGAAGAACCTTCCTGCGATGTGCAAGTGCACGCCTGCTGCGTCGGAGTGCCGCCCAAGTCGATCGCAGCCTTCGGCAGCGGCTACAGGGGATTTCCTGGCGTTCTCTTACTTGTCGCGGATCGAGAAGTTCGCCATGTGTTCCAGGCCCTTGATCAGCGCCGAGTGGTCCCAGTTGCCGCCGCCGATGGCCGCGCAGGTGCTGAACACTTGCTGGGCATTGGCGGTGTTCGGCAGGTTGATGCTCAGCTCCTTGGCGCCTTGCAGGGCCAGGTTGAGGTCCTTCTGGTGCAGGCTGATGCGGAAACCCGGGTCGAAGGTGCCCTTGATCATGCGCTCGCCGTGCACCTCGAGGATCTTCGAGGAGGCGAAGCCGCCCATCAGCGCCTCACGCACCTTGGCCGGATCGGCGCCGTTTTTCGCGGCGAACAGCAGGGCCTCGGCCACCGCCTGGATGTTCAGGGCGACGATGATCTGGTTCGCCACCTTGGCGGTCTGGCCGTCGCCGTTGCCGCCGACCAGGGTGATGTTCTTGCCCATGGCCTGGAACAGCGGCAGGGCGCGCTCGAAGGCCTGGCTGTCGCCGCCGGCCATGATGCTCAGGGTCGCCGCCTTGGCGCCGACTTCACCGCCGGACACCGGGGCGTCCAGGTATTGCGCGCCTTTCTCGTTGATCCTGGCGGCGAAGGCCTTGGTCGCGGTCGGCGAGATCGAACTCATGTCGATCACCACCTTGCCCGGGCCGACGCCCGCGGCCACGCCGTCGGCGCGGAACAGTACGTCGTCGACCTGCGGGGTATCCGGGACCATGACGATGATGAATTCGGCTTCCTGGGCCACTTCCCTGGGGCTGGCCAGGGCGATTGCGCCGGCGGCGACCAGATCGGCCGGGGCCGCGTCGTGGTGCTGGGACAGGAACAGGCTGTGACCGGCTTTCTGCAGGTTGGAGGCCATTGGGTGGCCCATGATGCCGGTGCCGATGAATCCGATTTTTGCCATGAGAAAATCCTCTTTTGTTAGGTAGCACGCCCTCTGTAGGAGCGAGCTTGCTCGCGAAAAATGGCAGGGCGCCGTGTTTATTCAGGATGCCTGCGTCATCGTTGACGACCTTCGCGAGCAAGCTCGCTCCTACAGCGATGAACGATGACGCGGTACTCGATCAGATTGCGTTGTGGCTCTTGAGCCAGCCCAGGCCGGCCTCGGTGGTGGTCAGCGGCTTGTATTCGCAGCCGACCCAGCCCTGGTAGCCGATCTTGTCCAGGTGCCCGAACAGGAAGTGGTAGTTGATCTCGCCGGTCCCCGGTTCGTTACGCCCCGGGTTGTCCGCCAGTTGGACATGGTTGATCGCGTCCAGGTGGCCGGACAGGGTCCGGGCCAGATCGCCCTCCATGATTTGCATGTGGTAGATGTCGTATTGCAGGTACAGGTTGCTGCTGCCGACCTGCTCGCGGATCGACAGGGCCTGGGCCGTGTTGTTCAGGTAGAAGCCCGGGATGTCGCGGGTGTTGATCGCTTCCATCACCAGCTTGATGCCCACGGCCTGGAGCTTCTCGGCGGCGTACTTGAGGTTGGCGATAAAGGTCTTTTCCACCGTGGCATCGTCCACACCCTGTGGGCGGATGCCGGCCAGGCAGTTGATCTGGGTATTGCCCAGCACCTGGGCGTAGGCGATGGCCAGGTCGACCCCGGCGCGGAACTCTTCGACCCGGTCCGGCAGGCAGGCGATACCGCGCTCGCCTTTCACCCAATCGCCCGCAGGCAGGTTGAACAGCACTTGGGTCAGGCCGTGGGCGTCGAGTTGCGCCTTGATCTCGGCGGAGCTGAATTCGTAGGGGAACAGGTATTCGACACCACTGAAGCCGGCCTCGGCGGCGGCCTTGAAGCGGGCGAGGAAGTCCTGTTCGGTGAACAGCATGGACAGGTTGGCGGCAAAACGCGGCATGGTGGTCTCCTGTAGAGGTATCAATCCCTGTAGTCGCTGCCGCAGGCTGCGATAAGGCCGAAGGCCTTCGACGATCCTGAGATCTTGCGCATCCTGCGGATGCGATCGCAGCCTTCGGCAGCGGCTACATAGGGGGGTCAGTCGAGCAGGGAAATCGCGGTCGGGGCATCGTTGCCGACCAGCGCCAAGTCTTCGAATTCGTTGACCGCGTTGATCTCGGTGCCCATGGAGATGTTGGTGACACGCTCCAGGATGATCTCGACGATCACCGGCACCTTGAACTGCTCGAGCATTTCCTGGGCCTGGCGCAGGGCCGGCTGGATGCCCGACGGCTCGAATACCCGCAGCGCCTTGCAGCCCAGGCCTTCGGCGACCGCGACGTGGTCCACGCCATAGCCGTTGAGTTCCGGGGCGTTGAGGTTGTCGAAGGACAGCTGTACGCAGTAGTCCATGTCGAAACCGCGCTGTGCCTGGCGGATCAGGCCCAGGTAGGAGTTGTTCACCACCACGTGGATGTACGGCAGCTTGAACTGCGCGCCCACGGCCAGCTCTTCGATCATGAACTGGAAGTCATAGTCGCCGGACAGCGCCACCACCTTGCGGCTCGGGTCGGCCTTGACCACCCCCAGCGCCGCCGGGATGGTCCAGCCCAGCGGGCCGGCCTGGCCGCAGTTGATCCAGTGGCGTGGCTTGTACACGTGCAGGAACTGCGCGCCGGCAATCTGCGACAGGCCGATGGTGCTGACATAGCAGGTGTCCTTGCCGAACACCTGGTTCATCTCTTCATACACCCGCTGCGGCTTGACCGGCACGTTGTCGAAGTGGGTCTTGCGTTGCAGGCTCGACTTGCGCTGCTGGCAATCCTGCAGCCAGGCGCTACGGTTCTTCAGCTTGCCGGCGGCCTGCCACTCGCGAGCGACTTCGATGAACACGGTCAGCGCCGAGCTGGCGTCGGAGACGATGCCCAGGTCCGGGGTGAATACCCGGCCGATCTGGGTCGGCTCGATGTCCACGTGGATGAATTTGCGCCCCTCGGTGTAGACGTCCACCGAGCCGGTGTGGCGGTTGGCCCAGCGGTTGCCGATGCCCAGGACCACATCAGACTTGAGCAGGGTGGCATTGCCATAGCGGTGGGAGGTCTGCAGGCCGACCATGCCGACCATCTGCGGGTGATCGTCGGGGATGCTGCCCCAGCCCATCAAGGTCGGGATGACCGGGATGCCGGTCAGTTCGGCGAATTCCACCAGCAGTTCGCTGGCATCGGCATTGATGATACCGCCGCCGGCGACCAGCAACGGCCGCTCGGCCTGGTCCAGCAAGGCCAGGGCCTTTTCGACCTGGACCCTTGTCGCCGAAGGCAAGGCCCGCGGCAGCGGCTGGTAGGCGTCGATGTCGAATTCGATTTCGGCCATCTGCACGTCGAACGGCAGGTCGATCAGCACCGGGCCGGGACGGCCGGAGCGCATTTCATGGAAGGCTTTCTGGAAGGCGTAGGGCACCTGGCCCGGTTCCAGGACGGTGGTCGCCCATTTGGTCACCGGCTTGACGATGCTGGTGATATCGACGGCCTGGAAGTCTTCCTTGTGCAGGCGGGCCCTAGGGGCCTGGCCGGTGATGCAGAGAATCGGGATCGAGTCGGCCGAGGCGCTGTACAGACCGGTGACCATGTCGGTGCCGGCAGGGCCGGACGTCCCGATGCACACGCCGATGTTGCCGGCTTTGGTGCGGGTGTAACCCTCGGCCATGTGCGAGGCGCCTTCAACGTGGCGAGCGAGGACGTGATCGATGCCGCCGACCTTTTGCAGGGCGCAGTACAGCGGGTTGATGGCGGCACCCGGGATGCCGAAAGCGGTATCGACCCCTTCACGGCGCATCACCAGAACGGCGGCTTCGATTGCTCTCATTTTGCTCATTATTTTGTGCCTCTTACGTTTTGTAATTGTATACAAGTGGCTTTGCGGAGAGTGTATTCACGGCGAGCATCGCAGGTCAATCCATTTTCTCTCGCGCTTGGATGCATTCGTCTGATGTCGATAAACAGGCGGCTTTTCGTCTGAATCAGAGATTTACGAAGATTATTGTATACAAAAACAAAATTTGTTGTGTTCTATTTGTTGTGTCGAGCTTCTGATCGGAACACCCCCGATTTTTCCCAATAACAAAATAAGGACGGCACCCATGAGCGCTTTAACCTTGAACGTTGCGGTCAGCTTGGCCGGCAAGGCCCTGGCCTTTGGCCGCGAGATCGGCGCGGCACCCTTGACCATCGCGGTGCTCGATGCCGGCGGGCACCTGGTGACCTTGCAGCGCGAAGACGGGGCCAGCCTGCTGCGGCCACAGATCGCCATCGGCAAGGCCTGGGGCGCGATCGCCCTGGGCAAGGGCTCGCGCCTGCTGGCGCTGGATGCGCAACAGCGGCCGGCCTTCATTGCCGCGCTCAATAGCCTGGGGCAGGGCAGCGTGGTGCCGGCGCCGGGTGGGGTGTTGATTCGTGATCAGCAGGGGGCGGTGGTGGGGGCGATCGGTATCAGTGGCGACACCTCGGACATCGACGAGCAATGTGCGATCAGCGCCATCGAGGCGCAGGGCTTGCAGGCGGATGCGGGCGTGAGCGCCTGATCTGTAGCCGTGTAGCCGTGTAGCCGCTGCCGCAGGCTGCGATCGCACACAACGTGTGCGCAAGATCTGAAGATCGCTGAAGGCCTTCGGCCTTATTGCAGCCTGCGGCAGCGGCTACAGGGGGGGATTACTGGTCCGTTTCGCAGCCCTTGAGCACCAGGCGGATGATGGTCTGGGCGGCGGCTTCGTAATCGGACTCGTCCAGCTTGGCCTTGCCGGTCACCACCGAGATCTGCCAGTCGAAGTCGGCGTAGGTCTGGGTCGCGGCCCAGATGCTGAACATCAGGTGGTGCGGGTCGATGGGGGCGATCTGGCCACGATCGATCCAGGTCTGGATGCAATCGATGTTGTGCTTGGCCTGGGCGTTGAGCTGCTCGACCTGGTCCGGGCTCAGGTGCGGAGCGCCGTGCATGATCTCGCTGGCGAACACCTTGGAGGCGAAGGGCAGGTCGCGGGAGATACGGATCTTCGAGCGGATGTAGCCGCTCAGTACTTCGCTGGGCACGCCGTCGGCGTTGAACGGGGTCGAAGCCTGGAGGATCGGCTCGATGATGCTTTCCAGGACCTCGCGGTAGAGGTTTTCCTTGGATTTGAAGTAGTAGTAGACGTTGGGTTTGGGCAGCCCCGCCTTGGCCGCGATGTCGCTGGTTTTGGTCGCAGCGAAGCCTTTGTCGGCAAACTCTTCACTGGCGGCACGCAGGATCAGTTCTTTGTTGCGCTCGCGGATGGTGCTCATAAACCAGGTGATTCCTTGCCTGTTCGGGCGGTTGCGCATGGTAGCACCGGCCTTGCGCGAGGCTCAAGAATGCCCCGCCAGCCTCCGTTGCGCGCTATGCTTCGCCACATTTATGACCTCAAGGAACCCTGATCCATGGCCGGAAGCAGTTTGCTGGTGCTGATCGACGATATTGCCACGGTACTCGACGACGTGGCGCTGATGACCAAGATGGCGGCGAAGAAGACCGCCGGGGTGTTGGGGGACGATCTTGCGCTCAATGCCCAGCAGGTCTCCGGGGTGCGCGCCGAGCGTGAGCTGCCGGTGGTCTGGGCGGTGGCCAAGGGCTCGTTCCTGAACAAGCTGATCCTGGTGCCCGCAGCGCTGGCCATCAGTGCCTTTGCGCCCTGGCTGGTGATACCGCTGCTGATGCTCGGCGGTGCCTACCTGTGCTTCGAGGGCTTTGAGAAACTCGCCCACAAGTTCCTCCACAGCAAGGCCGAGGATCAGGCCGAGCACCAGCAACTGATCGAGGCCGTGGCAGACCCGGCCACCGATCTGGTGGCTTTCGAGAAGACCAAGATCAAGGGCGCGATCCGCACCGACTTCATTCTCTCGGCCGAGATCATCGCCATTACCCTGGGCACCGTCGCCGATGCGCCATTGATGCAGCAAGTGGTGGTGCTATCGGGCATCGCCATCGTCATGACCATCGGCGTGTATGGCCTGGTGGGCGGCATCGTCAAGCTCGACGACCTTGGCCTGTGGTTGACGCAGAAGCCGGGCCGGGCAGCAAAAAGTATCGGCGGCGCGATCCTGAGCGCGGCGCCCTACATGATGAAAAGCCTCTCGGTGATTGGCACCGCGGCCATGTTCATGGTCGGCGGCGGCATCCTGACCCACGGCGTGCCAGCGGCGCATCACTGGATCGAGACTGTCACGGCGCACACGGCCGAGGCGGTTGGCGGGTTTTCGCTGATCATGCCGACGCTGCTCAATGCCGTGGCCGGCATCATCGCCGGTGCCGCGGTACTGGTGGCGGTGTCGCTGGGCGGCAAGCTGTGGCGCGCGGCCAGGGCCTGATCCGTTGAAGGCCCTCACCACAGCGGCGAGGGCCTGTCAGGCGGGGAGCAGTTGCGCGACCGCCAGGCCGATCTTGTTGATCGCCTGTTCGATCTTGCGGTTGGGCACGCCGGCAAAGTTCAGCCTGAGGCAATTGCGGTACTTGCCGGCCGCGGAAAAGATATTGCCGTTGGCGATCTGGATGTCCTCGGCTTCCAGCAGCCGGTTCAGGGTGTAGGTGTCGAACTCGTCCGGCAGTTCCACCCACAAGGTGAACCCGCCCTGGGGTTTGCTGACCCGGGTGCCTTCCGGCAGGTAGCGGCTGATCCACTCGGTCATCAGGTCGCGATGGCGCTGGTACTGTTTGCGCATCCGGCGCAGGTGCGGCAGGTAATGACCCTTGGCAATGAATTCGGCCACCGCCAGCTGCGGCTGGGTCGCGGTGGTGCCGGAGCCGACGTATTTCATGTGCAGCACTTGCGGCAGGTAACGCCCCGGGGCGATCCAGCCGATCCTCAGGCCCGGCGCCAGGGTTTTCGAGAACGAACTGCACAGCAGCACGCGCCCGTCGTCATCGAATGACTTCAGGGTGCGCGGCCGCGGGTAGCGGAACGCCAGGTCGCCATAGATATCGTCTTCGATGATCGGCACGTCGTAGCGCTGGGCCAGGCGGATCATCGCGCGCTTGCGATCGTCCGGCATGATGTAGCCCAACGGGTTGTTGCAATTGGGCGTGAGCTGGATGGCCTTGATCGGCCACTGTTCCAGGGCCATTTCCATGGCTTCCAGGCTGATCCCGGTGACCGGGTCGGTGGGAATCTCCAGGGCCTTGAGGCCGGCGGCCTTGAGCAACTGGATGATGCCGTGGAAGCAGGGGGAGGCGATGGCCACGATGTCGCCGGGTTCGCACAGCGCGCGGATGGCGATGGACAGGGCTTCCTGGCAGCCGCTGGTGACGACGATTTCCGCGGGTGTCAGGCGGCAACCGGAGTCGACGCCGAGACGGGCAATCTGCTCGCGCAAGGTCAATACGCCTTGCAGGTGGTTGTACTGCAGGCTCGGGCTGTCACTGCGCCGGCTGATCCGCGCCAGGGCGGTCAGCAGCGGCTTGAGGGTCGGCGCCGTGGTGTCGGGCATGCCGCAACCCAGCTGAATGGCATTGGCGTTCTGCTCCTGGCGCATCAATTCCTGCACCAGGTCCCACTGGGAGATATCCACAGGCCGCAACGACGGTCGTCCCATCTTCGGCAGCTCCGGCAAACGCCGGCCGGCCGGGACGAAATAGCCCGACTTGGGCTTGGGGATAGCCAGCCCCGAGCTTTCCAGGACCCGATAGGCCTGTTGCACGGTGGTGAGGCTGACGCCGTGTTCGAGGCTCAGGGCCCGAACCGAAGGCAAGCGCTCCCCCGGCCCGTATAACCCTTGCTCAATGCGGCTGCTGATGTATTCGGCGAGATTCAGGTATCGAGTCATGCGGGGGACTGTAGCGACTCATCTGTCGTATAAAAAGTTACAGATTTCACTTTTTTTGAGAATTTTTCAGGCTGAAAAGGCAATCTGTACTGAGAAAAATCATCCGGCGTGTACCTATAAGACAGTGATTGCCTTTGGGAAGATGGCCCGCATCGCGCTGTACTGGTTGTTCTTCAATACAGCTGCGGCGCAATTCAGAGTCTCCCGGGCAACGTGTAACGGGCTTTCCCCTCCAGGCTACTTTAGACGATGACTTCTCAAGGAAGAGCAGGGTAATGACGGCAAGGATCAAACTGACTCCGCAGATGGCTGAGTACGAGCAGAAGTTCACCGACGGCGGTGAGGTTCGCTGGCTTCCTTATTTGATGTATTTCCATCCTGCCGACCACCGTTCGGAGGTGGTCAATACAGATGCCTCGGGCTTCCGCTATTCGGAGCTGCTGGGCATACAGTATTCGGTGGTCAACAGCCGCCACGCCAAGAGCGTGCGGGTGCTGGCCGGCAGTTCCACAGTGTTCGGCATCGGTGCCAGTTCGGACGCCTGGACACTGCCCTCGCGCCTGGCCGAGAACGATCCGGACAGCAAGCCCTGGATCAACTTCGGCGGCCGCAGCTTCAACTCGACCCAGGAACTGACGCTCTTCACCCTTTACCGTCATTTGCTGCCCAAGGTCGACGAGATCGTGCTGTTTTCCGGGTTCAATAACCTGGGGCTGGCCCGCCAGCCACAAAGCAGCCGTGGCGAACACGGCGCTTTTTTCAACTGCAACCAGTTCTTCGACGCCATGCGTCCGGAGCCCCAGGCACCCAAGCGTGGCATGTTCCGCGCCCTGCTCGGCAAGGAACAGGAAGAGCCGGCGCCCGAGCCGCCACCGACCATGGAAGAGCAGATCGAATACGCCGCCGACCTGACCCTGCGTCACCTGGATACCTGGCGCGCGCTGGCGGCCGACATGGGCGCCAAGCTGACCTTCATTCTGCAGCCGCTGGCCGGCTGGGTCCGGGCAAAGGGTTGCGACGAGGAAGAACAGCTGTTCGCCGAGCTGGATCGCGCGGGCAGTTTCAGCGAGGTCTATGGCGACATCCTGCAGCCCAGCGTCTGCGAGGCCTATGCCGCCCGCCTGCGCGAGGGCGCCCAGAAGATGGGTGTGCGTTTCGTGAACATTACACCGCTGCTGTCCGAGGCCCTGCGGCCTGAACAGTGGTTGTTCGTCGACCGTATTCACTTCACCGACCAGGGGAATGATTTCGTCTCGAAAATCATCCTCGATGTTCTTTAAAGGAGTCTGCCATGAGTTACATCAAGAGCTTGTTCCAACGCCTCTTCGGCAAGAAGAAAAAGAAGAAGCCGGACTCTTCGATCTACCCGATGTTCTGATCTCGACACCCGATGTCATTGCTTGCCGATGACTGAGGGCCGGCAATGGATTGCCTTGGTCTCCAACCTGGATGGGAAGTAAACAGTATGTGGCGCCAGTTTTATCGATCAGTCAGCAACCCCGAGAGCTTTCTGGGGGATGTCAGTATTCGGCGCCTGATGGGCCTGGCCGCACCGGGGGAAACCGGTGCGGAGGGGCTGCCCGGGTTGCGGGTGCAGATCGAGCACTGGCGTGACGAGCAGGCCCGGGTTTACCGCGAGCTGGCCAGCCAGGCCGCGGAGCTGGGCAACCAACGGGAATTCGCCGAGGCGCTGCTGGTGCACTCGGCGCCATTGGCCTCGGTGCTGGGCTGCTGGCTGCAAGGCATGAGCGCCCCCGGGGTTTTCGAGGACAGCGCGCAGCTCAAGCTCATGGAGCTGCTGGCCCACGACGTGGGCGTCGGGCGGCCCCTGGCATCGCGCGCCGATCACTTCAAAGCGCTGTTGGTGCAGGCGGGGCTGACCGCCTATGCGGTTTCGCCGTTCGAGCTTTCCACGCTCCCCGACCTGCCTGACGAACTGTTCGAATTACCGGCATTGCTGCAAGCGGTCAGCCGCCGCAGCGATGCCTTTGGCGACACCCTGTGCGGCATCGACTATGCCTGGCGCGCCTTGGGGCTGAGCCCCTGGTGGGCGGTGCTGGATGTGCAGCAGCTGGATGTCCGCCGGCTCGACCTGAACCAACTGGATGAAAACGCGGGCGACAGCTCGGCGCTGGAAATCTCCCAGTGGGTCTGCGAGCAGGTCGCCAGCCAGGGCAACATTCGCCGCCTGCAACTGGAGGCGGGCGCCCAGTGGTTGTTCGCGGCCCTGAAGACGTTCAACGAGCGGCTGCTGACGCACTGTCGGGCGGCGGTATCGCCCGAGCGCCTGATGGGCAAGATGATCCAGCGTATGGCCCGGGCCGGCGCGGTCTATCACCAGGATTACAAGATGGAAGGCCGCAGCCTGGCGCAGTGGTTGCGTGAGGCCCAGGTCGACCCCGTGCCGCTGCTGGAAATGCTTTCGCGCAGCCGCCTGATCGTGCCCGGCAACGCCGAGAAGAGCTTGTTGGTCAACACCCTGGTCGCGCCGAACGGGCGCATGTTCCGGATTTTCAGCGAGGCTGACCTGAGCGTCATCCGCAAATGGATCGATGGCCTGTCCGGCCCGATCCAGCGCGCAGAAGCTGCCGAAGTACCCGCGCCAAGCCCTTGCAGCGTGGTGGTTCCACAGGTGCCGGGCGAGGGCACACAAGAGCAGGGCCAGTGGCCCAAGAGCCTGCGCGAGGCCTATTTCGTCTTGCAGGGCAGGGCGCTGGCGCCGCGCACCCAGGCTTTTGCCCTGGCTTATGTGACGCGCTGGCTGGAACAGTCGCGCCGTTCGCTGCAAAACTCCGAACGCACCTTGCCCGAATCCTGGAATGTCGGCGTATTGCGCGAATGGTTGCTGGACAAGCACGATCGCCACGGCCAGGAGTTCGAAGAAAGCGACCCGGCGGCCATGCCGTCGCGCGAGGAAATCGTCGACTCCACCCTGCAACTGGCGCCGCTGACCCTGATCGACGGCGCCTGGTTGCAGGGTTTCACCGACCTGACGCTGGCCTCGTCCCATGTCGGTTACGCGCTGTTCCAGACTTACTGGGACGAGCTGGGCAACGGCTCCTATGCGCTGAACCATCCGAAAATCTACCGCGACGGCCTGCGCCAGATGGGGCTGGAGCTGGCACCTACCGGTGCCCGTGAGTTCGCCGAGGATGAGCGGCTGCGTGAGGCATCGTTCCGCTTGCCGGTCTACTGGCTGTGCCTGGGCAAGCTGCCGGTGACCTTCATGCCGGAAATCCTCGGCATGAACCTGGCGATGGAGCTGTCGGGGGTAGGCGGCAGTTATCGCTCGGCCCGGCGCTTCCTCCGGCACTACGGCTTCAGCACGGCGTTCGTCGACCTGCACAACACCATCGATAACGTCACCACCGGGCATTCGGCCTGGGCGGTGGACGCCATCGATGCCTACATGCGCCAGGTCGCCGCGACGAAACCGGCGGAACTGGCAGAACACTGGCAGCGGGTCCGCGTCGGCTATGAGTCCCTGGCACCGCAGCCGGACCGCCTGACGTCCTGGTTGCAGCGCCTGGGTATCGGTTCCGCGGGCGCGGTGCTGCCCCGGAGCAAGACGCGGGGCGAGGACCAGGCGCTGTTCCATCACGAACCTATTGTCCCTGCCGCGCCGGTCGGCGTAACGGCCTGAACATCAAGGAGTGTCCATGTCTCTGGTCAACGTGCACAACGAGTGGGATCCGCTGGAAGAAATGATCGTCGGCGTCGCCCAGGGCGCCCAGGTGCCGCGCCCCGACCGTGGCCTGTTCGCCCTGGATTACAGCGAGCAGCATGACTACATCGAGGACATTCCATCCGGCCCCTATCCGCAGCAGGTGATCGAGGAAGCCAGCGAGGACCTGGACGCCTTTGCCGCCTTCCTGCGTTCCCACGGAGTCATAGTGCGGCGCCCGGACGTCACTGATCATCGTGCGGTATTCGGCACTTGCGCCTGGAAAACCGACGGTGAGTACAACTACTGCCCGCGGGATGTGCTGCTGCCCATTGGCCAGACCATCATCGAGGCGCCGATGGCGCTGCGCAGTCGCTACCTGGAACCGTTCGCCTATCGCCGGCACCTGGCCGAATACTTTGCCAGCGGCTCCAACTGGATTTCCGCGCCCAAGCCACAGTTACTGGACAGCACCTACCGGATCAACCCCAAGGACGGCTCGATCATTGCCAATGACGAGCCGATCTTCGACGCCGCCAACGTGATCCGCGTCGGCGAGGACATCCTCTATCTGGTCTCGCGCAGCGGCAACGAACTGGGGTGCCAGTGGCTGCAGCGGGTGCTGGGCGACCGTTACCGGGTGCACCCGGTGAGCGGCGTGTACGACGGCACGCACCTGGACACCACCATCACTGTGGTCCGCCCGGGGCTGGTGGTGTTGTGTCCGGAGCGGATCCGCAAGTACCAGGTGCCGGCGCTGTTCAAGAACTGGGACATCATCTGGGCGCCGGAAATGGTCGACACCGGCTATTGCTGGTCCTATCCGCGCGCGTCGATCTGGCAGGGCATGAATTTCATCATGGTCAACCCGGCGCTGGCGGTGATCAACGACCAGCAGGTGCCGCTGATTCGCGCCCTGGAAAAACACGGTATCGATGTGGCGCCGCTGAAAATGCGCCATGCCCGCAGCCTCAGTGGCGGCTTCCATTGCGTGTCGGTCGACATTCGTCGCCGCGGCACCCTTGAAGACTATCGTTGAGCGGAGCCTGGGGCATGCAGAATCTGGACTACTACGCCGTCATCCTGTTCGCGATTTCCACCTGCGTGACGCCGGGGCCGAACAACGTGATGCTGATGTCCTCCGGGGTCAACTTCGGCATCAGCCGCACCTTGCGCCACGTCGCGGGCATCAACATCGGCTTTCCACTGATGCTGATCGCGGTGGGGCTCGGTGCTGGCGCGGTGTTCCATCGTTATCCCAGCCTGCATGACATCCTGCAGGTGATCGGTGCCCTGTACATGCTGTACCTGGCTTACCGGATCGCCACGGCGCCCACGGTCGATCTCGACGACCAGGGCGGGCGTCCGCTGGGCTTCACCGGCGCCGCACTGTTCCAGTGGGTCAACCCCAAGGCCTGGATCATGGCGGTGGGCGCGGTCCTGGCCTACACCACGCCGGTCGGTTCCTACAGTGCGCAGATCCTGCTGATCGCCTTGATCTTCTTTCTCTTCGGCTCGCCCTGCTCGATGGTCTGGGTGCTGTTCGGACGTTATTTGCGGCGCTTTCTCAGCGAGCCGAACCGGCTCCGGCTGTTCAACATTTCAATGAGTGTGTTGTTGGTGGTGTCGTTGATTCCGGCATTAAAAAGCCTGCCGGTCTCAAGTTGGTTGCACGGATGACGGACTGTGCACAGACACAGGGAATTTCCATGGATTGGCATGAAGCTATGAGGATGAGCGTTTAAATGGCTACTTACGTATTAGGGATTTCGGCGTTCTATCACGACAGCGCCGCGGCGCTGGTGAAGGACGGGGTGCCAGTGGCTGCAGCCCAGGAAGAGCGCTTCACGCGGGTGCGGCACGACGCGGCGTTTCCGGCCAATGCCATCAAGTACTGCCTGGACGCCGAGGGGATCGGCCTCGATGAGCTGACTGCCGTGGTCTACTACGAAGACCCGCAGGAAAAGTTCTCGCGGATGATTTCCTCCTTCGCCAGCGGCGGCATCAGCGGCGCGCGCACCTTCATCAGTACCATGCCGGAATGGATCCGCTGGAAGCTCAACGTGCTCAAGTTCATCGACGAGAAACTCGAGGAACTGGGACGTGGTACCGGACCGCTCACCATCGCCTCGCAGCACCACCGTTCCCATGCCGCGGCGGCGTTTTTCCCGTCGCCGTTCGAGCAGGCGGCGGTGCTGTGCATCGACGGCATCGGCGAATGGCACTCGACCACGATCTGGAAGGGCGACGGTTCCAAGCTCGACCTGATGAACTCGATTTCCTATCCGCACTCGGTCGGCCTGTTCTACTCGGCGTTCACCTATTACTGCGGCTTCAAGGTCGACTCCGGCGAGTACAAGCTCATGGGCCTGGCGCCTTACGGCCGGCCGATCTATGCCGACAAGATCCGCAAGGAACTGATCAACATCCGCGCCGACGGCTCCTTCACCCTGAACATGAAGTACTTCGAGTACCTGCGTGGCGAGCGCATGGTCGGCGAGGCGTTCGAGGAACTGTTCGGCGGCCCGGTGCGCAAGCCGGAGAGCCCGATCACCCAGCGCGAATGCGACCTGGCGGCCTCGGTGCAGCAGGTGACCGAGGAAGTGGTGCTGGGACTGGCCACCGCGGCCGTGCGGCAGACCGGTTACCGCAACCTGTGCCTGGCCGGTGGCGTGGCGCTCAACTGCGTGGCCAACGGCGTGCTCAGCCGTTCCGGGCGTTTCGACGCGATCTGGATTCAGCCCGCGGCCGGCGACGCCGGTTGTGCCCTGGGGGCGGCCATGGACTATTCGGTCAAGCGCACCGGGCGTCCGCACCTGGGCAGCAAGAAACTCGACGCCATGAGCGGCAGCCTGTTGGGGCCGGGCTTTGGCGATGAAGAGATCCAGGCGTTTCTCGACGCCAACCAGTATCCGTACCGGCGTTTCCAGGGTGCCGAGCTGTATGACGAAACCGCGCGGCACCTGGCCGACGGCGCCGTGGTCGGCTGGTTCCAGGGGCGCATGGAGTTCGGCCCGCGAGCCCTGGGCGCGCGCTCGATCCTCGGCGATCCACGCAATCCCGAGATGCAGCGCACCATGAACCTGAAGATCAAGTACCGCGAATCCTTCCGGCCCTTTGCCCCGGCGGTGCTGGACGAGGACGCCCAGATCTACTTCGACATCTGCGAGAAGAGCCCTTACATGCTGATGGTTTCGCAGGTCACCGACTCGATCAAGACCGCCGAGTCGCTGCAGCCCGGCGGCCCCGAGCGGGGCCTGGGCAGCATCAACTCGATCCGTTCGCAACTGCCGGCGGTGACCCACGTCGACCTGTCGGCGCGGGTACAGACCGTGACCGAAGAGAACAACGCGCCCTTCACCCGTCTGCTGCGCAGTTTCAAGAAGCGCACCGGCTGCTCGGTGCTGGTCAACACCTCGTTCAACGTGCGCGGCGAGCCGATCGTGTGCAAGCCGGAAGAAGCCTACGCCTGCTTCATGCGCACCGAGATGGATGTGCTGGTGCTGGGCAGCTTCATTCTCGAGCGCACGACCCAGCCGGAGTTCGTCGAAGAGGTCGACTGGCGCAACGAGATCCCGCTGGACTGATCGCTCACTCACTTTTTATTCAGGAGACAAGGCCATGCTCAGGTTGCTTTCGTTGTTGATGTTCGCTGTGGTGTTGCTACCGATCGGCTGGGCGCGCCGGATATTCAATTCCTCGCGCTTCAGCCAGCGTTTCCATCAAGGCTCGACGGCGTGGGACCACCCGGAAAACACCCGTTAGGCCGCATAACTGCAAGGGCTCGGATCCATGTCAACGGTCATCTACAAGAACTTGAATGCCTCACCGATTCACGCCGTCAATGGCGCAGGGGTCTGGCTTGAGGATGCTTCGGGCAAACGCTACCTCGACACGTGCGGCGGGGTGGCCGTTTCCAGCCTGGGACATGGACACCCACGGATCGCCGCGGCCATCGAGCAGCAGGCGAAAAAACTCAGTTGGGCCCATGCCGGCAGCTTCACCACGGCCGCCGCCGAGGAGTTGGCAGACCTGCTGGTGGGGGCTTCCGGCGGGCTGGCCAAGGCGCAGTTTCTCTCCGGCGGTTCCGAGGTCATGGAGCTGGCGATGAAAATTGCCTACCAGTATCAGTGCGAGCGTGGGCTGCCGGGCAAATCGATCTTTATCTCGCGGCAGCAGAGCTACCACGGCAGCACCCTGGGAACCCTGTCGATTTCCGGCAACCTCCAGCGTCGCGGGGTCTTCGAGCCGTTGCTGGGGCCCGCCGAATTCGTCTCGCCCTGTTATGCCTATCGCCATCAGGGCACCGATGAAAGCGACGAGCAGTACGGGACTCGCCTGGCGCTGGAACTGGACGAAAAGATCAGGGCGCTGGGCAGCGACAGGGTGGCGGCGTTTTTCGCCGAGACCGTGGTCGGCTCCACCAATGGCGCGGTGCCGCCGGTGCCGGGGTACTTCCGCAAGATCAAGGCGGTGTGCGAGCGCCACGACGTGCTGCTGATCCTCGACGAGGTGATGGCCGGCATGGGCCGTACCGGCAGGTTCTTCGCCTACGAGGACGACGGCATCGTGCCGGACATGGTCGCGGTCGGCAAAGGCCTGGCGGCCGGTTACCAGCCGATCTCGGCGTTGCTGGTCAGCAGCCAGGTGCACGAGGCCATGGCGGGCAACTCCGGGGTGCTGGGCAACGGCCAGACCCACGTCAACCATCCGCTGGCCTGCGCGGTCGCGCTGGAGGTGCAGCGGGTCATCCAGGACGAGAACCTGCTGCAGGCCGTGCGCCTGCGCGGCGAGCAACTGCGTCACGGCTTGCGCGAGTGCCTGGCGCGCTTCGAGCATGTCGGCGATGTGCGCGGGCGCGGCCTGTTCGTCGGCGTGGAGTTCGTTCAGGAGCGCAATACCCGCGAGCCCTATCGCGGTGGTGGCCGTTACGCCGCGAGCCTCAAGGCGCAGGCGCTGGAACAAGGGCTGCTGATTTATCCGGGCAGCGGAACAGCGGATGGGGTCCACGGTAATCACGTGCTGTTCGCGCCGCCCTTCATCTCCAGCGAGGCGGAAATCGTCGAAATGATCGAGCGCTTCACGGCGGTAGTCGAGGCCTGCCAGCAGGGTTAGCGGGGAAGGCGGACCGGGGGTGTTTTCAAAATGTACCAACAGCCAATAGTGGAAAAGACTATGCAGACCATCGAACCATGCAAGGACAAAGTTCTATTGTCGGTGTGCACCATGGACTGGTGCGATCACGGCGTTGAATTCGCCAAGACGGTTTTTTCCAACCTGGAAGTGTTCTGTTGGGACCCGGGCGACCCCTATCCCTATCACCTGGAAGACTGGGAAGGCGACTGGATCATTTCCTACCGCGGCGACTTCATCTTCCCGCCGAGCATCTATCAGCGGGCCCGCAAGGGCGCGATCAACCTGCACCCGGCGCCACCCAAGTACCGCGGCCTGGGCAGCCAGCACTACGCGATCTACTACCAGGACGAAACCTACGGTTCGACCTGCCACCACCTGGCGCCCTCGGTGGACAGCGGCGACATCATCCATGTCGCGCGTTTCAACATCGCCCCGGCGGAAACGGCCTCGTCGCTGCGCCTGCATGTCGGCGCCTATTGCCTGCAGCAGTTCATCCACCTGTTGACCGACTACATCCTGCAAGGCCGTCCGCTGCCGGTGTCGCCCGAGCGCTGGGGCGAGCGGCTGTACAAGCAATCCGAACTCAAACCCTGGATGGAAAAGATCCGGGCCGAAGAACCCGATCATCGCTGCTTCAAGTAGCGAGGAGGGATGCCGGCCCGCGCGGGGCGGCATCCCGGTTGGTAAACCCTGCTCCCGCGACTTCTACGAGAGACCGTCAAATGTTTGATTTATCGAGCTTTGGTGCTGCTATGGCCGTTTATGTCATCGGAACCGCCAGCCCTGGCCCGGGTAACCTGGCGATTGCCAATACCTCGCTCAGCTACGGGCGTACCCCCGGGCTGGCGCTGGCGGCCGGGGTCATTTCCGGTTCGTTGTGCTGGGGCGCGATGACGGCCGCGGGCGTCTCGGCCTTGCTGATGTCCAACACCCAGGTCCTGGTCTGGCTGAAGATCCTCGGCGCCTGCTATCTGTTATGGCTGGCCTACAAATCCATCCGCGGCGCCCTGGGCTCGAGCGCGGTCAACCTCAATCGCGCCCGGGCCAGACAGAGCCGCACGCTAGGGTTCTACCTGCAAGGGCTGGGCATCCACCTGACCAACCCCAAGGCGGCCCTGACCTGGTTCACCGTGACCACCGTCGGCCTCAGTGCCACGGCGCCCTCCTGGGCCAGCTTCGTGCTGGTGGGCAGCTGCGCGGTCGCCGGCTTCGTGATTTTCTGCGCCTATGCCCTGGCCTTCTCCGCGCGTTCGGCGGAGCCGTTTTTCGTCCGCACGCGCAAGGCTTTCGGCCTGGTCTGCGGTGCGTTCTACGCAATGGTCGCCGCGGGCTTCATCGGGTCCTTGCTGTAAGTGTGGATAAGCCTCGCCCGTGGCGATCGCCGGGGCGAAAACAATGATTCAGGGCTCTGTTCGGAGCATGTACTTCTCAGGATGACTGTATGCCGTTGTCGATCGACTTGTTGTTGGCTTTCGCCTTGTTTGCCTTTGTCACCTCGGTGACCCCCGGACCGAATAACACCATGCTGCTGGCCTCGGGGGTGAATTTCGGGTTCCGGCGTACGGTGCCGCATATCCTCGGGATCAGTTCGGGGTTCCTGGTGCTGGTGCTGGCTGTCGGCCTGGGCCTGGGCGCCGTGTTCGAAGCCTACCCGGTGCTGTACAAGGTGCTGCGCTACGTCGGTGCGGCCTACCTGCTGTACCTGGCCTGGAACATCGCCCGTTCCGGGCCGGTGTCCCAGGAAGTCGACGGCAAGGGCCGGCCGCTGGGGTTCTGGGGCGCCGCGGCGTTCCAGTGGGTCAACCCCAAGGCCTGGGTCATGGCGCTGGGGGCCATCAGCACCTACACGCCGTTGCAGGGTTACTTTTTCAACGTGGTGGTGATCGCCAGCCTGTTTGCCTTGATCAACGCGCCAAGCGTCGGGGTCTGGGCCGGATTCGGCAGTGTGCTGCGCAATGTCCTGCGCGATCCGCGCTGGCTGCGCCTGTTCAACTACGGCATGGCGTTGCTGCTGGTGATTTCCTTGTTCCCGTTGCTGCAAGCCTGAGGGGCTTTCCCAGGGCGTTATGCCGCCACCCGCCGCAACCGGCGCGTGGCGGTTTTTTTACCCGCTCATAGCCCCTGGGCGACAGCCGCCACGCCGGGTTCGTGGCGAGTCAGGCGGCACCATTTGTGCCAGGTGAATTGCAGTTGCAGCAGCGCCGCCCTGGCCATTTCCCGATCCTGTTCCGGCAGTTGCGGTGCCTGCTCCAGGGCCTTGAGCAGGGCGACGGTCGGAGCGTCCAGTCGATCGGTGCGGCGTGACGCCGGTCCGCCCGACTTGAACAGCGTGGCGATGCTTTGCAGGTAGTGCCCGCGCTCGATGCCCAGGGCGCCGGTCGCGGCGCCCAGGCTGGCGCGCAATTGCAGCAGTTCGTCACCCAGGTCGAGACCGAACAGGCCGTTGTCCCAGTGCTGGCGGCGTTCCTGGGGCAGGCTTTCGGTGTAGCGCGCCAGACGGATCAGGCGGTCGGCCATGCGCCCGCCGAACCAGCTTTCGGCTTGCTCCAGCGGGCGCGAGGTGAGTTGCGCCAGGTCGAACAGCGAGGCGCGGAACATCCGCCGATAGTGATGCTCCCCGGGGTTGAGGCTGACCAGGCGGAACACCAGGACCGCGATGCCGACGCCGACCAGGGTGGCCATGGCCTTGTTGAGGAAGTTGGCCAGGTCGTAGGTCATCAGGTTGCCGGGGCCGACGTTGTTGACGAAAAAGATGCAGAACGCCGACGCGATCGGTGCCATCCGCGGCTTGCTCATGCACAGCGAGGCGCAAAACAGTGGCACCCCGAGCCCCACGCACAGCAGTGGGAAACCGTCCCAGCCGGGCAGCAAGCCAAGGCCGACGAAGCCGGCGATCGGTACCGACAGGGCGATGCCCTTGAGAAAGTCGAGGCTGGCGGCGGAAGGGTTTGCCCGGCCGGCGAACAGGCTCAGCACTACCCCGCAGATCGACACCGCGCCCAGGCCGGAGGGCCAGGCCGAGAGCACCCAGAAGCCGGCCACGGCGAGAAACGCCAGGGCGCTGCGCAGGCCGCCGAGGATGCCTTGCTCGATATCACGGTGCCAGGACAGGGCACCAGGCGCGCCATGGGGTACCCGGCCTTGCTCGACGGCTTGTAGGGTCTGCGCACTGCGTTCCAGCAGCGCCGGCACCTGAGCCAATTGCATCAGGCACAGATGGGTGTCCTGCGACAGGCTGCGGTCCTGCAGTACTGCTTGAAGGCGTGCCGACAGCTGGGCGATGTCTTCTTCTTGGCCGTGTTCCAGGGCCGTGGCCAGTTGTTCGATCAGCGGTGCCACCACGGCATTCGCCGCGCTGTCGAGCATCAGCCGCTGGCGGGCCACGCCGCGGGCGGCGCGCAACAGGCGCAGCAAGTCGCGACTGAGTACCCGCAGGGCCTGGGAGCGCCGACGGCCCTGGGGTCCTTCGAACCAGGCGTGATCGCGCTGGGCATCGACCACTACCAGCTTGCCGAGGGCTTCCAGCAGCCCCTTGCGCTGGTCCTGGCCGATCAGCTCGGAGGCCGCAGCGCGCATGCCGGCTTGCCAGGCCAGCTTGCCTTGGGTGGCCAGCGCCTGTTCGGCCCGGCGCGGCCAGAGCACGGTGCTGGCGATTGCCGCGCAGATGATGCCCAGGCTGATTTCCGAACAGCGGGCCACGGCCTGGTCGAATACCAGCAGCGGATGTGCGGTAGCGGGCAGGGCGATGATCGCCGCGGTGTAGCCGGCCAGTACGAAGCCGTAGGAAGCATGATTGCGCAGCAGCGAGGCGCCGGTGGTGCAGAAGGCCAGCCAGGACGCCATCGCCAGCAGGAACAGCAGGGGCGCCTGGCCGAACAGGCCGATCAGCAGAATCGAGGCCAGGGCTCCGCTAAAGGTGCCGAGCAGGCGGAACGCGCCCTTGGCCAGGACCATGCCGCTGCTGGGCTGGCTGACGATGAACACGGTGGTCAGGGCCCATTGCGGCTGTTCGAGGTTGAAGCGAAAGGCCAGGTACAGCGCGATGCCCCCGGCGATCATGTTCCTGATGGCGAACAGCAGGTCGTTGCGGCTGGGAGCCAGGACGGCCAGCGCGAAATCGGGGATTCGCAGGGTGGGGGTTTTCATTGGCAAGGCACATAGATAGCTAGCTAATGATTAGCATGGTATCGACTTGCCTGGGTAATTCCAATGGGGATTTTTCCGCTTCTGGCGAAGATGCGGGAGCTGAGAGGGGCAAGGGCGGAGAACAGGGCCCTGCGCGGATGGCAGGGCCCTGGAGGGATCACTCGGCGATTTGCAGCTTGCGCGACTCGGTGTAGACGTAGCGGACTTTCTCGTACTCGAACGGCGAGTCCAGCTGGCCATAGCGGAAGCTGGTCTGATAGCGCTTGTCGATACTGCGCAGGACCCAGAGCTCCGGGTGGTTCGAGCTGACCTCGGAAACGTTGAGGAAGTTGATCGCCGATTCGGTGGTGTAGTCCACGGCCAGCCCGGCGGTATCGCGAAGGTTCGAGGGCCCGAGGATCGGCAGGACGAAATAGGCGCCGCCCGGCACGCCGTAGAAGCCCAGGGTCTGGCCGAAGTCTTCGCTCTGGCGTGGCAGGCCCATGCGGGTGGCCGGGTCCCAGAGACCGCCGATGCCGATGGTGGTGTTGACCAGCAGGCGGGCGGTGGTGTTCAGCGAGCGCTGGCCCTTGAACTGCAGCAGGCTGTTGACCAGGTTCGGTACGTCGCCCAGGTTGTTGAAGAAGTTGCTCACACCGGTGCGCAGGAAGCTCGGGGTGATGTAGCGGTAACCGTCGACCACCGGCAGGAACACCCACTGATCGAAGCGGTAGTTGAAGTGGTACACCCGGCGGTTCCACGACTCCAGCGGGTCGTAGACGTTCAGCGCGTTGAGGGTCGAGCGCTCGAACTCGCGCTGGTCCAGGCCCGGGTTGAACTTGAGTCGCTTGAGCGGTTGGGTGAAACCGTCCCCGTCTGCCGCCACGGGTGTCTCGGTCTTGCCGTCGTCGGCATTGGCATAGCCTGCGCAGAACAACGCAGCGATGAGCAGGAGATGTTTAGCCACGGAAGAACTCCAGCATGGCGTCGCTGTTGACGCGGTAGTTGAGGTTGCCGCAATGGCCGCCATGGGGGTAGACCGTCAGCCGGTCGCCAAAGGTCTTGCGCAGGAACCCCAGGTCGCCGGGGCCGAGGATCACGTCGTCGGCGTTGTGCATCACGGCGATTTTCGGGCTGTCGCGCAAGTAATCCTTGAGTGCGTACAGGCTCACCTGGTCGATCAGTTGCAGCACGCTGCCACCGTCGGTACGGGCGCGCCACATCGGGATGACCTGCTCGGTGAGGTAACAGTCGAAGTCGCACTGCAGGGCGCGCTTGAGGAAGGGCGTGAGGCTGGTGCCTTCGCTGATCGGGTACTTGGGCGGGGTGATCAGGCCGCGGCGGTTGATCAGGTCCGAAGTGAACGCGATGTCGGCGGCGGAGAAGCGGAACGAGGTGCCGATCAGCATCGCCATCTGCTCGTTGCTCAGGTGCTGCTTGGACTGCTGGAAGTCGTAGAGCAGGGCATCGTTGAGATCGATATAGCCCTTCTGCTGGAAGTAGCGGGTCAGCTTGTTCAGCACCAGTTCGTAGAAGGTGGTGGTGTTATTGATGCCCTTGACCTCGGTCTGCACCAGCTTGTCGAGGTTGGTGATGGAGGTATAGAGGTTGACCGGCGGGTTGAGCAGCAGGACTTTCTTGAAGTTGAAGCTGCGCCGGGTTTCGTCCAGCTTGCTGACGAAGGCCGCATCCAGGGCGCCGAGGCTGTAGCCGGTGAGGTAGAAGTCGGTGACCGGCAGTTTCGGGTTCTGCGCGCGTACCGCCTGCATCACGCGATACATGTCTTCGGCGTCTTCCTTGGTCACGCCGGGGGTGGCGAACCGCGAGGCGGCGCTGATGAAGTCGAAGCTGGTGGGCGAGGACAGCTGCACCACGTGGTAGCCGGCCTGGTAATAGAGTTTCTTCAGGTATTCGTTGAGGCTGCTGTCATAGCGCGCGCCAGTGCCGGCGATAAGGAAGATCAGCGGTGCGGCATGGTCCTGCTCGGCGATGCGGTAGGTGAGCTTTTTCACTGCCCAGAAGTTGTCCGGCAGGATGAACTCGCGCTCGGGGCGCAAGGTCAGGCTGCGGTCGGACTGATTGATATCGTCGTCACTCGGCAGCTTCGGACGCAGGTCCGGCGGAGTGGTGGCAATGGTCGCCTCGAACGGATTGGTCAAGGGGTAGCCATAGCTGGCGGCGTCGATGTCGACCGCCATTGCGGACGCACTCGAAATAAGGCCGCCAAACAGGGCAGCGAAGCGCAAGGAACGGAGCATGACTAAATCCCTTAGAGGAAGGTGCCGAGTGAAGTTCGCAGGCTATGACCACCGGGTTGCTGCCGAAGTGCCATGGCACGGTACAAAAAACGATCAAGGCAGGGCAAAGCCGGATCGGCGGTAATAGTAGCCAGACGATACACTTTGCCGCTGTTTGCTCAACAGTTATCTGTGCAACACGCTTGCTTACCGCCCCCGGGCGATTATGCTGGGCGCCGTTTTCGTTTATCGGAGTGCTTCATGTCCCGCCGTCTTCCCGTGATTCTGCTGCTTGTTGTCCTGCCGTTGTGGCTGGCCGCCAGTTATGGCGTGCGCTACGGCTTCATGGAGGACGCTCGATGGGTCGGCGTCTGCGTCGACGAGGCCAGCCGCTGGGAGTGCCAGGCGCGTTCCAGCCTGGGGCTGCTGATCCACTTCAAGGTCATGGGCTGGGCGGCGCTGGCGGCGGCCCTGATCGCCTTCGTGGTGCCCGGCCGTTCCGGCTGGGGCCTGGCGGTGCTGGCGCTGCTGTTCGGTTTTCCGGCGCTGGCGCTCTACAACACCAGCCTGGCGGTGTTTGCCATCGTGATCGGCGCCTTGCGGTTGGTGCGGGCGCCTCGCACGGTGGTGTAGGCGCGAAGCTTGCTCGCGATGAACGATGAGGCGGTGCTGCCATCGCAGGCAAGTCTCGCTTCTACGGGCCTCAGGCTTTGCGAGCCCGCAAGCTGCGCCACAGGGCGGCGACCATCAGCACGCTGACCAGGGCCCAGCCCCAGGCTTGCTGGTTTTCCAGGCCTTCGCGATACAGCTGAGGGGCGATGCCGGCGCCGACGATAAAGGTCAGCAGGGCGATTTCGCGACGCGGCACCCGCACCGGGCGGCACAGGTAGACCAGGGCCGGCAGTAGCAGGGCGGCGCTGGGGAAGCTGCGATAACGTGGGTCGAACACCAGTTCCAGCATCATCACCGCAGCGGCGAAACCGGCGGCGGCAAGCAGCCAGCCGGCACGTTTTTCCAGGCTGTCGAAAGCGCGTTGGCGCCAGCCGGTGCGGGTGCTCAAGCTCAGTGCCGCGTGGGCCAGCACCAGCAGGTTCAGGGCCAGCAGCAGGCCCGCCCAGAACCATTCCCCGGCAAAGCGGCTGGTGACCCGCGCCAGTTCGCCCCAGGCGCCGATGGAGCAGGCGGCGAGGGCTCCGAGCAAGGGCAGGACCAAAGCCGCGCGAGTGCCGCGGACCCGGCCTCCGAGGGTCAGGGTGGCGAGGAAGATCACTCCGCCCACGCCCAGCCACACTGGCCAGTAAGGCAGGTTCGATACCGGCCCGGCGAGCACGCCCTTGTCCTGGCGATCGGCATCGAACAGCCCCCAGTAACCGCCGACCGCGCCTTCGCTGGCGCGTTTCCATGGCTGGTCGAAGGCCTCGATCAGGTTGTAATGCCAGCCATTCTGTTCGGCCATGACCACAAAACCACGGATGAACTTGGCTTCGTTGACCCGGCTCGGCAGGGCGGTTTCGCGCTGGCGGCCTTCGCTGGGCCAGCCGGTTTCGCCGATCATCACGTCCTTGGGCGCGAACTTGTTGCCGAACACTTGGCGCACCTGGGCCACATGGTTCAGCGCGGCGTCGATGTTGGACGGATCGTCTTCCCAGTAGGGCAGCAGGTGGATGGTCAGGAAATCCACCGCTGGCGCGATTTCCGGGTGCTTGAGCCAGAACTCCCAGACATCCGCGTAGGTGACCGGTTGCTTGACGTGAGCCTTGACCTTGTTGATCAGCCTGGCCAGTTGCGGGCCGGTGACTTCCTTGCGCAGCAGGGCCTCGTTGCCGACGATCACCGAGCTCACCACATCCGGGTTGGCATTGGCCGAGGCGATCAGCAGGTCGACCTCTTTTTCGGTGTCCACCGGGTTGCTGTTGACCCAGGCGCCGATCATCAGCTTCAGGCCATGCTTGCGCGCCAGGTCCGGCAGGGCTTCGAGGCCGGTCATGGAATAGGTGCGGATGCACTCGAAGCGTGTTGCCAGCAACGCCAGGTCGGCGTCCATGCGCTCCGGGCGCAACTTGAACGGCTGGTCGAAGGGCGACTGGTCCTTGTCGAACGGGGTGTAGGACGCGCATTGCAGTTTGTGACTGGCGCTGGCGACATCCGGCAGCACCACCGGTTGGCCGAGGCCGTACCAGAAACCGCAGAGCGCGAAGACTCCCAGCAGGCAGGCGAATAGATAGGGCAGGAGCGGGAAGCGGGCAATCGAGGGCATGGTCAGGCCGTCAGGAAACAAAGCCGGGCATCTTACCCGGATTTGCCACTGCCCAGGTGGCCTGCATGATTTTGACATGCAAAGTTCGGGCGGGATTGGGCGACTGTTTTTGGCACGCCCCGATTACTGGCCAACGGGTGTCGTTGCTGAATGTTTTGAGGTCGTAGTCAGAGCAGGTCGCCTTTGGCGTCGGGTTGATGATCGACGCGTCAGGGCTCTCATAGGGCAATCGCGCTGATGTTCGAGCAAGTTGGTGGGGCGTGATGAGGGCGCTGTGCACCATAACAACAGGTTGACGCGGCTCGGCACCTGTCGGGCGCAGTACTTTCGGGGAAGTAACGATGAAGATGCGACGACTCTTAGGCGCGGGTGCCGGTCTGGTACTTGCGATCAGTTCCACCCTGGCCAGCGCCGACAGCAAAACCCTGAGCATCGGCTATGTCGACGGTTGGTCGGACAGTGTGGCGACCACGTATGTAGCGTCTGAGGTGATCAAGCAGAAGCTCGGTTATGACGTGAAGTTGCAGGCCGTCGCAACCGGGATCATGTGGCAGGGCGTGGCCACCGGCAAACTGGATGCGATGCTGTCGGCCTGGCTGCCGGTGACCCACGGCGAGTACTGGACCAAGAACAAGGACAAGGTGGTCGACTACGGCCCCAACTTCAAGGACGCGAAAATCGGCCTGATCGTTCCGGAGTACGTCAAGCCCAAGAGCATCGCCGACCTGAAGGACGACACCACCTTCAAGAACAAGATCGTCGGTATCGATGCCGGCTCGGGCGTGATGCTCAAGACCGACCAGGCCATCAAGGACTACGGGCTGGACTACAAGCTGCAAGCCAGTTCGGGCGCGGCGATGATTGCCGAGCTGACCCGTGCCGAAGAGAAGAAGGACTCCATCGCGGTCACCGGCTGGGTGCCGCACTGGATGTTCGCCAAGTGGAAGCTGCGCTTCCTCGACGATCCGAAGGGTGTTTACGGTGCCGCCGAAACCGTCAACAGCATCGGCAGCAAAGACCTGGAGAAGAAGGCGCCGGAGGTTGCGGCCTTCCTGAAGAAGTTCCAGTGGGCCTCCAAGGATGAAATCGGCGAGGTGATGCTGGCGATTCAAGAGGGCGCCAAGCCGGAAGCCGCGGCCAAGGACTGGGTCGCCAAGCACCCTGAGCGCGTCGCCGAATGGACCGCTAACTGACCGGGAAGCGTCTAGCTCGCAGGTCTCGAGGCCGCCGGGTGTTCACACCCGGCGGCCTTTCGTTTTGCCCGGCACAAAAGTGCCTGCCAGGGGGACTGTCGTTCTAATACTAAGGTCGTCTGGAACCGGCTCCAGAGCTGCATAGAGTGGACTACGTTCCAACTAAAATCTGTGCTGCGAGGATAAAAACAATGAACGACAGCATTTACCTCTCGATTCAAAACAGCTCGCGTTTCAAGGAGCTGGTCAGCAAGCGAGAACGATTCGCCTGGATACTGTCGGCGATCATGCTCGGGCTTTATTCGGGCTTCATCCTGCTGATTGCCTACGGACCCCATGTGCTGGGAGCAAAACTCAGTCCTGAATCATCGATCACCTGGGGCATTCCCATTGGTGTCGGGTTGATTGTCGCGGCCTTTGTCCTGACCGGTATCTACGTGCGGCGCGCCAATGGCGAATTCGACGACCTGAACAATGCGATTCTCAAGGAGGCCCAGCAATGATCCGGCGTCTATTGGCTTTTTTTAGCCTCGTGGCCTTTGCTCCAGGTCTCTGGGCAGCCGACGCCCTGACCGGCGAAGTGCATAAGCAACCCCTCAATGTCTCTGCGATCATCATGTTCGTGCTGTTCGTCGGGGCCACCCTGTGCATCACCTACTGGGCCTCCAAGCGCAACAAGTCGGCGGCCGACTACTATGCCGCGGGCGGCAAGATCACCGGTTTCCAGAACGGCCTGGCGATTGCCGGTGACTACATGTCGGCGGCGTCCTTCCTGGGTATTTCCGCCCTGGTGTTCACCTCCGGCTATGACGGGCTGATCTATTCGATTGGCTTCCTGGTGGGCTGGCCGATCATTCTGTTCCTGATCGCCGAGCGCCTGCGCAACCTGGGCAAGTACACCTTTGCCGACGTGGCGTCCTATCGCCTTGGGCAGACCCAGATCCGCTCGCTGTCGGCCTGCGGCTCGCTGGTGGTGGTGGCGTTCTACCTGATCGCGCAAATGGTCGGTGCCGGCAAGCTGATCCAGCTGCTGTTCGGCCTCGATTACCATGTGGCGGTGATCCTGGTGGGTATCCTGATGGTGCTGTACGTGCTGTTCGGCGGCATGCTGGCGACCACCTGGGTGCAGATCATCAAGGCGGTCCTGCTGCTGTCCGGCGCCTCGTTCATGGCGCTGATGGTCATGAAGCATGTCAACTTCGACTTCAACATGCTGTTCTCCGAAGCCACCAAGGTTCACCCCAAAGGTGAAGCGATCATGAGCCCGGGCGGCCTGGTGAAGGATCCGATCTCGGCGTTCTCCCTCGGCCTGGCGCTGATGTTCGGTACCGCGGGCCTGCCGCACATCCTGATGCGCTTCTTCACCGTGAGCGACGCCAAGGAAGCGCGCAAGAGCGTGCTGTATGCCACCGGCTTCATTGGCTACTTCTACATCCTGACCTTCATCATCGGTTTTGGCGCGATCCTCTTGGTCAGCACCAACCCGGTGTTCAAGGATGCGGCGGGCGCTCTGCTCGGCGGCAACAACATGGCGGCGGTGCACCTGGCCAATGCCGTGGGCGGCAGCGTGTTCCTCGGCTTCATCTCGGCGGTGGCCTTCGCCACTATCCTGGCGGTGGTGGCTGGCCTGACCCTGGCCGGGGCCTCGGCGGTTTCCCACGACCTGTACGCCAGCGTGATCAAGAAAGGCAAGGCCAACGAGAAGGATGAAATCCGCGTCTCGAAGATCACCACCGTGTGCCTGGGTGTGCTGGCGATTGCCCTGGGCATTCTGTTCGAGAGCCAGAACATCGCGTTCATGGTCGGCCTGGCGTTCTCCATCGCGGCCAGCTGCAACTTCCCGGTACTGCTGCTTTCCATGTACTGGAAGAAACTCACCACCCGCGGCGCCATGGTTGGCGGCTGGCTGGGCCTGGTCAGTGCCGTTGGCCTGATGATCCTCGGCCCGACCATCTGGGTGCAGATCATGGGGCATGAAAAAGCCATCTTCCCTTACGAGTACCCGGCGCTGTTCTCGATGATCATTGCCTTTATCGGGATCTGGTTCTTCTCCATCACCGACAAGTCCACTGCGGCTGACAATGAGCGGGCGCTGTTCTTCCCGCAATTCGTGCGCTCGCAGACCGGCCTGGGAGCCAGCGGCGCGGTATCGCACTAAGGCGCTTGTGTATCGGCTTCTATATATAAGCTGAGTTGCAAACCAATGCCCCTGTCGAAAGACAGGGGCATTTTTATGGGTACAGGTATGCCTGCGCCTTCTGTAGCCGCTGGCGCAGCCTACGATCGAGTGCGCAGCGCTCGCAAGCTTCTCGCCGTAAGAGTGGCGCGAACTTGGCGTTCTACACCCGCTGTGCGGCCGAATACAGGCTGTTACAGGGACGTGGCGGGGGAGGGGCACAAACAAATACGGCCTCTATTAAGAGGCCGTATCCGCTGCAGTCAAGACGTTAGCGCAAGGCAACAGGTCTTACTTGCGATCTTCCAGCTTGGTGATGTCGCGCGACTTGTAGCCGGTGTACAGCTGGCGAGGGCGGCCGATCTTGTAAGGGCTGGAGAGCATTTCTTTCCAGTGCGAGATCCAGCCGACGGTACGCGCCAGGGCGAAGATCACGGTGAACATGCTGGTTGGAATGCCGATGGCCTTGAGGATGATCCCCGAGTAGAAGTCGACGTTCGGGTACAGCGAGCGCTCGATGAAGTACGGGTCGGTCAGGGCGATCTCTTCCAGGCGCATGGCCAGTTCGAGTTGTTTGTCGTGCTTGATGCCCAGCTCTTTCAGCACTTCGTCGCAGGTCTGCTTCATGACGGTGGCGCGTGGGTCGCGGTTCTTGTAGACGCGGTGACCGAAGCCCATCAGCTTGAACGGATCGTTCTTGTCCTTGGCCTTGGCGATGAACTTGTCGATGTTCGAGACATCGCCAATTTCGTCGAGCATGGTCAGTACCGCTTCGTTGGCGCCGCCATGGGCCGGGCCCCATAGCGCGGCGATACCGGCAGCGATACAGGCGAACGGGTTGGCGCCCGAGGAGCCCGCCAGGCGTACGGTGGAGGTCGATGCATTCTGCTCGTGGTCGGCATGGAGGATGAAGATCCGGTCCATTGCCTTGGCCAGCACCGGGCTGATCGGTTTGATCTCGCACGGGGTGTTGAACATCATGTGCAGGAAGTTTTCCGCGTACGACAGGTCGTTGCGCGGGTACATCATGGGTTGACCCATGGAGTACTTGTAAACCATCGCGGCCAGGGTCGGCATCTTGGCAACCAGGCGGATCGCGGAGATTTCGCGATGCTGCGGGTTATTGATGTCCAGGGAGTCGTGGTAGAAGGCAGAGAGGGCGCCGACTACGCCGCACATGACCGCCATCGGGTGGGCGTCGCGACGGAAGCCGTTGAAGAAGGTCTTCAACTGCTCGTGAACCATGGTGTGGTTCTTCACGTTGCCAACGAACTGGGCCTTCTGTTCTGCGGTCGGCAATTCGCCGTTGAGCAGCAGGTAGCAGGTTTCCAGGTAGTCCGACTTTTCAGCCAACTGTTCGATCGGGTAGCCGCGGTGCAACAGAATGCCGTTGTCGCCGTCGATATAGGTGATTTTCGACTCGCAGGAGGCGGTCGACATGAAACCCGGGTCAAAGGTGAAGCGGCCCGTGGCCGTCAAGCTCCGAACATCGATTACATCGGGACCAACGGTGCCGGTTAAAATGGGCAGCTCGACGGGGGCTGCGCCCTCGATGATCAACTGCGCTTTTTTGTCAGCCATGTGGCCTCCTATTTATGCTTGAAATCATCAGACAGACCCCCCACGCAGGGCCCGCACCACTATAGTGAGATAAATCCGAATGTCAATTTGCCTAAAGTCTTGCCCCAGAAGGCTTTAACCGGACTTTTTCCTCGAAATTCCCCGCCATTTACGCCTTTTATCCACCTAACGCAATGAGCTATTAGGGGAAGGTGATTGCGTTGTCATTAGTAGCCTAACTGTCTATACTCGGCCACCGACCGCCATGGGCTTTCGGGCCCGGTTTGATGGGGGTCGCACTCCCTGGGTGGTGCTACCTGACCAGTGCACTCCCCAACAACTTTGCCCTGATTGTTAGGGGCTCTTCAGTGTGAAAAAAAGCCGTGAATAGCCAACGACCTGTAAACCTAGACCTAAGGACCATCAAACTCCCCATCACCGGCGTTACGTCGTTCCTGCACCGTGTTTCCGGCATCATCCTCTTCCTGGGCTTGGGCATCATGCTTTATGCATTGAGCAAATCCCTGGGCTCCGAGGAAGGGTACGCCGAGGTGAAGGCATGCTTGACCAGCCCGCTGGCCAAGTTCGTAGCATGGGGCCTCCTGTCCTCTCTTCTGTATCACCTGGTAGCCGGTGTGCGCCACTTGATCATGGACATGGGCATCGGTGAGACGCTGGAAGGCGGCCGCCTGGGCTCGAAAATCGTCATCGCCATTTCCGTGGTGCTGATCGTTCTGGCAGGAGTTTGGATATGGTAACCAGCGTTACGAATCTGTCGCGTTCGGGCCTCTATGACTGGATGGCACAACGTGTGTCTGCGGTCGTTCTCGCGGCTTATTTCATCTTCCTGATCGGATACCTCGTTGCGAACCCGGGCCTTGGCTACGAGCAATGGCACGCACTGTTCTCCAACAACTGGATGCGTATTTTCAGCCTGCTGGCCATGGTCGCTCTGGGCGCTCACGCCTGGGTCGGCATGTGGACCATCTCGACCGACTACCTGACGCCGATGGCGCTGGGCAAATCGGCGACTGCAGTACGTTTCCTTTTCCAGGCAGTATGCGGCGTTGCAATGTTCGCCTACTTCGTCTGGGGTGTGCAGATTCTCTGGGGTATCTGATTCATGGCTAACATTCCAACGATTTCTTTCGACGCCATCATCATTGGCGGCGGCGGCGCCGGCATGCGTGCTGCATTGCAGCTGGCCCAGGGCGGCCACAAGACTGCAGTGATCACCAAGGTGTTCCCGACCCGCTCGCACACTGTGTCGGCCCAGGGCGGCATCACCTGCGCCATCGCGTCGGCCGACCCGAACGATGACTGGCGCTGGCACATGTACGATACCGTCAAGGGTTCCGACTACATCGGTGACCAGGACGCTATCGAATACATGTGTCAGGAAGGTCCGGCCGCGGTTTTCGAGCTGGACCACATGGGCCTGCCGTTCTCCCGCACCGAAACCGGCCGTATCTACCAGCGTCCTTTCGGCGGTCAGTCCAAGGATTACGGTAAAGGCGGCCAGGCTGCCCGTACCTGCGCAGCTTCCGACCGTACCGGTCACGCGCTGCTGCACACCCTTTATCAGGGCAACCTGAAAGCCGGCACCACCTTCCTGAACGAGTACTACGCCGTCGACCTGGTAAAGAACCAGGATGGCGCGTTCGTCGGTGTGATCGCGATCTGCATCGAAACCGGCGAAACCACCTACATCCGCGCGAAAGCCACCGTATTGGCGACCGGCGGTGCAGGTCGTATCTATGCATCCACCACCAACGCCCTGATCAACACCGGTGACGGTGTCGGCATGGCGCTGCGTGCCGGCGTGCCGGTACAAGACATCGAAATGTGGCAGTTCCACCCGACCGGCATCGCCGGCGCCGGTGTACTGGTTACCGAAGGTTGCCGTGGTGAAGGCGGTTACCTGATCAACAAGCACGGCGAGCGTTTCATGGAGCGTTATGCTCCGAACGCCAAGGACCTTGCCGGTCGTGACGTTGTTGCCCGTTCGATGGTTAAAGAGATCATCGCCGGCAACGGTTGCGGTCCGAATGGCGACCACGTGATGCTCAAGCTCGACCACCTGGGCGAGGAAGTGCTGCACAGCCGTCTGCCAGGCATCTGCGAACTGTCCAAGACGTTCGCTCACGTTGACCCGGTTGTTGCTCCGGTTCCGGTTGTTCCGACTTGCCACTATATGATGGGCGGCGTTGCCACCAACATTCATGGCCAGGCGATCACCCAGAACGCCGAAGGCAACGACGAAATCATCCCTGGCCTGTTCGCAGTGGGTGAAGTGGCTTGCGTATCGGTTCACGGCGCCAACCGTCTGGGCGGCAACTCGCTGCTCGACCTGGTGGTGTTCGGCCGTGCTGCCGGCCTGCACCTGGAAAAGGCGCTGAGCGACGGTATCGAATACGACGATGCTACCGATGCCGACATCAATGCGGCCCTGGCGCGCTTGTCCGCGCTCAACGAGCGTACCGATGGCGAAGACGTGGCGACCCTGCGTCGCGAGCTGCAAAGCTGCATGCAGAACTACTTCGGCGTATTCCGTACCGGCGAATACATGCAGAAGGGCATTGCCCAGCTGGCCGAGCTGCGTACCCGCATCGCCAACGTCAAGATCAACGACAAGTCGCAGGCGTTCAACACCGCACGTATCGAAGCGCTGGAACTGCAGAACCTGCTGGAAGTGGCCGAAGCCACCGCCATCGCTGCCGAAGTGCGCAAAGAGTCCCGCGGCGCCCACGCCCGTGAAGACTTCGAAGACCGCGACGACGAAAACTGGCTGTGCCACACCCTGTACTTCCCGGGTGAGAAGCGCGTTGCCAAGCGTGCCGTTAACTTCTCGCCGAAGACTGTTCCGACTTTTGAACCAAAAGTCCGGACTTACTAAAGGGTGATCGATATGTTGCAAGTCGAAGTTTATCGTTACAACCCTGACACCGACTCCGCGCCGAAAACCCAGGTTTTCCAGGTCGACACCGGTGGCAAGGATCTGATGGTGCTGGACGTACTGGCGCTGATCAAAGAGCAGGACGAAGGTTTCTCCTATCGTCGCTCCTGCCGTGAAGGTGTTTGCGGTTCCGACGGCATGAACATCAACGGCAAGAACGGCCTGGCGTGCATCACGCCGCTGTCTGCCGTGGTGAAGAAGAACAAGCTGGTTGTTCGTCCGCTGCCAGGTTTGCCGGTTATCCGTGACCTGGTCGTCGATATGAGCATCTTCTACAAGCAATACGAAAAGGTGAAGCCATTCCTGCAGAACGACACGCCGGCCCCGGCCATCGAGCGTCTGCAGTCCCCTGAAGAGCGCGAAAAGCTCGATGGTCTGTACGAGTGCATCCTGTGCGCTTGCTGCTCGACTTCCTGCCCGTCCTTCTGGTGGAACCCGGACAAGTTCCTGGGTCCAGCTGCCCTGCTGCAAGCCTATCGCTTCCTGGCAGACAGCCGCGACACCAAGACGTCCGAGCGTCTGGCTTCGCTGGATGATCCGTTCAGCGTATTCCGCTGCCGCGGCATCATGAACTGCGTCAACGTTTGTCCGAAAGGCCTGAACCCGACTAAGGCCATCGGTCACATACGTAACATGCTGCTGCAAAGCGGCGTGTGATTCAGCTGTTGTACCCGTAGGACCGCTATACCCGTAGAGGCTACGGCGCAGGCTTCAACCGGCGCCGTAGTTTTAAGCTGAGCAGCAGCTCACAAAGTTGCCGCTCGTATTTTGAAGAAATGAGACAAGCAGGGGCATCCGGGCTGGTACCCGGACTATCAGCGTGATCCTAAGTGGCTTGTTTTGGTCGCTGCACTCGGACTTTTGCAAGTTTGCTCGGTGTCTTCGCCGGTGGTGTTCCCCTAACCGAGGGTGACCAAGCATGCAAGAAAGCGTGATGCAGCGCATGTGGAACAGCGCCTACCTATCCGGTAGTAACGCTGCCTATGTGGAAGAGCTCTACGAGCTCTACCTGCACGACCCTAACGCTGTGCCAGAAGAGTGGCGCACTTACTTCCAGAAGTTGCCTACCGACGGCAGCACTGCCATCGATGTTTCGCACTCGACAATCCGCGATCATTTCGTGTTGCTGGCAAAGAACCAGCGCCGCGCCCAGCCGGTATCCGCCGGTAGCGTGAGCAGCGAGCACGAGAAGAAGCAAGTTGAAGTGCTGCGATTGATCCAGGCCTACCGTATGCGTGGCCACCAGGCAGCCCAGCTGGACCCGCTGGGGCTGTGGCAGCGTCCTGCACCTGCAGACCTGTCAATCAATCATTACGGCTTGACCAATGCCGATCTTGATACGACCTTCCGTGCCGGCGACCTGTTCATCGGCAAAGAGGAAGCGAGCCTACGCGAAATTCACGAAGCGTTGCAGCAGACATATTGCCGCACCATCGGCGCTGAATTTACGCATATCACCGATTCCGAGCAGCGCCAGTGGTTCCAGCAGCGTCTGGAAAGCGTACGCGGCCGTCCGACCTACTCCACGGATATCAAGGGTCACCTGCTCGAGCGCGTCACCGCAGCTGAAGGCCTCGAAAAATACCTGGGCACCAAGTACCCGGGCACCAAGCGTTTCGGCCTGGAAGGCGGCGAAAGCCTGATCCCGATGCTCGACGAGCTGATCCAGCGTTCCGGTTCCTACGGCACCAAGGAAGTCGTGATCGGCATGGCCCACCGTGGTCGCCTCAACGTCCTGGTCAACACCTTCGGCAAGAACCCGCGCGAGCTGTTCGACGAGTTCGAAGGCAAGAAGAAGGTCGAGCTGGGCTCCGGTGACGTCAAGTACCACCAGGGCTTCTCGTCCAACGTGATGACCACAGGCGGTGAAGTTCACCTGGCCATGGCTTTCAACCCGTCCCACCTGGAGATCGTTTCGCCAGTGGTCGAGGGTTCGGTGCGCGCCCGCCAGGATCGCCGCAACGACCAGACCGGTGACAAGGTTCTGCCAATCTCCATCCACGGTGACGCTGCGTTCGCCGGTCAGGGCGTGGTGATGGAAACCTTCCAGATGTCGCAGACCCGCGGTTTCAAGACCGGCGGCACCGTGCACATCGTGATCAACAACCAGGTCGGTTTCACCATCAGCAACCCGCTGGACTCGCGTTCCACCGAGTACGCCACCGACGTCGCGAAAATGATCCAGGCGCCGATCCTCCATGTGAATGGTGATGATCCGGAAGCCGTACTGTTCGTGACCCAGCTGGCCATCGACTACCGCATGCAGTACAAGCGCGATGTGGTGATCGACCTGGTCTGCTACCGTCGTCGCGGCCACAACGAAGCGGACGAGCCAAGCGGTACCCAGCCTCTGATGTACCAGCAGATCGCCAAGCAACGCACCACCCGTGAGCTGTATGCCGATCGTCTGGTCCAGGCCAGCGTGCTCGACGCCGAGCGTGTTCAGGCGAAAGTCGATGAATACCGCAATGCGCTGGACAACGGCCTGCACGTCGTGAAGAGCCTGGTCAAAGAGCCGAACAAAGAGCTGTTCGTGGATTGGCGTCCATACCTGGGCCACGCCTGGACCGCGCGTCACGACACCACCTTCGATCTGAAGACCCTGCAGGAACTGTCCGCCAAGCTGCTGGAACTGCCAGAAGGCTTCGTGGTCCAGCGCCAGGTCGCGAAGATCTACGAAGACCGTCAGAAGATGCAAGCCGGCGGCCTGCCGATCAACTGGGGTTATGCCGAAACCATGGCATACGCGACCCTGGCGTTCGAAGGTCACCCGATCCGCATGACCGGCCAGGACATCGGCCGCGGTACGTTCTCGCACCGTCATGCGGTCCTGCACAACCAGAAAGACGCCAGTACCTACATTCCGCTGCAGCACCTGTACGACGGCCAGCCACGTTTCGATCTGTACGATTCGTTCCTGTCCGAAGAAGCCGTACTGGCGTTCGAATACGGTTACTCGACCACCACGCCAAACGCGCTGGTGATCTGGGAAGCCCAGTTCGGCGACTTCGCCAACGGTGCCCAGGTGGTGATCGACCAGTTCATCACCAGTGGCGAGCACAAGTGGGGCCGTCTCTGCGGCCTGACGATGCTGCTGCCGCACGGTTATGAAGGTCAGGGTCCGGAGCACTCTTCGGCTCGTCTGGAGCGTTACCTGCAGCTGTGCGCCGAGCACAACATCCAGGTCTGCATGCCGACCACCCCGGCCCAGATCTACCACCTGCTGCGTCGTCAGGTGATTCGCCCGCTGCGCAAGCCGCTGGTGGTCCTGACTCCGAAGTCGCTGCTGCGTCACAAACTGGCCATCTCGACCCTGGAAGATCTGGCGGAAGGTTCGTTCCAGACCGTTATTCCGGAAATCGATGCCCAGGATCCAAAAGGCGTGACTCGCCTGATTCTGTGCAGCGGCAAGGTCTACTACGACCTGCTGGAAAAACGCCGTGCCGAAGGCCGTGCCGACATCGCCATCGTGCGTATCGAGCAGTTGTACCCATTCCCTGAGGACGACTTGAACGAAGTCCTGGCTCCGTACACCAACCTCAAGCATGTCGTTTGGTGTCAGGAAGAGCCGATGAACCAGGGTGCCTGGTACTGCAGCCAACACCACATGCGCCGCATCGTTGGCAATCACGACAAGTCGCTCGTACTTGAGTACGCGGGCCGTGAAGCCTCTGCTGCACCTGCATGCGGCTACGCATCGATGCACGCCGAGCAGCAGGAAAAACTGCTGCAAGATGCTTTCACTGTTTAACGCCTTCGCGCACCTGAAACCGAATTTAAGGAACCACAGATAATGGCTATCGAGATCAAAGCCCCCACTTTCCCGGAATCGGTTGCCGATGGCACCGTTGCCACCTGGCACAAAAAACCGGGCGACGCCGTCAAGCGCGACGAACTGATTGTCGACATCGAAACCGACAAGGTCGTGCTGGAAGTTCTGGCCACTGCTGACGGCGTGCTGGGCGCTATCGTCAAGAACGAAGGCGACACCGTTCTGTCCGACGAAGTACTGGGCTCCATCGCTGAAGGCGCCGCTGCCGCTGCTGCTCCTGCCGCCGCTGCCGCACCGGCTGCCGCCCAGGCCGCAGCTCCTGCCGCCGAAGGCGAAGACGATCCAATCGCTGCTCCTGCCGCGCGCAAGCTGGCTGAAGAGAACGGCATCAACATCGCTTCCGTTGCCGGTACCGGCAAAGGCGGTCGCGTGACCAAGGAAGACGTGGTTGCAGCCGTTGCTGCCAAGAAAGCCGCTCCGGCTGCCGCGCCTGCCAAGGCCGCTGCGCCAGCCGCTGCTGCTCCGGTATTCGCTGCCGGCGATCGCGTCGAGAAGCGCGTTCCGATGACCCGCCTGCGCGCCAAGGTTGCCGAGCGTCTGGTCGAAGCCCAGTCGAACATGGCGATGCTGACCACTTTCAACGAAGTCGACATGACCGAAGTCATGGCCCTGCGTTCGAAGTACAAGGATCTGTTCGAGAAGTCCCACAACGGCGTACGCCTGGGCTTCATGTCGTTCTTCGTCAAGGCTGCTACCGAAGCGCTGAAGCGTTTCCCTGCGGTCAACGCCTCGATCGACGGCTCCGACATCGTTTACCACGGCTACGCCGACATCGGTGTTGCCGTGTCCAGCGACCGCGGCCTGGTGGTTCCGGTTCTGCGTAACGCCGAACTGATGAGCCTGGCTGAAATCGAAGGCGGCATCGCCACCTTCGGCAAGAAAGCCCGTGATGGCAAACTGTCGATGGAAGAGATGACCGGCGGTACTTTCACCATCACCAACGGTGGTACTTTCGGTTCGATGATGTCGACTCCGATCGTCAACCCGCCACAAGCGGCGATCCTGGGCATGCACAACATTCTGCAGCGTCCTATGGCGATCAACGGTCAGGTGGTTATCCGTCCGATGATGTACCTGGCTCTGTCCTACGATCACCGTTTGATCGACGGCAAAGAAGCAGTGACCTTCCTGGTTACCATCAAGAACCTGCTGGAAGACCCGGCTCGTCTGCTGCTGGATATCTGATTTCGTAGCATGGGCCGATCAGCGATGATCGGCCTTTCGCCGAAACGAACAGCTTCGTCCCACGACGGCCTCCACAAGAGGCCGTCCGGTTTGATTCGAGAAGGAATGACACATGACTCAGAAATTCGACGTGGTAGTGATTGGCGCAGGTCCTGGCGGCTATGTAGCTGCCATTAAAGCTGCGCAACTCGGCCTCACGACTGCCTGCATCGAGAAATATACCGACAAGGAGGGCAAGCTGGCCCTCGGCGGTACTTGCCTGAACGTCGGCTGCATCCCTTCCAAGGCGCTGCTGGACAGCTCCTGGAAATTCCACGAAGCCCAAGACGGTTTCGCGATCCACGGTATCAGCCACGCTGGCGTGTCCATGGACGTGCCTGCGATGGTCGGCCGCAAAGCCAACATCGTGAAAAACCTGACCAGCGGTGTTGCCACCCTGTTCAAGGCCAACGGCGTGACCTCCATCCAGGGCCACGGCAAACTGCTGGCCGGCAAGAAAGTCGAAGTCACCAAGCCAGACGGCTCGGTGGAAGTGATCGAAGCCGAGAACGTCATCCTGGCGCCAGGCTCCCGTCCAATCGACATTCCACCGGCTCCGGTCGATCAGAAAGTGATCGTCGACTCCACCGGCGCCCTGGAATTCCAATCCGTACCAAAACGCCTGGGCGTGATCGGCGCTGGCGTGATCGGTCTGGAGCTGGGTTCGGTATGGTCCCGCCTGGGCGCTGAAGTGACCGTCCTGGAAGCCTTGGACACCTTCCTGATGGCTGCCGACACCGCGGTCTCCAAGGAAGCGCTGAAAACCCTGACCAAGCAGGGTCTGGACATCAAGCTGGGCGCTCGCGTCACCGGCTCCAAGGTCAACGGCGAAGAAGTGGTCGTGACCTACACCGATGCCAACGGCGAGCAGAACATCACTTTCGACAAGCTGATCGTAGCCGTTGGTCGCCGTCCGGTGACCACTGATCTGCTGGCTGCCGATTGCGGCGTGACCCTCGACGAGCGCGGTTTCGTGCACGTTGACGATCACTGCGCCACCACCGTGCCGGGCGTTTACGCGATCGGCGACGTGGTTCGCGGCATGATGCTGGCTCACAAGGCCTCGGAAGAGGGCATCATGGTCGTCGAGCGCATCAAGGGCCACAAGGCTCAGATGAACTATGACCTGATCCCTTCGGTTATTTATACTCACCCGGAAATCGCGTGGGTCGGCAAGACCGAGCAGGCCTTGAAAGCTGAAGGCGTTGAAGTTAACGTCGGCACCTTCCCGTTCGCAGCCAGCGGCCGAGCCATGGCAGCCAATGACACCGGCGGCTTCGTAAAAGTCATCGCTGATGCCAAGACTGATCGTGTACTGGGCGTCCACGTGATCGGCCCAAGCGCGGCGGAACTGGTTCAGCAAGGTGCGATCGGCATGGAATTCGGCACCAGCGCCGAAGACCTGGGCATGATGGTTTTCTCCCATCCGACCCTGTCCGAAGCGCTGCACGAAGCAGCACTGGCAGTGAATGGCGGCGCCATCCACATCGCCAACCGCAAAAAGCGTTAAGACAATAAGAAACCACGGCGGATTGCCCGTCGTGAGCCTTGCGAGCAAGACTCACCGCGGAACGTCCGCTGGACTCGACCTCACGGGAATCTTCATGCGTTGTGCCGCAGCCGCAGGCTGCGGAGGCGGGGCAGGGGAGTCCGGTGAGGAGCGGTCACAGGTGGCGCGGCACTCATCAAGAGCGCAGCGCCGAATGCGCAGTACCTAACGAAGACGGTAAAAAGCATGAATCTTCACGAGTATCAGGGTAAGCAGCTGTTCGCTGAATACGGCCTGCCAGTATCCAAAGGCTACGCGGTAGACACCCCGGAAGAAGCAGCAGAAGCTTGCGACAAGATCGGCGGCTCCGAGTGGGTTGTCAAAGCCCAGGTTCACGCCGGTGGTCGCGGTAAAGCGGGCGGCGTAAAGCTGGTTCGCAGCAAAGAAGACGCTAAAGCATTCGCTCAACAGTGGTTGGGCAAGCGTCTGGTGACTTACCAGACTGACGCCAATGGCCAGCCAGTCACCAAGATCCTGGTTGAATCGTGCACTGATATCGCTAAAGAGCTGTACCTGGGCGCTGTCGTCGACCGTTCGAGCCGTCGCATCGTGTTCATGGCTTCCACCGAAGGTGGCGTGGACATCGAGAAAATCGCTCACGACACTCCAGAAAAAATTCTCAAAGCCACTATCGATCCACTGGTTGGCGCTCAGCCATTCCAGGGTCGCGAGCTGGCTTTCCAGCTGGGCCTGGAAGGCAAGCAAGTCACTCAGTTCGCCAAGATCTTCGTAGGCCTGGCCAAACTGTTCCAGGACCACGACCTGGCACTGCTGGAAGTGAACCCGCTGGTGATCAAGGCTGATGGCGACCTGCACTGCCTGGACGCGAAGATCAACATCGACGCCAACGCCATGTACCGTCAGCCTAAGCTGAAGACTTTCCACGATCCGTCGCAGGACGATCCGCGCGAAGCGCACGCGGCCAAGTTCGAACTGAACTACGTGGCCCTGGAAGGGAACATCGGCTGCATGGTCAACGGTGCCGGCCTGGCCATGGGTACCATGGACATCGTCAACCTGCACGGCGGCAAGCCAGCCAACTTCCTCGACGTAGGTGGTGGTGCTACCAAAGAGCGCGTGACCGAAGCCTTCAAGATCATCCTGTCCGACACCAACGTCGCTGCAGTACTGGTCAACATCTTCGGCGGCATCGTTCGTTGCGACATGATTGCCGAAGGCATCATCGGTGCAGTGAAAGAAGTCGGCGTGAAAATCCCGGTTGTTGTTCGCCTTGAAGGCAACAACGCTGAACTGGGCGCTAAAGTACTGGCAGAAAGCGGCTTGAACATCATCGCTGCTACCAGCCTGACCGACGCTGCTCAACAAGTTGTCAAAGCTGCGGAGGGCAAATAATGAGCGTCCTGATCAATAAAGACACCAAAGTTATCTGCCAGGGTATTACCGGTTCGCAAGGTAGTTTCCACACCCAGCAAGCCATCGAATACGGCACCAAGATGGTTGGCGGCGTAACTCCGGGCAAAGGCGGCACCGAGCACCTGGGCCTGCCTGTCTTCAACACCGTGAAAGACGCTGTAGCCGCCACTGGCGCCACCGCCAGCGTGATCTACGTTCCAGCTCCTTTCTGCAAGGACTCCATCCTGGAAGCGGCTTTCGGCGGCATCAAGCTGATCGTCTGCATCACCGAAGGCATTCCTACCCTGGATATGCTGGATGCCAAGGTCAAGTGCGACGAGCTGGGTGTTACCCTGATCGGCCCTAACTGCCCAGGCGTGATCACTCCAGGCGAATGCAAGATCGGCATCATGCCAGGTCACATTCACTTGCCAGGCAAGGTCGGTATCGTTTCCCGCTCCGGCACCCTGACTTACGAAGCCGTGAAGCAGACCACTGACGCCGGTTTCGGTCAGTCCACTTGCGTCGGCATCGGTGGTGACCCGATCCCAGGCTCCAACTTCATCGACATCCTGAAGCTGTTCCAGGAAGACCCGAAGACCGAAGCGATCGTGATGATCGGTGAGATCGGCGGTTCGGCTGAAGAAGAAGCAGCTGCCTACATCAAGGCTAACGTGACCAAGCCGGTTGTTTCCTACATCGCTGGTGTGACGGCTCCTCCGGGCAAGCGCATGGGCCATGCTGGCGCAATCATCTCTGGCGGCAAAGGCACTGCAGACGAGAAATTCGCTGCTCTGCAAGACGCAGGCGTGAAAACCGTGCGTTCGCTGGCAGACATCGGCAAGGCCCTGGCCGAGCTGACTGGCTGGACTGTCAAGTAAGCCTCGTGCTTAGCTGACGCTCCACCAACAAAGGCCACCTTCGGGTGGCCTTTGTGCTTTCTGGCTGTCGGGAAGAGCCAGCGATCATGGCAAACGGCTATTTATCTATATAAACGCGACACGCAAATGTCGCTTATCGGACAGTTCGCCCTCTAACAGTGCGTTTGTCTTACAAATTCGGTAGTCTAGCCGCCTCTTTTGCGTCTGCGTCCCACAAGGAAGCTGCGCGCTAAACGGGTCAGTCCTATACGGACCGACAGCATTTCCCTCACCCATAAGGGAAATCCCTCTCTAAATTCCGATTCAGTAGTGTGGTATTTCCTTAATGAAAGTGTTGAAAGGCCAGGACATTCTGGCACTGGGTTTTATGACCTTTGCCCTGTTCGTCGGGGCCGGCAATATCATCTTCCCGCCTATCGTCGGCTTGCAGTCCGGACCTAACGTCTGGATCGCGGCGCTGGGCTTTCTGATCACCGCCGTGGGCCTTCCGGTGGTGACCGTCGTTGCGCTGGCCAAGGTCGGCGGGGCGATGGACGCGCTGAGCAGCCCGATCGGCAAAATCGCCGGTGGCCTGCTGGCGGCGGTCTGCTACCTGGCGGTCGGCCCGTTGTTCGCGACGCCGCGTACCGCGACCGTGTCCTTCGAAGTGGGCCTGGCGCCCCTGACCGGTGAGAGCCCGCTGGCGCTGTTCCTCTATAGCTCGGCGTATTTCCTGCTGGTGTTTTTCATCTCCCTCTACCCGGGACGCTTGCTGGACACCGTTGGGCGTTTCCTCGCGCCGCTGAAGATCATCGCCCTGACCGTATTGGGCATCGCCGCGTTCGCCTTGCCGGCCGGTGATATCGGTGTTGCGACTCCCGAGTACGTCGCGGCGCCGTTCTCCCAGGGCTTCATCAATGGTTACCTGACCATGGATACCCTGGGCGCACTGGTGTTCGGCATCGTCATCGTCAACGCCATCCGTTCCCGTGGTGTCGAGTCGCCACGCCTGATCACCCGTTACGCGATCATTGCCGGGCTGATTGCCGGCGTCGGCCTGGCGCTGGTGTATGTCAGCCTGTTCCGCCTGGGCTCGGGCAGCCACGAAGTCGCGGTCGGCGCCACCAATGGCGCGGCGGTGCTGCACGCTTATGTGCAACACACCTTCGGCTCCCTGGGCAGCGGCTTCCTGGCCGTGCTGATTTCCCTGGCCTGCCTGGTGACCGCGGTCGGCCTGACCTGTGCCTGCGCCGAGTACTTCAGCCGCGTACTGCCGCTGTCGTACAAGACCCTGGTGATTATCCTGGCGGCGTTCTCGCTGCTGGTGTCCAACCTGGGCCTGACCAAGCTGATCGCTTTCTCCATCCCGGTGCTGACCGCTATCTACCCGCCGTGCATCGCCCTGGTGGCCCTGAGCTTCTGCAAGGACTTCTGGCATGAGCAAGGCCGCATCGTCGGTCCGGTGATGCTGGTGTCCTTCCTGTTCGGCCTGATCGATGCCCTCAAGGGTGCTGGCCTGGCGGACTGGATGCCAACCCAGTTGATGCACCTGCCGTTGAGCGAGCAGGGCCTGGCGTGGCTGGTGCCTTCGGTCATGACCTTGGCGGTCGCGGTGGTCTGCGACCGCCTGCTGGGCAAGCGCAGCGAGGCGATGGCCTAAGCCGCTATCTGCCCGATGCCCGCCACGAGCGGGCACCGAGTCACCATGGAAATGCCCCGTATCCAGCGATACGGGGCATTTTTATGGACGACGGATGGTGTCTTTTTTCCTCGATCAACGTCGAAGCAGTGCCAGTTGTATCCGCACTCTGCCAACGCCTATCCGGGAACCTGCATGTCGTTCGTCGAAGCCAACCTGATCCATCTCAGCGCCGCCCTCTGGTTTGTCATCTGCTGGGGCGGCTATACCCGCTACGCCACGTGGAAGGGCCGCGACACCGCGTGCCTGGCCAGCGTGCTGCACCTGTACCGGGAGGACTGGATGCGCCGCATGCTGCTGCGCGACAACCGCATCGCCGACGCCAGCGTGATCGGCAACCTGGAGCGCAATGCCTCGTTCTTTGCCTCCAGCACCCTGATTATCCTCGCTGGCATCCTCACCGTGCTCGGCGCTTCCGAGCGTGCGGTGTCGCTGCTGGCCGACATTCCCATGGTGCAGCAGGCCTCCCAGGGCATGTCGGAGATCAAGCTGCTGTGCCTGGCCCTGGTGTTCGTCTACGCCTTCTTCACCTTCAGCTGGTGCATGCGCCAGTACAACTTCGCGGCCATCCTCGTCGGCTCGGCACCGATGATCGGTGAGCGGCATGTTTCCGAGCAGGAGCGAAAAGCCTTTGCCTTGCGGGCTGCGCGGGTGATTTCCATGGCCGCCAACCAGTTCAACTTCGGCCTGCGTTCCTATTATTTCGGCATGAGCATGCTGGCCTGGTTCGTCAGTCCCTGGCTGTTCATGCTGATGAGCGCCGGCGTGGTGCTGGTGCTGTACCGCCGGGAGTTTCATTCCGACGTGTTGGACGTGATGGTCTATACCCCTACAGAGGCGCCATTGCCCGAGGTGAACAAGGAGATAGTCTGATGAGTATCGCGTTCTGGTGTGTGTTTATCAGCGCGTTGTTGATTTACGTGGCACGGATGCCGGTGGCCAGGGCCATGAAAGAGCAGGGCGGTTACGACAATCACCTGCCACGCCAGCAACAGGCGCAACTCACGGGGTTCGGCGCCCGGGCGCTGGCGGCGCACCAGAACAGTTTCGAAGCCTTCATGCTGTTCGCGGTCGGGGTCCTGATGGCCCATGTCACCCAGACTCAGGGCTGGTTGATCGACGGCCTGGCGATCGTCTTCGTCATTACGCGGGTTATCTATCTGCTTTGCTATTGGGCGGACCTGGCCTGGCAACGCAGTCTGGTCTGGTTTATCGGTCTGCTCTGTTCATTGTTGCTGATGCTTAGTCCGACTTTTCGCAGCCTGTTGGCTTAGGGTTATTCCAGACAAAATAAAGCCCGCACTAGGCGGGCTTTATTCTTGCTGCACTAAAACCGGATTAGTTGGTTTTAGGAGCGGCTTCCTTGGCTGCTTCTTCAACAGCTGCTTTGCTCGATTCAACCTGATCTTTGGCTGCATCGACGGTTTCTTTTGCGGCTTCGTTCACTTTATCCTGAGCTTCATTCAGTTTCTGTTGAGCTTGCTCAGCCTGTTGGTTGGCATCTTGAGCTTTGTCCTCGGATTTTTTATCGCAGGCAGCGAGACCGAGGGAAGCGGTCAGCATCAGGGCAATAGCTAAAGTCTTACGCATGGGGTGTTTCTCCTTATTGAAGATATCTTCTGGCCTTTCGAGCATGGCTCTACAGGTTAAGTTCCTTGAAAGCTAAAGATATATAAAGTGCCAGCAATATGGAACTTTTACCGGTCTCGTTAACTGAGCGGTTTTGACGTCAACTAGAGAATTGCCTTATGGAGCAAAACCCCGTTTTTGAGCGTGCGACGCGGTTTTTGTCGGCGCTGCGCCATTGCCAGGTATTGGCCATGAGCGTGCACAGCGCTTCAAAAGACGGCATCACCCTGATGCTGCCTTACAGCCCGCAGATAGTCGGCAACCCACAGACCGGAGTGATCCACGGTGGCGCGCTGACCTCGTTGATGGACACCGCTTGCGGCATGGCCACCTTGTGTGTCCTGCCGGAGTTCGAAGTCTGCCCGACCCTGGACCTGCGCATCGATTACATGCACTCGGCAGAGCCGGGCAAAAGCGTGTACGGCTTTGCCCAGTGCTATCGGGTGACCACCGATGTGATTTTTACCCGCGGTTTTGCCTATCAGGACGATCCCGAGCACCCCGTTGCCCATGTGGTGGGCACCTTCATGCGCATGGGCAAGGGCATCAAGGGCAGCAAAGGTTTTGCCGGCGCCATCAAGGGTGAACAGCCATGAGCGACAATTTCCAGGAGCAAGTGCAGCGTGCCCACCAGCAGGGCGATTACGCCGCACTGTTGCAACTGATTCCCTACGCCAGGCTGATCGGCATTGGGTGCTCGCGGCAGGGCAGTGAGTTGCTGTTTCGCCTGCCCGCCAACCGCGACAACATTGGCAATCCGTTGCTGCCGGCCCTGCACGGTGGGGTGATCGCCGGTTTCATGGAACTGGCGGCGGCCCTGCACCTGTTGATTGGCACCGGCTCGCCCGGCGTGCCGAAAATCATCGACTTCTCCCTCGACTACCTGCGTGCCGGGCAATTTCGCGATACCTATGCCAGGTGCCAGGTCTGCCGCCAGGGCCGGCGGGTGGCAAACGTGGCCATCACCGCCTGGCAGAGCAGCGCAGAGGAGCCGATTGCCACCGCCCGAGCACATTTCAAGCTCGAAGAAAGTCCTGGCCCTTGAAATCTCAGGTCTAGCCCCCAACTCTGTGGACATCCCGCCGTAAGCCCTCCGGGCGCGGCTTATGCCATCTGATTGGAGTTTGATGACCATGAGTGTGGAAACTCAAAAGGAAACCCTGGGCTTCCAGACCGAGGTAAAGCAACTGCTGCACCTCATGATCCATTCGCTGTATTCCAACAAGGAAATCTTCCTTCGCGAACTGATCTCGAACGCCTCCGACGCTGTCGACAAATTGCGCTTCGAAGCCCTGTCCAAGCCTGAGTTGCTGGAAGGTGGCGCGGAGCTGAAAATCCGTGTGAGCTTCGACAAGGACGCCAAGACCGTCACCCTCGAAGACAACGGCATCGGCATGAGCCGGGAAGATGTGATCACCCACCTGGGGACCATCGCCAAGTCCGGCACCGCCGACTTCATGAAAAACCTCACGGGCGACCAGAAGAAGGATTCGCACCTGATCGGCCAGTTCGGCGTGGGCTTCTATTCCGCCTTTATCGTCGCCGACAAGGTCGATGTCTTCAGCCGTCGTGCCGGCCTCGCTGCCAGCGAAGGCGTGCACTGGTCCTCCAAGGGCGAGGGTGAGTTCGAAGTCGCGACCATCGACAAGGCCGACCGCGGCACCCGCATCGTCCTGCACTTGAAGTCCGGCGACGACGAGTTCGCCGATGGCTGGCGCCTGCGCAACATCATCAAGAAGTACTCCGACCATATCGCCCTGCCGATCGAGCTGCCGAAAGAGGCCGCTGCCGCTTCGGGTGAAGAGAAACCTGCGCAGGAATGGGAAACCGTCAACCGCGCCAGTGCCCTGTGGACCCGCCCGCGTACCGAGATCAAGGACGAGGAATACCAGGAGTTCTACAAGCACATCGCCCATGACTTCGAGAACCCGCTGAGCTGGAGCCACAACAAGGTCGAAGGCAAGCTGGAATACAGCTCGCTGCTGTACGTGCCGGCCCGTGCGCCATTCGACCTGTACCAGCGCGAAGCGCCGAAAGGCCTGAAGCTGTACGTGCAGCGCGTATTCGTGATGGACCAGGCAGAGTCCTTCCTGCCGCTGTACCTGCGCTTCATCAAGGGTGTGGTCGACTCCAACGACCTGTCGCTGAACGTGTCGCGGGAAATCCTGCAGAAAGACCCGATCATCGATTCCATGAAGTCGGCGCTGACCAAGCGCGTGCTGGACATGCTGGAAAAACTGGCGAAGAACGAGCCTGAGCAATACAAGGGCTTCTGGAAAAACTTCGGCCAGGTGATGAAAGAAGGCCCGGCCGAAGACTTCGCCAACAAGGAAAAGATCGCTGGCCTGCTGCGTTTCGCCTCTACCCAGGGCGACGACGGCGAGCAAGTGGTGTCCCTGGCCGAGTACCTGGCGCGCGCCAAGGAAGGTCAGGACAAGATCTACTACCTCACCGGCGAAACCTACGCGCAGGTCAAGAACAGCCCGCACCTGGAAGTCTTCCGCAAGAAAGGCATCGAAGTGCTGCTGCTGACCGACCGCATCGACGAGTGGCTGATGAGCTACCTGAGCGATTTCGACGGCAAGAGCTTCGTCGACGTGGCGCGGGGTGACCTGGACCTGGGCAACCTGGACTCGGAAGAGGACAAGAAGGCCGCGGAAGAAGTCGCCAAGAGCAAGGAAGGCCTGGTGGAGCGGATCAAGACCGCCCTGGGCGATACCGTCAGCGAAGTGCGGGTTTCCCACCGCCTGACCGACTCCCCGGCGATCCTGGCGATCGGCGAGCAGGACCTGGGCCTGCAGATGCGCCAGATCCTCGAGGCCAGCGGGCAGAAGGTGCCGGATTCCAAGCCGATATTCGAATTCAACCCGGCTCACCCGTTGATCGAGAAACTCGACGGCGAGCAGAGCGACGAGCGCTTCGGCGACCTGTCGCACATCCTCTTCGATCAGGCGGCCCTGGCCGCTGGCGACAGCTTGAAAGACCCGGCCGCTTATGTGCGCCGCCTGAACAAGCTACTGGTTGAACTGTCGGTTTGACTAGGTTGCATAAAAACCCGCTTCGGCGGGTTTTTTCATTCCGGTGTTTTTGAATCAGGAGTCTGAAATGAGCCAAGTCACTGTTCGTTCCCTGGTCTACCAGATTGAGGGGCAATCCTATGAAAGCCGCCTGGCGTTCGATGCCAGCCAGCAGGGCCCGCGTCCGGGGCTGTTGATGGCGCCGAACTGGATGGGCGTCAGCGCCGATGCCGAGAAGATCGCCGAGGCGGTGGCCGCCAAGGGGTATGTGGTGCTGATCGCCGACCTGTACGGGCAAAAGCTCCGCCCGAGCAACGGCGACGAGGCGGGCGCCGCCATGATGCCGCTGAAGAATGACCGGGCCCTGCTGCGCAAGCGCATGCAGGCGGCTTTCGAGGTGCTGCAAAGCCAGCAGGAAGCCGCGGTGGACAAGGCCAGGCTGGCCACCTTCGGTTTCTGCTTCGGCGGTTGCTGCTCCCTGGAGCTGGCGCGCAGCGGTGCGCCGCTGAAAGCCGCGGTGTCCTTCCACGGCACCCTGGATACGCCGAACCCGGCCGACGCCCAGAACATCAAGGGCTCGGTGCTGGTGCTGCACGGTGCTGCCGACCCGCTGGTGCCGAAAGAGCAATTGCCGGCCTTCGAAGCGGAAATGAATGCCGCTGGCGTGGATTGGCAGTTGCTGAGCTACGGCGGCGCGGTGCATTCCTTCACCGATCCGCACGCCAATGTGCCGGGCATGATGATGTACGACGCCAGGACCGCGGGCCGTGCCTTCACCTCGATGCACAACCTGCTGGATGAAGTGTTCAAGGGCTGAGCCCGGGAACCACAAGCCCGCTCGGCGATGCAATGCGGCTCTCAGTGAGCCGCCTTGTACGCCAGGCGGGCTTTTTTGTGCCTGTCAGCCATTCAGATCCGCGTCAGCGCCTGGGCCAGGTCGGCGCGCAGATCCTCCACATCCTCGACCCCCACGGACAAGCGCACCAGAGCATCGCCGATGCCGAGTTGCGCGCGGGTGTCCGCGGGAATGCTGGCGTGGGTCATGATCGCCGGGTGTTCGATCAGGCTTTCCACGCCGCCCAGGCTTTCGGCCAGGGCGAAGATCCGCACGTTCTCGAGAAAACGCTTGGCGCCGGCCAGGTCGCAGTTCAGATCGAGGGAGATCATCCCGCCGAAAGCCTGCATCTGCCGTCGCGCCAGGGCGTGCTGCGGGTGGGACGGCAGGCCCGGGTAGTAGACCCGCGCCACCTGCGGCTGGCGTTCCAGCCATTGCGCCAGCTCCAGGGCGTTGCTGCAGTGGCGTTCCATGCGCAGCGCCAGGGTCTTCACCCCGCGCAGGGTGAGGAAGGCGTCGAACGGCCCGGCGATAGCCCCCACGGCGTTCTGCAGGAAGCCCAGACGCTCGGCCAGGTCGGGGTTCTGCCCGACCACCGCGATACCGCCGATCACGTCGGAATGGCCGTTGAGGTACTTGGTCGTCGAGTGCAGCACGATGTCGAAGCCCAGCTCCAGCGGGCGCTGGATCCACGGGCTGGCAAAGGTGTTGTCGGCGACGCAGATGATGCCCCGCGCGCGGCAGATGCGCGCGATGGCGGCGAGGTCGGTGAGGCGCAGCAGGGGATTGCTCGGGGTCTCGACCATCACCATCCGCGTGTCGTCCTGCAACGCCGCTTCGAAGGCCGAGAGGTCGGACAGGTCGACGAAGCTGAAGCGATGCCCGGCGCTGCGCCGGCGCACCCGTTCGAACAGGCGGAAGGTGCCGCCATACAGGTCATTGCCGGAAACGATATGCGCGCCGGCGTCGAGCAGTTCGAGCACGCTGGAAATCGCCGCCAGCCCGGAGGCGAAGGCGAAGGCCTGGGTGCCGCCCTCGAGGTCCGCCACGCAGCGCTCCAGCGCCCAGCGCGTGGGGTTGTGCGAGCGCCCGTAGTCCAGGCCCTTGTGCACCCCAGGGCTCTGCTGGGCATAGGTGGAGTTGGCGTAGATCGGCGGCATCAGCGCCCCGGTGGAAGGGTCCGGCGTCTGCCCCGCATGGATTACCCGGGTAGCGAAGGCACGCGGCGCGCCGGTTTCATCCTGTTGACTCATGTTAGCGATCTCCGTAAGTGATTGAGCATGTCGACCCGGGTAATCAAGCCGTGGAAGCCCGAGGCGTCGGCGATGATCGCCACGAAGCCACGGTCGAGTTCCGCCTCCAGTTCGGCCAGGCTGGCACTGGGAGGCAGGGTTTCCAGCTGATCGCTCATGGCGCTGGCCACGGTCTGGCGAAAGTGCGAAGCGTCTTCGTGCACGCCCAGCAGGATGTCCGACTCGTCGATCACCCCGACCAGCCGCTGCCCGTCCACCAGCACCGGCAGTTGCGACACGTCGGCCAGGCGCATGCGCTGGAAGGCCGTGAGCAGGGTGTCCTCCGGCCCCACGCTGATCACCCGGCCGTCCTCGAAGCGCCGCGCGATCAGGTCGCGCAGGTCGCCGTAGCGCTTGCGCGCAAGCAGGCCCTGATCGTTCATCCATTGGTCGTTATAGATCTTCGACAGGTAGCGGGTGCCGGTGTCGCAGACGAAGCTGACCACTCGCTTCGGCTCGGTCTGCTCGCGGCAGTAGCGCAGGGCCGCGGCCAGCAGGGTGCCGGTCGAAGAGCCGCCGAGAATGCCCTCGGCGCGCAGCAGTTGGCGGGCGTGCTCGAAGCTTTCCTCGTCGCTGATGGAGTAGGCCTTGCGCACGCTGGAAAGGTCGGCAATGGACGGAATGAAGTCTTCACCGATGCCTTCCACCGCCCAGGAGCCAGGCGTATCCAGGGTGCCGCTGCGGCTGTATTCGGCCATCACCGAGCCCACCGGGTCGGCCAGCACCATCTCCAGGTCCGGCTGCACCCGGCGGAAGAACCGGGTCAGCCCGGTCAGGGTGCCGGCCGAACCGACGCCGACCACGATGGCGTCCACATCATGTTGGGTCTGCGCCCAGATTTCCGGCGCGGTGCTGCATTCGTGGGCCAGCGGGTTGGCCGGGTTGTTGAATTGATCGGCGAAGAAGGCGTCGGGAATCTCCTTGGTCAGTCGCGCGGCCATATCCTGGTAGTAGTCAGGATGGCCCTTGCCGACATCGGAGCGGGTGATGTGCACTTCGGCGCCCATCGCCTTGAGGTGCAGGACCTTCTCGGTGGACATCTTGTCCGGCACCACCAGGACCACCCGGTAGCCCTTGGCGCGGCCGACCAGGGCCAGGCCGAGGCCGGTGTTGCCGGCGGTGGCCTCGACTATGGTGCCACCGGGTCGCAGGCGGCCGTCGCGCTCGGCGGCGTCGATCATCGCCAGGCCGATGCGGTCCTTGATCGAACCTCCGGGGTTTTGCGATTCAAGCTTGAGAAACAACGTACAGGGGCCGGTATCGAAACGGCTGACACGCACCAGCGGCGTGTTGCCGATCAGTTCGAGCACGGCAGGACGGGAGTCGTTTGGCATGTCGTCACCTCGCTGCGCAAAGTTGCGCTGGATGGACAGCGACCCACGGCGAATCATCGCGCGGCGGTCGCAGGCTATGCATCGCTTGGACCATAGGCCGGGATCCGGCTACCCGCAACCGCTCGCGCCGGCCGGTACCTGGTTGCGCAATCTGGTGGCGGTGGAGCCTGGGCTGGTACTTGATCTGCCCAGGCTACCGAACGCCGGTACTACAGGGGTGACGGCGAGCCTTTGCCCTTGGGCAGTTCGATTCGTTCGCTTTCTCCCGGCACCGTCGGCCAGTCGCCGGCGGCCCAACGCTGGCGGGCTTCATCGATACGGGCCGGGTCGCTGGAGACGAAGTTCCAGTTGATCCGCCGTGGACCGTCCAGCGGCGCGCCGCCGAACAACACGGCGTGGCAGTCGCTGTCGGCGAACAGGGTCGGGGTGGTGCCGGCCGGCAGGATCACCAGCGCATGCGGCTCGACGGGCTCGCCGTCCAGCTGGGCATCGCCTTCGAGCACGTACAGGGCGCGCTCCTCGTGTTCGGCGGGGATCAGCAGGGTGGTCGCGGTCTGCAGCTGTATTTCGGCATACAGGGTCGGGGAGAGCACCGGGACCGGTGATTCCAGGCAGAAACCGTTGCCGGCGATCATGCGGATCCTGACCCCGAGGTTGTCGCTGACCGGCAGGGTCGCGGCCGGGTGATGGCTGTAGTGCCCCGGGCCTTGTTCATGGGCCTTGGGGGAGGCCAGCCAGACCTGCAGGCCGTGCATGCTGAAGTCGCTGTCGATCAGTGCCTGCGGGGTGCGTTCGACGTGGGCGATGGCGCTGCCGGCGGTCATCCAGCTGACATCCCCCGGGTTCACCACCTGGTCGGAACCGAGGCTGTCCTTGTGCTGGACCTGCCCCTGGAACAGGTAGGTCAGGGTCGACAGGCCGATATGCGGATGCTGGCGGATATTCATGCCCTTGCCCGCGGGGTAGCGGGTTTGCAGCATGTGATCGAAAAACACGAAGGGCCCCACGCTGCGGCATTGGGCCGAGGGCAGCGGACGCAGGATGGGTTGGCCTTCGACGTCCTCGGCGCGAGGGCGAATCACGAGCGGTGTGTTCATGGTGCATTCCAGGCTGATCGGGTTATGCCCGGGAGCATAACCCGCTTGTGCAACCCTTGGCGCTATTGGCTGAAGGCGCCTTCGGACAGGTGGGTCTCGATGCTCACCTCGGCGGTGGTCATCAGCTTGTGCACCGGGCAGCGGTCGGCGACGCGATGCAGTTCTTCACGCTGGGCGTCGGTCAGTACGCCTTTGAGGGTCAACTTGACGTGCAGCGCGTATTTGCCTTTCTGCTCCTGGCTGTTGTCGTGCTTGACCTCGACCGTGACGCCGGTGAGCGGAATCTCTTTTTTCTGCGCGTACAGCTTGAGGGTCAGGGCCTTGCAGGCGCCCAGCGCGGCATCGAAAAAGTCGTGGGGTTCCGGCGCGGAACCTTCGCCCCCCAGGGTCTTGGGCAGGTCGGCGAACAATTGGTGGTCATCGATCTGGATACTGTGGCGGAAACCTTCGCTGGATTCGGTGTTGACGGTGATAGTCATGACGGACCTCGGGCAGTGAGCAGTCGTTGAAAGGTGGTGCAGTTATAGAGCATTACGCTGGTTGTGCGTTGCCCTTTTTCTGAACCGTCGCATCCGGGGATGGGTCTATCCAGCGTCGATCGACAGATGAACGGGGCGTGCCCCGGACGGAGTGGGTAAAGCTGGTGGAGCGCTTTCCCGAGCGGTTCATGCTGGGTTCGGACGTTGTCGGGCGATTCAACAAGCTGGGGCGGGAAATGCGCAGCTTCGAGCCCTTTCTCGATGCCTTGCCGGAGGACGTGGCGCGCAAGGTGGCCCGGGACAACTTCCTCGCTGTGCTGCCGCGCGCTCGTTGATCCTGGGTGGCTCCAGTGCGCGGGTGTGCCAAGGCGCTGGCGATGCAGGTTTGTCATCAGCCTGTCATGCCTGCGTCATAGGCTCGCGCCATCTCAATCAAGGAGCGCGATATGCACCTCACCCGTTCAAGCGCATTGGTGGCGCTGATGATGTTCAGTGGCCTTGCCAGTGCTGAAGTCCGTGTCGAAGGCCCGGTGGAATATGGTGTGTTCGAGGGGCCGAAGGCCGCGTTGCAGTCGGGCGAGCGGGTGCTGCGGCGCAGCAACGAGAACATCGAGCAGACCGAGATCGTGCCTGCGCGGCTGGGCACCAAGTTCGGCCTGCGTTATCAGCTGGCCGGCAAGGTGGCCGAGGATGTACCGCTGACTCTGCTGTATTTCACACCGGGTATCCGTACCCCGGATGGCCAGCGTCACGACAAGCTCGAAGTGACCCAGAAACTGGTGCCGGGCGCGCCGCAGGACATCATGGCCTACGAGTTCACCGAGAGTCATGAAGTGATCCCCGGCGAGTGGCGTTTCATGGTATTCCAGGGTGACCGTTTGTTGCTCCAGCAGCGTTTTACCGTACGCTGAATCGTTTGCGCCCAGGCATCGGAGTGCTTGGGCGTTTTGATATCACGTTTTCGTCTTAAGCAAATTTTCCGCGACCCGATACTTTCAACAGCAGCCCGCTGCATGGCGAATGCAGCGCTTTTGGAAGGAACCGGAGAATGAGCATCAGAAGTCTCAACATTGCACCGCGCGCGGGCCTGGGCTTCGGCCTGCTGGCGTTGATGGTGTTCGGCCTGGGGGCGTTCGCGCTGCTGCAGATGTCGAACATGCGCGCGCAGTCCGACGAGGTCGACAACAACTGGTTGCCCAGTGTGATGTCGGTGGGCGAAATGAATCAGGACCTGCTGCGGGTCCGCGCGCTGACCATGCGCTTGCTGCTCAACCGCAACCCCCAGGCCCTGGCGCAGAACGAAAGCAAACTCAATGAGATCAAGCGCGGCATGACCGTGGCCCAGGAGCGCTATAACGCGCTGATTGTGCTGCCGGAAGAGCGTGTGCTGTTCGATCGCTACAAAGCCGCCGAGAAGCGCTACCTCGAGCATCAGAACCAGGTGATGGCGCTGTCGCAGCAGGGGCGGGTCGAGGATGCGGTCGCGGTGGTCAATGGCGAGATGAGCCAGCTGGCGGATGAGCTGGCGGGCACCCTCAATGAGCTGGTGGCCCTGAACCGGCACAACGCCAACCTGGCCACCGAGCTGGCCAGGGCGGTGTTCAGCAACGCCAAGGTCTGGGTAGTCGTGATGATCGTGGTGGCTGGCCTGATGACCATTGTCCTGGCCCTGTTGCTGACCCGCAGTATCGTGCTGCCGCTCTCGCAATCGCTGAGCGTGGCCGAGGTGGTGGCCGGCGGCGACCTGACCGAGGACATCCGCATCAGCGGCAAGGATGAGCCGGCGCGCCTGCTGCAGGCGCTCAAGGCCATGCAGCACAGCCTGCGGGAGACCATCCGGCGCATCTCCGACTCTTCCAGCCAGCTGGCTTCCGCTTCGGAGGAGCTCAGTTGCGTGACCGAGGACGCCACTCGCGGCTTGCACCAGCAGAGCCAGGAAATCGAACAGGCGGCGACGGCGGTGAACCAGATGACCGCCGCGGTGGAGGAGGTGGCCAGCAATGCCGTGGCGACGTCCGAGGCTTCCCGCCAGTCCGACCTGATTGCCCAGCATGGACGTGAGCAGGTACGGCAGACGGTGCAGTCCATCGAGTCCCTGGCCGGCGACGTGACCGCCAACGCCTCCCAGGTCGAAGAGTTGGCGCAGAAGGTCTATGGCATCAGCAAGGTGTTGGATGTGATTCGCTCGGTGGCCGAGCAGACCAACCTGCTGGCCCTGAATGCCGCCATCGAGGCGGCGCGGGCCGGGGATGCCGGCCGCGGGTTCGCGGTGGTGGCCGACGAGGTGCGGGCACTGGCTCATCGCACCCAGCAATCGACCCAGGAGATCGAACAGATGATCGGCGGTATTCAGCAGGGCACCGAGCAGGCTGTCAGCTCCATGCAGCAAAGCAACAGCCGGGCCCGTTCGACCCTGGAGCTGGCCAAGGCGGCGGGGGCGGCGCTGGAGGAAATCGCCGGGGCGATCACCCTGATCAACGAGCGCAACACGGTGATCGCCAGCGCTTCGGAGGAACAGGCGGCGGTGGCCAGGGAGGTGGATCGCAACCTGATGAACATCCGCGACCTGGCCATGCAGACCTCGGCCGGGGCCAACCAGACCAGCGCCGCGAGCCAGGAGCTGTCACGGCTGGCGGTGGACTTGAACACCCTGGTGGCGCGTTTCTCGGTGTAGGGGCTTCGGGAAAACAGTCGCCCAATAAAAAACGCCCCGAACCAGTCGGGGCGTTTTTCATGTGGCGAAGCGGTGGGGCTTACTTGCCCTGCCAGCGCTTCAGGACCAGGGTGGCGTTGGTGCCGCCGAAGCCGAAGCTGTTGCTCATCACGGTGTTGATGGTGGCGTCTTCGCGAGTCTGGGTCAGGATCGGCATGTCGGCCACTTCCGGATCCAGCTCTTCGATGTTGGCCGAGCCGGCCATGAAGTTGCCTTCCATCATCAGCAGGCAGTAGATCGCTTCGTGAACGCCGGCGGCGCCCAGGGAGTGACCCGACAGGCTCTTGGTGGAGCTGATGGCCGGAGCCTTGTCGCCGAACACTTCACGCACGCCCTTCATTTCCGCAACGTCGCCGACCGGAGTCGAGGTGCCATGGGTGTTCAGGTAGTCGATCGGGGCGTCGACGGTGGACATGGCCATCTGCATGCAACGGATTGCACCTTCGCCGCTTGGCGCCACCATGTCGTAGCCGTCGGACGTCGCGCCGTAGCCAACGATTTCGGCGTAGATCTTCGCGCCGCGGGCCAGGGCGTGTTCCAGCTCCTCGACCACCACCATGCCGCCACCGCCAGCGATGACAAAACCGTCACGCTTGGCGTCGTAGGCGCGGGAAGCCTTGTCCGGGGTTTCGTTGTACTGGCTGGACAGGGCACCCATGGCGTCGAACAGGAACGACTGGCTCCAGTGTTCTTCTTCACCGCCGCCGGCGAACACGATGTCCTGCTTGCCCATCTGGATCTGTTCCATGGCGGTACCGATGCAGTGAGCACTGGTGGCGCAGGCAGACGCGATGGAGTAGTTCAGGCCCTTGATCTTGAACGGAGTGGCCAGGCAGGCGGAAACGGTGCTGCTCATGGTCCGCGTGACACGGTATGGGCCAACGCGCTTGACGCCTTTCTCGCGCAGGATGTCCAGCGCTTCCATCTGGTTCAGGGTCGAGGCGCCGCCGGAGCCGGCGATCAGACCGGTACGCGGGTTGGAAACCTGCTCTTCGGTCAGGCCCGAATCGGCGATGGCGTCTTTCATGGCCAGGTAGGCGTAAGCCGCCGCATGGCCGACGAAGCGATAGACCTTGCGATCGATCAGCTCTTCGAGATTGAGGTCAATGGAGCCGGAAACCTGGCTACGCAGACCCATTTCGGCATATTCCGGGTTGAAGCGGATGCCAGGGCGACTTGCACGCAGGTTAGCGGAGACGGTCTCTTTGTCATTGCCCAGGCACGAAACGATGCCCAGACCAGTGATAACGACGCGGCGCATGCGGATAACCCTTAGAAGTTGTCAGTGGAGGTGAAAACGCCGACCCGGAGGCCTTCGGCGGTGTAGATTTCGCGGCCGTCGACGCTGACCGAGCCATCGGCGATGGCCATGTTCAGCTTGCCCTTGAGGACGCGCTTGATATGGATGTTATAGGTGACCTTCTTGGCGGTCGGCAGCACCTGACCAAAGAACTTCACTTCGCCCGAACCCAGGGCGCGACCGCGGCCCGGCAGGCCTTGCCAGCCCAGGAAGAAACCGACCAGTTGCCACATGGCGTCGAGGCCCAGGCAGCCCGGCATCACCGGATCGCCTTCGAAGTGGCAGGCGAAGAACCACAGGTCCTTGGTGATATCCAGCTCGGCGACCAATTCACCTTTGCCGTACTTGCCACCCTCTTGGCTGATATGAGTGATGCGATCCACCATCAGCATGTTCGGGGCGGGCAGTTGCGCGTTACCTGGGCCGAACAGCTCACCGCGACTGCAGCGCAGCAGATCTTCCCGAGTAAAGGCGTTTTGTTTGGTCATGCGAGCTCCTCAATAGTCCCATGCGGCAGGGTGGGGCAAATCTTCCCGGCCGATCGAAGCGTTCATGCCTCGAGCCGGCAGCCTACTCATAGACTATTGCGTTGTGGTGAAAGTCACAGCACAAGGGACATGAATGTACACTTGTGCACTGAAATTATTATACAGGCCCTGTGAGGGGCCTGTTCGGGTGCCTAAGACTGCCGCACTTTCGCCCTTCACGCCAGTCGCAGATGGTCGATAAATGGCCGCTACTGCACCCAACGTTGGAGAATTTGCTGCAGATCCGTGCGTTTGAACGGCTTGGCCAGGTAATCGTTCATTCCCGCCGACAAGCAGGCTTCGCGGTCGCCCTGCAAGGCGTTGGCGGTCAAGGCGATGATCGGCAGGTCGGCGCATCCGGGCAGTTGGCGGATCTGCCGGGTGGCCTCGTAACCGTCGATCAGCGGCAGTCGGCAATCCATCAGGATCGCCTCGAAAATCAGGCTTTCGGCGCTGCGAATGGCCTGGGCGCCGTCGGTGGCGATGCTGACCGTGAAGCCCAGGCTGCGCAGCATGGCCTGGATCACGGTCTGGTTGACCGGGTTGTCTTCCACCAGCAGCACGTTGCGTCCTTCGCCATGGGCATGCCCGCTGTGCACTCGCGGCGCCAGCACCGGCAGGCTTTGCTGGTACAGCGCCAGCGGGATCTCCAGGGTGAACACCGAGCCGCGACCTTCCTCGCTCTGCGCGCGCAGGGTGCCGCCCATGCGTTCGGCCAGGGTGCGGGCGATCGGCAGCCCCAGGCCGGTGCCGCCATAACGCCGGGAAATCGAACTGTCGGCCTGCTGGAAGGCGTTGAACATCAGTTCCAGGCTTTGCGGGCTGATGCCGATCCCGCTGTCGCGCACGCTACAGGTGAACCACAGCAGTTCATGGTCCAGGGCCTGCCATTGCGGCTCGATGGTGACGCTGCCTTGTTCGGTGAACTTCAAGGCGTTGCCGATCAGGTTCACCAGGATCTGTCGGATGCGCGTCGGGTCGCCCTTGACTTGCAGCGATTCCATGCCGGGCGGCAGCCGCAGCTGCAGGTCCAGCCCGCGCTGCGCGGCGCTGTGCTGGAAGGCCTGGGCCGAGCTGCCGATGAGTTCGGCGAGGTTGAACGGGATGTGCTCCAGCTCCAGGGCCGAACGCTCGATGCGCGAGAAGTCGAGGATGTCGTTGATCACCTTGAGCAGGTGCTCGGTGGACTCGGAGGCCAGCGCCGCGTACTCGTGCTGCTCATCGGTCATTTCCGTGGTTTCGAGCAGTTGCAGCATGCCCAGCACGCCGTTCATGGGGGTGCGCAGTTCATGGCTCATCATCGCCAGGAAGTCCGACTTGGCGTTGTTGGCCCGCTCCGCTTCTTCGCGGGTCTGGATCAATTGCGCCATGGCCTGGTGCTGCTCGCGGCTGGCCTGCTCGAGGCCGGCGGCCAGGTTATTGATATGCCGTGAAAGATCGCCCAGCTCGGCATCGTCGACGATCGGCAGCGGAGTCTTGAAGTCACCCTGTTGAATGGCCTTGACCGCGGTACCCATGGCGCTGATCGGCTGCGACAGGCTGGCCGCCAGGCGGCGGGCCAGGAGGAAGGTGAACAACAGGGCGAACAGCGCGAGGATGCCAGCCTTGAGCAGGATCTCCTGCTGGCGCTGGCTGAAGGCGTCGTTGGACATGCCGACGATCACCCGCCCCAGGTAGTCCTCGTTCGGGCTCACGCTGGCGCTCGGGTCGTCCTGGAAAAAGTCGTTGCTGAGCTGGATGCGTTGCAGGCGCACCGGGGCCTGGAACACTTCCACCTGCTGGGAACGGTTGTGGGTCTCCGAAGGCTGCTCGACGTACACCAGGATCTTGTTGCGGCTGTCCTGGACTTCGAGAAAGCGCACATGGGGCGTGGCCAGGGTGGCCTTGAGCAGGCTCTCGAGGCCTTCGCTGTTGCCCGAGATCACCCCGTACTCGGTGGCCGGCGCCAGCTGGTTGGCGATCAACTGGCCGGTGTGGTTGAGCTCCTGGCGCAGATCCTGGATCCGCACGAAGGTAAAGAAGCTGATCAGCAGCAGGGTCAGCAGCAGCGCCGGGCCGAGGCAGATGATCTGGGTGCGGGTACTGATGTCCCAACGGCGACGGAAGGTCATGGGCGTTTTTCTCCTTCGGCCAGCTGGGTCGCCACCGATTGCTCGTCAATCGGTTCGACACCCAGGGAGCGTGCCACTTGCGGGTTGCTCAACACCTTGAACGGTTGCGGATACAGGGTACGCGGCCAGTGGGTCGTGGGCCGGTCCAGCAAATCGTCGAGCACCTGCAACCAGTCGTCCTGGTCGCTGTAGGTGCTGGCCAGGCTGCCGGCCTTGACGAAGCCGGCATTGGGGCCGATCAGCGCCAGCTGCCGGGCATAGCTGCTCAATAACAGGTTCTTCGCGGTTTTCGGGTTGTACAGCTGTGGGTCGTCCAGCCCCAGCAGGACGTCGCTGCTTTTCAGCAGGCTTTGCAGCGGGCGACTGTCATTAGTGTCGTCCCAGCGCTCGGCGACGATTTCCAGCCCCAGGGGATGGGCGGCCTGGTGCAGTTCCTTGAGCAGGAATTCACTGTCGGCGCCGTAGAGCACGCCGATCCGCCGGGCCTGGGGGAGAATCTTGCGGATCAACTGCAATTGCCGAGCCAGCGGCGGGTCGCTCCATAACAGGCTCAGCCGGGGCGAGGCCGTTGCCCCAAGGCGCTGCTGGGCCTGGATCCGGCCGATGCGCAGCACCAGGGTGGCCGGGCCCTGGGTTTCCTGCTGGCGCCACTCCAGGCTGGCCGGGTCGAGCAGGATCAGCCGGGTCCCTGCTGGCAATTGACCGGGGGCAGGCAGGTTGGCCAGGAGTTCGAAGCGCACTTCGTCCTGTGGCCGCTGTTGCGCCAGTGCCTGGGCGAAGGCCCGCACGCCGGTGCTGTCTTCGGCGCCGGTCAGCAACACCTGGGCCGCCCATGCCGGGAGTGCACCCCAGAGGCAACAGAACAGCAGCAGGCGAACCCGGAAGCGGCTCAAGGCAAGCGTCGTCCCTGACTGACGGTGGCTCATGCTAGAACGTCAACTCCGCACTGAAGTAGAGGACGTGGTGCGAGTCATAGTTGTTGTCGACAAAGGTGGTGGGCTCGTCGTCGAGCCGTTGCTGGAGTACGCCGGCCAGCTCCAGGCTACCCTTGCCCAGGGGGATGCGCTTGGCGACGCGGGTATCGACCCGTTCGAAGCGGTAACCGTTGAGCGCGCTGGAACCATAGTAGAAGAGCGCGCTGGACCAGCCCTGGCCCCAGTCGCGCAACCAGCCCGCCGAGCCGCTGTGGCGCGCGGTCAATTGCTCGTCCAGCGGGTTGCTGGCCTCGGCATCGACATAGGCGTACGTCAGGCGCAGCCGGTCCGCCGGGTCCAGGCGCCAGTCCAGCTGGGTTTCAGTGCCGGCGAAGCGTGAGGAGTTGCTGTTGCTGGCGATGTACTGGTTGTTGCGCAGCGGCTCGCTGATCATCCCGCTGATTTCGTCGTAGAACAGCTTCACATCGAGGTTCAGCCCGAGATCGGCGAAAAAGCCGTTGTAGCCCAGCTCCCGTGAGCGCATGCGTTCCTGGTCGAGGTTGCCCGGGCCGCGGGTCTTGACGAAATACTGGGCGCTGGGCTGGCCGTAGGCGGCCGGGCTCAGCTTGGTGACCCGGTAGCTCCAGTTGACGTTGTTCTCGAACATGTCCGGCGAGCGGATCGCTTCCGAATACACTGCCCGCAGGCCGTGGCGCGGGTTGATCAGGTAGTTGACCGCCACCCGCGGGGTCAGCGAGCTGCCGCTCAGTTGCGAGTCCTCGAACATGGCGCCGCCCTGCAACAGCCAGTGCTCGGTGGCGCGCCATTCCAGCTGGCCGAATGCGCGCCAGGTGCTGTCGTCGAGGGTGCCGTTGAAATAGGTTTCCGAGTCGGCGCGGTCGTAGCGATAGTTCAGGCCGCTGACCAGGCGCACGCCGTCGGACAAGCTCAGGGTGTCCTGCAGTTCGAGGTCATAGCGCGATTCACGGGCGCTCTGGTCGATATCTCCGCAGACCGTGCGCTTGGCGCCGTCCTTCCATTGCGTCAGCACCTGGTTCGCCAGGGCCTGTTCAGCCGCGGTACCCGGAGGGGCGCCGGAGCCGGTGAAATTCTCCATGTGCCGGGCCAGCCGTTCGGCGTAGTTCGGGTTGAGCTGCCAGAGGCGGGTCAGTTCCGGGCTGAACGACACTTCGGCGTCACAGGCGCGCCAGTTCTGCTGGCGGTCCCAGTGCTGGACCGAGCCTTGTATATAAAGGCTGTGGTCCGGGTTGATGTCCAGGTTCCAGCGCAGCGAGCCGGCATAGTCCTTGGCGATCACGTCGGAGTTGTAGCCGGCCGAGGTGATACCGGAAAACACCGGGCGGTAGGTATAGGGGCGCTGGTTGCTGCCTTCCTTGGCGCTGAGCTGCCAATCGATGCTCTGCTGCTCGTCGAGCATCTGGCTGACCGACAGGCTGAAGCGGTTCAAGCGCCGGCTGTCGCGGTAGTCGGCGCCGTTGCGATCGCTGTCGAAGCCGTCGTCCTCCTGCCCGGACAGCGACAGACGCAGGTCGCCGCTGTCCCAGCCGGTGCCCTGGCTGGCGTACCAGTCGCTGATACCGCGCTGGCCGCGGGTGACCTTGACCCGCGTGCCGTGGCTGTTGGCGGGCGAGCGGGTAATGATGTTGATCACTGCCATCAGCGCGTTGGCGCCGTAACTGACGGTGTTGGGGCCGCGGAATACCTCGATGCGCTCGATGTCCTCGATGGCCACCGGAATGTCGCTCCAGTCCACGGTGGCCAGGCCGGCCCGGTACACCGAGCGCCCGTCGATCAGCACCTGCATGCGTCGCGCTTCGCTGGCATTGGTGCCGTGATAATTCACCGCGGCCTGGTTGCCGTTGATATTACCGACCATCATTCCCGGCACCAGGCGCAGCAGTTCGCTGATGTCGCGGGCGCCGCTGGCGTCGATCAGTTCGCTGTCGAGCACGGTCATGCTGCCGGGCACTGCCGCGGGGGACTGTTTCAGACGGGTGGCGGTGAGGATTTCCGGCAGCGGCTGGCTGTCCAGGAACAGATCGTCGGCCAGCACCGGAGGGCTGCAAAGCAGCGCCAGCAAGAGCGATGGACGGGAGAGGGGAGGGCCAGGATACACGGCACAGCCTTGATAACGGATAATTGCCGCGCATGTTAACCGAGATGACCGGCTTTTCCAGTCGATAACCCCGACAATCCAGGTTCTAATCGGTGTTTTCCCGGCATTTGTGCCTAATTGTTCACAGGGCTGGCCGCCGCAGGGCTGCCCCGTATAATGCCGCCATCGCCACTGTATGGATTGACGGATTGCATATGACTGAACAGCGCCCTATCGCGGTCCTGGGAGGCGGAAGCTTTGGTACCGCCGTGGCCAATCTGCTGGCCGAGAACGGTCATCGGGTGCGGCAGTGGATGCGTGACCCGGAGCAGGCGGAGGCCATTCGCATTCATCGCGAAAATCCGCGTTACCTCAAAGGCATCAAGATTCATCCGGCGGTGGAGCCGGTGACCGATCTGTTGGCCACCCTGAACGACAGTGACCTGTGTTTTGTCGCCTTGCCCTCCAGCGCCCTGCGCTCGGTGCTGGCGCCCCATGCGCAGCTGCTCGCCGGCAAGCTGCTGGTCAGCCTGACCAAGGGCATCGAGGCGCAGACCTTCAAGCTGATGAGCGAAATCCTCGAAGAGATCGCACCCAAAGCGCGGATCGGCGTGCTGTCCGGGCCGAACCTGGCCCGTGAAGTGGCCGAGCACGCCTTGACCGCCACCGTGATCGCCAGCGAAGACGAGGAACTCTGCCAGCGCGTGCAGGCGGCCCTGCATGGCCGTACCTTCCGCGTCTATGCCAGCGCCGACCGCTTCGGTGTCGAGCTGGGCGGGGCGTTGAAGAACGTCTACGCGATCATCGCCGGCATGGCCGTGGCGCTGGGCATGGGAGAAAACACCAAGAGCATGCTGATTACCCGGGCGCTGGCGGAAATGACCCGTTTCGCCGTCAGCCAGGGCGCCAACCCGATGACTTTCCTCGGCCTGGCGGGGGTCGGCGATCTGATCGTCACCTGCTCGTCGCCCAAGAGCCGCAACTATCAGGTCGGTTTCGCCCTGGGCGAAGGCCTGAGCCTGGAAGAGGCGGTGGACCGGCTCGGCGAGGTGGCCGAAGGCGTGAACACCCTCAAGGTGCTCAAGGTCAAGGCACAGGAAGTGGGCGTATATATGCCGCTGGTGGCCGGATTACATGCCATCCTGTTTGAAGGTCGCACGCTGAATCAGGTCATCGAGTTGCTGATGCGCGGCGAGCCGAAAACCGATGTCGATTTTATCTCCACCAGTGGTTTCAACTGAGCAGGACAGGAGCGAGACATGAACGATACGAATTCCGAAGCCAAGTACGAATCCATCCTGCTGCGTGTGCTGTGGATGCTGGTGTTCGTGCTGGTCTGGCAAGTGGCGCAATTCATCCTCGGCGCGCTGGTGCTGGTGCAGCTGATCTACCGGCTGATCTACGGTTCGCCGAGTGCCAGCCTGATGAACTTCGGCGACAGCCTGAGCCAGTTCCTGGCGCAGATCGGTCGCTTCGGCAGTTTCCACACCGACCAGAAGCCTTGGCCGTTCGCCGACTGGCCGGCCCCGCGCGCCCCTGAAGGCGAAGCGCCGCATGTGGTGCCACCGGCGCCCCATCCGGTGCGGGACGAGGAGCCCAAGCTGTGAAGCTCTGGGTGTTGCGTCACGGTGAAGCCGAGCCGCATGCGCGCAGCGATGCCGAGCGCAACCTGACCGAGCATGGTCGCGAGGAAGCCCTGCGCAGCGCCGCGCACCTGATCGGCCAGCCGCTCAGCGCGATCATCGCCAGCCCTTATGCGCGGGCGCAGCAGACGGCGAGGCTGGTGCGCGAAGCCCTGGGCTTCGAAGCGGAAATCCGCACCGTGTCCTGGTTGACGCCGGACAACAACCCGCTGTCGGTGGTCGCCCAGCTCGACTCGGTGGACAACGTGCTGCTGGTCAGCCACCAGCCGCTGGTGGGCAACCTGATCGGTTTCCTGCAGCACGGCCATCTGCGCAATCCCCAGCCGATGCATACCGCAGGCCTGGCGGAACTCGAAGGCGACTGGCCGCTGGCCGGCCTGATGACCCTCAACAGCATCAAGAATCCCTGAGCCTGAATTCCTGGGCGGTAGGAGCGAGGCTTGCCCGCACTGAAGGGGGCCGCGTAGTTTCAGGCACCCCGTGCCGCTGCCCTTCGCGGGCAAGCCTCGCTCCTGTGACGATCTGTTCTTTTCGCTACATTTCTTAACTTGCAGCCTACCTTTGTGCGTGGAATAGTCGCCCGAGCAAGTGCTTGGTTGGCTAGCCTCACGATCAGAACAAAAACAAAGGAGCGAGTCGCATGTCTGCTGCTTTTCGTTTGCCGCTGGAAGTGTTCTACGAGCGCGAAGCTCGTCATCCCCGCCAACGTTTCCTGGTCCAGCCCCTGGGCGGTGGCCGGGTCGAAGAGCTGACCTGGGCCGACGTCGGCCACCAGGCCCGCTGCGCCGCCCACTGGCTGCGCGCTCGCGAGTTGCCGCCAGGCAGTCATATCGCGATCATTTCCAAGAACTGCGCCCACTGGATCATTGCCGACCTGGCGATCTGGATGGCCGGTCACGTTTCCGTACCCCTGTATCCCAACCTGACCGCCGATTCGGTGGCCCAGGTGCTGGAGCATTCCGAGTCGGCCCTGGTATTCATCGGCAAGCTCGATGACTGGCCGGCGATGGCTCCCGGGGTGAAACCCGGGCTGCCGACCATCAGCCTGCCGATCTGCCCCGAAGGCCGCTTCGACTTCACCTGGGACCAATTGCAGCAGTGCTCGCCGATCCAGGACGACCCCAGCCCCGCCGCCGAGCAACTGGCGACCATCATTTACACCTCGGGCACCACCGGCCTGCCCAAGGGCGTGATGCACAGCTTCGGCACCCTGGGTTTTGCGGCGACCCGCGGCACCCAGCTGTTCGGCCTCGGGCCGACGGACCGGCTGCTGTCCTACCTGCCGCTGTGCCATGTGGCCGAACGCATGTTCGTCGAGCTGGCGGCGATCTATACCGGGCAGACGGTGTTCTTCGCCGAGAGCCTGGAGACCTTCCTCACCGACCTGCAGCGGGCGCGGCCCACGGCGTTGTTCGGCGTGCCGCGGATCTGGACCAAGTTCCAGATGGGCGTGTACGGCAAGGTCCCGGCCAAGCGCCTGGACTTCCTGTTGGGCCTGCCGTTCATCGGCAAGCGGGTCGGGCGCAAGGTACTGGCCGGGCTGGGGCTGGATGCGCTGCGGGTCGCCTTGTCCGGCGCCGCGCCGGTGCCGCAGACCCTGTTGGACTGGTACCAGCGCCTGGGCCTCGACGTGCTGGAGGTGTACGGCATGACCGAAAGTTGCGGTTATTCCCACATCGGCCGCAGCGGCCAGCATGTACCCGGCTGGATCGGTCGGCCCTGCCCGGACGTCGAGGTGCGGATCGACGAGGCTGGAGAGGTCCAGGTGCGCAGCGGGGCGACTATGCTCGGCTACTTCAAGGACCCGCAGAAGACTGCGCAAACCGTCACCGCGGATGGTTTCCTGCGTACCGGCGACAAGGGCGAGCAGGACGCCGATGGCAATCTGCGCCTGACCGGGCGGCTCAAGGAAATCTTCAAGACCAGCAAGGGCAAGTACGTGGCCCCGGCGCCGATCGAGAACCGGCTGGCGGTGCATGCGCGGATCGAGCAGGTATGCGTGGTCGGCGATGGCCTGAGTGCGCCGTTGGGCTTGTGCGTGTTGTCCGCGGCTGGTTTGCAGGACGCCGCAGGCAACGCCCGTGGCGGCCTGCATGCGAGCCTGGAAAGCCTGCTCGATGAGGTCAACGGTGCGCTCGACAAGCATGAGCGCTTGCACCGCCTGGTGGTGGTGAAGGACAGTTGGGCGGTGGAAAACGGCTTTCTGACCCCGACCCTGAAGATCAAGCGCAATGTCATCGAAGCCACCTACGGCGAGCGCTTCAAAGAGTGGAGCGAGCGCTCCGAAGCGGTGCTGTGGCAGGATTGAGCGCGGATAACCACCTTAAAGGATGCAGTGATGAGCTTATGGCGTACCACCCCGAACATCGAGCAACTGAACGCGATCCAGAAAAACACCATTGGTGAGGTGCTGGACATCCGCTTCGAGTCCTTCGACGACGAGTCCCTGACCGCGAGCATGGTGATCGACCATCGCACCCACCAACCCTATGGCCTGCTGCATGGCGGCGCCTCGGTGGTGCTGGCGGAAACGGTCGGCTCCATGGCCAGCTACCTGTGCATCGACGCCAGCAAGTTCTACTGCGTGGGCCTGGAGATCAACGCCAACCACCTGCGCGGCCTGCGTTCCGGCCGGGTGACGGCGGTGGCCAGGGCGATTCATATCGGGCGTACCACCCATGTCTGGGATATTCGCCTCTGCAGCGACGAAGGCAAGGCCAGCTGCGTATCGCGCCTGACCATGGCCGTGGTGCCGCTGGGGCAGACGCCACCGGCTCGTTGAGTGATCCCCATAGGCAGAGGCTGCGTGTCATCATTCTTGACCGTTACTGTCATTGCCGTCGGGTAATGGCGTGCGGACAATCAGCCATCGTTTTTTGTTCATGAGTTAGCCGGTATGTCGCAACAGGTGTTTTTCGCTCACGCCAACGGGTTTCCCTCGGGGACCTACGGCAAGTTGTTCGCCGCCCTGGCGCCCGAATATCAAGTGGCGCATTTGCAGCAGCACGCCCACGATCCGCGCTTTCCGGCGGACGACAACTGGCTGAACCTGGTGGACGAACTGATCCACCATCTGCAACAGCAGGCCGAGCCGGTGTGGGGCGTCGGCCATTCTTTCGGCGGTGTCTTGCACCTGCACGCGGCGCTGCGTTGCCCGGAGCTGTATCGCGGGGTGGTGATGCTCGACTCGCCGGTGCTGACCCGTGCCGATCAATGGGTGATTCGCGCCGCCAAGCGTTTCGGTTTTATCGATCGCCTGACCCCAGCCGGCCGGACCCTGGGACGGCGCGAGGAGTTCAGCGACCTGGAGTCGGCGCGCAAGTATTTTGCCGGCAAGACCCTGTTCCGCGGCTTCGACCCCGAGTGTTTCGACGCCTACCTGCAACACGGCCTGCACCAGGTCGACGGCCGTTTGCGGCTACGCTTCGACCCGGCCACCGAGATCAGCATCTATCGCGGCGTACCACACACCAGCCCGGGCCGCCCCCGGCAGTTGAAGGTGCCGCTGGCGGTGGTGCGCGGGCGCCAGAGCCGGGTGGTGATGAAGCACCATGCCAGCAGTGTCGGGCGCATGCCCCATGGCGAATCCCTGAGCATGCCGGGCGGGCACATGTTCCCGCTGGAGCGCCCGCAGGACACCGCGGCCCTGTTGAAAAAACTCTTCGGCCGCTGGGAAGCCCGCGCCGAACGGAGTTGCGCATGAGCGCCGCGGTGGAAGAGGTCCGCCTGAGCCTGCCGCATATCGAGCTGGCGGCGCACCTGTTCGGCCCCGAGGACGGCTTGCCGGTCATTGCCTTGCATGGCTGGCTGGACAACGCCAACAGCTTCGCGCGGCTGGCGCCCAGGCTGCGTGGCTTGCGCATTGTCGCCCTGGACATGGCCGGGCACGGCCATTCCGGACACCGCCCCCTGGGTGCCAGCTATGCGCTCTGGGATTACGTGTACGACGTGTTGCAGGTCGCCGAGCAACTGGGCTGGAAACGCTTTGGCCTGCTCGGGCATTCCCTTGGAGCGATTGTCTCGCTGGTGCTGGCCGGCTCGTTGCCCGAGCGGGTGAGCCACCTGGCGCTGATCGACGGGGTGATTCCGCCGACCGCCACCGGTGAGAATGCCGCCGAGCGCATGGGCATGGCCTTGCAGGCCCAGTTGGACCTGCGGGAAAAGCGCAAGCCGGTCTACGCCACCCTGGACCGCGCCATCGAGGCGCGGATGAAAGGCGTGGTCGCGGTCAGCCGCGAAGCCGCCGAACTGCTCGCGCAACGTGGCCTGATGCCGGTCCCGGGGGGCTACACTTGGCGCAGCGACAGCCGCCTGACCCTGGCTTCGCCGCTGCGCCTGACCCAGGAGCAGGCCATGACGTTCGTCCAGCGCCTGTCCTGTCCGGCCCAACTGGTGGTGGCGGCCGACGGCATGCTGGCCAAGCACCCGGAGTTGCTGGAACGGCTACCCTTCAGCCGGGAACAGCTGCCCGGTGGCCATCACCTGCACTTGAACGACGAAGCCGGCGCGAGCCTTGTTGCAGACTGTTTCAATAGGTTTTTCGCCGTTTCTTGACTTGCAGCGGGCAACTGTCGAGGCTGGGCGGGTTGAAATGGGAGACAACCATGATAGATCTCTACACCGCTGCGACCCCGAATGGCCACAAGGTCTCTATCGTGCTCGAGGAACTCGGCCTGCCCTATACGGTGCATGCCCTGAGTTTCGACAAGAAGGAACAAAAGGCTCCAGGCTTTCTCAAGATCAATCCCAATGGCCGGATTCCGGCGATTGTCGACCGCGCCAATGGCGATTTTGCCGTGTTCGAGTCCGGCGCGATTCTCATCTACCTGGCTGAACTCAGCGGGCAGTTGCTGCCCAGCGATCCCAAGGGGCGTTCCCGGGTGATCCAGTGGCTGATGTTCCAGATGGGCGGCATCGGCCCGATGCAGGGCCAGGCCAATGTGTTCTTCCGCTACTTTCCGGAAAAGCTCCAGGGCGCCATCGATCGTTACCAGCATGAAACCCGGCGCTTGTACGAGGTGCTCGACACCCGTTTGCAGGAGGTCGAATTCCTCGCTGGCGACTACAGCATTGCTGATATCGCTACCTTTCCCTGGGTGCGCGGCCATGAATGGTCCGGGGTGCCGGTGGAAGGCCTGACGGCCCTGCAACGCTGGATGGCGACCCTCGAGGCGCGCCCGGCGGTGCAGCGCGGGCTGCTGGTTCCGCAGCGCACGGATGACGCCAGTGTCATCAAGGGCGCCCAGGCCATGCTGATCCGATGAGAGCACCCATGCGTTTATTCAGTGCCCTGCTGTTGTCCTGTGCCAGCCCCTTGCTCCTCGCCGCCGACTTGCCCGGCAGCCATGACTTGCCGATCGTGCCGCGCATGCCTGACGCGCAGATCGTCGACTACCGCCCGGCGAGCGAGATGGAGCGGATCTATCCCATGGGGTCGATCCGCAAGATCAGCGGCCAGCTGCGTTTCGATGGCCAGGTCGGCGCGCGCGGCACCGCGACTTCGGTGACCTACGAGCTGCCGCCGGAACATTCCTCGACCGCGGCCTTTACCGCCGCCCGCGAAGCCTTGCAGAAGCAGGGCGCCGAACTGTTGTTCTGGTGCCAGGCCCGGGATTGCGGGGAAAGCAGCCTGTGGGCCAACGAGGTGTTCGGCAACGCCAAGCTGTACGGCGCCGATGCCCAGCAGGCCTACCTGCTGTTGCGCCTGGCCGCGCCCAACGACAATTCGCTGGTGGCCCTGTACAGCATTACCCGCGGCAATCGCCGGGCGTACCTGCATGTCGAGCAATTCGACGCCAGTACTCCCCTGGGCGAGTTGTTGCCGACCTCGGCCACCCTGTTGCGCCAGCTCAAGGACACCGGCGAGCTGGACCTGCCCAAGCTCGGCGGCGACCCCCAGCCCACCTGGCTGACCTTGCTGTCGCGCGGGTTGAACCTCGATACCACCTTGCGGGTCAGTGTTTCCGGGCCGAATGCCGAAGCCTGGCGCCAGGCCCTGATCGGCCAGGGTGTGCGGGCGGCACGCATGGAAACCGGCGGTAGCGAGGCTCCTGGCCTGCGCCTCGAGCTGCTGCGCTGAACTGTTGCATTGAACGAGCGCAGGCGAACGAGTGATCCGCCGTTCGCCTACGCTTGGTGAGTTGACCTTTCTCGAGATCCTACATGCTCAATAATGATCGCCTGTTGGTGCAGATCCTGCTTCTGGTGCTGTTCGGCGCCAGCTTCTGGGTCATGGCGCCGTTCTGGTCCGCGTTGTTCTGGGGGGCGGTACTGGCGTTTGCCAGTTGGCCGCTGATGCGCCTGCTGACCCGCTGGCTCAATGGCCGCGAGTCCCTGGCCGCGGCCGTGCTGACCCTGGGCTGGATGCTGTTGGTGGCAGCGCCACTGGTCTGGCTTGGTTTCAACCTGGCCGACCATGTGCGCGATGCCACTGCCTTTATCAAGGATGTGCAGGTCGATGGCCTGCCCGAAGCGCCGGGCTGGCTGGTCGGCGTGCCCTTCGTCGGCGAACGGCTGGTGGGGCTGTGGAACAGCATCGACCAGCAGGGCGCGGCGATGATGCTGGCGGTCAAGCCTTACCTGGGGCAGGTCGGCAACTGGCTGCTGGCCCGCAGTGCGCAGATCGGTGGCGGGATCCTCGAACTGACCCTGAGCATCGTCTTCGTGTTTTTCTTCTATCGCGACGGTCCGCGCCTGGCGGCGTTCGTCCATGGGCTGCTGGAGCGCCTGATCGGCGATCGCGCCGGCTACTACATCGAACTGGTGGCCGGTACGGTGCAGCGGGTGGTCAACGGTGTGATCGGCACCGCGGCGGCCCAGGCGATCCTGGCCCTGATCGGGTTCCTGATCGCCGGCGTGCCGGGCGCGCTGGTGCTGGGCATCGTCACCTTCCTGCTCAGCCTGATTCCCATGGGGCCGCCGCTGGTGTGGATTCCAGCCACCGCCTGGCTGGCCTGGAAGGGCGAATACGGGATGGCGGTGTTCCTCGGTATCTGGGGCACCTTCATCATCAGCGGCGTCGACAACGTGCTCAAACCCTACCTGATCAGCCGGGGCGGTAACCTGCCTCTGGTGATCGTGCTGCTCGGGGTCTTCGGCGGGTTGATCGCGTTCGGCTTCATCGGCCTGTTCATCGGCCCGACCCTGCTGGCTGTGGCCTACAGCCTGTTGACCGACTGGAGCGCCAGCCAGGCACGGGTCGAAGACAAGCGCTGATTCATGCAGAACGCGGGCATCCGTGCCCGCTCTCCCTGTAGCCGCTGCTCGGCAGCGGCTACGGTGACGGCGGCGCTCAGGCGGCCAGGTGTCGTGGGTATGTGAGGTTTGTACCGGTCGGTACACACGGGCGGTTCAGGCGCGGGGCAGGCGCACCACGGTGGTCAGGCCGCCGCCGGGGGTTTCTTCCAGGTGCAGTTGCCCGCCCAGGCGTTCGGCGGCCTCGCGGGCGATGGTCATGCCCAGGCCGACGCCGCCGGAGTTGCGGTTGCGCGAGCCCTCCAGCCGATAGAAGGGTTCGAACACCGCTTCGCGCTGGTCTTCGGCGATGCCCGGGCCGTGGTCGATGACCCGGATCAGCACCTGCTCGCGGCTGTCCTGCAGGCTGATGCGGGCATGTCCGGCATAGCGCAGGGCGTTGTCCAGCAGGTTGTTCAGGCAGGAGCGCAGGGCCATCGGCTGTACTTGCAAGGGCGCGCAATGGCCGCTGGTCTGCACGTCGGCACCCTGGTCCTGGGCGTTTTCACAGAGCGATTCCACCAACGCCTGCACGTCCATCCACTGCCGGGCCTCGCTGGTGCGCTGTTCGTGCAGATAGCTCAGGGTCGCGTCGAGCATGCTGATCATGTCGTCGAGGTCCTGGCGCATCTGGCCCTGCAGCTTGTTGTCTTCGATCTGTTCCAGCCGCAGCTTGAGGCGCGACAGGGGCGTGCGCAGGTCATGGGAAACCGCGCCGAGCATGCGCCCGCGCTGCTTGACCTGCTCCTGGATGCGCCGTTGCATCAGGTTGAAGGTATGGGCCGCCTGCCGCGCTTCCCGCGGGCCGGACTCGTCCAGCGGCGGGCTGTCGAGGTCTTCGCTGAGACGCTCGGCGGCATCGCTCAGGCGCTGGATCGGCCGGGTCAGCAGCTTGGCGCCGTACCAGGCGGCGATGATCAGCGAGATGAACTGGAAGGTCAGCGGCACGATCGGCCCGCCGAACCAGGGCCGCGGCGGCCGCGGTTCGAAGCGTCCGCTACCGGGTTGTGGCTGGCCGCTGAATTCGCTGGCCGGCGGATGCGGATGCGGAGGCGGGCCGTAGAGGCGGAACCAGAAGAAGGCGAGCAGGTGGGCGAGCACGATCGCGATCAGCAATACCCCGAACAGGCGGCCGAACAGCGTATCGAAGCGCCCACGCATCAGCCGATGTCTCGGGCGTCGAACAGGTAGCCTTCGCCGCGCACGGTCTTGATCAACTGCGGCGATTTCGGGTCGTCGCCGAGCTTCTGCCGCAGGCGCGAGACCAGCAGGTCGATGCTGCGATCGAAGGCTTCGATGGAGCGGCCACGGGCAGCGTCCAGCAGCTGTTCGCGGCTTAGCACTCGGCGCGGGCGTTCGATGAACACCCAGAGCAGGCGAAACTCGGCGTTGGACAGCGGCACCACCAGGCCATCGGCGGAGATCAGCTGGCGCAGCACGCTGTTCAGGCGCCAGTTGTCGAAGCGGATATTGGCCCGCTGTTCGGTGCGGTCGTCGCGGACCCGACGCAGGATGGTCTGGATCCGCGCCACCAGTTCCCGGGGCTCGAAGGGCTTGGCCATATAGTCGTCGGCCCCCAGCTCCAGGCCGATGATCCGGTCGGTGGGCTCGCAGCGGGCGGTGAGCATCAGGATCGGGATGTCCGATTCGGTGCGCAGCCGGCGGCACAGGGACAGGCCGTCTTCGCCGGGCAGCATCAGGTCGAGCACCACCACGTCGAAGTGTTCCGCCTGCAAGGCCTGGCGCATCGCCGCTCCGTCGGTCACGCCGGTGGCGTGGATATTGAAGCGGGCCAGGTAGTCGATCAGCAGTTCGCGGATCGGTATGTCGTCGTCGACGATCAGCGCCCGGGTGTTCCAGCGCTTGTCGTCACCCGTGCCAGGTGCTTTCTGATCGTCGTTAAGGGGAGCAGGAATGTTGTGCATGGGTGCGATCATCTGCCTGGTAGGCTGCCTGCCACAAAGAGGGGCGGCGAGGTGGTGGCTTCAGCATAGGCGTCCGGCCCTGGGGCTGGAAGTGCTGTTCGGGAGTGTTGCGGTTGGCGAGGGTAGCCGGGCTGGTTGTTGCCGGCGTGTCGGAAGTGTATCGGGCTCGACACAATTGCCGTCAGGCGCGGGCATCTGCGGGTTTTTGTCGGTACGCAAGCTGCCGTTGGCGATGAATTACCGATCATCGGGTCCCGGAGCGCCGCCGCTTGCGCTACAATCCGCGCCGATTTCGACTTGCCTGAGAGCCCCTTCATGTCCGCTTGCCAGACCCCTATCATCGTCGCCCTGGACTTTCCCACCCGTGACGCCGCACTGAAACTGGCTGATCAGCTGGACCCCAAGCTGTGCCGGGTCAAAGTCGGCAAGGAACTGTTCACCAGTTGCGCTTCGGAAATTGTCGGCACCCTGCGCGACAAGGGGTTTGAGGTCTTCCTCGACCTGAAATTCCATGACATCCCCAACACCACCGCGATGGCCGTCAAGGCCGCCGCGGAGATGGGTGTGTGGATGGTCAACGTGCACTGCTCCGGTGGCTTGCGCATGATGGCGGCCTGCCGCGAAGTGCTCGACCAGCGCAGCGGCCCGAAACCGCTGCTGATCGGCGTGACCGTGCTGACCAGCATGGAGCGTGAAGACCTGGCCGGCATCGGCCTGGATATCGAGCCGCAGGAACAGGTGCTGCGCCTCGCCGCCCTGGCGGAAAAGGCCGGCATGGACGGCCTGGTCTGTTCGGCCCTGGAAGCCCAGGCACTGAAGGCCGCGCACCCGTCGCTGCAACTGGTGACGCCGGGGATTCGTCCGGCGGGTAGTGCCCAGGACGACCAGCGACGCATCCTTACCCCGCGCCAGGCGCTGGATGCCGGTTCCGATTACCTGGTGATCGGCCGTCCGATCAGCCAGGCGGCGGATCCGGCCAAGGCCCTGGCGGCCGTGGTGGCCGAGCTGGCGTAAGCGCGCTTCGCGCTATCGCGAGCAAGCTCGCTCCTACAGGGGGTATGCGTTTCCTGTAGGCGCGAGCTTGTTCGCCAACGCCATTCAAAAAGCCCGTCTCAAACCTTCAGCACCAGCTTGCCGAAGTTCTCGCCGCTGAACAGCTTTGCCAGCGTTTCCGGGAAAGTTTCCAGCCCCTCGACGATATCCTCCTTGCTCTTGAGCTGCCCCTTGGCCATCCAACCGGCCATTTCCTGCCCGGCGGCGGCGAACCGGGCCGCATAGTCCATCACCACAAAGCCTTCCATGCGCGCGCGATTGACCAGCAACGACAGGTAGTTGGCCGGGCCTTTGACCGCTTCCTTATTGTTGTACTGGCTGATGGCGCCGCAGATCACCACCCTGGCCTTGAAGTTCAGGCGGCTGAGCACGGCATCGAGAATGTCGCCGCCAACGTTGTCGAAATACACATCGACGCCTTTCGGGCATTCACGCTTGAGGCCGGCATGGATGTCTTCGCTCTTGTAGTCGATGGCCCCGTCGAAGCCCAGCTCGTCGATCAGGTACTTGCACTTGTCCTGGCCGCCGGCGATGCCGACCACCCGGCAGCCTTTGATCTTGGCGATCTGCCCGGCAATGCTGCCCACCGCGCCGGCCGCGCCCGACAGCACCACGGTTTCACCGGCTTTCGGCGCACCGACGTCCAGCAGGGCGAAATAGGCGGTCATGCCGGTCATGCCCAGGGCCGACAGATAGCGCGGCAGCGGCGCCAGTTTCGGATCGATCTTGTAGAAGCCACGCGGCTCGCCGAGGAAATAGTCCTGCACGCCCAGGGCGCCATTGACGTAGTCGCCGACGGCGAAGCCGGGATTGTTCGAGGCGATCACCTGGCCCACGCCCAGCGCACGCATCACTTCACCGATGCCCACCGGCGGGATGTAGGACTTGCCTTCGTTCATCCAGCCGCGCATGGCCGGGTCGAGGGACAGGTATTGGTTCTTCACCAGGATCTGCCCGGCCGCCGGTTCGCCGACGGGAACCTGCTGGTAGGTGAAGGTTTCGCGGGTTGCCGCGCCCACCGGGCGTTTGGCGAGCAGGAACTGGCGATTGGTCAGGGTGGTCATGGCAGGCACTCAAGGATCAATGGAACCCTAGTTGATAGACCTTCAGCCCCGATGCCGCAAGGTTTGCCGCTGTGGCGAATAGGGGGCGATCCAGAGGCGTGATGGTCGTAGGCAGCCTTCATCACCATGGCGGATAAGTGGGCAACCGGCCCTCTGATAGTGCTGCCGCATGCTCGTTGCCTGTGCCTAGACTGGGCCAATCCGATCCATGCATTCCATCGAGGGCATCACCATGAGCATGACGTTTTCCGGCCAGGTCGTTTTGGTCACCGGCGCAGCGGCGGGTATTGGCCGGGCCACGGCCCTGGCTTTCGCCGCAGAGGGGCTGAAAGTGGTGGCGGCGGACCTGGACGTCGCCGGTGGCGAAGGCACGGTGCAATTGATTCGCGCCGCCGGTGGCGAGGCGTCGTTCGTGCGTTGCAACGTCACCGACGAGGCGGATGTGCAGAACCTGATGGCCCAGGTGGTAAGCCGCTACGGGCGCCTCGACTATGCCTTCAACAATGCCGGGATCGAAATCGAGAAGGGCAAGCTGGCGGACGGCACCCTGGACGAGTTCGACGCGATCATGGCGGTCAACGTCAAGGGCGTGTGGCTGTGCATGAAGCACCAGTTGCCGCTGATGCTCGCCCAGGGTGGCGGGGCCATCGTCAACACCGCATCGGTGGCCGGCCTTGGCGCGGCGCCGAAGATGAGCATCTATGCCGCCTCCAAGCACGCGGTGATCGGCCTGACCAAGTCGGCGGCCATCGAGTACGCGAAGAAGAAAATCCGCGTCAACGCGGTGTGCCCGGCGGTGATCGATACCGATATGTTCCGCCGCGCCTACGAGGCCGACCCGAAGAAAGCCGAATTTGCCGCGGCGATGCACCCGGTCGGGCGGATCGGCAAGGTCGAGGAAATCGCCAGCGCGGTGCTGTATCTGTGCAGCGACGGCGCGGCCTTCACCACCGGCCATGCGCTGGCGGTCGACGGGGGGGCCACCGCCATCTGACGCTTGCCTGCCTTATGGACGGCCCTGGTGAATGAGCCTTGCCGGGGCTGTACCGGATCGACCTCGACCATTCTGAAAACGACCTGAACGTAGCTTTTTGCCATTATTCCGACGCCAGAGACTTGTGCTCCAGTACAACCCGTTGCGAACCTGCAAAACGGGACAATGGCCCTGTCGCCATTGGGGACTGGAAGGGGACTGAGCGCAATGAATTCGGCCACGAACGGACGTTTTGCCAACCTCGGCATGGCGAAAAAACTGGGTGTCGGTTTCACCCTGGTGCTGCTTCTGACGGCACTGGTGGCGGCCATAGGCGTCTGGTCCCTGCAGACCATCAGCCAGCGTTTCGATGGACTCAAGCAGATGTCGTCGCTCAACAGCGGTCTGCTCAAGGTCCGTCTGCTCGAACAGAACTATGCCTTGCACGGCGACGCAAAAACCGCGGACGCCTTGCACGAGGGCGTCGATGGCCTGCTGGGGCTGGCGGCGCAGCTCAAGGAGCGCTCGGCGGCGAACGTGCCGGTGATGACCGACGTCGAGCAGGCGCTGGGGGCTTACCGCAAGGCCTTCGACGAGTTCGTCGAGCTGACCCAGGCCAAGGACCTGGCGCTGGAAATGGCCAGTTGGTCGGTGTCCAGCGTGGCCAACAACCTCGATGTGCTGCAGGCCGGTCTGGCCGACGACGGCACCTATAGCCTCAAGGAGTCCGCCGGCAAGGAGGGCAGCGAGTTCGTCGAGCAGGCCAGTCAGGTCAGCCAGGTCTCGCGCCTGATGCTGCAAGCCATGAACGAAGCCCGGGTACGCCTGGACCAGAGCCGCAAGGGCGAGGAAGAGGTCGAGCAGGGCAAGATCGAACAGGCCGACCAGGCCCTGGCCCAGGCCGAGCAGCTCAAGACCGTGGTCAAGGACGCCGGTTATCAGACCGTGCTCAACGAGGTGGTCGGGCATATCGGTGGCTTCAGCGAAAAGCTCGCCGAATACACCGGCTTGCTAGCGCAGGAGAAAAAGGTCTATCAGCAGTTGCATGAGCGCGCCGCGCAAGTGATGGAGCGGGTCGATCAGGCATACGGCGCGCAGGATCAGTCGATGCAGGCGGAGCTGAAAAAGAACTCGCTGCTGATCATCGCTTCCTCGGCCCTGGCGTTGCTGGTGGGCGTGCTGGCGGCCTGGATCATTACCCGCTTGATCGTCACTCCGCTGCGCAGCGTGATGCGCGTGGCGCAGCAGATCGCCGCCGGCGACCTGAGCGCTACGGTGGAGGTGACGCGCCGCGATGAAATCGGCCAGTTGATGCTGGCGATGCAACAGATGGGTAGCGGCCTGAGCGGTATTGTCAGCGGCCTGCAGGCGGGCATCGAACAGTTGGCCAGCTCCGCCCAGTCGCTGTCGGCGGTGACCGAGCAGACCAATCTGGAGGTCAGCAGCCAGAAGGAAGAAACCGAGCAGGTGGCGACGGCAATGAACCAGATGACCGCCACCGTGCACGATGTCGCGCGCAACGCCGAAGAAGCGGCGCAAGCGGCGCAGACTGCCGACGACAAGGTCGAAAGCGGCCAGCAGGTGGTGCGCCAGAGCATGCAGCGCATCGAACAACTGGCGGATTCGGCCACCGGCGCCAGCGCCAGCATCGAAAGCCTCAGCGCCGAGATCCAGAACATCGGCACCGTGCTCAGCGTGATCAAGAGCGTCGCCGAGCAGACCAACCTGCTGGCGCTGAACGCGGCCATCGAAGCGGCGCGTGCCGGCGAGCAGGGCAGGGGCTTTGCAGTGGTCGCCGACGAGGTACGGGCCCTGGCCAAGCGCACCCAGCAATCCACCGAAGAGATCGAGCGCCTGGTCAGTGCCCTGCGTTCGGCGGCGCAGTCCTCGGTGCAGCAGATCCAGAGCAGCGGCGAACTGGTCAAGCTGGCGGTCAGCGATGCATTGCAGACCGAAAGCGCGCTGGGCAGCATCGCCACGGCGGTGTCGCTGATTCAACAGATGAACCAGCAGATCGCCGCGGCCGCCGAGCAACAAAGCTCGGTCGCCGAAGAGATCAACCGCAGCGTCACCAGCATTCGCGCCAGCGCCGATCAATCCTCACTGGCCATGCAGGGCAATGCGGCGTCGAGCATCGAGCTGGCGCAGTTGGGGGCGGAGTTGAAGGGGATGGTCGGGCATTTCCGGTTGTAATGCCGTGGGTGCTTGCTACAGGTTGCGCCGCCAGGGGCGCAGCCTTATCGACCGTGCCGCGCGAGTGGCTCGCGCGGCTGTTGCCGGTCAGTCGTAAATGGCTTTCTTCTTCCAGTCGGCATCGGCTTCGACGACCTTCAGGCCTTCGGTCAATTGGTTGACCTCGCCTTCGACCGGCTGGATGTTGGTCAACACCATCGCGTTGGAGCGGGCCAGGAGTTTTTCCAGGTACTCCAGCTGTTCCCGATAGACCGCCGGGTCCGGCTGCTTGCGCAGGTACTGCACGCCACGCTCGAACGCCAGGCGCGCCTGGCCGGGTTGTTCCTGCTGCAGGGCGTACTGGCCGAGGTTGTTGAAGAACTCGATGTGCAGCAGCACCAGGATGTGGCGGATTTCCCTGATCCAGTGCTTGGCTTCATTGGCCGGCAGGAAACCGTCCTGGGCGGCGCGCGTCACCTGGCCATGCAGCGCTTCCAGGAGAAAGCGCACGTCCTTGGCCTTGACTTCGGTCTGGATCGGGCAGGGCGGGTTGCTGACCGGGATCGATTCGCCCTGGCCGACCAGCGCGTTCAATTCGGCGATACGCGCCTTGAGCGTGGCATCGGACTTGTTCAGGTTCAACAGACGCTGAACGACGTTGAGCTCCAGTCGGGTTATCAGCAGCTTGAGCGCCGGCGACATGAACTGGCCGGGGAAGGTCTCGGTGATTTCGCCGCAGCGGCGCAGGCGGTCATTGAGTTCGACCTTGGTACGGGCCTTTTCCAGTTTGTTGTTTTCCACCACATGGTTCATGTAGCCAATGGCGATCAATAGTACGATCCCGGCTACTACTAGCAGGGTGATCATGAGTGGTGTCACCGTGTAAGACCTCTTTCTGGGGTTCGCGTACGAGTGGCGAGTGTAGTGACTTAGCCTTGGGGCGCCTAGCGCAGGTCGACGAGCAGAAACAGGCCGATTCTCTGCTTATATAGGAAATCTCTGGATGGCCTCATATTGCCATCACCCAAGAATGTGGACTATAGCGCCTTGTCGAGTGTCAGAATATAGGCGTCAAGGCACAGGCTGCACAAATGCCCGAAAGGGCTCGCAAACCACCCCGAAGTCATTGATTTAAATAAATTTATATCAGGGGGTTGACGACCTTCCAATCCATCCATAGAATGCGCGCCACTTGCAGCGTAAAGCACACAGCGAAACGCGGCAGGGAGTGAATGTTGTAGTGTGTCCCCTTCGTCTAGTGGCCTAGGACACCGCCCTTTCACGGCGGTAACAGGGGTTCGAGTCCCCTAGGGGACGCCAATGCGGGAATAGCTCAGTTGGTAGAGCACGACCTTGCCAAGGTCGGGGTCGCGAGTTCGAGTCTCGTTTCCCGCTCCAATTTTAAACGGCACTGCTTTCGGGCGGGGCTGAGTGAAACCAGAACCACGTCTTAGGATGCGGATCTGGACACCGAAACACACACCATGTGTTCCGGGTAGCGTGTCCCCTTCGTCTAGTGGCCTAGGACACCGCCCTTTCACGGCGGTAACAGGGGTTCGAGTCCCCTAGGGGACGCCATTTGCGGGAATAGCTCAGTTGGTAGAGCACGACCTTGCCAAGGTCGGGGTCGCGAGTTCGAGTCTCGTTTCCCGCTCCAAACATAGAGCTACAGATTGTCAAAGGTCTGTAGTCCATCGAAAAAGGGTCCCATTCGGGACCCTTTTTTTCGTTTCTGTCGGCAGTGACCGAGATTCGGCCCATGGGGCCTTGTAGCCTCGGGATGACGCTGCTTTTCCCCTTGTCCTGTACGCTGCGCAGATGCTGTTCGGCGCCTGTATGCTCCTGACCGTGCACCCAACCTTTGTGAATGTGCGTCTGGCACGGGGTTTGCGAAGGTCTGGACCTGATTGACCATCGATAGAGTGATGCAACCTTTTAATGAGTATCTCCGTGGCGACAACTAAGGGTAATTGGCGAGCGGTCATTGCACTGGCCTTGGCGGCCTTTGTGTTCAACACCACGGAGTTCGTTCCCGTCGGGCTGTTGAGCTCGATCGGCAGCAGCTTCGATCTGTCGACGGCCCGGGTCGGCCTGATGCTCACCCTCTATGCCTGGATAGTGTCCCTGACTTCGCTGCCGGTCATGCTGCTGACGCGTAACGTCGAGCGGCGCAAGCTGTTGCTCGTGCTGTTCGGGATGTTCATCGCCAGTCATATCCTGTCGGGGCTGGCCACGAGTTTCGGCATGCTGTTGCTGAGCCGGATCGGTGTGGCCCTATCCCATGCGCTGTTCTGGTCCATCACCGCATCCCTGGCGGTGCGTCTGGCACCACCGGGAAAACAGGTCCAGGCCCTGGGCTTGCTGGCCACCGGTACTTCCCTGGCGATGGTGCTGGGTATTCCTCTCGGTAGGTTGCTGGGCGAGGCCATGGGCTGGCGCACCACCTTTATCGTGATCGCTGGCCTGGCCACTGTGCTGGTGTTCTGGCTGGCCAGGAGCCTGCCGTTGTTGCCCAGCCAGAACTCGGGTTCTCTCAGGAGCCTGCCGGTATTGTCCAAGCGGCCTGCGCTGGTGGCGCTCTATGTGTTGACGGCCCTGGTGGTTACCGCGCAGTTCACTGCCTACAGCTACATCGAGCCTTTCATCAAGGGGGTGGCCGGCTTGAGTGGCGATGTGGTGACCCTCATCCTGCTGCTGTTCGGCGGGGCGGGTATTTTCGGCTCGCTACTGTTCAGCAGGTTTCACCGCTACAGCCCACAGCGCTTTCTGCTGGTGACGGTGGCTTCGCTCATCCTGTGCCTGGCATTGCTGTTGCCGTTGAGCGGTGAGGTCTCGTATCTGGGCGGGCTCAGCCTGATCTGGGGGATGGCGATCATGGGCTTCGGGCTGGCCTTGCAGTCCAGGGTCCTGGTGCTCGCTCCGGACGCTACCGATGTGGCAATGGCGCTGTTTTCGGGGATCTACAACATCGGCATTGGTGGTGGTGCGTTGTTTGGCAGTTGGGTAGGGAGCCAGCTCGGGTTCGCCTATATCGGTTTGGCCGGCGGCTTGCTGGCGACCTTGGCGCTGCTGTTCTACTGCGCATCCATCTATCGCCTCGCCCGGTCCCGCGTTTCGGACACCGACTGTGCTGATGCCGTGGTCGAGAAGTAGCGCCCGAGAGGAGGGTGTTGAGAGGCGCCAGAGGGGCAATGATTCGGCGGAATCATTGCCCCCTTTTTTTCACGGCCTTGTTCTGCAAGGTCTTGGCCTCGATCACGTCCTGGTTGCTTACCACGCTTTTCAGCAGGCTGCTGGCTGGTTGCCGTCGCCCTTGAGCAGGCCACCGTTCTGCACCAGGGCATCCACCACGGTACCGTTCACCTGCAGGTTGAGCAGGCCATTGCCGTCGAAGTTGACGCTGAAGTCCTTGCCCGCGCCCTGCGCGACTTCAGGCCGACGCCGACCAGCTGGGTATCGCAGTTCCGCTCGCACCCATGGGTAACAGATGTCCTGGCCATCAGCGCACTGGACGATCTGGAGCCCATCAGGTGGTCTTGGTTGAACGAGAAACCGAGTCTTTCGGATTTCCGGCGGCTCGATCGAGCAGGGCGTTGGGCGGTTTACATCGACAGGATCAGGCGCCCGGCGAACAGAATCAGGATCACCCCCATGGTCCGTTCGAACCAATGGCCCATGCGCATGAACAACAAGCGCACCCGCGGGCTGGAAAAGAACAGCGCGACGATCACGAACCACAGCGCGTTCACGCAACACATCCACACACCGTAGAGCGCTTGCACCTTGAGGGGGGTGGTGGCGCTGATCACCGTGGTGAAAATCGCCAGGAAGAACAGCGTGGCCTTGGGGTTGGTGGCATTGGTCAGGAAACCGGTCATGAAGGCTTTGGGCAAGGTCTGCCGCTGTGCCTGATCGTTGCCCGCATCGCTGCCTTCGATCGAAGTCTTGGGCTTGCTGCGCAGCAGGCTGACACCGAGATAGAGAATGTAGGCACCGCCCACCACTTTGGCCACGTTCAGCAGCCATGGCGTGGTGTGCATCAGTGCTCCGACTCCCAGCAGGGTGTACAGCACATGCACGGAAATCCCCGCGCCAATGCCGATGGCCGTGCACAGCCCGACCACCCGGCCAAAGCGCACGCTCTGGCGGATGGTCACGGCAAAGTCAGGCCCAGGAGCCACCACGGCGAGAAAGTGGATGGTGGCCAGGGCCAGGAATTCGCCTAGATAGTTGGAAAGCATTTCAACTCCAGAAGGTCAGGGGGGACGAACTGCCGCGATAGCCGACAAAAAAGGAAAGGCTCAGGCGCGGGTTGGCCACCCCCGGAGTGACGGCATGCATGCGCCTTGAATTGAACATGATGAAATCCCCGGGCTCCGGGCGGATCTCCAGCGAGGGCGTGCCGAGCAGGGCGGGATCGATGCCGTAGCTGTCACCGCGCATCTCGTCGAACTGATCCGGGGAAATATCGTGATCCCACATCTGCAGGGCGCCGCCGGCCTCGGGCATGTTCAGGTAGAGATTGCAGGCAAACTGCGCTTCCAGGCTGTGGGCCTGGAAGCTGTCGGGGGCGTCCTTGGCGAAAATGTCGTGATGGGCGAGGAAGCACACGCCGGGCTTCACCACCCGTGACAGGCCGACGTACATCTTGCGCCCGTACAGGTTTTCCAGGTGGGCGCCAGCGGGCCAGGACTCGTCGAGCATGCAGCGCAGGGTGTCGACAGGAGACGCGTAGGGGGCGCAACGCGAACGCAGTTCGTCGATGTTGGCGGTGGCGCGCTCGAAATAGTCCTCGATCAACAGCGGCTGGTTTTCCGCTTCATAAAACGCCATGCCGATACGCCCGATGCTGGGGGCGTTGATGTAGCCCTCGAAGCCGGGAGCGAGAATCTTGTCGCCCAACTGGATCGCCTGGGTGTGCGGCAGGAAGTTCTTGATGCGCAGGGCGAGCACTTGTTCCTGGGCCAGTTTCTTTATGCACGTCTCATCGAGACGCTCGACGTCAAGCATCATCTGCAGATCCCTCTATCCGATAATCGTCGAACCCGCGCACGCGGGTTTCCCCTGTGTCAGGCGATGCGTCGCGTGATGTGCAAGGCGACACCGCCGATGAATCAGTCCACGTGGTAGTGAACCGAAAGCATTCCTTTCTTTTGCGAGAGGGAGGCGATAGTGACGCTGCCCAATTCCTTCAGGCGCTTCACGTGGGTACCACCGCAACCATAGGCGGGAAGCTCGCCGAAACCGATTTCCCGCGAGCCTTCACGCAGCGAGACCAGGCGCGGCAGGTCGGCGGCAATCCAGTGATCGATGCCACTCTGCAGGCTGTCGACGTCGAGTTCCTGCGGGCTGTCGCCGGGCTTGAAGGACACGCGGCCCTCGCCAGGCCAGTGATGGGCCTTGACCGGGACCCAGCCGCGGGTTTCGCCGAAATGACCGATCAGGTGCCCGGCCGAGTGCATGCGGGTATTGAACTGGCGGCGCTGTTCATCGACCTGGACCTGGACCATGCCCGGTTGCACCGGCTGGCTGACGTAATGAACGATCCGCTCGGGTTCCTGGACCACGCGCAATACCTGGCTGTCGCCGATCCAGCCGGTATCGCAGGGTTGGCCGCCACCTTGGGGATGGAAGATCGTGGCACGCAGGACCACCGCGAATTCGTTGTCTTGCGGGGTGCATTCGAGCACTTCAACGTTGGCCTTGAGTTCATCATTATGAAAAAAGAGGCGAAGCGTCATATTCCGTGCCCTTATTAAAATGTCTTTTTTAATTATATGGTGCGACGGAATTGCGTGATAATCCGTTCAAACCTCAAAGGACTGTTGTGCTGTGAGCATAAATCTTCCCCTTCCGCTGCTGGGTGAAATGGCGATTTTCGTCAAGGTCGTCGAGGTCGGCAGTTTCTCTGAAGCCGCCCGCCAGCTGGGCTCTTCACCGTCGGCGGTGAGCCGCAGCATTTCCCGGCTGGAGAAAGCGCTGGCGATTCGCCTGCTGCAACGCACCACGCGCAAGTTGCGCTTGAGCGAAGGGGGCGAGGAGGTGTTCAAGCGTTGCAGCGAGATGGTCAGCGCTGCCAAGTCGGTGATGGAAATCAGCGGTCAGTTCACCCACGAGGCCGAAGGGCTGGTGCGGGTCAGCGTGCCCAAGGCCGTGGGGCGTTTTGTCGTGCATCCCTATATGCCCGAGTTTCTGCGGCGCTATCCCAAGGTCGATGTCGAGCTGTTGCTGGAAGATCGCAATATCGACCTGATCGACGACAATGTGGACCTGGCCATCCGCATCACCGATCGACCTCCGGCGGGGCTGGTCGGGCGCCAGTTGCTGACCATCGACCATATGCTGTGCGCCACGCCGCAGTACCTGGCCGAGCACGGGACGCCGAGCCATCCCCATGATCTGCTCAACCACAGTTGCATTTACCTGGGTGAAACCCCCAGCGACGCACGCTGGAAGTTCAAGAAGGGCAGCAAGTCGGTGACCGTCGGCGTGCGTGGGCGTTATGCGGCCAATCACACCGGGGTAAGGCTGGGGGCGGTGCTGGAGCATATCGGCATCGGCAGCCTGCCGTACTTCACGGCGCGGCATGCCCTGGAACAAGGCTTGCTGGTGCAGGTTCTGCCGGACTGGACGTTTCTCGCTTCCTATCATGGCGGTGCCTGGCTGCTGCATTCGCCGACCCGTTACCTGCCGCCGAAACTGCGGGTATTCATCGATTACCTGGTGGAGTGCCTGGCCAAGGAGCCGACCTTGAGCCGGCAGGGCAAGCAGGAAGCCAAAGGCTACGAACAGCCCGAAGGCGATGGCGCCGGCTGAGCCCGCCATTCATGGGCAGAAAAACAAAAGGCCCGCCGGTTCAACCGTGCGGGCCTTTGTAGTGTCCGGGCGGGACTCAGTGCTTGCTGTCCTGGGCGGAGAGCGCCAACAGCTGCTTTTCCTGGTTCCAGTCGAACGGCTCATCGTTCTGCTCGGCCTCGTAGCGGCGCTCTTCGAGCGCCTGGTACAGGTCGATTTCTTCGTCGGGCATGTAGTGCAGGCAATCCCCGGCGAAGAACCACAGCAGGTCGCGGGGTACCAGATGGGCGACCTGGGGATAACGCTGCATCACCTGGCACAGCAGATCCTGGCCCAGGTACTGGCTTTCGATCGGGTCGATCGGCAGCGAGGCGCGCAGTTCGTCGAAGCGTTCCAGGAACAAGGCATGGCTTTCTTCGGGAACCTGCTCGGCTTCACCCACTGCGACCAGGATACTGCGCAAATGGTCGAGCAGGACGAGATGATCGGCGACGACGTTGGACATGACATGAGTCCTCAACAGCAAAACGGGCGCGGGAGTATATAGCTCCCGCGCCCGGTTTCATAATCCGCCTGCGGTCTTGTGCCTTAGCGGGTTTTCCCTTCGCTCAGGGTCAGCTCTTCCTTGGCGAAGTCATCGACGTCGATGACTTTGCGTCGGGCGGCTTCAGCCTCGCGCAGGGTCTGGGCTTCCACCGGTTGCAACACGCCGGCTTCCAGCGCGGCGTCGATGGCATGTTCGCCGGCGACCGGCTTGACCTGGCCGCTTTTCAGCGCTTCGTGCAGTTTTTTCTGCAGAGGATGGCTGGTGCTCAACAAGTCGAAGGCCTGCTGCAGGGCGCCGACCGGGTCCTCTGCCGATTGTGGGCGGTAGCAGCCAGCCAGCAGTTCTTCCAGGGTCGGGTCGCCCTTGGCCCGACCGATGACCTCGGCGACCTCGGCGTCCAGTTGATCGGACGGGCCTTTGTGGCGGCGGCCGAATGGGAACACCACCCCCCGCAGCAGGCAGCCCAGCACCCGGTTCGGGAAGTTGTCGAGCAGTTCGTCCAGCGCCCGTTCCGACTGACCGAGGCTTTCTTCCATGGCCCAGGTGAACAACGGCCGCAGATGCTCCGGCGAATCCAGGTCGTGGTAGCGCTTGAGGGCGGCGGAGGCCAGGTACATATGGCTGAGCACATCGCCGAGGCGTGCCGACAGGCGTTCGCGACGTTTCAGTTCGCCGCCCAGCAGCATCATGCTCAGGTCGGCCAGCATCGCGAAGGCCGCGGCCTGGCGGTTGAGGGCGCGGAAATAACCCTGGCTGAGCTTGTCCCCCGGCACCTGTTCCAAGTGCCCCAGGCCCAAGTTCAGCACCAGGGTGCTGGCTGCGTTGCTCACGGCAAAACCGATGTGCTTGAGCAGCAGGCCGTCGAATTCGACCAGCGCCTGCTCGTGGTCTTCGCGATCGGCCAGGGCCATTTCCTTGAGCACGAACGGATGGCAGCGAATGGCGCCCTGGCCGAAGATCATCAGGTTGCGCGAGAGGATGTTCGCGCCTTCCACGGTGATAAAGATCGGCGCGCCTTGCCAGCTGCGACCCAGGTAGTTGTTCGGGCCCATGATGATGGCCTTGCCGCCATGCACGTCCATGGCGTGGCTGATGCACTCGCGGCCGCGTTCGGTCAGGTGGTACTTGAGGATGGCCGACAGCACCGAGGGTTTTTCCCCGAGGTCGACGGCGTTGGCCGTGAGCATACGCGCGCTGTCCATCAGCCAGGCGTTGCCACCGATCCGGGCCAGGGCTTCCTGGATGCCTTCGAAGGCGTTGAGCGGGACGTTGAACTGCTCGCGCACCTGGGCATATTGGCCGGTCACCAGGCTGGTGAACTTGGCGGCGCCGGTGCCGACGGCCGGCAGGGAAATGGAGCGACCGACCGACAGGCAGTTCATCAGCATCATCCAGCCCTTGCCGAGCATTTCCTGGCCGCCGATAAGGAAGTCCAGGGGAATGAACACGTCCTTGCCAGAGTTCGGGCCGTTCATGAAGGCGGCGCCGAGCGGCAGGTGGCGGCGACCGATTTCCACGCCGGGAGTGTCGGTCGGAATCAGTGCCAGGCTGATCCCCAGGTCTTCATCCTCGCCCAGCAGGTGGTCCGGATCGTGGGCCTTGAAGGCCAGGCCGAGGAGGGTGGCGACCGGGCCCAGGGTGATGTAGCGCTTTTCCCAGTTCAGGCGCAGGCCGATGGTTTCCTTGCCTTGCCACTGGCCTTTGCAGATCACCCCGGTATCGGGCATGGCGCCGGCGTCGGAGCCGGCCAGCGGGCCGGTCAGGGCGAAGCATGGGATGTCGTCGCCACGGGCCAGCCGCGGCAGGTAGTGGTTACGCTGTTCGTCGGTGCCGTAATGCAGCAGCAACTCGGCCGGGCCGAGGGAGTTGGGGACCATCACGGTAGACGCCAGGTCGCCGCTGCGGGTCGCCAGTTTCATCGCCACTTGCGAGTGGGCATAAGCGGAGAAACCCTTGCCGCCGAACTCCTTGGGGATGATCAGGGCAAAGAAGCCGTGTTGCTTCATGTGCTCCCAGGCCGCGGGCGGCAGGTCCATGGACTGGCCGATCTGCCAGTCGCTGACCATGGCGCACAGCTCTTCGGTAGGGCCGTCGATGAAGGCCTGTTCCTCTTCGCTCAGTTGCGCTTTCGGGTAGGCCAGCAGTCTGTCCCAGTCCGGACGGCCGCTGAACAGTTCACCGTCCCACCAGACTGTGCCGGCATCGATGGCATCGCGTTCGGTTTGCGACATCGGCGGCAGGACTTTCTGGAACCAGCTGAACAGCGGGGCGCTGAAGTACTTGCGGCGCAGGTCGGGCAGTAGCAAGGGCGCTGCCACCGCGGCGAGCAATACCCAGAGGATCAGCAGCAACCAGCCCGGCGCATGGCTGAAGGCGCCCATGGCCAGCAGGTAGACGGCCACCACGCCCAGGGCGGGCAGGGGGGCGATGCGGCGGTGGGCCAGGTAGGCAATACCGACCAGCAGAACCAGTATCCACAACAACAGCATATTTAATCCTCCGTGAAGCCAGGGGCAAAATCACCCTCAGAGCTTAGTCGGCATCCGACAAAAGGGGTGACAGGGCAGTGCGCTTGAAGCGGTAAGAAGAAGCGGACGCAGCGCGTCAGGCATCGGGTCAGCAGCTTGTCGATCTTGTCAGGCTCGAAGCGGTAGCCTCTGATATTTGGCCGAAACGTCGTTATCGCCGGGATGAGGCCGTCGTTAGACTCGGGACTTCACTCGGAGATCATCCCCATGCACGAGTACTTGAGTCCCAGCCGCTTCATCGATAGTGACCACCCCGCGGTGGTGGAGTTCGCGGAAACTCATCGTGGCGCCAGCAACGATCCGCTGGAGCAGGCGGTGAGCCTCTATTACGCGGTGCGCGAGGCCGTGCGCTACAACCCCTACACCTTCAGCCGCGATCCCGAGACCCTGCGTGGCAGCCATGCCCTGGCCTCTGGCGAAAGCTACTGCGTGCCCAAGGCCACCCTGCTCGCCGGCTGTGCGCGGCATTGCGGGATCGCCGCGCGGATCGGCCTGGCGGACGTGCGCAATCACCTGTCGACCCCGCGTTTGCTGGAGTTGCTGCGCAGTGACGTTTTTGCCATGCACGGTTATACCGAGCTGTACCTGCAAGGGCGCTGGGTCAAGGCGACACCGGCGTTCAACCGGAAACTCTGCGAGATGTACGATGTGGCGCCTCTGGAATTCGATGGCCGCCACGACAGCGTATTCCACCCCTTCAATCGCCAGGGCGAGCAGATGATGGAATACGTGTTGGACCACGGACAATTCGCCGACGTCCCCGAGACTTTCTTCTTCAAACACCTGGAAACGTGTTATCCGCATCTGTTCGCCGAGCAGATGCCGATGCTGCTGGGCGACATGCAGAGTGATTTGAGCCAGGTCTGATCCGGCGTAGACTGCCTCGGCATTCATCACTGAGGAGCGGTCATGCTGAAGATCTGGGGGCGGAAAAACTCGTCGAATGTCAGGAAAGCATTGTGGTGCGCCGAAGAACTCGGCCTGACCTACGAGGCGGTGGATGCCGGGGGGGCCTTTGGAGTGGTGGACACCCCGGCGTATCGGGCGATGAACCCCAATGGGCGGATTCCGCTGATCGAGGACGACGGCTTCGTGTTGTGGGAATCCAACACCATCGTGCGTTATCTCGCCGCGCGCCATGCCGCCGGTACGGCCTGGTACCCGGACGATGTGCGGGCGCGGGCCTCGGCCGAGAAGTGGATGGACTGGACCACCTCGACCTTTGCCGAACCCTTCCGCCACCTGTTCTGGGGTGTGCTGCGCACACCGGCGCAGCAGCAGGACTGGGACAAGATCAATGCCGCGCTGAACAGCTGCGGCGAATTGCTGGCGGTGGTCGACCAGGCCCTGGCCGAACATCCCTACCTGTCCGGCGACGAAATCGGCATGGGCGATATCCCCCTGGGCAGCTTCATTTATGCCTGGTTCGAAATGCCCATCGAGCGCCCGCCATTGTCTAATCTGCAAGCCTGGTACGCACGCTTGCAGCAGCGTCCGGCCTATCGCAAGGCAGTGATGACCGCGTTGACTTAATACTGACTATCAACACAGGTGACTGTACTTGTGCGGCGTCGGCAAGCACCATTGGGTGCATGCGGCGCCGTTGCAATGTAGGCGAGTCGCCCTTACTTATAATGTTCTCCCTTCTTGGTGCGTAAATCCGATATGAGTTCCGCTCTGTCCATCCGGCAGCTAACCAAAACCTACGGCAACGGTTTCCAGGCCTTGAGTGGTATCGATCTGGATGTCGCCGAAGGTGACTTCTTCGCCTTGCTCGGCCCCAACGGTGCCGGCAAATCCACCACCATCGGCATCCTCTCGACCCTGGTGAACAAGACCAGCGGCACGGTGAGTGTCTTCGGCCATGACCTGGACCGCGAGCCCGCCGCGCTCAAGCGTTGCATCGGCGTGGTGCCGCAGGAATTCAACTTCAACCAGTTCGAGAAGACCTTCGACATCGTCGTGACCCAGGCCGGTTACTACGGCATCCCGACCAAGGTCGCCAAGGAGCGGGCCGAGCAGTACCTGACTCAGCTCGGGCTGTGGGACAAGCGCGATGTGCCGTCGCGCTCGCTGTCCGGCGGCATGAAGCGCCGGCTGATGATCGCCCGCGCCCTGGTGCACGAACCGCGCCTGTTGATCCTCGACGAACCAACCGCCGGCGTGGACATCGAACTGCGACGTTCGATGTGGACCTTCCTCACCGAATTGAACCAGAAAGGCATCACCATCATCCTCACCACCCATTACCTGGAGGAGGCTGAGCAGCTGTGCCGCAACATCGGCATCATCGACCACGGCACCATCGTCGAGAACACCAGCATGCGCCAGTTGCTCAGCCAGTTGCATGTGGAAACCTTCCTGCTTGACCTGAAGACTGACATGAAGGTGGCGCCGCAACTGATCGGCTATCCGAGCAAGCTGGTCGACAGCCACACCCTGGAAGTCCAGGTCGACAAGGCAGTGGGTATCACCGCGCTGTTCAGCCAGTTGGCCCAGCAGAACATCGAAGTGCTGAGCCTGCGTAACAAAACCAATCGCCTTGAGGAGTTGTTCGTGTCCCTGGTGGAGAAAAACCTGTCGAAGGTGGCGGTATGAGTTCCGAGCTACGGCCCAACCTTGTCGCGCTGAACACTATCGTCTATCGCGAAGTCCGGCGTTTTACCCGGATCTGGCCGCAGACCCTGCTGCCGCCGGCGATCACCATGGTTCTGTACTTCGTGATCTTCGGCAACCTGATCGGCCGGCAGATTGGTGACATGGGTGGTTTCACCTACATGGAGTACATTGTGCCGGGCCTGATCATGATGTCGGTGATCACCAACTCCTACGGCAACGTGGTCTCGAGTTTCTTCGGCAGCAAGTTCCAGCGCTCCATCGAGGAATTGATGGTGTCGCCGGTATCGCCGCACACCATCCTCATCGGCTATACCCTGGGTGGCGTGTTGCGGGGGCTGGCGGTGGGCGTGATCGTGACGCTGCTGTCGCTGTTCTTCACCCACCTGCAAGTGCATCACCTGGGCATTACCTTGCTGGTGGTGGTCCTGACCGCGACCATCTTTTCGTTGCTGGGCTTTATCAATGCGGTATTTGCGCGCAACTTCGACGATATCTCGATCATCCCGACCTTCGTGCTGACCCCGCTGACCTACCTGGGCGGGGTGTTCTACTCCATCACCCTGCTGCCGCCGTTCTGGCAGACGGTGTCGCTGGCCAATCCGGTGCTGCATATGGTCAATGCGTTCCGTTTCGGCATCCTGGGGGTTTCCGACATCCAGATCAGCGTGGCCATTACCTTCATGCTGGTAGCCACCGTGGTCCTGTACTTCGGTTGTGCCCGCCTGCTGGTCAGCGGTCGTGGCATGCGCCAGTAAGCCCGTGCAGAAATAACAACGGCCTCCCTCGGGAGGCCGTTTGCGTTTCTACAGCCGGCTCTGCCTGCGGCGGCGCCATTGCCGGCTGACCCACCAGCGCCAGTACAGCATGGTCAGGCAATAGGCGAGGGCGCCCAGCACCAGGCCGGCCACCACCGAGCCCAACAGGAAGGGTTGCCAGAGGGTCGAGAGTTCGCCGCTGATCCATTCCCAGGTCAGCTCGTCGGGTAGGGTCCGGGCAGGTATGTTCATCAACCAGGCACCGACCTGATAGGTGCAGAAGAACACCGGCGGCATGGTGATCGGATTGGTCAGCCAGACCAGGCTCACGGCAATCGGCATGTTGCCGCGCACGGAAATGGCCAGCACGGCGGCCAGCAACATTTGCGCCGGGATCGGCATAAAGGCCGCGAACAGGCCGACCGCCATGGCACGCGCCACGGAGTGTCGGTTGAGGTGCCAGAGGTTGGGGTCATGCAGCAACGTGCCAAGAAAGCGTAAGGACTTGTGTTCCCTGATGCTGGTCGGATCTGGCATGTAACGTTTGAATAGGTGCCGGGGCATAAGGCTTCTCGGTCAGTTCAAGCGGCAAGTATGCCCGGATTCTAGAAGGCGCCCATTCAGACTTTGTGACAAATGATAAAGCTGGCGCCCGGCCCACTGAGCTAAGCCTGAGAGTGGGAACCCTCGACAATGCTCAAGGACGGGCTTATGCGCACAGGGATGCTAGCGTTGGCGGCGGGGCTTTTAAGCCTGCGCTTTTTGCCGGCGCTGCCAGCGATCGGATGGCTGGTAGTGCTGCCGGCAGTGGCCTTGATGCTGCTGCCGTTTCGTACCTATCCATTGGCTTTTTTCCTGTTGGGCCTGGCGTGGGCTTGCGTGAGCGCGCAATGGGCGCTGGACGATCGTTTGGCGGAACCGCTCGATGGGCAGACCCGCTGGCTCGAGGGCCAGGTGGTGGGACTGCCGCAGCAGGCCGAGGGGGTGTTGCGTTTCGAGCTGGAAGGAGGACGGGCGCGGCGCGGACGGATTCCCCAGCGTCTGCGCCTGGCCTGGTATGGCGGGCCGCCGGTGCACAGCGGCGAACGCTGGCGCCTGGCGGTAAAACTCAAGCGCCCCGCCGGGCTGGTCAACCTGCAGGCTTTCGATCACGAGGCCTGGCTGCTGGCCCAGCGCATCGGCGCCACGGGCACGGTCAAGGATGGACAACTGCTGGCTGCTACACCGGAGAGTTGGCGTGCGCGCATTCGCCAGCGCTTGCTGCAAGTCGACGCCCATGGGCGCGCTGGTGGCCTGGTGGCCCTGGTACTGGGCGACGGCTCGGGGTTGAGCCGGGACGACTGGCGTGTCCTGCAGGACACCGGGACCGTGCACCTGATGGTGATTTCCGGGCAGCACATCAGCTTGCTGGCCGCGGTGATGTACGCCCTGGTGGCGGGGCTGGCCCGCTATGGCCTGTGGCCCGGTCGTTGGCCCTGGCTGCCCTGGGCCTGTGGGCTGGCGTTCGCTTCGGCCCTGGGGTACGGATTGCTGGCGGGCTTCGATGTACCGGTTCGGCGTGCCTGCGTAATGGTCGCCCTGGTGCTGATCTGGCGCCTGCGTTTTCGTCACCTGGGGGCTTGGTGGCCGTTCCTGCTGGCTCTGAATGCGGTGCTGTTGTTAGAGCCGCTGGCCAGTCTGCAGCCAGGATTCTGGCTGTCCTTTACTGCGGTGGCGGTGCTGATCCTGATCTTTGGCGGGCGTCTGGGGGGCTGGCGCTGGTGGCAGTCCTGGACCCGTATTCAGTGGCTGATCGCCATCGGCCTGTGCCCGGTGCTGCTGGCGCTGGGGTTGCCCATCAGCCTCAGCGGGCCGCTGGCCAATCTGCTGGCGGAACCCTGGATCAGCCTGTTGGTGCTGCCGCCGGCGTTGCTCGGGACCTTGTTGCTGGCGGTGCCTTACCTGGGCGAAGGCTTGCTCTGGCTCGCCGGTGGTTTGCTGGATGTGCTGTTTCGCGGTCTGGCGCTGCTGGCCGCACAATGGCCGGCATGGGTAGCTCCGGCCATACCGTTCTGGGCCTGGAGCATCAGCGCGCTGGGGGCCTTTCTGCTGTTGCTGCCCGCGGGGGTGCCGCTGCGTCCCTTGGGATGGCCGATGCTGCTGTTGATGGTGTTCCCGCCGAAAAACACGCTGCCATACGGCGAGGCGGAAGTCTGGCAGCTGGATGTCGGGCAAGGCTTGGCGGTGCTGGTGCGGACTCGCGAGCACGCGATGCTGTACGACGCCGGCCCGCGTTTTGGCGACTCCGACCTGGGTGCCCGGGTGGTACTGCCATCGTTGCGCAAGCTGGGCGTCGCGCGCCTCGACCTGATGTTGCTCAGCCATGCCGATGCCGACCATGCCGGTGGCGCCGATGCCATCCAGCGCGGCTTGCCGGTGGCCAGGCTGGTCAGCGGCGATCCCGAGGGATTGCCGGCCTATTTGCCGGCAGAGCCTTGCGTCAGCGGCGAGCAATGGCAATGGGACGGGGTACGTTTTTCCCTGTGGCAATGGGCGGATGCGCAGAACGGCAACCAGAAGTCCTGCGTGATGCAGGTCGAGGCCAAGGGCGAGCGTTTGCTGCTGACGGGGGATATCGATGCCCTGGCGGAGCGCGCGCTGTTAAACACCTCGCTGGCCGTCAAGACCCATTGGTTGCAGGCGCCGCATCACGGCAGTCGCAGCTCGTCGTCCCCTGTCTTGCTCAAGGCTCTTGCGCCTTCGGCGGTGCTGATTTCCCGGGGGCACGGCAATGGCTTCGGGCATCCACACTCGCAAGTCGTCGAACGTTATCGCCAGCAAGGGACCGTCATTTACGACAGCGCGGAGCAAGGAGCGCTGCGGCTGATGCTGGGTACCTACACCGAACCGACGAGCCTGCGGGCGCAGCGGCGCTTTTGGCGCAAATGGCCACTATCTCCTTAAATAACCGGGAGTTATTAAAGCCTGGAGGCATGCGACATCAGGTTCTTCGGTGCATTCGGCCCCTATGTTAGAGTGGCGCACTTTTTCGAGGGGACTGTCACTGTGTGGGAATTGGTCAAATCCGGCGGCTGGATGATGTTGCCGATCATTCTGAGTTCCATTGTCGCGGTCGGCATCATTGCCGAGCGTCTGTGGACCCTGCGGGCCAGCCGCGTTACCCCGCCACATCTGCTGGGCCAGGTGTGGCGCTGGATCAAGGACAAACAGCTGAACAAGGACAAGCTCAAGGAACTGCGCGCCCATTCACCCCTGGGCGAGATCCTGGCCGCTGGCCTGGCCAACTCCAAGCATGGCCGCGAGGTCATGAAAGAGTGCATCGAGGAAGCCGCCGCCCGGGTCATTCATGAACTGGAGCGCTACCTCAATGCCCTTGGCACCATCGCCGCGATGGCGCCGTTGCTGGGTTTGCTGGGTACGGTGCTGGGCATGATCGATATTTTCAGCTCATTCATGGGCTCGGGCATGGCCAGCAACGCCGCGGTGCTGGCCGGTGGTATCTCCAAGGCGCTGATCACCACCGCGTCCGGCCTGATGGTCGGTATTCCGGCGGTGTTCTTCCATCGTTTCCTGCAACGCCGGGTCGATGAACTCGTCGTTGGCATGGAGCAGGAAGCCATCAAGCTGGTCGAAGTGGTGCAGGGCGACCGCGACGTCGATCTGGCCGAGGGCAAAGCGTGAAATTCCGTCGCAAGCCACGGGAAACCATCGATATCAACCTCGCGTCGTTGATCGACGTGGTGTTTATCCTGCTGCTGTTTTTCGTCGTGACCACCACTTTTACCCGGGAAACCCAGTTGCGCGTCGAATTGCCAGAGGCTGTCAGCGGTTCACCGGCCGAAGACCAGCAGACCAAACAGCTGGATATCGCCATCAGCGCCGACGGGGTGTTTTCGGTGAACAACCAGGTACTGCCCAAGAGTGACCTGGCCAGCCTGATCGACGCCTTGCAGAAGGAGTCGGCGGGTGACACCAACCTGCCGCTGTCCATCAGCGCCGACGGCAAGGCCCAGCACCAGGCCGTCATTACCGCGATGGACGCCGCCGGCAAGCTCGGTTTCAGTCATCTGCGCATGACCACCGTCGAGGCGGCGCCAGCACCCTGATGGCCATGTCCGATCGTTTGCTCGCTGCCTGGTACAACGGCCACCCCGCGCTGAAACTGCTGCAGCCCCTGGAGTGGCTCTATCGCCGGGTGGTGGTGCGCAAGCGCCAACGCTTCCTGGCCGGTGAGGGCCATGTCTACCAGCCGCCGGTGCCGCTGGTGGTGGTGGGTAATATCACCGTGGGCGGCACTGGCAAGACGCCACTGATCCTATGGATGATCGAGCATTGCCAGCGCAGCGGGCTGCGGGTCGGCGTGGTCAGCCGTGGTTATGGCGCCAAGCCGCCGCAATTGCCATGGCGGGTTGCCGCCGAGCAGAGCGCCGATGTCGCGGGCGATGAACCCTTGCTGATTGTCCAGCGCACCGGCGTGCCGCTGATGATCGATCCCGACCGCAGTCGCGCCGTGCGGGCCTTGCTGACCGCCGAGCCGCTGGACCTGATTCTTTCCGACGACGGCATGCAGCATTACCGCATGGCCCGCGACCTTGAACTGGTGCTGATCGATGCCGCGCGCGGGCTGGGCAACCGGCGCTGCCTGCCGGCCGGGCCGTTGCGCGAGCCGGTCGAGCGCCTGCAAAGCGTCGACGCGGTGCTCTACAACGGCGCCAGCGACGATCGCGAGGAGGGGTTCGCCTTTCGCCTGGCGCCCACCGCCCTGGTCAATCTGCAAAGCGGCGAACGCCATGGGCTTGAGCACTTCGCGCCGGGGCAGGCGGTACACGCAGTGGCCGGTATCGGCAATCCGCAACGTTTCTTCACTACCCTTGAAACGCTACACTGGCGGCCTGTCCCGCATGCTTTCGCCGACCACGCCGAATACAGTGCGCAGGCGCTGAGTTTCACCCCGTCGCTGCCGCTGGTCATGACCGAAAAGGATGCGGTGAAGTGCCGTGCCTTCGCGGCTCCCGACTGGTGGTACCTGGCGGTGGATGCTGTGCCATCCCCGGCCTTCGTGGCCTGGTTCGATACACAGCTGATGCGCCTGTTGCCCGCTCGTCTTTTGCCTTAAACGCTTCTATCCAGGGAATTCTCATGGACACCAAATTGCTCGATATCCTCGCTTGCCCGATCTGCAAGGGGCCGCTGAAGCTCAGCGCCGACAAGACCGAGCTGATCAGCAAGGGCGCCGGCCTGGCCTATCCGATTCGCGATGGCATCCCGGTCATGCTGGAAAGCGAAGCCCGCACCCTCAGCACCGACGAGCGCCTGGATAAATGACCACAGCCTTTACCGTTGTCATTCCGGCCCGGTTCGCCTCCACCCGCCTGCCGGGTAAACCGCTGCAGTTGATCGCCGGCAAGCCGATGATCCAGCACGTCTGGGAGCAGGCCAGCAAGAGCGCCGCCCAGCGCGTGGTGGTGGCGACCGACGATGCGCGGATCGTCGAGGCCTGCCAGGGTTTTGGCGCCGAAGCGGTGCTGACCCGCGAAGACCACAATTCCGGTACCGATCGCCTGGCGGAAGTCGCCAGCCAGCTGGGCCTGGCCGCGGATGCCATCGTGGTCAATGTCCAGGGCGACGAGCCGTTGATCCCGCCGGCGGTGATCGACCAGGTGGCCGCCAACCTGGCCGCCCACACCGAAGCGAGCATGGCCACCCTGGCCGAGCCGATCGAAGACGTCGAGACCCTGTTCAACCCGAACGTGGTCAAGGTGGTCAGCGATATCAACGGCCTGGCCCTGACCTTCAGCCGCGCCACGTTGCCCTGGGCACGCGACGCCTTTGCGAAAAACCGCGACCTGTTGCCGGAAGGCGTGCCTTATCGCCGCCATATCGGCATCTATGCCTACCGCGCGGGCTTCCTGCATGACTTCGTCAGCTGGGGGCCGTGCTGGCTGGAAAACACCGAGTCGCTGGAGCAGTTGCGGGCCTTGTGGCACGGCGTGCGCATCCATGTCGCCGATGCCCTGGAAGCGCCGCCTGGTGGGGTCGATACCGCCGAAGACCTTGAGCGCGTTCGTCGCCTGCTGGAGGCCTGATGCGGGTTCTGTTTGTCTGCCTGGGCAATATCTGCCGTTCGCCGACGGCGGAGGGCGTACTGCGCCACAAGCTGCGCGAAGCGGGGCTGGCCGATCGGGTCGAAGTTGCGTCCGCAGGGACCGGCGAATGGCACATCGGCAAGGCACCGGACAAGCGCAGCCAGCGCGCGGCGCTGTTGCGCGGCTACGACCTGTCGGCCCAGCGCGCGCAACAGGTCAGCAGCGCGGACTTTGCCCGTTACGACCTGATCCTGGCCATGGACGAGAGCAATCTACGCCATCTCAAGGCGCTGCAGCCGGCCCAGGGCAAGGCCGAACTGGACCTGTTCCTGCGCCGCTACGAGGCGGCGGTGGACGAGGTGCCGGATCCTTACTACGACGGTGAGCAAGGTTTCGAGCAGGTGCTGGACCTGATCGAGTACGCCAGCGACCGGCTGGTGATCGAGCTGAAGGGGCGGCTATGAGCTTGCATCTGCAATCCCAGGTTTCCCTCAAACCCTTCAATACTTTCGGTGTCGATGTCCGCGCGCAGCTGTTCGCCGAGGCCCACAGCGATGCCGATGTGCGTGAGGCGCTGGCCTATTCGGCGCAGCATCAGCTGCCGCTGCTGGTGATCGGCGGTGGCAGCAACCTGCTGCTGACGGCCGATATTCCGGCGCTGGTCTTGCGCATGAACACCCGGGGCATTCGCCTGCTGAGCGACGACGGCCAGAAAGTAGTGGTCGAGGCCGAGGCTGGCGAAACCTGGCATCCGTTTGTGCAATGGACCCTTGAGCAGGGCTTGTCCGGCCTGGAAAACCTCAGCCTGATCCCGGGGACCGTGGGCGCCGCACCGATGCAAAACATCGGCGCCTATGGGGTCGAGATCAAGGATGTGTTCGCCGGCCTGACCGCGCTGGATCGGCAGAGCGGCGAGTTGCGCGATTTCAGTCTGGAAGAATGCCAGTTCGCCTACCGCGACAGCCTGTTCAAGCAGCAGGCCGGCCGCTGGCTGATTCTGCGGGTGCGTTTTGCCCTGGCCCGCAGCGAGCATCTGCACCTGGAATACGGTCCGGTGCGCCAGCGTTTGAGCGAGCAGGGCATCGAGCAGCCGACGGCCAGCGATGTCAGTCGCGCCATTTGCAGCATCCGCAGCGAAAAACTGCCGGACCCGGCCGTGCTGGGCAATGCCGGCAGTTTCTTCAAGAACCCGGTGGTGCCCGCGGCGCAGGCGGCCGAGATCAGGCAGCGGCATGCAGGGCTGGTGGGTTATCCACAGGCGGACGGGCAAGTGAAACTGGCGGCTGGCTGGTTGATCGAACAGGCGGGCTGGAAGGGGTTTCGCGATGGCGATGCCGGGGTGCATCGCTTGCAGTCGCTGGTGCTGGTCAACTATGGCAGTGCCACGGGCTTGCAGCTGTTGGGCCTGGCGCGAAGGATCCAGCAGGATATCGCCGAGCGCTTCCATGTTCAGTTGGAGATGGAGCCCAATCTCTATTGAGCCTGTTGAGCTAAGCTCAGAGCGCACCAGCAAAGCCTTGCACGGGTTCACACCCTGCAAGGCTTTTTTGTTAATTGCGGCTTAACTTAGCCTGCTAACAATGCAACTATTTGTACCTCCAAAGGCCCGGTGAAGACTCCCGTCTTCATAAGAGAGCCCACTAGCCTGAGTCGATCTGCTCCTGCAAGTCGTTGTACTCAACGGCAGATTGCTCGACCCCATAAACGGAAAATATGCGGGCGTGCCCATGATTACTCTGAAACTCAACGGTCAAGATCATCAACTGGATGTCACCGAGGACATGCCGCTGCTCTGGGCTATCCGCGACGTGGCGGGCTACAACGGCACCAAGTTCGGCTGCGGCATGGGCCTGTGCGGTGCGTGCACCATCCATATCGACGGCTCCCCGGCGCGCAGTTGCATCACGCCGATCGGCTCGGTGGTCGGGCAGAACGTCAGCACCATCGACAACCTGCACAGCGACCCGGTCGGCAAAGTCGTGCAGCAGGCCTGGCTGGACAGCGCAGTGGCCCAGTGCGGCTACTGTCAGGGCGGGCAGATCATGTCGGCCACCGCCTTGCTCAAGGTCAACCCCAACCCCAGCGACGAGCAGATCGAAGCCGCCATGGTCGGCAACATCTGCCGTTGCGGCACTTACAACCGGATCAAGACAGCGATCCGCCAGGCGTCCACCCACCTGAAGGAGGCCAAGGCATGAGCCAGCTGCCGAATGATTTTGCCTTGAGCAACCTCAGCCGCCGCGGTTTTCTCAAAGGCGTCGGCGCCACCGGTGCGCTGGTGCTGGCGGCCAGTTGGGGTTGGCAGGATGCCTTTGCCGAAGAGAAGAAGTTCGGTGCCGACGGCATGCCCCATGGCTGGGTCGATGACCCCAAGGTGTATGTGAGCATCGCTGCCGATGGCAGCGTGACCGTGCTCTGCAACCGTTCGGAGATGGGCCAGGGTGTGCGTACCAGCCTGAGCATGGTGGTCGCCGACGAACTGGAGGCTGACTGGGCGCTGGTGAAGGTCAAGCAGGCGCCGGGCGATGAGGCGCTGTTCGGTAACCAGGACACCGACGGTTCGCGCAGCATGCGCCATTGGTACGAGCCGATGCGGCGCTGTGGCGCGGCGGCCCGAACCATGCTCGAGCAGGCAGCGGCAGAGCAGTGGAAAGTCCCTCTGGCCGAGTGCCGGGCGCAGTTGCATAAAGTGATCCACCAGCCGAGCGGCCGCGAACTGGGCTACGGCGCCCTGGCCGCCGCGGCGAGCGCCCTGGCGGTGCCGGCCCGCGACAGCCTGCGCCTGAAGTCGCCGGGCGAGTTCCGTTACATCGGTAAGGAAGGCACCCGCGCCATCGACGGTGTGGATATCGTCAACGGCCAGGCGGTCTACGGTGCCGATGTGCATTTCGACGGCATGCTCTTCGCCACTGTCGCACGCCCGCGGGTCTATGGCGGCAAGGTCAAATCCTTCGACGGCAGTGCGGCGCTGAAGGTCCCGGGCGTGATCAAGGTGGTACAGATCGACAGCCGCCCCCTGCCTTCCGAGTTCCAGCCGCTGGGCGGCGTGGCGGTGATCGCCAGCAACACCTGGGCGGCGATCAAGGGCCGCGAGGCGCTGAAGATCGAATGGGACGATGGCGTCAACGCCGGCTACGACTCGATTGCCTACCGCAAGGAGCTGGAAGCTGCGGCGCTCAAGCCAGGCAAGGTAGTACGCAGCACCGGCAATATCGACGAAGCCATGAGTAGCGCCGACAGCAGCCTGGAAGCCTCCTACTACCTGCCGCACCTGGCACAGGCGCCGATGGAGCCGATGGTTGCCGTGGCGCGGTTCCAGGATGGCCAGTGCGAAGCCTGGGCCCCGAGCCAGGCGCCACAAGTGACCCGCGAACGTATCGCCGAGCGCCTGGGCATTCCCTTCGAGAAGGTGACGGTCAATATCACCCTGCTCGGCGGTGGCTTCGGGCGTAAATCCAAGCCTGATTTCATCCTCGAGGCGGCAATCCTTGCCAAGGAAGTGCCGGGCAAGGCGGTGCGGGTACAGTGGACCCGCGAAGACGATATTCACAATTCCTACTTCCACACCGTGTCGGCGGAATACCTCAAGGCCAGCCTGAACAAGGACGGCATGCCGTCCGGCTGGCTGCACCGCACCGTGGCGCCGAGCATCACCGCGCTGTTCGCCCCGGGCATGAACCATGAGGCCGCCTTCGAGCTGGGCATGGGCTTTACCAACCTGGCCTATGCGATTCCCAACGTACGTCTGGAAAACCCCGAGGCCGCCGCGCATACCCGGGTTGGCTGGTATCGCTCGGTGTCGAATATCCCCCACGGCTTCGCCATCCAGAGCTTTGTCGACGAGCTGGCCCACAAGGCGGGCCAGGACCCGTTGAAGTACCAGCTCAAGCTGCTGGGGCCGGATCGTCGGATCGATCCACGGACCCTGAGCGAAGAGTGGAACTACGGTGAGTCGCCGGAGCGTTACCCGATCGACACCGCCCGTATGCGTGGCGTGCTGGAGACGGCCGCCAAGGCGGCGGGCTGGGGACGCAGCCTGCCCAAGGGGCGTGGCCTGGGGCTGGCGGTGCACTACAGCTTTGTCACTTACGTAGCGGCGGTGATCGAAGTCGAGGTCAAGGATGATGGCACCCTGATCGTGCACAAGGCCGATATCGCCGTGGATTGCGGCCCGCAGATCAACCCCGAGCGTATCCGCTCGCAGTTCGAGGGCGCCTGTGTGATGGGCCTGGGCAATGCGGTGGTGGGCGAGATCAGCTTCAAGGACGGCAAGGTCCAGCAGGACAACTTCCATATGTATGAAGTGGCGCGCATGTCCCTGGCGCCGAAGGAAGTGGCCGTGCACCTGGTGACCCCGCCGGGCGATGTGCCGTTGGGCGGTGTCGGTGAGCCGGGCGTGCCGCCGATCGCGCCGGCCCTTTGCAACGCGATCTTTGCCGCCACCGGCAAGCGCATCCGCAACCTGCCGGTGCGTTACCAGCTGCAAGGTTGGCAACAAGCGGGCAAGGCCTGATGGACAGCGTCGACCTGAATGTCCTGCGCAGCGTGCTGGAATGGCGCCGCGCTGGGCAGCGCGTGACCTTGTACAGCGTGGTCCAGACCTGGGGCAGCGCGCCGCGGCCACCAGGGGCCATGCTGGCCTTGCGCGAAGACGGCATGGTGATCGGCTCGGTCTCGGGCGGTTGTATCGAGGACGACCTGATTGCCCGTTTGCACGATGGCCGCCTGCCTCAGGACGGGCCGTCGGTACAGCTGGTGACCTATGGCGTGACCCGCGAGGAGGCTGCGCGTTTTGGCCTGCCTTGCGGCGGCACCCTGCGCCTGACTGAAGAGAGGGTTGGCGATCCGGCCTGGGTCGCCGAGCTGCTGGCGCGTTGCGAGGCGCATGAGATCGTCGCCCGGGAATTGGACCTGAGCAGCGGCGAAGTGCTGCTGAAACCGGCCAGCAAGACCGACGTGCTGAGCTTCGATGACACGACCCTGCGGGCGATCTATGGCCCGCGCTGGCGGCTGTTGCTGATTGGCGCCGGGCAGTTGTCGCGGTACGTGGCGGAAATCGCCCGGCTGCTGGACTTCGAAGTACTGATCTGCGATCCGCGCAAGGAGTTCGTCTACGGCTGGGAAGAGCAGCACGGGCGTTTTGTGCCGGGGATGCCGGACGATGCGGTGCTGAGCATCGAGACCGATGAGCGTACTGCCATTGTCGCGTTGACCCATGACCCGAGGCTGGATGACATGGCGCTGTTGACCGCGCTCAACTCCCGGGCGTTTTACGTCGGGGCGCTGGGCTCCCGGGTCAACAGTCAGAAGCGTCGGGAGAATCTGGCCCAGCTGGGGCTGGAGCCGCAGGCCATCGAACGCTTGCACGGGCCTATCGGCCTGCATATCGGCAGCCATACGCCGGCGGAAATTGCCTTGTCGGTGATGTCGGAGATCGTTGCCATCAAGAACGGTATCGACCTGCTGCAGAAAAAGCCGTCTCAAGTCACTGCGCAGGTGAGTGCTTGAGTCAGTCGCTGTGCGCGGTGGTCCTGGCCGCAGGGCAGGGCAGCCGTTATCGGCAGGCGGCAGGGGCCGAGCAGGACAAGTTGCTGGCTCCATGCCTGGGGCGGGACGCAGTGGCCAGGCCGGTAATCGAACAGGTCTTGAGGAGCTTGCCGGCACTGTTGGCCCGTAGGGTCCTGGTGACAACGCCGGATCGCCGCGAAGTGATTGCCCTGGCTGAAGCCTATGGCTGCCAGGTGGTGCTTCTGGATTCACCGGGCATGGGCGACAGCCTCGCGGCGGCCGTCGGGGCCTGCGCCGATGCCAGTGGCTGGCTGGTAGTGCTGGGGGACATGCCCTTTATCCTGCCGTCGAGTATCGAAAGTGTGGTGCTGGGGCTGGGCGAACGGATGATCAGGGTACCTGTCCATGGCGGTGCCTATGGTCACCCGGTGGCTTTTGGCGCGGCCTTTGGGCAGGCGTTGCGGGGCCTGTCCGGGGATCGGGGAGCCAGGCCATTGTTTGCCGCGGGGCAGGTCGTCGAGGTGGAACTGGCGGATGCAGGCGTGTTGTGGGATGTGGATGTGCCACAGGCGTTGGTTTTTACCGGTTGAGATCGCTGTGCTCGCTTTCGCAGCGAGCATGTTGATCGAAGAATTGCAGGCATAAAAAAGCCCCGCCTGGGTGACCAGGCGGGGCTTCTTATCGGGCTAGGAATCAGACGAGGGGTTTAGGCTCGTGCTCTTCTTCCAGGGCCTTGGGCTTGTGCTCTACCACTTCTTCGACGGGGCGCGGGGCATCGTCGGCGGCAGGGGCAGGTTGCTCGATGACCGGTTCGGCAGCAGGAGCAGCCTCGACCGCCTCGGCAACCACCGGCGCAGGCTCGGTAGCCACTGCGGCTTCTGCCGGAGCTTCAGCGGCGGCAGCGGCAGCCAGTTCGGCTTCCTTCTGCAGGCGCTCGGCTTCGCGCTTGCGACGACGCACTTCACGTGGGTCGTTTGGTGCGCGACCGGTGCTGGTCAGGGCGCTGACCGGAGCGGCCTCGACAACCGGCGCAGCCACTTCGGCGGCAGGTGCTTCAACTACTGGTGCTGCCGGTGCGGCAACCACAGGCTCGGCAACTACAGGCTCAGCAGCCACGACTTCTGCGACTGGCGCAGGTGCTTCGGTAGTGATCGCCTCAGCGGCGCGCTCGAAGGCGCGAGGTGCTTCCTGGGCTGGCTCTACCGCTGGTGTTTCTGCGACTGGCGCTTCGATCACTGGCTCGGCAGCGACTGCAGGTTGTTCTGCAACAACGGCAGGTTCCACAGCCTGTTCTTCGCGCTGTTCTTCACGAACCTGGGCGACTTCAACGGCAGGTGCCGCCGGAATCTCTAGCGCAGTGGTGGCCTCGACGACCGGTGCTTCGACGGTCGGTGCGGTTTCCTGGACGGCAGCGGTCGCACGTTCGGCCTGCTCGTGAGCCTGGGCTTCGGCAGGAGCGCTGATCACGGTACTGGCAACAGCGGCGGTTACCGCCAGGCCTGCGGCCAGATCGGCGCTGCTTGGCTCTTCGCTGTTCTCTTCCGAACCTTCGATCACATTGCCGTTGGCGTCACGCTGGCGCTCGCGACGGTTGCTGCGACGACGCTGGCCACGGGAGCGGCGGCGTGGACGATCGCCTTCGGCGTTCTCCTGGCCGTCTTCCTGCAGTTGCTCTTCGTTCGGCAGCAGCTCTTCTTCAGCTACGGCTGCGGCCTGTTCGGCACGCGGTTGACGCTCTTCACGCGGTTGACGCGGTTGACGCTCTTCGCGTGGCTGGCGAGCCGGACGCTCTTCAGCGGTAGCGGCAGGAGCGGCGTCCAGCGGTTCGCGCAGTTCACGCACGCGTTCTTCACGCTCGCCACGTGGCTTGCGGTCTTCGCGTGGTGGGCGTGGTTGACGCTCTTCCCGTGGCGGACGTGGCGCGCGCTCTTCGCGAGCGGTGGCCTGGACTTCTTCGCGAGCCTCGCGGACTTCACGTGGCTGACGCTCTTCGCGGGCTTCGCGCGGTGCGCGTTCTTCACGAGGGGCGCGTTCTTCGCGCGGCTTGCGTTCTTCGTCGCGGCGACCGTTACGGTTGCGGCTCTGCTGGCGACCGTTGCGGCGTTCTTCGTTGCGCGCAGGACGCTCGGTGGCCGGTTTTTCAACCACGACCGGAGCGGCTGGCTCTTCCTTGGTGGCGAACAGGCTGACCAGGGACTTCACCAGGCCCTTGAACAGGCTTGGCTCGGCAGCGGCGGCCGGGGCTGCAACGGGAGTGGCGGCAACTTCGGTTGGAACCGGTGCGTTGGCGCGGGCTGGAGCCGTCTTGACGGCCGCTTCCTGGCGAACCAGGGTGCGGGTCGCGGCGGCTGGCTGGACTTCTTCGGCTTCGGCAGCGGCAGCGGCGATTTCGTAGCTGGACTGGTTGATGCTGGCTTCCGGGCTGTCATCGCGCAGACGCTGGACTTCGAAGTGCGGCGTTTCGAGATGGTCGTTCGGCAGAATGACGATACGAGCGCGGGTACGCAGTTCGATCTTGGTGATCGAGTTGCGTTTTTCGTTGAGCAGGAAAGCCGCGACCGGAATCGGCACTTGGGCGCGAACTTCGGCGGTGCGGTCTTTCAGGGCTTCTTCTTCGATCAGGCGCAGGATTGCCAGCGACAGCGATTCGACATCACGGATGATGCCGGTGCCGTTGCAGCGTGGGCAGACGATGCCGCTGCTTTCGCCGAGGGATGGACGCAGGCGCTGACGGGACATTTCCAGCAGGCCGAAGCGCGAGATGCGACCGACCTGGACGCGAGCGCGGTCGGCTTCCAGGCATTCGCGGACTTTCTCTTCCACGGCGCGCTGGTTCTTGGCTGGGGTCATGTCGATGAAGTCGATGACGATCAGGCCACCGATGTCACGCAGGCGCAGCTGGCGAGCGATTTCTTCCGCTGCTTCCAGGTTGGTCTGCAGCGCGGTTTCCTCGATGTCGCTGCCTTTGGTGGCGCGAGCCGAGTTGATGTCGATGGACACCAGGGCTTCGGTCGGATCGATGACGATGGAACCACCGGAAGGCAGTTCGACGACGCGCTGGAAGGCGGTTTCGATCTGGCTTTCGATCTGGAAGCGGTTGAACAGCGGGACGCTGTCTTCGTACAGCTTGATCTTGCTGGCGTACTGCGGCATCACCTGGCGGATGAAGGTCAGGGCTTCGTCCTGGGCTTCAACGCTGTCGATCAGCACTTCGCCGATGTCCTGGCGCAGGTAGTCGCGGATGGCGCGGATGATCACGTTGCTTTCCTGGTAGATCAGGAAAGGCGCTGCGCGGTCCAGCGAGGCTTCTTTGATGGCGGTCCAGAGTTGCAGCAGGTAGTCGAGGTCCCACTGCATTTCTTCGCTGCTGCGGCCCAGGCCGGCAGTGCGCACGATCAGGCCCATGTCGGCAGGGGCTACCAGGCCGTTCAGGGCTTCGCGCAGTTCGTTGCGCTCTTCGCCTTCGATACGACGGGAGATGCCGCCGGCGCGCGGGTTGTTCGGCATCAGCACCAGGTAACGACCGGCCAGGCTGATGAAGGTGGTCAGGGCGGCGCCCTTGTTGCCACGTTCTTCTTTTTCGACCTGAACGATGACTTCCTGGCCTTCGCTCAGGACGTCCTTGATATTGACACGGCCTTCGGGGGCTTTCTTGAAGTATTCGCGGGAGATTTCTTTGAGGGGCAGGAAGCCGTGGCGCTCAGAGCCGAAGTCGACAAAGGCTGCCTCGAGGCTTGGTTCGATGCGAGTGATACGGCCTTTATAGATGTTGGCCTTCTTCTGCTCGCGTGCACCGGATTCGATGTCCAGGTCGTAGAGGCGTTGGCCATCTACCAGTGCAACACGCAACTCTTCGGGTTGAGTTGCGTTAATCAGCATTCTTTTCATGTAGTACCGTCGGTTTCCGGGCTGCCGGAAACGGCGTTCGGCACACACGACTTCTCACGGTCGGTGTCAGGTGCGTCAGGAGCGGTTGGCCGCTCCAGTGTCTAGCGAAATCCGGCCAGTTGGGGCGAATTCGCGACTCACGCGTCCTGCTTGCTGGGGTGACAAAAGGCACCTCTTAAGCAAAAGCTCAATCAGGAGGAGGAATCAACCGGCGGCTGTGGACGAGATGAAGCGTCTTGATAAAGCCTAATGCTACACAGTCCGACGGTTGTGCATCTCCACCCTACACGTATCCCTGATAATTCGGGTGCTGCCGCGCGCAGAATCCGCAGCGGGTTGGCATTTACCGTGAGCTCCGAAAGGGGAACTCACGCATCATGGCTAATTTAGGCGGTGTTTCCGAAGCGCTCGCTCGGGTTCGTTCGTAGCTGACTGCACTTTGTGAACTGGCCGTGAATATTTGCTCGAAAGGCGAGTGGAAACTCTGCTTTTCGGCGTGCTTCAGGCCTCATGTCACCTGCGCTTGTTACAACTGCAAAACTCCACCGTTCGTAGCGAACGCCTCGTAGGACGGCCTCGCATCCTGGTGAATTGCGTTGGTCAGGGCCGGCTGTTGGCCGTTGGTCCGCTGTCCAGGCCGCTTTTGGCGGCGTTCGCGACTATAGCAGTAATCATTAAGTGCTTCAATTCCATAAAAAATTGTTATCATTTGCGCCATGACGACTACTGCCCCTTCGACCCCAGGCGTTCAACTGCTTGAGGTCTCGCCGGAATATGCCGGCCAACGAATCGACAATTTCCTCCTCGCTCGGCTCAAAGGCGTGCCCAAGACCTTGATTTACCGCATTTTGCGCAAAGGCGAAGTGCGAGTGAACAAGGGCCGGATCAAGCCCGAATACAAGCTGCAGGCGGGCGATATCGTGCGCGTGCCGCCGGTGCGCGTGCCTGAGCGCGACGAGCCTGTGCCGGTGGCGCAGGGGCTGTTGCAGCGCCTGGAGGCTTCGATTGTCTATGAAGACAAGGCTCTGATCGTGATCAACAAGCCCGCAGGCATCGCCGTGCATGGCGGTAGCGGTCTGAATTTCGGGGTGATCGAAGCCTTTCGTCAGTTGCGCCCGGACGCCAAGGAGCTGGAGCTGGTCCACCGCCTCGATCGCGATACTTCCGGTCTGCTGATGATCGCCAAGAAACGCAGCATGCTGCGTCATTTGCATGAAGCCTTGCGCGGCGATGGGGTCGACAAGCGCTACATGGCGTTGGTGCGCGGCAATTGGGCGACCTCGATCAAGCAGGTTCGCGCGCCGCTGCTCAAGAGCAACCTGCGTTCCGGCGAGCGCATGGTCGAAGTGAACGAAGAGGGCAAGGAGGCCTTGACCGTGTTCAAGGTGCTGCGCCGCTTCGGTGACTTCGCCACCATGGTCGAAGCCAAGCCGGTGACCGGCCGTACTCACCAGATCCGTGTGCATACCCTGCATGCCGGGCATTGCATTGCCGGCGACAGCAAGTACGGCGATGACGATTTCACCAAGGAAATCCGCGATCTGGGTGGTAAGCGCCTGTTTCTGCATGCCTACATGCTGACCGTGCCGTTGCCCGATGGTGGCGAGCTGAAATTGCAGGCGCCGGTGGATGAAATGTGGGCCAAGACCGTGGAGCGCCTGAGTGCACCCTGACTACAAGCTGCTGATCTTTGACTGGGACGGCACCCTGGCCGACTCCATTGGTCGGATAGTCGAGGCCATGCATGTGGCCTCCGAACGCTCGGGGTTTGCCCGGTGCGACGATTTCGCGGTCAAGGGCATCATCGGCCTGGGGTTGCCGGAGGCGATCCGCACGCTGTATCCGCGCATCAGCGATGCCGAGCTGGTGGATTTCCGCCAGCACTATGCCGATCACTACATTGCCCTCGAGGCTGAGCCTTCTCCGTTGTTTGCCGGGGTAGTGCAGTCTCTCGAAGCTTTCCGGCGCGAGGGATATCATCTGGCGGTAGCGACCGGTAAGGCTCGTCGTGGCCTGGACCGGGTGTTGAAGGCCCATGGCTGGGAAGATTATTTCGACATCACCCGTGCCGCCGACGAAACCGCGAGCAAGCCTCATCCGCTGATGCTCGAGCAGATCCTGGCGCATTGCGAAGTGCGCCCCGAGCAGGCATTGATGGTCGGGGATTCCTCCTTCGACCTGCTGATGGCGCGTAATGCAGGCGTGGCATCGGTTGCGGTCAGTTATGGCGCGCAATCGCTGGAAGCCTTGCAGGCTTACGAACCTTGCCTGTCTATCGATAGTTTTCCTCAATTGCATGCCTGGCTCAGCCGGCGGGGCAATTGAGTCTTTTGGGGTAAAGAAGCATGAGCGACGAATGGAAGGCACCGAGCAAATCGGCTGCCGACAGTGCTGACGACAAGAGCTGGAAACTGCTGGAGAAGACCCTGCTGGCTGGTGTGCAGGAGCAGCGGCGTTCGCGGCGCTGGGGGATTTTCTTCAAGCTCTTGACCTTTGTTTATCTGCTGGTGGCCCTGGCGCTCTTTACACCGTTGATGGATATGGAAAAAACCGCCACCCGCGGGGCCGGTTACACGGCGCTGATCGAGGTGACGGGCATGATCGCGGACAAGGAGTCGGCGAGCGCCGATAACATCGTGACCGGCTTGCGTGCGGCTTTCGAGGATTCGAAGGTCAAGGGTGTTGTGCTGCGTATCAACAGCCCTGGCGGCAGTCCGGTGCAGGCGGGTTATGTCTATGACGAAATCCGTCGCCTGCGCGGCCTGCATCCGGATATCAAGGTGTATGCGGTGATTTCCGACCTGGGGGCTTCCGGTGCCTACTACATTGCCAGCGCTGCCGATCAGATCTATGCCGACAAGGCGAGCCTGGTGGGCTCCATCGGTGTCACGGCAGCCGGTTATGGTTTCGTCGGCACCATGGAGAAGCTGGGCGTGGAGCGTCGTACCTACACCTCGGGCGAGCACAAGTCATTCCTTGACCCATTCCAGCCGCAGAAGCCCGAGGAAACCCAGTTCTGGCAGGGCGTGCTGGATACCACTCATCGCCAGTTTATCGCCAGCGTCAAGCAGGGGCGGGGTGAGCGTCTCAAGGACAAGGATCATCCGGAGCTGTTCTCCGGTCTGGTTTGGTCTGGCGAGCAGGCGCTGCAGTTGGGCTTGATCGATGGTCTGGGCAGTGCCAGCTCGGTTGCCCGGGATGTGGTTGGCGAGAAGGAGTTGGTGGATTTCACTGTTCAGGAGTCGCCTTTCGACCGCTTCTCGAAAAAGCTGGGCGCCAGTGTTGCCGAGCATCTGGCCATGTGGATGGGCTTTCAGGGGCCGACACTGCGTTGATTGCGCTGTTTTGGAAAGAGCCGGCCCTGTGGCCGGCTTTTTTATTGCGGGCGGTCAGGGGATTTCCACGCCTTCGGCGAGCAGCATGTCTACCAGGCGGATCAGGGGCAGGCCAATCAGGCTGCTGGCATCGCTGCCTTCGGTGCTGCGAAACAGGCTGATGCCCAGGCCTTCAGCCTTGAAACTGCCGGCACAGTCATAAGGCTGTTCGGCGCGCAGGTAGCGTTCGATACGGGCGGGGCTCAGCTCGCGCATATGCACGGTGAAGGGCACGCAGTCGACCTGGCAGTGGTCGCTCTTGCTGTTGAGCAGGGCCAGGCCGGTGAGAAAGGTCACGCTGGCGCCGCTGGCGGCGAGCAACTGCTCACGCGCCTTTTCGAAGGAGTGGGGTTTGCCAATGATGCGCTCGCCGAGCACCGCGACCTGGTCCGAGCCAATGATCAGGTGCCCTGGATGGGTGCTGGCCAGTGCTCGGGCTTTCTCTTCGGCAAGGCGTTTGACCAGCTCGATGGCGGATTCCCCCGGGCGGTGGCTTTCGTCGATATCCGGGGAGCTGCAGGTGAATGGCAGGCGCAGGCGGGTGAGCAATTCGCGACGGTAGGTCGAGCTTGAGGCAAGTAATAAAGGCAGCATGCACATCTCCTGAGGCTGGCCGCGAATTCTAGCGGGGCTTGCAAGTGACGGACAGGGCTGAATTTCCTTTGACATGGCCGGGGGCATCCCTATAATGCTGCGCCTATGTTGAATGACCCGATTCCACCTCACGTTGACCCGCGCAAATTGGCTGACCGTGGCACCACCCTCCAAGGTGAACTGCTGCTGGCTGATTTGGAGAGACTCTGCGACCCGCTTTCCGACAATGTCGGTACGGTGCAGGCTAAATTCGTTTTCGAGCGTGACGAGCGTAAAGCTGTAGTTATCCACAGCTCCATCGACGTCGAAGTCAAAATGGTTTGCCAGCGTTGTCTTGAGCTGGTCACCCTGCCGATCCATAGCGAGTGCAGTTATGCTGTGGTGAAGGAGGGTGCGAATACCCAGTCGTTGCCGAAAGGTTATGACGTGCTGGAACTGGGCGAAGATCCTTTGGATCTGCAGGCTTTGATCGAGGAGGAGCTTTTGCTCGCCTTGCCCATCGTGCCTGCTCATCATCCGGAAGAATGCCAGCAGCCGGCGGGTCTCGATGAGCCCGAACCGAGCGAGGACGAGGTAACGCGGTCCAACCCGTTCAGTGTATTGGCGCAGTTAAAGCGTGACCCAAACGTTTAGGAGTTAATCAATTATGGCTGTTCAGCAGAACAAAAAATCCCGCTCTGCCCGTGACATGCGTCGTTCGCACGACGCTCTCGAGGCTAGCACCCTGTCCGTAGAAAAGACCACCGGTGAAGTTCACCTGCGTCACCACGTATCGCCAGAAGGCGTATACCGTGGTCGTAAAGTGATCGACAAGGGCGCTGACGAGTAATCCTTGTCCGCTCAAGTCATCGCGATTGACGCAATGGGCGGGGACTTCGGTCCCCGCAGCATTGTTCAGGCCAGCCTTGCTTGCCTGTCTGCCACCCCCTCGCTGCACCTGGCCCTCGTCGGTCAACCTTTCCTTCTAGAAGAGCTGATTTCCGGTCATTCGGCTGTGGATCGCGCGCGCCTGACGGTTGTGCCCGCCGCAGAAGTCATTGGCATGGACGAAAAGCCTTCCCAGGCTCTGCGTGGCAAACCGGACTCCTCCATGCGAGTGGCGCTCGAGTTGCTGCGCGATGGCAAGGTCCAGGCTTGTGTCAGTGCTGGCAATACCGGTGCGCTGATGGCGTTGTCGCGCTATGTGCTGAAAACCCTTCCGGGTATCGATCGTCCGGCGATGGTGGCGGCCATTCCGACCCAGCGCGGCTATTGCCAACTGCTGGATCTGGGGGCCAACGTCGATTGCAGCGCCGAGCACCTGTTCCAGTTCGCTGTCATGGGGTCGGTGGCGGCCGAGACGCTGGGGATCGTTCGTCCGCGAGTGGCATTGCTCAATATCGGTACCGAAGACATCAAGGGCAATCAGCAGGTCAAGCTGGCGGCGAGCCTGTTGCAGAATGCCAGGGGGTTGAATTACATCGGTTTTGTCGAGGGCGACGGTTTGTATCGCGGCGAGGCGGATGTGGTGGTGTGCGACGGTTTTGTCGGCAATATCCTGCTCAAGTCCAGCGAGGGGTTGGCGACCATGATCGCCGCGCGTATCGAGTCGCTGTTCAAGCAAGGCGCAATTTCCCGTGTGGTCGGCGCCCTGGCGTTGCCGCTGATGCGGCGCCTGCAAGCTGATCTGGCGCCGGCGCGGCATAATGGTGCGAGCTTCCTCGGCTTGCAGGGAATAGTCGTGAAAAGCCACGGTTCGGCAGGGGTTCAGGGCTTCCAGAGTGCGATTCAGCGGGCATTGATCGAGATCCAGGAAAACCTCCCGGAGCGCCTGCACGGCCGGCTCGAAGATCTGTTGCTTTAGGCGTTTGTACTCGGAAATGCTTAAATGTGACCGCTCAGTTCAATTGGCCATCCAACTCTCAGTTTCTTGCGTCCACTACGGTGGGGCGTCAATTCTCCGACGACAAGATCATTAGGGGCTTGTTACATGTCTGCATCCCTCGCATTCGTCTTTCCTGGACAGGGCTCGCAGTCCCTCGGCATGTTGGCCGGGCTGGGCGCGCAGTACCCATTGATCCTCGATACCTTCAAAGAAGCTTCCGATGCTCTGGGCTACGATCTCTGGGCCTTGACCCAAGAGGGGCCCGAAGAGCTGCTCAATCAAACTGACAAAACCCAACCGGCCATTCTGACCGCCTCCATCGCCCTGTGGCGTCTGTGGCTGGCGGAAGGCGGTGCGCGCCCGGCATTCGTTGCCGGCCACAGCCTGGGTGAATACAGTGCGCTGGTTGCCGCTGGCAGCCTGACTCTGGGCGAAGCCGTGAAACTGGTAGAGCGTCGCGGTCAGTTGATGCAAGAAGCCGTTCCTGCAGGGCAGGGCGGCATGGCGGCGATTCTCGGCCTGGAAGATGCCGATGTGCTGGCCGCTTGTGCCGAAGCCGCACAAGGTGAAGTGGTCAGCGCGGTCAACTTCAACTCCCCGGGCCAGGTAGTGATCGCCGGTGCCAAGGCTGCTGTCGAGCGTGCCATCGAGGGTTGCAAGGCGCGTGGTGCCAAGCGCGCCATGCCATTGCCCGTCAGCGTGCCATCGCACTGCGAGCTGATGCGTCCGGCCGCCGAGCGCTTCGCCGAGTCGATTGCCGCCATCAACTGGCAGGCGCCGCAGATTCCATTGGTACAGAACGTCAGCGCCGATGTGGCGCCGGATCTTGAAACCCTCAAGCGCGACCTGCTGGAGCAGTTGTACAAGCCAGTGCGTTGGGTGGAGTCGGTACAGACCCTGGCCGCCAAGGGTGCTGCCCAGCTGGTCGAATGTGGTCCGGGCAAGGTCCTGGCGGGTCTCAACAAGCGCTGCGCCGAAGGCGTATCGACCTCTAACCTGAATACCCCAGATGCTTTCGCTGCCGCTCGCGCAGCGTTGGCCTGAATTAGGAGAAGCCTGCATGAGTCTGCAAGGTAAAGTCGCATTGGTTACCGGCGCCAGCCGCGGTATCGGCCAGGCCATCGCGCTTGAACTGGGTCGCCTGGGCGCGATCGTTGTGGGGACCGCAACTTCCGCTTCGGGGGCCGAGGGTATTGCTGCCACCTTGAAGGAAAACGGCATTCAAGGCACCGGCCTTGAGCTGAACGTCACCAGCGACGAATCCGTTGCTGCCGTGCTGGCCAGCATTCAGGAGCAGTTCGGCGCGCCGGCGATTCTGGTGAACAATGCCGGTATTACCCGCGACAATCTGATGATGCGCATGAAAGACGACGAATGGTACGACGTGATCGATACCAACCTGAACAGTCTGTATCGCCTGTCCAAGGGCGTTCTGCGCGGCATGACCAAGGCTCGCTGGGGTCGAATCATCAGTATTGGTTCGGTGGTGGGTGCCATGGGCAACGCTGGCCAAGTAAACTACGCCACCGCCAAGGCCGGTCTGGAAGGTTTCAGTCGTGCTCTGGCGCGTGAGGTTGGCTCGCGGTCGATTACCGTGAACTCGGTGACCCCGGGTTTCATCGATACCGACATGACTCGCGATTTGCCTGAAGCGCAGCGTGAAGCGCTGCAAACCCAAATTCCGCTGGGTCGTCTGGGGCAGGCTCAAGAGATCGCGCAAGTGGTCGCTTTTCTTGCATCCGACGGTGCGGCATACGTGACCGGGGCTACAATCCCGGTGAACGGCGGGATGTACATGTGAGTTAAATGTGACGGATTGCTTCAAAAAAATGTCATACGAGCTGTCTAAAATCCGTTATAAAGCTGCAATCAATTTATAAGACAGATGGCCAAAGGGTTTGAGGAGTGAAGCTTTCAGTTGAAAAGCTGAAAAGCCTTTCTATACACTTACCCACTGGCCAGCTGCCTGAATTTGTCCATTAGGAGTGAAAACAAGGTATGAGCACCATCGAAGAGCGCGTCAAGAAAATCGTTGCTGAGCAACTGGGCGTTAAAGAAGAAGAAGTTGTTAACACCGCTTCCTTCGTTGAAGACCTGGGTGCCGACTCCCTTGACACCGTTGAGCTGGTGATGGCTCTGGAAGAGGAATTCGAGACCGAAATCCCTGACGAAGAAGCTGAAAAGATCACTACCGTTCAAGCAGCTATCGACTACGTTACCAGCCACCAGGCTTAATCGTATTTAGTCGTCTTTTGCTGTCATGGAAAAACCGCACTGCCGTTACGGCGTGCGGTTTTTTCTTTAGGCCCGATGCAAAGTGTCGTCATTAGAAAAAAGGAGAGTGCTGTGTCGCGTAGACGCGTCGTAGTCACCGGTATGGGTATGTTGTCGCCACTGGGTACGGATGTTCCGAGCAGTTGGCAGGGCATTCTGGCTGGCCGCAGTGGCATTGGTCTGATCGAACACACCGACCTTTCTGCCTATTCCACCCGTTTTGGCGGCTCGGTAAAGGGCTTCAATGTCGAGGAATACCTGTCGGTCAAAGAGGCTCGCAAGCTTGACCTGTTCATTCAATACGGCTTGGCGGCCGGTTTTCAGGCAGTGCGTAATGCCGGCCTGGAAGTGACCGATGCCAACCGTGAGCGAATCGGCGTTGCCATGGGGTCGGGTATTGGCGGTTTGACCAATATCGAAGAAACCAGCCGCACGCTGCATGATTCCGGCCCGCGTCGAATTTCTCCGTTCTTCGTGCCTGGCTCGATCATCAATATGATTTCCGGGTTCCTGTCCATCCATCTGGGTGCCCAGGGGCCGAACTACGCCATTTCCACGGCCTGTACCACAGGTACCCACTGCATTGGCATGGCCGCTCGCAATATTGCCTTTGGCGAGGCCGACGTCATGATCGCCGGTGGCGCTGAAATGGCCGCCTGTGGCCTGGGCATGGGCGGCTTTGGCGCATCCCGCGCGCTGTCGACCCGCAACGACGAGCCGACTCGTGCCAGCCGCCCTTGGGACAAGGGGCGTGATGGCTTCGTGCTGTCCGACGGTGCCGGTGCGCTGGTGCTCGAAGAGCTGGAGCACGCCAAGGCTCGTGGCGCGACCATCTATGCCGAACTGATCGGTTTTGGCATGAGCGGCGATGCCTACCACATGACTTCGCCACCCGCCGATGGCGCCGGTGCGGCGCGTTGCATCGCCAATGCGTTGCGTGATGCCAAGCTGAACGTCGAGCAGGTGCAGTACATCAATGCCCATGGTACCTCGACTCCTGCCGGTGACTTGGCGGAAGCTGAGGCAATCAAGAGCGTATTCGGCGATCACGCCTACAAGCTGGCGGTCAGCTCCACCAAGTCCATGACTGGCCACCTGCTGGGTGCGGCGGGCGCGATCGAGGCCATCTTCAGCGTGCTGTCGATCAACAGCCAGGCAGCGCCGCCGACCATCAACCTCGATGAGCCGGACGAAGGTTGCGACCTGGATTTCGTGCCGCACACGGCACGCAATATGGACATCGACGTGGTGCTGTCCAACTCCTTCGGGTTCGGCGGCACCAACGGCTCCCTGGTGTTTCGCCGGTTCGCCGGCTGATGGACTGCTGGGTCGACGGTCAGCCGGCTGACGTTCTGTCGCTCAAGGACCGCGGCCTGGCTTATGGCGATGGTCTGTTCGAGACCATCGCCGTGAAAGCGGGCCAGCCCTTGTTGCTGGAGCGGCATTTGCTGCGCCTGGCCGAGGGCTGTTCGCGCCTGGCCATCGCTGCCGATCAAGCCTTGATCCGCAGCGAACTCGCCGCCTACGCCTCGCTGCTGGGGGAGGGCGTGCTCAAGCTGATCCTCACCCGTGGCGACAGCCTGCGCGGTTATGCTGCCGACCCTCGAGCACAGCCGCGGCGAATCCTCCAAGGCAATGCGCCAGCGGCTTATCCGGCAGCGTATGCCGAGCAGGGGATTCGACTGTTCCCTTGCACCACCCGCCTGTCCGAGCAGCCCCTGCTTGCCGGCCTCAAGCACCTCAACCGACTGGAGCAGGTCCTCGCTCGTTCCGAGTGGCAGGACAGCGAGCATGCCGAAGGCTTGATGCTCGATGTTTCCGGACGGGTGATCGAGGGGGTGTTCAGCAATCTGTTCCTGGTGCGCGACGGTGCCTTGTTCACGGCCGATTTGAGCCGTTGCGGGGTCGCCGGAGTGATGCGCGCCGAAATATTGTTTCAGGCCGCGTCGTTGGGGATCCCCACGGAAATCGCCGACATCAGTCTCGAACAGTTGCAACAGGCCGACGAAGTCTTTGTCTGCAACAGCGTTTATGGCATTTGGCCGGTGCTCGCCTGTGGCGCGCTGTGCTGGTCGGCCGGACCGCTCACCCGTAAACTGCAACGCATTGCCCGCACGCTACTGGATGCCTGATTTGTGAGACGTAAACTATTGCTTCTGCTGGAGACCGGACTGGTTCTGGCAGGTCTGGCGCTGGGCGCCTCGGCCTGGAAGTTGAATTCGGCGCTGGAGCAGCCTCTCAACCTGACCCAAGAGCAATTGCTCGACGTGCCGGCCGGTTCGACACCAGGCGGCACCTTCAACCGTATGGAGGCCAATGGCGTTCTCAAGGACGCGTTCTGGCTGCGCCTGTACTGGCGCTTCAATATGGAAGGGCAGCCGCTGCACAGCGGCGAATACCGCATGACCCCGGGGATGACCGCGCAAGGCCTGATCGGGGTCTGGCAGCGCGGTGAAGTGGTGCAGTACAGCTTGACCCTGGTGGAAGGCTGGACATTCCGCCAGGTACGCGCCGCTCTGGCCAGGCATGACAAGCTCGAGCAGACCCTGAATGGGTTGAGCGACAGCGAAGTCATGGAAAAGCTCGGCCACGGCGGAGTTTTCCCCGAGGGCCGGTTCTTTCCCGACACCTACCGTTTCGTGCGCGGGATGACCGATGCCGAGTTGCTGGAAAAAGCCTACAGCCGCCTGGAGGAGGTGCTGGCCAAGGAATGGAACAAGCGCTCGGCCGATGTGCCTTATACCGAGCCTTATCAGGCGCTGATCATGGCCTCGCTGGTGGAGAAGGAAACCGGCGTGCCCCAGGAGCGCGGACAGATTGCCGGAGTGTTCGTGCGCCGCATGCAGGTCGGCATGTTGCTGCAAACCGATCCGACGGTGATCTATGGTCTGGGCGAGCGTTACAACGGTAAGTTGACCCGCGCTCTGCTGAAGGAAGCGACCCCCTACAACACCTACGTGATCAGTGGCTTGCCGCCGACCCCGATTTCCATGGTCGGCCGCGAGGCGATTCATGCGGCGCTCAACCCGGTACCGGGCAGCAGTCTGTATTTCGTGGCACGTGGCGATGGCAGCCACGTGTTCTCCGACGACCTGGAGGCGCACAACAATGCTGTGCGCGAGTTCCAGCTCAAGCGGCGCGCCGATTATCGTTCCAGCCCGGCACCGGCGGGCAGCCCGGCGGCTTCCGAGACTCCGGAGTCGACTCCGGCGGCGTCACCCGATACGACGCCCGAGGCGGTTCCGCAGGTGGCGCCTCAGGAGCCCCTTGAGGAGCCCTCTCAGCAGGCTCCCCAGCTGAGCCCGGAAGCATCGCCGCAAGCACCGGTCGAAACTCCCCTCGAGTCCGAGCCGAAAAGCCCGCATTGACTTTGATTAAGGACTGCCTGTGACTGGCTTGTTTATTACTCTGGAAGGCCCGGAAGGCGCGGGTAAAAGCACCAACCGCGAATACCTGGCCGAGCGCCTGCGCGCCGCCGGCATCGAGGTGTTGCTGACCCGCGAGCCGGGCGGTACGCCGTTGGCCGAACGGATCCGCGAAGTGCTGTTGACCCCCGGCGACGAGGTCATGAACCCCGATACCGAGCTGTTGCTGGTGTTCGCCGCGCGGGCCCAGCATCTGGCCGAGGTGATTCGCCCGGCACTGGCGCGTGGCGCGGTGGTGTTGTGCGACCGTTTTACCGATTCCACCTACGCCTATCAGGGCGGCGGTCGTGGTTTGTCCGTGGAGCGCATCGCGACTCTGGAGCAGTTCGTTCAGGGCGAGCTGCGGCCCGACCTGACCCTGGTGTTCGACCTGCCGGTCGAAGTGGGCCTGGCCCGCGCCAGCGCCCGTGGCCGCCTGGATCGTTTCGAGCTGGAAGGCCGGGTGTTCTTCGACGCGGTACGCCAGGCGTACCTGAAGCGTGCTGCGGCCGATCCGGCGCGTTACCTGTTGGTGGATGCTTCGCAACCGCTGTCCCAGGTCCAGCAGGCGCTGGACGCCCTGTTGCCGAAATTGCTGGAGCTGCACCGTGGCTGAGGCCTTTCCCTGGCAGGACGAGCTCTGGCAGCAACTGGCGGGCCGTGCACAGCATGCCCATGCCTATCTGCTCCATGGTCCGGCGGGCATCGGCAAGCGTGCGCTGGCCGAGCGCCTGATGGCGCGCCTGCTGTGCCAGCACCCGGCGGGGCTGGATGCTTGCGGGCAGTGTAAATCGTGCCTGCTGCTGCAGGCTGGCAGCCACCCGGACAACTATGTGCTGGAGCCGGAAGAAGCGGACAAGGCGATCAAGGTCGACCAGGTGCGCGAACTGGTTAGCTTCGTGGTGCAGACCGCGCAGTTGGGTGGGCGCAAGGTGGTGCTGATCGAACCGGTGGAGTCGATGAACATCAACGCTTCCAACGCGCTGCTGAAAAGCCTCGAAGAGCCGTCTGGCGATACGGTGTTGCTGTTGGTCAGCCACCAGCCGAGCCGTTTGTTGCCGACCATCAAGAGCCGCTGCGTGCAGCAGGCCTGTCCTCTGCCCAGTGAGGCCATGAGCCTGCAATGGTTGAGCAAGGCCCTGCCGGACTGCTCGGAAGAGGAGCGGGTCGAGCTGTTGACCCTGGCCGCCGGTTCGCCCCTGGCGGCTGTCAGCCTGCAAGCCCAGGGCGCGCGCGAGCAGCGGGCGCAGGTGGTCGACGGGGTGAAGAAACTGCTCAAGCAGCAGCAATCGCCGACCCAACTGGCCGAAGGCTGGAATGCGATACCCTTGTTGCTGCTGTTCGACTGGTTCTGCGACTGGTCGAGCCTGATCCTGCGTTATCAACTGACGCAGGACGAGGAGGGGCTGGGGTTGGCCGATATGCGCAAAGTGGTGCAGTACCTCGCGCAGAAATCCTCCCAGGCCAAGGTTCTGGAGATCCAGGACTGGATCCTTGCGCAGCGCCAGAAGGTGTTGAACAAGGCCAATCTCAATCGGGTGCTGTTGCTCGAAGCCTTGCTGGTGCAGTGGGCCGCACTGCCTGCCCGCAACTGACGGCGGCGCCTGGAAACAAACCGAATCGCCGGCTGCCGCTCGGGCCGGCCTGTTCATTGACCGAATGTGGTTGTCGCTTCTTATGCTTGTAGATTCCCATTGTCACCTCGATCGCCTCGACCTCGCCGCGCACGACGGCTCCCTTGACGCCGCCCTGGACGCGGCTCGTCAGCGCGGTGTCGGGCATTTCCTGTGTATTGGCATCAGTGCCGACAATGCGGCCGACGTCAAAGCCCTGGCCGAACGTTATGACGACGTCGATTGCTCGGTCGGTGTCCATCCCCTGGATGTCCAGCCCGGTGCCGCGCCAGCCCTCGACTGGCTGCTGCGGGAGCTGAACCACCCACGGGTGGTGGCCATCGGCGAGACCGGCCTGGATTACCACTACGAGCCGGAAGCGGCGCAGTTGCAGCAGGAATCCTTCCGCCTGCACCTGCAAGCTGCCCAGCAGACCGGCAAGCCGGTAATCGTCCACACCCGTGGCGCGCGCGCCGATACCTTGACCCTGCTGCGCGAAGCGGCGTTGCCGCAAGCCGGGGTCCTGCACTGCTTCACCGAAGACTGGGACATGGCCAAGGCCGCGTTGGACCTGGGTTTCTACATTTCCCTGTCCGGGATTGTCACTTTCCGCAATGCCGATGCGTTGCGGGACGTGGCGCGCCAGGTGCCGGCCGACCGTTTGCTGGTGGAAACCGATTCGCCGTACCTGGCGCCGATTCCTTATCGCGGCAAGCCCAACCTGCCGCAGTACGTGCGGGAAGTCGCCGAGTTCCTGGCCATGCTGCGTGGGGAGGCCTACGAGCGTTTTGCCGAGCAGACCACCGAGAACTTCAAGCGCCTGTTCCCGCTGGCGCACGTCAAGGGCTGAATCGCAGGCAAAAAAAACCCGGGTTCTGGGGGGTGAATCCGGGTTAAGACCATTAGGAGTAAAACAAAGGCACGCCATCCCTTGGTACCTTCATCGGCGCTTCACTTGGGGGAGATGTCACGCCGACACTTCAAGTATTGATCACTATTGAATTCAGTCCAGTTGGCCTTGCTCGTTTTTTAAACAAATTTGGAATACGAGCGCTTCGCTTGAGTTCTCATTGCCGGGCGATTCCAGCCACGATCTCGAGAGTTTCGTCGATCACGCGCTTTTCGGTGTAGAAATGCGGTGAAAATCTAACCCCTGGGCCGCGAGGAATGCACACTACCTGTTGCTGTTGCAACGCCTCATAAACCACCTGATTATCAATGCCATCGATACTGAACGAAAAAATTCCGCCGCGTCGGGCAGGGTTGAGCGGGGTGTGCAGGCGTACGCCGGGGATCGCGTTCAGGCCATCCTGAAGCCACTGCACCCGTTCGGCGATCAAGGTCGCCACGTGCTCCATGCCCACTTCTTCCAATAACGACAGGCTTGCCTCCAGGGCCATGGCGCCGAGCATGTTCGGGCTGCCGCATTCGAAGCGTCGGGCGCTCTTGGCCGGCTCCCATTCGCTGCGACTGTAATCGCCCATGTGTTCCAGCATGTGCCAGCCGAACTCATGGAGCTCGAGCTGCGCGCGCAGCTCGCTGCGGCAATAGAACACGCCGAGGCCTTCAGGCCCGAGCATCCATTTGTGGCCGTCGGCCATGGCGAAGTCGCATTGATAGGCCTGGACATCGAAGGGTTGGGCGCCCAGTTGCTGGATGGCGTCGATGCAGAACAGCACGTTCTGCTGTTTGCAACCGGCGCCCAGGCGCTGCAGGTCCAGGCGCAGGCCGCTGGCGAACTGCACCGCGCTGATCGCCATCAACCGGGTGCGCGGCCCGCAGGCGGCCAGCAGCGCGCCTTCCGGGTCGTCGCCCTTGAGGCTGACGTGGAGCACTTCCACGCCCTGGCTGGCCAGGGCTTCCCAGACGATGCGGTTGGAGGGGAATTCTTCGTCGCTGATGACGATCTGGTCGCCTTTTTCCCAGGACAGGCCAAAGGCGACGAATGACAGTGCTTCCGAAGTATTTTTGACCAGCGCGATGTCATCCGTTGACGGTGCATTTAGCAAGCGCATCAAGCGTTCGCGCAGGCGTTGTTCAAGGGCCATCCAGTCCGGATAGTCCCGCGCACCCAGCAAAACGTTCTCTTTGGCGAAGCGCGCCACGGCTTCGGCGGCCCGGTTCGGCCAGGGGGCGACAGCTGCGTGATTCAAATAACGCAGGCCCGGGGCCTGTACAAACTCATCAAGAAACATAGTCATGGTCGGATGATCCGTGCATTTTGGCGCAATTTAGGCATAATACGCGGCTTCGATTTTGACCCCGACAGACCTTTTCTTATGCAGAAAGAACCTCGTAAGGTCCGTGAGTTTCGTCGCCGCGAGCAAGAAATTCTCGATACCGCGCTCAAGCTGTTCCTCGATCAAGGTGAAGACAGCGTCACCGTCGAGATGATCGCTGATGCCGTTGGTATCGGCAAAGGGACCATCTACAAGCACTTCAAGTCCAAGGCGGAGATCTATCTGCGCCTGATGCTCGATTATGAGCGCGACCTGAACGAGCTGCTGCACTCTGCCGATGTCGACAAGGATAAGGAAGCCCTGTCCCGGGCCTACTTCGAATTCCGCATGCGTGATCCACAGCGTTACCGGCTGTTCGATCGCCTGGAAGAGAAAGTGGTCAAGGGCAACCAGGTGCCGGAAATGGTCGAGGAGTTGCACAAGATCCGTGCTTCCAACTTCGAACGCCTGACCTTGTTGATCAAGGGTCGCATCAGCGAAGGCAAGCTCGAAGACGTGCCGCCTTACTTCCACTACTGCGCGGCCTGGGCGCTGGTGCATGGCGCGGTGGCGCTGTACCACTCGCCGTTCTGGAGCAACGTGCTGGAAGACCAGGAAGGCTTCTTCCAGTTCCTGATGGACATCGGTGTGCGCATGGGCAACAAGCGCAAGCGCGACCCCGATAGCTCCGGCAGCTGATTCATTCAGTCGCCTTATGGCGCCATGATTTCTCTATATGGCGCAGTGTCCCAGGAATATACTCAGGCATGGGACTTGCCAAAACCTGATTTTTGAGTCAGGTTTTGGTCGGTTCACTCTTCCTTCGCCGGAGTCATCCATGATCGTTGACCGTCAAGGCAGGCGTTTTCGCAACCTGCGTATCAGCCTGACTTCTGCCTGCAACTACGCCTGTACCTACTGCGTGCCCAACGGCAAGCGGCTGGTGGCTGCCCAGGACGAGTTGTCGGCCGAAGCCATGGCGCGCGGCGTGGCCTACCTGATCGAGGCGGCAGGCATCGAACGCCTGCGCATCACCGGCGGCGAACCCCTGGTCAGCCCGAAACTCGAAGCCTTCATGGGCGCGGTGGGGCAGATGGGCCTGGAAGACATCAGCCTGACCACCAACGGCCAATTGCTCGCACGCAAGCTGCCGCTGCTGGTGGATGCCGGTATCCGGCGCATCAATGTTTCCCTCGACACCCTGGACGCCTCGGCTTTTCGCAGCATTGCCCGTGGCGGCGACCTGGCAACCGTGCTCGACGGCATGGACCAGGCTCGCGCGGCGGGCATGAAAATCAAGGTCAACATGGTGCCGCTGCGCGGGCAGAACCTGGACCAGGTGATGCCGCTGCTCGACTACTGCCTGGAACGTGGCTATGAACTGCGCTTTATCGAGCTGATGCGCATGGGCCACCTGGCCAGCGATTCCAATGCCTTCCTGCAGCAGTTCGTCAGCCTGCAACAGCTGCTGAGCCTGATCGGCGAGCGCTACGAATACCTGCAGGCCGATGCCCCGGTGGATGCCACCGCCGTGCGTTATGAAATTCCGGGGCTGGGCCATTTCGGCGTGATCGCCAACGAAAGCGTGCCGTTCTGCCGGACCTGCTCGCGCCTGCGGTTGTCGTCCACCGGCTGGCTGCACGGTTGCCTGTCGTCGAGCAACCGGCATTATGTCGGCGACCTGCTGGACAAACCGCGCCATCAAGCCTTGCCGGCCTTGCAGCGCCTGCTGGTCAAAGCCTTGGGCGACAAGCAGGATGTGGCGTTCTCCGGTGGTGCGACGGTGATGAAAATCATCGGCGGCTAAGCGTCGATCGCCCTGACTCCCGTCTCTCTGTAGCCGCTGCCGCAGGCTCGCAGCCCTCGCCAATCCAGGCGCCCCACTTCTCTCAGGTCAATCGCATTTATTGGGTTGCTGGCTGCGGCAGCGGCTACGGGAGCCTGAGCTGGCGCGGAAGCTGCATCTCGTGGCCATTCGCCGGTTTTCCGTCACCGGCTTCTGGAGGGAAGGATGCGTAGCCTGGTTTTGCTGCTGGCTTTTTTGGGGCTCGGCGGCTGCATGAATGTCAGCGATATGGGCGAGGGTGTTCGCTATCACATGGGTGACGCGGGTTTCCTCGATCACAGTAATACCCAGCGCTCCAACTCGTTCCGCGTTCAGCCGGACTCGTTCATTTTCATCGCCCAGGGCGCCTTTGCGCCGCCGGGCAGCGCCTATCCGCGCCCCAACGTGGTAGCCGAGGAAGCCTTCAAGGGCTTTATCGAATACTTCCCAATGGTCCGTCGCGCCCGGGCTCCGGAGGGCCTGGACCAGGCCATGGCCGAAGCCCGTGAGGCAGGTGCGCATTACCTGCTGTACACCCGTTTCGCCAAGGCCGACGACCGTATCGGCAACTCCGATGAATGGTTCGACCAGGAAGCCGTGGATCGCCTGGGGGTCGACAACGGTGTGATTCAGATCATGCTGATCGAGACCAGTACCCAGTACCTGATCGATACCGCGCGGATTCGCAGTCGTGGCGGTTTACTGACGTTCCACGACAACAAGCCGGAAGACCTGCTTGGCCCGCCGCTCGAACAATACGCCCGCAGCCTGTTAGGCTTGAGCGATTAAGCCAAGCACGAGGAGAGCAGCATGAGTGGTCCGGGCAAAGCCAACGATCTGTTGGCGCAGATTCCCAAGGCGGAGAAGGGCTTGCCGCCGGTCCACCTGTGGAATCCCGACTTCTGTGGCGATATCGATATGCGTATCGCTCGTGACGGCACCTGGTACTACCTGGGTACCCCCATTGGCCGCAAACCCATGGTCAGGCTGTTCTCCACCATCATTCGCCGCGACGGCGACGACTATTTCCTGATCACCCCGGTGGAAAAGGTCGGCATCAAGGTCGATGACGCGCCTTTTGTCGCTGTCGCCCTGGAGGTCGAAGGCCAGGGTGAGGCCCAGGTCCTGCGCTTTACCACCCATGTCGACGAGCAGATCAGCGCCGGCAGCGAGCATCCGCTGCGGGTGGTGATCGACCCGCAGACCCAGGAGCCGGCGCCTTACGTTCATGTGCGCAGCAACCTGGAGGCGCTGGTGCACCGCAATGTGTTCTACCAACTGGTGGAGCTGGCGGTGAGCCGTCCGATCGACGGTCAGAACTGGCTGGGCGTCTGGAGCGGCGGGGCGTTCTTCCCGATCGGCCTGGAGCCCTGAGCTCCGAAATACCTTGTTTCCCGAATAAATATCTTGCGACGAAGATCCCGTTTCGGGTATCAATTTGTACATGATTAGACATGTTCGATTTGACAAGAAAAAACGCGTGGTCGATGAGCTGATCCGACGCATCGAAAGCGGCCTCATGGAGGACGGTTTCCTGTTGCCGGGCGAGCATCAGTTGGCCCAGGAATTCTCGGTGAGTCGTGGCACGCTGCGTGAGGCTCTGGCCGAACTCAAACGCCGCAACTACATCGCCACCCAGAGCGGGGTCGGCTCCATCGTCACCTATGACGGCGTGGTGCTGGACCAGCAGAGCGGCTGGGCCCAGGCCCTGGCGGACACCGGTGCGCTGATCAACACCGAGGTGCTGCGCCTGGAAGCGGTGCAGCGTCCCGACCTGCTCAGCCGCTTCGGCACTGACCAGTTCATCGTCCTGGACCGGCGCCGGCGCTCTACCGACGGCACCGTGGTTTCCCTTGAACGTTCCCTGATGCCTGCCACCGGAGGCCTGGAAAGCCTGCCGCAGGTAGGGCTGATCGATGATTCCCTGACCATTACCCTGGCCGCCTATGGCTACATCGGCGATCGCGGCGATCAATGGATCGGCGCCGAGCCATTGAACGAAGAACAGGCGCACCTGCTGGGGCGTCCGGTTGGCAGTGTATTCCTCAAGGCCCTGCGGACCACCTATGACCGTCGCGGACGTTTCATGGAGCAGGTGGAAAGTTTTCTCGACCCGGTGCACTTTCGCCTGCACCTGCAATTCGGAGCGCAGAAATGATCCCGCTGGATCGCGCTCTGGGCGCCTTTTACGGGCTGGCGCTGGGCGATGCCTTGGGCATGCCGACCCAATCCCTGAGCCGGCAACAGATCAAGCAGCGCTTCGGTGCCATCCGCAGCCTGGAAGATGCCGGCCCCGATCAACCGATTGCCGCCAATATGCCCAAGGGTTCGATTACCGATGACACCGAGCAGGCAATCCTGGTCGGCGACCTGCTGGTCGCGGGCAAGGGCCGGATCGAACCGGCGGTGCTGGCCCACAGCCTGATCGAATGGGAAGCGGCGATGCAGGCCAAGGGCTCCCAGGACCTGTTGGGCCCGTCGACCAAACGCGCGATAGAGATGATCCTCGCCGGCCATACCGCGGAAGAGGCCGGGCGCTACGGCACCACCAACGGCGCGGCGATGCGCATCACCCCGGTGGGTATCGCGGCGAATGTCGACGATGCCCAGGACTTTATCCGTGCGGTGGTAGAGGCCTGCCAGGTCACCCATAACACCACGCTGGGTATCTCCAGCGCGGCGGCGGTGGCGGCGGTGGTGTCCGCCGGGATCAATGGCGTGCCGCTGGGCGACGCCTTGCAGATCGGCGTGCAGATCGCCCAGGAGGCAGAGAAGCATGGCCACTGGGTGGCCGGCGGCCGTATCGCCACCCGTATCAGTTGGGCGCGTAGCCTCAGCGTCGAAAGCGACAAGGCACTGCTGGCCGATCTGCTGTACGACCTGATCGGTACTTCCGTCGCTTCCCAGGAATCGGTGGTGGTGTCCTTTGCCTTGGCGCATCAGGTAGCCATCGGCGAGCTGCAGGCGTTCGAGGCGCTGTGCATGGCCGCCAGCCTGGGGGGCGACACCGATACCATTGCCGCGATCCTCGGCGCGATGCTAGGAGCCTGCCAGGGGATGGAGTGCTGGCCGGCCGCCTTGATCGGGCAGATCAAGCAGGTCAACGACCTGGATCTCGAACCGCTGGTGCAGGGGCTGCTGGCCCTGCGTTAAAGCGACTGGCTGCTTGGCCAGGGCTCCCACCCCCTGTGCGCGAGCCGTCGCTGAAGCTTATTTGCCATGGATAGCAGGAACACGGCGAGGAATGCCGGGACGTCTGATCGACTTCCGAAATTGCCGACAATCACAACAAAGGCAACAGGAGTGTTTTCATGAGTGCATCGAACCCCGGGCAAAGCGCCGGGCAACTGGAAACCCGCGGCATCGAGCCGGTACCGGAAGGCGAGTGCAATGGCCATCCGCTGCAACTGTTCTGGGTCTGGTTCGCCGCCAATATCAGCATCCTCGGCTTGCCGCTGGGGGCGACCCTGGTAGCCTTTCGCGGCCTGTCGATCGGACAGGCGATCATCGTCGCCATCCTTGGTGCCGCCGGTTCGTTCGCGGTGGTGGGGATCATTTCCATTGCCGGCCGTCGCGGGCGGGCGCCGAGCCTGACGCTGTCGCGGGCGATCTTCGGCGTGCGTGGCAATATCGGCCCGACCCTGGTGTCGCTGATGTCGCGCCTGGGCTGGGAAACCGTCAACACCACCACCGCCGCCTTCGTCCTGCTGTCGCTGTGTTCGATCCTGTTCGGCTCGCCAGTGGAGGCCAAAAGCGCGCCGCTGCTGACCCTGCTGTTCATCGGTATTTTCGTGCTGCTGACCCTGGCCGTCTCCGGCCTTGGCCACGCGACCCTGCTGGTGATCCAGAAGTGGGCCACCTATGTGTTCGGCGCGCTGAACCTGCTGGTGGGCGGCTTCCTCTGCGCCACCATCGACTGGAGCGCCGTGTTCAACGCCACCCCGGCGCCGCTGAGCGCGATGATCATCGGGGTTGGCACCATGGCCGCGGGCACCGGTATCGGCTGGGCCAATGCCGGTGCCGACATGTCGCGTTATCAGCACCGCAGCGTCAAGGCCGCGCGCCTGGTGGCGTCGGCGGCCTTCGGCGCGGGCATTCCGCTGGTGCTGCTGATTACCCTGGGCGGCCTGCTGTCGGTGGGTAACGACGACCTGGCCTCGGCCACCGATCCGATCGTGGCGATTCGCGACATGCTGCCGACCTGGATGGCGGTGCCGTACCTGATCACCGCCTTCGGCGGCCTGCTGCTGTCGAACAACCTGTCGGTGTACTCGGCCGGCCTGACCACCCTGACCCTGGGGCTCAAGGTCAAGCGGGTGTATGCGGTGGTGGTGGACATCGTGGCGATCTTTGCCGGCTCCATCTACTTCATGTTGATCGCCGAGAGCTTCTACGGGCCGTTCATTACCTTTATCTCGTTGCTGGCGGTGCCCATCACTGCCTGGGTCGGGATCTTCGTGGTCGACCTGATCCACCGTCACTACTACAGCCCCAAGGACCTGCTGGACGTCAGCCCGAGCAGCGCCTACTGGTATCGCGGCGGGGTCGAATGGCGGGCCTTCGGCGCCTGGGCGCTGGCCATAGTGCTGGGTTTCAGCTTCACCACCATCGGCACCACCGCCGAGAACGTCTGGTTCGCCGGGCCGCTGGCCGATTCCTGGCTGGGCCATAACGGCCTGGGCTGGATCGTCACCTTCCTGGTGGCCGGCGGCGTGTATGCCGTGCTGGGCGGGGCCAGGGACCGCCGCGCTGCCTTTGTCGAGAATGCCAATGCCTAGAATGCTGCACACCGGCCAGGTCATGGTCGACCTGGTGATGTCCGTGGAGCGCCTGCCGAGCTCCGGCGGCGACGTGTTGGCACAGTCCGCTAGCTTCGAGGCCGGCGGCGGCTTCAACGTGATGGCTGCCGCCCAGCGCAACGGCTTGCCGGTGCTGTACCTGGGACGCCACGGCAACGGTCGCTTCGGGGATCTGGCGCGCGAGGCGATGCGCGCCGAGGGTATCCAGATTGCTCTCGAGGCCAGCCGCACCGAGGACACCGGGCTGTGCGTGGCGCTGACCGAAGCCACGGCCGAACGCAGCTTCATTTCCTATATCGGGGCGGAAGGCCAGCTGTCGGCCCGGGACCTGGCCGGTGTCGCGGTACAGGCCGACGACTTTGTCTATGTCAGTGGCTACAGCCTGTTGCATGCCGGCAAGGCCGAGGCTTTGCTGGACTGGCTGCTGGCCTTGCCACGGGCGATCCGGCTGGTGTTCGATCCGGGTCCGCTGGTGGATTCGCCGGACGCCGCGGCCATGCGCCGGCTGCTGCCGCGTATCGATATCTGGACCAGCAACGGCGTCGAGGCGTTGCGCTTCACCGGGACCTCGACCATCGCAGCAGCCCTGCGACGCTTGCATGAGGGGCTGCCACAGGAGGTGTTGCTGGTGGTCAGGGACGGCCCGCAGGGCTGCTGGGTCAGCCAGCATGGCCACAGCGCCCATGTGCCGGGCTTCAAGGTCCAGGCGGTGGACAGCAACGGCGCTGGCGATGCCCATGCCGGAGTCTTCGTCGCGGCCCTGGCGCAGGGGCTGGAGCCGTTGCAGGCGGCGCGTCGTGCCAACGCCGCGGCGGCCCTGGCGGTGACCCGCTGGGGGCCGGCCACCGCGCCGGGCGTGGCGGAGGTGGATGCGTTGGTCAATGGGAACAGCGTCCACGCCTGACACTTGCTGACGGAGTGAGGGGATCGCGAGCAAGCTCGCTGCTACAGGGAGCACAGCTCGCGATCGCGGTTTATCCCGCCTTGCGCAATGCCTCGATCAACTCCTGCTTGCTCATGGTCGAGCGGCCGCGGATGTTCTTCACCCGGGCTTCCTTCAGCAGGCTGTCTTTCGTCTGGGTACTCAGCGAGGCCTGGCTGTTGCGGGCGTGTCCCTCACGGCTGGCGACGGCACGCCTGGCCGAGGACTGGCGCGCGGCGGCCTTTTCCGAGGCCGGTGTGCGTTGCCCGGAGCCGCCAGCCCTTTCGCCACCACCGGACTGCTTGTTCACCGTGGCCCAGGCGCGCGCTTCGGCCTCGTCCTTGGGCACGCCCTTGGCTTCGTAGCCGGCTTCGATATGCGCGGCCTTGCGCTTCTGTTCGGCGGTGTATTTGGCTTTGCTTCCACGAGGCATGAGGGCTCTCCTTTGGCAATGGGTACCTGAAGTTGGGGCGGGAGAAAGGCCGATAAGTGCCCGGGAATCGACGAATGGGGCTCTCGACATCGGTGCCAGAAGGGTGTGATCGCTGTCACAGAAGCACAGCATTGCGCACAAAAGCGGCAGGTCAGGATGGCCCGAGGTTTGCCAGGGCGGGGGAAGTCTCGCACAATGCCTGCCCCGAAAATGGATGCGTCTGACGAGTTGTCAGGCCTTTTCGCGAGATGCTCATGGATGATTCTTGCGCCCCAGATCAGGGGCGGCCCCGCTATCAATCCCCTGTTGCGCAAATCCAACCCCGTCACCGGTCTGCCGCTGCCGTGCGGTGTGGTCGTGGCCTGTTTTTAAAGGAATGAACCAATGAATACCCGGATGTTTTTGGCTGCGGCCCTGTTGGGCGGCAGCGTGCTGCTGGCCGGTTGTGGCGACAAGAGTGAAAAGGTCAGCCAGCCCGCGGCACAGGTCGATGCCCGGCAGCAGGAAATCGACAAATACAACCAGTACGTCGGTGCGGCGAACAGCATCAGCGAATCCTTCCAGACGTTCCTCCAGCGTTACCAGCAGTACGAGGTGCCGGCCCTGGCGGGCAAGGCGCCGATCAGCGCTTTCAGCGTCGGCAACGATATCCTCATCGATCGCCTGAGCCGGGCCCTGGATGGCGCCCTGGCCATCGATACGCCAATCCCGGAAGTGGATCAGGCGGCCCAGGCCTTTTCCGCGGCCCTGAAAACCCTCTCGCCGCTGAGTCATGAGCTGCAGAACTACGCCACTTCCAAGGGCTACCTGAGCGACAACGGCGAGCTGGCCCGTCGCCAGAGCCAGGCCTATCTGGCCGCCCTGACTGCGGTCAGCGAAAAGGAGCAGGACTTCTACGCCGGCCTTGGCGCGCGGGACCTGGCGCTGACCAAGCAGGCCTTCGACGAGGCGCCGAAAGACACCGCGGCCTACTACCGTGCCGGGTTGATCTACTACGGCAAACTCAATACCGCCGATGCCGAGACGCTGTTCGCCGAGCCGAACGATCCGCAGGCCCTGGCGGCTTTCGAGAAGTCCCTGGCACTGGTGGCCGACGCGGCCGCGGGCTGGAATGGCAAGGTCAGCGCCCAGGCGGCGCAGAGCGGCAAGTCGTGCGCTGGCGGGATGCTGGAAATCAATGAGTTCATCGGCCAGTCGCGTTCGATCATCCGCGACGTCAAGGACGGGGTGTACAAGCGTGCTCCCGAAGGCGCGATGAAGAACCTGCCGGCGCATATGCAGAGTTCGAGCATCGTTCGCTCGGCCAACCGCTACAACCGCACCTACGGCAACATGATCAATCGCTTCAACCATCCGACCTGCTGAGTCGGCGCTGTCGGCACCCGCGTTGCGACGCGGGTGCCGATCAGCAGCGAGAGCAGGAAGGTCGAGCCATAGGACAGCGACAGCAGGTAGCTGGCGATGCAGAACAGCCCGAACAGCCTGGCTGGAACCATGGGCGGTGGGGTAGCGCTGGACATGCGCAGGCCTCGTTTGTTGTTGGATTCATGAGGCGCCGTTCTACCATGGGCGGCTGTCGCGTTAGTTGTGATCTTGCAGGCTTCAGGGTTAGCCCACAGCGGAGTGAGTCAGCCGCCGATCTCATCGATGAACTCGTCCATGAAGCGCTTCAGGCGGGCATGCCGCACCTGCGCCAGGCGCGCGCCAGTCACGGTCTGGAAGCCCTCGGCCAAGTGCAGCAGCTTGGTGTGGAAATGGTCGAGGGTGAAGTTCAGGTCGTCGTAGCCGCGGTGCTCGGCGTGCGGGTCGTGGGGGTCGTAGAAGGCTCGGTTCAACCGGCCGCCGACATAGAAGGTGCGGGCCACGCCGAGAGCGCCCAGGGCGTCGAGACGGTCGGCATCCTGCAGGATCTTCGCCTCCAGGGTGTCGGCCTGGATGGCGGCGGAAAAACTGTGGGCTTCGATGGCGTGGGCCACCGCGGCGATCTTGGCTTCGGGCCAGCCCAGCCGGTGCAGCAGGGCCGCGGCCTTTTCCGCCGACAGGCGCGAGGCCTGGGCGCGTAGCGGTGAGCTCTTTTCCACGGCGACGCAGTCGTGCAGCAGGGTGGCGGCCAGCAGCACCTGCAAGTCGCCGCCGTCTTCCCTGGCGATACGCCGCACATTGGCCCACACCCGCTGCAGGTGCGACAGGTCGTGGGCGCCGTCGTCGACGGGCTCCAAGGCGTGGGGCAGCAGGGTGTTGGCGAGATCGGGCAGGGGAGCGAAAGCGTGGGCGGTCATCGGGGGGAGCCATCAGCGGGTGAATAACGCGCCACTGTAGCTGCTGTCGAAGGCGGCGATAAGGCCCGTGGCGCTCCTGCCTGCGTCCTTTGTTGGCTGGCCGGTCGGCAAGTCTGCGGCACCGGTTACGGGAATCGGCAAGTCCGACATGGACAATCACTCGCCACGACCTCCAGGCATATCCTTTGTGAAATACCCGTGCATGTCCTTCCCCTGTCGATCTAATATGGCCGCCTGCCTTCCAACCGAGACCCGCCGATGTCCGTCGAAATCCGTCCAGCCGTGCCCAGCGATGCACCGCAAATCCTTGCCTTCATCAGGGAGTTGGCCGATTACGAACGCGCTCGTCATGAGGTCATCGCCAGCGTCGCCGACATCGAGCGCAGCCTGTTCAGCGAAGGCGCCACGGCCCACGGCCTGATCTGCCTGCGCGATGGCGTGCCGATCGGTTTCGCGGTGTTTTTCTTCAGCTATTCCACCTGGCTGGGCAGCAACTGCCTGTACCTGGAAGACCTCTATATCACCCCTGCACAACGCGGCGGCGGCGCTGGCAAGCAACTGCTGCGGCACCTGGCGCGGATCGCCTGCGACAACGGTTGCGGGCGCTTCGAGTGGAGCGTGCTGGAGTGGAACGAACCGGCGATCCAGTTCTACAAATCCCTGGGCGCCCAACCCCAGGAAGAGTGGGTGAGGTATCGCATGGATGGCGATGTGCTGCGCGCGTTTGCCCAGGGCTGATCTTTTTCCTGTGTTCTCCCTGCAGGGGCGGCGGGTCGACGTTCGATTGCCCGTGGATTGAGAGCCAATGTCATTCTCAAGGCAGCCCACATACTCCGGGCTGCCGTTGTGCATTAGGGCTTCAGGCCTGCAATTTCCAACCCATCACGTCCATCAAATCGCAGCTGTCACGTAGCAAGATCGCGCTGGCGTTGGCCAGGTGCCTTGTCGGTTGGGTATTTGTATTTGATGCAGCTCACCCACATTTTGGACGGTGTACATATCCGTTGCTGCGGTCACGGCCACTTACGGTTTCGCCTGACGGCGAGTCACTTTTACCAAACGCCCGGAATGCCGGCCCAGGCAAAAGTAACCAAAAGGGCTTGCCCCTGAGTCCGGCCTTCGCTCCGGTGTCCATCAGGGGGCATCGACTCCGGTCGGCTTCGCTTCGACCTCCATGCGATGTCCTCGACCGCGTCGAGGGGCGCTGCGCGCCATTCCCCTGATGAACACCGGAACGAAGCCTCCCGATGGGGCGGGTGGATCAAGATCAAAAAGCCGGGCGCGACCTGCCGGTCGGCGCTAAACCCTGTAGCCGCTGCCGAGCGCCAGCGAGGCTGCGATAGGGCCGAAGGTCCTCCAGCGGTCTCAAGATCCTGCGCCCGCTTCGCGGTCGATCGCAGCCTCGCTAAGGCTCGGCAGCGGCTACAGGACTGTTTTATCCCGAAATATGGGATTGTAATTTATATATTGAGATTTTTATTTCGTCGGGTTTATAGTCGCCGCCATCAGCACTCACTGCCAAAAACAACTCACAGGTGAAGCGATGCAGGCGCAATTGATCGCGCTCGATTGGGGAACCACCTCCCTTCGTGCTTACAAACTCGCAGCAGGCGGCCAGGTGCTGGAACAACGTGCGTTGACCTCGGGGATCATGCAACTGCCGAAGGTGGCGCGGATGGTTGCCGGCCAGCGCTGCGACGACGGTTTCGAACTGGCCTTCGACGACGCCTGCGGCGACTGGCTTGATGCGCAGCCGGGGCTGCCGGTGATTGCCTGTGGCATGGTCGGCAGTGCCCAGGGCTGGTGCGAGGCCAGTTACTGCGAGACCCCGGCGGATGTCGCCCAGCTCGGGCAGGCCCTGGTGACCTTGCGCAGCCGGCGCGGGGTGGACGTGCATATCGTACCGGGGGTGATCCAGCGTTCGCGCTTACCGAACGTGATGCGGGGCGAAGAAACCCAGGTGCTGGGCGCGCTGCCGCAACTGCCGGACGGGGCAGGGGACGACGTGCTGATCGGCCTGCCTGGCAGTCATTCCAAATGGGTGCAGGTGGCCGATGGTTGCATCGTCCATTTCGACACTTTCATGACCGGCGAGTTGTTTGCCGTGCTCAGTCAACACAGCATTCTCGGCCGCACCCAGGAGCGTGGCGCGACGTTCGATGTCGAGGCCTTCGACCGTGGCGTGCAGGTGGCTTTGTCCGCCGAGGGCGAGATCGGCCCGCTGTCGACTCTGTTCAGCGCCCGCAGCCTGGGGTTGACCGGTGAACTCAGCGGCCGCGCCCAGCCGGACTATCTGTCGGGCCTGTTGATCGGCCACGAACTCTGCGCACTGGCCGCCGTGCAGCGGCGCCGCCACAGTGACCCGTTGCCGTCGATCGTGCTGATCGGCAATTCCCAGCTGTGCGCCCGTTACAGCCGGGCCTTGTCCGCCTGTGGTTTTCCCCGGGCAATCCTGGCCGAACAGGCCACCGAACGCGGTTTATGGCACCTGGCCGAAGCGGCCGGGCTGCTGGCGCGCGTCCCTTGCGCTCACCCTTGAAAAGAGGTCCGACATGCTCAAGCAAGCACTGGCACACAACGGCCTGATCGCCATTCTCCGGGGGCTGCGTCCGCAAGAAGCGGCGGCCATCGGCGAGGTGCTGTATCAGGCGGGGTTTCGGGTTATCGAGGTGCCGCTCAACTCTCCACAACCCTTCGACAGCATCCGCATCCTGCGCGACGCCTTGCCCGCCGATTGCCTGATCGGCGCCGGCACGGTGCTGGCCCCGGAGCAGGTCGAGCACGTCAAGGCCGCGGGCGGCCAGGTGATCGTCATGCCCCACAGCGACCCCAAGGTGCTGCGCGCGGCCAGGGCCGCCGGCCTGTCTCTGTCCCCCGGCGTGGCCACGCCGACCGAGGCGTTTGCCGCGCTGGCCGAAGGCGCCGACGTGCTCAAGCTGTTCCCCGCCGAGCAGATGGGCCCGGCGGTGGTCAAGGCCTGGCTCGCGGTATTGCCGGCCGGCACCGTGCTGCTGCCGGTGGGTGGGATCACTGCGGACAACATGCAGGTGTTCGTCGACGCCGGGGTCAAGGGCTTCGGCCTCGGTTCCGGGTTGTTCAAGCCGGGGATGAGCGTTGCCGAGGTGGCGACTCGCGCCAAGGCCTATGTCGCTGCCTGGAACGCCCTGGCTTAAGACTTTCCTGCGCCATCGGCGCTGCATCCGACAAGAGAGACAAGAAGATGAAAATCACCAAACTGACCACCTTTATCGTTCCGCCGCGCTGGTGTTTTCTCAAGGTCGAGACCGACGAGGGGGTCACCGGCTGGGGCGAGCCCGTGGTCGAAGGGCGGGCGCACACGGTGGCCGCCGCCGTGGACGAACTGGCCGATTACCTGATCGGCAAGGACCCGCGCAATATCGAGGACATCTGGACCCTGCTCTACCGCGGCGGCTTCTACCGCGGCGGCGCGATCCACATGAGTGCCCTGGCCGGTATCGACCAGGCGCTGTGGGACATCAAGGGCAAGGCCCTGGGGGTGTCGGTCAGCGACCTGCTGGGTGGCCAGGTGCGGGACAAGATCCGCGTCTATTCGTGGATCGGCGGCGACCGTCCGGCCGATACCGCGCGCGCCGCCAAAGAGGCGGTGGCGCGTGGTTTTACCGCGGTGAAGATGAACGGCACCGAGGAGCTGCAGTTCCTCGACACCTTCGACAAGGTCGACCTGGCCCTGGCCAACGTGGCCGCGGTGCGTGACGCGGTCGGCCCCAACGTCGGGATCGGCGTCGACTTCCATGGCCGGGTGCACAAGCCCATGGCCAAGGTGCTGATGAAGGAACTCGATCCCTACAAGCTGATGTTTATCGAAGAGCCGGTGCTCAGCGAAAACTACGAGGCCCTCAAGGAGCTGGCACCACTGACCAACACCCCGATCGCCCTGGGCGAGCGGCTGTTCTCGCGCTGGGATTTCAAGCGGGTGCTCAGCGAAGGTTACGTCGACATCATCCAGCCGGATGCTTCCCATGCCGGCGGCATCACCGAGACCCGCAAGATCGCCAATATGGCCGAAGCCTACGACGTGGCCCTGGCCCTGCATTGCCCGCTGGGGCCGATTGCCCTGGCCGCCTGCCTGCAACTGGACGCGGCCTGCTACAACGCCTTCATCCAGGAGCAGAGCCTGGGCATCCATTACAACGAAAGCAACGACCTGCTGGATTACGTCAAGGACCCGCGCGTCTTCGACTACCAGCAAGGCATGGTGAAGATTCCCGACGGCCCGGGCCTGGGCATCGAGATCAACGAGGAATACGTCATCGAGCGCGCGGCCATCGGCCACCGCTGGCGCAATCCGATCTGGCGCCATGCCGACGGCAGCTTCGCCGAATGGTGAGTTGATTCATCTCTTGTAGGAGCGAGCTTGCTCGCGATGCGGACGACAGGGTCTGACGCTTATCGCGGTGAAGCAAGCGACGCCATCGCGAGCCATCTCGCGCCTCCAGGTACAGAGAAACATTGCCCTCAATAACCATAAGAAAAGGCATTCCCATGCAACCGGAAACCTTCACCGGGCAGGCGTCGCTGGTCGCGCCGAGCCGCAAGCGTTTTTTCATCATGGTGCTGTTGTTCATCACGGTGGTGATCAACTACCTGGATCGCAGCAACCTGTCGATCGCCGCGCCGGCGCTGACCAGCGACCTGGGCATCGACCCGATCCACGTCGGGCTGATTTTCTCGGCTTTCGGCTGGACTTACGCCGCCATGCAGATCCCCGGTGGCTGGTTGGTGGACCGGGTGCCGCCGCGCATTCTCTACACCGCGGCGCTGCTGCTGTGGTCGCTGGCGACGGTGATGCTCGGTTTCGCCGCCAGCTTTATTGCCCTGTTCGTCCTGCGCATGGCGGTGGGCGCGCTGGAGGCGCCGGCCTATCCGATCAACAGCCGGGTGGTGACCACCTGGTTTCCCGAGCGCGAGCGCGCCACGGCCATCGGCTTTTACACCTCCGGGCAGTTTGTCGGGCTGGCCTTTCTCACCCCGGTGCTGGCCTGGCTGCAGCATGCCTTTGGCTGGCAGATGGTGTTTGTCGTCACCGGCGCGGTGGGCATTCTGTGGGCGGCGATCTGGTACGCGGTGTATCGCGAACCACGGGATTTCAAGGGCGCCAACCCGGCGGAAATCGACCTGATCCGCCAGGACGGCGGCCTGGTGGATATCCAGCGCGAGACGGCCAAGCGCAAGGCGCGTTTCAGCTGGACGGACCTGGGGATTGTCCTGAGCAAGCGCAAGCTGTGGGGCATTTATCTGGGGCAGTTCTGCCTCAATTCGACCCTGTGGTTTTTCCTCACCTGGTTCCCCACTTACCTGGTGAAGTACCGCGGCATGGATTTCATCAAGTCCGGCCTGCTGGCTTCGCTGCCGTTCCTCGCGGCCTTTGTCGGCGTGCTGTGTTCCGGGTTCTTCTCCGACTGGCTGATCCGGCGTGGCGCCTCGGTGGGTTTTGCCCGCAAGCTGCCGATCATTGGCGGGCTGCTGATTTCCACCTCGATCATCGGCGCCAACTTCGTCGAGTCGACGCCGCTGGTGATCGCCTTCCTGGCGCTGGCGTTCTTCGGCAACGGCCTGGCCTCGATCACCTGGTCGCTGGTCTCGACCCTGGCGCCGGCACGGTTGCTGGGGCTGACCGGCGGGGTGTTCAACTTCATCGGCAACCTGTCGGCGATCGCCACGCCGATCGTCATCGGCTTCCTGGCCAGCGGCGACTCCTTCGCCCCGGCCATTACCTACATTGCCGTGCTGGCGCTGGCGGGGGCCCTGTCCTACGTGTTGCTGGTGGGCAAGGTCGAGCGTATCGAGTTGTAGTGGCGGGGGGCGGGCGACCATAATGCCGCCCGTTCTCACCCTCAAAAGGCTGGATATGCAGGACGACGCAGCAAAGACCGCCAAGGATGCCGCCCCCACCGGTACCCAGACATTGCTCCGTGGCCTGGCGGTGGTGCAGGCCGTGGCCAGCGGTGCCCGCGACCTCAAGGAAATCGCCCGGCTGATCGGCACCACCCGCAGCACCACCCATCGCCTGGCCAGTTGCCTGGTGGACGAGCGTTACCTGAGGGTGGTGCCGCAGGTCGGCTACCTGCTGGGGCCGAAGCTGATCGAGCTGGGTTTCCAGGCCCGCGAAGCCTTGCCGTTGGTGACCCTGGCCAGGCCATTCCTCGATGAGCTGTCGGCGTTGACCGGCGACACCATTCACCTGGCGATTCGCGAAGACGACGATGTGCTGTACCTGCACAAGAACCCAGGGCGCAATGGTCCGGAAATGCGCTCGCGGGTCGGCCATCGCATGCCGCTGGCGCGCACCGGGATCGGCAAGGCGCTGCTGCTCGATAGCTCGCCCCGGGAGTGGCAGCGTTTATATGAAGTGAGCCTGCCGGCGGGGGGCCGGAACGCGCTCTGGCCACAACACGAAGAGCCGACCTGGGAGCAGTTCCAGCAGCGCATGCAGGAATATGTGGCGGGCGGTTATGCCTTCGACCTGGAGGACAACGAACCGTCGATCCGTTGCGTGGCGGCGCCAGTCCGCGATGCCAGCGGCAAGATCGTCGCCGGCATCAGTATTGCCAGCACCGTGCCGTACATGCCGCTGGAGAAGATGGCCGAGCTGGTCCCGGTGATCAAGCAGGCCGCGGCTGGCATCTCTGCCGAACTCGGCGGCTGACCCAGGCTTCTGTAGGCGCGGAGCTTGCCCGCGATGGAGGTCCATCGCCATCGCGGGCAAGCCTCGCTCCCAGGGGGCTGCGTTTATTGCTTGAGGGTCGCCATGTCGATGACGAAGCGGTATTTCACATCGCCGGCGATCATCCGCGCGTAAGCCTCGTTGATCTGGCGGATATCGAGCATTTCGATGTCGCAGGTGATGTTGTGCTTGGCGCAGAAATCCAGCACTTCCTGGGTTTCGGCGATGCCGCCGATCAGCGAGCCGGCCAGCACGCGACGGCCTAGCACCAGCTTGGCCGCGTGCACGGGCGGCTCCACCGGTTCGATCAGGCCGACCAGGATGTGTACGCCGTCAAAACGCAGGGTATCCAGGTAGGGGTTGAGGTCGTGCTGCACCGGGATGGTGTCCAGCAGGAAGTCGAAGCGACCGGCCGCGGCTTTCATCTGCTCGGCGTCGGTGGAGACGATCACATGATCGGCGCCCTGGCGACGACCTTCCTCGGCCTTGCTCGCCGAACGGGTGAACAGGGTCACTTCTGCGCCCAAGGCCTTGGCGAACTTGATGCCCATGTGGCCCAGGCCGCCCATGCCGAGAATGCCCACCTTGTCGCCAGCCTTCACCCCGTAATGCTTGAGCGGCGAGTAGGTGGTGATGCCCGCGCAGAGGATCGGCGCGGCGCTGGCCAGGTCGAGTTTCTCGGGGATACGCACGACAAAGTGCTCGCTGACCACGATGCTGTCGGAGTACCCGCCCATGGTGTTGCTGCCGTCGACCCGGTCCGGGGTGGCGTAGGTCATGGTCGGGCCTTCCAGGCAGTACTGTTCCAGGTTGGCGGCGCAGGCTTCGCAATGCCGGCAGGAGTCGACCATGCAGCCGACGCCGACCAGGTCGCCGACCTTGTGCCTGGTCACTTGGGCACCGACCGCGGTGACCTTGCCGACGATCTCGTGGCCCGGCATCAGCGGGTACACGGCGATGCCCCATTCATTGCGGGCCTGGTGGATATCGGAGTGACAGACACCACAGTAGAGAATCTCGATGGCCACGTCGTCGGGGCGCGGGCTGCGTCGCTGAAAACTCATGGGGGCGAGGGGCGTGGTGGCTGACTGGGCGGCGTAACCGATGGCTGTGTACATGATGAACCTCGCAAGAGCACTGACAGGTGAGGCGGGCTATTCTCGGCGTCGTTGCCTGGCGCGAACATGGCGATTCCTCGCCATGTCATGCCTATTCCTCCGCCATCGGCCATTTGCGCGCGGCATTGGCGTTCAGACCTGCGATGATGTTTTCATCCCTTTTTCCGTGAAGTTTTCTCCATGTTGTTGACCCGTCATCTCGATGCCAACGCCACCCTGGTGTCCCTGATCCAGCCCCTTGCGACCCGCGACGGTTTCGTCCCCACGGCGCTGCCCGGGGTCATGGTGCTGCGGGCCAGTTGCGATGTGGCCCGCGGCCCGCAAATCTATGAGCCGAGCCTGATGATCATCGTCCAGGGCAGCAAACTGGCGTACCTGGGCCCGCGGACCCTGGAGTACGGCGCCGGGCATTACCTGATCCAGGCGCTGTCGGTACCCTTCGAGTGCGAGACCTTCGCCATGCCCGATGCGCCGTTGCTCGGGGTGTCCATCGCCCTCGACCGGGCGTTGTTGGGCGAACTGGTGCTGGCGATGGGCGTTGCCGCGGGGCGCAGCGCCCAGGCGCAGACCCCGGAGTCCATGACCTCGGTGGTGCTCGACGACACCATGCGCGGTTGCGTGGAGCGCCTGCTGCGCTGCCTGCACGATCCTCTGGAGTGCAAGGTCATGGGCCAGGCGCGCTTGCGCGAATTGATGTTCACCGTCTTGCGCGGGCCGCAGGCCGATGTGCTGCGCGCGCTGGTGGAGCAGCACGGGCAGTTCGCGCGGATTTCCGCCTCGCTCAATCACTTGCACGAGCATTACACCGAGCCGCTGAACGTCGAGACCCTGGCCCGTTGCGCGAACATGAGTGCCTCGACCTTCCATGAGCACTTCAAGCGCAGCACGCTGCTGTCGCCGGTGCAGTACCTCAAGCGCCTGCGCTTGCTCAAGGCGCAGCAGTTTCTGTTGGGGGAAGGGCTGGGCGTGGCCCAGGTGGCGCATCGGGTGGGGTACCAGAGCACCTCGCAGTTCAGTCGTGAATACAAGCGCTACTTCGAACGCAATCCGGGGGATGAACGAGCGGCCTGATGGCATGGAGCAACACTCTTCTGCAGGAGCGAGGCTTGCCCGCGATGAATAGCGACGCGGTCTGGCAGAGACATTGCCAAGGCCTTATCGCACGCAAGCTGTGCTCCTACATAAGCAACAAAAAAAGGCTCCCATTCGGGTAATGCCGATCAGTTAAGCGATTGGCTCGACTGTAGGAGCGAGCTTGCTCGCGAAAAACGTCAACGATAACGCGTACTGCCTGGTTTAACGCGCTGTGCTGGAGTTCTTCGCGAGCAAGCTCGCTTGTATGTCCTAAGGTAGGCCTGTCGGGGTGGAGGGACTTAACTCGCTTCTGCAAGCCAGACGGTAGGAGATTTCCCCCACTCTCGCGTTCACCACAAGCGCCGATAAGGAATCCATCGGCTTGAGCACCACCTCAAGACCGACCATATCTACAAGCCTGCGCCAAACGTGAGTCCCCGACAGGTCGTTTTATCTTGTCTGCAGGAGCGTCTCATGACAATACAAACCCCCATCATCGGCATCGATGTCGCCAAGGAAAACCTGAGCCTGTATCGCCTCGATACGCAGCAAAGCGCTACGTTGGCCAACGATCGACGCGCGATCGTGACCTGGTTGAAAACATTGCCCGCAGACTGTGCCGTGGCCATCGAGGCCACCAGCACTTACCACGTCCTGCTGGCGGATCTGGCTTACCAATGTGGGCACAGGATCTATGTCATCGATGGCTACCGCCTGAGCAACTACCGCAAGGGGATCGGTGGCCGCGCCAAAACCGACCAGAGCGATGCCCGCTTGCTGGCGCGTTACCTGGCCCATGAGCAGAACCAGTTGCATCCCTGGAACCCCGCCTGCAAGGCTTATCGGCGCCTGCAACTGCTGCTGCGCCGGCGCGCCACGCTGGTCCGCAGCGCCACCGCCTTGCGCCTGAGTTTTGCTCAAGACCGGCAGATGGCCCGGGAGCTGAAACCGGTACTGGAGCGCATCAAACGCCTGGAACGGCGGCTTAACGAGCAAGTGCACAAGGCGTTGCAGGAGGCGGGCCTGGCTGAGCAGGCCAAGCGTTGCCAGGCGATCGAAGGCATCGGCCCGCTCACCGCTGCGGCCCTCAACCTGGCGTTCCTGCGAGGATCTTTCCGCAACAGCGATGCGTTCATCGCCTTCCTGGGCCTGGATGTGCGGGTCAAGGAATCCGGGCGCTACAGCGGTCGGCGCAAACTGAGCAAGCAAGGCGACTCGGAGATCCGTCGCCTGCTCCACAACGCCGCCATGGCGGCAAGCAGGACCGCCGCCTGGCAACAGCGTTACCAGCAATACCTGCAACGCGGCCTGAAACGAACAGAAGCGCTGGTCATCCTCGCCCGCAAGTTGGCCCGTATCGCTTTCGCCCTGATGAAGACCCAACAACCATATCGACCGGCGGTTGATACGGTTGGGTAGACATAGAATCTCCTACAAAAAGCCTTAACTGATCGGCATTATCCCATTCGGGAGCCTTTTTTCTTCCAGCGTACGCCTTACATGTTCGGGTAAGTCGGGCCACCCGCGCCTTCCGGTGCGACCCAGGTGATGTTCTGCGCCGGGTCCTTGATGTCGCAGGTCTTGCAGTGCACGCAGTTCTGGGCGTTGATCTGGAAGCGCTTCTCGCCGTCTTCCTTGGTGATCACTTCATACACCCCGGCCGGGCAGTAGCGTTGAGCAGGCTCATCGTACAGCGGCAGGTTCTTGCCGATCGGGATGCTCGGATCGGTCAGCTTCAGGTGGCAGGGCTGTTCTTCTTCATGGTTGGTACCCGAGATGAACACCGAGCTGAGTTTGTCGAAGCTGAGCTTGCCGTCCGGTTTCGGGTAGTCGATCTTCTTGCAGTCCGCGGCCAGCTTCAGGCAGGCGTAGTCCGGCTGGGTGTCGTGCAGGGTGAACGGCAGCTTGCCGCCGAAGAGGTTCTGGTCGACCCAGTTGAAACCGCCGCCGACGATGGCGCCGTACTTGTGGATCGCCGGGCCGAAGTTGCGGCTGGCGAACAGCTCTTCGTACAGCCAGCTGGACTTGAACGCTTCTACATAGGTGTTCAGCTCGTCGGCACCTTCGGAGCCGGCGAACAGCGCATCGGCCACGGCGTCAGCGGCGAGCATGCCGGACTTCATGGCGGTATGGCTGCCCTTGATCTTGGCGAAGTTCAGGGTGCCCAGGTCGCAACCGATCAGCGCGCCGCCCTTGAACACCATCTTCGGCAGCGAGTTCAGGCCGCCTTTGCAGATGGCCCGCGCGCCGTAGCTGACGCGCTTGCCGCCTTCCAGGTACTGCTTGAACACCGGGTGATGCTTGAGGCGCTGGAACTCGTCGAACGGCGACAGGTAAGTGTTGCTGTAGGACAGGTCGACGATCAGGCCGACCACCACCTGGTTGTTTTCCAGGTGATAAAGGAAGGAGCCGCCGGTGTTCTCGGTGCCCATGATGTCCAGCGGCCAGCCGGCGGTGTGGACCACCAGGCCTGGCTGATGCTTGGCCGGATCGACTTCCCAGATTTCCTTGAGACCGATGCCGTAGTGCTGGGCGTCGGCGTCGCTGTCCAGGTTGAAGCGCTTGATCAGTTGCTTGCCGATGTGGCCACGGCAGCCTTCGGCGAACAGGGTGTACTTGCCACGCAGTTCCATGCCAGGGGTGTACAGGCCTTCCTTCGGATTGCCTTCGCGGTCGACACCCAGGTCACCGGTGATGATCCCGCGGACCACGCCGTTCTCGTCGAACAACGCTTCCTGGGCGGCGAAGCCTGGGTAGATTTCCACGCCCAGGTTCTCGGCCTGCTGGGCCAGCCAGCGGCACAGGTTGCCCAGGGAGATGATGTAGTTGCCTTCGTTGTGCATGGTCTTGGGCACAAAGAAGTCAGGAACTTTGCTGGCGCTCTCGGCGTTTTTCAGGACATAGATGTCATCGCGCTTGACCGGGGTGTTCAGCGGGGCGCCGAGTTCCTTCCAGTCCGGGAACAGCTCGTTCAGGGCGCGCGGTTCGAACACGGCGCCGGAAAGAATGTGAGCACCGACTTCGGAGCCTTTCTCGACCACGCAGACGCTGATTTCCTTACCGGCTTCGGCGGCCTTCTGCTTCAGTCGGCAGGCGGCGGACAAGCCAGCGGGGCCGGCACCGACGATGACCACGTCGAATTCCATGTATTCGCGTTCCACTAGGCTATCTCCTACTCAAGGCTCAACGATTTTTTCTAATTGGAGGTTGGGTGTCGCATCGATGGTTTTCTCCGCCAGACAGGGGAGGGGACAATGAACGACCCGCCTTTCTCTCTAGGCGGCGCATTATATCTACACCACTCTTAGCGTCCAATACAAACGTTTGTTTGAATTTGCTGCAGCCCATGTAAATCAAAGAAGCGCGGCTTATGACTGGCCATTTTGGCGTATTGACCAGAATAGGCGTTCCGGTCAAGATACGGTCGGTTTTGCGCTCGCCGTAGGCTGACTGTTGGTTTCAAGAGCACCTCTAAAGGCAGGGCGAAAGCAGTACAAGGTGACGCAACGCGCAGTTTACACGCCGCGATAAAGAATGACCGGCCAGTCGCTACTGACGAACGGTCATCATCCCGCGAGCAGGGTCATCTGTCTGCTGTCCCAAGGGGCAATGCCAGCGTTTTTAGAGGTGCCCTTGTGCCCGATGAGCATCAACCGCCAGGTTCGCCTAGGCGACTTTCTTTTCACCGGAGAGTAACGAGGAATCCATGAAGGTTCTTGTAGCTGTCAAACGCGTTGTCGATTACAACGTCAAGGTTCGCGTCAAGGCGGACAATTCCGGCGTCGACCTCGCCAACGTCAAGATGTCGATGAACCCTTTCTGCGAAATCGCAGTGGAAGAAGCCGTACGCCTGAAAGAAAAAGGCGTGGCGAGTGAAATCGTCGTCGTCTCCATCGGTCCCGCTACTGCTCAAGAGCAACTGCGTACCGCCCTGGCGCTGGGTGCCGATCGCGCCATCCTCGTCGAATCCGCCGATGAACTGAACTCCCTGGCCGTGGCCAAGTTGCTCAAGGCCGTGGTCGACAAGGAACAGCCTCAGCTGGTGATCCTTGGCAAGCAAGCCATCGACAGTGACAACAACCAGACCGGCCAGATGCTGGCTGCCCTGAGCGGGTACGCTCAAGGCACCTTCGCCTCCAAGGTCGAAGTGTCAGGCGACAAGGTTGCCGTGACCCGTGAAATCGACGGCGGCCTGCAAACCGTTTCGCTGAGCCTGCCAGCGATCGTCACCACCGACCTGCGTTTGAACGAGCCGCGCTACGCGTCCCTGCCAAACATCATGAAAGCCAAGAAGAAGCCGCTTGAAGTGCTGACTCCTGATGCTTTGGGCGTTTCCACCGCCTCTACCAACAAGACCCTGAAAGTCGAAGCGCCAGCTGCACGCAGCGCGGGTATCAAGGTCAAGTCGGTCGCTGAACTGGTCGAGAAACTGAAAAACGAAGCGAAGGTAATCTAAATGACTATCTTGGTTATTGCTGAACACGACAACAAAGTACTGGCCCCGGCCACGCTGAATACCGTGGCTGCTGCCGCCAAGATCGGCGGTGATATCCATGTCCTGGTTGCAGGTCAAGGCGCTGGCGCCGTGGCTGAAGCCGCTGCGAAAGTCGCTGGCGTGAGCAAGGTCCTGTCCGCTGACAACGCCGCCTACGCGCATCAGCTGCCGGAAAACGTTGCCCCTCTGGTAGCAGAGCTGGGCAAGGGCTACAGCCACATCCTTGCCGCCGCCACTTCCAACGGCAAAAACATCCTGCCACGGGTTGCCGCGCAGCTGGACGTCGACCAGATCTCCGAGATCATCTCGGTAGAAAGCGCCGACACCTTCAAGCGTCCGATCTATGCCGGTAACGCCATCGCCACCGTGCAATCGAACGCTGCCGTGAAGGTCATCACCGTGCGTGCCACCGGTTTCGACCCGGTTGCCGCCGAAGGCGGTTCGGCCGCTGTCGAAGCGGTTGCTGCCGCTCACGATGCCGGCAAGTCGAGCTTTGTCGGCGAAGAGCTGGCCAAGTCCGATCGTCCTGAACTGACCGCTGCCAAGATCGTCATTTCCGGCGGCCGCGGCATGCAGAACGGCGACAACTTCAAGCACCTGTACGCCCTGGCCGACAAGCTGGGTGCCGCCGTGGGTGCTTCGCGCGCCGCGGTCGACGCAGGTTTCGTACCCAACGACATGCAGGTCGGCCAGACCGGCAAGATCGTTGCGCCACAGCTGTACATCGCCGTCGGTATCTCCGGTGCGATCCAGCACCTGGCCGGCATGAAAGACTCCAAGGTGATCGTTGCGATCAACAAGGATGAAGAAGCGCCGATCTTCCAGGTGGCCGACTACGGCCTGGTGGCGGACTTGTTCGAAGCCGTACCTGAGCTGGAGAAGCTGGTCTAATCCAGCGGCTTCACTTATAAAGAGCCCGGTCTTTTGGCCGGGCTTTTTTATTGTCTGGGATTTGAGTGGGAGAATTTCGCCATGGATCTGCGCCGCCTGGGTGGCCTGTCAGCGCTGCTGGGACTGACACTGATGCCGTTGCCGTCGATGGCCGCCGGCAAATGCGAGCGCCTGGTGGTGACCGGCAGTCCGGATGCCCCGCCATATCTGTGGCGCGACCCGCAGGACCCCGGCCACCTGATTGGTGCCAGCGCCGAACTGCTGCAGCATGTGGCGCAGGAGCTGGGGATCAAGGTCGAGCTGCTATATGCCGGCAAACGCTCCGCCGCCCTGGATGAAGTGCGCAGCGGGCGCATGGACATGCTGGCCGACGCACCGCTGACGGTGAATGAGCTGGATGCGTTGGACTACATTCATCCGCCGCTGCTGGAGAACGATTTCCTGGTCTGGACCCGCAAGGGCTCGACGCTGAGCTACAGCCAGCCGTCGGACCTGCATGGGCATACTGGCGCATTGTCGGAAAGGGCACGCCTGACGCCGTCCTTCGACGCCTTCGCCAAAGAGCAATTGAGCCTGACCCGCATGCCGAACCTGACCCAGGCGTTCCAGAAACTGCTGCTGGGGGAGGTGGAGTATGTACTGGCCGGACGCTACGCCGGCATGGCCCTGGCCCAGTCGCTGGGCATGGCCAACGATCTGCTGGCCTTTGAACAACCTGCCGATAAACCCGGCCTGTTCCTGGCCGTCTCGCACAACTCCGCCTGCAACGACCCATGGTTGCGCGGACAGTTGGCGAAAAAGATGACAGAATTGCCCGCGTCCGGTCTGACGGAAGCCGTGCTGCAGCGCAATCTCGAGCGTTGGAAGGCACAGTTGCAGCAACCTGTCAGTACCCCCAAACAGTAGGGATTTCTAGTGAGTATTCGACCTCTTTTCGCTGCCCTGGCCGTCCTGGCTCTGGCGGGTTGCGCAGCCGATCCGGCGCCGAATGAACAAATGCGCCTGACCGAACAAACCCTGGCCCAGGCCAAGGCCATGGGGGCCACGGCAGAGGATGTGCCGGAAATGAAACTGGCCGAGGACAAGTTCGCCCGCGCCCAACGCAACATGCAGGAAGAGTCGTTCAAGCATGCGCGCATGCGTGCCGAGCAGGCGGAACTGGATGCGCGCCTGGCCGAGGCGCGAGTCCTGACCTTGAAAAGCCAGGAACAGCTGAACCTCGTCCAGACCCGCATCACTCGCCTGCGCAAGCAGTTGGGAGATGCCCAATGATTCGTCTGACTCAAGTATTGGGCGGCGTGCTGCTGATCGCCTGCACCGGCCTCTACGGCTGCGCCGGGCAACGCAGCGAAGCAGCGCTGGAACAGGCCAGCGAAGACTTCCAGAAGGTCAAGGAAGACTCCAACGTACTGCGCATCGCGCCCAAGGACGTGATCCGCGCCGGTGAGTCCCTGGCCCGCGCCGATCGCCTGTCCAGCTACTGGGGCAGCGGTTCGGATGTGGTGCATTACGCCTACCTCAGCCAGCGCTACAGTGAAATCGCCCGCGAGCACACCAACCAGGCGCTGAACCAGGAGCAGGCGGCCAAGCTCGAACTGGAACGCCAGCGCCTGCAACTGGCCCTGCGCGAGGCCAAGCTGCTGAGCGTGCAGCAACAGGGCAAGTGGCTGGAAGAGCAGATCATCAACCTGGCCACGACCCAGACCGATCGCGGGCTGGTGATGACCCTGGGCGATGTGCTGTTCGACACTGGCGAAGCGGAGCTGAAAAGCTCGGCCAACCGCACTGTGCTCAAGGTCGTGCAGTTTCTCCAGCTAAACCCCAAGCGCGTGGTGCGAATCGAGGGCTACACGGACAACACTGGCGACAAGCAGAGCAATCTGAAACTGTCCCGCGACCGGGCGCAGGCCGTGGCCGATATCCTGGTGGACCTGGGCGTCGAGGAGAAACGGGTCCAGGTCGAAGGTTATGGCGATGAGTACCCGGTAGAGGCCAATGCCTCCGAACGTGGGCGAGCGCAGAACCGTCGGGTGGAAATCGTCTTCTCCGATGAGAAAGGCCAGTTGGGCGCCGCGCGCTAAGACGCGGAGGGTCAAAACAACCCGGTTTCCCTGTGGAGCCGGGTTTTTTTGTGCCTGACGATTGGCACGCAAAACAATACAGTTTTTGCTGACACTGCCCTGTACGGTCGACTATTGTGGCAACTGTCCCAGTACACTTATGAACTGTTCCGGTATCGTCATCCACAAGAATAAAATGCCGGTGAAATCGAGTGCAGCGTCATGACCAATCTCTTGCTTTATCAACGTATCGCTCAGCAGCTGGCTGAAGATATCCGGCGTGGTGTGTACCAGCCCGGGGAGCGCGTGCCTTCGGTACGCAAGATGAGTTCCCAGCTCAACGTCAGCCACGCCACGGTGCTCCAGGCCTACGCCAATCTCGAGGATCAGGGGCTGATCCGCGCCCGCCCGCAGTCGGGTTATTACGTGCACCAGACCCCGGCGCTGACTGCGCCGACCCCGGACATCGCCCGGGTCGAACGGCCTGGCCTGGTGACGCGCAGCAGCATCATTCATCAGGTGTTGGTGGAGTCGCGCCGTGAAGGCGTGTTTCCGCTGGGGGCTGCGGTGCCGAGCGTCGATTACCTGCCGGTGCGGGCGCTGCACCAGCAACTGGCCAAGGTCACCCGTTTCCACAGTCCGCGCGCCTTCAGCTACATGTTCAGCCCCGGTTTCGAGCCGTTGCGCCGCCAGGTGGCGATTCGCATGCGCGACGCCGGCGTGGTGGTCGACCCGTCCGAAGTGGTGATCACCCACGGCTGCGTGGATGCCCTGCAGATGTCGTTGCGCGTGCTGACCCGCCCGGGCGACCTGATTGCCGCCGAGTCACCGACTTATTATGGCTTGCTGCAACTGGCCGACCTGCTGGGGCTCAAGGTCATCGAGATTCCCAGCGACCCTTCCACCGGCATGAGCCTGGAAGCGCTGCAACTGGCGGCCAACCAATGGTCGATCAAGGCCCTGGTGCTGACCACGCGCCTGAGCAATCCGTTGGGCGGCACCATGCCGGAAGAGCGGCAGAAACAATTGCTGCGCCTGGCCTCGGATTTCGATATCCAGGTGGTCGAGGACGATATCTACGGCGAACTGATGTTCGAGGTTGGCCGTACCAAGGCGCTGAAAGCCTATGACCGGCTGGACCGGGTGATCTATTGCTCGAGCTTTTCCAAGACCCTGTCCCCCGGCGTGCGTATCGGCTGGATGATTGCCGGCAAGTACCAGCAGGAAATCCAGCGCTTGCAGACCTTCAGCACCCACTCGGCCTGCAGTGTCACCCAGATGGGGGTCGCGGCCTACCTGGAGAACGGCGGTTACGACCGGCATCTGCGCTTTATCCGTCAGGAGTACCGCAAGAACCTCAGCGCCTTTCAGCTGGCGGTGCAGCAGTACTTCCCGGAAGGCACGCAGATTACCCGTCCGAACGGCGGTTTCATTCTCTGGGTCAGCCTGCCGGGGCGGGTCAATACCCAGGAACTGCATGTCCGGGCATTGCAGCAGGGCATCAGTATCGCGCCGGGGCTGATCTTCAGTAACACCGAGCAGTTCAACCACTGCATTCGCCTCAACTGCGGTACCCCGTGGAATCGCGAGGCCGAGCGGGCGCTGATGACCCTGGGCATGTTGGCCAGCCAGCTGTGCCAGGAGGCTGCGGGCGGTTTTTGAAGGATCGGTTGCCGCGCTTGTTTTCGCGCGGTCAACAGGCGAGCATATGGCTCTTCGCCGCCAATCCTGTTGTCTCTCTATGAAAGCGATTTTTCCTGTTGCCTGGGTATTGGTCAGTGTCTTGAGTGCTTTTGGCACGGCCAGCATCCTGGCGGCTCCAGCCCAGGAAAAGGTCGCGGCAAGCGCTACCGCGAATAAATCGCAAAAAACCGCGGCAGCCAAGAAAACCGCACCGGTAAAGAAGGCGACAGCGAACAGCAAGGCCAAACCCAAGGCCAAGGCGCAGAAAAGGCGCGCGCCGATCGTCTCCAAGTCCAAGGCTGCCAGTGAGATCGTGAAGACGCCTTTGCCATCGGCCAAGGTGGATCTGAGCCTGCCACCGGAAATGGTCAAGCAATTGCAGCCGATCGGCTCGGTCAACCAACCCAAGCGCACCCCGTTGCTGCCGCCGATGTTCGGCGAGAAACCCAAGGACGACAGTCCGTTCCAGCTCAACGGCCGCCTGCTGAGCAACGAAATGCAGTTGCAGCTGCGCAATGACGAACGGCGTGATGTGGAAGGCGCGGCGCTGGATTTCGAGTTCAAGCAGTAAACCCTCATCCTGACTGTGACCCGCGGCCCTGACGCTTTGTCGGAGACTGGTCAGTCACGCGAGCCTGAGAGCAAAAACCAGCGGGCGGCCAATTTCAAACGGCTGTTTTAGCGGTTACTCTAGTCCGCGCCATTTCAATACTTTGCCCGTCGCGAGGAGCTTGTCGTCATGAACTGCCGTGAAGGCTGTGGCGCCTGTTGCATTGCCCCTTCCATCAGTACCCCGATTCCCGGAATGCCCAATGGCAAACCGGCCGGAGAACGTTGCATCCATCTTTCTGTCGAACTGCGGTGCGGTCTGTTCGGCCAACCCGAACGGCCCGCCGTCTGTGGTGCGTTCCAGGCCGATGTCGAAGTCTGTGGCGGCAGCCGGGAAGAGGCTATCCGCTTGTTGGGCTGGTGGGAGCAAATGACGGCGGCGTGAAGTGTTTCAATGAACGGAACTTCAACAATAAGGAATAAGACAATGGGTTCGCTGCATCGAATTGCTGTGCTCTGTGGGTTGACCGTTCTGCTGTCGGCAACCGCCCACGCCGAAGATTGGCAAACGGCCAAGGATGAAGACGGCATCAAGGTCTCCTTGAGTGAAGTGGCCGGGTCCAAATACAAGGCCTACCGGGGTGTGACCACCATGAAAACCAGCGTGGCCAAGCTGCGCGCGCTGCAGGACGACGTGACAGGCGCCTGCGCCTGGATTCATGAATGCAAGTCGCAGAAACTGCTCAAGCACGAAGGTGAGCAGAGCTGGACCTACACCCAGTTCAATACCCCGTGGCCGGTCACCCCGCGTGATTCGGTGCTGCATGTCACCACCAGCGAAGCGGCCGATGGCAGCCTGACCCGCAAGCTCGAAGGCGTACCGACCTATGTTCCCGACGAGAAAGGCTTCGTACGTGTCGCCCAGGTCGAAGGTTTCTGGAAATTCGTGCCCAAGGGCGCGGACCAGGTCGAAGTGACCTACCAGGTGCACACCGAGCCGGGCGGCAGCGTACCGTCCTGGCTGGCCAACAAGTTTGTGGTGGATGCGCCGTTCAACACCCTCAAGGCATTGAAGGCGCGTGCCGAGAAGCCGTAAGCGCCGGTCGCTGCAAAAAAGGCTGCCCCAGGGCAGCCATTTTTTAATGGAGTTGCCGGGCTCTTGGTTTGAACGATTATTGGCTCTTCAGGGTCGACATCTTGTGATGTCCATCCATGGGCTTCATCAAGGAGGCGCTGATGCAAAAGTGGCAAGTCACTTTCGTTGACGATCATGGTGTCCAGTCAGTGGAGCAATTCGACTGTGAGCAGCAGCCCAACATGGAGAAGGCGGCACAATTGATTCGCGCAAAGCTTCTGCCGGTTCCGGCCGAGCTTGACCTCAACGATCTGGAAGGGCGTACCGATGATCCTACGGTCAAGAGCCTGAAAGATCAGAACAGCATTCAAATCCTCAGCATTACGCCAATTTAATCTTTACTGCGCAAAGCCCTACCGGGCTTGAACCCAGACCTTGGCAGCGCCCGCGTCTTGGCGCTACTCTGCATCCGAGATCAGCGAATGAATCGCTAAGGTCTGGTCTTGTCAGCTACATGCTTGTTTCCTGGCGGCGATCTTCTCGCCGCAAGCCTGCACCGTGCGGTGACAGGCAAGGGAGTACGGAAAGTCTATCCATCGGTTTGAGGAGGACGTTTCATGAGCACAGCCTATCAAGAAGACATCAGCAGCAGCGTGCTGCGCCGCATGAAAGAAGGCGGTTTCGATTTTTCACGATTCCATCCCATCGAGTTCTACGCCATTTTCCCGGACGAGGAGCGGGCACGCAGGGCGGCAGGGCAGTTCCGCGGTGAATCCTTGAATGCCCAGGTCAGCGTGCGCGATGACGGCGCCTGGTACCTGGAGCTGAGCAAGGTGATGTACGCCACCTACGGCGGCATCGGCGATTTCGAGCAGGACTTTGAAGCGGTGGTCGCGCCCCTGGGCGGGATCATTGAAGGTTGGGGCGTGAAGCAGGAGGTTCGAGGGCGACTCGTCTAGTGCATATGAATAGCGTCAAGAATCAGCATCGGCTGACCTTCGGGTCGGCCGATTTCGTTTCTGCCACTGGGATCTGCCGGGGGGGCCAGCCTCGCTCCTGAGAACGGGCAAAAAAAGGCCACCCGCTGAGGGTGGCCAAAAGGGAAGACCGGTAGGAGAGGAAACCGGTCGGGGACATTCCGGGCCCGGCCGCCATTGGCGCCATGAAGGGGGCATCGACAGCGCGCCTTGGCGGTGCAGAAGTCGTTTGCGCTGTTGCAGCGAATTCTGCGCAGTTTTGCCCAAGCGGTGAAATCAAGTCTGGCTATGCCGTCGATAGCCATTGCATTGCCTGGCAATGGAGCACTTGCCGGGGAGTGCGCTCGACGGTAGGCGCGAAGCTTGCCCGCGATGGCGTCCTGGAGAGCACCTCCCCAAGCCAGCTTTATTGCGCCGCCTGTTTACGCCCCGCCATATGCTTCAGATAGCCCACCAGCAACTCCAGCTCGGCATCCGGCAATACACTGCTTGCGAAGGCTGGCATCTTCGCCTGTGGCCAGCGGCGCAGGCTCTGTGGGTCGCGGATATAACGCTTGAGGAAGTCCGCGCCGAAATACTCGATGGGGCTGTAGGGGATATTCAGGTCCGGGCCGAACTGCGAGTCGCCGGCACCGTTGAGGCGATGGCAGGCCAGGCAGTTCTTCTGGAACAGGGCGAAGCCCTGATTCACCGGGTCGCCGGCCGCCAGCCTGGGGGCCGGGCGCAGGGCCGGGAAACGTTCCGCCACCGGCGCCAGGCGCTTGATGCTCGCCACTTCGAATGGCCACTGCTCGGGGCTGATATGACCGGCCTGCGGGTTGGTCCACACCAGGTAGAAAGGCCCGGCGCTGTGCTTGCCTTCAGCCAGGGGCGGCCAGGGCTTGGCCGGGTCTTCGATGGCCAGCCAGGCTTGGGCGCCGTCCTGGTTGAGCAAGGGCGCGGCGGGCAGTTCGGCGGCGAAACCGTCCAGGGCGACGGCTTGCAGGTGGTCATCGGCCTTGACGCCAGTGAGCAGGGCCGAGACCGGCACCGCGCGGTAACTCATGTCGCGTTTGTACGACACGTCATCCTTGACGGTGACGGTCCGGGCCAGAGGGTGCTTGAGCAGTTCATCGGTCTGCCAGGTACGGCTGCCGGCCCCCAGTTCCAGGGTCAGCTGCGCGGCATGCACGGGCGTGGTGAGCAGCAGGGCGCTGCACAGGAAGATAAGAGATTTCAATTGATCGCTGTCCGTCGCTGGGGTGGAGAATACCGCGTACGGCCCGTCTCCAGTTTTCTGATAAGCGCGACGACACCCTGATTCAGCGTGGCCGCGGCGTCAGAAAGAGTGGCACACAAGCGCCGGCCCCGGTAGCGAACCGGAGCACAAAGATTCGATTGCGTGACGGGATGGCCACGCCTCTAGCCGATCACTTTGGTGAGGTTCGGCAAGATCAGAAGCAAGGTGGTTGCGAACAGAATGAGCCCCGCTTGACGGACTTTCGAATGCTTGAACATGGCTGAATGCCTTTTGTTGTTATTCCTGAACATCAAATGCATGCCTGCCGCTTCACTATGGCCAGGCGATGTGTCCCTTTCCTTGCGCGTGCACCGGCAAGACCCGGCTGCAACGATTCACTGCCTACAGTCCTACCTTAGGGGCCTTGTAACCCTTGGCTTAGATCCATTTCATATCAGCTAATAGGCGGATGCTTTAAAAAACGCATGAGGCCTATTGCCATCTTCTTGCCCACCCTTTGTCTAGACAGTTCCGTTATGCGGCGGGCGGAATCCATTAGCTCACTACCGTTCGTCTGAGCGTGACCGTCAAGGTCAGTGAGCGCATCGGTCATTGAATCCCGGGCCCTCGGGGCCAAGAGTGGGAGCCCTGTCATCATTCATCTGCACAGCGGTTCGAGGACGTCATGACCCAGGCTTTGATATTCGACGCATTACGCACCCCCCGTGGCAAAGGCAAGGCCGATGGTTCCCTGCACAGCGTCAAGCCGGTGAACCTGCTCGCCGGGCTGCTCGATGCCCTGCAGCGGCGTACCGGACTCGACACCAGCCAGGTCGACGACATCGTGCTTGGCTGCGTGACGCCAATTGGCGACCAGGGGGCTGACATCGCCAAGACCGCGGCGCTGGTCGCCGATTGGGACGTCAGCGTGGCCGGGGTGCAGATCAACCGCTTTTGCGCCTCGGGCCTCGAGGCGGTGAACCTGGGGGCGATGAAAGTGCGCTCCGGCTTCGAGGACCTGGTGGTGGTCGGTGGCGTCGAGTCGATGTCGCGGGTGCCCATGGGCAGTGACGGCGGCGCCTGGGTGCTCGACCCGCAAACCAACATGCACAGCCATTTCACCCCGCAAGGCATAGGCGCGGACCTGATCGCCACCCTGGAAGGCTTCAGCCGTGAGGATGTCGACACCTTTGCCCTGCAGTCCCAGCAGAAGGCCGCACGGGCCAGGGCGGCGGGGGCTTTCAGCAAGTCCCTGGTGCCGGTGCAGGACCAGAACGGCATCGTCCTGCTGGATCACGATGAGTTCATTCGCGCCGATTCCACCCTCGAGGGCCTGGGCAAGCTCAAGCCCAGCTTCGAGATGATCGGCCAGATGGGGTTCGACGCCACCGCCTTGCGGGTCTACAGCCATGTCGAGCGTATTCACCACGTGCACACTCCGGGCAACAGCTCAGGGATAGTCGATGGCGCGGCGCTGATGCTGATCGGCTCCGAAGCCAAGGGCCAGGCGCTGGGCCTCAAGCCACGGGCGCGGATCGTCGCCACGGCGGTCACCAGCACCGATCCGACCATCATGCTCACCGGGCCGGCGCCGGCCACGCGCAAGGCGCTGGCCAAGGCCGGGCTGCGGGTCGAAGACATTGATCTGTTCGAGGTCAACGAGGCCTTCGCCTCGGTGGTGCTGAAGTTCATCAAGGACATGGCCATCGACCCGGACAAGGTCAACGTCAATGGCGGCTCCATCGCCATGGGCCACCCGCTGGGCGCCACCGGCTGCGCGATTCTCGGCACCCTGCTCGACGAGCTGGAAGCGCGGCGCCAGCGTTACGGCCTGGCGACCCTCTGTGTCGGCGGCGGCATGGGTATCGCCACCATCATCGAACGTCTCTGAGCCCTGACTTCAAGGAAACACTTTCATGACCGAAGCCATCCGTTACGAAAAGGGCCAGGACCAGATCGTCGTTCTGACCATCGACATGCCGGGCCAGAGCGCCAACACCATGAACGCGGTGTATCGCGAGGCCATGGCCGCCTGCGTGGCCCGCTTGCAAGCCGAACAGGAATCGATTGCCGGGGTGATCGTCACTTCGGCGAAAAAGACCTTCTTCGCCGGCGGCGACCTCAATGAATTGATCAAGGTCGGCAAGGCCGAAGCCCAGGCCTTCTATGACATGGTGCTGACCCTCAAGGGCCAGCTGCGAGCCCTGGAGACCCTGGGCAAACCCGTGGTAGCAGCGATCAACGGCGCGGCCCTGGGCGGTGGCTGGGAGATCTGCCTGGCCTGCCATCACCGGGTGGCGCTGGACGACCCGTCGCTGCAGATCGGCCTGCCGGAGGTGACCCTCGGCCTGTTGCCAGGCGGCGGTGGGGTGGTGCGCATGGTGCGTTTGCTGGGCCTGGAAAAAGCCCTGCCGTATCTGCTGGAGGGCAAGAAGGTTCGACCGCGGCAGGCGCTGCAAGCCGGCCTGATCGACCAGCTGGCCAGCGACCGCGACGACTTGCTGGCCAAGGCCAGGGCGTGGGTTGTCGCCAACCCGGCGGTCAAGCAGCGCTGGGACGTGGCCGGCTACCAGATTCCCGGGGGCACGCCGTCGCACCCGAAAGTCGCGCAGATGCTGGCCATCGCGCCGTCGATCCTGCGCAGCAAGACCCAGGGCTGCCTGCCGGCGCCGGAGAAGATCCTCTGTGCGGCAGTGGAGGGCGCCCAGGTCGATTTCGATACCGCGCAGTTGATCGAGGCCCGTTATTTCACCGAGCTGACTACCGGCCAGGTGGCGAAAAACATGATCGGCACCTTCTGGTTCCAGCTCAACGAGATCAATGCCGGTGGCTCCCGTCCCCAAGGCTTTGCGCCCTATGTGACCAGGAAGGTCGGGGTGCTCGGTGCCGGGATGATGGGCGCCGGGATCGCTTACGTCAGCGCCGTGGCTGGCATCGAAGTGGTGCTCAAGGACATCAACCTGGCGGCGGCCGAGAAGGGCAAGGCCCATTCGGCGGCGCTGCTGGAGAAGAAGGTTGCCCGTGGCCACTTGAGCGCCGAGCAGCGTGACGCCACGCTGGCGCGAATCCGCACCACCGAGCAGGACGCCGACCTGGCCGGTTGCGACCTGATCATCGAGGCGGTGTTCGAGGATCGCGAGCTCAAGGCCAGGGTCTCGGCAGCGGCGCAGCAGGTGGTGGGGGCGCAGGCAGTGATCGCGTCCAATACGTCGACCTTGCCCATCACCAGCCTGGCCAAGGCGGTGCCCGATCAAGGCAAGTTCATCGGCCTGCATTTCTTCAGCCCGGTGGAAAAAATGCCCCTGGTGGAAATCATCAAGGGCGAGCAGACCAGCGACGAAACCCTGGCGCGCGGTTTCGACTTCGTCCAGCAGATCAAGAAGACCCCGATCGTGGTCAACGACAGCCGCGGTTTTTTCACTTCGCGGGTGTTCGGCACCTTCACCAACGAAGGCATCGCCATGCTTGGCGAGGGCGTAGCCGCGCCGATGATCGAGACCGAGGCGCGCAAGGCGGGGATGCCGATCGGCCCGCTGGCGATCTGCGACGAGGTTTCCCTGAGCCTGCTGAGCCATATCCGCCAACAGACCGCCAAGGACCTGCAGGCCGAAGGCAAGCCGCTGCCGGAGCATCCGGCCTTTGCCGTGATCGACCTGCTGCTCAATGAATACAAGCGCCCAGGCAAGGCCGCAGGTGGCGGTTTCTACGACTACCCGGCCGGGGGGCAGAAGCACTTGTGGCCGCAGCTGAAAACCCACTTCGAGAAAGCCGACGGGCAGATTTCGCCGCAGGACGTGCGCGATCGGCTGTTGTTCGTGCAGGCCATCGAAACCGTGCGTTGTCTGGAGGAGGGTGTGTTGCGTTCGACGGCCGATGCCAACATCGGCTCGATCTTCGGTATCGGTTTTGCGGCCTGGACCGGCGGGGCCTTGCAGTTCATCAACCAGTACGGCCTGAAGGACTTCATCGCCCGTGCCCAGTACCTGGCCGAGCAATATGGCGAGCGTTTCGCGCCGCCGGCGCTGCTGCTGGAGAAGGCCGCCAAAGGCCAGTTGTTCTGAGACTGAAGGGACTAAAGTGATGCATCGCGGGGCTTGCCTTGGTCGGGCGTTTCAAGGCAGGCTCTGGAGTGTTCATTATTCCCATCACGTGTCAGGTATTTTTTATGTCGCTACGCATCTGCATTCTGGAAACCGACATCCTGCGTCCGGAATTGGTCGATCAATATCAGGGTTACGGGCAGATGTTTCAGCGCCTGTTTTCACAGCAGCCGATCGCTGCCGAATTTTCCGTCTACAACGTGATGCAGGGCCACTACCCAAGCGACGACCAACGCTTCGACGCCTACCTGGTCACGGGCAGCAAGGCCGACTCCTTCGGTACCGACCCTTGGATTCAAACCCTCAAGACCTACCTGCTGGAGCGTTATCAGCGCGGCGATAAACTGCTGGGCATCTGTTTTGGCCATCAGTTGCTGGCGTTGCTGCTGGGGGGTAAGAGTGAACGCGCGACCCAGGGTTGGGGCGTGGGTACCCACAACTACAAGCTGGCGGCCAAGGCGCCCTGGATGAGCCCGGTGGTGGAAGAGCTGACGTTGCTGATCAGCCACCAGGACCAGGTGACGGCCTTGCCGGAAAACGCCACGGTCATCGCTTCGAGCGATTTCTGCCCGTTCGCGGCCTATCACATCAACGACCAGGTGCTGTGCTTCCAGGGCCACCCGGAGTTCATCCACGACTATTCGCGGGCCTTGCTGGACCTGCGCCAGCAGCACCTGGGCGAGCAGGTCTATCAAAAGGGCATCGCCAGCCTGGACCGGGATCATCACGGCAGCACCGTTGCCGAGTGGATGATGCGTTTTGTCGCGCACAAGCCGCAGGCCGGGTCGGTTTGAATCTTTAAGCGCATCGCGAGCAGCTCGCTTCTACAAAGACTTCAAAGTCCTTGTCGGTGAGCAGCTGCGTCGCGTTCTGCGGAGGTGTTTTCAATCTTGGGGGTTGAGGCCTCGCAGACCTGCTAAAACCTCCGAAGTGCTGCGCATGATCTCCCTCAGGGCCTCTACCAGGGCGGAAGCAGCCGGGGATAATCCGACGCCGGAAAGTCGAGAGACGCCGATCTGTTCCAATACCAATGGTTCGAAAGCGGGCAGACGAACAATCTCAGTGCGGTATGCCGGATCAAATGCCACCGACTGCGGCAAAATGCCCAGAAGATCCGTCTGCCTGAGTAACCAAAGAATATTGAACATGGACACCGTTTCGATGGTGGCATGGGGCGGATCGATATTTTCCCGATAAAAAATATTATCGAATTGCTTGCGCAAGGTTGTTTCCGTATGGGGGAGCAGCCACGCCTCGCGCGCGAGTTGTTCAAGCTTGACGTCGGGTTGCTGGGCAAGTGGGTGATCCCGTCTCGCAACAATAATGGCGTTTTCGCTGAATAGAGCCTCCTGAGCCACAACCGCGCTGGTACTAACGTCGGACAGCCTTCCAATCAGAAAATCAAGTTCGCCTGATATGAGCCGAGGGATGAGCTCAGTACTCACTCCATCAACAATTTTGATCCGGATGTCAGGGCGGGATGACCTGAGTCGTGCGATCGCCGCGGGTACGAGGTAACTCGATCCTGTGAGCACACAACCTATCGCGACCCGCCCGGCGTAGCCTCTGCCCAGCGCGTCGATTGCGTGTGAAACATGGTCGATCTGGGCGAGGACCATCCGGCTGCGATCGACAAAGGCTTGTCCAAGCTCCGTAGGCGTCACGCCTCGGCGGCCCCGGATGAAGAGCGGGGCACCCACTGCTTCCTCCAGATCCTGCAACAGCTTGGTAGCCGTGGGCTGCGAAAGATGAAGTGCGCGCGCCGCATGCAAGATGCTGCCGTACTCAACCAGTGCAATCGCTAAGCGGAAATGCCTTACTGTCGCCCATCGTTCAAGCCTGTCGAGTTTCATTTGGTATTCCATTTTCTGATATCACACTAAATATAATGTTGATTTACGGATAGCAAAACCCTCCCTAGAATGAATTCAGACATGATCGTTCTGCCTTGGTCGACACTTTGATGCGATGTTGTACGCGTGATTTATATATTGATCGCAAGTACTTCTCGGCACTTTGCTCAACCAGGGAATAGTTAGGCTTTTAACCATGCGAGGAGTTTGCCCAGTGAGTGCTAAAAACCTGGAAGTCGTAAAAAAGTATTTTCAATATTGCGTAGATGGCAAAGACGCTGAGCGAGTGCATGAGTACTTCGATGCCGATGTCATTGTGCATAGGCCCGACTGCGACGCTCCCATTCGTGGCGTTGGCAACTTCAAGCGGGCCTTGTGTGAACATGTGCTGGAGCGATATGAATCAATAACCACCACATTCAGCAAAGAGGTTGTTACTGATGATGTGGTCGTTGTTCATTTGACCCATCACGCTCGTGGGTCGAATACATGGCACGGTTTTGATGTGCAGGGCAAGGATGTAACCTGGACGGCATTGACTTATTTCCGTTTCAACAGTTCAAGCAAGATCGTTGAAGAGATAGTAGAGCGAAACGAATTGTTCATGGCCAGGCAACTTGGAATTGTTGAATACACTTAAGAAATGCAGCGGCCATGCAATTCAAAACTGACGGTATGGTGTTGCCTCGTCCTGCAAAAAAGATAACCCGGTTCATCTTCGCCTGATGGTGGACGTGAGTCGAGCCGGGTTGTTGCACCCAGCTCCAGCTTGTCGCTCTACGGCCGCTGCCCAAGACGACTCTTGATTCACAGCCACCCCGAGCGCTTGAAGCTCGCCCACAACCCGGTACAGCCCAGTACCAGGAACGCCAGCACGCCGAAGTAGCCGTAGTGCAGCTTCAGCTCGGGCATGTTGTCGAAGTTCATGCCGTAGATCCCGGCCACCGCGGTCGGGAACGCCAGGATCGCCGCCCAGGCGGCGAACTTGCGTTGCACCACGCTTTGTCGCGAGGCCTCCAGCAGCACGCCGATCTCGATGGTCTGGCTGGCGATGTCGCGCAAGGTCGCCAGGTCTTCCATCTGCCGGGTGACGTGGATCTGCACATCGCGAAAGTACGGGCGCATGTTCTTGTCGATAAAGGGGAAGCTGAGCTTCTGCAGCTCTTCGCTGATCTCCACCATGGGCGCTACATAGCGGCGCAGGCGCAGCACGTCGCGGCGCAGGCTGTGAAGGTGCTGGATATCCCGCTCGTTGAGGGAACTGCACAGCACGCTGTGCTCCAGGGCGTCGATCTCGGCATGGATCGCTTCGCTGACCGGCTGGTAGTTCTCGGTGACGAAATCCAGCAGCGCGTAGAGCACGAAGTCTTCGCCATGCTCCAGCAACAGCGGCCGCGCCTCGCAACGCTGGCGGACAAAGGCATAGGATTTGGAGTGGCCGTTGCGGGCCGTGATGATGTAGCCGTTGCCGGCAAAGATGTGGGTCTCGATGAACTCCAGCTTGCCGTTTTCGCGCACGGGGGAGTAGGTGACGATAAACAGCGCGTCGCCGAAGGTTTCGAGTTTCGGACGGCTGTGTTTTTCCAGGGCGTCCTCGATGGCCAGCTCGTGCAGGTTGAATTGGCGTTGCAGATTGGCCAGTTCCTGGGCGTTGGGTTCTTCGAGGCCGATCCAGACGAAGTGCCCGGGTTTGGCGGCCCAGGCTGCCCCTTCGTCGAGGGTGATGTCAGTGACTTTTTTACCCGCGCTGTAGACTGCGGCGGCAACAACTCTACCCATGGTTCCTGTTCGCTTCTTCTTATCGAAATGAGGAGTGAGACTCCATGCAGCTTAGCCCCATGACTGATCAGAGTCAGCCTGGAGGGTGGAGTTCGCCGGCAATAAAAAGCCCGCACGCGGCGGGCTGTTTTCAGGCGGTCTGTAACTGGCGGTCCATCGACTCGATACACTCGCGCATCTGTTCGCGGCATTGCTCGATCAGCCTAGGCATGTCGTCCATGCTCAGCCCGGCGGTGGGAATCGCCGGCAGCGAACGGATCAGGATCCTGCCGCTGTGCCAGCGGTTGAGGCGCATGTGGCGGATGTAGCTGCTGGCGCATACCGGGACGATCGGCACGCCGGCGGCGATGGCCATCTGGAAGGCGCCTTTCTTGAACGGCAGCAGGTCTTCGCCGAGGTTGCGGGTACCTTCCGGGAACACCCAGATCGAGGTGTCCTTGTGTTGCAGGGTGTGGGTGGTGGTCAGCATCGAGCGACGCGCCTTGTGCGCGTTGCCGCGGTCGATCAGCACGTTGCCCGCCAGCCAGAACAGCTGGCCGAACAGCGGCACCCATTTCAGGCTCTTTTTGCCGATGCACACGGTGCGCTGGGGCACCACGTTGCCGAACACGAAGAGGTCGTAGTTGGACTGGTGGTTGGCGACGATCACGCAGCTCTTGGGCTTGTCCATCAGCGGCCCGACCTCGGCCTTGACCCGCAGGCGCAGAATGCACATGGCAGGCAAGGCATACAGGCGCGCGCACAGGCGGCTGTTATCCGGGTTGAACGGGCGGCACAGCCCCAGCACCACACCGAGAATCCCCGCTGCAATAAAATGCAGGCCCATCAATAACATACGAAACAGATACAGCATCTACAGGCCCACCGGGGATAAAAGGTGGCGCAGTGTACGGATGTGCACTGTTTTCGGCAATTACCTGTATAGAAGGGGAAGATGGCCGATATTTAAGCGCATGTTTCCGACTCTTCGCTCAGCGGCGAGTTAGAGCGCTGCGCCTGTCCTTCTCGCGCTGCGGGCATAAAAAAGCCCGGCGCAGGGCCGGGCGGGTATGCGATGGCTCAAGCTTCAGCCCAGGTGTTCCTGATCGAGGATGATCGCGTTGTCCAGGGTTTCCAGCAGCGCCTTGCGCACTTTCAGCTTGGTGTTCTTGTGGGCGGTCATGTTGATCTTCTTCAATTGGCGCGCGGCGGCCAGGGCGGCGCCTTGCAGCTCCTCGGCGCTTACTACCTTGTCGAGGAAGCCGGCATCCACCGCGCCTTGCGGGTCGAACATCTCGCCATTGATCACCGAGCGGTGCAGCGCGGATTTGCTTAGACGGTCACGGGCCAGCTCGATGCCGGCGTGGTGCATGGTCATGCCGATCTGTACTTCGTTCAGGCCGATGCTGAACGGGCCTTCGACGCCGATGCGGTAGTCCGCCGACAGCAGCAGGAACGCACCCTTGGCCACGGCGTGCCCAGGGCAGGCGACGATGACGGGGAAGGGATGCGACAGCAGGCGGCGGGCCAGGGTCGAACCCGAGGTCACCAGGCTCACGGCTTCCTTAGGACCGGCGGTCATCACCTTCAGGTCGTAGCCGCCCGACAGAATGCCGGGTTGCCCGGTGATGATCACCACCGCGCGATCGGTGACGGCCTGGTCCAGCGCAGCATTGAAGGCAGCAATCACGTCCGGGGAAATGGCATTGACCTTGCCATTGCTCAAGGTCAGGGTCGCGATACCGTCTTCGAGGTGGTAAGAAATCAACTCATTCATGACGCAATTCCTTGTATTGAAGTGGGGCAGACGTTACCCACGGTCACAGGTCAGGTAAAGCGCTGTGACTGACTGGTGAGTCAGCCCTTTCTGGCCTGACAAGCGTATCCGGCCACCTGGGGCGCGTATCGGCCCTTCTCTATAGCTGCCAGCCAGGCCAGAGATTGGCCGGTTTGCCATGACGCTGATGTCGTCGAAGTGCCGGAATCCAGAGAAATGTCTTAAGCGCATGAAAATTCTCAAAAAAACCTTTGCCATCAGAAAAGCTTTCGACTACATTAGCGCGCCTCGACAGACTGAATCGGTTTGACGAGACACGGTTGGGTGTCCGAGTGGCTTAAGGAGCACGCCTGGAAAGTGTGTATACAGGAAACTGTATCGAGGGTTCGAATCCCTCCTCAACCGCCATATTCGATCGACGCAAAACCCCTGATTTCCTCGAGAAGTCAGGGGTTTTGTGCTTTCTGGGTCCTGCTTGTCGCAGCCGTTGGCGAGCGGCTTCTTTGCTGAACGCCGTTTCCCCGCGACGGCCAAAATCATTACGAGTTCGCAACAGCCAAGGCTATTCCGACGAGGTATCGATCACCCTGGATACCTGAGTGGTCCTTGGCTTTGTTACCCCTGCGAAGCCTGGCGGTCCGGTCACCTTGAAGGTGAGGTTCTCCGCCGATATCAGGCGGGCACTCCACGCTTTCAGGTCTAGAATGGTCATGCGCATCGAGTGGGGCGATGCTGGCGGTCTGCAGGCGCGGGCGATGTTGCCGGCGTCGGCAGGCTTTGCAGCTACTCAATCGAGGACACGATCATGTCCACGCACGAACAAGTCACCGAGCATAAATCCTTCTCCGAACCGGACGAGACCCGCGAGTTTTCCAATGGCAAGGCAGAGATCCTGAAGATCGGCCAATGCGAAGTGGGGCGCTTCACTTTCAAGCCGGGCTGGCGCTGGTCGAACGATATCCGGCCACTGGCGCAGACACCGAGTTGCCAGGCTCCGCACTTCCAGTATCACGTGGCCGGCAGGCTGGCGATCCTGATGGATGACGGCACTGAAATCATCGCCGGGCCGGGTGATATCACCTCCCTGCCTAAAGGTCATGACGCCTGGGTGGTGGGGGATGAAACCGTGGTGGTGGTCGACTGGTTCGGAGCCAGCAACTACGCTCGTAAGGTCTAGGTGAAACGCAGCCGGAAAAGGAGCAGATGAAGATCAACTGCTCCTTTTTCGGCGACAATTCGCACTCTTGAGCGAAGAACTCCGGCTTGGGCCATTCGTCGGTCTTTTCGCCCGTGAACTGCAAGTCCTTAAATGACCGTCTAGTCTGAAGCGCTGTGACGGTCGATATTTTCTAGGCAGTCAGGTGCTTGCCGGTATCGACCGGTTGTTGGAGGGAGCAGGGAGATGAGCGATCCTTATATTGAGGACAATGGGGATGAGTTCCCAATCAACAACCTGGTGCGCTGCGGTCAGGCAGCGTTTGACAGCGAGCCACCGATCAAGGCATCGGCAGGCAAGACCAGGGCCAGTGCGTTACCCAGGGTGACCCAGACAAAGTTTTTCCCAAAAGTGGCGCCCACGACGAGGCGCTGACTTGCAGCATGAAACCCCGCCTAGCAGCGGGGTTTTTTCGGCCTGAAAGTCTCGAAATTGATTGTTTCAGAATTATCCAGAACGCTTTGAGATAGGTCCCATATTCCTGGTTTTCCCACGACGCTAAGGTCCGCTCCCTCACATTTCGTGTGGGGCCGACATTCTGTCGGATACTGTTTTTGATCAGGTATAAGGAAATAGAACCAGTGAAGAAGGCTTTCAAATTCATTGCCCTGTCGACCCTCATCGCTGCCAGCGGTTGCACCAGCTACAACATCAGCCAACCCGCCGCTCCGATCGACAGCCAGGTCAAGGCTGACCTCAAGGCAGACGTTGCGGTAGGCGAGGCCATCTCGGGGCAATCCTCGGTGAATATTCTGTTCGGTGTTCTCAAGTTCGGTGGTGACAACCAGTTCGCCGATGGCGTGACCTACGGTGGCGACACCGGTGGTGGCCTGGGCATGCTGGACCCGGTCAGTGCGGTGAAATCGGCTGCAGCCTACAAGGCCGTCAAGGCGTCCGGTGCCGACCTGATCGTTGCCCCACGTTATGAGGTCAGTGAAGAAAACTACTTCGTCTTCAAGAAGGTATCGGTCACTGTCAAAGGCAACAAAGGCAGCATCCGTAGCATCCAGTAAGCCTGTCGCAGGAACTCCTGAACAAGGCAATTTGCGTGACACCTCGCGTGGAACCCCTGCCATTGGCAGCCCGCATTCTCTGGGGCGTTCTTCAGTGGCACGGGTTCTTCGTGCATGAGTTTGCTCAGTTGGAAGAGGGATGGAAACATGCCCTCATCCCGTTTATTTGTGAGAGGCGTTGTTTTCACAATTTCTTCACAAGTGAGTGCGTAGGCTCAACTCATCCGTTAAAGCAAATCTTATTAGCCCGTCTCCCCAGCGGGCTTTTTTTTGTCTGGGTGAAAACTCTTTGCGCAAAAACGGTCCAACCTTTTGACTAAAAGGATTACAGCGTTGTGCTGTCGCCGCTCAGCTTTAGTCAGACACCGCTATAGAATGACTCTCCAGCATCTTTTTCGAGGTTTACATCATGCGTTTAACACTGCCTGCTCTGGTTTTGGGGCTTCTGGCTGCTCAAGGTGCGATGGCCGCCGGTGATGGCACTGCTGCGGTCGGCGGCGGTTTGGGTGGCGCGCTGGGCAATGTGGTGGGACAACAGATTGGCGGCAGCACAGGCGCCGCGGTAGGTGCGGGTATTGGCGGCGCTGCCGGCAGTGCGGTCGGTGCCCGTAAAGGCAGTCGGACCGAAGCGGCCATCGGTGGTGGCCTGGGTTCGGCCGGCGGTTCGGTGATCGGCAACAAGCTGGGCGGCAAAACGGGCTCGACCATCGGTGCAGGCCTGGGTGGCGCGGCCGGTGGTGCTTTGGGCAGCAGCATGGGTGACGATGGTCATCACTCCGGCGGCGGCAAAAAGTACAAGAACAAACACAAGCACAAGCACGACTGATTCTGCTGCAGTGCGCAAAAAGCCCGGCCCCGTGCCGGGCTTTTTTATGGGAACGAATATCGCTCCAGCCCCTCGAATTTAATGATGGACACATTGTGTCGACGAGGTTTGCCATGACTCCGGAAACAGCTGACGAGAAAGAAGAAGATACTTCGGGCGTGCCCGTGGTCAACGATCCGGGCAATGAAGACCCGGGCTCGCTGATGGATGACGCCCAGGTGCCACTGAGCGATGACGATGAGGCAGGCGAGTCGGAGGAAAAGCGCTCGTGAAGTCTGCTTCCAGCACGCCGGCCTGACCGGTGTGAGGTGCATATGAAGCATGATTCGAAACATATCGACCGGGATGAAACGCCCGAATATCCGCTGCCTTCTCCCACGGATGCGCTGACTCCCGAACAGATCCTTCCGGACGCCAACGCCGAGCAGGAGCTGTCTCGACCCGAGCCGCAGCGCAAGGCGGCCAGGGGCAAGCGCCGTCCCGCCCCGGGAGGCTCGTCGTGAGACGCGCAAAACTGCTGAGCCTGGTGTTGGTCGCCCTGGTCTCGATTTTCTTCTTCACCAGCCTGGCAGAATCCGCTGACGGACGGGCTCCAACCAATACTTCCGGGCGCTCTTTCGAGGGCGGTTCCAGCAACGATCTCATGCTGCGACCTGGGTCCCTGGGCGGGAATGGTGTAGGTGTCACGAACAGCCGTTCCCGGGCCGACAATGCGCGCGGCTCTTCCGGCCAGGGCGGTGGCATGGGTTCTACCGGCGTCAATGGTTCCATCATGGGCGGCGGCGGTGCCGGCGGTGGAACCGGTAGCGCGGGTGGCGGCACCGGCGGTCCCGGGGGCGGCAGCGGACGGGCGGGGCGCTAGTGTGCTGTGTTCATTCATGATGCAGAGACCATCGAGCCCGGCCTGTCCGGGCTTTTGTCTGCCTGCGCGTTGGCCTGAGGTTGCTCCCTGTCATCCGCCGCGGCTATGCTGCTGAACCCTTTAATCGGGCAAAAAACTGGCCGTACCTGAGCCGCTCCCCGGGATGTTTTTTGTTAACGGATCAGATGCGATGAATGCACAGTTGAATGATGTGGGCCCGATCAAGGCCGTGATTTTCGATATGGACGGTTTGCTGCTGGACACCGAAGGCATCTACACCGAGGTGACCCAGCTGATCGCCGATCGTTACGGCCGCACCTTCGATTGGACGGTCAAGCAGAACATCATCGGCCGTGGTGCCGCGGACCTGGCCCGCTACGTGGTCGAAGCCCTGGATCTGCCGATCACGCCGGAGGAGTTCCTGGTGATTCGCGAGCCGCTGATGCGCGAGCGTTTTCCCCGCGCGCTGGCGATGCCGGGGGCGCAGGAGCTGGTGCAGCACCTCAAGGCCAATAACGTGCCGATCGCCGTGGGCACCAGCTCTTCGCGCCAGTCTTTCGCCCAGAAAACCACCTTGCATGGCGACTGGTTCGCGCTGTTCGACACCATAGTCACCGCCGACGACCCGGAAGTGGGCGCGGCCAAGCCGGCGCCGGACATCTTCCTGACCGCCGCGCGGCGCCTGGGCGTCGCCCCCGAGGATTGCCTGGTGTTCGAGGACTCACCCTTTGGTGTCACCGCGGCAAAAGCGGCGGGGATGACCGCGATCGCCATTCCCGACCCGGCGATGGCGGACGCCAAGTACGCCCATGCCGACGCCATTCTGCGTTCGTTGAAGGGGTTCCAGCCGGCGGCCTGTGGCTTGCCGCTGCTGCAATGGAGCTGAACCTGTAGCCGCTGCCGCAGGAGGCGCCGTTCTTGAAGCCCTATCGGGCTTATCGCAGCCTGCGACAGCCCCTACAAAAAACGCCGGGCCACCTGATGAAGGTGGCCCGGCGTTTTTCATGGGCGCAGGAATCAGGCGCTGAAGCCACCATCGATGCTCAGGCTGGCCCCGGTGATGTAACCCGCTTCCGGGCCTGCCAGGTAGGCCACGAAGCTGGCGATTTCTTCCGCATGGCCGTAGCGCCCGATGGCCATCAGCGGGATCAGGCTTTCGGCGAAGTCGCCGTGGGCCGGGTTCATGTCGGTATCGACCGGGCCGGGCTGCACGTTATTGATGGTGATGCCCCGTGGGCCGAGGTCGCGGGACAGGCCTTTGGTCAGGCCGACCAGGGCCGACTTGCTCATGGCATAGGTGCCGCCGCCGGCAAAAGGCATGCGTTCGGCATTGGTGCTGCCGATGTTGATGATGCGCGAGCCTTCGCCCATGTGCCGGGCCGCTTCCTGGGTGGCGACGAACACGCTGCGGATGTTGATGGCCAGGGTCCGGTCGAAGTCTTCCAGCTTGAAGTCTTCCAGCGGACCGACGGCCAGGACGCCGGCGTTGTTGACCAGGATGTCCAGGCGGCCAAAGGTTTCGACCGTGCTGTCGACCGCCTGGCGGATGGCCGCGGCATCGGCGCTGTCGGCGAGGATCGCCAGGGCCTTGCCGCCGGCCTGGGTGATGCTGTCCTGCAAGGCCTGGGCCTTGGCGGTGGAGCTGACGTAGGTGAAGGCGACAGCGGCGCCTTCGGCTGCCAGGCGTTGCACGATGGCGGCGCCGATGCCGCGGGAACCGCCTTGAACCAAGGCTACTTTGCCGCTGAGGGATTGGCTGGTCATGTCATTCTCCAAAAGTCCAAGGCGGGCTGCCTTGTGGTTGGAGTCGAGTATCGACCTCGGATTAGGTGTTGTGTAGATAGGAATCGCTCTAGTCTGTATAAACCAGAAGTTTAGAATGAGGCGCCATGGAAACCTTCAGCAGCATCGAATGCTTCGTGCGCAGCGCCGAAGTCGGCAGTTTTGCCGAAGCCGCGCGACGCTTGAGCCTGACCCCCGCCGCGGTGGGTAAAAGCGTGGCCAAGCTCGAGGCTCGGCTCGGGGTCAGGCTGTTTCAGCGCAGCACCCGCCGCCTGACCCTGACCGAGGCCGGCAAGCTGTTTCTCGATGAGGTCAGCGCCAGCCTGTACACCATCCAGAATGCCGTGGCCAACCTGGCCAGCGCCGAAGGGCGCCCGGCGGGTACCCTGAAAGTCAGCATGGGCACGGTGTTCGGGCGGCTGTACATAGTGCCCATGCTCGGCGAGTTCCTGCGGCGTTTTCCGGAGATCAGCCCGGACTGGCATTTCGATAATCGCCAGGTGGACCTGATCGGCCAGGGCTTCGACGCGGCGATTGGCGGCGGCTTTGAACTGCCTCAAGGGGTGGTGGCGCGACGGCTGACCCCGGCTCATCGCATCCTGGTGGCCTCGCCGGAGTACCTGGCGCGCTGCGCGGCGGTCGAGCGACCCGAGGATTTGCAGCATTGCGAAGGTATCCTGATCCGCTCGCCGCAGACCGGGCGGGTGCGCTCCTGGGCCCTGACCAGCCGCACCCGGCAGCAAAGCCCGCTGAACCTGAAGGCGCGAATGACCATGAGCGATTCGGAAGCGGCCTGCGCCAGCGCCGCCCAAGGCCTGGGAGTGGCCCTGGTGAGCATGCCATTCGCGGTCGGTTATCTGAATGCCGGCACCCTGCAGCGGGTATTGCCGGACTGGTACGTCGACGACGGCAACATCTCGATCTACTACGCCGAGCACAAACTCTTGCCGGGCAAGACCCGGGCCTTCGTCGACTTCGTGATCGAGCAGTTCGCCGAGCAGGGCCTGGAGCAGCGCTTCAGCGCGGTTTGAAGGCGCGCGTCAACCTGCTGCCGTGCTCGCGATAGACCCTCGACGAAAGCGCCGATTCAGCGTCCGAACCGCCCTGGCCAGCCGATGATGGTCTTCGGTCGCGGCGTAGCGTAGGTGCGCACCTTGGAGGTGGACAGCCCCAGGCGCACCAGGGATTCGGCGATGGTCACCGCCGCGGTCACGCCGTCCACCACCGGCACGCCGGTGCGCTGGCGGATCTGCTCGTCCATGCCGGCCATGCCGCCGCAGCCCAGGCAGATCACCTCGGCCTTGTCTTCGCTGACCGCCAGTTCGGCCTGGCGCACGATGGCTTCGACGGCGCGTGCCGGGTCTTCTTCAAGTTCCAGCACCGCCAGCCCGCTGGCGCGTACCGAGGCGCAGCGGTCGTACAGGCCGGAGAGTTTCAGGCGATCCTCGATCAGTGGCACGGTGCGATCCAGGGTGGTCACCACCGAGTAGGCGTGGCCGAGGAACATCGCGGTGCTGGCGCCGGCGTCGGTGATGTCCACCACCGGCACGTTGAGCAGCTCCTGCAGGCCTTCGCGGCCGTGCTCGCCATAACCGGCCTGGATCACCGCGTCGTAGGGCTGGTCGTAGGACAGCACGCGGTCCATGACGGCGATGGCGGCCAGGTAGCTTTCGAAGTTGCCTTCGATGGAGTCGGCGCCGAAGTGTGGGGTCAGGCCGATGATTTCAGTGCCGGGCGCGGCCACGGCCTGGGCCTGGCGGGCGATGGCCTGGGTGATGGAGTCGGTGGTGTTGACGTTGACCACGAGAATTCGCATGGACTGTCCTTATCGATGAGGTATTCGGGGCCCGCCGCATGCGGGCCGTTCAAGGTTAGTGGCAGACGTTGTCGACGGCGATGGATTCGCCGCTGACATCCGCATAGTGCGGCTGGCGTTTGGCGATGATCAGGTACAGCAGGCCGGCAATGCCGGCGCCGATCAGCCAGGAGAAGGGCGAGACGCTGGCAAACCCCGGCACCAGGGCCAGGACAATGGCGATCAGCGCCGCCGGAATGAACGCCGCCACCGCCCGCAGGTTGACCCCGCGGCTGTAGAAATACGCGCCTTGCGGGTTCTCGCTGTACAGCTCGGGTACGTTGATCCGGCCTTTGCGCAGCAACCAGTAGTCGACCATGATCACCCCGTACAGCGGCCCCAGCAGGGCGCCGAGCCCGGACAGGAAGTACAGGATCACCAGCGGGCTGTTGTAGAGATTCCACGGCAGGATCAGCACCGCGAGGGTCGCACTGATCAGCCCGGCGCGGCGAAAGGTCAGGTATTTCGGCGCCAGGTTGCTGAGCACGAAGGCCGGGGCGACGAAGTTGGCCATGATGTTCACCGCCACGGTGACGATCAGGAACGCCAGGCAACCGAGCACCAGAAAGAAGGTGTTGGGGATCGAGGCGATGATTTCGGTCGGGCTTTCGATGATCCTGCCGTTGATCTGGAACTGCGCGCCGCAGAGCAATACGGTGATGGTCGCGAACACCAGGATGTTCACCGGCAGCCCCCAGAAGTTGCCGATCTTGATGGTCCGGCGGCAGGGCGAGGAGCGGGCGAAGTCGCAGAAGTTGAGGATCAGCGTGCCGTAGATCGCCAGCCACAGCGCACCGCCGGCGAAGATCTGGCGCCACATCTCGCCACCGCTCAAGGGCTCGCGGATCGACCAGGCGATGCTGGCGTTGGCCTGGGTGAACATCCAGGCGGCGAGGGCGGCAACGGTCACCAGGATCACCGGGCCGGCGAAGGCTTCGTAGCGCCGGACCATTTCCATGCCATAGGCGAGGATTGCCAGCTGGGCCAGCCAGATCGCCACGAAACACACCCAGCCCAGGCTCGACAGGCCGAGGATCGAGTCGTGGTCGTAGGCGGCGAAGCCGGGGTGGATGGCCGTGAGCAAGACCCGGAACACCACCGAGGCCAGGTACGTCTGGATGCCGAACCAGGCGATGGCGATCACCGCGCGGATCAGCGCCGGAATCTGCGCGCCATGGATACCGAAGCTGATGCGGCTGATCACCGGGAAGGGCACGCCGGTCTTCTGGCCCATATAGCCGGACAGGTTCATGAAGAAGTACACCAGCGCCGCGCCGATCCCCAGGGACAGGAGGATCTGCCAGCCGCCCAGGCCCAGGGCGTACAGGCCGATGGCGAAGGAGTAATTGGCGATGTTGTGCACGTCGTTGGTCCACAGGGCAAAGATGCTGTAGCCACCCCAGCGCCGGCCTTCGACCTTGGTCGGCGCCAGGTCGCGGTTATGCAGGCGTGGGCTGAGGTCGACCGTGGCGGCGGTGCCGTGGGCGATGCTGGGATCGAGGTTGGCGTGGACGTGGGAGGAGGGCAAATCCAGTGCGATGTCGTTGGCAAGGCTTGTACGCATTCCGGCAGGCTCCTGATCGCGGACCCGCGCTGACTGTGCTTGAGCGCAAGGCTCGGCAGTCTTCGGCGCGGGTCCGGGAATCACTGGGTTCTGGGCATCTGCAGGCGGATTCGGGAGCCCGGCTTGCAGATATAAAGTGTATGTATTTTTTATTTAAGTTGTATACAAGATACAAGGCGACTTAAGCCACTTCCGTGCCAGAATCCAATCTAAGCAAGCGACTGATAATTTCGGTTTGTTATTGATGATTTCTAAGTAACTGAAACTACGAGGTTATAAATTGACCGTTCGAACAGGTATTTATTTTTCGAGGGGATGGGGTGTGAGCGCGGTGGAGGATGGCCCAAGGAGAAGGGTGTAACCTTTTGGGGCGTCGAGGCATAAAGTGCACACAAAAATGGCACCTGTGGTGACACTTATGTGTACAAGATTTTTACCGAGAGGAGGGCTTCTGTAGGAGCGAAGCTTGCTCGCGAGACGGCGTACCTGACCCACCGCTTCGCGAGCAAGCTTCACTCCGACAGACCAGAGGAAAGAGGAATCGGGAGCTTTAGCCCTTGCTGATGATATTGCCGGCGTGCAGGCCGCATTCCTTCTGCGTGGCTTCTTCCCACCACCAGCGGCCTTCGCGCTCGTGCTGGTTGGGCAGCACCGGACGGGTGCAAGGCTCGCAGCCGATGCTGATGAAACCACGCTCGTGCAGGCTGTTGTATGGCAGTTCGAGCATGCGGATGTAACCCCAGATCTCTTCGCTGGTCATCTGTGCCAGCGGGTTGAACTTGTACAGGGTGCGTTCCGGGGTGGAGAAGGCGCTGTCGATCTCCAGTACCGCCACCTGGCTGCGGGTACCCGGGCTCTGGTCGCGACGCTGGCCGGTGGCCCAGGCGCTGACAGTGGACAGCTTGCGGCGCAGCGGTTCGATCTTGCGGATGCCGCAGCACTCGCCGTGGCCGTCCTTGTAGAAGCTGAACAGGCCTTTTTCCTTGACGAAAGGATCGAGCTTGGCGTGGTCCGGCGAAACCACCTCGATGTCGATCTTGTAGTGCTCGCGTACCTGCTCGATGAACCTGTAGGTTTCCGGGTGCAGGCGGCCGGTGTCGAGGCTGAAGACCTTGACGTTCTTGTTCAGCTTCCAGGCCATGTCCACCAGCACCACATCCTCGGCACCACTGAAAGAGATCCACAGGTCATCGCCAAACTCGGCAAAGGCCAGCTTGAGAATGTCCTGGGCGGATTTTTGGGCATAGGTCGCGGCGAGTTCAGCGACATTGAACGATGGGCTCATCAGGGCGGTTTCCTACAGGTCGGTGGCGCTGAGCGCTCTAGATACTGGCGATGGTAACAAAATCCATCCCCGGCTGGCGCGCTCCTTGCGTTGCGTGGGCTGGGGCGAATCGCTAGAGTTCGGCAGTCCTTTGGCTCGCTCGAATAACCAATACAAATGGGAGTGTCTCGTGGAAATTGCCTGTCTCGACCTGGAAGGTGTACTGGTCCCGGAAATCTGGATCGCCTTTGCCGAAAAAACCGGGATTGACTCCCTCAGGGCGACCACCCGGGATATCCCCGATTACGATGTGCTGATGAAGCAGCGCCTGCGGATTCTCGACGAGCACGGCCTGAAGCTCTCGGACATTCAGGAAGTGATCGCCACCCTCAAGCCGCTGGACGGCGCCATCGAGTTCGTCGACTGGCTGCGCGAGCGTTTCCAGGTGGTGATTCTGTCCGACACCTTCTATGAGTTTTCCCAGCCGCTGATGCGCCAGCTGGGTTTCCCCACGCTGCTGTGCCACCGCCTGGTCACCGACGACAGCGGCCGGGTAACCGGTTACCAGCTGCGCCAGAAAGACCCCAAGCGTCAGTCGGTGCTGGTCTTCAAGAGCCTGTACTACCGGGTGATCGCGGCAGGGGATTCGTACAACGACACCAGCATGCTCGGCGAGGCCGATGCCGGCATTCTGTTCCATGCCCCGGATAACGTGATTCGCGAGTTCCCGCAGTTCCCGGCGGTGCACAGCTTTGCCGAGCTGAAGCAGGAATTCCTCAAGGCATCGAACCGCGAATTGAGCTTGTAATGCTGTACCTGTAGCCGCTGCCGAAGGCTGCGATCGGCCGGTACGGCCGCGGCGTCCTCCCCAACGCTGAAGGGCCTGCGGCCCTATCGCAGCCTGCGGCAGCGGCTACAGATCAGAGGCTCTGCAAGGTCTCCAGCAGCACCTTCACCTTGGTGATGGACTCCTGATATTCGGCCTGCCAGTCCGAGTCCGCGACAATCCCGCCACCGCCCCAGCAGCAGACCTGCCCGTCCTTGACCAGCAGGCTGCGGATGGCGATCGAGCTGTCCATCTCGCCACGCACATCCAGGTACAGCAACGAACCGCAATACAGCCCGCGTCGGGTCGGCTCCAGCTCGTCGATGATCTGCATGGCGCGGATCTTCGGCGCGCCGGTGATCGAGCCGCCGGGGAAGCTGCCGGCGATCAGGTCCAGGGCGTCCTTGTCGTCCGCCAGCTCGCCGGTGACGCTGCTCACCAGGTGGTGCACGTTCGGGTAGCTTTCCAGGCTGAACAACTCCGGCACCCGCACCGAGCCGATGCGGCAGGTGCGGCCCAGGTCGTTGCGCAGCAAGTCGACGATCATCAGGTTTTCCGCGCGGTCCTTGGGGCTGGCCAGTAGTTCGGCGGCGTTCGCTGCGTCTTCGGCGGCATCCTGGCTGCGTGGGCGGGTGCCCTTGATCGGCCGGGTTTCCACCTGGCGCTCACTGATCCGCACAAAGCGCTCCGGCGACAGGCTCAGCACCGCGCCACCTTCCGGCAGGCTCTGGAACCCGGAAAAAGGCGTCGGGCAGGCCCTCCGCAGCGCGCAGTAGGCAGCCCACGGATCGCCGACGCAGGGCGCACGAAAACGCTGGGCGAAGTTGACCTGATAGCAGTCGCCGGCCTGGATGTACGCCTGGATACGCTCGAACGCCTGTTGATACTGCGCGGCGCTGAGGTCGGGGCGCATCGGCCCGCTGAGCTTGAAGCTGCCGTCGGTGCTGGCTGGCGCCTGGCCGAACAGGGCGATCAGGCGCTGGCGTTCGGCGGCGGCGACGGCCGGGTGGAACACCAGTTGGCTGGTGCACTGCTGATGGTCGCTGATCAGCGCCCAGTCGTAGAGGCCGAAGCGCGCATCGGGCAGTTGCAGGTCGTCCAGGGCCTGGCTGGGCAGGTGTTCCAGGTGGCGTCCGAAGTCGTAGCTCAGGTAACCGATCAGTCCGCCGGCAAAAGGCAGCTGGTAAGGCGCGGGGATCACCGCCTGGCCCAGCTGATCCAGATTGAGCCGCAGGCGTTGCAGGAAGTCTTCGCCGCTTTCGTCCTTGAGGACGGCCAGCTGGGCCCGTGGCCAGGCGCTGAGCAGGTCATAGCGGCCGCGCTCGGCACTGGGTCGGCCGCTGTCGAGCAGGACGGCGCCAGGGGCATGGCGGATCGCCGCGAAATATTCGGCGGGGTTGGGGCGATAGGGCAGCGGGTGTACGGAGCAGGTCGACATGCGGGGTGGATCAGCCATCGGAGGAGCGCGGCTGGCGATTGTAGTCCCCTCAAGGATTTGCTCCTAGTGGGGATGTCGGGGATTGCCCGGTTTACGACGTACAACCCTGTAGCCGCTGCCGAAGGCTGCGCCCGACCGCGAAGCGGGCGCTGCTCTTGAAATCGCTGAGGACCTTCGGTCCTATCGCAGCCTTCGGCAGCGGCTACAGGGGTTATCCATTGAGCGTCGAGCGACGGTGGATCAGCCTTCCACCGCCGGGATATGGCCGAACAGGTCCTGGGTAAACTGCACGCGCTGCTCGACGGTTTCACTGATGCCGCGGGCTTTCAGTTCTGCCAGGTGCGCTTTGACCGCATGGGTGCGCTGGGTCAGGCCGCAGTCGTTGGCGATCTGGATGTTCAGGCCGGGGCGGGCGTTGAGTTCGAGGATCAGCGGGCCCTTTTCCTGGTCCAGCACCATGTCGACCCCGATGTAGCCCAGGCCGCACAGCTCGTAACAGCCGGCCGCCAGCTTCATGAAGCCGTCCCAGTAGGGCAGTTGCACGCCATCCACCGCGTTGGTGGTGTCCGGGTGCTTGGTGATGATGTTGTTCAGCCAGGTGCCGCGCAAGGTCAGGCCGGTAGCCAGGTCGACGCCGACGCCGATGGCGCCCTGGTGCAGGTTGGCCTTGCCGCCGGACTGGCGGGTCGGCAGGCGCAGCATGGCCATCACCGGGTAGCCCATGAGCACGATGATGCGGATGTCCGGCACGCCTTCGTAGCTGATGCTCTTGAAGATCTGGTCCGGGGTTACCCGGTATTCGATCAGCGCCCGGTCACGGTGGCCGCCCAGGGAATAGAGGCCGGTGAGGATGCTGGAAATCTGGTGTTCGATTTCCTCGTGGCTGATGATCTTGCCCGACACCGTGCGGTAACGGCCTTCGAAGCGGTCGGCGATCACCAGGATGCCGTCGCCGCCGGCGCCTTGCGCCGGCTTGATCACGAAGTCGTTGCGCCTGCCGATGATCTCGTCGAGCTTGTCGATTTCCTTCTCGGTGGAGATCACGCCATACAGTTCCGGCACATGGATGCCGGCCTTGATCGCGCGTTCCTTGGTGATGATCTTGTCGTCGACGATCGGGTACAGGCTGCGCTTGTTGTACTTGAGCACGTAGTCCGCGTTACGCCGATTGATCCCCATGATGCCCCGGGCTTCCAGGGCCTTCCAGGTCTTCCACAGGCCGAACATTACGAGTCCGCCTTGACGAAGGCTTTGAAACGGATCAGCTCGGTCAGGCGGTAGCCGCGGTAGCGACCCATCGCCAGCATGAAGCCCACCAGGATCAGCAGCATCGCCGGGAAGGTGAAGACGAAGTAGATCAGCTCCGGCACGCTCATGATCAAGTGGGCCAGGGAGGCGGCGAACAGCGTGCCGATGGCGACTTTCATCGCGTGGCCGGCGCCGCGTTCTTCCCAGGTGATCGACAGGCGTTCGATGGTCATGGTCAGGATCACCATCGGGAACAGGGCGACCGACAGGCCGCGTTCCAGGCCGAGCTTGTGGCTGAACAGGCTGATGGCGGCGATCAGCACCACGACGAAGGTCAGCACCACCGACAGCCGCGGCAGCATCTGCAGCTTCAGGTGTTCCAGGTAGGACCTGAGCGACAGTCCGAGCGCGGTGATCACCGTGAACAGCACGATGCCGAAGCCCAGCTGGGTTTCGCGGAAGGCCAGGGCGATCAGCACCGGGGTGAAGGTCCCCAGGGTCTGCAGGCCGATCAGGTTGCGCAGCACCAGGATCACCAGCACGCCGATCGGGATCATCACCATGATCATGAAGGTCTGCTGGGTCTGCAGCGGCAGGCCGTACAGCGAGTATTCGAGGAAGTTGGCGTCAGTGTTCTCGTCAGTCAGCTTGGCCAGGCGAATGGCGTTCATTTCGCTGTTGTTCAGGCTGAAGGTGACGGTGGCTTTCTTGCCGCCATCGACGGTGATCAGGTTGTCGTCACCGATCCACCACAACAGGCGGTCGCTGGGCAGGCCCTGTTCGCCGGTTTCCGGGTTGAAGTACAGCCAGTCGGTACCGTTGAAGCTGCGCAGCCACAGTTCCGGGGCCTGCGGCTGGTCGGCCACCAGGCGGATGGTGTGGACCTTTTCCATCGGCACGTGGGCGATGGACAGCAGCAGGTCGACGATCTTGGCCTTGTTCGCCGGCGACGGATCGCCCGCCAGGAGCATCTTGGCGTTGTCGTCGTTGCTGTTGTTGACTCGCTTGATGGCTTCGCTGATGAAGGTCTCGACGTCGGCCGAGTGCTGGCGGATCGGCGCGAGCAGGGCCTCGGCGGCGATCTTTTCCGGGCCTTCGACGGCGATGCTGTCGCGGAAGGTCGGACCCTTGATCTTGGCTTTTTCCGCGGTGTAGCGCTTGGTCAGGACCAGGCGGTAGTAGAGGGTCTGGTTGCCCTTGGCGCGGCGTGCCGACCAGGTGACCTTGCGGTTGCCGTCGACGCGGTTCACCGCCACCCCGTAGTTATTGGAGATGAAGCTCTCGTTCAGGCTGACGTAGTCGCGGCTCAGCGGCGGCACGAACATCTGGATCTTGATCGGGTCCTTGGCGTTGGCGACGAATTCGACCTTGGCGTCGATGTTCCACAGGTCGTCGGTGGCGTCTTCGGTCACCGGGATGCCGAGCACGAAAATCTGATAGGCCGTGATCGAGATGCCCAGCACCACCAGGATGGCGATCAGGATTTTCAGATGGAGGGTAAGAGAGCGCATTGGAATTACTCTGCGGTATGAGCGTCGGTGGCGCAGGCAGGTTTGCCAGCAGCGTATTTAAGACTGGGGTCGACCAGTGCATCGAAGCGCTTGAGCGCTTCGGAGCCGATCAAGAGCGGGTATTGGAATGCACTGCGGTCGGTCAAGTTCACTTCTATGCTGCGCAGGGCCGTGCCCATGCAGATATCCAACTCGATGACCGGGCGCGCGGTGTACTTCTTGTTGTTTTCCTCATCGGGGTCGTAGTCGCCGGCGCGGCGCTTGATCTTGCTGACGCGGGCCAGCGGACGTTCGATGGGGTGGGAATGGGCGGCGTCGATGGCCAGGTAGAAGCGAACCCAGGACTCGCCATTGCGCTTGAAACGCTTGATATCGCGGGCGCTGAGGGAGGCGGTCTTGGCGCCGGTGTCGAGCTTGGCGGCGACTTCCAGGTCGATCCCGGACAGTCTGGCGTATTCATTCAGACCGTAAACGGTCTTGCCGGCGGCGGCACTCAGGCCCGGCAGGCCGATCAGGCAGAACAGTATGGAGAAGGCCTTGAGTCTCATAGATCCTGGTGCGTTGCATGGGTTCTTCAGTTCAAGGCGACTGGCATTGCTGCGCAAGCTCCCTCGTGTGCTGCCTTATTGATGTGACAGGCAAATGCGGGCGGCATTCTAGCATGCTGGTTTTATGGCGCCAGCGGTGGGGCGGGGGCTTTTGTGCCGGTTTGGTGCAAAGGGTTATTAGACGATTGTCGACAATATCTATTTTTCCTTTGACTGGATGAGTTGTATTGGCTAGTTTTTGTCGCATTGATTTTCAAGGTGTCGACAATATGCTGGATCAGCTCGATCACCCCGCCGTAGCGCAGGACGATTCGGAAACCTTGTCCGAAAACGTCTTCAGGCGCATTCAGGCGGCCATCGTCAAGGGCGAGATCGCCCCGGGCAGCAAGATTTCCGAGCCGGAACTGGCGCGCACCTATGGCATCAGCCGCGGCCCGTTGCGCGAGGCGATCCACCGCCTGGAAGGCCAGCGCCTGCTGGTGCGGGTACCCCATGTCGGGGCGCGGGTGGTGTCCTTGAGCCATGCCGAGCTGATCGAGCTCTACGAAATCCGCGAGTCCCTGGAAGGCATGGCCTGCCGCCTGGCCGCCGAGCGCATGACCAACGAGGACATCGACGAGCTGCGCCGGGTCCTCGATACCCACGAGCGCGACGCGGCGTTCCAGGCCGGGGTCGGCTACTACCAGCAGGAAGGCGATTTCGACTTCCACTACCGGATCATCCAGGGCGCGGGCAACCGCACCCTCACGCAGATGCTCTGCGGCGAGCTGTACCAACTGGTGCGCATGTACCGCATCCAGTTTTCCGCCACGCCCAACCGCCCGCACCAGGCGTTCGCCGAGCACCACCGGATTCTCGATGCCATTGCCGATCGCGACGGCGAACTGGCCGAGTTGTTGATGCGCCGTCACATCGGCGCTTCCAAACGCAACATTGCCCGTCATTACCAGGACGGCGCCCAGCAGACAGCCACTCCACGAGGTGAGTCATGAGTTCCAATAACAAGAGCACTCCAGGCCAGCGCTTTCGCGATGCGGTCGCCAGCGAACGACCGTTGCAGGTGGTCGGCGCCATCAATGCCAACCATGCGCTGCTGGCCAAGCGCGCCGGCTTCAAGGCGATCTACCTGTCCGGTGGCGGGGTGGCGGCCGGCTCCCTCGGTGTGCCGGACCTGGGCATCACCGGGCTGGACGATGTGCTGACCGACGTGCGCCGCATCACCGACGTCTGCGACCTGCCGCTGCTGGTGGACGTGGACACCGGTTTCGGTTCGTCGGCGTTCAACGTGGCGCGCACTGTCAAGTCGATGATCAAGTTCGGTGCGGCGGCGATTCACATCGAGGACCAGGTCGGCGCCAAGCGCTGTGGCCACCGGCCGAACAAAGAGATCGTCTCCCAACAGGAAATGGTCGACCGCATCAAGGCCGCGGTGGATGCCCGCACCGACGACAGCTTCGTGATCATGGCCCGCACCGACGCCCTGGCGGTGGAGGGGCTGGAGTCGGCCCTGGAGCGCGCCGCCGCCTGCATCGAGGCTGGCGCCGACATGGTGTTCCCGGAAGCCATCACTGAGCTGGAGATGTACAAGATCTTCGCCAGCCGGGTAAAAGCGCCGATCCTGGCCAACATCACCGAGTTCGGCGCCACGCCGCTGTACACCACCGAACAACTGAAGTCCGTGGACGTTTCCCTGGTGCTGTACCCGCTGTCGGCGTTCCGCGCCATGAACAAGGCGGCGGAAAACGTCTACACCGCGATCCGTCGCGACGGTACCCAACAGAACGTGATCGACACCATGCAGACCCGCATGGAGCTGTACGACCGCATCGACTACCACACCTTCGAGCAGAAGCTCGATGCACTGTTCGCCCAGAAGAAGGGCTGAACCCATCCTTGTAGGAGCGAGGCTTGCCCGCGATGGACGTTAACGATAACGCGCAGCCACTGATACACCGGGGTGTGTTGACCAGCATCGCGAGCAAGCTCGCTCCTACAGTGTCGGGGTAAATCCCGACCCGTGTAGTTGCCGATTCCCTAACAAATTCAAGATTGGAGAGAGCAATGGCCGAAGCAAAAGTATTGAGTGGCGCTGGCCTGCGTGGCCAGGTGGCCGGACAAACTGCCTTGTCGACCGTGGGCCAGGCCGGTGCCGGGCTGACCTACCGGGGTTACGACGTGCGCGAACTGGCGGCCGACGCGCAGTTCGAGGAAGTGGCCTACCTGCTGCTGTACGGCGAGCTGCCGACCCAGGCGCAACTGGATGCCTACGCTCAGAAACTGAGCAAGCTGCGCGACCTGCCGCAGGCGCTGAAAGAAGTGCTGGAACGCATTCCGGCCGACACCCATCCGATGGATGTGATGCGCACCGGCTGCTCGTTCCTCGGCAATATCGAGCCGGAGCATGACTTCTCCCAGCAGCGTGACGTCACCGACCGCCTGCTGGCCGCGTTCCCGGCGATCATGTGCTACTGGTACCGCTTCAGCCACGACGGCAAGCGCATCGACTGCGTGACCGACGAGCCGTGCATCGGTAGCCACTTCCTGCACCTGCTGCACGACAAGAAGCCGAGCGAGCTGCACGTCAAGGTAATGAACGTGTCGCTGATCCTCTACGCCGAGCACGAGTTCAACGCCTCGACCTTCACCGCCCGGGTTTGTGCCTCGACCCTGTCCGACCTGTACTCCTGCGTCACCGCGGCCATCGGTTCGCTGCGCGGCCCGCTGCACGGTGGCGCCAACGAGGCGGCGATGGAGATGATCGAGCGCTTCGCTTCGCCGGAAGAGGCGATCAAGGGCACCCTCGGCATGCTCGAGCGCAAGGACAAGATCATGGGCTTCGGCCACGCGATCTACAAAGACAATGACCCGCGCAACGAGGTGATCAAGGGCTGGTCGAAAAAACTCGCCGATGAAGTGGGCGACAAGGTGCTGTTCCCGGTTTCCGAAGCTATCGACAAGACCATGTGGGAGCAGAAGAAGCTGTTCCCCAACGCCGACTTCTACCATGCCTCGGCGTACCACTTCATGGGCATCCCGACCAAGCTGTTCACCCCGATCTTCGTCTGCTCGCGCCTGACCGGCTGGGCGGCCCACGTGTTCGAACAGCGCGCCAACAACCGCATCATTCGTCCAAGCGCCGAGTACGTCGGCGTCGAACAGCGCAAGTTCGTGCCAATCGAACGTCGCTGAATGGTGGCTGCCTGAACGCCCTGGATAAATCCAGAGCCCTGCAGGGGCGAGGCTTGCCCGCGAAGACGGACTGACATTCAACATTGGTGTCGACCGTCAAACTGCTATCGCGAGCAAGCTTCGCTCCTACAGGGAACGGTTTCAGCAGCACCGCCTTTTGCAATCACCGTGACCGAGTCCTGACGATGAACACAGAATTTCGTAAACCGTTACCCGGTACCCGACTGGACTACTTCGACACCCGCGCGGCTGTCGAGGCGATCCAGCCCGGCGCCTACGACACCTTGCCGTACACCTCGCGCGTGCTCGCGGAAAACCTGGTGCGTCGTTGCGATCCGGCGACCCTGACCGCTTCCCTGAAACAACTGATCGAGCGCAAGCGCGACCTCGACTTCCCGTGGTTTCCGGCCCGCGTGGTGTGCCACGACATTCTTGGCCAGACCGCCCTGGTGGATTTGGCCGGCCTGCGCGATGCCATCGCCGACCAGGGTGGCGATCCGGCCCAGGTCAACCCTGTGGTGCCGACCCAGTTGATCGTCGACCACTCGCTGGCGGTGGAGTGCGGCGGCTTCGATCCGGATGCGTTCGCCAAGAACCGCGCGGTGGAAGACCGGCGCAACGAAGACCGTTTCCACTTCATCGACTGGACCAGTAAAGCCTTCAAGAACGTCGACGTGATCCCGCCGGGCAACGGCATCATGCACCAGATCAACCTGGAGAAAATGTCCCCGGTGATCCAGGCGCGCGATGGCGTGGCCTTTCCCGATACCTGCGTCGGCACCGACAGCCACACCCCGCACGTGGATGCCCTGGGCGTGATCGCCATCGGCGTCGGCGGCCTGGAAGCCGAAAGCGTGATGCTCGGCCGGGCGTCCTGGATGCGCCTGCCGGAAATCGTCGGCGTCGAGCTGACCGGCAAGCTGCAACCGGGCATCACCGCCACCGACATGGTGCTGGCACTGACCGAGTTCCTGCGCCAGCAGAAGGTGGTGGGCGCCTACCTTGAGTTCTTCGGCGCAGGCGCCGCGGCGCTGACCCTGGGCGACCGCGCGACCATCTCCAACATGGCCCCGGAATACGGCGCCACCGCGGCGATGTTCTACATCGACCAGCAGACCATCGACTACCTCAAGCTCACCGGCCGCGAAGACGAGCAAGTGCAGTTGGTCGAAACCTATGCCAAACAGGCCGGCCTGTGGGCCGACAGCCTGAAAGACGCGCAGTACGAGCGCGGCTTGCAGTTCGACCTGGCCTCGGTGGTGCGCAACATGGCGGGCCCGAGCAACCCCCACGCCCGGGTGGCGACCAGCGACCTGGCGGCCAAGGGCATCGCCGGCCAGTGGGAAGAAGTGCCGGGGCAAATGCCCGATGGCGCGGTGATCATCGCGGCCATCACCAGTTGCACCAACACCAGCAACCCACGCAACGTGATCGCCGCCGGCCTGCTGGCGCGCAACGCCAACAAGCTCGGCCTGACCCGCAAGCCCTGGGTCAAGTCGTCGCTGGCGCCGGGTTCCAAGACGGTGGCCATGTACCTGGACGAAGCCGGCTTGACCAGGGAGCTGGAGCAATTGGGCTTTGGCGTCGTGGCCTTCGCCTGCACCACCTGCAACGGCATGTCCGGCGCGCTGGACCCGGTGATTCAGAAAGAAATCATCGACCGCGACCTGTACGCCACCGCGGTGCTGTCGGGCAACCGCAACTTCGACGGACGCATCCATCCCTATGCCAAGCAGGCCTTCCTCGCGTCGCCGCCGCTGGTGGTGGCTTACGCGATTGCCGGGACCATCCGCTTCGACATCGAGAAGGACGTGTTGGGCCTGGACGCCAACGGCAAGGAAATCCGCCTCAAGGACATCTGGCCGAGCGACGAAGAGATCGACGCGGTGGTCAAGGCTTCGGTGAAGCCCGAACAGTTCCGCAAGGTGTACATCCCGATGTTCGCCCTTCACGAAGACACTGGGCCCAAGGTCGAGCCGCTGTACGACTGGCGTGAAATGAGTACCTATATCCGTCGGCCGCCGTACTGGGAAGGCGCCCTGGCCGGGGCGCGTAGCCTGACCGGCATGCGTCCGCTGGCAGTGCTGCCGGACAACATCACCACCGATCACCTGTCGCCGTCCAACGCCATCATGCCGGACAGCGCGGCTGGCGAGTACCTGGCGAAAATGGGCCTGCCGGAGGAGGACTTCAACTCCTACGCGACCCACCGCGGCGACCATCTGACCGCGCAGCGCGCGACTTTCGCCAACCCGAAACTGTTCAACGAAATGGTCCAGGAAGGCGGCAAGGTCAAGCAGGGTTCGCTGGCGCGGATCGAGCCGGAAGGCCAGGTCACCCGCATGTGGGAAGCCATCGAGACCTACATGCAGCGCAAGCAGCCGCTGATCATCATCGCCGGCGCCGACTACGGCCAGGGTTCGTCCCGCGACTGGGCGGCCAAGGGCGTGCGCCTGGCCGGGGTCGAGGCCATCGCCGCCGAGGGCTTCGAGCGTATCCACCGCACCAACCTGGTGGGCATGGGCGTATTGCCGCTGGAGTTCAAGCCGGGCACCGACCGCAAGACCCTGGGCATCGACGGCACCGAAACCTTCGATGTGGTGGGCGAGCGCAAGCCGCGCGCCACCCTGACCCTGGTGATCCGGCGCAAGAACGGCGAGCGCATCGAGGTGCCAGTGACCTGCCGCCTCGACACCGCCGAAGAGGTGTCGATCTACGAAGCGGGCGGCGTGTTGCAGCGTTTTGCCCAGGACTTCCTCGAATCGGCTGTCGCCAGTTAAGTGACGTACCGGGGGCGGGCCGCAAGGCGCCGCCCTCGGTCTTTATCAGGACCGAAATCCATGGCTTTCGTAGCGCAAATCAAGATTCCCGCCACCTACATGCGTGGCGGCACCAGCAAGGGCGTGTTCTTCCGCCTGCAAGACCTGCCCGAGGCGGCGCAGCTGCCGGGCGCGGCCCGCGACGCGTTGCTGTTGCGGGTGATCGGCAGCCCCGACCCGTACGACAAGCAGATCGACGGCATGGGCGGCGCCACTTCCAGCACCAGCAAGACGGTGATCCTGTCGAAAAGCATCAAGCCCGGTCACGACGTGGATTACCTGTTCGGCCAGGTCTCCATCGACAAGCCTTTTGTCGACTGGAGCGGCAACTGCGGCAACCTGTCGGCGGCGGTCGGTTCCTTCGCCATCAGCAGCGGCCTGGTGGATGCCGAGCGCATCCCGCAGAACGGCGTGGCCGTGGTGCGTATCTGGCAGGCCAATATCGGCAAGAGCATCATCGCCCATGTGCCGATGACCAACGGTGCGGTGCAGGAAACCGGCGATTTCGAACTGGATGGCGTGACCTTCCCGGCGGCCGAAGTGCAGCTGGAGTTCATGGACCCGGCGGCCGAGGAAGAGGGCGCTGGTGGCTCGATGTTCCCCACCGGCAATCTGGTGGACGACCTGGAGGTGCCGGGCGTCGGGACTTTCCAGGCCACTATGATCAATGCCGGGATCCCGACCATCTTCATCAATGCCCGCGACATCGGCTACAGCGGCACCGAGCTGCAGGGCGATATCAACGGCGACCCCAAGGCGCTGGCGATGTTCGAGACCATCCGCGCCCACGGCGCGCTGCGCATGGGGCTGATCCAGCACCTGGACGAAGCGGCCAAGCGCCAACACACGCCCAAGGTCGCCTTTGTCGCCCCACCGGCGGACTACCAGGCGTCCAGCGGCAAGGCGGTGAAGGCCGCAGATATCGATCTGCTGGTGCGCGCGCTGTCCATGGGCAAGCTGCACCACGCGATGATGGGCACCGCCGCGGTGGCTATCGGCACGGCAGCGGCGATCCCCGGCACCCTGGTCAACCTGGCGGCCGGCGGCGGGGAGCGCAGCGCGGTGCGTTTCGGCCATCCGTCGGGAACCTTGCGGGTCGGCGCCGAAGCCGTGCAGGACAGCGGCGAATGGAGCGTGACCAAGGCCATCATGAGCCGCAGCGCGCGGGTCTTGATGGAAGGCTGGGTGCGTGTTCCCGGTGATGCTTTCTAAAAACACCCCACCCTTGTAGGGGCGAGCTTGCTCGCGATAGCGATACCAGGGTCGACATCGATGTCGACAGTCCATCCGTCATCGCGAGCAAGCTCGCTCCTACAATGGGATGAATAAAAAACTCGATCAGCCTGACCTTGAGGATGCAACCCATAGCTAACCCTTGATGGAGTGAACTGCCCATGAGCGCCAACGTTGATCTGAACGAACGCCCCGATTACGACCAGGTCCTGCAGGACATTGCCGACTATGTTCTGACCTACCGGATCGAGTCCCACGAGGCCCTGGATACCGCCCGCAACTGCCTGATGGACACCCTCGGCTGCGGCCTGCTGGCCCTGCGCTTTCCGGAGTGCACCAAGCACTTGGGGCCGATAGTGGAGGGCACGGTCGTGCCGTTTGGCGCGCGGGTGCCGGGCACCCGCTTGCGGCTGGACCCGGTCAAGGCGGCCTGGGATATCGGCTGCATCGTCCGTTGGCTGGATTACAACGACACCTGGCTCGCCGCCGAGTGGGGCCATCCTTCCGACAACCTCGGCGGCATCCTTGCCGTGGCCGATCACCTGTCGCAAAAGCGTGTGGCCAATGGCGAGGCACCGTTGACCATGCGCGCGGTGCTCGAGGCCATGATCATGGCCCATGAGATCCAGGGGGTGATCGCCCTGGAGAACTCCTTCAATCGGGTTGGCCTCGACCATGTGCTGCTGGTGAAAGTCGCCTCGACCGCGGTCACCGCCAAGCTGATGGGGGCCAACCGCGAACAGCTGCTGGCGGCGTTGTCCCATGCCTTTGTCGATGGCCAGGCGCTGCGTACCTACCGCCATGCGCCGAACGCCGGTTCGCGCAAGTCCTGGGCGGCGGGAGATGCCACCAGCCGTGGTGTGCGCCTGGCGGATATCGCCCTGCGCGGCGAGATGGGCATCCCGGGAGTGCTGAGCGCGCCACAGTGGGGTTTCTACGACGTGCTGTTCAGCCACACCAACAAGGACCTGGCGCTCAAACCCGAAGACCAGCGCCGTTTCAGCCTGTCGCAGAAATATGGCAGCTATGTGATGGAAAACGTGCTGTTCAAGATCAGCTTCCCGGCCGAGTTCCACGCGCAGACCGCCTGCGAGGCGGCGGTGACCCTGCACCCGCTGGTACGTAATCGCTTGCACGAGATCGACAGGATCGTCATCACCACCCACGAATCGGCGATCCGCATCATTTCCAAGGTCGGCCCGCTGGCCAACGCCGCCGACCGCGACCACTGCATCCAGTACATGACCGCCGTGCCGCTGGCGTTCGGCAACCTGGTGGCCGAGCACTATGAAGACAGCTTCCATACCGCCCACCCGATCATCGACCAGCTGCGCGAGAAGATGCAGGTCGTCGAGGATCCACGCTACACCCGCGAATACCTGGAGGCCGACAAGCGCTCCATCGCCAATGCGCTACAGGTATTTTTCAAGGATGGTTCGAGCACCGGGCAGGTGGTGGTGGAATACCCGATCGGCCATCGCCGGCGTCGCGCCGAAGGCATTCCGCTGCTGGAAGACAAGTTCAAGGCCAACCTGGCCACCCGCTTCACGGCCCAGCGTTCGGCGCAGATCTTTGCCCTGTGCAAGGACCAGGCGCAGCTGGAGGCCACGGCGGTGCACCGGTTCGTGGATCTGTTGGTGATCTGAGGGCAGGGCGGACCGTTGGTCCGATCGTGACAAGCTCGCCCCTACAAGATTTTGTAGGGGCGAGCTTGCTCGCAATAGCGTTCTATTGGTCAGAAAAGAACTACTTGAAGCGCCGCTCGACACCTTTTTCCACGAGGATCTTCGCCGAGATCTCTTCCACCGAGAAATGGGTGGAATTGATGTGCGGAATGTTCTCGCGGCGGAACAGGTTTTCCACCTCGCGCACTTCGAACTCGCACTGGGCATAGCTCGAATAACGGCTGTTGGGCTTGCGCTCGTTGCGGATGGCGGTGAGCCGGTCGGGGTCGATGGTCAGGCCGAACAGCTTGTGCTGGTGGGCACGCAGGGCAGTCGGCAACTGCAGGCGTTCCATGTCGTCTTCGGTCAGCGGGTAGTTGGCGGCGCGGATGCCGAACTGCATGGCCATGTACAGGCAGGTCGGAGTCTTGCCGCAGCGCGACACGCCGACCAGGATCAGGTCGGCCTTGTCGTAGTAGTGGGTGCGGGCGCCGTCGTCGTTGTCGAGGGCGAAGTTCACCGCCTCGATCCGCTCCATATAGTTGGAGTTGCCGCCAATGGAGTGGGACTTGCCGACCGAGTACGACGAGTGCTCGCTCAACTCCAGTTCCAGGGGGGCGAGGAAGGTCGAGAAGATGTCGATCATGAAACCATTGGACGTCGCGAGGATCTCACGGATCTCCTGATTGACGATGGTGTCGAAGATAATCGGACGAAATCCGTCCTTTTCGGCGGCAATGTTGATTTGTTGTACCATGGCCCGCGCTTTATCTACGCTGTCGATATACGGCCGCGTGATTTTGCTGAAGGTAATGTTTTCGAACTGCGCCAGGAGGCTCTGGCCGAGGGTTTCAGCGGTGATGCCGGTACCGTCGGAGATGAAGAAAGCAGATCGTTTCATTTGCACCTTGGGCCTTAAGCTAGTGACGATTCTTGGATATGATAGGCGCGATTTGCCGGCCTCCAATGGCCCGCATTCTCACTTATTTTCCAGGTCCAGGCCATACAGCTGGCAAGCGCTCCCCGAGCAGCCGGCTTCTGAGCTTTTCCAACACAGTTAGTGGAGAGATCACCTTGGTAGAGTACGTAGTTTCCCTCGATAAGCTCGGCGTCCATGATGTAGAGCATGTGGGGGGCAAGAACGCATCCCTGGGCGAGATGATCAGTAACCTTGCAGGCGCTGGTGTATCGGTCCCTGGAGGCTTTGCCACGACGGCCCAGGCCTATCGTGATTTTCTCGAATTGAGCGGTCTTAACGACCAGATCCACGCCGCGCTCGACGCCCTGGACGTCGATGACGTGAATGCCCTGGCCAAGACCGGCGCCCAGATCCGTCAATGGATCATGGAAGCCGAGTTCCCCGAGCAACTGAATAGCGAAATCCGCGCCGCGTTCGCCAAGCTGTCCGCGGGCAACCCTGACATGGCCGTGGCCGTGCGCTCCTCGGCCACCGCCGAAGACCTGCCGGACGCTTCCTTCGCCGGCCAGCAGGAAACCTTCCTTAATATCCGTGGCGTCGAGAACGTCATTCGCGCCGCCAAGGAAGTCTTCGCTTCCCTGTTCAACGACCGCGCCATTTCCTACCGCGTGCACCAGGGCTTCGACCATAAGCTGGTCGCCCTGTCTGCCGGCGTGCAGCGCATGGTGCGTTCGGAAACCGGTACCGCCGGCGTGATGTTCACCCTCGACACCGAGTCGGGCTTCCGTGACGTGGTGTTCATCACCGGCGCCTACGGCCTGGGTGAAACCGTCGTTCAAGGTGCGGTGAACCCGGACGAGTTCTACGTCCACAAGGGCACCCTGCAAGCCGGTCGCCCGGCCATCCTGCGCCGCAACCTGGGCAGCAAGGCGATCAAGATGATCTACGGCGACGAAGCCAAGGCCGGTCGCTCGGTCAAGACCGTCGACGTCGACAAGGCCGATCGCGCGCGTTTCTGCCTGACCGATGCCGAAGTCAGCGAGCTGGCCAAGCAGGCGATGATCATCGAGAAACACTACAAGTGCCCGATGGACATCGAGTGGGCCAAGGACGGCGACGACGGCAAGCTGTACATCGTCCAGGCCCGTCCGGAAACCGTGAAGAGCCGCACCCAGGCCAACGTCATGGAACGTTACCTGTTGAAGGAAACCGGCACCGTGCTGGTGGAAGGTCGCGCCATCGGCCAGCGCATCGGCGCCGGCAAGGTGCGGATCATCAAGGACGTGTCGGAGATGGACAAGGTCCAGGCCGGCGACGTGCTGGTATCCGACATGACCGACCCGGACTGGGAACCGGTGATGAAGCGCGCCAGCGCCATCGTCACCAACCGTGGCGGCCGTACCTGCCACGCCGCGATCATCGCTCGCGAGCTGGGGATCCCGGCCGTTGTCGGTTGCGGCAACGCCACCGAACTGTTGAAGGACGGCCAGGGCGTGACCGTGTCCTGTGCTGAAGGCGACACCGGTTTCATCTTCGAAGGCGAGCTGGGCTTCGACGTGAAGAAAAACTCCGTCGACGCCATGCCGGAGCTGCCGTTCAAGATCATGATGAACGTCGGCAACCCGGATCGCGCCTTCGACTTCGCCCAGCTGCCGAACGCCGGTGTCGGTCTGGCCCGCCTGGAGTTCATCATCAACCGCATGATCGGCGTGCACCCCAAGGCACTGCTGAACTACGCCGGCCTGCCCCATGAAATCAAGGAAAGCGTCGACAAGCGCATTGCCGGTTACAACGAGCCGGTCGGTTTCTACGTCGACAAGCTGGTCGAGGGCATCAGCACCCTGGCCGCAGCGTTCTGGCCGAAAAAGGTCATCGTGCGCCTGTCGGACTTCAAGTCCAACGAATACGCCAACCTGATCGGCGGCAAGCTCTACGAGCCGGAAGAAGAAAACCCGATGCTGGGCTTCCGCGGTGCTTCGCGTTACATCAGCGAATCCTTCCGTGACTGCTTCGAGCTCGAGTGCCGCGCCCTCAAGCGTGTGCGCAACGACATGGGCCTGACCAACGTCGAGATCATGGTGCCGTTCGTCCGTACCCTGGGCGAAGCCAGCCAGGTGGTGGATCTGCTGGCCGAAAACGGTCTCAAGCGCGGCGAAAACGGCCTGCGCGTGATCATGATGTGCGAGCTGCCTTCCAACGCAATCCTGGCCGAGGAGTTCCTCGAGTTCTTCGACGGTTTCTCCATCGGTTCCAATGACCTGACCCAACTGACCCTGGGCCTGGACCGCGATTCGGGCATCATCGCGCACCTGTTCGACGAGCGTAATCCGGCGGTCAAGAAGCTGCTGGCCAACGCCATCGCCGCCTGCAACAAGGCTGGCAAGTACATCGGTATTTGCGGCCAGGGCCCGTCCGACCATCCGGACCTGGCCAAATGGTTGATGGAACAAGGCATCGAAAGCGTCTCGCTGAACCCGGACTCCGTACTGGAAACCTGGTTCTTCCTGGCCGAGGGGCAGGGTGCGGTCTAAGCGGAATGAAGCACCGGCCAGCCTTCGGGCTGGCCGGTGCTTTGAGATTCAAGTAGGGCGGGCTCCATCTGGAAGCCGCCCTTTTTTGTGCAAGAGCATTATGCAAAGCAGCAGCAACCTATTTCCCGTCGCCTTGATCAGTGCCGAACGTCGAGGCGACCTGAGTGAAGACGTCTACCGCCTGAAGCCTGGCAATAGCCCGGACACCACGGTCGAGTTGGCCGTCACCCGCCTGGGAATGGCAGACGAGCCTGAATCCCGTGGCGTGCCGGTGATCCTGCTGCACGGCAGCTTCTCCAATCGGCGCTTCTGGTATTCACCCAAAGGTATCGGCCTGGGCGCGTATCTGGCGCGCATGGGCTTCGACGTATGGATCCCCGAGATGCGTGGCCACGGCCTGTCGCGACGTAATGCCGACTATCGCAAGAATCGCGTCGCCGATTATGCGCAATACGATCTGCCCGCCATCGGCGCCTTCGTGCGGGAACAAAGCGGCCAGGTTCCGCACTGGATCGGCCATTCCCTGGGTGGCATTACCCTGGCGGCGGCCCTGGGCGGCCAGTACCTGGGGGAGGCGGCAGTGGCGTCGGCGGCGCTGTTCGGTTGTCAGGTCAGCCGTACCTACTGGCCATTGAAAATCCCGGCGGTGGAGTGGGGCGGTCGTTTCATTCTCAAGCGTTTTGCCCAGTTGTCCGGCTCGCGACTCAAGCGCGGTCCCGAGGACGAACCCATTGGCCTGGCCCTGGAAGGCATGCGCTGGTACGGGCTGTTCGGGCGTTTCGGGGATGGGCAGAAGGACTGGTGGGCCGGTTTGTCCGATGTGTCGCTGCCGGTACTGGCGGTGAGCGCGGCTGGGGACCATCAGGATCCGACCTGGGCCTGCCGCAAGTTGTTTGACCAGTTGAGTTCCGAGCACAAACAGTTTGTCTGCCTGGGGCGCGAACAAGGCTTCAGCGGCAATTTCGGCCATGTCGAGATGCTGGTGAGCAAAGCCGCCCAGGTTGAAGTCTGGCCTTTGGTGGCGCGTTGGTTGAAGGATCAGCAGAGCCCGTTGTTGGCATCGAGTGCCAAACTGGCTGCCGCGAGTTGAGTTCGGAAGGCGCTGACAAGAGCATTTCGTTCCGCTGCGCTTGCGGCTAAGATATGACGCATTGCGCGGTTTTGGTCACATTCGGTCGCTGGTTCGGTATCCCGTTCGTGCTCATTGCACCTGCTGAAATTGGCGTATGGTGGTGACTGCATGGGGATCGAGGGCCAAGGCAAGGTGTTAAACATTCGCCGCCAGCGCTCGTCACTCAGCATGAACCCTGCGAATTCCGACACTGCGATGTGTTCTTTCCATTACAGGAGTTTCTCGATGAATCATTACCTCACTCCCGACCTGTGCGACGCCTACCCGGATCTGGTGCAGGTGGTTGAACCGATGTTCAGCAATTTCGGTGGTCGCGACTCCTTCGGCGGCGAAATCGTGACCATCAAATGTTTCGAAGACAACTCGTTGGTGAAGGAACAGGTCGAGCTCAAGGGCCACGGCAAGGTGCTGGTGGTCGACGGTGGTGGCTCCCTGCGCCGCGCGCTGCTGGGCGACATGCTGGCCGAGAAGGCCGCCAAGAACGGTTGGGAAGGGCTGGTGATCTACGGCTGCATCCGTGACGTCGACGTCATCGCGCAAACCGACCTGGGCGTTCAGGCGCTGGCCAGCCACCCGATGAAAACCGACAAGCGCGGCATTGGCGATCTCAACGTGGCGGTGACTTTTGCCGGGGTGACTTTCCGTCCGGGTGAATATGTCTATGCCGACAACAATGGTGTGATCGTTTCGCCAAGCCCGCTGAAAATGCCTGAATAAGCAGTCGACCAAGCAAGGGATGAGGATGTTCGAGGAAGACAACGCGCAATGGGGGCTGGTACATGCCCTGGTGCTGGACGGTAAAGGTGGTGCGCGTGCGATTGCCCGAACTGAACTGGACGACCTGCAGCTGCAAGCCCATGAGAGCCTCTGGCTGCATTGGGATCGCAGCCATCCACAAACCCAGACCTGGCTGCGTAAATCCAGCGGTCTGAGCGAGTTCAGCTGTGACCTCCTGCTTGAAGAAAACACCCGGCCGCGCCTGTTGGCGCTGCCGGATTCCGAGTTCCTGCTGTTTTTACGCGGCATCAACCTCAACCCCGGCGCGGAGCCGGAGGACATGGTTTCGGTACGCATCTTCGGTTCGACCCAGCGAGTGATTTCCCTGCGCCTGCGGCCATTGCGCGCGACCGATGAACTGTTGGTGCAACTGGGCGAAGGCAAGGGGCCGAAAACCGCCTCCGAACTCATCCTTTATATGGCTGAGTATCTGACCCATAAGGTGCAGGATCTGGTCAGCGACCTGTCGGAAGTGGTCGATGCCGAGGAAGAAAAACTGGATGCCGACGAACGGTATACCCCGGAGCACAGCAACATTCTGCAGATCCGTCGACGGGCTGCCGGACTCAAGCGTTTCCTCGCTCCGCAGCGGGATATTTTCGGTCAGCTCAGTCGTATCAGGCTGCCTTGGTTCGCCGATGACGATGGCGATTACTGGAACGAATTGAACAACAGCCTGACCCGCTACCTGGAAGAGCTCGAATTGACCCGAGAGCGCGTGGGGCTTGTGCTGGAGGCCGAAGACCGGCGCCTGAGCGTACGCATGAACCGCATCATGTTTCGCTTCGGAATCATCACCGGGATCTTTCTGCCGATGAGTTTCCTGGCCGGTTTGCTGGGGATCAACGTCGGAGGCATTCCGCTTTCCAACAGCCCCTACGGGTTTCTGGTGGCCTGCCTGTTGATGGCGCTGGTAGCGCTGGGACAGTGGTGGTTATTCCGACGTTTGCGCTGGGTCTGATCATGAGCTATGTGACCCAGGGAATTTTGATCGCGTCTTTCACAGACATATCGAGAGGTGCGTATGCACGATCCGTTTGAACAGTCGTTGCGTGACATGCTCAAGGCCACACCGTCCACCCGGGACGACGATGCGTGCCTGGGCCGCGTACTGAAAACCGCCAACCGGCAGGTGGGGGCGGGCGATCTGTTCAGCCTGCTCGGCCGCTGGTTGCCGGCGCTGATGATTGCTCTGAATAACGGATCGGCCCATATCTCGCCGGTTTCCCGTCGTAAACCTACTGCTCGCACTGCTGATAAGGCTGATTGAATATGGAACTTGATCTCTGGACTCAGAGCCTCGTCACTGCGATGACTGCGTTGTGGACCAAGGTAGCGAACTTCATTCCCAATCTGTTTGGCGCGCTGGTCGTGCTGCTGTTGGGGTTCGTGGTTGCCAAGCTGCTTGATACCCTGCTTTCCAAATTACTCGCCAAACTGGGGCTGGACCGCTTGATGGGCGGTACCGGTTTGACCAAACTGCTGTCCCGTGCGGGTCTGCAGGTGCCGATTTCTACCTTGATCGGCAAAATCGTGTATTGGTTTGTTTTACTGATTTTTCTGGTTTCTGCTGCAGAATCCCTTGGCCTGGAGCGGGTTTCGGCTACGCTCGACATGCTGGCGCTGTATTTACCGAAGGTTTTCGGGGCTGCGCTGGTGCTGCTGGTGGGGGTATTGCTGGCGCAACTGGCCAATGGGCTGGTGCGTGGAGCGGCCGAAGGGGTCGGTCTGGATTACGCCAGTGGCCTGGGGCGAATCGCCCAGGGGCTGGTGATCATCATCAGTATTTCCGTTGCGATCAGTCAGTTGGAGGTCAAAACCGACCTGCTCAACCATGTGATCGTGATCGTTTTGATTACCGTTGGTCTGGCCGTTGCCTTGGCCATGGGGTTGGGAAGCCGGGATATTGCCGGTCAGATTCTTGCGGGAATCTATGTGCGTGAGTTGTATCAGGTTGGGCAACAAGTGCGAGTTGGCGAGGTCGAAGGGCAGATCGAGGAGATCGGCACGGTTAAGACTACACTGCTGACCGATGAGGGCGAGCTGGTCTCTCTCTCCAATCGGATCCTGCTGGAGCAGCATGTAAGTAGCCGCTAACCCGGCAAACCCTGCTAATGTATGCCGCCGCAAAATGCCCTTGTCTGGGCTGCGGTGGACATTGACCTGACTGTCGGCCCGACTCGTTTTGAATAAAGCCCAATCGCTATCCACGCGCTATGACCCCCGTGAGCTCTCTGACGAGGAGTTGGTTGCGCGCTCGCACACGGAGCTGTTTCATGTGACGCGTGCGTATGAAGAGTTGATGCGACGCTATCAGCGAACCCTCTTCAACGTTTGTGCACGTTATTTAGGGAACGATCGTGATGCTGATGATGTCTGTCAGGAGGTGATGTTAAAGGTGCTGTATGGCCTCAAGAACTTCGAGGGGAAATCGAAGTTCAAGACATGGCTCTATAGCATCACGTACAACGAATGCATCACGCAGTATCGGAAAGAACGGCGCAAGCGTCGCTTGATGGATGCGTTAAGTCTTGATCCCCTCGAGGAAGCGTCTGAAGATAAGGCGCCGAAACCTGAGGAAAAGGGCGGACTTGACCGCTGGTTGGTGCATGTGAACCCGATCGATCGGGAGATTCTGGTGCTACGATTTGTCGCAGAACTGGAGTTCCAGGAGATCGCAGACATCATGCACATGGGGTTGAGTGCTACGAAAATGCGGTACAAGCGTGCGCTTGATAAATTGCGTGAGAAATTTGCAGGCATTGCTGAAACTTAGTTCGGCGCAAATATCTCTTACGTCTAGGTAAGTTCTGATAGACTTACCGCCGAGTTGTCCCCCGGTATGTGGGACTGCTTTACAATCACCAGATGGGGATTTAACGGATGAAACTGAAAAACACCTTGGGCATTGCCATTGGTTCTATTGTTGCCGTGACTTCGTTCGGCGTTCTGGCGCAAGGCCAAGGCGCGGTCGAGGGTGAACTGTTTTACAAAAAACAGTACAACGACAGCGTTAAGCACATCGAAGACGGCTTCAACCCAGGCGCTCGTATCGGCTACTTCCTGACCGATGACCTGTCGTTGGACCTGAACTACGACAAAACCAACCACACCCGTTCGAACGACGGCACTGGCAACCAGAAGATCAAAGGTGACACCGGCAGCCTGCTGGCTACCTACCACTTCGGTCAAGCTGGCGTGGACTCCCTGCGTCCATACGTTTCGGGTGGTTTCGGTCACCAGAGCCGTACCAACGTCCTGGCTGACGGCCACAGCGGTCGCGACCAGTCGACTCTGGCTATCATCGGTACCGGTGTTAAGTACTACTTCACCGACAACCTGTTCGCTCGTGCCGGCGTTGAAGCCGACTACGCAATGGACAACGGCAAGTGGGACTACTCCGCTCTGGTTGGTCTGGGTGTGAACTTCGGCGGCAACGCTGGCAAGGTTGCTCCAGCTCCTGCTCCAGTTCCAGAGCCAACTCCAGAACCAGAAGCTCCGGTTGCTGAAGTTGTTCGTGTTGAGCTGGACGTGAAGTTCGACTTCGACAAGTCGGTCGTTAAGCCTAACAGCTACGCTGACATCAAGAACCTCGCTGACTTCATGAAGCAGTACCCACAAACCACCACCGTTGTTGAAGGTCACACTGACTCCGTCGGTCCTGACGCTTACAACCAGAAACTGTCTGAGCGTCGTGCAAATGCCGTTAAGCAAGTTCTGACCAACCAGTACGGTGTTGAGTCGAGCCGCGTTCAATCCGTTGGTTACGGTGAGTCCCGCCCAGTTGCTGATAACGCAACTGAAGCTGGCCGCGCTGTAAACCGTCGCGTAGAAGCGCAGGTTGAAGCACAAGCTCAACAAGCTCAGTAATCTGTAGCTTGCAGCTTTGAGAAACCCGGCCTAGGCCGGGTTTTTCTTTGTCCGCGATTTGCTGAAAGAGCCTGGTGTCAGGCCGAGAATGCTGCCGCCAGGGCTGCTTCGGAAAGGGCTGGCAGTTGGGCGCCGCAAGCAGCCACCTCGCCAACGACCAGGATGGCCGGGCTTTTCAGCTGGAAGGCATGGGCATCGTCCTGCATGGTGTACAGATTGCTCCGGCACAGGCGCTGCCCGGGCAGGGATGCGTTTTCGATCATGGCCACCGGGGTATGTGGCGCCATGCCGCCAATGGTCAGTTGTTCACGTATCTCGCCCAGTTTGGCCACCCCCATATAGATCACCAGCGTCGTACCGCTTTGCGCCAGGGCTTGCCAGTTCAGGCTGCTGTCGTCCTGGGTATGGGCCGTCAGCAGGGTGACGCCACGGGCGACACCGCGCAGGGTCAGCGGTATCCCGCACTGGGTAGCCCCCGCCAGGCCGGCCGTGATGCCGTTCACCAGTTCCACCTCGACGCCACGTTCCTGCAGCCACTGCGCTTCCTCACCGCCACGGCCGAAGATGCACGGATCGCCGCCCTTGAGGCGTACCACGCACTTGCCATGGCGGGCGTAGCGCAGCAGCAGCCGATGAATGAACGCCTGGGGCGTCGAACGACAGCCGCCGCGTTTACCCACGGCAATGACCCGTGCCCGGGGGCAGTGCTCCAGCACCGCCGGATTCACCAGATCGTCGATCAGCACCACATCCGCCGCGCCCAGGGCGCGCACGGCCTTGAGGGTCAGCAGTTCAGGATCGCCAGGGCCCGCACCCACCAGCCAGACTTTTGCGCTCATGTTTGTTTCCTCACAGGGGGATTGCGACGGGCTGTGCCGAGCTGGCCAGCAGACGTTTGATTTCGGGGACGCAGGAGCCGCATTGAGTGCCGCAGCCCAGTTCCTGTTTCAGGCCATCAAGGTCCAGGCCACGGGAGATCCCGGCACAGACCGCGCTCTGGCTGACGTTCTTGCAGTTGCACAAGGTCTTGCCTGCCGAGGCGATCAGCCCGGCCGCCCCCGGTGGCGCGCTCATCGGCGCCAGCAGCCAGCGGCGCAATTGCTCATCGGCCTTGCCTTCCAGCCACAGGTTCTGCAGCCAGTGCTGGGCGAGGGTTTCACCGGCCAGGCGAAGAGCGGTGATCCGTCCCTGTTCGATACGTACCCGCTTGCCGATGGAGCGCCGCGGATCGTCATAGGCCAGTACCGGGCCTTCGTTGAGCCCCAGCAACTGGTCGATGTCCTTGAGCAACTGCGGCGCCGGCGCCTCGGCATTGGCCACCCGCAGCAGCAGGGCCGGGCGTTCGCGACCGGCCAGGCTCAGGCTGACGTAGGCGAAGCTTTCGCAGAGCGGGCGCAGGGCTTCGAAGTGCCGCTGCACGTCGCCTTCAATCAGGGCGAACAGCTGCCACGGCAGTTGTACCGGCTCCAGGCGTACACCGCTGTGCTTGAGTTCCGGTTGTTTGGACAGTGGGTCGAACGCCGGCTGGGTCACGGCATTGACGCCGCCCTTGAGGAAGCGGTCGCCCCAATGCATCGGTAGAAAAGCCTGGCCCGGGCGCACGCTGTCGTCGTCCGCCACGGCGACTATCACGCTGCCGCGCCGGCTTTTCAGCGACACCAGGTCGCCCGCTTGCAGGTTCTGCCGGCGCAGTTCGTCCGGGTGCAGGCTGAGGACGGCTTCGCTGACGTGCCCGAACAGCTGGGCCGCGGTACCGGTACGGCTCATGCCATGCCACTGATCCCGCAGGCGGCCGGTGATCAGGGTCAGGGGGAAGCGTGCATCACGCTGTTCCTTGGCCGCGCGATATGGGTCGCTGACGAAGTGAGCTCGTCCGCTGGCGGTCGGGAAGCGGCCGTCAACGTACAGCCGCGCTGTCCCTTGTTCGGCGCCGGCGGGGAAGGGCCATTGCTGCGGCCCCAGTTGGTCGATCAGCGCGTGACTGATGCCGGAAAGGTCCAGGTCGCGGCCGCGGGTCAGCAGTTTGTACTCATCGAACACCTGGGCAGGCGTATCCAGGGCGAACAGGCTGGGTTGTTGCGGACGCAGGCGCTGTTCCAGGCGCCGGGCAAAGTCCAGGGTGATGGTCCAGTCCGGGCGTGCTTCGCCTGGAGCGGCCACGGCGCGGCGCACATGGGAGATGCGCCGTTCCGAGTTGGTCACGCTGCCTTCCTTCTCGCCCCAACTGGCGGCGGGCAGCAGCAGGTCGGCAAAGGCCGCGGTCTCGGTGGTGCGAAAGGCTTCCTGCAGGACCACGAACGGGCAGGCCAGCAAGCCCTCCCGCACTGCGTTCTGGTCGGGCAGCGATTGCGCCGGGTTGGTGCAGGCGATCCACAGTGCCTTGATCTTGCCGCCGCGCAACTGTTCGAACAGTTCGATCGCGGTCAGGCCGGGGTTGGCCGGTAATTGCTCGACGCCCCAATAGGCCGCGACTTCGGCTCGATGCTCCGGGTTGGCGGCGTCCCGGTGCCCTGGCAGCAGGTTCGACAGGCTGCCGGTTTCCCGGCCACCCATGGCATTCGGCTGGCCGGTGAGGGAGAAGGGACCGGCGCCGGGGCGGCCGATCTGCCCGGTGGCCAGGTGCAGGTTGATCAACGCGCTGTTTTTCGCGCTGCCGGCGCTGGACTGGTTCAGCCCCATGCACCACAGCGACAGGAAGCTCGGCGAGGTGCCGACCCATTCGGCGCACTGGCGCAGTTGCTCGACGCTGATGCCGCACAGCTGCGCGACCATGTGCGGGGTGTAGTCGTGGACCAGGTTCTTCAGCTCGGTCAGGCCTTCGGTATGCGCCTGGATGAAGTCGCGGTCGATCCAGTCCTGCCACAGCAGCAGATGCAGGACGCCGTGGAACAGCGCGACATCGGTGCCGGGCAGGATCGCCAGGTGCAGGTCGGCCAGGTCGCACGTGTCGGTGCGCCGTGGGTCGATGACGATCACTTTCATCTGCGGGCGCAAGCGCTTGGCCTGCTCCAGGCGGCGGAACAGCACTGGATGGGCGTAGGCCATGTTGCTGCCGACGATCATCACGCAGTCGCTCAGTTCGAGGTCTTCGTAGCTGCAGGGCGGGGCGTCGGCACCGAGGCTGCGTTTGTAGCCGACCACCGCCGAGGACATGCACAGCCGCGAATTGCTGTCGATGTTGTTGGTGCCCACCAGGGCCCGGGCCAGCTTGTTGAAGGCGTAGTAGTCCTCGGTGAGCAATTGTCCGGAGATATAGAAGGCCACGCTGTCCGGGCCGTGTTCGGCGATGGTTGCGGCAAATACGTTGGCCGCGTGCTCCAGCGCGGTATCCCAGTCGGTACGGCTGCGTGCCAGGGCCTTGCCCAGGCGCAACTCCGGGTACAGTGCGCGGGCCGCGAGGTCGCCGGTCAGGTGCAGGGTGGAACCCTTGCTGCACAGTTTGCCGTGGTTGGCCGGGTGGCTCGGGTCGCCACTGACGTCGAGGATGCGTTCGCCGTCGTGCTCGATCAGCACGCCACAGCCAACGCCGCAGTAACAGCAGATCGAGGCGGTCGTCTGGCGGTTCATCGGCCGGCATCCCGCAGGGCCAGCAGCACGCGGCCGTTTTCCACCCGCGCCAGGTGGTGATGGGCGCAACCGATATCCGGTGCCTGCGCTTCTCCGGATTCCAGGTCGATCTGCCAGTTGTGCAGCGGGCAGGCGACCTTCTTGCCGTAGATCAACCCCTGGGACAGGGGGCCGCCCTTGTGCGGGCAACGGTCGTCGAGGGCGAAGACTTCGTCGTCGCTGGTGCGGAAGATCGCGATGTCGCCCTTGGGGCCGTTGACGATGCGCGAGCCCAGGGCATTGATCTCGTCCAGGGCGCAGATATCCAGCCAGTTCATAGCGGCACCTCCAGCTGCTTGACGCGGATCGGCTCGAACTCTTTTTTCAGCAGCGGCTGTTCCAGGCGCTCCTTCCATGGGTCCTGTTCGAAAGACAGGGCGAATTGCAGGCGCTCGTTGAGGGCCTTGCGCCGTTGCGGGTCTTCGATGATGGCTTGCTTGATGTGCGCCATGCCGACCCGTTGCAGGTAGTGCACGGTGCGCTCCAGGTAGAAGGCTTCCTCGCGGTACAGCTGCAGGAAGGCGCCGTTGTATTCGCGTACCTCGTCGGCGGTTTTCAGCTTGACGAAGAACTCCGCGACCTCGGTCTTGATCCCGCCGTTGCCGCCGATGTACATCTCCCAGCCCGATTCGACGCCGATGATGCCGACGTCCTTGATCCCGGCCTCGGCGCAGTTGCGCGGGCAACCGGAGACCGCCAGCTTGACCTTGTGCGGCGACCACATGTTGAACAGGTCGTGCTCCAGTTCGATGCCCAACTGAGTGGAGTTCTGCGTGCCGAAGCGGCAGAACTCGCTGCCGACACAGGTTTTCACGGTGCGGATGGACTTGCCGTAGGCATGGCCGGAGGGCATGTCCAGGTCCTTCCAGACCCCGGGCAAATCCTGCTTCTTGATGCCCAAGAGGTCGATGCGCTGGCCGCCGGTGACCTTGACCATCGGCACCTGGTACTTGTCCGCCACGTCGGCGATGCGCCGCAGTTCGGAGGGGGTGGTGACGCCGCCCCACATCCGCGGCACCACCGAGTAGGTGCCGTCTTTCTGGATGTTGGCGTGGGCCCGTTCGTTGATCAGGCGCGATTGCGGATCGTCCTTGGCCTCGCCCGGCCAGGTGGAGATCAGGTAGTAGTTCAGCGCCGGGCGGCAGGTGGCGCAGCCGTTGGGCGTGCGCCAGTTCAGGTAGCTCATGGTGCTGGCTACGGTCAGCAGGTGCTGTTCGCGGATCGCCTGGCGGATCTGCCCGTGGTTGAGGTCGCTGCAACCGCAGATGGCTTTCTCGCTTTTCGGCTTGACGTCGGCCGCGCCACCGACGGTGTTGATCAGGAGCTGTTCCACCAGGCCGGCACAGGAGCCGCAGGAGCTGGCGGCCTTGGTGTGCTTCTTGACCTCATCGACGCTGAACAGGCCGTGCTCCTGGATTGCCTTGACGATGGTGCCCTTGCACACGCCGTTGCAGCCGCAGACTTCGGCGCTGTCGGCCATGCTCATGGCTTTGTCCTGGCCCTGGTGGCCGACGTCGCCCAAGGCCTGCTCCATGCAACTTGAGCCACCGAACATCAGGTGGTCGCGGATCTCGCCGATGGCGTGGTTCTCGCGGATCTGCCGGAAGTACCAGCCGCCGTCGGCGGTGTCGCCGTACAGGCAGGCGCCGACCAGGACGTCGTCCTTGATCACCAGCTTCTTGTACACGCCGCCGATGGGGTCGGAGAGGGTGATGGTCTCGGTGCCTTCGCCGCCCATGAAGTCGCCGGCGGAGAACAGGTCGATGCCGGTGACTTTCAACTTGGTCGAGGTCACCGAGCCCTGGTAGCGGGCGAAGCCCAGTTGCGCCAGGTGGTTGGCGCAGACCTTGGCCTGTTCGAACAACGGGGCCACCAGGCCGTAGGCGATACCGCGGTGGTTGGCGCATTCGCCGATGGCATAGATGCGCGGGTCGTAGGTCTGCAGGGTGTCGTTGACCAGGATCCCGCGGCTGCACGGCAGGCCGGCTTTTTCCGCGAGTGTGGTATTGGGCCGGATGCCGGCGGCCATCACCACCAGGTCGGCGGGGATGATGTCGCCGTTCTTGAATTGCACCGACCCGACCCGGCCATTGCCTGAGTCATGCAGGGCCTGGGTCTGTTCGCTCAGGCGGAACTTCAGGCCGCGGCTTTCCAGGGCGGCTTGCAGCAGCTGGCCGCTGGTCTTGTCCAGCTGGCGTTCCAGCAGCCATTCGCCGATGTGCACCACTGTCACGTCCATGCCGCGCAGCATCAGGCCGTTGGCGGCCTCCAGGCCGAGCAGGCCGCCACCGATGACTACCGCGTGCTTGTAGGTCTTGGCGGTGTCGATCATCGCCTGGGTGTCGGCGATATCACGGTAGCCGATCACGCCCTGCAGGGCGTTGCCGGGAATCGGCAGGATGAACGGGGTCGAGCCGGTGGCGATCAGCAGGCGATCGTATTCGGCTTCGCTGCCGTCTTCGGCGATCACCCGGCGCTTGACCCGGTCGATCTCTACCACCTTGCGGTTGAGCAGCAGCTTGATGTGATTGTCCAGGTACCAGCCGAGGTCGTTGAGCACGATCTCTTCGAAGGTCTGTTCGCCGGCCAGTACCGGGGAGAGCAGGATGCGGTTGTAGTTGGGGTGGGGTTCCGCGCCGAAGACCGTGATGTCGTACAGCTCATTGCTCAGCTTGAGCAGCTCTTCCAGGGTGCGTACCCCAGCCATGCCGTTGCCGATCATCACCAGCTTGAGTTGTTTCATTTCGCTCTCCGCGTAGACAGGCCGTCGGGTGTGCCGGGCCTGGCTCGATAAACGTTGCGCAAACAAAAAAGGCGTCCCGCCAGTTGCCTGGCAGGACGCCTTTGTCCGGTCCCGTTCTCTCGGGAAAACCCATCCTTCGTCGTTGAAGGCCGGGTCGTATGTGCTGTTGGGGGAGTTAATGCAGTGCTTGTGCCAAGTTTCGCCAAGCGTGGGTTTTAGCGAGGACGGGGCGGTTTTCGGGAGTGGAAAGGGGGAAATCTGCACCGATTCAACGCGCCTTGCCCGTTTCTGGAGCACCTGTAGCCGCTGCCGAGCCATGGCGAGGCTGCGATCGGGGCGCAGCCCCGTAAAACCTGCCGGCCCGGTGTTGGCGCCCGCTACGCGGTCGATCGCAGCCTCGCTGAGGCTCGACAGCGGCTACAGGGCTACAGGGGACGGGGTGGTCATTGATGCAGGAACAGGTACAGCAACAGCAGGTTGAGCAGCAGCGAGACCAGCGCCAGGGTGCGCCAGACTTTCAACGGCTCGCGTTCCAATAGTGGCCTGGGGCGCACGCTGAGGCTGCGGCGTTCGCCTTGTTCCAGCACCAGCAACCACTCTTCGGCGGTTTCATAGCGTTGGGCCGGATCGGCCTGTACCGCGCGTTCCAGGCTCTGTTCGAGCCAGTCCGGCAAGTCCGGGCGATAGCGGCTGGGGCTGACCGGGGTGGTGAAGCGCGGGCGCTGGAAGGCTTCGATCTCGCCGTAGGGAAAATGCCCGGTCAGCAAGTGGTAGAGGGTCACGCCCACGGCGTACAGGTCCTGCCGCGGTGTCGGCGCCACGCCGGTGAAAGCCTCTGGGGCGATGTAGCTCGGGGTGCCGGGCAGCAGGTGCGCCTGGTCCTCGGACAGGCCGGGACAATAGGCCAGGCCGAAGTCCAGCAGGCGCAACTCGCCATCGTCCCCGAGCAGCAGGTTTTCCGGCTTGATGTCGCGGTGCAGGATCTGCCGGCGGTGCAGCAGGCCCACGGCCCGCAGCAGGCGCTCGGCCAGGTCCTGCCACTGCGCCAGCGGCAAGGGGCCCTGTTGTTGCAGGTAGTCGGCCAGGGTCTGCCCCGGGTATTCGCGCATCACGTAATACAGATGCTGGCGGGCGGTCGCGGCATGCACTTCGGGAAAGTGCCGTCCGGCCACCCGCCGCAGGAACCATTCCTCTGACAGCAGCGATTGCCCGGCCTGGTGATCGTCGTGCAGATGAGCGGGCAGGGTTTTCAGCAGCCAGGGTTGTTGTTGCACATCGAGCACGCGGTACAGCAGGGACTGCTGGCTCTGCCCGACTACTTCGGCGACCTGCCAGCCTTCGAAGTGCTGGCCCGGCTTGAGGGGCGGTGGCAATGGCCATTGCTGCAAGTGAATCAGGGCGTCGCCAATGGAGCTTTCGCCCAGGGCTTCGACCCGCACCAGCAAGGCACTGGCATTATCCTGGCTGCCGGCCAGGTGCGCGGCGTTGACCAGGGTCTGCACCGCGCTGTCGAGGTCGGGCTGGTCGCGCAGGATCGCGGCGATGGCGGTGTCGCCCAGAGTGGCCCAGACCCCGTCGCTGAGCATCAGGAAACTTTCGTTTTCCCGCAGCTCACCGTCGAGGAAGTCCACTACCAGGTGCTGGTCCAGGCCCAGGGCACGCTTGAGCACGTGCTGCATGCCGGGCTGGTCCCAGACGTGGTCGACGCTGATGCGTTGCAACTGATCGGCATGCCAGCGATAGACCCGGCAGTCGCCGACATGGGCCAGGGTAAAGCGCCGGCCGCGCAGCACCAGGGCGCTGACGGTGGTCAGCAGCGGCTGGCCGCCACCGTTGGCCTGCAGCCAGCGATTCTGCGCCAGCAGCAGGCGCTCCAGGGCCTGGGCCACGGCCCAGGTTTCCGGGGTGGCGTAGTAGTCCAGCGCCAGCGCCTGCAAGGTCGAGCGCGCGGCGAGGCCGCCGTCGGCGCATTGGCTGACGCCGTCGGCGATGGCGAACAGCAGGCCCTTGCTGGCGGCCAGGGTCGGCGCCGGGGTGACCAGGCGCAAGGCGTCCTGGTTTTCCGCGCGCGGCCCGATGGCGCTAGCCTGGGCATGGCTCAGTCGCAGGCTCATGGACGGTTCAGACCCGGGCCGCGGTGACCGCGGCGGAGCCCCAGGTGGTCCGCCAGCGGCGTTTCACCCCGTGCAGGCCGAACCAGGCCAGCACGCCCAGGCTGGCGAACAGCCACAGCGCCATTTGATAGCTGCCGGTGCTTTGCTTGATCGCGCCCATGCCCGCGGCCAGGGCGAAACCGCCGATGCCGCCGGCCATGCCGATCAGCCCGGTCATCACCCCGATCTCGCGGCGGAAGCGTTGTGGCACCAACTGGAAGACCGCGCCGTTACCCGCACCCAGGCCAAGCATGGTGCACACGAACAGGGCCAGGGCCGCGTAGGAGCTGGGCAGGTTGAAGCCGACCGCGGCGATGCACACCGCCGCAACGCTGTACATCACCAGCAGCGTGCGAATGCCGCCGAAACGATCGGCCAGCGCCCCACCCAGTGGCCGCATCAGGCTGCCACCGAACACGCAGGCGGCGGTGTAGTAGCCGGCGGTGACCGGGCTCAGGCCGTACTGGTCGTTGAAGTAGCCAGGCAGGGCGCTGGCCAGGCCGATGAAGCCGCCGAAGGTCACACTGTAGAAGAACATGAACCACCAGCTGTCGCGGTCGCCCAGGGCCTTGAAGTAGTCGGCCATGGATTTGGCCTTGGGCCGTTCCGGGGCGTTCTTGGCCATCCAGGCGAACAGCACCAGGGTCAGGACCAGCGGGATCAGGGCGAAGCCGAATACGTTGCTCCAGCCGAAGGCACCGGCCAGCAAGGGCGCGAACAGGGCCGCGAATACCGTGCCGGAGTTGCCGGCCCCGGCGATGCCCATCGCCTTGCCCTGGTGCTGCGGTGGATACCATTGCGAGGCCAGCGGCAGGGCCACGGCGAACGAGGCGCCGGCCATGCCCAGGAACAGCCCCAGCAGCAGGGCCTGTTCATAACTGTGGATGCCCAGCTTCCAGGCGCAGAACAGCGCGCCGATGACGATCACCTGGCCGATCAGCCCGGCGGTCTTGGGGGACAGGCGATCGGCCAGCAGGCCCATGGCGAAACGCAGCACGGCGCCAGCCAGGATAGGCGTGGCCACCATCAGCCCACGCTGTTGGGTGGTCAGTTGCAGGTCGGCGGCGATCTGCACGGCCAGCGGGCCGAGCAGGTACCAGACCATGAAGCTCAGGTCGAAGTAGAGGAAGGCCGCGAACAGTGTCGGGGTGTGGCCGGATTTCCAGAAGCTTGAATTCATCGCGCACCTCAGCTGTAAAGAGTCTCGAAAGGAGTCATGAGCTTTTGCGTGGGGCGCCATTACGGCCGCTCCACCGGCCCCGGGCTGTGGGGCCAAAACGAAAAAACGCCGCAACCCGTATCGCCTGAGGCGAGAAGGGTGTGCGACGTCTTTGTCGTAGGTGGGGCAACCGCCGTTGGTTACCTGTGTCGATTACATAGCCAGATCTGTGCCAAGAGTTGCAGTCCCGGCGTTCCTCATCGCGGGCAAGCCTCGTGCCTGTGGAAACTCACGGTCATCTTCCGTAGGAGCGAGGCTTGCCCGCGATAGGCCGCCGCACCGCAGCCGTGGGATTCAGCCAAGCAACTCGCTCATGGCGATGATCTGCTCCGCCACCTGGATCAGCTTCTGCTGCCGGCTCATGGCCTGGCGGCGCATCAGGGTGTAGGCCTGTTCTTCGTTGCAGTCTTTCATCTTCATCAACAGGCCCTTGGCCAACTCGATGCGCTTGCGCTCGGCCAGTTGCTGGTCGCGGGCCTGCAGCTGCGCGCGCAAGGCCTGGTCGCTCTCGAAGCGGGCCATGGCCACATCGAGAATGGGCTGCAGGCGCTGGGCCTGGATGCCTTCGACTATGTAGGCGCTGACCCCGGACTTGATAGCGTGGCGCATCACGTCGGGGTCGTGCTCGTCGGTGAACATCACGATCGGCCGTGGCTGGTCGCGGCTGACCAGCACCACTTGCTCCATCACATCGCGGCTCGGTGATTCGGTATCGATCAGGATCACGTCCGGGCGCACCGTTTCGACGCGCGTCGGCAGGTCGATGGTCAGGCCCGACTCGTCGATTACCTCGAAACCGGCTTCCATCAGGGCCGCCTTGAGCCGACCGACCTTCTTGGCGGTGTCGTTGATCAGCAGGATACGCAACATGGTCTCGGGCTCCTGTCAGCGGCTGGCGAGAAGAGGCGAGCTGTCGCTCATGGCGTGCAGCCGGAAGCTGCGGGCATAGGCGGCCGGGTCCGACCCGTCCCACCGCTTGCCGTCGATCAACTGGCTGCTGCGCATGTCCTGGCCCCAGGACGCGACACCGACTGCGCTGGCGGCTTCACGATAGAGCTCGAGTTGCTGCACCTGGCGCGCGATGCCCAGGTAGTCAGGGTCTTCGCGCAGCAAACCCCAGCGGCGGAACTGGGTCATGAACCACATACCGTCGGACAGATACGGCAGGTTGACCGCGCCTTCATTATGAAAGCGCAGTGCGTGCGGGTCCTGCCAGCGGTTGCCGAGGCCGTCGGCATACTCGCCGAGCAGGCGCGGCTCGATGCAGCCCAGCGGCGTATCGAGGTACTCGCGGGCGCTCAGCAGTTGCGCGGTGCCCTGGCGGTTCTCGCGGCTCTGCTCGATGAAGCGGCTGGCCTCGAGGATCGCCATGACCAGGGCCCTTGCGGTATTGGGGTACTGCTCGACAAAGGCGCGGGTGCAGCCGAGGACTTTTTCCGGGTGGTCGGGCCAGATCGCCTGGCTGGTGGCCAGGGTGAAGCCCAGGTTCTGGTTCACCGCGCTGGCGCTCCAGGGCTCGCCCACGCAAAAGCCGTCGATGCGCCCGGCCTGCAGGTGCGCGACCATTTGTGGCGGTGGCACCACCACGCTGTCGACGTCCTGCAACGGATGGATGCCCTGGGCGGCCAGCCAGTAATACAGCCACATGGCGTGGGTGCCGGTGGGGAAGGTCTGGGCGAAGGTCAGTCTTGCCCGGCTTTGGTGCACATGCTGGTGAAGCGCTTCAGGACTGGTCACATTCAGCGCCTGGAGCTCCCGCGAGAGGTTGATGCTCTGGCCGTTCTGGTTCAGGCCCATCAGCACCGCCATGTCGCTGGCGTTGACCCCGCCGATGCCCAGGTGCACGGCGTAGATCAGGCCGTACAGGCTGTGGGCGGCATCCAGCTCGCCGCTCACCAGCTTGTCCCGCAGGTTGGCCCAGGACGCCTGGCGCTTGAGGTTCAGGGTCAGGCCATAAGGCTGGGCAAAGCCCTGGGTGGCGGCGACCACCACTGAGGCGCAGTCGCTCAAGGCCATGAAACCGAGGTTGATCGCGGTCTTTTCCGGGGCATCGCTGCCGTTGACCCAGGCCAGCGGGCTGACGGGGAGTTCGTTCATGGGGTGGAGCCCTCCATAAAAAGCGGCCATAAAAAAACGTCGCACCCACGCCAGGCAGAGCCGGCGGGGTAACGACGCCTTTGTCTTGCGGCCCATGCCGCCATTGGCCTGGGTGCTGATGCAGGCTGTGGTGCAAGGCATATGCCATTCACCGCTGATTTCGCCGTGTGCCTCGCCTGCCAGCCTCATGCCCGGCTATAATCGCCGCCTCATTTCGCCGCCACCGAGTCAAACCCGCCCATGTATACCCTGGCCCGCCAGCTGTTGTTCAAACTCTCCCCGGAAACCTCCCATGATCTGTCCCTGGACCTGATCGGCGCGGGCGGGCGTTTGGGCCTCAATGGCTTGCTGTGCAAGGCGCCGGCGCAGATGCCGGTGAAGGTCATGGGCCTGGACTTCCCGAACCCGGTCGGGCTCGCGGCGGGCCTGGACAAGAACGGTGCGGCCATCGACGGTTTTGCCCAGCTGGGTTTCGGTTTCGTCGAAATCGGCACCATTACTCCACGCCCGCAGCCGGGCAACCCCAAGCCACGGCTCTTCCGCCTGCCGGAAGCCGAAGCGATCATCAACCGCATGGGTTTTAACAACCTGGGTGTCGATCACCTGCTGGCCCGGGTGGCCGCGGCCAAGTACAAGGGCGTGCTGGGGATCAACATCGGCAAGAACTTCGACACCCCGGTCGAGCGCGCGGTGGATGACTACCTGATCTGCCTGGACAAGGTGTATGCCCACGCCAGCTACGTGACGGTCAACGTCAGCTCGCCCAACACCCCGGGCCTGCGCAGCCTGCAGTTCGGCGAGTCGCTCAAGCAGCTGCTCGGCGCCCTCAGCCAGCGTCAGCAGGAGCTGGCGGTGCAGCATGGCAAGCGGGTGCCGCTGGCGATCAAGATCGCCCCGGACATGACCGACGAAGAAACCGCCGAAGTGGCGCAAGCCCTGATCGAAACCGGGATGGACGCGGTCATCGCCACCAACACCACCCTGAGCCGCGTCGGCGTCGAAGGCATGGAGCATGGCGACGAGGCGGGCGGCCTGTCCGGCGCACCAGTGCGCGACAAGAGCACCCACACCGTGAAGGTGCTGGCGGGCGAGCTGGCCGGGCGTTTGCCGATCATCGCGGTGGGCGGTATCACCGAAGGCAAGCATGCGGCGGAAAAGATCGCTGCCGGCGCCAGCCTGGTGCAGTTGTATTCGGGTTTCATCTACAAGGGCCCGGCGCTGATTCGCGAATCGGTGGACGCGATCGCGGCGTTGCGCTGAGGAGCGCTTGTTGCGCGGCCAATAAAAAGGGCTCCTGAAAGGAGCCCCTGGGCCGCAGCCCGCCGTCCGGATGGGACGTGCGTGGTTAAGTCGTTACGTATTCAGATGTTGGTGTCGGAATGTGTGCCCTGTTTTAGCCGACGGCGTGAAGTTCGTTGAGTCTGTGGATTCCCGCAGTGCCGGTCATACCGTCCCAGTTGTCGCCGCGTCCTTCTCGCCAGCCATTGATCCAGGCTTGGCGTACCGACGGTAGAGTAAATGGGCAAAGCTCACGGGACTTGCCATGAACGCCATACTGATATCCGCGCAAAAATGCTCTTTCCAACGGATCACGCTTAAGTCTTCTCATAGGGTGTTTCCCTCACTTGTTGACTGTCTTATGTCCCGTCGGCCTCGTTTGAGGCCGGGCAGAATGCTTCTGCCGTTGGTGCTCGCTGCCGGCGTCGCGAGCGTGGTGCTGGCGTCGTTGCGGCGCCAACCTGAGTTGATTTCTAACCAATGCGTCACAACGTGGGAATGATCGTTTTGTCATAAGGACGTAACGATAATGATGCTAAGGCCATAAGAACGACCTGCTTTACATCGGGTCAGTCAGGCAAACCTCGCTCTGATCAGCCTCTTACTGGATGATGGGCTTAATGCTTTAGTGAGAATCTCATTCCGTTGCACTCAGGTATTATTCGATGAAAGGTCGAGTTATGACCTTTTGTTACGCTGACTTATTTATCTGCCCCGGCATCTAAGCTCTTTTGACCCCCAGTGGTCACCGCTAGCGGCGAGCTGAACAGCAGGGGCGGGACGGCACAGATTCGTGCCACGCGAGCGCTCTTCAAGAAAAGCGCTTGATTGAAAACCGGGCGGACGATGCGTTGTCCGTTCACTTATTGCTAAAGGCCCTGAACTCCCATGTCGGATCGCTACGAACTCTTCCTCACCTGTCCCAAAGGCCTTGAAGGCCTGCTCATCGAGGAAGCCGCCGGGCTTGGCCTTGAAGAAGCGCGCGAACATACCTCGGCCGTGCGCGGCATGGCCGACATGGAGACCGCTTACCGCCTGTGCCTCTGGTCGCGCCTGGCCAACCGGGTACTGCTGGTGCTCAAGCGCTTCCCGATGAAGGACGCCGAAGACCTCTATCACGGCGTGCACGACGTCGACTGGCAGGACCACATGCTGGCGGACGGCACCCTGGCGGTGGAGTTCAGCGGCCACGGCTCGGGCATCGACAACACCCACTTCGGCGCCTTGAAGGTCAAGGATGCCATCGTCGACCGGCTGCGCACGCCGACCGGCGAGCGTCCCTCCATCGACAAGCTCAACCCGGACCTGCGCATTCACCTGCGCCTGGATCGCGGCGAAGCGATCCTTTCCCTCGACCTGTCCGGCCACAGCCTGCACCAGCGTGGCTATCGCCTGCAGCAGGGCGCGGCGCCGCTGAAGGAAAACCTCGCGGCGGCGATCCTGATCCGTGCCGGCTGGCCACGTATTGCGGCCAATGGCGGCGCCCTGGCCGACCCGATGTGCGGCGTGGGCACTTTCCTGGTCGAGGCGGCGATGATCGCCGCCGACATCGCCCCCAACCTCAAGCGCGAGCAGTGGGGTTTCACCGCCTGGCTCGGTCACGTCCCGGCCTTGTGGCGCAAGCTGCACGAAGAAGCCCAGGCGCGGGCGCAGGCCGGCCTGGCCAAGCCGCCGCTGTGGATTCGCGGTTACGAAGCCGACCCGCGGCTGATCCAGCCAGGGCGCAACAACGTCGAGCGCGCCGGTCTCAGTGAGTGGATCAAGATCTACCAGGGCGAAGTGGCGACCTTCGAGCCGCGCCCGGACCAGAACCAGAAAGGCCTGGTGATCAGCAACCCGCCCTACGGCGAGCGCCTGGGTGACGAAGCCAGCCTGCTGTATCTCTACCAGAACCTCGGCGAACGCCTGCGTCAGGCCTGCCTGGGCTGGGAAGCGGCGGTGTTCACCGGCGCGCCGGACCTGGGCAAGCGCATGGGTATTCGCAGCCACAAGCAGTATTCGTTCTGGAACGGCGCCTTGCCCTGCAAGCTGCTGCTGATCAAGGTGCAGCCGGACCAGTTCGTCACCGGTGAGCGTCGTACTCCGGAGCAGCGGCAGATCGAGCGCGAACAGGCCGAGGCCGACAAGGCGCCGCTGGTTCCGCAGGAGCGCCAGTACAACAAGAACGGCAACCCGATCAAGCCGCCGCCGGCGCCGGTGGTCGAGCAGGCACGCCTGAGCGAAGGCGGGCAGATGTTCGCCAACCGCCTGCAGAAGAACCTCAAGGTGCTGGGCAAGTGGGCCAAGCGCGAAGGCGTCGAGTGCTATCGCGTCTACGATGCCGACATGCCGGAATACTCCCTGGCCATCGACCTGTACCACGACTGGGTGCACGTGCAGGAGTACGCTGCGCCGAAATCCATCGACCCGGAAAAGGCCCAGGCCCGTCTGTTCGATGCCCTGGCGGCTATTCCGCAAGCGTTGAACGTCGACAAGAGCCGAGTGGTGATCAAGCGTCGCGAGCGCCAGAGCGGCACCAGGCAGTACGAACGCCAGAGTGCCCAGGGCAAGTTCACCGAAGTCACCGAAGGCGGCGTGAAGTTGCTGGTCAACCTCACCGACTATCTCGACACCGGGCTGTTCCTCGACCACCGGCCGATGCGCTTGCGCATTCAGAAGGAAGCCGCCGGCAAGCGTTTCCTCAACCTGTTCTGCTACACCGCCACCGCCAGCGTGCACGCGGCCAAGGGCGGGGCGCGCAGCACCACCAGCGTCGACCTGTCGAAAACCTACCTGGACTGGGCCCGGCGCAACCTGTCGCTCAACGGTTTCTCCGACAAGAACCGTCTGGAGCAGGGCGATGTCATGGCCTGGCTGGAGAGCTGCCGCGATGAGTTCGACCTGATCTTCATCGACCCGCCGACCTTCTCCAATTCCAAGCGCATGGAAGGGGTGTTCGACGTGCAGCGTGACCACGTGCAACTGCTCGACCTGGCCATGGCCCGGTTGGCCAGCGGTGGCGTGCTGTATTTCTCCAACAACTTCCGCAAGTTCCAGCTCGAGGAAAACCTGGCGGCGCGCTACGCCGTCGAGGAGATCACCGCCAAGACCATCGACCCGGATTTTGTCCGTAACGGCAAGATCCACCGCGCCTGGAAAATCACTGCCCGCTGATGTTGATTGGATCCACAGAGCCTTGATTTTCAAGGCTCTTTGCTCTAGCCAAATTAGTGGCGAATAGCTATAACTCAATGCAAGCCCATGTGACGTTCACGTTCGCTGGCGTTATGAGTTTTGCTTATGTCGTTGCACTCGGTACGCCCGAAAATCTTGGGCTTCATCAGCGAAGACGTGTCGGCCTGGCTGGTCGCGCTACTGGTATTGCTGTTCGGTTGTGTATTGACCGGGCTGCTGGCCTGGTCGACCCTCAACCTGTATCAGCAGCAGTTGCGCCAACGCTTCCAGCTGCTGGCCAGCGAACGTTATAGCCGCATCGAAGAGCGTTTCGAAGATCAGGAGCAGCGCCTGGATGGTCTCAAACGCTTCTTCGTCAATTCCGGCACCGTCTCGCGCCAGGACTTCGATGGCTACACCAAACCTCTCCTGCATCGCACCCAGGCCTATGCCTGGGCGCCGCGCGTCAGCGGCGCCGAGCGTGCGTTGTTCGAGCGCATGGCGCAGGAGCAGGGCGCGCCGGATTATTTCATTGCCGAGCTGAATGCCGAGGGCAAGCTGCAGCGAGCGGCCCAGCGCGATGAGTATGTGCCGGTGCTCTACAGCCAGACCCAAAGCCCGCTGGGTTCGCCCCTGGGGTTCGACCTGCTGGCCCAGCCGATGCGTCGCGATACCCTCGAACGGGCGCGGCAGCGCGGGGGCATGGCGGTTTCCCAACCGGTGCGGCTGGTCGGAGTCGAGCCTTCCTACGCGCGTGGAATCATCCTGGCGACTCCCGTCATCCTGCGCGCCGATGTGGCCATGTCGACCCCCGAGCCATACGGTTATGTGATTGCGGTGATCAGCATGCGCCAACTGGTGGTCGATGGACTGCCCGAGCAGCGCCAGGACAACCTGTTCGTGCAGATCATCGACCTGTCGACCGCCGAGTCGTACGGCAAGCTCTATGAATCGAGCAACGGCCCGGGGGGCAGCCCGCTGGCGGTGAGTCGGGTGCTGAGCCTGGCCGATCATGATTACCAGGTGAACATCCGCCCCAGCGCGGTGTTCCTCCAGGCCAACCATTCTTCGGTGTCCAGCCAGGTGGTCCTCGGGACTCTGCTCAGCCTGCTGCTCAGCGCCTTGCTGTATGTCCTGGTCAGCCAGCGGCAGCGCGCGCTGCGGCTGGTGGAGCAGCGCACCGAGGAGCTGCGGGTCAGGGAGCAGGAATTGCGCGGTACCCATGGGCAACTGCGCAGCGTGCTCAATGCGGCGACCCAGGTGGCGATCATCGCCACCGACCTGCGGGGCGTGATCAGCACCTTCAATGCCGGGGCCGAACGCATGCTCGGCTATAAGAGCGCCGAGGTAGTGGGCCATCTGACTCTGGAAAGCCTGCATCTGCCCGCGGAGCTGAATGCGCGCGCGCAAGCCCTCAGCCAGCGTTACGGCCGGCAGATCCCGATGTGCCAGGCGATGCTGGTGGACGGTTCCGAAGAGCGTGGCGAGGAAACCCGCGAGTGGACCCTGGTACGCCGCGATGGCAGCCATCTGGTGGTGAACATGCTGGCGACCCCGGTCCTGGACGATCACGGGCTATGGGTCGGGCACCTGGCCATCTGCATCGACATCACCGAACGCAAGCGGGTCCATGAAGCGCTGGCGGCTCGCGATCGCCTGCTGAAAAAACTCAGTGCCCATGTGCCTGGCGGTATCTACCAGTTCCAGGTGGATGTCGAAGGTCATGCCAGTTTCCCTTACGTCAGTGACGGCATCCGCGACATTTACGAGATCGAGCCGCAACAACTGCAGTTGGACGCCGAGCCGGTGTTCGAGCGTATTCACCCCGGCGATGTGGCCAGGGTGCGTACCTCGATCTGGACGTCGGCGAAGAGGCTCAGCCCCTGGCGCGAGGAGTATCGCGTGCAGCTGCCGCAACGCGGCCTGCGCTGGGTGCGTGGCGAGGCGACCCCGGAAAAACTGCCAGGGGGCGGGGTGCTGTGGCATGGCTATCTGTCGGACATCTCCGACCTCAAGCGGGTCGAGGAGGAGTTGCGGGCCTTGTCGGTCACCGACTCCCTGACCGGCATCCACAACCGGCGCTATTTCCAGGAGCGCCTGCAGACCGAAATGGCGCGGGTCGAGCGCGGGGTGGGCAATCTGGCGGTGATCATGCTGGATATCGACCACTTCAAGCGGATCAACGACCAGCATGGGCATGCCATCGGCGACAGGGTGCTGCGCGCTGTCTGTGAGCGCATCAGCCTTCGTCTGCGCCGCACGGATGTGTTTTGCCGCTTGGGCGGCGAAGAATTCATGGTGCTGTGCCCGGACACCGATGGCCAGCAGGCCTATGTCCTGGCCGAGGAGTTGTGGCGCGGGCTGCGCAGCTCGCCGATCGATGGCGTGGGCATTGTCACGGCCAGTTTCGGCATCGCCAGTTGGCGGGAGCACGAAGGGGCCGACGGGCTGTTGCTGCGGGCGGATTCCGGGGTCTATGCGGCCAAGCAGGCAGGGCGCGACCGGGTCCAGGCCGAGATGGCTTGAGGCGGATGGAGCAGAGGAGCGAGGTGGCGCGGGGTTGCCGTGCCACCTGCGAGTGACGGCTTACAGGGTCGAAGCGGTGGTCGCCAGTTTCGGTTGGCGATACAGATCCAGCAGCACCTGGTCGAGCACCGAGGACGCGCCCCAGGGCTTCGGATCGTTGAGGATCGCCACCACGGCCCAGGTGTTGCCATTGCTGTCGCGGCTGTAGCCGGCGATGGCGCGCACGGTGTTCAGGGTTCCGGTCTTCACGTGGGCTTCACCGGACATGGCGGTGCGTTTCAGGCGCTTGCGCATGGTGCCGTCCATGCCGGCGATCGGCATCGAGCTGATGAACTCCGCCGAGTACGGGCTTCTCCAGGCCGCTTGCAGCATGGAGGCCATTTCCCGGGCGCTGACCCGTTCGGCACGGGACAGGCCCGAACCGTTTTCCATTACCAGATGCGGCGCGGTGATGCCTTTCTTGGCCAGCCACTGACGCACCACCCGTTGTGCTGCCTTGGCATCGTCGCCATCGGCTTCAGTGCGGTATTGCGCGCCGAGGCTGAGGAACAGTTGCTGGGCCATGGTGTTGTTACTGTATTTGTTGATGTCGCGGATGATCTCCGCCAGGTCCGGCGAGAAGGCCCGGGCCAGCACCTTGGCGCTGGATGGAACGGCGGCCAGGCGGTCCTTGCCCTGGATGCTGCCGCCCAGTTCCTTCCAGATGGCGCGTACGGCGCCGGCGGTGTAGGTCGCATGGTCGAGCAGCGACAGGTAGGTCTGCGAGCTGCAGCCGTCGCCCAACTGGCCGTTGACGGTCACGGTGACGCCGCCGTCCGCCTGCGGTACCGGGTTGTAGCGAACGTTGCCGGCGCACTGTTTGCCGCCGACGGCCTTGACCTGATTGTCGATGCGAATGCTGGCGATCGGCGGCTCGACGGAAATCAGCACCTTGCCCGAATCGTTGCGCGCCACGAAGCGCAGGGCCTTGAGGTTGACCAGCAGGGCGTCGGGCTTGACCAGGAACGGCTTGTTCTCGTCATTACCGTCATCGTTGAACTGCGGCAGTTGCGGCTGCACGAAGAAGTTGCGGTCCAGCACCAGGTCGCCGGTCACTTGCTGCACGCCGTTAGCCCGCAGGTCGCGCATCAGCAGCCAGAGTTTTTCCATGTTCAGCTTGGGGTCGCCGCCGCCCTTGAGGTACAGGTTGCCATTGAGGATGCCGCCGCTCAGGGTACCGTCGGTATAGAACTCGGTTTTCCACTGGTGGGTCGGGCCGAGCATTTCCAGGGCGGCGTAGGTGGTGACCAGTTTCATGGTGGAGGCCGGGTTGACCGATACGTCGGCGTTGTAGACCGTGGCCGTGCCCGGGCCGTTGAGCGGGATCATCACCAGCGACAGGGCGTTGTCTTGCAGTTTGCTGGCTTTGAGGGCTTGTTGAACCTTGGGCGAAAGGGTGGTGTTGACGGGGGCGGCGGAAACGGAAATGGCCAGGGGCAGAAGAAGACCGGCAAGAAAAAGTGGACGCAAAGATTTGATCATGTGAAGTAAAACCCTACAGCCGAGGGGAGAAAAGACGAGGGCATGACGATAAATTCCCTCAGTGGTCACGAAAGTGTCGGCATTATGCCCCAAGGTATAGCGGCTTGTGCCGTGCCGCGTCGGGCGAACCCGCTATTTTTTTCCCAATGGCAGGCCGAGGCCCTCATAGAGTCAGGCAATCGGTTACTTAAACTGGTAAAGTGCCGCCCGTTATTACTTATGAGGATTGTTCCATGGCCACTAACCGTTCCCGCCGTCTGCGCAAAAAACTGTGCGTAGATGAATTTCAGGAGCTGGGTTTTGAGCTGAACCTGGATTTCAAAGAAGATCTGGCCGAAGAGGCTATTGACGCTTTCCTCGACGCGTTCCTCAAAGAAGCGATGGAAGCCAACGGCCTCGGCTATGTGGGTGGCGATGACTTCGGTCTGGTTTGCTTGAGCAAACGCGGTTCGGTCAGCGAAGAGCAACGTGCCAAGGTCGAAGCCTGGCTCAAGGCCCGCACCGAGCTGACCAGCGTTGAAGTCAGCCCGCTGCTGGACGTCTGGTACCCGGAAAACTCGATCAATCCGGTAGCCTGATGTGCTGAGTCGGTGGCCCGTCCGGGCCGCCGACTCACGGCTGTCGCTGTACAGCCTTTATCTATTTATTCCCCCGCAGAACCTTTATATGCCTCGGGCCTGTTTCCCGGGATTTCGCGTGGGCGGGTTGTCGCCGTTGTCGTAGGCTGCGATCGCGATCGCAGGACGCGCAAGGTCTTGAGATCGCTGAAGCCCTTCGGGCTTATCGCAGCCTGCGGCAGCGGCTACAGGCTTATTCGTTGTTCCAGTTCAGGATCACCAGGGTCAGCACACCGGCCACGATTCCCCAGAACGCCGAGCCGACGGAAAACAGGGTCAGGCCCGAGGCGGTCACCATAAAGGTGATCAACGCTGCCTCGCGTTCCTTCACTTGGCTCATGGCGATGCTCAGGCCGTTGATGATCGAGCCGAACAAGGCCAGGGCGGCGATCGACAGCACCAGTTCCTTGGGCAGTGCCGCGAACAAGGCCGCCAGGGTGGCGCCGAAGATCCCGGCGATGCCATAGAAAATCCCGCACCAGACCGCCGCGGTGTAGCGCTTGTTGCGGTCTTCGTGGGCATGGGGCCCGGTGCAGATCGCCGCGCTGATGGCCGCCAGGTTGATGCCGTGGGAGCCGAATGGCGCCAGCAGCAGGGAGGCGATACCGGTGGTGGTGACCAGTGGCGAGGCCGGCACGTTGTAGCCGTCGGCGCGCAGCACCGCGACCCCGGGCATGTTCTGCGAGGTCATGGCCACCACGAACAGCGGGATGCCGATGCTGATGGTCGCCGCCAGGGAGAAGTGCGGAGTGGTCCACACCGGCGTGGCGACTTGCAGGTGGAACTCGCTGAAGTCCAACAGGCCCATCATCCCGGCCAATGCAGTGCCGATCAGCAGCGCGGCAAGCACCGCATAGCGTGGCGACAGGCGCTTGACCAGCAAGTAGCTGAAGAACATGCCCAGCACCAGGCCGGTGCGGTGTTGCGCGGCGACGAAGATTTCGCTGCCGATCTTGAACAGGATGCCCGCCAGCAGTGCCGCGGCGAGCGAGGCCGGGATGCGCTTGACCAGGCGTTCGAAGCTGCCGGTCAGGCCGCAGATGGTCACCAGCACCGCACAGGTGATGTAGGCGCCGATGGCTTCGCCGTAGCTCACCCCGGACAGGCTGGTGATCAGCAGCGCGGCGCCGGGGGTCGACCAGGCGATGGTGATCGGGGTGCGGTAGCGCAAGGACAGGCCGATGCTGCACACGGCCATGCCGATGGAGATGGCCCAGATCCAGGAGGAAATCTGCCCGCTGCTCAGCCCGGCGGCCTGTCCGGCCTGGAACATCAGCACCAGGGAGCTGGTGTAGCCGGTCATCATCGCGATGAAGCCGGCGACTACGGCCGAGGGCGAAGTGTCGGCCAGGGGGCGTAACGGCGCGAGGGAGGCGTCGGACATGGAGCGTTGTTTCCTTGTACTGATGAAGATATCTGCCACCCGAAAGCCCGGCAGGGGGGCAATGGGTGGCGAAAGCAGGGCCCAAGCCTAAACGTAAAAGTAACCATTCATTGCAATACAGCCAGGGCGGCAAATGGCCGTACAGTCGTTGCGACAGCCTGTGGACCATACAGTTATTGCGAATGGACCCCATGGGTTGTGTACAATGTGCCATTGTTTTTACGCGATACTTGTCAGCGACCCACTGTGCCGTATTACAGTCACGGTCAATTCGCCGCAGTTCTCCCGACTCGAGTGCCCATGAACGAACAGTTGCAACCCCTCAAGAAACAACCGCGAGCAGGCAAGGCCGGGCGCAGCGGGACCCAGGACGATATTGTCTACGCGCACATCTTCGAGGCCATCCTCGAACAGCGCCTGGCGCCTGGCACCAAGTTGAGCGAAGAGGCGCTGGGGGAAATTTTCGGGGTCAGCCGTACCATCATTCGTCGTGCGCTGTCGCGCCTGGCCCATGAAGGCGTGGTGCTGCTGCGGCCCAATCGCGGCGCGGTGGTGGCCAGCCCGAGTGTCGAGGAAGCCCGCCAGGTATTCATGGCGCGCCGGCTGGTGGAGCGGGCGATCACCGAGCTGGCGGTGCAGCACGCCACGGCCGAGCAACTTGCCGAGCTGCGGCAGATGGTCAACGACGAGCGCGACAGCTTCTCCCGCGGCGATCGCGGCGCTGGTATCCGCCTGTCGGGCGAGTTCCACCTGAAACTTGCCGAAGCGGCGAAGAATGCCCCGCTGATCAGCTTCCAGCGCAGCCTGGTCTCGCAGACGTCGCTGATCATCGCCCAGTACGAAAGCGGCAACCGTTCGCACTGTTCCTACGATGAACACACCCAGTTGATCGACGCCATCGAGGCCCGCGACGCGGAGTTGGCGGTGACCCTGATGATGCATCACATGGATCACATCGACAGCAAGCTCAACCTCGACGAGGAAAGTGCCTCGGACGACCTGCACGCGGTGTTCTCGCACCTGCTGCAGACCAAGAAGCCGGGCCGTTCTCCCGCCAAGCTGTAACGCCATCTCTTTGCAGGAGCGAGCTTGCTCGCGATAGCCGCGAAGCGGCGACCTGTCTGCCAAGACGCGTCATCGTTGGCGATCTTTTCGCGAGCAAGCTCGCTCCTACAGGGTTTACAGCAGGTAGAAAAATCCCCCGCCCCAGTGCATGAGGCGGGGGATTTTTCGTTTCCGGGATTAGCGCTGGTGGACCAGATTGCCCGTGGCATAGGTCTGCGCCACGGTACGGTCGTCGCCCAGGGTCATCAGCACGAACAGGGTCTCGGCGATGCTCTTGGATTGCTTCAGGCGATAGCCCAGCAGCGGCGTGGCGTTGTAGTCGAGCACCAGGAAGTCGGCGTCGGTGCCCGGCTGCAGGGTGCCGATCCGCTCTTCCAGGCGCAGTGCGCGGGCGCCGCCGAGGGTGGCCAGGTACAGCGACTTGAACGGGCTCAGGCGCGCCCCTTGCAACTGCATGACCTTATAGGCTTCGTTCAGGGTCTGCAGCAGCGAGAAGCTGGTGCCGCCGCCGACGTCGGTACCGAGGCCGACATTCAACTTGTGCTTCTCGGCCATCGGCAGGTTGAACAGGCCGCTGCCAAGGAACAGGTTCGAGGTCGGGCAGAAGGCCACGGCCGAACCGGTCTGCGCCAGGCGCGCGCATTCGTCGTCGCACAGATGCACGCCGTGGGCGAACACCGAGCGCTCGCCCAGCAACTGGTAGTGGTCGTATACATCCAGGTAGCCCTTGCGCTCCGGGAACAGCTCCTTGACCCATTCGACTTCCTGCAGGTTTTCGCTGATGTGGGTCTGCATGTACAGGTCGGGGTATTCACCGAGCAACTGCCCGGCGAGGGTCAGTTGTTCCGGGGTGCTGGTCGGGGCGAAACGCGGTGTCACCGCGTAGTGCAGGCGACCCTTGCCGTGCCAGCGCTCGATCAGCGCCTTGCTTTCCAGGTAGCTGGATTCGGCGGTGTCGGTCAGGTAGCCCGGGGCGTTGCGGTCCATCATCACCTTGCCGGCGATCATCCGCAGGTCGAGCTTGTCGGCCGCTTCGAAAAAGGCATTCACCGATTGCGGGTGCACGCTGCCGAAGACCAGGGCGGTGGTGGTGCCGTTGCGCAGCAGTTCCTTGATGAAAATCTCCGCCACTGCCTCGGCATGGGCCTGGTCGGCGAACTGGCTTTCGCAAGGGAAGGTGTAAGTGTTGAGCCAGTCCAGCAACTGCTCGCCATAGGCACCGACCATGCCGGTCTGCGGCAGGTGGATATGGGTGTCGATAAAGCCTGGGGTGATCAGCGCATCCTGGTAGTGAGTGATCTCGATGTCGGCGGGCAGGCTGGCGAGCAATTCGCTGGCATGGCCGAGGGCGCTGATCTGGCCGTTGTCGACCACCAGCAGGCCATCCTCGAAATACTCGTAGGAGGCTTCGATGCCGACCTCGGCGGGGTCGGCGATGCTGTGCAGGATGGCGGCACGGTAGGCTTTGCGAGTCAGAGGCATGAGGCAGTCTCGGTTCGGGGCTTTTTAATGGGAGGCATGGCTGCGGCGCGAGGCCGGCAGCAGCTTGGCAATGGGTTCGGCGCGGGCACTGTGCTGGCCGAAATTGGCGTTATAGGTGGCGATGATTTCGCCGGCGATGGAGATGGCGATTTCCACAGGCAGCTTGCCTTTGACTTCGCCGAGCCCCATCGGGCAGCGCATGCGTTGCAGCACGCCGTTGTCGAAGCCGCGCTCGCGCAGGCGGTGTTCGAACTTCACCCGCTTGGTTTTCGAGCCGATCAGGCCGAAGTAGGCGAAGTCGTTGCGCTTGAGGATCGCGGCGGTGAGCTCCAGGTCGAGCTGGTGGTTGTGGGTCATGACGATGCAGTAGCTGCCGGCGGGCAGGTCGTCGATTTCATCGACGGGTTCTTCGCTGACGATTTTGTGCACGCCCTGGGGGATCTGCTCGGGGAACTCTTGTTCCCGCGAGTCGATCCAGCGCACCTTGCACGGCAGGCTGGCCAGCAGCGGCACCAGGGCGCGGCCGACATGGCCGGCGCCGAAGACCGCGATCTGCGCCTGGGCCTGGCCCATGGGTTCGAACAGCAACACGGTCACGCCGCCGCAGCACTGGCCGAGGCTGGCGCCCAGGCTGAAGCGCTCCAGGTGGGTATCCTGCTTGCCGCTGGCGAGCATTTCGCGGGCGATCTGCATGGCCTTGTATTCCAGGTGGCCACCGCCGATGGTGTCGAAACTCTGGGTGGCGCTGATGACCATCTTCGAGCCGGCATTGCGTGGCGTCGAACCCAGCTCTTCGATGATGGTCACCAGCACGCAGGGTTCACCGCGGGTTTGCAGGTCGGCGAGGGCGCTGATCCAGTTGTACATGTTTCACCTCAACATCGCTGTTGTCTGTTCGGCCATCATCGCGGCCAAGCCTTGCTCCTACGGGCAGGGGGCGCGCGAACGACGCACAACCTGTGGGTGCGAGGCCTGCCCGCGATGGGCGCATCTCGGTCTAGAGCGGCGCCAGTTCGGACTCGGCCTCGACGGCCTGCGTCACCTTCAACTGGCGCATCTGCTCGCAGCCCCACAACACCCGCTCCGGCGTGGCCGGTGCATCGATCCTTGGCTGGTGCCGGTAATCGCCAAGGCTGGCCACGGCGTCCTTGATCGCGCACCAGACGGAGATGCCGAGCATGAACGGCGGTTCGCCCACGGCCTTGGAATGGAACACTGTGTCTTCCGGGTTCTTGCGGTTTTCCACCAGCTTGACCCGCAGGTCCAGCGGCATGTCGGCCACTGCCGGAATCTTGTAGCTGGCCGGGCCGTTGGTCATCAATTTGCCCTTGGCGTTCCACACCAGCTCTTCCATGGTCAGCCAGCCCATGCCCTGGATAAAGCCGCCTTCCACCTGGCCGATGTCGATGGCCGGGTTCAGCGAGGCGCCGACGTCATGCAGGATGTCGGTGCGCAGCATCTTGTACTCGCCGGTCAGGGTGTCGACTATCACCTCGGCGCAAGCGGCGCCGTAGGCGAAGTAGTAGAACGGCCGGCCACGGGCCTGGGCGCGGTCGTAGTAGATTTTCGGGGTCTTGTAGAAACCGGTGCTGGACAGCGAGACCTGGGCGAAATAGGCCTGCTGGATCAGTTCCTCGAAGCTCAGGATCTGGTCGCGGACCCGCACATGGCCGTTGTGGAATTCCACATCTTCCTCGCTGACCTTGTACTGCCGGGCGGCAAACTCCACCAGGCGTTTCTTGATGGTCTCGGCGGCGTTCTGCGCGGCCTTGCCGTTCAGGTCGGCGCCGCTGGAGGCGGCGGTCGGCGAGGTGTTGGGCACCTTGTCGGTGTTGGTCGCGGTGATCTGCACCCGGTCGATTTCCACCTGGAACACCTCGGCCACCACCTGCGCCACCTTGGTGTTCAGGCCTTGGCCCATTTCCGTGCCGCCGTGGTTCAGGTGGATACTGCCGTCGGTGTAGACGTGCACCAGCGCGCCGGCCTGGTTGAGGAAGCTGGCGGTGAAGGAAATGCCGAATTTCACCGGGGTCAGCGCCAGGCCCTTTTTCAGGATCGGGCTGCCTGCGTTGTAGCGGCGGATCGCTTCGCGACGCTCGGCGTACTGGCTGCTGGCTTCCAGCTCGGCGGTCATCTCTTCGAGCATGTTGTGCTCGACAGTCTGGTAGTAGTGGGTGACGTTGCGTTCGGTCTTGCCGTAGTAGTTGGCCTTGCGCACCGCCAGCGGGTCGAGCGCCAGATGGCGGGCGATGGCGTCCATCACTTCTTCGATGGCGACCATGCCTTGCGGGCCGCCGAAACCGCGGTAGGCGGTATTCGAAGCGGTGTTGGTCTTGCAGCGATGGCCGTTGATGGTGGCGTCGCCCAGGTAGTACGAGTTGTCGGCGTGGAACATCGCCCGGTCGACGATCGAGGCCGACAGGTCCGGCGAGCAACCGCAGTTGCCGGCCAGCTCCAGCTGGATGCCATGCAGGCGCCCGGTGCTGTCGAAGCCGACGTCGTACTCGATATAGAAGGGGTGGCGCTTGCCGGTCATCAGCATGTCTTCGACCCGTGGCAGGCGCATCTTGGTCGGCTGGCCGGTGAGGTGCGCGATTACCGCGCACAGGCATGCCGGGCTGGCGGCCTGGGTTTCCTTGCCGCCGAAACCACCGCCCATGCGGCGCATGTCGACCACGATCTTGTTCATCGACACGTCCAGCACCTCGGCCACCAGCTTCTGCACTTCGGTGGGGTTCTGGGTCGAGCAGTAGACGATCATGCCGCCGTCTTCGGTGGGCATCACCGAGGAGATCTGGGTCTCCAGGTAGAAGTGTTCCTGGCCGCCGATGTGCAGGGTGCCCTGCAGGCGATGCTCGGCGCTGGCCAGGGCCTTGGCCGAGTCGCCGCGCTGGTGGGTGTGGCTGTCGAGGACGAAGTGGCGTTTGCGCAGGGCTTCGACCACGTCCAGCACCGGCTCCAGGTCCTCGTATTCGATGACCGCGGCCATGGCCGCCTTGCGCGCGGTTTCCAGGTCGCGGGCGGCCACCGCCAGCACCGGCTGGCCGACGAACTGCACGTCGTCGATGGCCAGCAGCGGGTCACCGGGCAGCAGCGGGCCGATGTCTTTCAGCCCCGGAATATCCTTGTGGGTGATGACGATGCGCACGCCGTCGAAGGCGTAGCAGGGCGCGGTGTCGATGCTGAGGATCTTCGCGTGGGCACGGTCCGAGAGGCGCGTGTACACATGCAGCTGGTTGGGGAATTCCAGCCGGTCATCGATGTACACCGCTTCGCCGGACACATGCTTGGCGGCGCTGTCGTGCTTGACGCTGCGCCCGACGCCGGTGGCCAGGTCCTGTTGAAACAGGGCGCTCAGTTCGGCTTGAGTCTTCTCGACTTTGTGATGATTAGACATAAGCGGTCACCCGGGTCTCGATGTGCGGTGTTTGCAGTTCGATGAAGTATTTGCGCAGTAGGTTCCGGGCGCTGAGCAGGCGGTATTCCTTGCTGGCGCGGAAGTCCGAAAGCGGGGTGAAGTCCTCGCCCAGGGCGGCGCAGGCACGTTCGACGGTGGCCTCGTTCCAGGGCGCGCCGAGCAACGCGGTTTCACAGTGCTTGGCGCGTTTCGGGGTGGCGGCCATGCCGCCGAAGGCCACGCGGGCATCGACGATCACGCCGTTCTCGATGCGCAGGTTGAAGGCCGCGCAGACCGCGGAAATATCGTCGTCCAGGCGCTTGGACACCTTGTAGGCGCGGAACAGCTGCTGGGCGCTGGCCCGCGGCACGATGATCTTTTCGATGAACTCGCTTTCCTGGCGCGCGGTGACGCGGTAGTCGATAAAATAGTCTTCCAGGGCCAGGGTGCGGCGGGTGTTGCCCTTGCACAGGACAATCTGCGCGCCCAAGGCGATCAGCAAGGGTGGCGAGTCGCCGATGGGCGAGGCGTTGCCGATGTTGCCGCCCAGGGTGCCCTGATTGCGGATCTGCAGCGAGGCGAAGCGTTGCAGCAGTTCGCCAAAGTCCGGGTACTCGGCCTTGAGGGCGTCGTAGCAATCGGAGAGGGCGGTGGCGGCGCCGATTTCCAGGCGGTCGTCGAAGCGCTCGATGCGTTTCATCTCGGCGACGTTGCCGACGTAGATCATCACCGGCAACGGGTGATGGAACTGGGTGACTTCCAGCGCCAGGTCGGTGCCGCCGGCCAGCAGCCGGGCTTGTGGGTAGGCGTCATACAGGTCGGCCAGGTCGGACACCGTCAGCGGTACCAGGCAGCGCTTGTCGCCACTGTTCAGCTCGCCGGTGTCGCTGGGGGCGATGGCTTTCAGGCGCGCGATGGTCTCGGCTTCGCGGGCGTCGAACTGGTCAGGCTGCTTGCCGCAACAGGCCTGCTCGGCGGCGGCGAGGATCGGCCGGTAGCCGGTGCAGCGGCACAGGTTGCCGGCCAGGGCTTCATGGGCCTTGTGCGAGTCGGGTTGTGCGCAGTTCTTCTGCAGGGCGAACAGCGACATGACGAAGCCCGGCGTACAGAAGCCGCACTGCGAGCCGTGGCACTCGACCATGGCCTTCTGCACGCTGTGCAACTGGCCCTGGTGCTTGAGGTCTTCGACGCTGATCAACTGCTTGCCGTGCAACGACGAGACGAAGGTCAGGCACGAGTTGAGGCTGCGATAACGGATATGCTCCGCGCCCGTGTCATCGGTGTGCAATTCACCGACCACCACGGTGCAGGCGCCACAGTCGCCGCTGGCGCAGCCTTCCTTGGTGCCGGGCTTGCCCAGGTGCTCGCGCAGATAGTTGAGCACCGTCAGGTTCGGGTCCAGGCTGTGCTCGCTACGGAGTTCCTGGTTGAGTAAAAACTGGATCACGGAAGGCCTCGCAGACTCATTATTATTGGTAACCGACGTGGGCCGAATTTAGTCATGTCTGACTTTTCGGTCAATTAATTTCTGACTTAAGGGTCAGGAAATTATTTTTTGCCGATCAACAAGCGCTTTCAAACAGTATTGACCCTCCCGGGTCGCAGTGCTTTTTGCTTATTCCGTGCCAAATTCAGGCCCTTGGGCACTCCGCCATGAGGTAGCAATTGCGCTACACTGCGCCGCTTGTACCGATCTAAGAGTTTGAAGGAAAACCATGACGTTCAAGGCGCCGGACAGCCTCGCCGAGCAAATCGCTCACCACCTCGCCGAACGCATCATTCGCGGCGAGCTCAAGCCTGGGGAGCGGATTCAGGAACAGAAGGTCACGCTGGCCCTCAACGTCAGCCGCGGCTCGGTCCGCGAGGCCCTGCTGATCCTCGAACGCCGCCACCTGATCGCCATCCTGCCGCGTCGTGGCGCCCATGTGACCGAACTCACCCCGCACAAGGTGCAGAGCCTGTGCACCCTGATGAGCGAGCTGTACATCCTGCTGGGCAACTCGGTGGCCAACGGCTGGGAACTGCAAGCCGACATGGCGCCGTTCCTGCAGATCCAGCAACGCTTGATCGCCGCCTACGAGCGCCAGGACATCCGCAGCTTCGTCGAAGACAGCTTCAACGTGATGCGCGCCGCCTATCCGTTCGCCAACAACCCGTACCTGCAGGAAACCGTCGAGAACCTGCAGCCGGCGATGAGCCGTGCCTATTTCCTGGCCCTGGAGCAGCGCAAGGCGGAAATGAGCGAATTCCTCGACCTGTTCGAGCAACTGCTGGCCGCCGTGCTGGCCCGTGACCTGCCGACGATCCGCCTGGTGCTGACGGCCTATGCCCGGCGCAGTTGCGACCTGGTAGTCGCCGCCTTGACGGTTGCCTGAGCGTGCGGCTCAAGTGCATCAAGCTGGCGGGGTTCAAGTCCTTCGTCGACCCGACCACGGTGAACTTCCCCAGTAACATGGCGGCGGTGGTCGGGCCCAATGGTTGCGGCAAGTCGAACATCATCGACGCCGTGCGCTGGGTGATGGGCGAGAGCTCGGCCAAGAACCTGCGCGGCGAGTCGATGACCGACGTCATCTTCAACGGTTCCACCAGCCGCAAGCCGGTGAGCCAGGCCAGCATCGAGCTGGTCTTCGACAACTCCGACGGCACCCTGGTCGGCGAGTACGCGGCCTACGCGGAAATCTCCATCCGCCGCAAGGTTACCCGCGACAGCCAGAACAGCTATTTCCTCAACGGCGCCAAGTGCCGCCGCCGCGACATCACCGATATCTTCCTCGGCACCGGCCTGGGGCCACGCAGCTACTCGATCATCGAGCAGGGCATGATCTCCAAGCTGATCGAGGCCAAGCCGGAAGACCTGCGCAATTTCATCGAAGAAGCGGCGGGGATTTCCAAGTACAAGGAACGCCGCCGGGAAACCGAAAACCGCATCCGCCGTACCCACGAGAACCTGGCGCGCCTGACCGACCTGCGCGAAGAACTGGAGCGCCAGCTCGAACGCCTGCACCGGCAGGCCCAGGCGGCCGAGAAGTACCAGGAATACAAAGCCGAGGAGCGTCAGCTCAAGGCCCAGCTGTCGGCACTGCGCTGGCAGGAGCTTAACGAGCAGGTCGGCCAGCGCGAATCGATCATCGGCAACCAGGAAGTCGGCTTTGAAGCCCTGGTGGCGGAGCAACGCAATGCCGATGCCGCCATCGAGCGCCTGCGCGACGGTCACCATGAGCTGTCCGAGCGCTTCAATCTGGTGCAGGGGCGCTTCTATTCGGTCGGCGGCGACATCGCCCGGGTCGAACAGAGCATCCAGCACGGCCAGCAGCGTTTGCGCCAGTTGCAGGACGACTTGCGCGAGGCCGAGCGCGCGCGCCAGGAGACCGAATCCCACCTGGGCCACGACCGCACCTTGCTCGCCACCCTCGGCGAAGAGCTGGAAATGCTCGAGCCCGAGCAGGAGATTAGCAGCGCCGCCGCCGAAGAGGCCGCCGCGACCCTGGAACAAGCCGAAACCACCATGCACGGCTGGCAGGAGCAGTGGGACGCATTCAACCTCAAGTCCGCCGAACCGCGGCGTCAGGCCGAAGTGCAGCAGTCGCGTATCCAGCAGCTCGAAAGCAGCATGGAACGCCTGGGCGAGCGCCAGCGGCGCCTGATTGAGGAGCGTGCGTTGCTCGCTGCCGATCCGGAAGACGCGGCGATCCTCGAACTCAATGAACAGCTCGCAGCCAGCGAGGCGACCCTGGAAGATTTGCAAGCCAGCGAAGACGGTCAGGTCGAGCGCCTGGAGCAGCTGCGCCAGGAGCTGCATCAGGCGACCCAGGCCCAGCAGCAGGCCCAGGGCGAACTGCAGCGTCTCAACGGGCGCCTGGCCTCGCTGGAGGCTTTGCAGCAGGCGGCGCTCAATCCGGGGACTGGCGCGGCGCAATGGCTGCAGGAGCAACAATTGGCCGAGTGTCCGCGTCTGGCCGAAGGCTTGAAGGTCGAGGCAGGCTGGGAGTTGGCGGTGGAAACCGTGCTCGGCGCCGACCTGCAGGCGGTGCTGGTCGACGATTTTGCTGGCTTCGACCTGGCCGGGTTCGAGCAGGGCGATCTGCGCCTGCTCCAACTGGCGGGCGAGGGCGCGCGGATACCCGGCAGCCTGCTGGACAAGGTCGATGCCCAGGTCGACCTGGCGCCCTGGCTGGGCCAGGTCAAACCGGTGGAAAGTCTTGAACAGGCCCTCGCGCTGCGCGGCCAGTTGGCGGCCGGCGAGAGCCTGATCAGCCGCGACGGCTTCTGGATCGGCCGGCACTTCCTGCGGGTGCGCCGCGCCAGCGAAGCGGAAAGCGGCATGCTCGCGCGCAACCAGGAAATCGAACAGTTGAGCCAAGAGCGCGACGAGCGCGAAGCCAGCGTGGAAGACCTGGAAACCCGTTTGCAGAACCTGCGTGCGCAACAGCGCCAGCAGGAGAATGGTCGCGAACACCTGCGCCGTCTGCTGCAGGACGAAGCCCGTCAGCAGGGTGAATTGAAAGCCAGGCTTTCCGCCGGCAAGGCCAAGGCCGAACAGCTGGCCCTGCGCCGTACCCGCCTGGATGAAGAAGTGGCGGAGTTGGGCGAGCAGCGCGCCGTGGAACACGAGCAGGTGGGCGAAGCCCGTCTGCAGCTGCAGGAAGCCCTCGACAGCATGGCCCTGGACACCGAGCAGCGCGAATTGCTGCTGGCCCAGCGCGACAGTTTGCGCGAGCGCCTGGACCGGGTACGCCAGGAGGCGCGCCAGCACAAGGATCACGCTCATCAGCTGGCGGTGCGCCTGGGTTCGCTCAAGGCCCAGCACGATTCCACCCGGCAGGCCCTGGAGCGCCTGGAGCTGCAATCGGAACGCCTGACGGAGAAGCGCGAACAGCTCAGCCTGAACCTCGAAGAGGGGGCTGCGCCCCTGGAAGAGCTGCGCCTGAAACTCGAGGAATTGCTGGAAAAACGCATGACCGTCGATGTCGAGCTCAAGAGCGCGCAGATCGCCATGGAGGATGCCGACCGCGAATTGCGCGATGCGGAAAAACGCCGGAGCCAGGCCGAGCAGCAATCGCAATTGATCCGTGGCCAACTCGAACAGCAGCGCATGGAATGGCAGGCCCTGAGCGTGCGCCGCAAGACCTTGCAGGACCAGTTGCTGGAAGACGGCTACGACTTGCAGGGCGTGCTCGCCACGCTGACCGAACAGGCCAGCGAGAAAGAGGCCGAGGAAGAACTCGAGCGGATTGCCGCGCGTATCCAGCGCCTGGGGGCGATCAACCTTGCGGCCATCGATGAGTACCAGCAGCAGTCCGAGCGCAAGCGTTATCTGGATGCCCAGGACGCCGATCTGGTGGAAGCCCTGGAAACCCTGGAAAACGTGATTCGCAAGATCGACAAGGAAACCCGTAATCGTTTCAAGGATACCTTTGATCAGATTAACGGCGGTTTACAGGCACTCTTTCCAAAAGTTTTCGGTGGCGGCAGCGCTTATTTGGAACTGACGGGCGAAGATCTACTCGATACAGGGGTAACGATCATGGCGCGTCCGCCAGGGAAGAAGAACAGCACCATTCATTTGTTGTCCGGTGGTGAGAAAGCATTGACGGCCCTGGCGCTGGTATTTGCCATCTTCAAGTTGAACCCGGCGCCGTTCTGCATGCTCGACGAAGTTGACGCCCCGCTGGATGACGCTAACGTTGGACGCTACGCAAGGCTGGTTAAAGAGATGTCGCAGACGGTGCAGTTCATCTATATCACCCACAACAAGATCGCCATGGAAATGGCCGATCAATTGATGGGCGTGACGATGCACGAGCCCGGCTGTTCGCGCTTGGTGGCAGTGGATGTCGAGGAGGCGATGGCGATGGTGGACGCCTGATATCCGGGCGACCAAGGCCGGTATGTAAGTGACAAGTAAGAGGTTTTTACCTGCGCCGAGTACTGGCTGATCGACATATTGAATGAAGCCGTTGCGACAGACGGTGTAAAGTTGTCTTTGGTCGTGCTAGTTTAATGTCAATTTTTCCTATACGTGGGCAAAAGGCCAGTCAGAACATAGAGTTGGCGCCACGTTTTAAAGCGGTTTGCAGTTTGCTAAACCTCTTATTTTTCAGCATTTTTCATAGAGGCACGGGATTACATGGAAATCGGTCTGCGCGAGTGGCTGATCGTCATCGGCATCATTGTCATTGCCGGTATTCTTTTTGATGGCTGGCGCCGTATGCGCGGCGGCAAGGGAAAGTTGAAATTCCGTCTGGATCGTAGCCTGTCCAACCTGCCGGACGACGACAGCAGTGCCGAACTGCTGGGCCCGCCTCGCGTGCTGGATACCCATAAGGAACCGCAACTCGATGAGCACGATCTGCCGTCGATGAGCGCGCCGGTGCGCGAACCGCGCGAATCCGGTTCCAAGCGTGGCAAACGTGCCAGCGAGCCACAGCAGGGCGACCTGAACCTCAATCTGGATCTGGACGGCGGCCCGAGCTTCAGCAGCCGTGACGACGACTTCCCGGATGAAACCAAGGCTTCCGGCTACGCCGACAAGGAGCAGCCGCAAGCCGAAGAAGTGCTGGTGATCAGTGTGATCTGCCGTGACGCCGGCGGCTTCAAGGGGCCGGCGCTGTTGCAGAACATCCTGGAAAGCGGCCTGCGTTTTGGCGAGATGGATATTTTCCACCGTCACGAAAGCATGGCCGGCAACGGCGAAGTGCTGTTCTCCATGGCCAATGCGGTCAAGCCAGGCGTGTTCGACCTGGACGACATCGACCACTTCAGTACCCCGGCCGTGAGCTTCTTCCTCGGCCTGCCAGGCCCACGTCATCCGAAGCAGGCTTTCGACGTGATGGTGGCTGCGGCGCGCAAGCTGTCCCAGGAACTGAATGGCGAACTGAAGGACGACCAGCGCAGCGTGCTGACCGCCCAGACCATCGAACATTACCGTCAGCGCATCGTCGAATTCGAACGTCGCGCCCTGACCCAGAAGCGCTGAGCGCTTCGCGAGCCAGCCGTTCCGGCATAACCCTTGGTTTGCCGGAGCGGGTTCGCGACAGGGTTGCAAGACCCTCCAGACAAATATTGAGCAGCCTAGGCTGCTCTTTTGCTTTTTGAGAGAACACCATGAACGCCGCCGAAACCCGCATTCTTGAGTTGCGCGCTGAGCTGGATCAGCACAACTACCGCTACCACGTCCTCGACGAGCCGAGCATTCCCGACGCCGAATACGATCGCCTGTTCCACGAGCTCAAGGCACTGGAAGCCGAGCATCCGGAACTGGTCAGCAGCGACTCGCCTACCCAGCGCGTAGGCAGCGCGGCGCTTTCGGCCTTCACTCAGGTGCGCCACGAAATCCCTATGCTCAGCCTGGGCAACGCCTTCGAAGAAACCGACATGCGCGAGTTCGATCGGCGGGTGACCGAGGGCCTCGACCTGCCGGTGGGCGACCTGTTCGGTGGCGGGGCGGCGGTGGAATACAGCTGCGAGCCGAAGCTCGATGGCCTGGCGGTCAGCCTGCTGTACCTGGACGGTGTACTGGTGCGCGGCGCGACCCGCGGCGACGGCACCACCGGCGAAGACATCAGCGTCAACGTGCGCACCGTGCGCAACATTCCGCTGAAGCTGCAGGGCAGCGGCTGGCCGGCGACCCTCGAGGTGCGCGGCGAGGTCTACATGTCCAAGGCCGGTTTCGAGCGACTGAATGCTGCGCAGCTGGAGGTCGGCGGCAAGACCTTCGCCAACCCGCGCAACGCCGCGGCCGGCAGCTTGCGCCAGCTGGATTCGAAGGTCACCGCCAGCCGTCCGCTGGAATTCTGCTGCTACGGGATCGGTCTGGTCACCGCTGACATCGCCGACACTCATATCGGCAATCTGGAGCAGCTCAAGCACTGGGGCATGCCTGTCAGTCGCGAGCTGAAGCTGGCCAAGGGCATCGACGAATGCCTGGCTTACTACCGCGATATCGGCGAGCGCCGCAATGGCTTGCCCTATGAAATCGACGGCGTGGTGTTCAAGGTCAACAGCATTGCCTCGCAGCGCGAACTGGGCTTCCGGGCCCGTGAGCCGCGCTGGGCAATCGCCCACAAGTTCCCGGCGATGGAAGAGCTGACCGAGCTGCTGGATGTGGAGTTTCAGGTCGGGCGTACCGGCGCGGTGACTCCGGTGGCGCGCCTGAAGCCGGTCAAGGTGGCGGGTGTCACCGTCTCCAATGCAACCCTGCACAACATGGACGAAGTGGCGCGCCTGGGCCTGATGATCGGCGACACTGTGATTGTCCGTCGCGCCGGCGATGTAATTCCGCAAGTGGTGCAGGTGGTCACCGAGCGCCGTCCGGAAAACGCACGCCAGGTGCATATCCCGGAAACCTGCCCGGTGTGCGGTTCCCATGTCGAACGCACGCAATTGGTCAAGCGCAGCAAGGGCAAGGAAACCATCAGCGAAGGCGCGGTGTACCGCTGCGTCGGTCGCCTGGCCTGTGGCGCTCAACTCAAGCAGGCGATCATCCACTTCGTTTCCCGCCGGGCGATGGACATCGAAGGGTTGGGCGACAAGACCATCGAACAGCTGGTGGACGAAAAACTCATCGGCTCGCCGGCCGATCTCTACAAGCTCAAGTACGAGCAGATCATCGACCTGGAAGGCTTCGCCGAGGTCTCCAGCAACAAGCTGCTCAAGGCCATCGAAGACAGCAAGAAGCCGGGCCTGGCGCGCTTCATCTATGCCCTGGGCATTCCCGATGTGGGCGAGGAGACGGCCAAGGTCCTGGCGCGCTCCCTGGCCTCGCTGGAGCGCGTGCAGCAGGCCTTGCCGGAAGTGCTGACCTACCTGCCGGATATCGGCCTGGAAGTGGCTCACGAGATTCACAGCTTCTTCGAGGACGGCCATAACCAGCAGGTGATCGGCGCCTTGCTCGATCCACAGCAGTGCGGGCTGCAGTTGCAGGACCAGGGCGACCTCGGCGCCGAGTTCGCCGCCAGCACCACCTTGGGCGGCATGCTCGACAAGCTGAACATTCCATCGGTGGGGCCGGGTGCGGCGCAGAAGCTGGCGGACAAGTTCGTGACTCTCGACGGTGTGATCAAGGCGGACTGGCTGGACATGCGCCAGGCCCTGCCGGAGAAGCAGGCCAAGGCCGTGCGCGAGTTCTTCGACGTTCCGCAAAACGCCATGCGGGCGCTGGCCATCGAGGCGCAGTTGCAAGCCTTCGGCATGCACTGGCGGAGCGAGAAGAAGGTGGTGGAAGGGCTGCCGCTGGCCGGCCAGACCTGGGTGCTCACCGGCTCGCTGGAGTTGATGAGCCGCGACGTGGCCAAGGACAAGCTGGAAAGCCTGGGCGCCAAGGTCGCCGGCTCGGTTTCGGCCAAGACCCATTGCGTGGTGGCCGGTCCTGGTGCTGGCTCCAAGCTGGCCAAGGCCAGCGAGCTGGGCCTCAAGGTGCTGGATGAAGATGCCTTCGTGGCCTTCCTCGGCCAGCACGGCATCTCGGCATAACCCTGTAGCCGCTGCCGCAGGCTGCGATCGACCGCGCAGCGGGCGTTGCTCTGTCGGGCGCCAGAAGGTCCTGCGGACCTTATCGCAGCCTGCGGCAGCGGCTACATGGAATCGCGTTCCCTTGAAGGAGCGAGCTTGCCCGCGAAAAAAACTCCAGGCTTGCACAGGATGCGACATGGCAATCGCTTCGCGAGCGAGCTCGCTCCTGCAGAAAAGCGGATCGCCATCAAGGCGATGGAACAATAGTCCCGTCCCCATGATCTAGTCTTGGCAAGCCCAGGGAGAGATCGCCATGTACCGCTTCTTCGAACAGCTCAGTTCCCGTATCGCCGCGCCCTTTGTCCGTGAGGACGGCCGCAACAGCAAAGTCTGGCCGTGCCGCTGCGGGCAGTCGCTGTTCTTTCGCAACAGTCAGTGCCTGGCCTGTTCGGCGGCCCTGGGTTATCAGCCCGAGCAGAGTCGCCTGTCGTCGCTGCGGCCAGGGCCGGAGGTCGATACCTGGCTGTTGGATGCCGACCCGCAAGCGGGGTTGTTCCGGCGCTGCGCCAACCTCGATACCCCGGCGGCCTGTAACTGGCTGCTGCCGGCTTATGGCGCCGGCACCTTGTGTATGGCGTGCAGGTTGAACCGGGCCATTCCCGATCTTGGCGTGCCGGAAAACCCCGAGCGCTGGCGCAAGGTGGAAATCGCCAAGCGCCGCCTGGTGGCGCAACTGGTGAGCCTGGGGTTGCCGCCGATCGCCAAGACCGAGGATGAGGCGGCTGGCCTGGCTTTTGATTTCCTCGGTGTCGATCTGCAGGGCAAGGCGTCTATGACTGGCCACGCCAATGGCCTGATCACCCTCGACATCAAGGAAGCCGATGACGCCTATCGCGAGCAGGTAAGGGTGCAGATGCACGAACCCTATCGCACCTTGCTTGGCCACTTCCGGCACGAGGTGGGGCATTACTACTGGGACCGGCTGATCGCCGACAGCCATTGGCTGGAGCCTTGTCGTGTGTTATTCGGCGACGAACGTGCGAGCTACGCCGAGGCCCTGGACCGGCATTATCAACAGGGTGCGCCCAGCGATTGGTCGCAGGCCTGTGTCAGCGCCTACGCCACCATGCACCCCTGGGAAGACTGGGCGGAAACCTGGGCCCATTACCTGCACATGATGGACGCGCTCGACACCGCGCTGGGCTTCGGCATGAGTGCCCGGGAAATGGACTTCGACTACCAGCCGTTCCCACTGGATACCCTGTATGACCCGCAGCATCCCGGCGGCCCGGCGTTCCTGTCCTTCGTCAACGCCTGGATCGAATTGGCCGGCATGCTCAACGAATTGTCACGCAGCATGGGCCAGCCGGACTTCTATCCCTTCATCCTGCCGCCAGCGGTGATTACTAAACTGCACTTCATCCACCTGGTGATCCAGCAAGCCGGCGGCAAGGCCGACGAAGTACTCGAACAAGTCTGACCCACCTCCCGCTTCTGTAGGAGCGAAGCTTGCTCGCGATGGCATCTACGCGGTCCTCTCCCAGACTGCATCGCCTGCATCGCGAACAAGCCAGCTCCCGGATAAGGCCGTCAGCGGCTGGTGCGCACACCATCGAGCAGGGCATCGACCACCGCGCGAGCCATCTCCACGGAGTGCACCATGGACCAGATCAGCCCGCGCTCGATGCCGCTGCCCTGCTCGGTGATTTCATCCGAGACTTCTTCGGCGCATTTGAGCAGCAGCGAAACATGCATCAAGGCTTCTTCGGCATTTACCCCGGCCTGTACCGCGAACAACGGACGCTGATAGGCGTCGCGCAGGCCGAACGGTTGGCTGCGGGTTTCTTTCAGTTGTGTGAGCAGCGGTTGCTGCTGGTCATTGAGCGACAGGAGCAGGGAGACATTGGCCGCATCCAGTTCGGGATCGCGTAGTTGGCGCGGGGTGGTGAGGGGTGGATCGGGGACGAGCTTTTTCATATGGGTACCTACGACTCTCTGAAAGGTGAAAGCCGCCAGTCTCGCTTCCACACGAGAGGGTGGCAGCCATGCGTGGGTGTGGAAGACCGGGGAGTCCTTGGTACCCCAAACCCGGCGCACTCGAAGGTGCCCCACGCATGGTCGCCATAACACGGATCTGCGGACGCAAAACGCCAGCAGTCGCTGTTGAGCGCTGTACCAATGACTCTTCCAGACTTCCACATCCGGGTCGTTGAAACTGCAACGACCCACGCAGACTGCCCGATCAAATTCAGGGGTACAACCCGCCCAAAGGCGTTCCAGAGTTTCTAGGAAACCCCTTACAAAACAAAGCGAAAAATCGACTGCCGGTTCGCCGCAAAACGGCCATCTCGCTCATGCGCGGTTCCCTGTAACTGCTGCCGCAGGCTGCGATCGACTGCAAAGCCGTCGCCAACCATTTACCAAGCTGTAACCGAAACACGGTGTCGCCCGTGATCGCTGCGCGACCGAGCGCAGCCTGCGGCAGCAGCTACAGGAATCGGCAAGGGGCGGGGGCAATGGGCAATGATCCAAGTACTTGAAGCCGTTCAGATTTTTTAATCTGTACAGAGCGGTTGTAACTTCGCCGCAGATAGGTACAATGGCGCGGCTCGCCGTCAGGTGAGCGTCGTTATGGTGACCCCATTGGTCCCCTCGCAACGATCAGCCGTGAACCCGGTCAGGCCTGGAAGGGAGCAGCCGCAGCGGTGACATTGTGTGCCGGGGTGTGGCTGGTGGGGTTGCCTCCATAACGCCCTCTGTCGGTCCTCGACGAATGTTCTGAATACTCCCCCTGCGTTCATCCTGATCTGGCCTCTCGCCAGTCGCTCGTTTCATTTCCCCAATCGCTCCTGCAACAATTGCGCAAACGCGTCCCGTGCGGTGTGGCGTTCTATTTCCTTGTTCCAGACAAAACGAATGTCGATCGGCTGCAGGTCGGCGAAGCGGTGGCGCGTCAGGCCCGCGGACAGGGTGTAGCGGTCGAGCACGCCTTCCGGGGCCAGGGTCATGCCGGCGCCGGCGCTGACACAGTCGATGATGGTGCCCCAGCTGGCGTAGCCGATGATGGTCGCGGTTACGTCGTGGGTGTTCAGCCAATGCTCCAGGGCGCGGCGGTAAGGGCAGCCGCCGGGCCACATGAACAGGGTCTGGTCCTGCAGGTCGCGCGGGTTCAGCACGGGCGCGGCGTCGGCGCTGGCGACCAGTACCAGGGGCTCGCTGTAGAGGGCGGTGCGCTCCAGCTTCGGCTGGGGCGTGTCGACCGCCACCAGCGCGCCGTCGATCCGGTGGTGTTGCAGTTCTTCGAACAGCTGCGACCAGGTGCCGGTTACCAGTTCCAGGGTGACCTGGGGAAAGCGCTGATGGAATTCCGCTAGCAGCGGCGGCAGGCGTCCGCCGGCACAGGACTCGATGGCACCGATGCGCAGGATGCCGCTAGGTTCGGCCTGACGGTCGACCGCGCGTTTGGCTTCATCCACCAAGGCCAGGATGCGCTCGCTGTAACCGAGAAAGATTTCCCCGTCCGGGCTGATTTTCAGCCCGCGGCCGGCGCGGATAAACAGGCGGGTGCCCAGCTCGTCTTCCAGTTGCTTGAGGCGGTTGGTGATGTTGGAGGGTACGCAGTGCAGTTGTTCGGCCGCCCGGGCAATGCTGCCGGTGCGGGCGACTGCTTTCACCATCTTCAGCTGGCTCAGTTCCATTGCTCATTTCCAATGAGGTTTTACCTCAGTATCGGTTAATTGTGGTGAGTTGTGGCGGACGAGAGACTGAAGGCCTTCCTGGTGCTGCCGAGTGTCTGTGTCTTGAATATCTCCCCTGCGTTGAAGCTGGTCCTGGCGACCGTCGCGGTCATTCTGTGCTGGGCCTATTCCCCGGTGGGTATCCACATTGGCTTGGAAGGCTACGAGCCTGGTCATCTGGCGTTGCTGCGTTTTCTGATTGCTTCGCTGTTCATGGGGGGCATCGCCCTGGTGAAAAGAATCGCCTTGCCGCGCTGGCGCGATCTGCCCTGGTTGCTGGTGCTGGGCTTTTTTGCCATCGCCCTGCATCACGTCAGCCTCAACTATGGCCAGCAGGGTTTGAGCGCGGGGGCATCCAGTGTGCTGGCGCAGTCGGCGCCGATCTTCAGTACCCTGATTGCGTTTTTCTGGTTGAAGGAGCCAGTCAGTGGCTGGCGCTGGGCTTGTGTAGGGCTGGGGTTGCTGGGAGCGATCGTGGTGGTCTGGGGCGACCAGGGCGCGGCATCGATCAAGCCCCAGGGACTGCTGGTGTTGCTGGCGGCTTTCTCCTGGGGCTTGTACTTCGTGTTGCAGCGGCGTTATTCGGGGCGTTACGACCTGCTGACCACCGTGTGCTACATGGTCTGGGCCGGCACCTTGCTGTTAAGCCTGTATTGGCCGGGGCTGACGGTCGCGGTGGTCCAGGCGCCGTGGCGGGTGAATCTGGCGGTGTTGTTGCTGGGGCTGTTTCCCAGTGCCCTGGCCTACCTGGCGTGGGCCTATGTGCTGGCGCGGGTCGAGGTCAGCCGGGCATCCATCGCCATGTACCTGATACCGCCGATCGCCATGCTGCTGGCGGCGCTGGTCTTGCAGGAGCGGGTACATGGCACGGTGATCGTGGGGGCGGCAATCGTCCTCGGCAGCGTGATGGCGATGCAGCTGGAGGGGCGCTGGGCGCGGCGTCGCTCGGTGCTGCCGGGTGCTGTCGCCGCGACGCCCGTTCACTCCAGGGCCGGGCAGAACACCCTGAGTCGATGCCCGTCCGGGTCCAGGGCGACGAAGGTGTAGCCGAAGTCCAGGCGGGTCGGGGCCTGGGCGATGCTCACGCCGGACTCGGCCCATTGGTCGTGTAGCTGATCGACGGCCGGGTTGTCGGCCACGGCCAGGGCCAGTTCGCCCCCACCGCCGGTGACCTGGGTGGCTGGCTCGACATCCTGCCTGGACCAGAGGCCAAGCTTGAGCCCTGAATCGAGGATGAACAAGGCAAAGGTTGGCGACAGTTCGACCGGCGGCCTGTCCAGCAGGCGGCTGTAAAAGTTGGCGCTGGTGGCGGGGCTGTCGACGTATAGCAGAAGGTAAGTGTTGGTAGCGATCATCTGGACTCCTGGAAAGGTTGGGCTGCGCACGCCAGCTTAAGGGGCGCCGCTGTCAGTTCCTGTCAGGAGTCATCTGGGGGAAATAAAGCGGAGGCAGGCTATCGGCTTCGATAGGGCTGCCTCCTCTGCGTGTTGCTCGGCTCTAAGGCTTGGACAAGGCCAGGTCTACCGCTGCTATCAGCTTTCCCAGGTCCTTCGGGGTGGCTTTGTGAATGACACCGAACAGATACGCCCGCTGTTCGTCTTCGTCGCCCAGATCTGCGAAAAAGGCTTTCAGCTTCACTCCCAGTACATCGGCCAGCAGGAACAGGGCTTCCACGCTGGGGGTGTAGGTGCCGGTTTCGAAGCGGCTGATGGTTTTAGGGTCAAAACCGGTTTTTTCGCCTAGTTCAGCCTGAGTAAGCCCCGCTACCTTGCGGTAGCGCCTGATGGCTGGACCCAAACTTGAAATTTGCATCGCTCAATTCCCATTTAGAATCAAGAACTTAACGATAAATCTTTGCATTAGGCAACGCCATGATTCATCACCTTGCCTTGCAAAATGTGATGCAATTCGTAGAATCGACGCTTCGGACAGGCATTTGGTGATCTAGTTTCAGAAGATGAACTGATGAAACAAGAACTCATTGGCATTTTCCTTGTTCACCAGAATCGAGGGTATGGCGCAGGCGCGAACGTCTCGCTGATGATTGCCAGTGTCCCACCCGCCAAATTCGGCTGATCCCTAACTGATTTTAGTTGATCTTCGTTGATTCAAAGGTCAATGACGGAGTCGGTCGCTGTACGGTTGCAATTGTGTCAGGTGGGGCAAGACGGTGCGCCATTTTCCGTGAGTCGGCCTCTTGCCGGCTTGTTTGGGCTGGCATTGTCGAATGCTGTCTATGGAGTTTTAACGTGCGTCTGAATGTGCCGGTCACCTCTGTTGAGCAGATATTTTCGGACCAGCAGCCTAGGCCTGCCTGGGATTGCGAAAATATTGAGAGTGAACGCCCAAACATCTCTTCCGGGCCCCGTGCCCTGGTCGAGCGGTTCAACCGCTAGCGACAGTGAGTCAGACTCATGGATGAGAAATACCGCAGGGCCGTGGATGCAGCCGCCATTTTTTCCGAGACCGACCTGACCGGCCGGATCACTTACGTCAACGACCAGTTCTGTTCGATTTCCGGCTACAGCCGCGAAGAGCTGCTGGGCGCCAATCACCGAATCCTCGGCTCCGGCCTGCACCCTCCTGAATTCTTCAGCACCATGTGGCGCACCATTGCCCTGGGCCAGGTCTGGAAGGGGGAGATCTGCAACCGGGCCAAAGACGGGACTTTGTATTGGGTCGACAGCACCGTCGTGCCCTTGCTCGATGAGGCCACTGGTCGGGTCCAGCGATATGTGGCGATCCGCTTCGATATCAGTGAAAAACGGCGCTTGTTGCACTCGCTGCAATGGCGGGTCGGGCACGATGTGCTGACCGGTTTGCCCAACCGTTCCTTCCTTTCCGACCTGCTCAACCAGGCGCTGGATTACTCGCGCAAGGAAAACATCGCGCTGGCGGTGTGCATGCTCGATCTCGACGGCTTCAAGGCGGTCAACGATGGCTACGGGCACGCCAGCGGCGATCTGTTGCTGGTGGAGGTGGCGGCGCGCCTGCGCTCGGTCATTCGCGGCGAAGACGTGGTGGCGCGCCTGGCGGGGGATGAGTTCGTGCTGATCCTGCGTCATGTGCGCGACATCCGCGAGTTGCGGGCGGCGCTGCATCGGGTGCTGGGGGTGATCTCCGCGCCTTATCTGATCCAGGACAAGGAGATCAACGTCTGCGCCAGCATCGGCGTGACGCTGTTTCCCGCCGACAACGACGATGCCGACACCTTGCTGCGGCATGCCGACCAGGCGATGTACGTGGCCAAGCAGAGCGGGCGTAATCGCTTTCACTTGTTCGATGTGTCGCGGGACCGCGAGGTCAAGGCCACCCACCAGACCGTGGAGCGGGTCCGGCAGGCGCTGGCGGCCGGCGAGCTGTGCCTGCACTTTCAACCCAAGGTCAATATGCGCAGCGGTGAGGTGGTGGGTTTCGAGGCGTTGCTGCGTTGGCAGCATCCACAGCGGGGCATGGTCGCGCCTCGGGAGTTCCTGTCGCTGGTGGAGGAAACCGACCTGATCGTCGATATCGGCGAGTGGGTGATGGAGCAGGTCATGGCCCAGTTGCGGCAATGGCAGCTGGCCGGACAGCGCTGGCCGATCAGCGTCAATATCGCTGCCCGGCATTTTCAGCGGGCGGATTTCGTCGATCGGCTCAAGGCGGTGCTCGAGCGCCATCCGCAGATTGCCCCGCAGTTGCTGGACCTGGAAATCGTCGAGGCGATGGCGGTGGAGAATATCCAGCACGTCAGCGCTTGCCTCGAGGCCTGCCAGGCGCTGGGGGTACAGTTCTCCCTGGGGGATTTCGGCACCGGGCATTCGTCGCTGAGCTACCTCAAGCGCTTGCGCACCCAGACCATCAAGATCGACCGTATGTTCGTGCGCGACATGCTGCACGACAAGGGCGACCTGGCGCTGACCCAGGCCCTGATCGGCCTGGCCCGGGCGTTTGACCGGCAGGTGGTGGCCGAAGGCCTTGAAACCGTGGAGCATGGTGAGTTGCTGATGTCGCTGGGTTGCGACGTGGCGCAAGGCTATTTCATCGCCCCGCCCATGCCCGCCAGCGAGGTGCCGGGCTGGGTGGCGACCTTCCTGCCGCCGCTGGAGTGGTGTCCGCAGGACGAAGTCGGTTGACGCCTAAGGTGCCTCGTAGTTCTGCGGGGCGCTCTCGGTCGGCCTGCGGCCGGTGTACAGGCCGATGATGTCGTCGATTTCTCCTGACATCTTCATGCGCAACAAGGTGCGCAGCACTCGCTGCACCGGTAGCGCCGGATCGTTGCGGATGACGCAGCCGACCGCCTGTTCCTGGAGGATGGCCACGCTGTGCAGTTGCTGCTCGGGCGCCAGGGTCTGATTGAACCAGTCCAGCGTCCATTGGTTGCTTACCGCATAGCGATAGCGGCCGGCCCAGAGTTTTTGCAGCACCTGTTCCTGGTTGCGCGCGTCGTCGCGGAGCAATTGGCGGCTGTCGAACAAGGGTTGCAGGGAAGGGTAGGTGTAGCTGAGGACGGTGCCGACGGGCTGCGTCGGCAGATCCCTGGGCGTGACCGGGAACGGGTGCCGCTCGCGGCTGACCAGCAGGTCGCGCTGGACGAACAGCGGGATGCTCCAGATGTAATCGCCGGCCTGGTTGGGCAACCAGGACTGGGCGGCATAGCAGCGGACATCGATTTCCCCATGATCCATCGCCGCCTGCACGCGGGCCCGGGCCAGGACGTGGAATTCGGCCGGATTGCCGACCTGGGTGGAGAGACTGGCCAGCATGTCGTGGAGAATGCCTTGGGTGGGCCGGCCGCGTTCGATCTGTACCACGGGCATGGCCCAGCTGTCGGGGATCGAGAAGCGCAGGGCAGGTTCTGCGGCAAGACCATTCATGGCAACCAGCAGAAAGGCGCCCAAGGCTAAACGCATAGAGTCTCCACGCGGGAAAAGGCCACTGACGAGCCTGACAAAGAGCAGCTTAGCCAGATTAGACGAGCGCACCGGATGCAATTTCGCCCTTGCTCCGCTAGCATTACGGGCTTCCGCTTCCCAGTTGCGACGGTTTTCGATGAGTTATCAGGTTCTTGCACGTAAATGGCGTCCGCGCTCGTTCCGCGAAATGGTCGGCCAGACCCATGTGCTCAAGGCTCTGATCAATGCCTTGGACAGCCAGCGGCTGCACCATGCCTACCTGTTTACCGGTACCCGCGGGGTGGGCAAGACCACCATCGCGCGGATCATTGCCAAATGCCTGAACTGTGAAACAGGCATTACTTCCACGCCCTGCGGCACTTGCTCGGTATGTCGCGAGATCGACGAAGGGCGTTTCGTCGACCTGATCGAGATCGACGCCGCGAGCCGGACCAAGGTCGAGGACACCCGCGAGCTGCTGGACAACGTGCAGTACGCCCCAAGCCGCGGGCGCTTCAAGGTCTACCTGATCGACGAAGTGCACATGCTGTCCAGCCACTCGTTCAATGCCTTGTTGAAGACCCTGGAAGAGCCGCCGCCCTACGTCAAATTCATTTTGGCGACCACTGATCCGCAGAAACTTCCGGCAACGATTCTTTCGCGCTGCCTGCAGTTCTCCCTGAAGAACATGACCCCGGAACGGGTGGTCGAGCACCTGACCCACGTGCTGGGCGTCGAGAACGTGCCGTTCGAAGACGACGCGCTGTGGCTGTTGGGCCGTGCCGCCGACGGTTCGATGCGCGATGCGATGAGTCTCACCGACCAGGCCATTGCCTTCGGCGAAGGCAAGGTGATGGCCGCCGATGTGCGGGCGATGCTCGGCACCCTCGATCACGGCCAGGTCTACGACGTCCTGCATGCGCTGATCAACGGCGATGCCAAGGCCTTGCTCGAGGCTGTGCGTCACCTGGCCGAACAGGGCCCGGACTGGAACGGTGTGCTGTCGGAGATTCTCAATGTCCTGCACCGTGTGGCCATTGCCCAGGCCTTGCCGGACGGTGTCGACAATGGGCATGGCGACCGTGACCGGGTGTTGGCCCTGGCCCAGGCGTTGCCGGCCGAAGATGTGCAGTTCTATTACCAGATGGGCCTGATCGGCCGGCGCGACCTGCCGCTGGCGCCGGACCCGCGCGGTGGTTTCGAAATGGTCCTGCTGCGGATGCTGGCCTTCCGGCCTGCGGACTCGGCAGACGCGCCGAGACAGCCGCTAAAGCCAGTGGGGATCAGCCAGGCCACAGTTGATTCCGCCCAATCCGTGGCTGGCGCAGCCGTTGCTGCTCCGGTAAGTGTTGCCGCCGCTCCGGTTGCGGCACCGGTGGTCGAGGCGGCTCCGGCAGCGGTTGCCGCTGTCGTTGCACCGGCTCCTGTAGCGCCGGTGGCGCCTGCGCCGCAACCCGTGGTCGAGACTCCGCCAGAGGTAGCGCCTGTGGCTGTCGAAGAGGTGGTCGACCTGCCGTGGAACGATCCGGTCGAACCGGTCGTCGCGCAGCAGCCGGCCGCCGAGCCCGTTTTGGAGATCGCCGCGGAGCAGCCTGAGCTGACCCCGATGCCGACGCCAGCCCCGGACAGCGTGGTGCCGGATGCGCCGGAGTGGGTCAGCGCCCCGGTGCCGGAGCCCAGCGTTGCCGAGGTCGATGCCGCGACGCCGGGCATCGACCTGGATGACGAGCCGCCGCTGGACGAAGACTACATCGAGCCGGACATGGATTCGGCCTACAGCTACCTGGACGAACTGGCCAGCGAACACGCCGCCGATCCCGAGCCGGAACCCGAGCCGCTACCGGCTGCCCAGCCGGCCACCGGCCTGGCCCTGGAGTGGCTGGAACTGTTCCCGAAACTGCCGATTTCCGGGATGACGGCGAGCATCGCCGCCAACTGCACCTTGATCGCCGCCGAGGGCGACAACTGGTTGCTGCACCTGGATCCGGCCCACAGCGCCTTGTTCAACGCCACCCAGCAGCGGCGCCTGAACGATGCCCTGAACCAGTATCACCAGCGCACGCTGACGGTGAGCATCGAGCTGATCAAGCCCGAGCAGGAAACCCCGGCCCAGGCCGCTTCGCGCCGCCGTGCCAATCGCCAGCGCGAAGCCGAGGAGTCGATCCACGGCGATCCGTTCATCCAGCAGATGGTGCGGGAGTTCGGCGCGGTGGTCCGTCACGATACTATTGAACCTGTCGAGGCCCTGGTCAGCCAGGGTTAATAACTGAAGGGCGCCGGGCCTTGAGGCCGGGCGCTGTTTTTATCCAAGTACTTTGAGGTGATTCCCATGATGAAAGGTGGCATGGCCGGCCTGATGAAGCAGGCGCAGCAGATGCAGGAAAAGATGGCCAAGATGCAGGAAGAGCTGGCCAACGCCGAAGTCACTGGCAAGGCGGGTGGCGATATGGTCACCGTGGTCATGACCGGTCGTCACGACATCAAGCGTGTGAGCATCGACCCAAGCCTGCTGGAAGGCGTCAGCGAAGATGACCGCGAAGTGCTGGAAGATCTGTTCGCCGCCGCCGTCAACGACGCCGTGCGCAAGATCGAAGCCAACAGCCAGGACAAGATGTCCGGTATGACCGCTGGCATGCAGCTGCCACCGGGTATGAAGCTGCCGTTCTGATTCGCGTCAGCGCATCGGTCGGACTTAAAAATGCCAGGCATCGCGCCTGGCATTTTTGTTTGTGCCGCCTGTAGCCGCTGCCGCGGGCTGCGATCGAGCGCGGAGCGGTCGTCATGCAGGCGATGGAGTCCGGCTGGATGATTGCGGTTGTGGAGTTTGCGATTGCTGTGCAATCGATCGCAGCCCGCGGCAGCGGCGCGGGAGGAGAAACATCGAACGCCGGGCGCTGTACGAGGGTCTGCATTTTGTATGGCTCGATTTAATTCTCGATAAGGAGTTGCTCTGATGTCGCAAGCATTGACCCTCAACCAGCGCATCGTTCTGGCCTCCCGGCCCCGGGGCGCGCCCGTGCCGGAAAACTTTCGCCTGGAGCGGGTGGCGCTGCCGGATCTGGCGGATGGCCAGGTGCTGCTCAAGACCCTTTATCTGTCGCTGGACCCTTATATGCGCGGGCGCATGAGTGATGCGCCGTCCTACGCCGCTCCGGTGGAAATAAACGAAGTGATGACCGGCGGCGCGGTCAGCCGGGTCGAGCGCTCGCTGAATCCAAAATTCCAGGAAGGCGACCTGGTAGTGGGCGCCACCGGGTGGCAAAGCCACAGCATTTCCGATGGTCGTAACCTGATACCGGTGCCGGCGGGTTTGCCCAGCCCCTCGATGGCCCTGGGCGTGCTGGGTATGCCGGGGATGACCGCGTATATGGGGCTGATGGACATTGGCCAGCCCAAGGCCGGAGAGACCCTGGTGGTGGCCGCGGCGTCGGGTGCCGTGGGCTCGGTGGTGGGGCAGGTGGCCAAGATCAAGGGGCTGCGGGTGATCGGTGTGGCGGGTGGTCCCGACAAGTGTCGCTATGTGGTCGAGGAACTGGGGTTCGATGCCTGTATCGATCACCACAGCCCGAATTTTGCCGACGAGCTGGCACAGGCCTGCTCCGCGGGCGTGGACATCTACTTTGAAAACGTCGGCGGCAAGGTGTTCGATGCGGTGCTGCCGTTGCTCAACCCCAAGGCGCGGATTCCGCTGTGCGGGCTGATCGCCCAGTACAATGCCCAGGAACTGCCGCCGGGGCCCGATCGCCTGCCACTGTTGCAGCGCCAGCTGTTGACCAAGCGCGTGCGCATCCAGGGTTTTATCGTGTTCGACGACTACGGCGACCGGCAACCGGAGTTTGTCAGCGCCATGGCACCCTGGGTGCTGCAAGGCAAGGTCAAGTTCAAGGAAGATGTGGTCGACGGCCTGGAGCGCGCGCCGCAAGCCTTTATCGGGCTGCTGGAAGGACGCAACTTTGGCAAGCTGGTGGTGCGGGTCGCCCCGGACTGAGCATTTGACGCTAATCGGAGGCGCGAGTATAAACCGCGTCTCGTCGTTTTGTCGGACCTTTACCCATGAGCTTCAGCCCCCTGATTCGCCAACTGATCGATGCCCTGCGCACTTTGCCGGGCGTGGGTCAGAAAACCGCCCAGCGCATGGCCTTGCAGCTGCTGGAGCGCGACCGCAGCGGCGGTACGCGGTTGGCCCAGGCGCTGAGCCAGGCCATGGAGGGCGTGGGTCACTGCCGCCTGTGCCGCACCCTCACCGAGGACGATCTGTGCCCGCAATGCGCCGATCCGCGCCGTGACGACACGCTGCTGTGCGTGGTCGAGGGACCGATGGATGTCTACGCGGTGGAACAGACCGGTTATCGCGGTCGCTATTTCGTGCTCAAGGGGCATTTATCGCCTCTCGACGGTCTGGGCCCGGAAGCCATCGGCATTCCCCAGCTGCTGGCTAGGATCGAAGAGCAGGGCAGTTTCACCGAGGTGATCCTGGCCACCAACCCGACGGTGGAAGGCGAGGCGACGGCTCATTACATTGCCCAACTGTTGACCAACAAAGGCCTGATCACCTCGCGTATCGCCCACGGCGTGCCCTTGGGCGGCGAGTTGGAGCTGGTGGACGGCGGCACCCTGGCGCACTCGTTTGCCGGGCGTAAGCCAATCAGCCTGTAAGCGTTTCGGCCAGCAAGCTCGCCGCTGCAGGAGTGGCTTGCTCGCTGGCCGCGCTCTGTCGGTTAAACGCGACTTTTCTTGAAAACCAAGCAAGCGCTAGGTAAGTTTCCTCAACCTTCAGAGGAGCTTGCCGATGTCTGCCTGCCAGGAATACTTCGACCCTAGCCATCAGTTGGTCCGCGACAGCGTTCGACGTTTCGTCGAGCGGGAAATCCTCCCGGACATCGATCAATGGGAGGAGGCGCAAGGCTTCCCCCGCGAGCTGTATCTCAAGGCTGGCGCGGCCGGCATCCTGGGCATTGGCTATCCAGAAGCCCTGGGCGGCAGCCACGAGGGCGACCTGTTCGCCAAGATCGCCGCCAGCGAGGAATTGATGCGCTGTGGCTCCGGCGGCCTGGTGGCGGGCCTGGGCTCGCTGGACATCGGTTTGCCGCCGATCGTCAAATGGGCGCGGCCCGAGGTTCGCGAACGGGTGGTACCGCAGGTGTTGGCGGGAGAGAAGATCAGCGCCCTGGCGGTCACCGAGCCCGGCGGCGGCTCGGACGTGGCCAACCTACAGACCCGGGCACTGCGCGATGGCGCCTTCTACCGCGTCAGCGGCAGCAAGACCTTTATCACCAGTGGCGTGCGCGCCGACTTCTATACGGTGGCCGTGCGCACCGGCGAGCCTGGTTTCGGCGGCATTAGCCTGCTGCTGATCGACAAGGGCACGCCGGGATTCACCGTCGGCCGGCAACTGAAGAAGATGGGCTGGTGGGCGTCGGATACCGCCGAGCTGTTTTTCGACGATTGCCGGGTGCCGGCCAACCACTTGATCGGGGTCGAGAACATGGGCTTCGCCTGCATCATGGGCAACTTCCAGAGCGAGCGCCTGGCGCTGGCCCTGATGGCCAACATGACCGCACAACTGGCGTTGGAGGAGAGCCTGAAGTGGGCCCGGGAGCGCGAGGCGTTCGGTAAGCCCATCGGTAAGTTCCAGGTGATCAAGCATCGCCTGGCGGAGATGGCGACCGCGCTGGAGGTGTCCCGCGAATTCACTTATCGGCAGGCAGCGAAAATGGCGGCGGGCCAGAGTGTGATCAAGGAAATTTCCATGGCCAAGAACTTCGCCACCGACACGGCCGACCGCATCACCCACGATGCCGTGCAGATTCTCGGAGGGCTGGGTTATATGCGTGAAAGCCTGGTGGAGCGGCTGTACCGCGACAACCGCATCCTTTCCATCGGCGGCGGCACCCGGGAAGTGATGAACGAAATCATCAGCAAGCAGATGGGGCTGTAGGCCCGCTGAAGGGGTAGGGCGCTATCACGTAGCTTGCTCGCGATAGTACCGCCCCGGCCCCCTTGTCTACGGTGTGCTTTACCGTTCGCTCAACGAGAACTGCGTCAGGCAGAAGGTTGGAATGTCCATGTCTCGCAGGCGTTGCGAGCCGCCCAGCTCAGGCAGGTCGATGATGGCGGCGGCTTCGTAGACACGTGCGCCCATGCGGCGCACCAGGTTGGCCGCGGCGATCAGGGTACCGCCGGTGGCGATCAGGTCATCGAACATCACCACCGAATCGCCTTCGCACAGGCTGTCGGCATGGACCTCGAGAAAGGCTTCGCCGTATTCGGTCTGGTAACCCTCGGCAAGCACATCGGCCGGCAGCTTGCCTTGCTTGCGGAACAGGATCAGCGGTTTGTTCAACTGGTAGGCGATGATCGAGCCGATCAGGAAGCCGCGGGCGTCCATGGCGCCGATGTGGCTGAAGTCTTCTTCGACATAGCGCTGGGCAAAGCTGTCGGCGACCAGGCGCAAGGCCTTGGGCGATTGGAATAGCGGGGTAATGTCACGGAAGATCACGCCCGGCTTGGGGAAGTCGATGACTGGGCGGATCAGGGATTTGATGTCGAAGGAGTCGAAGGCCATCGTGGCAGTGTCCTGGCGGGCATGAGGTGGAGCGCGCCAGTATAGCCCCGCCCGAGCCGCTTGGCTCGGGCGGGGGCTCTGCCTCAGCCTTCCAGGGAGCCGCCGGCGAGGGCGCACAGCTGGATCGGGTCGAGAATGTGCACCTCTTTGCCTTCAGCGGCGATCAACGCGTTCTGCTGGAAGCGGGTGAACACCCGGGATACGGTTTCCACCGCCAGGCCCAGATAGTTGCCGATTTCATTGCGCGACATGCTCAAGCGGAACTGATTGGCCGAGAAACCACGGGCACGGAAGCGTGCCGACAGGTTGACCAGGAAGGTGGCGATGCGCTCGTCGGCGGTCTTTTTCGACAGCAACAGCATCATCTGCTGGTCGTCGCGGATCTCGCGGCTCATCACCCGCATTAGCTGGCGGCGCAGTTGGGGCAACTGCAGGGCCAGTTCGTCGAGGCGTTCGAAGGGGATTTCACAGACCGACGTGGTTTCCAGGGCCTGGGCGGAAACCGGGTGGATCTCGGTGTCCATGCCGGACAGACCGACCAGTTCGCTGGGCAGGTGGAAGCCGGTGATCTGTTCTTCGCCGCTGTCGCTGAGACTGAAGGTCTTCAGGGCACCGGAGCGCACAGCATAGACGGAGTCGAATGCGTCGCCCTGGCGAAACAGGAACTCGCCTTTTTTCAGGGGGCGACCGCGTTTAACGATTTCGTCCAGCGCATCCATGTCTTCCAGATTCAGAGAAAGTGGCAGGCAGAGGGGGGCCAGGCTGCAATCCTTGCAATGGGCCTGGTTGTGAGCGCGCAGTTTTACTGGCTCGGACATTCAATAGAATCCTTGTGGGAAAACACACATAAGCCGTAAGGGTAACTCACGGGAGGAGGTTCCGGCCAGTCCGTGCCGTATTGGCGCTTAGTCGTAAAGCTGTCCGTTTGTAGCCTCCAGGCCACTGCGGAAAAATGCGCTCGTGCAGTCCGTTCAAGGTATTTCCAGCGCTGGCCGTCACTTGCACTCGCCGATTGTCTCGCCGTCAAGTATCAGGCTTGCTTGCGCCCTGTCTCTCCCGACAGTTTTTGCCCGTCACCTGCGACAAGTTGCCGCGCCTGGCGGTCAGGTCACCGCTCCTGACGCTCTAGATGACCCGGGAGAAACGCTGTCGATTCTGTTGCTCCAGATACGTGTCGAACACCATGCATACCGAACGCACCAACAGGCGCCCGGCGGGCAGCACTTCGATGCTTTCATTGCTCAGATTGATCAGGCCGTCTTCGGCCATGGCTTGCAGTGGCGGCCACAACTCGCCGAAATACCCGCGAAAGTCGATGTTGAACTGCTGCTCGATGGCCTCGAAGTCGAGGTTGAAGTTGCAGATCAGCTGCTGGATCACCGCGCGTCTGATGCGGTCGTCCTGATTGCACACCAGGCCGCGGCTGGTGGCCAGTTGCGCGCCACCCAAGAGGTTCTGGTACTGAGTCAGGTCGCTGCTGTTCTGGCAGTACAGGTCGCCGATCTGGCTGATGGCCGAGACGCCCAGGCCGATCAGATCGCAGTGGCCATGGGTGGTATAGCCCTGGAAGTTGCGTTGCAGAGTCGACTCTTCCTGGGCGATCGCCAGCTCGTCGTCGGGCAGGGCGAAATGGTCCATGCCGATGTAGCGGTAGCCGGCGGCTGTCAGTTGTTCGATGGTGCGTTGCAGCACCTGCAGTTTTTCCGCCGGCGCCGGCAGTTCGTGGCTGTTGATCCGCCGTTGCGGCATGAAGCGCTCCGGCAGGTGGGCGTAGTTGAACACCGACAGCCGGTCCGGCTGCAGGTTGATGACTTCCTCGACGGTGCGAGCGAAGTTGTCCGGCGTCTGTTTCGGCAGGCCGTAGATCAGGTCGATATTGATCGAGCGAAATTGCAGGGTGCGCGCCGCTTCGATCACCGCCCGGGTTTCTTCCAGGCTCTGCAGGCGATTGACTGCGCGCTGTACCGCCGGGTCGAGGTCCTGCAGGCCGATGCTGACCCGGTTGAAGCCCAGCTCGCGCAGCAGGCCCATGGTCGACCAGTCGGCTTCGCGCGGGTCGATCTCGATGCCGTAGTCGCCCGAGTCGTCGTCCAGCAGGTTGAAGTGCTGGCGCAGATGGCCCATCAGTTGCCGCAGTTCGTCATGGCTGAGAAAGGTCGGGGTACCGCCGCCAAAGTGCAGTTGCTCGACCTTCTGTCGGGGGTCGAGATGGCAGGCGATCAGCTGGATTTCCTGTTCCAGGCGCTGCAGGTAGGGCAGGGCGCGCCCACGGTCCTTGGTGATGACTTTGTTGCAGGCGCAGTAGTAGCAGATGTTCGCGCAGAACGGCACATGCACGTACAGCGACAGCGGACGCAGCGCCTTGCGGCTTTCGCGCAAGGCGTGGAGCAGGTCGAAGGTGCCCACCTGGCTGTGGAATTGCACAGCAGTGGGATAAGAGGTGTAGCGCGGTCCCGCCAGGTCGTAACGGCGGATCAGATCGGTGTCCCAACGAATGGCGTCGAGCATGCGGGAATTCCCCCGGTAGGCAGGCAGTGTTCGCGAGTCTAGGGGGTTGGCGCCCGGGCCATCTTGATTTGCATCAAGGCTGGCGGGCGCGCGCTGCCTGCCGGGCGGGGCTTGTGTGATTGTTGTTGATGGCCGACAGCCTCAGTGCCCCATCAACCAATACTGATGCGGGCCGGGCAAGGTCCAGATGCCGAACAGGATCACCAGCAGGCCACCGGTCATGCGCACGCTGCGCCGACGCAGCAGCGCGGTGACCCGTTCCGCCGCGAGCCCGGTCGCCAGCAGCACCGGCCAGGTACCCAGGCCGAAGGCCAGCATCAGCAGGGCGCTGTCGAGGGCATTGCCCTGGCTGGCGGACCACAACAGGGTGCTGTAGACCAGGCCACACGGCAGCCAGCCCCAGAGCGCGCCCAGCAGCAAGGCGCGCGGCAGGCTCGACACCGGCAGCAGGCGGCTGGCCACGGGCTGTATATGCCGCCACAGGCCACGTCCGAGGCTTTCGATGCGGGTCAGGCCGCTCCACCAGCCGGCCAGGTACAAGCCCATGGCGATCAGCAGCAGGCCAGCGAGCACACGCAGGGCCATGGCCGCCGGACTGCTGGCCACGGCCCAGCCAGCCAGGCCGATCAGCAGGCCGGCAGTGGCATAACTGAGGATGCGCCCCAGGTTGTAGGCCAGCAGCAGACGAAAACGCCGGCTGCGCTGCTCCTGGGGAATGGCCAGGGTCAAGGCGCCCATCAGGCCGCCGCACATGCCCAGGCAGTGGCCGCCGCCGAGCAGGCCGAGGATCACCGCGGAAACCAGCAGTGGCGCCAGCTCAAGCATGGGGCGGCGCCTGGTCTTTGTGTGGCGGCTGCTCGGCCGCCGGCTGGCCCTTGGCCTCGTCGATGGCGGCGGTGTGTTTGGGGTCCTGGTCGTCGAACAGAATGCTGTGTGCCGGGCCGTCGAGGTCATCGTACTGGCCGCTGTCGACCGCCCAGAAGAAGATGTAGATGGCGATGGCCACGATCAGCAGCGCCGCCGGGATCATCACGTAAAGAGCTGGCATGGGTAGGCTCCATGCCCGCGCGGCTCAGGCCGGCAGCGGGCGGGTTTGGGGCGTGGCCTCGGCCTGGGGCTGACGCGGCAGGCGAGTCAGGCGCAGGGCATTGAGCACCACGGTCAACGAACTGATGGACATGCCGATGGCGGCCCATACCGGAGTGATCCAGCCGAGGGCGGCGAACGGCAGCATGAGGCCATTGTACAGCCCAGCCCACAGCAGGTTCTCGACGATTATCCGGCGTGTGCGACGGGCCAGGCCGAAGGCCTGCACCAACGCATCCAGGCGGTTGGACAGCAACACCGCATCGGCGCTGGTCTTGGCCAGGTCGGTGGCCGAGCCCATGGCCACGCTGATATCGGCGGCGGCCAGCACCGGGACATCGTTGACCCCGTCGCCGAGCATCAGCACTTTGCGGCCCTGGCGATGCAGTTGTTGCAGCACGTGCAGCTTGTCGTCCGGACGCAGGCCCCCGCGGGCCTCGTCGATGCCCAGTTCGGCGGCGACGCTGGCGACCATCGGCGAACTGTCACCCGAGAGCAGCAGGGTATTCCAGCCCCGCGCCTTGCAGGCGGCCAGCAGCGCCGGTGCATCGCTGCGCAGGCGATCGTCGAGGACAAACCAGGCCAGCGGCCCCTGGGTATCGCCGAGCAGCAGCCATTGTCCGGCTTCGTCCGGCATCGCCGGGACCGTGCAGGCGCTGAGCTCGCAGACAAACGCGGGCTGGCCGATGCGCAGGCGTTGCTCGCCTACCCGGCCTTCCAGGCCCAGCCCGGGCATGCTCAGGACTTCCTCGGCAGCCAGTGGCGCACGGCCGAAGGCCCGGGCAATCGGGTGTTCGGAGCGGTTTTCCAAGGCAGCGGCCAGGCCCAGGCACTGCTGGCTGTCGAGGTCGCCCACAGGAAGAATCGAGCGCAGGGCCAGGCGCCCCTCGGTGAGGGTGCCGGTTTTGTCGAAAATCACCGTGTCGATCTGGTTCAGGCCTTCGAGCACGTGGCCGCGGGTCAGCAGCAGGCCGAGTTTGTGCAGGGTGCCGGTGGCGGCCGTCAGTGCGGTCGGGGTGGCCAGGGACAGGGCGCAGGGGCAGGTGGCGACCAGCATCGCCAGGACGATCCAGAACGCCCGGGAGGCATCCAGTTGCCACCAGAGCAGGCCAATGGCGGCCGCGGCGATCAGGGAGAACAGCAGGAACCACTGGGCGGCGCGGTCGGCGATTTCCGCCAGACGCGGTTTTTCCGCCTGGGCCCGGTCCAGCAGGCGGACGATGGCCGACAGGCGTGTGTCCTGCCCCAGGGCCAGGACTTCCACGGTCAGCGCGCCCTCGACGTTGAGGGTGCCGGCGGTGACCGCATCGCCGATGCTGCGCGGTTGCGGCAGGTATTCGCCGGTGAGCAGGGATTCGTCGATGCTCGACTGGCCATCGAGGATCTTGCCGTCCGCCGGCAGGATGGCGCCGGGATGCACCAGCACCTTGTCGCCCAGGCGCAGTTCGCTGAGCAGAATGCGTTCGCTCTGGCCGTCGGCGCCCAGGCGCAGGCACGAGGCTGGCAGCAGGTTCACCAGTTGCGCGGTGGCGGCGGCGGTGCGTTCGCGGGCACGGCGCTCCAGGTAGCGCCCGGCCAGCAGGAACAGGGCGAACATGCCCACGGCATCGAAGTACAGCTCGCCGACCCCGGTGATCGAGGTCCAGATCCCGGCGATGTAGGCGGCGCCAATCGCCAGGGACACGGAAACGTCCATGGTCAGGTGGCGGGTGCGCAGGTCGCGCAGGGCGCCCTTGAAAAACGGCGCGCAGCTGTAGAACACGATCGGCGTGGTGAGAAACAGCGCGACCCAGCGCAGGATGGTGTGCAGTTCGGGGCTCAGGTCGATATTGAATTCTGGCCAGGTGGCCATGGTCGCCATCATCGCCTGGAACCATAGCAACCCGGCCACGCCCAGCTGGCGCAGGGCCAGGCGGTTTTCGCTGGCCAGTTGCTCGGAGGCGCGGTCGGCCTGGTAGGGGTGCGCGGCATAGCCGATCAGGCGCAGTTCGCTGAGCACCTGGCTCAGCGGTAACTGGCTGTCGGCCCAGCGCACATGCAGGCGATGGTTGGACAGGTTCAGCCGCGCCTCGGCCACCGCCGGCAGGCTGCGCAGGTGTTTCTCGATCAGCCAGCCACAGGCGGCGCAACTGATGCCTTCCATCAGCAGAGTGGTTTCGGCCAGTTCGCCTTCATGCCGGACAAAGGGTTGCTGCACATCCGCCCGGTCGTAGAGCGCCAGCTCGTCCACCAGTTGCACCGGCAGGGCTTGCGGGTTGGCGGAGGCTTCGCTGCGATGGCTGTAGTAGCTTTCCAGGCCGCCGGCGACTATGGCTTCGGCCACCGCCTGGCAACCCGGGCAGCAGAACTCGCGGGGCGCGCCGAGCACGACGGCAGTGAAGCGGCTGCCGGGAGGAACGGGCAGGGCGCAGTGGTAGCAGGGCAGTGGCGTGGTCATCGCGGGTCTTTGTTCCAGGGACGGACCTCATCGCCGGCAGGCCACTGCTTGGGAGAAGACAGTAGCCAGCCGGCGATGTACGGAGGGCGCTTACTTGTCCAGGTGTTCCGCGCCTTGCAGCGGTTCGTCACCCAGCAGCAGGTCCTTGTCGTGGCTGACCTGTTCTTCTTCGAACATGCGCCAGGTCTTGTCGCCCTCGACACCCAGCAGTTCGACAAAACGGCGGCCATCGACCTTGTCGCTCAGTTGGCCAATGTAGCGGCCTTGTTCGGTTTCGCTGCGGGCGAGGGTGATCTTGCGGTCTTTTTCCGGCTGGGTCGGCGAGATCAGGTTCAGTTCCAGGGTGGCGGGCATGCTGTTGCCGCTCAGGCGCAGGTCGACTTCGCCGGTGAGGTCGTCCAGGTGCACGCTGGCGCGCAGTTGCAGGGTCTGGGCCAGCAGTTCGCGGTCCAGGGAACGGTTGATGCCTTTGCCTGCCTCGTAGTAGTTGTCGTTGACCAGATTGTCCGGGTTGTTCACCGCAATGGTCACCATGGACAGGGTCAGGGCCACCGAGCAGGCCAGGATGCCGATGATGATCCAGGGCCAGAGGTGCTTATACCAGGGGCTTGTGGCGGTCGCTGCGGGCATGATGACTTCTCTTAACGAATTTGTGGGCCGATGAACCGGCTCTTGGCTTCAACGTGGACGCTTTCGTCGTCGGCGTCCTTGAGGATGAATTTCACCTCGTTGGTGCTCGACGGCAGTTGCTCCGGCGAACTCGACAGCTCGACCGGCATGCTGACGATATCGCCGGCCGCCACCTTGACCTCGCGTCGGCCTTGCAGCTTGAGGTCCGGCAGGCCGGCGGCGTCCAGTACGTAGGTATGGTCGCGCTGGTCCTTGTTCATGATCTTCAGGCTGTAGACGTTCTCGATCCGGCCTTCGGCGTTCTCGCGATAGAGCACGCGGTCCTTGCTGACATCGAAGCCCACCAGCGAACGCATGAAGAAGGCGGTGATCAGCAGGCTGATCATCGCCAGCAGCACCAGCGCATAGCCGATCAGGCGTGGCCGCAGTTTATGGGTTTTCTGCCCGGACAGGTTGTGTTCGGTGGTGTAGCTGATCAGGCCGCGCGGGTAGCCCATCTTGTCCATGATGTTGTCGCAGGCGTCGATGCAGGCGGCGCAGCCGATGCATTCGATCTGCAGGCCGTCGCGGATGTCGATGCCGGTCGGGCAGACCTGCACGCACATGGTGCAGTCGATGCAGTCGCCAAGGCCCATGGCCTTGTAGTCGACACCTTTCTTGCGCGGGCCGCGACCTTCGCCGCGACGCGGGTCGTAGGAGACGATCAGGGTGTCCTTGTCGAACATCACGCTCTGGAAGCGGGCGTATGGGCACATGTAGATGCACACCTGTTCGCGCAGCCAGCCGGCGTTGCCATAGGTGGCGAGGGTGAAGAAGCCGACCCAGAAGTACGACCAACCATCGGCCTGGCCGGTGAAGAAGTCGATGACCAGCTCGCGGATCGGCGAGAAGTAGCCGACGAAGGTCATGCCGGTGACGAAGCCGATCAGCAGCCAGAGGCTGTGCTTGCTGAACTTGCGCAAGAACTTGTTGGCGCTCATCGGCGCCTTGTCGAGCTTGATGCGCTGGTTGCGGTCGCCTTCGGTGACCTTCTCGCACCACATGAAAATCCAGGTCCAGACGCTTTGCGGGCAGGTATAGCCGCACCAGACGCGCCCGGCGTACACGGTGATGAAGAACAGGCCGAAGGCGGCGATGATCAGCAGCCCGGACAGCAGGATGAAATCCTGGGGCCAGAAGGTAGCGCCGAAGATGAAGAACTTGCGCTCCGGCAGGTTCCACCAGACGGCCTGGTGGCCGCCCCAGTTGAGCCACACCGTACCGAAATACAGCAGGAACAGAGCTGCGCCGCCCACCATTCGCAAGTTGCGGAAGAGGCCAGTGAAAGCGCGTGTGTAGATTTTTTCCCGAGAGGCGTAGAGGTCTACGCTGTTGTTCGAATTCTTGGCAGGCGGGGTAACGTCATGTACCGGAATCTGGTTGCTCATCATTGCATCCCACGGCAGTGGAGAAATGCCCCGGTCAGTACGTGCCGACCGCGATCAAATAGGGGTGTTGCAGTGGCGCAATGATACGCCTGTCGCTCTAGCTCAAGGGTGCGACCTTTGGTCGCGTTGGGGGAAATCAATTGATGGTGTAGTGACTTGAATCAATTGACTAGTGAATTATGGACGCTTTTTGCCGCGACCGCGTTCAATCGTTCCACGGGTTGAGCAGTTGCACACCGCTGGACTGGAAGTCGGCGATGTTGCGGGTAACGACTGTCAGCCCGTGTTCCAGGGCGGTCGCCGCAATCAGGGCATCGTATTCATTGCTGCGATCCGGAACGTGCAATCGGGCGCAGCGCATAGTAACAGCGTGGTCAATGGCCAGTATTCGTCCGTCGAAAGCGGGCATCACGCGCAGTTCCAGCCAGGCACGCAGCAGCGCCCCTTGGGTGCGATCGTGGCGTTCCAACCGCAGGATGCCGGTTTCCAGTTCCAATAACGTAATGACTGATAAAAACAGGTTGGTGGGCGCCACGGTCTGAGCCCAGGCCACTACCTTGCAATCAGCATTGGGCTTGCGTAATTCGGACACAACGTTGGTATCGAGCAAAAACATCAGGACAGATCGATCTCGCGAGGAATGATGGTTGCGCGCTCTGTTTCGAAGTCGATTTCAGGCGCTTCAGGCATGGCCAGCATGTCGACGATGCTGGTGTTCAGACCGCTCAGTTTTTCGTAGTCCTCAATGCTTAGCAGCACATGGGCGGGCCTGCCACGGTCGGTGATGATGACCGGGCCGTTTCTTGAGGCTTTTTTGGCACCACTTGTGTCCTGATTGAATTCGCGACTGGAGATGGTGGTGGTAGGCATCGTCATACCCTCGACAAAAAATTTAATGTAGCAACGTTACTACTCCTGACGGGAAAGGGGCAATCTCAAGTGGGGGTGGAGCGACGGACGTGAGGGGAGAGGAAAATAAAAAGGCCCCGCCAATGGACATTGGCGGGGCCTTTTCTGTTACCCGAAGGTGTCTGCCTTACTCGGCGTCCGCCGGCTTGTCGCTGTGGGACAGGCTGTAGACGTAAGCGGCCAGCAGGTGAACCTTGTCGTTGCCTTGCAGTTGTTCCTGGGCAGGCATCTGGCCCTGGCGGCCGTAACGGATGGTCTGCTGCAGTTGGGCGAAGCTCGAGCCGTAGATGAACGCGCCCGGGTGGGTCAGGTCAGGCGCGCCCATGGCTGGGGTGCCTTTGCCGGCCGGACCGTGGCACGCCACGCAGTTGGCGGCGAAGATCTTCTGGCCGTTGGCCGGATCGGCCTTGGCGCTTTCCGGCAGCTTGCGGCCATCGAGGTTGGTCAGTACATAGGCGGCCACATCGCTGACGCCTTGCTCGCCGATGACTTCGGCCCAGGCCGGCATCACCGCGTGACGACCGCCCATGATGGTGGTCTTGATGGTTTCCGGCTCGCCGCCCCAGCGCCAGTCGGCGTCGGTCAGGTTCGGGAAGCCATAGGCGCCCTTGGCGTCGGAACCGTGGCAGACCGAGCAGTTGGAGGCGAACAGGCGGCCACCCATCTTCAGGGCTTGCGGGTCCTTGGCGACTTCTTCGATCGGCATGGAGGCGAACTTGGCGAAGATCGGACCGAACTTGGCATCCGACTTGGCCATTTCCTTTTCCCACTCGTGCACGCCGGTCCAGCCGGTCTGGCCGTTGGCGAAGGGGGTCTGCTTTTCGGTATCCAGGTAGTTGTAGCCTGGCAGCAGGCCTTTCCAGTTACCCAGGCCCGGGTACAGCACCAGGTAACCCAGGGCGAAGACGATGGTGCCGACGAACAACATGAACCACCATTTCGGCAGCGGGTTGTCGTACTCCTCGATCCCGTCGAAGGAGTGGCCGACCGTCTCGTCGGTCTGCTCGGCGCGCTGGCCCTTGCGGGTCGACAGCAGCAGCCAGGTCAGGGCGAAGATGGTACCCAGACTGAGGACTGTGACGTACAGACTCCAGAACGTAGTCATTCTTTGTTACTCCTAGAAGCTTGCTCGACGTGCTTGATGGCTTCGGGATCATCCGCGAACGGCAGCAAGGTCGCGTCTTCGAACTCGGACTTGCGCTTGGGGCTGAACACCCACAGTGCCAGGCCGATGAAGGCCACCATCACCACTACGGTGCCCAGGCCACGAATCATCCCGATATCCATCTAAATCACCGTTTGCTTTTGATGATGGTGCCCAGGCCTTGCAGATAGGCCACCAGCGCGTCCATTTCGGTTTTGCCCTTCACGGCATCCTTGGCACCGGCGATGTCTTCGTCGGTGTAAGGGACGCCGAGCGTGCGCAAGACTTCCATTTTTTTCGCGGTGTCCTTGCCGTCGAGCTTGTTTTCTACGAGGAACGGGTAAGCCGGCATTTTCGACTCAGGTACAACGTTGCGCGGGTTGTACAGGTGCGCACGCTGCCAGTCGTCGGAGTAACGACCACCGACGCGGGCCAGGTCCGGACCGGTACGCTTGGAACCCCACAGGAACGGGTGGTCCCAGACGCTTTCACCGGCGACCGAGTAGTGGCCGTAGCGTTCGGTTTCGGCACGGAACGGACGGATCATCTGCGAGTGGCAGCCGACACAGCCGTTGGCGATATAGACGTCGCGGCCTTCCAGTTCCAGGGCGGTGCGCGGCTTCATGCCTTCCACCGGCTTGTTGGTGACGTCCTGGAAGAACAGCGGGACGATCTGGGTCAGGCCGCCGATGCTGACGGCGATGACCATGAAGAAGGCCAGCAGGCCGATATTCTTCTCTACTGCTTCATGCTTCATCAGTGAGCTCCAACTACAGAGATCTGAGCGGCGGCTTCAGCTTCAGCCGGGTTCGAGGCGCGAACGGTGCGGAACACGTTGTACGCCATGAACAGCATGCCGGCGGCAAAGAACGCACCGCCCAGGGCGCGCACGATGAAACCAGGGTGGCTGGCCTGCAGGGCTTCGACGAAGGAGTAGGTGAGGGTGCCGTCATCGTTGATTGCACGCCACATCAGGCCCTGGGTGATGCCGTTGACCCACATCGAGGCGATGTAGAGCACGGTACCGATGGTTGCCAGCCAGAAGTGGGTGTTGATCAGACCGATGCTGTGCATCTGCTGGCGACCGAAGACTTTCGGGATCATGTGGTACAGCGCGCCGATGGAGATCATCGCTACCCAGCCCAGTGCGCCGGCGTGTACGTGGCCGATGGTCCAGTCGGTGTAGTGCGACAGCGAGTTGACGGTCTTGATCGCCATCATCGGACCTTCGAAGGTCGACATGCCGTAGAACGCCAGGGACACCACCAGGAAGCGCAGGATTGGGTCGGTGCGCAGCTTATGCCAGGCGCCCGAGAGGGTCATCATGCCGTTGATCATGCCGCCCCAGCTTGGCGCCAGCAGGATGATCGACATGGCCATGCCCAGGGACTGCGCCCAGTCCGGCAGCGCGGTGTAGTGCAGGTGGTGCGGACCGGCCCAGATGTACAGGGTGATCAACGCCCAGAAGTGCACGATGGACAGGCGATAGGAGTAGATCGGACGCTCGGCCTGTTTCGGCACGAAGTAGTACATCATCCCCAGAAAGCCCGTGGTCAGGAAGAAACCCACCGCGTTGTGGCCGTACCACCACTGGATCATGGCGTCGGTCGCGCCCGAGTAGGCAGAGTAGGACTTGAAGAAACTGACCGGCAGGGACGCGTGGTTGACGATGTGCAGCATCGCGGTGACCACGATGAAGGCACCGTAGAACCAGTTACCCACATAGATGTGCTTGGTCTTGCGCTTGACGATGGTGCCGAAGAACACCAGACCGTAGGTGACCCAGACGATAGCCAGCAGGATAGCCAGAGGCCATTCCAGTTCCGCGTATTCCTTGGTAGTGGTGTAACCCAGCGGCAAGGTAACGATCGCGCCGACGATCACGGCTTGCCAACCCCAGAAGGTGAAGGCCGCCAGGCTGTCGGAAATCAGTCGCGTTTGGCAGGTTCGCTGCACGACGTAGTAAGAAGTGGCAAACAACGCACATCCACCGAAGGCGAAAATCACCAGGTTGGTGTGCAGGGGGCGCAGGCGTCCAAAGGTCGTCCATGGCAGACCGAAGTTCAACTCCGGCCAGACCAGTTGCGAGGCGATGAAGACACCGAGCCCCATGCCAAGGATCCCCCAGACCACCGTCATGATGGCGAACTGGCGGACTACCTTATAGTTATAAGCAGTCGGACTGATTGCTGTGCTCATTCTAAGGTTCCACGGTTTGGGTGTTTTATTAGGAGTAAAAATCGGCCGCAAGTATGGAGAAAGCAGGGGGTCATTGCAACGCGCCATGACCTGGGTCAATGCTTTCAAAAGCTGATTCTGCGGCCTTTCCATGCGCGGAGTAAGGACAAAATCGGCCCCGGACAAAATGTCGCAGCGGATGAAAAAGGCGAGGGGGTACAGGTCAGCTGTAACCGGGTGTGTGGAAAGCCCTTGAACGAGCGACAGACGGTAAGTGGCACGACAGCCGGTATAAACCAGCCTTTGCGGCCTGTCCTCGAACGACGGCTTCGAATGGAACGGCTACTTCTGGTCTGTGACCGGCCAGTGCCAGTCCACTGCGAAGCAGCTTAGACCCGAATCCGGAGAGTGGAAAGGCAGGGGACAGAGAGGGTGCGACACTTGGTCGCAAAGGAGGAGGGGGGAAGCTTCAAGCGGCAAGCTGCAAGTCAAAAACTTGCAGCTTGCCGTTGTTTTTTACTTGTCGCTTGCAGCTTGTGGCTTGTCGCCGTGAGAGAGGCTGTAGACATAGGCCGCGAGCAGCTGGACCTTGTCGTTGCCGAGCAGTTCGTTCTGCGCTGGCATGTGGCCCTGGCGACCGTGGCGAATGGTCTGTTGCAGCTGGGGCAGGCTGGTGCCGTAGATGAAGCCCGCCGGTTGCGTCAGGTTCGGCGCTCCCATGATTTCAGTGCCCTGGCCGTTGGCGCCATGACAGGCGACGCAGGTGGTGCTGAAGGCTTGCTTGCCAGCGACGAGATCGGCGCTGCTGTCGGCGGGCAACGGCAGGCCGGCGAGTTCGTGACGCACATAGGCCGCGACGTTTTTCACCCCGTCCTCGCCCAGCACTTCACCCCAGGCCGGCATGGCCGCCATGCGGCCACCCATGATGGTGGCCTTGATGGTGTCGGCATTGCCGCCCCAGCGCCAGTTGTTGTCGGCAAGGTTAGGGAAGCCGAAGGCGCCCTTGGCGTCCGAGCCGTGGCACACCGAGCAGTTGGAAGCGAACAGGCGTCCGCCCATTTTCAGCGCCTGCGGGTCCTTGGCCACTTCTTCCGCGGGCATGGCGGCGAACTTGGCGAAGATCGGGCCGAACTTCACGTCCGCCTTGGTCATTTCCTTTTCCCACTCCTTGGTCTGGGTCCAGCCGTCCTCATAGCCCGGCAGGATGCCTTTCCAGTTGCCCAGGCCCGGGTAGAGGATCAGGTAGCCGACGGAAAACACCAAGGTGCCGGCGAACAGCATGAACCACCACTGCGGCAGCGGATTGTCGTACTCCTCGATGCCGTCGAAGCTGTGGCCCATGGTCTGGTCGACGCTGCCCTTGGTCTCGCCCTTGCGCGTGCCGATCAACAGCCAGGTCAGGCCGATCAGGCTGCCTATGGTCAGTACGCAGATGTACGTACTCCAGAAGGTGGTCATGGCCGAATGCTCCTTGTCGCATGCTCTTCGGATTGAGCGTCATCAGATGGATTGCCGGGCACTTCCGGCGAAGGTTCGTCGGCGAAGGGCAGCAGGCGCGCCTGGGCGAACTCCGGGTTGCGCTTGGCGTTGAAGACCCAGATCGACAGGCCGATGAAGGCAATCATCACCACCAGCGTGCCGAGCCCGCGGATCATGCCGCTATCGAGTTCAAGACCCATGGCTCACCTCTTGCTCTTGATCGCAGTGCCAAGCACTTGCAGGTAGGCGACCAGGGCGTCCATCTCGGTCTTGCCCTTGAGGGAGGCGACGGCACCGGCGATATCGTCGTCGTTGTACGGCACGCCGAGGGTGCGCATGGCGCGCAGCTTGGTCTCGGTGTGGCTGCTGTCGACCGGCTGGGTGACCAGCCACGGGTAGGCCGGCATCTTCGACTCGGGCACCACGTTGCGCGGGTTGTACAGGTGCGCGCGGTGCCAGTCGTCGGAGTAGCGGGCGCCGACCCGGGCCAGGTCCGGACCGGTACGCTTGGAGCCCCACAGGAACGGGTGGTCCCAGACGCTCTCGCCGGCGACCGAGTAGTGGCCGTAGCGTTCGGTCTCGGCGCGGAACGGGCGGATCATCTGCGAGTGGCAGCCGACGCAGCCTTCGCGGATATAGATGTCGCGGCCTTCCAACTGCAGGGCGGTGTAGGGCTTCATGCCTTCGACCGGCTTGTTGGTGACGTCCTGGAAGAACAGCGGGACGATCTGGGTCAGACCGCCGATGCTCACGGCAAACACCATCAGCAGCATCAGCAGGCCGACGTTTTTCTCGATGACTTCGTGTTTCATGGCGGACTCCTCAGGCCATCTGCGCAGCGGCGGTGATTTCGGCTGGCTGTGCCGAGCGCACGGTGCGCCAGGTGTTGTAGGCCATCAGCAACATGCCGAAGAGGAAGATCGCGCCGCCGGCCAGCCGCACGATGAAGCCTGGGTGGCTGGCCACCAGGGTTTCGACGAAGGAGTAGGTCAGGGTCCCGTCTTCGTTGACGGCGCGCCACATCAGGCCTTGGGCGATACCGTTGACCCACATCGAGGCGATGTAGAGCACGGTGCCAATGGTGGCGAGCCAGAAGTGCGCGTTGATCAGGCCGATGCTGTGCATCTGCTGGCGACCGAAGACTTTCGGGATCATGTGGTACAGCGCGCCGATGGAGATCATCGCTACCCAGCCCAGTGCGCCGGCGTGTACGTGGCCGATGGTCCAGTCGGTGTAGTGGGAGAGGGCGTTGACCGTCTTGATCGCCATCATCGGACCTTCGAAGGTCGACATGCCGTAGAACGCCAGGGACACCACCAGGAAGCGCAGGATCGGGTCGCTGCGCAACTTATGCCAGGCGCCGGAGAGGGTCATCATGCCGTTGATCATGCCGCCCCAGCTCGGTGCCAGGAGGATCAGCGACATCACCATGCCCAGGGACTGTGCCCAATCAGGCAGCGCGGTGTAGTGCAGGTGGTGCGGACCGGCCCAGATGTACAGGGTGATCAGCGCCCAGAAGTGCACGATGGACAGGCGATAGGAATACACCGGACGCTCGGCCTGCTTGGGCACGAAGTAGTACATCATCCCCAGGAAGCCCGCGGTCAGGAAGAAGCCCACCGCGTTGTGGCCGTACCACCACTGGACCATGGCGTCGGTCGCACCGGCATACACCGAGTAGGACTTGGTCAGGCTGACTGGCAGTTCCAGGTTGTTGACGATGTGCAGGATGGCCACGGTGATGATGAAACTGCCAAAGAACCAGTTGCCGACGTAGATGTGCTTGGTGTTGCGCTTCATCACTGTGCCGAAGAACACGATGGCGTAGGCCACCCAGACGATGGTGATGAGGATGTCGATCGGCCATTCCAGCTCGGCGTATTCCTTGGAACTGGTGTAGCCCAGCGGCAGGCTGATGGCCGCCAAGAGGATTACAAGCTGCCAGCCCCAGAAGCAGAACGCGGCGATTTTCGGCGCGAACAGCTGGGTCTGGCAGGTGCGTTGCACCGAGTAGAAGGAGCTGGCGAACAAGGCGCAGCCGCCAAAGGCGAAGATCACCGCGTTGGTGTGCAGCGGGCGCAGGCGCCCGAAACTGGTCCAGGGCAGGTTGAAGTTGAGTTCGGGCCAGACCAACTGGGCAGCGAGAAAAACCCCGAGCCCCATGCCGACGATGCCCCACACCACCGTCATAATGGCGAATTGGCGGACCACCTTGTAGTTGTAGGCGGTACTGATAGAAGTGTTCATGGTTCCCCATCCACGGTTCAGCTGAAGTGAAAGCGACTGCGCACGGCAAGGCGCGCTCACTTCTTCTGGAGTTATAGGCAGACTAAAAGCGAGGTAAGCATGGGCAAACGGCAAGGGGCTGTTATTGACGGGGATCAATGGGCGCAGTGCGTGCGGGAACGGGGCTGGCTCTGGGATGCCGCGCGGCAGCCGCCGGCCGGCGAATCGCTGACCCTGATCCTGGCCCATGGCGCCGGCGCGCCGATGGACAGCGCTTTCATGAGTGACATGGCCGCACGCCTTGCGGCGCATGGGGTCAACGTCCTGCGCTTCGAGTTTCCCTACACGGCCCAGCGTCGCCTCGATGGTGGAAAACGGCCGCCTAACCCGGCGCCGAAGCTGCTGGAGTGCTGGCGTGAGGTGTATGCCCAGGTGCGACCTCATGTCGCTGGGCGGCTGGCCATCGGCGGCAAGTCCATGGGCGGGCGCATGGCCAGTTTGCTGGCCGACGAACTGGGCGCCGATGCACTGGTGTGCCTCGGGTATCCGTTTTATGCCGCCGGCAAACCGGAGAAGCCGCGGGTCGCCCACTTGGCCGAATTGCGCACCAGGACCCTGATCGTCCAGGGCGAGCGCGACGCCCTGGGTAACCGGGCGGCGGTCGAAGCCTATGCGCTGGCACCGGCTATCGAGCTGTTCTGGCTGGTCGCCGCCGACCATGACCTGAAACCGCTCAAGGCCTCGGGCTTCACCCATGAGCAGCACTTGGAGGCAGCCGCGCAGAAGGTTGCCGAGGTTTTGCGCAGTCTGAATGCTTGAGCGACTCTTCTGTAGCAGCCGGTCGACGCTCGATTGCTCGCGATTGTTTTCAAGGCGACAACGGTGGCGACTGCCAAGCTGCCATCGCGAGCAAGCTTCGCTACAGATACAGAAGACGCGCGCGGGGCTGGAAAAAGGCAATAAAAAACCCGGAAGGCGGACCTTCCGGGTTTTTTGTTTTGCGGCTTAGCGGTTGAAGCGTTCGACCAACGAGTATTGCGTGTTGGCGGTGCGGGTCAGCTCTTCGCTGAGCTGTGCCGAGTTCTGGGCCTGCTCCGAGGTCTGGTCGGCCAGTTGGGCGATGGTACTGATATTGCGGCTGATCTCTTCGGCCACTGCGCTTTGCTCTTCGGTGGCGGCGGCGATCTGGGTGGTCATGTCGGTGATGTTGGCCACCGCTTCACTGATGCCGACCAGCGCCTGGTCGGCTTCCAGCACCCGGGCCACGCCTTCCTCGGCCTGACGATGCCCGGCGTCCATGGTCTGCACCGCCGTGCTGGCGGTTTGCTGGAGCTTGGCGATCAGGTTGTGGATCTGGCCGGTGGATTCGCTGGTGCGTTGCGCCAGTTGGCGAACCTCGTCGGCCACCACTGCGAAGCCGCGACCCATTTCCCCGGCGCGCGCCGCTTCGATGGCCGCGTTCAACGCCAGCAGGTTGGTCTGGTCGGCGATGCCCTTGATCACATCGACCACGCCGCCGATTTCGTCGCTGTCCTTGGCCAGCTGGGTCACGGTCAGGCCGGTTTCACCCACCACCACCGACAGGCGCTGGATTGCTTCGCGGGTTTCCCCGGCGATGTCGCGACCGCGCCCGGTGAGGCGATTGGCTTCCTGGGTGGCGTCGGCGGTGCGCTGCACGTGGCTGGCCACTTCCTGGGTGGTGGCGGCCATCTGGTTGACCGCGGTGGCCACCTGTTCGGTTTCCACACGCTGGCGTTCCAGGCCGCTGGAGCTGTTGTGCGCCAGGGTATCGGACTGCCGTGCCTGCTCGTTGAGGTGCTCGGCGGTGTCCTGCAGGCGGGTCAGGCAGGTTTTCAGGCGGGCTTCCTGGCTGAGGATCGACATCTCCAGACGCGCCTGGGCGCCACGGCTGTCGGTGTACATCTGGGCGATCAGCGGGTCGGAGGTGGTCTGCTCGGCCAGGCGCAGCAAGCGCTTGAGGCCACGCTGTTGCCAGCTCAGCCCGAGCAGGCCGAGCGGCACGCAAAGGCCGGCGGCGAGGGCAAAGCCCCAGGAAGAGTCGAGCCAGGCGCCAATCAGGAAGCTCAGCTGGCTGACCAGGATGAACGGCAGCCAGTCCTGGAGCACCGGCAGCCATTTATCGCGTTTCGGAATCGCCGACTTGCCCTGGTTGATGCGTTGGTAAAGCGCTTCGGCGCGGCGGATCTGCTCGGCGGTGGGCTTGACCCGCACCGACTCGTAGCCGACCACTTGCTGGCCTTCGAAGACCGGTGTCACGTAGGCATTGACCCAGTAATGGTCACCGGTCTTGCAGCGATTCTTGACAATGCCCATCCATGGCAAGCCTTGTTTCAGGGTGGCCCACATATGCGCGAACACCGCGGCCGGAACGTCGGGGTGACGGACCAGGTTGTGCGGTGCGCGGACCAGTTCCTCACGAGAAAACCCACTGATTTCAACGAAGGCATCGTTGCAGTAGGTGATCACGCCTTTGGCATCGGTGGTGGAGATCAACCGTTGCTGAGCCGGAAAGGTACGTTCGCGCTGGGTGACGGGCTGGTTGTTACGCATGGTTTTCTATCCGCAAGGCTTTGATAGGTTGTCGGCGGTCTTCGCCAATTGTTGAAGTTTTTTTCAGGAATTTAAGAAGTGCCTCATTGACAGAGACCTGATCCTGCAGCGAAGGGCGAGGGAGAGCGGTAGAGCCGGGGCTCGTCCAGGGAGCCCCGGCTTGGCCAGGGTCAACCCGCGAGCATCGGGTAGGTGAATAACCCGAAGTGCAGCAGGTTCAAGCCGAAATGGGTGGCCACCGCAGCGCCCAGGCCGCCAAAACGGTAGGCGAGGCCGTAACCGACCCCGGCGATGCTCGCCAGCAGCCACCATTGCCAGCCGGCGCCCACATGCACCAGGCCGAACAGCAGGGCCGCGCACATCAGCGCCAGGTTTTCGCCATAGGGCAGATTCTTGAAGCGACGGCTCAGGCCACCCTGGATGTAGCCACGAAACAGCGCTTCCTCCACCAGGGTGACCAGCAGCAGGTTGTTCAGCACCCACAGCCAGGCCTGGTCCGGCCATTTCGGCGCCCAGTCGATGATACCCAGCAATACCGCGCCGCCCAGGGCCGCCAGGGCGGTCAGGGTCAAGGCCAGGGCAGTGGTGTAGAGAGACAGGCGCAGCGAGCGGCGCCCGATGATCCAGGGGCAGACCAGCAACAGCCAGAAGCCGATCAGCGGTTTGTCCTGGTTCAGGTACATGGAGAACGGCACGGCATCGGCGGTCAAGCGTTCCGGGCCAATTGCCCGGCCATTGTAGAAACCGGGCAGCCAATGCATGGCCAGCGCCAGGGCCAGTACCACGAACAGGCCGTGTCCCAGGTAACGCGCGTAAGGGCTTTTCTGCTGGCGAACGGCAAAGCCCGCGCACAGCAGCAAGGCAACGGAAACCGCCGCCAGCAGGCCCAGTTGGCCGTAGCTCAGGGCCAGGGCGTAGCCAATGGAGAGAAGTGCCAGGTACATCCATGGCAGAACAGTCATGTGAAATCCTTGTTGCGAAAAGAATGGAATCAGCCGCTCGCGCCACCTGCGTCGACGGTTACTGGATAGAACGAGCGAGGGGCCAGTATAACGAGGCGGGGGCGATGAATAAGTGAAACAAAAACACCGCCCGTAGGCGGTGTTGGTTTTGCAGCATGGTGTTACGCCGCGATCAACTGCCGCAGGACGTAGTGCAGGATCCCGCCGGACTTGAAGTATTCCACTTCGTTCAGGGTATCGATGCGGCACAGCACCTCGACCTTTTCCTGGCTGCCATCCTCGCGGGTGATCACCAGGGTCAGGTTCATCCGCGGTGTCAGTTCGACGCCGGTCAGGCCCCGGATATCCAGGGTTTCCTTGCCGGTGAGGTTCAGGCTCTTGCGGTTCTGGTCGAGCTTGAACTGCAGCGGCAGCACGCCCATGCCCACCAGGTTGGAGCGGTGGATGCGCTCGAAGCTCTCGGCGATCACCGCCTTGACCCCCAGCAGGTTGGTGCCCTTGGCCGCCCAGTCGCGACTGGAGCCGGTGCCGTACTCCTGGCCGGCAATCACTACCAGTGGCGTACCCGATTGCTGGTAACGCATGGCCGCGTCATAGATCGCCAGTTTCTCGCCGGTGGGAATGTAAATAGTGTTGCCGCCTTCCTCGCCGCCGAGCATTTCGTTGCGGATGCGGATGTTGGCGAAGGTGCCGCGCATCATCACCTGATGGTTGCCGCGACGCGAGCCGTAGGAGTTGAAGTCCCGCGGTTCCACGCCTTGCTCGCGCAGATAGTGGCCGGCCGGGCTATCGGCCTTGATGTTGCCGGCCGGGGAGATGTGGTCGGTGGTTACCGAGTCGCCCAGCAGCGCCAGGATCCGCGCGCCCGTCACATCCTTGATCACCGGCAGAGGGCCGGAGATGTCGTCGAAGTAGGGTGGGTGCTGGATATAGGTGGAATCCGCCTGCCACACATAGGTCGCGGCCTGCGGTACTTCGATGGCCTGCCACTGGGCGTCGCCGGCGAATACCTCGGCGTATTCCTTGTGGAACATCCGGGTGTTGACCTGGGTGACCGCCTCGGCGATCTCTTGGCTGCTTGGCCAGATGTCGCGCAGGTAGACTGGCTTGCCGTCCTTGCCTTCGCCCAGCGGCTCGCGGCTGATATCGATGCGCACGCTGCCGGCCAGGGCATAGGCGACCACCAGCGGTGGCGAGGCCAGCCAGTTGGTTTTCACCAGCGGGTGCACGCGGCCTTCGAAGTTGCGGTTACCGGACAGCACTGAGGCGACGGTCAGGTCGGCTTTCTGGATGGCTTTCTCGATCGGCTCCGGCAAGGGGCCGGAGTTGCCGATGCAGGTGGTGCAGCCATAACCCACCAGGTCGAAACCCAGGGCGTCGAGGTATTGGGTCAACCCGGCGGCCTTGTAGTAGTCGGTGACCACTTTCGAACCCGGGGCCAGCGAACTCTTCACCCAGGGTTTGCGCTTGAGGCCTTTTTCCACGGCCTTTTTCGCCACCAGGCCGGCGGCCATCATCACGCTGGGGTTGGAGGTGTTGGTGCAGGAGGTAATAGCGGCGATCACCACCGCGCCGTTTTTCAGGCGATAGGTCTGGCCATTGTGGGCGTAATCGACTTCGCCTATCAGGTCCGCGCTGCCCACGGCCACGCCACCACCGCCTTCGCTTTCCAGGCGGCCTTCTTCCTTGCTGGTGGGCTTGAACTGCAGGTCGAGAAAGTCAGTGAAGGCCTGGCCGACGTTCGGCAGCGAGACCCGGTCCTGCGGCCGCTTCGGCCCGGCCAGGCTGGCTTCCACCGTGCCCATGTCCAGCGCCAGGCTGTCGGTGAACACCGGCTCCTGGCCCGGCAGGCGCCACAGGCCCTGGGTCTTGCTGTAGGCCTCCACCAGCTTCACCACGGCGTCCGGGCGGCCGGACAGGCGCAAGTATTCCAGGGTGACGTCGTCCACCGGGAAGAAACCGCAGGTGGCGCCGTATTCCGGGGCCATGTTGGCGATGGTGGCGCGGTCGGCCAACGGCAGGTCGGCCAGGCCGTCGCCATAGAACTCGACGAATTTGCCGACCACGCCTTTCTTGCGCAGCATCTGGGTGACGGTCAGCACCAGGTCGGTGGCGGTAATGCCTTCCTTGAGCTTGCCGGTCAGTTTGAAACCGATGACTTCCGGGATCAGCATCGACACCGGCTGGCCGAGCATCGCCGCCTCGGCCTCGATGCCGCCCACGCCCCAGCCGAGCACGCCGAGGCCGTTGATCATGGTGGTGTGGGAGTCGGTGCCGACCAGGGTGTCGGGGAAGGCGTAGGTGCGGCCGTCTTCGTCCTTGGTCCAGACCGTGCGGCCCAGGTATTCCAGGTTGACCTGGTGGCAGATGCCGGTGCCCGGAGGCACCACGCTGAAGTTGTCGAAGGCGCTCTGGCCCCAGCGCAGGAAGGCATAACGTTCGCCATTGCGCTGCATTTCAATGTCGACGTTCTGTTCGAAGGCGGTGCTGCTGGCGAACTTGTCGACCATCACCGAGTGGTCGATCACCAGGTCCACCGGCGACAGCGGGTTGATGCGTTGCGGGTCGCCGCCGGCCTTGGCCATGGCCGCGCGCATGGCCGCCAGGTCGACCACCGCCGGCACGCCGGTGAAGTCCTGCATCAGTACCCGCGCCGGTCGGTACTGGATCTCGCGATCCGAGCGACGCTCCTTGAGCCAGGCGGCGAGGGCCTTGAGGTCGGCGCCGGTGACGGTCTTTTCGTCTTCCCAGCGCAGCAGGTTTTCCAGCAGGACTTTCAACGACATCGGCAGCTTGTCGAGATCGCCAAGGCGCTTGGCGGCTTCCGGCAGGCTGAAATAGTGGTAGGTCTTGTCGTCGACTTTTAATGTTTTAAGGGTTTTCAGGCTATCGAGGGACGGCATTGAATCACTCCTTTTGGTCCGCACGGCTACGGACCTGACGGGAAGGGCAGAGCTCTTAAGCTAGCCCTGTTTTCAGTAGCTGGCTAATAACTGGACTCTATGGACAAGTCCAAGGTTCCGAACTCGGCTATCATGCGCCGGTTTTCGTGACAGGCTTTGCTACAGCGGGTTTGCGCATGATTCATTGCCAATTGCCCAGGAGATTCGATGAACACCCTCTTTATGCACTGCCGGCCGGGCTTCGAAGGCGAAGTCTGTTCCGAGATCGCCGACCATGCCGCGCGCCTGAACGTGGCCGGGTACGCCAAGGCCAAGCCGAGCACCGCCTGTGCCGAGTTTGTGTGCAGCGAAGAAGACGGCGCCGAGCGTCTGATGCGCGAGTTGCGTTTTGCCGAACTGATCTTCCCGCGACAGTGGGCGCGGGGCGTCTTCGTCGATCTGCCGGAAACCGACCGTATCAGCGTGATCCTGGCCCATCTGGCGAGCTTCCCGACCTGCGGCAGCCTGTGGCTGGAAGTGGTGGATACCAATGACGGCAAAGAGCTGTCGAACTTCTGCAAGAAATTCGAAGCACCGCTGCGCAAGGCCCTGACGGCAGCCGGCAAGCTGGTGGACGATGCCGGCAAGCCGCGCTTGCTGCTGACCTTCAAAAGCGGCCGCGAGGTGTTTGTCGGCCTGGCCGATGCCGGCAATTCGGCCATGTGGCCGATGGGCATTCCGCGCTTGAAGTTCCCCCGTGAAGCGCCCAGCCGCTCGACCCTGAAGCTGGAGGAGGCCTGGCATCACTTCATTCCTCGCGAGCAGTGGGACGAGCGCCTGCACGGCGACATGACCGGCGTCGACCTCGGCGCCGCCCCGGGTGGCTGGACCTGGCAACTGGTCAACCGCGGCATGCTGGTCACCGCTGTCGACAACGGGCCGATGGCCGAAAGCCTGATGGACACCGGCCTGGTGCAGCACCTGATGGCCGACGGTTTCACCTTCAAGCCCAAGCAGCCGGTGGACTGGATGGTCTGCGACATCGTCGAGAAACCGGCGCGCAACGCCGCCTTGCTGGAAACCTGGATCGGCGAGGGGCACTGCCGCGAAGCGGTGGTCAACCTGAAGCTGCCGATGAAGCAGCGTTACGCAGAAGTGAAGCGTTTGCTCGAGCGGATCGAGGATGGCTTCAAGGCGCGTGGCATTCGCGTGGCCATCGGCTGCAAGCAGCTGTACCACGACCGTGAAGAAGTGACCTGCCACCTGCGGCGGCTGGATGAAAAGAAGCCCAAGGCTCGTTGAACACAGTTGCGGCGCAATGTCACAGATAGCGCCGATGCCGGCATTGCGCGACAATGCCGGCCAGTTTCAGGAGTGAGTTATGAGTCAAATCATCGATACGCCGGTCGACGGCACGCTGGATGCCACCGGGCTCAATTGCCCGGAGCCGGTCATGATGTTGCACCAGCATATTCGTGACCTGCAGCCCGGCGGCCTGCTCAAGGTGATCGCCACCGATCCCTCGACCCGCCGCGACATCCCCAAGTTCTGCGTGTTCCTCGACCATGAGCTGGTCGCCCAGCAGGAACAGGCCGGCACCTATCTGTACTGGATTCGCAAGAAGTCCGATTAACCCGCCACCCGGCTGATGCGGATTCGCTTGCGCGCGCTGCGTGCCAGGCGGATCGACAGCATCAGCGCCGCGCAGCTCAGGCCGGCGATCAAGCCTTCCCACAGCCCGCTCGGGCCGCTGGCAGGGCCGAACCAGTCGGTCAGCCCCAGCACATAACCCACCGGTAAGCCGATGCCCCAGTAGGCGAGCAGCGTCAGGACCATGGTCACCCGAGTGTCCTGGTAGCCGCGCAGGGCGCCTGCGCAGATCACCTGGATCGCGTCGGAGAACTGGTAGAGCGCGGCGTACACGATCAGCATCGCTGCGACCTGGATCACTGCGGTGTCCGGGGTGTAGATCGAGGCGATGGACTCACGCAGCAGCAGGATCAGGCTCGCGGAGAGCAGGGCGAAGGCCAGCGCCGCGCCCAGGCCGACGCCGGCGGCGAAGCGCGCCTGATACGGGTTGCCGGCGCCCAGGGCCTGGCCGACCCGCACCGTGACCGCCATGCCCAGGGAATACGGAATCATGAACAGCAGGGAGCTGATGTTCAGGGCGATCTGGTGCCCGGCCACCACCGTGGCGCCGAGGCTGCCGATCAGCAGGGCGATCACCGCGAAGATGCTCGATTCGGCGAACACCGCGATGCCGATCGGCAGGCCGACGCTCAGCAAACGCTTGATCACCGCCCATTGCGGCCAGTCGAAACGCTTGAACAGTTGGCTGCTCTGGTAGGCCGGGGCCCAGCGGGTCCAGCCGGCCATGGCCAGCATCATCGCCCACATCACGATCGCCGTGGCCCAGCCGCAACCGACGCCGCCCATGGCCGGCACACCGAGGTGGCCATAGATGAATACGTAGTTGATAGGGATGTTCAGGGCCAGACCGAACAGGCCGATGACCATGCTCGGCCGGGTGCGCCCCAGGGCGTCGCTGCAGCAACGCAGCACGTAATACAGCGCCACCGCCGGCAGGCCGCTGGCGATGCCGTGCAGGTATTCCATGCAGGGGCCGATCAGTGTCGGGTCGACGTTCATCAGGTGCAGCACCGGCTCGGCACTGAGCAGAATCAGGCTGGCGCTCAGGCCGACCGCCAGGGCCAGCCACAGCGCCTGGCGCACGATCGGGCCAATCTCGCCGTAGGTGCCGGCGCCGACCCGCTGGGCCACTTTGGGTGTGGTGGCCAGCAGGGTGCCAGTCATCAACAGGAACACCGGGATCCAGATCGAGTTGCCCAGCGCCACGGCCGCCAGGTCCCGTGGGCTGACCCGTCCGGCCATCACCGCGTCGACGAAGCCCATGGCCGTGGTCGCCAGTTGCGCGATCATGATCGGCAAGGCCAGGGTTAGCAGGCTGCGCAGTTCAAGGCGCACCCGGGCCGGGCGGTTGAGGGAGGTGGCAGGGGTATCGGTCACGGAATTCACAGGCGAAGCGTCCACAGGGTTGATGCGCAGGGCGGCGTATTCTACGCATTGACGGATGAGTCAGGAAAAAACCTCTGTTGTCTATTTGTAAGTGCTGGCGGTGGCCGGCGGGGTGGATTGCTCGCTGGCCCAACACGGCCTTCTAAGCCTAAACTGCGGCTCCGCGAAAGGAGCCTGCCATGCTGATTGTTGCCGACGAAAATATTCCCCTGCTCGATGCCTTTTTTGCCGGATTCGGCGAGATCCGCCGTTTCCCGGGGCGGGCCATCGACCGCGCCGCCATCGAGGGCGCCGATGTGCTGTTGGTCCGTTCGGTGACCCAGGTCAGCCGCGCCCTGCTCGAGGGCAGCCAGGTGCGGTTTGTCGGGACCTGTACCATTGGCACCGATCACCTGGACCTCGAGTATTTCCACGAGGCGGGCATTCGCTGGTCCAGCGCGCCGGGCTGCAATGCGCGCGGGGTGGTCGACTATGTGCTGGGCAGCCTGCTGACCCTGGCGGAAATCGAAGGCGCCGACCTGACGCAGCGCACGTACGGCGTGGTGGGCGCGGGCGAGGTCGGTGGACGGCTGATCGAGGTGCTGCGCGGCCTGGGCTGGAAAGTCCTGGTCTGCGACCCGCCACGGCAGGTGGCGGAAGGTGGCGACTATGTCAGCCTGGAACAGATCCTCGCCCAGTGCGATGTCATCAGCTTGCACACCCCCTTGACCAAGGCCGGCGAGCTGTCGACCTGGCACCTGCTGGACGAGCAGCGCCTGCGCCAGCTGCGCCCCGGCGCCTGGCTGATCAACGCCAGCCGTGGCGCGGTGGTGGATAACAGCGCCCTGCGCGAGGTGTTGCTCGAACGCGAAGACCTGCAGGCGGTGCTGGATGTCTGGGAAGGCGAACCCCAGGTCGACGTGGCCCTGGCCGAGCTCTGCGTGCTGGCCACGCCGCATATCGCCGGTTACAGCCTCGATGGCCGGCAGCGCGGGACGGCACAGATCTATCAGGCGCTGTGCGATTACCTTGGACAGCCGCAAGCGATTCATTTGCGCGACCTGCTGCCTCGGCCATGGCTGTCGGAGGTGAGCCTCGATGCCGGCAGCGACCCGGCCTGGTCCCTGGCGATGATCTGTCGGGCGGTCTACGACCCGCGGCGCGACGATGCGGATTTGCGCCGCAGCCTGGTGGGCAGCGTGGCCGAGCAGCGCGCGGCCTTCGATGCGTTGCGCAAGGGTTATCCGCCGCGACGTGAAATCGATGGGCTGGCCGTGCGTATCCAGGGTGAAGCGCCAGGCTTGCAGCAGATCGTATCGGCCCTGGGGGCGGTGTCGGTTCGCTGAACGGGTCTTGAGCCGAGGCGTTTCTGGCAGGCATAAAAAACCCGGCTTCAGGGCCGGGTCAAGAGGACGTGAGGCTATGTGTCAATCTTGCTGCGCAGGCTTGACCAGTCGCTTTTCCAGTTCGCGGCAGGCGTTCTGGATCATGTCTTCGGTGATCGGTACTTCGCGACCCTGAGCGTCGATGATGGCGCATCCCAGAGACTGGTCGGGGTGGGTACGAATCACTTCAATCTTGTCATTGCTGCTGTTTTGCAAGGACATGGCCTGTCTCCTCATCAGGTTGTGCGCTTACTTTAAAACCGCCAGGTGACCAAGCTATGACAACTCCCTGCAAGGTCCCACTACGGCGTTTTCTATCCGGTGGAGTCCTCAGTCCAACAGAAATGCCTGTGGACTTCCACTCGGACCTTAGACCAATAGCATCTAGGCTCTAGTGTCAGCGGACATAATTAACCTGACTCATTGTGATTTACCGAAGTTCCAGAAAAAGAAAGAAGGTTTCAGGAAAAGAAGGTTCCAGGAAATCGATTCCGACAAACAGGGCTTCGCCTCACGCTCTGCTGGATCAGGCAGCAGTGAATGGGGCGGGGCCGTTCCCAGGTGTGCTCCCGGATGAACTTCATGCTTTCTTCGCGTCAACGCCGGGCGATTCGCCTGGCCAGTCGTTTTATCGCGCCTTATCGCTGGCAGGCCCTGGGGGCGTTGCTGGCGCTGGTGGTGACCGCGGGCATCACCCTATCCATGGGGCAGGGTATCCGCCTGTTGGTGGACCAGGGCTTCATGACCGGATCGCCGGACCTGCTCAACCAGTCCATCGGCTTGTTTCTGCTGCTGGTGCTGGGGCTGGCGGTGGGGACGTTCGTGCGTTTCTACCTGGTGTCGTGGATTGGCGAACGCTGCGTGGCGGATATCCGTCGGCAGGTATTCAACCATCTGATCTACCTGCACCCGGGCTTCTATGAGAACAATCGCAGCTCGGAGATCCAGTCGCGGCTGACCGCTGACACCACCTTGCTGCAGTCGGTGATCGGTTCGTCTCTCTCGCTGTTTTTGCGCAATGCATTGATGGTCATCGGCGGCATCGTGCTGTTGTTTGTCACCAACCCCAAGCTCACCAGCATCGTGGTGATCGCCTTGCCCCTGGTGTTGGTGCCGATCCTGATTTTCGGTCGCCGGGTGCGCAGCCTGTCGCGCTTGAGCCAGGACCGTATCGCCGACGTCGGCAGCTATGTGGCGGAAACCCTGGGCCAGATCAAGACCGTCCAGGCCTATAACCACCAACCCCAGGATGAGCGGCGTTTTGCCCTGACAGTGGAGGAGGCGTTCACCACCGCGCGGCGGCGTATCGTCCAGCGTGCCTGGCTGATTACCCTGGTGATCGTGCTAGTGCTGGGGGCGGTCGGGGTGATGCTCTGGGTCGGTGGCATGGATGTGATTGCCGGGCGCATTTCCAGTGGCGAGCTGGCGGCCTTTGTCTTCTACAGCCTGATCGTCGGCAGTGCCTTCGGTACCCTGAGCGAAGTGATTGGCGAGCTGCAACGGGCCGCCGGCGCGGCGGAGCGGATTGCCGAGTTGCTGCGTTCGGAAAACCTCATCCAGCCGCCGAGCGACGGTCTGGTCAGCTTGCCCGAGCGGGTGCGGGGCGAGCTGGTGCTGGAAAACCTGCGCTTCTCTTATCCGTCGCGTCCGGACAGTTATGCTGTCGATGGCCTGAGCCTGACGGTTCGCGAGGGGGAAACCCTGGCACTGGTCGGGCCGTCGGGGGCGGGCAAGTCGACCCTCTACGATCTGCTGCTGCGCTTCTACGATCCGGAGCAGGGGCGCATCCTGCTCGATGGCGTGCCCTTGACCCGGCTCGACCCGCAGGATGTGCGGCGCTGTTTTGCCCTGGTGTCGCAAAGCCCGGCGCTGTTCTTCGGCAGCATCGAGGAGAACATTCGTTATGGCAAACCCTCGGCCACCCCGGAGCAGGTCAGGGAGGCGGCAAGGATCGCCTACGCCCATGACTTCATCGAGAAAATGCCCGAGGGTTACCAGACCCACCTCGGCGACGCGGGGCTGGGGCTTTCCGGTGGCCAGCGCCAGCGCCTGGCGATTGCCCGGGCGCTGCTGGTGGATGCGCCGATCCTGTTGCTGGATGAAGCCACCAGCGCCCTGGATGCCCAGAGCGAACATTTGATCCAGCAGGCCTTGCCGAGCCTGATGAAGAATCGCACCACCCTGGTGATCGCCCACCGCCTGGCCACGGTGAAAAATGCCGACCGCATCGCGGTGATGGATCAGGGGCGGTTGGTGGCGGTGGGTACTCACCAGGAGTTGATTGCCAGCAATCCGCTGTATGCGCGTCTGGCGGCGCTGCAGTTCAGCGATGGCCAGGCTGCTTCCTGAGCCTGCGCTGGAAGCAAAAATGCCCGCATCGCTGCGGGCATTTTTATGAGGCGTTATTACTTATTGATCGTCGAAATACCGCTCATGCCAGTCCACCAGCGGTTGTGGCGAATTGAGTTTCTGGCCGTAGATCACCGAGTAGGACAGCACGTTCTGCACGTACTGGCGGGTTTCGTCGAACGGAATGCTTTCCACCCAGACATCGAAACTCAGGTGGTCGGCGCCCCTGAGCCATTGGCGCACACGACCGGGGCCGGCGTTGTAGGCGGCGGACGCGAGCACCCGGTTGCCGTTGAACTGGCTGTGCACCTGGCTCAGGTAGGCGGCACCGAGCTGGATGTTCTTGTCCGGGTTCAGCACTTGCTGCGGCGAGGCCAGCGGGATGCTGAACTTGCGCGCGGTTTCCTTCGCGGTACCAGGCATCAACTGCATCAGGCCGGTCGCGCCGACGCCCGAGCGAGCGTCGTCCATGAACGCACTTTCCTGGCGGGTGATCGCGAATATCCAGCTCGAGTGCAGGCCGCGGACCTTGGCTTCGCGCACCAGGGTGTCGCGGTGGGCCATCGGGAAACGGATGTCCAGGTCGTCCCAGTACTTCGCCTGGCTGATGGTGCGAATGGCCGGGAAGTACCATTTCAAGTCGTAGGCCAGCTTGGCCTGGGCGACCATTTCGTCACGGTTGAAGTGACGGCTGACGTGGTACCACTCACGCCGGCCATCAACGATCTGGCCGCGGGCATGGAACTCCAGCGCGCGCCGCACGCCAGGCGTATTGCGTACCTTGTTGATCACCTGCTGGCTGAGCACCAGCGGTTTGTTGTTCAGCTGATAAGGCAGTTGGGTACGGTCGGCCGCGAGGAAACCATAGAAGTCACGCTCGTTGGCCAGGCCCTTGTAGAGGGTCTGGGCCTGAGGGTTCTGTGGCTCGGCCAGTTCCAGGCTGCGCGCCTGCCAGTAGCGCCAACGGTTGGTGGTCGCCAGGTCCTGGGGCAGCTTGCGGGTCAACTGGTAGGCATCTTCCCAGCGAGCCAGGCGCAGCAGCAGGCGCAGGCGCCACTCGGAAACCGTGTTGTCGCGCAGCTCGGGATCGTATTTGGTCATCACCTCCAGGCCGCGGCTGTCGAAGCGCCGCGCCAAGGTCAGGCCGATTTCCCGGGCAATCGCCACTTTTTCGTCACGGGAGAAGTGCATGCTACTGGCATAACCGTCGAGCAGGGCCATGGCCCTGTCCGGATCCTGGCGGGCCAGGCGGCGCAGACCCAGACCGACCACGTCGGACATGGCTTCGCTGGCCGGAGTGAAGCGCGATGGCTGGCTGAGCAGCTCGGGCTTCTGGGCAACGTCCACCAGCAGCCGACCCTGAGGGGCGAGGGTGCTCATGCTTTTGACCAGGCTATTGGCCAGTGGGTAGTTGCGGGCTTCGGCGGCCAGCTTGGCGCGCTGCCAGCGCTTCTGTTCGGTCAACTGGCCTTCGGCGGCCCACTGGGCGAACAGCGCGTCGCAGGTGGCCGGCAGGGATTTTCCGCTGAGCCAGAGCTTGTCGGTGGCGGCATAACCTTCGGCCTTGAGGTTGTGGCCCAACTGGTATTGCGCGTTCAGGCAGTCCAGCTCGGTGAAGTTGAGCTTGGGGTCGTAATACTTGACGAAGGTGGCCCAGTCGCCGCGTTCGGCCAGCCAGCGCAACCAGCGCAGTTTCATCCAGTTGGCCTGGGGCAGGTCGCCGTGTTCACGGAGAAACTTTTCGATCTCGGCGTTGCTGGCGGTCTTTAGCCGGGCGGTCAGTTCGTCGTAGGCCAGGTAGGGCTCGAGCGGGTAGTCGGCGAGGACCTGGCGGTAGCGGAAATACGGGCCTGTGTCGCCCTTGGCCAGGGCGCGTTTGGCTTCATCGTAATATTGACGCTGGAGTGAGAGGTCCGCGGCCTGAGCAGTGTGCACGGCAGAGGCAGAAAGAAGCAGGCAGGACAAAAGACTGAAAAGGCGACTGCGCATGAGACATCCGGGCAGAGAAATCATGACAAGTGCCGACAATGCCAACACTGATTACTCTCTAGCTTAGCCTTTTGCCAGCAGCGGGTGAAAGCTTTGCCGGCCTCTTGTCGCCAGTTCGTTGCAAATGTTGTTCAGGGCGCTTCAGCAGTGAAAATGCCGGCCTTCTGAGGCCTCAACTCAGGTAGAATGCGCGCCCGGTTTTTGGAGAAGCTCATGACCCTGCTCAAATTCAGCGATGTGTCCCTTGCGTTCGGCGCTATGCCGTTGTTGGACAAGGTGTCCTGGCAGATCGCCCGTGGTGAGCGGGTGTGCATCATCGGCCGTAACGGCACTGGCAAGTCCAGCATGCTGAAGCTGGTCAAGGGCGATCAGAAGCCCGACGACGGTTCCGTATGGCGCGCGCCCGGTCTGAAAATCGGCGAATTGCCGCAGGAATTGCCAGTGGCCGACGAGCGGACGGTGTTCGACGTCGTCGCCCAAGGCCTTGATGGTGTTGGCGAGCTGCTGGCGCAGTATCACCATCTGAGCCAGAACATTGTCACCGATGCCGATCTGGAAAAGCTCATGCACGTCCAGCACGACCTCGAAGCCCGTGATGGCTGGCGCTTGCAGACGCTGGTGGACAGCACCCTGAGCCGCCTGCAGCTGCCGGCCGACAAGACCCTCGCCGAGTTGTCCGGTGGCTGGCGCCGTCGCGTCCTGCTGGCCCAGGCCCTGGTGTCCGAGCCGGACCTGCTGCTGCTCGACGAACCGACCAACCACCTGGATATCGGCGCCATCGCCTGGCTGGAAGAAGCCCTGAAGGACTTCCAGGGCGCTGTCCTCTTTATTACCCACGACCGTTCCTTCCTGCAGAACCTGGCGACCCGGATTCTCGAACTGGACCGTGGTGGGCTGATCGACTGGAACGGTGACTATGCCAGCTTCCTGGTGCACAAGGAGGCGGTGCTGGCGGCCGAAGAAACGGCCAATGCGCTGTTCGACAAGCGCCTGGCCCAGGAGGAAGTCTGGATTCGCCAAGGCATCAAGGCCCGCCGTACCCGTAACGAAGGCCGCGTGCGCGCCCTCAAGGCCCTGCGGGTCGAGCGCAGCGAACGTCGCGAGCGCACCGGCAAGGCCAATATCCAGCTGGAAACCGCCGACAAGTCCGGCAAACAGGTCATGGTGCTCGAAGACGTGAGCTTCGCTCATCCGGGCGGGCCATTCCTGGTCAAGAATTTCTCCATGGTCCTGCAGCGCGGTGACCGTATCGGCCTGCTCGGCGCCAACGGCACCGGCAAGACCACACTGCTCAAGCTGATGCTGGGTGGCCTGGTGCCGAGCAGCGGCAAGGTCGAGGAGGGGACGCGTATCGATGTGGCCTACTTCGACCAGTTGCGTCATCAACTGGACCTGGAAAAGACCGTGATCGACAACGTCGCCGAAGGTCGCGACTTTATCGATATCGATGGCCAGAGCCGTCACGTGCTCAGCTATCTGGGGGATTTCCTGTTCAGCCCGCAGCGTGCCCGCACGCCGGTCAAGGCGCTGTCCGGTGGCGAGCGTGCCCGCCTGTTGCTGGCCAAGCTGTTCAGCAAGCCGGCCAACCTGCTGGTGCTCGACGAACCGACCAACGACCTGGACGTGGAAACCCTCGAGCTGCTGGAAGAAGTGCTGCTGACCTTCCAGGGCACCGTGCTGATGGTCAGCCACGACCGGGCATTCCTCGATAATGTGGTGACCAGTACCCTAGTGTTCGAAGGCGAAGGCAAGGTTCGCGAATACGTCGGTGGTTATCAGGACTGGCTGCGCCAGGGCGGTTCGCCACGCCTGCTGGGTGTGACCGAGAACAAGTCGGGCAAGGCCGAGCTGAACTCGGCGGTGGTGGCGCCTGTCGCTGCGGCACCCGCTGCGGCACAGGAAGCACCTGCGGCCAAGAAGAAGCTCAGCTACAAGTTGCAGCGGGAGCTCGAGGCGTTGCCTGGCCAGATCGAAGCCATGGAGCAGCAGATCGCCAGCGTGGAAGCGGAGATGGCCGACGCCGGCTTCTATCAGCGTCCTGCGGCCGAGACCACGGCGGTCATCGCCCAGCTGGAACAGCTCAACGCTGAACTGGATGCGATGGTCGAGCGCTGGGCCGAGCTGGATGCCTGAGTGACCTGGCGTCAATAAAAAAGCCCGACATACATGTCGGGCTTTTTTTGCAGGGCCGGTGCGGGCGGAGAATTCTGCCGGCGGCGGGCTCAGCGCTTGACCAGGTGCACGGCCAGCACGTCGCAAGGGGCGCCGTGCAGCACGTCGTTGGCGGTCGAGCCCAATAGCAGGGCCAGGCCGTGCCGGCCATGGCTGCCGACCACGATCAGGTCGCATTCCTGTTCCTTGGCCAGATGGTGGATTTCCTGGCGTGGCTGGCCATAGGTCAGGTGGCTGTATTCCTTGGACAGCTCAGGGTATTTGGTGATGAGGCGATCGAGGCGTTCCTTGGCCTGGTCGAACTGCTGCTGTTGCAATTGGGACAGGTCCATCGGCACGTCGCCGCCGAACGCCATGGCCATCGGCTCGACAATATGCACCAGGGACAATTTGGCGCTGTTGCTGACCGAAAGCTCGCGGGCCCGGTGGATAACAGGATCGCACTCTTCGGTTAGATCTACGGCGACCAGAATATGGTGGTAGGGCATGAGGTGCACCTCCTGAGGATTGCAATAGCTTCAAGTATGGCTGGTTTCAAGCGGATTGGTTCCGACCTGGATCAATCGACTCATCAAGAATCGGGAGTACAGATATGACGGTCTGGATAGTGGTGTCAATCCTCGCGGTGGTGTTGAGCCCGCTGGCCTGGCTGCGCCCGTCGCGCCGCCAGAGCGGGCAGATCGCCCTGCGCATGGAGGCGCGCCGCATGGGCTTGGGCATGCAATTGGCGCCTCAGGAGTGGCCGCACTGGATGGATCCGCAGCCTCCAAGCCCCTGTGCGCAATACCATCGGCCGCGGCGCGGCACACAGCCGGCCTGCTGGGCCTACTGGCAAAGTGCGCCGGGCATGTGGGTCAACCAATGGCGGGAAGCCTGTGCGGACCCTGCCTTGCTCGAGCACTTTCGCACGCTGCCGGCCAACGTGTTCAAGGTCGAAGCCGACCGGCAGATGATCGTCTTGTATTGGGGCGAACGTGGCGAGGCCAGTGTTTTGCAAGACATTGCCGCGGTGCTCAAGGCGCTGGCGTGAAGCATGACCTGCGCTGCAATGGCGCAGGCAGGCAATAAAAAGCCCGACAGGGTCGGGCTGGGTTGGCCAGGCAGGCCGGTAAATCCTTTCTAGTCCCCTGGTTCTGACCGACGGGGGAGAGAGTTGTCGCTGATCTTACGCCTGGTTTTCGGCCACGCATCCATATTTTCGCTCCAGGATTGTGCCAGCGTAGCCGCGAATCGGTTATGGGGCCACGTATTAGGGCGACTTTTCTAAAGATTGATTCTATGAATGTCCTGAGATGAGCAGGCTTGTTGATGGTGCGTGCCCGTCTGGAATGACTAAGAAGTCGCGTTTCAAACAACCTTTTGGGCGATTGACAATTGTCGGATTTTGCCTGAATGTGGCGTACCCGAATCAAACGGGCGTATGAATTGAGCGTTTGTATTACCAGACGGCTCTTCCAGAATCCCGACTATCGCGTTGGCGGGTGTGCCTGGCGGATTGGCGTAGCATCGATGGAAACGTCGCTGCCGAGTCAGAAGTTAGCGTCCGACGTGTACTGTTCAGCTTCCATATCGTGGAGATCAGTTGATGATTTACGAAGGTAAAGCCATCACGGTTAAGGCTCTTGAAAGTGGCATCGTCGAATTGAATTTCGACCTCAAGGGTGAGTCCGTCAACAAGTTCAACCGTCTTACCCTGAACGAATTGCGTTCGGCCGTGGACGCCATCAAGGCAGATGCGTCGGTCAAGGGTGTGATCGTCAGCAGTGGCAAGGACGTCTTCATCGTCGGCGCCGACATCACCGAATTTGTCGATAACTTCAAGCTGCCGGATGCAGAGCTTGTCGCAGGCAACCTCGAAGCCAACAAGATTTTCAGCGATTTCGAAGACCTCAACGTTCCGACTGTCGCCGCGATCAATGGCATCGCACTGGGCGGCGGTCTGGAAATGTGCCTGGCAGCTGACTATCGCGTCATGTCCTCCAGCGCCAAGATCGGCCTGCCGGAAGTCAAGCTGGGCATCTACCCGGGCTTCGGCGGTACCGTTCGCCTGCCACGCATCATCGGTGCCGACAACGCTATCGAATGGATTGCCGCCGGCAAGGAAAACCGTGCTGAAGACGCCCTGAAAGTCGGTGCGGTCGACGCTGTCGTCGCCCCGGAAAAACTGCATGAAGCGGCTCTGGCCACCGTCAAGCGCGCCATCTCCGGCGAGTTCGACTACAAGGCCAAGCGTCAGCCGAAGCTGGAAAAGCTCAAGCTCAACGCCATCGAACAAATGATGTCCTTCGAAACCGCCAAGGGTTTTGTCGCCGGCCAGGCTGGCCCGAACTACCCGGCGCCGGTCGAAGCCATCAAGACCATCCAGAAAGCCGCCAACTTCGGTCGTGACAAGGCGCTGGAAGTCGAGGCAGCGGGCTTCGTCAAACTGGCCAAGACCTCTGCCGCGCAGAGCCTGATCGGCCTGTTCCTGAATGACCAGGAATTGAAGAAAAAGGCCAAGGCCTACGACGAAATCGCCCACGACGTGAAGCAGGCCGCCGTACTCGGTGCCGGCATCATGGGTGGCGGTATCGCCTACCAGTCGGCATCCAAAGGCACGCCGATCCTGATGAAAGACATCAACGAACACGGTATCGAGCAAGGCCTGGCGGAAGCCGCCAAGCTGCTGGTCGGCCGTGTCGATAAAGGTCGCATGACCGCGGCGAAGATGGCCGAAGTACTCAACGGCATTCGTCCAACGCTGTCCTACGGTGACTTCGGCCACGTCGACCTGGTGGTCGAAGCGGTCGTCGAGAACCCTAAGGTCAAGCAAGCGGTTCTGGCCGAAGTCGAAGGCCAGGTCAAAGAAGGCACCATCCTCGCCTCGAACACCTCGACCATTTCCATCAGCCTGTTGGCCAAGGCCCTCAAGCGTCCGGAAAACTTCGTCGGCATGCACTTCTTCAACCCAGTGCACATGATGCCGCTGGTCGAAGTCATCCGTGGCGAGAAGTCCAGCGAGCTGGCTGTGGCCACCACCGTTGCCTACGCCAAGAAAATGGGCAAGAACCCGATCGTGGTCAACGACTGCCCGGGCTTCCTGGTCAACCGCGTGCTGTTTCCGTACTTCGGCGGTTTCGCCAAGCTGGTCAGTGCCGGTGTGGACTTCGTGCGCATCGACAAGGTCATGGAAAAATTCGGCTGGCCAATGGGCCCGGCCTACCTGATGGACGTGGTCGGCATCGACACCGGCCACCACGGTCGTGACGTGATGGCCGAAGGTTTTCCGGATCGCATGAAAGACGATCGCCGTTCGGCTATCGATGTGCTCTACGAAGCCAAGCGCCTGGGCCAGAAGAATGGCAAGGGCTTCTACGCCTACGAGGCCGACAAGAAAGGCAAGCAGAAGAAAGTGGCCGACCCGTCGGTGCTGGAAGTGCTCAAGCCTATCGTGTACGAGCAGCGTGAAGTCACTGACGAGGACATCGTCAACTGGATGATGATCCCGCTGTGCCTGGAGACCGTTCGTTGCCTGGAAGACGGCATCGTCGAGACCGCGGCCGAAGCCGACATGGGCCTGGTGTACGGTATTGGTTTCCCTCCATTCCGTGGCGGTGCGCTGCGCTACATCGATTCGATCGGTGTTGCCGAGTTCGTTGCCCTGGCCGACCAGTACGCCGATCTGGGCGCGCTGTACCACCCGACCGCGAAGCTGCGCGAGATGGCCAAGAACGGCCAGAGCTTCTTCGGTTAAGCGCCCCCTACTAGAGCGAGAGTGAACATATGAGCTTGAATCCTAGAGACGTCGTGATTGTCGACTTCGGTCGTACTCCGATGGGCCGCTCCAAGGGCGGTATGCACCGCAACACCCGCGCCGAAGACATGTCGGCGCACCTGATCAGCAAATTGCTGGAGCGCAACTCCAAGGTCGATCCGGCGGAAGTCGAGGACGTGATCTGGGGCTGTGTGAACCAGACCCTGGAGCAGGGCTGGAACATCGCGCGCATGGCGTCGCTGATGACCCAGATCCCGCACACCTCGGCCGGCCAGACCGTCAGCCGTCTGTGCGGCTCGTCGATGAGCGCGCTGCACACCGCGGCCCAGGCGATAATGACCGGCAACGGTGACGTCTTCGTGGTGGGGGGCGTCGAGCATATGGGCCACGTGAGCATGATGCATGGCGTCGACCCGAACCCGCACATGTCCCTGTACGCGGCGAAAGCCTCGGGCATGATGGGCCTGACCGCCGAGATGCTCGGCAAGATGCACGGCATTACCCGTGAGCAACAGGATGCCTTCGGCCTGCGTTCCCACCAGCTCGCCCACAAGGCGACCGTGGAAGGCAAGTTCAAGGACGAAATCATCCCGATGCAGGGTTACGACGAGAACGGTTTCCTGAAACTGTTCGACTACGACGAAACCATTCGTCCCGAGACCACCCTGGAAAGCCTGGCGGCCCTCAAGCCGGCCTTCAATCCGAAGGGCGGTACCGTGACGGCCGGTACGTCGTCGCAGATCACCGATGGTGCTTCGTGCATGATCGTGATGTCGGCGCAGCGTGCCCAGGACCTGGGCATCCAGCCGATGGCGGTGATCCGCTCGATGGCTGTGGCGGGTGTGGATCCGGCGATCATGGGCTATGGTCCAGTACCGGCCACGCAGAAAGCACTGAAGCGCGCGGGCCTGGGAATTGCCGATATCGACTTCTTCGAGCTCAACGAAGCTTTCGCGGCGCAGGCTCTGCCGGTGCTGAAAGATTTGAAAGTGCTCGACAAGATGAACGAGAAGGTTAACCTGCACGGCGGCGCGATCGCCCTGGGTCACCCGTTCGGTTGTTCCGGTGCGCGTATCTCCGGCACCTTGCTCAATGTCATGAAGCAGAATGGCGGCACCTTTGGCGTGTCCACCATGTGCATTGGCCTCGGTCAGGGTATTGCCACCGTCTTCGAACGCGTTTAAGCGTTGCGTTGATGGAAGCCGGGGCCCAGTGCCCCGGTTTTTGTTTTTCTGAAGATTTATTATTTTTTATTTTGCGCGAGGGCCAGAACATGCAATTACAACCCGGGCTCTATCAGCATTACAAGGGGCCGCAGTACCGCGTTTTCAGCGTGGCGCGGCATTCCGAGACGGAAGAGGAAGTGGTGTTCTATCAAGCCCTGTATGGCGATTACGGCTTCTGGGTGCGCCCCTTGAGCATGTTCCTGGAGTCGGTCGAAGTTGACGGCGAGCAGGTGCCACGCTTTGCTTTGGTGCAGGCCGAACCCAGCCTTTTTTCACGGCCATGAGCCGAGGTCGCGCAAAACCCTGCGCTTGACCTCACCTTGTTGCCACTATATATAGCGGTGCCGCGTCAGGCGCCAACCGCCTCTCACTTCTCGAATTCAGGAATTTTCCGATCCATGGGCAAATCGCTGGTCATTGTGGAATCCCCGGCTAAGGCCAAGACCATCAACAAGTACTTGGGTAACCAATACGTGGTGAAGTCGAGTATCGGCCATATCCGAGACCTGCCCACCAGTGGTTCGGCGAGCGCCGCCAAAGAGCCTGCCGCCAAGCGCGGCAAGGCGGCTGCTGGTGAAGCCCCGGCGCTGTCGGCCAAGGAGAAGGCGCGCAAGCAACTGGTCTCGCGCATGGGAGTCGATCCGGACCACGGCTGGAAAGCCAAGTACGAGATCCTTCCAGGCAAGGAAAAAGTCATCGAAGAGCTGCGCCGGCTCGCCAAGGATGCTGACACTATCTATCTCGCAACGGACTTGGACCGCGAAGGGGAGGCTATTGCCTGGCACCTGCGGGAAGCCATTGGTGGGGATGACAGCCGCTACAAGCGTGTAGTGTTCAACGAAATCACCAAGAAGGCGATCCAGGAAGCCTTCTCCCAGCCGGGCGAGCTGGATATCGATCGGGTCAATGCCCAGCAGGCGCGGCGCTTCCTCGACCGCGTGGTGGGTTACATGGTTTCGCCGCTGCTGTGGGCCAAAATCGCCCGTGGCCTGTCTGCCGGTCGTGTGCAATCGGTAGCGGTGAAGCTGGTGGTGGAGCGCGAGCGCGAAATCCGTGCCTTCATCCCTGAAGAATACTGGGAAGTTCATGCCGACCTCGGCACCGCCAAGGGCGCCAATGTGCGTTTCGAAGTGGCCCGGGAAAACGGCGAGGCCTTCAAGCCGTTGAGCGAAGCCCAGGCCATGGCGGCATTGGAGAAGCTCAAGGCTTCGACCTACACCATCGCCAAGCGTGAAGACAAACCGACCAGCAGCAAGCCGTCGGCCCCGTTCATTACCTCCACCCTGCAGCAGGCCGCGAGCAACCGCTTGGGCTTCGGGGTGAAGAAAACCATGATGATGGCCCAGCGTCTGTATGAAGCTGGCTACATCACCTATATGCGTACTGACTCGACCAACCTCTCGGCTGACGCCCTGACGATGGCGCGGAGCTATATCGAAGAAGAGTTCGGCAACAAGTACCTGCCGTCCTCGCCGAACTTCTACAGCAGCAAGGAAGGGGCCCAGGAGGCGCACGAAGCGATTCGTCCGTCCGATGTGAATACCCACCCAAGCAAGCTGTCGGGCATGGAACGTGATGCCGAGCGCCTCTACGAGCTGATCTGGCGCCAGTTCGTGGCCTGCCAGATGCTGCCGGCGCAATACCTGTCGACCACCGTCAGTGTCGCCGCTGGTGGCTTCGAGCTGCGTGCCAAGGGCCGTATCCTCAAGTTCGACGGCTACACCCGTGTCATGCCGCAGATGAGCAAGCCAGGCGACGACGATGTCCTGCCTGACATGGCGCAGGGCGATGTGCTGAAGCTGATCAAGCTCGACCCGAGCCAGCACTTCACCAAGCCGCCGGCGCGTTACTCCGAAGCCAGCCTGGTCAAGGAAATGGAAAAGCGTGGCATCGGTCGTCCTTCGACCTACGCGGCGATCATTTCCACCATCCAGGACCGTGGCTACGTGGCGCTGCACAACCGTCGTTTCTATTCGGAAAAGATGGGCGACATCGTCACCGAGCGTCTGTCCGAGAGCTTCTCCAACCTGATGGACTACGGCTTCACCGCCGGCATGGAAGAGCACCTCGATGATGTGGCCCAGGGCGAGCGCGACTGGAAAAATGTCCTTGACGAGTTCTACGGTGACTTCAAGAAGAAACTCGAAGTGGCCGAAGGCAGTGACAGCGGCATGCGCGCCAACCAGCCGGTGATGACCGATATCCCGTGCCTGACCTGTGGTCGTCCAATGCAGATTCGCACCGCCTCCACTGGTGTGTTCCTCGGTTGTTCGGGTTACAGCCTGCCGCCAAAAGAGCGCTGCAAGGCGACGGTCAACCTGGTACCGGGCGACGAGATTGCTGCGGACGACGAGGGTGAGTCCGAATCGCTGGTATTGCGCGGCAAGCACCGTTGCCCGATCTGCAGCACGGCGATGGATGCCTATCTGCTGGACGAGAAACGCAAGCTGCATATCTGCGGTAACAACCCGGATTGCGCGGGCTACGAGATCGAAGAGGGCAGCTACCGCATCAAGGGCTACGAAGGTCCGAGCCTGGAGTGTGACAAGTGCGGCAGCGAGATGCAGCTCAAGACTGGTCGTTTCGGCAAGTTCTTCGGTTGTACCAATCCGACCTGCAAGAACACCCGCAAGCTGCTCAAGAGCGGTGACGCGGCGCCGCCGAAGATGGACCCGGTGAAGATGCCCGAGCTGAAATGCGAGAAGGTCAACGACACCTACATTCTGCGCGACGGGGCATCGGGTCTGTTCCTGGCGGCCAGCCAGTTCCCGAAAAACCGTGAGACCCGCGCACCGCTGGTGCTCGAACTGATTCCGCACAAGGATGAGATCGATCCGAAGTATCACTTCCTCTGCGAAGCGCCGAAGAAGGATCCGGAGGGGCGCCCGGCGGTGATCCGCTACAGCCGCAAGACCAAGGAGCAGTACGTGCAGACCGAAGTCGACGGCAAGCCGACCGGCTGGCGGGCGTTCTACGACGGTGGTAGCTGGAAAGTCGAAGACAAGCGTTAAGGTCCGCATCGGACGCTTCTGACAGGCCGCGTAACTTCTCAAGGGTACGCGGCCTTTCTTTTGGGCTTGCGGTGGGCTGGAGTGTTCCACGACACTGTACGGCCAGCCCGCTGTTATTTATTCGTTGTGGAGATTGCCGTCATGGCCCACGAACTCTATACCCGCACCAACCAGAAAATTTACTTCGCCGGTCTGTCGCTGGAGGCCTTGGCGCGAGCGGAAGCGGGCGGGGCAATGAATGCTCAGGCACTGGTGCAGGCAGGGCGAGAGTCAGTGTTGTTTCATCTGTATGGCGCGCTGCTTGGCTTGTGCCATGAAATTGCAGGCTTCTATCGCCTCCCGCAGGCCAATGCACCCCGTGCCGAGCTGCTGCTGACCCGCGAGGTGCTGGAAAGCATCGCCATCCCTGAGTTGGCCGAGCTCGTCGAGCTAGCCCATAACCCTGAGACCTGGCTGGCGAAGCTGCTGGCCGCCCATTCGGCGATGTTCCAGCCACCGCGGGTACCGCATAAACCCAAGGGTGATGTCACCCAGCCGCTGATCGTCGCAGTGAACCTCGATGAAGAAGAACAGGCACCGGAGCTGAGCCGGGAGGAGTTGGAGCAATGGCGTCAGAACCTCAAGGCTTTGGCAATTCGCTTCCGTGATGGCCTGAATGAGTGTTGAGTCGCCGCTAGTGCGACCCAGCATTCAAGGATGGGTAAGGGGCAAGACATCCAGATCTTCCCGAGCGCCATGGTCAACGCATCATCAGGAAGAGGCAGGCCATTACATCGTTTTCCGATAAGGAAGTCGCTGCCAGTTTTGATGACAAATGCTTGTTTGTAATGCCAGGCCAATAAAGAAAACCGTTTGGGCCCGCGCGAGGTCGGGGTGATGACTGATATAATCCCGGCCTTTCGTGGAGAACAGACCTTTATGCCAACGTCCTTTCTAGAAATTGTCGAATTGCCAGACGGTCGTATCGAGCTGCGCAGGGCCGAGGACGAGGGTTCTCTGGTCACTCTGGACTTTTCAGAGGATGCCAAAGCCTTCTTGCAAGGCCAGCATGTCGAGGTGGCCAAGGCCATGTTGAGTGTGGGTGTGCAGATGGCGGGTCGCCTGGTTGAAGGCGAATTGGAGAAAGAAGAGGGGCCACGGATTCTTCACTGAGTCCGTTTGTCGGTTTTTTGCTGTCGTTCGTCGCCTCCTTTCGGCTTCTCAATCCTGGAGAAGCCTTGTGTCATTCAAGCGTGTCCATTGACGCTTCTTGCGGTCAGCCCAGGCGGATATTCAGGCTTTGTGCGTCGCCTGTGCGGGCTGCGCTGATGAGCTGTTGACGGGCGCTGCTGTTCAATGGGTTGAGCCAACTGACAACGGTGTGGCTACGTCCCAGGCGCAGAGCCTCGCAAGCCAGTTGTTGCGCGCTTTGGGCACCGCGCGGGTGCAGCAGCAGAATCCGTTCGCGGTTCAGGCCGGCGTCCCGCAGCCAGGCCTGGGTCAGGCTGGCCGGCGGGGCAATCAATGTCAGCCAGCGCGCGTCCTGGTCCTGGCTCAGTTCCCTGAGAATAGGCGCCAGCAGGCTCAGGCAGTTCCCGGCGGCACCGCGTAACGACAGTTCACTGAAGGCTTCCGGTTCGTTGCGCCAGGACGATTCGACTGCCTCTTTGAGGATAGGCGCCAGGGGTTGGGCCATGAACGCTTCGAACAGTGGCAGTTGTGCATGCTGTGGTGTGTGAGGGAACTGCATAGAGCCTCCTTTAGCGGCGAATGACGCCGACACTCAAGCCTTCGATCACCAGGTCCTGATCTTTCAGGTTGACTTCGATAGGGGCGAACTCAGGGTTTTCGGCAATCAGCCAGACTTTGCTGCCTTCGCGCTTGAAGCGTTTCACAGTGACTTCATCGCCAATGCGGGCGACGACGACCTGGCCATTGCGGGCCTCGCGAGTGGTATGCACGGCCAGCAGGTCGCCATCGAAGATGCCGATGTCCTTCATGCTCATGCCGTGAACCCGCAGCAGGTAGTCCGCGCGTGGATGGAAGAAGGCCGGATTGATGTTGCAGGACTCTTCGATGTGCTGTTCGGCGAGAATCGGTGCGCCGGCGGCAACCCGGCCAATGATGGGCAGGCTGGAGTCGTCGGGCTTGGCTTCGAATCCTGGGATGCGAATGCCGCGGGAGGCGCCTGGAGTCATTTCGATCGCACCCTTGCGGGCCAGCGCCTTGAGGTGTTCTTCGGCGGCGTTGGGCGACTTGAAACCCAGCTCCTGGGCGATTTCCGCACGGGTCGGCGGGTAGCCGTTGTCTTCGAGGCAACGTTTGATAAAAGCCAGAATCTCAGCTTGGCGTGGCGTCAGTTTTAGCATGTCGATCGCTCTGTCTTTTTATACAGTGACTGGAATTATATACAGTGAATGGCGCTTGGCAATCCTCCTTTTTCCAATCGCCGCTGGACGGTCGGGTTGCTGCTGCGCATGTCGGGTGTCGCGTGGCTGGCTACAGGACGCGGCAGGTATGGTTAAATAGCTGACTGATCGGCCGCAAAACGGATAGGCAGGCTTGACAAGGCTGGGGCTGAAACGTATGTTTCAAACAAGTGTTTGTCAGGCGGAGTAGCCATGGCCCAGTCGGAAACCGTTGAACGCATTCTCGATGCTGCCGAGCAGTTGTTCGCGGAAAAAGGTTTTGCCGAAACCTCATTGCGGCTGATCACCAGCAAGGCCGGGGTCAACCTGGCGGCGGTGAATTATCATTTCGGTTCCAAGAAGGCCTTGATCCAGGCGGTGTTCTCGCGCTTCCTCGGGCCATTCTGCATCAGCCTCGACCGTGAGCTGGAGCGGCGTTCGGCCAAGCCGGGCAGCAAGCCAAGCCTCGAAGAGCTGCTGGAAATCCTCGTCGAGCAGGCCCTGGTGGTCCAGCCTCGCAGTGGCAATGACCTGTCCATTTTCATGCGTCTTCTGGGCCTGGCCTTCAGCCAGAGCCAGGGGCACCTGCGACGTTACCTGGAAGACATGTACGGCAAGGTGTTCCGCCGCTACATGCTGCTGGTCAATGAAGCCGCGCCGCGCATCCCACCGATCGAACTGTTCTGGCGTGTGCACTTCATGTTGGGAGCGGCGGCGTTCAGCATGTCGGGGATCAAGGCGTTGCGTGCGATTGCCGAGACCGACTTCGGGGTCAACACCTCGATCGAACAGGTGATGCGCCTGATGGTGCCGTTCCTCGCGGCCGGCATGCGTGCCGAAACCGGGGTCACCGACGATGCCATGGCCACGGCGCAGCTCAAGCCGCGCAGCAAATCGACTCCGGCGGTCGCCAAGGCCTGACCGTCCGGGTGGGCGCGGCAGCTTACATCCGCTAAGCTAGCCGCCCATGTCGACTCTCGTTTCCTACCTCTCTTCACACCTTTCGCCGATCCTCGCTTGCCGGGCTTTGCCGCCGGCAATGGACTCGTGCGTCTGCGCCACGCCTGCACCCTTTGCGATGCCGTGCGCGCACTTCGTTACTAAGGAATTGCTATGACCACAGGCCTGCAAGGCTCCTTGATGGTGGATGTCGCCGGTACCTGGCTGACGGCTGAAGATCGCCAACTCCTGCGCCAGCCCGAAGTGGGAGGGTTGATTATCTTTGCCCGCAATATCGAGCATCCGCGGCAGGTACGTGAGCTGAGCGCGGCCATTCGGGCGATTCGCCCTGACCTGCTGCTGGCGGTGGACCAGGAGGGCGGCCGCGTGCAGCGCCTGCGCCAGGGCTTCGTGCGGCTGCCGGCCATGCGTGCCATCGCCGACAACCCGAATGCCGAGTACCTGGCCGAGCAGTGTGGCTGGATCATGGCCACCGAAGTGCTGGCCGTCGGCCTGGACCTGAGCTTTGCGCCGGTGCTGGACCTCGATCATCAGCGCAGCGCCGTGGTGGGTACCCGTTCCTTCGAGGGCGACCCCGAGCGCGCCGCGTTGCTGGCGGGCGCCTTTATCCGTGGCATGAACAGCGCCGGCATGGCGGCCACGGGCAAGCATTTTCCTGGTCATGGCTGGGCCGAGGCGGACTCCCACGTGGCGATCCCCAATGACGAGCGCAGCCTCGACGAGATTCGCGCCAAGGACCTGGTGCCTTTCGCGCGCCTGAGCAAGCAATTGGCGGCGGTGATGCCGGCCCACGTCATCTACCCTCAGGTCGATGCCCAGCCGGCCGGGTTCTCCCGCCGTTGGCTGCAAGAGATCCTGCGCGGTGAATTGCAGTTCGACGGTGTCATTTTCAGTGACGACTTGTCGATGGCCGGTGCGCACGTGGTGGGCGATGCGGCGAGCCGGATCGAAGCGGCGCTGTCGGCCGGTTGCGACATGGGTCTGGTATGTAACGACCGGGCAGCGGCCGAGCTGGCCTTGAGCGCGGCCCAGCGACTGAAGGTGAAGCCATCGGCGCGTATCGCGCGGATGCGTGGCCAGGCGTTCGCCTGCACCGACTATCGTCAGGATCCGCGCTGGCTGGCGGCGCTCGGGGCACTCAAGGATGCTCAACTGATCGATTAAGGGCCTTTGCGATGACGGTTTACGCGATTATCGGCGGCACCGGCCTGACCCGGCTCGAAGGCTTGAGCATTCGCCAATCCTTGCCCCTGGACACCCCTTATGGCGCTCCGTCGGCGGATATCCAGCTGGGTGAATACGCCGGGCGCGAGGTGTTGTTTCTGGCGCGCCATGGCCACCCCCATCGCTTCCCGCCGCATCAGGTGAACTATCGGGCCAATCTCTGGGCGTTGAAGCAGGCGGGGGCCGAGGCGATTCTGGCGGTCAACGCGGTGGGTGGCATTCATCCGGCGATGGGCTCCGGGCATTTCTGCGTGCCGCATCAACTGATCGATTACACCAGCGGTCGTGAGCACACCTATTTTGCCGACGACCTGGAGCAGGTCACCCACATCGACTTCAGCTATCCCTACAGCGAGTCGCTGCGCCAGCAATTGATCGCCGCGCTGGAGGCCGAAGGCTGTGAATTCAGCAGCCAGGGTGTGTACGCCTGCACCCAGGGCCCGCGCCTGGAAACCGTGGCGGAGATCGCCCGCCTGGAGCGTGACGGCTGCGATATCGTCGGCATGACCGGTATGCCGGAAGCGGCGCTGGCTCGTGAGCTGGAGCTGGATTATGCCTGCCTGGCGCTGGTGGTGAACCCGGCGGCGGGCAAGTCCGCTGCGGTGATTAGCATGGCCGAGATCGAGCAGGCATTGCAGGACGGCATGGGCAAGGTGAAGTCGACGCTGGCGCGGGTCCTCGCGGCAAACCTGTAGCCGCTGCCGAAGGCTGCGATCGAGCGCGTAGCGCCCGCAAAACCTCAGTCCGCGGTATTTACGTCTGCTGCGCAGCCGATCGCAGGCTGCGCCAGCGGCTACAGATCAGCGTCCGCCTTTCTTGTCGGGCAGCGGGGCGAAGAGGGCTTCGATGTCTTCGCTCTGCAGCTTCCAGTCCCCGGCCTTGCGCCCATCCAGCACGCCAGCCGCCAGGTCGGACTTCTCCTGCTGCAGGTGCTGGATTTTCTCTTCCACTGTGCCGCGGGCAATCAACTTGTAGACGAATACCGGCTTCTCCTGGCCAATCCGATAGGCGCGGTCGGTGGCCTGGTTTTCCGTGGCCGGGTTCCACCAGGGGTCGTAGTGGATCACGGTATCGGCTTCGGTCAGGTTGAGGCCGACGCCGCCGGCTTTCAGGCTGATCAGGAAGATCTGCAGCTTGCCGCTCTGGAAGTCCCTGACCGGCGTGCGGCGGTCGCGGGTCTGCCCGGTCAGCAGGGCGTAGGCGACGTTGCGCCGTTTCAGCTCGGCCTCGATCAGGCCCAGCATCGAGGTGAATTGCGAAAACAGCAGGATGCGCCGCCCCTCGTCGAACAACTCCTCGAGCATCTCCATCAGGCTGTCGAGCTTGCCGGAGGAGCTGCCCCGCGTCGGCACCGCATCTTCGTTGACCAGGCGCAGGTCGCAACACACCTGGCGCAGTTTCAGCAGCGCCTCGAGAATGATGATCTGGCTGCGGGCCACGCCCTTGCGGGTGATCTCGTCGCGGACTTTCTTGTCCATGGCCAGGCGCATGGTTTCGTACACATCGCGCTGGGCTTCATTGAGCTCCACCCAATGGATGATCTCGGTCTTGGGCGGCAGTTCGGTGGCCACCTGTTCCTTGGTGCGGCGCAACAGGAAGGGCTTGATCCGTCCGTTGAGGTGCTGCAGGCGCACTTCGCTGGCGTGTCTCTCGATCGGTACGCGGTAGTCGCGATTGAAGCGCTTCACGTCCCCCAGCCAGCCGGGCAGCAGGAAGTGGAACAGCGACCACAGCTCGCCCAGGTGATTCTCCAGCGGCGTGCCGCTCAGGCACAGGCGCTGCCGGGCGTTGAGCGCGCGCGCGGCCTGGGCCGCCTTGCTCGACGGATTCTTGATGTATTGCGCTTCATCGAGCACCAGGACGTGCAGGGGCAGGGCGGCGAGTTGCTCGACATCCTTGGGCAGCAGCGCGTAGGTGGTCAGGATCAGGTCGTAGTCGGTCAGCCGGGCGAAGTGCTTCTTGCGGCCGGCGCCATACAGGGCCAGGACCTTGAGCTGCGGCGTGAAGTGCGCCGCCTCGTCGAGCCAGTTGGGGATCAGGCTAGTGGGCATCACCACCATGCAGGGCCGGTCCAGGCGTCCGGCGTTCTTTTCGCTGAGCACGTGGGCCAGGGTCTGCAGGGTTTTACCCAGTCCCATGTCGTCGGCCAGGATGCCACCGACTTCCAGCTGGCGCAGGGACTGCATCCAGCTCAGGCCTTCGAGCTGATAAGGGCGCAGGGTGGCGTTCAGGCCTTCCGGCGCGGGGGCCGAGTAATCCTTGATGTCTCGCAGCCGTTGGGCGAAGGAGCGGATATGTTCGCCGCCCTCCCAGAGCAAGGGCAGGTCTTCCAGCGAATTGAGGCGGGTCGCGTCGGCACTGCTCAGGCGCAGTGTGGTTTCGCCGGGCTCCTGCAGATAGAACTCGCCCAGGGTGGCCAGCACCGGCTTCAGCCGGCCGTAGGGCAGCGCCACCTGTAGGGGGCCGTTGGGCGAGTTGGGACGCGCGGGAATGTTTACCAGGATCAGCTCGTCGTCCCGGCGTTTGGCCAGGCGTTCCGGGTTGAGGATCTCGGTATGGGAGCGCATCAGGTTGAGCAGGATCGGCAGCAGGCTCAGGCGTTCGCCGTTGACGATGATGCCCAGTTCCAGGTCGAACCAGTCGCGTCCCGGCGCCTCGTCCACCGTGGCGTACCAGTCGTCCACGGCAGTCAGGTCGAAGCCGAAATCATCGTCGATCTGCAGCTCCCAGCCCTGGGTGCGCAGCTTGGGCAATTCGTTGAGGGTGAAGGTCAGCCAGGCACTGTCGTTGACCATTTCATACAGCTCGCCGGCGCTTTCCGGCAGGGCCTTGCTCTGCCGGGTGGCGATCTTGAAACCCAAGGCCCGCAACTGTTCGCGATAGCGTTGTTCGACTTCCGGCTGGCGCTTGATGCGCAGGGTCTGGTGTTTCTGGCGAATTACCACGTCGGCGTTTTTCTGCCCGCTGACGTATTCCTCCAGGTAGCTGAACGACAGCGCGGCACGGTGCTGGATGTAGCGCTGCATCTTGCCGTTGCGCGGTTCGAAGGCGCTGAACTCGATGCTGGCCAGCCATAGCCGGGGTACCGGTTGCACATTGTCCACGATCTGTTGCGGCAGCGGGGCGGGGCTGCGGTTCTCCAGCACGGCCTGGAGCTTTTCCAGCAGCTCGGCGTCTTTCGCCGCCGCCGGGTAGGCCAGGGTTTCCTCGATTTTCAGCAGCACCGCGGCGATGTGTTTGCAATTGCCGCGCACCGGGCAGGTGCAGGAGGCTTCGACCAGCAGCAAGGTGTTCTTGGCCGACTCGCGCAGGCTGATGGTCTGTCGATAGACGTTGCCCCCCGAGCCTTCGCAACTGGCGGTGATGACGCTGTCGCCGGCCTGGACGATCCTGACGCGGTTCTCCAGGGCGTAGCGCCGGCCACGCTCCAGGGCTTGCTCCTTGAATCGGCTGACCCAGGAAGGTGCCAGGGGTTTGGTCAGGGGCGGGGGCATAGGGACTTCTGTCAGTCCACGATTTCAGGAGGCGTCTCGCGCGGCGCGGGGGCCGACAGCGAGGTGATCTTGATCAGCAGGGCCAGGTGACCGTTGTCGAGATAGTTGAGTTGGCCGTTCTTAGTATGGCTTTCCTGCTTCAGGCGTTCGCTGGCGGTCACCAGGCCGTTGCTGTCGATCTGGTTGACCCAGAACTGCGCATCCACATCGGTGAAGCGCCCGAGCTTGAGGGTCAGGGTGCCCTCGATCGGAAACTGGCCGAATTGTTCCTGGCCTTCGCTGACGGCGATTTTCACCGGGTTTTCGTCCAGCGCCTGCTGCCAGGCCTTGTGCATCAGCACGCTGTAGTCGCCGCTGGCGGTGAGTTTCTCGACCACGCCGCCCAGCGCCGGGGTGCGCTGGCTGTCGGCGCCCAGGCGTTGGGCGCCGGCGGCCCAGTCTTCGGGGGCGGCGCGGCTGACGATGGCGGGAACCGCATTCTGTCGGACCAGAATCATTTCGACCTGATACATGTCGGCAAATGCCGAGGGGGCGACCAGGGTCAGGAGCAAGGTCAGTGAGCGAAACAGGCGCATGGGGCGTCCTTCAAGCAGTTTTCGGGGTGAGGCGCTCGAACAGCGCCTCCAATGTGTTGAAGCGTTCTTCCGGGCGTTCCATCGGCACCATGAATTTGAACAGCGTGGCGCCTTCAAATTTGTAGCGATTGGGTTGGCCCTGGATGAGTTTGATCAGCGCCAGCGGATCCACCGGAGTATCGGCGGCGAACTCGAGACGACCGCCCTGCGGGCCGCCGTCGACCTTCTTGATGCCCAGCTGCTCGGCCTGCAGTTTCAGCAGGGTCAGGCGTACCAGGTTCTTGGTCGGTTCCGGCAACAGGCCGAAGCGGTCGATCATCTCCACTTGCAGGTCTTTCAGGCCGTCCTCGTCGGTAGCCGAGGCGATGCGCTTGTAGAGGATCAGTCGCGCGTGCACATCCGGCAGGTAGTCTTCGGGAATCAGCGCCGGCAGGCGCAGGTTGATTTCCGGACCGCCACCCAGCGGCTGGTCGAGGTTTGGCTGCTCGCCCTTGCGGATGGCTTTCACCGCGCGCTCGAGCATCTCCATATAAAGGGTGAAGCCCACCGCCTGGATCTGGCCGCTTTGGCCGTCCCCCAGCAGTTCGCCGGCGCCGCGGATTTCCAGGTCGTTGGTGGCGAGCACGAAGCCAGCCCCGAGATCCTGGGTATTGGCGATCGCCTCCAGGCGCTTTTCCGCGTCCGGGGTGATCTGCTGGCGCGGTGGTGTCAGCAGGTAGGCGTAGGCCTGGTGGTGGCTGCGACCGACCCGGCCGCGCAACTGGTGCAGCTGGGCCAGGCCGAACTTGTCGGCGCGCTCGATGATGATGGTGTTGGCGCTCGGCACGTCGATACCGGTCTCGATGATGGTCGAGGCGATCAGCACGTTGAAGCGCTTGTGGTAGAAGTCGCTCATCACCTGTTCGAGTTCGCGTTCGCGCATCTGTCCGTGGCCGATGCCGATGCGCGCTTCCGGCACCAGTTCGGCGAGGTCGGCGGCGCATTTCTCGATGGTCTTCACATCGTTGTGCAGGTAGTAGACCTGGCCGCCACGCAACAGCTCGCGCAGCAGCGCCTCTTTGACCGTGCTCTTGTTCTGCTCCATGACGAAGGTGCGCACCGACAGGCGTCGGGCCGGCGGCGTGGCGATGATCGACAGGTCGCGCATGCCCGACACCGCCATATTCAGCGTGCGCGGAATCGGCGTGGCAGTCAGGGTCAGGATATCGACCTCGCTGCGCAGGGCCTTGAGCTGTTCCTTCTGGCGCACACCGAAGCGGTGTTCTTCGTCGATGATCACCAGCCCGAGGTTCTTGATCTTCACATCGTCCTGCAGCAGCTTGTGGGTGCCGATGACGATGTCGATCTTGCCTTCGGCCAGGTCGGCCACCGCGGCATTCACTTCCTTGGCGGACTTGAAGCGGCTCATCACTTCCACGGTCACCGGCCAGTCGGCGAAGCGGTCGCGGAAACTGTTGTAGTGCTGCTGGGCGAGCAGGGTGGTGGGGACCAGGATCGCCACTTGCTTGCCGCCGTGCACGGCGATGAAGGCGGCGCGCATCGCCACTTCGGTCTTGCCGAAGCCGACGTCGCCGCAGACCAGGCGATCCATCGGCTTGGCCGCGAGCATGTCCTCGCGCACCGCTTCGATGGTGGTTTGCTGGTCAGGGGTTTCTTCGAACGGGAAGCCGGCGCTGAAGGTGGCGTAGTCGGCTTTCGGGTCGGCGAAGGCATAACCTTCGCGGGCGGCGCGGCGAGCGTAGATATCCAGCAGCTCGGCGGCGACATCGCGCACCTGTTCGGCGGCCTTGCGCTTGGCTTTCTGCCAGGTTTCCGAACCCAGGCGGTGCAACGGTGCCAGGGCGTCGTCGCTACCGGTGTAGCGGGCGATCAGGTGCAGGTTGGCCACTGGCACATAAAGCTTGGCGCCCTCGGCGTATTCGAGGGTGAGGAATTCGGCGGCCTGGTTGTCGATTTCCAGGGTGGCCAGGCCCAGGTAGCGACCCACGCCATGATCGATATGCACCACCGGCGCGCCTTCGCGCAGCTCGGTGAGGTTCTTGATCACCGCATCGTTGTTGGCGTCGGCGCGCTTCTCCCGGCGTCGGCGCTGCATCACGCGCTGGCCGAACAGCGGGCTTTCGGCCACCAGCGCCAGGGCCGGATCGTCCAGCAGCAAGCCTTCGTCCAGCGGCGCGATGGTGATCGCCAGGCGATCCTTGCCCGCGACGAAGTCCGGCCAGCTGTCGACGGTCTTCGGCCGCAGCTTCAGGCGCTCCAGCAACTCCAGCAACACCTCACGGCGCCCGGCGGATTCGGCGGTGAACAGTATGCGTCCGGAGAATTCGTCGAGGAAGGTCGCCAGGGCCGCCAGTGGCTGATTGGCCTTGGCTTCGATGGCGAGGTTGGGCAGGGTCTGCGCCGGGAAGCGCTCGCGGCCGCCACCGGCCTCGATGTCCTGTTGGCTGGCGACTACCCGCGGCCAGCTTTTCAGGCGGGCGAAGCAGTCTTCCACCGGCAGGAACAGCTCCGCGGGCGGCAATAAAGGACGGGACGGATCGACGCGGCGTTCTTCGTAACGGTTGCGCACGTCGTTCCAGAAGTTCTCGGCCGCCTGTTCGATGCCCGGCAGGGAGAACACCTGGGTGTCCTGGGGCAGGTAGTCGAACAGGGTCGAAGTGTCTTCGAAGAACAGTGGCAGGTAATACTCGATGCCGGCCGGGGTGATCCCGCTGCTCAGGTCCTGGAAGATCGGGCAGCGGCGGAAGTCGACGTCGAAGCGCTCGCGGAAACGGGCCTTGAAGCGGGTGACGGCCTCTTTCTGCAGCGGGAATTCCTTCGCCGGCAGCAAGCGCACCGAATCGACCTTGTCGATGGAACGCTGGTTTTCCGGATCGAAGGTGCGCAGGGTCTCGATTTCATCATCGAACAGGTCGATGCGATAAGGCAGCTTGCTGCCCATCGGGAACAGGTCGATCAAGGCGCCGCGCACCGCGAACTCGCCGTGCTCGTACACCGTATCGACACAGCGATAGCCGCTGGCTTCCAGGCGGGTACGCATCTGTTCGACATCCAGCTTCTGGCCGATGTCCAGCACCAGGCTGCTGCCGAGCAGGAACTTGGTCGGCGCCAGGCGATGCAAGGCCGTGGTGATCGGCACCACCAGCACACCGTGTTCCAGCTCCGGCAGCCGGTACAGGCTGGCGATCCGTTGGGAGATGATGTCCTGGTGCGGCGAGAACAGGTCGTAGGGCAGGGTTTCCCAGTCCGGGAAATGCAGCACGGGCAAATCCGGGGCGAAGAAACTCAGCTCCTGCTCCAGCCGTTCGGCACTTTGGCTGTCGGCGGTCAGCAGCAGGGTGAAGCGCTTGGCGGCGCTGGCGGCCTCGGCAATGGCCAGGCTGAGAGCGGCACCGGGCAGATTGCCCCAGTGCTGTTTGCCGGCGGCGGCAGGGAGTTGCGGTAGACGCAGAACGGGCACGGAAGGTTGAGCTCCAGCGTTGCGACAAAGTCGGTAATTGTAGCGGTCCGGCATACCGGCTGTCAGTTGCTGATGTGTCTATTACGCGGTTGCGGAAAATGTAGTGGTTATGACAAAAAAACGCGTTTTTTGGCAGGAAATGTAGTGCCGAATTGGGGCGGTGTTACGGAGGGTTACAGACAACGCTGGGTTGCCGCGTAAAATGAGGCCTTTCTGAAACCCGCGTATTTACTGGGCTGGAGCGGGGCGTGTTTTTTTCGGATGGAGTTTTGTTACGTTCTGCGCGACAGGCGCGCATTGCTACGCAGGGGACTCGGCTGCATAATGTAGCCCCTTTTTTCAGCCCCTACATGTGGAAGGTTCCCGTGACTCAGAAGCCCGACCAGTGTCTTGGTGAATGGATCGACCGTGAAGCGCTCGCAGAAGCGATGATTCCGCTTATCGGTCAGCTCTACCGCAATAACAATGTGGTGAGTTCGATCTATGGCCGCAGCCTGATCAACCAGTCTGTCATCGCGATTCTCAAAGCTCACCGCTTTGCTCGCCATCGCTCTTGCGACGATAGCGAACTCTCCGTCCACGAAACATTCCCACTGCTCAAGGCCATGAGCGAGCTCAAGCTCGGCGCGGCTTCGGTGGACCTGGGCAAGTTGGCATTCAAATTCCGTAGCGAAGGCAATGGCCGCACCGCCGAGCAATTCGTTCGCGAAGAGCTGGCTGACGTGGTTGGCCAGCAAAACGCGTCGCCCCGTAAAGGCACCGACGTGGTCCTGTACGGCTTCGGTCGTATCGGCCGTCTGCTGGCGCGCATCCTGATCGAGAAAACCGGTGGCGGCGACGGCCTGCGCCTGCGTGCCATTGTGGTGCGCAAAGGCGCCGAGAACGACCTGACCAAACGCGCCAGCCTGCTGCGTCGCGACTCGGTACACGGTTCGTTCAACGGCACCATCACCATCGACGAAACCAACAACACCATCACCGCCAACGGCAACCTGATCCAGGTTATCTACGCGAAGAACCCGACCGAGGTGGACTACACCCAGTACGGCATCAAAGACGCGCTGCTGGTGGACAACACTGGCGTATGGCGCGACGCCGATGGCCTGGGCCAGCACCTGGCTTGCCCGGGTATCGACCGCGTCGTCCTGACCGCGCCTGGCAAAGGCAAGCTGAAGAACATCGTTCACGGTATCAACCACGCTGACATCACCGCTGACGACAAGATCGTTTCCGCTGCGTCCTGCACCACCAACGCCATCGTGCCGGTGCTCAAGGCCGTGAACGACAAGTTCGGCATCGTCAACGGTCACGTCGAAACCGTTCACTCGTACACCAACGACCAGAACCTGATCGACAACTTCCACAAGGGCAATCGTCGTGGCCGTAGCGCCGCGCTGAACATGGTGATCACCGAGACCGGTGCTGCTACCGCTGCTGCCAAGGCCCTGCCTGAGCTGGCCGGCAAGCTGACCGGCAACGCGATCCGCGTTCCGACGCCAAACGTGTCGATGGCCATTCTCAACCTGAACCTTGAGAAAGCCGCTACCCGTGAAGAGATGAACGAGTACCTGCGCTACATGGCGCTGCACTCCGATCTGCACAAGCAGATCGACTTCGTCAATTCCCAGGAAGTGGTTTCCACCGACTTCGTCGGTTCGCGCCACGCCGGTGTGGTGGACGCTGAAGCGACCATCACCCAGGATAACCGCGTTGTTCTGTACGTCTGGTACGACAACGAATTCGGTTACAGCTGCCAGGTGGTTCGCGTGATGGAAGACATGGCTGGTGTGAACCCGCCTGCGTTCCCGCGCTAAGTCTTAGTAGCCGCACATGAAAACGCCCCGACTTGTCGGGGCGTTTTTGTTTGTGGCGTCTGCTCGCGATAGCGTCCCGTCAGGCGCCATCGGCTATCGCCGCCTGTGCGCTGCGCAGTTCGTGGCGATTGCCGCGGAACAGCACCAGGGTCGCGATCAGGCCCAGCACCGCCGCGCCGCTGAGCCAGATACCCGGCGCCGCCTTGTTGTCCAGCACATGGATCAGGTAGGTGCAGGCTGCCGGCGTGAAGCCGCCAAAGGTGGCGGTCGCCAGGCTGTAGGCCAGGGAGAAACCGGTGGTGCGTACTTCCACCGGCATGATCTCGGTGAGGGCCACCACCATGGCGCCGTTGTAAGAGCCATAGAGGAAGGACAACCACAACTCGACGATCAGCAGGTGGCTGAAACTCGGGTTGGCCACCAGCCAGGACAATGCCGGGTACGCCGTCAGGATCGCCAGGACGGTCGCCGCCAGCAGCAGCGGCTTGCGTCCGACCTTGTCCGAGACGGCGCCCATCACCGGCAACCAGAAGAAGTTCGACAGGCCGATACACACGGTGACCAGCAAGGCGTCCAGGTCCGACAGCTGCAGCTCGGCCTTGCCGAAGGTCGGGGTGTAGGCAGTGATCAGGTAGAAGGACACGGTGGTCATCACCACCAGTGCCATGCCGGCTAGGACGATGCCGAAATTCTGGCCGATGGAGCGGATGATTTCCTGCAGGGTAGGGCGGTGTTTGCGTGCCTGGAATTCCGGGGTTTCTTCCAGCGAGCGGCGGATCATGAAGATTGCCGGCACTATCATGCAGCCCACCAGGAACGGCACGCGCCAGCCCCAGTCGCCCATTTGCTCCGGGCTCAGCCAGTGGTTCAGGCCCATGCCCAGCAAGCCGGCGAATACCACGGCGGCCTGTTGGCTTGCCGATTGCCAGCTGACGAAGAAGCCCTTGCGGCCCGGGGTGGAGATTTCCGCCAGGTAAACCGAGACCCCTCCCAGCTCCACCCCGGCAGAGAACCCTTGCAGCAAGCGGCCGAGCAGCACCAGCAATGGCGCAGCGACGCCGAGGGTGGCATAACCCGGGACGCAGGCGATCAGCACGGTGCCCGCGGCCATGAGCAGCAGGGTGATGATCAGGCCCCGGCGGCGGCCATGACGGTCGATATAGGCGCCGAGAAAGATCGCGCCCAGCGGGCGCATCAGGAAGCCGGCGCCGAAGGTCGCCAGCGATAGCATCAATGACGCGAAAGCACTGTCGGCAGGGAAGAAGGTCTTGGCAATGGCCGTGGCGTAGAAGCCGTAGACCATGAAGTCGAACATCTCCAGAAAGTTGCCGCTGACAACGCGAAAGATCGCCTTGCCTTTGCCCGTGGTCGTGGACATTTTATTCACTCACTTTGGCTATTTTGTTAGCGATCCCTGGTCGTTACCCGTCCTGGTTGCACGGTCTGGGGCGGCTAAGCCGCAGGCCAGACAGTTTGTAACAATATGTGTATGAGTCTGCCGAGGCAACAAAAACTCTTAGCTTGCTTGCTAAGTAGGTGGCAGGCGAAGGCTTGAAATTTATCGCGAGCACGCTCGCTCCTAAAGGCTTACCCATCCCTTGTAGGAGCGAGCTTGCTCGCGATGGCGTTAGTCCGGCTGCATCAAACCTGGGGCCGTTGCCGCATAATGGCCCGCCCTGGTCGGACGAAGCCGAGAGGGAAATCGAGTGTCGGGAGGCGAAGTCTTGCTGGGTGGATCTTGGGTGCGAGGGTGGGTTCCTGTCGTTTTGGTCGTGGCCCTGGCCGGATGTGATCGGGGCGACTCGCTGGAAAGCTTCGGTGGCCCGACCATGGGCAGCACCTACTCGATCAAGTACGTGAGGCGGGCAGGCCTGGCCGCGCCGAGTGAGGTGCAGGCCCAGGTCGAGCAGATACTCGCGCAGGTCGACCGACAGATGTCGACCTATCGCAGCGACTCGGACATCGAACGCTTCAACGATCTGCCGGCCAATAGCTGCCAGGCGATGACGGCGGCGGTCCTGCGGTTGATCGAGGTCGGCCAGCAGTTATCGCGGGACAGCCAGGGCTCCTTCGATCTGACGGTCGAGCCGTTGCTCAATCTCTGGGGCTTCGGCCCGCAGGGGCGCGGGGAGGCGGTGCCCAGTGATGAGGCATTGGCGCAGGCGCGGCAGCGGGTCGGCTATACCCATCTGCGTATCGAGGGCGACCAGCTGTGCAAGGACGCCGCGGTCGAGGTGGATTTCAACAGCATCGCCGCCGGTCATGCGGTGGACCGGATTGCCGCCAGGCTCGCGGAAATGGGCATCGACAGTTACCTGGTCGAAGCCACTGGCGAACTCAAGGCGGCCGGCAGGAAACCCGACGGTTCGGCGTGGCGCATTGCCCTGGAGGAGCCGCGGAACGATCGACAGGTCGCCGAGCGGGTCATAGCCGTCGATGGGTATGGGGTTTCGACTTCCGGCGACTACCGCAATTATTTCCAGCGCGATGGGCAGCGTTATTCCCACACCTTCGACGCCCGCACCGGCAAGCCTGTCGAACATGGGATGGCCTCGGTCACGGTGATCCATCCCGCGGCCGTGATGGCCGATGGGTTATCGACCCTGTTGCTGATCCTCGGCCCCGAGCGCGGCTGGGATTACGCGGAAAAACACGATATCGCCGCATTTTTTGTGATTCGTGCCGATACAGGCTTCGTCACACGCAGCAACCGCGCGTTTGATCGCCTGTTTGCCGGACAAAAGCATTAATCTTGCGCAGTGCCGCGGCGCGATGTCGCAGGCAAAAGTAGCCGGCGACGCGACCAAGGGTTAATGTGCGCGGCGTTGACGCTTCTATAGACTGTGCCCGGGTTCGTAACCGAGCCAAATTGATCCTTCATGCCGCTGGCCGCGACATGATTTAGCCGCAGGTGCCGCATCGGGTGCCGCGGCCTGTTCTGAGGAGTACGCATGGCTGTCTACAACTACGACGTAGTGGTGCTGGGTTCTGGCCCCGCTGGAGAAGGTGCGGCAATGAACGCCGCGAAAGCAGGGCGCAAGGTAGCGATGGTCGATAGCCGTCGCCAGGTCGGCGGTAACTGCACCCACCTGGGCACCATCCCGTCCAAGGCCTTGCGTCACTCGGTCCGGCAGATCATGCAGTTCAACACCAACCCGATGTTCCGGGCTATTGGCGAGCCGCGCTGGTTCTCGTTTCCCGATGTACTGAAAAGCGCCGAGAAGGTCATCTCCAAGCAGGTTGCCTCGCGCACCGGCTATTACGCCCGTAACCGGGTCGACGTGTTCTTCGGCACCGGCAGCTTCGCCGACGAGCAGACCATCGAAGTGGTCTGCGCCAACGGTGTGGTCGAGAAGCTGGTGGCCAAGCACATCATCATCGCCACCGGCTCGCGTCCGTATCGCCCGGCCGATATCGATTTCCACCACCCGCGCATCTACGATAGCGACACCATCCTCAGCCTTGGCCATACGCCGCGCAAACTCATCGTTTATGGCGCTGGTGTGATCGGTTGTGAATATGCCTCGATCTTCAGTGGCCTGGGGGTGCTGGTCGAGTTGGTGGACAACCGCGGCCAGTTGCTGAGCTTCCTGGATTCCGAGATCTCCCAGGCGCTGAGCTACCACTTCAGCAACAACAACATCACCGTGCGCCACAACGAGGAATACGACCGCGTCGAAGGCCTCGACAATGGCGTGATCCTGCACCTCAAGTCGGGCAAGAAGATCAAGGCCGACGCCTTGCTCTGGTGCAATGGCCGGACCGGCAACACCGACCGGCTGGGCATGGAAAACATCGGGGTCAAGGTCAACAGCCGTGGCCAGATCGAGGTGGACGAGAACTACCGTACCTGCGTGCCGAACATCTACGGTGCCGGTGACGTGATCGGCTGGCCGAGCCTGGCCAGTGCCGCCCATGACCAGGGGCGTTCGGCCGCCGGCAGCATTGTCGACAACGGCAGCTGGCGCTTCGTCAACGATGTACCGACCGGGATCTACACGATTCCGGAGATCAGTTCGATCGGCAAGAACGAGCAGGAACTGACCCAGGCCAAGGTGCCGTACGAAGTGGGCAAGGCCTTCTTCAAGAGCATGGCCCGCGCGCAGATCGCCGGTGAGCCGCAAGGCATGCTGAAGATCCTGTTCCACCGCGAAACCCTGGAAGTCCTGGGCGTGCACTGCTTCGGTTACCAGGCTTCGGAGATCGTGCACATCGGCCAGGCGATCATGAACCAGCCGGGCGAGCTCAATACCCTGAAGTACTTCGTCAACACTACGTTCAACTACCCGACCATGGCCGAAGCCTATCGGGTCGCAGCTTACGACGGCCTCAACCGGCTTTTTTGAGCGACTCCGGCCGGTGGCCTGAGCCGGCCGGGGAGACCGATTTCAGTAACTCTCGAGCGTGGCGCTGGCCAAACCGGGAAAGTCTGTAATCAGGCTGTCTACGCCGAAGTCGGCGAGCCTGCGCATCAGCGCAGGCTCGTTGACTGTCCACACCGATACATGCAAACCCTGGCGCTGCGCCCGTTGCAGCCGCTCCGGGGTGCAGAGTGTCCAGTTCAACGCCAGAATCTTGCAGCCATAGCTTTGCGCGACCTTCAACGGGTCGAGCCAGGCGTATTCGGCAACCAGTCCGCGCGACAGGTCCGGGGTCAATTCGACAGCCGCCTTGAGCACTTCCCGTGAACTGGAGGTGACGGTGACCTTGTCCAGCAGGCCGAAACGCTGCGCCATTTCGCGAATTGCCAACACCGTGGTGGCGGCACGGGTGCGCGAGGCGCTCTTGACCTCCAGCTGCCAGTGCTCGAAGTCGCACTTTTCGAACAGCTCTTCCAGGCGCGGGATCGGGCAGGGCGTGACCCAGCCCGGGCCACCCTTGCGGGCGTCGTAGGTCACCAGCTCTTCGGCGCTGTGCTCGACCACCTTGCCGCGGCGGTCGGTGGTGCGCTTGAGAGTCGGGTCGTGGATCACCATCAGCTCGCCGTCCATGGACAGGTGCAGGTCTAGTTCGCAACGGCGCACGCCATGCTTGAGGCACTGCTGGAAGCTGGTCAGGGTGTTTTCCGGTGCTTCGCCTTTAGCGCCGCGGTGGCCATAAATCAGGGTCACGATTGCTCCTTCACGGAAATTTTTCCATTAGATGGTCGGTGCTGCGCGCTGGGGTCACAGGTCAATCGGCGGCCGGGTCGTTCTGCTCTCGGGCCTGGCGACGTTCCTGGGCCTGGCGCTGCAGGATATAGCGCGCCAGCAGCTGGCGTTGGGCGTCGGTCAATGATTCGAACTCGGTACCGATTTCGAACGTGCCGAAACTGCGGGTTTCGCAGTGGGTGACCTTGGCCCGCAGCAACAGGCCCAAGGCCTGGGGCATCAGCAGCAGCTTGACCGCCAGGTGGGTGCCGGCCGGGTAGGACAGGTGATGTTCGAACTCGATGCCGCCTTCGGAGAGAATCACCCGCTGCGGCTCGCCGAACTTGCCGAGCACGGTCTGCGCCACCACCTGGCTGAGCAGGTCGATGCGCTTGTTCATGGTCTTGAGGTAGTTGGCCAGGGTCCGGTCGCGCTCGCTGACCTGGCGCAGCAGGTGCTGCGATTCGAATTCGCTCAGATGCAGCTCGCTGAGCAGGTTGAACAGCGGCGACGCATCCTGCAACACTTCCTTGCTCGCCGCTTCGTGGGCGGACAAGGGGCTAATTTCCAGTGCGATCGTGTCCTCGATACGGTAGTATTCGCGGCGATCTTCTTCATCTAATGTCGACATGGCGAACCCATGGTAGCGGCGGTGGTCTGAGTGTAAAGCTGCTTACCAGGACCCGCCACAAGGACGTCTTCTTTTCCTCCGAACAAGCCCCGACATGTTCAGACCTCTCTTCGTATTTATTGGCACGCGTTATACCCGTGCAAAGCGTCGCAATCATTTCGTGTCATTCATTTCCCTGACCTCGATGATCGGACTCGCCCTGGGCGTGGTCGTGATGATCGTCGTGCTGTCGGTGATGAATGGCTTCGACCATGAGATGCGCACCCGCGTGCTGGGCATGGTGCCCCACGCGACCATCGAGTCCGGTGAGCCGATCAGCGACTGGCAAGGCCTGGCCGACAAGGTCAAGCAGAACCCCAAGGTGCTGGCGGTTGCGCCATTCACCCAGATGCAGGGGTTGCTGACCAATAACGGCCAGGTGCAGAAGGTCCTGCTCAACGCCATCGATCCGGCCAAGGAACGCCAGGTTTCGATCATCGATAACTTCATGAAGCAGGGCAGGCTGGACGACCTGGCGCCCGGCAGCTTCGGCATCGTGATCGGCGACAAGGCGGCGACCAAGCTGGGAGTTGGCCTGGGCGACAAGCTGACCTTCGTCGCGCCCGAGGTCACGGTGACCCCGGCCGGGATGTTCCCGCGCATGAAGCGTTTTACCGTGGTCGGCATCTTTCATGTCGGCGCCGGCGAGCTGGACGGCTACCTGGGCCTGACCAACCTCGACGACCTGGGCCGCCTGCACCGCTGGAAGCCGGATCAGGTCCAGGGCCTGCGCCTGAAGTTCGACGACCTGTTCCAGGCGCCACGCACCGCCTGGGAAATTGCCGAGCATTTGGGCGAGAACCAGTACTACGCCCGTGACTGGACCCGTACCCACGGCAACCTGTACCAGGCCATCCGCATGGAAAAAGCCATGATCGGCCTGCTGTTGCTGCTGATCGTCGCCGTGGCCGCCTTCAACATCATTTCCACCCTGGTGATGGTGGTGAACGACAAGAAGGGCGATATCGCGATCCTGCGCACCCTGGGCGCGACGCCGGCCAGCATCATGGCGACCTTCATGGTCCAGGGCACGGTGATCGGTGTGATCGGTACCTTGATCGGCGCCGTGGTCGGGATGTTCGCGGCGTTGAACGTCAGCGCGGCGATCTCGGCCCTCGAAGGCCTGATCGGGCACAAATTCCTCAATGCCGACGTGTACTTCATCGACTACCTGCCATCGCAACTGATGGCCGAAGACGTGTTGATGGTCTGCGGTGCGGCACTGGTCCTGAGTTTCCTCGCCACCCTGTATCCAGCCTGGCGTGCCGCGCGCACCCAGCCTGCGGAGGCGCTACGTTATGAGTGAGTTGGGCATGAGTGAAAAAGCAATTCTGAGCTGTCGCGACCTGGGCAAGTCCTACGAGGAAGGTCCGGAGTCGGTGGTGGTGTTGTCCGGCCTGCAACTGGAGTTGCACCCGGGCGAGCGCGTGGCGATCGTCGGCACCTCCGGCTCGGGCAAAAGTACCTTGCTCAACCTGCTGGGCGGCCTCGACACGCCAACCAAGGGCAGCGTCTGGCTCGACGGTGAAGAGCTTTCGGCGCTCAGCGAGAAGGGGCGCGGCCTGCTGCGCAACCGCTCCCTCGGTTTCGTCTACCAGTTCCACCACTTGCTGCCGGAATTCACCGCCCTGGAAAACGTCTGCATGCCGCTGCTGATCGGCAAGACCGCGATCCCGGAGGCCCGCCAGCGGGCCACGGCCTTGCTGGAGCGGGTAGGGCTGGCCCATCGCCTGGAGCACAAGCCGGCCGAGCTGTCCGGTGGCGAACGCCAGCGTGTGGCCATCGCTCGCGCCCTGGTCAACAAGCCAGGGCTGGTGATGCTCGACGAGCCGACCGGCAACCTCGATTCCCACACCGCGCAAGGCATCCAGGACTTGATGCTGGAACTCAGCACCTCGATGCGTACCGCGTTCCTGGTGGTGACCCACGACATGAACCTGGCTCGCCAGATGGATCGCGTCCTGCACCTGCAGGAAGGTTTCCTGACGCCCATCTGATTGGCTGCAACCCGGCGCCTGAAGCAGGCGCCGGGTCTTTAATTTCCATACGGTGCCCCAGCGAATGTTCAGACCGTTATCGATCTTTATCGGCACGCGCTATACCCGCGCCAAGCGCCGCAATCGCTTTGTTTCCTTCATCTCCATGACCTCGATGATCGGCCTCGCCCTGGGCGTGCTGGCGATGATCGTGGTGTTGTCGGTGATGAACGGTTTCCAGCGCGAAATGAGCTCGCGCATCCTCGGCATGGTGCCCCATGCCACCATCGTCGGCGTCAAGCCGATCGACGACTGGCAGCCGGTGGCCGCCGCGGCGATGAAAAATCCCGAGGTGACCGCCGCAGTGCCATTCACCGAGATGGAAGGCATGCTCTCCTACAAGGGCTCGATGCAGCCGATCCAGATCAGCGGCATCGACCCAGCCCAGGAAGGCAAGGTCTCCATCGTTGCCCAGCACATCGTGCAGGGCCGTCTGGATGCCCTGAAACCGGGCGAGTTCGGGGTCGTGATCGGGGAGATCACGGCACGGCGCTTCCGCCTGAATGTCGGCGACAAGCTGACCCTGATCGTGCCGGAAATCAGTTCCGCGCCGGGCGGCATCACCCCGCGCATGCAACGCTTGAATGTGGTCGGGGTGTTCAAGGTCGGGGCCGAGCTCGACGGCTCCATGGGCCTGATCCATGTGGCCGATGCTGCCGAGATGCAGCACTGGCAGCCGAACCAGGTGCAGAGCGTGCGCCTGGCGGTCAAGGACTTGTACGCTGCGCCCAAGGTTTCCAGCGCTATCGCGGCCAGCCTGGGCGCTGGCTACAAGGCCGATGACTGGACCCACACCCAGGGCAGCCTGTTCAGCGCGATGAAGATGGAAAAGACCATGATCGGTCTATTGCTGCTGATGATCGTGGCCGTGGCCGCGTTCAACATCATCGCCACGCTGATCATGGTGGTGAACGACAAGGGCGCGGATATCGCGATCCTGCGCACCATCGGCGCCACGCCACGGCAGATCATGGCGATCTTCATGGTCCAGGGGACGGTGATCGGTATCGTCGGCACCTTGATCGGTGGCGTGCTGGGAGTGATCGCGGCGTTGAACGTCAGTGCGCTGGTGGGGTGGCTGGAGCGGGTCAGCGGCCAGCACATCTTCAGTTCCGACGTGTACTTCGTCAGTAACCTGCCTTCCGAGCTGCAGGGCGGCGACGTGGCCCTGATCTGCACCGCGGGTTTTGTCCTGAGCTTCCTGGCGACCCTGTATCCAGCCTGGCGCGCGGCGAAGGTCGAGCCGGCGACGGCGTTGCGTTACTCCTGAGGCCCAGGATCGCTATCGCGAGCAAGCTCGCTCCTACGAGGAGCCTGCTCGCACATCCTCCGCTCACTCCTGCCTCGGCAACTCAATCACAAAGCTCGTCCGGCCCTGCGCCGATTCGCAACGAATCTGCCCGCCATGGGCGCGGATGATCGATTGGGTGATGGCCAGTCCCAAGCCCGCATGTTCACTGTTGCCTTCATGGCGCGCCGGGTCGGCGCGGTAAAAGCGGTCGAACAGCCGTGGCAAGCGTTCAGGCGGAATACCTTCGCCAGTGTTTTCCACCCGCAGGTATGGACCCTTGGCGGTTTCGCCAAGCCGCACCCGCACTTCGCCGCCAGCCGGGGTAAAGCGCAAGGCGTTATCCAGCAGGTTGGAAAGGGCGCGGCGCAACATGCTGCGGTCGCCCTGGATGTTCGCGCTGCCTGCGCGGCCCAGGACGATACCGGCGTCTTCGGCCAGGGGCGTATAGAACTCCAGCAGCAGGTCGGTTTCCTCACCCAGCTCCAGGGCTTCGCGTTTTGGCGTCAGCAGGCCGTGGTCGGCCTTGGCCAGGTAGAGCATGTCGTTGACCAGCTGGGCCATCCACTGCAGCTCTTCGAGGTTGCTGTGCAGCGCTTCGCGATAGTCTTCCAGCGCCCGTGGGCGGGTGAGGGTGACCTGGGTGTGGGTCAGCAGGTTCGACAGCGGGGTGCGCAGTTCATGGGCGATGTCCGCCGAGAACGCGGAGAGGCGTTGGAAGGAGTCGTCCAGGCGCCCGAGCATGGCATTGAAGGCGTGGGCCAGCTCGGCCAGTTCGCCGGGCATCTGCTGCTCCGGCAAGCGCTGGGTCAGCGAGCTGGCGGACACGCCCGCGGCCACCTCGCTCATCCGCCGTAACGGACGCAGACCGCTGCGCGCGGCCCAGGCCCCGAGCAGAGCAGTGGCCAGGGCCGAGAGGCCGACGGTCAGCCAGATCAGGTGCTGCATGCGTTGCAGGAAGTGCTGGTGGTGGGTGATGTCGAGCATCAGGGTCAACTCTGGCGAGCCGGCCTGGCCAGGCTCCAGGGCCGCGCTGTAGACACGGTAGGCGGTACCGCCGTGTTGCAGGCTGTATAGCTCGGTCGGCTGGGCCGGAGTGGCCGGCAGCGCCTTGGCGCTGTCGAACCAGACGGCGCCATCCGCGCCTGTGACCCGCAGCGTCAGGTCCGGTTGATGGCTGAGCTCATCTTGCAACTGCGCCTTGCGTTCGGCAAAGCGCTGCGGGTCGGCGGCGCCCTGTAGCGCGCTGCGCATGGCAATCAGCTTGCCTTCCAGCAGTTGCTGGTCGAGCTCGATGAAGTGCGCCTCGCTGGCGCGGTTGAACAGCACCCCGGCGAGCAACGAAACCAGCGCGGTGCAGCCAGCGAACAACAGGGCCAGGCGGCCGCTCAGGGTCAAGCGGCGCATCAGGCCTGGCGCTCTTCGAGCACGTAGCCCATGCCGCGCACGGTGTGGATCAGCTTGTTCGGGTAATCGTCATCGATCTTCAGGCGCAAGCGGCGGATCGCCACTTCGATGACGTTGGTATCGCTGTCAAAGTTCATGTCCCAGACTTGGGAGGCGATCAGCGTCTTGGGCAGCACCTCGCCCTGGCGCCGCAGGAGCATTTCCAGCAGCGAGAACTCCTTGGCGGTGAGGTCGATGCGCTGGCCACTGCGTTCGACCCGCCGGCGAATCAGGTCCAGGCGCAGGTCCGCCAGTTGCAGGGTGGTTTCCTGGGGGGTAGAGCTGCCGCGCCGCAGCAGGCTGCGGACCCGAGCCAGCAGTTCGGAGAAGGCGAAAGGCTTGACCAGGTAATCGTCGGCGCCCAGCTCCAGGCCGTGAACCCGGTCCTCCACCGCATCGCGCGCGGTCAGGAACAGCACTGGTATCTCCAGCCCGGCGCCGCGCACGGCTTGCAGGATCTGCCAGCCATCGCGGCCCGGCAGCATCACGTCGAGAATCAACAGGGAATAGTCGCCGGTCAGCGCCAGGTGTTGGCCCGTGGTGCCATCGGCCACCAGTTCGGCATTGAAGCCGGCCTCGCTCAGGCCCTGGTGCAGGTAGTGGCCGGTTTTCGGTTGGTCTTCGACGATCAGCAGTTTCATGGGCGACTCATGGTAAATGGAACGCGGGCTTTATACCGTGGGCGACGGTTGCACGGCGCAAGCTGACAAAGTTGTAATTTAGCAGTCAGTTGGTTGGCAGCGGTGTGGCCTTAGAGTTTCACACAAGCTGAACCTCATCTTGTTGGAGTGCGATTATGTTTTTGCCCAAGGGTGTTTTATCTCGTTCATTGACGCTGGCCGCGTGTTTGCTGACATTGGGTGCGCCAGCCTGGGCATCGCCGGTGCAGACCTACGATTTCGGTCAGGCGGCCTCGGCGGCCAAGGCGACCCGTACGGTGGAGCTGGTCATGAACGACATGTCCTACACCCCCAAGAGCCTGGACATCAAGGCTGGCGAGACCGTGCGTTTCGTCTTGATCAACAAGGGCCAGTTGCTGCATGAGCTCAATCTCGGCACCGCGACCATGCATGCCGAGCACCAGCAGGAAATGCTGAAGATGCAGCAGAGCGGCATGCTGACGCCCACCGCGATGAAGAGCATGCCCGCCGGGGCCATGGATCACGCGGCCATGGGGCATGGCGCGATGCCCGGCATGAAGCACGATGACCCGAACAGCGTGCTGGTGGAGCCAGGCAAGACCGCTGAGCTGACCTGGACCTTCAGCAAGGCCGGCAGCCTGGAGTTCGCCTGCAATATCCCGGGGCATTATCAGGCGGGCATGGTCGGCAAGCTGACGGTCAGCCAGTAAGCGCCAGGGGCTCAAAGGCGGAGGCAAAGACTGATAGAATCGCCTGATTCTTCAGTCAGGTTTCCGCCATGCATCCCGCAGCCGAACATTCGCCGCTGGGCAAGTCCAGTGAATATGTCTCCACCTACACGCCGTCCTTGCTGTTCCCGATCCCGCGGGCGGCAAAATGGGCCGAGCTGGGCCTGAGCGCCGACACCCTGCCTTATAAAGGCGTGGACTTCTGGAACTGCTTCGAGCTGTCCTGGTTGTTGCCTTCCGGCAAGCCGGTAGTGGCCATCGCCGAGTTCAGCATTCCGGCGGACTCCCCGAACATCATCGAATCGAAGTCGTTCAAGCTGTACCTCAACTCGCTGAACCAGACCCCTTTCGCGGATCGCCAGAGCCTGGAAGAAACCTTGCGTGCCGACCTCTCTGCGGCGGCCGGCAAGCCGGTGGGCGTGCGGATCCGCAGCTTGGGCGAAGTGCAGGCGGAAGGTGTGGTGGCCTTGCCGGGTACCTGCATCGATGAGCTGGATATCAGCGTCAGCAGCTACGAACACCCACGTCCGGAACTGCTGCAGTGCGACAGGTCGAGGATCGTCGAGGAGAGCGTGCACAGCCATCTGCTCAAATCCAATTGCCCGGTCACCAGCCAGCCGGACTGGGGCAGCGTGGTGGTGGAGTACCGTGGTCCGGCGCTGGATCACGCCAGCCTGCTGGCCTACCTGGTGAGTTTCCGCCAGCACTCGGACTTCCATGAGCAATGCGTGGAGCGGATTTTCCTCGACCTGCAGCGTTTGTTGCAGCCGGAGAAGCTGACGGTGTATGCGCGTTATGTGCGTCGCGGTGGCCTGGACATCAACCCGTATCGCAGTACCGAAACCGCGAGTTTCGCCAACTTCCGACTGGTTCGCCAGTAAAGAAAAGCCCCGCTCTGGTAGCGGGGCTTTTTTGTCTGGAAGGGGTTAAATCCCCATGTTGCCGAGAGTTTGCACGATGTTGCGCAAGGTGCCGGCAATGGCGGGGTGTTCAAGCTCGAAGCGTTCGACGGCAAGGTTGACCCCGTCGGCCAGGCTGGTGTCCTGGGTGGCGTTTTCCAGTTTGAGCTCGAGCTCGATCTGTTGCATCAATTCCTGCAGATTGGCGCGTTCTGCTTCCGAAAGCGGTGGGTTCTGCTCCAATTGCTCGCGCAGGGTATTGAGCTGTTCTTGCAGTTCGCGGGCAGGCATGGCGTTCTCCCTTCATTGATAGGCACAGCCATGGACCGCGCCGATTCGCTAAAGGTCCATGTCTGAACTTTAGCGTAATCCACTCGCGGGCAATGTGCATGATCTTGATCAAGTCAGGGTTTTTCACCCTTCAGGCGGCGCTGGCCGATGTCGGCCAGGCAAGTTGCTAGCTCGCCCAGATGGTCGATCACCGAGTGCACGCCGAGGCTGAATAGATGCAGGGTGGCCTTGCCGCGTTTGAGCTCGCGCTCTTGCTGACTCAGTGCCTGCCATTGGGTCGGGCTCATGCCGCAGAGCGAACCGCAGGATGCCAGGCCGATGGTCCACAGACCGGCGTTGAGGCCCGATTGCAGCAGGCGCGGTTCGCCGCTGACCAGCACGCAGCCCTCCAGCCGGCTGACATTCAGGGCCATCAGCGCCTGCCAGCAGGCATCGGGAGCAGGCCAGCGGGAGCCTGTGTTGGGGGACGGGACGACCCAGTCGGGTAGTGAACTCGCCAGGCGCTGGCTGAGTGTGGCGGGCAACTCGTCGAGCCAGGCGCAAGGTACGCCTTGATGTTGCAGGCTGTGCAGAATGTCCAGGGCGCCGTGTGTGGCGTGGGACTGTTCCAGGATCGGGTGGTCGGCGCTGTGCAGGCGCATCCGCGCGCCGAAGTCCACCAGGCAACCGCTGAGGCCAAAGAGTACGGCGGTCAGGGTGGGGGCGGATATAGGCAAGGCTTCGGCGTGAGGCATCGTGACGTCCCTGAAATACCTTGCAAGAGTATCGACGGCAGATGACCGTTGGATGACATCCCTGTGAACAGGCCACGCAAACGAGGGGGAGAGGGCGAAGCACTGCGCCAGTGCTGCATAAATGGATATATCCGACTTATACTAGCGCGCTTACCGCCAGGGCATAGCGCCCGCGACAGTACAATCCAAGGAGTTTCTGCTATGCGCTGGAGCAATCGTCTCGCTCAGCTTATATGTGCCGGCATGCTGTTGGTGCCGGTTTTGGCCCACGCGGCGGAAGACGATCCGTGGGAAAGCATCAACCGCCCGATCTTCACCTTCAACGACACCATCGACACCTATGCGTTGAAGCCCCTGGCAAAAGGTTATCAGGCCGTAACACCGCAATTTCTCGAAGACGGCATTCACAACTTCTTCCGTAACATCGGTGATGTCGGCAACCTGGCCAACGATATCCTGCAGGCCAAGCCTCATGCCGCTGCCGTCGACACTGCGCGGCTGTTGATGAATACCACCATCGGCGTGGCGGGTTTCTTCGATGTGAGCACCAAGATGGGCTTGCAGCGTAACGATGAAGACTTCGGCCAGACCCTGGGTTACTGGGGCGTCGGCAGCGGTCCTTACGTGATGCTGCCGTTCTTCGGTCCGAGCACCCTGCGCGACGCGCCGGCCAAGTATGTGGACAGCTTTACCGACGGTTACCGTTATGTGAACGACGTGCCGGTGCGTAACAGCGTGTTTGCCCTGGAGGTCGTCGACACCCGCGCCAGCCTGCTGTCGAGCGAGAAGCTGATCAGTGGCGACAAGTACACCTTCATTCGCAATGCCTACCTGCAGAACCGCGAATTCAAGGTCAAGGACGGTAAGGTCGAAGACGATTTCTAAGCGTCGACCCAGTCATGCAAAAGGCGGCCTCGAGGCCGCCTTTTTCATGGGTTTCAGAATCAGTTCATCTTCAGGATTGTAAGGCCAAGTTTCTGGCCGTTGCCTTCGAGCTCGGTGACCCAGACCACTTCGGTGTCCGCCTCCAGTCCCCTGAGGGCGGCGTGCTCGGAGTCGATACGCACGCTGAGCTGGTCGCCGACCTTGAATGAGCGTGGTGCCTGGACCTGCATGCCACTGCTGGAAAGGTCGATGCAGACGGCTGGAATCACCTGGCCCTGGTGGATCAGCGTGACCTCTGCATCCACCCGCATGCGGATGTAATCGCGCTTTTCACTGTAGTCACGATCGTTTGGGCTCATAGGCGCCATCCTGCGTTTAAGTTGCGGATTTGTCTGTTCTTATAACTCCCGGTGATTTGAGGTGTAAAGACGTCCAGCGACCATCGGCATGAGCTTGAAACGCCCCGCGGATGGGAGTACCGTCTGCGCCTTAGAAGGGCACCTCTGATGGTCGAGCGTGCAGGGCTATGGGCCCTGACTCCATTTCCAGAGTGGCTAGAAAGCAAATCCAGTAGTGTGTGTCCAGGCCTCGTGCCCAGCCACCTACGCCAACCTAATTCTGGCGCCGTTTGCCCACATGCCAAAAACCAGTGCCACGCTGCTGATAATCGATGACGACGAAGTAGTGCGCGCGAGCCTCGCGGCCTATTTGGAAGACAGTGGCTTCAGCGTCCTGCAGGCCAGTAACGGCCAGCAGGGACTTCAGGTGTTCGAGCAGGAAAAGCCCGACTTGGTGATCTGCGATCTGCGCATGCCACAGATGGGCGGCCTCGAACTTATCCGTCAGGTAACCGACATCGAACCGCAAACCCCGGTCATCGTGGTTTCCGGTGCCGGTGTGATGAACGATGCCGTCGAGGCCTTGCGCCTGGGCGCGGCGGATTACCTGATCAAGCCGCTGGAAGACCTCGCGGTGCTGGAGCACTCGGTGCGCCGGGCCCTGGATCGTGCGCGCCTGCTGCTGGAAAACCAGCGCTACCGGGAGAAGCTGGAAGCCGCCAACCGCGAACTCGAAGCCAGCCTGAGCCTGCTGCAGGAAGATCAGAACGCCGGGCGCCAGGTGCAGATGAACATGCTGCCGGTGAGCCCATGGACCATCGATGAGTTCAAGTTCGCGCACCAGATCATTCCGTCGTTGTACCTGTCCGGCGATTTCGTCGACTACTTTCGTGTCGACGAGCGTCGCGTAGCCTTTTACCTGGCGGATGTTTCCGGCCATGGCGCGTCTTCGGCCTTTGTCACGGTGCTGCTCAAGTTCATGACCACGCGCTTGCTGTTCGAGTCCAAGCGCAATGGCACTTTGCCGGAATTCAAACCGTCGGAAGTCCTGGGCCATATCAACCGTGGCCTGATCAGTTGTAAGCTGGGCAAACACGTGACAATGGTCGGTGGCGTCATCGACGAGGAGACGGGCTTGTTGACCTATAGCATTGGCGGACACCTGCCATTGCCTGTGTTGTACACGCCAGACAGTGTGCGTTACCTGGAAGGGCGCGGTCTGCCGGTAGGCTTGTTCAATGAAGCCACCTACGAAGACCACATTCTGGAACTGCCTCCGAGCTTCAGCTTGACGTTGATGTCTGATGGCATTCTGGACCTTTTGCCGGAACCCACACTCAAAGAGAAAGAAGCCGCCTTACCTGAACGGGTGAGAACGGCAGGCGGCAGCCTGGATGGTCTGCGGCAGGTTTTTGGATTGGCCACGCTAGGGGAGATGCCGGATGATATCGCCCTGTTGGTGTTGAGCAGGAATCTTTAATGAGTACCGGTAGAATCCAGTTCGCCGAGCAGGACGGCACCTTTGTCCTGAAGTTTATCGGTGAAGTGCGCCTGACCCTGTGTTCGGCGCTGGATGCGACTATTGAGCGGATCTTCACGGCGCTGAACTTCTCGGCGATCGTGATCGACCTGACCGAAACCCGTAGCATCGACAGCACCACCCTGGGCCTGCTGGCCAAGCTGTCGATCCTGTCGCGGCAGAAGGTCGGCCTGTTGCCGACCGTCGTCACCACCCACGAAGATATCACTCGGCTGCTGCAGTCCATGGGCTTTGATCAGGTGTTCAACATTGTTGACCGCCCGATTCCTTGCCCGGAATGCCTGACTGACCTGCCATCGCAGGACCAGTCGGAAGAAGTGGTGCGGCTCAAGGTGCTGGAAGCGCACAAAATCCTCATGGGTCTGAACGACTCCAACCGCGAGGCTTTCCATGATCTGGTGAACGCCCTGGAGCGTCACTGATCCGATAAAAGCATCAGCGCATAAAAAAGGGCGGACCCGCGAGGGTTCGCCCTTTTTGCGTTGGCGCTCGCTCGATCAGAGTTTGGCGGCCAGCAGGGCCTCGAGTTTTTCCTGGTCGCGGGCGAACTGACGGATGCCTTCGGCCAGTTTCTCGGTGGCCATGGCGTCTTCATTGGAGGCCCAGCGGAACTGCGCTTCGTTCAGGCTCTGGCGGGTTTCGCCAGTGTGGCCCGGCGCCAGTTTACGCTCCAGCTTGCCGGTGTCGGCGGCCAGCTTCTCGATCAGATCCGGGCTGATGGTCAGGCGGTCGCAGCCGGCCAGTTGCTCGATCTGGTTCAGGTTACGGAAGCTGGCACCCATGACCACGGTCTTGTAGTCATTGGCCTTGTAGTAGTTGTAGATGCGGGTCACCGACTGTACGCCCGGATCGTCGGCGCCGGTGTAGTCGTTGCCGCTGGCCTTCTTGTACCAGTCGTAGATACGGCCCACGAACGGCGAGATCAGGAACACTCCGGCCTCGGCGCAGGCGATCGCCTGGGCGAAGGAAAACAGCAGGGTCAGGTTGGTCTGGATGCCTTCGCGTTCCAGTTGCTCGGCGGCGCGGATGCCTTCCCAGGTGGAGGCGATCTTGATCAGTACACGGTCGCGGCCGATGCCGGCCTTGTCGTACAGCTCGATCAGGCGATGGGCGCGCTTGAGCATGGCGTCGGTATCGAACGACAGGCGTGCATCCACTTCGGTGGAAATGCGGCCCGGGATCACTTTGAGGATTTCTTTACCCACCGCGACGCCAAAACGGTCGCTGGCCAGGCCAACATCACCCTTGACATCGCTGACGCAGGCGTTCAGCAGCTCGGCGTAACCCGGAATGGCCGCGGCCTTGAGCAGCAGGGAAGGGTTGGTGGTGGCGTCTACCGGCTTGACCCGGGCGATAGCGTCGAAGTCGCCGGTGTCGGCAACCACGGTGGTGAACTGCTTGAGTTGTTCCAGCTTGGAAGTCATGAGTGTGCTCTGTCCTGTGGGTCTGTTGACATTACCCGAGCGCTGACAGCCGCTCAAGGGCGTGAAGAGGTAAGCGGAGGTCTAAACGAGCCCCAAGGGCAACAACCTGAAAAACAGGTGTTTGAATGCTGGGGTGCTATCCGCTTACTACGATGCCAAAACACCCGCCAGGTTCAACCCGTGCGACCGTTAGCGGCCTTCGAGCAACTCCCCCGCCTGATCCAGCAGCGCCAGCGGATCCTTGGCCTTGTGGATGTCCACCGAGAGCAGCTGGCGGAACTTGCGCGCCCCCGGAAAACCGGTGCCCAGCCCCAGCACATGGCGAGTGATGTGGTGCATGGCGCCACCCGTGGCCAGGTGCCTGGCGATATAGGGCCTCAACTGCGCCAGCGCTTCGGCCCGGGAAATCACCGGTGCCGTGCTGCCGAACAGCTGCTGATCGACCTCGGCCAGCAGGTAGGGGTTGTGATAGGCCTCGCGGCCCAGCATGACGCCGTCGAAGGTCTGCAAGTGCTCATGGCAGGCTTCCAGGGTCTTGATGCCGCCGTTGAGGATGATCTCCAATTCCGGGAAATCCGCCTTCAACCGCGCCGCCACGTCATACCGCAGGGGAGGAATGTCGCGGTTTTCCTTCGGCGACAACCCCTCAAGAATCGCGATTCGTGCATGCACGGTAAAGCTGGTGCACCCAGCTTCACACACCTGGCCAACGAAATCGCACAGTTCTTCATAACTGTCGCGGCCATTGATGCCGATCCGATGCTTGACCGTCACCGGAATGCTCACCGCATCGCGCATCGCCTTCACGCAATCGGCCACCAGCCCCGGATGCCCCATCAGGCAGGCACCGATCATATTGTTCTGCACCCGATCGCTCGGACAGCCAACGTTGAGGTTCACCTCGTCATAACCGTGCTCCTGCGCCATCCGCGCACAAGCCGCCAGATCCGCCGGTGTACTGCCCCCCAGCTGCAACGCCAGGGGATGCTCGGATTCGTCATGACGCAGAAAACGCTCATGATCGCCATTGAGCAACGCACCGGTGGTGACCATCTCGGTGTAGAGCAAGGCGTGCTTGGACAGCAGGCGCAGGAAGAAGCGGCAGTGCCTATCCGTCCAGTCCATCATCGGTGCAACGCTGAAGCGGCGAGAAAGGACTGGCGAGGCAGTTGGAGCAGGAGATAAGAGCATGGGGCAATCTGGATGGGTAAGGCGAAGGAGGGGAAGTTTATCAGGAATGGAGTTCCGGGGTTGGAAGGGCGCGCATACCAGGAGGATGAATGGTCTTCGTTTCTTATATTCCGGTTGGTTGTATGAATAGCGGCAGGGTAATAAAAAGCGGGCAGTCTTAAGTTCACCCGCTTTTTTGTGTGATTCGATGGCGGCTCGGTCAGGCGGATTTTCGCTGCATTTGAATCACTTGAAGCTGTCCGCCAACTCCTTGGCCCGATTCCCGGCCTCTTGCCGCGCCGCCTGATCCACCTCATACCCCAGGATGGTCTTTTCCACGATCAGCGCGTGCACCTGGGTGATTCCGACAAACTTCAGCCAGGCCTCGACGTAGGGCTTCTGGAAGTCGAAGCGTTCCGCCGGTGTGTCGGATTGCGGGGAGAAGTCGAGGCCGCGGGCGTAGGCGACGACCGCGGTTTTGTTGTGCAACAGGCCGCACAGGCCGTGTTCGGCGGTGAAGCTGAAGAGGATGTCTTTCTGCGTGACCAAGTCGATGAAGTGCTTGAGCTTGTAGGGGATGCTGTAGTTCCACAGGGGCACGGAAAGTACCAGCAGGTCGGCGTTGTGCAGGTGGGCGGCGAGGGTTTGGAGGGTGTTCCAGGCGTCTTGCTGGTCGGGGGAGAGGGGCATGCCTTGCAGGCCGGCATACTTGGCGTCCATGGCGTGCTGGTCGAATTCCGGTAGGTCCAGGCTCCACAGGTCCAGGGTGCTGACTTCGGTGTTGGGGTGGTGGGTCTGGTAGCGGTCGATAAAGCCGCGGGCGATGTGTTGCGAGGCGGAGCGCTCTTTGCGGGGGGAGCATTGGATATGCAACAGGTGGGTCATGACGGCATCTCGGAGGAGGAATGCCGGTATTGCAACATAGCGTATTGCAGAATATAAATCGTAAATAAATGGTTGATTGATTGCGTATCTTTATATGTTCGATGTTCTGTTGCTCAAGACCTTTGTGACGGTGGTGGACGAGGAAGGTTTCAGCCGTGCCGCCGAACGGCTGCACCTGACGCAGTCGGCGGTCAGCGGGCATCTGCGGCGCCTGGAAGAGCAGGTCGGCAAGCCGCTGCTGACCCGTACCACGCGCTCCCGGCGCTTGACCGCCGATGGCGAGCGCCTGATGGCCTATGCCCGCGCAATTCTCGCCTTGAATCGCGATGCCTGGGCCGAGTTGACGCGTTCGCCGTTTCACGGCCGGGTGCGGATCGGCATGTCCGAGGACTTTGTCGAGCCCCGCCTGCTGCGCCTTTTGCAGGAGTTCGCGGCGCAGTACCCGGGCATGGAAATCGATATCCAGGTGAATATTCCCGGCACATTGCTGGAGCGCATGCAGCAGGGCGGTCTTGAGGTGGTCATCGGTTCGCTGTGTGAAACCCGGGAGCCGGGCCTGCTGCTGTGGCAGGAACCGCTGGTATGGGCCAGCTCCGCGCACCTGGTCGGCCGCTTGCCGACGCCATTGCCGCTGGCGCTGTTTCCCGAGCCATGCCCTTATCGTGCGGTGGCCCTGCAGTGTCTGGCGCAAGCGGGAATCGCCCAGCGTACGGCAATGCTTTGCTCGAGCACCGCGGCGTTGCGCACAGCGGCCCTCTCCGGGTTTGCGGTGGCCCCGATAGCCACCAGTCAGCTGGGGCAGGGGCTTGCGGTGTTAGGGGCGGAGCATGGTTTGCCGGCACTGCCTGATGCGGAGTTTCGGCTGTTCACGGCCAAGCATGCCGATCAGGGCATAGTGGCTGCGTTGTCCCAGGTGATAGTGGCCTATTGTGCGGCGCGGAGGGGCTAGCCTTCGGCTTTGGCCGCGCGACTGCCCGAGGGGCAGTCGCTTGGGCGGAGATCAGAGATCCAGGCCTTCCTGGATCACCGACAGCAGGGTGTCTTCATTGAATTCGAGCGGGGCCGGCCTGGATTTACCGGAGTCGGGAACCGTCTGGATCAGCCAGTGCCCCTCGCCATGCTCGCTGCCGCTGCGCAGCATGTAGCGCTCCGGGCCTTTGCCATGGATTTCGACACGCCCGGCGCCACCCGTGGTGAAGCGGGCGATGGGGTCGAGGAGGATGCTCTGATGGTTGCCCTCGATCAGCAGTTGATCGATGGCATAGTTGAAGGTGGCACCAGAGGGGTGGCTCTCGAACACGCGAGTGGGGACGCGCCGGATATTCAGGCCGGCCTCTGACAGGGGCGTCAGCCAGGTCTCGACCTGGTGGTACATCTCATAGACCTGCGCCGGCCACAGCTCGATGGCCTTGTCTGCCGAGATGTCTTCCTTGGCCCAGCTGTCCTGTTTTTGTTTCAGCCTTGCGGCGAGTTCATCGACCTTACTCATTCCGACTTCCTATCGTGATGTGAGGGTAAGCGTAGTCTCGGAAGGTACTTTACCTTGGCGGATAGTGGCCAGCGATTCATGACCATCTGCTGGCTGCCGATGTTTGTAGTGTGGCAGGGTGTTTTTTATATATCCCTGATGAGTATCAGAAAAATGCTCTACATTTTCAGACGATGCCACCCTGAATTGTCCGCTATTACCTCTTAGGATTGGCCAGCCCGGCTGCATTGGATGCCTTACCCTGCCAGGATGATGCTTTGCCTATCCCGATTCACGATCCTCACCATTCTTCCGATCGAACCTTGAAGCGACTGCCGTTGCTCAAGGCCGCGGTGGTATTCATTTCGATGGTTTGCCTGTGCTTGTGCGGCCTGCTTTATCTGCAGCTGGCGCAGTCCTATCACTACGATATGGCGCGGGCGCAGGTCGCCTCGTCGAACCTGACCCGGGCCATGGCGCAACAGGCCGAGGACACCTTCATCGAGGCCGACCTGGTGCTGGCCAGCCTGGCCGACTGGATTCAGAAAGACGGTTACGGCCCGGCGCAGAAGCCTTTCCTGCAGAAGATCTTTGCGCAGCGGGCCCAGACGCTCAAACAGCTGCATGACCTGTACTTGTTTGATCAGGCGGGGCGCTGGATCGTCACCTCGTCCAATCGACTGCCGCTTGGCGAGGGAGTGGTCGACCGGGACTACTTCCGCTTCCATCAGCAGAACACCTCCTTGCTGGCTCACGTCGGCCCGGCGATCCGCAGTCGGGAAAGCGGCGAGTGGATCATTCCGCTGTCGCGGCGCCTGAATGACAAGCAGGGCAATTTTGAAGGTGTATTGCTAGCCGGTATCAAGCTGGCCTATTTCGACCAGTTCTTCAAAAGCTTCGATATCGATGACAACGGCATCATGTTCCTCGCCCTCTCCGACGGCACCTTGCTGGCGCGGCGTCCGCTGGAGGAGCGGCAGATCGGCGCGTCCCTGGCTCGCGGGGAGATTTTCAGCAAGTACTTGCCCGAGGCGCCTTCGGGCACGGCCATGATTCGTTCGCTGGTCGACAGAAAGATGCGGCTCTATGGCTATCGGCAGCTGGAGGCCTACCCGCTGGTGGTGGGGGCGGCCAGCTCGAAGGATGCGGTCCTCAAGGACTGGTATGCCAGCGCCTACCAGTCCAGTGCCATTGTCGCCCTGGTGGTCATGGGGATCGGCCTGTTCGGCTGGGTGTTCGTGCATCAGGTGCGCAACGGCGAACGTATCGAGGCAGACCTGCGGGCCGCGCAGGCGGCGCTGGAGGTGATCGCGACCCATGACAGCCTGACCGGCCTGGCCAATCGCCGGCTGCTGGAGCGGGCGCTGGAAACCGAATTCGGGCGCGGAGGGCGGCAGGCGAGCCCGCTGAGCCTGATCATGCTCGATATCGATTTCTTCAAGCGCTACAACGACACCTACGGCCATGTCGCCGGAGACCAGTGCCTGGCCGAGGTGGCGCAGGTGCTAAGGGATTGCTGCCAGCGCAAGGCCGACCTGGCGGTGCGTTATGGCGGGGAGGAGTTCGTGGTCCTGTTGCCCGATACCGAGCTGCCGGGCGCCCTCGCCATGGCCGAGCAGATTCGCCATAGCGTCATGGAAAAAAACATTCCCCATACCGGCTCGCCCTTTGGCCGGGTCACCCTCAGCCTGGGGTGCTACTGCTTTGTGCCGAGCGGGCGCGACAGCATCGAAGCATTCCTCGAGCACGCCGATGCCGCGCTGTATCAGGCCAAGAAATCCGGGCGCAATCAGGTGGCAGTCGAGAGCGTCAGCGAGCCATTGGCGCGTTCGGACCGCTGACAGTCAGGTTCTCCGGGTAACCCAACTTGTGTTCGAGGTATCGCCTCACCTGCGGCCACTCATTGTCGATGATGCTGAAGCGCACTGAGTTGCGCTTGCGGCCATCGGGCATGATCCGCTCATGACGCACGATGCCTTCCTGCTTGGCTCCCAGGCGCAGGATGGCGTTGCGCGACGTCTCATTGATTTCGTCGGTGGTGAATTGCACCCGCATACAGTCGAGCACCTCGAAGGCATGGCGCAGCATCAGGTGCTTGGCTTCGGTGTTGACGAAGGTTTTCTGCCCGTCCGTGGCGATCCAGGTGCTGCCGATTTCCAGCTTGCGGTTCTTGCGGTCGATCTTCTGGCCATCCCCGGCGGCCTTGACCAGGGCGTCGGCGTCGGAGAGTTGCAGTGCTTGCCGGAGGATTCGCGGGCCTTCCAGTGTTTCCATGACAGGTTTTTCCGGCAGGGAAGGAGGAGGCTTCGGCCGCTTATTACAGGCACACGCCCAAGCCTTGGCAGGCCCATGAATGGGCTGTTTCGAACAGGGATATTGGCCAAATCAATTGTCGGTTCGAGGGGGTAATGGCTTATACATAGCGCCGATATGCGACACCTCATGCATAAGGACAACTCCATGAGTCAGCCTCACCTGATGAACTTCGCGCTTTACCTGCAACGGCTCGGCTACGACAGCGCACCGCCACCGACCCTGGCGACCTTGCGCGAGCTGCAGTTGCGCCACACCAGTACCTTCGCCTTCGAAAGCCTGTCGACCCTGTTGCACGTGCCGGTACCGATCGACCTGGCTTCGGTGGAACACAAGGTCCTGCATGAGGGCCGTGGCGGCTACTGCTACGAACTCAACCAGATGTACCAGGTGTTGTTGCAGCACCTGGGCTACGACGCGCGGGGTATTACCGGGCGGGTGGTGATGGGCGGGCCGGAAGATGCCTGGCCGGCGCGTACCCACCGCCTGGTGCTGCTGACCCTGGACGGCGTGCGTTATGTCTCGGATGTCGGCTTTGGCGGCATGGTGCCTACCGCGCCGCTGCTGCTCGATACCGAGGACGAGCAGGCCACGCCCCACGAACCCTATCGCATCACCGAGCGTGACGGCAGCTACACCCTGCGCGCCAAGGTCGTCGGCGAGTGGCGGGCGATGTACGTGTTTGACCTGCAACGGCAGGAAGCGGCGGATTACGAGATGGGCAACTGGTTCGTCTCGACCCACAAGGACTCACCGTTTCTCGGCCAGTTGAAAGTCGCGCTGATGGGCGAAGGCCTGCGCCGGACCCTGAATAACGGCAGCTACGCCGTGCATCGCCTGGGCCGGGACAGCGAGCGGCGGCAGATCACCGACCCCGACGAGTTGATTGCCCTGTTGCAGAACGAGTTCGTCATTCGGGTCCCGCAGCATCCGCGGCTGCGAGAGGTCCTCGGCGATTTGCTCGCGCTGCCGCAACCGGCCTGATCGGCCCGGGCCTCAAGGTTCCTCGGTGTCGCGGGTCAGCTAGAAATCGTCGGTCTCCACCCAGGCTCGCGGCGATCGACGAAGGTTTCCGTGGAACCCATGGATACGCTGTAGCCCCGCCGGCTGCGCGGGACTGGCGAATGCCGAGTCAAGAGGCGGCCCAGGTCAGCGCCATGAAGGCATCTGCTCATAACCATCCTTCAGCTGCCGGCGATACGTCCAGTGAGTCAGCAGCGCAATCAATGCACTGTCCAGCAGCCAGAGCGGCATCAGCAAGCGCAAGGCTGGATGAAGGCAGAGCACGCCAGCAATCGTCAATCCCAGCAGCAGGCTGCTGAGCCAATTGGCCAGTCCCTTGGCGCAGAGCAGGGCGTACAGGGGGGTAAACACCAGCGCCATGGGCAGAAAGCCAAACAGCAGGCCACCGCTGACGAACAAGGCGAACATCCCGAGGGCAAACCAGAACCCTTGCCACAGGCTATCGGTGAAACAGGCACCGAATACGGCAACCGCGAAGCCCTGAAGCACTATGACCGTGCGGAAGCTGCCATAGGCGAGGATAAAGGTTTGCCATAGATGATTCATTCAAGCGCTTCCATGCGTAGACGAAGGGCGTTGCCTGGATGGGTGCCCTTGGCGGCGGGGATTCTATCAGGGTGTCTGGCGCGGTGTTCGGGAGCTGAAAGGCGGGGGCTGGCTATCGGATGGCGCGGACTTATGAGGTTGGGTGGCGCCGAATAAAGTGTATACAACTCTATGGACATTTGTCTCTACTGTTGAATACAGTGTGCCCATAACAAAAACTAGGGAACCCCCCAACCATGAAAACGCCCTCTGTTTCACCGCAACGGCCTGAAGATGAAAACCTCGGTCTTGGCGCGAATATGGCTTACGGCCTGCAACATGTTCTGACCATGTATGGCGGTATCGTTGCGGTACCTTTGATTGTCGGCCAGGCCGCCGGCCTGGCCCCGGCGGACATCGGTCTGCTGATTGCCGCATCGTTGTTTGCCGGCGGCCTGGCGACACTCCTGCAAACCCTCGGCCTGCCGTTTTTCGGTTGTCAGCTGCCGCTGGTCCAGGGCGTATCCTTCTCGGGCGTAGCGACCATGGTGGCGATTGTCAGCAGCGGTGGCGAAGGGGGCTTCCAGTCGATTCTCGGGGCGGTGATCGCCGCCTCGCTGATCGGTCTGCTGATCACTCCGGTGTTTTCACGCATCACCAAGTTCTTTCCGCCGCTGGTCACCGGCATCGTGATTACCACCATCGGCCTGACCCTGATGCCGGTGGCTGCGCGCTGGGCCATGGGTGGCAATAGTCATGCGGAAAACTTCGGCAGCATGGCCAATATCGGCCTGGCGGCGATCACCCTGGTGTTGGTGTTGCTGCTGAGCAAGATCGGCAGCGCAACCCTCTCGCGGCTGTCGATCCTGCTGGCCATGGTGGTGGGGACGATCATCGCGGTGTTCCTGGGCATGGCCGATTTCTCCATGGTCACCCAGGGGCCGATGTTCGGTTTCCCGACGCCGTTTCATTTCGGCATGCCGACCTTCCATTTCGCCGCCATCCTGTCGATGTGCATCGTGGTCATGGTGACCCTGGTGGAGACCTCGGCCGACATCCTCGCGGTGGGCGAGATCATCGACACCAAGGTCGACTCCAAGCGCCTAGGCAATGGCCTGCGCGCCGACATGCTGTCGAGCATGATCGCGCCGATCTTCGGTTCCTTCACCCAGAGCGCTTTCGCGCAGAACGTCGGGCTGGTGGCGGTGACCGGGATCAAGAGCCGCTACGTGGTGGCCACCGGTGGGGTGTTCCTGGTGATCCTCGGTCTGCTGCCGTTCATGGGGCGGGTGATCGCCGCGGTACCGACTTCGGTGCTTGGCGGTGCCGGTATCGTGCTGTTCGGCACCGTGGCGGCCAGCGGTATCCGGACCCTGTCCAAGGTCGACTACCGCAACAACGTCAACCTGATCATCGTCGCCACCTCGATCGGCTTCGGCATGATTCCCATCGCCGCGCCGAACTTCTACGACCATTTCCCAAGCTGGTTCGCCACCATTTTCCATTCCGGCATCAGCTCGTCGGCGATCATGGCCATCGCGCTGAACCTGACGTTCAACCACTTCACCCTGGGCAACTCGGACCAGCAGTCGGTGTTCGCCGTGGCGTCCGAGCGTACCCTGCGTTACCAGGACCTGGCGGCGCTGCGTGAAGGCGATTATTTCAGTGGCGGCAAGCTGCACGATGCCGAGGGTAACGAGATCCCGGTGCTGGAGACGTCCCATGGCGAGCATTCTCCGGCGGCTCATCAGTCCTCGGCCCATGCTTCGGGCGCGGTTGAGACCAGCAAGGTCTAGGGTCGGTTGATCGAGTCGCCAGGCTGGACGCAATCCGTCCAGACTGGTGGCCGGTTACTCCGCGACCCGGTCCGGCAGCCCTTGCCGGACCAGCGACAAGGCGAACAGCACCACCACGGCGGCGGCCGCTGATAGCGCCATGGGCAGGCCGTGGGCGCTACCGCTCATGGCGGCGCCGCTGAGCAGCGGCCCCAGCAGGCTGCCGATACCCCACAACAACCCCGCGCCGGCGTTGGCCGTGACCAGGTCGGGGCCGCTGAATGCCTGGCCGATCAGGATGATCGCCAGGGTATACACCCCGCCGGCCGCCGCGCCGAGTATCACCAGGCTCGGCCAGAGCAGCACCGGGTAGTTCATCAGCAACGGCAGCCCCAGGCCGATCACCAACGACACCACGCCGCAGCCCAGGTAGATGGCGGTGCGTCCGGCCTTGTCCGACAGCCAGCCCAGGGGAAACTGGAGCGCCGCGTCCCCCAGCAGAATGATGCTGACCATCAGCGCCGCGAGTTTGATGGCGTAGCCGTGAGTCGCGGCGTAGACCGGAAACAGCGAGAGAACCACCGTATCGAAGAAGGCGAAGAACAGGATGCCCACGCACAGCGCTGGCGCCACACGGATAAAGCCCAGTACCGAGAAGCTCTTGTTCTCGGCGTGTGCGGCGACAGGGCACTGGCGTGGCAGGGTCAGCCAGATCACCGCAATGGCCAGCAGGTAGCCCGCGCTGACGGTGGCGATCACCGCTGGACCTTCGGTGCCGAGCAGCGCCACCAGGCCCGGGCCAATCATTTGGAACACGGTGAAGCAGGTGGTGTAGACCGCAATCACCCGCCCGCGCACGGTGTCCGCGGCCATCTCGTTGACCCAGGTTTCCCCCAGGATGATGATCAGCCCTGCGCCGAAGCCCATGACGATCCGCGCCAACCCCAGGCCGGTGAGGCTGATTCCGGGGATTTCCAGGGCGCCGATGCTGAAAGCGCACAGGCTGAAACACAGCAGGTAGATCTGCCGGCGGCTGAGTCTCTGACACAGGCCGTTTACCAGGAAAGCCGATAGCATCATGCCGGCGGCGGGAAGGGCCGACATGATACCGATCTGGGTGTTCGAGGCACCGGCTTGATACAGGCGCAAGGCAATGACCGGCACAGTGGCGCCGATGCTCAGGCCGACAATCGAGATGCCGAGGATCAGCGCGGCCAACAGGATTTTGTTCATGGAAGACACCTGCACCCGACGAGTCGGGCGCTCAAAAACGGTTTGCGGTGGCGCGACGCTTTGGTTTGGGCGGGGGTCCGGTTCGGCTTACGCAGGTGTAGGCCGGGCCAGGATTCTGCGGTGCAAAGCGGCGGATGAATCGATGCGCGGCAGGCAAGGGCCGCTGCAGCATCAGGTCCGCGCCGGGTTCGGGCGCAACGGTGAGGTTCAGGCGTGAGGGGAGAAGGTGAAGGCGAACAGCACGCTGCGGCGGCGTCGATTGATTGCGCAGTCGGATTGCGACATCGCAAAGGTTTGCGATGGGCTCATCGAGAGAACGCTGTGATGGGACTGTGCAGGGAAAAACATGAGTCGTGACGGCTGGCGTGAGAAGGGGTACAGCCTACTTGAGGTGCTGGCGCCAGGCAATCGGAGACAGGTTGGAATCGGGTGCCGCGCAAACGCCTATCCGCATGCCGATCTGGCATGCGCTGAATCGATCGTGGGGGAGGCTGACGCTGAACTGATTCGCCGTAGGAGCAGGGCGCTCCTGGAAGTATTGCTGGCCAATCAGTGTAGGAAGATGGCTCCACGACCTGGACTCGAACCAGGGACCCAGTGATTAACAGTCACTTGCTCTACCAACTGAGCTATCGCGGAATGCGGCGTATCTTACTGATTAAAAAGGAGAAGTCAAGCATCCAAAAACAGCTTTTCGCGTGAGTGAACTCGATTGGCCTATGTCATGACGCCAATCCCTGGCGATTTGGCTATTGGCGGTTACCGGAACCGCGGCGCAGGTCTGGCAAGGCGCTCCGGCAGTGGTTTCACGCGCTCTGCCGCCAGTCAGCGCTCGGCTGGACTGACCGGTTGAGCGCTCTTAACCGCCGAAGGTAAAGGTGCCCAGCATGAACTTCGCGGCCAGCGAGGTGGCGGCCAGTTGCACCAGCCACAGCGCCAGGCCGCCGAAAAATACCCCCAGGGCAATTTGTAGGACCAGGTTCTTCTCGCGTTTCTGCGGGCGGGGGAAGTGGTCCAGTTCGTCGCGGTCGGCTCGCAGGTCGTCGTGTCTCATGGGGCGTTCTCGATAGGGAAGAAGGAAAGCTGGATTCAGTCTAGTGGGCATCGGGCCGGCGAGGGCAGCCCACAAAAAAGGGGGAAGCCCTCAGGCTTCCCCCTTTTCATTCGCCGCGCGTGGCTCAGATCACCTGGATGATGGCCTTGGTCACGACGTCGATGTTGCTCTGGTTCAGCGCGGCCACGCAGATGCGGCCGGTGTCCAGGGCGTAGATGCCGAACTCGTTGCGCAGGCGCGTCACTTGATCGACGGTCAGGCCGGAGTAGGAAAACATGCCGCGCTGACGGGCGACGAAGCTGAAGTCGCGCTGTGGCGCGCCCTTGGCCAGCAGGTCGACCATCTGCAGGCGCATGCCGCGGATCCGCAGGCGCATTTCGGCCAGTTCGGCTTCCCACTGGGCGCGCAGTTCCGGGCTGTTGAGCACGGCGGCGACGATGCTTGCACCGTGGGTCGGCGGGTTGGAGTAGTTGGTGCGGATCACGCGCTTGACTTGCGACAGCACGCGCGCACTTTCTTCTTTCGACTCGCTGATGATCGACAGGGCGCCAACGCGCTCGCCGTACAGCGAGAAGGACTTGGAGAACGAGCTGGAGACGAAGAAGGTCAGGCCCGACTCGGCGAACAGGCGCACGGCGGCGGCGTCTTCGGCGATGCCGTCACCGAAGCCCTGGTAGGCCATGTCGAGGAACGGCACCAGGTTTTTCGCCTTGATCACCTGCAGCACGTTTTTCCAGTCTTCCGGGCTCAGGTCGACGCCGGTCGGGTTGTGGCAGCAGGCGTGCAGGACCACGATCGACTGGGCTGGCAGGGCATTCAGGTCTTCCAGCAGGCCGACGCGGTTCACGTCGTGGGTGGCCGCGTCGTAATAACGGTAGTTCTGCACCGGGAAGCCGGCGGTTTCGAACAGCGCGCGGTGGTTTTCCCAGCTTGGATCGCTGATGGCCACGACCGCATCTGGCAGCAGTTGCTTGAGGAAGTCGGCACCGATCTTCAGCGCGCCGGTACCGCCGACGGCCTGGGTGGTCACCACGCGACCGGCGGCCAGCAGTGGCGAATCGTTGCCGAACAGCAGCTTCTGCACGGCCTGGTCGTAGGCGGCGATACCGTCGATCGGCAGGTAGCCACGGGAGGCATGTTGAGCGGCGCGGATCGTCTCGGCTTCGACAACGGCGCGCAGGAGTGGAATTCGCCCCTCCTCGTTGCAGTAAACACCGACCCCCAGGTTGACCTTGTTGGTGTGGGTATCGGCGTTGAATGCTTCGTTGAGGCCCAGGATAGGATCGCGTGGTGCCATTTCGACAGCGGAGAACAGGCTCATTATTACGGCGGCTCTGAATGGAGTGTGGAGGGACGTGTCGCGCTCCAGCCGAATGCACTAGAGCGGTGCACAAACGGGGAGCTAGTATAGAGGCACATCACTGTGCGCGGCGACAGCTGAAAGGGCTTTTCCGGCAAGTTTTTCAGTTTATTTTTCGACCGTTAGTCTTATTGCAACAGCAAAGTCGTAGAGGGGCTTGGGAGCTTTACCTTGAAAGCTATGGAATTTGCCTCCACATCCAGCACAATCCAGTATTTTCCCTGCGACCCTCGTCGTTTGCGGTCTTTCTCGTTCCTGTGCGGCGGCGTCGCGCTGGAGTGAACCCCAGAGGTACGTTATGTCTGAATTCCAGCTAGTCACCCGCTTCCAGCCCGCCGGCGATCAGCCGGAAGCCATCCGCCTGATGGTCGAGGGCATCGAGGCCGGGTTGGCGCACCAGACGTTGCTCGGTGTGACCGGCTCGGGCAAGACCTTCAGCATCGCCAACGTGATCGCCCAGGTGCAGCGCCCGACCCTGGTGCTGGCGCCGAACAAGACCCTGGCCGCGCAGCTGTATGGCGAGTTCAAGGCGTTCTTCCCGAACAATGCGGTGGAGTACTTCGTTTCCTACTACGACTACTATCAGCCGGAAGCCTATGTACCGTCCTCCGACACCTTTATCGAGAAAGACGCCTCGATCAACGACCATATCGAGCAGATGCGTCTGTCGGCGACCAAGGCGCTGCTGGAGCGCAAGGACGCGATCATCGTCACCACGGTGTCCTGCATCTACGGCCTGGGCAGCCCGGAAACCTATCTGAAGATGGTGTTGCACGTCGATCGCGGCGACAAGCTCGACCAGCGCGCCTTGCTGCGCCGCCTGGCCGACCTGCAATACACCCGCAACGACATGGATTTTGCCCGCGCCACCTTCCGTGTGCGTGGCGATGTGATCGATATCTACCCGGCGGAATCCGACCTGGAAGCGATCCGTATCGAGCTGTTCGATGACGAGGTGGAAAGCATCTCCGCCTTCGACCCGCTGACCGGCGAGGTGATCCGCAAGCTGCCGCGTTTCACTTTCTATCCCAAGAGCCACTACGTGACGCCGCGGGAAACCCTGCTGGATGCCATCGAGGGAATCAAGGTCGAGCTGCAGGAGCGCCTGGAGTACCTGCGCAGCAACAACAAGCTGGTGGAAGCCCAGCGCCTGGAGCAGCGCACCCGTTTCGACCTGGAGATGATCCTCGAACTGGGTTACTGCAACGGCATCGAGAACTACTCGCGCTACCTGTCCGGGCGGCCCGCCGGAGCGGCGCCGCCAACCCTGTACGACTACCTGCCGGCGGACGCCTTGCTGGTGATCGACGAGTCCCACGTCAGCGTGCCGCAGGTCGGCGCCATGTACAAAGGCGACCGTTCCCGCAAGGAAACCCTGGTGGAGTACGGCTTCCGCCTGCCCTCGGCGCTGGACAACCGGCCGATGCGCTTCGACGAATGGGAAGGGGTCAGCCCGCAGACCATCTTCGTCTCGGCCACGCCGGGCAACTATGAAGCCGAACATGCCGGCCGCGTGGTCGAGCAGGTGGTGCGCCCGACTGGCCTGGTCGACCCGCAGGTGGAAGTGCGTCCGGCGCTGACCCAGGTCGATGACCTGCTGTCGGAAATCACCAAGCGCGTGGCCGTGGAAGAGCGAGTCCTGGTGACTACCCTGACCAAGCGCATGGCCGAGGACCTGACCGATTACCTCGCCGATCACGGTGTGCGTGTGCGTTATCTGCACTCGGACATCGACACCGTGGAGCGGGTCGAGATCATCCGTGACCTGCGCCTGGGCACCTTCGATGTACTGGTGGGGATCAACCTGCTGCGCGAAGGCCTAGATATGCCGGAAGTGTCGCTGGTGGCGATTCTCGATGCGGACAAGGAAGGTTTCCTGCGTTCCGAGCGCTCGCTGATCCAGACCATTGGCCGGGCCGCGCGTAACCTCAACGGCCGGGCGATTCTCTACGCCGACCGCATCACCGGCTCCATGGAGCGGGCGATCGGCGAGACCGAGCGTCGTCGTGACAAGCAGATCGCCTTCAACCTGGCCAATGGCATCACCCCCAAAGGCGTGTTCAAGGACGTCGCCGACATCATGGAAGGCGCCACCGTGCCCGGTTCGCGCAGCAAGAAGCGCAAGGGCATGGCCAAGGCCGCCGAGGAAAATGCCCGCTACGAAAACGAACTGCGTTCGCCGAGCGAGATCGCCAAGCGCATTCGCCAGCTCGAAGAGAAGATGTACCAGCTGGCCCGCGACCTGGAGTTCGAAGCCGCGGCGCAGATGCGCGACGAAATCGGCAAGCTGCGCGAGCGTTTGCTGACGGTCTGATCTGCAATTGCTGCCTGTAGCCGCTGCCGTAGGCTGCGATCGGCCGGTACGGCCGTGGCATTCTTGAAATCGCTGGAGGTCCTGCGGACCTATCGCAGCCTGCGGCAGCGGCTACCGATTCGTTTCGAGTAGCCTCGGCCCTGGCTTAAATGCCCTGCTCACTGGAGCGGGGCCGGCATCGCCTGTTACCATTCGCCTCTTGTTCGATCTTTGCTTTTCATCTTCTTTTCGAGACATGCCATGACCACCGTCCGCACGCGCATCGCGCCATCGCCTACCGGGGATCCCCACGTAGGTACCGCTTACATCGCCTTGTTCAACTACTGCTTCGCCAAGCAGCACGGCGGTGAGTTCATCCTGCGCATCGAAGACACCGATCAACTGCGTTCGACCCGCGAGTCCGAGCAGCAGATTTTCGACGCCTTGCGCTGGTTGGGCATCAACTGGAGCGAAGGCCCGGACGTAGGCGGCCCGCACGGCCCGTACCGGCAGAGCGAGCGTAGCGAGATCTACCAGAAGTACACCCAGCAGTTGGTCGACATGGGCCATGCCTTCCCGTGCTTCTGCACCGCCGAAGAGCTGGACCAGATGCGCGCCGAGCAGATGGCCCGTGGCGAGACGCCGCGCTACGACGGCCGCGCACTGCTGCTGTCCAAGGAGGAGGTTGCCCGCCGCCTGGCCGCTGGCGAACCCCATGTGATCCGCATGAAGGTGCCGAGCGAGGGCGTCTGCGTGGTGCCGGACATGCTGCGTGGCGATGTCGAGATCCCGTGGGATCGCATGGACATGCAGGTGCTGATGAAGACCGATGGCCTGCCAACCTACTTCCTGGCCAACGTGGTCGACGACCACCTGATGGGCATCACCCACGTATTGCGTGGCGAAGAATGGCTGCCTTCGGCGCCGAAACTGATTCTGCTCTACGAGTATTTCGGCTGGGAGCAGCCGCAGCTGTGCTACATGCCACTGCTGCGTAACCCGGACAAGAGCAAGCTGTCCAAGCGCAAGAACCCGACCTCGGTGACCTTCTACGAGCGCATGGGGTTCATGCCGGAAGCCATGCTCAACTACCTGGGCCGCATGGGCTGGTCGATGCCGGACGAGCGCGAGAAGTTCTCGCTGCAGGAAATGGTCGATAACTTCGACCTGTCGCGCGTCTCCCTGGGTGGGCCGATCTTCGATATCGAGAAACTGTCGTGGCTCAATGGCCAGTGGCTGCGCGACCTGCCGGTGGAAGAGTTCGCCAGCCGCGTGCAGACCTGGGCGCTGAACCCCGAATACCTGATGAAGATTGCGCCGCACGTGCAAGGCCGGGTGGAAACCTTCAGCCAGATTGCGCCGCTGGCCGGGTTCTTCTTCGCCGGTGGCGTGACCCCGGATGCCAAGCTGTTCGAATCGAAGAAACTTTCGGGCGATCAGGTACGGCAACTGATGCAACTGATCCTGTGGAAGCTGGAAAGCCTGCGTCAGTGGGAAAAGGACAGCATCACCGCGACCATCCAGGCCGTGGTCGAATCCCTGGAGCTGAAGCTGCGTGATGCCATGCCGCTGATGTTCGCCGCGATCACCGGCCAGGCCAGCTCGGTCTCGGTGCTCGATGCCATGGAAATCCTGGGGCCGGACCTGACCCGTTTCCGCCTGCGCCAGGCCATCGACCTGCTGGGTGGCGTGTCGAAGAAAGAAAACAAAGAGTGGGAAAAGCTGTTGGGCGCGATCGCCTGATTCAGCGCGCTGATTCGCGGGAACCGGCACGCTGGCTCCCGCGAAACTGTGCAAGCAGTGAAATTGCGGTCGTTGGCGGAGGGCACAACGGTCCGCAAAAGCCCCGGATTTACGGGGGAGGGCGGTAAGTGATTGTTATGCCGGCAAATTTTTTTAAAAAAAGCTGAAAAAAAATTTGACAGCCTTCCGATACGCCCTTAAGATTCGCCCCGTCCTCACCGACGAGGGGCTATAGCTCAGCTGGGAGAGCGCTTGCATGGCATGCAAGAGGTCGACGGTTCGATCCCGTCTAGCTCCACCAATTTACAGTTCAAGGTCTGGCCACACCGGCCTTGAATCGATCGGTTCTCAGCGCTGATCAGTTGTATAGAAGGGTTTGTGTCCCCTTCGTCTAGTGGCCTAGGACACCGCCCTTTCACGGCGGTAACAGGGGTTCGAGTCCCCTAGGGGACGCCAGTTTTACAGAAGCGATATTGCAAGATGTCGCTCCGCCGCGAGGCGAAAAATCCGGGGCTATAGCTCAGCTGGGAGAGCGCTTGCATGGCATGCAAGAGGTCGACGGTTCGATCCCGTCTAGCTCCACCAATTTTACAGTTCAAGGTCTGGCCACACCGACCTTGAATCGATCAGCTCTCAGCACTGATCAGTTGTATAGAAGGGTTTGTGTCCCCTTCGTCTAGTGGCCTAGGACACCGCCCTTTCACGGCGGTAACAGGGGTTCGAGTCCCCTAGGGGACGCCACGATTACCCGCTCTGCGGGATTTATAAGGGTCATTCAATTATTGAATGGCCCTTTTGTTTTTCTGGCGTTTGGCCAATTCTCCCTTTCTCCCCACACTGTTCTTCTGACCGGCGGTCACACTAACGACTTGCGAAAATTTATTATGAGAATAATATTTTGATCGTAATATTCGGAGGCAACGATGAACGATAAAAAAGCTCAAACCCGCGAACGCATTCTCCAGGCCGCCAGCTCCGCGCTGGTGCAACGTGGCCCGGCCGAGCCGAGTGTGGGCGAAGTGATGGGCGCCGCGGGCCTGACGGTCGGTGGCTTCTATGCGCATTTCGAAAGCAAGGATGCCCTGATGCTGGAAGCGTTCAGCCAATTGCTGGCCCAGCGCCGGGGCCTGATTGCCGATATGGATGCGTCGCTGACCGGTGAAGAGCGGCGGGCGCTGGTGGCGGCGTTCTACCTGTCGCGCAAGCACCGCGACTCCACTGAGCAGGCCTGCCCGATCCCGGCATCGGTCGGTGAGATGGGGCGCCTGCCGGACGATTTCCGCAAAGTCCTGAATGAACACATCGAGCTGATGCTGGCCCAGTTGGCGACCACGCCTGAAGACATCGACAAGGCCCTGGCCGACCTGGCCCTGATGGTGGGTGGCTTGTCCCTGGCCCGGGCGCTGGGAGCCGGTGAGCTGTCGGACCGTTTACTGCGCGCTGCCAAGTCGGCGGTGCTATGACCTGAGGCGCTGGCCTGAGGAGAGAAGCGATGAGCACGTTAAGTTGGGTTCGTGGCGTTAATGGCACCTTGGGCTGGGTTGCACCGAAGCTGGTCGCCAGCAAGATGCGGCTGGTATTCATGACGCCGCGCGAGCGACTGCCGCGTGACTGGGAGCTGCCGCTGCTGGCGCGTTCGGAGCGCATCACCCTGCGTTTCGGGCTTTCGGCGTTGCGCTGGGGCCAGGGGCCGGCGGTGCTGCTGATGCATGGCTGGGAAGGGCGTCCTACGCAATTCGCCAGCCTGATCGATGCGCTGGTGGATGCCGGTTACAGCGTCGTGGCGCTGGATGGTCCCGCTCACGGACGTTCTCCCGGTCACGAGGCCAATGTGATGCTGTTTGCCCGGGCCATGCTTGAAGCCGCCGCGGAGTTGCCGCCGCTGCGCGCGGTCATCGGCCACTCCATGGGGGGCGCCAGCGCCATGCTGGCGGTGCAACTGGGCTTGCGTACCGAGACTCTGGTCAGCATCGCCGCCCCAGCGCGAATACTCGGTGTGTTGCGCGGTTTCGCCCGTTATGTGCGCCTGCCGCCGAAGGCGCGCTCGGCCTTTATCCGCCAGGTGGAGCAGGATGTCGGCATGCGCGCCGCGGCCATGGATGTCGCGTGCTACCAGTTGGATATGCCCGGGTTGATCGTGCATGCCGAAGACGACAACTTTGTCCCGGTCAAGGAGTCCGAATTGATCCACGAGGCCTGGTTCGACAGCCGCTTGTTGCGCCTTAAGGAAGGCGGGCATCAGCGCGTACTGGCCGACCCGCGGGTGATCGAGGGTGTGCTGACGCTGCTGGCCGGCCGCAGCCTGCAAGCGCGCCAATCCGCCTGAGCAATCCGTTACACTGCCCCGGTCGAATAATCTGACCGGGAGTGGGGCATGGGCTGGGATCTGGCAACGCCATTTATCATCGATCTGCAGGTGGGGGCCGAAGACATCGACGGCTTGGGGCATGCCAACAACGCGGTGTATGTCACTTGGCTCGAACGTTGCGCCTGGCGTCATTCCCAGCGCCTGGGCCTGGACCTGAGCGAGTACCGCCGCCTGGATCGAGCCATGGCGGTGGTTCGTCACGAAATCGACTACCTGGCGGCGGCCTATGAAGGCGACGAGCTGCAACTGGCGACCTGGATCGTCGATTGGGACCAGCGCCTGAAGATGTCGCGGCGTTTCCAGCTGGTGCGTCCGAGCGACGGCGCCACCTTGCTGCGGGCCCAGACCACCTTTGTCTGCATCGAGCTGTCCAGCGGCAAGCCCAAGCGCATGCCGGCGGAATTTCTCGAAGGTTATGGACCGGCATTGCAAGGCGCGAGCTGAGCCTTCGGCATGGCTGTATCGTCGCCTGTGACCATCCACCCGTTGAAATACCTGCTCCCCAGCGAAACCCAGTAAACTGCCGCACGTTTTTTCTACCGCGTTTTACGTTGAGTGTGATTCATGCAAATTGCTTTGGCGCCCATGGAGGGGTTGGTCGATGACATCCTGCGGGATGTGCTGACCCGGGTCGGTGGTATCGACTGGTGCGTGACCGAGTTCATCCGGGTCAACGACCAGTTGCTCACGCCGGCCTATTTCCACAAGTTCGGCCCCGAGTTGTTGAATGGCGCCCGGACCGCGTCCGGCGTGCCGCTGCGGGTGCAGCTGCTGGGTTCCGATCCGGTGTGCCTGGCGGAAAACGCCGCGCTGGCCTGCGAACTCGGTTCCGAAGTCATCGACCTGAACTTCGGCTGCCCGGCCAAGACCGTCAACAAATCCCGTGGCGGTGCGGTGCTGCTCAAGGAGCCGGAGTTGCTCAACCAGATCGTCGAGCATGTGCGGCGTGCCGTGCCTGCGCATATCCCGGTGACTGCCAAGATGCGCCTCGGCTTCGACAGCCCGGATGGCGCGCTGGTGTGCGCCACCGCGTTGGCCGAAGGTGGCGCGGAACATATCGTGGTGCATGCGCGGACCAAGGTCGACGGCTACAAGCCACCGGCGCACTGGGAGTGGATTGCGCGGGTGCAGGACGTGGTCAAGGTGCCGGTGTTCGCCAACGGCGATATCTGGAGCGTCGAAGACTGGCGCCGCTGCCGCGAAGTCAGCGGCGTGGAAGACATCATGCTCGGTCGTGGCCTGGTGTCGCGTCCGGACCTGGCCCGGCAAATCGCTGCCGCGCGGGCCGGGGAGGAGATGGTCGAGATGACCTGGGCCGAGCTGGTGCCGCTGATCCAGGACTTCTGGCTGCAAGCCAAGGCACAGATGACGGCTCGCCAATCGCCGGGCCGCCTGAAGCAGTGGCTGGCGATGCTGACCCGCAATTATCCCGAGGCGGTGGAGTTGTTCACCGTCCTGCGCCGTGAAACCGAACCGGATCAAGTCTCGCGTTTGCTGGGCTTGCCAGTGGCCGAGGCGGCCTGAAAAAAATCTGCAAAAAGTCTCTTGAAATGCAATGGGCGGTCCCTATCTAAGGGGTACGCGATGCCGAATTCGGGTCGCGGAGACAAAAAAACTTGCTGATTGTTTTCAGGAGATTTGAACCATGAGTACTGCATTTTCCCTCGCGCCACTGTTCCGTTCCTCGGTGGGTTTCGACCGTTTCAACGACCTGTTCGAAACCGCCCTGCGCAATGAGCCAGGCAGCACCTATCCGCCCTACAACGTCGAAAAGCACGGTGACGACCAGTACCGCATCGTCGTGGCCGCCGCCGGTTTCCAGGAAGAAGACCTGGAGCTGCAAGTCGAGAAGGGTGTGCTGACCATCAGTGGCGGCAAGCGTGACGCGAACGAAGGCGTCACCTTCCTGCACCAGGGCATTGCCCAGCGTGCGTTCAAGCTGTCCTTCCGCCTGGCCGATCATATCGAGATCAAGGCCGCCGGTCTGAGCAACGGTCTGTTGAGCATCGACCTGTTGCGGGTGATCCCGGAAGAAGCGAAAGCCAAGCGCATCCCGATCAACGGGACGCAGCAGCCGGCGCTGCAGCATTGATTCATGCGCAGCCACACAGGCGTTTGATCAAGCGCTGAGTCGCTGAAAAGGCCCCGACCAGTCGGGGCCTTTTTTATGGTTGCGCCAAACACTGGCAATTGCCGCCTGTGATCTGTCAGGCCAGCAAGGCTTTCAAATCCTCCAGCGGCAACGGGCGGCTGTGCAGGTAACCCTGATACAAGTGGCAGCCCAGGCCTTGCAGGAACTCGAGCTGCTCCGCGGTTTCCACGCCTTCGGCGATCACATTCAAGTCCAGGCTGCGGGCCATCGCGACGATGGCGCGAACGATCTCCGCGTCGTTGGGGTCGTGGGTCGCGTCGCGGACGAAGGACTGGTCGATCTTCAGCGCATCCACCGGCAAGCGCTTGAGGTAGGTCAGCGACGAATAACCGGTGCCGAAGTCGTCCATGGCGAAACTCACACCGAGTTTTTTCAGGCGCCGCATCTTGCTGATGGTGTCTTCCAGGTTCTGGATCACGATGCCTTCGGTGATTTCCAGCTTCAGCAGCGAAGACGGCAGTTGGTATTGGCTCAGGCTGCGCTCTATGCGCTCGACGAAGTCATTCTGGCGGAACTGCCGTGGGCTGATGTTCACGCACAGGCTGAAATCGAGCGGGTCCACCAGGCCTTCGGCGACCAGTTGGCTGAAGGCCTGGCAGGCTTCGTCGAGAATCCAGGTACCGACCTCGAGGATCAGGCCGCTGTCTTCCAGGACCTTGATGAACTCGGTGGGCGATTGCGCCCCCAGTTCGGGGTGGTGCCAGCGCACCAGGGCTTCGGCGCCGACGATGCGGTTGTCGCGGGCGTCGACCTGGGGCTGGAAGTGCAGGCTGAATTCGCCCCGGGACAGCGCCAGGCGCAGGTCGGTTTCCATGCGCAGGCGCTCGCTGGCGGCTTTCTGCATGGTGTTGTGGAACATCTGGGTGGTGTTGCGTCCGGAGTCCTTGGCCCGGTACAGCGCGATATCGGCGCGCTTGAGCAGGTCGGTGGGGGTCGAGCCATGATCGGGAATCAGGGCCACGCCTATGCTTGGGGTCACCTGCAGGCGCTGGCCGTCGAGGAACATCGGTTCGGACAGCAGCTCGCGCAGGGTGTCGGCCAGTTCCCGTACCTGGTCGCTGACTTCGCTGCGGCTGCCCTCCAGGCCACTGAGCAGGACCACGAACTCGTCGCCGCCCAGGCGGGCCACGGTGTCTTCCATGCGCACGCTGGCCTCGAGCCGGGCGGTGACGATCTTCAGCACGGTGTCGCCCACCGGATGGCCGAGGGAGTCGTTGATGTGCTTGAAATGGTCCAGGTCGAGAAACAGCAGGGCACCGCGCAGGTTATGGCGCTTGAGCAGGGCGATCTGCTGGCTCAGGCGGTCCATCAACAGGGCGCGGTTGGGCAGGTTGGTCAGCGGGTCGTGGTAGGCCAGGTGGCGAATCTGCGCCTGGGCGTTTTTCAGCAGGCTGACGTCCCGCGCGGTGAGCAGCAGGCAGGGGGTCTCGTTGAGGGTGATGGGTTCGACCGACACCTCGACCGTCAGGATCTCTCCGCGCTTGTTGCGGCCAAGCATTTCCAGGTGATTGACCCGACCTTTGATCTGCAGCTCGGCGAGCAGGATCGAGCGCTGTTTTTCCTCGGCCCAGATACCGACCTGATACACGGTGCGGCCGATCACTTCTTCGGCGCGGTAACCGGTCAGCCGGCAGAAGCCGTCGTTGACCTCCAGGTAACGCCCGGTGTCGCGCTCGGTGATGGTAATGGCGTCGGGGCTGGAGTGGAACGCCTTGGCGAACTTCTCTTCGCTGGCCTTGAGCGCGGCTTCGGAGCGCTGTTGCTGGGTGATGTCGCGCAGCGTGGTGACAATGCAGGGTTGTTTGTCGACGGTGATCTGCCGGCTGGAAATGATGCAGGTCAGGGGTTGCCCGTCCTTGTGCCGGACCACCACCGCGACGTTGTTCAGCGCCTGTTCGCGAATCACCTGCTCGATCCGTTGCAGGCGCTGGGCGGAGTCGTCCCAGAGGCCGATTTCGTCGGCGCTGCGGTTGAGCACTTCGTCGACGGTCCAGCCGAAGGTCTGGGTGAAGCTGGAGTTGATCTCGATGAACTGCCCGGTTTCCTGGAGCGTGACGCAGATCGGGTCCGGGCTGACCTGGAACAGGCTGGCGAACTTCTCCTCGGACGTCACCAGGCGCTGCTCGCGCTCGACCTGTTCGGTGATGTCCAGCAAGGTCCCGGCCATGCGCAGCGGGTTGCCTTGCTCATCGCGGTAGAGGCGGGCACGGCTTTCCAGAAAGCGTGACGAGCCATCGGCCAGCTGTACGCGATAGGTCAGCTGATAATTGCCGGCCGGGCCTTCGCGCAGGCTGCGGTAGGCATCGCGCATGTTGTCGCGCTCTTCGTCGGGCACGCCCTCGAAAAACGCATCGAAGGACTCATGGAACGGCATCGGCTCCAGGCCGTGCAGCTGTGCGGCGCGGGCCGAGCCGTAGAGCATGCCGCTGGGAATGTCCCAGTCCCAGGTGCCGAGCTGGGCCGAGTCCAGGGCCAGGTCGAGGCGCTCCTGGCTGTCCTTGAGGGCCTGTTCGGCGAGTTTGCGTTCGCTGGTGTCGAGGAAGGTGCTGAGCAGGTAGGCCTGGCCTTCCAGCTCGACTTTCTGGGCGCTGAGAATGCCGTCGTGAATCTGCCCGTTGCTGGCGCGCAGTTGCACTTCGAGGGTGGCGGCCTGGCCGCGCTTTTGGACCGCCTTGACCATTTGCGCGCGTTGTTCCGGGTCGACCCACAGGCCCAGTTCGAGGGTAGTGCGGCCTATGACGTGCTGCACCGGCCAGCCGAAGAGGATTTCGAAGTACTGGTTGGCTTCGCTGATCAGGCCATCTTCCAGGCGGGTCAGCAGCACCATGTTCGGGCACAGGTGGAACAGCGTGGCAAAGCGTTTTTCCGAACTGCTCAGGGCCTGCTCCCGCTGGCGTTGATGGGTGATTTCGCGAATCACGCCGATCATCCGGGGCTTGCCGTGTTTGTCCGGCAGCACGCTGCCATTGATCTCCAGCCAGTGCAGGCTGCCGTCGGGCCAGCGGATGCGGTGATGCATCGCCTGCTCCAGCGGCGCGCCGGCCAGCACCGAATGGAAGGCGCGAATGGTTTTGGCGCGGTCTTCCTCGGGCAGCAGGTCGAGGTATTCCAGGTCTTTGGGCAGCGGCTGGCGCGGATCGAAGCCAAACAGCGCCTGGGTGCCCCGCGACCAGCTGATTTGTCCGCTTTCGATGTCCCAGTACCAGGCGCCCAGCCGTGCGCCATTGAGTGCGGCAAGCAGCTGCGGGGCGCTCTCCCAGCTTTGCTCCGACTGTTTGGGGTCGAGCGCGTGAATGCGCGGCATGGGCGGTAGACGGTCAGCGGGTTTTGGCATGAGTAGCGGGCCTTGGGCTGAAAAGAGCGTTAGGCGCGGGTCCGGGCAGGCAAAGAGGGGGCATAAGCCATGCCGGGACGCTTACGCCTTGGTCCCTGGCCAATCGACTTGTGCATCCAGTAAGGCCATGAAAGCCCGCGCAGCATTCGACAGCGTCCGTTCGGTATGCAGGATATAGCCTAGCTGGCGAGTGAGCTGTATGCCCGGTAAAGGAATGCGCGCCACCTGATCGTCGAGCATGGTGCGCGGCAAGACGCTCCAGGCCAGGCCGATAGACACCATCATCTTGATGGTTTCCAGATAGTTAGTGCTCATGGCGATGTTCGGGGTCAGGCCCTGGGCCTCGAACAGGCGCTGGACAATATGGTGGGTAAAGGTGTTGCCGCCAGGAAATACCGCCGGGTGCAGGGCGATATCGGCCAGGCTGACCGTGCCGTTGCTCACCAGCGGGTGCTCGGGGGCGGCGACGAAGTCCAGCGGGTCGTTCCATACTGGTGTGGCCTTGACCAGCGTATGGGGCTCGGGGGCCAGGGTAATCACCGCCAGCTCGGCGCGACCGTGGAGGATCTCTTCATAGGCCACTTCCGAGTCGAGGAACTGGATGTCCAGGGCCACTTCCGGGTAACGCCGGGTAAAGGCGCGCAGCAGGGGCGGCAGGCGGTGCAGGCCGATATGGTGGCTGGTCGCCAGGGTCAAGCGGCCGCTGACTTCGCCGGTCAGGTTGGTCAGCGCCCGGCGGGTGTCGTCCAGCACGTTGAGGATCTGATAGGCCCGTGGCAGCAGGGCGCGTCCGGCCTCGGTCAGGCCCACCTCGCGGCCCAGGCGATCGAACAGTCGGACGTTGAGCTGTTGCTCAAGGCCGGCGATGCGCTTGCTGATGGCCGGTTGGGTCAGGTGCAGGCGTTCTCCGGCTCCGGAGAAGCTGCCGGTTTCGGCAATCGCGATAAAGGCATTGAGGTTGGCCAGGTCCATGGTCGTATTCCAGTCGGTTATCCAAAGTATAAAAAATATGAATTTGAGTTATTTAATGTAACGCCATAGCATCAGCCTCACAAGCCAAGGGGTTATTGACCGGTGTCAGAGACCCGCGGCATAGAAAATGATGAGGAACCGTCTGATGGCCGGCAAAACGCTCTACGACAAGCTCTGGGATTCGCATTTGGTCAAGCAGCGCGACGATGGCTCGGCGCTGATCTATATCGATCGTCACATCATCCATGAAGTGACCTCGCCGCAAGCCTTCGAAGGCCTGCGTCTGGCCGGGCGCAAGCCTTGGCGCATCGATGCCAACATCGCGACCCCGGACCACAACGTACCGACCACGCCGGAGCGCAAGGGCGGCATCAGCGCGATTGCCGACCAGGTCTCGCGTTTGCAGGTTCAGACCCTCGACGACAACTGTGACGAATACGGCATCGTCGAATTCAAGATGAACGACGTGCGCCAGGGCATCGTTCACGTCATCGGCCCGGAGCAGGGCGCGACCTTGCCCGGCATGACCGTGGTCTGCGGCGACTCCCACACCTCGACCCACGGTGCCTTTGGCGCCCTGGCCCACGGTATCGGCACCTCCGAGGTCGAGCATGTGCTCGCCACCCAGTGCCTGGTCGCCAAGAAAATGAAAAACATGCTGGTGCGGGTCGAGGGTACGTTGCCATTTGGCGTGACCGCCAAGGACATCGTCCTGGCCGTGATCGGCAAGATCGGCACCGCTGGCGGTAACGGCCATGCCATCGAGTTTGCCGGCAGTGCGATTCGCGACCTGTCCGTCGAAGGCCGCATGACCATCTGCAACATGTCCATCGAAGCCGGCGCCCGCGTGGGCCTGGTGGCGGCGGACGAAAAGACCGTGGAATACGTCAAGGGTCGTCCGTTCGCACCCAAGGGCGCGGAATGGGACCTCGCCGTCGAAGCCTGGAAGGACCTGGTGTCCGACGCCGACGCCCGGTTCGACACCGTGGTTGAGCTGGATGCGGCGCAGATCAAGCCGCAGGTCAGCTGGGGCACTTCGCCCGAGATGGTGCTGGCCGTCGATCAGAACGTGCCGGACCCGGCCAAGGAGATGGACCTGGTCAAGCGCGACTCTATTGTCCGTGCCTTGAAATACATGGGTTTGACCGCCAACCAGGCGATCACCGACATCCAGCTGGACCGGGTATTCATCGGTTCCTGCACCAACTCGCGGATCGAAGACCTGCGTGCCGCGGCCGTCATCGCCAAGGGCCGCAAGGTGGCCTCGACCATCAAGCAGGCCATCGTGGTCCCGGGTTCGGGCCTGGTGAAGGCCCAGGCGGAGTCGGAAGGCCTGGACAAGATCTTCCTCGAAGCAGGCTTCGAATGGCGTGAGCCGGGCTGCTCGATGTGCCTGGCGATGAACCCGGACCGTTTGGAATCGGGTGAGCATTGCGCTTCGACCTCGAACCGCAACTTTGAAGGCCGGCAGGGCGCCGGTGGGCGTACTCACCTGGTCAGCCCGGCCATGGCCGCGGCCGCCGCCGTCAACGGTCGCTTCGTCGACGTCCGTGAATTGATCTAAGGAGCGCAGCATGAAAGCTTTCACCCAGCACACCGGTCTTGTCGCGCCTTTGGATCGTGCCAACGTCGACACCGATCAGATCATTCCCAAGCAGTTCCTCAAGTCGATCAAGCGCACCGGCTTCGGCCCGAACCTGTTCGACGAGTGGCGTTACCTGGATGTCGGCCAGCCGTACCAAGACAACTCCAAGCGCCCGCTGAACAAGGACTTCGTGCTCAACGCCGAGCGCTACCAGGGCGCCAGCGTGTTGCTGGCCCGGGAAAACTTCGGTTGCGGCTCCAGTCGCGAGCACGCCCCTTGGGCGCTGGAAGAATATGGTTTTCGCAGCATCATTGCGCCGAGCTACGCCGACATCTTCTTCAACAACAGCTTCAAGAACGGTTTGCTGCCGATCATCCTCAGCGATGCTGAAGTCGATGAATTGTTTCAGCAGGTCGAGGCCGAGCCGGGCTACCAGCTGCAGATCGATCTGCAGGCCCAGACGGTGACCCGTCCCGATGGCAAGGTGTTGAAGTTCGAGATCGATGCGTTCCGCAAGCATTGCCTGCTCAACGGTCTGGACGATATCGGCCTGACCTTGCAGGATGGCGACGCGATTGCCGCCTTCGAGGCCAAGCATCGGGCCAGCCAGCCGTGGTTGTTTCGCGACGCCTGATCGGCGTTGTTGTAGGAGCGAGCTTGCTCGCGATAGGTCCTGAAACCACTAAAAAATCATAGCGGGCTTGATATTCGGGCCGGCGCTTCGTTCTCTACAGGTAGACGGCGCGCAGGCCAGGCAACAGTATTTTTCCGGGCGTGCCGACCAGCACACCGACAGAGCAAATGAGGAAAGCATGAGCAAGCAGATTCTGATTCTCCCAGGTGACGGCATCGGCCCGGAAATCATGGCCGAGGCGGTCAAGGTGCTGGAGCTGGCCAACGCCAAGTACAGCCTGGGCTTCGAGCTGAGCCACGACGTGATCGGTGGCGCGGCCATCGACAAGCACGGCGTGCCGCTGGCCGATGAGACCCTGGATCGTGCGCGGGCAGCCGACGCGGTCTTGCTGGGCGCCGTGGGCGGCCCGAAATGGGACAGGATCGAGCGTGATATCCGCCCTGAGCGCGGCCTGCTGAAGATCCGTGCGCAGTTGGGGCTGTTCGGCAACCTGCGTCCGGCGATCCTCTATCCGCAACTGGCCGATGCTTCCAGCCTCAAGCCGGAAATCGTCTCCGGCCTGGACATCCTCATCGTCCGCGAGCTGACCGGCGGTATCTACTTTGGCGCGCCACGCGGCACCCGCGAACTGGACAACGGCGAGCGTCAGTCCTACGACACCTTGCCGTACAGCGAGAGTGAAATCCGTCGCATCGCCCGTGTCGGCTTCGACATGGCCCGTGTGCGCGGCAAGAAGCTCTGCTCGGTGGACAAGGCCAACGTCCTGGCGTCCAGCCAGCTGTGGCGCGAGGTGGTCGAGCAGGTGGCCAAGGATTACCCGGATGTCGAGCTGAGCCACATGTACGTCGACAACGCTGCCATGCAGCTGGTGCGTGCGCCGAAGCAGTTCGACGTGATCGTCACCGACAACATGTTCGGCGACATTCTTTCCGACGAAGCGTCGATGCTCACCGGTTCCATCGGCATGCTGCCGTCCGCGTCGCTGGATGCCAACAACAAGGGCATGTACGAGCCATGCCACGGTTCGGCGCCGGACATCGCCGGGCAGGGCATCGCCAACCCGCTGGCGACCATTCTGTCGGTGTCGATGATGCTGCGTTACAGCTTCAACCTGAACGACGCGGCGGATGCCATCGAAAAGGCCGTGAGCCTGGTGCTGGACCAGGGATTGCGCACCGGTGACATCTGGTCGGCCGGTTGCACCAAGGTGGGTACGCAGGAAATGGGCGATGCAGTAGTCGCCGCGCTGCGGAATCTGTAATCTTTCGGGCCCACCGCTCAGACGGTGGCCCACTTTTGTATAGGTGTAGTTGCGATGAAACGTGTAGGTCTGATCGGTTGGCGCGGCATGGTCGGTTCCGTGCTCATGCAGCGGATGCTGGAAGAGCAGGACTTCGATCTTATCGAGCCGGTGTTTTTCACCACTTCCAATGTCGGTGGCCAAGGCCCGTCCGTGGGCAAGGACATTGCTCCGCTCAAGGACGCTTACAGCATTGAAGAGCTGAAGACCCTCGACGTGATCCTGACCTGCCAGGGCGGCGACTACACCAGCGAAGTCTTCCCCAAGCTGCGCGAAGCCGGCTGGCAGGGCTACTGGATCGACGCCGCCTCCAGCCTGCGCATGCAGGATGACGCGGTGATCATCCTCGACCCGGTGAACCGCAAGGTCATCGACCAGCAGTTGGACTCCGGCACCAAGAACTACATCGGTGGCAACTGCACCGTCAGCCTGATGCTGATGGGCCTGGGCGGCCTGTTCGAAGCCGGTCTGGTGGAATGGATGAGCGCCATGACCTACCAGGCGGCGTCCGGTGCCGGCGCGCAGAACATGCGTGAACTGATCAAGCAGATGGGCGCGACCCACGCCGCCGTGGCGGATGACCTGGCCAACCCGGCCAGCGCCATTCTCGACATCGACCGCAAGGTCGCCGAAGCCATGCGCAGCGATGCCTATCCGACCGAGAACTTCGGTGTGCCGCTGGCCGGCAGCCTGATCCCGTGGATCGACAAGGAACTGCCGAACGGCCAGAGCCGCGAAGAGTGGAAGGCCCAGGCCGAGACCAACAAGATCCTCGGTCGCTTCAAGAGCCCGATCCCGGTCGACGGTATCTGCGTCCGCATCGGCGCCATGCGCTGCCACAGCCAGGCGCTGACCATCAAGCTGAACAAGGACGTGCCGATCGCCGATATCGAAGGGTTGATCAGCCAGCACAACCCTTGGGTCAAGCTGGTGCCGAACCAGCGCGATATCAGCATGCAGGAACTGAGCCCGACCAAGGTCACCGGTACCCTGAACATCCCGGTGGGTCGTCTGCGCAAGCTCAACATGGGCTCGCAGTTCCTCGGCGCATTCACCGTCGGCGACCAGCTGCTGTGGGGCGCCGCCGAACCGCTGCGCCGTATGCTGCGGATCCTGCTCGAGCGTTGATCCTCTGATGCGTTGAAAGAGCCCGCGCCTTGCAAGAGGCGCGGGCTTTTTCATATCGGCACAGGCCTGCTGCAGGAACCAGCTGGTTGGTGATGAGGCCCGCGGCTCCCCATTGAATTGCCTCGCCCCCGAGCGCCGGGTAAAGTGCCGCTCCCCCCGTTTCGCCAGAGGTAGCAGCATGAACCAGTCCTTCGATATCGCCGTGATCGGTGCCACCGGTACTGTCGGCGAAACCCTCGTCCAGATTCTCGAAGAACGCGATTTTCCGATCGCCAACCTGCATCTGCTGGCCAGCAGCGAGTCGGCGGGGCACTCGGTGCCGTTTCGTGGAAAAAATGTGCGCGTGCGCGAGGTCGACGAGTTCGATTTCAGCAAGGTGCAACTGGCGTTTTTCGCTGCCGGCCCGGCGGTGACCCTGAGCTTCGCCCCGCGGGCCACGGCGGCCAATTGCGCGGTGATCGACCTGTCGGGCGCATTGCCTTCGGCCCAGGCGCCGAACCTGGTGCCGGAAGCCAACGCGCGCGTGCTGGCCGGCCTGAAGAAGCCCGTGCAGCTGAGCAGCCCCAGCGCCGCGGCCACGTCGCTGGCGGTGGTCCTGGCGCCCTTGCAGGCATTGTTCGGGATCCAGCGGGTCAACCTGACCGCCAGCCTGGCGGTGTCCACCCAGGGCCGCGAAGCGGTAACCGAGCTGGCGCGGCAGACCGCCGAACTGCTCAATGCCCGCCCATTGGAGCCACGCTTCTTCGACCGGCAGATGGCGTTCAACCTGTTGGCCCAGGTCGGTACGCCCGACGAGCACGGTCACACCTTGTTGGAAAAACGTCTGGTCCGGGAGTTGCGCGAGGTGCTGGCGCAGCCTTCATTAAAGATTTCTGTCACTTGTGTTCAAGCCCCGGTGTTTTTTGGCGATAGCTATAGCGTGACTCTGCAGTCAGCCACGGCGATCGACCTGGACGCGGTCAATGCCGCGCTCGAAGCGGCGCCTGGCATTGAACTGGTAGAGGCGGGCGACTACCCGACCGCGGTGGGCGATGCAGTAGGGCAGGATGTGGTCTACGTTGGTCGGGTGCGCGCGGGGATCGACGACCCGGCGGAACTTAATCTCTGGCTGACGTCAGATAACGTACGCAAAGGGGCTGCGCTCAACGCGGTGCAGCTGGCTGAGTTGTTGATAAAAGACCTGCTGTAAAAGATACTTGGCAACAATTTGCAGAATGATTCTAGCTGGGCGCTATGCTTGGCTGGTTGCTGGAGGTGAGCTGCTGTCGCGGGCTTCCAAGGCATGCAGACATAATCGCGCGAAGCGGCCCTTCAGGCCGCACGCAATGCCTTACGGCAGCGCTACAACACCTTCTCGCTGGCCGAGGAATGTTCAAACAAAGGATGAGGCTATGGTTCAAGTTCGCAAACTGGTGTTAGCAATAGCGGCCGCGTCGGCGCTGTCCTCCGGTATGGCGCAGGCGCTTGGGCTCGGGGAGCTGACCCTGAAGTCGACTCTGAACCAGCCACTGGTTGCAGAAATCGAATTGCTGGACGTCAAGGATCTCACCGCCGCCGAGGTGGTGCCGAGCCTGGCCTCGCCTGAAGATTTCGCCAAGGCGGGTGTCGATCGCCAGGCTTTTCTCAATGACCTGAGCTTTACCCCGGTGCTCAATGCCAACGGCAAGAGCGTGTTGCGGGTCACTTCGAGCCAGCCGCTCTCCGAGCCGATGGTCAAGTTCCTGGTGCAGGTGATGTGGCCCAATGGCCGTCTGCTGCGCGACTACAGCGTCCTGCTCGATCCGTCCAAGTTTTCCCCGCAAACCGCTGAGGCGGCCGCGCAATCCGCGGCCCAGGCTCCAGCGGTTGCCGCGCCAGTCACCGGTGCCAGCAAGCCTGCCCAGTACACCACCTCGGCCCGCGACACCCTCTGGGAAATCGCCGCCAAGGCCCGTAATGGCGGTTCGGTCCAGCAAACCATGCTGGCCATCCAGGCGCTGAATCCGGATGCCTTTATCGATGGCAACATCAACCGGCTAAAAACCGGGCAGGTATTGCGCCTGCCCGATGCAGTGCAGAGCACCAGCCTGCCGCAACCACAAGCGATCGCCGAGGTCGCCGCGCAGAATACGGCGTGGCGTCAGGGGCGTCGCCTGGCATCACGCGGTGCTCAGCAGCAACTGGACGGCACCCGGCGCGCCGGCGCGGACAAGGCGCCTGCGCAAGGTGCGGTCAAGGATAATCTGAGCCTGGTGTCTGCCGAGTCGGGCAAGGCGCGGGGCAAGGGTGCGGCTGGCGATAGCCAGGCGCTGAGCAACAAGCTGGCGGTGACTCAGGAAAGCCTCGATACGGCCAAGCGTGACAACGCCGAGTTGAAAAGCCGCATGGCGGACTTGCAGAGCCAGCTGGACAAGCTGCAACGCCTGATCGAATTGAAGAACGACCAGTTGGCCAAATTGCAGGCGCAAGGGGCGGGTGCCGTGGCGCCAGCCCAACCAACCGCGGCCATGCCGGCGCAACTGGCTGAGCAGCCTGCGACCCCGGCGGCGCCAGTGACCGATCCTGCGGCAGCTGCGGGCGAGGCCCCGGCTGAAGCGACACCGGCCCAGACGCAAACGTCGGCTTCCGATGAAGACAAATTCAACGACCTGCTGACCAACCCGATCCTCCTGGGGCTGGCGGGCGGTGGGGCAGTGCTGGTGCTGTTGCTGCTGCTGTTGCTGGCTCGCCGCCGCAAGGCTCAGCAGGAGGCGGAAAAGCATCTGCGCATGGCGCGCGCTTTGTCCGAAGAGGCTGAGTTGTCCAAGGACCTGGAGCTGCCGGAAAGCAGCTTCGAAGGCCTTGAAGTTCCACCGCCGAGCGTCAAGCTTGCTCCAGCTCCAGCTCCAGCTCCAGCTCCAGCTCCAGCTCCAGTCGTGGCGCCGGTGGTGGCCGCGGCGCCGGTGGCTGCTGCGGTCGAGCATCCGGTCGATGTGCTGGATCAGGCCCAGTCCCATATCGATGGCGGTCGCCTGAACCAGGCGGCGGCGATCCTGGAGGAAGCCGTCAAGCTGGAGCCGCAGCGTAGCGAGTTGCGCTTGAAACTGATGGAAGTCTATGGCCATCAGGGCGATCGCAGCGCTTTTGTGGCCCAGGAACGTCAGCTGGTGGCCAATGGCAAGAACCACGCGGAAGTCGAGCAACTGAAAAGCCGTTTCCCGGCGATGGCTGCGGTGGCGGCTGCAGGTCTCGGCGCGGCTGCTGTAGCGGCGGCGCTGGATGCTCAATACGTCAAGGAACTGTTGCTCGACGAGCCTCAGGAGCCTGCGCCGGTAGCGGCTGTCGACGATCTGGATACCGATTTCGATCTGAGCCTGGACGATCTGGAGGCGGCCTCTCCAGCGGAGCCAACTGCTCCGGCTGCTCCTGCTCAAGTTGAACCCGAGCTGGACGACTTTCCGCTGGATGACGACCTGAGTTTCGAGTCGGTGCTGCAGCAGCAGACCGAAGCCAAGGAAAGCCTGGATGATCTGTCGGATTTCGACCTGGATCTGGGCGAAGACCTTCCTGCCGCGGCGCAAGCCGACGAGGATTTCCTTCTCAGCCTGGATGACGACCTGAAGGACCTGCCGGCTGTCGAGGTGCCTACGGTGACCGAAGCTGCGCTCGACGATCTTGAACTGCCTGCGGACTTCGACTTGTCCCTGGCGGACGAGATGGATGCGCAGCCCGCCGCCAAGGATGCTTTTGCGTCCGAACTGGACGATGTCAACGCCGAGCTGGATCGCCTGTCGCAAAGCCTTGAGCAGCCGGAATTGGCCGAGCCGACCTTTACCGCGGAAGACGCCGTGGGCAGCGCCGACGAAGGGGATTTCGATTTCCTTTCCGGCGCCGACGAAGTGGCGACGAAGCTCGACCTGGCCCAGGCCTACATCGACATGGGCGACAACGATGGCGCGCGGGATATTCTCGGCGAAGTCATCAGTGAAGGTAACGACGGTCAGAAAAGCGAAGCCAAGGAAATGCTCGCGCGTCTGGTCTGAGTCGGCGCTAGCAGCAAAAAAACGGCAGCCATCGAGGCTGCCGTTTTTGTTTCCGGGCTGATCAGCGCTCGTGCTGTCAGGCCAGCAGGTCTTCGTAGAAGGCGCCGAACGGCCGGGTAGGGTGGGCGATCTGGATTTCCAGGATCCACAGGCCGACATTGGGGCACGCCTCGAAGTTGCCCAGGTCGCCCGCTCGATAAATGGCATGGGGGAAGTCGCTGACCCGGTGCCCCTTGATCTCCAGGTTCAGCACCCAGCCCATGGCGTTCGCCTGTTCTTCGGCATAGCGATACAGGGCGGGGCCGGCCACCTTGTGCTCGCTCCAATGATCGCGGACCCGTTCGAACAGGGTTTGGGCTGCCGCGGCGCAGGCTTGCATCTCCGGATCGTTGCCGGTGACGAAGGTTGCGCCGCAATCGCCTTCGTGACGGTCCCAGACCACTCCCAGGTCGATAAAGAAGATGTCGTTGTCACCCAGTATCGGATCGCCTTCGGAGCGTTGCTTGAAGGTCTTCAGGGTGTTTATGCCAAAACGCACCAGCGCCGGGTGCCAGATCCTGTCCATGCCCAGCTCTGCAAGCACCTCCAGCCCCAATGCGCGAGCCTGGGATTCGAGCATGCCTGGCTGGATGCGCGCGGCTATCTGCGTGATGGCCTCCCAGGTCTTGTGCTTGGCGTGGAGCATGCCTTGCAGGCTGTAGGCGAGGCCTACGGCCTCCTTGTTGATGGCGGTCATTGGTCAGAGGTCCCGGTCGAGTGGATTTATGCTTATCGCTATATATTTATCTATATAGCGTTGGTCCTGGTTTTCACGCAATCCTGTTTACGCTCGCCGGCGCATAACCGGCAAACTTCAACTAAAAGCGGGCCGTGCATGGCGTCTGCCTGCGCGCGCCTTATAATGGCCGCCTTTGCGCATATCAGCAGGCTGTAAGTTCTTGGCAAATATAGATAACGCGGCCGCCGAAATGGCGGCCGCAGGCTTTTTCAGAATCGCGTTGGGTGTCGAATACAAGGGCTCGCGTTATCGCGGCTGGCAGCGCCAGGCTTCCGGGGTCCCGAGTGTCCAGGAAACCCTCGAGAAGGCGCTGTCCCGGGTGGCGGATTCGCCGGTGCTGCTGTCTTGCGCCGGGCGTACCGACGCCGGTGTGCATGCCTGCGGGCAGGTGGTGCACTTCGATACCCAGGCCGAACGTTCGATGAAGGCATGGGTGATGGGGGCCAATATCAACCTGCCCCACGACATCAGTGTGAGCTGGGCCAAGGTCATGCCGGCGCATTTTCATGCGCGGTTCAAGGCGATTGCCCGCCGCTACCGCTACGTGATCTACAACGACCAGATCCGTCCGGCGCACTTGAACGAGGAGATCACCTGGAATCATCGCCCGCTGGATGTCGAGCGGATGGCCGAAGCCGCCCAGCATCTGGTGGGCACCCACGATTTCAGTGCGTTCCGCGCCGGGCAATGCCAGGCCAAGTCACCGATCAAGGAAATCCATCATCTGCGGGTCACTCGCCACGGCAAGATGATTGTCCTGGATATCCGCGCCAGCGCGTTCCTGCATCACATGGTGCGCAATATCGCCGGGGTGCTGATGACTATCGGCGCGGGCGAGCGTCCGGTCGAGTGGGCCAGGGAAGTGCTGGAGAGCCGGATTCGCCGCACGGGCGGGGTGACGGCGCATCCTTTCGGGTTGTATCTGGTGCAGGTCGAGTACCACGATGAGTTCGAGTTGCCCGAGCGATACATCGGGCCACATTTCCTCACCGGTTTCTCGGAACTTGACGGCTGACGCCCGGAAAAGCATTTGCTACCATCCGGGACTTTCCCCGGATTTGCCCTGAGGTTTAAACGACATGTCGGCCGTTCGCAGCAAAATTTGTGGGATTACCCGCATTGAGGATGCGTTGGCGGCAGTCGAGGCCGGGGCCGATGCCATCGGGCTGGTGTTCTACGCCAAGAGCCCGCGGGCGGTAAGTGTCCAGCAGGCGCGGGCAATCATTGCCGCGCTGCCGCCGTTCGTGACCACCGTGGGCCTGTTCGTCAATGCCAGCCGCTGCGAGCTGGGCGAGATCCTCGATGCGGTGCCACTGGACCTGTTGCAGTTTCATGGCGATGAAACGCCGGCGGACTGCGAGGGCTATCACCGGCCTTACATCAAGGCGCTGCGAGTCAAGGCTGGCGACGATATTGCCGGCAGTTGCGCGGCGTATGCGCGGGCCAGCGGCATCCTGCTCGATACCTATGTCGAGGGCGTGCCCGGTGGAACCGGCGAAGCCTTCGACTGGTCACTGGTACCGCAAGGCTTGAGCAAGCCGATCATCCTGGCCGGTGGCTTGACTGCCGAGAATGTCGGCCAGGCGATAGCGCAGGTTCGCCCGTACGCGGTGGATGTCAGCGGTGGGGTGGAGCAGAGCAAGGGCATCAAGGATCACGCAAAGATTCGCGCATTTATGCAAGCCGTTCGCGGCAGTTGTTAGTCGATGTGACGGCTGGCAGTCCGCCGCCGTCCATAACACCACTGTACAAAACAGGCCGGCACCGTCGCTGGGCGGGCCGAAATCGAAGTGGCAACCGCTCTATCCGGGGGTTGCCGGGATGGCTGAGGAGCCGTTCGGTACAGGCAGGTCAAGCTCGCGCTGACCGCGGTAGCGAACAGATCATCGCCGCACACATGAATTTAGCTCAAGGGCATACGCGGGGCCGCGAACCAGAGCGTTCGGGCCGCCGGTACTGGAGAAAGAAAGCATGAGCAACTGGTTAGTAGACAAACTGATCCCTTCGATCATGCGTTCCGAGGTGAAGAAAAGCTCGGTGCCTGAAGGTCTGTGGCACAAGTGCCCATCCTGCGAGGCGGTGCTGTATCGTCCGGAGCTGGAAAAGACCCTGGACGTTTGCCCCAAGTGCAACCATCACATGCGCATCGGCGCTCGCGCCCGTATCGACATTTTCCTCGATGCTGAAGGCCGTGCCGAACTGGGCGCCGACCTGGAGCCGGTAGACCGTCTGAAGTTCCGCGACGGCAAGAAGTACAAGGATCGCCTGACCGCGGCCCAGAAGCAGACCGGTGAAAAGGACGCGCTGATTTCCATGAGCGGTACCCTGCTGGGCATGCCGGTAGTGGTATCGGCGTTCGAGTTCTCCTTCATGGGGGGATCCATGGGCGCCATTGTCGGCGAGCGTTTTGTGCGTGCCGCCAACTACGCGCTGGAAAAGCGTTGCCCGATGGTCTGCTTCTCCGCTTCCGGCGGCGCGCGGATGCAGGAAGCGCTGATCTCCCTGATGCAAATGGCCAAGACCTCCGCGGTGCTGGCGCGCCTGCGTGAAGAAGGGCTGCCATTCATTTCCGTGTTGACCGACCCGGTCTACGGTGGCGTTTCCGCCAGCCTGGCGATGCTGGGTGACGTGATTGTCGCCGAACCCAAGGCCCTGGTCGGTTTCGCCGGTCCTCGTGTGATCGAGCAGACTGTGCGTGAAAAGCTGCCGGAAGGTTTCCAGCGCAGCGAGTTCCTGCTGGAGCATGGCGCCATCGACATGATCATCCCGCGCCAGGAGCTGCGTCCGCGCCTGGGTAACCTGCTGGCTCAGCTGATGGGCCTGCCGACGCCTGAGTTCGTGGCCGCGCCTGTCGAGGCGATCGTGGTGCCTCCGGTGCCTGCAAACATATGACCGAACGTACCCTTGGCGACTGGCTTGCCTACCTTGAGCAGTTGCATCCGTCAGCCATCGACATGGGGCTGGAGCGCTCGCAAGAAGTAGCATCCCGCATGGGATTGGGCAGGTTGGCACCTCGGGTCGTCACGGTGACCGGTACCAACGGCAAGGGTTCTACCTGTGCGTTCGTGGCATCCTTGCTGCGAGCCCAGGGGCTGAAGGTCGGTGTCTACAATTCTCCCCATCTGTTGCGCTACAACGAGCGCGTGCAGATCGATGGCGTCGAAGCCAGCGATGCCGAGTTGTGCGAGGCCTTTGTCGCGGTCGAAGCCGGGCGTGGTGAAATTTCCCTGACTTATTTCGAGATGGGTACTTTGGCGGCCTTCTGGCTGTTCCAGCGTGCCGGTCTCGACGCGGTGGTGCTGGAGGTCGGCCTGGGCGGGCGCCTGGATGCGGTCAACCTGGTGGATGCCGATCTGGCGCTGGTCACCAGTATCGGCGTCGATCATGCCGATTACCTGGGCGACACCCGTGAATCCGTCGCCTTCGAGAAGGCCGGCATTTTCCGCCAGGGCGCGCCTGCGCTCTGCGGTGACCTGAATCCTCCCCAGCCCTTGCTGGACAAGGCGCGTGAGTTGAGCTGCCCGTTCTTCCTGCGCGGTCGTGATTTCGACCTGGGGATTACCGAGGCGAACTGGCAGTGGCGCGGCCTCGATGCGCAGGGCAATGTGGTCGAGTTGCACGACCTGCCGTTGCTCGATCTGCCCATGGAGAACGCTGCGCTGGCCTTGCAGGCCTATTTGCTGCTGGGGCTGCCTTGGCAGGCCGAACGCATCGCCGAAGCCTTGCGGCAGACGCGAGTGGTCGGGCGCCTGGATCGCCGTCAGTTCGAATGGCAGGGCAAGCGCCTGAACCTGTTGCTGGATGTCGGGCATAACCCTCATGCCGCGGAATATCTGGCCGAGCGCCTGATGCGCCGCCCCGTGGCGGGCAAGCGCCTGGCGGTATTCGGCCTGTTGGCGGACAAGGATCTGGAGGGTGTGGTTGCCCGTCTGGATGCCTGTGTCGAGCATTGGGCGGTGGCGCCGCTGGATTCTGCCCGCGCGCGTCCCGTTGCGGACTTGCAGGCGGCACTGGAGAACCTTGGGGCTTCGGTAACGTCTTATGAGAGTGTCGCCGCTGCCTTGGAAGGGCAATGTGCGCAGGCTACGGCCGAAGACGAGATTCTGCTGTTCGGATCTTTTTATTGTGTTGCCGAGGCGCTCGAGTGGCTCGCTCGGCGCTCCACGGAGGAAGCTGCACATGGCTATGCTGGATAACGTCTACAAGCAGCGAATGGTTGGGGCCCTGGTTCTGGTGGCGTTGGCGGTGATTTTCCTGCCGATGCTGTTTTCCCGCGAAGATGAGCAGCGGCATGTCAATGTCGAGGCGCCGGCAGCACCTCAGGCCCCCGCGGTAACCCAGATTCAGGTCGAGCCTGTGGCGGTGCCCGAGCCACAGGCGTTGCCACAAGAGCCGGTACCCACCGATGAAGAGGTGGCCCAGCAGGCCGCGCCTTCGATGCCGATTGCTCCAAGTGCCCCGGTTGCTTCGGCTCCAGCCCCGACTCCGGCGCCAGTCGCTGCGAGCAAGCCAGTGGCTCCGCCGCCTGCACCCGCGCCCAAGCCGGCTCCGGCCCAGCCGATTGCCGCAGCGCCAGCCAAGCCCGATGCGACCCCAAGTCGTGTCGATGCGAATGGCCTGTCGGTCAGCTGGTCGGTGCAGCTGGCCAGCCTGTCCAGTCGGGAAAGCGCTGAAAACCTGCAGAAAACCTTGCGCAGCCAGGGTTACAACGCCTATATCCGTTCCGCCGACGGCAAGAACCGGGTATTCGTCGGTCCGTTGATCGAGCGGGCCGAGGCAGACCGCCTGCGCGATTTGCTGAGTCGCCAGCAGAACCTCAAGGGTTTTGTCGTGCGCTTCCAGCCTGAACGCGGTTAAAGGCTATCGCCTTGATTTGCAAAGCACAGTGAATCGCAGCTTACCGACGGCCATGCGCTCTGTTAAAATGCGCCGCCTTATCCGTCTGTAGGCTGCACTGTGCCATTTACCTGGGTTGACTGGGCGATCGTTGCAATCATCGCCATCTCCGCTTTGATCAGTTTGAGCCGCGGCTTCGTCAAAGAAGCGCTGTCGCTGCTTACCTGGATCGTCGCAGGAGTCGTTGCCTGGATGTTTGGTGGCTCTCTGTCCGAATACCTCAGCGGATATATCGAGACGCCCTCGGCTCGCGTGATCGCGGGCTGTGCCATCATGTTTGTCGCCACTTTAATCGTGGGCGCAATGATCAATTATCTTATCGGCGAATTGGTTCGCGTCACCGGGCTATCCGGGACCGATCGATTCCTCGGCATGGCCTTCGGCGCGGCGCGTGGCGCGTTGCTGGTGGTCGTGGCAGTCGGGCTGTTGAGCCTGGGGCCGGTACAACAGGATTCCTGGTGGCAGCAGTCGCGACTGGTGCCACAATTTCTATTGGTTGCAGACTGGTCAAAAAACCTCATATTGGGGTGGAGCAGTCAGTGGCTGGCCAGCGGTATCAGCGTACCCGCTGAAATACCGTTCAAGGAACAACTCTTACCGGCCAAAACGCCTCAGTAAGATGTGTTCAGTTCAGTTTCATTAAGTAGGGGTTGCGTCGCATGTGTGGCATCGTCGGTATCGTCGGTAAGTCGAACGTCAATCAGGCGCTGTATGACGCGCTAACCGTCCTCCAGCACCGCGGCCAGGACGCTGCCGGTATCGTGACCAGCCATGATGGCCGGTTATTCCTGCGCAAGGACAACGGTCTGGTCCGTGACGTTTTCCATCAACGGCACATGCAGCGCCTGGTTGGTCACATGGGTATCGGCCATGTGCGTTATCCGACCGCTGGCAGCTCGACTTCGGCCGAAGCTCAACCGTTTTACGTCAACTCGCCTTACGGCATTACTTTGGCGCATAACGGTAACCTGACCAATGTTGAACAGCTGGCCAAGGAGATCTACGAATCTGACTTGCGTCACGTCAACACCAATTCCGATTCGGAAGTCCTGCTCAACGTCTTCGCTCACGAGCTGGCCCAGCGCGGCAAGCTGCAACCGACCGAAGAAGACGTATTCGCCGCCGTGACCGACGTGCACAACCGTTGTGTTGGCGGTTATGCGGTAGTGGCCATGGTCACCGGTTATGGCATCGTTGGCTTCCGTGACCCTCACGGTATTCGCCCGATCGTTTTCGGTCAGCGTCACACCGACGAAGGCGTCGAGTACATGATCGCCTCCGAAAGCGTGTCCCTGGATGTGCTGGGCTTCACCTTGATCCGCGACCTGGCTCCGGGCGAAGCGGTCTACATCACCGAAGACGGCAAGCTGCATACCCGCCAGTGCGCGACCAATCCGAAATTGACTCCGTGCATCTTCGAACACGTCTACCTGGCGCGTCCGGACTCGATTATCGACGGCGTGTCGGTATACAAGGCACGCCTGCGCATGGGTGAGAAGCTGGCCGAGAAGATCCTGCGCGAGCGTCCGGATCACGATATCGACGTGGTCATCCCGATTCCGGATACCAGCCGCACCGCGGCGCTGGAGCTGGCGAACCACCTGGGCGTCAAGTTCCGCGAAGGCTTCGTGAAGAACCGCTACATCGGCCGGACCTTCATCATGCCGGGCCAGGCTGCGCGGAAAAAATCCGTGCGCCAGAAACTCAATGCCATCGAGCTGGAGTTCCGCGGCAAGAACGTGATGCTGGTGGATGACTCGATCGTTCGTGGCACCACCTGCAAGCAGATCATCCAGATGGCCCGTGAAGCCGGTGCGAAGAACGTCTACTTCTGCTCCGCGGCGCCTGCCGTGCGCTTCCCGAACGTATACGGCATCGACATGCCGAGCGCGCATGAGCTGATTGCACACAATCGTTCGACTCAGGATGTGGCTGATCTGATCGGCGCCGACTGGCTGATCTATCAGGATCTGCCTGATCTGATCGAAGCGGTCGGTGGCGGCAAGATCAAGATCGAGAGCTTCGACTGCGCGGTGTTCGATGGCAAGTATGTCACCGGCGACGTCGACGAGGCCTACCTGAACAAGATCGAAAACGCACGTAACGATGCCTCCAAGGCCAAGACCCAGGCGGTCAGTGCGATCATCGATCTGTACAACAACTGATTTAGAGCACTAAAGACATAAGGAGTAGGCGGCATGAGTCAGGATTGGGATGCCGGTCGGCTGGACAGCGACCTTGATGGCGTAGCTTTCGATACCCTGGCCGTGCGCGCCGGCCAACACCGTACCCCGGAAGGGGAACACGGTGATCCGATGTTCTTCACCTCCAGCTACGTGTTCCGTACGGCCGCCGATGCGGCCGCGCGGTTCGCTGGCGAGGTGCCGGGCAATGTCTATTCCCGCTACACCAACCCGACCGTGCGAGCGTTTGAAGAGCGCATTGCCGCCCTGGAGGGCGCCGAGCAGGCCGTGGCCACGGCCACTGGCATGGCGGCCATTCTCTCGGTGGTCATGAGTTTGTGCAGCGCGGGCGATCATGTATTGGTTTCGCGCAGTGTGTTTGGTTCGACCATCAGCCTGTTCGAAAAGTATTTCAAACGCTTCGGTATCGAGGTCGATTACGTGCCCCTGGCGGACTTGTCCGGCTGGGATGCGGCAATCAAGGCCAATACCAAGTTGCTGTTCGTTGAATCGCCGTCCAACCCGCTCGCCGAGCTGGTGGATATCGCTGCGCTGTCCGAGGTGGCTCACGCCAAGGGCGCGATGCTGGTGGTCGACAACTGTTTCTGCACCCCGGCATTGCAGCAGCCGCTGAAGCTGGGCGCGGACGTGGTGGTGCACTCGGCGACCAAGTTCATCGACGGCCAGGGTCGTTGCATGGGCGGTGTGGTGGCTGGTCGCAGCGAACAGATGAAAGAAGTGGTGGGTTTCCTGCGTACCGCGGGGCCGACCCTGAGTCCGTTCAATGCCTGGATTTTCCTCAAGGGGCTCGAGACCCTCAACCTGCGTATGCGCGCCCATTGTGCCAATGCCCAGGCCCTGGCCGAATGGCTGGAGCAGCAGGACGGCATCGAGAAGGTGCACTACGCCGGTCTGCCAAGCCATCCGCAATACGAGCTGGCAAAGCGTCAGCAGCGTGGTTTCGGTGCGGTGGTGAGCTTCGAGGTCAAGGGTGGCAAGGAAGGGGCCTGGCGTTTTATCGACGCCACTCGCCTGATCTCCATTACCGCCAACCTGGGTGATAGCAAGACCACCATCACTCACCCGAGTACCACTTCTCACGGCCGTCTGGCGCCGCAAGAGCGTGAGGCGGCGGGCATTCGTGACAGCCTGATTCGTATCGCTGTCGGCCTTGAGGATGTGGTGGACCTGCAAGCCGACCTGGCGCGCGGCTTGGCAGCCTTGTGATCGAGTTGTCCGAACAGCAGAGCATTGCCAACGGCCGCGTCGCGTTGGTGACTGGCGCGGCACGCGGTATCGGCCTGGGCATTGCCGCCTGGCTGATCAGCGAGGGCTGGCAGGTGGTGTTGACCGATCTGGACCGCGTGCGCGGCTCCCAGGTGGCCAAGGTCTTGGGTGACAGCGCCTGGTTCATCGGCATGGATGTAGCGGATGAAGCGCAGGTCGCTCTGGGTGTCGCCGAAGTGTTGGGGCAGTTCGGGCGCCTCGATGCGCTGGTGTGTAACGCAGCGGTCGCCGATCCGCGCAACATCACCCTGGAAAGCCTCGACCTGGCTTACTGGAATCGGGTGCTGGCGGTGAACCTCAGCGGTCCGATGCTCCTGGCCAAGCACTGTGCGCCGTATCTGCGCGCCCACGGCGGAGCCATCGTCAACCTGGCATCTACCCGTGCCCGGCAATCGGAACCCGACACTGAAGCCTATGCGGCGAGCAAGGGCGGTCTGCTGGCCTTGACACATGCGCTGGCCATGAGCCTGGGACCGGAGATTCGGGTCAATGCGGTCAGCCCCGGCTGGATCGATGCCCGGGATCCGGCGGCGCGTCGGGCCGAGCCCCTGAGCGATGCCGATCATGCCCAGCATCCGGCGGGCAGGGTAGGCACGGTCGAAGATGTGGCGGCGATGGTGGCGTGGCTGTTGTCGAAGAACTCTGGTTTTGTCACTGGCCAGGAGTTCGTGGTCGACGGCGGCATGAGCAAGAAAATGATTTATCGCGATTGATGGCGTGTGAAGGGCGCGGCGGACGCGGCTTGAGGTCGCCGGTATTGTTGATCCCTTCTGCGGGCGTTGTCGTGATTTTGTCTTTTTCAGAAAAACTTCAAGCAGGGTATTGACTTAGCATCGCTATCTGCGTAAATTTCTCGGCCTCAACGAAGCAAAGGGTGATTAGCTCAGCCGGGAGAGCATCTGCCTTACAAGCAGAGGGTCGGCGGTTCGATCCCGTCATCACCCACCACTTCTTGAGTGTCTTTCGAAAGAAAGGCGGAGGCTTCCATGGAAGCGTCCAACCGACGCGCAGCGGTAGTTCAGTCGGTTAGAATACCGGCCTGTCACGCCGGGGGTCGCGGGTTCGAGTCCCGTCCGCTGCGCCATATTTTCCAGATCAGGAATTCCTGTTCTGAGATTGAAAGGCTTCGAAGCTTTCCAGTCAGACGATTTAAACGGTTTACATGGACGCAAGTCCAAGCGATACGCAGCGGTAGTTCAGTCGGTTAGAATACCGGCCTGTCACGCCGGGGGTCGCGGGTTCGAGTCCCGTCCGCTGCGCCATATCTACTTGAGGGAACACTGAACGCCCTCAGGTGCCGAAGAAGCCGCAGGCTCTTCGGATCGATAGCAAAGACCCTGGTCGAGAGACCGGGGTTTTTTGTTTTCGGAATCCACCTTTTCTGTGCCGTTCAGGCAGTCGATATCTCTCCTCTACAGAGCTCAAAAAAACCGCCTTATGGGCGGTTTTTTATTTGGAGAGGGGCAGGGCTATCAGAACCCCAGCTTGTCCCGCAGGCTGTAATACCAGGCGCCCAGCGCGGTGAATGGGGTACGCAACAACTGGCCGCCAGGGAAGGGGTAGTGCGGCAGCTCGGCAAAGGCGTCAAAACGCTCTGCCTGGCCGCGCAGGGCCTCTGCCAGTACCTTGCCCGCCAGATGGGTGTAGGTGACGCCATGGCCGCTGCAGCCCTGGGAGTAATAGATGTTGTCGCCCAGGCGTCCGACTTGCGGCAGGCGCGACAGGGTCAGCAGGAAGTTGCCGGTCCAGGCGTAGTCGATCTTCACATCCTTGAGTTGCGGGAAAGCCTTGAGCATCTTCGGTCGGATGATGGCTTCGATATTTGCCGGGTCGCGAGCGCCGTACACCACGCCACCGCCGAAGATAAGGCGCTTGTCGGCAGAAAGACGGTAGTAATCCAGCAGGTAGTTGCAATCCTCGACGCAGTAATCCTGAGGGAGAAGGCTTTTTGCCAGTTCATCACCCAGCGGTTCGGTGGTGATGACCTGGGTGCCGCATGGCATCGATTTGGCGGCCAGTTCCGGCACCAGGTTGCCCAGGTAGGCGTTGCCCGCGACTATGACGAACTTGGCCCTGACTTTGCCTTGTGGGGTGTGTATCACTGGATTGGCGCCGCGTTCGATACGCACCGCAGGGGATTGTTCGTAGATAGCGCCACCCAGGGATTCCACGGCTGTCGCTTCGCCCAGTGCCAGGTTAAGTGGATGGATGTGCCCGCCACTCATGTCGAGCATGCCGCCCTGATACAGGTCACAGGCGACGACTTCGCGAATGCGGCGTTGATCCAGCAATTCCAGCTGGGTGTGGCCGTAGCGCTCCCACAGGCGCTTCTGCGACTCCAGGTGGCCCATCTGCTTGCTGGTGATGGCGGCGAACACTCCACCATCCTTCAAGTCGCACTGGATTTGATACTTGGCGACCCGCTCACGAATGATCCTGCCGCCTTCGAAGGCCATCTGGCCAAGCAATTGAGCCTGCTTGGGGCCGACACTGCGTTCAATCACATCAATATCGCGGCTATAGCTATTGACGATCTGCCCACCGTTACGCCCAGAAGCGCCGAAGCCAACCCTGGCCGCTTCCAGGACGGTGACTTTAAAACCGTTCTCAAGCAGGAACAGGGCGCTGGACAGGCCGGTGTAGCCGGCACCGATCACACAGACATCGGTTTCCACGTCATCTTGCAGCAGCGGGCGGGCTGGGGCGGCATTGGCTGATGCCGCGTAATACGACTGTGGGTAAGGAGTGTTCGCCATCCTGCAACCTCTGTTTAATATTCTTGACGATTGCGTCGATCCTACCCGAGTTGAAAAACGCCCGCCAGCCATCGAAAAATCTTCTTGGCAGGCTCAAAAAATAAAAATTCGCATATTCAGAGGGTTAGCTGCAAAAAAGGTGTTGACACCCCTCCGGAATTCCGTAGAATGCCGCCTCACAGCAGGCACGTAGCTCAGTTGGTTAGAGCACCACCTTGACATGGTGGGGGTCGTTGGTTCGAGTCCAATCGCGCCTACCAAACAAAATCCGCTCTGCTGGGCGGTCTGGAAGGGCCCACCGAAAGGTGGGCCCTTTTTTGTTGTCTGCGGTTTTCAAAACCTTTGCAAACCCCCCACTCAAAAGGTCGAATCGGCACCCACCTCCAGGTACACGATCTCTTTTTCGGTGCGCCCCTCCTGATAGTGTTTCGGCATCTTCTCGTCGGCATGCCCATCAGGGCCTGGATATATTCCTGTGGGAATTTCTGCTGTGCATGCAATCGCCCACAACGTTGCGTAGATCCTTCCTCTTTGCTGAAGGTGGTGATGTGTATCTCAGTATTCGCGTGGTATTGCATGACTGAGCCAGGGATGTAGGGCCAACTTCGAGAAAAGCTATTTTGTATTGATCCACCAAGGTGTCGATAAAGTTGGTTATATAAATAGCTGTATCTATGTGGCCTTCGGTGGCAGATATTTGAATATACATCTTGATCTCGGCGGCAATTACAGGCAGGTCATGTGGATTGGGCATTTGTTGTCATGGAAAGAATCCCGATACTTCTCCTGATCCACAATCCGAAGTGCACTGATGCCTGTAGAGATGCATGCAGTTTTTATTTGAGGTAAATCTCTGTTTGCATGGATGGGCTTTGCTGTTTTTTGACTCAACGACATGCGTCCTCTCTCCGGGCTGTGCCATTGTCTTTTTGGCATCCTTAATGCTTATGCATTTCATGACATTTTCGTGACACTTTTAAGTCTGTTTTCGGTCTGTATGCACGTTCCCTGTGCGATGCAGGCAGGGTGTGATCGGGTAGGGGGCAGGTATGAGGAGTCGAGCGACGGTTATTTGTGCGCACGGAGGGCACATTCTTTTTGTTCGCAAGGATCGCTCAAAATGGTCTTTACCGGGCGGCAAGGTCGAGCCTGGGGAGACTCTCGCTGCCGCCGCGATACGTGAGTTGCGTGAAGAGACAGGGCTGGATGCCAGTGAGCCTCTTTACATCCTGGAGTTCGACGCCGGCAATGTACGGCATCACGTGTTCGAGGTTGCCGTGGCCAATGCCGAGGATGCCCGCCCCCTGAATGAAATAGCAGCCATCGTCTGGCATGCCTATGGGGCTGCCAGAGAGCTGGATGCAACGGCCGCCACCAAGAGTATTGTGAATTCGTTTTTACGCCGCCTTTGACCGAGGTGTTATCGATTCATGAAGAAGCCCGCCTTGTGCGGGCTTTTGTTTTTCCGGCCAGTGAGCGAATGGCCTTCGAGCGGTTTTCTCGCAGCGGAGTGCCAATTGCTTGTCGTGTGAGTGATACAGTCGCGTTTTCACGGCGAGGTAGCATGATGCGGGTGTTGATGGCGGTAATGGTCGCGGCGTTGCTGGCGGGGTGTGCCGGTTCGGCGATGAATGAGGCGCGTTCGAAGAGCCCCTATAAGGTGCTCTCGTCGGCCAAGGCGGAGCAGGTCGTGGCGCAGTGTGTGCAATTTGCCTGGCAGGACGAAGCTGTGTTCGGGGTGGATGCGTCAGCCTACCTGGAGTCTGCCAAGGTGGGTGGGTACACGGTCTATACCCGTTCGGCGGAGTCTTTCGCCGATATACGGGGGCAGGCTTCGGGTACCACCGTCAATTATTATGCGACCCAGGACGACTGGGTTGCCAAGCGTAGACTGGCAGCGTTGGCAACTTGCCTGTAATTTCTTTCTGAACATCATCAGTAAACAGATCATGAACCCGGCCCTTGCCGGGTTTATGGTTTCTTGGAGACCTCCATTGTTTATCCTGAATATTGGCTAACAAGAGATTAGTTGAATATTTGTTTTATTTGCTTGTGTAAGTTATTTGCCTTTCTTCCTGTAGGTTTGCGCTGTAATTATTCGCTGATGTCCCGACTTTGTTGAGGTGCGACAATTTGCCCGGCATTCTGTATGCGGGAATCGGTAGACAAAACACCGACTTGAACTAGCTTGAAAGTTCTCCTCAAGAAGGAGTTTTATTTAATCAATGGAGTGAGGAATCATGAATAAGCCATTAGTTCAACCGAAACACGGACGTGTCGTGTCCCCCTCCAGTCGTGGCGCTGTCGCCGTCGAGTTGGGGCTGCTCGGCACCTGGCAGGTCAATGAGATGGAAGGCGGTAAAAACTTCCCGGCCCTGGTGGGCGGACCTTTCCAGAAACCATATGAGAGCGACGTCGCCAGCGTTGTGCCACCGGCTGATGGGCATATCCTCAGCGGCGGCAAGACCGACGAGCGTGATTGCCTCAACTTCACCAATGAAGAAATGTCGAAGAAGCTCGGGCGTTCGTTCTCCTGGCCGTTGCTCAACGTCGATCCGGGACAGGTGTTCCAGGTCAACTGGGAGTACACCGCTCCTCATGTGACCCGCGGTTACAGCTGGTTCATCACCAAAGATGGCTGGGATCCGAAACAGCGTATCAGCCGTGCGCAATTGGAGCCGCAGGCTTTCTTCAAGGACTTCTACACACAAGTTCCGTATGACCAGCACGGCGATGAAATGAAAGCCAAGGTCGAACATCAAGTGACCCTGCCCAGGAACAAGAAAGGCCATCACGTGATTGTGCTGGCGTGGATTGTCGCCAACACCGGCAATGCGTTCTATCAGGCATTCGACGTCGACTTCAAATAACAGCAGAAGTTGTCATTCTCTTTAAAGGGTTCTGAAGGATTAGAACGTGAACAAGATCAACTTTGCATCGGTAAAGACTCAGGCGAATGATTCGGCATCGTTGATGCCGTCGATCGCGGGCAAGAAGATTCTCATGGGCTTCTGGCACAACTGGCCGGCAGGTCCCAGTGACGGCTACCAGCAGGGGCAGTTCGCCAACCTCGACCTGGTGGATGTACCCAAGGAATACAACGTGGTGGCGGTGGCCTTCATGAAGGGCAACGGTATTCCTACCTTCAAGCCCTACAACCTGTCGGATGAGGAGTTCCGGCGTCAGGTTGGCGTGCTCAACAGTCAGGGGCGGGCGGTGTTGATTTCCCTTGGCGGTGCGGACGCTCACATCGAGTTGCACAAGGGCAACGAGCAAGCGCTGGCCAACGAAATCATCCGTCTGGTGGAAACCTATGGTTTCGATGGGCTGGACATCGACCTCGAGCAGAGCGCCATCGATTTTGCCGACAACAAGACTGTGCTGCCGGCGGCGCTCAAGCTGGTGAAGGATCACTACGCCGGCGAGGGCAAGCACTTCATCATCAGCATGGCGCCGGAGTTTCCCTACCTCGTCACGGGAGGCAAGTATGTCGATTATATCCAGGCGCTGGATGGCTACTACGATTTCATCGCGCCGCAGTACTACAACCAGGGCGGCGACGGTCTGTGGGTCCAGGAAGCCAATGGCGGGCAGGGTGCCTGGATTGCCCAGAACAACGATGCGCTGAAGGAGGATTTTCTGTTTTATCTGACCGAGAGCCTGGTCACGGGTACGCGTGGCTATATCGCCATCCCTGCCGACAAGTTCGTGATCGGTCTGCCGGCCAACGTCGACGCGGCGGCGACCGGGTATGTCATTGACCCTGCGGCGGTGAGCAATGCCTTCAAGCGCCTGGATCGTGCTGGCTTGCCGATCAAGGGCCTGATGACCTGGTCGGTCAACTGGGATGACGGCCTCAACAAGTACGGTGTCCGTTACAACTGGGAGTTCCGTGATCGTTATGCGCCGCTGATCCATGGTGGCAGCGGCGAGGAGCGACCTTCGGCGCCGGGCAACCTGTTTTCTCCGGCACAGACAGAGAACAGCGTGACCTTGAGCTGGAGTGCTGCCCACGGTGTTCGTCCGATCGAGTTCTACACCCTGTTCCGCGATGGCAAGCCGGTGGCTCAGACGGCCTCGCTGACCCTGAAGGATGAAGGTCTGAAAACCGATACGCTGTACAGCTACTTTGTCAGCGCCACGGACGCCCAGGGGCATCAGTCATTGCCGAGCACCAACCTGAACATCAAGACCGCAGGCGGGGTATCTGACCCGCAATATCCGGAATGGCAGCTGAATCATCACTATCGCAAAGATGATGGTGTGACTTATCAAGGCAATCTGTATCTGTGCTTCCAGGAGCACACCTCGAATGCCGGCTGGACTCCGGATGTCGCCTTTACCCTTTGGGCCAAGGTGGCGGTTCAGCGTCGGGCGTGAGCGATGGTAGAAGCAGTACAAAGGCGCCTCGATGACGGGCGCCTTTTTTGTTGTGCGCCGGGCAAGGCAAAGCTGCGGGTTATGGGCTAATACTCACAGGCCGTTTTTTGTCATCCGTCAATGGAGAATGGAGCGATGCTCATGCACTGGTTTCTCGCCGCTGTACACCTGTTGGCCTTTGCTGCCGCGTTTGCGGCGGTGCTCAATCGTGGTACGGCGTTGCGTCGCGTGGTCACCGAGGGGGCGGATGTGCGCCGGGCTCTGTTGGCCGACAACGGCTGGGGGCTGGCCGCTGCGGTGTTGTTGATCACCGGCTTGTTGCGCGCCTTCGCCGGCTACGAGAAAGGTACGGATTACTACCTGCATCAGCCGCTGTTTCACATCAAGATGACCTTGTTCATCATCATCCTGTTGCTCGAAATATTGCCGATGGTGGTGCTGATCAAATGGCGAATCGCCCTGGGGCGTGGCGCCTCAATCGATACCGGCCGCGCCACACTGTTTGCACGCATCAGCCACCTGCAGGCGCTGCTGATTGTGCTGATGGTGGTAGCGGCCAGTGGCATGGCGCGTGGGGTCATGCTCGGCCAGTCATGAGTCGAGGAAGGGTAACGAGTCAAGCGTCCTCGGGCTCGATACGGGCGGTTGCGCGTCATCGAGCACTGCGCTCTCTAACAGAGTTGGCTGAAAGCCTTGCTGATGGTGGCCCGGTTGGTTTTGAACTCGGCCTGTTGCACGGGAATGATGCCGAACTCATCGCTGACGATAGCCAGCGCGCGGTGCAGGTAGTCGACGTTGGCTTGGGAACGGAAGGTAAATATTCCGCGTTTGACTTCGTAGAGCCCCTCCGTCGAGCAGGCGGCAATGGTCCGCATCGCATTCAGGTCGTTGGTGATCAGAAGGTAAGCGAACTCTTGCATATGACCGCTCCTTGTTCGTAAAGCGTCTGCCGATGGCAAGGGGGGAGCCTCGGCAGGCTCGCGGAGGCAGTAGCTCTTGAAATTACTCCTCCTGCTCGTTGCCACGCTACTGAGTATTTATACAAAAACGAGGGGGCTTTCTCCCGGCCGAGTCGTATCGACAGATTGCCGGGATGGAGCGCTATCAGTGGAGGGTTTGGGTAGTGCGCTTTGCCAAGGCTGGTGCTGGCGGCCTGAACGGCGCCGCTGCCATTTGAAGAGGGGAGTGTGCTGCGGGGGAATCAATCAACGACGACGCTGCGCCAGCCATTGTGATAAGACAAAGGGCTGGCCGCTCATGACGCTCAAGGTGTTTCGCGTTTGTCCGGGGCAGTGAGGCCTGCTTGGATCCGTTGGTAGATTTCTTCGCGATGGACTGCGACGTCTTTCGGGGCATTGATGCCAATACGGACTTGCTGGCCGCTAACGCCCAAAATGGTGATCGTGATGTCGTCACCGATATTTATGCTTTCACCGACTTTGCGGGTGAGTATCAGCATGATCTTCTCCTTGATTGTTTAGTAGGGCACCTGATTCAGGTAGTGCAGATGTCGGTAGTAGTGGGTATAGATTACTGCGAAGTTCCACTGTGTGGGTGCCTCTTTCTGACGCGCAGACGCTGTATTAATTCCCGAGGTGCAACTATACAGAGGCGATAAATATCATTCTCCTTGTTTTGCGCTGATTTTGTGGCGTTTGTGCAGGGGGCTGGGGTGCTAAAATCGCCGCCTCAGACTTTCAAGGGGTAGGTTGTGCGCACAGTAGCGATGATGATGGCGGTCCTGGCATTGGCGGGATGCGGTGAGGGCAAGCAAGTCGAGGTCGACAAGAAGGTGGCGCCGGTTGTCCAGGCACAGCCGTCGCAGGCCGCCGCGACGCCGCAATGGGATGTGCTGGTCGCCGGCACCCTGCCTCAGGCGACGAGCGATCTGGCTGGCTGGTTGATCGAGCACGGGATCATTTCCTATGTCGTCGTCGAAGATGGCAAGGATCGGGTGCTGATCGGTCCGTTCGATTCCCAGGCCGAAGCCGAAGCCAAGAAAGCCGAGCTGGTCGAGAAGCTGACCAAGGCCAAGAAACGCAATATCGAACCGCAAGTGATCGAGCACCGCGTCGCGCAGTAAGCCGTTCTTTTGAGTGCCGGGCCAGGTCGTCGCTGCGGCGTTGAGCGACCGGCCTTGTCGGCCTCAGCCATCTTGAAGGGGCTGTCCATGCCCCAGGCGTTTATCGGCAAGCTGAACGGGGATCAGCCGCAGGCATTCAGGTTCACCGGACCGACGAACTCGTTGCCGCGCCCCATCACACAGGCCACGCTCTGATTGCGCTGGCGCTCCCAGGGTTGTACCGGATAGGTCTTGTTCCAGGCTTCGTACAATTGGCGATCCTGTTTCGACAGGCGCAGGCCGTACTGTTTGCTCATATAGAAGTAGGTCCGGGCGATCATGCCGCGAATGGACGGGCGCGGCATGACCTTCTTGGCCTTGAAGTCGACCTGGGTCAGGCACGAACCGTACTGGCCGGACCGCGCCGGCAGCCAACCGAAACTGAAGTTGTTACGGTCGCCGTTGACCTCGCCGATGCTCGGCACCAGGTTGTGCAGGTCGGCTTCGGCGCGTTGATACATCGGGTCGTGGCGGGTGCAGTTCTTGCGCCCGCCTTGTTGCCAGCATTGGCGCTGATGGCCGATCTGCCAGGCGGGAACTATGTGTTCCCATTCGATGCGTGCGGCGCGATTGGCATTCTTGCGTGGTACGTAACCGCAGGCGGCGAGGTTGACCCGATTGCCGTTGTACTTGCAGCCGCAGTAGAACTCGGTGGATTGCGGGGCATACAGCTTCCAGGCGATTTTCTTCGCTTCGTTGAAGGTGCGGGGCGCATCGGCGTGGGCATTCAGGGCAACGCAAAACAGCAGTACAGCAAAACAGCGGACAATCATCGACTCAGTCTTCCTTCGGCACGACCCAGAAAATCTGCACACCGCCGTCATCGCGATAGGCGAGGGTGACGTTGTCGTTTTCGGCGATTTCTTCGAGCAGGCGCTCCCACTCGTCGATCGCTTCGTCGGGCTGGCGGAAGATCAGGGCGGCCTTGGCTTTTTGCGCGTTGGGCGAATTGATGATTTTCTGAACGCGCAAACCGAGGCGTTCATAAGAGCTTGGTGGGGTAGTTGCTGCGGCAGGCACGGAACATTCCTTATTAAGCTGTATGTGCGTACAGTATTTTACTGTAGGAAATTTCGCAACCGCTTAAAATTCAAGAAGTTCTTCTGACAGCGATATCCGCGGATTACTGCAAAACGATTGAGTTTTTTATCTGCGGGCAAGGAAGAGAGCCGGCCCATTGGGACGGAACACTCGCCCGGGGCAGGCGAGTGTGGGATGGAGCGGTGCCCGACCAGAGCAGGTCGGGCGGGTCAATCAGTATTCCCAGAACATCCGCTGCAGTTCCTTGCTGTCCTGGGTCTTGGTCAGGGCGACCATGGCCAGGATGCGGGCTTTTTGCGGGTTCAGGTCGTTGGCCACCACCCAGTCATATTTGTCGTCAGGTTGTTCCGCGTTGCGCAGTACGAAGCCGCCGGCATTGACGTGGGACGAACGAATGATTTGCACGCCATTCTTGCGCAGCTCTTGCAGGGCAGGCACTACGCGGGAAGACACCGAGCCATTGCCGGTACCGGCGTGGATGATGGCTTTGGCGCCGGACTGGGCCAGGGCCTTGTAGGCGGTGTCACTGACGTTGCCATAGCCATAGGCGATTTCGACGTCAGGCAGGCTCTTGATGGTCTTGATGTCGAATTCCGAATCCTGGGTGTGACGCTTGGCCGGCAGGCGGAACCAGTAGGATTTGCCTTCCACCACCATGCCCAGCGGGCCCCATGGGCTCTTGAAGGCTTCGGTCTTGATATTGATCATTTTGCTGACGTCGCGACCCGACTGGATCTCGTCGTTCATGGTGACCAGCACGCCCTTGCCATGGGCTTCCTTGCTGCCGGCCACAGCGACGGCGTTGTACAGGTTGAGCATGCCGTCGGCCGACATGGCGGTGCCTGGACGCATGGAGCCGACCACTACGATGGGCTTGTCGGTCTTTTCCACCAGGTTCAGGAAGTAAGCGGTTTCTTCCAGGGTGTCGGTGCCGTGGGTGATGACGATGCCATCGACGTCCTTGCTGTCGGCCAGCTCGGCGACGCGGCGGCCCAGTTGCAGCAGGTTTTCGTTGGTGATGCTTTCAGAGGCGATCTGCATGACCTGTTCGCCGCGCACATTGGCGACCTGGCTCAGCTCGGGGATCCCGGCGATCAACTGCTCGATGCCGACTTTGGCGGCCTGGTAGGTGGCGCTGTTGGCGGCACTGGCACCGGCGCCGGCAATGGTGCCGCCAGTAGCGAGCACGACCACGTTGGCCAGCTTCTGTTTGGTCTCGACTTCTTTTGCCTGCAATGCAGTCGGAAGGAGCAAGAGGAGGGCCAAGGCGCCCGGAACAAGGGTGTTGAAAGCAGATTTCATTATTTTCTCTCTAGTAGTGAGACGGTGCTGGTGCAGGTTCATCTAGATACACCCGAGACAGATCTGAATGCCGCGGGCGAAAAGGAAAAGCAGGATCTGTACCAGCCGGACTGTGGCCGAAAAACTCTATTAACTTAATGATTTATATCAATTTATTTTTTATTTGCCGGGTGCGCGAGGCGTTTTGCTGTCCGGTTTTCCGAATAGTCGGAAGATTTGCGTTCGGTTGTCCGACAGTTCTGATTGTCATGAGGAAAAACCTGAATTAAAGAGCTGGTCCTTGCAGCCGATGCCCTTCAAGGATCATTTCTTTATGGAGCTCACATGTCTATTTCTGTCGGTTTCCCTGCTGCCGGGGCCATCACCATCAACGGTAAATCGCCGGCCACTATCGATGCTCTGAGCCAGGGTGCCGCCGATAACGCTGCGCAAGCCCTGGGGCTGGACGAAGACGGCAAGCTGCGGGTGGCATCCGGTGCCGAAGCCGAGAAGACCGAGACTCAAGGCTCTGAAGGGGACAATCAGAGTCTGGTGGTGAAAATGCTGCTCAAGCGCATGAAAGAACTGCAGGCGCAATTGCAGGAGCAACAGCAGCAGTTGGCCGCAGCCCAGGCGGCGAGTTACCCGACCCCGGAAGCCAAGGCGACTGTGGTGATGGCGATTCAAGGCCAGATCGCCGATACCAGCGGTGCGTTGCAGGAAGTGGTGGGGAATCTGGTCAAGGAGTTGAGCAAGGACTCTTCGTCAGGCGCGGGCGGGTTGGTCAGCACCACCGCATGATTGCCTGATGTTCTGGCGTTCCACGGTGCTCATGAGCGCTGGCTTTCCCGTTGACAAATCCCGGCAGGGTTCGCATAGTTCGTTCTACGCAAACGTTTGCGCAGGTCCTGGGCGATAAGCGTTACACCTGCCTCAGGTTCGCTTCAAGCCGCGTTCGTCAGGGGCTGAAGGTCGTCGAGCGTACTCCAGCGCAAGCGTTGCTCACAATAATCATAAGATCGGAGTGAACCCATGAAGCTGCCATTCGCTGGACGTCTTCTCGCTGTCGCTGTTCTGGCTGCCGCATCCGCTACGCTTCCTCTCTCTTCGGCATTCGCCGAGACCCCGGAAAAACCCAAGGTCGCCCTGGTCATGAAATCCCTGGCCAACGAATTCTTCCTCACCATGGAAGACGGCGCCAAGGCGTATCAAAAAGATCATGCCGCCGATTTCGACCTGGTCTCCAACGGCATCAAGGATGAAACCGACACCGCCAACCAGATCCGTATCGTCGAGCAGATGATCGTTTCCAAGGTCAACGCACTGGTGATCGCCCCGGCGGATTCCAAGGCCATGGTGCCGGTGATCAAGAAGGCGGTGGACGCCGGTATCACCGTGATCAACATCGACAACCAGCTGGACCCGGCGGTACTCAAGAGCAAAAACATCAGCGTGCCTTTTGTCGGCCCCGACAACCGCAAGGGCGCGCGCCTGGTGGGCGAGTACCTGGCCAAGGACCTGAAGGCCGGTGACGAAGTCGGCATCATCGAAGGCGTATCCACCACCACCAACGCCCAGCAGCGCACCGCAGGCTTCAAGGATGCGATGGAGGCCGCGCAGATCAAGGTGGTCTCGTTGCAATCCGGTGACTGGGAAATCGATGCCGGCAACCGTGTCGCCGCCGCCATGCTCAGCGAATACCCGAACCTCAAGGCGCTGCTGGCCGGTAACGACAGCATGGCCGTCGGTGCCGTCTCGGCGGTGCGTGCGGCGGGCAAGACGGGCAAGGTCAAGGTGGTCGGCTACGACAACATCAATGCCATCAAGCCGATGCTCAAGGACGGTCGCGTGCTGGCGACCGCCGACCAGTTCGCCGCCAAGCAGGCGGTCTTCGGTATCGAGACAGCGCTGAAGATTCTCAAGGGCGAGAAGGTGGACGGTAGCGCCAATGGCGTGATCGAAACTCCGGTTGAGCTGGTCACCCAGTAATCGTTCTGGCGGCGCAACGGCGCCCGCCTGAGCAGGCGGGCGCATGGAGAGTTTCTTATGTCAGTTTCCGCTGTGAACGCTGTCCTTTCGGTCAGCGGTATCGGCAAGACCTATGCACAACCGGTATTGACCGGCATCGACCTGACGCTGATGCGCGGGGAAGTGCTGGCGCTGACCGGGGAAAACGGCGCGGGCAAAAGCACCCTGTCGAAAATCATTGGTGGCCTGGTGACCCCGACCACTGGCGAGATGCGTTTCAACGGTCAGGCTTATCGCCCCGGCAGTCGCACCCAGGCCGAAGAGCAGGGCATCCGCATGGTCATGCAGGAACTCAATCTGTTGCCGACCCTGTCGGTGGCCGAGAACCTGTTCCTCGATAACCTGCCCAGCCTCGGTGGCTGGATCAATCGCAAACAGTTGCGCAAGGCGGCGATCGAGGCCATGGCCCAGGTCGGCCTGGAGGCGATCGACCCCGATACCCTGGTCGGCGAACTGGGGATTGGCCACCAGCAGATGGTGGAGATCGCGCGTAACCTGATCGGTGACTGCCATGTGCTGATCCTCGACGAGCCGACCGCGATGCTCACGGCTCGCGAAGTCGAGTTGCTCTTCGAGCAGATCACCCGTCTGCAGGCTCGTGGCGTAGCCATCATCTACATCTCCCATCGCCTGGAAGAACTGGCCCGGGTCGCTCAGCGCATTGCGGTACTGCGGGACGGTTGCCTGGTCTGTGTCGAGCCGATGGCCAATTACAACAGCGAGCAACTGGTCAACCTGATGGTGGGGCGCGAGCTGGGCGAGCACATCGATCTGGGCCCGCGCAAGATTGGCGCGCCGGCCCTGACGGTCAGTGGCCTGAGTCGTTCCGACAAGGTCCTGGACGTGTCTTTCGAGGTGCGCAGCGGCGAGATCTTCGGTATCTCCGGGTTGATCGGGGCCGGGCGCACCGAACTGTTGCGCCTGATCTTCGGCGCCGACAAGGCCGACAGCGGCACGGTTGCCCTGGGTTCTCCAGCGCAGGTGGCGAATATCCGTTCGCCGGTCGACGCCGTGGCCCACGGCATTGCGCTGATCACCGAGGATCGCAAGGGCGAAGGCCTGCTGCTGACACAGTCCATCAGCGCCAATATCGCCCTGGGCAACATGCCGGAAATCTCCCGTGGCGGCCTGGTCAATGGCCGTGACGAATCGGCGCTGGCGCAGCGGCAGATCGATGCCATGCGCATTCGCAGTTCGGGGCCGGCGCAACGGGTGTCCGAACTGTCCGGGGGTAATCAGCAGAAGGTGGTCATCGGCCGCTGGCTGGAGCGCGATTGCGCGGTACTGCTGTTCGACGAGCCGACCCGAGGCATCGATGTCGGCGCCAAGTTCGATATCTACGGCCTGCTTGGCGAGCTGACTCGCCAGGGCAAGGCGCTGGTAGTGGTTTCCAGCGACCTGCGGGAGCTGATGCTGATCTGCGATCGCATTGGCGTGCTGTCCGCCGGGCGCCTGATCGATACCTTCGAGCGCGACAGCTGGACCCAGGATGAACTGCTTGCTGCCGCTTTCGCCGGCTATCAAAAACGTGATGCGTTGCTCAATGAAGCGACGCCTAGGGACCTCCCATGAAAACTGCATCTTTGGCCGGCAAACGTGGCGGCAACTACTACGGCCTGGGCACCTATCTGGGGTTGGCCGGTGCCTTGCTGGCAATGATTGCGCTGTTCTCGACACTGAGCAGCCACTTTCTTTCCTACGACACCTTCAGCACGTTGGCCAACCAGATCCCGGACCTGATGGTGCTGGCGGTGGGCATGACCTTTGTCCTGATCATCGGTGGCATCGACCTGTCCGTGGGTTCAGTGCTGGCCCTGGCGGCTTCCTCTGTAAGCGTGGCGATTCTCGGCTGGGGTTGGAGCGTGGTCCCGGCGGCATTGCTGGGCATGGGCTGCGCGGCATTGGCCGGGACCATCACCGGTTCGATCACCGTGGCCTGGCGCATTCCTTCGTTCATCGTCTCCCTCGGCGTGCTGGAAATGGCTCGCGGCGTGGCTTACCAGATGACCGGCTCGCGCACGGCCTATATCGGTGATGCCTTCGCCTGGTTGTCGAACCCGATCGCCTTTGGTATCTCGCCGTCCTTCATCATCGCCTTGCTGATCATCTTCATCGCCCAGGCGGTGCTGACGCGCACGGTGTTCGGCCGTTACCTGATCGGTATCGGCACCAATGAGGAAGCGGTGCGCCTGGCGGGCATCAATCCCAAGCCCTACAAGATCCTGGTGTTCAGCCTGATGGGGCTGTTGGCGGGCATCGCCGCGCTGTTCCAGATTTCCCGCCTGGAGGCGGCGGACCCGAATGCCGGTTCCGGCCTGGAGTTGCAAGTGATCGCGGCCGTGGTGATCGGCGGTACCAGCCTGATGGGCGGACGCGGGTCGGTGATCAGCACCTTTTTCGGGGTATTGATTATCTCGGTGCTGGCCGCGGGGCTGGCGCAGATCGGCGCGACCGAGCCGACCAAGCGCATTATCACCGGCGCGGTCATCGTGATTGCGGTGGTGCTGGATACGTATCGCAGTCAGCGCGCAAGCCGGCGGAGCTGAGTCATGGCAACGATCAAAGATGTGGCGGCCCTCGCGGGGATCTCCTACACCACGGTTTCCCACGTGTTGAACAAGACGCGCCCGGTCAGTGAGGAGGTGCGGATCAAGGTCGAGGCGGCGATCCAGCAGCTCGACTACGTGCCCAGCGCCGTGGCGCGCTCGTTGAAGGCCAAGACCACGGCGACCATCGGCCTGTTGGTGCCCAACAGCCTCAACCCGTATTTCGCCGAACTGGCCCGGGGGATCGAGGATTATTGCGAGCGCAACGGCTACTGCGTGATTCTCTGCAACTCCGACGACGACCCGGAAAAACAGCGCAGCTACTTGCGGGTGCTGTTGGAAAAACGCATCGACGGCCTGATCGTGACCTCGGCCGGTGGCGACGGCGGGCTGGCCAAGGGGCTGGCTGCTGTGCGTACGCCGATGGTGATCGTCGACCGTGGGCTGGAAGGGGTGGATGTGGACCTGGTACGCATCGATCACGAACACGGTGCGTACCTGGCGACCCGTCATCTGCTCGAGTTGGGCCATCGTGATATCGCCTGCATCGGCGGCCCGGACTACACCAGCGTGGCGCAGCTGCGTCTGGCGGGGTTCCAGCGGGCGTTGCGCGAAGCCGGCGTGGAGGTGCCTGCGGAACGTATCCTGCAGAGCGACTTCACCAGCACCGGTGGTTATCACGCGGCAGCCCGGTTGCTGGAGCGCAACCCGCCCAGCGCGATCTTCGCCGGCAACGACATGATGGGTATCGGTGTGCTGCGAGCGGCGGCGGAGCGCAATATCCGAGTGCCGAGCGAGCTGTCGGTGATCGGCTTCGACGACATCCAGATGAGCCGTTATGTGTATCCGGCGCTGACCACGGTCGGCCAGTCGATCCTGCAACTGGGCGAGCAGGCGGCGGAGCTGTTGCTGCGCCGTATCGCCGCCCCTGGATTGCCGACCGACCAGCGTATCGTCACGCCAAGCATTGTCCTGCGCGAGTCGACGGCGCCCGTGGCCGGCGCATTCGCCGAGTACCGTTGAATCGAATTGTGAGTATCGATGTATGCCAGCAAAAGTAGTGGTAGTAGGCAGCCTCAACATGGACCTGGTCACCCGGGCCGAGCGGCTGCCGCGTGCCGGTGAAACCCTGATCGGCCAGTCGTTCGCCACGGTTTCCGGTGGCAAGGGGGCGAACCAGGCGGTGGCGGCGGCTCGTCTGGGCGCCCAGGTGTCGATGATCGGTTGCGTCGGTGATGATGCCTACGGCGAGCAATTGCGCTCGGCGTTGCTCGCCGAACAGATCGATTGCCAGGCCGTCACCGTTGTCGCGGGCTCCAGTGGCGTCGCCTTGATCGTGGTGGACGACAGCAGTCAGAACGCGATCGTGATCGTGGCCGGTGGCAATGGTCAGCTCACGCCAGAGGTCGTCAGCGGCTTCGACAAGGTGCTGCAGGCAGCCGACGTGATCATCTGCCAGCTCGAAGTGCCGCTGCCTACGGTGGGGCATAGCCTCAGGCGCGGCCGTGAACTGGGCAAGACAGTGATTCTCAACCCCGCACCGGCCAGTGGCCCGTTACCGGCGGACTGGTACGCATCCATCGACTATCTGATTCCCAACGAAAGCGAGGCCGCGGCCCTCAGCGGCTTGCCAGTGGATTCCCTGGCGAGCGCCGAAGCCGCGGCCGCCCGCCTGATCGCTGCCGGGGCCGGCAAGGTCATCATCACGCTCGGGTCCCAGGGTTCGTTGTTCGCCAATGGCACGAGCTTCGAGCATTTCCCGGCGCCCAAGGTCAAGGCGGTCGATACCACGGCCGCCGGCGACACCTTCGTCGGTGGTTTCGCCGCCGCCCTGGCTACCGGCAAGAGCGAGGCCGAGGCGATTCGTTTCGGTCAGGTCGCGGCAGCGCTGTCGGTGACCCGTCCAGGCGCACAACCTTCCATTCCCACGTTGTCCGACGTACAGGCGTTCTCTCCCGCATGAAAAAGACACCTTTGCTCAATGTCGCCCTGTCGCGACTGATCGCCTCCCTGGGGCATGGCGATATCGTGGTCATCGGCGATGCCGGCCTGCCCGTGCCGCCGGGCGTTGAATTGATCGACCTGGCCCTGACCCAGGGCATTCCGGATTTCCTCAGTACCTTGCAGGTGGTGCTTTGCGAGATGCAGGTGGAGGGCCATGTACTGGCGCAGGAGATCCTGGATCGACAATCCCCGGTCTTGCAGGCGCTTGAGGTGCTGAGCACCGAGGGCGCGCTGGGGGCGCGCAGGCTGTCGAGCCACGATGAGTTCAAGGTGCTCAGCCGCCAGGCGCGGGCAATCGTCCGTACGGGCGAATGTCAGCCTTATTGCAACATCGCTTTGATTGCCGGGGTGACGTTCTGAGCGTTGCCTCTCTCTGTTCAACCACGCAAAGGAGTGCGCCATGCACCGCTATGCTCAGCTACTGAAGCACCTGATCCGGAGTGTTCTGCTCGTGTCCCTGTTCACTGCTACCAGCGCCCATGCGGCAGAAAAAATCGATCTGATCATCGATACCGATCCGGGTGCCGATGATGTGGTTGCATTGCTGTTCGCCCTGGCGTCGCCGGAAGAGCTGCAGATCCGCGCGCTGACCACGGTGGCCGGCAACGTGCGCCTGGACAAGACTTCGCGTAATGCACGCCTGGCCCGTGAGTGGGCGGGGCGCGAGGAGGTGCCGGTGTACGCCGGTGCGCCGAAGCCGTTGCTGCGCACGCCGATCTATGCCGAGAACATTCATGGCAAGGAAGGCATTTCCGGGGTCACGGTACATGAACCGAAAAAAGGCCTGGCCGAGGGCAGTGCGATCAATTACCTGATCGACACCCTGCGCGCCGCCAAGCCCCACAGCATCACCATTGCCATGCTGGGGCCGCAGACCAACCTGGCGCTGGCGTTGATCCAGGCACCGGATATCACCCAAGGCATCAAGGAAGTGGTGGTCATGGGCGGGGCGCATTTCAATGGCGGCAATATCACCCCGGTGGCCGAGTTCAACCTGTTCGCCGACCCGCAAGCCGCCGAGGTGGTGCTCAAGAGCGGCGTGAAGCTGACTTACTTGCCGCTGGACGTCACCCACAAGGTGCTGACCAGCGATGCGCGCCTGCAAAAGATCGCGGCCTTGAACAACAATGCCAGCAAGGTGGTGGGCGATATCCTCAACGAATACGTCAAGGGTGACATGGAGCACTACGGCATCCCGGGTGGCCCGGTGCACGACGCGACCGTCGTTGCCTACCTGCTCAAGCCCGAACTGTTCAGCGGGCGCCAGGCCAACATGGTCATCGATAGCCGTGAAGGTCCGACCTTCGGCCAGACCATCGTCGATTGGTACGACGGCCTGAAGCAGGAGAAGAACGTGTTCTGGGTGGAGAATGGCGATGCCCAGGGCTTCTTCGATCTGCTGACCGAGCGCCTGGCTCGCCTGAAATAAGTGATATTCCCGGCAGGTGCCAGCCTGCCGGGCGTTACGCCTTCCCTGTATCCGGCGTGCCCGAGTGCTCGCCGGGATACTTCTCGAATATCTGCTCGATGAATGTCTGGGCCGCTTCGGTGCCCAGCTCCCTGATCAGTAAGTCGATGCCGATGATCGCCAGCTCTTCGGGGCTGCCGGGACTGTAGGAACAGTGGCCTTCAGGCCATTTGGCTTTGATGTCGGCGTCGATAATTACGGTGGCCATGAAAGTCTCGCAAGCTCGGAAAGGGTAGGGCCGGACAGGCGCTTGTCGAGGGCTTCCGGTCTTGTAGAGTTAAACACCTTGGCGGGCTTTTCGCACTCCGACTTAGGCATGAGGGGAGGGCTGTGCGACACTTGGTCATTGTCTGTTTTCAAAGGGTGCCAGTGTGCAGATCGATTTGAACAACCCTGATGCCTTGACCTTCGAGGCGGTGCGCCAGTTGCTGGCGTCGGCCAGTGACGATGTGCATACCCAACTGCGGGTGACCAAGGCGGGCATTGCCTATATCTCGTCGGGCGTGGTCGGTGGCGCGCAAATCGATGGCCTGCTGTTCAGGCTGGAAACCTGGGCCGCCGGCTCTGGTTATGTCGGTCTTGTAGCGGCCAGCGATGAGGTCTGGGTGACGCAGATTTTTAATGCACTGAAACAGAACTGGCCGAAGCCACTGTTCGATTACATCGATATTTATTGAGGCTGTTCATATCCGGTCACGATTGCTGCATGAAACGTGGTCGTACCTGATGCAGACTTGCCCGCTATCTGGCCAAGAGGCCATTGGCCAGTCCGCTTGTGAAACCAATAGTCAGAGTGGTTGTCGCACTATTTCTGCTTATTTTTGAAAAGGAGGCTTCATGCCTTGGAAGCTCGCGTCATTCGGTACCTTGTTGGCTGCAGTCGTTTTGACAGGGTGCAGCACTTCTTCGCCGGATAAGGATCCGGTAGCGACCGAGAGCGGCCATAGCCGCTGTGAGGCTAAGGCGGCCGAATTCGCCATCGGCAAAAAAGCCTCGCCTGAGCTGCTGGAACAGGCACGCACTCGCGCAGGTGCGCAGAACGCCCGTATTCTCAAGCCGAATGACATGATCACCCTGGAATATCGTTCCGATCGGCTGAACCTCAACACCGATAACAATCTGGTGGTCACTCGGGTCAACTGCGGCTGATCCTGTCAGCACTTTTGCACCGTGCATAAAAAACCCCGTCACATGGACGGGGTTTTTTTAGCTCGCTGAGAAATTACTCAGGACGAACTTGTGCAGCTTGCATACCCTTTTGGCCTTTCTCAGCCACGAAGGAAACGGTCTGGCCTTCTTTCAGGCTTTTGAAACCGTCGCTTTCAATAGCTTTGAAGTGTACGAACAGGTCGTCACCGCCACCTTGAGGAGTGATGAAGCCGAAGCCTTTTTCATCGTTGAACCATTTTACGGTGCCGGTTTGGCGATTAGACATGGTGTATCTCCAAGAAACATATATTTTCAGTAGTACTGTGCTGCTCAGGCCAACTGGGCACACTGGGCTATCATAGTCGAAATGTTCGACTTGGGAGCCCCCTGGACGTGCCGATTCCCAGGTGCTTGAGACTGTTTTGTTGCTCTGATCGGCTGAAGGCCCCGGTTTAAGGGGCTTTCACCGAAAATATCCAGTGATAAAAAAAGCCGTAAAAGCTGCGTAAATTGTGAAAAAGGCCGGTTTTCAGATCGCTTCAAGCTTGAAGCAGGACCGTCTCTCGCGCTTTAAAGGCTTATTTCACCACCCGGCAAGCGGCAATAGCATCCAGCGCCTTGGCTCTCAGCGCCGGATCCGGTTGAGTCTGCTTGCTCATGAGTTGTTTGATTTCGTCGGTAGTGAATTTCTCATTGAGTTTGTCCGCACCACAGGCACAGTGCTTTTCCGCACTTTTCACATCAACGCTCTGGCTGGCGGCAGCCGTGCAATCCTTCATGTATTCGGCGCGTACCCCGGCTGGCCAGGCGGCTTGCGCGCTCAGTGGCAGCAGCAGGGCGAAAGGGGCGGCAAGGGCGAATAGTTGGGTGAGGCGCATGAGTCGAGCTCTCCTGGGATTGGTACAAGAATGGCGAATCTCGGTGTATTTGAGACCTTGCGTGCACATCAAGTTCACTTTGTAGCTTAGAAAGCGCTGCTACGCTGCTTCCGGTGGCAAGTACGGCGCGATGACCGTTCATCTGTGCTAGCATGCCCGGCTTGGGTGTTTTCAGGCTCTGGGCGAGTTGCAATCCCACCGCGGTCTATGCCTCTATTTTTCTGATTTGAACTCCAGTCACTCTGGTTCGTTTTACCGGTTGGCCGCAAGGCTCCTGCCACTGTGAGGCAGGCGTTCGTCACGAACGGCCTGGATCGAACCGCGTACTGGCTCATCCCAACCCACGTGACCTTTGGTAGGGGTCACCACTAGGAGAGGAGGCGCCATGCCCACTATTACTCTTCCCGACGGCAGTCAACGTTCATTCGATCATCCGGTTTCCGTAGCCGAGGTCGCCGCATCCATTGGTGCAGGTCTGGCCAAGGCCACCGTGGCCGGCAAGGTCAATGGCAAACTGGTCGACGCCTGCGACCTGATCGACAGCGATGCGACCCTGCAAATCATCACGCCAAAGGATGAAGAAGGGCTGGAGATCATTCGCCACTCTTGCGCTCACTTGGTTGGTCATGCGGTCAAGCAACTGTATCCGACAGCGAAGATGGTTATCGGTCCGGTGATCGATGAAGGCTTCTATTACGATATCGCCTACGAGCGTCCCTTCACCCCGGACGACCTGGCGGCCATCGAACAGCGCATGCAGCAGCTGATCGAGAAAGATTACGACGTCATCAAGAAAGTCACTCCGCGCGCCGAAGTGATCGAGGTATTCAAGGCTCGCGGCGAAGACTACAAGTTGCGCCTGGTCGAGGACATGCCGAATGAACAGGCCATGGGCCTGTACTATCACGAAGAATACGTCGACATGTGCCGCGGTCCGCATGTGCCGAATACTCGCTTCCTCAAGTCCTTCAAACTGACCAAGCTGTCTGGCGCCTACTGGCGTGGAGATGCCAAGAACGAGCAATTGCAGCGCGTCTACGGCACTGCCTGGGCGGACAAGAAGCAACTGGCGGCCTACATCCAGCGTATCGAAGAAGCCGAGAAGCGCGACCATCGCAAGATCGGCAAGCGCCTGGGCCTGTTCCATACCCAGGAAGAAGCGCCAGGCATGGTGTTCTGGCATCCGAATGGCTGGACCCTGTACCAAGTGCTTGAGCAGTACATGCGCAAGGTTCAGCGCGACAACGGCTACCTGGAGATCAAGACTCCGCAGGTGGTCGATCGCAGCCTGTGGGAGAAATCCGGGCACTGGGCCAACTACGCCGAAAACATGTTCACCACCGAGTCGGAAAGCCGCGACTACGCCATCAAGCCGATGAACTGCCCGTGCCACGTGCAGGTGTTCAATCAGGGCCTGAAAAGCTACCGCGAGCTGCCAATGCGTTTGGCCGAGTTCGGTGCCTGTCACCGTAACGAGCCGTCCGGTGCATTGCACGGCATCATGCGTGTACGTGCCTTCACCCAGGACGACGCGCATATCTTCTGTACCGAAGAGCAGATGCAGGCTGAATCCGCGGCATTCATCAAGCTGACCATGGATGTCTATGCCGACTTCGGCTTCAAGGACATCGAAATGAAGCTTTCCACCCGCCCTGAAAAGCGTGTGGGCTCCGATGAGTTGTGGGATCGCGCTGAAAATGCCTTGGCCGCCGCGCTTGATAGCGCCGGGTTGCCATATGACCTGCAGCCGGGGGAAGGTGCGTTCTACGGTCCGAAAATCGAATTCTCGCTGAAAGATTGCCTGGGGCGTGTCTGGCAGTGTGGTACCTTGCAGCTCGATTTCAACCTGCCGATCCGTCTGGGTGCTGAATACGTTTCCGAAGATAACAGCCGTAAACATCCGGTGATGTTGCACCGGGCGATCCTCGGCTCCTTCGAGCGTTTTGTCGGGATTCTGATCGAGCATTACGAAGGGGCATTCCCTGCGTGGCTGGCTCCGACCCAGGCCGTAGTGATGAATATCACTGATAAACAGGCAGATTTTGCCCTCGAAGTGGAAAAAACCCTCAACCAAAGCGGATTTCGTGCCAAGTCCGACTTGAGAAATGAAAAGATCGGCTTTAAAATCCGCGAGCATACTTTGCTCAAGGTTCCCTATCTCTTGGTTATTGGAGATCGGGAAGTCGAGACGCAGACTGTCGCTGTGCGTACCCGTGAAGGTGCTGACCTGGGCTCGATGCCCGTCGCTCAGTTCTCGGAGTTCCTTGCACAAGCGGTTTCCCGGCGTGGTCGCCCAGATTCGGAGTAATTATTATTAAGCGTGAAATGAGACAAGATAAACGAGCTGCACCGAAAGCCCCGATCAACGAGAATATCTCGGCACGCGAGGTTCGGTTAATTGGCGCTGACGGCGAGCAGATTGGCATCGTCTCGATTGATGAAGCGCTTCGTATTGCTGAAGAAGCCAAGCTTGATCTGGTGGAAATCTCCGCCGACGCAGTCCCGCCGGTTTGCCGTGTGATGGACTACGGCAAGTCGATCTTCGAGAAGAAGAAGCAGATTGCCGCGGCGAAGAAGAACCAGAAGCAGATTCAGGTAAAAGAAATCAAGTTTCGTCCAGGGACGGAGGAAGGGGATTACCAGGTAAAACTGCGCAACCTGGTACGTTTCCTGAGTGACGGGGACAGGGCCAAGGTATCCTTGCGATTCCGCGGCCGTGAGATGGCCCACCAGGAGCTGGGGATGGAACTCCTCAAGCGGGTTGAAGCTGACCTGCAAGAGTACGGTTCGGTCGAACAGCATCCTAAGATGGAAGGACGCCAGCTGATCATGGTCATCGCCCCGAAAAAGAAGAAGTAATCAACAGGGCACGGCAGGCCTTCTGATTATGTTTATCAACTGAATGCGGAGTATCCGAACATGCCAAAGATGAAAACCAAAAGTGGTGCTGCTAAGCGGTTTCTGAAAACTGCTAACGGTATCAAGCACAAGCACGCTTTCAAGAGCCACATCCTGACCAAAATGTCGACCAAGCGTAAGCGTCAACTGCGCGGTAGCAGCTTGCTGCATCCGTCTGACGTGGCAAAAGTCGAGCGCATGCTGCGCCTTCGTTAATTTTTGGATCAAGAATAGAGGAAGTAACTCATGGCTCGTGTAAAGCGTGGCGTCATTGCCCGTAAACGTCACAAAAAAATTCTGAAACTTGCTAAAGGCTACTACGGCGCGCGCTCCCGCGTATTCCGTGTTGCCAAGCAAGCGGTAATCAAGGCAGGCCAATACGCCTACCGTGACCGTCGTCAGAAAAAACGTCAGTTCCGCGCTCTGTGGATCGCTCGTATCAACGCTGGTGCTCGTATCAACGGTCTGTCCTACAGCCGTTTCATCGCCGGCCTGAAAAAAGCGTCCATCGAGATCGACCGTAAGGTTCTGGCTGATCTGGCAGTGAACGAAAAAGCGGCGTTTGCTGCGATTGTCGAGAAAGCTAAAGCCACTCTGGCTTAAGTACCCCCGACAGTCACCCGGGTTCACCTCTGTGGGCCCAGGTGTTAAACGTCATAAATAGGGGAAGAGCCTACAAGCTCTTCCCCTATTTTGTATCTGGAGTCTGTACATGGAAAACCTGGATGCGCTGGTCTCTCAAGCACTAGAGGCTGTGCAAAGCGCTGAAGATATCAATGCCCTGGAGCAAATCCGGGTTCAGTACCTTGGCAAGAAGGGTGAATTGACTCAGGTGATGAAGACCCTGGGGAATTTGCCGGCAGAGGAGCGTCCGCAGGTCGGCGCCCTGATCAACGTTGCCAAGGAGCGTGTTACAGAGGCTCTCAATACGCGTAAGGCTTTGTTTGAAGAGGCCGAGCTGGCAGCCAAACTGTCCGCTGAGTCCATCGATGTGACCTTGCCTGGCCGCGGCCAGATCTCCGGCGGTCTGCATCCGGTGACCCGGACTCTGGAACGTATTGAACAGTTCTTCACCCATATCGGCTACGGCATCGCCGAAGGCCCCGAGGTCGAAGACGACTATCACAACTTCGAGGCGCTCAACATCCCAGGCCACCATCCGGCCCGTTCGATGCATGACACCTTCTATTTCAACGCGAACATGCTGTTGCGCACCCATACCTCACCGGTACAGGTCCGCACCATGGAAGCGCAGCAACCGCCGATCCGTATCGTCTGCCCAGGCCGCGTGTACCGTAGCGACTCCGATATCACCCACTCGCCGATGTTCCACCAGGTCGAAGGCCTGCTGATCGATCGCGACATCAATTTCGCCGACCTCAAGGGAACCATCGAAGAGTTCCTGCGGGTGTTCTTCGAAAAAGAACTGGCGGTGCGTTTCCGTCCTTCGTACTTCCCGTTCACCGAGCCGTCCGCTGAAGTCGACATGGAATGTGTGATGTGCAGCGGTAAAGGTTGCCGTGTCTGCAAGCAGACCGGTTGGCTGGAAGTCATGGGCTGCGGCATGGTTCACCCGAACGTGCTGCGCATGTCCGGGATCGATCCGGAAGAGTTCCAGGGCTTTGCCTTCGGCATGGGCGCCGAGCGTCTGGCCATGCTGCGTTACGGCGTGAATGACTTGCGCCTGTTCTTCGACAACGACTTGCGATTCCTCGCGCAATTTCGCTAGGTCGCACGCCCGTAACGAATCTTTCAGGAGAGCAGGATGAAATTCAGTGAACAATGGCTGCGCGGCTGGGTAAGCCCGCAGGTAAGTCGCGACGAGCTGGTTGCTCGTCTGTCGATGGCCGGTCTTGAGGTCGATAGCGTGACGCCGGCCGCCGGTGTTTTCAGTGGCGTGGTGGTGGGCGAGGTGCTGAGCACCGAGCAACACCCCGATGCCGACAAATTGCGTGTTTGCCAGGTCAGCAATGGCGCGGAAACCTTCCAGGTCGTGTGCGGTGCGCCAAACGTGCGTCCGGGCCTGAAGATCCCTTTCGCCATGATCGGCGCGGAGTTGCCTGGCGACTTCAAGATCAAGAAGGCCAAGCTGCGCGGTGTCGAGTCGAACGGCATGCTGTGCTCCCAGGCAGAACTGCAGGTGGGAGAGGGCAATGACGGTCTGATGGAATTGCCGGCCGATGCACCGGTAGGCAAGGATTTTCGTGAGTACCTGGAGTTGGACGACGCCAGCATCGAAGTCGACCTGACTCCTAACCGCGGTGATTGCCTGTCGCTGGCGGGGCTCGCTCGTGAGGTCGGCGCGCTCTATGCCGCACCCGTCACCCGTCCAGTAGTGCTATCCGTCGCGTCTGCGCACGACGAAGTGCGTCCAGTTGAAGTGCTGGCGCCCGCGGCTTGCCCGCGTTATCTGGGCCGGGTTATCCGCAATGTCGACCTGTCCAAGCCGACCCCGCTGTGGATGGTCGAGCGCCTGCGTCGCGCTGATGTACGCAGCATCGATGCGGCCGTGGACATTACCAACTACGTGATGCTGGAGTTGGGGCAGCCGCTGCATGCTTTCGATCTTGCCGAAATCAACGGTGGCATTCGAGTACGGATGGCCGAAGAGGGCGAGAAGCTGGTCTTGCTCGACGGCCAGGAAGTGACCCTGCGCAGCGATACCCTGGTTATCGCCGACCATACCCGCACCCTGGCGATTGCTGGTGTCATGGGTGGCGAGCACAGTGGCGTAACTGCGACTACTCGCGACGTTTTCCTGGAAAGTGCATTCTTCGACCAGATCGCTGTCGCTGGTAAAGCTCGTTCCTATGGCCTGCATACCGACGCCTCGCATCGCTACGAGCGTGGTGTGGACTGGCAACTGGCCCGTGAAGCCATGGAGCGTGCCACTGGCCTGCTACTGGAGATCACCGGTGGCGAAGCCGGCCCGATCATCGAAGCAGTCAGTGAGCAGCACCTGCCATCGATCGCTCCGATCACCCTGCGTGCCGAGCGCATCACCCAGATGCTGGGTATGGAAATCGACCCGCCGGAAGTCGAGCGTCTGCTCGGTGCCCTGGGCCTGAAAATTTCCACCGATGGAGCAGGGCAGTGGCGAGTTGAAGTGCCAAGCCATCGCTTCGATATCAGCCTGGAAGTCGATCTGATCGAAGAACTGGCTCGTCTATACGGCTACAACCGCCTGCCGGTTCGCTACCCACAGGCGCGCCTGGCTCCACAAGCCAAGGCCGAGGCTCGTAGCGATCTGCCCGAGCTGCGTCGTTTGCTGGTGGCCCGCGGTTATCAGGAAGCCATTACTTACAGCTTCATCGATCCGAAACAGTTCGAGTTGTTTAATCCGGGTGTCGAGCCACTGTTGCTGGCTAACCCGATTTCCAACGACATGGCTGCCATGCGCTCGTCGCTGTGGCCGGGGCTGGTCAAGGCGCTTCAGCACAACCTGAACCGTCAGCAGGACCGTGTCCGTCTGTTTGAAAGCGGTCTGCGTTTCGTCGGTCAACTGGAAGGCTTGAAGCAAGAACCGATGCTGGCTGGTGTGGTGTGCGGCACTCGTCTGCCGGAAGGCTGGGCACAAGGTCGCGATGTCGTGGACTTCTTCGACGTCAAGGCCGACGTGGAAGCGGTGCTGGGCTTTGCCGGCGCACTCGACGCGTTCACTTTCGCGCCTGGCAAGCACCCTGCGTTGCACCCGGGGCAAACCGCGCGCATCGAGCGTGAAGGTCGTCTGGTTGGTTATATCGGCGCTATCCACCCTGAATTGTCGAAAACCCTCGGTCTCGACCGTCCGGTCTTCGTTTTCGAGTTGGTCCTGGCCGAAGTTGCCTCGGGAAAAATGCCGGAATTCCGTGAGTTGTCGCGCTTTCCTGAAGTACGTCGTGACTTGGCCTTGCTGGCTGATCGCGATGTTGCCGCCAGTGCAGTACTGGATGTAATCCGTGAAAATGCAGGCGAATGGCTGACAGACCTCAGGTTGTTTGACGTGTACCAAGGTAAAGGCATTGATCCTCATAGAAAAAGCCTTGCAGTTGGCTTGACCTGGCAGCATCCATCGCGCACTCTTAATGACGATGAGGTGAACTCCACGACGCAAAATATCCTCACCTCGCTCGAAGACAGGTTGAACGCCACGTTAAGGAAGTGACGTATGGGGGCTCTGACGAAAGCTGAAATGGCCGAACGTCTCTACGAAGAGCTGGGCCTGAATAAACGTGAGGCCAAGGAATTGGTCGAGCTGTTTTTTGAGGAAATCAGGCACGCTCTCGAAGATAACGAACAGGTCAAATTGTCCGGTTTCGGTAACTTCGACCTTCGGGATAAACGCCAGCGACCTGGCCGTAACCCGAAGACGGGTGAAGAAATCCCGATCACGGCACGCCGTGTGGTCACCTTTCGTCCAGGGCAGAAGTTGAAGGCCCGAGTTGAGGCTTATGCTGGAACCAAGTCATAACGACGAGCTCCCGGTCATTCCGGGCAAGCGCTACTTCACCATCGGCGAAGTCAGCGAGCTCTGTGCGGTCAAGCCGCATGTGCTGCGTTATTGGGAGCAGGAGTTTCCTCAACTCAACCCTGTCAAACGCCGCGGAAATCGCCGGTATTATCAGCGCCAGGATGTGCTGATGATCCGGCAGATCCGCGCGTTGCTTTATGATCAGGGGTTCACCATCGGTGGAGCACGCCTGCGTCTTTCCGGTGATGAAGCCAAAGACGACACCACCCAGTACAAGCAACTGATCCGCCAGATGATCTCCGAACTGGAGGACGTTCTGGTGGTACTCAAGAAGTAGTTTTTAGCTTTTAAAATACTTCCATATTTCAAAAGCTTGCGCTATATTCTTGAGCGCTTCGTTAAGAAGCAAACCCAGTAACACGCCTAGTCGGGGCGTAGCGCAGTCCGGTAGCGCACTAGCATGGGGTGCTAGGGGTCGAGTGTTCGAATCACTCCGTCCCGACCATATAATTCAATGACTTAGCCCAATCTTCACAGGTTGGGCTTTTTCATTTGTGGGGAGATTTTCGGGACTTCATCCTGTCCTCCTCTTCAAAATCGTCAGTACAGGCCCGCGTGAGTCTGTAGCTGATACCCTATTTGCAGCGTCAATCAGCTTCTCAAGCTCCGCGCCGGAGTAGTGGCTGGTGATGCTGCCGTTCTTATGACCGAGCAAGGCCTTCCGGTCTTCCTCCGTCACACCTGCTGCGCGAAGCCGGCGACCAAACGAATGTTTCAGGTCGTGAACCCTGATCGATGCGTACCCTGGGTGAGCGGGGCGAAGGTTTTCCTCCTGCCAGAGTTTCGCCGCTCTCACCCGTGCTTTTTTCCAGGCCGAGTCGTTCATCCTGTGTATGGCTGTGCCGTTGTACGGAAACACCCACTCTTTGCTCAATCTGCGCTGCTTGTCGATAACCGACTTGGCCACCGCATTGAGCACCACCAGGCGCTCGTCGCCATTCTTCACGCCGGATCGCTCGTTACGGCCGCCGAAGTCGGAAGGGATCAGAAAAACACTGGTCCCCAGCTCCGGTACTTGGATTTCCCAATCCCACCTCAACTTGCAGACCTCCTGCTCGCGGCAGCCCGTGTTCACCTTAAACAGGGCCATCTTCTGCTGGTGCGTCGGCAGCTCTCCAAAGAGGATCGACTGCTCGTCCCAAGTCATTGGGTAGGGCAGCCTGAATCGCCCCGGATTCTCTAGACACCTTGCAAGCTCATTGCGTAACGCTTTTCAAACTCTGCCGGTGACAGCTGATTGTTGAAACCATGACGGCGTTTTGCGTTGTAGAACATCTCGATGTAATCGAACACATCACTACGAGCATCTTGCCGCGAGGTGTAGATTTTTCGCTTGATCCGTTCCCGTTTCAGAAGCTGGAAAAAGCTCTCGGCCACAGCATTGTCATGACAGTTGCCTCGGCGACTCATACTGGCAACCAAATTGTTTGCCTTCAAAAAGCTGCGCCAATCGGAGCTGCTGTACTGGCTGCCTTGGTCGGAATGAACCATCACTTCTTGCTTCGGTTTACGCCTCCAAACCGCCATCAACAACGCGTCAATAGCCAAATCACTGGTCATCTGCGACTTCATTGACCAGCCAACGACCTGGCGAGAAAACAGATCCAACACCACAGCCAAATACAGCCAGCCTTCATAAGTGCGAATGTAGGTGATGTCGGTGACCCAAACTTTGTTGGGTTCTACGACATCAAACTGGCGCTTCAGCAAATTGGGTGAGGCGACCGCTGGCTTACCGCCGTACTTTCCAGGGCGGCGTCGATACCCTGTCTGAGAGCGCAGACCTTCAAGACGCATCAGCCTCGCTACACGATGGCGACCACAATCTTCACCGACCTCGCGCAGATCGTCATGGACTTTGCGATAGCCATAAACGCCGCCACTCTCCAGCCATGAATGCTTGATCAAACCCAGCAGTCGCTGGTCGTCTTTGGCGCGTACAGATTGCGGCTCGGACAGCCAGGCGTAATAACCGCTGGGATGGACTTTAAGCGTCAGACAAAGCCGCCGAATCGAATAGTCGCCCGCGCGCTGCTTGATAAAGGCGTACTTCAGCCGCACTCCTTGGCAAAGTACGCGGCGGCCTTTTTTAAGATGTCTCGCTCTTCAGTGACGTGCTTGAGTTCTGCTCGCAGACGACGCAGTTCAGCGTGCTGATCATCGTCTTGCTGTCGTTCTTCTTGAGGTTTGCTGTAGCGCTTTATCCAGGCATACAAGCTATGCGTCGACACGCCAAGACGGGCCGCTACATCAGCGACAGGCAGCTTCTTTTCGGTCACTTGATTGACCGCTTGGATTTTGAATTCTTCGGGGTAACGCGGGTTGCTCATGGCACCTCCTAATTGGCCTCAGTTTAAGGCAAAGAGGTGTCTACGAAACCCGGGGCGATTCATATCGCAGCACCGGGAACGACCGCGAGGCCCGGAGATCCGGGCCTCGCGGTAGCAGATCAGTTTTTCGCGTTAACGTTAATAGTAGGCCCTGTATCCGGAAAAGTTTCCGAAGCAATCGGTCCTAGCGTGATCGAACCAAGAGTCAAACTACTATTTAGGATCTCCATGCCCACCCCACTAGTCATTGTCGAATGCCACTGAATTTTGTCGTATCCTCGCATGGTAGGATTACATTGAAGTGTTTGACCAGCAGGAACATTTTCACAAGTGAAATGCATGATACTCGCTGTTTCTAAGGTATTTGAATTCAGCCATTCCACATTCGCAATCACTTCTTGACTATTAGTATCATGCACACTATCGAGACTGATGCTAAAAGTTGCAGATATGACGGTATAGGGTGAATCATTTTTCAGCACTGGAGCAACTGGGCAGCTCTCATCCACCCCCAGGCGGAGCTTCACTATACTGGGCAGATCTAAAATGATCGAAATTTTATCCTTTTCAAAGAGGGTGAAGGGGACAATGCCCCCTTGCGATAAGTTTAAAGCTTTATTGCCTAACTCAGACATTTCAACCTCCTTATTTCCATATAATTGAAGTCCCGAATTAAGAACTTCTCCTTTTCATGCGAATCCAGCCTTAGATACGCGTTAATAACCTTAGTTGATCACTTCCCTCTGTCAACTTTATAACTATCAAACAGAAAGAAAAATTTAGCATCAATCTTATTCCCAATAGAAATAAAACTCTGAAGACGGGCTGTACACCGAAATGGTGCGCTTTCCTTTTGCGCCTCAATCGATCAACTCCCGAGCGGCGACAATACGCCCAGTGAGCATGACGGATTCGGGATCATTACCGCCGACAGCGCCGGGGACATGGTCGATATTCACGATCGGCGACCAGTTATCCTGGCGCCGAAGCTGGCCCGGGAATGGCTGGATCTGGCCACACCAAAGGAGCGCGCCGAACAGACGGTGCTGTACCAGTGCGAACCGTCCGAAGCGTTCGAGTGGTTCAAGGTCGACCGCGCCGCGGGCAACTCGAGAAACCAAGACGCCCACTTGATCAGACCGATCATTGCGTGAGCGCACGCACATACGCCTGGCACGCCTGCAGAGCGATCAGTCCTTGGTCGCCGTCGTCGGTGATGCCGACAATTCGTTGAGCATGCGCCGGGTCAAGTCGGGCTCGCGGGGCTCCATGAACCAGGCCGCCGGTGGCGGTGGTGGCAGGCACTGCGCAGCCACTGGCTGTATCCGCGGAGTCGACAAGGACTGACAGCCGTAGATCGGCAGTAGCAAGGCGGTCACGCAGGCGAGCTTGGTCTTTCTGAGCATTGGTCAGCTCCTGGTGGTGGGATTGGTCGGCGGTGGCCAGGCGTTGCTCAAGCGCAATGTGCTTATCCTGGTCAGCACGCTGCTGAGTTGCTGCTGCGCTGCTAATAGCGGCCAGGTCATCCTGGTGAAGTTGCGCCTGTTCGGCCAGTTTCTTGCCATAGCGCCAGTCCTGGGCCTTCCAGGCAGAAGTGGCGCCGGCGGCAACCAGCAGGCTAGCCAGGAACAGGCCGGCAGCTAGGCGCAACCCCGCGGCGTTCACTGCAGCACCTCCCGCGCCCAGATCTGCAAACGATCCTCCAGTCCGTTCAGGCCGCCATTGATTCGGCGGGTGATTTTGTTGAACTCGCCGGCATCGGCCATGGTGTTCAGCCCCCGGGTAGCCCAGAACCAGGCCGCCGACATCGCGGCGTGCTGTGGCAGCTCCAGCAGTTCAGGTTGCTTGATCAGGTCCAGACAGGGCCTCACCGCACTCCCCGTAGTTTGCCCGGCCAGTGACCTGAATCAGGCCGCGCCCGCGATACTTGAAACCGTCGCCGGCGGCAGTGTTACCGAGGTCGGAGCGTCCTTCATACTTCGCCTGGGCCGGTGTTGGCCCCCACAACTCTTTGACGTAGCGCAACTGGCCAGACTCATGCCCGACCTGCGCAATGAATGCCGCGGCGCGCTTGACACCTACGATCTGATATCTCTGCATCGCCACATTGAGCGCGGACACAAAAACGCCGGCTTTGGCGCCGGCGTTGGGGATGATCTGCAGCAGTTGCTGCGCTGTAATTGACATACATTTTCTCCAGACGAAAAAAAGCCCGCTCAAGGCGGGCCTACACGACTACAAATGGCTACTTTGTTAGTTCTGCATAAATATTGATTTTATAGTTTGCTTGCTCAGCTCTTGTTTCAAGATTTTTCAATTTTTTATGCCAAGATTTACCATATGACCGTTGGCGATACTTTCTAAATCCAAGGTACAGAGCCATGGTTCTTAGGCTTTCATGAGAGAAGAAATGAACATGCCCCCATCTAGTATAAGCAGCATCCTGATTCTCAATCACTGAATTTAGATCTGGTCTATTGAAATGAAGCGACATCACACCATGCAGGCCTGGTGTCGAGAGCCTTAATACGCCCCCCGGCTTCAGAGTTCTGAGTACTTCAGAGAGAAAGAAAATAGCATCCTTCTGATGTATATGCTCGATAAAATCCTCGCAGAAGGCATAATCAAAATAGTTATCCGGGAATGGGTGGCGCTCAAGAAGATTTAATTTGTAGACGCCCTCTGCAACGCTTTTAGGAACGCCGCCAATATGGCCAAAATTCCATATCAATGCGTCATCAAAAAAATCAACATTTAACCACTCATCGAGAACATTTAAACCGCAAGCGTATTGAATTTTTTTAGGAAGGGTGATGCCTTCACTTATTTGAAGAGGTTGAAATCCATTCAGCTCGATAAGCTCCGAAGATATGTAACTTGACATACTGTGCCTCCCAATCCCTGAGTTTGGCCTAGACGGTAGCATACTTACCGATAACCCGATGGGTATATACCTACGCCTAAGGTGCTACAGGTCGGAAAGTTGATTCTGAATATGTTGACAGGCGCTTTAGCTGCTTTGCTCAGTTTCTCCAACCCCCAGCATTGGCGCTGCAGCAATATCCGGTATTGGCGGCTCTACGGGCCAGACCGCCGCCGGCCAGGTCGCCTGGACGGTCACTTTCCCCAAAGCGAACTTGTAGGCCTTCTAGGTTTTCAGGTTCACAGCCAGGGCGGCCTGCTCGGCGGCGTCCTCTGGCGTGGCTTCGCCGGCTTCAATGCCATAGCCAAGCGTTTCGATCCGATCAGTGATGCGGTCGATCTGCGTAGCAGCCTGCTCGCTCCTGGCCGCCAACCGCGACTTAGATTCAGCCAGGCGCTCAGCCAGAACTTCCGCCGCCTTCATTTCGGCAGTGACCAGCTGGGACCAGTCGATGCTCCCCGCCCTCGGCAGGATTGGCTCTTGTTCGGCGGACGGCTCATCGCTGGGCAACGGCTGCGGCAAGGCCACCGGCCCGTCGAGCACATTGTGAAGAGGGGCAGGAAAGGCCTGGGCCTGGCTGTAGTTGACAGGAAGAGGCAGGATCAAACTGAGCACCAACTCACCACCGACATTGTCGACTTGGCCGAAAAACCAGCTCGAACTTAGCGCCGCAGCAGGCAACGTACTGCCGTCGGCCATCGGCGAGAAATCGAATGTCTCGCCGTTGACGATCAGTGAGCTACTAGACCGAACCACAAGCAAAGCGTCATCCCGGCGCTGAGGGAAAAGATTTATTCTCATTGGTGCCACCGCCCGATTGCAAAATATTGAAGCGTGTAGGCTTGTGCTGCCCGCGAGTAAACGTCGAACAATATGTTGCCTGCCCACGCACTAAGCGAATCGACACCGCGACCGCCAACCCAGCCTGTGGTTTCTAAGGCACTTGTAATTCCAACGTCGGCGAACGCAAGGCTTGTAAATGTCGCGGGCATCGCGACAGCAGCGTTACCGCCACTGTAGTAAACCCCGCTCGTCGAGACTGTTTGAATGGCTACGTTAACTTGAACTTGTCGAGTGCAAATCATTGTCCCGCCAGCAAACTTTGTGTATGCGCCATTTGCATTGGTGCCGACCTCAATTATTGCGCCGGTCGGCACTCCCCCTGATTGAGAGACAGTGCCCAAGATCGATGAAGCCGCAAGCTTTGGAGCAGTACCTGTGTTATTTCCAGTACCCCCGCTAGTGTTCTGTCTCAAAAATAAATATCCCACTTGAGCTACTCTTCCATGGTCAGCCGTGACGTGGAGTGCTGCTATGAATTCTCAAGACATCGTGCTTAGTGACGACGAGCAGATTGAGCTGAACCGACGAGTTCGCTCTGCCACCATCAGCCAGCGCGACGGTCGTCGAGCACGCGTAATCTTGCTAGCTGCTCAAGGTCACTCACGTAACGAAATCGCTGTGTTGACTGGCCTCTCCGTGGTTTCTGTCACTCGTTGGTGCAAGCGTTTTCAAGCACTGCGCCTTCAAGGTTTGGTGGATCTGCCGGGGCGAGGTCGCAAGCCATCATTGCCTGCCGAAGCCTTGAAGCGAACGCTTGAGCAGGTCACTCAACCGCGTATCGGTCAGCCTCGCTGGAGCTGTCGTAGCATGGCGCGTGTCGCCGGTATTTCGCCGGCCAGCGTTCAGCGGATCTGGGCTGCCAACGACATCAAGCCGCACCTGACCCGCACCTTCAAGCTGTCCAATGACCCTCACTTCGAAGAAAAATTCTGGGACGTTATCGGGCTGTACCTGGCGCCACCTGATAAAGCGCTGGTGCTTTGCTGCGATGAAAAGAGCCAGGTTCAAGCTCTGCAACGCACGCAGCCAGGCTTGCCATTGGGCATCGGCCATATCCGCACGCAAACCCATGACTATGTCCGCCACGGCACGCTAACGCTGTTCGCCGCCATGGACTATTTGCAAGGTCGACTGATCAGCAGCATCGAGACACAGCATCGGCATCAGGAGTGGCTGGCCTTCTTGAAAAAGATCAACCGGGAAACCCCCAAAGGCCTGCAGCTGCATTTGATCGTGGATAACTACGCCACCCACAAGCATCCCGTGGTCAAGGAATGGCTCAAGCGGCATCCCCGATTCCACCTGCACTTCACCCCGACCTCAAGCTCCTGGATGAATATGGTTGAACGCTTTTTCCGGGATATCACCGTTTACTTACACGACGGCAGCTTCAGCTCCACACGTGAACTGGCCAGCTCAATTACCACGTTTTTAGCGCTGCATAACGCTCAGCCCTACCGGTACGTCTGGAGCGCGAAAGGTGAAGATATCTTGCGCAAGATCCAACGCGCCCGAGAAGCCATGGACGGCACTATGAAAGAGAACGTTTTATCTGAGACTGAACACTAGCTTTGGCAAAAGCGGAACTTTTAGCTGTGACCAATTCATATACAACTTGCTATTTCATAGAGTCGGGTAACAACGTTACCTGGAAGTGAGGAGGCCAGTAATAATTGGTACTCACTCCCTGGAAACTGGATAAAAAATATACTGGGGTTGAAAAAACAAAACCAATGAAAGTCAGGCACCAATTAAAGAGTCGTGCGCAAATGAAAATGTTACTACGCAGTTGACGGTAAATTTTTCGCATCCTTTGCAGCACTCAGCGAAAGCAGCCCAAACTATCTAATTCTAATGGGCGACACCGAACGCTATTCTCAAGATTAAGTGCTGCACACTATTAAGTGTCGTATCCGCGATGAGCCCGGCCTGGCGCCGGGCTTTTTGTTTCTGCACTTCAGACCATGGGCTTTGCAGCATCGTGGCAACTGAACAGTGGGCCTAGAATTGCTCGCCTTTGCGCATGGCTTCCCTGAGAGCCTTGGCACGCTATGTGTCGTACACCGGCTCCGGTGTGCCGAACGGAATTGAGCGATTCACGCTAACGATCTCTCGTGCTCGCTTTCGTGGACATAAAACCACGAGATTCCCGATGGAGAGGTATGGTCGATGCGCATGAGAGCCGAATCGATTTTCTTCTTGGCAATTCCGTCTTTGACGAGATCGAATATCGTCAGGAAGAAGTCCCCTGGAAGGGGGGTGATCGAGAGATTGATGATGTGCGATTCGGGGCTTCCAGCACGCTTCCCGTGCAGGTCCCAGAGTCGCTCCCAGTAGTCCGTCCGCCCCATGATCCGTCCATCCGTGAGCACCACTCGGAACTCGCTCGCCAGCGCATCGTACAAAGGCTTGATGGCACCTTCCGATTGGGAAGACACGCCGCGTGACCACGGAAAGAAGAGATTGTACCAACGGTACACCTCAGCTTTGACGAGGGCTATTTTATCTGGTGTTTCGAGTACTTGGCCGATTGCCATCTGTGTTCTCCTTAACAAGTTAAAGGTGGCGGTTTTGGTGTTACAGACTAGAAGCCTGGATACGCATCGCCGGAATGATGCACCGCGCCTTAAAATCAAGATCCATCCTGAAATCAACGTCATTTGGTCCAGCTCGAATTAACGCGTCAATGACTTCTTAATATCTCCCTGCACGTTACCGATCCGATTACAAAAAATAGCCTCTTGCCTGTTGGATTGCATTGAAAACGGACCAGCGGCTTTTTAGTGTAAGCGTCCGCCCAACACACCTTACGTGGTTGAACGGGCGTTAAACTATATGGCGGCAAATCGTCAATTTCACTCGCCCGCTGCGTCGGCAGGCGCGTTAGTACATCCATCAGAGAGGTATACGGATAATGGCCGTTAAGCCGTACCGACTGGTAGGTAAATCGCTCATTGCTGTATCTGCCAAGTAAGCAAACACGAAATGGACGATGCCGCGCACTGTGAACGGCTCGGTGTTTCGATGCGGTCAGAGGCTTAAAAGCCAGCGTACCTTGTGCTGAGCTGGACGCTATTCAAGATGCGTCGGTCGATCCCTGACGTTGCTCCTGCTGGCACTGTTCGGATCCGGGACCGGAAATGGACAGGCTGATACTGATGGGGTCGACATCGCGTCTGCCGACGGTCAGCACGGCTTCCCACGCACCTTCCAGGCTCGCCCCTCGGGAGGCTAGCCACTGGGATATCAGGACCTGTTCTCGCTCGTCATCCACTGCCTGGTCGATGGCTACCGAGGGCGCGCCATAGCGCTGGCTGAGTAGACGAGTCAATTCTTCGAAGCGGGCGCGAATAGCCAAGTCCTGCGCATCCGCCGGCATCTCTACCGCTGTGGAGATTTCGCACAGCCCGGCTTCTTTACCAAACTTGAGCGATAACTCATCAAACCCGGTAATTGGCCTCGGCGGGTGTTCGACCAGCATGATGTTGCGCTGATCGTTGCTGCCTAGAACCTTGGTGACTGCCCGGGCCTGCTCGGCGGTCATACCCATCTGCAGGCCGAACGGCCCATTGTAGGCAGTCGCCACCTCTTGTTTACAGCCGCCCGTGCCCGCCACGAGTACTGCTAGTAGAAGCAGGGGCAATTTATGTCTGTTCATAGCACTTCCCGTTTTCCATGACAGGTTGAACGCTGATCGGCTGTATCAGGGCCGAACCGTCGTTTCTGAAGTTTCCTGCGGACATACTAACCCTGAACCATTCGAAAGCGATGGCCGGTTCCCCGGGTACAACACCCTCATCTGTTTGGCGCGTTCCTTAGCCTTCGTCCAATGATCCTTGTTTTGCATAGGCTTGTGCTTCAGGCGACCAGGACCTCTTTTCAAGACATGCCTATCCCTTGCGCCGTTAAAGTGAAGTTTTCTAGAATTTCGCCGCCGCGTGGCCGGATCAGCCATCGGTTTCCATCCGCGAGAAAAAGGAGGTGCCCTATGACCCAGATTCCAACGATGTTTTCGCTACTGAACCATCAACGAAATGCTGGAGGGGCGAGCACTGCCCCGCGGAGAAAACCCAATGCGTACGCTTTACCCCGCTGTGCTTCTTGCTCCGATATCCACTCGCGATGAAGAAGCAGAATGTTGCGCTCTGCAAGTGCGTGACGAACAGATCGACTTTATTGCCAGCAACGCCGAATCATTGGAAGAAGCTGCCGAATGTCCTTGGTGTGAACCCTTGGCGGTGCGCGCCGTTCATTCTGGAGAAATGGTCGGCTTCCTTATGCATGCCCTCGACCCGGACGATAACGGTCGCTGGCTCTATCGCCTGATGATAGACCGTCACCACCAAGGTTCAGGGTATGGGCGCGCCGCTCTGCGTGCGCTGGTGGCATACCTGAGAGGCTTGTCGGGAGGTCCTGACATCACTCTGGGCGTCGCGCCGGAGAATATTGGGGCGCGCAATCTTTATGCCTCCGAGGGGTTTCTAGAAACGGGCGAGGTGCTTGATGGCGAGCTCGTGATGCGCCTGAGGACATAGTGCTCGCGGTTGCTGATCGGTATTGCGAGTGCAGGATTGACTGAACAGAAACCCGGCCAGCGAGCCGGGTTTTTTCTGCCCGCAACAAACCATCCAGCGTATCCGGGGCGGCCTGGCGGAACAGCTCGATACAGGCTCAAGAGCAGAGCCTTCGTCGGATGTGTGTGGGGTGAGCTTGCCGATGGCTCAAGTGCCCCGAATGAAGAATGGACGATCAAAAAAGGGCCCACCCCAAGGTGGACCCTGTGGGTTTCTGAAGTGGCCAAAGCCAGCTGGAGCAACACCCTCACGCGAACGGAGGGTGTGCCCATCGAGCGTCAGACCAGGCTGATCATGTCCGCGCTCAGTTGCGCGGGGTTGAAGCCGACCAGGGTGATGCTGCTGTCTCCCGCCACGATCAGGCTGTCGCTGCCTTGCTGGCTGGTGGCGCTGATGACCGCGGCCGTGGAGGCGAACAGGGATTTGGAAAACACCAACTGATCGAAGCCGTTCTGGTGAACGTTGAAATCGCTGATCAGGTCATGGCCGAAGCCGCCCTGGTCGAAGACAAACAGATCGCTGCCCACACCACCACTGAGGGTGTCGTTGCCCAGGCCGCCCACCAGGATGTCGTTGTGTGCGCCGCCGTAGAGTGCATCGTTGCCACTGCCGCCGAGCAGGGTGTCGTTGCCGCTTCCACCGTGCAGCAGGTCATTGCCCGCGTCGCCTTCGATCAGATCGTCGCCGCCCTGGCCGAAGATCAGGTCGCGGGAGGCGGTCCCCTTCAGCAGGTCTGCCAACTGCGTACCTTCGGTGGCCTTGGCGTAGCTCTTGTCCGACCCGAACAGGCCTTCGAAATCGAGCTTGCTGCCAGTCACGGTAAAGGCCGGGGTCAAGGTCTGGCCCAGGAGGCTTTCGAACTCGACATGCTCGACGTCATGCAGCTCCTTGAGGCCATAACGTCCGTTGGTGTCGTTGAGAAACAGGCTGCCATCGCTCAGGCGCACGGCTTCGTAGCTGGTGACCGTACCCTGCAGGAAGACTTTGTCGTCGCCCACCCCGCCCGCGACGATGTCGGTGCCGGTGCTGACCTTGAAGCTGTCGTTGCCGGCGAAGCCGTCCAGGAAGTCGTCGTTCCTGCCGTCCTGCAGCTTGTCCGCGCTGTCCGTGCCGAGGAGAAAGGCCGGAGTGCCGAAGTGGTTGGAGGTGGCGGAGTACTTGTCGCTGACCCAGGTAAAGCTGCGGCTGACCGGGTCGAGGTTGCTGATGATGATGGTGCTGTCACGCTCGATGTAGTCGTAGAACGTCGACTGGCCGATGCGCTGGATCGGGTTGATGAAGATGCCTTCCAGGTGCGCCACCCAGCCGTTGGGATTGACCACAGAGAAGGGGCCGTTGGGCCAGGTGGGCAAAGCGTAGACCGTGTCGAACAGCACAATGTTGTCGGTGGTCGAGGTGTAGCTGGCGTCACTGCCTTTGAGGGCGGCGAGAATGGCGCCGCTCAGGTCGGTCTGTTCGCCGATGAGCCGATGCACGATGTCGTTTTCAAAGCCGAAGTTGAAGATGCCATCGCTGTTGCTGGCCTTTGGCGACGCCATGCCGAAGTAGTCCGAATCCTTGAAGAAGCCGTCGGCCAGGTTTTCCCTGCCCAGGTACATGCTGTTGGTCACGGAGCCGCCCTGGCTGTAGCCGGTGACCAGCACATCCTTGCCCGTCAGGTTATGGTGGGTGGCGTAGTTCTTGATCGAGTCGAGCAGGTAGTCGTAGCCGTGGATATAGGAGTTGTCGATCATTGCCGGGTATCCCAGCAAGTCCATCGGCGAGTTGGTGCCGGCAATCGAAAAGCCCATTTTGACCAGCTTGCCGCTCTCGTCGTATTGGCCGAATACCTTGGCCTGGGAGCCGGATACGTTTTCGCCCTTGAAGCTGCCTGTCAGGTCGAGGTGGCTGCCGTCGAGGCCCAGGTCGCTGGCGCTGATCTCGCGCCAGCCCTTGGGCAGGACAAAGGTGTTGCCTTCGCCCAGGACCGCCCCGGGCAAGTGGTAGAGCGCGCCTATCGTCGCTACGCCGCTGGTGTAGGTGGCCAGGTTCCAGGCATCTGAAATGAGCACGCGGCCGTCTTGGCCCTTGTAGTCGAATATCGCCATGGTTCGTTTTCCCTCACAAACTTAAAAGTCATGAAAAAAAACAAGAGCTGAAGTCTTCTTGTTCTTCTTCGCTCGGATTTCGGAGCCTGGTGACTGCGCGCTCCGAAATCTGCGCCCAAGCTACTCATTCGTCTGGAAGGCGTGGGTCGGGTAGCCGGGTGTTGGCATGATCGTCATGGAAAAAGGCGGATCCAGCCGCAATAAACCTTGATTTACTACAGTTTGGTCGCAGGGGGCGGGCCCCGCAGCCGCTTACTCCGCCGGGCCCTTGAGGTTTCAGCGAAGCGGCGCTGAAACCTCCTTCTATGCGACGAGAATTTTCTCTTAGGCCCAGCGCCGGAACAGCACGCTGGCATTCACCCCGCCAAACCCGAAGCCATTGGACAAGGCATATTCCATCGCCAGCGGTTGCGCCTGGCCACGAATCAGGTTGAGGCCTTGCGCGGCGGCATCCGGGTTTTCCAGGTTGAGGGTGGCGGGGGCGATCTGGTCGCGCAGCGCCAGGACGGTGAAGATCGCTTCGATCCCGCCGGCAGCGCCCAGCAGGTGGCCGGTGGCCGACTTGGTCGAGGCGATGGCCAGCTCGCTATGGTCGCCAAACACACGCTTGATCGCCGCCAGTTCGCCTTTGTCGCCCACCGGGGTCGAGGTCGCGTGGGCGTTCAGGTGCTGGACCCGGGACGGCTCGACGCCGGCCTGACGCAACGCCTGTTGCATGGCGCGGCGGGCACCGTCGCCGTCCTCTGGACCGGCGGTCATGTGATAGGCGTCGGCGCTGGTGCCGTAGCCCACCAGCTCGGCGATCGGCGTGGCGCCGCGGGCCAGGGCGTGTTCCAACTCCTCGATCACCAGCAGGCCGGCGCCTTCGCCCATCACGAAGCCGTCGCGGGCCTGGTCGAAGGGCCGCGAAGCGCGTTCCGGGGTGTCGTTGAAATCGCTCGACAGGGCGCGCGCGGCGGCGAAACCGGCCAGGCTGACCCGGTGAATCGTGGCTTCCGTGCCACCGCAGACCGCGACGTCGATCTCCCCGGCACGAATCATCCGCGCGGCGTCGCCGATGGCCTGGACGCCCGCGGCGCAGGCTGTCACCGGCGTGCCCAGCGGTCCCTTCAGGCCATGCTGGATCGACACATGGCCGGCGGCCATATTGCTGAGGAAGGACGGAATGGTGAACGGCGAAAGACGACGCGGCCCCTTGCTGTCGGTGGTGCGCACGGCGTCGGCGATGGCCGGGAAACCGCCCACGCCCGAAGCGATGATGGTGGCGGTACGTTCCTGCGCCTCTGCGGTCTGCGGTGCCCAGCCGGCCTGGGTCAGCGCCTCCTGGGCCGCGGCGAGGGCGAACAGGATGAAACGGTCCATCTTGCGCTGTTCCTTGGGCGCCAGCAGCGCGTCCGGATCGAAGCCGGCCTGCGGGTCCTGGAGGCGGTCGGGAACCTGGCCGCCGATGCTGATCGGCAGGTCGCCGATCAGTTCTTCCGGTAGCCGGCGGATACCCGATTGCCCGGCCAGCAGGCGTTGCCAGACCTGTTCGACGCCGCAGCCCAGCGGGGTCAATGCACCCATGCCGGTGACGACAATGCGTTTGTTCATGACCTTTGTGCTCCTTCATTTCGAATGGGGGTGTCGCTCTGTGGACGTCACTATCATCATGAAAGTAACATGGCCGGACCCCAACTACGCAACTGCGAACTCCGAGGAACCGCCATGCAACGCAAGACCCTCCTTCACGACGAATGCCCGATTGCCCGCAGCCTGGAACGGGTGGGCGAGTGGTGGAGCATCCTGATCATGCGCGACGCCCTGCATGGCCTGCGGCGTTTCGAGGAGTTTTCCCGCAGCCTGCAGATCGCCCCCAACATGCTCACCCGGCGCCTGAATTCGCTGGTCGAGGCCGGCTTGCTCGAGCGCCAGGCCTACAGCCAGCGACCGCTGCGCTACCAGTATGTGCCGACGGCCCGGGGCGAGGACTTCCGTGTGGTGCTGATGGCGTTTGTCGCCTGGGGCAATCGCCATTACGCGCCGGAAGGGGAAAGCGTGCAAATCGTCGAGCGCGCCACCGGCCGGCCGGTGCGGCCGATGATGGCCGACCTGGTCGATGGCCGCCCGGTGCCGCTGGAGCACTGCACGGTCCAGGCCGGGCCGCTGGCCAGCGCAGGCATGCGTCAGCGCCTGGGAGCGCTGCAGGTGATGGAGGCCAAGGGCGAAGCCTGAGGTGCCGTGGATCGCCGCGGCCCCTTGGCTTAACGACCAGCGCCTGTCACTGGTCCTTTTCGCAGTTGACCATCCACGAGGCGCCGAAGCGGTCGACCAGCATGCCGAAGCGCGCCGCCCAGAAGGTGGCCTCCAACGGCATCTGGACAGTGCCCTGGTCCGCCAGCGCGGCGAACACCCGCTCGGCCTCGGCGATGCTGTCGACATTCAGCGATATCGAGCAGCCGTGGATGCCCGAATAGGGCCGATCGGGCGTGCTGTCCGACCCCATGATGGCCTGGTCGCCCACCAGCAGGCGGGTGTGGATGATCAGGTTGTGATACTCGGCGGGAACATGTTCGCGGGCGGGGCTTTCGCCGAAGGTCATCATCACTTCGAGGGTGCCGTGCAGGCACTGGGCGTAGAACTTGAAGGCGGCTGCGCAATCGCCGTTGAAGATCAGGTAGGGATTGATTTTCACGCTGGTGACTCCCGGATGGCAGGGGCGCGGGCACGCCGGGTGAGCTGGCCCGCTGGCAAAGGCTGATGGGTTGAGACCTCCACTAGCAAAGCCTAAACCGGTGTGGCAGTGGGCTTGTTCTTAGACGGTTTTCTCATGGGGCGGTGGCGGGTTATCGCCCTGGGTGCCCCTTGTCAGGCCCGCCGCCCAGTCGGCGGCGGGCCTGGGGTGGCGCTACACCAGCCGGGTCTGGGGCATGCCCAGCAGGCCGGTCAGGCGATCCATGATCGCCTGCTGCCGGGCACGGTCGGCCAGGTAGTCGGCCTCGGCGCTGGCCACATCGGCCGAGCAGTGCGGGCAGGTGGTCTCGTGGGCATGGATGTACTGCCAGCAACTGCGGCACAGGGCCAACCGGGTGGGCAGGCGCCCTTCCTCGGGGGATTTCTGCCCCTGGTTGATCCATGCCAGCTTGATCACCTGGCCGCTGTCGCTGACGCTGCTGAGCGTCTCGCCGGTGTCGATGCGTTCGGTGATCAGGTCGAAGCGCCCGACCGCGAACGAGGCCTTGGCGGCGTCCTCGAGCTTGACGATGCGTTCGCGCAGGCCCTTTTTCTGCAGGTCCAGGGCGCGGTAGTGGCAGTACGGATTGTTGCCGGGCTTGCCCAGCAGCGAGTGCGAGGTCCAGGTGCAGCCGCCGCGGCACACGTCGTTGTAGTAGCAGGTGCGGCAATACCCCCAGAGGTCGTCGACCGAGCGCAGGCGGCCAAAATGCATGCCTTCGCTGTAGTGCCAGATGTCGTGCAGGTTCATGTCGCGCACATTGCCGCCGGAGAACCCCACCGTCGCCAGCGACGGGCAACCCTTCACCGTGCCGTCGGCCTCCAGGGCCAGCACCGTTTGCCCGGCGGCGCAGCCGCTCCAGTGCACGCGCTCGTCACCGAAGCCGCGCCACATATGCTCGTAAGGGCCGTAGTAACCGATGTTGTTGCCCACGTTCATCAGCAGGCCGCGTTCCTGGCCTTCGCGGTAGAGGCGCGCGAGCAGCGGCATGACGTCCAGCAGTTGATAGGGCTGCAGCAGCAGTTCCGGGTGATCCACCGCGTTGCCCATGGCCACCGTCAGCTGGATCTGCCAATGGGTGGCGCCCAGTTCGATGATCAGGTTCATCAGCTCCGGCAAGTCGGGCAGGGTGGCCGCGCCGATCTGCGTGTTGACGCTGACCGCGAGCCCGGCCTGCTTGGCCCGGCGCAGGGTGTCCACGGCCTTGTCGAAGGAGCCCGGGACGTTGCGCACGGTGTCATGCAAGGGCGCCAGGCCGTCCAGCGAAACCCCCACGCCGTTGAGCCCGGCCTGCACCGCGGCCTGCATTTTCGCCGGGGTGAGGTTGCGCCCGCCGGTCTGGATCGCGCAGTAGATGCCGTGGTCGTGGATGGCCTGGATCAGGCGGGTCCAGTCCTTGCGCAAATAGGCTTCGCCGCCGATCAGGGTGACCTCCCGCGTGCCGAGGGCGGCGAGGGCGTCTATCACGTCGAGGCATTCCTGGGTGTTCAGTTCGTTGGGGCGTCGATGGCCGGCGCGCGAGCCGCAATGCAGGCACTTGAGGTCGCAGGCGAGGGTGATTTCCCAGACCACATGCACCGGTACGTAACGCTTGAGGTCGGTTTCGCTGAGGTAGCGGGCGGGGCGATTGGCTGACATGGGCAGTCCTTTGGGCGCACACAGGCGCGCGGCACGAACCTGGCGGATGTCCGCGCCGTCCCTGGCACTGCCGGCCCGGGCGGACATAGGGTTTGCCAGTGGCTAACCGGGCCTGGCCTCGAGGCAGGAAGGCCAGGCCCGGACGCCACCGCTCAGCGAGCTTCGAGGCGGGCGATCTCGGCGTTCAGCTGCTGCAAGGCGCTGCGCAGCGCATCGCTGCTGGCCAGTTGCTGCTCGCCCTGGCGGACGACCGCCTTGAGCTGCGCCAGGTCACCGCTGCTTTGCGCCTGCTGCACCGCCACCGCATACAGCGGCACGGGGTGATGAGGCACAGGCTCGGGGTGCGGGATCGACGCCTGGCTGACCGTGGCGTGCTGCACGTCCTGCCAGCTGCCCTGGTAGCAGTATTTGTAGCTGGCGAAACCGCTGGCCCAGTCGAGCCCGAGAATCCCGTGCAGGTGGAAGGTCGGGGCGATCTGGCTGGTCGGGCCGCTGGGATTGCCGGTCAGGCTCAGGATGATGTGGCCTTCGCTCGACGGGTGCAGCTGTGCCTTGGAATAGTCGCCCCACACGTCGGCGAAGAAGTTCACCGACGGGTAGGTGCTCTTGAACACTCGGGCCACGCCGCTGACTTTTTTCTGCACGGTGTTGACCAACAGGTCGAGGGTCAGAACCGGGGCACCCAACAGCCCCGTGGTGGCTTGGATGCGGGTATGGAACAGTCCAGTTTGCATGGTGCAACTCCTTGTTCTTGTTCAGAGAAGCCGGGTGGGTTGGCACGCCGTGGTCAGCGCCGCTCGAGCCGGCTGATCTCGTCCTTGGCCGCATCCAGCGCGCTGCGCAGCTGGGGCAACTGGTCCAGTTGCTGCTGGGCCAGGCTGGCCAGGCTCTTCATCTGGGTCAGGTCGCCGCTGGCGATGGCGCCATGGATCGGCGCGGCATACAGCGGGGTGATCGGTGGATACGGCAGCAGGACCGGCCCGGGTTCCAGCGGTATTGGCAAGGCTGACAAGGCGTAGGAGGGCACCGACCCGACGAGGTGGGCCGGGGCGTTCTCCACCGATACCCAGCGCTGGCCGTTGTAGTACTGATAGTTGGCGATGCCGTTCTGCCAGTCGTGGTCCACCACCAGCTGAATCTTGAACGTGACGATCGAGTTCGAGGCCGGCCCGCCCTGGTTACCCTGGGCGGTGACCAGGATCTTGCTCGAGCTGGGTGGCATGACGGTCAGGTAAGTGTATTGCCCCCACACATCGGACTGCAGGTCCAGCGGCGGGTTGGTGGCCTGGGTCAGCACCGAGGTGCCGCGCACGGTCTGTTCGGGGGTATAGACCAGAAGGTCGAGGGTAAGGCTCGGCGCGCCCGGGGTCGGATTGCCGATCCGGTAGCTGAGCGGAAACAGGCCGACAGGGGACGAAATGGAACCGGACATGATTGCCTCCAGTGCATTAGAAAAGGGAACGGCCTTAGCGCCGTTCCAGACGGGCGACTTCCTGTGCCAACTGTTCGTAAGCGCTGCTCAGTTCTTTGGATTCTTTCTGGGATGAATCGCGTTGTTTGAGCAGGGACTTCATCTGCGGCAGGTTGCCGAGGGAGATTGCTTTCTGAATCGCCACTCCATAGGGCGGAATGACATGTTGCGAGGATGAACTCATGGCGTTGCCTTCCGTGGGAGGTTGTAGAGACTGCGCTATCCGGCAGCTTTTGCAGTTAAGCAGGCCGGGCACGGGGCAAACGCAAGGGTGAACAAATAACTTTGAATAGCCGTTATCGGGAAAAAATATATTCAGGCGGGACAAGCCATTGGCGCGGCGATATAGCGCGTTTGGCAATCAGCAGTACGCGGCTTACGAAAAATAGATACAAGCGGCGGCGCGCACTTCGACGCCCTAAAGTGCGCGGAAAAGAACAGGATCGCCCGGCCCGGCGTCAGGCCACGGCACTCTGCGGCGAGCTGTTCAACAGCCGCTCCAGGGCGCCGCTGAGCAGGTGTTCCAGCAGGGTTTCGCGTTCGTGTTCGGCCAACGGCTGTTCGGCCAGCCAGCCGGGCGCACTGTTGAGCAGGCTGGCGATGGCATGCCCGGTGGCCAGCAGCGCGGCGTCGCCGAGCCGCGGCAGCGGGCCGAGGAGCAGCAGCAGGCGGCGTTCATATTGCTCGCGCAGCTGGCGCACGCGCGCCTGCTGGTCCGGGTTCAGGCAACCGCTGTCGCGCTCCACCAGGCGGAAATGCCGAGGCAGTTCCCGGTGCAGTTTCAGGTGGGCGCGGATCAGGCTGCGCAGGCGATCGTCGGGCGCCTTGCGCCGCCGTTCGATGCGTCCCACGGTATCGAGCAGTTCGTCGTAGAACTCTTCGATCAGGTCCAGCAGCAGGTGCTGCTTGCTCGGGTAATGGTGATACAGCGAGCCCGGGGTCAGCCCCAGATGGCTCGCCAGCTCGCGCATGCCGACCTGGCCGAAGCCCTTGCTGGCGAACAGCTCCAGGGCCTTGTCGCGGCTTTCGGCAAAACGCGAGCAACGCTCAGCCATAGCGGTGGAAGCCGCGTTCGGTCTTGCGCCCCAGGTAACCGGCGGCGACCATTTCCTTGAGCAGCGGCGCGGGCCGGTACTTGCTGTCGTTGAAGCCGTCGTAGAGGGCCGCGAGGATCGCCAGCAGGGTGTCCAGGCCGATCAGGTCGGCCAGGGCCAGCGGGCCGATCGGCTGGTTGCAGCCCAGGCGCATGCCGGCGTCGATGTCCTCGGCGCTGGCCAGGCCTTCCTGCAACACCAGGATCGCCTCGTTGATCATCGGCACCAGGATCCGGTTGACCACGAACCCCGGGCGGTTGCCGGCGGTGATCGCGACCTTGCCCAGGCGCGTGGCCATGTCCAGGGCCAGGGTGTGGGTCGCGTCGCTGGTCTGCAGGCCGCGAATCACTTCGATCAGGCCCATCACCGGCACCGGGTTGAAGAAGTGCAGGCCGATAAAGCGCTCGGGCGCGCTGACGCTGGCGGCGAGCTGGGTGATCGACAGCGACGAGGTGTTGGAGGCAATGACACAGGTGCTGGCAACCTGGGCGGCGATCTGTTGCAGCACCCGCAGTTTCAGCTCGAGGTTTTCCGTGGCCGCCTCGATCACCAGGTGCGCGTCGACCAGGCTGGCGTAGTCGGTGCTGGTGCGGATGCGCCCCAGCGTCGCCTGTTTCTGCGCTTCGTCCAGGCTGCCCTTGGCGATCAGCCGGTCGAGGTTCTTGCTCACCGTGGCCAGGGCCTTTTGCAGGGCGCCGTCGCTGATGTCCAGCAAGGTCACTTCGAACCCGGCCTGGGCACAGACCTGAGCGATACCGTTACCCATGGTGCCGGCGCCGATCACGCCGATATTCTGCAGATTCATCTTGGCTTCTCTTTCTTCGTCCGGGCGTGTCGCAGAGCAGCGCGAGCGCGTCTTGCAATGCAACCTTCGAGGCGCGAGTCTAGTGCCCGCGCCACCCCCGGCCTATGCCAAAAGCGTTCAGCCGCGCTGGCGTTTTTTGCCATGTCCACAGCCACAGAGAGCAGTCATTCCATGCGGGAAAAGGATTCGGTCGCGGTCTACTTCGTGCAGGTCATGGTCCACGCCTTGCGTGCCCAGCCCGAGCGCCTGGCCGCGGTACTGACCGAGGCGGGCATCGATCCGGCCTTGCTCGGCCAGCCCGAGGCGCGGGTGCCGGCCAGCGCGTTCGCCGCCCTGTGGCTGATCCAGATCCGCGAGCTGCGGGACGAGTTTTTCCAGCTCGATTCCCACGGCCTGCCGCCGGGGGCTTTCGCCCTGATCTGCCGTGGGCTGATCCAGGAACCGACCCTGGAAAAGGCCCTGCGCCAATGCCTGGCCAACTTCGGCCTGTTCCTGCGCGACTTTCGCGGCAGCCTCAGTGTGCGTGGCAAGCGCGCGGTGCTGAGCCTCGACAGCCAGCCTCGCGACGAAGCCACCGGGCGTTTTGGCGAAGAGACGTTCCTGGTGCTGATGATCAGCCTGCTGTGCTGGCTCGGCGGGCGGCGCATTGCCATCGACCGCGCCGACTTCCGTTATCCGCGCCTGTCCCTGAGCGACGATGCCTTGCTCTGGGGGCCGAACCTGACCTTCGGCGCCGAGCGCACCGAAATCGAATTCGCCAGCCGTTTCCTGCGCCTGCCGGTGGTCCAGGACCTGGCCTCGCTCAAGGTCTTTCTGCGCAGCGCGCCGCAGTGGCTGGTGATCCGTTTTCGCAACCAGCACGGCCTGGCGACCCAGGTCTATCAACGCCTGCGGCGCAGTCACTACAGCCAGTGGCCGACCCTGGAAGCCTTCGCCGGCGAGGTGCGGATCAGCCCCAGCACCCTGCGGCGGCGCCTGGAGCGCGAGGGCGTGTCGTACCAGGAAATCAAGGACGAAGTGCGTCGCGCCATGGCCGTCGAACTGCTGCGCCAGAGCCGCGCGAGCATCGGCGAAATCGCCGAGCGCACCGGCTTCCAGGAACCCAGCGCCTTCCACCGCGCGTTCAAGAAATGGACCGGCGAAAGCCCCGGCCGCTACCGCGCGCGGTACCAGCCGCCGACCTGACAGGCTGGCGCGCCCGCGTCGCCTTGCAAGCCGCTGGGGGATTCAGGCCGGGCTGCGGCCGGGCATCTGGATGCCGTGCCGCTGCACCCGGCGATACAGGGTCGCGCGGGAAATACCCAGGGCCCTGGCCGCCGCCACCGGCTTCCAGCGGTGGCGCACCAGGGCATCCAGCAACGCCTGGCGCTCGGGGCTGCCGCCGGTTTCCTGGACGGGCAGGGCGCCCGCGGGTTCGACCCCGCGCACCTGTTCCGGCAGGTCATGCAGCTGGATCAACGGCCCCTCGCACACCGCGCAGGCATAGCGCAGTACATGCCGCAATTGCCGTACATTGCCCGGCCAGCGATAACCCAGCAGGCATTCCAGGGCCGCATTACCCAGTTGCACCGGCGCCCCGCAGCGCTTGGATTCCTCCTCGACAATCCGCGTGATCAGCGCCAGCCGGTCGCTGCGTTCGCGCAGGGGCGGCAATTGAAAGCGCGCCCCGCCCAAGCGGAAATACAGGTCCTCGCGAAAGCTGCCCTCGGCCACCAGGCTTTCCAGGTCGCGGTGCGTGGCGCAGATCACCTGGATATCCACCGACCGCCGCTGTGACGCCCCCAGGGGCGCCACTTCGCCTTCGGCCAACACCCGCAGCAAGCGGGTCTGCAAGGCCAGGGGCATGTCGCCGATCTCGTCGAGAAACAGGGTGCCGCCATCGGCCTGTTGCAACAGGCCCTGCATGCCCTTGCCGGAGGCCCCGGTAAAGGCCCCGGCGACATAGCCGAACAGCTCGCTCTCGATCAGGCTTTCCGGGATCGCCGCGCAGTTCACCGCCACGAACGGCCGCTCGCGGCGCTGGCTGGCCTGGTGCACCTGGCGGGCGAAGACCTCCTTGCCGCAGCCGGTCTCGCCCTGGATCAGCACCGGCAGGTGGCGGTCCTTGACCCGCACTGCCAGGCGCAGGCTCTGTTCCACCCGCGGGTCCAGTGGCTCGCCGGCCAGGCCCAGGCCCAGGCGCGGGCGGCTCAGCGGCCGTCGTGGCGCCCGCAGTCGCCCGTGCAGCTCGGCGGACAGCGGGTGCAGCGCTTCATCCCGGGCGCGGTGCAGCCGTTGCGGGTCGAACACCTGGGCGATGTGCTGGGGCAGCTGGCCATAACGTTGCAACAGGTAGGCCCGGGCTGCCGGGTTCAGCGCGCGCAGGCAGCCGTCGTCGTCCCAGGCCAGCAGGTAGTCGGGCTGGCTGTCGACATAACCGGGGCTGGCATGGGCCCGCAGCAGCCAATAACCCTGGGCGCTGCTCATGAAGAACGCCTGCTCGATCTCTCGGGCGCTCTGCACCACCATTTGCCGAATCAGGTGTTGGGAACGGCGCTCGTCCGGGGAGCGCACCGCCGACACGTCCAGCACCCCCAGCAACTCGCCCTGGGGATCGAACACCGGGGCGGCGGAGCAGGTCAGGCCGATAAAGGCCGCGCGAAAGTGGTCGCGCTTGTGCACCGTGATCGGCGCGCGGGCGGTGAGCACCGCGGCCACGCCGCAGGTGCCTTCCTCGCCCTCCGACCAGCAGGTGCCCAGGTACAGGCCGGCCTTGCGGCAGTCGTTGCGAATGGTCGATTCCACCCGGTAGTCGATGGTCCGGCCCTGGGCGTCGGTGAGCAGCACACAGTAATCGGCGTCGCGCACCCGGCCATGGAGGCGCGCCACTTCTTCGCTGGCAATGCGCAGGAACAGTTCGGAGCGCTCGCGGCATTGCTTGAGCACGTCCTGGGACAGGATGCGTGGCCCCTGCAGCGAACCGGGGTCCAGGTGGTACTGCTCCATGGAGCGGCGCCAGGAGTCGAGGATCAGGCTCGGGACCGGCGCCTGGGGCAGGTGCGCGGCGTTTTTCAGGACCCGGCTGACGCAGTCCACGTGGGCTCTGGAGTGTGCGGAAAGCATGAAGGCCTCCGGTTGCAGCTTCTTATCGTTGTGGGCGCAATTAAGCGCCGATCCGCCCGCCTCGACAAGCGCCGGCTGCCCCGGCGGCGGGCGTGAGACGCAACGTCTCAAGGTCTCGCCAAGGCCCCGTGCAACCTGACATGCAACGTCTCATCGACGGTGCTGGCCAAGCCGTCCTCATAGTCGCGGCAAGCGCTCTGGATCGGCCTTGTCCGGGTTTTCCAGGGCAATTGGCACCGGCCTTGCTCTATGCCTGAGTAATCCGCCCTGGCGGGTTCATCCAAGAATAACAACGAGGTGCCCCATGTCTTGTCCTGCCTGTGATCCGCCCGTGGTGGCCTTGTGAGTCGCCGCCCCCTGAGCGTGGGCATCATCGCCAACCCGGCCTCGGGCCGCGATGTGCGCCGCCTCACCGCCAACGCCGGGTTGTTTTCCAGCACCGACAAGGTCTCGGTGATCCAGCGCCTGCTGGCAGCCTTCGGCGCCACCGGCATCGAGCAAGTGCTGATGCCCACCGACATGACCGGGATCGCCGCCGCGGTGCAGAAGAACAGCCGCAGCCGCCAGGCCCGGGACAACCACTGGCCGGCCCTGGAGTTCCTTGACCTGACCCTGCGCCAGAGCGTCGCGGACACCCGCCAGGCGGCGCGCTGGATGGCCCAGCGCGAGGTGGCGCTGATCGCCGTGCTCGGTGGCGACGGCACCCACAAGGCGGTGGCCGCCGAGGTGGGCGATATCCCGTTGCTGACCCTGTCCACCGGCACCAACAACGCCTTCCCGGAACTGCGCGAAGCCACCAGCGCCGGGCTGGCCGGCGGCCTCTACGCCAGTGGCCGGGTGCCCGCTGCAATCGCCCTGCGGCGCAACAAGCGCCTGCTGGTGCGCGAGCCGTCCCGGGGCCTCTGCGAAGTGGCCCTGGTGGACGTGGCGGTGTCGCCCCTGGCCTTTGTCGGCGCCCGGGCCATCAGCCGCGCCAGCGACCTGGCCGAGGTCTTCGTGACCTTCGCCGAGCCCCAATCCATTGGCATTTCCGCGCTCTGCGGGTTGTGGCTGCCGGTCACCCGCCAGGAGCCCCACGGCGCCTGGATGCGCCTCGACCCGCAATCCCCCGAGGCGCTGCTGGTGCCCCTGGCCCCCGGCCTGTTGCAGGGCTGCGGCGTGCTTGACGCCGGCTACCTGCAAGCCGACATGCCCCAGCCGCTGTGCCTGAGCGCCGGCACCCTGGCCCTGGATGGCGAGCGCGAGATCGAATTCAACGCCCATGACCGGCCCACGGTCACCCTCGATGGCGGCGGCCCGCTGAGCATCGACGTCAACGCGGTGCTGGACCACGCGGCGCGCCAGCGCCTGCTGGCCATCGACCGCCAGCACCGGCAACACCCCGTGAACCTTCAGCCCCAAGACACCCTGGAGAATAAAAATGTCGACACCTTTGACCACTGAGCAGTTGCTGCATGCCTACCGGGTGATGCGCACCATCCGCGCATTCGAAGAACGCCTGCATGTGGAGTTCGCCACCGGCGAGATCCCCGGTTTCGTCCACCTGTACGCCGGCGAAGAGGCCTCGGCCGCCGGGGTCATGGCCCACCTGCGGGACGATGACTGCATCGCCTCCAACCACCGTGGCCACGGCCATTGCATCGCCAAGGGCGTGGACGTGTACGGCATGATGGCGGAGATCTACGGCAAGAAGACCGGGGTCTGCCAGGGCAAGGGCGGCTCCATGCACATCGCCGATTTCGAGAAGGGCATGCTCGGCGCCAACGGCATCGTCGGCGCCGGCGCGCCGCTGGTGGTGGGCGCGGCCCTGGCGGCTCGGCTGCAGGGCACCGACGGCGTGTCGGTGGTGTTCTTCGGCGACGGCGGCTCCAACGAAGGCGCGGTGTTCGAGGCCATGAACATGGCCTCGGTGTGGAACCTGCCGTGCCTGTTCGTCGCCGAGAACAACGGCTACGCCGAAGCTACCGCGTCCAACTGGTCGGTGGCTTGCGATCACATCGCCGACCGCGCCGCCGGCTTCGGCATGCCCGGGGTGACGGTGGACGGCTTCGACTTCTTCGCCGTGCACGAGGCCGCCGGCGCCGCCGTGGAGCGGGCCCGGGCCGGCGAGGGCCCTTCGCTGATCGAGGTCAAGCTGACCCGCTACTACGGCCACTTCGAGGGCGACGCCCAGACCTACCGCGCGCCCGACGAGGTCAAGCATTACCGCGAGCACAACGACTGCCTGATGCAGTTCCGCGAACGCACCACGCGCTCGGGATCGGTCCAGGCCAGCCAGCTGGAGCGGATCGACCAGGAGGTGGACGCGCTGATCGAGGACGCGGTGCGCAAGGCCAAGTCCGATCCCAAGCCGAGCCCCGCCGACCTGCTCAGCGACGTCTACGTCGCCTATCCCTAACGCCTTCCAGAACAACAAGAGATCACCATCATGGCGAGAAAAATCAGTTACCAGCAGGCCATCAACGAAGCCCTGGCCCAGGAAATGCGTCGCGACCCCAGCGTGTTCATCATGGGCGAAGACGTCGCCGGCGGTGCCGGTGCCCCCGGCGACAACGACGCCTGGGGCGGCGTGCTGGGGGTGACCAAGGGCCTCTACCACCAGTTCCCCGGCCGAGTGCTGGACACGCCGCTGTCGGAAATCGGCTACGTCGGTGCGGCGGTCGGTGCTGCCACCCGCGGCGTGCGCCCGGTGTGCGAACTGATGTTCGTCGACTTCGCCGGCTGCTGCCTGGACCAGATCCTCAACCAGGCGGCCAAGTTCCGCTACATGTTCGGCGGCAAGGCCCAGACCCCGCTGGTGATCCGCACCATGGTCGGCGCCGGCCTGCGGGCCGCGGCCCAGCACTCGCAGATGCTCACTTCGCTGTGGACCCATATCCCCGGGCTCAAGGTGGTCTGCCCGTCGTCGCCCTATGACGCCAAGGGGCTGCTGATCCAGGCCATCCGCGACAACGACCCGGTGATCTTCTGCGAGCACAAGCTGCTCTACAGCCTGCAGGGCGAAGTGCCGGAAGAGTCCTATGCGATCCCGTTCGGCGAGGCCAACTTCCTGCGCGACGGCAAGGACGTGACCCTGGTGTCCTACGGGCGCACGGTCAACACCGCGCTGGATGCGGCGCGCAACCTGGCCGGGCGCGGCATCGATTGCGAGGTCATCGACCTGCGCACCACCAGCCCGCTGGACGAAGACAGCCTCCTGGAAAGCGTGGAGAAGACCGGGCGCCTGGTGGTCATCGACGAAGCCAACCCGCGCTGTTCCATGGCCACCGACATCTCGGCGCTGGTGGCGCAGAAAGCCTTCGCCGCCCTCAAGGCACCCATCGAAATGGTCACCGCGCCGCACACCCCGGTGCCGTTCTCCGATGCCCTGGAAGACCTGTACATCCCCGACGTGGCGAAGATCGAACAGGCCGTGCTGAACCTGATCGAGTGGAGCCGCCGATGAGCCAGATCCATACCCTGACCATGCCCAAGTGGGGCCTGTCGATGACCGAAGGCCGGGTCGATGCCTGGCTCAAGGAAGAGGGGCAGAACATCAGCAAGGGCGATGAAGTGCTGGACGTGGAGACCGACAAGATTTCCAGCAGCGTCGAGGCGCCGTTCTCCGGGGTGCTGCGCCGGCAGGTCGCCCGCCAGGACGAGACCCTGGCGGTGGGCGCCTTGCTCGGCATCCTGGTCGAGGGCGAAGCCAGCGACGCCGAGATCGACGCCGTGATCGAGCAGTTCCAGGCGTCCTTCGTGCCCGGCGAAGCCACCGACGAAGACCGCGGCCCGGCACCGCAGAAGGTCGAGCTGGGTGGTCGGCTGATCCGCTACTTCGAGCGCGGCGAAGGCGGCACGCCGCTGGTGCTGGTGCACGGTTTCGGCGGCGACCTGAACAACTGGCTGTTCAACCACGAGGCCCTGGCCGCCGGGCGCCGCGTGGTCGCCCTCGACCTGCCGGGCCACGGCGAGTCGGCCAAGGCCCTGCGACGGGGCGACCTGGACGAGTTGAGCGACGTGCTGCTGGCCTTGCTCGATCACCTGGAGATTCCCGCGGCCCACCTGGTGGGGCATTCCATGGGCGGCGCGGTGTCCTTGAATACCGCGCGCCTGGCGCCGCATCGGGTGCGCTCCCTGAGCCTGATCGGCAGCGCCGGGCTGGGGGCCGAAATCAACGGCGATTACCTGCGCGGTTTTGTCGAGGCCGGCAACCGCAATGCCCTCAAGCCGCAGTTGGTGCAGCTGTTCGCCAACGCCGAACTGGTGAACCGGCAGATGCTCGACGACATGCTCAAGTTCAAGCGCCTGGAAGGGGTGGACGCGGCCCTCGGGCAACTGGCCGGCCAGCTGTTTGCCGAGGGTCGCCAGCAGGCCGACCTGCGCCCGGTGGTGCAGGACGGCGGGCAGCCGGTGCTGGTGATCTGGGGCAGCGACGACCGGATTATCCCCGCCGCCCACAGCGAGGGGCTCAAGGCCCGGGTCGAGATCCTCCCGGGGCAGGGGCACATGGTGCAGATGGAAGCGGCGGAGCAGGTCAATCGCCTGATCCTGGAATTCGTCGAGCAGCACTGACCTACATGGCGGCGGCCGCTGGGCCGCCGCCCAACCGATTCAGGAGCAAGCCTTATGAGTCTTTCCCTCAAGTCCACCTCAAGCATGCGCGCGGCGGTCTGGCATGGCCGTCACGATATCCGCGTCGAAGACGTGCCGCTGCCCGAGGCGCCGCCCGCCGGCTGGGTGCAGATCCGTGTCGACTGGTGCGGCATCTGCGGTTCCGACCTGCACGAATACGTGGCCGGGCCGGTGTTCATTCCGGTGGAGGCGCCGCACCCGCTGACCGGGATCAAGGGCCAGTGCATCCTCGGCCACGAATTCTGCGGCGAGATCGTCGCCCTCGGCGCCGGGGTCCAGGGGTTCAGCGTTGGCCAGGCGGTGGCCGCCGATGCCTGCCAGCATTGCGGCAGCTGTTATTACTGCACCCACGGCCTGTACAACATCTGCGAGAACCTGGCCTTTACCGGGCTGATGAACAACGGCGCCTTCGCCGAACTGGTGAACGTGCCGGCCAACCTGCTGTACGCCTTGCCGGCCCATTTTCCCGCCGAGGCCGGGGCGCTGATCGAACCCTTGGCGGTGGGCATGCACGCGGTGAAAAAGGCCGGCAGCCTGTTAGGGCAGAACGTGGTGGTGGTCGGCGCCGGCACTATCGGCCTGTGCACCATCATGTGCGCCAAGGCGGCCGGCGCGGCCCAGGTGATCGCCCTGGAAATGTCCGGCGCGCGCAAGGCCAAGGCCCTGGAAGTCGGCGCCAGCCATGTGCTCGACTCCAAGGCGTGCGATGCCCTGGCCGAGGTCAAGCGCCTGACCGGCGGGTTGGGGGCGGATGTCAGCTTCGAATGCATCGGCAACAAGCACACCGCCAAGCTGGCCATCGACCTGATCCGCAAGGCCGGCAAATGCGTGCTGGTGGGCATCTTCGAGGAGCCCAGCGAGTTCAACTTCTTCGAGCTGGTGGCCACCGAGAAGCAGGTGCTGGGGGCGCTGGCCTACAACGGTGAATTCGCCGACGTGATCGCCTTTATCGCCGACGGCCGCCTGGACATTTCGCCGCTGGTGACCGGGCGCATCCAGCTGGAACAGATCGTTGGCCAGGGCTTCGAGGAGCTGGTCAACAACAAGGAACACAACGTCAAGATCATCGTTTCACCCGCACCGTTGTAACGCTCCTGAGCGGGGCGATTGGGCGATGGCCGGCAGCGGCCATCGCCTTTTTTTCATTGCCGGTCGGTTGATCCTCGCTGTCATTGCGGCAACGGCTTCATCCCGCTATTTCACCTCCCACCCAGCAGCCCCAAGACCTGCAACTGGCGCCGGGTCTCAGCCGCCGACTGGTGGTGAATCGCATTCCAGCCCAGGGCCCTGGCGGCGACGATATTCGGCGCGTGATCGTCGATGAACACCAACTCTTGGGGCGCCACCTCCGCCAGGTGCGCGCGGATGCGTTGCAGGGTGGTGTGGTAGATCTCCGCGTCAGGCTTGATCTGCCGCTCCTGCCCGGAGACCACGATGTCGCGAAAACGCTGCAGGAACGGATAGTTGTCCCAGGCGTAAGGGAAGGTTTCCCGGGACCAGTTGGTCAGCCCGAACAGCGGCATCTGCGCCTGGTGCAGGTCTTCCAGCAAGGCCACGCCGTCATCCAGCTGGCCGCGGAGCATCTCCGGCCAGCGCCCGTAATAGGCCTCGATCAGGGGCGCATGCTCCGGGTGTTCGGCCACCAGGCTGCGGGTCGCTTCGGCCAGCGTTCGCCCGGCGTCCTGCCGGGTATTCCAGGCCTGGGTGCAAATGGTGTCGAGGAACCATTGGCGGCGGGCGTCGTCGGGGATCAGTTGCCGGTACAGATGGTGCGGACTCCAGTCGAACAGCACGCCACCAAAATCGAAAACCACAGCACGAATGGTCATCAGCACCTCCTTTTGAGCGGTTGTGGGTCAGGGCGACATCCTGCGACGGTAAGCGGCGCAATGCAATTTGCCGGCGGCCCGGGCCCGGTTTCCGGCGCAGCGACAGGCGCTGCTCGCCGGGGCTGTTCGTGTCAGGGCCACCGCTCGCCTTCAGTCGACCATCACCCGCTCGCTCGGCTCATCGCCCAGGCACACCGTCAGCTGCTGCCCGGCCTTGTTGAACGCGCAGTTGGGCAGGGCCTGCTGCTTGATGAAGCTCAGCGGCGGGAGGATGAACAGGCTGGCCAGGATCAACGCGCCGACAGTCCGGGGCAGCAGCACATCCGCGCCAGTGGCGACCGGGCGGGGCTTGAGGCGCCCGTGCCGGTACCCGTACAGCCCGCTGCAGACCAAGACGCAGCCGATCGCCATGGCGTAGTCCAGCTCCCAGGCTTGCGGGCTGAAGATCAGGTTGCCGTCGGCATCGTCCGGGTAATTGATCCGCCACCAGGCGCCCAGCAGCAGCGGCACCAGGCCGGCGACGATCCAGGCCAGGCGGGCGCCGGGCATGCGCGTGAGCAGGGCGATACCCAGGCCGAGGGCGCAGAGGAGCCAGATGCCGAGGTACAGCTGAAAGCCCATGGCCCCGCCGAACAGGGTGCCGCTGACGTCCCGGGGGACGATCAGTTGCAGGTCGGCAAACACCATCACGGACAGCGGGGCCGCCACGGCGATTCCACTCAAGACGGCGTTGATCCATAACCACAAAGTGAACAGGCGATGCATGGGCGTACTCGGCAAAGACAGGGAAGGGGATGGCACGGGGCATGCCGGATTCAAGGGAAGGGCAAGCCGCTGCCGGTGGCGGACAGGGCCGGATCACCAGGCTGGAATGGGCGAGTAGCGAAGGTGCAAATCGGCTGCGGGGTGCCGGGCAGCAGCATGGCTGGCCAGGCAATGATCGGGGGCAGGCGCCAACACGTTTCTTCCTTGGGCGGTGTGCGGGGCGCGCAGTATGCAAGGCCGCCGCCGGTTTTGCATCGGCCGCGGTGTGGTGCCGGGCGGCAGGGCGGGGCACGGCGGCCCCGCCCGAGGCGGTTAGAACTGCTCCGCTTCGAGGCCGAACAGCGAGGAGCTGCCGGCGCGGATGCTCTGCTCCAGGCTGAGGATGCGCGGCAGCAGGCGGCTGAAGTAGAAGCGCGCCGTGGCCAGCTTGGCGCCGTAGAAGCTTTCGTCCTCGGCGTGCTTGTGCTCGGCCACCTGGGCCATGCGCGCCCACAGGTAGGCGTAGGCCACGTAGCCGAACAGGTGCAGGTACTCGACGCAGGCGCTGCCCACCGCGTTGGGGTTCTGCACCGCCTGTTCGCGCAGCCAGTCGCTGAGGTCTTCCAGGCGCTGCACCGCGTCCAGCAATTCGGCGGCGTAGGCGGCGCCGGGCAGGTAGGCGTAGTCGCGGATCTCGCCGGTGAACAGGCGCAGGGCCACGCCGCCGTTGCCCACCACCTTGCGGCCCAGCAGGTCGAGGGCCTGGATGCCGTTGGTGCCTTCGTAGATCTGCGCGATGCGCACGTCCCGCACCAGCTGCTCCTGGCCCCATTCGCGGATGTAGCCGTGGCCGCCGAAGACCTGCTGGCCAAGGATGCAACTGTCCAGCCCGGTGTCGGTGAAGAACGCCTTGGCCACTGGGGTCAGCAGCGCCACCAGGGCCTCGGCGTTGTGCCGTTCATGGGGCTGGTCGGCGAACTTGGCCAAATCCAGCTGCTGGCCGACGTAGCTGGCGAAGGCCCGGCCGCCCTCGGTCATGGCCTTCATGGACAACAGCATGCGCCGCACATCGGGGTGGACGATGATCGGGTCGGCGATCTTGTCCTTGGCCACCGGGCCTGCGGGCGAGCGGCTCTGGATGCGCTCGCGGGCGTAGGTGCGGGCGTTCTGGTAGGCGTTCTCGGCGCAGCCGATGCCCTGGATGCCGATCGACAGGCGCTCGTAGTTCATCATGGTGAACATCGCCGCCAGGCCCTTGTTGGCCTCGCCGATCAGCCAGCCGCTGGCGCCGTCGAAGTTCAGCACGCAGGTGGCCGAGGCCTTGATCCCCATCTTGTGCTCGATGGAACCGCAGCTCACCGCGTTGGCCTGGCCCAGGTTGCCCTGGGCGTCGACCTGGATCTTCGGCACTAGGAACAGCGAGATGCCCTTGGGTCCGGCCGGGGCGTCCGGCAGCTTGGCCAGCACCAGGTGGATGATGTTTTCGGTCAGGTCCTGCTCGCCGCCGGTGATGAAAATCTTGCTGCCGCTGATCCGGTAGCTGCCATCGGCCTGGGGTTCGGCGCGGGTGCGGATGATCCCCAGGTCGGTGCCGGCATGGGCCTCGGTCAGGCACATGGAGCCGGCCCAGCGGCCTTCGTACATGGGCGGCAGGTACAGCGCCTTGAGCGCCTCGCTGGCGTGGGCGTCGATGGCCAGGCAGGCGCCGGAACTCAGGGCCGAATACAGGGCGAAGCTGGAATTGGCGGCGTAGAGCATTTCTTCGAACTGCACCGCGAGCATCTTCGGCATGCCCATGCCGCCGTAGGCCGGGTTGCCGCTCAGGCCGACCCAGCCGCCCTGGATATAGGTGCCGTAGGCCTCCTTGAAACCGGCCGGGGTGCGCACCCGGCCGTTGTCCCAGGTGACGCCTTCCTCGTCGCCGCTGCGGTTGAGCGGGGCGATCAGTTGGCCGGTGACCTTGGCCGCCTCTTCGAGAATCGCATCGGCGGTATCGGCGTCCACCGTCTCGGCCAGGGCTGGCAGCCGGGCCCAGAGCTTGGGCGCGTTGAATACTTCATGCAGGACAAAGCGCATGTCGCGCAGGGGGGCGTTGAATTCGGGCATTGCAGGAACCTCGGGCAAAAGTGGAGGTTGAACGGCCGGGGCCGGGTGATTCAAAAAGGTTAGACCCCGCCATGCCGACTCCGACAGGACAGCGACGTGCGCGGGGTTTCTGTCTATTCAAGCTAGAGGTTTTTCGCCAGGTCGCGCAGGACGAACTTCTGGATCTTGCCGGTGGAAGTCTTGGGCAACTGGCTGAACACCACGGTGCGCGGCACTTTGAAGCCGGCCAGGTGTTCCCGACAGAAGGCGATGATCTGCGCCTCGCTGACCTGCTGGTGGTCGGCCTTGAGGGTGATGAAGGCGCAGGGCGTCTCACCCCATTTCTCATCGGGGCGGGCCACCACCGCCGCTTCCAGCACCGCCGGGTGGCGATAGAGCACGCCTTCCAGCTCGATGGTGGAGATGTTCTCGCCGCCGGAAATGATGATGTCCTTGAGCCGGTCGCGGATCTCCACATAACCGTCCGGGTGGGTCACCCCCAGGTCGCCGGTGTGGAACCAGCCGCCCTCGAAGGCCTCGGCGGTGGCGCTGGGGTTCTTCAGGTAGCCCTTCATCACCGTGTTGCCGCGCATGAAGATCTCGCCGATGGTCTGGCCGTCGCGGGGCGTGGGTTCGAGGGTTTTCGGGTCGGCCACCATCACCCCTTCCAGGGTCGGGTAACGTACGCCCTGGCGCGACTTGATCTGCGCCCGCTGTTCCAGGGGCAATTCGTCCCAGGCCGCGTGCCAGGCGCACAGGGTCACCGGGCCGTAGACCTCGGTCAGGCCGTAGACGTGGGTCACCTTGATGCCCATTTCCTCCACCGCGCCAATCACCTTGGCCGGTGGCGCGGCCCCGGCCACCATGGCGTTGACCGGGTGATCGATAGCCGCCTTGGCCGAGTCCGGCATGTTCACCAGGGCATTGAGCACGATGGGCGCGCCGCACAGGTGCGTGACCTGGTGTTCGCGGATCAGGTTGAGGATCTTCTGCGGGTCGACCCGGCGCAGGAACACATGGACCCCGGCCAGGGCGGTGACGGTCCAGGGGTAGCACCAGCCGTTGCAATGGAACATCGGCAGGGTCCACAGGTACACCGGGTGGTTGCCCATGGCCCAGGTCATCTGGTTGCCCAGAGAGTTGAGGTAGGCGCCGCGGTGGTGATAGACCACGCCCTTGGGGTTGCCGGTGGTGCCCGAGGTGTAGTTCAGGGCGATGGCCTGCCATTCGTCATCCGGCCACTGCCAGGCGAATGCCGGGTCGCCCTCGGCGAGGAAGGCCTCGTAGTCCAGCTCGCTGACCGGCTGGCCTTCGCCGTACTCGGGGTCGTCGAGGTCGATCACCAAAGGCGGCTGGTCGAGCATGGCGACGGCGGCGTGGATCACCTCGTGGAACTCGCGGTCGGCGATCAGCACCTTGGCCTCGCCGTGGGCCAGCATGAAGGCGATGGCCTCGGCGTCCAGGCGCACGTTGAGGGCATTGAGCACGGCGCCGATCATCGGCACGCCGAAGTGCGCTTCGAGCATGGCCGGGATGTTCGGCAGCATCACCGCCACCGTGTCGTTCTTGCCGATCCCGCGCCCGGCCAGGGCCGAGGCCAGGCGCCGGCAGCGGCTGTAGGTCTGGGCCCAGGTGCGGCGGATCGAACCGTGGATCACCGCCGGGTAATCGGGGTAAACGGCGGCGGTGCGCTCGATGAAGCTCAAGGGGGACAGGGCGATATGGTTGACGGCCGTCGGCGCGAGGCCTTGCTCGTAGATGGACATGGTTCGGGTACCCGGTGGCTGATTGTTAGCTCTATTGGCCGAGGCCGTTTTTAACGGCACTCGGTGACTTATCCGGGGGCTTTTATATACTGCTTGGCAATGGATATGGAAGTACTACCTGAGTTGTATAGTATTTCTACTATATTAATAATGCGCTGATCCAGCCCGCAGGTTTATTGACGATGCCCACCTCCACCCACTTGAACCGCTGGCTGCACCTGCAGCGCGAAGGCCGGCTGCCGGACTCGCCCTGGCTCGGCCATGACCCGCAACCCAGCCTGTTGCTGGACGCCGAGGCGCGGCCCGTGGACCTGAACCCGGCGCTCCGGCAATGGCTGGATAGCGCGGCGCCGAGCGAGGTCGCGGCGCTGCTGCCGGTCAATCACCCGGCCCTGGTCCGCGCCTGCCTGGAGCAGCAGCGGGCCATCGAAGAGGTCGAGGCCCAGTGGGGCGAGCGGGTGCTGCTCTGGAGCTTTATCCCCGACCCGCACCGGCAACGGGTCCTGGCCCGTTGCCGCGAAGCCACGGCGCAGATCCTCGCCGAGCGTGAGTCGGCCACGGCCCGGCGCCTGTACCGGCTGATCACCGAGAACACCACCGACCTGATTTCCCGGCACACCCCGGACGGCACCTTTCTCGACGCCTCGCCGGCCTCCTGGACCCTGCTCGGCTACTGGCCCGAAGAACTGCGCGGGCGCCTGGCCCGCAGCCTGTTCCACAGCCAGGACCTGGCCGGGCTGACGCAGCGCACCCGGGACGCCCTGGAGCAGGACGGCTACCACACCATGACCTACCGCATCCGCCATCGCGACGGCCATTACCTGTGGTTCGAGACCGCCTGCCGGGCGATCCGCGAAACCTACACCGGGGCGGTGGTGGAAGTGGTAGCGGTGTCCCGGGACATCACCTCCCGGGTCCAGGCCGAAGAGAACAAGCGGCGCCTGGCGGAAGTGGTGGAGGCCAACCCCGACCCGGTGCTGTTCATCCAGCCGGGCGGGGCGGTGACCTACCTCAACCCGGCGGCCCGGCGCACCCTGGGCCTGGAGGCCGGGCAGCCGATGCCGGACCTGGCGAGCATCCTCACCCCGGAGGTGCTGCACAGCCTGCAGCGCGAAGGCTGGCACCGCGCCGAACACAGCGGCCGCTGGAGCATCGAGGCGCGCCTGCAACCGCCGGCCGGCGGCGCCTCGGTGCCGGTGTCGCTGATGCTGCTGGCCCATCGCGCGGCCAGCGGCGAGCGCTTCTATTCCCTGGTGGCCCACGACCAGAGCGAGCGGGAATTGCGCGAGGCCCAGCAGCGCCATCACCAGGACGAACTGGCCCACACCGCGCGCCTGGTGACCCTGGGCGAACTGGCCTCGGGCATCGCCCACGAGATCAATCAGCCGCTGGCGGCGGTGGTCAATTACGCCAACGCCAGCCAGCGCTATCTGCAAGCCTTGGATACCCAACCTCAGGCTGTGCAAAAGGTCGCCCAGGGCCTGGAGCGGATCGCCGAACAGGCCACCCACGCCGCCGAAGTGATCAAGCGCCTGCGGGCCTTTTTGCGCAAGGGCGGGCGCCGGGTCCAGGCTTTGGACCTGGCCGAGGTGGCCCGGGAAACGGTGCGCCTGTGCGCCTGGGAGGCGCAGGCCTGCCAGGTGACGATCGAGCTGCGCCTGGCGGATAATCTGCCGCCGGTGTACGCCGACCGGATCTTGCTCGAGCAGGTGCTGTTGAACCTGTTGCGCAACGCCATCGAGGCCAATCGCGAGGTGCATCCGCAGCAGGGTTCGCAGATCGTCCTCGGCGCCCGGGCCAGCGGCGAAGGCGGGGTCGAGGTCAGCGTCAGCGACCAGGGCCCGGGCGTCTCCGCCGAGCAACTGGCGCAGCTGTTCACCCCGTTCTACACCAGCAAGGCCAACGGCCTGGGGCTCGGGCTGTCGATGAGCCGCAGCATCGTCGAAGGCTTCGGCGGCGACTTGCAGGCCCAGCCCCAGAGCCGCGGCCTGAAGATGTGCTGCCACTTGCCGGCGACGGCCCCGGCGCAAGCCGATTCACCCACCCAACCGACAACAGGAGCAAGGCAATGACGAGTGCGGCGCAGCAACGGGTGTATGTGGTCGATGACGACCCCGGCATGCTCGACTCCACTGTCTGGCTGCTGGAGTCGGTGGGCCTCAAGGCCGTGCCCTTCACCAGCGGCCGGGAGTTCCTCGAACACTGCGACCCCAGCCTCGATGCCTGCGTGCTGCTGGATGTGCGCATGCCCGGCATGGGCGGGCTCAACGTCCAGGAAGCGCTGCGCCAGCGGGGTATCCACCTGCCGCTGATCTTCGTCAGTGGCCACGCCGACGTGCCCATCGTGGTGCGGGCGTTCAAGGCCGGCGCCGTGGACTTCATCGAGAAGCCCTACAACGAACAGCTGCTGCTGGACAGTGTGCAGCAGGCCCTCAGTCGCGCCGACGACCGCCACGGCCGCAACGCCGGGCAGGCCCGGGTCGAAGCGCGCCTGGAGAGCCTCACGCCGCGGGAGAGGGACGTGTTGTTGCCGTTGGTGCAGGGCTACAGCAATCGCGAGATCGCCGAGCAGCTGGGGGTCAGCGTCAAGACCATCGACCTGTACCGGTCACGGGTGATGAAACGCATGCAGGCCGAACACCTGCCGGAACTGGTGGGCATGGCCATCGCCGTCGGGCTGGTGGACCCGCTGCAATTGCGCTGAGGCTCGGGCCACCGCACTTTTTGCGTTTTTGCGGTTCTATTCAGGGCCAGGCCGCGCCGATCCCCCGCGCGGCCAGAGTCCAGAACGGTGCCGATGGTTTATCCGCTTTCTCGTTGTTTTCTGCGCGTCTTTTGCCTGCGCCAGCCGCTGTGGCTGGCGGCTGTCTTGATGCTCTGCGCCAGTGGCTGCAGCCAGCAGCAGGGGCGTGACATGGTCCACCAGTTCAGCAATGGCAAACCCCAGGAATTCTTCCAGACCAGCGTCGACCGCATGGCCACCCTGGGCATGCGCGACAACCTGCAAAGCCTGTACCTGCTGATGAACAAGCTCTACCTGCGCAACCCCAACCAGTGGCGCGAGTGGGGTTACGCCGACGCCAGCAGCGCCGCGCGGGACATCCGCCAGGCCATCGAGCAGCAGAAGGCCTTGCCGGCCCTGGGCAACCGCCGTGACCTGGCGGCCTTGAGTTATGCCCTGAGCCCGGAGTTTCGTGGCGACCGGGTCGGCGCCTTCATCTATGCCATCGGCAGCATGCTGGTCACCGCCCACGGTGGGCGCACTGAGTTTTTCATGACCGACACCATCGACCCGCGGTTTGTCAGTAACGCTGCGCGCAATATTGAAAAGGCCACCTGGATGCTCAGCCAGCGGCAGGGGGCCAATGGGGAGTTGTTGCTGTTTTCCAACGAGATTTCGGAGGAGGGCAGTAACCTGAGTTTTGCGGTGGAGTTTGGGAAGATCGTGGCGCGTCTCGACCTGCTGACGCAGATGCTTGATGAGCGTTATCGGCGGATTGGGCTGAATTATGCGCAGAGCTTGTTGCTGATGAATTTTTTGCCGGTGCAGTAGGGGGGACATATCCGTTGCTGCGGTAACGGCCACTTAGGGTTTCGCCCTTACGGCGAGTCCCTTTTTACAAACGCCTAAAAAGGAACCAAAAACGCTTCGCCCCACCACTCGGTGCCTCGCCTAGGCTCGGCATACCCTCACTCCGGCATTGATCCGTGGGCCGCCGCCACAGGCCATCCATGGCCTGATGGCGGCTAACCCGGCATCCCTGCCGGGTTACCCACGGCTCAATGCCTGCGTTCGGCCATCGTGGTTAACGGGGCGTTCAGATCAAAAGCCAAAGCAAAAGCAACGCGAGGCGGCCTACCGGCCGGCCTGGCTGAGAACGCGTGCTAAGACGCGCATTCTGTAGCCGCTGCCGAGCCCCGGCGAGGCTGCGATCGACTGCGCAGCAGGCGCAGGATCTGGAGACCGCTGGAGGACCTTCGGTCCTATCGCAGCCTCGCCGGGGCTCGGCAGCGGCTACAGGTTTAGCGCCGACCGGGAGGTCGCGCCGGGCTTTTGATCTTGCTTTTGATCTACCCGCCCCATCGGCAGGCCGAGTGGAGGTGTTCATCAGGGGGAAGGCGCGTAGCGCCGTACGGCGAAGCCGTACACATCGAGAGGAGGTCGAAGCGAAGCCGACCGGAGGCGATGCCCCCTGATGGACACCGGAACGAGGGAACCCGAGCGCAGCGAGGGCCGTACGCTAGTGTTCAGTCTCAGATAAAACGTTCTCTTTCATAGTGCCGTCCATGGCTTCTCGGGCGCGTTGGATCTTGCGCAAGATATCTTCACCTTTCGCGCTCCAGACGTACCGGTAGGGCTGAGCGTTATGCAGCGCTAAAAACGTGGTAATTGAGCTGGCCAGTTCACGTGTGGAGCTGAAGCTGCCGTCGTGTAAGTAAACGGTGATATCCCGGAAAAAGCGTTCAACCATATTCATCCAGGAGCTTGAGGTCGGGGTGAAGTGCAGGTGGAATCGGGGATGCCGCTTGAGCCATTCCTTGACCACGGGATGCTTGTGGGTGGCGTAGTTATCCACGATCAAATGCAGCTGCAGGCCTTTGGGGGTTTCCCGGTTGATCTTTTTCAAGAAGGCCAGCCACTCCTGATGCCGATGCTGTGTCTCGATGCTGCTGATCAGTCGACCTTGCAAATAGTCCATGGCGGCGAACAGCGTTAGCGTGCCGTGGCGGACATAGTCATGGGTTTGCGTGCGGATATGGCCGATGCCCAATGGCAAGCCTGGCTGCGTGCGTTGCAGAGCTTGAACCTGGCTCTTTTCATCGCAGCAAAGCACCAGCGCTTTATCAGGTGGCGCCAGGTACAGCCCGATAACGTCCCAGAATTTTTCTTCGAAGTGAGGGTCATTGGACAGCTTGAAGGTGCGGGTCAGGTGCGGCTTGATGTCGTTGGCAGCCCAGATCCGCTGAACGCTGGCCGGCGAAATACCGGCGACACGCGCCATGCTACGACAGCTCCAGCGAGGCTGACCGATACGCGGTTGAGTGACCTGCTCAAGCGTTCGCTTCAAGGCTTCGGCAGGCAATGATGGCTTGCGACCTCGCCCCGGCAGATCCACCAAACCTTGAAGGCGCAGTGCTTGAAAACGCTTGCACCAACGAGTGACAGAAACCACGGAGAGGCCAGTCAACACAGCGATTTCGTTACGTGAGTGACCTTGAGCAGCTAGCAAGATTACGCGTGCTCGACGACCGTCGCGCTGGCTGATGGTGGCAGAGCGAACTCGTCGGTTCAGCTCAATCTGCTCGTCGTCACTAAGCACGATGTCTTGAGAATTCATAGCAGCACTCCACGTCACGGCTGACCATGGAAGAGTAGCTCAAGTGGGATATTTATTTTTGAGACAGAACACTAGTGGGATGCGCCGCAAAGTTCAGGAGGGATGAAGTGACTGTTTCTGGCAGTTTGCTGCTGATAATTGCAGCATGTGGATCACTTTGTGGTTTTGCTCTCCTGTCGACTTCATACATTAGAAGTGCTCTGAAAGATCCTTGATTTGGCAAAGTCACCGACCACAGAGCCCTCAGTTCCCCACCACCGGCCTCACAAAATGTGCAACATCCACAGCACACCCAGATAAACCACGGCTATCCCCAACGGCAGCACACAAAGCAGTCGAACCTGCGAAAAAAACGAAGGCACGGCGTCCACCGGAGTCGACTCCTCCAGTTGCTGCAACGTCATGACCGCGACGCCTTCTGCTGCTGCGGCCTTGAGCCGGGCCTGGATCAGCGGTTCGACTTCTTCGACTTTGCGCATCAGGGTCCGGCCCCAGGTGAACAGGGCCGCGCCGACGAAGATCAGCAGGTAGATCACCAGGAATTTCCAGTGGGGCGGGTTGCTCAGGTGGATGAAGTCGGGGGTCGGGCTGTTGTCCCAGAACCACTCCAGGGGCTGGGTGTTGTTGTGGACCATGAACACAAAGTCCTTGATCTGGCGGTTGAGCAGCACCGCGGCGTCGCTGTAGCTGTTCATGCGCCAGTTGAGCATTTTCAGGGTGGAAAACACGGTGGAGATCAAGGCGCCGGTGAACAGCAATGCGCCTGCGGCGATGGACAGCCGGTATTTCAGTTGGGCCTGGGTGTAATTCATCTTTCGCGTCCTGCGATGAAGAAAAGGGGCGAAATACTATAGCCCGTCGCCGCTGGTCGATAGGGGCGGCGCTGATTCATGGGGTGCCTTTGGACCTCGAAGGTTTCAGCCGGCACGTCTGCGACGAGCGTTACCGGCGCCTCGCCCCCTGGAGCTGAGTGCCAACTACCGCTTCTGAAGGCGGACCTGAGAGCAAAGCCCGGCAGTGCGAGACTGCCGGGCTTTTTGGTCGGCGCTCGCCTGGCCGGATGTGTCTCCTATACTGATTCGCGCCGACCGGTTCACGCCGTATCCGAACGCCGTCGCAACAGCCGTCAGCCCCCTCACAGCTCACTGCAAGGAGACCAACCATGGCAATCCGCATTGGCGACGAAGCACCCGATTTCACTGCCGACACGACCGAAGGTCCGCTGCACTTCCACGAGTGGATCGGCGATCAGTGGGCGATCCTGTTCTCCCACCCCAAGGACTTCACCCCGGTGTGCACCACCGAGCTCGGTTACATGGCCAGGCTCAAGCCGGAGTTCGACAAGCGCAACACCAAGATCGTCGGGCTCAGTATCGACCCGGTCAGCGACCATAAGGCCTGGGTCGGCGACATCCAGGAAACCCAGGGGTATGCGGTCAACTACCCGATGATCGGCGACGAAAACCTGGTGGTGGCCGAGCTCTACGACATGATCCACCCCAATGCCAGTGGCGGCGCGCGCACCGCCGTGGACAACGCCACCGTGCGTTCGGTGTTCATCATCGGCCCGGACAAGAAGGTCAAGGCCATGCTGGTCTACCCGATGAGCGCCGGGCGCAACTTCGATGAAGTGCTGCGCCTGCTCGATTCCCTGCAACTGAACGCCAAGCACACCGTCGCCACCCCGGTGAACTGGCGCCCGGGCGATGACGTGATCATTCCCACCTCGGTCTCCGACGAAGACGCCAGGAAGAAGTACCCGCAAGGCTTCAAGACGTTGAAGCCCTATCTGCGTACCGTGCAGCAACCGAAGTAACGAGCGCCGACAAAGGCTTGCTCAGGGAGCAAGCCTGCGGGAACGACGCGCCGCCACTGTGGGTGTTGCAAGAGTTCGAAGTTGGATTCGAAGTTAAGGCGATACCAGCAACAGGGCGGCGAGGCCCGCCAATGCTTGCAGGGCTGAACCCGCTGTAATCAGGCGCATGTATCTTCCCGTGGGGTATTCAGGAAAAGCGTCTGACTTGACCAACCAGTAGTAACTGTCGTTGGGGAGAATGGCGATGAAAGACCCGAGGCAAACTGCAAAGGTAATGCTCATCAAGTCCACTCCACTGGATGCCAAGAGGGGAGTTAGAACAGGTGGAATTGCAGCAAAAGTTGCAAGCGAGGAGCCATTCAATGTTTTGAAAATGGCAGCCAACACGAACACCCCAACGAGAATATGCGTGGAGCTGCCTGACGTGGCGAGCGGGTGTTCAAGCAGTTCCTTTGGAAGCACCTTGCCCAGGGCCAGGCCCAATGCAGAGGCACAGCCGATGGTGAATAGCAGCGAGCTGGTCCTGCGCATGGCCTTGGACAGAAGATCCTGGACCTCGCCAGGCTTGCTGTTCAACGCAATCAGCAGCGAGGTAGCGATCAGTGCACCGGCCGGCGTCGTAAAGAACTCGATAGCCGGATGCTGGTTCTTCGGTATCGCATATCCCGCGATCAGGAGTACGAAGAATACCGCCAGGGGCATGATCACTTTGGCAACCGAGTCCTGAGGCATAGCCGCAACGGTTGCACGATTGGCCCCTGGGAAGTCCGCCCGGGTTGTCCAATGGGTCCAGACCGACCCGGTTATCCAGGTAACAACGGTGAGCAGCAGCCCCAGATAGAGGAATCTCGGGTCATGGGGGTTCGCCCCTAATCCGATGCCGATGATCAGCGGGCCGGCAGGCATGAGCAGCTTGAATCCCGAATAGCACCCGATTGCGATGTACTTCTTGTGGTTCCCGGCAATCGGGGCCAGAGAGGCGTAGGCCGTGTCGGGACACACCATCCCGGCGCCCAGCAAGGGTGAAAGCGATACGCCAAATTTGCCAAACGAGGCGCTGCCTCGCGCTGCTATCCAGCCTGCAATGAAGAACGCACACAGAATGACGATGGCGAAATAGCCAAGGTTATTGCCGAAGCCTTTGCTGAGCGTTTCAAAGACGCTGCTACTGCTTGCGCCTCCGAGCAGGGGGAGCAAAATCGCACCTAGCAGCATGGCGACCGGCAGAGGAATGGAAGCGCTATTCCATAGGCTTCGTAACCAGGGGCCCGCTTTAATCCTGAGCACTTGCGTCAACATCCCTGCACCCCCCTAGCGTTACCGGAGCATGTAACTGAGCGGCCTCATGGCCTTTTCGGGAACCTACAGTGGCAAAATACGTTGCGACTCGCAACTAAAGTCAAGAAACAATTTTGTGACATGCTTATATCCAAAATGATTGTCGCTATGCCTGCTAAGGTGCTATCTGCCTGAGTTCCCGAAATTTCGAGTCGTCCGCTATGCCAAAAATTGACCAGATCGACCAGGATGCAGAGGCGCTTTATGAGGCACTCAGTCACCTGGTCCGGGTCTACCAGTTCCGTGACCGGGACCGCAGTTGCTGCGAAGGCCTCTCCGTCACCCAATGCTATGCGCTTGAGCATGTGATCAAGTCCGGGCCCGTTCGTGTGCAGTCTCTGGCCAGTGAGCTTTTCCTCGACAAGAGCAATGCGAGCCGGCTGGTCGACTCGCTGGGCAAGCAGGGGTTGGTGCGCCGTATCCAGGACGTGACCGATGGCCGGGCGGTGGCGATCAGCGCAACGCCAGAAGGCTTGGCCGTGTATGAAAGGATTCGATCGGATCTAGTGGGAGAGGCTCGTCATCTTTCGAGCGACCTCTCGACAGAGGCGCGCAACGGTGCCATCGAACTGCTGCGTCGCTTTGCCAATGCCACCGAGCAGCGTTGCGGCCTGAAGGTGCCCGAAAATGACGAGTATCAGTCCCTCAAATGCTGCTGAGGGGAGGGCTGATACCGATGAGTGGGTGCTGCAGACAAAGCGGGTGTATCAGGAGCGTCTGTACAAGAACCACATAGCAGCCAGATATGAGTTCATTGAGCCCTTGCCGGGTTGTCCGGACGCAGGTCGAACCCTGGGTGGTGCGCCGCAAACCCTCATGCCCTGACAAGCGCTATCCTTGAGCCTTCCTTCCGTTGCCAGAGCCCACCCATGCTCGATGTTCAAGCCGTCTGCAAAAGCTACGCCACGCCCCAGGGCCCGTTGACGGTGTTGCAGGGGGTCGACCTGCAGTTGGAGCAGGGCGCCAGCCTGGCGCTGATGGGCGAGTCGGGCAGTGGCAAGAGCACCTTGCTGCATTTGATCGCCGGCCTGGACAAGGTCGATCGCGGCAGCATCCGCATTGGCGATCGGCAGTTGGAGCGGATGAACGAAAACCAGCTGGCCAATTGGCGGCGGACCGAAGTCGGGCTGGTGTTCCAGCAATTCAACCTGATCGGCAGCCTGCGGGTGGAGGACAACCTGGGGTTCCAGGCGCGGCTGGCCGGGCGTTTCGATGGGCGCTGGCAGGCGCAACTGGTGGAGCGCCTGGGCCTGGGGGATCTGTTGCGGCGTTATCCGGAGCAACTGTCCGGCGGCCAGCAACAGCGGGTGGCCCTGGGCCGTGCCCTGGCCGGCAAGCCGCGGCTGCTGCTGGCCGACGAACCCACCGGCAGCCTCGACGAAGCCACCAGCGACGATGTGCTGCAACTGTTGCTGGAGCTGCTGGCCGATACCCCCACCAGCCTGTTGATGGTCACCCACAGCCCGCGCGTGGCCAGTCGCCTGGGGCGGATCGCGGTGCTGCATGGCGGGCGCCTGGCCGGCGCGGGCGAGCCCTGAGGTGCGGGTTTTCTGGCACAGCCTGCGGGCGCTGCTCAGCCATTGGCGGCGGCACCCGGTGCAGTTCTTCAGTGTGCTGACCGGGCTGTGGCTGGCCACCAGCCTGTTGACCGGGGTGCAGGCGCTCAACAGTCAGGCGCGGGACAGTTACGCCAAGGCCAGCCAGTTGATCGGCGGCGCGCCCCAGGCCAGCCTGGCCACGGCCAACGGCGCGCCGTTTTCCCAGGAGGTGTTCGTCGGCCTGCGCCGGGCCGGCTGGCCGGTGTCGCCGGTGGTGCAAGGCCGGCTGACGCTCAAGGGCCATGAACAGCAGCGCCTGCAATTGCTGGGGATCGAGCCACTGTCGCTGCCGGCCGGTTCGGCGGTCGCCGGCCAAGTGCTGGACTCCGCGCGGATGGTCGAATTCGTCAGCCCGCCGGGCCGCACCTGGATCGCCCCGCAGACCCTGGCCGCCCTCGGCTATCGCGAAGGCGACCGACCGACCACCGCGAGCGGCCAGTCACTGCCGCCGCTGCACAGCCAGGCGGACATGGCGCCGGGGCTGCTGCTGGTGGATATCGGTTTTGCCCAGCCGCTGCTGGGCTTGCCGCAGCAGGTCTCACGGCTGCTGTTGCCGGCGGATTTCGCTGCGAGCGCGCCGGCCTTGCCCGATGCGTTCAAGGGCCTGCTGGTGCTCAAGCGCGGCAGTGAAGAAAACGATCTGGCGCGCCTGACCGAGAGCTTTCACCTGAACCTCGATGCCCTGGGTTTCCTGTCGTTCCTGGTCGGCCTGTTTATCGTGCACGCGGCCATCGGCCTGGCCCTGGAACAACGTCGCGGCCTGTTGCGCACGCTGCGCGCCTGCGGGGTCAGCGCGCGGATGCTGATGCTCTGCCTTTGTGTCGAACTGGGCGGCCTGGCCTTGCTCGGCGGCCTGGCCGGGGTGCTCAGTGGTTACCTGCTGGCCAGCGTGCTGCTGCCGGATGTCGCCGCCAGCCTGCGCGGCCTGTATGGCGCCGAGGTGGCGGGGCAGTTGAGCCTGAGCCCCGGGTGGTGGTTCGGCGGCATCGGCCTGAGCCTGCTCGGCGCCTTGCTGGCGGGGGCCAACAGTCTGCTGCGGGCGGCGCGCCTGCCGCTGCTGGCGCTGGCCGATCCCCAGGCCTGGCACCAGGCGTATGCGCGCTGGCTGCGGCGTCAGGCCTGGGTGGCGACGGCCCTGGCGGCGCTGGCGGGCGCGGCCTGGACCTGGGGCGACAGCCTGGGCAGCGGTTTTGTCCTGATGGCCGGCCTGCTGCTGGGGGCGGCCCTGGGGCTGCCGGTGTTGCTCAATGCATTGCTCAGCGCGCTGCTCGGGCGCAGCCGTTCGGTGCTCGGGCAGTGGTTCCTCGCCGATTGCCGGCAGCAGTTGCCGGCCCTGAGCCTGGCGTTGATGGCGCTGCTGCTGGCGCTGGCGGCGAATATCGGCGCCGGCAGCATGACCGCCGGCTTTCGCCAGACCTTCGACGACTGGCTCGACCAGCGCCTGAGCGCCGAGCTGTACCTCAACCCGCAAACCCCGGCGCAGGCACAGGCGCTGCAAGGCTGGCTGCCGGAGCAGGACGCCATTGCCGCGGTGCTGCCCGTCCGGCAGGTGGCGCTGCAACTGCAAGGCTGGCCGGCGGACCTGTACGGGGTGATCGACCATCCTAACTACCGCCAGCACTGGCCCTTGCTCGAAGCCCTGGGCGAGCAGCCCTGGACCCAACTGGCCAGCGCCGACAGCCTGATGCTCAGCGAGCAGACCGCGCGCCGGCTCAAGGTGCGGTTGGGCGACCGGCTGGAGATTCCCGTGCCCGTGGGGCAGTGGGCGCCGCAAGTGGTGGCGATCTACGCCGACTACGGCAACCCCAGGGGCCATCTGCTGGTGAATGCCGAGCACCTGCTGGCGCACTGGCCGCAGCTGACGCCCAACCGCTTTAATCTGCGCATCGAGCCATCCGCCGTGGCGCCGCTGGTAAGCGCCTTGCAGCAGCGCTTTGGCCTCGACGACAGCCGTATCGTCGAGCAGGCGCAGCTCAAGGGCTGGTCCAGCCAGGTATTCGAACGCACCTTCGCCGCCACCGCCGCGCTCAACAGCCTGACCCTGGGGGTGGCCGGCGTGGCGCTGTTCATCAGCCTGCTGACCCAGAGCCAGAGCCGCCTCGGCCAGCTCGCGCCGCTGTGGGCGCTGGGGGTGAGCCGGCGCCAGTTGATGCTGCTCAACCTCGGGCAGACCTGGCTGCTGGCGCTGCTGACCTTGCTCCTGGCGCTGCCGCTGGGCATCGCCCTGGCCTGGTGCCTGGACACGGTGATCAACGTCCAGGCCTTCGGCTGGCGCCTGCCGTTGCGGGTGTTCCCGCTGCAACTGGTGCAGCTGCTGGCGCTGGCGGTATTGGCCACCTTGCTCGCGTCGGCCTGGCCGTTGCTGCGCTTGTATCGCAGCCAGCCGGCGGATTTGCTCAGGACGTTCGCCCATGAAGATTGAACGGCTGCTTGGCCTGTTGCTGGTGGCAGCCCTGTGCGGTTGCGATAAGGGCGCCGAGCCGGCGCAAGGTTTCGCCGGCCTGGGCGAGGACGCCGCGGCGTTCACCCAGGTGGTGCCGGGGCGGGTGTTCAGCTTCCCCGCCGACCATGGCGTGCATGACGGTTTTCGCATCGAATGGTGGTACCTCACCGCCGACCTCAAGGCCAGCGACGGCCAGCGCTTCGGTGTGCAGTGGACGCTGTTTCGCAGCGCCTTGCGCGCCGAGCCCGACCAGCCCGGCTGGCAGGCGCCCAATGTCTGGCTCGGTCACGCCGCCGCCACCTCGGCCAACAGCCATCACGCCGCCGAACGGTATGCCCGCGGCGGAGTGGGGCAGGCCGGGGTGACGCTGCAGCCGTTCCAGGCGTGGATCGACGACTGGAGTCTTACCAGCCAGTCCGCCGGCGCCGATGCCGATCCTGACCCGCTGGCCCACATGCAATTGCAGGCCAGCGGCCCGGGTTTCGCCTACCGCTTGCAGCTGCGCAGCGATAAGCCCCTGGTGCTCCAGGGCGAGGGCGGCTACAGCCGCAAGTCCGAGCAGGGCCAGGCGTCCTATTACTACAGCCAGCCGTTTTTCCAGGCCTCGGGCAGCCTGCAGATCGACGGCCAGACCTATCAGGTCAGCGGCCCGGCCTGGCTCGACCGCGAATGGAGCAGCCAGCCCCTGGCGGCCGGGCAGAGCGGTTGGGACTGGTTCTCCCTGCACCTGGACAGCGGCGAGCGGCTGATGCTGTTTCGCGTGCGGGAAAACCACAAGCCGCCCTACATCACCGGCACCTGGATCGAGCCCAACGGCCACACCCGGACCCTGCACAAGGACGATATCCAGCTCACCCCGCTGGCGGACTCCAAGGTGGCCGGGCGCACGCTGCCCACCCGCTGGCGTCTGCGCATACCCGGCCACGGCCTGGACATCCATGCCGAGGCACTCAACCCCAAGGCCTGGATGAACCTGCGCATTCCTTATTGGGAAGGGCCGGTGCAACTGAGCGGTAGCCATAGCGGCAGCGGTTATCTGGAGATGACCGGTTATTAACGAGCTATTCGTGAGTACCGGTCATTAGTTATTTGCCCAATATTCATTTATCTCTCGCGTCAAACTGTGAGTGGTGTTCTGTTGAACTAATGAAGTGTCGATTCATGACTTCGACTCAATATTCTTTTCCCCAGCGCCGCATTTATCTTTTCTTTCAAAGACGGAGAATTCGCTCAACTTAAATATCACTGAGGTTCTCCGTCATGTTCAGCCTGAAAAAATCCGCAGCCTTGTTCCTTGCCTTGCTGGCCTTGTCTTCCGTGCTCAGCGTGCAGGCCGAGGAGTCCGGCGCCTTTGTCGAAAGAAACCGCGCACTGAGCGCGGGCTCGGCACAAAACTGAAGTTTCAAGTTCAAGCGGCCGCTGCTGGAAAGTAGCCGGTCGACTCTTTTGTGTGGCTGAAAACTGGGTTGCAAAGTTATTCGCCAACCCCGGAGAAAGTTATGAAACCAGGATTATCCGCGATGAAGTCCAAACCCTTGAAGTTCGCCGCGTTGTCCGCGGTCGGCCTGGCGCTGCTGTCGGCGTTGTCCGGCTGCGGTCCGGACCAGGTACTGGCCCCGCCCGCGCCGCCGACGGTTTCGGTGAGCCAGCCGGTGAGCCGGCAGATCATCGATTGGGACAGCTTCACCGGACGTTTCGAGGCCACCGATTCGGTGGAAGTGCGTTCGCGGGTCAGCGGCTACCTGGAAAAGGTCGCCTTCACCGACGGTGCCATCGTCAAGAAGGGCGACCTGCTGTTCGTCATCGATTCGCGCTCCTTCCAGGCTGCGGTGGTCCAGGCCCAGGGCAAGCTGGCCCAGGTCCGTTCGCAGCTGGCCCTGGCCGAGCAGGAATATGCCCGGGCCAAGGTGCTGATCGAATCGAAGACCATTGCCCGCAGCCTGTATGACCAGCGCTTGCAGGCGCGGCAGGCGGCCCAGGCCGAAGTCCTGAGCGCCGAAGGCGCCTTGAGCAATGCCCGGCTCGACCTGGAGTTCACGCGCATCACCGCGCCCATGAGCGGGCGGATCAGCCGCAAGCTGATCAGCGAAGGCAACCTGGTCAACGGCGGTAACAACAACGCGACCCTGCTGACCACCATCGTCTCCCTGGACCCCATCGACATCTACTTCGATATCGATGAACAGAGCTACCTCAAGTACCACCGCCAGGAGCAGGGCGCCGCGGGCCAGAACCTGGTGCGCATCGCCTTGCCGGGGCAGAGCGAGCCGACCCTGAGCGGGCGCATGGACTTCATCGACAACCGCCTCGACCCGTCCACCGGCACCCTGCGCCAGCGCGCCCGGGTGGCCAACCCGGATTTGCGCCTGAGCCCGGGGCAGTTCGGGCGTGTGCAGTTCTCCGGGCGCCCGAGCTATCAGGCGCTGTTGCTGCCGGACACGGCGATCAGCGTCGATGCCACGCGCAAGGTGGTCTATGTGCTCAATGCGCAGAACCAGGTGGAACTGCGCCCGGTGCAGTTGGGCAAGCTGCATGACGGCCTGCGCGAAGTCGCCAGCGGCCTGCTGCCCGAGGACCGGGTAATCGTCGACGGCATCCAGCGGGTGCGGGTCGGCGAGACCGCGACCGCCAGCGAGCAGGCCCTGGCGCTGGCGCCGAAGGCCGCGGCCAGCGAAGGAGCGCCGCTATGAACCTGGGGAAAATCTCCGTCGAACAGCCGGTGCTGGCGATCGTGCTGTCCATCGTGCTGATGATCGTCGGCGGCCTGGCCTACCTGGTCCTGCCGACGTCCGAGTACCCGGACATCGCGCCGCCCACCGTGGTGGTGCAGGCGACCTACCCGGGCGCGTCGGCGCAGACCGTGGCCGAGACCCTGGCGATCCCCCTCGAACAGGAGGTCAATGGCGTCGAGGACATGCTCTACATGTACAGCCAGGCGACCTCCGATGGCAGCCTCAACCTGACCGTGACGTTCAAGAGCGGCACCGATGTCGACAAGGCCCAGGTGCTGGTGCAGAACCGCGTGGCCCTGGCCACGCCACGCCTGCCGGAGCCGGTGCAGCGCAGCGGCGTGTCGGTGCGCAAGTCGTCGCCGACCCAGCTGTCGACCATCTTCATTTCCTCGCCCAAGGGCACCTACGACCAGCTCTACGTGTCCAACTTCGCCATCCGGACCGTCGCCGATACCCTCAAGCGCATCGACGGCGTGGGCGACATCAATCCGCTGGGCGCCCGTGAATACTCCATGCGCATCTGGCTCGACCCGGAGCGCGTGGCGTCCTTCAACCTGACGCCGGCGGACATCATTGCCGCGGTGCGCGCGCAGAACACCCAGGTGGCGGGCGGGGTGATCGCGCAACCGCCGGTGGCGTCCCAGGCCTTCCAGCCGAACCTGATTTTCGAAGGCCGCCTGAAAGAGCCGGCGGACTTCGACAACATCGTCATCAAGTCCGGCAGCGCCGGGCGCCTGGTGCGCCTGAAGGATGTGGCGCGCACCGAAATCGCCGGCCTGGCCTACGTCAACAACACCTATTACCTGCGCCACCCGGCCATCGGCTTGCAGGTGCTGCAGCGTCCCGGCGCCAATGCCCTGGCCACCATGAAGGTGGTCGAGCAGACGATGCAGGACCTGAGCAAGGAATTCCCCGAAGGCATCGAATACAGCATCGGCTACAACCCCACCGCGTTCATCGCCGACAGCATCGGCGAGCTGGGCAAGACCATCTACGAGGCGGTGATCCTGGTGGTGCTGGTGATCCTGGTATTCCTGCAAGGCTGGCGGCCGTCGATCATCCCGATCCTGGCGATTCCGGTGTCGCTGGTGGGGACCTTCGCGGTGATGGCCATGCTCGGTTACTCGATCAACAACCTGACCCTGTTCGGCCTGGTGCTGGCGGTGGGCATCGTGGTCGACAACGCCATCGTCGTGGTGGAAAACGTCGAGCGCCATCTGGCCGAGGGCAAGAGCCCGTTGCAGGCCACGCTGATCACCATGCAGGAAATTGGCGGCGCGCTGGTGGCGATCACCCTGGTGCTCTGTGCGGTGTTCATTCCCACGGCGTTCATTCCGGGGATCTCCGGCGAGTTCTTCCGTCAGTTCGGCATCACCATCGCGGTGGCCACGGCGATCTCGCTGTTCAACTCGGTGACCCTGTCGCCGGCGCTGGCGGCGATGATCCTGCGACGCCACGACCCCAAGGCGCATCAGGCGCCACGGCGCGGCGTGGCCGGCCTGCTCAAGCGCGCAGCGGAGGGCTTCAACCGCGGCTTCCTCAAGCTTTCGGCGGGCTATGCCGGCAGCGTGCGGGGCCTGGTGGCGCGCACTCCATTGATGCTGGCGATCTACGCGGTATTGATCGCGGCCACGGCTTACCTGCTGGTGTCCACGCCCAAGGGCTTCATTCCGGCCCAGGACCGCGGTTACCTGGTGGTGATCGTGCAACTGCCGGAAGGCGCTGCGCTGGAGCGCACCAACGAGATTTCCCGGCAGATCGAAGCCATCGCCCTGCAAGTGCCGGGTGTCGACCGGGTACCGACGTTCTCCGGGTTCTCCATGGTCACCGGCACCAGTTCTTCCAACTCGTCCGGCCTGGCGCCGGTGTTCGAGCCCTGGTCCAAGCGCAAGCTGCGCGGCCTGACCTCGGACAAGATCGCCGCCGACCTGCGCGAGCGCCTGAAGGTGGTCAGCGGTGCGTCGGTGATTGTCGCCATGCCGCCTCCGGTCCAGGGCCTGGGCAGCACTGGCGGTTTCTCCATGCGCCTGCAGGACCGCGCCGGCCTGGGCAGCCAGGCCCTGGCCAAGGCCACCGAGCAACTGATCGCCGCGGCCAATGCGACCCAGGGCATGACCGGTGTCTACTCGCCGTTCTCGGCCCGCACGCCGCAGGTGTTCGTCGAGCTGGACCGTGAGCGCGCCGAGATGCTCGGGGTGCCCAGCAGCCAGATCAACCAGGCCATCGAGACCTATTTCGGCTCGACCTACATCAACGATTTCAATCTGGTGGGCCGCACCTATCGGGTGACGGCCCAGGCGGACTTGCCGTACCGGGTCACGCCAGAGGACCTGGCGCGGGTCAAGGTACGCAACGAGGCCGGCGACATGGTGCCGATCGCTAGCGTCACGCGGTTGCACGAGTCGCTGGGGGTCGAGCGTTTCCCACGCTACAACCTGTTCCCGACCGCGGAAATCAACGGCGACACCTTGCCCGGGCTGGGCTCCGATTTCGCCCTGCAAACCATGGAGCGCCTGGCCGAGCAGACCCTGCCACCGGGCATCACCTACCAGTGGACCGACCTGAGCTACCAGCAGACCACCGCCGGCAACATGGGCCTGCTGGTATTCCCGCTCTGTGTGATCTTCGTCTACCTGGTGCTGGCCGCGCAGTACGGCAGCTGGAGCCTGCCGCTGGCGATCCTGCTGATCGTGCCCATGTGTCTGCTGGCCGCCGCCGGTGGCGTGCGCCTGATGGGCCTGGATATCAACATCCTGACCCAGATCGGTTTCATCGTGTTGGTGGGGCTGGCGGCGAAAAACGCCATCCTGATCGTCGAGGTGGCGCGGCAGCAGGAGCAGGACGGGCAGGGCATCGTCGAGGCCGTGGTGGAGGCGTGTCGCCTGCGCCTGCGCCCGATCCTCATGACCTCCCTGGCCTTCATCCTCGGTGTGCTGCCGCTGGTGCTGTCCGAGGGCGCCGGTTCGGAAATGCGCCAGGCGGTCGGTTCGGCGGTGTTCTTCGGCATGATCGGCGTGACCCTGTTCGGCCTGCTGTTCACCCCGATCTTCTATGTCCTGATCCGCCGTCTCGCCGGGGGCGAGCGGCGGTTGCAGGCCCCATCCAGCGTCTCTGTTTCGGGAGTGGTCCATGAATAACCTGCTGCGTTTTCCCGCCCTGGCCTTTACCGCGGCGCTGCTTGCGGCCTGCGCCGCGCCGACCTTGCCACCGGCTGTCGAGGCGCCCGCCGGGCGTTTCGTCAATGCGCCGCACATACCGGCGGCGGGCATTGCCGAGCAATGGTGGACGCTGTACCACGACCCCTTGCTCGACCGCCTGGTGGCGCGGGCGCTGGAGGAAAACCTCGACCTGCAGATCGCCCTGGCGCGAATCGATGCCAGTCGTGCCTTGCGCGGTGTCGCGGCCGCCGGCGCGAGCCCCGAGCTGAACCTGGGGGCCGGTGCCGCCCGGCAACGGATTTCGGCGGACCAGGCCGGTTTCAGCGAGCCCTTGATTACCGAGCCGCTGAGCCTGGGGCTCGACGCCTCCTGGGAGATCGACCTGTTCGGGCGGATTCGCGAAGGCGTGCGGGCCGCCGATGCCGACCTGCAGGCCAGCGCGGAAGAAGCGCGTGGGGTCAAGGTGGCGCTGGTCACCGAGGTGGTGCAGGCCTATGCCCAGGCACGGGGGCTGGAAGAGCGCCTGAGCATCGTGCGGCAGAACGCCGAGAGCCAGAGCCGTACCCTGCAACTGACCGAGCAACTGTATGCGGCGGGCAGCAGCCCGCAGGCCGATCTGCTGCGGGCCCGTTCCCAGTCGGAATCCACCGCGGCCCAGGTGCCGGCCCTGCAACTGGAGTGGCAGCGTTCGCTGCACCGCCTGGCGGTGTTGCTGGCGCAGCCGAGCGAGACGCTGTACCAGCAGTTCGCCGCCAGCCCGGCGCAACTGAGCGAGGTGGATCTGGTGGATGCCGGCACACCGGCCGACCTGCTGCGTCGGCGCCCCGACATCCGCGCCGCCGAGGCCCGGCTGGTCGCTGCCTACGCGCGGGTCGGGGTGGCCAAGGCCGACCTGCTGCCGCGCCTGAGCCTGTCGGCAGCCCTGGGCTCGCTGGTCGACGGTGTCAGTGCCGCGAACCTGGCCAGCTCGACCTTCTGGCTGGCCGGTATCAATGCCAGCGTGCCGCTGCTGGACGGCGGGCGCCGGCGCGCGGTGGTGGAGTTGCGCGACGCCGAGGGGCGCCAGGCCTTGCTCGGTTATCGCCGTACCGTGCTCGGCGCGGTGGCGGAAGTCGAGTCGGCCCTCGCCGCGGCCCGGCGCAATGCCGAAAGCCAGCAGCATCTGGCCAGCGCCGCGGCGCAGGCCAGTTCGGCGGCGCAGCAGATCCAGCGTTCCTGGGCCGCCGGCGAGGCGCCGTTTCTCGATGTGCTGCAGGCCCAGCGGGTCGAGCTGACGGCGCAGAGCGCGCTGTCGCGGATCAAGACCGCGCAGTTGCAGAACCAGGCCGTGCTGGTGCGGGCGCTCGGTGGTTGAACGGGGGGCAACGAGTCGGTGGTGCGCGGCGGCGTGGGCATTTGCAGCGTCTATGCTCAAGCGGCACCGCGCACCTGAAAGGCGCGGGGCTTGTCTTCAATTACAAGGATGAACTTCTATGAAGCCGCTTCACTCCCTGGCCAAAGCCGTTGCCTTGGCCACTCTGTTGTCCGCTGCCAGCCTGCATGCCCATGCCGCCGAGATTCCGTTGGCCGGTACCGTGGAGGCCGATGAACGGGTGACCAAGGTGCTCTCCGTGGATGCCGTCAATCATCGCGTGGTGCTGGAAGGCGCCGAGGGCCAACCGGTGCACGTGCAACTGAGCGACCAGGCCAAGGACCTGGGCAATTTGAAGGTGGGCGATCAGGTCAATGTGCGGGTCACCCACGCAGTGGTGGCGGTACTGGACACCGATGTGGAAAAAGGCCTGCCGAATGCCGCTGGACGCGCCGGGGTGATTCGCGCCACCAAGGACAACCCCAACCCGGGCGGTGAAGCCTATCGCCAGGTACGGGTGCAACTGAAGATCACCGACATCGACCTGAAGAACAACCAGCTGACCTTCCAGGGGCCGGCGGGCAACAAGAAGGTCCTGGACGTGGAGAAACCGGAAGTCCAGGCCCGGCTGAAAGACCTCAAGGTCGGCCAGAGCGTGGTGGTGACCTACACCGATGTGTTGCAAGTCACTACACAGCACGAAGGTTGACCGAGACCGGGCGCCGGTCGTTGTGGCGGCCGGTGCGCCGGATTTCGGGAGGTCCACGCGGGAAGTTGAACGAAAGTGAGCGGAATGAAAAATTTTCCGCCAGCTTTGTGTTCAGAATTCTTCAGAATATGTGCACGGACTTTCTTTAGTCGTTCGATTAAAATAGTTCTCGTTCGCCCGGTGCAAGGGCTCTTTACCGGTGCATGGATTGCCAGGCCAGAGCACTGGGCGAACACCCTCTCCGGGGTTCCCGCCCCACGACTTCTGTAACGCCGCTCATGCAACCCGCACAGGTTCGACGCTTGTTGCCAGCGGTTGCCAAGAGCTTTCGGCGCCCCCTCCAGCAAGACGCCAAGGCGACACAGCCGCCTGCTGCATTGCCTGTCGCCTTGGCCAGCTTCAGCCTCGGGACACGGTGGTGCACAGCTGCAGGCCCAGAGCGCGCATGATCTTGACCACGGTATCGAAACGCGGCTTGGCACCCGGGGCGAAGGCCTTGTAGAGGCTGGCCCGGCCCTGGCCGCTGGTCTTGGCAATCTGCGTCATGCCCCGGGCCCTGGCGACGTGGCCCAGGGCGCGGATCAGTTCGTCGGTATCGCCATCGGCCAGGATCTGGGACAGGTATTCGCTGATCGCCTGGTCGCTGTCGAGCAGGGCGGCGATGTCGAAGGGAACCAGTGTGTCGGACATATCAGAACTCCTTGGCCAGGGAACGGGCCTGGCAGATATCGGCAGGCTGGCTGGACTTGTCGCCACCCAGCAGCAGGACGATGAGGGTATTGCCGCGAACCGTGAAATAGAGGCGGTAGCCGGCGCCTGTGTTCACGCGCTTTTGCGAGAGACCGCCACCGAGGTTTTTCACATCGCCCAGGTTGCCCGCCGAAGCCCGCTCGATACGCCGAGCGATGGCGATCCTGGCGCGCAGGTCCCGTAGTGTGATGTGCCATCGGGCAAAGACGGTCGTCTGCAGGATCTCGTAATCCATGAGAACTGTATCCATGTAGAGACAAAATAAGAAGGGGGGGTAACGACCCCCAGGCGACTGACGGTGCACCTGAAGGCGTCATGGGAAGGTAAGCAGGAGGGGAGTGGGCGAGGCGGGCTGTTTCGTATCGGCATGTTGTCGATCAGGGCTGGCGAAACACCCTGTAGCCATTGCCCTGCGGTGGCTGCTGGAAAGGGCCAGCATCAGCCGTTCTGGCTGATGCTGTGGGACGCAAAATCAGAGCGCCGGCAGGCCCAGCGCCGTGGCGCATTCCTGGAGCGAGCGCTGCTGGGTGTCGGCATACAGCTGTAACTCATCGATGGTCCGGCGCCCCAGGGCCCGCTCGAAAGCCTGGCGGTTGGAGTGGCCGGCGTAGTGGCTTTGCGCATCGTCGCCGAGGTTGGACTGGAAGATCCCGGCGGCGCTGACCGGCAGGAAGTCCTCGTACACCAGCGGCTCGGCCCGTACATGCCCGGCGCGGATCAGCGCCTCCAGGCTCGTCGGCCGGTCCGCCTGCTGGCGCGCGGCCAGGCCCTGGTCGCTGACGAAGTAGCGGAAGTACGCCAGGCCCTGTTCGCGCATGGCCTGGTGGTTATCGGGAAAGGCGCGGAAGTGCTCGGCCATCAGTGTGTTGTAGCGCTGGGCGTTGGCTTCGTTGGGGAAGTCCCCGAGGGCGTCACGGGCGGCGTTCAACAGCTGGTCGTACAGCGCCCGGCCTTTGGGGGTGAGGGCGGCGCCGCGCTGTTCGATCTCGCCGAAGCGCGCGCTGTGGCTGCCGCGGCCGTCGGGCTGGTCGGTGAAGGCCACGGGCTCTTCCAGTGCCTTGAAGCTGGTCTGGCGCAGCAGGATCGGGCATTCCCGGCGCGGCGGGCCCTCGATCACCGCCTTGGGCGTGATGCCGTGGGCGGGCATCAGCGCTTGCACCTGGTCGATGTCCAGGGTGCGCGGCGTCAGGTGGTTGATGTGCGGCCCCTTGAACGCCACCACGTCGGCGATCAGCCGGTGCTGGGCGCTCAGTTGCCGGTATTGCCCGGCCGTGACCGTGGCGCTGTGGTGCCAGCGGAAGGTTTCCAGGGCCTGCTCGACGAATTCCTCGGCGGCGCCGTCATCGAGGCCACCCTGGGTTTCGGCCTGCTCGATCAGGGCCAGGGCGCGCGGGGTGAAAATGCTCCGGCGCGCCAGCACCGATTCGGCGAAGCTACGCAACTGCGGGTTGTCGATCAGCTCCAGGCGCAGCAGCGAGGTGAAGACCCGGAACGGGCTGACCTGCAGGGCGCTTTCATGCACCGCGCGAAAGGCCGTGGAATGCACCGGCACCCCGGCCGGGGTGAGGTCGTAGTAACCCACCGGCTGCATGCCCATCACCGCGAACAGCCGGCCCAGGGTCGCCAGCTCCGTGGCGGTGCCGACGCGAATAGCGCCGTGGCGTTCCAGGTCCAGGCGCTGGATTTCGCCGGTGCTGCGCAGCTGGCGGGCGATCCTCTCGTCGCGGCCCAGGACCCCGGCGTTGACCTGGGCCACCAGTTCCATCAGGGCGCCGTACAGCGGCACTTCCTCGCGGTACATGTCCGACATCGCCCGTGAAAAACGTTGGCGGATCAGGTCTGGGCTGACGAAGCTCTGCAGGCTCATAAACAAGGATTCCCGGCGTAGTGAGACAAAGAGGGTAGCGGTGTTGGCTGGGCCTGATTCTGGGCGGCGCGGGGTGGGCTGACAAACGAAGTTTCTTCCGGACTTCATTCTGCAAATGAATGCAGGCGGGCAGGGTGGCTGCCCGGTTTCCAGTGGGCGGGCATGGGCCCTCGCGACCAGGCGACCCGCAGCGGTTTCAGGGGCTGAGCGGTGATGGCTATTTGACGTTACGCTGATAGACTTCTGAACACGACCGCATCCCATGGCTTGCGTACCGTTCAACGGAGGCGACTTGGCCTTGACGCCGCACAACGGAGGAAAGGGACTTTCACTGGCCAGGAGGCTGTACAAAACGCGAATTCTGGGGCTGGCCCTGGGATTCTTCTGCGTAGCAGCGGGTATGTACCCGCTGCACCCGCCGCCCTGGGTCTGGGCGTTCATGTTGTTCAATGCCTTCATCTGGCCGCACCTGGCGTACCAGTGGGCGCGCCGCTCGCCAGTGCCGTTTCGCGGCGAACATCGCAACCTGTTGATGGATGCCTTCCTCGGCGGGTTCTGGGTGGCGGCCATGCACTTCAACCCGCTGCCGACCACCACCACCCTGTCGCTGATGGCGATGAACAATATCGCCCTGGGCGGCGTGCCCTTTTTCCTTGCCGGTTGCCTGGCGCAAGCGCTGGGGATCGCTGCCGGGCTGCTGCTGTTCGGCGTTGGCTTCGTGGCCCAGAGCAGTGCGCTGCAACTCTATGCCTGCCTGCCGATGCTGACCCTCTATCCGCTGGCCCTGGGGTTTATCTGCTACCAGCAGGCCAACGTCCTGTCCCGGCACAAGCGCGAATTGCTGGCCCTGAGCCGCACCGACAGCCTGTCGGGCCTGCTCAATCACGGGGCCTGGAAGGACCAGCTGGAAATCGAGTTCCAGCGTTGTCGGCGCCAGGCCTCGATCCAGAACCAGGGCGGCGCCATCGCGCTGATCGACATCGACCATTTCAAGGCCATCAACGACACCTACGGCCATGTCGCCGGCGACATCGTGTTGCGCCAGCTGAGCAAGCTGCTCAAGCAGAACCTGCGGATCAGCGACCAGGCCGGGCGTTACGGCGGCGACGAGTTCTGCGTGATCCTGCCGGGTGTGCCGCTGGAGCATGCCGCCGAACTGATGGAAGCCTTGCGTTGCCGTTTCGGCGGATTGGGCTATGAGCAGAGCCCGACCCTGCGGGTCAGCCTGAGCATCGGCCTGGCCGCCTACTCCTCGGAGCATAGCGATGCCCTGGACTGGTTGAACGATGCCGACCAGGCCTTGTACGAAGCGAAAACCACCGGCCGCAACAAGGTCAGCTGTCGCCGCGACGACCGCTCGCCAAAGCGCCTGCTGAACTCCTTGTGAGGCCGTTCACAGAGCACTGCGCCAGCATGGAGGGGGGCGAACTTGTCAGGTAGGGTGGGCGGGCACCTTCCGACACGAAACAAGGACCGATTCATGACGCAGACTTCTCCTCGCTCATTGCTGGCCGCCCGTATCGGCCTGACCCTCGCCCTTGGCCTGCTGGCCCCCCACGCCAGCGCCGCCCCCCACCCCCAAGTACAGAACGAGGCGCAGCAATACCAGGGCGATGCCCTGAAACTGCTGGAGCGCCTGGTGAACATCGACTCGGGCTCCGGCTACGAGGCGGGGCTGGACCAGGTGAGCGACATCGCCATCGCCGAGCTGAAGCAACTTGGCGCCAGCATCGAAAAAGTCCCCAACGGCAGCGCCGGCGGCAGCCATGTGCTGGCCACGCTCAAGGGCACCGGCCAGGCCAGGATCCTGCTGATGGCGCACATGGACACGGTGTTCAAGGAAGGCACCGCGGCCGAGCGGCCGTTCCGCATCCAGGACGGTCGCGCCTACGGCCCCGGGGTGATGGACGACAAGGGCGGCATCGTCGCCGGGATCTATGCGCTGAAGGTCCTGGATAACCTCAAGTTCAAGGACTACGCGCAGATCACCTTCCTGCTCGACGCCAGCGAGGAAACCGGCTCCGGGATCGCCACCGAGCTGATCAAGAAAACCGCCAAGGCCCACGATGTGACCTTGAACCTGGAGCCGGGGCGCCCGGCCGATGGCCTGGTGGTGTGGCGCAAGGGCAGCGCCACGGCGCTGGTGGAGGTCAAGGGCAAGGCCGCCCACGCCGGCGTCGCGCCGGAGCTGGGACGCAACGCGGCGATGGAAGCGGCGCACCAGATCCTGCAACTGGGCAAGCTGGGGGATGAAGCGAAGAAAACCACGATCAACTTCACCGTGCTCAAGGCCGGCGACCGGACCAATGTGATTCCCGACCAGGCCACCGCCAAGGCGGATGTGCGGGCGGCGGTGCCGGAGGAGTTCGACCGCATCGAGAAGGACCTGGCGCGGGTCTCGGCCAACAAGCTGATCGCCGACACCGACGTCAAGACCACCTTGCAGCGTGGTCTGCCGCCGATGCCGCAGACCGCGCAGTCCGATGCGCTGGTGGCCATGGCCCAGGGCATCTACGGCGAGCTGGGGCGCAAGCTGACCATCGAGGGCAGCGGCGGGGCGGCGGACTCCAGCCTGTCGGCCGGCGTCGGCACGCCGACCCTGGATGGCTTCGGTATCGTCGGCGGCAATATCCACACCGCCGAGGAATACGCCGAGGTCGAGAGCGTGGCGCCGCGCATCTACCTGCTGGCGCGGATGATCATGGAGCTGTCGGCCAAGCGCTGATTGCAGGAACAGACGCACTGCATTTTCTGCATGGCCGGACCCTGTAGCCCTGTAGCCCTGTAGCCGTGTAGCCGCTGCCGAGCCTGCGAGGCTGCGATCGACTGCGCAGCAGGCGCAAGGATCTCAAGACCGCTGGAGGACCTGCGGTCCTATCGCAGCCTCGCAGGCTCGGCAGCGGCTACAGGGGTGGCTACAGGCGCCCCCGATCCCTCTGCCTATACTCGAAAGCTTCGTCCCCACAGCGGAGCCTTCAATGAACAGCAACCACCTCACCGAATACTTTGACGCCAGCCCTGAAGTGCGCGCGGTGTTCGATGACATCATGCGTACCCGTCAGGTCGACCAGGTGAACAACTTCTGGAAATGCCTGGCGGCCCATCCGCCGACCCTGCGGCGTACCTGGGACAGCCTCAAGGAGATCATGGCGCCGGGAGCGCTCGATCCGTTGACCAAGGAACTGATCTACGTGGCGGTTAGCGTCACCAACAACTGCCCGTATTGCATCGCTTCGCACACCGCCGCGGCGCGCAAGGCGGGAATGACGGAGGCGATGTTCGGCGAGTTGCAGGCGGTGGTCGGCATGGCCAACGAAACCAATCGCCTGGCCAACGGCTACCGGGTGCCGCTGGACGATGGGTTCAAGCTTGAATGAGCCTGTGACCCGCAGGGATGCGGCCTTCGGCGCTGCTCGTATCGGCCAGTGCCGTCCTCAGGCGTTCAGGCCGCCGCTGCCTTGGCCTGGGTGGCGAGCAGCGGCACGGTGCGCACCAGGTCGCCGGGTTGCAATTGCAGGCGCTTGGCGCTGAGGCGGTCCACCAGCAGGCAACCGGACACCAGGCGGCCGCGGGCGCTGGTGACGCGGCAGCTTTCCAGGCGGCGGTTGTGGATCAACCAGGTCGGCGCGTCGTCGTCCGGGGTGCCGACCAGCAGCGGCAACACCTGGCTTTCGCGCACCGCGCGGACTTTGCCCAGCTCGGCCTCGATCACCGGCCCGCCGTCGAAGATGTCGATATGGCCCTGATGGGTAAAACCCTCATGGCGCAGGATGGCCAGCGCCGCTTCGGCGTTTTCGTGAGCCTGGCCGATGGCGGCCTGGGCCGGCTCGCTGAGCAGGCAGGTGTACAGCGGCTGGCGCGGCAGCAGTTCGGCGATAAAGGGTTTGTGGCCGAGGCTGGACAGGTGGTCGGCCTGGACGAAATCCATCTGCAGGAAGTGCCGGCCCAGACTGTTCCAGAAGGGCGAGCAGCCGTTCTCGTCGCCCTTGCCGCGCAGCTCGGCGATCAGCTTGTCGCCGAACAGGTGCGGGAACTCGGCGACGAACAGCAGGCGCGCCAGGGAGAGCAGGCGGCCATTGGTGTCACGGCGCTGGTCGGGGCGCAGGAACAGCGAGCAGAGTTCCGATTGGCCGGTCATTTCGTTGTTCAGGAACAGGGTCGGGATCTGCCGCCGGATCCCCAGGTTCGGCGCCGAGTTGACGGTCATGCCGACCCGGTAGCTGTACCAGGGTTCGCGCAGGCCCACGGCGCCGGTCAGGGCGCTGATGCCGACCACTTGCTGGTCGTCGTCTTCGAGCACGAACAGGTAGTCGGCGTCGGCCCGTTCCACCTGTTCGGCAAAGGTCCGCTGGGCCCAGCGAATCCGATGGGTCAGGCGCTCCTGGTTGGCTGGCAGAGTAGTCAGCCCCAGGCCCGCGCGCTGGGCCAGGGCCATCAGCGCGGGCAAGTCAGTCACGCGTACCGGGCGAACGATCATGATGCAGCTCCTTCTGCGCGCCGGTTGCGGCGGCGAATGCAAACGTGTCCGGGGTTCTTCATAAGGCGACCAGCCGTACCGGGTCGCCGGTTTGCAGTTGCAGGGCGTTGAAGGTTTGCGGGTCGAGGTCGACCCGATCCCCGGGCGCTTCGTCCAGGTGCACCAGGGCCGCCCGGTATTGCCCCAGCCGCTCGTTGCTCGCCAGCCAGGCCCGGCCGCTGCCGCTCTGCGGGCCCGGGCAGGCGTTGGCGATCAGGCTGTGACGGATGGAGCGAACGCCGTTGTGGCGGGCGTACAGCGTCGGGCCGCCGTCGAACAGGTCGACATAGTGGTTGGCTTCGAACCCCTCGCGCAGCAGGATCTCGTAGGCCTCGCGACCCTGCGGGTGAACCTGGCCGATACAGTCCTGGGCCGCCTTGGGCAGCATCGGGATGTAGATCGGGTATTGCGGCATCAGGTCGGCGAGGAAGCTGCGGCTTTGCAGGCCGCACAGGCGCTCGGCCTCGGCATAGGGCAAGTCGAAGAAGTGCTTGCCCAGGGCATCCCAGAACGGCGAGTGGCCGTCGTCGCTGCTGTAGCCGACGATCTCGGTGATGCTGGTGTCGGCGAAGCGCGCGCCATGGGCGGCGATAAACAGCAGGCGGGCCCTGGAGAGCAGCTCCGCCATGGGCGTGCCGACCAGGTCCGGGTCGATATGAAAGCCGCGCAGCAGGCTGTGGTTGCTCAGGTCCTGGCACAGCGACAGGGTCGGCACGCCGTGCTGCACGTTCAGCTCCCGCGAGCTGCTGACGAAAGGCCGGTTGCGCAGGCTGTAGAAGGGCGCGGAAAACCCGGCCATGGCGAGGATTTCCGAGCAGCCGCGCAGCTGGCCGCGGGCCGGGTCGTGCAGGACAAAAAAATAGTTCTCCGGCCCCGGAGCCCGCACGTTGGCGGCGAAGGAAGCGCAAGAGTCGAGAATCTTGTCCAGCAAGTGCTGTCGATCGTCCGGCAGGGATGTCACCCCCACCAGGCTTTCACGGGCCAGCCGTTGCAACTCCGGCAAATCGTCTGGCGCAACTGGGCGTAAGACCAGCATGGATGTACTCCTGTATCAAAATGATCGACGCCTGGCCGCAAGACCTGGGCGCCGAACCTGACAATCACTGTCGGTTTCCACGCATTGCTGCCACTGCCCACGAAGGCGGGCGGTGGCACGCAGGCACCTGTCGGCGCCCGCTCGGATTCGCCGGAGCACCTTCATGGTGCCGCGGCGGCCGGGGGGTGTTGATGATTAAAGTGGATCGGCCAGCGCCGTATTGGCGCCCAGCCTGTTGAGGAAGAACAGGTAGACCAGGCCGATGGCGATCCAGATGCAACCGAGTTTCTGCGCATCGACCCCCATGTTGTACATGATCGCGCAGACAATTAGGAAGCCGATCGCCGGACAAATCAGATGGCGCAGCACCTGGGCCGACTTGTTGCGGCGCCAGTAGTGATTGATCACGGTCAGGTGCAGCAGCATGAACCCGCTGAGGGCGCCGAAGTTCACCAGGGAGGTGAGGGTGTCCACCGAGTTGATGAACAGGTAGCAGATCAGCAGCGACAGCACGGCCACCAGGTAGATGCTGATGTGCGGCGTGTTGTGCCTGGGGTGGACCTTGGCCAGGATCTTCGGCAGCTTGCCGTCGCGGGCCATGCCGAACAGCAGGCGCGACACCGCCGCTTGCGAGGTGATGGCCACCGCCACGCCCCAGGCCAGTGCGGTGGCTACCGCGGTCAGGGTCGCCAGCCAGCTGCCGCCGGCGATTTCGGCGATCTCGTAGAAGGCCGTGTCGGCCGACTTGAAGCCCATGCCGGCGGCCAGGTCGGTGGCGATCCAGGTCTGCGCCACGAAGATCGCGCCCATCACCAGCAAGGTGATCAGGGCGGCGCGACCGACGCTCTTGCCCGGCTCGCTCTTGATCTCTTCGGCCAGGGTCGAGATGGCATCGAAACCGAGGAACGACAGCACGGCGATCGACACGCCCTGCATCAGCATGCCGAAGTGGAAATTCTCCGGGCTGTACAGCGGCGCCAGGGTCAGCTGGCCGTTACCGGTGCCACCGTGCAGGGCGTTCCAGGCGTAGGACAGGAAGATCCCCAGCACCACCAGTTGCGCCAGGAGAAACACGATGTTCATCCGCGCGGTGAAGGTGATGCCGCGCAGGTTGACGAAGGTGGCGCTGACCAGGAACGCGAGGATGAAGCCGACCTTGGGAATGTCCGGGTACAGGTGGTTCAGCGCCATGGCCGCGTAGACATACAGCAGCGGCGGGATCAGCAGGTAGTCGAGCAGCATCAGCCAGCCGGCGATGAAGCCGACATGGGGGTTGAGCCCGCGCTGGGCGTAGGAGTAGACCGAGCCGGCGATGGGAAAGGCGCGGGCCATGCTGCCGTAGCTGAGGGCGGTGAAGAGCATCGCTAGCATGCCGATGATGTAGGCCAGCGGCACCATGCCCGGTGCTTCCTGGTTTACATAGCCATAGACCCCGAACGGGGCGATGGGGATCATGAAAATCATCCCGTAGACCACCAGGTCGCGCAGCGTCAGGCCGCGCTTGAGTTCCTGTTTGTAGCCGAATTCTTCAATCTCCATGAAGAGGTTCTCCTTGTCAGCCAAAGGGGGGGCGGATGCCTGTCGCTGATGTCGATGGACGACCTGATAGCGGCAGGCAATGTATTTGAACCTGGCAGGTTTAAAGACACGCCACGGCGGTTTTTATAGTTGTTGTACCGGTACAGCAAACAGCTTTTTTACAACCACAGCTCCATCCTGCTTCCCAACGTTTTTACAACAGCGGCGCCAGGTAATCCGTCCAGCACTGTATGGCTTGCGGGGTGCGCAGCAGGTCGTTGCGCACCTCGATCAATACCGAATCCAGCCCGCGGGCATCGCCGTGGGCCGGCACGGTCATGTCGCTCAGGGCGTCGATCTTGTACGGCTCGTTGCCGGCGATCTTCACGTCGTGCACCGACATGCCTTCCAGCAGGCGCCGGGCATACCCCTCGGCGCGATCGAACAGCACGCCCATCTCCAGCGTGCGGCGCTGGCCGTAGTACAGCGGGGTAAAACTGTGGATGCCCACCACCCGCACCGGCCGGCCCGCGGCCAGGCGCGCATCGATCAGCGCGCTCAAGCGCGCATGAAAGGGCCGGAACAGCTGCTTGCGGCGGTACTCGCGGGTGGTTTCGTCGAGGTACTGGTTACCCGGGACCTGGTAGATCTCGCTCTGCAACGGAATGCTGTCGTGGGCCTGGCACGGGCGGTTGAGGTCGATCAGCAACCGCGAATAGTTGGCCGTCAGCAGGGTGGCGCCGAGGGTCTGCGAGAGGTTTTCCGCCAGCTCCAGGGCGCCGGGGTCCCAGGCGATATGCTCGCGCGCCGCTTCCGGGTCCAGGCCGAGGTCGTTGAGCGCCGCCGGGATATAACGGCTGGCGTGTTCGCAGACGAGGATCAGCGGGTGCGCGGAATCTTCCCGCAGCAGCCGGTAGGCCGGTCGGGTGTACAGCCCCAGTTCAGCGGTTTCAGTACAGGTGTGCATAGTGCTCACAGAGTTGGGCAGGGGTCAGGTGCTCGGTCAGTTTCACTTCCTGGTGTTTGACGGCGAAATAGGTGTCCAGCAGCGGGGCTGGCAGGGCTTGCAGCAGGTCCGGGCAGTTGCGCAGGCAGTCCAGCGCCTGCGGCAACGAAGCCGGAAGGGCGACGATGCCGCGGTCCTGGCGCTGCTCTGCGCTCAGTTCGTCCGGCACTTCGTCGGTCACGGCGCGCAGTGGCAACTCCTGTTCGATGCCCAGGCGCCCGGCGATCAGCACCGCGGCCATGGCCAGGTGCGGCGAGGCGGTGGCGTCCAGCGCGCGGAATTCCAGGTTGTACTGCGGCGCCGCCGGTTTGCCACCGATGCTCACGGTCGGGCAGATGCGCAGCGAGGCTTCGCGGTTGCGCTGGCCCAGGCAAGCGTAGGAGGCGCTCCAGTGATGGGGCTGCAAGCGCGCGTAGGAAATCGGTGTCGGCGCGGTAAAGGCGCAGAGCGCCGGCAGGTACTTGAGCACCCCGGCCGCCCAGCATTGGCCGAGGGACGACAGGCTGTTGGCCCGTCCTTCCTCATACAACACCGGCGTGCCATCCAGGTCCTGCAGGCTCAGGTGCAGGTGCACGCCGTTGCACACCGCGTGCTCGGCCGTCTTGGGCGCGAAGCTCAGGCCATGGCCGAGTTGCCGGGCGATCTCGCGGGCGATCTCGCGCACGTTCACCGCGCGGTCGGCGGCGGCCACGCCCCGGGTCGGGCGGCAGGTGATCTCGTACTGGTGCTTGCCGTACTCGGGCAGGAACATTTCCGGCTCGACGCCCGCGGCGCGCAAGGCGCTGAGCAGCCAGCCGCCGAAGTCCGCGCCCTGGCGCTGGGCCTGCAGGGAGAAGGCCAGGCGTTCCGGTTGTGCGGTGGCGCTGTGCAGGTTGAATTCGTGCTCGAAGGCGGCGGTGATCTGCAGCCCCAGCTCGCTGGCGTAGCGCTGCACCTCGTTGCGCAGCAGGGTGCGCGGGCAGGCGGCCCAGGGCTGGCCATCGGTCTCGCAGATGTCGGCGTGGATGAAGTCCAGCGGCGAGGCGCTCGCGTCCGGGCCGTTGCCGACCCGGACCCGGCTGGCCAGGTCGGGGATCAGCCGCAGGTCGCCACGGGCGCCCCAGGGGTTGGGCTCGGCAATGATGTCCTGCGGGGTCAGCGCGCTGTTGGCCGGGACCCAGCCGCAGCCGGCGCTGGTGTAGCTGTCCAGTTCGTCGCTGGGGAACGAGCGGCCACGGCTGACGCCGATCAGGTCGGTGGTGAGCAGGGTGGTCATGGCCACCGGCTGCAACGGCTCGTTGTTCCGGCTCATGCCTGCATCTCCCGCAGGCGGTCGAGCACGGTCCGGGTGTCGGTGATCCAGCAGTAGCCCTTGATCGCATTCAGGCAGGCCTGGTGCCGGGCATCGGTGTAGGTGGCGCAGGCGTCTTCCACCAGGGTCACCAGGTAACCGCGGTCGGCGGCGTCGCGCACCGCCATGTCGACGCACTGGTCGGTGACGATGCCGGCGACGATCAGGTGGCGGGTCTGCAGGTTGCGCAGCACGTAGTCGATGTTGGTCGAGTTGAAGACCCCGGAGGAGGTCTTGGGCAGGACGATTTCGTTCACCTGCGCCACGAGCGGATCGATGATCGCCGCCTGCGGGCTGCCCTTGGGCAGGTGCATGTCCGACAGCTTGTGGTCCAGCGAGCGGTCGCGGCCATCGGCGGTCAGGCTTTCGATAATGGTGTGCAGCACGTTCTGCCGGGCGCCGCGCATGGCCGTCAGGAGCTTCTGCTGGTTGGGAATCACCTGCTCGCGGGTGCGCTTGAGGAAGTACTCGGCATCCGGCACCTGCAAATGCGGGTCGAGCTGTGGCTCGAGCCAGGCCCGCTGCATGTCCACCAGCAGCAGGGCGGTGCGGTCGAGGGTGAATGGCAGGTCGCGGGGCGAGTGGTGGGGAAGGCAGACCATCCTTATTTGTCCTCCAGCAGGTGAGTGGCGAATTCGTTGCGCAGGGCGTCGATGCCTTCCAGGCGTCGATCCAGGTCGGTGCTGCGCAGGCTCAGGCTGGCGACCAGCGCTTCGACCTGGGCCAGGGCCGGCACCAGGGTGTCGAAGGCCGACGTCGACTCCACCGGGGCGCTGATGATCAGGTCCGCCAGCTCCCGCAGGGGCGAGGCGTAGATGTCGGTGAACAGCACCACCCGCGCGTGCCGTGCCTTGGCCGCGCTGGCCACGCGCAGGGCCTGGCTCTGGTAGCGGCGGTAGTCGAACAGCAGGACGATGTCCTGGCGCTGCACGTCATACAGGCGGTCGGGCAGTTGCGCGTTGTCGTCCAGGGCCATGCAGCCGGGGCGCATCAGGCGCAGGTGATTGAGCAGGTAGCTGGCGAGAAAGTTGCTGAAGCGCCCGCCGTAGCAGTACAGCGTGTGCCGGCTGTCCAGCAGCCAGTCGAGCAGGATGCGCACGTCTTCGGGCTGGGTCAGGGCCTGGGTCTGTTCCAGGCTGCGCAGGCTGCCTTGCAGGTAATGGCTCCAGGCGTCGTCCTGGGGCACCTGGGCCCGCGGTTGCAACAGGGTGCTGGGCGAACGCAGGCGATCGTCCATGTCGCTGAGCAGCGCTTCCTGGAACTGCGCATAACCGCCGAAACCGAGTTTTTTCACCAGCCGCACGATGGTCGGGTCGCTGACGCCGGCATGCTCGGCCAGCCGCGACATGGGCCCCAGGCCGTTGCGCGGGTAATGGTCGAGCAGGGCACGGGTGACCTTGCGCTCCGAAGGCGTGAGGTCGAGGGCCGGGTCGGTGATCAGGTCTCTGAGAGACGGCATAAAACGCCTTCGTGGATAAGTGTCGTTTTTGTTTCACTGAAAGTGAAAACAGTATTTATGTAATTTACGCTACATGTCTAGTGAAAAATGGAAGCATCCGCGAACGCCCCAAAAGGGCGCGCAAAAGCCCTGGTTTATTGGCTGTTCGAGGTTTTTCGGGGCACCGCATCAGCGCGGCAGGGTGCCGTGCAAGCAGGACGATTTCGCGGCCTGGCGGCAGGGCGGGGCGACAGGTAGGAATCCCCCGGCGAGACGTGATACAAACGCAGCCACCTTGCCCGCTGCGCCCATTCAACGTCGAGAGATTCCCCGTGCCGGCCACCCGCTTGACCCTGATCTGCCATGCCCGAACCGTCGCCTGGAAGCTGGCGCGTTTTGCGCTGGACGAACCGCTGGAGATGGACTGGCAGGCGCAGGCGGGCTCGCGGGCCGCGGCGTTCAAGCGTCCGCCGCGACTGCTCAGCGCTCCTGAGCAACGGGCGCGGCAGACCGCCGCCCTGTATGGCGCCGCCGTGGAGACGGTGCCGGTGCTGCGCGACTGTGACATGGGCCGCTGGCAGGGCCTGGCCCTCGATGATTTGCACCGCGAGCAGCCCGAGGCCCTGCAAGCCTGGCTGGCCGACAGCCACTCGGCGCCCCATGGCGGCGAGTCGGTGGCACAGCTGTGCGAGCGGGTCGCGGCGTGGCTGGTGGCGCTGAGCGAGCAGCCCGGGCATGTGCTGGCGGTGACCCATCCGCTGGTTATCCGCGCGGCCCTGGTGCACGTCATGCAATGCCCGCCGGCCAGTTTCAACGCCATCGATGTCGAGCCGCTGGCCCAGGTCGAACTGCGCTTCAATGGTCGCTGGCGCTTGCGCCTGGACCCGCGCGATTAGCGGGCTTGGCTCGGCGTGGCCTGGGGATTTTTTCGCGAGCAAGCTCGCTACAGGGGGGCGCAAATCATGGTAGGCGCGAGCCTGCTCGCGATAGGCCGCAGAGCGGCCGCCCTGTGACGCGCCACCACAACCCGGCCATACTCCATCCCCCGAGCAGCACCCGAGACCCGCTCCCATGAAAACCCTGCTGATCATCGGCATCGGCGCCGGCAACCCCGACTACATCACGATGCAGGCGGTCAAGGCGCTCAATCGCACCGACGTGTTCTTCCTGATGGACAAGGGCCAGAGCAAGGACGCGCTGATCGACCTGCGCCGCGAGATTTGCGAGCGCTACATCGAGCAGCCCGGCTACCGTTTTGTCGAAGCGCAAAGCCCGGAGCGGCTGCGCGGTGCCGAGGTGGATTACCCGGCCAGCGTCGCCGAGCTGAACCGCGACAAGCAGCGCACCTTCGAGCGCCTGATCGACGAGGAGTTGGCGGACGGCGAAACCGGCGCCTTCCTGGCCTGGGGCGATCCGGCGCTGTACGACAGCACCCTCCGCATCCTGCAGGCGATCCTGGCCAGCGGCCGCTGTGCGTTCGAGTTCGAGGTGATCCCCGGCATCACCAGCGTCCAGGCCCTGGCGGCGCAGCACAAGGTGCCGTTGAACCGTATCGGTCGCTCGGTCGAGATCACCACCGGCCGGCGGCTGGCGGCGGGGCAGGTGAGCGACGCCGACAGCCTGGTGGTGATGCTCGACGCCGAGGACTCCTATCGCCAGGTGGCGGACCAGGACTTGCAGATCTACTGGGGGGCCTACCTCGGCACGCCGCAGGAAATCCTGATCGCCGGCCGGCTCAAGGATGTCGCGGGGCAGATCCAGCAGGTGCGCAAGGCGGCGCGCCAAGCCAATGGCTGGATCATGGACACCTATCTGTTGCGCAAGCCGGAGGATTGAGGAGGGCTGGGCAAGCTCTTTCGCGGGCAAACCGGATCGCCGCCCGCTCGCTCCTACAGGAGCAGTTCTTCAGGCACGCCAACGAAACAGGCTTGCGTGGGAGCGAGGCTTGCCCGCAATGACGTCCTCCCGATCGCCGCCTCACTCGGCGACCCCCTTCTCCCCACGCCCGAACCGTTCGCGATACACCGACGGCGGCAGGCCCACCACGCTGCGAAAGGCCACGCGAAAACTCTCCACCGAGCGGTAGCCGCAGCGCAGGGCGATGGTCTCGGTGTGCTCGCTGCCGCTCTCCAGCAACTCCCGCGCCCGGGCCAGGCGTTCGTGCTGCAGCCAGGCCTTGGGCGAGATACCGGTGGCCTGGTTGAAGCGGCGCAGGAAGGTGCGCTCGCTCATCAATGCCTGGCTGGCCAGGTCGCGCACTTCCAGCGGTTCATGCAGGCGCTCGCGGGCCCATTGCATGACCCGCGACAGGTCGTTGCGCGGCGTGCGGCTGACCGGCGCGGGAATGAACTGCGCCTGGCCGCCGGTGCGCTGCGGCGACATCACCAGGCGCCGCGCCACCGAGTTGGTGACGTGGGTGCCGAAGTCGCGGCTGACCAGGTGCAGGCAGGCATCGATCCCGGCGGCGCTGCCGGCCGAAGTGATGATCTGCCCCGAATCGACATAGAGCACGTCCGGGTTCACCAGGATCGCCGGAAAACGCTCGGCCAGCTCATCGGTGTATTGCCAGTGGGTGGTGGCGCCGCGGCCGTCCAGCAGCCCGGTGGCCGCGAGGGCGAATACCCCGGAGCAGATCGACAGCAGCCGCGCGCCGCGTTCATGGGCGCGCACCAAAGCCTCGCTCAGCCCGGGCGGCAGCGGCCCGTTGCGGCTGCGCCAGCCGGGGATGACGATGGTCCGCGCCTGTTCCAGCAGCTCCATGCCGCCATCGGCCAGCACCTGGATACCGCCCATGGCCCGCAGCGGCCCGGGCTCGACGGCGACGATGCGGTGTTCGTACCAGGGGAAATCGAACTCCGGACGGGCCAGGCCGAAGATTTCCACGGCGATGCCGAACTCGAAGGTGCACAGGCCGTTGTAGGCCAGGATCGCGACTAAACCGGGGGCGTTGTGCATTTGGCGGGAAGTTACCAGTCAGTGTCTTGTGCGTCACTGTAGCGACGTCGGCCGGGCCGATAAAGTCCTGTCACACCCACTGTCGTTCTGGAGACGCTGCAATGACCAGCCTGGTTCGTGACATTCCCGCCGCCCCCTCGGCCATCGCCCTGATGCATTTCTCCAACCGCCTGACGTTCGAGACCGATTGCTCCGATGTCTTCGGCAGCCAGGAAGCCGGGGAGGTCGATTTCGTCCTGCTGGACGTGCGCGGCCCCCTGGCGTTCGAGCGCGGCCATGTGCCGGGGGCGATCAACCTGCCCGGGCGCCTGATCAACGCCGAGCGCCTGGCGGGTTACTCCCGGGACACCCTGTTCGTGGTCTATTGCGCCGGCCCGCACTGCAACGGCGCGAACAAGGCCGCGGTCCGGCTGGCGGCCCTGGGCTACCCGGTCAAGGAAATGATCGGCGGCGTGACCGGCTGGCTGGATGAGGGTTTCAAGCTCAGCGTGGCGCTCGAGCGGCCGGCGAGCGCGGTCGTGGAGTGTGCCTGTTAGGTGTTTTCGCGGGGTCTGCAGAATGCTGGAGGCCCTGCGACCAGCGTGGCCCGGGCTGGCGCAGGCTGCGCCAGCGGCTGCAGGTATTGTGCTTGTGGCCTGTCTGATAGGAAGGAATGACGCCGCCCGGGGCGTTTGCGGTGCGACTCGCAGGTCGTAATGCAGGCGCGAAAACCCGGGAAAATGCAGGGATCGACGACATTTCCCGCGCCCATTGCACCACCGCGGGGCGGCTCGCCCGACCTGTGAACGCGGGCGTGGATTTTATATAAGTATTTGTCGCATAAACACAATTTGCCTCCCGAGCGCCGCTCTAGACTGCTGGCCACTTCGATTTCCCCCAATCGAACCTTTCTGCCAATAAGAGCCTCCGTCTACGGGAGTTATAAATGAAGAAGCTTGTGATGTTCGGTGCCCTGGCACTGTCCATGCTGTCCCTGACCGCCGTGGCTGACGATGCCAAGCCGATCCGCATCGGTATCGAAGCCGGCTACCCGCCATTCTCGATGAAAACCCCCGACGGCAAGCTCACCGGTTTCGACGTGGATATCGGCGATGCGCTGTGCGAGCAGATGAAAGTCAAATGCACCTGGGTCGAGCAGGAATTCGACGGCCTGATCCCGGCGCTGAAGGTGCGCAAGATCGACGCCATCCTGTCGTCCATGACCATCACCGACGATCGCAAGAAAAACGTCGACTTCACCATCAAGTACTACCACACCCCGGCGCGCTTCGTGATGAAGGAAGGCACCGCGGTCAAGGACCCGCTGACCGAACTCAAGGGCAAGAAAGTCGGGGTGCTGCGCGCCAGTACCCATGACCGTTTCGCCACCGAAGTGCTGGTGCCGGCCGGGATCGACCTGGTGCGTTACGGCTCCCAGCAGGAAGCCAACCTGGACATGGTGTCCGGTCGCATCGACGCGCTGCTGGCCGACTCGGTCAACCTCGACGACGGCTTCCTGAAAACCGACGCCGGCAAGGGCTTCGCCTTCGTCGGTCCCGAGTACAACGATCCGAAATACTTCGGTGGCGGCGCCGGCATCGCCGTGCGCAAGGGCGATACCGCGCTGGCCGAGAAATTCAACACCGCCATCACGGAAATCCGCGCCAACGGCAAGTACAAGGCCGTGCAGGACAAGTACTTCAAGTTCGACGTGTACGGCGAGTAATTCGCCGGGCTGGAAAAGGCGGCTACCGCGAAGACGGCGCCGCCTTTTTTGTGGGCGCGATTTGCCGGCCCGAACAGGAGCAGGGCGATCCCCTGTAGCCGCTGCCGCAGGCTGCGCCAAGGTCCGCAGGACCTTCAGCGATCTTGAGGGCGTCACGGCCGTGCCAGCCGAACGCAGCCTGCGGCAGCGGCTACAGGAAGCTCGCATCAACTGGCAGCGGGCGACGACCTTTTCACGGCCGCGCAAATGCCTCAGGCTACGGCCCCCGCCGAACTCCATTTTTCTTCCGGAGCCCTTCATGCAACGCATCGATCATTCCTTGCCCTGGAGCCACCTGGGCACCCAGCGTCAGCTCAGCGTGTTCCGTTTTGGCAGCGGCAGCCGCAAGGTCTATATCCAGGCCAGCCTGCACGCCGACGAGCTGCCGGGCATGCGCACCGCCTGGGAACTGAAACAACGCCTGGGCGAACTGGAAGCCCGGGGGCAGCTCAAGGGCGTGATCGAACTGGTGCCGGTGGCCAACCCCATCGGCCTCGACCAGCATCTGCAAAGCAGCCACCTGGGGCGTTTCGAAAGCGGCAGCGGGAAGAATTTCAACCGCGCCTTCGTCGAACTCAGCGGCCCGGTGGGCGACCTGATCGGTGACCGCCTGGGCAGCGATGCGGCGGCCAACGTCGCCTTGATCCGCCAGGCCATGGGCGAAGTCCTCGACCGCCTGCCGGCTCCGGCCTCGCAACTGCAAGCCCTGCAACGCCTGCTGCTGCGCCATGCCTGCGACGCCGACATCACCCTCGACCTGCACTGCGATTTCGAAGCGGCGATCCATCTGTACGCCTTGCCCCAGCACTGGCCGCAGTGGCGGTCCCTGGCCGCACGGCTGAAGGCCGGCGTGGCGCTGCTCTGCGAGGATTCCGGCGGTAGCTCGTTCGACGAGTCCTGCTCCACGCCCTGGCTGCGCCTGGCCCGCGACTTCCCGCGGGCGGCCATTCCACCGGCCAACCTCGCTACCACCCTGGAGCTGGGCAGCATGGGCGACACCCGGGTCGAGCAGGCCCAGGCCAACTGCGAAGCGATCCTCGGCTTTCTCGCCGAGCAGGGTTTTATCGACGGCCACTGGCCGGCCGCCCCGGACGCCTGTTGCGAGGGCATGCCGTTCGAAGGCACCCAATACCTGTTCGCCCCGCACCATGGGGTGGTCAGTTTCCTGCGCGAGGCCGGCGAGTGGGTGGAGCGGGGCGATGCGATCTTCGAGGTGGTCGACCCGCTGAACGACATCGTCACCGTGGTGCGCGCCGCCACCAGCGGCGTGCTGTTCGCCCTGGACCGCAGCCGCTACACCGAGCCGGGCATCTGGCAGGCCAAGGTCTCCGGCCGCGAGCCGATCCGCAGTGGCAAGCTGAGCAACGATTGAGGCGCTCGCCGGCCTGATGACGGTCGAGGGTTTTCCCTGATTGCAGGCCAGGCCACACTGCCAGGCCTGCCCACCCGCAAGGACGTCCCATGTTCAAGTTCCTGGCCCTGTTGTTGCTGTGGGTTTGTGCCACCGCCCAGGCGCAGCCGGTGCTGCACGACGACCTGCCGCTGCTCTATCGGCAACAGGTTCCGGCCGACTCGCGCGACCGGCCCCTGGTGATTTTCCTCCACGGCTACGGCAGCAACGAAGAGGACCTGTTCGGCCTCAAGGACGGGTTGCCGGCGGATTACACCTACCTTTCGGTACGGGCGCCGCAGACCGTGGAAGAGGGCAGTTACCAGTGGTTTCACAAGCAGGGCGAAGGCGCTTATGACGGGGTGACCGCCGAGCTGGCCGACAGCGCCAAGCTGATCGACGCGTTCGTGCGGCAGGCGATCGCCAAGTACCACACCCGCGCCGACCGGGTGTTCCTGGTGGGCTTCAGCCAGGGCGCGATCATGTCCTACGAGCTGGGCCTGCGCCATCCCCAGGCGGTCCGCGGGATCGCCGCCCTGAGCGGGAAGATCCTGCCGGTGCTGCGCTCGCAGCTCAAGAGCGGCGCGGGCCTGGAGCGGCTGGCGATTTTCATCGCCCATGGCACCGCGGACATGCGCCTGCCTTACAGCGACGGCTCTGAGGCCGACAGCCTGTTGCGCGGGCTGGGCCTGGCGCCGCAATTCCATGCCTACCCGGGCGTCGGCCATAGCATCAGCGACACCGAGCTCCAGGACCTGAACCGCTGGTTGCTCAGCCTCAATCCTTGAATCCAATGAACCCGTAGCGGCGGCTGTCGCTGCGGGTTCCTGAGGGCTTACTGGCCGACGATCTGGCTGACCAGCTTGTCGTGATTGGCCTTGTCGTCGATCCGCGAAATCACTTGCACCACCGCCATGCGGTTGCCGGAGCCGGCCAGCAGGGTGGAGCTCTGGGTCAGGCCGCCGCCCTGGGTCGCGGTGCTGTCGATCTGGCGCAGGCCGAGGCCGCCGCGGGTCATGCTTTTTTCGCTCTGCTTGCTGAAGTCCGGCAGGGCCGCCGCCTGTTGCGAGAGGAAACCCGAGACCGCGCTGTCGAGGAACTGCGCGTCGTTGTCCTTGGCCTGCACCGCATCGGGGATCAGGTTTTGTGCGGCGATGACCACGGTCTTGGTGCTGGCGTTGGTGTACATAGTGCCGGTGGCGCCGGCGGTGCCGCTGGCTTCGTCGCCGGCCGGCAGCGGGTTGGCGATGAAACCCTTGGGCAGGCTGAACCTGAACTTGCCGCCGAGCATCGAGACGCTCTCGACCTTGGCCTTCTTGTTCGTCGGCTGGGCCGCGGACACGTCCAGGGCGCTGAAACCGGCCAGCGCCGCCAGGACCAGGACCGCGGCGTGTTTACCGAACAGGGACATGCAGATTCTCCAGAGTGAACGCGTTGGGGGCGCGCATCTTCCCACGGCTGTCGCGGGGCACTCCAGCGGGATATGCGGTGGCGCGAAATTTCGGATAAAAGGGCGCGGGAGCGGCCTTCGTGGCGCTTATCGGACGCTCCTCAATGCTGGGCGGAACGGGCCCCCGAGGTTGCCAGCACCGCCCCGGCAATGATCAGCAGCGCTGGCACCAGCAGCCACCCACTGGCCGGGCTCTGCCCGATGACGATCAGCAGCAGGGTGGAGATCAGCGGCGCCAGGTACGACAGCGCGCCGAGCGTGGCCAGGTTGCCGTGTTTGGTGGCGTGGTCCCAGGCGAAAAAGGCCAGGCCGACCGGGCCCAGCCCCAGGCCGATAATCGCCAGCCATTGCTTGAGGTCCGGTTGCACCGGGCTTTCGAACAGCAGGTGGCAGAACAGCCCGGCCAGCGCCACCAGCCCGCAGATGCCACCGATCAGGCTGCTGGGCACGCTGCTGAAACGGCGGTTGAGCACCGAATAGCCAGACCACACCAGGGCGCAGCCGAACGCCGCCAGGTAACCCGCCACCGGCATCGCGCCAACCTGGCTGGAGGCGCGCTGCTGCATGATGAACGCGGTGCCGGCCAGCCCCAGCAAGGCACCGGTCAGTTGTCGGCCGCGCAGCGGTTCGCCGCCGGCCCTGGCCGCGAGCAGGACGATCAGCAACGGCCAGAGGTAGGCGATCAGGCTGGCCTCGGCGGCCGGCGCGGCTTTCAGGGCGAAGAAATACAGCGCGTGGTAGGCAAAGATCCCGCCGAACCCCAACGCCCATACCGGCCAGGGCTGGCGCCAGCCACGAAAGCCGGCGCGGCCCCGCAATCCGAGCAATACCAGGCTGGCGCCGCAGGCCACGGCAAAGCTCAGGGCCAGCAACTGGAAGGGCGGAATACCGGCGGTGATGGTGGTCAGCAGCGCCAGGCAGGACCAGAGAAACACCGCGATCACACCGATGGCGGTGGCGGCGCCGCTGCGGGAGGGGGCAAGGCGGGTTGGCTGGATTGCGGTCATGGGCACACCGAGGCAAGGGCGGTGTGGCCAGCATAGAAGCCGCCGCGACGGCGGTATTGATCAGGCCTGCCGAAGTCTTGTCGCAGCCTGCGCCTGGGCGGCGCGAGTGGCCTTGCGCAGGGCGGCCGGGGTCTGGTTGCGGGCCTTTTTCAAGGCGTGGGTCAGGGCACTCTGATCGGCGTAGCCGACTCGCTGGGCGATCTCGCTGATGGGCAACAGGGTGCCACCGAGCAGGTCGATGGCGCGGTCCAGGCGCAGGGTCGAAATGTAGGCGAAAGGCGTACTGTGCATGTCCCGTTCGAACAGCAGGTACAGGCTGCGCTCGCTGACCCCCGCGGCCTGGGCAATGGCACGGGCGCTCAGCGGGCTGCCCAGGTGCTGTTCGATATAGGCCAGGGCCCGCGCCAGTGCCTGGCGTTGCGGTGCGCTTGGCGTCGGGCGCGCCAGGCAGGCCAGCAGCAGGGCACTCCAGGCGCTGGCGACCTGGCTGCAAGCGCTGAGCGAGGCGCCGCCGTGGCTGGCATAGCCGAGCAGGTGGCGGATCTGCGGGTCGATGGCGAAGAAGCGGGTATCGGCCAGAGACGGTTCGCTGCCGGGGCCATCCAGGTCGAGCACCAGAAAGGTATTACGGCGCTCGGCCAGGAACGCATGCCGGGCGCCCGGGGCAATCACCACGCCCTGGCTGGCATCGACCTTGCCGCCGCGGCCGTCCACCTCGATCTCCATCGCCCCCGACTGCGGCAGCACGATCTGCGGAAAATCGTGATCGTGCAGCTCGACCTGCCCGGAATACGAACGCATCGCCAGGGCGACAGTGGGCTGGGCTGGAGTGTTCATGGCGCTGCTCCGCGGATGGCTGCTGCGTATCATGCCTGAAAACATTGGCGCTGCAGGAGCGGCCGGTCGGTGCGCGATGGTTGGGGAAAAGGGCGCGGCTCATCTGTGGTGGTGACTGATAGGCCGCTATCGCGAGCACGCTTCGCTCCTGCAGAAGCAAGGCGGCAAAAGGCCGGGGCAGGGCGCTATCAAGGCTTGGGCCGGTTCGCTGAAACGTCTAAGCTGGGCCACCGTTCCAGCCTTCCGGATGCCCGCGTGAAATTCACTCTGCCCAAAGTCGGTACCGCCCCGTTCTGCCCGCCGGAAGTGGCCGGCACCATCGTTGTCGATCCCACCGCGCCGCTGTTCAAGCGCATCCTGCGTTTCGCCGGCCCCGGCCTGTTGATTTCCATCGGCTACATGGACCCCGGCAACTGGGCCACCGCCATCGAGGCCGGCTCGCGCTATGGCTACAACCTGCTGTTCGTGGTGCTGCTGGCGAGCCTTGCGGGCATGGCCGTGCAGTGCCTGTGCTCGCGCCTGGGCATCGCCACCGGGCGCGACCTGGCGCAGCTTTGCCGGCAGCGCTACAGCACCCGCACGGCACGCACCCAGTGGCTGCTGGCGGAGGTGTCGATCATCGCCACCGACCTTGCCGAGGTCCTGGGCTGCGCCCTGGCGTTCCACCTGTTGCTCGGCGTTTCGCTGACCACCGGGATTGTCATCACCGCCTTCGACACCCTGTTGATTCTCGCCTTGCAGAACCGCGGCTTCCGGCGCCTGGAGGCGATCATGCTGGTGCTGGTGGGCACCATCGGCCTGTGCTTTTTCATCGAGCTGCTGTTGATCAAACCCTACTGGCCGGACGTGGCGCGGGGCTTCACGCCATCGCTGGCGGCGATCGGCGAGGCGGCGCCGCTGTACCTGGCGATCGGCATCCTCGGCGCCACCGTGATGCCGCATAACCTGTACCTGCACACCTCCATCGTGCAGACCCGCCTAGTGGGCCAGGACGAGGCCAGCCGGCGGGATGCGATCAAGCTGGCGCGCATCGACACCCTCGGCTCCCTGGCCTTGGCGCTGCTGGTCAACGCGGCGATCCTGATCCTCGCTGCCGCGGCCTTCCATAGCACCGGGCACACCGAGGTGGTGGAGTTGCAGGACGCCTATCACCTGCTCGATCCGCTGGTGGGCGGGGCGCTGGCCAGCGTGCTGTTCGGCGTGGCCTTGCTGGCCTCGGGGCAGAGTTCGACCTTCACCGGCACCATCGCCGGCCAGGTGATCATGGAGGGCTACCTCAACCTGCGCCTGCCGTGCTGGCAGCGCCGCCTGATCACCCGCGGCCTGGCGCTGGTGCCGGCCTTCGTCGGCGTGTGGCTGATGGGCGACGGCGCGGTCGGCCAGCTGCTGGTGCTGAGCCAGGTGGTGCTCAGCCTGCAACTGCCATTCGCCTTGTACCCGTTGATCCGCATGAGCAGCGACCCGCAGTTGATGGGCGTGTTCGTCAACCGCTGGCCGACCCGCATCCTCGCCTGGAGCCTATTCGCGATCATCAGCGGCGCCAACGCCTGGCTGATTGCGCAACTGGTGGTGTAAGCCCGCTTCTGTAGGAGCGAAGCTTGCTCGCGATGGACCGCGCAGCGGTCCCGATCTTCAATCCAGTGCCTGGGCGGCGAACAGCGCGACCTGGGCATCTTCCCCGGACTTGACCCCGGACACGCCGACGGCGCCGATCACCTGGCCGTCGAAGACCACGGGTACGCCACCTTCCAGCGAAGTCAGCAGCGGCGCCGAGAGAAACGCCGTGCGCCCGCCGTTGACCATCTCTTCATAGCCCTTGGACTCGCGTCGCCCGAGCGCCGCGGTACGGGCTTTTTCCATGGCGATGTAGGCGCTGATCGGCGAGGCGCCGTCCAGGCGTTCGAGGGCCAGCGGGTGGCCGCCATCGTCGACGATGGCGATGCTCACCGACCACTGGTTGCGCTCGGCCTCGTCCCGCGCGGCGATAAGGATGCGCTGGACTTCGCGATGACCCAGGATGGCTTTGCTGTGCATGGCGTGCTCCTTTCAAGGGGTAACGGGTTGAGGGGAAGCGTTCAGGGGCGGCAGGGCGGCCTCGAGCAGTTCGATCCAGTGCCGCACCGGGGTGCGCCCGGCACCGTCGAGGTGGGTCTGGCAGCCGATATTGGCGGTGACTATGACCTCGGGCCGGCCGCTTTCCAGGGCATTGAGCTTGTTGTCGCGCAGTTGCCGCGCCAGCTCGGGCTGGGTCAGCGAGTAGGTGCCCGCCGAACCGCAGCACAGGTGGCTGTCGGGCACCTCGGTGAGTTCGAAGCCCAGGCGCTTGAGCACTGCCTCCACCGCGCCGCCGAGCTTCTGTGCGTGTTGCAGGCTGCATGGGCAGTGGAAGGCCAGGCGCTGGTCGCTGTGGGCGTGCAGCTGTTCCAGCGGTTCGTCGCGCAGCACTTCCACCAGGTCCCGGGCCAGGGCGCTGACCCGCTCGGCGCGAGCGGCATAACGCGGGTCGTGGGCCAGCAGGTGGCCGTAATCCTTGATAAAGGCGCCACAGCCGCTGGCGGTCTGCACCAGGGCTTCGGCGCCGTGTTCCAGGTGCGGCCACCAGGCGTCGATATTGCGTCGGGCCCGTTCCAGGCCGGCGTCCTGGGCGTCCAGGTGATAATCCACGGCGCCGCAACAGCCGGCCTCGTTCACGGCTTGCACGGCGATGCCCAGGCGGTCGAGGACCCGCGCTGTCGCCGCGTTGGTGTTGGGCGACAGGCTTGCTTGCACGCAGCCTTCCAGCAGCAAGACACGCCGCGCGTGGGCGGTGGTCGGGCGCGCCTTGGCCGGCTGTACCTGGCGCGGCAGCTTGCCCTGCACGGCCTCGGGCAGCCAGGGGCGCAAGGTGGCGCCGGTGCCGATCAGTGCCTTGAACAGTGCCGGGTTCGGTGCCAGGGCGCGCAGTCCCTGGCGCAGCAGGCGCTGGCCGAGAGGCCGGGGAACGGCGGCATCGACCACGGCGCGGCCGATGTCCAGCAGGTTGTGGTAGTCCACCCCGGACGGGCAGGTGGTTTCGCAGTTGCGGCACGACAGGCAGCGGTCCAGGTGCAGCTGGGTCTTGGCCGTGGCCTCGTGGCCTTCCAGCACCTGCTTGATCAGGTAGATGCGCCCCCGCGGTCCGTCCAGCTCATCGCCCAGCAGTTGATAGGTGGGGCAGGTGGCGTTGCAGAAACCGCAATGCACGCAGGTGCGCAGGATGCTCTCGGCTTCCGCGGCGCGGGGCAGTTGGCGCGCCTGTTCGCTCAGGGTGGTTTGCATGCTTTGGGTCTCCGTTCAGAGCTCGGCGTAGAGCCGGCCGGGGTTGAAGATCCGTTGCGGGTCCAGTTGCGCCTTGAGCTGGCGGTGGTAGCGCAGCAGCACTGCCGGCAGCGGCTGGAACGGGCTGTCCAGCAGGCCATGGCTGTAGCAGGTGGCGTGGCCGCCGACGCGCTCGACCAGGCTGCGGATGCGTTCAGCGGGCGCCGCGGATTTCAGCCAGCGCTGGGCCCCGGCCCAATCGATTAACTGCTGGCCGATCAGCTGCTGGCCGGGCAGCTCCAGGGGGCCGGTGTTATTGGGCAGCGACAGGCGCCACAGCGGCAGGCCTTCGTCGAAGAACGCCAGGCGTTGCTCGTTGAGGTCGGCCCAGTAATCGGCGGCCAAGGGCTCGCCACCCAGGCGGTCGCGGGCCGCGGCCACCGAACCTTCGCCGCCTTCCAGGCGCAGGTGCAGGCGCTGGCCGTCATGGCTGGCGGCGCTGATGGGCAGCGGCTGCTGGCCCCAGTCGGCGAGCCGGGCCAGGGCCTTGGCGCTGTCCATTTCCAGGCTCAGGCCGAGGCACTGGCGGGGTTTGGGCAGGACCTTGAGCGACACTTCGGTAAGCACCCCGAGGCAACCGTAGCTGCCCACCAGCAAGCGCGAGAGGTCGTAGCCGGCGACGTTTTTCATCACCTCGCCGCCAAAGCGCAGGAGCTTGCCGGTGCCGGTGATCACCCGGCTGCCGAGGACGAAGTCGCGCACCGAACCGGCCCAGGGCCGCCGCGGGCCGGACAACCCGGCGGCGACCATGCCGCCGACGGTGGCGCTGTCGCCGAAGGCCGGCGGCTCGCAGGCCAGCATCTGCCCGGCGGCATCCAGCGTTGTCAGCAGTTCCTGCAATGGCGTGCCGGCGCGGACCGTCACCACCAGCTCGGTCGGGTCGTAGCGGACGATGCCGCGATGGCTTCGGGTGTCGAGCACTTCCCCGGCGCTCAGGCGGCCGAGAAAGGCCTTGCTGTTGCCGCCCTGGATCAGCAGCGGCGTATTGCTGGCCAGCGCTTGCCCGACCTGTTCCAGCAGTTCGCCGCTGGCGTCGTTATCCGCGTGTGCCGTCATCAGAAACGCTCCAGCTCGGGGAAGGGCAGTTGCCCGGCGTGCACATGCATCGCACCGAATTCGGCGCAGCGGTGCAGGGTCGGGATGTTCTTGCCGGGGTTGAGCAGGCCGCCGGGGTCGAAGGCCGCCTTGACCGCGTGGAACAGGGTCAGCTCGTCGCTGTTGAACTGGGCGCACATCTGGTTGATTTTCTCCCGGCCGACCCCGTGTTCGCCGGTGATGCTGCCGCCGACCGCGACACACAGTTCGAGGATCTTGCCGCCCAGGGCTTCGGCGCGCGCAAGCTCGCCGGGCCGGTTGGCGTCGAACAGGATCAGCGGGTGCATGTTGCCGTCGCCGGCATGGAATACGTTGGCCACCCGCAACCGGTACTCGGCGGCCAGCGCGGCGATGGCCTTGAGCACCCCCGGCAGTGCGCGGCGCGGGATGGTGCCGTCCATGCAGTAGTAGTCCGGCGACAGCCGGCCCACCGCCGGGAAGGCGTTCTTGCGCCCGGCCCAGAAGCGCACCCGCTCGGCTTCGTCGCGGGCCTGGCGGACCTCGGTGGCGCCGGCCCGTTCGAGCACCGCGCGGACCCGGTCGCAGTCGTCGTGGACATCGGCTTCGACGCCGTCCAATTCGCACAGCAGGATGGCCTCGGCGTCCACCGGGTAGCCGGCGTGAATGAAGTCCTCGGCGGCGCGCAGCGCCAGGTTGTCCATCATTTCCAGACCGCCGGGGATGATGCCCGCGGCAATGATATCGGCTACCGCGTGGCCGGCTTGTTCCACCGAGTCGAAGGCCGCCAGCAGCACCTTGGCCAGTTGTGGCTTGGGCAGCAGCTTGACCGTGACCTCGGTGATGATCCCGAGCAGGCCTTCGGAGCCGGTGAACAACGCCAGCAGGTCGAAGCCGGGCGCGTCCAGGGCGTCGCTACCGAGGGTCAGGCGTTCGCCCTCGACGCTGAGGATTTCCACCTTGAGCAGGTTGTGCACGGTCAGGCCGTATTTCAGGCAATGCACGCCGCCGGCGTTTTCCGCGACGTTGCCGCCGATGGAACAGGCGATCTGCGAGGACGGGTCGGGGGCGTAATACAGGCCGAACGGCGCGGCGGCCTGGGAGATCGCCAGGTTGCGCACCCCAGGCTGGACCCGCGCGGTGCGGGCGGCGGGGTCGATATGCAGGATCTGGTCGAAGCGCGCCATCACCAGCAGCACGCCTTGTTCCAGGGGCAGGGCGCCGCCGGACAGGCCGGTGCCGGCACCCCGGGCGACTACCGGCACGCGGCGTTCATGGCAGATCCGCAGCAGTGCCTGCACCTGCTCGATGTGCCGCGGCAGGGCCACCAGCATCGGCGTGGTGCGGTAGGCCGAGAGGCCGTCGCATTCGTAGGGTTTGAGGTCTTCGCTCTGGTGCAGGAGGTCCAGGTCGGGCAGGCGCTGGCGCAACACCTCAAGCAGTGCCGTTTTGTCGACTGCGGGCAGCACGCCGTCGACGCGTTCGTCGTAGAGGATATTCATCGGTGGCTAACGACCCTGAGTTGTTTTTATGGGCGCTCGGCGGACAGGCCGCTCGGTTGCATCATTGGCCTGGCTGGCCTTACTGTCCACGGGGCCGGGCGCAGGTCGAACCAGTTTGTTGCGCCAGCGATGCCGGTCTTTTTATAAAAACTTAAGTATTTCAGCAGGATGGTGTGGACATCCGCTTGATCGGGTTTTTTCTTCGCAGCTGGTCATACCAGTGGAGGGCGCATGCACAGGAGCGATTCGGGGCGGCACCAGGTGGCGGACGTGGTCTGTGAGCGCATCGAGCGCCTGATCGTCGACGGCGTACTGAAGACCGGCCAGTTGCTGCCCTCGGAGCGGCGCCTCACGGAAAAACTCGGGGTCTCGCGCACGGCGTTGCGCGAGGGCCTGAAGCTGTTGCGGGCGCGGGGCATCATCGAAACCGAGCAGGGCAAGGGCTCGTTTGTCGCCCAGTTGTCGGGGCAGGGCGCGACCTCGGCGCTGATGCATCTGTTCAGCTCCCAGCCGCGCACCCTCTACGACCTGTTCGAAGTGCGCAGCCTGCTGGAAGGCGAGTCGGCGCGGCTGGCGGCGTTGCGCGGCACCGACGCCGATTTCGTGCTGATCGGCCGCGCCTACCAGGCGCTGCTGGACGCCCATGGCCAGGCCCTGGAGGCCTCGGCCCACGCGCGGCTGGACCACGCCTTCCACCTGGCGATCTGCGAGGCCTCGCACAACCCGGTGCTGGTGCAGACCCTGCGCTCGCTGACCGACTTGCTGCTCAACTCGGTGTTCGCCTCGGTCAACAACCTCTATCACCGCCAGGCGCAGAAACGCCAGATCGACCGCCAGCACGCGCGGCTCTACAACGCCGTCACCGGGCGCCTGCCGGAGCAGGCGCGCAAGGCCGCCATCGCGCATATCCAGGGCCTCTGCGACAACCTGCGGGAGATCGAAAACGAAGAGCAGCGCCTGGTACGGGCGACCTTGCGCCTGGAAGGCTGGAACTGAATCCGCCGCGACCAGGGGCCAATGCCGGCGACGGGCAGCCACTACACTGCTAGTGGCCGGTGCGGCTAATTCGTGCACTCGACTTCGAGTACACGAATTAACCGCACAGGCCACGAGAGACGCGGCAACATTCGCCTCGTCGTCGACGACCACCACAAAGGAGTCACCCCATGTCCAACCAGACTTGTGCCTGCCCGGGCTGTACCTGCAAGGTCGGCGCCCATGCCATCGTGCGTCACGGCAAGCACTATTGTTGCCAGGCCTGCGCCAGCCACCACGCCAACGGCGAACCCTGCACCTCTACCGAGGGTTGCGATTGCGCCAAGGGCGCGCATCACTGACGGGTTGAAGTTGTCGGGTGGAAAAGCAGTGGAGCCACTCAGGGCTCCACTTTCCAGTTGCGAGCGTCCTGTTTGCGAGCGTCGATCCAGTTGCAGGTGGCCGCGCTTGGCATGGCTCGATCATCCAACGCCGTGGCGTATCACGCCTTTACGCCCAAGGCCTCGGTTGGATCAGGTCGACGGTCGCCAGGTGACGTTCTCGATACCGAATTTTTCCGCCAGGGGCTTGCTGGTCTTTTTCACCCGTTCCAGGCCGAAGCGGCCGATGCGGCCGACACCGGCGTCGCAGCTTGCCCAATGCCACGCCTCGGCGTTGTCCATCTTCTCCGAGCGGATGATGAAGGACTTGGGGGCGCCGTGCAGGGTGTATTCGATGACGAAAAGTTTTGCGTTGTTCATAAAGCTATCAATCCTCCCTGTGATGGTTTAGTGACCCGCGCGGGCAGGGAAAAATTCACTCGGATTGTCGAGCAAGGGTATCAGCGGTCGGGCAGTGGTCGGGCAAGCATCCGAACGGGTTGTTGCCTGGCGCTGCGGCGACCGTTCGGATGTTTTGCCGCGGTTTTCCAGGTGGATCGAGGGGGTTACCATGGGCCCCCCTGCTTGACGACGATGCCTGGCCATGGCCCTTGCCGCACCTCCCGATCTCAGCGACACCGATGTGCCGGTGCAACCCCTGGCGCGCACCTATCCGCGCGGCCTGTTCATCGAGCCCCACGAACATGCCTGGGGGCAGCTGCTGTATGCCATGAGCGGGGTGATGTGGGTCGAGACGCCGAACGAGGCGCTGGTGGTGCCGCCGCAACGGGCGGTGTGGTTGCCGCCGGGCGTGCCCCACGGGATCCGCGTGGTTACCGACCTGCAGATGCGCAATATCTATTTGCGCCCGAGCCTGGCGGCGACCCTCGACAGCCAGGTGCAGGTGTTGCAGGTGGACAACCTGCTGCGCGAGCTGATCGTGCGCCTGGTGGAGCAGGCCGGGGCGCCGCAGCCGGAGTACTACGACGCGCTGGTGAACCTGGCCCTGCTGGAACTCAAGCGCGCCCGGCGCTCGCAACTGAAGATCGTGCTGCCGGACAGTTCCGACCGGCGCCTGATCAATCTCTGCCAGGCGGTGATGGCCGCGCCTTCCCTGGACATTCCCTTCGAACGCCACGCCGAGGCGGCGGGCGCCAGCGTGCGCACCCTGGCGCGGCTGTTCAAGGACGGCCTGGGCATGGGCTTCGCCGAGTGGCGCCGCCAGGTGCAACTGGCCACGGCCGCCGCCGAGCTGATCCAGGGCGTGCCGGTGAGCACCATTGCCCGCGAGCTGGGGTATTCCCCCGGCAGCTTCAGCGACATGTTCCGCCGCGAGCTGGGGCTGGCGCCGTCGCAGTATGCGGCCGGAGAAGCCCGCGCCTGAGCTGCGTTTCCTCTAGGCGCGAAGTGTGTTGGTGGTGCAAGCGTCGCGATAGGCAGGCACACCGTCATCGCGAGCAAGCTTCGCTCCTACAGGTCTGTGCATTCACAAAATTGACGCCTGTGCGCACATCTTCTTCTGTAGGAGCGAAGCTTGCTCGCGATAGCGCCATATCTGGCACGCCACGGTACCTGCATCGCCAACAAACCAGGCCGCCACGGCGCCCGCCAGCCGATTGGCCGAAATCCTGAAGTGCTTGGCCGGTTGCGCAGGTTTTAGCTCCCTACACTCCCGGCATGCCCAATCGCCGTCGCCCAGGCGCGGCGCACTGTACGGAGTTCGTTATGCATTACCTCATCTCCCTCGCCATCGGCCTTGGCGTCGGCCTGCTTTATGGCGCCCTGAACTTTCGCTCGCCGGCGCCGCCGGCCATCGCCCTGGTGGGGCTGCTCGGCATGCTCGCCGGTGAACAGCTGTGGCCCGTGGGCCGGCAGTGGGTGAGCAACTGGTTGTCCTGAGGCCTTTCGAGCCTTTTATTTATTCCTGTTCATGGAGGCGCTTATGCACGCCCTGCAATTTTCCAAGACCGGCGATCTGTCGTCGCTGCACTACGTCGAGGTGCCGACCCCGGTGCCGGCCGCCGACCAGGTGCTGGTGCAGATCAAGGCCGCCGGCCTCAACCCCAGCGACGTGAAGAACGTGCTCGGGCGTTTTCCCTACACCACCGTGCCGCGCATTCCCGGGCGGGATTTTGCCGGGGTGGTGGTGGACGGGCCCCGGGAGCTGGTGGGGCAGGAGGTCTGGGGTACCGGCAAGGAGCTGGGGTTCTACGCGGACGGCTCCCATGCCCAGTACGTGGCGCTGTCGGCCAAGGGCGTGGCGCCCAAGCCGACGCACCTGAGCTTCGCCCAGGCCGCCAGCCTGGGCGTGCCTTACACCACCGCCTGGGATGCCCTGGAGCGCAGCGGAGTGGGCGCCGGCACCACCTTGCTGGTGATTGGCGGCGGGGCGGTGGGCAGCGCCGCCCTGGCCCTGGCGAAGATTCGCGGAGCCCGGCTGCTGGCCGCCGCGCGGCGCCCGGAGCAGGTCAAGGCCTTGCAGGTGCAAGGGTTCCAGACCGTGCAGCTGGACCAGCCGGAGGACCTGGGGGCGCAAGTCAACGCCGTGTTCGCTGGCGGTGCCGAGGTGATCTTCGACACCACCGGCTTCTGGCTGCCGGCCTCGGTCGCGGCCCTGGCGCCGTTCGGTCGCATCGCCATCATCGCCGCGCCGGTGGACGGCCATGTGCAACTGCCGGCCCTGGGCCTGTATCGCAAGGGCGGTTCGGTGGTCGGGATCAACTCGTTGCTATACGGCGTGCAGGCCTGCGCGGCCATGCTCGAGCAGTTTGGCCGGTTCTTCGATGAGGGGTTGCTGCCGTTGCCCCAGGGGCTGTTCGAGTCGCCGCTGGAGCAGGGCGTCGAGCGCTACCACGAGGTCAATCGGGGCAGCGGCGAGAAGGTGATTTTGCTGCCATAAGGGCGGCCGGCCTGCATGAATCGGTAGGCTGGCATGGCTTTGTGTCGCCGCTGCCGAAGGCTGCGATAGCTCCGCAGGCGCTCGGCGAACTCAAGATCGCCACGCCCCTTCGGGTCGATCGCAGCCTGCGGCAGCGGCTACAGGTTGGATTCTTACGCTTCCGGCACGCCTTTCTCCCACGCCGACCAGTTCTTCAGGATGTCCTGCACCAGCGGGTTCCCGGTGCGATAGAGGTTCTCCAGGGCCGGGACAAAACCGCCCTGGTCGGCGTACTTGAGCAGGTTGTCGACCTCGCTGCCGCCCGGTTCGGGGCGGTCGAAGTCGGAGCCGGCGCGGACCACCGCCAGCCGCTGCACGTCCACCCGGCCTTCGCGGCTGGCGCGCAGCAGGGCCTCGTAGGTCGAGTTGTCTTCCTGCTGGGTGGTGCAGTACTCGCCCTGGTTGTCGGTCAGCAGGCGGGTCCAGACCTCGGCCCGTTCGCTCAGGCGCGTGCCGGAGAACCAGGTATTGCCCGCCAGGGTGTCGCACCGGGTCACCACCGGCGGCTGGTTGGCCGGGGCCGCCGGGTACTTGAGGCGCCAGGCCGCCGACTCCTTGCTTTCGCTCAGGCTGACCCGGTGCGACAGGGCGAAGGCCTTGGCCTGCAGTTTCGGGTTGAGTTCGAAGACCTCGGTCTTGTAGTCCAGCGGCGGTTTCTCGTTCGGGCCCTTGGTGTTGATACCCAGGTAGCCGGTCGGCCAGTCCTTGGGCGCATCCCGCGAATCCAGCTCCCACTGGGTGCCGAACTCCACCAGGTAATGGGCCCAGGCGGTGGTGCCGAGCGTCCCGTATTTGGGGTTGATGCCGGCGATCCCGGCGACCAGGAAATAGCTTTTGCGCAGGTCGAACTTCGGCGACAGCGCCAGTGCCAGGGTCGAGGCCGCGGCGTTGGTCTGGCCCATGCCGGTGACCAGCAGGCAGACGTCCTTGGTATTGCAACGTATCGCCGGGTACTGCGCCGACAGCCCCGGCACGCGCACTTGCTGTTTCAGTTCCAGGCGCTCGATCCAGTGCTGGGCCTCGGGGGCGAACATGGTGATCAGCATCACCTTGGGTTTGATCGGGGCCGCAGCCGTTTCGCTCGCCCAGGCGCCGCAGGACAGCAGGGTGCCGGCAGCCAGGCCAACCGACAGGGAAAGACGGGTCATCACATTCATAAAACCTCCATGGTTCTTGACTTGCGGCGTGCCGCTCAAGGCTCGCCGCTGCTCTTAAAACTGGTAACCGATGCCGGCGTAGTAACCCCAGCCATTGGACCGGGCGCGGAAGTCGCCATCGCCGAAATTCAGCTCGCTGCCGTCCTGCCAGTTGCCGCCGTTGTGGAAGTAACGGCCGACCAGGGTGAACCGCAGGTGGGTGAAGGAATACAGCAATACGTTGGTGGACACCGTGGCGTTGGCGGTGCGGGCCGGGTTGTCCTTGTGCAGGTCCGAGCCGAAGTCGAAGTTGGTGAAGCCGATATAGGTCAGCGAGGCGCCGTTGGCGAACGTGTCGATGGGCACGATGTACTTGAGCTGGGCCCGGTAGCCGTCCCATGAGTATTCATTGCTGGCGCCATAGTTTTCCCATTGGTAGCGCCCGTAGAAGTTGGCCGACAGGTTGACCCGCGAATGGGTGTCGATGTCGGTGCCCAGGCCGCTGTACAGGGTATTGGCGCGGTTGGCGCTGTTGCTGCCGTGGTCGTAGATCCAGTCGAAGGCCACGTACCACTCCTTGAAGGGGCCGATGGCCAGGCTGCGCCCGGCCAGGTAGTCGATGGAGATCCGCGGCTCGTGCTCCATGAACACCGGCGAGCCGTGGTCCCACACGCCTTTGTCATGGCTGTTGCCGATGTTGAAGATCTTCGGGATGTCGATGTAGCCGTACAGCTCGAACGGCCCCTTGCGGCCGAAGTACTCGTATTCCAGGTAGATATCGTCGGCCGGCTGCGGGCCGAAACTGATGTCCTTGCTGCCGATCAGGGTCAGGTCCTGGTTGTACCAGTCCGACAGGTATGCACCTTTTTTGGGCGGGCTGGCGTCCGGGCTGAGGGTTTCGCCCTGGGCCGAGTCGTCAACGCTGGTTTGGACGTCGACGGTTTTTTCCTGGGCCTGGGCAGCACTGCTGAGTACTCCCGTAACGGCAGTCAGTAGCAGGGAAACAGCCAGGTTGCGACGGGAGGCCGAAGGTGCAAGAGGTCGATGCATTGAAAATCCCTGTTCATGCGGTAGGAAAGCCATGACTGGCCGGGTTGAGGCGAACCGGTATTGATTGTCGGCTCAACGGGTTCGCGCAAACGTTTGCATATGCTGTACCAACTTCAGTCAGGTATTTGAAACCCATGAAGAATCGGCACCGAAACTGACTGTCTTGTTAGGAAATATCCGGGCAATTGATTCAGATACTTCTGAAATCGCTGGGTGGTAAGGAGGGTGGGGCATGAGGCGGGGCATTTGTGAGAGGACGTATCTGATTTGACAAAAAAACAGTTTTTTAACTTATTGATAAATAACGAATTATCAAATTTTCCAAAAGTTTTATCAGTCAATTCTTACCATAGTATTAATGCTATTTAATCCCGCGGCTTCGTCTCTGCCCTCGCAAAGCTCGTCTACGTTTCTGGCATGGAGCAAATTTCGCCACGGTCAGGCATTCGAAGTCAGTGCGTATCGATTCAGGACGTTGCTGAGCGAGCAGTACACGCATTCATGGATGAACGGCTTGGCCCCTAGCAAGGAGTTGAGCGTGGACAAAGTTCAGGTCAGGGACGCCGTCAATCATCTTTCCCCCCTCTCTTTGGCTGTTCGCCTGGGGCTTGCCGGGTTGTTGCTCAGCCTGGTCAGTCCTTCGGCCATGGCCACCTGTTCCACCGTCGGTAGCGTGGTGACCTGTAGCGGAGTGCCGGGCCTGCCGCTGTTACTCAACAACTTTTCCAGCGCCACCGATGGCCTGACGGTCAACGTCGACAGTGGCGCGCAAATGAACGCGACCCTGGGTGGCAAGGTGCTGGACCTGACCGGCAGCACCATCACCCTGAACAACGCCGGGACCATCGACCCGGCGCTGCTGGGCCTGGTCTCGGTATTGAGCGGCGGGGCCTTCATCGGCAACGGCGCAGCGGGTGTGGTCAACGTCACCAACGCCGTCACCGGGATCATGCGCGGTACCGGGCAATTGCTCGGCCTGAACCTGAGCAGCCTGGACGGCGCCGCGCTGAACATCAACAACGGTGCCGGTGGCACCACCACCATCGTCAACGACGGCACCATCACCTCGACCGGCTTGTCGCTGCTCAGCGTGACCCTGGCGGACACGCCGGTGGTGGCGGTGTACGGCGGCTCCCAGGTGAACATGACCAACAACGGTACGCTACAAGGCCGGGTCGCCTTCGAGAGTTCCAGCGGCGGCAACACCTTCCTCAACACCGGCAGCATCCAGGGCGGGGTGTCGATGGGGGTGAACAGCACCAACACCTTCACCGCGGTCACCGGTTCCAGCGTCAGCGTCGGCGATGGGATCAACATCAGCCTCGGCCTCGGCGGCCTGCCGGGGGTCGACCTGACATTCGCTCCCACCGGCAAGGTCGACGGCGGCGCGGGCGGTACCAACACCCTGGTCCTGCAGAACACCCTCGGCCCGGGCGGCGGCACCAGCGGCAGCGGCACGCTGTCGAGCGACAACTACATCAACTTCAATAACCTCACGCTCAACAGCGGGACCTGGACCCTGCAGGGGCCCCTGGTCAGCGGCAGCACCACCCTCAACGGCGGCATCGCCCAGTTCGATAACAGCGGCACCTTCGGCAGCGGGGTGCTGACCAGCAATGGCGGGATCCTGCAGGCCAGTACCGGCGGCCTGACCCTGAACAACCTGGTGACCCTGGGCGCCGGCGGCCTGACCGTCCAGGGCGGCAACGACCTGAGCCTGGCCGGGGTGATTTCCGGCACTGGCGGCCTGTCCAAGAGCGGCGCCGGCCAGTTGAGCCTCGACGGGGCCAACACCTACAGCGGCAACACCAGCATCAGCGCAGGCTCCGTGCAACTGGGCAACAACCTGGCCTTCGGCAGCGGCACGCTGAGCATCGATGGCGCGGCCACGCTGTCGACGCCCGGCACCATCACCCTGAACAACCTGGTCAGCCTCAACAACAGCATGATCGCCACCGGCGCCGGCAGCCTGACCCTGGCGGGGCTGATCAGCGGCAGCGGCGGGATCACCCAGAGTGGCACTGGCAGCCTGGCCCTCAACGGCAGCAACAGTGGTTATTCCGGCACCACCACCCTGGGCGCCGGTACCCTCAGCGTGGGCAACGACAATGCCCTGGGCAGCGGTGGGCTGACCGTGAGTGGCAGCGCCAGCCTGGACAGCAGCGCCGGGGTGAACCTGAGCAACGCCGTGACCCTGGACGCCAACCTGACCACCCTCGGCAGCAATGCCCTGACCCTGAGCGGGGGGCTGTCCGGCAGCGGCGGGCTGATCAAGAACGGTAGCGCGGACCTGACCCTGAGCAGCGCCAACACCTACTCGGGCGGCACCTCGCTCAATGGCGGCAAGCTGCTGGTCGGCTCCAGCACCGCCCTGGGCAGCGGCGCCCTCAACGCCGGCGCGGGCACCACCCTGGATGCCACCACGGCGCTGAGCCTGGGCAACGCCATCAACCTCATCGGCAACCTGACCCTGGGCGGCACCCAGGCCCTGACCCTGGGCGGGGTGATCAACGGCGCCGGCGGGCTGATCAAGGACGGGGCCGCGGCCCTGACCCTGAACGGTGTCAACGGCTACCTGGGCGATACCGCCCTCAACAGCGGCTCGCTGATCCTCGGCTCGAACACCGCGCTGGGCCTCGGCGCCTTGAACGCCGCCGCCGGCACCACCCTGGATGCCAATACCGCGGTGACCCTGGGCAACACCCTGAACCTGGCCGGCAACCTGAACCTCGGCGGCAGCGCCGACCTGACCCTGGGCGGCGTGGTCGGCGGCAGCGGCGGCCTGACCAAGAACGGCACGGCCAACCTGATCCTCAACGGCGCCAACACCTTCCTCGCCGGCACCACCCTCAATGGCGGCACCCTGACCCTGGGTAACGCCGACGCGCTGGGCAGCGGCGGCCTGACCGTGGGCGGCGCGGCGACCCTGGACAATACGGCCGGCATCAGCCTGACCAACGATGTCACGCTCAATGCCGACCTGACCCTGGCCGGCAGCAATGCCCTGACCCTGGACGGCCTGGTCAGCGGCACCAGCGGGCTGATCAAGAACGGTACGGCCGACCTCACGCTCAATGGCGCCAACACCTTCCAGGGCGGCACCACCCTCAATGCCGGGGGGCTGGTCCTGGGCAGCGGCTCAGCGCTGGGCAGCGGTGCCCTGACTGTGGGTGGCGCCAGTACCTTGAGCGGCAGCGGCGCGCTGACCCTGAACAATGGAGTACACCTCAACGCCAACCTGACAGTGGACGCCAGCAACCCTTTGCTGCTGGGCGGGGTCATCGACGGTACCAGCGGCCTGATCAAGAACGGCACCTCGAGCCTGACCCTGAGCGGCAACAACAGCTACCAGGGCGCTACCGCGCTGAATGCCGGCTCGCTGATCGTCGGCTCCGATACCGCCCTGGGCAGCGGGGCGCTGAATGCCGCCGCCGGCACCACCCTCGATGCCAGTGCCGCGGTCAGCCTCGGCAATAACCTGAACCTGGGCGGCAACCTGACCCTCGGCGGCACCCAGGACCTGACCCTGGGCGGAGTGATCAACGGCGTCGGCGGGCTGATCAAGAACGGCGCGGCCGACCTGACCCTCAATGGCGCCAACGGTTATCTGGGCAACACCGCGCTCAACGCCGGCACGCTGATCGTCGGGGCCAACGGCGCCCTTGGCGCTGGCGCGCTGAACGCAGCCGCGGGCACCACGCTGGATGCCAATACCGCCGTCACCCTGGGCAACCAGGTGAACCTGGGCGGAGCCCTGAACATCGCTGGCGGCGCCGACCTGACGCTGTCCGGCGCAGTCAACGGCGCCGGCAGCCTGGTCAAGGACGGCAGCGCCAACCTGGTGCTCAATGGCAGCAATGGCTTCCTCGGCGGCACCACGTTGAATGCCGGCACCCTGACGGTCGGCGCCGACGCGGCGCTGGGCCTCGGCGGCTTGACCGTCGGCGGCGCGGCCACCCTGGACAGCAATGCCTCGGTGACCTTGAACAACGGTGTGGCGCTCAATGCCGACCTGACCCTCGGCGGCAGCAACGCCCTGACCCTGGACGGCGTGGTCAGCGGCACCGGTGCGCTGGTCAAGAATGGCGCGGGCGAGCTTGCGCTCAACGGGGTCAACCTCTTCGCCGGCGGCACCAGCCTGAATGCCGGCACCCTGACCCTGGGCAATGCCGCGGCATTGGGCAGCGGCGACCTGACCGTGGGGGGCGCGGCCACCCTGGACAACAGCGCGGCCTTTACCCTGGGCAACGACATCGTGCTCAACGCCGACCTGAGCATCGCCGGCAACAACAACCTGACCCTGGGCGGCGTGGTCAGCGGCGGTGGAGCCCTGATCAAGAACGGCCTGAGCGATCTCGCCCTGTCGGGCAACAACAGCTTTACCGGCGCCCTGAACATCAACGCCGGTAGTGTCAGCACCCTGAGCACCGGCGCCCTGGGCAACACCTCGGGGGCCAACGTCAGCGCCGGGGCCAGCCTCAACCTGGGGGCCGACAGCAGCCTGGCGAGCCTGACCGGCAGCGGCGCGGTGCAGATCGGCGCGGGCGCCACCCTGAGCGTCGGCGGCGTCAGTTCCAGTAGCACCTTCGACGGCAGCCTGAGCGGCAGCGGCGGCCTGACCAAGGTCGGCAGCGGCACCCTCGACCTCACGGGGATCAACGGCATCACCGGCACTACCCAGGTCAACGGCGGCACCCTGAGTGTCAGCGGCTCCCTGGGCAGCGCCAACGTGGGCGTCGCCAGCGGCGCGACCCTGACCGGCAGCGGCTCGTTGCTGGGCACGCTGAACGTCGTCGATGGCGGTCACCTGGCCTTGAGCTCGGGCACTACCCTGTCGACGGGCGGGCTGGTCCTCGGTGGCAACGCCAACCTCGACGCCAGCCTCGGCGCACCGTCCACCACCTCGCTGCTCGATGTCGGCGGCAACCTGACCCTCGACGGCAAGCTGAATGTCACCGACGCCGGCGGCTTCGGCGTGGGCGTGTACCGCTTGATCAACTACACCGGCAGCCTGGTCGACCTCGGGCTGGACATCAACAGCGTGCCCGTGGGGTTCAGCCTCGGCGACCTGCAGGTACAGACCTCGGTGGGCAACCAGGTCAACGTGCTGGTGGCCGCGCCGAACGTCAATATCCGCTTCTGGGACGGCAGCCAGACCACCACCAATGGCAGCGTCGACGGCGGCAGCGGTACCTGGAGCACCGCCGGCAGCAACTGGACGTCGGCCGACGGCTTGCTCAACCAGCCCTGGGCTGGCGATTTCGGGATCTTCCAGGGCACCGCCGGTACCGTCGCGGTCGACGGCGCCCAGACCTTCACCGGCCTGCAGTTCACCACCAGTGGCTACAACCTGGTGGCGGGCACTGCCGGCGTACTGACCGCGGTCAACGGCACCGGTGGCAACACCGCGTTGCGGGTCGACCCGGGCATCACCGCGACTGTCGGCGTGGACATCAACGGCAGCGGTACCCTGGCCAAGCTCGACACCGGCACCCTGGTGCTCGATGGCGCCAACACCTACAGCGGTGGCACCTCGTTGAATGGCGGGACCCTGGTGGTCGGCAATGACTCGGCACTGGGCAGCGGCCAGTTGACCGCCGTCGCCGGCACGACCCTGGACAGCAACGCCGCGGTCAGCCTGGCCAACGCGGTTACCCTCAACGGCAACCTGACGGTCGCCGGCAGCAATGACCTGGCGCTGAACGGCGCCATCGGCGGCACTGGCGGCCTGATCAAGAGCGGTAGCGCCGACCTGGCCCTGGGCGGCAACAACAGCTACCTGGGCCCGACCGCGTTGAACGCCGGCGGCCTGATCCTGGCGTCCAACACCGCGCTGGGCAGTGGCGCGCTGAACGCCGCTGCCGGCACCACCCTGGATGCCAGCAGCGCGGTCAGCGTCAGTAACGCGGTGAACCTGGCCGGCAACCTGGGCATCGGCGGCAGCGCCGACCTGACCCTCGCCGGGTCGATCAACGGCGCCGGCAGCCTGAGCAAGGACGGCAGCGCCAACCTGACCCTCAACGGCGCCAACGGTTTCCTCGGTGGCACCACCCTGAATGCCGGGACCCTGACCCTGGGCAATGCCGCGGCCCTGGGCCTGGGCAACCTGACGGTGGCCGGCGCCTCTACCCTGGACAGCAATACCGGCCTGACCCTGGGCAACAACCTGGCATTGAACGCGGACCTGACCGTCGGCGGCAGCCAGGCCCTGACCCTGGGCGGGGCGCTCAGTGGCAGCGGGGAATTGGTCAAGGACGGCACGGCCAACCTGACCCTCAATGGCCTCAACACCTACCAGGGCGGCACCACCCTGAACGCCGGCGGCCTGACCCTGGGCAATGCGGCGGCGCTGGGCAGCGGAGCCTTGACGGTGGCGGGCAGCGCGACCCTGGACAACAGCGCGCCACTGGCCCTGGGCAACGACCTCAACCTGAATGCCGGGCTGACGCTGGCGGGCAGCAACAACCTGACCCTGTCCGGCACCCTGGCCGGCAGCGGCAGCCTGACCAAGAACGGCACGGCCGACCTGACCCTCAGCGGCAGCAACACCTTTGGCGGCCAGTTCAACGTGGCGGCAGGCAGCCTGAGCACCCTGGGCGGTTCGGCGCTGGGCAACAATGCCGGGGTCAGCCTGGCCAGCGGTGCCCAGCTCAACCTCGGCGGTTCGGCCAGCCTCGCCAGCCTGACCGGCAGCGGCACGGCACAGGTGGGCGCGGGCAGCACCCTGAGCATCGGCGGCAATAACCTGAGCAGTACTTTCGACGGCAGCCTGAGCGGCAGCGGCCTGTTGAGCAAACTCGGCAGCGGTACCCTGACCTTGAGCGGCAGCAATGCCCTGACCGGCGACACCAGCATCGATGCCGGTACCCTGAACGTCAGCGGCTCCCTGGCCAGTACCCATGTGGCGGTCAACAACAGCGGCACCCTGACCGGTACCGGCAGCCTGAGCGGCGCCGTGACAGTCGCCGACGGCGGCCATCTGAGCCTGAGCGGCGGCAACACCCTGGCGCTGGGCTCACTGGTACTGGCGCCGAACGCCAACCTGGATGTCGGCCTGGGCACGCCGGTGGCGGGGGGCGGTACTTCGCTGCTCAACATCGGCGGCAACCTGACCCTCGACGGCACGCTCAACGTCAGCGATATCGGCGGCTTCGGCAGCGGCGTGTATCGCCTGATCAACTACACCGGCAGCCTGACCGACAACGGCCTGGTGGTCGGCAGCGTGCCGGGCAGCGTGGTGCCGGGCGACCTGCAGGTGCAGACCGCGGTGGGCAGCCAGGTCAACCTGCTGGTGACCGCGCCCAACACCCTCGTGCAGTTCTGGGACGGCGGCCAGTTGACCGGCAACGGCGCCATCGAAGGCGGCAGCGGCACCTGGGCCAGCGGCACCAGCAACTGGACCCATGTCGATGGCACCCTCAATCAGGCCTGGGGCAACAGCTTCGCGGTGTTCCAGGGCACGGCCGGCAACGTCACGCTCAACGGCACGCAAAGCATCACCGGCATGCAGTTCGTCACCGACGGCTACAACCTGATCAATGGCGCCTCCGGCACGTTGAACGCGGTGAATGGCGCCACCGGCACTACAGCGATTCGGGTCGACCCGAACGCTACCGCGACCCTTGGCGTGGACATCAATGGCGCCGGCACCCTGGCCAAGCTCGACAGCGGTACCCTGGTGCTCAATGGCAGCAACGGCTACACCGGCGGCACCGCGCTCAATGGCGGCACCCTGGTGGTGGGCAGCAACAGCGCCCTGGGCAGCGGAGTGCTGACTGCGGCCAACGGTACCACCCTGGACAGCAACGGCGCGGTCAGCCTGGGCAATGCGGTAGTGCTGAACGGTGGGTTGAATGTGGCCGGCTCCAACGACCTGACCCTGGCTGGCGTGGTCAGCGGCACCGGCAGCCTGATCAAGAACGGCGCGGCGAACCTGACCCTCGACGGCAGCAACAGCTATCAGGGCGGCACCCAGCTCAACGGCGGCGAGCTGACCCTGGGCAACAACGCAGCCATCGGCAGCGGCGCCTTGAGCGTCGGCGGCAATGCCCAGCTCGACAGCGGCGCGGCCTTGCAACTGGCCAACGCCATCAACCTGGGCGCCCAACTGACCCTGGCCGGTACCCAGGACACCACCCTCGGCGGCGCCATCGGCGGCAGCGGCAGCCTGGTCAAGAATGGCAGCGGTGCCTTGCTGCTCAGTGGCGCCAACAGCTACACCGGCGGCACCACCCTCAATGGCGGCAGCACCACCGGCGATACCTCCAGTCTCAAAGGCGCGATCCTCAACAACGCGGCGCTGACCTTCGCCCAGAACAGCGACGGCACCTACAGCGGCAACCTCACCGGTAGCGGCACCCTGACCAAAAGCGGCACGGGCGAATTGCTGCTGACCGGCAGCAACGGCTTCACCGGCACCACCAGCGTGCAAGCCGGCTCGCTGCAGGTCGACGGCAGCTTGAACAGCGCCACGGTGAATGTCGCTTCCGGCGCGGCTATTGGGGGCAGCGGGGAGATCGGCGGGACGCTGCAACTGGCCAGCGGCGCCACCCTGAGTGCCGGCGGCGGCGCCACGCCGTTGTCGGTGGGCGCCTTGAACCTGGCCTCCGGGACAATGCTGGACTTCTCCCTGGGGCAAGTCGGCAGTTCGACCACGATGGTCGATGTGGCGGGCAACCTGACTCTCGACGGCACCCTCAACGTCACCAACGGTGGCGGCTTCGGCGTCGGTATCTACCAGCTGTTCCGCTACGGCGGCAGCCTGACCGACAACGGCCTGGTCTACGGCGCGCTGCCAGCGGGCGTGCTGCCTGAGAGCCTGACGTTGCAGACTGCCCTGGCCAATCAGGTCAACCTGCTGGTGCAGGGCACACCGGGTGAAGTGCAGTTCTGGAACGGTGGCAAGACCACCGCCGACGGCAGCATCACCGGCGGCAGCGGTACCTGGGGTCCGGGCACCAACTGGACCGACCCGAACGGCACCCAGAGCCTGGGTTCCAACCATCAGTTCGCGGTCTTCGGCGGGCAGGGCGGCACGGTTACCGTGGTCGGCAACCAGGGCTTCACCGGCCTGCAGTTCCTCGACGCCGGCTACAGCCTGGTCGCCGGGGAGGGCGGCAGCCTGAGCCCGACCAATGCCGCCGATGGCACCCTGGCCGCGGTACGGGTCAACGCCGATGTGACGGCGCAGATCGATGCACCGCTGGTGGGCAGTGGCGGGATCAACAAGCTCGACGCCGGCACCCTGTTGCTGACCGGTGCCAATACCTACACCGGCGGTACCACCGTCAGTGGCGGCACCCTGGCCGGTAATACCGACAGCCTGCAAGGACGCATCCTCAACAACGCGCGCCTGTTGTTCACCCAGAACAGGGCGGGGCGCTTCAATGGTGTGCTCAGTGGCACCGGCAGCCTGGTCAAGCAGGGCGGCGGCCTGTTGCTGCTCACCGGCGCCCAGCCGTTCAGCGGCACAGTCGCGGTGGAGCAGGGCGAGTTGCAGGTCGGCGATCGCAGTACGCCAAGCGTATTCGCCGGGCAGGTCACGGTGGCCAATGGCGCCGCCCTGAGTGGCAATGGCAGCGTCGGTTCTCTGGACAACCATGGCCTGACCCAGTCTGGCGGGGCCGCCGGGATCCTGAGCGTGGCGGGCAACCTCAGCAACGCCGCGGACGGTGTGCTGGACCTCAGCGTGACCTCACCCGCCAGCACCGTGCTCGCCGTGGGCGGGACCGCCACCCTCGGCGGCGGTCTGCAAGTGCGCTCGCTGGCGCCTTACACCGGCAACACCACCTACTCGCTGATCACCGCCGGTGGTGGGGTCAACGGAACCTTCAGCAGCACCCGCCTGCCGTCCCTGGCCTTCCTCGACACCTCGCTGGTGTATGGCCCCAACCAGGTCGGCCTGGCGGTCAGTCGCAACCAGACCACCTTCGCCGAAGTGGCGGCCAGCCCCAACCAGCGGGGTGTCGCCAGGGCTCTGGAGCGTTACACCGGCGCCGAAGGATCGGCGGGCGATGTGCTCAGCGACCAGGTCGTCAACCTGGATCGCGCCTCGGCCCGTGCCGCGTTCGACAGCCTGTCGGGCGAGATCCACGCCAGTACCGCCAGCTCGCTGCTCGAGGATTCGCGCCATGTGCGCGATGCCCTCAACGACCGCATGCGCCAACCCGGCTGCGGTACCGAGGAGGATGAGCTGCGGCGCACCCTGGCGCCCGGGGAGAACCGCTTGAGCCGCGAAGGCTGCCAGGACCAGGACGAGATGGTCGGCTGGTTGCGGGTGCTCGGGTCCTGGGGCGACATGGAAGGCGACAGCAACACCGCTGGCCTGGATCGCAACCTGTCCGGCTTCATGCTCGGCACCGACCGCCAGCTCGGCGAGCAGTGGCGCGGCGGCGTTGCCGCCGGCTACACCCACAGCGATATCGATGCGCAGCGGCGCCAGTCCGATGCCACGATCAACAGCACCCACCTGGCGGCCTACCTCAATTCCCAGCATGACGCCCTGGCGGTCCGCCTCGGCGCGGCCTACAGCTGGCACCGGATCAGCACCAAGCGCAACGTCGGCGTCGGCAGCTACAACGATCGCCTGAAAGCCAACTACGACGCGCGCAGTGCCCAGGTGTTCGGTGAGGTCGGTTATGCCCTGGAGGCGGCGGGCGTAGCGTTGGAGCCCTTTGTCGGCCTGGCCTATGTCAACTACGACAGCGATACCGGTCGCGAAAAAGGCGGCGCCGCACGCCTGAGCGCCAAGTCGAGCCAGGACATCACCTTCTCCACGGTGGGGCTGCGGGCCGGCAAGCGCATCACCCTGGGCAACGGTTCGCAGATCACTCCGCGCGCCGCCCTGGGCTGGCGCCATGCCTACGGCGATACCAAGCCCGATGCCGACCTGACCTTTATCGAGGGGGGCGGTTCGTTCACCACCCAGGGCGTACCGATCGCCAAGGACAGCGCGCTGGTCGAGGCCGGCCTGGACTACCAGATCAGCCCTGCGGGCAAGCTGGGCATCGGTTACTCGGGCCAGCTGTCCCATGACAACCGCGACCATGCGATGACCCTCAGTTTCACCCTCGGTTTCTGATCACCACCGAGGTTTCTTGCAACCGCCCGAAAGGGCGGTTTTTTTTGCCGCTATGCTGGCAGGCTGGATCGACTGGAGGGCAGGCGGGCGGTACCGGTGCTCGATGGCCCGGGACAGGATCAGCGCGCAAGGCTCTCTCAGCGCCGAGGCTCGGGGCTCAAGGCTCTCTCAGCACCGAGGGCTCTGCTAGAATCGCCGCTCCACGACTTTCAGAGGTGCCCCATGAGCGAGCCGATTCGCCTGACCCAGTACAGCCACGGCGCGGGTTGCGGTTGCAAGATTTCTCCCCAGGTCCTGGAGGTGATTCTGGCCGGCAGCGGCGCGCAGAACCTCGACCCGAAACTCTGGGTCGGCAACGCCTCGCGTGACGACGCGGCGGTGTACGCCATCGACGAAGAGCGCGGCGTGGTCTCGACCACCGACTTCTTCATGCCGATCGTCGACGACCCGTTCGACTTCGGGCGCATCGCCGCCACCAATGCCATCAGCGACATCTACGCCATGGGCGGCGACCCCTTGATGGCCATCGCCATCCTCGGCTGGCCGGTGAATGTGCTGGCCCCGGAAGTCGCCCGCGAGGTGATTCGCGGCGGGCGCGCGGTGTGCGACGCGGCCGGCATTCCCCTGGCCGGCGGCCATTCGATCGACGCCCCGGAACCGATCTTCGGCCTGGCCGTCACCGGCCTGGTGGAAAAACGCCACATGAAGCGCAACGACACCGCCACCGCCGGTTGCCTGCTGTACCTGACCAAACCCCTGGGCATCGGCGTGCTGACCACGGCCGAGAAGAAGGGCAAGTTGCGCAGCGCCGACGTCGGCCTGGCCCGTGACTGGATGTGCACCCTGAACAAGCCCGGCAGCCGCTTCGGCAAGCTCGACGGCGTGACCGCGATGACCGACGTCACCGGTTTCGGCCTGCTCGGGCACCTGGTGGAAATGGCCGACGGCAGTAACCTGACCGCACGCATCCACTACGATCGCGTGCCGCGCCTGCCTGGGGTCGAGTACTACCTGGACCAGGGCTGCGTACCGGGCGGCACCCAACGCAATTTCGACAGCTACGCCAACAAGCTCGGGCGTATCCAGGCCCTGCACAAGCTGGTGCTGTGCGACCCGCAGACCAGCGGCGGGCTGTTGATCGCCGTCACTCCCGAGGGCAACGCAGCCTTCCTCGCGCTGGCCGCCGAGCTGGATCTTGCGCTGGCGCCGATCGGCGAGCTGGTGGAACGACAGAGCAACGCGGTCGAGGTGATCTGATGCCCATCGATATCACCGACTACCGCGAAATCTTCCTCAACGACCGGCCGATGATGGACACCCGCGCGCCGATCGAATTCGCCAAGGGCGCCTTTCCCGGCGTGGTCAACCTGCCGTTGATGAACGACCACGAACGGCAACGGGTCGGCACCTGCTACAAGCAGCAGGGCCAGCAGGCGGCGATCGTCCTCGGTCATCAACTGGTGTCCGGGGCGATCAAGGCCGAACGCATCCAGGCCTGGGCCGACTTCGCCCGGGCCCACCCCGACGGCTACCTGTACTGCTTCCGCGGCGGCCTGCGTTCGCAGATCGTCCAGCAGTGGCTCAAGGACGAGGCCGGCATCGACTACCCGCGGGTCGGCGGCGGCTACAAGGCCATGCGTACCTTCCTGCTCGACACCCTCGAAGACGCAGTGGCCGAGTGTGATTTTGTCCTGCTCGGTGGCATGACCGGCATCGGCAAGACCGAGGTGCTCAACCAACTGGCCAACGGCCTGGACCTGGAAGGCCATGCCAACCATCGCGGCTCCAGTTTCGGCAAGCGCGCCAGTGGCCAACCGTCGAACATCGACTTCGAGAACCGCCTGGCGGTGGACATCCTGAAAAAGCGCGACCGCGGCATCGCCGGGTTCGTGCTGGAAGACGAGAACCGCATGATCGGCAGCTGCGCCTTGCCGTTGCCGCTGTACCAGGGCATGCAGGGTTTTCCCATGGTCTGGCTGGAGGATGGCCTGGAGGGGCGGATCGAGCGGATCCTGCGCGACTACGTGATCGACCTGTGCGCGGAGTTCGTCGCGGTGCATGGCGAGGACGGCTTCGCGCGGTTTTCCGAGCGCCTGCTGGAAAGCCTGAACAACATCCGCAAGCGCCTCGGTGGCGAGCGCCACCAGCGCCTGTACCAACTGCTGGAGGCCGCCCTGGCCGAGCAGGCCCGCAGCGGCAGCGTGGACCTGCACCGGGCCTGGATCGAAGGGTTGCTCAAGGAATATTACGACCCGATGTATGCCTTCCAGCGCGAAAGCAAGGGCGCGCGCATCGAGTTCGTCGGCGAGCAGGCGGCGGTGCTGGAGTATTTGCGCGAGCGGGCCCGCCAGCGCGGCTGAGCCGATGGAAGGGCGGGGCCTTTGGCCCCATCGCGAGCAAGTTCGCTCCTACATGGACGGCGCGGAACCCTGAGCGAGCTTGCTCGCGATGACGTCCGTAAGGACGCCATCAAGCCATGCTTACAACAGCGCCGCGCCAATCAACCCGCACACCACGCCAATCAGCATGGTCAGCCCGGCCACGGTCACCAGCACCCGGGCGTCGAAATCCTTGCGCAGCATCAGCAGCGACGGCAGGCTGATGCTCGGCAGGGTCATCAGCAAGGCCACCGCCGGGCCGGTGCCCATGCCCAGGGTCATCATGGTCTGCACGATGGGGATTTCCGCGGCGGTGGGAATCACGAACAGCGTGCCGACGATCGCCAGCGGCACCAGCCACAGCAGGCTGTCGCCAATGGCACCCTCGACATGGGGGAACAGCCAGACCCGCGCCGCGCCCAGTACCAGCACCGCCAGCACATAGATTGGAATGGTGCTCCAGAACAGCTGCCACAGGCTGCGCGCCCAGCGGCTGAAAAAGGCGCCGTCGTTAGCCGTGCTGGCGTCGACCACGGCTTCCACCGCTGCCTCCGGCAATTGCTCGGGACGGGCGATGCGCTGGGCCACCAGCGACACCCCCAGCACCAGCACGACGCCCGCCACCAGCCGCAGCGCGGTAAAGCCCCAGCCGAGGACAAAACCCATGAACACCAGGGTCGCCGGGTTGAGCACCGGATTGGCGATCCAGAAGGCCAGCGCCGCGCCGACCGAGACATTCTGCCGACGCATGCTGGCGGCCACGGGCGCGGCGCAGCAGGAGCACATCATGCCCGGCAGGGCGAACAACCCGCCGCGCAGGGTCGAGCCGAGGCCGGCGCGGCCGAACAGGCGCAGCAGCCAGTCCCGCGGGATCAGCACTTGCAGCAGCGAGCCGAGGATCACCGCCAGCACCGCGGCTTTCCAGATCGCCAGGAAATACACCTGGGCATAGGCCAGGGCGGCGCTCAAGGGCGAGGAGGGCTGGTCGTTGATGATCGAGGCGCCGATGCTGTGGCTGTCGGCGGCGATAAAGGCCTTGGCGTAGTAGGGCGACCACTTGACGAAGTAGAGGCCGACGCACGCCACCAGGACGAACAGGGCGGGTTTCCACCAGAACGACCAGCCCCGGACGGGGCTGGCAGGGGCAAGGCTGGGCATCGAGGTTATTCCGGACAAAGACAATAAGCCGGCAATCTTAGCGCAGTGGCCCGGTCGGCGCCGAGCCTGGTGTAGCCGCTGCCGCAGGCTGCGATCGAGCGGCACGCTCGTGGGGGGCTTGCGGGCGCTGGAAATCCCGCGGGTTTATCGCAGCCTCGCGGGCTCGGCAGCGGCTGCAAGGACCAGGCTGGTGCCCGGTGCATCAGGTCGGGCAGTTTTCCTCGCCGTTATCCAGGCCTTGTTTGTAGCTGCGGCTGTCGAGGGTGGCCTTGCCGTTTTGCCAGGTCAGGGTCAGCACGTAGAGCGAGTCGAAATCGTTGGAGGCCCAGTCGTCGGTGATGGTGCGTTTTTCGCCGACGGCTTCCCGCGCCACCTTGTTGATCAGCTCCGGCAGGTAGCCGTGGGACCAGGCGGTGTAGATGATCGAGTTGTGGTAGCGGTCGTGCAGCAACTCGTCGGCCAGTTCGCTGGTGTCGTTGGCCGAGAACTCGATGTTCACCGGCAGGCCGAGCTTGATGGCGCTGGGGCTGATGGTCATCAGTGGGCGGATGTAGCTGTAGGAGTTGTCGAGCTCGCCTTCCTCGACATTGCGCGTCGGGTTGGCGGCGAACACGTAGTTGGCCTTGCCGAATTTTTCCGGCAGCAGGGACGCCAGGTCGATGGCGCGGTTCAGGCCCTGGCAGTTGAGCTGGCCGAGGCCGCCGGCGGGTTTCTCCGCGTGGCGCAGGAAGATCAGGGTCTGGGTGCCGTCCACCGGCTGGGCGCGACTTTCACTGGACTCCAGCGACAGCAGCAGCGCACTGGTCAGCATCAGCGCCGGAAAAAATACGTAGGACCGGCGTTGCAGGCGTTGGGTGAAACTCAGCAGATTCTTCATTTGATTGTGGGTACTTCAGCGCAATCGGTTAAGGCTGACAAACCTTTCCACGGCGAGCTCCCGGCTTCGCGTGGTTTTCCCTGTCGTTGAACGAGTGTTCTGCCCGCAGGCAGTGCTCTGAGTCCCAGGACGCATTTTGGTTCGATCCAGGCCTGGGGCTGCGAGCGTGGGCCCGTTACTTTATCCGCACCGCTGTCTGGCTGCCGGGAAGCTTAACCACCGGATGTTTCGAATTTAAGAATGCGCGCCGCGAACCGATGCCTGTAATCTAGCGCCGTCGCCGCCCGGCCCGGGGCCACGGCCTTTCATCTGACTGTCATTGGAAGCCTGTCATGACCGATCTCTCCGCATTCCCCATCACCCAGAAATGGCCTGCGCAGTACGCCGACTGGATTCAGCTGTATTCCTTGCCGACCCCCAACGGCGTCAAGGTCTCGATCATGCTCGAAGAGATCGGGTTGCCTTACGAGCCGCACCGCGTCAGTTTCGAAACCGATGACCAGATGTCTCCCGAGTTTCTCTCCCTGAACCCGAACAACAAGATCCCGGCGATCCTCGACCCCCACGGTCCGGGCGACCAGCCGCTGGCGCTGTTCGAGTCGGGGGCGATCCTGATCTACCTCGCGGACAAGAGCGGGCAACTGCTGGCCCAGGAGTCCGCCGCGCGCTACGAGACGATCCAGTGGCTGATGTTCCAGATGGGCGGCATCGGCCCGATGTTCGGCCAGCTGGGCTTCTTCAACAAATTCGCCGGCAAGGACTACGAGGACAAGCGTCCGCGCGACCGTTACGTCGCCGAGTCCCGCCGCCTGCTGAGCGTGCTCGAAGGCCGCCTGCAAGGCCGCGACTGGATCATGGGCGAGCGCTACACCATCGCCGATATCGCCACCTTTCCCTGGGTGCGCAACCTGATCGGCTTCTATGAAGCCGGCGATCTGGTGGGCTTCAAGGACTTCCCCAACGTGCAGCGCGTGCTGGAGCGTTTCCTCGCGCGCCCGGCGGTGATCCGCGGCCTGGAAATTCCCAAGCCGGTTTGATCGCTCTGCACCTTGTAGCCGCTGGCGAAGCCTGCGATCGGCGACGCAGTCGTCGTAAAAAGGACCAACGCGTTGTGCCAGACAGGGCGCGTCGTCAGGTTCTACGACGACTGCGTCGCCGATCGCAGCCTGCGGCAGCGGCTACAGGTTTCCATGCTTGAGGTCAGGCCGCTTTCAGGTCTGACCACGTTCATTCAGACAAGGACCGGTAATGAGCCGATTCGATTTCAAGCAGGTGGATGTCTTCAGCGACCAGCCGCTCAAGGGCAACCCGCTGGCGGTGGTGTTCGGCGCCGACCCGTTGAGCGACGCGCGCATGGCGGCGTTCGCCAACTGGACCAACCTCAGCGAAACCACCTTCATCCTCGAACCCCGGGACCCGCGGGCCGACTACCGCCTGCGGATATTCACCACCCTGCAGGAGCTGCCGTTCGCCGGCCATCCGACCCTGGGCAGTTGCCATGCCTGGCTGGAAGCCGGCGGCGTGCCCAAGGGCGAGGAGATCGTCCAGGAGTGCGCGGTGGGCCTGGTGCGCATTCGCCGCAACGGCGCGGGGCTGGCGTTTCTCGCACCGCCCTTGCTCAAGTCCGGCCCGGTGGAGGCCGGGTTGCTGGAGCAGGTGCGCCAGGGCCTGAGGCTGGCGCCCGGCGCCATAGTCGATGCGCAATGGGTGGACAACGGTGCCGGCTGGCTGGCGGTGTTGCTGGCCGAGCGCGGCCAGGTGCTCGACCTGCAACCCGACTTTTCTCAGCTCAAGGGCCTTGCGGTGGGGGTGATCGCCCCCTGGAACCCCGAGCGCGATGGCGACGCGGCGCAGTTCGAAGTGCGCGCCTTTATCGCCGGCGACGGTATGCCGGAAGACCCGGCCACCGGCAGCCTCAACGCCGGCATCGCCCAATGGCTGCTGGGGGCGGGCCTGGCGCCGGCGTCCTACGTGGTCAGCCAGGGCCTGAGCATGGGCCGGGCCGGGCGCATCCAGGTCGAGCGGATCGGCGATGAAATCTGGATCGGCGGGGCGGCGGTGACCTGTATCGAGGGCAGCCTGAGCCTGTAGGCGAGGGTGCCTGCCCGATCAGGATTCGCGGGCAAAAAAATGCTGCCCAGGGTGGTTAATGCCCGTCATTGTCGGCGCGAGCTTGCTCGCGATGGTGGTGAACGATACCGCGTCCCTACTTGAGTAAACGCGGTGCGCTTGAGTCCATCGCGAGCGAGCTCGCTCCGACAATTTCCAATGGATCGGCATTATCCAGGGGCAGCGTCAAGGAGAGCACGCGGTGCTGTTGGCGCCAGTGTCGCCACGCAACATGACAGCCTGATGACAGCGGGGCGGGCGAGGCCGGCGGCTTTCCGTCGAGCGGTGGCGGCGCTGTCATCTTGGCGTCATCGAGCCCATGGCAAGATCCCCGCCAACCCGTTCGAGGGCGCGGCAGGTGGTGGCCTGTCGTGGATGAATCTGCCAGGAATCCCCCTATGAAAGGCGACGCCTCTCTGTTCGCGGCCATTGATCTTGGGTCCAATGCGTTTCGCCTGATGATCGGCCAGCCGGTCAGGCACAGCCAGGGGTTCATGATCCAGGAAGTGAAGACCCTGCGCGAGCCGGTGCGTCTGGTCGAGGGCTTTCAGGAGGGCGCGCTGGACGAGTTGGCGCTGGACCGGGGCTGGCAGGCACTGGCGCGCTTTGGCAAGAAACTGCGCGGCTTCGAGGCCGGGCGGGTGCGGGCGGTGGCCACCAGCGCCGTGCGCGAAGCCGACAATGCGCCGCTGTTCCTGGCCAGTGCGGAGCGTCACCTGGGGTTTCGCATCGATGTCATCTCCGGGCATGAAGAGGCGCGGCTGGTGTACGCCGGCGTCGCCCATACCGTGCCGGGCAGCGAACGCATGCGGCTGGTGGTGGACATCGGCGGCGGCTCCACCGAGTTGATCCTGGGGCAGGGCGCCCAGCCCTTGCTGACCGAGAGCATCGCCATAGGCAGCGGGGCCTTCGGCGCGCGCTACTTCCCGGGCGGCGCAGTCTCGGCTCATGCCTTGCAGGAAACCGAGCGCCTGGCCAGCCTGAAGTTCGAGAAAGTCGCCCGGCGTTATCGCCAGCTGGGTTGGCAGCAGGCCATAGGCTCCTCGGGTACCGCCCGGTTCCTGGCCAAAGTGCTCAAGGCCAACGGCCTGAACGACAATGGCCAGGACGGCATCACCTACGGCGGGCTGTTGCGCCTGTCGTTGCGCCTGCTGGAGGCCGGGCATGTCAAACGCCTGAGGCTGGCGGGGCTGCAGTCCCATCGCCTGGGCATCCTGCCCGGCGGCCTGGCGGTGATGCTGGCGGCGTTCAAGGTGTTTGGCATCGCCCATATGACGCCTTCCGAGCCAGGGCTGCGCTTCGGCGTGCTGCATGGCCTGATATGTAACCACTGATTACCGAACGTTATCTGCCCAAAGGCTGGCTTTCCTTTAGCCAGATGTTCCCGCCAGGGTGTTCCGTCGCTCTACTTCAATCCTTCACCAGCCGCGCCGCGATCAACCGACGGGGCCAGGCCTGCACGCCGTCGCCGCGCCATTCCTCGGTCGAGAAACGACTGTCATAAAAAGTGCGATTTCCCGCGGCACTATCCCAGCAGTCCGAAAACAGGGGAATGAACCATGAGTGACAAACGCCGCGTGCTGTTCGTTTGCGCCAGGAATGACGCCCGTTCACTGATGGCCGAAGCGCTGCTGCGCCACGCCGACGTCGAACACTTCGACGCCTTCAGCGCCGGCCTGGAGGCCAGCGAGATTGACCCGCGTACCCTGGAGTCTCTCGAACATATCGGCATCGGCACCGAGGGGCTGCGCAGCAAGGCCCTCGACGAGTTCGCGGGGCAGCAGTTCCACTATGTCATCACCCTGTGCGACAAGTCCTCGGAAGAGGCCGCGCGCATGCCGTCTTCCGGCGAGGTGATCGTCTGGAACTTCGAGGACCCGGTCACCAGCGACAAACATGAACCGTTCCGCCATACCCTCCAGGAAATCCACGATCGGCTGCATAGGTTCATCACGGTGAAAACCCGTTCGTGATGGGTTGGGATCGTAGATCGCCTTTCGTTGAATCGCCGATCCTCTCGCGCTGAATAACCGATCCTCCCCGAGTCGACATTCCCCAGGCAGACCCTTGGCGGGAGCGCCCGGCCCTGGGTTCTTTCCGCTGGCGGTCGCCGACCGCCAGCCGTCTACACTTAAGCGCAGGCCACACAGGGCGGCAGCCCTGGGCGCATTCAACCGGTACCACAACAACAATAGTCTCGGGAGAAACCTGATGTTCACAGCACTGCGTCGATTCAGCCGCGGCATGGCCATTGCCGCCAGCCTCGCCACGCTCACCCTCGCGACCCCGACATTCGCCCTGGATACGGTCAAGTTCATGGCCCCGGGCTCCGTGGGCGGCGGTTATGACCAGACCGCGCGGGTTTTGGGCAAGGCCTTGCTCGAGGCCGGCACGGCCAAGTCCGTGACCTTCGAGAACAAGGGCGGAGCCGGCGGCACCCTGGGGCTGGCACAGTTCGCCAACAGCACCAAGGGCGACCCGAATGCGCTGCTGGTGGTGGGGGCGATCATGGTCACCGCGGTGGAGCAGAACAAGCCGCAGATCAGCCTCAAGGACGTGACGCCGATTGCCCGGCTGTTCACCGAATACAACGTGCTCGCCGTGCGTGAGGAGTCGCCCTACAAGACCCTCGCGGAGCTGCTCAAGGACTTCAAGGCCAACCCGGCCAGCATCAAGTGGGGCGGTGGCTCAAAAGGCTCCATCGACCATATCGGCATCGCCGAGCTGGCGAGCAAGATGGACGTGCCGGTGAACAAGGTGAACTACGTCGCCTATGCCGGCGGCGGCGAAGTGGTGGCCGCGACCCTGGGCGGGCACATCACGGTGATCACCGGCGGTTATGCCGAGCTGGCCAAGTATGTGCAGTCCAAGCAGTTCCGCTTGCTCGCCATCGGCGCTCCGGAGCGCGTTCCCGGCATCGACGCACCGACCCTCAAGGAGAATGGCTACGACGTGATCATCGGCAACTGGCGCGGTGTCTATGGCGCGGCCAACCTCACGGCCGAGCAGCGCAAGCAAGTCACCGACGCGGTCCTGGCCGCCACCGACAGCAAGGTCTGGCAGGACAATGTGCAAGCCAACGCCTGGTCGCCGAGCATTCTCACCGGCGATGAGTTCGGCACGTTCGTCGACGAGGAACACCAGCGCCTGCGGGCGATGCTGGTCAAGGTCGGGCTGCTTTGAGATGGCCGGGCGCAGCAGGGTCGTGCCGTCGCAGTTGGCGATTGGCCTGGGGCTGATCGCCATCAGCCTGGTGCTGGTCATCGGCGCCTTGCGCTTTCCGCCCGAGATGGGCTTCGTCATCCTCGGTGCCCATGTCTATCCCTGCGCCGTCGGCGCCTTTCTGGGCGCCGTGGGCCTGTTGTTGAGCTACCAGGCCTGCACCGGTGGTTTTCGCGAGCTGGGCGCATCCAGCGACGACAGCGCCCAGGCCCAGCCCGGCGGCAGGCTGGGGGCGGCCTGGGTCACCGCCGGCCTGGTGGCGATTGCCATGCTGATCAACCTGATCGGTTTCGTCCTGGCCGCCGGCTTGCTGTTCGCCTGCTCGGCACGGGGTTTCGGCAGCCGGCGTCCGCTGCGTGACCTGGCCATCGGCATCGCCCTGACCCTGCCGATCTACTGGCTGTTCAACGCCGGGCTGGGCGTGGCCCTGCCACCCCTGGTCAACGCCTGGATCTGAGCCGGGCCGAAGGAGGTCACACGGTGGACATTCTCTTGAGCCTGGCGACAGGTTTCTCCGCGGCGCTGGCGCCGATCAATCTGCTCTGGGGCTTTATCGGCTGCCTGCTGGGTACGGCAATCGGCGTGTTGCCGGGGATCGGCCCGGCGCTGACGGTGGCCTTGCTGCTGCCGATCACCGCCAAGGTCGATCCCACCGGTGCGCTGATCATGTTCGCCGGGATCTATTACGGCGCGCAGTTCGGTGGCTCGACCACCTCGATCCTGCTCAATACCCCGGGCGAGTCGTCGTCCATGGTCACCGCCCTGGAAGGCAACCTCATGGCCCGCAACGGCCGCGCCGGACCGGCCCTGGCCACCGCGGCGATCGGCTCGTTTTTCGCCGGCACCGTCGCCACGGTGTTGCTGACGCTGTTCGCCCCCCTGGTCGCCATGCTGGCGCTGAAGTTCGGCCCCGCGGAGTATTTCGCGATCCTGGTGCTGTCCTTCACCACGGTCTCGGCGGTGCTCGGTGCGTCCATGCTGCGCGGTTTCGCTTCCCTGGGGATCGGCCTGGGCATTGGCCTGATCGGCCTCGATTCGACCTCGGGCATTGCCCGCTACACCCTGGGCGTTCCCGAACTGGTCGATGGCATCGAAGTGGTGCTGGTGGCGGTCGGTCTGTTTGCCGTGGGGGAGGCCTTGTACAGCCTGCTGTATCAGAAGGAGGAAGCATGCGGCCGGCATCGCCTGACCTCGTTGTGGATGACCCGCGCCGACTGGAGGCGCTCGATTCCCGCCTGGCTGCGGGGCACCCTGATTGGCTTTCCGTTCGGCTCGATCCCGGCCGGTGGCGCGGAAATCCCGACCTTCCTGTCCTATTCCACCGAACGCAAGTTGAGCAAGCACCCGCAAGAGTTCGCCGCCAGCAAGGGGCAGGGCGCCATCGAAGGGGTGGCCGGCCCCGAGGCCGCCAACAACGCCAGCGCCACCGGTTCCCTGGTGCCGCTGCTGACCCTGGGCATTCCGACCTCCGCCACCGCGGCGATCCTGTTGGCGGCGTTCCAGAACTACAACCTGCAGCCGGGGCCGCTGCTGTTCCAGACTTCCGGCGACCTGGTCTGGACCCTGGTGGCTTCGCTGTATATCGGCAACCTCATCCTGCTGGTGCTGAACCTGCCGCTGGTCGGGCTCTGGGTGAAGCTGCTGCAGATCCCCCGGCCGTACCTCAATGCCGGGATCCTGGTGTTCGCCTCCATCGGCGTGTATGGCATGCGCCATTCGTCCTTCGACCTGTTGCTGATGCTGGCGATCGGCTGGGGCGGGGTGCTGATGCGGCGTTTCGATTTTCCCGTCGCGCCGGTGATCGTCGGCATGCTGCTGGGGCCGATGGCGGAAAAACAGCTGCGCAACGCCTTGTCCATCAGCCAGGGCGACTGGTCGATATTCGTCACCCAACCCATAGCCGCGGCCTTCCTCGGGTTGACCTTGCTGGTGTTGGTGGTGCCCCACCTGCTGCACGCCCGGGGCATCAAACTGCACGAGGACGATTGAGCACACGGCGCTGCATGCCAGCCGGCGTGGCACGACACTTCAGAACGTCATGGCAGGCCCCTGGGATGGGGCTGCCAGGCGGTTTGCGTCCTGGAGCATTGCCTGCAACAGAGCCGATCCGGGGGCGGTGCCGAGGCACTGACCCGGCGAGCGGTGCTTTCTGCCCTTTCGATACGCGGCAAGTGAAGGCACAATGCGCATCCTTTTTTTGGCTGGCCTGGCCGGAGGCCTCGAAATGATCAAAACGCCGTACTACCTCATCGACAAACAGAAACTGCTCGGCAACATGCAGAAGATCGCCTATGTGCGCGAGCAGTCCGGCGCCAAGGCCCTGCTGGCGCTCAAGTGCTTCGCCACCTGGTCGGTGTTCGACCTGATGCAGCAGTACATGGACGGCACCACCTCGTCGTCGCTGTACGAGCTCAAGCTCGGCCGGCAGAAGTTCTCCGGCGAGACCCACGCCTACAGCGTGGCCTGGGCCGACGATGAAATCGAAGAGATGCTCGACAACTGCGACAAGATCATCTTCAACTCCATCGGCCAGTTGCAGCGCTTCGCCGCGGCGTCCGAGGGCAAGGTCCGCGGTCTGCGGGTCAACCCCCAGGTGAGCAGTTCCGATTACCTGCTGGCCGACCCGGCGCGTCCGTTCAGCCGCCTGGGCGAGTGGGACCCGGTGAAGGTCGAGGCGGTGATCGAGCAGATCACAGGCTTCATGTTCCACAACAACTGCGAGAACAGCGACTTCGGCCTGTTCGACCAGATGCTGGGCACCATCGAGGAACGTTTCGGCCACCTGCTGCACAAGGTCGAATGGGTCAGCCTCGGCGGCGGCATCCACTTCACCGGCGAAGGCTATGCCCTGGATGAGTTCTGCGCGCGCCTCAAGGCGTTCTCCGAGAAGTACGGCGTGCAGGTCTACCTGGAGCCGGGCGAAGCGGCGATCACCCAGAGCGCCTCGCTGGAAGTCACCGTGCTCGACACCCTCTACAACGGCAAGCACCTGGCGGTGGTCGACAGCTCCATCGAGGCGCACATGCTCGATCTGCTGATCTATCGCCTCAATGCCAAGCTGGCGCCCTGCGCGGGCGAACACACCTACATGGTGTGCGGCAAGTCTTGCCTGGCCGGAGACATCTTCGGCGAGTATCAATTCGATCGTCCGCTGGCCATCGGCGATCGGCTGTCGTTCGTTGACGCGGCGGGTTACACCATGGTCAAGAAAAACTGGTTCAACGGCCTGAAAATGCCGTCCATCGTAGTGAAACAACTCGACGGTAGTGTCGAGGTGGTTCGTGAATTTGGGTTCGAAGACTACCTGTCCAGCCTCTCGTAAGCTGGCGGAAAGGAGAGATAAAGAAATTGAAGAAGAACGTTCTTATCATTGGTGCAGGAGGTGTCGCCAAGGTGGTGGCCCACAAGTGCGCGCAGCACAACGACGAACTCGGTCGTATTGCTATCGCGTCGCGCAACATCTCCAAATGCCAGGCCATCATCGACAGCGTCAAGGCCAAGGGCAGCCTCAAACAGCCCGCGCAAATCAACGCCTATGCGCTCAATGCGCTGGATATCGAGGCGACCAAGGCGCTGATCCGCGAGACCGAATCGCAGATCGTCATCAACGTCGGTTCCGCCTTCCTCAACATGTCGGTGCTGCGTGCCTGCATCGATACCGGCGTGGCCTACCTGGACACCGCCATTCACGAAGAACCGGGCAAGATCTGCGAGACGCCGCCCTGGTATGGCAACTACGAGTGGAAGCACCTCGAGGAATGCCAGCAGAAGAACATCACCGCCATTCTCGGCGTGGGCTTCGACCCGGGTGTGGTCAACGCCTATGCGGCCCTGGCCAAACAACAGTATTTCGACCGCATTGAGTCGATCGACATTCTCGACGTCAATGCCGGTTCCCATGGCAAATATTTCGCCACCAATTTCGATCCGGAAATCAATTTCCGCGAATTCACCGGACAGGTGTGGAGCTGGCAGAGCAACCAGTGGACCAGCAACACCATGTTCGAAGTCAAGCGCACCGACGACCTGCCGGTGGTGGGGGCGCAGAACCTGTACCTGACTGGCCACGATGAAGTGCACTCGCTGTCGAAGAACCTCGACGTGCCCAACGTGCGCTTCTGGATGAGCTTCGGCGAGCACTACATCAACGTCTTCACCGTGCTCAAGAACCTCGGCCTGCTCTCCGAACAGCCGGTCAAGACCGCCGAAGGCCTGGAAGTGGTGCCGCTGAAAGTGGTCAAGGCCGTGCTGCCCGATCCCGCCTCGCTGGCGCCGGGCTACACCGGCAAGACCTGCATCGGCGACCTGGTCAAGGGCACCAAGGACGGACAGCCGCGCGAAGTCTTCATCTACAACGTGGCCTGCCACGAAGAAGCCTTTGCCGAAACCGACAGCCAGGGCATTTCCTACACCGCGGGCGTACCGCCGGTGGCCGCGGCCCTGCTGGTGGCCCGTGGCGAATGGGACGTGCAGCGCATGGTCAACGTCGAGGAGCTGCCGGCCGAGCCGTTCCTCAAGGCGCTGGACGTGATGGGCCTGCCGACCCGGGTCAAGGACGAGAACGGCGACCGTCCTTGGAACTGATTCGCTCCCCGCTGTAAAAAACCAGGTGCGCTCATTTGGGCGCACCTGGCTCTCGATTCCCGCTCCCCCTCCTGCCATGACAACGGCGTCCTGCCTTCAACCTCAGGCGCGCGACTGTATCCGACTGATTCCAGAAGCAAGCCTGCATCGAGGCAGTGTGCCGCCCGTTGCCTGGAGGCCTATCGGCAGTTCCGGATCAAGCACCTGGCCCGCAGCAAGGGCGTGCAGCGCCTGAAGACGGACATCCCCCTGCAGAAAAGCACCGAACTGCCGGTGTGACACTCGTCGGTTACCTGGAAGGAAAGGGCCCGTCAGCGATACTCAAGGGTCGGGACGACACCCCTCCAGAGGATGACCAGGATGAAAAAACACACCCGCGACGCCACGCCGGCGCAGCAGAGCAGCGCGGCCTCCCGGCTGATAGACGGGCGCATCGAGGCGCTGGGCGATTGGCGCGGTGAGATGCTGGCCCGGGTCCGGGGGCTGATCAGGCTGGCCGACCCGCAGGTGGTCGAGCAGTGGAAGTGGCGCGGGGTGCCGGTGTGGTCCCATGGCGGCATCCTCTGCACCGGCGAGACCTACAAGAACGCGGTGAAGCTGACCTTCGCCAAGGGGGCCGCGCTGGACGACCCGACGGGCCTGTTCAACGCCAGCCTCGAAGGCAATACCCGACGGGCGATCGACTTGCATGAGGGGGACAGCCTCGACGAGGCCGCCTTGAAGGCACTGATCCTGGCGGCCGTGGCGCTCAACAGCGCGCGCTGAGCGCGCCTTGCCGGTCATGATGGATTCACGGCCGGCAAAAAAAGCCCCTTGCCGGTTTCCCGGCAAGGGGTTGGCTGGCCTGGGTCATTCGCCTTTGATCTGCACGACCTTGTCCGCATCCAGGGCGGCGGGTTTTTTCGGCAGCGAGATGCTCAGCACGCCTTTGCTGAAGCTCGCCTCGATCTTCTCGGCATCGACCCCTTTGGGCAGGTTGAACACCCGCTCGAAGGAACCGTAATGACGTTCGCTCAAGTAGTAGCCTTTTCTGTTTTCTTGCGTTTCCTCTTTCTTTTCACCCTTGATGATCAGGCTGCCGTCGGAGAGTTTGACCTCGATATTCTTCTGATCCATGCCGGGCAATTCGGCAGTGATTTCGAAGCTTTTATCTTTCTCGGTGATGTCGACGGCAGGCATGCCACGGCCGATCAGTTCGCGCCGCCAGAACGGATCCACATCGAACAGCCCCCGGCCGAAGGGAGACAGGCCGGAGCCGCGATTGAAGTCATCGAACAGGTGATCGACCTGTTGCCGCAGTTTTTCCAGAGGTTGCCACAGGTCGCTCATGCTCGAGCGCCGGGTGGCCTTGTCTTCAGTCTGGATCGGCATTTTTTTAACGGAGTTGGCCATTTTTGCTTCTCCTCCTGGGTTGGGGGCGGGCCGCGAGCCTTCCCTGGGGCGACCCGCCACGACAGAACGGCAACCGGGCCCGCAGGCCTGCAAGCCCGGTTTTCCCGCCCACGACAGCCATCCCGCGAACCTGCTGCCAAGGGGCTCGATGTGAGTGCATCGAGGATGCCCGGCAGGCGATCCGCCAAGGGCCGCCTCCATGGGGCGGGCGGTCCTGCACACGCGAGCAATACCTGCCGCCGGCGCTGGCCTTCATGGCTCGCGCGAACGGCTCGGGCGTGTATTAGTTAGATCGAAAATAGGCCCGACAGTTGCACCTCGGGCCATTTGCCTGACAGGCGTAACCGCCCGCGTTCACGGGCATTGTTACCAAAGCGTAAATACAGTCTTGGCGACGCGGTGTTTGTGCCGGTCGCGGCTTCGGGCATAAGCTTCGCTCTTTTTAGCTGCGGTCGTTATCGCGCCCAGCCTTGTCTCACGTGGCCTGCCCTGAGGAAATCCCATGTCCAGCCAGTTCCCCCAAGCCCGTCCCCGTCGCCTGCGCCGTTCTGAGCAGATGCGCAGCCTGTTCCAGGAAACCGAGTTCACCCTCAACGACCTGGTGCTGCCGATTTTTGTCGAGGAAGAGATCGACGATTTCGTGCCGATCAAGAGCATGCCAGGGGTGATGCGCATTCCGGAATCGAAGCTGGCCGGGGAGATCGAGCGTTACGCCCGCGCCGGGATCAAGTCGGTGATGACTTTCGGTGTGTCGCACCACCTGGACAGCAACGGCAGCGACACCTGGAACGACAACGGCCTGGTGTCGCGCATGTCGCGGATCGCCAAGGACGCGGTGCCGGAGATGATCGTGATGTCCGACACCTGTTTCTGCGAGTACACCGACCACGGCCACTGCGGCGTGCTGCACGGCCATGAAGTGGACAACGACCAGACCCTGGTCAACCTCGGCAAGCAGGCGGTGGCCGCGGCCCGTGCCGGCGCCGATGTGATCGCGCCGTCGGCGGCCATGGACGGGCAGGTCCAGGCCATCCGCCGCGCCCTGGACGAGGCCGGTTTCACCCAGACCGCGATCATGGCGTACTCCACCAAGTTCGCCTCGGCGCTCTACGGTCCGTTCCGCGAAGCCGGCGGTAGCGCATTGAAGGGCGACCGCAAGAGCTACCAGATGAACCCGATGAACCGCCGCGAAGCGGTGCGCGAGTCCTTGCTGGACGAACAGGAAGGTGCGGACTCGCTGATGGTCAAGCCGGCTGGCGCTTACCTGGACATCATCCGCGACATCCGCGAAGCCTCGCGCCTGCCGGTGACGGCGTACCAGGTCAGTGGCGAGTACGCGATGATCAAGTTCGGCGCCCAGGCCGGGGCCATCGACGAGGCGCGGGTGGTGCGCGAAAGCCTGGGTTCGATCAAGCGCGCCGGGGCCGACCTGATCTTCACCTACTTCGCGATGGACCTGGCGCTTGCCGGGATCTGACGTCTCCCGGCTGAGCCCTCGCGGGCTCTATCGCGAGCAAGCTCGCTCCTGCAGGGTCGGCGCTGTGCCGTGTAGGAGCGAGCTTGCTCGCGATGACGTCAGTCGGCACGGTATGCCTATCGCGCCTGGCTCCCCTCACAGCGTGATCTTGCGCTCCTCGAAATACCGCTCCATGACCTTCGGGTCCGCCGATTTTTCCGCCAGCGCCACGTAAGTGTCCGGCCGCAGCAGGTAGAAGCCGTTGCGCGCCAGGCCGGCGGCCTGGTGCGCCGGTTCCCAGTCGAACACCGTCAGCGGCAGTTGCCGCTCGGCGCACCAGGCGCGCAGGGCATCGCTGGCGACGCCGTACACATGCACCTGCCACCCCAGGTGGTCGAGGCTGGCGAAGTTGTCGCTGACGGCGCCATGGGCCCAGGGCAGGCGATCGCCGCCGTGGACATGGCCGGCGCTGCCGCAGCTCAGGGGCATGTCGCGGTAGTTGAGGGTGATCTGCGACACCGTGCGGAACAGGAACTCGCGCGCCGCCTCCACCGCGGTCACCTTGGGAATCAGCAGCGGCGCCAGGCGGGTGCGCAGCAGGTTGGCGATCGGCCCGTCGGCGGTGACGAAGCTGAACACCCGGTCGGTGGTGGCCACCAGGCGCCGGGCGAATTCGATGCGTTCGAACTCATAGGTCGCCAGCAGGTGCTCCTCGGCCTTGCCGCTGAGCACCGCGGCGAGTTTCCAGGCCAGGTTGATGGCGTCGCCGATCCCGGTGTTCATGCCCTGGCCGCCGGCCGGGCTGTGCACGTGGGCGGCGTCGCCAAGCAGGAAGGCGCGACCGTTGAAGAAGCGCTCGGCCACCCGATGATGCACGCGGTAGGTGGAGAACCAGTTGACCCGGTCGACCTGGACCTTGAGGTTGTCCATGGCGCGCCGGCTGACGTCCTCGAACTTCAGGGTTTGCGCCTGCTCGGCGCGTTCGTCGCGCACCGTGCCGATCAGCCGTGCCCGGCCTTCGCCGGCCAGCGGAAAGACCGCGAGGAAATCCGCCTCGTCGAGGTCGGCGTGCAGCTCGCCATTGAGCGCCGGGCCCCGGGCGTCGACATCCGCCACATAAAACACTTGCTGATAGGTGCCGCCGGGAAAGTCGATGCCCAGGTTCTTGCGCACCGTCGAGTGGGCACCGTCGCAGCCAGCCAGGTAGAAGGCCTGGCAGGTTTCCTCCTGGCCGTCGGCGCCACGCAGCTGGGCGCTGATCAGGTGGCCGTGGTCGGTGAAGCTCAGCAGTTCGGTCTGGCGCTCGACCGTCACGCCGAAACGCTGCAGGCGCTCGATCAGCAATTGTTCGTGCTGGTCCTGCGGGTAGATTTCCAGGAAGGGGTAGGGCGTCAGGTCCGCGCCGATGCTGCTCAGGGGCAGGTGGGCGGCCTGTTCGCCCTTGACCCAGAGGTTGGCGGCCGGCACCCGGTGACCCTGGTCGAGGATGGCCTGGGTCAGGTCCAGCTGGCGGTACAGCTCAAGGGTCCGGGCCTGCACCGCCAGGGCCCGGGAGGTGGTGCCGGGGCCGGCGGTCTGGTCGAGGATGCGCACCTTGACCCCCTGCCGGCTCAGCCACAGCGCCAGAACCAGGCCGGTGGGGCCGGCGCCGATGATCAGTACGTCGCTGCGGTTCATGTCCTTGCCCTCGTCGAGAGATCAATGTCATGCCGGTGTTGCGTACAACGGTTCAGCGCTGGGCGAACGCCAGGTTCAGGCCCAGGGCGGCGAAGCTGGCGGCAAAGCTGCGGCGCAGCCAGTTCTGCACCTGGGGCGATTCGATCACCGCCTTGCGGAACAGGTTGGCCAGCAGGCCGTAGGCCACGAACACGGCGAAGGTCATCGCCATGAACACGCCGCTCAGGCCGAGCATCTGCATGGCCGGCGACGGGCCGTCGTGGCTGATGAACTGCGGCAGGAAGGCCAGGAAGAAAATCGTCAGCTTGGGGTTGAGAATGTTCAGCAGGCAGGCCTTGAGCACCAGGCCGCCGGCGCTGGCGGCGGGAACGCTGGCGTCCACGGCGAAGGCCGAGCGGTCGCGCCAGGTGGCGTAGGCCAGGTACAGCAGGTAGGCGACCCCGGCGAATTTCAGGCCCTGGAAGGCCAGTGCGCTGGTGTGCAGGATCGCCGACAGGCCCAGCACCGAGGCCAGCAGGTGCGGGACTATCCCGGCGGTACAGCCGACGGCGGTGAACAGGCTGGCGCGCTTGCCGGCCACCAGCGCCGTGGAAATGGTCAGGATCACGCCGCTGCCGGGGATCAGCACGACGATCAGCGAGGTAATGAGAAAATCCAGTGAGAGCATGGCGCAGGGGACTCCAGGGCAGGTGACAGGGGCTCAGGTCTGGCTGAACACTTCCAGCAGGTGGCCGTCGGGGTCATCAAAATACACCCGGCGAGCGCCTTCGTGGCGGTTGATTTCGTTCGGGCGCTGCTTGCCCGGGTCGGCCCAGAAGGCCAGGCCGCGCTGGCGAATGCGCTGCAGTATCGGCTCGAAGTCGTCGTCGGCGACCAGAAAGGCATAGTGCTGGGAGGCGATGGGTGGGTCGTTGTCGTAGTAATCCAGGGACACGCCGTTATCCAGCTGCACCACCAGCATCGGGCCGAAGGGGGTGGGCGGCGGCAGGCCGAGCAGTCGCACGAGAAAGTCCGCCGACCGTTGCTTGTCGCGACACCAGACGATGGTGTGGTTGAGTTGCACGCTCATGATGGGCCCCGCGTGTTGTTTTTCTGGTTTCAGATTAGGTGAAATTCGCTGTCGGTCACGGGGAATGCTCAAATGGCCTGTCGCTGGCACGGAACAGCACGGCGCCTTGAAGGTCGATATCCGCGGCGACGCGCTTCCCTCGGGCGCGGGCCACCTTCGGAATTACTGGGAAGCCATGTCTATAAAACCTCTGCATTCACTTCGCTGGGCCGCTGTCGCGGCCTCGCTGGCCCTGGCCGGTTGTGCCGGCCAGCTCGGTTCAAAGGCGCCGGCGCCAAGCCCGGCCCAGGTCCAGGCCCAGGTGGCGCGCCTGCTGCCGGCCAAGGTCGCCGACCGCCAGGGCTGGGCCCGGGATATCCAGGTGGCCTTTACCGCCCAGGGCATCGAGCCGAGCAAGAGCAACCTCTGCGCGGTGCTGGCGGTGGCCGAGCAGGAGTCCACCTATCAGGTCGACCCGCCGGTGCCGGGGCTGGGCAAGATCGCCCGCAGCGAAATCGACCGCCGCGCGGCCAAGGTGCATGTGCCGTCGATGCTGGTGAGCGCGGCCTTGCAGGTGCACTCGCCGAACGGCAAGTCCTACAGCGACCGCCTGGCCGGGGCGCGCACGGAGAAGGAACTGAGCACGATCTTCGACGACTTCATCGGCAGTGTGCCCATGGGCAAGACCCTGTTCGGCAGTTTCAACCCGGTGCACACCGGCGGGCCGATGCAGGTCAGCATCGACTTCGCCGAGCAGCAGGCGCGCAATTACCCCTACAGCGTGGACGGCTCGATCCGCCGCGAGGTGTTCAGCCGGCGCGGCGGCATGTACTTCGGCATCGCCCACCTGCTCGGTTACCCGGTGAACTACCCGCAACCGCTGTACCGCTTCGCCGACTTCAATGCCGGCTGGTACGCCAGCCGCAACGCCGCGTTCCAGAACGCCCTGAGCGTGGCCTCGGGGATTTCCCTGGCGCTGGACGGCGACCTGATCCGCTACGACTCGATCATGCCCGGCAGCACCGAGCTGGCGGTGCGCGCCTTGGGCAAATCCCTGGACATGCGCAACCCGACCATTCGCAACCAGCTGGAGAAGGGCAACAGCCTCGAGTTCGAGGACACCACGCTGTACAAGCGGGTATTCGCCTTGGCCGATCAGGCCCAGGGCAAGCCTTTGCCGCGGCAGATCCTGCCGGGCATCCAGCTGAAGAGCCCGAAGATCACCCGCAAACTGACCACCGCCTGGTTCGCCAAACGGGTGGATGAGCGTTATCAGCGGTGCATGGCGCGGTAGATCCGGCGCAAGGACCGTGTAGCCGCTGGCGCAGCCTGCGATCGGTCGCGCAGCGAGCGCAACGATGCAGCGCGGTATTCCTGAAAGACCCTATTGTCAGGCCTGGCGTCTGCTGCGCAGCCGATCGCAGGCTGCGCCAGCGGCTACAGGGGCAGGGTGATCGGTTGGGGATTGGTAGCGCCCTGAAATGAAAAAAGCCCGGCTGATAAGGCCGGGCTTTTTTTCGAGTACCGCGGACCGCGCAATCATACGGCGCGACGCTCGATCAGACGGTCGGAGCCACCTTCGGCAACGCGACGTTCGATCAGACGATCGGCACCACCTTCGGCAACGCGGCGTTCGATCAGACGATCGGAGCCACCTTCGGCAACGCGACGTTCGATCAGACGGTCGGAACCACCTTCGGCAACGCGGCGTTCGATCAGACGGTCGGAACCACCTTCGGCAACGCGGCGTTCGATCAGACGGTCGGAGCCACCTTCGGCAACGCGACGTTCGATCAGACGGTCGGAGCCACCTTCGGCAACGCGACGTTCGATCAGACGGTCGGAGCCACTTTCGGCAACGCGACGTTCGATCAGACGATCGGAGCCGCCTTCAGCTACACGGCGTTCGATCAGGCGATCGGAGCCACCTTCGGCAACGCGACGTTCGATCAAGCGATCGGCGCCACCTTCGGCGACACGTTTTTCAATCAGGCGATCCGAACCGCCTTCGGCGACTACCGGGTAGGCCGAGGACGCGGCAAAAGCGTTTGTTGCAAGAACCGAGAAAGCGATGCTGAGAAGAGTCTGGCGTTTCATGATGGTGTGCTCCGGGGTGTTGTTGGGTTGGTATGGAGCGGATGTTACGCGGCGGATTTTTTTTGAGAATTTCATTGGGTCGATGGTGACCATCGACGCCAATGATATCGGCGCCAACCCCTGAAATAGAGCTTTGCGACGGAGTTTGAGGAGGGAAATCGCAGCTCGCGGCGTGCAGATTTGTAATAAACATCACTGGCACCACGGGCTCCGACAGTGAGCCTGAGAATAAAAAAGCCCGGCACATCAGGCCGGGCTTTTCGGGCTTTGCAGAGTGCCGCGACTCAACGGCGGCGCACGAACCGGCGCCACAGCCAGACCCAGATCATCACCAGCGGGAAGGCCAGGATCAGGAACGGCAGTACGTAGCTGCCTTTCTCCAGGGCTTCGGCGGTGCCGTAGGCGAGGTTGTCCAGCAGGTTGTCGAAGGCCCGTTGCAGTTTCGAGCCGCGCTGGCTGCTGTCGGTGGGCACGAAGTTCAGGGTCAGGCGATTGGTGTCGAGCCGCCGCTGGTGCCCGGCGGCGGCCTGGGCCAAGGCTTGCAGGTCGTTCTCGATGCTCGCCTGTTCCTTGCTCAGGGCGATCAGGTCGCTGACGGTGATGTCCTTGCGCGCGGCCAGTTGGTCGAGGCGTTGCTGCTGGGCCTTGAGCCGCTCCTGCTGGCGCTGCACGTCGGCCACGGCGTCGGCCAGGTCTTCGGCAGTGGTGATGCGTTCGCCGATTTCCGCGCCCTGGGCGGCCAGCGCGACTATCGGTTCGACGCCGTCGGGCACGATGCGCAGGATCACCTGGGCGCGGTACTGGCCTTGTTGCAGGCGCAGGATATTGCAGGCGCCGAACCTGGCGTTTTCGCAGGCTTCGCGGGTGGCGGCCAGGCGCGGCGCGATCTGCGCCGAGGGCAGCGACAGGCTCAGCTCATGTTCGTAGGCCAGCTGCGCACCGGCCTTGCCCTGGGCGCCGCCGACCGCCACCGAGGACGCATGATCGCTGGGGGAACAGGCGGCCAGCAGGGTGCTGAGCAGCAGCACGGCGAGGCTGCGCAGCGGGGTGGGGGTGTCGTCCTGAGGGTGCATGGTCGCTCCTTGAAATAAATGATCGTGCCCGGGGCTGGCGGGACAGCTGCATATCTTATCGTCGATAGCCGGGGGAAGGGCGAGGATGTGGTGTCGCCGCGATTTATCGCCAGGGATTTGCCGGATGGATACGGCTGGGCGCCGGCGCCGCTTCGGGGTACACCTCCGGGAGCGATGACCCGCGCCCCGGTCATCGCCATCGGCAACGGAGACCCGCCATGAGCACGCCCGAGCTACCCGAAGGTTATGCCCCCTTGTCCCGCAGCAGCCCGTTGCTGGAGCTGATCGGCCCGGTGTATTGCCGTGGCAGCGGCCTGCAGCTGGAAATCGGCCTGCGCGCCGACAGCCGTCACGCCAACGGTCGTGGCACCGTGCACGGCGGCATCCTCGCCACCCTGGCCGATATCGGCATGGGCTACGCCATGGCCTTCGCCAGCGACCCGCCGCTGCCGTTGATCACCGCCAGCATGCACCTGGACTACCTTGGCGCGGTGCAGCTCGGCGAATGGATCGACGTGCGCCTGGAGCACTCCAAGCGCGGCCGGCAGATGGCCTTTGCCACCGTCATCCTGCAGGTCGGCGAACGGGTGGTGGCCAGGGCCAACGCGGTGTTCGCGGTGCCGGGTGGCTGAGGGCAGGTCAATTGTGTGGGGCGCTTTTGCGAGCGCTTCGCGCTCGATCGCAGGCTTCGCCAGCGGCTACCGGGGAAGCGATCTGTGCCGTTGGCGGGCGGGGCCGCGGGCTTGTGTAGCCGCTGCCGCAGGCTGCGATCGAGCGCGCAGCGCTCGCAGGCAACCCCTCTTAGTCCGCTGGTGCAACTATCTGCTTCCACTCCAGGCCGAAGCGCGCCAGGTACTTGCGCAGGCGGTCGGCGTCATTCGGCTGGGCCTTGGTCTGGCGGGACACGCCAAACAGCTTGCGTCCGGCATCGGACAGGCTGTCGGCCTGGCGGCAGACCTCGAGCACCGCCTGCAATTGCAAGCGGTCGAACAGGTCGAGTTCGGCCGTGTCGCCGAGCAGAGTGGCCAACGGATCCTGCGCCTGGCTCAAGCCCCAGGCATAACGTAGGCGCTCGATTTCTTCCTCGGCCTGGGCTTCGTCGATGCGCCCGCTGTCGGCCAGGGTGGCCATGCGGGTGATGGAGGCCGACAGCTCGCGGAAGTTGCCCAGCCACGCCGCCTCGTTGGAACTGGCAAACGCCAGGTAGCGCCGCCGTGCCTCGAGGTTGAAGCGCACCAGGCGTCCTTGTTCCCGGGCGTGGCGTTCCAGTTCGAAATCGATGTTCGGCTCGATGTCCTCGCGCCGCCCGGCGAGCCCCGGCAGGTTGAAGGTCCAGAGGTTGATCCGCGCATACAGGTCCTCGCGGAACAGGCCCTGGGCGACCCGGCCGCGCAGGTCGCGGTGGGTACCGGCGATGATCAGGAAGTCGCTGTCCACTTCCTTGTCCGAGCCCATGGGGAAGAAGCGTTTTTCCTCGATGGCCTTGAGCAGCATCGCTTGTTCGTCGAGCCCCAGTTCGCCGATCTCGTCGAGAAACAGCATGCCGCCATCCGCCGCCCGCAGCAGGCCGTCGCGGGCGTTCTGGGCGCCGGTGAAGGCGCCCTTGATATGCCCGAACAGGGCCGACATGGCGCCGTCGCCGCGCAGGGTGGCGCAGTTGACCTCGACAAAACGCCCTTGGACTTGGTGCCGGCCGCGCTTGAGCTCATAGATGCGCCGGGCCAGGAACGACTTGCCGGCACCGGTGGGGCCGATCAGCAGCATCGGTGCCTTGGAGCGCACAGCAACACGCTCGATCTGTTCGATGGAACGGTTGAACGCGGCGTTGCGGGTGGCGATCCCCGACTTGAGGAAGGCCAGGCCCTCCAGGCGCTTGCCGGCGAAGCGCGAGGCGATGCGGTCGTAGCGCGACAGATCGAGGTCGATCAGGGCATGGGTGCCGGTGGCGTGCTGCTCCGGGTCGCGGCGCCGCGCCGGGGAGGTCTGGATCAGCCGCGCCGGCAGGTAGCGCGCCTCGGTCAGCAGGAACCAGCAGATCTGCGCCACGTGGGTCCCGGTGGTGATGTGCACCAGGTAGTCCTCGCGCTCGGTGTCGAAGGGGTAGGCGCTGGTGAAGTCGTGCAGGGCGCCGTACACCTCTTCGAAGTCCCAGGGGTTCTTCAGGCCCATGGGGTGCAGGCGCACCTCGGTTTCGGGCGACACCTGGCGAATGTCGTTGGCCACCCGCTCGGCCAGGCTGACGTCCCGGGCGTCGATGCCGTGGATCAGTTCCAGGCGATTGATCAGCACGTCCTGCTGCTGGCACAGGCCGACACTGGGGCGCCAGTGGCTCCAGCGGTTGGCGCCCTTGCCGACGCGATCGAGGGTGGAACCGACAAAACCTATGGCGACCGTGGGCTTGCCCGACATGTTTATACCTGAAGATAAAAAGCGATAAACAAAGATATAAAATTATCAGCAGCTTTGTCTCGAAGACTCGCAGAGGAAAAATGATTTAAAAATAAAACAGTTATAAATCAATTGGTTAAGAAATAATTCGCAGAAAAAAATAAAACTGGCACAGCGGCTGCAATCTCTCTGGCAACGAACAAGGCAACAGAGCGAGACGCCAAGATGGCCAACTTCCAGCTGTTCAACACCCAACAGGCAAAAGCACCGGCGAGCAACACCCTGAATGCCGCCCAGGCCCCGGCCTATGCCTACAACGCCAAACACCGCCTGGCCCAACTGGCGGTGACCGGTTGCCTGAACTCGACCTTCTACACCTCGCCCGAAGGTCAGCTGGAAGCGGTGCTGCAGCTGGTGAGCGAAGTCGACAGCCGTTTCGTCGCCCAAGCCGCGCGTTACGCTCGGCAGCAGGGTCATATGAAAGACATGCCGGCCTTGCTGCTGGCGGCGCTGACCGCGCAACGCTCGGCCCTGGTGCCGGAGCTGTTTGCCCAGGTGGTGGACAACGGCAAGATGCTGCGCAACTTCGTGCAGATCCTGCGCAGCGGGGCGACCGGGCGCAGATCCCTGGGGTCGCAGCCCAAGCGCCTGGTGCAGAACTGGTTGAACAGCGCCAGCGAACGCCAGCTGTTGCAGGCCTCGGTGGGTAACCAGCCGTCGCTGGCGGACGTGGTCAAGATGGTTCACCCCAAGCCAAGCGAGGCCTGGCGCGCAGCCTTCTTCGCCTGGTTGATCGGCAAGCCGGTGGATGCGCAGGCGTTGCCTGAGCTGACCCGCGCCTTGCTGGCGTTTCGCAGTGGTGCGACCACGGTGGTGCCGCAAGTGCCGTTCCAGTTGCTCGGCAACGAAACCCTGAGCCGCGAGCAATGGGCCGAACAGGCGCACAATATGGGCTGGCAGGGGCTGCGCATGAACCTCAACACCCTGGCCCGCCATGGCGCGTTCCAGGTGCCGGGTTGCACCGAGTATGTGGCGTCGCGGCTGGCGGATGCCGCTGAAGTGGCCAAGGCCCGGGTCTACCCGTACCAGTTGTTGGCGGCCTACCGCATGGCCGGGGACGAGGTGCCGCAACAGGTTCGCGAGGCGTTGCAGGATGCCCTGGAACTGTCGCTGGCCAACGTGCCGGCGCTGCAAGGCGCGGTGGTGGTGTGCCCGGATGTCTCGGGGTCGATGCACAGCCCGGTCACCGGTTATCGCCAGGGCGCCACCACGGCGGTGCGCTGCATCGATGTGGCGGCACTGGTGGCGGCAGCGGTGTTGCGCAAGCAGCCGGCGGCGCGGGTCATGCCGTTCGAGGTCGGGGTGGTGGATATCCGCCTCAACCCGCGGGACAGCGTGATGAGCAATGCGCAGAAACTGGCGGCCATTGGCGGTGGCGGGACCAACTGCTCGGCGCCCCTGGCACAGCTGGCCAACGCCAAGTGCAAGGTGGACACCCTGATCCTGGTCTCGGACAACGAGTCGTGGATCGATGCGCGGCGCCATGGGGCGACTGAAACCCTGCGCCAGTGGGAGCGGATCAAGGCCATCAACCCGCAGGCGCGGCTGGTGTGCATCGATATGCAACCCGGGGCCACCACCCAGGCGCCGGACCGCGAGGACATCCTCAACGTCGGCGGCTTCAGTGACGCGGTGTTCGATGTGATCCAGCAGTTCACCGTGGGCAACTACGGTGCGCAGCACTGGGTCGAGGCGATCGAGGCGATGGCGCCCTGATCGGCCAGACGTGAGATAAACCGTGCGCCGCTCACCCGGCGCACGCCGAAGAATTTTTGTTCATTGGCCCCGAATGCCGCTGTGACTACATCCAAAGACGTCCCAGCAGATCTTGTCAGGGCCTATGAAGGCACGAATGCCAGTGGCTGTACATCCTGGTGATGCCGGTTCGATTCCGGCGATCAGTCACTTCTTTTGTCGTGCCACCTTTTTGCAGTTTCAGCGACGAATGCGGATGGAACTACATCCCAGATTCGTGATGCGGGTTCGAGTCCCGCCGGTGCCTGGAAAGGCGCCGTAGTTCAACGGTCAGAACACGAGTGCACGGTTTCATCGACCCTTGTCGTCGCAGGTTTTTCTCCCGCCCGAGCGGGATGGCAGCGAATGCCACAGGTACTACAAGGTGTCGCGGGTTCGAGTCCCGCCAGCCGCAAGGCTGTAGCTCAGTCGGTAGAGCGATGTGCCTGTTCTCTTGTCGCTGCCCGCAGGCCCGGCCTGCACCGATTGACCCGGCGAATGCCGGTGGAACTACAGGACAGCGTGGTCGCGGGTTCGATTCCCGCCAACCGCAAGGGAGTAGCTCAGTGGTAGAGCGCGCTGCATGTTTCACCTTCACGGGGCGCCGTTTTATGCCGGACCACCGGCCACCGAACAGGGTCGAAAATTCGACCACAGAAAAAAGAGTCAGGAATATGGAACACAAGACCTACCAACTGCTGGAAGTCGTCAACGGCAAGCCGATCAAGATGTGGACCGAGGGCGTGCCGGTGGAGAACGAAGCCCGCCAGCAACTGATGAACACCGCGAAGATGCCGTTCATCTTCAAGCACCTGGCGGTGATGCCGGACGTGCACCTGGGCAAGGGGTCGACCATCGGCAGTGTGATCCCCACCCTGGGCGCGATCATCCCGGCGGCGGTAGGGGTGGATATCGGCTGCGGCATGATTGCCGCCCGCACCTCGCTGACCGCTGCCGACCTGCCGGATAACCTGCACGGTTTGCGCAGCGCCATCGAACAGGCGGTGCCCCACGGTCGCACCTCGCCGCGCAGCGGTCGCGACAAGGGCGCCTGGGGCGACGTGCCGCGCCAGGCCGACCATGCCTGGGCGGCCTTGCAGCCACGCTTCAAGGCGATCACCGACAAGTACCCGGCGCTGGCCAACAGCAACAACCGCCAGCACCTGGGTACCCTCGGCGGCGGCAACCACTTCATCGAGGTTTGCCTGGATGAAGCCAACCGGGTCTGGTTCATGCTCCACAGCGGTTCCCGTGGCGTGGGCAACGCCATCGGCAACCTGTTCATCCACCTGGCCCAGGCGGACATGCGCCAGCACATCGCCAACCTGCCGGACCGCGACCTGGCCTACTTCGAGGAAGGCAGCCGGCACTTCGACGATTACGTCGAGGCCGTGGCCTGGGCCCAGGACTTTGCCCGGCATAACCGTGAATTGATGATGCAGCTGGTGATCCAGGCCACCCGCCAGGTGATCCGCAAGCCTTTCGAGGTGGCGCTGGAGGCGGTGAACTGCCACCACAACTATGTGCAGAAGGAGCGCCACTTCGGTGAAGAGGTGCTGGTGACCCGCAAGGGCGCGGTGTCGGCGCAGAAGGGCGAGCTGGGGATCATCCCCGGATCGATGGGCGCCAAGAGCTTCATCGTTCGCGGGCTGGGCAACGAGGAGGCGTTCTGCTCCTGCAGCCACGGTGCCGGGCGCACCATGAGCCGCACCAAGGCCAAGAACACCTTCACCCTGGCCGACCAGATCCGCGCCACCGCCCATGTGGAGTGCCGCAAGGACACCGCAGTGATCGATGAAATCCCGATGGCCTACAAGGACATCGACCACGTCATGCACGCCCAGCGCGAGCTGGTGGAAGTGCTGCACACCCTGCGTCAGGTGGTGTGCGTCAAGGGGTAGAACAATGGACGACAGGGAAGCAGTGGTACAGGTGCCGTCCAGCTGGCATGACCAGCTGAGCGACTACGAAGCCCGCCGCGTGCGGGAGGTGATGGACACCCTGGACAGGCACAGCGCCTGGCTGGAACTGAGCCGCTTCGGCAACGGGTTCGTGCGCCAGGCCGCGGTGCGCGGCCTGGCCGCACAGCCTTCGGCAGAGGCCCTGGCCGCCTTGCTGGAGCGCCTCAACGATTGGGTGCCCCAGGTTCGCCAGGAGGCGGCCGCGGCAGTCGAGGCGTATTGGGCGCCGGAGCACGCCGGGCTGCTGTTGCAGACCCTGGCACCGTTGCTGGCCCTTGCCAGCAAGCAGCGGGCCGACCACGGCGCGACCCTTGAGCGGGCCACCGCGGTGTTGCAACTGGCCCAGGTGCGCGACGAAGTGCAAGGGGCCTTTGGCGATTGCCGGGGCAAGGCCGCGCGCTTTGTCTTCGAGCTGTTGCTCAAGGGCGTCGAGGACCGGCCGGCGCTGCTGGCCATGGCGTTGCGCCACGCCGAGGTCAGCGTACGGCAGATGGCGGTGGATGCCTGCGCCGAACTGCCCGACGAGCAGGCGCTGCCTTTGCTGGAAGAGGTGATGCGCAGCTGTGGCGCCAGTGTGCGGGTCAAGGCCTTGCGGCTGCTGTTGTCACGCTTGGCCGATTGTCGCGGGTACCTGGCGCAGGCCCTGCTCGACCCTTCGGGGGCCTTGCGTTGCCTGGCCCATTGGGCCGCGCCACGCCATGGGCTGGACCCGCGGCAAGTGCTGCTGGCCCGGTTGCAGCAGCCGGCTCCGGGCAACAAGCGCCAGTGGCTGGGCCTGCTGGGGCTGGCCAGGGAACTGCAGGAGCCACGGGCCGACGCCATGCTGCAACAGGCCCTGGCCTCCAAGGCGCTGACGGTGCGCCTGCTGGCCCTGCGAACCCTCGGCGAGCGTGGCCTGGCCCAACAGTTGGCGGCCCTGGACGATCCGTCGGACAAGGTCTTCGACTGCGCCCTCGGCCTGTTGCACGAGCAGCCCTGGGCGGCGTTCGAGGCGGCCCTGGAACAGCGTCTGGACCAGCATTGGCATGCACTGCCGAAGGCGCGTCGCTGGGCCTTGCTGGGGCTCAAGCCGGGCTGGCGCCAGTTGGAGTACCTGCTGCATCGCCTGGACCAGGCGGGCAGCGAGGCGGCTTATTGGCGCGAGGCCCTGGCCCGTTGGTGCGATGTCCGCTACGCGATGTTCGACCCGGTGACCCCCAAGCCACTGCGAGAAGCACTGGCGCAGCGGTTGCAGGCGATGGAGGAGGCCGGTGAAGTGCCTCGGGGATCGCTCAAGCGCCTGCTGTGAACGAAGCAGGACGATCAGGCCAGCGCGAGAGGCGGCTGGCGATCGTCGATTGAACAGGACAAGGAACCATGGAACTTCATGAGCGTCACCCGCTGAGCAGCACCATGCGCGAACGGGTACTGGATGAGCTGGCGCGGATCGAGCGCGAGCGCAATGTGCGGGTGCTGTATGCCTGCGAATCGGGCAGTCGGGCCTGGGGCTTTGCCTCCACCGACAGCGATTACGATGTGCGTTTCGTCTATGTGGAAAAGCCCGAGTGGTTCATCCAGGTGGACGCCGGGCGGGACGTGATCGAGCGGCCGCTGGACGACGAACTGGACATCAGCGGCTGGGAACTGCGCAAGACCCTCGGGTTGCTGCGCAAATCCAACCCGACCCTGCTGGAGTGGCTGGATTCGCCCCTGGTGTATCGCAGCGAGCCGGCGGCAACCGCACGCTTGCGCGAGCTGGCGGAGGCGTTTTATAGCCCGCCGGCGGCCCGTCATCATTACCTGTCGATGGCCAGGAAGAACTTTCGCGGTTACCTGCAAGGCGACAGCGTGCGGTTCAAGAAGTACTTCTACGTGCTCCGGCCGTTGCTGGCGGTGCGCTGGATCGATCAGGGGCGCGGCCGCCCGCCGATGACCTTCGCCGACCTGCTGAGCACTGTCGACCACCGGCCACTGCTGGACGAGGTGGATGAGTTGCTGGCCTTGAAGCGCAGCGCCGACGAGGCCGCTTACGGGCCCAGGCGTCCGGCGCTGCACGCCTTTATCGCCGCTGAACTGGAACGCCCGGTGCCCAAGCTGGCGCGCACCCATCAAGACAATGCTTTGCTGGACGACTACTTGCGAGACAGCGTCCGGCGCTACGCCTGAGGAATGTAATGAAACAGGATGTCATCGAACTGGACGGCGCCATTGGCGGCGGCCAGGTCCTGCGCAGTGCCCTGAGCCTGTCGATGCTCACCGGCAAGACCCTGCGTATCCACAACATACGGGCCCGGCGCAGTCGCCCGGGGCTGCTGCGCCAGCACCTGACCGCGGTGCTGGCGGCGGCGCAGGTCTGCGCGGCCAGGGTCTCGGGCGCCGAGTTGGGTTCCCGAGAGCTGACCTTCGAACCGGGGCCGATTCGCGGCGGCGACTACCGCTTCGCCATCGGCACCGCCGGCAGCTGCACCCTGGTGTTGCAGACCCTGCTGCCAGCCCTGTTGCAGGCCCCGGAGCCCAGCCGCGTGAGCATCAGCGGCGGCACCCACAACCCGCTGGCGCCGCCGGTGGATTTCCTCCAGCAGGCCTGGCTGCCGCAACTGCGACGCATGGGCGGGCAGGTGGAGTTGCAGCTGCTGCGCCATGGCTTCGTTCCCGCCGGCGGTGGCGAGCTGGAGGCTTTTATCCAGCCCTCGACCCTGCAACCGCTGTACCTGGAACAGCGTGGCGAACTGCTCGGGCGCCGGGCCTGGGCCTTGAGTGCCGGCCTGCCGGAACATGTGGCGGAACGCGAATTGCGCCGGGTTGGTACTTGCCTGGAGCTGCCTCGGGAACACCTGAGCCCGGTGCGGCTGGATGAGCAATGCGGCCCGGGCAACGTGCTGTTGCTGGAGTTCGTCTGCGAGCACCTGACCGAGCTGTTCAGCGGGTTTGGCCAGAGCAGCCTGCGGGCCGAAAGCGTGGCCGATCGGGCCATCGACCAGGCCCGCGAGTGGCTGGATTCCGGCGCAGCGGTGGCCGAGCACCTGGCCGATCAACTGCTGCTGCCCATGGCCCTGGCCGGCGGCGGGAGCTTCACCACCCCACGCATGAGCGAGCACCTGCAAAGCAATATCCGGGTGATCGGGGCATTTTTGCCGGTGCGTATCGACTGTTCGGCGAGCGCCCACGGGGGGCTGCGCGTCGAGGTTCTCCCCCAGCGTCATTGAACGGAATGTGTCTGCGCTGGCGGACCACTGAAGAGAATATTGGATGAATTTCACTGAAGTCTTTTTGCAGAAGAAACTGCGCCTTACCGAACAGCTGTTGCAGGGGTTCGATATTGCCAATGATCTGGCGATTTACCGGCAGAAAACCACGATCAAGGACGGGATGTCGCATAGCTATACCGATGCACGCAGCCACCATCCGTTGTTAGTCCGCAAGTCCTTGGACAGCCATGAGCATCTTTCGATGTTCCCCGTGGTCTTCGACTACCTGGACCTGGTGGTCGACCAGAACCATAGGACGACCAATATGCGGTTCGAGGAAAAGCTCAAGGTTTTCCGCCGCAAGAACCAACAGCCCGATCCGTTGCTCAGGCATATCGAGATCATGGTTTTCGACTACGCGATCACCGTCCGCAATAAGCTTGTCCATCACAAGACCCGGTTCTCTGCGTGCGGCAAGTTCTTGCAGGTAAAGGCCGGGATGCGGCTGGAGATCGCGCACTTCGGGCTGCTCAACCGCTTGATCTATTTCCTGGTGCGACGCATGCAGGCTCCCGAGCCGCTGAACCTTTATCAACGGGCTCTGCTGGTAAGTGCTTATCGTGCGATATTCGGGCATCTGGACAACAAGCTGGATGGACTGGTCGCTAGCGGCCCACGGTTACCGTCGATGAATATCAAGCGGCCCCGTTATCTGTTCGATATGGCCCAGGAGAACATTGCCGAGGATGTGGTGATATTCGATAAGTTGGCACTCTTCCCGGACCCTACCGGTTATCCCGATCGCGAAGCCTTCCTCAAGGCGTATCCGGACCCTGACCGCAAGATCATGTATGGCAATTACACCTACCTTCTAAGCTACCGTGGGAGCGTGTTGCGCGTGCCGGCCGAGGCTATCAATCAGCATCCGGACTATCGCCTCGCGGACTTCCGGCACTGGAGTGAACAACCCGCGTAGGCAACCCGTCAGATCTAAGGCCCAGTCAAGCGAGGGGATGGTCATGTATCAACTTTATGGGACACAAGGCTCCGGTTCGGCCATCGTCGAGATCGCCCTGGAGTGTTGCCAGGTGCCGTACCGTATCGTCGAAGCCTCATCCTGGGCGCCATCACCCGGGGCCGACGAGCTGGCGCGGCTCAACCCGCTGAAACAGGTCCCGACCCTGCAACTGCCGGACGGCAGTGTCCTCACCGAGAGCGCGGCGATCCTGATCGAGCTGGGCTTGCGTTATCCGCGCTCGGCGCTGCTGCCCGAGGATGAGCGCGCCCGGGCGCAGGCGATTCGCGGCCTGGTGTTTATCGCCGCCAATTGCTACTCGGCGATCAGCGTGATCGATTTCCCGGAGCGTTGGTTGCGCGACGCCGATGAAGCGCTGAAGGCGCGGGTGCGCGACGCAGCCCAGGAGCGCCTGCACCGCAACTGGGAGGTGTTCGCCGATCAGTTCGCCACGCAGCTGTACGCCAGCGGTTCACCCCTGGCGGCCCTGGATTTCCAGGCGGCGGTGGTGTCGCGCTGGTCCGGCACCCGCGAGCACCTGCGGCGCGTACGGCCCGGGTTCTGCGCGCTGCTGGAGCGCATCGACCGCCATCCGCAGGTGGCGCAGGTGCTGGCGCGGCACTGGCCGGACTGAATACGGCAGGGCGCGAGGCAGCAAAAGCCGTCGATGGTCGAGCGCGAGGCTCTTATACTCGCCGGTTTTCTTACTACTCAAGAGGAATGCCCCTTGGCCAACGAACCGGATCAGGACTTCTACAACCGCGCCGATGCCATCATCGAACTGGCGAACACCCATATCAGCGACAGCAGCCGCGGCAAGGCCAGTGCCTCGCTGATGTACGCCAACTCGCGGTTTGCCGCCTGGGTCAGCGCCTGCGGTTGCCGCAACGCCGAAGAGCTGGCGGCGGCCAAGCAGCAGGCGGTGGATTACTTCGTCGAGGAATTTCGCCTGATGCTGGAAGAGAACCTCACCGACTACATCGAGAATTTCAGCCTCTACATGACGCCTCAGGACAGCTGAAAAGCATCGCGGGCAAGCTCCGCTCCTGCAGAAGACCGTGAGCTTCCGAAGGCGCGGAGCTTGCCCGCGATAGCGTCAGTGATGTCGCCGTTACAACCCCATTTCCAGTTCCAGCAGATCCGCCAGCGGCTGGCGGCGGCGGATCAGTTTCACCTGGCCGTCCTCGAACAGCACCTCCGGCAGCAGCGGCCGGCTGTTGTAGTTGGAGGACATGCTGGCGCCGTAGGCACCGGTGTCGTGGATCACCAGCAGGTCGCCGACCCGGGCCTGGGGCAGCGGCTGCGGGGTCAGGCTTTCGTCGTCCTGGGTGAAGATATCGCCGGACTCGCACAGCGGGCCGCCGACCACGGTGGGCCGCAGTTCGCGCTGGACCGCCTGGCCGTTGGCGTCGATCAGGCTCATGGCGTGATAGGCGCCGTACATGGCCGGGCGCATCAGGTCGTTGAAGCCGGTGTCGGCCAGCACGAAATGATGATTGCCGGCGTCTTTCACCACCCGCACTTCGCTGACCAGGCAGCCGGCCTCGGCCACCAGGAACCGCCCGGGTTCGATTTCCATGCGCACGCCGTGGCCGAGCCAGGCTTCGATTTCCTCGCGGGCCTGGCGCCAGGCGTTGGCATAGCGGCGCACGTCCACCGGTTCGTCGCCGGCGCGGTAGGGAGTGGACAGGCCGCCGCCGATGGAGAAGGCCTCGATGTCGTGGTCCAGGGACTTGACCGTCGCCACCATGGCCGCGCCGACCTGCTCCAGGTGCCCGTAGTCCACGCCGGAGCCGATGTGCATGTGCAGGCCCACCAGTTTCAGGCCGTACTGGCGGATCACCGCGAGGGCTTCGCCGACCTGCTCGTGCCAGATGCCGTGCTTGCTGTTTTCGCCGCCGGTGTTGGTCTTGCGGCTATGGCCGTGGCCGAAGCCCGGGTTGATCCGCAGCCATACGCGGTGGCCCGGGGACTTCTCGCCGAGCTGGCGCAGCATATCGATGGAGCCGGCATTGACCTCGATGTTCAGTTCCACCACCCGTTGCAGGGTGGCGGTGTCGAACAGGTCGCAGGTGAAGACAATGCCGGCCGGGTCGCCTTGTGGGCTGAACCCGGCCAGCAGCGCCCGCTCGATTTCCCCCAGGGACACCGCGTCCACCCGCACCCCGGCCTCGCGGATCAGGCGCAGCACCTGCAGGTTGGAGCAGGCTTTCTGCGCGTAACGCACCACGTCGAAGGCCTTCAGTTGCTGGATGCGCACCTTGATGGTCCGTGCGTCGTAGCACCACAACGGGGTGCCGTACTGGCGGGCGGCGGCGGTCAGTTGCTCGGGAGAAAAGGGAATGGCCATGGCAATCGTCTGTGGCGAGGAAAGAGGCCTGCATGATGCCGAGGGCGATGTATTCAATAAAATATCTATTCTTTGTATCTCGATTCAGTTTTGATATGGGTTGAATGAATCAACCTCTCAAACCAAGGAGCAAGCGGTGGACATTTCCCTGCGCCATATCGAGGTGTTCCGCGCCATCATGCAGGCCGGCAGCGTCACCGGCGCGGCGCGCCTGCTGTTCACCTCGCAACCCACGGTCAGTCGCGAGCTGGCGCGGCTGGAGAGCCTGTCCGGGCTGAGCCTGTTCGACCGCGAGGGCGGCCGCCTGCTGCCGACGGCCCAGGCCATGCTGTTGCTGGAGGAGGTGGAGCGGGCCTATGTCGGCCTGGAGCGGATCAACAGCGTGGCGCAGTCGATCCGCCGCTTCGAGCACGGCCAGTTGAGCCTGACCTGCCTGCCGCTGTTCTCCCAGACCCTGCTGCCGCGGGTGTGCAAGCACTTCCAGCAGCGCCACGCCGGCATCGGCCTGAGCATCACCGCCCAGGAATCGCCCTTGTTGGAAGAGTCCCTCAGCGCCCAGCGCCACGACCTGGGCCTGACTGAAAGCGAGCACCTGCCACGGGGCACCCAGGGCGAATTGCTGTTCTGCGCCGACATGGTGTGCATCCTGCCGGAAGGGCATCCGTTGCTGGCCAAGCCGCTGCTGCACAGCGAAGACTTTCGCGGGGTGGATTTCATCAACCTGTCGGGCCTGGACATCTATCGTCAGACCCTCGACGAGCACTTTCGCCAGGCCGGCATCGACCGCCGCGTGGTGATCGAAACCACCAACGCCGCCTCGGTCTGCGCCATGGTGCGCCAGCAACTGGGGGTGGCGATCATCAACCCACTGAGCGCCATGGAGGAGGCGGGCAGGGGCCTGGCGATCCGCCCGCTGCAGTTGTCGGTGCCGTACCGGGTGATGCTGATCCGCCCGGATTACCGGCCGTCGTCGATTTTCGTCGAGGCCTTCTGCGCCTCCTTGAAACAGGAGGCGTCGGCCCTGGCCGCGGCCCTCGAGCGTCGACTGCTGCAGCCATGACGGGCATTGCCGCCGTTGTCGGCCTAGGCTTGGAGCAACCGGATCCTTGGTAAACCCTGGGGGATGTCTGTCATGGCGGGACCTGTAACGAGCGAATCCGGGAAACACCTGGGCCGCGGCATTCCGCGCACGGTCTGGGCGCTGGGGTTCGTCAGCCTGTTCATGGACGTATCGTCCGAGCTGGTGCACAGCCTGTTGCCGCTGTACATGGTCGCAACCCTGGGGATCAGCATGCTGGTGGTCGGCATCATCGAGGGCGTGGCGCAAGCCACGGCGCTGATCGTGAAAGTCTTTTCCGGCGCCCTCAGCGACTTCATCGGCCGGCGCAAGGAACTGCTGTTGCTCGGTTACGGCCTGGCGGCGCTGACCAAGCCGCTGTTCCCCCTGGCGGCTTCGGCGGAGCTGGTGTTCAGCGCGCGCCTGCTGGACCGCATCGGCAAGGGCATTCGCGGCGCGCCACGGGATGCCCTGGTGGCGGACGTGGCCCCGGCAGAAATTCGCGGCGCCTGTTTTGGCCTGCGCCAGTCGCTGGACACCGTGGGGGCGTTCGTCGGCCCGATCCTGGCCATCGCCCTGATGCTGTGGCTGGCCAACGATATCGCCCAAGTCCTGTGGCTGGCGGTGATCCCCGCGGCGCTGGCGGTGGCGCTGCTGATCTTCGCCATCCGCGAACCCGAGCATGCCCCCGGTACCCGGCACTTCCAGTCGCCGTTGCGCCTGGCCTCGCTGCGGCGGTTTTCCCGGCATTACTGGTGGGTGGTGGCCATCGGCGCGGCCTTCACCCTGGCCCGCTTCAGCGAGGCGTTCCTGGTGCTGCGGGCCCAGCAACTGGGTTTCTCCGCCGCCTGGGTGCCGCTGGTGATGGTGGTCATGGCCGGGTTCTACATGGTTTCGGCCTATCCGGTCGGCAAATGGTCGGATCACATCAATCGCAGCATCTTGCTCAGCGTCGGCCTGCTGTTGCTGATCCTCGCCGACCTGGTGCTGGCCTATGCCGACTCGGTGCCGATGGTGCTGCTCGGCGTCGCCCTGTGGGGCCTGCACATGGGCTTCAGCCAGGGCATCCTCGTCACCCTGGTGGCCGACACCACCCCCGCCGACCTCAAGGGTACGGCCTTTGGCGTGTTCAACCTGCTGAGCGGGATCGCCCTGTTGCTGGCCAGCGTGATCGCCGGCTGGCTGTGGCAGGCCCATGGCGCGGCGCTGACGTTCTACGCCGGGGCGGGGTTTGCCGCGTTGTCGTTGCTGTTGCTGATGGGCAAGCCGAAGTCGCAGTGACAGCGCTTGCGGTTGACCCGCTTAGGGTAGGTTGGGATGAAACAGGTCTTTGCGAATGGCCGCCTGGATCTCGCTGTAAGGCTTGATCATTGCAGACATAAAATTGCTGTTGTTCGCTGGCCTGACGTAGTTATCCAGTAATGGAAAATCACTGATAGGGAGGGTGAGGAGAGTTCCGATGAACTTCTGTCGAGAGTCTTCATATTCCGTTATCAGCTCTCCCAGATAGCTATCCATCGTGTGCAGTTTTTCAATCAGTTTTTCGGGGGTGGTAATGGTCTTGGAAATAGTTCTGATATCCCGTTTGAGATTTTCCAGCTCCAGTTGAGCCTCGTTGATCAAGTCAAAAAAAACGTCGTATTGGGCCAGCGAAAGCTGGCGTGTCGTCCCTGTGAGCGTCATATGCGCCCTGGTCATTCGCCGAGCTTTTTTTGCCCAGCTATAGGCGTTCGCGGTTCGGGAAAGCACGGAGATCAAAAGCGATTCTCGGTATTCGAAATGCTTTTGCTGTTGGTCGCGCTTTTTTTCGCTGGCTTGTCGTTCTTGCTGATACTCAAAGACCAGCAGCGAGACAATTGTGCCGATCACGGATACCACCAACAGCTGCAGGGTAGATTTGCCTATTTCAGGGCGTATGTCTTTTATGCCGGTGGGCCAATAGAGGGCCAGTAGTATGCAGATGCTGCCGAGAAAGATGCCGGAAAGTACAAGAACAATCCTTTTTTTCATGACTTGATCCTTGATAAATGGCTTTAGTTGGTCACGCTAGGCTGATCGGCCGACAGGCTCCAGACAATGGAGCTGAGGATGCCCAGGTCGAGCAACAGGGCTTGCGAGCGCAGGGCCTTGCGCAAGGATGGGTAGTCGGCCTGGGTCGCCTTGAAGCTGGACTTTTCCAGCACATGGATATGCCTGGTCACTGCAGTGACGGCCAGGTCGGCCAGCTGTTTCTCGGTGCCGGGCAGCGCCACATCCAGCTCTTTCAAGCGCTCCTGGAAGGCGGCGATGGCTTCTTTTTCACGGTCATCCCGAGGCTGGTAGAGGATCTTGCGCTCGGGGGCGCTTGCAGCGACTTTCTTGAACAGCACGGCTGACTCGTTGAAGTGTTGCAGGGCCGCTGCCTTGGCCTCGGTGGCGTGCAGGGTGTCCCGCAGTTCGAGGTACATCAGCATTTCGTGGGATTTCTGCAAGCCCCGGTGCAGTTCGGCGCCGGCGCTGGCCGAGAGTTTCCCGAGTTCTTTCCTGTCCGCGTCGAAGGAGGGGCCGGCAGTGGCCTGGAGGCTGGCCAGCCCCGCCAGCACGATGCAAAAGCCGGTGTAGAGCAGGCATCTGGTCAGGCGCATGTTCCGCTCCTCGTTATCGGGTCGATGAAGCAGGCGAAGGGCTGGGTGGCGTATCGGGCTCTGCCCATGCGGGCTTGAGCGCTGTGATCCGGCTTCGACAGATAACGCTTCGCGCAGCGGCCTGGACTGTTTCAGCCGTGAGCCAGTGGGCAGGAAGGCGTGGAAAACGGGGCTCGCCAGCCGTATGAGTTGAATGTAGCTGACGGACAGGCGGCTGCCAGCGGCCTCTGTTCAGCGTCGGCCGGGCCGTAGAATGAACCCGGCGCACCATGAGGTGCGCCGGGTGTGTTGCCGGCTGGCCGCCGGATGTCGTGGGTCCGAGGGCCGGCCGTGGTGCGCGGTAAACTAGCGTTCGATGGCCAATGCCACGCCCTGGCCGCCGCCGATGCACAAGGTCGCCAGGCCTTTTTTGGCATCGCGCTTGAGCATCTCGTGCAGCAGGGTCACCAGCACCCGGCAGCCCGAGGCGCCGATCGGGTGGCCGAGGGCGATGGCGCCGCCATTGACATTGACCTTGCTCGCGTCCCAACCCAGCTCCTGGCCCACCGACAGCGACTGGGCGGCGAAGGCTTCGTTGGCTTCGATCAGGTCCAGTTGCTCCAGGGACCAGCCGGCCTTTTCCAGGCAGCGGCGGGTGGCCGACACCGGGCCGATGCCCATGATCGCCGGGTCGACGCCGGCATTGGCGTAGGCGGCGATCTTCGCCAGCACTGGCAGGCCCAGGGCCTTGGCCTTGGCGGCGCTCATCAGGATCACCGCGGCGGCGCCGTCGTTCAGCGACGAGGCGTTGCCGGCGGTGACCGTGCCGTCTTTCTTGAAGGCCGGCTTGAGCTTGCCCAGGGACTCGGCGGTGGTGCCGGCGCGCGGCTGCTCGTCGGTGGCGAAGGCCACGGGGTCGCCCTTGCGCTGGGGAATCAGGATCGGGGTGATCTCATCGGCGAAACGCCCGCCCTCGATGGCGGCCACGGCTTTCTGCTGCGAGGCGGCGGCAAAGGCGTCCTGGGCTTCGCGGCTGATGCCGTATTTGTCCACCAGGTTCTCGGCGGTGATGCCCATGTGGTAGTCGTTGAAGGCGTCCCACAGGCCGTCGCTGATCATGCTGTCGACGATCTGGCCGTGGCCCATGCGCAGGCCGGTGCGGGTGCCGGGCAGCACGTAGTTGGCCAGGCTCATGTTCTCCTGGCCGCCGGCGATGATCACCTCGGCGTCGCCGCAGCGGATCGCCTGGGCGCCCAGGTGCAAAGCCTTGAGGCCGGAGCCGCAGACCTTGTTCAGGGTCAGCGCCGGCACGGCGTGGGGCAGGCCGGCCTTGATCGCGGCCTGGCGCGCGGGGTTCTGCCCGGCGCCGGCGGTGAGCACCTGGCCCATGATCACTTCATCGACCTGGGCACCGTCCAGGCCGGTCTGGGCCAGCAGCTGGCGGATCACCGCGGCGCCGAGATCGACCGCGGGGATATTGGCCAGCGAACCCTGGAAACTGCCGACCGCGGTGCGGGTGGCGGCAACGATTACGACGTCTTGCATGGTCTGGTTGCTCCTCAGGCGAACTGCATTTCAGGCACGTGGGCCGGCACGATCAGCTTGCCGGCGGTCTTGCCGACGATTTCCTCGACGCTCACGCCCGGGGCGCGCTCCTTGAGGATGAACGCGCCGTTCTCGATCTCCAGGTACGCCAGGTCGGTCAGCACGCGCTTGATGCAGTTGGCGCCGGTCAGCGGCAGGCTGCAGCGCGACAGCAGTTTCGACTCGCCGTCTTTCGAGGCGTGGGTCATGGTGACGATGATGTTGTCCGCGCCGGCCACCAGGTCCATGGCGCCGCCCATGCCCTTGACCAGCTTGCCGGGGATCATCCACGAGGCGATGTTGCCCTGCACGTCGACCTCGAAGGCGCCGAGCACGGTGAGGTCGATATGGCCGCCACGGATCATCGCGAAGGATTCGGCGGAAGAGAAAATCGACGCGCCGATGCGCGCGGTGACGGTCTGCTTGCCGGCATTGATCATGTCCGCATCGACTTCGTCGTCGGTGGGGAAGGCGCCCATGCCGAGCAGGCCGTTTTCCGATTGCAGCATCACTTCCATGCCGTCGGGGATGTAGTTGGCCACCAGGGTCGGGATGCCGATGCCGAGGTTCACGTAGAAGCCGTCCTGCAGTTCGCGGGCGACGCGCTGAGCCATTTGTTCGCGGGTAAGAGCCATTTTTATTCTCCGTCAGTCGTTGGGCGGGCGATTACTTGCGCACGGTGCGCTGTTCGATGCGTTTTTCGAACGTGCCGCAAATGATCCGGTCGACGTAGATGCCGGGGGTGTGGATCTGCGTCGGGTCCAGTTCGCCCGGCTCGACGATCTCTTCGACCTCGACCACGGTGATCTTGCCGGCGGTGGCGGCCAGCGGGTTGAAGTTCTGGGCGGTGTGGCGGTAGACCACGTTGCCGAAGTGGTCGGCCTTCCAGCCTTTGACGATGGCGAAGTCGCCGGTGATGGACTCTTCCATCAGGTAGGCGCGGCCGTTGAATTCACGGGTTTCCTTGCCGTCGGCGACCGGGGTGCCGACGCCGGTGGCGGTGAAGAAGGCCGGGATGCCGGCGCCGCCGGCGCGCATTTTCTCGGCCAGGGTGCCTTGTGGGGTCAGCACCACTTCGATTTCGCCGCTCAGCAGCTGCTGCTCGAACAGGGCGTTTTCACCGACGTAGGAGGCCACCACCTTGCTGATCTGCCGGTCTTCCAGCAGCACGCCGAGGCCGAAACCGTCGACGCCGCAGTTGTTGGAGACCACGGTCAGGTCGCGGGTGCCGCGACGCTTGATCTCGGCGATCAGGTTTTCCGGAATGCCGCACAGGCCGAAGCCGCCGGAGATCACGGTCATGCCGTCCTTGAGACCTTCGAGGGCTTCCTCGTAGGACGCCACGCGCTTGTCGAAACCTGCCATCTGCACATCCTCTTGTTATTGGTATTAACGTTGCCAGCCGGCTGGCTGGCCGTATGAAGAGAGTGAGCCGCAGTGTTGCGCCGAGGCATTCATTTGTTAAGTTTATTTTTAAGGTTGATTGATTTATAAAACAGGATAATTGGCTGCACGTTGCCTCTCTCTTGGAGCTCCGAATGACCGTGAAACAGATCCGCGCCTTCCTGGCCGTGGCCCAGAGCCTGAGTTTCGCCGTGGCCTGCGAGCGCCTGCACCTGTCGCAGTCGGCCCTGAGCCTGACCATCAAGGCCCTGGAGGATGGCCTGGGCGGGCGGCTGTTCAGCCGCAATACGCGCAACGTCGCCCTGACCCCGGAAGGCGAGGCCCTGGTGCCCCTGGCGCGGCGCCTGATCGCCGACTGGGACAACGCCGAGGACGAACTGCGCCAGCGCTTCACCCTGCAACGCGGGCGGGTGACCCTGGCGGCCATGCCGTCCTTTGCCGGCAACCTGCTGCCGCCGATCCTCAAGACCTTTCGCGCGCGTTACCCGCAGGTCAACGTCACGGTCAACGACGTGATCAACGAGCAGGTGCTGGAGATGGTCCGCGACCGCCAGGTGGAGCTGGGGGTGGCCTTCGAGCCGCAGCAAAGCGCGTCGCTGCAATTCACCCCGCTGTACATCGACCGCTTCGTCGCCGTGGTGCCCAGCGATTCACCCCTGGCCGACCTGAAGGACATCGACTGGCAGTCGCTGCTGGAGCAGCCCTTCATCACCCTGCAACGGCCATCCACGGTGCGGGTGATGCTTGAAGAACATTTGCTGGCGCGGCAGATGAAGTTGCCGGTGGAATTCGAAAGCCATCAACTGGCGACGGTGGGGCGCATGGTCGCCAGCGGCCTTGGCGTGAGCGCGGTGCCGGCCCTGTGCGCCGGGCAGATGCGCGAGCTGGGCGCGCGCTGCATCACCCTGCGCGACCCGGTGGTGGAGCGCGCCATCGGCGTGTTGACCAACCCCGGGCACGAGCTGTCGAGCGCGGCCCAGGCGCTGTTCGACATTCTGCGTGGGGCCGGTCTGGCCGAGCGGCTTCACTGTCTGGCCTGAATGCCCTTCATGGGGGGCGGCGGTTACCAAACTTTGAAGAAGCTTCTTTGTTGCCTCAGCGGATCTCTCAACGTTTTGGATGCTTCGGCTTTGTCCAGTTGCTCATTCAAAATCCTTTGCTCGTGTTTCAGTTGCTCGATCTTCGCCTGGGTTTCGCGAGCTTGTTGTTCTGCTCGTTGCTGTTCCTCGGCGAGTGTTGCGGCATTTTCGGCGGGGAGAGGCGGTGGCTGGTCTGTGTTCTGGTTGGCAAGAGCCGCTTCTTTTTCCAGGGTGGCCCGGAGTTTTTTGTTTTCACTCTGAATATTGGAGATGAGTTCGGCTTGCTGTGAGAGCACCGATTTGATGCGCTCCAACTGCGCATTTTCAGCGGAGGTAAAGGCCGCTCCCGCATAAGCCTTCGGGAAGAAGCTCAGGTCAGGCCCTTGGTTGTCGATTTGGCTGGATGCGGTAGGGGGAGCGGCGGGTCGTTGAACATTGGCCGCGATGTTGGAGGTACCGACCCCGACGGAGAAAATAATCAGCGAATTGACAGCCCAGAAGGCAGCGCGATGTCCCAGCTTCAGCTCCGCCGACCAGAATACGATCAGGCCGACCAGAAAGCTAAGGCTAATGGCCATCCAGCGGAAAGCCAGCTCAGGGAATTGCGAGCAGAGCGTGTTGGCAATGAGCATGACGATAGCCCCGGCGGCGCCTGGCGTCAGCATGGATTTTGGGTTCAGGAACTCGTTCATGGTTTTCTCCTGGCTCCGTTCGGCATGAGTCACATAGGCGTCGGGTTTCCCCCATCAATGCACTGCTCATGGTTCGCCATCGTGTAGAAAACCTGTCATCGGAAGATTAGCTGACAATCTGCTATCAGTTGGCTAGCAACGGTGTCCGTCCAGGCGCTCGGCCAGCCGCGGCAACAGCTGCTCGCAGGAGGCGGCGATCTTCAGGTCCAGCAGCTCGTCGGCGCGGGTCTTGCCGAAGTTGATGGCGATCAGCGGCTTGCCCTGGTCGGCCATGACCTTGCACAGGCGAAAGGCCGAATAAGCCATCAAGGACGAACCCACGACCAGCAAGCCGGCGGCCTGCTCGACGCTGCGCAGGGCCTTGGCCGCGGTGGCCTGGGCCACGTTTTCGCCGAAGAACACCACATCCGGTTTCAGCCGTTCGCCATCGCAATGGGGGCAGCGGGGCACCTGGAAGCGTTCCTCGAAGGCCGGGTCGAGCAGGGTATCGCCGTCGGGCGCCTGCACCGCATCGACGCCGGCCAGGTAGGGATTGTGCAGCTCCAGCAACTGCTGGATCGCCTGCCGATCGCTGCGTTGCGTGCAATCGAGGCAGACCACCCGGTGCAGGTTGCCGTGCAGTTCGATCACGTCGCGGCTGCCGGCCTGGTCGTGCAGGGTGTCGACGTTCTGGGTGATGACCCCGGCGATTTTCTGTCGCGCCTGCAAATGGGCCAGGGCTTCGTGGGCCGCGTTCGGCCGCGCCTGGCGGATCCGCGGCCAGCCGAGCATGGCCCGCGCCCAGTAGCGGCGCCGGGCCTTGGGCTCGGCCAGGAACTCCTGGTACATCATCGGCTGGTTGCCGCGACGCACACCGTCGTTGTCGCGGTAGTCGGGAATCCCCGAAGGGGTGCTGATGCCGGCGCCGGTGAGGACCATGAAGGGGCGCTCGGCCATCAGTCGCTGCAACTGCTCCAGCGGGGTGTCCAGGGTGTCGGTCATGTGCGTCCTCATGCTCTGGCGGTGGCGCTGCGAACCGCAGCGAGGCCCTACCTGGTGCCTGACGAGGAGTTTAGACAAGGGCGCGAAAGCTGGACGGTGGTGCCGCCGTCCAGCGTCCCGGGGTGGGGATTCAGGAGGACTGCGCGCTGTCGTCCTGGGGCTCTTCGCTGGCTTCTTCTTGCCCCGGCAGTTCGGTGATCACGCTGAAGTCACTGACTTCCACCGCGCCCAGGCCGTAGCCCAGCAGGTGGAAGGAGAAGGCCTTGCGCGATTCCGGGTTGGCGAAGCTGAAGTCCATTTCCAGCGGCTGGTCGGGGGTGACCAGCATCTCTTCCGGCAGGCCCAGGGGCACATCCTGCTCGCGCTCCTTGCCCTTGAGCAGGATGTAGGCGTTCTGTTGCGGGTCGGCCGAACGCACGGTGAAGCGCACGCGGGTCAGCGAGCCCTTGGGCATTTCCAGGTACTGTGCGCCGATCAGGTTGTCGGCCCAGTCGTCCTTGATCTGCGCTTGCAGCGGGATGATCGCCGGGCTGCCGAACTGGTAGTGCAGGTTCAGCGGCGATTGCAGCAGGGTGCGGTCCAGGCCCTCGGCCCGGGCGCTGATCTGGCGCGCGCGCAAACCGCCGTACTGGCCCTTGAAGGTGGCGCTGTCGGCGATGAAACCGGTGCTGGCGTAGTAGCGGCAGCGCTGCTGGAAATCGCACTCGGTCAGGGTGCCCTGGCCATCGTGATAACGCAGCTTGCCGTTGGTGTAGGACATGATTTCCCGGCCCTGGGCGTAGTCGCGAAACAGCGAGCGACCGCTGAGGCTGTCCGGCACCTGGAAACCGAAGTAGTCGAGCACCGAGGCGCTCAGGTCGACATGGCCGTAGGTCCCGGACTTGAGTGTGGGCAATTGCGCCTGCTCCGGGGCGAGCATCAGGTTGAAGCCCCAGGACGACGCCAGGCGCACGCCATCGATGCCGTGGGACTCATCCGAAGTGATCACCACCAGGGTGTCCTTCAGCACGCCCTGGCGCTCCAGCTGGTCCATGAACTGGCCGATGGCGTCGTCCAGGTAGGCCACCGCGGCCTGCTTCGGTGTGTCGAAGCGGTTGAGGTATTCCTCGGGCGCGGAGTAGGGCTGGTGGGTGCCGACGGTCAGCAGGGTGAGCATCCACGGCTGCTTCTGTTTTTTCAGCTGGCCGACATAGTCCAGCGCGCCTTCGAAGAACGCCTTGTCGTCCTTGCCCCAGGGGAAGTCCAGGTAGTTGGCGTTGCTGAACCACTCCAGGCCGTGGGTCGAGTCGAAGCCGATGTGCGGCATGATCTTGTCTTTGGCCATGAAGCGCAGGCCGGCGCCTTGCAGGTAATGGGTGGCGAACCCTTGCTTGCGTAGCTGGGCCGGCAGGCAGGCCTGGTTGCGTTGGCTTTGGGTCAGCAACTCGATGCCCTTGGGCGTCCCGTTGTCGAGCTTGTCGTAGTCGCCGCAGAGCATGGCGTACAGGCCGCGGATGGTCTGGTGGCTGTGCAGCACGTAGTCCGGGGTGTTCATGCCGCGTTCGGCCCAGGCGCCGAGCTTGGGCATCAGGTTGTCCTGGTAGCGGCTGTGCAGGGCCTCGCGGTTGGTCTTGATATAGGCGCCGGGAATGCCTTCCAGGGCGATCACCAGCAGGTTGCGCGCCTGGCCCGGGGCGGCCAGCAGCGGTTCGCCGTCGAGGTCGAGCCGGGTCAGGCCGGCCATCTGCACCGGCAGCTCGGGCACATCGCCTTCCAGCCATTGTTCCAGCTGCACCTGGCCCTGGCCGGCGGCGGCCGCGAGCAACTGGTGCGGCAGGTTGAACAGGCGCCACTGGTCGGCTTCGCTGGGGTTCAGGTATTGCACGCCGCCATGGGCCAGCCACAGCAGCGCCGGGGCGGCCCAGGCATGGCGTGGCAAGCGCGGCGCGCGGGTGCCACGGGCGGCCCATTGCACGGCCAGCCATAGCACCAGCCCGGACAGCAGCGCCGCCGCCAGCCAGGGATGAGCCAGGCCGCCACCGGTGGAGTTGCCGACGAACTGCGGGTCGAACAGGTAATGCAGGTCGGCGGCGTTGGGCAGGCGGCCCACGGCGCTGACCAGCTCGGCGCTGGCGATGCTCAGCAGGGCCCACACCAGTAGCACCGGCAGGGCCAGCCACCAGGGCCGGCGGTACAGCAGCAGGGTCAACAGGCCCGCGGTGCCCAGGTCCGAGAGATAGCCCAGGGGGGCGGACCAGCCGAGCAGCGCACGCGCCACCAGGGGCACGAGCAGCACCAGGCTCAGCAATGCGCCGAGGGGCGCCAGGGGATGATGGAAAACACGCCGGATGAAATTCACGAAAAACCTGCCAGTCATTAAATCGTCATGCAAATGTGCGCCATGGTAACAACAGCCGGCGGCGAGACGTTTCTTATTCGACAGGGAAATAAGCTCCCGGGCCGCTGGCGAAACGGCCCGGGGCACTCCGGGGCGGCGGCTTGAAGCCTGTATTCACGCGCCTGGCGGCGGAGCCAGGGAAGGGAGGATGGCGCTCGGATTTACTATTTCAGAGTGTTTAAAGACGCGCGGTTCCAGGGTTCAGCGCGACCACTTGATGATCAGCCGGGCGAAAAAAGCGCCGCTGACGATCACCGCGAACAGGCGCAGGGTCTGCATGGCCAGCACCAGGCCGACGTCGGCGTGGGTGTCCACCGCGATGATCGTCATGGCGTCCAGGCCGCCGGGGCTGGTGGCGAGATAGACCGAGAGGAAATCCTTGTCCAGCCAGTGCGCCAGCAGCCAGGCCGACAGTGCGCAGAGGGCGATCAGCAGTACCGCGCCGAAGATCATCGCCGGCAGGCGGGTCCAGACGTAGCGTACGGTCTGCCGGTCGAAGCGCAGGCCGATGTAGCAGCCGATGGCGCCATAGGCCAGGGCCAGCAGCCAGCCGGGCAGGGTGATGTGCAGCAGCCCGGAGATCTGCAGCGCGCCGCCGATCAGCAGCGGCACCAGCAGGGCCCCGGCCGGCACGCGCGACCCGAGCAACACGCCGAAGACTATGGTGCCCAGGGTCAGGCCGAGGTTGAGCAGGGTGAAGGTCTGCAGCACCACCTCGGTGCTGTGGGCCTGGCTGCCGCCGGCCGGGACGCCGATCCAGTGGCTGGCCAGGGCGCCGATCATCACCACGCACACCACTCGCACGTACTGCATGGTGGCCACCACCCGCGCGTCGGCGCCGAAATCATCGGCCATCGCCACCATGGCCGAGGCCGCCCCCGGTGCGGTGCCCCAGGCCGCGGTGCTGGGTGGCAGGCCGCCGAGGCGTACCAGCGCCAGGCCGACCAGGGCGCTGAGGCAAACGGTGAGCAGGGTGGCGAACAGCATCACCGGCCAGGACTGGGCCATCGAGGCCAGCACGGCCATGGTCATGGAGTGGGCGGCCAGGACCCCGACCGAGCCCTGGCCGAGGCGGAAGGCCTGGCGCGGCACGCGGATGCTGGCGCCGCTGACGCCGAAACCGATGGCCACCAGCATCGGCCCGAGGAACTGCCCGGCGGGCACCTGGAAATGTTTCAGCAACTGCCCGGCGCAGCCGGCGAGGATCAGCAACGCCAGCCATTGCAATGCAAGGGGCCAGGCGGACAGGGACAAAGGCGAGGGACGAGGCAAGGGCATTCTCCAGCGCGCTGGCCGTTCCTGTTGCGGGACCGTTGCTACCAGCGCTTCGGAGCAAATTATTGATAGCGCAATTGATCAAGTCCAGTTTCTAATTGTGATCAACCAATAACCCTGGTTTATCGATCATGGACCTGCGCGACCTGACCTATTTCGAAACCATCGCCGAGCTCGGCCACCTCGGGCGCGCGGCGCAGAAGCTCAATCGTAGCCAGCCGGCGCTGAGCAAAAGCATCCAGCGCCTGGAGGAGTCCTTCGGCACCAGGCTGTTCGAGCGTGACGGGCGGCGGATCAAGCTGACGGCGGTGGGGCTGTTGCTGCAACAGCGCGCGCGGCAGTTGCAGCAGAACATCGCCGAGACCCATCGCGAGGTGCGCGATTTTGCCAGCGGCGTGCTCGGCAATATCCGCCTGGGCTGCGCCGCCAGCATGGCCGAGCACCTGCTGCCGCAGATGACCGCGACCTTGCTGGAGCGCGCCCCGGACATCACCCTGAGCCTGGTGATCGGCCAGGACGATGTGCTCCGCGAGTCTCTGCGCTCGGGGCGTCTGGACATGGTGATCTGCCCGCTGTCCGAGGGGGACCCGCACCTGAGCCACCACACCCTGTTCGAAGACCAGGCCGTGGTGGTGGCCAGCCGCGACCATCCGGTGTTCGACACGCCGATGCGCCTGCGCGACCTGTGCGACTACCGCTGGGTACTGCCGGGAACCGGGGTCTCGGCCCGGCGCTGGATCGATAACGTGTTCCAGAGTCACAAGCTGCCGTTGCCCTCGGTGCAGATCGAGACCAACACCATCTCCCTGCTGCCGCGGCTGATCGCCAAGACCGGGCTGCTGAGCTTCCTGGCCCGGGAAACCCTGGACGACTTCAAGGGCATCGCCCACCTGCGGGAAGTGCCGCTGGCGCAAACCCGCATGCATCGCAGCATCGTGGTGCTGGTGCGGACCGAAGGCTACCTGTCGCCGGCGGCCCAGCTGTTGCTGGATTTGCTCAAGCGCAATGGGCGGCAGTTCTTCACCGCCGACGGGGTTCTGTAGTCCGCGTCTGGTCGATCCGTGTGCGGGGCTTTCCGTCAGCGAGGCGGGAATGTCCCGCATGGCGTGCAGGACGCGCCACACGTCAATGGGGTCGTCGTGCCGGGCGTAGAACACCAGATAGGGATAGCGACTCAATGGCCAGTAGAAAAGCCCTGGCAAATCGAGCTCATGGGGGAGCGGGAAAGGCCTGAAGCCGGATGCCGGGCGATCTGCGCATAGGCGGCTTGCAGGTCGTCGATGAAGCCCGAGGCCGCCTGCCCGGCCTGTTGAGCCAGGTCGTCATCGATAGCGTCTTCTACATCCTGATTGGCCAGAGCCCTTGGAATGACCCGTTGTGCCTTCATTCCTTACGGACCCTGGCGCGTAGAGTGTCGAAGTAATGGCCGTCCACGGGAGTGCCAGGCGCCGATTCAACCCCTGCCAACAGCAGACCGCGCAGGTGCTGTCGATCCTGATCCTTGCGGATCAGCTCCCGGACGTACTCGCTGCTGGTGCTGTAGCCCCGCTGGCTGACCTGATCGTCGACGAAGGCCTTGAGGGCTTCTGGCAGGGAAATGTTCATGGTGCTCATGGTTTTGTCCACGTTTGACAAAGTTTGCCAAAGGTTACGCCTCCAGCCTCACCTTGCCAGCGAGGAACATCAGGGACATGCCGCCGATCCATGGCGCCACGCTGGGCTCCCACCGCAAGGACCAACCACCAAGCTCGCGGCCAACCGATGCGGTCGTTAGCGTGCCGTTCGCAGTGCCGGTACATGAGTTTCATCGGGGCAACAGACACCGGCTTCAGCGAGTCTCGATCTGCGCCTGCAGCTGTCCGCCCACGATCGACACCTCGCGCAACCGCGCGCCGTCGCGGATCACGAACAAGGCATCCATGCCGCGCTCCTGGGCCAACCGCGGTCCCTCGACTTCGCCGAGCACCAGCAGCGCGGTGGCCCAGGCATCGGCCAGCATGCAGTTGGCGGCCACCACGCTGACCGAGGCCAGGCGGTTGTCCAGGGGCGCGCCGGTGGCCGGGTCGAGGGTATGGGCATAGGACTGCCCGGCGATCTCCACCCACCGCCGGTAGTCGCCGGAGGTGGCAATGGCCGCATTACCCAGCTCCATCACCCCCATGACTTGGCGGACCCCACGCAGGGGGTTCTCCAGGGCCACGGTCCAGGGTTGCCCGGCGGGCTTGCTGCCCCTGGCGCGCATTTCGCCGTCGATCCCCACCAGATAGTCACGGATGCCCGAGGCTTCCAGGGCGCGCGCCAGTTCATCGACGCCAAAGCCCTTGGCAATGCCATTGAGGTCCAGGCGCAGCTCGGCCCGCTTGCGCAAGCGGTGGCGCCGGGGTTCCAGCTCCAGGGCGTAGCTGGCGGTGGCGCGGCGCTGCCGGCCCAGCTCGATCAGCGCCGGCTGATCCAGTGTCCGGGCCGTGGGGCCGAAGCCCCAGCCCTGGACCAGTTCGCCCACGGCGATCTCGAAGGCTCCGGCGGATTGCTCGCTGACCCGCAGCGCCGCGCTGATGACGTTCATCAGTTCCCTGGGCACGCTGACCCAGTGGTGCCTGGGCGCCGAGTTGAGACGGTTGAGATCGGACGTGGGGTTCCAGCTCGACATCTGTTGCTCAACCCGTTCCACCGCCTGGGCCAGGCGGTCCGCGATGTCTCGGGTAGCGAATCCCGGAGTGGCATAGAACAGCGCGGTGTAGCGGCTGCCCATGGTCGGGCCGTTGAGACTGTAGCGTTGCAGTCCGGCGGTTTCAGTAGAGGTCTTCACGATAACGTCCTTGGGCCTTGAGAGTCAGTACGCTGAGGTTGAGCGGCGCCAGCACTTCGTCCAGGGCCTGGATCACTCCTTTGGCCATGTCCCGGCTGCCGCAGACCAGCACCTGGGCGCCTTTTTCCACCAGCCGCCGTAGCGCCAGGGCATCGGCGAGCAGCCGGTCCTGCACGTAGCCACGCGCCGAGACCCGAGAGAAGGCCGCGTGCAGGGCGGTCAGGCGCCGATCGGCCAGATAGCCCTTGAGTTCCGGCTCGTAGAGGAAGTCCGAGGCCGGGTGGCGCCCGCCCCAGTACAGGTGCATCGGTTGCCGGCCTCGGTTGCTGCGGATAAAGCCCGCCAGGGGGCCGATTCCGGTGCCGGCGCCGATCAGGATCACCGGTTGCGAGCCCTGCACGGGGCGAAATTGCGGGTTGGGCTGGATGAAGCCCTGGATCCGCGCTCCCGCTTGCAGGTCATGGAGAAAGCCCGAGCACAGGCCGCCGGGGTGCTTGCGCACGCAGATCTCCAAGACGCCGTCGGCGCTGCTGCTGGCCAGGGAGTAGAGGCGCGGCTGCGCAGTGCCGGGGGGCAGGATGCCCACCAGGTCGCCGGCCTGGAACTCGGGCAAGCCTTGGTCGCTGCCGTCGGCCGGGGCCTTGAAGCGCAGGATCCGGGTCGGTGCCTGGACCTGGGCGCCATAGGCCACGGACTCGACCAGTTCCAGGTCATGGCTGGGCAGGGTTTGGCTGTGGTGCTGCAAGTCCAGTTCCAGCCCCAGGGCCGCTCCCAGCGCCTGGCCCCAGCGCTGGAACTCCTGGGCGCACTGGCGATGGATGCAGTCCAGGGGCAGCAGGGGGGGCGTACCGCTGGCGGCCAGGGCGTTCTGCACTTGCTCGGCGAAGCCGCAGAAGCGTGGGAACTGGCGGTCGCCAAAACCCAGCACGGCAAATGGCAGCCCCGGCCCCGGCGGGTTTTGCTCCAGGCGCGCGAGAAAAGCCGTGGCCGAGGCCGGGGCATCGCCATCGCCGTGGGTGGCCGTGAGGATCAGCAGGTGGCGCGCCTTGGGGTAGTCGCTTTGCAGCTGGTTCATCGGCGCGCTGTGGACCTTGATCCCGGCCATCACCAGGGCCTGGTGCAAGGTGTGGGCAAAGCCCCAGGTGCTGTTGTTCTCGCTGCCCACCAAGATCACGCAGTCGGCCTTGGCGGCCGTGCTGTTGTCGTGGATCGGCGTGGCGCCGCGGCGTCGGCGCCACCAGATCCACAGGCCGGTGACGCTCATTAGCGGCACGCCCAGGGCGCAGGTCCCCAGCAGCAGGCCCAGCCACCACAGGCCTTCGCCAGTGTGCAGTTGGTAGATGAATGCATAGGCCTGATGCGCGGCGGCGTAGGGCTGGAAGGACAGCAGGGCACCGCTGGCCGGGTCGACATAGCCTTCGCCGGCGGTGGTGTGCAGGCTGTACAAGTCCTGGGGGTTGCCAGGGCTGGGGTAGACCAGCTCGCGCAGGTCATTCAGGTCCAGGGCCTGCAACGCCGGCAGGCTGGCCACCGGCAATGCCGGGCCGGCGCTGACTTGGGTGGGAACGGCCGGTTCGGCCTGGCTGCCGTCGGCAATCAAGCCGAAGGTGCCGGCCGACAGGTACAACCCGCTCAGGGCCGACAGCAGCAGGCCCAGGGTGGTCAGGCGTCCGAGCTCGGCGTGCCAGCGCTGGCTGAAGCTGCCCCGCAAGGGCCGCAGCAGCTTGCCCCAGCCTCCGGCGCGGCGTGCCAGCAACACGGCACCTGAGCCCGCTAGCAAGAGCATCGCCAGGGCGCCCAGGGCCGATACGGCGTGGCCTGCCGTGTCGAGAAACAGCGAGCGGTGCAGCTCCTTGACCCAGCGGGCCAATGCCGAGGGGGCGTAGGGCGCAAGCACTGCGCCGGTCAGCGGGTCGACCGTGCTGGCCAGCGCCTGGCCGTCCTGGCTGTGGTAGACGATCACCGAGCCCGAGGGCGTGCGCCGGATCTGCTCGATCCCGCTCAGATGGCTGGCAATACGTCCGGCCAGTTGCCCGACCGAGACTTGCGCCGCGGCCGGTTGGGGGGTGTGCAGGCGTTCCAGCGCCGGGTTCAGTGCCAGGGTCGCGCCGCTGATGGCCAGCAACATCACCAGCAGGGCGGCGATCAGCCCGGGAATCGAGTGCAACGAACGCAACATGATTGTGCCTCCTGACGACGTGGGCATTACAGGTCGTAGCGCAGGGATTGCACGTAGGTGCTGCCGCTGGCCGGCTGGCCTTCGCCCTGGAGTGTCAGGGGCAGGACCACATCGGCGCGGACATCGCGCTGGTCCTCCACGGCGCTGTCGATGCGGATCTGATACCCGGCGTCGATCAGGCTGTCCGCCAGCTCGGCGCTGACGGTCAGGGTCTCGCCGCTGCCTACGCTGGCACCGCTGATGCCATCGTACTGGGCGGCGTCCATGCGGCTGCCCCGGGCCCAGTCCGGCAGGTGCTTGTAGTACTTGGCCTTCTTGCCGGCGACCCATAGGGTCTGCTGGTAGATGCCATTGGCGTCGGTGAGGTAGATCGCCAGGTAGGCGCCATTGCCGCTGTAGTTCTTCAGGTGGGTGGTCAGGGTCACTTCACGGGCCTGGGCCAGCCCAGGCAAGGCCAGAACCGTGGCGAGGCAACTGGCGACGACAAGCTTGTTCATGAGGGTGTCCTTTTCAAGTGATGTCGCTGCAGCCTGGGCCGCTTAGCTGACAGCAACCTGAAGGACGTTTAAAAAAATCGAGGCCGGGCGAATGGGCTTTTCATGATCTGGCTCCGGCTGTCGCGGGGCGTGTGTGGCTACCCTGATGAGGATTTTGATGGCCAGCTGAATCTTCAGGTTGGCGTCAGGTTCGGCGGTTAAGGTGCGTCACCACATAGATCAGGGGAGAGCGTCGATGCGAGTGTTATTGGTCGAGGACGCGGCGGTACTCGGGGAAGCGGTGCGCGAGCAGATTGCCGACGATGGCCACGCCGTGGATTGGGTGCAGCGCCTGGAGCAGGCCCGGGCCAGTGTCGCCTGCACAGCCTACGACCTGATCCTGCTGGACCTGATGCTGCCCGACGGGCGCGGCCTGGAATTCCTGCGCCAGCGCCGTGGTGCCGGGGATGTGACGCCGGTGATCATCCTCACCGCCCAGGACCAGATTTCCGAGCGCATCGCCGGGCTCAACGCCGGTGCCGACGATTACCTGGTCAAGCCCTTCGACTTGTTCGAACTCTCGGCGCGGGTCGCGGCGGTGGCCCGGCGCTACAGCGGCAACCCCAACCCGCAGATCCGTCTCGGCGAGCTGCAGGTGAACATCAGCACCCGCACCGTGCAGCGTGGCGGCGCCATCATCGACCTCACCGCCCGTGAGTGGGCGCTGTTCGAAGCCTTTGTCCAGCGCCCCAGCGCCTTGCTCTCCAAGTCCCAGCTGGAGGAACGGTTGTATGCCTTCGGTGCGGAAATCGAGAGCAACACCATCGAGGTCTACGTCAGCCGCCTGCGCAAGAAACTCGGGCGCGAACTGATCGAAACCGTGCGCGGCATGGGCTACCGGCTGACGCCCGCATGAAGCGTCCGACCAGCCTGCAAAAACGCCTCAGCCTGGGGCTGACCCTGGGCATGACCCTGCTCTGGCTGGGGGCCACCGCTGGCACTTGGCTGGCGGTCCAGCATGAGTTGGAAGAAACCTTCGACAGCGCCCTGGAAGCCACGGCCCAGCGCATCCTGCCCCTGGCCGCGCTGGAAATCGGCAACCGTTCCGGGCCACGTCGGGCCCGACATGTGGCAACCCTGAAGATGGACAGCGAATACCTGACCTACGTGGTGCGCGATGCCGAGGGGCAGATTCTGATGCGCTCCCACGACGCCAAGCTGAAGATCTTCAGCCACCGGCCCAGCCCCGGGTTTACCACCCGGGGCAAATACCGCCTGTACAGCGCCGGCGCCGAGAACGACTCGATCGTCATCGAGATCGCCGAGCCCCTGGCCCAGCGCCGCGAAGCCTCCCGGGAGGCGCTGTTCGCCTTGCTGGTGCCCTTGCTCGGGTTGATTCCCATCAGCCTGCTGGGCACCTGGCTGTTCGTGCGCATCAGCCTGCGCAGCGTCTTGGCCTACCGGCGAGCGGTGGAGGCCCGGGGTGTGGGCGACCTGTCACCAATCAAGGTGGCGCGCCTGCCGGCGGAAATCGATCCCCTGGCCGAAGCGGTCAACCACCTGCTGGAGCGCCTGCGCAAAGCCCTGGAAACCGAACGCAGCTTTACCGCCAACAGCGCCCATGAATTGCGCACGCCCCTGGCGGCGACCCTGGCGCAGATCCAGCGCCTGCGCCACGAAGCTCCGGAGGGGCCGTTGCAGCTACGGGCGGCGAAGATCGAGAGCGCGCTGCGGGAGCTGGTCCGGCTCTCGGAAAAACTCATGCAACTGGCCAAGGCCGAGGGCGGCGGACTGTTGTCCGAAACCCCCGAGGACTTGATTCCGCTGCTGGCCCACGGCGTGGAGGAGTGGAATCGCGGCGCCGCCCCGCGCATCCGGCTGCAGTTGCCGGAGGCGGCCCGGGTGTGCACCGCCATCGACCCGGACGCCTTTGGCATCCTGCTGCGCAACTTGATCGAAAACGCCCTGAAGTACGGCGATCCGTTGCAGCCGGTAGACGTCAGCCTTGGCGCCGATGGTTGCCTGCGGGTGGTCAATGGCGGGCCGGTGGTACCGCCGCCAGTGCTGCAACGCCTGACCGAACGTTTTGTCCGCGGCAACAGCGAGGCCAGTGGCTCCGGCCTGGGGCTGGCGATTGCCCAGAGCATCGTTCACGGCGTGGACGGCGAACTGCACCTGGCGTCACCGGCCAGTGGCCGCTGCGATGGATTCGAAGTGCGCGTGCAATTTCGCGTGTAGGGCCGGCGTGCAAAGGTGCCGCCGGCTCCAGGGGATTGGGTTGTGGGGGCGGGCTTACTCGCCGCGAATGTACTGTTCCAGCTGGCGGATCAGGTCGGCCTGTTCGGCGATGGCTTCCTTGACCAGGTCGCCGATCGACAGCAGGCCCAGCAACTGGCCGTCTTCCACCACCGGCAGGTGCCGCAGGTGGCTGTCGGTCATGATGCCCATGCAGGTTTCCACGCTCTGGTGCGAGTCCACGGTGATCACCGGCGAGCTCATGATCGCGCTGACCGGCGTGCCCACCGAGGAGCGGCCGTGCAGCACCAGTTTGCGCGCGTAGTCGCGTTCGCTGATCACCCCGACCACTTCGCCGTTCTGCAGTACCGGCAGGGCGCCGACGTTCTTCTCGGCCATCAGCATCAGCGCCTCGAGCACCATCTGGTGGGGCGCGATGGTGTGCACTTGCTGGTTGTGCTTGGCCTTCAACTTCAGTACTTCAGCGACGCTCTTCATGGGACGCTCCTGTTGTTTTGCCTGGGACGGCCTGGCGCCGCCCCGCGGGGGTCTCTACAGAATCGTAGAGAGTGAACGAAGGGGCAAGGTTGAAAGCGGCGCCCATGGAAGGAAAAACGTCACTGAATCGTTTCTGCCTGGAAAGCGCCCCGTCACGGGGCATCCAGGTACCGCTCAATGGTCGAAGCGCGCCAGGGAAAACGCGCTCAAATCGATCTCGCTGTGTCCGTCCACCAGCCGCCGGGCGCGCCTTCGCCCACTGCCTGGCGGGTGATACGGGTGGCGCCATGGCTCGAACCCTGGTCGTGGGGCGGGGCAAAACGGTCGATGCCGGCTACCTTCACGCCGCGCTTGGCCAACCGGTACAGGGTCGCGGCGCCCATGGCGCCCAGGCCTACTACAACAACGTCGAACTCGGCGGGCTGCATGGCAGTGTCCTTGAACGTGGCGGCTCAGCGGCGATTGATGTTGGCCAGGGTCATGGGCGCGATGAGCCGGTGGAACGGCGCCACCGGCAGCATGTACAGGCGCCCCAGCAGGTTGTGCGGATGGACCACGGTAGACAGCACCACCGGGCGCAGGCCCTCGGCGGTCAGCGGCAGGCGATTGAGGGACAGGTACACGTCCAGGTGCTTGTCGCGGTCCACCACCAGCACCTCGTCGGGGGCCTGGGCAACCAGGGTGAAGATGCCGACCCGGTCGTCCGGCCGGTAATCCTCGTCCGCCCTGGCCAGGTCGATCCGGGTCAGGCGCCCCAGGTCCTTGAGGCCCAACAGCTGCACCACGCGGTTGCGCAGGCCCATCATCCGGTCGATCCAGGCCGGGGTCTGGCTCATCAGGTTGAGCAGGTGGCGCATGGCCGTGCGCTCGGGGTCGTTGGCCAGCACCTGGCGGCAATCGATGAAGCTCGCCCCGACGGCAAGGTGGGCAATGCTGGACTGGCTGGGCAATGGGCAAGGCTGGACGGCGGTCTGCATCGATACGGTTCCCTGTAAAAGTGGCGGTGCCTGGCTGCACCGCAGGCGGCGAAAAATATCATTGTTTGTGGTTGGGGGGGCTCGCTGGATGATGCCGCGCCCCTGTAGCCGCTGCCGAGCCCGCGAGGCTGCGATAAGGCCCGCAGGGCCTTCATCGGTCTTGAGATTGTTGCGCCCCTTCGGGGCGTACGCAGCCTGCGGCAGCGGCTACAAGAAGCCAGGCCCCGACCCTGTAGCCGCTGCCGAGCCCGCGAGGCTGCGACAAGGCCCGCAGGGCCTTCAGCGCTCTTGAGATCGCCGCGCCCCTGCGGGTCGATCGCAGCCTGCGGCAGCGGCTACACGAAGCCAGGCCCCGACCCTGTAGCCGCTGCCGAGCCCGCGAGACTGCGACAAGGCCCGCAGGGCCTTCATCGGTCTTGAGGTTGTTGCGCCCCTTCGGGTCGATCGCAGCCTGCGGCAGCGGCTACACGAAGCCAGGCCCCGACCCTGTAGCCGCTGCCGAGCCCGCGAGGCTGCGACAAGGCCCGCAGGGCCTTCATCGGTCTTGAGGTTGTTGCGCCCCTTCGGGTCGATCGCAGCCTGCGGCAGCGGCTACAAGAAGCCAGGTCCCGACCCTGTAGCCGCTGCCGAGCCCGCGAGGCTGCGACAAGGCTCGCAGGGCCTTCAGCGGTCTTGGAATCGCCGCGCCCCTTCGGGTCGATCGCAGCCTGTGGCAGCGGCTACATGAAGCCAGGCCGCGCCCCTGTAGCCGCTGCCGAGCCCGCGAGGCTGCGATAAGGCCCGCAGGGCCTTCAGCGCTCTTGAGATCGCCGCGCCCCTGCGGGTCGATCGCAGCCTGCGGCAGCGGCTACACGAAGCCAGGCCCCGACCCTGTAGCCGCTGCCGAGCCCGCGAGGCTGCGACAAGGCCCGCAGGGCCTTCAGCGGTCTTGAGATTGTTGCGCCCCTGCGGGTCGATCGCAGCCTGTGGCAGCGGCTACATGAAGCCAGGCCGCGCCCCTGTAGCCGCTGCCGAGCCCGCGAGGCTGCGACAAGGCCCGCAGGGCCTTCATCGGTCTTGAGATTGTTGCGCCCCTTCGGGGCGTACGCAGCCTGCGGCAGCGGCTACACGAAGCCAGGTCCCGACCCTGTAGCCGCTGCCGAGCCCGCGAGGCTGCGACAAGGCCCGCAGGGCCTTCAGCGCTCTTGAGATCGCCGCGCCCCTTCGGGTCGATCGCAGCCTGCGGCAGCGGCTACAGGGTTTTGTGCGGCCTGAAAGCAAAAAAGGCGCCCGGGGAGGGCGCCAAGGAGTCACCTGAACCGAGGGAGCCAGGCGAGCCCGTTCGCAGGGGTGTCGCGGTGGTAAGGCGCGACTGAACGGAAGAGGGCAGTGGCGCCCGCCGTGATGGGCGGGCGCGGGGGGTCATTTGCCGAGCTTGATGCGTGTCCAGCCACGGTTCATCACGCGCTGGATGGCAATCGGCTGGTCGGGCACCGCGTACAGGGTGGCGAGCACGGCCTGCGGCGGGTACGAGGCCGGGTCGTTGCGGATGGCTGCGTCCACCAGCGGCGTGGCGGCGGCGTTGGCGTTGCTGTAGCCGAGGCTGTTGGTGACCTCGGCGATGATGTCCGGGCGCATCAGGAAGTTCATGAACAGGTAGGCGTTGTCGACATTGGCCGCGTCCTTGGGCATGGCCATCATGTCGTAGAAGCTGCCGGCGCCTTCCTTGGGAATGCTGAAGGCGACCTTCTCCCGGTTGCCGGCCTCTTCGGCGCGCGAGCGCGCCTGCAGCACGTCGCCGGAGTAACCCACGGCCACGCAGATGTTGCCGTTGGCCAGGTCGGAGATGTACTTGGAGGAATGGAAGTAGGTCACCGAAGGACGGATCTTCATGAACAGCGCCTCGGCCTCGAGGATCTGCGCCTTGTCCTTGCTGGTCACCGGGTAGCCCAGGTAGTGCAGGGCGGCGGGGAGCATTTCCGTCGGCGAGTCGAGGAAGCTGATGCCGCAGGCCTTGAGCTTCTCGGCGTTCTCCGGCTTGAACAGCAGGTCCCAGGAGTGGGTCGGCGCATCGTTACCCAGCACCGCCTTGACCTTGTCCGGGTTGTAGCCGATGCCGATCGAGCCCCACATGTACGGGAAGGCGTGGGCGTTGCCGGGGTCGCTGGCGGCGGCGTTCTGCAACAGCACCGGGTTGAGGTTCTTCCAGTTCGGCAGCCGCGACTTGTCCAGTTCCTGGTAGACCCCGGCCTTGATCTGCTTGGCCAAAAAGCTGTTGGAAGGCACCACGATGTCGTAGCCGGACTTGCCGGTGAGCAGGCGCGCTTCCAGGGTTTCGTTGCTGTCGAAGACATCGTAGGTGACGTGGATGCCGGTCTCGGCCTCGAACTTTTTCAGGGTGTCCGGGGCGATATAGTCCGACCAGTTGTAGACACGCAGCTCCTTGTCGTTGGCCTGGGCGCCGGTCGCCATCGCGCCTATCAAGGACAGTGGGAGCATGGTTTTGGCGAACAGTATCCTGCCAAGCATTTTCATCGGTACAACTCCATTTCTTATTGTGCAGGGGGCTGCATGTGGAACGCGGGATGTCAGGTTGCACGTCTTCGCGAGCAAGCTCGCCCCTACAGGGAGGGTGCAGGTCTGTAGGCGTGAGCTTGCTCGCGATCCGGGCGCGACGGCCTAGGCCGTCGTCGCTTGGATGCGCTGTTGCGCAGCGGGTTGGAACGCCTCAACGGCGGTGTACTCCATGGCTTCCTGGATCGCCCGCTTGCGGGCCGCTTCGGCGCGACGGCCGAAATACCAGACCAGGAAGGTCACCAGCGACACCGCCAGCAGGATCAGGCTGGCCACCGCATTGATCTCCGGCTTCACCCCCAGGCGCACCGCCGAGAACACCTCCATCGGCAGGGTGGTGGAACCCGGGCCGGAGACGAAGCTCGCCAGCACCAGGTCGTCCAGGGACAGGGCGAAGGACATCATGCCGCCGGCCGCCAACGACGGCGCGATCATCGGGATGGTGATCAGGAAGAACACCTTCCACGGCCGCGCCCCCAGGTCCATGGCCGCCTCTTCGATAGACAGGTCCAGCTCACGCAAGCGCGCGGAGACTACCACGGCCACATAGGCCGCGCAGAAGGTGGTGTGGGCGATCCAGATGGTGACGATGCCACGCTCTTGCGGCCAGCCGATCATCTGCGCCATGGCCACGAACAGCAGCAACAGCGACAGGCCGGTGATCACTTCCGGCATCACCAGCGGCGCGGTGACCAGGCCGCCGAACAACGTGCGGCCCTTGAAGCGGGTGACCCGGGTCAGCACGAAGGCCGCCAGGGTGCCCAGGGCCACCGCGGCAATCGCGGTGTAGCAGGCGATCTCCAGGGAGCGCACCACCGAGCCCATCAACTGCTGGTTATCCAGCAGGCCGACATACCACTTCACCGACCAGCCGCCCCAGACCGTCACCAGCTTGGAGGCGTTGAACGAGTAGATCACCAGGATCAGCATCGGCAGGTAAATGAACACCAGGCCGAGCACCAGCATCAGGCTGGAAAATCCGTAACGTTTCATGCCCGTCCCTCCATCTCTTTGGCCTGGCTGCGGTTGAACAACAGGATTGGAATAATCAGGATCGCCAGCATCACCACCGCCAGGGCGGAGGCCACCGGCCAGTCGCGGTTGTTGAAGAATTCCTGCCACAGCACGCGGCCGATCATCAGGGTCTCGGGGCCACCGAGCAGCTCGGGAATCACGAACTCGCCCACCACCGGGATGAACACCAGCATGCAGCCAGCGATGATGCCGTTCTTGGCCAGCGGCACGGTGATTTTCCAGAAGCTGTTGAAGTGGCTCGAACCCAGGTCCGAGGCGGCTTCCAGCAGGCTCTGGTCGTGCTTGACCAGGTTGGCGTACAGCGGCAGCACCATGAACGGCAGGTAGGCGTAGACCACCCCTATATAGACCGCGGTGTTGGTGTTGAGGATTTCGATCGGCGCCGAGGTCAGGCCGCTCCACATCAGGAAACCGTTGAGCAAACCGTTGTTGCTGAGGATGCCCATCCAGGCATAGACGCGGATCAGGATCGCGGTCCAGGTCGGCATCATGATCAGCAGCAGCAAGACGTTCTGCGTTTCCTTGCTGGCCTTGGTGATCGCGTAGGCCATGGGGAAGCCGATCGCCAGACACATCAGGGTGCTGAGCAGGGCGACTTTCAGCGAGCCAAGGTAGGCCGAGATGTACAGCTCGTCACCCACCAGCAACGCGTAGTTGCCGACGTTGAGCAGCAGCTGGAATTTCTGTTCGGCGAAGCTGTAGATCTCCGAGTAGGGGGGGATGGCCAGGGCCGCTTCCGAGAAGCTGATCTTCATCACCAGGAAAAACGGCAGCATGAAGAACAGGAACAGCCAGAGGAACGGGATGCCGATCACCAGCTTGCGGCCGCTGGGCAGCACACGGGTCAAACGCTGATTGAGAGTGCTCATGGTTGACGTACTCATGTGCGCAGTACCACGCCGCTGTCGTCTTCCCACCACACGTAGACCTGGTCGTCCCAGGTCGGCCGCGCGCCGCGGCGTTCGGCGTTGGCCATGAACGACTGGACGATCTTGCCGCCAGGCAGTTCGACGTAGAACACCGAGTGCCCGCCGAGGTAGGCGATGTCATGCACCTTGCCCTGGGACCAGTTGTAGCGCTGCTCGGGCCGGGTGGTGCTGACCAGCATCTTTTCCGGGCGGATGGCGTAGGTCACCGACTTGTCCTGCACCGAGGTGCTGACACCGTGGCCGACGTAGATCTTCTGTTCCAGCGCCGGGCAGTGGATCACCGCGTGGCCTTCCAGGTCTTCGATGACGGTGCCGTCGAAGGCGTTCACGTTGCCGATGAACTCGCAGACCATGCGGCTCACAGGGGCCTCGTAGATGTCCACCGGGCTGCCGATCTGGGCGATCCAGCCCAGGTGCATGATGGCGATGCGCTGGGCCATGGTCATGGCCTCTTCCTGGTCGTGGGTCACCATCACGCAGGTCACGCCGACGCGCTCGATGATCTCCACCAGTTCCAGTTGCATCTGCGAACGCAGCTTTTTATCCAGGGCGCCCATGGGTTCGTCGAGCAGCAGCAGCTTCGGCCGCTTGGCCAGGGAGCGGGCCAGGGCCACGCGCTGGCGCTGGCCGCCGGACAGCTGGTGCGGCTTGCGCTTGGCGTACTGGGTCATGTGCACCAGCTTGAGCATCTCGGCCACGCGGGCATCGATCTCGGCCTTGGGAATCTTGTCCTGCTGCAGGCCGAAGGCAATGTTCTGCGCCACGGTCATGTGCGGGAACAGCGCGTAGGACTGGAACATCATGTTGATCGGCCGTTCATAGGGCGGCATGTCGGTGATGTCCACGCCGTCCAGGTAGATACGCCCCTCCGTCGGTCGCTCGAAGCCCGCCAGCATGCGCAGCAGGGTGGACTTGCCAGAACCCGAGCCACCGAGCAGGGCGAAGATCTCGCCCTGGTGAATGTCCAGGGACACATCGTCCACGGCCACGGTTTCATCGAACTTCTTGGTCACGCGGTCGACTCTCACCAGCACCTTCTGCGGTTGCGGGTGACCTTCCAGAGCCTTTCTGTACGTGCTGGAGGCGTTTGCCATGTGGAACTCCCAACAGATGTCAGTCGTCGAGCCAAAACGGCCCGGCTTAATAGATGGATGACAAACCCGCGCTGGCGGGTTTATTCGGCGCTGCCGTCCTGGCGGCCTGACGCTGGTTCTTGTTCTGTGTGTTGCTGGGTGTGGCTTGAACCGCCCCACGGGCCAGGGTGGGCGCACCAGGGCGCACCGCCGCCGGCCGGGGGGCGTGGCAGTCAATTTCGCGGGTGAAGCTTTGAATCAGTGGCCGTTGCGCTGCGCCGCCCGTTGCCGGCAGGCATCGCCGAAGGCCTGGAAGATCCGCAGGTAGACCGGGTTCGACAGCACCTGCCATTCCGGATGCCACTGCACGCCCAGGGCAAAGGCCGGGCTGTGTTCGACCGACACCGCCTCGATCAGGCCGTCCGGCGCCAGGGCCTCGGCGCGCAGGCCCGGGGCCAGGCGGTCGATGCCCTGGCTGTGGATCGAGTTGACCTGGAACTCCTGGGGCAGGTCCAGGGCCTGGAACACGCCGCCCGGTTGCACCCTGACGGCATGGGCGGGGGCGTATTGCACGGCCAGGTCCGGGTGGTCGGCTTCGCGGTGGTCGAGATAACCCGGCAACTCATGCACCTTCTGGTGCAGGCTGCCGCCGAAGGCCACGTTCATTTCCTGGAAGCCGCGGCAGATGCCCAGCACCGGCACGCCGGCGGCAATCGCCGCGCGCAGCAGGGGCAGGGTGGTGGCATCGCGCTGGGGATCGTGGGCGGTGCCCGGTTCGCTGGCCGGGCCCTGATAGTGGAAGGGCTCCACATTCGACGGCGAGCCAGTGAACAGCAGGCCGTCCAGGTTCTGCAGCAGGGCCTCGGTATCGATGAGGTCCGCCAGGGAAGGAATGATCAGGGGCAGGCCCTCGGCCGCGCTGCTGACAGCACGCAAGTACTTGTCGCCGCTGACGTGGTAGGGGTGCAGCCCGATCTCTTTGACGCACGCAGTAACGCCGATCAATGGCTTGAATGCCATTTTTATCACCTCGAAATTCACGCTGGAACGAGTTTTTCGAGAGCTTATCCTCGTTGATTTTAATTAACAACTTCCGTGTAAAAAATTCTAAACGTTTTTCGTCTGAAACCCGTGATCGGCGCGGGTTGCGAGGTAAATAAAGATGTTGAGGCGCAAAATAATTGACGATCGGCGGCCATTTCTGGCGCTTGACTTCACTTTTCCTTTCGGATTGACTGCTGCCACGAAACCGCTTTGAACATAATAATTAACACATAGGTGCATCATGTCGGTCCCACTGCGTGCCGTTCAGCTCAACGAAGCCAACGCCTTCCTGAAGAACCATCCCGAGATCCTCTACGTCGACCTGCTGATTGCCGACATGAACGGCGTGGTGCGCGGCAAGCGCATCGAACGCACCGCCCTGCACAAGGTGTATGAGAAGGGCATCAACCTGCCGGCCTCGCTGTTCGCCCTGGACATCAACGGCTCCACCGTGGAAAGCACCGGCCTGGGCCTGGACATCGGCGACGCCGACCGCATCTGCTACCCGATCCCCGGGACCCTGAGCGTCGAGCCCTGGCAGAAACGCCCGACCGCGCAACTGCTGATGACCATGCACGAAATCGAAGGCGAGCCGTTCTTCGCCGACCCACGTGAAGTGCTGCGGCAGGTGGTGAGTAAATTCGACGCCCTGGGCCTGACCATTTGCGCGGCCTTCGAGCTGGAGTTCTACCTGATCGACCAGGACAACGTGAACGGTCGCCCGCAGTCGCCGCGTTCGCCGATTTCCGGCAAGCGTCCGCAGTCGACCCAGGTGTATCTGATCGACGACCTCGACGAATACGTCGACTGCCTGCAAGACATCCTCGAAGGGGCGAAAGAGCAGGGCATCCCCGCCGACGCCATCGTCAAGGAAAGTGCCCCGGCGCAGTTCGAAGTCAACCTGCACCACGTCGCCGACCCGATCAAGGCCTGCGACTACGCGGTGCTGCTCAAGCGCCTGGTGAAGAACATCGCCTACGACCACGAGATGGACACCACCTTCATGGCCAAGCCGTACCCGGGCCAGGCCGGTAATGGTCTGCACGTGCATATCTCGATTCTCGACAAGCAAGGCAACAACATCTTCGCCAGCGACGACCCGGAAACCAACGACGCCCTGCGCCACGCCATCGGCGGCGTGCTCGAGACCCTGCCGGCGCAGATGGCCTTCCTCTGCCCGAACGTCAACTCCTACCGCCGCTTCGGCGCGCAGTTCTATGTGCCGAACTCGCCAAGCTGGGGCATCGACAACCGTACCGTGGCCGTGCGCGTGCCGACCGGTTCGGCGGATGCGGTGCGCATCGAACACCGCGTCGCTGGCGCCGACGCCAACCCTTACCTGCTGATGGCTTCGGTACTGGCCGGCATTCACCACGGCCTGACCAACAAGATCGAGCCCGGCGCGCCGGTGGAAGGCAACTCCTACGAGCAGAACGAACAGAGCCTGCCGAGCAACCTGCGCGACGCCCTGCGGGTGCTGGACGACAGCGAGGTGATGGCCAAGTACATCGACCCGATGTACATCGACGTGTTCGTCGCCTGTAAGGAGAGCGAGCTGGCCGAGTTCGAAAACTCCATCTCCGACCTCGAATACAACTGGTACCTGCACACGGTCTGACGGCCGTTTCTTTTCCTGCGTTGAGTATTTGCCATGACTAAATCCCGCAGCGACTGGGAGCGGCGCTTCCAGTCCTTGACCCTCGAAGGTCGCGCCTTTATCGACGGCCAGTATTGCCACGCCGCCAGTGCGGCCACCTTCGAATGCATCAGCCCGGTGGACGGGCGCTTTCTGGCCAACGTCGCCAGCACCGATGAGGCCGACGCCGACCGCGCCGTGCAGGTGGCGCGCCAGGCGTTCGAGTCCGGCGTCTGGTCGCGCAAGGCGCCGGCCGAGCGCAAGCGCGTGCTGATCCGCTTCGCCGATTCGATCCTCGAGCACCAGGAAGAACTGGCGCTCCTGGAAACCCTGGACATGGGCAAGCCCATCGGCGATGCCCTGAGCATCGACGTGCCGGCCACCGCCAACGCGATCCGCTGGAGCGCCGAGGCCATCGACAAGATCTACGACGAAGTGGCGGCCACGCCTCACGATCAACTGGGCCTGGTGACGCGCGAGGCTTCGGGGGTGGTGGCGGCCATCGTGCCGTGGAACTTCCCGCTGATCATGGCCAGCTGGAAATTCGCCCCGGCCCTGGCGGCGGGCAACTCGTTCATCCTCAAGCCTTCGGAGAAGTCGCCGCTGACCGCGATCCGCATCGCCCAGCTGGCGCTGGAGGCCGGCATTCCCAAAGGTGTGTTCAACGTGCTGCCGGGTTACGGCCACACCGTCGGCAAGGCCCTGGCCCTGCATATGGACGTGGACGTGCTGGCGTTCACCGGCTCCACCGCGGTGGGCAAGCAACTGCTGGTGTATGCCGGGCAGAGCAACATGAAGCGCGTGTGGCTGGAGGCGGGCGGCAAGAGCCCCAACGTGGTGTTCGCCGACGCGCCGGACTTGCGCGCGGCAGCGGAGGCGGCGGCCAGCGCCATCGCCTTCAACCAGGGCGAAGTCTGCACCGCCGGCTCGCGCCTGCTGGTGGAGCGCTCGATCCGCGACCAGTTCATTCCGCTGCTGGTGGAAGCCCTCAAGGCCTGGAAACCCGGGCATGCCCTCGACCCGGATACCCGCGTCGGCGCGCTGGTGGATCAGCGCCAGCTGGACAACGTGCTGCGCTACATCGGCATCGGCAAGGAGCAGGGCGGCCAGCTGCTGGCCGGTGGCGCGCGGACCCTGGAAAGCACCGGCGGCCTGTATGTCGAGCCGACCATTTTCGATGGCGTGACCAACGCCATGACCATCGCCCGCGAAGAGATCTTCGGCCCGGTGCTGTCGGTGATCGGCTTCGACACCGAAGAAGAAGCGCTGACGATCGCCAACGACAGTATCTTCGGCCTCGCCGCTGGGGTCTGGACCAGCAACCTCAGCCGCGCCCACCGCTTCGCCCGTGGCCTGCGCGCCGGCAGCGTGTGGGTCAACCAGTACGACGGCGGCGACATGACCGCGCCGTTCGGCGGCTTCAAACAGTCGGGCAATGGTCGCGACAAGTCGCTGCACGCCTTCGACAAGTACACCGAGCTGAAAGCGACCTGGATCAAGCTCTGACTCTATAAGAACGGTGGGGCCGGCTGCGGCCGGCACCCGCTGGAGAATTCGATAATGCAAACCTACGTAAACAGCTACTACGCCGCGACCCGCAACCCGACCGCCGACTTTCCGGTATTGGAAGAAAGGGTCGAGTGCGACGTCTGCGTGATCGGCGCCGGCTACACCGGCCTGTCCTCGGCGCTGTTCCTCGCCGAAGCGGGCTACAGCGTCACTGTGCTCGAAGCGGCCAAGGTCGGCTTCGGTGCCAGCGGGCGCAACGGCGGGCAACTGGTCAACTCCTACAGCCGCGACGTCGACGTGATCGAGTCGCGCTACGGCGAGAAAAGCGCCGAAGTGCTGGGCAGCATGATCTTCGAAGGCGCCGACATCATTCGCCAGCGCATCCAGCACTACGACATCCAGTGCGACTACCGCCCGGGTGGCATCTTCGCCGCCATGAACAAGAAGCAGTTCAAGGGCCTGGCCGAACAGAAGGCCAGTTGGGAGCGCTACGGCAACCACAACCTGAAGCTGCTGGACCAGGCGCAGATTGCCCAGGAAGTCGGTTCCGACGCCTACGTCGGCGGCCTGCTGGACATGCAGGGCGGGCACATCCACCCGCTGAACCTGGCCCTCGGTGAGGCCAGCGCCATCATCGGCCTGGGCGGCAAGATCTTCGAACAGTCGGCGGCGGTGGACATCACCTACGGCGAGCCGAACATCGTGCGCACCGCCAAGGGCGTGGTCCGCGCCAAGTACCTGCTGATCGCCGGCAACGCCTACCTGCAGCAGGACCTCGACCCACGGGTGACGCGCAAGAGCATGCCGTGCGGCTCGCAGATCGTGGTCACCGAACCGCTGCCTGCACAAATGGCCCGCAGCCTGATCCGCAACAACTACTGCGTCGAAGACTGCAACTACCTGCTGGACTACTACCGCCTCACCGCCGACAACCGCCTGCTCTACGGCGGCGGCGTGGTCTACGGCGCCCGTGAGCCGAACGACATCGAGCAACTGATCCGGCCGAAGATCCTCAAGACCTTCCCCCAGCTCAAGGACGTGAAAATCGACTACCGCTGGACCGGCAACTTCCTGCTGACCATGTCGCGCATGCCGCAATTCGGCCGCATCGAAAAGAACGCCTACTACATGCAGGGCTACAGCGGCCACGGCGTCACCTGCTCGCACCTGGCCGGCAAACTGATCGCGGAGATGATCCGTGGCGACGCCGAACGCTTCGACGCCTTCGCCTCGCTACCGCACATGCCGATGATCGGCGGCCGCACCTTCCAGGCCCCGCTGACCGCCATGGGCGCGGCGTACTACGCGCTGCGCGATCGCTTCGGTATCTGAGTGAGTGGCGCCCTCGACAGAAAGGAAGAGGGCGCCCGACCTGACCCAACGCATTCGCACGGCTACACGCCCCCCTTGTAGGAGCGAGCTTGCTCGCGATGAACGATCAGATAACGCGCGATGCCAGACACCCCGCGCAGTCAGGCCTGGCGCCCGCTCCGTCGGAATGCCGCCCAAGCCGATCGCAGCCTCGCTGGGGCTACACCGCCCAACACCTGGCAACCCCGGATCCCTGTAGCCGCTGCCGAGCCCCAGCGAGGCTGCGAAGAGGTCCGCAGGACCTCCAGGGCCCCCGCCAACACCCCGAAAAATCCCCCATCCACCCCTCATCGCCAGTCTTTACAGCCCAACCGTCAAACATGTTTAAATAGCCGCCTTTCAGGCTCCAGAGGCACTCAAATCGCGACAATCGCGACCCAAGCGCCGAAATACCCTCAAGTACACCTCACTCAAGGCTGCTATGGACACGGGCACTCGACTCAAACTCGTTCGCGAAAGCTACAAACTGTCCCAGCGCGAGCTGGCCCGACGCAGCGGCGTGACCAACGCCACCATCTCCCTGATCGAACAGAACCGTGTCAGCCCCTCGGTCAGCTCCCTGAAAAAACTCCTCGAAGGCATCCCCATGTCCCTGGCGGACTTCTTCACCTTCGACCAGCCCCCGCGCGAACACCAATACGTCTTCCGCGCCAACGAACAACCCGACCTCGGCCGCGACGGCGCCCGCCTGCTGCTGATCGGCGCCGCCCTGCCAACCCGCCAGATGCGCTTTCTGCGCGAGCAATACGCCCCCGGCGCCAGCTCCGGCGACGAGCCCATCGTGCACAGCGAAGGGGAGGAGTGCGGGCTTGTCACCCGCGGCACCGTGGAGTTGACCGTGGATGGGCAGGTGAGCGTGCTGAACCCCGGGGATGGGTATTATTTCCCGACGACCTTGCCGCATAAGTTTCGCAATATTGGGGCGGATGAGGCGGAGATTATTAGTGCGAATACGCCGGCGAACTTCTGAGTCGGGCAACTTCTGAAGCGCTCTCTTGATCCTGAGCGGCTATTGATAGCCGCTTAGTACACATCACGACTGTGATTTTACGGGGGGCTTAGCTATTTCTCGGCTCTTGAATGCTCACGAGTGTAGCTATCTGTTTGGTTGAGGAGCGTCTGCTTTCGGCCGATTCTGTTGAAAAAGTCGGTTTGCCCAAAACGCTCGAGTATTGATGGGTGGAAACACCTCTTTTGCACGCTGCTACGTGAAATCCGTGTCCTGAACCTTCAGCCCAAAGACACAGATTTCAATCTCAGGCGCGTACTTTTCTGCCGTGGAAACCGAAGCCGACTTTTTCAACAGAATTGGCCAGAAGCAGATATTTGCGATTTCTTTCATGGGCCCCAGCATCGTCATCGTGGTCAGCGACCATGCCAAACTGCATCGTCTCTGGTTCTTTCAACACAAAATTCAATTCCACCACGTTGACGAGGCTTCCGCTGAATTTAACGGATAAAGGCACGCGGCCAGCTTCAGTTTTGTCAGTTCCATATCCGGCACTTCCGCATATCGCCTCGCTGGTAGAGGTGTCGCAGTGGGCGCGACGGCTCGGAGTAGGTGGTGTACTGAAAACCTCTAAATCACTGATTTTATTTAACAATATCCTTACAAAAAATAAGGTGTTGCAGTCCATGCTGGCAAATGGCAATTTCTCATTCGGATCCGGCCATCTTCGAATGGAAACGACATGTCAAACACTTATAATATTTATAAAATTAAGCATCATAAGATTAAAGAACTAAAAGAAAAGCTTAAGTCCGTAGGACTAGTTGAGCAAAAGACCCTTCAGGCTTTCAATTACTCTAATACTTTTTATTTCTCAGAAAACATTAAAGGGAATGATGTTTGGTGGTGGGAAACCTATAAAGAGTTTTTTAACGATAATATAAAGGAGCCAAAAAATACTTTTAATTTTGGCGTTCTGCTGTGCCAAAACCTAGAGAACGAAGAGAAAATTTATGCTGTGAGCTTAGGAAAGTCCCACTTTTATCTCTCCAAATTTATTCACCTCGATTTTGGGATCGATCTTGCGATTCATGTTGCAGATGAGAGCTCAATATTGCTGAAAAAAAGCCGCTACTTCACGGGCACAAAAAGACAAGACGTGTCCTCCTATCAACATTTTCAGAAAGATAGCTATGAGGCAGGCGAATCGGTCGACCACTTAAAGCTCAAGGCAGCTAACAAGGAAATATGGGGTGAGCGCAATATAATTTTTGCCGATTCCATTCAGATGGATATGGATAAACAACCTTTGGAGTTGTCCGCAATTTTCCAGCTGATTGATGAAAGTTTCTGCGGTGAAAAGATTATACATTTACCTAAGCTTGAATCAGTCGGAGCCGAGGCAACAAGTGAGCTTGACGAGCTATTGCTCGAACACCTCAACAATGCAAGCGGTGAAGTTCTAATTGAAGAGTTTCAGGTACATGGCATAGCCATTTGCTTTAGCTTTCATGATTACGATTATGAAATCAAGGCGAAGGGAGAAAATAGTAACTATCGCAAGGCTTTGGGTAATAGCATTGATGTTCAGTCTATCTCGGACTTCTTGGGAGAACATCCCGATATTACTGACATTAACAACGTTACTGTTCAATTCAAAAACGAAGATTCAGGACGTTTTACGCGATCCCTGAAGGAAATTCTTGACTGCCCAATCGAATACGAAGAGCAACAATATTTCCTAAAAAATGGAGAATGGTTTCTCTTTAATCAAACGTTCATGGAGTACCTGAGGCGATCTTTAGGCAGTATTGAGATCAAGCTGGAAGAGCCATTGGTTGAATCCGCATTCATTGCTTGGCAAAAAGAGAAAAGGAAAAATGCGAAGCCGGACGATGACAAAGTTGACTATCGAGAGGCGTATTTTAATCAGAAAATATGCATCGAACGAGGTTGTCTGCTTTTAGATCGGGTTCTGACAGATATTAAATCACTCGAACAAAAAAGACGTAGCTATCAAGTGGAAGTTGCCGATATCTATAAAGATGGAGAAATTATATCGGTAAAAATCTCAAAGAAGAAACCAGAGCTAATTTACAATATCGAGCAGTCCAGAGATGCCATCACGCTGATAAAAAGCAAAACAATAAAATTTGATGAAAAACTACATAGCGCCGGGCTATGGTTTGTATTTGAAGATGATATTAAAAAAATCACCGACGTTAACTCCATTCAATTCCTTTTGGCTGTGGAGTCTTGGCACAAATTAGTCACGAGTCATGGGCTCATCCCCAGGATCTATATATCCAAACACGAAAGAGATGTTGATAAAGAAGGAAAGAAAAAAACGTAGGCCTCAATAATTAATTTGAATGTATTGCAGTTGAATTAAATTCTTAGGCTCTAACCGTGAAGGCGTTTTTGTTTTGCTCGGCACTTTGCTCGAGTTGTTCCACTGGCTTGGATGAGAGAAACATCGAGGAAAGGAAGCATGGAAACCGATGAGGTCTATGAGATCCTAAGAGACGCGAAGGTTCTAGCTAAGCGCTATTACCATCTTACTAAAAAGCCTCTAGGTGTTACTGGAGAGGTCGCAGAGTATGAGGCTGCTCGGATTCTCGATCTCAAATTGGAGTTTGCCAGGCAAGCCGGCTATGACGCTACGGAGGTTAAGGACGGATCGACTATCAAAATTCAAATCAAAGGTCGGTATTTTTCCAATTCTCGGATGCGAGGGGGGCGGGTTGGATCGATCGATTTGAAGCAGTCCTTTGATACCGTTCTCCTAGTGCTACTTGATGCTGATTACGACGCGTTCCAAATTTTTGAGGCGGCTAGGCCTGCGGTTGTGGCGTTACTGACTAGGCTTGGATCAAAAGCTAGGAACGAGCGTGGATCGGTAGGTATTAGCCAATTCAAAGCAATCAGCACACTACGCTGGGAGCGGACAGGAAAATAGGAAAACTTCTTATGGCACGAAACATATCATTTGCGCTACTCGGATCTATCGCTCTTGCTTTCACTGAGCCGTCATTGGCTGAGTCAGGCGTCGTAGTTTTCTATAAATCCGGTTGTGACTACTACATCGTCTCGACTAATCAAGGTTTTTCTCTTTTGGAATGGTACGGAGGGGATGACCCTATGGAGGGCGATACGCTTACCGGGAACATGATGGCGTACGGCATGCAGTCGCTTGTGAACCAAAGAACAGAAAATGAAACTCAGGCATGGGTAGACGATTTCTTGCTTAATCAATACACCGTGCTGCAGTCGTACCAAGAGCAATGTCGCTAGGCGAAATTCCAGTCATGAGGGAAAAGATTGAAAGAGTGGGGATGATTTTTTTTGGAAATGAATCTGTCCCATTTTTTATTTTTTCAGCCAAGTGGATGCCAAGAAGCTATGCTTTTAGGCATCCGCGCTCAGGCGCTGTTTAATTAACTTTAGTGCATCAGGGAAGTTCATGGACATCATTACGACGATAAGCTCATCGATAACGTTAGCCAAACGGCTACGGGAGATCTCCAAGAATATTGACGACGCCGAGTTCAAAAACTTGCTTGCAGACCTATCTAGTGAACTCGCCGACCTCAAACTAGAGGCCGCTGCTCTTAAGGAACGTATTGCAGCGCTACAGGAAGAGAACGCTCTGTTAAAGCAGACGTCTCCGCCTGCTGATGAAAAGCCTGTAGGAAGAAAATGGGGATGCTATCAATTCGAGGGGGATAGTGTCCTCTACTGTCCGGCATGTTGGGACTCCAAGCGTAAGAAGTCGTCAACCACTCGAGTGAACACTCGGTTTCGCCACTGTCCTGTTTGCAACGCGCCTATTGGTGCAGGCTAAATACTCATCCACGGGTTAGGCTCTATGCAAGTCACCTGCACTAAATTCGAAGCAGCTTGTCGGCAGTTAAATGAAGCAATTAGCTTATTTTTTGCCGACCATGATCCATTGGCAGTGCGAACACTGGCAGCTGCCTCTCATGGCTTGAGCATTCCCTGGCATGGATAAGCTGGCACGAGAGGAACGTCTCAATGCCGGCCTGAATTTCTTGGCGTCAGCCATCACTAAAGACGGCGACAGTTCTGTCAGAAAGAAAAAGCCTCTGGCCTAGAAACTTATCCTCCTGGCAAGAATGCCAAGCCTAATCGGTAGGGCAATCTAAGGCCCCAGCTTCGCTGTGGGGTATTTCGCCACGCTGCACCGGTGTTTGTGTGGTTACTCACTGATTTTCGATGCTCACTTTGATGCCTGCTTGGCCGGAAGGTGCCGCTCTCAAGCGTCCGCTATTGGCCGATTCTGTTGAAAAAGTCGGTTTGCCCAAAACGCTCGAGTATTGATGGGTGGAAACACCTCTTTTGCACGCTGCTACGTGAAATCCGTGTCCTGAACCTTCAGCCCAAAGACACAGATTTCAATCTCAGGCGCGTACTTTTCTGCCGTGGAAACCGAAGCCGACTTTTTCAACAGAATCGGCCGAAAGCAGCCATTCACAAGCTGCTCACGGCATATTTTTGAAACGATAAACCGAACAACCTTTCACCTAAAAGCTGTCCCCAAGCGAATACCGCTTCTATAGTTCAACTCGTCATTGCTGACTGATGACTGGTCATCGCGGGCCAAAAACTATGTGCATAGCGCCTCACTCATCAACCGATTCTCTATTCGGCTGGATGACGGAGGCAGGGCTTAAATACTCATGGAGCTTCACCAATGACCCGCACAGAAATTTGCAACCTCGTGCCACTCACCCGCAACGACACTGACCGCCCCGTCCTCTACCTGGACGCCAACGCTTCACTCTCTGATCTCTACACCTGCGCCCAACAACGCATCGGCGCTGCCCGTAACCTGCTGGAAATCCTCGACTGCGCTTCCGGTGCTCAAGATGTCGCTCAGATCCGCTTTGCCATCGGCCTGCTGCTCAGCGATGGCTGTGATCTGTTGCGCACCTTGGGCGATAAGTCTCAGGCGCTGAACGCTTAATCCCGACAACCAACGACCGGGCAGTGCAAGTCCGGTCGCAACCTGAATGAGGGCGAAGCAAACTCTTCTCCTCGTCAACGCAGAGCATTTGCAGTTCACGCCAGCATCGCCTGAACAGACAGGTGCGAATCACAGAGAAGGGCTCTCTACTCAACGGCTACGCACTGTTTGAAGGGCTGCTTTCGAATGACTTTGTTGAAAACGTCGGATTTCCCGCTCGCAGTGTGAACTCATCGGTCGTGCCACTCAGGCCGCATAGCTGCGAGCGATCCAGTTTCAAGGTGTGTTTGAGGGTTTCGACAGGTTAATTATTTGCAACTACTGCCGTCACTCACCGTCCATTAACTCCAAACTGTTTATCCACTCATTCGTGGCGTTGTAGCGGGCGTAATAGGCTTGTTTCTCCGCTTCACTCAAGCGTTTAAAAAACGGATAAAAGTAATTGTCGTTGTAGTAACCCTGAGCACCTTGCAGGTGTCCTCCCCACCATGAAGGGTTGTAACCCTCGAAGGCTATCCAGGGGGGCGGGACGGCGAAACCCTGGTGCTGAATTGCATGGAGGAGGTCGGCGCTGTTCGTCACCAGTCGTACCGTGACGGCGTTGAATTCCCGGGGAGAGGTGAAAACAATCAGGTGCTGGTTTTTCTGTGGGTTTTCGTACTGCTTGACGGGGAGGTCGTTGAAGCTGCGTTCATTGGTTAGTGTGAAGCCGGACTCGACGAGTGACCGGAACGCGTCTATGTCGCTTCCGTCGATCAGCAATGCACAGTAAAAGGCCGGCACTCCTATGTCTTCCAACGAGATGGCATGTGGTGTGGCGGGTAGGGCAGGAGCGGAGGATGGTAGAGGGTCGATAAAAATCGATTTGAGTTCTGACGGGGAGTAGCCAGCAATTTGCTCCTTGGGAGCTCGGCCTATAAAGCTTTTGATACGGTCGAATAAACTCATGATCGTCCTTATTCCTGAAGATATTCAGTCAGCCAACTCGCGCCCAAGTAACCGGCGGTACCAAATATGATGCCACCGACAATTCCACTCACAACGGCTCCAGGTCCTGTTTCAATCCCGACAGCAGCACCCGCGACCACACCGATTCTGGCTCCTGCCATTGCGGCGCCCCAGCCACCAGCCTGCTTGACCACCTCAACGGAAATGGGCTTGATGCTGTTCTGTTTGATTGACTCATCGGTAGCCAGTTTCAAGTCATAGGCAGTAAAGCCAATGGCAAATACTCTGACGACTCTTGCACCCTTGATCAGCATATTTGTGGCTTTGTATGAGCCGGGGGTAAAGATTGCTTTTGGGGGAACCTCTTTAGCCTGGACCAGTACTTCCTTGTCTATATTTTTCACCCAGCCTGCAATTTGATCTATTTTGGCGACGTTTTTTGGGGCGACTTTTTTATATTCCTCCAGAGACTTCAATATTTCTTCTGTGGTAACCAGCTTTGCGCCAGCAGCCTTGGCCTTCTCGATATCGATGTAAACGACTTTTCCATCAAACCGTGGCGAGCCAAGGGGGAATTCAGAGCTGGTTGAAAGATAGCTGGAAGGATATTTCCTACTGCTGAAAACGTGCTCTGCAACTGTGGCAGTAGAGTTGGGAGCCACAGGCCGCATACCATACTTTTCTGGCCATATTTCATTTTTGATTTGAAATTCCGGAAGGTTTTTTGCCACCAGATGAGGGTTGTCGGGTGATGAATAGATTTTTCTGACCAAAAAACCGTCTTTCCCAATTTCATCGACAACCACAAACAGATGGATATTGGCGGGCATTGAGTAACCCGGCACATTGCTTACCGAACCAGCCCGTTTATTCGTTGGGATCTTGCACGAGAACTCGGTCATGCTTCACTCCACTTCTCGAGCGCAGCGACACCCGTTGTAACTTCCAACGTTTCTTGTTTGCTTGTCGCTATTCTCGGCGTATGTCCTGACGCATCGGAGAAACCGGTGTAAACCCGGCCGGTCTCGTCTTTGATGTGATAGGGCACGTTGGCAAGTGGCTGGCCGTCGCTTCCGACAATACGGAACTGCTCATCGAATACCATTGCCCATAGTGGCATTGCTGCTGGAGGAGTAAATGCTGCTGGGGTATGCGCATTGCCAATGATGACAGTGCCGGAGCCACTCACGATGCTGTTGCCATGGGCCCCGATGCTTCCCACCGTCGCGGCAGGTTTGCCGTTGATCAGGACGGTAGAGGCAACTTCCCCGACGATGGGGCTGCCACAAGCACTTTGATCGCCTTGGCGGGCTGCGGCGAGGCCGTCAAATAAAACATCGGAGGAGCCAGCGGCGATAGGGTTTACGCCATGGCCTGGAAGCGGGCAGGAAGTAGGATCTGTGACGCGGGCGGCAGGTTTGCCTGACATGATGAACATCCTTGTAAAAATGACTGCGGCGCAATTGTTACACAAACTACCGGTCAAATCGTTTCAATAAGGGCTGAGCGCGAGCCCGTGATAGTGGGAGCTTGCTTCACCCTAACATCATGTATCGAGGGCAACTCGTTCAGTCATCAGCCCCCGGCACCGCCGGGGCGTCTTGAGGCTGGGCCCGATAGGTCTTGTAGAGCTGCTGGACTTGCGGGTTATCCAGGCTCTCGTAGGTGATGTCTTCTTTGTCGAGTCCATCCTGGCCGCGAATGCCGCCGATCATCTGTGGCCACTCGTCACGGCTTGTTATGGCTGCCACGAAAGGTTTCAGGTAGTGGTCGAGGTGTCCCTGGAAAGGCTCTCGGATCTCGTCGCTCAGTGCTTGCAGGTAGTCATCTTTGTTCGTTCTGGACCAATTGATGGCGAATCCGGCCCGGTAGCAGAGTTCCATGAAAACAAGCAGGAGGGTACGGCCGTTGCCATCCAGGAAGGGGTGGGTGAATGCCAGTTGGCCCATGACTTCCCCAGGTTTTTCCTGGAACCTGTTCTTGTCTGCCGCCAGCTCAAGCGCATAGTCGACAGACCTCTTGATGAAGTCAGGGCGCTCGAAGACGGTACTGCGTGGATCGTTGAATGGGCCTTTGAATACGGCTAGATGCGGGACAAGCTGATTTCGATCTTTGCCGGCCCAAGGATAAAACCCACCAAACAGGATCTTGTGCACCTTAAGGATGGCTTTGTAGTCAGGTCGCCTCTTTCGAGCTCAGATTCTTTGACTTCGACAGGGTCTTTGAGGCGTTGATGATTTTGAAGATAGCCGGCTGTTTCGAAGTCACCGAAAGGATCGAAGCTCATGCGCTAAGTTTCTTTTTCGCCTGCCTCTTTTCCTGGAGATAGCGTTCCTGAAATGCAAGGGTTTGCGTCTTGCTCAGCACACCTTGCTTTTTCAGATTGACCAGTAATCGCTCAATGCTATCCAGCTCGACCGAGTCGCCGGCCAGGCAGGTGATGGTCATAGCCATGCAACTCATGCTGTCAGGCTCAGTGGTGACCTTGTGAGCCTTGGCAAGCTTGCGAACTTCACTGGCCACGCCAGCAGCGGCGGTTTTGTTCATCGAATAACCCTCCATTAACCGTCAAATCATAGCTCCAACGCCTGCTTGTTTACGTCTGCGCCGAGCTTGCGACCGCCTTGATTTGTTACGCGGTTGGCCGTCTGTCACAGGGGAGGGCTAGCGGCCAGGTCGCGGTCAGCTATCGGTGTCAGCCCTGTGACCAGTGCCTCCAGCAAGACCCTGACCTTGGGCAGCGTTTCCCGGCTTTTGACCCAGGCCAGGTTGATTGGCATTCCCTCGGTTGCCCGCTGGGCAAGCACCTCCACCAATGTCCCTTCGTCCAGCTGGCGCTGGACGAGCCACGACGGCAACTGCGCGATCCCGTTGCCCGCCATCACCGCCATCACGAGGCCTTCGCCATTGCCCACGACGAGCTGGGCGGCGACCTGCCGGCGGGTCATTGCGCCCTGGCCATCGGCGAAGCTCCAGGGATTGATTCTTCCATCCACCCAGCCATAGGCGATGCACTGGTGCTGCTGCAGATCGCGATCGGTCAGGGGGACACCCTGCCTGGCCAGATAGGCGGGGGAGGCACAAAAGAGGTGTCGCTCATGGGCCAGGCAACGTTGGCCCACCGTATCGGGCCAGGCGTCCGGGCTGCCGATACGCACCACGATGTCCACGCCTTCCTTGAACGGGTCGACGAAACCGTCGGAGAAGGAGATGTGCGGAATCAGGGCCGGATGATCCTGAGCAAGGCGCAGCAGGATCGGCAGTACCTGGGCGCGGCCAAAAGCCCCTGGCAGGTCTATGCGAACGCTGCCGCGGACCTCACTGGCTTCGGCCTGGAGTGCACGTTCGGCCTCTTCCAGGTCGGCCAGCACGCCGGTGCAGGTGCGATAGAAGCGCATCCCCGCGTCGGTAAGCGCCACGCGTCGTGTGGTCCGCTGCAACAGGCGGGTGCCCAGCCGGCCCTCCAGGCGCGCGATGCTTTTACTGATGGCCGAGCCTGTCAGGTGCATTTTCTCGGCGGCGGCGGTGAAGCTGCCGGACTCGGCCACGCAGACAAATACATCGATGCCCTTCAAGCGCTCGGAGGAAAACATAGTCATTCCTTATTCGTGAATCTGGCTCCATGCACCCGGTAAAAACCATCAGCAATGAGAACTGGGTTCAGCAGTATGCTTGATCCGCGCCGGCTTTCCAGCGAGTGCCGCAGCGCGACCCCGACAGAAAATGATGGCGATAACGATGAGGCAAGGATGCTGGCCACGCTAAAGAACTATCCGACCACGGTAAACCTGCTGCTTTCAGCGTCCCTGATCCTGACCCTCGCCCGCGCGATCACCCTGCCTTATCTGGTCATTTATTTATCCGGCAACTTCCATTTGAGCATCGCCGATGTCGGCCTGGTCATCGGCAGCACGCTGGTTATCGGATCATTGTTGAGCCTGTATGGCGGCTTCCTGGTGGACCGGATGTCCAGCTACCGGCTGATCCTGGTCTGCAGTGGTGTGTTCACCGCGAGCTTTCTCGGGACCTTTGTCGCGCGCGATCTCTGGCTGTTCTACCTGTGCCTGGTGTCGATCAACCTGGCCTATGCGGTCATCGATATCACCGTGAAATCAGGCTTTGGCAGCCTGCTCCCCGTCGCCGGCCGGGGCGAAGTGTTTTCGATCAAATACACCCTGACCAATATCGGCTATGCCGTCGGTCCTTTTCTCGGCGCGGGGCTGGCCGGGCTGGATATCAGCCTGCCTTTTCTGTTGTCCGCGGGGCTGGGCGCAGGGTTCTTTTTTATCTACTTCGTGTGGGGCGACAGGGGCTTGGCTGGTGGCGAGGCAAGCCAGCCCCGCGTGCCGTTCCTGGCCGTGGGCAAACGGTTGCTGCGCGATCGCCGGCTGGTGTGCTTTACCCTGGGCGGGCTGCTCAGCGCCGTGGTCTTCGGCCAGTTCACCGCCTATCTGTCGCAGTACCTGGTGGTGACCACGACCGCCGAAACCACCTACCGGATGATCAGCAGCATCGTGGCGACCAATGCCCTGACGGTGATCAGCCTGCAATACCTCATCGGCAGAAGAATCTCCCAGGAGCACTTGAACCTGTGGCTCGCGGGTGGGCTGGCGATGTTTGTCCTGGGGTTGGCGGGCTTCGCCCTGTCGACCACTTTGGTGTTCTGGGTGATCGCCATGGCCATTTTCACGCTCGGCGAGATTATCGTGTTTCCCGCCGAATACATGTTCATCGACAAGATCGCCCCGGAGCACCTGCGGGGCATGTACTACGGGGCGCAAAACCTGAACAACCTGGGGGCGGCATTGGGGCCGGTGCTGTGCGGAGCGGTATTGGCGGTACAGCCTGCCCACTACATCTTCTACATGCTGATGCTGTTCATCATCGCGGGCGGGTTGCTGTATTTCCTGGGCGCGTCCATTGCGGGCAATACAGCGGCAGGGAAGGGCGATTGAAGGTGTCGCTGGCGGCCAGCGAGCCCAAGTCGGCAGCTCGCTGATCCAGCGGACCTGTCGGGTGAGGTCCTGGATTTTTCCCAGGCATGGCGGGCCAGCATGATCCGAACCGATATCGGCCAGGCGCGCAAGACGCCAGGCCAATATCGGTTCGTTCAACGGCAGGCGTTTTTCTCTGGTCCGGCCATCAGTTGGCTTGAGCCGTCACCTTGGCCCGCGCCGCGTGCAGCTTCTTGTAGCTGTCGATCAGGCGCAGGTGGCGGTCGATCCCTTCCAGCTTCATGCTGGTCGGCGTCAGGCCATAAAAGCGCACGCTGCCGTTCACCGAGCCAATCACCGCATCCATCCGCTCGTTGCCGAACATGCGACGGAAATTGACTTCGTAATCCGCCAGGTCCAGATCTTCGTCGAGTTCCATCTCCAGCACCGCATTCATCGCCTGGTAAAACAGGCCACGCTCGGCGGTGTTGTCGTTGTACTGCAGGAACATCTCCACGCACTCCTTGGCTTCTTCATATTGCTGCAAGGCCAGGAAGATCAGCAGCTTCAACTCCAGGATGGTCAGTTGGCCCCAGGCGGTGTTGTCGTCGAATTCGATGCCGATCAGGGTGGTGATATCGGTGTAGTCGTCCAGCTCGCTTTCTATCAGGCGCTCGAGCAACGCCTGCAACTCATCCTCGTCGAGGCTGTGCAGGTTGAGGATGTCGGAGCGGAAGAACAGCGCCTTGTTGGTGTTGTCCCAGATCAGGTCTTCCACCGGGTAGATTTCCGAGTAGTCCGGCACCAGGATGCGGCAGGCGGTTGCATCGAGGTGCTCGTACACCGCCATGTAGGACTCTTTGCCCATGCCTTCGAGAATGCCGAACAAAGTCGCGGCTTCCTGGGCGTTGGAATCTTCACCCTGGCCGGAGAAGTCCCACTCGACGAATTCATAATCCGACTGGGCGCTGAAGAAGCGCCACGACACCACGCCGCTGGAGTCGATGAAGTGCTCGACGAAGTTGTTCGGCTCGGTGACCGCCTGGCCTTCGAACGTCGGCGGCGGCAAATCGTTCAAGCCCTCGAAACTGCGGCCTTGCAGCAGTTCGGTGAGGCTGCGCTCCAGCGCCACTTCCATGCAGGGGTGAGCGCCGAACGAGGCAAATACGCCACCGGTACGCGGGTTCATCAGGGTCACGCACATCACCGGGAACTCACCGCCCAGTGACGCATCCTTGACCAGCACCGGAAAGCCCTGGGCTTCCAGGCCCTGGATGCCGGCGAGAATCCCCGGGTATTTGGCCAATACGTGCGCCGGTACATCCGGCAGGGCGAATTCGCCTTCGATGATTTCGCGTTTGACGGCGCGCTCGAAGATCTCCGACAGGCACTGCACCTGGGCTTCGGCCAGGGTATTGCCGGCGCTCATGCCGTTGCTCAGGTAGAGGTTTTCGATCAGGTTCGACGGGAAATACACCACTTCGCCGTCCGACTGGCGCACGAACGGCAGCGAAACAATGCCGCGCTCTTCATTGCCGGAGTTGGTGTCGATCAGGTGCGAGCCGCGCAGTTCGCCATCGCGGTTGTAGATTTTCAGACAATAGGGGTCGAGGATTTCGCTGGGCAGCTCATCCTTGGGGCCAGGCTTGAACCAGCGCTCGTCCGGGTAATGCACGAACGGCGCGTTGGCGATCTCCTCGCCCCAGAACTGATCGTTGTAGAAGAAGTTGCAGTTCAGGCGCTCGATGAACTCGCCCAACGCCGAGGCCAGCGCGCTTTCCTTGGTCGCACCCTTGCCGTTGGTAAAGCACATTGGCGACTGCGCGTCGCGGATATGCAGCGACCAGACGTTGGGCACGATATTGCGCCACGACGCGATCTCGATCTTCATGCCCAGGCCGGCCAGGATGCCGGACATGTTGGCAATGGTCTGTTCCAGCGGCAGGTCCTTGCCGGCGATATAGGTGCTGTGCGAACCCGCGCTCGGCATCAACAGGGCCTGGGCATCGGCGTCGAGGTTTTCCACCTCTTCAATCACAAACTCAGGCCCGGCCTGTACCACTTTCTTGACCGTGCAACGGTCGATGGAGCGCAGGATGCCCTGGCGGTCCTTGTCGGAGATATCCGCCGGCAGCTCGACCTGGATCTTGAAGATCTGGTTGTAGCGGTTTTCCGGATCGACAATGTTGTTTTGCGACAAGCGAATGTTATCGGTGGGGATATTGCGGGTGTCGCAGTACAACTTCACGAAGTACGCCGCGCACAACGCCGATGACGCCAGGAAATAGTCGAACGGACCCGGTGCCGAGCCATCGCCCTTGTAGCGGATGGGTTGATCGGCCACCACCGTGAAGTCATCGAACTTGGCTTCAAGTCGGAGGTTGTCGAGAAAGTTGACCTTGATTTCCATGGGGAACACCGAATAACGAGCAAAACGAAATGGCGGCCATTATCCGGTTTTTCAGCGCGAAGTCTTGCGCTTTTCGGCAAGCGGGCCAGGTCGTTGGGGGGGGCGTGACAGCGTTGAATTCCCGGGTGGATATAAGGCAAATCAGGCGCTGGTTGTTTTGCACATTTTCATACTGGCTGGCGGGAAGTTCGTTGAAGCTTCGCTCGTGGGTCAGGGTGAAGCTGGATTCGATGAGGGCTTGGAAAGAATCCCTAGCGTTTCCATCGATCAGCAAGACCAGTAATAAGCCGGCACGCCTGTGCCTTCCAAAGAAATCGCGCGCAGTGGAAGGGGCAGGACAGGAGTGGAGTGTGGCTGCGCAATTGCACTCCACTTGACCACCCGTTTGCATTCGACCTGACCACCGATTGCATCGGATTTCACCAGCACGCTTTGTAGCCATGATCGGCAGAGAACGGCCAGGAGCTGCCGGGGGACGTAGCAATGACGAAAGAGCAACTATGCTAGGTCTGATGCCGGAATTGATCGAGCAGATCGGGCCTTGCGTCCCTACGTCGTGGCAAAACAATGGGAATGGGACCGATCCGCTTGTGTGGAATTGGCCGTTGCTGCTTCTCAAGGCAGGTCTGACAGAGGAGGTCTGAAGTTGCGAATCGCTTTTCTGGTGAACCGGGACGTGGAGAGCAATCTCACGCTCAATTTCCTGTTGCCCGAGATTCACCAGAGCACAGTGGGAATATTCCTCTCGGAGAGAGTGGGATCAGGCAGGAAGGTGCCACGCATGCTCGGACAACTGGCATTGATCGAGCAGGACTTCTTCAATGCCTTGCCCCCTAGGTTAAGCGGATCGCGCGACCCGGTCAGCAGCGGGCATCGATTCGGTTTTGCAGAACTGCAGCAACGCTTTGGGGTTCCTGTGCGGGTATTGCCCAGCTTGAGGGATCCTGCGGGCCTGCAAATGCTGAAGGATGCGGGAGCGGATCTGTTCATCTCAATCCGCTTTGGTCAAATCCTGAAGAATGAAGCGTTGGCCATTCCGCCACGCGGCGTCCTCAATCTTCACTCTGGCCTCTTGCCTCAATATCGAGGTGTTCTCGCGACCTTCCGGGCGCTGCTGAACGGGGACCCGGAGATCGGCTGTACTCTCCATTGGATCGACAGTCCCGGCATTGATGTTGGGCGCATCATTGAGACTGCGCGTGTGGCAGTCGAAAAGGAGCGCTCCTTGCTGTGGCACATCCTTTCACTTTATCAACCAGGCGCGCGTCTCATCATGAACGCTATCAGGCGCTTGGAGCGCGATGAGCCCATGACGGGGACGTCCCAAGATCCATCTGCCGGGGCCTACTACTCCTTTCCCGGCGAGGATGACCTGATGCAGTTCACGACACTGGGATGGCGGCTCTTCGATCGCGAGGACGTCTGGGAGCTTTTCGAATCGTACGGATTTCCGCTGCGCATAAGCGCTCCTTGAGCGCTGAACGGCGGCAAGGCTTACTGAGGCCTTTGCAAATGACGGGTCAGGTCGAATGCAAATGGGTGGGCAAGTCTGTGTAGTTACCCATGTGGCAGAGGTCAACCGCTTGGAGTGCTGACAGGGAATAGCCAGCAATTTGCTCTTTGGGGGCTCGGCTGTCTGCTCATCACCTCGCTTTGAATCCTGGCAAGCCATTAGCCTTGCGCCACTCTTTGACTGTTTTCAAGATTCCTTCTGGCGAGTCATCAGCATCGTCAGAGGGGTAAAAAATCAGATCTGAGCCTTTGGGATGCTCTGAAATTTTCCGAAAATGCTGAACTAAAGCGGAATGATCTTCCTCGCTTTGACAGTTGACCTCGCAGATATCTGTCAAAAGTTGAAGGAACTCTTTTTCTGTGTAATCAGAAATGCTGTTTTTTAGCATGCTTAATTTTTTCCTCTATGAATATCAATGTGCCTTCTAGGTGTCGCTACGCTCAGGTTGTCAACATCGTAAATAGCGCCCCCTTGGGCAATTCCGACATGATGGTGTAGCTCGTACTTTTCTCGCGATCCCACTCGACCACTTTCTGGTGTGTATGGGGAAAACCCTTTATCTAGCAGCTTTTGGTTGACTGTTCTGAACTGACTTCTTAATTCTGAATCATTACCTACAGCCCTCCAAAACGCCTCCCGAAAAGCATCAAAGCTTCTGAACTCCCTCCCACGCAGCTGATCAGCAATCCCAGCGGGTATCGGAGAGCCCAACCCTGAGCCCGCTCCAGCAAGCCAGGTTCCACCTATATCCTGCCCCTGACCCGTAACCGTACCGGGCGTCTTGCGCACGCTCAGTACGATATAGAGCGGCTGAACCCCTGACCCCGCTGGGAACACCAGAATGAAGTCCTTGTACTCCGGCGGGTAGATCGGGTTGACGATGATGGTGTCCGCCTGTTCGGTCGGCGGAAAGATCCAGATGTGCGGCGCTTGGGGCGCGGCCTCCAGTGGGGGGATGCCGGAGGTGCTGGATGGGTCGACCGCTGGGGTCCAGATCAGGGTGACGCCGTCGCCGAAGTCGGCTACTTGCTGCTGGCCTTTGGCGACAAAGCGCACCACCGGGACCATTTCCCAGCCACGCTGCTTTTGCGTGTTGTAGCCGTAGCCCTTGAGCGTGCCGTCGGGCTGTTGTTCGATATGCAAGCGCACGCGGGTACGGCCTTCTTTCAGGGCGTCGAGTTGCTCGGGCGTGTACAAGGCGCTATCGCCCAAGCTCGACGGCCAGAGCATGGCCACCACGCCAGCCAGGGCACCCGCGACAACTCCGCCGGTTGCCGCGCCAGCCCCGGTGGGTGCCAATCCCTCGCCACCCAGCGCCAGGCTGCCCAGCGTAGCGGGAAGAGCGCCGCCGCTGATTTTCTTGAGCGGGATATTTCCTGCCGCATCCGCGCGACGACCACCCAGCACGACAAGCTCGCCATAGTCCTTGATGGCGTCGGTGGGGATCGCTCCGGATGGGCTGAGGTAGTCGATCACCCCATTGGGCAGCTTGCAGGATTTGGTAAAGGTGCAGCCGGCCATCGCCTGTTGCTTGCGGGGTGGGCTGGCGAGGCTGTCCGCATAGGCTTGTTGGCGGGCCAGCATCCGCTCATAGGCGTGTTGCCTGGCGTCTTGTTCCGCCCGTTCGCCGGGGGGCATGTCTCGGTAGGTGACGTGGTGCCCGTCGCCGGAGGGCGGATTCTTGATCGGGGGGAGTCTGTTGCGGGCCATCGAGGATTCTGCCTGTCCATCCAGTGCGGTTTTCCAGCCGGCGGCGGGATGGCATCAACCCTATTGGGTATGGACAGGCATTACTGCGGGAGGAATCTGAAAGCTTTGAAGGGCAAGTCTTTAGTTTTATGGGCTGGCGGTCAGTCAGCCAGTGGGTTGCTTTGAATGCCCGGCGGGCCTGAGCCGGCTCAGGCTTCCCGCCCGTGGGCCGCCGCGGCCAGCTGCTCGGTATCGACCCGCACGAAGATCGAGTCGCCGATCGCCGTCAGCACATCGCCGGCGTAGACCTCGCAGATCACCCGGCTCTTGCGGCCGAGTTCGCCTTCGACCTTGGCGCGCAAGGTCAGGGGCACGCCCATCGGCGTCGGCTTGATGAATTTGATGCCGAGGTTGCCGGTCACGCAGTTGATCCGCGGCAGGCTGTCCAGGGCGCGTCTTTCGGCGCGGTAGTGGTAGGCCATGGCGGTCCAGTTCGAGTGGCAGTCCACCAGCATGGCGATCAGGCCACCGTACACCAGCTCGGGCCAGCCGCAGTATTGGTGGTCCGGCAGGTGCTCGGCCATCACATGCACCCCATCCTCATGCCAGTGGCTCTTGATGTGCAGGCCATGGGGGTTGCTGCTGCCGCAGCCAAAACAAACGCCGTCCGGCGCGCTGCTGTCTTGCAGGGAGAGTGGGGGCATGTGCCTTACCTTTTTTATTGTTGGAGTGGGCCCTGGCGAAGCCCTCAGGCCGCCGCTTGTGCCTGTATCTGCAGGTCGCCGTCGACCTCCTTGACCAGCCCGCTGGCCAGCAGCAGCGGCAGCAGGCGCTTGTGCAACTGCGGCTCGACGAATTCCTTGACGGTGTCCAGCGCCAGGTTGCCGCTGGTTTCCAGCTCGGCCTTGGTGTAGGACAACCAGGCCTTCTTCAGCACCAGCAGCACGTCGCTGCCGGCGGTGGTGGCGAAGCGGCGGTGGGTCACCCTGCCGTCGAAGTCGAAGCTGTGCTGGTAGGCATAACCGCTCTCGTCACCCGCGCTGGCGACACAACGACCGCAGGTGCATGCGCCGTCGCCGAAGGCCGTGCGCAGATAGGTGTTGAAGTCCACCACGGGCTTGAGCCCCAGGCGCTTGTCGACTTCGAACAGGTCCCCGGTCATTTTTGCTTCACTGCTCAAGGTCATTTTCCTCATGTTCAGGCGGTGTATTACGTCAGGGGCGCACCTTAACAGCCAGATCGGCGGACGGGTACTTTTCTGCTGCCGTCGGGGCCGGATCGCCATCTGCTAGGATTCTCTGCGCGATGCAATCGGCGCGGTGCCTACGCCTTGTCCCCCCCCTGATTCCTGCGAGGAGAAAGTATGTCGATCTATGCCATGACTGTCCCCTGTTTCGCCCAGATGCTGCGGGCGTTGAACAGCTTCTTGGACAAGGGCGAGGAGCATGCTCGCGAACGCTGTTTCGACCCGCAGGTCCTGCTGCAGGCGCGCCTGGCGCCGGACATGTATGACCTGGCGGCGCAGGTACGCTTTACCTGCACCCAGGCCCGGGAAGCGGTCCAGCGCCTCAGCGGCTTGCCGGTGAGCGGGGTGCCGGCGCCGGCCAGCATGGCCGAGGCCAAGGCGCTGATCGAGCAGACCCTGGCGTTCCTCGCCGAGGCGGATCGAGGGCTGATCGAGAGCAGCGGCCAGCGCGCCGTGGCCATCGAGCTGCCCAACGCCATCGCCTTCGACATGACCGGCGAAGAATACGCCCGCAACTGGGCGACGCCGCAGTTCTATTTCCACCTGGTCACGGCCTACGACATCCTGAGGCATAACGGCGTGCCGCTGGGCAAGGCCGAGTACGCGCAGCATATGTTCGCCTACCTGCGCCAGCCGCAGGGGTAGCGCCGGCTACCGGCCAGGTATCCCTGCCGGGGAGACCGTCGCGGTCCACGGGCGTTTCCCGGGGCCGGACAAAACGCTTGAGCAGGCGGCCGAATGTCGCGGTGCTGCGCCAGTGCTTGCTGCCCGAGGCCGGCCGCGGCGCGAGCAGTGAACAAGTGGCCATTAAAAGAGCGGCACATTGCCTTCTCCAACAAGGCGCCGTGCTGGCCCCGCCAGCCTCGAATCATCGCCAAAATCACTTTAATTTCAGGTGGTTAGGTAGATCGAAAAATGCGCAATGTGTGGATGACGCTGACCTCGTTCGCCTTGGTCAGCGTGGCTGTCGCGGCCGAGGGCAAGGAGTTGCCGGCCAATGACCGGTATGTGTGCAGTTGGGGCGCGGGGACGGCGGCGCGGGCGCAGGAACTGAAACTGTCGGGCGTTTCGCTGTATGCCGCGCGGCAGAAGCTGCAGACCTATAAGTTCAGCAAGGGCTGGATGCGCATGCTGGCCCTGGGCATTACCGAGCAGACCTACGACAGCCCTTCGAGGGCCAAGCCGGCCACGGTGCGGCAGAGCTTTTACGACGATTGCGTGCGCTACAAGCTGGCGCGCAAATAACCGAGGGGAAGGCGTGGGGAATGGCCGGTTGCCCGGGCTGCCATGCTGGCGCGGGGGCCGGCGATCCTGGGGCCAGGCACGTCGGCTTTGCCTCATGTTCCCGGAGCTTTGGCCCATGGGCCGACAGAACCCGCCGCCATCTGATCCGTATTTTTCTTCGTCACCTGCGTCTGTATCGAGATCAGACCTGGCCTGAGAATAACGCACCCCTCAGGCACACCGGCCTGCCGGCTGGAGCCTGAGGCGGCGTTCTGCTTTTCGCGTCGGCGAAAACTTATTGTTCAGGAGGCCTTTATGGCGAAGATGGCGATTTTCTTGTTTGGATTCTTGGCGCTGACCATCGCGATTGGTCTGCTGGCGACCATCTCTCCGGTCTGAGGGAAACCTCAGGCCAGCCCAGCCTCTGCGAGGCGGGCCGAACCGCTATTTCGAAAACTTCCTCGCCCCGGCCACGCACAAGATCACTGCCACGGTCACTCCCAGCATGCCCAGGCTGACCTGTTCATGCAGCAGGGTGGCGGCCAGGGCCAGGCCAAAGAAAGGTTGCAGCAATTGCAACTGGCCGACGGCGGCGATCCCTCCCTGGGCCAGCCCGCGATACCAGAAGACAAAGCCGATCAGCATGCTGAACAGCGCGACGTACGCCAGGCTCAGCCAGGCGGGCAGGGTGATGCCGCTAAACGACGGCGGGGCACGCAACAGCGCCAGCACGGCCATCACCGGCAGCGCCAGCAGCAAAGCCCAGGAAATCACCTGCCAGCCGCCCAGGGTGCGGGAGAGCTTGGCGCCTTCGGCGTAACCCAAACCGCAGACCAGAATCGCCAGCAGCATCAGGATGTCTCCGGCCGGTGCGGCGCTCAGCCCCTGGGACAGGGCAAACCCCACCACCAGCAGGCTGCCCAGCACCGAGAACAGCCAGAACACCGGCCGCGGCCGCTCGCCGCCGCGCAGCACGCCGAACACCGCGGTGGCCAGGGGCAGCAGGCCGAGGAAGACGATGGAGTGAGCCGAGGTCACGTACTGCAAGGCCAGCGCGGTCAGCAGCGGAAAGCCCACCACCACGCCCAGGGCGACTATCGCCAGGGGCCACAGCTGGTTTCTGCTCGGGCGTTGTTCCTTGAACAGCAACAACAGGCACAAGGCCAGGACACCGGCGATGCTGGCGCGGGCCACGGTCAGGAACAGCGGATCGAACTCCAGCACGGCCACCCGGGTGGCCGGCAGCGAGCCGCTGAAAATCAGCACGCCGATAAAGCCGTTGAGCCAGCCGCTCGCGGCTTTTTGCGTGGCGGGGTGTGGCAGGGATGATGTCCGTTCCATTCAGGGGCTCAGCTCTGTTCAAGGGTAAGCGCCGCGCTGCAGGGCGAGATTGCGCCTGGACTGTTCAGGCCCCATCCTAGGAGTGCCAAGCAATACAATCAAAATATTGTCATGGATACATTGCCCTATGGCCCGTGCCCGCTACAAACAACTGGTCGATGGTTTTGCCGCCGATATCCGTGGCGGTGCATTGCCGCCCGGCACTCGCCTGCCAACCCATCGCGAGCTGGCCGCCAGGGAAGGGCTGGCCCTGGTGACCGCCTCGCGGGTCTATGCCGAGCTGGAGGCCATGGGCCTGGTCAGTGGCGAAACCGGGCGCGGCACTTTTGTCCGCGAGACCGCATTGCCGCCGGGGCAGGGCATCGACCAGCAGGCGAGCGCAGCGGGCACCCTCGATCTCAATTTCAACTACCCGGCGTTGCCCGGGCAGGCCGAAGTGTTGCGCAGTGGCCTGCGCCAGCTGGCGGCTGCCGGTGACCTGGAGGCGCTGCTGCGCTACCAGCCCCACAGCGGCCGCAGCCACGAGCGAGCCACCGTGGCCCGGCATCTGGCGTGTCGCGGGTTGCAGGTGGAAGCGGACCGGGTGTCGATCGTCAGCGGCGCCCAGCACGGCCTGGCGACCACGGTGATGGCGCTGCTCAAGCCCGGCGATGTGGTGGCCACCGATGCCTTGACCTACCCGGGGTTCAAGGTGGTGGCCGACGCCCACGGCGTGGAGCTGGTGTCGATTGCCCTGAGCGAACACGGCCCCGACCTGCAGGCCTTCGAGCGGTTGTGCCGCAGTCGGCGGGTGCGGGCGGTGTATGCCATGCCGACCCTGCACAACCCCATGGGCTGGGTGCTCGACCTGGCGTGGCGCGAGCGTCTGGTGCGCATAGCCCGGCAGCACCGGCTGCTGATTATCGAGGACGCCGCCTATGCCTTCCTCGCCGAGGATCCGCCCGCGCCCCTGGCGGCCCTGGCGCCGGAGCTGACGGTGTACGTGTCGGGGTTTTCCAAGAATGTCGCCACCGGGCTGCGGGTCGGTTTTGTCGTCGCGCCGCCGGCCTGGGTACCGCCGATCGAACGGGTGATCCGCGCGACCACCTGGAATACTCCCGGGGTGATGACCGCGCTGGTCTGCAACTGGATCGACGACGGCACGGTGGCGCGCCTGGAAACCGAGAAACGCCAGGACGCGATCGCCCGGCAGGCCCTGGCCAGGGACGTGCTGGCCGGCCTGGCGTACATCGGGCATCCGGCGTCCTATTTCCTCTGGCTGCCGTTGCCCGAAGAGGTGCGCGCCGATCAGGTGGCGATGGCCTTGCTGCGGGAGAACGTCTCGGTGTCCACCGCCGAGCCCTTTGTCAGCGCCGCGCCGGTGCCCCACGCCATCCGCCTGGCCCTGGGCTCGGTGGATATGGATCAACTGCGGGTGGCGCTGGAGCGGGTGCGCCAGGTGATTGGCCAATACGCCTATTGAAGGCTCCCGCGCGGCGAGGCGTGGGAGCCCGCGGCCCTCAGACCTTGAACCGGGTCACCAGGCCGTTGAGTTCCACCGCCAGGCGTGACAGGTCCTGGCTGGCGGCGTTGCTCTGGTTGGCCCCGGCCGAGGTCTGGGTCGCCAGGTCGCGGATGTTCACCAGGTTGCGGTCCACCTCGCGGGCGACCTGGGCCTGCTCTTCGCTGGCACTGGCGATCACCAGGTTGCGTTCGTTGATCGAGGTGATGGCCTGGGTGATCTGGTCCAGGGCCAGGCCCGAGGCGCGGGCGGCTTCCAGGGTCAGATGAGCGCGTTCGTTGCTGTGGCGCATGGCGCTGACCGCGCCTTCGGTGCCTTCTTCGATGGTGTTGATCATGCTTTCGATTTCCTGGGTCGACTGCTGGGTGCGATGGGCGAGGGCCCGCACCTCGTCGGCGACCACGGCGAAACCGCGTCCGGCGTCACCGGCCCGGGCCGCCTCGATGGCCGCGTTGAGGGCCAGCAGGTTGGTCTGCTCGGCGATCGAGCGGATCACCTCCAGGACCTGGCCGATAGTGCGCACATCCACCGCCAGGTGTTCGACCTGTTCGCAGGTGCGGGTCACCTCGTCGGCCAGGTCGCCGATGGAGTCGACTGTGTGTTGCACCTGCTGCCGGCCGTGGTGGGCGGTGGCGTCGGTTTCCCGGGACGCCTCGGAGGTGCTGACGGCGTTGCGCGCCACTTCTTCCACGGCCGCGGTCATCTCGTTGACTGCGGTGGCGGCCTGTTCCAGCTCGTTGCTCTGCTGGTGCAGGGTCTTGCTCGAGTCTTCGGTCACCGCATGCAATTCTTCGGCGGCCGACGCCAGCTGGCTGGAGGAATCGGCGATCTTCTGCAGGGTATTGCGCAGGCTGTTCTGCATGCGTTGCAGGGCGTGCAGCAGGCGCGCCGGTTCATCGTTGCCAGTCACGCTGATGGCGTGGCACAGGTCGCCGCTGGCGATGGTCTCGGCGACTTCCACGGCCTGGCCCAGCGGCCGCACGATGCTGCGGGTCAGTACGATGGCCAGGCCGACCGTCAGCACCAGCACCAGGGCCAGGATCGCCAGCACCAGGCCGACGGCGCTGTGGAACACCTCGTTGCTGCGCGCGGCCGCCGCTTCGCCGCCGTGGGTGTTGACCTCGACCACGGTCAGCAGCTCCTTGAGCATGGCGTCGGCATTGGCCAGGAACGGGCCGCCGTCGACAATGGCCACGGCCTCGGCCTTGCGGCCTTCACGTATCAGGTCCAGGACCCGTTGCTGATCCCGCAGATACAAGGCCTTGACCTGGACAAAACGCTCGTAGGCGGCTTTTTCCTCGGGGTCGCTGATCAGCGTTTCGTAGACCTTCTGTTGCGCCGACAGCTGTTCGTCGAGCTGCACGACCCGGGGCAACAGTTCGGCTACATCGTTGCTGTCACGGATCACCAGCAGGCGCAGGGTCAGGGTGCGGATCTGGGTGCTGGTCAGGGCCACGGCGTTGGCCGCGACGATCGAGGGCAGCCAGTTCCTGTCGACCTCGAGCGACTGCTCGTTCATGCGGCGCATTTCCAGCAGGGAGAAGGTCCCGAGCGCAACCGCCAGCAGTGCGATCAGGGCAAAGCTGAGGCCTGCACGGCGGGAAATGTTCATCGATCGTAAAAGCATGACTGTGTTCCTTGTGGCGGCAAAAGGCACAACCTGCGCGGTATCCGGCAGGTTCGCAGCAAAGCGGCGCGCGCTCGGAAAGGCTCCGGGGCGTCGTCGGTTCTTGCAGGCAAGGCAGGCGGGAGGCGCATCGTGGCGCCTTCTTTATGAGGGCTTCCGGTGTGGACGGGGTTGCATGGGCCCAGGCCGGAAAGGTGGCGATGATATCACAGTGATGTCGCTTTTTTGGCCGGAGCACCCTGTGCCCGGCCGATGAAAAAGGCGAGCCGATCCGTCAAGGACTGTAGGCGCGAGCCAGCTCGCGCCTACAAGGGGCCGTGGATCTCGTCAGCCATCCTCGGCTTCATCCAGGAGCGAGACGTAGCTCTTGATGTCGAACCGGCTGTCTCTGTTGAAGGAAAGCCAATTGGCGAGGCTGCAAAGAAAAGCGAAAACCGCGCTGTCCCCGGATGCCTCGAAGTTTCCAGAGGGTTCAAAGCTGAAAAAGTAAGCGGGTTCCAGGCAGAGGATTCCTGTGGGGAAATGCTGTTTTTTCTCTCTGCACTCCTCAAACAGCCACTTGGTCATGGTGTCTTTGTCCGGTCCTTTGAACGCAATGATGTAGGACGGGACCAGGTATTCATTTCTGAAAATGAACTGTTCTTTCGACTTTTTCCGTTGAAGCTGCTGGATGGCGTGGCTCTGTTCGAACGCCTGAACCTTCTGGGTCCGCAGGTCGGATTTCACCTCAATGGCGGCTGCCACGGTATCGGCGAAATAGAGCCGTTGCTTGCCGGAGGTAATGGGCAGGCTGAAGCTTTGCTCGCACTCGAGGACGATATCCACCTGGCCCGTGGTTTTTCCGTAGCCGTCCATGATGACGCCAGAGCCATAGCGGATGTTTTGCGGCAGGACCCGAGCCAGCAGGCTTTCGATGATGAGTTCCCTTTCGTTGCCGATGACCGTCGAAGGGTACTTTTTCGATTGTTTGTGCCCAAGCATCAAGCTTTCTTTCAGCGTCTCGATGCTGTTACGCAACAGGTCTTTCCCTGGCATGACTCATTCCTTGCATGAAATTTGAGGGCGAGGCTTCCCCGCCTGAGTCGGGGACTGCCTGACAGTAGGGATGCGCGGTGGGGGTGTAAAGGCGTTCGTGGAGAGCCGCGGGGGAAGGCGGCGGATGTTGCGGAATGAGTGTCGCGCCGGCCACACGGGGGGCTTGTATTGACGGTCGAGCGCGGCAAGACTGCGCGCCCGCAAAAGCACAGCCCCGGCCAGCCAAGGAGTCCCCATGCCATCAAGCAAGCGCGAGCAGGCGCGTTTCGAACGTCGCCTGGTCGCCAGCCTCACCGACGCCTGCGAAACCGCCAAGGCGGAAATCGTCGGTTTTTCCTGGCTGACCCATGTGGCCGATTACGCGGCGTTTCCCGCCAGCCTGAGGGTGGTGTGGGTCTTCGACACCCAGGCCAGCAAGACCCGGGCCCTGGCCGGCGGGCAGGGCGAACGCATGCTCGAACTGACAGCCATGGCGCTGCACGACGCTGGCCTGGCGTTGCCGGCGCTGGCGGCCCACGTGCGGTACGACAGCGAAGAACAATGCCAGCGCATCAACGGCGGCAACTGGCAAAAGCGCCTGGCGCGGCTCGGCTGAGAACCGCTGGAAAGCGCGGCCAAACGCCGCACCCGACCATGGTCGCACACAACCTGTCATCCATTTGGCAGGAAGCGGGCCGCCGCGTTTTGCTACCATGCGTGGCTTTTACGGATGGGCCGCCCGGCGGGTCGTCTGGATTTTCGGCTCCTCAAAGGGCGGTAACGAATGAGTGTTTTGTTGAGTCGCCGCGAGGTGATTGCAGGTATGGGGGTGTTGGGTCTCGGTCTTTTGGCCGGCTGCGACACCCGGGGCCAGCTGTCGTACAAATATGGCAAGGATCTGAGCGACAAGATCATGGGCCGTACCTTCAAGCTGAAGGACACCGAGGGCAATGTCAGGACCCTCTCGAGCTTTCGCGGCCTGATGCCGATGGTGTTCTTCGGCTTCACCCAGTGCCCGGCCATCTGCCCCACGACGCTGGCGCGCGCGGCCCAGGCCAAGAAGCTGATGGGCCGCGACGGCGATCGCCTGCAGGTGATCTTCATCACCCTGGACCCCGAGCGGGATACCCCGGCGGTGCTGGATGCCTACGTCAAAGCCTTCGACCCGAGCTTCGTCGCGCTCTACGGCACGCTGGAGGAAACCGCGGCCACGGCCAAGGAGTTTGACGTGTTCTACGAGAAGATCCCCAGCGGTTCGACCTACACCCTGTCCCACACCGCCACCAGTTTTGTCTACGACTCCAGGGGCACGCTGCGCCTCGGGTTGTCCCAATCGCTTACCGCGCAAGAGTGCGCGGAAGATCTACTGACCGTCATGGAGGTCTGCTGATGTACCCGGCCCTGAACCCATCCACAATCGCCCAACGCGCCAAACACCTGCTGCTGGGCCTGTCCCTCCTGGGCCTGGCTGGCCAGGCCGCGGCCCAGACCCAGGTCGATGACGCCTGGGTACGCGCCACCGTCGCCGGGCAGCAGGCGACCGGGGCCTTCATGACCCTGATCGCCAGCGACGACAGCAAGCTGCTCAGCGTCGAGTCGCCGGTGGCCAAGATCGTGCAGATTCACCAGTCGAGCATGCACAACGATGTGATGAGCATGCGCCCGGCGGACTTCGTCGCCTTGCCGGCCGGCAAGGCCGTGGCCCTGGATCCCCACGGTTATCACGTGATGCTGATCGACCTGGTGGCCCAGGTGAAGGAAGGCGACAAGGTGCCGCTGACCCTGGTGGTGGAAAACGCCAAGGGCGAGAAACAGTCGATCAAGGTCGAGGCCCAGGCCCGCGCGCTGAACATGCCCGACCACAGCAAGATGCAGCATTGATGGTTCGCGGCACTTGCGACGACCGGCAGCCAGGCTGAAGCATGGCCAAGGAAATCGACAACCCCTGCATCGCCGTTTGCCAGTTGAGCGGCGACCTGTGCCTGAGTTGCGGGCGCAGCAAGGACGACATCCGCCAATGGAAGCGCATGAAGCGCCCGGAAAAGATGGCGGCGGTGCAGCGGGCGAGCCAGCGCTTGAAGGCGTTGCGCAAGAAGGGCGGCGGCGCCAGCCGCTGATCCTCCCCGGCCGGCCATTGCGCGCCGGCCTTCAGACCCCCGGCGTTTGCGCCGCACACTCCTGCAACCAACCCTCTTATCGATTTTGTGACGGGGGCCGTCAAAGGACTTCGCGGGGCGAGCGTTAACTATCGGGCGCGCGGGGCTGACAAAAGATCATTGGTCGGCAGATGGGGGGTGCTGGGTCAGGCGTTAGGGTGGGTGGCAGGTGCGGTACAGCGAGGGATCACGATTGTCGCGAAGAATTTTTCATTGATGGCCTTTTGATATTGTTCGCCACTCTCTAGAATCGCCGCGGCCACTCCAGCCATGGAGGCGCTCCGCTACCCAACCTAAGGAAACCGCAATGAAGATTGGAAAGATTCTGGGCCTGTCCCTGATGCTCGCGCTGACCGGTTGCGCCAGCTTCACCAAGGACGAAGTGGCTGCGGTGGATATGCCGTCCATGTCCAGCTACGCCAACAAGCCGAATGTCTATGTGAACTTCGCGTTCTATCAGGGCGAGCCTCAAAGCGCTTCGGCCGTCGAAGTGCCGCAGGCGCGCGACATGCTCAAGCCCCAGTTGCAAAAAGTCTTGAGCGACTCCGGGCTCTTCGGGCGCGTGACCCTGGACGAATTCCAGAAGCAGCCGGGCGATTACAATCTGCGGCTGAAGGTCTACAACCATCCGCCCAGTGGCGGGCAGACGGTCATGGCCTTTATCAGCGGCCTGACTTTTACCCTCATCCCGACGATGGCGACCGATCAATACACCATGAGCCTCGAGGCGCTGGACCCACAGGGCCAGGCTGTCAGCAGCGCCAGCAACCATGACGGGATCAATACCTGGATGGGCATCTGGTTCGTGCCGTTGATGGGCAATACGCCGAAGGAAGCGGTGAGCGATACCTTCAGCCGTCAGGTCAACGCGCTGCTCAAGCAGATGGTCGAGCGCAACAGCCTGAAATATTCGGCTCTGGAATCCCGTAGGCCGCAGGCCTGAACCGAAAAAAGACCGCTTGAGCGTAATGCCGATCAGTTAAGGCTTTTTGTAGGAGCGGCCGGTCGACGCTCGATTGCTCGCGAAGAACTCCAGCACAGCGCGTCAAACCAGGCAGTACGCGTTATCGTTGACGTTTTTCGCGAGCAAGCTCGCTCCTACAGTCGAGCCAATCGCTTAACTGATCGGCATTAGCCGCTTGAGCGGCTCTTTTTTTTGCCCTTATTTCAGCGCCTGGATGAACTGCGGATCGCTGTACAGGGCCTTCAGCAAATCCCGCACCAGCGGGTTGTAGGCATTGGCGGCGTTGGGGATAGCGATGGGGCCGAAGAAGCTGCTACCCCATTGGCTGCTCACGGTCTGGGTCGCCTCATAAGCCATCTCGCTGCCCTTGAGCAGGGTGAAGCGCGCCGCGAGCTCGCCATGACCGCTGGCCATGCCGGCGCTCAGTTCATTCTTCAGTACCAGCACTTGCAGGTGCCGCTGCGCCTGTGGGTCCAGCAGGCCGGCGCGGCGCAGCTCTTCGTTGATGGCGTCCTGAATATGCGAGGGGATGCTGCCGCTGGGTGAGCGGATCGGATTGGCGCGGACCGACAGCGAGCCCTGGCCGGCGGCGGCCGTTACCTGGGTATCGCTGATCGCCTGCAGAGGTGGGGTTTGCTTGAGTCGTTGAACGTTGTCGTAACTCGGTTCATAACGCGTCATGGTCACGCCACAACCTTGCAGCAACAGCGCGAGCAGAGGGACGAACAGCAGGGATTTATTCACGGCATTGCCTTGCGTGAGGGAATTGGTGGGGCGGGATTATCGACTGATGGCGGTTGGCTATCAATGTTGCAAAGCACCGCCCTGAGCAACCTGTTGCCGCCTGCCCATGAATTTTTCCGGCAGCCCCTCCAAAAAACGCGCGAGCAGCTTTACTTGTTCAGGCAAGTCGCGCCTGTAGATGGCCGTTCGGCCGCCGCATTCTGCCCGGGACCGGCATTGCGAGAAGGACACGGAGTGTCGGTCAACCCCGTTCAAGACCCTTGTCGCCCCCCTGGCATGAACGCCTGCTGGAGCAGTCGTTTGCTGGCCAGTACCTCACCGCAGTCTGGTCGCGCCCGCGCCATCGCCGCCCGGGCGCCGCCTCTTTAAAGGAGTAAAGAAATGACTCAGTTCGACAAACAGCTCAACACCCCCCAACAGCCTTCGCGGCAGGCGCGCCTGGAAAGCACCGGCGCCGAGCGCCTTACGCTGGCCAACGCCGGACCGATCCAGATGGGCTTCTGGGTGCCCAACCGGGTATGGGCCACGGCCAGGTTCCTGGTGCCGCTGCGCAACCTGATCGCCGAGAAGAAAAAAGCCGGCACCCTGACCCCGATGCGTGCGGAAATCATCGAGTTCAAGACCTGGGTCACCCATAACAGCGTGTACCGCATGTGGGTCAACTCGATGATCGAACAGTCGAACGCCTACGTGGCGACCCTGGACGAGGCGACCCAGGAACAGATCAAGGACTCGGACGGCGATGCGCTGTGGATCGCCGGCTACGACAGCTTCTTCGAGATCCTCAACGAGATCATCAGCACCTCTTCGTCGTTCAACACCACGGCCCAGGTCGGCACGCCGATGAACGCCTTCCTGGCGGTGTCGATGGGCACCGAGGCGGGCGTCGCGCTGTTCCATGACACGACCTTCAACCAGCAGTTCAAGAAGGTGCTCAATGCCTGGAATACCTTCCTCAAGAGCAGCGCGTCCCTCGACAAGCTGGATATCGACGATCCGGAAAAAGAAGGCTCGTGGATCTCCAAGGCGGCCCACGAGGCTGGGGTCTGGACGCAGATGGAGCATGATCCGAACCTGCCCGGCTATGGCTTCGATTCCTGGAATGCGTTCTTCATCCGCAAGTTCGTGCCCGGCGCGCGGCCGTTCCTGGGCAACGCGCTCACCCAGGTCAATATCGGCTGCGAAACCACGCCCTGGCAGTACGAAAACAACCTGGCGTACGAGACCGAGTTCTGGATCAAGGATGTCAATTATTCGCTGCTCGATCTGTTCGGCGGCCAGCAGCAGTGGGCCGCTCCGTTCCAGGGTGGGCAGGCTTACCAGGGTTTCCTTTCGGCGACCCACTATCACCGCTGGAACGCGCCGCTCGACGGCAAGCTGGTGCGCTCCTGGGTGCAGCCGGGCACCTATTTCGCCCAGCGTCCGGCCCAGGGCGAAGGCGAGGGCACCTGGGAGGGCACCGAGTCGCAGCCGTACCTGGGGCATGTCGCCGCCCGGGCGATCTTTGTCTTCGAACACCCGGCCTGCGGGTATGTCGCGCTGATCTGCATCGGCATGGTCGAGGTCTCGACCTGTGTGATCGAACCCCAGTTCATCGTCGACCAAGGCGCCGCCCCGGTGAACATCGCCCGCGGCACCGAGATCGGGCATTTCGAGTTCGGCGGTTCGACCCACATGATGATCTTCCAGAAGGATCGGGTGCAGCTGGAGACCTGGGCGCTGAATGCGGTGCAGCACCAGAACGACCCGCAACCGACGCCCATGGGCACGGTGATCGCCACGGCGTTGCTGAAGGCCTGAGCCACTGAGTAGCCGCGACGGCGCGCTCGCGCCGTCGCCTGCAAAGCGCTGCCAGCCGCTGGCCTAGACCAGGTATTTGCGCAACCACGCCAGCGTCCGGTCCCAGGCCAGGGTGGCGGCTGCCTCGTCGTAGCGCGGGGTCGAGTCGTTGTGAAAGCCGTGGTTCACCCCGGGGTAGATATAGGCCTCGTAAGTCTTGCCCGCGGCTTTCAGCGCCTGCTCGTAGGCCGGCCAGCCTTCGTTGATGCGGGTGTCCAGTTCGGCGTAGTGCAGCAGCAGTGGCGCCTGGATCCGTTCGACCTCCGCGCTGTCCGGCTGGCGCCCGTAAAAGGGCACGGCCGCCGCCAGCTCCGGGTAGGCCACGGCTGCGGCATTGGCCACGCCACCGCCATAACAGAAGCCGGTGATGCCGACCTTGCCGGTGCTGGCGTCGTGCTCGAGCAGCCATTGGATGGCGGCGAAAAAGTCGTTCATCAGCTTTTCCGGATTGACCTTCTGTTGCAGCTCTCGGCCTTTGTCGTCGTTGCCGGGGTAGCCGCCGACCGACGTCAGGCCGTCGGGGGCCAGGGCGATGAAGCCGGCCTTGGCCAGGCGCCGCGCGACGTCCTCGATATAGGGGTTGAGCCCGCGGTTTTCATGGGCCACCACCACCGCCGGCAGCTTGCCTTCGGCTTTCGCCGGGCGTACCAGGTAACCCCGGACCTGTTTGTGGCCCTTGGGCGAGGGGTAGGTGATGTATTCGGCGACGATCTGCGGATCGGTGAACGACACCTGTTCGGCCAGGGCGTAGTTCGGTGTCAGGGCGGCGAGGGTGGCGCTGGCGGTCAGCCCGACCAGGGTGAAGGCCGCCGCCCGGTCGAGGAACTCGCGGCGGCTGATCGTGCCGTGGGCGTAGTAGTCGTAGAGTTCAAGCAATTCGGGAGCGAAGTCTTTGGCACTGAGACGTTCCATCGCGCGCTACCTCTTCAATCATGGGGGCGTCCTGGCGCCACACGGCCTGTGGGCGGGACAGGTTTCGACCTGGGATTGAATCAGTAAAGCAAGCCTGGGCCCCGGCGGCCAATGCCCAGGGCAGGCATTGTGTTTGGGCGGGGTCTTGGCTAATCTCGCATAAACACGCAAAAGCAGGCATAAACATGCAAAACCAGCATTCCGTCGCCGAGCTGCCCCATGTGCGTCGGCAGAAGATCCTCTTGCTGCTCGAACGCGACGGCAAGGTCATGGCCTCCGAGCTTGGCCAGCATTTCGCGGTCTCGGAGGACACCATCCGCCGCGACCTGGCGGAGCTGGCCGATGCCGGGCTGTTGCAGCGGGTCCACGGTGGCGCGCTGCCACGGCCCAAGGACACCGGCAAGGATGTGTTCACCCGCCTGGGCGAAAGCAGCGAGGTCAAGCGCCACCTGGCCAGGCTCGGCGCGCAGCGGGTGCAGGAAGGGCAGATCGTGATGTTCGACTCGGGCTCGACCACGCTGCTGATCGCCCAGTCCCTGCCTGCCGATATCGGCATCACCGCGGTCACCGCTTCGCCGCTGATCGCCATCGCCCTGGCCGAGTACCCACGCAGCCAGGTGATTCTCGCCGGCGGCCGGCTCAACCCGGCGACCCTGTCCTCCGGTGGCCATGAGGCGGTATGCCTGATCCAGGGGATCCGCGCCGATCTGCTGTTCACCGGGGTCTGCGCGATTCACCCGGAGGTCGGCATCACCTCGCTGCACTTCGACGAGGTGCCGGTGAAACAGGCCCTGCTCGACAGCGCATCCCAGGTGGTCGCGGTGACCACCGCCGACAAGCTCGGCGCGGTGGAACCCTTTGCCGTGGCGCCGTGCAATCGCCTGCATACGCTGATCACCGAGCAGCACCTGGCCTCGGGCAGCCTCGAGGACTACCGGCGCCTGGGCATCGAGGTGGTGCAGGCGCCGGTGTGACGGCGGCGGAAGGTGCCGGTTGTTATCAAGGTGCTGGCCTGGGCCGGTGGATTGCGGGTACGAACCTGCGACAAGCCCGGCCTGAGCCGCCGCGCGCTTATTCGACCCGGCGGAACACCAGGGCCTTCAGGCCGCTTTCGCTATCGGTATCGGGAAACTCCGGCGGGTTGTCCAGCCGTTGCTCGAAGCGCAGGCCCGGGGCTTCGCGGGTGACGCCGTCGATCAGGAAGTCCGAGGCGACAGCCGGGTCGTTCATGCAGGCCAGCACGCAGCCGTCGGCGGTGAGCAGTTCCGGCAGGCGGCGCAGCACCCGGGCGTAGTCCTTGGTCAGCAGGAAGCTGCCTTTCTGGAACGAAGGCGGGTCGATGATCACCATGTCGTAGGGGCCGGCGTTCTTCACCTTGCTCCAGGACTTGAACAGGTCATGGCCGAGAAAGCTCACCCGGCTCAGGTCATGGCCGTTGAGCCGGTGATTGTCGCGGCCACGGCTCAGGGCCGGGCGCGACATGTCGAGGTTGACCACATGGGTCGCGCCGCCTTCGATGGCCGCCACCGAGAAGCCGCAGGTGTAGGCGAACAGGTTCAGCACGCGCTTGCCCCGGGCATTGGCGCGCACCCAGTTGCGGCCGTAGCGCATGTCGAGAAACAGGCCGTTGTTCTGCTTCTTGCCCAGGTCCACCCGATATTTCAGGCCTTCCTCGACCAGGGTCCATTCCTCGATAGGTTCGCCCACCAGCCAGTCCACCGGGCTTTGCAGCTGATAGCGGTGCTGCAGCACCAGGGTGTGGGCGCCACAGGCCTGCCACTGCGGCGAGGTGCTGATTGCCAGCAGCAATTGCTTGAGCGCCTCCAGCTGTTGCGGCTCCGGCTCCTTGAACAGCGCCACCAGCACCACGCCCTGCAGCCAGTCCACGGTCACTTGCTCCAGCCCCGGCCAGCAACGCCCGCGGCCATGGAACAGGCGCCGGGTTTCCGCGGGAGCGGACGCCAGGGCTGTCAGCAGGTGATGGTGCAGGATGGAGAGGGCTTCGGAGTTCATCGAAGGAGGGCCGACAATAAAAGGGCGGGCATTTTAAACACAACTGACCGTGAGGACTTACAAAACCAATGTCTACCCGATTTTAAAGAGATGTTTAACGACGAATCTTCAGAATTGTCCTAACTACCAACTGCCGCCCTTCAGGGTAATGTCCAACCGCCAACTGCAACTATTCGCCTCCTCCCGGAGGCTTTTTTATGGGTAATGCGGAAGCGGACACGGATGAGCGGCTATGTACCCAACGCCCCGAAGGGCTATCGCGATAGAGGCGTGGAACCTGTCGATCTCGGTGAACAACGCTGGGCCGAATACAAGGACCTACCAGCCAAGCCAGAGGCAAAGCCTGGTCCTGTTGGCTGTGTCTTCGCCAAGTCCTGCACCTTGCCCAATGGGGTGATAAACCATAGCAACCCCGGTGGTTTTGTGCCCGTCGAGTTGCTGAAGCAATACGGTACTTATGCGGTGCTGGGCACCGGCCCAGTGATATCCGCAGGCGGTACTCCACTGCAATGGGTGGGTGGTTCGGGGAGTGCTTCGGGGCTGGTAGCTCGTCTTGGTGGCACCTTGGCCTTGGCGGGTTCCACGGCAGTTGGTTTCGCGGCATTACTGCTGCCTGACGATACGTCGGCTGACAGTGCCTTCTATACCTTCGAGCAATACGCGCAGTTGAGCCAAGGGAACACCCGTGTGCGGGTCAATGTAAAACATCTGCCGGATGGTTCTGTGAGTGTTTACGGGTTCTATACCGGGACCAAGGCAGAGTGGCAGCAGGTGCCTGTTATCGAAGCGAAGAGCCTTGGCGATCAACTGGTAGCGGATTTGGGGAACGGAACTGAGCTCATATGGACTCCGGCAGCCGATCCAAACGCCGTGCTAGGCATCCCCACGCTGGAAGGCGCCTTGTTGAAGCCCGGGGCCTGGGTTTTTCCACCCACTGAGCAGGCCGATAAGATATTGGTCAATCCAGTGCATCCGCCCGACTACCAAGATGCAATCATCTGGTTTCCGAACACCGGTATCCAGCCGATTTACATCTCGCTAATCCTGCCAGGAGATCACAGCTACTACCCCAAACCTAAAAGCTTCCCTGCATTCCCTGGCCTCAAGCTGGCGAGACCTAAGACTCGGAAAAAGGGTGGCGGCTTGCGTGACCGCTGGAAAGATAAAGACGGCACACTCTATGAGTGGGACTCTCAGCATGGGGCATTGGAGAAATACAACAAGCGCGGGAAACATCTAGGTGAGTTCGACCCGATAACGGGGCGGCAAACCAAGCCGGCAGACAGATCCAGGGAAATTGAACCATGAAGTACGAACTGAAATTCGAGATATACGGCATACCTCCAGATGGCGATGAAGCGGTATTCGAGATGGAGTTACCAACGCTCACCACAGAATGCCTGATGCCTGTGATGGGCTGGCAGAGCGAGGCGGAGGCCGTGAGCAGCTATTTTCTAACCCCCGAACAAACTGATGCAATAGAGCATCTCGCGGCGATCACTCTGCCAAAAGACCTGGACTTGTTCCTTAGCTGTCATGGCTGAGCCACGAAGAAGCTTGGCGGCACCCTGAAGCATTTAACTTTGGGAGTTCCCGAGGGTGAGGACAGGTTCTTGATGTTCAACAAATGCCACGTGGGGAACGCGGCAAGTCAGTGGCCTGCACCCGTGCCGATGGCCGGGTGCCATGTCGAGCGAGGCTACCGATCAGGTGTGGAACAGGGCGATGGCAAAGGAAACCACGATCATGCAGGCGACTGCAAAATTGATATTCATGACGTACTTGTCCGACGGTATTGAAGGTGGCGCCATTCTGAAGGCATCGGCGGAAAATAAAAAATCCGCTTTCATGATTTGAATGATCGACGGCAGTGATGATTGGCGGCGTCATGCCCGACAGGCCGTGAAACGGGAAGCGAGCGGATATCTGCGCGAAGCTGATTATTCAGGCTTCGCGCAATCCAATGAGATCGTCGAGGGCCTGCCTCCAGTTCGCCATGCCATGTCTGTTCAGGTCTGCTGGACGATCTGGATAAGGTTGCCGCAGGTGTCGTCGAAGACCGCCAGGGTCACCGGGCCGGCGACCGTCGGCGGCCGGGTGAACTGCACACCCAGGGCACTCAACCGGGCATATTCGGCGTGTATGTCCTCGACCCCGAAGAAGGTGAAGGGAATGCCATCGCGTTTCAGCGCCGAGGTGAACGGCTTGGCGGCTGGGTGGGCGTCGGGCTCCAGCAGCAACTCGACGCCGTCGGGGTCGCCGGGCGAGGTCAGCGTCAACCAGCGATGCTCGCCCATGGCGATGTCGTGCTTGAGTTGAAAGCCCAGCACGTCCCGGTAGAAGGCCAGGGCCTTGGCCTGGTCGTCGACGACCACGCTGGTGATCACGATTTTCATGGGGGTGTTCTCCGTTTGGATGCGCGGATGGCCAGCAGGGTGCGAAGGGCCGGTCGGCGATAAATGCCTGGCAGGGATAATAGCCGGGCAGCAGCGGCGCCCGCGCCCTGGAATGTTACCGGTTGTCCATCGGGCGAGGAGGAGGCGCCGGTAACCTGCCGGGTTTTCCCGCCGATTCCCGCACGACCCGGCGCCGGGACGGTAAACTGGCGCGCCAAAGCCGTTGCCCAGCGAGGCGCCGGCCATCCTTTATCACCCCGAACAAGAGAGCCCCATGGCCAACCACGATATCGACTTCATTCCCGATCCCGACGCCGACTCCATTTCCTCCGACGTCGCCGGCTTCGCTGGCATCCTGGTTTCCACCCAGATCCCCACCCGCGCCGATGGCAGCCTGGAGCTGGGTGGCATCACCGCGCAGAGCGAGTGCACCCTGCAGGCGCTCAAGGTGGCCCTGGAAAAGGCCGGCAGCTCCATGGACCGGGTCCTGCACCTGACCATCTACCTCACCGACATGGCCGACCGCGCCGCGTTCAACGAGGTCTACCAGCGCTTCTTCGCCAAGCCCTGGCCGGTGCGCGCCGCCGTTGGCGTGGCGTCCCTGGCGGTCGAAGGCATGCGCGTGGAAGTCACCGCGATGGCAGCCAAGGCCTGAGTTCCAGCCGTTAGCCGGTGGCGCCGCCCGGCGAGTGGGCGCCACCGGGCAGTACACGGGTGCCGGTCGGGCGTTTCGCCGCTACAATGCACGCCTCGACGAGCCTGACTAAAAAAATATGTCCTTGCCCAAACATCACCTGGAATTGCTCAGCCCTGCCCGCGATGTAGCCATCGCCCGCGAGGCCATCCTGCATGGCGCCGACGCCGTGTACATCGGCGGCCCGAGCTTCGGCGCGCGCCACAACGCCTGCAACGAGGTGAGTGAAATCGCCGAGCTGGTGGAGTTCGCCCGACGCTACCACGCACGGATTTTCACCACCCTCAACACCATCCTCCACGACAACGAGCTGGAGCCGGCGCGCAAGCTGATCCACCAGCTGTACGACGCGGGCGTCGACGCGCTGATCGTCCAGGACCTGGGCGTGATGGAGCTGGACATTCCGCCGATCGAGCTGCACGCCAGCACCCAGACCGATATCCGCACCCTGGCGCGGGCCAAGTTCCTCGACCAGGCCGGTTTCTCGCAACTGGTCCTGGCCCGCGAGCTGAACCTCAAGGAAATCCGCGCCATCGCCGACGAAACCGACGCGGCGATCGAGTTCTTCATCCACGGCGCGCTGTGCGTGGCCTTCTCCGGCCAGTGCAACATCTCCCACGCGCAGACCGGCCGCAGCGCCAACCGTGGCGACTGCTCCCAGGCCTGCCGCCTGCCGTACACCCTCAAGGACGAAAAGGGCGGCGTGATCGCCTACGAGAAACACCTGCTGTCGATGAAGGACAACAACCAGAGCGCCAACATCCGCGCCCTGGTGGAGGCCGGCGTGCGCTCGTTCAAGATCGAAGGGCGCTACAAGGACATGGGCTATGTGAAGAACATCACCGCCTATTACCGCCAGCGCCTGGACGATGTGCTCGAAGACCGCCCGGACCTGGCCCGCGCCTCCAGCGGCCGCACCGCGCACTTCTTCCTGCCCGACCCGGAGAAGACCTTCCACCGCGGCAGCACCGATTATTTCGTCACCGATCGCAAGATCGACATCGGCGCCTTCGACTCGCCGACCTTCACCGGCCTGCCGGTGGGCGTGGTGGAGAAAGTCGCCAAGCGCGACCTGCACGTGGTGACCCATGAGCCGCTGTCCAACGGTGACGGCCTCAACGTGCTGGTCAAGCGCGAAGTGGTGGGGTTCCGCGCCAACATCGCCGAGCCCAAGGGCGAGTTCGAAGAGGACGGCGAGAAGCGCTATCGCTATCGCGTCGAGCCCAACGAGATGCCGGAAGGCCTTTACAAGCTGCGGCCGAACCACCCGCTGAACCGCAACCTCGATCACAACTGGCAACAGGCCCTGCAGAAGACGTCCGCCGAACGTCGCGTGGCCCTGAGCTGGGTCGCGCGCCTGCGTGAAGAGCAGCTGGAAGTGACCGCGACCAGTGAAGAAGGGATCAGCGCCAGCGTGACCCTGAACGGCCCGTTCGGCGTCGCCAACAAGCCGGAGCAGGCGCTGGAGCAATTGCAGGACCTGCTCGGCCAGCTCGGCACCACGCAGTACCACGCCATCGACATCAAGCTCGATGCGCCGCAGGCTTACTTCGTCCCCAACTCGCAGCTCAAGGCATTGCGCCGGGAAGTGATCGAAGCCTTGACCGCCGCGCGGATCGCCGCCCACCCGCGTGGCAGCCGCAAGGCCGAGACCACGCCGCCGCCGGTGTACCCGGAATCGCACCTGTCGTTCCTGGCCAACGTCTACAACCAGAAGGCTCGCGACTTCTATCACCGTCATGGCGTGAAGCTGATCGATGCGGCCTATGAGGCCCACGAAGAGGCCGGTGAAGTGCCGGTGATGATCACCAAGCACTGCCTGCGTTTCTCCTTCAACCTGTGCCCGAAACAGGCCAAGGGCGTGACCGGCGTGCGTACCAAGGTGGCGCCGATGCAGCTGATTCACGGTGACGAAGTGCTGACCCTGAAGTTCGACTGCAAGCCGTGCGAGATGCACATCATCGGCAAGATGAAAGGCCACATCCTCAACATGCCGCAACCGGGCAGCGTGGTCGGCCACATCAGCCCCGAAGACCTGCTCAAGACCATCCCCCGCGCCCCGCACTGAGTGAGTGGGCGGGCGCGTCGCTCGCTCACTCGGTCAAACGCTGGCTGTCGCGCATCAACGCCATTGTCGACCTGGGTCGGCAATGGCGTTGTTGTCTCAGCGACCTGCCTCAACGCGCCGGGTTTTCTTCCGCGCGCAGTTGCACGCTCATGTCGTCGCAGCTTTGCGACCAGTCTTTCAGCCACTGTGGCAGTTCGGGCGACAGCTCCAGGCCCAGTTCATGGACGAACTCACCGGGGGGGATCGTGCCTTTGGCCGAGCGGAACAGGCCGCGCATCACCACCACGCCGGTGACCCGGCCCTTGCTCACGAAGCGGTGTTCCATGAAGCTCCATTTCTCGTCCCAGCCGAGGATCCGGCTGTGGACCTCGAAGGCTTCGAACAGCTTCAGTTCACGGCGGAACTTGCCCCACACATCGCCAACGATCGGCACCGCCCTGTGGCGCAGGGCCACGCGGTAGGCGCCGCTGCGCAGGACGAAGTCCATGCGCCCGAGGTCGGCCAGGGTGAAGTAGCGGCCGTTGGTGACGTGGCGGTTGAGGTCGAGGTCGAGCGGCCAGACGCGCATGCGCACGACGGTGGTGGCCAGGCCTTCGACCGGCTTGCGCCACGGACGACGAAACAGCATGAGCAGCATGCGGAACCAGAGATTCATGAGTACACCGACGATTGAAAGGAGGGCCGCACTTTAGGCAAGGGGGGATCGGCTAATCCAGGTGCGCAAATGACATTTTTCATGCGAAAAGCGCAACGCAATCCACCATGCACGTCACCTTGCTCCTGGCCGATCGCTGTTCCGCCGCCAGCGCCACCCTGGAACTGGCGCAGAAATGCGGCCAGTACCTGTTGATCGACAAGGTGCGCAGCGAGCAGTCGGTGTATGTCATGTGGTCATTGTCGAAGAGCACGGCGATGGCGAGATCCTGCGGGTGCAGGACTGGCTGGAGGAACACTTCGACCAGCCGCTGCCGATCGACGACACGGCCCGGCGCTTCGGCTTCGGCGTGAGGAACTTCAAGCGGCGCTTCAAGAAGGCCACCGGCTACACGCCGCAGGCCTACCTGCAGACGCTACGCCTGGAAAAGGCCAAGGCGCTGCTGGAATCCACGCGCATGACCCTGGACAGCATCACCTACAAGGTGGGCTACGAAGACAGCAACTCGTTTCGCCGGCTGTTCCAGCAACGGGTCGGCCTGCTGCCGGCGGCGTATCGGAAGAAGTTCCAGGCCGCCGGCGGATTGCCCGATGCCCGGTGCCGGCCGGCGCAAAAAAACGGGCAGGGCAGTGGGCTTGCCTGCCCGCTACCCTGCCCGGATTGCAGCCCCCCTAGAGCGGCTGCTTGTCCCAGCCACCGCCCATGGCCCGGAACAGGTCCACCAGGGCGATCTGCCGCTGGGTGCTGATGCGGATCAGCGTGGACTGGTCGTTGAAGGCACTGCGCTGGGCGTCCAGGTAGCGCAGGTGATCGTCCAGGCCGCTGTCGTAGCGGGCCTTGGCCAGCTCCAGGGTGGCCTGGCTGGTGCGGGCCAGGCCCTGGCGCGCTGCCTCCTCGCGGCGCAGGGTGTCGCTGGCGGCGAGGGCGTCGGCCACTTCGCGAAAGGCCTGTTGCAGGGTGCCTTCGTAGGCGGCCACGGCGCTGTCTTTGCGTACCTCGGCCAGGTCCAGGCTGGCCCGGTTGCGCCCGCCGGCGAAGATCGGGATCGACACCGAGGGCAGGAACGACCAGGACCGCGAACCGCCGTCGAACAGCCCGGACATCTCGCTGCTGGAAGTGCCGAGGCTGCCGCTCAGGGTGATGCGCGGAAAGAATGCCGCCCGCGCCGCGCCGATATCGGCATGGCGAGCCTTGAGCCGATGCTCGCTGGCCAGCACGTCCGGACGCCGGGCGAGCAGCTCGGATGGCGCCCCGGGCAGCATGTCCTGTACCAGCAGCAGTTCGCTGCGCGGCTGGGTGGGCAGGGCTCGCAGCGCGTCCGGTGTGCCCACCAGCAGAGTCAGGGCATTGCGCGCCAGATGCAGCTGGCGGTCGGTGTTTTCCAGCTCGGCCCGGGATTGCTCCACCAGGCCCTGGGCCTCCTGATAATCCAGGGCCGTGGCGGTGCCGATGGTGCGCCGCTGGCCGATCAGCTCCAGGGACTGTTCGCGGCTGCGCAGGGTGTCCCGGGTCAGGGCCAGCTGGCGTTGGGTGCCGTCCCAGGTCAGGTAGGCCTGGATCACCTCGGATATCAACGCCAACTGGCTGGCGCGGGTGGCTTCCTCGGTGGCCAGGTATTGCTCCAGGGCGGCGTCCGACAGGTTGCGCACGCGGCCGAACAGGTCGATCTCGTACTCCGGCAGGCTCAGCCCCACCTGGTAGGTGCTGGACACTCCGGCCGCCTGGCTGGACGACAGGTCGGCCGGCAGGCGCTGGCGGTTACCCGAGCCGCTGGCGTTCAACCCTGGCAGGCGGTCGGCGCGCTGGATGCGGTATTGCGCCCGGGCCGCTTCGATATCCAGCAGCGCCTGGCGCAGGGAGCGGTTGTTGGCCAGGGCGCAGTCCACCAGCGCCCGCAGGTCGGGATTGAGGACAAAGGCTTGCCACTGCGGTAGCTCCTTCGACGTCGTGGCCTGGCCTTCCCAGGTTGCGGCGACCGGTGCCGACGGACGTTCGTAGCGCGGTGCCAGGGAGCAGCCGGCCAACAGCAGGGCCAGGGGCAGGGCAGCGTAGATCAAGGGGGTGGATTTCATGCCGGTCATTCCTCGGTCCGCGCAGGTTGCAGGTCATCGTTGTGCGTCGTGGGTTCGTGGCGCAGCAGCGACAGTACCCAGACAAAGAAGATCGGGACGAAGATCACCCCCAGCAACGTGGCGCTGAGCATGCCTCCGATCACTCCGGTGCCGATGGCGCGCTGGCTGGCCGCGCCGGCGCCGGTGGCCAGGGCCAGCGGCACCACGCCGAGGATGAACGCGAGGGAGGTCATGACGATCGGCCGAAAGCGCAGGCGTGCTGCCTTGAGGGCGGCGTCCCGCAGGCTATAGCCCTCGGCCCAGAGATCCTTGGCGAACTCGACGATCAGGATCGCGTTCTTCGCCGCCAGGCCGATGATGGTGATCAGCCCGACCTTGAAGTACACGTCGTTGGGCATGCCGACGGCGGTCACCGCCAGTACCGAGCCGAGGGCGCCCACCGGCACGATCAGCATCACCACCAGGGGAATGGTCCAGCTCTCGTACAGCGCCACCAGCAACAGGAACACCACCACGAAGGCCAGGGCGAAGAGTTGCAGGGCCTGGCCGCTGGCGATCTTTTCCTGATAGGACAGGCCGGTCCATTCGTAGCCGATACCGGCCGGCAACTTGGCCGCCAGGCGTTCGATCTCCGCCATGGCCTCGCCGGTGCTGACCCCGGGCATGGCGTCGCCGGAGATGCGGATCGCCGGGTAGCCGTTGTAGCGGGCGATCTGCACCGGGCCTTCTTCCCAATGGGTGGAGACAAAGGCACTCAGGGGCACCAGGGCACCGCTGCTGTTGGGGATATAGAGCTTGAGCACGCTCTCCGGAGTCATGCGCTGGCTCTGGTCGGCCTGTACCACCACCCGTTGCTGGCGCCCGGCGTTGGCGAAGTCGTTGATCACCGCCGAGCCGAAGGCGGTGGACAGGGCGTTATTGATCGCGTCGAACCCCACGCCCAGCGCCTGGGCCTTGTCCCGGTCGATATCCAGGCGCAGCTGGGGCGCCTCGGCCAGGCCTTCCATCATCGCGTAGAGAATCATCGGGTTGCCGTAGGTTTCGCCGAGCAACTGGTCGCGGGCCGCCAGCAGGGCCTCGCGCCCCAGGCCGCCACGATCCTGCAGGCGCAGGGAGAAACCGCCGGAGTTGCCCATGCCGTCGATCGGCGGCGGGCTGACAGCCATCACGCTGCCGTCGTCGGGGCTGGCGAAGCGCTGGTTGACCTGGGCGGTTTCCGCCTCGGCCGACTGCTCGGCGCCGCGTTGCGACCAGTCCGTCAGGGTCGGGAAGGCCAGGGCGGCGTTCTCGCCCTGCCCGGAGAAGCTGAACCCCAGCACCAGGAAGGTATTGGCCACGGCCTCGCGGGAGGCGAGGAATTGCTCCAGCTGCTGGCCGGTGGCCGAGGTGCGCTCACGGGAGGCGCCCGGTGGCAGCTGCACGTCGACGATCATGTAGCCCTGGTCTTCCACGGGCACGAAGGACTCGGGCAGGCGCAGGTAGACGAAGCCCAGCAGCATCACCACGCCCAGGTAGACCAGCATGTAGCGCCCGGCGCGTCGCCCCAGGTGGTTGTTCAAGGCGCTGTAGCGCTCGGTCAGGCGGCCGAACAGGCGGTTGAAGGCACCGAAGAAACCGCGTTTCTCATGGTGCCCCGGGGCTACCGGCTTGAGCAGGGTGGCGCACAGGGCCGGGGTGAAGGTCAGCGCGAGGAAACCGGAGAACAGGATCGACACCGCCAGCGACAGCGAGAACTGCTGGTAGATGACCCCCACCGAGCCGGCCATGAATGCCAGCGGCATGAACACTGCCGACAGCACCAGGGTGATGCCGATGATCGCCCCCGAGACCTGGCCCATGGCCTTGACGGTGGCCGCCGCCGGGGACAGGCCTTCTTCGGCCATGATCCGCTCGACGTTCTCCACCACCACAATGGCGTCGTCCACCAGGATACCGATGGCCAGCACCATGCCGAACATGGTCATCATGTTCACCGAGAAGCCCAGCAGGTACATCACCGTCAGCGTCCCGGCCAGGCATACCGGCACCACGATGCTGGGAATCAGGGTGTAGCGCAGGTTCTGCAGGAACAGGAACATCACCAGGAACACCAGGACCATGGCTTCGATCAGGGTGTGGATGACCTTCTCGATGGCCACGTCGACGAAGCGCGAGGTGTCGTAAGGCACGGAGTACTGGACGTTCTCCGGGAAGTTCACCGACAGCTCGTGCAGGCGTTCCTTGATCGCGCTGGCGGTCTTGATCGCGTTGGCCCCGGGCGACAGCTGGATGGCCGCGCCCACCGCTGGCTTGCCATTGAGGCGGGTGGTGAAGTTGTAGTCCTGGCTGCCGACCTGGATCCGCGCCACGTCGGCCAGGGTGACCTTGGAGCCGTCCTGGTTGGCGCGCAGCACGATGCGCCCGAACTCCTCGGGGTTGTCCAGGGTGCCCTTGACCGCCAGGGTGGCGGTCAGCTCCTGGCCGACCGCACCCGGGGCGCTGCCGAAACTGCCCGCCGGGACCTGCACGTTCTGCGCGCGGATCGCGTTGCCGATGTCCTCGATGGACAGGCCGTAGCCCACCAGGCTCTGTGGGTCGATCCAGACCCGCATGGCCGCTTCCGAGGCGAAGAACTGCAGCTTGCCCACGCCTTCGACCCGGCGGATCTCGTTGTTGACGTTACGCGCGGCGTAGTCGGCCAGCAGGGTGGTGTCCTGCTCCCGGGCGCCTTCCTTGTAGCTCAGGGCGTAGATCATCAGGAAGCCGGCGCTGGTCTGTTCGACCTGGACACCTTGGCTGAGCACGGCCTGGGGCAGGCGCGCCTCGGCCTTTTTCAGGCGGTTCTGCACCTCCACCTGGGCCATGTCCGGCTGTACGCCCGGCTCGAAGGTGACGACGATTTCGGCGACGCCATTGGAGTTGCTGGTGGAGTCGAAATACAACAGGCCCTTGGCGCCGTTGAGCTCCTCCTCGATCACGCTGGTGACCGAGTCCACCAGCACCTTCGCCGAAGCGCCGGGGTAGGTGGCAGTGATGCTGATCTGCGGTGGCGCTACGTTGGGGTACTGGGCCACCGGCAGGGCAGGGATCACCAGCAGGCCGGCCAGGGAAATGAACAAGGCGACGACCCAGGCGAACTTGGGCCGTTTGATAAAGAACAGAGACATGGTGGGTCCTCGAACGCGGGGCCGGACTTACTGACGGGCTGCCTGCTGCTGCGCGGGTTGCGGATCGGGCTGTTGAATGGCGACCTTGTCGCCGGGGTTGAGGCCGTTCATGCCGCCGACTATGACCCGGTCGCCGCTTTCCAGGCCCTGGGTGATCTGCCAGCGCTTGTCCTGCATGACGCCGGTCTGCACCGGGCGCTGGGCGACGCTGTCGCTGGCGTCCACCACCAGCACCCGGGCCTGGCCGTCGCTGCCGCGCTGCACCGCCCGTTGCGGCACCAGCAGGGCCTGGCGGTCGGTGCCCTGGGGCACTTTCACCCGCACGTACATACCCGGCAGCAATGTGCCTTCGGGGTTGTCGAAGCGCCCGCGCAGGGACACCTGGCCGGTGCCGCGGTCCACCGAGACATCGGAGAACAGCAATTCGCCCTGGCTGCGCAACTCAGTGCCCTCGACCAGGATCGACAGCCGCGACTCGTCGCCGGCGGACAGGCTGCCTTGCTTGAGCGCTTCGCGCAGGCGCAGGGCCTCGGCCACCGGCTGGGTGAAGTCGGCGTAGATCGGGTCCAGTTGCTGGATGCGCGCCATCAGGGTCACTTCGCCCTGGCCCACCAGGGCGCCCTCGGTGACCAGGGCGCGGCCGATGCGCCCGGAGATCGGCGCGCGGACCGTGGCGTAACCCAGGTTGAGGCGGGCGGTTTCCAGATCGGCGCGGGCCGACTGGCGAGCGGCCTGGCTGCTCTGCAGGGCGGAGCGGGCGGTGTCGAGGTCCTGCTGGCTGACCGCTTCGACTTTCGCCAGTTGTTCATAACGCTTGAGCCGGGCCTGGGTCTCGCTCTGTTGCGCCTCGGTCCGCGCCAGTTCGCCCTGGGCGCGAGACAGCGCGGCCTTGAGCGGTGCCGGATCGATCTGGAACAGCAGGTCGCCGGCTTTCACGTCCGCGCCCTCCTCGAAGTGGCGCTGGATCACGATACCGGCCACCCGCGCCCGCACTTCGGCGACCCGCACCGGCTCGATACGGCCGGGCAGTTCGCTGCTTAGGGCCAGGGTTTCGGGGAGGACGGTCAGGGTCTCGACCTGCCTGGGCGCATTCTGTTGCGCTCCGGGCTGCTCGCCATTGCCGCAGCCGGCCATGCCCATCAGGGCCACCGCTGCCAAGCTCAATACACGCAGTTCGCGCAACGCATTCATGTTTTCACCTGGAGACTGGTTCTGGAAAGGCGCGAATAGTATCTGCAAGATTCTTTTGAGGCAAATTTGTCTCAAATGATTCTTTTCTGTTAAAAGTGTCAGTTCCCTTGAGCTTGTAGGGATTTTCTGCACAATGCGTGCGTTCTTCCTGCCCAGAATGAGTCTGCCTTTATGTCTTCGCCCGCTTCCGACGAAAAACTCCTCAAGGCGCTGGCCGTAGCCATCGTCGACCATCCGTGGGGGACACTGAAGGAACTGGCCGAGGCGGCGGGGGTGAGCAAGGCCACCCTGCATCGGTTCTGTGGCACCCGGGACAACCTGGTCGAGATGCTGATGAGCCACACCTGCGAGGTGATGAAGCAGATCATCGAGACCGCGGACTTGCACCAGGCCGCACCGGCGGTGGCCCTGCGCAGTCTGATCCAGCTCAACCTGGCCCAGCGCGAACTGCTGCTGTTCATGGTCTTCCAGTACCGCCCGGACACCATGGCGCCCAACGCCGAGGGCAATCGCTGGCAGCCATGCATCGACGCCCTGGACGGCTTCTTCCTGCGGGCGCAGCAAGAGGGTTACCTGCGCATCGACGTCAGTGCGCCGGTGTTGAGCGATCTGTTCATGACCCTGATCTGCGGCATCGTCGATTCCGAACGCCTGGGCCGTGCTGCGCCAGCGGCGTCGGCGCTGGTCCTGGAGCAGATGTTCCTGCATGGCGCGGCAACGCCGTCGTCCTGATTCCCGGGGAGTCGCCGGCGCTGCTTGGCGAAACGTCCAACGGCCAGCACAATCCCCTGCGTCAGAGGCTCGCGCCGGTCAGTGGCGCGAGTCTTATCCTCCACGGGTTTCGCCATGCCGGTACTGCACGACCAACACCACCCCCAGGACCCGGACCGGATCGACCGGCCGCTGTATGCGCTGCGGATCTCCCACCAGGCCACGCGCTGGGAGCGGCCGTGGCACAGCCACCGCAAGGCGCAGCTGCTGTTCCCGCTGGCCGGGGTGATCACCTGCGAGACCGACGAAGGCCTGTGGATGGCGCCGCCGCATTGCGCGGTGTGGATTCCCGGGGATATGCGGCACAACGTGCGGGGCCTGGAGCGCACCGAGGGTTACTGCCTGTTCGTCGAACCGGAACAGGTCCGCGGCCTGCCCGGGGCCTGTTGCACCCTGGCGGTTTCGCCGCTGTTGCAGGCGTTGCTCAAGCGGTGCGTGGAGGTGCCCGAGCTCTACGACCTCGACGGCCCGCAGGGGCGCTTGATGGCGGTGGCCCTGGATGAACTGGCCGCCGCGCCCCAGGAACAGATCCACCTGCCCATGCCCCGGCACCCGCAATTGCGCGCCATGGCCGCGTCGCTCATCGAGCAGCCGGCCGAGCGTCGCAGCCTGGGTGGCTGGGGCGAGCAGATCGGCATGAGCAAACGCAACCTGAGCCGGCTGATCCTGGCCGAGACCGGCCTGAGTTTCGGCCAGTGGCAACGTCAGTTGCACATCCTGCTGGGGATCAAGCGCCTGGCCCGAGGCGAGTCGGTGGAAAGCGTGGCGCTGGGCCTGGGTTATGAAAGCGCCAGTGCCTTTATCCGCATGTTCAAGAAGGCCGTGGGCCAGCCGCCGGCGCGTTTCCTCGCCGAGCGCAGGATGCTGCTGGGCGACCATGCGCAGGTCCGGGGCGCTGAATCTTCATTTGGCTGAAACGGTCAATAGCTTGTCCAGATTGACTGATGCAGACAATTCCTCCTTTGCAGATGATAGGGATTCCTATTTGTCTCTTGTCGAGGAAGCCTTATGAACATCGACGATCGTCAGTTCCCCCTGGTCTGGATGCACTACCGTGGCGCGGCCGGCCAGGCCGATCCTTTCAGCCAGCTCGACCAGTTGCTGCAACGCCAGCAACCCTTTGTGCTGGTGACCGCCGATGCGCCCGGCGAACAACCGCAGCAAGGCGAAGACGCCCAGGCCAGCCTCAAGCAGGCCTCCTTGTGGATGAAAGGCAACAAGGAGGCGATCCGCCGCTGGATCCGGGCCAGTATCGTCATCGCCCCCGACGGCGCGACCCAGGCCCGGGTGGAGGCCTTCGCCGACACCTACCGCAAGTTCTGGGGCTACCCCTTGCTGCACTGCGCTTCGAAAGAGGCCGCCGTGACCATGGTCGATCAGTTGCTGGGGCAAAAGCGGATCAACAGCCATAACTGGTGAGCCAAGCCCTTCCTCTGTAGCGAGCTTGCTCGCGATGAACGATAACGCAGTGGATCAGGTACTCCGCGCGCGGCCATCGCGAGCAAGCTCGCTCCTACAAGGCCTTGCTCATGAAGACCCGGCTGCTGCCTTCGGGGTCGCAGGGGATTTCGCCGAAGCGTTGCCAGCCGTGTTTTTCGTAGAAGGACGGCGCCTGGAAGCTCAGGGTGTAGAGCACGGCCGAGCGGCAGCCGCGGCGCCGGCCTTCGTCTTCGCACGCCTGCAGCAGTTGGGTACCGAGGCCCGAGTTGCGCAGGTTTTCCGGCAGGTAGAACAGGTCGATGAACAGCAGGCCCAGGGAGGTGCGCCCGCTGATGCCGCCCAGCACCTGGCCGGTCTCCGGGTCCTTGAGTTCCACGGCCAGGGGCTGCCGGTCGTGGTAGCCGGTCATCTGCTCATTGAAGGTGGCGAGGCCGTTGTCGAGCAGGGTTTCGAAGGTGCTGTCGAGGGTGTCGCTGATAACGATCGAGGGGCTGGTCGTGACGGTGGGTTTCATCGGGGCATTCCAGTTCAGGCGTCGCGCAACAGGTCGTGGGCGTCGAGCAGGCGGTAGGCGATTTCCGGGTTCTTCTCCAGGCCACGGCGGATCGCGGCGGGGATCGATTGGCGGGTCTTGCGGCACAGGCCCGGCAGCTCGTCGAGCTGGATGGCGATGCCGCGCATGCTGCGTACTTCGTTGAAGCTGGGAGCGATCTGCACGCGGATGCCCAGTAGTTCGTACATCCGCCGCTGCATGTGTTCGAGGTCGCTCAGGCTTTGCAGGTTCTCCAGCCGGTCGAGCAGGCGCTTTTCTTCCTGACGGGTCAGGCCGAGGATGCGCAGGTCGTTGCCAGGGGTTTGCAGCAGGCGCTCGCGGTCGCAGTTGCAAGCGCCGGGCGGACACGGCTGGCGGATCTGGTAATCGGGCATCTATGGACTCCACTCGAAGCGATCGAGGATCGCCGTTGCCCACGGGGTTGCCTGGAAATATACACAGGCGGGGTGGGGTGTGGCGCGGGAATCGCCAGCCTTGCCGTCGGTTTTTTCACGGTTGCCTGTGCCGCCACCACAGCCGGCCGTAGACCAGGGCGTTGATCAGCAGCACCAGCGCGCCGAGGCCCATCTGGATCTGTGGCGTCAGCCCGTCCGGGTAGATCAGTGGGATCAGGTAGTGCTCGATGAAACCGTCGCCATAACCCTGCTGGCCGGCGCCGTGGCGCATGCGGTTTTCCCAGTCGGTCAGCGGGCAGGGCAGGTGGAAGACTTCGACCGCCACGCCCCAGGCCGCGGCGGGCAGGTGCAGCCAGGCCAGGCGCGGCCACTTGAGCACCAGCAGGCCGCCCAGGAGCACGAACAGGATGAAGGCCAGGTGCAGCGATACCAGGGTGTCGGCGGCGAAGCGGTAGAGCATGTCGAGTCTCGTTGCGCTCAGGGGTACGGCAGGGGTTCAGGTTCGCGCGCGGTCGAACCCGCCCAGCGCGGTGCGCCAGATGCAGATGCCCAGGAAGTACGCCGACATCGCCAGCCACAGGCCCATCACCCAGGGGCCGTTGTAGGGATGGTTGATCACCAGTGACAGGCTGCACAGCAGCCAGATGGCGGTCACCGCGATGTTCACCGGCATGAAGCGGCGCACGCGGAAGGGGTGGAGGAATTTCATCCGGGTCAGGGTCAGCAGCGCCAGGACCACGATGCTCGAAAGGCTCAGCCAGGGTGTCGGGGCAAGGATGTACAGCGCCAGCGCCACCACGTTCCAGGCCGCGGGAAAGCCGACGAAATAGTTGTCCTTGCTCTTCATGTTGACGTTGCAGAAGCAGAACAGCGACGACACCAGGATCACCGAGGTCGCCAGCAGCGGGCTGTAGTCCGGCAGCGGGATGTAGCGATAGATGAACAGCGCCGGGATGAACACATAGGTCAGGTAGTCGATCACCAGGTCCAGCACCGAGCCGTCGAAATGCGGCAGCACCGATTGCACATTGACCTTGCGCGCCAGCGAGCCGTCGACCCCGTCGACGATCAGCGCCACGCCCAGCCACAGCAGGCAGGCCTTGGGCTGGTTGTCGAACAGTGCCAGGGTGGCGAGAAAGGCCGTGACCACGCCGGTCGCGGTGAAACCATGGGCGCCCCAGGCTTTGAGGCTGGCGATGTGTCGGGTCGTTATCACGGGGGTTCTCCAGGAAATGAAACCAGCCGTACGACGCCCCATTGGAAGAAACGGGGGCTGATCGCCAAACCTGGCCAGACTGCATCTATCGACCGGGCAGGCGGCGATAAGGTTCACCGCTGCCCGTGTCTTTGTCAGGCCGCCCATGGGCTTTCCGGCGTGCAGCATGGCGCCCAGGCCCGTGGCGGCTCCTAAGACTGTAGCCACAGTTTGGCGAGGACGGGTCCCGGCGCAAGCGAATTTCTTCACGGCGCCGGGGGAGGCAGGACGCCCACCGGGGCATTCACTTTCGGTGTCGCGGTGCTACATCCCGTTGGCGAAGGGCACGCCCCGGATATCGATGCGCGAGCGCAGGTGCTTCATCGCGCCGGCATAGTCGGCCAGGACTTCCAGGGTCCAGTCGGCGCGAGCGCGCAGGTGGCGTTCTTCGGGCGTGGGCTCGGCATGCGCATTGAATGCGCCTTCCACCTGGCGAACGATCAGCTGTTCCGGCAGGTAGCAGATCCGGCAGTTCTTGTAGCTGGAGGCCCGCAGCTCGGCGAGCGGGTAGGCGCCACCCACGCCGGCCGAGACCCCGACCAGCAACGCCGGCTTGTGCCCCAGCTCGGTGTGGCCGGCATACACGAAGAAATTCTTGATGGCCGGGCAGGCCATGCCGTTCCACTCCGGCGTCACCACCACCAGCGCGTCGGCCTGGCGCAAGGTGGCCGAGTACTGGCTCCAGGCACTGTTCGAGTCCGGGCTTGGCCAGAGCGGCAAGGGCGAGCGCCCGAGGTCGAGCAGCGTGACCTGCTCGCAGAGTTTCAGCCGTTGCAGGCGTTGGCCCAGGTAATGGGCGACCTTGGCCGATTGGCTATCGAGCTGGCTGGAACCGGCGAGCAGCACGATATGCAGACTCATTGCGTCGCCTCCTGCTTGGCTTCGGGACGCGCGACGGGTTTGGGCGAACGCACCAGCGGCCAGAACAGTTCCTGTTGCCAGCTGATGGGGCGCAAATCCTCGATGCCATAGGCGCTGGGTCGGCGGCGGGTGATTTTCGCGGTGCCGAACAGCACGTCCCAGAAGAACAGCAGATTGCCGAAATTGCCCTTGTAGTGGGTCACCCCGTCATGGGCATTCAGGCCGTGGTGGGCGGAGTGGGTGGAGGGGGTCGAAATGGTCCGCTCCAGCAGCCACATCAGTGGGCGCAGGGCGGGGATGCGATAGAGCCTGTCGTCCCAGGCGACGCTGCTGTGGGCGGCGAAGATCACCGTCATCTTGACGATCAGGTAGCCGTAGTAGACCGGCGCCAGGCCCATGTAGATGAGCAGGCCGGAGAGCCAGATGCCCGGCATCAGCAGGTAATAGAAACTGTTGTTGCGGTAGACGATGCGGATGCTCATGTACGGCGCCGAATGGTGCGCGCGGTGCAGCGCGTAGAGGAACGGCAGGCGGTGGGTCAGGCGATGCCACCAGTACTGGGTCATGTCATCGAGCAGCAGGAACAGCGCCACGCCCGCCACCCAGTGCAGGTCGCCCAGGCTGTTCTTCAAGGGCGGCGCGAAGGTGTCCAGCAGCAGGGTGCTGAGGAACATCACCAGGGGGAAGGTAAGGCCGAGCAACAGCGAGGAACCGATGATCTCGATCAGCACATCGCGGCGCTGGCCCTGGGGCTGGCGAAAGCAGGTACAGGCGATTTCCAGGAGGATGAAACCGAGGAAAATCCCGGCCACGACCAGGATTGGATTGTTGGCGAGCATTGTTGTATTCATGGCAATCTCGAGTCAGGCCCGACATGGGCATTGCCCGAACAATAAGAAACCATGAGCCGCCCGGACCCTATGCGCGAACTGGACAAAAACACTGGCGAAGAGGCCAATCAGCCGGTCCGCCGTTTTCACCGGGGCCAGCTCGGCCGGGTGCTGGAACGGGTGCTGCAACGCCAGACCCGCGGCGACCGCCAGGATTACAACCTGCTCGAGCTCGAACAACTGTGGCGCCTGGCGGCAGAGCGCGACCCGGCCATCGGCCTGCACCTGTTCGGCGAATTCACCCCCCAGGACCTGCACGTACTGGCCTACATCTGCCTGTACTGCCCGGACGTGCGCGGCGCCATGCAATGCTGGGCCGACTACGCCGCGCTGGCCTCGGACATGGACAGCCTGAGGCTGGTCAGCGACGGCGACCTGCTCGGCGTCGAACTCTGCATCGATGCGCCCGCCAGGCTGACCCGCTACGTGGTGGAGCATTACGGCGTCATGGCCCTGACCCAGATGCGCCACGGCACCGGGCAAGCTGTGCGGCCGGTACGGGCCTGCTTCAGCCATTCGCGCCCGGTTTACCACGCTGAATATCGTCAGTGGTTCGGCGATAACCTCGAGTTCGATTGCCCGCACAACTGCCTGTACTACGACCAGGCCACCCTGCGCCTGCCGCTGCTGACGCGCCACGCCGGCATGCAGGCGTTGCTGCGCAGCGAGCTGGACCGCCGCTTGGCCCAGCGCCTGCAGCTGGGCGGCTGGACCGGCAAGGTTGCGGCCAGCATGCGCGACAGCCTGGCCCGTGGCGTGGTGCCGAGCCTGGAGAACCAGGCCGAGGCGCTGTACCAGAGCCCGCGTACCCTGCGCCGGCGCCTGGAAGAGCAGGGCATGACCTTCCGCCTGTTGCTCGACCAGGTCCGCGCCGAGCTGGAGCAACAGCTGGAGTTTCTCGGCGAGAGCCGCGCCCAGGTGGCGACCCAGCTGGGTTACGGCGACCTCGCGGCGTACCTGCATGCCCGCAAACGTTGGAAGCGCGACTGAATCCATCACGCTCGTAACATCCCCGCCGGTGTTACGCGGATTCCCAAAAGGAATCCACTCTATAAAAAACATGAATTTTATTTATCGAATTCGAGCCTGTAGCGTGGCCCCGTCCCTGACCGATGGAGCGCCCCCATGTCCACCCCGCAGCCGCTGTCTCCCGCCGAACGCTACTGGCAGCGCAACCTCGCGGTGTGCACCCTGGGGGCGTTCACCACCATTGTCGCGATGACCCTGTTGTTGCCGTTCCTGCCGTTGTACGTCGAGCAACTGGGGGTCAGCGACCCGGCGGCCATTGTCCAGTGGTCCGGCGTGGCCTTTGGCGCGACCTTTCTGTCGGCGGCGATCACCGCGCCCTTGTGGGGCCGCCTGGGCGATCGCTATGGGCGCAAGCTGATGCTGATCCGCGCGAGCCTCGGCATGGCGCTGGCGATGTCGCTGATCGGCCTGGCGGAGAACGTCTGGCAACTGGTGCTGCTGCGTCTGCTGGCAGGCCTGCTGGGCGGCTATGCCTCGGGGGCGACCATCCTGGTCGCCACGCAAACCCCCAAGGCGCGCTCCGGCTGGGCGTTGGGCGTGCTGTCTTCGGGGATCATGGCCGGTAGCCTGGCCGGGCCTCTGGTGGGTGGCCTGCTGCCGCCGCTGATCGGCATCCGCAACACCTTCTTCATCGCCGGGGCGGTGATCTTCGTGGCCTTCCTGGCCACCACCTTTCTGCTGCAGGAGGCACCGCGCGAGCCGCGCACGGCCCCGCAGAAGGGCCTGCCGCCAGACCATTCCCGGGCGTCGGTGACGGACCGGAAACCGCTGTTGAGCATGTTCGCCGTGGCCTGCCTGCTGATGTTCGCGACCATGTCCATCGAGCCGATCATCACCGTGTACCTGCAGGAACTGCGGGCGGAAAACGTCACCCTGATGGCGGGCCTGGTGATGTCCGCCGCGGCCCTGGGCAGCATCGTTTCCGCTTCGCAACTGGGCAAGCTGGCCGACCGTATCGGCCACTGGCGGGTGCTCACCGTGTGCCTGGCCGCGGCGGCGCTGCTGTTGATTCCCCAGGCGCTGGTCAGTGCGCCCTGGCAATTGGTGCTGCTGCGTTTTCTCATGGGCCTGGCGTTGGGGGGGCTGTTGCCTTGCATCTCCAGCATCATTCGCCATTCGGTGCCGGAAAACATCGCCGGGCGGATGCTCGGCTACTCGACCTCCAGCCAGTACGTCGGGCAGGTGCTCGGCCCCCTGGCCGGGGGCTTTCTCGGCGGGCACTTCGGCATGCGCACGGTGTTTGTCGGCACCTGCGGCGTCATGGCCCTGTGCGCCCTTGTGACCTGGTGGTTCGGTTCGATGAAGCCTGCCGTGCCGGTGGCAGGCGAGGCCGGCTAGGCCGGGCCGGCACCACGCCGCGCGCCGCGTTCGACCATGGCGACTATGGTCTCGAACAGCTCGTCGCAGGCCTGCTCGCGGCTGATTTCTCCGGTGGCCGCCGCATGGGACAGGGCCTCGGCGGCCCCGAGCATTGCCCGCAGGCCAGCCATTGCTATGGTCCCGGGGGCCGCGAAGGGGGCGAGGGCCGCGCGGCATTTTTCCAGGAAAATCAGTTCGTATGCCTCCTTGATCCGCGCCAGTTCCGGGGTACTGGCCAGGGCGGCGATCACCCCGGGGATCTCCCGACCCTGGGTCAGCACGCAGTCGACATAAGAGCCGGCGATGACCGTCGCGCGGCTGGCCAGGGTCGCTTCGCTGCGGTCCAGGGCGGCGTCCATCAGCAATGTCTGGCGGGCATCGAAGTCCTGGTACAGCGCCGCCAGCAGCCCGGCGCGGGTGACGAAATGGTCATAGACCACCGGCTTGGTCACCCCGGCCTGCTCGGCGAGGCGGCCCAGGGTCAGGGCCTCGGTGCCTTCCGCGCCGATCAATTGCCAGGCCACTTCCAGCAACTGTTGCAGGCGCTCTTCCCGGGACAGGCGGCGACGAGGGGGGGAAGCCTCGGAGGGGGTGCTTGACATGCTTATATACCAAAAGTAACTTACTGTTCGTAACTTACCAAAAGTATATCGGGCCTGGTTACCGCCCTCAATCCAATTTGCCTCTATCTGCAGGAGTCTTCGCCATGCATGCGCTTATCGTTGTCGCCCACCATGATCCCCGCTCGCTCAGCCACAGCCTGGCGGCGCAGGTCGCCGAGGGCCTGGGGCCGTCTCACTCGTTCGAGATCGCCGACCTGTTCGCCGAGGCGTTCGACCCACGCTTCAACGCCGCCGACCATGCGGTCCACCGTCGGCAGGAGCAGCCCCCGGCCGAGGTGCTGGCCGAGCAGGCGCGCATCGATCGCGCCGATGCGCTGGTGCTGGTCTATCCGGTGTACTGGTGGTCGATGCCGGCGCTCCTCAAGGGCTGGATCGACCGGGTGTTCGCCAACGGCTGGGCGTTCGATTTCAACCTCCAAGCCAATCGCTTCGAGAAGAAACTCGGACACCTGCGGGTGCACCTGCTTGGCGTCGGTGGGGCCGACGCCGGCACTTATGGGCGCCACGGCTACGAGAGGGCGATGAAGACCCAGATCGATCACGGGATCTTCGATTACTGCGGCGCGCGGGTGCTGACCTCGCAGCTGTTGCTGGAATCGGAAAGCCAGGCCCCGGCGCTGCATTTGCGCACGGCCCGGGCCATAGGTCGCGATCTGTTCACCCGCGCCGAAACCGCCGCGGCGGTCCAGGCGGGGTGAGGGGATACCCCGTGCGGCTGCGCGCTGTCCCGGTCGCGAAGCGCAGGGCGGTGCGGGTCGCTAGCGCCCGGCGGGCTGTGCCTGTTGAGTGAGGATGGCCCTGGCCAGCTCTTCATCGCTGGCGTTGAGGCCCGGGTTTTCCTGGCGGATTTTCTGCAGCACCGACTCCAGGTAGACGCCACGGATGGCGCCACCGCTGGCGACGAAACTGGAGGCGTCGTCACGGGCGGGAATCACTATCTTGTCGTCCTTGAAGGTCGAGTACAGCGAGGCGGAGACCCCTGCCGAGGTGGCGACATCACCCGCATCGACACGGGCCATGGCTGAACCTGCGGGCAGACAGAGCAACAACGAAGAAACGAGTAATAGGCGGCGCATGAGGACGTTCTCCAACAGCGTGAAGCGAAAGTGAAGTACTGCATAGCTAGGATGCGCGGCGCTACCCAGGAGTTCCCCGGGCGCTCGCTGTGCCCGCTGGCCGGGTGTCTGGCGTGGGGCAGCCAGCAGCCCCCGGCATTGCACCGGGGGCTGTCGTCACTGGGCTGTCAGCTGACGACCTGGTAGCACGGCACATAGGCCGCGCCACCCGGCAGTTTCATCCGGTGCTGCTGGACGAAGGCTTTGAGCAGATGATCCAGCGGCTGCATGATTTTCGGGTCGCCGTGGATTTCGTACGGGCCATGCTTCTCGATCAGGCGGATGCCCTTGTCCTTGACGTTGCCCGCGACGATGCCGGAGAACGCGCGGCGCAGGTTGGCTGCCAGTTCGTGGGACGGCAGTGCGTGGTCCAGTTGCAGGCTGGCCATGTTGGCGTGGGTCGGGTCGAACGGGCGCTGGAAGCCTTCGTCGATTTTCAGCAGCCAGTTGAAGTGGAAGGCGTCGTTGCGTTCGCGGCGGAACTGCTTGACCTCCTTGAGCCCCTCGGTCATCTGCCGGGCGACCTCGGCCGGGTCGTCGATGATGATCTGGTACAGGCTGTGGGCCGCGTCGCCCAGGGTCGCGCCGACGAAGGCGTGCAATTGCTCCAGGTACGGCGCGGCGCTTTTCGGCCCGGTGAGGATCACCGGGAACGGCAGGTCGCGGTTGTCCGGGTGCATGAGGATGCCCAGCAGGTACAGGAACTCCTCGGCGGTGCCGGCGCCGCCCGGGAAGATGATGATGCCGTGGCCGACGCGGACGAAGGCTTCCAGGCGCTTCTCGATGTCCGGCAGGATCACCAGCTCGTTGACGATCGGGTTCGGCGCCTCGGCGGCGATGATGCCCGGCTCGGTGAGGCCCAGGTAACGGCTGCCGTTCATGCGCTGCTTGGCATGGGCAATGGTCGCGCCCTTCATCGGGCCCTTCATCACGCCCGGGCCGCAACCGGTGCAGACGTCCAGTTTGCGCAGGCCCAGCTCATGGCCGACCTTCTTGGTGTACTGGTATTCCTCGGTGCTGATCGAGTGGCCGCCCCAGCACACCACCATCTTCGGTTCCACGCCCGGGCGCAGGGTGCGGGCGTTGCGCAGCAGGTGGAAGACGTAGTCGGTGATGCCCTGGGAGCTTTCCAGGTCGATGCGCTGGCTGGCCAGCTCGCTTTCGGTGTAGACGATGTCGCGCAGGGCGCTGAACAGCATCTCCCGGGTGCTGGCGATCATCTCGCCATCGACGAAGGCATCGGCCGGGGCGTTCAGCAGTTCCAGGCGCACGCCACGGTCTTGCTGGTGGATGCGGACTTCGAAATCCTTGTAGGCGTCGAGGATGGTCTTGGCGTTATCGACATGGGCGCCGGTGTTGAGGATGGCCAGGGCGCACTGGCGGAACAGGGCGTAGATGCTGCCGGAACCGGCTTCGCTGAGTTGTTGCACTTCACGTTGGGACAAAGTCTCCAGGCTACCTTTGGGGCTGACCGAAGCGTTGATGACGTGTCTTGGTTGCATTCTGGATTCCTTGAAAGCGAGACCACCGGCCCATGCGGGCCCATGGCTTAAGAATAGTGAGCGGCGGTCGGGACGCCGGGAAAACATTCTCCCGGGCTTCACGACGCGAAGGCAAACGGGGCCACCGGAACGGGTGGCGCGTTCGCCTCGCTACTTTCTCACAGCTGGTGGTCCGAAGCGAAAGCGGCGTGCATTGCCCTTGGCTATGCTCAGCCCTGTCACCCATACGGCTGGGGAGCGCAACCAGGCGCCAGCAGTGCCAGTCTCGTCACGACATCGGGAGTGCGTGAACATGGCATCTGCATCCGAGCGGTCCGCGGTCAAAAAGGGCAAGGCGGCTACCCCCAAGGCAGCCGAGAAAAAAACCACGAAAAAATCCGCCGTCATCACGGCTGCCAAGGCTGGCCAGAAGGTCGCCAGCCGCAAGACCGCCACGCCCCCCGTGCGGGTGTTGAACGTGCGACCGGACGGCCTGGATTTTCGCGACACCATGTATATCCCGACCCTGGTGGAAGTCCCGGTACGCCGCGAACTCAGCGACTACCGCAAGACCGGGGTGCCGGTGCTCGACCAGGGCCAGGAAAACGCCTGCACCGGTTATGGCCTGGCGACGGTGGCGCATTACCTGCTGCGCACCCGCCGCTATCAGTCCGACGCCACGCTCGTCAGCCCGCACATGCTGTATGACCTGGCCCGCCGTTATGACGAATGGGCCGGCGAGGCGGACGAAGGCTCCAGTTGTCGCGGGGCGATGAAGGGCTGGTACAAGCACGGGGTGTGCCCGGCGCCGCAGTGGCAGGCCGGCAACCAGGCCACGACCCTGACCCAGGTGTTGGCCGAGGAGGCGGCGTTGCGTCCGCTGGGGGCGTACTTCCGGGTCAACCACACCGACATCGTCGCCATGCACGCGGCGATTGCCGAAGTCGGTGTGCTGTACGCCAGCGCCAGCGTGCACGAGGGCTGGCATGTGGTCGGCGGGGATGGCCATATCCAGCCCTCGGCAAACATTCTCGGCGGCCATGCCTTCGCGATCGTCGCCTATGACCAGGACGGTTTCTGGATTCAGAACTCCTGGGGCGAGACGTGGGGGTACGAGGGGTTTGCCCACCTGCGCTACGACGACTGGCTGGCCAACGGTGCGGATGCCTGGGTCGCGCGGCTCGGCGCGCCGGTCACCCTGCGCGTGCCGTTGCAGGCGAGCTCGCAGGCCAAGGCGGTGGCGGCGGCTTCGTCCAGCGAAACCCTACGGGAGATCCGCCCGCACGTCATCAGCCTGGGCAACGACGGTGCCTTCGACCCGCGTGGCGACCTGGCGACCACCGCGGCCAGCGTGGAGGAAATATTCGCCGTGGACTTTGCGCGCATCACCGCCGGCTGGGCGAAAAAACGCATCGTGGTGTATGCCCACGGCGGCCTGGTGGGGCAGGCCGGGGCCATCGAAACCGTGGCCGGCTACCGCGCGGCCCTGTTGCAGGCCGAGTGTTATCCGCTGGCGTTCATCTGGAAGACCGATTACTGGAGCACCCTGGGCAACATGCTGGCCGATGCCGCCCGGCGCCGACGCTCCGAAGGGGTGCTGGATGCGACCAAGGACTTCATGCTCGACCGCCTGGACGATGCGCTGGAGCCCATTGCCCGGCTGCTGACCGGCAAGGCCGAGTGGGACGAAATGAAGGAAAACGGCCTGCGTGCCACGGTCAATGCCAACGGCGGTGCGCGAGTGGTGGCCAAGGCCCTGGCGCGCCTGGCCGCCCAGGGGGTGGAGATCCACTTCGTCGGGCACAGCGCGGGCAGTATCCTGCTGGCGCCGATGGTGCAGTACCTGGTTTCCAGGGGCGCGATGAACAGCGGGCCCATGGCGCGCAGCCAGCTGAAGGGGCTGGAGGTGACGATCGCCAGTTGCCACCTGTGGGCGCCGGCCTGCACCGTCAAGCTGTTCCGCGAGACGTACCTGGCGCCGATCCGTGACCAGCGCATCCAGAAGTTCGGCCTGTTCACCCTGACCGACCAGGCCGAGCGCGATGACCACTGTGCGCATATCTACAACAAGTCCTTGCTGTACCTGGTCTCCGATGCGTTCGAGGACAAGGTGCGCATCCCGCTGATCCGGCCCGAAGGTGAACCGATTCTCGGCATGGAGCGCTTCGTCGCCGGCGAAAGCGATCTGGCGCAGCTGTTCGCCAGCGCCTCGAACGCCGACTGGGTACGCGCGCCCAACGACTTGCCGATGGGCAATCCGAAGGCCTCCGGAGCCCGTCACCATGGCGACTTCGACAACGATGAAACCACGGTCCGCGCGACCCTGGCGCGGATTCTCGGGCAAGGCGGAGCGCGGCAGGCCCTGGTGCTGTCGCAACCCATTGCCGAGCGGGCGCAACGGCGGCGCCAGGTGGACCTGGCCAGCAGCATCGGACGGCGGCAACCATGAACATGCCTTCGCAGACCCTGCCCATCGTGGTGCTGGCCGACCAGTCCTGTGTCGCCAGCGAGTTCGAGATCGAGGCCGGCCATCGCTACCGCTTCCTGGTGGAAGGCCTGTGGGCCGATGCCAAGGACCCGCCGACCGGGCCTGAGGGTGTGGCGCACCCGGGCGGCATCCGCGAGGGCTTCGGCTGGGCCAGGCGCTTGCCCGGGGCCGCCTGGATGGCGCTGCTGGTACGCACCGAAGGCCCGGCGGGCAAGTCGCCCTGGCGCCTGCTCGGGGGCGGCGATCAGCTCTGGTCGGACCTGCCGTCGGGGCGCTTGCAGTTCTGTGCCAACGATGTGCTGGGCTTCTACTGGAACAACTCGGGGAAGATGGACGTCAGGGTGATCGACGTCACCGAGGATGCTTAGCCTGGGGGCCGCTTTGGGGCAGGTGGGAGCCCGGTGCGCCTGGCGGTAATCGCGCTCCGCCGGAGCAACCGATGGTCCGTCCGCAGCCTTGTCCGGCGCCTCGGCAGGCCGAATGAATTTATCGGCCGGGCACTGCTCATAACTCTAAATGGCGCAATCGCGCCAGGGTCGTGTGCGCAGTCAGGGAGCGGCATCCTCATGAGTCCAATTGCATCCGTCAGTCCTGGCCAGCCTGGTCGCCTGCTGTTGGTGGTCGAGGACGAGCCGATGATCCTGGAGTTTCTCTGCGAGATCCTGCAGGACGAGGGGTTCGCGACCCAGGCCATGCCCAGCGCGGACGAGGCGCTGCGGTTCCTGGAAAGCCATCCGGACCAGGTGCGCCTGCTGCTGACCGATATCAATATGCCGGGCACCTTGAACGGCGCGGGCCTGGCCAACCGGGTGCGCGAGCGCTGGCCGGGCATGCCGGTGCTGGTGATGTCCGGTTATGAGACGCCGCAGAGTTCCGGCATCCGCTATCCGGTGTCGTTCATCCGCAAACCCTGGACCATCGGGCAGATCCTCGACAGTGTCGATGAGGCGTTGAACAGGGCGGGGGAATAGAGAGTGGAGCGGGAGGTGAAGCGCGAAGCGGCTTTCGACCACCCAGGACCTCGGGTCCTCGGTGATCGCAAGGGCGGGTGAGCTAGCGGCTCACTCTTTGACGCTCATGAACTCCTTGGCCCAGACGATGTAGTCCTCGGGCTGGGTGTAGGTGTGGGCCAGCTCGGTGGCGCTGAGGTCCGAGGCCTGGGTGAAGATCTGCCGCTGTTCGCGCAGGCAGTCGTAGGTGGCCTTGATCGCCGCGAAATACGCCGCGTGGCCGTCGACGATGATCTTCGCGCCCAGTTGCGCCAGGCGCGCATCGTCGCGCAGCGCCGGGTTGCCGTAGGTCACCAGCATCAGGGGCACCGACAGGTGCTCGGAGATCTGTTCCAGTTGCTCGAAATCCTTGACCCCGACCATGCAGATGCCGTCGGCGCCGGCGCGCTCGTATTGCTGGGTGCGGCTGATGATTTCCTGGATCGGCAGGATCGCCGCGTTGGTCCGGGCGATGATCGCCAGTTCCGGGTCGACCCGCGCTTCCAGGGCCGCGCGGATCTTGCCCACGCCTTCGGCGACCGAGATCAGGTCGGTGGACTTGCGCCCGAACTGGGCCGGCAGCAGGGTGTCTTCGATGGTCAGGGCGGCGACGCCGGCGCGCTCCAGTTCGACCACGGTGCGCATCACGTTGAGGGCGTTGCCGTAGCCGTGGTCGGCGTCGGCGATCACTGGCAGCTGGGCGACGCGGCCGATGCGGGTGGCCTGCTCGGCGAATTCGCTCAGGGTGATCAGGGCGAAGTCAGGCGCGGCCAGCACCTGCAGCGAGGCGACGGAGCCGCCGAGAATGCCCACTTCGAACCCCAGGTCGGCGGCGATCCGCGCCGACATCGGGTCGAAGACGGAGGCAGTGTGGAAGCAGGAGTCTGAAGCGATCAACTCGCGAAAACTACGGCGTAAATCTTGATGAGACAGCCTGGACATACGAACTCCCGGAAGGAGGTAAAAGAGATGCCGACGATAGCGTCGAGTCAAAAATGCAATCGGCCGTCCAGCGAGCCTGTGTAGAAGGTTCGCTGCGAAAACCTGGGCAGATGAAGACGAAGCAAGCAGGTATGAAACGGCGGGTGACGCCGCACCGGATGGAAAAGCCAGGCGGGCGCTCTTGTTATGGCCGGGATGAAGGCTATCACGCCGCCGTGGCGAAAATGATGACGAATTCGTATGGCGCCATGCCAGAACGGCATAGGCCATGCCGGTTGTCATGGGCGCCCGGGCGGGTCGATCATGCCGAATGAGACAGGCTCGCTCATCACTGGTGTTTATGGGGCGTCAATCGGTAGGGACGAAAACGAGCCTGCGCAGCGGCGCTTTCCGCACCGCGGATCACGGGCATGGCTCAATAAAATGTCAGAATTTGAGTCCAGGTCTGGACCTTTTCCCCTGATGCGCAATCATTAGGACGTGGATACCCAAAGGAGAGACGCATGTTCATTCGGTCATTGACCCTCGCAACGCTGCTCGCTGTCGTCGGCCCCGCACTGGCGGCCGACAACGAAGGCCCTCTGGCCCAGGATCAGGGCAAGGCGCGCCCACTGATCGTCATCGCGCCCAGCACCGTGGACCCGACCCTGGTGGCGCTGAAGAAATCCCTCGACGAGCCGGCCAATCGCCAAGCCTTCAGTGAACGCAACATGGTGCTCTACACGGTGATCAACACCATTGGCCAACGCGACGGCAAGGACCTGGACCCGCAATCGACCATGGCGTTGATCCGCAGCCTGAAGCTCGGCGCCGGGGCGCAGACCAAGGTGATCCTGGTGGGCAAGGACGGCGAGAAGAAGCTCGAGCATGCCGGGGCCATCGAACTCAAGGACGTCTTCAGTACCATCGACCAGCTGCCGGCGGCAGAGAAGGAAGCCACTGCGCCGACGTTGGCACCGGTCTCGGAAGTCAAGGCAGCTCACGCCAGCAAAGCCGCCAAATCGGGCAAGCCTGCGGCGCCACCCAAACCGCTGGACGACTGAGTCCGGCCAGCACCGTTTGCTGATCCATCCCATCGCGAGCAAGCTCGCTCCTACAGAAACACGCATGCCCCCTGTAGGAGCGAGCTTGCTCGCGAAGCGTTCTGATTGACCTCACCCGGCCATCAGGCATCGCTCACGACACCGCCAGCACTCCCGCCTCCTTTGCCGCATCGCCATCGGCCTCGGCGTCTCGCAACGTCCGACTGACCCCGCGCACGATCATCTCGACTTCCCGCTCGTCGATGATCAGCGCTGGCAGCAGGCGGATGGTGGTGCCCCGGGTCACGTTGATCAGCAGTCCGTGATCCTGCGCCGCCCTTAGTGCCAACTCGCGCCTAGGGGTTTTCAGCTCGATGCCGATCATCAGTCCCTGGCCACGCACCTGCAGGACCTGCGGGTGATCGGCCAGCTCCGTCCGCAGGCGTTGCAGCAGGTGCTCGCCCTGGCGCCTGGCGTTGGCCAGCAGGCCTTGTTCCTCGATGATCTCGAGCACGGTGCAGGCCACCCGGCAGGCCAGCGGATTGCCGCCGAAGGTGCTGCCGTGGCTGCCGGGGGTGAACAGTTGCGCGGCCTTGCCCCGGGCCAGGCAGGCACCGATGGGGATGCCGTTGCCCAGGCCCTTGGCCAGGGTCATCACGTCCGGGACTACGCCTTCATGCTGGCAGGCGAACCACTGGCCGGTGCGGCCGATGCCGGTCTGGATCTCGTCGAGCATCAGCAGCCAGTTGCGCCGGCTGCACAGCTCGCGCACGGCCCTGAGGTAGCCGGGCGGGGCCAGGCGGATACCGCTTTCGCCCTGGATCGGCTCCATCAGCACCGCGGCGATACGCGGGCCGTGGGCCTGTGCGGCGTGCTCCAGGGCGGCCAGGTCGCCGAAGGGCACCTTGAAAAAATCCCCCGGCAGCGAGTTCAGGCCCAGGCGGACCGCCGGCCCGTCGCTGGCCGCCAGGGTGCCCAGGGTGCGGCCGTGGAAGGCGTTCTCCATGACAATCACCAGCGGCCGCTCGATGCCCTTGTGCCAGCCGTGCAGCCGCGCCAGCTTCAACGCGGTCTCGTTGGCTTCGGCGCCGGAGTTGTTGAAGAACGCCCGGTCCATGCCGGCGAGGCGGGTCAGCCGTTGCGCCAGCCGCTGTTGCCAGTCGATGCCGTAGAGGTTGGAGGTGTGCAGCAGCAGGCCGGCCTGTTCGCGGATGACGCTGACCAGCCGGGGATGGGAATGGCCGACGCCCGTCACCGCCACGCCGGCCACCGCGTCCAGGTACTCGCGGCCGGCCTGGTCCCAGAGGCGCGTGCCCAGGCCGCGGGTGAAGCTCAGCGGCAGCGGTTGATAGGTGCTCATCAGGCAGGTGGCGGTCATGGCGGGTCGCTCCATCCAGGGGGTGAGCGGGCAGTATCGTTAGCCACCTGAGCTAGATAAACTCGTCAATTCTTTAATCATCTTCAAGTCAGGGTTGATAATGGACCTGTTCCAGGCAATGTCGGTGTACGTGAAGGTGGTGGAGGCGGGGAACATGACCGCCGCCGCCCGCGAGTGCGGCCTGTCCACCACCATGGTCGGCAATCACCTGCGGGCGTTGGAGCAGCGTCTCGGAGTCAGCCTGCTCAGCCGCACCACAAGGCGCCAGCGCCTGACCGAGTTCGGCGCCGAGTATTACCAGCGTTGCCTGGCGGTGCTGGGGCTGGTGGCTGACTCCGAGCGCCTGGCGGAACAGGTCCAGGGCGAGCCGTCCGGCACCCTGCGCATCACCGCGCCGCTGACCTTCGGCACCGAGCGCCTGGCGCCGGCCCTGAGCGAATTCCAGCAGCGCTGTCCGCAGGTCAAGGTCGAACTGACGCTGGCCAACCAGCGCTTCGACCTGATCGACGGCGCCTTCGACGTGGCTTTTCGCCTGGGCAACCTGGACACCTCGTCGCTGATCGCCCGGCCCCTGGAGGACTACACCCTGACCATCTGTGCCGCGCCGGACTACCTGCAGCGCCGCGGCACGCCGCGAGTCCCGGAGGACCTGCGTGACCACAACTGCCTGGCGTTCGCTTATCCGGCCGGTGACGAGTGGAGTTTCACCGCCACCCAGTGGCCGTTGCACGGGCCCGAGGGGGATGTGCTGATCCCCGTGTCCGGCTCGTTGCTGACCAACACCTCGTCCGGCCTGCACCGCGCGGCGCGGGGTGGCCTGGGGGTGGTGATGATGCCCGATGCCCTGGTGCAGGAGGACCTGCAACAGGGCCGGCTGGTGGCCTTGCTGCAGGACTATCAGTTGCCCTGGCGGGCGATGCACCTGCTGTATGCCCAGGACCGCTACCGCCTGCCCAAGCTGCGCAGCTTCGTCGAGTTCGCCTTGGAGAAATGGGGGCGCTAAGTGGAGTCAGGGCCGTAGAAGCCCGGCTTGCCGGCGATGGCGGTCGTGAGAACGCTATCGCGAGCAAGCGCGCTCCTACAGGTTTGCGGACGCCCAGAGCATTTGTGCAGGAGCGAGCTTGCTCGCGAAAATCCTCCAGGCGCGAGCGATGGTGTGGATCAGCGCAATCGTTCGAGCATCTGGTAGTACCACATGCCCGCCGCCAGCATCGGGTTGCCCAGCTGGTCGCCGAAGGGTACGCGGATGTGCTGGCAGGCGGCGAAGGTGTCGTAGTCGCCCAAATGCCCGGTGATGGCCTGGGCCATGATCTCGCCCATGATGTGGCTGGTGGCGATGCCGTGCCCGGAGTAGCCCTGGCAGTACCAGACATTGTCCGAGAGTTTGCCCAGCTGCGGGATGCGGTTGATCACGATGCCCATGGCGCAGCTCCACTGGAAGTCGATGGCCACGCCCTTGAGCGCCGGGAAGGTGCGTTCGATGCACGGGCGCAGTTCGCCGGCGATGTCCCGCGAGTCCTTGCCGCTGTAGTTGGCGCCGCCGCCGAACAGCAGGCGGCCGTCGGCGGTCATGCGGTAATAGTCGAGCACGAAGCGGCAGTCGTAGACCGCCAGGTCCTGGGGGTTGAGGCGCTTGGCCAGGTCGCCCAGGGGCGCGGTGGTGACGATGCCGCCCATGGCCGGGAAGATCTTGCCCTTGAGTTGTTTCGGCTCCAGCTTGTGGTACACGTCGCCGGCCAGCAGTACTTGCCTGGCGTCGATGCGGCCTTGGGCGGTGATCACCGCCGGGCGTTCGCCGTGGACGATCTGCAGCACTTCGCTGTGCTCGAAGATCAGCGCGCCAAGGCTCTCGGCGGCGCGGGCTTCGCCGATGCACAGGTTCAGCGGGTGCAGGTGCATGTTGCGGGTGTTCTTGATCGCGCCGTGGTACAGCGGGCTGTCCAGCACCTCGCGCAGCTGTTGCTGGTCCAGCAGGCTGACCTCGTCGCCCATGCCGCGGCGCACCGCTTCTTCGTAGTCGGCGCGCAGGCCGGCGAGGTGGCTGGGCTTGTAGGCAGCGTGCAGGTGGCCGTGCTTGAGGTCGCAGGCGATGGCGTATTTGTCCACGCGCTGGCGGATGATTTGGTGCCCGCGCCAGCGCAGTTGCCAGATGAAATCGTCGACCTCGTCGCCCAGGGTGCGGCGCATCTGCTTGCGCATGGCCTCGTCGCCGGACAGGCTGCCGGTGACCTGGCCGCCGTTGCGCCCGGTGGCGCCCCAGCCGATCTTGTGGCTCTCGACCAGGGCCACTTTCAGGCCTTTTTCCGCCAGCTCCACGGCGCTGGCGACGCCGGTGAAACCGCCGCCGATGATCACCACGTCGACGCTCACCTGGCCTTGCAGGGTCGGGTAGGCGGTTTCGTTATTCAGGGTGGCGCTGTAGTAGGAAGGGCAGCGTTCGGCTGCCGGTGTTACCGGGTTGAATGCGGCTGTCATGGGTCGTTCTCGAATGCTGGGAGGGGGCCGGGCCGGCGCTATGACGCCGGCCAGGGCGTCACGCCTGGGTCAGGTACCAGCGCCAGTCCTGTTCGCCGACTTCGGCCATGAACTGGCGGTATTCGGCGCGCTTGACCGCCAGGTAGACCCCAAGGAATTCACTGCCCAGGGCCTCGCGGGCCCAGCTGGAGTTTTCCAGGGCGGTCAGCGAGGTCAGCCAGTCGGTGGGCAGCAGTTCGCGGGCCTGGGCATAGCCGTTGCCTTGCACCGGGTCGCCCGGATCGAGTTGTTCGCGCAGGCCGCGATGGATCCCGGCGAGGATCGCCGCTGCCGCCAGGTAGGGGTTGGCGTCGGCGCCGCAGATGCGGTGCTCGATATGCCGGCTGTTGGCCGGGCCACCCGGCACTCGCAGGCTCACCGTGCGGTTGTCGACGCCCCAGGTCGGCGCCAGCGGCGCGTAGCTGTTGGCCTGGAAACGACGGTAGGAGTTGGCGTTGGGGCAGAACAGCAGCAGCGAGTCGAGCAGGGACGCGAGCATGCCGCCCACGGCCTGGCGCAGCAGCGGGGTGCCGGCCGGGTCTGCGGCGGCGAACAGGTTGTGGCCCGCGGCGTCGGCGAGGCTCACGTGCATGTGCATGCCGGTGCCCGCCAGGTCATCGAAGGGCTTGGCCATGAAGGTCGCCTGCATCCCGTGCTGGTGGGCCACGGCCTTGACCAGGCGCTTGTAGCGCACCGCCTGGTCCATGGCCTCCAGGGCATCGCCGTGCTCCAGGGTGATTTCCACCTGGCCCGGGGCGTATTCGGAAATCGCCGTGCGCGCCGGGATGCCTTGCAGCTTGCAGGCAGCGTAGAGGTCGGCGAGGAAGGGTTCGATCTGCTCCAGTTCGCGCAGGCCATAGACCTGGGTGTGCCGTGGCCGGCCGCCGTCGGCGTCCAGCGCCGGTTGCGGGCGGCCGTTGCTATCGCGCCTGGCGTCCAGCAGGTAGAACTCCAGCTCGCAGGCCATGACCGGGTGGTAGCCCTCGGCCTTGAGCTGGTCGATGACCTTGATCAGCAGGTGGCGCGGATCGGCGACGCTGGCCGGCAGGCCCTCCTGCGGGTGCATGCTGACCTGCACCGCGGCGGTGGGGATCTGTCGCCACGGCAGGCGCACCAGGCTGCCGGCCAGCGGGTAGGCGCGGCAGTCGATATCGCCGACGTCCCAGACCAGCCCGGAGTTTTCCACGTCGTCGCCCTGCAGGGTCAGGCCGAGGATGGTGCTGGGCAGGGGGCGGCCGCTTTCATAGACCGCCAGCAGTTCTTCGCGGTGCAGCAGCTTGCCGCGCGGCACGCCGTTGGCGTCGAGGATGAACAGCTCGATCATGTCGATATCGGGGTTGGCGGCCAGGAAGCTACGGGCCTCGTCAAGGGCTGCAAATTTCATGGTTCTCTCGCTTGCGCCATGGTGGCGCGCAGGTTCGGTTCATGCAGCGGCGCCGGCATGGCCCGGTTGCAATGGCAGATAGCAAGGCGGCAAGGCTCGACGCGCAAAGGCGCGCGTTCAGAGCGAAAGCGAGAGATCCGGAGGGCGCGAGGAATGACGCAGGCGGGAGCGGCACAGGGCCATGGGCAGGTTGACCAGCAGTTTCATCGCCGGTCCCCGGGGGTGCCGTGGAGATCGCCGTGGGTGCGTTGCGTTGTCGCCATGCCAATGCCGATGCGGCTGCACGAGGCAGCAGCGCATGTCTGGCAGGGCGGGCGGCAACACAAGGCGTTCATCGGCCGGCGGATCTCGTCAAGAATTCACGGACATTTCGTGCAAGTGAGGCTCACCGTTTTACCGGGACTGGTCCTCGCTGCCAAGGGGCGCGTCACAAAATATTTAACATTGCCCCCGGCAACGTGACGGAAAAAGTCCTCAGTAGATCCAGGGCACCAGGCGCCAGGTGTAGGCGCAGTAAGTGTCGTATTGCTTGCCGAACTCTTTGCGCAGCAAGGCCTCTTCGGCATGGATGCGGGCGATCAGCGGGATCAGCATCAAGGCGGTCAGCAGCAGGCCGACCCCGGAGCGGAAGGCCAGGGCCCAGCCCACGCAATTGATCAGCAGCCCCAGGTAGCTCGGATGGCGCAAGGTGCCGTAGATGCCGGTGGTCACCAATTGATGGCCGGGCTGGATCGCCACCAGGCCACTGAAGCGCTTGCCCAGCACGAATACCGGCCACAGCCGCAAGATGCCGCCGGCGATGAAGAACACCACGCCGAACCAGCGCGTGTCGGTGCCACCCAAGGTCCAGAAGTCCAGGCGGTCGGTGTAGGCGGGAAGAAAGGCCAGCAACAGCCCGAGGCTACCGAAGGCGACGAGGACCCAGCGGTTTTCCCGGTCTTCCTGTTTGCCGGGGCTCAGGTTGCCTTCGCTGAACTGGGCAACAAAGGCCATGGCCAGCAGGGACAGGGCGATGACCCACAACGCGGGGTGGGAGAAGAACGCCACCAGACCGCCCATGCCGAGGATGGCCAGGCCAAGGTAGACGAGGCTGGCGACCAGGCTGAGCGCCGCGAGTTTGGGAGAATTGCGCATGATGGCCCCTCACGAATACCGAGGTGTATGCATTCAGTGTAGGTTCATCGTCGAGACAGCCCAGGTCGCCCGCGGCACCGCGTCGCCTGCATCGCCGGCAAGCCTGGTTCCTACAGAAGAGGAGGTGTTCACGCATGTCTGTAGCCGCTGCCGAGCAGCGCGAGGCTGCGCTCGAGGACGAAATCCTCGCAAAACCTGCGCATGCGGTTTGCCTGTAGGAACGCGGTGCCCGGTTTTGCGGCCCCTGCGGTGCCGATCGCAGCCTCGCGGGTTTGGCAGCGGCTACAGGGACGCCATGGTGTTCCCGGCTTCTGTAGCGAGGCTTGCCCGCGAGGCGGTGTATCTGACACTCCAACTCGCCTGGATCACCTACGGATGCACAGGCGGTTTCTCCGCCAACTGGGCCACCAGGAATTCGATAAAGGCCCGGGTCTTCTGCGGCACGCGCCGGGCCGACGGGTACACCGCGTGGATGCTGATCGGCGGCGCCTGCCACTCGCACAGCACCGGCACCAGGCGGCCGGCGGCCAGGGCATCGGCGACGATGAAGTCGGGCAGCAGGGCGATGCCCATGCCGGCCTCGGCGGCCTGGGCCAGCAGGTCGCCGTTGTTGGCGTGCAGCGGGCCGGTGACGTGGACGCGCTGGGTGTCCTTGCCGTTGCTCAGTTGCAGGCTGACCCCGCTTTGCAGGTAGCCGTAGTTCAGGCACTGGTGGGTGGTCAGGTCGCGGGGCGTCTGCGGAATGCCGGCACGCTTCAGGTAATCCGGCGAGGCCACCATGATCCGCGGTGCCGGGGCCAGCAGCTTGGCGACCATCGAGGAGTCGGCCAGGCTGGCGATACGGATGGTCACGTCGAAACCGCCGCGCACCGGGTCCACCTGCTGGTCGCTGAGCACCAGTTGCAACTCGATGTTCGGGTGCTGCTCATGAAACAGCGGCACCAGCGGCCCGAGGCGGCGCAGGCCGAAGGACATCGGCGCGTTGACCCGCAGCACCCCGCGCAATTCGCCGATGCCGTCCCGCGCCCGTTGTTCGGCCTCATCCACGGCGGCCAGGACTTCCCGCGCCGACTCATAGTACTCGGCGCCGGCTTCGGTCAGGTGCAGGCTGCGGGTGGTGCGTTGCAGCAGCTGCACGCCGATGGCGTCTTCCAGCGCCTGGATCTGTTTGCTGACTTTCGAGCGCGGCACGTCCATGGCCCGGGCCGCGGCGGCGAAGCCGTTGGCATCGACCGTGACGACAAATGCGCGCATGCATTCGATGCGATCCATTATTGTCCCTATTTTAGAATCAATGATTCTCAATTTTAGGGAATTGTCCCTTTTTAATCCAGCCCCTAAATTAGCCACCAAGCCGGCAGCAAAGCCTCCCGCAGCGGACCCCGCGCCGAGCTCCCGAATTTTGCAACTCAACGCTTGAACCCACTTAGCTATCGACATCAAAAGGAACGCGCCATGTCTATCCGTGAACTGCTCAACCCAAGCAACTCCGCCCTGATCCTGATCGACCACCAGCCGCAGATGTCCTTCGGCGTGCAGTCGATCGACCGCCAGACCCTGAAGAACAACACCGTGGGCCTGGCCAAGGCGGCGAAGATCTTCAACGTGCCGACGATCTTTACCTCGGTGGAAACCGAGAGCTTCAGCGGCTACATCTGGCCGGAACTGCTCAGCGTGTTCCCGGACCACCAGCCGATCGAGCGCACCTCGATGAACTCCTGGGAAGACAAGAAGCTGGTGGAAGCGGTGAAGGCCACCGGGCGCAAGAAACTGATCATGGCCGCGCTGTGGACCGAGGTCTGCCTGAACTTCCCGGCCCTGGAAGCCCTGGCCGAAGGCTACGAGGTGTACATCGTCACCGACGCTTCCGGCGGCACCACCCAGGAAGCCCACGACATGTCGGTGCAACGCATGATCCAGGCCGGCGCGGTGCCGGTGACCTGGCAGCAAGTGCTGCTCGAATTCCAGCGCGACTGGGCGCACAAGGCAACCTACGACGCGGTGATGGACCTGGTGCGCGAGCACAGCGGCGCCTACGGCATGGGCGTGGACTACGCCTACACCATGGTGCACAAGGCGCCGCAGCGTCAGGTCAAGTAAGCAGCGGCTTATTAGTTGGATGAATGACAGGTTGTATCTGTTAAACCGCGTTATCGTTCATCGCGAGCAAGCTCGCTCCTACAAGAGCGGTTTATATCTGCAATAAAAAAGGGACGCTCTTATTGGGAGCGTCCCTTTTTGTTTAATGGATCAACGGTTGATCAGCGACAACGACAAGTTGCACTTAGCAGAACCGGTCAATTACCCGAACTTCCGACTTGTCCTGCAGCGATTGCCATTCATGCTTCAGGGTATCGAATACCCGTCCGATGAAGTCCTTGTCGGCGGCGGCCTTCTTGCCGACGTAGCCCTGGCCACGGCGGTACATTTTCAGGCGGGCCAGCAGGTCCTGGTTGTTCTTGTCGAACTCTTCTTCATGGGCGTGGGGCGACAGGCAGTCGATATGGACCTGGCCAGACTTGGCGATCCACAGGATATGGCTGTCATGGCTGTCTTTCTGTGCCGCGAACAGATGAGACAGTTCATCAATAGTAGGTTGATTGTTCAGATTCATTTGTAAGCCCCTTGACCATTTCGATCTATCTAGTTGAGTCGCTAATTGATATCGCTACATCGGTAAGTTGAACCCTGATACCGGAAACAGGGCGACAGAGGGTGTCTGTCGGATACAGATAAGGCCCAGAGCCTGATGCGTGTAGTTGTCTTGATTAACTGCTACGCAATAGCGTCACAACGAAGAGAAGCAGCGTAAACCTGGATCAAGCTGCCGAAGTTTTCAGTTTCGGCCACAAGCATCTTGAGGAGTTTTCGCCAGCTTCCCGCCCTTTGTACTGGACGTTCATGCCAGGTCAGTTTCATCAATCTGCCTTGTGGGCAGTACACATCCGGGTTAACAGCTCGGCGGTCAGACGAGCTTGCTCATAACACCTTTGCCACGTCTCCCGATCGGGGAGACGCCTGCATCATGCAAGGGCAAATTCACCTCGTCAACGGTTTTGTAGTGAAAATTTTCATGCACTACATATTGTCCGACAAAACCTTTCGGCACATGCCCGGGACGGGCTATCGCGACCTAAGGCAGGTAGAATCGAGGCCTTGAAACAGGTTCTTGAGGTTGCAGTGGTGGATTTACAGCAGGGCTTCGTCCTGACCCGGCACTGGCGTGACACGCCGGCAGGCACGGAAGTCGAGTTCTGGTTGGCGACCGATGCCGGGCCGCGCCAGATCCGCTTGCCGGTGCAGACCTCCGTGGCCTTCATTCCCGCCGAACAGCAGGAGCAGGCTCGGCGCCTGCTGGCCGACGATCGCGATGTCCAATTGCGCCCCTTGGGCCTGTGCGACTTCCAGCACCGCCCGGTGCTGGGCCTGTACTGCACGCAGCACAATCAATTGATCCGCCTCGACAAGACCTTGCGCCGCGCCGGCGTCGAGGTGTTCGAGGCCGATGTGCGGCCGCCCGAGCGCTACCTGATGGAGCGTTTCATCACCGCGCCGGTGTGGTTCGGCGGCACCCCGGGCGAGGGCGGGATACTGCTGGAGGCGCAGATGAAGCCGGCGCCGGACTATCGCCCGTCCTTGAAGCTGGTGTCGCTGGATATCGAGACCAGCGAGACCGGCGAGCTGTACTCCATCGCCCTGGAAGGCTGCGGCCAGCGCCAGGTGTACATGCTCGGCCGCGCTCGCGAGGACGACAGCGCGGTGGATTTCGACCTGGAGTTCTGCACCAGCCGCGAGCAGTTGCTCGAACGCCTCAACCAGTGGCTGGCGCGGCACGACCCGGACGCGATCATCGGCTGGAACCTGGTGCAGTTCGATCTGCGGGTGCTGCACGAACACGCCCGCCGCCTGGCGGTGCCCTTGCGCCTGGGGCGCGGTGGCGAGGAGATGCAGTGGCGCGAACACGGCAGCCGCACTCACTATTTCGCCGCGGCTGCCGGGCGCCTGATCATCGATGGCATCGAGGCCCTGCGCTCGGCGACCTGGAGCTTCCCCTCGTTCAGCCTGGAAAACGTCGCCCAGACCCTGCTCGGCGAAGGCAAGTCGATCGACAACCCTTACCAGCGCATGGACGAAATCAACCGCATGTTCGCCGAGGACAAGCCCGCCCTGGCGCGCTACAACCTCAAGGACTGCGAGTTGGTGACGCGGATTTTCGCCAAGACCGAACTGCTCACCTTTCTCCTCGAGCGGGCCACGGTCACCGGCCTGCCGGCCGACCGCAGCGGCGGCTCGGTGGCGGCCTTCACCCACCTGTACATGCCGCTGATGCATCGCCAGGGTTTCGTCGCGCCGAACCTCGGCGAGAAGCCACCGCAAGCCAGCCCCGGCGGCTTTGTCATGGATTCGCGTCCCGGCCTCTACGAGTCGGTGCTGGTGCTGGACTACAAGAGCCTGTACCCGTCGATCATCCGCAGCTTCCTGATCGACCCGGTGGGGCTGGTGGAGGGCTTGCGCCACCCGGCGGACGACGAGTCGGTGCCGGGCTTTCGCGGCGCGCGGTTTTCCCGCACCCGGCATTGCCTGCCGTCGATCGTCGCCCGGGTCGCCGAGAGCCGCGAGGTGGCCAAGCGCGAACACAACGCGCCGCTGTCCCAGGCACTGAAGATCATCATGAACGCCTTCTATGGCGTGCTCGGCTCCAGTGGCTGCCGCTTCTTCGATCCGCGCCTGGCGTCGTCGATCACCCTGCGCGGCCACGAAATCATGCGCCGTACCCGCCAGCTCATCGAAGCGCAGGGCCACAAGGTGATCTACGGCGACACCGACTCGACCTTCGTCTGGCTCGGCAGTGCGCACGCCGAGGCGGATGCCGCGCGCATCGGCCGCGCGCTGGTGCAGCACGTCAACCAGTGGTGGCGCGATCACCTGCGCGATGAGTACGGCCTGGAAAGCGCCCTGGAGCTGCAATTCGAAACCCACTTCAGCCGCTTTTTGATGCCGACCATCCGTGGCGCGGAGGAGGGCAGCAAGAAGCGCTACGCCGGCCTGGTGGCCCGTGCCGACGGCACCCGGGAGGTGGTCTACAAGGGCCTGGAAGCGGTGCGCACCGACTGGTCGCCGCTGGCCCAGCAGTTCCAGCAGGAGCTGTACCAACGGATCTTCCACCGCCAGCCGTACCAGGACTATGTGCGCGACTACGTGCGGCGCACCCTGGCCGGCGAGCTGGACGAGCAGCTGGTGTACCGCAAGCGCCTGCGCCGCCAGTTGGACGATTACGAACGCAACGTGCCGCCCCATGTGCGCGCCGCGCGCCTGGCCGACGAATACAACCAGCAGCAGGGCCGGCCCCAGCGTTATCAGAACGGCGGCTGGATCAGTTACGTGATCACCCTGGCCGGCCCCGAACCCCTGGAAAACCGCACGGCGGCCATCGATTACGATCACTACGTGACCCGCCAATTGCAGCCGGTGGCGGATGCCATCCTGCCGTTCGTGCAGGACGACTTCAGCACCCTGGTGGGTGGGCAGATGGGGTTGTTCTAGGAGGCATCTTGTCGTAGCCGCTGCCGAGCTTGCGAGGCTGCGAACGGCTTGGGCGGCATTCCGACGCAGCAGGCGCAAACCTGAGAACGTGTTGAGTCTGGATAACCGCGATGTCCCCCATTACGGCCGCTTCGCGGCTGATCGCAGCCTCGCAAGCTCGGCAGCGGCTACAGGGAAGGGGTTCAGTCGTCGACCGAGGTGCAAATGCCGCTGGCGCCTTGCTTGCCGCTGTAGGTCACGACCACCGAGTCGTCATCCTCCACGCTGATCGCGACCGTGACACCCGAGCCCTTGGCCTCGAAATAACGCTCGTTGACGGTCTTGGTCTGGGCTTCCTTGCCGTTGATGAACACGGGTCCCCCTTCCTCCGCGCTGACCGGGATATTGCCCGGACAGTCGACATTGAACAGCGGGATGCCTTCGGCGTGGGCGGCACTGGCGACCAGCGACAGGGCGCAGCTCAGGAGGATTCTTTTCATCGCGGACTCCTTGGCAAACAGGCAGGAACCGGGGCGCGGCAGCGTGCTCCGTTAGCGCTGAAGCTTAGCGCATGGCGCGCTTGGGCAGGGCCGCGAGCCGCGATTTCGATCAGGCGAAAAGCCATCTGGCGGTTTTGTCGGACAATAAAAATCGTGGACGCGGCGCCGAAGTCTGTGTCAGTTTTTCCCCGCCTTGAATAGGGCGAGTGATAGGACGATCTCGCTAACAGGTCGCCGTGGTCTATCGGAAACTTTCAGCGTTGAACAAGGATGTAAATGATGTCAAAAGCCAAAGAAAACGCCGGTTTTTCGGCCGCTCCAGGCAGCGATGCCTACCAACTGATCACTGCCTTCAGCCATGCCTATGACCGTGGCGGGGTGGAGTTGGTGAACGGCAAGCCGTCGTACACCGCGGACCAGGCCGCCGACCAGATCCTGCGCAAGGGCCTGTCCTGGCACGACCAGAACGGCGACGGCAAGATCGAGCTCAGCTACAGCTTCCTCACCAGCAAACCGGCCAACTACAACCCGAACCTGGGCACCTTCAGCGAGTTCAGCGCATTGCAGAAAGCCCAGGCGTTCCTGGCCCTGCAATCCTGGGCGGACGTGGCCAATGTGAGCTTCAACGAGGCCGCGACCGGCGGGGACGGGCACCTGAGTTTCGGCAACTACAGCGTCAGCACCGGCGGGGCGGCCTTCGCCTACCTGCCTTCGGGCAGCAGCTATGACGGCCAGTCCTGGTACCTGATCAACGATCAGTACCGGGTCAACGAAACCCCGGGCAACGGCAACTACGGTCGCCAGACCCTGACCCACGAAATCGGCCACAGCCTGGGCCTGTCCCATCCGGGCACCTACAACGCCGGCAACGGCAACCCGACCTACAACGATGCTTCCTATGCCCAGGACACGCGCGGCTACAGCCTGATGAGCTACTGGAGCGAGAGCAACACCGGGCAGAACTTCAGTAAGGACGGCAGTGGCGCCTATGCCTCGGCGCCGTTGATGGACGACATAGTCGCGGTGCAGAAACTCTACGGCGCCAACCACGAGACCCGCGCCGACGACACCGTGTACGGGTTCAATTCCAACACCGGGCGCGATTTCTACAGCGCCAGCTCATCGGCCTCCAAGCTGGTGTTCTCGGTGTGGGACGGCGGCGGCAACGACACCCTGGACTTCTCCGGCTTCACCCAGAACCAGAAGATCAACCTCAACGAGGGCTCGTTCTCCGACGTCGGCGGCCTGGTGGGCAACGTGTCCGTGGCCCACGGCGTGACCCTGGAAAACGCCATTGGCGGTTCGGGCAACGACCTGCTGATCGGCAACGCCGCGGCCAACATCCTCGAAGGCGGTGCCGGCAACGATATCCTCTACGGCGGCGGTGGTCGCGACACGCTGTGGGGCGGGGCGGGGGCGGACACCTTCGTGTTCGGCGCGGCATCCGATTCGACCTTCGATGAGCCCGACTGGATCATGGATTTCACCAGCGGCCAGGACAAGATCGACCTCAGCGGCCTGGCGCCATTCGCCTCGGGGCAGGCGAGCCTGAACTTCGTCAGCGGCTTCACCGGCCACGCCGGCGACGCGATCCTGACCTACTACGCCGAGACCGACCAGACCAGCCTGCTGGTCGACCTCACCGGCCTGGGCGCGGTGGACTTCGCCGTGGGCACCATCGGCCAGGCGGCGACCACCGATATCGTGGCCTGATCGACAGCAACGGGAGCGGCGCGCAAGGCGCCGCTCTTTTGCGCAAGCTCCGCCTCTCTTTCCTGCCTGTCGCCCAACCCCAGCCTGTGGTTTTTCGCGCGACATTCCCGGCAATATTTTTTCATCCTTGGTCTAGGCTGACTCAGAAAGTCCCTATGCAGCGACAAGGAGGTCGCCATGCACCCAACCGTTCGTTGGTCTTTTCTCCTGGCCTGGACTCTGCCCCTGGCGTCCTGCGCGGTGGCCAGCCAGCCGCCGCTCGATCCGCTGGAAACCCTCAATCGCATCAACCGCAACTACAACACCCTCAAGGACGTCTGTCGGGAGCCCGACACCGGCGCCGCGCGCGGTCATTACTACTGCAGCGGCGTGACCTTGCGCATGGTCAACGACGGGCCGTTCAACCCCTGGGACTACAGCCCCTATGCGATCAAGATCGGCGCGACCTCCTACTCCTGGATCCGCAAGGACCTGAGCACCCGGATCCTCATCCACCCGGCCGGTTTCATCCTGCGCACGCCCACCGATGCGCAGGCCTTGAAGTTGCCGGTCAAGGAGCAGGGCTGGACCTGCATCTACGCCTTCGACGGCGGTACCGGGCCGGAGCGCAAGTGGTACGGCTGCGGTTTCTTCGACAGCCGCGAACCGCCGCGCGCCGCCCAGGGCACCATGACCAACCGCAATGCCGCGCTGGCTTACGGCACCTGCTCGGAAGTCGGGGTCAGCACCGCCGAGCAGTGGACGCAGAAGTACACCGGCTTGATGAAGGGGCCGATCCAGTACAGCCAGTGTTCCTGGAACGCGGAAAAACCCAGCGACTGGAACGCCATGATCCGGGTCCACGAATCGCGGGTGAACACCACCAACAAGGACCCCTTCGCCTACAGCGCCCAGGTCAACGAATTCATGCTCAAGAATGCCACGGCGACCCACGACGGCAGCGAGAACATGAAGTACATCGATGCCTTCATCTACAACGTCAACAGCACGCAGAACTTCGCCACCCGCGGTGACCAGGCGCCGCCGAAACCGGAGAACGGCCTGAACAGCGCGCGCAACTTCCAGAAGAAACTCCAGGCCCGGGGCTACAGCGTGCCGATCCTGCGGCTGGACTTCACCAAGCCGCCGGAGCAGCGCTTCAGCTATGTCGCCGCCGACCAGGCAATCGACTTGACGGCCGCCGGTGGCGGGCAGCCTGCGCCGGTGGCAGCTGCGCCGCGCTATATCGCCGCGGCCACCTGGGTCGAGCGCTACGACCCCGGCAGCAAGAAAAACCAATGGACCCTCAATGTCACGCCTACTGCCGAAGGCAAGGCGATCCAGGCCAGCGACCAAGAGGCGTTGTACAAGGAGTTGTTCGAGCTGCGCGGCGCCGACAGCCAGTGGCGCGACCATGAAAAGTCCCCGGGCAGCATGCGCCAGCAACTGAGCTGCCTGGTACAGAACTACCCGGCCAAGACCGAATGGAACCTGGAACCGTTCCGGCCCAGGGTCACGCCCCAGGAAGCGGCCAAGGCCGGTTGCAATCCCGTGCCGGTGCAGGTGCCGCAGTACATTGCCTCCGCCGACTGGGTCAAGCGCTACGACCCCGGCACCCGCCAGGACGAGTGGACCTTGAGCGTGGTACCCACGGCGGCGGGGCGGGCCTTGCCCAACGAGCAGGTCGGGGCGCTGTACGACCAGTTGTTCGCCCTCAAGGGGGGCGATAGCAACTGGCGCGACAATGAGAAATCCGCCGGCAGCATGCGTCAGCAATTGAACTGCGTGCTGGTCAATTACCGCGGCAAGACGCCATGGAATCTCGAGCCTTTCCGGCCGGCGTTGTCCGACAGCGAAACCCGCGCCGCAGGGTGCAATCCGGTCCCGCGTTGAGTGGCCGCCTGGTTTTTTCGCCTGGCGCAAGGGCGGTGCAGTCACATTCGGATGGATCTGGGAGTGCAGGTTGTATTTTGGCTAATCAGGGAGATGCATGCCATGAAAAAACGTTTGAACAGGATTGTCCCGCTACTGGTATTGCCGTTGGTCTTGCACATGACAGCGGCCAATGCCGAGTCCTGCGAAGAGACGCTGAAACAGGTCGAAAGCCTATACAACAAAACCGTCGACAGTTGCGGGAAAGATCCGGCGTCGGACTGTTCGGGCCTGCTGATCAGGGGCACGCACCGCGCCGACCCGGCGAAGGGCCAGCAATGGGACGTCTGGAACCCGAGCCCGAAGGCCCGGGAACTGGGGACTTTTGCCGCGTCCTGGATGCGCGCCGACGGCATCAGCTATGAAGACCCGGGCATGAGCACGCAGAACGGCTACATCATCAAGCCGATCGACCTGGTGCGCGATCCCGAGACCCCGGTGCATGTCTACTGCGCCTTTCCCAACGACGCCTGGACCGATTTCCGCGATGACCGGGGCTGCGGCAACAACCGCAACACCAGCCAGACCGAGGCGGTATGCCAGGCCATGGCCCCGCCTATCAACAGCTCCAAGGCCTGGGTCGCGCACTTCACCCGGTTCAACAACGACCGCAAGCAGGACCAGTTGCAATGCGGCTTCAACATGCGCAATCCCATGAGCAGCCAGGATCGGGTCAGCGCGTTTCAAAACTTCATGGGGGCCCGGCGAGTCATCAATCCCCGTGAGTTCCAGACCCAGACAGAGCTGCGCCTGGGTAACCCGAAAGACGACGAGCTACCGATCCTGGCGTTTTTCTACAGCGATCAACGGGGCCTGAACGATGCCCTGGCCAATCAGCGCGACTACAAGAACAAGACCGGCAAGGACCGCAACATCGTCAGGATCGACTTTCCACGGACGCCGACCAGCAAGGCCAGCTTCTCGTGCGTCAGGACCACGCCGTCGCCCACGCAGCAATTCTGTGACAAGTACATCGAATCAAGCAGTTGGGTACAACGCGACGATCCGAAGCTCGGGCCCAAGACCTGGTCGCTGGAGGTCGTGCCCACCGCCTGCGGCCGCGCGATCAAGGACGACCAGACCGACAGGATGTTCGCCGAGCTGTACAACAAGCACAAAAACGACGAGCAATGGCGGCAATACAGCGTCAATGGCGGTTCGATCCGCCGGCAATTGGTCTGTCACCTGGCGGCCAGCTACGACGGCAGGCCGGTCCGCAACAAGCCCGAGTGGAACCTCGAACCGGCGCGGCCCTATGTCGACCAGGCCACGGCGATAGCCCAGCGCTGCAATCCTTACTGAGGCGCTTCGCCTGATACGCAAAAGGCCCGGATCTGCTGATCCGGGCCTTTTTTGGCTGGGGTTGTTTCAGGTGTTGTGCTGCACCTGGGTTTTTTCGCGAGCAAGCTCGCTCCTACAAGGACAGGCATTTTCCTGTAGGAGTGAGCTTGCGCGCGAAATGATCGATATCAGTTCTTGTCGATATCGACGTTGCGGGTTTCCCGCAGGCAGGTCAGGCCGACGAGCAGGCTGACCCCGGTGATCGCCACCGGGTACCACAGGCCGTAGAAGATATCGCCGGTGTACACCACCAGGGCGAAGGACACGGTGGGCAGGAAGCCGCCGAACCAGCCATTGCCGATGTGGTAGGGCAGGGACATGGAGGTGTAGCGGATACGGGTCGGGAACAGCTCGACCATCAGCGCCGCCAGCGGGCCGTAGCACATGGCGGCGATCAGGATCAGCGCGACGATCAGCACCACCACCATGGTTTTGTTGACGTTCTGGGTGTCGGCCTGTTGCGGGTAGCCGGCCAGGGTCACGGCGCCGCGCAGGGCCGCTTCGTCGAAACCGTCGATCTGCACTTCGCCGATGCTGACCTGCACCGGGCTGCCGGCTGGCGCGGCGATGCTGGTGTAGGGCAGGCCCTGCTTGACCAGGAAGGTCTTGACCTTGTCGCACGGGCTGTCGAAACGCGCCTTGCCCACCGGGTCGAACTGGAAGGTGCAGGTGGCGGGGTCGGCCAGCACGCTGATCGGTGCCTGGCGGCTGGCCTGGTCGATGGCCGGGTTGGCGTAGTGGGCCAGGGACTTGAAGATCGGGAAGTACAGCGCGGTGGCCAGCAACAGGCCGACCATCAGCACCGGCTTGCGGCCGATCTTGTCCGACAGCCAGCCGAAGAAGATGAAGAACGGCGCGCCGATCACCACGCTGATGATCAGCAGCATATTGGCCAGGGCCGGGTCCATCTTGAGGAACTGGGTGAGGAAGAACAGCACGTAGAACTGCGCGGCGTAGAAGGTCACCGCTTGTCCGGCATTGATGCTGAACAGCGCGATCAGCACCACCTTGAGGTTTTCCCATTTGCCGAAGGACTCGCGGATCGGCGCCTTGCTGGCCTTGCCTTCTTCTTTCATCTTCAGGAAGGCCGGCGACTCGTGCAGGCTCAGGCGGATCCAGGTGGAAATGCCCAGCAGCACGATCGACAGCAGGAACGGCAGGCGCCAGCCCCAGACTTCGAACTGATCGCCGGTGAAGTAGCGGCAACCCAGCACCACCAGTAGCGACAGCAGCAGGCCGAGGGTCGCGGTGGACTGGATCCAGCTGGTGTGGAAGCCGCGCTTGCCCTGGGGCGCGTGCTCGGCGACGTAGGTCGCGGCACCGCCGTATTCACCGCCCAGGGCCAGGCCCTGGAGCATGCGCAGGGCGACCAGGATGATCGGCGCGGCGATGCCGATGCTCGAGTAGGTCGGTAGCAGGCCCACGGCGAAGGTCGCCAGGCCCATGAGCACGATGGTGGCGAGGAAGGTGTACTTGCGCCCGATCATGTCCCCCAGGCGCCCGAACACCAGGGCGCCGAACGGCCGCACCACGAACCCGGCGGCGAACGCCATCAGGGCGAAGATGAAGGCGGTGGTGTCGTTGACCCCGGCGAAGAACTGCTTGCTGATGACCGCCGCGAGGGCACCGTAGAGGAAAAAGTCATACCACTCGAACACCGTCCCCAGGGACGAGGCAAAGATGACTTTCTGGCTTTCCTGGCTAGTGGGCGCGGCGACGGCCGCGTCCATCGATTGAGCATGTTCCGACATATCGATATCCCTCACAGTGATTGTTTTTGTTGTTCCACTGTCGGCGCCGGCGTGGCGTCGCTATCTGCATCTTGTCGCTGTCTTCTGTACCTGTAGGTGTAGGAGCGAGCTCGCTCGCGATAAATCCTTGAGCCTTGCACCGCCTGTCAGGTCGCCATCGCGAGCAAGGACCAGGCGTCCCCCCTTGCTCCTGCAAGGATCAGGCGGGGGTAACGGTCTGTTTTTCGGCGGCAGGGCTCCTGGTCGAGGTGGCGAGAATCAGCTCGGCGGCCTTCTCGGCGATCATCAGCGTCGGCGAACAGGTATTGCCGGAGGTGATGTACGGCATGATCGAGGCATCGGCGATGCGCAGGCCGGGGATGCCATGCACCCGCAGTTCGGCATCGACCACCGCCTCCGCACCCTGGCCCATGCGGCAGGTGCCCACCGGGTGGAAGATGGTGGTGCCGATGCGCGCCGCGGCTTCGTGCAGTTGTTCTTCGCTCTGCAACTCGGCCCCCGGCAGGTATTCGCTGGGCTTGAAGGCTTGCAGGGCCGGTGCGGCGACGATGCGCCGGGTCAGGCGAATGGCGTCGGCGGCGACCCGCAGGTCTTGCGGGTGGCTCAGGTAGTTGGGCTGGATCAGCGGCGCCGCCTGCGGGTCGGCGGAGCGGATTTCCACCCGGCCCCGGCTTTGCGGACGCAGGTCGCAGACCGACGCGGTAAAGGCCGGGAAGGCGTGCAGCGGTTCGCCGAAACGCTCCAGCGACAGCGGCTGGACGTGGTATTCGAGGTTGGCCGAAGTCTGTTCCGGCCCGGAACGGGCGAAGGCCCCCAGCTGGCTCGGCGCCATGGACAGCGGGCCGCTGCGGTCGTACAGGTAGCGCAGGCCCATGCCCATCTTGCCCCACAGGCTGCCGGCGATCTGGTTCAGGGTGCGGGCGTTTTCCAGCTTGTAGATCAGCCGCAGTTGCAGGTGGTCCTGCAGGTTGCCACCGACCCCCGGTAGCTCGTGGGCGACGCCTATCCCCAAGCGTTGCAGCAAGGCGGCGGGGCCGATTCCCGAACGTTGCAGGATGCTCGGCGAGCCGATCGCGCCGGCGCTGAGGATGATTTCGCGACGCGCCTTGAAGGTCTGCGGCCGGCCCTGGTGACGGGTGCTGACCGCTGCTGCGCGGCCGTTTTCCAGGAGCACGCGATCGACCTCGACCCCGGTCAGCACGGTGAGGTTGGGCCGTTGGCGGATCGGCTTGAGGAAGGCCTTGGCGGCGTTCCAGCGCACCCCGGCTTTCTGGTTGACCTGGAAGTAGCCGCAGCCTTCATTGTCGCCGCCGTTGAAGTCGTCGACGTTGGCGATGCCGCTCTGTTCGGCGGCGGTGCGGAAGGCATCGAGGATCGGCCACGACAGGCGCTGGCGCTCGACCCGCCATTCGCCGGCGGCGCCATGGAACTGCGAGTCGCCGGCAAAGTGGTTTTCGCTTTTGCGAAACAGCGGCAGCACGTCCTGCCAGCTCCAGCCGGGGTTGCCGTCGGCGGCCCAGCGCTGATAGTCGCCGGCCTGGCCGCGCATGTAGATCATGCCGTTGATCGACGAGCAGCCGCCCAGCACCTTGCCACGCGGGTAGCTCAGGCTGCGGCCTTGCAGGCCGGGTTCGGCTTCGGTCTTGAAGCACCAGTCGGTGCGCGGGTTGCCGATGCAGAACAGGTAGCCGACGGGAATGTGAATCCAGGGGTAATTGTCACGGCCACCGGCTTCCAGCAGCAGGACGCGGTGGGCCGGGTTGGCGGACAGCCGATTGGCCAGCAGGCAACCGGCAGGGCCGGCGCCGACCACTATGTAGTCGTATGGATCGAAGGCAGGCAACATCCATGACCTCGCTTTATCGTTCTTGTTGCGGCTCATCCTAGTTGTTAGCTTTCGTTAAAAGAATGTTAGTTTTTGCTCAGCTGCTGTGCGTTTTTAAACAGCGGCTTTCCCCGGTATCTGCAAGGAAGAGTCATGTTCGACTGGAACGACCTGCGGTTTTTTCTCGAGCTGCAACGCAGCGGTCGGCTGCTGACCGCGGCCCAGCGGCTGAAGACCACCCACGCCACGGTGGCCCGGCATATCGAGGCGATCGAGAAAAGCCTCGGCACCGCGCTGTTCGTCCAGCATGCCCAGGGCTATGAACTGACGCCGGCCGGGGAAGCCTTGCTCAAGCATGCCGAGGCCATGGAGAACGTGGCCTTGCTGGCCCAGGAGGAAATCACCCAGTCCACGGCGCCCCTGGGCAAGATCCGGGTGGGCGTCACCGAGGGCCTGGGCATCATGTTTCTCGCCAGCCGCCTGCGCGGCCTGTTCGAGCGTTACCCGGGGCTGGAGGTGGAGCTGGTGGCGGTGCCGCGTTTTGTCAGCATCCTCAACCGCGAGGCGGAGATCAGCATTCACCTGGAGCGGCCCAACGCCGACATGCTGGTGACCCGCAAGCTCACCGACTACCGCCTGGCCCTGTACGCCAGCCAGGCGTACCTGGACCGTGCGCCACCGCTGCGCAGCCGCGAAGACCTGGGGCGGCATGCCTGGATCGATTATGTCGACGACCTGCTGTTCAGCCAGGAACTGAAGTTCCTCAACAGTTTCTGCCGCAACCCCCAGGTGGTGTTCCACAGCACCAGTGTGCTCGCCCAGCACCAGGCCGCGCGTTCCGGCCTGGGCATCGCGGTGCTGCCGTGCTACATGGCCGCCGGCGACCCGCAGCTGGTGCCCTTGCTGCCCGGCGAGAGCATCCAGCGCGCCTACTGGATCAGCACCCGCCGCGACCTGCACAAGTCAGTGCGCCTGCGCGTGGTATGGGATTACCTGGTGGAACTGTGCGCGGCCGAGCAGGGCTTGCTGCTCGCCGCCAGCACGGCACATCCCTTGTAGGAGCGAGCTTGCTCGCGATGGGCGTCAACGGTGACGCCTATCGCTTGGATGAACGCGTTGTTCTTGCGTTCATCGCGAGCAATCGAGCGTCGACCGGCCGCTCCTACAGGGGCGCGCGGATCAGCTCTTTTTCGCGGCGGCCTTGAGCTGCACCAGTTGCCGCGCTTGCTCGGCGCATTGCTTGGCCTGGCCGACCATGGCCTCGAACGGTGCGCTGACGATGTCCTCGTGGCTCAGCCAGCGTTTTTTCTGGCTCAGGCGGTAGTGATAACGGTACTCGCCCTTGACCCGTTCGCTGCGCAGGTCCATGTCGAACCAGGGCGAGCGCACGTTGCAGGCCTTGACGTCCTTGTCCAGCTGGGCGCCGGAGAGGGTGATGGTGTAGCGCAGGGTATTGGTGTCGCCGATGTACAGGTCCGCCAGCTGGCCATTGCGGCGGTAGTTGACCAGGAAGTCCCAGTCGCCCTCCAGGGCCGGACTCTTGTAGAAGTAGCTGCCGGAGATGTTTTCCAGTGGCTTGAGGTCGGTCAGGGAGGCCTTGATCCGGTAGGTCCTGGGGGCGACGAAGGCGGTCGGCTCGCGGTCGATCCGGCAGTCGCGCAGCTCCCGGGTGAAGCGCTCGCACAGGCTCTGGTCGTTGCTGGCGATGCCGTTCTGGTTGTCGGACACCATCAGCCGCATCAGCTCCATGTGGCTGAATTCGATGCGCGCGTTGACCCGGGCCTGGCCGGCGCGGTCGAAGTGTTCCTGCTTGTCCAGCACGATGCTGGTGTCCGGCGCTTCCAGGGGGATGTAGTCCTCGCGTACCTGGCCGTTGGCGTCGCTGACAAAGGCCCAGCGCTCCTGGATATCCGGCATGCTGCGGCCCGGGTCGAACACCGGGTTGGTCGGGTCCAGCCACCACACCTGGCCGTCGACCTCGGCCCGCACGATGGCGTGGTTCGGCGCGTGGGTGCCGGGGATCAACAGCGGCGCGACGACGTTCTCGCGACTGACCCAGGCCGTCTCGGCCTTGATCCCGCTGGCCTTGAGCATGGCGGCCAGGAGCACCGCCAGGTCCTTGCAGTCGCCATAGCCGCGCTGTTCGATCTGCTCCAGCTCGAAGGGCAGGTAACCGCGTTCGGTGGCGCGCCAGTCGCCCAGGTAGCGGTAGTTGTCATTGATGTGCTGCATCAGCCCGGCGACTTTCTCGGCGGGCGGCAGCTCGCGCAGGGCGGCCACGGCCTTGGCGCTGGCCGGCGGCAGGGGCGTGGCGAGGATCTGCTGGTAGCGCCGGGCCAGTGGGCCGAAATAGTCCTGCACCTCGCTGCTGCTGCCCAGCTCGACCCGCGGCACCCGCCGGATGAAGCCGATCGCGGGTTCATTGATGTAGTTGAGGAAGACCGGGGCCTTCTGCTCGATGGTCAGTGTTTTCCGGTCGCTGGAGGCGCTGAAGCGGTAGTCGTCCATCTGCTCGCTGCGCCAGATGATCGGGCGCGTGGCGCGGTAGGTGATCTTGAAGCTGTCCTGGCGCACCGGCTTGGGGCCGAATTGCAGCACCGAGTGGAACTGCCCCAGCAGCGGTTTGGCCGCGTAGTGCTGCTGCACGGTGTAGCTGAGCCGGGTGCCGACCCGCAGGTTGGGGAAGGCCAGGGACGTCTGTTTCTCGCGCAGGAAACCCTGTTCCGGATTGGGCGCGGTGCGCGTATCGATCTGCGCCGGCGCCAGCGCCACGGGCTTGCCGCCCGGCTGGGTGAATTCGGCCTTGCGCAGTTCGAAGCCATCGGTTTCGGCATAGCTGAAGTCGATGCGCGAAAGCATTTCCCGGCCCGCCGGGGTGAGGATGGTGTAGTGCTGGGTGGTGGTGCAGTCGCTGCTGTGGTCGGCGTTGAACTGGCATTCCATCACGGAGTCGGCGGCCAGGGCGGCTTCCGATTGCGGTTGATAGGCAGCCAGGGCTTGCCAGGAGAGCAGTCCGAGACCGGCGCAGATCAGGGGACGGTAAAGCGGAAAACGGTACATGAGCGCCTCGGGTGAATCATTGAAATCAGCCACCTCGCACACGGCGAATCGCACATGACAGGCGGGTGGCGAGCGGGGGAGACGCCAAATGATAATTTATCGCAATACGGATTTACAGCATTGTCTGACCCTTCGTGTCGGCTGTAAGGCCCGAGATAGAGAGGTTTCTTTGAATCGATCGGGCGTGTTGGACGGCTGGAGAGGGCGTCCGCGGCGCCGGGATTTTTCCTCGAGACAGGGTTTTCGTCCCCGCAGATATGGCTCAAAGCCATATCTGCGAACTGAACGATTCCAGGCGGTTTTCCATTGTTTTCGCAAGAAGTTGCTCGGCTGATTTTACGAAACAATTTGTTACGTGATCGCCGCCAACTGGCTCAGCCGTCGAGCAGGTCGGTGCCGTAGGAGTTGTCGATCACACAGCGCCAGGCGCCCGACGGCTCATGGCGAAAGACATAGGTGGCGCGCCGTTCCAGGGTGCTGGCAATGCCGTCCCGGTCCAGGGTGTCGAGCAGGGTGTGCATGATCACCAGCGCGGTGCCGGCGCCTTCGATGACCTGCATCTCGCCCTGCCGGACCAGCATGCTGTGGTTGAAGTGCTCGGCGATGGCGACGAAGGCCCGGCGGATCTGTTCCTTGCCCCGGGCTTCCAGGCCCGGCTTGACCACCAGCGTGGCGTCCTCGGCGTAGAAATCCATCAGGCTGTCGAAGTCTTCGGCGCTGATGGCGCGGTCGGCGGCTTCGATCAGGGTTTTCAGCGGGTGGGCCGGCATGCTCGCTCCCTGCGGTTTCAGTTGTGGATATCGAACGCCGTGCTGCCCAGGCGCTCGCCGTTGACCAGGATATGCAGCTCATGGCGCCCGGGATAGTGGCGGCGGGTGGTCAGTTCGCGGATGTGCTGGACGCGGCCGAGCTGTTCCCGGGCCCTGGCGGGTAGGGTGAAGGCCTTGAGCTTGAACACCTTGGCGCTGGTGCCGCCCGAGGCCTTGACGTAGTCGATGGCGTAATCCACCACCAGGCGCTGGCCGGCGTCGGCGGTGGACTCCAGGGCAAAGGACAAGTTGATCCGTTCCCCCAGGCGAATCACCGCCGGCTCGACCCGCAGGCCATGCAACTTCACCTGCGGCGCCGGCCCGGCGCCGACGATCGCCAGCGCCCGGCGATTGCCCTGCTTGATCAGGCTGCGCAGGGCATGGCGGGCGATCCAGGCGGTGTGCGGGTTGTCCAGGGACCAGCCTTCGATCAGCGCCAGCACCCAGTCGGGATGGTCCTTGGTGATGTCGTTGAGGTGATTGGCCACCGACTTGCGCACATACAGGCTGGGGTCGGCCTTGAGGCGCTCGAGGATCGGCGCCGCCAGGGTCGGGTCGGCCTGGATCCGTGCCAGGCGGAACGACCAGGGCAGGCGCGGGCGACTGCCTTCGCTGGCCAGGCGGCGCACATGCTCGTTGTCGTCCCGGGCCCAGTCCTGCATCACCGCCAGGGTGCGTGGCAGGTCGCTGGCGAGGAACGGGCGGATGGCGAACTCCGAGGAGCCGAAGGCGGTGAAGTACTTGAGCGCCTGCATCGAGCGTTCGAAGGCGTGGCCGCCGTAGCTGGCCACATAGTGCGGCAGGAACATGCAGACGAAGCGGCTGTTCAGGCGCGGGGCGAGATCGTACAGCCGTGCGAGGTTGGCATCGTAATCGGCCGGCAGTACCGCCTGCAGGCTTTCGCTGACCCGCGCCAGGCGTTGCATCACTGACAGTTCGGCGAGGTCCTGTTGCGCATGGGCGAGAAAGCCCCGGTGATCGAACGCCGGGTACACCGCGAGCATTTCCCGGGCGATGTGTTCCAGGCGTTCGACGTTGAAGATTTCCTTGAGGGCGGGGGCGCTGGGGCTGGCTGCGGTCATCGGTGGATCCATTCGGGACAGGGCGCCGAGCACTGTAGCGCAACCGACTGACAGATGCTGTCAGGAGCCTGGGAGGTGGAATCAGGCTCGACGCCATCGCGAGCCAGCTCGCTACAGGGATCGTGGTGCTTCTCTGTAGGAGCGAGCTTGCTCGCGAAAGATCTCAGCCGCACCGCATAGCTCGATGCTCAGCGCGGTGGCGGCAACACGCCTTCGGACTGCTCGTCCTGTTCGTCCGCCTCGAACAACCGCGCCAGTTCCGCCCGGGCTTCCTGGGCCGATTGCAGGATCTTGGCGTGGTCGTCGTAGATCGCGTGCTGGGCTTCGAGCACCTGTTCGTCGTGGGCGGTGAAGCGCTTGATCCGCGAGTCGGCCTGGGCGTGGGTCAGGCCCAGGCCGATCAGCGCCTTGCGGCTCATTTCCAGGCTCGAGTAGTAGGTTTCCCGCACCGCCTCGGCACCCAGGTCCACCAGCTTGTGCACGTGCTGGCGGTTACGGGCGCGGGCGATGATCTTGATGTGCGGGTAGAGCTTGCGTACCACCGCCGCGGTGTTGATGTTGGTCTGCGGGTCGTCGGTGGCGATCACGAAGTATTCCGCCTCGCCGACCTTGGCCGCCTTGAGGATTTCCGCGCGCATCGGGTCGCCGTAGAACACCGGCATGCCGCCGAAGCTGCGGGTCAGCTCGATGGTGTCGACCGAGGTGTCGAGGGCGACGAAGGGGATCTTCTGCGCCCGCAGGATCCGCGCGACGATCTGGCCCATCCGGCCCATGCCGGCGATCACCACCCGTGGCGCGTCGGTTTCGATCTCGCGGTATTCGGCGGGCATCTCCACGGGCTTGGCCTTGGGCTGCAAGAAGCGCGCGCAGGCCAGGAGCAGCAGCGGGGTCAGGGCCATGGACAGGGTGATGGTCAGCACCAGCAGGTCATACAGGCGGGCCTCGAACAGGCCCTGGTCGCGGCCGATCTTGAACACCACGAAGGCGAATTCACCGCCGGCCGCCAGCACCACGCCCAGGCGCACCGCGCTCAAGCGCCCCAGGCCGCCGGCCAGGCGCCCGACCACGAACAGCAGCGGCAGCTTGATGGCGATCAGCAGCAGGGTCAGGCCCAGCACCGCGATCGGCGCGCTGAACAGCAGGCCGATATTGGCGCCCATGCCGACGCTGATGAAAAACAGCCCCAGCAGCAGGCCCTTGAAGGGTTCGATCTGCGCTTCCAGTTCGTGACGGTACTCCGAGTCCGCCAGCAGCAGGCCGGCGAGGAAGGCGCCGAGGGCCATGGATACGCCGACCATGTCCATCAGCCATGCAGTGCCGATCACCACCAGCAAGGCGGTGGCGGTGGACACTTCCGGCAGGCCGGTGCGCGCCACCACGCGGAACACCGGGCGCAGCAGGTAGCGGCCGCCGATCACCACCACGGCGATGCTGCCCAGCACTTGCAGGCCATGGCGCAGGTCTTCGGCGCTGCTGGTGTTGTGGTCGACCCCGGCCAGTACCGGGACCATGGCGATCAACGGAATCGCCGCGATGTCCTGGAACAGCAGGATGGCAAAGGCCAGGCGCCCGTGGGGGCTGGTCAGCTCCTTGCGCTCGGCCAGGCTTTGCAGGCCGAAGGCGGTGGACGACAACGCCAGGCCCAGGCCCAGCACGATGGCGCTGTTCAGCGGCTGGCCAAACAGGAACAGGGCCACGCAGCCGATCACCACCCCGGTCAACAGCACCTGGGCCAGGCCGACGCCGAACACCGATTTGCGCATCACCCACAAGCGCCGTGGCGACAGCTCCAGGCCGATGATGAACAGCAGCAACACCACGCCCAGTTCCGACACATGGCTGATGCTCTGCGGGTTGCCCACCAGCCCCAGCACCGCCGGGCCGATGATCACCCCGGCCAGCAGGTAGCCCAGCACGGCCCCCAGCTGCAGGCGCTTGGCCAGGGGGACGGTCAGCACCGCCGCGAACAGGAACACGACAGCGGCTTGCAACAGGTTGCCTTCATGGGGCATGGGCTTACTCCTGGGAAAACGGGTATTGGGTGGTGCACGGAAAAAACAGCTGCGCCTCAGGCAACCGTTTGGCCCGCAGGTTCCATGGGGGGATGGCTGTGCAGCATAAAGTCTGGGCCCGGCGCAGTCAGCCGTTAATGGCCGATACGCCGCAGGTTGTCAGGCGCAGGTTTCAGGTGTTCGTGCTCTTCGAGGCTGGCTTGCCTGCGCCATTGGCCGTCAATGCGGCCATTGTTCGAGCAGGATCGACACGAACTTTTCCGCGGCGGGCGACAGCGAGGCGCCGCGCCGGTAGACCAGGCCCAGGGTGCGGTTGACCACCGGTTCGCTCAACGGAATGCTCACCAGGGTCGGGTGGTCGGCCGCGGGCATGGCCAGGCTGGGCATGGCCGACACCCCGAGCCCGGCCTCGACCATGCCCAGCGACGTGGACAGGTGTTGCACCTCGTAGAACCACTGGGGACGCCAGCTCAGGCCGGACAGGGCATGGTCCAGCAGCATGCGGTTGCCGCTCAGGCGGCCGACGCCGATCAGCCGGTAATCACTGAGTTCCGACCAAGTGACCGAGGACTTTTTCGCCAGTTCATGGTCACGCCGGCACGCCAGTACGAACGGTTCGTTGACCAGCGGCACGAACTCGATGTCCGGGTGCTGGCCGCTCATCATGTTGATACCGAAGTCCGCCTCGCCGCGCAGCACCGCTTCCAGCCCTTCATTGGCGCTGAGGTCGAGCAGGCGGATGCGGATTTTCGGATAGCGCTCGTTATAAAGGCGGATCACCGACGGCAGGAAGTAGAAGGCCGCGGTGGGAATGCAGGCCAGGGTCACCTGGCCGATCTGCCGCTCCGCCAGTTCGCGGATATTGAGGATCGAGTCATCGAAGTCATCCAGCAGGCGCCGGGCCTTGGGCAGGAAGTCCCGGCCGACGCTGGTCAGGCTGACCTTGCGCGTGGTGCGGTCGAGCAGGGCGGTGCCCAGGCCTTCCTCCAGCTTCTTGATCCGGCGGCTCAGGGCCGGCTGGGACAAGTGCAGGGCATCGGCGGCTTCGTGGAAACTTCCAAGTTCGGCGATTTTCACGAAGGATCTTATGTCCTGGAGTTCATATTCCATGTTTTTCGTCTCAGGCGAGGGTAGCAAGGCAGGCGTTGCCCACCTTGGATTTTTCATGTGTGAAGCGCAATAATCGCTACGATCTTTGCATTGGAAACATGGTTCGTTCCCTGACACTCTTGTGCCCAGAACATCAATTAACCCGATTGATCAACAAGAGTCTATGTCCATGCAACGAATTCCTTGTGTGCTCATGCGCGGCGGTACCTCCAAGGGGCCGGTGTTTCTCGCCTGGGATCTGCCGGTGTCCATCGAGCAGCGCGACGAGCTGCTGCTCGACCTCATGGGCTCGGGACATGAGCTGGAGATCGATGGCATTGGCGGTGGCAGTCCGCAGACCAGCAAGGTGGCGATCGTCAGCCCGTCGCTGCACCCCGAGGCCGATGTCGATTACCTGTTCGTCCAGGTGATGGTGTCCCAGCGCCGGGTCGATACGGCGCCCAACTGCGGCAACATGCTGTGCGCGGTCGGCCCCTTCGCCGTCGAGCAAGGCCTGGTCAAGGCCACTGGCGAGCAAACCCAGGTGCGGATCCGCAATCTCAATACCGGCACCTTCGTCCACTCCCTGGTGCAGACGCCGGCAGGCAAGGTCAGCTACGAAGGCGATACCGCCATCGATGGCGTGCCCGGCACCGCCGCTCCCGTGCAATTGACGTTCCTCGATGCCGCGGGCAGCAAGACCGGCAAACTCTTTCCCACCGGGAATACCCAGGACCTGATCGATGGCGTCCCGGTGACCTGTATCGACATGGCCATGCCGATGCTGATCGTCGAGGCTGGGCAATTGGGCAAGCGCGGCGATGAATCTCCCGCCGAGCTGGACGCCGACAAAGACTTTCTGGCGCGGCTGGAGGCCTTGCGCTTGCAGGCCGGCCTGGCCATGGGGCTGGGCGACGTCAGTGACAAGGTGATTCCCAAGCCGGTGTTGATTTCCCCGGCCAAGGCGGGCGGAACCTTGCAGGTGCGCTATTTCATGCCCCACAGCTGCCATCGCGCGCTGGCCATCACCGGCTCCATCGGCCTGGCCACCGCCTGTGTCAGCGCGGGCAGTGTCGCCGCCGAACTGCTGGGCGGCGCCACGCAGCTGAAGCAAGTGCGCCTGGAGCACCCCAGCGGCGGGATAGATGTCGTATTGTCCTACACCGGCAATCAGGGAGAGACCATTCGCGCCTCGGTGGTGCGCACCGCGCGAAGGCTGTTCTCCGGTTTCGTCTACGCCCCGGCGTCACAACGCCTGGCCGGATAGTCCTGCACCGCAGTGACAGTCGTTCGCATCAGAACAATTCTAAAAATGGGTGATGCCATGAAAGTCGTTAAATCGCTCTACTTCCAGATCATCTGTGCCGTGCTGCTGGGCGTGGTGGTCGGGCACTTCTGGGCCCAGCAGGCCATTGCCCTCAAGCCCCTGGGCGATGCCTTCATCAGGCTGGTCAAGATGATGATCGCGCCGGTGGTGTTCTGCACCATCGTCACCGGGATCGCCGGGATGAGCGACAAGCGTTCCCTGGGACGTCTCCTGAGCAAGACTTTGCTGCTGTTCCTGGCGTTGACGGTGATCAGCCTGATCATCGGGCTGGTGGCGGTCTACCTGTTCAAGCCTGGCGCGGGGATGAACATCGACCCCTCCCAGTTGAGTACCCAGGGCCTGTCGCAGTACACCGACTCGGCGGCCAAGCTGGGGGTGGTGGATTTCTTCATGCACATCATCCCCGAGACCTTTATCGGCGCCTTCAACAAGGGCGAAGTGCTGCCGGTGCTGTTCATCGCGGTGCTCTGCGGCTTTGCCCTGTCGTCCCTGGGCGAACGCGGCAAGCCCGTGCTGGATGTGCTGGAAGCCGCTTCGCACATGGTGTTCAAGATCTTCTCCTACCTGATGCGCTTTGCCCCGATCGGCGCGTTCGGCGCGCTGGCCTTCACGGTCGGCCAGTACGGCATTACCTCCCTGGGCGCCCTGGCCAAGCTGATCATGACCCTCTACATCGCCTGCGGATTCTTCGTCTTCGTGGTGTTGGGGGGCCTTTGCCGCGCCCATGGTTTCAGCCTGTGGAAGCTGTTGCGCTACTTGCGTGAAGAGTTCCTGGTGGTGCTGGGCACCTCGTCCACCGAGCCGGTAATGCCACGCATGCTGGAAAAGCTCCAGGCGCTGGGTTGCAAGAAAGGTGTGGTGGGCCTGGTGCTGCCCACCGGCTACTCGTTCAACCTCGACGGCACGGCCATCTACCTGTCGCTGGCGGCGATTTTCATTGCCCAGGCCTGCAACATCGACTTGAGCCTGGGGCAGGTGGTGACGATGCTGGCGATCATGCTGCTGTCGTCCAAGGGCGCGGCGGGTGTCACGGGCAGCGGCTTCGTCGCGCTGGCCTCGACCCTGACGGTGATCCACGACATCCCCTTGGCGGGGCTGGCGCTGCTGATCGGCATCGATCGCTTCATGTCCGAGGCCCGGGCGCTCACCAGCCTGGCCAGCAATGCCGTGGCCACGGTCGTGATCTCGCTCTCGGAAAACGCCTGCGAGCGCCAGGTGCTGCTACAGACCCTGGATGGCAAGGCGGCCCCCAGTCCCCAGGCCTGCGACGAAACCTGGGAGCCGGTGCAGGCCGGCAAACACCTCTAGCCGTTCGCGGCGCCCTCACAACACCGTTCGACCCGGTTGAAACCCTCGCCAGGCCCCCGCCTGGCGGGTAGGGGGCCGCGCGCCTGGGCGTCGGCCATGCTTGTCCATAACAACAAGAGAATCCCTCATGCTCGCATTACTCGGCCTGGCCATGGTGGTCGTGTTCACCTTCCTGATCATGACCAAACGCTTGTCCCCGATCGTCGCCCTGACCCTGGTGCCCATCGTCTTCGCGCTGATCGGCGGCTTTGGTGGCAGCACCGGAAAAATGATGCTCGACGGCCTGAAAATGGTCGCCCCCTCCGCGGCGCTGTTGCTGTTCGCGATTCTGTTCTTCGGCCTGATGATCGACGCGGGCCTGTTCGACCCGCTGATCCGCAAGATCCTCAAGCGCGTCAACGGCGACCCGGTGAAGATCGCCATCGGCACCGCGTTGCTGTCGCTGCTGGTGGCCCTGGACGGTGACGGCACCACCACCTACATGATCACCTGCGCGGCGATGCTGCCGCTGTACAAGCGCATCGGCATGAACCCGATGATCCTCGCCACCATCGCCATGCTGTCCCTGAGCATCATGAGCGGCATGACCCCCTGGGGCGGTCCGGCCACCCGGGCCATCGCCGCCCTCGGGCTGGATGCCGGCGAGTACTTCGTGCCGTTGCTGCCGACCATGATCGGCGGTGCGGCCTGGGTGGTGTTCAGCGCCTTCCTGCTGGGCCGCACCGAGCGCAAGCGTATCGGCAGCGTGCAACTGCAGAGCGGCGGAGGCAACTGCTACATCAAGGCCATCATCGAAGACACACCCTTCAAGCGACCGAAGCTGGCCTACGTCAACCTGGCGCTGGTGGTGGCGGTGATGGTGGCGCTGGTGATGGGCCTGATGCATTCGGCAATCCTGTTCCTGATCGGCTTCATGTTGGCGCTGATGATCAACTACCCGCAGCTGGAGCAACAGAAAGAGCGGATCCTCGCCCATTCGGGCAATGCCATGACCGTGGTGCTGCTGGTGTTCGCCGCCGGCATCTTTGCCGGGATCTTCTCCGGTACCAAGATGGTCGATGCCCTGGCGCAGACCCTGGTGGACTGGATCCCGCCGTCGTGGGGGCACCTGTTCCCGCTGGTGGTGGCCATCACCAGCATGCCGCTGACCTTCGTGCTGTCCAACGATGCCTACTACTTCGGCGTGGTGCCGATCCTCGCCAATGCCGCGGCGGCCTATGGCATCGATCCGCTGGAAATCGCCCGGGCCTCGATCCTCGGCCAGCCGGTGCACCTGATGAGCCCGCTGGTGGCCTCGACCCTGCTGCTGGTGGGGATGGTCGATCGCGACATCGGCGACTTCCAGAGAGCCACCGTCAAATGGGCGGTTCTGACTTCCCTGGTGATTACCGCCCTGGCCCTGCTGACCGGCGCGCTGACCCTGTTTTCCTGAGCCACCCACCCGTTCCCTGGCGCGCCACCCCCTGGCGTGCCCGGCACCTTGCACCTCGAATAACAACAATGAGTAGTCCGCTATGACCCGTTCGATCCCCCGCAGGGCGTTGTTTCCTCTGGCCGCGCTGTTACCGCTGACAACCGTTGGCGCGGCAGGCTTCAGCGAAGACAGCACGCTCAAGCTGCAACTGCGCAATGTCTATTTCAATGAGAACTTCCGTGACGAGCATGGCTTGAGTGCCCGGGCTGCGCGCACGGCCAAGAGCGAGCGCACGGAGTGGGCCCAGGGCCTGCTGCTGGATTTCCAGTCGGGGTTCACCCCCGGCACCCTGGGCCTGGGTGTCGATGCCTTGGGGCTGCTTGGGGTCAAGCTCGACTCGGGGCGAGGCCGCAGCGGCACCGGGCTGTTGCCGGTGCATGACGACGGGCGTGCCGCCGATGAGTTCGCCAGTGCCGGGGTCACGGCCAAGGCCAGGCTGGCCGGGACCACGCTCAAGTACGGCACCTTGCTGCCCAGGAACCCGGTGCTGATCTACAACGACGCCCGACTGCTGCCGCAGACCTACCAGGGCGCGCAGCTCACCAGCAGCGACATCGACAACCTGACGCTCACCGCTGGCCGGCTGGACCGCTTCAAGCTGCGCGATTCCAGCGACAGCATGCCGATCGTTGCGGACGGCTATGCCGGCGACAAGTCCGGGGACTTCACCTATGCCGGGGGCGACTACAAGCTCGGCAAGAACCTGCGCCTGAGCTACTTCTACGGCGAGCTCGAGAACTTCTATCGACAGCACTTCGCCGGTGTCCAGTACGACCTGAAACTCGGCGCCGGTGTGCTGACCAGTGACTTGCGTTATTTCCACAGCAGCGACAGCGGTCCGGCCTACGGCGGCAACATCGACAACGATATGCTCAGCGGCCTGCTGTCCTATGCCATTGCCGGCCATACCCTGGGCGGCGGCTACCAGGTGCTCAACGGGGACGCCGGGCTGCCCTACATCAGCGGCGCCACGGTGTATTCGTTCAGCAACGTGGGCATTGGCAAGTTCATCGAGGAGGACGAGAAAACCTGGATGCTCAGCTATGGCTACAACTTCGCCGCACTCGGGGCACCGGGGCTGACGTTTTCCACCCGCTACCTGAGCGGCAGCGACGGCCGCTCGAACACGGCGATCAAAGAGTGGGAGCGCGATGCCGAACTGGCCTATGTGGTGCAGCAAGGCCGCTTCAAGGGGCTGGGGGTGAAGCTGCGCAACTATGTGTACCGTTCCGAATTCGCCCGGGGACGCGACAGCAACCGCCTCTATTTCACCTACGAGATCGCGCTCTGGTAGGACGGCGGCGCCTGCCCTTGTCGGCGTGCGGATTTCAGGGGGGCCATGCTAACCGAATTTAGCGCGGGTGCAGGCATGGCCAACCGCCGGTCTTCGGCAGCCCCTCGGACGAGGCGGGGTGGGCAATCGGCTGAATGATTGCCGCTCGTTGTGGTCGGACCTTGCAGGGTGCGTCGCCGGTCCCCGACAGGCGCGCCACCCAGCCTTGAGTCCGTCGGCGCGCCGCGGGCGTCACCCCGTTGAAGGATCATCCGACCATGCTCGAACCCACCTGGACAGCCCTCAAACACCATAAGCGAGTGCATCAGATCGTTGCCGTGCTCGCGGCCTTCGGGGCCCAGGACGTGCTGCTGCGCCTGGGCCTGGGGCGCCTGCTGGGTGAGTCGCAGGCCAACGCTGAATCGCAGCCGCAGGACTCGACGCCGCAGCGGGTGCGCCAGGCCCTGGAAAAACTCGGTCCGACCTTTATCAAGCTCGGGCAGATCCTCGCCAGCCGCAGCGACATCCTGCCGCCGCACTGGATCAGCGAACTGGAGTCGCTGCACAGCAGCGCCGCGACCTTGCCCTGGAGCGAGTTGGAAGACCAGGTGCGCGACGACCTGGGTTGCGAGTTGGACCAGGTGTTCGCCGAATTCGACACCGAGCCCCTGGCGGCGGCCTCCATCGCCCAGGTTTATCGCGCGCGCCTGCTCAACGGCGAGGCGGTGGTGGTCAAGGTGCAGCGCCCCGGCCTGCGGCGCAAGATGAGCGCCGACCTGCAACTGCTCGAAGGCGTGGCGATGCTGGTGGAGGAGAACGCCGCCCTGGCCCATTACCAGCCGCGGCAAATGGTCCGGCAACTGGCCCGGGCCATGCTCGAAGAACTGGACTTCACCCAGGAAGGCCAGCACTGCGACACGGTGGCGGTGAATTTCGCCGAGCAGCCGCAGATCGCCATTCCGCGTATCCACTGGCTGCACAGCAGCGAACGCCTGCTGGTCCAGGAATTCCTGCCCAGCTATGCGCCGCTGGAACGCCAGGCCCTGATCGAACAGGGGCTGGACCCAAGCCTGCTGGCGCAGCGCGGGGCCCAGGCCTTTATCAAGATGCTGCTGGAGGACGGCCTGTTCCACGGCGACCCGCACCCCGGCAACCTGCGGGCCATGGACGACAACCGGGTCGGCTTCATCGACTTCGGCATGGTCGGGCGCCTCGACGAGCGCCGGCGCCTGGAGGTCATGGGCTTTATGCGGGCCATGACCGAGGGCAGTACCGAAGCGCTGGTGGCGGTGCTGATCGACTGGAGCGGCGAGCAGGTGCGCGACCTGTCCGCCATCGAACAGGCCGCGCGGGAGTTCATGGGCCGGCACGGCGGCAAGGCGCTTAACATGAGTGCGATGATCGAGGACTTCCTCGGCCTGATGCGCACATACCAGCTGTTGCTGCCGGCCGACCTGCTGGTGCTGTTCAAGGCGCTGATCACCGCCGATGGCGTGCTCACCCGGCTCGACCCGCAACTGGACCTGGTGGCGACCGCACGCCCGGCCATCAGCAAGATGCTCAAGCAACAGTTCAGCTGGAAGCTGGCCCGTCGCCTGGGCCTCGACGGCCTGGAGCTGGGCCGCGGCGTCGCCGTGGAACTGCCGCAACTGACCCGCCTGCTGATCAACCGCCTGAAACACGGGGTGGTCGACCTGCGCCTCGACATGCCGGGCGTCGAGCGCCTGGAAAAATCCCTGCGCCTGGCCTCGACCCGCTTGTCCCTGGCCCTGCTGATCAGTGCGCTGCTGATCGCCTTCGGCCCACAGCTCGCCGCGGCCGGCCCGGCCTGGCAGGGGCTGTCGGTGGTGGGCTGGCTGGCGGGAGTGGCGACTGTGGGTGGGTTGCTGGCGTTTGTCTGGAGTTTGTTCAAGCGTTCTTGAGGGGGGAGTGGGGATCAGGGCTTTGCCAGACCCGCTGGCACTCTTTCAAGCGATCGACATCAAGGCCGCTGTCTTCTTATCGGCGTGGCCCTTGTTCACATGTTGCGTATTTTTTCATCCGATGAAGTGCGCTGCCCCTGTCCCTCCAGGAGCCTGCCTGACAAGTCGCGAGGCGGAAAATTTGTTATTTTCCGCACCCTCGGTGGCCACTGGCGGCTGCCTCCAACAGAGAGTGAATAGATGAGCGACCCGTTGCAGGTGATCGATATCGAAGTGGGCGAGGGCAAGGCGGTGGTCAAGGGCGCCTTGATCACCACCCAGTACCGCGGTTTCCTGGAAGACGGCACGCCCTTCGATTCCTCCTGGGAGCGCGGCAAGCCGTTCCAGTGCGTGATCGGTACCGGGCGGGTGATCAAGGGCTGGGACCAGGGCCTGATGGGCATGCAGGTCGGCGGTAAGCGCAAGCTCTTGGTACCGGCGCACCTGGGTTACGGCGAGCGTTCGATGGGCAAGATCCCGCCGAATGCCAACCTGGTGTTCGAGATCGAATTGCTGGAAGTCCTGACTCGCGACGACTGATTTCGTTTATTGGCCCGATCAGGACGCTGCCTGATCGGGCCGCGTTACCCGGGCCGGGCGTGGCTCGAACAGAATCGCCACGCCCTTGCTCCGTCGATCTCCCTTGAAATCGTGCTTCCGTGCTTTCGCCAGGCGGGGCCAGGCCGTGGCTGGTTGAAAGGCAGCGGGCTTTGGCCTCTTGCGCCTGTTCCAGCCATCGGCCAGGATAGGCGCAACATAGGTATAGGGGGTATGGGTATGTCGCACACGCACGCACAGAAAGACGATCTGCTCAAACGGGTCCGGCGCATTCTTGGCCAGGTGCAGGCCGTGGAGCGGGCCCTGGAGTCCGGCGCGGAATGCGCCAAGACCCTGCACCTGGTGGCGGCCACCCGCGGCGCGATCAACGGCCTGATGGGGGAAATCATCGAGGCTCATGCCCTGGAGCATGTGGCTCACCCCGAGCTCAGCGATGAAGAACGGGCCAAGGGCGTGAACGAACTGCTCGAAGCCATTCGCCGTTATTCCTGACCGGAGACCGTCCCATGCGTCCCACCGTGCCCTCTGCAGGCTTGACCCACGACCACCACTTCCTCGGTGCCGCCCACGATGAAAACGCCCGGCGCACGCTGTGGGTGGTGGCGCTGACCTTCGTCATGATGATCGGCGAAATCGCCGCCGGTTATCTCACCGGCTCCATGGCCTTGCTGGCCGACGGCTTCCATATGGCGACCCATGCCGGGGCCCTGGGCATCGCGGCGGCGGCCTACGGTTTCGCCCGGCGCCATGCCGACAATGCGCGCTTCAGCTTCGGCACCGGCAAGGTCGGCGACCTGGCGGGATTCGCCTCGGCGCTGATCCTCGGCCTGGTGGCCATCGGCATCGCCGGCGAGTCGCTGCTGCGGCTGTTGCAGCCGGCCCAGGTGGCGTTCACCGAGGCGACCGTGATCGCCGTGGTCGGGCTGGGCGTGAACATTGTCAGCGCCTTGCTGCTTTCCGGCGGCCATGCCCATCACGGCCACGATCACGCTCATCAGCATGCTCATGCTCATGCTCATGCTCATGCTCATGGGCATCCGCATCCGCATCCGCATCCGCATCCGCACGGGCACGGCCATCACCACGACAACAACCTGCGCTCGGCCTACGTGCATGTGCTGGCCGATGCCCTGACTTCGGTCCTGGCCATCGCTGCGTTGCTGGCGGGGCGTTATCTGGGCTGGGTCTGGCTCGACCCGGTGATGGGCGTGGTCGGCGCGCTGGTCATCGGCCGCTGGGCCTATGGCTTGATGAAGTCCAGCGCGGCGGTGTTGCTCGACACCACGGACGAACACCTGGCCGGCGAGATTCGCCAGTCGGTGGAAGCCGCCGGCGACGCGCGCATCACCGACCTGCATGTGTGGCAGGTCGGCCCCCAGGCGCGGGCGGCGATCGTCAGTGTGGTAGCGGTTGCCGGTGTCAGCGCCGAGACCATTCGCCAGCGCTTGGCGCCGGTCCACGAACTGTCGCACCTCACCCTCGAATATCGCAGCCTGTGACGCTGGCCCCTGCCTGAACCACAGGCGGGCAGGGGTAGTGCCGGCGAAGAAAGTCCAGCAACCGCAGATTGACCTCTGCGGCCTGTTCGCTCTGGATCCAGTGCCCGCAATCCGCCAGCCGATGCTGTTCCAGGCGTGGCACCTTGCCGGGCATGCGCTCCAGGGTGCGAGCTTCCAACTGACCCACCGGGTCGCGGTCGCCGATCATGAACAGGGTGGGTTGGCCGACCTGGCGTTCGCCCAGGTGTTCGGTCCGTTGCCAGTTGCGCTCGAAGTTGCGGTACCAATTCAAGGCGCCGCGAAAACCTCGCCCTACAAAGGTGCGCCGGTACACCGCAAAGTCCTCTGGCGTGCACCAGGCGGGGGGTGCGTGGTGCGGCGGCATGCCCTCGAACAGCAGGGCCGACGGGCTCTTTTCATCCAGCAGGTGTTCGCAGTCGTGCATGAAATGCAGCAGGCTGCGGTCGATGTCGGCGTCCAGTTCCCGCTCGGCGACACCGGGCTCCTGGAAGTACAGGATGTAGTTGAAACGCTCGGCGAACAGCTCGGCCATGATCTCCACGGCCGGGCGCTTGGGGCGGCCGGCGAAAGGCACCGACAGGGCCACCAGGGCCTTGACCCGCTGCGGCTCCAGCAACGCCAGGTGCCAGGCGACCACGGCGCCCCAGTCGTGACCGACGATGCAGGCCTGCTCCTGGCCCAGGGCATCCATCGCCTGCTGGATATCCGCGCACAGGGTCAGCACGTCATAGGCGGCTACATCCTCTGGGGTGCTGCTGTCGCCGTAGCCGCGCATCTGCGGGATCAGCACCCGGTAGCCAGCGGCCGTCAGCGGCGCGACCTGCCGGCGCCACGAATACCAGCACTCGGGAAAACCGTGCAGCAGCCACACCGGCGGTCCATCCAGCGGGCCGTCGGCATACAGGTGCAATTCGATGCCATTGAGCTTCAGGGCATGTTGGGTGATCTGGCTCATGAGCCTGTCCTCCGGGGTCCAGGCATGACCCTAGCAGAAGCCCGCTGCACCCCCTGACCACCATTCATGGGTCGAATAGGCGCCCAGCAGTGTTACCCGGCATGGGCCCGGCGACTGTCCGCCGGCGCCTGGTCGCGCTGGTTCAACCCGTAGTCGCGCGTCACTGCGGCGACCCGCAGCCGGTAGTCGGCGAACACCTGGGTCCGCCCCAGGGCCTGGGCCGTGCGATGGCGTTCCAGGGTGCGCCAGGCTTCGACCGCTCGCTCGTCGCGCCAGAACGACAGGGACAGCAGCTTGTCCGGCTCGCTCAGGCTCTGGAAACGTTCGATGGAAATGAACCCGTCGATCTCCAGCAGCAGCGGTTTCAACGCGGCGGCGATGTCCAGGTAACGCTGGCGATGTTCCGGGCGGGGCAGGGCTTCGAATATCACGGCGATCATCAGTGCGACTCCGGCAGGGTGGTGAACAGGGGGATGCGCCCGTTGAGCGAGGGTTTGTAGGTCCAGGCGATGGGCTGGTCGAGGGTCGATTGCCGCAGCAGAGCACCGACTACCGCGCTGGCGATGGTCTGGGCCAGGGCCTGGCCGGGGCACTGATGGCGACCGCTGCCAAAGCTGAAACTGCGCTGGGCCTGGCGTTCGAGCAGCAGGCGATCCGGCTCCGGGTTCAGTTGCGGGTCGCGGTTGGCCGAGGCCAGCAGCACCAGCACCACTGCGCCCGGCTCCAGCGTCACCCCGGCGATGCGGCAAGGGGCGGCGACGAAGCGGCGGGTGTTCTGTACCGGCGGATCATGGCGCTGCACTTCGGCCAGCAGGTCGGCGACCCGGTTGGGTGCCGCCCGCAGGTCCGCGAGCAACCGGCGGTCGTTCAGCAGGGCGCACAGGCTGTTGCCGATCAGCCCGGCGCTGGCCTCGAAGGTCTGGGACAACAGGCCGATCAGGTTGGCGATCAGGCTGTCGCGGTCCTGGGCGCCGAAGCCGTTGACGATCCGCTGCAACAGCGGGCTGACGGGGGCCTGATCGAGCAGGGCCTCGAAGTGTCGGCTCAACGCTTCGGCTGCCCGGTGGGCGGCATCCCGTTGCGCCTGATCGCTGGCCGGCGACAGGCAGGCGACAAAGTCTTGGGTCAGCCCGGCAATCGCTGGCAACTGGTGCGCGGCAAAGCCCAGCAGCCCGGCGACCACCGCCACCGGCAGGCGGAACTGGCCGTCATGCAGCCTGGCGGCGGTATCCCGTGGCAGGCCCGGCAGCAGGGCGGCGACCCGCTGCTGGATTTCCTCGGCATGCACCCGTTGCAGACCCGGCTCGACCGCGGCTCGCGGGCAACGCTGGCGCTCGCCGTCGTTCATCCGCATCAGCTGGCCGAACACTGTGCCGGCGGCGCCGTTGACTATGGCCCGGGGCACCGGCTCGTGCGCGGGACGTACCCGGCACTCGGGATGGGCCAGCACCGCGGCCACCGCTGCGGCGCTGCTGGCCAGCCACATCCCTAGTCCGGGGTCGAAGACCAGCCCGCCCCGGGCCCGCAGGCTGGCGTAGTAGGGGTAGGGATCGGCGTGGTTGACGGCGGTGATCGGGTCCATGACGGGCGGCCTTATTCGCGGGGAGAAGTGTTGCTACTATCGGCAACCTGCGAGGGGCACGATTCGTTCGGGAGCGAAATATGAATGCACAGCAGCACGACAACGCCGTATCCCAGGTCGCCGCGGCCATTGCCGAGCCGGCGCGGACGAAAATGCTCTGCGCGCTGATGGACGGCCACGCGCGCACCAGCACCGAGCTGGCGGCGATCGCCGATGTCAGCGCCTCCACCGCCAGCGCGCATTTGGGCAAGCTCAAGGACCTGGCCCTGGTGCGCCTGTATGTGCAGGGCCGCCATCGCTACTACAGCCTGGCCGACCCGCGCGTGGCCCAGGCCCTGGAAGCCCTGATGGTGATCGGCCGCAACGCCACGCCCGGGTTCAGCCCACGCACTCCGGACCGCCTGCAGTTCGCCCGTACCTGCTACGACCATATGGCCGGCACCCTGGCGGTGCAGCTGCATGACCGCCTGCTCGACGCCGGCTGGTTGCAGGAGCCGCAGGAAGGCGCCCTGGAGTACAGCCTGAGCCCGGCCGGCGAAGTTTTTTTTGCCGGGCTGGGCATCGATGTGCAGGCCCTGGCGACCTTGCGCCGACGCTTTGCCTGCCCGTGCCTGGACTGGAGCATGCGCCGCCCACATCTGGGTGGTGCGCTGGGCGCCGCGTTGTTGCAGGAGGCGATCCGGCGCAAATGGCTGACCCAGGACCTGGACAGCAGGGCGCTGGGGTTGACCGCCCTGGGGCGCAAGGAGCTTGCCAGCCGGTTCGCGGTCCAGCTCGAAGCACCGGACAGCCCGGCACGGCGGGTCGGGAGCGCCGCCAAACCGGGGCGGCCGTCCGTGACCCAGACTACATAGGCCGGCCCACAACCCCATGGCTGGCGTTGCCGCCAGCCTGCGCATGCAGCGCTTTGCTTGGAGTTCTCCCTATGCTCATCGTCTTCAGTGGCCTGCCCGGCAGCGGCAAGACCACCATCGCCCGGGCACTGGCCAGCCATCTGCGGGCCACCTATCTGCGCATCGACACTATCGAGCAGGCGCTGCGCAATGGCGGCCTGGCGGAGGTCGGCAAGGCCGGGTACGAGGTCGCCAATGCCCTGGCCCGCAGCAACCTGGCCCTGGGCAACCGGGTGGTGGCCGACTGCGTCAATCCGGTCGCCGAGAGCCGCCAGGCCTGGCAGGGCATTGCCGAGGCCGAGCAGAGCCCCTTGCTCAATGTCGAGGTGGTGTGCACGGACCTCGTCGAGCATCGGCGCCGGGTGGAAAACCGTGAGGCGGATGTGCCGGGCCTGCGTCCACCCAGCTGGCAGTCGGTACTCGATCACGACTACCAGGCCTGGAGCGGCGAGCGCCTGACGCTGGACAGCTGCGTGCTGGCGCCGCCCGAGGCGGTGCGGGTCATCCTCGAACACTTGCAAACCTTGTAGTACCTGACCCACCGCGGTGCCTGGATCGCCAGCAAGCTGGCTCCTGCACGTTTTGCGGTATGTGCGAGTAGCTATTTATCCGCGAATCACTGTAGCGAGCTTGCTCGCGATGGCGGCGTGCCTGATTCACCCTGGTGCCTGCATCGCGAGCAAGCCGCGCCCCTGCAGGTTCGGTGGTGGAGGTAGGACGGCGATAAATCCTAGCTGATTGCACTGAATCAATAAAAAGTGGAATGAAGAGTTCGGCGGATAACGTCGGCGAACGTTATTCCTTCGGGCGCGAACCGTGCACCGTCGGAAATGCCCGGTTCAATCCTGTCCGACACTTTTACAAACTAGCGCTGGCGAAAAGCTGAAATTGCGCCAATAGTTGGCGCTATTGGGTGTTTCGTTCACCGTTGGTGCGTTTTTCGGACCGCTAATGGTGCGCTGTTCTTTCTCTCGGCAGGCCGCGTCAACTCTTGCTTTGTGCAAAGCGATAACAGCCGCTTTGCCAAAAATCCCCTTGTCAGGGCAAAAAAACCTTCCTCGACAGTTTCTGCACTTTTTTCGTTCGCGCCAGTGTTGTGCAAAGCCGTTCAGGCGGCTTTCCGGATAAAACGTTTCAGCGTCAACCGGGGGCGGGGCCCTGTGGTTAAGTGAAAAATGCCGTCAAGCGGGTGTTTTTTCACCCTTGGGGACTTTATTCGTGGGGAGGCGGGGTTTGGGCACAGCGATTGCTACAGCAGATAAACAGCCTTCGGGTTTCAGTGAAGTGCGCTGTTGAAGTTTCGGAAAACTTTCAGATTGAAAGTTCACATTAAAACGAAAAAAGGAGGTGACGAGTTCCACAACCAATGGACGTCATCGCGGGCGATCCATGGCCGAAAATCCACACGGGAAGTTTCGCCAAGTGACTGGCGTCAATAAATGGGGGTATTTCCGTCGGCATCGAGCGGAATATTCAAACCGCACAGTGAGGTGCTCAACAGAACAGTTTTTATCGCACAGCGTAAGGCCCGATTTATTGAAACAGAGAGTTTAAATAAAAAAGCCGTTTAAACCACGGCGAGGAGTTGGGGTATGTCCCGTGCTTTTTTTAACGAAATGTATGATGCGAGTGGTGGCTGCCGCCCACATTACCAGGAGTTCGCCCGCTGGCTGGCGGATACTCCAGTGGAGCTGCTGGACCAGCGTCGGCGCGAAGCCGACCTGCTGTTCCACCGCGCTGGCATCACCTTCACGTTGTACGGTGACGAGCAAGGCACTGAACGGCTGATTCCCTTCGACATCATCCCGCGCAGCATCACTGCCAGCGAATGGCGCAACGTCGAGCGCGGCTGCATCCAGCGGGTCCAGGCACTGAATATGTTCCTGGCCGATATCTACCACGGGCAACGCATTCTCAAGGAGGGCATCATCCCGGCCGAGCAGGTGCTGGCCAACGAGGGTTACCAGGTGGCGATGCGCGGCCTGGACCTGCATCGCAATATCTATTCGCACATCTCCGGCGTCGACCTGGTGCGTGACGGCGACGGCAGCTACTACGTGCTGGAAGACAACCTGCGCACCCCCAGCGGCGTGAGCTACATGCTCGAAGACCGCAAGATGATGATGCGCCTGTTCCCCGAACTCTTCGCCGCGCAACGGGTGGCGCCCATCGACCACTACCCGAACCTGCTGCTCGATACCCTGAAAAGCTCCAGCCCGCTGGACAACCCGACAGTGGTGGTGCTGACCCCGGGGCGTTTCAACAGCGCCTATTTCGAGCATGCGTTCCTGGCCCGGGAGATGGGCGTGGAACTGGTGGAAGGCGCCGACTTGTTCGTGCGCGACGACCGCGTGTTCATGCGCACCACCTCCGGCGCCCAGGCGGTGGATGTGATCTATCGCCGCCTCGACGACGCCTTCCTCGATCCCTTGTCGTTCAACCCCGATTCCATGCTCGGCGTGCCCGGGCTGATCGCCGCCTACCGTTCCGGCAACGTGGTGCTGGCCAACGCGGTGGGCACCGGGGTGGCGGACGACAAGTCGATCTACCCCTATGTTGACGAGATGATCCGCTTCTACCTGAGCGAGGAACCGATCCTGAAGAACGTGCCGACCTGGCAATGTCGCAAACCCGAGGAGCTGTCCCACGTACTGGCCAACCTGCCGGACCTGGTGGTCAAGGAAACCCAGGGCTCCGGCGGCTACGGCATGCTGGTGGGGCCGGCGGCCACGGCGGCGGAGATCGAAGACTTCCGCGCCCGGATCAAGGCCCGGCCTGAAGCCTATATCGCCCAGCCGACCCTGTGCCTGTCGACCTGCCCGACCTTTGTCGAGAACGGCATCGCGCCGCGGCATATCGACCTGCGTCCATTCGTCCTGTCGGGCAGCGAAACCCGCCTGGTGCCGGGTGGCCTGACCCGCGTGGCCTTGCGTGAAGGCTCGCTGGTGGTGAACTCGTCGCAGGGCGGCGGCACCAAAGACACCTGGGTCGTGGAGGATTGACCGATGCTTTCAAGAACCGCTGCAGACCTCTACTGGATGTCCCGTTACCTGGAGCGCGCCGAGAACCTGGCGCGCATGCTCGAAGTCAGTTACTCGCTGTCGCTGATGCCCCAGGCGGGGCGTAGCGACGGCCATGCCGAGCTGGCGATGTCGCTGCTGGCCGCCGGCACCCTGGACGATTACAACCAGCGTTACGGCGAGCTGAACACCGAACGCATGCTGCACTTCTTCGCCCTCGACGAAACCAACCCCGGCAGCATCTATTGCTGCCTGCGGGCGGCGCGGACCAACGCCCATGCGGTACGCGGGCGGATCACCGCCGACATGTGGGAAAACATCAACGCCACCTGGCTGGAGATGCGCAACATCGCCAAGAGCGGCCTGGGACGCTACGGCATCAGCCATTTCTGCGAATGGGTCAAGGAGCGTTCGCATCTGTTTCGCGGCGCGACCTCGGGCACCATCATGCGCAACGACGCCTATTGCTTCATTCGCCTGGGCACCTTTATCGAGCGGGCCGACAACACCCTGCGCCTGCTGGACGCGCGCTACGAAATGTTCGGCGAAGAGTCGGAGGAGGTCAGCGACAACTCGGCCCGAGGCTACTACCAGTGGAGCGCCTTGCTCCGTGCCCTGTCCTCGTTCGAGGCGTTCAACGAGATCTACCGCAACGCGCCGGGGGCCGAACAGGTGTCCGAAATGCTGCTGTTGCGCGCCGATGTACCGCGCTCGCTGCACGCCTGCATCGAGGAGCTGGACCAGATCCTCGCCAGCCTGCCGGGCAACAACGGCCGTCCGGCCCAGCGCCTGGCCGCCGAGCTGAACGCGCGCCTGCGCTACACCGGGATCGACGAAATCCTCGCGTCGGGCTTGCACCTGTGGCTGAGCGATTTCATCGCCCAGATCCGTCACCTGGGGCAGACCGTCCACGAATCCTATCTGGAGGTTGTATGAAACTTTCCATACGCCACGACACCACCTACAGCTACGCCGATGAAGTCTGCACCAGCATCCAGTTCCTGCGCCTGACGCCGCAGGACAGCGAGCGCCAGCACATCCTCGAATGGCACCTGGAACTGCCGCGCCTGGTGCGCAGCCAGTTCGATCCCTACGGCAATATCCTGCACGTGCTGACCATGGACGAACCCCATGGCGCCCTGGTCCTGAGCGCCTATGGCCAGGTGGAAATCGACCAGGCCCGGGAAGTGGAGCACGACAGCCAGTCGCCGCTGCCGTTCCTGCGCAGCAGCCCCTTGACCAAGGCCGACGCTGCCCTCAGCGCCTTCGCCGCACAGCACTGCGGCACCCGGCGCGACCGCGCGGCGCTGATCGAGCTGATGCATGCCCTGGCCACCCACATGGTCTACAGCCCGGGTGCGACCACGGTCGACACCACCGCGGCCGAGGCTTTCGCCGGCCGGGTCGGGGTCTGCCAGGACCACACCCATGCGTTCCTGGCCTGCGCCCGTGGCCTGGGGATTCCCGCGCGTTATGTCTCCGGCTACCTGTGCACCGAAGACGAAAGCCACCTGGCCAGCCACGCCTGGGCGGAGGCCTGGATCGACGGCGGCTGGTACAGCTTCGACGTGACCAACCGCCTGGCGCGGCCCGAACGGCACCTGAAGCTGGCGGTGGGCCTCGACTACCTCGATGCCTGCCCGGTGCGCGGCATGCGTCGCGGCGGTGGCGCCGAACACATGCTGGCACAGGTCCAGGTGAACTCGATGTTCCAGGTCCAGCACCAGTAGCCACGGTTTCCATGGACACATTGGGGCGTGCCGGGTTTCGGTAGGTCCCTTTGGCTGGCGTTGTCATTCGCCTTGAAACCTTGCAATAGCGCTTCGGTTTGAATGGCGAGTGGCGCCTGTGTTCTGTGTATAAACACCGTGTGGAAAATCATCATGCAGTTGATCGATTGGTTAGGCATCCTCGCCAACGCGGCGGGCAGTGGATGGCCAGGCCAGTCAAATGACTTGCCGGCCAGGCAAGCGACTCGGCGCGAAGAGACCACATGAGTTCTGTGGAAGATGCCCAGCCTTTCTGCAAGCTGAGAGTGTCGCAATCGGCGTTGCTGGTTTAAGGATGGCAGGCGGCGCATGGCGCCGTGGTGAATCACGTCGACGCCCCCTGAAAACCTGCACGCGGTTGTTTGTTCAGTTATGTAGGAAATTTCCTCTTGTTTTTTAGCAGTGCAAAAGATGATGTTCAGATTCTGATGGTTTCTGTCAGAAGCTATCTGAAATCTACGCTCTCAAGGGCAACCCGAAGACGCGGATCTGCGCCCTGCCACGCTTATGCAGGGGGAGCGCTGTAAATAACAATAAGGATAAAAATATGGGTATTTACGATTACAAAAACTTTACTGGCGATGCTTCTAAAGCGTTGTACACGGATGCCATGGCGTTAGCGCGTTACGTCAATGCGCCAAGCTCACCTGTGGAGTCTCCTGGCTGGGTCGCGATCAATGCAGAGCAATTGGGTTATTCAGGGCCCGTAGATAATGCGGGTATCTTTACCGGGAGGGGGGCGGCATGTACGGCAGATGCCGTGGTTTTGGGGAAGTATGAGGCCGAAAAACTGGTTGCTATCGGTATCTCCTTTCGAGGAACGGGAGTGGGAGGAACGTTCAATGATATCGCGGGTGATCTGTTCAGTAATGCGATGACAGCTTTTGTTGGTGATTATGCTAATAACTATGTCAAGTATGGATTTGATGATTTGCTGGGCAAGGTTGCAGACTATGCTCAGTCTCAAGGCTTGGGGGGGCACAATGTATTGGTCACCGGGCATAGCCAGGGAGGAACAGGGGTCAATAGTTTGGCGGCGTTGAGTGCTGATAACTGGAATGGCTTCTATCAAGAGGCTAACTATGTGGCGTTCGCCTCGCCGACTCAAAGCCCTGGAAACCAAGTGCTGAACATCGGCTACGAAAATGATCCAGTATTCAGGGTGCTGGATGGCACTTCCTTAAAACTATCCTCCTTGGGCGTTCACGACAAAGTACAAGCGATGGCTACAAATAATATCGTTAATTTTAATGATCATTATGTTTCAGCGTCGGGAGACAAACCAGGCATATTTGGTTTCTTCACGAAGCCTTTGGGATTGTTTGCATCATGGATCAATAATTTTACTAACGATCCAGTTACAGGCGCTATATCGGACTGGTTCGCCCCCCAAAGCTTGTTGAACCCAGGGTCCTGGAAGGCTCACTTCATTGACGGTTATTCCGATGGTCTTAATCGCCTGGTCAATTCCGAGTTCTACAATTTAACCAGTCTGAATTCGACGGTGATCGTTTCTAACCTGTCGAGTGGAAAGCGTGGTGATACTTGGGTCGAAGACCTCAATCGTTTTGCTGAAAAACATACCGGCAGCACCTTTATCATTGGCACGGACAGCAGAGATAAAATTAAAGGAGGGAGTAATAATGATTACCTCGAAGGTTGGGGCGGTGACGATGATTTTAGGGACGGCGGCGGCTATAACGTGATACTGGGGGGAAGTGGGAACAACACCTACCATATACAAAGCACATTGCCTCACTTCAGTTTCGCCAACGATGGTGACGGGACGCTCTATATTCGTGCAAACAGCGGCGGTATCAGCACGACCCGGGATATTGGCACGGTAATCGTTGATGAGTGGGAGAGGAGGTGGTGGGGTGGGTCCGATAGGTATGACAGTGCTAATAAGGTTACCGAGCAAGGCCTGATATCCAGTAATGGCAAGCTGACCCAGTATGCTTCGTCGGTCAAAGGCGATGCCCACGATAATGTACTCAAGGCCAATGCCGTGGGCGATTGGTTGTTCGGCCAAGGTGGCGACGATCATCTGATCGGCGGCAAGGGCAATGATGTATTTGTGGGGGGCTTCGGGAATGACCTGATGATCTCGGGTGGTGGACGCGATACCTTCTTGTTCTATGGCGCTTTTGGCAAAGACAAAATCGAGGGTTATTCGGCAGACGACAAACTGGTGTTCCAAGGTATTGCCGGTCTGGAGCAGGACTACGATTACCGCTCGTATGCTTCGGCGGCCGGTAACGATACGCTACTGTCCTTTGGCGCCGATTCAGTTACGTTGGTGGGCGTGGATCTGAATCACCTGAATGGCGGAAATATTGTCATTGCCTGAGGGAGTGCTCCAACGCGCACAGTGTTCGTAATGTTCCTTGAAATAAAAACCCGCCCTTCGCTGTTGCCAAGGGCGGTTTTTTTAATGCCGAACTCGCCAGGTCAGACCTTGACGATCCAGCCCGCTGGCGCTTCGATGTCGCCGGTCTGTACGCCAGTCAGCTCTTTATAGAGCTTCTGGGTGATCGGGCCGACTTCCTTTTCGCTGTAGAACACGTGCAGCTTGTCCTTGTACTCGATGCCGCCGATCGGCGTGATCACCGCGGCGGTACCGCAGGCGCCGGCTTCCTTGAAGTCCGACAGCTTGTCGATCAGCACGTCGCCTTCGATCACTTCCAGGCCCAGGCGGGTCTTGGCCAGTTCGATCAGCGACAGGCGGGTGATGCCCGGCAGTACCGACGGCGACTTCGGCGTGACGAATTTGTCGTCGTGGGTGATGCCGAAGAAGTTGGCCGAACCGACTTCCTCGATCTTCGAGTGGGTCAGCGGGTCCAGGTAGATGCAGTCGGCGAAGTGCTTCTTCTTGGCTTCCGAACCAGGCATCAGGCTGGCGGCGTAGTTGCCACCGACCTTGGCCGCGCCGGTGCCTTGTGGCGCCGCGCGGTCGTAGCTGGAGATCAGGAAGTTGTGCGGGGTCAGGCCGCCCTTGAAGTAGGCGCCGACCGGAATGGCGAAGATCGAGAAAATGAACTCGGGGGCGGTGCGCACGCCGATGTTGTCACCCACGCCAATCACGAACGGGCGCAGGTACAGCGCGCCGCCGGTGCCGTAAGGCGGGATGAAGCGCTCGTTGGCGCGCACGACTTCCTGGCAGGCGGCAATGAATTGCTCGGTGGACACCTGCGGCATCAGCAGGCGCGCGCAGCTGCGCTGCATGCGGGCGGCGTTCTGGTCCGGGCGGAACAGGTTGATCGAACCGTCCTTGCAGCGGTAGGCCTTCAGGCCTTCGAAGCACTGCTGGCCATAGTGAAGGGCAGTGGAGCCTTCGCTGATGTGCAGCACGTTGTCAGAGGTCAAGGTGCCTTTGTCCCACTCGCCATTACGCCAGTGCGACAGATAGCGCTTGTCTGTCTTGATGTAGTCAAAACCCAGCTTGTCCCAATTGATGCTTTCGTTACCCATGACACCCTCTATCGCTTAACAACCGTCGCAACGGCTCAAGGCTTCTGACGTTTTTTGGATGGGCACAACAATACTGCATTCCGGGGGGCCACCGCATCCCGGGCGATGGGAGGGGAAGCAAAAAAACTTAGCCTGCTCATGAACCCTCCTGTCGTCCTGTGGCGCGAACCCTGTAGCCGCTGCCGCAGGCTGCGATCGGCCTCGAAGAGGACGTGCTCTTGAGATCCTTGAAGGCCCTGCGGGCCTTATCGCAGCCTGCGGCAGCGGCTACAGGGTGTTGCCTCCCGGTGTTGCGTTTTTACAGATGCAAGGCGTGGCCCAGGGCCCGCAATGCCGCTTCCTGCACCGCCTCGCCCAGGGTCGGATGGGCGTGGATGGTGCCGGCGATATCTTCCAGGCGCGCGCCCATTTCCAGGGACTGGCCGAAGGCCGTGGACAGCTCGGACACGCCGGCGCCCACTGCCTGCCAGCCGACAATCAGGTGATTGTCACGGCGTGCCACCACCCGCACGAAACCGCTTTTCGCTTCCAGGGTCATGGCGCGGCCGTTGGCGGCGAACGGGAAGTTCGAGACGATGCAGTCCAGGCCGGCTGCCTTGGCCTCGTCCGGCGTCTTGCCGACCACCACCAGTTCCGGGTCGGTGAAGCACACCGCGGCAATCGCTGCCGGGGTGAATTCCCGGTGCTGGCCGGCGATCAGCTCGGCGACCATCTCGCCCTGGGCCATGGCCCGGTGCGCAAGCATCGGTTCGCCGGCGAGGTCGCCGATCGCCCAGACGTTGCGCATGCTGGTCTGGCAGCGGTTGTCGATGCGGATGGCCGAGCCGTTCATCTCCAGGTTCAGCGCTTCGAGGTTCCAGCCCTGGGTGTTCGGCTTGCGCCCGACCGCCACCAGCACCTGATCGGTTTCCAGCTCCAGGCTGTCGCCGTTCGGGTCGCGCACCTGCAAGGTATTAGTCCCGGCATCGAAGCCTTCGACGCTGTGCTTGAGGTAGAGCTTGATCCCCAGTTGCTTCACCGATTCGAGCACCGGTTGGCTCAGCTCGGCGTCATAGGCCGGCAGGATGCGCTCCTGGGCCTCGACCACGCTGACCTCGGCGCCGAGCTTGCGGTAGGCAATGCCCAGCTCCAGGCCGATATAACCCCCACCGACCACGATCAAGCGCTTGGGCAGGGCCTTGGGCGCCAGGGCTTCGGTGGAGGAAATGATCGGCCCGCCAATCGGCAGCATCGGCAGGTTGACGCTTTTCGAACCGCTGGCCAGCAGCAGGTGCTCGCACTGGATACGGGTGTCGGCGCCTTCGATCTCCACGGTCTTGCCGTCGATGACCCTGGCCCAGCCACGGATCACCTGGACCTTGTGCTTTTTCAGCAGGGCGGCGACGCCGGTGGTCAGGCGGTCGACGATGCCGTCTTTCCATTCCACGCTCTTGCCGATGTCCAGGGTCGGCGCCGAGACGTTGATGCCCAGGGCCGAGCCCTGGCTGTGATGCCGGGTCTGCTGGAACTGTTCGGCGACATGGATCAGCGCCTTGGACGGGATGCAGCCGATGTTCAGGCAGGTGCCGCCCAGCGCCTGGCCTTCCACCAGGATGGTCGAGATGCCCAGCTGGCCGGCGCGGATCGCCGCCACATAACCGCCAGGGCCACCGCCGATGATCAGCAAGGTAGTGTTCAGCGTTTGTTGCATGCCTTACTCCAGAAATGCCTATTCAACAAAGAGACTGGCGGGTTGTTCGAGCAGGCCACGGATGGCCTGGATGAAGAGCGCCGCGTCCATGCCGTCGACCACCCGGTGATCGAAGGAACTGGAGAGGTTCATCATCTTGCGGACCACGATCTGGCCTTTGATCACCATCGGCCGTTCGACGATCTTGTTCACCCCGACGATCGCCACTTCCGGCAGGTTCAGCACCGGCGTGCTGACGATGCCGCCCAGGGCGCCGAGGCTGGTCAAGGTGATGGTCGAGCCGGACAGTTCGTCGCGGGCCGCCTTGCCTGCGCGCGCGGCTGTGGCCAGGCGTGAGATTTGCGCGGCGCTGTCCCACAGGCTGCGGGCTTCGGCGTGGCGCAGCACCGGCACCATCAGGCCGACGTCGCTTTGCGTGGCCACCCCGACATGCACCGCGCCGTGGCGGGTGATGACCTGTGCTTCGTCGTCGTAACGCGCGTTGATCTGCGGGAAGTCGCGCAGGGCCACGACCAGGGCCCGCACCAGGAACGGCAGCAGGGTCAGCTTGCCGCGGCTGGCGCCGTGTTTTTCATTGAGGTGCGCGCGCAGTTCTTCCACGGCGGTGACGTCGATTTCCTCGACATAACTGAAGTGTGCGGCGCGTTGGGTGGCTTCCTGCATGCGCTGGGCGATCTTGCGGCGCATGCCGATCACCGGGATCTGCTCTTCGTCATGACGCTCGGCATAGCCGGATGGCGTCGAGCCGCCATGGGCGCGCTGATTGCCCTGGGCCAGGTAAGCGTCCAGGTCCTCGTGGAGGATGCGTCCGGCCGGGCCGCTGCCCTGCACGAGGCGCAGCTGGATGCCCAGGTCCAGCGCATGCTTGCGCACAGCCGGGGAGGCCAGCGGACGCTCGTCGGCGTCGCGGGCTACCGGTGCCTGTGGCGCGGGGCGGCACGCGGCGGCAGGTTTGTTTTCCAGCACTGGCGCGGCTTCGACCTTGGGCGCCACCACTGCGGGTGCCGCTTCTTTAATAGCCGCGGGTTCCTTGGCCGCCTGATCGGAGGCCTTGAGGTTGCCGGCGCCTTCGACCTCGATGCTGATCAATACACTGCCCACCGCCATCACTTCACCGGGCTGGCCGCCCAGGGAGATGACCTTGCCGTGCACCGGGGAGGGGATATCCACCATGGCCTTGTCGGTCATGACGTCGGCCAGCACCTGGTCCTCGACCACCAGGTCGCCGACCTTGACGTGCCACTGCGCCAGTTCTACTTCTGCGATGCCTTCGCCGATGTCCGGCATCTTGATAACGTGCGTGCCCATTCAGACCTCCATGACCCGTTGCAAAGCCGCGCCCACTCGGGACGGGCCAGGGAAATACGCCCACTCCTGCGCGTGCGGGTAGGGGGTGTCCCAACCGGTCACGCGCTCGATAGGCGCTTCCAGGTGGTGGAAGCAGTGTTCTTGCACCAGCGACACCAGCTCGGCGCCGAACCCGCAGGTGCGGGTGGCTTCGTGGACCACCACGCAGCGGCCGGTCTTCTTCACCGACTTGACGATGGTCTCCAGGTCCAGCGGCCACAGGCTGCGCAGGTCGATGACCTCGGCGTCGATCCCGGTTTCCTCGGCGGCCACTTGCGAGACATACACCGTGGTGCCGTAGGTTAGGACGGTCACGTCCTTGCCCGGCCGGGTGATGGCGGCGACGTCCAGCGGCACCTTGTAGTAGCCGTCCGGCACCTGGGCCGAAGGGTGTTTCGACCAGGGGGTCACCGGGCGCTCGTGGTGGCCGTCGAACGGGCCGTTGTACAGGCGCTTGGGCTCGAGGAAGATCACCGGGTCATCGTTTTCGATGGAGGCGATCAGCAGGCCCTTGGCGTCGTAGGGGTTGGATGGCATCACGGTGCGCAGGCCGCAGACCTGGGTGAACATCGCCTCGATGCTCTGGCTGTGGGTCTGGCCGCCGTAGATGCCGCCACCGCAGGGCATGCGCAGGGTCATGGGCGCGGTGAACTGGCCGGCGGAGCGATAACGCAGGCGCGCGGCTTCGGAAATGATCTGGTCCGAGGCCGGGTAGACGTAGTCGGCGAACTGGATTTCCGCCACCGGGCGCAGGCCGTAGGCGCCCATGCCGACGGCGACGCCGACGATGCCGCTTTCCGAGATCGGTGCGTCGAACACCCGCGAGGTGCCGTACTTGGCCTGCAGGCCTTCGGTGCAACGGAACACGCCGCCGAAATAACCGACGTCCTGGCCGAACACCACCACGTTGTCGTCACGCTCTAGCATCACGTCCATGGCCGAGCGCAGGGCCTGGATCATGGTCATGGTGGTCGTGGTCATGGCGGTTTCCAACTGGATATTGTTGTTGTGGTCGTTCATGTCAGATTCCCAGTTGCTGGCGTTGGCGCTTGAGGTGCTCGGGCATTTCCTTGTACACATCCTCGAACATGGTCGCGGCGCTGGGGATCTGCCCGCCGGCGAGGGTGCCGTACTGCTCGGCCTGTTTCTGCGCGGCGATGACTTCGGCTTCCAGTTCGGCGCTGACCGCGGCGTGTTCCTCTTCGGACCACTGGCCGATCTTGATCAGGTGCTGCTTGAGGCGGGCAATCGGGTCGCCCAGGGGGAAGTGGCTCCAGTCGTCGGCCGGGCGGTACTTGGACGGGTCGTCGGAGGTGGAGTGCGGGCCGGCGCGGTAGGTGACCCATTCGATCAGGGTCGGGCCGAGGTTGCGCCGGGCGCGTTCGGCAGCCCAGCGGGACGCGGCGTAGACCGCGATGAAATCGTTGCCGTCCACCCGCAGCGAGGCGATGCCGCAACCGACGCCGCGTCCGGCGAAGGTGGTGGCTTCACCGCCGGCGATGGCCTGGAAGGTGGAGATCGCCCACTGGTTGTTGACCACGTTGAGGATCACCGGCGCGCGGTACACGTGGGCGAAGGTCAGGGCGGTGTGGAAGTCCGACTCGGCGGTGGCGCCGTCGCCGATCCAGGCCGAGGCGATCTTGGTATCGCCCTTGATCGCCGAGGCCATGCCCCAGCCCACGCCCTGCACGAACTGGGTGGCCAGGTTGCCGGAGATGGTGAAGAAACCGGCTTCTTTTACCGAGTACATGATCGGCAACTGGCGGCCCTTGAGCGGATCGCGCTCGTTGGACAACAGCTGGCAGATCATGTCCACCAGCGGCACGTCGCGGGCCATCAGGATGCTTTGCTGGCGGTAGGTGGGGAAGCACATGTCGTCGATGTTCAAGGCCAAGGCCTGGGCGCTGCCGATGGCTTCCTCGCCGAGGCTCTGCATGTAGAACGACATCTTCTTCTGGCGCTGGGCGACCACCATGCGGTTGTCGAAGGTCCGCGTCTTGAGCATGGCGCGCATGCCCTGGCGCAGGATCTCGACAGGCATGTCTTCGGCCCAGTCGCCCAGGGCGTTGCCCTGGTCGTCGAGCACGCGAATCAGGCCGCGGGCCAGGTCGGCGGTGTCGGCGGGTTCTACATCGATTGGGGGTTTGCGCACCGTGCCGGCGTCGGTCAGACGCAGGTAGGAGAAGTCGGTTTTGCAACCGGGACGGCCTGAGGGTTCGGGCACGTGCAGGCGCAGCGGTTCGTACGCTTGGGTCATGGCTTGTCTACGCTCGATCTTGTGAATTTCTTGTAGTGGGCGCGCTGAGCTGACAGTCATTCTTTGGGTAAAAGAAATCTTGTCCTACAACAATCATAGGCCGGGCCAAGGAGAATATTTATCTCTGTTTCGTTGCGCTAAAGATGATTTGCAGATAAAAAATCTGCATAAACATAAAAAACAGGTTGATTTGTCTCATGCGCAAACTGGACCGTACCGACATCGGCATTCTCAACAGCCTCCAGGAGAACGCCCGCATCACCAACGCCGACCTCGCCCGTTCGGTGAACCTTTCGCCCACCCCATGCTTCAACCGCGTGCGCGCCATGGAGGAGTTGGGCCTGATCCGCGAGCAGGTGACCCTGCTGGATGCCGACCTGCTGGGGCTGCACGTCAACGTGTTCATTCACGTCAGCCTGGAGAAGCAGGTGGAAGAGGCATTGCAGCACTTCGAGGAGGCCATCGCCGACCGCCCGGAAGTCATGGAGTGCTACCTGATGGCCGGCGATCCGGATTACCTGATCCGCGTGCTGGTGCCGACCATCCAGGCCCTGGAGCGCTTCATGATGGACTTCCTGACCAAGGTGCCCGGCGTGGCCAATATCCGTTCCAGCTTCGCCCTCAAGCAGGTGCGCTACAAGACCGCGCTGCCGTTGCCGGCCAATGGCTTGACGCTGGGCAGTTGACGGGCGAACGGCAGGCCTGGCCTCTCGCGAGCAAGCTCGCTACAGGGACTGCACGGGTCCTTGTAGGAGCGAGCCTGCTCGCGATAAAAATCGGCAGGCCGCCGCCGCTCGCGGAACGACCCGCCGACCGCCCGGCCAACATATGACGCCTCAATCGTTGTACGCCGCCTCGCTGTTATCGATCAGCGGGTTGTTCTCCGTCAGCACGATCTGCGCGATCCGGTCCTTGCGCATAAAGCTGACCTTCGGGTGGGACTGGGCGTAGCGGATAAAGCGCTCCACCGCTTCGACCATCGCCGGCGTGCCGCCGATACGGTCGTGCAGGCTCACCGACATCATCCGCCGCCGGCTCGCGCCTTCGGCGTACAGGCGATCGAACTCCAGCACCAACTGCTGGTAGAACTGTTCGGCGGAGAAGTGCCGGCCCTCGATCAGCACGATGTCGTTGTTGCGCAGGGTGTAGGGCACCACGGCGAATTGCTTGCCGCGCACCAGGGTGACGAAGGGCTCGTCACGGCTGACGTCGTCGATGTGGTAGGTGAAGTTCAGCTCCTGCAACACCTTCAGGGTATTGGGGCTGCGCCGCAGCCAGTTGGCGTTGTAGCCGACCGAGCGCTGGCCGGTGAGCTTCTGCACCGCGTCCACGCCATCGCTGATGAATTGTTTTTCCTGGGCATAGCTCATGTTGTAAGAGTCGGCCCAACGCATGCCGTGGGCCGCCACTTCGTGGCCGCGCTCGGCGATGGCCTTGACCAGCTCCGGGTGTTTCAGCGCGGCTTCACCGACCACATGGGACGTGACCTTGATGCCGGTGCGGTCCCACAGGTCGAGCAGGCGCCACAGGCCTTCCTTGTGGCCGTAGTCGAACCAGGTGTTGGCCGGCAGGTCGGGGTAGCCCTTGGGCAGCGGGCTTGCGGAAAACGGGCTTTCGGCGCCCTCCGGCTGGCCACCGGTCTCGAACTGCATGGAAAACGACAGCACCAGTTGCGCGCCGTCCGGCCAAGGGCGCTCCTGGGCGAACGCCAGGGCCGGCGCCAGCAGGCTGAGGGCGAGCAGGCGCTTGAGCCAGCGCGAGTGTTTGTGGGGGGACATGGTGGCACTCCTCGAGGAAAAAGTGCCGATAGGCTGGCATCCGGTTTCTGCTTGAAAAATCCCCTCGAAACCAGATCACCTTTAAAGAAAATTTACCAATCGAGTCCGGGGAGGGCGTCGCTGCCGCTGGCCTCATCGCGAGCAAGCTCGCTACAGAGTTTGCGCAAATCCTGTAGGAGCGAGCTTGCTCGCGATCAGATCCACCAAACGCCGCGGCTCTCAGATCACCCCGCTGAACACCCGCTCCACCACCCCGGCCAGGCGCACCTTGCCCTGGCCGTCCCAGCTGACGGTGACCGGGCCGCCGTCGCACAGCACCTCGACCGGGCTGTCCAGCAGGCCGCGGCGTATGCCGTTGACCGCCGCGCCGCAGGCGCATGAGCCGGACCCCAAGGGGATGGCACCGTTGCGTTCCCAGATACGCAGGCGAATGGTCCGGCGGTCGATGACCTGGACGAAGTGCACATTGGTCTTCTGCGGGAACAGCGGATGGGCCTCGATCCGCGGGCCCAGGGTCGCCACGTCGATGGCGTGCAGGTCCTCGACGAAAAACGTGCAGTGCGGGTTGCCCATGCTGCACGCCGCCGGCTCGCCGGGCAGGGGCAGGGCCAGGCTGTCGAGGGCCGTCGCCAGCGGGATCTCCTGCCAGGCGAATTGCGGCACACCCATCTCCACCGACACCGACTGATCGTCCAGGCGCAGGCAACGCTGGATACCGCGGACGGTCTTGACCCGCACCGAGTCTTCGCCGCTTTCGCGCATCAGCAGGTCGGCCGCGCCGCGGGTGGCGCTGCCGCAGGTGCTCAGGCTGGAACCATCGGCATTCCAGAAGGTCAGTTGCGCCGCCGTCTCGGGGCAATGGCTGAGCACCACCAGTTGATTGAAACCCACGCCGCGCTGGCGGTCGCCCAGGGTCCTGGCCAGCTCGCCGGTGATCGGGTTGTCGCACCCACGGGCATCGATGAGCATGAAGTCGTCGCCGTTGGCATGCAGCTTCTGGAAGGACAGGGGCATTGCGGGGCTCCGTGGGAGGTACAGGTGACGGCCGATTCCAGGGGGTGGGCAGCGGCCATGATAGGCAGGGCCTGTGGCGGATTTGCGTCAGTGCCACGGGTATTTCGTCAGGTGGCCGGCAGCGGGATGAAAAAATCCTCCGCGGCGTGATTGGCTTTGCATAAAGTTCGTCAATCGAGCCCGGCAGTGTGCCTGGGGCCCGAGGTTTTCCGGCACACTGCCGGGCAACCCGGGACAACTCTGGAGCGTCCGCCACTCGGGCGGACATGGAACAAGGTCAGTGCATGGCAAGGTCAATGAATAGCTACGCCCCGCGCAACTGGCAACCCCACGAAAAGCCCAGCTTGCCCGGTTCCCCCTCGACGCCGCTGCACCCCACCCACAAGCGCCTGGCCTTTGCCCTGGTCGGTTTGCTGGTGGCGATCACCGGCGGCCTCGGCAACGCCCTGGTGGTCGCCAACCTGCCTTACCTGCAAGGGGCGCTGGGCGCGACCACGGCGGAAATGGCCTGGCTGCCGGCGGCCTACGTGATGACCAACGTGTCGATGAACCTGCTGCTGGTGAAGTTTCGCCAGCAGTTCGGCCTGCGTGCCTTTACCGAGGTGTTCCTGGTGCTTTATGCGCTGGTCACCTTCGGCCACCTGTTCGTCAACGACCTGAGCTCGGCCATCGCCGTGCGCGCGGCCCACGGCATGGTCGGCGCGGCCCTGAGTTCCCTGGGCCTGTACTACATGGTCCAGGCGTTCCCGGCCAAGTGGCGGATGAAGGCCCTGGTGCTCGGGTTGGGGGCCTCGCAACTGGCCTTGCCCCTGGCCCGGCTGTTTTCCGAAGACCTGCTGCAGATCGCCGAATGGCGCGGCCTGTACCTGTTCGAGCTGGGGCTGGCGCTGGCCTCCCTGGGCTGCGTGTTCCTGCTCAAGCTGCCGCCCGGCGACCGTTTCCGCACCTTCGAGAAACTCGACTTCCTGACCTTCGCCATCCTCGCCAGCGGCGTCGCGCTGCTGTGCGCGGTGCTGTCCCTGGGGCGCATCGACTGGTGGCTGGAGGCGCCGTGGATCGGCTATGCCTCGGCCGGTTCCATCGTGCTGATCCTCGCCGGGCTGGCCATCGAACATAACCGCAGCAACCCGATGCTGATGACCCGCTGGCTGGGCAGCGGGGCGGCGATCCGCCTGGCCCTGGCGGTGATCCTGATCCGCATGGTGCTGTCCGAGCAGTCCACCGGCGCCGTGGGGTTTCTCCAGGCGCTGAACATGAGCAGCCAGCAGATGCGCCTGCTGTACGGGGTGATGCTGCTGGGCAGCATCGCCGGCCTGGCCACCAGCGCCCTGACCATCAACCCGGCGCACCTGTTCATGCCGCTGGTCATCTCCCTGGCGCTGATGGCCGTGGGCTCGGTGATGGACAGCTTCTCGAATAACCTCACGCGCCCGGCCAACATGTATGTCAGCCAGTTCCTGCTGGCCTTCGGCGGGACCTTCTTTCTCGGCCCGACCCTGGTCCTGGGCACGCGCAACGTGCTGACCAACCCGCGCAACCTGGTGAGCTTCTCGGTGCTGTTCGGCATCTGCCAGAACCTCGGCGGGCTGATCGGCTCGGCGCTGCTGGGGACCTTCCAGATCGTCCGCGAGAAATACCATTCCAGCCATATCGTCGAGCAACTGGTGCTGATGGACCCACGGGTGCTGGGCCGGGTGCAGGGCGGCGGGGCGGCCGTCGCCGGGATGATCGCCGACCCGCAGGCGCGCGAGCTGCAAGGCATCCGCAGCCTGGCCAGCGCCGCCACCCGCGAAGCCAACGTGCTGGCCTACAACGATGTGTTCATGCTGATCGCGGTGATCGCCGTGCTGACCATGATCTGGATCTTCATTCGCAGCCTGTGGCTGATGAGCACGACCAAGGCGGTCGCGCCCGCCACTTCAACCCCAGCCACGACTCCCGTCCAACCCAGCGGTGCCATTTCTTCATGACCGAACCGACCATCACCACCACCAACGCTATTGCCTCGACGCCGGAAGGCAGCACGCCGCCCTCGATGCCGATCACCGAGCCGCGTTCGCTGCGGGTGCGGATCATCTCGTCCCTGGGGTTCGCCGCGATCGCCATCGCGGGCGTGCTGGTCGTGCTCTATGCCTGGCAGCTGCCGCCGTTCAGCAGCGCCATCGAAAGCACCGAGAACGCCCTGGTGCGGGGCCAGGTGACGATCATCGGGCCGCAGCTCAGCGGTTATGTGTTCGAGGTGCCGGTGCAGGACTTCCAGTTCGTCAAGGCCGGCGACCTGCTGGTACGCCTCGACGATCGCATCTACAAGCAGCGCCTGGAGCAGTCCCTGGCCCAGCTGGCGTCGCAGAAGGCGGCCCTGGCCAATGTGGTGCAGCAACGCAACAGTGCCGAAGCCACCATCAAGCTGCGCCAGGCGGCGCTGGCCGACAGCCAGGCCCAGGCGCGCAAGAGCGCCGCCGACCTGCGCCGCAACCAGGAACTGATCGCCGACGGCTCGGTGTCCCAGCGTGACCTGGACGTGACCCGCGCCGCCAACGCCCAGACCCTCGCCGCGGTGGCCCAGGCCCAGGCGCAGCTGGACATCGCCCGCCAGGACCTGCAGACGGTGATCGTCAATCGCGGTTCGCTGGAGGCCGCGGTGGCCAATGCCGAGGCGGCGGTGCAGCTGGCGCGGATCGACCTGTCCAACACCCGGGTCACCGCGCCGCGCGATGGCCAGCTGGGGCAGATCGGCGTGCGCCTGGGGGCCTACGTCAATTCCGGTGCGCAGTTGATGGCGCTGGTGCCGAACCAGCTCTGGGTGATCGCCAACATGAAGGAAACCCAGATGGACAACATCCGCGTCGGCCAGCCCGCAAGCTTCACCGTCGATGCGCTCGGCCACCGCAAATTCCACGGCCATGTGCAGCGCATCTCGCCGGCCACCGGCTCGGAGTTCGCCTTGTTGCAGGCCGACAACGCCACTGGCAACTTCGTCAAGATCGCCCAGCGGATACCGGTGCGCATCAGCGTCGACCCCGACCAGGCAGAAAGCGAACGCCTGCGCCCGGGGATGTCGGTGGTGGTGAGTATCGATACGGCCGGCGAGGGTGGTTCGCAGTTCGAATGACGCGCCTGCCCTGTAGGAGCGAGCTTGCTCGCGAAAAAACTCAACGACGACGCGTTCACACAGGGGCATCGCCGCTTTGCGGCTATCGCGAGCAAGCTCGCTCCTACAAGGGGGCAGGCGGTTGAACAGGGCCAGGGCGAACAGGCCGCACACCCGCAGCACGTTGAGCGGCAGGGTCAGGGCAAAGCCGGACAGCAACGGTGTTGGCCACAGCTGTCCCGTTAGGCCCCGCACCTTGACCCGCCCGCTGAGGCTCAGCCCGGCCACCAGCCCATAACTGTCCCCACTGAAACGCCGCAGCAGCTGGCCCAGCGGCTGGCCGTCCGGCTGCCGCAGAAGCATCAGCAGCCCCCGCCAATCGCCGAGCCACAGGCTGACGCAGCCCAGGTGGACAATCTGGTTGAGCATCAGCAAGCAGATGGGAAATACCTGTTCAATGAGTCTCGGGCAGTCGCTGCGCCGATGGGGACATGGACCGCGGCAGGGGCGCGGGATGAAACATCGGCGCGCTGTTCAAGGGGTTTGCAGGCGCATATGGATGATCGGGAACGGCCGGCCCTGGCCGTCGGTTGCCGAGCGGCCGACCTCTACAAAACCGCAGTGCCGATAAAAACCATGGGCCTGGGGGTTTTGTTCGTTGACGTCGACACTGAGCCGCGGATGCCGGCCGCGCACATGGTCCAGCAGTTGTCGGCCAACGCCCTGGCCACGGCGGGCCGGTTCGACGAACAGCATTTCCACCTTTTCGCCGGCGTTGGCGATAAAGCCGGCCGGGGTGCCGTCGTCATCCTCCAGCAACCAGACCTCGAGGGCCGGCAGGTAGGTGTCGCGCACCAGGGGGTAGAGCAGTTGGATATCGTCTTCGCTGATGAAGTCGTGTGTGGCCCGCACCGAGCGTTCCCACAGGGCGGCGAGTTGCGGATCGTCCGCGGGCCAGCGTTTTCGAATGTGCATGAGCATGATCCATGGCGGCGTTGCAGGATGGCCGAAACCCTCAGGGTTCGGCGGCGAAAGTCCTGCCTGCATGTCCGTGTCGCGAATCAACGCCTGGACGGAACACTTCAGGTGCCTGGGAAGAAGGCGGGAAGGATCCTAACCAATCGTTTTTCCCGGGGAAAGCCAGGTTCAGGAAGTTTCGTTTTTGTACGAAGGCCAATGGTAGTCTTGCAGCAGACTGTTTTCAGGGAGCCCATATGGGCAATCACAAGATCGAGATCCGTCGCAGCAACGTCGAGAAGATCCTCCTGGCGGCGGAAAAGGTATTCGCCGAAAAAGGTTTCAGCGGCACCGCCATGGCCGATATCGCCGCCGAAGTGCAATTGCCGCGCTCCAACTTGCATTACTACTTCAGCACCAAGAGCGAGCTGTACAGCGCGGTGCTGCTGGAGCTGCTGGAACTGTGGAAGCAGGACGCCCTGTGCTTCGAGATGTTCGACGACCCGCGGGTGGTGCTCAGCAGCTACATCCGCGCCAAGATGAACCATTCCCGCAGCCGGCCCTATGGCTCGAAAGTCTGGGCCAACGAAATCATCCACGGCGCGCCGACCCTGGGCGAGGCGCTGGATGCCAGCCTGTACGACTGGGCGAAGATGAAGGAAGCGAAGATCCGCCAGTGGGTCGAAGACCAACGCATCCTGCCGGTGGAGCCGTCGAGCCTGCTGTATATGATCTGGGCCTCGACCCAGCACTACGCCGACTTCGACCACCAGATCATGATCATCAACGAGCACCAGCCGCTGTCGGACATGCAGTTCGAAAAGGCAGTGCAGACCGTGACCAGTGTGATTTTGCGCGGGATTGGGCTGGAGCCCTGATACGGCGAGGCGTTCACGAAACCTGTAGCCGCTGCCGAGCCCAGGCGAGGCTGTGATCGAGGACGCAGTCCTCGCCAAACCTGCCGATGCAGTCTGTCAGCAAGAATGCGGTGCCTGGTTTGGCGACCGCTGCGCGGCCGAGCGCAGCCTCGCCGGGGCTCGGCAGCGGCTACAAGGGGCAGGCGTCAACCTTTACGTCCATCGCGAGCAAGCTCGCTCCTACAGGACAATGCGTACCTTGTAGGAGCGAGCTTGCTCGCGATGACGTCAGTCCAGCCAATGATATTTACCCGGCGAACCTCAAACCGCCTCGCGATACGGATTGCGCGGATCATGCTGCCAGTCGAGAAATGGCTTGCCGGTGTCCTGGGGCACCATCTCGATGCAGTCCTGCACCGGGCAGGTGATCTGGCACAGGTTGCAGCCCACGCATTCGGCGTCGATCACCTCGTACTTATGCGTACCGTCGGCCTGCCTGAGGCTGGCGATGGCCTGGTGCGAGGTGTCTTCGCAGGCGATATGGCAGCGGCCGCAGCCGATGCAGGCGTCCTGGTCGATCCTGGCGATCACCTGGTAATTGATATCCAGGTACTTCCAGTCGGTGGTGTTGCCCACGGCCTTGCCGGAAAACTGCTGCAGGCTGCCGTAGCCCTGGCTGTCCATCCACCGCGACAGGCCGTCCTTCATCTCCTCGACAATGCGGAAACCATGCAGCATCGCCGCCGTGCACACCTGCACCGCGCCGCAGCCCAGGGCGACGAATTCCGCCGCGTCGCGCCAGCTGCCGATGCCGCCGATACCGCAGATCGGCAGGCCCTGGGTCTGCGGGTCGCGGGCGATCTCGGCCACCATGTTCAGGGCAATCGGCTTGACCGCCGAACCGCAGTAGCCGCCGTGGGTGCTCTGGCTGCCGACGATGGGGTTGGCGACCATGCGTTCCAGGTCGACGCTGGTGATCGAGTTGATGGTGTTGATCAGCGACACCGCGTCGGCGCCGCCGCGATGGGCCGCGCGGGCGGCCATGCGGATGTCGGTGATGTTCGGCGTCAACTTGACGATCACCGGCAGCGAGCAATAGGTCTTGCACCAGCGGGTGACCTGTTCCACATACTCCGGCACCTGGCCGACCGCCGCGCCCATGCCGCGTTCCGGCATGCCGTGGGGGCAGCCGAAGTTCAGCTCGATGCCGTCGGCGCCGGTGGCTTCCACCCGCGGCAGGATGTTTTTCCACGACTCCTCGACGCAGGGCACCATCAGCGACACGATCAGCGCGCGGTCCGGCCAGTCCTTCTTGACCTGGGTGATTTCCTTGAGGTTGATCTCCAGGGAACGGTCGGTGATCAGTTCGATATTGTTGATGCCCAGCACTTCGCGGTTGGCGCCGAAGTGCGCCGAGTAGCGTGACGACACGTTGACCGCCGCCGGGTCCTCGCCCAGGGTTTTCCAGACCACGCCGCCCCAGCCGGCCTCGAAGGCGCGGACCACGTTGTAGGCCTTGTCGGTCGGCGGCGCGGAGGCCAGCCAGAACGGGTTGGGGGCCTTGATACCGGCGAACACAATCGACAGATCGGCCATTTACGCAGCCTCCACGTTGAGCATGAGTTGGGCATGCATGGCCTCGGCGGCCCGCTTGCCATGTTGCACCGCCTGGACGGTGAGGTCCTGGCCGAGGCTGACGCAGTCGCCGCCGGCATACACCCCGGGGATGCTGGTGCGCAGTTGCTCGTCGACCTCGATGCGTTCGCCGGCGCGCTTGAGTTCGCGGGCCAGCGGGTCGCCGAGCGCGGCGCCGTCGAACGCCTGGCCGATGGCCTTGAAGATCGCGTCGGCGGCCAGCTCGAAGGTTTCCCCGGTGGTTTGCAGGCGGCCCTCCACCAGGCGGGTGCGGGCGAAGCGCATGCCGCGCACCCGGCCCTGGGCGTCGAGCAGCACTTCCTCGGGCGCGGCCCAGGTCAGCAGGCGCACTTGGTTAGCCTTGGCGATGTCCTGTTCATGTCGGGTGGCGCCCATGTCCTCGACGCCGCGGCGGTACACCAGGTTGACATCGCGGGCACCGAGGCGGGCCATCTGCACCGCCATGTCGATCGCCGTGTTGCCGGCGCCGAGGACGATGCAGCGGTCGGCCAGGGGCAGTCGGGTGAGGTCGTCGGCCTGGCGCAACTCACGGATGTAGTCGGTGGCGGCCAGCAGGCCGGGGGCGTCCTCGTGGGCCAGGCCCAGCTGTTTGCTGGCGGCCAGGCCCAGGCCGAGGAACACCGCGTCGAACTGCTGGTGCAGGTCGGTGAGGCTCAGGTTGTCGCCGAGCTTCTGCCCGTGACGGATCTCGATGCCGCCGATCTGCAACAGGAACTCCAGCTCCTTCTGGGCGAAGTCGTCCACCAGCTTGTACTTGGCGATCCCGTATTCGTTGAGGCCGCCGGCTTTTTCCCGGGCCTCGAATATCACCACCTCATGGCCGTGCAGGGCGCAACGGTGGGCGCACGATAGCCCCGCCGGCCCGGCACCGACCACGGCGATGCGCTTGCCGGTGGCGGCGGCGCGCTGGAACGGGTGCTGGCTGAAGTGCGCGTTGTCCACCGCGTAGCGCTGCAACAGGCCGATCAGCACCGGCGCGCATTCCTGGGCGTTGTTGCGCACGCAGGCCTGCTGGCACAGGATCTCCGTCGGGCACACCCGGGCGCAGCTGCCGCCGAGGATATTGGCCGAGAGAATCTTCTGCGCCGCGCCCTGCACGTTGTCGGTGTGGATATTGCGGATGAACGAGGGAATGTCGATCTCGCTGGGGCAAGCGTTGACACACGGCGCGTCGTAGCAATACAGGCAGCGCGAGGCTTCCAGGTGCGCCTGGCGGTCGTTGAGCGGCGGCGCCAGGTCGCTGAAATGGCCGGCGAGGGTGGCGCCATCCTCCCGGGGACGGGGCAAGTGGTTCAGGGTCTTGATCACGGTTCGGGCCTCACGGTTTTTTTATCGATTGCCTCTGATGGGCATTGTTTGTCTACCGGGCGCGAGCGCCCGGATCGCGAGCAAGCTCGCTCCTACAGGGAGACGTCGTTTTGTGTAGGAGCGAGCTTGCTCGCGATAGGGGGCAAGGCCCCCGGGCTCAGCGTTTAACGGCCGTCGGCTTATGCAACTCGGCACGCTTGCTCAGCAGGTCGAACACCGCCGGGTAGGCCGGGCGCTCGATGTAGCGCCCGGCGCCGCGTTCGGCGCGCAGGTCGCCGTCGGCCCAGACCAGCTTGCCCTGGCTGATGGTGTGGCTGGGCACGCCGCGCACGGTCTTGCCTTCGAAGATGTTGAAGTCCACCTGCTGATGGTGGGTCTTGGCCGAGATGGTCCGCGTGCCTTGCGGGTCCCAGAGCACCAGGTCGGCATCGGCGCCGACGCGGATCGCGCCCTTGCGTGGGTAGAGGTTGAAGATCTTCGCGGCGTTGGTGGAGGTCAGGGCGACGAAGTCCTGCATCGACAGGCGCCCGCTGTTCACCCCTTCGTCCCAGAGCACGGCCATGCGGTCTTCGATGCCGGCGGTGCCGTTGGGGATCTTGCTGAAATCGTCGCGGCCGGCGGCTTTCTGCTCGGCGCAGAAGCAGCAGTGGTCGGTGGCGGTGGTGTGCAGGTTGCCCGCTTGCAGGCCGTGCCACAGCGCGTCCTGATGCCCGCGAGGGCGGAAGGGCGGGCTCATCACATAGCCGGCGGCGGTCTGCCAGTCCGGGTGGCGGTACACGCTGTCGTCCAGCAACAGGTGCCCGGCCAGCACTTCGCCGTACACCGGCTGGCCCTTGCCGCGGGCATAGGCGATTTCGTCCAGCGCCTCCTGGGTCGAGACGTGCACCAGGTACAGCGGCGTGCCGAGGGTTTCGGCAATGCGGATGGCCCGGCTGGCGGCTTCGCCTTCGACCTGGGAAGGGCGCGACAGCGGGTGGGCTTCCGGCCCGGTGATGCCCTGGGCCAGCAGCTTGCGTTGCAGGTGGTAGACCAGCTCGCCGTTCTCCGCGTGCACGGTCGGCACGGCGCCGAGTTCCAGGCAGCGCTCGAAGCTCGCCACCAGGGTGTCGTCGGCGGCCATGATCGCGTTCTTGTAGGCCATGAAATGCTTGAAGCTGTTGACCCCGTGCCGGCTCACCAACTCGGCCATTTCCTCGCGCACCTGCTCGCTCCACCAGGTGATGGCGACGTGGAAGCCGTAGTCCGATGCCGACTTCTCGGCCCAGCCGCGCCATTGGTGAAAGGCCTCCAGCAGGGACTGCTGCGGGTTGGGGATCACGAAGTCGATGATCGAGGTGGTGCCGCCCGCCAGGCCCGCCGCGGTGCCGCTGAAGAAGTCTTCGCTGGCCACGGTGCCCATGAAGGGCAGTTGCATATGGGTGTGGGGGTCGATGCCGCCGGGCATCAGGTATTGGCCACTGCCATCGAGCACTTCGCAGCCTGCGGGACTGTCCAGATTGTTGCCCAGATTCTGGCCGATGGCCTTGATCACGCCGTCGGCGCACAACACATCGGCCTGATAACTTTCATCATGGGTAATAACGGTGGCGCCACGGATCAACAGAGACATTCCGAGTTCCTCGCAGGCATGACCGGCTTATGCCGGTTCTGGTGTTCTTGTAATAAGCAGGCTGCGGAATCTTTATTCCTGTCAGCGGTGTCAGGAATAAAAACTAGCTGCTGTTCAATCAATCGGCAAGATTATTTTTTATAAGCCTGTATAGATATTAAGCTATTGAAATATAAGGATTAAAATTAAGAATCCGCAAAATGGTGCAGCCTTTCACCATTTTGACGCACTTGACAGGATCTAAATATGAGCAAGATTTCCTATGTGAAATCAGCCGCTTGAAGGAGGCCTGTGGCCCATACGAAAGTTTGAAAAAATTTTGCGTGCACCAGATTGAGTCCTGACCCGCTGGACAACTTGCCCGGCATTCGGCCTGAGTGAACCGGCAAGTTATCTCGGACAGGAAGTTGTTCAGAATAAAACTGAAGAAACATCAGTTGTTTACATGGATTTTACCGACTGTGGAGCACCGTCGATGGACCAGCCGGCACGCTTATTGAGTGCCGCCGTCGACAGGATGGCCGGTCGGTAAAAGTCGTCAGTTCTCCGGCCATCGCCGGGCTGGCAGCACGTCTGCCGGCCCGCCTGATGAGCAAAAATAATCAGAAAAAGTGGAGCGGCCATGCAACAGAACAGATCTCAAGTGACCGAGCGTGCCGGCCTGTACGAGCTGGACGCCGGCAGCGACGTGCTCGACAGCCCCCGTTACAACCACGATATCGCGCCGACCAAGGTCCACGAGCGCACCTGGAACAAATGGCACATCACCGCGCTGTGGGTCGGCATGTCGATCTGCGTGCCGACCTACACCCTGGGCGGCGTGCTCACCGCCTATTTCGGGCTGACGGTGGGCGAGGCGCTGCTGGCGATCCTGCTGGCCAATATCGTGGTGCTGATCCCCCTGACCCTCAACGCCTTCGCCGGCACCCAGTACGGTATACCGTTCCCGGTGCTGTTGCGGGCGTCCTTCGGCGTTATCGGCTCCAACGTGCCATGCCTGATCCGCGCCCTGGTGGCCTGCGGCTGGTTCGGCATCCAGACGATGTTCGGCGGCCTGGCGATCCACCTGTTCCTCGGCTCGATCTTCGAGGGCTGGAAGGCCCTGGGCGGCACCGGCGAAGTGATCGGCTTCATGCTCTTCTGGACCCTCAACCTGTGGGTGGTGCTGCGCGGCGCCGAGTCGATCAAGTGGCTGGAAACCCTGTCGGCGCCGCTGCTGGTATTGGTGGGCGCGGGGCTGCTGGTGTGGGCGTTGCCCAATGTGTCGCTGAGCGAACTGCTGGCGCAGCCGCCCAAGCGTCCGGAAGGGGCGAGCGTCTACAGCTACTTCTTCGCCGGGCTTACGGCGATGGTCGGTTTCTGGGCTACCCTGTCGCTGAATATCCCGGACTTCAGCCGCTACGCGAAGAGCCAGAAGGACCAGATCCTCGGGCAGATCTTCGGCCTGCCGCTGACCATGTTCCTGTTCGCCGCCCTGGGGGTGGTGATGACCGCCGCCTCGGTGAAACTGGTGGGCGTCACCGTCTCCGACCCGGTGAGCCTGATCGGCCATATCCAGAGCCCCGGCTGGGTGGCCCTGGCCATGGCGCTGATCATCATCGCCACGCTCTCGACCAACACCGCGGCGAACATCGTCTCGCCCACCAACGACTTCCAGAACATCGCGCCCAAGCTGATCGGCCGCACCCAGGCGGTGATCCTCACCGGGCTCGTCGGCCTGGCGCTGATGGCCCATGAACTGCTGAAAAAGCTCGGCCTGCTGGTCTCGGATGTGAGCCTGGAAACCGTGTATTCCAACTGGTTGCTGGGTTACTCCAGCTTGCTGGGGCCCATTGCCGGGATCATGGTGGTGGACTATTTCATCATCCGCAGACAGCAGCTGGACCTGGCCGGGCTGTACCGCGATGACGTGTACCCGGCGTGGAACGGGTACGGCTTTATCGCCTTTGGCGTGCCGGTGGCGCTGACCCTGCTGTCCCTGGGCAGCGATGCGTTCAGCTGGTTCTACAGCTACGGCTGGTTCACCGGCTCGGCGCTGGGCGGGATCATTTACTACGGGCTGTGCAGCCTGGGCAGCCCGCGAACCGCGACCGCCAAGACGCCGGTGTAATGGACGGACCCTGTAGGAGCGAGCTTGCTCGCGATTGGCCAGCAGACATAACGCGATCCAACAGGCAGACAAGGTTGTTTGCACGTTTATCGCGAGCAAGCTCGCTCCTACAAGGGGCCGTGTCGCTTTTTTGCGCGATGCGATCCACCAGACACCACAGCACCCAAGACGAGCCCGACCTCGTCAACGACAACCAGAAAAGCCTGAGGAGATCACCATGAACGCTGCCGTCGACGTTCTGCAATCCAGCCACCGGCACATCAACCGCGACCGCTTGTGGCAGTCGCTCATGGAGCTGGCGAAACTCGGGGCCACGGTCAAGGGCGGGGTCTGTCGCCTGGCCCTGACCGACCTCGACCGCCAGGCCCGCGACCTGTTTGTCCAATGGTGCGAGGAGGCGGGGTGCACGGTCACGGTGGATGGCATCGGCAACATCTTCGCCCGCCGAGCCGGGCGTAATCCGCAGCTGCCGCCGGTGATGACCGGCAGCCATATCGACACCCAGCCCACCGGCGGCAAGTTCGATGGCTGCTTCGGCGTGCTGGCCGGGCTCGAAGTGCTGCGCACCCTCAACGACCTCGGGGTGGAAACCGAAGCGCCACTGGAAGTGGTGGTGTGGACCAACGAAGAAGGTTCGCGCTTCCCGCCGTGCATGATGGGCTCCGGGGTGTTCGCCGAGAAATTCACCCTCGAAGAAACCCTGGCCAAGACCGATGCCGAGGGCGTGAGCGTCGGTGCTGCGCTGAGCGCCATCGGCTATGCCGGCAGCCGCCAGGTCAGCGGGCACAAGGTGGGGGCCTACTTCGAAGCCCATATCGAGCAGGGGCCGATCCTCGAGGACGAGAAGAAAACCATCGGCGTCGTACTCGGCGCCCTCGGCCAGAAATGGTTCGACCTGAAGCTGCGCGGTGTCGAAGCCCACGCCGGCCCGACCCCGATGCACCTGCGCAAGGACGCCCTGGTCGGCGCGGCGGCGGTGGTGGCCGCGGTCAACCGCGCCGCCCTCGGCCATCAGCCCCATGCCTGCGGCACCGTGGGCTGCCTGCAGGCCTATCCCGGTTCGCGCAACGTGATCCCGGGGGAGGTGCGCATGACCCTGGACTTCCGGCACCTGGAACCGGCGCGCCTGGATTCGATGATCGCCGAGGTGCGCCAGGTGATCGACAGCACCTGCGAAGAACATGGCCTGACCTTCGACCTGCAACCGACCGCGGACTTTCCGCCGCTGTATTTCGACAAGATCTGCGTCGACGCGGTGCGCGAGGCGGCGCAGGGGCTGGGCCTGTCCCATATGGACATCGTCAGCGGCGCCGGGCACGACGCGATCTTCGTTGCCGAGCTGGGCCCGGCGGGGATGATCTTCGTGCCCTGCGAAGGCGGCATCAGCCACAACGAAATCGAAAACGCCGACCCCGACGACCTCGCCGCCGGCTGCGCGGTGTTGCTGCGGGCGATGCTGGCGGCGTCCCAGGCGGTGGCCAAGGGGCAGCGGGTGGCCTGAGCCAGAATTGGGGTGTTTGCACGGACGCCATCGCGGGCAAGTCGGATCGCCGCCCGCTCGCTCCTACAGAAGAAGATCGCATGCTTCTGTAGGAGCGAGGCTGAACTGGCGATAGCGGTAGTGGTTTCGCTGGTGATGTTGGACGGGGTACATATCCGTTTCTGCGGTCACGGCCACTTAGGCTTCCGCCCTGACGGCGGGTCACTTTTGGCAAACGCCCGGGATGCCGGCCCAGCCAAAAGTAACCAAAAGGTCTCGCCCCACCATTCGGTGCCTCGCTAGTGCTCGGCATTCCCTCACTCCGGTCCTGCTTCGGGCCCCTGCGCAAGACCTGCGTTCGGCCTCTGGGAAAGGGGCGGGTAGATCAAGATCAAGATCAAAAGCCAAAGCCAAAGCCAAAGCCAAAGCCAAAGCTGGAGCTGTAGTGGAAGTGAGAGCAAAAGCGATATTGCGGTTGATGGTGGACGGATGATCGCCGTATCTCCTGTAGCCGCTGCCGCAGGCTGCGATCGGGCGCGAAGCGCCCGTAAAACCAGGCGCTGCGGTATATCAGGCAAACCGTGGATACAGGCTTGGCGTCCCTTCGGGCCGATCGCAGCCTGCGGCAGCGGCTACAGGGATCACCGTTGAATCCAGGCCGGTAGGCCGCCTCGCGTTGCTTTTGATTGTTTGCCCCATCGGGAGGCCGAGTGGAGGTTTTGCGCAGTGGGCAACTCGGCAGGGATGCCGAGTTAGCCGCCCCAGGCCATGGATGGCCTGGGGCGGTGGCCCACGGAGCAGGACCGGAGCGAGGGAATCCGAGCCTTGGCGAGGACCGGACGCCAGGGGCAGGGCGTTTTGGTTACTTTGGGCTGGGCCGGCTTCCGGACTTTCCAAAGTGACCCGCTGTAAGAGCGGAACCGTAAGCCGCCGTGACCGCAGGAATGGATATGTACATAGGAGGATTGAGGTTCACGACTGCTGTACGGTCGAGTGATAGCAAGCACGCAATATCGAGCTTTCTATAGCCCTGCCTCCGGTTTCAGGCGCCAGCTTTCCACCCCCCACCCAACGCCACCACCAACCCCACACTCGCCTGCAACCGCCGGGTCTGCAGCGCCTGCAACCCCCGCTGCGCCTGCAACGCCACCGTCTGCGCCGTCACCACCTCCAGATAACTCACCGCCCCCGCCTGATAGCTGTTCATGGCCAAAGTCTGCGTATGCTCGGCGGCATTCACCGCCGCCTGCTGGTCCAGCGCCTCTTGCTGCAAATCCCGCAACTGCCCCAGGTTGTCCTCCACCTCGCGCACTGCCCGCAGCACCTGGCTGCGGTAATGGGCGGCGGCTTCCTCGAATTCGGCGTGGGCCTGGCGTTCGTTGGCGCTCAGGCGGCCGCCGTCGAAGATCGGCAGGTTGACCAAAGGCCCCAGCGCCCAATAACGATTGCCCGCCGCCAGCAGGTTGCCGCTGCCCTGGGTCTGCCCGCCGAGCAGGCCGGTGAGGCTGAAGTCCGGGTACCAGGCGGCCCGGGCCACGCCGATGTTGGCGTTGGCGGCGAACACCCGGCGTTCGGCGGCGGCAATGTCCGGGCGGCGTTGCAGCAGGGTGCTGGGCAGTTGTGGCGGCACATCGGGCAGGGTCAGTGCCTGAGTGGCCGCGGGCAACTGGAACTGGCTGGCCGGCTCGCCCACCAGTTCGCCGATCGCGTGTTCGGTGAGGTTGCGTTGCCCGCGCACTTCGTCCAGCTCGGCCTCGGCGCTGGCCAGCTGGCTTTGCGCGCGGGTCAGGTCCAGCTCCGAGGCGATCTGCCCCTGGTAGCGGCTGCGGGTCAGTTGCAGGGCCTGGGCGTAATCGTCCAGGGACTGGCTGAGGATCGCACGCTGCGCATCCAGGCCATTGAGCTGCACATACAGGCTCGCCAGCTGCTGTTGCAGGCTCAGGCGCGCCACCGCCAGATCGTCGGCCGAGGCTTGGGCCTGGGCATCGCCGGCGGCCACCTGGTTGCGAATCCGCCCCCACAGGTCGGGGTCGAAGCTCAGCGAGAAACCCGCGGTGTCGCTGTTGTACACCGAAGGCTGGCTGCTGCCGCGCAACGGCCGGTGGTCCGACTGGCGCTGGCGCAGCGACTGGCCGCTGGCGCTGATCTGCGGGAACAGCCCGGCATGCAGCTGGCTGGCGTAGGCCTGGGCCGCGTCGAAGTGCGCCAGCGCCGCCGCCAGGTCCGGGTTGGCCTTGAGCAGGCGCTGTTGCAGGTCATCCAGGCGCGGGTCCTGGTACAGCAGCCACCACTGGCTGGCCAACTGATCCGCCGGCTGCGCCGGATGCCAGGGCCCGTCGCTGGTCTGTTCGCGGTAGTGGGCCGGCAGTTCCACAGGCGGCACATGGTAACCGGGCGCCAGGGAGCAGCCTTGCAAGGCCAGCAACAGCAACACGGCAAGCGGTTCAAGCCTTGGGCGCATGCTCACCTCCGGCGTCGGCCAGTTGCACCAGGTCGCCTTCGCGCAGGGCATCGGGCGGGTTGTCGATGACCCGGTCGGCGGCTTGCAGGCCCTGGTCGATCACCAGCCGCGCGCCGAGGTCGAGGCCGATATGGATGTCGCGCAGGTGCACGCGGTTGTGCTCGTCGAGCAGCGCCACCTGGGTGCCCTGGGCGCGGAAGATCAAGGCGCTGGCCGGGATGCTCAGGCCCCGGGTGTCGGTGGGCAGGGCCAGGGCGGCCTCGGCATAGTCGCCGGGCAGCAGCGCGCCGTCGGGGTTGTCGGCGACGAACTGGGCGAGCAGGGTGCCGGAGCGCTGGTCGATGGCGGTGGAGTCGCCGATCAGCCGCGCGCTGAAGTGCTGGCCGGGGTGTTCCGGCACCGTCAGCTCGGCTGTAAGGCCGGGGCGGATCACGCTGGCGTAGTTCTGCGGTACCGGTACGTAGAGCCGCAGCTTGTGGGTGTCGGCCAGGTCGAACAGCTGCGGGTCGCTGTCGTTGTCGGCCTTGATCAACTGGCCGATATCGGTGTGGCGCGCGGTGATGGTGCCGGCGAAGGGCGCGCGGATGGTCTTGTAGGCCTCCAGGGCCGAGAGCCGCGCATAGTCGGCGGCGGCCGCTTCGGCATTGGCCTTGGCGGCCGCGGCATTGGAGGTTTTTTCATCGGCTTCCTGGCGCGACACCGAGTGGCTGGCCACGAGGTTCTGCCAGCGCACGGCGGTGGTCTGCGCCAGGCGCGCATTGGCCTGTTCCTGCACCAGCCGGGCGTGGGCCTGCGCCAGCTGCTGGTCGAGGTCGGGGCTGTCGATCTCGGCGAGGACTTGCCCGGCCTGAACCTTGGCGCCGATGTCGCTGTTCCAGCTTTTCAGGTAGCCGCTGACCCGGGCGTGGATCGGCGCCTTGCTCCAGGCTTCCAGGTGCGCCGGCAGGCGCAAGGTGTCGCCCTGGCGGTTCGGCTGCGGCTGCAACACCAGCACCTGGGGCACGGCGGCGGTTTCGGTCCAGGCGGCCACCGCGCGTTCATGGCGGGTACGCGCGGCCAGGCCGTTGGCCACCAGCAGGGCGGCCAGGGTCAGGCCGCCGATGCCCAGCCACAGCAGGCGTTTGCGCGAGGGGGTGTGTTCAGGCGACATGGGTACTTTCTCCAGCGACAGCGCGAGTGGGGTGACGCCCGTGGACCAGGCTGAACACCACGGGAACGAAGAGCAGGGTGGCGGTGGTGGCGAGGATCAGGCCGCCGATCACGGCGCGGCCCAGGGGCGCGTTCTGCTCCTGCGACAGGGCCAGCGGCAGCATGCCGATGATCATCGCCAGGGCGGTCATGCACACTGGGCGAAAGCGCGTGTAGCCGGCCTCCAGCGCGGCCTTCAGGGCATCGCCGTGTTCGGCCAGGCGTTCGCGGCAGAAGCTCACCACCAGGATCGAGTTGGCCGTGGCCACGCCCATGCAGAGGATGGCCCCGGTCAGCGCCGGCACCGACAGCGAAGTGCCGCTGAGGAACAACATCCACACAATCCCGGCCAGGGCCGCCGGCAGCGCGGTGATGATCACGAACGGGTCGAGCCAGGACTGGAAGTTGACCACGATCAGCAGGTAGATCAGCACCACGGCACCGAGCAGGCCCAGGCTCAGGCCGCCGAAGGCTTCATGCAGGGCGTCGATCTGCCCGTGCAGGCTGAGGGTCGTGCCCTTGGGCCGCAGCGCCTGGCTGGCGTCGAGGACTTTCTGGATATCCCGGGCCACGCCGCCCAAATCGCGGCCCTGCACATTGGCGTAGAGGTCCAGGGTGGGCTGGATGTTGTAGTGGCTGACCACCGCCGGGCTGTCCACTCGCGAGATGCTGGCCAGGCCGCCGAGGATCTGCGACTGGCCGTTGCTGCCGGTCACCGGCAGGGCCTCGAGGGACGGCAGGCTGTCCAGGCGGTACTGCGGGGTGGCGGCGACGATCGAGTAGGACACGCCGTTCTGCGGGTTGAGCCAGAAGGTCGGCGCCACCTGGGAGCTGCCGGCCAAGGAGGCCACCATGCTGTTGGTCACGTCGCGCTCGGTAATCCCCAGGCCGTTGGCCCGCAGCCGGTCGACCTTGACCGCCAGCGACGGGTAGCCAGTGGACTGCTGGATGCGCAGGTCGGCGATGCCCGGCACATGGCGCAGGCGCCGTTGCAGTTCCAGGGCATAGGCGCGGTTGGCGGCGCTGTCGGGGCCGGAGATTTTCACGTCCAGCGGCGCCGGCGCGCCGAAGTTGAGGATCTGGCTGCTGATGTCCGCCGGCAGGAAGGCGAACTGGCTGCCGGGGAAACTTTCCGGCAGGGCTTCGCGCAATTGCTTCACGTAGTCGGCGGTCGGCGCGTGGCCGGGCTTGAGGGTGACCTGGATGTCGCCGTCCTGCGGGCCGATGGTGCCGCTGCTGCTGTAGGCCATGTCGATGCCGCTCAGGGGGATGCCGATATTGTCGATCACGCTGTCCAGTTGCTCCGGCGGAATCACCTCGCGAATCCGCGCCTCGATGCGGTCGAAGGCCGCCGCGCTTTCCTCGATCCGCGTGCCCAGGGGCAGGCGCACATGCAGGGCCAGGGCGCCGGCGTCGGTGGCCGGGAAGAAGTCCTGGCCGAGGCTCGGCAGCAGGGCGAAGGAGGCCAGCACACAGGCGAGGAAACCCAGCAGGAAGCGCTTGCGATGGGCCAGGGCCAGGCTCAGCAGGCCGTGGTAGGTGTCGCGCACGTTGGAGAAGCGCCGCTCGAACCCCTGCTGGAACCCCAGCAGCCCGCGCACCAGCGCATGCCGTGGCCGGGCGTGCTGCTCGCCCTCGTGGTGGTTGATGAACGCGTCTTCCGGGTGATGCCCTGGGCCTGCTTCCGGCACATGGGGTTTGAGCAGGTACAGGGCCAGGGTCGGCACCAGGGTCCGCGAGAGGATGAACGAACTGGCCATGGCGAAGATCACCGCCAGGGCCATGGGCCGGAACAGGTAACCGGCGACGCCCTGCAACAGGAACATTGGCACGAAGACGATGCAGATGCACAACAGCGAGACGAAGGCCGGGCCGACGATCTGCTTGGCGCCGTCGAGGATCGCGGCCTTCACCGCCTTGCCCTGTTCCAGGTGCCAGTTGATGTTCTCGATGGTCACCGTGGCGTCGTCCACCAGGATCCCCACCGCCAGCGCCAGCCCACCGAGGGTCATGACGTTGAGGGTCTGGCCGCTGGCGGCGAGCAGGGCGATGGCCGCGAGCACCGCCAGGGGGATCGAGGCGGCGATGATCAGGGTCGAGCGCCAGCTGCCGAGGAACAGCAGGATCATCGCGCTGGTCAGCAGCGCGGCGATGATGCCTTCCCGGGCCACGCTGCCCACCGACTGCTTGACGAACACCGAGGCGTCGCCCAGCAGCGACGTCTTCAGCGCCGGCGGCAGGGTTTCGTCGATGCGCGGCAGCATCTGGCGGATGCCATCGACGATCGACAGGGTGGAGATATTGCCGTTCTTCAGCGCCGGCATCAGCACCGCGCGGTGGCCGTCGACCCGCACGATATTGCTCTGCGGCGGCGAGCCATCGCGCACATGGGCCACCTGGCCGATGGTGATCGGCGCGCCGTCGACGGTCTTGATCGGCAGGTCGTTGAGCTCGTCGATGGCGCTCGGGCTGTTGTTCAGCAGCACCGTATATTCATTGCCACCCAGCTTGGCGGTGCCCACCGGGATGATCTGGTTCTGCGCCGCCAGGGCGTTGCCCACGTCCTGCGCCGACAGGCCTTTGGCGGCCAGCGCCTGCGGGTCCAGGTCGAGGGTGATCTGCCGCTGCTTGCCGCCCATGGGCGTCGGCATCGCCAGCCCGGGCACGGAGCTCAGGGGCAGGCGGATATTGTTCTGCACCAGGTCGCGGATTTTCGCTTCCGACAGGGTCGGGCTGGAGAAAGCCATCTGCAGGATCGGCACGGTCGAGGCGCTGTAGTTGAGGATCAGCGGCGGGGTGATGCCCGGCGGCATCTGCTTGAGCACGGTTTGCGACACCGCCGTGACCTGGGCGTTGGCGGTGCGGATATCCACCCCCGGCTGGAAGAAGATCTTGACGATGCCCATGCCCGGCAAGGATTGCGACTCGATGTGCTCGATGTCGTTGACCGTGGTGCTCAGGGAGCGCTCGTAGGTGTAGATCACCCGGCCGGCCATGGCGTCCGGCGACAGGCCGGTGTACTGCCAGACCACCGCCACCACCGGAATGCCGATATCGGGGAACACATCGGTGGGGGTACGCAGGGCCGCCAGCGGCCCGATGATGCAGATGAAAATCGCCAGCACGATAAACGTGTAGGGCTTGAGCAGAGCGGTCTTGACCAGCCCGAGCATGGGGTGGACCTCCGAGGCGGAAACAAGGCTCGGCAGTCTCCGGCGACCCACCTAACACGCGGCTTTCAGCCAGGTGAAGGAAGTTTTAGGTAAGGCCTGAATTTCCTTTCACGGGGATTCATTTGTCCTCCGCATGGGGCCTCGACAAGCTGGAGGGCAATCCGGCGCGACTGCTTTTTTCGCTTCGCCCGGTGTCGATTTTTTTACTGCCGAGGTAGCTGCCATGAATGCCAAACCCCTGTTGCTGATTCCCGCCCTGAGCCTGGTGCTGCTGTTGTCCGCCTGCGCCGGCCCGATGCCCCAGCCCGACCCCAGGCAAGCCTGGATCAGCCTCGAAGAAGAGGGCTCCAGCGACCTGTTGGCCGAACGGGTCGACGGCAAGAACGTCGACGACGGCCGCTACTTCGAAGTCCAGCCCGGCGCCCACCGCCTGGATGTGACCCTGTTCGAAGAAGTCGGCGGCGACTCCAACCAGATCGACTGCCGCGGACACGTGAGCTACCCGAACTTCCAGGCGGGGGAGCATTACAAGCTGGTGGAATCGACCCTGGGCACCGAGGTGCGGGCGCGGTTGTATGACGGGAAGGGGAAACAGGTGGCGAGTGTGCGGGATTTTGAGTGTATGCCGGGGTGACAGAGCTGCCGGCGTTGCTCAATCCAGGAAATTTCGCTCAATAGAAAGAGAAGCGGCTGACTGCACGTTGCTTGAGGGCCGCCTGATGATGGTGGACTACATCCTTCAGGCAGGACCCTTTTTATGAATCAAGCACGGCCCTCCACCGATGCGGCCTTCAACGAAGTGGCGCAAATGATCGCCGCCGCGCGTCAACGGGCGGTGCGGGCGGTGAACACCGAACTGGTGGAGCTGTATTAGCAGGTCGGCGCCTATATCAGCCGCAAGATCGAGGCGGCGGAGTGGGGCGATGGGGTGGTCCGGCAATTGGCCGATTATCTTGCGCGGCAGCAGCCGGGGTTGCGGGGTTTTACCCGAGCCAATCTGTTTCGTATGCGCCAGTTTTATGAGGTCTATCGGGGTGAAAAGAAAGTCGCACCACTGGTGCGACAATTGTCTTGGAGCCACAACCTGGTCGTTCTTGGGCAGAGCAAACAGCCTAAGGAACGTGAGTTCTACCTGCGCATGGCGGTTCAGGAGCAGTGGTCGCGTCGGGAGCTGGAGCGCCAGATCAAATCGGCCCTCTTCGAGCGCTCGCTGACCCGACCGGCAAAAGTCTCGACAGCGTTGAGACAAATTCACCCAGAAGCTCTAAAGGTGTTCAAGGACGCCTATGTAGTGGAGTTTCTCGACCTGGCCCAGGGGCATAGCGAAGCCGACCTGCACAGTGGGTTAGTGCAGCAACTGAAAGACTTTCTGATCGAAATGGGGCGGGACTTCTGTTTTGTCGCTTCGCGCTACCCCCTGCAGGTCGGCGGGCGCGATTTTGTGCTGGACCTACTGCTGTTCCATCGTGGGTTGAATTGCCTGGTGGCCATTGAACTCAAGGTCGGGCGCTTCGAACCGGAACACCTGGGCAAGCTGGATTTCTACCTGGAGGCGCTGGACCGCCAGGTGCGCAAACCCCATGAGAACCCGGCCCTGGGCGTGCTGCTCTGTGCCAGCAAGGACGACGAGGTGGTCGAGTACGCCCTCAACCGCTCACTCTCGCCCGCATTGATCGCCGAGTACCAGACACAGCTGCCGGACAAGAAGCTGCTGCAGGCCAAGTTGCATGAGTTTTATGCGCTGAATCCTCAGGCGGTTTGAGCCGCCTTATCGGAGCCCGAATTATTTTTCCACCACCCCGTCACAAACCGCCAGGCTGGCCCGTCATGTCGGTGTATCCCTCAAATAACGGAGCCACCCCATGTCATCCAGCCACCCGACCCAAGCCGTCAACCTGCTGCAAACCATCCCCGAGATCTTCGAAAGCCTGGGCCAGGTCCACGGCCTGATCGACGCCCACGGCCTGGACCGCAAGCTGCACCACCTGGTGGTGTTGCGCGCCTCGCAGATCAACCAGTGCGGCTTCTGCGTGAAGATGCACACCCGCGAGGCCCGTGAAGACGGCGAAAGCAACGAGCGCCTGGACCGCCTGGTGGTCTGGCGCCATGTCAGCGATTTCAACGCTGCCGAACGCGCCGCCCTGGCCTGGACCGAAGCCCTCACCGTGCTGCGCGAAGACACCGACTTCGGCCCGTTGCGCGCCGCCCTGCGCGAACATTTCAGCGAAGCGCAGATCGCCGCCTTGACGGCCGATATCGGCATGATCAACCTGTGGAATCGCTTGCAGGTGTCGAGGCACTGAGGATGGATCGAATCGATGACACGACGGTGTTCGAAAGCCGTCGCAGTTTCCTGCTGGGCCTGGCCTACCGCCTCCTGGGCTCGCGCGCCGAGGCCGAGGACGTGGTGCAGGACCTGTTCATCAAATGGCTGGAGGCCGACAAGGCCTCCATCGCCACCCCGGCCGCCTGGCTGACCACCGCCTGCACCCGGCACTGCATCGACCTGCTGCGCTCGGCCCAGCGCTCGCGCTTGGACTACGTCGGCACCTGGCTGCCAGAACCGATCCACACCCTGCACCACGACTCCCCCGAACACAGCCATGAACTGGCCTCGTCGCTGTCCACCGCCTTCCTGCTCCTGCTCGAACGCCTGACCCCCAAGGAACGCGCCGCCTACCTGCTGTACGACATCTTCGACCTGGACTACCCCCAAGTTGCGCATACCCTCGGCGTCCAGGAAGCTACCTGCCGCAAACTGGTCTCCCGCGCCAAAGCCAGCCTGGGCAACACCCAAGCGCGTTACCAGCCAGACCCCTCACGCCAGGAACAACTGCTGAGCGCCTTCCACAGCGCCATCACCAGCGGCTCGACCCAAGGCCTGGCCGCCATGCTGTCCGAAGACGTCGAGCTGTGTGCCGATGGCGGCGGCAAAGCCAGCGCCATTCGCGAGACCTTGTATGGGTTGGAGGCGGTGCTGGCGTTTGTGGGCGAGTCGTTGAGCCGGTACTTGCGGGAGTATCAGTGGCAGGAGGTGGAGATCAATGGTGGGCGTGGGGTGGTGGTGCGGGCGGAGGGGGAGGTGGTTGCAGTGGTGAGTTTTGGGTATGACGTAGAGGGGCGGGTGAACCGCGTCTTTATCATGCGGAATCCGGAGAAGTTGGTGGGGTTGGGGGCGCTTGAGACTGATTTGCTGTGAAGAGTCCCTTCTAAAGATTGAATACGGCATTGAGCGCTTCTCTCTGAGGCGCTTGCCGGCGAAGGGGACTGTAAGGTCACCATTGCTGATGGAGCACCGTCCGAACACCTCTACAGGTTCACGGTGGTCTATTTATCGTTTCCATACTCTGCATTCCACATGCAAACAGTATTGGCGCAAGTACTAAAGGTGCGGAGTGGTACTCCTGCCTTTTGCTGCATCACCTTTCAGAGCACCATCACAGAGCTTTGTAGCTTCTCTTCGCCCAAGATCCTTTGATCGTGTCCAGCTTTACGGCGGTTATGGCTCAGGCTAAGGTGCTGGCACAAGGACATGATTTTCTAGCAGTTGTCCAAGGAAGGTTCCCCATGGGATAGAACGTTTTGTCGTTCTCCCATCGTTCCTTCGTTTTTCCCATGAAAAATTGCCAAGCAAAGTGCTGTCATCGATTGCCAATAGGTATGGCGATGGATGCTCCAGTGGGTTGAGCTGGGCATCCTGAACGTCAAGATATTGCTAATCGAAGGCTGGAAACATGGATTTTTCGACACTGGTACATTTATGGAGCGCAGCGAGCTCCGAACAGCTCATCGCGCCCAAGATAGTGGTTGGATTTGTCACCGTCTTATGTACTTGGTACCTAGTTCGATATTTCTACCGGTCATTTCGCCTAAGCAGCAGGCTAAAGAAGCTGACCGCACATTTGCTAAAAGTGCGCTCTCTAGCGGCTCCTCAGCGTCGAACTGAATTGGAGAGCCTATTCAAGGGGACCAATCTTGAGCACTCCTGGCGGGAGTACGCCGAAACATTGCATGACCAGTTTGAGCTTTCGGAAGGTGAGCAAGTACTCGTCCGCTCGCGTGCTACCGCCGGCGCAGCACACTTTTTTTCACCTCAAAGCGTCATTGATACCCCACTCGGAACAGAGTTTTATAAACATCTGCCGGGCATTTTGACGGGCATCGGTATTGTCGGGACTTTTTTTGGTCTGATGCTAGGGCTGCAGCATTTTGACCCCAGTACACCTGAACTGGTCAACAGTAGCGTCGACAAGCTTTTAAAGGATGTATTGTTTGCTTTCATAGGCTCTTTCATTTCGATTATGGCCTCTATTGCTGTGACGATCACTGAGAAGTGGCGCCTCGGCCGTTGTTACAAGCACCTTGAGACATTCAACGAAACCATCGATGGTCTGTTCGACAGTGGCGTTGGCGAGGAGTACCTGGCAGAGCTTGTACGTTCGAGTGCAGAAAGCTCGGTGCAGACGCGTCAGCTTAAGGACAGTCTGGTCACTGACTTGCGTGAGATGCTGCAGAACCTGGTTGATACCCAAGTTCGGGAAAGCCTCAAATTAGCCGATACCTTATCGGCCACTTACCGTGACTCTGGTCAGTTGCTGGCCGATCAGGTGAGCGGTGCAATTGAAAACAGTCTCAAATCCCCCCTTGAAGCCATCGCGGGCGCGGTTCAGGCCGCTAGTGGCGAACAGTCAGGGCAAGTGCAGAATCTTCTTCAGGATGTTCTGGTTGCCTTCATGAAAAAGTTGGAAGGTACATTCGGTCAGCAATTCAATGGGCTGCACGAATTGATGGGGCAGTCTGTCGCTGCAATGCAATCGATGCAGCAAGGCTTTTCCACGCTTATTCAAGATATGCGTTCGGCGAGCGAGTCCTCTACTCAAAACAGCTCAACCATGATTGCAAAGTTGCTCTCTGATATGCAGGCCGGACAAAGCGCCATGCAGGCGGGGATGAACGAGATGCTTGTCAATCTCCAGACTTCGATTGCCCGTATCGGTAATGAAGGCGAGGACGCAGGGGCTCGGATGGCACAACAGTTAGAAAAACTGTTCGCTGAAAGTGAGGCTCGCCAACAGGCGATGGCTGAGAACCTTCAGGCCTTTGTTGAGTCGATCAAGCAGAACATTGGCCAAGGGCAACAGGAAACCATGGCGAAAATTGCCGGCTCCGTTGAGGTGCTGGGTGAGCAACTTTCGGCGGTGTTCAAGCAACTGGAACATGGTCAGCAGCAGATGGATCAGTCGACCCGTGCTGCACAGGCTGATCTGCATCAAGGTACCCGCGATTTGGTGGGTGGATTAGATGAACAAGTAAAGGCATTGCTGCAAACAGTTACAGAGCAACAAAAATCTGCGCAGGATACCGTTAAAGCATTGAGTGCTCAAACAGAACAGCACTTACAGAGCATGCAGCAAGGTGCTGACAAGATGCGGATGGCGGCAGAGCGGTTCGAAACGGCTGGACAGAGCGTTGCTCGCGCCAGTGAGTCGACCGCAGGTTTGATGGGGACAGTCCAGGGTGCAGGAACTGAACTCGCTCAAGCATCCCGTGAGTTAAACACTGTAGTTGCAGACTACCGGAACAATCGTGAAGCACTGGCGAAAACCTTGGCAGTGATCGAAGGCGTTGTTGCAAGCGCACAAGGGGAAGCTAGCGGCCGTAGCCAATACCTTCAGGACCTGAAGGTTCAAAGTGAGCGGATGCAGGCGCTTAATCGTGAAGTGTATGAGTACCTGGAAAATATCAGTGGTGTGCTGGGTAACGGCTTCAAAGAGTTTGGTGAAGGCATGGATCGGGCCTTGAGACAAACACTCGGTAGTCTGGATGCCGAGCTTGATAAAGCGGTCAAAAGCTTGGCCGGCGGGGTAGAGGGGGTCAAGGAAAGTCTCGAAGATTTCGGCGACATCATGGAACGCATCAGGCAGTAACGGAGGCTAGTCGATGTTTGGTAAGCAAATGCCTTCGGCAGCCCGTTCAAGAGACGAAGGAGAAAAGCCTTTCTGGATCTCCTTCGCTGATTTGATGACGGCGATGATGATTCTTTTTTTAGTGGTAATGGTTGCAGCCTTGAGCTCCGTAACTCAGCGTATTAACCAGGCAGAGCAGGGTGAGAAACAACGTAGTCAAGACATTAGCCAGATCTGCGAACACCTCAGTCTCAAGGCTAAAGCTGCTAATAGAACAATCGTTGTGGATTGCAAAGACAACAGAATCAGCTTCGGCGATGCCGGCCGCTTTGGGCATAACCAATATGCGCTGAGCAGCGAGGGGCAAACAGCGCTACAGGATGTTGTTCCTATGATTCTGGATGCGGCAAACAGTGACGAAGGGCGGAAGTGGTTTAAGCAGGTTGTGATTGAGGGATCGACTGATACCGATGGTTCTTACCTGTATAACCTGCATCTTTCTTTGCAGCGTTCAGAGTGGGTGATGTGCAGCTTGTTGGATAGTCGCAGCCCACTTCAAGTTGGATTGTCGCCTGAGCACCAACAACAAATTCGGTCGATATTCCTTGCGGGTGGTGTCTCGTTCAACAATGCAAAGGACACCAAGGAAGAAAGTCGACGAGTAGAACTGCGCATGCAGTTCTTTGGCCTCAAGGAAAAGGAAGAAAACCTCAAACCTGAGGTGCCGGTGTTCAATAACACCGATATGGAGAAATGTCAGTTGGCGATGAACCGATGACTAGCCCAATTGCAAGGCTTTCCGCCGCTATCGATTTGGGGCTGTCTGTATATCGCACAGGACACGCGTCTGAGCCACTGGCGCGGTTCCCCCGCCTGGGAGCTGCGAGAGTTGATCTTTATGAGAGATTCGAGCGTGCTGAAAAGGCCCTACCTCCGCCCCAGGAAAAACGCCGTGAGGCAATAAACAAATTCCGAAATGTTCTCCCACTCAGTGCTTCAGAGTGGCGTTTGGTTTTCGCCGGTCTTTCAGATAAGACCGAACGTGTGGGGCCGATCTTGGAAGATGAACAGCTTTTTGTTCGTGTTCATAAAGAGGTTCATGACCGTATCGAAAAGAGAAAGCTAAGTCGTCGAGACTGGTTGGCACTGTGCTTCAGCTACTTTGGGTATGAGGCTTCCACTCCTGATCAGAATGCTAATTGGTGTCTGTTAAGGGCGGATATCCAGCTTGGTTTTGATTGTGTTAGTGCTCAGCAAAGGCGCGAGAAAGAATGGATTCAGATCGTCCAGCAGCATCAGGAACTCTTTTCTGAGCAGGCGGGTGCACGACTGGGTGACCAGATGTTCAATGGTGAGATCAGCGATCTTTCTGCATTGCAGACGATTGCGCAGATCCCAGATAGCAGTTGGCTGTGGCGTCGAATCTTTAATGTCCTCATCTCCCGCATTTTCATGTTGGACGATACCGAGTTTGCCCAGCGTCTACCGGATCTGGTGGATATAGGCCGCCAGCACCCGCGTTACATGAACGATGTTCTCAGTGCCTGTCTTTCCCGCTATCACTTGGCTGATTATCGGGAAAAACCGTCGTCACTCTTGAAACAGGTCGCCCTCGATAACTGGGGAAGTCCGCAGATTCGCTCCAAGCAAAACAGCTGGCTGCAGTACGTTGACGAAAATGTCTGCGCAATGGTGGTTGCATGGTTCGCTAAGGAAGACCTTGAGCACTTTTTCAATTTGCTGAAGGGGGAGGCAGAAGTCGATCAGTCGCGTCTGCATTATTGGCTGCGGTTCGCCAATCAGATGAGCTATACCCGAATCGTTATGGGGGCGGATGCTTGGAACGCTGGCGGACGAGACTTTGTTCATTTCCGTGAGAAAAATAAAGGGCGGCTTAGCCGGCTGATAGGGGCTCCAGGTCACAACAATGCTGTTGTCATGCAGATCGGGAACTATTTCTTTGTCGAGTTTTCCGGAACGGGCAATGCCTGCTACGTGTACCAAGCAGATAAGTCGCCGTTCAATCCAGACAAGACACAACTCGATTTGACCGATCTAAAACAGCCTTATCGTGCGCTGGATCGTATGCGGCATTCACCTGCACCAAGTCGTCCAAATCGCATAGAAGGTTGGCTCAGCAAGTTCGATGACTCGTTAGGGAAATGGGGGATTCGCGTGCAAAGTCAGATCAGTTCATCTGGTTCCCCCAAACCTGTGGCGCTTGAGGATCAGGTTCGTGATGCCCTGAAGTCGGTCCAACACAAAGTCTACGACCAACGTGCACGAGGTGGCGCCTTGCAAGTTCAGCTGAGTGTTGCAGACCAGACGGCAATCGCAGCACTTCTACGATTAGGCTTTAAGCCCGTCAATCACCAGCCCCTCAGGTTCTGGAGGCAATAATGCTCAAGCGTTTCCTTAAAGGCATAGGCCTGCAACAGGACGCCTCATTGGTAACTACTGCACCAGTTTTTTCCATTGAGGAGCAGGGTCTTTGCTACCCCTTGAGTTTGGCTGAGGATGCTGAGTCCTGGCCATTGGCAAGCTATCTGGACCAGCTGGAAGAGGAGGAGTTTGTCTCCCAGCTCAGCGATCGCTGGTTGCTGACCTGGGATGAGCTTTATCGGCTTATTGATGATCCGGACCATGCGACGAGTGTGCCGTTGTTGGGCCTGCCTGCGCAGACGAAGCTCGTTCCTCAACTGAGCAGCCAAGGCAGCCTTGCCTCTAACGACTTTAAGGTCACTATCAGCGGTTGGCGCGACCCTCAGTCAAACGCCAGCATTCAGATACAGCGTATTGGCGGCACTATCCAATACAACGGAGCAATTGAGGTTTTGCCTGAGTCATCTTGGAGGTTGACTGGTGCTGTACGACAACTTTATTTGGCTCAACAAAGTGAGCCAGGTGAAGTGACTAACCAGATCGGTTGGGCCAGCATCAGAAAGTTGGCACGCAAGGCGAGTGCGGGTATGGACGGCTTCTTGGATAAAACGGTCGTCATCAAACCTGAAAGCCTGCGGCTCAATCCACGAAAATCGACGGTGGGTAATACGCCGGTGATTGAGCTGGAGCCCAGCTTCGAAGGTCAACCGGCGAACTGGCTCGAGAGTTTCGATGGCGCCAAGCAGGTTCAGGATCGATATCGAGTTACGGATGATGACGGGTCGTTGACCCACGTCCTGATAGAGCCTGAGGTTAAATCTGTACTGGATTACGTTCGTTCGTTGCCCGGTCGACGAGTTGCTGGTGATGATGCGCTTTCATTTGTTCGTAATCCCTACAGCGCGCTAGGGGATAGTGCTGCACAGGTGTTGGACGCAGACACTTATGAAGAGGATCTGATTGAGGCTGGGATCTTCTTTCATCGCTTTCACCTGGAGCCGAAGTTGGATGATGCTGGTCATCGAATTGAGAGGGTAAACCTGACTCTCGAACCAATTTCGCCAGTACCGCAAGCCTCCATCGAAATCACGTTCAATGCGGCGCATGAGCTTGCGCCTTTCGTACATGAATTGCATGTGAAACTGGCCGCCGGTATGCCTGCGGGCTTTTGGCAGGGATACGAGCTTGAACTCAGCGATTTTGATTTACGCCAGCTCGCGGGAATTGGAGAGCTGCTTAAGCGTTGGCAAAATGAAGCAGCTGGTATTGAGTTTGACTCAGTACTGGACCTTTCCCTCTATGGCGACCGAGTAACAGGTATCGGTGAAGCCGAGCGCATCACATCACCATTCCTGGTCAAAGAGGCAACTGAAAACTGGTTGCCACCGGATGTTGCGATGCTTGGCATTGATGCGGAGATTTTGGGGCGTTGGGATCCCTCCGACCGTGCTCAATTCGAGGTTTTTGAGCAGCGACTGGACGAGGCTCGTGCCGCGGGTGACGAATCGGTTTATTTACCTGAGTCTGAGACGCCTCTTCCTATGGCTGTAGCGGAGCAGCTCTTTGAGGCATGGTCGAAAAAGATTGCTCCTGTCGAGACTGCGTTGGTTAAGCCTGTCGATAAGGTCGGTCGTGCTGTTCTGCAGATTGGTCACAATATCGACGAACCCACCTACGTACAGGTTCGTCAGGCGGCCTTGCGAAGCGCTTTGGACGCAACGCCAGAGCTGCCTAATCTCCTAAAGCCTGAAGTCGTGCTGCGGGACCATCAATTGCAAGGTGTCGCTTGGTTGCAGCATCTTTTCCGTCTGTCCCCCACGGATGTATCGGGTTGCTTGCTTGCCGATGATATGGGACTTGGAAAAACAATCCAGCTACTTACCTTTCTGGTCTGGTATCTCGAAAAGTATCCCGAAGATAAGCCAACGCTAATCATCGCCCCGGTCTCGTTACTGGATAACTGGGAGCGTGAGCTTCGAAGATTCTTCTTTGCTGACGCTCTACCAGTACTGAAGTTGTATGGTTCAGCCTTGAGTGCTGTGAAGTTCAAAAAGGAGGAAATTCCTGCCGATTTGAAAGGCAAAGGCATCAAAAATCTTCTTCGTCCAGGGTGGATGGGCGACGCCAAAATTGTCCTGACGACTTACGAAACGCTTCGCGACCAAGAGTTTTCTCTGGCACGCCAGCAGTGGTCGATCGTTGTCTGTGACGAAGCGCAAAAGCTAAAGAATCCGGCTGCATTGGTGACCCAGGCAGTCAAAGCTATTCCTGCAAGATTTCGAGTGGCCTGCACCGGGACACCTGTCGAGAATACGCTTATCGATCTATGGTGCCTTTTCGACTTCATCCAGCCGGGCTTTCTGGGTGGCTTGAACCAGTTTGGTCGCGAGTATCTGCGCCCAATCGAAGCTGGTTTGGAGCGCGATACTGTTGCCTTGGAACGACTTCGCGGGCTTATCGAGCCACAGACACTACGCCGTACCAAACAGGATATTGCCAAGGACCTACCTGCAAAAATTGAAGACTCGGCCTGCCGTGCACTGGTCATGCATACCTTACAGAGGAATCTGTACCTGTCTGAGGTATCCGCCTACAGCCAGAAGCAACAGATCAACGAGCAGCTCGATCAAAAGGCCTCCCATATGCTTGGCTTGCTGCACAAGCTCAAGCTTATTTGCGCCCATCCTTACAGCGTCCAGCCTGATAAAAGGCTGCGCGATAACTCACCGAAGCTGCAATGGTTGATGCAAACCCTCGAGTCCATCAAAAGGGCCAGCAAGGGGGATAAAGTGATTGTCTTCACTGAGTTGCGGGATATTCAGCGGGAATTACAGTACGCGATTCAGGAGCACTTTGGCTTTCGCGCCACTGTTATTAACGGCGATACCAGCACCAGCAGCCAGAGTGCCAATAGTCGACAGAAGCTTATTGATCAGTTCCAGGAGCTTCCGGGGTTTGGGGTAATCATTCTGTCGACCATTGCTGTTGGTTTTGGGGTGAATGTGCAGGCGGCTAACCATGTGATTCACTTCACCCGTTGCTGGAACCCGGCCAAGGAAGACCAAGCGACGGATCGGGCTTATCGGATTGGGCAGGAGAAGGATGTATATGTGTACTACCCGACTATTCGAGATGAGGCGATGCCAACGTTTGAGGCTACGTTGGATGAGTTGTTGAGCAAGAGGCGGGCGTTGGCTCGGGACATGTTGAGTGGGGCTTCGGAGATTCAGGCATCGGAATTTGAGGCTTTACTGGGGGCTCATTGAGTGTCGAACCTTAGCCTTAGCGGTCATGGTGGGGATGAGGGCATCGGGATCTGACTAAAAGCCATCAGCCCGGTATCATGCAGCCCATCTTCGACCGGCCCCAGGGGTTGGTTTTTCATTTTTCATTGCGCAATTCATCTGCGTCAAACGTAGGAAGTAGTCCGTGTCGGATCAAAAGGGTGCTAAACAGGCCGCCAGCAGTCTTGCTGAACAAGTCCTTAACGAAGCTCGCGCTCGATATGCGGTAAGCGAGACACCAGCCAGCGTAGAAGCTAAACCACCCAAGAAAAAGCCGGGACGCAAAGCCTCGGTCAAGACCACCAACAACACGCTACAAGACCTACAGAAAACCCTGTGGGCCACCGCCGATAAGATGCGCGCCAATATGGATGCCGCTGAGTACAAACACATCGTTCTCGGCTTGATCTTTCTCAAGTACATCTCCGACAGCTTCGCTGGCCGTAGTGCCGAGCTGAAGCGTCGTTTTACCGATGCCAGCGATGATTACTACCTGGGCAGTGACGACGCCGAACTGCTGGCCCAAGAGTTGGAAGAGCGCGACTACTACACCGAAGTCAACGTGTTCTGGGTGCCGGAAGTGGCGCGCTGGGAGGCACTGCGCGCCGCTGCTAAACAGGTGGATATTGGCAAGCGCATTGACGAGGCACTGGCCGCCATCGAAGCGGAAAACTCCAGCCTGAAAAATATTCTCGACAAGCGTTACGCCCGAGCCCAATTGCCGGATGGCAAGCTCGGTGAGTTGGTCGATTTGATCTCGACCATTGGTTTCGGTGGCGATGCCAACCAAGCCCGCGACCTGCTGGGCCAAGTGTATGAATACTTTCTAGGCCAATTCGCCAGTGCCGAAGGTAAGAAGGGCGGGCAGTTCTACACGCCGGCCAGCATCGTTAAAACTCTGGTTGCCGTGCTCAATCCACACCATGGCAAGGTTTATGACCCTTGCTGCGGCTCGGGCGGCATGTTCGTACAGTCGGAAAAGTTCATCGAGGCCCATGGTGGCAAACTGGGTGACGTCTCAATCTATGGCCAGGAATCCAACCCGACCACCTGGCGTCTGGCGGCAATGAACCTGGCGATTCGCGGCATTGACTTCAATCTCGGTAAAGAGCCGGGTGACACTTTTATTCGTAACCAGCACGGCGACCTGCGTGCCGACTTTGTGCTGGCTAACCCGCCGTTCAATATCAGCGACTGGTGGCATGGCAGCCTGGAGGGTGATCCGCGTTGGGTGTATGGCACACCACCGCAAGGCAACGCCAACTATGCTTGGTTGCAACATATGTTGTTTCACCTCAAGTCCAACGGCCGCGCCGGTATTGTTTTGGCCAATGGTTCGATGAGTTCTAGCCAGAGCACGGAAGGTGATATTCGCAAGGCAATGGTCGATGCTGATGTGGTGGAAGTGATGGTCGCACTTCCTGGTCAGTTGTTCTTCAATACGCAGATCCCGGCTTGTTTGTGGTTCCTCACTAAGAAGAAAGTCGCTCGTCCTGGTGAGGTGTTGTTTATCGATGCTCGCAAGCTCGGTACCAATATCAGTCGAGTACAGATAGAGTTGCTCGACAGTGATATCGAACGTATTGCTCAGACTGTAGCTAACTGGCGCGGCGAGCCCTTGGATGTAGGCGGCGAAATTGCCGAGTATGTGGATATTCCTGGCTTCTGCCGCAGCATTGCTCTTATGGAAATTGCCAAGCACGACTATGTACTGAATCCGGGGCGCTATGTTGGGGTAGAGGTTGTTGAGGATGATTACGAAGCTTTCATTGACAAGATGGAGAACCTCACGGGGCTGTTGGGTGAACAGATGGCCAAAGGTGTAGAACTCGACCAGTTGATCCGGCAGAAACTTGGAGGGCTTGGATATGAGTTCTAAAACTGCGGAACTCAGAAATATTCCAGCATCATGGCAATCCGGAGAGTTGCGTAGTTTTCTCGATTTAATTACTTACGGTTTTACAAATCCAATGCCTGATGCTGAAGTGGGGCCGTGGAAGATCACTGCTAAGGATGTAATAGATGGTCGTATTAACTATGCCACGGCTAGGAAGACAACTGCTGAAGCATTCATAGAGAAGTTAACGGATAAAAGTAGGCCAAAAGTTGGTGATGTACTACTCACGAAAGATGGGTCAATTGGTAGGGTCGCAGTTGTTGATTGTGATGGGGTTTGTATAAACCAATCGGTTGCTCTTCTTCGACCAAATAGGAGAATAAATTCCCATTTTCTCAAGTATTTACTCCTCTCGCCACACTATCAGCGAGTAATGGAGGGTGACTCTGATGGCTCAACTATTAAGCATATTTACATTACTCGTGTAGACAAAATGCAAGTGCTGGTTCCTCCGCTTCTAGAGCAGGAGTCAATTTTTCAGCTTGTTGGATCAATAGATGATCGTATTACTCTATTGCGCGAGACTAACTCTACTCTGGAGGCCATCGCACAAACACTATTCAGGTCTTGGTTCGTCGATTTTGACCCAGTTCATGCTAAGGCGGTAGGGCTTGAGCCCGAAGGTATGGATGCAGCCACCGCGGCATTATTTCCTAGCAGTTTTGAAGAGTCCGAGCAGGGGTTGGTACCAGCAGGATGGGAGCTACAAAAAGTCCAGGACCTAATGGAGTTGTCTTACGGTAAGGCATTGAAAGCAACAGATCGGATTGACGGCCCAGTTCCAGTATATGGTTCAGGCGGAGTCACGGGCAGCCACAATAAATCATTGGTCAATGGTCCATCAGTCATAGTTGGACGTAAAGGGACTGTTGGTAGTTTGTACTGGGAAGATAGGCCTTTCTTTCCTATCGATACCGTTTTTTACGTCAGAACAGATAAGCCGCTAACTTACTGTTATTGTCTCCTGAAAACGCTCGGCCTTGAAAGTATGAATACCGATGGTGCTGTGCCTGGCCTGAACCGAAATAATGTCTATAGATTACCTGTGGTAGTGGCGACGAAATCTATTCTTGAGTCTTTTGATAAGATTGTTTTCTCATTGCGAAAAAAAATGTTTTCGAACAATCAACTTGCTCAAACCCTCACCCAACTTCGCGACACTCTGCTACCTCGCCTAATCTCCGGTCAATTACGCCTGCCAGAAGCGACAGCCGCCACTGAAAAGATTTTGTCGGAGGCCATCTAATATGGCTCTAAACCTGCGCAAACGTGTTACCGATCGCCTGCAAAGCCAACTCGATACCCAACACACCGCCCGTGAACTGGCGCTATGGATATTCGAGCAGTTCCCCACCGAATGCGCGGCCAAGAAAGATGGCAGTGGCAGCCATATTCAGACCGACGCTGACCTGGTGCAGCAACTGGCAGCGGAAATTGCCGGCTCGCGTCCCCGTTGGCAGAAGCAGCATCCGCAACTGAAAACCACCGAAGGTCGGCCACGTCACTATTACTGGTCGGAATTGGACGCCAATGCCGAGGTTGCGGCGGCGGAAGGCCTCTCTCCTGAGGCCGCGGAGTTGCCCGAACCCACCCGGTTACGCGAGCACGCACTCTACCCCTTGCTGGCGCAATACCTGCTGTCAGAAGAACAGTGCGTGAACGCCATGCGTATCAACGAAAAGCGTTCCTCCAACCGTGCTGGCAGTGGCGGTAATGAGTGGCTGCATCCGGATTTGGTGGGCCTGGAGAACCTGACCGCCGATTGGACGCTCAATGTGCGTGATTGTGTTCGCGAGCTGGGAGGGCCTCGTGCTCGATTGTGGTCCTTCGAGGTCAAACTGCTGCTCAACCGCTCCAATGCCCGCAAGTGTTTCTTCCAGACGGTGTCCAATTCCTCCTGGGCGCATTTTGGCTACTTGGTGGCCGCCACAGTGGAAGGCGATGGCACGCTCAAAGAGTTGCGAATGCTTGCTGCCGCCCATGGCATCGGGGTAATTCAGCTGGACGTGGAGAATCCCACGGAAAGCCAGATTCTGATTCCGGCGCGGGAGCGCAGTGAGATCGATTGGGACATGTGCAACCGTCTAAGCGAAGAGAATAGTGATTTTGCCGAGTTCCTCGGACGTGTCCGGCGCTTCCACCAAACCGGCGAGTTAACCGCTAAGGAATGGGAGGTCTCTGCGTGAGCAATCCCAAATCTCTCGCTGAGCAGCGGCCAAACCCATGAGCCGCTACCAGCCGCCGTTGACCCTGACTCCAATCATGCTCGCGCTTGTCGCGCAGATCAGCGAGCAGGTGGGGCGGTTGTCGGCGCGGCATGAGGCGACCCTGACGCCCCAGCTGCGGCGGGGCAATCGTATTCGTACCATCCAGGCTTCGCTGGCCATCGAGAACAACACGCTGACTGTGGAACAGGTAACGGCCGTGCTGGACGGCAAGCGGGTATTAGGCCAGCCCCGTGAGATCCAGGAAGTGCGTAATGCCTTTATCACCTATGAAGCCATGCCCGGTTGGCAGCCAGCGTTGCGTGAGCATTTGCTAGAGGCTCATGCTCTGTTGATGCACGGTCTTATCGACGATGCCGGACAGTTCCGTCGCGCTGGGGTGGGTATCTACCGTGAGCAAAAACTGGTTCATATGGCCCCGCCGCCCAGCCGTGTACCGACCTTGGTGGACGATCTGCTCAGTTGGTTGTCCAGCACGGATCTGCACCCATTGCTGGCCAGCTGTGTATTTCACTACGAGTTCGAGTTCATCCATCCGTTCGCCGATGGCAATGGGCGGATGGGGCGCTTGTGGCAAACGCTAATCCTCAGTCTATGGCGTCCCGTTCTGGCTTGGCTGCCCGTGGAGACAGTGATTCGCGAGCAGCAGGAGGCTTATTACGCCGCGCTGAGTGCTGCAGATCAATGCAGTGAGGCCACGCCTTTTGTGGAGTTCATGTTGCAAGCGTTGCATCAGGCGTTGCTCGATAGCAGCCAAAACGACCAAGTAAGCGACCAAGTAAGCGACCAAGTAAGCGACCAAGTAAGCGACCAAGTAGCCAGGCTGCTTCAAGTATTGGATGGCGGTGTTGCCCTCAAAGCGGGGGAGTTGATGCAGCACCTACAATTGGTGCACCGCCCCACCTTCCGTAACAACTATTTGAACCCTGCATTAGTGGCCGGGTTGATTGAAATGACTCATCCCGATTCGCCACGCAGTCCGGCACAGAAGTACCGATTGACTGCACAAGGGGCGACGTGGGTGACCAATAACTAGATGACCCAGCCTGTGAGGTTGGGGGAACGACTTGGTTGGGCAGCCCGCTGTTGGCCAATGTCGAGGATTGATAAGGGACTAATGCTGTAATGACCGAAGACCAACTGGAGCAGGAAACCCTCGGCTGGCTGGAGGACGTGGGTTATACCCGATTGTATGGGCCATACATCGCCCACGACGGAGAACACCCCGAGCGCGATAACTACCGGCAAGTGGTGTTGGTCGAGCGCTTACGCAGTGCGATGGCCAAGCTCAATCCCAAGGTGCCATTGGCAGCCCGCGAAGATGCCCTTAAACAGGTGCTGGAATTGGGTTTGCCGGTGCAGCTTTCGGCCAACCGCTTGTTCCATCGCCTACTGGTCAGTGGCGTACCTGTGCAGTACCAGAAGGACGGCGAAACCCGCGGCGATTTCGTGCGCTTGATCGATTGGGCCGAAGTCAAATCCAATGATTGGTTGGCCATCAATCAATTCCGTATCCAAGGGCCGAAGAAGCTTCGTCGGCCGGACATCATCCTGTTCATTAACGGGTTGCCGCTGGTCTTGTTGGAATTGAAAAACCCGGCTGACGTGAAGGCGGATCTCGGTAAAGCGTTTGAGCAGCTTCAGACCTACAAGGAGCAGATTCCGGACTTATTCCAGTACAACGAAATCCTGGTGATTTCCGATGGTACTGAAGCTCGAATGGGGTCGCTGTCGGCGGATATCGAGCGCTTTATGAACTGGCGCACCATCGACGGTGAAACACTCGATCCGCTTGGGCAATTCAACGAGCTTGAAACCTTGGTACGCGGCGCGTTGGCGCCGGAGATGCTGCTCGATTACCTGCGCTATTTCGTGTTGTTCGAAGACGACGGCCGCTTGGTGAAGAAGATTGCCGGTTATCACCAGTTCCATGCCGTACGCGCCGCTATTCAGCAGGTAGTCGCTGCTTCACGTCCTGGTGGCAGCCATAAGGGCGGTGTGGTTTGGCACACCCAAGGCTCGGGCAAGAGCATCACCATGACCTGCTTCGCCGCAAGGGTGATGCAGGAAACCGCGATGGAGAATCCGACCATTGTGGTCATCACCGACCGCAACGATCTGGACGGCCAGCTGTTTGGAGTGTTCTCCCTGTCTCAAGATCTGCTCCGGGAACAGCCAGTCCAGGTGGAGTCCCGTGGTGATCTACGGGCCAAGCTGGCCAACCGACCCAGTGGCGGCATTGTGTTCGCCACCATTCAAAAGTTTATGCCGGGCGTCGATGAAGACAGCTTTCCGGTGCTGTCCCTGCGCTCCAATATCGTGGTTATCGCCGACGAGGCGCATCGCACTCAATACGGTTTTAATGCCGAGCTCAAAGCCCCCGCTGGCCTGCAAGCAGCAGAAAGCCGGGCGCGTTATGAGGTGGGCTATGCCCAGCACCTGCGCGATGCACTGCCGAACGCTACGTTCGTGGCCTTTACCGGCACTCCGGTGTCCAGCGAAGACCGCGATACCCGCTCGGTGTTCGGTGAGTACATCCATGTTTACGACATGCAGCAGGCCACAGAAGACGGTGCCACTGTCGCCATCTATTACGAGTCACGCCTAGCCAAGTTGTCCTTGAAAGAAAGCGAACTGCCGAACATCGATGATCAGGTGGATGAGCTGGCCGAAGATGAAGAGGACGAGCAGCAGTCACGCTTGAAAAGCCGTTGGGCTGCGTTGGAAAAGGTAGTGGGCGCTTCGCCGCGCATTCATAGCGTGGCGGCGGATATGGTCACGCATTTCGAGGAGCGTAATTTGGGGCTGGTCGGCATGGGACAGATGCCTGGCAAAGCCATGGTGGTCGCCATGAGTCGTGAAATCTGTGTGCATCTGTACGACGAAATCGTTGCCCTGCGTCCTGACTGGCACGACGAAGACCCGGAGAAAGGCGCAATCAAGATCGTGATGACCGGCAGCGCTTCGGACAAGGCCTTGTTGCAGCCGCATATCTACTCTGGCCAGGTCAAAAAACGCCTGGAAAAACGCTTCAAAGACCCCCTCGACCCGCTCAAGTTGGTGATCGTTCGTGATATGTGGCTGACCGGGTTTGATGCGCCTTGTGTTCATACGCTGTATGTCGACAAGCCGATGAAGGGCCACAACCTGATGCAGGCTATCGCCCGGGTTAACCGAGTGTTCAAGGACAAGCAGGGCGGCCTGGTGGTGGATTACATCGGTATCGCCAACGAGCTGAAAGCGGCGCTTAAGGAATACACCGGCAGTAAGGGCAAAGGGCGCCCCACGGTGGATGCTCATGAAGCCTACTCGGTGTTGGAGGAGAGGCTCGATGTCCTGCGTAGCCTGTTGCACGGTTTCGATTACAGCGATTTTCTAACCGGTGGCCACAAGCTGTTGGCGGGGGCCGCCAACCATGTGTTGGGTCTGGAGGACGGTAAAAAGCGCTTTGCTGACAATGCGTTGGCCATGAGTAAGGCATTCACCTTGTGCTGCACCTTGGATGAAGCCAAGGCAGTTCGCGAGGAGGTGGCTTTTTTCCAAGCGATCAAGGTGATTTTGATCAAGCGTGATGTCAGTCAGCAGAAGAAAACCGATGAAGAGCGTGAGTTGGCGATTCGTCAGATCATCGGCAATGCCGTGGTTTCTGGGGATGTGGTGGACATCTTCGAGGCAGTAGGTTTGGACAAACCTAATATCGGCCTACTTGACGACGCATTTCTTGCCGACGTACGTAACCTGCCGGAGAAGAACCTTGCAGTAGAGCTGTTGGAGCGCTTGCTGGAAGGTGAAATCAAGAGCCGTTATAGCTCCAACTTGGTCCAGGAAAAGAAGTTCTCCGAGCTGCTGGCCAATGTGATTAAGCGCTACCAAAACCGTTCGATTGAAACGGCTCAAGTGATCGAAGAGCTGATCGAAATGGCCAAGAAATTCGCCGCTGCCAGCAAGCGCGGTGAAGAGCTTGGGCTCAATGAGGATGAATTGGCGTTTTACGATGCCTTGGCCACTAACGAGGCGTCGGTGCGCGAATTGGGTGATGAGACCCTGGCGAAAATTGCTCATGAATTGACGGCGAGTTTGCGTGCCAATGTCAGCGTTGATTGGAACAGTCGCGAAAGTGTTAGGGCTAAGCTGCGTATTCTGGTACGGCGGATTTTGCGCAAGTATGACTATCCGCCGGATAAAGCCGAAGATGCTGCACAGATGATCCTCGATCAAACGGAGCTGCTTTGTGAGGGGTGGTTGTAGAGCATCAAGACTAGCCATTCTCTAATGATCTTCTCGGGTGGATAAAGAGCCGGCGAGTAGCCGGCTCTTTGTTATTTTTAGTCAGGCACTAAAAGCTCGGGTCTCAATCACCGCCAACACATCCCGCACATCCTGCAGCAACAATCTGGCGGTATTAGCCACGGTATCGATGTCCTTGTCGCTGGAGTCGCGCAAGCTAGTGCAAGCCATCAGATTCAGATAGTCGAGTGTGGTGAGTAAACGCTCGCTAGCACAGGCATGCAGATCTACCAGAGGTGCGTGGCTGTCAATAAAAAGCACTGGGGTATCGCTGGCGATTGGGGTTAGAGGAATAAAGCGTCCGTGTGGGGTTTGGTTGTTCATCGCTGTTCCTTGACGAATAAATATATTGAATGTCCTCTCGATAAGGCTGCGAACCCCTGTGCTGATCGAAATCAGCAGACGTGAAAACTATAGGTGTGGGGTGGATCAGGGACAACGGCGGGGCTGTAGGAAAGGTCTCGATTGTGGGTAGGGCGAGGCTGAGTCGTTGATCCTTGTCGCAAGCGGGGCGGCTACTAAGAACTCCGTAGTGGTTATCGCAGGTCTAGGCCGTGGGGGAGCGTCCACGATTCAGCCGCTGAGGTGTATCTGAACAATCGCGGTGCGCCGATTTAGGGCCGCTGCGCGCCCCATCGCAGCCTCGCGGGCTCGGCAGCGGCTACAGGGCCGCAGCAACACCCTCTGATCCCCCAACCAACTTTGCTATCCTGCGCGCCTTTTACCCATTGCAAGGAGCGCAGGCATGACCCAGTTCGTTGGTGGCGGGAGGCGAGTAGGGGCAGGGACGCGGGGGTGTGTGTCTCGCCTGGGGCAGTTTCTATCTCGGTTGGCGCCGGTGCTTTTAGTGGGCATGGCGCTGAGTGTGCCTACGGCCAACGCCAACCCCATCACTACCTACCGCGGCACGCTCGGCGATACGCCGGTGGAGTTGGCGCTCACCTATGACTCGCAATACGGCGGCGGGATGTCCGGCTATTGGTTTAGCGGGGCCGAGCGCTTGCCGATGCCTTTGGAGCTCACGCCGTTTCGTCCGGGCGGGGGGCTGTTGATCAATATCATGGATAACCCGACCTTGCCGGCGGCGGCTGTGTCGTTGCAGCCCTTTGCCGAGGGGGCGCAGGTGTTGCAGGGGGCGTTTGTCGATTTGCGCACGGGGGTGCAGCAGCCGTTGCGGTTGCAGCGGGTGATGCGTTTTGGCGGGAGTCAGCGCGAGGCCTTTGACGGTGAGTTGTTGCAGCCGGCGGCCGACAAGCAGTTCTATTTCAGTGTGCATGCCGTGCGCAACGCCGGGGAGGACACGGGGCGGGTGGACAACATCCGGGTGCTGAGCCGGGCCACCGGCGAAGTGGTGCAGGAGGTGGGCGGGCAGTGGTGCCTGGCTCCGACCGGGACCCGCACCCTGACCTTCGAGCATTTCGATGCCGACTCCACCATCGATTTTCAGGTGCAGAGCTACAGCTTGAACGGCCCGTACGGCAGTGTGCTGTGCGCGCCGACCGAGTATTACCTGTACCACCCACAGACCCAGGCGTATCTGCGCCATCCGCAGCTGGAGCAGTTCGCCGCGCAGGGCTCTGTGCGCTTTGCCGCGGGCGGGCAGATGGAGTTCAGCCAGCAGGACTTTATCAACTTCAGTGCGGGCACCCGGCGTTGGGATTATTACCGTGTGATCAGCCCTGACCGGCTGGAATTTATTCAGTCTGGCGAGGAGCGTTTCTGATGCGGGTGGGTGATCTTTTTCGCGGGCTGGCGGCGTTGTTGCTGGTGGCGTGGCTAGTGCCGGCGCAAGCGGCCCATGGGGTGTACCAGGGTACCTTGGGCAAGCAGGCTATCGTGCTGACGCTGGGCAGCCAGAACGCGCTGTACCAGGGGACCTATGCCTACCAGCGCTATCGCACGCCGATCCGCCTCAAGCCGACCTTCAGCTTCAGCAACAAGGTGCTGGCCATGGACGAGCTGGACGAGCAGGACCTGCCGGTGGCGCGGCTGCAGTTCAACGACCTGATGGTCAGCCGCCAGAGCGAGCAGGTGCGCGGCAGCTGGACCAGCTATCGCACCGGCAAGACCTTGCCCATCGCCCTGAAGCTGGTGGCCCTGGTGAACTCGGACTACTCGTGGCCGCAGCCGAACACCACGTTGTTACAGAGCGCGTCCAGCAAACGCTGGTATTTCCAGGTGCCGATGCAGGGCAATGACCAGCGGATAACGGCGATCGAGGTGGTGGACAAGGCCAGCGGCAAACCGCTGCAGATCCTGACGCTGGCGGCGCCGGGTTGTCTGTATCAAGGGGTGGATATGTTGCAGGTGCAGGCGGAGGGGGAGAGCCTGCGGATCAGTTTGAGCGACTGCAAGTTGCCGGGGTTTCAGTGGAATGAGGGGAGTGGGCGGTTTGAGGCTTTGCCCTGAGTGGGGGTTGTCGGTTGGTCTGGGTGTTTATTCAGGCAAACCGCGTTTTCAGGTTTTGCGACTGCTGCGCCCGAGCGCGGACCGGTCGTCGCAGCCTCGCGGGCTCGGCAGCGGCTACAGGGTGTGCGTCGTTGGGCTCAGTTCGCGCTGCATGATCAGGGTGCGTTCCTCGCCATGGTATTGCTCGCGCAGGGTACGAAAGCCCAGGTTGGCGTAGAAGCCTTCGGCGGTGATCGAGGAGGGCACGGTCAGTTGGGTGAGGCCGGCGCCCAGGGCCTGGCGTTCGAGCTCGGCCATCAGCTGGCGGCCGATGCCCTGGCCTTGTCTTTCCGGGGCGACGAAGACCGAGCGCACTACCTGGCCGTCGAGGCTGGCGGTGCCGACGATTTCGCCGGCCATCTGGGCCACCCAGACCTGGCGTTTGTTCAATAACTGGCGCACGGCGTGCGGGCTGAAGTTTTGCCGCACCTGGGCGATCACGGCGGCTGGGTAGTCCTGGGCGTTGCTGGTCTGCAGGGCGGCGATGATCAGGCGGCTGATGGCGTCGGCGTCCTGCTCGTGGGCGGGGCGGATTTCACTGTCCATGTGGGCATCCTTCTAGGGGTAGACCCGGACACTAACCTTGCCGGGTCTGGTTCGCCAAGGGTTCAGTGCGCGCGGCGCGCTTCCAGCCACTGGAACAGCAGCATGCCCGCCAGCATGGCCAGGACGAAGACCCAGGCCTGCCAATGGGGCATGAGCAGCAGGGTCAGCCCCGGCCCCGGGCAGATGCCGGCGATGCCCCAGCCGATGCCGAACAGCAGGCTGCCACCGATCAGGCGGCGGTCGATGTCGCGACGGGTGGGCAATTGCAGGGGGCCGCCGAGCAGGGCATTGGGCTGCTTGATGGCCCAGTGGAACGGCCACCAGGCAGCGCCGATGGCGCCGAGCATCACCAGGGCCAGGGACGGGTCCCACTGGCCCGCCAGGTCCAGGAAACTCAGGACCTTGGTCGGGTTGCTCATGCCCGACAGCAGCAGGCCGAGGCCAAACAACAGGCCGGCGATAAAAGCCGTGACCTTGCGCATTTTCATTGCCCTCCCGTTCATAGCCCCATCCCATGGCGCAGCAGCCAGACGGTGATAAAGCCGGTCAGCATAAAGCTCAGGGTCGCCACTAGTGAGCGGGGGGACAGGCGGGAGATGCCGCAGACCCCATGGCCGCTGGTGCAGCCAGAGCCGTAGCGGGTGCCGAGGCCCACCAACAGCCCGGCGCCAATCAGGCCCACGGTGCCGCTTTGGAATTCGATCGTCGGCAACACCTGGAACAGCCCCCAGAACAACGGCGCCAGCAGCAGGCCCGAGAGGAACAGGGCCTTTTCGCTCCAGCCTTCGCTGCCTGGTTGCAGCAGGCTGCCCAGCAAGCCGCTGATCCCGGCGATGCGCCCGTTGGCCATCACAAATATGCCGGCGGCCAAGCCAATCAACGCGCCACCGGCGAGGGCGCTCCAGGGGGTGAAATGCAGCCAGTCGATGCTCATGGAAAGAGTACCTTGTGCGAGGGAAGGGTGAGTGAAGTTTAGTCTTTGGGGTGGTGGTGCGTACCGGGAATGGCGGGGCAAGGATTTAGGAGGAATCTGCAAGAGGTTGGGCAGGTGCTCATTGGTTGTAGGAACGGTTGGTTGCCGGGATGTTTTTGTTGTCGGGGCGGGCGTTATCGCGAGCAAGCTCGCTCCTACAGAAGAGCGTTTGCTCGCGATTGTGGGCTCAGTGCCAGGCGCCGAGTGCGCCGAGGCTGAGCATCACCGCGGCCAGCATGCCTACCAGGGCAAACAGCTGCTGCAACCTTGGCCCGGCCAGGTAGCGGGCGACCTGGCGGCCGGCGATCAGCCCCAGCACCGCGCCGCCGGCGAAGGGGGCGCCCACGGCCCAGTGCATCACGCCGCTGAGGCTGGCGGTGATCACGCTGCCGATGGACACCAGGGCGATCACCGCCAGGGAGGTGGCGACGATGCTTTTGCTGTCCAGGTTGGTGTAGCGGGTCAGCGCCGGGATGATCACGAAGCCGCCGCCGACGCCGAGCAGGCCGGACAGCAGCCCCGAGAGCATGCCGGTGAAGGTCAGGGCGCGGGCGCAGGGCAGGGTCCAGCGCAGGCGACCCTGCAAGGGGTTGAGCACGCAGGGCTGGAAGGCCGCTCGGGGCGCCGGCTGGCCGTGGCGCAGTTCGTGGGTGGCCTTGAGCAGGATGCGTCCGCAGGTGTACAGCAGCACCGCGGAAAACAGCAGGGCCAGGGGCAGGTTCGGCAGGCGGTGGGCCAGCCACAGGCCGACCGGCGCCATGAGGATGCCGATGCCGGCGACGAAGCCGGCGGCGCGGTAGCGCACGATGCCTTCGCGCAGCCCGAGCACCGCGCCCACGGCGGCCGCCAGGCCCACCGCGAGCAGGCCGATGGGCGCGGCCTCGACCATGCTCAGGCCGAGGCCGAACACCAGCAGCGGCACCGCGAGAATCCCGCCGCCGGCCCCGGTCAACGCCAGGATCGCCCCGATCAATGCGCCGAGCCCGGCGCCCAGCAAGCTGTACTCACTCATGATTTCGGCAGGTCCGTCACCAGGCTGGGCCGTGCCAGCCATTCATGGCCCTTGAGCATGCCGCGCCAGTACAACGGCGGCAGGATGCGTTCCTTCAGCCACCAGGCGCGCCGGGTCGGCTGGCGACCGTCGAGCAGCCACGCCGGAAAGCTCGGCGCGACCTTGCCGCCGTAGGTGAATTCGGCGAGGACGATCTTGCCGCGTTCCACCGTCAGCGGGCAGGAGCCGTAGCCGTCGTACTGCGCCCGGGCCGGCAGGCGCTTGAGGTTGACCAGCACGTTGGTGGCCACCACCGGCGCCTGCTTGCGCGCCGCGGCGGCGGTTTTCGCGTTGCTGGTATTGGTCCCGTCGCCCAGGCCATGGATGTTGCTGTAGCGGGTGTGCCGCAGGCTGTGCGGGTCGACGTCGATCCAGCCGGCGGCGTCGGCCAGCGGGCTGCTGCGGATAAAGTCCGGGGCGGTTTGCGGCGGCACCACGTGCAGCATGTCGAAGGGCAGCTCGATGCGTTCCTGCTGGCCCTCAGCGTTGTTACGGACGAAGGTCGCCCGCTTGCCGGGGCCGTCCACTGCCACCAGGTTGTGGCCGAAATCCAGGGCGATGGCGTATTTCTTCACGTATTCCATCAGCGCCGGTACGTAGTCCGGTACGCCGAACAGCACGCCGCCGGCATTCAAAAAGCGCGTGTTGATCTGCCCCAGCCGGCCGGTGCGCAGCCAGTGATCGCAGGACAGGTACATGGCCTTCTGTGGCGCGCCGGCGCATTTGATCGGCATCGGCGGCTGGCTGAACAACGCCTGGCCCTGCTTGAGGTGCTGCGCCAGTTGCCAGGTGTAGGGCGCCAGGTCGTAGCGGTAGTTGGAGGTCACGCCATTTTTGCCCAGGGTTTCGCTCAGGCCGTCGATGGCATGCCAGTCGAGCTTGAGGCCCGGGCAGACCACCAACTGGTCATAACCCAGTACGCGACCGTCGTTGAGCAGCAGGGCGTTGTGCTCCGGCTCGAAGCGGCTCACCTCGGCCTGGATCCATTTCACTCCCTTGGGGATCAGCGAGGCCATGCTGCGGGCGGTGTCTTCGGCGCGGAACACCCCGGCGCCGACCAGGGTCCAGCCGGGCTGGTAATAGTGGGTGTCGGCCGGGTCGATGATGGCGACGTCCAGGTGCGGTTCGCGGCTGATCAGGCTGGACGCGGTGGCAATGCCGGCCGCGCCGCCGCCGACGATCAGCACCTGGTGGCTGCCGTTGACGGCTCGTTGAATCGGGGAAATAGGGCGCATGGCAGCGTCTCCGGGTGGAGTGGCGTTATAGGTTTAAAGGACGTTCAGCGGGATTCTCAGGTAGCTCACGCCGTTGTCGTCGGGCTCGGGGAACTGGCCGCTGCGCATGTTGACTTGCACCGAGGGCAGGATCAGCACCGGCATTTCCAGGGTGGCGTCGCGGGCCTCGCGCATGCGCACGAAGGTGTCTTCATCGATCCCTTCATGGATGTGGATATTGTTGGCGCGCTGTTCGGCGACCGTGGTCATGTATTGCAGCTCGCGGCCGTTGGGCAGGTAGTCGTGGCACATGAACAGCCGGGTCTGCGGCGCCAAGGCGAGGATCTTGCCAATGGAGCGGTACAGGGTGCGCGCGTCGGCGCCGGGGAAGTCGCAGCGGGCGGTGCCGTAGTCGGGCATGAACAGGGTGTCGCCGACAAAGGCCACCGTCTCTTCACCGACCTGCACCAGATAGGTCATGCACGCCGGGGTATGGCCGGGGGTGTGCAGGGCGCGGGCCTGTAGGTTGCCGATGGCGAAGTGGCTGTCGTCTTCGAGCAGCACGTCGAACTGGCTGCCATCGCGGGCAAAATCCTGGCCTTCATTGAACAACTTGCCGAACACCTGCTGCACCACGGTGATCTGGTTGCCGATCGCCACCCGGGCGCCGAGTTGCGCCTTGAGGTAGGCCGCGGCGGACAGGTGATCGGCGTGCACGTGGGTCTCGAGGATCCAGTCGACCTGGGCATCGAGTTCATGCACCCGGGCAATCAGCTTGTCGGCGGACTCGGTGCGGGTGCGGCCGGACTTGGGGTCGTAGTCCAGCACGCTGTCGATCAGCGCGCAGCGCCGGGTGCCCTGGTCCATCACCAGATAGCTGATGGTCCACGTCTGGTGGTCAAAAAAGGCTTCTACGCACAGCGATTCGCCGATGATCATTGAGCTCTCCGAACAATAGGGTGATGCCGGCCGGGACTGGCAGTCGTCCCTAGGCTCTGTACGAAAAGTGGCTGCGTGCTGGGCACCTCCGGCGCTACGCAAAAACAGGCTCGTGCGCGAGTCCGATCGGAATGCTCATGCAGGCCCTGCAGTCGGGCGCGACCCCGGCCGTTCCTCGCCTGTTTTGCTTCGCTGCGCTCACCCTCCGGGCCAGCCTTCGGCTGTTACTCCCGTTGGTCGTTGCGCCTTGCCTGAGCTTCGCTCGCCAACTTTTCGTACAGACCCTTGGACTGTCAATAAACGTGCCAACCGGCGCGCGCCGTTTTTACCGCTCATTCATTGAATTCAAAGGCCTGGGGCGGGCATTCGGGCTGTCACTGTCAATTGTAGATGGCAGTCGGTTGGCAGTTTATGGCAGTAAATGGCAGAAACCGCGCCCATGGTTTAAGCTGCCGCGCAACGCCCAGGAGTTGCCATGCCCCAGTCCACCCATGCCCTCGCCAATACTGAAATGTTAGCCCTGATGTCCTATCTGGAACATGACGCGCAGCCGACGATCCTGTTAGACACCGACTACAACATCCTCGCCGCCAACACCGCCTACCAGCGCCAGTTTGGCGTCGAGGGCAAACCCCATGTCGGCGCCAAGTGCTACCGGGTGTCCCACCAGTTCGCGGTGCCGTGCGACCAGGCCGGCGAACACTGCCCAATGCGCAAGGCCTTCGAGACCCGTCTGCCGGAGCGCCTGCTGCATATCCATCACACCCCGCGCGGGCCGGAGCATGTGGACGTCGAGTTGCGGCCGATCCTTGGCGACGCGGGGCAGGTGGTGGCCTATGTCGAGCGCTTGAGTTCGGTGGCGGTGGCCTCGGTGCAACCGCAACAGAAGGGCCTGGTGGGCCGTTCGCCGGCCTTCAATGCGGCCTTGAGCGCCCTGCAACGGGCGGCGCCGTCGCCGATCCCGGTGCTGCTGCAAGGGGAGTCCGGTACCGGCAAGGAGCTGTTCGCCCGCGCCCTGCACGATGGCAGCCCGCGGGCCAGCGGGCCGCTGGTGGTGGTCGATTGCACCGGCCTGACCGAGACCCTGCTGGAAAGCGAACTGTTCGGCTACGAGAAGGGCGCCTTCACCGGGGCCCTGCAACGCAAGATCGGCCTGGCCGAAGCCGCCCATGGCGGCACCCTGTTTCTCGACGAGATTGGCGAAGTGCCGCTGGCGATGCAGGTCAAGCTGCTGCGGCTGATCGAGTCCGGCAGCTTTCGCCCGGTGGGCAGCCTGCGCACCGTGCATTCGGACTTCCGCCTGGTCTCGGCGACCCACAAGCCGCTCAAGGAAATGGTCGCCGCCGGCACCTTCCGCCAGGACCTGTACTACCGCATCAGCGCCTTCCCGATCCGCCTGCCGGCCCTGCGCGAGCGCAGCGACGACCTGCCGCTGCTGATCGACAGCCTGTTGCAGCGCCTGGCGCCGGGCGCGGTGCCCAGGGTGGCTCCCGAGGCCCTGGAGCGCCTGGGCCTGTATGCCTACCCGGGCAATATCCGCGAGCTGCGCAATATCCTCGAACGGGCGCGCTTGTTCAGCGACGACGGGGTGATCCGCGTCGAGGACCTGCCTGAGGAATTGCGCGCCGGCAGTGCCGCTGCGACAACGCCGCCGAGCCGGCGCCGCGCGGGCAAGGACCTGGAGCAACTGGCCCACGCCCTGGAAGTGTTCGAAGGCTCGCGCAGCGAACTGGCCAAGGCCCTGGGCCTGAGCGAACGCACCCTGTACCGACGCCTGAAAGCCCTGGGCATTTCCTGAACCTGTTCGCCCCTTGATATCCCGGCCCCGCTCAATGCGCGTGTAGCCGCTGCCGCAGGCTGCGATCGAGCGGCACGCTCGCGGCGCTCTCACCGGCGCCGGAGACCCTTCGGGTCTATCGCAGGCTGCGCCAGCGGCTACGGGGATGCGGCGACTCCCTCGATATTCCGGCCCAGCTCAATGCGTGTAGCCGCTGCCGCAGGCTGCGATCGAGCGGCACGCTCGCGGCGATCTCGCCGGCGCCGGAGACCCTTCGGGTCTATCGCAGGCTGCGCCAGCGGCTACAGGGAGGCGGCGACTCCCTTGATATCCCGGCCCCGCTCAATGCGCGTGTAGCCGCTGCCGCAGGCTGCGAACGAGCGGCACGCTCGCGGCGCTCTCACCGGCGCCGGAGACCCTTCGGGTCTATCGCAGGCTGCGCCAGCGGCTACAGGGATGCGGCGACTCCCTCGATATTCCGGCCCTGCTCAATGCGTGTAGCCGCTGCCGCAGGCTGCGATCGAGCGGCACGCTCGCGGCGATCTTGCTGGCGCCAGAGACCCTTCGGGTCTATCGCAGCCTCGCGGGGCTCGGCAGCGGCTACAGGGAACGGGGATACCCTCGATATTCCGCTCCCGCTCAATGCGCGTGTAGCCGCTGCCGCAGGCTGCGATCGAGCGGCACGCTCGCGGCGGTCTCACCGGCGCCGGAGACCCTTCGGGTCTATCGCAGCCTCGCGGGGCTCGGCAGCGGCTACAGGGAACGGGGACACCCTCGATACTCCGGCCCTGCTCAATGCGCGTGTAGCCGCTGCCGCAGGCTGCGATCGAGCGGCACGCTCGCGGCGGTCTCACCGGCGCCGGAGACCCTTCGGGTCTATCGCAGCCTCGCGGGGCTCGGCAGCGGCTACAGGGAACGGGGACACCCTCGATACTCCGGCCCTGCTCAATGCGCGTGTAGCCGCTGCCGCAGGCTGCGATCGAGCGGCACGCTCGCGGCGATCTTGCTGGCACCGGAGACCCTTCGGGTCTATCGCAGCCTCGCGGGGCTCGGCAGCGGCTACAGGGAACGGGGACACCCTCGATATTCCGGCCCTGCTCAATGCGCGTGTAGCCGCTGCCGCAGGCTGCGAACGAGCGGCACGCTCGCGGCGGTCTCACCGGCGCCGGAGACCCTTCGGGTCTATCGCAGCCTCGCGGGGCTCGGCAGCGGCTACAGGGAACGGGGACACCCTCGATACTCCGGCCCTGCTCAATGCGGGTAGCCGCTGCCGCAGGCTGCGAACGAGCGGCACGCTCGCGGCGGTCTCACCGGCGCCGGAGACCCTTCGGGTCTATCGCAGCCTCGCGGGGCTCGGCAGCGGCTACAGGGAACGGCGACTCCCTCGATATTCCGGCCCTGCTCAATGCGGGTAGCCGCTGCCGCAGGCTGCGATCGAGCGGTACGCTCGCGGCGGTCTCACCGGCGCCGGAGACCCTTCGGGTCTATCACAGCCTCGCGGGGCTCGGCAGCGGCTACAGGGAACGGGGACACCCTCGATATTCCGGCCCTGTTCAATGCGGGTAGCCGCTGCCGCAGGCTGCGATCGAGCGGCATGCTCGCGGCGGTCTCACCGGCGCCGGAGACCCTTCGGGTCTATCGCAGGCTGCGCCAGCGGCTACAGGAAACGCATCGGCCTGGGGCACGATGGCGATGCGCCGTGGTCGTAGCTTCTGCCCCCTTTATCCGCCGCCTTGCCCGTAGCGCCGGGCCTTTCAGGAGCCGCCATGAGCCAGGATCTACTCGCCACCGAAACCAATCGCCGCCAGTTGCAGCAGATCATTTCCGGGCTGTCCGACGGGGTCATCCTGCTCGAGGCGGACCGGCGCATCGTCTGGGCCAACGAGGCGGCGCTGGCCATGCACGGGGTCGAGAACATCAGTGAGCTGGGCGCCGACGACCGCCAGTACGCCGAGCGTTTCGCCTTGCGTTATCGCAACAATCACCCCCTGGCGCTGGAGAGCTACCCGATCAATAGGGTCGCCGCCGGGGAGACCTTCAGCGATGTGGTGGTGGAGGTGCGCAGCGGCGAGGGCGAGGAAGAGCGGACCTGGGTGCATCGGGTGCGCAGCCTGATCCTCACCGACCGTGCCGGCGAGGTGGAGTCCCTGGTGCTGATCCTCAGCGACGCCACCGAATGGGCCAGCGCCGAACAGCGCTTCGAGAAGACCTTCAATTCCAACCCGGCGCCGGCGGTGATCTGCCGCCTCAGCGACCTGCGCTACATCAAGGTCAACCAGGGCTTCCTGGAAATGACCGGTTATGCCCGCGACCAGGTGATCGGCCGTTCGGTGTACGAGGTGGATGTGCTGGAGGGCGCCGAGCGCAAGGACCTGGCCATCGAGCGCCTGGGCCTGGGCGCGACCATTCCGCAGATGCAGGCCGAGCTGCGCCTGCCCGAAGGGGGCAGCAAGCTGGTGATAGTCGCTGGCCAGCCGCTGGATCTCCACGAAGAAGACTGCATGCTGTTTACCTTCATGGACCTGGAACCACGGCGCAAGGCGGAGACCGCCCTGCGCCAGAGCGAGGAGCGTTTTGCCAAGGCGTTCCGCCTGACGCCGGTGCCGACCCTGGTGTGTGGTGCCGACAGCCAGCAGATCGTCGACGTCAACGAAGCCTTTCTCGACAGCACCGGTTATGCCGCCGAAGAGCTGCTGGGCAAGACCGTGGAAGAAGTCGGTTTTATCGCCAGCCCGCAGGCCTGCGCCAGCCTGTTCGCTGCCCTGGAAAAAAGCGCCGATGTGCGCAGCCTCGACCTCAGGGTGTTGAAGAAGGGCGGCGAACTGCTCGACTGCGTGGTCTCGGCCGACACCGTGAACATCCAGGACAAGCCCAGCTACCTGCTGGTGCTGATGGACATCACCGAGCGCAAGCGCTCCGAGCTGGAGCTGGTGTCGGCGATCGAAGAGGTGATGCGCGATGCCTCGTGGTTCAGCCAGACCCTGATCGAAAAACTGGCCAATGTGCGCAGCGCCAACCAGGCCGAGCAGCCCAGTGCGTCCTTTACCGACCTGACCGCCCGCGAGCGCGATGTGCTGGGGCTGATCTGCGAGGGCCTGGCCGACAAGGAGATCGCCGCGCGCCTGCAGCTGGCGCCCAGCACGGTGCGTAACCATCTGGCCACGGTGTATTCCAAGCTGGCGCTGCACAGCCGCGCCGAGGCCATTGTCTGGGCTCGCGAGCGCGGGCTGTTTGCTGGCGATCGCCGCGGCAAGGCGCAGCGCTGACCGGTGCAAATGCACCAGTGCCACCAGTACAAATGGTGCTTCTGCGACATCATGGGGTTGCTTAGGCTGGGTGATGCGCGGTGCCGTGGCGGACACGGGCCGTGCACCGAATATCATCCGCTGAAGGAATGCACGATGCGTAGCGAACAGATCAAAGGTGCGATGGGCACGGCGGCCGGCAAGGTCCAGGGCGCAGTAGGCGAGTTGCTGGACGACCGGCCGATGCGCCTGGAAGGCGCCGCTCGCCAGGCGGCCGGGCAGTTGCAGGAAACCTATGGCGATGCGCTGGACGGCATCTCCCGCTTCGTCCGTGACAAACCCTTGGCCAGCGTCGCCATCCTCGCCGGAATCGGCCTGCTGGCCGGCCTGTTGTGGCGCCGCCGCTGAAGGAGGCCGGGGTGATTTCCCAGGCGCAGCTGCGCCGCTACATCGAACAGCGCTTCGCGCCCCTGGCCTGCGCCTTCAGCACCGGCTCCGATTCCACACTGACCCTGCGGGTCTTCGAGCCTGAAAGCGGACGGGTCGACCTGGTGGTCACCGGCATCGACCCGCGCACGCTCGCGACAGAAGCGGACGTGCTGGCGATGATCGACGAGCTGCTGTACGAGCTGCGCAGCAATTCCATCAGCCTGGTGCATCTGTCCTGAAGTTCGCCTGACCCCCTGTAGGAGCGAGCTTGCTCGCGAAAGACCTCAAGACACTGCGGTGCTTCAGACAAGCCGCGTTATCGTTGGCCTCCATCGCGAGCAAGCTCGCTCCTACAGGGCGCGCGCGTTCAGCTCTTGGCGATCAGATTCGGCCGGCAATCGAGGCTCAGGCGAGCGCCGCCGTTGTCGCTGCTGCCGACGTCGAGCTTGAAGCCGTGCAGGCTGACGATGGCGGCGACGATGGACAGGCCCAGGCCGAAGCCGCCGTGGGAGTTGCTGTCGTCGATCCGGTAGAAGCGCTGGAACACTGCCTTGCGCTCCGCCTCGGGAATGCCGGGGCCGGAGTCGAGCACTTCCAGGCGCGTGCAGCCGCCATCCTCCACACCACGCAGAATCACCTCGCCACCCGGCGGGGTGAACTTGATCGAGTTGCTCAACAGGTTGGCCAGGGCCTCGAACAGCAGGGCGCGGTCGCCGGTCAGGCGTGGCAGCGTGCCGGGCGCATCCAGGGTCAGGGTCAACTGGCCTTCCTCGGCCAGTGGCAGGTAAAAGTCATGCAGCTCTTGCAGCAGCGGCAGCGGGTCGAGCTCGACGAAGCCCGAGCGGCGCTGGTGATCCTCGATCTCGGAAATCCGCAGCAGGCCGCGAAAGCGCGCCATCAATCGGTCGGCCTCGGCCAGCACCTGGTCCAGCTGCAAGGCTTCCGGCGTACCCTCGACCGCCTGTTGCTGCATGCGGTACAGCTGGGCGCGCAGGCGGGTCAGCGGGGTGCGCAGGTCGTGGGCGATGTTGTCGCACACGCCCTTGACCTCGTTCATCAGCCGTTCGATGCGGTCGAGCATGGCATTGACGATGGCCGCCAGCATGTCCAGCTCGTCGCGGCGGTTGGACAGCGGCAGGCGGTGGGTCATGTCGCCGGCGACTATCGCCTCGGCGCTGGCCTGGATGCCGCGAATGCGCCGCAGCGGCCGACGCCGGAGCAGGTGCCAGCCGGCGGCGCCGGGGATGATGGTCAGCGACACGCCCCACAGCAGCGCATGGAGAATGATCCGCGTCACCGCGAACAGCGAGCCGTTGTCGCGCACCAGGATCAGCCAGCGGCCATCGCGGGTATAGGTGGCCACCGCGTCGCAACTGTCGCGGGGCAGGCTGGGGTCGTCGGAGTCGATGCAGCTCTTGAGCTCGTGGATCTGCCCGTCCAGCGGCAGGTCGTCGGGGATCTCGCGGATCGGCCCGCTGAGGTAGTGACGTCGCTCGTCGAACAGGCCATAGGCGTCGATGGCGCGCATGTCGAAGGTCATGCTGGTGGTCAGGGCTTCTTCCAACTGCTCGCCCTGGAAGCGCGCGAACAGGTGCTGGCGCTGCATCAGCGAGTGCTTGGCGAGGCTTTCCAGGTAGCCGGACACCTCGTAGTACATGACGCCCATGAGGATGCAGCTCCAGGCCACGAACAGCGAACTGTAGAGCGCCAGCAGGCGGCTGCTGGAGGAGCGCCAGCCCTTAGAGGGGTTCAGCAATGACATAACCCGAGCCTCGCACGGTGCGGATCAGCGGGGCCATGCCGGGTGGATCGATCTTCTTGCGCAGGCGGCCGATATGCACGTCGATCAGGTTGGTGCCCGGGTCGAAGTGATAACCCCAGACCTCCTCGAAAATCATCATCCGCGAGAGGATCTGGCCGGTGTTGCGCATCAAAAATTCCAGCAGCTTGTATTCGGTGGGCAACAGGCTCAGCAACTGGTCGGCGCGGGTCGCTTCGCGGCTGATCAGGTTCAGCTCCAGGTCGGCCACCCGCAGGCTGGTTTCGAACTCCTGCACCGTGCTCTTGCGCCGCAGCAGCACCTCGACCCGGGCCGCCATTTCATCGGAAGCGAAGGGTTTGGTCAGGTAGTCGTCGCCGCCGGCGCGCAGGCCGCGCACGCGCTCGTCGACGTCGGACAGGGCGCTGATCATCAGGATCGGTGTCGACACGCCGATGGTGCGCAGGGTGGTGACGATCGCCAGGCCGTCCAGCTCGGGCAGCATGCGGTCGAGGGTGATCAGGTCGTAGTCGCCGCTGACGGCGCGCACCAGGCCTTCGCGACCGTTGTCGACCCAATCCACATCCAGCCCGTGGCTGCTCAGTTCGGCCACGATTTCGCGGGCTGTTACGGCATCGTCTTCGATGGTCAGAATGCGGGTCATAAGGGCTTACCTGGTTGGGGATTTCATGACACAGGCGAGCATTTTGCCAAGAAATCGCCGCGGGCTTTCTAAAAAATCTTTCATCTTCGCGCCAGTGCCCTGGCGAACGCAGGGTAGCAGGCGGGCCGGGTGCGGCAATCGCTGATATCATCCGGCTACTACCGGCTGGCATGGACGCTGCGCAATGCACCTACCTCATTACCTCGACTTCAAAGCCCTGGGCATCGGCCTGTTGCTGCTGGCGGCGGCCCCGGCGTTCGCCGCCAATCAGCCGTGCTCCGGCAAAAAGGGCGGGATCGCCGGTTGCGACGGCGAGCTGTTTTTGTGCAACGACGGCTCCATCAGCAGCTCCAGGAAGAACTGTTCCGCGCGCTACGGCGACTCGGGCCAGGTCGCGCGACCACAAACCCTGTTGCGCGGCGGCGACGGTTGCCCCTGTGGCGGTGGCAGCTTCTGCACCGGCCCGCGAGGCGGGGTCTATTGCCTGACCCCGAGCGGCAACAAGAGCTACAAGCGTAAATAAAAGACAGGTGCGCGACAGTCCGGCGGCGCTGATTGGACAGGCCAGGGCGCCTCTACTAGCGTTGCCGGCACGGCGCCGCCGGGAGCCACTATCGGGGACAACACGGATGGACAAACAGCAAGCCAAGCGCCAGGTCATCGCCAGCCTCGAGGCTGGGCGCTCCAAGGGCGAAACCTTTGCCGCCTTTGCCGGCAGCGGGATCAAGGAGCGGCTGCTGGCGTTCTGGATCGCCGCCTATTCCGACCCGGCGCTCTATGCGCGGCACCGGCGCAAGATCCACATCCTGCTGGCGGTGATGCTGCTGCAGGCGGTCGTCGGCGCGGTGGCCGGGTTCTTCCTCGGTTCGGCCATAGGCCCGAAGGCCGCCTGGCTGTTCGCGCTGTTGGGCGGCGTGGTGCCGCTGCTGTTCGCCTGGGGCTTCCATAAACCTTCGGCGAACGCCTACAGCCTCTATGCCCTTCTGACCCTGTCGCAATTCCCGCGACTGTTCGAAGGTTATGCCGAGGACCCGCTGGGCACTTCGATTGGCGCGGCCCTTACCTTGGCTGTGGTGTTTTTCGCCATGTACGTGCGCAGCCTGATCTTTCCGGATTTCGCCTTTATCGGGCCGCGCAAGGTCAAGGGCCGCTACGTGTTCTCCAGTTAGGGGCGGGCGGTACAAGGCTTATTCCTGGGCCTTGTGCTTTGCTTGGCCCAGATCAATATTCTTGTTCGACAAACCTACTAGATTGGCGCGGTGTTCAGCCCCGAGGAGCTGGCGCCGCGCAACCGTGAATCGGGTCGAGACCTGAGCTCACGGCGATGCACAGCAGGACGCTGGCATTCCTCTTCACTCCGTTCAAGGACGAATTTCCTGATGCGCCATACCGAACGAACTTTTGATATCCAGCCGCTGCAACAGGCGGACATGACCATCAGCCTCAATGGCCAGCCGGTGACGGCGGCGATTGGCGAAACCGTACTCAGCGTCATCCAGTCCCTCGGGCTGCGCCAGGTGGCGCGCAACGATCACGGCCAACTGGCCGGCGCCTATTGCGGCATGGGCGTGTGCCATTGCTGCCTGGTGCAGATCGACGGCCGGCACAAGCGCCGGGCCTGCCAGACCCAAGTGCGGCCGGGCATGCAGGTGCAGACCGAAGTCAACCGCATCGTCGCCGCGCAGGAGGTGCTATGAGCCTGAATCCACTGATCGTCGGCGGTGGCCCCGCCGGCATGGCCGCGGCCATCGAACTGGCCGAGCACGGGGTGCGCAGTACCTTGATCGACGAGGCCTCGCGCCTGGGCGGCGTGGTCTATCGCGGGCCATTGCGCGACGGCGTGCAGCTGGACTACCTGGGGCCGCGTTATTGCGAAGCCCTGGCGAAATTGCACGGGGCCTTTTCCGACTGCGAACAGATGATCGACGTGCGCCTCAACCACCGGGTGGTGGGGGCCGAAGGCAAGGGCAACCTGGTCCTGCTGGATGCCGACGAACAGCTGCAGGAGGTGGCCTATCCGCAGTTGCTGCTGGCCGCCGGTTGCCATGAACGCAGCGTGCCGTTTCCCGGCTGGACCTTGCCCGGGGTGATGCTGCTGGGCGGCTTGCAGTTGCAGATCAAGAGCGGCGTGGTCAAGCCGCGCGGGCCTGTGGTGATCGCCGGCACCGGGCCGCTGCTGCCGCTGGTGGCCTGCCAGCTGCACGCCAGCGGCGCCAACGTGGCGGCGGTCTACGAGGCCTGCACCTTTGGCCGGATCGCCAAGGAAAGCCTGGCGTTGCTGAACAAGCCGCAACTGTTCCTCGACGGCCTGAGCATGCTCGCCTACCTCAAGCTGCACCGCATCCCCGTGCATTACGGCTGGGGCGTGGTCGAGGCCCAGGGCAGCGACGGCCTGGAAAGCGTCAGCGTGGCGCCGTACTCGGCGCGCTGGGAACCGGACCTGAGCCGCCGGCAACAGGTCGCCGCCCAGACCCTGGCGGTGGGCTACGGCTTTATCCCGCGTACCCAGCTCAGCCAGCAGATGGGCCTCAACCATGGCTTCAGCCATGACGGCTATCTACGGGCCACGGCCAACGTCTGGCAGCAAAGCAGCGAACCGCACATTCACCTGGCGGGCGACATGGGCGGGATCCGCGGCGGCGAGGCGGCGATGCTCACCGGGCGTATCGCCGCGCTGTCGATCCTGATGCAGCGCGATGTGCTGAGCAACGAGGCGGCCCTGGAGCGGCGCCAGAAGTACCAGAACAAACTGGCCTCCATCAGCCGTTTCCGCGCGGCGGTGGACCGCTACACCGAACGCGGCACCGGGCAGATCGAACTGCCGGCCGCCGACACCCTGATCTGCCGCTGCGAACACGCCACCCGTGGCGATATCGACCGCGCCCTGGAGCAGGGCGTGCAGGACATGGCCAGCCTGAAGATGCGCACCCGGGTGAGCATGGGCGACTGCCAGGGCCGCATGTGCGTGGGCTATTGCAGCGACCGCCTGCGCCAGGCCACCGGGCGCCAGGATGTGGGCTGGTTGCGCCCGCGTTTCCCCCTGGACCCGATTCCCTTTTCCGCTTTCCCTCAACCGAGCAAGGATGCTTTGAATCATGAGTAAGTTCTACGACGTGGTCATCGCCGGCGGCGGTGTGATCGGCGCTTCCTGCGCGTACCAGTTGTCCAAGCGCAAGAACCTGCGGGTGGCGTTGATCGACGCCAAGCGTCCGGGCAATGCCACCCGTGCCTCGGCCGGCGGCCTGTGGGCCATCGGCGAGTCGGTGGGGCTGGGTTGCGGGGTGATCTTCTTTCGCATGATGTCGGCCCGCAACAAGCGCCAGGCCCAGGGGGCGGCGGTGCTGGTGGACTCCAGCACGCCGCATATCCTGCCGCAGTCGTTCTTCGACTTTGCCCTGCAATCCAACGGCTTGTACCCGCAGCTGCACCAGGAGCTGCGCGAGCGCCATGGCATGGACTTCAAGTTCGAGCGCACCGGGCTGAAATTCGTGATCTACGACGACGAGGACCGGCTCTACGCCGAGCACATCGTGGCCTGCATCCCGCACCTGGCCCATCAGGTGCGCTGGCTCGACCAGGCGGCGCTGCGCGAGGCGGAGCCGAACGTCAGCCATCACGCCCAGGGGGCCCTGGAATTTCTCTGCGACCACCAGGTCAACCCGTTCCGCCTGGCCGACGCCTACACCGAAGGTGCGCGGCAGAACGGCGTGGACATGTACTTCAACACCAACGTCACCGGCGTGCTGCACCAGGGCAGCCGGATCAGCGGGGTGCAGACGGCGGAGGCGGGGCTGTTCCACTGCGACACCCTGATCAACGCCGCCGGCGCCTGGGCCGCCGAACTGAGCCTGCAAGCCACCGGCGCGAGCATTCCGGTGAAACCGGTCAAGGGCCAGATCCTGCTCACCGAGCGCATGCCGAAACTGCTCGACGGTTGCCTGACCACCAGCGATTGCTACATGGCGCAGAAGGACAACGGCGAGATCCTGATCGGCAGCACCACCGAGGACAAGGGCTTCGACATCAGCACCACCTACCGGGAAATCCAGGGCCTGGTGCAGGGCGCGGTGCGCTGCGTGCCGCAACTCGAGCAGGTCAACCTCAAGCGCTGCTGGGCCGGCTTGCGCCCGGGCTCGCCGGACGAGCTGCCGATCCTCGGGCCGATGTGCGGGGTGGAGGGTTACCTCAATGCCTGCGGGCACTTCCGCACCGGCATCCTGACCTCGGCGATCACCGGGGTGCTGCTGGACCGGCTGGTGAATGAGGAGCCGTTGCCGCTGGATATCACGCCGTTCCTCGCCGAGCGTTTCGGCTTGCAGGCGGTGGCGCCGTTGCAGGTGGCGCTGGCCTGAGGTGGCATTGGCGCGGTGCTGCTTGAGCACCGCGTTGCCCTGAAGTGTCTTCGTGGGTATCAAGTATCGACCGGTCGCTCCTCCAGGTATCTGTATAACCTCTGTAGCGAGCTTGCTCATGAATGGCCAATAGCGTGCCGCAAAGAAATTGGCCGAGAACGTTTCAGACTATAGAGGTACGTTCATTGCGCATTGATTAATAAGTGGCATGGGCTTTTATTGTTGAGTAATCAGCTGCCTGTCACTTGTAGTAATAATTAACTCTCAGTAGTAAGGCACAAGCCTGAAAAGGTTGATACTGCTGTCGACCGTACTCTGCGGTGCCCCCAGCGACCCAGAATATCTCTAACTGTTGAAGAGCTTGCCCGGCAACCCTTGCGTAGCGGGCTGGCAGACACCAGACGCATGTTCTTGCAGCTGCGGACATAGATCATCACCGGTTGGTTGCCCTTCTCGACTTAGGTCACCGTCACTGTTGCTGGTACTGGCCCCGGTAGACGTGTGACTGGGGAATATGCAGTAAGCGCATGGTTTACTGGCGCCCGGCCATCATCGGGTTGATCCCCGTCTGCTTGATTGCACCCTTGGTGAATAGTTTAAATTTCTTACGTAAGTAATTGAATTTAATATAAAAAAATATCAATTCATAGACATTTGGATCGAACGTTTCTGGCGGTCCTATGGCCTTCGGTGTTGCTCGGAATTTTCCTACATACTTATTAGAAACCTCTTGCCAAACTAAAAAATAGTTAATGGATTAGCTGGCTGTACCTGGGATTTTTCGGGGAACTTTTAATAGATGTTTTTATTGGGGTTCCGCAGATTATTAATAGATCATAAAGATAAGCTTTATGGTGGGGTGTGATTGTATATGGCTAAGATTAGTTTGCTGGACATTAAAACTGGTGGCTTGGTAGAGCAGGCAGACGGTGCACTGGTTGATATAAAAGTGCCCAGTATTGTTAAGGTCGGTTTGGCTCCTGAGGCTGTGCGCTCTTGCAAGCAATCGGGGAAAGACCTGATTGTCGAGCTAAAGTCCGGAGAAAAGATTGTTCTGAAAAACTTCTTTGCTGTATCGGTCGATGGCCCGCCTAATGAGCTGGTGCTGGAAGACAATGGCAAATACTGGCACGCCAGCCCTGTTGAAGGCTCTCCAGTATTTACATTCACTGAAATTGGCACTGTCGATGAGTTGTTGCTCAAGGAAGGAGCCGATGATCACAGCCTCATGCTGTGGTTGCTGGGGGCGTTGGGCGTTGCCGGTGTAGCGGCGGTGACGAAGAGTGATGGCGGTGGTCATTCCCATGGCTCTCCCAGCGCCGAGGTGAAAACCCTGGCTGCCCCGGTACTGAAGTTCGATGCCCAGACAGGCAAGCTGACGGTCGAAGGACGGCCCGGCGCAGTGGTTGAAGTCAAAGGCCAGAATGGTCAGCCGGTTGCCATGCAGGTCATTGGCAGTGATGGTCACGCGCAGGTGCAGATACCGGCCACCGCTAGTAACCAGAGTATTACCGCGACACAGAAACTCGATGGCGTGGAGTCCGCTCCATCGTCTGCCGTGTTCCTGCCGCTCTCGAAGCCGAATATCGGCTCGATCGATTTGGACAAAGGTGAACTGTCGGTCAGCGGCAAACCGGGTTCCAGCGTGCAGGTGCTGGACAAGGACGGCAAGCCGATTGGCGACGCCGTGACCCTGGATGGCAACGGGCAGGGCGTGATCAAGCTGCCACAGAGCGTGGGCGGTGAATCGGTCACTGTCGTGGCTAAGGCCGATGGCAAGGAGTCTGCGGCCACGACGGTCGACATCCCATTGCTCAAGCCTGGTCTGGGCACCGTCGATGCCGGCAAGGGCGAGCTGCCGGTGACCGGCAAGCCGGGTGCAACCGTGCAACTGCAGGACAAGGATGGCAAGCCGATTGGCGACGCCGTGACCCTGGATGGTAACGGGCAGGGCGTGATCCAGCTGCCGCAGGGAGTGGGTGGTGAGTCCGTGGGGGTGGTGGCCCAGTCTGGCGGCCAGCAGTCGCCAGCTGCGACCATTGCCGTGCCACCACTGAAACCGAACCTGGGCGCGGTCGATCCACAGACCGGCAAGGTCGAGGTCAGCGGCAAGCCGGGCGCGACCGTGCAACTCAAAGATGCGGCAGGCAAACCGGTGGGTGAGCCTGTGACCTTGAACGGGCAGGGCAAAGGTGAGATTCAGATCCCGTCGACCGCTAGTGGGCAAAGTGTTTCTGCCGTGCAGACGATCAATGGCGCCGAGTCGCTGCCATCTGCCGCGGTCAACGTTCCGTTGCTAAAGCCGCTCTTGGGCGCAGTCGATGTCGACAACAATGAGCTGCCGGTCACTGGCAAGCCGGGTGCCACCGTGCAGTTGCAGGACAAGAACGGCAAGCCGGTCGGCGACGCCGTGACCCTGGATGGCGAAGGCCAGGGTGTGATCAAGCTGCCGCAAGGCGTGGGTGGAGAATCGGTTGGTGTGGTGGTCCAGTCGGCAGGTCAGGAATCGCCAGCCTCGGTCGGCGATGTTCCGCTGCTCAAGCCGAGCCTTGGGGTTGCCGATAGCCAGAGTGGCGAATTGCCGGTCAGTGGTAAGCCCGGTTCCACGGTGCAATTGCAAGACAGCACCGGCAAGCCGCTGGGCGAGGCCGTGACCCTGGATGAGCAGGGTCAGGGCGTGATCAAGCTGCCTCAGGAGGTGAGCGGTGAGTCGGTTGGGGTGGTGGCCAAGGTCGGTGACCAGCAGTCACCGGTTTCGGTGATTGATCTGCCGTTGCTCGCGCCAGTGTTTGGCATTGTCAATGCCAAGGACAATTTCCTGCAGATTCTGGGCAAGCCCGATGCGCTTGTTCAGTTGAAGGATGAGCAGGGTAGAGCCATGGGGGCACCAGTCCTCCTGGATGATCAAGGCGAATCCTATGTCGACCTTGCGCCCGGCCTGAGCGATAAAAACATTTCGATGACCCAGTCCGCCAAAGGGCTTGAGTCCGTGGCGACGCAGATGACTATTCCTCTGTTGACTCCCACCCTGGGTGAAGTCGACCAGCAGACGCGGGAGGTCGTGGTCGAGGGCAAGCCCGCCGCGAGCTTCCAGATATTCAACGAGCAGACCGGCAAACCCTACCTGTCGGGTACTTTTGACGCCTTGGGTACGGCCAAGGTCAAGTTGCCGGGCAATGCCAGTGGCCAGAAGATTGTTGCCGCGCAGTCCGAGCCGGTCCTGGTTACTTCGCGTTTTAAGCGCAGCCTATCCGAGGACGAGCCCACGGCCCGCACCGGCAAGTTACCTGAGGTAAGAGTCTCGGAATTCTCCCCTGCGGTTGAGGTGCCGCTGCTGGCTCCGGACCTGGTGGTCAATGACAGCGGCGACACGCTGAATGTGCTAGGCATGCCTGACGCCCTGGTCGAACTGCGGGACCCGGCAGGTGTGGTGGTCGGCCGTATCCTGCTCGACGCCGACGGTGTGGGGACACTACCTCTGTCCCAGTCCATGGGTGGAGAGACACTCAACGGGCTGGTCAAGGACAAGGGGGTGGAGTCTCCCTTGTCCTATGTCGATGTTCCTCTGCTCAGCGTCGGATTGGGCCCGATTGATCCGCAGACCGGCACTATCGTTGTGACCGGCAAGCCCGGTGCGAGCGTGCAACTGCAGGGCAAGGACGGCCAGCCGGTTGGTGAAGCCGTCACTTTGGATGCCAAGGGCCAGGGCTCGATTCAGGTACCTTCGGCATCGAGCGGCGAGACGCTTCAAGCCACACAATCCGCCAAGGGCGACCAGTCTCCGGCTTATGACAGCGTTGTTGTGCCGACGCTGAAGCCGGCATTGGGTGAGGTCGATCCGCAGACAGGCAAGATCCAGGTCAGTGGCAAGCCGAACGCGACCGTGCAGTTGCAGGACAGCACGGGCAAACCGGTGGGTGAGCCTGTGACGTTGAACGCGCAAGGCAAAGGTGAGGTCCAGGTTCCAACGACCGTCAGCGGTCAGGCCGTTTCTGCCGTGCAAACGGTCAATGGCGCTGATTCGTTGCCGTCCGCCGCGGTTACCGTTCCGCTGCTCAAGCCAGTCCTGGGCGCGGTCGATGCCGACAAGAATGAGCTGCCGGTCAGCGGCAAGCCCGGTGCGACCGTGCAATTGCAGGACAAGGATGGCAAGCCGGTTGGCGAAGCCGTGGTTCTGGACGATAAAGGCCAGGGCGTGATCAAGCTGCCGCAAAGCGTGGGCGGCGAGTCGGTCAGCGTAGTGGCCAAGTCTGGTAACGAGCAGTCGCCAGCCGCGACCGCGACCGTACCGCCATTGAAACCGACTCTGGGTGCGGTGGATCCACAGACTGGCAAGGTTGAAGTCACCGGCAAGCCGGGCGCGATCGTGCAACTGAAAGATGCGGCAGGCAAACCGGTGGGTGAGCCTGTGACGTTGAACGCGCAAGGCAAAGGTGAGGTCCAGGTTCCAACGACCGCCAGCGGTCAGGCCGTTTCGGCCGTGCAGACGGTCAATGGCACCGAGTCGCTGCCGTCCGCCGCAGTTACCGTTCCGCTGCTCAAGCCGGTTCTGGGCGCGGTCGATGCCGACAAGAACGAACTGCCGGTCAGCGGCAAGCCCGGTGCGACCGTGCAATTGCAGGACAAGAACGGCAAGCCGGTCGGCGAAGCCGTAGTCCTGGACGAGAAGGGGCAAGGTGTTATCAAGCTGCCGCAAAGCGTCGGGGGGGAGTCGGTCAGCGTGGTAGCCAAGGCTGGCGATCAGCAGTCGCCGGCCACGACCGTTGCCGTACCGCCATTGAAACCGACTCTGGGTGCGGTCGATCCACAAACTGGCAAGGTTGAAGTCACCGGCAAGCCGGGCGCTATCGTGCAACTGAAAGATGCGGCAGGCAAGCCGGTGGGCGAGCCTGTGACCTTGAACGAACAAGGCAAGGGCGAGATCCAGGTCCCGTCAACGGTCAGTGGCCAAGCCATTTCCGCGGTGCAGAAGGTGGATGGCGTTGAGTCGCTGCCGTCTGCTGCGGTTGAGGTCCCGTTGCTCAAACCTTCGCCGGGTGTGGTCGATGCCGAAAAAGGCGAACTGTCGGTCAGCGGTAAGCCGGGTTCCACCGTGCAACTGCAGGACAAGGATGGCAAGCCGGTTGGCGAAGCCGTGGTTCTGGATGAGAAAGGCCAGGGCGTGATCAAGCTGCCGCAGGACATGGGTGGCGAATCGGTCAGCATCGTGGCCAAGGACGATGATAAACAATCGCCGGCCGCGGAGGTCGAGCTGCCGCTGCTCAAGCCGTTGCCGGGTGTGGTCGACGCCGAAAAAGGCGAACTGCCGGTCACCGGTAAGCCGGGCTCCACCGTGCAACTGCAGGACAAGGATGGCAAGCCGGTTGGCGAAGCCGTGGTCCTGGACGATAAAGGCCAGGGCGTGATCAAGCTGCCGCAGGATGTGGGTGGCGAATCGGTCAGCATCGTGGCCAAGGACGATGATAAACAATCGCCGGCCGCGGAGGTCGAGCTGCCGCTGCTCAAGCCGTTGCCGGGTGTGGTCGACGCCGAAAAAGGCGAACTGCCGGTCACCGGTAAACCGGGTTCCACCGTGCAACTGCAGGACAAGGATGGCAAGCCGGTTGGCGAAGCCGTGGTTCTGGATGAGAAAGGCCAGGGCGTGATCAAGCTGCCGCAGGACATGGGTGGCGAATCGGTCAGCATCGTGGCCAAGGACGATGATAAACAATCGCCGGCCGCGGAGGTCGAGCTGCCGCTGCTCAAGCCGTTGCCGGGTGTGGTCGACGCCGAAAAAGGCGAACTGCCGGTCACCGGTAAGCCGGGCTCCACCGTGCAACTGCAGGACAAGGATGGCAAGCCGGTTGGCGAAGCCGTGGTCCTGGACGATAAAGGCCAGGGCGTGATCAAGCTGCCGCAGGATGTGGGTGGCGAATCGGTCAGCATCGTGGCCAAGGACGATGATAAACAATCGCCGGCCGCGGAGGTCGAGCTGCCGCTGCTCAAGCCGTTGCCGGGTGTGGTCGACGCCGAAAAAGGCGAACTGCCGGTCACCGGTAAGCCGGGCTCCACCGTGCAACTGCAGGACAAGGATGGCAAGCCGGTTGGCGAAGCCGTGGTCCTGGACGATAAAGGCCAGGGCGTGATCAAGCTGCCGCAGGATGTGGGTGGCGAATCGGTCAGCATCGTGGCCAAGGACGATGATAAACAATCGCCGGCCGCGGAGGTCGAGCTGCCGCTGCTCAAGCCGTTGCCGGGTGTGGTCGACGCCGAAAAAGGCGAACTGCCGGTCACCGGTAAACCGGGTTCCACCGTGCAACTGCAGGACAAGGATGGCAAGCCGGTTGGCGAAGCCGTGGTTCTGGATGAGAAAGGCCAGGGCGTGATCAAGCTGCCGCAGGACATGGGTGGCGAATCGGTCAGCATCGTGGCCAAGGACGATGATAAACAATCGCCGGCCGCGGAGGTCGAGCTGCCGCTGCTCAAGCCGTTGCCGGGTGTGGTCGACGCCGAAAAAGGCGAACTGCCGGTCACCGGTAAGCCGGGCTCCACCGTGCAACTGCAGGACAAGGATGGCAAGCCGGTTGGCGAAGCCGTGGTTCTGGACGATAAAGGCCAGGGCGTGATCAAGCTGCCGCAGGAGGTGGGTGGCGAATCGGTCAGCATCGTGGCCAAGGACGACGGTCAACAGTCGCCGGCCGCGGAGGTCGAGGTGCCACTGCTCAAGCCGTTGCCGGGTGTGGTCGACGCCGAAAAAGGCGAACTGCCGGTCACCGGTAAGCCGGGTTCCACCGTGCAACTGCAGGACAAGGATGGCAAGCCGGTTGGCGAAGCCGTGGTTCTGGATGAGAAAGGCCAGGGCGTGATCAAGCTGCCGCAGGATGTGGGTGGCGAATCGGTCAGCATCGTGGCCAAGGACGATGATAAACAATCGCCGGCCGCGGAGGTCGAGCTGCCGCTGCTCAAGCCGTTGCCGGGTGTGGTCGACGCCGAAAAAGGCGAACTGCCGGTCACCGGTAAGCCGGGCTCCACCGTGCAACTGCAGGACAAGGATGGCAAGCCGGTTGGCGAAGCCGTGGTCCTGGACGATAAAGGCCAGGGCGTGATCAAGCTGCCGCAGGACGTGGGTGGCGAATCGGTCAGCATCGTGGCCAAGGACGATGATAAACAATCGCCGGCCGCGGAGGTCGAGCTGCCGCTGCTCAAGCCGTTGCCGGGTGTGGTCGACGCCGAAAAAGGCGAACTGCCGGTCACCGGTAAGCCGGGCTCCACCGTGCAACTGCAGGACAAGGATGGCAAGCCGGTTGGCGAAGCCGTGGTCCTGGACGATAAAGGCCAGGGCGTGATCAAGCTGCCGCAGGATGTGGGTGGCGAATCGGTCAGCATCGTGGCCAAGGACGATGATAAACAATCGCCGGCCGCGGAGGTCGAGCTGCCGCTGCTCAAGCCGTTGCCGGGTGTGGTCGACGCCGAAAAAGGCGAACTGCCGGTCACCGGTAAGCCGGGTTCCACCGTGCAACTGCAGGACAAGGATGGCAAGCCGGTTGGCGAAGCCGTGGTTCTGGATGAGAAAGGCCAGGGCGTGATCAAGCTGCCGCAGGATGTGGGTGGCGAATCGGTCAGCATCGTGGCCAAGGACGACGGTCAACAGTCGCCGGCCGCGAAGGTCGAAGTGCCACTGCTCAAGCCGTTGCCGGGTGTGGTCGATGCCGAAAAAGGCGAACTGCCGGTCACCGGTAAGCCGGGTTCCACCGTGCAACTGCAGGACAAGGATGGCAAGCCGGTTGGCGAAGCCGTGGTCCTGGACGAGAAAGGCCAGGGCGTGATCAAGCTGCCGCAGGATGTGGGTGGCGAATCGGTCAGCATCGTGGCCAAGGACGATGATAAACAATCGCCGGCCGCGGAGGTCGAGCTGCCGCTGCTCAAGCCGTTGCCGGGTGTGGTCGACGCCGAAAAAGGCGAACTGCCGGTCACCGGTAAGCCGGGTTCCACCGTGCAACTGCAGGACAAGGATGGCAAGCCGGTTGGCGAAGCCGTGGTTCTGGATGAGAAAGGCCAGGGCGTGATCAAGCTGCCGCAGGATGTGGGTGGCGAATCGGTCAGCATCGTGGCCAAGGACGACGGTCAACAGTCGCCGGCCGCGAAGGTCGAAGTGCCACTGCTCAAGCCGTTGCCGGGTGTGGTCGATGCCGAAAAAGGCGAACTGCCGGTCACCGGTAAGCCGGGTTCCACCGTGCAACTGCAGGACAAGGATGGCAAGCCGGTTGGCGAAGCCGTGGTCCTGGACGAGAAAGGCCAGGGCGTGATCAAGCTGCCGCAGGAGGTGGGTGGCGAATCGGTCAGCATCGTGGCCAAGGACGACGGTCAACAGTCGCCGGCCGCGAAGGTCGAAGTGCCACTGCTCAAGCCGTTGCCGGGTGTGGTCGATGCCGAAAAAGGCGAACTGCCGGTCACCGGTAAGCCGGGTTCCACCGTGCAACTGCAGGACAAGGATGGCAAGCCGGTTGGCGAAGCCGTGGTTCTGGATGAGAAAGGCCAGGGCGTGATCAAGCTGCCGCAGGATGTGGGTGGCGAATCGGTCAGCATCGTGGCCAAGGACGACGGTCAACAGTCGCCGGCCGCGAAGGTCGAAGTGCCACTGCTCAAGCCGTTGCCGGGTGTGGTCGATGCCGAAAAAGGCGAACTGCCGGTCACCGGTAAGCCGGGTTCCACCGTGCAACTGCAGGACAAGGATGGCAAGCCGGTTGGCGAAGCCGTGGTCCTGGACGAGAAAGGCCAGGGCGTGATCAAGCTGCCGCAGGAGGTGGGTGGCGAATCGGTCAGCATCGTGGCCAAGGACGACGGTCAACAGTCGCCGGCCGCGAAGGTCGAAGTGCCACTGCTCAAGCCGTTGCCGGGTGTGGTCGATGCCGAAAAAGGCGAACTGCCGGTCACCGGTAAGCCGGGTTCCACCGTGCAACTGCAGGACAAGGATGGCAAGCCGGTTGGCGAAGCCGTGGTCCTGGACGAGAAAGGCCAGGGCGTGATCAAGCTGCCGCAAGGGGCGAGTGGCGAGTCGACCAGCGTGGTGGCCAAGGCCGGCGACGAGCAGTCGCCAGCTGCGACCGTTGTCGTACCGCCATTGAAACCGACTCTGGGTGCAGTGGATCCACAGACTGGCAAGGTCGAAGTCAGCGGCAAGCCGGGCGCGACCGTGCAGTTAAAAGATGCGGCAGGCAAGCCGGTGGGCGAGCCTGTGACCTTGAACGAACAAGGTAAAGGCGAGATCCAGGTTCCAACGACCGCCAGCGGTCAGGCCGTTTCTGCGGCACAGACAGTCAATGGCGCTGATTCGTTGCCGTCCGCCGCGGTTACCGTTCCGCTGCTCAAGCCAGTCCTGGGCGCGGTCGATGCCGACAAGAATGAGCTGCCGGTCAGCGGCAAGCCCGGTGCGACCGTGCAATTGCAGGACAAGGATGGCAAGCCGGTTGGCGAAGCCGTGGTTCTGGACGATAAAGGCCAGGGCGTGATCAAGCTGCCGCAAAGCGTGGGCGGCGAGTCGGTCAGCGTAGTGGCCAAGTCTGGTAACGAGCAGTCGCCAGCCGCGACCGCGACCGTACCGCCATTGAAACCGACTCTGGGTGCGGTGGATCCACAGACTGGCAAGGTTGAAGTCACCGGCAAGCCGGGCGCGATCGTGCAACTGAAAGATGCGGCAGGCAAACCGGTGGGTGAGCCTGTGACGTTGAACGCGCAAGGCAAAGGTGAGGTCCAGGTTCCAACGACCGCCAGCGGTCAGGCCGTTTCGGCCGTGCAGACGGTCAATGGCACCGAGTCGCTGCCGTCCGCCGCAGTTACCGTTCCGCTGCTCAAGCCGGTTCTGGGCGCGGTCGATGCCGACAAGAACGAACTGCCGGTCAGCGGCAAGCCCGGTGCGACCGTGCAATTGCAGGACAAGAACGGCAAGCCGGTCGGCGAAGCCGTAGTCCTGGACGAGAAGGGGCAAGGTGTTATCAAGCTGCCGCAAAGCGTCGGGGGGGAGTCGGTCAGCGTGGTAGCCAAGGCTGGCGATCAGCAGTCGCCGGCCACGACCGTTGCCGTACCGCCATTGAAACCGACTCTGGGTGCGGTCGATCCACAAACTGGCAAGGTTGAAGTCACCGGCAAGCCGGGCGCTATCGTGCAACTGAAAGATGCGGCAGGCAAGCCGGTGGGCGAGCCTGTGACCTTGAACGAACAAGGCAAGGGCGAGATCCAGGTCCCGTCAACGGTCAGTGGCCAAGCCATTTCCGCGGTGCAGAAGGTGGATGGCGTTGAGTCGCTGCCGTCTGCTGCGGTTGAGGTCCCGTTGCTCAAACCTTCGCCGGGTGTGGTCGATGCCGAAAAAGGCGAACTGTCGGTCAGCGGTAAGCCGGGTTCCACCGTGCAACTGCAGGACAAGGATGGCAAGCCGGTTGGCGAAGCCGTGGTCCTGGACGAGAAAGGCCAGGGCGTGATCAAGCTGCCGCAGGACGTGGGTGGCGAATCGGTCAGCATCGTGGCCAAGGACGACGGTCAACAGTCGCCGGCCGCGGAGGTCGAGGTGCCACTGCTCAAGCCGTTGCCGGGTGTGGTCGACGCCGAAAAAGGCGAACTGCCGGTCACCGGTAAGCCGGGTTCCACCGTGCAACTGCAGGACAAGGATGGCAAGCCGGTTGGCGAAGCCGTGGTCCTGGATGAGAAAGGCCAGGGCGTGATCAAGCTGCCGCAGGACGTGGGTGGCGAATCGGTCAGCATCGTGGCCAAGGACGACGGTCAACAGTCGCCGGCCGCGGAGGTCGAGCTGCCGCTGCTCAAGCCGTTGCCGGGTGTGGTCGATGCCGAAAAAGGCGAACTGCCGGTCACCGGTAAGCCGGGTTCCACCGTGCAACTGCAGGACAAGGATGGCAAGCCGGTTGGCGAAGCCGTGGTCCTGGATGAGAAAGGCCAGGGCGTGATCAAGCTGCCGCAGGACGTGGGTGGCGAATCGGTCAGCATCGTGGCCAAGGACGATGATAAACAATCGCCGGCCGCGGAGGTCGAGCTGCCGCTGCTCAAGCCGTTGCCGGGTGTGGTCGACGCCGAAAAAGGCGAACTGCCGGTCACCGGTAAACCGGGTTCCACCGTGCAACTGCAGGACAAGGATGGCAAGCCGGTTGGCGAAGCCGTGGTCCTGGACGAGAAAGGCCAGGGCGTGATCAAGCTGCCGCAAGGGGCGAGTGGCGAGTCGACCAGCGTGGTGGCCAAGGCCGGCGACGAGCAGTCGCCAGCTGCGACCGTTGTCGTACCGCCATTGAAACCGACTCTGGGTGCAGTGGATCCACAGACTGGCAAGGTCGAAGTCAGCGGCAAGCCGGGCGCGACCGTGCAGTTAAAAGATGCGGCAGGCAAGCCGGTGGGCGAGCCTGTGACCTTGAACGAACAAGGTAAAGGCGAGATCCAGGTTCCAACGACCACCAGTGGCCAGGCCATTTCTGCGGTACAGACAGTGAACGGCGCTGATTCGTTGCCATCCGCCGCGGTTACCGTTCCGCTGCTCAAGCCGGTCCTGGGCGCGGTCGATGCCGACAAGAACGAGCTGCCGGTCAGCGGCAAGCCCGGTGCGACCGTGCAATTGCAGGACAAGGACGGCAAGCCGGTTGGCGAAGCCGTGGTCCTGGATGAGAAGGGCCAGGGCGTGATCCAGCTGCCACAAAGCGTGGGCGGCGAGTCGGTCAGCGTGGTGGCCAAGTCTGGTAACGAGCAGTCGCCAGCCGCGACCGCGACCGTACCGCCATTGAAACCGACTCTGGGTGCGGTGGATCCACAGACTGGCAAGGTCGAAGTCAGCGGTAAGCCGGGTGCCACCGTGCAATTGAAAGACAGCACGGGCAAACCGGTGGGTGAGCCTGTGACGTTGGATGCGCAAGGAAAAGGCGAGGTGCAGATTCCGACGATCGCCAGTGGTCAGTCAGTTTCTGCTGTGCAGACGGTCAATGGCGTGGAGTCGTTGCCATCGGCGGCCGCTGAGGTTCCCTTGCTGAAACCAACCCTGAGCACGGTCGATTTGCAAACTGGTAAGGTCGAAGTCAGCGGCAAGCCGGGTGCCTCCGTACAGCTCAAAGACGCTACAGGCAAACCAGTCGGCGAGCCCGTGACTTTGAGCGCGCAAGGCAAAGGCGAGATCCAGATCCCGACGACGGCCAGCGGCCAGGCGGTGACTGCTGTACAGAAAGTAGGGGACACCGAGTCGCTGCCATCTGTGGCGGCCAATGTTCCACTGCTCAAGCCGACCTTGGGCGCGGTCAATGAGCAGACCGGCAAGGTTGAGGTCAGTGGTAAGCCCGGTGCGAGCGTGCAGCTCAAAGACAGTACGGGCAAACCGGTAGGGGAGCCTGTGATCTTGAACGAGCAGGGTAAAGGTCAGATTCAGGTCCCGCCAACGGCCAGCAGCCAGAGCGTTTCTGCAGTGCAGAGCGACAATGGCACCGAATCGCTGCCGTCCGCTGCGGTTACCGTTCCGCTACTCAAGCCGGTCTTGGGAGCTGTCGATGCCGACAAAGGCGAGCTGCCGGTGACTGGTAAGCCCGGTGCGACCGTGCAGTTGCAGGACAAGGACGGCAAGCCGGTCGGCGAAGCCGTGGTCCTGGATGAAAAGGGGCAAGGTGTTATCAAGCTGCCGCAGGACGTGGGTGGCGAGTCGATCGGTATCGTGGCCGAAGCGGATGGCAAGGAGTCGCCGGTCGCGACGGTCGAGGTGCCGCTGCTCAAGCCCGTATTGGGTACTGTCGATGCCGACAAGGGTGAACTGCCGGTCACCGGTAAACCGGGTTCCACCGTGCAACTGCAGGACAAGGATGGCAAGCCGGTTGGCGAAGCCGTGGTCCTGGACGAGAAGGGGCAAGGTGTTATCAAGCTGCCACAAGGTGTCGGCGGTGAGTCGGTGGGGGTGGTGGCCAAGGACGATGGTCAACAATCGCCAGCCGCGATGGTCGAGGTGCCATTGCTCAAGCCCGTATTGGGCGCGGTCGATGCCGACAAGAACGAATTGCCGGTCAGCGGCAAGCCCGGTGCGACCGTGCAATTGCAGGACAAGGACGGCAAGCCGGTTGGCGATGCCGTGACCCTGGACGATAAGGGCCAGGGTGTTATCCAACTGCCGCAGGGTGTGGGTGGAGAATCGGTGGGTGTGGTGGTCAAGGACGGTGACAAGACCTCGCCAGCCGCGACCATTGCCGTGCCACCACTGAAACCAACCCTGGGCGCGGTTGATCCACAGACTGGCAAGGTTGAGGTTGTCGGTAAGCCGGACGCGACCGTGCAGTTGCAGGACAGCACGGGCAAGCCGGTGGGCGAGCCTGTGACCTTGAACGAACAAGGCAAAGGCGAGATCCAGGTTCCAACGACCGCCAGCGGTCAGGCCGTTTCTGCGGTACAGACAGTCAATGGCGCTGATTCGTTGCCATCCGCCGCGGTTACCGTTCCGCTGCTCAAGCCGGTTCTGGGCGCGGTCGATGCCGACAAGAACGAGTTGCCGGTCAGCGGCAAGCCCGGTGCGACCGTGCAATTGCAGGACAAGGACGGCAAGCCGGTTGGCGAAGCCGTGGTCCTGGATGAGAAGGGCCAGGGCGTGATCCAGCTGCCACAAAGCGTGGGCGGCGAGTCGGTCAGCGTGGTGGCCAAGTCTGGTAACGAGCAGTCGCCAGCCGCGACCGCGACCGTACCGCCATTGAAACCGACTCTGGGTGCGGTGGATCCACAGACTGGCAAGGTCGAAGTCAGCGGTAAGCCGGGTGCCACCGTGCAATTGAAAGACAGCACGGGCAAACCGGTGGGTGAGCCTGTGACGTTGAACGCGCAAGGCAAAGGCGAGGTCCAGGTTCCAACGACCGCCAGCGGTCAGGCCGTTTCGGCCGTGCAGACGGTCAATGGCACCGAGTCGCTGCCGTCCGCCGCAGTTACCGTTCCGCTGCTTAAGCCGGTTCTGGGCGCGGTCGATGCCGACAAGAACGAGTTGCCGGTCAGCGGCAAGCCCGGTGCGACCGTGCAATTGCAGGACAAGGACGGCAAGCCGGTTGGCGATGCCGTGACCCTGGACGATAAGGGCCAGGGTGTTATCCAACTGCCGCAAGGTGTGGGTGGAGAATCGGTGGGTGTGGTGGTCAAGGACGGTGACAAGACCTCGCCAGCCGCGACCATTGCCGTGCCACCACTGAAACCGACCCTGGGCGCGGTCGATCCACAGACTGGCAAGGTCGAAGTCAGCGGTAAGCCGGACGCGACCGTGCAGTTGCAGGACAGCACGGGCAAACCGGTGGGTGAGCCTGTGACGTTGGATGCGCAAGGAAAAGGCGAGGTGCAGATTCCGACGACCGTCAGTGGCCAGGCCGTTTCCGCTGTGCAGACAGTCAATGGCGCCGAATCGTTGCCGTCCGCCGCGGTTACCGTTCCGCTGCTCAAGCCGGTTCTGGGCGCGGTCGATGCCGACAAGAACGAGTTGCCGGTCAGCGGCAAGCCCGGTGCGACCGTGCAATTGCAGGACAAGGACGGCAAGCCGGTTGGCGAAGCCGTGGTCCTGGATGAGAAGGGCCAGGGCGTGATCCAGCTGCCACAAAGCGTGGGCGGCGAGTCGGTCAGCGTGGTGGCCAAGTCTGGTAACGAGCAGTCGCCAGCCGCGACCGCGACCGTACCGCCATTGAAACCGACTCTGGGTGCGGTGGATCCACAGACTGGCAAGGTCGAAGTCAGCGGTAAGCCGGGTGCCACCGTGCAATTGAAAGACAGCACGGGCAAACCGGTGGGTGAGCCTGTGACCTTGGATGCGCAAGGAAAAGGCGAGGTGCAGATTCCGACGACCGTCAGTGGCCAGGCCGTTTCCGCTGTGCAGACAGTCAATGGCGCCGAATCGTTGCCGTCCGCCGCGGTTACCGTTCCGCTGCTCAAGCCGGTTCTGGGCGCGGTCGATGCCGATAAGGGTGAACTGCCGGTCAGCGGCAAGCCCGGCGCGAAAGTGCAACTGCAAGACAAGGACGGCAAGCCGGTTGGCGATGCCGTGACCCTGGACGATAAGGGCCAGGGTGTTATCCAACTGCCGCAGAGTGTGGGTGGAGAATCGGTGGGTGTGGTGGTCAAGGACGGTGACAAGACCTCGCCAGCCGCGACCGTTGCCGTGCCACCACTGAAACCAACCCTGGGCGCGGTCGATCCACAGACTGGCAAGGTTGAGGTTGTCGGTAAGCCGGACGCGACCGTGCAGCTCAAAGATGCGGCAGGCAAGCCGGTGGGCGAACCTGTGAAGCTGGACGGTGAGGGCAAAGCTCAAGTCCAGGTTCCGCCGACCGCCAGCGGTCAGGCCGTTTCTGCCGTGCAGACGGTCGAAGGCGTCGAGTCGCTGCCGTCCGCCGCGGTTACCGTTCCGCTGCTCAAGCCGGTCTTGGGCGTGGTCGATGCCGATAAGGGTGAACTGCCGGTCAGCGGCAAGCCCGGCGCGAAAGTGCAACTGCAAGACAAGGACGGCAAGCCGGTTGGCGATGCCGTGACCCTGGACGATAAGGGCCAGGGTGTTATCCAACTGCCGCAGGGTGTGGGTGGAGAATCGGTGGGTGTGGTGGTCAAGGACGGTGACAAGACCTCACCAGCCGCGACCATTGCCGTGCCACCACTGAAACCAACCCTGGGCGCGGTCGATCCACAGACTGGCAAGGTTGAGGTTGTCGGTAAGCCGGACGCGACCGTGCAGTTGCAGGACAGCACGGGCAAACCGGTGGGTGAGCCTGTGACCTTGGATGCGCAAGGCAAAGGCGAGGTCCAGGTTCCAACGACCGCCAGCGGTCAGGCCGTTTCGGCTGTGCAGACGGTCAATGGCGCCGAATCGCTGCCATCCGCCGCGGTTACCGTTCCGCTGCTCAAGCCGGTCCTGGGCGTGGTCGATGCCGATAAGGGTGAACTGCCGGTCAGCGGCAAGCCCGGCGCGAAAGTGCAACTGCAAGACAAGGACGGCAAGCCGGTTGGCGACGCCGTGACCCTGGATGATAACGGCCAGGGTGTGATCCAGCTGCCACAAAGCGTGGGCGGCGAGCCGGTCAGCCTGGTGGTCCAGGAGGGTGACAAGACGTCGCCAGCCGCGACGGTCGATGTGCCGTTGCTCAAGCCGCTGCCGGGGGTGGTTGATTCCGACAAAGAACAACTGCCTGTCACGGGTAAACCGGGTGCCATCGTGCAGTTGCAGGACAAGGACGGCAAGCCGCTGGGCGCGCCGGTGACCCTGGACGAAAAAGGCCAGGGCGTGATCCAGCTGCCGCAAGGGGTTGTCGGGCAGGAAGTTGGCTTGGTGGCCAAGGCCAATGGCCAGACGTCACCGGTCTCGACGGTTGAAATTCCATTGCTCAAGCCGATTCTGGGCGCGGTCGATGCCGACAAAGGCGAGTTGCCTGTCACGGGCAAGCCGGGTGCCTCCGTGCAGTTGCAGGACAAGGACGGCAAGCCGGTTGGCGATGCCGTGGTCCTGGACGAGAAAGGCCAGGGCGTGCTCCAGCTGCCGCAAAGTGTGGGTGGCGAACCGGTCGGCGTGGTGGTCAAGGTCGGCGACAAGCAGTCGCCAGTTGCCTCGACCGATGTACCGCTGCTCAAGCCAGTAGGTACGGTCGATAAAAAAAATAACCTGTTGGAGGTGCAGGGCAAGCCAGGCGCGACCGTGCAGTTGAAAGACCCGAGCGGCAAGCCGATGGGGGGGGCTGTGGCCCTGGATGCACAAGGCAAGGCGACGATTGTCCTCTCGCCGAAATGGAGCGATCAAGATTTTACCCTGACCCAGGCGGCCAACAATCTGGAGTCTGCTCCGGCAACCATAAAGATTCCTCTTCTGACTCCGATTATGGGGCCTATCGATGCTACTACGAAGATGGCCACTCTGATCGGTAAGCCGGGGGCTACTTTCGAGATTACGAAGTCGAGTGGTAAACCGATTTATGCCAAGGGGACTTTTGACAGCGACGGCAATGCAACGGTCAGGCTGCCGGCGAACGCCTCCATGCAGAAAATTAACGTCTACCACACGGATATAGCGGTGCCCTTGGTGGCCGCGCGCGCGACTTTTACTGACGAGACCCCGCTGGCCCTCAAGAAAATGGCCGATGTCAAAGTCTTGGACCCGCAAGCCTATATGGAGTATGAGGTGCCATTGTTCGGTCCGGACCTGACCCTGGCCGGCAACGGCACTCTGGATGTCCTGGGCATGGAGAACGCCACGGTCGAGTTCCGCAACCCGGCCGGTGTCGCGGTGGCGCAGGTCACGCTCGATGGGGATGGGGTGGGCTCGCTTGTGCTTTCCCAGGCCCTGAGCGGCGAGACGCTTAGCGCGGTGGTCAAGCATGAAGGCAAGGTGTCGCCTGCCGAGCGTGTGGATATTCCGTTGTTCACGATAGAAGTGGGAGCGTTTGACCGCCAGACCGAGAAACTCTCGGTCGTTGGCAAACCGGGGGCGACCGCGCAGTTGCAGGACAAGGATGGCAAGCCCGTCGGCGTAGCCGTGGTCCTGGATGCGCAAGGCAAGGGCGCCATCAGCGTGCCCGCCAGTATGGGCGGCGAGAGCGTCAAGGCGAGCCAGACGTTCAACGGAGTCACGTCGGCGGCCAGCACATTGGTCGCCATCGCGCCACTGAAGCCAACCCTGGGGCCTGTCGACCCACAAACCGGCAAACTCGACATCAGCGGCAAGCCTGGCGCCAGCGTGCAGTTGCAGGACAGCGCGGGCAAGCCGATTGGCGCGCCAGTAGTTCTGGATGACCAGGGCAAGGCCCAGGTACAGATTCCACAGACGATGAGCGGGCAGGCCATCAGCGCGGTGCAGAAGGTCAACGGCGAGGCGTCACTGCCTTCGGCCACGACCAAGTTGCCACTGTTGGCGCCAGTGCTGGGTGACGTCGATCCGCAGACCGGCAAGGTCGAGGCCATCGGCAAGCCGGGTGCGAGAGTGCAATTGAAAGACAGTACAGGCAAGGCCATAGGCCTGCCTGTGATACTGGACAATCAGGGCAAGGGCGTGCTTCAGGTTCCGACCGTTGCGGGCGGGCAGAATGTGTCTGCCGTGCAGACCCAGGGCCAGGAGACCTCGGCGGCGTCGGTCGCGGTCAGCGTCCCTCTGTTGCCACCCATCTTTGGGGCGGTGGATGCGCTCACCGGCAAGGTTGCCGTTGAGGGCACCCCCCTGGCGAAGATCGACATCAAGTTGCCGGACGGCAGCACCGCCAGCGTACAGCTCAATGCGCAGGGCAAGGGCAACATCACCTTGCCTTCCATTGCCAGCAGCGAGGCGCTGGTTGGCGTGCTCCGGGTGGGCAAGGAAAGCTCGGCCCCGGCCCCGCTCACTGTCCCGGTACTGGCACCGCGAGACGCGGCCTTCGGCAACGACGGCAGAATCACCGCCAAGGGCAAGCCGGGGGATATCATTCTGGTCAAGGATGCCAGTGGGGCGCTGTTGAACAGTGGTGTCGTAGGCAAGGACGGCGTGGCCGTGATTGCCTTGAAGACCCCGCCGCAAAGCGGTGCGTCCCTGCGCCTGAGCGCCTCTCACGAAGGCAAGGTTTCACCCGAGGTGAAGGTCACCGCGCCGGCGGTCGACAAGGATCGCCCACTGGCACCTATCGTGGAGAGCATCAGCCCGAGTGGCACTCGTATCCTGGGCAAGGCCAAGCCCGGCCTTGACGTCAAGATCATTAACAAGGAGACGGGCCAGGACCTGGGTACTTTCAAGGTTGATGTGAGTGGTTATTTCTCGGCCAATATCGTCGCGCAACCCGGTGGCTCGCTGCTTGAGCTGACGGCGACAGACGGGAAGAAAACCTCGTTGCCGACGCAACTGGCGACACCGATGGTCGCCGACAGCAAGCCGCCCAAGCCGTTCGACTTGAGTGTCGATGCAACCGGTACCAAGGTGCTGGGCAAGGGCGCGCCGGGTGCGGTGGTGCTGGTCAAGGCCGCGGATGGCACGAGCATTATCGGCAAGGGTATCGTCAAGCCCGATGGCAGCTTTGAGGCGAGCATCGCTCCTCAGCAAGGCGGGCAACTGCTGAATGTTGCCTTGCAGCACGGTGGCAAGGAGTCTGACTCGGAAACGGTGATGACCCCTTATGTCGCCTCCAATACACCGACCGAAGTGGCGATCGTCAATGCAGCCGGGTCCAAGTCGACGGTTACAGGCAAGGGGCAGCCAGGAGAGATTATTCGGGTCAAGAACGCTGAGAATGAAGACATCGGCTCGGGTGTGGTCCGGCCAGACGGGACCTTTGCAGTCACGATTCCCAAACAGGACGCCGAGACGACCCTGGCGGTTACCGCCCAGGGCAAGGGGATCGAGTCCGTACCGGCCTTTGTGCAAGTACCGGAATTCACGTCCGCGCCACTTAACCTCCAGGCTCAGATAGACGCCACGGGGACCAAAATCACCGGCACCACCAAAGCCAAGGCCAGCGTCACCATCAAGGGCCCGGACGGTAAGGCCCTGGGCACCGTCGACGCCGATAACACCGGCAGGTTCAGCGTGGATGTTGCCAAGCAGGCGCCTGGCAGTTTGATCTCGGTCGTGGCGCAGCTGGGTGAGGCACAGTCGCTGCCCAAGGTCCTGGTCGTGCCGCTGGCGAACGGCCAGCCTGCCCCGGTGCTGGATGCGTCAATCAGTGCTGATGGCAAGGAGGTCTCGGGTAAAGCGGTGCCGGGCAGCAATATCGTGATCAAGGATGCCACGGGTAAACAGTTGGGCAAGACCGCGATTGCCAATACCAATGGCGACTACAAGGTGACGATCAGCCCGACGGTGTCGGGAGGCATAAAGCTGGATGTCTATTCGGCATCCAGCGATGGCAAGTCGTTATCGACGCCGGTATCGGTGATTGCACCATTCCAGCTGGTGTCGCAAGTGACGGATGTGAATGTCGGGCAGTTCATTGATCCTGATAAAAAGGGTGAAAAAATCAATGAAAAGGCGAGCTTTCTCACAATTGGATCTGGCGGGATCAATTGGCTTATCGATAAGGCGGTTGGTGGTGGTATTACTAAGAAAACATTTGGTTTCGTTGTTGGTAAGGACGAGAAAGCCACCGTCGGGTTTGAAACATCAACGGCGTTGAGCCTTATTGGCGTAGGTAACTGGAATAATCTTGGAGTAGAAAAATGGGTGGATGGTGCATGGCGCGATGTAAGAAGTGACAGTACGGGCGGTTTTTTCAATATTTCCGCACTGAACCTTGGTTGGAATGCCGGGGTCGGTATTGCATTTGAAACGCCAGGGGAATACCGCGCGTATGTTAGTAATGTCGATGCGCTCGGGTTAGGGGTTAAGCAAACCGGAGTGTTCATCCAGAAAGAGTCCCTGGTGGGTGGTTATCCGGATAACACCATCTATGACAAGGTCGTTCTGGAAGATGGCGAAAAACTCGTAAAACTGCTGAGTGTCAATGACGAGAGCACCAATGATCTGGTCGATATCGTGCTGAAGGGCGAGTTTGGGCAGTTGGTGATCAAGTCTAACGGTGAGTACAAATACCTGCAGGAAAAAAACCCAAACTTTGATACTGCACGGGAGGTTTTCAGCTATGAAGCCAGGACCGAATCAGGCAAAACCGTGGAATCGCGCTTTGAGGTCAAGCTCCTGGCCTATTCCGTGGCCGGTGATCTGTTGCGTGATGACAATGGCCAAAGTATCGACGCGGTCAAGGTGATCAAGGTCAATGATACGAACATGGGCAGCAGTTATACCCGGGAGATCAAGGGTAAGTTTGGGACGTTGCACATGTCCAAGGAGGGTAAGTTTATCTACACCCCTGATCTCAAGCTTGATGTGTTGAACGAAAAAGATGTCTTCACGTATGTCCTCAAGCATGACAACGGCGAAACGGTAACTTCGACACTTAATGTGCACATTGCCAATTACAAGACAGTGACTGCGCTGAACGAGGTGACTGTCACTCCGTTGGTGATACCTGAACCTACGGCGGATACAGCGCTTGACGAAAACCAGGCTGCACCAGACAAGGTAAATGATTTGCCGTTGTTCAACTTTGCTTCGGAACAGAAATTGGATCCGAAGAAGATGGTCAGCCTGCAACCCAAGACCGATCCGCAGGAGAAACCTCTTACCGTGAAGTGGGAGGATTTGATGAAGACGGGTAGCCTCAAATTGACTGAAGGCAGTACATTGGATCTCGCCGATTCTTGGAAAGCCGATGGCCAAAAAGTCGTAGATAACGGTGTTAGTTATGTGCACTATGTTGATGGTTTGACTAAACAGGATGTTTGGGTTCAGAGCAGTATTACGGTTGTTTAAGTTGTTATAACAAAGTCCCGGGCTTCAAGGCCCGGGACTTCTCTTTAAGGTATCAGTCATGTTTCGGAATTTTAGTTCGCGCGATGGTTTTGCCTGCGCGAAAGTTATGTTGCCGTTGGCAATAGGGCTCATAACATCACGCACTCATGTTGGCGCTACTTGCTCTCCAACGCGAAGCAGCGCCACTGTGGGGGAAGTCGGGCAGACGCTGTATGTCGGTCATTCGACAATGCTGGAGAGGGATGATCAACATCCCGGGTGGCTGTCATGAAGCCGCTAGCGGATGCTGTGCTGCAGGGCTCCGGACAGGCAGCTCCCTTGCCCTGGCTGGAAATGCTGTTGTTGGTGGCCCAGCATTACAACCTGAACTTCTCGCCCGAGGATGCGCGGTTGGCGGCGGCCTGGCAGAACACGGCCCATGGCGATGACCAGCTGTATGCCATCGCCAAGCATCTGGGGCTGTCGGTCAAGGTCGACGACGAGTTGCAGGACGGCGACCTGACCCAATGGCGCATGCCACTGTTGGTGCAATTGACCCACGGTCAGCTGGCGCTGATCGAAGAGGTGGGGGCGGACGACAAGCTGCAGGTCAGGCTCAGTGGAGAGCACGGTCTGCCCACCGTGCTGTCTCGTGAGGAATTGATTGCCAAGTGTCGCCGGGTGATTCTCCTGCGCCCGATCGGCAATCGGGTGGATATGCGGGTCGATGCCTACATCAAGCCCTACAACAGGAACTGGTTCAAAGACATCATCCTGCTGGACTTGAAGTCCTACCGTTACGTGATGTTCGCGTCGCTGGTGGCCAACCTGATGGGACTGGCCGGGATCATGTTTTCAATGCAGACCTATGACCGGGTAGTGCCGGCGGCTTCGATGCCCACCCTGTATGTGTTGTTTATCGGCGTGTTGATTGCCGCCGCCTTCGATTTCATGATGCGCAATGCCCGCTCCCATGTGACCGACCTGTTGGGCAAGCGTGCCGATACTCGGCTGTCGGACAAGGTCTTCGGGCATGCCATCCGCCTGCGCAATTCTGCCAGGCCTCGTTCCACCGGGACCTTCATTGCCCAAGTGCGCGAGCTGGAGCAGATTCGCGAGCTGATTACCTCCAGTACGATGAGCGCGCTGGCGGACCTGCCATTTTTCCTGCTGTTTCTGGCAGTGTTCTGGATGTTGGTGGGACCGCTGGGATTGATCCCGTTGTTCGCCCTGGTGTTGATGATCGGCCCGGGTCTGTTGTGCCAGCGCAAGCTGGGGCGTCTGGCCAACGAGGCTCTGAGAGAGTCCAGCTTGCGCAATGCCTTGCTGGTGGAAACCATCCAGGGGCTCGATGACGTCAAAGCGTTGCAGGCCGAGCAGAAGTTCCAGTCAAGCTGGAACCACTACAACTCGACAACCGCCAGCGCAAACCTGCGGCTCAAGGCACTGACCCATCGTTTGCAGTACTGGTCGCAATCGGTGCAGACCCTGGTCTTTGCCCTGGTGATTTTCTTTGGCGCACCGATGGTGATGGCCGGAGATCTGACCACCGGCTCACTGGTTGCTGCATCCATTCTGGGCTCGCGCATGATGGCGCCGATGGCCATGCTGACCCAGGTGATCATTCGCTGGCAGCAGGCCAAAACCGCGTTGTCCGGTCTGAATCAGCTGATGCAGTTGCCCACCGATCATCCAGAGCACGCGCACAAAGTGCATCGGGCGCACCTGTATGGCGACTATGAATTGAGCCAAGCGAAGTTTGCCTACGGTGAAGGCAGCCCGGTCTTGCGGGTCGAGCAATTGAGTATCAGTGCTGGCGAGCGCATTGCCGTGTTGGGGCGTAATGGCGCGGGTAAATCGACCTTGCTCCAAGCGCTGGTGGGCGGGGTCGATGTGCTCGGTGGCGCCATCAGTCTGGACGGTGTGCGTCTCAATCACCTGGACCCGGCGGACCTGCGACGGGATGTAGCGTTGCTGACCCAGGACGCCCGGCTGTTCCATGGCACGATCCGGGAAAACCTGCAACTGGGCGCGCCCCTGGCTGCGGACCAGGAGATGCTGTCGGCGCTGGAGTTGACCGGTGCCAACGCCTTTGTCGAGAAGCTGCCCACCGGACTTGACCACTTGATCATGGAGGGCGGGCTTGGCTTGTCGGGCGGCCAGAAACAGGCCCTGTTGCTGGCCCGCCTGCTGTTGCGCCAGCCTAACGTGCTGCTGCTGGACGAGCCTACTTCATCGCTTGATGAAGGCACCGAACAGCTGTTCCTGGAACATCTGGATACCTGGGCCCAGGGCAAGACCCTGTTGATTGCGACGCATCGGCCGGCCCTGCTGAAACTGGTCGAGCGGATCATCGTGGTGGATGACGGGCGCATCGTCCTGGATGAGCCCAGGGACCTGGCGATCAGTCTGCTCAGCCGTTCGAACACTGACTCTACTTCTGGAGCTACCTGAATGATTGATTTAGCCAACGTAGGGGCCCGCTTGTGGAGCTTCATGGGCAAGCGTGCGCCGGTCGAGTCTATGGACCCGGCGGACGATGCCGCGTTGAGCCACGCCACCAACGTGATCAACAGTGTGCTTCTACTGTTTCTGGTGTTTGGTGCCTGGGCCTACTTTTCGCCGCTCGATGAAGTCTCCAAGGGGGATGGCAAGGTGATTCCCAGCTCCCATGAACAGGTCATCCAGTCGCTGGAAGGAGGGATCCTGGCGGAACTCAAGGTGGCCGAGGGCGACCTGGTGGAAGCGGGGCAGGTGCTGGCCCAGCTGGACCCGACCAAGACCGAGTCGAATGTCGAGGAAAGCACAGCGCGTTATCGCGCGGTACTGGCCAGCGCGACCCGTTTGCAAGCCGAGGTGGACGGTACGGCGCTGAGCTTTCCCGAGGAGCTGTCGATGTATCCGCAGTTGATTGCTCATGAGACCCGGTTGCACCGTGAGCGAACCAACCGGCTCAAGGAGTCCGTGGCGGGGGTCAACGAATCGCTCCAGCTGGTTGACCGTGAACTGCGCATTACCCAGAGCCTGGCCAAGAATGGCGTTGCCAGCGATGTGGAAGTCTTCCGCCTGCAGCGCCAGCGCAGCGAGCTTCAACTCAAGATGACCGAGCTGCGGTCAGCCTTCCAGGTACAGGCGGGCGAAGAGCTGTCCAAGGCCCGGGCCGAGCTCAGCGCCCTGAGCCCGGTCATCCGCGGGCGGGAAGACTCGCTGAAACGCATGACTGTGCTGTCGCCAGTACGCGGCATCGTGAACGGCATCGAGGTGACAACCATCGGTGGGGTCATTTCTCCCAATGGCCGTTTGATGCAAATTGTGCCGGTGGATGACCAACTGCTGATCGAGACGCGCATTTCGCCGCGGGACATTGCTTTCATCCACCCGGACCAGGCGGCCAAGGTAAAAATCACTGCCTATGACTATTCGATCTATGGCGGGCTGGACGGCCAGGTGGTGACAATTTCTCCAGATACCATTCAGGACAAGGTCAAGCCGGAAAACTATTACTACCGGGTTTTTATCCGTACGCACTCGAGTTTTCTGCAGAACAAGGCCGGCAAGCAGTTCCCCATCGCCCCGGGGATGATCGCCACGGTGGACATCAAGACTGGATCGAAGACGGTTCTCGATTATCTGATCAAGCCGTTCAACAAGGCGCAAGAGGCGTTGCGTGAGCGGTAAATGCGTGAGCAGGCCAGGAAGTGACGTGATGCATGGTGCTGCCTGGAGGGTAGGCAAACCCGGAGGAGGTGGGTTGCGCCATGAGCGCTGGCCTGGTGATTGTCGAGCCAGGCTGGAGCTCTTGCCCAGTTCATAGCGAATAAAGCCACGAGTTGTCGCACAGATTCTGGGCTTGCAGGAAAGGCGTAGCCCTTAGCCATCTTCAGTCGAGCTGTTTTAAACCCACATACGCCAAGGGCCAGGCGATAAAGCCTGGCCCTTGGTCCTCGTAAGATGTTCGAGTGGTGCAATGAAAACCTCATTGCACCTACGACTTGTCTGAAGTCAAAACTGGAAAGAGAATCCCAGGTTAACTGCATTGCCACCACCCTGACGGGAAAGCAGCCCGGTGTAGTTCAGAGATACCTGTGTGTCCTTGGTCATGGCCATTTCTGCCGAGGCTTTAACCATCGCGCCATCTCGGGACGCAGGTACGCTGTTCACCGCAAACGCAGCCTCGCTGCCGACAAATTTCAAGGAGCTTTCACGGTCCAGTTCCCCGTACTGATGCTCCCAGCCCAGCTCACCGCGCAGTTTAACCGAGCGAGTGGAACTCACCGGTAACTGCATCTGCCCACGCAGGCCAACTGTCGAGACAATACTATCCTGGCTTTGCTTGCTGGCATGTAGCGCTGCTGCTTTGCCACGCTCTTTGAACGAGTCGTTCTGGAAGTTGATGTAGGTCAGGTTGGCAAAGGGCTCGAAGGCCGACCAGGCGGTATAGCCGACCTCGCCGAATACTTGATCCGTTCGTGCGTGGTAGGTGGCTTTTTGATGAGCCGATTGGTTGCCGTACTCCAGGTTACGGGACGTGTCGAAGTGGTGCCAGGTGGTCGCTGCGCCGAAACGCAGGGCGAGGGTATCGAAGCGTTTGCCGCCATAAGCCGACAGATGGAAGTTGTCGCTGTCTACCGAGTTTTTGGAGGAACCCTTCACTTCAGTCTTGGTGTAGCCAGTTGCCCCGCCGAGTCGCCATCCATCCCCAATGTCAGTGTCTAGACCGAGTAGAACACCGCTGGTAGAGGAGCTGTAGCCGGTAGCGTTGTGATCGGAGTTGAGTTGGGTGTGACCTCCAAGCAACTGTACCCAGCCGCCGTTGCTGTTATCGGCTTGAATCGGTGCATCTGGATTCAATGCTTGAGTTTGCTGCAGGCGAGCATTTACCGCCTCGCGAACGTAGCGGCTGTCGGTGATCTGCGCAGCGGCGGCATCGGAATGGACCTGACCATCAAGTTGCTTGAAGGCCTGACGGGCTTGCTCGGCAGAGATGAAGGTCAAGAGACTCTCATAGACAGGGTTTCCTGGGGCAAGGGTGTCAGCCGCAGTTGCAACCGCCCGCTCATTTCTGGTCTGGGCCACGCTGGCAAAGCTGGTTTGATTACGCTGAACGGCGATGCTCATGGCGGCTACTTCCGGCACGGGCTGAACGGGTTGTGCGGGAGTTGTGGTTATAGACGGTGACGGTTCTGGCGTTGGAGCAATCGCCACTGCCGGCACGGGCTGAACAGGTTGTTCGGGTGTTGCAGGTACAACAGGGGAAAGCAATTGTAGTGTCGGTGGGACGCTTATCTGGCTATTTAGGAACAGATAGTCAGGCGTGACTGAGGAAAACTGGCCCACGATACCTTTTTGCGCTGTAAGAATATTGAAGGTTTGTCCGACCAGCGTCTTTGCTTCCTCCTCCGTCAAGAGGTTGGTGCGGTTTTCCAGGGATACTCTGATCTCACCGCCATTAAGGGTTGCAATACCGCTGCTATCGATCAGATCGCTCCGTCCATTGGGGCCGACTTCGGCGGAATACACCGAACCCGCATTGAATGTCACATCACCGGTGCGCAGCGTCCCGATGGAGTTACCCGGCGCTACCGTACCGCCAGAGTCGATAATCAAACGGTCAAGCGTGCCACTACCACTCAGCATGGCGTCCTGGCCGACAGTGACTTCGCCTGCCAGGCGGGCGTTAGGATGATCGCGGTCACCGACGACCAGATGTCCTTCCCGAACCAGGGTTGCACCGGTATAGCTATTCTGGCCATTGAGGATGAGCCCGCCACTCCCAGATTTGGTCAGCCCGCCGAGCCCTTCTATCGCACCGTCGTAGTGTGTATTGACGCCTTGATCCACGGTGAGCGAGCCATTTCCAAGCTGGATAGTGCCGTTCTTGCCTTCGAGCTTCGAAACGGTCAGGTCGAACCCGTTGAGATCAAGCGTTCCGCCATTAATGGCGTAGGCGGTATTGTTCACGAAAGCACCCGCCACTCCGGCTTTGAGGATGCCTTCCTGGACCAGGGTTGCACCGGTATAGCTATTCTGGCCATTAAGGGTGAGCTCGCCACTCCCAGATTTGGTCAGCCCGCCGAGCCCTTCTATCGCACCGTCGTAGTGTGTATTGACGCCTTGATCCACGGTGAGCGAGCCATTTCCCAGCTGAATAGTGCCGCCCTTGCCCTCAAGCTTCGAAACGGTCAGGTCGAACCCGTTGAGATCAAGCGTTCCGCCATTAATGGCGTAGGCGGTATTGTTCACGAAAGCACCCGCCACTCCGGCTTTGAGGATGCCTTCCTGGACCAGGGTTGCACCGGTATAGCTATTCTGGCCATTAAGGGTGAGCTCGCCACTCCCAGATTTGGTCAGCCCGCCGAGCCCTTCTATCGCACCGTCGTAGTGTGTATTGACGCCTTGATCCACGGTGAGCGAGCCATTTCCCAGCTGAATAGTGCCGCCCTTGCCCTCAAGCTTCGAAACGGCCAGGTCGAATCCGTTGAGATCGAGCGTTCCGCCGTTCAGGGAGTAGGCGGTATTGTTCACGAAAGCGCCCGCCACGCCGGCCCTGAGGGTGCCTTCCTCGACAAACGTTCCGCCTGTATAGCTGTTGGGCGCCGAAAGCAGCAAAGTCCCGGCCCCCAGTTTCGCAAGGCTGCCTGCGCCCGTCAGGGCTCCTTGAGCAGACACCGTGTGGCCGGATTCCACGACATCGATCCATCCGCGTTGCTCGAGAACAACTTCACGACCGAGCTGAAACATGGACCGGCCTTCCACCCTCAGGCCGCCATTCGCCAGCCGCAGCTTGGCCTGGGGCCCCCCCAGGGCGTTATCCTCCTCGACAATGAGGAGGCCTTCGTCCGTCACGAGGGTTTCACCGATAAAAGAATGATCGTCGAGGCAATAATTCTTGACCGCCTGTTGGAGACGGCTGTCATTGCCCGCGCAGTTGAGAAGGGTTTTTTTCTCGGCAACAGTCAGGTAGTTCTCTGTGGGGTTGCCTTGGTCGTCAGCGACCTGGCCAAGATAGACATCGTTACGGTGATTGTTGCGCACAAGATGGAATTCTTTGTTTCTTTGCGCAAAGTTGTAGGCATTGGCGCCCCATACAAGGCGTGTTTTTTCTTGTGCACCTGCGCCGTCCTTGTAAGTTTCAAGTTGCGGCCCGACCCAGCGTAGATTCTGTGCCACAGGTTCATGGTCTGACAGAGAGCCGACGCCGTCAGCCAGCCTGGCTAGCTTGCTGAGATTGCCAGAGCTCTCATCGGGAGCAATTTCCACCCATTTGGCGAAGGGGCGCGACATCATCACATGATCGATCGTCGCCCGGTCCCAGCCCGGCCATTTGTTTTCCTTGTCCTCGCCATCACTTGTCCAGGTGGCTCGCCCATCGCCTACTACGCTTGGCTGAAACAGTTCCCTGTTTTGCTCCAGTTGGAGGAGTTGAAACTGCTTCTTCAAAGTGTTCATTGTAACCGGCAGGTTGCCAGAAACCGGATAGGTTTCATCCCGGAGTCCAATGTCTTTTTTTTCATCATTATCCAGGCTCTCCTTCAGCGTTTTTGCCCAATTAGCCCAGGATAATTTGAAAATATTATCGTTGGGAAATTTGTCTTGGATTATTTTATGATATTTTGCTGCGTCTGCTGCGTTGTTAAGATAGTTGTAACTAAGTTTTTCATACATTATGTATTTTTGTTTTGTTGTGTCATTTTTGTCTGGGTCAGATTTACTCATCACCAATAATTGTTGAGTTACATCGTGCAACCCTCGTTCTGAAATATCACCGGCATTGAAATCACCCAGGATGAGCATTGGAATACGGGCTGCTGCTGCATCTGTATTAAGTTTTTTGGCCTGCGTAATCCGACTGTTCGAATTGTCCCCATGATCTAGATGTATGCCAGTCACAACGGCTTCGGGAAATCCATTGCCGGGATGGATTTTGATAGAGTCTTTGCCTGAATCATCAAATTTTATAGAAGAGAAAATACTTCCACTTCCTTTCCCTCCAGAACTGTAATCCTGGTTTTTTTGTACGTCAATAAAGCTGCTTTGCTTCCGAGGGCGACTGTTCAAAACATCAATTGTATTTCTCGAAAATGCATCTACAAGATTTTCTTTCGCAAATGTATATCTCGCATTGTTGTCGAGCTCTGGTAGGACAAGAATGTCTGGTGATACCTCCAAGAGAAGATTTTTCATTTCTTTTGAATAGGTTAGTATATTTTTTTGCTTTTTTTTCGAGTCCCAGATTTTGGAGCCATCCCCCAGGTTCCATATATTGAAGGCCATGACTTTTATCGAGAAGTTTTTCTGAATTTCTTCTTCCGCAAAAGCTTCAGGTAGACAGGCGCCCGTCACCAATACAATGGTGGCTATAACTCTGAATGAACTATCAGGATAATGCTTTCTGTTTTTTTTTGACATTACACCGCTCCTTCATGGTTTCAATAATCAGCTGTCGCCGATAGAGTTTGAAAAGCGTTATGCAATGAGCTCGCAAGGCGTCTGGAAAAATCGAGGCGATTCATTTTCCTTTCTCCCTTGATCAGACACTCATTTGGCGGTCGCTTGAGCGAGGGCGTCAGCGACCGGGCCTTCCGTCATGAGTTCTCCTGCCCGCCAGGCACACAGCGTTCCCCCCACAAGGCATGTGGTGTCTTTTAAAACGCAGGGTGTATGAGGCCGGCAGGTTCGGTGCAGGCGTGAGCCGCTATACCAGTGGTATCGACAGTCCCTTGAGCCTCACAGGGGCGGGCAGGAGGGATAGGCGGTCCGTGCTTTTATCCAACAGGAAGGCTATCCCCCACGACTTGGTTGCAGGCTGCTCCTGCCCAAGGAATAGAGTCTGTAGGAAAATTCCGAGCCTTTTCGGAGAGGCGTGGACGGGTACGTGTAAGTCGTATTTATGAGCAGGACAGTGCTCCCCACTCGACGGGAGATGCCCTGGACACCATGGCCGCAGGTAATGTGTCGAAAGATTGTGACAAGCCCCAGACGGCACTACTGGCATGCAACGGATCAGCCCTATCACGCCCACCACAATGGCCACGCCTGTGTAGTCGAATGGCGGCAGGCTGCTCATGCCGACTGCTGACTTCACCACTGTGGTCATCGGTTGGGTGAGGCGTTTTGGGTTGGCGGTGCGCGGTGAGGGGGGGGAAGACCAGGGGGGAGTTGCGCATCGTCGGGGATGCGCAACCCCGAGGTCAGATCAGTGGCGTGCCGACAAATAACGCCAACCCTTCGGCATACTCCGCAAACGCCTTGACCCTGGGGAACCGCGCGGCATCCAGATGCTCGGCCACCACCAGTTGGGTAAAGCTCCAGGCCACGGCCAGGCTGATACCGGCCTGGTCGATGTTGCCGTCGGTGGCCAGCGGGCGTTTTTCCAGTTCGTTTTCCAGCTCGCCATAGGCCGCCGCCAGTTGCCCGCGAACCCGCTCCAGCCACGGTTGGTGCTGCTTATGTGCGGGGCGCAGTTGGTACTCATAGTAGATCTGCACCGACTTCTCGCAGGCCGCCAGGGCCAGGCCGATCAGCCGCAGGTCGTGGGCCCGCGCCTGGGGCGCCGCCGGCAACAGGCTGCGGCCGGCCAGGGTTTCCAGGTAGTCGATGATCAGGCACGAGTCCATCAGCACCGTGCCGTCGTCGCAGATCAGGGTCGGCGCCTTGACCACCGGGTTGATGCGCTGGAACTGCTCGAAGGTGCGAAACACCGACAACGCCTCATGCTCGAACGGGATATCCAGGCGCTTGAGGGTAATGGCGACACGGCGGACATAGGGCGAATCGAGCATACCGATCAGTTTCATTGAGCGACTCCTTGCGGTGATCAAACAGGGGGGAATCGAAAAATGCTGGCAGAGCTGGGGCTCAGTCCTCGAACCCCGCCTGCTCGTGAATCTCGTCGACCTTCAGTTCCAGGCGGTAGGCCACGGCGATGAACAGCGCCTGGCACAGGCACAAGGTGGCGCTCAGGGAGCGGAAGGCGAACGAGCTGCCTTCGTTGACCAGCAGCACGCTGTTGGCGCGCTTGGCCAGGGGCGACAGGTTGCTGTCGGTGATGATCAGGGTCTTGGCCTGGTGGTGCTGGGCGATGCGCAGGCAGTGCTGGGTTTCCTTGGCATAGGGGGTGAAGCTGATGGCGATCACCAGGTCGTTGGGGCGGATGCTGCGCATCTGTTCGCGGTAGCTGCCGCCCAGGCCCGACACCAGGTGGATGCGCTTGTTGGTGTGCTGCAGGTTGTACACCAGGTAATCGGCCACGGCGAAGGAGCGGCGCACCCCGACCACGTAGATGTTGTCGGCGTTGACCACCAGGTCCACGGCCTTGTCGAAGGCCGCGTCATCCAGTTCCAGGCCCAGGCGCTCGATGCCCGACAGGGTGGCGTTGATGCACTCGCGCGCCAGGTCGCCACCGCTGGCCTTCTGCGACTTGTTGGCGATCATGCTGCGGATGCGTTGCTGGTAGTTCTGTACCGGGGTGGCCTTGTGGGTGTAGGCCTCGCGAAACAGCGCCTGCATTTCGCTGAAGCCGCTGAAGCCGAAGCGCTGGGAGAAGCGCACGATGGCCGAAGGGTGCACCTCGCATTCGCGGGCGATGTCGCTGATGCGGTCGACCATGATCCGGTCGCTCTGCTGGCTCATGTAGCTGGCGATGCGCTTGAGCTGGCGCGGCAGGCTTTCGTATTCCTGGGTGATCAGCTGCAGCAGGCGCTCGGCATTGATCGGGGGACTGGCGAGGTCGCTGTCTTGCGGGCTCTCGGTCGTGGCCGGCTGATCGGTGCGGGACATAGGCAATCCTTCTGTGCTTGTACTGAATGGGAACGGGCGGGTTGATCCATCCCCTGACAATAGGTGGGCTGTGCGCAGTCTACAGGGTCGGCGCGGGGAAAATCTTGAGGCGCGCACCCACAGGCAGCCTGCTGAAACGATGCACGCTGCCTGGACCGGCCTTGAAAAAGTTTATTGGAAAAAATATTCCACGTAAAAAATTTATAGAAAAAATATTGATTGGCGTCGGTGAACGTTTTAGTCTGCATCCACCAAGAGCGTTCGGCGCCTCCCTCGGTGCCACGCGCAGGCTGATAAAAATAACAGGAGCCAGCATGGGCCAGACTCGTTTTGCCAATGGGCGTCAATTGGATCTGATTTGCCTCGGACGCCTGGGCGTCGACCTCTATGCGCAGCAGGTCGGGGCCCGCCTGGAAGATGTCTTGAGCTTCGCCAAATACCTTGGCGGCTCGTCCGCCAACATCGCCTTCGGCACTGCGCGCCTGGGCTTGCGCTCGGCGATGCTGAGCCGGGTCGGCGACGATCACATGGGGCGGTTCCTGGTGGAGTCCCTGGCCCGCGAAGGCTGCGACGTCAGTGCGATCAAGGTCGATCCGCAGCGCCTGACTGCCCTGGTCCTGCTCGGTCTCAAGGACCGCGAGACCTTCCCCCTGGTGTTCTACCGCGAGAACTGCGCCGACATGGCCCTGCGCGCCGAAGACATCGACGAAGCCTTTATCGCCTCCAGCAAGGCCTTGCTGATCACCGGCACCCATTTCTCCACCGACGGCGTGTACCAGGCCAGCCTCCAGGCCCTGGCTTACGCCGAGCGGCACAAGGTCCAGCGCGTGCTCGACATCGACTACCGCCCGGTGCTCTGGGGCCTGGCGGGCAAGGCCGACGGCGAGACCCGCTTTGTCGCCGACCAGAACGTCAGCGCCCATGTGCAGAAGATCCTGCCGCGCTTCGACCTGATCGTCGGCACCGAAGAAGAATTCCTCATCGCCGGCGGCAGCGACGACTTGCTCGGCGCCTTGCGCACGGTGCGCTCGCTGACCGCCGCGACCCTGGTGGTCAAGCTCGGTCCCCAGGGCTGCACGGTGATCCACGGGGCGATCCCGGCGCGCCTGGAAGACGGCGCCATTTACCCCGGGGTGCGGGTCGAAGTGCTCAACGTGCTGGGGGCGGGCGATGCCTTCATGTCCGGCTTCCTCAGCGGCTGGCTGGAGGACGCCAGCGACGAGCGCTGCTGCCAGCTGGCCAATGCCTGCGGCGGCCTGGTGGTGTCGCGCCACGCCTGCGCGCCGGCGATGCCGACCCGCGCCGAGCTGGATTACCTGTTCAACAGCCCGCAGCCCATCACCCGGCCGGACCAGGACAGCACCCTGCAGCGCCTGCATCAGGTCAGCGTGCCGCGCAAGGCCTGGAAGCAGCTGTTCATCTTTGCCTTCGACCACCGCGGGCAGTTGGTGGAACTGGCACAGAAGGGCGGACGCGAACTCAAGGCCATCAGCCAACTCAAGCAGCTGTTTATCCAGGCCGTGGAGCGGGTCGAGGCCGACTTGCGCGAGCAGGGCGTCGAGGCCGATGTCGGCCTGCTGGCCGACCAGCGTTTCGGCCAGGATTCGCTGAACGCCGCCACCGGTCGTGGCTGGTGGGTGGCGCGGCCGGTGGAAGTCCAGGGCTCGCGGCCGCTGGCTTTCGAACACGGGCGTTCGGTCGGCAGCAACCTGATCGCCTGGCCCCAGGAGCAGATCATCAAGTGCCTGGTGCAGTACCACCCGGACGACGAGCCGCTGCTGCGCCTGGAGCAGGAAGCGCAGATCAAGGGCCTGTACCAGGCGTCCCAGGTCAGCGGCCATGAGCTGCTGCTGGAAATCATTCCGCCCAAGGACCATCCCTCGACCCATCCGGACGTGCTCTACCGCGCCCTCAAGCGCCTGTACAACCTGGGCATCTTCCCGGCCTGGTGGAAGATCGAGGCGCAGAGCGCCGAGCAGTGGCAGCAGCTCGATGAGTTGATCGAGGCGCGCGACCCCTATTGCCGTGGCGTGGTGCTGCTGGGCCTCAATGCCCCGGCGGCGGCCCTGGCCGAGGGCTTCCGCCAGGCCGCCGACAGCCGCGCCTGCCGTGGGTTCGCCGTGGGCCGCACGATTTTCCACGAGCCGAGCCGGGCCTGGCTGGCCAACGAGATCGACGACGAAACCCTGATCCGCCGGGTGCAGGCGACCTTTGTCGAGCTGATCGACGCCTGGCGCGCGGCTCGCGCCTGAACATTAGAGCCTGACCGCAAGAGCCTTGACGCAATACCTGTAGCCGCTGCCGAGCGTAGCGAGGCTGCGATCGAGTGCGAAGCGCTCGCAAAACCTGACAACGCGCAGTGTCAGGTACAACGCTTGCGGTGGCTGCGCCACCGATCGCAGCCTCGCTAAAGCTCGGCAGCGGCTACAGGGCTACAGGGGCTACGGCAGTGGGTACGAGGCCGGGAATTTTTCAGAACGCTTTAGAAAACAATAAAAGGTGCAGCCATGCCCGCAATCCGAATTGGCATCAACCCGATTTCCTGGAGCAACGACGACCTGCCGTCCCTCGGCGGCGAAACGCCTTTGAGCACGGCGCTGAGCGAGGGCAAGGCGATCGGCTACGAAGGTTTCGAGCTCAACGGCAAGTTCCCCAAGGATGCCAAGGGCGTCGGCGATGTGCTGCGCCCGTATGACCTGGCGCTGGTCTCGGGCTGGTATTCCAGCCGCCTGGCCCGGCGCTCGGTGGCCGAGGAGATCGACGCCATCGCCAGCCATGTCCAGCTGCTGGCGCAGAACGGCGCCAGGGTGCTGGTCTACGGCGAGGTCGCCGACTCGATCCAGGGCCAGCGCATTGCCCTGGTGGAGCGTCCGCGTTTTCACAGCGAACAGGCCTGGCAGGAGTACGCCGACAAGCTCACCGAGCTGGCACGTTTCACCCTGTCCCAGGGCGTGCGCCTGGCGTACCACCACCACATGGGCGCCTACGTCGAATCGCCGGCGGACATCGACAAGTTGATGAGCCTGACCGGCAGCGAAGTCGGCCTGCTGTTCGATTCGGGCCACTGCTACATGGGCGGTGGCGAACCGCTGGACGTGCTGCGCAAACATATCCGCCGTGTCTGCCACGTGCACTTCAAGGATGTGCGCAAGCCGGTGGTGCAGCTGGCGCGCAACAACCTGTGGAGTTTCCCCGACTGCATCATCAACGGCACCTTCACCGTGCCGGGCGATGGCGACATCGATTTCGCCGCGCTGCTGGACGAGCTGCTGGCCGCCGATTACCAGGGCTGGCTGGTGGTGGAGGCCGAGCAGGACCCGGCGGTGGCACCGAGTTACGTCTACGCCAAGAAGGGCTACGACACCCTGCGCGCGCTGCTCGACGAGGCCCTGCTCAATAAGAGGAGCGGACAATGAGCCTGCTGGTCAAAAGCGCGGCCAAGGGCCGGACCATGGTGCAGTTGGCTGAGGGCCGATTGCAGTACGTCGGTTTCGCCGCCTACCGCCTGAGCCTCGGCGAAAGCCTGCCCCTCAGTGCCGGTGATAAAGAGCTGTGCCTGGTGCTGCTCGGCGGGCGCATCGGCATCCAGGGCGAGGCGCCGGGGCAGGGCGCGTTCGGCTGGGACAACCTCGGCGACCGGCAATCGGTGTTCGAGGACAAGTCGCCCTTCGCGGTCTACCTGCCGCCCGGCAGCCAGGCCCAGGTCACCGCCCTGAGCGATGTGCAGGTCGCCGTCTGCGCCGCGCCCGGCGCGACCGCCAACGGCCTCGGCCCGCGGCTGATCCTTCCCGCGAGCATGAAGCGCAGCGTGCGCGGCAAGGGCGCCAACACCCGCTATGTGTGCGACATCCTGCCGGACAGCGAGCCGGCCCATTCGCTGCTGGTGGTGGAAGTGCGCACGCCGTCCGGGCACTCCTCCAGCTACCCGCCGCACAAGCACGACACCGACGACCTGCCGCACCAGAGCTTTCTCGAAGAGACCTATTACCACCAGGTCAACCCGCCCCAGGGCTTCGTGTTCCAGCGGGTCTACACCGACGACCGCAGCCTAGACGAAGCCATGGCCGTGGAGCACGGCGACCTGGTGGTGGTGCCCAAGGGCTACCACCCGGTCAGCGTGCCCTATGGCTACGAGTCCTATTACCTGAACGTCATGGCCGGGCCCAAGCGGGTCTGGCAGTTCCATAACGATCCGCGGCACAGCTGGCTGCTGGATCTCTGAATTCCAACATTGCAATGGAGAACAAGAACAATGAGTGACGCCCCGGTAATCGGCCATTACATCGACGGTCAGCTGCAGGACAGTGGCGAGCGCTTCGCCAAGGTGTTCAACCCGGCCACCGGCCGCGTGCAGGCCCGGGTCGCCCTGGCCAGCCAGAAGACGGTGGACGATGCCGTGGCCTCGGCCATGAAGGCCTTCCCGGCCTGGTCCGAGCAGTCGGCGCTGCGCCGTGCGCGGGTGATGTTCAGGTTCAAGGAACTGCTGGACCAACACCATAACGAACTGGCGGAACTCATCACCCGCGAGCACGGCAAGGTGCTGTCCGACGCCCGCGGCGAGGTGACCCGCGGCATCGAGATCGTCGAGTTCGCCTGTGGCGCGCCGAGCCTGCTGAAAACCGCTTTCAGCGACAACATCGGCGGCGGCATCGACAACTGGAACCTGCGCCAGCCCCTGGGCGTGTGCGCCGGGGTCACCCCGTTCAACTTCCCGGTGATGGTGCCGCTGTGGATGATCCCGCTGGCCCTGGTCAGCGGTAACTGCTTCATCCTCAAGCCGTCCGAGCGCGACCCGTCCGCCAGCCTGCTGATGGCCCGCCTGCTGACGCAAGCCGGGCTGCCCGATGGCGTGTTCAACGTGGTCCAGGGCGACAAGGCGGCGGTGGACGGCCTGTTGCAGCACCCGGACATCGAAGCGATTTCCTTTGTCGGCTCGACGCCGATCGCCGAGTACATCCACCAACAGGCGACGTCCCGCGGCAAACGCGTGCAGGCCCTGGGCGGGGCGAAGAACCATATGATCGTGATGCCCGATGCCGACCTCGACCAGGCCGCCGATGCCCTGATCGGCGCGGCCTACGGCTCGGCCGGCGAGCGTTGCATGGCGATCTCCATCGCCGTGGCGGTGGGCGATGTCGGCGACCGGCTGATCGAGAAACTGCGGCCGCGCATCGACCAGTTGAAGATCGGCAACGGCATGCAGGGCGACAGCGACATGGGGCCGCTGGTGACCGCCGAGCACAAGGCCAAGGTCGAAGGTTTCATCGACCAGGGCGTGGCCCAGGGCGCGCAACTGCTGGTGGACGGCCGGGGCTTCAAGGTGCCGGGCGCCGAGCAGGGCTTTTTTGTCGGCGCCACCCTGTTCGACGGCGTGACGACCGAGATGAGCATCTACCAGGAAGAAATCTTCGGCCCGGTGCTGGGCATCGTCCGGGTGGCGGATTTCGCCAGCGCGGTGGCGCTGGTCAACGCCCATGAGTTCGGCAACGGCGTGTCCTGCTTCACCAGCGACGGCGGCGTGGCCCGAGCCTTCGCCCGGAGCATCAAGGTCGGCATGGTCGGCATCAACGTGCCGATCCCGGTGCCCATGGCCTGGCATTCCTTCGGCGGCTGGAAGCGCTCGCTGTTCGGCGACCACCACGCCTACGGCGAGGAAGGCCTGCGTTTCTACAGCCGCTACAAGAGCGTGATGCAGCGCTGGCCGGACAGCATCGCCAAGGGCCCCGAGTTCAGCATGCCGACCGCCAAGTAAGCCCCTTCACCCCGTTGTCCTGGAGAACAAGAATAATGAGCCAGCCGCTGCGTTTCGCCCTGAATCGTATGGTTGCCCCCCATTTGAGCCTGCCGGCGTTCATTGAGCTGGCGGTGGCCCTGAAAGCCGATGCCATCGAGATCCGCAATGACCTTGCGGGCGTGGAGATCGAAGACGGCACGCCGCCGCAACAGGTGCGCCAGCTGTGCGCGGCCCATGGCATCCAGGTGCTGTCGATCAATGCGCTGTACCCCTTCGATGCCTGGAACGACGAGCGTCGCGCCCAGGCCCTGAAGCTCGCCGCCTATGCCCGCGACTGCGGCGCCCGCGGCCTGGTGCTGTGCCCGCTGAACGACCGCGCGGATGCCCGCAGCGAAGCCGAGCGCAGCGCCGGCCTGCGCACCGCCTTGACTGAGCTGGCGCCGATCCTGCGCGAACAGGGGATTCTCGGTTTTATCGAGCCCCTGGGCTTCGAGACATGCTCCCTGCGCCGCAAGCGCACCGCGGTGGAGGCGATCCGCGCCATCGGCGGGCTGGATGTGTTCCGCCTGGTGCACGACACCTTTCACCATTACCTGGCCGGGGAGCAGGCGTTCTTCCCCGAGCTGACCGGGCTGGTGCATCTTTCCGGGGTCGAGGACCGCGAGGCGCCGCTGGCGAGCATTCGCGACGGCCACCGGGTGCTGGTGGGCGAGGGCGACATCCTCGGCAACGCGGCGCAGATCGAGACCTTGCTCGCCAATGGCTACAACGGCCACCTGTCGTTCGAACCCTTCGCCGACAGCGTGCATGGGCTGGCGGATATCCAGCGGGCGATCGGCGCGAGCATCGACCACCTCAAGCAGGCCCTGGCATAACACCGTTCCCTGTAGCCGCTGCCGCAGGCTGCGATAAGGCCGAAGGCCTTCAGCGATCTCGAGGCCTTGCGCGCCCTTCGGTCGCGATCGCAGCCTGCGGCAGCGGCTACAGGCAGCAACCTTCACCGTCTTCAACAAGGTGCAGACATGACTACGACACGACTGACCATGGCCCAGGCCCTGGTGAAATTCCTCGACAACCAGTACGTCGAGGTCGATGGGGTACAGAGCAAGTTCGTCGCCGGGATCTTCACCATCTTCGGCCACGGCAACGTACTTGGCCTGGGCCAGGCCCTGGAGCAGGACAGCGGCGAGCTGCTGGTGCATCAGGGCCGCAACGAGCAGGGCATGGCCCATGCCGCCATCGGCTTCGCCAAGCAGCACCTGCGGCGCAAGATCTACGCCTGCACCTCGTCGGTGGGCCCGGGCGCGGCGAACATGCTGACCGCCGCGGCGACCGCCACCGCCAACCGCATTCCCTTGTTGCTGTTGCCCGGCGATGTCTATGCCAGCCGCCAGCCCGACCCGGTGCTGCAACAGATCGAGCAGTTCCACGACCTGAGCATCAGCACCAACGATGCCTTCAAGGCGGTGAGCCAATACTGGGACCGCATCAACCGTCCCGAGCAACTGATGACCGCGGCGATCCACGCCATGCGTGTGCTCACCGACCCGGCACAAACCGGCGCGGTGACCCTGGCCTTGCCCCAGGATGTGCAGGCCGAGGCCTACGACTACCCGGATTACTTCCTGCAAAAACGCGTGCACCGCATCGAGCGCCGGCCGGCCAGCGCGGCCATGCTGGCGGATGCGGTGGCGGCCTTTGTCGGCAAGTGCAAGCCGCTGATCATCTGTGGTGGCGGGGTCAAGTACTCCGGGGCCAATGAGGCGCTGCAAGCCTTTGCCGAGCGCTTCGGCATTCCCTTCGCCGAAACCCAGGCCGGCAAGAGCGCGGTGGTCTCCAGCCATCCGCTGAACCTTGGCGGCATCGGCGAGACCGGTTGCCTGGCAGCCAACCTGCTGGCGAAAGAGGCGGACCTGATCATCGGTATCGGCACCCGCTACAGCGATTTCACCACCGCCTCGAAGTCGCTGTTCCGCGCCGATGCGCAGTTTCTCAACCTCAATATCAGCCCCTGCGATGCCCTGAAGCTCGACGGCGTGCAGCTGCTGGCGGACGCCCGGGAAGGCCTGGATGCACTGGCCGAGGCCCTGGCGCGCAGCGGCTACCAGGCCGCCTGGGGCGAGCAGGTCAGCCAGGCCCGGGCGCAGCTGGACGCGGAGGTGGACCGGCTCTACCAGGTCGAATACCACGCCGACGGTTTTGTCCCGGAGATCGACGACCACCTGGACCCGGCGGTGCTGCGCGAGTTCATCGAGCTGACCGGTTCCTGCCTGACCCAGAGCCGGGTGCTGGGGGTGCTCAACCAGACCCTGGCCGACGACGCGGTGATCGTCGCCGCCGCTGGCAGCCTGCCCGGCGACTTGCAACGCAGCTGGCGCAGCAAGGGGGTCAACACCTACCACGTCGAGTACGGCTATTCCTGCATGGGCTACGAGGTCAACGCGGCCCTGGGGGTCAAGCTCGCCGAGCCCCAGCGCGAGGTCTATGCCCTGGTGGGCGACGGCTCCTACCTGATGCTGCATTCGGAGCTGGCCACCTCGATCCAGGAGCGGCGCAAGATCAACGTGGTGCTGCTGGACAACATGACCTTCGGCTGCATCAACAACCTGCAGATGGGGCACGGCATGGACAGCTTCGGCACCGAGTTCCGCTTCCGCAACCCCGAGACCGGCAAGCTCGACGGCGCCTTCGTGCCGGTGGATTTCGCCATGAGCGCGGCGGCCTATGGCTGCAAGACCTACAAGGTCAAGACCGTCGACGAACTGCGGGCGGCCCTGGCCGATGCGCGGACCCAGAGCGTGTCGACCCTGATCGATATCAAGGTCCTGCCCAAGACCATGATCCACAACTACCTGTCCTGGTGGCGGGTCGGGGTGGCGCAGGTGTCCACCAGCGCCCGCACCGACGCGCTGGCCAGACAACTCAACGAACGCCTGGCCAAGGCCCGGCAGTACTGATCGCTCGAACAATAAACGGCTCGAAAAAAATAGGAGTGCATCTATGTCTTTGAAGCTAGGCGTCATCGGTACCGGGGCCATCGGCCAGGACCATATCCGTCGTTGCAGCCAGACCCTGCTGGGCAGCCAGGTGGTGGCGGTCACCGATATCAACCTGGAGCAGGTGGCGAAGGTGGTGGCCGAGCTGAAGATCGCCGCCGAGGTCTATCCCGATGGCCACGCGCTGATCAAGGCGCCGGAGGTCGAGGCGGTGCTGGTCACCTCCTGGGGGCCGAGCCATGAGGCGTTCGTGCTGGCCGCCATCGCCGCCGGCAAGCCGGTGTTCTGCGAGAAGCCGCTGGCGGTGACCGCCGCCGGCTGCCGCACGATAGTCGAGGCCGAGATGGCCCACGGCAAGCGCCTGGTCCAGGTCGGGTTCATGCGCCCCTACGATGCCGGCTACCGCGCCCTGAAGGCGGTGATCGACAGCGGCCAGATCGGCGAGCCGCTGATGCTGCATTGCGCCCACCGCAACCCGCGGGTCGGCGAGAACTACAAGACCGACATGGCGATCACCGACACCCTGATCCATGAACTGGACGTGCTGCGCTGGCTGCTGGCCGACGACTACGTGTCGGTGCAGGTGGTGTTTCCGCGCAAGTCGAGCAAGGCCCTGGCCCATCTGAAAGACCCACAGGTGGTGCTGCTGGAAACCGCCAAGGGCACGCGCATCGACGTCGAGGTCTTCGTCAACTGCCAGTACGGCTACGACATCCAGTGCGAAGTGGTGGGCGAGACCGGCATCGCCAGGTTGCCGGAGCCGTCCCAGGTGCAGTTGCGCAGCGCGGCCAAGCTGTCCAACGCAATCCTGATGGACTGGAAGGACCGCTTCATCGCCGCCTATGACGTCGAGTTGCAGGCCTTTATCGACGGCGTGCAAGCCGGGCAGGTCGGTGGCCCTTCGGCCTGGGACGGCTATGCCGCGGCGGTGGCCGCCGATGCCTGCATCGAGGCGCAAGGCAGCGGGCAGATCGTCAAGGTCGCGCAGCCGCCGCGCCCGGCCTTTTACCGCTGACCCTCTTCTGCATTTTTTGTAGGAGCGAAGCGTGCCCGCGATGAACTCGGATGCGCCGCGTTGTTCCAGGCAGGCCGCGTCATCGTTAACCTCCATCGCGAGCAAGCTTCGCTCCTACAGGTTACACAGCAGCCCTGTAGCCGCTGGCGTAGCCTGCGATCGAGGACAACGTCCTCGCAAAACCTGATAACGCGTCGTGCCAGGTACACCGCTTGCGGTGGCTGCGCCACCGATCGCAGCCTCGCCGGGGCTCGGCAGCGGCTACAGCGGCTACAGATGTACGGTGGGTTCTATATAAGGAGGCGTTCTGATGCGGATTGGATTGGTGGGGTACGGCCATGGCGGCCGACATTTTCACGCGCCGCTGATTGCCAGCCTGCCCGGCGCGACCTTGGTCGGGGTGGTTACCCTGTCGGCCGAGCGCCGGCAGTTGCTGGCGGCGGAGCATCCCGGGGTACGGGCTTTCGACAGCCTCTCGCAACTGGTGGCGGCCGGGGTCGACGGGCTGGTGATTTCCACGCCGCTGGAGGGCCGCGCGGCGTTGCTGCTGGAAGCCATCGAGCGTGGTATCCCGGTGGTCAGCGACAAGCCTTTCGCCAGCGACGTGGAACAGGCGAGGGCGCTGATCGAGGCCGCCGCAACCCGCCAGGTGCCACTGAGTGTGTACATGAACCGGCGCTGGGACTCGGACTTCCTCACCTTGCGCAAGCTGATCGATGCCGGCGCCCTGGGCAGCGTCAGCCGCTTCGAGTCGCGGGTCGAGCGCTATGTGCCGCAAGCCGTGGGCAATACCAGCGGCGGTGGCTTCTTGCGTGATCTGGGCAGCCATCTGGTGGACCAGGCCTTGCTGCTGTTCGGCCCGGTGACCCGGGTCTACGCCGAGCTGCAGTACGCGCCCCAGGCGCCGACCTGCGACTACGGGTTTTTCCTCGCCCTGAGCCATGCGGGCGGCGTGGTTTCCCATTTGTCCGGCAGCTGCCTGCAGAACGGCCCGGGGCCGCGCTTTCGGGTCAGCGGTTCGGCCGGCTGTTATACGGTCGAGGGCCTGGACGGCCAGGAGCAGGCGCTGGTCGCCGGCCTGTCGCCACAGACCGAGGGCGAGCACTGGGGCGTCGAGGAGCACCGGCGCTGGGGCTGGTTCGAACAGGGCGAGATCCGCGAACGGGTGGCCTCCGAGCGGGGCGACTGGTTGCAGTTCTATAGACAGTGGCAGGCGGCGCTGCAAGGGCAGGGACCGCTGCCGGTGGCACCGGCCGAGGCCCTGGCCACCACCCGCGTGCTGGACGCCGCGCGCCTGAGCTGGCGCCAGCGCCAGGTGGTGGAAATGGCCGATTTCCGGTTGCAGAATGAATTTGGAATAAAATTCTAAAATGAGTTGATATAGAAATTATTTTCCAATAAAGTCGTTTCCAGGTTGCCGACTAGCAGGATTTCACCGACTGACCTCAAGCCGTCTTGAGCCGAGTGAAAACCGCCAACAAAAACAAAACAGGTACCGTCGATGAAAACCTTCAGTTCCGTTGTGCACCTGCTGTGTCGCGCGCCGTTGCGCCGCCGCGGGCTGTCCCGCCAAGCACCCCTGCCTGTCCCTGTCTCCCAGCCCCTGGTCCGCCTGCTTTGCGTCGAACGCAAGGGCGCGCGGGTGGGCTGCATGCCCGGCGCGCCGATCGTGCGTCTGCCTCACTGAGTGGTTTCTGCGCCTTATCCATAAAACCTACAAGAACGTGGAGAAAGACCTTTCATGAAGACCAAGACCCGTTTTGCCACGCTCGCCCTGTCCCTGCTGCTGGGCAGCGGCACGGCGTTCGCCGACCTGAAGATCGGCGTGAGCATGTCGCAGTTCGACGACACCTGGCTGACCTACCTGCGCGAGTCCATGGACCAGAAAGCCAAGTCCCTGCCGGACGGCGTCACGCTGCAGTTCGAGGACGCCCGGGCCGACGTGGTCAAGCAGCTGAGCCAGGTGGAGAGCTTTATCAGCCAGAAGGTCGATGCCATCGTGGTCAACCCGGTGGACACCGCGGCGACCCGCAAGATCACCGAGGCGGCGGTCAAGGCCGGGATTCCGCTGGTCTACGTCAACCGCCGGCCGGACGACCTGGACCTGCCCAAGGGCGTGGTCACCGTGGCCTCCAACGACCTGGAGGCCGGGCAGATGCAGATGCAGTACCTGGCCGACAAGATGGGCGGCAAGGGCGAGGTGGTGATCCTGCTGGGCGACCTGGCGAACAATTCCACCACCAACCGCACCAAGGGCGTCAAGGAAGTGCTGGCCAAGTACCCGGGGATCAAGGTCGAGCAGGAACAGACTGGGATCTGGCTGCGGGACAAGGCCATGACCCTGGTCAACGACTGGCTGACCCAGGGCCGCAAGTTCGACGCGGTGGTGGCCAACAACGATGAGATGGCCATCGGCGCCGCCATGGCGCTGAAGCAGGCCGGGGTGGAGCAGGGCAGTGTGCTGATCGCCGGGGTCGACGGTACCCCCGATGGTCTGCGCGCGGTGCAGAAGGGCGACCTGGCGGTCTCGGTGTTCCAGGATGCCAAGGGCCAGGCCGACGGCTCGATCGACACCGCGGTGAAGATGGCCAGGCACGAGCCGGTGGAACAGGCGGTGTGGGTGCCTTATCGCCTGATCACCCCGGAAAACGTCACCCAGTTCAAATAAGCGCGTCCGTTCCATAACAACAATAAGCCGACGGGGTGGCCCGGCTGCCCCGCGGATGGAGTACCTGACCATGTTCGCTTCAGCGACTGCTTCGAGCATCCCGGCGGCGGCTGTGCAGCCCGCCGTCCCGTCTGCCCAGTCTGGGTCCGAACAGCAGCCCTACCTGCTGGAAGTCATCAACGTCAGCAAGGGCTTTCCCGGGGTTGTCGCCCTGTCCGATGTGCAGCTGCGGGTGCGTCCCGGCACGGTGCTGGCGCTGATGGGGGAGAACGGCGCGGGCAAGTCGACCCTGATGAAAATCATCGCCGGGATCTACCAGCCGGACGCCGGCGAGCTGCGGCTCAAGGGCCGGCGGGTGAATTTCGAGACGCCGCTGGCGGCCTTGCAGGCGGGGATCGCGATGATCCACCAGGAACTCAACCTGATGCCGCACATGAGCATCGCCGAGAACATCTGGATCGGCCGCGAACAGCTCAACGGCCTGCACATGATCGACCACCGCGAGATGCACCGCTGCACCGCGCTGTTGCTGGAACGCCTGCGCATCAACCTCGACCCCGAGGAACAGGTGGGCAACCTGAGCATCGCCGAGCGGCAGATGGTGGAGATCGCCAAGGCGGTGTCCTACGACTCCGACATCCTGATCATGGACGAACCGACCTCGGCCATTACCGAGAAAGAGGTGGCGCACCTGTTCTCGATCATTGCCGACCTCAAGGCCCAGGGTAAGGGCATCATCTATATCACCCACAAGATGAACGAAGTGTTCGCCATCGCCGATGAGGTGGCGGTGTTCCGCGACGGCGCCTACATCGGCCTGCAACGGGCCGACAGCCTGGACGGCGACAGCCTGATCTCGATGATGGTCGGCCGCGAGTTGAGCCAGCTGTTCCCGGTGCGCGAGAAGCCCATAGGCAATCTGTTGATGTCGGTGCGCGACCTGCGCCTGGACGGGGTGTTCGAGGGGGTGTCCTTCGACCTGCACGCCGGGGAGATTCTCGGCATCGCCGGGCTGATGGGGTCGGGCCGCACCAACGTGGCCGAGACGATTTTCGGCATCACCCCCAGCGACGGCGGCGAGATCCGCCTCGACGGCCAGCCGGTGCGCATCAGCGATCCGCACATGGCCATCGACAAGGGCTTTGCCCTGCTGACCGAGGACCGCAAGCTCAGCGGCCTGTTCCCCTGCCTGTCGGTCCTGGAAAACATGGAGATGGCAGTGCTGCCGCACTATGCCGGCAACGGCTTCATCCAGCAGAAGGCCTTGCGCGCCCTGTGCGAGGACATGTGCAAGAAGCTGCGGGTCAAGACCCCCTCCCTGGAGCAGTGCATCGACACCCTGTCCGGCGGCAACCAGCAGAAGGCCTTGCTGGCGCGCTGGCTGATGACCAACCCGCGGGTACTGATCCTCGACGAACCGACCCGCGGCATCGACGTCGGCGCCAAGGCCGAGATCTACCGGTTGATTGCCTGCCTCGCCGGCGAAGGCATGGCGGTGATCATGATTTCTTCGGAGCTGCCGGAAGTGCTGGGCATGAGCGACCGGGTGATGGTCATGCACGAGGGCGAGCTGATGGGCACCCTCGACCGTGGCGAAGCGACCCAGGAGAAGGTCATGCAACTGGCTTCCGGGATGTCCCTGGTCCACTAGCCGGCAAACGTATCAAGGCCGCCAGCGAGCTGTCTTCGCCGCCGGCCATACAAGAAGAAGGTGAAGGCTTATGAACGCGATACTGGAAAACAAACCCGCGGCGGCGCCAGCCAGAACGCGCCGGCGCCTGCCCACCGAACTGAGCATCTTCCTGGTGCTGATCGGCATCGGCCTGGTGTTCGAAGTGTTCGGCTGGATCGTGCGCGACCAGAGCTTCCTGATGAACTCCCAGCGCCTGGTGCTGATGATCCTGCAGGTGTCGATCATCGGCCTGCTGGCCATCGGCGTGACCCAGGTGATCATCACCACCGGCATCGACCTGTCGTCCGGCTCGGTGCTGGCGTTGTCGGCGATGATCGCCGCCAGCCTGGCGCAGACCTCGGACTTCACCCGCGCGGTGTTCCCGTCGCTGACCGACCTGCCGGTGTGGATACCGGTGGTGGCCGGGTTGGGGGTTGGGCTGCTGGCGGGGGCGATCAACGGCAGCATCATCGCCATGACCGGCATCCCGCCCTTTATCGCCACCCTCGGCATGATGGTCTCGGCGCGCGGCCTGGCGCGGTATTACACCGAAGGCCAGCCGATCAGCATGCTCTCGGATTCCTACACGGCCATCGGCCATGGCGCGATGCCGGTGATCATCTTCCTGGTGGTGGCGGTGATCTTCCATATCGCCCTGCGCTACACCAAGTACGGCAAGTACACCTACGCCATCGGCGGCAACATGCAGGCGGCGCGGACCTCGGGGATCAACGTCAAGCGCCATCTGGTGATCGTCTACAGCATCGCCGGGCTGCTGGCGGGGCTGGCCGGGGTGGTGGCCTCGGCGCGGGCGGCGACCGGGCAGGCGGGCATGGGCATGTCCTATGAACTGGATGCGATCGCCGCGGCGGTGATCGGCGGCACCAGCCTGGCCGGTGGCGTGGGGCGCATCACCGGCACCGTGATCGGCGCGCTGATCCTCGGGGTGATGGCCAGCGGTTTCACCTTCGTCGGCGTCGATGCCTACATCCAGGACATCATCAAGGGCCTGATCATCGTGGTGGCGGTGGTCATCGACCAGTACCGCAACAAGCGCAAGCTCAAGCGCTGAGCCCTGTGCTTCTTCTGTAGGAGCGAAGCTTGCTCGCGATGGACTGTCATGACACCGCGGTCAATCAGACATGACGCGTTATCATTGACCATCATCGCGAGCAAGCTCGCTTGTATGTCCTAAGGTAGGCCTGTCGGGGTGGAGGGACTTAACTCGCTTCTGCAAGCCAGACGGTAGGAGATTTCCCCACTCTCGCGTTCACCACAAGCGCCGATAAAGGAATCCATCGGCTTGAGCACCACCTCAAGACCGACCATATCTACAAGCCTGCGCCAAACGTGAGTCCCCGACAGGTCGTTTTATCTTGTCTGCAGGAGCGTCTCATGACAATACAAACCCCCATCATCGGCATCGATGTCGCCAAGGAAAACCTGAGCCTGTATCGCCTCGATACGCAGCAAAGCGCTACGTTGGCCAACGATCGACGCGCGATCGTGGCCTGGTTGAAAACATTGCCCGCAGACTGTGCCGTGGCCATCGAGGCCACCAGCACTTACCACGTCCTGCTGGCGGATCTGGCTTACCAATGTGGGCACAGGATCTATGTCATCGATGGCTACCGCCTGAGCAATTACCGCAAGGGGATCGGTGGCCGCGCCAAAACCGACCAGAGCGATGCCCGTTTGCTGGCGCGTTACCTGGCCCATGAGCAGAACCAGTTGCATCCCTGGAACCCCGCCTGCAAGGCTTATCGGCGCCTGCAACTGCTGCTGCGCCGGCGCGCCACGCTGGTCCGCAGCGCCACCGCCTTGCGCCTGAGTTTTGCTCAAGACCGGCAGATGGCCCGGGAGCTGAAACCGGTACTGGAGCGCATCAAACGCCTGGAACGGCGGCTTAACGAGCAAGTGCACAAGGCGTTGCAGGAGGCGGGCCTGGCTGAGCAGGCCAAGCGTTGCCAGGCGATCGAAGGCATCGGCCCGCTCACCGCCGCGGCCCTCAACCTGGCGTTCCTGCGAGGATCTTTCCGCAACAGCGATGCGTTCATCGCCTTCCTGGGCCTGGATGTGCGGGTCAAGGAATCCGGGCGCCACAGCGGTCGGCGCAAACTGAGCAAGCAAGGCGACTCGGAGATCCGTCGCCTGCTCCACAACGCCGCCATGGCGGCAAGCAGGACCACCGCCTGGCAACAGCGTTACCAGCAATACCTGCAACGCGGCCTGAAACGAACAGAAGCGCTGGTCATCCTCGCCCGCAAGTTGGCCCGTATCGCTTTCGCCCTGATGAAGACCCAACAACCGTATCGACCGGCGGTTGATACGGTTGGGTAGACATAGAATCTCCTACAGGGGAGATCGGGTATGCGCAATCCCGGCAGCGGCAGGCCTTTTTCGGGCCTGCCGCTGCCGTTTGTCTTCTAAAAGACCCCGGTCGATGGAATTTCTTGTTATAAACGCACTCCGATAACCGCCGCCAAAGCCAGCCCTGGCGGGCTTTCAGGGCTTGTCGGACACATTCGATGTCATTTCAGTTGCTGACGCCTTAAACGGGCCTTAGACTGCCGCCCCTCGTAAATTGAGTGCCGGGTGGCGCTTGGAATGTACGGCGCCTTTCCGATGCCCCGAAAGGGGGCACGGAAATCAGCTTTAATTCGCCTTAATGCACGTATTTTTTATAGAGAAATCAATGACAAAGGAAAAGTTGCTGGCCATGCCGGCGGATGACTACATGAACGCCGAGCAGCTGGCTTTTTTCACTGAGCTGTTGCAGGCCATGAAGGTCGAAACCCACGAGCGCATCGAACAGAACCGAATCGCCATTGAGAGCCTGGACACCCCGGCCGACCCTGCCGACGCGGCCTCCGTAGAGGAAGAGCGGACCTGGCTGGTCAACGCTATCGACCGCGACCAGCGCATGCTGCCGCAACTGGAGCAGGCCCTGGGCCGTATCGGCGACGACAGCTTCGGCTGGTGCGACGACAGCGGCGAGCCGATCGGCCTGAAACGCCTGCTGATCAGCCCGACCACCAAGTACTGCATCGAAGCCCAGGAACGTCACGAGCAGATCGACAAGCACCAGCGTCAGGCCTGATCGCCAAGACTTCTCCCCTCGCGGGCAAGCCCCACCCCAAGGTCGCCCCTGCGCCTGGGATGGCGGGCTTGCCCGCGAGTCGTTTGTGGGCGCCCTGAAAGCCCCGCGCATTTCTATTGATCTGCTGCAAACCTGCGACTAATGGACCATGGATAATGGCTTTTTAGTGGCGTTCAATGCAGAGCAAATAATTAGAACAGCGTGGGGTAATCCAGATGACGCAAGACGGATCTTTGTCGGCTGCCATTGCGCAACCGCTGCCAACAGCCCAAGCCACCCGGCGCTGGCAGGTTCCAGCCCTGCAAAGCAGCGCCTTGCTGCTGGTCTTGTATGGGCTGTCCCAGGGGCTGCTGGCCTTCTACCTTGCCGTGCCGCTGATGTTGCTGATTGTCTGGCTGCCGCGCCTGGCCAGGCCCAGGGCCGCAGCGCCGGCGAGCCATGTCGACAACGGCGAGATCGCCGCGCTGACCCGCGACCTGTCCTACAGCACCAGCCATAACGCACTGTCGGCCGCCGGCGTGGCCTATTCGGTCCGGCAACTGGCCGGGCGGGTGCAGTCGCAACTGGACTCGGCGGCGCGCATCGTCAGCAGCGCCGAGGCGATGATCCACACCGAGCAACTGGCCGCGCAGCTCAGCCAGCAGGCCCTGGGCGCCGCCAGCGAAGCCCATCGCAGCAGCGCCGAAGGCAGCGCGGTGCTGGACGAGTCCATCACCCGCATGCACCGCCTCAGCCAAAGCGCCAATGACAGCCGTGAACTGATCGAAGCCTTGAGCCAGCGCAGCGAAGACATCCAGCGGGTGGCGCTGGTGATCCAGTCGATCGCCAGCCAGACCAACCTGCTGGCGCTGAATGCCGCCATCGAGGCGGCGCGGGCCGGGGAGCATGGGCGCGGGTTCGCCGTGGTGGCCGATGAGGTGCGTGGCTTGGCCGGGCGCACGGCCACCGCCACCGACGAGGTCGGGGTGATGGTCGGCGATATCCAGCAGCGCACGGCCCAGGTGGTGGAGCAGATCCGCCAGCTGTCCAGCGACCTGAACACCGGGTTGGAGCAGGTCGAGTCCACCGGCCAGCATTTGCAGAACATCGCCCGGCTGGCGGCGGAGGTGGAAAGCCAGGTCGGCGAGATCGCCAGAGGCGCCGAGACCAACCGCCAGCAACTGGACAGCCTGTTCCATGCCGTGGAGCAGGTGCGCGGCGACCTGGCGGTGAGCGACCAGCAGACCCGCAGCCTGGCCGAGGCAGCGGTGCAGATGGAAGGGCAGGCGGAGATCATCAGCGAGCGCCTGGCGGCGGTCGGCCTGGACGACTATCACCAGCGCATCTACGACTTGGCCCAGGAAGGTGCGCGGCGCATCGCCGAGCAGTTCGAGGCGGACCTGGACGCCAGCCGCATCAGCTTTGACGAGCTGTTCGACCGCAGCTACCAGCCGATCGCCAATACCCAACCGGTGAAATACCAGACCCGCTTCGACCGCTATGCCGATCAGGTGCTGCCGGCGATCCAGGAACCGTTGCTGGCGCGGCACGAAGGCCTGGTGTTCGCCATCGCCTGCACGCCCCAGGGTTACGTGCCGACCCACAACAAGGTGTTCTCGCAGCCGCTGACCGGCGACCCGCAGCTGGATACCCTGCACAACCGCACCAAGCGCAAGTTCGAGGATCGCACTGGCATTCGCTGCGGCAGCCACCAGCAGCCGCTGTTGCTGCAGACCTACACCCGCGATACCGGCGAGCTGATGCACGACCTGTCAGTGCCGATCAGGGTCAAGGGCCGGCATTGGGGCGGCCTGCGCCTGGGCTACAAACCGGAGCAGGCCGTCGAGGCTGCGCGCGGCTGAGCCCGGGCAGGCCGGTCATTGTTACCGGCCCTGCAACGAAGCTGTGCAAGGGGTGGCTTTTTCCCAGTATTGGAACTCATTAGTATGAGCGACATTGTTAGCTGGCTAACTAGTTCCAGGAGAGGTCCTCATGCAAAGCAAAGTCGATGTCGCAGTGATGATTGGTAGCGGTGTACCGGCCACCTTTCGCGCGGTCGGGCTGAATGTGTGCTGGGTCGTGCTGGTCAATGGCGAGCGCCGCGGCGCGCCGTTCGCCAGCCGGGACGAAGCCGTGGAATGCCAGGCGTCCTGGCTGGCCCAGCTGGCACGGGACAGGGCCGGACACCCGGTGTTCAGCCGCTCGGCCTAATGGCGCTGATGCAGGCGCAGGTTGAGCTCGTCGACCACCCGCGCCCAATCGGCGTCTTCCTGCAATTGTTCCTTGAGAAAGGCCGCCTGCCGGGGCGTCCAGAAGTCGGCATCGATCATCCGCACGTCCTCGGGCAGTGGCGAATGTTGTTCGATGAACGCGTCGATGGCGCCCGGGTTGGAGTCCAGGCCGAGTGGGTCGAACAGCCCTTTGAGGTCGTGGGGCGGCGAGTCCATGTTGATCTCCTTCGATTGGCAATCCGGGCGTTGTCTTGTATCTGAGGCGCCGGGCAACCAGGCGTTCGATCGGCTTGACGGGCGCTCAGACCTCGCTGCCGATCACTGCGCTTTCGGCCTGGAACAGCGCCACCTGGGCCATCGACAAGGCGCTGCTGGCGGCCTGGGCCTGGGCCCGGGCGGCGGACAATGCCTGCATGTGCGCATCGGTTGCGCGGTGCCGGGCGGCGCTTTGTACCATCGCCAGGCGCTCGTTGGCCTTGCGCAGCCGTTGCTGCAATTGCTCGATCTGTTTGCGCAGCAGCTTGATGCGTTTCTTTTTCGCTTCGAGTACACCGTCGGGAACGGCGTTGCTCGCCCGGGTGAGCGCGGTGCGCAGGTCGAACGGATCGCTTGCCGGGCTTTCGCTGCCCGCCGCGCCTGGCAGGGCGAACTCGGCCAGGGACGGGAGGCGGGCAGGTGGGTTGAGGTCGATCATCATGGCGCTCTTTATCGGAAGGCTCGCCAATATGTCGGTCGGGCGCGGCAATCCTTTACCGCAGGCTCAGACGTTCAGGGCGCCCTGGTCGACGGCCTGCTTGAGGGCGCGGGCGGCTTCCTTGGCGGCGGCTTCGGCCAGTTCCGCGGTCTTGAACCAGCGGTCCTTCTCCACCTGGTGGCTGCGCACAGTGCGCAGCGGGGGCTTGGCGCGCATCACGATCACGGCCTGGAACTCACCCTCGACATCCCGGGCCTCGCCATGAATGAAAAACTCGCCTATATCGAATTCCGTCACGTCCGGCTTTCCCCTGGAAATTATGCGGCTGAAGCCTGCCGGTGGCTGGCTTCGAGGTCGCGGCAGTATGGCAGTTGTTGCCCGTCGATGGCTGAGTTAAGTCACGCAAGTGGCTGACCGGCACGCTGAAAGAGATTTTTTCAGCGATTTACTAACGCATGGGTTGCTCTGAATACATAAAGTTGCTCTAGAATTGCCCCGGCAGTCAGAGATTTGATGTTTACCTGCAGCACTCCCGTCCCATGAAGGGTGACGAAAGGATCGTGAGGTTTTCCGATCGACAGTGAGTGCGCAGCTTTCTCGGCGGGTCGGAACCACTTCTTCTGCGTTGATGCGGGCCAAACGGTCCGGTAAGTCCTTCCAATTTGTCCTGGGGAGGGGCGCTCCGGTGTTTGCGCCTACGCGTTGGCGGGTGGTGCTTTTTCGGATTGTTTTCATGTGGAGTCACGGCGCCGGTTCGGCCGCCTATTTCTGTTGTCCGTCGTTTATGCGGGCAGAGTCATTTTCAGTTTCGGGGATCTTTCCTTGGCAGTCAGTAATCTTGATATGCACGCATTGTTCGTCCTGGGCGACTTGCGCGCAAAGTTGGTCAAACAGTTCCAGTCACGTTTCGTCTACATCACCGAACAGACGCCGGAAGGCATTTACGTCGCCGAGATCGATACCGAGACGGCCCTGGTCGTGGACGACAAGCCACGCCTGGAACTCAAGGTCGGCGATCATTTCCGCGCGGCGGTCCTGCCCAGCCGTGAAGGCGGCAAGTTCGAAATCCGTTTTCGCGAGATCAAGCTGACCGTCTACGGCCTCGGCGAATACGCCTTTGTCAGCACCGCCGACGGCCACGCCATCCTGTTCAAGGAGGGCCACAGCGTGGTGACGGTGTTCGCCGCCAACCAGCAGTTGCAGGAAGGCCTGACCAAGACCCTGAAAGCCGTGACCGGCAAGGCCGCCAAATGGCGCAAGGGTGAACTGGTGAGCTTCAAGGCCAGCGAGTGAGCCGCGCCGAATTCCACCAGCAGCATCTTGTGCGCGCCCGCGCCGAGGCCCAGCGCCTGTTCGAACGCAAGGCCGTGCTGCAAGGCGCCTGGCTGGCCTGGGTGGCCTCGCAGCTGTATGTCTTGAAGCCGGCGGAATACGCCAGCATGGTGCGCCGCGAGTTGCAGCGCCTGCAGGAACAGGGCGAAAACTGAAGTCCCCCTCGAAAGCAGGAACCTCTACTACAGTCAGATGACTTAACTAGGCTCTGTACGAAAAGTGGCTGCGCGCTGGGCGCCTTCGGCGCTACGCAGGCTATGCTGCGTTAAAAACAGGCTCGGAATGCTCATGTAGGCCCCTAAAGTCGAACGCGACCCCGGCCGTTCCTCGCCTGTTTTGATTCGCTGCGCTCATCCTCCGGGCCAGCCTTCGGCTGTTACTCCCGTTGGTCGTTGCGCCTTGCCTGACCTTCGCTCGCCGACTTTTCGTACAGATCCTGTCAGAGGCTCGCGGTCCCCGATCGCGAGACCATCCTGCAACGCTGTGAACAGCCAAGGGGTACCAGGCATGAAAGGACTGCGGACACTGCTGGGCGGCGCGCTGCTCGGCTTCGGTATTTTGCTGGCGCCCGCCGGCGCTTGGGCGGCACCGGCGCCGATCCACTTCGCCGACCTGAACTGGGAAAGCGGCAGCCTGATCACCGATATCCTGCGCACCATCGTCGAGACGGGCTACGACCTGCCGACCGACACCTTGCCCGGCACCACCATCACCCTGGAAACCGCGCTGGCCAATAACGACATCCAGGTCATCGGCGAAGAATGGGCCGGACGCAGTCCGGTGTGGGTCAAGGCCGAGGCCGAGGGCAAGGTGGTGGCCCTGGGCGACACGGTGAAGGGCGCGACCGAAGGCTGGTGGGTGCCTGAATACGTGGTCAAGGGCGACCCGGCCAAGGGCATCAAGCCGCTGGCGCCGGGCCTGCGCAGCGTCACGGACCTCGCGCGTTACAAGGACGTGTTCAGGGACCCGGAAAGCCCGGGCAAGGGGCGTTTTCTCAACAGCCCCATCGGCTGGACCTCGGAAGTGGTGAACAAGCAGAAGCTCAAGGCCTATGGCCTGACCGACAGCTATGTGAATTTCCGCAGCGGTTCCGGCGCGGCGCTGGACGCCGAGATCACTTCATCGATCCGTCGCGGCCAGCCGGTCCTGTTCTACTACTGGTCGCCGACCCCGTTGCTCGGCCGCTTCAAGCTGATCCAGCTGCAAGAGCCGCCGTTCGACGCCGAGGCCTGGAAAACCCTGACCGATCCCGAGCATCCCAACCCACGTCCCACGCGTTCGCTGGCCTCGAAGCTGTCGATTGGCGTGTCCACACCGTTCCAGAAGCAGTACCCGCAGATCGCCGAGTTCTTCAGCAAGGTCGATTTGCCGATCGAGGCGCTGAACAAGGCGTTGGCCGAGATGAGCGAGAAGCACACGCCACCCCGGGAAGCGGCGCAGGCCTTTCTCAAGGCGCATCCGCAGGTATGGCGGGCGTGGCTGCCCGAGGATGTGGCGGACAAGGTCAGTGCCCGTCTGGACTGAGGGATTGCGGTGAGAGTGAGATCGCAATCGCGAGCAAGCTCGCTCCTGCAGAAACATACAGGCCCTGTAGCGAGCTTGCTCGCGATGCTTTTAGAAGCGGCTCTGCACCGCCAGTTCGAAGGTCCGTGGCGTACCCAGGTAGTAAGCCGGCGAGACATGGGCGAACTCGGCGTAGACCTCGTTGGTCAGGTTGCGCACCCGCCCGGTGATTGAGGTGTGGCTGTCGAGCTTGTAGGTGAGGAAGGTGCCGAACAGGGTGTAGGAGGGCACGGTCAGGGTGTTGGCCGTGTCGGCGTACACCGAGGCCACATGACGCGCATCGACCCCGGTCTGCCACTGCGGCGCCAGGTCATAGGTCAGCCACAGGTTGCCGACCCGGTCCGGCACGTTGGTCGGGGTATTGCCCTTGCGTGACACCACCACGCCCGCGGCGTTCTTCTCGGTGAACTCGTCGTACTGGGCATCGACCCAGGCGAAGTTGCCCTCGAGCAGCAGCTTCGGGGTGACCCGCAGCGAGCTGGCCACCTCGATGCCCCTGGAGGTCTGCTGGCCTACCGGGATGCTCAGGGTCGGGTCCAGCGGGTCGGTCACCGCGAAGTCCTTGCGCTCGATGCGGTAGGCCGCCAGGGTCGCCGAGCCGCGGCCGTCCAGGTAATCGAACTTGCTGCCCACTTCCCATTGCTTGCCCGTGGAGACATCGAAGTCCTGGGTGCTGTTGTTGGGCTGCTCGGCGGCGGTGCTGTACTGCACATAGACATTCGCACTCGGGAGAAACTGATAGCTCAGGCCGACCCGGCCGGTGACCGGTTCCCAACGGCGCTTGAGGTGCCGTGGGTTGCTCGCCGTCACCTGGCGGTGGTTGGTCACGTCCAGGTCGATGTCGTCGTAGCGCAGGCCGGCGAGCAGCGCCAGCTGGTCGGTCATGGCCAGGCGATTCTCGACGAACAGCGCCTGGGTGGTGACCGCGTTGGTCTTGTCGGCGACAAAACCCTGGCGGGTGCCCGGCAGGTCGTAGAAATGCCCCGGCTGGTAGTCGTTCGGGTCGACGCTGTTGGCCGCCTTGACGTTCAGCGGCGAGTTGGTGGTGCGGCTGACCTTGTACTCGAAACCGCCGGACCAGGTGCTGTCCAGGCCAAAGACCCGGGTGTCGTGGCGCAGCTCGAACTGGTTGCCGTTCTGCTCGCCCTGATGCCTTACCTGATAGGCCGTGGAGCGATTCACCGCGCTGTTGTCGGCGTTGTACTGGTAGGTCTCCAGGTTGCGGTAGTCGCGCTGGCTGTCCAGGTGATAGAGGGTGTTGCGCAGGCGGGTGCTGTCGTTGATCCGGTAGTCGACGATCGAGCGCACCCAGATCGTGCGCTGCTCGTAGCGGCCGTCCTCGACGTTGTAGTTGTTGAAGCGGTTGTGCCTGTCGATCTTCAGCTCGCCGGCCTTGGGGTTGAGCACCGGGGTGCCCCAGTACGGGCTGTCCTCGTGTTCGTCCTGGTATTCCACGGCCAGGGTGTGGGACAGGTCCGGCGTCAGGTCGCTGAGCAGGGAAAACGCCAGGCTCCAGGCATCGCGTTCCTGGCGGTCGATGTAGCCGTTGCTGGTGTTGTGGCTGACGTCGAGCCGGGCGTAGTGCTGCACCTCGTCGCCGACCTGGCTGAGGGCGTGGTCGAGGCCGAAGGCGGTTTCCGTGGTGTCGTAGCTGCCGTAGCTGACCCGGCCCTCGATGGCCCGCTCCTGGCGGTCGGCCAGCCTGGTCACGTAGTTCAGCGAACCGCCCACGGAGCCGGCGCCGTTGACCAGCGAGGAAGGGCCGCCGAGCAGTTCGACCCGGTCATAGATCCACGAATCCACCGGTCGCGCCAGGCCGCTGGACACGTTGATGCCATTGAACATCTGGGTGATCTGGCTGTTGCTGAAACCACGGTAGGAGACGAAGCCGCCGAACCCCGGCGGGGCGCTGGCGTTGACCCCGGGCAGGCTGTTGGCGGCGTCCTGGAAGTTCTGCGCGCCGCGCCGCTCGATGTCGTTACGCTTGGCCACCGCCACCGAGGCCGGGGTTTCACGGACGCTCAGGCCCAGGCGCGAGGCCATGCCGCTGGACTGGTCGAGGGCCAGGCCGGGTTCGACGGGCTGCTCGCCGTCGATGGTGATCGGTGCCAGGTCGACGCTCGATTGCGCCCAGGCGCTGACGGACAGGCAGCCGCACAGGCTGGCCAGCAGGGGAATGTGTTTCATCGGTACGTCCTGAATGCTTGGCTAGGAAGCAGCCCACGAACCAGGGGCAGTACGAAAAGTGGCTACGCGCTGGGCGCCTTCGGCGCTACGCCAAAACAGGCTCGTGCGCGAGTCCGATCGGCATGCTCATGCAGGCCCCCGCAGTCGGGCGCGACCCCGGCCGTTCCTCGCCTGCTTCGCTGCGCTCACCCTCCGGGCCAGCCTTCGGCTGTTAGTCCCGTTGGTCGTTGCGCTTTGCCTGACCTTCGCTCGCCGACTTTTCGTACAGACCCTGACGCCGTGCGTTGGCACGGGGCGGGCTGATGATAGGGGCAGAAGACTCAGGCGAAGGCGGGCGGCGCGCGCGGGTGGGCCGCGGGCCAGGTGAAGCGGGTGGGAGTGTCGGCGGTGGAGCAGGGTGCCAGCGGCGGGCTGTGCTGCTGCGGCAGGATCGCCAGGGTCAGGCTGGAGTTGAGCGCCGGGCCCATGCCGCCGCTGGAGCACAGCGGGCAACCGAAGGCCTTGGACAGGGTCGGCAGCGATTCGTCGACCGGGTTGGAGGAGGCCGGCGCCTGGGTGCGCGGGTCCACCGTACAGAACTGGCCGCCGATCCCGTTGAGCTGCTGGCCGACCATTTGCCCGTGGCCGATGCTGCAGGCGAACACGTTGAACAGGACGCAGCAATAGAGCATCCAGGCAACGAGCGAGCGATCGGTTCGAGCGAATTTCATGGGGCGGGACTTTACCATCGCAGGCGACGAACGTACTTACAAAAACGCGCGAGCGGGTCCATTCTTCAGCAACATTTTTTGCCATGGATGTTTGCATATGAATGTTTTGATCGCGCAATGGATGGCGGGAGCCTTCCTGCTGATCAGCCTGATCCACCTGTACTGGGCCGCCGGCGGCAAGCGCGGCAGCGACGCGGCGATTCCCCAGGTGCCGGGCAGGAAGCCGGGCGAGCTGGAGCCGGCGTTCAAGCCCTCGGGGTTCGCCACCCTGCTGGTGGCGGTGGGCTTGCTGCTGATCGCGATGCTGGTGTGCCTGCGGGTGGGCCTCTACCTGCCGACGGTGAGCCACCCGGCGCTGCAATGGGTGATCAGCGCGATGGCCTTGCTGATGTTCGCCCGGGCCATCGGCGATTCGAACCTGGTGGGGTTCTTCAAGGAAGTCAGCGAGTCCAGGTTCGCCCGGCTGGACACCTTGTTCTATTCACCGCTGTGCGTGGTGCTGGGGGCGGGGCTGCTGGTGGTGGCCTGGAGCTGAGTGTCTCTCTCTTGTAGGAGCGAGCTTGCTCGCGAAAAAAGCCGGTTCAACGGATTCCCGCAGATGGTCCGCGTTATCGTTGACGCTCATCGCGTTCAAGCTCGCTCCTACAAAGGGTGCGTGTGGTGGGCATCCCTCAACTACCGCTTTCGCTACGCCGGCTGCTGACTTCCGCCGGCACATCGTCGCCGGCCATGCGCTTGCGGAACAGCGCCGCCCGCGCCAGCAGCAGGGTGGTCACCGGCACGGTGATCGACAGCAGGATCGGAATCAGCCAGGCATGCAGCACCGGCGCGGCTTTCATCCCCGAGAAATACAGGATCGACGCCAGCGCCACGCACCAGGCGCCCAGGGTCGAGGCCAGGGCCGGCGGGTGCATGCGCTGGAAGTAGTCCTTCATGCGCAGCATGCCCAGGGCGCCGATCAGCGCGAAGGCGCTGCCGAGCACCAGCAGGATCGCCACCGGTATCTCGATCCACCACGACAGTTCACTGACGGCATTCATTCGATCACCTCGCCACGCAGGAGGAATTTGGCCAGGGCGAAGGAGCCGACGAAGCCGAACAGGGCGATCAGCAGCGCCGCCTCGAAGTAGGTGTCGCTGGCATAACGGATGCCCAGCACCAGCATCATCAGCATCGCCAGGATGTACAGGTAGTCCAGCGCCAGGACCCGGTCCTGGGCCGAGGGGCCCTTGAACAGCCGGACCAGGGTCAGGACCATGGCCACGGAAAACAGGAACAGGCTGAGCAGGATCGCGTTCGTGAGCAGGGCACTCATTCGAAGATCTCCATCAACGGACGCTCGTAGGTTGTCTTGAAGTGCTGGATGAACGCCGCTTCGTCGTCCAGGTCGAACACATGCAGCAGCAGTATGCTGCGGTCCAGGGACAGCTCGGACCACACGGTGCCCGGCACCACCGTGGTGATGGTCGAGAGCGCGGCCAGGCCGTTGGCGTCGCGCAGGTCCAGGGGAACCTTGACGAAGCGCGAGCGCGGCGGGCGGCGCCCGGCGTTGAGCACGCCCCAGGCCACGGCCAGGTTCGACAGCAGCACGTCGCGGCCGACCAGCAGGAACAGGCGCAGGATGGTCGCGGGGCGGCGGATGCGGATCGGCAGCGGGCGCAACGGCCGCATCATCAACGGCGCGCAGAACCCCAGGAGCGCGCCGAGCAGCAGGTTGCCGGGGCTGACGGACAGGTTCAGCACCAGCCACAGCAGCCACAGCGCCAGCGACAGCCAGGGCGCGGGGAACAGGCGCTTCATGGCTGCACCTCCTGTAACGCCGCCTGGGCCTCGGGGCTGGGGATCGCCCGGGTGCCGAGCACGGCCATCACATAGTGCTGCGGGTCGTTGAGGCTGTCGGCGGCGGCCTGGGTAAAGCGCAGCAGCGGCTCGGCCTTGACGGTCAACAGCATGCACAGCCCGAGCAGGGCGATGATCGGCACGCACTCGAAGCGCCGCAACAATGGCGACGGTCGTTCTTCCGGGGTCCAGAAGCGCTGGATGCCCAGGCGCGAAAAGGCGATCAGCGATGCCAGGCCGGAAAGGATCAGCAGGGCCAGCAGGCCCCAGGCGGCGCCGGACAGCGGCGCAGCGCTGGCCTGGCCCAGCCCGGCAGGGTTGAGCAGGGCGCCGATCAGGCTCAGCTTGCCGATGAACCCCGACAGCGGCGGCATGCCGATGATCAGCAGCGCGCAGGCGATGAAACTCAGGCCGAGGAAGGCCATGGTCCAGGGAATCACCTGGCCGACCACGGCTTTCTGCTCGTCGTCGAGGTTGGTGCCCGGTGGCGGTTGCAGCGATTCCAGGGGCCGGGGCAGGGCTTCGACCTCGTCGTCCAGGGGGATTTCGTTGGCCGAGCGCGAGCGTTCGATCAGTTCCGCCAGGAGGAACAGCGCGCTCAGGGCCAGGGTCGAGCTGACCAGGTAGAACAGCGCGCCGGCGATCAGCCTGGGCTGGGCGAAGCCGATCGCCGCCAGCAGGATCCCGGCCGAGACCAGGATGCTCAGGCTGGCCATGCGTTCCAGGCGCTGCGCGGCGAGGATCGCCAGGGCCGCGCAGACGATGGTCGCCATGCCACCGTAGATCAGCCAGTCGCCGCCGAAGTAGGCCGAGGCCCCGGCCTGCCCGGAGAACAGCAGGGTCCACAGGCGCAGCAGGGTGTAGACGCCGACCTTGGTCATGATCGCGAACATCGCCGCCACCGGCGCGCTGGCCGCGGAGTAGGCCGGCACCAGCCAGAAGTTCAGCGGCCAGATGCCGGCCTTGGCCAGGAACGCGGTGGCGAGGATCGCCGCGCCGGCGTGCAGCAGGCCGCGGTCGGCTTCCGGCACCAGCGGTATCTTCAGCGCCAGGTCGGCCATGTTCAGGGTGCCGGTGACGCCGTAGATCAGCGCCGCGCCGATCAGGAACAGCGACGAGGCCAGCAGGTTGATCGCCACGTAGTGCAGGCCGGCGGACACCCGCGCGCGGCCCGAGCCGTGGAGCATCAGGCCGTAGGAGGCGGCCAGCAGTACTTCGAAGAACACGAACAGGTTGAACAGGTCGGCGGTCAGGAAGGCGCCGTACAGGCCCATCAACTGGATCTGGAACAGCGCGTGGAAGCTGGCTCCGGCGCGGTCCCAGCGGGCCATGGCGAACAGCAGGGCGCTGACGCCGATGATCCCGGTGAGCACCAGCATCAGCGCCGACAGGCGATCGACCACCAGCACGATGCCGAACGGCACCTGCCAGTTGCCCGGCAGGTACACGCCGACGGAGCCGGGCACGCCGGTCTGCTGGGTCCAGCCCAGCAACAGCACGGAGATGCCCAGGCCGAGCATGCTGGAGAACAGGTTGATCCTGGCTTTGAGCGGGCGATGTTTCTCGCCGAGCATCAGCATCACCGCGGCGGTCAGCAGCGGCAGCAGGATGGGCGCGACGATCAGGTGCGGCATCAGGTTCATTCCTTGGGCTCCCGGCCATCCACATGGTCGGTGCCGGTCAGGCCCCTGGACGCCAGCAGCACCACCAGGAACAGCGCGGTCATGGCGAAGCTGATGACGATCGCCGTGAGCACCAGCGCCTGGGGCAGCGGGTCGGTGTAGTGCAGCAGGTCCTGGGGCACGCCGTCCTTGATGATCGGCTCCTTGCCGATGAACAGGCTGCCCATGCTGAAGATGAACAGGTTGACCCCGTAGGACAGCAGGCACAGGCCCATCACCACCTGGAAGGTCCGTGGCCGCAGCAGCAGCCAGACGCCGGAGGCCGCCAGCACACCAATGGCAATTGCAATGACTTCTTCCATCAGGCGGTGGCTCCTGTCTTGGCAAGGGATTTGGACGGGCTCGGCTTGTGCGCCCGCACCGACTGGTGCGCCAGCGCGGTGAGGATCAGCAGGGTCGAGCCGACTACCACGGCATACACGCCGATGTCGAAGAACAGCGCGCTGGCGATATGGACATCACCGAGCAGCGGCAGGTCCAGGTGCAGGGTATGGGTGGTCAGGAACGGGTAGCCGAACGCCAGGGCGCCGAGCCCGGTCAGGGTGGCGAACAGCAGGCCAGTGCCCATCCAGCGCAGCGGTCGCAGGCTCATCTGGGCCTCCACCCACTGGGTGCCGGCGACCATGTATTGCAGGATGAACGCCACCGACATCACCAGGCCGGCGACGAAACCGCCGCCCGGCTGGTTGTGGCCGCGCATGAACAGGTAGAACGACACCACCAGGGCGATCGGCAGCAGCAGGCGCACCAGCGCCGCCGGCACCATCATGAAGCCCAGGGCGGTGTCGCTGGCGTGGCGCGGGTTGACCAGGTCGGTGACCACGTCGGGCGCCAGCAGGCGCTGCTGGGCCGGCAGTTGCATGCTTTCCTTCGGTGGGCGGAAGCGGCGCAGCAGGGCGAACACGGTCAGGGCCACGGCCGCCAGCACGGTGATCTCGCCCAGGGTGTCGAAGCCGCGGAAGTCCACCAGCATCACGTTCACCACATTGCTGCCGCCGCCTTCCGGCAGGGCGCGGCTGAGGTAGAACGAGGAAATGTCGTTGGGGGTCTGGCGGGTCAGCATGGCGTAGGACAGCACGGCCATGCCCAGGCCGACGGCGATCGACAACAGCAGGTCGCGCAGGCGGCGGGCACGGGCCTTGGGCACGCTGCTCGGCAGCGGCGAAACGTCCTCGATCCGCCGTGGCAGCCAGCGCAGGCCGAGCAGGATCAGCACCGTGGTCACCACTTCCACCACCAGTTGGGTCAGGGCCAGGTCCGGCGCGGAGAACCAGACGAAGGTCACGCAGGTCATCAGGCCGCAGACGCTGACCATGGTCAGGGCTGCCAGGCGGTGGTACTTGGCTTGCCAGGCGGCGCCCAGGGCGCAGGCGATGGCCAGCAGCCAGAGGGTGACAAAGACGATGGAGCCCGGGATCTTCGGCCGGTCGCCCCAGCTCAGGCTGCTGTAGAGCATCGGGATCAGGCCGGCCAGCACCGCCACCAGCACCAGCAGCAACAGCTGGGTCTGCAGGCGCTGGGTGCTGATCCGCCGCTCCAGGCGCCGGGCCAGGCGCATCATGCTCACCAGGCTGCGCTCGAACAGGCGCTTGCCATTGAAGCGGCCAATGAGCGGCGGGTAGGCGAAGTGGCCGCGCACCAGTGGGGCACGCAGCAGCAGGTAGAGCACGATGCCGGCGGACATGGCGATCAGGCTCATGATGATCGGCGCATTCAGGCCGTGCCAGATCGCCAGGCTGTACTCCGGCAGGGTGCCGCCGACCACCGGCAGGGCGGCCGTGGCCAGCAGCGGGCCGACCATCTGCGCCGGGAAGATCCCCACCAGCAGGCAGGTGAACACCAGCAGCTCCACCGGCGCGCGCATCCAGCGGGGTGGCTCGTGGGGCGTGTGCGGCAGGTCTTCGGCCGGCTTGCCGAAGAACACATCCACGGTGAAGCGCAGGGAGTAGGCGACGCTGAAGGTCCCGGCGATGGTGGCGATCACCGGCAGGGCGGCCTCGACCCAGGCGGTGGAATTGATGAACACCGTCTCGGCGAAGAACATCTCTTTCGACAGGAAACCGTTGAGCAGCGGCACGCCGGCCATGGAGGCGCTGGCGACCATGGCCAGGGTCGCGGTGAACGGCATCAGCTTGATCAGGCCGTTGAGCTTGCGGATGTCGCGGGTGCCGCTTTCGTGGTCGATGATGCCGGCGGCCATGAACAGCGAGGCCTTGAAGGTGGCGTGGTTGAGGATATGGAACACCGCGGCCACCGCGGCCAGCGGGCTGTTCAGGCCCAGCAGCAGGGTGATCAGGCCCAGGTGGCTGATGGTCGAGTAGGCCAGCAGGCCCTTGAGGTCGTTCTGGAACATCGCGCAGTAGGCGCCCAGCACCAGGGTCGCGGCCCCGGCGCCGCCGACGATCCAGAACCATTCTTCGCTGCCGGACAGCGACGGCCAGAGGCGGGCCAGGAGGAAGACCCCGGCCTTGACCATGGTCGCCGAGTGCAGGTAGGCCGAGACCGGTGTCGGCGCGGCCATGGCGTGGGGCAGCCAGAAGTGGAAGGGGAACTGCGCGCTTTTGCTGAGGGCGCCGATCAGGATCAGGGGCAGGAGAATGGGGTAGAGGGCATGGGCTCGGATGAGATCTCCGGCAGCCAGGACCTGGTCCAGGTCGTAGCTGCCGACCACATGGCCGAGCAGCATGACCCCCGCCAGCAGGCACAAGCCCCCCGCGCCGGTGACCATCAGCGCCATGTAGGCGCCGCGCCGGGCATCGGAGCGGTGGTGCCAGTAGCCGATCAACAGGAAGGAGAACAGGCTGGTCAGTTCCCAGAAGAACACGATCTGGATCAGGTTGCCGGAAATCACCAGGCCGAGCATGGCACCCATGAAGGCCAGGAAAAACGCGAAGAAGCGTGGCACCGGGTCTTCCGGCGACATGTAGTAACGCGCGTACAGCGACACCAGGGTGCCGATGGCCAGCACCAGCATGGAGAACAGCCAGGCGAAGCCGTCCATGCGCAGGACGAAGTTCAGGCCGAGGCTGGGCAGCCAGTTGAACTCTTCACGGATCACGCCGCCATGGGCGACCTGCGGGTACATCGAAGCCACTGCCACGCTGCCGGCCAGGGCGACCAGGCCCGCCAGCAGCGACTCGGTGTTACGCGCGTTGTGCGGCAGCAAGGCCGCCAGACAGCTGCCGATAAAAGGCAGAAGCAGTAGAACTATCAGGGACATAGGCTTCTAATCTGCGGGAAATTGTGATGCATCATACGTGCCGACTCTGTGATCACCAACCTTGAAGCTGTGGCAGGATCCTACAAAGACGGGCGCATGATCTTTAAAAGTAGGGGGATTGGCTAATGCCGATCAGTTAAGGCTTTTTGTAGGAGCAGCCGGTTGACGCTCGATTGCTCACGAAGAACTCCAGCACCGCGCGTTAAACCAGGCAGTTCGCGTTATCGTTGACGTTTTTCGCGAGCAAGCTCGCTCCTACAGTGGAGCCAATCGCTTAACTGATCGGTATTAGGGGATTGGCTGTTTGCCTTATGGAGTGAGGAGAAAGCGCAGTATCTATGTGGTTTGTGATGTTTGTGCCAGCGGATCGCGAGCAAGCTCACTACAGAGGGGCGCGATCTCCTGTAGGAGCGAGCTTGCTCGCGATCAACCGCGAAGCAGTTGTCTAGCTCATTTCCCCGAGTCCACGGCCTCCCGCTCAACCTCCGCCTCGACCACCTCGCTACTCTTACCCTTGGTCTTCAACTCGCTGACGATCACCGCCGCGACGATCAGCGCGCCGCCCAGCAGGGCCAGGGCCGGCAGGCGTTCGCCGGCGATGCGCCCGACCAGCCCGGCCCACACCGGTTCGCCGGCGTAGATCAGGGTGGCGCGGGTCGGCGAGACGCTTTTCTGCGCCCAGTTCATTGCCACCTGGATCGCCGCGCTGGCGGCGCCCAGGCCCAGGGCGCTGGCCAGCAGCAGCCAGGAAAAGTCCGGGATGGCTTCCTGGGTCGGCACCACCATCAGGAACGACAGCACCGAGGTCGCCGCCAGTTGCACCACGGTGACCCGGCGCACATCGACCTGGCCGGCGTAGGTGCTGATCAGGATGATTTCCGCGGCGATGGCCACGGTGCTGATCAGGGTGGCGATTTCCCCCGGGCTGAAGTCCAGCGCGGCGCCGCCCGGCCCGGAGAGCAGCATCAGGCCGGTGAAGGCCAGCATGATGCCGATGCTCGGCATCAGCCCCGGGCGCTTGCCCATGAACAGCCATTGCAGCAGCGGCACGAAGGGCACGTACAGCGCGGTGATAAAGGCCGACTGGCTGCTGGGAATGCTTTGCAGGCCCACGGTCTGCAGGCCGTAGCCGAGCATGATGGCGGTGCCGATGAAGACCCCGGCCTTGAGTTCGAACAAGGTCAGGCCGCGCAGGCTGCGCAGGGAGAACAACCCGACGATGCAGGCCGCCGCGGCGAACCGCAGGCCGACGAAGAACATCGGGCCGCTGACGGTCATGGCGTGCTGCACGGTGAGGAAGGTGCCGCCCCAGACCATGGTGATCAGTACCAGCACGCACTCGGCTTTGCTCAGTTTGAGGAAGAAGGAGGAAGGTTTGCAGGAGTTCACCGACGTCATGCCCTTGCGCGTTACCAGGGGCGGCCGCACAATGCGCCGCGAAGTTGGGCAGTATACTGCGCAAATCCATACAGTGAGCAATATAGTGCACAAAGATCCTGGGCAGCGCGCTTCCGTGCTGCAGCATGTCAGTCATAACGTCCGCCGCCTGCGCCATGCCGCCGAGCTGAGCCAGAGCGCCCTGGCGGAAAAGTCCGGGGTCAGCCGCCGGATGCTGGTGGCCATCGAGGCCGGTGAGAAGAATGTCAGCCTCAGCACCCTGGACCGGGTGGCCGAAGCCCTGGACGTGGCCTTCAGCGACCTGATCCAGGCCCCCGACGCGCGCGACCCGAGCCGCATCAACGAGCTGGCCTGGGCCGGGCTGATTCCCGGGAGCAAGGCAGTGCTGCTGGCCAAGGCCAACGCCTGCCGCGAAGTAGAGCTGTGGGAGTGGCGCCTGGAGCCGGGCGAGCAATACCTGTCTGAGCCGGACGCCGAAGGCTGGAGCGAGCAGCTGTATGTCTGCGAGGGTTGCCTGACCCTGGTCCTGGGGGCGCAGGAGCGGCGCCTGGACAGCGGCGAGTTCTTCATGTTCGCCAGCAACCTGGCGCATGCCTATCGCAACGATGGGGCGGTGGCGGTGCGTTTCGTGCGCAACGTGGTGATCTGAACACTGTTGCCTGGGCAACAGCGTTTGCACACTTTGTCTGTTTCCAGTTGAAGTCATTGATCGGTAGTTTTTTAAAGTATTGGTTTGTAAGGCTTTTAATTTTCAGGCATGACCCCTGCTGCCTCCAGGCGTTTGCTGTAGGGCTGCTGCAGGTTGCGATCGGCTACGCAGCAGATGCCAGGGCAGGTAACTGGCTGTATCAGGCTGACCCCGAACGCCTGGCCACGGCTAAAAGGAACAAGCCTCCATCAACCTCCAGCCAGCGGACCACCCCGGCGTTGGACGCTCCGCAGGCGTCCGGCGGGTCCGCAGCTGTGGAGCGAGGAGGGCACTGAATGGCCGGAGGGTCTGAAGGTGCTGTTGCAACAATTGGCCTTGTCGTGGCTGGCCGGGCTCACGCGCAACGTCCCCTGAACGGAGGTTGTGACGGCTGCCTGTCACGGCGCGCCAGGGCTTTCGCTGCAGCGCTCGACCTATTAATGTGCTGCCCGGGCACAGGGTGAAAACCGCTGTGCATCACCGTTATATAGCCGCGAGAACCTCATGAGCCAAACACCCAACGGACAGGCGAGCGGCGCCACCCGTGATGCCGATGTCCTGATCGTCGGCGGCGGCCTCAGCGGCGCCTTGCTCGCGGCCCAACTGCTGCGCCTGCCGGGCCGGCGCCAGGTGCGGGTGATCGAGCCGCGCAGCGAGCTGGGGCGCGGCGAGGCCTACAGCGCCGTCGAGCTGGGCCACACCTTGAACGGCAACGCCGCGCGCATGAGCGTCGACCCGGACAACGCCGACGACCTGACCCAGTGGCTGGGCGACTACATCGCCGCTGGCGGCTGGCCCGAGTCGGGGCAGCAGCCGGTGCCGGTCAGCGAGCTGTTTCCACCTCGCGGGATCTTTGGCCTGTATGTCCAGCAACGGCTGGCCGAAGCCCAGGCGATCGGCGCCTTGCAGGGCTCGACGGTGGCGCATGTGCGCGCCGAGGCGGTGGATTTGCAGGCCGACGCCGAGGGTGCCTGGCTGACCCTCGACGACGGCCAGCAACTACGCGGCGCCTTTGCCGTGCTGGCCACCGGCATGTTCCCGGCGGCGCGTACGCCGCAGACCGAATCCAGCGGCCTCAACGCCGCCGCCCTCGACCCCTGGGATGTCTCGGCCATGCGCCGGCTCGACCCGCAGGCGACTGTGCTGATCATCGGTTCCGGGCTGACCATGGTCGACGCCGTGGTGTCCCTGGAGCAGGCCGGGCATCGCGGGCCGATCGAGGTGTTCTCGCGCCACGGCCTGTTGCCCCATGTGCGGCGCCAGCCACCGGCCTGGGTCGATTTCCTGGCCGAGGATCCCAGCCTCCGCAGCCCGCGCCAGTTGTTGCACGCGCTGCGTCGCCAGTGCCGCCAGGCGCTGGCGGACGGCGTGGACTGGCAGGCGCCGCTGGACACCGTGCGCGCCCATATCGGGCGTTTGTGGAGCCAGGCCACGGATGTGCAGCGCCGGCAGTTCGTGCGCCATGTACGGCCGTGGTGGGAAAGCCATCACCACCGTTCGCCGCCGCTGAGCGCCGGGCTGGTGGCGCGTTTGCACGGGGAGGGGCGGCTGCGCATCCATGCCGCCTCGTTCAAGGGCCTGGAGCCTTCGGCGGATGGGCGCCTGGCGATTTGCATCCGTCGTCGCGGCGAGACGCAAGCCACCTGGGTCGTGGGGGATGCATTGATCAACTCCAGCGGCATCGAATACGACTGGCGCCGGGTCGCCCGGCCGTTGCCGCAGCAACTGCTGGCCCGTGGCCTGATCCAGCCGGGACCGCTGGCCCTGGGGATCCGGGCCGACGCCGGTGGCGCGGTGGTGGATGCCCAGGGACAGGTCGCCAGCCGACTGTTCGCCATGGGCCCGCCCTTGCGCGGCATGTGGTGGGAAAGCACCGCGGTGAGCGATGTGGCCAGCCAGGCCAAGGCGTTGGCGGCGCGGTTGGTTGCATTGGCATAACAACGCCAATCCCCTGTAGGAGCGAGCTTGCTCGCGAAGCGTTGTGTCAGACACACCGCGTTGTTTCTATCGCGAGCAAGCTTGCTACAGGCATGGCGGTGGTTTTAAAGGGGCTCGACATCCACCCAACGCCGCTCCCGCGCCGCGATCCGGATCGCCGCCGCCAGCCGCTCCACCTGCCAGGCCTCGGCGAAATCCGTCCCGCCTTGCCCCTGGCCGCCGAGGGCCATGATCAGTTCATGCACCTCCAGGGTCTTCAGCTCGTTGTAGCCCAGCTGATGCCCCGGGGCCGGGCTGAAGGCGGCGTAGCCGGGCAGGGCGGGCCCGGCCAGCAGGCGCTGGAAGCCGCTATCGCCGGCACGGTACAGGCGCAGCTCGTTGAGGCGCTCCTGGTCGAAGGCCAGGGTGCCGCGGGTGCCGCTGATCTCGAAGCTCAGGTGGTTCTTGTAGCCGTGCTTGAGCCAGCTGCTGCTGAAGGTCCCGCGGGCGCCGCTGGCGAAGCGCAGCAGGGCGTGGGCCTGGTCGTCCACGGCGATCGGGCGCTGTTCCTGGCTGCCAGCGCTGGCCGGGCGCTGCTGGTGCACAGTCTGGCTGTCGGCGCAGACCGCCTCGACCTCGCCCAGCAGATAACGCGCCATGGCCAGCAGGTGGCTGCCCAGGTCGGCCAGGGCGCCACCGGCATGCCGCGGGTCGCAGCGCCAGGAGAAAGGCGAGGCCGGGTCGGCCATGAAGTCTTCGCTGAACTCGCCCTGGAAGCTGACGATCTGCCCCAGTTCGCCGCTGTCGATCAGCGCCTTGGCCTGCATGATCATCGGGTTGTGCTGATAGTTGTAGCCGACCCGGGTGACCACCCCGGCGGCTTGGGCCGCTTGTTGCATCTGCTGCGCCTGTTCGACGCTGACCGCCAGGGGCTTCTCGCAATACACCGCCTTGCCGGCCTTCAGGGCGGCCATGGCCATCGGGAAGTGCAGGTGATTGGGCGTGGTGATCGCCACCAGGTCGACCCTGGGGTCGTCGATCAGCCGTTGCCAGTCGCTGTGGGCCCGGGCAAAACCCCAGGCCGCCGCGCAGTGCCCGGCGCGCTGGCTGTCGGCATCGGCCAGTGCCGCCAGGTGCAGGCGCACCGGCAACTCGAACACCGCGCTGACATTACGGAACGCCAACGCATGGGCCCGGCCCATGAAGCCGGTGCCGATCAGACCTATTCCCAGTTCACCCATAGCCGACCCCTTGCAGAATTGTTGTTGTAAGGCAGGCTATTTATGGAATAAATATTCTCTAATTGCAATTGGTGGAAAAAATATTCATTTTTTGTCGCCGCAGATCCCCTGTAGCGAAGCTTGCTCGCGATAAACGCAAGGGCAACGCGTTCATTCAGGCAATACGCGTCATCGTTAACGACCATCGCGAGCAAGCTTCGCTCCTACAAGAAGTCCGTGTCGGCAATGAAAAAGGCAGCCCGCAGGCTAATGCCGATCAGTTAAGCGATTGGCTCGACTGTAGGAGCGAGCTTGCTCGCGAAAAACGTCAACGATAACGCGTACTGCCTGGTTTAACGCGCTGTGCTGGAGTTCTTCGCGAGCAATCGAGCGTCGACCGGCCGCTCCTACAAAAAGCCTTAACTGATCGGCATTAAGCCCGCAGGCTGCCTTTGTCGAACGGCGCGGATCGCTCAGGACAGGAAGCCGCCATCCACGTTCAGCGACACGCCCGTGGTGTAGCTCGAGGCATCGCTGGCCAGGTAGAGCACGGCGCCGGCCATTTCGCTCGGGTCGGCCACGCGCTTGAGGGGGATCTGCGCCAGGGCGGTCTTGAGGATGGTGTCGTTCTTCACCAGCGCCGAGGCGAACTTGGTGTCGGTCAGGCCCGGCAGCAGGGCGTTGCAGCGGATGCCGAACTGCGCGCACTCCTTGGCGAAGACCTTGGTCATGTTGATCACCGCCGCCTTGCTCACCGAGTAGACGCCCTGGAAGATGCCGGGGGATACGCCATTGATCGAGGCCACGTTGATGATGCTGCCGCCGCCGTTGTCGCGCATCAGCTTGCCGGCTTCCACCGACATGAAGAAGTAGCCGCGGATATTCACGTCGACGGTTTTCTGGAAGGCGCCCAGGTCGGTGTCCAGCACATTGCAGAACTGCGGGTTGGTGGCGGCGTTGTTGACCAGGATGTCCAGGCGCCCGAACTGTTCGCGGATGCCGGCGAACACCTGGCCGATCTGCTCCATCTCGCCGATATGGCAGGCGATAGCGGTGGCCTTGCCGCCAGCGGCGACGATGGCGTCGGCCACATGCTGGCAGCCTTCGAGCTTGCGGCTCGAGACGATCACATGGGCGCCTTGCTGGGCCAGCAGCTTGGCGATGGCTTCACCGATGCCGCGGCTGGCGCCGGAGACGAAAGCGATCTTGCCGTCGAGGTCGAACAACTGAGTCTTGGACATGGTTTTTCCTTATGGTGCGCCTGGCGCCGGGACGATCAGAGGCTGGATTTGTCGATGACTTGCAGGCTCATCTGCTCCAGCAGCTTGTTCATGTGAATGAACGGCGCGAAGCGTTGGTCCTGGGTCTGGCCATGGAAGAAGCGGTAGTAGATCTGCTGCACGATGCCGGCCAGGCGGAACAGGCCGTAGGTGTAGTAGAAGTCGAAATTGCCGATCCGGATGCCGGCGCGTTCGGCGTAGTAGTCGACGAACTGCTGGCGGCTCAGCATGCCCGGGGCGTTGCTCGGCTGGCGGCGCATCAGTTGCACCGGCGCCGGGTCGCTGGCCTCGATCCAGTAGGCCAGGGTGTTGCCCAGGTCCATCAGCGGATCGCCCAGGGTCGTCAGCTCCCAGTCCAGCACACCGATGATCTGCATCGGGTTGGCCGGGTCGAGGATCACGTTGTCGAAGCGGTAGTCGTTGTGCACGATGCTGGAGGTCGGGTGATCGGCCGGCATCTTGTCGTTGAGCCAGGCCTTGACCGCTTCCCACTTGGGCGCGTCGGGGGTCAGGGCTTTCTCGTAGCGGTCGCTCCAGCCCTTGATCTGGCGTTGCACATAACCTTCGGGCTTGCCCAGGTCACTCAGGCCGCAGGCCTTGTAGTCGACGCGGTGCAGCTCGACGAACTTGTCGATGAAGCCCTTGCACAGGGCTTCGGTCGTGGCCGCGTCGAAACCCAGCTCCGGCGGCAGGTCGGAGCGCAGGATGATGCCCTTGACCCGCTCCATCACATAGAACTCGGCGCCGATCACCGATTCGTCGGTGCAGTGCACATAGGCTTTCGGGCAATACGCAAAGCCGTCCTTGAGTTGGTTGAGGATGCGGTATTCGCGGCCCATGTCATGGGCCGACTTGGCCTTGTGGCCAAAGGGCGGGCGGCGCAGGACGAATTCCTGCTCCGGGTATTCCAGCAGGTAGGTCAGGTTCGAAGCACCGCCCGGAAACTGGCTGATCTGCGGGGTGCCGGTCAGGCCCGGAATATGGGCCTTGAGGTACGGATCGATCAGGTTGGCATCGAGTTCCTCGCCGGAGCGAGTACGGGTGGACTGGTCAGTAAGCGCCATGCTTATCCCTTCTGCTTATTCTGGAGGCCAGAGATTATTGGCTAATCTAATGCGCGCGTCCCTGGGCTCACAAGTGATGCAGGGACTTATAGGTTAGCGTGTTGCCGGATAATCAGCGGGCCTGATGCGCTGCGGCAGATCCTGCGGCAGAGGCCGTGCCTTGCGGCTAAGGTTGATCAGGTCGATTGCCTTGGTGACAGGAGGTTCGGATGGGCTGCCCACAGGTTTGTGCCAGCGCCACCCTGCAGTGCAGCTTTGGCGTGGCGCCTTCGGCGCTCATGGTGCTGCCGGCCAATCGGGTGCTGACCGGCGGCATGCCGGCGGCGAACATCATGGATCACATTCCGTTGGTAAACATTTTGCCGTTCGGCATGTGCCAGAGCCTGGCCAATCCCATGGTCGCGGCGGCCACCGCGGCGGCGCTCGGGGTGCTGACACCGATGCCCTGCATCCCGGCCACCGCCGCTCCGTGGATTCCCGGCGGCCCCCCGACCCTGCTGCTGGGCAGCATGCCCGCGCTGGACGCCAACAGCACCCTGATGTGCAGTTGGGCCGGCGTGATCAAGATCGTCGTGCCCGGGCAGATGCAGATGCTGATTCCCTGAGCAGGCCCGCACCCGCTGCCGCAACAGGGCGCTCAGCCTTCGACGGGGTCCATCCGCTGCCTGAACCACCAGCGCAGCCGCGAGATCGGCTTGCCGTCGGCATCCAGCGGCCGACCATCGCTGGCGAAGGCCTGGCCCGGCTCCAGCAGTTGGCCGTTGAGATAGCGGGCATTGAGGGCCTGCTTGCCGTTGGGATGAAAACGCTGGTAGGTGCCTTCGCGAACCCCGTCGCGATAATGCTCGCGTTCGGCCAGCCGGCCGTCGGCAAAAAAATTATTCGCCTCGCCATGCAACAGTCCCTGGTGGTAGCTGGCCTTGCGTTGCAGCGTGCCTTCGGTGGAATAGAACCGCGCGAGGCCCTGCAACTTGCCATCGATGTAAGACAGCCGCGCCGAGATCCGGCCATTGGGGTGATACAGCGTGCTGATGCCTTGCAGCTCGCCCTGGCGGTAGTTCAGTTCGGCCTGGGGGCGGCCGGCTTCCTTGATGCGCAGGGTTCCCTCCAGTTGGCCGTCGAGCAGGCGCCCGTCGAGTCGACTGTCACCCCTTTGCAACTCCAGCTTGTCGGACTGCGCCATCGCGATTTCCTCAGTTGACCTTCACCAGGCCGCCCTTGATGGTCAGCATCCCGCCGCCATCCACCGTTTGCTCGGCACCGCCCTTGTTGGTCAGGCTGATCCCGGCGTCGTTGGTCAGGGTGGTACCGGCCTTGTTTTCCAGTGAGGTGCCCGCCTGGCTGCTCAGGGATGTACCGGCCTTGTGGCTGATGGAGGTACTGGCCTGGGCCGCCAGGTCGGCGCCGCTCTTGAGGGTAAAGCTGCCCCCGCTCTGAAGGGTCAGGGTGCCGTTGACCTTGATGGTCAGGTTGCCGTCCACCGTCAGGTTGTAGTTGCCAGTGACCTGATGCTCGTAGTTGCCGCCGGTGCTGTGGTTCTGGTCGCTGCCGACCTTCACCGTGCGTGTGTCCTTCACGTCCAGGCTGTCGCTGCCGGTCTGGATGGTCACGCTGCGCTTGCCTTTCTCCAGGGTCACGGTCTCGTCGCCTTCCTTGACCGTGCGGGTGCGGGCGTTCTGTACCGTGAGGGTTTCGTCGTGGCCGACCGTGGCGCTGGTGTCGTTGAGCACGTTGATCTTCAAGTCCTTCTGTGCCTGCAGGAACACCTCCTCGGCGTCTTTCTTGTCCTCGAAGCGCAGTTCGTTGAAACCGCCGCCACCCTTGGACGACTGGGTCTTGATCCCCGACTGGGTCTGGTTCGCCGGAAGCGCATAGGGCAGGGCGTTGTCGCCGTTGTACACGCAACCGGTGACCAGCGGCCGGTCCGGGTCGCCGTCGATGAAGGTCACGATGACTTCCTGGCCGATCCGTGGGATGAACTGCATGCCGAAGCCCTTGCCGCTCCAGGGCAGTACCACGCGCACCCAGCAGGAACTGGTTTCATCGTTCTTGCCGTCACGGTCCCAGGGGAACTGCAACTTGATCCGGCCATACTCGTCGGTCCAGATTTCTTCGCCGGATTTGCCGACCACGATGGCGGTTTGCGGGTGCATGCGCGGTTTGGGGGTGCTGCGTTGCGGACGAAACGGTGTGGCCTTGGGGATCGCTTCGAAGCGATTGCGGTAACTGTCATGGCTGACGTCATGGGTGACTCGGGTCACTACCCAGTCGATGTTCAGGCTCGCGTCGTCGTGCCCGTCGAGGGTGAACCAGTGCCCCGGCACCAGCCAGCGGCAGTCGCTTTCGCCGACAAAACGCTGCTCCTCGCTGCGCAGGCCATCCACTCGCTGCTTGGTCAGCGCATCGCCCCGCGCCTTGGCGTTATAGCCACCCGGATGTTCGTACATCGAACGCGGCCCGGCCACGGCTTCGGCCTGGCCGTACAGCGACATGGCGGGCGTGGTGAACTCATAATCGGTTGCCCGGTACCCGCCGGCCACCGCCTGCACGCACAACTGTCCGGAGCGAATGCCATGCAGTTCGCGCTCGCCCAGCCGCTGGCCGAGATAATTGACCTTCGGCCCGTTGGGAATCGCCACGAACGCATCGTTGCTATCCCCCAGCACCAGGGTGTGCTTGCCTTCCTCATGGGTGAAGAACCAGAAAATCCCTTCCTCCTCCAGGAGCCGCGAGACAAAGGCGAAATCGCTCTCGGCGTACTGCACGCAATACTCGCGCGGGCTGTAGCTGCCGCTCAGCGAGAGCTTGAAGTCGCTGAAACCGTGGGCCTTGAAAATTGTCGTGACGATGTCCGAGGTACTGAGGTTCTGGAACACCCGGTTGTTGCTGGCCAGGGTCAGCCACCAGAGCCAGGGCCGCAGTACCACCTGATAACGCTCGGCGGTGGCGTCGGCGGGGAGCTGGCGGATTTCCGCGACCAGGGCATCGAGGGGGCGGGTGAGGGCGTCGTTGTGCAGGGTGATGGTGAGGTGGGTGGCGATGGCGTCGGGCAGAGTGAGGGAGGGGCCGTCGTTGAGGCCACTGAGGGTTTGTGCCCCAAGCGTATTGAGCGCCTCGTCGCCTGCCAGCGACTCTGGGTAGAGCTCCGACAGAGAGGAGGCGGTGAGGGAGAGGCTGGTGTTGCTGTCGGTCGATCGCGGCATGGCCAGAACTCGAAGAAACGGTTACTTGGTGATCTGAAAAACCCTGTCTGTTGGCGTCACCAGGTAGGCGTTATCAAGGTCGCCCTTCAATGTGAGGTTGCCATAGCACCCTTCACACTTGGGTGACATCAGACTGATTCCGCCACTCGCAATGTATTTGGTTTTCAAAGGAAACGTCTGGAAGACGGCAATCTGGATTTGATCCTTGAACTCACAATAAGTATTGCCGCAAGTGTAAGAAGCTTTGGGACTGGACGAAGCGGCCGCGACCGGTACGGGCGCTACATAGCGATCACTTGAGGCGAGTACGGCAAAGCACGAACCCGTGCCGGTTTCGCCAGCATTTCTGTCGAAGCTGAATTGCAGCGCGTTCTTGAAATCATCGATCGTAATCCAGTGATCCATGGCTAACATGACACCGGCCACCGCACCCTTGTGATTGACTCGGTAGTTGCCGATCGCAGCATTGTTTTTTTTAGTCAGGCGATCGCCTTTGAAACCGAATTGCAGTTGCCATTGGCATAGGTGATCAATACTGGCGATGACTTCAGCTCCGGGGGGCGTGCCGCTCCAGATCACCGATTGAGCATTGAAGTTGACGGCCTTCGCTTGCAGGTCCAAGCGAAAGCTTTTCTCTTCTTTGGCGGACTCATCGTAAATTCTTCCTTCCCAATTGGCGTAGGACTGCTGAGGACCTGCACCGGAAAAGCGCAGCCCCTGCGTGCCTGCAACGAAGTTGCCGCACTCGGCGATCCTGTCGCACATGTCCACCGCCGTTTTCTTGTCTCCGGTACTGGGGAAGCGAAAAAAATCTCCAGCGTTATATTCACCAATGTAAACAGGCATGCATGTTCTCCGTAACCGTGATGGAAAAATATCGCGAGGCGGTTTCTCGAGTCCGTTCATAAATGAAAAATGCCAGGTGATTTTGGTGGCAGAAAGTAACCGCCGTTCGCCAGCAAATCGAGAACCTGTTGTTTTTGTTCGGGCCGCAGATCTTTGAAAGGGGTGCGGTATATCTTTTGGGCGACATATTCGGACACTGCGATATTTTTCTTCCAGGGGGTGGTGAAGTCTTCTCTTTTGCGCTTTTCTTCGCGAGCGTCAAAAAACATGGAGAGCAGCGGTAAATCGTTTTTGTACTGGACCTTGATTAGCTTTTGCAGATTTTCGGGGCTAGAGGCATCGAAGACATCGACAGTATTGAAGGGCGAGTTCAAATTGGGTTTGGCAAATTCGTTGCGATCAAACAGATAGTCCCAGGCAGTCACTTTCCCGAACCATTCGTCAGACTCTGGCACTTCAAGGGGAGAATCGGCCAGCGGTTTGTAAAGCTCCACCATCGGTAGATCGTCAGGTATTCCCAGTTCGCGCTTCATCAACAGCAAAACCTGGAGCTGAAGCCGGTGCGAATATTCGCCATGTTCCGGGTTGATAGTGGGGTCTTTGACGGGCGCGCCCAAAGCAATAAGTTTAGCGAACTGCTTCGGGCTCAGAACGCTGATGATCGTTCTTGTGTCAGTGAAAAGTTCCGGTTTTTCTCTTTCCAGGAAGACACTTTCGAGGACTTTTCTCGGCTTTTCGAACCCCTCGGGCGGATCTTGATAAAGCTGAATTTGTTCGTGCGTACTCAAAGTGACGTCTTTGAAATGATGTTTAATCTTGCGTTGTATGTCGTACTCGATTCTTTGTAGGTATTGAAAGTATTTCGTGCGGGTACGCAATGCGTCGACACCGAGGTAAAGAAAAGTATCGAAGTGTGGCCGCGTGCGAATTGACGAGCCGAATAGAAGATCGAGTGTGTATTTGCCGCTCATAATGGCTCCTTTGATTGAAAAACATGGGCAGACCGCTCACCTTCTGCCGCCCTGTTTTTCCTTATTCCAACACCCACTCCGCCAGTTTCCCTGTCACCTGGGTCATCAGTACATTCTCGACATCCCTGGCTCCCGCCGCGCTGCATTTGGCGAGCACCGCCTTGACGATTCCCGCATCAAATTCGAATGGCTTGCCGGTCGCCGCTTTGTAGCGTCCGCGCAACTTCTCCAGCTTCGCCAGCACGATCCCTTCCAGCGTCGACTCGTCCAACGGGCGGTAGGGCACGACTGTCATGCGGGCGAGAAAGGCCGGGCGGAAGGCTTGCAGCAGGACCTTGCGCAGCACTTCGTTGAAGGCATCGGTGCCGAGCTGCGCGGTCGGGGTATCGAGGATCAGCTCGGCGCCGACATTGCTGGTGGCGAGCATCACGGTGTTCTTGAAGTCCACCACCAGGCCGGTACCGTCTTCCATCACGCCCTTGTCGAAGACGTTGTAGAAGGCTTCGAGCACATCCGGGTGGGCCTTTTCGATCTCGTCCAGCAGCACCACCGAGTAGGGTTTGCGCCGTACCGCTTCGGTGAGCACGCCACCGCTGCCGTAGCCGACGTAGCCGGGTGGGGCGCCCTTGAGCTGGCTGACGGTGTGGGCTTCCTGGTATTCGGAGAGGTTGATGCTGATCAGGTTGCGTTCGCCGCCATACAAGGCATCGGCCAGGGCGTAGGCGGTTTCGGTCTTGCCGACGCCGGTGGGACCGACCAGCAGGAATACCCCCACTGGCTTCTGCGGGTCGGTGAGGCCGGCGCGGTAGGCTTGCAGGCGTTGGGCGATGGTGCTCAGCGCGCTGCTCTGGCCCATCACCCGCTGGCCCATGCGCTGGCCGAGGGTGCGCACGGCGTGGGCTTCGTCGGCGAGCATCTTGCCCACCGGGATGCCGGTCCAGCCAGCGATCACCGCGGCCACCGTCTTGGCGTCGACCTGTTCCGGCACCAGCGGGTCGTCCTGGCGGATGGCGTCGAGGCCGGCTTCCAGGCGCAGCAGTTCGGCGGCCAGGTGGTCGATGCGGCTGTCGATGGCTTCGTCGGGTTTGTCGCTGTCGGCGCGTTCGCTCAGGGCCAGCAGCTCGGCGCGGGTCTCCAGCAGTTCACGCACGGCGACCCGCTCTTCGCCCCAACGGGTTTCCAGTTCGCGGATGGCCTGCACATTCGTGGCTGATTCGCCCTCCAGCAGGGTGATGCGTTCGCGGTGATCCAGGCCGGTGGCCTGTTCCCGGCGCAGGCGTTCGGTTTCTTCCTGCAGGCTGTGCTGGCGGTGGCGCAGGCTTTCCAGCGGCGGCGGTACGTCGTGCTGGCCGAGGGCGACCCGGGCGCAGGCGGTGTCGAGCACACTGATGGCCTTGTCCGGCAACTGGCGTCCGGAGATGTAGCGGTGGGAGAGTTTCACCGCTTCATGGATGGCCGCGTCCAGCACCTGTACGCCATGGTGCTGTTCGAGCTTGGCGGCGACCCCGCGGAGCATTTCCACGGCGGTGATTTCATCCGGCTCTTCCACTTGCACCAACTGGAAACGCCGGGCCAGGGCCGGGTCTTTCTCGAAGTATTTCTTGTACTCCAGCCAGGTGGTGGCGGCCAGGGTGCGCAACTCGCCCCGGGCCAAGGCTGGCTTGAGCAGGTTGGCCGCGTCGCTGCCGCCTTCGGAGGCGCCGGCGCCGATCAGCGTATGGGCCTCGTCGATAAACAGGATGATCGGCTTTGGCGCGTTGCGCACCGCGTCGATCACCCCCTTGAGGCGCTGTTCGAACTCGCCCTTGACCCCGGCCCCGGCCTGCAGCAGGCCCAGGTCCAGCACCCGCAATACCACGTCCTGCAGGGACGGCGGCACGTCGCCGGCGGCGATGCGCAGGGCCAGGCCTTCGACCACCGCGGTCTTGCCCACGCCGGGAGCGCCCACCAGGATCGGGTTGTTCTGCCGCCGGCGCAGGAGGATATCGATGCATTGGCGGATCTCGCCGTCGCGCCCGACTATGGGGTCGATGCGTCCGGCGTGGGCATCGGCGGTCAGGTCCTGGGTGTACTGGTCGAGCAGCGAGTCCACGGCCGCGGCGGGGGTGTTCTTGTCGGCCGACGGGCGTTTGCCGCTGTGCTCGCGGGACTTTTCGGTCCACTCCAGCAGGTTGCCGCGCAGGGCGTCGTGGGGAATGCGCAGCAGGGACGAGGCGCTATTGAGCAACAGGCTGCGGCGCTCCTCGCGATCGAGCAGGGCCAGCAGCAACAGGCCCGAGCGAATGCTCTCCAGGCCGAGCACGCTGGCGTGCACCACCGCGTCTTCGAGCAGGCCCAGGGTGTGGCTGGATAGCGCCGGGGTGCGGGTGCTGCCGGACTTGAACAGGTCCAGGGCCTTGTTGATTTCCGCGGCCAGGGCATCGCGCTCCAGGCCGAAGCGGGGCAGCAGCCAGGCAAAGTCGCCGCCTTCGATGTCCAGCAGTTCCAGCAACAGGTGCTCGATTTCCACGTAGTGGTGGCCGCGTTGCAGGCAGCGCTGGGCCGCCCGCTCCAGGGCGCGACGGCTGTCGGGGTTGAGGCGTCCGATCAGGCTGGCCAGTTCCATGTTCAGGCGATCTCCGGCTGACGCAGGCGGGTTTCGATGCGCTGGATGCCCAGGCTGGCCTGGCGTTGCAGGCCACCGTTCCAGCTCAGCAGCGGCGCTGCCTGACGACTCAGTTGCAAGGGACTGGCGCCGCGCACCAGCAGCACCAGGGTGCAGTTCAGGTCCGGGCCGAAATACAGCGCGGCGAGGCTGGCCAGGGCGACATGAGCCTCGCCGTCGGGCAGCAGGTTGTGGGCCTGGGTACTGGTCAAGGGGCCGAGCTCCAGGCGGATGCCGGCATGTTCGTCCCAGACCCGGGTGCCGGCCACGGCGCTGCGTCCCAGTTGCAGGTTGCGCCCGGCGGGTTGCAGGCGGCTGCGGCTGGCCACGGGGATCTGCCGCCAGGCGCCTTCGTAGGCGCTCATGGCCACCGGCAGCCCGAAGTGTTCGCGCACGATCGCGGCAAAACCGGCCAGGGAGCGGCGCCCGTCGGCGAACAGCGCGCCGCAGGCCAGCACCGAGGCATCGGCCAGCGCCTGGCGCTCCTGCAACGCCTTGGGCAGTAATCCGGCCAGGGCCCGCAGTTGCATCTGCACCGGGCTGCTCGCGGCCACGCCAAAGCCCAGGGCCAGGCGGTGTTTGCGCAGCACTTTGTAGAGCAGGCTGAGCAGGCGGTGCTGGAACAGGTCGAGGAATTCGCCGGGCGCGTGGTCCTTGGCCCGTGCCCGTTGTTGCAGCCATTCCTGATAGGCGTAGGGCAACGGGCCGTCCGGGCCGCCGAGGCCGAATACCGGAGTGCTCAGCACCGGGCCGCTGGCGGTCTGCTCCAGGCTGTGCACCTGGCTGGCGGCGAACAGCGGGATCAGCGGCCCGCGCAGGCGCAGGGCTTCGGCCTGCGGCGCGGTACCCGAACCCAGGGCATCGGCTTGCGGCTGTTCGCGCTCCAGCAGCAACAGCGCCTGCAACAGCTCGAACGCCTGCGGGTCGTCGCGCAGGCGCTGGCTCAGCGCCGGACGCCGGGGCCGGTTCAGAGGACCAGGGGCTGGCCGGCTTGCGGTTGCCATGTCTTGATCTCCTTGTCCGACTGGACCAGCGTTGTGCGCACAAAGCGGTTGGCGGTGGCATAAAGGGAAAAGAACTGCGCCAGCACCGCCGAGAACAGCACCGCGCTGTTGCCGACGAAGTGCTGCGGATCGAGTTGCAGGCGTACTTCCAGGCCGTTGCGCCAGCCGCGCCAGGCGTCCTCGCCGACATGGGCGATCACCCGTTCGCAGCCCAGGCCGAGCAAGCCATCGATCTGCCGCAGGGCGCTGGCTTCGTCCCGCAGGTTGTGCAGTTGCAGGATCTCCTTGAGGGCTTCGAGGGCCTGCGGTCCCTCCACCAGCGACAGGTGGTTGAGGGTCAGTTGCGACACCAGGCGCCAGCGCGATTCGCCGCCCAGGCGCGGCAGGCTTTGCGGGCTGGGCGGGTTGCGCAGGCGCGCCCAGGCCACCGGTCCCGGACGCTCGAAACCCAGGGCCGTGCCCGCCGGCAGGCTCTGGGCCAGATGGCGGTTGGTGCACAGCAGCTCGGCCGTGAGGCTGTAGTCGGGCGTGTCGAGCAGCGGGTCGAAGCGGGTGTCCACCAGGCTCAGCATCAGGTCGCTGCCCAGGCGATTGGGGGTCAGCCCGACAATCCGGCGCCCATGCCAGTACAGGCCACTGTCAGCCGAACCATGTTGGCTGCCGTAGTAGGCGGGCACCTGGCGCACGCCCTGGCTTGAGCTGGCGCGCAATGAGCGGATGCTGTGGATTTCCACGCTGTTTTCCCGGTGGCTGTCGGCGACCAGGCGGTATTCGCTGCGGGTGCCGTCCGGACGCAGCGGTTCCGAGGTGCGCGGGAACAGATTGATCGCCGGGGTACAGCCCAGCACGATGTCACTGGCTTGCAGGTGCAGGCGGCTGGCGGGGGCGCGGTCGAAAATGATGTACAGGTACAGGCTGTCCTGGTCGCTGCATGCGCCGCCCAGCGGGATGTCGAAGAAGTTGAATTTGTCCGGGAAGGCGAAGTATTCCGCCAGCAGGCGCATGCCGGGATGCACGCCGTCCTCATCGGGCAGCAACACTTCATCGCGGCTGAACCCGACGATCTGCGGCAAGCCGACGAGAGGCAGCGGAGTGCTGCCGGGCGGGCCGGCGAGGACCCGCGCCGGGTGGGCGCCAAGCAGGTCGTACAGGGCTGCGTTGACCACCGGCGAGGCGGCCAGGTGCAGGCGCAGTCGCTCGATATTCAGTTCGGCCCAGGAGGTCTTGCCCAGGCAGCGCAGGTGCAGGCGCAAGGCCGAGCGGGCCTGGGGCACGCCGGTCAGGGCCTGGGCCTCGTCGCCGCCGAGGAGCAGGGCCTCGTCGATCGCCACCGGCCACAGTTGCACGGCGGCGCAGGTGCGAAAGTGAATGCTCTCGCCCCGGGTTGTGGTGACGAACAGCGGCGTGTCGCGGGGCAGGGCATAGCCTGCGGCCAGGCTGCCTTTGCTCGGGTCCGGCTGGAACTGCACGATGGCGCAGGACGGCAACGGGCGCATGGCCAGTGGGTAGAGCTGTTCGAGCAAGGCGTCGCTGAACTCGGCGTAGTCATCGTCGAGGCGCCGTTGCAGGCGCGCGGCGAGCAGGGCGAAACCTTCCAGCAGGCGCTCGACATGGGGGTCCGGGCATTCGCCGGGGGACAGCTCCAGGCGTCGCGCGACCTTGGGGTATTTTTCCGCGAAGAGGCTGCCGGCGTGGCGTAGCCAGGTCAGTTCGCGCTGGTAGTAGTCGAGCAGTTGGGCATCAATCGAGTCGCTCATGGCGGACCTCGAGGCCGTCGCTGGCCTGTTCGATGACAAAGGCTACCGGCCAGCGTTGCGCTAGGCCGCGCAAGTTGCCGCGCAGACGGATGCTCAACTGCTGCGGATGGTCGGGCACCGATTCGACCTCGACGTCGTCCAGTTGCAGGCGTGGTTCGAAATGCGCGATCGCGCTACGGATTTCCCGCGCCAGCTGGCGCCGGTCGTCGCTGCGCTGCTGTTGCAGGGCGGTCCAGTCGGCGATGCCATAGTCGATGATGCTCGGTGGCGACGTCGTCCGGCGCGTGGCCCGGCGAGTGTTGAACAGGCGTGACAGCTCGGTGTGCACCGAGTCCAGCAACGCCTGTCGATCGAACACCTGACCGGCATCGTCCTGGCTGGAGGCCAGGCGTTCGAACAGCGCAGGCTGCCCACCGGTGCCGGTCATGGCGAGGGGGTTCCGCTACTTGGCCTTGATCAGCTTGTTGGCGGCCAGGTCCCAGGTCGAGGCGGCCGTGCCTTCCTTGGTGCCGTCGTCTTTCTGCGCGGTCAACTCCCATTTGATCTTGGTGAAGTTCAGCGACAGGGTTTCCACCGGCTTGCCGCCCGTGCCGCCGCTGACGCTGACGTTGGACAGCACCACGTTGGTCAGGGTGTAGATGATGAAGGGCATCAGTTGGCCGCTGCCTTCGGCGGCGTTACGGCCGATGATGATCTTGGCTTCCGGGATCGGCTTGCCGGCGCAGCAGTACTCGTTGAGCGAGGGCGTCGAGGAGTCGACGAACTTGGTCAGGGTGAACTCGCCGATATGCGGCTTGCCGGAAGTCCGCTCCGAGTTGCTCACATCGTTGGTCACCTGCATCGCCACGTTGTGGCTGTAGGACATGACTTCGATCTTGTCCTTGTAGCCCTCGAGCAGGCTGTCGCCTTTGATGTCGCCGCCGAGGTCGAGAATGATTGCATCCATCGCATGGAACTCCTGAAGGTCGTCACCCTAGGAAAAGGGCAGGAAGCCCGCCGGCCGGGCCGGCGGGCCGAAGGTCAAGCGGCCACCGGTGGCGGCAGCGTGGCGACCAGGCGGATCGATGCCGTCAGCTCTTCGAGCTGGAAGTGCGGACGCAGGAACACCGTGGCGCGGTAGGCGCCCGGCTTGCCGGCGATCTCGCTGACATCCACCCGCGCTTCACGCAGCGGGTACTGTGCCTTGATCTCCTGCGGGGCGTTGTCGTTGATCAGCACGTAGTCGGCGATCCAGTTGTTGAGGTAGGCCTGCACATTGTCACGGGTCATGAAGCTACCGACCTTGTCGCGCATGATCACTTTCAGGTAGTGGGCGAAACGCGACGCCGCCAGCACGTACGGCAGCATCGCCGAGATGCGGGCGTTGGCATTGGCTTCGTTGGTGTTATAGAGCTTGGACTTGTTGGTGGTCTGGCCACCGAAGAACACCGCGACGTCGCTGTTTTTCTTGTGGCACAGGGCGATGAAACCCAGGTCGTTGAGTTCCTTCTCGCGGCGGTCGGTGATCGCCACCTCGGTCGGGCACTTGAGCGACAGGTCGCCGGAACTGGTGCGGAAGGTGTGGGCCGGCAGGCCTTCCACCGCGCCACCGCCCTCGGCGCCACGGATCGCCGCGCACCAGCCGTACTTGGCGAAGGCTTCGGTGATGCGTTGCGACAGGGCCCAGGCGGCGTTGCCCCACAGGTACTTGCTGTGGTCGCTGCCATTGACGTCCTCGACGTAGTTGATGCCTTCCACCGGCTTGGTGTCCGGCCCATAGGGCAGGCGCAACAGGGTATGGGGCAGGACCAGGGAGACGTAGCGCGAATCTTCGCTTTCGCGGAACGAGCGCCACTTGATCAGCTCCTGGCTCTCGAAGATTTTCGACAGATCGCGGGGCACGGCCAGTTCGGTGAAGCTGGTCATGTCGAACAGCTTGGGACTGGCGGCGGCGATGAAGGGCGCATGGGCCGCGGCGGCAACGTTCGACAGTTTCTCCAGCAGGCCGATGTCCTGCGGATGGCGGCCGAAGGTGTAGTCGCCCACCAGCAGGCTGTAGGGGTGCCCGCCGAAGGTGCCGTATTCGTCTTCGTAGATCTTCTTGAACAGTGCGCTCTGGTCGAATTCGACGGCTTTCTCCAGGTCGTTCTGCAGCTCTTTCTGGCTGACGTTGAGCAAGCGCAGCTTCAGCCGGGAACTGGTCTCGGTGTTCTGCACCAGCATGTGCAGGCCGCGCCAGGAGGCTTCGAGCTTCTGCAGGTCGGGGTGGTGCAGGACTTCGTTGAGCTGGGCGCTGATCAACTCGTCGATCTGGCCGATGCGGTCGTTGATCATCGCCACGGTGTCTTTGTCGATCGCCATGCCTTCGTCGAGGACCTGGGTGGCGAACTCCGCCAGCATGTCGCGGGCGTAGTCCTGCTGGCTGTCGTCGTGGGCCATGCGCCCTTCGGCGATGATCCGATCGAGCAGGGACAGGGTCTGGGTCGTACTTTCGCTGGCTTGGCTCTCAGTGCTGGATGAGGCAGGCATGGCACATGCTCCCTGAGTGAGTGGGCGATCAGGCTTGTGGTTCGGCGGGCGCCGGGGCGTCGCCGTCGGTGGCGGCCTGGTCCTGCGGACGGGCCGACTTGATCTCCTGCAAGCCTTCGGTGTTGGCGATCACGTCGCGCAGCAGCTTGTCCAGGTCGTCGTTGCCGTCGAGCTTGGTCAGCAGGTCGCGCAGGCGCTGGCGGGCTTCGAACAGGCGGCGCAGCGGGGTGACTTGCCCGACCACCTTGATCGGGTCGAAATCCTCGATATGGCTGAAGTTGAGTTCGATATTGAGCTTGCTGCCGTCGCCGCCGAGGGTGTTGTCGACCTGCAGCGTGGCGCGCGGCGCCAACGAGGCGAGCACTTCGTTGAAGTTGTCCCGATCGATCTCGATGAAGCGCCGCTCGCTCAGTTTCGGCAGGGGATTGAGGGGCTTGCCGGAAAGGTCGGCGAGGATGCCCACCACCAGCGGCAATTCCTTCTTCTCGATGGCATCGCCGATCTCGACGTCGTAGGTGATCTGGACTCGGGGGGGACGGACTCTGTCGAGCCTGTGCTGAGTACTTTCGGCCATGGTGGCGGACTCCTGTGCATTGGTGGGAGCAATGCACCGGGGCTTCCGTTCATCGCTTTCCCTTGCTGAACCGTAGGTTAGAAAGGGCGGCAGATGAACCTGTCATTCCTTTGACAAACCTTCCCGCATTCGTCCTGTGGAGCGAACTATCCAAGACGCTAGAACACGTCTATAAAAATGCAAACAAAAACTTTTTTTGACTGCACTGGGAAAGGGAAAATTCATTTTGCGAGCCAGAAATATGTTTTTTATCTGCGCGCTGCTGCTCTGCGGGTGCTCGCTTTTCGGCCCGAGGGTAGGGCTCGACACGTTGACCCTGGATGTCGCGCCCCGGGCCAACGACGACACCCCGATCGCCGTGGATTTCGTCGCCGTGAAGGATGCGGACCTGCTCAAGCAACTCTCTGGCATGAGCGCCAGGCAGTGGTTCGCCGAGCGCGAGCAGTTCCAGCGCGACTATCGGCAGATGATGTCGGTGTGGGGGCTGGAGCTGGTGCCGGGGCAGTTCATCGGCGACCAGCGGTTCCCCCTGGGGGGCGAGCGAGCCGCTGGACTTTTGGTCTTCGCCAGCTATAACACACCCGGAGCGCACCGACTGCGGCTGGACGATCAGAGCAGCGCCTGGCTGAAGTTCAACAGCCGCGAGATGACCCTGCTCAGCGCCGATACACACTGATCAAAACCGCCAGTCCACAGGGCAGAACTGCTTGAGTGGCGATGCCGGATGTCGAAGGGAAGCGTATGAGTCTGTTACCTGACGCGGTTTGCTGGCACGAGGGCATGCAATTGCTGCCCCAGCATTTTCAATTGCAGGGGCTGCGTGCCGAAGCGCTGGCGGCGCATCTCGCCCAGGCGTGCAACCCCTGGTTCTGGGGCGTCAGCCAACTCGATATCGATCCCTCGGCCCTGGCGGCCGGGCAGGTCAGGTTGCTGGCCTTGCAGGCCACCTTGCCCGATGGCCTGCCGGTGAGCCTCCAGGCGGGTATCGGGCCCACCCTGGAGCTGGACATCAATGAAGCGGTCGACGCCACGCCCGATGCCACGGTGACGGTGTACCTGGCCATCAGCCCGCTGTGGCGCGCCGGCCAGCTATTGCCGCTCAAGGGGCGCTTGCAATCGATGGTCGGCGACGCCTTGCCGGACCTCACCAGTGGCGAGTTTCCCGAATCGATCACGGTCTGGCGTCCCAATCCGCGGCTGTGCACCCAACTGAGCAAGGCTGATTCGGTGTGCCTGCCGTTGCTGCGCATTCGCAAGGAAGGCGGCGGTTTCGTGCCGTTGCCCTATACCCCGCCCACCCCGCGGCTGTTGCCGGAGTCGCCATTGGGACGCCGGGTGGCGGGGCTGTGTGCTCGGGCCCGGGAAAAATGCATGTTTCTCGCCGGACGCTTGCGCCAGGCCCAGCAGGCCGGTAACCAGGACGATGCTGCCGAAGTGCGGCGCCAGTTGACGGCACTGTGGGCGCGCCTGCCGGAAGTCGAAGGGGCCTTGAACAGTCGCCAGGCCCACCCTCTGGCGTTGCATGGCCTGTTGCTGGGCCTGGCGGGTGCCTGGGCGGCACTCGACCCGCTGGCAGGGGTGCCGGCCTTCGCTGCGCTGGATTTTCAGGAACTGCAGCGCGGCTACGACGAGCTGCTGAACTGGCTGGAGCTGACCCTGGAGTTGATTCGTGCCGGTTATCGCAGCCTGCCGTTCGAGCGCAGCGAGCAGTTGTTCTCCATCCTGCTGCCGGACGACCAGCCCAACCAGCGCCTGGTGATCGGCCTGCGCATGCCTCCCGGCGCCAGCGCCCAGGCCGCCGCCGAGTGGCTGGGCGGCGCCATCATCGCCTCGGGGGCGCATATCGCCGTGCTCAGCCGCCAGCGCATGGGCGGCCTGGTGCGTGAGGCCATGCAGCGCAACGAGCAAGTGGCCTACAGCGTCGGCGACGATACCCAGTTGTTCGTGGTGCATGCCCAGGGGCAATGGTTCGATGCCCGGTTGCCGTTGCAGATTGTCGCACCGGCTGCGGCAATGACCAGTAGCCCGTGGCAGGTGGTGCTGTTCGTTGCGCAAGCCAGCGAGAAGGGTTGATCAGGGAAGGGGTGTCAGATGCCGGAAGGAAATGGCGGGAGGGTGTCGCGGCGCTTGCATGAAGCGCCGCTGAGCAGTGCGTTTCGCCAGGCCTGGCACGAATGGCTCGACGCCTGGAACGAATTGCCCAAGGACAACGACGACGAGCAACGGGTCGAGGTCGTGGCCGAGCTGTCCACGCAGATTGCCCAGCGCCTGTGGCGATCGGCTTTTGCCAAGGTCGGCGATGCCGCCACCGAGCAGGTCAAGGCGGTGGTCTATGCCTTTGTCGCGTTGGTGGACGAAACCCTGCTGTACAGCGCCTGGCCCGGCCAGTTGGCCTGGCAGGAAAAACCCCTCGAGTCGCGCATGTACGCCAGCCGCCAGGCCGGCGAGCGCCTGCCCATGGCGATCCAGGCCGTGCTGGATGAGCAGTCGCCCACCAGTCGCGACCTGGCCAATGTCTATCTGCAATGCCTGATCCTGGGCTTCCAGGGCCGCCTGCGTGGCGAGCAGAACCAGAACCTGCATGAGAAATGGCGCCTGGCGCTGTTCGAGTTCGCCTGGCAGCACGAGGCCGATTATGCCGATGTCGCTCAGCGCCTGGAGCGGCCCGCGGCGGTGGAACCGGTGCGTCTGCCGGTACGCCTGTCGTTGCCCGACGGCTTTCGCCTGGGCCTGGCGATTGTCGGCATGCTGCTGGTGATGAGCGTCGTGGGACACCTGTTCTGGCGCGATATCGGTCAGCAACTGGAGCCGGTGATGCAACTGACGGACGTGGAGGGTGACTCATGAGCACCCTGGGGATCATCGCTTCGGTCGTGGGCGTGCTGTTGCTGCTGACCGTGCTGCTGGTCGCGATCTGGTGGCTGCGGACCCAGAGCGGGGCGGCGATTCGCAGTTTCTACCTGGCCGTGCGCCATGTGGAGCAGGAACAGGGTTCTCACGATCGTTATCAGTTGCCCTGGCTGCTGATGCTCGGCGATGAGAACCAGGGCGCACAGCTATGTAGCCAGTGGCGCCTGCAGCCCACCGACCAGCCTGCCTGGTTCGGTCGGTGGTGGTCGGACCCGGAAGGCGCGGTGCTGGTGGTGCCCCAGGCACTGTTCCTGCCCGATGAGGGCCTGAACCTGCAGCGTGGCAGCTGGTGGCGCCTGCTCGGGTTGATTCTGCGGCTGCGCAGCAAACGGCCGCTGGACGGGGTGATCTGGCCCGTGTCGGCCAGTCGCCTGGTCGATCTGGAACAGGCGGCCAGCCTCGGGCTGGCGGCGCGGCGGCGGTTCATCGATGTGCTGCAGCGTTTTGGCATGAGCTTGCCGGTGTATGTGGTGATCACCGGCATGGAAGAGCTGCCGGGTTTTCAGGAACTGATTTCGGCGCTGCCCGCCGAGGCCCGGGAGCGGGCGCTGGGCTGGTCGTCGCCTTACGCGCCGGAAGCGGTCTGGCAGTCGCAATGGAGCGATCAGGCGCTGGATCAACTGCATCGGGTGCTGGCAGAGTCGCTCATCGAGATCGGTGCCTTGTCCGGGCACCTGGGCGAAGACCTGTATCGCTTGCCGGAGCGGATCGAGGCGTTGCGGCGCAATCTGCAAGCCTTGCTGGAACCGGTGTTCCAGGGCAATGCCCAGGGCGAGGCGCCGCGGTTTCGCGGGGTGTATTTCACCGCCAATCAAGCGGCCGAGGCACTGACCGAGCGCAGCGAGGCGATCTATGCCAGCGCGCCACGGCACAGTGCCTTCGCCCGGCAATTGTGGCAGCGCCGGATAGTCGCCGAGCGCGGCCTGGCCCAGGTGGTGCCACGCTTGCTGCGCCTGCGCCAGCGCTGGCAGCGGATCACCGCCGGGGTGGCGCTGGTGGTGGCGGTGCTGTGGGGCGCGGCGATGGTCTGGGTCTGGCAGGACTCGGTCAAGGATGCCCGCGAGCTGTCGCGCCTGTTGCTGGGCGCGCAAAAGAATTACCAGGCCGTCAGCGACGAAGCCCATCGGCTGGAGCCGACCCGGCGCAACGTGCAGCACTTCTGGCGGGTACTGGAGAAAGCGCCACGCTGGAGCTTTACCTCGCTGGCGTTTCCCACTTCGTGGTTTTCTTCGCTGGACACGCGCCTGACCCTCGAACTGCAACGCACCGCCCACAGCCACCTGTTGCATCCGCTGCAGCAGATGCTGGGCGCGGACCTGGAGCAGCTCAAGGCGCTACGCAACACCGAGCGGCGCAACAACGTCGAGAGCGAGGACCCGGCGCAATGGCAGAACTACGCCAAGGCCAAGGACCTGGTGGAGCGGGCCGTGCGCCTGGAGCAGCAGAACCAGTTGTTCGCCCAGGCATTGAGCCATTCGAAAACCCCGCTCGACGACCTGGTGCAACTGAGCAACGGTGCCCTGGCGCTCAATCTCAATGCCGGCACCCTGCGCCGGGCGGCATTTTACAACCGGGTCTTGCTCGATCCCGAGGCCGGCGATCTGCAGGCGCTGGACCTGGCCAGCGAGCGACCCACCATCAGCAACAACTTCGAAGGCTTGATGGAGCGTTGGCTGGACCAGTATTTCCTCGCCGACAACTTCGTGCGCCAGGCAGGTTACCTGAAGCTGCACCTGGAGCGCCTGGAAGCCGGTGGCGGTAATTCGCTGACCGAACTGGAAGACCTGCGGGCGCTGATCGACGATCTGCAGGCCCTGATCGGCCTGACCAATTCCGCCTGGGGCCGGGGCAAGGGCCAGGACCTGGTGCCCGGTTACACCGAGTTGATGGGCAAGGTCCGCCAGAGCAGCCTGCTCGGGCCCCAGGTGGAGCAGGGGCTGGAACTGCAGGCGGCGAAACTGCAGCAGAGTTTTCGCGATCAATGGATAGTCCAGGCCGGCTCCCGGGGCAACCTGCTGGTCCAGCAAGGCAGCGGGCAGTTGCTGTTGCAGGAGCATGTCAGCCAGTTGAACAACGCCATCGAGTCGTTGTTCAAGCGCGATTTTGTCGCCATCGCCCTGCGTGAGGACCAGGCCGGTGACAGCGACATGCAGGACCAGGCGGTGGATACCGACGGGCTCAACAGCGCGCTGAACTATTTCTCCAGCTACAAGAGCTACGCCAGTGAGGAATTACCGCGTATCCCGCCGGCCTATCGCAGCGCGGTGCTGCAGGCGGCCGAGGACGCGGCGGCCAAGGCGATGTGGCTGAGCCTGGAGGACCGCGACCAGTCTGCCTACGGGGGCGCTGCCTTCAACGTGCAGACGCCGTTGGCTGTGTCGGTGCAGAAGGCTTTTGTCGAGATCAAGCGCAGCGATCTGGCGACCCGCTTGCAGGGCGCGCTCAATCGGCGGGCGCTGGCCGAGGTGTCCAGCGGCATGGGCGAGATCGAGGCACAGCCGCTGTTCAGCGAGCGAGCCAGTATCGGCGCCTGGGACGGCTCGAAAAATCTCGGCTTGCAGTTGTATGGCGCGGTTGATGTGCAGGACTTGAAACTCAGCCTCAAGCAGCAGTTCAACACCATGCTCGCTATCATCGAACAGCGCACCCCGGCGCTGGAATGGTTGAAGGTCCAGCAGTCGAACCTGTCGGCGATGGATTACGAACAGGTCGCGCAATTCAATGCGCTGAACGAGGAACTGCACCAGTACAAGGAGCAGAACCTCGCCAGTCCCCCGGCGCAGATCGAGCAGTTGGTCAGCCGCGACTTCATCGAAATGGATGCGGGCAACTGCGCACAGATCCTGCAGACGGCCAATCTGTCCGGCGGCCGCGGCACCCTGGCCCAACGGGCCCTGGCGTTGCAGCAAAGCGCGCTGCAACGTTGCCTGTTCCTGCAGCAGCAACAGGCCGCCGCGGCCTGGAACGAGCTGGCCAGTTACTTCAACCAATACCTCGCCGAGCGTTTCCCCTTTGCCCAGGGTCTGCAGAGTACCGATGCCGATCCGGCGCGGGTCCAGCATCTGCTGGAGCTGATCGACAGTCGCCTGCCCGCGGCCCAGGCCGGGCTGTTGCTCAGCCAGTCGCCGGAACGCCTGGCGGCCGAGGATTTCCTCAAGCGCCTGCAACAGGCGCGGACCTGGCTGGGGCCGTTGTTCCTGCGGGACAAGAGCGGTGTGCTGGGGCTGGAGATAGACGTGCGCTGGCGCACCGACCGCGAAGAAGAGCGGGGCGCCGACCAGGTCATTGCCTGGGGCCTGAATGCGGGTCATCAGCAGATCGGCTATCCCGGCGAGGCCCAGCAGAACCTGCGCTGGATGGTCGGGCAGCCGGTGCGCCTGAGCCTGCGCTGGGCGAAGAACGGCTGGCAGCGGCCGGTCAGCGATCCGGCCCAGCCCAGCCTGGCGGTGCGCGATCTGGAAGCTGGCTGGGAGTACGGCGGTCCCTGGTCGTTGCTGCGTCTGATGCGCAGTCACAGTTCGATCCAGCGGCAGCCGAACCTGGACTACACCGACTTCCCGCTGGCCCTGCGCCTGCCAGTGACGGCCCAGACCAATACCGAGGAGCAGACCCTGATGTTCGTGCGCCTGTCGCTGATGACCCAGGGTTCCAAGTTGCCGCTGTCGATCCAGCCTTTGCCGACCCGGGCGCCGCGCTCGCCGTTCCTGTCGGGTGGCTCGGTGGCCAGCAGCGAGGGGGGATTGTGAGCCTGCCTTGGACACCGTTGCCGGAACTGATCGAGCACCTGTTGGCGCCGCTGTCGGCGGACTCGCCCTGTGGCCAGGATCTGCGTTACGCGCCCGAGTACGACCAGCTGCGCGAACTGCGCCGCGAGGACGATACCAGCCTGCCCACGGGAGTCTGGTCGTCGGCGATCAAGCGCGCGCAGTGGGCGGAAGTGGAAACGCTGGCGACCCGCCTGCTGCTCGAGCGCAGCAAGGACTTGACGCTGGCTTCCTGGCTGGGTGAAGCCTGGCTGCACCGGAGCGGCCTGGAGGGCTTGCCTTCTGCCTTGGCGCTGGTGGCGGGGTTGTGCGAACGCTTTCCCGAAACCCTGTATCCCCTGGCTGAGGAGGGCGACCAATCCTGGCGGGCGATACCGCTGGAATGGCTGGTGCGGCGTTACGCCGAGGTGCTGCTGACCCGGGTGGCGCTGTTCGACGCGCCGGGCGGCGAGGTTGGCGATTATTGCCTGCATGCCTGGCAGCAATTGCAGGTGCGGCAAGTACAGGCCAACGACTCCAAGGAGGCCAAGACCTCGGCGGAGGCGGCGCGCCAGGAACAGAACAAACTCAACGAACAGGTACGGGCCACGCCGTTGTCATTCTGGCTGCGCCATCAGGGCAACCTGCTGTTGAGCCATCAGCACCTGCAGCGCCTGGAAGCCTGGAGCGATACCTGGCTGGGCGACCAGGCCCCGGGTTTTACCGCCCTGCAGCAGGTTATCCAGGGTTTTTTGCTACTCATCGAGGAATTTATTGCCATGCATCCTCGTCAGCCCACGCCGCCACCGCTCCAGGTGGCGGTCCAGACAGCGGTCGATGTGGCACCGCAGGAGCCCGCCGCAGCGCCACCCGACGTGGTGCCAGGGGCGACGGGCGAGCCGGTCGATCGCGAAGAGGCCTACCGCCAGTTGCTGCTGATCGCCGAGTACCTGGCTCGGACCGAGCCCCATAGCCCGGTCCCTTACCTGATCCGGCGCGCCGTGGAGTGGGGCAACAAACCGCTCAACGAACTGCTGGGAGAGCTGCTGTCCGCCGATGCCGAAGCCCGTCGGGTCTGGGCCTTGCTGGGCGTGCTTTAGTTGTTGGGCTCTGGCAGCGTCAGCGGGGTCAACAGCGGCTGGCCGCTGAAATGGGCGACGAGGTTCTTGCCCACCAACTCCACCGTGGCCTGGGTCGCTTCCGGCGACAGCCCGGCGACGTGCGGTGTCAGTACCACATTGTTCAGGGTCTTCAAGGCGTCCGGCACCCGCGGCTCGTCGTCGAACACGTCGAGGGCCGCGCCGGCGATGCTGCGTTGCTCCAGGGCCTGCAGCAGGTCGGCGGTATTGACCACGCTGGCGCGGGCGATGTTCACCAGGAAACCCTCGGGGCCCAGGGCCTGCAGCACGGCCTTGTCGATCAGCTGGCGAGTGCCTATGCCACCGGGCGTGGCGACCATCAGGAAGTCCGAATGCCGCGCCAGCTCGGTCGGGGTCGGGCAGAAGCTATAGGGCACGTCGCTGCGGATCTGCCGGTTGTGGTAGCTGACGCTCATGTCGAAGCCATTGGCGCAGCGCTTGGCGATGGCCAGGCCGACGGCGCCGAGGCCGAGGACACCCAGGCGCTTGCCGGCCAGGGAGGGGCGCATGACTTTCGGCCATTCGCCACGCCGCACGGCGGCATCGGCGCGGGGAATGTCGCGCACCAGGGACAGCAACAGGGCCATGGCGTGGTCGGCCACCGACGAGGCGTTGACCCCGGCGCCATTGCTCACCGCGATCCCGCGGTTGCTCGCGGCCTGCAGGTCGACCTGCTCGTAGCCGGCGCCGATCACACAGATGATTTCCAGGTGCGGCAGGGCGGCGATTTCTTCGGCGGTCAGGCCCAGCGGGCCGCGGGTGAGCACCGCGTTGATCTGCCCGGCATGGGCCTTGATGGCGGCCGCCCGTTCGCTGGGCGTCGGCGCGAGGATCAGGTGGAAGCCCTGGTTTTCCAGGATCCACAGGTAGTCGTTGATGGTTTCGACGAGGACCAGGACGGTGGCGGGCATGCGTGTCTCCTGAAGGACTGAAGAGGGAGGGACGGCGTACGGCACATCGACGGCAATCGGCGTACAGCGCATGGCGCTGCTGTACCCTGATAAACCACTCAAGCGCTCAAGATTGCGGATTGCAGGGTACTTTGGCAAGGCGCATTCGCGGGGTTTTCCCGCGACTGCGGCCTGGAAAGCGTCGCCGCCCTCAAGGGCCTGATCGCCCGTACGCTGGGCTCCTGCAGAAGCCACGGCGATCACGGTCTTGTGTCTGACGCCGCTCCTGCAGAGAGGGCATTCAGAAGCGCATATCGGCGGTTTTCACTCGCCGGACAAAGGCGCCGTCCAGGGTCGCGTTGTGGTGGTCGATGATCGTCCGGGCCGGCAGCGCCGGGGTGTCCATGCAGGTATGGGCATCCTCCACCAGCACGGCGGCGAACCCCAGGTCCAGGGCGGCGCGGCAGGTGGCGTCGATGCAGTACTGGGTTTTCATGCCGACGATCACCAGTTCATCGATCTGCTCGGCCCGCAGGTGCTCGGCCAGCCCGGTGCCGGCAAAACAACTGGGGCGGGTTTTGTCCAGCCGCTGGTCGCTGGCCTCGAGCTGCAATTGCGGCAGCAGTTGCCACGGCGCGCTGCCGGCGGCGCTGGGCGAGCCTTGCGGGCCGGTATGGCGCACGGCGATCACCGGCGCGCCGGCCTGCCGGGCGCGGTGGATCAACTGGTTGATGTTGTCGAGCACGCGTTGCCCCTCGAAGGGCTGCTCTGGCCCGTGAAACAGGCCGACCTGCATGTCGACGATCAGCAGGGCGGGGCGTTGGGCCTGGGGTGACGGCATGGTGTTTCTCCTTGTGAGCCAGCGGGACGGAGAAACAAAAGGCCCCGTCCATTGCTGGCGGGGCCTTGGGTTCGACTGCGCTGTTGTCAGCTCATGCAGCAACCACACGACCCGCCGGAAGCGGTCGTGGTGGTAGTGCGGGTGAGGCGGCGCGGGAAAGGATTCATGGCGCCGATCATGGAGCCGGGGGCGAGGGCTGTCAATCCGAGAGCAATGCGGGTTTGAGTGTCCGGGCATGGGCGGTTTTCAGCCGCCGAAGGCCTGTTGCCGCTTTTTGCAGCGCTGGATCAGCGAGCCGAACGGTGGGTAATCGATGGGGCCCATGGACTACGCTGAGCTTGCTTGAGTGTCTTGAGCGGGTGCGGACCAGTGCTCCTGACCATCAGGTCGCTTTCAGGACACGATGGGTCGCCTGGGTGCAATCGCCGGGCTATGGTGATGGGCAAGCTTCCAGGATGCCCCGGACCCGGTGCGCCAAGACACTTGGCCGGAGAGCAAGAATGGCGACCGAGGATCCACGCCACCGTGACGTGCTCGGGCGCTGCAGCCGAAGACTCCGGGCGGCTGCCGCTATGCGGCGGTGGCGTTCGAGATGCCGAGGTACGTTTATGTCTGATGACACGCTTCACCTGCCTCTGATTCACAGCGTGTTGGAGCGCGAAAAGGACACCCCCGGTGCCTTGCTGCCGATTCTCCACGCCATTCAGGACGGTTATGGGTACATCCCCGACACCGCCATCCCCGAGATCGCCCATGCCCTCAACCTCAGCCTGGCTGAAGTGCACGGCGTGATCAGCTTCTACCACGATTTCCGCACCACGCCGCCCGCGCGCCATACCCTGCGCCTGTGCCGGGCCGAGTCCTGCCAGAGCCGGGGCGCCGAAGGCCTGGCTGCGCAGCTGCGCGAACAACTGTTGCTGGACGACCATGGCACCACCGCCGACGGCAGTATCAACCTGCGGCCGGTCTATTGCCTGGGGGCCTGCGCCTGTTCGCCAGCCCTGGAACTGGACGGCGAGCTGCACGCCCGGATCACCCCCGAGCGCCTGCGCCAGCTGGTCAGTGGTTGCCTGGAGGATGGCGCATGCTGAAGCTCTGTATTCCCCGCGATTCGGTGGCCCGAGCCGTGGGCGCGGACAAGGTGGCGGTTGCGCTGGTGCGCGAGGCCGAACGTCGACAACTGCCGTTGGAGCTGCGCCGCACCAGCTCCCGTGGCCTCTATTGGCTGGAGCCGCTGCTGGAGCTGGACAGCGCCGACGGCCGCCTGGGTTTCGGCCCCCTGGCCCCGGAGGACGTACCGAGCCTGCTCGACGCCCTGGCGACAGATCCCGGCAGCCATCCGTTGGCCCTGGGCCCGGTGGAGCAGATCCCCTATCTGAAGAGCCAGCAGCGCCTGCTGTTCGCCCGGGCCGGCATCACCCAGCCGCTGTCCCTGGACGACTACCGCGCCCAGGGCGGTTTCCGGGGCCTGGCCCGGGCCATCCAGATGGAGGGGGCGGAGGTGGTCGCCAGCGTGCTCGACTCCGGCCTGCGCGGCCGGGGGGGCGCGGCCTTTCCGGCGGGTATCAAGTGGCGCACCGTGCGCGAAGCCGCGGGCGCCCGGAAGTACGTGGTCTGCAACGCCGATGAAGGCGACTCCGGCACCTTCGCCGACCGCATGCTGATGGAGGGCGACCCCTTCCTGCTGATCGAAGGCATGATCATCGCCGGCATCGCCGTGGGGGCCAGCCAGGGCTATATCTACGTGCGCTCGGAATACCCGGACGCCATCGGCACCCTGAACGAGGCCCTGCGCATCGCTCGCGAGGCCGGTTACCTGGGGGCGAACGTGGGCGGCAGCGGCCGTCCCTTCGAGCTGGACGTGCGGGTGGGGGCCGGCGCCTACATCTGCGGCGAGGAAACGGCGCTGCTGGAGTCCCTCGAGGGCAAGCGCGGCACGGTTCGCGCCAAGCCGCCGCTGCCGGCGCTGCAGGGCCTGTTCGGCTTGCCAACGCTGGTGCACAACGTGCTGACCCTGGCCTCGGTACCGATCATCCTGGAGAAGGGCGCGCCGTTCTATCGCGACTTCGGCATGGGACGTTCCCTGGGCACCATGCCGTTCCAGCTGGCTGGCAACGTCCGCCAGGCGGGCCTGGTCGAACGCGCCTTCGGCCTGAGCCTGCGCGAGCTGGTGGAAGGTTATGGCGGCGGTACCGCCAGCGGCCGGCCATTGAAGGCGGCGCAGGTGGGGGGGCCGCTGGGGGCCTGGGTGCCCCCTTCGCAGTTCGATACGCCGCTGGACTACGAGGCGTTCGCCGCCATGGGCGCGATGCTTGGCCACGGTGGCGTGGTGGTCGCCGACGACAGCCTGGACATGGCCCGGATGGCCCGTTTCGCCTTGCAGTTCTGCGCCGAGGAATCCTGCGGCAAGTGCACGCCGTGCCGGATCGGCTCGACCCGCGGGGTGGAGGTGGTGGACCGCTTGATCGCCAGCAGCGACGCCGCGGCCCGTGAGGAACAGGCGCTGCTGCTGCAAGACCTCTGCGACACCCTGCAATACGGCTCGCTCTGTGCCCTGGGCGGGATGACTTCCTACCCCGTCGCCAGCGCCCTCAAGCACTTTCCCGCCGACTTCGGTCTGGCGACCACGGAGGCCGACCAATGATCAATATCTTCGACCCAACCAGCGATATCGACCTCGGCACCCCGGCCCGCGACAGCGCGGTGCAGGTCAGCCTGACCATCGACGGCCGCGAGATCAGCGTGGCCGCCGGCACTTCGGTGATGCGCGCCGCGGCGTTGCTCGGCACCAGCATCCCCAAACTCTGCGCCACCGACAGCCTGGAAGCCTTCGGCTCCTGCCGCATGTGCCTGGTGGAAATCGAGGGCATGCGCGGCTATCCGGCCTCCTGCACCACGCCGGTGACCGAGGGCATGGTCGTCCACACCCAGACCTCCAAACTCGCCAGCCTGCGGCGCAACGTGATGGAGCTGTACATCTCCGACCACCCGCTGGACTGCCTGACCTGCTCGGCCAACGGCAACTGCGAGTTGCAGACAGTGGCGGGGCAGGTGGGCCTGCGGGAAGTGCGCTACGGCTACGAGGGCGCCAACCACCTGGGCGAACAGAAGGACGTCTCCAACCCCTATTTCGACTACGACCCGAGCAAGTGCATCGTCTGCAACCGTTGCGTGCGCGCCTGCGAGGAAACCCAGGGCACCTTCGCCCTGACGATCAGCGGGCGCGGCTTCGATTCGCGAGTGGCGGCGGCCGGCGGCGACAATTTCCTCGACTCCGAGTGCGTGTCCTGCGGCGCCTGCGTGCAGGCCTGCCCGACCGCGACCCTGATGGAAAAGAGCGTGGTGGAAATCGGCCAGCCCGAGCGCAGCGTCATCACCACCTGCGCCTACTGTGGCGTGGGCTGCTCCTTCCGCGCCGAAATGAAAGGCGAGCAACTGGTGCGCATGGTCCCGGACAAGAACGGCCAGGCCAACCACGGCCACTCCTGCGTCAAGGGCCGCTTCGCCTGGGGCTACGCCACCCACCCGGACCGCATCACCAAGCCGATGATCCGCAAGCACATCAGCGATCCGTGGCAAGAGGTCAGCTGGGAGGAGGCGGTCACCTACGCGGCCAGCGAGTTGCGCCGCATCCAGCTGAAGTACGGACGCGACTCCATCGGCGGCATCACCTCCAGCCGTTGCACCAACGAAGAGACGTACCTGGTGCAGAAGCTGGTGCGCACTGCCTTCGGCAACAACAACGTCGACACCTGCGCCCGGGTCTGCCATTCGCCCACCGGCTACGGCCTCAAGCAGACGCTGGGCGAGTCCGCCGGTACCCAGAGTTTCGACTCGGTGATGCAGGCCGACGTCATCCTGGTGATGGGCGCCAACCCCACCGACGCGCACCCGGTATTCGGCTCCCAGCTCAAGCGCCGCCTGCGCCAGGGCGCGCGGCTGATCGTCATCGACCCGCGGCGCATCGACCTGGTGGATTCGCCCCATGCCCGTGCCGACCTGCATTTGCAGCTGCGTCCGGGCACCAACGTGGCCATGCTCAATGCATTGGCCCATGTGATCGTCACCGAGGGCCTGGTCGACCAGCCTTTCGTCGATCAGCGCTGCGAAGCGGCGGACTTCGCCCGCTGGCGTGATTTCGTCAGCCTGGCGGAGAACTCCCCCGAGGTCCTGGGGCCGATTTGCGGGGTGCCGGCCAAACAGATCCGCGACGCCGCGCGGCTTTATGCCACCGGTGGCAACGCGGCCATCTACTATGGCCTGGGCGTCACCGAGCACAGCCAGGGCAGCACCTCGGTGATGGGCATCGCCAACCTGGCGATGGTCACCGGCAACATCGGCCGCGAGGGTGTCGGGGTCAACCCGCTGCGCGGGCAGAACAACGTCCAGGGCTCCTGCGACATGGGCTCCTTCCCCCACGAGCTGCCTGGTTATCGGCATATTTCCAACGAGGCGGTGCGCGCCCAGTTCGAACAGGCCTGGAACGTGACCCTGCAACCCGACCCGGGGCTGCGCATCCCCAACATGTTCGAGGCGGCCCTGGACGGCACCTTCAAGGCGCTCTACTGCCAGGGCGAGGACATCGCCCAGAGCGACCCCAACACCCAGCACGTGACCGCCGCCCTGACGGCCATGGAGTGCGTGGTGGTGCAGGACATCTTCCTCAACGAGACGGCCAAGTTCGCCCATGTGTTCCTGCCGGGCAGCTCCTTCCTCGAGAAGGACGGCACCTTCACCAACGCCGAGCGCCGCATCTCGCGGGTGCGCAAGGTGATGGAGCCTTTGGCCGGCAAGGCCGACTGGGAGGCCACCATCGCCCTGGCCGACGCCCTGGGCTACAAGATGCAGTACCGCCATCCATCGGAGATCATGGATGAGATCGCGCGCCTGACCCCGACCTTCCACCGCGTCAGCTACGCCGAGCTGGACCGGCACGGCAGCCTGCAATGGCCGTGCAACGATGCCGCGCCGGACGGCACGCCGACCATGCACATCGATGAGTTCGTGCGCGGCAAGGGCCGCTTCATGCTTACCGGCTATGTGCCCACCGAGGAGAAGGTCAACAGCCGCTACCCGTTGCTGCTGACTACCGGGCGTATCCTCAGCCAGTACAACGTCGGCGCCCAGACCCGGCGCACCGACAACGTGGCCTGGCACGAGGAGGACCGCCTGGAAATCCACCCGACCGACGCCGAGAACCGTGGCATCGTCGATGGCGACTGGGTCGGCATCGGCAGCCGCGCCGGGCAGACGGTGCTGCGGGCCAAGGTCAGCGAGCGGGTGGCGCCGGGAGTGGTCTACACCACCTTCCACTTCCCGGAATCGGGCGCCAACGTGATCACCACCGACAACTCCGACTGGGCCACCAACTGCCCGGAATACAAGGTGACGGCGGTGGAGGTGGTGCGGGTCAGCCAGCCTTCCGAATGGCAGAAACGTTATCAGGCGTTCAGCGATGAACAGGGGCGCCTGCTGCGGGAGCGTCGTCACGCCGAGAAAGCCGAGGTGCGCCGATGAGCAGCGAAAGCCTGATCAAGATGGCCAACCAGATTGCCCAGTTCTTCGCCAGCGAACCGGACAAGGCCCAGGCGGTGCGCAGCGTGCGCCAGCACCTGCAAAGCTTCTGGACGCCGGCCATGCGCAGAGAACTGGCGGCCTGGGAGGCGACACACCCCGGTACGGCGCTGCATCCCCTGGTGCAGGCGGCGTTGAAGGAGGAGGAACGCACGACCTAGCGTTTGCTATTAGCGGGCGGGTGCGTTCGCTGGGCAAGCCTCGAACCGCACCGCCAAGCCTAATGCCGTAGCTTGCTCGCGATGGTGGTGAACGATACCGCGTCTTTACTTGGGTAAACGCGGTGCTCTTGAGTTCATCGCGAGCAAGCTCGCTCCTACATACTGATCGGCATTAACCGCCGAGCCTCCTTGTCGTAGCCAGCCAGAAGCCAGGGCCTTGCCCTGGCTTCTGCTTTTCGGCAGCACCTCCGGCCAAGGCCTTGCCGCAGATCAATGAAAGGCTGCGCCTGACCCCGCAAAACCGCGCCCCAGACATCTGCACCGGCAAACCGTTCCTCAGCTAAGTCTTTGCTTCTGCCGAGTAATCCCGGACAATCGCGCCCCTGTTTCGGCGAGGGCTCTGTCTGTCGGGTATTCCGACGCGTCCTGGCCGAGTGGCAAATGACCGGAATGTGGAGATCCCACCGGATGAATGATCAGGCCAACAGCGTTGATCAACGCTTTGAAGCGGCAGCCCCAGCGACCCTCGCCAGCTGGAATCGCCATGACACTACCTGGATGCTGGGCCTGTTCGGCACCGCCATCGGCGCAGGGACCCTGTTCTTGCCGATCAACGCCGGCCTGGGCGGTTTCTGGCCGCTGCTGATCCTCGCGCTGCTGGCGTTCCCGATGACCTTCTTCGCCCACCGTGGCCTGACCCGCTTCGTGCTCTCCGGGCGTGACGGCGCGGACATCACCGAGGTGGTGGAAGAGCATTTCGGGATCAAGGCCGGCGCCCTGATCACCTTGCTGTACTTCTTCGCCATCTTCCCGATCCTGCTGATCTACAGCGTGGCCCTGACCAATACCGTGGGCAGCTTCATGGAGCACCAGCTGCACATCATGCCGCCGCCACGCGCCGTGCTGTCGCTGGTGCTGATCCTCGGCCTGCTGGCCGTGGTGCGCTGCGGCGAGCAGGTGATCGTCAAGGCCATGAGCCTGATGGTCTACCCGTTCATCGTCGCCTTGCTGTTCCTCGCAGTGTTCCTGGTTCCGCACTGGAACGGCGGCATCCTCAGCACCGCCAGTACCCTGCCTGAGCCTTCGGCGTTCCTGCATATCCTGTGGCTGGCGATCCCGGTCATGGTGTTCTCGTTCAACCACTCGCCGATCATCTCGGCCTTTGCCGTGGACCAGAAGCGTCGTTATGGCGTGCACGCCGAAGAGCGCAGCTCGCAGATCCTCTCCCGCGCCCACCTGCTGATGGTGGCGATGGTGCTGTTCTTCGTCTTCAGCTGCGTGCTGACCCTGTCGCCGGCCCAGCTGGCCGAAGCCAAGGCGCAGAACCTGTCGATCCTGTCGTACCTGGCCAACCACTTCAGCAACCCGACCATCGCCTTCGCCGCACCGCTGATCGCGTTCGTGGCCATCGCCAAGTCGTTCCTGGGCCACTACATCGGTGCCAGCGAAGGCCTCAAGGGGTTGATCGTGAAGAGCGGTCGCCGCCCGGGCGCCAAGGCCCTGGACCGCATGACCGCGGCCTTCATGCTGGTGGTGTGCTGGATAGTCGCCACGCTCAACCCGAGCATCCTCGGGATGATCGAAACCCTGGGCGGCCCGATCATCGCGGCCATCCTGTTCCTGATGCCGATGTACGCCATCCGCAAGGTGCCGGCCATGGCCCGCTACCGCGGCCAAGCCTCCAACCTGTTCGTCACCCTGGTCGGCCTGGTGGCGATCACCGCGCTGGTCTACTCCCTGAGCGCCTGACCCGCCGCTGGCAACCCACGGCGCGTTGGCGGTGGGTTGCCGCGCAGAAATGCCTGATTCAGCGAAGCCACGGCCGCTGACTGCGTGTAAAGCGCGGCGCGGCCGTTTTTCTGGTAGGCCGGAAAGTCCAGGGCCAGCAAGTGGTCGCGGTTGACCCGTTGCGGCTGGCCGAGTCGGCTCAGCGCCACGCCATGGCGCAGGAAGTAACGCTCCAGCGCCGGCGTGGTCACCGCCACCACCGAGTTCGCGCCCAGGGTCCAGGCGGTGTGCAGGGTGTGCCAGAACACCCGCATCGGCAGCTTGCCGTTTTCCAGGGCCGAGGCGGCGAAACGCGAGATTTCCCAGGTGTCGTGTTGTCGTGGCAGGGGCCGGTCGCAGAGAAAACCGAACACGTCCGCCAGCAGATAGGGCTGGGTGGTCGGCAACAAGCGGGCGCAGCCGTGGACCTTTTCCTCGCTGTCCAGCGCCAGGGTGTAACGGGTGTCGGCATGGTCGAACTGATCGGCCTCGTGCCCGGGCTGGTGGGTGTCGGCGGGCAGTCGCCAACCCAGTTGCTTGATGAAGACCGCATGGCGATAGCGGCCGAGGTCGTCGCGCAGTGTCGGTGAAAGCTGGCTTTCATGCCGTGAAATCACAGTGATCATGGTCGATATCCTTATCGTCGGGTAGAACGTCAGATCAGCCCCAGGACGGCGGCATAAGCGGCGGCCAGGGTCTTGTTGACCGCGCCGAATTTCTTCTGGATGACCTTGAGGTGGAAGTTCACGGTATTCACCGAGATGCCCAGGATCAGGGCAATCTCCCCGGAACTCTTGCCGTCGGCCGTCCATTGCAGGATTTCCCGCTCGCGCGCGCTCAGCTCCAGCTGTTCGACCTGGCTGCTGGGGTGCCCGAGTTCGCCGAGGCGCGTGGTCACCAGTTCGATGATGCAGCGCAGGCGCAGGCGGATTTCTCCCAGTTCCACGGTGCTGATCGCCGTGCATTCACGGGCTACCGACAACACGCTCAGGGCGCTGTCGGGTGTGTGGATGGGCAAGGTGGCGCCCACCCGCAAGCCCCATTCCCGGGCCTCGCCCCACAACACCGAGCCTTTGCCGAACAAGGCGTCGCTCCAGACCACCATTTCCGTGGAGCGCAGGCCGTTGAGGATCGTCGGGTCGATCGCGGCGTAGTTCTGTTGCTGGTAACGCTCTATCCAGGCTTGCGGATAAGAGCCATAGATATCGATTTTCGGGCGGGTAAAAGGTATCGAATGCCTGACTCCGTAAGCGTAGAAACCAAACCCCAGGGAGCGGACTTCCCGTTCCAGCAGCGCAAATACCTGTGCGCTTTCCTGTTGCTTGAGCATCTCCATGCGCAGGTCGTTCCACCAGTGCATGAAATCCTGTCGTTTCTCCATGGCGTTTGCCTTGATTCCTTGCACGTCAGGGAATCTAGTCCACGGCAATACGCTGTCAATATTCATGAAGTTCATGGAAAACCCCACAACCGCCCTGATCCGGGGGCTTTCACCAGGCCACCCGGGGGCGGGGTCGGCAATTCGGCTGGTGGCACCCTGGGAGGCGGCTCATGGCCACGGCCGCACAGGCACTGGCCAGGCCGATAAGGGGAAAAGACGTCCCCGGCAAAACCGCTGGCGATCATGCGCATAACTCTTTTCCTTGAGTGTTCTGGCAGGGGATGGGATCGCTTCAGGCAAAGCGCAGGCGGGTCATGGGCTCCACAGCGGTGGCCGGCTCACGGGTGCTCGGCAGCAGCTGGGCGAGCAGGGCGCGATGCACGCCGTCGGCGGCGGCTCTCGACTCCAGGTCGAGAAAATGCCCGCTGCCCTCGACCACCGCGAAGCTGCAATGGCGCACATAACGACGGAACTGCCGGGCGTCCTGCGCCGAGGTGTATTCGTCCCACGCGCCATTGATGAAATGCACGTGGCTGTCGATCGCCGCCAGGCGCTGGACGAAGGTGCCCTGGTTGAGCCTGAGCGCCTGTTCGATATGAAAGCGCACCTGGTGCTGCTCGGCGTCCACCAGGGTGGCCATGTGCAGCTGGTTGGCGGCCTTCAGGCGCGGTGGCAGGTGCTTGCCCAGGGTGTCGTTGAGCAGGTGGCCGATCCCGCCGCTGTCCTGCTGCTCCAGCAAGGCCTGGGCACCGCTTATGTAATCGAGCATCGGCGGGTTGAGGGTCGGGGTGAAGGACATCACCACCGAGCTTTCCACGGTGCCCGGGTTGTGGGTCAGGGCCAGCAGGGTCGACAGGCCGCCCCAGGAGGTGGACACCACGTGGTTGACCTTGAAACGCTCGATCAGGGCCAGCAGGATCGCCACTTCATCGTCCTTGGTCACCAGGCGCTGGTCCGGGTTGTGCGGCCGCGAGTTGCCGGAGAATGGCAGGTCGAACATCACCACATTGAAGTGTTCGGCCAGGCAGCGGCTGGTGCGGGCGAAGGCGGTGGTGGTGGCCATGGCGCCGTTGACCAGCAACACCGTCTTGCGCTGCGGGTCGTTGCCCAATTGTTCGACATGCACACAGTAGTCGTTGAACGCTTTCTCGATCACACAATGGTTACGCCACATAGCACACCTCCATTTGTTGCTTTTGTCAGGGCGAAAGAATCCGCGGCAGCTGAGATCCAGCTGTCGTGCGCGGGATGTTTTTATAGTCGTGTGAGCGCTTCGAACGATCGGCGCGGGTTGACAGCCGTCATCCCAAGGCCGTGGCAAGCAGGCAGCGTTTGACGTTCGGGCGAGCGTCGGGCGCCGTTGGCAGTGGCGTGATTTTTAGCAAGGGCGGGGAGGACTAACAACTACCAGATCTGGTAGGTAAAGACGCCTGGCGTTCTCCTGCCAGAGCGACTAGCGAGCGGATCGCCGGGATAAAAAAACGCCGCGTATCGTCGTGGGATACGCGGCGTTCTTCATTGCCTTGCAGCCTTAGGCTTGAACCACCGGAATCTTGGCGTTCGCAGCAGCCTCACGGAACTCGGCGATCTGGTCGAAGCTCAGGTAGCGGTACACGTCCGCTGCCATGCTGTCGATCTTGCCGGCGTATTCCATGTACTCCTCGACGGTCGGCAGGCGACCCAGGATGGACGCAACGGACGCCAGCTCGGCCGAAGCCAGGTAGACGTTCGCGCCGTCACCCAGACGGTTCGGGAAGTTACGGGTCGAAGTCGAAACCACGGTGGAGTTCGGCTCGACGCGGGCCTGGTTACCCATGCACAGCGAGCAGCCCGGCATTTCCATGCGCGCGCCAGCCTTGCCGTAGATGCCGTAGTAGCCTTCCTCGGTCAGCTGGTGAGCGTCCATCTTGGTCGGCGGCGACAGCCACAGGCGGGTTGGCAGCTGGCCCTTGACCTGATCCAGCAGCTTGCCGGCAGCGCGGAAGTGACCGATGTTGGTCATGCAGGAACCGATGAACACTTCGTCGATCTTCTCGCCAGCAACGCTGGAGAGCAGGCGAGCGTCGTCCGGGTCGTTCGGCGCGCAGAGCACAGGCTCCTTGACGTCGGCCAGGTCGATCTCGATGACTTCGGCGTATTCGGCGTCCTTGTCGGCTTCCAGCAGCTCGGGGTTGGCCAGCCAGGCTTCCATCGCCTGGGCACGGCGCTCCAGGGTACGGGCATCGCCGTAGCCTTCGCCGATCATCCAGCGCAGCAGGGTGATGTTCGACTGCAGGTACTCGGCGATCGACTCTTTGGACAGCTTGATGGTGCAACCGGCAGCCGAACGTTCGGCCGAGGCGTCGGACAGTTCGAAGGCTTGCTCGACGGTCAGGGTTTCCAGGCCTTCGATCTCCAGGATGCGGCCGGAGAAGGCGTTCTTCTTGCCTTTCTTCTCGACAGTCAGCAGGCCTTTCTGGATCGCGTAGTAAGGGATGGCGTGGACCAGGTCACGCAGGGTGACGCCAGGCTGCAGCTTGCCCTTGAAACGGACCAGGATCGATTCCGGCATGTCCAGCGGCATGACGCCGGTGGCGGCGGCGAAGGCCACCAGGCCGGAACCGGCCGGGAACGAGATGCCGATCGGGAAGCGGGTGTGGGAGTCGCCACCGGTGCCGACGGTGTCCGGCAGCAGCATGCGGTTCAGCCAGCTGTGGATGATGCCGTCGCCCGGACGCAGGGACACGCCGCCACGGGTCATGATGAAGTCAGGCAGGGTGTGGTGGGTGGTGACGTCGATCGGCTTCGGATAGGCCGCGGTGTGGCAGAACGACTGCATCACCAGGTCGGTGGAGAATCCCAGGCAAGCCAGGTCCTTCAGTTCGTCGCGGGTCATCGGGCCAGTGGTGTCCTGGGAGCCGACGGTGGTCATCTTCGGTTCGCAGTAGGTGCCTGGACGCACGCCTTTGACGCCGCACGCCTTGCCGACCATTTTCTGCGCCAGGGTGAAGCCCTTGGTGCTGGCGGCCGGAGCTTCCGGCTTCTTGAACAGGTCCGAAGGTGGCAGGCCCAGTTCGCTGCGTGCCTTCTCGGTCAGGCCGCGGCCGATGATCAGCGGGATACGGCCGCCGGCGCGGACTTCGTCGAGCAGGACCGGGGTCTTCATCTCGAAGGTGGCCAGGACTTCGTCGCTGTTGTGCTTGGTGACTTTGCCGGCGTGCGGGTACAGGTCGATCACGTCGCCCATGTTCATCTTCGACACATCGAATTCGATCGGCAGGGCGCCGGCGTCTTCCATGGTGTTGTAGAAGATCGGTGCGATCTTGCTGCCGAAGCAGAAGCCGCCCGCGCGCTTGTTCGGCACGTAGGGAACGTCGTCGCCGAAGAACCACAGTACGGAGTTGGTCGCCGACTTGCGGGACGAACCGGTACCGACCACGTCGCCGACGTAGGCGATCGGGAAGCCGTCGTTGCGCATCTGCTCGATCTGTTTCATCGGGCCGATGGCGCCTTGCTGGTCCGGAACGATGCCGTCACGGGCCATTTTCAGCATGGCCAGGGCGTGCAGCGGGATGTCAGGACGGGACCAGGCATCCGGGGCAGGGGACAGGTCGTCGGTGTTGGTTTCGCCAGTCACCTTGAACACGCGCAGGCTGATCTTGTCGGCCAGTACCGGGCGGTTCTTGAACCACTCGCCGTCGGCCCAGGATTGCAGTACGCCTTGGGCGTGAACGTTGCCGTTCTTGGCTTTTTCCGCGACGTCGTGGAAGGCATCGAACATCAGCAGGGTGTGCTTGAGCTGTGCGGCCGCGACCGGGGCCAGCTCGGCGTCGTCCAGCAGCTCGACCAGGGTCACGATGTTGTAGCCGCCCTGCATGGTGCCCAGCAGTTCAACGGCGCGCTTCTTGTCCAGCAGAGGGGATTTGGCTTCGCCTTTGGCCAGCGCGGAGAGGAAACCGGCCTTTACATAGGCGGCTTCGTCGACTCCTGGCGGAACGCGATGGGTGATCAGGTCAACGAGGAAGGCTTCTTCGCCAGCGGGGGGATTCTTCAGCAGCTCGACCAGGCCTGCAGTTTGTTCGGCGTTTAGCGGCTGGGGAACGATACCCAGGGCTGCGCGCTCTTCGATATGTTTGCGGTAGGCTTCAAGCACAGTATTACCCTCATCAGTGGTCCCAAATGGGTGTCCGGGACGCTCATCCCGAAATTGCCGTACTCATGCGCTGCGTGACGTTGTGGGTCGCTTAGCCAGAATTACCGACAATTCCTTACAGAAGCTGCTTTCAAAGTTTTACGCCTGCAGAACGGGAGCTGATGAGGGTTGGCGCTGGGCTTTCCCCGCTGGAAAGACCCATCGCCAACACCGCTCTGAAGGAACGACTGTGCTCGTGACGCTTTGAAAACAGCTTCTAACGGACATTGGCGCCTAAAAAGGCTGGCTGATTCTACGGCAAAAAAAAATTAAAGGTAAGACAGGGTCTATTGGACTTTGGTGGCGGTCGCGACGGATGCCCGCTTGCTGCAGGGCAAGGCGCGAGGAACGCAGTTTGGTTGTTCCAGGTAAGTTCCGAGCAACGCAGCCTCGCACACGTTGGCCCAGCAACGCGGCTCGCCACCAAAGTCCAATAGACCCTGAGGCTCCCGAAGTTTGAGGGGTGATCAATGTTAGACAAAGGGCTAACATGCGGACCTGTTTCGCTTTTTCCGCCAATTGCCTACTTATGCCCAATCAGACGATCAAGACCCCCTGCGTCGGCCTCTGCTCCACTGTCTACGGTGACCTGGTGTGCCGTGGCTGCAAGCGTTTCCATCATGAAGTGATCCACTGGAACGGCTACAACGAGGAAGAAAAGCACGCGGTGTGGCTGCGTCTCGAGCAATTGCTGGTGCAGGTGATGGCGGCCAAGCTGGAAGTCTTCGATCCCCAGCGGCTGCGCGAACAACTGGAGCAACGCAAGATCCGCTTCGTACCGCACCAGTCGGAATATTGCTGGGCCTATCAGCTGATCGCCCGCGGGGCGCGGGTGATCAACCAGCTGGAAGCCTATGGGATGGTGTTGCTGCCGGAGTTTCGCGACTGGGAGCTGCCGGAATTGCGCGATGCCATCGATCGGGAGTTTTTCCTCCTGTCCGAAGCCCATTACCAGCGTTATATCGCCCCGGGGTTTCTCAAGGACGCCTTTGGCGCCTAAGCCTTAAAAGCATCGCGAGCAAGCTCGTTCCCAGGGGCAACCTGTAGGAGCAGCCGGTCGACGCTCGATTGCTCGCGATGGCGTTCTATCGGTCAACCCATCCCTCAATGCTTGCTGGCCACCTCTTCCAGGTGGTCCATGATGACCTCCGGCTTGAGCACCAGCACGTCGCTTTCCAGGGCATCGAGCACCACCTCCGCGGTGTTGCCGATCAGTGCCCCGGAAATCCCGGTGCGCGCCACGGTGCCGATGATGGTCAGCGCCGCCTGCAGTTCATGGGCGGTGTGCGGGATCAGCACGTCCGCCGGGCCTTCCTCTATATGCAGGTGGGTATCGTCGATGTCGAATTCGGCCTGGAACGCCTTGCACTGCTCGCGGTAGCGCGCCTCGATGGTTTCCTTGAGCTGGAACACCGGGTCGGACGCCGACAGCATCGGCGACGGATGGGCGCTGATCACATGCAGCTGCGCCTTGGCCAGGCTGGCGATGTCGAAACCATGGTCGACAATAGTGGCATGCAGGGTGCGGTGCTCGCCGTCGGTATTGCCGACGTCGATGGCCGCCAGGATCACGCCGCCGGTCCAGGGCTTGGCGGTTTTCACCAGTAGCACCGGGCTTGGGCAGTAGCGCAGCAGTTTCCAGTCGGCGGGGGTGAGCAGGGCCTTTTTCAGCGGGTTGTCGGCAAAATGCTGCTTGATCACCAGGCCACAGCCTTCGGCCTGCTGCACGTCGATGATGGTGCCGTGCAGGCTGTCGTTCCAGGCCTGTTCGGTGGTCACGCTGTAGCCCTCGCTCAGCAGGCTGCTCTTGAGCACGCTCAACAGCGCCGAATGCTCGTGCTTCTTGTCGCACACCAGCAGGTGCAGATGGGCCTGGGTCACCCCGGCAATCAGCTTGGCGCGCTTGAGCGCGAGGCTTTCGGAATGCTCGGGCTCGATGACCACCAGGATGCTGCGGATGGCTTGCATGGTCGGGATCTCCAGAGAGGGATGAAGGCTACGTTGCACAACTATAGTTGCTGCGCGTCGCCGTGGCTGTTGATGCACATCAAGCGCCGCGGCTGGTGGTCTGTGGCGTGGCCGGTATAATCGGCGCCCTTCGCCGTGAACCCTTATGCCGTGAGCCCCATGTTATCTATCCCTGAAGTCGCCACCGTCCTGCCTTGCGAGCACCTTGTCTTCAAGGCTGCCCAGAAGGACGAACGGCCATGAACCTGCCAGAAATCCATGAGTTCCTCGGCTGCCGCACGCCGGATGCCTGGGTCCAGGCGGCCCTGGCGGATCAGGAAACCCTGCTGATCGACCACAAGAACTGCGAGTTCAAGGCGGCCAGCACGGCCCTGAGCCTGATCGCCAAGTACCACTCCCATGTCGACCTGATCAACATGATGTCGCGCCTGGCCCGGGAAGAGCTGGTGCACCACGAACAGGTCATGCGCCTGATGAAGCGGCGCAAGGTCGAACTGCGCCAGCTGTCGGCCGGGCGTTATGCCTCGGGCCTGCGCAAGGTGGTGCGCAGCCACGAGCCGGTGAAGCTGGTGGACACCCTGGTGGTCGGCGCCTTTATCGAGGCCCGCAGTTGCGAACGTTTCGAGGCGCTGGTGCCGCACCTGGACGAAGAACTGGGCACGTTCTACTTCGGCCTGCTGAAAAGCGAGGCCCGGCACTTCCAGGGTTACCTGAAGCTGGCCTATCAGTACGGCGACGCCAAGGACATCGCCCAGGTGATCGAGAAGGTGCGCGCCGCCGAGCGCGAACTGATCGAGTCGCCGGACGTCGAGTTCCGTTTCCACAGCGGCGTGCCTGCTCTGTAGAGCGCTCCAGGTCTGCCGAACGTCATGTCCGTTGCAAACCCTGGCTGTTGGAAACTACGAGCAATTTGTAAAAAACTCTTAAAAGCATGAAACATCACTGAAAACCGGCCATCTGGGCCGGTTTTTGCTGTCTGCCCTGGTCTCAGATTTATCCGATGCCGCCTATAATGCGCGCACTCAAATTGTGCGTTCGCAGACTGGTACTTATGGATAACCCGGGTCTTGGCAAAGTATTGCTGGTGGAAGACGACGAGAAGCTCGCGGGGCTGATCGCGCACTTCCTGTCGCAACACGGTTTCGAAGTGCTGGCGGTGCATCGGGGTGATGTGGCGCTGGCGGCCTTTCTCGAGTTCAAGCCGAAAATCGTCGTCCTCGACCTGATGCTGCCGGGCCAGAGCGGCCTGCACCTGTGCCGGGAGATCCGCAACGTGGCGGACACGCCCATCGTCATTCTCACCGCCAAGGAAGACGACCTGGACCATATCCTGGGTCTTGAGTCCGGCGCCGACGACTACGTGATCAAGCCGATCAAGCCTCCGGTGCTGCTGGCCCGCCTGCGCGCCCTGCAACGGCGCCAGCTGCCGGAGCCGACGGTGCGCGGCGCCCTGGAGTTCGGCAGCCTGACCCTCGACCGCAGTTGCCGCGAAGTGCGCCTGGCCGGCGAGCTGATCGAGCTGACCACCATGGAGTTCGAGCTGCTGTGGCTGCTGGCCAGTTCGGCGGGCAAGATCCTCTCCCGCGACGACATCCTCAACCGCATGCGCGGCATCGCCTTCGACGGCCTCAACCGCAGCGTCGATGTCTACATCAGCAAGCTGCGCGGCAAGCTGCATGACAACCCCCGCGAGCCGGTGTGCATCAAGACCATCTGGGGCAAGGGCTACCTGTTCAATCCGTTCGCCTGGGAGCTCTAGATGCTGCGGCTGTTTCTGCGTTTGTACATTGTCCTGGCCATAGGTTTTGCCGGGGCGATCACCGCGGTCGATCACATTTTCACGGCCATCCTCGAAGACCCGCTGGAAGCCTACAACCGCGATGCGGTGCGCGGGCCGGCCTACAGCCTGGTGGAACAGTTGCGGCCGTTCGACAGCGTCGAACGTGAACGCCAATTGCAGGCGCTGCAGCCGCATTACGGCTTGCAGTTGCGCCTGGTGAACGCCGACGCGCTGGCCCTGAGCGCCCGTGAACAAGCCTTGCTGGCATCCAACCAGTTGGTGGTGCGGCAAGCGTTCACCGAGTTTATCGCCAGCATCGACCAGGGCCCGCAATTGCTCAGCATCAAGTTGCCGGAAGAGCCCTCGCTGACCCGCGCCTATACCATCGCCGCCTATGTCTTTCTCGGCGCGCTGGTGGGCATCGTCCTGTATTTCTGGGTGCGCCCGCACTGGCGCGACCTGGAACAGCTGCGGCTGGCGGCCGAACGTTTCGGTGACAACGACCTGAGTGCGCGCCTGCACCTGTCGCGGCGCTCGAACATTCGCGAGCTGGCCGAACACTTCAACCAGATGGCCAGCCGCATCGAAGGCCTGATCGCCAATCAGCGCGAGCTGACCAACGCGGTGTCCCATGAGTTGCGCACGCCCATCGCTCGCCTGTCGTTCGAACTCGACCAGCTCAAGCAGTCCGATCCGCAACACAACCGCGAGCTGATCGCCGACATGTACGCCGACCTCGGCGAACTGGAAGAAATGGTCTCCGAACTGCTGACCTATGCCAGCCTGGAACACGGCGCCACGGTGATCAACCGCGAGACTATCCAGGCCCACAGCTGGCTCGACAGCGTGGTTGGCAGTGTCGCCCTGGAGGCGGAAGCGGCGGGGGTGCAGATCCTGATCCGCGCCTGCGAGGTCGAGTGCATCAGCATCGAGCCGCGATTCATGGCGCGGGCGCTGATCAACCTGCTGCGCAATGCCATTCGCTACGCCGAGCGGCGCGTCGAGGTGTCCCTGGTGCGGCTCGGGCAGGGCTATGAAGTCCAGGTCAACGACGACGGCCCGGGCGTGCCGGTGGAAGGGCGCAAGAAGATCTTCGAGCCGTTCTCCCGGCTCGACGCCAGCCGCGACCGCCGCACCGGCGGCTTCGGCCTCGGCCTGGCGCTGGTGCGGCGGGTTTCGCAGTCCCACGGCGGCCAGGTCGAGGTGACGGATTCGCAGTGGGGCGGGGCGTCGTTTCGCATGACCTGGGCGCCGCTCGAATAACGCGGTGTGCCTGATGGCCCGCGATAGCGTCAGAACGGCCAGCGCCGCTTAAAAGCTGTACTCCAGCGTGCTTGCCAACGACGTCTGCAGCCGCCGCTCGACAATCGGGCTGTCCGCCGCTTCCCGGCCCAGGTACTGCAGCGCCAGCACCGTCGACACGCTCATCCGTTCGCTGACCGGCACTGTCCAGGTCAGGTCGCCGCCCCGGCTGAGAAAGCCGCCCTTGGGGCGATAGGCCGCGAAACGGGTCCTGCCAGCCTGGGCCGCGCTGACGCCATACCAGGTGCGCAGGTAGTCGCCGTCGCCGAACTGGCTGTTGAGGCTGCCGTCGAGGCGACCGTAGCGGCCTTCATACAGGGTGCCGCCAATGCTCAGTTGCAGGTGGTTGTAGGCCGAGCCGGTGTCGCGATCGTCGTTCTTCTTCAGCGCGTGCTGCAACGTGGCCCCGAGTTCCACGGCGCCCAGGGTGTAGCCCAGGCGGGCACCAAACTGCGCGCGGGACTTGATCGAGCCCATGCCGTCGAGATGGTCCGAGCCTTTGTAGCCGCTCTTGCGGTCCTTGCGTGCCTCGCTGGGGCCGACCCAGGTACTGAACGCCAGGTCGCCCCATTCGTCGCGCCAGCCGAGGCCCTGTTCGGTATTGAGAAATACCCCGTAGGGGCTGGCGATTTCACCGCCCAGGATCGGCGCGACGCTGCGTTCGTCGCTGCCGCTGTAGCGCGGCACGCTGGCGGCGCCGGCTTGCAGGTGGTATTGCCAGTCCGCGGCGTAGAGCGGGCTGCAGGGCGACAGCAGGCACAGCGAAGCCAGAGGCAGTGCAGCAAGGGACAGGCACAAGGTTTTCGGACGGATCGAGGTCTTCATCGGCGGTTAGAAACTCAGCAGGGTGTGGGAGTGGTCGTTGCGAGTGGAATAGGAGCTGCCCAGGCCATCGCGCGGTCGCTGGGCGACCTTGCGCGCCGGTGCGGGGGCCGGTTCGGCGCGGTGGGCGGTCTCGGGTGGCGTGGCGATTTCAGGCGGCGGTTCGACACTGGGTGTCGGAGCCGTGGGCGGCGTGCCCTGGCAGCTGAGGCCGCCGAGCAGAGCGCTCATGAAGAGCGTGGCAAATCGAGCGTACATGATGCACCCGTGGGGAAATGGATGCGCTCATGCTAGGGACGCGGGCGCAGGCAATCTTTGGCAGCTTTGTCGCAAAACTGTCAAAGACTGTGAATGCCCGGCGCTTAGCGTTCCAGGTCCAGGCGCGCATGCCACTGAGCGATGGATTCCTCGGGGTAGTGGGCGAATTGCAGGTCGTGGGGATGCCAGTCGATCTCCACCCAGGGCGCCCTGGAGTCGAGCATCAGGTGGGTGTGTTCCGGCGGTATCGGCAATGGCGTGTCGATGGCCGAGGCGAAGGGGTGGATCAGCTCCGGCCATTGCGGGCTGAACAGCCACAACCCGGAGCCGCAGCGGGCGCAGAAATGCCGTTCGGCGCTGCTGCGCCGGGCGCGTTTGCCGGGTTCCCTGAGCAGCGCGTGGTAGATCGTGATGTGCTGGCGGCCGCGGACTTTCAGGCTGGCGGCATCGCCGCCGAGGTTGATCGCATATCCGCCGCCGCCCTGGGTCTTGCGGCAGATCGAGCAGTAGCAGCGTTGATAAGGGTAGGGATGGGTGCTGTTCAGGCTGAAGTGGACAGCGCCGCAATGACAGGAACCTTCGAGTTGCATGATGACCTCCGGCGATCCATGGGTTATGAGCGTCAGCCTAGCTGCTGTCGGTTGGAGCGTTCGCCATGGGCGCTGGTCGGCGGCGAGTTGACCCTGTAGCTACTTCAGGCTTTTTACTGTCGACTCTCTTTATCAGGAGTGATCGACATGAGCTTTTGGGAATCGTTGCTGGGCGGTCATCGGGGCCGTGGGCATGGGGGTTGTCAGGGCGGGCGCCACGGTAATGGGCATGGCGGTAATGGGCACGGTAGCGGGCATGGCCAGCGCGCAGGTGGCGCAGCGCCGCCGGGCGGCCCGCTGTGCCCGGATTGCGGGGCGAACAACGCGGCCAGGGCGCGTTTTTGCCAGCAATGCGGGACTTCGCTGCAGCCCGCGACGTGCCGCCAGTGCGGCAGCACGCTGGTCGCCGGTGCGCGGTTTTGCCCGCAGTGTGGCGGGGCGGCGGGCTGAAGCCCGGTTACAGCGCCAGGTGGTAGCGGACCTGGGTCGCATCGTCCGGGTCGATGGCGCGACTGAAGCCCAGGGTCGCCGCCAGTTCGCGCATGCGGTGATTGGCCGGGCAATCCAGGGAGTACATCTGCTTGAAGCCCTGGTCCTTGGCCCGGGCGATCAGGTGGCGCATGAGCAAGGCGTCCAGGCCCTGGTGCTGCCACTCGTCGGCCACGGTGACGGCGAATTCGCAGGTGTCCGTGTCTGCGCCGATCGTGGCGTAGCGGCTGATGCCGATTTCCCGCAGCGAGCCGTTGTCGTGGACCAGCGCCACGTAAGCCACGCGCTCGCTGCCGTCGACGTCCATCAGCTGGCTGAGCAAGGCCTCGCCGACTTCCTTGACTTCACCGAGGAACCGGTGGTGCCGGGTGGTCGGCGAGAGGTTCTCGATAAAGGCCTTTTCGCGGTCGCGGTCTGCGGCGCGCAACGGGCGGATCAGCACCGGGCTGCCGTCGTTGAGGGCGTCTATCCAGTGTTCGCCCTTCTGCTGGGCGAAGGCGGCGAGGGCAGGCGTGTGGATGGCGGTACTGGTCATGGGCAAGTCTCCGTGAAGGTGCAGAGGATTGCCCGAACATTCACACCTGTCGGGCGCCGGGCCCTTGATTCAGGTCAACGGGTGGCGGTGGCGGCCAGCTTCATGGAACTCTCGGCCATCGTGCTGATCCTCGCGCCGATCTTCTTCCCGACCGCCATGAAGCTGGGCATCGACCCGATCCACCTGGGGAGCGTCAGGGTGGTCAACATGGAGATCGGCCTGGCGCTGCCGAACTGGCTGGGGATGAACTGAGTCGCCTGCCTGAAACGAACGACCCGCCGGCTTCGCAAGAAGCGGCGGGTCTTTTTTCGCGAGCCATTCGCTCCGGCAGGGGAGCCTTGCTACTTGTTGGCCAGGGCGATCTGCGCCTTGTCGAAGGAGAACCAGCATTCTTCGCCGTCGGCCCATTTCGAGGCCGAGGTGCCCAGCACGCCGGTGACGTTGATGCGGTCGCCTTTCTTCAGGTTGCTGATCTTCTTCTCGTTGACCAGCAGATCGTCCCGGGTGAGGCCCTGGCCCTTGCATTTGGGGTTGGTGGGATCGCTGAAGATCACCGCGATCTGGTTCTGATAGATGATATCGTTGGTCTTGGTGATGCGGGTAACGATGCCGGGGATGATCAGGGTCTGTCGGTCCCATTTGTCCTTGGCGGTCACTTCGTTCTGTTGCCAGTCATTCCAGATCTGCGTGAGGGTCGCATGCTTGCTTTCGCCCAGGCCACGCAGGTCGCCGCTGAGGATATCCCCGGTCTGGTCGAGCACGCTGCTGGTGGTCGACATCGCCGAGTCCAGGTGTTCGCAGCCCGCCAGCAAGAAGGTTGCGGCGCACGCAATTAGAGCTTTTTTCATGACGGTGTACTCCTTGACTTGTTTTTTGGTGTTCCATTTTTGGCCGACTGCGTTTGTTGCAATGTTGATACACGGCCGAGCCAGAATATCCGAGGGTCTTATAGCTGCCAAGATGGGCTCCGAGGGGCTGCGCGCGCCAGACGGCGTAGGCCCGGGGCATCCAGCAGCCAGCGCTTGTCACCGCTCATCCGCAGTTCCTGTAGCGGCTGCCGAGCCAGGCCAGCGCCAACCCCGTCGTCAGGTTTACCGGGCCGCGCCCGATCGCAGCCAGCGGCTACAGGCGGTGGGCCTGCTCGTTCAACGCGCCGGCACCCGCCACAGATACCAGGCCGCCACCGTGCGGTGCGGGCGCAAGGACCGGCCGATCTCGATCATCTGCTTGCGCGTCGGCTGCCGCTCCAGGCCCTTCAGGCGCCGGTAGCCCTCGCGCACGCCGAAGTCGTCGGCGGGCAGGATATCCAGGCGTTCCAGGCTGTAGATCAGCAGCATCTCCACGGTCCAGCGGCCGATCCCGCGCAGGCTGGTCAGGCGCTCGATCAGTGCCTCGTCGTCCATGGCCCGTGCCGCTGGGTAATCCGGCACCACACCGCTCAGGGTCGCCTCGGCGATGCCGTGGATGGTGGCGATCTTGCCGGCGGAAAAACCGCAGGCGCGCAACCGCTCGACATCGGTGGCGAGGATCTGTTCGGGGGAGGGGAAGGACGCCGGGCCATACAAGCCAAGGAAACGCCCGAGAATCGCATCGCCAGCGCGGGCGTGCAGCTGCTGATAGGCAATCGCCCGCACCAGCGCTTCATAGGGCTCGCGGGTCGGCTTGGCCTGGTGCAGGCAGGGGCCGACCGCTTCGACATGACGAGCCCAGTCAGGGTCGAGCCCGGCCAGAAAGGCGCGGGCCTGAAGAAACGGATCGGGCATGGAGATTCCTGGACCAAGGGCGTCGCCAGAGATTAACCAGCAATGCCCGGCGCTGCACCCGGTCTCTTGCGCTGGAATTTGTGGTGCGGGATTTGGATTTGAAGAGTTCGATAACTATTTCTGGTGTGGTGTGGGGAGAAGTAAATAGAGTTGATTTTTTGACAGTAGTGGCTTTTGCGACTGCAGCCGGGTAACAGAAACACACAACTTTCTACGGGGTTATTGGTTTCATGGGGAGGTATCTGTTTTAGATTGAGCCGATTCACAGCCCTGAGATGGAGACTCATATGGGACGAAAGATGATCGGGATAGGATCACTGACTTCGACTGGTGGACAGGTACTTGAGGGCACTACAGGTATCAGTATCGACAGTGCGGTTGACACCTCCTCTGTAGGGCACATTGCAAGTTGTCCGGTATGTAGCAAAGGTCAAGGACCTATAGTTGCTGTTGGGCCTAGAACTGTGACTTTACCAGCAGGCCGATTGCTCTTGAGGGAGATTATGTAGCCTGTGGTTGCCCGCCCGGCGCTAATACCTTGATTGCTACCCAGTCTTCAGTCTACGGCGGCGCCGAGCATGCTGGTGTAAGTATTTCTTCTGTTGCGCCTCTGTTGGCGACACCTAAAGTCATACAAAGTATTTTCCTGTCGTATGGCCCGGAAAAAACTCCGATTGATTCTCTTGCTCGATTTTATGTGGATCTGAATATTCATGTGAAAACCACAGGGTATCTTCCTGGCGAAAGAGTCTCGGTCACTGTAAGCGAGCCTGTTGAGCAGACGTTATCTGGTGTTGTCGCTGCAGATGGCGTAGCAAATATCATGAGCGCATTTGATGGTGTAGCGTTTGACATGGAAGGAGAGTGGTGATGACCAGGATAGCTATCGCTGCAGGGGGAGTTTCGTCGACCGTGGATGTAAGACGTCCTCGTTTCAGTACGTTATGGAAGGCCTATACGGAAGTCGGCCACACAGATTCTGTGAGCGTATATCAATTAGTCGGTGGTGAAGTGGAAGCGCACAGGGCCGCAAAGCCTGCTGCTTATGCGAATGCCTGTGCATTGAGGTTGAGCAGGGCATTCAATTATGGGGGTTATAAGATACCCAAAGGTACCATTATCAAAGAAACCCCCATTTACAGGCTGCGCGGAGGAGATGACCTTCCCTATATCATGAAGGTCGAGGGTTTTTTTGCATTCTTGAAAAATAACTGGAAGGCACCCGATCATGAGGTTAAACCCAATAACCTGAGCTTTATTAACGGTAAACAAGGTGTGCTGGTTATGGTGATATCCGGGTGGAGTGATGCTACGGGGCACGCGACGTTATGGGATGGAAAAAACACAGGTGATGGTAGCGACTATCATTGATTAGATAGCCACACTTATGACGATCCCCGTGTAAAGCTTGAGGTTATAAATTTTTGGGAGTTGAAAGGATGACGCGTTGGTTCGCGGCGTTTTGCCTATGTCTGCTGTGCTCTTTTGTTGTTAATGCTGCTGATCTGCCCAAGGCTCGTGAAATGCTCAAGAACTACGGGCTGGCGAATTGCATCGACAGTCAGTTCAAGGAACCGTCCGCAATCAAAGAGGATATTTCGCTGGCCATTGGTGCCTACTCTTTCATGGGAAAGGGCATGCACATGATCGTGCAGGATGAAGACACGCAGGAGGTGCTGTATGACCCTTATGCGGCAACAGAAAAATTCTTTCTGGATGCCTACCAGAAGACCTTGGCCTTGAGTAAGCATTCTGATCAGAAGATGGTGTTTTATGGATGCCTGGACGTTTACAACTCCCAGGCATTCGACGCGTTTGTCAGAACACAGGATCAGTATGTTCCTCAGTGAATGAAATCCTGTGCCGGGGTTTCAACATCAAATCGAACGCTGATTGACCCGGCTGGACAGCGCCGCGGCGCTTTCCTTGCGTTCCGAGTAGCGGTCCACCAGCAGGTCGGCGCGGCCGCGCAGGAGCAGGGTGAACTTCATCAGTTCCTCCATCACATCCACCACCCGGTCGTAGTAGGGCGAGGCCTTCATACGGTCGTGGTCATCGAATTCGAGAAAGGCCTTGGGCACCGAGGACTGGTTGGGGATGGTGAACATGCGCATCCAGCGGCCCAGCACACGCAGCTGGTTGACCGTGTTGAACGATTGCGAGCCGCCACAGACCTGCATCACCGCCAGGGTCTTGCCCTGGGTCGGGCGTACCGCGCCGAGGGCCAGGGGGATCCAGTCGATCTGCGCCTTGAACACCGCCGACATCGCGCCATGGCGTTCCGGAGAGCACCAGACCTGGCCCTCGGACCACAGCACCCGTTCGCGCAGTTCCTGGACCTTGGGGTGATCCACCGGTGCATCGTCCGGCAGGGGCAGGCCGCTGGGGTCGAAGATGTAGGTTTCGGCGCCGAGGAATTCGAGAATGCGCGCCGCTTCCCGGGTCAGCAGGCGGCTGAACGAGCGCTCGCGGGTGGAGCCGTAGAGCAGCAGGATGCGCGGTTTGTGCGCGGCGGTTGCCGGGGTCTCCAGATGCTCCGGCGCCAAGGCTTGCAGCAGCTCAAGGTCAAGGGCGGACAGCTGTTCTTCACGGTGTTTCAGGTCGTCGCTCATCACAGCGCTCCGATGCGGTCGAGGGCATTTTTCAGCTCGGTGGGCGAGAGGTGCTCGAGGTCCAGGGCGAAGAAGGCGGCGAAGCGCTGGCGGATTTTCTGCACGGTCTGCTCGAAGGCGGCCTGGATTGCCTGTTCGTCGCCCTGGACCTCGGAAGGGTCCTCCAGGCCCCAGTGGCTTTTCAGCGCCGGGCCGAAATACACCGGGCAGGGCTCGCCACCGGCCTTGTCGCAGACGGTGATGACGATATCGGGCGGGCTGTCGGCGAAGACTTCCGAACCTTTGCTGTACAGGCCGGCGGTACTGACGCCGGCCTGTTCCAGGGTGGCCAGGGCGCGGGCGTTGAGCGTGCCGCTGGGGAAGCTGCCCGAGCTCACCGCCTGATGAGCGGCCGGAGCCAGGTGATTGAACAGGGCTTCGGAAAGAACGCTACGGCAACTGTTGGCGGTACACATGAAGAGAATTTTCATCGAGGCTTCCGGGCAGAAGGATTGGGCATGGGGTTAAACAGGCGTCATTGGCTTGAATATATGGTTATCCGAATATACGGATGCGAAGGACAGTTGCCAAGCGGTCGATACGGTTGAGCGACCGAACGCAAGCCGCGCGTCTCGGCCCGGATCGGGCAGGGGGGTGACCCTGTGTTCTATGCTTCAGGCTCGGCGCAGGCCGAAGATGCCCGGCCTGTCCATGAGGCCCACCAGGCCAGGCTTCATCTCTCCCCCCATGGGTGAATGCTATGCAAACCCCTTCCACGCCTCGGGATCCGGACCCGATGTCGCGCAGCACGGCCATCGCCTATGCGATCGGCCTGCCGCTGGCGCTGCTGGGATTGATCTTCCTGCCCGCCGGCACGATCGCCTGGTGGCCCGGCTGGATATTCCTCGCCGTCATGACCCTGGGCTTTGGCGTTTCGGCCCTGGTGCTCGCCCGGGTCAACCCGGTGATCTACCGCGCGCGCAGCCGCTTCCAGGCGGGCACCAAGAGCTGGGACAAAAAACTGCTGGCGATCATCCTGCCGGCGATGGCGGCCGTGCTGCCGGTCGCCGCGCTCGATGCCGGGCGGCTGCACGGCTCGGTTGTTCCGGCCTGGGTGATGCTGGCGGGTTATCTCGCGGTGCTGGCGGGTATCGTGGTGACAGGCTGGGCGCAGGCGGTGAACCCGTTCTTCGAGCCGGGCGTGCGGATCCAGTCCGAGCGGCACCAGCGGGTCATCGATAGCGGGCCTTACCGTTTCGTGCGGCATCCCGGGTATCTCGCCGCGCTGTGCCTGTTCTTCGGCATGGCCTTGGCACTGGGTTCGTTCTGGGCGCTGCTTCCCGCCGCGCTGGCAGCGGCGCTGCTGGTCCTGCGCACGTCATGGGAGGACCAGCTGTTGCAGGCCGAGCTGCCCGGTTATGCCGACTATTGCCAACGGGTACGCTGGCGCTTGCTCCCCGGCCTCTGGTAACGGCCGGGAGGCGCCAGGGCAAGGCGCCTGCGAGGTAAAGCCATTGGCGGGGAGGGCATCTACAGCAGTTGGTCGATCAACACCGCATTGCTATAGATCAGGCTGCCATCGCTGGCTCGATGCCCCACCAGGTGGAACTGGCCGCGGCCGTGCTGCAGGTAGACGCGCATCCGGCAGTCGGACAAGGGCGCGTACCCCTCGGGCATGATCAGGTCCATGGTGTCCATGTCGACGTCGACCATGGCCTCCTGTTCATGGGTTTTCTGCAGATGCTCCTCGGCTTCTTCCAGGCGCAGGTGCAGGGGGCCATCGACGTAGAAATGGATCTCTCCCAGCGGCGTGGATTTTTGCCCATTGCCGGCCTTGCACCAGCCTTCGATTGTCAGGGCGCTCATGACCAGACCTCCATTGTGAGTTACAGGGCGTTGTGGCACGGCCCGATTCTCAATGCCATCACTGTTCAGACCGCCGCGAGGGCCGGTTCGTTTCCTTGGCGGGCGCCTGGCGGGCTACCGTGGGTCGCGCCGGGGCGTCGCGGGTCGATGGCCGCAGGCGCCAGGCTTTTGCCAGTTTGCGCGCCACCGTGCCAGGCAGCACCGTGGATCCGCTGCGCCGCACCGTCCTGGCATGCTCGGCAAGCCCGTCGACCAGCGCGGCCCACTCCGGCCGCGGGTCGTTGACATAGTCCCAGCCCAGTCCCAGCCAGGGGCAGCGTCCACCGATCCAGGCCTGCACCGCGGGGGTCGCGCGCCGGATATAGTCAGGGGCCTTGGCCGCCTTGGGCCGGAGCGTACGCGCCTTGACGGCCGGTACCTGCAAGCGTGGGGTGCGGTCTGCCTCCAGGGTCACCCGCATGGCCCCGAGCAAGGCAATGTCAAAAGGCACCGGTTGGCCCTGGGCGGCATAAAAATACGCCAGGCGCCGGATGCTGTCGTAGTCGGCAACGGCACGGTACAGGTAGGCGCAGATCACCCCCAGCATGGGGTCGGCATGCTTTTCATGGCACACACCGGCGGCGAACTGGTCGATGTCTTCGGCCTGTAGCCGGCCAGCGGCGAAATCGTCGATTGCGCCGAGCATCGCCAGGTATCTGTCAGGGGCCTTGGGCATGCCATAGGCCTGGAAAATATCGCCGAGGGGGCTGGGCATCACCACGGCGTACTGACCCGCATAAGGCACCACCGGCGTGGAGGTGCCATCGGCCAGCTCCACCAGGACCGGCATTCCCCGGGGATCGCTGGCGGTGTGGAACGTCTCGAACCGCGAGGTGCCGCCCAGTCGCTCGATCAGGGCCCGGGACAGGAGCTTCGCGCCCTCGCCGTAGACGATCAGGTTGGCCTCGCCGGGGTCGCCGATCTGTTTCATCCTGCGGCGAACCTCGGTGGCCGCGGACTGGCGCATCTCGGCGGCGGCATCCGCCTCCAGGCGCTGGACCAGCGCCTTGACCTTTTGTTTTTTCTCGGGAAAACGCGGGCTCTGCTGGCGCAGCACCACCAGATCCTGCAGCAGCTCCTTGCTGGAGTCGGGAATGCTGATCATCTGGTCGGCGGGAACCGCCAGGTCGTGCTGCTTGAGCCCGAAATCGCTGCCGAGCATGCGCTCGCGAAAGGCCGCGTCGCTGTGGACCCGCTCAAGGTTATGCTCGGCGGAATCCACCGGGCCGGCCGCCGGGGACAGGCCCATGGTGGCGGCGTTGCCCGCGGCCGGCCAGGGCTGCAACCCGGGGGGGCCGGGCAACGGCTGGGCGGTGTTGTAGAGCACGGCCGGTTCCGGATCGACCAGGCACTGCGGATTGAGCTTGAGACGATACTCTTTGGCCCGCTCGGTGGTGCGCGAGCGCACGCACATGCCGAGGGTCGCGGTGGTGATCAGGCCATTGCTGATGGCGGTCGGCTCGATGCCCCACAGCGCATCGGCGATCACCCCGGAGAACACGCATTTGCCCGGAGCGCCGGACATCGGCTCGGACACCATGTAGCCCAGCTGCCCGTCCTGGCAGGCGGCCAGGCGATCGAACCTGGGGTTTTCCACTTGCGTGCCTTGCACGACGATCCCGCGCACCGCATCCAGTCGCGTCAGGTCGAGATTCTTCGGCGCTTCGCGGCAGGCATCGGTGATCAGGGTGATGCGCTGCACGCCGTGCAGCAGTTCGGTGTAGAACGAGTCGGCCAGGACGCGGTATTTCTGGCGCAGCGAGTCGCTGAACAACCAGGAGATCGAGCCGATATTCGCGTCGGTCAGGCCATGGCCGCAAAACGCCAGGATCAATTGCTCGACCACTTCGGCGCCGGAGGGGAACAGCTCATCCACCGCTTGCTGCACCCGTTCGCGGGTGACCGGGTTGTCCTGGCCGTCTATGGGGCCGTCGTCGACGATCCTGACGTTGTCGGCGCCGAAGCCCGAGCGCAACGCCCAGTCGCCGATCGAACGGGCGGCGAGCACGGCGCCGTCCAGGTAGGCGAAACGCAGTGCCTGGTTGGGCAGCGGCGTCAGCGTGCTCACGCCGATCGCCAGGCAGGTCCGTCTAGTCATGGGCGTGCGCCACCTTGCGCGTCATAAGGAGCCAGAGATCGAGTCGAGGGAGAATCACCGGCCAATGCCAGCGCGGCCGATCGCCCGGTGCCAGGCGCTCGACCAGCATGATGGCCCCGGCCACCGGCATCAGCGCAATGTGCCAGGCCCCGCCCAGCAGCGGCACCAGCATCCAGGCCCAGCACGAAGCAATGCACCAGGCCCCATGAGTTGCGCCGAAGACCAGGCAATCGCGGTCGGCGGTCCAGCCGAACAGACCGATCCGGCGCATGCGGTGGCCACGGTTGAGCGCCGTGCGTTGCCACGGGCTGGCACTCCACGGCAGGGCAACCAGCAGGGCCGTGGCCAGCGCCGCGTCGGCGACGCTCAATTGCAGCAGCAAGGCGAGCCCCATCAGCAGCGGCCCGGCGGCCAGCCATAAGGCGGTGTAGCCGAGCAGGAAGCCGAGCGCCGCGCGGATGCGCCGGCGCGGCAGGCTGGAGCGCCAGACATGCATGAGCGGCATCGCCAGCAGCGGCGGCATCATCGCCAGCAGCATCAGGGCCCAGTCCGCCAGTCTCTGCTGCGCCGGGTTCAGCGCCAGCTCCGCTTTCAGCGCGATGGGCCAGTTGGTGACGCTGGCCAACCCCGCCACGGAACTGCAGAAGGCGGGAAGGCTGCGCTGCCCGGCGGTGTAGATGCACAGGGCCAGGCCCAGCCCGGCCGTCGCGAACAGCAACGGCCAGGGCGCCCGGGTGAAGCTGAGCAAGACCGGTCCGGGTTGCATGAGGCGTGGCTCAGCTGACGATGCCACTGCGCTTGAGAACGCTGATCCGCTCCACGGTCACCGGTTTATCCGCCGAGACCTGCTCGCCCGGGACCAGGGTCACCCGCAGATAGTCCGGGTTGAAGTCGCCGGCATCGGTCAGCCGCTGGGCCAGGTCGGTGATGTCGATCGTATAGCCGAGTCCATGGCCGCCGTGGCCACCGTCCGGGCGCGAGGCGACGTTCAGCCCGAACAGCGTCAGGCTGCCGGCATGGCACTCGGGATGCTGCTGCGGATCGCTGTCTTTGGGCAGGTTGATGTAGACCGCAAGCTGCGGCGAGGGCGCGGAGCCGCGCACCGATTCCAGCGCCAGGTAGAGCCGGGTCACCGGCTGGCCCAGGTCCGTCGCGCCCATCGCGGCGATGCCGGTGCTGGTGGCCTGGCGGTCGAGGTCGACCTGGGTGCGCACCGGTGCGCCGCCGACCGTGACCACCGATCGGTTGGCGCCGATCGGCTCGATGTTCTGTTGTTCCGGCGCACCCATGTTGACCCGTGTCACGGCCTCTGCTCCTGGTTTCACACCCGTGCCGATGCTCAAGTCGGCATAGCGCGGGTGCAATTTGCCCCCTTTCAAGGTGTCACGGCCGGTGAATTTCATTCCCGGGCCATTGCCACCGACCTCCGGCATGATGAAGCGGCGGTCGGCCGGACCGTCGAGCCAGCGTGGATCGCGGACCATGGTTTTGCCTGGGGTGTTCATCCAGGCTTCCCAGAGCCGGTCGACGTTGCAATGGTGCAACCAGAAGATCGGGTCCAGGGCGGCGAGGTAGGGATCGGCCATGAAGCCTTCGCCACCGCCGATCAGGCGATGCACGGTGTTGTGCGGGTTGTTCTCCAGGTCGCCGGTCCAGCGGGCGAACTGGGCGAAATTGCCGGTGACCCCGCCACCGAAGCCGATGCTGCCGTCATTGCCGACCAGGAAATCGTTCTCCTGCATCGCCGCCAGGCTGAAGGCATCGAGGGAGTTCGGCCGCAGCGTGGTAAAGCCCTGCCGGCGAGGGTATTTCTTCAGCGGGTTGGGGCTGCCGTCCGGCAGGGTGTCCGCCAGGAACGCCCCAGGGGCCCGCCGCGCATCCGGGTTCTTGCCATTGAGGTAGTTCCAGTACGGAAGCGCCCAGTCGTCGCCCGTCAGTTCCTTGACCTTGGCCGCGACGATCGCCTCGAAGGCCGCCAGGTAACCGCGGTGCCAGGACAGGAAGTACCAGCTGCCGTGCTGGCACTGGCTGCCGTAGGTAAAGTTGGTCAGGTCCTTGGGAACCGGATCGGAATCGCCCAGGACATTGACCTCGACCCACAACTGCCGATCGAAGCCGTGGATGGCGCCGAGGAACTTCCAGCTGTTGCGGTGGGTGATCGGTAGTTTGTCCAGTTCGCGCATGGCCAGCGCGTAGTTGAGCAAGACCTTGTTGTCCCATCCGGAGCCGAGTGTTGCCACATCCTGTCGAGTCGTGTTCATGAATGCACCTTCCTTGCAGCATCAGGCCAGGTGGCGCGCGTGGCACCACACCCCTCGCAATCCTTTGCCGCTGGCGACTTCATGTTCACGGCGGAACTGCGCTCATGAGGCCCGCTGTGCTGGTGCGCGCCTCTTCGAAAATGAGTATAGAAGCCCGGGAAAAACGCCATGGTCGATTGCGGCTATCCCGATGAACGACACGGGTTCCGATTGCTTGTACGGACGGACGGCGGGCTGGGGGTAAGAAAGGGGTTCACAACGCCTGCAGCAGGCGCTGCAACTGCTGGTGTTCCCAGATGCTCAGCAGCTTGACCGGGTCGGTGCCGTAGCGCTGCCAGGCGTCGAGCGTCTCGCCCCGGCCATCCGGCGAAAGGCATTGCTCGCAATGGCTCAGGGTCTGGCCATGGTTGACCAGGGTCAGGGTCCAGCCGTCGATGTCGAGCCGTACCTGCCAGCTATCGTCCGCCAGCAAAACGCGGCGGCTCGATGGACCCAGGGTGCGGGTGCCGAGCGCCAGCTCTCTGAGCACCTGGCAGATTTCCCGGGCGGTGAGGGTGGGGGGGCTTTGCATAGGGACGATCTCGGGCATGGACGGCGGCTATTTTGCCATTGTTGCCGGCCAGCATCAGGCGGGATGACTGATTTCCCGGGCTGAAAAAATGCCCGTATCGCGCGATACGGGCATTGTCTATGGGCCTCCACCTGGTCCGGGCGGGGCTGGCCGGGAGGCCATCAGCGATATTCGGGGAAGGGGGCAAGGCTTACTTGGCGGACTTTTGCGCGCTGGACGAGCGCCAGGCCTTTTCTTCCCCGGGATGCTGCACGGCCAGGTAGGCCCTCACGCCCAGTCCCGCCAGACAAAAGACCATGCCTGCGATGAATTGAAATGTAGTCATGCCATGCCTCCAAAACAATCAACGGGGGACCATCCCATTTAAGCGGTGCCGGGGCCAGCCGGAGTTGTTACAGGTTGTCTAAGGGCATGACTTTCATCGTTAGCTCGACCGTTCGCTGAGCGGCGCTCTCGCGCCAAGGCGACACACCGCCTGGACCTTCGAATCGGAGTCCAGCAGCGAATGGCGCCAGTCCATGCCACGCGGCACGGGCCATCGGCTCGACGGCAGCACGCCCGCATCGAACGTGGCACGCAGGCCATCCAGCCATTCGGCCGGGATGGCTCGATGCGTCTTGCAGAACGGCCCGGGGCTAAGTCGTCGGACAGCGATCAAGCGTAGCTTTAGCGAGTCCAGTGAGCGGGGCGAACAGGCTTTGTTGGAGAGGTTGTCACCGTGCTCGACCCAGACCCCTGTTCCCTACGTCGGGAAGAATCGCCCGGGACGGCAGGGGGCAAGGGCAGGGGATGCCGTGTCGTCGATAATCTCCTCGCTGGCCAGGCGGCCGACTATCGCCGCCAGCGTGACGCCAGGGTGCATCGCGCACACATACACGCCGCCGATATCGGGCAGATAGCCGACGATGGGCGTGCCATCGACCGGCATGGGCCTGAGGCCGACACAGGCCGATTCCAGTTCAATGGAAGTAACGCCGTGGAGTTGGTTCCGGATGGCCTGGGCGGTTCGTAGCGCTATCGCGGCTGGCTGGTTTTGCACCGCGTCGTCCAGGTAATCTTCCGCCGCCAGCAAGCTACCGTCCGTGCCTTGCCGCACTTCCATTTCCGGGCTGGAGATGATCGTGCGCACGAGGTCGGGGGGTGAGGCGTAGCGGATGAATAGGGCTGGGGAGGCCGCTATTGGAAGGGGCAGGTTCAGCCGCTCGGTCAGCGGGTTGATGCCCGTCCCGGCAGCCAGCACGACAATCTCGGCCTCGAGGCTGCCCCTTGTGGTTTCGACGCCCGTCACCCGTGCGCCTTGGGCAGTAAAGCCGAGCACCCGAGTCTGGGTGAGCAGCTGGGCGCCATGCGCCTGGGCACCGGCGATCAGGGCATGGGTGGCTTGCACGGCGTCCAGCGCACCTTCTTCGGCGGCGTACCAGGCTTGCTGCGGGGGATGCTTGAGGTTGGGCTCGAGGTCGAGGATCTGTGAGCGCGACACCCGGGTGGCCGAAGGCGGGTTACCTGAGGCTTGCGGCTCTTCACTTGGGCTTGCGCCGTAGGACAGGGCGCCGCTCCAGCGCACCTTCAGGCCAGGCAGCTCGGTTTCGAGCCGGCGGTACTCCTGGATCGCCGCACCGCGCAATGACGCGATGGGATCGGGCCCGCTGTGGGAGGTGTTGATCCAGGCGAATGAGCGTCCCGTCACTCCAGACGCGATGTCTTCAGCCTCCACCAGGATGACCTGTGCGCCTTTGCCCGCCAGGTGATACGCCAGGGACGCGCCCACTATGCCCGCGCCAATGACCACGACTCGCTTGTCTACCGCGTTGTCCATATCAACCTCCGTGTTGTCGACCTGGTGAGGGCAGGGCATCCGGATGAACTGATGCCTTGAGAACCGAACGGCCCGCTTCGCTACCTCCCTGTTATTTCCTGCGCACGGCTATTTCTTGCACTCCGCCAACACCACCTTGCAGGTGCCGGGCGTGCCGCCGGAGCGGCCGGCATAACGGATGCAGTTATTCAGGGATTTCTGGCGCGCCATGCTCAGGGTGGCGCCCCAGGCCAGGCCGCCCTCGCCGGAAGTGGGGAGCGCTTTGGCGTAACAGTTTGAGCCGATGCTGGCGGTCGAATAACGATACTTGGCGGCTTTGCTTGAACATCCCGCTATCAGCGCCAGGTTGATGGCGAGCAGGGAAAACAGGATCCATGACGAGTATGGGGGTACTGCTGTTCTGGTCATTCCGGTTCCCCTGTATCAAGACGGTAGCAACGTGTTTGCAGTGCTGCTGTATTCAGCTTAGAGGGTATCGCGCCTGGCCTTGGAGCCGTCTGGCGGAGTGGGTGCGTTTGGCCCTGCCTTGCGTCGGTTGCCATCGGTTTTCACCTGATTGCAGTCATGGTTCTTGCGGCCAATGATCCTGGATTTCGTACCATGAAGCCTTGAACGCCACCTGAATGTGTTTCTGTTTATCCGCAGTGAAGGGCGTGTCCAGGGTGCCCAGGGCGATCGAGATCCAGTCGGCGTGTTCGCCCCGGTCCCTGGACCAGAACAGCGACGAACCGCACTGGCCGCAAAACTGGCGCAGTACCGACTCGGAGGATCGATAGGACTGGAGGCTCTCGGCACCCTGGACGATGCACAGATCCTTGCGCAACACACTGCCGTAACTGGCGAACGCCGCCCCATGGCTTTTCCGGCACTGGCTGCAATGGCAATGGGAAAGCGCCTTGGGGCGGGACGCGAGCTGGTATTTGACGGCGCCGCACAGGCAGCTGCCCTGGAAGGTGTCAGGCATTTAAGGGCACCCCTTGAAACGAAAGGGCGCCCATTTAAGCAGTCGGTATCGGGGATGTCGAACGGCTGCCCGCGGTCAAGGGGCGACTGTTGGCATCGACTGAAATCGGCCCATAGCGGTCAAGCCTGCGCCTCACTTCCTGCCAATCGCCGCAATTCGCTTACATCGGCGAACCACTCATGGGATTGAAGATTATGGAACGCTTCATATGTTCCATATCCCCAGGTAACCGCGCCAAAGGCGATACCGGCAGCCGCTGCCGCTTCACCATCGGTAGGTTGGTCGCCGATGTAGATAACCTCCTCTCGCGCCACGCCGAATTTCCTCATGACACGGCGCAAGCGAGACGCCTTGCCGAATATGGAGACACCGCACTCGAAGGACCGGATATGCCGACAGCTGGAGCCCAAAACCTGTGTGACATTCTCTCGGGAATTGGACGACACCACCGCCAGAATCACTCCTCTCTCTTCAAGATGGATCAGGGTTTCGGCGATATCCTCAAAGAGCGGGATCGAACTTCGATGTTTCTTCATCAGGCCCATGAAGGTTCGCGCCACCAGAGGCAACTTCCAGCGGGGCATTCCTATGTGAGCCATGATCTCCCGGGCTCCCTGCTTGCGCAGGTGGTCCAGCTCTTGCGGGTGAATCCGCCGGAATGCGTGTTTGTCAGCGACTTGGTTGAACACCGCAACAAAGAACGCAAAGGAATCAGCGAGCGTGCCATCAAAGTCGAAAATGACAAGCCGGTATGACATGTAAAAGCTCCTTCCTGGAGTTGTGCTAGCCGAATACGGACGGCTACTTGTGCAGGGCGATTAATTCACCCGATTGACTGGAAGGACGCATTATTCCTGCTCCGGAATCTGTCCGGAAGAGGGCAGGGTGAGCATTGGTTGGAGGGTATGCTCCTGGCCGATTCCTGCCTGCCATGAAAAGCCGGTTTCGACCCTTTGTCGCCTGTCGGCAGCGCTCGCCTTTCAGGGGTGTCTACTGCTAGTGAGGCTCTGTAGGTACAGAGAGGAGAGCGCCATGAGCAATGAACAGGTGGCACCTGAAACCAAAGGCGTTGCAGTGCAGGTACTGGCAACCGTTGACCTGGGTCCCGAGATCGAGGGGATGGCCGGGCGCCAACTCAGAATGCGCCTGGTGACCATCGAGCCTGGAGGTGTATTCGGACCGATTCACAACCATAAAGACCGGCCAGGCGTCGTCTACATACTGGAAGGAATCATCACTGACCATCGCAATGGCATCGACACGGACTATGGCCCGGGGCTGGGCTGGCCCGAGGACCGGGACACCACGCACTGGCTCGAGAACAGAGGAACGATTCCGGCGCGGGAGATCTCGGTCGATATTGTCTGGCAGGAGTAAGCCCGGGCCGAACATCGAGAGGGGCGGGTTCGAGGCGCGGTTCACTCAAGGCTGGTGATGCCCCGCGCCCGCCGCCATTGGCGGCCCCAGTGGCAGGTGACGGTATCGCCGGCATACACCGGTTTCTTGAACTGGAAGGTCATGGCCGAGGCCCGCCAGCCGATCTGCCCACCGATTTCGGTGAGCCGGCTGGCGGTCGGCAGGCCTTGGGAAACCTTGGCCCTTAAGCGCCTGGCCGCGGCGAACTGCATCGAAATGCACCGGGTTGTAGTCGCGGGAAAGCATGGCGCGCCGGATTATCGGCTGCTCGTGATCACCCGCGGCCTGCCGGCCTTCCAGCCGCTTTACCATGACCGCCTGTCCAAACTGCCCAGTGTCCGGCGCCTGACCTCGACCCTGGTGATGGCGCGGGTGATTCAGGACCGTTCGCTGCCGCTGGGATTCGGGCTCCGCGGGATCCTGCATGGGCCGGGCAGGTTGTTTTTCCTGCTCGATAATCCTGGCTTAATCCGCCTACGCTGATATCGCGCCGAGCCGCGAGTTGCTGCCTGTCGATGCTCCGGCCCGAATTGTAAGAGTCGTTCTCCACCACTAGACTCCACTCCCATGAAACGCTACCTGCGGTTTTGTCTTGTCTTCCTGATCAGCCTGGCGCTTCCCCTCAGCGGGATGGCGGGCGTCCAGGCGCCGACCGAACCCTGCCCGATGAAGGCCATCGGCATGGCGATGATGGACGACATGGGCATGGACTGCTGCAACGACATGAAGAGCCCGACCGAGCACGGCAAACCCTGCAAGCCGGGCCAGGAATGCAAGACCGGCGGCATGCTGCAAGTCTCGATCGTCAAGCCTGCCGTGACCCTGAGCCACCCCGTTGTCCTGTCTTTCTCCAGCTATTTCCTGCCCGCGCAAAGCCCTTCCGGGGTGTGGCGACCGCCCCGGGCCTGATTCCTGTACCACACTGAGTCCCATCGCCTATTGAGGCGATGGCATATCTGCGCGCATGTCTGAAGAGCCGCGCAGGGATTCACCACAGGAATCGTCAACATGTGTACCAAGTGCTATTGCACCGGTCGGTCCGTCGTGGCCGGCTTGGCGGCAGGCGTGCTGGTCTGGCCGAGCCTCGCCGGCGCCTTGACCCTCGACGAGGCGTTGCGCCTGGCCGAGAACAACGCGCCGTCGCTGAGCGCCCAGGACGCGAAGATCCAGGCCGCCAGCAGCGCGGCCATCCCCGCCGGCGAACTGCCCGACCCCAAGCTGTTGCTGGGGGTACAGAACTACCCCATTGGCGGCCCGGATCGCTGGCGTCTCGACCAGGATTTCATGACCATGCAGATGGTCGGGATCCGCCAGGAAATGCCCAACGGCGACAAGCGCAAGGCCCGCGTCGAAGTCGCCGCCGGAGCGCTCGAGCGAGCCGCCGCCGAGCGTCGGGTAGAGTTGCTGAACGTGCGCCAGGCCACGGCCCTGGCCTGGATTGGCAGCTATTCGGTGGAACGCAAGGTGGCGCTGTTCCAGGACTTCCACGAGGAAAACCGCCTGCTGGACGCCACCGTCCGCGCGCAGATTGCCGGTGGCCGCGGGTTACCGGCGGATGCGGTGACACCCCGCCAGGAAGCCGCGCAACTGGCCGAGCGCGAGGACGAGCTGATCAGCCAGCGGGCCCAGGCCCGGGCCGCGCTCAAGCGCTGGATCGGCGCCGCCGCCAACGACCGGCCCGAGGGGCGCTTGCCCGAGTGGCCGGTGGACAGCGCCGGCTACGTGCACAAGCTGCAACACCACCCTGAACTGGCGGCGTTCGCGCCCATGACCCGCGAGGCAGAGGCCAGGGTGCATGAGGCCGAGGCCGACAAGCGCTCGGACTGGAGCTGGGAGCTGGATTACCAGCGCCGTGGTCGTGAGTTCGGCGACATGGTCAGTGTGCAATTCTCCTGGGACCTGCCGTTGTTTCCCGGCTCGCGCCAGAACCCCAGGATCGCCGCCCGGCAGGCCGAGTTGAGCCAGCTGGAGGCCGAGCGCGAAGCTCTGTCCCGGGAGCACGCCCAGCAGCTGGAGGCGCAGTTGGCCGACTACGAGCGCCTGGATCGTGCGGTGCGCCGCAACCAGCAAAGCCTGGTGCCGCTGGCCCGGGAAAAGGTCGACCTGAGCCTGGCCAGCTACCGCGCCGGCAAGGGCGACCTGGCGGCGGTGGTCGCCGCCCGCCGCGAGCTGATCGAGGCTCGCCTCAAGCAGATCGACGTCGAGGAGCAGCGCGCCCTGACCAATGCGCGCCTGTATTTCGCCTACGGGGAGGCCGCGCAATGAATTCGCCGATCTGGAAAGTCGCTTCGGCGGTCGGCGTCTCGCTGGCCCTGGGAGTGGCGGGCGGTTACTGGCTGGCCCAGCCGCGCACCGGCGAAGTGCCGGCGGTGACGGTCGGGCAGCAGGCATCGGCCGAACCCAAGGCGCTGTACTGGTACGACCCGATGTACCCGCAGCAGAAGTTCGACAAGCCGGGCAAGTCGCCCTTCATGGACATGCAACTGGTTCCGCGCTACGCCGAGGGCCAGGGAGCCCAGGGGGACAGCGCGGCGGTACGCATCGATCCAAGCCTGGCCCAGAACCTCGGCCTGCGCCTGGCCAGCGTCACGCGCGCAGTGTTGGCCAGCAGCGTCGAGGCCGTCGGGGTGCTGGCGTTCAACGAGCGCGAGGTGGCGGTCGTTCAGCCGCGCACCGCGGGTTTTGTCGAACGGGTGTATGCCCGCGCTCCCGGGGACCTGCTCAAGGCCAACGCGGCCCTGGCGGATATCCTGGTGCCGGAATGGGCGGCGGCCCAGGAGGAGTTCCTCGCCCTCAGGGCCAGTGGCGATGCCGGCCTGCTGGCGGCCGCCCGCCAGCGCCTGCGCCTCAGCGGGATGCCGACGGCCTTGATCGCCCAGGTCGAGCGCAGTGGCAAGGTCCAGCCGAACCTGACCCTGGCCAGCCCCATCGGCGGCGTGCTGCAAGAGTTGAATGTCCGCCAGGGCATGACCCTGGCCGCCGGCGAGACCCTGGCCCGGGTCAACGGCTTGGACAGCGTCTGGCTGGCCGTGGCGGTTCCGGAGTCGCAGGCCGGCTCGCTGGTCGCAGGGCAGGTAGCCGAGGCTCGTTTGCCGGCTTTTCCGGGGGAGGTGTTCGCGGGCAAGGTCGACGCGATCCTTCCCGAAGCCAATGCCGATAGCCGCACGCTGCGGGTGCGGGTCGAGTTGGCCAACCCGCAGGCCCGGCTGCGGCCGGGCATGAGTGCCCAGGTCAGCCTCCAGCGTTCGACCCGGCAAGCTCTGCTGTGGGTGCCCAGCGAGGCGGTGATTCGCACCGGCCGCCGGGCCCTGGTGATGCTCGCCGAAGACGCGGGGCGCTACCGCCCGGTGGAGGTGCAGCCAGGGCCGGACAACGCGGGCCAGACGGCGATCTTGAGCGGCCTGGAGGAGGGGCAGCAGGTGGTGGCTTCCGGGCAGTTTTTGCTGGACTCGGAAGCCAGCCTCAAGGGCATTGTCGCCGCTTCGCTGGCAGAGCCCGCAGCGGTCCTGCATGAAGCCGAAGGGCAGATCCTGGCCATCGACCACCAGGAAGTCACGCTGGCCCATGGTCCCTTCAAGACCCTGGGCATGCCGGCCATGACCATGACCTTTCCCCTCGCCAATCCCGGCCTGATGCAGGGCCTCAAGGTGGGCGACACCGTGCGGTTCGCAGTGAGCCAGAGCGATACCGGCCTGCGGGTCGAGCGTCTGGAGAAAGCGGGGAGCCAGCCATGATCGCGGCCGTGATTCGTTGGTCGGTGTCCAACCGTTTTCTGGTGTTGCTGGCGACCCTGTTCGTCAGCGCCTGGGGTGTCTGGTCGGTGCAGGGCACGCCGGTCGACGCGCTGCCGGACCTGTCGGATGTGCAGGTGATCATCCGCACGCCCTATGCGGGGCAGGCGCCGCAGATCGTCGAGAACCAGGTGACCTATCCGCTGGCCACCACCATGCTCTCGGTGCCCGGGGCCAAGACCGTGCGTGGCTATTCGTTCTTCGGCGACAGCTTTGTCTACGTGCTGTTCGAGGACGGCACCGACCTGTATTGGGCCCGCTCGCGGGTGCTGGAGTACCTGAGCCAGGTCCAGAGCCGCCTGCCGGCCAGCGCCAAGCCGGCGCTGGGGCCGGACGCCACCGGGGTCGGCTGGATTTTCCAGTACGCCCTGGTGGACCGCAGCGGTGGGCATGACCTGGCGCAATTGCGCGCCCTGCAGGACTGGTTCCTCAAGTTCGAGCTCAAGACCCTGCCGAACGTCGCGGAAGTCGCCACGGTGGGCGGCATGGTCAAGCAGTACCAGGTGCTGCTCGACCCGCTGAAGCTGGCCAGCCTGGGCATCACCCAGGCCGAGGTCGGCGCGGCGATCGGCAAGGCCAACCAGGAAACCGGTGGCGCAGTGCTGGAGATGGCGGAGACGGAGTTCATGGTGCGGGCTTCCGGCTACCTGAAGAACCTCGCTGACTTTCGCGCGATCCCGCTCAAGCTCGGGGCGGGCGGGGTGCCGGTGACCCTGGGCGAGGTCGCGACGGTCCAGCTCGGCCCGGAAATGCGCCGTGGCATCGGCGAGCTCGACGGCGAGGGCGAAGCGGTGGGCGGCGTGGTGATCCTGCGCAGCGGCAAGAACGCCCGGGAAACCATCGCCGCGGTGAAGACCCGCCTCGAAGAACTGAAGCACAGCCTGCCGGCGGGGGTGGAAATCGTCGTTACTTACGACCGCAGCCAGCTGATCGACCGCGCGGTGAGCAACCTCAGCCACAAGCTGCTGGAGGAGTTCATCGTCGTGGCGCTGGTGTGCGGGATCTTCCTCTGGCACCTGCGTTCCTCCCTGGTGGCGATCATCTCCTTGCCGATCGGGGTGTTGATCGCCTTTGTGGTGATGCGCCAGCAGGGGCTCAACGCCAACATCATGTCCCTGGGCGGCATCGCCATCGCGGTGGGGGCGATGGTCGATGCGGCGGTGGTGATGATCGAGAACGCCCACAAGAAACTCGAGGCCTGGCACCAGGCCCATCCCGGGCAACCGCTGCAAGGCGAACAGCGCTGGCAGGTGATCACCGCGGCGGCGACCGAGGTCGGGCCGGCGCTGTTCTTCTGCCTGTTGATCATCACCCTGTCGTTCATCCCGGTGTTTACCCTGGAGGCCCAGGAAGGGCGGCTGTTCGGTCCGCTGGCGTTCACCAAGACCTATGCCATGGCCGCGGCGGCGGGGCTGGCGGTGACCCTGGTGCCGGTGTTGATGGGCTACTGGATTCGCGGGCGGATTCCCAACGAGCAGCAGAACCCGCTGAACCGCTGGCTGATCCGCCTCTATGAACCAGCGCTGGACGCGGTATTGCGCCGGCCCCGGGCGACCTTGCTGCTGGCCTTGCTGGTGTTCCTCAGCGCGCTATGGCCGCTCTCGCGCCTGGGGGGCGAGTTCCTGCCGCCGCTGGACGAAGGCGACCTGCTGTACATGCCTTCGGCGCTGCCGGGGCTGTCGGCGCAGAAGGCCGCGCAACTGCTGCAACAGACCGACCGGCTGATCAAGCGCGTGCCTGAGGTCGAGCATGTGTTCGGCAAGGCCGGCCGTGCGGAAACCGCCACCGACCCGGCGCCCCTGGAGATGTTCGAAACCATCATCCGGTTCAAGCCCCATGAACAGTGGCGCCCGGGCATGACCGCGGAAAAACTGGTGGCCGAGCTGGACCGGGTGGTACGGGTCCCGGGGCTGACCAATATCTGGATTCCGCCGATCCGCAACCGCGTGGACATGCTCGCCACCGGCATCAAGAGCCCGATCGGGGTCAAGGTGGCCGGCAGCGACCTGCGGCAGATCGATGCCGTGACCCAGGCCGTCGAGCGGGTGGCCCGGGGCGTGCCCGGGGTCAGTTCGGCGCTGGCCGAGCGCCTGACGGGCGGGCGTTACATCGACGTGGATATCGACCGCCAGGCGGCCGCGCGCTACGGCCTGAACATCGCCGACGTGCAGTCGATCGTCAGCGGCGCCATCGGCGGTGAAAACATCGGCGAGACCGTCGAAGGGCTGGCCCGCTTCCCGATCAGCCTGCGTTACCCCCGGGACTGGCGGGACTCGCTGGGGGCCCTGGAGCAGTTGCCGATCTACACCCCGCTGGGCAGCCAGATCACCCTCGGCACGGTGGCCAGGGTCAGGGTCAGCGATGGCCCGCCGATGCTCAAGAGCGAAAACGCCCGGCCTTCGGGCTGGGTGTATGTCGATGTGCGGGGGCGGGATCTCGCCTCGGTGGTCGCCGACCTGCGCCGGGCGGTCAGCGAGCAGGTGCGCTTGCAGCCGGGCATGAGCCTGGGCTACTCCGGGCAGTTCGAGTTTCTCGAACGGGCCAATGCCCGGCTCACGTGGCTGGTGCCGGCCACCTTGCTGATCATCTTCGTGCTGCTGTACCTGACCTTCGCCCGCTTCGACGAGGCCTTGCTGATCATGGCCACGCTGCCGTTCGCCCTGACGGGCGGGGCGTGGTTTCTCTACTGGCTGGGGTTCAACCTGTCGGTGGCCACCGGCGTCGGTTTTATCGCCCTGGCCGGGGTGTCCGCCGAGTTCGGCGTGATCATGCTGCTGTACCTGAAGAACGCCTGGGCCGAACGCCAGGAGTCCGGCGAGGGCAGCGAGCGTGGGTTGCTCGCGGCGATTCGCGAAGGCGCGGTGCAGCGCGTGCGCCCCAAGGCCATGACCGTGGCGGTGATCATCGCCGGCCTGTTGCCGATCCTGCTGGACAGCGGCACCGGCAGCGAAGTGATGAGCCGCATCGCCGCGCCCATGGTCGGCGGCATGCTCACCGCGCCCCTGTTGTCCCTGTTCGTTATCCCGGCGGCCTATCGCCTGATGCGCCGCCGGCACCTTCCCGTTGCCTCCATCACTCAAGGAAAAAAACCATGAAACCGATGCGGATCGTTGTTGCTGGCACCCTGGCCGTGCTGTCCCTTGCCGCCCACGCAGAGGACATGCCCGGCATGAAAATGGACGACATGAACGGCATGCCGATGAAGCAGGAGGCCCGGCAGGTTCAGCAGGCCACCGCCGAGGGCACGATCAAGGCCATCGATACCACCAAGCAGCGGGTGACCATCGCCCACGGCGCCGTCCCCGCCGTGCAATGGCCGCCGATGACCATGGCCTTTGCCGCGACCGCGGAGCAGTTGCAAGGGCTGGCGATCGGCGACCGGGTGACCTTCGCATTCCGCCTGGAAGGTGGCGCGGCCACTATCGTTTCCATCGGCAAATAAAACCGCGAGGCCGGCATGCGCAGGCATGCCGGCCACGCGTTCATCATTCACAGCGGCGCCGTCGATTCGTTCCTCTCTCTACCATCCATTAGAGGGAACGCACGATGAACAACACCGAACTCAGCCACCTCATCCTCAGTGACCACTCGCGCATCGAGGCCGCCATCAGTACCGGCGCAGCCTGGGAAGTCTGGTTCCAGGTCGAGTTTCTGATGCTGCTGCGCGCAGCGCACCTGGGGGTCGCTCGCGAAGTGCCTTACCCACCGCCGAACCAGGCCTTGCACCTCGACGTGCTGGCCCGGCATAACGTCGAGAGTTATGCCATCGAAGTAAAAGTCGAAAGCGCTACCAATGCCGGCAACAAGCTGTTGGCGGAAACCCGCAAGGACATCGAGAAGATTGCCAAATACACCGGGCCGGTCGATGCCCGCTGGGTGGTTTCCCTGGCCTACAGCGACGTGGCCAAACACTCATTGCGCGGGTTCACCGCGCAGAACAACGGCCATGCCATCTACCATGAGTCCGGCGCGATCGGTTGCATGATCGTCACGGTTTGACCGCTCGCCGGCGACAGGAGGACCCAGGGTCCTGCTGTCGCCGGTTGTGTTTTTCCAGGGCATGCCCTGACGCCGAGGACGGTCAGGCCCGCCTCAAAGTCGATCCGCATCGATCACCGCCTGGGCGAACGCTTGCGGGTCTTCCTGCGGCAGGTTGTGGCCGATGCCGCCGCTGATCAGGCGGAACTGGTATTTGCCGGTGAAGCGCTTGGCGTAGTCTGCGGGGTCCGGGTGCGGCGCGCCGTTGGCATCGCCTTCCAGGGTGATGGTCGGCACGCCGATGGCCGGGGCCGTGGCCAGTTTCTGCTCCAGGGCGGCGTAGCGGCTTTCGCCTTGAACCAGGCCCAGGCGCCAGCGGTAGTTGAACACCGTGATGTCGACATGGTCGGGGTTGTCCAGGGCCTTGGCGCTGCGCTCGAAGGTGGCGTCGTCGAACTTCCATTGCGGCGAGGCCAGTTGCCAGATCAGCCTGGCGAAGTCGTGGGTATTTTTCTCGTAGCCGGCGCGACCGCGATCGGTGGCGAAATAGAACTGGTACCACCACTGCAATTCCGCCTTGGGCGGCAGCGGGTTCTGGCCGGCCACCTGGTTGCCGATCAGGTAGCCGCTGACCGACACCAGCGCCTTGACCCGCTCCGGCCACAGCGCCGAGACGATGTCCGCCGAACGCGCGCCCCAGTCATAACCGCCAAGCACCGCTTGCTTGATCTTCAGTGCATCCATGAAATCGATGACGTCGCTGGCCAGCGCGGCCGGCTGGCCATTGCGCAGGGTGTTCGCCGACAGGAAACGGGTATCGCCGTAGCCGCGGGCATAGGGCATCAGCACTCGGTAACCCTGGGCGGCCAGTAAGGGCGCGACCTCATCAAAGCTGTGAATGTCGTACGGCCAGCCGTGCAGCAGAATCACCACCGGGCCATCGGCGGGGCCGGTTTCGGCATACGCCACGTCCAGCAGCCCGGCGTTGACATGCTTCAGCGGGCCGAACGGCGAGGGGGCCGCATAAGTGCTGCCGGCGCTGCTCGCCTCTGACGGCGCAGTAGCGGGCGTTTGCGCCTGGGCCACGCCGAGGGCGCCGAACAGGGCGAGGGCGAGAATCGACGAACCGAGTTTGCCGGTGGTGGGGGTGCACAGTGTCATCTTCATGCGGGTCTCTCCATTGATTGCAAGCCGTGGGGCGGGGGACCTGGCCGGTCCCCTTCAACCTGGGTTGCATTTGACGGCCGCGACGTATCTGGCCTGTGTCCGAATCCCGGGCCGGATGCAAGCTTATGTAGCGGGAGGTCATGCAGATACATGGCGATACACAGAGGGTGGGCAGCAGGACTGCGAGGCCCCATGGCTCGATTGCAGGAGCGAGCTTGCTCGCGAAAAACGTCAACGATAACGCGTACTACCTGGTTGAACGCGCTGTGCTGGAGTTCTTCGCGAGCAAGCTTGCGCCTACATGTCCCGGCCTGCTTTTGGCGCCGAGACGCGAGCGGCGGGACGGGGCGGGCCAGGGGCCTGGTCGCATAAATTTGAAATGCACGGCATTGCCCGACAGAATCGCGCCCCGATCCGGCCAAAGGCGCCGGATATTCGTGGTGAAAAGGGGCGGCAGTTGAACCAACAGACATTGTCCATGCGCCTGGAGCGCGTGGCGGCGCATGTGCCGGCGGGTGCGCGCCTGGCCGATATCGGCTCGGATCACGGTTACCTGCCGGTGGCATTGCTGCGCCGTGGCCTTATCGCCGCGGCGGTGGCCGGCGAGGTGGCGTTGACGCCGTTCCACGCGGCCCAGCGCACTGTGCGCGAAAACACCCTGGCCCCGGCCATCAGCGTGCGCCTGGCCAATGGCCTGGCGGCGATCGAGCCGGAAGACGGGATCACGGCGATCAGCATTTGCGGCATGGGCGGCGAGACGATCCGCGACATCCTCGACAGCGGCAAGGCGCGGCTCAAGGGTGAGGAACGCCTGATCCTGCAACCCAACGGCGGCGAGCAACCCCTGCGCCAATGGCTGATGGACCATGGCTACCGCATCCTCTCTGAGGAAGTGCTGCGGGAAAACCGCTTCGACTACGAAATCATCGTCGCCGAGCGCACCGGGCCGGTGAGCTACACCGCCGAGGAACTGTACTTCGGCCCGTTGCAGCTGCAGGCCCGCAGCCCGGCGTTCCTGGCCAAGTGGCAGCGCATGCTGCGCCTGAAACAGAAGACCCTGGCCCACTTCGCCCGGGCACGGCAGGCCGTGCCCGAGGAGAAAGTCCAGGACATCGCCCGGCAGGCCCGCTGGATCAGCGAGTTGCTGGCTTGAGCGCGGTCCAGGGTTGGAGTGAGTCGAGGGGCCTTTGAGTCAACCTGAAATTCGAAGAGACAGCGGATGCTTGAAACTGGAAGTTCAGTTGCAAGAGTTGTTCAGTTGCTGAAGCTCAAGTTGCCTGGCAGCACTGGCTTCGAGGTTTGCACGCTCTTCACCCAGATAGCGATAAATGCTTTGGAGGTTGGCAATTTTCTGTTTGATTTCTGCCATCTTCTTTTCAATCAGCTTGGCGCCGTCAGCACAATCGATCAGTTGGTTGCGCTGCGCATCCAGAATCTCGCCTATTTCCCCCAGGGAAAACCCCATGCTTTGCGCGCGCTGGATAAAGTCCAGATCCTGCAGAGTTTGCTCTGTGTAAACGCGATAGTTGTTAGTTTGCCGCAGCGGTGAGATCAGGCCGATTTGCTCGTAGTAACGCAGCGTATGGCGGCTGGCGCCGCTGCGGGCCTCGAGTTCGCCGATTTTCATGAAAACACCGCTTGACTATAGAGTTGGGTCGATAGTTTACGCTTGATTTCTCACCTTAAACAAGGAACAGGGAAATGAGCGTGGAGTGCTTTGTCACGGGGGGTACCGGCTTCATCGGTCAACATCTGGTGGCGTACCTGAGTGCAAAAGGTCACACCATTCGGGTGTTGATGCGTCGCCCGGAGCGACTCGCTGCACTGCGGGAGCAAGTCGACAATTTGGGCGGGTGCGCAACCCGGGTATTTGCCGTAGCTGGCGATCTGGAGCGGGACAACCTCGGGCTGAGTCTTGCTGACCGGGAAGTGCTAAGGCACGCCAGAGTTGTATTCCACCTGGGCGCCCACTTCGCATGGGGGCTTTCAGTGGAGCATTCTCGTGCGGTGAATGTGGAAGGGGCAAAGCGCGTGGCGCTGTTGGCGGCTGAGCAAAAAAGCCGGTTAGTGATGATCGGCGGCTACATGCTGAAAAATCATGAACATCTGCAACGCATCGGAATTGATCCGCGTCATCCGGAGCTGACGAACTGGCCTGCCGTCTACCGACAGGTCGGAGGCTACGAGGGGAGCAAGCTGGAGGCGCATTTTGCGACCCTGGAGGTCATGTCCGCCAAGGGCGGGGAGATTACCGTTGTCCACCCCGCGACGGTCTGTGGCCACAGCCGCACGGGGCATATCCCTGACGGTCAGCCGCTGGTGGAGCTGATCCGCAACCTTGTGCAGGGCAAGCTGGCTGCAGTGCCCGGTACCGCCGAGCACTGGCTGCCACTGGTCACCGTGGATTACCTGGTCGAGCTGGTGGCGGTTTGTGCTTTTGATCCTGCCATGGCGGGCCAGGAACTGCTGGCGCTTGATGACCAGACTCCCAACTTGCGAGAACTCCTGGTACAGGTGGCACAACCTTTGGGCTTAAAGTCCCCCAAGCATTACATTCCGCTCCGCTTGCTGAAGTGGCTACTGAGTATTCCCCCCGTCGCGCGGTTTTTGAATACAAAACCCGAGGCCTTGGACTTTATCCAGACCACTCGTTTTGATACAGCGGCGGTCGAGCAATTTGCCAACAGGCATGGAATAGCCAAACCGGATATACGCCAGTCCTTGCAGCACACGGCAAGGTTCGTCAACTCATATTGCCTAGCCAAGGCCAGGCCCTTTGATTTTTCCCTTGGGGGCGACAAAGTCGTTAGTCCCGATTAAATGGACTTTCCTGAGGTAAGTGTTGGTGGGATCTTCCTATCCTCAAACTTTGCGCCGTCGATGTAGGGCGGCATTCTATCGAACGACCATTCAGCGACAGGGATCGTCCTCAATGCAATCTGCTTTCAGCAAAGGCGTCATATTTGCACTCTCCGCTGCGGCACTGAACGCAACGATCGGTGTACTCAGCAAAGTAGTCATGAATGATGGTTTCACCGCCAGCAGTGTCGCTGTCATCAAGACCCTGCTGGGTTGCGTGCTTCTTTCGATCCTACTGTTTTTCCTCAAGCGCCCGGCGGCGTCGACCACATGGACTCAGGCGGCTATCTGCGCATTCCTTGGCATCTTTGTGCTGTTCTATTTCGAAACGTCTGCCTATCAACACTACGCTGCGGCAGGTGTGGTGGTGGTGCTGATGGCCAGTGCCTCGATTTCCTCGATCATTCTGGGGCGCATTTTCCTCAAGGATGCCATCACCGCGAACGCTACCGTTGGCGCCGCACTGGCTATCGCCGGGATCTCGGTGATCTTCGGCGGCGACCTGCAGCAGGGCTTTACCCTGCAAGGTGCTGCGCTCGCCTCCGTGGCCGGCTGCGGCTATGGGGCCTTTTCGGTTGCCATGAAGCGTATGGGGGTATCGGGAGGGCTGCACTTCACCCGACAATTGTTGTTCTTTGGCAGCCTGTACCTGCTGATGCCGGCGGCGGCCGACGGTTTCGCGATGGGCGAGCTGTCGCCGCTGGCGATCGCCGCGCTGCTGGCGTTGGCTACGCTGCCGACAATCCTGGGCTTCTTCTGCACCACCAAGGCCATCGAGTATCTCAAGCCATCCCAAGTGCAGGCGCTGGAGCTGACCGAGCCGCTGTTCGCCGCGCTGCTGGCGTTTGTGGCGCTCAATGAAGTACCGCGCGAAAGCCTGTACGCGGGCGCGGCACTGATCATCGTCGGCCTGTGCTTCTCCAATGAACTCATCCGCGTGGGCAGCAAAACATCCGTCCCTTCGACCGAGTGAGCCATTTTCGGAGTCTGATTACTTTGGCAATCAGTGGTTTTTAGATGTTTTGAGTGACTGACCGCTGCTGGCCGATTCTGTTGAAAAAGTCGGTTTGCTCAAAACGCTCGAATATTGATGGGTGAAAGCACCTCTTTTGCACGCTGCTACGTGAAATCCGAGTCCGGAAGCCTCTGCCCAAAGTAAAGATTTCAATCTCGGACGCGTACTTTTTTTGATGCGCAAACCATGGCCGACTTTTTCAACAGAATCGGCCAGAAGCGGACATTCGCAAGCGGGCACTATCGGACAGCAGCGGACAGTGGACAGACTGATGGCGAAACAGTAGCGTCAGGCTTTTATTTAGGAAATTAAAACTATGTCATCGCCGCCGCACCTCTACAAGTACGAGCGCTTTACCGCTCAGTCGCTTCAGAACCTTAAGGACCAATTAATCTATTTCGGTTCCCCGCTCGCTTTCAATGATCCTTACGACTGCGCCCTTTCACCGCGTATCAAGGAGCCAACTGACGACGATGTTGAAAAACTGCGAAGCCATTACTTAGCGAAGCCCAAAATCGAAAATGGGATCCGGCGAGAGTTCGAGAAGGCATCTCCTACAGTGCTTCGGGATATGCTTCTTCGCATAGGACAAAAAACTGTAGATGACATGATCAAAAAGTTTCTGTCACAACGTGGAGTCAGCTGCTTTTCAGAGAAGAAGGACAACTTGTTGATGTGGTCTCACTACGGGGATCATTGCAAAGGTTTCTGCTTGGAATTTTCAACCTTGGCCGATCCATTTCACAAGATTAAGAAGGTCCGCTACACACAAGACATGCCCATTCTCGACATCGTTCCGATCCTGTGCGGTGAAGACTCCGACCCTGTCTCCGATCTCTATTGTACCAAAGCGATTGATTGGGCTTATGAGCACGAGTGGCGTGCTATTCATAGCCAAGCCGGCACGGCGTATCGGTATCCTTCCGAAGCACTCACCGGCATCTACTTCGGCCCCGACATGCCCCTAACTGCGATTGAGATCATCGCGTTAGTTCTCGCAGGGCAAAATGAACACGTCCAGCTCTGGCAAGGTTCTCGTAGCAAGTCTAACTTCTCAGTTGAATTTCAGCCCGTAGAATACATGTCACATCTGGAAGCAAAGCGACTAGGACTGCTGGGGACGGCAGGTACTTAATCGGCCACTCAAATTGCCCCCTCGAATCATGATATTTGCTGCCCGTCCAGCATAGCAGGCTTCTTTCGGCCATGAGCGGTCGCTCGCTAGCAGTCATCACCGGTGAGTCATGACAGTGGAATAAAATTCCTCCATCTCAACGCCAAATTTTCTCGCATGGCATATCACATAATCGAGCACCTGCGACAGAATCTCGTGTCATCGCAAGACTATTACCTTAGGCCCGAATGTCTCTTTGCGTTAGTCAGAACTTCACTACAGCGCGGTCCTTCTTTGTTGCATAATCTTTAAGCTGAGAGACGCGCCTTAGCTCGCACAAGTTAGCGCGTAAACATTTTCTTCACATACATCTCGCTATGGATTGCTTTTACGTTACCGTAAAAGCAATCCGCGAAAGCTAAAAGCTAGCAAATAAAGTCAGAATGGAATATCTGTATCGAAATCACCTGCATCTACTTTTTTATTCGCCTTGTGAAGTAGGTCCTCATTTTCAAGAAGATAATCTATCCCGTCAGCAGTTATTGAGAATGCATAATATTCAGAGCCGTTATATTCTTCATCGATAGCAATACTCTTATCTAGAAAGCCTACTCTTTCTAGCTTAATCGCAGCTAAACTCAGTATCCCTTGCTCAACACCTTTCAGATCGTTAAATGTGCTCCATACAGATACCCCATTTGGTGAGCTAGTGTAACTTTCAAGAATCTTTGCCAAAAGGCGATGCTCCACGTCACCAAGTTTATAATTGTATCCGGCCTTTCTGCGCGGATTTTTCTGAATGTTAAGATCTTGTGAAAGCAAGCTTAAATTCGCAACTTCCTTCTTTATTAGCACGCACGGGTGATTTACAGCGGCCTCCAAGTTTCCATCGGACCTTTCACCATTGTAATCCGCGGGTGTAAGACCCAAAAGATCAGTCGGAAAATGCAACTCAGTGTCTCTAGGTTTAACGATGAAGCATCGTTCTTTACCTAAAGTACCGACAAATAGGCCGAGTTCAAAAAGCACATTATCTCGGACGATGTGCTTTTTTTGGTCTCTGATTTCTGCAATATCATCTGGTGTAAAAATGAAAATTGCGAAATCAACGGATTCCGCCATTTTTACCAGCGAGTCAATAGTGTTCTGAGAGAGGTTGAAACCATGCTTCCAAACCGTAACCTCCGCTTGATGATCTAGGTTTACGTTGAATGCGTCAGCCACATCCAAGCTCTCTACCGCTGAAGCTATAAATATTCTTGGCTTTCTCATATGACTTCCTTAAAAACTCGACCCAGGCTGACCGCAAACTTCGAGCTAACCGGCAGAAAAAAGCGCAGCTTTTGGACGTCCAGTGAGCGATTTTTATCCGCATTGCCACACGTTGAACTAGCCAAGAATAGACGTAAGCGCTCAATGAAGTATACATACCGCTAAGTGCGGTCCTGGTTTACGAGTGGTCTCTATCCTTGGCGCTTCGAGCGACTTGGCTATTCAGATTTTTGTCAGGCCTTTTAAATCGAATCCGATCGATACAGACCACGCACCTCGGCTAGCAATTCGCCGGCCTAGGTGCAGTGCTGCTTAGCCTGGCCCGGCTCTGTATTGAGCGTGGGCCAGGCTGGATTTTAGGATTATGCGACGTGTCTACGATTGCAAGGGTGGTGGCGGAGGCGGAGGGGCCGGCACAAGTCCCATCAGATCAACAATTTGACTTGCGAGATCAGGCTCAACAGCGGTTAGAAACTCGTTCGCTAGCTTCACATAAAAGTCATAAACATCATCATCGGAAATTATCCACCCCACTTGAGCGTTGTCTAAGGCCGCATTGAAAAGCTTAGTTGCGTCGGCCGCATCAAAATATCCCAAATATCGGGCAAGTTTAGAGATGGCCATATGGGTTGTAGAAAAGCTGCCACTTTCTTTTAGGTATTCAATCGCTTCATTTTTCTGATTAATAACAGCTAAATATTCTGGGCTTTGTAATTGGTCCGGCGCTCTCTGTGGTTCACCGATCGCTGCCACTCCATGAACTGGAGGCGGTGGTGCTGGTGCTGGTGCTGGTGTTGGTGGTGGAACAGGGATGGGGATTGCAGGCGGCGGTGCGTCAAGTTCCATTGGCGGCGGCTCTGGGAGCTCAGGCTGCTGAACTAGTTTCTTATAATGTGCAATTACGGACTTGATATTTGTATAGATATGGAGAGATCCATCTTCTTTTTTCTTTGACCACTCCTCAGAGAGGTAGCGCTTGGCTTTGACTGTTCTTTTGTCTAGATTTGCGAGAGGTGATGCATAGTCACCGTCCTTGGAGACGATATGTAGATCTCCCGCTGGCACATGCTTAAGTAAAACTTCCCAATTATATCTGTCGCCAACGCTTTCTCCTTTGCCCGGAGGATTGCCTCGCTGGGAGCGCTCAATCGCAAGTTTAAAGGCAGCATCATCCTCGTCGTATTTTTGTGACTTATTGAAAATTTCGGCTATTTTTTTGTCGACAGGTAAGTCATTCTGCAGCGCTAAACCTGTAGCGTTCGCTATTAAGGTTTTCTTTGCCGACTCTGCAATTTTTATAGCTTCCTGATAATTTCGCGCGGCCTCCGTTCCTCGCATGTGGTTTGGAACCGCATTAGGGAACTTGCTACTCTGGAATTCTGTAACAGCACCATGAAGCTTTGACTCTCGGTTTCGCTCAAATTCATTTTCTACTTGTTTTGGAAGATGCAAAACTATCTTGTTTGGACCGATATTCTCTAATAATTCATCTATGACTCCGTCGTCGTCGTCGGGGTAGGTATAGAAGTTCAAGAAGATATTCGTATCTATGAACATATGCATCACAGGCATAAGCAGTCCCTTCGCTTGGAGTGTCAGTCGATAGCTTCGATCATTTCACAGGGCTCCCCATCTGACTACAGGTCTTAGGCGTCCTGCAGCATAACAACAACGTCCGGGTTGTCCTCGCTGAACCTCGTCCCGTAGCGCTGATGCATCATGTTGCCGTTGTGCCCCTAGTGATACAGCGATAATCAATATATCTTCATAGAATCCACACGACGTGAGCTTGCAGAAGGGCGTAGGGTCGAGACCGGAACGTCCGTTTTTGGCCGATTCTGTTGAAAAAGTCGGCCATGGTTTCCACGCTAGAAAAGTACGCGCTTGAGATTAAAATCTTTGCATTTGAGCTGAGGATTCCAGGCTCAGATTTCGCGTAGCGGCGCGCAAAAAAGGCATTTTCAGCGGTCAGTATGCAGGCGGTCTGGAAGATCCGACTTTTTCAACAGAATCGGCCGACACCAGCCTTTCCCCTGCAACCGCTAGCGGTGCAGAAGCGCTCATTCGCAGGCCTCTGGGAAACCCGTGGCTCCAAGGTTATGCATTCAGTGTGCGGCGCAGGAATCCGGCCTGATATCGTGAGCTGGTATCATCCGAAACCTTACCGGCCGAGTAGAAAACCATGAACCGTCGCAAGAAAATCAACCAGCTATTGAAGGCTCACGCGAAAAAGGCCAGTGCCAAGCTGGCACCGCGAAAGCCCAAGTACATCAGCAAGGCCGACCGCTTGAAGCTGGATGCCGAGTCCAGCGCCGAGCCTGTGGTTTCCTCCGAGCGCTGATATCGCGGTTTTTCCGGGTGGCTTCATGCTGCCTGTCCAACCGGATCGCCTGCCCACGCCTGCCCTTAACGCAGGCTCCACGACACCCCGACATACATCGCTAGGCCTTCGCCCGGCGTCGATCGCGCCGCGTCCAGCCCTTTGTCGTCGTAGCCCGGGGTGACGGTGGCGGCGTAGTGCTGGTCGGTCAGGTTGCGCAGGTCGAGCCAGGTCTGCCAGTCGCCCTTGGGCGCGTTGTAGCCCAGGGTGGCGCCGAACAGCGCATAGGGATCGGCGTAATAGCTGTTGGCGTAGTCCACCGCCACCTTGGACACCAGTTACGTGTTGAGCGCGGCGAAGAAGCCCTGGGGCCAGTCGTAGCGCAACTCGCCCTGGTAGTAGTGCATCGGCAGGCCCGGCAGGCGGTTGTCGCCGAAGCGCTGATCGTCGCGGTAGTGGAAGTCGCTGAAGGTGTAGCTCTGGCGCAGGCTCAGCTGGCCGCCGTCGTCCCGCGACCACAGGGTGCTCTGCAGGCTGGCTTCCACGCCCTGGTGCACGGTGGGGCTGGCGTTGAGCTCGTAGGGCGTGGTGGCGTTGGCGTCCGGCAACACCGAGAGCAGTTCGTGGCGCACCTGGGCGTAGTACCAGGCCAGGCTCCATTGGCCGATGGCGCTGTCGCCACGGCCACCGAGCTCCAGGGTGGTGGCGGTCTGGTTTTGCAGCTTGACCGGGTCGCGCTGGGTGCCGGTGGCCGCGCCGCTGCCGGCCGGGAAGCGCAGGTTGGAGCTGTAGATCAGCGACCAGGGATGCGGCGCCTCGACCGAGCGGCTGAGGTTGCCGAACAGCTGCAGGTCGGGGCTCAGCTGGTAGCGCAGGCCCAGGCGCGGCGCGTAGTCCCAGTCGCCGAGGCTGGTCTTGCCGCCGCCTTCGGGGTAGGTCACGGCGCTCTCGCGGCGGGTGTAGATGGCGGCCAGGCCGGTGGTCAGCCACAGGTCGTCGGCGATCTCCAGGTCATTGCCGACATGCAGGACGCTGTCCGAGCCCTGGTAGGTGAAGTTGCGCATGTGGGTGCCCGGCGCATAGCCGGCGGTGTTGCCACTGGGAATGCGCACCCGTTCGCTGGCCCCTGAGTTGGGCAGGTGCTTGGTCACGCGCAGGCCCAGGGTGCTGTGGCTTTCCAGGCCCCAGAGGGTGTCGCGGCGCTTGTAGTCGAAGGTGCCGCTGACATCGGTGTAGGCCACCTTGAGGCGGTTGGGGCCTTCGCGCAGGTCCATGGGGTAGTCGTGGTAGACCAGGCCGGTCTGGAGGCTCGAATCGTCATCGATGTACCAGGTGGTCTTGTTGCCGATAAAAGTACTGCCCGGCTGGTCGCGGCTGTCGTTGCGCGTCACGTAGGCTGGGTTGGCCGCCCGTGGGTCGTGCTCGATGGAGCGCTGGGTGACCCGTCCGGCGAGGTCGTTGTCGGTCTGGCGATGGCGAAGGTAGAAGCGCGTTTCCAGGTTCGGGTTGAAGCGATAACCGAAGTTGGCGATGACCCCCTGGCTCTCGCTGGCGCTGTGGTCCTGGTAGCCGTCGGAGCGGGCGTCGGTCATGGCCAGGTAGTAGTCGAAGTCGCCCAGCACCTGCCCGGAGCTGACCTGGCGCTGCTGATAACCGTGGCTGCCGGTGGCGTAGCGCACCTGCAACTTCGGGGCGTCGTAGCCGGTGTGGCCGATGTAGTCGATGGCGCCGCCCAGGGCCAGGGCGCCGCGCTCGAAGCCGTTGGCGCCGCGCAACACTTCCACGCGGTCCAGCCACAGCGGCTCCAGCAACTCATAGGGCGTACCGCCGGGGCCGGTCAGCGGCAGGCCGTCGAGCATCGTGTACAGCCCCGAGGCATGGGCGCCCGGCGCGCGGTTGATGCCCGAACCACGGATCGAGATCTTCACCCCTTCGTTGCCCGCGGATTGGGCATAGACCCCCGGCTGGTACGCCAGCACATCCTGGTTGCTGGCCACGCGGCCCTGCAGCGGGCGGCGCAGGTCCACCACATTGCTGCCGCCGGGCACCTGGGCCAGCCGCGCCTTGGCCTCCTCGATCGAGGCGTCCTCGCTGCTGCGTTCCTCGGCGCCGATCAGCACTTGTCCCAGCTCCAGGCCCTGGGCTTCGGCCAGGGGCGGACAGACAAGGGCCAGGCCCAGCAAGGCAGAGGGCAGGGGATGGGGCGAGGGCATCGGGGGGGAACTCCAGGCATGGGGAACGGGCAGTGAGAACTGCGACGTATGAAAGAACGAAGGAAACACATGGCAATTCGGGGAATGCCAGTCAGCTAAGGCTTTTTGTAGGAGCAGCCGGTCGACGCTCGATTGCTCGCGAAGAACCCCAGCACAGTGCGTTAAGCCAGGCAGTACGCGTTATCGTTGACGTTTTTCGCGAGCAAGCTCACTCCTACAGTGGCCATTTGGCTTCTTTGCCAGATCGACGGGCGTCGGGTTTCATTTCCGCGGCACTCGGCACTCGGCACTCGGCCTTGCTGGCCTGCAACGAATGCGTCGCCCCCAGAGAAAACCCGGCATCGGTCGATTGGCCGCTGGGCGCTTGTGCGGCAATACCCGTGCGCTATCAAGGCTGTTCACAATGGATATATCCGCGCATCGGCGTTCGGCTATCGTCACGATAAATGACCTGATCGCGCAGCCGTTGAGCTTGGGCGTTGACGCTCTATTGGCCGCTGCGATTCAGCCACCGCTCTCAAACGCGAGGACATCCCGATGAGCGCCCACAAAGCTGTCGCTGTTTCACTGGCCTTGCTTGGCGCGGCCTGCCTGGCATCTGCCGCTCTGGCCGAGGGCACAGGGTTGATTGCCGCCACCCCAGCCGAACTGAAATGGACACCCGCGCCCTCGGTAGGGCCCGGGGTGATGATTTCGGTGATCGAAGGCGACCTGAAAAAACCAGAGCCCTTCACCATGCGCCTGATGTTGCCGGCCAACACGAAAGTCGGGGTGCATACCCACCCTGTGACCGAACGTGTCACCGTGATCTCGGGCACCTTCTACTTCGCCACCGGCGACACCTTCGACGCGGCCAAGGCCAAGGCCTATCACCCGGGTGACACCCTGATCATTCCCGTCGGCACGCCGATGTACGCCGCCACTCAAAAACAGGAGACCGTGCTCCAGCTCCACGGCACGGGGCCCTGGGGGATCACCTACCTCAACCCGGCGGACGACCCGAGGAACCGCAAAGAATAGGCAATGGTTGAAGGCAGGATTGGATCTGATATGTGTCAGGCAGGGCCTGACACATATCCCTCTTAATGACTAACAGGCTACGGATTTGGCCTCCCCGATATACTCTTCGACCGAGTTGTTGGCAGAGTGAACCCTTACGCCTTTGAGTATGTCCAGTGGCGGGTTTTCCCAGTATTCCGATGCGGTGATGGGGCAGATGGGGAATATGGAGATTCCCTGGGGCGGGTCCGCAACGAAGTCAAAGTCTTGAATCCCGTCTTTCGGGAAGACAATGTAAAACCGCGGTTGCAATCGCGGGTTGGTCCAGCCGGTGGAACCCACCAGGCCATGGGCCAATATATGCAGCTGCGGTGGGTTGGACTTGAGCAGTGACAGGTGGATGTCCAACACTTTCATTATGCTAGCCATCTTCGATCTCCTTTCGATGAGTGCGCCTCTCTTCACCTCGGCGCTCGGGTGTAAACCCTCTAGCTGAAAGCCTGATACGTTTCAGAATGTCCCTTGGCAGGCAAGAAGTGCCATGTGCACTTCCTGGATGGTGCTCTCCTTGAGTACCGGGAAGAACGAGTAGGTGACTGCGCTACTGTTCGAGAAGGAGTACGGCATGGACAGTGAACTCAGGCCAGTTAAAACCGGTTCGGCTGCTGTTGGGTAGACACTAGTAAAGGAGCCTGCCGGCTGCCAGGCCCGATCATCGGATAGCGCAGATGGCAGGGTGCCCGCCCTCGCAAGCGGTTCGCCAGGAGGCAACCGCGGTGCTGGCTAAACCAGGGGGAGGCTCGATACGCCGCTGTTTTGTTGAAAAGAAAAGCGACTCTGCTTACCTCTCATGCAGGGCCCGACGTTTCGCGCCCGCCGTCAAAGCTCTTCGAAGGTGCCCCCATGCTGCTCGCCCGCTGGCTGCCAGGCTTGGCCAATCTCCTGCAATACCGCCGCGAATGGTTCAGGTACGACCTGCAGGCCGGGTTGTCGGTGGCGGCCGTGCAGATCCCGATAGCTATCGCCTATGCGCAGATCATCGGGCTACCGCCCCAGTACGGCTTGTATGCCTGCGTCTTGCCGATGATGGTCTATGCCCTGGTGGGCAGTTCGCGGCAATTGATGGTCGGGCCGGATGCGGCCACCTGCGCCATGGTCGCCGGCGCGATCGCCCCCCTGGCGCTGGGTGATCCCGAACGCCTGGCACAGTTGGCCGTGATCGTCACGGTGCTGGTCGGCCTGATGCTGATCGGCGCCGGCATCGCCCGGGCGGGGTTCATTGCCAGTTTTTTCTCGCGGCCCATCCTGATCGGCTATCTGAACGGCATCGGCTTGAGCCTGCTGGCCGGGCAACTGGGCAAGGTGCTGGGTTACAAAATCGAAGGCGAGGGTTTCATTCTCAGCCTGCTGAACATGCTGCAGCGGCTTGGCGAAACCCATTGGCCGACCCTGGCCATCGGCGCGGGCGCCCTGGCGCTGCTGATCTGGCTGCCGCGGCGCTTCGCCAAGCTGCCGGCGGCGCTGGTGACGGTGGCCATCGCTACCTTGTGCGTTGGGGTGCTGGGCCTGGACAGCCATGGGGTCTCCGTACTGGGCCCGATCCCTTCGGGCATGCCGCAGTTGAGCTGGCCCCGGACCAGCCAGGCCGAACTGAAAAGCCTGCTGCGCGATGCGCTAGGTATCGCCACGGTGAGTTTTTGCAGCGCGATGTTGACGGCCCGCAGCTTCGCCGCCAGGAACGGTTATACGGTCAACGCCAACCATGAGTTCCTGGCGCTGGGCGTGTCCAATATCGCCGCCGGGGTCTCCAGCGGCTTCGCCATCAGCGGCGCCGATTCGCGCACGGCGGTCAACAGCATGGTGGGGGGCAAGAGCCAGTTGGTGGGGATTATCGCCGCCCTGGTGATTGCCCTGATCCTGCTGTTCTTCACCGCGCCCATGGCCTGGATCCCCCAGGCGGCGCTGGGCGCGGTGTTGTTGATGGCGGGCTGGGGGCTGATCGACATCCAGGCGATGCGGGTCATCCGCAAGCTCAGCCGTTTCGAGTTCTGGCTGTGTGTACTGACCACCCTGGGGGTGATTGGCGTGGGGGTGCTGCCGGGCATCATCGTCGCGGTGCTGCTGGCGATCCTGCGGCTGCTCAAAAGCATCTACCAGCCCACCGATGCGGTGCTGGGCTGGGTGCGCGGGATCGAAGGCCAGGTCGATATCAGCCAATACCCGCAGGCGCGCACGCTGGCGGGGCTGGTGGTGTATCGCTTCGATGACGCGATCCTGTTTTTCAACGCCGACTACTTCAAGGCGCGCCTGCTGGAAGCGGTCGAGCGCGAGCCCGAACCCCGTGCCGTGCTGTTCGTCGCCGAGGCGGTGAGCTCGATCGACGTCAGCGGCATCGTGGCCCTGAGGGAGGTGCGCGACACCCTGCTGGCCCGGGGCATCGTCCTGGCCATTGCCCGGCCGCACGGGACATTCCTGCGGATGCTGGTGCGTTCGGGCCTGGCGCGCGAGCTGGAGCAGGGATTGTTGTTCGCCTCGGTACGCGCTGGCATTCGCGCTTATCGGGTCTGGCGCAATCAGTTGCAGCGTGAGGCGCTGAAAGATGAGCAGCGGGCCGGCACCGCATAACGGGTGGCCAAGCCGTCTCATGACTGAACGCGGCCTTGGCCAGCCACCAGCAACGCTTTACCCAAGAGGAGGTACAGCATGCAACGATTCACTGGCGGCTGCCTGTGCGGCAAGGTGCGGATCGTGGCGGCGGGGCGCCCGTATCGGGTCGGCCTGTGCCACTGCCTCGATTGCCGCAAGCACCATGGCGCGCTGTTCCATGCCTCGGCGATATTCCCCGAGGACGCGGTGACCATCGAGGGCGAAACCCGCGATTACGCCGGGCGGTTTTTCTGCCCGCACTGCGGCTCGTCGGTGTTTGCCCGCACGGCCGATGAAATCGAAGTGAACCTGGGCGCCCTGGATGCCCCCGACCAACTCACGCCCACTTACGAAAGCTGGACTGTTCGTCGCGAGTCCTGGTTGCCGGCGTTTCCACTCGCCAGGCGCTACGCGCGCGATCGTGATGCCAGCAGTCGCTTCGAGGAATAGCGGGCGTCCCGGCTACGAATAGGGCGTCTGCGGCGCCACCCCGCGCGGACGCTTCGCCAACAGCTTGCGCGCGGTGTCGACGAAGGGCGTGACGATCAGGCTGTAGACCGTCAGGTAACGCTGCGCGTCCTGCTCCCCGGTGCCGAAGCGCAGCGGCTCGGGTGTCGAGCGGGTGACGTAGAGCGTGCCGAACATCCAGTCCCACAGGGACAGGTTGGTGCCGAAGTTGCGGTTGAAGTGGCGGGGCGCGTCACTGTGATGGATCTGGTGCTGGGCCGGGCTGTTCAGCACATGCTCGAGCAGCGGGCCGAACGACAGCCAGACATGGCTGTGCCGCAGGTTGGCCGCCAGGCTGTTGAAGATGAACACCAGGTAGGTCACGCCGAACAGGGTGTAGCGGCCGATCTCGCCGCCGCAGGCGTACCAGAAGCCGCCGGCGTAGAGGCCCAGGCCCAGGCCGATGCTCAGTTTCTCGACGATCTTTTCCACGAAGTGCACCCGGCTCGCCGTCGCCGGTACCAGCACCGGCGCCGAGTGATGGACCTTGTGGAAGGCCCACAGCCAGCGCGAGTGAAAGGCCCGGTGCGCCCAGTAATGGATGAAGTCCTTGAGCAGGAACACCCCCAGCCCGTAGAGCAGCGACAGCCCCAGGTCCTGCCCCAGGCGCGGGCGCTGGCCCCAGAGGTTGCTGAAAAAGGCCAGGTAATCCCCGGAGCGCAGGATGTAAGGGTCGACCAGGTGGACGATGGGCAGCACCAGCGCGACCTTGAGGATGGCGCGCACGAAGTAGTAGCGGTAATCCAGCAGCGCCGAGCGGTGCAGGTGCACCCGGCCGCCGCCGATGAAGTGCCAGAACGACCGGGCGTCGCTCAGGCCGCGGCGCTGCCTGAAACGGAACAGGCCATAGGCGACGCCGTAGGACACGCACAGGAACAAGACCCCGAGCCGGCCGTTCAGATTGAAAATGCCGAGAAACTGTTGGGTAACAGGGGCGATCACCCAGTCGATCAGGTGCTTATAGACAAGTGACAGAGCATCCACGAAACGCCGGCCTCAGGCAAAGGAACGGCATTGTAAATCAGTTCGGTTTGGCCGGGGATTGCCCCCGGCAGGTTCTTTTTTGCTTGGAAGTTGCCAGTGATCCTGGAGTACGCTGGCCACTCGCTGTATCCCATGGGGAGGTGCCTGGCCGATGAGCGCATCAAGGGAGTCCGCAAACCTGTCGCTGGAGCCCCGGGTCGGCGCGGGCTGCATCCGGGCACGGGGCGCCGAGGGCGCGGTATTGCAGTCGGCATCGCTGTTCGATGGCCTGGTGAGCATCGATCACCGCCGCTGGGCCTGCCGCGAGGCCGAGCTCAGCTGGACGGCGCCGCAGCACGTGGTGATTCTCACGGAGCGCGGGGCCACCACCCGGACCCATATCCACAGCAGTTCGACGCTTACCTACGAGGGCTGCGACCGCCCCGGGTCGATCAGCTTCGTGCCGGCCGGGGTCGAGCGCCAGGGCTATTTTCGCGAGGCCGACCTGATCTACACCGCCCTGTGGATCGACACGACCCTGGATTTTCCCGGCTGCCCGCGGCTGGCCGAGCTGCCCATGCGCATCAACAGCGGCGATGGGGTGATCCACTCGCTGCTCGCCGCCCTCAGTGCCGAGATGGTCAGCGGGCATATCCCTGAAGCCAGCTACATAGAGCACCTGGTGGCGCTGGTGGGGCTGCGCCTGGGGCGGGTCGATAGCGCCAGCGCTGGCCGCGGGCGCCTGGGGCCGCAGTTGCTCAAGCGCTTGCGCGACTACGTCGATGCGCGCATCGAAGGCAGCCTCTCGCTGACCGAACTGGCGCGGATCGCCGGCATGCCCGTGGACACCTTCGCCCGTCACTTCAAGGCCGAAACCGGCATGGCGCCCTATGCCTACGTGATCGAGCGCCGGGTGCGCCGCGCCGAAAGCCTGCTGCGGGCCGGCAGTATGCCGATCAGCGCCATGGCGCTGGAGCTGGGGTTCTCCAGCCAGAGCCACTTCACCTCGACCTTCAGGCGCATCACCGGGACCACCCCGAACAGCTACCGCCAGCAGGCTTCCCGAATCCTGACAAAGTCCTCCTGATACCTGAAAGAACGGTGCCACGCCCTTGGCGATACTGGTGTCCAGCCGTTCATTTCAGGAGAGCACCATGCCAGACCTGGACTCACCGTGTCCGTCGCGCCGCGCGCTGCTGCAAGCCGGGGCCGCCGCCAGCCTGTTATGGGTAGGCGTTGGCAGGGCCCAGCCCCAGTCCGCCCCGGGGCTATCTGAACCCGTTCGCCCGTTGCCGTCCCAGGCGATCACCTTGCGCATCAACGCCAGCGACCAGGTGCTGGAGCTCGATCCACGCACCACGTTGCTCGACGCACTGCGCCACCAGCTGGGCATGACCGGCTCGAAAAAGGGCTGCGACCACGGCCAGTGCGGCGCCTGCACGGTGCTGGTGAATGGCCGCCGGATCAACGCCTGCCTGAGCCTGGCGGTCATGCATGACGGCGACGAGATCACCACCATCGAGGGGCTGGCCAATGGCGACCTGCTGCATCCCCTGCAGGCGGCCTTTATCGCCCGCGACGCCTTCCAGTGCGGCTACTGCACGCCGGGGCAGATCTGCTCGGCGGTCGGCATGCTGCAGGAGGTGCGCGCCGGCTGGCCCAGCCATGTCAGCGACGACCTGACGAGCCAGCCCGTCGCCCTGAGCGACGTGGAGATCCGTGAACGCATGAGCGGCAACCTGTGCCGCTGCGCCGCCTATCCGAACATCGTCGCCGCCATCCGCGACGCCGCCGAGGAGGCCTGAACCCATGATGCCTTTCAGCTATGCGCGCGCGAGCGACGTACAGCAGGCCGTCAGCCTGATGGCCGCGCAGCCACGGGCACGCTTTATCGCCGGCGGCACCAACCTGGTCGACTTGATGAAGCTGGGCATCGAGCGGCCCACGCACCTGATCGATATCAGCCGCTTGCCCCTGGCTGCGATCGAGGACAGCGCCGACGGCGGCCTGCGCATCGGCGCCCAGGTGCGCAACAGCGACCTGGCCGCCGACAGCCGGGTTCGCCAGCGCTACCCATTGCTGTCCCAGGCCTTGCTGGCCGGTGCCTCGGGGCAGATCCGCAACAAGGCCTCGACCGCGGGCAACCTGCTGCAACGCACGCGCTGTCCGTACTTCTACGACCCGGGCATGGCCTGCAACAAGCGCGAACCCGGCAGTGGTTGTTCGGCCCTGCAGGGGCACAACCGCATGCATGGGATTCTCGGCGTCAGCGCAGCCTGCATCGCGGTGCACCCCTCGGACATGGCGGTGGCCATGGTCGCCCTGGAGGCGCGGGTGGAAACGGTCTTGCCCGACGGCCAGCGCCGCTCCCTGGCCCTGGATCAGCTGTACCGCCTGCCCGGGGCGACGCCCGAGGTCGAAACCCAGCTGGCCCATGGCGAGATGATCGTGGCCATCACGCTGCCGCCCCCGCCCCCGGGGCGGCAGCTGTATCGCAAGGTGCGCGACCGTTCTTCCTATGCCTTCGCCCTGGTCGCCGTGGCGCTGGTGCTGGAGGTTCGCGCGGGGCAGGTCCGCACGGCCCGCATCGCCCTGGGCGGCGTCGCTGCCAAACCCTGGCGGGCCACGGCGGCGGAGCAGGCGCTGCTCGGCCAGCCGTCCGCCATGACGGTTTACCAGCGCGCCGCCGAGGCCGCCCTGGCCGGCGCACGCGGGCAGGGCGGCAACGATTTCAAGATCCCCCTGGCCAAACGCACCCTGCGCCAGATGCTGGCCAGCGCCACCCAGGAGCGAGCATCGGCATGAGCACATCAAGGCCAACCCAAGCCGCCACCAACGGCCCGATCGGCCAACCGCTGGACCGGGTCGATGGCCGGCTGAAAGTCACCGGCCGCGCGACCTACGCCTACGAGCAGCGGGAAATGGGCGACACCGCCTATGGCTACATCCTCGGGGCGACCATCGCCCGGGGCCGCATCAGCGCGATCGACACCCGCGAGGCCGAACGGACGCCGGGCGTGCTCTATGTCATGACCCATCACAACGCGCCGGCCCAGGCGGCATTCGGCCCCGCGGTGACGCCGACCACGGGCGAGGTGTTTACCCGCGCCCGGCCGGTATTGGCGACTGACGCTGTGCGTTATTACGACGAACCGGTGGCGCTGGTGGTGGCGGCATCCTTCGAGGCCGCGCGAGCGGCGGCGCGCCTGATTCGCGTGAGCTACACCCCCGGGCAAGGCGACTTCGAACTCACTTCCCGCCTGGCCCAGGCCTATATCCCGCCGCGCACCAACGCCGGCTTCAAGACCGACAGTGCCATCGGTGACTTCGAAGCGGGGTTCGCCAATGCACCGGTCAAGCTCGACAGCAGCTACAGCACCCCGTACCAAAGCCACGTGCCGATGGAGCCCCATGCCTCCATCGCGGTCTGGTCCGGGGACGACCTGACCCTCTATACCTCGGCGCAAACCCTGGCGAACTTCCGCGGTGGCCTGGCCAATACCCTGGGCATCGAGCCGGCGCGGGTGCGCATCGTCAGCCCTTACATCGGCGGCGGCTTCGGCGCCAAGCTGATCATCCATCCCGACGCGGTGCTGGCGGCGCTGGCCGCCCGGGTGCTCAAGCGCCCGGTGAAGGTGGCCCTGACCCGCCAGCAGATGTTCGCCAACGCCGGTTATCGCCCGGCCATGCAGCATCGGGTGCGGCTGGCGGCGGAGCGCAGCGGCAAGCTCACGGCCCTGGGGCATGACGTCTGGTCGACGACCTCGCGCTTCGAAGAGTTCTGCGAGCAGACTGCAGTGTTTGCCCGCTCGCTGTATGCCGCGCCGAACCGCCTGACCCGCCATCGGCTGGTACCGGTCGACCTCAATCGCGGCGAGTGGATGCGTTCGCCGGGCGAGGCGCCGGGCATGCTCGCCTTCGAGAGCGCCATGGACGAGCTGGCCGAACGCCTGGGCCTGGACCCCATCGAGCTGCGGGTGCGCAATGAACCGGAGCTGGACCCCGAGTTGGGTGTGCCCTTCGCCTCGCGCAATCTGCTGGCCTGCATGCAGGCCGGCGCCGAGCGCTTCGGCTGGAACCGCCGCCAGCCCAAGCCCGGCAGCGTGCGCGAGGGCCGCAAGCTGATCGGCATGGGCATGGCCGCGGCGATCAGGCCCAACTACCTGGGATTGTCCAGGGCCCAGGTGAGCCTGGGCCCGACCGGGCGGGTGCTGGTGCGCCTGGACATGACCGATATCGGCACCGGCACCTACACCATCCTGACCCAGGTCGCCGCCCACAGCCTGGGCGTGCCGATGTCGGCGGTGCAGGTGCAGCTGGGCGACAGCCGCTTTGCGCAGACCTCGGGCTCTGGCGGTTCCTGGGGGGCGGCCAGTTCCGGCTCGGCGGTGGAGGCCGCCTGCCAGGCCTTGAAGCAGCGGATCATCCAGGCCGCCGGCGCGCCTTACAACCAGGCGCCGGTGCGCTTCGCCGATGGCCGTATCAGCACCGGCGAGCGCTCGGAGCGCCTCAGCGACCTGCTGCTGCGAGTGGCCCCCGCGGGGTTGCAGGCCGAAGGCAGCGTCGGGCCGATGGGCGAGGACTACAAGCAGTTCTCCCAGCATTCCAACGGCGCGCACTTCGTCGAAGTCGCGGTGGACATCGACACCGGCGAAGTCCGCCTGCGGCGCATGCTCGCGGTGATCGGCGCCGGACGCATCCTCAACCCCAAGACCGCGCGCTCGCAGATCCTCGGCGGCATGGCCTGGGGCGTCGGCGCGGCGCTGATGGAGCAGACCCTGCTCGACACCCGCCACGGGCATTTCGTCAACCATGACCTGGCCGAGTACCTGGTGCCGGTCAATGCCGATATCGCGGCGATGGACGTGCTGTTCCTCGAAGAGCCCGACACCAAGGCCAACGCCCTGGGCGTCAAGGGCCTGGGCGAGTTGGGCGTGTGCGGCGCCGGGGCGGCCCTGGCCAATGCCGTCTACAACGCCACCGGCATCCGCGTGCGCGAGTTCCCGCTGACCCTGGACAAGCTGCTGCCCGGGCTGGCGGCCATGGAGGGCTAGGCGCGGCCTGCCTCGACAAAAATCTCGACGGCCTGCGCTGGATTGGGCAGGCTTGTGGGGCTGCGGCAGCCCGGTCGGCTGCTGTGGAACTCAAGCCATCAGCCAACGGACGCCTCCATGAACCTTGCCACCCTGATGCTCTTCCTCCCGGCCTGTTTCGCCCTGAACATGGCGCCAGGGCCGAACAACCTGTTGTCGATCCGCAATGCCACCGCCTATGGCTTTCGCGCCTCCTGCCTGGCGGGAGTAGGGCGGCTGGCCGCCTTCGCGGTGATGATCGCCCTGGCGGCGGCCGGGCTGGCGGTGGTGCTGCAAGCCTCGGAACTGCTGTTCCACGGGATCAAGATTCTCGGTGCTGGCTACCTGCTGTACCTGGCGTACCAGCTGTGGACCGCGGATACCCAGGTCGAGTCCGAGAACAAGACCGCGCCACTGGGCCTGCTGGCCTTGGCCCGGCAGGAATTCCTGGTGGCCATCGGCAACCCCAAGGCCATCCTCATCTTCACCGCCTTCCTGCCGCAGTTCGTCGACCCTCAAGCACCGGTTTCCGCCCAGTTCCTGGTGCTCGGCGCGCTGTTCCTGATCCTGGAATGGATCGCCATCAGCGCCTACGCCTACATGGGCCTGCACATGCGCCGCTGGTTCGCCGAGCCACGGGGCAAGAAGCTCTTCAACCGCGGCTGCGCGGTGCTGTTGTCGGGGGCTGCTTCGGTGCTGTTGTTGGCGCGGCGGGCGTGAGTCGGTTGGTAAGCATTGCTGGGACTACGGACGCTCGGTTGAATCCACAGCCAGAAGCTGCCTTTCACGCTGTCGACAGAAACACACTCAACATTCCCTGTTGAAAGACAACATTGAAAAGGAGTTCGAATGAGAACTGATTGGCAACAAATTTGAGAAATGATGAACACTGTTATCGATAGCCGTGAGCAGATCGAAACGGCAGGATTCAATAAGGAGCATCGTTCCGCGACGGCAGAAATAAAAGGGGTCGATTACTCCGTTCAGGAGTTTTCAATCAGTGCCTGGACACTCCCGGAGAAGATTCGCTACCAGATTGTTCGCGAGCGTCATGAAGCTGGAAATGATCTTCCCTACGTTCCCGAAGCTGCCCGCATTCTTGTCTCAATGGCGCAGGCTTGTGCGGAATTGGCCGGAGCAGCCGACACGGCACCCGCTCAGAAAGCTATTGCAGGAATGAATCATTGGGACAAGGCCTACGCTGTACCGCATATGACTACCGCCATCAGGCTGGCAAAAAAACAATCTGATGCTTAGATTCAAGGACAATCATCCGGCGCAGACGGATCTGTCATCTCTGGTTTGAATGTCTCCCACGAGGCGGGAGCCGCCCCTAGCCGAAACGAACAATAGAGGTTAGAACCCAGGCTTCGTGAGGGATCACAAAGGAAAACTCATGCCTATCGACAATTGTCTTCATACATTTGAAGAGCTTGCCTCAACGGTGTTGCCTAGCCATTTTGCAAGGCTAAAGGTTGCCCTGGAGACTCCAATGCCTGCTGCAACCTTTGTTGGCTTCAAGAGCGCATCAAAAGAAGCTCTGTCCAAGGTGGGTAGAACCACAGACTTCCCTGGGTGCTACGTCTTCAGCGATCAAGGTAAGCCGGTCTATGTAGGTATCTCGAGAGGGGTAGTAAAGAGGCTCGTCCAGCATTTGAATTTCGAGTCGCACAACACCGCAAGCCTTGTCTACAAAATGGCCGCAGAAGACTATCCGCACGAAATGAAGCGTGATCAAGCGATGAAAGACGAACAATTCAAGGAAGTCTTTCTTTCAGCTCAGGGGCGCCTCCGACAAACAACGGTGGCCTTTATCGAAGTCAACAATGACCTTGAGTTGTACGTCTTTGAAGTACTTGCGGCCATGAAGCTAGACACAGATGTATGGAACACATTCCGCACACATTAAAGCTGATAGCGAACCTTTCCATAAAGCGAGCCCTGCCACGCAAATAGGTCGCCGCCGTTCATTGGCCGGCAGGGAAGCACACAGCATGATGGGACCGTCATCGAGCGGGCAGGATCGGCGGTTTTACTTGTTCAACCTTGAAGATGACGTCCCCAATCACTCGACCCTTTCCAAGAACCGACACGGCCGATTTCGGGACAGTGATCTGTTTCGCTGGTTGTTCAATGAAGTGCTGCGTCGCTGCATGGACGCAGGTCTGATATTCAGCCGCCAGACGACGGCCTCAAGAATCCAAGCATTCATGGTCTCGGTTCTACGTTTAGCTTCGCGGACGCGATTTACGGCGTCAGCGATTGCACCATGTACACCTGAAGGTAAACGGATACATGAGCAAGCAGACGTAGGAGGGCGCCAAGCGCTCCCGAATGCTTGAACATCGCATTTTCAATGACAGTCGATGTCGCCGACCAGCCGTTAGACCTGCCCTCAGCCTTGCAAACAAAATAACAAACAAAGAATAAAAATTTCATTCAGGCAGGGAGAGTTGAACTGCTCTAAGTCGACCTGGTGCTGTTGTCCGCATCATGAGCCAACCCCATCGGACGACGAAAATCAGTCTCACCATTCGGACACTGGGGTTGAGCGGTCGAAGCGATTCGCAACGGCCGCCGCCACAAGCCTGGAATGACACGAACCACAACAAATAAGCCGGTCGGCCAACGGGACGGCGATCATCGAAAGTGCGGGGATTGATCGGCTGACCAGGCGGTGAACACGTGTCATCGCAATAGCTATAACCGCCGCTCCGCTCATTTGGACTTGGTCTAAAAAGGGCGAAAAGAGCCACAAACTCTTGCACTAGAGTGTCTGGGACGCCGGGCATCGCCGCGCGTGCCGCAGGGAGAAGAGGCTCGGGGCGCTGGTAGGGCCTATCAGCCCTTTCAGGGAGAGATTCGAGTCATGGCGTTTATTAAAACCGAAGCAATCGACCAAGGTTACGGCCCATATTGCGGGGCTGCCTGTGCCGTGTATGTGCTGCATTGGCTGAAGAATGTTGGCTTGACGGACGGGACGGTCGACGGGACAAGCACCGATGTGGATGCGGAAATAAGGCACGCGATGGACCAGACGCGTACCGTCAGTTGCACTGATTACTTGGGCAGCACCCCCGCCAACATCGCCACCTACCTGAAAAAACATGAGCCAACCGTTGGAATTTATGCGCCGACCGAGATCATTACCAATTGGTCCATGCGCCCATGGTACGCCGGGCTGCGCATGGGATTGCAGACGTGTGGCAGCGTCAACTGGTCGTGTGGCTGCAGTTGCGCGATGCCAGGCGGCGTCCTGGGTGACGACTATCTGATTATCAGCCTGATCAGCAAATCGTGGACTGTACCCTTCTTCAGTTTCGATTTTTACAACGGCCACTTCGTCGTGCACATCGGCGGCAACCAGCTGATGGACCCCAATGGCCGTATTGAAGACGCCACCACGTATTTGTCGGGCGGGTATCTGAGCCGTGGGTGGGCTTCAGTCGGGCTCGATCTGCACGTCTACAAAAACCGGGCCACGGAAACTACCGCGCTCATTGTTTGAGCCTGCAACGATGCGCCTCGCAACCGTCGGTGATCAGGCGTGGGCCAAAGCATTGGCCAGCCCCCGGAAAGCGGCCTTCCAGCGCCTCGCGGCGCAACGAGTTCATGTGCGTGGTGCCGACATTGCGCGTCCTTCGGCTATCGATAGCCAACAAGCGTCTGACAACTCGTTGAAATCAAGTGCCAGGGCTGTTTGCGGCTCAACGCAGATATTTAAGCAGCGGCTCCCTAGAACTTTTTTCTATTTACCGGTCTATGTGGACAGGCTCATTTGCTCGGTAAGCGCGACCTCGCAGACTTCCCGCAGCCAGGTGGCCATACGTCCGATTGTCAAGCAGAGGTTGTCTTCGCTCATGAAATTCCATGACCCACGGATGGTGCTCTTCGGCCTGTTCGCGTTCGCGGCATTGGGCTCGGCATCAGCAACACAGATGAAGACCTCAACCCCTGTCTTAGCACCTGAAGTCACAGCCGTTCAGGCTCCGGTCCAGGCCGCCGGCAACCCTTGGCCGACCTTGGCCAGCATGGCTGGCAGGCAGCCCGGGCCGTTGCTTGCCCATGACGACCGATACTGGCATGACGGCCGCTGGCACGATCGTAGAGACGATTGGCGCCGACACGACTGGCGTCGAGAAGAGTGGCGCAGGGAACAGTGGCGCAGGGAGCAAGCCCGCCGAGAAGCGGAACGCCATCGCGATTGGGAGCGCCACCACGATCGCGCCATGCGGCACCGCTACGAAGACAATCACCGCTACTATCGTCGCTAGGCGGCGCCACGAGATTAATCCACCTGCAACGAACCGGATGTTGGTTCAGCACTTTCCACGTGAGGTCTGAGCGGCTGCAAGGGGGTGTGGATTCGGCCGCTGGGGAAATCAAGCCAGGCTTGCAACGCACCGAGCATCAAGCCTGACCCCATCCCATCAATGGAACGGAAAGATGTAGTTCATCCAGGCCGCCATGCGCAGGAGGATCTTGCGCATGATCGCCACATGGTGAAAGTGCTGGCTGTAGAGCGCCGCCTGGCCATAGGCGCCACCGGGCATGAGTTTGGCGTAGGGCAGGTAGTCCGGGTCGGTGATTTCGATGACCACCGGCACCCGCCCCGGTGGCGGTGAGCCGGTGTAGCTCAGCAGGGTGCCGGACGGTTGTACCTGTCCTTCGCCGATCACCGTGATCACATTCTTGACCCGGCCCTTGAATACCCTGCCGGGGATCCCGTCGAACGCCACTTCCGCCTCGTCTCCCGGGACCAGGCGCAGCAGGCTGTTCTGGCGCATCCAGGCGGAAAAATACTGGCCCTCGTCGGGAATGAACACCATCGACGGACGCAGCGGCAGCTTGCTCGCCATCATCCCCGGGCGCAGCGACACATGGGTGACGAAGCCTCTGCTCGGGGCACGGACCACGGTGCTGTCCAGCTCGAACTGGGCGTTGTCGATCTGAGCCTGCAGGTCGTCGACCCGGGCAATCGCGGCTTCCTGCTCACGGCGAGTGCCGAAGTTGCGCCGGATCAACTCGTTGATCCGGTACAGGTCGCCCCGCGCCGCCAGCTGCTGGGCCTTGAGCGACTTGAGCCGGTTCTCGAAAGGCTCGGGGTCGATGCGAAACAGCACGTCGCCTGGCTCCAGCGGCGTGTTGCCCTGGACCGGCACCTCGACCACCCGGCCGGTGACGACCGGGATCACGGGCACCGAGACGAAGTAGGAGCGCGCCACTTCCGAGTAGGGGTGGTTGTAGTTCATCAGGAAAATCAGCGCGCCGATCAACACCACGCCGCCCAGCACGGCGGTGGGCACCGTCCATTTGTTCAGCGGGATCCGGAAGATCTTGAAGATGGCCACGCAGATGGCGGTGTAGGTCAGGATCAGTAACAGGTCCATGGGTCACATCTTCCCTTCCGGGCGAGACCCGGCCTGGTGCTGTCCTTCCAGCCGCTCGACCCGCTGCCGCAGCTCGGCCAGCTCTTGCGCCAGAGCCTTTTCGCCCTGCATCCGCGCCTTGTCGGTGGCAAACCCCCAGCCCCGATCCTCGCGGTACAACATGGCCCAGATCCACAGGAACGGCCACAGGGCATGGAGCGTGAACAGGCTGACCCAGCCTGCCGCGTGAATCGCGTCCTGGTGGGGGTGGTTCCGATGGACGGCAATTTCGTAGGGAATGTCGTGCAGGACAATGATTCCGTAGAACAGGACTATCCCGGCGAAGATAAGCATGCCCAGCGCAATCTGATCGAGCATGATTCGCCTCCCGGAAGCCTTCAGCTCGCACGCAACCGCTTATGCAGCCCCTTGATCAGCCATTGCCAGCCGACAGTCCGGTGGCACGGGCCTTACGCAATCCATACTAGTTCAAGTTCGATCACCTGCCTGGCTGCCTTTCCAAGAGTGCGCGGCCCTGAACCTGGAAAGCTGCGCTCGCGCGGGCAGCGGTTTATGATCCCTGCCTGTCGTCCATCACTGCGAGTCCGATCATGCCTTTTGAACTGGACCTTCCTGAAATCCGTGCCGGTATCCTTGAGTTCCCGGTCTGGCATGCGCGCGGTGGTACGTCCACCGGGCTGATCCTGGCTCGCGAAACCCTGCCCGAGGACCCGGCGCTGGTCGAGGAGCTGCTGCGCCACCTGATGGGTGTGCCGCTGAGCGGCGACCTGCCGGGCAATAACCAGATCACCGGGCTGGGCCGTGGCGGGCCCACCAGCAACAAGGTGTTCATCGCCGAGCGGCGGCCCGGCGAGTCGCGCCTGGTCAGCACCCTGGCGCAGCTGGCGGCGGGTAAAAGCGCGATCGACTGGAGCGTCAACTGCGGCAACATGTCCGCGGCCTTGCCCCTGTACGCCCTGGAGCGTGGCTGGCTGAGCCCGGACGAGGACAGCGCGCAGATCGAGATCTTCAACAGCAATACCCAGACCACCATGCTCGCGCGCCTGGCGTTCCGCGACGGTCGGCTGCTGAGCGATACGCGCATTCCCGGGGTCAACGGGGTGTTCCCCGGGGTCGACCTGTTTCTCAGCGACCCGGTGGGGGCCAAGACCGGCCAGCTGTTTCCCACCGGGCAGCGCATCGATCTGCTCGACGGCGTGCGCGCCACCTGCCTCGATGTGGCGGTGCCGATGGTCATTGTCCAGGCCGCGGACCTGGGCAAGACCGGCCTGGAAACCCCGGCGCAGCTGGACGCCGATGCCGAGTTCAAGGCGCGGCTGATCAGCCTGATGGTGCAGGGCGGCCTGCGCATGCAATTGCGCAACCGCAGCGGCGCCTTGATGAGCACCGAGGAACTGCAACGCAGCGAGACCCTGCCGAAGATCTGCATCGTCAGCCCGGCCCAGGGCACGGGCGATATCAACACCCGTTACTTCACCCCGCAAAATGCCCATCCCTCGCTGGCCGTTTCCGGTGGCTGCTGCCTGGCCGCCGCCTGCCTGGCGCCAGGCACCGTGGCCCATGAACTGCTCAAGGCGCCCAAGCCGCTGGGCGCCACCACGGCGGAATACCCGGTGTCGATCGAAAACCCGGCGGGGGTGCTGGACACCTTGATCACCGCGCGCGAGGAGGGCGGTTCGATGCGCATCGACGCGGCCGCCTACCGGCGCAGCGCGCAGATCCTGCTCAAGGGCCGGGTGCCGCTGTACAACGCCTCGGCGGCGTTGTTCGCGGCGTTGAAAGGGCGGGGCTGAAGCCCGGATCGGGCAGATGGCCGCAAATCCGCTCAACCCTGTGAACGGTGTTCGCTGGGAGCGCCCCCGAACTCGCGGCGAAAGGCCCGGCCGAAGGCGGCTTCCGATGCATGACCCAACGCCGCCGTCAGCGACAGCCATTCACGGGAGCCGATCAGGTCGCTCGGGGCCTCGCGGGCGGCGGAGGTCGTGGCCGTTATCCACGAGGCCGCCAGCGCCAGCGTCCAGGGCTGACAAGGCCGTGCTTCAGGCCCCGCTCGGGAGCGGGGCCTGTTCGGCTCACAGGTCCAGGTCGACCCACACCGCCGCGTGGTCCGAGCCGGCGTTTTCCTTCTTGTCCAGCTGCGGGTAGACCTCCCAGCGCTTGGGCTGGCTGCCCGGCCACATGCCCTTGCGCCATACGCCACCGGCGGTGACGGTGGCGAACAGCGCGGGCGACAGCAGCAGGTAGTCGATCTTGTTCGCCGCCTTGCAGGTGTCGAAGGTGCCGGGGTAACCGCCGTCGTCGAAGGCCGGATGGACAAAGGCATCCTTGAGGTCGGTGCCCTTGAGCAAGGGTTCCAGCGGCGCACTGTCCGGGGTGTCGTTGAAGTCGCCGACCACCGCGATATAGGCCTCGCCCTGGGCCACCAGCGCCTGGTAGATGAGCTTGATCCGCTCGGCCTGGGCCAGGCGTTTCTTCGCCGAAGCCGCAAGGCCGCCGAAGCCTTTGCTCTTGAGGTGGTTGACCAGCACGATCAACTGCTTGCCGTTAGGCATTGGGATATGGAACTGCGCGCAATCGCGGGAAAAGATCGGCTCGCCGTTGGCCGCGGTGTCGTCGACATGGCTGCGCATCGAGCCGATGGGGTAGCCCTCGGCGGTCATCAGGCCGACATCGATGCCCCGCGTATCGTTGCCGTCGATCAGCATCACATGCCGGTACAGCGGGCCGCCCAGGGCGCCGATGATTTCCGTGTTGAAGTCACGCAGGGCCGGGCGGCTTTCCGCCTCGACCACCGCCAGCACATCGGCCTTCAGGTCGATCATCACCCGCGCGGTATTGCGCATGGCTTCCAGGTCCACCGGGGCCTCGATCAGCGCCAGCGAGCCGACCCACTCGGTACGGCCGTTGGCGACAATCTCCAGGCCGCCGGCCTTGGGCCGCTTGACCAGGCTGCCGCGGTTCTGCCGCAGGATCACGAAGGGGCCCTGGTCCGATTTGCTCAGCCCCAGCTCGGTCAGCAGCTCGATCATCTGCGCCTTGTCCTGGTCCGTGTAGAGGGGCTCGCCCAGCAGCTGGTTGAGCCGGGCGAAACGCTCCAGCACCGGCCGGCCCTCGGCCCAGCCTTCCAGGTTCATGGCCTTGGCGCGGTTGAACAGGTTTTCAACGTTGTAGGACGCGAGTCTCATCGTGCTCTTCCTGTGAGTGGGGCGGACGTCAAAGAGCATTACAACCGATAAAAATGACCGAATGCCGACAGGCCCGGCGGCGCCTTGGCGAGCCCGGGTTTGTCGCCGGGGTTTGCCGGAGACGCCGGACAGCTGCCAGACTTGGCGCTCTAGCCGCTCTCGCGGAGTGTCGAATCTCTGCAAATTTCAACGAGGCCCAATGACTATCCAGATCAGAACCGAACGTCCCGCCGACATCCCGGCCATCGCAGCCGTGACCCGCGAAGCCTTCCTCACCGAGGAGCACTCGAGCCACACCGAGCATCACATCGTCAACGCCCTGCGCGAAGCGGGTGTGCTCAGCCTGTCGCTGGTCGCCGAGCGCGATGGCGTGGTGATCGGCCATGCCGCCATGTCGCCGGTGACCCTGAGCCAGGGCGAAAGCGCCTGGTACGGCCTGGCACCGGTCTCGGTGCTGCCGGCGTATCAGCGGCAGGGCATCGGCTCGTTACTGATCCGCCAACTGTTGGAGCAACTCCAGGCCCTGGGCGCCGCGGGGTGCGTGGTGCTGGGCGACCCCGGCTACTACGGCCGCTTCGGTTTCAGGGCGCGGGACGGGTTGCTGCTGCCGGGTGTGCCGGCCGAGTATTTCCAGGCGTTGTCCTTCGACGGAAGCAGCCCTCGGGGCGAAGTCCGTTTCCATGACGGGTTTGACGCCCAAGGGTAAAGGGTGCGTCTTAAGACGAACCCTGCAACCTTGGGCGTTATGTCGACAGGCGCTGTGCCTGACCGTCGGTTCGCGCTGCCGAGAACCCAGGGGCCTGGAGTAACCTGACAGACAGCACTTCACCGGGACCGAACCGGAGGACTGGGCATGAATGATGAGTCCCGCGAGCAGGGCGAGCCGTTCAAGCGGCTGTTCTTCGCCTTGCCCTGCACCGCCGCCCAACGCCGGGCCATCGCCCAGTGGCGCGGCGCGCTGGGCCTGCGGAACGGCCGGCCGGTGCCGGCGGAAAACTTTCACTTGACCCTGATGTTCCTGGGCTCGGTCGCGGTGGCGCAGCTTCCGCGGATCTGCGCCGCGACGGCGAGCGTGCGCACCCCCGGTGAGCCGCTGGACGTCCCGCTCGACCGCCTGGAGGTCTGGCGCCGGGCTGGGGTCTTGTTGCTGGCGCCGACACAGGCGCCGCTGGCTCTGCGTCAGCTGGTGTATGCCTTGCAGGAAGCGCTGCTGCCACTGGGGCTGGTCGATTCGCCGCGGGAGTTTCGTCCGCACTTGACCTTGATGCGCGACTATCGGGCGCCGGTGCCCGAGTCCCAGACCCCTGCGGATTTTCACCTGAGTGCCCGGCACTTCGCGCTGTTCGAGTCGCATAAAGGCCGTTATCGGCCGCTGGCCGAGTGGGCGCTGGCGCGGTGATTGCGGGGCGCTATCTCGGCGGATTCGCCGACCGGCCGAAATCCGGAGGCCTCAAGGCCCGCACGCTATAGTTGAGAGGGCCGAATCAACGGGAGGGAGCATGCGCCAGATCGTCAGCAAAGAGCCCTGGTGGGCGGCGCCACCGAAACCGGGCCAGGATGAGTCCGAGCTGGAGTGGGGCTGGCTGGTCACCTACAGCGAGGGCGAACCGCGCTTCGAGTTCGTCAAGGAGCGTCCTTCGGAGCAGGAGATCCGTCACCGCAAGAGTTGCCGGACCACGCCGTCCGAGTAGTCCATCAACGCGGATGGCATGCCTGCGCGACCCTCACTGCTTGTAGCCGATCTGTCGCAGCAGGTTCTTGCGCCACAAGATATCGTCGTCGCCTTCCAGGCCCTTGGGACTGAAGCCATCCACCACCCCCAGCACCGCCCGGCCCTGTGCCGTTTCGGCGAGAATCACCTGGGTCGGGTTGGCGGTCGCACAGAAAATGCGGCACACCTCAGGCACCATCTTCAGGGTGTTGAGCACGTTCAACGGATAAAAACCGTCCCCGAGAAACACGATGAAGCTATGGCCGGCGGCGATGGCCTGGGCGTTTTTTTGCGCCAGCGCGATCATCGTCGGATCGCTGCCGGACCAGCGCACCAGGCATTGGCCGGAGGCTTCGCAAAAGGCCAGGCCAAAGGCGATGTTCGGCACGCTGGCGACCAGGGCTTCGTGGATGTCCTCGACGGACTTGATGAAATGGGTCTGGCCGAAAATGAAGTTGGTGGCTTCCGGCTTGTCGATGTTCACGCTGATCAGTTGCATCTCGAACCGCTCCTTGCCGATGTCGCGCGGCGCCAGGGGGGACGCAAAGGGGGCGCCCGTCACGGCCCTTTGGCGGCGGCGGGATTGTTTCCAGCAACAGATCAAGCATAGCCATTCATTGGCCGCGGCTTCGCGCGTTCGCGCTTGGGCCGGGAGCGCCGGGGAAACAGGATCGGCGGTCATGCGTGGGCCGCGCAAGGCTGCTATGCCTTCCCTTGGGGGCAATGGTTTCGGGCCGGCCGAGAGGCGGGGCGATACCGATGCGTGGCCGTGGTCACGGTGCCTGCCTGGCGCACGCAACGAACAACGGGCGCCCGTTTCGCAGGAGGTGGCACATGTTATTCATTGTCAGTTGGTCAATCAGCCCCGAACGTCGTAACAGTGCAATCGAGCGGTTTCTCAAGACCGGCGGGGCTCCACCGGCTGGGGTGAGCATGCTGGGGCGCTGGCATGCCGTCGGCGGCATGACGGGTTTTGGTATCGCACAGACCGACGATCTCACGCTGATGCAGAAATGGGTGCTGGAGTGGAGCGACCTGCTCAGGATGGACGTGCACCCGGCGTTGACCGATGAACAGGCTGCGCCGTTGCTGGCGGCGGTGATCGGCAAGCCATAACCGTTGGCGATCGGCCCGGCCTGAAGCTGTTGCTTCAGCAAGAGCGGGACAGAACTGGAGGTTGTCATGCCTAAATTTGTCATTGAACGCGATTTTCCGGGCGCTGGAGCGCTGTCGGCGCAGGATCTACAAGGGATCGCGCAAAAGTCCTGCAAGGTGCTCGATGAACTGGGGCCGCAGGTGCAGTGGCTGCACAGCTACGTCACGGGCGACAAAATCTACTGTGTCTATATCGCGCCAAACGAGGAGCTCATCCGGGAGCATGCCCGGCAAGGCGGCTTTCCGGCGGACCGGGTATCGCGGGTGACCTCGATCATCGATCCGACGACAGCGGAGTAGTGCCTGGCGCTGACAGGCGCACGCCTGGCCCGGCGTCCCCTTGCCCCAGGGCGAGGCGATGCCGGTGGCAGGCACGCAAGGCCGCCCTCGGGGCGGCCTTGTTCATGGGCGCGGCGTGCCGCGTTAGCGTCGCGGGGCGTCTTGCCTGGTACAGGCTCGGCTATGCTGCATAGTCGACGGCCGGCTTGCGGCCGATGTCCACCCCTTGAACCAAGAGCGCCATGAGAAAAACCACCCAGCAGATGTTGCTCCACGAAATCGCCGACTGGCGCCACCGTGGCCTGATCGATGCCGAGGCGCAGCAGCGGCTCGGCGCCTTGTATGAACGTCCCGAACACCGCTTGTCCGTGGTGCTGCAATGGCTGGGCATCGGCGCGGTGCTGCTGATCGGCATGGCGGTGCTGGGCGGCATTGGCCTGCTGGCCGAGTCGGTGCTGGTGGGGGCGCTGCTGTTTTTCGCCGCCGGTGTCGGGCTGTGGCTGATCGGCGCGCGCCTGGCCCGCGACCCGGCGCGGCGCATGCCGGTCACTGGGGTGGCGATCCTGACCATCGGCCTGATCCTGATGGGCGCCAGCCTGTTGCTGGGCAGCTCCGACAGCGAGACCGGCGAGTTCGGCAACCTGCCGCTGGCACTGCTGGTCACCGCCGCCCTGAGCATCGCCACCGCCTATGGCTATCGCCTGCGCTGGCCGCTGCTGCTGGGCCTGCTCTGTGTTTTCCACGGCCTGGGTTCGTGGGAGTGGTACGGCGGTTCCGGCACTTACTATTTCGGCATCCAGGACCCGCGCTCCATGGCCGTGATCGCCGCGCTGACCGCGCTCCTGGGGCTGTGGCACCAGCACGCCGAGGATCACGCCTTGCGCCGGTTCAGCGGCTTCGGGCGGCTGTATGTGATCTTCGGGCTGCTGTACTTCAACTGCTCGCTGTGGTTCCTCAGCCTGGAAGATCCTCACCGCCAGACCCTGACCTGGACCCTGCTGTTCACCCTCGGTGCCATCGCCCAACTGGTGCTCGGCGCGCGCTTCAAGCACCCCAGCTTCACCGGTTTCGGCGTGGTGTTCCTCGGCATCGACCTGTACACGCGCTTTTATGAGTACGCCTGGGAACAGCTGAGCGCCGCGGTGTTTTTTGCCGTGGCCGGCGCGGTGGGCATGCTCCTGGGCTGGTTGTTCGAACGCATTGCGCTGCGCGCCGGGGAGGCTGGCCAATGAACCCGGATCGCCGTAATCGCCAGGTGCACAACGCCCTGGACCAATGGCTGCGCGACGGCCTGATCGACACCCAGGCCCACGCGCGGATCGCCGAGCTGTACCCGCTGACCCGCTGGGACTGGCGCTCCCTGGGGCGCTGGTTCCTGACCTTCGGCGCCATCAGCCTGGCGGCTGGGCTGCTGATCCTGCTGCATGAACACCTGACGTTCACCTTGCCGAAACTGGCCGGCGGCCTGGGCCTGTTGATGGTCGGGCTGTTCGCCGCCGGGCGCTGGCTGCTGGGCAAGCAGCTGAAGCTGCTCGGCGCGACCCTGGAGTTGCTCGGCGGCTTTGCCCTGATCGGCCTGAGCCTGGTGCTGGGCATGATTTATTCCGACGGCTCGGGCAACTGGCCGGCGCTGTTGCTGGTGGACCTGCTGCTGTTGCTGGCGCTCAGCTATGGGCTGAACAACGCCTTGCTGCTGACCCTGTGCAGCGTGCTGTTCTTCGTCTGGTTCGGCGGGCGCAGCGGTTACGAGTCGGGCTGGGGCGCCTACTGGTTCGGCATGAACTATCCGCTGCGTTTCCTCGGCGCGGCCCTGGTCATGGTCCTGTTCGGCTTTGTTCATCTGTGGGGCGAGGCGTCAATGCTTGCCCGCTATCGCGGCTTTGCCAAGGTGTGGATTTGTGCCGGGCTGTTCATGGCGCAGATGTCGTTGTGGCTGCTGTCGCTGTTCGGCAGCTACGACCTGATCGACGGCCCCTGGCACCTGGCCGAGCCCGGCGAGCTGGTGTTGTTCAACGGGCTGTGGGCGGTGTTCAGCCTGGGCTTGCTGGCCCTGGGCATTCGCCTGCGTTTTTCCATGCTGGTGGGCTATGGCGCAACCTTCTTCATCATCCAGTTGTACACGCTGTTCTTCACCCAGTTGGCAGAAACCCTGGGCTGGTTCGTCAGCCTGCTGATTGTCGGCGGCAGCCTGCTGGGGCTGGTGGTCTGGCTCGAAGGCGAACGGCAGAAGCGCCGGGCTGGGCCGGGCGAAGCGGAATCGGCGTAGGGCAGGGGGGAGCCCATGCCCGAGGTTGCGGGCATGGGCAAACGACGGGCATCAGGCTGTCAGTCGTTTTTCGATATCCCGGTAGGTTTCGCTGTCTGTGGCCGCCAACAGTTTGCGGCCATCCTTGAAGGTGGCGATGAAGGTCACCTCGGTTTCCTTGCCAGCTATCAGGTAGCCCGCCAGGGCACCCACCGGCCCCAGCAGCATGGCCCCGGCGATGCCGTAGCCAATGGCGTCCCTGTTGGTGATGCTGTCCTGTGTCGCGATTTCCAGATGTTTGAATGCGGAGACTTTCACCTCGATACCCGGCGAGGGATTGGTCGCGGTGGCCAACCTGAAGACTCCCTGACGGTACTCACCATTCCCTTGTAGAAAGTCACCAGCCAATACGTTGATCTTTGCCATGTTGAATATCCTTGTTCAAGCATTGCGGAATTGACCATACAGCGCTGTCCGGCGCCCACCGTCAATCGGTGGACGATGAAGGGCGGTACCGCTGATCGTTGATGTTGCGCCTAACAGCATCGGTCTCGAGTGTAGACGCCTGGTTGATGCAGGTCAGTTCGCTGGTCGCAATGGGTTACCGCTCGTCTGTTTGATTCTGCGCGGGCTGCAAGGCTGTCGCGGGATGTCTGGTGTCCGTGTTCGGCAATGTTAATAAATGTTAGATTGAAAAAATACTTCACATAATCTGTTCATTGGTGGATGATCGGCCACAACCTGATAACAACAAATCACAGGACGGCCCCTCGATGTCCGACAAGGTCTCGATTCACCTGCCAGGCGACCCTGTCGCCCCCGCCGCCCGTGCTGCCATTTTCCCCGTGGCCCGCCGCCCGCGCCTTGCCGGCGTGGAGCAAGCCGCTGTCTTCCCTGGAGTACCCCATGAATAACAAGAATGTCGGTGTTGTCGGCCTGGGCGCGATGGGCCTGGGCATTGCCCGCTCGCTGCTGCGCGCGGGTTTCAATGTGCATGCCTGTGACGTGCGTGAAGCGGTCACCCAACAGTTCGCCAGCGAAGGCGGGGTGGCCTGTGCGTCGCCGGCGCGGATGGCCGAGGCCTGCGATGTGATCGTCACCGTGGTGGTCAACGCCGAGCAGACCGAAACCGTGCTGTTCGGTGGCGATGGCGCCGTGGCGGCCTTGCGTGCCGGCAGCCTGGTGATCGGTTGCGCCACCGTGGCGCCGACCTATGCCATGGAGCTGGGCGAGCGCCTGGCCGAACAGGGCCTGCTGTACCTCGACGCGCCGATCTCCGGCGGCGCGGCCAAGGCCGCCGCCGGCGAGATGACCATGATGACCTCCGGCCCGGCTGCCGCCTACGCCAAGGCCGAAGCGATACTCGCCGGCATGGCGGGCAAGGTCTATCGCCTGGGCGACGCCCATGGCCTGGGTTCGAAGGTCAAGATCATCAACCAGCTGCTGGCCGGGGTGCACATCGCCGCGTCCGCCGAAGCCATGGCCCTGGGCCTGCGCGAAGGGGTGGACGCCGACGCCCTGTACGAAGTGATCACCCACAGCGCCGGCAACTCCTGGATGTTCGAGAACCGCGTGCCGCACATCCTCAAGGCCGACTACACGCCGCTGTCGGCGGTGGACATCTTCGTCAAGGACCTGGGCCTGGTGCTGGATACCGCCCGCGCCAGCAAATTCCCCCTGCCGCTGTCGGCCACCGCGCACCAGATGTTCATGCAGGCCTCCAGTGCCGGTTTCGGCCGCGAGGACGACTCGGCGGTGATCAAGATTTTCCCGGGCATCGACCTGCCCACCGCCAAGCCCGAGCCTGTCTGAGGAACCTTTCATGAGCGATTCCACCGCACGCCCGCTGCTGGGCTGCATCGCCGACGATTTCACCGGCGCCACCGACCTGGCCAACATGCTGGTGCGCGGCGGCATGCGCACGGTGCAAAGCATCGGCATCCCGAGCCGCGAAGTGGCGGCCGGGCTGGATGCCGACGCCATCGTCATCGCCCTCAAGTCGCGCACCACGCCGGTTGCCGAAGCGGTCGAGGAATCTCTCGCCGCCCTGGACTGGCTGCGCGAACAAGGCTGCGAGCAGATCTTCTTCAAGTACTGCTCGACCTTCGACTCCACCGCCGCCGGCAATATCGGCCAGGTCAGCGAGGCCTTGCTCAAGGCCCTGGACAGCGATTTCACCCTGGCCTGCCCGGCGTTCCCGGAAAACGGCCGGACTGTCTTCCGTGGGCACCTGTTCGTCCAGGACCAGTTGCTCAGCGAATCGGGCATGCAGCATCACCCGCTGACGCCGATGAGCGACGCCAACCTGGTGCGTGTGCTGCAAGCCCAGACCCGGCTGAAAGTCGGCCTGCTGCGCTACGACAGCATCGCCGGGGGCGTCGAGGCGGTGCGGGCGAAGATCGCCGAACTGCGCCAGCAGGGGATCGGCATGGCCATCGCCGATGCGCTGTCCGACCAGGACCTCTACACCCTCGGCAGCGCCTGCGCCGACCTGCCGTTGCTCACCGGCGGCTCGGGCCTGGCCCTGGGCCTGCCGGGCAACTTCCGCCGCGCCGGCAAGCTGCGCGACTTCGATGCGGCGTCGCTGCCGACCGTCGAAGGCGGCGAAGTGGTGCTGGCTGGCAGCGCCTCGGTGGCCACCATCGGCCAGGTCGCGGCCTGGCTGGAGGCCGACCGCCCGGCCCTGCGCATCGACCCCATGGCCCTGGCCGCCGGGGAACCGGTGGTGGAGCAGGCCCTGGCCTTTGCCCGCGACAGCGGCGAAACCGTACTGATCTACGCCACCAGCACCCCGGCCGAGGTCAAGGCGGTGCAACAGCAGCTTGGCGTCGAGCGCGCCGGCACGCTGGTGGAGAACGCCCTGGGCGAGATTGCCGCGGGCCTGCGCCAGAACGGCGTGCGGCGCTTCGTGATCGCCGGTGGCGAAACCTCCGGCGCGGTGGTCAAGGCGCTTGGGGTCAACCTGTTGCAGATCGGCGCGCAGATCGACCCGGGCGTGCCGGCCACCCTCAGCAACGCCGCCGAGCCGCTGGCGCTGGCCTTGAAATCCGGCAACTTCGGCAGCCGCGACTTCTTCGCCAAGGCCCTCAGGCAACTGGCCGGAGGTGGCCAATGAGCGCCGCGACGAGCCAGGAACAGGCCCTGCGCGAAGAGATCTGCGACGTCGGCCGCAGCCTCTACCAGCGTGGCTACACCGTGGGCAGCGCGGGCAATATCAGCGCGCGCCTCGACGACGGCTGGCTGATCACCCCGACCGACGTCTGCCTCGGCCGCCTCGATCCGGCCGCCATCGCCAAGGTCAACCTGGCGGGGGAGTGGGTGTCCGGCAACAAGCCATCCAAGACCCTGGCCCTGCATCGCCAGGTCTATGACCGCAACCCGAGCGTCGGTGGCGTGGTGCACACCCATTCCACCCACCTGGTGGCGCTGACCCTGGCCGGCGTATGGCAGCCGGATGACATCCTGCCGCCGCTGACGCCGTACCAGGTGATGAAGGTCGGGCACATTCCGCTGATCGGCTACCAGCGCCCGGGTTCGCCCAAGGTCGCCGAGCAGGTGGCGCAACTGGCCAACAGCGTGCGCGGGGTGATGCTCGAGCGCCTGGGGCCGGTGGTCTGGGAAAGCTCGGTGGCCAAGGCCAGCTACGCCCTGGAAGAACTGGAAGAAACCGCGCGACTCTGGCTGATGAGCAATCCCAAGCCCGAGCCGCTGGATCAGGCAGCCCTGGATGAGCTGCGCGAGGCCTTCGGCGCGCACTGGTAGCGCGTCGCAGCACCTCGACACTGTAAACCGACACTGCAAGCACCGCCCGGGAGTCGCCAGGCTCTCGACGGCCCCGGCTTGCCTTTAAAAAACAATAACAACAGGACATCCCGCATGACGTTCCCCGACTGCAGCTGTTTTGGCTTCACCCGCGCTTCTTTCTCTTATGAGGGAGGGGCCGCGCAATGAGCCCGCTGATCCTGATGTTGACGGCCGGCGCGGGCATCGCGCTGCTGCTGTTCCTGGTGCTCAAGTACAAGTTCCAGCCCTTTGTCGCGTTGATGCTGGTGAGCATCCTGGTGGCGCTGGTGGCCGGGGTGAAACCGGCCGACCTGGTGGCGACCATCGAAGGCGGCATGGGCAAGACCCTCGGCCATATCGCGATCATCATTGCCCTGGGCGCGATGATCGGGCGGATCATCGAGCTGTCCGGCGGCGCCGAGGCCCTGGCCAAGTCGCTGATCGAGCGTTTCGGCAACCGCCGCACGCCGCTGGCGCTGACCATCGCCGGGTTCATCATCGGCGTGCCGGTGTTCTTCGAAGTGGGGGTGATCATCCTCATGCCGCTGGCCTATGGCGTGGCCCGGCGGGCGCACAAGCCGCTCTTGGTATTCGCCTTGCCGATGTGTGCGGCGCTGCTCACCGTGCATGCGTTCCTGCCGCCCCATCCGGGCGCCGTGGCCGCGGCCAGCCAGCTGGGTGCCGACCTGGGCCGGGTGCTGATGTTCGGCCTGCCGATCACCGCCTTGCTGTGTTACGTCGGCTACCGCGTGGCCGGGCGCATGACTCGGCGTTTCTACCCGATGACCGACGACATCCGCGCCGAAGTCTATGGCCCCCACGTGACCAACGAGGACTTGCTGGCCTGGACCAATGGCAATGCCAAGGACCCGCGACAGGCCGCGGTGGCCGTGTCCCACATGGGCCTGGAGGAGTCCACCAGCGCCATCGTCGCCAAGCTGCCGCCGGCGCCCGCGCCCGGTTTCGGCCTGATCGTCAGCCTGATCCTGCTGCCGATCGTGCTGATCCTGCTGGGCACCCTGGCCACTTCGCTGCTGCCGGTCGAGTCAAGCTTGCGTGGCGTCATGACCGTGCTCGGCGCGCCGCTGGTGGCGCTGCTGATCGATACCTTGCTGTGCGCCTGGCTGCTGGGCTCGCGCCGTGGCTGGAGCCGCAGCCAGGTGTCGGACGTGATCGGCTCGGCCTTGCCGGGCGTGGCCATGGTGATCCTGATCGCCGGGGCCGGCGGGGTGTTCGGCAAGGTGCTGGTGGACACCGGGATCGGCGCGGTGGTCTCCGACCTGTTGCGCACCACCGGCCTGCCGGTGCTGGCCCTGGGCTTTTTGCTGACCATGCTGCTGCGCGCGGTGCAGGGCTCGACCACCGTGGCCCTGGTGACCACCGCCGGGATCATCAGCCCGCTGATCGCCACCCTCGACCTGACCCCCAACCACATGGCGCTGCTGTGCCTGGCCATGGGCGGTGGCGGGCTCGCCATGTCGCATATCAACGACGCCGGCTACTGGATCTTCACCAAGCTCGCCGGGCTCAACGTGGCCGACGGCCTGCGCACCTGGACCGTCATCACCACCTTGCTCGGTACCCTGGGTTTCTGTATTACCTTGCTGATCTGGCCTTTTGTCTGAGCCGTTTTTAGGAGCCAACATGCCTCGTTTTGCTGCCAACCTAAGCATGCTCTATCCGCAACACGGGTTTCTCGAGCGTTTCGCCGCCGCCGCGGCCGACGGTTTCGAAGCGGTGGAATACCTGTTCCCCTACGACTACAGCCCCCAGGCGCTCAAGCAGCGCCTGAGCGACAACGGCCTGGTCCAGGCCCTGTTCAACGCGCCGCCCGGCGACTGGGCGGCGGGCGAGCGGGGCACCGCGACCCTGCCGGGGCGCGAGGCGGAATTCCGCGCCGGCTTCGACCGCGCCCTGGAATACGCCGCGGTGCTGGGCAACTCGCGGATCCATGTGATGGCCGGCCTGCTGCCCTCGGAAGACCTGCGCGAACGCCATCACGCGGTGTACCTGGAGAACCTGGCCCATGCCACCGCCGAGGCGGCCAAGGTCGGCGTCACCGTGCTGCTGGAGCCGATCAACACCCGCGACATGCCGGGCTTCTTCCTCAACCGCCAGGACCAGGCCCAGGCGATCTGCAAGGAAGTCGGCGCGAGCAACCTCAAGGTGCAGTTCGACTGCTACCACTGCCAGATTGTCGAGGGCGACCTGGCGACCAAGCTGCGCCGCGACTTCGCCGGCATCGGCCATATCCAGATCGCCGGCGTGCCGGACCGCCACGAGCCGGACCTGGGCGAGCTGCACTACCCGTACCTGTTCGCGCTGATGGACCAGTTGGGCTACGACGGCTGGGTCGGTTGCGAGTACCGGCCACGGGGCGATACCTCGGCTGGCCTGCAATGGCTGCGGGACTGGAAAGCCTTCTGAGGGGCGGGCAGGGCGGCGGCACTGGTCGGTGCTTGCCGCCCGCGAAGCGTGATTCTGCGCGAATCTGAACATTTCTGAAGGTGTCGGCCTTCGTTTCCCGCCTGCGGGTACATTGGCTCCCTGTCGCCAGGGCCATCACTGGTGCCACCAATGGGAGCGGGAACATGGAAAAGTCGATATTCGTCGATCAGTCGAGCCTGGACGACGCGCCTGGTCGCCCGCGCGATCTGCATTGGGAACAGATCCCCACCGTGACCCTGGAGCGCATCGAGCGCGAATACCGCCGTGCCCGGCGCACCACCATCCTCGGCCAGTGGATCAATATCGCCAGCGTGCTGCTGGTGGTGCTGAGCGCCGCCTGCGGCCTCTGGCTGTGGAACCACTTCCGCGCCCAGGGGCTGGACCAGGGCTTCGGCCTGTGGCAGTTGTGCGTGCTGCTGTTCTTTTTCGCCAGCCTGTGCGCGGTGGTGGAGTGGCTGCGGTGCATCCGTCGCAGCACCCGGGTCACCCTCGACGGGCTGGGCGAGGACCTGCGGGATATCGCCTGTGTGTTGTGGTTCAGGAAACAGCACCGCTGAGACGCGCTCGGCCGGCTGTCAGTCCTTCGCGGCCTTGGCCTCCGGGTCGGACGGCAGCAGCAATTCCACCCCTTGCTTGCGAATCCCGTCCGCCGCGGCCTGGGCCAGGTCGTCGTCGCTGATGATCACGTCGAACTGCTCCAGCCCGGCGATGCGGTACATGCTGAAGGTGCCGTACTTCGAGCTGCTGGCCACCAGCACCACCTGGGACGCCGACTGCATCGCCACCTGCTTGACCTCGACCTTCAACGCCGACGGCGTAGTGATGCCGCGGCGCAGGTCCCAGGAGCTGGTGGACATGAAGGCGATATCGGTCACCACCTGGCGCAGGGTCGCCACCGCCAGCCCGCCGACGCAGGAATGGTTGTCATGGTCGAGCTGGCCGCCGGTGTGAATCACCGTGACCTGTGGCGCCTCCATCAGCGCCTGGACGATGCCGAAGTCGTTGGTCACCACCGTCATGCCCGACAGCGCCTTGATGTACGGCACGATCTCCAGGGTGCTGGTGCCGGCGTCGAGGTACACCGTCATGTCCGCGTGCAGCAGGCGCGCCGCCAGCCGGGCCATGGCCTGCTTCTGCGGCAGCTCGACCACCGCCTTGCTCTGGTGGCTCGGCTCGCTGTGCAACTGGCTGGCGATACGCACCCCACCGGTCACCGAATAGGCCCGGCCTTCCTGCTCCAGCAGGGCAATGTCGCGGCGCACGGTCATGTGCGAGCAGTCGAACATCTCCATCAACTGATGCACGCTCAACACCTGATGCTTGCGCAACTGGCGCAGGATCAGCTCGCGACGCTGCTCGGGAATCATCGGGGCGCCGCTATCGCTGGCGATGTCCTTGGGGTTGGGCATTGAGGCTCCGCAGTGGCTGGGCAGAAGGCGGGAAACTGGCAGACATAGTAGCGAATCCGCGAGGTATGGACGAGAACCCGTATGGCTCTGCTTCTGCAGGAGCGCAGCTTGCTCGCGATGAACGCTGACGCGCTACCCAGGCATTGCGCATGACGGCTATCGCGGACAGGCCTCGCTCCCACAGAATTACGCGGTTTCTGTAGGCGCGCAGCTTGCTCGCGATGAACGCTGACGCGGTACCCCGGTATTGCGCATGACGGCTATCGCGGACAGGCCTCGCTCCCACAGAATTACGCGGTTTCTGTAGGCGCGCAGCTTGCTCGCGATGAACGCTGACGCGGTACCCCGGTATTGCGCATGACGGCTATCGCGGACAGGCCTCGCTCCCACAGAATTACGCGGTTTCTGTAGGCGCGCAGCTTGCTCGCGATGAACGCTGACGCGGTACCCAGGCATTGCGCATGACAGCTATCGCGAGCAATCGAGCGTCGACCGGCCGTTCCTACAGAATCGCCTGTGCGAGTAACTACCCAGGAGCGGCCATGGACCCCAAACGTTATGAACACCTGACGATCAGTGTCGAGCCCCATGAAATGCGCATGAGCCATTGGGTGTATGCACCGAAGGTGGTGGATGGGCGCGATGGCCGGGTGCTGCTGGACTTGAGCGGCGGGCCGTGGGACCTGGTGTCCAGCTCGCCATCGACGGTGGCCGTGGAGCTGCTGTTGCGCAAGTATCCCGGAGATCGCGAGGCGCTCTGCCTGAGCATTCGCCTGGCCGACAACAGCCTGTGGCTGGAGGGCACTGCGGTTGCCACCGAGGATATCGAACGGGCGCTGGAGCAGACGCAGCGCTGAGCCGCGCCGTGGCTCATGCCGGCGAAGCCTCACCGGGGCCTGACGACCGTTGGTAAGCTGGCGGTTCTTTCTTTTGCCAAGTGGCATTAGGATTAATGCCATCTGTCATCAGGCAGGGAGATGAGCATGACCGCCGCCGCCAAGAATACCGCCACCGTGAAACCTTCGACCAAGGCCGAGAAGGTCAAGGGCGTTGCGCCCAAGGCCATCGCCAAGGTCGAACCGCGCAAGCCCTCCGCCAGCCGCATCCCCAAGGCCGAGGCGAACCTGCTGCGCGAAGAGGCGGCTGTCTATGCGCTGCCTTCGCCCATGGTGCGCGGGCTGCTGCCCGGCACCGACGCCGATGACCCCATGGCGGTCTTCAGGGCCACCCAGCTGGGGTTCTCCCTCGGCGCGGTGATCGAGCTGGTGGAGTCGGTCGAGGCCTTCAAGCGCTACAACGTGCTGTCGAAGATCGTCGGTTTCTCCGAGCGTACCCTGGCGCGGCGCCTGAAGAACCAGGACCAGGCCCTGACCCCCGAACAGAGCGCCCGCGCCTTGCACTACGCGCAAGTGCTGGAAAAGGCCGAGGCGGTGCTGGGCTCCCGGGCACTGGCCGAGGAGTGGATGACCCAGCCGGCCCTGGGCCTGGATGGCGAAGTTCCCATCGACCTGCTGGCCAACCCGGTGGGTTATGAACTGGTGACGGACTTTCTGCACCGGCTCGAATTCGGGGTCTACTGATGCTCACCGACCCCCTGGCCCCGGCCCTGCATTTCTGGCGCCTCGACCAGGCCCGGCATGCCTCGACCTGGAACAGCGGCATCGGCGCCGAAGGCAGCGGCGGTCGCTGGAACCCCAAGGGGCTGCAAGTGGTGTACGCCAGCCTGGACGCCTCGACCGCGATCCTGGAAGTGGCGGTGCACAAGGGCTTCAAGGCCCTCGACTGCCTGCCCCACACCCTGACCGCCGCCCGGGTGCTGGACCCCTCAAAGGTCCACACCGTCCGCCCCGCAGACATCCCCAACCCCAACTGGCTGATCCCCGGCACCCCCAGCCACAGCCAACAAGCCTTCGGCGCCCGCCTGCTGGAACAGCACCCCTTCGTGCTGATCCCCTCCAGCGTGTCGCGCCATAGCTGGAACCTGCTGATCAACCCCTTGCTGGCCACGGGGTTGTACGAGCTGGTGCTGCAGGAGCGCTTTGCGCTGGATGGGCGGTTGAGTCCGCCGGAGCGGTGAGAGAGAAACAACGCACATTACAAAGAGACCTTTGAGGTCTTCAGTTCAGAATTGTCCTAACTACTAACTGCCGTCCTTCAGGGTAACGTCCAGCCGCCAACTGCAACTATTCGCCTCCTCCCGGAGGCTTTTTTATGGGCAATGCGGAAGCGGACACGGATGAGCGGCTATGTACCCAACGCCCCGAAGGGCTATCGCAATACAGGCGTAGAACCTGTCGATCTCGGTGAACAGCGCTGGGCCGAATACAAAGACCTGCCTGCCAAGCCAGAGGCAAAACCCGGTCCTGTTGGCTGTGTCTTTGCCAAGTCCTGCACCCTGCCCAATGGGGTGATAAACCACAGTAACCCTGGCGGCTTCATACCTGTTGAGTCACTGAAGCAGTACGGTACCTATGCGGTGCTGGGCACCGGCCCAGTGATAGCCGCAGGCGGTACTCCACTGCAATGGATGGGAGGTTCGGGTAGTGCTTCGGGACTGCTAGCCCGTCTTGGCGGCACCTTGGCCTTGGCGGGTTCTACGGCTGTGGGATTCGCGGCATTACTGCTGCCTGACGATACGTCGGCTGACAGTGCGTTCTATACCTCCGAGCAATACGCGCAGTTGAGCCAAGGGAACACCCGCGTACGAGTCAACGTAAAACACCTGTCGGATGGCTCGGTGAGCGTGTATGGGTTCTATATCGGGACCAAGGCAGAGTGGCAGAAGGTGCCTGTCATCGAAGCGAAGAGCCGTGGCGATCAGTTAGTAGCGGACATTGGAAATGGGATAGAGGTCATATGGACCCCGGCAACTGATCCAAACGCTGTGCTAGGAATCCCTGCTTTGGAAGGCGCCTCGTTGAAGCCCGGGACCTGGGTTTTTCCGCCCACTGAGCAGGCCGATAAGATACTGGTCAACCCAGTGCACCCACCCGACTACCAAGACGCAATCATCTGGTTTCCGGATACCGGTATTCAGCCAATCTATATATCGTTGAGTCTCCTGGGTGACCATAGCTACCACCAGGCACCTAAAGGACTGACGGCCTTTCCTGATGCGGTGAAAGATAAAGCAAAAGGCAATGTCCAAGGCGGGGGCAAGAAACGTAAACGCTGGAAGGACTCTAAAGGTCGTATCTACGAATGGGACAGCCAGCATGGCGCGGTCGAAATATACGATAAACAAGGGAAGCATCTTGGCGAATTCGACCCTGAAACGGGTGAGCAGACCAAGCCCGCCAAACCGGGTCGGAAAGTGGAGAAATAGGAGTTTTCATGTATCTGTGCATCACTGGTTTTTTACCTGATGGCTTCGACGACACCTCGTTGAAGTTTGAACTGGACGTTGCTCCTGAATTTGAACAGGCGGTAATGGACATCTTAGGCTGGGAAAGCCTCGCCGCTGAGTCTGATGGAGAGCTGCCGCTGACAAGTGAGCAGGTCAGCCAGATAGCGGTAGCTATCAAAGAACCCTTACCCGACAACCTCGATATGTTTATTGGTGTTGAGGCGTAGCGCCGCCCAAACAGAGCAGCACCTAAATAAAAAGGAGTTTTTGTGTACTTGCGCATCACGGGCTTTCTACCTGACGAAGCTAGCGACGACTCATTGCAGTACAAGCTGAAAGTCCCATCTGAATGTGAACAGGCCGTAATGGAAATATTGGGTTGGCAGAGCTTGGCAGCCGAAGCCGATGGCGAGCTACCGCTAACCAAGGAGCAGGTCAGACAGATAGCATCTGCCATCAAAGAGTCCTTACCCGATCACCTCGATTTGTTTATTGGTGTCATTGCGTAGCGCCGCTGTTGGGTCGATACCTGGCAGAACACCAGTCAATATCGCTGGTGGCGTGATGTTTATCCTGACGCGCGGTCGCTCCCCTCGACCAATGATCCCGGCCTATTGATTCGGAGGAAGTCTTATGGAACAGGAGTTCAATTTGGCTGAGGAGCTGGCCAAACAGCCTCATCTGCTGGAAGTGCCCGGCAACCTGCTAATGAAGGGCGGCCCCGAGGACTATACCGGCGCCGTGCTCTGCCTACGGGGTACGCTCTACTTCAAGGAGGCCCATACCCCTCTGGTGCGCGAGGCACTGTGCCAATGCTTCGACGAGTTCAAGCGACTGGCCGAGCCTTATCTCACCTGGCTTTGGCGTGAGGAGCCGCCAGAGGGCAAGCCGCTGACGGCGTACGGTGATGCAAAGCCATTGCGCGAGATGCTGGCCAATATGGATGAGGATTACCCGCTGAGCTTTTACTACACCAGCGGCAAGCAATCTAACGATGCGAGCGCTTGGTACTTCGATATTTTTGGCCAAGCCGCTTGGGAAGCAAAGATAGGGGATGACCTTAGCGTTCTGGAATTCTCCGTACCACTGCTCTACCAGGAACAGCAGCCACTGAGATTCTTGCAACTGTTCCTAGGCTTTGCACAGCGACTGAACCCAGGGCAGGGCTATGCTGGCCATGCCTACAACCTCTCAATCACCCACCGGGACGATAATCAGCCGACTGAGGCTTTCATGGCTGCGCGCATGCCTGGCCTGGATGTCGGCACTGCGGGATTACTGGCTAATCGTCCGCAGTTCAAACCCACCAGGATCAAGACCGTCAGTTGGCTAACCGTACTCGATCAGGAACGCCTGGACCTGGTCGGGGGGCTGGACGCTTTGCGCGCCCAACTGCCCTCCAGCCATTTTGCTTTCTACGACTACGGTGCCGGCGTGGTGATCCAGGCCGGAGCCTACCCGTACCTCTGCGGTGATGCCGAAGACCCGCGACCAGCCCCCTACGTACTGCTGAACTATGCCCTCAAGGGCATCCGCTACGAGACCGTGGGCTCGTTGCACGGTGGCTCTCACGACGGCGAACTGCGCCTGGTCGGCTGGTCGGCCGATCAGTGGCTCAAACGCCTGGATGTGGATGAGAGTGAGATAGCTGGCTGGCGTGCCAGGCTGCTTGCTGACGAACCCAGCCTGGACGCCGCGAACACCCTGGTAGAGCGCCTTTAGTTTTGCTCAGGATGCATTGCCGGCGTGGCCTCTTATGTTTGTTGCGGGGAAGGTAGGAGAGAAAGCGGGCGAAATCATGGGTGAGATCATCTACGAGGCTGACAAGTGAGTTTGCTGACTACGATGGCAACGGTTTTGGCCTTTTTGTTTGCCGGGATACTTGCCGCCGCTTTTATCCTGATGGGCGTTTTTCTGTATGTCGGGTATTCACGTATGGAGGAAATGCTGGGCCATCTTGAGAATTGCCAAGCAATACAGCAAAGAAGGTTTCTTATGCACGTCGGGCCGTGGGGGACAGTCATGCTCACGGCGTCGATTGCGGGAATCATGACGTTTCCCGGAGTTTATCTTCGTCACGGCGGCGTCAGTCAGGCGGACTTGGACGCTTTTCCATCGACCCTGAAGCGCAAGCTGATCCTGTTGCATATCGTGAATATTGCGTTGGTTGTGGCTGGGGTGCTGGGCGGCGGAGCAATGGCTGTGTGTTGGAGCTATGTAAAACAAGGTGGCCTTTAAGACCCCGAGGTTCGGACTGTGTTTCCAGCTGCGACCATGGCCGGATAGGCCGGCACCTCGATACCCCGCGCAGAGTGCGGCTTGGCCTGACTTACTGCACTCCAGATATTTCCAAGACGATGGGTTGGACATAAACTGCCACGCCTTTGTCATTGCTCCGTATCGAGCCCGGGACTAGCCTTTGATCGTCGCTGCCAACTCAGCGATCGGGCTTGGTAACCCGTTTTGATACAGGCGCAACAGCGCCCCATTTCATACAATTGCAGGCGCTTTTTCTGTGCCTGCACACTCGTGCAATGGCGGCTGTGCGTGGGAGGGCTTGTCCCTGCCGGGTTCCTGTATCTCCGGTTTACCAACCTGCGCGCAGCTGCCACCCATTCGCTTGGTAACGAACGTGGCAGCTCTCACTTTGATATGGGAGTTTCAATCATGTGCGCTATCAAATCCTCCGCAAATCGTGGTCGCTTCAACGGGGTAAAAGGAGGTGCGCTATGAGCACCTCGACCCCAGTCAAAACCCTCGGCTTCGTCACCTTCGGCCCTTGCGGCGATGGCGATCAAACCCTGTTTCGTGTCAACGCCGACGTGCCTCTGCACCAAGCCCTGGAACACGCTTCGACCCTGCTGTACTACGCCAAGAAACTCGCCCTGGATGCGGCCATGGAAGAGCAGGGCGAACGTTACGCCTGGGCCGCGCACTTTCTGGCGGAGATGGGCAAGGCGGTGATTGATGATGTGGGATTGGGGCTGAGGGAAGAGGAGGTGTTGCAGGTTTAGCAGGTAAGGGGATGTTGGGTAGGGCGCCGTTTCTGGGTGGCAGGGAAGCGGCGTTTTTTAGGGTGGTCACCCCGGCACCGCCCTGTCGATTTCCCGGAGTCTCGTTCGACTATCTTTCAGGGAATGAAGCCGATGGGTCGCAATGATCGTCGGTGCTCCCTGCCTGAGCACTTTTATGCAGACGAACCAGGAGAAGACCATGCGCAAGCTTATCGTTGCCGCTTTCATGAGTCTGGATAACGTCATTCAAGCGCCCGGCGGGCCTGACGAAGACACCAGCGGCGAATTCCGCTTCGGTGGCTGGATAGTGCCCTACGCCGACGAAGCCTTCGGCCGGGCCATACAGGAGCTGTTCTCGCAGCCGTTCGACTTACTGCTGGGGCGGCGCACCTACGACATATTCGCCGGGTATTGGCCGCATATACAGGCCGGCTCAAGCAACAGCGCCATCGCCGACCTATTCAATCGTGTGCCCAAGCACGTGGCGACCCATAGTCCCAACACGCTTGATTGGCACAACAGCCATGCGCTGCAAGGAAACCTTGCCGACGCCATACAGGCCCTCAAGATGCAGGATGGCGCCCATCTGTTAACGCAGGGCAGCGGCGATCTGGTGCGGCAACTGCTTGCCGTCGGGTTGGTGGACGAGCTTCGGCTGATGATCCATCCCATCGTATTGGGACGCGGCAAGCGCCTGTTCGATGATCATGCACAAGCGTCGGCCTTCACGTTGGTGAACTCGACGAGTACTCCTGGCGGGGTGTTGATCACTCGATACGTTCGCAGTGGTGAAGTGCATACAGGAGCGTTTGAAGAGTAGGGAAACCCGTGACGACGTTGACTTGAGCAGATGTGTACTTGAGTGAATAGTCGTGCCTTGCTACCTAGCGGACTCATCCATCTCTCACATTGAATGAAATCAGTACGGGTTCTCTAAATCGGATTGCAACACGTAACGACTAGAACCATGCACCTAGGGCTGATAGTCGCCTTTGGAGCGTCGATCGGTTGGATCCACAGCTAAAAGCAGATACTCAAAACGTCTACTAAACTGGGGGCGATTCAAACAGGCAACTGTTCTTGGCTCCATGGAGCAGTGTAGGTTAGAAGCTCCAGAAGCTTGGTCGGTTTGACAAGGTTGATATGTGGCTAAGGGCATAGTGATGTGCTGATAAATGCGACCTTCTGATAGCATGAGGTCATTGATCAGGCAGGGAGCAGAGCATGGCAGTCACAGATCTTTTTTCGAAGAGACAACAAAGGCTTCGCGGCGAAGTTTCTGATGTTTACGTGTACGACAAGATCCCAATGCCTTTACGCATCCAACTCCTTTACATGGTGGATGAACTTTTGGGGTCGGTGCTGGAATACTACAAGCCTTTTAGTATTTGCAATCAGATATTCAAAGCTGTGGTCAAAACACTTCGCCTTGAATACGGTAAGCGTCGGATATCAAACGCTGAAGAAAATGATGAGTATCATGAGCTTGTTTCATTTATTAAGAACGAGGAAAATGTTGATCGGCTTCTGGATGCGATAGAGTTGATTGTCGCAAATGTTAGTGAGTATAGCGGTTACGATGAGTCCCTTGTCGAGTTTGTAGGTGATTTGAATATTAGATTTCGTGAGCATGCCGTTGGATACGAAATTGTAAATGGTGAAGTTATTCGGGTTGACTCCAGATTTATGCACTCCCAGGTGGTGAAGCCATCTATACAGTTCCTGAATCAACCTGGCTTTGAAGGTGCCCAGCAGGAATTTATTCGTGCTTATGAGCATTATCGTCATGCACATCACAAAGAAGCGATTAACGAAGCGGTTAAATCCGTGGAAAGTACAATGCGAGCAATTTGCACTGCTCGTAATTGGCGATTCAAGACGTCAGACAGTGCAAAGCGCTTGATAGTAGTTTGCCAAGAGAACAATTTATTTCCATCTTACTACCAAAGCCACCTCGCTGCTCTTGCAAGCTTGATGGAGGGTGTTGTCTCTATCAGGAATAACGAAAGCGCACACGGTCAAGGCCCAGAAGTAAGGGAAGTCGATGCTGATATTGTTGCATACGGACTCCATATGGCTGCCGCTGCCGTCCTTATGCTTGCTAGCTTGCATGCTAATCAGCCATAGCATCCTTGAAACTACATGTCCTTACGAAAATATATCTCCTGTTACCGTGCAGGAGGTATGTTGAACTGCCGTGGCTTCGTAGGTGACGTAAACTTTCGAGTTAATATCGGTCATTCGGTGATCCAAGTGTCACCGCAGTTACATGGGGGGATTGTATCGCCAAAATAAAAGAATAGGTTAATTGTCAATAAGGGCTTTCCTGTTCGCGCAACATTTAATTGCTTAAGGTTAATAGGGAGATGGACTTGCTTAATAGTATAAGAATTGAGCGCTTCAAGAATATTACGGATATTGAAATTCCTTTGGGAGGTATCAATCTTTTAATTGGATCGAATAATGCAGGCAAGAGCAGTATTCAACAAGCAATCCAGTTCTCTGTCTCTATCGCTCAAACGACTGCTCAACAAGGTGCACGATGGTCTCAAGATAGATGCCCTTCATCGCTCTCGAGCGAATCACTGATTTACTCGCCATTGAGAGATGTCGAAGCACTGGCACCATACGGAAGGCTCCAGACTTCGTTGGAACATGCGATCAAAGTCACCTTTAACGAGCTTACAAACTCAACTGTTACAATTCGGAAAGGAAGGAATAGAAACATCACAACATCCCTAGAGGGGAAAGTGCTGGGAGAACATCTTCAGAATATTGAAAACCCTTACTCAATGATTGTTCCTGGCCTCGCAGGCATACCTTCCTTTGAAGAGTACCGACCGCCATCAGTGGTGCGTAAAGCTGCCGCAAAAGGGGACTCCAACAGCGTATTCAGAAATATTTTGTTGCTGCTATCAAAGGAGGAGGGATCATGGAGGTCCTTTAAGAGTAAGTTCAAAACTGTATTTCCGGACTATGAGATAAGTGTTAGATTTGACTCAAATATTGACGAGCATATTAATGCGACGGTAACGAGTAATGAGGTTTCTCTACCGATTGACTCATGCGGGACGGGGATCTTACAAGCTATTCAAATATTGGCTTATTATTATCTGTATAAACCAAAGTTGTTGATATTGGATGAGCCAGACTCACACCTGCACCCTAACAACCAAAGAATACTAGCGATTTTGCTGAAAGAGCTCCATCAAGAAACTGATTGTCAACTTATTATTTCGACGCATTCTCGGCATTTTTTTGATGCGCTGAAGGATGATGCCAATATTCACTGGATAAATAATAGTTCTTTGGTTGAGAACTCGGAAGACCTTGAGCGGAGTATTCTGTTAGAAATCGGTGCACTTGATAAGGGTGATCAACTGAGAAATGGTGAAATTCCCTGCATATTGTTGACTGAAGATACGGATGTAGCATATATAAGTCTCATAGCTGAGTCCTCTGGATTTTTACCAGAGGAGTATCAGGTTTGGTCATATAATGGTTGCTCTAATATACAGATTGCCCAAGCTTTGAATTCATTTATAATTGATCATGCTCCTGGCACGTCCGTAGTAGTCCATCGTGATCGGGATTATATGACGGAGCAAGAAGTCGTAGAGTATAAAGAAGGCTTGGAGGCTGTAGGTATTAAGGTCTTTGTTTCTGTTGGGAATGATGCTGAAAGTCACTTCGTGAACGAAGTTCACATCACTGAACTTTACCCACAATTAACACGCCAACAAGTTTCCGCGCTAATTGATGAGTGCCTCATTGAACGACGAGACGCAATACTTGAGAAGTACATAAACACAATACATAACAGACGGCTTCAGGACTCATATAGGGGCGGAGGCAAGCCCAACGCTGGTGCCATTGCTCGGGAATGCACACAAAACTTTGACGGTAACATGCGCGGTTTCATGCATGGAAAAATCGTAGAACGCTCTCTCAGAGGTAAACTCCAAGTTCAGATTGGCCAAAATATCGACCTCTGTAGGGTAACAAGGGGTATTGCAGATCCGACTTTGATTGAATTTGCAGAAGCGATTTGGAATACCTAATTAGTTCACAGCTCCACGGTGTGGAGCGTCAGTTGGTCAGTGTTACTATCGGAAAGCGTATGCTTACCAATGAGCCTTGACTGCTAATCCGGCTTAAGCCGGATTAGTCAGATTATTCCTGCAGGTGGCCGGAAGCAGTCTCTCATCTAACGCCTGCTTCTGGCCGATAGCACAACCATTCGTGAACGTTCACTCGACCGTTAGCTGAAATGGCCAACGGCTTAATGTTCAGACGGGCTTTGATGTACGCATCCATCAGTGCACAGCAGCGCACTGACAGATAAAAACGAAGGGATTCAAAGCACGGATACCCAGGCCCCAACCACCCCACCCGAATACCCGCACCCCATTTTCTGTCACTTCAACCCAAACAACCTCAACGCATTCCCCCGTCCAATCTTCTCCCTATCGTTCTCACTAATCAGCGCCTGATCAAACCAGTTACTCGCCGTCGCCATGCTTTCATACGGGTAATCCGCCGAAAACAGCACACGGTCGACCCCAATTTCGCTGATGGAATCCAGCAAACCCTTAGTGTGGAAATGCCCGGCGGTGGTCAGGTAGAAGTTGTGGCTGAAGTAGTGGCTGACCGGTTTTTTGGCGTTGCCCAGGCCTTCGCCTTCGCGTTGCATGTGCAGGCGGTGTTCCAGGCGCGGCAGCATCAGCGGCAGGCCTTCGGCCAGGTGGCCGAGAATGATGGTGAGGTTGGGGTAACGGTCGAACAGGCCACTGAGCATCAGGCGGATCGCGTGGGTGGCGGTTTCGTGGGCGAAGCCCCAGGCCGAGCCGACCAGCGATGGATAGCCCTCGTAGATCCGCCGCTGGCTCGGCAGCGGTTCGCGTGGGTGCAGGTAGACCGGCACGTTGAGCGCCGCGACCCGCTCCCAGAATTCCCACACCGGCGGTTCGTCCAGGTACTGCGCGGTATCGGCGTTGCCGATGTTGGTGTAGCCGTTGATCAGTGCCCCGACCATGCCGTAATCCTTTACCGCACGTTCCAGTTCATCGGCCGCCGCCTTGGGCGATTGCAGGGCCACCGTGGCGAAGGCCTTGAAGCGCTGCGGGTGGCGGGCGACGAACTGCTCGGTGACCTGCTCGTTGGTGCGTTGCGCGAAGGCGATGGCCTGGCGCGGATCGAGCAGCGACTGGGCGCCGGGGGAGGTGAGGGAGAGGATGGCGAGGTCGATGTCATGACGGTCCATGTCGGCGATGCGCTGGTCGCTGTCCAGCAGTCGTCGTTCCACATCCGCCATATAGGCCCGGCCATTGCGCGTGGCTTCGCCGGACGCATCCCACAGGCTGTTGTTCAGCTCGGTGCTGACGTGTTCCTCGAGTACGATTTTGCCTTTCATGCGGGTGTGACCTCTTTAAGGATAAACAGGTACGTAGCGCGTCAAACTCGGTCTGGGCCTAGGCCTCGGCGGTCGACAGGCTGATGTGTTTGTATTCGATGAAATCGTCGATGGCCGCGGCGCCATTCAGGCGGCCCAGGCCGGACTGGCGGTAACCGCCTTCCTCGAACTCGTCGTAGACCTTGGCCCAGTCGTTGATCCACACGGTGCCGGCCTGCACCTTGCGGGCGACGCGCAGCGAGCGCTGGGTGTCGCGGGTCCAGATGGCGGCGGCCAGGCCGTATTCGCTGTCGTTGGCCAGGGCCAGGCCCTCGGCTTCGCTGTCGAAGACTTGCAGGGTCAGCACCGGGCCGAAGGTTTCCTTCTGCACGATGTCCAGCTTCGAGTCGCTGACTTCCAGCAGGGTTGGGCGGTAGAACGCGCCGTTGGCCAGCTCGCCGTCCGTGGCCGGGCCACCGCGGACGATGACCTTGGCGCCTGCGGCAATTGCCGCCTCGACGGCCTGGTCGACCCGCTGCACGTTGGCCTTGTCGATCAACGGGCCCATGTCGCTGCGCGGGTCGGCAGCCGGGCCGACCCGCACCGCTTGCAGGCGCGCCGCCAGGCGCTCGCGCAGTTGGTCGGCGATGCCGCGTTGCACCAGCAGTCGCGAGCCGGTCATGCAGAATTGCCCGGCGAACACGGTCAGGGCTTTTTCCAGGACCGGCAGCGCGGCGTCGAGGTCGGCGTCGTCGAACACCAGGTGCGGGGTCTTGCCGCCCAGTTCCAGGCCGAAGCGCTTGAGCGACTGCGCGCCCACCGCGGAAATCGCGCGACCGGTGGCGGAAGAGCCGGTGAAGCTGATGACCGGCACCTGGGGCGAGGCGATCAGGCGGCGCGAGCCTTCGCCGCCGGACTCGGTGAACAGGTTGATCACCCCGCGCGGCAGGGAAGGCGCCTCGGACATGACCTTGGCGATCAGGGCGTTGGTCTGCGCGGTCTGCGCCGGCATCTTGATCACCACCGTGGTGCCGGCGGCCAGGGCCGGCGCCAGCGAACGCACCATCAGCACCACCGGCGAGTTCCACGGCACGATGATGCCGGCCACGCCCATGGGCTCGCGCAGCACGATGGACAGCACGTCGGGGCGCGGGGTGCCGCTGTGGCCGCGCTCGGTGCGGGCCAGGGCCGCGTAGTAACGCAGCTTGGACGGCACCATGCTGACTTCGAACCGGGCTTCGGGCTTGATCTTGCCGTTCTCCAGCGCCAGTTGCTCGATCAGCGCCTCGCTGTTGCGCTCGAAGGCGACGGCCAGCTCGTCGAGGACCCGGGCGCGCAACGCGCTGTCGTCGGTCCAGTCACTGTTGAAGGCACGCACGGCCGCGGCGATGGCCGCATCGGCCTCGGCGCCGCCGCCATCGGCATAGTGGCCGATGACCCTGGAGGTGGCCGGGTCGATGGATTCGCGGTGCTCGGTCGAATCGACCCAGGCGCCGTCGATCCAGTGTTTGGCAAGGGTGTTGTGAATGGTCATGGCAGTGTTCTCCGGCTCAGCTGTAGCGGCGCGCGATGTATTCGGCGGTGGCAATGGTGGTGACGTTGGTGGCGACCGAAATGGTGTCCGGGAAGATCGACGCGTCGACCACTCGCAGGCCCTGCACGCCGTGTACCCGGCCTTCCAGGTCGACCACGGCGCCGGGGTCGCCGGCATGGCCCATCGGGGCGGTGGAGGTGGGGTGGTGGTAGGTGTCGAGGGTGGCCAGCATCGACTGCTCGATCTGCTGGTCGCTGCTGGCCTGGGCGCCCGGGTTCAGCTCCGAGTGGATCAGGTCCTTCAACGGCGCGGTCTGGCCGATCTTGCGCGCCAGCTTCACCCCTTCCAGCAAGCGGGCGCGGTCTTCGGCCTGGGCCAGGAAGTCGAGGTCGATCAGCGGCGCCTGGGCCGGGTCGCGGCTGGCCAGTTTCAGGCTGCCCACCGACAGCGGCCGGGTCAGGGCCACGGCGAGGACAAAACCGACCTTGGTCGGGCTCTGGTCGTGGGGGAACAGGTGGGTGGCGGTGATGTGCAGGTCGAGGTCGCCATTTTTCGCCGTGGAGCTGTGGGTCCAGAGCTTGGCGCCGATCGCCGGGGACTGCTTGCCGATCAGCTCGGGGCGCGCGGCATAGGCGTTGTAGTAGAAGGGGTGGTCCTTGAGCCGCTGGCCGACGGGCAGGGCGGCGACCAGGGGGATCGACAGCGACGCCAGGTGCTCGCGCGGGCCGATGCCAGAGCGCAGCAGAATGGCCGCGCTGCCGTAGGTGCCGGCGGACAGTATGACTTCGTTCGCATGGATGACTTCGCCGCTGGCCAGGCGCACGCCGGTGGCGCGGCGGCCGTCGAACAGCACCTGGTCCACCAGCACGTCGCCGCGGATCTGCAGGTTGCCGCGGGCCCGCACGGTGTTGTCGAGGTAGGCGATGCCGGTGTTGACCCGCACGCCGTCGACGATGTTCATCGGGTAGGGGCCGACACCGTTGGCGTCGGCGCCGTCGAAGTCGTCGACCGCGCGGTAGCCGTTGGCGATGGTTGCTTCGACGAAGGCCCGCTGCATGGGGCTGATGTCATTGCGGGTCAGCTGGTGCACCGGCAGGGGGCCGTCGTGACCATGCAGTTCGGCGCTGCCGGTGTTGCGCTTTTCCAGCTTCTTGAATGACGGCAGCAGTTCTTCATAGGACCAGCCGGGCAGGTTCCAATTGACCAGGTCCTGCTTGCGGGCGCGGATCGCCACCGCGCCGTTGACCGCCGAACTGCCGCCCAGCACCTTGCCGCGAATCGCGTGGATCGGATGGCCGATGTAGCCGGGCAGGGTCTGGTAGCCCCAGTCGCTGCTGGCATCGCCGCCGACGCTGTCGCTGCTGGCGATCACTTTCGGGTAGTCGCGGGTGCCGTAGACGTGGCCGGCTTCGAGCAGCAGCACGGTGCGCTCGCTGCGTTCGCTCAGGCGCCGGGCCATGACCGCGCCGGCCGAACCGCCGCCGATGATCAGGACGTCGACCGGGTTGCCGGCGCTGCCGTCGCGCTTGCCGTTGGCGCCTTGCGGGGCGGCCGCGAAAGCGGGGCCGGCACCCAGCATGGAGCCTATCGCCAGGGTCGCCGAGCCGGCGACTGTCTGGGCCAGCAGTTTGCGGCGCGAAGGGTTTTCTGGTTGGTGGTGACTCATCGCTCATCTCCCATAGCAGGCGAATGCCTGTCAGATGGAAGCTGAGGCTAAGGTGCGCTCGGGTTGAGCGACAGCCACTCTAAAGTGAACCGCCGGTTCAGTATTACTGGACCAGGCGGCGGGCCCCGCGCAGTCAGGCGCTGGAGCCGCTCGGCAACAATCCGCGAGCGATCAAGGCTGCGTCCCAGGGCGCCGGGCGACCGATTTCCTCGCCGAGAAATTGAATCAGCGCCTGGACCTTGGGCGGGGTTTTCAGGGTCTTGAGGTACACCGCCGAGATGTGCCCGCCGGACGGCGCATAGTCGTCCAGCACCGACACCAGCCGGCCGTCGAGCAGGGCGTCGGCTGCCAGGAAGGTCGGCAGGATCGCCAGCCCCAGGCCGGCCAGCGCGCCTTCGAGCAACTGGTGCCCGGAGTCGGTGCGCATCCGTACCCGGACCCGGAACGAGTGTTGCGCGCCGTCCAGTGGCAGGCTCCACATGCCGTTCGGCTCGCGGTTGTAGTAGATCAGCCCGTCGTGCTGCTGCAGGTCGCCGGGGTGTTCGGGAGTGCCCTGGCGCGCCAGGTAGTCGGGGCTGGCGCAGATCAGGTGACGGTTCTCGGTCAGCGGCCGTGCCACCAGGCAGGAATCGTGGAGGGGGCCCAGGCGGATGGCTACGTCGAAATGGCCATCCTGCAGGTTGGCGACCCGGTCATGGGCTTCCATGTCGACGCACAGCTGCGGGTAGCGCAGGGCGAAGCGTGCCAGCAGCGGCGCCAGGTAGCGCGGGGTGAAGGCCATCGGCGCCGCCAGGCGCAGGGTGCCGCCGAGGCTGGCCTGGCGGTCCTGCACCGCCTCTTCGGCGTGCGCCAGGTCCAGCAGGATGCGCGTGCAATCGGCGTAGAACAGCTGGCCGGCCTCGGTCAGCTTCAGCGGCCGGCCACGGGTCAGCAACACCACGCCCAGGCGTTTTTCCAGCTGTTGCATGCGTTGGCTGACCAGCGACTTGGTGGTCCCCAGGCGCCGCCCGGCTTCGGAAAAACTGGCCGCCTCGACGACGGCGACGAAGGTGCTCATGTCTGAGAATTTATTCACCGCCACTCCTGTTGCCCCGGGTTGAAGAACCTGAAATGAACCACGCAGGTTTGTGTGGTGCTCAGGGGCGCCATGAAAAGCCAAGCGCATCGGACAACGCAAGTGGCGAAACGGCCAGAGACGAAATCGCCACCTGGGGCGACAGGCGGGGCGCCCGCTGCCGATGAGAAGGCGCCCGGATTGCCTGGTGTTGCCGAAATTTGGCGCCGTTCGCACGGTTTTCCATGGCCCTGTCACTTCGCGGCTATTCTCTAATTTCAGGTCGATGGCCTAAAAGATCCATGTCCACGCCTATGGCCTGATGTCCTGCTCGCCCGGGTAAAAACGCTTTTCTCAGCCTCGCTGAGCCGTGTCGGGTGTTGCTTCCAGGACCGGCCCCCTCCAGTTCGAGGGCTCTCAAGGGCGCTTCACGGGTGATCAGGGACGATGACCGTGATGGCATGCATGCAGTGGCGGCAATGGATATGAGCGTTGGGTCAACGGCCGGAGAAGAAGCGGCGGATTTTTTCGCGCGGACCCTGGAACAGGCCAACGATGCCGTGGTGATCATCGACGATCGCAACCAGGTGGTGTTCTTCAACGCGGCGGCCGAGCGCTTCTGGGGCTGTCAACGGCACGAGGTGCTGGGCCGCGAGGTCGGCACGCTGGTGCCGATCCCCATCCGCTCGCGGAACGACGGCGAGACCGGTATCAACAAGATCATCGGCACCAGCCGCGATGTCTGCATCACCCGTAACGATGGCGAAGAGCGCTGGGGCGCAATGGCGATCTCGAAAATCACTCTGCAGGGGCGCATTCTCTATGCCGCCTTTTTCAAGGACGTGACCCAGGCGCGGCTCAAGGATATCGAGCAGTGCCTGCTGTCGATGTCGGTCAACGCCAGCCGCTCGGCCATCTGCATCGTCGACGCCGACGGCCGGCTGATCTACATCAACGACGGGCTGGTGCGCTTGCTGGGGTATTCCCGCGAGGAATTGCTCGAGCGCTCGCCGCAGATGTTCTTCGTCGCCGATACCCCGGGGGCGGCCCAGGCCGGCGAGCTGCGACTGGAGAGCATCCTCAGTGGCCAGCCCCATGAAGCCCGCGGCCTGGTCGGCAAGCGCAACGGCCAGCGGCTGTGGGTGCATGTCCGCTCGGCGCCGGTGTTCGACGCCAAGGGGCGGATTGGCAATATCGTCATTGTGTTCACCGATATCAGCCGTTCCAGGCTGCCCGAAGGGCTACAGCACAAGGTCGTCGGCGCCCTGTTGCAGGAGCCGCCCCCGGAGCGCGAGACGGCGCGCCAGTCGAGCCGCCGCATGGCCTTGTCCGACGCGCTGACCGGCTTGCCCGATCGCAGTTCCCTGCTGGCCGAGGCCAACCGCAGCCTCGCCGAGGTCGCCCTGGAGCAGGGCGAGCTGGCGGTGCTGTATGTCGACCTGGACCGCTTCAAGCAGGTCAACGAGGCCCTGGGGCATGCCTCGGGCGATGAGCTGTTGCAGGTCATGGCGCACCGGCTGCGCAGCGTGCTGCGCGAGTCGGACCTCGTCGGGCGGCTGTCGGGCGATGAGTTCGTGCTGGTGCTGCCACGGATGAACGCCGCCCGGGTCACGACCTTTCTCGAACGCCTGCTGCCGATCCTGGGCGCGCCGGCCGATATTGCCGGGACCGCCATGGTTCCTTCGGCCAGCGTCGGCGTCAGCCTGTACCCCAGCGACGGCCAGGATATGGAAAGCCTGCTGCATTGCGCCGATATCGCCATGTACCAGGCCAAGCGTACCGAGCGCGGCGGCTTCAGGTTCTTCCTTGAGGAGATGGGCCAGCTCGCCCAGCAGCGCTTGCAACTGGAGACGGCCCTGCGCCAGGCCCTGACCGGCGACGACCTGTACCTGGTCTATCAACCGCAGATCGACTTGCGCACCAACGGCCTGGTCGGGGTCGAGGCGCTGGCGCGCTGGGAGCATCCGAGCCTGGGCACTATCGCGCCTGCGCAATTCATCGCGCTGGCCGAGGAGTGCGGGTTGATCAACTACCTCAGCCAGTGGGTGCTGTGCGAGGCCTGCGAGCAACTGGCGCGCTGGCGTCGAGCGGGAATCCGGGTGCCGTCGATCTCGGTCAACCTGTCGCCGATCAACTTCCACAACCTCAACCTGGCGGCCCTGATCGCCCGCCAATTGCAGCGCTGCGGCCTGCAGCCGGCGGACCTGTGCGTGGAGGTGACGGAGGGGGTGTTCCTGTGCCGCAACCCGACTACCGAGCAGACCCTCCAGGACCTGCATACCCTGGGCGTGCGCCTGGCCATCGATGACTTTGGCGCGGGATATTCCAGCCTGGGCTATCTGCGGCGCTTGCCGATCGACGAGCTGAAGCTGGACCAGAGCTTCGTCGAGGAGCTGGAGCACGATGCCTCCTGCCGCGCCTTGAGCGAGGCGGTCATCGGCATCGGCAAGGGCCTGTCCCTGCGGATGATCGCCGAGGGCATCGAACACGCCGCGCAACGTGATCTCTTGCAGGCGTGGGGCTATGACGTGGGGCAGGGCCAACTGTTTTCCTCACCCATGCCGGCCCGGGTGTTCGGACAGTGGTTTGTCGGCTGGCACGGTTAGCAAGCGGGGCGACCCGGGCCTGCACCTCCGCCAAAGATCAAGGCCTGCCGGGTGTCAGGAACGGGCTTGGCTACTTGAAGAATATTTTCTTTAGTTCAAGTTATTAGCGTGTAGGAAACTTCTATTTTTCTCCGTGAAAACCAACTAATCCTGACAGGGTTTTAGTTATGGTTTGTAGGCAGATAGCACTTTGCTAGTTTGTCGGCTTTTTAAGCTTTGTAACCGCCAGCGTATTCCTTATGCGACTGATGTGATGCGGGAAAATCATTTGTCAGCGGTATTTTTGTGGGCTTTAGTGGGGACGGAAAACAATCCAGGGACACTGCCATACCGCGTGAGTCAACTCATCGGTGGCTTAAATATAATAAAAAGGGTGATCCATGACAGACTCCACAAAAGTGCCGGGTGCGTGCGACATGACCGGCGATTTTCACAGCGAGAAAACCGCCGGCGGATTGAAAAGAACCCTGACGCCCCGTCACCTGAGCATGATCGCCATTGGCGGCAGCATCGGCACCGGGCTGTTCGTCGCCTCGGGCTCGACCATTGCCCAGTCCGGCCCCGGTGGCGCGCTGCTGGCCTTTGTGGTCATTGGCGCCATGGTGTTCTTTCTGATGACCAGCCTCGGTGAACTGGCGTCCTGCATGCCGGTCACCGGTTCGTTTTCAACTTATGCCTCGAAGTATGTCGATGAAAGTTTCGGCTTCGCCCTGGGCTGGAACTACTGGTATGCCTGGGCGGTGACCATTGCTGTGGATCTGGTGGCCGCGCAGATCATCATGGCTTATTGGTTTCCCGATGTGCCGGGGTATATCTGGAGTGCGGGTTTTCTAGTGATCATCACCGCACTCAATATGGCTTCGGTGCGCTTGTTCGGTGAGTCCGAATATTGGTTCGCGCTGATTAAAGTCATCACTATCCTGCTGTTTATCACGGTGGGCGTCTTGATGCTGTTCGGTATTCTCAGTGGCGGCGAAAATGCCGGCCCCCGGCTCTGGTCGATTGGCGATGCACCTGTTGTCGGCGGCCTGGGGGCCCTGGTCGGGGTGGCGATGATCGTGGGGTTTTCGTTCCAGGGCACCGAGTTCGTCGGCATCGCCGCCGGTGAAACCCGGGACCCCGGGAAAAACGTGCCGCGCGCGGTGCGGCAGATCTTCTGGCGGATCCTGCTGTTCTACGTGCTGACCATCCTGATCATCGGCCTGTTGATTCCCTACAACGACCCCAGCCTGTTGAGAAATGGGGTGTCCGATATCCGGGTCAGCCCCTTTACCCTGATCTTCGAGCGGGCCGATATGCTCGGCGCGGCCGCGGTGATGAACGCAGTGATCCTGACCTCGGTGCTGTCCGCCGGGAACTCTGGCATGTATGCCTCCTCGCGGATGCTCTACAGCCTGGCCCTGGAAGGCAAGGCGCCGGCGATCTTCGCCCGTTTGAGTGCATCCGGCACCCCGCGGTGGGCGCTGCTGGCTACCGCCACGGTGGCGGCCCTGTGCTTCTTGACCTTCATCTTCAGCCCGGGGCAGATCTACAACTGGCTGCTCAACACCTCGGGCATGCTCGGTTTTATCGCCTGGCTGGGCATCGCGGTCAGCCACTACCGGTTTCGTCGCGGCTATGTGCGCCAGGGCAACGACCTGGGCAATCTGCCCTATGTGTCGCGGTTCTTTCCGTTCGGGCCGATTTTCGCCTTTGTCCTGTGCCTGTTTGTCACCCTGGGGCAGAACTATCAAGCCCTGCTCGGCGACTCGATCGATTGGGCCGGGCTGACCGCCACCTACATTGGCCTGGTGCTGTTCCTGGCGATCTGGCTGGCGCACAAGGTCATCAGTGGCTCCAGGTTCGTCCGGTTCGATGACATGAGCTTTTCAATGATTCGCAGCACGTCCGAATGTGATCTGCCAGCGGAATCGGCGATGAATGAGAATGTGGGTCTTGCTGTGCGAATGACCCAGGTCGGAGCCAAGTGATGAGTCAGGATTTTCTCGAAAGTTATTACCAAGCCACGGTCGAGAAGAGCGCCTATCCGGCGCTTGGCGGCCGGGTGGAGACCCGGGTGTGCATTCTCGGCGGCGGGCTGGCCGGGCTTTCCACGGCGCTGGGCTTGGCCGAACGCGGGGTGACCGACGTGGTGGTCCTCGAATCGCACACCGTGGGGCATGGCGCTTCGGGGCGCAACGGCGGTTTTGTGTTCGGCGGCTACTGCCTGGGCAATGCCGAGCTGCTCAAGACCCTGGGCCGCGAGGAAGCGCGGCGGCTCTATCGGCTGACCATCGATGCGGTCGAGCTGATTCGCCAGCGTGTCCGGCAATACGGCATCCAGTGCGACCTGATCGACAAGGGCGTGTTGCTGGCCAACTGGTTCAACGACCCGACGCGCCTGGAACAACCTCGGCAGTTGATGAAGGCGGTCTACGGCGTCGACTGGCAGTACGTGCCGCCGGGTGAGTTGCGGGAAAAGCTCAAGACCGAGCGCTACTTTGGCGCCTTGTTCGAGAGCAACGCCTTTCACTTCCACCCGCTCAAGTATGTGTATGGCGTGGCCGCGGCTGTCGCCGGCTACGGCATCGATATCCACGAACACTCCGCGGCCCTGGCGATCGAGCGGCAGGGCGGCAAGTACCTGGTCAAGACCGCGGGCGGCGAGGTGCTGGCCGAGCAGGTGGTGTTCGCCGCGGGCGGGTATGCCCGCGGGCTGTACCGCCCGGTGGAGCGGGCGACGCTGCCGATTGCCACCTACGTGGTGGCGACCGAGCCCCTGGGCGAGGCCCTGAAGGATTCGATCAACTGCGAGTCGGCGATTTACGACACCCGCTTTGCCTTCGACTATTACCGCCCGCTGGCGGACAGCCGGATCCTCTGGGGCGGGCGCATTTCCATCCTCAACCGTGGCCCGCAGGCGATTGCCGGCTTGCTCAAAGCCGACCTGGTGACGGTCTATCCGCAACTGGCCGATGTGGAGATCGAGTATGCCTGGGGCGGGCTGATGAGCTACGGCCGCCAGCAGATGGCGCAGATTGGCCGGGACGCCAACGGCGTGTGGCACGCCGTGGGGTTCGGCGGGCACGGCATGGCCCCGACCACGGTGGCGGGGGAGGTGCTGGCGGATGCCATCGCCAAGGCCATTCCCATTCCCCAGGGATTCGGCCAGTTCGGCCTGGTGCCCACCTTCGGCCTGGCCGGCCTGGTCGCGGCGCAGGCGACCTACACCGCTTATCAGGCCCTGGACGCCTACGATGCCCACCGTTTGAACAAATGACCGTAGCTTTTCCCACGCCGTACAGGCCATGGCGCAATCTCAGCGTTTTCTGGCCCAAACCCTGGAATGAACTTATGCTGGCGGGCAAATCTGCACTCATTGGAAACCCAAGGCGTGACGCGAGGACGTTCCGAGCGTCTACGACTTGAACAAGTGACGCTGCTGCAGCCCGTATTGGCTCTTGGCATATTGAAATTGGGAGATTGTGTATGGTCATCAAACCCCGCGTTCGCGGCTTTATCTGTGTGACGACCCACCCGGTCGGTTGCGAAGCCAACGTCAAGCAACAGATCGACTACGTCACCGAACAAGGCACCATCGACGCTGGGCCAAAGAACGTACTGGTGCTCGGCGCTTCCACCGGCTATGGCCTGGCCGCACGTATCACCGCCGCCTTCGGTTGTGGCGCCAACACCCTGGGTGTGTTCTTCGAGCGTGGCAGCGTTGACGGCAAGCTCGGCACCGCCGGCTGGTACAACACCGCGGCCTTCCACACGTTCGCCGAAGAAAAAGGCCTGTACGCCAAGAGCATCAACGGCGACGCCTTCTCCGACGAAGTGAAGCGCCAGACCATCGAAACCATCAAGCGCGACCTGGGCAAGATCGACCTGGTGGTCTACAGCCTGGCCGCGCCGCGTCGTACCCACCCGAAAACCGGCGAAGTCCTGAGCTCGACCCTCAAGCCGCTGGGCAAGTCGGTGACCCTGCGCGGTGTCGACACCGACAAGGAAATCGTTAAAGAAACCACCCTGCAGCCAGCCACCCAGGAAGAAATCGACGGCACCGTCGCCGTGATGGGCGGCGAAGACTGGCAGATGTGGATCGACGCGCTGCACGAAGCCGGGGTACTGGCCGAAGGCGCGAAGACCACCGCCTTCACCTACCTGGGCGAGAAGCTGACCCACGACATCTACTGGAACGGTTCCATCGGCGAAGCCAAGAAGGACCTGGACCAGAAAGTCATCGGCATCCGCAAGGAACTGTCGGACCTGGGCGGCGACGCGCGGGTATCGGTGCTCAAGGCCGTGGTGACCCAGGCCAGCTCGGCGATCCCGATCATGCCGCTGTACCTGTCGCTGCTGTTCAAAGTCATGAAGGAGCAGGGCAGTCACGAAGGTTGCATCGAGCAGGTCTACGGTCTGTACAAGGACAGCCTGTACAACCCGAACCCGATCATCGACCAGGAAGGCCGCCTGCGTGCCGACTACAAGGAACTGGAACCTGCCGTCCAGGACCGCGTGAAGCAGCTGTGGGATGAAGTCACCAGCGAAAACCTCTACCAGATGACCGACTTCGCCGGCTACAAGCAGGAATTCCTGCGCCTGTTCGGCTTCGAGATCGACGGCGTCGACTACGAGGCCGATGTCGATCCGGACGTGAAGATCGCCAACCTGATCCAGGTGTAAGCGAGCTTACTGCGTCATCGCCAACGCCCCTCCTGTGAGGGGCGTTGTCGTTTCTGCCCGGATCGTGCCCAGGGTCGGGCCGCTGCCTGGCAAAGGCCTGCCAGGGCCGGGATCGACATCTGGCGCGTCACTCGTGTTGAATGTCGCCCCATTGCCAAGAGGGAAGACCATGCAAGCCGCACCCGTGCGCATCACCGCCGAGGAGATGCTCTCCGACAACTGGTATTTGCTGAAGAAATACAGCTTCGACCTGCAACGCCGCGACGGCCGCTGGCAGGCGCAGACCCGCGAGGTCTACGACCGCGGCAATGGCGCGACCATCCTGCTGTACAACCGCGAGCGGCGCACGGTGCTGCTGATCCGTCAGTTCCGCATGCCGACCTACGTCAACGACCACAGCGGCTACCTGATCGAGACCGCCGCCGGCCTGCTGGACAATGCCAGCCCGGAAGAACGCATCCGCCTGGAAGCCGAAGAGGAAACCGGCTACCGCGTCGGCGCGGTGGAGAAGGTCTATGAGGCCTTCATGAGCCCCGGCTCGGTCACCGAGCGCCTGCACTTTTTCATCGGCGAGTATTCCCCCGACGACCGCGTCGGCGACGGCGGCGGCCTGGAGGAAGAGGGCGAGGACATCGAGGTGCTGGAGCTGGGTTACCAGCAGGCGCTGGATAGGGTGCGCAGCGGCGAGATCGTCGACGGCAAGACCATCATGCTCCTGCAATACCTGGAACTGCGCCTGATGCCGCCGCGCCGCCTGACGATCCTGGTGGCGGGCCCCGGCCGTGAAAGCCTGGCGCTGGAGCGTTGCGCCGCACAGGTGTTCGCGGCCGGGCATGTCCCGCTGCCAGCGCAATGGCTGGCGCAGGACGACCACGGTTCGCGGCATCCGTTGCAACGCTGCGACGCGGTGTTGCGGGTCGCCGGGGCCTGCGCGGAGGCCGACCGGCTGGTGGCCCTGGGCAGGCAACTGGGCCTGGCGATCTACCACACGCTGGAGGACATTCCTGCTGCCGAGGCCTAATCGGCCCGCCGCTGAGCGGTAGCTGTCTGGTGCCTGGGTACCTGCCCGGTCACCGCCCCGGTTTTCTGCGTATCAACCCTTAGCACGTGGCAAAAACCGTCTATCGTCAATGGGCAAGTCCGAGCGTTGCCCAAGAGCCTGTCCTTCCATCATCCCGCTGTGTAGGTTGTTCCAGCCGTTGGAGCCTTATGGAAAATCTCGGCGTCGCCCCCTCATCTGCCACGCAGACCCATTCTTCCAATCTATCCCTGGCCCGCGCTTCGCTACTGGGCTGTTCGGCGCTGCTGCTGGCGATCTTCCTGCTGGTCACGGCCTTGCTGGTGTACATCGCCCATGACCAGAACCACGAGGCTGAAGCGCACAGTCACTTCGACAGCGAAAATGCCTTGCAGGGCTTTGAAAAACTCACCCGCTCAATCGTCAAGGACTACGCCTTCTGGGGGGATGCCTACCGACACCTGCACCTGCAGGTCGATCCGGAGTGGGCGTTCGTGCGGCAGAACCTGGGTTCCACGCTGTTCAGCGACCTGGGCTATCAAGGGGTATTCGTGGTCGGCCCGGACGACCGCACGGTCTATGCGCTGGTCTATGGCCAATTGCAGTCCGTGACCCTGCAAGGCTGGCTGAACCATTCCATGGCCGCGCTGATTGCCCAGGCACGCCAGGACACCAAGAACGCCACCGCGGTCAGCACCTTCGTCGACATGGACGGCGTACCGGCCCTGGTTACCGCGGCGGCCTTGTCCCCCGGCACCGATCCGAGTGTGCACCCGGACAACCGGCCACCGTCGGTCTTGCTGTTCGTTGCCCGGCTCGATCCGGCCCGGCTCGAAGCGCTGGGGCGGGACTTCGGCGTCGAGCAGCTGCGCGCGGCCAGCAGCGGCGACACGTCTTTGCCCACCCTGGCACTGGCCGATGGCGGCGCGGCGGTGCAATGGACACCGGAGCGTCCAGGCGACCAATTGCTGGTGTTGGTATTGCCGCTGCTGGCCAGCGCCGGGCTGGTGTTCGGCCTGATGGCCTGGTTCATCCTGCGCCGGACCACCGCGGCGGCGCGGATCATGGATACCGAGCATGCGTCGCTGGTGGCCAGCCGCTGGGCGCTGGCGGCCAGCGAGGAGCGTTTTCGCGATGTCGCCGAAGCCTCCTCGGACTGGATCTGGGAGGTCGACGGGCAGTTGCATTTCACCTATCTGTCGGAGCGCTTCCAAGTGGTCACCGGGCTGTCGCGGGACAGCTGCCTGGGCCGGCCGGTGGACGAGATCCTGAGGTCCGACCAGGGGGCCTTGTCCACCTGGTTCAAGGACCATGCCCGCCGCGCCAATGCGGTGCTGCAGTGCAATTACCAGTCCGGCGATGGCCGGGCGCGCATCTGCCGCTTGTCGGTACGGGAGATAGAAGGGCGTGGTTATCGTGGTACCGCCACCGATATCACCGAAGAAGTCGAGGCCCGCCGGCGCATCGAATACCTGTCGCAGCACGATGCCCTGACCGGCCTGGCCAACCGTACGCGAATGCAGGAGTTTCTTGAGGGTAAGCTCAAGTCCATGCCGACCCTGGAGACGCCGCTGGCGATGCTCAGTATCGACCTCGACCGCTTCAAGCCAGTCAACGATCTGCTCGGGCACGCGGCGGGCGACCAGGTGTTGAACGAGGTCTCCCAGCGTCTGGCGGGCTGCCTGCGCGGCGATGACCTGGTGGCGCGTATTGGGGGGGACGAGTTCGTGTTGGTTGTGGTGGGCATGGCCTCTTATCAGGAGGTAGAAAGCCTCTGTCGACGCCTGATCGATTGCATCGAGTTGCCGTTCTCCATCGCCGAGCACGAAGTGTTCATCAGCGCCAGTATCGGCATCGCCATGGCCCCGGTCGACGCGACCCTGGCCGAGGAGCTGCTGCGCTATGCCGATATCGCGCTGTACGAAGCCAAGGAAGCGGGGCGCAATACCTGGCGCTTCTACGCCGGCGACATGAACGCGCGCATCGTCGAGCGCCGCCAGCTGGAAAGCGACCTGCGCCTGGCCATCAAGCAGGACCAGTTGCGCCTGCACTTTCAGCCGCGTTACCGGCTCCAGGGCAAGCAGCTGGCGGGCGCCGAGGCCCTGGTGCGCTGGCAGCACCCGCAGCGCGGGTTGCTGGGGCCCGAGCTGTTCATTCCGATCGCCGAAGAAACCGGGCTGATCCTGCCGCTGAGCAACTGGGTGTTGCACACGGCCTGTCGGGCGGCGGCCAGCTGGCCGGACGACGTGGTGGTGTCGGTCAACCTGTCGCCCACCGAGTTCCAGCGCGGGCACCTGGTGGCGCGGGTCAAGGCGGCACTGGCCGAGAGCGGGCTGGCCCCGGCGCGGCTGGAACTGGAGTTGACCGAAAGCGTGATGCTCGACGACGCCCAGGGCGCGCTGAACATCATGCAGGGGCTCAAGGCCCTGGGCGTGCGCTTGCTGATGGACGACTTCGGCACGGGTTACTCGTCCCTGAGCTACCTGCGTTCGTTCCCGTTCGACGGGCTGAAGATCGACCGCAGCTTCGTGGGCGGGCTGACTGCCGGTGGCGGCGATCGCTCGATCATCCAGGCCATCGTCGGGCTGGGACGCGCGCTGTCCCTGACCGTGACCGCCGAGGGGGTGGAGACCCCCGATCAACTCAGCGCCTTGAACGACGTGCAGTGCGACGAGGCCCAGGGCTTCTACCTGAGCGAACCCATGGATGCCCAGGCCATCGCGCAACTGATCCGGCGCAAGACCGATCCTTCGTGAGAGGCCGGGGCACAGGCCGACAACCTTGTATCGAAGTGTGTATCGGACCGGCGCTGATACATCTGCTTATCCTGGCGACGGTTGCGCACACAACCTGGATACACCCCGAGGATTAACTACGTCCACCCGCCAGCATCGAGCTTCTCGGTGACGGTGGCGGGAACCGTTAATCAATCCATCGAAGGGGTATCAGCATGTTCAAACTCTCCAATGTTTCCAACGTCGCGCTCGGCCTGGCACTGGTCGGCGGCCTGGGGTTGTCCACCGCCGCTTCGGCGCTGAGCATGACCGAGCTGTCCCAGGGCTACACCCTGGCCGCGGCCGACGGGGTCAAGACCTCCACCGAAGGCAAGTGTGGCGAAGACAAGTTCGCCAAGACCGACACTAACCACGACGGCAAGGTCTCCCGCGAGGAGTTCATCGCCGCCGCCCCCGAGCGCGCCGCCGAGTTCGACAAGATCGACGTCAACCACGATGGCGCCATCAGCCTGAGCGAAGCCAAGCAGTACCTGGCGGCCAAGGCCGGTTCGGCCGAAGGCAAATGTGGCGAAGGCAAGTGCGGTGCGGCGATCGAGTCCTGATTGCTGGTGGCGGGGGGCACTCAAGTGCCCCCCGATTTTTTCCGGGGCAACCAGGAGATGGACCCATGCCTCCCTCAATACGACCCTGCAACGTCCCATCATCCGCCCAGGCCCCGCGGCCGCCTGTTTCGGCAGCCGTGGGGCTTGGCTTGCGTCGAGCCTTGCTCGACGCATTGAATACGGCGCCTGCGGGCGCTTTTGATTTTCTGGAGCTGGCGCCGGAAAACTGGATCGGCATCGGTGGTGCCCATGGCGCCGCGCTGCGGGCCCTGGCCGAGCGTTACCCGTTGAGCTGCCACGGGCTGTCGTTGTCCCTCGGCGGCCCGGCGCCGCTGGACCTGGGGTTCCTGCGGGAAGTGCGCCAGTTCCTCGAGCGCTTTAAGGTGCCGCTGTACAGCGAGCACCTGAGCTACTGCGGCGACGACGGGCACCTCTACGACTTGCTGCCGCTGCCGTTCACCGACGAGGCGGTACGCCATGTCGCGGCGCGCATCCGCCAGGCCCAGGATGTGCTGGGCCGGCGCCTGGCGGTGGAGAACGTCTCGTACTACGCCGCGCCGCGCCAGGACATGGATGAGCTGGCCTTCACCAACGCGGTGCTGGCCGAAGCCGATTGCGACCTGTTGCTGGACGTCAACAACCTCTACGTCAACTCGGTGAACCACGGGTTCGACCCCCAGGCCTTTCTCGCCGGCCTGCCGCCGGAACGGGTGGTGGCGATGCATGTGGCCGGGCACTACGACCAGTCCGACAGCCTGAAGATCGACACCCATGGCGCGCCGGTCAAACCGGTGGTCCGGGACTTGCTGGCGCGCGCCTACCAGCTGTTTGGCGTGCAGCCGACCCTGCTGGAACGGGACTTCAACTTCCCGCCATTCGCCGAGCTGCTGGGCGAACTGGACAGCATCCGCCAGTTGCAGGCCAGTGCCTGCCAGATGCGGGGGAGGCCGGCCCATGGATAAGCCGCTGATCGCCCTCGACGCCCAGCAACAGGCCCTGACCGCCTACCTGCGCGACCCCGAGCACCGCGCGCCGCCGGCCGGGATGGACCGCGCGCGGGTGGAGATTTACCGCGAGCTGGTGTTCGACAACCTGCTGTCGTTGCTCGGCAATACCTTCCCGGTGTTGCGCTCGATACTGGGCGAGGCGGACTGGCGCCGGCTGCTGCGGGTTTTCCTGCGCGAGCACCGTTGCGCCACGCCGAAGTTCGGCGAGATCGCCGGCGAGTTCGTGGCCTGGATGGCTTCCATGCCCACCGCTTTGCAGGACGGTAGCTGGCCGGCCTTCATGCTGGAGCTGAGCCATTACGAGTGGATCGAAATGGCCCTGCAGCAGGCCGAGGCCGAACCGCTGCCGGCCAGCGACCCGGAGTGGCTGCTGACCCAGCCCTTGCGCCTGTCGCCCCTGGCCTGGCCGCTGGCCTACGCCTGGCCGGTGCAGCGCCTGGGCCCGGCCTGGCGTCCCAGCGAGCCCGGGGATGTGCCGACCTTGCTGCTGATCCGCCGCGATGCCGACTATCGGGTGCACTTCTCCGAGCTCAGCCCGCTGGCCTGGCGCCTGCTGGAGCGTATCGAGGCGTTTCCCCAACTCCACGGTCGCGACCAGTTGCAAGGCCTGGCCCTGGAAGCGGGCATCGACGACCTCGAGACCTTTCTCGGCAATGGCCGGAGTCTGCTGCGACAGCTGCACAACCAAGGCGTTATTGGCCCTGTGTAGCCGCTGGCGCAGCCTGCGCCCGGCTGCGCAGCGGCCGCAAACCCAGGCAACGCGGGGTATCAGATCGAACGCGATCACCGGTTTTACGACGGCTGCGCCGCCGAGCGCAGGCTGCGCCAGCGGCTACAGGGCGATGCGCCTGTTGTCGAGTTTCCCCCGTAGAAAGACCAAAGCCGCAGCTCACGCTGCGGCTTTTTTTGCCCCGGGGTATCAGCGCCCGTGGCGCAGGCGCCCGATCAACTGGCCAGAGCTTGCTGCAACAGCTGCATAACCAAGGCGTTATTGGCCCTGTGTAGCCGCTGGCGCAGCCTGCGCCCGGCCGCGCAGCGGCCGCAAATCCAGGCAACGCGGGGTATCAGATCGAATGCGATAGCCGGTTTTACGACGGCTGCGCCGCCGAGCGCAGGCTGCGCCAGCGGCTACAGGGCGATGCGCCTGTTATCGAATTTTCCCTGTAGAAAGACCAAAGCCGCAGCTCACGCTGCGGCTTTTTTGGCCCCGAGATATCAGCGCCCGTGGCGCAGACGCCCGATCAACTGGCCAGAGCTTGCTGCAACAGCTGCATAACCATGGCGTTATTGGCCCTGTGTAGCCGCTGGCGTAGCCTGCGCCCGGCTGCGCAGCGGCCGCAAACCCAGGCAACGCGGGGTATCAGATCGAACGCGATCACCGGTTTTACGACGGCTGCGCCGCCGAGCGCAGGCTGCGCCAGCGGCTACAGGGCGATGCGCCTGTTGTCGAGTTTCCCCCGTAGAAAGACCAAAGCCGCAGCTCACGCTGCGGCTTTTTTTGCCCCGGGGTATCAGCGCCCGTGGCGCAGGCGCCCGATCAACTGGCCAGAGCTTGCTGCAACAGCTGCATAACCAAGGCGTTATTGGCCCTGTGTAGCCGCTGGCGCAGCCTGCGCCCGGCCGCGCAGCGGCCGCAAATCCAGGCAACGCGGGGTATCAGATCGAATGCGATAGCCGGTTTTACGACGGCTGCGCCGCCGAGCGCAGGCTGCGCCAGCGGCTACAGGGCGATGCGCCTGTTATCGAATTTTCCCTGTAGAAAGACCAAAGCCGCAGCTCACGCTGCGGCTTTTTTGGCCCCGAGATATCAGCGCCCGTGGCGCAGACGCCCGATCAACTGGCCAGAGCTTGCTGCAACAGCTGCATAACCATGGCGTTATTGGCCCTGTGTAGCCGCTGGCGTAGCCTGCGCCCGGCTGCGCAGCGGCCGCAAACCCAGGCAACGCGGGGTATCAGATCGAACGCGATCACCGGTTTTACGACGGCTGCGCCGCCGAGCGCAGGCTGCGCCAGCGGCTACAGGGAGATGTGTCTGTTATCAAACTTTTCCCGCAGAAAGACCAAAGCCGCAGCTCACGCTGCGGCTTTTTTTGCCCCGAGATATCAGCGCCCGTGGCGCAGGCGCCCGATCAACTGGCCAGAGTCTGCTGCGACAGCTGCACAACCAAGGCGTTATCGGCCCTGTGTAGCCGCTGGCGCAGCCTGCGCCCGGCTGCGCAGCGGCCGCAAACCCAGGCAACGCGGGGTATCAGATCGAACGCGATCACCGGTTTTACGACGGCTGCGCCGCCGAGCGCAGGCTGCGCCAGCGGCTACAGGGAGATGTGTCTGTTATCAAACTTTTCCCGCAGAAAGACCAAAGCCGCAGCTCACGCTGCGGCTTTTTTTGCCCCGGGGTATCAGCGCCCGTGGCGCAGGCGCCCGATCAATGCATCCAGGCTGAGCTTGCCCGGGCCCTGGAACAGCAGCGGCAGCAGTGCCGCCAGGTAGATCGCCGGCAGCTTGAAGTTGCCGTGGCCCTTGTTGCTGATGGCGTAACCCTGGGCCAGCTCGCTCAGGGTCGACCAGTCCGCCGGCCAGTGCACGGCGGCGGTGGCGACCAGCGTGACCACGATCAGCACCAGCGCGGCGCAGCGGGTGCCCAGGCCCAGCAGCAGCGCCAGGGCGCACAACAGCTCGGCCCACATCGACAACTGCCAGTTCAGGCTCGCCGGCAGTTGGTCGAAAGGAAACGGAAAGGCCGACTGGATCTCCTGGAACCAGTTTTCACCCTGCCATTTTTCCAGGCCCGATTCGAAGAACTCCCAGGCCAGCAACAGGCGCAGGCTGAGGAGCGCGACCCAGGGGGACAGGCGGTTGAGCTGGCGTTGCAGCCCGTCGAGGGCGGACGAAAGCGTGAGGATCATGGGGTGGTTCTCCGGTGTTAAGTGGGGAGTGCAAAAGCGGCGCCGCCTGCGGCAGCGGCTACAGGGGCGCGGTGTTGTTCAGCGTGGGCTCAGGGCCTGGCGTTGCCGGCGTTTGTGGGCCTGGGCCAGCTTGCCCAGCAGGTTGATCGTCATGGCCGAGCAGGTGACGGCGAAGGGCAGCAGGTACCAGGCGCTCAGCGGAATGCGCTTGAAATTGGAGTAGGCGAAGATCGTCGCGATCACCCACATGCCGGTGGTGTGCAGGCGTTTCCAGGCGGTACGGCTGAGCAGCGCGGCCGGGCCTTTGAACGAGGTCAGGGTCAGCAGCAGGATAAACAGGTAACCCACGGACCCGGGCAGGTTGCCCAGGGTGCTGCGGCCGGGCCAGAACTCCGGGTTCAGTTGCCCGTAGCTGTAGATCAGCAGGGCGTGCACCAGGTGCGAGAAGGCGAACGCCAGGCCGATGAAGCGGCGCTCGCGCACCAGTGCCTGGCTCAGCGGCGAGGGCAGCAGCACGGCGAACGCCGAGGCGGTGAAGGCCAGCAGAAACAGCACGAAGGACGAACGCGCGGTGGCGCGGATGGCGCTGCGGGTGGCCTCGACCAGGTCCGGTTCGAGCAGCAGGATCAGCGCGGTCATCAGCAGCACGGCGGCGGCCAGCAGGCTGAACAGCCGCCAGCCATGGAAACGCGAGGGGAGGGTTTGAGTGGGCATGAGAGGCTCCTTGAGGTTGGGCGCCGCTGTCGCGGCGCGTCCCAGGAGTCTTGCAAGGCCGTGTATATCGGCTGTGTCGGCAAAGGGCGGTTATGTATGCCTGTGTAGCCAGGCGTTCAGAGACTGGCCGTGCTGCTGACCAGGATCAGCTCGGCGCACAGGCCACCCCCTTCGCGATTGCTCAAGCGCAGCGAGCCGCCGAGGGCCACCGCCAGTTGCTGGGCAATGGCCAGGCCCAGGCCGGTGCCGCCGGTGTCGCGGTTGCGCGAGCTTTCCACTCGATAGAACGGCTTGAGCACTTCGGCCAGCTGTTCTTCGCTGATCCCCGGGCCACGGTCCAGGACCTTGACCGACAGGCGATCGCCCGCCTGCGCCTGGACCTCGATCCGCGCCGCGCCGGAGAACTTCAGCGCGTTGTCCACCAGGTTCACCAGGACCCGGCGCAAGGCGTGGGGGCGGGTGTCGATCAGCGCGCCGTTCTTGCCCGCCAGCTCGACGTCCTGGCCGGTGTCCTGGTAGTCGAACACCAAGCTGTCGAGGAAGGCGTCCAGGTCGATCCGGCAACTGACCTCGGTGGCGCCATGGATGCTGCGGGCATAGGCCACGCCTTCGCGCACCAGGTGCTCCATTTCACTCAGGTCGTTCCACAGTTTGTCCTTCTCGGCGGAGTCGTCCATGAACTCGGCGCGCAGCTTCATGCGGGTGATCGGCGTCTGCAGGTCGTGGGAGATCGCCGCCAGCAGTTGCATGCGCTCCTTGAGGTAGGCGCCGATCCGCGCCTGCAGGGCATTGAAGGCCTTGGCCGCGTGCACCACTTCGATCGGGCCCTTTTCGTCCAGGTGCACGCCGTGGGTGTTGGGGTCGAGGCTGTCCACCGCCTGGGCCAGCCGGGTCAGCGGGCGCACGGCGATGCGCACCGCCAGCCAGGCGCAGAGGATCAACACCAGCAATTGCCCGAGCAGCACTGCCGGTAGCCAGGGCGACATCGGCACCAGTGCCGGGCGCACGTCGATGGTCAGCGGGCTGCCGTCGGCCAGCCGCAGGTGGGCCTGGTAGTGCTGGCGCGGCCCGGGAATGCTGTTGAACGCCAGGTCGTAGTCGCGGCCGAGGGCGTTCTTGATCGAGTGCACCGAGACCGGCACATCGTCGCCGTCCAGGGGCTGGCCGGGTTCGCCGGCGCTGAGCAGGTAGCCATAGTTGCGCCGTTGCAGGCGTTGCAGCCAGGCGGGGCGCTCGGCGGCGGGCAGGCGGTCGAGGATGGCGATGGAGGTCGAGACGTCGCTCTCCAGGTTGCCGAGCATGGTCATCTTGGCGCTCTGGTAACGCTCGTAGGACTGCGCGGCGAACGACAGGCCCTGGGCCAGCGCCAGGCCGATCAGGAAAATCAGCGACAGCCGCGAGGCGAGGGTGCGCGGCCAGTGCAGCGCCAGCTTCATGATGCGGCCTCGAGGATCTCCACCGGCAGCGAGAACACATAGCCCTCGCTGCGCACGGTCTTGATGTAGGCCGGTTCGCGGGCGTCGTCCAGCAGGCGCTGGCGCAGGCGGCTGACCAGCAGGTCGATGGAACGGTCGAACAGGTCGGCGTCGCGGCCTTGGGTCAGGTTGAGCAACTGGTCGCGGTTGAGCACCCGTTGCGGGTGGTCGAGGAACACCCGCAGCAGCCGGTACTCGGCACCGCTCAGGGCGACCAGGGTGCCGTCCTGGTCCAGCAGGTGGCGCGCGGTGGTGTCCAGGCGCCAGCGGCCGAAGCCCAGCAGGCGGCCGCTCTCGGTGACCACCAGGTTCGGCGGCAGCATGCGCGTGCGGCGCAGCACGGCATTGATCCGCGCCAGCAGCTCGCGGGCGGCGAAGGGCTTGACCAGGTAATCGTCGGCGCCCATCTCCAGGCCGATGATGCGGTCGGTCTCGTCGTTGCGCGCGGTGAGCATCAGCACCGGCGTGGCCTTGTGCTTGCCGGCGCGCAGCTCGCGGCACAGCAGCAGGCCATCGTCGCCGGGCAGCATGATGTCGAGCACGATCAGGTCCACCGGGGTGGTTTCCAGGAAGCTGCGCATCTGCCGCCCGTCAGCCACTACCGTGGTGCGCAGGCCGTTCTTTTTCAGGTAGTTGCCTACCAGCTCTCTGATTTCGCGGTCGTCATCGACTATCAATACGTGATCGACATGATCCATGGGGCTGCCTCTGCATAGGGTCGTGCTGCCTAGTTTATAGGGCCCGGGCGCGCCTGCCTGCGGGCTTTTGTATTGCAGTGTATCTGGCGCCTGGCTGAACACACGGCGATGCAAAACAAGGTTTTTCCGAGGCTTTTGTATCGCTCTGTATCTCCTGGCGATGTGGATACGCAAGGAGACCGCAAGGACGCTTTGCCGACACATGCGCGATACCTCCCGCGCATTCAATGGGCTCCATCGAGGCACGGCTACTGCCTCGCCACCCAAACCCATTGTCGCCCGAGGAACGCATCATGAAACGCACCGCCCTCTACGCCGCCGGCCTGTTCGCCGCGCTGAACATCTGCACCCTGTCGGCCCGCGCGGAAAGCACGGTGCAGGCCCAGACCTACAGCTACGGCACCCAGCTGGATATCCAGAAAGTCCTGTCGATGACCGAAGACGCCGAGCCGGCCTGCGGCGTGGTCAATGCGCGCATGACCTACCTCGATTCCCAGGGCCGCACCCAGGCCCTGGATTACCGCAAGCTCGCCAACAACTGTAATGACGGCAACTGAGTTCACTCCCTGTCCTATCACCCTGTTCGCCATGAGGATTCGCCCATGAACGCCCTGAAAAGCTCCCTGCTTGCCCTGACCTTGACCCTGGCCGGCGTGGCCGTGGATGCCAGCGCCGCCGATGCATCCTGTTCGACCTGCTTCCAGCTCAGCCCGCTCTCAAGTGCCGGCCCCTTGAAATCTGCCACCTCGAAAGCCAGCACCTTGCATCCGCACAACTGGCTGGCCGAAGGCGGCTACGAGCGCACCCCGCAAGGGATGCGCGCCGACCACCAGGCCTGAACCCGGCCTGCCAACCCTGAATACGCCCGCCGCGGATGGCGGGCGGGACATTGACCGATCACAGGTGATGCCATGTTGCTCATAGCGTTTCTCGGCGGGGTCCTGACCATCCTCAGCCCCTGCATTCTTCCGGTGGTGCCGTTCCTGTTCGCCCGGGCCGACCGCTCGCGTGGCTCGGTGCTGTTGACCCTCGGTGGCATGGCGCTGACCTTTGCCCTGGTGTCGAGCCTGGCGGTGGCCAGCAGCGACTGGATCGTCCGTGCCAACGGCATCGGGCGCCAGCTGGCGCTGGTCGTGCTGGGGGTGTTCGCGCTGTCGCTGATCTTTGCCCGCTTCGGCAACTGGCTGGCCCGGCCCTGGGTCAGCCTGGGCAATCGCCTGGATGGCCTGCGCCTCGACCGGGCGCGCCAGCTTTCCGGGCCGTTGGCGGCGCTGTTGCTCGGGGTGGCCACCGGCTTGCTCTGGGCGCCCTGTGCCGGGCCGATTCTCGGGGTGATCCTGACCGGCGCCATGCTGCAAGGGGCCAGCGCCCAGACCAGCCTGTTGCTGCTGGCCTACGGCCTGGGCAGTGCCTTGTCCCTGGGGCTGCTGGTCTTCGCCGGAAGAGGGCTGGTCAACCGGCTCAAGCCGTCGCTGCCGGTCACTGCCGGGTTGCGCCGCGCCGCCGGTTGCCTGGTGTTACTGGCGGCCGTGGCGATCGGCAGCGGGGTGGACGACCGCCTGCTGGCCAGCACCTCGTCGCAAGGCGGGGCGGCCCTTGAACAGGGCCTGCTGAAGAACGTGCCCAAGGCCCTGGACTACCTGATCGACAAGGCCGGCGCGGCATCCGCCGAGGCGCTGCCGAGCAAAGGCGCGATGCCTTCGTTGAATGGCGCGGTGCAATGGCTGAACTCGCCGCCGCTGGACGCCGAGGCCTTGCGTGGCAAGGTGGTGCTGGTGGACTTCTGGACCTACGACTGCATCAACTGCCAGCACAGCCTGCCCTATGTGAACGCCTGGGCGAAAAAGTACGCCAAGGACGGACTGGTGGTGATCGGCGTGCACACCCCGGAGTACGCCTTCGAAAAGGTCATCGACAACGTCAAGGCCCAGGTGCGCAAGCTGGATATCGGCTACCCGGTGGCCATCGACAACGACTACGCGATCTGGCGCGCCTTCGATAACCAGTACTGGCCGGCCCACTACTTTATCGACGCCCGCGGCCAGGTGCGCTACAGCCACTTTGGCGAGGGCAGTTACGAAGCGCAGGAGCAGGTGATACAGCAGTTGTTGCGGGAGGCCAAGGCGTCGTGAGGGGCAGGGTTGCCGGTCGGGGATTTGCGGGGCGGTGAGTCAGTGACACCGCGTTGCCCCCAATCGCCGGCAAGCCTGGCCCCTACAGGTTTGCGGCGCATGCCGGATTCGCGGCAAACCCCGAACCTGCAGGAGCGGCCGGTCGACGCTCGATTGCTCGCGAGGCGTCCTGCCTGACACCCCGCGCAGCCCTGATTGCCGGCAAGCCAGCTCCTACAACCACCACCGCAACAGGAAAAAGAACGCCATGCTCAGCAGCATGCTGACCAGGGTGTTGCGGGTGTAGATCACCAGGACGATGGCCACCAGCGAGCTGATCAGGTACGGGTTGTCGTAGGCCAGGTTCAGCTGGTGCTCGGGCATGAACACGATCGGCCCGCAGATCGCCGTGAGCATGCCCGGTACGGCAAACCCGAGAAACTGCCGGGCGTTACTGCTCAGGCGCACCGGCAGGCGCGGTTCGAGAAACACATAGCGGTTGAGAAACACCAGCAAGCCCATGCCGACAATCACTGCCCAGACCATCATGTGCGCTCCCGGTAGAACTTGTTGCAGAGAAAGCCCGCGGTCATGCCCAGCAGGCCCGACAGCACCAGGGCCGAGCCCCATTGCCAGTAGCTCAGCAGCACCGAGCAGAACAGCGAGACGGCCACGCAGACCAGGGTCGGCACGTTGCGCACCAGCGGCGTGATCAGGGCGATAAAGGTCGCGGCGATGGAGAAGTCCAGGCCCAGGTGTTCGAGCCCGGGAATGGCGCGCCCGAGGACGATGCCGGCGAGGGTGAACAGGTTCCAGGCGATATAGAACGTCAGGCCCACGCCGAGGGCGTACCAGCGGTCGAACTGCTGCTTGTCGTGCTGGCTGGTCAGGGCGAACAGCTCGTCGGTGAGCAGGAAGCCCAGGCCGATCCGCCAGCGCCCCGGCAGCGGTGAAATCACCGAGCGCAGGCTCATGCCGTAGAGCAGGTGCTGGGAGGTCAGCAGCAGGGTGGTGAGCAGGATCGAGAAGATCCCCGCGCCGCCCTTGAGCATGCCGATCGCCACCAGCTGCGCGGCGCCGGCGAAGACGATGCTCGACAAGCCCTGGCCTTGCAGGGGCGTGAGATTGGCCTCGATGGCCATGGAACCCGCCAGCAGCCCCCAGGGCGCGGTGGCCAGGGACAGCGGCATGATGGCAACGGCACCGCGCAGGAAGGCGGCGCGGGGAAGAAGAACGCTGGACATGACGGCCTGCAATCAAGGAACGGAAACCGACTGTGCCAGCCCGCGACGGGAATGGCTTGAACGATCTTGCGCACTTGGTGCCGATGGTCGTTATTTATCGTTCACCCGCAGCCGCTTCTGTAGGAGCGGTCGGTCGACGCTCGATTGCCGGCGATTGGGGCAACGCGGTGTGCCTGGCATGACGCCTCGCGAGCAAGCTTCGCTCCTACAGAGGCTAGTATTCACCGCGAGTCCATGACCGGTTCGTAATCTGTCGGCCATGGCGCCAACCCGATCTGTCTGCTAAAACGCTTCGCTGGCATCGGCCAGCTTCCCCACGGCGGAGGCGGCCTGTCATCTTCCTGCAACAGCCCCGTGCCAAGAAAGGTGTCTGGCCGATACCGGCCAGGTCGCTACGGGGCCGTTCACCTACCGCCCCATCCCAAGGAGAGGGTCTATGAGAAAACTTTTCGCTACCGCGGCACTGGCCGCGCTGATGATCTGCACCGTCGGTGTCGGCCAGGCACGGGAGGCGCGGCAGCAGCGCGACTCGGTCGCCGGGGTGTTCGACTACTACCTGCTGTCGCTGTCCTGGTCGCCGACCTTTTGCCTGACCCATCCGGAAAACGAGCAGTGCTCCGGCAAGGGCTACGGTTTTGTCCTGCATGGCCTGTGGCCGCAATACGCCAAGGGCGGCTGGCCGGAATCCTGCCCGCCCTTGACCCCGCTGACCGCCGAAGAGCGGGCCAAGGGCCTGACCCTGTTCCCGACGGCCAAGCTGATGGAGCACGAATGGAGCAAGCACGGCACCTGCAGCGGCCTGGGCGCCATGGGGTACCTGGAGACCTCCGACCAGGCCTTGGGCAAGGTGAAGATTCCCGAGGTACTGGAACCTTCGCTCACCGTGCATTACTTCGAGGCCCGGGAGATCGAGCAGTTGTTTCGCCAGGCCAACCCGGGCATTCCCGAAAAGGGCGTAGCGGTGTTGTGCAGCGGCCCGGAGCTCTCCGAAGTGCGGGTCTGCCTGGACAAGAACCTGGGTTTCGGCGCCTGTGGCAAGGGTGTGCGCACCCAGTGCCGCAAAGGCGATATCCGCGTACCGCCGATTCGCTGAGCGGCGAGCGGCCAGGGGGGAGACGGCATAGGCAGGCCTGAGCAGCTAGGGTTGCAAGATGCCCGTCTTCCTCCAAGGAGCCCATGATGCTGCATATCCGCACCCCCCTGATCCTGCATCCCGGGTTGTCCACGGCCGCCCGGCGCATCTGGCTCAAGCTGGAAAACCTGCAACCCGCTGGTTCGTTCAAAATGCGCGGCCTGGGCCTGCTCTGTACCCAGGCCGCGCAGCAGGGCAAGCGCCGGGTGGTCTGCCCCTCCGGCGGCAATGCCGGGCTGGCCACGGCGCTGGCGGCGGCCAGCCTCGGCCTGCAAGCCTGCATCGTGGTGCCGCAGACCACCCCACAAACCACCCGCGAACGTATCGCCCGGACCGGCGCCGAGGTGCTGGTGCACGGCAAGGTCTGGGACCAGGCCAACGAGCGCGCGCTGCAACTGAGCAGCGATGCCGACAGCGAATACGTGCCGGCTTTCGACCACCCGGTGTTGTGGCAAGGGCACAGCAGCATGGTCGATGAAATCCTCGAAGACTGCCCGCAGGTCGACACCCTAGTCGTGTCGGTGGGCGGCGGAGGCTTGCTGGCCGGCATCCTCACCGGCCTGTTGCGCCACCAGCGCCAGGACTGCCGGATCATTGCCTGCGAAACCACCGGCAGCGCTTCCTTTGCCGCCGGGCTGGCGGCCGGGCACCCGGTCAAATTGGCCAGGATCGACACCGTCGCCAGCTCCCTCGGCGCGGCCCGGGGGGCGGCCTGGCCGTTGCAGCAGATCCAGGGTTTTGCCCACCAGTCGCTGGTGTTGTCGGATGCCGAGGCGATCCTCGGCGTGGTGCGTTATGCCGACGACCTGCGCCAGTTGGTGGAGCCGGCCTGCGGCGTCTCGCTGGCGGTGGCCTACCTCGATCACCCGGCCATCGCCGCGGCGCGGGACGTGGTGATCGTGGTATGCGGCGGCGTCAGCATCAGCGCCCGCCAGGTGGCGGCCTGGGGCGCATCGCTGCCGGGCTGAAGTGGCTGGTGTATGCTGGCCGACCTGTCGTGTCTGTGGTTTTACGGAGGGTTCGGATGGACGCCAGCACCTTGTTTCTGTACGTCGTCACCGTCAGCGCGGTGATGATGACCCCCGGGCCGTCGATGCTGCTGGCGCTGAATAACGGTGCCGCCCACGGCCTGCGCGTCGCCGGTTGCGGCATGGCCGGCGCGGCCTTGTCCGACCTGCTGCTGATCGCTGCGGTGGGCTGCGGCCTGGGGGCGTTGCTGCAAGCTTCCGAGCAGCTGTTTTCCATGGTCAAGTGGGGCGGCGCGGCGTACCTGCTGTACCTGGCCTGGGTGCTGTGGAAGGCGCCGACAACGGCGTTGGCCGCACAGAGCGCCGGCAGTAGCGCCAGTGGGCGCGGTGCGTTTACCCGCTCGTTGCTGGTAGGGCTGTCGAACCCCAAGGGCTTGCTGTTTTTCTCCGCCTTCCTGCCGCAGTTCGTCCGTCCCGACGAGCCGGTGGCGCAGCAGTACCTGATCCTGGCGCTGGTCAGCGCGGCGATCGATTGCGTGATGATGGCGGTCTATGCCTTTGGCGGGCGGCATGCCATGCGCACCTTCTCAGCGCGGGTGATGCTGTGGATCAACCGCAGCTGCGCCGGCATGCTCGCGGTCCTGGCGGTGGGCCTGAGCCTGTATCGGCGCAGCGATATACGCTGAGCTGAGGCTCACCCGGCCTGCCGGCGCGTTGCCACGCCACTCTCCCTGTAGGAGCGAGCGGGCTCGCGATGGACGTCAACGATGATGCGTATCGCCTGGATGAGCGCGTTGTTCTTGGGGGCATCGCGAGCAGGCTCGCTCCTACAGGTTTTGCGCTGCCCGGATTGGCCTCAGAACCTCAAGGTCGCGCCGCTGGTCAGCCAGCGCTCGCGGCCTTCGTTCAACTGGCCGCCCAGCACCAGGTCGAGGTCCAGGTTGGCCCCCAGGTGCAGCCGTGGCCCGGCCTGCCAGGCCTGTTCGCCGCCGCGCTGGCCGTAACGCTCGGCGACCAGGGTCAGGCGTTCGCCCAGGTCGTATTCCAGGCCGCTGCCCCAGGTCCAGCGATGGTTCTGCTGGCCGTCGTCATAGGCGTGGGCCCAGCCGGCATTGAGGTTCAGGCGCAGGCTTTGCAGGGGGCGATAGCTCAGCGGCAGGCTGATGTCGCCGCCGTCGAACGCATGGCCGCGGTCGAGGGCGAAATGCGCGGACGTCGCCAGCGCCAGTTGCAGGCCCAGGTCTTCGCGGTTCCACAGTTGTGCCTTGAGTTGCGGGCTCAGCTGGGTTTCGCCGTGGCCGTCCTCACGGTTGCGCTCGAGGGCGGCGCCCAGTTGCAGCCTGGGCAGGCCGGCGAAGGTGCAGGCCGGGGAGAATACCGCGCCATGATTTGCGCCGTGGTGGCGCAGGCTCTGGTACCAGAGATCCAGGTTGCATTCCCCCGGGGTGTTGATCGCGCCGTCATCCACTACATAGGCGCCGCCGGCGGCGTTGGCCTTGGCCATCAGGGCCAGCAGGCCGATCAGGCTCAGGGTGAGGGTGACGAACATCAGGTTGCGTCGCAGCATGCGCCGTTTCGCCGGGGGCAGGTCGCGGGTGAGGCTGGCGAAACGATTGTGGCGCGAAGGGTTGTACTTGGACATGGCGGTTCTCGTTAAGGCATGGGAAGCGGCCGCGCTGCGCGGGCCGCTCCGTGCTCGAGTGGGAAAAAGGGTCATTGCCAGTCGCTCACCGACAGGGTCCGGATGCCCGCGGCCCTGGCCAGGGCCAGCAGCTCTTCGGTGTCGTCGCCGCCGGGCAGGGCGATGACCAGGTCGGGTCGGCTGTCGCGCAGCATGAAGGCGTTGCGCAGGCGCTCGGCGAGCTTGCCGTGCAGCTGCCAGTTGGCCGGGTAACGCACGATGTCGGCGCCGATTTCCCGGCCCCAGTCCTCTATCTCTGCGCCGAGGAACTGGCTACCGCCGTGGATCAGCACCTGCACTTCATGCAGGCGCTGAAAGGCGTCGAGTACCCGCCGGCACAGGCGGACATCGGCGTAATGGCGCCCCGCGCAGATCAGGACACGCATCGTGCGCGCTCCTGCGCCGTCGGCTGGAGGCTCAACGGGTTGTCCAGCAGCACGTCACCCGGCTCGGTGTTATCCAGGTCGCGCTCGCCGGCCCGCTCCAGCGCCGGATAGGCCAGGGCCGCGATGTGGTGGTGCACGCGCCGGTAGTCGCGCAGTACCCGCTGGAAAATGTCGCCGGACTCGGCCCAGGCCGTACGGTCTTCGCGCAGGCTGCGAAAGTGTTCGCGGCTGGCGTCGGCTTCCAGCCGCCTGACCCGTTCCTTGCGGTTCAGCAGTTGGTGGGCGTTGCCCAGGTCTTCGCGCAGGAACACCGTGATCGCCAGGCTCAGGCTGTCCACCACGGCCTGGTGCAAGGGCTCGATGCAGTCCAGCTCGAACACCGTGAACGGCTCGCCACGCCGCAGCCGGCGCGCCGCCAGCTGGGTCAGGCTGCTGGAGAGGATGTCGCCGGCGTGTTCCAGGTTGATCACGAACAGCAGGCTCTCCTGGGCGCGGTCGGCGTCCCGGTCGCTGATGCCGTCCTGGCCGATGTCCGCCAGGTAGGCGCGGATCGCCGCGCTGAGCAGGTCCAGCGACTGGTCGATGCGCCGCACTTCATCGGCACCGGCCGGGGTCGAGGCCTGGAACAGGCGCAGCACCCGCTCGAGCATCAGCGACAGCATGTCGGCCAGGCGCAGGGCCTCGCGGGCGGCGTTGGACAGGCCGATATTGGCCACCGCCAGGCCGGCCTCGTCCAGGTAGCAGGGCATGCCCGGGTCGACGTCGCGCGGCGGCTCCGGCAGCAGGCGGTTGAGCAAGGTTGCCATGGGCCCGGTCAGGCCGATGAACAGTAGGGCCAGTACCAGGTTGAACAGGCTGTGCAGGTACACCACCTGCAGGCTGGCATCGAGGGTGGCGACCGGCGCGCTCTGGGCGATCCAGGGCAGGCACGGCAGCAGTACGGCGGCACCGCTGAGGCGCACCAGCAGATTACCCAGGGGCAGGCGCCGGGCGATGCTGGAGTCGGCGCCCAGCAGCGACGGCAGGGCGCCGCCGATATTGACCCCCAGGACCAGGGCCATGGCGGTCACCGAGGACAGCAGCCCGGTGGCGGCCAGGGACGCCACCAGCAGCACCACGGCGACGCTGGAATGGCACAGCCAGGTCAACAGCGCCGCCGCCAGCAGGGCGATCAGCAGGTCGCCGTCGAGGCCACGCATCAGCGCGGCGAACACCGGCGTACCTTCCACTTCGCCCAAGGTAGCGCCGAGCATGCGCAGGGCCAGCAGCATCAGCCCCAGGCCGATCAGCGCGCAGCCGAGGCTTTCGAAACGCGAGTCGTCGCGCAGGCGGAACAGGATAAAACCCGCCAGCAGCACCAGCGGCGCAAGGATCGAGATATCGACGCTGAGCAGTTGCACCACCAGGGTCGAGCCGATGTTGGCCCCGAGCATCACCGCCAGGGCGGGGGCCAGCCCCAGGGTGCCGGTGGCGGTAAAGGAGCTGGCCATCAGGCTCACCGCGGTGCTGCTTTGCAGGACCCCGGTGATGGCGATGCCGGACAGCAGGGCCATCCAGCGGTTGTTCAGGTGCTGCCCCAACCACTGGCGCAACGGGGTGCCGAAGCCGCGCAGCAGCGCCGAGGAAATCATCTGGGTGCCCCACAGCAGCAGGGCGATGGAGCCGGCGAGGTTGATCAGCAGAGTAGTTCCCGACATGAGGACTCTCCCTTGTGTGTTTCATGGCTTGGCGGATCGCAGCAGGCGGATGCAGCGGCGATGGATGGCGCTGGCAAGGCCCAGCAGCGTGCGGATCGCCACCCTGCTCAGCAGGCTCCGGGCATACAGCCGGACGCCGACCAGGGTGATCAGCGCGGCGATACCTTGCAGGGTGCTGACCAGCAGGGCGCGCAAGGTGCGTTCGGTCAGCGACCGCAGGTCGTCAATGGCTTTCATGGTGGATGCTCCATTTGGCCGGGCCAGGCAGCGGCGTGGTGCCGGCTGGGCTGGCGCCGCGTTGCGGCTATCGCGAGCAAGCTCGCTCCTACAGGGGGCTGCTTGCTCGCGATGGCTTCCCGCTAACCGTCAGCCCTCAGAACCACTGCTTGAAGCGGCGGATATAGAGGGTCTTCATGGTCTGGGCGACGACGCAGTAGCACAGCAGGGTGCCGACCAGCCAAGGGAAGTATTCCCACGGCAGCGGTACCAGGCCGACCATCTCGCCCAGCGGCGAGAACGGCACGTAGATGCCCAGGGCCATCACCAGGCCGGTCATCAGCATCACCGGCAACGCCGCGGTGCTCTGGATGAACGGGATCTTCTGGGTGCGCAGCATGTGCACCACCAGGGTCTGCGAGAGCAGGCCCTCGATGAACCAGCCGGACTGGAACAGGGCGGCCATTTCCACGCTGTTGGCGGCGAACACGAACCACATCAGGGCGTAGGTGGTGATGTCGAAGATCGACGAGGTCGGCCCGATCCACAGCATGAAGCGCCCGATGTTCTTGGCGTCCCACTTGCGTGGCTTGCGCAGGAACTCCTTGTCCATCTTGTCCCACGGCAGCGACAGCTGGGAGATGTCGTACATCAGGTTCTGCAGCAGCAGGTGGATCGCCAGCATCGGCAGGAACGGGATGAACGCGCTGGCCACCAGCACCGAGAACACGTTGCCGAAGTTGGAGCTGGCGGTCATGTTCAGGTACTTCATGATGTTGCCGAAGGTCTCGCGGCCCTTGATCACGCCTTCTTCCAGGACCATCAGGCTCTTTTCCAGGAGGATGATGTCCGCCGATTCCTTGGCGATGTCGGTGCCGCTGTCCACCGAGATGCCGACGTCGGCGTCGCGCAGCGCCGGGGCGTCGTTGATGCCGTCGCCGAGGAAGCCCACGGTGTGGCCGTTGGCCTGCAGGGCCTTGAGCACCTGGGATTTCTGCAGCGGGGTGAGCTTGGCGAACACCGTGCGTTCTTCCACCAGGCGCGCGAGCAGCGCGTCGTCCATGCGTTCGATATCGCGCCCGAGCAGCGGCTGGCCGACTTCCAGGCCGACCTCGCGGCAGATCTTCGCGGTGACGATCGGGTTGTCGCCGGTCAGCACCTTCACCGTCACGCCGTTCTCGCGCAGCGCGGCGATGGCCGGGCCGGCGGTTTCCTTGGGCGGATCGAGGAAGGTCAGGAAGCCTTCGATGATCAGCTCGCGCTCGTCGCTGGCGCTGTACTGCTGGCGGGTCTGCCCCGGCGCCAGGTCGCGGGTGCCCACCAGCAGCACGCGGAAACCGTCGCGGTTGTACTCTTCGGCCAGTTCCAGCAGCGCCGCCCGGCGCCCGGCGTCGAGGGCCACTGTGATGCCGTCCTGGCGTACCCGGGTGGCGGTGTCGAGCATTTCCTCGACCGCGCCCTTGCACACCAGCAGGTGACGGCCGCCGGCATCGGCGAGGATCACCGAGAGGCGCCGGCGGACGAAATCGAACGGCAGTTCATCGACCTTGCGCCAGGTATCGGGCGCGCTGAACGTCGGGTTGTTTTCGGCGTAGCTCACCACCGCGCGGTCCATCAGGTTCTTCATGCCGCTCTGGTGGTAGCTGTTCAGCCAGGCCAGTTGCAGCACCTGGTCGCAGCGGCTGCCGCTGATATCGACATGGTGTTCGAGGATGATCCGGTCCTGGGTCAGGGTGCCGGTCTTGTCGGTGCACAGCACGTCCATGGCGCCGAAGTTCTGGATCGCGTTGAGGCGCTTGACCACCACTTTGCGCTTGGCCATGGCCGCGGCGCCCTTGGCCAGGTTGGCGCTGACGATCATCGGCAGCATTTCCGGGGTCAGGCCGACGGCCACCGCCAGGGCGAACATGAAGGCCTCGGCCCAGTCACCCTTGGTGAAGCCGTTGATCAGCAGCACCACCGGCACCATCACCAGCATGAAGCGGATCAGCAGCCAGCTGACGCTGTTCACCCCGCGGTCGAAGGCGGTCTGGGTGCGCGAGCCGACGATGGAGCGCGCCAGGGAACCGAAGTAGGTGCGCGACCCGGTGGCCACCACCACCGCGGTGGCGGTGCCGCTGACCACGTTGGTGCCCATGAAGCAGATGTTCGGCAGGTCGAGCAGGTCCTGCTGGTCGGCGGCGGTGCGGTGGGCGGATTTCTCCTGCACCGCGCCCAGGGTGTCGTACTTCTCCACCGGCAGCGCCTCGCCGGTCAGCACCGCCTGGCTGATGAACAGGTCACGGGATTCGATCAGGCGGATATCGGCGGGGATCATGTCGCCGGCCGACAGCTGCACGATGTCGCCGACCACCAGGTCGCGCATCGGCACTTCGCGCAGCGCGGCTTTCATGCCCATCTGCTCGCGCCGCAGCACGGTGGCGGTGGTCCGCACCATGGCCTTGAGCGCCTCGGCGGCCTTGGCCGAGCGGTATTCCTGCCAGAAACGCATCAGGCCGCTGACCAGGACCATGACCAGGACGATGATCACCCCGGTCAGGTCGGTTTCCTCGCCGGACTGCAGGGGCAGCCAGAAGTCGGTGAAGAAGCTGATGCCGGTCAGGGTCATCAGCACATAGATGAACGGGTTGTTGAAGGCTTGCAGCAATTGCACCAGGGCGTGGGGCGGCCGGTCGTGGGCCACCTCGTTGCAGCCGTCGCGCTGCAGGCGGCCTTCGGCGTCGAGTTCGGTCAGGCCGTTGGCGTTCGACTTGACGTTGTCCAGGGTCACGCCAAGGCTGTTCTGCGCTTCGCGGGCGGCGCGCATCGACAGCCGGGTGTCGTCGCGGGTGGGGTTTTGCGAGGAGGCGGTGCGGGTTTTTAGCGTAGTCATTACGTGTGCTCCTGCCGCAGGCTTGCGGCACGACACACAGGCCACTCACCTATTCAAAGACGAGCGAACGTATGTCGAGCCGCAAGTAAGCGATCGATTCAGGTCGTTGCGTTTTATTGGTTTTAACGTTCGCCGCCTATTCACTGAACATGAATAGACGACGAACCTACTACTGGCTTCGTCCATAACAATGACCACCAACTTTTAGTTTTAAACAGGCAATAGGAAGTTGCCGAATTCCTTATTAAGGAAAACGTTTTTGAAGGACTTGAAAGTGCCTTCGGTTGAACTAGAAGTGCGAGTCCCGGGACAGGCTCGGTAGCAGGCCGGCCCGTATCAGGAGGCCGGCCAGGCTCCGACTCTGAGGGTCCTGGCTGTCGTCGAAACTCCAGCGTTGCTGGAGCCGGCAGGTGACCGGGCAGACGCGCCAGTTGGCCCGCGGCCGGGTGTGCGAGGAGGGGGTGGAATACAGCGGGGCGACCCGGGAAACGCCCGCGCGCTCAGCGCAGGGCTTGACCCGCATGGTCGATGCAAAGGCGCGTACGCCGGGCATTACAGTGGATTTGAAGTTCATAACAGTTGCCTCGCGACCGGACTGGCCCCGGTGCAGGCAAGTTACGAAGGAGCGTCAAGCTCTAGCGCAGCTCACCCGACCGAAAAGTCGAGCCCCGTCATTTTCTGGGTTAAGTGCCCAGCCCTGCGCAAGCGCATCGACCAGACAGCGTCTAGATACTGTGTCCATTGGCTTCTTTAGTGAGTTGAAAAAAGGCCGGTTTGGCCGGCCCGCGCAATTTACTCAGGCCAACCTGTCAAGTCAAGATTAAATTGCCACGAATCCTATGTTCGTTCAGCTTCAAGTAAGGTCTGTATCGGAACTCAGATAACTAATCGGGAAAGTTATATAAGACAGTCCTGAATAATGGCCATGACAATGCCGGCGATAGTTATTGTGCTGCAACCGTTGAGTAATAGATCGCGCGCCAGCGGATATATCAGGCGAGGATCAGGTGCGACAGCAGGCGCGACGGAAACACGGCCAGGCAGGCGCCGCAGGCGTTCGCTGAGGGCCAGGACCTGGCCCAGGGCGGCCAGCGCCCGTGGGCAAGGTCGGCGAGGCTGTTGACGAGCGCGCCTCGATCATCGTCCGGGCGATGTCGGGGTGTGGAATTCATACAGGGTGCAGGGGTAGCCGTCCGCCGTGATCGGGCGGCGACTGTAGGTGTCGCCGGCGAGCGTGGGAATGACCCGGGCCCAGAAATCCCGGGCCGGCCGGTTGGCGTCGATGTGGAAGATCTGCCAGTGCCCGGGCAGCTGTTCCAGCAGTTGCGTCACCACCTGCCGGCCGATGCCGCGACCGCGAAAGCGTCGGACCACGAAGAAGTAGGCGAGGTTGTACCGCACCTCGGCAACGTGCACCTGGTCGTCGACTATGGCAAAGCCCGCCAGTTCGTCGTCGACCCGCAGCAGCCAGGGGCGGGTGCCGGGCTGGCGCCAGTATTCGGTCTTCGGCTGGATCTGGAACAGGCCGTGGCGACCGAGCTTGAGCGGCAGCCACTCGCTGAGTTCGTACAGGTAGAACTGCATCAGGTTCTCGATGCATTCCAGCTCGTCGCGCTGGGTCGGGTGCAGTTCGATCCGGCTCATGGGTCCAGGCTCCGGGAAGATGATGTTGCCTCGGCGAGGGGAATCGTGAAGAGGGCATCGTGCATGGGATTCGTCCGTACGCGAGGGGGGCATTTTTCTTCAATACACTGGGCGGCCTGCGCACTTACCGTGGTCACCGGACTCTCCGATTGATCCTTTGAAGGTGTGTGATGAGCGTAGTGTTTTCCATGGCGGCCTTCGCGCTAGCCTCTTCGATTACTCCCGGCCCGGTCAATATCGTGGCCCTGAGTTCCGGCGCGCAGTTCGGTTTTCGCGCCAGCCTGCGGCATGTCGGTGGCGCGACCCTGGGCTTTGTCCTGTTGCTGGTGCTGATCGGCCTGGGCCTGCACGAGCTGTTGCGGCTGTGGCCGTTCCTGACCCGCGGCATCCAGCTGTTCGGGGTGGCCTTCCTGCTGTTCATGGCCTGGAAGCTGGCGGTGGACGACGGCCGGCTGAGCGGCGATGGCCAGGCCAAGGCGCCGTCGGCCTGGTACGGCGCGATCATGCAATGGCTCAACCCCAAGGCCTGGCTGGCCTGCGTCGCCGGCATGGGCGCGTTCGCCGCCAATGGCGAGGCGCTGCTGGTGTGGCAGTTCGCGCTGGTGTACTTCGTGATCTGCTACCTGTCGATTGCCTGCTGGGCCTACGCCGGGACTTTCCTGCGCCAGTACCTGAGCAACCCGAAGGGCATGCGCCTGTTCAATCGCAGCATGGCGGCGCTGCTGGTGGCGAGCGCGGTGTATCTGTTGTTGCCTTGAGGGCGGTACCAGACGGTCTGGCCTATCGCGAGCAAGCTCGCTCCTACAAGGAGGCTGCAAGACCTTGTAGGAGCGAGCTTGCTCGGGATGAGGGTTGTCAGGGGCGACGCATCACCCGCGATATTGCCCCGGCGTCGCCGCCAGGTGCAGCTTGAACGCCCGCTGGAAATGCGCCTGGTCGGCGAAGCCGGCTTCCAGGGCCACGTCGGCGATGGGCTCGCCGTCACGCAGCCGGCCTTGGGCGAACTGCACCCGCTGGTTGACCACGAAGGCGTGGGGCGTCATGCCGTAATGCTGCTTGAAGGCGCGGATCAGGTAGGACGGCGACAGCTCGGCGGCCTGGCAGATTTCCTCCAGTTTCAGCGAGCGGGTGCAGTGTTGGCGAATGTAGTCGGCGGCCCGTTGCAGCTTCTGGTTGCTCTCGCGCACTGGTCGGCTGGCCGGGTTCAGGCGCTGTTGCAGGTCGCTGAAAAACGCCACCGCGGCGCCGTGTTTTTGCCGGACCTCGGCCTGTTCGTCCACCAGCACCTCATACAGGCGGTTGAGCCCGGCATAGAGTCCGGGGTCGTCGCTGTAGGGCGTGGAAAAGGCACGGAAGCCCAGGTCCTGGCTGAACCCCAGCTGGTGCTGCAGATCGGTCAGCCAGGGGGTGTCGACATAGAGCATGCGATACGACCAGGGCTGGTCGTCGATGGGGTTGCAGGCGTGCACTTCGCCGGGGTTCATCAGCACCACGGTGCCGGCACTGATGCGAAACCGTGCCTGCTCGTGCAGGTAGGTGCTGTGCCCGGCGGTGATGGCGCCGATGGAAAAATGCTCGTGGGCATGCCGGGTGTAACAGACTTTGCGCCCATCGGCGATCGAGCGGGCCTCGATAAAGGGCAGCGCCGCATCGCGCCAGAACTGCGGGGCGGTATCGAGGCGGTGGCTCAAGCTCGGCTTCATCAAAGGTATCCCATCGGCAAGCGTCGGCCTGCGAGTGTATTAGGTCTCGCCGGCGAAGGCTCGTTCCAGCACGGCGATATCGAGTTTTTTCATCTGCAGCAGGGCCTGCATCACCCGCTGCGACTTGGCCGTGTCGGGGTCGGTCATCCAGTGGTTGAGCGCGCAGGGCACGATCTGCCAGGACAGCCCGAACTTGTCCTTGAGCCAGCCGCACTGCTGGGCCTGGGGATCGCCGCCGTAGGACAGGGCGCTCCAGAAATGATCGATTTCCCCCTGGTTCTGGCAGTTGACCTGCAGCGAAACCGCTTCGTTGAAGTGGAACACCGGGCCGCCGTTGAGGCCGGTGAAGGTCTGGCCATCAAGCTCGAAGGACACGGTCATCACCGAGCCTTCGGGGCGACCGTGGAATTCGAAGCCGGCCTTGCCGTAGTGGGTGAGGGCGGTGATGCGCGAGTGTTCGAAGACCGAACAGTAGAACTGGGCGGCGGCTTCGGCCTGGTGGTCGAACCACAGGCAGGGGGTGATGCGATGAATGTGCGACATGACGGTGCTCCTCGGCGGATGGTCCACGCTTGAGCAAGCGTAGCCAGCCCGGGGGCGGCCGGGGCTGCCGTAGATCGACAAAGCGCAGCCGGGCGAGGAGCGGTATCGGGCCAGCGCATCCGGCTCAGGATCGCCGCCCTTGCTCGGCCACCCAGGCATTGGCCATGTCGATGAAGGCGCGCAGTTTCGGCTGGCTCTGGGTGCGGCTGGGAAAGTACAGGTACAGGCCCGAACTCAGCGGGACGAATGGTTGCAGCACAGACTCCAGGCGCCCGCTGGCCAGGTCGTCGGCCACCTCGAAGTCGCAGGCGTAGGCCAGCCCCTGTCCACTCCGCGCCATGGCGACCAGCAAGTGCCGATCGTTGACCACCAGCGCACCCTCGACGCCGACGGTGAAATCCCGCCCATTGCGCCGGAACTCCCAGCGATGGGTCGTGCCCGAGGTGAGGAAGCGAAAGCCGATGCCCTGGTGCCGGGTCAGTTCTTCCGGGGCCTGCGGCCTGCCGGCCCGGGCGAAATAGTCCGGGGAGCCCACCACCGACCATTGCAGGTCCGGGGTCAGGCGCACGGCGACCATGTCCTTTTCGATCGACTCGCCCAGGCGAATGCCGGCATCGAAGCCCTCGCTGACCAGGTCGACCGTGGCATCGTCCAGGGAAATCTCCAGCCGGACGTCGGGATAGGCCGCGCGAAAGCGCGAGACCAAGGGTTCGATCAGCCGCTTGCCGGACAGCCGGGGCGCGGTGAGGCGCAAGGTGCCCATCGGCCGGTCGCGATAGCTGCCCAGCACCGCCAGGGCATCGCCGATTTCACTGGCGGCCGGGCGCAGGCGGATGAACAGGCTGCTGCCGGCTTCCGTCAGGGCCACGCGGCGGGTGGTGCGCTGGAACAACAGCACCCCGGTACGCCGCTCCAGGGTCTTTACCGCATGGCTCACGGCGGTCGGGGTGACCCCCAGCCGGGTGGCGGCGAGGGTGAAGCTCTTGTGTTCGGCGACGGCGAGAAACTCGGTCAGGCCGTCGAAAGGGTCCTGGTTCATTGCAAGGCCATTATGAAATAGAAGTTCATAGTGCTTGTAGCACGAGGTCATTTTTCTCACCAATATTCCTGCGTACCTTGTGCTCACCCACTCCTTACAAGGTACTGACCATGACTGCTCAAACTCCTTTCAAACGTGTCTGGCTGATCACCGGGGCTTCCCGTGGCATTGGCGCGAAAATCACCGCCGCGGCCCTGGCCCACGGCGATGCGGTGGTGGCCACGGCGCGCAACGCCCAGTCGATCGGCGAGCGTTTCGGCGCGCAGCCGGGCTTGCTGGCGGCGCAATTGGATGTCACCAATGAGGCCCAGGCCCGCGACGTGGCGCAGTTGGCCGTCGAGCGTTTCGGCCGCATCGATGTGCTGGTCAACAACGCTGGGTTCGGCCTGCTTGGCGCGGTGGAGGAGGCCAGCGGCGACGAGATCCGCCGGGTCTATGAAACCAACGTGTTCGGCCTGCTGAATGTCACTCGCGGAGTGCTGCCGCATATGCGTGCCGCCCGTAGCGGCCATGTGATCAATATCTCGTCGATCGGCGGCTATCAGTCGGGGCCGGGCTACGGCGTCTACTGCTCGACCAAGTTCGCCGTCGAAGGCCTGAGCGAAGCCCTGCACGGCGAACTGGCGCCTTTGGGGGTGAAGGTCACGGTGGTCGAGCCGGGTTACTTCCGCACCGACTTCCTCGACGGCAACTCGTTGCTGGAGTCGCCGCCCTCGATCGCCGACTACACCGCCACCGTTGGCCAGGTACGCCAGCAGGCCAAGGCCTATAACCAGCAGCAGCCGGGCGACCCGGACAAACTGGCGCAGGCGCTGATCGCCCTGGTCGACGCCGAACAGCCGCCGCTGCGCCTGCCCCTGGGCACCGACACCCTGGGCGCCATCGCCGCGAAGAACGCCTACGTCGAGCAGGAAACCGCGACCTGGCGGGCGCTGTCGGCCTCCACCGATTTCTGATACTGAACTCATCGCCCGGCCGTCCCGTTCGGGGCGGCCTGGGCGTGACCGGCGGTCGCAGAGTCCGGCCTGTTCGGCAAACTGCGCTTAGCTGTATGGACAACCTCGCGGCGCGCGCCGGCCTTCGGCCACGGCGACGCCGTTCCAGGATCCCGGGAATCCTGTCCCCCCCTCGGCCTGAGGAGCGCCGCATGCTGACACTCAATATCAATGGCAACGACCAACCACTCGAGGTGCCCGCGGACATGCCGCTGCTCTGGGTGCTGCGCGACGTGGTGCACCTGACCGGCACCAAGTTCGGCTGCGGCATGGCGCAATGCGGCGCCTGCACCGTGCATGTCGACGGCGCGCCGCTGCGTTCCTGCGTGACCCCGGCCGCGGCGGTGGCCAACGGGCAGAAGATCCTCACCATCGAAGGCCTGTCGACGGACGGCTCGCACCCGGTGCAGCGCGCCTGGGCCGAGCTGGACGTGGTGCAGTGCGGTTACTGCCAGTCCGGGCAGATCATGTCGGCCGCGGCCTTGCTGGCGAAGATCCCGTCGCCCACCGACAGCGACATCGACCAGGCGCTGTCCGGCAATATCTGCCGCTGCGGCACCTACCCAAGGATCCGCGCGGCGGTCAAACGCGCCGCCGAAATCGGCTGAGTCGGCATTAAGGGGGCAAGGCATGATCACTGCGTCGCGTCGTGGATTTCTCAAAGGGGGTGCGCTGCTCGGCGGCGGCCTGGTGGTGGCGTTCGTCATCCCGGGGGCCAATCGTTTTGCCCGGGCGGCGAGCGAAGCGTTCGTGCCCAATGCGTTCTTGCGCATCGCTCCGGACGGCATGGTCACCGTGGTGCTCGGCCATTCGGAAATGGGCCAGGGCATCTGGACCGGGCTGTCGATGCTGATCGCCGAGGAGCTGGATGCCGACTGGTCGAAGATTCGTGTCGAGCATGCGCCGGCCGCCGCGGTGTATGGCTTGCCGGCATTCGGCGGGATGCAGATCACCGGCGGCTCGACCTCGACCTGGATGGAGTTCGACCGTTATCGCCAGGCCGGCGCCGCGGCCCGCCAGATGCTGATCGAAGCCGCGGCCAAGCGCCTGCAGGTGGCGCCCTCGACCCTGCACACCGAGCAGGGCTGGGTGGTGGCCGGGAAGCAGCGCCTGAGCTACGGCGACCTGGCCAACGACGCCGGGCAGTTGCCGGTGCCGGACCCGGCCTCGCTGCGCTTGAAGGACGCCAAGGACTGGCGGCTGATCGGCAAGCCGACCCAGCGCCTGGACACCCCGGAGAAAATCACCGGCCGCGCGCAATTCGGCATGGACATGTATTTCGACGGCTTGCTGACCGCCGTGGTCCTGCGTTCGCCGGTGTTCGGCGGCACGCTCAAGTCCTTCGATCCCCAGGCGGCGCTGGCGGTGCCCGGGGTGCTCAAGGTGCTCCAGGTGCCCACGGGCGTGGCGGTGGTCGCCGAGCATTACTGGGCGGCCAAGCAGGGGCGCGATGCGCTCAAGGCCGAATGGGACCTGGGGCCGAACGCCAACATGAGCAGCGAAAGCCTGATGCAGCGCTTTCGCAAACTGGCGCTGACCCCCGGGACCAAGGCCGCCGAGGCCGGCGATGCGGCCGGGACCATGGCCAAGGCGATGCAGGTGATCAAGGCTGAATACAGCGTGCCTTACCTGGCCCATGCGCCGATGGAACCGCTCAATTGCACGGTGCGCATCGGCGCCGACCAGTGCGAGATCTGGACCGGCACCCAGTTCCAGACCCTGGACCAGAGGGTCGCGGCGAAGATCACCGGGCTCAAGCCGGAACAGGTGCAGATCCACACGCAATTCTTGGGTGGCGGTTTCGGCCGCCGGGCCAACCCCACCTCGGACTTCGTCAGCGAAGCGGTGGAGGTGGCCAAGGCCGCCGCCGCCCCGGTGAAAACCGTCTGGTCGCGGGAAGACGATGTGCGCGGCGGCTATTTCCGCTCGGCGTTCCTGCACCAGGCGCAGGTCGGCCTGGATGCCAAGGGCCTGCCGCTGGCCTGGCAGCATGTGCTGGTGGGGCAGTCGATCATGGCCGGCACCTCGTTCGAGGCCAGCTTCGTCAAGAACGGTATCGACAACACTTCGGTCGAGGGCCTGGCGGACGGGCCTTACCTGAAGGGCACGCCGAACCACCGGGTCGACCTGCATTCGCCGACGACCGGCATCACCGTGTTGTGGATGCGCTCCGTGGGCCACACCCATACCGCCTTCGTCGTCGAGTCGTTGATCGACGAGATGGCCGACGCGGTGGGCAAGGACCCGGTGGAATACCGCCGCATCCTGCTCAAGGATCACCCACGGCACCTGGGCGTGCTCAACCTGGCGGTGGAGAAGGCCGGCTGGGGCAAGCCCGTGCCCAACGGCCATGCCTTGGGCGTGGCGGTGCACGAGTCCTTCGGCAGCTATGTGGCGCAGGTGGTCGAGGTGTCCCAGGAGGCCGAGCGGATTCGTGTGCACCGGGTGGTCTGCGCGGTGGATTGCGGCATCGCGGTGAACCCGCAGAGCATCGCCGCGCAGATGGAGTCGGGCATCACCTTCGGCCTGGGCATGGCCCTGCACAGCCGCATTTCCTTCAAGGACGGCCGGGTGGTGCAGTCCAACTATCACGACTTCCAGGTGTTGCGCCTGAACGAGATGCCCCAGGTCGAGGTGCACATAGTCGCCAGCACCGACAAGCCCGGCGGTATCGGCGAAGCAGGCGTGCCGCCCACGGCGCCGGCGGTGGCCAACGCGGTATTCGCCCTGACCGGCCAGCGTCTGCGCGAGCTGCCGCTGCAACTGGCGGGGGTATGAGATGAAACGCCACCTGTTCCTCGGTTCGCTGACCCTGGTCGGCCTGGGCGGTTATGCCTTGGACCTGTTCGCCGCCGATGAACCGGCGCTGGCGGCGTTCGCGACGGTGCAGAAGGTGTTCCAGAGCCCGCGCTGCCAGAACTGCCACATTCCCGGGGATGCGCCCTTGCAGTTCGACACCGGCACGCCCCACGCCATGGCCGTGGTCCGTGGCCTGGACGGCAAGGGCGCGGCGGGGATGCCGTGCGCCACCTGCCATGGCGAAAACAACCCGCCGGCCAGCTACGGCCCGCACCTGCCACCGGGGGCGCCGCACTGGAGCCTGCCGCCGGCGGCGCACAAGATGGCCTGGATCGGCCTGCCGGCCGACCGCCTGTGCCAGGTGATCAAGGACAAGGCCAGCAACGGCAACCGCGACTTTGCCGCGCTGATCAAGCATGTCAGCGAAGACAAGCTGGTGCTCTGGGGCTGGAGCCCCGGCGGCAACCGCGCGCCGGTACCGGTGCCCCACGAAGTGTTCGTCAGCCAGTTCAAGCTCTGGGCCGAGGCGGGCGGACCCTGCCCGGCGGTCGGAAGTTGACGCCAGGGGCCCCCAGGGAGGGCTGGTTGCAGGGCAGTCGCAGGCCCCGGCAGCTAAGCTTTATAGGAGTTACCCGCCAATGGAGTGTGCGATGTTGCCCCCAGACAAGCCTGTCCAGGCACCGAACCAGGTGCCGCCCCCGGAGGCGGACGACCCGTCCCGGCAACTGTTGCGCGATCAGAACCGTCGGGCCGAGCAGGAGCTGGCCGCGGTGCAGGTAGCCAACCTCGATAAACTGACCCTGCTGCCCAACCCGTACGGCTTTGCGGTGCTGGCCAGCGATGCGTTGCAGGCCTGCCAGGACCTCAACTGCCCGGCGACCTTGCTGTTGTTCGATCTCGACGATATCTACCGCATCGCCCGCGCTTACGGGGCGGAAGAAGGCGAGGCGGCGCTCAAGACCTTCGCCGACGGCCTGCGCATCGCCTTTCGCGAAAGCGACGTGGTCGGGCATCTGGAGTACCAGCGTTTCGCGGTGCTGCTGACTGGCTCGGAACGGGTGGAAAAACTGGCGATCATCGCCCGCCTGCAGGACATCCTCGACGAGCGCACCGCCACCCAGCAGTGCATTTACGACATTTGCTTCAGCATCGGCCAGATCGAGTTCGATCCGGCCCGGCCGGCCGATGTGGAAACCTTGCTGGCGGATGCCGACAAGTCCATGAGCAGGCCGGGCATCGGCCCGCAGATAAAGGACTAGCCGCTGATCCAGCCAGCCGGACGGGGAGAAGGTCCAGCCGATAAAAAACGTCCCTGGGCGAATGCCGATCAGTCAAGCGATTGGCTCCACTGTAGGAGCGAGCGTGCTCGCGAAAAACGTCAACGATAACGCGTACCGCCTGGTTTAACGCGCTGTGCTGGCGTTCTTCGCGAGCAATCGAGCGTCGACCGGCCGCTCCTACAGACAGCCTTGACTGATCGGCATTGGCCCTTGGGCGGTGCCGCTGTCACTCGGCGGCCGGCACCAGGAACGCGGCTTCGAGCAACTGCCGGGTGTAGGGATGCTGCGGCGCGGCGAAGATATCTTGCGCGTCGCCCTGTTCCACCACCTGGCCATGCTTGACCACCATCAACTGATGGCTCAGGGCCTTGACCACCGCCAGGTCGTGACTGATGAACAGGTAGGTCAGGTTGTACTTGGCCTGCAGCTTGCGCAGCAGCTCCACCACCTGGCGCTGCACGGTGCGGTCGAGGGCCGAGGTCGGCTCGTCCAGCAGGATCAGCGCCGGCTTGAGCACCAGGGCGCGGGCGATGGCGATGCGCTGGCGCTGGCCGCCGGAGAACTCGTGGGGGTAGCGGTGGCGGGTTTCCGGGTCCAGGCCGACTTCCTTGAGCGCCTCGATGATGGCCTGTTCCTGCTCGGCGGCCGTGCCGATCTTGTGGATGCGCAGGCCTTCGCCGACGATCTGGCTCACGCACATGCGCGGGCTGAGGCTGCCGAAGGGGTCCTGGAACACCACCTGCATTTCCCGGCGCAACGGCCGCACCTGCTGCTGCGACAGGCAGTCGAGCTGCTGGCCTTCGAAGCGGATGGCACCCTGGCTGGCGATCAGGCGCAGGATCGCCAGGCCCAGGGTGGACTTGCCCGAGCCGCTTTCGCCGACGATGCCCAGGGTCTGGCCCTGGGGCAGGCTGAAGTTGATGCCGTCCACCGCCTTCACATGGTCGACGGTGTGGCGCAGCAGGCCTTTCTTGATCGGGAACCAGACCTTCAAGTCCTCGACCTGCAACAGCGGCGGGCCGACCACATTGGTCGCCGGCTTGCCGCTGGGCTCGGCCGCCAGCAGTTCGCGGGTGTAGGGATGCTGTGGCGCGCGGAACAGCTCTTCGCAAGGCGCCTGCTCGACGATGCAGCCGCGCTGCATCACGCAGACGCGGTGGGCGATGCGCCGGACCAGGTTGAGATCGTGGCTGATCAGCAGCAAGGCCATTCCCAGGCGCGCCTGCAGTTCCTTGAGCAGTTCGAGGATCTTCAGTTGCACGGTGACGTCAAGGGCGGTGGTCGGCTCGTCGGCGATCAGCAGCTCAGGCTCGTTGGCTAGGGCCATGGCGATCATCACCCGTTGCCGCTGGCCGCCGGACAGCTCGTGGGGCAGGGCCTTGAGGCGCTTGTGCGGCTCGGGGATGCCCACCAGATCCAGCAGCTCCAGGGTGCGCCGGGTGGCGACCTTGCCGGTCAGGCCCTTGTGCAGGCCCAGGACCTCGTTGATTTGCTTCTCGATGCTGTGCAGCGGGTTGAGCGAGGTCATGGGCTCCTGGAAGATCATCGCGATGCGGTTACCGCGGATATGGCGGATGGTCTTCTCTTTCTGGGTCAGCAAATCCTGGCCGGCGTACTGGATAGTGCCGGACGGATGGCGGGCCAGCGGGTAGGGCAGCAGGCGCAGGATCGAGTGCGCGGTCACCGACTTGCCGGAGCCGCTTTCGCCCACCAGGGCCAGGGTTTCGCCGCGCTTGATGTCGAAGCTGATGCCCTCGACCACCCGTTGCTTGTGCTCGCCGACGACAAATTCGACGGCGAGGTCGCGGACTTCGATCAGATTGTCCTGATTCATCTCATTTCCTCGGGTCGAAGGCATCGCGAGCGGACTCGCCGATGAATACCAGCAGGCTCAACATGATCGCCAGCACGGCAAAGGCGCTGATGCCCAGCCACGGCGCCTGCAGGTTGGATTTGCCCTGGGCCACCAGTTCGCCCAGGGACGGCGCGCCGGGTGGCAGGCCGAAACCGAGGAAGTCGAGGGCGGTCAGGGTGCCGATGGCGCCGGTGAGGATGAAGGGCATGAAGGTCATGGTCGAGACCATGGCGTTGGGCAGGATGTGGCGGAACATGATCGCGCCGTTCTGCATGCCCAGGGCGCGGGCGGCGCGCACGTATTCCAGGTTGCGCCCGCGCAGGAACTCGGCGCGCACCACGTCCACCAGGCTCATCCAGGAGAACAGCAGCATGATCCCCAGCAGCCACCAGAAGTTCGGCTGCACGAAGCTGGCGAGGATGATCAGCAGGTACAGCACCGGCAGCCCCGACCAGATCTCCAGGAACCGCTGCCCGGCCAGGTCGACCCAGCCGCCATAGAAGCCCTGCAACGCCCCGGCGATGACGCCGATGATCGAACTGAGGAGGGTCAGGGTCAGGGCGAACAGCACCGAGACCCGGAAGCCGTAGATCACCCGCGCCAGCACGTCGCGGCCCTGGTCGTCGGTGCCCAGCAGGTTGTCCGCCGAGGGCGGCGCGGGGGCCGGGACTTTCAGGTCGTAGTTGATGCTCTGGTAGCTGAACGGGATCGGCGCCCACAGCACCCAGGCGTCCTTGGCCGCCAGCAGCTCGCGGATGTACGGGCTCTTGTAGTTGGCCTCCAGGGGGAACTCGCCGCCGAAGGTGGTTTCCGGGTAGCGCTTGAGCGCCGGGAAGTACCAGCCGTCGTCGTAGTGCACCACCAGCGGCTTGTCGTTGGCGATCAGCTCGGCGCCCAGGCTTGCGCCAAACAGGATCAGGAACAGCCACAGCGACCACCAGCCGCGCTTGTTGGCCTTGAACAGTTCGAAGCGCCGGCGATTGAGGGGGGACAGGTTCATCTCAATGCTCCCGGCTTTCGAAGTCGATGCGTGGGTCGACCAGGGTGTAGGTCAAATCGCCGATCAGTTTCACCACCAGCCCCAGCAGGGTGAAGATGAACAGGGTGCCGAACACCACCGGGTAATCGCGGTTGATCGCCGCCTCAAAGCTCATCAGGCCCAGGCCGTCGAGGGAGAAGATCACCTCCACCAGCAAGGAGCCGGTAAAGAAGATGCCGATGAAGGCCGAGGGGAAGCCGGCGATCACCAGCAGCATGGCATTGCGGAACACATGGCCGTAGAGCACGCGGCGCTTGGTCAGGCCCTTGGCCCTGGCGGTGATCACGTACTGCTTGTTGATCTCGTCGAGGAAGCTGTTCTTGGTCAGCAGGGTCATGGTGGCGAAGTTGCCGATCACCAGGGCGGTCACCGGCAGGGCCAGGTGCCAGAAGTAGTCGAGGACCTTGCCGCCCCAGCTCAACTGGTCGAAGTTGTTCGAGGTCAGGCCGCGCAGCGGGAACCAGTCGAAATAACTGCCGCCGGCGAACATCACGATCAGCAGGATGGCGAACAGGAACGCCGGGATCGCATAGCCGACGATGATCGCCGAGCTGGTCCAGACATCGAAGTGGCTGCCGTGGCGGGTGGCCTTGGCGATCCCCAGGGGGATCGACACCAGGTACATGATCAGGGTGCTCCACAGCCCCAGGGAGATGGACACCGGGAGTTTCTCGCGGATCAGGTCGACCACCTTGGCGTCGCGGAAGAAGCTGTCGCCGAAATCCAGGGTGGCGTAGTTCTTGATCATGATCCACAGGCGTTCCGGCGCCGACTTGTCGAAGCCGTACATCTTCTCGATTTCCTTGACCAGGGCCGGGTCCAGGCCCTGGGCGCCACGGTAGCTAGAACCTGCCACCGAGACCTCGGCGCCGCCGCCGGCGATGCGGCTGGTGGCGCCCTCGAAACCCTCGAGCTTGGCGATCATCTGTTCCACCGGGCCGCCGGGCGCGGCCTGGATGATCACGAAGTTGATCAGCAGGATGCCGAACAGGGTAGGGATGATCAGCAGCAGTCGCCGCAGAATGTAGGCCAGCATCTTATTGCTCCACGCCGGCGGGGGCGGCCTGCGAGTGGGTGTCCGGGGTCACGGCCGGCCTGGCGTCGGGCTTGATCCACCAGGTCTGGGTGCCGATGTCATATTTGGGCGAGACCTTGGGGTGGCCGATATGGTCCCAGTAGGCCACGCGCCAGGTCTTGATGTGCCAGTTGGGAATCACGTAGTAGCCCCATTGCAGCACCCGGTCGAGGGCGCGGGCATGGGCCACCAGGCTCTTGCGCGAGTCGGCGTTGATCAGGTCTTCCACCAGCGCATCGATGGTCGGGTCCTTGAGGCCGATGAAGTTGCGGCTGCCGGGGTTGTCGGCGCTGGAGGACTTCCAGTATTCGCGCTGCTCGTTGCCGGGCGAACTCGATTGCGGGAAGCCGCCGACCACCATGTCGAAGTCCCGCGAGCGCAGGCGGTTGATGTACTGGGAAACGTCGACCCGGCGGATCACCAGGTCGATCCCGAGGTCCGCGAGGTTGCGCTTGAACGGCAGCAATATGCGCTCGAACTCGGTCTGGGCCAGCAGGAACTCGATCACCACCGGCTTGCCCTGGGCGTCGACCATCTTGTCGTCGACGATGCGCCAGCCGGCTTCCTGCAACAGCTGGTAGGCCTGGCGCTGCTGGGCGCGGATCATGCCGCTGCCATCGCACACCGAGGGCTGGAAGGCTTCGCTGAAGACCTGGTCGGGAATCTTCCCGCGCAGCGGTTCGAGGATCTGCAGTTCGTCGGCGTCGGGCAGGCCGGTGGCGGCCATTTCCGAGTTCTCGAAGTAGCTGCGGGTGCGGGTGTAGGCACCGTTGAACAGTTGCTTGTTGGTCCACTCGAAGTCCAGCAGCAGGCTCAGGGCCTTGCGTACCCGCACGTCCTGGAACAGCGGACGGCGGATGTTGTAGACGAAACCCTGCATGCCGGTGGGGTTGCCGTTGGGGATCTGTTCCTTGATCAGCCGGCCTTCGCTCACGGCCGGGATGTTGTAGGCGTTGGCCCAGTTCTTCGCGCTGGTCTCCAGCCAGTAGTCGAACTGGCCGGCCTTGAGGGCTTCCAGGGCCACGGTGTTGTCGCGGAAATAGTCGGTGGCCATGACGTCGAAGTTGAACTGGCCGCGGTTGATCGGCAGGTCCTTGCCCCAGTAGTCCTTGACCCGCTCATAGCGCACCGAGCGCCCGGCCTTGACCTCGGCCACCTTGTACGGGCCGCTGCCGAGGGGGATTTCCAGGTTGCCCTTGGAAAAGTCGCGGTGCTCCCACCAGTGCTTGGGCAGTATCGACAACTGCCCGAGAATCAGCGGCAACTCGCGGTTGTTCTTGTGCTTGAACTTGAACAGCACCTTGAGCGGGGCTTCGGCGACCACGTCGTCGACATCGGCGTAGTAGCCGCGGTACATCGGCGCGCCGGCCTTCATCAGGGTCTGGAAGCTGAACACCACGTCTTCGGCGCGGATCGGGTGGCCGTCGTGGAAACGCGCCTCGGGGCGCAGATAGAAACGCACCCAGCTGTTGTCCGGGGCCTTCTCGATCTGCCCGGCAATCAGGCCGTACTCGGTGAAGGGTTCGTCCAGGCTCTGGCGCATCAGGGTGTCGTAGATCAGGCCGATATTGTCTGCCGGCACGCCTTTGTTGATGAACGGGTTGAGGCTGTCGAAGCCGCCGAAACCGGACTCGCGGAAGGTGCCGCCCTTGGGGGCATCCGGGTTGACGTAGTCGAAGTGCTTGAAGGTCGCCGGGTACTTCGGCGGTTCGTTGTACAGGGTCAGGGCATGTTGCGGGGCGGCCTGGGCGAGGCAGGCGATTCCCGTCAGCAACACGCCGCCGACCCACGGGAGCAGGGCACGCAGGGGCATCATTGGGCTTTCTCCAGGGACTTCAGCCACCAGGCGCTCAGGCCCAGCTGGTAGGGCGGCGTGGTGACGAAGGCGAACCGGTTGCGGTACGCCAGGCGATGATAGTTGAGGTACCAGTTGGGAATGATGTAGTGCTGCCACAGCAGCACCCGATCCAGGGCCCGACCGGCGGCCAGTTGTTCGTCGCGGCTCTGGGCGGCGAGCAGCTGTTCCAGCAGGTGATCGACGATGGGATTGTCGATGCCCGCATAGTTCTTGCTGCCCTTGACCCCGACCTGGCTGGAGTGGAAGTACTGCCATTGCTCCAGGCCCGGGCTCAGGGTCTGGCTCAGGGTCATGAGGATCATGTCGAAATCGAACTGGTCCAGGCGCTGCTTGTACTGCGCCCGGTCCACGGTGCGCAGGCGCGCGTCGATGCCGATGCTGGCCAGGTTCTCGACGTAGGGCTGGAGGATCCGTTCCAGGTTCGGGTTGACCAGCAGCAGCTCGAAGCGCAGCGGTTGCCCGTTGGCGTCGAGCAGGCGCTGGCCGTTGAGCTTCCAGCCGGCTTCGGCGAGCAGGCCCAGGGCCCGGCGCAAGGTCGCCCGCGGGATGCCGCGGCCGTCGGTCTGCGGCAGGCTGAAAGGCTGGGTGAACAGGCTGGCGGGCAACTGCTCGCGGTAGGGCGAGAGCAGCAGCCATTCATGGCCGACCGGCAGGCCCGTGGCGGAGAACTCGCTGTTGGGGTAGTAGCTGGTCGCGCGCTTGTAGGCGCCGCTGAACAGGGTGCGGTTGGTCCACTCGAAGTCGAACATCAGGCCCAGGGCTTCGCGTACCTTGCGGTCGGCGAAGATCGCCCGGCGGCCGTTCATGAACAGGCCCTGGGTCTGGGTCGGGATCTGGTGCGCCACCTGGGCCTTGATGATGTCGCCGCGATTGACCGCGGGGAAGTTGTAGCCATTGGCCCAGTTCTTTGCCTGGTGCTCGATATAGATATCGAACTCGCCGGCCTTGAAGGCTTCGAAGGCGACGTCGCTGTCGCGGTAGAACTCCACCGCGACCTTGTTGAAATTGTTGAAGCCGCGATTGACCGGCAGGTCCTTGCCCCAGTAGTCCTTGACCCGCTCGAACAGCAGCGAGCGCCCCGGTTGCACCCGGGTGATGCGGTAGGGGCCGCTGCCCAGCGGCGGCTCGAAAGTGGTGGCCTTGAAGTCGCGGTCTTTCCAGTAGTGCTGCGCCAGCACCGGCAACTCGCCCAGGCGCAGGATCAGCAGCGGGTTGCCGGAGCGCTTGAAGACAAAACGGATGCGCTGCGGGCCGAGAATGTCCACCCGCTGCACTTCCTGCAGGTTGGTGCGGTATTGCGGATGGCCTTCCTTGAGCAGCAGTCGATAGGAAAACGCCACATCGTAGGCGGTGATCGGCTTGCCGTCGTGAAAGCGCGCTTCGGGACGCAGGTTGAACACCACCCAGCTGCGGTCTTCGCTGTATTCGACGGAGCGGGCGATCAGGCCGTAGCTGGACGTCGGTTCGTCGCCGGACGGCGCGTACTGGCCGGTGCCGACCATCAGCGGCTCGTTCAGCTCGTTGACCCCGTATTGCAGGAAGTTGGGCGTGGAAACCGGGCTGCTGCCCTTGAAGGTGTAGGGGTTGAGGGTGTCGAAGGTGCCAAACGCCATGACCCGCAAGGTCCCGCCTTTGGGCGCGGCGGGGTTGACCCAGTCGTAATGGGTGAATTTGGCGGGGTACTTGAGCGTGCCGAACTGCGCGTAACCATGACTTTCAGTGATCGTTGCGCTTGCGGGAAAGCTCAAGGCCAGACTGATTAGGGACAGGAGGAGGGGACGCATCAAGTCAGAGATCCGATCCAGGCGGCTTGGGCTTTGTGCTCCGTACAGTAACAGCTTGTATCGACAGGAAAAAGGCCGCCCCGGGCGGGTCACGACATTTGCTTGCCGACGCTGGATACGGCGCAATCCGTAGCCGCTGCCGCAGGCTGCGATCGACCGGTACGGTCGTGGGTATCTTCAGGGCGCAGGAGGGCCTGCGGCCCTATCGCAGCCTGCGGCAGCGGCTACAACGTCGGTGGGATATATCCCTCTCTAAAGGCTTGGCACAACCCTGTAGCCGCTGCCGAAGGCTGCGATCGACCGGAACGGTCGCGGGGATCTTCAGGGCGCAGGAGGGCCTGCGGCCCTATCGCAGCCTGCGGCAGCGGCTACAGGATCAGTGAGGCAGGTAGACGGTCAGCATCTGGCCTGGCTTGAGGGCCTGGCCGGCGCGGGGATTCCAGCGCTTGAGGTGTTGCATCTCGACGTTGAAGCGCTTGGCCACCATGTACAGCGAATCGCCTTGCTTGACCTTGTACCGGGTCGACTTCTTGTCCGCGCTGGCGACCAGGGTCTTCTTGCCGGAGGCCTTGGAGCGAGTCTTGGTACTGGCCTTGGCCCTGGTGTCTTGCATGACCAGGGTCTGGCCGACCTTGAGGTGCTTGCCGCTGAGCTTGTTCCAGCGTTGCAGGTCCTTGACGTCGACCTTGTTGGCCTTGGCGATCTGCGACAGGTTATCGCCACGCTTGACGCGGTAATTGCGTTTGGCCTGGGCCATTTCGCGACTGTCGGCACCCTCGAACACCGGCTTGAGCGAGCGCTGGCTGATCAGCTCTTCGGGTTTCATGGTCGACAGGCTGGCGCTCAGCAGTTGCGCCTTGGACGTCGGCACCAGCAGATGCTGGGGACCGTCGATGGTGGTGCGCTGCTTGAAGGCCGGGTTGAGCTGGAACAACTCGTCTTCGTCGATATTGGCCACCGCGGCGACCTTGGACAGGTCCATGCGCTGGTTGATCTCGACGACCTGGAAGTAGGGTTCGTTGGCGATCGGGTTGAGGTTCACGCCATAGGCCTCGGGCGCCATGACCACCTGGGACAGGGCCAGCAGCTTGGGCACGTAGGCCTGGGTTTCCGCCGGCAGCGGCAGGTTCCAGTAGTCGGTGGGCAGGCCGAGCTTCTCGTTGCGCTCGATGGCCCGGCTGACGGTGCCTTCGCCGGCGTTGTAGGCCGCCAGGGCCAGCAGCCAGTCGCCGTTGAACATGTCGTGCAGGCGGGTCAGGTAATCCATGGCCGCGGTGGTCGAGGCGGTGATATCGCGACGGCCATCGTAGAAGCGGGTCTGGCGCAGGTTGAAGGAACGACCGGTGGACGGGATGAACTGCCACAGGCCCACCGCGTCGGCCCGGGAATAGGCCATCGGGTTGTAGGCGCTCTCGATCACTGGCAGCAGGGCCAACTCCAGCGGCATGTTGCGTTCTTCAAGGCGCTCGACGATGTAATGGATATAGAGGCTGCCGCGTTCGCTGGCATTCTCGAGAAACGATGGATTGCTGGCGAACCACAGGCGCTGCTGTTCGATGCGCGGGTTGACGCCGATGCCTTCCTGCAACTGGAAACCTTCGCGCATGCGCTCCCAGACGTCCTGGGGCAATTGCGGGCTGGGTTTTTCATTCAGCCAGATGGGTTTCTGCTTGATGCGGGCGTTGAAATTCTGGGTGTGCGAAGCGTCGGTTTGCGGGACCTGGCTCGTGCTTTGGCAGCCCGCCAGGGTGGCGGACACAGCCACCGCGATGGCTTGAGCCAACCGCGTCAATGCGTCTGAATTGATGGATTTACGAATAGATGACGACATTGGCTGGAAGTAAGTTCCGGGCAAAAATGTCGGGCGATTCTAGAAAGCGCACCCGGTGCGGTCAACCATTCAGAATTTTCGTACCAACAGGCAACCCGCTTAGAACTTATCTTTCCAAGCCCGCAAGGCAGCAAAAACCGCACTCTGGGCCCGGTTATCGAGGCCACTCCGTTCGTCCGCTTTTTGTTTAACGGATGTTTCACCGGTACGCAGGAAGGGGTTGGTGAGCTTTTCCAGGGCCAGGGTGGAGGGCAGGGTCATGCGGCCGTTTTCCCGCAGCTCGCCGACTTTGCGCAGGCGCTCGGCGATGTCCGGGTTGTCCGGTTCCACCGCCTGGGCAAAACGCAGGTTGCTCAGCGTGTATTCGTGGGTGCAGTACACCAGGGTGTCTTCGGGCAAGGCGGCCAGGCGGCTCAGGGAGTGGTGCATCTGCTCTGGCGTGCCCTCGAACAGGCGCCCGCACCCGGCGGCGAACAGGGTGTCGCCGCAAAACAGCAGGCCGTGATGGTAATAGGCAATATGCCCCAGGGTGTGCCCGGGCACCGCATAGATGTCGAAGTCCCAGCCAAGGATGTGGGCCTGGTCGTTGTCGTTCAGGGCCACGTCGCGCCCCGGGATGTTTTCCTTGGCCGGGCCCCAGACCTTGGCGCCGCTGGCTTTTTTCAGCTGTTCGACACCACCGACATGGTCATGGTGGTGATGGGTCACCAGGATATCGCTCAGCACCCAGCCCGGATGCTCGGCAAGCCAGGCCTGTACCGGGGCGGCGTCACCCGGGTCGACCACCGCGCAACGCTGATGGCGATGGTCCTGTAACAACCAGATGTAGTTATCGGTGAACGCGGGCAGGGCACTGATCTGTATCATCGTTGGAGTCGCCAAGCGGAGAACATTGGCGCATCTTAGAACTTCTTGGCGGGTTGGAGAATGCAATGACCGATAAAGCGTTCGCTCAGGCCGATCCTGACTGGCTGGCCCTGATCAGTGCCGCCCGTGAGTGGCTGTCCGGGCCGCTGGGGCAGTTTCTGCTGGATGAAGAACGGCGCATGCTCGACGACGAGCTGGGGCGCTTCTTCGGCGGCTACCTGGTGCATTACGGCCCGTCGGCGCAAACCCCGCCGGCGGCACCCCAGGTGCAGCGCAATGTACGCCTGGGCGCACCGTTGCCCGGTGTCGAGATCGTCTGCGAGGAGCAGGCCTGGCCGCTCAGCGAGCACGCCGCCGATGTGGTGGTGCTGCAGCACGGCCTGGATTTCTGCCTGTCGCCCCACGGCCTGCTGCGCGAAGCCGCCAGCGCCGTGCGCCCGGGCGGGCATCTGTTGATCGTCGGTATCAATCCCTGGAGCAGTTGGGGCCTGCGGCATGTGTTCGCCCATGACGCCTTGCGCAAGGCGCGCTGCATTTCCCCGTCGCGGGTCGCCGACTGGTTGAACCTGCTGGGCTTCGCGCTGGAGAAACGCCGCTTCGGGTGCTATCGTCCGCCGCTTGCCTCGGCGGCCTGGCAGTCTCGGTTGGCCAGTTGGGAGCGCAAGGCCGGCGACTGGCAACTGTCCGGCGGCGGCTTCTACCTGCTGGTGGCCCGCAAGATAGTGGTCGGCCTGCGCCCGGTGCGCCAGGTACGCCGCGAGCCGATGGGCAAGCTGGTGCCGCTGCCGATGGCCAAGGTCAACCGCCGGCACAGCGAACCCCCTCTTTAATTCAGCCGGGCCGAACCTGCCCGGCTTGGGCGTTGTCGATCGACGATCGGCAAGCCACAGGTATTTTCGATTGGAAGTCTGGCATGAGCGATAGCGTAGAAATCTTCACCGACGGCGCCTGCAAGGGCAATCCTGGCCCGGGGGGCTGGGGCGCACTGCTGGTGTTCAAGGGGGTGGAGAAGGAACTCTGGGGCGGCGAAGCCAACACCACCAACAACCGCATGGAACTGATGGCGGCGATCCGCGGCCTGGAAGAGCTCAAGCGCGAGTGCCAGGTGATCCTGGTCACCGATTCGCAGTATGTGATGAAGGGCATCAACGAGTGGATGGCCAACTGGAAAAAGCGCGGCTGGAAAACCGCGGCCAAGGAGCCGGTGAAAAATGCCGACCTGTGGCAGCAGCTCGATGAGCAGGTCAACCGCCACCAGGTCACCTGGAAATGGGTGCGCGGCCATACCGGCCACCACGGCAACGAACGGGCCGACCAACTGGCCAACCGCGGCGTCGACGAGGTGCGCGGTTTCAAGCAGGCCTGATGCCGCCGAACGGGTAGTCAGTCGCAGCGCAGCGGCCCGGTGTCGGGGCCGGTTGCTGGCAGGCAAGAGCTGCCACCGATGAAGGCCGCGGCCCACGGCAGTGGGAGCATCTGTCGAGTTTCGGGCATGCGAGGGCGGTTTCCTGGAAATGAGTGCAAGGCCGGGTGCCAGCCCCCGTCCGCCTGAGTGGGCCGTACGGTAGCGCAATGACCTGGCTCATTTGAAGAAACGCGTGGTGCGCGGGGTGAATGAGTGGCCCTGTTCCGGGGCGATCAAAGGGTGAGGATGGCGCTGGCCAGTTGCAGGTCGGAGTACTGTGGGTTGCCGAGCGTCTGGCGAATGTGCCGCATGGCCGCCTCCAGCTGGGCGCCGCGGATCTCGCCGGCGCTGGCGACAAAGGCCGCGGCGTCGGTCTTGGCGGCGAGCACGAGTTTGTCGTCCTTGAACGAACTGGTGGCTTTCGAGCTGCCTTCGGTCGTGCTCAAGGCCAGGCTCATGGTGATGTCGGTGCTGATCACCAGGCTGGTGGCCTGGCCGATGTCGGCGAACAGGCAGGCGCAAATCAGAAAGGTCAGGCGGGTTTTACAGGTGGTCATGGCAGGCTGGAGTCCGTTGGAAATATCGTCGCGCACCCTAACAAGCCCCTGTGCGGCAAACTGCATGAGCTTTGCGAATGATTGTTAAAAACTGCGCACGCCGGGGGCGGCGAATCCGCCATGCATGCCATGCCGCGAGAGCGTGCTAAAATCCCGCGCCTTGAAAGACTTCCACCGTTGAGAACTGACCCCTGATGGCCAACAGATCTGTTGTACTCGATACCGAAACCACCGGCATGCCGGTGACCGACGGCCACCGGATCATTGAAATCGGTTGCGTCGAGTTGATCGGACGGCGCCTGACCGGTCGGCATTTCCACGTCTACCTGCAACCGGATCGCGAGAGCGACGAGGGCGCGATCGGCGTCCACGGCATCACCAACGAGTTCCTGGTGGGCAAGCCGCGCTTCGCCGAAGTCGCCGACGAGTTCTTCGAATTCATCCAGGGCGCGCAACTGATCATCCACAACGCGGCGTTCGACGTTGGTTTCATCAACAACGAATTCGCCCTGATGGGCCAGCACGACCGCGCCGACATCACCCAGCACTGCACCATCCTCGACACCCTGTTGATGGCCCGGGAACGCCACCCCGGCCAGCGCAACAGCCTCGATGCCTTGTGCAAGCGCTATGACGTCGACAACTCCGGCCGTGAGCTGCACGGCGCCTTGCTCGACTCGGAGATTCTCGCCGACGTCTACTTGACCATGACCGGTGGCCAGACCAGCCTGTCCCTGGCCGGCAACGCCTCGGACGGCAACGGCAGCGAAGGTTCGGGCAACAGCGCCAGCGAAATCCGTCGTCTGTCGGCGGACCGCCCGCGTGGGCGGGTCATTCGCGCCAGCGAGGCCGAACTGGCCGAGCACCAGGTGCGTCTCGAAATCATTGCCAAATCCGCCGGTGCGCCGGCGCTCTGGACCCAGCTGGCCGAGGCCAAGGCCCAGCAACAGTAGTTGTTCGTGGGCGACCTTTTGTTACAGGAGGTCGTTGACGGGGTTCCGCACCGGCCCCCGAGCTTCTACCCTGAGGTGATTGGCGGACCCTTGTCCGCCGCCTCAGGATGCCTGGTGCCATGTACAAAGACCTGAAATTCCCCGTCCTTATCGTGCATCGCGACATCAAGGCCGACACCGTCGCCGGCGACCGGGTGCGGGGGATCGCCAGGGAACTGGAGCAGGAAGGCTTCAGTATCTTTTCCGCGGTGGACTACGCCGAAGGGCGCCTGGTGGCTTCGACCCATCACGGCCTGGCTTGCATGCTGATCGCCGCCGAAGGCGCCGGGGAAAACACCCACCTGCTGCAGAACATGGTGGAACTGATCCGCCTGGCCCGGGTGCGCGCACCGAACCTGCCGATCTTCGCCCTGGGCGAGCAGGTGACCCTGGAAAACGCCCCGGCCGACGCCATGAGCGAGCTCAATCAGCTGCGCGGCATTCTTTACCTGTTCGAAGACACCGTGCCATTCCTGGCGCGCCAGGTGGCGCGGGCGGCGCGCAATTACCTCGATGGCCTGTTGCCGCCGTTCTTCAAGGCGCTGGTGCAACATACGGCGGATTCCAACTATTCCTGGCACACGCCGGGGCACGGCGGTGGCGTGGCCTATCGCAAGAGCCCGGTGGGCCAGGCGTTCCATCAGTTCTTCGGCGAGAACACCCTGCGCTCGGACCTGTCGGTGTCGGTCCCGGAGCTGGGCTCGCTGCTCGATCACACCGGGCCCCTGGCGGAAGCCGAGGCGCGGGCGGCGCGCAATTTCGGCGCCGACTACACCTTTTTCGTGATCAACGGCACCTCGACCGCCAACAAGATCGTCTGGCACTCCATGGTCGGTCGCGATGACCTGGTGCTGGTGGATCGCAACTGCCACAAGTCGGTGCTGCACTCGATCATCATGACCGGCGCGATCCCGCTGTTCCTCTGCCCGGAGCGCAACGAGCTGGGGATCATCGGCCCGATCCCCTTGAGCGAATTCAGCCGCGAGTCGATCCAGGCCAAGATCGACGCCAACCCGCTGACCCAGGGCCGGCCGGCCAAGGTCAAGCTGGCGGTGGTCACCAACTCGACCTATGACGGCCTCTGCTACAACGCCGAGCTGATCAAGCAGAGCCTGGGCAACAGCGTCGAGGTGCTGCATTTCGACGAAGCCTGGTACGCCTACGCGGCCTTCCATGAGTTCTTCGAGGGGCGTTACGGTATGGGCACCTCGCGCAGCGCCGACAGCCCGCTGGTGTTCACCACCCATTCCACCCACAAGCTGCTGGCGGCCTTCAGCCAGGCCTCGATGATCCATGTGCAGGACGGCGGCGCACGGCAGCTGGACCGCGACCGCTTCAACGAAGCTTTCATGATGCACATCTCCACCTCGCCGCAGTACAGCATCATCGCCTCGCTGGACGTGGCCTCGGCGATGATGGAAGGGCCGGCGGGGCGTTCGCTGCTGCAGGAAATGTTCGACGAGGCCCTGAGCTTCCGCCGCGCCCTGGCCAACCTGCGCCAGCACATCGCCGCGGACGACTGGTGGTTTTCCATCTGGCAGCCGGAGCGGGTGGAAGGCATCGACCAGGTCAGCACCGCGGACTGGCTGCTGGAGCCGGAAGGCGAGTGGCACGGGTTCGCCGGGGTGACCGACGACTATGTGCTGCTGGACCCGATCAAGGTCACCCTGGTGATGCCCGGGCTCACCGCGGGTGGCGCCCTGAGCGAACGCGGGATACCGGCGGCGGTGGTCAGCAAGTTTCTCTGGGAGCGCGGCCTGGTGGTGGAAAAGACCGGCCTGTATTCGTTCCTGGTGCTGTTTTCCATGGGCATCACCAAAGGCAAGTGGAGCACCCTGCTGACCGAGTTGCTGGAGTTCAAGCGCAACTACGACGCCAATGTCAGCCTCGCCGCCTGCCTGCCGAGCATCGCCCGGCAGGACCTGGCGCGCTACCAGGGCATGGGCCTGCGCGACCTCTGCGATCAGTTGCATGCCTGCTACCGCAGCAATGCCACGGCCAAGCACCTCAAGCGCATGTACACCGTGCTGCCGGAGGTGGCGATGAAGCCCGCCGACGCCTACGATCAGTTGGTGCGGGGCGAGGTCGAGGCGGTGTCCATCGATGCCCTCGCCGGGCGGGTGGCGGCGGTGATGCTGGTGCCATACCCGCCGGGCATTCCCCTGATCATGCCGGGCGAGCGCTTCACCGAGTCGACCCGCTCGATCATCGATTACCTGGCTTTCGCCCGTACGTTCGATAGCAGCTTTCCCGGCTTTGTCGCGGATGTGCATGGATTGCAGCATGAAGACGAAGGCAATGGGCGGCAGTACACCGTCGATTGCATCAAGGTTTGAGGACGTTCCCCGCTATGCAGCCAATGATCAACCCCAAGTACCCCGGCCTGTCGGTACGCGTCGCCGACGACGGTTTCGCCGCGTATGTCTGGGGCAGCGACTTCAGCTTCGAAGTCAGCGCCTATGCCCAGGCACAGAGCGAGCAGTCGGTGGCCCAGTGGCCGCTGCATCACATCACCCCGTACCGCAAGTGCTATGGCATCGACCCCGAAGAGTTCAGCAGCTATCGCGATGCCGCCGACAGCGCGGTGTTCATGGCCTACCTGGACGACGAGCCGGTCGGCCATCTGGTGGTCAGCACCAACTGGAACGGTTACGCCCATATCGACGAGCTGGCGGTGCACGCGCCGGCACGGCGCCACGGGGTGGCCAAGGCCCTGCTGGATGTGGCGCAGTTCTGGAGCCGCAAGAAAAAACTGCCGGGCATCATGCTCGAGACCCAGAACAACAACCTGGGGGCCTGCCGCTTGTACGAGCGCTGCGGTTATGTGGTCGGCGGCATCGATCACCTGCGTTACCGCGGGATCGATCCGACCACGGCCGAGGTGGCGATTTTCTGGTACAGGCTGTTCAACGACGAGCTGGCACGGGAAGCCGGGGGCTAGCCGGCCAGCATGCTTTCGGCCTTTTCCGTGAGGGTTTCCAGCAGCGCCTCCAGGGTCGGCGAGGACGGGTTGCCGCCGCGGGTCAGCGCATAGAGGGTGACCGGGATCGGTGGCGACAGCGGGCAGACGTCCAGGCCGCCCTCGCGCGCGCCCAGGGCGGTGAAGGGGTCGACAATCGCCAGGCCTTCGCCGGCCTCGACCATGCTGCGCATCATCTGGTGGGTCTGTACCCGGGTGTGGATGGTCGGGCTGGGGCGCAGGTTCTGCAGCTTGCTATCCAGGGTCACGCTCAGCGGGTCCTGGCCTTCAAGGCCAACCATCGCCTGGCCCGCCAGGTCCTGCAGGGAAACATATTTCTGTTTCGGTTGCAGCCAGCCGTGGGGAGCCAGCAGTTGCAGCTTGCCCTGGGCCAGGGCGGCGCACTGGATATCGGGGTGGTCGGGATTGTGCAGGCTCAGGCCCAGGTCACCTTCGCGCAGCAACAGGCTCTTGACCATGTCGCGGGTGCTTTGGCTGGCAAGGTTGCACGGGGTGTCGGGAAAGCGCCGGCGCAGGGCGGCGATGCTCTGTGGCAACAGCTGCTGGGCCAGGGGCGGGGTGCCAATGATGCGCAGGGGCGGCGCCTGGTATTGCTTCAGGCTGTCGGCCAGGCGTTGCAGGGGTTCGAAGGCGTCATACAGGGTGGCGATCGCCGGCTGTAGCTCGCGGGCTTCCCGGGTGGCTTGCAGGCGTCCGCGAACACTGGCGAAGAGCATGAAGCCCGATTGGCTTTCGGCGTCGCGCAGGATCGTTTCCACCTCGGCCACCGGCAGTTGCAGCAGCTCGGCGGCCGTGCCCAGGTGTCCGGTTTGCAGGAGCGCCTGAATCACTTCGATATGACGTAAACGCATGCTTGAAGTCCATGTCCAGCCGGTGAGGGATTCTCACTGAATCCTAACTCATGTCCGCGCCTATGACTTCTGCTCATAACGGTACGTTATGAAGGAAGGAGGGTCTCGGGTTCGCGAATGAGGGTGATGCCCGATTGCACGAGGAGGAACTGGTTGTCGTCCAGTTTGTTGATGCGGTCGCCAATGGCCAGGCGATAGGTGGTGACGGGCTCCGAGCCGGCGACGCCCTCTGGCGAGGGAGTGGATTCCTGGAACTCATGCACCGAATAGACGCGGCCTTCCGCGTCCCTTGCATGAAATTGTCCGACGAGTACTGCTGCCATCTTTAGAGCCTCTGGAGATAAAACACTCAATTTGCGGTCCTGTAGACCGTGCCTGGACGAAGTAAGTTTAGCGATGGAAAAAAAATAGTCCGCGGCCCTGATCGCAACTGGCGTACAGCGGCGCGAGGGCCTGGAAAACCCCGTGGAATTTCCAGCGGCAGGGTGGCTGTGGTTGGGGTGGATCATCTATAACTACCAGCCTCCTCAACCAGAAGTCGGGAATTCACTATGAGCAACGTCTACACGATTGCAGTGCTGGTCGGCAGCCTGAGAAAGGCCTCGATCAACCGGAAAGTGGCGCTGGCCCTGGCGGAACTGGCGCCGGCCAACCTGCGGTTGAAGATTGTCGAGATTGGCGACCTGCCGCTCTACAACGAAGACATCGATGCAGATCCGCCGGCCGCCTACAAGGCGTTCCGCGAGCAGGTGAGCGCGGCCGACGCCGTGCTGTTCGTGACCCCGGAATACAACCGCTCGGTTCCCGCGCCGATGAAAAACGCTATCGACGTGGGGTCGCGCCCCTACGGCAAGAGCGCCTGGAACGGCAAGCCGGGAGCCGTGATCAGCGCATCCCCGGGCGCTATCGGCGGTTTTGGCGCCAACCACCACCTGCGCCAGTCCCTGGTGTTCCTCAATGTGCCGTGCATGCAACAGCCGGAAGCCTACCTGGGCGGCGCCGGTTCGGCCTTCGACGAGGCGGGCAAGCTGTCCGAGTCGGTCAAACCGTTCCTGCAGAACTTCATCAACGCCTACGCCCAGTGGGTCGAGCAGCACAAAAAGCTCTGATCCTGGCACCGCGGGAGTCGGCCTGGCCGGCTCCTGCGGGTGATGGGATATTCCTGTCGCCGTGAGAAAAACGCTTTACCGCATATCTGAAAATTCATATATTCGCCGCTCCAACTGCCTGGAGTGGCCCTGGTGTCCGACTCTCTCAACCCCGCCGAGCTGTTCAAGGCGCTTGCCGACGAAACCCGCAGCCGCATCGCCTTGCTCGTGACCCGCGAAGGCGAGTTGTGTGTCTGTGAGCTGACCGCCGCCCTGGGCCAGAGCCAGCCGAAGATCTCCCGGCACCTGGCGCTGTTGCGCAGTTATGGCCTGCTGGCCGATCGCCGCCAGGGGCAATGGATCTACTACCGGCTGCACCCGCAATTGTCACCCTGGGTGACCACACTGCTGCAGGACACGCTGGAGGCCAACAGCCCCTGGCTGCAGGCTGACCTGCATCGCCTGCAGACCATGGCCGATCGCCCCGTGCGCTGCTGCTGAATCCCATCCACCTCATTTTCCTGTTCAAGGCTGCCCGGCATGCTGACTGCTTCATTGATTTTCCTGTTGACCATTACCCTGGTGATCTGGCAGCCCAAGGGCCTCGGCGTAGGCTGGAGCGCGGTGTTCGGCGCGGTGCTGGCGTTGCTGTTCGGGGTGGTGCAACTGACGGATATCCCGGTGGTCTGGCAGATCATCTGGAACGCCACCGGCACCTTCGTGGCCTTGATCATCATCAGCCTGCTGCTCGACGAGGCCGGCTTTTTCGCCTGGGCCGCCTTGCATGTGGCGCGCTGGGGGCAGGGTAGCGGGCGCAAGCTGTTTGCCTTCATGGTGTTGCTGGGGGCGCTGGTGTCGGCACTGTTCGCCAACGACGGGGCGGCGCTGATTCTCACGCCGATCGTGATTTCCATGCTGCTGGCGTTGCGCTTCTCGCGGGCCGCGACCCTGGCGTTCGTCATGGGCGCCGGGTTCATCGCCGACACCGCGAGCCTGCCGCTGGTGGTGTCGAACCTGGTGAACATCGTTTCCGCGGACTTCTTCAATATCGGTTTCAACCAGTACGCCGCGGTGATGCTGCCGGTGAACCTGGTCAGCGTGGCCGCGACCCTGGCGGTGCTGCTGTGGTTCTTCCGCCGCGACATTCCGCGGTCCTACAACCCCGATGAGCTGGAACCGCCCGTCAGCGCGATCCACGACAAGGCCACCTTCGTCGCCGGCTGGTGGGTACTGATCATCCTGCTGCTGGGGTGTTTTGCCCTGGAGCCGCTGGGCATTCCCATCAGTGCGATTTCGGCGGTGTGCGCGGCCTTGCTGCTGGGCATCGCAGCCAAGGGCCACAAGATCTCCACGCGCAAGGTGCTCAAGGAAGCGCCGTGGCAGATCGTGATTTTCTCCCTTGGCATGTACCTGGTGGTGTATGGCCTGCGCAATGCCGGGCTGACCACCTACCTGGCCGGCTGGCTCGACCGCTTCGCCGACTACGGTATCTGGGGCGCGGCCATGGGCACCGGGCTGCTGACCGCCGTCCTGTCATCGATCATGAACAACCTGCCGACGGTATTGATTGGCGCGCTGTCCATCGACGCCAGCCAGGCCAGCGGCCTGGTCAAGGACGCGATGATCTACGCCAACGTGATCGGCAGCGACCTGGGGCCGAAGATCACCCCGATCGGCAGCCTGGCCACCTTGCTCTGGCTGCATGTGCTGGATCGCAAGGACATCCATATCGGTTGGGGTCGCTACTTCAAGGTCGGCATCGTGTTGACCCTGCCGGTGCTGCTAGTGACCCTGGCGGCGCTGGCCCTGCGCTTGTCGGTGATGTGAAGCGCCAGGTCGCCGAAAGCCCCACATCCACCCCGTAACCTGTAGGCGTCGCCGGTCGCCGTTCGATTGCTGGCGATAGGCGGAACGCGGGGTGCCTGGTACGACGCTTCGCGAGCAAGCTCGCTCCTACCTGGGAATACCTGTCCCGGCAGGAGCGAGCTTGCTCGCGATAGCGTTCTACAGGGCAGCGCGAAAGCTCAACCCGCCCCCGGCACATTCGGCCAGAGGTCCGCCACCAGGAACAGGCGTTCGGCTTCTTCCCAGTCGCCGGCGCGGTTTTCCGTCAAGCGCACCAACAGTTGCGCCGGGGCGTGCGGGTCGAGCTCCTCCAGCCAGGCTTGCAGCTGTGGGGCGCTCCAGGTTTGTTCCGCCGGGTAGGACGCGGGCGCCAGCCAGGCCTGGCGCGGCAAGGGTTGCCAGCGCCCGGGCGGGCTTTGCGCGATAAAGGCCGGCCAGTCGCGCTGGTGCAGCCAACGCCCGCGCAGGTGCTGCGGGTGGGCGCCGCGGGGCGGTTGGGTGGTGCCGGGCCAGGGGTAGAGCAGGTAGCCGCCGAGCCACAGGTGGGCGCTGAAGTCCTGGATATCCATGGCCGCCAGCACCTCCAGGCTGTCGGCCCGGGCGGAGATCGGCAACTGGTGTTCGTTGAGGTGCGCCAGCTTGCGGTCCAGGCGGTCGTGGCAGCCGGGGCCCAGCCACAACGCCGTGTTCGTGCCGTTGCCATGTTGCGGGCCGAGGTAGAGCTTGATCGCCAGTTCCAGATGGTGAATGCCGTCGCGATCGCGCAGCAGCATGTCCAGTTCGCCCAGGGTGTGGCCGGCGCGGCGGATCGGCAGGTTGGCCGCCAGCAGCTCGACGCCGGGCGCGTGCTGTACGGCAAATTGCCACAGGCGTTCGTAGTAGAGGCCCAGGCGTTTGGTCGGCCCGAGGGCCAGCCAGCGGCGCAGGGCGCGGCCGTCCCGGTCCAGCTGATGCAGCCAGTGCGCCAGCAGTTGCGGCGCCTGCACCCAGTCGCTGCCGGCCAGTGGGTGGCGCTGCGGCCAGGGTGTTTCGTCGAGCATCGGCGGCGCGAGGATGACCCAGGCCAGGTCGCGCACTTCGGGGTGGCGCAACTGGCGGGGGAGGTCGAGCAAGCCGGGAAACAGGATCATTCTGCGAGCATAGCGCCTAACGTCGAGGCTGAAAGGATTTTGTCTATGGTCGGCTTTCGCCCATAATCTCTGCTTTGCCCGTCCCAGAACCCCTGCAGGAGCCCCATGGAGCAATTTCGCAATATCGGCATTATCGGTCGCCTGGGCAGTTCCCAGGTGCTGGACACAGTTCGCCGACTGAAAAAGTTTCTGCTCGCCCGCCACCTGCATGTGATCCTCGAAGACACCATCGCCGAAGTCCTGCCCGGCCACGGCCTGCAGACTTCCTCGCGCAAGCTGCTCGGCGAAGTCTGCGACATGGTGATCGTGGTCGGCGGCGACGGCAGCCTGCTGGGCGCGGCCCGTGCCTTGGCGCGCCACAACATTCCGGTGCTGGGGATCAACCGCGGCAGCCTGGGCTTCCTCACCGACATTCGTCCGGACGAGCTGGAGGTCAAGGTCGCCGAAGTCCTCGACGGCCACTACCTGGTGGAAAACCGTTTCCTGCTGCAGGCCGAAGTACGGCGCCACGCCGAAGCCATCGGCCAGGGCGACGCGCTCAACGATGTGGTGCTGCACCCGGGCAAGTCGACGCGGATGATCGAGTTCGAGATCTACATCGACGGCCAGTTCGTCTGCAGCCAGAAGGCCGACGGCCTGATCGTCGCCACGCCGACCGGCTCCACCGCCTACGCCTTGTCCGCCGGCGGGCCGATCATGCATCCCAAGCTCGACGCCATTGTGATTGTGCCGATGTACCCCCATACCTTGTCGGGAAGGCCGATCGTGGTCGATGGCAACAGCGAGCTGAAAATCGTCGTGTCCAAGGATATGCAGATCTACCCGCAGGTTTCCTGCGACGGGCAGAACCATTTCACCTGTGCCCCCGGTGACACCATCACCGTCAGCAAGAAGGCACAGAAACTGCGCCTGATCCATCCGCTGGACCACAACTACTACGAGGTCTGCCGGACCAAGCTCGGCTGGGGCAGCCGACTGGGCGGTGGAGGCGACTGATGCTCGATCCCGCGCGAAGTTACGACCTGATCGGTGATGTGCACGGTTGCGCCCTGACCCTCGAACACCTGCTGGACAAGCTCGGTTATCGCAAGCAGGGCGGCGTCTGGCGGCATCCGTCGCGCATGGCGGTGTTCCTCGGCGACATCATCGACCGCGGCCCACGGATCCGCGAAGCCTTGCACATCGTCCACGACATGGTCGAGGCCGGCCAGGCGCTGTGCGTCATGGGCAACCATGAGTTCAATGCCCTGGGCTGGGTCACTCCGGCACCGCCCGGCGGCGGCAGGCAGTTCGTGCGCGAACACACGCCGCGCCATGCCCGCCTGATCAACGAGACCCTGGCGCAATTCGAGCAGCACCCCCAGGACTGGCACGATTTCCTCGCCTGGTTCTACCAGATGCCGCTGTTCATCGACGCCGGGCGTTTTCGCGTGGTGCATGCCTGCTGGGACGCCGGCCTGATCGAGCCGCTGCGGGCGCAATACCCCGATGGCTGCATCGACGAACACTTCCTACAGGCCTCGGCGGTCCCCGGCAGCTTCGCCAATAACGTGTTCGACCGCCTGCTGCGCGGCACCGACATGCGCCTGCCCCATGGCCTGACCATGACCAGTGGCGATGGTCTGACTCGTTCGTTCTTCCGCACCAAGTTCTGGGAAGACGACCCGCAGACCTACGGCGACATCGTGTTCCAGCCCGATGCGCTGCCCGAGCCGGTGGCCCGCACGCCGCTGTCCTCGGCGGAGAAAAACAACCTGCTGCGCTATGGCGTCGATGAGCCGTTGCTGTTCGTCGGCCATTACTGGCGCAGCGGCAAACCGGCGCCGATTCGCTCGAACCTGGCTTGCCTGGATTACAGCGCAGTGCTCTACGGCAAGCTGGTGGCTTATCGCCTGGACCAGGAAACCCGCCTGGACCCGGATAAATTCGTCTGGGTCTATGTCGAGCGGCCGGAGGAGTCCCTGCCATGAGTGCGGTTGCGGTATTGCGTCTGCCGTTGAATGTGGACCTGAGTGGCTTCGTCAAGCTGTTGCAGCGCATGCAGGTGCCGCACCGGGTCAGCGAGGAGGCGGGGGAGCAGGTGCTCTGGGTGCCGGACGCCATCAGCGAGGACGTGCGTTCGTTGTACGAGCGTTTTCCGGCGGGCGACCCCGAGCAACAACTGGACATCCCCGAGGCCGGCGCGGCCCTGCGTCGTCCGGGGTTCGTCGAGCAACTGCGGCGTAGCCCGGCCACCGCGCTGATCCTGCTGCTGAGCCTGATCGTCGCCGCCCTGACCCTGCTCGGCGAAAACCTCGGCACCCTGCGCTGGCTGACCTTCCTCGAATTCCGCGTGGTCGGCGACTACCTCCAGTTCACGCCCCTGGCCGACAGCCTGGCGGCGGGGCAGTGGTGGCGCCTGGTCACGCCGATGCTGATCCACTTCGGCTTCCTGCACATCGCCATGAACGGCATGTGGTACTGGGAGCTGGGGCGGCGCATCGAACAGCGCCAGGGCAGCATCAACCTGCTGGGCCTGACGCTGCTGTTCAGCCTGGTGTCGAACTACGCGCAATACCTGTTCAGCGGGCCGAGCCTGTTCGGCGGCCTGTCCGGCGTGCTCTACGGCCTGCTCGGGCATTGCTGGATCTATCAGTTGCTCTCGCCCAACCCGGCCTATCGCCTGCCTCGCGGGGTCCTGGCGATGATGCTGGTGTGGTTGCTGATCTGTATGTCGGGGCTGATCTCGGTGATCGGCTTCGGTGAAATCGCCAACGCCGCCCACGTCGGCGGGTTGCTCGTCGGATGCCTCACAGGTTTGTTGGGCGGCTTGTACAGTCGCCGTAAACTGGCCCTCTAATGCTGGAGACCGCTTATGTCGTCGTTTGTTGAAATGATTGAAAACATCACCCCGGACATCTACCAGAGCCTGAAACAGGCGGTAGAGATCGGCAAGTGGTCCGATGGCCGCAAGCTCACCGCCGAGCAGCGCGAGCTGTCCTTGCAGGCGATGATCGCCTGGGAAATGCAGAACCTGCCCGAAGAGCAGCGCACCGGCTACATGGGCCCGCAGGAGTGTGCGTCGAAGTCGATCGAAGTGCCGAACATCCTGTTCAAGTCGGACGCCATCCATTGATCGAGATTGGCCGTGGTTCCATCAGTAAAATGTCGGCGCGCCTGGACGGGCCGGATGTCCAGTATGCCTTTCGTCTTGGCGACACCGAGGTGCCGGTCAATCCGTTGATCGGCAGTATCGTGCGCCTGGAATACCTGGGGGCGATCCACTGCACCCATTGCGGGCGCAAGACCAAGACCAGCTTCAGCCAGGGTTACTGCTACCCGTGCATGACCAAGCTGGCCCAGTGCGATATCTGCATCATGAGTCCGGAACGCTGCCACTACGACGCCGGCACCTGCCGCGAGCCGGCCTGGGGCGAGCAGTTCTGCATGACCGACCATGTGGTGTACCTGGCCAACTCGTCGGGGATCAAGGTCGGCATTACCCGCGCCACCCAGCTGCCCACCCGCTGGCTCGACCAGGGCGCCAGCCAGGCGCTGCCGATCCTGCGCGTGGCGACCCGCCAGCAGTCCGGTTTCGTCGAGGACCTGTTCCGCACCCAGGTGGCCGACAAGACCAACTGGCGCGCGTTACTCAAGGGCGACGCCGAGTCGGTGGACCTGGTGCAGGTACGCGACCAGCTGTTCGCTTCCTGCGCCGAGGGCCTGCGCGCCTTGCAGGAACGCTTCGGCCTGCAGGCGATCCAACCGGTCAGCGATGTCGAGCCGATCGAGATCCGCTATCCGGTCGAGCGCTACCCGGCCAAGATCGTCAGCTTCAACCTGGACAAGAACCCGATTGCCGAAGGCACGCTGCTGGGGATCAAGGGCCAATACCTGATCTTCGATACCGGCGTGATCAATATTCGTAAATACACGGCCTACCAGCTCGCCGTGCATCAGTAGAAGGATTCGACGCATGCGCACCGAACAACCGAAGATGATTTACCTGAAGGACTATCAGGCGCCCGAGTACCTGATCGACGAAACACACCTGACCTTCGAGTTGTTCGAGGACCACAGCCTGGTCCATGCGCAACTGGTGATGCGCCGTAATCCGGCCCGCATTCCTGAGAGCGGCGCAGGCCTGCCGCCGCTGGTGCTCGATGGCCAGCAACTGGAGCTGCTGTCGGTGTCCCTGGGCGACCGCGAGCTGACGGCCGCGGATTATCAACTGAGCGCCAACCACCTGACCCTGCAGCCGACCCGCGAATCCTTCACGGTCGACACCAGCGTCAAGATCCACCCGGAAAGCAACACCGCCCTGGAGGGGCTGTACAAGTCCAGCGGCATGTTCTGCACCCAGTGCGAGGCCGAGGGCTTTCGCAAGATCACTTACTACCTCGACCGCCCGGACGTGATGAGCAAGTTCACCACCACCGTGGTGGCCGAGCAGCACAGCTATCCGGTGCTGCTGTCCAACGGCAACCCGATCGCCAGCGGGCCAGGCGAAGACGGCCGGCACTGGGCGACCTGGGAAGACCCGTTCATGAAGCCGGCCTACCTGTTCGCCCTGGTGGCGGGCGATTTGTGGTGCGTCGAGGACAGCTTCACCACCATGAACCAGCGCGAGGTCGCGCTGCGCATCTATGTCGAACCGGAAAACATCGACAAGTGCCAGCACGCCATGACCAGCCTGAAGAAGTCCATGCGCTGGGATGAACAGACCTACGGCCGCGAGTACGACCTGGACATCTTCATGATCGTCGCGGTCAACGACTTCAACATGGGCGCCATGGAGAACAAGGGCCTCAACATCTTCAACTCCAGTGCCGTGCTGGCCCGCGCCGAAACCGCCACCGACGCCGCGCACCAGCGGGTCGAGGCGATCGTCGCCCACGAATACTTCCACAACTGGTCGGGCAACCGCGTGACCTGCCGCGACTGGTTCCAGCTGTCGCTCAAGGAAGGCTTCACGGTATTCCGCGATGCCGGTTTCTCCTCGGACATGAACTCGCGCACGGTCAAGCGCATCCAGGACGTGGCCTACCTGCGTACCCACCAGTTCGCCGAAGACGCCGGCCCCATGGCCCACGCCGTGCGCCCGGAAAGCTTTATCGAGATCTCCAACTTCTACACCCTGACCGTGTATGAGAAGGGCTCGGAAGTGGTCGGCATGATCCGCACCCTGGTCGGCGCCGAAGGCTTCCGCAAGGGCAGCGACCTGTATTTCCAGCGCCACGACGGCCAGGCGGTGACCTGCGACGATTTCGTCAAGGCCATGGAAGACGCCAACGGCATCGATCTCAGCCAGTTCAAGCGCTGGTACAGCCAGGCCGGCACCCCACGCCTGGCGGTCAGCGAGGCTTATGACGCGGCGGCGAAGACCTACAGCCTGACCTTCCGCCAGAGCTGCCCGCAAACCCCGGACAAGGTGGAAAAGCTGCCGTTCGTGATTCCGGTCGAGCTGGGCCTCTTGGACGCCAAAGGCGCGGCCATTGCCCTGCGCCTGGCTGGCGAAGCCGCCGCACAAGGCACTTCGCGGGTGATCTCGGTGACCGAAGCCGAGCAGACCTTCACCTTCGTCGACATCGCCGAACAGCCGCTGCCGTCCTTGCTGCGCGGCTTCTCGGCGCCGGTGAAGCTGAGCTTCCCGTACAACCGCGACCAGCTGATGTTCCTCATGCAGCACGACAGCGACGGCTTCAACCGTTGGGACGCCGGCCAGCAACTGGCGGTGCAGGTGCTGCAGGACCTGATTGCCCAGCATCAGCAGGGTCAGGCACTGGCGCTGGACCAGCGCCTGGTCACGGCGCTGGCTACGCTGTTGGCCGACGACAGCCTGGACCAGGCCATGGTCGCGGAAATGCTCTCGCTGCCGGGCGAGGCCTACCTGACCGAGATCAGCGAAGTGGCGGATGTCGAGGCTATTCACGCGGCGCGCGAGTTCGCCCGCAAGCAACTGGCCGACAGCCTGTTCGACGCGCTGTGGAAGCGTTACCAGGCCAATCGCGAGGTTTCCCGGAGCATCGACTATGTCGCCGAGTCCGCGCACTTCGCCCGCCGCGCCCTGCAAAACATCGCGCTGTCGTACCTGATGCTCACCGAGAAACCGCAAGTGCTGGCGGCCGCCATCGAACAGTTCGATGCCGCCGACAACATGACCGAGCGCCTGACGGCACTGGCGGTGCTGGTCAACTCGCCGTTCGAGGCCGAGAAGGCCAAGGCCCTGGCGGTGTTCGCCGAGCACTTCAAGGACAACGCCCTGGTCATGGACCAGTGGTTCAGCGTCCAGGCCGGCAGCACGCTGCCCGGCGGGCTGGAGCGGGTCAAGGCGCTGATGCAGCACCCGGCGTTCAACATCAAGAACCCGAACAAGGTGCGCGCCCTGATCGGCACCTTCGCCGGCCAGAACCTGATCAACTTCCATGCCGCGGATGGCTCCGGCTACCGCTTCCTGGCCGACCTGGTGATCCAGCTCAACGGCTTCAACCCGCAGATCGCCTCGCGGCAACTGGCGCCGCTGACCCGCTGGCGCAAATACGACAGCGCCCGCCAGGCGCTGATGAAGGGCGAGCTGGAACGCATCCGCGCCTCCGGCGAGCTGTCCAGCGATGTCTTTGAGGTCGTGAGCAAAAGCCTTGCCTGACCCCTCTTTGTAGGAGCGGCCGGTCGACACTCGATTACTCGCAAAAAGCCTCAAGCCAACGCGCGGCCCGGATGCCGCGCGTTATCGTTCACGTCTTGTCGCGAGCAAGCTCGCTCCTACACGGTGGGGCTGTCCGGCTCGCTCTGCAAGGCGCCAGGCAGATCCCGGTGATAGTTCTGCGCGCCGATGGCGTGCAGGATGCCGACCCGTTCAAGCTTGGTGTGGACCTTGAGGTTGGCTTCGCACAGCTTCACCACGATCCCGCGCTTGTGCAGTTGGCCTATCACTTCCTCCAGCATCTGCAAGCCGGTGATGTCCATGAAGGGCACGTGTCTCAGGCGAATGATCAGCACCTGCGGGTCGCTGTGTGTCTGCGCCAGCGCGCGCTCGAAAGTCTCCGCGGCGCCAAAGAACAGCGGCCCCTCGATGGTGTAGATCAGCACTCCCGGCGGCAGATGCAACTGGCCGTTGCCGTGCAACTCGTGTTGCAGGTCCTGTTCCACCACCTGTTGTACCTCCACCGAGGAGGCCATGCGCCGCAGGAAATGCAGCATCGCCAGAATCACCCCGATATTCACCGCGATCACCAGGTCGCTGAACACCGTAAGGGTAAAGGTGGCCAGCAGAATCGCCACGTCCGCCCGAGGCGCCCGTTGCACCATGCGCTTGAAGTGATGCAGTTCGCTCATGTTGTAGGCCACCACGAACAGGATCGCGGCCAGGGTGCACAGCGGGATATTGGCCGCCAGTGGCGCGAGAAACAGGATGATCAACACCAGGACCAGCGCGTGGGTGATGCCTGCCAGCGGGCTGCTGCCGCCGTTGCGGATATTGGTCGCGGTGCGGGCAATGGCGCCGGTGGCGGCGAATCCGCCAAACAGTGGCGTGGCCAGGTTGGCGATGCCCTGGCCGATCAGTTCCTGGTTGGAATCGTGGCGGGTGCCGGCCATGCCGTCGGCCACCACCGCCGACAACAGCGACTCGATGGCGCCGAGCATGGCGATGGCGAAGGCCGGGCCGATCAGGTCCAGCACCCGGGGCAGGCTGATTTCAGGCAGGTGCAACGCCGGCAATCCCTGGGGAATGCCGCCGAAGGCGCTGCCGATGGTGGCCACGCCGTCGAACTGGAACAGTGACTGCAAGGCCGTGGCCAGGGTCATGGCAACCAGGGGCGCCGGCAGGCGCTTGAGCTGCGCGATCCTCGGCACGCCCCACAGCAGCGCCAGGCTGAACAGGGCCAGCAGGGTGGTGGCCAGGTGCAGGTCGGGCAAGGCCTGCAGCAGGTGCCAGAGCTTCTGGTGGAAGTACTCGCCGTCGACGGCGGGCAGGCCGAAGAAGTCCTTCCACTGGCTGACCCAGATGATCACCCCGATCCCGGCGGTAAAGCCGAGTATCACCGGGTCCGGGATGAACTTGATCAGGGCCCCGAGGCGACTGATGCCCAGCAGGAACAGGATGATCCCGGCCATCATGGTCGCCAGTTGCAGGCCGTCGACCCCGTACTTGGCGGTGACCCCGGCCAGTATCACGATAAAGGCCCCGGTGGGCCCGGCGATCTGCAAGCGGCTGCCGCCGAACAACGACACCAGCAGGCCGCCGACGATGGCGGTGTAGATCCCCTGTTCAGGCTTGACCCCGGAGGCGATGGCGAAGGCCATGGCCAGGGGCAGCGCCACCACGCCGACAATCACCCCGGACACCAGGTTGCGGGCCCAGTGCGCGCGTCCCAGCAATCCGGCTTTCCACGCCTCGCGTATGGCAATCATGGCTCACTCCCGACGTCCGACTCGCAGACCACGCTGCTCATCATAGCCAAAGCCGGGAGGCGAGGCCCATGGCCTGAATCGGTCTTTGCGCGACTATCTGCAGCAGAGGCTTGGGGAGGGTGGTGCGCCATCCGTGGCGTTTGCGTTCCTGCCTCAGCTACGCTTCTTGCATCGAACCTGTCTCGACCACACCAGCGCATGCGGGTCTTCAGGTTCCAGGTCGGGGCGGTGGTTAACAAAAGATAACGTGGCGTCGATTGTCAGACGTTTCGAAAGCCCGATAGGATAGGTCAGCTTCCAAAGGGGCTCTAGATTGCAGGTTTCAGGACATTGTCCTACCGCCCCGAACGGTGCCCTGTAAAGGTTGAACGACCTAACAATAATAAATGGGGGAAAGGTCTATGAGTGAGCCTGTCATGGGTGTGAGTTCTTGCCGCCCGCCGGCCTTGCGCAGATTTGCGTTGCTGGCTACAGCGCTCTCGCTGTTGGGGGCCGCCCTGTTGCCGGCCCAGGTTTTGGCCGCTGCGCCCGCGGCGGACACTGTCTATTCCACCGAATCGGCCAAGGCCAGCAAGGGCCTGATGCTCGATGTCGTGCATGCCGGTCCGCGCCTGGTCGCTGTCGGCGATCGCGGGCACATTCTCTATTCCGACGACCAGGGCCAGACCTGGACCCAGGCCAAGGTGCCGACCCGGCAGCTGCTGACCGCGGTGTATTTCGTCGACGCCAAGCACGGCTGGGCCGTCGGCCACGATGCCCAGGTGCTCGCCAGCGAAGACGGTGGCCTGACCTGGACCAAGCAATTCGAAGACCTCAAGCGCGAAGCGCCGCTGCTGGATGTGTGGTTCCAGGACACCAGCAACGGTTTTGCCGTGGGTGCCTACGGCGCGCTGCTGGCCACCACCGACGGCGGTAAAAACTGGGAAGACGCCAGCGACCGCCTGGACAACGAAGACCAGTACCACCTCAACGCCATCGCCGCGGTGAAGGATTCCGGACTGTTCATCGTCGGCGAGCAGGGCAGCATGTTCCGCTCCGCCGACTGGGGGCAGACCTGGGAACGCCTCGAAGGCCCTTATGAAGGTTCGTTCTTCGGCGTGATCGGCACCGCCCAACCCGCCACGCTGCTGGCTTACGGTCTGCGCGGCAACCTCTACCGCTCCAGCGATTTCGGCAGCACCTGGGAACAGGTCGAACTCAAGGCCGCCCGCGGCAACCTGGAGTTCGGCCTGTCCGGCGCCACGCTGCTGGACGACGGCTCGCTGGTGATCGTCGGCAACGGCGGCAGCGTGGTGCGCAGCACCGACAACGGCTTGACCTTCAGTGTCTATAACCGCCCGGACCGGATCTCCCTGGCAGCGGTGACGGCAGCCGGCAATGGCAACCTGATTCTGGCGGGGCAGGGCGGTGTGCGCTCGACCTCGTCGAATGGCGCCGATCTCGGAAAATAATCAGGGCAAGCAAGCCGGGCCAATAATTAGAAGGCGGGAACACTTCCATGAGCAGTCATCAAACCGACAAGGCGACGTTTCTCGAGCGTCTGATTTTCAACAACCGCCCGGCAGTGATCGTCATCTGCCTGTTGGTCAGTGTTTTCCTGTTCTGGCAGGCCACGCTGATCAAGCCGTCCACCAGCTTCGAAAAAATGATTCCGCTCGAGCATCCCTTCATCGAGAAGATGATGGAGCATCGCAACGACCTGGCGAACCTGGGCAACACCGTGCGCATCTCGGTGGAAGCCAAGGACGGTGACATCTTCACCAAGGACTACATGGAGACGCTGCGGCAGATCCACGACGAGGTGTTCTACATCTCCGGCGTCGACCGCTCGGGCCTGAAGTCGCTGTGGAGCCCCAGCGTGCGCTGGACCGAGGTGACGGAAGAGGGCTTCGCCGGCGGCGAAGTGATCCCGCAGAGCTACAACGGCTCGGCCGACAGCCTCGACCTGCTGCGCAACAACGTGCTCAAGTCGGGCCAGGTCGGGCGCCTGGTGGCCAACGACTTCAAGTCGAGCATCGTCGACATTCCGCTGCTGGAGTCCTACCCGGACCCGCAGGACCAGGGCAAGCTGCTGGCCCTGGACTACCAGAAGTTCTCCCACGAGCTTGAAGAAAAGATCCGCGACAAGTTCGAGGCGCAAAACCCCAATGTGAAGATCCACATCGTCGGTTTCGCCAAGAAGGTCGGCGACCTGATCGACGGCCTGATCATGGTGGTGATGTTCTTCGGCGTCGCCTTCCTGATCACCCTGGTGCTGCTCTACTGGTTCACCTGGTGCATCCGCAGCACCATCGCGGTGCTCATCACCACCCTGGTGGCGGTGGTCTGGCAACTGGGCCTGATGCACGCCGTGGGCTTCGGCCTCGACCCCTATTCGATGCTGGTGCCGTTCCTGATCTTCGCCATCGGCATTTCCCACGGCGTGCAGAAAATCAACGGTATCGCCCTGCAATCCAGCGGTGCCGACAATGCCCTGACCGCGGCCCGGCGCACCTTTCGCCAGTTGTTCCTGCCGGGGATGATCGCGATCCTCGCCGACGCCGTGGGCTTCATCACCCTGCTGATCATCGACATCGGGGTGATTCGCGAGCTGGCCATCGGCGCGTCGATCGGCGTGGCGGTGATCGTGTTCACCAACCTGATCCTGCTGCCGGTGGCGATTTCCTATGTCGGCATCAGCAAGCGCGCAATCGAGCGCAGCAAGCGGGACGCCACTCGCGAGCATCCGTTCTGGCGCCTGCTGTCGAACTTCGCCAGCCCGAAAGTTGCCCCGGTGTCGATCTTCCTGGCCCTGCTAGCCTTCGGTGGCGGCCTCTGGTACAGCCAGAACCTGAAGATCGGCGACCTCGACCAGGGCGCGCCGGAACTGCGTCCGGACTCGCGCTACAACAAGGACAACAACTTCATCATCAACAACTACTCCACCAGCTCCGACGTGCTGGTGGTGATGGTCAAGACCGCCTCCGAAGGCTGCTCGCGCTACGAAGCCATGGCGCCGATCGACGAGCTGATGTGGAAGATGCAGAACACCGAGGGCGTGCAGTCGGCGATTTCCCTGGTGACCGTGTCCAAGCAGATGATCAAGGGCATGAACGAGGGCAACCTGAAATGGGAAACCCTGTCGCGCAACCCGGATGTGCTGAACAACTCCATTGCCCGCGCCGACGGCCTGTACAACAACAATTGCTCGCTGGCGCCGGTGCTGATTTTCCTCAACGACCACAAGGCCGAGACCCTCGACCGCGCGGTGCATGCGGTGCAGGAGTTCGCCAAGGAGCACAACAAGGATGGCCTGGAATTCCTGCTGGCCGCGGGTAACGCCGGGATCGAGGCGGCCACCAACGAGGTGATCAAACGCTCGGAACTGACCATCCTGGTGCTGGTGTACATCTGCGTGGCGGTAATGTGCATGATCACCTTCCGCTCCTGGGCGGCGACCCTGTGTATCGTCCTGCCGCTGGTGCTGACCTCGGTACTGGGCAACGCGCTGATGGCGTTCATGGGCATCGGCGTCAAGGTCGCGACCTTGCCGGTGGTGGCGCTCGGGGTGGGGATCGGCGTGGACTACGGGATCTACATCTACAGCCGCCTGGAAAGTTTCCTGCGCGCCGGCCTGCCGTTGCAGGAAGCCTACTACCAGACCCTGAAATCCACCGGCAAGGCGGTGCTGTTCACCGGCCTGTGCCTGGCCATCGGTGTCGCCACCTGGATCTTCTCGGCCATCAAGTTCCAGGCCGACATGGGCCTGATGCTGACCTTCATGCTCCTGTGGAACATGTTCGGCGCACTGTGGCTGCTGCCGGCACTGGCGCGGTTCCTGATCAAGCCGGAGAAACTGGCGGGGCAGAAGGGCCACTCGCTGCTCGCCCACTAAGCTTCGAGGCGTCAACCAAAACCGCGACCCAGGTCGCGGTTTTTTTATGCCCACCCACCACCGATCCTGTAGCCGCTGCCGAGCGCCCGCGAGGCTGCGATCGACCGGTACGGTCGCAGCGCTCTTCCGGGCGCAGGAGGGCCTGCGGCCCTTACGCAGCCTCGCTGGCGCTTGGCAGCGGCTACAGGGCACAGGGAGCAGGGATGGAATGGCTCGCCAGCGAACTTTGCAGTGCCACTACAGCCGCGCCGCGCCGGACCCGCTATCATGGCCGCTTTCCATTGCTGACTGACTACCATGACTGCCGCTACAGACACTTTGCTGACTGCCCTCCAAGCCTGCGACATGCTGGAAATCGACGGGCTGCATGCCTTCGACTTCACCCTCGACGACCAACAGCTGCTGATCGAATGCATGGACGGCCGCGCGGCCAAGCGCTGGAGTTTCAGCCTGGCCCAGGTCAACGCCGCGACCTTCGACGACACCCTGCAGAGCTGGACCATCGTCGGCGATTCCGGTGAGCACCGCCTGGTGTGCATGAGTGCTTTCAGTGCCCGTAACGATGAGGAGGATGAACATGAGGATGCGTAACTTCTGGCCACTGCTGATGGCTGGCAGTGTCGGCGCCATGGCCGTGCAGGCCGCGCCGGTCGAGACCCAGGAACTGCTGGTCGGTTCCTACACCCAGGGCCAGAGCGAAGGCATCTACCGCCTCAAGTTCGACGGTCGCACCGGCAAGATCGAGGCCAAGCCGCTGCAGGTGGTCAAGAGTGCCAACCCGTCCTGGCTGACCCTGTCCAAGGACCAGAAGCAGCTGTTCGTGGTCAATGAGAACGGGCCAGGACAGACCGACCCGATTGGCCGGGTCAGCAGCTTCAGCATCGAAGCCAAGAGCCGCAAGCTGAACCCGATCAACCAGGTGCAAAGCCTGGGCAACGAGCCGACGCACTCCAGCCTGAGCGGTGATGGCCGTTACCTGTTCGTCAGCAACTACTCGGTGGTCGCGGATCCGGGCGGCAGCCTCGCGGTGTTGCCGGTCGGTACCGATGGCAAGCTGTCGCCGGTGGTCCAGCTCAGCAGCCACCCGGGCAGCCGGGTCAACCCCGAGCGCCAGGTGGCGGCCCATGTGCATTCGGTGGTGTCGTCGCCGGATGGCCAGTTCGTGTTCGCCAGCGACCTGGGCGCGGACAAGGTCTTCGTCTACCGCTACGACCCCAAGGCCAACGCCGAACGCCCACTGACCGCGGCCGAGCCGGCATTCGTCGAACTGCCACCGGGCAGCGGCCCACGCCACCTGCTGTTCAGCGCCGATGGCAAGCACGCCTACCTGACCCTGGAAATGAGCGCCCAGGTGGCGATGTTCGATTACCAGGACGGCAAGCTGACCCAGAAGCAGATCCTCGACTTGACCAGCGGCGGCAAGGACAAGAAATCGGCAGGCGCGCTGCATGCCTCCAAGGATGGCAAGTACCTGTACGTGAGCAACCGCGGCACGGCCAATCAGTTGCTGGTGTTCGCCATCGACGAAGCCACCGGCCAGCTCAAGGAGATCCAGCGGCGTTCGGTGGAGGGCGATCACCCGCGTGAGTTCAGCCTCGATCCGAGCAACAAATACGTGCTGATCGGCAACCAGAAGAGCAACGAAATCGTGGTGATCGAGCGCGACGCCAAGACCGGTTTCCTCGGCAAGACCGTGCAAAAACTGCCGTTCGATTCACCCAGCGATATCAAGTTCCTGGTGCGTCAATAAGCCACAGGCCCCGGTCGACGGGGCCTGAGCCTTTCTATTAATGACGCTGATATCTGCTACTGCTGGAAAAAATTTCAACCCGCCAACCCTCGGGCGTAGTTTTGCTTCACGGCCCGGCGCATCAAGGCTTCCGGGCAAACAAGCCGACTGCATACGAGGGTTACCCGAATGAACTTCAATCTCTTCTCCGTGATCGCCGCTTCCGCCATCTCCGCTACCGTGGCCCTGCCAGCCAGCGCCAACGTGGAAATCAGCGAGAAAAAATCCGCGACCAACACCTACACCCAGAAATACCTGCAACAGAGCGCCAACTTCTACGCCGCACTGGATCACAAGATCCAACACTGAGATTCCCCGCACCACCCTGGTATGCAGGAGCGAAGTCACTGGCCTGCCTGAATGGACTCGTTCATCCAGCGGACCGGCAGTGATGTCGCTCCTGCATTACCTGTCTGCGACGTTTTCCCTCATACCAGGCAAATTAGCTTGGTAATGTCATATCGCCATGTGTTTAAATTTGACGCTAATTTATTGACTCCTCCATTCCAAGGATCGACAGCATGGCGATGCGTCTGGCAGTGGTTCTTCTGTTCCTTTATTCCACCCCGATTCTCTCGGCTGCCCAGCCTGTTGAAGGCGAGCCGGAAACCTCGCGCGAGCGAATGCAGATCCTGCTCCAGGATTGATTGGCCGCGGACTAACGATCAATCCAACTGATGGTGACTATGCACCGAGGTGGTTTCTGCTGCGGGCGTTTTTAACGGATTCTGTGGGCACTGAAACATGCCCACGGAGACCATCATGGCCCGCTCGATCCTCACCTCTGCCAAGCGCGGCGCCTATGTCGCCATTGGCCTGTACCTGGCCATGGTCCTCCTGGTCAGCCTCTCGGCCCAGACCCCGTCGTCGGTGCAACCGCCGATCCAGGTCGCTTACCCGGCCATCCAGTTCGAACACCGCGCGCAAGCCGCCGGACAGGCTCCTGATGCGGGAGTGGCGCTGCTATGAAAGGACGCGGGTTCTGGGTCATTGCCTTCCTGGCGTTCATGACCAATGGCGCTTCCTTGCTGGGGATAGGGCAGGGCTCGGCGGGCTCGCTGGCCCGCGCCATCGAGTGCAATCACAACATCGCCCACAATATTGAAACCGCCAAGGCCCTGGGCCTGCTGGCCGGCAACCCGCCAGCCAAGCCCAAGGCCGCGTTCTTCGGTCCGTTCAGCATCGACTGCTCGGCGTTGCTGATGTGCAGAGTGCTGGCTTGACCCGAGAATCGGAATAACGCGAACCCTGTAGCCGCTGCCGCAGGCTGCGATCGGTCGCGCAGCGGCCGCCTGCTGGGCACCCCGGTCTTTCTGCCAATACGCGGTAGGGCGTTTTACAAGCGCTGCGCGCTTGATCGCAGCCTGCGGCAGCGGCTACAGGGGCGGTTTGGCCATCACCTGGGTGAACAGCTCCGACTCCAGGAACCGCTGCAACCAGCGCTGCAGATTCCGGTAAGGCGTCTGCGCAAACCACTGGCGATCGACATGGGCGAACTGCCGCACGAAAGGCGCCAGGGCCATGTCCGCCAAGCTCGGATGCTCCGCCAGCAGGTAATCGCGCTGGCTCAACAGTTCATCCAGCTGGCGTAGAAATACTTCTCCCTGGTCGCGGTAATGCTCCATCGGCTGCTCGGGATACCGTTCGGCGTATTTGTAGCGATTGAGGTGCAGCTTGAACACCTGGTCGTTTTCCGCGACCAGTGCGTCGATCCGTTGCTGCGCCGGCCCATCGTCCTTGAGCAACCAATCCTGCGGATCGTGCCGGGCCAGGGCCCAGCGCATGATGTCCAGGCTTTCGTCGATCACCCGCCCGTCAACGCTGAGCACCGGCACCGTGCCCTTGGGCGACAGCGCCAGCATCGCCGCCGGCTTGGCCTTGAGGCTGACCTCGACTATCTCCAGCGGCACCCCGCTGTAGCGCAGCGCGAGGCGGGCGCGCATGGCGTAGGGGCAGCGGCGGAACGAATACAAGGTATTCATTTCACCTCCAGGGTGCTCAGGCCGTTGCCCTGGCGCCGCACCTGGATCTGCACCGGAATCCGCTCGTGCATTTCCTGCACGTGGGAAATCACCGCCACCTTGCGGCCCTGGGCCTGCAAGCCGTCGAGGGCGTCCATCGCCAGTTGCAGGGATTCCGGATCGAGGCTGCCGAAGCCTTCGTCGATAAACAGCGACTCGATCTTCAGCGTGCTGGAGGCCATGGACGCCAGGCCCAGGGCCAGCGCCAGGGACACCAGGAAGGTCTCGCCGCCGGACAGGGAATGCACCGAACGCAGTTCGTCGCCCATTTCCGTGTCCATCACCAGCAGGCCGAGCATGCTGCCGCCGCGCTTGAGGCGATAGCGCCGCACCAGCTGGCGCAGTTGCGCGTTGGCGTGATGCACCAGCAGATCGAGGTTGTAGGCCTGGGCGATCTTGCGGAAGGTGTCGCCGCTGGCCGAACCGATCAAGGCATTGAGCCGCGCCCAGCGTTGCCATTCGGCGTAGGCCTGGGCGATCTGTTCGCCCAGCGCCTGGTTGGCGTCTCGCCGGCGCTGGTCCTCGGTCTGCTGGGCGCGCAGTTCGGCGCTCAGCTGTTCGCTGGCGGCCAGCTGGTTGTGCAGCTCGCCCAGGGCGCCGGCCAGTTGTTCGGCGTCGAGCTGGCCGTCGTGCTGGGCCTGATGGCTGTGCAGGCGTTGCTCGCGTTCGGTGACCAGGACCTTGGCCTGTTCCACCGCCTTTTCGCGTTCTTGCAGCTGTTGGCGCAATGCGGCGACCTGTTGGTCGTCGAGGCTGAGCAACTGTTCCAGGCCGCCGTCGTCCAGCTCGGGGTGCTGCTGGCGCCAGTCGGCGATCCTGCTGCCCAGTTCCTGCTGTTCGGCTTCCAGGGCCAGCAGGCGTTCCTCCTTGCCTTGCAGTTCCGCACCCAGCTGTACCAGCAGGCTGCGGACTTCCTGCAACTGCTGGTTGGCCCGCACATCGGCGGCGCGTGCCTGTTCGACCGTCAGTTCCAGATGCTGCTGCCACTGCTCGGCGCTGGTGTGTTCGCCCAGCAGTTGCGCGAGCTTGTTGCGGGCGGCCTGCTGTTGCTCGGCCAGGGTATTGAACTGCTCCTGGGCGGCTTGCAGTTGCTGCACGCGGGTCTGCTGGCGGTCCTGTTCCTTGTCCAGGGCCAGTTGGCGCTGTTGCTGTTCCTGCTGTTCTTCCTTCTGCTGGTCGAGTTGCTCCAGGCGCTGCATGACCTGCTGGTCGATCTGCATGAAGGTCGCGGCCGGGTCGCTGCGCAGGGCTTGGAGGGTGTCGGCCGGCAGCAGGGTGGCGAAGGCCGACAGCTCTTCCTCCAGGCGCTGGCGATCCGCGCCCAGCTGCTGTTGCTGCTGGGTCAGCTGTTGCGTGGCTTCCTGGCTGGCCTCGACCGCCGCCTGCAGTTGCTGTTGCAGGCGCGCGGCGTCCTTTTGCAGTTGCAGCAGGGCGCCTTGGCGCTGTTCGTCCTGTTGGATGCTCTGGTTCAGTTGGCTCAGTTGCTGGTGTAGCCAGGCGTCGCGCTTGCCGGCGTCCTGGCCGAGCAGCGCCGCCGCCAGCGGATGGGCTTCGATACTCGGCGCCAGGGCCTGCTGCTGGCTTGCCAGTTGTTCCTGTTGCTGGAGGAATTCCTTCTGCTGGGCGATCAGGCCGCCGACCTGGCTGCGCAGTTCGGCGAGTTTTTCCTTGAGTTCATCCACCGCCTTGCGTGCGTTGGCTTCTTCGCTTTCGTCGTGGCGACCCAGGCTCTGCAACAGCGCCTCGGGCTGATGGTAGGGATGCTCGTGGCTGCCGCAGACCGGGCAGGGCTGGTCGTCCTGCAACTGCTCGCGCAGTTCCTCGACACTGGCACTGCGCGCCAGGCGCTGGCGCTCCAGCAGTTGCTGGGTCACCGTCAGGGTCTGTTCGGCGACCGTCAGTTCGGCCTTGCTCTGCAGGCCGATCCGGTTCAGTTCTTCGCGTTGGCGCGCCGTGGCCTGCAACTTGTCCGCCAGCTCCGCGCCGCGCTTGTCCAGCTCCTGCTGGCTGGCCCACAGCCGCGCCAGTTCTTCGAAGGCGCGCTGTTGCTTGCGGTTGTCCTGCAGCAGGTCGCTGAGGATTTGTAGCTGTTCGGCCACCGCGTGGGGCTCGGCGCCGGCTTCGCTGTACAGCACCTGCAGTTCATCGCGTTGCGCGGCCAGTTGCTGCGCCGCGCTGGCGGCCCGTTGTTGCAGGCCGGGCAGTTCTTCCTGGCCTTTGTTCAGCCGGTTGCCGGCCAGCATCAGCTGTTGCAGGCGATCGCGATAGGCGTTCCAGGCATCGCTCAGCGGCGCCAGATGGGTGCTGTGTTCCAGCTGTTCGGCAATCCGCTGCAGGCGTTCGCCCACCAGGCGCTGCTGTTCGAGCATGGCCTGGATCGCCTGCTGGCCTTGCTCGCTGGCCTGTTGCAGTTTGTCCTTGAGCTCGCCGGCTTCGCCGCAGGTCTTGCCCAGGTGGGCGAGGGTGCTTTGCTCGGTAAAGGCCTCGCGCAGCAGCGGGGCGCTGGCGCTTTGCTGTTCCTGCGCGGCGAGCAGCGCGGCCTGGGCCGTGGCCCGTTGCTGCTCCAGTTCGCCCTGGCGTTGTTGTTCTGCGCCTTGTTGCTGGCGCTGTTGCCGGATCTGCTCGCGCAGCGGCGTCAGTTGCTGGTTCAGTTCCACCTGCCGGGCGAACTGATGGCGTTGCGGCGCCAGTTGCTCCAGGCGGGTCAGCCTGGTTCGCTCGCTGGCCAGGCCTTCCCAGGTCGTTTGCGCCTGTTGCAGTTGCTCGGCGGCGCTGCGCTGCTGGTCCTGCAACTGCTGCAGTTCCTTGAGCCAGGCGTGTTGCAGCTCCAGCTGCTTGAGCTGCGCCTGCTGGGCCTTGAGCTGCTGCTGGGCCGCGTCGAAACGCTGGTCCAGCTCGGCGCGCGCCTCGGGCTCCAGCGGGGTGATGCCGCTGGCCTGGGCCTTGAGGGTCTTGTGCTGTTCCTCGGCTTCCTTGCTCTTGCTGTAGGTGCGCCGCCCGAGCTGGCTGTAGATCGAGGTATTGGTGAGCTTTTCCAGCAGTTCGCTGCGTTCCTTGTCGTCGGCCTTGAGGAAGGCGCTGAACTCGCTCTGGGCCAGCATCACCGCGCGGGTGAATTGCTCGAAGTTGAGCCCCAGCTTGGCTTCGATCAACTGCTCGTAGTCGCGTTTCCCACTGGCCAGCAGTTGATTGCCGTCCAGGTCGTGCAGGCTCTGCTTGCTGGCTTGCAGCTTGCCGTTGGCCTTGTCCCGGGCGCGGTTGGTTTCCCAGCGGGCGCGGTAGCGATGGCCGTCGATGCCGACGAAGTCGACCTCGGCGTAACCGCTGCCGGTGCCACGGCGCAGCAGGGTGCGCGGGTCGCTGGTGAGCATCTCGCTGTCCACCTCCGGCACCTTGGTTTCGCGGCCGATATTGTTCAGCCGCGGTACCGCGCCGAACAGCGCCAGGCACAAGGCGTCGAGCAGGGTGCTCTTGCCGGCGCCGGTGGGCCCGGTAATGGCGAACAGCCCGGCGCTGGCCAGGGGCTCGGCGCTGAAGTCGATCTCGAAGGGGCCGGCCAGGGAGGCCAGGTTCTTCAGGCGGATGGCCAGAATCTTCATGACTGCTCCTCCTCGTGCTGTACTTCCTGGAGCAGTTGCGCGAAGTCCTTGAGGGTCTGTTCATCCACCTCGCTGCCGTAGCTGTCCTGCCAGGCGCGGCTGAACAGGTCCTGTGGGCTGAGCTGGTCCAGCTCCACCAGTTGCGCGGCGCCGTCGTCGCCCTCGCGGCCGCCATTGCCGGCGTATTCGGCGGCAATCCGCACCAGGCGCACGGCCTTGCCGTCCAGGGCGCTTTCCACTTGCTGGCGCAGGTCCGGCTGCGGCTCGTCCAGGCGCACCCGCACTTCCAGCCAGGGCTGGCGCTGCTCTTCGGCCAGCAGGTCGATGTCCGGCAACTCGGCCAGTTGCAGGAGGATCTGCGCCAGCGGCGCCGGGCCCAGGCGTTGCAGGTTGACCGCCCGCGGGATCAACCGTGGCTCGACGCTGACCAGGGTTTCGCCGTCGAGCTGGACATCGAGGATCTGGTGCTGGTAGCCGATCTCCGAGAACGACAGCGGGATTGGCGAACCGCTGTAGCGGATGCGCTCCTCGCCGTTGACCTTCTGCGGCTTGTGCAGATGCCCCAGGGCCACGTAGCTGATGCTCGGGCCGAACAGGCTGGCGGGCAGGGCCTCGGCGTTACCGATGATCAGGCTGCGCTCGGAGTCTTCCGAGACCGAACCGCCGGCCATGTGCGCGTGGCTGATGGCGACCAGCGCCTGGCCCGGCTGGCGCTTGGCGTTGGCTGCGGCGATCAGCCATTCGTGGACCTGGGCGATGCCCTTGAGGTAGTCGTCGCCCAGCTGCGGGCCGGTGACTTCCGCCGGCCGCAGGAACGGCAGCGCCAGGCACCAACCGGCAATCGCGCCGCTGGCATCGGGCAACGGCAGCAACAGACGCTCGCTGTCCAGCTGCCCGTCGTCCAGCCACAGCACCCGGCCCAGGGCGTGGGTGCGCAGACGCCGCATCAAGGGCGCCGGCAACTCGATGCGCGAACCGGAGTCATGGTTGCCGGCGATCATCACAATGGTCAGGCCGGGCTGCTGTTCATGGGCGCTGACAATAAAATCGTACAGCCGCTCCTGGGCTTTGACCGGCGGGTTGACCGTGTCGAAGATATCGCCGGCGATCAGCAGCACATCGGGGCTGTGCAGCGCCAACTGGCGCAACAGCCACTCAAGGAAGCAGGCATGCTCGAAATCGCGTTCCTGGCCATGGAGGTTCTGCCCCAGGTGCCAGTCGGAGGTGTGAAACAGACGCAAGGCAAACTCCGCAAACAATCAGGTGGGCCGCAGGGAAGAGAAGAGCGGCGTGAGGGGGAAGAGTTTACTGGCAAATCGGTTGTGGGGCTTGGTCTGATGGTCGATGGCGATTCTGTTCATTGGCCGGGTTGCTGATACGTGGATGGCGTCTGCGCAGGAGGCTACTTTTGATCCAGAGTCGTCGTTGCCCGTGGCTGAAGTTGACCATCCATGATGCTGTAGAGTGGGGCGAGCGTAACCTTCGTACCTAACCGGATGAGAGCCATGAAGAGGGTGTTGCCCAAGAGCGAACTCAAGGCGCTCTCGGTGGAAGCCGAAGCCAAGGGTTTGACCCTGAATGATCTTGTTGGCACTTGCGAGAAATTTGGCGTCGCACCGCAAGATGTGCTGAACGAGCTGTCCGTCGCGATTGCCGAAGGGTATCTAGTGGGATCTTTAATCTACGACTCTTGCGACAGTGTCATGAACGGGATCATAGATGCAATTGTTGAACTGGGTATGACCGGAGTTCTTCCGCAGCCTGCTTTCGCGCTGTACCAAGCGTTCGATCAGGGTGAGTGGATCCGAAGTAACGACCCGCCGGAAACTGACTCCGGTGAGACATACACGAAGCCGCTGGTCCTGGAAGTAATGCGTGCCCTTAATGACTAGCCTTCACAGGCCGAAAGCTTCTTGCTTGAGGTGCGCTGCATCAACTGCCTTTGGGCGCCAAATTTGAGTATTTGCTTCTGGCCGCTTTCCGCCCGTGCTGACCGGCAACTATTGGCCCCATTCGCGGATGGCTGCCATTGGCAGGGGACCGCCTGTTGCGAAATACTCCTTCAGACAGTCATGAGTGCGAGCCTGTTTTAGAGCAGTTTTTGGCTTGCATTCTTTTACGTAAAAACTGCCATCACCCAACTTGCTGTCCTGGGACATGCCGACCGCATCTGCCTTGGCCGTTTGTCTTGCGGCAAAATCAGAAGGCTTTCAAGTCTCGCATTGAAGGGCAGACTCGACAGCGCTCAGCAAAGCTTCACCGCTGAAGGGTTTACGCAAACATTCGATGGGCTCATAGCGGCTGGTTTCGGCCAGTGTCGCTTCATCCCAGTGTGCCGACATGCAAATCACTGGAAACTTTCTGTCTTGGAGCTTCAGCGCGTGCATGACCTCTATCCCTGACAGTCCGTTCATCTTCAAATCCAACAGCAGGCACGCGATGTCATCTAAGTTTTCGAAGGCGAGGAACTCCTCCCCCGAGGTGAATACCCGGGAGCGGTATCCCGCCGACCGGAGCAGATTGGCCAGGCTTTTGCGCACGGACGCGTCGTCGTCCACGATACAGACGATGATCATGGCGCTGACGGATGACCCGGACGCGGCGCAGTCATTGTTGGTAGTCATGTAGGACTCTGCACGCCAAACGTCGGCTCCGAGCTGATCAAGCGATACAGGTTGACCAGGCTCACCAGCGAGCGCGTCTGCATCTTCTCCATGATGTGCTTGCGGTGGACCTTGGCGGTGATTTCGCTGGTACCCAGCCGGTTGGCGATGTGTTTGTTGGACAGGCCCTCCACGATCAGTGGCAGCACTTCGCACTCCCGGGGGGTCAACAGGGCGGCCTTTTTACGGGCGGCCTGAATGCGCCGCCATTGCTCGAATGCCATCGCTGCACGCTGACGGGTGGTGCGCAGTGTGCCGAGCAACTGCTCGTCGTTGAAAGGTTTGGTCATGAACTCGAGCGCTCCCGCTTTCATGGCCTGCACCGACATCGGGATGGTGCCGAACCCTGTCATGAAAATCACCGGCCACGGATGTCCGCGTTGTCCGAGTGCCGATTGCAGCTCCATTCCTGTCGCCTCGGGCAGGTTGATGTCCAGCAACAGGCAAGCGGGGCCAATGTCGAGGTCTGCGTTGAGCAATTCTTCGGCCGAGGTGAATATCCGGTGCGCGATGCCTTCGGCCCGCAGCAAACGACTGAGTGCGGTGCGTACGGACGCTTCATCATCCACGATGTACACCGGCACGCTGTCAGGATCGATCGTCGCCTGATCCTCGGATGCATGGGTGCCTGGCGAGACCGGATGGAACAGGGGCAGGGGCGATTCACGTTCTTTCAATAATCGGTAACCTCGGCGCGGGACCGTCTGGATGAGCTCTTTTTCTCCAAGTAACTTGCGCAGCGAGGAAATCTGCACCTGCAGGTTGTTTTCCTCGACGACGGTGTCAGGCCAGACCTGTGTGATTAATTCATCTTTGCTGACGATTCGGCCATCGGCCTGCCACAGCACCGAGAGGATTTCGAACGCCCGGCCTCCGACACGCAGCGGCCGTCCATCAAGAAAGGCTTCACGCCGTTCCAGGGAAATAGTGGCTTGGCCGAGCCGGATCATAGGTTCCTCTGCGCTGCGTTGACGGGGAGTGACGCCGAAACGTCGTTTCATCAGGGCTACACGCTAGGGGACGGCTTCGCATAATGCAATTATCCCGAGGGATAACACGCATCGATTCCAGTGCGCAAAAACCAAAGGCCGAGGGGGCCTCAACTGCCATTCTGATGCCGATAACGGACAGGATTGCTCGAGCGCGGCCATCTGGCCAGAGCGTGCGTATACTCATCGGCTCAGCCCGAAACGAATCTTCAGCGGTGATTGTTCATGCCCAGCAGCTCTCTCTCAGCATCCGGTTCCCACAGTCTTGATGTCTCACACGATGAAGCCTGGCTTGAGCGTTGCACCTTCTCGATACTGCGCCGGGAAAACGACCTGACCTGGTTCACGCTCCAGGACCGGCAATCGGGCACACGCTGGCTCGCCGCCCGGGCGTCGATTCAGCGGCCCGCCGTATGCCAGCGGCTGGAGCGCGATTTTCACCTGCGCCGGGATCCGGCTTGGGCGGTTGCCCCTGTCGCGTTCATCCGCTCGGCCGAGGGGCCTTTGTTGATCTATCCCGAGCATGGGACGCCGCTGACTGATTTAATGGGTGACACAGGGATGCCACTGGCGCGCGTGCTGGTCATTGCCGTAACCGCGGCCCACGCACTCGCGAGTGCCCAGAAGATGGGCATGCGACATGCCAGTCTGCTACCCCACCACTTGATTGTGGACGCCGCCGACTCGGTCAAACTACTGAGTTTCCACAGCCATGCGGCAGAGGCGCCCGCCGTTGAACTGCCCGGCCTGGAGCAATGGCCCTATCTGGCCCCCGAGCAGGTGCGACGCGATGCCGTCAGTTTTGATGCGCGCAGCGATGTCTACGCGCTGACCGCGATTCTTTATCAAGCGCTGACCGGCCGACTGCCGCTCACCGCCCGCGACCCGTCCCAATGGCTGCACGTGCACGCCGCTGTCCAACCGGAATCACCGGCGATTCATGTCACCGATCTACCAGAAGGCATCTGCCGAGTTCTGCTCAAAGGCCTGGCGAAAGAACCGGGCGCCCGCTACCAGAGTGCCGAATCAATGGCGGTGGATCTGGCCTGGTGCCAACGGCAATGGCTGGAACATGAGCGTATAGACGCGTTCCGCCTGGGCGCTTTCGATGCGTTGCCTTCCTTGGCCCGCAGCGATGTGCTGTTCGGTCGAGAGGCCGAACGTACGCAGCTGGTCGAGCTGATGCACCAGGTGGGCAACGATGGCATTGCCCGGGTCCTGCTGGTCGGTGGCGCGCCAGGTGCCGGTAAGTCGATGCTGATCCATCAAGGTGTCCGGCCTCTGGCGCCCGGCTACTGGGCCAGCGGCAAGAGCAATCTGTTGCAGCAGGAAATTCCATTTGCCCCCTTGGCAGAAATCTTCAAGTCGCTGATGACCCAGTTGCTGGGCAAGCCGGCTCTGGAGCTGCAGACGCTGGGCGATCAACTGGTCGAACGGCTTAGGGGGCGGGGCAGGCTCCTGGTGGAGCTGGCGCCCGAGGCCGAACTGGTCATCGGGGTCACGCCTGAGATGCCGAACATGCCAGCCCGACATGCGCTCGATCGCGCCAACCGGGCCCTGCTCGATGTCTTGGAAGTCTTCGCTCAACCGGGGCGCCCCCTGGTGCTGTTTGTGGATGACGTGCAATGGGCGGACGATTCGACGCTGTCGTTTTTGCAGGCCTTCGTCGCCCGGCGGCCCCGGCATCTGGTGCTGATCCTGGCGTATCGCGAGGCGGAGTCGCAGGCTCTCAAGCGCGACGGGGGAGTGCTGGAGGTGCTGAGCCGCGAGCAATCGTTGCCCTGTGCAAGCGTCATGCTGGGGCCATTGTCGGTGCCCGCGGTCGCGGAGCTGATCGCCGCTGAGCTGGACACCGACCCCAGGGAGATTGAAGCGCTCGCGCAAGTTGTGCATTACAAGACGGCCGGCAACCCTCTGTTCGTCTGCCAGGTGTTGCGCGCATTGATCGATGAACGTCTAGTACGCTTCGACGTGCTGGAGCGCCGCTGGGTCTGGAGTCAACAGGAGGTGGACGGTTATCGCTACGCCGACAATGTCGCGGACTTGATGGTACTGCGACTCGAACGCCTGTCACCGATAGAGCGCGACGTGCTGCGCACGGCCGGCTATGTCGGCGGGCGCTGTGATGAATCACTGCTGCACCGGCTGTTGCCGTGCGAGCTGCAACAGATCACCCATCATGTGCAAAACCTGGTCGATGCAGGTTTTCTGCTGCGTGAGCACGAGCAACTGGTGTTTCCCCATGACCGTGTGCTCGAGGCGGCCTGTCAGCTTGCGGCGCCAGCGGGGCGCGCCGCCGAGCATGCGCGTATCGCCGGCGCCATGCTTGATCATTGGCGCGAGCAGATCCAGGAGCACGTGTTCGAAGTCGCCAGTCAGGTCCAACGCATTGACGCCGATGAACTGGAGGCGCATCGCCGCGCCGCGTTCGTCGAGCTGTTGGTCGAAGCCGCCGAACGCGCCCGGGACACCGCCGCTGTCGAGCAGGCCGTGGGCTATCTTCGCACGGCCGAAAGTCTGCTCGGCCAGACGGGGTGGTCGAGCCTCTACACACAGGCGTTCGCCACCCAATGGTTGGCGGCCGAGTGCGACATGCTCCTGGCCGATCTGAGCAGTGCCCAACGCCGCCTCGACGACTGCCTGATACACGCCACTACAGCGCTTGATCGCGCGAAATCCTATCGGTTATTAGCCACCTTGCGCACGCTGCACTCCGATTACGAGGGGGCGATCACCGAGGCGTTGAGCGGTCTGGCCCTGCTGGATATTCCCCTTCAGCGCAGGCCCTCACAGAACGATTTGACCCTGGCATTTACTCGGGTTCGTGAACTTGTCGGCGCACGCCGCATCGCCGATCTGGTGCATTTGCCCCAGGCCGATGACCCTTCTGTGGAAGCGGCCATGGAGTTGCTCAGTACGTTGATTTCTTCGTTCTTCGTCAATGACGAAATTCGTTTTCTGCATTTGGCGAAAATGGTCGAACTCACGCTGCTGCATGGCACCACGCCAGGCAGCGGTTACGGTTTAGCCTGGTTTGGCGTGATGATTGCCGAACGCTATGGCGAGTATGTGGACGGCCAGGCCTTCGCCGAAGCGGCTCTTGAACTCACCGAAAAGCACGGCTACGAAGCAGGGCGCACAGGCACGCTGGTGGCGCTCGACCAGGTCAGTCCTTGGACCCGGCCGATGGCGTACGCTCGACAGAAGGCCTTCGCCGCGTTCGAGTGCGGCCAGGCCGGTGGCGACCTGGGCATGTCCTGTTACGCCTGCAACCACATCGCTTCCGACCTGCTGTTCATGGGCGAACCCTTGCAAGGGGTGTTGAACGAACTGGAGCATGGGTTGGCGTGGGTGCGGCAATTTCATTACATCGATATCGAGCGCATCCTGCTGGCGCAACAGGCATTCGCCACCGATCTGCGCAACGGGCGCGAGCATCGGCCGCTGGCCGAACTGGATGGCATCGAACATGACAGTTTCGGCCCCATCGACCGTACCCGTGTGTCGCAGCCGACGCTGTTCTGGTCGTGGCTGTATTCAGGCATGTCGGCGTTTTTTTTCGGCGATATCCCTTACGCATTGCGACGTTTCGAAGAAGCAGCCGCGCTGGCCTGGTCCATTCCGGCGCATATCAATCTGGCCGACTACTACCTGTTCTACTGCCTGGCGCTGGGCAGTGCGCAAGCGCCGGGCGAGGTGGCGGAAAAACTGGAAAAACTCGAGCGGCAACGCCTGCGGTTCTTGCCGTGGGTCGAACTCAACCCGATAACCTTCCGCAACAAACTGCTGCTGATCGAGGGGGTTATCGCCCGTTTGCGCGGTCAGGAACTGGTAGCTATCCGTTGTTTCGATCAGTCGCAGATCGCTGCTGCGGCGGCCGGTTTCATCCATGAACAGGCGCTGGCCCATGAACAGCTGGCCGATATCTGCCTGCCTAACGGGCTGGTGTCGGGTGCCAGCCACCACCTGCGTGTCGCGCGCGACTGCTACAACTTGTGGGGTGCCGACAGCAAGGCACGTCAATTGGAAACCTTGCACCCGTTTCTGAGTGCGGAACCATCGTTCGAACCGGCCCGGCCCGTGACCCAGGTCCGCCTCGATCTTGAGGTGGGGATCGAAGCGGCGCGTGCATTGTCGCAGGAGGTTCTGCTCGAACGACTGGTCGAAACCCTGATGAATCACTTGATGATACAAGGCGGTGCCGACAATGGCGCGCTGATGATCGTCAGCGGCAGCGAACTGCAACTGGCTGCGACGGCTTCGGTCGAAGCCGGCAATGTACGGGTCGCTCTGGACTCCGCGCAACCGCTCGAGCAAATAGCGCCGGACTCGCTGCTCAACGCCACGATGCGCACCCGCACAATCCTGGTGCTCGACGATGCCCTGGCCGATTGTCCCGAGGCCTACAGCAGAGACCTGCAACAGCGGCAAGTGCGGTCGGTGTTATGTCTGCCGTTGCTCAAACAAGGCACGTTGATCGGCCTGGTTTATCTGGAAAATAGCCTGGTCCCCAAGCTGTTCAGCGCCCAGCGCCTGACCATGCTGGAAATTCTCGCCTCTCAGGCCGCGGTGTCACTGCAAACCGCCAAGCTGTACGAACAGTTAGTCGAGGATAACCAGCTACGCGCGCAAATGGAGGCGGACTTGCGCAGTTCCCGTGCGGAACTGGCGCGTAGCTCGCATCTCAAGGTCATGGGCGAGCTTTCTGCTTCGATTGCCCATGAAATCAGCCAGCCGTTGCTGGGCATCGTGTCCAATGCCTCGGCCAGCCTGCGCTGGCTCAAGCGTGATCAACCCGATCTGGAGGAGGCGATTCAGGGGCTGGAAGACATTCGCTCGGACAGTGCCCGTGCCGCGGACATTGTCCAGGCGCTTCGCGTACTCGCCAAGCAGGCGCCGTTGCAACGGTCGCCGGTACAAATCGATGACTTGATCGCAGAGGTCGTACGCCTGACCGCTACCGACTTGGTTAACCGCAACGTGCGCCTGGAAACCCGGCTCGATGCGCAATGCCCGGTGTCGGTCGACGAGGTGCAGATCCAGCAGGTGGTGTTCAACCTGATCACCAATGCGCTGGAAGCCATCGCCGGAGCAGGGGGGTCCCATGGACGCATCATCATCAGCTCAGCGGTGAAGGACGCTCATGTTCAGGTCTGCTTCCAGGACAACGGCCCCGGAATTGACGCACAACAGCGCGAGCAGATCTTCGATGCGTTCTACACCACCAAAGGCAGCGGCATGGGAATGGGCCTGGCCATCTGCAGGTCGGTGATCGGCGCGCACGGTGGGATGCTGGTGGTCCAGGACAGCGAGCAGGGCGCGCGGATTTGTTTCAGCCTGCCACTGGCACCGGCCAGTACTGGATAAAAAAAGGCCGCATAAGCGGCCAAAGGGGAGGAGTTGGTTTTGTCGAGCTCGATCAGTTGACGACGCGCAGCTCCTGCGAGCGCGACTGTCCCATCCCGCCGATCAGGTTATTGCGAATTCTCCAGTCGGGCAGGTCCCGATCGATCACTGGTGGCTGGACAGGGTGGCTCGTTGCATGATCAAAGGCCCGGCGCCATGCCGTGGGTGTTATCCCTTCCAGACGGCTGAAGGTGCGGGTGAAATGCGAATGGTCCGCGAAACCGCATTCATAGACGACATCTGTGATCGGCATCGAGGTGATTAGCAGGCTTTTGGCTTTTTCGATTTTCATCATCACTAGCCAGCCTTGCGGCGAGTGGCCGGTTATCTTTTTGAACGCTCGGGAAAAATGGCTACGGGACAGGTTGCAGTGTTCGGCAATCTCGCTGATGCGAACGCAGCGGCCTAAGTCACGCAGCATCAGCTCCTTGGCACGGCGCTCCTGCCAGCTGGACAGGGCGCCCAGCGGCCGTACAGCAGGGCATGGCTGGTTTGAATTCACCGATTGCGGGTTCATGGTGGCTCTCCTGATCGTTCAGGAAAGTCTGTCCGCCAGCGACATTTAAAGTCCTTAAGCAAACCTTAAGAGTTATGAAATGAGCCTCATGCCAGGCGTTGGACAGCACACCGTTACATGCTAGCGAACCGTTGCGGACTTTCGACGGATCCGATGATCCTAGCCATTTGAATGTGTCATTAAGTCCATTCATATGCAGTGTCATGCCACTGCGCCAAATCAGCGCTGCTCGACGGTTACAACGACCTTTCACCGAAGCTGCTGCAGGGCATGAGCCAGAGTCGGATCCGCGCGCTGCTTGCCCGTCGTGGTGATTGAAACAGCGGGCGTGCAGACGGTGCTCAACGCCTTCCTGGTCAATACTGGCAAACAACGCCGGTGCTGACGGCTCACGTCAGCCAGTTAAGGCCGATTCAGGACGAGCGCGCTGCGCCTCTCAAGCAAACGCACCTTCGATAAATGCCTCCAGCGCCCGCTCTTCCAGAATCTCGATGGAGAAGTGCCCGAAACGCTTGGGCAGCCAGAGGATGCGTGTCCCGGAAGGGGATTGCAGGTTGGCGCGGGTCAGTGGGCGGCCGTTTTCGTCTTCCGGCTGGACCCCGGAGGCGAGCAGTTCGTCGTAGGCCTGCTCGATGTCCGGGGTCGAGTAGCAGTGGCGGTAGATCATGCCTTCGCCGACGGAGTCCAGCAGCTGCTTCAGGTTGCCGGCCAAGGGCTGGACCAGCATGAAACGCTCCTGGCCGATCAGCGCCACGGCGTAGCGCACGTGCAGGCCGCCCCGTTCCCAGACGAGTGTCCTGGAGATCCGGGCCTTGAGTATCTGCGCGTAGTAGGCACAGGCGGCTTCCAGATCCTGCACCAGTACATCGACGTGACTGAATTTCAACTCCATTGAATCGCTCCTGACGAACCGGCCCCCATGGTAGCCAAGCTCGCCTTGGAACTCGATGGGGCTGTGTGCCGGCCGGCACATGGCAAAAGGCCGGGATGCTGTACACCCGGGCCTTCGCTGTCGCTTTCTTGAGGTCGGAAAATAGTTGAATGGCTTGGGCAGTGCGGTTCTGACGTCTGTCGGCTGTGGTTCGGTCAGAAAGTGTCGCACTGCGAAAACTCTTCCAGTTCCTCATCCAACCAGTCTGCAACCACGCCACCGGCGACCGAATGGGCAAGTTCTGAACGTGGGCCAGGGCCGAGCTGATTGGCCCGGGCCGGCTACAGGGCGGCTGGGTTACTTGGGATACAGCGGCGGCAGGCTGCTGGTGTCGGCCAGTGGGGTCTGTACCTGTTCGGCGATCGGGATGGCGCGGATCGCGCGCCACAGTTCTTCGCCTTGCCAGTAGTGGCCGGTTTCGCTGTAGAGCGCGCCGTTGAGGCCGTCCAGGGCGTCGGACAGGGGCACGAAGCGAGCGGCCATGTCGGCCAGGGTTTCCGGTTGTTGGCGGGCCCAGGCGTCCAGGGCCTGGCGGGTGGCCTGCGGGTCGTTGGCCAGGCAGGCGCGCTTGAGGTCGTCGAGCAAGGTGCGCGGGCTGGGGCCGGTTTGCGCGGCGCGCAGGATCGCCGGTTGCCAGCGCGCGCGCCACCAGAGGCCGAAGCCCAGCAGGGTGGTGCAGGCGAGGAGCAGGGTGCTGAGTTTCCAGGCCCACAGCGTGCCGCTGTCGCCACCGGCGCCAGCCGTTGCCGCGCCAGCCGGGGTGTCCACCACCAGGCTTGGGTTGTTCGCCACCTGCAAGGTGCGCGCCGGCAGGCTGCTGCGTTCCAGGTGATCCTCATGGGTGTTCCACCAGACCACTTCCAGCGCCGGCAGGTCGATGCTGCCGCTGCGGTTCGGCACCAGGGCCTGGCTGTCTTCGCGGCTGCCGATCAGCCCGCGGTCGCTGAGCTGATTGCTCAGCTGCGGCTGGTCCGGGTAGCTGCGCAGGCCGTTGGCCTCGGTCACCGGCAAGGGTGGCAGTTGCGAGCTGGACAGGCCTTCGGCCTTGAGGGTCAGGCTGCGGGTCAGCGAGTCGCCGACCTGGCTGTGATCCGGCTCGGGGTTCCAGCTTTCGCTCAGGCTCAGGCTGCGGGCCGGCAGCCAGGGCGCGTCGGCCGGGTATTCGACCGGCTTGGCCTTGACCGTCAATGGCATCTGCGCGGAACTCACGTGCATCAGCTTGCCCGGCTTCAGGCCTTGGGGCGCCGAGTCCTGGCTGCCGGCGGCATCGGCCAGGGTGGCGCTGAAGACCAGCTCCGGAATATTCAGCACGCCGCTGTGCTGGGGGAAGATCGCGTAGCGGATCTCGATCACGCCGTGGCGCACGCCGTTGATGACCTTCTCATAGGTACGCGACTCGCCGAGCTGTTCGACCCGGGCGTCGTCGATCTGCAGCGGCGTCAGGCTGCTGTCGTCGTACAGCGACACCGAGTGATAGATGTGCAGGGTCAGCACCGCCTGGGCCTGCACGTAGACGCTGTCCCGGTCGAGGCTGGCGTCGATGAACACCGGCTCCAATGGCGCGCTGTCGTTGCGGCTTGCGCTTTGCAGCACCTGCAGGGTGATCGGCTGGCTCTGTACCTCGCCCAGTTGCAGGGGCGGGATGACCACGCTGCCGGTGGTCTTGGGCAGCAGGGTGATGATCCAGCGGGTGATGGCGCGGTTGTCGCCATTGAGGCTGGTCAACTGGTTGACCTGGCGCGTGCCCTGGACCTCGAACTGCGCCTGCAGCGGCGTCAGGTCGGGTTTGCCGAACAGCGTGACGTCGCTGGATTCCAGGGTCAGCTCGACGGTTTCCCCGGAGTTCACGCGGCTGCGGTCGACACTGGCGACCAGCCCCTCGGCCCGGGCAGCAAAGGCGCCGAGCGTCAACACCAGCGTGAGTAGGAGGGCGGTGAAGCGGGTCATCGAATTTTTCCCTGATCCTGATGTTGTTGCTGTTCGTACCAGAACTTGCGGCGCAGCAGTTCGCCCGGATCGTCCGGAATCTGCCGCAGCCATTGTTCCAATGCCTGACGGTGTTCGCCGTCGAAATTGTCCTGGGCATTGCGCAGCGGCGGCGTGGTGGTCTGTTCGTCGCCCAGCTCGCTGCCGGGAACCGCATCGTTGCCCGGGGTGGCGACCTCGTCGTCCGTCGACTCGTCGGCGGTGGTCGGGTGGCTGTTCTCCGGGGGCTGCTGGCCCGGGGTGACCGGCGCCTGGGTTGCCGCGCCGGCTTGTGGCGGCTGACGGGTTTCGTCGTTGTCCTGGCTTTCGCCCTTGGCCGGATCTTCCGCTGGCGCAGGCTCGCTTTCCTGTAACAGGCGTTCGACCAGGGCTTTGTTCTTTTGTGCGGCCGAAAGCTCCGGTTGCAGCTCCAGGGCCTGCTCGTAGGCATCCAGCGCGGCTTCCAGCTCGCCGCTCCTGGCCAGGGCGTTGCCACGATTGTAGTGGGCGCGGGCGTCGTTGCCTTCGGCAAAGCGCTGAGCGGCAGCGGCGTAGTTGCCGGCCTCGTACAGCGCCACCCCTTGCCACTGCGGGTCTTCGAAATGCTGCGCCGCCTCGCCGGGCCGCTTCTGCTCCAGCAAGCGCTGGCCCTGCTGGTCGGGGCGCAGCCACAGGTCGTTGAACTCGAAGGCGTAGCTGGGCTGCGGTACGGCGAACAGCAGCAGCGGCAGGCAGAACAGCCAGCCGCGACGCCCGGCGCAGGCGGCCAGCAGCAACAGCGGCAGCAGCAGCCAGTAACCCTGGTCGGCCCAGGTGTCCAGGCGCAGGGTCTGGCCGTCGCTGCGCAGGTTCTGCGGGCCGCTGAGCAGGCCCAGGCCGCGCAGGTCGTTATCGTCCAGGCGCGCCGGGCGATAGCGGCCGCCGACCTCGCCGATGAAACGCTTCAGGCTCGGGCTGTCGAGGCGCGACATGAGAATCGCCCCCTGGTCGTCCTTGAGAAAACTGCCGTCTTCCTGGGCCACCGGTGAGCCCTGGCGGCTGCCGACCCCCAGCATCAACAGTTGCGGCGCCTGGCCGCCGAGGGCCTGGCGAATGCCCTGGCGTTCCTGCTCGCTGAGGGACGAGCCGATCAGCAGGACCCGGCCCTGGCCCAGCGCGCCCTGGTCCAGCAGCTTCAAGGCCTTGTGCAGCGCCAGGTCGGCGCGGTGCCCGGGCTGGGGCATGATCGACGGCTTGAGGGCTTCCAGCAGGTTGCGGCTGGTGGCCAGGTCATCCGACAGCGGCACCAGGGTATGGGCGCTGCCGGCGTAGACCACGATTGCCGTCTGTGCATCGCTGCGTACCTGCAACAGGTCCAGCAGCTTGCGCCGGGCCTGCTCCAGGCGATTGGGCGGGACGTCGCCGGCGAGCATTTCTGGGGTCAATTCCAGCAGCACCACCAGCGGGTCGGCCGGTTTCTGGCTGGTTTGTTCGACCCGCTGCCAGCCGGGGCCGAGCAGGGCCAGCACGGCGAGGATCCAGGCCAGGCCGAGGGCGACCCACGGCAGCTTGCTTTCGCGGCCGTTGCCGCCGCTGAGCAGGGCGGCGTGAAAGGCCGGCGGCAGGATCATCTGCCAACGGCCGGCGCGTTTCTGTCGGTGCCACAACTGCCACAGCAACCCGCTGAGCAGCGGCAACAGCAGCAGCCACCAGGGGCGGAACCAGTGGGGCCAGAGTTCGGCCCAGAACGGCGCGCTCATCGACGCCTCCGCAGGCGCAGGCGTTTCAGCCGTTCGCGCCAGTCTGGCAACGGTTGCAGAAAACGCTCGCGGGTGAAGACGCGTTGCAGCGGATGGTCCGGCCAGCGCTCGCGCACCACCAACAGGATGCTCAGCAGCAGCGCCCCGGCCAGTGGCCAGCTGTACAGCGCCTGCGCCGAACGGGCCTGGGTCGGTTGCTGGGTCACCGGTTCCAGTTGGTCGAGGGTGTCCTTGATCGCTTGCAGCTCCTGGCCGTCGCGGGCGCGGAAGTAGCGCCCGCCGGTGGCTTGGGCAATGGCCTTGAGGGCCGGTTCGTCCAGGTCCAGGCTCGGGTTGAGGCCGAGCAAGCCCAGGGTGCCGCTTTGCTCCGGGTCGGCGCCGATGCCGATCGGGTAGATCTTCACGCCTTCTTCGGCGGCCAGGCGGGCGGCGGTCAGTGGGTCGATTTCGCCGCCGTTGTTGGCGCCGTCGGTGACCAGGATCAGCACCCGGCTCTGCGCCGGACGCTGGCGCAGGCGCTTGAGCGCCAGGCCGATGGCGTCGCCGATGGCGGTGTTCTTGCCGGCGATGCCGATCTTCGCTTCATCCAGCCACACCCGCACGGTGTGCCGGTCGAAGGTCAGCGGCGCTTGCAGGTAGGCCTTGCTGCCGAACAGGATCAGCCCGACGCGGTCGCCTTCGCGGCTTTCCAGGAAGTCGCCGAGCAGGTGCTGGACCAGGTCCAGGCGGCTGACGTCTTCGTCCTGCCACTGCATGTCGGGGAAGTCCATGGAGCCGGAGACATCCACCGCCACCAATAGGTCGCGGCCACTGGCGGCTACCGGTAGTGGTTCGCCCAGCCACTGCGGGCGGGCGGCGGCCACCAGCAACAACAGCCACAGCAGGATGAACGGGGCCTGCTGGCGCCAGGCCGGCAGATTGGCCCGGGCGCGGCGCTTGGCCAGGCCTTCCAGGTCGCCGAGGAAGCTGACCTTGAGCGCCGGTTCGCCGCTGTCGGCCACCGGCAGCAGCACCCGCAGCAGCCAGGGCAGCGGCAGCAGGGCGAAGATCCACGGCCAGGCGAACTCAAACATGTTTGCGAATCCAGATTTCCACCGCCTGGGTCAGGCCGGCGATGGCCTTGTCGTCGAGCTTGCACTCGGGCTTGTAGGCGCCTTCGACCAGGACCATCCAGCGCGTGAGGCCGGCCGCCGGGCAGCGGTTGTCGAGGAACGCCAGCCACTTGCGGCCGTTGAGGGTGTGGCTCTGGCTGTAGGGGTAATGGTTGCGGCACAGGCGCTTGAGCAAGCCGTTGAGCTGTTGCAGCCAGGCCCCGGCGGGCGCGCCGTCGTAGGGCTTGGGCAGCAGCGCCAGTTCGGCGAGGGCGGCCAGGCGCACCGGGTCCAGCGGTTGTTCGGCGCGGGGCAGGGCGCGTTGGCGCGGCCAGAAGCGCTTGAGCCGCCACAGGCCGAAACCGAGCAATGGCAGCAACACCAGCAACAGCCACCAGCCCGGCGCCGGCGGCCACAGGCCGATGGCGGGCGGGGCGATCAAGGGTTGCAGTTGGTCGAGGCTGCTCATCGGGTTTTCCCCGGGCGTTGCGGGTTCAGGTATTCGCGCAGTTGCTCGACCATTTCGCTCTGGGTGCTCAGGGGCATCAGCAACACCCGCAGCTTCTGCGCCAGCAGTTCCCAGCGGGCGATACGCGCTTCGCCCTGCGCCCGATAGGCCTGGCGCAGTTCGTAGTTGAGGGTGTCCAGCTCCAGCTGCGCACCCCGCTCGGCGAAGCGCAGCAGGCCGGCGGCGGGCAGGGCGTGGTCCAGCGGGTCGGACAGCGGCATCAGCAGCAGGTCGCAATGCCGCGACAGCAGGCTCAGCTGCTGCTCGGCGGCGTCGCTCAGGGCGCGTTCGTCGCAGATCACGATCACCAGGCTGCCCGGGCGCAGCACTTCGCGGCCACGGCGCAGGGCGGTGCCGAGGGCGTCGCGCTCCGGTTCGGTTTCGCTGTGCAGCGACTGGTTGACCCGCACCAGGCGGTTGAGCAGTTGCAGCAGGCTCTGTTTGCTGCGCCGCGGCTTGATTTCGTAGTGGTCGTCGTCGCCGAACACCAGGCCGCCGACCCGGTCGTTGTGGCCCAGGGCGGCCCAGCCGATCAGGCTCGCGGCCTGGGCGGCGAGCACCGACTTGAACATCAGCCCGGAGCCGAAGAACAGCCGCCGGCTCTGCTCGACCATGATGAAGATCGGCCGTTCGCGTTCTTCGTGGAACAGCTTGGTATGGGGTTCCTGGGTACGCGCGGTGACGCGCCAGTCGATGGTGCGCACGTCGTCGCCGGCCTGGTAGACCCGCACCTGATCGAAGTCGACGCCGCGGCCGCGCAGCTTGGAGTGGTGCAGGCCGACCAGCGGGCTGCGCTGGCTCGGCGTGGAAAACAGCTGCACTTCGCGCACGCGATGGCGCATCTCGATCAGCTCGGCGAGGCTGACGCGGATGCCCGGGGCATCGACTGGGCTGGCGTTCATCGGGGTCAAGCGACGGCTACGACGTCGAGAATCCGCTGGACCACCCGGTCCTGATCGATGCCGGCGGCTTCTGCTTCGAAGGACAGAATGATGCGGTGGCGCAAGACGTCGAACAGCACCGCCTGGATGTCCTCGGGGCTGACGAAGTCGCGCCCGGCCAGCCAGGCGTGGGCCCGGGCGCAGCGGTCGAGGGCGATGGAGCCCCGCGGGCTGGCGCCATAGGCGATCCATTCGGCCATCTCCGGGTCGAACTTGGCCGGGGTGCGGGTGGCCATCACCAGCTGCACCAGGTATTCCTCCACGGCGTCGGCCATGTACAGGCCGAGGATTTCCTTGCGCGCGGCGAAGATCGCCTGCTGGCTGATGCGGCGCTCGGGCTTGGTTTCGCCGTTCAGCGCCTCGCCACGGGCCTGTTGCAGGATGCGGCGTTCGACGGTGGCGTCGGGGAAGCCGATCTTGACGTGCATCAGGAAACGGTCGAGCTGGGCTTCGGGCAGCGGGTAGGTGCCTTCCTGCTCGATCGGGTTCTGCGTGGCCATCACCAGGAACAGCGGCGACAACTCATAAGTGCTGCGACCGACGCTGACCTGACGCTCGCCCATGGCTTCGAGCAAGGCCGACTGGACCTTGGCCGGCGCGCGGTTGATTTCGTCGGCCAGCACCAGGTTGTGGAAGATCGGCCCTTGCTGGAACACGAAGCTGCCGGTTTCCGGGCGATAGATTTCGGTACCGGTGATGTCGGCCGGCAACAGGTCGGGGGTGAACTGGATGCGATGGAACTGCGCTTCGATGCCTTCGGCCAACTCTTTGATGGCCTTGGTCTTGGCCAGGCCCGGGGCGCCCTCGACCAGCATGTGGCCGTCGGCGAGCAGGGCGATGAGCAAGCGCTCGATGAGTTTTTCCTGGCCGAGAATCTGCGTTGAAAGAAAGGTTCGCAGCGCGAGCAGCGCTTCACGATGTTCCATCGATGACTGTTCCTGCAGAGGGTGACCGAGGGCGTTCGAATAACGCCAGGGCTGGGGGCGTTACTTTAATCCATCCGGGCCCCTGGCGACTAACGGCACCTGGCAAATTTCTGTAAATAACCGCTAAGCGTGGGCAACTCTGGGTCGTATTGTGAGGATCGGCGGGAGGGGATGGCAGCAAGTGCCTGACGCGCCGCGATCACGGCGCGTCAGTGGCGGGGGCTCAGTTCTTGAAGCTGGAGTGCTTGCGGCCCTGGTCGCACAGGGCGAAGACCACCACCATGACCGCCGAGACCGCCAGGATCAGCGCCACGCCGTCGGTCGAGTGAGTGGCCGAGCTGGCCACCAGGGCCAGCCCGCCGAGGGGCGCCAGGCCGCCGGCGATGGCGGTGCCGATTTCCCGGCCGGTACCGAAGCCGGAGGAGCGGGTCTGGGTCGGGAACTGACGGCTGAGGAACGAGCCCTGGGGGGCGAACATCATCGGTGCCAATACCCCGGTGCCGATGGCGATGGCCAGGTAGATCATCAGCGGCTCGCCGGTATTGAGCAGGCTCAGGAACGGATAGGCGAACAGCACCGAGCACAGGCCGCCGAGCATCAGCACCTTCTTGCTGCTCCACCTGTCGCAGAGCCAGCCGAAGCAGGGCACGGCAACGATCGCCACCAGGCTGGCGATGGTCACCGACAGCGAAGTGACATGGGCTTCGACGCCTTTGTACTGGGTCAGGTAGGCCAGGGAAAAGGTCTTGAAGATGTAGCTCAGGGCGTTGTAGCCGATGGCCACGAACAGCACCACGGCCAGGCCCTTGAGATCGTTCTTGAACAGCAGCCTGAGGGGCGAGGCCGGGGACTTGGCGCCGTCCTTGTCGAGCGCTTTATCGAGCTTCTCGAACTGCGGGGTTTCCGGAATGCTGCGCCGCACCCACAGGCCGACGCCGACCAGGGCGATGCTGCAGACGAACGGAATGCGCCAGCCGCCGGCGAGCAGGAATTCGTTGCCGTTCATGGTCAGCAGGTAGACGGTCAGCGACGACAGCAGCAGGCCCAGGTTCAGGCCCAGCGCCGGCCAGGCACCCTGGCTGCCGCGCTTGCCTTCGCTGGCGTGCTCATAGGAAGTCACCGCCGCCCCGGACAGTTCGGCACCGGCACCGAGGCCCTGGATGATCCGCACCAGCACCAGGATGATCGGCGCCCAGAGGCCGATCGAGGCATAGCTGGGAATCAGGCCGATCAGCGTGGTGCACACGCCCATCATGCAGAAGGTGATCACCAGCACCTGCTTGCGCCCGAACCTGTCGCCCAGGTAGCCGAACAGGATGCCGCCGAAGGGCCGGGCGATAAAACCGATGGCAAAGGTGGAGAACGCCAGCAGCGAGGCGACTTTCGGGTTGCCGGGGTCGAAGAAGATTTTCGAGAAGACGATGGCCGCCATGGTGGCGTACAGGTAGAAGTCGTACCACTCCAGCATCGAACCGAAGATGGTCGCCGCCGCCACCTTGCGCAGGCGCTGTTGTTTTTGTCGCGGCGTTTCGCATGCGGCCGGGGCCGCCTCATGTACTGACATCTGAGGATTCCTTGTTGTTTGTAGTTATTTTCAAGCGGGCGCCAGGCACCCGTGCAGCGGGGGTCAACGGGCCTTGAGGATTCTCTCGGCAATCATCTGGCCGATCGGGATGGCCGAGGTCGCGGCCGGCGAGGGGGCATTGCAGACGTGGACCATGCGCGGGGTTTCGGCGAACAGGAAGTCGTGCACCAGGGTGCCGTCGCGCATCACCGCCTGGGCGCGAATCCCGGCCTCATAAGGCAGCAGGTCGTCGACTTCCAGGGACGGGCAGTATTTGCGGCACTGTTCCAGGTAGCCGCGCTTGAACAGCGAGTTCTTCATTTCCGTGGTGCCGGAACCGAGGTTGTTCCAAAGGGTTTTCCAGAAGCCGGGGAAGGCTGCGTACTCGGCCACGTCGCGCCAGTTGATGGAGAACTTGCGATAGTTCTCCCGGCCCAGGCCGAGCACGGCGTTCGGCCCGACGGTGACGCTGCCGTCGATCATCCGGGTCAGGTGCACGCCGAGGAACGGCAGCTCCGGATCCGGGATCGGGTAGATCAGGTGATTGACGATAGCGTTCTTCGCCGCCGGCAGGCGGAAGTACTCGCCACGGAACGGGATGATCTGGTGGTCGATCCTGACCCCGGCCAGGGTCGCCAGGCGATCCGATTGCAGGCCGGCGCAGGCCACCAGCTGGCGGGCGCTCCAGACCTGGTCGTCGCTGCTGATGGTGACCTGGTCGGCGGTTTCGACGATGGCGCGCACCGTGGTTTGCAACTGCACTTCGCCGCCGGCCTTCTGGATGACCCGGGCCATGGCTTCGCACACCTGCTTGTAGTCGACGATGCCGGTGGCATCGAGGAACAGCCCGCCGAGGCCGACGATGTTCGGTTCGCGCCGTTGCAGCTCTTTCGCGTCCAGCTGCTCGACCTTCAGGCCGTTCTGCTGTGAGCGCTCGTACAAGGCGTGCATGCGCTCGACTTCCAGCGGTGTGGAGGCCACCAGCAGCTTGCCGCAGACCTCGAACTTGATCTGGTGCCGGGTACAGAAATCCTTGGTCGCCTGGGCGCCGCGCTTGCACAGGTCGGCCTTGAGGCTGCCCGGGGCATAGTAGATGCCGGCATGGATCACGCCGCTGTTGTGGCCGGTCTGGTGCCGGGCCAGGACGTTTTCCTTTTCCAGGATCAGCAGCGAGGCACCGGGCTGGCGTTCGAGCAGCGCCATGGCGGTGGCGAGGCCAACGATGCCGCCGCCGATGATGCAGTAGTCGTAGATCATGCAGATGTCACCTTGGGTGTTTGAGTCTGATCATCAGGTTGTCAGACAAATACAGGCCAACAAAAGACGCCGCACGCCAGCGTCCGCCAGACAGTGGGTTTCAGGGATTCAATCGATACTCGGCAAGTCGATTTTCAAGCGTTTGGCCGCGGCCCGCAGGTGCGCTTCGGCGCAGGCGGCGGCCTGCTGCCGGTCACCGGCGGCGATGGCTTCGTACAGCGCCTGGTGTTCGCGACCGGCATCGGCGCAGCCGCCGACCGAATGAGCCGCCGAGTTTTCCCAGGCGGTGCGTCGCGCTTCGGCCAGTTGGCCACGGAGAAAATCATGGAAGGCGACGAAGTAGTGGTTCTTGCTGGCTTCGGCGATGGCCCGGTGGAACTCCACGTCGGCCAGGGCGGCCGCGGCCAGGTCGCTGCGCCGCTCATGCATTTCCTCCAGGGCGGTGCGCATACGCTTCAGGTCGGCGTCGTCGCGGCGCTGGGCGGCGATGGACGCGGCCTGGGTCTCGATCCACAGGCGCATTTCGAACATCTGCACCAGGTCGGGCTTGCGGCCCTTCTGGCTAGGAAAACGGAACACGCTGCCGCTGGGGTTCTGCGAAATGAACGAGCCCAGCCCGCGGCGGCTGACCAGGATGCCATCGGCCTTGAGTTGCGCCACGGCCTCGCGCACCACCGAGCGGCTGACGTTCAATTGCTCGGTCAATTGCTGTTCGGTCGGCAGGCGCGATTCGGCGGTCAGGCGACCGGCGTCGATTTCCTTGCGGATGGCGTTGACCACTCGTTCGACCAGGGTGTCGGGGCGCTGGAGCTGAAGCATGGAGGCGGTGGCTCGTAAGTCAGGTTGTCAGACAATGCCGGGGCGCTGGTTTCTTGTCAAGAAACCAGTCGGTTGCTCACGGCTCGTGGATTAACGCCCGTTGAATCAAAGCTCGCTGATATAGGTGCCGGTGCCCTTGAGGATGTTGCGCAGGGTTTGCTCGACTTCCGCCAGGTCGGCCGCCGCGGTGTTGTGCTTGATCTCCAGGTGATCGCTGCCATTGAGCGCGTCGGCGTCGGCCGCGGCGATTTCGATCAGCAGGCGGGTCGGGCCCAGGGTGACTTTCACTCCGTCGAGGGTCGAGGGTTCGCCGTCCAGGGTGATCTCCAGTTCGTCCTCGTCCGGGTAGCGGGTCATCAGGAACATCTCGCCCTGGTTGCTGTGGCAGCAGAGCATGGCCATGTTGTCTTCTTCGTCGTCGCACGGGTTGGCGATCAGGTGGGCGGTGGTCATTTGCATGGGGCGAGTCCTGGGTCTGGCTCCGACGGGGGAGCGGGCGAACAAAGTGCAATTCTGCCAGCCCGAGGGAATTTCTGCTGCTTTGTGTGTCAGAGAACAGGTCACGCAGGCGTTGCTGCAATGGCCCGTTTCTGGCACGACAGTCCCGTAGAACCTCGACGCGGCCGCTGTTTTGTCCGGCGACTGCTAGTGTTGTTCAAGGCTTGGCCCGCCAGTTGCCTGCCAATGACCGAATATGTCGCAGCACCGCAAGCAGCGGGCTTGCCGCACTCGTTAAGCTGCGCAACGGATGAGCACCTGTAAAGGCATTGCCCGGCGGTACCTGGGCCGTCGTTTTTGCAGATGCCCATCCGGGAACGGTGAATGTGACCTGAGCGTCTTTTCCAGCTTCACCACCCTGTCATCCTGCGACCTCTGCCCGAGATCCAGGAGCAGGATGACCGACCCCCCGCAAGGGGATCGCATGCGACGCTTTACTCAATAACAAGCCCAAGCGGAGTACCACAGATGGCGTTCTTCACCGCAGCCAGCAAGGCCGACTTCCAGCACCAACTGCAAGCGGCACTGGCGCAGCACATCAGTGAACAGGCACTGCCACAAGTGGCGCTGTTCGCTGAACAATTCTTCGGCATCATTTCTCTGGACGAACTCACCCAGCGTCGGCTGTCCGACCTGGCGGGCTGCACCCTTTCTGCCTGGCGCCTGCTTGAGCGCTTCGACCACGCGCAATCGCAAGTGCGCGTCTACAACCCCGATTACGAACGTCATGGCTGGCAGTCGACCCACACCGCGGTCGAAGTGCTGCACCATGACCTGCCGTTCCTGGTGGACTCGGTCCGCACCGAGCTGAACCGTCGCGGCTACAGCATCCACACCCTGCAGACCACCGTGTTGAGCGTGCGTCGCGGGAGCAAGAACGAGCTGCTGGAAATCCTGCCCAAAGGCACCCAGGGCGAAGGCATCCTGCAAGAATCGCTGATGTACCTGGAGATCGACCGCTGCGCCAACACCGCCGAGCTCAATGTGCTGAGCAAGGAGCTGGAGCAGGTGCTTGGCGAAGTGCGCGTCGCCGTCGCCGATTTCGAGCCGATGAAAGCCAAGGTCCAGGAACTGATCGATGGCATCGGCAACAGCCAGTTCGAGATCGACGCCGATGAAAAGGGCGAGATCAAGAGCTTCCTGGAATGGCTGGTGGGCAACCACTTCACCTTCCTCGGCTATGAAGAGTTCGTGGTGCGCGAGGACCAGCACGGCGGCCATATCGAGTACGACCAGCACTCCTTCCTCGGCCTGACCAAGCTGCTGCGCGCCGGCCTCACCGTCGACGACCTGCGCATCGAAGACTACGCCGTGAACTACCTGCGCGAACCGACGCCGCTGTCGTTCGCCAAGGCCGCTCACCCGAGCCGCGTGCACCGTCCGGCCTACCCGGACTACGTGTCGATCCGCCAGATCGATGCCGACGGCAATGTGATCAAGGAATGCCGCTTCATGGGCCTGTACACCTCGTCGGTGTATGGCGAAAGCGTGCGGGTGATTCCTTATATCCGCCGCAAGGTGGACATCATCGAACAGCGCTCCGGCTTCCAGGCCAAGGCGCACCTGGGCAAGGAACTGGCCCAGGTCCTCGAAGTGCTGCCCCGCGACGACCTGTTCCAGACCCCGGTCGACGAGCTGTTCAGCACCGTGATGTCGATCGTGCAGATCCAGGAACGCAACAAGATCCGCGTGTTCCTGCGCAAGGACCCGTACGGTCGTTTCTGCTACTGCCTGGCCTATGTGCCGCGCGACATCTATTCCACCGAAGTGCGGCAGAAGATCCAGCAGGTCCTGATGGATCGCCTGAAGGCCACCGACTGCGAGTTCTGGACCTTCTTCTCCGAGTCCGTGCTGGCGCGCGTGCAACTGATCCTGCGGGTCGACCCGAAGAACCGCATCGACATCGACCCGCTGCTGCTGGAAAAAGAAGTGGTGCAGGCCTGCCGCAGCTGGCAGGACGACTATGCCAGCCTGGTGGTCGAGAGCTTCGGCGAAGCCCACGGCACCAACGTCCTGGCCGACTTCCCGAAAGGCTTCCCGGCCGGCTACCGCGAGCGCTTCGCCGCGCATTCGGCGGTGGTCGACATGCAGCACCTGTTGAGCCTGTCCGAGGCCAACCCGCTGGTGATGAGCTTCTACCAGCCGCTGACCCAGTCCACCAGCCAGCCGCTGCTGCACTGCAAGCTGTATCACGCCGATACCCCGCTGGCGCTGTCCGACGTGCTGCCGATCCTGGAAAACCTCGGCCTGCGCGTGCTCGGCGAGTTCCCGTATCGCCTGCGTCACGCCAGCGGCCGTGAGTTCTGGATCCACGACTTCGCCTTCACCGCGGCCGAAGGCCTGAACCTGGATATCCAGCAGCTCAACGACACCCTGCAGGACGCCTTCGTCCACATCGTGCGCGGCGATGCCGAGAACGATGCGTTCAACCGCCTGGTGCTGACCGCCGGCCTGCCGTGGCGCGACGTCGCGCTGCTGCGTGCCTACGCCCGTTACCTGAAGCAGATCCGCCTGGGCTTCGACCTGGGCTACATCGCCAGCACCCTGAACAACCACACCGATATCGCCCGCGAGCTGACCCGGTTGTTCAAGACCCGCTTCTACCTGGCGCGCAAGCTCACCGGCGATGACCTGGAAGACAAGCAGCAACGCCTGGAACACGCGATCCTCACCGCCCTGGACGATGTCCAGGTGCTCAACGAAGACCGCATCCTGCGTCGCTACCTGGACCTGATCAAGGCCACGCTGCGGACCAACTTCTACCAGACCGACGCCAACGGCCATAACAAGTCGTACTTCAGCTTCAAGTTCAACCCGCACCTGATTCCCGAGCTGCCCAAGCCGGTGCCGAAGTTCGAAATCTTCGTCTACTCGCCGCGCGTCGAAGGCGTGCACCTGCGTTTCGGCAACGTCGCTCGCGGCGGCCTGCGCTGGTCCGACCGTGAAGAAGACTTCCGTACCGAAGTCCTCGGCCTGGTAAAAGCCCAGCAAGTGAAGAACTCGGTGATCGTGCCGGTGGGCGCCAAGGGCGGCTTCCTGCCGCGTCGCCTGCCGCTGGGCGGCAGCCGGGACGAGATCGCGGCCGAAGGCATCGCCTGCTACCGCATCTTCATCTCCGGCCTGCTGGACATCACCGACAACCTGAAGGACGGCGCCCTGGTGCCGCCGGCCAACGTGGTGCGTCACGACGACGATGACCCGTACCTGGTAGTGGCGGCGGACAAGGGCACCGCGACCTTCTCCGACATCGCCAACGGCATCGCCATCGACTACGGCTTCTGGCTGGGCGACGCGTTCGCCTCCGGCGGTTCCGCCGGCTACGACCACAAGAAGATGGGCATCACCGCCAAGGGCGCGTGGGTCGGCGTGCAGCGCCACTTCCGCGAGCGCGGCATCAACGTCCAGCAAGACAGCATCACGGTAGTCGGCATCGGCGACATGGCTGGCGACGTGTTCGGCAACGGCTTGCTGATGTCCGACAAGCTGCAACTGGTCGCGGCCTTCAACCACCTGCATATCTTCATCGACCCGAATCCGGATCCGGCCACCAGCTTCGCTGAACGCCAGCGCCTGTTCGACCTGCCGCGTTCGGCCTGGAGCGACTACGACACCAGCATCATGTCCGAAGGCGGCGGCATCTTCTCGCGCAGCGCGAAGAGCATCGCCATCTCGCCGCAGATGAAAGAGCGCTTCGACATCCAGGCCGACAAGCTGACCCCGACCGAACTGCTCAACGCCTTGCTCAAGGCGCCGGTGGACCTGTTGTGGAACGGCGGTATCGGTACTTATGTGAAAGCCAGCAGCGAAAGCCACGCCGATGTCGGCGACAAGGCCAACGATGCGCTGCGGGTCAACGGCAACGAGCTGCGCTGCAAGGTGGTGGGCGAGGGCGGCAACCTCGGCATGACCCAGCTGGGTCGTGTGGAATTCGGCCTCAATGGCGGCGGTTCCAACACCGACTTCATCGACAACGCCGGTGGCGTGGACTGCTCCGACCACGAAGTGAACATCAAGATCCTGCTCAACGAAGTGGTGCAGGCCGGCGACATGACCGACAAGCAACGCAACCAGTTGCTGGCGAGCATGACCGACGAAGTCGGCGGCCTGGTGCTGGGCAACAACTACAAGCAGACCCAGGCCCTGTCCCTGGCGGCCCGTCGCGCCTTTGCCCGGATCGCCGAGTACAAGCGCCTGATGAGCGACCTGGAAAGCCGTGGCAAGCTGGACCGCGCCATCGAGTTCCTGCCGTCGGAGGAGCAACTCAACGAGCGCGTCGCCGCCGGCCACGGGCTGACCCGTCCGGAACTGTCGGTGCTGATCTCCTACAGCAAGATCGACCTCAAGGAGCAGCTGCTCAACTCCCTGGTACCGGACGACGACTACCTGACCCGCGACATGGAAACCGCGTTCCCGCCGACCCTGGTCAGCAAGTTCGCCGAAGCCATGCGCCGTCACCGCCTCAAGCGCGAGATCGTCAGCACCCAGATCGCCAACGACCTGGTCAACCACATGGGCATCACCTTCGTGCAGCGCCTGAAGGAGTCCACTGGCATGAGCCCGGCCAACGTGGCCGGCGCCTACGTGATCGTGCGTGACATCTTCCATCTCCCGCACTGGTTCCGCCAGATCGAAGCCCTGGACCACCAGGTCTCGGCCCAGGTGCAGCTGGAGCTGATGGACGAGCTGATGCGCCTTGGCCGTCGCGCCACCCGCTGGTTCCTGCGCAGCCGCCGCAACGAGCAGGATGCCGCGCGTGATGTCGCGCACTTCGGTCCGCACCTGGCGGCGTTGGGCCTCAAGCTCGACGAACTGCTGGAAGGCCCGACCCGGGTCGGCTGGCAGACCCGCTACACCGCCTACGTCGAAGCCGGCGTGCCTGAGTTGTTGGCGCGCATGGTGGCAGGTACCACCCACCTGTACACCCTGTTGCCGATCATCGAGGCCGCGGATGTCACCGGGCACGACGCCGCCGATGTGGCCAAGGCCTACTTCGCCGTGGGCAGCGCCCTGGACCTGCCGTGGTACCTGCAGCAGATCAGCGATCTGCCGGTGGCCAACAACTGGCAGGCCCAGGCACGCGAAGCCTTCCGCGACGACGTGGACTGGCAGCAGCGGGCGATCACCATCTCGGTCCTGCAAATGGCCGACGCGCCGGAAGACATGGAAGCCCGCGTGGCCCTGTGGCTCGAGCAGAACCAGAGCATGGTCGAGCGCTGGCGCGCGATGCTGGTGGAAATCCGTGCCGCCAGCGGCACCGACTACGCCATGTACGCGGTGGCCAACCGCGAATTGCTGGACCTGGCCATGAGCGGTCAATCGGGCCTTGTAGCGGCGGCCTGATCGAGCGGTAAACGAAAAGCCCCGTATCGCGAGATACGGGGCTTTTTTATGGTCTCAAGGAATGTTGTAGCCGCTGCAGGTTGCGATGGTCCGGCCATGCTGGTCGCAGGGCCTCAGGCGCCTGCAAGATCCCTGCGGGCGTTCCGCTCGATCGCAGCCTGCGGCAGCGGCTACAAAAAAACGCGGCTTCTGTAGCAACTGTGTTTCTTACGCGATTTGCGCTGTGTCTGACGTACCGCTATCGCGAGCAAGCTCGCTCCTACAAGGGAACGCCTATCCCCTGTAGCGAGGCTTGCTCGCGATGACGCCAGAGCCGACAGCACAACGCCCAAAGCCATGCCGATAAAAAACAGATGTCAGGCCGCTGCGCGGATCGCGGGCAAGCCTCGCTCAGAAGAAGATCGGCTGCTTCTCTCGGAGCGGCGGGTCGACACTCGCTCGCTCGCGATCCGCAGCGGCCAGGCGCTTACTGCTTCAACGGCGTCAGCACCTCATCCTTGGCGTCCTTGAGCACGAACACCAGCAGCCGGGCCGGTTTGCTGGCGCTGGCGTTGGCCGACACCGGGTGCTGCGAGCCGGCCGGCTCGTACCAGGACTCGCCCGCCTTGTAGGTGATGGCCGGCTCGTCGTTGACCCGCGAGGTGATCTCGCCTTCAAGCACATAGGCCAGGGCCGCGCCCTTGTGCATGTGCGGCACCGTGGCCTGGCCTGGCGCGTAGTCGACGGTGAGCATCAGCGCGGTCTTGCCCGGCAGGTTGCCCAGGGCATGTTCCTGGAGGATCTTGAGTTTCTCCTGGCCGTACTCCGGCTCATGGGCGGCGGCGCCCAGGGAGGTGAGCAGGGTCAGGCCGGCGAGGGCGCAGGTCAGGGCAGCGAGGGTCTTCTTCATGGTCGGTTTCTCCGGTGCGAAAGGGGCCGACTCAAGGTAAGCCCGCCGGCGCGACCGGCCTATAACCAATCCCGGCAAAGAAGCGCAGACCAATGCCTCAGTGTTCGAAGTCGAGGGCGCAGGCCAGGCGGCTGGCCAGCAGGTCGATGAAACCCTGGGCCGCCGGCAGCTGGAAATGCGCCTGCATCTCGGCCGCCGAGCGCCATTGGCCGCGCACGGTCCAGCGGTGGGTGTCGATGCTGTCGCGGCGCAGTTCATAACCCAGGCAGCCAGGCGCCTCGCGCAGGGCGGCCAGCAGCTGGTCAAGGTGTTCGCCAAGCTCGTCCGAGCGGCCCTGGACGGCGCGGATCTGGACGCTGTTGGTCGCGGTACTGGACATGTCCAAGCCTCCGGAAATGCTCTAGCCGTTGCGCCGAGCGGTGACGGGCGCGGCGCGAACAGCTGGGTGGACGCTCAGGGTAGGGCGCCAAGGTGACAACGCCAATAACCAATCCCCGGGAAAAGCCCGGGGCCAATCAGGCAATCTGTTGCAGGATGTCACGGACCTTGTCCAGCGCCGGGTCGATGTCCAGGGTCTCGATGGCGCCAAAGCCGATGAACAGCCCGTCCCTGGCCGGCTCCTGGTAATAGAAGCCGTGCAGCGGGTAGAGCCCGACCTCGACCTTCTTCGCCAGCTCCAGCAACAGCGGGATGTTCACCGGCACCTTGCACAGCGCCGCCATGTGGAAGCCGGCGGTGGACGGCACCGCCTGCAGCCAGGGCGAGAGGTCGCCGTTCAGGCGCCGCAGGATGCGCTCGCGGCGCCCGGCGTACACCGTGTGGCAGCGGCGGATGTGCTTGAGCAGGTAACCCTCGGCGATGAACTTGGCCAGCGCCCATTGCGGCAGGGTCGAGGTGTGACAGTCGGTGAGGCGCTTGGCCTTGATCACCGCGCCGAGAATCGCCGGCGGCAGCACCGCGTAGCCCAGGCGCAGCTGCGGCAGCATGGTCTTCGAGAAGGTCCCGACATAGGCCACCACGCCATGTTTGTCCAGGCTCTGCAGCGAGTCGGTGGGCCGTCCCTCGTAGCGGAACTCGCTGTCGTAATCGTCCTCGATGACGATCGCTCCCAGCTCCCGTGCCCGCTCCAGCAGGGCCTCGCGGCGGGCCTGGCTCATGGGTATGCCCAGGGGGAACTGGTGGGACGGGGTGACATAGATCAGCCGCACACCGTCGGGAATCCGCTCGACCTGGATGCCCTGGTCGTCCACCGGCACCCCGATCACTGTCGCGCCCTGGGCGCTGAACAACAGGCGCGCCGGGGTGTAGCCGGGGTCTTCCATGGCCACCCGGCTACCGGGTTCCAGCACCACCCGGGCAATCAGGTCCAGGGCCTGTTGCGCGCCGTTGCAGACCACGATGTCGGCGTCGCTGCAGACCACGCCGCGGGAAAACGACACATGCCCGGCAATCGCATGGCGCAGCGCCGGCAGGCCTTCCGGCTGGCTGTAGAAACCGCCGCTCTGGGCGATCCGCCGCAGGGCGTCCTGGGTGCAGCGCCGCCACTCTTCCTGGGGGAACTGGTTGCGGCTGGTGGCGCCGCCGATGAACTCGTAGCGCGAGGTGCCTTCCAGGGTCGGATGGCGCAGGGGCGTGGGCAGCTCCTGCCATTTTTCCAGGCTTTGCGCGCAGGCCAGGTCGGCGGCGCTCTGCTTGCGCTCGGCCTTCACCGGGCGGGCATTGACGAAGGTGCCGCGGCCGATCCTGCCGATCAGGAAATTCTCGTAGGTCAGCAGGCTGTAGGTGTCCGACACCGTCTTGCGCGAGATTCCCAGTTGCTCGGCCAGCAGGCGGCTCGGCGGCAACTGGGCGCCCGCCGCCAGCCGCCCGCACTCGATGGCGTCGCGCAGTTGCCGATACAGCTGGTCGGCCAGGTCCTTGCGCCCGTTGATGACGACATGCAGTTCCATCGATGAGATTCCAAAACGGTCAGTGCCCGCCAGATTACCCGCCTGGCCGGGTTTGGTGTAGCGGGCCTGGTATCGGGATTGGCCTGAGATCCTGGCGCGTACTGCGTACGCGATCGCAGCCTTCGGCAGCGGCTACAGGGTGCGACGCTGCCTTCGGACCGGGCGGTGTAGCCGCTGCCGCAGGCTGCGACAAGCCCGCAGGGCTTCGGCGGGATCACGTCCGACACAGGTCCCGGTGGACTGCCGATAAACCCGCGGATTGGCTATAGGGGCAGCCCCGCACGGCCCTTAGGCTAGGGGAATACGAATGCAACGCTGACGGTGACCCCGATGGAACCCCGCCTGGATTACTACAGCGCCTCGCCGGAGGCCCTCAAGGGCCTGCTGATGCTCGAGGCGCAAACCTTCGGCCTGTCCATCGAGAAGCCCCTGCTGGAACTGATCAAGATCCGCGTCTCGCAACTCAATCACTGCGCGTTCTGCATCGACCTGCACGCGGTGCAGGCGCGCCAGAACGGCGAGAACGAACGGCGCCTGTACGCCCTGAGCGTGTGGCGCGACTCGGGGTTGTTCAGCCCGCGGGAACGCTCGGCCCTGGCCTGGAGCGAGTCGGTGACCCAGTTGTCCGCCGCCGCGGTGCCGGATGAATTGTTCCAGGCGGTACGCGGCGAGTTCAGCGAGCGCGAGCTGGTCGACCTGACCGTCGCGGTGGCCGCCATCAACTGCTGGAACCGCCTCGCCGTGGCGTTCCGCCAACAGCCCAGCATTTAACCCGGATCTCTTTTCAACCCAGCAAGGTAATGCTCAATGAAACTGCTGCACGTCGATGCCAGCTCCAAAGGCGAACGTTCCAACTCCCGGGCCCTGGGCCGCTACTTCATCGAACGGCTGCAAGGCCAGGGCGTCGACCTGGAGATCGACTACCTGGACCTGGCGGTGGATACGCCGCCCCACGTCAGCGAGGCCTTCGCCATCGCCACCTACACCGCTGCCGATGCCCGCACGCCGCAGATGCGCCAGACCCTGGCGGCCTCGGACGCCTTGTGCCAGCGGGTGATGGACGCCGATGCCTGCCTGTTCGCCATGCCGATGTACAACTGGTCGATGCCCTCGACCTTCAAGGCTTTTATCGACAGCATCACCCGCACCGAGCTGACCTACCTCAATACCCCGGACGGCATCGTCGGCCAGCTGACCCGGCAGAAGGTGCTGTTCCTCACCAGCCGTGGCGCCGACCTGCGCCCGGGCAATCCCATGGCCTGGATGGACGCGCTGACCCCGGCGCTGAAAGCCGCCTTTGCCTTTATCGGCGTGGAGAACCCGGTGTTCGTCGATGCCCAGCCGCTGCAATTCGCCAACCCCGAAGCCCGCGAGCAAGCCCTGCAGCGGGCCCGGGCGGAGCTGGAGGTGGTGGCGCGGCAGTGGGCGGCCTAGACAGCTGCGGCGTCTATCGCGGGCAATCGAGCGTCGACCGGCCGCTACAGACGCTCACGCGATCCCCGTAGGCGCGAGCTTGCTCGCGATAGCGCCCGAACGACCAACGCAAAAACCTAAGGCCGCTGCGGCTTCACCGAAGTGCCGAAGGTATTGCCCATCCGCGTGCGGGTGGCGGCCGGGGTGGACAGGCCCATCTGGTTTGGCGGGCGCTTGTGGATTGGCACCTGCATGGCTTCCCGGTTCATCTGTTCGGCCTTGGCGCCGTCGGGATTGTTGCCCATCTGCTGGCTCAGGCAACCGTAGTCCGGGGCCTTGTAGCCAGCCACGCTGACGTCGACACAGCCCTCGCCGGGCTTTGCGCCAGAAGCAGCAGCGGGCGTTTCGCCAGGCGCGGCGGCGTGGCCGGCCAGTGGCAGGGTGGTGAGCATCAGGCTGGCGACAAGGCGGTAAAGCTGTTTCATCGGGGGCCTCCTGGCGGGCCCGGGAGGGGCCGTTGCGGTCCTTGAGTGTAGAGCAAGGCGGAGGGTGAAAAAGTGATGGTTTTTTTGCCGGTGCCGTAACACCAGATTCATAAACTGGCCTCAGGATGACGGTTTTCAGGGACAGGTAAGCCGTGCAGCGACGCCGAGCAAAGGTCGGGTATCGGTCTTTCTTTCACGCGGGGTTCGCGCGCTGGGGGCTTGCGCTGTTGTTGGCGCTGGCTGCCTGCGGCGGGTTGTGGGCGGCGCCATCTGCACCGCCGCCGGTGGATTCGCAGCGGCTGCTGGACCTGGACATCGCCGCGCAAGACCTGGCCGAAGCGCTTGAACTGTTCAGCCGCTCGACCGGGATGGCGGTGCTGGTGGATCGCGAGCTGACCCGAGGGCGCCGCTCGGTACGGGTCCAGGGGCGCTACAGCGCCCGGGATGCCCTGAGTCGCCTGCTGACAGGAAGTGGTTTGATGGCCCGTTACGCCCGTTCCGATGCCTTTACCCTGCAAGTCGCCCAACTCAGCGATGCGCCTGCCCCCAAGGGTGCGGGCGGCAACGCCGGGGCCTGGGCCAGCGACAGTTTCGCCAGTGCCCTGCAACGCGCGGTGGAGGCCGGCCTGTGCCGTTCGGAACTGACCCGGCCGGGGCGCTATCGCGCGGTGCTGCAACTGTGGATCGACCGTGGCGGGCATATCGAGCACAGCCGCCTGGTCACCACCACCGGCGATCTGCGGCGCGACGAGGCGCTGGTGCAGAGCCTGAGCGAAACCTGGGTCGAACGGCCCGCACCGAGTTCGCTGCGCCAGCCAGTGACCTTGCTTCTGATACCCGACAGCGCAGGAAAACGCATGGATTGCAGACAACGCCAGGGAGCCTTGGGGGCATGAAGAATACCGGGCACAGCGCGATGGTCAGGCTGTTCCTGACCTCCTACGAGGACTTCAAGGTGCGTCTGCGCCGGCGCCTGGGCTCGGAAGACCTGGCCAACGACGTGCTGCACGAAACCTACCTGCGGGTCGACCGCATGGAAGAGCCGCCGAACCTGGCCCAGCCCAATGCCTACCTCTATCGCATGGCCCTGAACATCGCCGCCGACCGCCGCCAGGCCGATGCCCGGCTGCTGACCGGCGGCGAGGTCGAGGAGTTGCTGCAGATCAGCGACGAGGCCCTGGACCCGTCGCGGGTGGTGGGCGGGCAGAAGGAAATCCAGTCGCTGCTCAAGGCGCTCTACGAACTGCCGGCGCGCCGGCGCAAGATCTTTATCGCCGCGCGCCTGGAGGAGGCTCCGCACCTGGAAATCTCCCAGCGCTTCGGCATTTCGACACGGATGGTCGAGAAGGAAATCAAGGCTGCCCTGGGCCACTGCGCCTCGCGCCTTGAAAGAAAAGTGATTCAGCGGTTCGGTCCCGGCGCCGGAAAACCGTCCTAGTCACTAAAGGCCCCGATTAATCCGTGAGTACCCGCACGCTTGAATATCTTTAGCATCTCCACTTCTCGGGCGACACCGGACCACCGGCTGCGCAACGAGGCCCAGGACTGGCTGCTCCTGCTGACCTCGGGGCGGGCCACCGCGGCCGATGCGCGGGCCTTGCAGCAGTGGTGCGCACAGAGCCCGCAGCATGCCGAGGCCTTCGAGCAGGCCAAGTTGCTGTGGCACAGCCTGAAGCCGGCCGCCGAACAATGCCAGCAACAGACCCCGCCGCGGCGCTTCGGGCGCCGGGCCTTTCTCGGCGGGGCGCTGGCAGCCTCGGTGGCGCTGCTGGCGGTGCGGGTCTCGGTGCCCGGCGGTCTTGCCGGGCTGAGCGCCGACTACCGCACCGAGGTCGGCGAGCAGCGCCGGGTCGAGCTGGAGGACGGACTGCGCCTGGAGCTCAACACCCAGACCCGCATCAGCCGGCGCGAGCTGGCGCAAGGCGGGCAGGGCATCGAACTGCTCGAAGGCGAGGTCGAGATCTCGAGCCCGAGCGCGTTGCCGGTGCGGGTCCAGGCCGGCAACGGCTGGCTGAGCGCCTCCCAGGCGCGCTTCAATGTGCGCAATACCCACCACAGCGTCTGCGTAACCTGCATCGACGGCGCATTGCAGGTCGAGGTCGCGGGCCGGCTGATCCGCCTGGACAGCGGTCGCCAGCTGACCTACGACAGTCGCCAGGTCGGCGAGCCGAAGGCGGTGGACCCGACGGCGGTGATCGCCTGGCGCGAGCAGGTGCTGGTGTTCGACAACGCCACCCTCGACACCGTGATCGACGAGATCAACCGCTACCGCCCGGGCATGCTGGTGCTGCTCAACGCCGAGCTGGGCAAGCGCAAGGTGCAGGCGCGTTTCAACCTCAACCAGCTGGCCGGCGTGGCCCTGCTGATCCGCGACGCCTACGGCGCCAAATGCACCGAGTTGCCGGGCGGTGTGGTGTTGTTGAGTTGAAGCACAAGACCGGTAGGCGCGACGCTGGCTCGCGATAGCGTCCGCTCCGGCCAACCGCGTTGCCTGGATCGCGGGCAAGCCTCGCTCCAGAATCACCGTCCACCCGTAGCCGCTGCATTAACTGCGTTGCCGCTGTTGCCGCTGTTGCCGCTGCGGAGCGTAGCGAGGCTGCGCTCGAGGACGAAGTCCTCGCAAAACCTGAACACGCGATTTTCCAGGAAGAACAGGTTGCCCGGTTTACGGCCGCTGCGCGGCCGATCGCAGCCTCGCTGCGCTCGGCAGCGGCTACAGGTGCGCATCCAGCCCGACGCGGCAATCACTCCAACGGCCCCAGCACCTGCCGATAACGTTCCTCGCCCTGGGGCGTCTGGCGCACCAGGCGGATCTCCAGGCCCGGCGGGTTCTCCTTGCGGTTGCCGCTGAGCTGGCGCCAGCCCTTGTCCCGATCCCAGACCCGCAACTGCAAGTCGCTGACGTGCTCCAGCACCGCCACGGCGTTTTTCGGCGCGGGCAGCGGGTAGCGATCGCGGGCCGGCGCCGCCGCGCGGTACAGGGTGTCGCCCTTGAGCCACCAGCGCACCCGTTGCAGGCCCTCGCCGGGCGTCGCCGCGGTGCGGATCACATCCAGGCGGAAGGTGCCGCTGTCGGCGCTGCGCACGGTCAGGGCCGCCGGTACATCGACGGTTTCGGCATCGGCCCCGGCCGGTACCGGCTCCATCAATTCCACGCTGGCCCGCAGCGCCACGTCCCGTTCCAGCTGGTGCAGGGTGCGCAGCAGCTCCTCGGTCTGCTCGCTGCTGGCCTGCAAATGGCTGTCGGCCCGGCTGACGCTGTCCAGCCCGCGCCAGGCAATCACGCTGACCACGGCCATCAGCAGGATCGCCACCATCACCTCGATCAGGGTAAAGCCGCCTTGCCGCTGGTGGGGCCGCGCCCTCATGGCTGTGCCACCACCCGTACCACGCCGGTGGCGGTGCGTTGCACCGTCAGGCTGTTACGGCCATCGGACAATTGCACCTGCAGCGGCGCGTCGATCCATTCGGCGTTGAGCACCAGCCGCGGGCCGGGCTCGATGCGCACGTTGACCGGCGAACTTTCCCAGGACCGCGGGTGCAGTTGCGGGTCGTCCTTGAACGGGTCGAGGCCGCGCCCATCGTCGCTGGGCCGGCTGAAGGCGAAGCCCTTGGCGTCCGCCCGCCAGCTGATGGGCCGGCCATCCACCCGTGCCTCGGCCTGGGCCACCTGGAGCAACTGCGCCAGGCGCTCGGCGTCCTTGCGCAGGCCCTGCAACGGGTCGGGGCGGATGCTCAGGCTGATGGCGGCGCTGGCGATCCCGATGATCACCAGCACCACCATCAGCTCGATCAGGGTGAAGCCCTGTTGTCGGGATGGGGTCATGGGGCGCGCCTCCTGTGCGTCGCTTTTCATCCTGCCGGGTGAATGTGAAATAAAAACGTGACCATTGCGCGCTAGGCTGCGAAGACGGACAAACAGGAGGTCCTTGCCATGGCATTCGTCCATCGATTTTCCCCGCCGCAGCTGGTGCAGTCCGTGGCCCTGCTGGCGATCGTGGCCGGGGTGGCGACCTGGTCGTCGCTGCTGCTGACCCCCGCCGAGTCGCGCACCCCGCAGGCGCCGCCGCAAGCCCTGGCCGCCCAGGCCCAGAGCCCGGCGCAGCAGTGGTTTTCCAACCAGCCGCTGGCGCTGGACATCAAGGTCACCGGGCTGATGGCCAGCCCCCGCGGCGCGGTGGCGATTCTCAGCCTCAACGACGCGCCGCCGCGCAGCTTCCTGGTGGGCGAGCGCCTGGCCCAGGGCGTGCAACTGGTGGCCATCGAGGGCGACGGGGTGGTGATCGAACGCGGCGGCGAGCGCTCGCGGCTGGAGGTCGGCAAGTTGCCGGAGAGCCCGGCGCTGCCGGTGCTGATCCGCCAGTGACGACCCTGTCGAAAAGTGCCCGGTTAAACAGATTCCTGATAGTAGCGGGGCCCTTGCAGGAGCGGGCTTGCTCGCGATAGACGTTAACGATAACGCGTGTGGCTTGGATGAACGCGGCGCTCTCAGGTCCATCGCGAGCAATCGAGCGTCGACCGGCTGCTACAGGGTTAATCCTTAACGATTGGGGTTCTTCGGCACCCGCGCGACCAGGGTGTCCAGGCGCGCCAGGGGCGGGGCCTCGCGGCTGCGGTCGAGGACCCGCACGCTGACCCTGGACAGCCGCGGATCGGGGCTGGGGGCGATGTTCTGCTCGCAGCGCAGCTTGAGCCGGCCCTGGTCGCACTCGATGTTCTTGGTCCCGGGCGGCAGGCGGCCCTCCAGGCGCAGTTCCGCCAGGCGCGACTGGGCCGCCAGCAGGGCGATGGACCTATCCCGCAGCAAACCGTTGCTCTGGGTCATCAAGCCGGCCACGCGGATCGCCGCCGACATGGCCACGGCGATGATCGCCAGCGCCACCAGCACCTCGATCAGGGTGAACCCCCGTTGTCGGGTGGCTGGCCGTCTGGCGGGTCGTTTGGGGAGTGGCTGGCGTGGCCGCGGCATGGACGTCTCGTGGCGCAAAGGAAGGCTTGCAGCCTAACCGGCAAATTTGACCGATTGGCTACGGACGCTCCCGAGCAACGTCAATATCACTGACATATTTTCTTGCAACACTGCGCGACGAATCGAAATCAAGCCAAGGAACGTCGAGATGGATGCCGTGCGCTTCACGTCACACCCCCAGCCTCATCTTCAGCCCCGCCTACAGCCCCGCCGCCCGCGCGGCCAGGGCGGTTTCACCCTGATCGAGATCATGGTGGTGGTGGTCATTCTCGGGATCCTGGCCGCGATGGTGGTGCCCAAGGTGCTCGACCGTCCGGACCAGGCCCGGGCTACCGCGGCCAGGCAGGACATCGGCGGGCTGATGCAGGCCCTCAAGCTCTATCGCCTCGACCACGGCACCTACCCGAGCATGAACCAGGGCCTGAAAGTGCTGGTGGAGCGCCCGGCGGACGCCAAGGACAGCAACTGGCGCTCCTACCTGGAACGCCTGCCCAACGACCCCTGGGGCCGTCCTTACCATTACCTGAACCCGGGGGCCAACGGCGAAGTGGATGTGTTCTCCCTGGGGGCCGACGGCCAGCCAGACGGTGACGGCGTGAATGCCGATATCGGCTCCTGGCAGTTGTAAGCGCCACCATGACAGCCCGTTCGCCGACAGCGGCGAAACAGCGTGGCATGGCCATTATCAGCGCCTTGTTGATCGCCGCCGTGGTGGCGGTGATCGCCGGCGGCATGCTGACCCGCCAGACCCTGTTCACCCGCGGGCTGGAAAGCGAGCAACTGCGGGTGCAGGGCAGCTGGCAGCTGCAGGGCGGCATGGAAGTCGGCCGCCAGCGCCTGTGGGAAGACCGCCAGCGCGACGTGCTGACCCGCCTCGACCAGAACTGGGCGCGGCCGATCCAGCTCGCGGCCCTGGGCCCGGGCACCGGGCCGTTCGAAGGCCGGCTGGAGGACGAGCAGAGCAAGTTCAACCTGCGCAACCTGCTGGCCAACGACCGCCTCGACCCCTCGCAGATAGAGAGTTTCCAGCGCCTGTGCGAGCTGCTCGGGGTCAACGCGACCCTGGGCCAGCGCATCAGCCAGCGGGTGATCGCGTCCTACCCACGGCTGTTGAGCCCGGAAGGCGCGGCGCCGCCGGTCAATAGCGGTTTCCACAGCGGTCGCGACACTTCGCCCGAGGCCGCGCGCAAACCGCTGCTGGCCAAGCAGCCGATGCTGCGCAGCCTCGACGACCTGCTGGGGGTGAACGGCGTCGATGAAAAGCTGCTGGCACGCCTGGAACCCTTTGTCACCATCCTGCCGGCCAATACCTGGGTCAACGGCAATACCGCCAGCGCCGAAGTGCTCGCCGCGACCGTGCCGGGGCTGGCGCTGCCACGGGCCAAGGCGCTGATCGCCGAGCGCGACAGTGGCCAGTGGTTCATCAACCAGGGGGACTTCATCAACCGCCTGCGCATGCCGCAGGTACCGGCGGACGCGGTGCGGGTCGGCATCACCAGCGAGTGGTTCCGCCTGCAAGGCCAGGCCCGCGGCGAGCGGCGCCGGGTCAGGCTGCTGGCCTTGCTGCACCGCAGCGAAGACAACATGCCGCGGGTGATCTGGTCGCGGGTGGGCGTATGAACCGCTTGCGCGTCAGCCTGCCGCCCTTGCATGGACTGACGGCCGAGAGCCGGGTGAGCTTTGCCCGGCTCTCGGCTAAAGAAGGCCAGGTCAAGGAAACCGGCGAAGCCAGCCTGATGCAGCTGGGGCAGGTGCCCAAGGCGCTGGCCGTGGAGTGTTTCCTGCACCCCGAGGACAGCCTGCTGGCGAGCATCGAACTGCCGGCCCTGGCCCCGGCCAAGGTCAGCGCGGCGGTGGCCTGTGCCGCCCAGGCGCTGATACTCGGCCACAGCGACAGCCTGTACGTGGCCCACAGCCCGCGCGACAGCGACGGCCAGGTGCACATCAGCTGGTTGCCGCGCGAAGCGCTGGCGCGGCTTGGCCAGGTGCTGGAGCAGGCCGGGCTGAAACTGCGCGGCCTGTACCCGGCGCCCTATGCCTTGCCGGTGCCGGCGGCGGGCCAGTTGACCGCCAGCCTGCAGGACCAGCACCTGCTGCTGCGCCACAGCCCGCAGCAGGGCAGTGTGCAGCCGCTGCCGGAAGACGCCTTGCAGGCGTTGCTGGCCAATGGCGTCGGGCTGCAATGGGTGGGCGAGGCGGCTCCGCAAGGGGCGCTGGAGCAACTGCCGGACAGCTGCCGCTGGACCGGCCAGGCACCCGCCTGGGGCCTGCACGGCGGGGTGCAGAACAACAGCGCTCGCCAACAGGGTTGGGGCCGTGCCGCGGCGCTGTGTGCGGTGGCGCTGGTGGTCTGGACCCTGGGCTTGAACCTGTACGCCGCGCGCCAGGCGGCCCAGGGCCAGCAGCTCAAGGCGCAGATGAGCCAACGGGTGCAGCAGGTGTTCCCGGAACTGCCGGTGATCCTCAACCCCCTGCAACAGGCGCGCCAGCAACTGGCGGCGCGCCAGAGCGGGGCCAGCGGCGACGCCCCGCAAAGCTTCAACAGCCTGGTGCAGCAGGCCAGCAACGCCATGCCTTTCATGATTGGCGGGGTCGAGCAACTGAATTACCAGAACGGCGAGTTGCAGCTGAGCCTGCTCAGCGACACCCGCGTCCCCGCACCCGACAGCGGCTGGCAGGGCCTGCTGACCCAGGCCGGGCTCGAAGCCAGCCCCGGCGACCAGGGTTGGACCCTGCGCGCGGCCACCGGCATGGCAAGCGGCGCGGTGCCGATGGAAGCCGACGACAGCGAGGAAGACGAGGATGAATAAGCCGAGCCTCAGCCATTACCGCCAGCGCTGGCAGCGTCAGGCCGCCCAGGCACGGCTGTACTGGAACGGCCTGGCTTTGCGCGAGAAACGCCTGCTGGCTGGCGCGGCGGCGGTGCTGGGCGGTCTGCTGGTGTGGCTGGTGCTGATCGAGCCGGCGTTGAAAAAGATCGATTACTGGCAGGCCGAGATCCCCAAGCTGCGCTCCCAGTCCGAAGCCCTGGAACTGGTGCTGCACCAGGCCGGCGGGCCCCGTGGCGGCGAGCCGGGGCAGAGCCTGGAGCAGTCCTTGCGCCAGACCCTGGATGCCGCCGGCCTGCAGGGGCTGTACCAGTTGCAGGTGGTGGGCGAGGGCGAGTCCCGGGCCTGGCACTTGAGTTTTCACGAGGCCCCGGCGGATGCCGTGGTCGGTTGGCTGCTGGGCAGTCCCCGGCAGTTTTCCCTGGAAGTGCTGGAGGCCCGGCTGCAACGCGCGGGCCCGGCCGACGTCGATGGCACGGCAGGCAGACTGTCCGGAACCGTTCGCATGGATCAGGCGCTTGGCGCTAAGGAAGCTTCATGAAGTGGTCAGGTTCTTTTTACCCCCGCCAATCGCGCAAGGCGCTGCCCTTGCTCCTGCTGGGGTCGCTGGCCCTGGCGCTGGCGGCGTGCAGTCACAACAAGGAGCCACAGCCACCGTTGCTGGTGGACAGCGAACTGGGGCGGCCCCTGGGCGAGACCAATCGCAGTGGCGGCGACGTGGTGGCCGAGCGGGAGAGGGCCCAGGCGCAACAGAGCCAGCGGCCCAGATACCAGCATCCGATCAGCCGTGCGGGACGCGCCCCCGCTGCTCCCGCCGCCAGCGGCACGGTGGTGCGCAATCCCCTGGGCGACCAGCCGGTGCGCCTGAATTTCGTCGACGTCGATATCCAGGCCGTGGTCCGGGCCCTGGCGCGTTCCACCGGCCAGCAGTTCCTGGTGGACCCGCGGGTCAAGGGCAACCTGACCCTGGTCAGCGAAGGCGAAGTGCCGGCCCACCAGGCCTACGACATGCTGCTGGCGGCCCTGCGCATGCAGGGCTTCAGCGTGGTGGACGTCGGCGGCGTGGCCCAGGTGGTGCCGGAAGCCGACGCCAAGCTGCTCGGCGGGCCGATCTACAACGCCGGCAAGCCGTCGGCCAACGGCATGCTGACCCGTACCTTCCGCCTGCAGTACGAAAACGCGGTGAACCTGATCCCGGTGCTGCGCCCGATCGTGTCGCCGAACAACCCGATCAACGCCTACCCGGGCAACAACAGCATCGTCATCACCGACTACGCCGAGAACCTCACCCGGGTGGCGCAGATCATCGAAGGCATCGACATCCCCAGCGCCCTGGACACCGACGTGGTGCCGGTGCAGAACGGCATCGCCGTGGACATCGCCGGCATGGTCTCCGAACTGCTGGAAACCCAGGGCGCCGACCCGACCCAGAAGGTCAGTGTGGTCGGCGACCCGCGCTCCAACTCGATCATCATCCGCACCGGCAGCCCCGAGCGCACCGAGCTGGCGCGCAACCTGATCTACAAGCTGGACAATGCCCAGAGCAACCCGAGCAACCTGCACGTGGTGTACCTGCGCAACGCCCAGGCCGGCAAGCTGGCCCAGGCCCTGCGCGGCCTGCTCACCGGCGAGAGCGACAGCGGCACCGGCGACAACGCGCGGGCCATGCTCGGCAGCATGGGCGGCATGAGCCAGGGCGGCAGTTCCAGCAGCGGCCAGAGCGGCAGCAGCTCCACCAGTGGCGGCTCCAGCCTCGGCGGCGGCAGCTCCGGCAGCGGTTATGCCCAGGGCAGCAGTTCCAGCAGCCAGGGCGGCACCCAGGCGTCCGACCAGAACACCGCCTTCAGTGCCGGCGGCGTGACCATCCAGGCCGACGCCACCACCAACACCTTGCTGATTTCCGCGCCGGAACCTTTGTACCGCAACCTGCGGGAAGTCATCGACATGCTCGACCAGCGCCGCGCCCAGGTGGTGATCGAAAGCCTGATCGTCGAGGTCAACGAAGACGACGCCGCCGAATTCGGCGTGCAGTGGCAGACCGGCAATCTCGGTGGCAGCGGCATCATCGGCGGCGCCAACCTGGGCGGCAGCGGCCTCAACCTCAACGGCAAGACCAGCGTCGACGTGCTGCCCCAGGGCCTCAACGTCGGCCTGGTCAATGGCACCGTGGACATCCCCGGGATCGGCAAGATCCTCGACCTCAAGGTGCTGGCCCGGGCCCTGAAGAGCAAGGGCGGGAACAACGTGCTGTCGACCCCGAACCTGCTGACCCTGGACAACGAGGCGGCAAGCATCTTCGTCGGCCAGACCATTCCCTTCGTCACCGGCAGCTACGTCACCGGCGGGGGCGGCACCAGCAACAACCCGTTCCAGACCGTGCAGCGCGAAGAAGTCGGCCTGAAGCTGAATGTACGGCCACAGATTTCCGAGGGCGGCACGGTCAAGCTCGACATCTATCAGGAGGTCAGCAGCGTCGACCAGCGTGCCTCGGTGCAGGCCGGCACGGTGACCAACAAGCGCGCGATCGACACCAGCATCCTGCTCGACGACGGCCAGATCATGGTCCTCGGCGGCCTGCTGCAGGACGGCTACAGCCAGAGCAACAACGCGGTGCCGTGGCTGTCGACGATTCCCGGGATCGGCGCGCTGTTTCGCAACGAAAGCCGCTCGACCAACAAGACCAACCTGATGGTGTTCCTGCGGCCCTACATCATTCGCGACAGCGCCGCGGGGCGCAGCATCACCCTCAACCGCTACGACTTCATGCGCCGTGCCCAGGGCGGCCTGCAGCCGGACCGCAGTTGGGCCATGCCGGACATGCAGGCGCCGCAGTTGCCGACGGCGGAGCAGGGGGTGCCGGGTGGGCCGGGTGTTGTGCCGGTGTCGTCGCCAGTGCCGGGGGCGGGCTCGGGGCAGGTGCCGAGGGCGAGGATCAGGGCGGTGCCGGTTCAATGATTGGTGTACATATCCGTTGCTGCGGTAACGGCGGCTTAGGGTTCCGCCCTTACGGCGGGTCACTTTTGGCAAACGCCGGAATGCCGGCCCAGCCCAAAGTAACCAAAAGGTCTCGCCCCTCCATTCGGCCCCTCGCTAAGGCTCGGGGTGCCGGAACGAAGGCATTGCTCCGGGGGCCCGCCGCCACAGGCCATCCATGGCCTGGGGCGGCTAGCGCGGCATCCCTGCCGCGCTACCCCCTGTGCAACGCCTGCGTTCGGCCTCTGGGAAAGGGGCAGGTGGATCAAGGGCAAGATCAAAAGCCAAGGCCAAAGCCAAGCGCGTTTTACGCGCCTTTTGTAGCCGCTGCCGAAGGCTGCGATCGGCTGCGAAGCAGACGCAAAACCATCCGCCTCGATCTGCCTGATACACCGCGCCGTCTGGTTTGGCGTGCGCTACGCGCCCGATCGCAGCCTGCGGCAGCGGCTACAGGGATCACCGCCAAATCCAGGCCGGCCGGTAGGCCGCCTCGCATTGTTTTTGGTTTTCTTGCCCCGTCGGGAGGTGGAGTAGAGGTTCTGCGCAGTGGGCAACTCGACAAGGATGCCGAGTTAGCCACCCCAGGCCGTGGATGGCCTGCAGCAGTTACAGGGATCACCGCCAAATCCAGGCCGGCCGGTAGGCCGCCTCGCGTTGTTTTTGATTTTCTTGCCCCGTCGGGAGGCCGAGTGGAGGTTCTGCGCAGTGGGCAACTCGACAAGGATGCCGAGTTAGCCACCCCCGGCCGTGGATGGCCTGCAGCGGCTACAGGGAACGTGTTCTCAGACAGGCCGACCGGCAGGTCGCCTCGCATTGTTTTTGATTTTCTTGCCCCGTCGGGAGGCCGAGTGGAGGTTCTGCGCAGTGGGCAACTCGGCAGGGATGCCGAGTTAGCCGCCCCAGGCCATGGATGGCCTGTGGCGGCGGCCCACGGAGCAGGACCGGAGCGAGGGAATCCGAGCCTTGGCGAGGACCGGACGTTGGGGGCAAGAGCCTTTGGTTACTTTGGGCTCTTCAAAGTGACTCGCCGTAAGGGCGAAACCGCCAGCGGCCGTTACCGCAGCAACGGATATGTACACCCACTTCGCCGTACGAACAAAACCGTCAAAGGCCGTTACCGCAGCAACGGATATGTACACCCACTTCGCCGTACGAACAAAACCGTCAAAGGCCATGACCGCAGCAACGGATATGTACACGGCCCAGGCCAAGGCCCGGAGGCACTCCCATGAACCCACAGCTCCCTTATGCCTGGGCCAAATCCCAACGCATCCTCCTGCGTCACAGCGAGGAGGGCGCCGTACTCCTGGTCTGCCCCTCGACCCCCGGCTGGTCGATCAGCGAAGCACGCCGCCAGTTCGGCCCGGCGCGCCTGGAGCGGGTGCGCGACGAGGAGCTCGACGGCCTGCTGGCCAGCGCCTATTCCGACACCGGCAGCGCCGCCGCGGTGGTTGGCGCCGCCGAGAATGAGGTCGACCTCGACCGCTTGATGCAGGACATCCCGGAAATCACCGACCTGCTGGACACCCAGGACGGCGCGCCGGTGATCCGCATGATCAACGCCTTGCTGACCCAGGCCGCGCGGGATGAGGCCAGCGATATCCATATCGAACCCTATGAAAGCCATTCGGTGGTGCGCTACCGGGTCGACGGCACGCTGCGCGACGTGGTCTCGCCGCGCAAGGCCCTGCATGGCGCGCTGGTGTCGCGGATCAAGATCATGGCCCAGCTCGACATCGCCGAAAAACGCCTGCCCCAGGACGGCCGCATCGCCTTGCGCGTGGCCGGGCGGCCCATCGATATCCGCGTGTCCACGGTGCCCACCGGGCACGGCGAACGGGTGGTGATGCGCCTGCTGGATAAACAAGCCGGGCGCCTGCAACTGGAAACCTTAGGCATGGACCCGCAGGTGCTGGGCAAGCTCGACCACCTGATCCGCCAGCCCCACGGCATCGTGCTGGTCACCGGCCCCACCGGCAGCGGCAAGACCACCAGCCTCTACGCCGCCCTGGCGCGCCTGGACGCCAGCACCAGCAATATCCTTACCGTCGAGGACCCGGTGGAGTACGACCTGCCGGGCATCAGCCAGATCCAGGTCAACGCCAAGATCGACATGACCTTCGCCCTGGCCCTGCGCGCGATCCTGCGCCAGGACCCGGACATCATCATGATCGGTGAGATCCGCGACCTGGAAACCGCGCAGATCGCCGTGCAGGCTTCGCTCACCGGCCACCTGGTGCTGGCGACCCTGCACACCAACGACGCGGTATCGGCGGTCAACCGCCTGATCGACATGGGCGTCGAGCCCTTCCTGCTGGCCTCGTCGATGCTCGGGGTGCTGGCCCAGCGCCTGGTGCGCCGGTTGTGCCCGCACTGCAAGGAAGAAGACCCGACCGCCCCCGGCACCTGGCGCCCGGTGGGCTGCCCGGCCTGCAACCAGGTCGGCTACAGCGGGCGCACCGGTATTCACGAGCTGTTCTGCATCGACGACGATATTCGCAGCCTGATCCACCAGGGCGCCGACGAACAGGCGCTGCGCGCCGCCGCGCGCCGCGCCGGGATGTTCAGCATGCGCGAGGACGGCGAGCGCTGGGTGCGCAGCGGCGCCACCGCCCCTGAAGAAATCCTTCGCGTAACCCGGGACGCCTGATGAACCGTTATCGCTACGAAGCCGCCGACGCCCTCGGCAAGATCGAGTCCGGGCACCTGGAAGCCGACAGCCAGAGCGCCGCTTTCGGCGTGCTGCGCAGCCGTGGTCTGACGGCCCTGATGGTGCAGGTCGAGAGCAACACGCCCAAGGCCGGTGGCGCTGGCCTGTTCAGCGCCAAGCTGTCGGACAACGACCTGGCCTGGGCCACCCGCCAGCTGGCCAGCCTGCTGGGCGCCAGCCTGCCGCTGGAAGCGGCGCTCAGCGCCACGGTGGAGCAGGCCGAGCGCAAGCACATCGCCCACACCCTCAGCGCGGTGCGCGCCGATGTGCGCAGCGGCATGCGCCTGGCCGAAGCCCTGGCGGCGCGGCCGCGGGATTTCCCGGACATCTACCGGGCGCTGATCGCCGCCGGCGAAGAGTCGGGCGACCTGGCCCAGGTCATGGAACGCCTGGCCGACTACATCGAGGAACGCAACACCCTGCGCGGCAAGATCCTCACCGCCTTTATCTACCCCGGCGTGGTCGGGCTGGTGTCGGTGGGCATCGTGATCTTCCTGCTCAGCTACGTGGTGCCCCAGGTGGTCAGCGCCTTTTCCCAGGCGCGCCAGGACCTGCCGGGGCTGACCCTGGCGATGCTCAACGCCAGCGACTTCATTCGCGCCTGGGGCTGGTTGTGTTTCGGCGTGCTGGCCGGCGGCTTCTGGAGCTGGCGCCTGTACCTGCGCAACCCCCAGGCCCGCTTGAACTGGCACAGCCGGGTGCTGCGCCTGCCGCTGATCGGGCGCTTCGTGCTGGGCCTGAACACCGCGCGCTTCGCCTCGACCCTGGCGATCCTCGGCGGAGCCGGGGTGCCGCTGCTGCGCGCCCTCGAAGCGGCGCGCCAGACCCTGTCCAACGACCGCCTGAGCCAGAGCGTCAGCGACGCCACCGCCAAGGTCCGCGAAGGCGTCAACCTGGCCGCCGCGCTGCGGGTGGAAAAAGTCTTCCCGCCGGTGCTGATCCACCTGATCGCCAGCGGCGAAAAAACCGGCGCCCTGCCACCCATGCTCGAACGCGCCGCACAAACCCTGTCCCGCGACATCGAACGCCGCGCCATGGGCATGACCGCCTTGTTAGAGCCGCTGATGATCGTGGTCATGGGCGGGATGGTGCTGGTGATCGTCATGGCGGTGCTGCTGCCGATCATCGAGATCAACCAGTTGGTGCAATAAAAGGCCTATCGATCGCCTACGCTGGCGAGCTTCTGTAGGAGCGAGCTTGCTCGCGATGGCGTACGTCCAGACGACTCGCGTCGCCTGGATCGCGGGCAAGCCTGGCGCCTACAGATCGTGAGTTTCCTCGACGGGCGGATGCGAACGCTCCGTAGCCGCTGCCGAGCGCAGCGAGGCAGCGATCGGGTTGGGTGGCCTTCCGACGCAGCGGCCGCCAAACCTGAGCACGCGCTTCGCCAGGATCAACGGCATGGCTTGCCGCAACTTTTTTCTCGGCCACCCGAGCGGCAAACCCAGCGAACTCGGGTTCCTCGTTCTGTCATGCGCCACCATCCCCATTGCCCCCAGCCCGGGACCCACGCCGCGTCGGGTCGCGATCTGGCAAAAGGCCCGGCGAAACCTCGCCGCCACCTGCGCTGAAAAGCCCGCGCCAGGGCCCCCGAACACCCGAGAAAGTTTTTGAAAATCAAGCGCTTTCTCCCGAGGTTTTTTCCTTTATCTGTCACCGGAAACTGCGAACTTCTTACCCATGGCCTCACCCCGCACAACGCTCTCAGAGCAGGGCAGAGGATCTGAGCGCCATGGCGTCATGCAAGAACCATTGACCTCCGTATACACACGACGAAAGGAGATTCTTCATGTTTAAGCGCACTATGATCGCAGCTTCCCTGGCCGTAGCGGCTCTGGCTTCGGCCCAATCGATGGCCGCTGTGGTGGGTGGCGGCGCCACTCTGCCACAGAACCTGTACGGCACCACCGCCGGTACCGGCATCCTGGCTTCCTCGACTCCTGGCTTCAACCCTTACATCGGCGTGGGCAGCGGCGCAGGCAAGCAGGCGTTCTTCAACAATGACTCCACCAAGTTCAACCTGGCTGCTGGCATCAACGTCGACTACGCCGGTAGCGACTCGATCGTCAGCTCGACTGAACTTAGCGCTTACAACAACAGCGCTGACAAGGGCCGTGCCACTTTCGGTCCTTTGATCCAGATCCCGGCCGAGGCCACTTCGGTGACGGTGCCTTACAACGTTGCTGGCAAGACTTCGCTGAATCTCACCAGCGCTCAACTGGCCGATATCTTCTCGGGCAAGATTACAAACTGGAATCAAATCGTCTTCTCCGGCGTTGCCGGTCCAAACCTGCCTATCACGGTCGTCTATCGCACCGACGGCAGCGGCACTACCGAAATCTTCACCACTCACCTGAAGGCTGTGAAACCTGCTTCGGTACCTGCCGCCAGCAACAGCTTCGCCACCGCCGTAGGCTTCAACCCGGCCACCAACGCTCCAGCCGGCTCCACCTACGTCGGTGTTTCCGGTAGCGGCGCGATCGCTTCCACCGTGGCCAACACCAATGGCGCGATCGGTTATGTCAGCCCTGACTTCGCCGAGTTCAACAATGCCGCCAAGGTGGCAACGGTCAATGGTTTCCTGCCGACCGAAGTCAACGTGCAGATCACCCTGGATACCGCTCTGCCACCCACCAACCCAGCCAGCGGCAAGAACCCAGCCAACCCTCTGGATTGGGTACCGACCTTCGCCAACCCAAGCACCGGCTACCCAATCGTTGGCTACACCAACCTGATCTTCAGTCAGTGCTACAAGGACGCCGGTGACAACCTGCGCATCCGTAACTTCCTCAATGCCCACTACACCGGTGTCAATAACGGTGCGGTGTCGAGCCACTCCTTTATCCCACTGTCGGCTGCCTGGCAGACCGCTGTTCACGACACCTTCTACAAAACCACCAGCGCCCTGCGCGTGGGCAACACCAACGTCTGCAACGGCATTGGTCGTCCGGCCTGATACCCCGCCATCGGCAGGGTTCGTGTAACAGCCGGCAATGGCTCAAGCCATTGCCGGCTTTCTCGTTTCCGGCTGTTGTCGCGTAGATGAACTTTGCATGACAAGAGTTCGGTCGCGCCTGCCCATAACCGCCTTAGCAGTAATCCCGCGAATGTTTTGGCGGCAACCGTCGTACCCGCCATTCGCCCGAACAGTAAAAAGGATCCGCAAGTGATGCGCTCTGAGCCGAATCTGCCTGTTTCCCGACTCATCAACGCCTCTGCTGCCCAGGGACAGCCGGTGCTGCGACTCAAGCCGCTGGCGCAGGCCATTGCCCTGTTGATGCTCGCCGGCACGGCCCAGGCCGCGCAGCCCCAGGCCTTCAGTTCGGGTTGGTTCGGGGCCATGGGCGCGAACCAGGGCGCCGGCGCTGCGCGTCCATCGGTGGCGCAGCCGGCCGGTACGCCACCGCCCCTGGCGCAACAGCAGCGGGTCAACAGTCAGCTGCAACGTTCGATGAGCAACCTCAACAACACAGTAGCGGCCATCGCTGCCCAGCAGGCCGCGCAAGCGGCCGGGCGCGCGGCGGCGCTGACCGCCCCGCAGACCCTGCACAACGGCCTGGGGGGCAATGGCCTGAATGTACTGGTCGGGGCCGACGGCAAGCCGCTGTTCGTCAATGCCGAGGGGCCGGTGCAGACCGATGCCGACGGCAAGGCGCTGGTGTCGATCAAACAGACCGCCGACAAGGCAATTCTCAACTGGGAAACCTTCAACATCGGCCGTGACACCACCGTCGAGTTCAAGCAAAACGCCGATTGGGCCGCGCTCAACCGCGTCAACAACAGCACCTCGCCGAGCCAGATCCAGGGCGCGCTCAAGGCCGACGGCACGGTGATGATCCTCAACCGTAACGGCGTGGTATTCAGCGGCAGCAGCCAGATCAATGTGCGCAACCTGGTAGCGGCAGCCACCACCCTCAGCGACGAACAGTTCAACAATCGTGGGCTGTTCAGCGCCAGCGACAGCGCGCCGACGTTCAGCGACGCCGCCGGCAAGGTGCTGGTGGAGCAGGGCGCGCAACTGCAGACCCATGTGCCGGGTTCTTCCACCTCCAGCGGCGGGTATGTGCTGTTGCTCGGCAAGGAAGTGGATAACGCCGGCAGCATCAACACCCCGCGGGGCCAGACCGCGCTGGTCGCCGGCGACAGTTTTGTGATCAAGAAAGGCTACAGCACCGACGGTAACCCGACCTCGACCACCCGCGGCAACGAGGTCGTCGCTTCGGGCATCGGCAAGGTCAGCAACCATGGCGCGATCCAGGCGGCTACCGGCGACATCACCCTGAGCGCCCAGGAGGTGCTGCAAAAAGGCCTGGCCCTGAGCAGCACTTCGGTGGACGCCCGCGGCACCCTGCACCTGAATGCCCGGGGCAACGACGCCAAGGTGACCCTGGGCGAGGGCAGTACCAGCGCCATCCTGATCGACAGCAGCACGGCCCTGGACAGCCAGCGCGACGGGCTGTTGACGCCAGCCTTGAACCAGGCTGGAAACGCCACGCCGGCCGATGCCTATCGTCGCGACCAGTCACTGGTGGAGATCGCCAGCGGCGGCACCGTGGACTTCCAGAACGGTTCGATCACCCTGGCCACCGGTGGCCAGGTCGCGGTGAATGCCGGGCAGCGCAGCCTGGTGCGCGACGGTGCGGTGATCGATGTGTCGGGGGCGGTGGGCGTCAAGGTGGCGATGGAATCCAACAGCGTCAAGGTCAATATCCAGGGCAACGAGCAGCGTGACGCCTCGGTCAACCGCGACAGCAAGAACCTCAACAGCAACGATGTCTGGGTCGATGCCCGCGAGCTGGTGCTGGTCCCGGCAGGGACCAACGGCTACGCCACGGATCGCTGGTACACCGCTGGCGGCTTGCTGGAGGTGGGTGGTTATCTGGGCACCCAGCCGCACAACGTCGGCGAATGGATGGCCCAGGGCGGCAGCGTACGTCTGAGCGGCAATGAGGTAGTGACTCAGCAGGGGTCGCAGATCAACCTCTCCGGCGGCACCCTGGACGTGCAGGACGGGATGATCCAGCAGACCTGGCTGCGGGCCGCCGATGGCCGGCTGTTCGAGTTGTCCAAAGCCCCGGGGGACATTCTCTACAGCGGGCTCTACAAGGGTTTCGAAGAGCACAGCGTGCGCTGGGACCGGACCGAGTATCACTACAACCCGTTGATCGCTCCCCGCGAGCGTTTCGAACAAGGCTACAGCGTGGGTCGAGACGCTGGTCGCCTGGAAGTCAGCACCCGCAATGCGGTACTCGAAGGGCAGATCGTCGGCGATACCTTCCACGGCGATCGCCAGACTCAGGCCCCACGTCCGGGGCTCGACGGCTACCAGCAGGGACAGAACGCCGTGGCCCGGGGCGGGCAGTTGGTGGTCGGGGCTTATGTGCCTTACTACGTCAAGGACAGCGCCAGCTTGCAGTACGCCCTGAGTGCCGATGCCAATACCGTCAAGCAAGTGGTGCTGGGGCAGGCCGCGGCGATAGCCAGTGGGCTGGACCTGGACACTGTCCTGCCCGACGAGCGCAAGGGCGCCTTGTGGCTCGACACCGAGCAGCTCAACGGTTTCCAACTCGGCAGCATCAAGGTCGCCGCCACTGGCAGCATCCTGGTTGAGGGTGCGCTGGAGGTCAGTCCCGGTGGCGATATCACCCTGTACGGTCCCCAGGTGCAGGTCAATGCCGACCTGACGGCGCAGGGCGGCAATCTGGCCCTGGGCAATGTGCTGCAACAGATCACCAGCAACGGCAAGCTCGACACCACCCTGGCGGCGACGGGAGGCAAGCGCGCGACGCTGACGGTTGGCAGTGGCGTCCGGCTGGACGCCAGCGGCCTGTGGAGCAACCTGTTGCTGGACCCCGCCGATGGCAGTCGCTTGCCTTACCTCAATGGCGGCAGCGTCTCGCTGCGCAGCAGCGCCGATGTCGCACTGCAGAGCGGCAGCCTGATCGACGTGTCATCGGGCGCGGCGCTTATGAGCGACGGCAAGACCCGTGCCGGCAAGGGCGGTCATCTCACCCTGGCGGCCAATGCCAACAGCGCGGCGGCCATCGGCACGCTCACCCTGGACGGCGAGCTGCGCGGCCATGGCGTGAACGGTGGCGGCACCTTGAGCCTGCAGAGTGGCAAGGTGCTGATCGGTGAGCGCGCCGCCGACACTGCCGCCGACACCCTGGTGCTGGCCCCGCAGTCCTTCGACAAAGGCTTCGCTGCGTATGACATCACCGGTAACCAGGGCCTGCGGGTGGCCGAGGGTGCGCAGGTCGAAGTGACCCAACCGGTCTATCTGTTGGGCGATCAGGCCAGGAGCACAGCGACCGGAGCGGACCCGACCTCTGCGTTGGAACGCTGGTTGCCCGGGCTTTACCAGGAAGACCCGATCAAGGCTGTACTCAGCCAGCGCCAGGGCGCGAGTATCAGCCTGCGGGCCGGCACCGCGCGCTCGAGCGCGGCGGACATGGCCAGTACCCAGCTGGTGGTGGGCAAGGGCGCGGCCATCAGCGTCGACCCCGGCCAGTCGATCGCCCTGGGCAGCATTGGCCAGTTGACCCTGGACGGTGCATTGAATGCCTGGGGCGGCGCCATCACCTTGAGTGGTATCCAGGTTGCGCCGGATGTGGCCGAAGCCGTCGAGGGTGCCGGTCATGGCCGTTCGATCTGGGTGGGGGAACAGGCGGTGCTCGATGTCGCCGCGCGGGCGGCCACCGCGACCGATGTCCTGCGGCGTCGCTACGGCAAGGTGGACGCAGGTGGCAGCATCGTGATCGGTGGGCAAATCGACCCGCAGACCGGTATCGCCAGCGCGGCCAATCAATTTGTGGTGGTGCGTGAAGGCGCTCGCCTGGAGGCTTCCGGCGCCCAGGCCATGGTCGATGTGGCGGGTCAAGGGCCTGTGGCGATTGCCAGCAGTGGCGGCAGTATTTCCCTGGCGTCGAACAACGGCTTGTACCTGGACGGCAGTTTTAACGCCCGCGCCGGTGGCAGCGGTGCGGCCGGCGGCTCGCTGGATGTGGCGCTGGAGGCACCGCTCTACCGCCCCAGTGCGTCGCAGCGGGTACGCCAGGCGCGGGAAATGGTGGTTGGCCAGGCCAGCACCGACAGCCTGCTGTCCAGCGGCGTCGGTCCCGAAACCGTGCAAGACACCCTTGCCTATGGCCATGCCCGGCTGGGGCTGGATAAAGTTCAGGCGGGGGGCTTCGATAACCTGTCGCTGCTCAGCAATGGCCTGATCAGTTTCGACGGCGCGCTGTCGCTGTCCCTGGGGCAGAGCCTGCAGTTGTATGCCGGTGCCCTGGCGTTGAGCGATGACGCTGTGGCCGGTTCGCGGGTGCAACTGGCCGCGCCTTATGTGCGCTTGGCGGGTGTCGGTGCGGTGGTTGCACCTGACCAATGGATGCGCCCTACGGTGCAGGGTGGGGTTTCGACGCAGGCCTCGACAGGTACCTTGTCGGTCACGGCGGGTAACGTACTGGATGTCCGCGATGGCGTGAGTATCGGTGCCCATGGCACCACTGCCAGCAGCCTGAGCCAGGCCATCGACCGCCGTGCCTTCGACGACACGCAACTGATCAGCCAGGGCGATATGCGCTTCCTGGCCAGTACCGTCGATTTGCGCAACACCAACCTGAGCACCCAGGCCGACCTGCGGCTGGCCGCTGCGCAGATCTACCCGGCCACCGGCGCGGTGGCGCAGGTCCTCGCAGGTTATCGGGGCAATGACCTGGACTACGACCCGGACCGCACCCTGAGCATCGGGCGCACCGGCAGCGCCGACCCGGCGCAACCCTATTCGGTGTTCGGCAAACTGACCCTGGGCGCGGCGGTCATCGAGCAGGGCGGCGTGCTGCGGGCGCCCCTGGGCAATATTTCCCTGGGCACCCAGGAGGGGATATTGCGCTACACCAAACAACTCAGCCTGTTGCCGGGCAGCCTGACGTCGGTCAGCGCCGCGGGCCTGACCTTGCCCTATGGCGGCACGGTGGACGGCGTGACCTGGCGCTTCGACGGCAAGCAAGTGGACTTGCTGGGCGTGGGCGGCACCAGTTCCAACGCCAACCTGGTGGTGGGGACGCAGTTGCTGGGCCAGTCGATCGACGTGCAGCAGGGCGCGGTCCTGGACCTGTCCGGAGGCGGCCAGTTGCTGGGCGCGGCGTTCGTGTCCGGGCGCGGCGGCTCGACCGATGCGCGCTATAACCCCCTGGTGCAGTTCGGCGCCGATGGCCGCTTCACCTTGCCGGGGCTGGACACCAACCCGGTGTACGCCATCGTGCCCGGGGTCCAGGCGGGTGTTGCGCCAAGCGGCGGCGAAGCGGGGGCGAGCACACCGCTGGTGGGCCAGCAGATCAGCATCGACGCAGGCGTACCCGGCCTGCCGGCGGGCACCTACACCTTGCTGCCGTCGACCTATGCCCTGATGCCGGGGGCGTTCCGGGTCGAGATCAATGGCCGGGTCGCGCCGTTCGGGGCTACCGCGGTCACCGGCAGCACGGCCATGCGCAACGGCTCCTGGTCCAGCGCGGGCCGGTTGTCCATCGCCCACACCGGGATTCAGGATGCCTTGACCCGTCAGGTGATCCTGACCCCGGCCGCGGTGCTGCGCAGTTACTCGCAATACAACGAAACCCCCTATGCCGATTTTGTTCGCAGCGATGCCGCGCGCCGGGGCGTGCCTCGCGCCGCGCTGGAGGCCGATGGCAAAACCTTGCGGGTCAGCCTGATCGCGGGCCAGGGCAATGCCTCCAACGGTTTCGAGTTCGCCGGAGCGGCACGTTCGGCGGCGGCCGAAGGCGGTTTTGGCGCGAGCCTGGAGGTCATGTCCGGGTCGAGCGGCAGCGGCAGCGCGATCGAGATTCTGCCTGCCGGGGCCACTGCCAACGGCAATGGGGTGTCGTTCCACGCCGATGATCTGAATGCCATTGGCACCGCTCGCATGAGCATTGGCGGAGCACCGAACGTGGTGTATGGCCAGGGTGGCAATTTTGTCCAGTTCGACGCGAACAGTGCCGCCGAGTCGGTGACTTTGCGCCAGGGCGCGATCTTGTCGGCCCCTGAAGTGTTCCTCGTTTCCGGTCGACCCGATGGGGCGATCCAAGTCGAGCAGGGCGCATCGATCAATACCCTGGGGCGTGGCGACGCGGCCTATGACTCCACCGACGGTTTTATCTACCAACCGGGACTTCGCAGCGTGCTGGCCGTCTCCAACGGCGTGCTGCAAATGCTCGCGCCGACCGAGGGCGATGTGCTCCGGGGGCCCGGCAGTATCTTGATTGGCGACTGTGCCCAGGCGGCCTGCCAGGGGGAAACCACGCTCTACTCCCAGGGCACCATTGCCTTCGCCACCACCAACACCTTCCGGCTGGGCGATGGGGTGCGCTACGGCACCCGTCATCTGGCCCTGGCGGTCGGCGGGGTCAATGTCGGCAGCCCAGAGGCCCTGGCCGCTGCCCAGGCGCGCAATGCCCTGCCGTCGGGGTTGACCCTCAACCAGGACGTCATGAATCGCTTGCTGCGCGGCGACATCGGCAGTGGCGCGCCGGCCCTGGAGACCTTGTCGTTGACCGCCGGCCGGTCATTGAATTTCTACGGCAGCACCACCCTGAGCACCCTGGACGGCAACGGCCGGTCGATGCTCGACAACCTGATGCTCAGCACCCCGGCGATCTACGGCGACGGCGCGGCCGGCGATGTGGCGCTGATCCAGACCGGTAACCTGATCTGGAACGGGGTAGCCGCTACGCCCGCAGCGGTGATTGCCAACGGCGCCGGCACCGGCAGCGGCACCCTGGAGATCCAGGCCCGGCGCATCGAATTCGGCTATGGCCCCAACACCCAGCCCGATCCTTTGGCCGACTACGCCCGCCTGGCCCTGGGTTTTGCCAACGTCAACCTCAGCGCCAGCGAGCGCCTGACCGCCAACCATAAGGGCAGCCTGGCGGTCTATCAGTCCCAGGGCGCCTATGAAACCGGCAAGGGCTTCGCCTACAGCGGCGGCAACCTGAATATCAGCACGCCGTTGCTGACCGGCGAGGCGGGTTCGGTCAACCGCATTACCGCGGGAGGCGACCTGCGCTTGAGTCGCGCACCGGGCCAGCAGGCGGCCTTGCCGGCCATCGACAGCCTTGGCGCTGAAGTGTTGCTGGCCGGCAACAACGTCGAACTGGACAGCGCCGTGGTCCTGCCCAGCGGCAAGCTGACGGTGCATGCCGAGCATGGGTTGAACCTGACCGACCGCGCCCATCTGGACCTGGCCGGGCGCCGGATCACCTTCAACGAAGTCAGCCAATACAGCTGGGGCGGCGATGTGATCCTGCAAAGCCGCGAGGGCGATATCCGCCAGGCGGCTGGTTCGCTGATCGACCTGTCGGCGCAGAACAACCATGGCGGGAGCCTGAAGGTGGTAGCCGTGGGCGAGGGTGGCGGTCAGGTGGACCTGCAAGGCCAACTGCTCGGTGCCAGCTCGGGGCATTACGACGCCGGCGGCACCCTGGTGCCTTACAAGGCTGGCAGCGTCGATATCCGCGCGCAGACCCTGGGGGATTTCGCCGCGCTCAACCAGCGCCTCAACCAGGGCCAGGTGTTCGGCGCCCGCAGTTTCCAGATCAAGCGCGGCGACCTGACGATCGGCAGCGAACTCAAGGCCGGCGAAGTCAACGTCTCCGTGGATAACGGCCAGTTGACGGTGCTGGGCACCATCGACGCCAGTGGCGAGCGGGTCGGCAGCATCCGCCTGGCCGCCCGCCAGGGCCTGACCCTGGCCGGTAGTGCCGTACTCGATGCCCATGGCACGGCCCTGCGGGTCGACAGCTACGGCAAGATCATCGATTCGCCGAACCGCGCGGTGGTCGAACTCAACTCCGGCCTGGGCCAACTGACCCTGGCCGACGGCGCGCGCATCGACCTGCGCCACGGCACCTCGGTCGCCGCCGGTACGGCGCCCGGCCAGTACGACGGCCAGGCCCGCGGGACGCTGGAACTCAATGCCCCGCGCCTGGATGCCAGCGACCCGACCCTGGGCGATATCGCCATCGATGCCAGTGGCCGGCTGAACATCCTGGGTGCTCGCTCCATCGCAGTAAACGGCACCGCCCGCTACACCGATGCCCCCGAGGGCACGGCGCCGGCCGCCAGCGGTCGGCCGTACCAGGTGATCGACCAGGCCTACCTGGACGCCAAGCATCAGGACAGCCAGCGCTTTATCGACAATGCCTTGAGCAATACCGGCTTGATGAACGGCAAGCTGGCCGGTTTGAACAACGCCACCTATGCCGACGCCTTCCACCTGCGTCCGGGGCTGGAGATCGTCACCCAGGGCGACCTGGTCATCAGCGGCGACCTGGATCTTTCCGGCTACCGCTATGCCAGCGTCAACCCCCATGCGCAGAAAACCTCGGTGTATGGCTCCGGCGAGCCGGGCAACCTGGTGATTCGCGCCGGTGGCAACCTGGATATCTACGGCAGCCTCAACGACGGTTTCGCGCCGCCACCGCCGACCCCGGACGATGCCGGCTGGGTGTTGACCCCCGGCCGCCAGGCCTTTGGCGGCGACGTGGTGGTGCCGGGGCCGGGCGTGACGCTGGCCGACGGCAGCCTGTTCCCGACCGGCAAGACCCTCAACTACGCGTTGCCGATCAAGCCGGTGCGCCTGGCGCAGGGCACCTTGCTGCCGGTCGCGGCGACCCTGCAGGCGCCGCTGGAACTGCCGGCCGGCACCGTGCTGCAAGCGGCCGTGCGCGACAGTGCCGGCAACCCGGTGTATGCCGCCGGCACCCTGATTCGCGAGGCCGTGACCCTGGCCAGCGGCATGACCCTGGACGCCGGCACGCGGCTACCTGCCGCGGCGTCGCTGGGGGCCATGACCTGGCCGGCCGGGGTGCCGCTGCCAAGCCGCGACAGCTTTGACTTGAACAACCCGAACGGCGTGCAGCTGGCCGGCGCGCTGGCGCTCAAGGTGGGCGCGCTGATCCCGTCGGAAACCGATATCAAGTTGCCGTCCGGGGTGATTTCGCTGCCGCTGCGCACGGTCACCGGCGGGCGCCAGGGTCGCAACTGGGCCGTCGCTTCGTTGTTGCCGGAGGGCTCGCTGTCCTGGTCGATGCGCCTGGTTTCGGGGGCCGATACCCAGGCCGCCGACACCCGGGCGATCAAACCGGTGATGGCTGGCGACCTGACCCTGGCCGACACTCATTACGCGGTCTTCGAGGGGCACGAGACCATCATTATTCCGGGGACTCCGGAGCGTCCGGCAGGTGCCTGGTTCTGGAACGAGTTGGGGGTGTTGATCGACCCGAGTTTCGTTGAAGGTACGCGTGTCGCGCCGGCGGATGAGTCCTGGTGCGCCGAAGGTATGTGCAATCGCTTCAACTATGTGTGGAACGACCTCGGGGTATTGATCGACCCTAGTTTTGTCGAGGGGGCACCGGTTCTGGCGGAGTATGAATCCTGGTGTGCCGAAGGCCTGTGTACCTCACTGGGCGAGGCCATCCCCGGCACGCCGGAGCAAGTCATCGTCGGTCCGGTGAATAAAGTAACGCCGGTCACCCAGAACTTCAGCGTACTGCGCACCGGTACCGGGGATCTGGACCTGCTGGCGGCGGGTAATGTGGCCATGCAGTCGTCGTATGGGGTCTATACCGCCGGTGCTTCGACCGCAGCACGAGCCGGTGATCTGCAGGGCGCCTTCGATCAGGCGCGCAGTCGTGGCGGCGATGGCAGTGTTCTGGGCAGTGCGGCGACCGCTTACGAGAGTCTGGTCAACGAGGGGCCGGGCAGTCTGTATGCGGCCTGGTACCCGGATCAGGGCGGCAACCTGTTATTGCGCAGTGGTGGCAGTCTGACGGGTGATGTGTTCAGCAACTACACCGAACCCCGTAAGGAAAACGCCCGCGCTCAATTGGCCAGCTCCAACCTGGGCAATTGGCTCTGGCGCCAGGGGACCGGCGATACGGCCGGGGTTACGCCGATTCCGGCCAGTTGGTGGATCAACTTCGGCACCTATGTGAGTGGTCGCGGAGTAGTGAATACCGGTAATCCCGATAGCAGTCTGATTGCGCAGCTTCCGATACTGGTGGGTTTTACCGGTATCGGCACCTTGGGCGGTGGCAATCTGACCCTGGATGTGGGCCGTGATGCCGGTTTGCTCAGCCGTCGTGGCGCTTCGGACGCGGTTTCCTCGCCACGCAGTCAGGGCTTGGTGCTGGCGGTGGGCAGCAGCGGTCGGGTGACCCCTACAGGTGAACTGCTGCTGACCGGCGGTGGCGATCTGGATGTGCACGTCGGTGGTGACCTGAACCCCGGATTATCGGCTCGGGCCGCCGCCACTGCATCGACTGCCAATCCGGTCTCCACCGACTACACCCGGCAGGATCTGCGTTTGAACGGGGTCTTGAGCAACCTGCGTGGTGCGCTCGGCCTGCAAGCCTCGAGCCTGGGGGGGATTGCCTTGAACTATGGCAGTCTCGCGCTGTTTAACGACAGCAAGGAGAGCCGCGCCTACGATCCGTTCAATGCGTCCCTGGGCACCGCGACAGGGGGCATGGTGTTGATGCTCGGCGACGCCACGGCCAGCCTGGCCACCCGGGGCGACCTGGTGCTGGCCGGTACGGGCGACCCTGGGCGGACCTCTACTGAAAACGCCTCGGCGTTCACCTATGACGGTACTTCTTATGGAACGGGGGGCTATGGCTGGTTTTCGTTGTGGACCGAGCGCACTGCCATTGATCTGTTTTCGGCGGGAGGTAGCCTGACCCCAAGTGTGCAGGTCGGTGATATTGATATAAACAATAACGGTCAACCTATTGGCAACCGCAACAGCTCGCCAACCGATGGCCGATTCATCTTCCCTTCGCAATTGAGCGCAATTGCCGCCAGTGGCGATGTATTCATCGGTGGCTCGGCGTTGGGGGGGGCGAGTAACAACTCGCAGTACTCGTTGCTGTTGGCGCCGTCTACCCAGGGGCGCCTGGAAGTACTGGCCGGGGACTCGATTTATGCCGGCGGGTATGCCATCAACCAGTCTGGAGCCTCTCTGAGCGCGATGCCCACACCTTTTACCCCGGCATTTGCGGGCTGGGGGACGGGCGCCGCCCCCATAGTGACCAATCTGAGCAGTGACGGCATTACGATTCCGAACATCAAGACCGAGTTTTCGTTGTTCGCCTTTGGTGCCAACAGCAACAACGGTCAGTTCGCCAGCACTGATGCGGCGCGCTTTTACGCGGTTGGCGGGGACATAGTCGGGTTGCGCAGCGGTGAAATATTGAACTTCACCTCTGGCCCTCGGCTTGGGCAAACCTGGTACGAAGCGGCAGGCCCGGTGTGGATGAAGGCGGGTCGCGATATCGTCAACTCGGGAACGGCGTTGGGCATGCTGACAGGGGTACCCGAAATCATCGCCAGTTCCCTGGGGAATACGATACCCGGTGGCGGTACCAGCAGCGGCAACCTGTTTGTCCATAACAACCCCAGCGATATCTCCATTGTTTCCGCCGGACGCGACCTGCTGTTCAGCTCCTTCAACGTCGCCGGCCCCGGCACGCTGGAGATCAGCGCCGGACGCAATATCCTGATGCAGGACAAGGCCTCGGTGAACAGTCTCGGTCCGGTGGTGGCCGGCGACTCGCGGCCTGGCGCCAGCATCGTGATGCAGGCCGGTGTCGGGGCCGCGGGCCTGGATTACCTGAAGTTCGTCACGCCGTACCTGGACCCGCTCAATCAGGCTCAGGTCGGCGTGCCGCTGGCCGAGCAACGGGACAAAGTCGCCAAGACCTATGAAGCCGAACTGTTGAAGTGGCTCAAGGAGCGCTTTGCCTTCGAGGGTTCCGGCGACGAGGCGCGGGGCTACTTTGCCAGCTTGCCGGCGGAGCAGCAGCGGGTCTTCGCCCGTCGGGTCTACTTCGAGGAACTGCGCGAGGGCGGCCGTGAGTACAACGATGCCAACGGCCCGCGTTTCGGCAGCTTCCTGCGCAGTCGCAATGCAATCGCCTCCTTGCTGCCCACCACCGATGTGGTGGGCAACCCGATCGTTTACGACGGCGACATCACCCTGTACGGCGGCGCGGGCGTACACACCTTGTTTGGTGGCGATATCCAGATGCTGACCCCGGGCGGGCAACAGGTATTCGGCATCGAAGGCGAGGCGCCGCCGGCCAGTGCCGGGGTCATCACCCAGGGCGCGGGCGATATCCAGCTGTACTCCCAGGGCAGCATTTTGTTGGGGCAGAGCCGGGTCATGACCACCTTTGGCGGATCGATCCTCGGCTGGTCGAACGCTGGCGACATCAACGCCGGGCGTGGTTCCAAGACCACGGTGATCTATACGCCGCCCAAGCGGGTCTACGACAACTGGGGCAACGTCACGCTGTCGTCGAACGTGCCAAGTTCGGGGGCGGGGATCGCCACCCTGGCACCGATTGCTGAGGTGCCTGCCGGGGATATCGACCTGCTGGCGCCATTGGGCACCATCGATGCCGGCGAGGCCGGGATCAGGGTCTCGGGCAACGTCAACATCTTCGCCTTGCAGGTGGTCAACGCGGCAAACATCCAGACCCAGGGCGAGTCCTCGGGGATACCGGTGGTGGCGTCGGTCAATACCGCGGCCCTGACGTCGGCCAGTTCGGCGGCGTCGTCGGCGAGCCAGGCCGCCGAGGATGTGGCGCGCCAGCAGCAGGCGGCGGCGCGGCAGAATATGCCGTCGGTGTTTAGTGTGCAGGTGCTGAGTTTCGGCCAGGAACGCCTGGCGCCGACCCAGGATGGCGCCAGCCGGGCCAACCCCGGTTACAACCCGGACAGCCCGGTGCAGGTGCTGGGCGCCGGGCCGCTGAGCGATCAGGCGCGGCAGCAGTTGACCGAGGAGGAGCAGCGGCAACTGACCCTATAGGTTCTCTCGTGGCAACACGCTTGGGGGGCGATCATCGATCGCCCCTTTTTTTGCCTGGGTGGAAAGGCCAAGGCGGCGTGTGGCTGGGGGCTGGACGACGCCTCTCCTGTAGCCGCTGCCGAAGGCTGCGATAAGGCCGAAGGCCTTCGGCGATCTCAAAATCCTGCGCCCCCTTCGGGGTCGATCGCAGCCTGCGGCAGCGGCTACAGGTGCCTGTGGTTTCAATGATGCATCAAGCCTGCAGGCGCCAGCCCATGACGTCGAGCAGGTCGCAGCTGTCGCGCAACAGGATGGCGCCGGCGTTGGCCAGGTGTTGCAGGTCGGTGCCGTCGGCGTCTTTCAGGTCGAGGCGGGCGAGGCTTTCCAGCACTTGGGTGACGGCCAGCAGGCGGGCCGTGCTGTTGGCGTGGAGGACGTCGAGTGGGGTGTTCTTGTCGACCAGCAGGCAGGGGATGAGGCTGTCGATGCCCGTGAGGGGGATGTATTGCTTGTTCATGGGGTACTCCTTCGCGGATGAGAGGAGCTGCCGTCGTCGCCAAACGAAAGGGTGGCAGCTGCACGCAGGTTGGCGAACCGATCATCCACAAATCGGCAGATCCGAAGATCTCCCGCGCGCAGCCGCCATAAAAGATCGCCGCGAACATAAAGGCTCGACGGCAAAGATTGCAAGCGTGACTGCTTGTAGATGAATGGCCAGGTCGCCAAACCCGGTCGCCTGATGGGCGAGCAAGGACTATAGGGCGTGGTTTCCGCAGCAAACAAGTCAGCACTTTCTGCAAGTTGTGTAGGGCCAATCGCTGACCGTCGCCTCTTGTTTTGCGCGGGTTTCAGAGGGGCAAGCATTTCAGGATCGCCTGATTCAGCCGCCTGATATTGGTCGTTACGTTCGAGGCATATTCCTCATGGAGAACGTAGCCATGGCCTTTGTCATCAGGGAAGGCGACCCCACCACCACCGGCGGCAAGGTCATTGCCGGATCGGCCACCACCTTTGTCGTGGATCGACGGGTCGCCCGCATTGCCGACCCTGTGTGGTGCCCGGTGTGCCAGACGGTGGGCTATATCGCCGAAGGCCATCACACCTGGGCGGATAACCACCAAGCCACGGCGGTGGAGGGTGGCCTTGTGCAATGTGGCTGTCCGACCGGGGCCAACCGCCTGATCGCTACTCAGCGGACGGTCTGCTCCGGGAATCAACCGACTATCCCGCTCGACAGCGATTACATCGGGCCCGCGGTGATCAATACCCAGCGCTGGGCCGACGCCATTCATAAGGGCTACCCGCAAAACGAATTTGCCGATGCGGTGCCGCGGGATCGGGTACGCGGCCTGAGCGTTGCTCACGGCGATATTGTTTCCCCGCCGCTGTCCGTGCAGGACACGCAACACCTCGTAGAACCGGGTTTTCATATTGTGCAAACACCGATGACCCGCGCCGCGCTGGAGACGGTGCTGTTCAGCCAGGCCGACGAGGCTGTGCTGGAGAAATTCCGCCGGCTCAATCCCCAGCTATCGAGCCCTGCCAAACCTGGTCAGCTTGTTGTGCTCAGTCATCCCGACAACTATCAATGCACCCGTGAAGAAGCCTTGCTGATGGACGCGGCGGAGAAGGTCAGTGCGGCCTTGGTGTCCATGAGCGATGAGGAAGCGGCCTTTATGCTCAAGCACCGGGCACAGGTTGAATCGATACTGTCCGATGGTTCGACTGTTTTAGGTGTCAGCACGGCGGCCGTGGGCAACCATATGGACAGCTTGAAAAGAACCTTGCTGGATATCGAAGAACTCCATCAGAAGTTCTTTCTGCGGGATGGGCATTTGCGCAGCGTTGAGTTCTTCAGTGAAAGGAGAAAGCTGTTTGCACAACTGGATACCAAGCTGACGTCCATCACGAAAATGAGCATTGCCTTCCCCGACCATCCCAGCCTTAAAAGCGCCTTGGGGATTTCCAGCCAACGCTTGGTGCATCGCTGGACCCAAGCGGGCGCAGTGGGGCAAATACCGGGGTACGCTACACATATTGAGGGTGTCTCCAGAGCATCCAAGGTGCTTCAGTGGGGCGGTTGGATTGGGGTTGCTTTAGGCGGTGGGGCCTCTTATGTGAAGGTGCAGGATGTTTGTTTGGCGGGAAGCAAGAAGGCGTGTGAGAAGGTGAAGTTTACGGAGGCGGGGAGCTTTTTAGGCGGGGTCGTCGGTGGGGGAACGGCATCGATAGCAATTTCTGTAGGGGCGGTTGGGCCTGTTTGTGTTGCCATCGGCGTCCCTACGGGTGGTGTGGGCTCAGTGGTATGTGGTTTGGTGGTGGCTGGTGGGGGATCTTATTACGCCGGAGAGGTGGGAGAGTTTATTGGGGAGTTTATTGGAAAGGTTATCTACGAGGTGGGGCAATGAGCAACGTTAGCACCGCAGATATCGTGCTTGCCTCTCTAGGAGGAGTAACTTTTTTCGGCATGATTATTGTTATGGGATACTACATTTATTTAGCGTATACCCGCATGGATCGCATTTTGGATGCGGTTAAGAACTGCTCACTCATCAATAGGTATCGGTTTTATTTGCTTATGGGGCCTTGGGGGAAAATGGTAATGGTAGGGGGCGTGGCAAGCTGCTTGCTGTTCTCGAGGTATCTCATTAAACATGGAGAGTTGAATGGAGATGATATCGATAATTTTCCAGAGCCTCTTAAAAGTAGACTGTTAATGTCCCAATATATTTCGTGGGCTTTGTTGGTGAGTCTCTTTATGGAAGCTATTGCAGTAAAAGTTCTTAGATGGCAAGTGCAACTGTAAGGAAAGAGACCACTGGAGAGGCGCTATTCGTATTCACTGATCAACTTCAGTAAACCACCATGCAAGAATATCGCTCTATCCACCAGGTCATTTCAGACAAGGACAAACCCATGACAGACCTCAAGCCCTCGCGACCGGGGGCTGTCGACGCTATTGCCTACAACCGGGCTTCTTCGGCCTTGCAGCGAGCCTTTGCCTTGTTGCAGCAGCGGGTCTATCCCGAGCCGGACGCGCCTGAAGAAGCGCAGGTCGCAGCGCTGCACGATCCTGTGTTCGACGCATTCTCGTTTTATATCTGCGCGCCTGACAGGGTGGTCAGCTATGCCGCTGTCGCCATGAAGACCATCGAGCATGGCGGCGATACCTTCGAGCTTGGCGGGCTCAGCTGTGTCATGACCGATCCCGACTATCAGGGGCAAGGCCTGGGGCTGAGGACAGTCGCCGCGGCCACCCGCTGCATGGAGCACAGCCATCTGGATATTGGCGTCTTTACCTGCGATCCGCCGCTGGTTGCTTTTTATGCCCGGGCCGGCGGTTGGACGATTGCGCCGGATGTGGTCCTGATCGGCAACCGGCGCGACGGGGCGTTGCGCAGCGACACGCTGGGTAAAGTCGTGCTGTTGCGGCTGTTTTCCGCGAAAGCCAGGGCGGCGGCGTCGAGCTTGGCCAGTGGGGTCATCGATCTCGGCCTGCCAGACGGGCAGTTTTTATAGCGGCGATGGCGGTGGGCTGGGCGTCTTGTGTACTCCATCCAGCGTATCAGCGACAGTGCCGACGCCATCGCGGGCAATCGAGCGTCGACCGGCCGCTCCTACAGGTTCTCTGAGCCCCGATGAACGCGAGGCTCCAGCTTTTTTCGGCTCGTCTGCTGGCGGGTCGGTGCTATCTGGGCCGGTCTCACGGGGCCCCCTTCTTTCTTGGATATCCCCTATCCGATTCGAGTACCTGGTGCTCTCAGCGTTGTCGTGCGAACAACCCCCATCCTCGAGTGAATGAAGCTTTTGTGACAAAAGTTCGGTAGCACTTCGCCAGTCCCGTCATGGATATGTGACGCGCTTGAGGGGGCCTTCTGGCCACTGTTCTGAGCCGAGGCGGGACGCCGGGAGTGAGGTGATGGGGACTATGGAACGCTACGCGAAAGTGGGCATGCAGGAGCTGGACCAGCGGCTGTCGAAGATCGTCGAAGCCGCGCGCAAGAAGCCGGTATCGGTCTATCGCTACGGTGCGCCGTGGGTCTGGATCGTTTCCCAGGATGACTGGCAGGGCGCCTTGAAAGAGGTGTCGAGCTACATCCCACCGGGCCATTCGCTGGTGTTGCTGCGTCCACAGATCGACGCCTTGCTCGACCAGCACCGCGACATTCTCCAGGGCCTGGACAGTGAGCCCGGCATGCTCATCGCCCCGCGCACGGTGATGCACATCCTGCTGTTGCAACTGCTGTATTCGGTGCCCGGCGAGCAGCAGTTGTACGAGCAGCTCAATTACAACCTGCTGTTTCGCTGGTTCGTCGGCCTGGACCTGAACCAGAAGGTCTGGAGCCTCGGCGTGCTGAGCCGCGACATCGCCACGTTGTTGAACGACGCACGGGCGGTGCTGCTGATCCAGAAAATCATCGGTGAAGTGTTCTGTGGCGCCTTGCTGCACATGCCCGAGTTCTCGTTGAACTTCGCGCTGCTGCACAGCTGGCTGGCCAAGCACGCCACGACATCGACCTTGAGCAATTGAACCGGCTAAACGCCGTACAGACGGCGACGGCGGTTTCGACGCGGTTCGACATTCTTGGAAATCTAGGGGGCGGTGTGGAGCATCTGTTCGATAGGGGGCGGCCGGGGCCGACCAGGCGCTGGCTGCGGGTGTGCGGCTGGCTGGCGCTGGTCGCGCTGAGCCAGCCGTTGTTGGCCGAGGAGGGCGGCCCGGTGCAAGGCGAACCGGCGCCAGGCAGCACGGCGCCAGGCGAGGCCGCGCCCGCGCGGCGGGTGGATGTGAATGAGTACTTCGTGCGCGGCAACACCGTGCTCGATGCCCGGGCCATCGAAGAGGCGGTGTATCCCTTCCTCGGCCCGCAGAAAGCCCTGAGCGATATCGAGGGCGCCCGCGACGCCTTGCAGAAGGTCTACCAGGCCCGCGGTTACCAGTCGGTGTTCGTCGAGTTGCCGGAGCAGAAGGTCGAGGACGGCATCGTCTACCTGCAGGTCAGCGAGACCAAGGTCGGGCGGGTACGGGTGGTGGGGGCCAAGCATTATTCGCCGGTGGAAATCCGCGACGAGGTGCCGGCTCTCAAGGAAGGCCAGGTACCGGACTTCGCCAAGGTCCAGGGCCAGTTGGCGAGCCTGAACAAGACTCCCGGGCGCCAGGTCATGCCGCTGGTCCGAGAAGGCCAGCGCCCCGGCACCATGGACGTCGACTTGCAGGTGGAAGACCAGAACCCGTGGCAGGCCAGCATCGGCCTGAACAACGACTACAGCGCCGACACCCAGCACCTGCGGGCGGTCACCAGCCTGGGCTACAACAACCTCTGGCAGTTGGGCCACAGCATTTCCCTGACCTATTTCACCGCGCCCGAGGACCAGGACAACGCCAAGGTCTGGTCCGGTTCCTACACCGCGCCGCTCAACGAGCGCTGGAGCCTGCAGTTCGCCGGCTACCAGTCCGACAGCAACGTCGCCACCATCGGCGGCAGCAACGTGCTGGGCAAGGGCCATTCCTACGGCCTGTCGCTGATCTACAGCCTGCCGGCCAGCGGCGCCTGGGCCAACTCGTTCTCGGTCGGGGTGGATTTCAAGGACTTCGAGGAAGAGCTGAGCCTGGGCGGCGACAGCGACAAGGTGCCGCTCAAGTACGCGCCGTTCACCTTCGCCTACAACGGCTTGCGCTACACCGAGACTTCCCAGCTGGGCCTGGGCCTGAGCCTGGTGGCCGGCACCCGCAGCCTGTTCGGCTATGGCAGCTCGGACGAGGACTTCGACTACAAGCGCTACCGCGCCAACCCCAGCTTCGCCGTGCTCAAGGGCGACCTGAATTACACCTACACCTTCGCCAACGACTGGCAGAGCGCATCCAAGGCCGCATTCCAGTTGGCCTCGGGGCCGCTGGTGTCCAACGAGCAGTTCTCCGCCGGCGGCGCCACCTCGGTGCGCGGTTACCTGGCGGCCGAGCGCACCAGCGACGACGGCTACCTGTTTTCCCAGGAGCTGCGCACGCCGTCCCTGGCCAAGTACCTGGGCGGTTATGTCAACGAATGGCGTTTTTACGCCTTCGCCGAAGGGGCCCGGATGTACCTGCGCGACGAGCTTCCCGACCAGGAGGCCGACTACAGCCTGGCCAGCGTCGGCCTGGGCACCCGCGCCAGCTTGAGCAAATGGCTTTCCGGCAGCCTGGACTGGGGTTACCCGCTGCTTGATGGACCGAACACCCAGAAACAGGACTCGCGCGTGCACTTCAGTGTGCAGGCGACGTTTTGATCTTTCACGGAGTAACTTTCATGCAGCGCTTACTGATTTCCCTGTTGATCTGCCTGGGCTTCGTGCTCCCGGCGACGGCCCAGGCGTGGTGGCAGGACGACTGGCACTACCGCAAGCAGATCGCCATCGACACCACGCCGCAAGGCGCGGCCATCAACCAGGCCCTGGGCCGCACCGCGTTGCTGGTGCGCCTGCACACCGGCAACTTCAGCTTCGACGGGGTCAAGGAAGACGGCTCCGACCTGCGCTTCGTCAGCGCCGATGACAAGACCGTGTTCAACCACCAGATCGAAAGCTTCGACCCGCTGATGGGCATGGCCCTGGTCTGGGTCGATGTGCCGAACGTGGAGGGCGGCCAGCGCCAGGACATCTGGATGTACTACGGCAACCAGAAGGCTCCGGCCAGCGCCAACGGCCAGCTGACCTTCGACCCGAACTACATCGCCCTCTATCACTTCGACGGCGCCAACGGCACCCCGGCCAAGGACACCACGGCCTACGGCAACCACGCGCAGAATGCCACCGGGGCGAGCATCGACGGGGTGATCGGCCGGGCCTTGCAGTTCAACGGCCAGCCGCTGCTGTTGCCGGCCAGCCCGTCGCTGCAACACAGCGCCGAGGGTGCCTTTACCGTCAGCGCCTGGCTGCGCCTGGACCAGGCCAGCGGCGAGCAACTGCTGCTGGCCCGGCGTGAAGGGGCCAGCAGCCTGCTGATCGGGGTCAACCAGGGTGTGCCTTTTGTCGAGGTCGACGGCCAGCGCGCGGTGTCGACCCAGCCGCTCAACCCCGGGCAGTGGCAGCACCTGGCGCTGACCGCCCAGGGCAGCCAGCTGGCGCTGTGGCTCAATGGTCGCGAAAGTGCCCGCCTGGCGGTGGCGCTGCCGGCGTTCAATTCGCCGCTGGCCATCGGTGCCGACCTGCCACCGGTAGCGGGGGCCGAGGCCAGTGCGTTCCTGCCGTTCAACGGCGCCATCGACGAGCTGCGCCTGTCCAAGGTGGCCCGTCCCGCCGGCCTGCTGCTGGCCGATGCCGTGGCCCAGGGCGCCGAGTCGAAGCTGGTGGTGTACGGCGTCGATGAAGAACAGTCGGGCTTCGGTTTCGGCAGCCTGGGTTTCTTGCTCAAGGCGGTGCCGGTGGACGCCTGGGTGATCATCGCGGTGCTGGTGCTGATGATGTTCCAGTCGTGGATCATCATGATCCGCAAGAACCGCATGGTCGGCCGCGTCAGCAGCGCCAACCAGCTGTTCCGCGAGCAGTTCGCCCGGGTTGGCACCCGCCTGGAGATGTTCGCCGACGACCGCGAGCTGGCCCAGCGCCTGGAGCACTCCTCGCTGTGGCGCCTGTACCAGGTGGCGGTCCAGGAGATCCGCACCCGCCGCGAGCAGGGCGCCGACACTTCGTCGGTCTCGGCGGCGACCATCGAGGCCATCCGCTGCTCCATGGACGGCGTGCGCACCCGCGAGAACCAGCAGCTCAGCTCCAAACTCTCGACCCTGTCCAACGCCATCGCCGGTGGGCCCTACATCGGCCTGCTGGGCACGGTGCTGGGGATCATGGTGGTGTTCCTCGGCACGGCCATGGCCGGTGACGTGAACATCAACGCCATCGCCCCGGGCATGGCCGCGGCCCTGCTGGCCACCGCCATGGGCCTGTTCGTCGCGATCCCGGCGCTGTTCGGCTACAACCGGCTGATTACCCGCAACAAGGAAGTCAGCGCCGACATGCGGGTGTTCGTCGACGAGTTCATCACCCGCCTGGCCGAGTTGCATGGCGCCAGCCAGTCCAGTGAAGCCGCGCCTGCGCGCGCTCATAACGCCAACGCCAGCGTGCCGGCCTGAGGAGAAACGCCATGGCTTCTGTGAACGCCTCCCACGACGACGATGACGACGCGGCCGTGGACAGCATCAACATCACGCCCCTGGTGGACGTGCTGATGGTGGTGCTGGTGATGTTCATCCTCACCGCCACCGCCCAGGTCTCCGGGATCCAGATCAACCTGCCCAAGGCCAGCGCCTCGGTGTCGCTGTCCGAGGCCAAGACCAAGGCGATCTCGGTCAACGATGGCGGCCAGGTGTTCCTCGACGCCTACCCGGTGACCTTGCCCGAGCTGGAGGAACGCCTGCGCATGGAAAAGGCCCTGAACCCGGACTTTCCGGTGATCGTGCGCGGCGACGCCACGGTGCAGTACCAGAAGGTCATCGAGGTCCTGGACCTGCTGCGCCGGCTGGAGCTGTCCCAGGTCGGGCTGGTCACCGGCAAACCGAGCCAGGGCTGAGCCATGACCGCGCAACCATCGATCACACCACCACCGATCCACCTGCCGCCCGTGAAGAACCGCACGGCGCCGCGCCTGCTCAAGTGGGGCGTGGGCCTGCTGCTGGGGGCCGGCGCCGCCTGGCTGCTCTGGCAGTGGGCCAACGACATGAGCGGGGTGCGCCGGGAGGCGCCCAAGGTGCCGACCATCATCCCGTTGCCGCCACCACCGCCACCGCCGCCGGAAAAACCCAAGGAGCCGGAGCCGCCGGTCGAGGAGAAGGTGCCCGAACCGGAGCCGACCCCGGAGCCGGAACAGGTCAAGCCCGAGGAAGAGGCGCCGCCGTCGCCGGTGGACGACCTGGCCAACCCGATGCAGATGGATGGCGATGCCCAGGCCGGCAGCGACGCCTTCAACATCGGCGCCGGCAAGGGTGGCGGCATGGCCGGCTCCGGCGGTGGGCGCCTGGGCAACGGCACCTACAGCCAGTTCCTGGCCTTCACCTTCCAGCGCGTGCTGCGGGAAAACCCGGACCTGCGCAACCAGGCCTTTTCGCTGCAAACCGACGTCTGGCTGAGCGCCGTCGGCGAGATCACCCGGGTCGAGCTGGTCAAGTCCAGCGGCAACCCGCAGATCGACACCCTGGTGCTGGCCGCCTTGCGCGGCGCGGCGCATTTGACGGAGCGGCCGCCGGCCTCCCTGACCCTGCCTGTACGCCTGTCCCTGCTGGGGCGGCGTCCGGGTTAACCGAACGACTGATGCAAGTTTTGCCAAAAGGAGCTGTGTGCAAATGATTTCCAACGTGAATCGATTGTCCCTGGCGATCGGCATGGTCATCGCGACCCTGGTGGGACCGGTAGCGGCCGCGCCCGCTGCGCCCTCGGAAAACGCCACGATCAATCTGATCCGTTTGCTGGTGCAGCAGGGCGTGCTGAAACAGGAGCAGGCCGACGGCCTGATCGCCCAGGCCGAGAAAGAAGCCGTGCAGGCGCGCCAGGCCAACACCGCGGTGGCGGCAGGGCCGGCGGCGACCTCGGGGGATGTGCGGGTGCAATACGTGCCGGCCATTGTCCGCGACCAGATCCGCGACCAGGTCAAGGCCGAGGTCATGGCCACTGCCAAGCAGGAAAACTGGGCCCAGCCCAACACCTTCCCGGACTGGGTGTCGCGCATCAGCTTCGATGGCGACATTCGCCTGCGCGACGAGTCGCGCTATTACTCGGGCAGCAACAGCAACGAGATCGTCGACTTCGCCAAGCTCAACGACAAGGGCCCGTACGACGTCAACCCCAACAGCAGCTCCAACCTGCCGCCCTTGCTCAATACCCGCGAGGACCGCGAGAACCTGTTCCGCCTGCGCGCCCGGCTGGGCATGAAGGCGCAGGTCGCCGAGGACTGGACCGCCGGCATCCGCATCGGCACCGGCTCGGACAACAACCCGGTGTCCACCACCCAGACCCTGGGCGGCGGGTTCGGCAAGAAGGACATCTGGCTCGACCAGGGCTACCTGACCTGGAAGGCCACCGACGAGCTGACCCTGACCGGCGGACGGATCGCCAACCCGTTCTTCTCCACCGACCTGCTGTATTCCAACGACCTGAATTTCGACGGCGTGGCGGCGATCTTCAACCACAGGCTCAATCGTGACTGGGGCCTGTTCGGTACGGTCGGCGCGTTCCCGGTGGAGTACACCAACGATACTTCCACCAGCAACGGCTTCGACAAGGAAGAAAGCGACAACAAATGGCTGTACGGCGCGCAGATCGGCGCCAACTGGGCGATCAACAGCAACCACCGGCTCAAGGGCGCATTGGCCTACTACCGCTTCGACGACATCGAAGGCCAGCGCTCCGGTGCCTGCGAACCCTGGGCCGGGGCGCCGGGCTGCGACAGCGACGGCAGCCGCGTGGCCTTCATGCAGAAGGGCAACAGCGTGTTCCTGCTGCGCGACATCACGCCCAATCCGCTCAACCCGGCCGCCACTCCGCAGCCGCAGTTCGTCGGCCTGGCCTCGGAGTTCAACCTGCTGGACCTGAACCTGGTGTGGGACGCCGACCTGCCGGAGAACTTCAAGCTGCGCAGCCAGGCCAACTACGTCCACAACCTGGGCTACGACGAAGGTGAGATGCGCAAGCGCTCCGCCGGCCAGATCGTCAACAACCTGGACAGCAACGGCGAGCTGGAAAGCGGCGCCAACGCCTGGATGGTGCAGTTCACCCTGGGCAACAGCCTGGAGCTGGCCAGGCAGGGCGACTGGAACCTGTTCGCCGGCTACAAGTACATCCAGCCCGATGCGCTGCCTGACGGCTTCAACGATTCCTCGTTCCACCTCGGCGGCACCAACGCCAAGGGGTATTTCCTCGGCGGCAACTACGGCTTGGCCAAGAACGTCTTCGCCACCGGGCGTTGGCTGAGCTCGGAGGCGGTGTACGGCGCGCCGTTCGACATCGATGTCTTGCAGCTTGAAATCAACACGCGCTTCTAGAGCGCAAGGGGCATTGTCATGAGCAGTCTTGCTATGAACAGCACGGCGATGAACACACGAGCCAGGGCAGGGCGCTGCCTGTTGTTGACGCTAGGCGTGCTGCTGGCCAGCGGGGCCAGCGCCGAAGGCATGGAGGAGCGCCTGCGCACCCAGTTGCGCAGCACCACCCAGCAGTTGCAGGCCCTGCAGAGCGAACAGGCCCAGGCCAGCGCCGCCCGTGTCGCCGCCGAGAACCAGGCCAGGCAGGCGCAGGCGCAGATCAAGCAACTGACCGCCGAGCTGGCCAAGGCCCGCGGCGTCGCCGAGCAACTGGCCGGCCAGCAGCAGAACCTGCACAGCCAGGCCCAGGCGCAGATGGCCGCCAGCAGCGAGCAGATCGGCAAGTTCAAGAAGGCCTATGACGAATTGCTGGTCATGGCCCGGGCCAAAGAGGCCGAGCGGGCCAGGCTGCAGGCGCAATTGAGCGAACGTGACACACAAGTGCAGCAATGTTCGGTCAAGAATCAGCAGATGTATGGCGTGGCCAAACAGATCCTCGCGGCCTACGAGAAGATCGATGTGGCCGAAGTGATGAAGATCCGCCAGCCCTTCGCCGGCGGCGCCCGGGTCAAGTTCGAGGAACTGGCCCAGGGCTTTGGCGACGATCTGTACAAAACCCAGTTCGATGCCCCCCAGGCAGCGAGCGCCCACTGAATATCAGGGAAGAATCGAGCATGACCGAACCCACACAACTGATCGCCAGCGTCACCCCGCAGAGCCTCACCGAGCTGCTGCAAGGCGCCGGCTACCGGGTCAACCAGACCGAGCAGAACGGCATCGTGCAACTGCTCAGCGCCAGCCAGGGCATCGGCTACGCCGTGCGCTTCGGCAATGTGGCCGGTGCCGGACAGCGCAGCTATGTGGACTTCACCTTCAGCTGCGCGCTGCGGGTCCAGGGCGAGCTGCCGGCGGGCCTGGCCGAGCTGTGGAACGCTTCGCGACGCTTTGCCCGGCTGTCGGTGCAGGGTGAGTTCCTGGTGATGGAGATGGACGTGGTGGTGGCCGGGGTCGGCCACGATCACCTGCGCAGCCAGCTGGAACTCTGGGATCGGCTGTTGCAGGAGTTCATCGTCTACCTGCGCGACTACAGCCAGCACGCCGCGCGCCTGCAGGCCCAGGCCGATGCACCTGAAGCAACGCCTGAAACAACGCCCGAGGCCGCCGAGGTGCCTGCGCAGTGAAGCAGCCAAGCCTGATGGTCGGTGTCGGAGCCCTGGCCCTGGTGGCGCTGGCGGTGTGGCTGGGCGTGCGCCCGGGCAGCGACCCGGTGGCGGCGCAACAGCCCAGGCCGATGGCCGCCAGCCCGCTCGACGACGGCCCGGCGGTGGCGCGCCTGGGCCACCAGCGGGTGGCGCCGGAGGAGCTCAAGGCACTGTTCGCGGCGTTGCCCGAGCCGTCCCGCGAGCAACTGCGGGGTAATCGCCCGGCCCTGGAAAACTGGATTCGCACCCGCCTGGCGGAAAAGGCCGTGCTCGAACAGGCCGATGCCCAGGGCTGGCGCCAGCGTCCGGACGTGGCCTTGCAGACCCGGGTGGCTACCGAGCAGATCGTCTTTCGCGATTACTTGCGCTCGGTCAGCCAGGTGCCGGCCGGCTACCCCAGCGAGGCCGAGTTGCAGCAGGCCTACGACGCGGGCAAGGCGCAGTGGCAGACCCCGGCCTTGTACCGGGTCAGCCAGATCTTCCTCGCGGTGAGTGACCCGCAAGCGCTGGAAGCAACACGCAAGCAAGCCCAGGAACTGAGCAAGAAGGCCCAGGCCGCCCCTGGCGAATTCGCCGCCCTGGCCAGCCAGTACTCCCAGGACCCCGACAGCGCCCGGCGCGGCGGCGACTCGGGTTTGCAGCCGTTGCAGCAACTGCTGCCCGAGGTCCGCGGCGCGGTGGCGCGCCTGAAGGTCGGCGCGGTGTCGGATGCGCTGCAGAGCGCGGCGGGTTTTCACGTGCTCAAGCTGACCGAGCAGCAACCCGCCCGCAGCGCGACCCTGGACGAGTTGCGCGAGCGCCTGACCCAGGCCCTGCGGGCCCAGCGCCAGGAGCAGATCGCCAAGGCCTACCTGGAAGGCATGCTCGACACCGCGACCCTGAGTATCGACGGCGCGCAGTTGAGCAGGGTGCTGGAAGAGAAGTTTTAGAGGGGCGGTGTGGCGTAGATCGCTATCGCGAGCAATCGAGCGTCGCCCGGCTGCTCCTGCACAGGCAGCACGCTCCTGCGTAGGAGCGAAGCTTGCTCGCGATGGACGGCGTAGCCGTCCGCCCCGCTATGAACAACGTGCAATGGATGCCATCAGCCACACGACAGGGAGTCACCCATGTCCTTTCTGGAACCCGCCCCGATCTCGGGCATCACACCCTACATCGCTCCGGCCGAACCTCGGGAGGCCTGGCTGGCCCTGGCCGCCGGGATCGAGCCGGAGCTGGCCCAGTATTTCCTGGTCACCGCCCGTTGCGGCTGCTTCATGCAGGCGGCGCGCAGCCTGAACATCAAGTCGACGCTGCTGCGCAAACAGCTGGCGCACCTGGAGGAGCAATTGCGCCGGTCCTTGTTCAGCTTCCAGGGCAGCGTCCTGAGCCTCAGCCGCGAGGGCCAGCAACTCAAGGCGCAACTGATCGCCCTGGCCCACGAACGCACGCTGCCGGTGCTCGAACAGCCGCTGCTGCGCCTGGCGGTGGCCGAATCGATCCTGCACGACATCCTCGGCCGCGACCTGATTGCCCTGTTGCGGCGCAACGCCAGCGTGCGCCTGGAGATCATCTCCATCGACAGCGAGCTGTCGCTGCGGGCCCTGAGCGCCGACGTGGTGGTGTGGCTGGGCGGGGTGGATTCGCCGGCACCGGGCCCGAGCTTCATTACCAGCCCGCCGCAGCCGCTGGTGCGCCTGGACTACCTGCCGCATATCGCCAAGCGTTACTCGCGGGTCGCCGCGCGCCCCGACAGCCTCGACGACCTGGCCGACTACATGCTGGTGCAATGGCAGCAGGACCGTCAGGTCGAACCGTTGCGGCCGTGGAACCAGTTGCTGGAGCAGCGCCTGGCGGGGGTGGTGCAGGTGCATTCCTACGCGCTGATGCTGGAGATGATCCGCTGCAGCGCCTGCATCGGCCTGTTGCCCCATTACATGAGCCGCTTCGACCGCGGCCTGATGGCACTGCCCGGCCTGTTCGACGAGGCCATGCCGCGCCAGGTGTGGATGGCGGTGAACGCCGAAGCGGAGCACGACGCCGCGGTGCGGATGCTGGTGGAGCTGATCCTCAACACCTTCGACGAGCGCGGCGAGTGGTTTTTCCAGTAGCTGCCTTTTTTCTGCAGGAGCGAAGCTTGCTCGCGACAGGCCGCAACGCGGCCGCTCTGCCTATCGCCACCGGCATCGCCGGCGATCTACACTCGACGGCCGTATCGCATAACCAAGGAAGACTTATGCCCGCCGCGAACCCAGCCATCGTCATCGAACGTTTCAGCGAAGCCCATGTGCAGGGCATCACCGCGCTGTACAACGACCCTGCGGTCGCCTGTCAGACCCTGCAAATGCCGTTTCAACCTTCGGAGGTCTGGCGCAATCGCCTGGCGCCGAACAACGAACGGCTGGTATCGCTGGTGGCGCTGCACCAGGGCGCGGTGATCGGCAGTTGCAGCATCGAGCAGTACTCGCGCATCCGCCGCGCCCATTGCGGCGGCGTCGGCATGGGCGTGGCGGTGGAATGGCAGGGCCAGGGCGTCGGCAGCCGCTTGTTGGCGGCGGTGCTGGACGTGGCGGACAACTGGATGAACCTGCATCGGGTAGAGCTGAGCGTATTCGCCGACAACGAAGCCGCCCTGGGCCTGTACCGCAAATTCGGCTTCGAGCACGAAGGTCTGCTGCGTGATTACGCCGTGCGCGACGGCCAGTACGTCGACGTCCTGAGCATGGCGCGCCTGCGCCGCACGCCCCAGGCCTGACTCGCCCCTGTAGCCGCTGCCGAGCACCAGCGAGGCTGCGATAGGTCCGAAGGACCTCAATAGGAGATCCGAAGGACCTCAGCGATCTGAAGTACGCCGCGCCCGTTCCGGGCGATCGCAGCCTCGCTGGCGCTCGGCAGCGGCTACAGGTTTTGTGGGGGGCGATGAGGTCAGGCCGTCTCTCTGTCCAGGGCAAACGCCACTGCCGCCCGCGCATGCAACCCGGTGGTGTCCAGCAGCGGCAGGGGGCTGTGTTCCGGTTTGAGCAGCAGGCCGATCTCGGTGCAGCCGAGGATGATGGCCTGGGCGCCGCGCTCCATCAGGGCCTGGATCACCTGCTGGTAGCGCTGGCGCGAGGTCTCGCTGATGACGCCCACGCACAGCTCGTCGTAGATGATCCGGTGCACGGCCTGGCGGTCCACGGCGTCCGGCACCAGCACCTTGAGGCCGCGATCGACCAGGCGCTGCTTGAGAAAATCCTGTTCCATGGTGAAGGCCGTGCCCAGCAGGCCCACGCTGAGGGTGCCAGCCTCGAGGGCGGCTTCGGCGGTCGGGTCGGCGATGTGCAGGAAGGGCACCGACAGCACGGCCCGGATCTGCTCGGCGACCTTGTGCATGGTGTTGGTACAGAGCACCACGCACTCGGCGCCACCGGCTTCCAGGCGGCGCGCCGCATCCACCAGGATCTCTGCCGCGAGGTCCCAGCGCCCGGCGTGCTGGGCCTGTTCGACAGGCCCGAAGTCGACGCTGTACATTAGCAACCGCGCCGAGCGCAGCGGGCCGAGACGGTCCCGTACCTGCTGGTTGATCAGGCGGTAATACTCGGCGCTGGACTCCCAGCTCATGCCGCCGATAAGGCCGATGGTGCGCATACACAGCTCCTGTTGCTGATAAACCTGAGTGTCGAGAGTGTCCCGTGGCACAGCCCCGCGATCTATCAAGAAATTTCATAGGCCCGCCATGCCGAGCCGCAAGATGCTGAACCGCGAGCTGCTGGGCGGCGCGCTCGACCTGCAATTGCTGCCGCGCGCGGCCTACAGTGCGCGCGATCCGCTGCAGTGGCAAAGCCTCGGCGTGAGCCTGGAACGCCAGCGGGGCGTGCATGCCATCGGCAGCGACCGGCGCGAGGATTTCGACAACTGGCCGGGGACCCTGGCCTTGACCCCGGCCGGGGTCGAGGTGTTTTCCGAGTCGCCCCACGGCGGTGAATACCTGCTGCTGCGCTGGCTGGCCGAACCACAGGGGCTGGATATCGCCAGCGGTTCGCGGCGCCTGCAACTGCCAGGACAGGCGAGGGCCCTGGCGCTGGGACGGCAGGCGCGGCGGCTGTTGCTGGAGCCCATCGGCGATCAGTTGGCCCTGGAGCAATGCGCCTTGCAGTTCGCCGGCCTGGCGGCCTTCGACCCACCACCCGCCAAGACCGCCAGGCGCGCCGAGTTCAGCCGGGTGCTGACGCTGATCGACCAGCAGTTCGCCGAGCCCCTGTCGCTCAGTGAACTGGCGGCCTGCACCGGGCGCAACGAACTGCGTTTCCTGCGCGACTTCACCCGCGCCATCGGCCTGACGCCCCATGCCTGGCTGGTCGAAGTGCGGGTCCAGGCGGCGCGGCGGCTGATCGAGCGCAGCGACCTGTCGCTCGCCGCCATCGCCCTGGAAACCGGCTTCGCCCACCAGTCCCATATGGGCAGCGCCTTTCGCAAGATCCTCGGCCTGACCCCCAGCCAGTACCGCGCGCGCCTGTAGCCGCGATCTCAGCGATCTTGAAATCGCTGCGCCCGTTCGGGCGATCGCAGCCTCGCTATCGCTCGGCAGCGGCTACGGGTTTTGCCTCTGCCAACCGATCAAGGCGCGGCTCGGTCCCTGTAGCCGCTGCCGCAGGCTGCGATCGCCCGGAACGGGCGCAGCGTACTTCAGAACACCGCGATACTTCACCACGGCGGGTTTCATACCTCCAGGTTGCCCCAGCCGGGCCTGGCTTCGGTCGGTTCCGGCGCCACGGCGTCGATTTTCTTGCCGGTGGCCCGTTCCACCCGGCGCGCCACGTCCGGGTCGTCGGCGAAGGGGATCAGGCTGGCATCGTCGAGGCTCTTGGCCGATTGCTGGCGCAGGCAGTAGCCGATGCTGAGGTAAAGGAAGGTCACGCCGAGCAGGTCAAGGGCGAATTCGATCATCGGGGGCTCGCTGGGCTGCAGGAGGGAATGAGCGACGCGGGCCGGGTGTGGCCCGCGTCGTGTTCTTGGGCGATCAGGCGATCTGGGCGTCGCCGAGGGCCAGGCGCGGGTCGGCCACGCGCACGGTGCGCCAGGTGTTGTAGGCCATCAGCAGCATGCCGCTGAGGAAGAACACGCCCCCGGCGAAGCGCACGACAAAGCCCGGGTGGCTGGCCTGCAGGGCCTCGACGAAGGAGTAGGTGAGGGTGCCGTCGTCGTTGACCGCGCGCCACATCAGGCCCTGGGTGATGCCGTTGACCCACATCGAGGCGATGTAGAGCACGGTGCCGATGGTCGCCAGCCAGAAGTGCAGGTTGATCAGCGGCACGCTGTGCATCTGCTCACGGCCGAAGACCTTGGGCACCATGTGGTAGATGGCGCCGAAGGTGATCATCGCCACCCAGCCCAGGGCGCCGGCGTGGACGTGGCCGATGGTCCAGTCGGTGTAGTGGGAGAGGGCGTTGACCGTCTTGATCGCCATCATCGGCCCCTCGAAGGTCGACATGCCGTAGAACGCCAGGGACAGCACCAGGAAGCGCAGGATCGGGTCGCTGCGCAACTTATGCCAGGCGCCCGAGAGGGTCATCATGCCGTTGATCATGCCGCCCCAGCTTGGCGCCAGCAGGATGATCGACATGGCCATGCCCAGCGATTGCGCCCAGTCCGGCAGGGCGGTGTAGTGCAGGTGGTGCGGGCCGGCCCAGATGTACAGGGTGATCAGTGCCCAGAAGTGCACGATGGACAGGCGATAGGAATACACCGGGCGCCCGACCTGCTTGGGCACGAAGTAGTACATCATCCCCAGGAAACCGGTGGTCAGGAAGAAGCCCACGGCGTTGTGGCCGTACCACCACTGGACCATGGCGTCGGTGGCGCCGGAGTACACCGGGTAGGACTTGAACCAGTCCACCGGGATCGACAGGTGATTGACCACGTGCAGCATGGCGATCACCAGGATAAAGGCGCCGAAGAACCAGTTGCCGACGTAGATGTGCCTGGTCTTGCGCTGCACCACGGTGGTGAAGAACACAATGCCGTAGACCACCCAGACCACGGCCATCCACACCGCGCCGGAGAATTCGATTTCCGCGTATTCCTTGGTGGTGGTGTAGCCCAGCGGCAGGGTGACCAGCATGATCAGGATCACCGACTGCCAGCCCCAGAAGGTGAAGGCGGCGAGCTTGTCGGAGTACAGCCGCACCTGGCAGGTACGCTGTACCGCGTAGTAACTGGCGGCGAACTGGGCGCTGCCGGCGAAGCCGAAGATCACCAGGCTGGTGTGCAGCGGGCGCAGGCGGCCGAAGCTGGTCCAGGGCAGGTCGAGGTTCATTTGCGGCCAGACCAGCTGGGAGGCGATCCATACCCCCATGGCCATGCCGATCACGCCCCAGGCCACGGTGGCGATGACGAATTGGCGCACCACCTTGTAGTTGTAGGCCGGTTCCATTGTTGCTGTGCTCATGGTCAATGCTTCCACGGTTGCAAAGGCTTGCCAGGCCACCCGGCCTGGCATGCGACGCACTGTAGAAAGCAGCGGCGAAACAAAACAGTCTCAGAAAAAAACCATTAATACGGATCAGATTTGCCCGCCTGCCTGTGCAGGCCGGGTGGCGGCTGATACGGTTTTTTAGTTTTTACCTGAATCTGTAACGTCCTGAGCCGCAAGGGCATAGTCACCGCCACACCAAAACCCCCGGATCCCCCCTGGAATGCCATAACCCCGTGGCCACTGTGGCCCTGTAGCCGCTGCCGAGCGCAGCGAGGCTGCGATCGGCTGCAAAGCAGCCGCAGGACCGGCACATGCGTTCTGTCCGCCAGACCGCATAGCCTGGATTGCGAGCGCTACGCCGGGATGCCGCCCAACTCGATCGCAGCCCCGCGTTGCTCGGCAGCGGCTACAGGATTACAGCGGCTTCAGCGCCAGGGGCGGAAGCGGGTCAGCACTGATGAGGCCGTGACATGTATCACTATGACGAGTACGACCGGGCCCTGGTCTTTGAACGGGTGGCGCAGTTTCGCGATCAGGTCGAACGCTTCATGGCTGGCGAGCTGAGCGAAGAAGAGTTCCTGCCGCTGCGCCTGCAGAACGGCCTGTACATGCAGAAACACGCCTACATGCTGCGGGTGGCCATTCCCTACGGCACCCTCAGTGCGCGGCAGATGCGCACCCTGGCCAGCATCGCCCGCGACTACGATCGCGGCTACGGTCACTTCACCACCCGGCAGAACATGCAGTTCAACTGGATCGAACTGGCCCAGGTGCCGGACATCCTCGAACGCCTGGCCGGCGTCGAGATGCACGCGATCCAGACCTCCGGCAACTGCGTGCGCAACATCACCACCGAAGCCTTCGCCGGGGTGGCCGCCGACGAGCTGATGGACCCGCGGCCCCTGGCGGAGATCCTGCGCCAGTGGTCGACCATCAACCCGGAATTCCTGTTCCTGCCGCGCAAGTTCAAGATCGCCATCTGCTCGGCCCGCGAGGACCGGGCGGCGATCATGATGCATGACATCGGCCTGTACCTGTACCGCGACTGGCGCGGGCAGATGCTGCTGCGGGTGATGGTCGGCGGCGGCCTGGGGCGCACGCCGATCCTCAGCCAGCAGATCCGCGACGGCCTGCCGTGGCAGCACCTGCTGTCCTATGTCGAGGCGGTGCTGCGGGTCTATAACCGCCACGGCCGGCGCGACAACAAGTACAAGGCGCGGATCAAGATCCTGGTCAAGGCCCTGGGCATCGAGGCCTTCGCCAAGGAAGTGGAGGAGGAGTGGCAGCACCTCAAGGACGGCCCGGCGCAGCTGACCGAGGCCGAATACCAGCGGGTCGCCAGTGCCTTTATCCCGCCGCTCTACGAGCACCAGCCAGCCACCGATCTCGATTACGGCAGCCGCCTGGCCGAGGAACCGGCCTTCGAGCGCTGGGTGGCGCACAACGTCCAGCCGCACAAGGTGCCGGGCTACGCCAGCGTGGTGCTGTCGACCAAGCCCGGCAGCGCCTCGCCGCCCGGAGACGTGACGGCGGCGCAGATGGAGGCGGTGGCCGAGTGGTCCGAGGCCTTCGGTTTCGGCGAGATCCGCATCGCCCACGAACAGAACATCGTCCTGCCGGACGTGCCCAAGGCCGCGCTGCATGAGCTGTGGCGGCTGGCGGGCGAACAGGGCCTGGGCAGCGCCAACGTCGGCCTGCTGACCGACATCATCGCCTGTCCCGGCGGCGACTTCTGCGCCCTGGCCAACGCCAAGTCGATCCCCATCGCCCAGGCGATCCAGGCGCGTTTCGATGATCTGGATTACCTGCATGACCTGGGTGACATCAGCCTGAACATCTCCGGCTGCATGAACGCCTGCGGCCATCACCACATCGGCAATATCGGCATCCTCGGCGTCGATAAGAACGGCAGCGAGTGGTACCAGGTCACCCTCGGCGGCGCCCAGGGCAAGCACAGCGCGCTGGGCAAGGTCATAGGCCCGTCGTTCAGCGCCGAGGAAGTGCCCGGGGTGATCGAGCGCATCATCGCCACCTTCGTGCGTTACCGGGAAAGCGAGGAGCCGTTCGTCGATACCGTGCAACGCATCGGCCTGGAGCCGTTCAAGGAGCGGGTCTATCCGAAAGTGCTGGAGGCGCAGCCATGAGCCAGCAATGCGACCGTGCAACAGAAAGCACAGCCGTGAGCGAGAAATTACAGCCGTGAGCGAGAGACTAAAACCATGAACAATCTGTTGCGCTTGCAGGATGGCCAGGCCGGGCGGGTCGAGGACGATCCCTGGAACCTGGTGCGTGAGGTGGACGGCCCGCTGCCCGCGGGGCCGCTGATCTTGCCCCTGGCCCGCTGGCTGATCCGCCGCATCGAGCATGTGCCGGCGCGGGACGGGGTCTGGCTCGGCCCGGACGACGAGGTGGAAGGCCTCAGGCCCTGGCTCAAGCTGATCCCGCTGATCGCCCTGGACTTCCCCAGCTTGCGTGACGGCCGCGCCTACAGCCAGGCCTACCTGCTGCGCACCCGCCTGGGCTGGATGGGCGAACTGCGGGCGGTGGGCGATGTGCTGCGCGACCAGCTCAGCCATATGCGCCAATGCGGTTTCGACAGCTTTGCCATCCGCGAAGACAAATGCGCCGACGACGCCCTCAAGGGGCTGGCGGGCATGAGCGTGCTTTACGGGCGCTCGGCGATCGAGCCACGGCCGCTGTTCCGGAGGCGCTGAAGAGGGGCGCCGGCACAGGTCGGCACGCCGGTCAATGCTCACAGTCGCCCATGAACAGGGCGGGCAACGGCCATTGTCTGGCTGACAGGGGCATTTGTCCTTGGGTCGCTGATGGCACTTTGGTAGAGTCCCAGCCTTTATGAAGGAGCCAGGGATCGGCGTCCGGCGATCAGTCGCAGGCGTGCCTGGCATGGGCCATCCATGGAAGAGAGTCGCGGCTGTGAGCGTTGCTAAAAAGATACTCGGGTTGTTTTCGTTGTTGCTGATCCTGACCCTGTGGGTCGGCTATTTCTATGTGTACCAGGATGCCCGCAGCGGTCGCCTCGGCGACCCCCTCGACAGCTACGGCTGGTGTGGCCCGGCCACGGATGCGCCGCATTCCTTCAAGCGCGACTATCTGCTGCTCAGGGTCAGCAACGGCACCCAGGGCGAGTTCAGGGTCTCGGGGGAGGTCAACGTTTCCGAGCGCACCTACAACCGCTATGAACTGGGCCGCTACCCGCTGAAATTGCGCCTGGAACCCTTGCAGTCCAGCTACAGCCTGCCGCCGTTGTTCTTTGAAGAGGTCAAGGTCAAGCCCTTGAACCGCAATTTCAACTCGCCGTACAAGAATGCCTACGCGGACCTGGAAAGCCGGCCGATCCGGGTCAATGGCGAGTCCAGCCGGTTTCCCTTCGAGGTCTACCGTTACGGCTACAAGCCGGTGCTGTACATCCTCAAGGGCAACGAGCAGGTCGACCTGCCGTTCAAGCGCATCACCACGCAGATGAACCTGTCCAATACCTTCACCCCGACCCGGCTGTACAACCCGGCGGACTACATCGCCGAGCAGAACAGCCTGGTCCAGCCCGGCGACTATCCGGCCTATGGCGCCAGCGAGTGCGCCTTCAGCATCGAGCGCAAAGGCTCGTTCAAGATCATCGTGCTGCTGTTGTCGCTGGTGCTGTGCCTGCCGCTGCTGATGGTGCTGTACCGCGACGAGCCGACCCTCGACTTTCTCGCCACGCTGCTGGGCGTGGCGGCGGTCCGGGTATTCCTGGTCGGGCCGCTGCAGGACTACCAGCTGTACGGCATCGACTTCGTGTTTGGCGCCGTGATCGTCCTGGCCGGGACCTTCTCCCTGCTCAAGGCCATGCGCATCGACGCTCGGCGCGAGGCGGCGGCAAGGCGCGGAACCACCTGGTAAGGGGGTGGGGTGCAGCGTTGACGCTGCGCCCGTATCTGTCCGATTCGCTAAGAAATCTCTGGCCTGCTTTGCCGATTAATCCGCTTTTGTTGTGCTGATTTGCTCGCTATTGGCTATACCTACACTTCCTCAAACCAGTAGCGCTTCCGGATTTCTGACAGGAGTTACCCCATGAAGCTCGCATCGATGATGAGCACGCTGTGCCTGGCCACCCTAGGGTTGGTGGGCTGTTCCAGCAACATCACCCAGCCAGACGAATATTCCGGTTTCCTTGGCGACTACAGCCAGCTCAAGGAGGCCAAGTCGCCATCGGGCGTCGAAGTGATGCGTTGGGTCGATCCCAAGCTGGACCTGAAGCAGTACAGCAGCGTCTATATCGAGCCCACCCAGTTCTATCCCAAGCCGCAACCGACGGTGAAGATCCCGCAGAACACCTTGTACGGCATCAACCGCTATTACGACGAGGCGCTCAAGCGCGAGATCGGCAAGGACTTGCCGCTAGCCACCGCACCGGGGCCGGGCGTGATTGTGGTGCGCGCGGCGATCACCGCCGTGAGCAGCAAGACCGAAGGCCTGAAGCCTTACGAAATCATTCCCATCGCCCTGGTGGCGGCGGCGGTGAGCACGGCCAGCGGGATCCGCGACCAGGAAACCACCCTGGGTACCGAGGCGCAGTTCATCGACGGCGGCAACAACAAGGTGATCGCCCAGGTGGTGCGCAAGGGCAGTGGCAAGCCGCTGCAGAACGAGACCCAGGTCATGCAGCCTGCGGACGTGAAAAACGTCATCGACGGCTGGGCCTCCGACCTGCATCAGTCCTTTAACAAGCTGAAAAAACAGTAACGCCTGGCGCATCTTCCGAGCGTCTTTTTGCCAACTGCGTCGGGGTCAGGACGGGTGCCTGACCCCTTCATCGAGCAGGTCCGGCAGCCAATGAAGAGCACAGGTTTCGCTGGCGAGGCGAGGGAGCAAGGCCCACGGCGGCATCGCCCGGGACAGGATTACAGCGTCCGCACCCTGGCTGCCTGCTCCAGGATCGAGCGGTGGCGGAGCTTCAAGGCCTGCTTTATCCTTCATGTGAATTGTGATTATTTCCATGTTTTTATAGTGGTTAAGTTAATGTGATTTATCAATGTTAATAAATTCAATAAAAACATATAGATACAAAGTATATATGATGTTTTACATTATGTTTTATTGACGAACTCAAGGAGTTTTCCCTGGCATGCCGGTGGTTGAACGCACGACTTTCATTGCCGGTCGCAGCCCGGCCCAGGTGCTGGATTTCTGTCTTGAAGGCGCCAACTTCCCGAAGATCTTTCCCGAGCGCATCACCCCCTTGCAGGGCGTGGATATCCATGACCTGCGGATCAGCGCCGGGCGCCAGTTCAGCTTTCGGCACTGGATGTGGGGTGTCATACCGGCGACATGGACGGTGGTTATACGTGAAGTCGGCGATCGCCATTTCGTCGACGAGATGCTCAAGGGACCGCTGCGCGCCTTCCGTCATGAACACCGGGTCGAGGCCTGCGACGGGGGTACCCTGTATACCGACCGGGTGACTTATCGGGCTCTGGGTGGCGCACTTTTGGAATGGCTGATGGTCAATGCCTACATGGCGCGCATTTTCGAGGCCCGGCATCGCAATATGCTGCGCTTGCTGAACTGATGGTCGTCGTGCGGCCTCGCTCCCTGTATCCAGTCAAGGGCGCAAAAGGGCGACAATTTGTATCCCGGGCATAGGTGGCCCGGGGCGTTTCATGTTTAACTTCCGGCCTCTCGATGTTCTTTACAGCTGTTCAATGACAATCGTTTATAAGGACTCCGTTCATGGCTCAAGTCACCCTTAAAGGCAACCCGGTTCAAGTCAACGGCCAACTGCCACAAACCGGCTCCAAGGCGCCAGCGTTTTCCCTGGTGGGCGCCGGCCTGGCCGACATCACCCTGAGCAGCTTTGCCGGCAAGCGCAAAGTGCTGAACATTTTCCCGAGCGTCGACACCCCGACCTGCGCCACCTCCGTGCGCAAGTTCAACGCCCAGGCCAGCGGCCTGAACAACACCGTAGTGCTGTGCATCTCGGCTGACCTGCCGTTCGCCCAGGCCCGTTTCTGCGGCGCCGAAGGCCTGGATAACGTGCAGAACCTGTCGACCCTGCGTGGCCGCGAGTTCATCGAGAACTACGGCGTGGCCATTGCCGACGGCCCGCTGGCCGGCCTGACCGCCCGTGCAGTGGTGGTGCTGGACGAGAACGACACCGTGCTGCACAGCGAGCTGGTCAAGGAAATCGCTGAAGAACCCAACTACGACGCGGCCTTGGCCGTTCTGAAGTAACAGGTTTTACAATTATTCACGGCCTGGCCCTGTCCAGGCCGTTTTTATTTGTGCTTCAGTGGCTTAGCAGACACTTGCAAACGTAGGCCCAAGGTAAATTGCCGGTAAAGGCGCTTTGCTAAACACCGGCCAGTGCTTATCTTTCAGCCTTCTGAAAAAGATCCCCTCGCGCCCAATGGTTGATCATTCCATGCAATCCTCCGTTTCCCGCAACTCCCGTCGCTGGCTGTTCGGCCTGCTTGTCCTGTTGGCCATCGTCGGCCTGTGCTGGAAGTTCTGGCCGGCCTCGACCACCCACAAGGATGCCGCCGGGCAAAAGGCCGCTGCCGGACACACCGGGCGTAGCGGGTCGATGCGGCCGGGATTCGGTGGCGCGACCGGGCCGATCCCGGTGCGGGTGGCGCCGGCCACGCGCGGGGACTTCCCGCTGTATTACAAGGCGCTGGGCACCGTCACCGCGCTGAACACCATCAATGTGCGCAGCCGGGTGGCCGGTGAGCTGGTCAAGGTGGCCTTCGAGGAAGGGCAGATGGTCAAGGCCGGCGACCTGCTCGCGGAAATCGACCCACGGCCTTACCAGAACGCCTTGCTCCAGGCCGAAGGCACGCTGTTGCAGAACCAGGCCCAGTTGAAGAACGCCCAGGTCGACTACGAGCGTTATCGCGGCCTGTATGCCCAGGACAGCATCGCCAAGCAGACCCTGGACACCGCCGCGGCGCTGGTCGGCCAGTACCAGGGCACGGTCAAGACCAACCAGGCGGCGGTCAACGACGCCAAGCTCAATCTCGAATTCACCAAGATCCGCGCGCCGATCACCGGCCGCGTCGGCCTGCGCCAACTGGACGTCGGCAACCTGGTGGCGGCCAACGACACCACCGCGCTGGCGGTCATCACCCAGACCCAGCCGATCAGCGTCGCCTTCACCCTGCCGGAGAATAACCTGAGCACGGTGCTGGAGCGTTATCGCAGCGGCGCCAGGCTGCCGGTGGAAGCCTGGGACCGCGGCGACCAGGCGCTGCAGGCCAGCGGCGTGCTGCAAAGCCTCGACAACCAGATCGACACCACCACCGGCACCCTGAAGTTCAAGGCGCGTTACGAGAACCGCGACCAGGTGCTGTTTCCCAACCAGTTCGTCAACGTGCGCGTGCTCGCCGATACCCTGAAGAACGTGGTGCTGGCGCCGTCGGCGGCGATCCAGTTCGGCACCAACGGCACCTTCGTCTACGCCCTGGACGGCGACAACAAGGTCAAGATCCGCCCGTTGCAGGTTGGCGACAGCAACGGCGATTCCACCGTGGTCAAGGCCGGCCTGGAAGCCGGCGATCGCGTGGTGCTGGAAGGCACCGACCGCCTGAAGGACGGCAGCGAAGTGGAGGTGGTCAACACCGCCGAGGAAGTCCCGGCCACCCCGACCCAGCACCTGCAGGGCAAGCCGGCCAGCTCGGCGACCACGCCGGCCCCGGCCGCTGACGCCCCGGCGAGCAAGGTCGGCGCATGAACCTCTCGCGGCTGTTCATCCTCCGTCCGGTAGCCACCACCCTGAGCATGCTGGCCATTGTCCTGGCCGGCCTGATCGCCTATCGCCTGCTGCCGGTCTCGGCGTTGCCCCAGGTCGATTACCCGACCATCCGGGTGATGACCCTGTACCCCGGCGCCAGCCCCGACGTGATGACCAGCGCGGTCACCGCGCCCCTGGAGCGCCAGTTCGGGCAGATGCCCGGCCTGACCCAGATGGCCTCCACCAGCTCCGGCGGCGCCTCGGTGCTGACCCTGCGCTTCAACCTCGACATCAATATGGATGTCGCCGAGCAGCAGGTGCAGGCGGCGATCAATGCCGCGACCAACCTGCTGCCCACGGATCTGCCGGCGCCGCCGGTGTACAACAAGGTCAACCCGGCGGACACCCCGGTGCTGACCCTGGCCATCACCTCCAAGACCATGCTGCTGCCCAAGCTCAACGACCTGGTCGATACCCGCATGGCGCAGAAGATCGCGCAGATCAGCGGCGTCGGCATGGTCAGCATCGCCGGCGGCCAGCGCCAGGCGGTGCGGATCAAGGTCAACCCGCAGGCCCTGGCGGCCAACGGCCTCAACCTGGCGGACGTGCGTACCCTGATCGGCGCCTCCAACGTCAACCAGCCCAAGGGCAACTTCGACGGCCCGACCCGGGTGTCGATGCTCGACGCCAACGACCAGCTGACCTCGCCCAAGGATTACGCCGAGCTGATCCTGGCCTACAAGAATGGCGCGCCGCTGCGCCTGAAGGACGTCGCGCAGATCGCCGGCGGCGCCGAGAACGAACGCCTGGCGGCCTGGGCCAATGAAAACCAGGCGGTGCTGCTCAATATCCAGCGTCAGCCCGGGGCCAACGTGATCGAGGTGGTGGACCGGATCAAGGCGCTGCTGCCGAGCATCACCGACAACCTGCCGGCCGGCCTTGACGTCACCGTGCTCACCGACCGCACCCAGACCATCCGTGCCTCGGTCACCGACGTGCAGCACGAACTGCTGATCGCCATCGCCCTGGTGGTGATGGTGACCTTCCTGTTCCTGCGCCGGGCCAGCGCCACGGTGATCCCGTCGATAGCCGTGCCGCTGTCGCTGATCGGTACCTTCGGCGTGATGTACCTGGCGGGTTTCTCGGTCAACAACCTGACCCTGATGGCCCTGACCATCGCCACCGGCTTCGTGGTCGACGACGCCATCGTGATGCTGGAGAACATCTCGCGCTTCATCGAGGAGGGCGACAGCCCGATGCAGGCCGCGCTCAAGGGCGCCAGGCAGATCGGCTTCACCCTGGTGTCGCTGACCCTGTCGCTGATCGCCGTCCTGATTCCGCTGCTGTTCATGGCCGATGTGGTCGGGCGGCTGTTCCGCGAGTTCGCCATCACCCTGGCAGTGGCGATCCTGATTTCCCTGGTGGTGTCCCTGACCCTGACGCCGATGATGTGCGCGCGCCTGCTCAAGCGTGAGCCCAAGGCAGAAGCACAGGGCCGCTTCTACCGTGCCAGCGGTGCCTGGATCGACTGGCTGATCGCCAGCTACGGTCGCTGGCTGCAGTGGGTGCTCAAGCATCAGCCGCTGACCCTGCTGGTGGCCGTCGGCACCCTGGCGTTGACCGTGTTCCTTTATATGGTGGTGCCCAAGGGCTTCTTCCCGGTGCAGGACACCGGGGTGATCCAGGGCATTTCCGAAGCGCCGCAGTCGGTGTCCTTCGCTGCCATGAGCCAGCGCCAGCAGGACCTGGCGAAAATCATCCTGGCCGACCCGGCGGTGGAAAGCCTGTCGTCCTATATCGGGGTCGATGGCGACAACGCCACCCTCAACAGCGGCCGGTTGCTGATCAACCTCAAGCCGCACCGCGAGCGCGACCTCAGCGCCGCCGAAGTGATTGCACGCATCCAGCCGCAGGTCGACCAGTTGGTGGGCATCCGCCTGTTCATGCAGCCGGTGCAGGACCTGACCATCGAGGACCGGGTCAGCCGCACCCAGTACCAGTTCAGCCTGTCGTCGCCGGATGCCGACCTGCTGGCCCTGTGGACCGGGCGCCTGGTGGATGCCTTGGCTCACCGGCCAGAACTCACCGACGTCGCCAGCGACCTGCAGGACAAGGGGTTGCAGGTGTACCTGGTGATCGACCGCGACGCCGCTTCGCGCATCGGTGTCTCGGTGTCGAACATCACCGACGCGCTGTACGACGCCTTCGGCCAGCGGCAGATTTCCACCATCTACACCCAGGCCAGCCAATACCGCGTGGTGTTGCAGGCCCAGGCCGGGGAAAACATCGGCCCGCAGGCGCTGGAACAGATCCATGTGAAGGCCGCCGACGGCGGCCAGGTGCGGCTGTCGAGCCTGGCCCGGGTCGAGGAGCGCCAGGCGCAACTGGCCATCGCCCATATCGGCCAGTTCCCGGCGGTGATGATGTCGTTCAACCTGGCGCCCGGCGTGGCCCTGGGGCAGGCGGTGGACATCATCGAGCAGGTGCAGCGGGACATCGGCATGCCGGTGGGCGTGCAGACCCGGTTCCAGGGCGCGGCCCAGGCGTTCCAGGCTTCGCTGTCGAGCACCTTGCTGCTGATCCTGGCGGCGGTGGTGACCATGTACATCGTGCTGGGGGTGCTCTACGAGAGCTACATCCACCCGATCACCATCCTGTCCACGCTGCCGTCGGCGGCGGTGGGCGCCTTGCTGGCGCTGATCCTCAGCGGCAACGACCTGGGCATGATCGCGATCATCGGCATCATCCTGCTGATCGGCATCGTCAAGAAGAACGCGATCATGATGATCGACTTCGCCCTCGACGCCGAACGCAACCAGGGCATGGCCCCGGAGCAGGCGATCTACCAGGCGGCGCTCCTGCGTTTCCGGCCCATCCTGATGACCACCCTGGCCGCGCTGTTCGGCGCCGTGCCGCTGATGCTCGCTACCGGCTCCGGCGCCGAACTGCGCCAGCCCTTGGGCCTGGTGATGGTCGGCGGCCTGTTGCTGAGCCAGATCCTGACGCTGTTCACCACGCCGGTGATCTACCTGTACTTCGACCGCCTGGGCCGGCGCTGGCGTTCGGCGCCTGAGCCCGCGGAGCCGGTAGAGCAGCCATGAACCTGTCCGGACCCTTTATCCGCCGGCCGGTGGCCACCATGCTGCTGAGCCTGGCGATCATGCTGCTGGGCGGCGTCAGCTTCGGCCTGCTGCCGGTGTCGCCGCTGCCGCAGATGGACTTCCCGGTGATCGTGGTCCAGGCCAGCCTGCCGGGGGCCAGCCCCGAGGTGATGGCGTCGACCGTGGCCACGCCCCTGGAGCGTTCCTTCGGCGCGATCGCCGGGGTCAACACCATGAGCAGCCGTTCCAGCCAGGGGTCGACCCGGGTCATCCTGCAATTCGACCTGGACCGCGACATCAACGGCGCGGCGCGGGAAGTGCAGGCGGCGATCAACGCCTCGCGCAACCTGCTGCCCAGCGGCATGCGCAGCATGCCCACCTACAAGAAGGTCAACCCGTCCCAGGCGCCGATCATGGTGCTGTCGCTGACCTCCGATGTGCTGGAGAAGGGCCAGCTGTACGACCTGGCCTCGACCATCCTGTCCCAGAGCCTGTCCCAGGTGCCCGGGGTGGGCGAGGTGCAGATCGGCGGCAGTTCGCTGCCGGCGGTGCGCATCGAGCTCGAGCCGCAGTTGCTCAACCAGTACGGCGTGGCCCTCGACGATGTGCGCAAGACCATCGCCGAAGCCAACGTGCGCCGACCCAAGGGCTCGGTGGAGAACAGCGAGCAGATGTGGCAGGTGCAGGCCAACGACCAGTTGGAGAAGGCCCGTGACTACGAGCCGCTGATCATCCATTACAAGGACGGCGCGGCCCTGCGCCTGAAAGACGTGGCCAGGGTCAGCGACGGCGTCGAGGACCGCTACAACAGCGGCTTCTTCAACGACGACGCGGCGGTGCTGCTGGTGATCAACCGCCAGGCCGGGGCCAACATCATCGAGACGGTCAACGAGATCAAGGCGCAGTTGCCGGCGTTGCAGGCGGTATTGCCGGCCAGCGTCAAGCTCAACCTGGCGATGGACCGCTCGCCGGTGATCAAGGCCACCCTGCATGAAGCCGAGATGACCCTGCTGATCGCCGTGGCCCTGGTGATCCTGGTGGTCTACCTGTTCCTCGGCAATCTGCGCGCCTCGCTGATCCCGACCCTGGCGGTGCCGGTGTCGCTGGTGGGCACCTTCGCGGTGATGTACCTGTACGGTTTTTCCCTGAACAACCTGTCGCTGATGGCGCTGATTCTCGCCACCGGGCTGGTGGTGGACGACGCCATCGTGGTGCTGGAGAACATTTCCCGGCACATCGACGAAGGCATCGCGCCGCTGAAGGCGGCTTACCTGGGGGCCAAGGAGGTCGGTTTCACCCTGTTGTCGATGAACGTCTCGCTGGTGGCGGTGTTCCTGTCGATCCTGTTCATGGGCGGGATCATCGAAAGCCTGTTCCGTGAGTTTTCCATCACCCTGGCGGCGGCCATTGTCGTGTCCCTGGTGGTGTCCCTGACCCTGACCCCGATGCTCTGCGCCCGCTGGCTCAAGCCCCACGTGCCGGGCCAGGAGAACGGCCTGCAGCGCTGGAGCCAGCGCGGCAACGACTGGATGGTGGCGAAATACGCCAGCAGCCTGGACTGGGTGCTGCGCCACAAGCGCCTGACCCTGCTCAGCCTGTTCGTGACCATCGGTGTCAACATCGCGCTGTACGTGGTGGTGCCCAAGACCTTCATGCCGCAGCAGGACACCGGCCAGTTGATCGGTTTCGTGCGGGGCGACGACGGCCTGTCGTTCACCGTGATGCAGCCGAAGATGGAAATCTTCCGCCGCGAAGTGCTCAAGGACCCGGCGGTGGAGAGCGTGGCCGGCTTCATCGGTGGCAGCAACGGCACCAACAATGCCTTCATGCTGGTGCGCCTCAAGCCGATCAAGGAGCGCAACATTTCCGCGCAGAAGGTCATCGAGCGCCTGCGCAAGGAAATGCCCAAGGTGCCCGGCGCCCAACTGATGCTGATGGCCGACCAGGACCTGCAATTCGGTGGCGGCCGCGAACAGACCACCTCGCAGTATTCCTACATCATTCAGAGCGGCGACCTGGGGGCGTTGCGCGAGTGGTACCCGAAAGTGGTGACCGCGCTGCGTGCCTTGCCGGAGCTCACCGCCATCGACGCCCGCGAAGGGCGGGGCGCCCAGCAGGTGACCCTGGTGGTCGACCGCGACCAGGCCAAGCGCCTGGGGATCGACATGAACATGGTCACCGCGGTGCTCAACAACGCCTACAGCCAGCGGCAGATTTCCACCATCTACGACAGCCTCAACCAGTATCAGGTGGTGATGGAGGTCAACCCGAAGTACGCCCAGGACCCGGTCACCCTCAACCAGGTGCAGGTGATCACCGCCGACGGCGCGCGGGTGCCGCTGTCGACCATCGCCCATTACGAGAACAGCCTGGAAGACGACCGGGTCAGCCACGAAGGCCAGTTCGCCTCGGACAGCATTGCCTTCGACATGGCCGAAGGGGTGACGGTGGAGCAGGGCACGGCGGCCATCGAGCGGGCGATCGCCAAGGTCGGCATGCCCGAAGACGTGATCGCCAAGATGGCCGGCACCGCCGACGCCTTCGCCGCGACCCAGAAGAGCCAGCCGTTCATGATCCTTGGCGCGCTGCTGGCGGTGTACCTGGTGCTGGGTGTGCTCTATGAAAGCTACATTCACCCGTTGACCATTCTCTCCACGCTGCCGTCGGCCGGGGTCGGCGCCTTGCTGTCGATCTATGTGCTGGGCGGCGAGTTCAGCCTGATCTCGCTGCTGGGGCTGTTCCTGCTGATCGGCGTGGTGAAGAAAAACGCCATCCTGATGATCGACCTGGCGTTGCAGCTGGAGCGCCACCAGGGCCTGGGCCCGCTGGACTCGATCCGCAGTGCCTGCCTGCTGCGCCTGCGGCCGATCCTGATGACCACCCTGGCGGCGATCCTCGGCGCCTTGCCGTTGCTGCTCGGCAACGCCGAAGGCGCGGAAATGCGCCAGCCCCTGGGCCTGACCATCATCGGCGGCCTGGTCTTCAGCCAGATCCTGACCCTCTACACCACCCCGGTGGTCTACCTCTATCTCGATCGCCTGCGCCATAAGTTCAACCACTGGCGTGGGGTTCGTACCGATGCCGCTCTGGAAACGCCGCTATGACTGACTGTTCGCCCCGCAACCTTCCTCAGTGCCTGGCCCTGGCCCGTGGCTCGCGGTTGTCGAGCCTGGGCTTGAGCCTGGCGCTGCTCAGCGCCTGCGCCATCGGCCCGGACTATCAGCGCCCGACCGTCGCCGAGCCTGCGCAATACAAGGAGGCGGCGGGCTGGCGCCAGGCCAGCCCCAGCGATTCCCTGGCCCGTGGCGCCTGGTGGGAGCTGTACAGCGACCGCCAGCTCAACGACCTGATCGACAAGCTCAACAGCGCCAACCAGACCGTGGCACAGTCCGAGGCCCAGTACCGCCAGGCCCAGGCGCTGGTGCGCAGCGCCCGTGGCTCGCTGTTCCCCACGGTCGACCTGAGCGCCGGGAAAACCCGCGCCAGCCAGGGCACCGGCAGCAGCAGTTCGGCCCTGAGCAGTTCCTCCAGCGGCATTCGCGACACCTACAACACCCAGCTCGGGGTGAGCTGGGAGGCGGATGTCTGGGGCAAGCTGCGCCGTGGCCTGGAAGCCAACGAAGCCAGCGCCGAGGCGAGCTTCGCCGACCTCGCGGCGATGCGCCTGAGCCAGCAGTCGGAGCTGGTGCAGAACTACCTGCAACTGCGGGTCATGGACCAGCAGAAGCGCCTGCTCGAAGCCACGGTGGCGGCCTACCAGCGCTCGCTGACCATGACCGAGAACCAGTACCGCGCCGGCGTCTCCGGCAAGGACGCGGTGGCCCAGGCACAAACCCAGCTGAAAACTACCCAGGCCGACCTGATCGACCTGATCTGGCAGCGCGCCCAGCTGGAAAACGCTATCGCGGTGCTGATCGGCTTGCCGCCGGCCGAGTTCAGCCTGGCCGAGACCCAGGACATCCCGGCCTTGCCCCAGGTGCCCTTGAGCCTGCCGTCGCAATTGCTGGAACGGCGCCCGGACATCGCCTCGGCCGAGCGTTCGGTGATCGCCGCCAACGCCAATATCGGCGTGGCCAAGGCCGCCTATTACCCGGACCTGACCCTGAGCCTGGCCGGCGGCTACAGCAGCAGTACCTATGCCGACTGGATCAGCCTGCCGAACCGCTTCTGGTCGGTGGGACCGAAACTGGCTATGACCCTGTTCGACGGCGGCCAGCGCTCGGCGGAAGTCGACCGCACCGAGGCGGCCTACGACCAGACCGTGGCCAAGTACCGCCAGACCGTGCTCGACGGCTTCCGCGAGGTGGAGAACTACCTGGTGCAGCTCAAGGTCCTGGAAGACGAAGCCGCGGTGCGCCAGCAGGCCCTGGACGCGGCGCGCGAGTCCCTGCGCCTGACCGAGAACCAGTACCGGGCCGGGGTGATCGCCTACCTGGACGTGGTGGCGGTGCAGGCCACGGCGTTGAGCAACGAACGCAGCGTGTTGAGCCTGCTGCAAAGCCGGCTGGTCACCAGCGTGCAACTGATCGCCGCCCTCGGCGGGGGCTGGGACGGCCAGCTTCAGGCCAGCAAGGAGTAACAGGCTGAATCCGCGATCCGCCCGGACAATCGCGTCGCCGGGTTTACGACCGCTGCCTGACCCGAGCGCAGTCCTGACCCCGCGGCCTGCCATCAATGCGCTGCCTGGCGTTACGAGCGCTGCGTCGGAGTGCCGCTTTGCCTGCGGCGACCCAGATGGCGGCGTGCCTGGCGTTATGTAGCCGTTGTCAGGCGTCGAGTCGCTGTAACCGATTTGTTTTATCAGGCGGCTATTTTCATCTGTATGATGGCTTTTTGCTTACTTTGTGAGTGTGTTTCCACACGCAATCAGTACAATTGCGCCTTTTACCGCCGGGCATGGACGCTTCCGGCTAACGCCACGAGACGTTCATGCTCACCGGTACCTACTCTCCCGCCCTGGTTCTGATTTCCCTGTTTGTGGCGATTCTCGCCTCTTACACCGCGCTCGACCTGACCGGTCGCATCGCCACCACGCGTGGTCGAGCGGCGTTGCTGTGGATGGCCGGCGGCGCCCTGGCCATGGGCATCGGGGTGTGGTCGATGCACTTTATCGGCATGCTCGCCTTCAGCCTGCCCATCGACCTGGGCTACGACACCGGCATCACCGCGCTGTCACTGCTGATCTCCGTGCTGTCCTGCGGTTTCGCCCTGTGGCTGGTGAGCCAGCAGAGCCTGCCGCTCTGGCAACTGGCCTGCGGCGCGCTGGTCATGGGCGCCGGGATCAGCGCCATGCATTACACCGGCATGGCGGCGCTGCGCATGCAGCCGGGCATCGACTATGACCCGAGCCTGTTCGGCGCCTCGCTGCTGATTGCCGTCGGCGCCTCGGCCGCGGCGCTGTGGATCGCCTTCCGCCTGCGCCGCAACACCCCTTATGTGCGCCTGGCCCGTTGCGGGGCCGCGATGGTGATGGGCATCGCCATTGTCGGCATGCACTACACCGGCATGGCCGCGGCGCGTTTCGCCGACGGCAGTTTCTGTGGCGCGGCGGCGGATGGCCTGAGCGGCAAGGGCCTGGACAACCTGGTACTGATCACCACCCTGGCGGTGCTGGTCATTGCCTTGCTGACCTCGGTACTCGACGCCCGCCTGGAAGCCCGCACCGCGGTGCTCGCCGAGTCGCTGACCGTGGCCAACCGCGAGCTGACCCAGCTGGCGCTGCACGACACCCTGACCGGCCTGCCGAACCGCACGCTGCTGGCCGACCGTATCGACCAGGCGATGCAGCGGGTGACAGAGCAGGGCGGTTGTTTTGCCCTGATGTTCATCGACCTGGACGGCTTCAAGCCGGTCAACGACGCCTTTGGCCATCACATGGGCGACCAGTTGTTGCGCGAGGTGGCGGTGCGCCTGCGCGAAGACCTGCGCAGCCAGGACACCCTGGCGCGGATCGGCGGCGACGAGTTCGTGCTGCTGGTACAACTGAACGAGGCGGACGATGCCTTGCGCCTGGCCGCGCGCCAGGTGGGCCTGATCGGCCAGGCGTTCCGGGTGGCCGAGCATGAGTTGCAGATCTCCGCCAGCGTCGGCATCGCGGTGTACCCGGGTAACGGCCTGACGCCCCAGGAACTGCTGATGAATGCCGATGCGGCGATGTATCACGCCAAGGGCACCGGCAAGAACGGCTACAGCTTCTTCGACGCCTCGATGAACAGCGATGCGCGCCGGCAGCTGCAACTGCTGCAGGACCTGCGCCATGCCGTCGAGCACGGCCAGTTCAGGCTGTATTACCAGCCCAAGTTCGACGCTGCCAACGGCCTGCCAGTGGGCGCCGAAGCGTTGCTGCGCTGGGATCACCCGCAACTGGGCTTGCTGCTGCCGGACAAGTTCATCGACCTGGCGGAAAAGACCGGGCTGATCATCCCCATCGGCGAGTGGGTGCTCAACGAGGCCTGCCGGCAGATGCGCGAGTGGTACAGCGAAGGTTATGAAGGCTGGCGGATCGCGGTGAACATCTCCGCGCTGCAGTTCTGCCATGCCGGGCTGGTCGACAGCGTGGCCAGGGCATTGAGCCGCCACCAGTTGCCGGCCAACAACCTGACCCTGGAGATTACCGAGACCACGGCCATGAGCGATGCCGATGCCAGTATGACCGTGCTCAAGCAACTGGCGGAAATGGGCGTGGACCTGTCCATCGACGACTTCGGTACCGGCTATTCGAGCCTGATGTACCTCAAGCGCCTGCCGGCCAACGAATTGAAGATCGACCGCGGTTTTGTCCGCGACCTGGAGCACGACAGCGACGACGCGGCGATTGTCTCGGCCATCGTCGCCCTGGGCCAGGCCCTGGGCCTGCGCATCGTCGCCGAGGGCGTGGAAACCGATGTGCAGCAAAGCTTCCTGACCCAGCTGGGCTGCGATTCGCTGCAAGGTTATTTCCTCGGCCATCCGCTGCCGGCCGCGCGCTTCATGCAGAACATCCATCAGGCCGAACAACTGGCCCTGTAGCCGCTGCCGAGCCCGCGAGGCTGCGATCGGTTTGGGCGGCATTCCGACGCAGCGACCGCAAACTCCAAGCCTGCGACCTGCCTGGATAGACACGCCGACCGGCGATCCGCCACGGGACGAATGACGGCCCCGAGAAGGTTTGCAACGCTGGCCCGAGGGTGTTTAATTGCTGGCGTTCAACGATCAGCGAGGGAGTTGGCAGCATGGACAAAGTCATCCTCATCACCGGTGGCGGTCGCGGTATTGGCGCGGCCACCGCGCTGCTGGCCGCGCAACAGGGTTATCGCATCTGCATCAACTACCAGGCCGACGAGCAGGCGGCCTTCCAGGTGCTGGAGCAGGTGCGGGGCCTGGGTGCCCAGGCGATTGCCGTGCGGGCCGATGTCAGCATCGAGGACGAAGTGATCGCCCTGTACCACCGGGTCGACGCCGAACTGGGGCGGGTCACCGCGCTGGTGAACAACGCCGGGACTGTCGGGCCGAAGTCGCGACTCGACGAAATGTCCGAATTCCGCATTCTGAAAATCATCAAGACCAACGTGCTCGGGCCGATCCTCTGCGCCAAGCATGCGGTGCTGCGCATGTCGCCAAGGCATGGCGGGCAGGGCGGCAGCATCGTCAACGTGTCCTCGGTCGCTGCCCGCCTGGGCGCACCCGGCGAGTACATCGACTACGCCGCCTCCAAAGGGGCGCTGGACACCTTCACCATCGGCCTGTCCAAGGAAGTCGCCGGCGAAGGCATCCGCGTCAACGGGGTGCGCCCGGGCTATATCTACACCGACTTCCACGCCCTGAGCGGCGACGCCGACCGCGTCAGCAAGCTGGAATCCGCCATCCCCATGGGCCGCGGCGGCCGCCCGGACGAAGTGGCGGAAGCGATCATCTGGTTGCTGTCGGACAAGGCCTCGTATTCCACCGGGACCTTTATCGACCTGGGCGGTGGCCGCTGATCCTGTAGCCCTGTAGCCGCTGCCGAGCCTGCGAGGCTGCGATCGACTGCGTAGCAGTCGCAAAGGCAGCTGGCGCGTTTATCCAGGCAGATCGCGGACTCAGGGTTTACGGCCGCTGCGCTGCCGATCGCAGCCTCGCTGCGCTCGGCAGCGGCTACAGGTTCCACACCGGCCCGGCTTCAGAACGACCGCACGATCCTGCCCAGGGTTTCCATGGCCTTTTCCGCCGCTTCGTTCCACGGGCTGCCGTAGTTGAGGCGGATGCAGTTTCGAAAGCGCTGGGTCGGCGAGAAGATCGGTCCCGGGGCGATGCTGATGCCCTGAGCCAGGGCCATCTGGAACAGCTTCAACGAGTCCATCTGCGCCGGCAGTTCCAGCCACAGGAAGTAGCCGCCGGCCGGCTGGCTGACCCGGGTCTGCGCCGGGAAATAGCGGGCGATGGCGGCGAGCATGGCGCTTTGCTGTTCTTCCAGGGCGTAGCGCAGTTTGCGCAGGTGGCGGTCGTAGCCGCCGTGTTGCAGGTAGTCGGCGATGGCCGCCTGGGCCGGCATCGAGGCGCACAGCGAGGTCATCAGTTTCAGCCGTTCGATCTTCTGCGCGTAACGCCCGGCGGCGACCCAGCCAATGCGATAACCCGGGGCCAGGCTCTTGGCGAACGAACCGCAATGCATCACCAGGCCCTCGGTGTCGAAGGCCTTGGCCGGTTTCGGCGCCTGCTGGCCGTAATACAGCTCGGCGTAGACGTCGTCCTCGATCAGCGGCACCTGATGGCTGCGCAACAATTCCACCAGTTCCTGCTTCTTCGCCTCGGGCATGGTCGCGCCCATGGGGTTCTGGAAGCTGGTCATGCACCAGCAGGCCTTGATCGGGTGCCGTTCCAGGGTCTGCGCCAGCACCCCCAGGTCGATGCCGTCCCGCGGGTGCACGGGGATTTCCACCGCCTTGAGTTTCAGGCGCTCCAGCACTTGCAGGCTGGCGTAGAAGGCCGGGGCCTCGATGGCCACCAGGTCGCCCGGTTCGGTCACCGCCTGCAGGCACAGGTTCAGGGCTTCCAGGGCGCCGTTGGTGATCAGCAGTTCCTCCATGGGCAGCATCAGCCCGCCGACCATGTAGCGCAGGGCGATCTGCCGGCGCAGTTGCGGGTTGCCCGGCGACATGTCGGTGACCACCACGCGCGGGTCCATCTCGCGGCTGGCGCTGGCCAGGGAGCGCGACAGGCGTTGCAGCGGGAACAGGGTCGGGCTGGGAAAGGCCGAGCCGAACGGCACGGTGGTCGGGTCCTTGATCGAGTCCAGCACCGAGAACACCAGTTCGCTGACATCGACCTCGGTGGACTCGTTGACCTGGCTGCTGATCACCGGCTCCGAGAACGGGCTGGGCGCATGGGTGTTGACGAAGTAGCCGGAGCGCGGCCGGGCGCGGATCAGGCCGCGCCGTTCCAGCAGGTAATAGGCCTGGAATACCGTGGACGGGCTGACCCCATAGGTCTGGCTGGCATAACGTACCGAAGGTACGCGCTGGCCGGGGCCGAGTACCCCGGAGCGGATCAGTTCTGCGATGTCGTCGGCGAATTTTTCGTAGCGTTTCATGGGGCGGCTCGGGTTGGAGGCTGCGGTGGCTGAGCGATGCATCGCGAGCACGCTCGCTCCTACAAGGACCCATGCGCGCCTGTAGGCGCGAGCGTGCTCGCGATAGCCGCAAAGCGGCGCCCAGTCTAAGGGATCAACGGTTCAAGGGTGCAACAAACCGGCTTTTGGCCACGCTGTAGATCTGTGGCTGGTCGGCGTCGACCACCTTGAAACTCAGCTCCTGGGAACTGCTCTGCGGCTGGTCGGCGATCATCGCCACTGACACCGGCAGGTCGACGATCTCGCCTGCGGCCAGGCTGATTTCACGCTTGCCCTGCAGCTCGAAGCCGTCGCCGTCCACCAGTTGCAGGCGGTAATCCTGGCGTTGCTGGGTCTTGTTGATGATCTTCAGGCTGTAGATGTTCTCGATCTGGCCCAGGCTGTTTTCGCGGAACAGGCCACGGTCCTTGCTGACGTCCAGCGACACCATCGGCCGCTCCACCAGCGCCAGGGCCAGGGCGCCGATCATCACCAGCAGCACCGTGCTGTAGCCGATCAGGCGCGGGCGCAGCAGGTGGGTCTTGCCACCCTGCAACTGGTGCTCCGAGGTGTAGCTGATCAGGCCCCGGGCATAACCCATCTTGTCCATGATCGAATCGCAGGCGTCGATGCAGGCGGCGCAGCCAATGCATTCCATCTGCAGGCCGTCGCGGATGTCGATGCCGGTCGGGCAGACCTGCACGCACAGCTGGCAGTCGATGCAGTCGCCGAGGCCGATATCGGCCGGTTTCACGCCGCGTTTGCGCGGGCCGCGGATTTCGCCGCGGGCCGGATCGTAGGAGATGGTCAGGGTGTCCTTGTCGAACATCACGCTCTGGAACCGCGCATAAGGGCACATGTGCATGCACACCGCCTCGCGCAGCCAGCCGGCGTTGAGGTAGGTGGCGCCAGTGAAGAACAGCACCCAGAACAGGCTGACGCCGCCGATCTGCAGGGTCAGCAGCTCCTCGGCCAGCGGCCGGATCGGGGTGAAGTAACCGACGAAGGTCAGCCCGGTGAGCAGGCTGATGGCCAGCCACAGGGTGTGCTTGGCCGAACGGCGGATCAGCTTGTTCAGGTTCCAGGGCGCGGCTTGCAGCTTGATACGCTGGTTGCGTTCGCCCTCGGTGATTTTCTCGCACCACATGAACAGCCAGGTCCAGGAGCTCTGCGGGCAGGTGTAGCCGCACCAGACGCGGCCGGCGAACACGGTGATGGCGAACAGGCCGAAGGCGCAGATGATCAGCAGGGCCGAGAGCAGGATGAAATCCTGCGGCCAGAAGGTGGCGCCGAAGATATGGAACTTGCTCTGCGCCAGGTCCCAGAGCACCGCCTGGCGGCCGCCCCAGTTCAGCCACACGGTGCCGAAGAACAGCAGGAACAGGAACCCCGCGCCGCTCATGCGCAGGGTGCGGAACAAGCCGGTGAAGCTACGGGTGTGGATCAGGTTGTCGCTGGACTTGGCCTTCGTCGCAGGGCGCGCAGGCTCGAATGTTTCTACTAATCGGACGGGGATTCTTTCGCTCATGGTCGTTCGCTCATCAGCCTCCATCAGGCCGGTGAACTATGCCCAGCGATCTGTTTGCATAACAGGCTCAGGTATCGCAATAAAAAGCAGATCAGATGGCCGCGCAGGGCCGCCCTGCGACAACTTGCCATACCCGGTAAAGCGCCCGGTCTCCGGCGCCAGCGGCGCTTGGCACAGGCCTGCGCCGGGCGCTGTGATGCAGATCAGTCAAATCACCGAATCACTGTCGGTGGCGTGCAGATGGCGCCGGCCGTCGATGGCGCCTGCTACGGTCAATGCGTCGGCTTCTGCTTCGGTGAGGTAGATGCGTTGTCCTTCGAGGTCGACCGCCGACATCGACTTGGCCGCGTCGGTGACCACGGTCACGGCGCTGGCCGGCAGGCGGGCGTGAAGGGTTTCGGTGTCGAAGTGGCAGGTCTGGTTTTCGATGCGCAGGCTCATGGTCGAATCCTGTTATGCGGTGGGTAGGGTCTTTAGGGCCCGGCTGCCGCCCGGGGTTCTGCCCGACCGATCAATGGTCGTCCGCCGGCAGATCGCACCTTTTGCCTGGCGCCGCTGTCCTCTCATTAACGAGGGCCGCCTCGCCAAGCTCGTCGCCCGCCCGTCAACAAGAAGCCGAACGGAAAAGGATCTGCGCATGAACGCCTGGTGGAATGAAGTCTGGGTCACCCTGCAAGCGGAGTTCGCCGACATCGGCGATGCCCGGCAACTCACCCAGATCACCGTGCGCCTGCTGATCGCCGCGCTGCTGGGCGGCATTCTCGGTTTCGAGCGTGAGCACAAGGGCAAGGCCGCCGGGGTGCGCACCCATATGCTGGTGGCGCTGGGGGCGGCGCTGTTCGTGCTGGTGCCGCAGATGTCCGGTTCCCAGGCCGATGCCATGAGCCGGGTGGTGCAGGGGGTGATCGCCGGTATCGGTTTTCTCGGCGCGGGCACCATCCTCAAGGGCAAGCAGGACGAGGAGGGGCACGTCAAGGGCCTGACCACCGCAGCGGGACTCTGGATGACCGCGGCAATCGGCGTTTCGGTGGGCGTTGGCCGCGAAGCCACGGCGGTGCTCAGCACCTTGCTGGCGCTGGCGGTCTTCAGCGTGATGCCCTGGATAGTGCGCAAGCTGGAAGGCGACGAGGATCCGCCCGGAGGAGCGCCCTGAAGGCGTCACGGGCACGCCCGCCGCCAGCAACGACGGAATGCCCGCCGCGGGGTGGCGACGGCGTCGACGGACAATCGATTGTCTACGCTTGTCATGGTTTGGGCGTAATGCTGTGACTCGAAGCGATGACCGGCGCCGGATCGCTCGGCGGGTCCTCCTTGGGCGGCGGGGTTGTTTCTGGTGGCTCTTCTTCGGGCACCGGTTGCGGCCCTGTTGGTGGCAAGACCGGTGGCAAGATCGGGCGATCGATGTTCGGATCGGGTGTTTGCGCAGGGATCGGGATACCCATCGGCATGGCCTCCTTTGTGCTTGGTTTTACGCCGTCTCCCAAGGTGGACCCGCGATCCTGCGATTTGATTCCCGGCGCGAAGGGAGGCACATCCGGGTGAACTTTCCCGGCCCTGGTGTCTCGGAACCTAAGTGCTTCGCTGATCCGCGCGGGCCGTTGCCGGCCCAGGGGGGCCGCTCCCAAGGGTGGGCGCCGCGCCGGAATAGACCAGCAACAGAGCGTCCATGGGGCGTGAGGGGTGATGCTCGATGACTGCCGAAAAAAGACCGACCGAACTGCAATACAACCCGAACCTGCCCCTGTCGCAGGCCTTGCTGCTGCCCCGTATCGTCATCGAGGACACCCGGCCGCTGATCGACGGTGGCCAGTTCGCGGTCAAGGCGGTGGTGGGGCAGGTGGTGAACGTCAGCAGCAAGGTGTTCGTCGATGGCCACGACAAGCTGGCCGTGCGCGTCCGCTGGTGCGCCGAAGCCGACGGCTACTGGCACAGCGAAACCATGGAGGATGTCGGCAACAACGGCTGGGAAGGCCGGTTCAGCGTGCCCAGCCAGGGGCGCTACCTGTATTGCATCGAAGCCTGGATCGATCAGTTCGCCAGCTTCTGCTACGACCTGCAGAAGAAACACCAGGCCGGCATCGCGGTCAGCCTCGAATTGCAGGAGGGCCGCAGCCATGTGCTGCAAGCCGCCGAGCGCAGCGAAGGGCCGCTGCGCGAACAGTTGCTGGCGCTGCACCATGAGCTGGCGACGCTGCTCGAAGCCGAGCAGGTGGCGCTGTTCCTGCACGAACGCAGTGCACGGCTGATGGCCGAGGCCGACCACCGTCCCTACCTGAGCCTGAGCCCGGAATACCCGCTGGACGTGGAACGCGAACGCGCGCAGTTCGCCAGCTGGTACGAGCTGTTTCCCCGCTCGATCACCGACGATCCAGCCCGGCACGGCACTTTCGACGATGTGCATTCGCGCCTGGCGATGATCCATGACATGGGCTTCGACGTGCTGTACTTCCCGCCGATCCATCCCATCGGCCGCAGCTTCCGCAAGGGCCGCAACAACTCACTGACCGCCGGCCCCGACGAGCCGGGCAGCCCCTATGCGATCGGCAGCGAAGAGGGCGGCCACGAGGCGATCCACCCGCAGCTCGGCAGCCGCGAGGATTTCCGCCGCCTGGTGGCGGCTGCCGCCGAGCACGGCCTGGAGATCGCCCTGGATTTCGCCATCCAGTGTTCCCAGGACCATCCCTGGCTCAAGCAGCATCCGGGCTGGTTCAACTGGCGCCCGGACGGCAGCATCAAATACGCCGAGAACCCGCCGAAGAAATACCAGGACATCGTCAACGTCGACTTCTATGCCATCGAGGCCATCCCCAGCCTGTGGCTGGAGCTGCGCGACATCGTGGTCGGCTGGGTCGAGGAGGGGGTGAAGATCTTTCGCGTGGACAACCCCCATACCAAGCCACTGCCGTTCTGGCAGTGGCTGATCGCCGATGTGCGGGCGCGGTACCCGGAGGTGATCTTCCTCGCCGAGGCCTTCACCACGCCGGCGATGATGGCGCGCCTGGGCAAGGTCGGTTATTCCCAGAGCTACACCTACTTCACCTGGCGCAACACCAAGCGCGAACTGGCGACTTACTTCACCGAACTCAACCAGTCGCCGTGGCGCGAGTGCTACCGGCCGAACTTTTTCGTCAACACGCCGGACATCAACCCGTTCTTTCTCCATGACTCGGGGCGCCCGGGGTTTCTCATCCGCGCCGCGCTGGCCGCCATGGGCTCGGGCCTGTGGGGCATGTATTCGGGGTTCGAACTGTGCGAGGCGGCGCCGGTCCCGGGGCGGGAGGAATACCTCGATTCGGAGAAGTACGAGATCCGCCCCCGGGACTTCAGCGCCCCCGGCAACATCATTGCCGAGATCGCCCAGCTCAACCGCATCCGCCGGCAGAACCCGGCGCTGCATACCCACCTGGGCCTGCAGGTCTACAACGCCTGGAACGACAACATCCTGTATTTCGGCAAGCGCACCGCCGACCTCAGCAACTTCATCCTGGTGGCGGTCAGCCTCGACCCGTTCAATGCCCAGGAGGCGCATTTCGAATTGCCGCTGTGGGAACTGGGCCTGCCCGACGATGCGCAGACCCAGGGCGAGGACCTGATGAACGGCCACCGCTGGACCTGGTACGGCAAGACCCAGTTCATGCGGATCGAACCCTGGCAGCAACCGTTCGGCATCTGGCGCATCAGCGTTGCCTGATTTTGCGGACGGCCCGCAACGGGACGTGTTCCGGGCGGCCTCGAAGGCCCTGCGGGCCTTATCGCAGCCTCGCGGGCCCGGCAGCGGCTACAAGTGCGATCGGTGTAGCCGCTGCCGCAGGCTGCGATCGGCCCGGAACGGGACGCGCTCTTGGGGCCGTTGAAGACCCTGCGGGCCTTGGCGCAGCCTCGCAGGCTCGGCAGCGGCTACAGGTGCGATCGGTGTAGCCGCTGCCGCAGGCTGCGATCGGCCCGGAACGGGACGCGCTCTTGGGGCCGTAAGACCCAGCGGGCCTTGGCGCAGCCTCGCAGGCCCGGCAGCGGCTACAAGTGCGATCGGTGTAGCCGCTGCCGCAGGCTGCGATCGGCCCGGAACGGGACGCGCTCTTGGGGCCGTTGAAGGCCCTGCGGGCCTTGGCGCAGCCTCGCGGGCTCGGCAGCGGCTACAGGTGCGATCGGTGTAGCCGCTGCCGCAGGCTGCGATCGGCCCGGAACGGGACGCGCTCTTGGGGCCGTCGAAGACCCTGCGGGCCTTGGCGCAGCCTCGCAGGCTCGGCAGCGGCTACAGGGCAGTGACACAGCCACGGACCAATGAATTTTCAGGAGTTACCCATGGCGAAGAAAACCAGGTCAGCCACCTTCATCAAGGACCCGCTCTGGTACAAGGACGCGGTGATCTATCAGGTTCACGTCAAATCCTATTTCGACTCCAACAACGACGGGATCGGCGATTTTCCCGGGTTGATCGCCAAGCTCGACTACATCGCCGACCTGGGTGTGAACACCATCTGGCTGCTGCCGTTCTATCCCTCGCCGCGCCGCGACGACGGCTACGACATCGCCGAATACCGCGGCGTCAGTCCGGACTACGGGACCCTGGCCGATGCCCGGTGGTTTATCGCCGAGGCCCACAAGCGTGGGCTGCGGGTGATCACCGAACTGGTCATCAACCACACCTCGGACCAGCACCCCTGGTTCCAGCGGGCGCGCAAGGCCAAGGCCGGCTCCAAGGCGCGGGATTTTTATGTGTGGTCCGATGACGATCAGAAGTACGGCGGCACGCGGATCATCTTTCTCGATACCGAGAAATCCAACTGGACCTGGGACCCGGTGGCCGGCCAGTACTTCTGGCACCGCTTCTATTCCCACCAGCCGGACCTCAACTTCGACAACCCGCAGGTGATGAAGGCGGTGCTGTCGGTGATGCGCTATTGGCTGGACATGGGCATCGACGGCCTGCGCCTGGACGCCATTCCCTACCTGATCGAGCGCGACGGCACCCACAACGAGAACCTGCCCGAGACCCACGCTGTGCTCAAGCGGATCCGCGCCGAGATCGATGCCAACTACCCGGACCGCATGCTGCTGGCCGAGGCCAACCAGTGGCCGGAAGACACTCAGCTGTACTTTGGTGATGTGAAGGGCAATGACGGCGACGAGTGCCACATGGCCTTCCACTTTCCGCTGATGCCGCGCATGTACATGGCGCTGGCCCAGGAAGACCGCTTCCCGATCACCGACATCCTGCGCCAGACCCCGGAGATTCCCGCCAACTGCCAGTGGGCGATCTTCCTGCGCAACCACGATGAGCTGACCCTGGAGATGGTCACCGACCGCGAGCGCGACTACCTGTGGAACTACTACGCCGCCGACCGTCGCGCGCGGATCAACCTGGGGATTCGCCGGCGCCTGGCGCCGCTGATGGAGCGCGACCGGCGCCGCGTGGAACTGCTCAACAGCCTGCTGCTGTCGATGCCCGGCACGCCGACCCTGTATTACGGCGACGAGATCGGCATGGGCGACAACATCTACCTGGGCGACCGCGATGGCGTGCGCACGCCGATGCAATGGTCCATCGACCGCAACGGCGGCTTCTCCCGGGCCGACCCGGCGAGCCTGGTGTTGCCGCCGATCATGGACCCGCTGTACGGCTACCAGTCGGTGAATGTCGAGACCCAGGCCGGCGACCCCCATTCGCTGCTCAACTGGACCCGACGCATGCTGGCGATCCGCAAACAGTCCAAGGCCTTCGGCCGCGGCAGCCTGAAGATGCTGTCGCCGAGCAACCGCCGGATCCTGGCCTACACCCGTGAATACACCGGGCCCGACGGCAAGCACGAAATCATCCTCTGCGTGGCCAACGTGTCGCGCAGCGCCCAGGCGGCGGAGCTGGACCTGTCGGTGTTCGCCGGCATGGTGCCGGTGGAGATGCTCGGCGGGAACGCCTTCCCACCGATCGGCCAGTTGAATTTCCTCCTGACCCTGGCGCCCTACGGTTTCTACTGGTTCGTCCTGGCGGCGGAAAACCAGATGCCGAGCTGGCATGTGGAGCCGGCCCAGAGCATGCCGGACTTCACCACCCTGGTATTGAAAAAACGCCTCGAGGAATTGCTCGAAGCGCCATCGCGCACCATCCTGGAGCAGAGCTCGCTGCCGACCTGGCTGCCCAAGCGCCGCTGGTTCGCCGGCAAGGACAGCACCATCGAACAGGTGCATATCGCCTACGGCGTGCGCTTCGGCGATCCGCAGCATCCGGTGTTGCTCAGTGAGCTGGAGGTCAGCGGCGGCGGCCAGAGCGGGCGCTACCAACTGCCGTTCGGCCTGCTCGCCGAAGAGCAGATCGGCGCCGCGCTGCCGCAGCAACTGGCCCTGGCCCGGGTCCGCCGTGGTCGCCAGGTGGGGCTGATCACCGACGCCTTCGCCCTGGAAAGTTTTGTGCTCAATGTCCTGCAGGCAATCCAGGCGCACACCGTGCTGCCCTGTGGCGAGGGCGAGATCCGCTTCGAGGCCACGGAGCAACTGGCCGCGCTCGGCCTGGGCGCGGAATCCGAGGTGCGCTACCTGTCCGCCGAGCAGTCCAACAGCTCGGTGGTGATCGGCGCCAGCCTGGTGCTCAAGCTGATCCGCAAGGTGGCCAGCGGCGTGCATCCGGAACTGGAGATGGGCGCTTACCTGACCGCCGCCGGCTTCCAGCACATTTCACCCTTGCTCGGTTCGGTGATTCGCCGGGACGGGCGGGGCGAGGACAGCCTGCTGATGATCGCCCAGGGTTACCTGAGCAACCAGGGCGACGCCTGGGAGTGGACCCAGAACAACCTGGAGCGGGCGATCCGCGACGAACTGGCCGACGCCATGTCCGAGCAGGACCAGCATTACAACGCCCTGGGCGAGCTGCGCGACTTTGCCGGCATGCTCGGCCAGCGCCTGGGGGAAATGCACCAGGTCCTCGCGGCGCCGACCGCCAACCCGGATTTCCGCGCGCGGCCGAGCACGGACAAGGATGCCCAGGCTTGGGCAAAGCAGATCGGCGCCCAGCTGGAACGGGCCTTGCACGTGCTCAAGCAGCATCAGTCCGGGCTGGCGGCCGAGGATCAACAGCGCGTGGCGTCATGGACCCGGCACAAGAAGGCGATCCTGGCGCATATCCAGGGCCTGGCGAAACAGGCGGTCGGCGGTCTGCGCATGCGGGTCCACGGCGACCTGCACCTGGGCCAGGTGCTGGTGATCAAGGGCGATGCCTACCTGATCGATTTCGAGGGCGAACCGGCGCGGCCGCTGGACGAGCGCCGAGGCAAGCACAGCCCGTACAAGGACGTCAGCGGCGTGCTGCGCTCCTTCGACTATGCCGCGGCGCTGGCCCTCAGCGGCCAGAGCCTCGACGCCTCGGCCCACACCCTGGCGGCCCGGCAGCGGGTCGCCGAGCGCTATCTGCACGAAGCCCGCGAGTCGTTTGTCCAGGCGTACCGGCTGGCGGCAGCTAGTCTTGCTCATGCCTGGCAGGAAAAAAACGGCGAGGACGCCGCGCTGGCCTTGTTCAGCCTGGAGAAAGCAGCCTACGAAGTGGCGTATGAAGCGGAAAACCGTCCGGCCTGGCTCGCGGTGCCGCTGCGGGGGCTGGATGCGCTGCTAAGCGATATGAAGGTCGAGTGATGTGAAACCCTTTTCCGATACAAAAAGTGCTGGAGAGCAGTCATGAGTTTCTCGAACAAGGAACAGGGTGAGGTCAAACAGGCAATGCCCGACGCCCGGGATGTCGAGGCGCTGGTGCGCGCCGAGCACCAGGATCCCTTTGCCGTACTCGGCCCCCATGGCGACGACGCCGGTGGCCAATTCATTCGGGCCTTCCTGCCGGGCGCCCTGAGTGTGCAGGTGCTGGCCCGCGATGGCGTGACGCTGCTGGGCAACCTGGAGGGCACCGAGGTGCCGGGGCTGTTCGTCGGGCATTTTGCCCAGGCCCAGCCCTATCTGCTGCGCACGCAATGGGCCGGTGGCGAGCACATCGGCGAAGACCCTTACAGCTTTGGCCCGTTGCTCGGGGAGATGGACCTGTACCTGTTCGCCGAGGGCAACCACCGCGACCTCGGTAGCTGCCTCGGCGCGCAGCTGCAAACCGTGGATGGCGTCGATGGCGTGCGCTTCGCGGTCTGGGCGCCGAATGCCCGGCGGGTCTCGGTGGTCGGCGACTTCAACGTCTGGGACGGGCGGCGGCACCCGATGCGCCTGCGTCATCCGTCCGGGGTCTGGGAACTGTTCGTTCCGCGCCTGGGCCCGGGCGAAGCCTACAAATATGAAATCCTCGGCGCCCACGGCATCCTGCCGCTGAAGTCCGACCCGGTGGCGCTGGCCACCCAGCTGCCGCCGGATACCGCCTCGAAAGTCGCCAGCCCGCTGAGCATCGACTGGCAGGACCTCGACTGGATGCAGGCCCGTGGCGAACGCCAGCGCGCGGATGCGCCCTTGTCGATCTACGAGCTGCATGCCGGTTCCTGGCAATGCGAGGTGGACGACCTGGGCGAGGTGGCGCGCCAGTACGACTGGCATGAACTGGCCGAGCGCCTGATCCCCTATGTGCAGAACCTGGGGTTCACCCATATCGAGCTGATGCCGATCATGGAGCATCCCTTCGGCGGCTCCTGGGGCTATCAGCCGCTGTCGCAGTTCGCCCCGAGCGCCCGCTACGGCAGCGCCGACGATTTCGCGGCGTTCGTCAACGCCTGCCACCTGGCGGGCATCGGCGTGATCCTCGACTGGGTGCCGGCGCACTTTCCCACCGACGCCCACGGCCTGGCGCAGTTCGACGGCACCGCACTGTACGAATACGGCAACCCGCTGGAAGGTTTCCACCAGGACTGGGACACCCTGATCTACAACCTGGGGCGCACCGAGGTCCACGGTTTCATGCTGGCGTCGGCGCTGCACTGGCTCAAGCATTTCCATGTCGACGGCCTGCGGGTGGATGCCGTGGCCTCGATGCTCTATCGCGACTATTCGCGCAACGCCGGGGAGTGGGTGCCCAATCGCCATGGTGGGCGCGAGAACCTCGAAGCCATCGACTTTTTACGCCACCTCAATGACGTGGTGGCCCTCGAGGCGCCGGGCGCCCTGGTGATCGCCGAGGAGTCCACGGCCTGGCCGGGCGTCAGCCAGAGCACCCAGCAGGGCGGCCTGGGGTTCGCCTATAAATGGAACATGGGCTGGATGCACGACTCGCTGCATTACATCCAGCAGGACCCGGTGTACCGCGCCCATCATCACAACGAACTGAGTTTCGGCCTGGTGTACGCCTGGTCCGAGCGCTTCATCCTGCCGATCTCCCATGACGAGGTGGTGCACGGCAAACGCTCGCTGATCGACAAGATGCCCGGCGATCGCTGGCAGAAGTTCGCCAACCTGCGGGCCTACCTGAGTTTCATGTGGACCCACCCGGGCAAGAAGCTGCTGTTCATGGGCTGCGAGTTCGGCCAGTGGCGCGAATGGAATCACGATCAGCAACTGGACTGGTACCTGCTGCAATACCCCGAGCACCGCGGCGTGCAGAAACTGGTGGGCGACCTCAACCGGCTGTACCGCGAGCATCCGGCGCTGCACGACCAGGACGACGCGCCCCAGGGCTTCCAGTGGCTGATCGGCGACGACGCGATCAACAGCGTCTACGCCTGGCTGCGCTGGAGCAAGGAGGGCAAGCCGCTGCTGGTGGTGGCCAACTTCACCCCGGTGCCGCGCCAGGCCTATCGGGTCGGCGTGCCGTTCGCCGGGCGTTGGGGCGAGTTGCTCAACAGCGACTCCGGCACCTACGCCGGTTCCAACTATGGCAACGGTGGCGGGGCCTTCACCGAGGATGAGCCGAGCCACGGCCAGGCGTTGTCGCTGGTGTTGAACCTGCCGCCGCTGGCGGTGCTGATCCTGCAACCCGAGGGCTGACCGCTGCGCGCAGCGGATCGCGAGCAAGCTCGCTCCTACAAGGGCGGTATATATCCTGTAGCGAGCTTGCTCGCGATGACATCCGCCCAGACACCATCAGGTTGTCCCTGAACATCCAATCCTCGTAGCCGCTGCCGCAGGCTGCGATCGGGCTCGCCGAGCCCGCGACCGGACGACGCGTATTGCCGATGCCTCCTTTGTGTCGGCTGCGCCGTCGATCGCAGCCTGTGGCAGCGGCTACGCAGGTTTTTTACCAGCGCATCCGCACACCCAGGCTGCCGATCAGCCCGTTGAGGTCGTTATCGTCCACATCGCTGCTGTAGTCGGCACTCACATACAGGCTGACGACGGGGGTAAGCCTGGCCACCAGGCCCAGGCCGACCTCGACCGTGGAGGACTTGCGGCTGCTGCTGATCTTGTCGACCTTGTCCAGGGTCAGCACGTCGCCGCTGTACACCGTGTGCCACAAGCTGGTGCGCACATAGGGTTCCACCGAGTGCCCGGCGATGTCATAACGCCCTTGCAAGTGGGCACCGACGCGGCCGCTCCAGGCGTTCAGGTTGCCGGCGGAGCGGGTGCTGCTGTCGGCATTCGGGTTGTCCAGGCTGACACGCTGGTTGATCAATTGCGCCTGGGGTTCGACCACCCAGTTGTCGCTGATGCCGATGGGAATCCCGCCTTGCACCGACAGGGTCACCGCGCTGCCTTCGGCGGCTTGCCGCTGGCCTTGCTCGGTGCGGCTGAAGCCGCTGACCCGGGCGCCGCTGGCCGACAGATCGACGTGCCAGCCCTGCGGACCGGTCAGGCTCCAGAACGCGCCAAGACTTTGACCCTGGACATTGAAACTGTCGTTACGCGGGTCGCTGAAACCGCCGGGCACGCCCTGGCCGTTGGCCTGGAACTGACTCTGGCCGCCCAACAGGCCGATGCGCTGGGTATGCCCGTTGCTGCTTTCCAGGGTGTAGAGCACCGGGCCGTCGGGCGTGCCGTTGATGCTGCTGGCAAAACGCGAACCGAGGTAGCCGATTTCGGTCTTCCGCGCCGCGGGCCCGTACAGCGGGTCCCAGGCTTGCGGGCTGCCTTGCACGATGCCCAGGCTGTTGCCCGGGGGCTGGCTGGCTGGCATGGGTGTTGCGGATGGCGCGGGTGTCAACAGACGGTTCAGGGGCAGGTCCTGGCGATACCAGAGCTGCGCCTCGTCCTCGGCAGGGGACGCTTGTACCTCCATGGAAGAGCACAGCAATACCGAAGCGGAAACTGCGCACAGAATGATCTTGATCTCTTGTGGGGTGAGTGAAGTTTTCATGGAGGGCTACCTTGCAATCGCATGCCGTGTCTCGCTGTGGCGTCTCTCCTACCCCGAATGAGGGGCGACCGAGTTCGTTGAGGCAAGGCTCGGCGACCCGCTCTAGAGCAGGTATCCGAGGCGTGCCCCTGGTTGTATTTCCGGGGGTAGTAAGCTGTAGCTAAGGAGACGACAGGGCTGCCGTCAAGAAAATGACCGACCAGTGGCGTAGGAGATTTAGGTGTTGTAACCGACTGAAAAAAAGCGCTTCTCTAAGTTCTTGTTTGTGCGGAAAAACGTCAAGGAAGGCGAGGAAAAGCGATTTCCGGTAGCCAACTACCGACTCGCCCTTGGCGGACGAGTCGGTCATTTTCCTGCTACAGGTACCGCATCAATCCTCGGCCAGCTCGCTGGCCGGAAGGCGAGGGCGGCGATGCCCCGACGCTGCGGGCGGCGTCGGAATGAGAGTGGTCGAGTATGGATGGCAATCGCCGGCCGTGTACGGCGACTCTTCGGGCGGATATTCAGAGGTGCACTTCTACCGCCAGCGGCAGGTGATCCGACAGGTGAGTCCAGGGCTTGTGCCCGAGGATCTTCGGCGCGTGGCTGCTGGCATTGCGCAGGTAGATGCGGTCCAGGCGCAGCAGCGGCCAGCGTGCCGGGTAGGTCTTGGCCGGGCTGCCATGGTGGCGTTCGAAGGCTTCGTGCAGGTCGTCGCGACGGGCGAGGGTGGCGTTGCCATGCAACTGCCAGTCGTTGAAGTCGCCGGCGATGATCACCGGCGCATCGTCCGGCAGCGACTCGAGCAACTGGCACAACAGCGCCAGTTGCAGCTGGCGATGGCTTTCCAGCAGGCTCAGGTGCACGCAGATCGCGTGCACTTCGGCATGTCCCGGTACATCCAGCACGCAATGCAACAGCCCGCGGCGTTCCGGGCCGGTGATCGAGACATCGAGGTTGCGGTACTGGCGGATCGGGTATTTCGACAACAGGGCGTTGCCGTGATGACCATCGGGATAGACCGCGTTGCGCCCGTAGGCGAAGTCGCTCCACATGCTGTCGGCGAGAAACTCGTATTGCGACTGCTGGGGCCAGTTGCCGTAGCGGCTGGCGTGGCGGTCGTGCTCGCCCAGCACTTCCTGGAGAAACACCAGGTCGGCCTGGGTGCTGCGGACCGCGTCACGCAGCTCCGGGAGAATGAAACGGCGATTCAGGGCGGTGAAGCCCTTGTGGGTGTTGACGGTCAGGATGCGCAGGCGATGGATCGCCGGGGTTTTGTCTGGCGCTGCCGAGGTGACCGGACGCCTGGTTGAATCGGTGCTCACGCTCACTCCTCGTAATCAGGGCGGTTACTCATGCGACTGACACTTTGTCGGTCAGTTCAGGGTTTTTCCCGGCCTGCTTGCAGCGGGCAGCCCTACATGAAAATGATTTCGTAGGACTGGCGCAGCCGCTCCAGCACCACCGGTGTCAGCGTCGGGGCCAGGCCGATGCCCGGATCGCCCTGCAACTGGCTGGCATAGGCATGCGCCGCATGGCGCTTGCGGGCCACGGTCCAGGTGTCGAGGCGCAGCTTGCGGGCGCGGTGCCAGGGCAGCAGGTGTTCATCGCGCGCCGGCCAGTGCCAGGCCCACACCGGCACTTCGTGGAATGCCACGCCGGCCTGGGCCGCGGCCTTGGCGCTGGCGCGGCCGACGGCGTCGTGGTCGTCGTTGCCGTCTTCGCGCCAGGTGCTGAACACCACGTCATCGGGGCGCAGGTAGCGGCCGATGAACTGGCTCAGATGGTGCTCGTGTTCCTGCAGCGCATTGTCGGCAAAACCGCCGCGAATCCACTGCAGGCTGTGCAGGGGCAACCCCAGGCGGCGCAGGGCCTCGACACTTTCCTGGGGGCGGAACACGCTCAGGCGCCGCTCGGACCACAGCTCGGAGCCGGGGTGGCTGGCGCTGCCGTCGGTGACGGAAATCAGTTGCAACGGATGGCCGTGGTGGGCCAGTACCTGCAGCAGGCCGCCGCAGGTCAGCACTTCGTCGCCGGGGTGCGGGGCGATGACCACCGCGCGAAATCCGGGCGGCACCAGGTTGGCAAGGTTGATGGGGGGGATGTCGAGCCGTTGGCGGGCGCCGTTCCAGACCTGCTCCGGCCAGTTGTCGCTCAGGGGTATGGGTTTCATGGGGGTCACATCCTTGTTCCGGGGCAGTCGACGCACGGTGAACCGGGCCGCTTGGGTTCGCACCCGGTGTCGGTCCGGGCGCCGGCGCTCCATACCTTGGATTGCCGTCCTGCTGGAGCGTTCAATCATACACAGCCGTTGGCCGACGTCGCAGGGGCCAGCGGTTTTTTTCTGATGGCGACGCTCAAGTGTTCAAGATAGCGGGGAATGGACGTTTGGCACCATCGTACATTTGTCTGATGGGCTGGCTATTAACGAGATATCGCTTCAGGCAAGGGCGGGCTTGTGCTCGGAGGTGAAAGACATAACCACCGCGATTTTGTCAGCGGAGGAGTCTGGGAGATGTAGGAACCGTCTGATTTTCTGTTCTTTAAGCGTGATCGGAGTTGGCCAGTATTGAGTTTGGGGAAAGGCATCTGCCACCATCCGCCCCTGCTTATTCAATGGATGGATTTCACGGCATGCTGGATGCTAACGCTACCCATATTTCCCTGACGATCGAAGGCGCCTCGGTCGACCTTCAGGTCCTCGGTTTCGTTGGCCGCGAAGCCCTCAATCAACCCTTCTGCTTCGATATCGAACTGGTCAGCGCACGGCCCGACCTCAAGCTCGAGGAACTGCTGCACAAACCCGCCTGCCTGACCTTTGGCAGTACTGGAAAAGGCCTGATCCATGGCCTGGTGTACCGCATCGCCCAGGGCGATTCCGGGCGCAAGCTGACCCGCTACAGCATCAGCCTGACCCCGCAGCTCAACTACCTGCGCCACAGCTTCAACCAGAAGATCTACCAGCACCTCAGCGTGCCGAAGATCATCGCCCAGGTCCTCGAGGCCCGCGGCATCCTCGCCGACGCCTACCGTTTCCAGCTCGGCGCCACCTACCCGGAGCGCGTCTACTGCACCCAGTACGACGAATCCGACCTGCACTTCATCCAGCGCCTGTGCGAAGAAGAAGGCATCCATTTCCACTTCCAGCATTCGGCCAGCGGCCACACGCTGGTGTTCGGCGACGACCAGACGGTGTTCCGCAAGCTGCCGGCGGTGAACTACCAGCAGGATTCGGGCATGGCCGCCGAACAGCCAGTGATCAAGCGCTTCAACCTGCGCCTGGAAACCCGCACCAGCCGCGTCAGCCGCCGCGACTACGACTTCGAGAAACCGCGCCTGCTGCCCGAGGGCGCGGCCAAGTCCGGGGCCATGCCGGACCTGGAAGACTACGACTACCCCGGCCGGTTCACCCAGCAGGCCCGCGGCAAGCAACGGGCGACCCGCGCCCTGGAACGCCACCGCAGCGACTACCGGCTGGCCGAAGGCAATGGCGACGAGCCGAGCCTGGCCAGCGGCCACTTCCTGACCCTGGCCGCCCACCCGCGCAGCGAGTGGAATGACTTGTGGCTGCTGCTGGAAGTGATCCACGAGGGCAAGCAACCGCAGGTGCTGGGCGAGAACATCACCAGCGACGTCACCAGTAACAAGGACGACTTCCACCAGGGCTACCGCAACCGCTTCCTCGCCACGCCCTGGGACGCCCACTACCGCCCGCCGCTGGAACACCCTAAGCCCAAGTCCCTGGGCAGCCAGACCGCCGTGGTCACCGGGCCCAAGGGCGAAGAAATCCATTGCGATGAGTACGGGCGGATCAAGGTGCAGTTCCACTGGGACCGCGATGGCCAGGCCGACGACGACACCTCCTGCTGGGTCCGCGTCGCCAGCGGCTGGGCCGGCAAGGCCTACGGCGGCATCGCCATCCCGCGGATCGGCATGGAAGTGCTGGTGACCTTCCTCGAAGGCGATCCCGACCAGCCCCTGGTCACCGGCTGCCTGTACCACAAGGAAAACGTGGTCCCCTACGACCTGCCGGCGCACAAGACCCGCAGCACCTTCAAGACCCTCAGCTCGCCGGGCGGCAAGGGCTACAACGAACTGCGCATCGAAGACAAGAAAGGCGCCGAACAGATCTACCTGCACGCCCAGCGCGACTGGGACGAGAACGTCGAGCACGACCAGCGCATCCGCGTCGGCAACGAACGCCACGACACGGTCGAAGCCAACAGCCTCACCGAACTCAAGGCCGAAGAACACCGCACCACCCACCTCGACCGCAAGAGCGAAATCCGCGCCAACGACCACCTCACCGTGGCCGTCACCCAGCACGCCAAGCTCGGCACCGCGCAATTCGTCGAGGCCGGCCAGGAGATCCACTACAAGGCCGGGACCAAGGTCGTGGTCGAAGCCGGCTCGGAGCTGACCGCCAAGGCTGGCGGCAGCTTTGTGAAGCTCGATGGCGGCGGCGTGACCATCAGCGGGGCCGATGTGAAGATCAATTCCGGTGGGGCGCCGGGGGTGGGGACAGGTATTGCTTCTCTCTTACCGCTCATTCCCGGCGCAGTCGCTGTAGACAGTGCCGGTAACTTGATGGAAAGCGCCAAGGCCAATCCGACCTGGCTCGAACTGAACCTGCACTATAAAAACCTCGAGCCTGTTCCTGGTGCGTCCTATCGCGTCGAGTTTGCCGATGGTTCTACTCGTGAAGGTGTTTTGGATGCAGATGGTTTTGCACGTCTGGAAGATGTTCCCAAAGGTCCCGCCAAAGTTTACTACGGGGAGGATCCACGACCTTATGATCCCCAAGCAGTGAAAATCGTTGAAAGCACCGATGACAAAATCAACGAGGACTTGCGCAAATTAGGACTTGATCCTGGCCAAGTGGATTTGCAGACATTGATTGAGCAGGCTTCAGGGAGATTCGTATGAGCAAAGTCACAAGTGTTTCAAGGAGTGGCGATCATAGTCAGGCATACAAGGAGGCAGCTGTCGAACTGGCCAAGGGCATCGCGTTGGGAGCGGTGCCTTTTTTAGGACAGGCCATTGACACCTACGACACCGTAGAATCCTGCGTAATGTTGTACAACTCCGATAGCGAATCTGCGAAAGAAGATGCTCAGTTTGACTTGCTGCTGGCGATTGTCGGATGGGTACCAGGTGCTGGAGATGGACTGAAAAAGAGTTTGCGCATTGTGAATCGCAACCCACAACGATTTGCCCCGGTGTTATTCGATCTATTGCGTTTTGTGCTTGAAGAGTGCGGTGTCAAAACCAGTCCTGAAGCATTGCTTGAACAAATGTTCAATGCAGGGAAACTAACAGCACAAATTGACTCAATCATCACTGGTGTCAAAGATTCCAGCGCGTTCAAGAGTCTGCCCAACTGGACTAAAACTACGGTAGTCACGGTACTTGCAGCATCGCGCGACAACATGCCTGTCATGATTGGAGTCGTCGAGAAACGATTGAAAAAATGGAAAGGCATGCAGCGCAACAGTTCAGCGAGCTCTTCAGGCACCGGTCGTCCTGCTGAAAAGAAGAAGCCGGCAAACAGAGACTCCGCAGTGGCCAGTACTGGTAAAGATGGGGCAAGCAGCACCCATTCAAACAGAGTCGAAGCGTCAAGCTTGGGCCAGCAGGCTCTTGCCAGTATTACGAATGAAGGCCTCGGGGTAAGTGGTGAACATATTGCTGATTACATCTGCGCCAAAGAATTTCGTTGGGGAAAAGACTGGGATGGGCATGACAAAGGAGTGGACGGGAAATGGCTGGAAGGAACGCCCAACGCCAGCAAATTGGGCAAGTTGTCCAAGGGTGGAACCCCAAAAGCGGCTCACGTATTGTACAAACTGACCGACCCGGCCAACGGGACAGGCATTGATTCGGTTTGGCGTGCTGATCCGGCTACAAATGAAGGTAAGAAATTTGCAGTTGTGGAAGCAAAGGCTAGTAAAAACGAGGACGCTCCAAAATTTTTGCGTAAGCCGAACAATGCCCGCAAGCCTTCAGTGACTTCGACCCTAGGCGTATCGGGATTGACGGATGCCAGCGAGCTTCTGGAGCCTATCGAAGAACCGATGACTCAGGCTACGGGAGGTAAACAATCTGGTCGGGCCAAGCAGAGTGGAAAGGCCGGCGGTGCTCCCGCGCAGCCATCAGCTTCGAAGCAGAAGGCACGACCTCCCAAACCGATTCTGGTACAGATGAGCGCCGAGTGGATCGAGGAAAACATCGATAAAGCTGTTTCCAAGGCCTATACAAGGGCGGTCTTGAGTTCATATAGTCGGCACTTATTCTACTCCCCACTTTATCACCCAAGTTTGAGCCCTAAAGAACATGCTGAGGCCCAACTGAAGGGGCAGGATGGAAAGCATGAAAAGCATGCGGCCTTCCATTATGGTGAGAGTGAAGTTAAAAAAGCCGTCAATAAGCGCAAAAAGAGCCTGACGAACAAATATGGCGCACAGCGGTCGCTGAGGGCAGAGGCTTAAATATGGAAAGAAGACAACGTTTCATTACTGAAAATCAGTATAAAGATACCTTGGCCTACTTTACGGAAGAAGAAAGTTACTGGCAGAACCATGCCATGGAAGCTGACTCGCCTGAGCAGGAGAATGTACTCAAGGCACGGCGTATTCAGCGTTCAACACTGGCCGCCCTGATTATTCAGTACACCGCCGGCGAAGCCATCGACTCCCTCAGGCCGCAACTGGAGAAGGTGATCAGCAGTTATGAGTATTATCAATCGACCCTGGCAACCTACGAAAACATCGCAAACATTTCGCCTCTGAACATCGAAGACTATCCCTATCAATTCGAAGAATTCGCCCAAATTGTCAGCTTATGCATATTGCTGCACAGAAATGACTTGCTCCCCCGCTTTGTCAGGCTTTTTGATCAGGCTGGCTATGCGGGCGAAGATACTCTTTACGAAGACCTGCTCCGTCCCTGCCTGCCTGACCGTCATGACGTCGATGAGTGGTATCACGCGGTCTATACCCCTCTGATTCGAGCGATTTATAGCGAAAATAAAAGCGAAGCTTCACAACTTTTGAAACAGTACTGCAATGAGTGGTACCCCGCGTTCGAGCAGGCCCCGTGGCACGACAGCCATCTAGATGGAGAAGAAGGTAGCTACTTTGGCTATTGGGCATTTGAAGCTGCTGCTGTTGCTTTTCTATATGGGATCGATGATCGCGAAGTCGAGCATATGGTCTATCCAAGGGATTTGGTTGAATACGCTAGAAACTACAAGGCACAACCTGGGGGGCTCGTGGGGCGTATTGAATCAGGCAAGCCCTGCAGTAAATCAGGTTATTGGTTTACCCCAGCTCAATCCAATTCCCGACGCTATTTCAACCAGGGTGAACTCATGCCGAGCTTTAGTGGCTCCAACTGGGGCGATACGCTTTGGTATTGGTCAGGCGAAAAATAAAACTAGACGAAAACCCTAGTTAAAGTGCTCGCGCAAACATGAAACACTTCACGATGGCAAAAGTGAAATGAAAGTCATTTGTCAATAAGTTCACGAAATCGCTAATAAAAAATATGGAGCATTGAAAATGCTTAAAAATTGAGACTTAAAGCAAATGACCAAAAGACAAAAATTTCTAAGTGATAGTCAGTATGAAATTTTTCTGAAGGAGTCCGATGAGGTAATCAGGTTCTTCGAATCCAATCGTTTCAAGTCTGAAACCGACGAAGAAGAAAAGTCCCTCAGAGCAAGGCATTTTCAACGCTTGGTTCTTGATAGATTATTTATTACCTATACCGCAGGCCAGCCAATAGATGCTCTTTTGCCGCTATTGGAAGAAGTAATTGAAGGGTATGAGACGTGGCAGCAGGCACTGGCCTTGCACGAGGGGGTTACCAATATTTCACCTCTTGCAATTGATGACTGGCCTTACCAATATGAAGAATGCGTTCAGGTCATTTCTCTTTGTATCTTGCTGCGCCGCAAGGACTTATTGAAGCGTTTTGTAATCTTGATCGATCAAGCAGGTTATGCAGGCGACGATACGTTATACGAGGATCTACTTAGAAAAGTCCTTCCAGAAAGAGTGGATGTGGACCAGTGGTACCATGACTCATACACTCTTTTGATTCGTGCAATTTATGCAAGTAGCCGAAGTGAAGCATCTGAACTATTAAGGAATTATTGTAAGGATTGGTATTCTGGATTTGAGCAGGCGCCTTGGCATGACTCTCACTTACAGGGTGACGAAGGCAGCTATGTCGGCTACTGGGCTTTTGAAGCCGCGGCGGTAGCCTTTTTGTATGATATTGACGATAGTCAAGTTGATCACATGGTTTATCCAAAAGACTTGACTGAGTATGCTAGAAGCTTTAAGGCGCTGAGCTCGCCTCAAGTTAGTCGTATTGAATCAGGCAAGCCCTGCAGCAAATCAGGTTATTGGTTTACCCCTGCTCAATCCAATTCTCGGCGCTATTTCAATCAGGGTGAGATCATGCCGAGCTTTAGTGGCTCCAACTGGGGCGATACGCTTTGGTATTGGTCAGGTGAGAAGTAGAGTTGGGAGTTCTACAAGCCAATGGGGGTACAGCAGTGACCGCCACAACCATTGCTGGATAAATGCGAGAACATATGAACGCATTGGAAAAGCTAGAACAACAAGCCCCCGATTTGACCTTCGAGCTACCGGACGGTAAGCCTGTCGTACGCTTGGGGTTGATCCTCACGCTTTACTTCAAGCAAGGCTACACAAGCGAGACCAAAGCAAAGACCCTGGAGTGTTTCCGTCGTTTTTATGAGGAACATAAGTCCCGACTCAAACTCTTGGTCTACGGGCGCCATCAAAAACTGACGGCGGACAATTTTAAAAAAGCTCAGCAAGCGATATCCAAAAGTGCTGGCAATGACGAATTCAGTTTGTTTCTGGGCAGTGCAAGTAATGAGGCTGAAGCTGGCGAATATTCTCTCTCTGTTATGAATTCTTTTGAGATACACGGCGACAAACTGCGTTCTTATATAAAGCTGGTTATGCCATGGAGCATTCTGAAAGAACCGGACGGGCGTTCCAGGTTCGAGGCATGGGCAATTTATTTGTGTGATCAGGTTAACGCTCAGCACGGATACGGTGGTTTATCGAGCATTTTGCCCTATGACTATCACAGCTACCTTCCTGCCGAGTATCAACTGGCTCAGCAATATCTGGGGTTGGAAGTCGACTCCATGCCACATGCTTCATCCATCGAGCTGCTTGATGTCATTAAAGGTGTCAATTGGTTCACTGTTTTAGATATGGATCTTGTGGATCGTCTAGGCGGCGAGTCATCGCTCCGTCACGCCTTCAGTGGTCGTGGCGATGTTGGAGTCCTTAACTACAGCAACGGTCTGATTGTCCGGGCCGGTGACTATCCGTGCCTCGGACAACAGCTCGATGGTCCACCCTCAGCTTATGTGGCAGTAAACAACGTTATTAGACGGATCCGCATTCCGAACCCCGATCAATTACATCCCTATTCGCCGTATGGCGATGGTTTCGATGAAGCCAGTACCGCTTTCTGGTATGCGCGGTTTGATCAGGAAGAGACTCAACCCAAACGCCCAAACGCCCAAACGCCCAAACGCCCAAACGCCCAAACGCCCTGAAGCCGGCCAGCCCTGCAGCGTAGCGGGATACTGGTTCACTCCCGCTAAAGCCAACTCTCGACGCTATTTCAACCAGGGTGAGCTCATGCCGAGCTTTAGTGGCTCCAACTGGGGCGATACGCTTTGGTATTGGTCAGGTGAGAAGTAAAAAGGCATTACGTATGCGTTGAGAAGCCTCTTCGGACAGATGCCTGACCTGATTCCAGACTGAATACCGCGCTTAAACAACATCTCATGTCGCCCGCGTCTTGAATGAAAGTGCCCCGCAAACAGGGGCACTTCGAGTTCTCCCCAGAGGTTGTGATTAAGCTCTAACCTTCCAGCCCATCACGTCCATCAGGTCGCAACTGTCGCGAAGCAGGATGGCGCTGGCGTTGGCCAGGTGCTGCAGGTCCACGCCGTCGGCATCCTTCAGTTCTACCCGTGCGAGGCTTTCCATCAACTGGGTGACGGCGAGCAGGCGGGTGCTGCTGTTGGCGTGGAGGACGTCGAGCGGGGTGTTTCTGTCGATCAGCAGGCAGGGGATAGTGCAGTCGATGCCGGTGAGGGGGATGTATTGCTTGTTCATGGGTCACTCTCCTTGTTTTCAAGAAGCCGCCCGGTATCCGTCGCCAAACAAATGTGGGTGGCAGCTGTGCGCGGGTTGGCGAACCGGTGAAACTCAAGGAAAGAACCGGCAGACCCGAAGGTCTCCCACGCACAGCCACCATTGAGCTTTTGCGAAGGCATAGCTTCGCAGAAGGCTAAAGGCACTGAGGTGCTTTTCCAAAATTTCTTTTCCAGGTCGCCAAACCCGGTCGCCATATGGGCGAGCGGGGACTATAAGGGGCCGGCTTCAGAAGGAGCAAATCGAGGTTATTTGCAAATCTTGCAGGATCCGTTTCGTAGTCAGTCCTCGCCCTCGCGCTGCAACTCGAACAGCAGCAACGAACGGCCGGTCACCGAGTACGGATGGCCGAACTCGAAGCGCTCCTGGCCTTTCACCGAGGGTTGGTTGGTGTCGACCATGCAGGTCCAGAAGCCGCCGTCGGGCACTTCCGGCAGGCAGAAGTTGACGATGTCGTGATGGGCGTTGACCACCAGCAGCAGGGTCGCGTCGGCGCCGGGGCGGCGTATCCCGGTTTCCTGGGCGCGGCCGTCGAGCAGCATGCCCAGGCAGCGGCCGTGGCTGTCCTGCCATTGCTCGATGGTCATCTCGCTGGCGTCCGGGGCGAGCCAGGTGACGTCCTTGACCCCGATGTCCTCGTTGTAGTTGCCCACCAGGAAGCGTCCGCGGCGCAGGATCGGATAGGTCATGCGCAGCTTGACCAGGCGCTTGACGAACTTCAGCAGCGACTTGCCGTCTTCGTCCAGGTCCCAGTTGACCCAGCCGATTTCGCTGTCCTGGCAATAGGCATTGTTGTTGCCGTGCTGGGTGCGGGCGAACTCGTCGCCGGCGACGAGCATCGGCGTGCCTTGGGCCAGCAGCAGGGTGGCGAAGAAATTGCGCATCTGGCGCAGGCGCAGCGCATTGATCTGCGGGTCGTCGGTGGGGCCTTCGACGCCGTGGTTCCACGACAGGTTGTGGTTGCTGCCGTCCTGGTTGTCCTCGTCGTTGGCTTCGTTGTGCTTGTTGTTGTACGACACCAGGTCATGCAGGGTAAAGCCGTCGTGGGCGGTCACGAAATTGACAGAGGTATAAGGCCGCCGGCCGCGCTGGTTGAACATCTCGCCGGAGGCGGTCATGCGGGCGGCGAAGTCGGCGAGCTGGCCGTCGTCGCCTTTCCAGAAGGCGCGCACGGTGTCGCGGAACTTGTCGTTCCATTCCACCCAGCCCGGTGGGAACCCGCCCACCTGATAACCACCGGGGCCGATGTCCCACGGCTCGGCGATCAGCTTCACCTGGCGCAGCACCGGGTCCTGGCGGCAGGCCACGAGGAAGCTGTGGCGTTCGTCGAAGCCATCGTGATACCGCCCGAGAATGGTCGCCAGGTCGAAGCGGAAACCGTCCACGTGCATTTCCGTGGCCCAGTAGCGCAGCGAATCGGTGACCATCTGCAGCACGCAGGGGTGGCTCAGGTCGAGGGTGTTGCCAGTCCCGGAGTCATTGATATAGAAGCGTTTGTCGTCGGGCATCAGGCGGTAGTAGGAGGCATTGTCGATGCCGCGCATGGACAGGGTCGGACCTTGCTCGTTGCCTTCGGCAGTGTGGTTGTAGACCACGTCGAGTATCAGTTCGAGCCCGGCTTCGTGCAGGTGCGCGACCATTTCCTTGAATTCGGCGATCTTGCCATTGGCCAGGTAGCGTGGGTCGGGGGCGAAGAAGGCGATGCTGTTGTAGCCCCAGTAATTGGTCATGCCCTTGTGCAGCAGGTGCTGGTCGTTGACGAAGGCATGGATCGGCAACAGCTCCACCGAGGACACCCCGAGCTTGCGGATGTGCTCCAGCACATCGTCGATCATCAGCCCGGCGAAGGTGCCGCGTACCGCCTCCGGCACCGAGGGGTGGCGCATGGTGAAGCCGCGCACGTGAGTCTCATAAATGATCGTTTTGTCCCAGGGTACGCTGACCCGGTGATCGTGGCCCCAGGTGTGGGCCGGGTCGATCACTTTGCTCTTCGGCACAAAGGGCGCACTGTCGCGCTCGTCGAAACTGAGGTCGGCGTCGGGGTGCCCGATGGTGTAGCCGAACAGCGCCTCGGACCATTTCAGCTCGCCCACCAGTTGCTTGGCATAGGGGTCGATCAAGAGTTTGTTGGGGTTGAAGCGATGACCGTTGGCCGGGTCGTAGGGGCCGTGCACCCGGTAGCCGTAGATCAGCCCGGGATGGGCGTCGGGCAGGTAGCCGTGGAAGATCTCGTCGGTGTATTCCGGCAGTTCGATGCGTTCCAGTTCGATTTCGCCCGTGGCATCGAACAGGCACAGCTCGACCTTGGTGGCATTGGCCGAGAACAGGGCGAAGTTGACTCCCAGGCCGTCCCAGGTCGCGCCGAGCGGGAAGGGCAGGCCTTCGCGGATGCGCGAGGGCTCGGTGGCTTGCGGGGTTTTCGGCGTGGCGGCTGTCTTGGATCTGGACGGGGTCATGGGTGCTCCTGCAAATCAGATGGGCGAACAGGCTCCCTGTGGCGCACGGGCGCGCCACGCACATGGGCAAGGTCGGCAGTGGAGGGTAGCGCGAGCGCCTTGGCGAAAGGTCGTCAGCTGGCCGCGGGCTTGCGCGGTGCTCGCGGCTTTTTCGCCGCGCTGCTTTTGCCCCCGGGCGGCAATCCTTTCTCTGCGGCAGGCACCTTTTCTCCAGGAGATACCACGGGGGCCACAGCCGCGGGTTTGGCGACAGCCTTGGGCCTTGTCGCGGGCTTGCCAGGCTTGGCGCTGGCGGCGCGGGTCGCCCTGGGTGGTTTGCTCGGGGCCAGGGCCTCGGCTTCGGCCAGCTTGCAAGCCATTTCCCAATGCCGGTGTTCCTGCCCGTCGGGCCGGCCTTCCGATTCCCAGATTTGATAGGCGAACTCACGAATGCGTTTGTCGTCGGTACTCATCGCAATGCTCCTGAACTGAACTCAAGTTTGGATGAAGAGGTTGACCGGGAAATCCCGCAATGCGCTGCTGATCATCAGATCCTTGTGGGGTGTGACTGCCCCCGTGGAAAAAAGTCCCTTCAGGTTTTGTCCTGGCGCGGCGAATGGCAGATGCACTCGCGTATCGCCCCAATCCGGCGCGTCGACCCGGGGTTGCGCGCCGCTTTCCAGCAGCCCGGCGACCAGCCTGGGCACTATCACCACGGCGCGCTGGCCCTGGTGTTCGCGCATGAAGGCCAGCACCTTGTCGGCGTGTCGGCCCTGTACCGGCAGTGGCTGGTAAGTGCCCCGGCGAAACAGCTCCGGGTACTCGCCACGGCGGGCCAGCGCGGTGGCGATCAGGGCCTGCTTGATGCGCCCGTCGCGCCAGTGGGCCAACAGTTCCATGGTTTCGCCGCAGGGGTCCAGAGCCTGCTGTCGGCTGGCGAAGTCCACCGGGCGGCGGTTGTCCGGGTCCACCAGGCTGAAGTCCCAGAACTCGTTGCCCTGATACAGGTCCGGCACGCCGGGCACGGTCATGCGCAGCAAGGATTGAGCCAGGCCGTTGAGGGCGCCGGCGGGTGCGATGCGCTGGACGGCCGTGCCTATGGCGCTGCGCAACGGCAGGCCCTCGGGGCTGAGCAACAGCCGCTCGATGAACGCGTGCACGGCACTTTCATAGGCCTCGTTGGCCGCCGCCCAACTGCTGTGCAGCTTGGCTTCGCGCAGGGCTTTTTCCTGCCATTGCCAGAGGCGCTGGGCGTAGTGCCGCAGGCCCGGGCTGTCGTCGCTGTGCAGCTCCAGCGGCCAGCTGCCGAGCAGGGCCTGATAGAGAATCAGCTCATCGCCGGCGCCGGGCGCCTGGGGATCGCTGCGCAGGGCCTGGGCCAGGCTGCGCCAGTGTTCGACCTGCTCGACGTACCAGGGGCTGAGTTCGCTGAGCACCGCCAGGCGCGCGCGGGCATCTTCGCCGCGCTTGTGGTCGTGGGTGGCGCTGGCCAGCAGGTTGTCGGGGAACGTCGCCAGGCGCTCGCGGCAGGCGGCATGGAATGCTTGCACCGGGGCGCAGAACTGCTCGGTGGAAAACCCCACGTCGTTGCGCGACAGCAGCACCGCCGAGCGATAGAGCGCGGTGTCTTCCACTGCCTTGGCCGCCGTCGGCGAGGTCAGTTGCTGGAAGCGCACGCAGGCATGCTTGAGCACCTTGCGCTGGTGCCCCGGTGGCAGCTGGCGCCAGCCGCGACCGCCGAGCCACTGTTGCAGGTAGGCCAGCACCGGCCAGTCGGCTTCGCCCAGGGTGTCGCGGGCGCCTTGCAGGGCCTGCTGGAAAAACACCTCGTCCGCCGCCGAACGCCCGCAGGCGCCGATGTAGGTGCGGTACACCGGGAAATGCACGATCAGTTCCTGCAAGGCACGGCGAATGGCGCCCAGGGTCAGGTCGCGGCTCATCACGTCGTTGCGCGCCACTTGCAGCAGGGCCTGGGCCACGCTTTCGAAATCGCTGGCCAGCGAGCCGTTGAGCAACTGCTGGCGCGCCAGCCGGGCTTCTTCGAGAAAGGCCGCCGGGCGTTCGCTGTGCCGGCTCCAGAGTTCGGCCAGCGGCTCGGCGCCTTGCGGGTCGTGTTGCAGCAGCGACAGCTGGTTCATGAATTCATAGCCGGTGCTGCCGTCCACGCACCAGTCGCGGCGCAGGGTTTCGCCGGCGCCGAGGATCTTTTCCACGTAGATCGGCAGGTGCTGGCCGGGGCGCAGGGCGTCGATCCGGCGCCGCAGTTTGCGGCAGTAGCCGCGCGGATCGGCCAGGCCGTCGATATGGTCGATGCGCAGCCCGTCCACCAGGCCGGCGGCGATCAACTGGAAGATTTTCCCGTGGGTGGCCTCGAACACCGCCGGGCGCTCGACCCGCAGCCCGCCCAGTTCGTTGATGTCGAAGAAGCGCCGCCAGTTGATGTCGTCCGCCGCAGTGCGCCAGCTGGCCAGGCGATAACTCTGTTGCTCCAGCAGGGCGTGCAGGCGGGCGAAGCCCTGCGGCTGGCGCGCGTCATACAACGCCAACTGCTGCTCGATGGCCGCGCGGACCCGTGGGTCATGGGCGGCGTCCTGCAATTGCCGTTGCAAGGGGGCGGCCTGGGTGTGGGCGTCGGGCTGGTAGCGCAGGGTGCTGAAGGTATCGGCCAGAGGCTTGAGGCGCTCGGCCGACTCGGCGTCGAACTCGCCCTGGACCCGCAGCAGCTCGCCGTAGTCGCTGGGGCAGATCGGGAAGTGATGCTGGTAGTGCTCGACATGGAACTCGCCCCGTTCGGCATCGAAGCACAGCCGCAGCGCGCCTTCCTGCAGGGCCACGCCGTAGTCGCTGCCGAGGAACGGCAGCAGCAACTGGCCTTCCATCAAGGGGTCGGGGGAGTGCCACTGGATATCGAAGAACTCGCCGTAGGGGCTCAGGCGACCCCAGCGCAGCAGGTCCTGCCACCAGGGATTGTCCGCACCGCCGACCGCCATGTGGTTGGAGACGATATCCAGCAGCAGGCCCATGTCGTGCTGGCGCAGGCTGCGGACCAGGCGCTCCAGGGCGGCCTCGCCACCCAGCTCGGGGTTGACCCGGGTCGGGTCGACCACGTCGTAGCCGTGCATCGAGCCGGCACGGGCGCACAGCAGCGGCGACGCATACAGGTGGCTGATGCCCAGGCGGGCGAAATAGGGCACCAGCGGCACCGCGTCGTCGAGGGCGAAGCCGCGATGAAACTGCAGGCGCAGGGTGGCCCGCACGGGCTGGCTGTGGACCGTGGCGTTGCTCATCGGTCGCGCTCGTGGGCCTGCAACCGGGCGCAGGCCAGCAGCTCCAGGCGGCGTGCGGCGTCCGGGTCGTCGAGCAAGGTCGCGCTGTTGCCGGCCAGGCGTCGGCGCCAGTTGGGATGGCTGTCGAGGGTGCCGGGCAGGTTGGCCTGTTCGTCGATACCCAGGGCGTCCTCCAGGGGCAGCAGTACCAGCGGCGCGCGGGTATGGCCGAGGAAGCGCACGCTGGCGTCCACCACCTGGTCGGCTTCGTGGGTGTCCTCGCGAAAATTCTGCGGGTCGCGGCTCAGGGCGTGGCGCAGGCCTTCGCGCTCACGCTGGCGATGTTCGCGCCAATGGGTTTCGCCGTTTTTGTCCACCAGGCCCAGGCGCGCGCTCCAGTCGATGTCGCGGCCCTGCCACCAGCCGTTGAGGGTCGGCAGGTCGTGGGTGCTGGTAGTCGCCAGGGCATTGTCCGGCCAGTCGAGGATCGGCCGGAAATGCGTACCATGCTCCTGCTCGAACAGCAGCACGCGCATGCCGAGCATGGCCCGCGCACTGAGTTTCTCCCGCAGGCCGTCGGGCACCGTGCCGAGGTCTTCGCCGAGGACGATCGCCTGGTGCCGGTGCGACTCAAGGGTCAGCAGGCGCAGCAGGTCGTCCACCGGGTAATACAGGTAGGCGCCGTCGCAGGGCGGGGCGCCGAGGGGGATCACCCACAACCGCTGCAGGCCCATCACATGGTCGATGCGCAGGCCGCCGGCATGGGCGAAGTTGGCCCGGAGCATTTCGATAAAGGCGTGGAAGCCATTGCGCACCAAACCTTCCGGAGAGAAGGCGGAAATGCCCCAGCCCTGGCCCTGGCGATTGAGAATGTCCGGCGGCGCGCCGACGGTCAGCGCCGCCAGCAATTCGTCCTGGCGGCTCCAGGCCTGGCTGCCGCCGCCGTCGGCGCCCACCGCCAGGTCGGCGATCAGGCCAATGCCCATGCCGCTGCTGCGGGCGGTGGTCTGCGCCCGCTCCAGGCAACGGGCGATCAGCCATTGGCAGAAGGCATAGAAGCCGATGTCGCCAGCGTGCTCCTCGGCGAACTGTGCCAGCGCCGGGCTGCGTGGGGTACGCCAGGCATCGGGCCATTCGCGCCAGTCGAGGCTTTCGCCGCGGGCCGCGCGCTGGGCCTGGATGGCTTCGAAGCGGCAGTGGTTTTCCAGGGCTTCGCCGCTGGCGTGGCGGAAACTGGCGAAATCCTGATGCAACGGATGCTCGCCCTGGCAGAAGCCTTCATAAAGCGCGCGCAGGACTGTCTGCCGGGCCTGGGCCGCCACCGGCCAGTCGACCATCGGCTGTTGTTCCAGCTGTTGCAGTTGCGACCCCAGGCCGCTGGCATCGATGGCGCTGCGCCAGGCGCGCTCGCCGAGAATGGTCCCGGGCGCGGCGTACAGGCTGTTGAGAAACAACCGGCTGGACGGCGAGTAGGGGCTGTAGCGCCCGGTGTCGCTGCTGAACATGGCATGCAACGGACTGATGGCCATGGCCTCGGCGCCCCGTTCGCCGGCCACGCGGACCAGGTCTTCCAGGGCCTGGGTATCGCCAAAACCGCCGTCGCCGCTGCGCCGCAGCGAATACAGCTGCACGCTCAGGCCCCAGGCGCGGGGCGTGGCCTGGTCCACGGCGTCGGCGACGCTGTAGCAACGCTCGGGCGCCACGGCCAGGGTGAAGTGCTGGCCGGCGATGTTCACCTCCTGGTAACCCACCGGGACCAGGCCCGGCAGCATGGCGTTGGCGTCCAGCTTGAGGTTGAGCACGCTGCCGTCCTCCAGGCGGATTTCACAGGGCGTGTCCGGGGCGAAGTAATGCCCCAGGTCCAGGCCCTGGCCGGCATCGGCGGTCAGCAGCGGTGGCAGTTGCCGGCTCTGTTGCACCTGTAGCAGCTGGCGCAGGCTGGCTTCGATCTGCTGGTCGTTGTCGGCCGGATGGCCGAGGCTGGCCAGCACGGCTCGCAGTACCCGCGGCTCGACCCGTTGCGGGCGGCCGTTGGCGTCGATCCAGTCGACGGCCAGGCCAGCCCGGCTGGCGAGGATTTCCAGTTGCGCGTCGCTCATGGGCGTTCTCCGTCAAGGTCTGGCAATGGGGCGCCCGCACCGAGGCTGACCAGTGCGCTATAGGGGGCAAGATGGCCTTGCTGCAACCGCCAGAACGCCTCGGCCGGGTATTCGAACAGGCGCTGCGCGGCGTTCGATGGCCGCTGCTCGACGTTGTGCGGGCTCAGGTTGAGGTCGATCCGCAGTTCCTGGCCATTGCCCAGGCGCCAGCGGGCACACAGCGCACCCTCGGCCAGCACCTCGGCGCCCAGGGCTTCGGCGCCGGGCAGGTAGGGCACGATGTGTTCGCGGCGCAGTTGCAACAGTTGGCGATACAGGGCCAGGGTCTGTTCGCCCTGGGCCGGGTCCGCCTGCGGCCTCGACGCGAGGAAGGTGGCCGGCGCGTTCGGATCGGGAATCCGCTCGCGTTTGTGCGGGTCGGCGAAGGCGCTGAAGGCGGCGAATTCGTCGCGTCGGCCTTCGCGCACCGCGTCCGCCAGTTCGCCGCGGTGGCTGGTGAAAAACAGGAAGGGCTGCGGCGCCGCCAGTTCGTCGCCCATGAACAGCAGCGGGATCATCGGCGACAGCAGCAACAGCACCGTGGCCGCCCGCAACGCCTGCGGCTCGGCCAGGCGCACCAGGCGCTCGCCGAAGGCCCGGTTGCCGATCTGGTCGTGGTTCTGCAAAAACAGCACGAAGGCACTGGGCGGCAGATGGCCGCTGGGTTCGCCGCGAGCGGTGCCGTGGCGAGTGACATGGCCCTGGTAGGCGAAGCCCTGGCTCAGGCAGCGGGCCAGCTTCTCGGTGGGGCGTTCGGCGAAGTCGGCGTAATAGGCCTCGGTTTCCCCGGTGAGCAACACATGCAGGGCATTATGGCCGTCGTCGTTCCACTGCGCGTCGAAGTGCTGCCCCAGCAGGCTGGCCTGGTTGTGCTCGTTTTCCAGGGTCAGCCAGATATGCCGCGCCGGGTCGATCCGTTGGCGCACCCGCTGCGCCAGTTCACGCAGGAAGCCCGGGTCGTCGATGGCATGCACGGCGTCCAGGCGCAGGCCGTCGAAGCGGTACTCCAGCAGCCACATCAGGGCATTGTCGATAAAGAAGTCGCGCACGGGCTGGCGGCGAAAATCGATGGCCGCGCCCCAGGGGGTGTGCCGGTCTTCCCTGAAGAAGGCCTTGGCGTAGTGGTGCAGGTAGTTGCCGTCGGGGCCGAAGTGGTTGTAGACCACGTCGAGCATCACCGCGAGATTCAGGCCGTGGGCGCAGTCGATCAGGTGCCTGAGGTCGTCGGGCGAGCCGTAGGAGGCTTCCGGCGCATAAGGCAGGACGCCGTCGTAGCCCCAGTTGCGATCGCCGGGAAACTCCGCCAGGGGCATCAGCTCGATGGCGGTGATGCCCAGCTGGGCCAGGCGCGGCAGGTGTTTTTCCACTTCGCGGTAACCGCCGAGCACGCCCACATGCAGCTCATAGATCACCGCCTGGTGCCACGGCCGGCCTTGCCAATGCGGGTGCTGCCAGCGATAGGCCCGGGGATCGACCACCAGGCTGGGGCCGTCGATATCGCCATCCTGGGCCCGGGACGCCGGGTCGGGGACGCGGATCCGGTCATCGATGTTGAAGCGGTAGCGGGTGCCGGGCGGACAATGGCCGACGACCATGAACCAGCCGTTGGCCTGGGGCTGCATGGGCAGCGACACGCCGTGTTCGAGTTCGACGCTGACGTGCTGTGCATCCGGCGCCCAGAGGGTGAAGCGGGTGCGCTCGGTATCGAGCGCCATTGTGCCGTGGGGCCAGGTTTCCAGTGTCCTTGACGGCATCTTGGGGGGCCCTCTCAGGGTTTCGCCGATTTTCCCAAGGCCTTGGCCACCAGCTGTTCATAGAGTTCGGCGTAGGGTTCCACCGCCTTGCACCAGTTGAAGGGCGCGGCCATGGCCCGGCAGCGCATGGCATTGAGCAGCGGCGGATAGGCGAACACCTTGAAGGCGCGGCTCAGGGCCTCTTCGTAGCTGGCCACGGTGGACTCGTCGAACAGAAACCCGGTGACGCCGTTCTCGATGGTGTCGGCCAGGCCGCCGGTATTGCGCGCCACCGGCAACGAACCGAAGCGCTGGGCGTACATCTGGCTCAGGCCGCAGGGCTCGTAGCGCGAAGGCATCAGCAGGAAGTCGCTGCCGGCGAACATGCGGCGGGCGTCGGTTTCGTTGAAGCCGATATTCACCCCGATGCGTCCGGGGAAACGCGCGGCCAGGGCGCGCATGGCCTGTTCTTCCTCTGGCTCGCCGCGACCGATGATGGCGATCTGGCCGCCAGACTTGACGATGTACTCGGCCACGCCTTCGGTGAGGTCCAGGCCTTTCTGGTAGACCAGGCGCGAGACCACGGCGAACAGCGGGCCGTCGCTGGGCTCGAGGCCGAACATCTGCCGTACATGGGTGGCATTGGCGGCCTTGCCTTGCCAGTCGCCGATGGCGAAGGGGGTGGGCAGGTGCGGGTCGGTGGCGGCGTCCCAGCTTTCGTCGATGCCGTTGGGGATGCCGCTGAGCAGGCCTTGCTGGGTCTTGCTGGCGAGGAAACCGTCGAGCCCGCAACCGAAGGCCGGGGTGGTGATTTCCTGGGCATAGGTGGCGCTGACGGTGGTGATGTGGCTGGAGTAGGCCATGCCCGCCTTGAGGAACGACAGCTTGCCGTAGAACTCCATGCCTTCCTGTTGCAGGGCGTGTTCGGGGATGCCCAGCTCCGGACAGCAGGCCAGGCTGACCACGCCCTGGTACGCCAGGTTGTGGATGGTGAACAGGGTCGGCGTGCGCTGCCCACGCCAGTGCATATAGGCCGGCGCCAGCCCGGCGGGCCAGTCATGGGCGTGCACCAGGTCCGGGCACCAGTGGATCTGCGCCAGGTTGGCGGCGATGTCGGCGGCGGCCAGGCCCAGGCGGGCGAAGCGGATATGGTTGTCCGGCCAGTCGCGGCCGTTGTTGGCGCCGTAGGGCGTGCCTTCGCGCTCGTAGAGTTCAGGGCAGATCAGCACATAGATCACCAGGCCGTCGGGCATGTCCATGCGCCCGATCTTGCAGGCCGGCAGGGCCGCGTGGCCGCCCAGCTCGCCAATGATATGAATCGGGTTTTCGCTGTGCATCACCTGCCGGTAGCCGGGGATCAGCAGGCGTACATCGTGCAGTTGCGCCATGGCGCGGGGCAAGGCGGCCGACACGTCGCCCAGGCCGCCGGTCTTGACCAGGTCGGCGATTTCCGAAGTGACGAACAGGACTTTCTTGCGATTGGGGTTGTGGCGGATCAAGGGCAGTGACGTCTTGCCACCTGGGGCGAGAACCGATGGGGAGGCCGTTTCACCGGCCAGCGGCAGAGGGTGCTTTCCCTGGGTTTGCAATACGGCACTGGTCATCTGTTTCTCCCGTTTTATTGATCTGTTCCCGGCATCTGCCGGCGGTGTCAAAAGGCCAATCCTGTGGCCGGGCACAAAAGCGTTGCGCATGCAAAAGCCGAACGCAGCCTCATGCGTCGACGCAAAGAGGGTGAAGGGGCCATTGCAAGGATTGCACCAGTCGCGAAGGCCCTACCTTTAACCTGACCCAAGGCGAGAGCCAAAAGTTTCGACTTTATTTCCTCGGGGGTGACTGTCCGGTCACTTTTCGAATTCCAGTCTAGGACAGAAGTTAGAGCGCGGGCGTGACGATTAGGTTTTCTCGGGGCGAAGGTTGCGCTGCCCCGGAATAAAGCCGACGAAAGGCAGTTTCGCGCACCGGCCGGGGGCGAGGTTTCCTGGCACTGGCGCGAAAACGGTGAGGGGGTGCGAGAAGGCGGTGCGGGGAAAAACCGCCCGCGCCCGATGATGGTGCAGGGCGGTGCTGGCGCAATGCCCCGAGGTGGCTTCAGCCCAGTGGACGGAGCGGCTGGCCGGCGGCCCAGGCCTGGATGTCCTCGATCATCTGGGTGAAGAACTGCCGATAGTTCTGCTGGCTGACATAACCGACATGGGGCGTGGCCAGCACATTGGGCAGGCGGCGCAACGGATGATCGAGGGGCAGCGGTTCCTGTTCGAACACATCCAGTGCCGCACCGGCCAGGCGCCCGCGTTCGAGGGCGCTGATCAGCGCCGCTTCATCGACGATCGGCCCGCGGGCGGTATTGACCAGCAGCGCCGAGGGTTTCATCCAGGCCAGTGCCTGGGCGTCCACCAGGCCGCGGCTGCGTTCGCTGAGCACCAGGTGCACCGAGAGCACGTCGGCCTGTTCGAACAGCTGCTGTTTGTTCACGTAGGTCACGCCGGTCGCCGCGGCCCGCTCGGCGGTGAGGTTCTCGCTCCAGGCGATCACCCGCATGCCGAACACCTGGCCGAACTGCGCCACCCGCTGGCCGATGCTGCCCAGGCCGAGAATGCCCAGGGTCTTGCCGTGCAGGTCGCCGCCCAGCCCCTGTTGCCAGAGGCCGGCGCGCAGGGCGCTGGCTTCGCTGAGCAGGTTGCGGGTCTGGGCCATGATCAGTGCCCAGGTCAACTCCGGCGCCGCGTGCTTGTAACTGTCGGTACCGCACACCTGGATGCCCAGGCTGGCCGCGGCGGCAAGATCGATGGCGGCGTTGCGCATGCCGCCGGTGAGCAACAGCTTGAGCCGCGGCAGGCTGCGCAGCAGGGCCGCGTCGAAACGGCTGCGCTCGCGCATCACGCAGATCACCTCGAACGGCGCCAGGCGCTCGCTCATGGTGGCGGTGTCGCTGGGGTAGTCATGGATAAAGCTGACCTGGCCGATGCCCGACAGCACCGACCAGTCCACGACGTTACGGGCAACGTCCTGCCAGTCGTCGATTACCGCGATCTGCACACTCATGAAGGCTCCAGGAAAAATGCATCAATGTGACGCCAGCCAGCCCAGCAGGGCCTGGTGGAATTGTGCCGGTTCTTCCATCTGCGGGGCGTGGCCCTGGCCCGGGAACTCGATCAGGGTCGAGTGCGGGATGAGCCCGGCCACCTGCTTGCCCAACACCTGGTAGTTGCCGATCCGCGCCTTGACCGCCGGCGGCGCGATGTCGCTGCCGATCGCCGTGGTGTCGGCGGTGCCGATCAGCAGCAGGGTCGGCATCTTCAGGTCCTTGAACTCGTAGTACACCGGCTGGGTGAAGATCATGTCGTAAATCAGCGCTGAGTTCCACGCCACCCGCGTGTGCCCGGGCCCCTGGTTGAGGCCGGCGAGCATGTCCACCCAGCGCTCGAATTCCGGCTTCCAGCGGCCGCCGTAATAGGTGTTGCGCTCATAGTTGCGGATGCCCTCGGCCGACAGCTTGAGTTCGCGGGCGTACCACTGGTCGACGCTGCGGTAGGGCACGCCGAGGGCCTTCCAGTCTTCCAGGCCGATCGGGTTGACCAGCGCCAGTTGCTGCACCTGCCCGGGGTACTGCAGGGCATAGCGGGTAGCCAGCATGCCGCCGGTGGAATGGCCCAGCAGGCTGACCTGCTGGACGCCCAGCCGGTCCAGCAACTGCCGGGTGTTCTGCGCCAGTTGCTGGAAGCTGTATTGATAGTGCTCGGGCTTGCTGGAGGTGCAGAAACCGACCTGGTCCGCGGCTATGACCCGGTAGCCGGCGTCGCTCAAGGCCTTGATCGAGCTGTCCCAGGTCGCGCCGCAGAAATTCTTGCCGTGCATCAGCAACACGCTGCGGCCATTGGGCGTGCCCTTGGCCGGCACATCCATATAGCCCATCTGCAAGGCCTGGCCCTGGGACTCGAAGGCGAAGTGCTGCAGCGGGTAGGGATAGTCGAAGCCTTGCAGCTCGGGACCGTAGGCCGGGCCTTCGGCGGCGAGGGCGGGCAGGGTGGCGGTCAGCAGCAGGCCGGGCAACCAGCGGGTGAGGTTCCAGCGGGCGAGGCTAGGGGGCATACATGACCTCCGAGAGAAATGGGTCGATCCTGGAGCGGCGCGATTAGCGCGACATTAATAAGCAGAGGCCATCGCCAGGGCGAAACGTTCCCTGCGTGGTCATGCTTGTGAGGCCGGAGGCGCGCCCCGTCAGCTCAACCGACCCAGCCGAGGGTCATCCAGGCCAGCACGCCATAGCGCGCGCCCTTGGCCAGGGTGACGACCAGCAGGAAGCGTTTGAGCGGTTCGCCCATGATCCCGGCCACCAGGGTCAGCGGGTCGCCGATGATCGGCAGCCAGCTCAGCAGCAGGGACCAATGGCCGTAGCGCTGGTAATGGTTACGGGCGGTTTGCAGGTGGCGTGGGCCGACGGGGAACCAGCGGCGGTCCTTGTAGTGTTCCAGGCGCTGGCCCAGCCACCAGTTCACCAGGGAGCCGAGGACATTGCCGAGGGTGGCCACGGCCAGCAGCAACCACAGGTTGAACTGGCCGTTGAACAGCAGGCCCACCAGCACGGCTTCGGATTGCAGCGGCAGCAGGGTGGCGGCGCCGAAGGCCGCCAGGAACAGGCCGAGGCAGGCGGTGAGGATCAATGGGCCGGGTAGTCCGCGACCACTACGTCCTTGCCGTCCCTGGTCAGGCCTATGACCTGGTAGGCGTCGGCGGGCATGCCGTCCATTTCCATGCCGGGCGAGCCCATGGGCATGCCGGGGGCGGCGACGCCGAGCAGGTCGTCGCGTTTGCCCAGGGCCAGCACCTGGTCCGCCGGCACATGGCCTTCGACGAATTTGCCGTTGATCACCGCGGTGTGGCAGGACGCCAGGCGCGGGGCCACGCCCAGGCGCTGCTTGACCTCGCTCATGTTGCTTTCGACATGGTCGTTGACCTTGAAGCCGTTGGCTTGCAAATGCTCGATCCATTTCTTGCAGCAGCCGCAGTTGGCGTCGCGGTGCACATCGATCGGGACCAGGTCGGCGGCCTGGGCCAGGGAGCCGACGAGCAGGGCAGACAGGGCTGCCAGGCGCAGCGTGTTGTTCATAGGGCCTCTCTTGATCATCAGTGCGCCTCGGGGGCGCGGTCTTGGGCTGTCAGGGTGGCGTATTTTGCTACTTTTCTCGAGCGCGGCGCGGCGCTTGTGTTTCAACGTTATACCAAGCCTCCTTGCAGGCCTCCGGTTTATCGAAAAGACCCAGGTGCAACCCCATCCTGTAGGAGCGAGCTTGCTCGCGATCCAAGCAGCGCGGTGGGCCTGCCATACCGCGTTATCGTTCATCGCGAGCAAGCTGCGCTCCTACACAAGCATGTGCATGCTTCGTAGGAGCGAGGCTTGCCCGCGATAGCGGTCGCATCATTTCCGTGTTCATTCGGGAGCCGGGCTCAGGATGCCGAGGGTGGCCACCAGGCCGAGAATCAGCAGGGCCGCCGCCAGCTCGAGGAACATGCTGCGGCGCAAGGCGGCCAGGGCTACCCCGGGCGTGTCCCGGTGCAGCACCTGTTCCAGCTGCGGAATCAGATGGAAGCGGTTCAACGCGGCGAACACCAGCATGCTGGCGAACACCGCCACCTTCAGGCTGAGGAGGAGGCCGTAGGTGCTGGCGCTCAACGTTGCCAGGTCCGGGCCGACGATCAGCAGGTAATTGAGGACCCCGCTGAGGCTCAGGCTGACCACGATCAGCGTGCCCAGGCTGGCAAAACCCTTCAGGGCATCGAGCAGGTGGCCTGCCTGCTGTTCGCCTTCGCAGGCGCCACGGCGCAGCAGCAGGGCGAAAGCCGCCAGCGCCCCCAGCCAGGCGCCAGCGCCCAGCAAATGCAGGATGTCGCTGCCCAGGTGCAGGTAACGCCGGCCACCTTCGCTCATCGCCCCGTGGCCGCTCCAGGCCAGGCTGGCCAGGGCTGCCGCCGTGCACAGAATCAGGCCGTAGAGCGTGAACCTTGGCCAGCCACTGCTGAGCAGAAGCAGCACGCCCGCCAGCAGTAATGCCGCCAGGCGCAGCAACCAGCTTTGGCCGACATCGGTTTCCAGCACCAGCACGGGCACCAGTGCCGGGTCCAGTTCGGCCAGGCTGGTTGCGCCACTCATCGACAGCGCCAGCTGCAGCAGCGCGGCGCCCGACAGCAGCACGCCCAGCGCCAGGGTGGCCGCCAGAGGCTGGCGAAAGCGCCAGCGGCTCTGCGCGCCACGCAGCCCGTAAAGGCTGAACAGTGCCAGGCCGAACAGCAGCATCAGGTCGAGGTACAGGGCAAAACGCAGGGCGACGTTGATGAGTTCGCCCATGGCTCAGTTGACTTCGAAGGTCAGGTTGCCTGTGATCGGATGGGTGTCGGCGGACACCGCCCGCCACTCGACTTTGTAGCTGCCCTTGGGTAGCGGGGCGGCGGGGCTGATGATCATGCTTTTCGGATCGCTGCCGCCGGCCACGCTGGCCTTGACCGGCATCGGCGCGTGGCTCATCCCGGGCATGCCGGTCATCAGCAAGCGGGCCCCGGAAAACTTGGTGGTGAGGGGTTCCGAGAATTGCAGCTCGATCTTCGCCGGTGCCGCGCCCTTGGCACCTTCGGCCGGGGTCGAGGCCAGCAGTTTGGGGTGCGCCTGGACGACGCCGGCGAGGGTCAGGCCGGCACCGAAAGTGACGGCGATGGCGAAATGCTTGAGGTAGGACATGCAAGGCTCCGGGCGGCATTGGCCGCGTGATGTTTTAGTTGTCTATTGAATGGAAGTCAGAACCACAGGCGTACACCGAGCACCAGGCGGGCTTCGCTGCTGTCTTCGCCTTCTTCACGGGCGTAGTCCGCGGTCTTGCCGTAGCTGCGGTTCCAGGTCACGCCGATGTAGGGCGCGAACTGGCGGTGCAGCTCGTAGCGCAGGCGCAGGCCGGCTTCCAGCGAGGAGAGCCCCGAGCCGATGCCCCGTTGCGGGTCGTTCTTGCCGTACAGGCTGACCTCCGCGTTGGGCTGCAGGATCAGGCGGTTGGTCAGCAGGATGTCGTATTCGGCCTGGAGCCCCAGGGCACTCTGGCCGCCTTCGCCCAGGTAGGCGGTGGCCTGGCTTTCGAAATTGTACAGGGCCATGCCTTGCAGCCCGAGGGCGGCCCAGGTCTGTGGCGCGCCGGGCTTGAAGTCCTGGCGCACGCCGCCGACCACATCCCACCAGGGGCCGATGGCATGGCCCCAGAGCGCTTCGACCTGGGCGTTTTCGGTCCGGCCGTTGGTGCGCTCGCCTTCGCTGCGCAGCCACAGCCGGTCGATGTCGCCACCGACCCAGCCGTTCATTTCCCAGGCCAGGGCACTGCCGTCATCGGCGTCCTGGTATTCCAGGCGATCGACCAGCCACAGCGAGTTGATTGCCTTGTCGTGCACGCCATGGCCGGACACCGGCGGGAAGGCGGCGCGGCGGTCGGCGTCGGTGAGCACCGGGATCGGCGTGCGGCTGCGGGTGGGCGCCGCGGGCTCCATGGTCTGCAAGGGTTCGCCATCCATGCCGGTCATCTGGCTGTGGTCCATGCCCGGCATCGGGTTGCCTTGCATGGAGGAGGCCGGCATGGACGAATGATCCATGCTGGAGTGATCCATGCTTTCGGCGGCCTGCAGGGTGCCGGCGCTGAGGCCGAGCAGGGTGGCGCACAGGGTCAAGGCGTTTTTTTGCATCATGCGGCGCTCCCGGCTTCATCCACTCGTACTTCGCGAAACATGCCCATCTCCATGTGGAACAGCAGGTGGCAGTGATAGGCCCAGCGCCCCAGGGCATCGGCGGTCACCCGGTAACTGCGCTTGCTGCCCGGCGGCATGTCGATCGTGTGCTTGCGTACCAGGAAGCGCCCCTGTTCGTCTTCCAGGTCGCTCCACATGCCGTGCAGGTGGATGGGGTGGGTCATCATGGTGTCGTTGACCAGGGTGATGCGCACCCGTTCGCCGTAGGTCAGGCGCAGGGGCTCGGCGTCGCTGAACTTGATGCCATCGAACGACCAGGAGAATTTCTCCATGTGCCCGGTCAGGTGCAGTTCGATGGTGCGGCTCGGTTCGCGCCCGTCGGGGTCTTCGAAGGTGCTGCGCAGGTCGGCGTAGGTCAGCACCCGGCGCCCGTTGTTGCGCAGGCCGATGCCCGGGTCGGCGAGCTTCGGCGTCGGGCTCATGGTCTGCATGTCCACCAGCGGGTTGCCGTCTTCCGAGGCCGGGTGGCTTTGCATGGCGCCGCCCATGTTGCCGTGGTCCATGCCGGCCATGCCGCTGTGATCCATGCCGGCCATGTTGCCCTGGTCCATCCCCTGCATCTGGCTGTGGTCCATGCCCTGCATCTGGCCATGATCCATGCCGGGCATGTCGCCCATGCCAGCCATGCTGCCGTGATCCATGCCCATGTCGGCCATGCCGATCAGCGGCCGCGGGTCGAGTGGCGGGACGGTCGCGCTCAGCCCCGGCCGCTGGCTCAGGGTGCCGCGGGCGTAGCCGCTGCGGTCCATGGCCTGGGCGAACAAGGTGTAGGCCTCCTGCGAGCCGGGCTCGACCAGCACGTCGTAGGTTTCCGCCACGGCGATGCGCAGTTCATCGACGCTGACCGGCTGCACATACTGGCCGTCGGCGGCGACCACGGTCATCTTCAGGCCGGGAATGCGCAGGTCGAAGTAGCTCATGGCCGAGCCGTTGATCAGGCGCAGGCGCAGCTTCTCGCCGGGTTTGAACAGCCCGGTCCAGTTGCCGCCCGGGCTCTGGCCGTTGATCAGGTAGGTGTAGGTATAGCCGCTGACGTCCGCCAGGTCGGTGGGGGTCATTTTCATCTGCGCCCACATCTTGCGATCGGCGAGGGTGGCCGCCCAGCCGTCGCGGCTGACGTCCTCGATAAAGTCACCGACGGTGCGCTTGTGGAAGTTGTAGTAGCCGGGCTGCTTTTTCAGGATGTGCATCAGCCGTTCGGGCGCCTCGTCGCTCCAGTCGCTGAGCATCACCACATAGTCGCGGTCGTACTGGAAGGGTTCCGGTTCGCGGGCCTCGATCACCAGTGGCCCGTAGACCCCGGCCTGCTCCTGCAGCCCCGAGTGGCTGTGATACCAGTAGGTGCCGTTCTGCTGGACCTTGAAGCGGTATTCGTAGAGGCCGCCGGGGGCGATGCCGTGGAAGCTCAGGCCTGGCACGCCGTCCATGTTGGCCGGCAGGATCAGGCCGTGCCAGTGGATCGAGGTGTCCTCCTCGAGGCGGTTGCGCACCCGGATGGTCACGGTGTCGCCCTCGCGCCAGCGCAGCAGCGGGCCGGGCAGGCCACCGTTGATGGTCATCGCGGTACGTGGCGTGCCGCTGTAGTTGACCTGGGATTCACCGATGAACAGGTCGAACTGCTGGCCGCTGAGGGCAGGCAGCTGGCCGTCCTCGCTGCGTGCCCAGAGCGGCTGTTGCCACAGCCCGGTGCCGGCCAGTACGCCACCGGCGGCCAGGCCCTTGATAAAACTGCGTCGTGTGGGTTTTACGTGCATGCCCAAAGGCTCCCTCGATCCTGCTGTGTCAGGTATGAGGCGACCTTAAACGCCCCGGCCTGTCAGAAAACTGAGGTCAAGATTACAGATTTGTCAGCCAGCGCGACGCCGCCCGTTGTCGGATCAGTGGGCGATCTCTTCCAGGTTGCGCTTGAGGTTGGCCATGGCCAGTTGGGACAAGTGCTCGATGCGCGGGCGCAGACTGACCAGATTGAGGTCGGAGCAGTAGTGAAGGGTGCGCTTGAACAGGGTTCCGTCCCCATATTTGCACAACTGATAGTGGATCGAGCCGTCTGCCGGTGGAGAACTGAAGACGATCTTGAACTCCTTGGGAAACACTGCGACCAGCACCCGGCAGCTCATGTGGATCTGCAGGCCGAGCAGGTCGATGGTTTTGCTGAAGCGGTGCCCCGCCGGCAACGAGCCAGCCAGGCCGGTGTCGGCGCGCAGGGAAGCGGGATGCCACTCGTGCCAGCGATCCGGCTGAGTCACGTAGTAGTAGACGGTATCGATCGGCGCGTCGATGTAGAGCTCATGAAAGATGAGCTCGTCCAAAAGGTGCTGCTGACGTTGTTCCATGATGCACCTCCTTGCAGTAGGAGGATCAAATATAGTTGCCCGCGCGCGTGCCATGGAGGAGTGCAAATCGGCCGTTCGGCGGACTTCGAGGCACCTCGTCAAGAGCGTGTGCAAGCCTTTTCCCGTTGCAAAATAAAGGACGACATGCACAGTCGGGTCGCCGCGCAGCCATGTCGTGGAAGATCCCCGCAAGATGGCGTCATGAATGCTCTTAAGAACACCTGGTCGCAACTAACCATTCGGTACATTAATGGTCATAAGTTATCGCTTAGTTATCGCGGATTCGATTGTTAAGCAATTGTTTCAGCTAGCAAAACCGTGGCTTCCAGGCATTTGTATCGGAAATGTACAAAAATTGTAAAAAGCCGAAATATTTATTGGAGAGGTGCTCTGGCGCGCCGATACTCACGGGCATCGTTTCCCTCAATCAGGCTTTTCAGACGCTTATTAGTTGAACTTGCGCAACTCTCTAGTTGGCTGTGCAAGTGGATATAAGGCTATGGAAAAGCCCGTACACAGGAGTCTTTTATGACAATTGGATATGTCGGCGGCTGGACCAGCAAAGCCGGTCTGCTGGTGCAGGACACTGGTACCCGGGGCAAGCCGGTCAGCCAGAGCGTCAAGGTCAAGCAGATGCTCGCCCTGGTCGGCCAGAACCCGCTGGCGCTGAACGTGTTCAAGATGGACGAAATGAAGCTGCACAAGCAGATCAAGGGGTTCGATCCGGAGAACGTCAGCGCCAAGCAGCTGGGCAATATGAGCACCTTCCTCAAGCAGAAGGGCCTGATCAGCGACGTGACGGCGATGACCCTGCTCAACGCCGGCGACAAGTTCGACCGCTTCGGCGTGCAGGCCGACCCGGATGCCAAGTTCAACGCTCTGGAGTACTTCGCGATCCAGCTGGACAACATCCAGACCAACAACCTCAAGGGCAACAAGTACGCCAGCTACCTGATCCCCGAGTACAAGAAAGCCATCTACGTGCTGCAGAACCTGCAAAGCTACGGCAAGGGCAACGGCACCACGGTGACCGACAAGAATCGTTCCACCAAGGTGTGACGCAACCCCAAGGGCCCTCGACCGATAAACCGGTCGAGGGCCTTAATGAGATGGTCACCCCCACACCCTGCGAGGGCTACGCTTTCGCAGGGTGTTTTGTTTTCGGAGGCCATCCTCATGAGCGAGTCAGCGCTGATCGGAATCGATCTCGGCAAGCACAGTTTCCACCTGCACGGCCAGGACACTGCGGGCCGAGAGGTGTTTCACAAGAAGCTCTCGCGTCCACAGATGATGCAGTTCTTCGGCAATCTGCCGGCTTGCACCGTGGTGATGGAGGCATGTGCCGGCGCGCATTTTGTCGCTCGTCAGCTGATCGCCATGGGGCATCAGGCCAAACTGATTTCTCCGCAGTTCGTCCGGCCCTTCGTCAAGGGCAACAAAAACGACTTCGTCGACGCCGAGGCCATTTGCGAAGCGGCCTCGCGCCCATCGATGCGCTTTGTTACGCCTAAAACCGAGGCGCAGCAGACCCTTTCCGTTCTGCACCGCCTGCGCGAATCGCTGGTGCACGACCGCACCAAAGCCGCCAATCAGATGCACGGTTTCCTGCTGGAGTTTGGTATCAGCCTGCCCAAAGGTCTGGCGATCATGAAACGTTTGGCGAGTATCTTGGCCGAGCATGAGTTGCCGGTTCGGCTCACCGGGCAGTTGCAACGCCTGCACGATCACTTCGCTTACCTGGATGAGCAGGTCAAGGAACTGGATAAAGAGCTGGCAGGCCAGCTGGCCGCCGATGATCTGGGCAGTCGCCTGCTGAGCCTGCCGTGTGTCGGGCCGATCACCGCCAGCCTGCTGGCGGTGGAAATGGGCGACGGCCAGCAGTACAAGTGCAGTCGCGACTTCGCAGCATCTGTGGGTCTGGTGCCCAGACAGTACAGCACCGGTGGCAAGGCGAATTTGCTCGGCATCAGCAAGCGCGGTGACAAGCACCTGCGGCAATTACTGGTGCAGTGTGCGCGGGTCTACCTGCAAAGGCTGGACTACCAGCGCGGCCGTTTGGCCGACTGGGTACGCTCAATGCTGACGCGACGCCACTCGAACGTGGTGGCCTGTGCTTTGGCTAACAAGCTGGCGCGGATCGCGTGGGCGCTAGCGGCCCACCATACGCAGTATGAAGCAGGGCCAGGCGCGCTGAGCGCCTGACCCTGCGGTTGTTGCAGCACCACGAAGCACCCTTCAGGTTTTGCGATAGCTGAACAACGGATGACGTGAACGGCCCACCGGCCTGACGAAGAACCTGGCACAAAAATCGGCTTCAGAAGCCGCGGCATTTTTCAGGATCGTCAGGCGCGACTCTCATCGTGGCGCGGGGCATGTCCCCAAACAGACGCCGGATAGATTTAAGCAAGCCAACCACTTCACCCATTAATCAGTATTGCAAAAACGGGGGTGACCATAGATTTTTGTGGCCGGCCGTTTACCGGTCGAGCAAGGCCATCACCGCTTGCGGGTAACGCTCGCCGGCGGTGGCGTCGGGGCTGAAGATCCGTTCCAGGGCCTGCAGTTCGTCAGCGTCGAGACGGACCTGCAGCGCGGCGACGTTTTCCTCCAGGTACTTGCGTTGCTTGGTGCCCGGAATCGGGATCAGGTAATCGCCCTGCGCCAGCACCCAGGCCAGGGCCAGTTGCCCGGTGGTGATGCCCTTGGCGGCCGCGAGTTGCTTGACCTGTTCCACCAGCAGCAGGTTCTTGGTGAAATTCTCGCCCTGGAAGCGTGGGCTGAAACGCCGGTAGTCGTCGGCGGCGAAATCCTCCGGGCTCTTCAGGGCACCGGTGAGAAAACCACGCCCCAGCGGGCTGTAGGGCACAAAGGCGATGCCCAGGCGTTGGCAGGCCGCGAGGCAGCCGTTGTCTTCCTGGTCGCGGCTCCACAACGAATATTCGCTTTGCAGGGCGCTGATCGGGTGCACCTTGTGGGCCCGCTCCAGCGTCGCCGCCGAGGCTTCGCTGAGCCCCAGGTAGCGGACCTTGCCGGCCTGTACCAGCTCGGCCATGGCGCCGACGGTTTCCTCGATGGCCACGTCCGGGTCGATGCGGTGCTGGTAATACAGGTCCAGGGTTTCCACGCCCAGGCGCTGCAAGGTGCCTTCGATCGCCTGGCGAATGTAGTCGGGGCGGCCGTTCACCCCGCGTGCCGCCGGGTCGTCGGGGTTGCGGACGATACCGAACTTGCTGGCCAGGAACACCTGCTCGCGTTTGCCGCGGATTGCCTGGCCGATCAGGATTTCGTTGCTGTGGGGCCCGTACATGTCGGCGGTGTCCAGCAGGTTGATCCCCAGTTCCAGGGCGCGATGCAAGGTGGCGGTCGCCTCCCTGGTATCGGTGCCGGTGGTGTAGAAATCGGTCATGCCCATGCAGCCAAGGCCGATGGCGGATACCTGCGGGCCGTTCTTGCCCAGTTGACGGGTTTGCATAGGAGAAGCTCCGGTGGATGGCGTGGCGGCCATTGTTCCCCTCGACAAAAACAAGATAAACCGGCTAAAAACGCTATCACTATTCGTTATTTCTAAATAATCAGCCTCAGGCCAAGCCAATGGACCGTTTTAATGCCATGCGTGTGTTCACTCGCATTGTCGACCTCGGCGGTTTCGCCAAGGCCGCCGACAGCCTGCAGATGCCGCGGGCCTCGGTGACGGTGTTGATCAAGCAGCTGGAGGCGCATCTGGGCGTGCAGCTGCTGTTGCGCACCACCCGCCAGGTCACGCCGACCCTGGACGGCGCAGCTTATTACCAGCGTTGCGTGCGGCTGCTGGCCGACCTCGAGGAAACCGAAGCGGTGTTTTCCGCCACGCGCCACAACCCGCGCGGCACCTTGCGCATCGACATGCCGGCGGGGATCGGGCGGCTGCTGGTGATCCCGGCGTTGCCGGCATTCTCCGAGCGCTACCCGTCGATCGACCTGGAAATCGGCCTCAACGACCGGCCGGTGGACCTGATCCGCGAAGGGGTGGACTGCGTGTTGCGCGGCGGCCTGTGCCTCGACGACTCGCTGGTGGCCCGGCCGTTGCTGCTGATGGAGCAGGTGACCTGCGCCAGCCCGGCTTATCTGCGCCAGCGCGGTGTGCCGCAGAGCCTGGACGAGCTGGCCGGGCATCAGATGATCGAGTATTTCTCCAGCGTCAGCGGCAAGCGTTATGGCCTGGAGTTCGAGGTGCAGGGCCAGGTGCTGTTGCCGGAGCTGCCCAAGCAGGTCTCGGTCAACAGCGCCGATGGCTACCTGGCCGCCTGCGAGGCCGGCTACGGGCTGGTGCAGACGCCTTATTACCATGTCGCCCAGCAGTTGGCCGAAGGCCGGCTGATCGAGGTGCTCAGGCACATCCCGCCGCCCCGGCTGCCGTTGAGCGCGCTGTATCCGCCGCATCGGCACCTGTCGACGCGGGTCAGGGTGTTCGTCGACTGGCTGGTGGCGCTATTCGCCCAGCCGGGGACTCACAACACCCGGCTGGCATAGCTCGAGAGTAAAGACAGACGCCCGCGGCGAGGCGGGCGTCGGGCAATTTCGCGCAGGGATTACGCAAAGGGAAGTACCCGTGGGCGGGCTGACTCAGCGATGGTAGTAGCCGGGGCCGCCGTCGTAATGGCGGCGATGCCCGCCGTCGTGAGGGAAGATGATGCAGCCGGACAGGGCCAGCATCGCCAGCAGGGGAATCAGCCGGGTGATTCGATGGAACATTGCGCAGTCCTCAAAGGGCTCTCGGGGTTAAAACCGCCGCGATGCAGCGAAAACTCTTCGGCGGCTGTAACATGAGACCCCGTTTGCCCGCGCCCATCCCCGATTCTCGGTAGGCGTTTGGCATCTGTTTCGATACCGAATCGATACATTTACAGGCGGCATTTTCAGGCCGCACCTTTACAGGTTCAGGAACCCGCAATGACCCAGAAGCAACGCTTGATCTATTCGATTGTGATTTCCCTGGTGGTACTGGGAATCATGCTTGGCCTTTCTTACCTGCAGAACGCCGGAATGATCACCGAGAAAATGTTCCAGTACATCGCCATTGGCGTGGCGGTGACCGTGGTCGTGATCAATGGCGTGATGCGGCGCAAGGTCAAGCCTTGAGAGACACCCCCGACGGCCTCAGTCGCGGCCGTCGAGTATGGCTTCAGCCTGTTGATGCAGGCTGAAGCTCTTGTCTGCATTGAGGGTGATCACGCCTTCGCTGCACAGCCGCTTCAACACCTCGCGCACGCTGAGGAACGACAGCGGGATATCCAGCTCCAGCAAATGACTGTGAATGCCACGCACCCCCAGGGCGCGCTGGCTTTCGGCTGCCTGCAGCAAGGCATCGATGACTTTCAGGCGAATCAGGCTGGTACGCAGGCCGAAGCTCTTGAGCAGGTGCCTGATGCGTTCGTTGCGGTTGCGCTCGGCTTGCTTGCCGAAGACACCGGCGCCGGCGTTCAGGGAGGACGCCGGTTGTGCGGTGTGGCCATCCGTTGGCAGTTGCGGGTCGTACATGCAAAAACTCCTTTTCAGAGCCTGATCAGGAAGATGACGGGTGCTCTCACCTAACTAGACGAACGAGCCGCGCAAATCATGAGGAATCGGATGTAGAAAATTTGTCAGGCCTTGGTCGTTACCAGGTGGGCGGGCGATCCGGGCCTGGCGCCGAGCCGCTAAATTTTCCGTGGCGGTTTCGTCTGTAAGGGCAGGCGGGCCTTGGTTGCTCTCGGGTCGGGCCGTTCTTTCCAGGCTGGAATCCGTGTCCCCCGTGCGCTCATCGCATGCCGCGCCAGCCTGGGTTGTGCATCTTTTTTCGATCAGGAGTCGGCGTGATTATTTCCAGCCAGTTGCCCAGGTTTTGCCTTGCGGGTGTGTTTCTCGGGTTGAGCCTGGCGGCTCAGGGGCACGAGGTGCGGAGCGGCGAGGCGAGTGCCGATATTCGCCGTACCGGTTTTGGCGTCCCGCATATTCGCGCCGCCGACGAACGCGGGCTGGGTTACGGCATCGGCTATGCCTACGCCCAGGACAACCTGTGCCTGCTGGCCAACGAAGTGCTGACGGTCAATGGCGAGCGTTCGAAGTATTTCGGCCCGCAGCAACAGACCGTCGAGCAACGGGAAAATCTCACCAGCGACCTGTTCTTCAACTGGCTGAACACGCCCCAGGCGGTGTTCGGCTTCTGGCAGGCGCAGACGCCGCAGGTGCGGCAACTGATCGAAGGGTATGTCGCCGGCTATAACCGTTCCCTGGCCGAGCGCCGGGCCCAGGGCCTGCCCGAGCAGTGCCAGGGGGACTGGGTACGGTCGTTGACCGCCCTGGACCTGGTCAAGCTGACCCGCCGGCTGTTGGTGGAAGGCGGTGTCGGCCAGTTCGCCGAAGCCCTGGTGGGCGCGACACCGCCATCCGCCACGGCGCAGTTGAAGCCATCGGCCCGGGTCTTCGCCCAGGCGGATGCCCGCGGCCAGCGTTTCGCCCTGGACCGGGGCAGCAACGCGGTGGCCGTGGGGCGCGAGCGCTCGTTCAATGGCCGCGGCATGCTGCTGGCCAATCCGCATTTTCCGTGGGTGGGGGGCATGCGCTTCTACCAGATGCACCTGACCATTCCCGGCAAGCTGGATGTCATGGGCGCTGCCTTGCCCGGCCTGCCGATGATCAATATCGGCTTCAGCCGGCACCTGGCCTGGACCCACACGGTGGACACCTCCAAGCACTTCACCCTGTACCGCCTGCAACTGGACCCCAAGGATCCGACCCGCTACCTGCTCGACGGCAAGTCCCTGCCGCTGGACAAACAGACGCTCAGCGTCAAGGTGAAGGGCGAGGACGGCCTGCTCACGACCGTCAGCCACAGTGTCTACAGCTCACAGTTCGGCCCGCTGGTGCAGTGGCCCGGCAAGCTGGATTGGGACAACCGCTTCGCCTATAGCCTGCGCGACGCCAACCTGGAAAACGACCGGGTGCTGCAACAGTGGTACGCGATGAACCAGGCCCGCAGCCTCAAGGAACTGCAAGCGTCGGTGCACCAGCTGCAGGGCATTCCCTGGGTCAATACCCTGGCCGTGGATGACCAGGGCCAGGCCCTGTACATGAACCAGTCGGTGGTGCCCAACGTCAGCGCGGAAAAACTCGCGCGCTGCAGCGACCCGCGGATCGGCACCCAGCTGATCATTCTCGACGGTTCGCGCGCGGCCTGTGCCTGGGACATCGACCCGACCGCCGCGCAACAGGGCATCTACCCGGCCAGCCAACTGCCGCAACTGCTGCGCAACGATTACCTGCAGAACTCCAACGACTCGGCGTGGATGGTCAACCCGGCCGCGCCGCTGCAAGGCTTCTCGCCGCTGGTCAGCCAGCAGGACCTGCCGCTGGGGCAGCGCGCGCGTTTTGCCCTGAATCGCCTGATCGGCACGGGCAAGGCCGAGCCGCTGAGCGCCGCCGACCTCAAGCACATGGTGATGGACGACCAGGTGTACCAGGCCGGACAGGTGATGCCGGACCTGTTGCAGTTCTGTGCCGGCGACCTGGGCAGCGATGCCCGGGCCCTGGCGCCGTTGTGTGCCAGCCTCAAGGCCTGGGACCGCAGCGCCAACCTGCACAGCGGGTTGGGCCTGGTGCACTTCCAGAACGTCATGGAGCAGCTGGAGGCGGTCGACGAGCGCTGGCGCGTGGCCTTCGATGCCCGGGACCCGCAGCACACACCACGTGGCCTGGCGATCGACCGACCGCCCGTGGCCAAGGCGCTGCGCGAGGCGATGCTGGCCTCGGTGCAACAGGTGGCCGAGTCGGGCCTGAAGGCCGACAGCCGTTGGGGCGATATCCAGGTGGTCAGCAGCGGCGGCCGGCAGACGCCGATTCACGGCGGCCCGGCCAGCCTGGGCGTGTACAACGCGATCCAGAGCGTCCCGGCGGCCGACGGCAAGCGTGAGGTGGTCAGCGGCACCAGTTACCTGCAAGTGGTGACCTTCGATGACCAGGGCCCGCATGCCCAGGGCCTGCTGGCGTTCTCCCTGTCCAGCGACCCGGCGTCGCCGCACTCGCGGGACCAGACCGAGGCGTTCTCGAAGAAGCAGTGGAGTGTGTTGCCGTTCACCGAGCAGCAGATCCAGGCGGACCCGCAATATCGCTTGCAGGTGATTCACGAAGTGGACGATCGGCTGCGCAAAGTCGCGACCCAGTAAGCGCGCTCAACCTGGCGTCAAGCGCAGGCCGCACCCGCGAGGGTAGCGGCCTTCAGCTTTTTGGCGCGGCGCCTGGCAGCGAATTGATGACCGGGTTGCCGTCCTGGTTGCGGGTCAGGTACACCGGCAACACCTTGGGCAGCGTGGTCACCAGGCTCTTGACCGCGGTGACGTCGTAGATGCCGCCGACCCGAATGTTGCCCGTGGCGCTGTCGGCCAGCATCACCGGTGTGCTGAGGTAGCGGTTGATCAGCGGCAGGGCCTCGCCGAGCGCCAGGTTGTCCAGCACCAGCTTGCCCTGGCGCCAGGCCAGCGAGCTGTCGTTGGCATCGGCCTGGTTGAGCTGCGGCTGGTGATCGCCCTGGCGATAACGCGCCTGCATGCCCGGATCGAGACGCAAGCCGCCACCGGGGTGGCTGTTGTCGCTGTTCACCAGCACCGAACCTTCGAGCAGGGTGACCCGCACCTGATCCTCGTACATCCAGACGTTGAACTGGGTGCCAGTGACCCGGACCTCGCCGCTGGCGGCCTTGACCACGAACGGGTGGCTGCTGTCGTGGCTGACCTTGAAGAAGGCTTCGCCTTTTTTCAGGGTGACCCGGCGCTGGTCCTTGTAGTTGCTGTAGGTCAGCTCGGTGCCCAGGTTGAGTTCGACCTGGCTGCCGTCGGCCAGGGTCACCTGGCGCATGCCGCCGTCGGCCTGGAAATGCTCGTAGGAGGAGGGCAGCCAGCCCAGGCTCCAGCCGCTGTAGGCGGCCAGGGGCAGGGCCAGGGCGCTGATCGCCGCGGCCATGCCGTAGGCGCGCCAGGGTTTGCGTGGCGCCAGGGGCAGGACGGTGGTGGCTGGCGGACGTGGCAGATGGTCGGCGACTTCCCAGATGTCCTGCATCGCTTGGTATTCGAAGGCATGCAGCGGGTGGGCGTCGCGCCATTGCTCGAAGGCCTGGCGTTCGGCGGCCGTACAGTCCGCGGCATGCAGACGCATGCACCACTGCGCGGCGGCATCGGTGATGGCGTCGTATTCGGCTTCTGTGAGGTGCTGTTCGCTCATTGGCTCTTCCTGGTTTCGCGCATTCTACCCTTCGCAGCCAGGCTTGGAGAACCGCCGTCATGGCTGATGCCTATCAAAAGTGGAACTTATTTTTGCCTCGAAGCCCCTGCAACACAGGGCTTTCGCCAGCAGTATCCACGGCGGGAGTGAAAAAATGATCAAAAAACACCCGGGCCGCTGTCATCGCTACTGCCACCTTTGCTCGCCATCCTCGGTTGACGGCCCGTTCGCGGCTACTCTGTCCCTTCCTGGCATTGCCTGTGCTAGTGGCCTGTACGGTTAATTCGGCGACTCAAATTCGAGTGCCAGGGCTTGCCAGGCAAGGCGCCATGACCAGTCGTAGCCCGCTACGGCGAGGAATGGCAACGCAGCCTGGCGAGTACTGGCGCCGAAGTCGAGTGCACGAATTAGCCACACAGGCCACTAGGCCATGGCCGAGGTTGACAGGGCGCGCGCAAAGCGTTGTTTAATCGTCGGGCGCACTCACCTGGGTGCCTCCTCATGCGCTGTAGCCCATTCCAATAACTAATCCGGAGCTCCAGATGTCTGTATCGCCCCCGGCTGTTGAAACACCGCAGGAACACCTGTCGTTCGAGGCACTGGCGACGTTGCTGGAAACGATCTTCCTGCGCCATGGCACCAGCGCCGAAGTGGCGCGCAGCCTGGCGCGGAACTGTGCCGCTGCCGAGCGCGACGGTGCCCACAGTCACGGCGTGTTCCGCATTCCCGGTTACGTGTCGACCCTCAACAGCGGCTGGGTCAACGGCAAGGCCGTGCCGGTGGTCGAAGACGTGGCCCCGGCCTTTGTCCGGGTCGATGCGGCTAACGGTTTCGCCCAACCGGCGCTGGCGGCGGCGCGCGCGTTGCTGGTGGAGAAAGCGCGCCACGCCGGGATCGCCATTCTGGCCATTCGCAACTCCCATCACTTCGCCGCGTTGTGGCCGGACGTCGAGCCATTCGCCGAGGAGGGGCTGGTGGCCCTGAGCGTGGTCAACAGCATGACCTGCGTGGTGCCCCACGGCGCCGATCGGCCGTTGTTCGGCACCAACCCGATTGCCTTTGCCGCGCCCCAGGCCGCTGGCGATCCGATCGTCTTCGACCTGGCCACCAGCGCCATTGCCCATGGCGACGTGCAGATCGCCGCGCGCAAGGGCGAACGCCTGCCGCCGGGCATGGGCGTGGACGGCCTCGGCCAGCCCACCGACGACCCGAAAGCCATTCTCGAAGGCGGCGCGCTGCTGCCGTTCGGCGGGCACAAGGGGTCGGCGCTGTCGATGATGGTCGAGCTGCTGGCGGCGGCGCTGACCGGTGGCCATTTCTCGTTCGAGTTCGACTGGTCCAACCATCCCGGCGCGAAAACGCCCTGGACCGGCCAGTTGCTGATCGTCATCGATCCGAGCAAGGGCGCCGGGCAGAATTTCGCCGAACGCAGCCAGGAGTTGATCCGGCAGATGCATGGCGTAGGGCTCAAGCGCCTGCCGGGGGATCGGCGGCATCGTCAGCGGGAAAAGTCCCGGCAACAGGGGATTGCCCTGGACGCCGCGGAACTCAAGCAGCTGCGGGAGCTGGCCGGGCTTTAAAGCACGCTTTCAAAACGCAAGGACCAGGCGAGCATGCTGCTGGCCTGGTCCTTTTTTCAGCGGTTGCGGGTAGCGCTGGTCGTTACAACAAGCCTGTTACGAACGACGCCCCAGCAACAGGCCCACCACCAGGCCGACGCCGGCGGAGATGGCCACGGCCTGCCACGGATGGCCGCCGATATAGTGCTCGGTAGCGTCCACCACCGGCTTGCTGCGCTCGCGCACGCTGGACACCGAGTCCAGCGCCTGCTTGAGTTTCAACCCGACCTGCTGGCGCAGGTTCTCGCCTTCCTCACCGACCAAGGACGCGCTGCTTTTCAGAAGCTTTTCCGATTCTTCGATCAACGCCTGAAGCTCGCTGAATTCCTGGTCCTTGATTTGTTCGTCAGCCGCTTGCGTGGCAGTTTTACGAGCCATTGAGTTACTCCTTGCGGGTCAGTGATGCAATGAACAATGGAGTCGCGGGGCTGGCGAAAAGTTGCAGATATTTTCTCCACCCGCTCCATGCCAGCGGGAAAACCCCAGCCGTCACAGTGTAAGATGTCGGCTATTTTACGCAGCAGGAAATTCCCATGAGCTTCAATCTGGCCAACAAGACTCTCGCCGAGCGCGCAGAGATCGAAGATGAAAAGTCCCGCCTGTTCGAGCTGTGGCAGAGCAACCTGGGCAAGGCCAAGGGCGAAGCCGCGCGGTTGTTCGGCGAGCGCGGCAAGCGCAAGGGCAAATGGGCCGAATGGGTGCGTGCCGAGCTTGACGGCATGTCGCCGCCGGAATACGCCAACATGGTGCGCAGTGAAGTCAATCGCCTGATGGCGGCGAACAAGTAGCTGCGAAGCTGGCGACTATCGCCTCGCGCACTTTCAGCACCAGCGGATCGATCTGCGCGCTGGTGCGCCAGCCCAGTTCGATCGGGTAACGCGGCAGGTCCAGCGGGCAGGGCAGCAACGCCAGCCCGGTCAGTTCGGCGATGCTTCGCGCGGCATGGGCCGGAATGGTCGCCACCGCCTGGCTGCCCTTGAGCAGATGGGGCAGCGCGGCAAAATGCGTGGTCGAGGCGCAGACCTGGCGACTCAGCCCCAGGGCCGCCAGACCCTCGTCGGTAATCCCGATAAACCCTTGCGACGACACCAGCAGATGCTCGCGGGCGACGAACTCGTCGAGGTCGATGGCCTGCTGTCCGGGCCTCAGGCTCGCCGGGTCCGCCAGGCACAGATAACCACCTTCCCCCAATACCTGGCGGCTGAGCAGGCGTTCGGCGAAACCGCCGGCGCTGATGGCCAGGTCGATGCTGCGCTGCAACAGCGCTTCGCCGACGATCTGGCTGTGGCTCTGGCGAAAGATCAGGCGCAGCTTCGGCGCCCGCCGGGCGACTTCCTCGATCAGGCGCCGGCCGTAGGCAATCTCGAAATCGTCCGACAGCCCGATCGCCACCGAGCGGCCCTGGTAATGGCTGGCATGGGGATCGACCATGGCCAGGCTCTGCCGGCATTTGTTCAGCGCCTCGCTGACCACCGGCTTGAGCTGGTTGGCCCGCAGGGTCGGCGCCAGGCCGCGCCCGGTGCGCACGAACAACTGATCGCCGTACAGCTCGCGCAGGCGCCGCAGCGCCGCGCTCATGGCCGACTGGGTGACGCCCAGGCGCAGGGCGGCGCGACTGGCGCTGGATTCGTCGTGCAGGGCTTCGAAGGCCTTGAGCAGGTTGAGATCGACCTGGGCGATATTCATCTGGTTCATATCATTCAGTATCAGGAGGGGCTTTGCGCATGATCGGCGAGGGCCGGACAATGGGCAACACTTCATCGCCATAGGAGTTTTCCCGATGTCCAAGTCCGTTGTCGCCGCATTGCAGATCGGCTCCCTGCCAGGGGGCAAGGCCGATACCCTGGAGCAGATCCTGTCCTTTGAAGCCGCCATCATCGAGGCCGGCGCGCAGTTGGTGGTGATGCCTGAAGCCTTGCTCGGTGGCTACCCCAAGGGCGAGGGCTTCGGCACCCAGCTCGGCTATCGCCTGCCGGAAGGCCGCGAGGCCTTTGCCCGCTATTTCGCCAACGCCGTCGAGGTGCCGGGCGCGGAGACCGAGGCCCTGGCCGGCCTGGCGGCGCGCACCGGGGCCAACCTGGTGCTGGGGGTGATCGAGCGCGCCGGCAGCACCCTGTATTGCACGGCGCTGTATTTCGACCCGCAACATGGCCTGGTGGGTAAGCATCGCAAGCTGATGCCCACCGGCACCGAGCGGCTGATCTGGGGCAAGGGCGACGGTTCGACCCTGCCGGTGCTGGACACCCAGGTCGGCCGGGTCGGCGCGGTGATCTGCTGGGAAAACATGATGCCGTTGCTGCGCACCGCGATGTACGCCAAGGGCGTGGAAGTCTGGTGCGCACCGACCGTGGACGAGCGCGAGATGTGGCAGGTCAGCATGCGCCACATCGCCCAGGAAGGCCGCTGCTTTGTGGTCAGCGCCTGTCAGGTCCAGGCGTCACCCCAGGAGTTGGGGCTGGAGATCGCCAACTGGCCGGCCGAGCGTCCGCTGATTGCCGGCGGCAGCGTGATTGTCGGGCCCATGGGCGAAGTACTGGCCGGGCCGCTGGTGGGCCGTGCCGGGCTGCTGACGGCGCAGATCGACACCGCCGAACTGGTGCGGGCGCGCTACGACTACGATGTGGTCGGCCACTATGCGCGCCCGGATGTGTTCGAGCTGACGGTGGACGAACGGGCCAAGACCGGCGTGCGTTTCATCTGAGGCGACGCCATTGTTCGCGGGTGATTTCCCAGATATCGCGGGGCAATCGGCCGCAGACGAAGTCGTCTTCGTCACTGCGGATCAAGCGCATGCCGGCGCGTTCGGAAATCCGCCGCGAGGCCAGGTTCGGCGCGGCCTTGGGCACCCGCATCGCCTCGTGCCCCAGCACCTCGAACCAGTATTCGGTGACCGCCGCGCTGGCCTCGCTCATATAACCCTGGCCCTGCCACGCCGGCGCCAGCCAGAAGCCGCGGTTGTTGTCGGTCTGGTCCATCAGGCTGACATTGCCGATCAGTTGCTCCGGCGCGCTTTTCAGGCGGATCGACCAGTGCCATTGCTCACCGCGTTCGATGGCCGGCAGCGCCAGGTCGCGCAGATAACTCAGGGCGCCATCGGCGGGATAGGGCCAGGGCACCTGCGCATTGAGATAACGCACCACTTCCCAGTGCGCAAACTGCTGCTGGATGGCCTCGGCATCGGCCAGTTCCAGTGGCCGCAGGATCAGGCGTTCGGTGTACAGGGTGAGGATCGGTGTCATGCCCGCGCACATTCCTTGTGTGGATCCGGTGTGGTTTTTCAGCGTGCGCCCAGCACCAGGCGCTCGCTGAGAAAGTCGACGAACACTCGCAGTTTCGGCAGCAGATGTCGACTGCCGGGCCAGAGCACCGAGAACTTGCCACTGTCGATCTGGTAGTCGTCCAGCACCGACACCAGCGAGCCGTCGGCCAGCGCCGTGCGCACCACGAAATCCGGCACGAAGGCGAGGCCCAGGCCCTGGGTGGCGGCGAAGATCAGTGACTCCAGATTATTGCTGGTCAAGGCGCTGCGCAGCACCAGCGGCGGCGCATCGGCGGGCAAGCGCAGTTTCCACTCCTGCAATTGCACGGTGCCGGGAAACTTGTAGCGCAGGCAGGCATGCCGCTCCAGGTCCCGGGGACTCTCGGGCACACCCTGGCGAGCGAAGTAGTGAGGGGCGCTGACCAGCACGAAGCGGAATGGCCCCAGGGTGCGGGATTTGAGCTGGGAGTCCGCCAGCTCGCCGCTGCGGATCACTGCGTCGACGCCTTCGGCGATCACGTCGATCAGCCGGTCGTTGAAGTCCAGGTCCAACTCGATGTCCGGGTAGCGTTCGGCGAACTCCGGGAGGATCGGCAACAGCATGCGATAGCCGATGGCGGGCAGGCTGACCCGCAGCTTGCCGCGGGGCTTGTCGCTGATGCGCGCGAGCTCGGCCTCGGCGTCTTCCACCTCGCCGACGATGCGCTGGCAGCGCTCGAAGAACAGCGTGCCTTCCTCGGTCAGGCCGATGCGCCGGGTACTGCGATTGAGCAAGCGCACGCCGAGCCGTTCTTCCAGGCGGGCCAGGCTTTTACCCACCGCCGAGGCGGAGATGCCCAGGCGTTGCGCCGCGCCGACAAAACTGCCGGCCTGCACCGTGCGCACAAAGGCCAGCATGCCACTGAGGTTGTCCATGGGAATCTCGATTGGAGCGTTTATGTCCGTAAAGAACGGACTTGAGCCCTGTTTGTGGATGATTGCCGCGAATCTACCATTGATCGCACGCTAACGTTCCCCCCTGAGGTGCCGATGAATTCGCCAACCGATGTGCCTGCCGCGTTCGATGACGCTGTCGCGGGCGGTCCTTCCTACGCGGTACTGGCCGCGGTGTGCCTGGCGGCGTTGATCCTGCCGCTGACCTTTGTCGGCGTGGCGGTGGCGACCCCGGCCATCGGCCGCGAGCTGGGCGGCGGCCCCCTGGCCCTGAGCTGGATCACCAATGCCTTCATGCTGAGTTTCGGCAGCGTGCTGATGGCCGCCGGCACCCTGGCCGACGAGTACGGGCGCAAGCGCGTGTTCAGCCTCGGCGTCGGCCTGTTCGCCCTGACCTCGCTGGCCCTGGCCTTCGCGCCTTCGCTGCTCTGGCTCGACCTGTTGCGGGCGGTGCAGGGGCTGGCCGGCGCGGCGGCGTTGGCGGGCGGCTCGGCGGCCCTGGCCCAGGCGTTCGAGGGCCCGGCGCGGACCCGCGCCTTCAGCCTGCTGGGCACCACCTTCGGCGTCGGCCTGGCATTCGGGCCGATCCTCGCCGGGGTGCTGATCGAAGCCTACGGCTGGCGTTCGATCTTCGTCTCCGGGACCTTGATCGGCGGCCTGTCGCTGTTGTTCGGTGTGCCGCGCATGCAGGAGTCCCGCGACCCGGACGCGGCGGGTGTCGACTGGCCCGGCACCTTGAGTTTCACCGCGGCGCTGGTGGCGCTGACCTGGGGCATCTTGCAGGCGCCGCAAAGCGGCTGGGGCAGCCCGTTGGTCTGGGGCCTGCTGTTGGTGGCGCTGCTGGCGTTGTTGCTGTTCATTGTCGTGGAACTGCGGGTCAAGCGGCCGATGCTCGACCTGTCGCTGTTTCGTTACCCGCGCTTTGTCGGCGTGCAGCTGCTGCCGATCGCCACCTGCTATTGCTTCGTGGTGTTGCTGATCCTGTTGCCGATCCGCTTTATCGGCGTGGAAGGCTACAGCGAGATCGATGCCGGGCTGATGATGATCGCCCTGTCCGCGCCGATGGTGGTGGTGCCGTTGCTGGCGGCGTGGCTGACCCGCTGGTTCGGCGCCGGGAGCTTGTCCAGCGTCGGCCTGGCGATTGCCGCGGGCGGGCTCTATCTGCTCAGCCGGATCGCCCCCGGGCAGGCGCCGGCGGCCAATGTCTTGCCCATGCTGCTGATCGGCCTCGGTGCCGGTTTGCCCTGGGGCCTGATGGACGGGCTGTCGGTCAGTGTGGTGCCCAAGGAACGGGCGGGGATGGCCACCGGCATCTTCAGCACTACCCGGGTGGCGGGCGAGGGCATTGCCCTGGCCCTGGTGGCGGCCCTGCTGGCCGGTTTGCTGCAACTGTCCATGGCCGCGGCGCTGCCGGAGCATCCGCAGCTGCCGCTGGCGGCCCAGCAGTTGGCCAACGGCAACCTGCAGGCCAGCGCGGCCTTGTTGCCCGAGCTGGGCCGGGACCTGTTGCTCGGGCTCTACGCCAAGGCCTTCGGCTGGCTGTTGCATGCGCTGATCGCCATCACCCTGGTCGCGGCGCTGGTGGTGCGGCTGATGCTGCATGAGCCGCGCCGGACTTGAGGGCGTTCAACGAAACTCGAAGAACTCGTAGTGCAGGTTGCACTCGGGAATCGCGTATTCGCGCATCAACGTCTTGACCCGCGCGAGCAAGCCCTTGGGCCCGCAGAAACTGATCTGGATCTGCTGTGGATCGGTTTCGCTGGCCAGCCGTTTCAGGGTTTCCCCCAGGCGGTCGGCGCCGTCGGTGTGGCCGATGAAATCCACCCCGCGTTCCTCGGCCAGGCCCTGCAGGGTTTCGATGCTGGGGAAAGCCCGTGACGGGTTGCAGCAGTAGACCAGGGTCGCCTGGTCGAAGCGCCCGGCGGTGGCATCCTGCAGCCACGAGATAAAGGGCGAGATACCGACACCACCGCCGATCCAGATTTCCCGGCCGGCATCGAGCCGGCGCTTGAAGCGGCCATAGGGCGCGTAGAGGTCGGCGAGCATGCCGACCTTGACCTGCTGGCGCAGCTTCTGGGTGTAGTCGCCCAGGGCGCGGATCACGAACTCGATACGGCCGTCGCTGGCGTGGGCGCTGGCGATAGTGAAGGGGTGCGGCTCGCGCAGGCCTTTTTCGCGCATGGCGAGAAAGGCGAACTGCCCGGCCTTGAACGCAAAACCGCGGTGCAACGGGGTCAGTTCCAGGTACAGGGAGTTTTTCTCCAGGGTCACGGCGCTGACCCGGTATTCGCCGGCCTTGGCCAGCAACGGATAGAGCAGCAGCTTGTACAGGGCGCCGAGCAGGCCCAGGCCGCAGAGTGCGGTGAGCCAGATGCCCGAGGGGTTATCCAGGGCAATCGGCGACTTGAAGCTCAGCCAGTGCAGGATGACGATCGCGAACAGCGGCCCGGACAGCTTGTGCCACCAGCGCCACTGGCCGTAGGGAATGTTGCGGTTCAGCGCCAGCAGCACGATCAGGCCGAGGGCGACGTAGCTCAGCTGGCGCACCATGCGGGTCCAGTACTTGGACAGCTCGATGATCGGCACGCTTTGCCAGAGATCCAGGTTGGCCTTGAACACCAGGTGATAGCTGGCGAAGACCAGCGCCCAGATGCCCAGCCACTTGTGGGTTTCATAGACCCGGTCGAGGCCGCCGAACAGCCGCTCGACCCAGCGCCAGCGGCTGGCCAGCAGGCAGGACAGGGCCATATAGGCCAGCGCGGTGGCGCCGAGGACCAGGCTCAGGGTGGCGGAGGTCAGCCAGGTATCGCTGGGGATTTCCAGCAGCACGGTGAGGGTGGTGATCAGCAGGACGCCGACCACCGAGTACCAGGTTTTCAAGGGGGACACCTCCAGAAAGAGGGCGCCAGTGTCGGCGCATAGGGTGGGGCGCGGGCTGCGGGCCGGTGAGGGCAGCCAGGGTGAGGGCGCATTTTACCGGCAGAGCGTCGAGCCCGGGCTGATTTGCATCAGCGCCTGCTCAGTGTGGGTCGGGCAAGGGGTTTTCCACCAGCCAGGCCTGGGCGAAATCCAGGTAGGCGCGGACGATGTTCGAGGGCGGGCGCGGGTTCCGATAAAGCAGGTGCAGCTGTTGTTCCGGCATCGGCAGGCGGGGCAGCAGGGCTTGCAGACGACCGTCGCGCAGCGCTTCGGCGGCAAGAAAGGCCGGCAGCTCGGTGACCACCTTGGCGGTCAGCGCCAGTTGGCGCAGGTGCAGGTAATCGTTGGCGGCGAACAGCGGATCGGGGCTGTAGCATTGGTCGCCCAGTTGCCACCGTTCCCGGGCATCGGCATGGCGCGACCAGACGGCACAGGGAAAGCCGCGAAGGTCGGCAGGGGTTTGCGGGGTGCCGAGGCGCTCCAGCAGCAGCGGGCTGGCGACCAGCAGGTGGCGGTAGCTGCCGAGCAGGCGCGCCGGGCGATCCTCGTCGAACAGCGGCCCGGCGCGCAGGGCGACATCGACCCCGTCCTCTGCCTGGTCGCTTTCCCGCTCACTGGTGTAGACCGCGACCTGGACTCCGGGATGGCGCCGCTGGAACTCCGCCAGCAGCTTCCACCAGCTCTCGAATGCCGCAGGCACCGACACACTCAGGCGGCCTTGCAAGCGCACTCGATCATTTCTGACAGCCTGTTCGCCCTCGGCCAGGGCCTCGATACCGCGGCTGGCGTGCTCGTAGAGCTGGCTGCCGGCGGCGGTCAACCGGGTGCCGCGGGCGGAGCGTTCCAGCAGTTGCACGTCGAGGCTGCGTTCCAGTTCACGAATGCCTCGGCGGATGGTGGCCAGCGGTAGTTGCAGCAGGTTGGCGGCGGACGAAATGCTGCCGCATTGGACCACGCTGACAAACATCCTGGCGGCGTTGAGATCCATGAGCGCTCCCTGTCGAATGTAGGGGAAAGCCTATCAGTTGCGGCTCTGCCCGATCAAAAAAGCAGCGCCGGTTGTTCGCGCGCGGGGGCCGTGCAAGGAGCCGTGCGAGGGATCGCCACGACAACTGTGTTCTCGACGCGGCGGGGTGCGTCTAGCAGCGGTAGCTTCGCGGCGGTGCGAGGCACGAAGTGCGAGTCTGAACATGCAAGCATTGTTGAACGAGATCCTCGACGAGGTCCGTCCCTTGATTGGCCAGGGCAAAGTGGCCAGCTACATTCCGGCGCTGGCCGACGTGCCGGCCAACCAGCTGGGGATTGCCGTGTATGGCAACGATGGCCAGGTATTCAGCGCCGGCGATGCCGATACGCCGTTCTCGGTGCAGAGTATTTCCAAGGTGTTCAGCCTGGTGCAGGCCATCGGGCATTCCGGCGAGGCGATCTGGCAGCGCCTGGGGCATGAGCCTTCCGGGCAACCCTTCAATTCCCTGGTGCAGCTGGAGTTCGAGCGTGGCCGTCCGCGCAACCCGTTCATCAACGCCGGGGCGCTGGTGATCTGCGACATCAACCAGTCGCGCTTCGCCGCGCCGGCGCTGTCCATGCGCGATTTCGTGCGGCGCCTGTCCGGCAATATGCAGGTGCTGGTGGACGGCCGCGTCGCCGATTCGGAATACCAGCACCGCGCGCGCAATGCGGCCATGGCCTACCTGATGCAGTCCTTCGGCAACTTCCACAACGACGTCGAGGCGGTGCTGCGCAGCTACTTCAGCCACTGTGCGCTGCGCATGAGTTGCGTCGACCTGGCGCGGGCCTTCTGCTTCCTGGCCAACGATGGTTTCTGCAAGCACAGCGGCGAGCAGATCCTCACGGCGCGCCAGACCCAGCAGGTCAACTCGATCATGGCCACCAGCGGCCTGTACGACGAAGCCGGCAATTTCGCCTACCGCGTCGGCCTGCCGGGCAAGAGCGGCGTGGGCGGCGGCATCGTCGCGGTGGTGCCGGGGCAGTTCACGGTGTGCGTGTGGTCGCCGGAGTTGAACGCGGCGGGCAATTCCCTGGTGGGCATGGCGGCGCTGGAGTTGCTGAGCCAGCGCATCGGCTGGTCGGTGTTCTAAGGGCGGCGGGAGCATTGCGGCCGGTTGCGGGTGCTGCGCACCCGATCGCAGGCTGCGCCAGCGGCTACAGGAATGCGGTGCTTGTGTAGCCGCTGCCGAGCCTGCGAGGCTGCGCTCGGTTTGGGCGGCATTCCGACGTAGCAACCGCAAAGCCTGAGTCCGCGATCTGCCTGGATAACCCGTTGGCAGGCTTGGCGACGGCTGCGCCGCCGATCGCAGGCTGCGCCAGCGGCTACAGGAACGCGGTGCTTGTGTAGCCGCTGCCGAGCCTGCGAGGCTGCGCTCGGTTTGGGCGGCATTCCGACGTAGCGACCGCAAAGCCTGAGTCCGCGGTCTGCCTGGATAACCCGTTGGCAGGCTTGGCGACGGCTGCGCCGCCGATCGCAGGCTGCGCCAGCGACTACAGGGAAGCGCCCGATTACCAGGTGAAGTTGGCGGTCTTCGGCAGGCTCAGCTGGCCTTTGTCGACGAACCGCAGGGTGCCGAACGGGCCACCGGCGAGCTTGCCGCGCAGCACATAGGGCAGGTTGTCGAGGCTTTGCGTCTGGCTCAGGCCCAGGGTCTGGCGCAGCACGGCGAAGGCCGAGACGCTGACCGGCACCACCAGTACACCCTCGGAGAAACGCCCGATGCTGCCGCTCTGGTCGCTGACCCCGGAGGCCAGCGGCCGGCCGTTGACCTCCAGGTCCAGGGCCACGCCGTTGTAGTGGATCGCGGTTTCGTTGGGGTTCTGCAGGCGCAGCTTGATCGCGAAGCGCACTTCCAGGTCCTGGCTGGGCAGGGGCTCGATACCGACCACATTGATATTCAGCGGATCGTGCTGGGGAAACAGGGCGCAGGCGCTCAGGCTGAGTAACAGCAAGGAAAGGGTGAGACCGAGGAATCTGCGCATTGGAAGCTCTCTGCGGGAAAGGAGGCAGTAGCGAATCTAGCGCGAGCCGGCCGCTGCTACAAACCGTAGGCCGCAAATGCCCCTCATGGATACCCGTAGGAGCGAGCTTGCTCGCGATGGACGTTAACGATTCTGCGTATCGTCCGGATAAACACAGCGCTCTGAAGTCCATCGCGAGCAAGCTCGCTCCTGCAAGGGAAGTCAGGCGCTGGCTTTGGCGCTGACATCCGGGTCCTGCATGACCTTGAGGGTCGCCGCTTCCGGGTCGAACTCGTCTTCTTCCAGTTCGATGAATTCTTCCGGCAGGAAGATGTTCAGCAGGATCGCGCACATCGCGCCCACGGTGATCGGCGATTCGAAGATGTTGTGCAGCGCCTTGGGCAGTTCGCGCAGGACTTCCGGCACCGCCGCCACGCCCAGGCCCATCCCCAGGGAAATGGCGACGATCAGCACGTTGCGTCGATGCAGCCCGGCTTCGGCGAGGATCTTGATCCCGGCCACGGCCACGGTGCCGAACATGATCAGGGTCGCGCCGCCCAGCACCGGCTTGGGCATCAGTTGCAGCACCGCGCCGATCACCGGGAACAGCCCCAGCAGCACCAGCAGGCCGGCAATGAAATACGCCACGTAGCGGCTGGCCACGCCGGTCAGCTGAATCACCCCGTTGTTCTGGGCGAAGGTGACCATCGGCAGGCTGTTGAACACCGCCGCCACCATCGAGTTGAAACCGTCGGCCAGCAGGCCGGACTTGATGCGCTTGATGTACAGCGGGCCCTTGACCGGCTGTTGGGAAATCATCGAGTTGGCGGTCAGGTCGCCGGCCGCTTCCAGGGGCGAGATCAGGAAAATCACCGCCAGCGGGATGAAGGCGATCAAGTCGAAGGAGAAGCCGTACTTGAACGGCACCGGCACGCTGACCATCGGCACTTGCGGCATCGTCGCCAAATCGACCCGGCCCAGCAGCCAGGCGACCACGAAGCCCAGGGTCAGGCCGATGACGATCGAGCCCAGGCGCAGCATCGGGTGGCTGAAGCGGTTGAGTATCACGATGCTCAGCAGCACCAGGGCGGCCAGGCCGAGGTTGCTGGCGGCGCCCAGGTCCGGGGCGCCGAAGCCGCCGGCCATGTCGGTGACCGCCACCTTGATCAGCGACAGGCCCATCAGGGTGATGATGGTGCCGGTGACCACCGGGGTGATCAGCTTGCGCAGCTTGCCGATGAACTGGCTGAGGAACATCTCGATAAAGGCCGCGCAGAAGCAGATGCCGAAGATGGTCGAGAGGATTTCCTCGTTGCTGCCGCCACGGCCCTTGACCATCAACCCGGCGCTGAGCAGCACGCTGATAAAGGAAAAGCTGGTGCCCTGCACGCACAGCAGCCCGGAACCGATCGGCCCCAGGCGCCGGGCCTGGACGAAGGTGCCCAGGCCCGAGACGAACAGCGCCATGCTGATCAGGTAGGGCGTTTCGTTCTGCAGGCCCAGTACGCCGCCGAAGATCAGGGTCGGGGAGATGATGCCGACAAAGCTCGCCAGCACATGTTGCAGCGCGGCGAAGATCGCCGCGCTGAAATGCGGGCGGTCCTCCAGGCCATAGATCAGGTCGGACTTGTAGCGCGGCGTGGAGCGATCAGGTGCGGTCATGGGAAAAGCCTGCCAATGACGTGTCGATAGGGCATGAAACACGTGAAGAAAAGGGGCACGACGCGGGCTGTCGGAGGACGTTAGGCAAAATCTGCGAACCCGGTCAGAAAAATGGAGGCGCAGGATGCCAGAAAGGCGTCGGGGCCAGAAGGGTTGATTTAACGCCGCGCCACAACGCACGACAGGCCGCGCGTTCCTCCTGATCCACCGCGGACTCAGGTTTTGCGGCAACTGCGTTGCCGATCGCAGCCTCGCGGGCTCGGCAGCGGCTACAAAGGCACTGCGTCCGTAGCCGCTGCCGAGCGTCAGCGAGGCTGCGATCGAGCTGGGCGAGATTCCGACAAAGCGCTCGCCAAACCAGGCACCGGGTTTCTCCAGCGAGGGCCAGAGTTCGCTACTGACAGATCCTGACAGGGGGCTCTGCTAAGCTGCGCCGATCTTTCCCTGCCGAGTCCGATGACGTGTCGCGCACCACTCGTTTGTTGACCCTGTTGCAAGTACTGCGCGGCAAGCGCTGCCCGGTGACCGCCGCGGCGCTGGCGGCCGAGCTGGAGGTGTCCGAGCGCACCCTGTACCGCGACATCGCCGAGCTGACGGCGCTGGGCGCGCCGATCCACGGCGAGGCCGGGATCGGCTATGTGCTGCGCAGCGGCCTGTTCCTGCCGCCGCTGATGCTCAACGCCGACGAGACCGAAGCCATCGTCCTCGGCCTGCGTTATGTCGACCAGCGTGGCGACGAGGTGCTGGGCAAGGCCGCCGCCGATGCCCTGGCGAAGATCGCCGCGGTGCTGGCCCCGGCAGCCCAGGAAGCCTTGCACAACCCGACGGTGCTGCCCGGTCCGCCGGCTTACTGCTACCCGGAAAACGTGGTGCCGCTGAACGTATTTCGCCAGGCGATCCGCGAGCAGGCCAAGCTGCACATCGATTACGCCGATGTGAACAAGACCCCCAGCCAGCGCCTGATCTGGCCGCTGGCCCTGGGCTTCATGAACGAGGCGCGGGTGATAGTCGCCTGGTGTGAGCTGCGCGACGATTTCCGCACCTTTCGCACCGACCGAATCGCTGCCGCGAGCGAGCAGGGCCAGCGCTATCCGGGGCGCCGCAGCGACCTGTTGCGCACCTGGCGCCAGCGCATGCAACTGGATGATGCCGGGCGTTTCACTCCTGACAAGAACTGACGCGACGGCGTTTTAGCATGGCTCCAGCCACGATAAACAAGGAGCCGCAGTACCATGTCCAGCACAGCCACTTCTCTCGCACCGGCCATCGCCGCCTACCTCGCAGCCACCAATGGTCGGGACAGTTCGGCGGTCGCCAGTTTCTTCGCCGAAGACGCCCAGGTGTTCGATGAGGGCCAGCATCAGACCGGCACCCGCGCCATCGCCCAATGGATGGAAGACACCGCCCGCCGTTACCAGCCCCGGCTCGAGGTGCTCAAGGTCCAGCAGCGCACCGGCAAGGTGCTGGTGGACAACCTGATTTCCGGCAGCTTCCCCGGCAGCCCGCTGGCGTTGCGCTACGTGTTCCGGCTCGACGAGCAGGGCAAGATCGCCCGGCTGGATATCTCGCTGTAGCCGTCGCGCCCGCGCTCGCTGTAGCCGCTGGCGAAGCCTGCGATCGGCAACGCAGTTGCCGTGCGCGTTCTGCCTGACACACCGCGTGCCCAGGTTTGCGGCAACTGCGTTGCCGATCGCAGCCTTGCGCTGCTCGGCAGCGGCTACACAGGCGTCGTGTTCCTTGTAGCCGCTGCGGAGCGACAGCGAGGCTGCGATCGACTTGGGCGGCATCCCGACGCAGCGGTCGCCGGGTGAGGCATGGCATACTGCGCGGCCCATTTGCGGATGCGTGGATCCCATGCCTTTCGATTCTCCCCTCAGCGCCTATCAGTACGCTCTCCAGGAGCGCGGTTTTGTCGCCGACGCGGCCCAGGAGCGGGGGATGCTGGCCTTGCAGCAGTGCCATGTCGCCCTGCATGAAGGGCGCAAGCCGAGCACCGGGGTCTATCTGTGGGGCCCCGTGGGCCGGGGCAAGACCTGGCTGATGGACCAGTTCTATCAAAGCCTCGAGGTGCCGGCGCGGCGTCAGCACTTCCACCACTTCATGGGCTGGGTCCACCAGCGCTCGTTCCAGCTGACCGGCACCGCCGACCCGCTGCAGGCCCTGGCCCGCGAGCTGAGCGAAGAGGTGCGGGTGCTGTGTTTCGACGAACTGTTCGTCAACGACATCGGCGACGCGATCATTCTCGGGCGCCTGTTCCAGGTGATGTTCGAACAGGGCGTGGTGATGGTCTGCACCTCCAACCAGCCGCCGCAACAGCTGTATGCCGACGGTTTCAACCGCGGGCGTTTCCTGCCGGCGATTGCCGCGATCGAGGCGCACATGCAGGTGGTGGCGGTGGACGGGGCCCAGGACCATCGTCTGCACCCGGGGGCTGCCACCCAGCGTTATTGGCTGACCGCGGACGGCCAACCGAGCGCCCTGGGCCCGGCATTCGAACAGTTGGCGGCGGGGCAGGCGGCGTCCAGCGCGGTGTTGCCGGTGGGCTATCGCGAGGTCCAGGTGATCAAGGCCAGCGAGCGGGTGCTCTGGTGCCGTTTCGCCGACCTGTGCGAGCAGCCGTTCGCCGCCATGGACTTCATGGCCCTGTGCGACCGCTTCAGTGCGATCCTGCTCGGCGAAGTGCCCGAGCTCAGCGCGCAACAGCGCCCGGGACGGATTGCCCGGGGCACCGAGGACGGCGCCGAGCGAGTCGTGGCCGGCGATCGCGAGTTGCCGCAATTGTCGGTGCACGATGACAGCGTGCGGCGGTTCATCGCCCTGGTGGACGAGTGCTACGACCGCAAGGTGCCGCTGTACCTCGAAGCGCGGGTGCCGATGGAGGCGCTGTACACCGAGGGCTACCTGGAGTTTCCATTCCGCCGTACCCTCAGTCGTCTGCAGGAGATGCAGCTGCAGCGTTTCGGCTGAACACGCCTGACCATCACAAGGGAGACCTGACCGTGAACCAGCCCCTGTCCCATCATCTGCTGACCATGGCTTACCAGAACGCCTGGGCCAACCACCGCCTGGGCAAGGCCTGGGCAATACTCACCCCGAGCGAGCTGGCGGCGCCACGAGTGAGTTTCTTTCCCAGCCTGAAAGCCACCCTCAACCACATCCTCACCTGCGACTGGTTCTACGTCGACGCGCTGGAGCGGGAGCTGCGCGGCGAGCCGCCACGGGCCGACTGCTATGTGTTTTTCGACAACGAGGAGCCCTTCGACCAGGCCGCCGACCTGCGGCGCGAGCAGGCCCTGGTGGACCGCCGGCTGATCGCCTACTGCGAGCAGCAGCGGGATGCGGACCTTGCACGCATCGTCACCATCGCCCGGGAAAAACCCCAGCGCGATACCCGGTTGCGCATGCTTTCGCACCTGTTCGAGCACCAGCTGCACCACCGTGGCCAGGTGCACGCCATGCTCAGCGGCACCCGGGTGGCGCCGCCGCAGCTGGACGAGTTCTTCTGCGCGGGCGAGGCGGCCCTGCGCGCCGAGGACTTTGCCGAGCTGGGCTGGAGCGAGGCGCAGATCTGGGGCGCCGAGGCGGTCGGGGAAAAGAACGGTAGCGCTTGACGCGCTAGCCGCTCGTTTGGTCATGTGCCGGTGTTTACAATCGCTCTCCCGGGGACCCGCCCGGATCAATCGAACCGTTGAGGACAGACATGGACGTTGCAGACGTATTGGTACTCCAGGCCAGCTACACCAACCCGGTACACGCCGAGGCGATCGCCCTGGTGCTCAACCACTATGCCCAGGACCCGATGGGCGGCGGCCAGCCGCTGGACGCCGATCTGTTGCGGCAATTGCCCGGGGAACTGGCCAAGCGCCCCCATGCCTTCAGCGTGCTGGCTTTTGTCGGCGGCGAACCGGCCGGGCTGGTGAATTGCTTCGAGGGCTTTTCCACCTTTGCCGGGCGGCCGCTGGTCAATGTGCACGACGTGTCGGTGATCGATAAATTCCGCGGCCTGGGCCTGAGCCAGAAGATGCTGCAGAAGGTCGAGGAAATCGCCCGCCAGCGCGGTTGCTGCAAGATCACCCTGGAAGTGCTGGAGGGCAACGCGGTGGCCCAGGCGTCCTACCGCAAGTTCGGCTTCGACGACGCCAGGCTCGACCCGAGCCATGGCCGGATGCTGTTCTGGAACAAAGCGCTGTAAGCCCCTGGAGCCGCCAGCCGATTAATCCACGCCCCTGGATGCATGGCGTACCAGGTTCGTCCAGGGGCCTTACGCCCGCGGCGGATGATTGAGCCGGGCAAACACCAGGCGGAACAGGGTGAAGCTGCCCGGTACGCTGCTGACCTCGGTCCGTCCCTGGTGCAGGTTCATGATCGAGCGCACGATCGCCAAACCCAGCCCCGTACCGCCTTCGGCGCGCGAGCGGCTGCTGTCGACCCGGTAGAAGCGCTCGAACAGGTGCTCCAGGTGCTGCTCCGGGATACCGGCGCCGGGGTTGCCCACCGACAGCGACACGCTCGAATCGTGGTCCTCCACCAGGATCGAAATGCTCGACGCCCGGGGGCTGTGGCGAATGGCGTTGGACAGCAGGTTGGAGATCGCCCGCTGGATCATCAGGCGGTCGCCGTACACCAGGCCATCGCCGGACAGGCTGATGCCCAGGTGCTTTTCCTCGGCGCTCAGGGCGAACAGTTCCATGACCCGCCGCGCTTCCTCGCCCAGCGAGACGGTTTCGAACGCCACCTGGGAGGCCGGATGGCTGACCTGGGCGAGGAACAGCATGTCGCTGACGATCCGGGTCAGGCGCTCCAGCTCTTCGGTGCTCGACTCCAGCACCGCCTTGTATTCGTGGGGCGGGCGTTCCCGGGACAGGGTGACCTGGGCCTTGCCCATCAGGTTGGTGATGGGCGAGCGCAGCTCGTGGGCCAGGTCGTCGGAGAATTGCGAGAGCTGCTGCACGCCGCCGTCGAGCCGGTGCAGCATGAAATTGATGCTGTGGGCCAGCTCGGCCAGTTCCCGCGGCAGGTTGTCCGGCGACAGGCGATGGGTCAGGTCCTGGGTCGTGACCTTGGCGGCCACCCGGCTGAACTGCTGTAAGGGCGCCAGGCCACGCTGCACCACCCACCAGGCGCCGATGCCGATCAGCATCAGCAGCAAGGGCAGGGCGATCACCGTGGAACGCAGGTAGGCACTGAGCAACGCCTGGTCGTTGGCCCGGTCCAGGGACAGCACCACCCGCACCTGTTCGCCATTGCGCAGGCCGATCAGGCTGGAGGTGCTGAGCAGCCGGTTGCCGGTGCTGTCGAGCCAGTCGAGCAATACCGGGCTTTCCGGCTGGGTCAAGGTTTCGGGCAGCGGCCCCAGGTTGCGGTTGCCGATGTTCAACAGCGCTTCGGCCTTGGGATCGGCGCCAAAAATGCTCAGGTGCAGGTTGTCGTGGCCCATCACCAGGTCCAGCAGCGAATGCGGACGGGCGGCGATGTCGCCGGTCTTCAGGTCGCTGGTCAGGGTGTGGCGGATCTGTTCGAGCTTGCTGTCCAGGCTCTTTCTCGCCAGGCCACCCAGTTCATGGCTGAGGGCCAGGTAGGCCAGGGTGGCGAGCAGCAGCACCAGGCCGGCGCCCATCAGGCTGACGGTCAGGCCCAGGCGCATGGACAGGCTGCTGGCGGTGCGTTGTGGCGAGGCTTTCATTGGCGCACTTCCAGGACATAGCCGACGCCACGGATGGTGTGGATCAGCTTGATCTCGCTGGCATCGTCGATCTTCGCCCGCAGGCGACTGATGGAGACCTCCACCACGTTGGTGTCGCAGTCGAAGTTCATGTCCCAGACCAGGGAAATGATCTGGGTCCGGGTCAACACCTCGCCCGACTGGCGCATCAGCACGTGCAACAGGGTGAATTCCTTGGTGGTCAGGTCGATGCGCCGCGTACCGCGATAGGCCCGGTGCCGGCGCGGGTCGAGCTCGAGGTCGGCGACCCGCAGGGTGTCGGTCGCCGGCAGGTTCTCGCTGCGCCGCAGTAGGGTGCGCACCCGCGCCAGCAGCTCGGGGAACTCGAATGGCTTGACCAGGTAATCGTCGGCGCCCAGGTCCAGCCCCCTGACCTTGTCGGCCAGGCGCCCGCGTGCCGAGAGCATCATCACCCGGGTGCTGCTGTCCTTGCGCATGTCTTCCAGCACCTGCCAGCCGTCCTTTTCCGGCAGATTGACGTCCAGAATCACCAGTTCGTAGCTTTGCTGTTCGATCAGGTAAAGCCCGTCGACACCGGTGGCGGCGCGGTCGACCACATAACCGCTTTCGGTCAACCCCTGATGCAAGTAATCGGCAGTTTTACGCTCATCTTCGACAACCAGAATGCGCATGGAAAAGTGACCTCTTGATCATTAAAACGATTTCAATGGCGCTGGATATGAAGTTGTTGTTGGACCAGCCATAAAACCCAGGAAGTCGCCGCTGGTAAATAGCTTCAACCCTTTGGGTGGGGGAATGCTCAAGCCTGAAGTGGCTTTAGGGTCAAGATTTAAAGTGCCTGATATCAATGGTTTGTGCCGGTTTTAGACAGCCGGTCGCTTGGCTTTTTTGTGCAGGCAGGCGCTTTTTTCTGGCGGTGAGCAACAAGCGGGGTGCCATCGTTATTACTGTTTCAATATATGTCGAAGTTTGGCGGAAACTTATATTAATACAGCGGGCCATGCCGGTTGCTTAGATGGCGTAATTGTCATTTTGACGTCAGAAAGTTGATAGCCCATGGTCATGCCGCTGATATATCGGCGATAAAAAAGGCGCCCGTGAAAGGGCGCCACAAGATCCTCTCTGCCGCAGGAGCATGGTCGTCAGAGAGGAGTAGAGCTCGGGGCGTTTCAGGCGTCCGGTTGCGCAGGGGCGCGGGTCGGGGCCTCGACGGGTGTCTGGTTTGGTTTCCCGCTCTCGGAGGACGTCTGTTCGCGCTCGGTGCGGGGTATCTGCTGGCTGATGGGGAAGTTGTCCCAGTAGTGCTTCATGCGTTCAGCGCCGCCTTCGGCGAACGCTGCACCCGAGCAGGCAATCATCAGACCGGCGAGCAGGAGTGTGGAGGCTTTCATGTGCGGTGTCCCATTGACGGTTATCGGAGTCCGTCGCGTCCCTGTGACGAAGCAGTAATAAAAGTATGGTGCGATCTTATTAACGGGGGGTTAACAGGGCGCTGAAGGCGGGATGACAATTCTGTCATCCCGGATGAGAGGAGAGGCACTGATGGCCCACTGGCTATGGGCCGTGCAGGAAGAAGGGCGGGTTAAAGCTTCCAGTCCAGGCTCAGGGTCAGGGTGCGCGGTTCGCCCCAGTAGACGCCGTTATAGAAGCCGACCCGTTCGTAGTATTGCTTGTCGAACAGGTTAGTGACGTTGAGCGAGGCCGACAGATGCGGGTCGAACTCGTAGCGCGACATCAGCCCGGCCACACTGTAGGCCTGCTGGTGGATGCGGGTGTTTTCGCTGACGAGGCGCCCGTCGCCATCGCGCCCCACCGGCCGCCGGCTGTTGCCGTAGATTTCGCTTTGCCAGTTCAGGCTGCCGCCGACGGTCAGCGCCCGCCACTGGCCCGGCAGGCGATAGGCCGTCGACAGGCGCAGCATGTTCATCGGCTCGCCGCCGTTGGCACGCTGTTTTTCGCCGTCCAGGGCGTGGGTGTAGGTGTAGCCGGCGCTGAGGTTCCAGCCCGGGAGGATTTCCCCCGAGGCCTCGGCCTCGAACCCCCGCACCTTGCCGCCTTTGCCGCCTGACTTGTAGAACTCCTCGCCGGTGACCGGGTCCGGCGGCACCGAGCTGTCCAGTTCGGCGACGTTGTCCTGCGTGCTCCAGAACACCGCGGTGGCCAGGTTCAGGCGTTCCTCCAGCAGGCTGCCCTTGAGCCCCAGCTCGTAGTTGCTGCCGACTATCGGCTCGAGGTATTTGCGGCTGGCGTCGCGCTCGGTCTGGGGCTTGAAGATGTCGGTGTAGCTGACATACACCGTGTATTCGGGGGTGAGGTCGTACAGCAGGCCGGCGTAGGGCGTCCACATGTCGTTGTGCTGCTGGCGGGTGTCCTCTAGGCTGGTCAACTGGTTGTTGGCGTCGTAGCTGCGAGAGCGGCTGTGGGCGCTCCAGCTGCCGTAACGGCTGCCGAGCACTGCATGCAGGTCGTCGCTCAGGCTCAGGCGGGTGGCCAGGTAGCCGGCCTGTTGCCGGGTGCTGTCGCCGGAGCCGGGCAGGTTGGTCACGGTGTCGGGAAACTTGGCGATGCCGCCCATGTATTTCCAGTCGGCGATGCTGGTGTAGCCCGGCGGTCTCGGGCCGTCGACGGTATAGGGCGACGACTCGCGGCGCTCGGCCTCGCCGTAGCCCAGCATCAGTTCGTGTTCGCGGCCCAGCAGGCTATAGGGGCCGGCCAGGTTGATGTCGTACACGCGCATTTTCTGCGTGCCGATCATATGGCTGGTCCAGGCGGTCATGCCCGAGCGGTCGGCTTCCGGGAAACCGGCGCCGCCGTAGTAGACCTTGCCGTCGCTGTCGCTGTCGCGGTGGGTATAGGCGGCTTTCAGGTGCCAGTCGTGGCCCAGGCGCTGGTCGAGGGTGGCGAAGGCGGTCTTGTCCTTGAGCGGCCAGGAACTCCAGTGCGCCGCCATGTTGCTGGAGCGCGGCAGGTTGGCCTTGCCGCCCGAGGCGTTCCAGTAGGGCACGGTGCCCCAGGAGGTGCCCTGGACCTGCTTGTCCTGGTAGTCGTAGCCCACGGCCAGGGTGGTGCTGTCGGTCAGGTCGGCCTCGAGCATGCCGTAGCCGACTTCCCGCTGCAGCTGGTAGTGGTCGCGAAACGACTGGCTGTCGCGATAGGCCAGCACCGTGCGCCCGCGCAGGCGACCGTCGAACCCCAGGGGGCCGCCGACATCGACGTAGCTGTAGTAGTTGTCGTAGCTGCCGCCACTGACGCCGGCCTTGGCCGCCCATTCGTGGGTCGGCCGCTTGCGCACCATGTTGACCGTGGCCGAAGGGTCGCCGGCGCCGGTGGTCAGGCCGGTGGCGCCGCGGACCACCTCGATGCGGTCGTAGATGATGGTGTCCGAATCGGACTTCATGCGGTTGAAGGTGTTGAGCATGCCATCGATCTGGAAGTTGTCGATGGAGTAGCCGCGGGAGGAATAGATCACCCGGTCGGAGTCCAGGTGCTGGACCACCACCCCGGTGGTTTGCCCCAGCACTTCGGACAAGGTATCGAGCTTGAAATCGTCCATCTGCTGGCGCGTTACCACCGACACCGATTGCGGGGTTTGCTTGATCGACAGGTTCAGGCGTGTGGCGGTGCTCATGCTGCCGGTGGTGTAGGACCCGCTGTTTTCCGTGGTGGTGCCCAGGCCCTGGGCGGTGATGCTGGTGGCATCGAGTTCCAGGGCCTGGGCGCCGCGCTCAGTGCTCTGCGCGGATTCGCTTTCAGCCAGCAGCTCGGGGCTCAGGAGCGCGCTGCCCAGCGCAGCACTGCCCAGCCCGAATGTCAAAGTCATGGAACGGGTGAATGGCGCGAACATCGCTGCCGTCTCCTTGTCGTCGAGGGAAAAATCCGTTTGCACTGAGACGAAAAGGAGGAGGGGTATTTAGGCTAAACGAGAATAATTATTATCTTTCGGGTACAAAAATGCCCCATGAAGGGGCATTGAAGGCTGGTATTACGGGGCTGCGTGAGCCCCGTAGGAAAAGGCTTATTCTGGCAGCGCTTATTTCTGTGCGATTTATTTTTGTGCGATTTATTTTTGTACCACCGCGGTGGGTGGCGGCGCCTTGGGTTTCATCAGGCTGAAGTCGATCAGGGCTTTCTCGTTGCGCTCATAAGGGTTGCCGATCAGCAGCGGGCGCGGCTTGAAACTGTCGCTGACCAGGCTCTTGCTGCGGTCCAGCTCGTCGGAACTCAGGCCGGCCATGTCGGCCCAGGTGTGGATCAGGTGCGAGCTGCTGTAGGGGCGGCCGAGGTCGCCGGCGAAGTTCCAGTCGTGGTCCTGCTTCCACTTCGGCGAGGCCCAGGCGATGAAGGGAATGGTGTACATCGGCGCGGTCGGCTTGCCTTCGTTGCGGCCCAGGGTGTTGTGACCGACGGAGTCGAACACGTCTTCGCCATGGTCCGACAGGTACAGCAGGAAGCCGTTGGGGTCGGTCTTGGCGTAGTCCTTGATCAGGCTCGAGACCACAAAGTCGTTGTACAGCACGGCGTTGTCGTAGCTGTTGTAGGTCGGTACCTGATCGTCGCGCACGCCGGCCGGCACGCCGTTGCGGTCGGTGAACTTGTCGTAGCTCGGCGGGTAGCGGTACTGGTAGCTCATGTGGGTGCCCAGCAGGTGGACCACGATGAACTTGCGCGGCGCGCCGTCGGCCAGGGCCTTGGAGAACGGCTCCAGCACGTCGCCGTCGTACTGGCGGGCGTTCTGGTTGCGGTTGTTGTTCAGGTACACCTGCTCGTCCGCCTGCTCGGAGAAGGTGGTGAGCATGGTGTTGCGCTTGGTCATGGTCTGCTGGTTGGTGATCCAGTAGGTCTTGTAGCCGGCCTGCTTCATCACGCTGACCAGGGACGGGGTCTTGAGGTACAGGTCGGGGTTTTCTTCGTCGGCGAAGGTCAGCACCTGCTGCAGGGCTTCGATGGTGTAGGGGCGTGGGGTGATGACGTTGTCGAAGATCGCCAGTTGGTCCTTGAGCTTGTCCAGCTCCGGTGTGGTCTGGCGCGGGTAGCCGTAGAGGCTCATGCGTTGGCGGTTGGTCGATTCGCCAATCACCAGGACCAGGGTCGAGGGCTGGTTGGCCATGCTGTCCTTGAGGTTGTGCAGCGGCGGGATCTTGCTCACGTTGTCGAGCATGCCCTGCATGTTTTCCAGCTGCTCGCGATAGCGCCGGTAGGCCACTACCATCTGCCAGGGCACCGCGGGCTCGATGCGCGTCTCGAATTTCTCCAGGCCGCCGGCGAAGCTGCCGGTGCGCGCGGTCTGCTTGATCAGCGGGTAGCCGATGACGGCGATCAGGATCGCCATGGCCGCCACCAGCGCGCGGCCGCGTGGCAGGTAGACCGGGCGCAGGCGGGTCCAGAGGAAGATGGCGAAGGCGGTATGGGCGAGGAACGCCAGCACCATCCACCAGGCGAAGTACTGGGTCAGGTACTCACCGGCTTCGGAGGGGTTCGACTCGAACATGATGAAGATGACGCTCTGGGAGAACTCCTGCTGGTAGATGAAGAAGTAACCCAGGCTGGCCATGGAACAGGCCCAGAGCACCACGCCTATGACGGCGGCCATCGCGCGGGTGCGGGCCGGGAACAGCAGCATCGGCGCCAGCCAGATCGCGCTCATGATGAACGCCTGGCGGAAACCGGCGAAGCCGGAAGTGTCGGTCAGTTGGATCAGTAACTGGGTGATGCCGGAGAAGTACCAGAAGAACAGGAAGAGCCAGCCCAGGCCCGCCCAGTCAAACCCTTTCGCGGACGTCTTGTCGCGTTTAAACACAGCCATCGAGCGCTCCAGCTTCATTGAACATGACATTCGCCGGAAAGCTTCGACTACCTCGGCGAACGCGCGCCGCGCCCGTGGGGGGCGGCAATATGGCGCCGGAGTATCCATAAGCCGGTGTGAAAACTTTGTGAGTTGGTACCTGCGTGTCAGATAATGCCGTCGCCAGGAGGCAGACGGGTAAAAAGAAGCCGGCGATCCATCGAGGACTCGGCCGGCTTCATTGACAACCTGTTGCAAGGACCGGCCACGGCGGGCGGGCTCCTCGGATCCTCAGGCGTGGAGCTGGGTGACGGCAGCCACCTGACCCTGGTTCTGCAATGCCAGGCGCAGTTGCGCCAGCTCTTGCTTCAACTGGTCGCGCTCGCTCTTCAGTGCGCGCAACTCGTCACGACGGATAGTGACGTAGAGGGTTTGTGCAGGTCGTGCCGGTAGTACTGTGCCCATTGCTCACCTCGCAAATGGCGTGCATCAACTGTGGTCCGGCCGCTCGAATTCCGGGGCCTGAAACACTATCGGCGGCAATTTTGATTTCTTTTGCCGGCAAAGGGAACTTTTTTATTTTCAGCGGTCGTTGTGCCTTCGCGGCGTTTCGCGTCGTTATCCACTCACTGCTTGGGAAACACTGCTTTGAAACTTAGTCCGGCCGCTCTGGACTAACCCTCACTGGCCTCGTTGGGCTATAACCGTTTGACACAATTTAGTAGTAAGGAGCATCAGCACATGCAACTGGGGATTATCGGACTGGGCCGCATGGGCGGGAACATTGCGCGGCGCCTGATGCTCAATGGGCATGAAACCGTGGTCTATGACCGCAACAGCGCTTTTGTCAGCACCCTGAGTGGCGAAGGCGCCAAGGGCGTCGCCGACCTGCCGGCCCTGGTCGCCGGCCTGGAAAAGCCACGCGCGGTCTGGGTCATGCTGCCGGCTGGCGCGCCCACCGAAGACACCATCGAAACCCTCAGCCAGTTGCTCGAACCGGGCGACGTGATCATCGATGGCGGCAACACCTACTATAAGGACGACATCCGTCGCGCCCAGGCGCTGGCGGAAAAGGGCCTGGACTACATCGACGTCGGCACCTCCGGTGGCGTCTGGGGCCTGGAGCGCGGCTACTGCATGATGATCGGCGGCGACGCCGAGGTGGTACGCCGCCTGGACCCGCTGTTCGATGCGCTGGCACCGGGCATGGGCGACATCCCGCGGACCAGGGACCGGGTGGCTGAAGACGATCGCGCCGAGCGCGGTTACATCCATGCCGGTCCCGCCGGTGCCGGGCACTTCGTCAAGATGATCCACAACGGTATCGAGTACGGCATGATGCAGGCCTTCGCCGAAGGCTTCGACATCCTCAAGACCAAAGCTTCGCCAAGCTTGCCGGAAGACCAGCGCTTCGACCTCAACGTCGCCGATATCGCCGAAGTCTGGCGCCGCGGCAGCGTGGTCTCGTCCTGGTTGCTGGACCTGACCGCCGACGCCCTGGCCAGCGATCCGCAACTCGACGGTTTCTCCGGCGAAGTGGCCGACAGCGGCGAAGGTCGCTGGACCATCGAAGCCGCCATCGAGCAGGCAGTGCCGGTACCGGTGCTGTCGAGCTCGCTGTTCGCCCGTTTCCGTTCCCGCCAGCAGAGCACCTATGGCGACAAGATGCTGTCGGCCATGCGCTTCGGCTTCGGCGGCCACGTGGAGACTGCGAAAAAATGACCGCCTCGCGAAAGAAGTCCAAGGCTCAACCCGCTCCACCCACCACGCTGTTTCTGTTCGGCGCCCATGGCGACCTGGTCAAGCGCCTGCTGATGCCGGCGCTGTACAACCTCAACCGTGACGGCTTGCTGGATGAGGGGCTGAAGATTGTCGGCGTCGATCACAACGCGATCAGCGATGTGGATTTCGCCAAGAAGCTCGAGGACTTCATTCGCACCGAGGCCGCCGGCAAGGTCGGCAACGGCGCGCAAGCGCTGGACCCGGCGCTCTGGGCCAAGCTGGCCAATGGCATCAGCTATGTCCAGGGCGACTTCCTGGACGACAGCACCTACGACGCGCTGGCGGCGAAGATCGCCGCCAGCGGCACCGGCAATGCGGTGTTCTACCTGGCCACCGCACCGCGCTTCTTCAGTGAAGTGGTGCAGCGCCTGGGCGCGTCGGGGTTGCTGGTCGAAAGTGACAACGCGTTTCGCCGGGTGGTGGTGGAGAAGCCGTTCGGCTCCGACCTGCCAACGGCGCAAGCGCTGAACGAATGCCTGCTCAAGGTGATGAGCGAGAAGCAGATCTACCGGATCGACCATTACCTGGGCAAGGAGACGGTGCAGAACATTCTGGTCAGCCGTTTCTCCAACAGCCTGTTCGAGGCTTTCTGGAACAACCATTACATCGACCACGTGCAGATCACCGCGGCGGAAACCGTCGGGGTGGAAACCCGTGGCAGCTTTTATGAAAACACCGGCGCCCTGCGCGACATGGTGCCCAATCACCTGTTCCAGCTGCTGGCGATGGTCGCCATGGAGCCGCCGGCGGCCTTCGGCGCCGATGCGGTACGCGGCGAAAAGGCCAAGGTGGTGGGGGCGATTCGTCCCTGGAGCACCGAAGAGGCCCTGGCCAACTCGGTGCGTGGCCAGTACGTGGCGGGCAAGGCGGGCGGCAAGCCGGTGGCCGGCTACCGCGAAGAGGCCAACGTGGCCCCGGACAGCAACACCGAAACCTACGTCGCCCTCAAGGTGATGATCGACAACTGGCGTTGGGTCGGCGTGCCGTTCTACCTGCGCACCGGCAAGCGCATGAGCGTGCGCGACACCGAGATCGCCATCTGCTTCAAGCCTGCGCCCTACGCGCAGTTTCGCGACACCGAGGTCGACCGCTTGCAGCCGACCTACCTGCGCATCCAGATCCAGCCCAATGAAGGCATGTGGTTCGACCTGCTGGCGAAAAAGCCCGGACCGACCCTGGACATGGCCAATATCGAGCTGGGTTTCGCCTACAAGAACTTCTTCGAGATGCAGCCTTCCACCGGCTACGAGACGCTGATCTACGATTGCCTGACGGGCGACCAGACCCTGTTCCAGCGCGCCGACAACATCGAAAACGGTTGGCGCGCGGTACAGCCGTTCCTCGATGCCTGGAAGGAAAAGGCCAAGGTCCATATCTACCGGGCCGGCGAAGACGGACCGGCGGCCGGCGACGAGTTGCTGACCCGCGATGGCCGTGAATGGCACAGCCTCGGATGAGGGGCGAGGGGCAACATCCCATCCAGTTCCTGCTCAGCGACATGGACGGCACCTTGCTGTTGCCCGATCACAGCCTGAGCCAGCGCACCATCGCCGCGGTGCGCGCACTGCGCGAAGCCGGGGTGTTCTTCAGCCTGGCTACCGGGCGGCCGCCGCGGGCCATGTTGCAGCAGATCGAAGCCCTGGGCGTCGACCTGCCGACCGCGGCGTTCAATGGCGGCACCATCGTCAACCCCGATGGCAGTTTCCTGGTGCGCCACCACGTGCCGGTAGCGGTCGCCAGCACCGTCCTGGCGCTGCTGTCGCCGCAGCCGGAAGTGGAGGTCTGGGTGTTTGCCGACGGTGAATGGCTGCTGCGCAACCCCCACGGGCCGATGGTGCCGCGCGAGCAGCATGGCCTGGGTTATCCGCCGGTGGTGGTGGAGTGTTTCGACCACTACCTGCCACGCATCGACAAGATAGTCGCCGCCAGTGCCGACACCGAGCTGTTGCTGGAGCTGGAGGCGCGCTTGCTGGAGCAGGTCGGCGGGCAGGCGCAAATTTCCCGTTCGCAGCCGGTGTACCTGGACGTGACGGCGCTGCAGGCCAACAAGGGGCAGGCGCTGATCACCCTGGCGGAGTTTCTCGGAGTGCCGCTGGAGCGTACCGCAGCGCTGGGCGATGGCGGCAACGACCCGGCGATGTTCCAGCAGGCCGGGTTGTCGATTGCCATGGGCCAGGCCGAAGCGGCGGTGCAACGCCAGGCCGACCGGGTGACGGGCAGCAATGTCGCCGATGGCGCCGCCGAGGCGATCGAGCGATTCATCCTGCCGCGCTAATGCAAAACTTGTAGCCGCTGCCGTAGGCTGCGATCGACCCGCAGGGTCGCGGCGGTCTCCAGATCGCTGAAGGCCTTCGGCCTTATCGCAGCCTGCGGCAGCGGCTACAGGTTTATCGTTCGCGGCACTGCGGCAGCGATTACGGGCTTACAGCCAGTAGCTCACCGCATACCAGCCCAGCACACCCATCACCAGGGTGTAAGGCAGCGCCATCCACACCATGCGTCCATACGACAGGCGCACCAGCGGCGCGATCGCCGAGGTCAGCAGGAACAGGAACGCCGCCTGGCCGTTGGGCGTGGCCACGCTCGGCAGGTTGGTGCCGGTGTTGATCGCCACTGCCAGGGTCTCGAAGTGCTCGCGGCTCATCTGCCCGGAAACGAAGGCCTGCTTCACTTCGGTGATGTAGATGGTGGCGACGAACACGTTATCGCTGATGGCCGACAGCAACCCGTTGGCGATAAACAGCATGCCCGGCTGCTGGCCCGCCGGCAGCGCCAGTACCCACTGGATCAGCGGGGTGAACAGCTGCTGGTCGTGAATCACCGCCACTACCGCGAAAAACACCACCAGCAGGGCAGTGAACGGCATCGCATCCTTGAAGGCGTTGCCCAGGCGGTGCTCGTCGGTGATGCCGGTGAACGCGGTAATCAGCACGATCACCATCAGGCCGATCAGGCCGACCTCGGCGATATGCAGGGCCAGTGCGGCAATCAGGATCAGCGCGGCCACGCCCTGCACCAGCAGCGCCGCGCGTTGCCGGTCGGTGCGTTCGGCGTTGTCTTCGGCGGCGTAGTTGGCCAGCACCGCGCGCACGTTGTCCGGCAGCAGGGTGCCGTAGCCGAACCAGCGCAGTTTCTCCAGCAGCACGCAGGTCACCAGCCCGGCCACCAGCACCGGCAGGGACACCGGGGCGACCTTGAGGAAGAAGTCGGCGAAGTGCCAGCCCATTTCATGGCCGATCAGCAGGTTCTGCGGCTCGCCCACCAGGGTGCAGACGCCACCCAGGGCGGTGCCCACCGCGCCATGCATCAGCAGGCTGCGCAGGAAGGCACGGAACTGTTCCAGATCCTGGTGATGCAACTGGGGCAGGTGCCGGTCGTCGTGGAATTCGCTGTCCTGGCGCGGGTCGCGGCCGGACGCCACCCGGTGATACACCGAATAGAAGCCCACCGCGGCGCTGATGATCACCGCGGTGACCGTCAGCGCGTCGAGAAACGCCGAGAGGAAGGCCGAGAGAAAGCAGAACAGCAGGCCCAGCAGCGCCTTGGAACGCACTCCCAGCAACAGCCGGGAGAACAGGAACAGCAGCAGTTCCTTCATGAAATAGATGCCGGCCACCATGAACATCAGCAGCAGGATCACCGGGAAGTTGTGCACCAGTTCGTCGTACAGCGCCTGGGGCGTGGTCATGCCCAGCGCCACGGCTTCCAGCATCAGCAGGCCGCCGGGCATCAGCGGATAGCACTTGAGGGCCATGGCCAGGGCGAAGATGAACTCGGCCACCAGCATCCAGCCGGCCGCCACCGGGCCGACCGTGAACAGCAGCAAGGGGTTGAGCAGCAGGAAGGCGAGGATGCTGGCTTTGTACCAGCGCGGTGAATGGCCGAGAAAGTTGTGGGTGAAAGCCTGGGCCAGTGAACCGGACATTGGCTGCTCCTTGTATTGAAGAAGCGCGCAACTTGCCGCAAGCACCGGTGAAGATCAAGAAACTCTGAAATCTTTTGCCACAAATGCCACCGGGGCCCGTGCAGGAGCCGATAAACCAGCTCCTGCGGGCCGCGTCGGTCAGTCTTCGCGTTTGACCACCAGGGTCAGGATGTCGTAGCTGGCCACCAGCTCACCCAGCTGGTTAGTGACCTCCACGTCCCAGGCCACCACCCCCTGGGGGATGCCTTGCGGGTTCTGCTTGCCCTGGTCGATCTTGCGTTTGCAGGTCAGGCGCGCCTGGAGGGTGTCGCCGATGCCCACCGGATTGATGAAGCGCAGGGTATCCAGGCCGTAGTTGGCCAGCACCGGGCCTGGCGCCGGGAACACGAACAGCAACGACGCGCTGGAAAACACCGACAGTCCGCTGCCTGACGTGGGCGAAAGTTTCTATCGGCGTTTTGGCGGTTTGAAGTAAGGCTCTTCAATACGCCGCCCTCGTTCAGGAACACTCGAGTACCGGGGGCGCCTGGCGAGGGATGTGCGGCAGACACTAAGGCGTCCGTCAGGTGCGGACTAAGGCTGTAATAAAGAGCTTTTAACGGGGGTCTGAAGAGTCGCCTTGAAACAGGCGAGGGAAAGGCGGCTCAGGCAGCAAAAGTTGAACTTTCTGCTAACTGGCTAAAGTGCGGATATATCAACTGCGACAAAATAACGCAGATCACCCGAAGGTGATCTGCGTCCGTGTTCTTACTCTGGCATGGCCCAGGATTGCAGCTTGTAACCTTCCTGGCTCAGTTCGGCGCGGGCCTGTTTCAGCAGGTCTTCCAGTTGTGCCGGGTCGGAGTAGGCGCTGCTTGGAATCTGTTTGCGGCCAATACGGGTATTGGTGCGGTCGATGACGGTCAGGCTCAGTTCGCCGTTACCGTCTTGTGGGGCCCAGGCGACGCATTGGAATGGCTGGAATGCGCGGTCGGCGATCAAAAGTGCTTCGTTGATACGGAGCGGGGCGTTCATGGGGTCTTCTCTCTATGTGCCCAATCAAATGATGTGCCGTCGGTTGGGCTTACCGTTCGGCTGGTTACTTGTACTGATGTCTCGAACCAGGGATCAGGTCACATAGAAAGACCAGAATTTACAACTTTTGTTCACAGCCGCGATGCAGAGCCTTCTTTTGAAAGCTGAATGAAAGATTGGCGCATGGAAATAAGCCAGGCTTTTGGATCCATGTAACGGTTAGTCCAAATGGTGATTGGCGCTATAAACAATCGATACAAGACCCCGTCAAGTAATTGCTAATGTTACAGCCAGGTTTGCCAAACTATTGTTTCTCATAACTTTTCCTCTTTTTGGCGCCAAGGAACAGTCATGCTTGAAGCGACCGCCCAACGTCGTCTGTTAGTGGTAGACCCGTGCGACGCTTGCCATCGTCTGCTGCCTGGATTACGCATGGTGGGCTGGGATGTCGACAGTTGTGACCTGGAATCGGCCGTCGATCGTGGCTGTGACGTCGGTTTGCTGCGTTTGCAGGCTTTTCACCTGGAGCGACCGGAAGCGGTCAAGGACCTGATCAGCCGCAGCGGTACCGAGTGGATCGCGGTGCTCAGCCCGGACGTGCTGCGCCTGCAGAAAGTCGGCGATTTCGTCTGCGAGTGGTTTTTCGATTTCCATACCCTGCCGTTCGATGTCTCGCGGGTCCAGGTGACCCTCGGACGGGCCTTCGGCATGGCCCGCCTGCGTGGCCAGGGGCACATCCATGTCGCTCAGCCCGAGCATGAGCTGCTGGGCGACAGCCGACCGATCCGCGACTTGCGCAAACTCTTGAGCAAGCTGGCGCCCACCGAGTCGCCGGTGCTGATTCGCGGCGAAAGCGGTACCGGCAAGGAACTGGTGGCCAGGACCCTGCACCGGCAGTCGCAGCGTCACAGCAAGCCCTTCGTGGCGATCAATTGTGGGGCGATCCCCGAGCACCTGATCCAGTCCGAGCTGTTCGGCCATGAGAAGGGCGCGTTCACTGGCGCCCATCAACGCAAGGTCGGGCGTATCGAGGCGGCCCATGGCGGCACGCTGTTTCTCGACGAAATCGGCGATCTGCCGCTGGAGCTGCAGGCCAATCTGTTGCGCTTCTTGCAGGAAAAACACATTGAACGGGTGGGTGGCAGCCAGCCGATCCCGGTGGATGTACGGGTGCTGGCGGCGACTCACGTCGACCTCGAGGCGGCGATCGACAAGGGGCGCTTTCGCGAAGACCTGTATTACCGCCTGAACGTGTTGCAGGTGGTCACCGCGCCACTGCGCGAACGGCATGGCGATATCGGCATGCTGGCCAGTCATTTTTCCCACTTCTATAGCCAGGAAACCGGGCGCCGGCCGCGCAACTTCAGCGAAGACGCGCTGGTGGCCATGGGCAAGCACGACTGGCCGGGCAATGTCCGCGAACTGGCCAACCGGGTGCGGCGTGGCCTGGTACTGGCCGAGGGCCGGCAGATCGAGGCCCGGGACCTGGGCCTGCTCAGTCCGCAGGCGAGCATCGCGCCCATGGGCACGCTGGAGGACTACAAGCACCGGGCCGAGCGCCAGGCCCTGTGCGACGTGTTGAATCGGCACAGCGACAACCTGAGTGTCGCGGCCAGGGTGCTGGGCGTATCGCGCCCGACTTTCTACCGGTTGCTGCACAAGCATCAGATCCGCTAGGGCGGTGCGACGAAAAGGCCCGCGGCGAGGTGATCGCCGCGGGCCTTTTTTTGCCTGGCGTTTAGAAGTAGTAGGGGAATTTCAGGCTGAAGGTGAAGTCTGGCGCATCGTCGGTCAGGCCGATGGACAGGTTGGGCACTATGGTCAGGTTGTCGGTGGCCGCCACGGTCATGCCGACGTTGAAGTAACCGGCATTGGCATCGCTGGACACCACGGATTGCCAGTCGCCGCCATCTTCCTTGAGCTTGCTCTTGCGCTGGACCAGGTCCGAGAAGGAGAACGACATACTCATCTTCTCGTTCAGGGCAAAGGCGATGCCCATGCCGATCTGGAAGCTGTCGCCGAGCTTGACCTTGCCCGGGGTCTTCTGGTTGACCGTGGAGCTGATGTCGTCGAACGACTCTTCCAGGTTGTGGGTGTAGGAGAGGGTACCGAACAACACTGCCGGGTCGAAGGTCTTGACCAGCGAGATACCAGGGGTGATGGACCAGACGCCGTTACCGGTCGGCAGGTCATCCGGGACGAACAGGTTGGTGTTGTCCTGGACCTGGCGCAGCTTGATGCCGAACGGCTCTTCGCCGGTCGGCGCCTTGACGCGCAAGGACAACACCGCGTCCGGGGTATTGACCGACTCGTCGAGGAATTTGTAGGCGATGCCGAAGTTCACGTCGCCGAGGGTCGGGTCCTTGGACACGCTCTTCTCGCTGGTGACGCCCGCCGCGCCGTTCTGCGCGCCGCCGGACTGGTAGGTCGATTCGCGGTAGATCACCGGCACGTTGACGTCGAACTGCCAGCGGTTGTCCAGGTTGTAGCGGGCCGTGAGGTCGAGGGTCCAGCTGTCGGCCTTGATCCGGTCCAGGTTGATGTTGCCGAGGAAGATCGAGTCCAGCGCCAGGAAGCCATTGAGAATCAGCTGCCGGGTGTCGTAGCGGGAGTAGGTCAGGCCGGTCTCGACACTGAACTTGCCGCCGCCGAAGAAGCCGCTGGCTTCGTCGTACAGGTTGGACACGCTCTGCGCCGGTTGCGAATCATCCCTGAGCGATTCCCCGTAAGAGCTGCCGCCGGCCAGGGGCGGCTTGGTAACGGCCCCCGCCACCTGTTGGTTGCCACGCATGTCCGCTGGCGACTTGGCCAGGCGTTTCGGTGGTGGCGCCGCCGGTTGCTCCTCGACCTGGCGTACCCGCTGCTCCAATACCGCCAGGGCTTTCTGCTGCACTTCGTAACGTTGCTTAAGCTCCAGTAGTTCTTGTTTCAGGGCCTCAACGTCGGCATCAGGCGCTGCCTGCAGCAGTGCAGCCGGGAAGAGCGTGCTCAAACATACAACCGCGCGCAGCGAGACTGATCGATACATGAAATAAGCCGTCCCTTTGAGCCTAATGATCGAGAATCAGCGTAGTTCAATATCCCAGGTTGCGAAGGCCCTTGAGCTGAGTCAGGTTGCAGTCCAGTGCGCCGGTGCTCGCCCCGTTATTGTTGAGTACCACGTTCAACTGGGTCATGTTGCTGACCAGGTTGCTGTCGCCCAGCAGGCGAGTGTTCTGCAGCAAGCCGCCCTGGGCCACTTGTTGCAGGGCCGAGCCCTGGTTGTTATTGGCCTGGATGGCCATCTGGATGCCGCCACCGGTGGCGGACACGGCCACGCTGCCCGCGGCATTGCTGCCGCTGATGGTTTGCCCGCTCATCAACAGCTGGCCTTGCGCCGGCACCAGCGCCGGAGCATGGCTGGCTTCCTTGACGTCGATGGAAACGTTGTTATAGGCGGTGTTGCCGTCGCCCGCCGCGCGCACGCTCTGGGTCACTCCCTGGGTGGTGGCCAGGCCCGCGCCGCCGATCACGTTGCCCGAGCCCTGGGTCGGCGTCGAGCCGTTGCCGGCTTCCTTGATCGTGGAGACATAGAATTCCGGTTTGATCGTCGATTGCTGGATCTGCATCGAGGTGGTGGCGCCGATCAGATCGCCCGAGGCGTTGCGCCAGGTGCTGCTCATGACAATGCCGAAGCTGATGATCCGCCCCGGCATGACGTAGCGACCGCGGAGCTCGGAGAGTTCCTGGTCCTTGATTTCGATAGGCTTGAACCCTGCATAGGCGTATGCAGGAAAACTTGTGACCAGGCAGGCAGCGGCCAGCCAGTAAGCGCTTTTCATCTGCTGCTCCCGGAGCATCCTGCCCCTTTATCCTTAGGGCGACCCTAGAAGAAGTCGCTCTGAATGAAACCGAATTCCATCAGTTCTGCGTCTTTGACCGGGTTGAAGGTATCCAGCTTGTTCTTTGCGGTCAGCGGGTTGGGCGGGTCGAGCAAGGCGTTGGCCTTGTCGTAGCCGGGACCGACGACGGCGAAGACGATACCGTTCCAGCCTTTGACAAAGTCTTCGTGGGAGTAGCGTTTATGGCCCAGGACGGGGTCGCCGATATAGACCCAGTCTTTGTGTGCCCGCTGCATGACCACGAAGTGCTTGTAACCACGAATGTCCATCAGTACCACCACCGGAATGGAGACCGCCTGCAGTTTGTCGGGAGGTATCCGGTAGCCCCGGGCGCGCATGCCGATGCTTTCCAGGTAGCGCTTCATGTCCAGCATGGAGAAACCCTGGGTACGCACAAGGTCCTGGTCGGCGGTGGCCAGCATGCCTTTGATGACCTGCTCCTCATCGACGTCGAGCCAGTAGGCCTGGCGTAGCACCGTCGCCAGCGCGGCGGCGCCGCAGCTGAAGTCGGTTTTCTGCTCGACCAGGTCGGCGAATTTGCGCTCCCGCACGCTCTGCACCTGCTTGTACACCAGGTTTCCGCCAGGCAGCGCGGCCACCGGCATCTGCGCGGCCTGAGCCAGGCCCGCCAGGCACAGCAAAAGGGAGAAGGTCGCCATTCGCATGATCGCTACGCCTTGTGGGACTGTGGAAAAGCCCCGTTGCCGGGGCTTTCGTCACGCTCGTGATTACAGGCAGGCTCTGCAGCCGGCAGCGATGGACAGCGAGTTGCTTTGTTGGTTGCCAACACCCGCCGAGACGTTGGCGCCGCCGTTGCCGGAGAAGCCGTTCATCGAGCCAGACATCGACGCGTTGTTGATCACAGGGTTTTTCCAGCCGTCTTTGGTCAGCACTTGCTTCGTCCAGACGCCGGAAAGTTCGATCGTCCCTTGTTCCTTGAAGGTGAACTTCTGATCGTCGTTATCGTAGCCACCACTACGATCGCCGTAGCCATGATGACCACCGCCATGGTGATCGTCGTCGCCCTGGATCTTGCCGTAGCCGGTGCCTTTGTAGGTGCCGGAGGCATTGAACTCGCCGGTGAGGGTGTCTTTTTTGTAGGTACGTACACCCTTGTTATCCACGTCCAGGCCGGTGACGGTCTGGTCGGCCGAAGCCGATGCGGTCGCTACGCGTCCGCCGGATACGGCGATTGCCAGGTTGTTTTTCTGTTGGTTGAGGTCGCCGGCGGTGACGTTGATGCCGATGTTGCCGGAGCCGCCGTTGCCAGCATTGTCGAGTGTTGCGCTGTTTTGCGTGGACCAGTTTTTCACCGTGTTGTTGGTGTTGGTCTGGGTCGCGCTGGAAGTGGCTACCGCGCTGCCGAAGATGAAGCTTTCATCGGCGGTGGCCAGGGCGACGGCGTTGTCTTGTTGGTTGCCGGCGCCGGCAGCCACGTTGGCGCCCATGTTGCCGTTGGAGTTGTTCATCGAGTCGCTGGCGTCGGCGTTGTTGTGGGTGCCGCGGTTGCTGACGCTGTTGCCCGAGCTGAACTGCTCATCGGTTACGTTGGCCGCGGCGCCGGCGGTGATTTGCAGCTTGGTTTTGAGGTCTAGACCGTCGTGGCCTCCATGACCGCCATGACCACCGTGGTGACCATTGTGACCGCCATGGCCACCGTGGCCGCCATGACCGCCGTGACCTCCGTGATTGTCGTCATTGCCCGCATGTGCGGCGATCGCCATGACCGCAGCCAGGGCAAAAACCAGTGGCTTGAGCGCCATTGTAGGTTTCATGGTGTTTCTCCGTGCTTATTTAGTTGGTTAAGTGTTGGTACTTTCCAATCGCACTGCTGCGGGTCAGTCAGCGACCCGTATGCTCAGGGTGTTAGCCATTCGGTTCCCCACCCCGGCACTCTGGTTCACCTGAATCACTCCCCGGCTGCCGGTGAAGGCCTGGTCGCTGGTAACGACCTGGCGGCTGCCTTTAGAAGCGTCAGTTGCTCCCGAGCCTGGTAACAGCGCCACGTTCTGCTGGGACAGGACGCTGTCGTCGATGCTTTGCGGCTGGGCACTGATGCCCACCCGCATTGCGTTGACCATCTGGTTGTTGGCCCCGGCTCCCTGGTTCACGCCCAGGACCCCGTTGCCGTTGCTGAAAGCGTTGCCGCCGATGCTGCTGGTGGCGTCGATCGCGCTGCTGGCCGGTGTGCCGAGCTTCTGCCGGACCACGGTGGTGGCCTGGGCGTCGGTGCCGATGGCGATGGCGCGTGTGTTGGTCTGTTGCTGTTGGTCGCCGGCGGCCTGGTTGACGTTGAAGTTGCCGTTGTAGCGGGCGCCGGAGTTGTGAAGGGTGGCGGTGTCCACCGCCTGGATGCCTGGGTCGGCCATCACCGAAGCACAGCCGAACAGGGCAAGCCATACGAGGGTACGAGTCATCTCATTGGCCTCCGGCCAGTCTGCCCAAAGGAGCCAGGCCAGAATTCAGCGAGCGGTTGATGGTGCCGGAGATGGCGCCACCGCTGCCGCCGCCGTGGCCGGCGCTCATGCCGGTCATGCCGTTGGGGTTGGTGACGGTGTTCAGCCCCTGCAGGTTCACACCGTTGGGCATGACGTTGCTGCTGATCGTGGAACCGCTGCTGACCCCGGCAAAATCGCCGTCGCTCAACTCGGTATTGCTGGTCATCTGTTTGACCCGCGCCGATGGGTTGGCATTGACGGTGGTCGGGTAGGGGTCAGGATGCAGCGGAGGGCGGCCGACGCTACGAGGTTGCACGTCGCGGTCGAGAACAATCCGGCCGTCCCTGATGTCGCCGGCAGCCTGGACCGGGAGGCTGAGCAGCGAGCTGATGGCACAGCCGATCAGCAGGAGGTGGGTCAGAGCTGAATTGCGATTCTCCACGGCAGCATTCCCTTCTTCTATCGCTGGCCTTAGCCGGCGTTGCGAGGGTAGAGAGCAGAAGCCGTGCCGCTTTTTTGATTGTTTCAAAAATTCAACAGGTTACGAATAGACAAGGGTGTTACAGGGACAGGGGTGTTTCAACGATGAGACCCGTGTCGCCTCCGGCAGCCTGGTAGTACCATGGCGACGCTCTGGATCGGGAGGCTCGCGACGGGCTGTATCAGCGTTTTAACAGATGGCTGAAGGGCAATGAGAAGCCCTTTGAATTGGCCGCTTTGCGCAGCGACGGGTGTTTCAGGAGTGGACATTTGTCCTGCTTGCAGAGGAGAAAAACCGCGGACAAGGAAAGGATCCGGCTAACCCTGAAGCAGGCGCTCGACCCGCTTGAATGCCCGCTGCCGACGGGTCTCCCAGTCGCCGCGAATCACTTCGAAGGGCTGCTGGTGTCGCACCAGCCAATCACCGGTGGCCTTGAAGAAGGCCAGGCGCTCGCTCAGTTCGGGTTGGCAGCGCTGGCCATCGTCGCACCAGCCGACATCTTCCGGCGAGAGGAGCAGGTGCAGATCATAGCCGCGAGCCAGCAGCTCGGGTTCCAGCCAGTCCGGGCAGGCGCCGAACAGGGTCTGGCTCCAGAGCATATTGCTCAGCAGGTGCGTGTCGAGAATCAGCAGCGGCGGGTGTTGCGCCCGGGCCTGGTCTTCCCAGGCCAACTGGCCGCGGGCAATCTCCGGGATATCCGCCAGGCAGGTGTCGCGCCGATGCTGTTCGATGAAATGGCGGACGTACTCGCCCACCTGGATGCCACCGAAGCGCGCCTGCAAGTGGCCGCTGAGCCAGCTTTTGCCGCTGGACTCGGGGCCGGTCAGTACCAGGACCTTCATGCCGGGCGCAACGCCGGGTCGGCCCGCCAGGCGCGCCAGCCCTGTACGGCCAGCAGGGTGAACAGCCCGTACAGTGCCGCGGTCAGGTACAGGTCCTTGTAGATGAACAGGCCGACAAAAATCACGTCGACGGCAATCCACAGCGGCCAGCATTGCACATGCTTCTGCGCCATCCACCATTGCGCCACCAGGCTGAAACCGGTCAACGCGGCGTCCAGCCAGGGTTGCGCGGCATCGGTCCAATGGGCCATGGCGGCCCCCAGCAGCAGGCTGCCGACCGCCCCGAGGCTCAGGCCCAACAGCATCGAGCGGGGCGCCAGCAGGCTGACCGGACGCCCCTGGTGGCTGGCGCCGCCGCGGGTCCATTGCCACCAGCCATAGAGTTGCAGGGCGGCGTAGACCACTTGCAGCAGCATGTCCGAATACAGCTTCACCTCGAAGAAGATCCAGCTGTACAGCAGCACCATGACCAGGCCGATCGGCCAGCACCAGGGGTTCTGTCTGACTGTCAGCCAGACGGCGATCACGCCGAGTGCAGCGGCGAACAGTTCAAGCCCGGACATGAAAACTACCTGGAAGCGGAGGAGGGTGCGGATTGTAACCAGAAGCGGCCTTGCATGTTAGTGAAGGCCGGCAACCGTGGCGGGGCGAACCCCGCCAACGGAACGTCTCAGACCCGGAACTGGCGCAACAGGCCGTTGAGCTGCTCGCTCAGCTCTTTCAGGTGCAGGCTGGCGGCACTGGACTGCTCGGCCGCCAGGGCCGTGCTGTGGGACAGGCCGGCGGCCTGGGTCACGTTCTGGTTGATGTCTTCGACCACGTGGGCCTGTTGCAGGGTGGCGCTGGCGATGGAGGCGTTCAGCCCGTTGAGGTTGCGCAGGGCCTGGCCGATGGCATTCAGGCTTTCCCCGGCCAGCCCGGCCTGCTCGATGGTCTGCCGCGAAGCCCGGCTGCTGTCGCCGATGACTTTCACTGCGGCTTCCGAGTGCCCTTGCAGGCGCTCGATCATCGACTGGATCTCGGCGGTGGACTTCTGCGTCCGCTGGGCCAGCAGGCGCACTTCATCGGCCACCACGGCGAACCCACGGCCCTGTTCGCCGGCACGGGCGGCTTCGATCGCCGCGTTGAGCGCCAGCAGGTTGGTTTGCTCGGCGATGGCGTGGATCACTTCCAGCACGCTGCCGATCTGGGTGCTTTCCTGGGCCAGGGTGCGAATCACCTCCACGGCCTGGTCGATGGTGGCCGACAGCCGGTCGATCTGCTGCAGGCTGCCGTCGATATTGACCTGGCCCTGCTGGGCCTGGGCTTCGGCGTCGCGCATCTCGCTGGCGGCGTGCTCGGCATTCTTCGCCACGTCCTGTACGCCGTAGGTCACCTGGTTGATGGCGGTGGCCACCAGTTCCATCTGCTGCGACTGCTGCTGGCTGCGTTCCTGGGCCTGGCTGGCGTTGGTCCCCAGGTCGGTGGAGGATTGCGCCAGGGCGCTGGCCGACACTTGCAACTGGCTGACCACAAGACGCAGCTTGGCGGTGAAGCCGTTGAAGTGCCGGGCCAGCTCGGTGACTTCATCCTGGCCGTGGGTGTCGAGGGTACGGGTCAGGTCGCTTTCGCCGCTGGCGATGTTGGCCATGGCGTGCACGGTTTCCTGCAGCGGGCGGACGATGCTGCGGGCGATCAGCAGCACCAGCAGGGCCATGAGCAGGGCAATGGCGATGCCGCCGGCCGAGGCTTTCACCAGCTGGCTGCGGAACTCGACCTCCACGTCGTCGATGTACACCCCCGAACCGATGATCCAGCCCCAGGGCTGGAACAGCTGGACATAGGAGGTCTTCTGCACCGGCTCGCTGGCGCCCGGTTTCGGCCAGCGATAGTTGACCATGCCGGCGCCCTTGGCTTTGGCGACGGCCACCATTTCGTTGAACAGGGCAAAGCCGTCGGGATCGCGAATGGCCGAGAGGTTCTGGCCATCGAGCTTGGGGTTGGTCGGGTGCATGACCATGACCGGGGTCAGGTCGTTGATCCAGAAATAGTCGCTCTGGTCGTAGCGCAGATTGCGTATGGCGCTCAGCGCCTGCTTCTGCGCCGTCGCGCGATCGAGGCTGCCGGCGCTTTCCAGGCCCTGGAAATAGGCCAGCACGCCATTGGCGGTCTGCACCACGTGCTGGGTCTTCTGGGCCTTGGCCTGGTACAGGTCGTCGTGGATCTGCTTGAGCATCAGCATGCCCAGGGTCAGCAGCATCAGCACCGCCACAATCAGGATCAGCCACAGCCGGCGGCTGATCGACATTCTGCGTAAGCTGTTCATGAATCTGTCACTCCCGATTGTTGTTCTTGTAATGGAAACACCCTGTACATCCGTCATGCGCTCCTTGCAGTCAGGTCGATCGGATTCTCTCAACGCGACAGCGTTTATCGCGTCTGTCTGTTAGGATTTCGGCTTCATCGCGAAAAACCTGAATCCGGCTGATTTTTCACGGAATTTTCAAGGGCGATGATGATCCTATTGCGGCTGCGAAGTCGCGATGCACGCGTCAGTGAAGATTGAAGAAAAACTAAAAAGGCATGCCACGGCATGGCCTTCGGGGGATTGATGGAGCTTTGGACTGCCGTACAGGCATTGATTTTGGGAATTGTGGAAGGGCTGACGGAGTTTCTGCCCATCAGCAGCACGGGCCACCAGATTATCGTTGCGGACTTGCTCAACTTCGGCGGCGAGCGCGCCATGGCGTTCAACATCATCATTCAGCTGGGGGCCATTCTCGCGGTGGTCTGGGAGTTTCGCCGCAAGATCCTCGACGTGGTCACCGGCCTGCCGACCCAGCGCAACGCCCAGCGTTTCACCCTCAACCTGCTGATCGCCTTCATGCCCGCCGTGGTGCTGGGGGTGATCTTCGCCGACCTGATCCATGAATACCTGTTCAACCCGATCACCGTCGCCACGGCGCTGGTGGTGGGTGGCCTGGTCATGCTCTGGGCCGAACGCCGGCAGCATGAAATACATGCCAACAACGTGGACGAAATCAGCTGGAAAGATGCCTTGAAGGTCGGTTTCGCCCAGTGCCTGGCGATGATCCCAGGCACCTCGCGCTCGGGCTCGACCATTATCGGCGGCCTGTTGTTCGGCCTGTCGCGCAAGACCGCCACCGAGTTCTCATTTTTCCTGGCCATGCCGACCATGGTCGGTGCCGCGGTCTACTCGGGCTACAAGTACCGCAACCTGTTCCAGCCGGACGACCTGCCGGTGTTCGCCGTCGGTTTCATCACCTCGTTCATCTTCGCGATGATCGCGGTCAGGGGCCTGCTCAAGTTCATCGCCAACCACAGCTACGCGGCGTTTGCCTGGTATCGCATTGCCTTCGGCCTGGTGATCCTCGCCACCTGGCAGTTCGGCTGGGTCGACTGGACCGCGGTACACGCCTGATGAACGCACGCAACCAGAACCGCCCTGGCGAAGTCGCCGGGGCTCGGATCCAGCAGCCAAGGCTCAAGGCGGCGATCTTCCTGCTGCTCTGCGCCTTGCCTCTGTGCGGTTCGCTGCTGTTGGGCCTGAAGGGGATTTCCTGGATACCGCTGGCGGCCTATGGCGCGGTCAGCGTGCTGACGTTCTTTCTTTACTGGAGCGACAAGCGCAAGGCCCGCAGCGACAGCTGGCGGACCCCGGAAAACGTCCTGCACGCCGTGGAGCTGGCCGGTGGCTGGCCAGGCGCCTTGCTGGCGCAGCAGGCCTTTCGCCACAAGACCCGCAAGCTGTCCTATCAACTGGTGTTCTGGCTGATCGTGCTGCTGCACCAGGTGTTCTGGATCGACCGGCTGTTTCTCGAAGGCAGCCTGTTTTCGCTGTTCTAGAGTAACAACCCGGCCTGTACCCGCTTGGGCAGCTTGCTCACTACCAACTGGTGGGAGCGCTGCAGCAAGTCCCGCAGTTCACCGGCGCCCAGCGGGTAGGGCGTCTGCATGATGATCCAGTGCGCCCGGGCCAGGTACGGCGCCGGCGCGATGCCGGGACGGTCGACATGGCCGAGGAACAGCTCCTTGTCCACCTTGAACGCCAGTGACTCGCCCCGCAGGTTCTGCAGGGCGAACATCTTGTTGCCAGCCACGGAAAACACCCGCACGCCGCCCCACTTGTAGTCTTCGCGCGCCCCTGGCAAGTCCAGGCAGAATTGCGCCACATCCGCTTCAGTCATGGTTTTTCCTTTTATCGCGGCCGTCATAACATTCGGTCTCCGCAGTCTTTGAACGCTTCGCTGACATGCTCGATCCACGCCCTTACCGCCGGCAGCACGCCGCGTCGGTGAGGGTAGACCGCCTGCAGCCAACCACCAGGCAACGACCATTGCGGCAGCAGTTGCACCAGTTGCCCGGTCTGCAGCTCTTCCTCGCAATACATCATCGGCAGGATGGTACAGCCAAGGCCGGCGAGGGCGCAGGAGCGACGCACGAGGAAGTCGTCGATGCCCAGGCGCGCCTCCAGGACCAGGTCGCATTTCTCGTCCTGGGCGTCGAGCATGCGCAGATGCACCATGCGGTCGGCCTCCAGGGCACCCAGCACCGGCACCTTGTGCAGGTCTTCGGGGGTGTGGATCGGCCATTCCCGGGCGAACGCCGGGCTGGCGACCATCACGGTCTGTGCCTGGCGCAGGCGCCGGGTCACCAGCAAGGGATCTTCGTCGCCATGCTCGCGAACCCGCAGCGCCACGTCGATGCCTTCGGCGACCACATCCACTCGGCGGTTGAGCAACTGCATGTCCAGCTGGACCTGGGGATACTGCGCGAGAAAGGAGGCGACCACATTCGGCAACATATGCTGGGCCAGGCCCACCGGGCAGGACACCCGCAGGCGCCCGCGAGGTTCGCTGGACATGCTGGCCACGGCCTCGTCGGCCATTTCCGCCTCCAGCAGCATGGCCTGGCAGTGACGCAGATAACGTTCGCCGACCGTGGTCAGCTTCAATTGGCGGGTGGTGCGTTGCAGCAAGCGGGTGTGCAGCCGTTCTTCCAGCTCGGCGATACGCCGCGACAAACGGGATTTGGGCACTCCCAGTAAACGCCCGGCGGCGGCAAAACCACCGGCTTCCACCACCTTGGCGAAGTAATAAAGATCGTTGAGGTCTTGCATGGAACGTCTCGATTGTCCTGCTGATAGGACAAACTATCGCATTTATCCTGGCTAATCAGCTATTGGTTTCATCTGTAGGATTGTCCTCAATTGGTCGCCCGGTGGCGATCCTCACTTGGAGAATCCCAGATGAAACTGCTGCATATCGATTCGAGCATCCTTGGTGACAACTCGGCTTCCCGTCAGTTGAGCGAAAGCGTGGTCAAGGCCTGGAAAAACGCCGATGCCAGCGTTGAAGTGACCTACCGCGACCTGGCCGCCGATGCCATCAGCCACTTCAGCTCCGCCACCCTGGTGGCCGCCGGTACCCCGGCCGAAGTACGCAACGCCGCCCAGCAGCACGAAGCCGAGCTGAGCGCGTCGACCCTCGCCGAATTCCAGGCCGCCGACGCAGTGGTGATCGCCGCGCCTATGTACAATTTCACCATCCCGACCCAACTCAAGGCCTGGATCGACCGCATCGCCGTCGCCGGCCAGACCTTCCGCTACACCGAAGCCGGCCCCGAAGGCCTGTGCGGTGGCAAGAAAGTCGTGGTGGTCTCCACCTCCGGCGGCCTGCACGCCGGCCAGGCCACTGGCGTGGCTCACGAGGACTACCTGAAAGTGCTGTTCGGCTTCCTCGGCATCACCGACATCGAATTCGTCCGCGCCCACGGCCTGGCTTATGGCGAGGAAGTCCGCACCAAGGCCCTGAGCGACGCCCAGGCGCAAATCAGCGAGCAACTTTTCGCTGCCGCGTAAGGCTTGTGTAAAAATCGCTTACGCCCCAGGCAACGCCCTTTAAACTCTGTATTCTGATGCCCTCCAGGCAGTGGAATACGGAGTTTTTCGTGTTCGTGCTTTTTTCGTTCTGGCCCGGGTTATGCGGATTGCAGCGCATGCAACGGCGTGATCCGGTCGACAACCCAGGCATCAGGCCAGCTAAACCCAGGCCAGTGAAGCAATCAACCGGCGTTTTCATCAGGTAGGGAAGGTGCTGCATCCATGATGCGTCTTTGGGTTATGTCACTGATCTGCCTGCTCGGCGGCCCGATGATCGTGCACGCCGCGCCCGCGCCCCATCCGCACTGGAGCGCGGGTTTCCACGAGATGAGTTTTCTCGACCCGCTGGACCGGCAGCCGATGCGCGCCATTGCCTTCTATCCCTCCACCGGCATCGAGCACAGCAGCCAGGTCGAGGGTTATCAGATCGCCGCCTCTCGGGATTCGAAGGTCGCCATCGGCCGTTTTCCGCTGTTGATGCTGTCCCACGGCAACACCGGCACGCCACTGGCCCTGCACGACCTGGCCACCTCGCTGGCGCGCAAGGGCTTCGTGGTGGTGGCGGTGATTCATCCGGGCGACAACTACCAGGATCACAGCCGGCTGGGCACCCTGAGCAATCTCTATGGCCGGCCGATCCAGATTTCCGAAGCCATCACCGCGACCCTGGCCGACCCGATGCTGTCGCCGTTCGTCAATGCCGGGCAGGTCGGGGTCATCGGTTACTCGGCCGGGGGCGAAACCGCGCTGATCCTGTCCGGGGCGACCCCCGACCTGGACCGCTTGCGCCGCTACTGCCAGGAGCGCCCCGACGATCACGATGCCTGCAATACCCAGGGCGAACTGATCGTCGATCGTGACGACTTGCAGCCGGTCGCCGACCCGCGGGTCCAGGCCTTGTTGCTGATGGCGCCGTTGAGCCTCAAGTTCGGGCGGCAGACCCTGGCCGGCGTGCATGTGCCGGTGCTGCTTTACAGCGGCGATCTCGACAAGCTGGTGGCCCTGGACAAGAACGCCGCGGCCCTGGCCCGCAAGCTGCCGGTGGCACCGGACTTCAGGCTGTTGGCCGGGGCCGGGCACTTCGTGTTCATGGCGCCGTGCACCGAGGAGCAGTTGCTGAGCATGCCGGCGTTGTGCACCGATGCCGATGGCGTCGACCGCGTGGACATTCACCGCAATCTGATTGCCGAGGCCGGCCGCTTCTTTGCCCAGGCCCTGGGCAAGCCGAGCCGGGCCGGGATGCAGACCGCGGACCAGTGATTCAGGCGCTGGCCCGGCGCATGAGCAGCAGGGTCAGGCCCAGGGCACTGAGCGACAGCAGCGCCGCGCAGAAGAAAATCCACGAATAACCCAGGTTCAACGCCACCGCGCCCATCAGCGGCCCGGCAATCGCCAGCGCCAGGTCGAAAAACACCGCGTAGGCGCTCAGGCCGGCGCCGCGGCTGGTGCTGGGCACCTGCTTGATCGCTTCCACCCCCAGCGCCGGGTACACCAGCGACAGGCCGAAGCCGGCGAGCCCGGCGCCGATCATGGCGAACGCCGTCGAGGGCGCCAGCCACAGCAGGATCAGGCCCAGGGTCTCGATGCTCATGCAGGCGATGGCCGCGCGATAGCCGCCAAACCGGCCGATGCTGGAGATGAACAGCAGGCGCGAGAGGATGAAGCACACGCCGAATACCGTCAGGCAATAGGCCGCGCCGGTCCAGCCGCGGCTGAGGTAGAACAGGGCAATAAAGGTGGTCAGGGTGCCGTAGCCGATGGACGCCAGGCTCAGGCCCGCGCCGTACGGTGCGATACGGCCGAACACTGCGCGAAATGACAGGCGCTCGCCACGGATCACCGGCACCGACGGCTTGTTGCGGATCAGCAGCAGGGCCAGGGCCGCCAGCAACGACAGGGCCAGCCCCAGGCTTTCGAAACCATGGTCGGCGACCATCACCACCCCCAGCGGCGCGCCGATGGCAATCGCGCCATAGGAGGCGATGCCGTTCCAGGAAATCGAGCGCGCGGTGTGTTCGGCGCCGACCTGGCCCATGCACCAGCTGATGGTGCCCACGCCGATCAGGCCCTGGGCGACCCCCAGCAGCAGGCGTCCCAGCAGCAGGATACCCAGGCTGAGCAGCGGCAATGCCTGCAACAGGGTGGAGGCCAGGGTCAGCAGCCCGCTGAGGAAAATCCCCGCCAGGCCGTAGACGATCGCCCGTTTGGTGCCGAGGTTGTCCGACAGGCGCCCGGCCATGGGCCGGCTGAGGAGGGTGGCCAGGTACTGCGCGCCGATGGTCAGCCCGGCCACCACCGCGCTGAAGCCCAGCTCGCCGTGGACGTAACCGGGCAATACCGCGATTGGCAGGCCGATGCAGAGAAACGCGATAAAGGTATAGAGGACTATGGAGACGATCTGCAGGGTGATCGCCATGGAGCTGGGCACGGGTTTTTGTTGCGCAGACATGAGGGCTCGTTCGCGGGCGGGCGGTGGGAGAGCTGCATCATGGCGTGGGCTGGAAATAAAAGGAAGCAGGCTAACGATTTCTTCTGGCCGGCTATTTGTGGGAACAGGGAGGACGCCATCGCGGGCAAGCCTCGCTCCTACAGAAACGCGTATGCACGCTTGCCCGCGATGCTTTTATCGCCGGACAAAAAAAGCCCCGTCACCAGGACGGGGCTTTCAGACTGGCAACCAGCGGGCGTTCCTTAGAACACCACGCCCTGGCTGCGCAGGTAGTCGTCGTAGGTGCCGCTGAAGTCGGTCACGCCGTTCGGGCTCAGCTCGATGATGCGAGTGGCCAGGGACGATACGAACTCACGGTCGTGGCTGACGAAGATCAGCGTGCCCGGGTAGTTTTCCAGCGCCAGGTTCAGCGCCTCGATGGATTCCATGTCCAGGTGGTTGGTCGGTTCGTCCATCACCAGGACGTTGGGCTTTTGCAGGATCAGCTTGCCGAACAGCATGCGGCCCTGCTCGCCACCGGAGATGACCTTGACCGACTTGAGGATCTCGTCGTTGGAGAACAGCATGCGGCCCAGGGTGCCACGGATGATCTGCTCGCCCTGGGTCCATTGGCCCATCCAGTCGAACAGGCTGACATCGTCTTCGAAGTCATGGGCGTGGTCCTGGGCGTAGTAGCCCAGCTCCGCGCTTTCGGTCCACTTCACCGAACCGGCGTCCGGGGTCAGCTCGCCCATCAGGGTGCGCAGCAGGGTGGTCTTGCCGATACCGTTCGGGCCGATGATCGCCACGCGCTCGCCGGCTTCGACGGTGAAGCTGAAGTTCTTGAACAGGGTCTTGCCGTCGAAGCCCTTGGACATCTGCTCGATGGTCACGGCCTGGCGGTGCAGCTTCTTGGTCTGTTCGAAGCGGATGAACGGGCTGACGCGGCTCGATGGCTTGACCTCGGCCAGCTGGATCTTGTCGATCTGCTTGGCGCGGGAGGTGGCCTGCTTGGCTTTCGAGGCGTTGGCCGAGAAGCGGCTGACGAAGGTCTGCAGCTCGGCGATCTGCGCTTTCTTCTTGGCGTTGTCCGACAGCAGTTGCTCGCGGGACTGGGTCGCCGCGGTCATGTACTCGTCGTAGTTGCCCGGGAACAGGCGCAGCTCACCGTAGTCCAGGTCGGCCATGTGGGTGCAGACGCTGTTGAGGAAGTGACGGTCGTGGGAAATGATGATCATGGTGCTGTTACGCGCCGTCAGAATCGTTTCCAGCCAGCGGATGGTGTTGATGTCCAGGTGGTTGGTCGGTTCGTCGAGCAGCAGCACTTCCGGATCGGAGAACAGCGCCTGGGCCAGCAAGACCCGCAGCTTCCAGCCTGGCGCCACTTCGGTCATCGGGCCGAAATGCTGTTCCAGGGGAATGCCCAGGCCCAGCAGCAGCTCGCCGGCGCGGGATTCGGCGGTGTAGCCGTCCATCTCGGCGAAGTCGGTTTCCAGCTCGGCCACGGCCATGCCGTCTTCTTCGCTCATTTCCGGCAGCGAGTAGATGCGGTCGCGCTCGGCCTTGACCTTCCACAGCTCTTCGTGACCCATGATCACGGTGTCGATCACGGTGAATTCTTCGTAGGCGAACTGGTCCTGGCGCAGTTTACCCAGGCGAACGTTCGGCTCCAGCATGACCTGGCCGCCGGACGGCTCGAGGTCGCCGCCGAGGATCTTCATGAAAGTCGATTTGCCGCAACCGTTGGCGCCGATCAGGCCATAGCGGTTGCCGCCGTTGAACTTGACCGAAACGTTCTCGAATAGCGGCTTGGCGCCGAACTGCATCGTGATGTTAGCTGTGGAGATCAATTACTTTACCTATCAAGGGGTTGCGAGCATCGTGTCGGCTCTTGGGCCATTCCCGGGGCATGTTGGAGCGTTTCCATTTCGCCCCGGTCAATCGCCCGAGTCGAGCCAGCGAGCATAAGTAGACAGCAACATCTGGACGCTATGGCCAAGTTGCTGGGCAATAAAGGTGGGAGTCATGTTGGAATTTGGCGCGCATTGTCGCATATGTGCGCCGGCAGTTGTATGACGGCGAGCCACGGATTTTTCATCCAGGCCGGTCAGCGTCAGGCGTTGTGAACATCGCCACTGCGGATTTTTCCCGGGCAACGCGACTTGGGTCGTGGCACCGCGGACGGACACATTTTCACAAAACGGAGTTAACCTTTGGTTACAAACTGTGGCTAAAATGCCGACCAGTTGCCACATGCCATCATTGGCATGGGCTCAGGGACGTGCCTTCAGGACCTCTTATCGCTTTCGGACGCTGCACATGACCCCTCGGCCCAGGTGGCCCACATGGGGGCGCAGTATGTTCTCTTCTGACCTGTGACGATTTCCGTGAAACTCATCATTGCCGCTGTTTACGTTTTATCCATCGCGTATGTGCACCTGCGGGGTCGCGTGCGCCATAAACTGGGCCGTCAGCTGAGCGATCACTCGACGTTCCTGGCCCCGATCAACTGCTTCCTTTATCTGTTCTCGAAGATCCCCAACCGCCCGTACCTCGATCCGGCCGACTTCCCCGACCTGAGCCCGCTGCAGGCCCACTGGGAAGAAATCCGCGCCGAGGGCCAGAGCCTGCTCAAGGCCGGGGAGATCAAGCGTTCGGAGCAGTACGACGACGTCGGCTTCAACTCGTTCTTCAAGACCGGCTGGAAGCGCTTCTACCTCAAGTGGTACGGCGACAGCCATCCTTCGGCGATGAAGCTGTGCCCGCGGACCACCGAACTGGTGCAAGGCATCGGCTCGATCAAGGCGGCGATGTTCGCCGAGTTGCCGCCGGGCTCGAAGCTGGTGCGCCACCGCGACCCCTATGCCGGCTCCTACCGTTACCACCTGGGCCTGGAAACGCCCAACAGCGCCGGTTGCTACATCAATGTCGACGGTGAGAAGTATCACTGGCGCGACGGCGAAGCGGTGATGTTCGACGAGACCTACATCCACTACGCGGAAAACACCACCGAGCAGAACCGCATCATCCTGTTCTGTGATGTGGAGCGACCGATGAAGTACCGCTGGGCCGCCGCCTTCAACCGCTGGTTCAGCCGTACCGTGATGGCCGCCGCCGGCGCGCCCAACGATGCCGGCGACCGCACCGGGGGCCTGAACCGCGCCTTCGCCAAGCTGTACAAGATCCGCCTGCGCGGTAAAGAGCTGAAAAAGCGCAACCGCAAGCTTTATTACCTGGAAAAGTGGGCGATCTTCGCTGCGCTGTTGCTGCTGTTCATCTTTATCTGATTCGCCGCACGGTGAATCGCTGATCGCGGGCCAGGCCCGTTCCTACAGAGTCCAGGTAGGAGCGGGGCTGGCCCGCGATCATTTCCTCAAGGCGTGTCCACTCCCAATTGCTGCCACATCTTCGCGGTGATCCGCTGCCGATGGGCGTAGCCGTGCCACGGATCCTCGGTCAAGGCCTCCAGGCGCTGGCTCAGGTTCGCCACATTCCACTGCTGGGCATGCCGGATGTCGCCCAGTTCATCCCGGGCGATAGGCACCGAGACCGGCAGCCCCGGGCGCGCCCGTACCGAATAGGCGGCCACGGTGCTGGCGCCGCGGGTGTTGCGCAGGTAATCGACGAAGATCCTGCCGACCCGGTTCTTCGGGCCCATGGTCGCGGTGATGCGTTCCGGCAACTGCCGCGCCATGAACTGCGCGATGGCCTTGGCGAAGTCCTTGACCGTTTCCCAGCCGGCCTTGCGCGCCAGCGGTACGATCAGGTGCATGCCTTTGCCGCCGCTGGTTTTCAGGAAGGCCTGCAAACCCAGCTCATCGAGCACCGAAAGGGTCAGTCGGGTAGCTTCCAGCATGCTTTTCCAGGGCAGGGCCGGGTCCGGGTCGAGGTCGAGCACGAACAGGTCCGGGGTTTCGATCCGGTCGTGGGTCGCGCCCCAGGTGTGCAGCTCGATGGTGCCCATCTGCACCGCGCCGACCAGCGCCGGCGTGCTGTCGATTTCCATCAGCCGCGCGTGGCCGGGGTCCAGCGCCGGGTCGAGGTGGCGGATATGGGGGATGGCCAGGTGCTCGGCATGTTTCTGGAAAAACTGCTCGCCTTCCACTCCCTCAGGCGCCCGTAGCAACGACACCGGCCGGTCGCGCAGGTGCGGCAGGATCTGCTGGTCGATGCTGGCGTAGAACTGCGCCAGTTGCAGCTTGGTGGTGCCGGACTGCTGGTCGATGAGCCGGTCTGGGTGGGTGATCCTGACCCCGGCGACGCTATGGGCGGCCGATTTGTCCGAACGGGCGCGGAGGCTCCGGCTCTGCGTCTCGACAGCCCTGGCGGTCTGCGGCCGTTCGCGGACGATTTCCCTGGCCGGCTTATCGCTGCGCAGGGCGATGAAGGCTGCCTGGCGCACCACCTGTTCGCGGGTCCATTCGGCGAACTCGACTTCGGCCACCAGTTGCGGTTCGATCCAGTGCACGCCGCGGGCCTGGGCCGCAGTCAGGGGCTTGGCCAGGGGCGATGAATCCCGTTCAAGTTCCTGCATCCGCTCATGCAGTTGCTTCAAGGTCTTCTGGTCGAAACCGCTGCCGACCCGGCCGACGTACACCAGCCCGCTCGCGTCGTTGACCCCCAGCAGCAGGGCGCCAAAGCCACTGCGCGAACCTTGCGGGCGGGTATAGCCGACCACCACGAACTCCTGGCGCAGCCGGCATTTGAGCTTGATCCAGTCGGCGCTGCGGCGCGACACATAGGGGCTGCCGGCGCGCTTGCCGATCACCCCCTCGAGGGACAGGGCACAGGCGCTTTCGAGGATGTCCTGGTGATGGGCGGCAAAGGCTTCGGAAAAGCGCAGGACCTTGCTCGACTTGCGCCCCAGCGCCTGCTTGAGCGCCTGACGGCGCTCTTCCACGGGCGTTTCGCGCAAGTCCTCGCCCTGCAGGAAGGGCGCATCGAACAGGTAATAGATGATGTCCACGCTGCGCCCGATATCGAAGGCGTTCTGCAATGCCTGGAAGTCCGGCAGGCCTTGGTCGTTGAGCATTACCATTTCGCCGTCCAGCCAGCTGTCCTTGAGCTTCAGGGCGGCCAGGGCCTTGGCTTGCCGGGGCAGGCGGCTGGTCCAGTCTTGACCGTTGCGGGTCAGCAGGCGCACCTCGTCGTCCTGGATCCGCGCCAGGATCCGGTAGCCGTCGAACTTGATCTCGTAGCGCCAGTCGCCGCCGGGCGCCTTGTCCACCAGGGTCGCCAGCTGCGGCGCCAGGCTGTGCGGCAGGACCACGGTGTTTTTCCTTGGCGGCGGCTTCGCGGTTTTTTTCGCGGCCTGGGGTTTGGCGCTCTTGTTGTCGCCCACCGTGGCACCGCTGAGCACGCTCCTGGGCAGGGCCTGGAGCACGTCGTATTCGTCGCTCGCTCGCGCCTGGGCATCCTGCTCCTTGATCAGCAGCCACTGTTCCTTGTCGCCGCTGCCGCGCATATGGGTGCGCACCAGGGTCCAGTCGCCACCGAGCTTCTCGCCGACCAGGGTGAACTTGAGCTTGCCGGCCCGGTAGCTGGCCTCTGGGTCGTCATGGGGTTGCCAGACGCCATGGTCCCAGACGATCACGTCGCCGGCGCCGTATTGCCCGGCGGGAATGCTGCCTTCGAAATCGCCATAACTCAGCGGGTGGTCCTCGACATGCACCGCCAGGCGTTTTTGCGTCGGGTCCAGGCTCGGGCCCTTGGGCACCGCCCAGCTTTTCAGGCTGCCGCCCAGCTCCAGGCGAAAGTCGTAGTGCAGGTTGCGCGCATCGTGCTTCTGGATCACGAAGCGCAGGGCCGCGGCGGATTTGCTGGAAGGTTTGTCCGCCGCCGGCTCCGAGGTGATCGCGAAGTCGCGCTTGCGCTGGTATTCACTCAAGGATCTGGCCATGACACGACTACCTCGTGTGGCGAGCCGCGCGGTTCAGGCGCGGGAGCTCTTCGTGGTTTTCCTGGCCTTGCCGGGTTTGTCCGGGCTGGCGGGCGCCTTGCTCCTGGATCTGCTTCCCAGGCTGCGCTTGAGCATTTCGGTGAGGTCGATGATATCGGCGCTTCTGCGTTGCGCTTCGCCGGCGCTGCTTTCGACGTCCTCGATCTTGCCGGCCCGGGCCTTTTTCTCCACCAGGGCCATGATTTTGCCGGTGAAACTGTCGCGGTATTGCTCCGGCTGCCAATCGCTGCTCATGTCCGCCACCAGGCGCTTGGCCATGTCCCGTTCGCCCTTGGTCAGGTTCGGCTGGGTCACCTCCGGCCCCAGGGCCAGTTCGTCGAGGCTGCGTACCTCGGCCGGCCAGCGCAGCAGCACCAGCACCAGCGCCGACTCCAGCGGCATCAGCGCCGCCAGATGCTGGCGGGTGTGCAGCACCACCAGGGCCAGGGCGACTTTCGAGGTGCTCTGCAGGGTTTCGCGCAGCAGCGCATAGACCTTGCCGCCACGCTTGTCCGGGGCCAGGAAGTAGGGGGTGTCGATGTTCTGCAGCGGGATCTGCTGGCTGTCGACGAAGGCGAAGATGTCGATGGTCTGGGTCGACAGCGGGTGGGCCGAGCGGATCTCCTCCTCGCTGAGCAGCACATAGCGGCCTTTTTCGTACGCCACGCCCTTGACGATGTGTTCCTTGCCGACTTCCTTGCCGGTGACCTTGTTGACCCGCTTGTAACCCACCGGGTCCATGGTGCGCTGGTCGAGCCAGTCGAAGTCCACGCCCTGGGATGAGGTCGCCGGGACCAGCGCCACCGGAATGTGAACCAGGCCGAAACTGATCGCGCCTTTCCAGATTGCCCGTGCCATGAGCCTGTCCTCGTATTGACTGTGGAATCGCTATGCCGCGACTGGTTTTCAGGTGACCCGCGGCGTGGCGCGAAAGTTTCCCCAAGGTGCCGGTCAGCAGGGGCAAGCCGATAACTCGTGTTACATGTCTGGCGGATTATTTAATTAACCAGGCCGAACCTGCGACGTAGCCTGGACTCGAATGCGATAACTCGTCGCCATCCAGGAGGGTCGCCATGAACAACCTGCTTCGCAGTCTTGCCGTGTTCGCATTGATGAGCGGGACCGGCAGCGCGGCGTTCGCCGCACCCCAGGCGCCGGCGGACAGCAGCCCGGCACCCGCCATGCTGTTGGCGCAGAACCTGCCTGGCAGCAGTAATAATAATCCCTACAACAGCCCGATACGCCGGGCCAACCCCAACAGCATGCAGGGCACCCAGCCCAGTGCGCCGGCTGTCCGTGGGGTTAATCCGGTGCCGGTGCAACGCCCTCCGACCCTGGAGAACGGCGGCATCGGCAACGGTTACCCGCGCACCATCACCCCGCCGCGGATCATCGATCCGACACCCGTGACCCCACCGCGTAACCAACAGCAGCGATAAACGCTGACCACCCGAGGCCGATGCCGGCCCCGGGTGGAAACCTTTTTATCGACAGAAGGAATCGTGCATGTTGCGTAAAACCCTCTTGGCGACAGTCTGCGCCAGCCTTGTCCTGAGCAGCGCACTACCCACGGCGGCCGCCACCCGCCAACCATTGCAGAGCGAGCAAGGCCCGCTGAGCGTGACCCCGGTGGTCGAGGGCCTGGACCACCCCTGGGCCCTGGCGTTCCTGCCGGATCGCCAGGGCATCCTGGTGACCGAACGCCCCGGCAACCTGCGGCTGGTCGGCGCCGACGGCAAGCTCTCGGCGCCCCTGGGCGGCGTCCCGCAGGTCTGGGCCAAGGGCCAGGGCGGCTTGCTGGATGTGGTGCTGTCGCCGGACTTCAAGCAGGACCGCCTGGTCTATCTGTCCTATGCCGAAGGCGGCGGTGAGGGCGGCACGGCGGGGACGGCGGTGGGGCGCGGGCGGCTGTCCGAGGACCTGACGACACTCAAGGATTTCCAGGTGATTTTCCGCCAGGCGCCCAAGCTCTCCACCGGCAACCATTTCGGCTCGCGCCTGGTATTCGACCGTGACGGCTACCTGTTCATTACCCTGGGGGAAAACAACGAGCGCCCGACCGCCCAGGACCTGGACAAGCTGCAGGGCAAGATCGTGCGCCTGTATCCGGACGGCCGGATCCCTGAGGACAACCCCTTTGTCGGCCAGCCGGGCGTGCGCCCGGAAATCTGGTCCTACGGCCACCGCAACCCCCAGGGCGCGGCGCTCAACCCCTGGAGCGGCACCCTGTGGGATAACGAGCACGGGCCCAGGGGCGGCGATGAAATCAACCTGGTCGAGCGGGGCAAGAACTACGGCTGGCCCCTGGCGACCCATGGCATCGATTATTCCGGCGTGCCGATTGCCGAAGCGCTGGGCAAGACCGCCCCGGGCACCGTGGGGCCGCGGCATGTCTGGGAGAAGTCCCCCGCGATCAGCGGCATGGCCTTCTACGACGGCGACCGCTTCAAGGCCTGGCAACACAACCTGTTTATCGGCGCCCTGGCTTCCCGGGAACTGATCCGCCTGCAATTCGATGGCGACAAGGTGGGCCACGAAGAGCGCCTGCTGGGCGAACTCAAGGCGCGCATCCGCGACGTGCGCCAGGGGCCGGACGGTTATCTGTATGTGCTGACCGACGAGGACAAGGGCACGTTGTACAAGGTTGGCCTGGAATGACCCCCATCTGTAGGAGCTTGCTCGCGAAAAATCCTCAACGATGACGCAGGTTGCTGGGGGATCGCCGCGTTGCGGCTATCGCGAGCAAGCTCGCTCTTACAAGATCCGGGGCATGGATTTTTCTGTGGGGTAGAGGATCACCGCCGCCTGCAGCTTGCCGCTGCCGAAACGGCACATCTTGGCGAACTCGCCGTGGCTCACCGGTAGGTGCTGGCAGTCCATCGGCTGGCGGTGCTGGCTGTGGTCGACATCGGGATCGTGCAGGTAGACGAACTCCTCGTCGCAGTCGGTGACCATCACCCAATGCGGGGCCTTGGAGCGGGTCAGGCGGTAGCTGCTGATCAGCACCAAGGGCTGGCCGCCGTCGGCCAGCAGCCTCGGCAGGTCCAGCGGGCCGCCCAGCACCTGCAAGACGTCGCTGCTATCCAACTCTGCGCAGAACGCCTCGTGCACCAGGCGCATGACGTCTTTCTTGTGCTCGTCGCGCACCCCGCCAAGAAACAGCGGCCCGCGGGTATTGACCTGCAACCTGACCCTGAAGCCCCGGCGCCATGCGGCCAACGCCAGCCCCTGGGGGCTGCAGCCGCCATGCCCGGAGGTCATGAACACGGTGGTCGCCTCGCGCCACAGCTGCAGCTCTTCGCGCCGTTCCAGGGCGCGTCCGGGTTGCAGCGCGCCCATGGCCATCAGCAGGCAGGCCGGGCCGCAGGTGAAGTCGGTGGTCTGCTGGTAGTAGGGCACGCTGATACTGCGGGTTTCGCGATGCTGCAGGATGCGCTTTTCCAGGCGCAGGGCATCGGCGTGATCCTCGTAGTAGTCGTGCAGCACGGCGAAGCGCCGGTAGCCGCTGCGCTCGTAGAGGGCGATGGCCGTCGGGTTATCGGTGCGCACCTCCAGCCGCAGGTAGGCGCAGTCATGCTCCCGCGCGCAGGCCTCGATCCGCTCCAGCAGGCGCTTGCCCAGGCCCAGCCCGCGGGCCTCGACCGCCGTGGCGATGGAGTACAGGCGGGCCAGGGACGTACCGCGATGGAACAGCACCAGGGCGTAACCCAGCAGTTGTTCCGCCTGATCGGCGACGATCAGGCGCGCATGGGCGCGGCTGATCATCCACTGGAAACTGCGCACCGTCAGGCGATCGGTGGTGAAACACTGCTGTTCCAGTTGCACTAATGCGGGCAAATCCTCAGGAGTGGCAATGCGAAAGACAAGATCCATATAACCGCCGTAAAAGTTGCGTAACGAAACGAGACTTCCAGAAAAGTTCGTGCTTAATAGAAAAGGTCTTGTTCTTAAGCGGATCAAACATTATGTCAGCGGTACAAGGTCATTGGCGTGGAGTATCCGAGCAAAGTCTGTCGGCGACAATAACGCCGGTTAATTATTTTTCAACGGTGAGTGACACTTCCAGTCAGTTGGTGATTATTGTCGAGCGCAAGGAAGATTGGGCCTCCTACTTCCCCAGCGAAGACATCCTCAGCGCCCAGGAGTACCTGGAACAGACCCGCGAAACCCAGCCCGGCAAGCGGGTCCAGGTGATCAACCTGTGCCGCAGCTACAAGTACCTGGGCCACGGTTACTACTGTTCGCTGCTGGCCGAGGCGCGGGGGCACAAGGTGATTCCCTCGGTGCGCACCATCAGCGAACTGACCCGCAAGTCGCTCTACGGGCTGGCCCTGGACGACCTGGATAAAACCCTGGAAAAGGCCCTGAGCAATCATCTTTATAGCGATACCGAAGGTTTTACCCTGACCCTCTACTTCGGCAAGACCCATATCGAACCGTTACAGGAGTTGGCCCGCCAGTTATTCGAAGTGTTTCCCTGTCCGATATTGCTGGTGGACTTCAAGCGAACTAACGGTTGGCATATCGAAGGCGTGAAGTCCGGGGCCCTGCATAAGTTGCGTGAAGACCAGGAAGATCAATTCGCTCATTCCCTGGACAGTTTCAGTCGCAAGATCTGGCGCGTGCCGCGCTCGAAAAGACTGGCCCGGTATGACCTGGCCATCCTGCATGATCCCCAGGAAGCCTTGCCGCCTTCCAACGCCCGGGCACTGGAGAACTTTGTCCGGGTCGGCAAGGGCCTGGGCATCGACGTCGAGCTGATCGAGAAGAAGGATTACCCGCGGATCGCCGAATACGACGCCTTGCTGATCCGCGAGACCACCAGCGTCGACAACCACACCTACCGCTTCGCCAAGAAGGCCGAAAGCGAGGGCCTGGTGGTGATGGACGACCCGACCTCGATCCTGCGCTGCACCAACAAGGTCTACCTGACCGATCTGCTGAAAAGCCATCAGTTGGGCATGCCCGCCACCGAGATTCTCTACAAGGAGCGACCGGAAGATTTCGAGCGGGTTGGCGAACGTTTGGGCTTCCCGCTGGTGCTGAAGATTCCCGACGGTTGTTTCTCCCGCGGGGTGATCAAGGTCGAGAGCCAGCAGGCGCTGCTGGAGGCCACCGCCGAGCTGTTCGAGCATTCGGTGTTGTTGCTGGCCCAGGAGTTTTTCTACACCGAGTACGACTGGCGCATCGGTGTGCTCAACCGCAAGCCGATCTTCGCCTGCCAGTACTTCATGTCCAAGGGCCATTGGCAGATCTACAACCACAAGGCCAAGGGCCAGGACATCAACGGCGAATGCCGCACCCTGGCGATCCACGAGGCGCCGCGGGCGGTGGTGGAACTGGCGGTGAAGACCGCCAACCTGATTGGCGACGGCCTGTACGGCGTCGACCTGAAACAGTCCGGCGACAAGGTGGTGGTGATCGAAGTCAACGACAACCCCAACCTGGACGCCGGCATCGAAGATGCCTACCTGCGCGACGACCTGTATTCCCTGGTGCTCGAGGAGTTCGTCCGTCGCTTGGAGCTCAAGCGCCGCGGACAGGCCTGGTGAACGGCCGATGATCAAGAGCTATCAGCTGAGCCAGGGCCGCCTGCTGGCGGTGGAGCGCCTGGACGCCGAGGTGATGCTGTTCAGCAACCCGGACCCCGCCGAACGCGATCTGCTGCGCAGCGGCTTCAAGCTCGACGAACACGCCCTGGCCTCGGCCCTGGACCCGGACGAGGTGTCGCGTATCGAGTTCCATCCGGACAACCTGTTCCTGATCTGGAAGCGCCCGGAGAACTACTCCGGCGGCGGCAGCCTGTCGTTCGAGGTGTCGTCCTGCGGCCTGCTGTTTTCCCCGCAACGCCTGCTGCTGATCGCCCACGACGACAGCCAGCTCAGCGGCCTGGGCGCGCGCCAGGCCTTGAATAGCCCCCTGGATGTGCTGCTGGACCTGCTGTCCAACAACATTCATCACTACCTGGGGCACCTCAAGGTGATCAAGATGGTCGCCCGGGAGTTGCAGCAGCAGTTCAACGACTCGATGGAAAACCGCCACCTGATCCAGATGTTCAACCTCAGCGAAAGCCTGATCTATTACATCAACGCCATTCACAGCAACGGCGCGGTGCTGACCCGCCTGCGCAACCACGCCGAGAAGGCGCATTTCAGCGCCGAGGCCATCGGCCTGATCGACGACCTGATCATCGAGAACAACCAGTGCTACAAGCAGGCGGAGATTTATTCGACGGTGTTTTCCGGGTTGATCGACGCGCGCGGCAACCTGATGAACAACAACATGAACAGCCTGCTGCGCAAACTGACCTTGATCAACGTGGTGTTCCTGCCGCTGAACCTGATCGCCAGCATCGGCGGCATGTCCGAATTCAGCATGATGACCGCCGGCACCCCCTGGTGGATTGCCTACCCGCTGTTCCTCGTGGCGATGCTACTGGGGGCCGGGGGAATGGTGCTGGGTCTCAGGCGCCTGGCCGGCGGCAGCGGCAAGTGCGCCTGAGGTTTCAGGCCGGTTGCAGGGTCAGTACTTCGTAGCCGTCGCGGGTCACCGCCACCGTGTGTTCCCACTGCGCCGACAAGCCGTTGTCGCGGGTGACCACGGTCCAGCCGTCTTTCAGGCCGCGCACCCGGGCGCTGCCCTGGTTGAGCATCGGCTCGATGGTGAACACCATGCCTTCGCGCAGCTCCAGGCCGGTGCCGGGGCGGCCGAAATGCAGGATCTGCGGCTCTTCGTGCATCTGCCGACCGATGCCGTGGCCGCAGTATTCGCGCACCACGCTGTAGCCCCGGGTTTGCGCGTGTTGCTGGATCGCGTGGCCGATATCGCCAAGGCGCGCGCCGGGACGGACCACCTTGATGCCGTGCCACATCGCCTCGAAGGTGGTGCTCACCAGGTGCTGAGCCTTGGGGCTGACGTTGCCGACCAGGTACATCTTGCTGGAGTCGGCGATAAAGCCGTTCTTTTCCAGGGTGATGTCGATGTTGATGATGTCGCCGTCCTTGAGAATGGCCTGCTCATGGGGCATGCCATGGCACACCACCTCGTTGATCGAGGTGTTGATCGAGTAGGGGTAGCCGTACTGGCCCTTGCTGGCCGGGCGGGCGCCCAGGTCGTGGCGGATGAAACGCTCCACGGCCGTGTCCAGCTCCAGGGTCGAAAGGCCGGGCGCGACCAGCTCGTCGAGAAAGGTGAATACCGCCGCCAGCAGGCGCCCGGACTCACGCATCAGGGCCAGTTGTTGCGGAGTCTTGATCAGGGCCTGGGTCATTCGCTGCGCCCCCGGATCAGGTCGCTCTTGTTCAGCAGCAGTTTGTTGATCAGGTCGTTGTAGGCCAGGTGTGGGTTGAGCTCGGCCAAGAGGCCGATCTTGATCCAGAACTCGGCCTGGGCGTTGATGGAGCGATCCATGGCGTCGCTGGCGACGCGGATCTGTTCATGCAGTTGATCTGAAATCTTGACGATGCCCACAGGGTTTCTGTCCTGGTAAATATACGAAGCATATACGTTTCATATATTCGCCGGCAAACGGCAATCTCTCGAACGGGCTCAAGCCTGCTGGCGGGCAGGGCGGGCGGACCTGCGTTGACGAAGGCCGCGAACCAGCAGATGCAACAGCGGCGATGGCCGCAAAGAATTGGCCATTGACTCGCCAGCAGCGCGCCGGTTAATTTCCTGGCCATGACTTTTTCCGCATTGCGTTCCCAGCCAAGCATTATTACCGCCATTCCTGATTGGCGGGTTTGCTGACGACTGCACCCAACCCGCCCTAGAGGCGGGTTTTTTCTTTCTGTCTCCGGGGCTTTCAACACAGCCAGGAGAGCCGTATGAACCATCCCGCCGAGCCCAACACGCAACTGGACCTGCTTGAGCACTACGTGAAGAAGATTCTCGCGGCGCCGGTCTACGACCTGGCGGTGCGTACGCCATTGCAGCCAGCGCCGGCCTTGTCGGCGGCGCTGGGCAACCAGGTGCTGCTCAAGCGCGAGGACCTGCAACCGACCTTTTCCTTCAAGATCCGCGGCGCCTACAACAAGCTGGTGCAGCTCAGTGACGAGCAAAAGCGCCGCGGGGTGATCACCGCTTCCGCCGGCAACCACGCCCAGGGCGTGGCACTGGCGGCGCGGGAGCTGGGGATCAAGGCGACCATCGTCATGCCTTCCACCACGCCGCAACTGAAAGTGCAGGGCGTCAGCAGTCGTGGCGCCGAGGCGGTGCTGCATGGCGAGAGCTTTCCCTTTGCCCTGGCCCATGCCCTGCAACGGGCCGAGCGCAGCGGCCAGACCTTCGTCTCGCCCTTCGACGACCCGGACGTGATTGCCGGGCAGGGCACGGTGGGCATGGAGATTCTGCGTCAGCACCCCGGGCGCCTGGACGCGATCTTCGTCCCGGTGGGCGGTGGCGGATTGATCGCCGGTATCGCCGCCTATGTGAAATACCTGCGGCCCGAGGTGCGCATCGTCGGCGTCGAGTCCGAGCACTCCAACTGTCTGCAGCAGGCGTTGCGGGCCAGGGAAAGGGTGGTGCTGCCCAGCGTCGGCACTTTCGCCGACGGGGTCGCTGTGGCGCAGGTCGGTGCCCATTGTTTCGAGCTGTGCCGGGTGCTGGTCGATGAGGTGCTTACAGTGAGCAACGACGAACTCTGCTGCGCGATGAAGGACATCTACGACGACACCCGCTCCATCACCGAGCCGTCGGGGGCGCTGGCGGTAGCCGGGATCAAGCAGTACGTGGCCCGCAGCGGCGTACAGGGCGAAACCCTGGTGGCCATCGATTCCGGGGCCAACATCAACTTCGATCGCCTGGGGCAGGTGGCCGAGCGCGCGGCCTTGGGAACGGGTGCGTGGGTGTGAGGTCAGCGGGTGTCATGTAGCCGCTGGCGAAGCCTGCGCACGAGTGCGAAGCGCTCGCCAGCCGAACCACTGCTGCACCGCGTTGCCTGGCCTGGCGGCTACTGCGTAGCCGATCGCAGCCTGCGGCAGCGGCTACATCACCTGCGATGCTGCCGCCGCGGTCTGGATTATTCCGCGCGGGCCTTCTCGACCTTGTCCGAGGCGGACCACAGGCGGTAGCGCACTTCGATGTCCTTGGGGGCGTAGATCACGATCGGCAGCTTGCTGTTGTAGCGCAGCACGAAGCCTTCGCCGACCACCGGCACGAACGCCTGCTTGCTGGTGCCCTCGGGGCAGGCCATCAGGGTGCTCATCGGGCCGCTGACCTTGTCCAGGCGGTAGTAGGGGTAACCCCAGCCATCAAGGTTTTTCTCTTCCAGGGTGCCGCCCAGGCGCTGACGGTTGCAGTCGACGGTCAGGGTCTTGCCGGCCAGCACCTCGACCTTGAAGTCTTCTTCCTTGGCTTGCTTGGGCAGATGGATCACCTGGCGCACAAAACCGTCTTCGGCCTTGGGGTAGGGCGCCACGTCTTCGAGCTTGGCCGCATGGCTCAGGGTGGAAATGCCGCTCAACAGCACGGCGATGGCGGTGGAAACAGGAAAAAAGCGCATAAGGCCTCCTTGCAGGTTGATCGACGGCTCTCCCAATGGCGGGAGCCGCTTGCTTGAAACGCCGGGCAGTTTGACCGGGTAACACCCGGTCATGCAAACCGTGGCCATTTCATTCCGGCAAATTGCCGGGCGACCAACGGTTAATCCGGCAATCTGCACGATGCCATCCACCGTTAACACTCTATAACCCAATGATTTATCACGGCATGACAACGAGCACGCGCACGGCACGCTTAATGCTCCAATCACTATCAGCGAGAAGTCGGCCGCACCCGTTCGCAGGAGGTCACCCCCTGATGGAGGTATCGGGACATCACGTGAAAAAAGCCCACTACTCAGAGCAAAATAGAATTTAGTAGAAGCGCAAATACGGCCTAGTCTAGGAATTGGCTTTCTCTTCCAGGGAGGTTTAGTCATGCCGTACGCCGTATTTCGGGGGTGGAATCCCGAGACGATATTCTTGCCATCATTGAATGGCCACTGCACCAACGGAGAGATCTGCCATGTTCTTATCTGCCTTGGAACTGCGCAATATCATTGAATGCAGCTTTCTGCCCAAACGCTGCGAGTGCACCCTGAGCCCCGACCTGCACATGACCGTGAAAGTCTATGGCGACCATGAAACCGACCGCGTGGACCTGGTGGTCACCGGCATCGATGCGGCGAGCCTCAACGGCTGCCGGGAAATCAACGACCTGATCGCCGAACTGCGCTACGACCTGGCCAATCATCCGGGAAGCCAGCCCATCACCCTGAAATCCAGGGCTCATTGATCGGCGGCTTTGCCAATGCCTGCGTTGCCTGCCTGGCCCGGACAGATCCCGGGCCAGGCGCAGGCTCGACCCTCACCGCGAATGGAATTCCTGCCTGAATCTCGCCGAACGGCCTGCAACCTCGCGCGCGGTAGAGCAGGGTCGTCTTCAGTTCTGATAACTGCAGGCGTCCGACAGCTTGCGGTAGCTGATGGCTTTCAGCTTGCCCGCCTTGTCGATAAAGGTCATGTCCGCGGTGATCACCTTGCACTCCGGCGTCGCGGGCTCGGTCATCGACACCACCTTGGCCACATTCAGCGGCATGCCATAGTGATAAGGCACCGACTGCACCTGGGCCGTGTCCGCCTGAGCCACACCCACGACCCCGACCAAAGCCAGGGCCCCGACCCGCAAAATACGCATGTTCATGAGAATTTCTCCGATAAGCCCGACACAAACCGCCATCGAGCGCGCCGCGGAGGGCGGCAGAGGATTCTGCGCTGCGCGGTCCCGTACAGTTTTGGACTGGGGGATTAATCGAAGATTAAGTAGGGGGCTAATGATTTGTGCGGAAGGGAAACTGCCCGGCGAGATGTTCTGTGGGCAGAAACGCGTATTCGGTGTTCGGCGGTAGGGGCTTGAAGGCAGGGGACAGAAGCCCTGCCTTGCTGGTCGTCAACGCCTTGCCCGATTCCGGGCAGGCATTGAATACACTTATATCTTCTCTTTCTCCTTTTCCTTCTCTTCTTCCTCTGGCCGATCGATCCCGCGGATATCGAAGTAGCATTGCCCGCTCACGGACTTGGCTGAGCGCTGAGCGAGGGACTGTACCAACTGGTCATGAATGAAGTGGCCGAACAACAGGCTCACTTCCTCTGGCAAGGGCGACAGTTGTTCCTTGAACCATTCCTCTTCCAACAGCACCTGCCACACCTGCATCTGCTGCGGTGTGCCGGCGGCCCTGTAGCCGTCCCGTGCCCGGCCGCTGCGCATGCTGCGGGCTTCGCTGTCCACATCTTCCAGCCAGCCGAGTTGTGCCCTGAGCGTTTCGCGCTCGGTTTGCAGCTCCTGGGTACGCTTGAGGCGAGCCTGCCTCTTTTCCTGGGTTTCCACCGGGCGGCCGAACATCCCGGCGCTATTCCCCGCGGCATACTGGCTGGCGTTCAGGCGATCTTCCTCTTCGCCGATCTCGCGCAGGCGCTGCAGATAAGGGCGCGAGATCGATGCCAGCCAGCGGATATACAGGCGCATATGGCCGAGGAAGGGCGCTTTGTCACCCAGGTTGAGGTTTTTCAGCTGGGCGATGCTGGCCTTGGCGGCCGACTGATACTTCTTGACCAGCCCAAGGGCCGTCTTGCCGTTGATATGGTCGTTGAAGGTGAATAGCTCAGCGGTGTCGGCGTCCTTTTCGTACAAATCTTCAAGATGAAGGAAAGGTACTCCCGCTTGGAACGCCGCACGGTACATGCGGTGCAAACTGACCAGGGCCAACTCGGCACTGGGTTTCTGTTCGCCGGGCAGCAGGCTGCCACCCACGTCCTCGCTGACCCCGGGCATCAGTTCTTCACGCCACTTGGCGTTGCCTTTGCCGAGCAGGCAGGCGCGCCGGTAAAAGCGCCGCTCGTGGCCCGCCACCAGATGCAGCGCCTGCCGCACCTGCTTGGGCAGGCTGTTGAAGTCCCCCAGTACCGTGCTGGTGGGCACGGGCATGTAACCGTCGATCAGCGGTATTTCGCTATGGCTGCGGTCCACCGCGTCGAACAGACCGGCGAACAATATGACCAGGCGGGCCCCTTGATATTCGACCTCCTCGCCATTGATCAGGCTGCGCTCCAGCAGACGATAGAGAAAACCCCGGGCCAGGGTGGCGCCATAGTCGAAGCCATATACGGACAGTTCGATGCGCTTCAACGGGGGGCCGCCCAATGCCTTGATCTTGCCGACTTCGACGTTCAGATAATCGATGGCGCCATCAATGCGAACGTTGGCCCCGGTCTTGGCCACTTGAGCCATGACCGGGTTATCGCGCAGGGGCGGCACGACTTCAGCCACGGCGTCAATCACCGCGCCCTTCAACACTTTGAAGGCTTTGTAGGGGGCATTGACCAGGGCGCCCAGGTCACGCTTCAAGCGCTCCCACCAGTCACGGCGCTCCAGCACATCCTTCAGGATCTTTTTCCCTTCATCCTTCGCCACATCCTTGGGGACATCCGCCGCTTTACTGCTAACGATATCCAGGCCGGTACTGGCAGTGTTGGTCAGGTCTGCGATGTACTCCTCGCCCATGCCCGAGATGTAAGCCTTGCGATAGGCAAAGGCAGGGTCAGGCTCCTTGTTCGGCATATCGATAGGATGGGCCAGGAACATTTTGCCCACGTTACTGACCCGGCCTGATTGCAGATCTTTAAACAGATGACGCCCAAAACCGTCGAAAAAAAAACCAATCCGCAAGGTTCGTTCACAGGTGGTGACATGAGAGTTATTGAACGGGCCGGCACAGCGGGCGCTGGCAGCCGCCGCCAGATCAGAGTTTTTGGTGCTCATTGGGATGTGGTTTCCTGATCCTTGGTGTTAGGCACCGGGGGGGCCTCTTTGAGGTTTTCATAAGGTGTGTCGAGATTGGCACTCCAGGCTAGGCGGACTTGGTCCCCGGGAAAGAAGTGCACATGCAGATACCGGTCACTGCGTTGGCGAGGGGGGTTAGGAAGCTCGACTGATAGAGTTTCCTTCTTTATCCCCTGGCGTACTTGTTCACCTGTACGACCTTTTATCCAGTCCACTTTCAGCGTTTTGCCCTCGATGCGCCAACAGCAGGTCATACCTCCGTTCCCCCCCCAGTTGTCATTGACGAAGTAGCTGAAGATAGGGCGATCTGTATGGTTATGGCCATAAAGGGCTGCACCCGGCATACGGCTATGCTGCCAAATGAAATAGGCAGCAATCAGTGCCCCCCAAGTCAATAGATTGATTAGGGTTTTCTGCAAACCGGACAAAGACTTCCAGCGATTTCTGAGTGATTGAATCGATGTCACAACAAACTCCTTGTTGGTACGAACCTGTTTCTGCGCACGGTCACGTTCTTTTGCCTGGGGGGCATTTCTGTTGCCCAGCTCGCGCTGTTTGCAAGTCTTTCAATAGTTGGTGCTGAAAAGCCTCGACTCACGATGGCGCTGAAAGCCGCAGAGCGACAGTCGGATCGAAATGAAGGGGGCTCATTCGGACCGGCGCTCCTGATCCCCGGCATAGAACTCGCGCAGCTCTTCCTTGAGGGGGCTGGTGTGTTTGTCACTCCAGGCCAGACGCACCTGATCCCCGGGCAGAAAATGCACATGCAGGGTATCGTCGGTTCGCTTTCGGGGTGGGTTAGGGACTTCGATTGAAAGGGTTTTCTCTTCGAGCCCCTGTTTAATTTGTTCTGGCGTCACGTCCAATATCCAGTCCACCTTCAGCGCCTTACCCTCGATACGCCAGCAACAGGTCACGCCTCCGTTGCCTCCCCAATGGTCATTGACGAAATAACTGAAAATCGGGCGATCCGTATGGTTATGCCCATAAAGCGCCGCGCCCGGCGTGCGGCTGTACTGCCAGATGAAATAACCGGCGACCAGCGCTGCGAAAACCAGCCAGTGGATCAGGGTTTTCTGGCGGCCGGGCAGGCGCTTCCAGCGCTGTGCGAATGACGGGAACAAGGTCACCTCAGGCGCCTTCTTGCGTGGCCAGGGCGTTTTCCAGGCTGTCCCGGTCATCGATGACCTGGCGCAGGACTTCGGCCCATTCGGGGCGCTGGTGCAGCGGGCTACGGGTGATCAGGCTGTGCAACACAAAGGTCGACTGATCCTCCTGTTGGTCCAGGCCCTGGGCTCTGGCGATCTGCAGCAGGTCTTGCACCTGTTGCAGGCGTTCGCCGTGGCAGTCGCTGGCAAAGGCCTCGGGGGCGACGTTTTCGGTCTGCGTCAGCAACTGCTCGGCGTGGGCGTCATGCTGCAGGCTGTGCATCATCGGCTCATCCAGGCGTATCGGGTGGTACTCGGGCACTTCGCTGTGTGCCGGGCCGGCAAGGCGCTGCCAGTCTTTTTCGGCCTTGACCCACCAGGTATCGAGGGGGCCGAACAGCCATTGGTGCCATGGCTGGCCGACCTGCTGGTGGAGCAGGGGCAGTACCTCGGCGCTGTAGCTGCGAATCAGCAGCACCGCCTCGTTGGCATCCTGGCAGACCAGGGCGTCGCCAAGGTGGGTGGCCAGCCGATTGGCGGGCAGGGTGCTGCTCAACCAGCCGGCGAGGTTCGAGCCGAACAGCTCGTGGATCGCTACCAGTCGCTCGAAAGGTTGGCCGGTCATGTCCAGCAATAGCGGCCCGTCATTGCGCAACTGGATCAGCTCGGGCTGGTACATCAGGGGCCAGCGGGCGCCTTCCAGTTCAACCAGGGCATTGCGCTGCGGCGCGCTGAGCAGGGCCTGCTCGACGATCACCGCGAGGCTGAAGCCCTTGGCGGCGGCGTTGACCCAGTCCTGCTGGCCTTGCTGCAAATCGCTCATGGCTGGGCTCCGGACAGAATCGCCTGGCGTTGGCGGATGGCCTTGAGCAGGCATTCGACACAGATACCCTTGGGCGGCGCCAGGCGCGGTATTGGCGCGTTCAAACGGCCCAGCAGCAGGCCGCCGGCCTTGTCGGCGTCGGCAAGTTTCAGCAACCCCGGAAGCAGTGCGGCAATGCCGGTTCCCGTTCCCGGCGCGCCCCCGGAATTGATCTTCACATCGGCCCCGCTGATGGTCACGCCGCCGCCGTCGAGCTTCACAAAGCTGCCGCCAGCCTTGGCGGTCAGCTCCGAGCCGGCCTCGACCACGACCTTGCTCCCGGCCTTGTAGTGAATCTCCTGGCCGGCCTCGACGAATTGCGCGGTGCCGAGCTTGGCGTGCTGGGTGGCGGCCACGGTGAGGTGGTCGTTGGCGCGGATTTCGCTCTTGCGGTCGAGGTGGGTGATGCGGTGTTCTTCGGCCTTGAGTTCGGTGAGGCTGTTGGCTTCGACCGTGTCGTGGCGTTCGTTGCCGACGCGGATGCGCTGGTCGTGCTCGACGTTCTCGTCCCAGTCGCGCTGGGCGTGCAGGTAGATCTGTTCGGCGCCTTTCTTGTCTTCGATGCGCAGTTCGTTGTAGCCCTTGCCGCCCGGCGAGCTGAGGGTCTTGAAGGTGCTGCGGGTCTTGTGCGCCGGCAGGTCGTAGGGGACCACGTTTTCCTTGTGGTACAGGCAGCCGGTGACCAGGGGCTGGTCGGGATCGCCTTCGAGGAAGGTCACCAGCACTTCCATGCCGATCCGCGGGATGGCGATGCCGCCGTAGGCCTTGCCGGCCCAGCCGCTGGCGACGCGGACCCAGCAGGAGGTGTCGTCGTCGGCCTGGCCATCGCGGTCCCAGTGGAACTGCACCTTGATCCGCCCGTACTCATCGCAATGGATTTCTTCGCCCTTGGGCCCGGTGACCACGGCGGTCTGGCTGCCCAGGGACTTGGGCTTAGGGTGTTCCAGCGGCGGGCGGTAGTGGGCGTCCCAGGGCGTGGCGAGGAAGCGGTTGCGGTAGCCCTGGTGGAAGTCGTCCTTGTTACTGGTGACGTCGCTGGTGATGTTCTCGCCCAGCACCTGCGGTTGCTTGCCCTCGTGGATCACTTCCAGCAGCAGCCACAAGTCATTCCACTCGCTGCGCGGGTGGGCGGCCAGGGTCAGGAAGTGGCCGCTGGCCAGGCTCGGCTCGTCGCCATTGCCTTCGGCCAGCCGGTAGTCGCTGCGGTGGCGTTCCAGGGCGCGGGTCGCCCGTTGCTTGCCGCGGGCCTGCTGGGTGAACCGGCCGGGGTAGTCGTAGTCTTCCAGGTCCGGCATGGCCCCGGACTTGGCCGCGCCCTCGGGCAGCAGGCGCGGTTTCTCGAAGTCGTAGTCGCGGCGGCTGACGCGGCTGGTGCGGGTTTCCAGGCGCAGGTTGAAGCGCTTGATCACTGGCTGTTCGGCGGCCATGCCCGAATCCTGCTGGTAGTTCACCGCCGGCAGCTTGCGGAACACCGTCTGGTCGTCGCCGAACACCAGCGTGTGGCCGCTGGCCGAATGCTGGAAGTGGAAATGGATGCCTTCTTCTTCGCACAGGCGCTGGATGAAGTGCAGGTCGGATTCGTCGTACTGGGTGCAGTAGACGCGCTCCGGGTAGGTGGCGCCGAGCTGGAAACGGTAGGCGTCGGCGAGGATGCCGCGGGCCTCGAGGACCTGGGCGATGATCTTCGGCACGCTGAGGTGCTGGTAGATCTTCTGGTTGAAGCTGTGGCGCAGGTAGTTGAGCTGCGGGGTCAGGCTGATGCTGTAGCGGGTCAGCTTGCGCCCGGAATCGCCCTGGGCGATGCGGTACACCAGGCCATGGATCAGGCCTTTTCCAGTACTGCCAAAGGTCAGGCAGGCGGGTTTGTGCAGCAGTTCCTCGAGCTTGAGGTCGGGCCGTGCGCTGACCAGTTCGATATCGAAGCAGAAGGGTTGATTGAGGGCTTCGCGGCCAACGAAACCGAGGACCTGAAGGTCGACCGAGGCGCCTTCGATCGTCAGGGAAATATGGGTAGCGTTAGCATCCAGCATGCCGTGAAATCCATCCATTGAATAAGCAGGGGGCGGATGGTGCAGGAATAAACCGGTCGATTCAAGCCGCGCCGGCCGTGGCCATCCGCCCGCTGGAAGAATCAGAAATGTCCGTGCCAACTGTCCCCTAGGCCTGACAACCGATCCGGCTAATGCCCTACAGGCATCAGCGGAGCTGGCTGTAGGCGATATGCCGATAGCCCCTCAGGGTTTCCCGTAGCAGCCGGTCCAGGGACTGCCCCTCGGGCAGGTAATCGTCACCGAAATCGCCGTCGGCCAGCAGGGTCGGATGGGCCACCACTTCCAGCGCGCCGGCTGGCCGGAAGCCTTGCAACAGGTCCCGCGGGGTGCAGACGAAGGTCACCGTGGCGCCGCTCAAACGGACGATGCGCCGGTTCAGGGCGTTCTTGAACAGGCGCTTGGCCAGGCCGATATTGCCCCCGACATTGCGCGCCAGGCGCACCGGCACCCCTTGTTGCGCGGCGAAGCGGGCGACGATCGGGGCGATCGGCCACAGGTTGTGCACGTGCTGATGGGAATCGATATGGCTCGGGCGCAGGCCCCGGTCGAGGCAGCGCTGCCATTGCGCTTGGAGTTCATCGCGGACCGCGACCACTGTGCTGGCCGGCAGGCGCAGTACCGAGCGCGGCAGCCTGAGGTCGAACTCGCCGCTGCTGTTGCAGAACCGCCGCTGGCTGCGGATCGGCACGCTCAGCGGCTCGCCGTAGGTCAGGTTGAAATGCAGGCCGATGCGTCCTTGCAGACTGTTCTCGCGGGCCAGCCGGCAGGCATCCTCGAAGGCCGGCATATTGGCCATCAGGGTCGCGGAGCTGATCACTCCACGCTCGAAGGCGCGCAGGGTCAGCTGGTTGTACTGCGGGTCGAGGCCGAAGTCGTCGGCGTTGACGATCACCGCCGGCAGGTTCGCCGCGGTCGTTGTGCGGTTCAAACGGCGGTTCAAAGTAGCGCTCAAGGTCGGCTCTCTTGCTGTGGGCGGGCGGCACGGCGTTCGCGCCAGTTTTTGACATGGGGTTTGAGCGCCTGCCAGAGGCGATCGGCGAGCCCCAGCAGCAGGCCGCCGGGGCGGCGCGAATAGAAGCTCCAGCGCTGGTGCTCGACCTGGCCGCTCATGCGTTCGTGCAGTTGATGGCTGGAGCGGCTGAGGCTGACCCGCGAGGCATCGACCCACTGCCAGCCTTCGTCGAGGCCCCAGCGAATCCACTCGTCGAGCAGCAGCCGGCCGCTGCCGAGGCTGGCGTAGTCCGGCAGGAAGGCGATGTTGTAGTCGTACAGCCGCCCGCGCTCCAGCAGGCCCAGGCGATAGCTGATGCAGCGGCCCTGGTGTTCGAGCAGCACCACGCGCACGCAGCCGTCGGCGGCCAGCCCGCGCAGGGCGCTGCGCATCCACTGCTGGCGGCGGGCGCCGGAGAAGATCCCCAGGCCGTCCGCGCCTTTCCAGCTGGCCTGTTCCACGGCGCCGATAAAGTCCAGCAGCGCGTCCATGCCCTCGCCATCGGGGCTGACGCGGATCACCCGGGCGTCGATTTCGTCGCAGCGTTTTTTCGCCCGGCGCAGCTCGTAGCGCAGGTTCTTGTCCCGGGCTTCCTGGCGGTCGGCTTCGACAATCAAGTGTTCCGGCGCCCGGCAACTGATCGCGCAGGCGCTGTACCAGCTGTGCTTGCGCCAACTCGCCAGTGCGGGGCCGGCCGCCAGCAGTTCGCTCAATTGCAGCAGGGCATGGGGCAGCTCGCGGCGGATTTCCTCCAGCGCCCGGGGCATGGCCGGCAGTGCATCCTCGGCCACCAGCAACGCCAGGCGGTCGCTGAGGGGGAAGCCCAGATGGCGCACTACCGGCAGCCGCAGGCCGGCCTTGCGCTCGCGGCCATGCAGTAACGGCAGGCACAGCACCAGCCGCTCCCCGTGCCAGCCCAGCAGCACCCGCAGGCGTTGCCCGGCGTCCAGCGCCTGCTCGGCGCCGCGCAGCCAGGCCAGGCGATTGAAGGGCGTGGCCGGTTCCACCGCGTTGCGCAGTTGCTCGAAGGCGGCGACGGGAAAGTCAGGGGCTAGCAGGCTGGCGCGCCAGGCGAGGCGGATCGTCACAGCGGCTCCCTACCGGTATCGGTCGAGGTGCCTGCTTGTGCTGCCGGCCGTGGCTTGTGCAGGTGCAGCAGGCGTGGCTGGTGATAGGGCACGCGTCGATGGAAATGCAGGCAACGCAACAGGCAATAGACGTGGATCGATTCGCCGACCTCGGTGAAACCCATGCGCATGTGCATCTTCAGCGCCGCCTCGTTGCGCACGTTGACCACTGCCCGGGTGGCTTTGAAACCGCGTTCGCGGTAGTGCTCCCAGATCAGCTTCTGCGCCAGCACCACCACCCCGGTGCCACGGTAAGGCAGGGCACACTCGCCGGCGAACTGATAGATGCAGCCCGGCGGGATGCGGATCCAGCAGCGGTACAGCTGATCGTCGTAGTAGTCGCGCTCGTTGATCCAGATCATCAGCATCACGTTGCCGTCGGCGTCGAGGTGGGCGTTGCCGCGACAACCCTTGTCCAGCAAGCCGCGGATCGCCGGCAGTTGTGCGGAAAAATACTTCTCGAAGGCCGGCAGCAGCGCACGCTCGATCGGCACCTGGGGCCAGCGCCGCGTGGTGACCGGGCAGGGCACCGGCAGCGCCAGGGAGCGTTCGACGCTGAGCAATTCCCAGTGGTAATAGAAGTAGCGCTCGCGCAGGACCCGCAGACTGTCGCGCAGGCCCTTGCGACGGATTTTTTCCAGCAATGCGGTCAATCGACTCATAAGGCTTTCCAGGTCAGGGCAAACAGGGTTTCGCCGGGCAACTCGAAGTGCACCCGGCCATCACGGCATTCAACGGCCGCGTCGCGAGGCTGGTCGTCGGGGCCGAGCAAGCTCAGATTGAGCGGCGCGGCCTGGCACAGGTCGCCGGGGCCGGCGAGGCTCACCGCCTGCACCCGCGACGCCTTGTTCACTCCCAGCAGGCTGTGGCGGCCGGCCTCGCTCATGGCCAGTGCATCGACCTCGAAGGCCGGGTTGTCCAGGGCCTGCACATGGGCCAGCCAGTGCCGGGCAATGAACTGCTGGGCCACGGCCACCGGCTTGAGGCTGAACTGGCTGGCGCTGCGTTGCGCGAGCATGCCCTTGGGGTAGTCCGGCTCGTCGGCGGCCTGGAACCAGTTGAGCATGTCCAGCAGGCCGTCCGCCGAGGCGTTGATCACCACCGAGGCCCACCACAGGCCGGCGTAATGGGTGTCCTGCTGGTAGGGGCTCAGGTCGCGGCCGCTGGAAATATTGGTCTGGCTCAGCAGCAGGGCCTTGCGCGGCCGGCCCGCGGCATCCAGGCCCACCAGCTCGGCGGCGGCGCGCACGCTGTCGCGGTAGCGGCGGGTGGCGAGCAGGTCGCGGACCATCCATTCGTGCCAGGCCAGGGCATCGATGTCCTGGGCATGCCGGGCCAGCAGCTGGCGCGCCCAGTCGATGCCGCGGCGTTGCCCGGCGCCGACCCGGAACGGCCCGTCGAGCAGCCGCGAACTGGCCGGCATGGCGATCCGCACACCCGCGGCGCGAGCCTCGGGGTTGGCCTTGGCCCGGGCCAGCATCTGCTCGAAGTACCGGGCGTAGCTGCTGTAGTCCGGGTAGTTGAGGTTGGGTTCGTCGGCGAAGGCCAGGTAGTGCAGGCCGTTGCCGGCCAGGCGCACGCTGTCGGCGAGCCAGGCGTCGAGGCCGGCGAAACTCTGGGCATCGGCGGCGAGCACGGCGCGGCGCCCGGTGCCGGCCAGCAGGGTGATGTCGCGGTCGATCCCGAAGCGCTCGCGGTACAGCCGGCGAAAGCCGATTTCCCGCTCGGGCTCCTGTTCGAGCACATCGACGAAGCTGTAGAAGTTGGCCGCGCGGGCGCCAATCGCCTGCAACAGGCCGAAGGTGGACTGCGGCGGCTGGGCATAGGGCAGGGCGATGCCCAGGCGCGGCGTGGTCCCGAGGATCTGGGCTTTCAGCTGCAGGCGCGCCTCGCCCCGGGGCTGGTCCAGCGGGTGCAGTTGCTGGACCTCCTGGGCAAACAGATTGGCCGTGCCGTCCAGCCAGAACGCCGCCTTGCCGGAGCCGCCCAGGGACAGGCGCCAGACTTCGTCGCGTTCGGCTGGCGGCAGCGCCACCTGGTCGAATTGCCCGTAGGCCGGGTGTGCTTTCAGTTCCAGGCGAACCTTGGCGCCATCGCTCAGGCGGCTGGCCTGCAAGACGCCGACTCCGCCGTAATACTTGCCGGCCAGTAGCGCCTGCTCGCCGGCCGCGACCCGGAAGAACAGCTCGGCGCCGCTGTGCACTTCGGCGCTGAAATGCACCTTGGCCGGCTCGAACTGCGCCGCGGTGCTGGCCTGGTGGCTGACGGTGAACCCGCGAAAGCTGTAGCCGGGAATCTGCAGGCGATAGTCGCCCGCGGCCGCTGGCAGTTCGATGTCCTGTTCGCCATAGGCCTGGTCGGCGCGGATCTCCAGTTGCTCGAGCAACTGGCCGCCGGGCTGCAGCAGGTACAGCTGCTCGTGATTGGCATCGCTCTGCCAGGCCGGGCTCCAGCCGATCTGCAGCCGGTCCGGCTGGGTGGCGCGCAGGTACAGGCTGCCGTCGCGGATGCTCGACCACTGCATGGCTTCGGCGTGGGCGCCCGGGGCCAGGTTCAGCAGGGCCAGGAGCGTGTAGAGAGCGGCTTTCAGCATGCTGCCTCCCGAGGGCGCAACAGCGCGCGCAGCTGTATCAGGTCTTCGGGCAGCAGGAGCAGGGTGCGGTACCAGGCCACGCCGCTCAGGCGGCAGTACATCACCAGCATCGCCAGGCTCACCGCCAGATAGGCCAGGGACGAGGCCAGGCCGGCGCCGACGATGCCCAGGGCCGGGATCAGCGTGGCGTTGAGCAACAGGTTCAGCAGCGCGCCGCCGCCCAGCAGCCACGACAGCGCGCCGGGGCGCTGCTTGCCCAGCAGGTCCAGGCGCAGGATGCTCGCGTAGCACAGGCCGAACAGCCCCGGCAGCAGCGCCAGCAAGGCCGGATAGGCCGGGCCGTAGGCCTCGCCGAACAGGCCGACGATCAGCCAGTGGCCGACCAGCGCCATGCCGAGGCAGGCGCCGAGCATCACCGTGGCGGTGATGCGCAGGGCCAGCGGGGTCAGGCGTTCGATGCCTGCGCCCTGTTGCAGCAGGCGTTTCATCAGCGGCGTGGTCACCGCCTCGGGAATGATCAGCAGCAGTTCCGCGGCGGCGCTGGCCATGGCGTACAGGCCCAGCGCGACCGGGTCGAGCAGGGCGCCGATAAACAGGTAGTCGCAGCGCAGCATCAATTGCTGCGAGAGCACGCCGGGGTGGCTCTGGGCGCTGTAGCGCAGCAGCTTGCCTTGCTCGCCCGGCTGCCAGCGCAGCCGCAACCGGTGATAACGCCCGAGCCAGCACCAACCCGCCAGCACCACCAACAGCGTGCCGCCGAGCCAGCCGGCCAGCGCCGCCGACAGCGCCTGGTCGCGCCACAGCCACCAGAGCACGACAAACAGCAGCAAGGGCACCAGGGATTCCAGCAGGCGCAGGCCATTGAAGGCGCCGACCCGACCGTCGGCGTTATGCAGGGTCAGCAGGCCGCTCTTGAGCACGGTCAGCGGCACCGCCAGCAGCAACAGCCAGGCGAAGGGGCCGAGCTGGGTGGCGATCGGCCAGTCCTGGCCCAGGCTGTTCATCAGCAGCAGGCCGATCACGGTCAATGTTCCGGCCAGCAGGCAGCCATAGACCAGGATCTGGGTCAGCAGCAGGCCCATCGGCCGCTGGCGCGCCGCTTCATAACCCACCGCAGTGTTCAGGCCGCCGCTGGTGAGGGCGGCGATCAGGTCGGGCAGGGCACTGAGCAGGGCAAACAGGCCGCGATCCGCCGGGCCCAGCAGGCGCGCCAGCAGTACGTTGCGCAGCAGGCGAATGGCGATCATCGCCAGCCGCGTGCCCATGCTCAGCAGCAGGTGCCAGACATAGCCGTTGCGCTTCATGCCCGCGCCCCCTTCAACAGGCGCCAGGCCAGCAGCGACGGGCGGCGGGCGCTGGCCTGGCTGACGTCGATGCGCGGCAGGGCCAGGGGCTGGTTGCGCGAGGGGTCGATCAGCCCCGGGGCGGTGCCCAGGGCATAACGGTAGCCGAGGTCGGCGACCGCCTGGCGCACCACCGGATCATGATCGCCATTGGGGTAGCAGTAGATGGGCAGTGGCGAGGCGCAATGGTGCTGCACGCAGGCGTGGGAGCGCGCCAGGTCGTCTTTCAGGGCTGCGCTGTCGAGCTGGGTGAGGATGCCGTGGCTGGCGCCGTGGGGGCCGAAACGTACCAACCCGGAACGTTCCAGGCGCTTGACCTGGCGCCAGTCCAGGCTGTGGGGCGCGGCGTCCCGCGGGCAGCTGTCGGCCAGCAACTGCAGGCTGTCCGGAGCCAGGGTTTTCAGGCGTTGCAGCAACAGCCCGAGGTCACGGCTGCGAGCCTCGTCGGCGCCGGGCTGCCTGAGGCTGGCCGGCAGCACCAGGCCCAGCACCCGCAGCTGCTCCTGCAATTGCCGGCCGGCGATGCTCTCGGGTTGATGCCACAGGGTTTCGCCTATGGCTTCCCACCAGAACGCCCTGCCGGTGCCGATAAAGTCGGTGGACAGAAAGATGCTCGCCGGCACTTCATGGCGCTCCAGCAGTGGATAGGCCTGCTCGGCGTTGTCGCGCCAGCCGTCGTCGAAGGTCAGGGCCACCCGCGGGCGATCGCCGCCGGGGTACAGCAGCAGGTGCTCCAGCGGCACGCAGTCGAAATGCCGGCGCAGCCAGCGCAGCAGGTGCTCGAAGCTGTGGCGGCCGACACACAGCGGCCCGCGATGGGGCAGGTTCGCCGCGGGTTCGTCCGCCAGCACCCGGTGCAGCATCAGCACCACGCCAGCCTCGCTCAGGCGCGTGCGTCCGAAGCTATTGAGGTAGGCAGTACCGGCCAGGCGCTTGAAGTGTTGTTTGAGTGTCATGTCAGCGGTTCTGCTGCGGGTTCCACAGGCTGTAGCGCTGCCCGCGGAGAAATTGCCAGAGGCCCATGCTCATGCCAGCCAGGGTCACCAGGACGAAACCGGCCAGGCGAAAGGGTTTGGGCAAGCGCCCGCGCCGATCGAGCAGGCCGAGCAGGCCGGCGCCATAACCGCACAGCTGGGCGATCAGGCACAGGCTGTAGAAGGCCCCGGCGTTCCACAGCCACAGGTTGCCGAGCAGCAGCGGGATCAGCAGCACCGGCGCCAGGCGGCGGATCAGTTTGTGGCTGATCAGCGCGATCGCGTACAAGCCATGGCGCCAGGGATTCATCAGGCCGCGGCGCTGGGCCAGGCTCTGCAGGCCGCCGACCGTGACCCGCAGGCGCCGGCGGTATTGCTTGCCGACTTCATCGACGCCCTGGTCCAGCACCTGGGCCTCCTCGACGTAGACGATGCGTTTGCCGGCCACCGGCGCGCAGGTGCTGATAAAGAAGTCGTCGTTGACCTCGGCCGGAACCCGTTCGAACAGTTCGCGGCGCAGGGCCAGTAGCGCACCGTCGGCCGAGACCATGCAGCCGGTGCGGTTTTCCGCCTTGCGCAGCCAGGCTTCGTAGTGTCGGTACAGGCTGTCGCCCAGGCTCAGGGCGTGGCCCGGGGTGGGGATGATCATATGCCCGCCGCAGGCCCCGACATCCGGGTCGGCAAAGGGCGCGAGCAGCTTGCCGAGGGTGTCGCCGGACCATTGGTTGTCGGCGTCGGTGAACACCAGGATCTCGTTGCGCGCCAGCTCCACCGCGGCATTCAGCGCCCCGGCCTTGCCCACCCGTGGCAGGTCGAGCACCAGTATCCGCTGGTCGTGGATCGCCAGCGCGGTGGCCACGGTGGCGTCGGTGGAACCGTCGCTGGCAAGGATGATCTGCAGGTCGGTGGCCGGGTAGTCCTGGGCCAGCAGGGTGCGCAGCTTGTGCTCGATATGCCGGCTTTCGTTGTGCGCGGCAATGATCACGCTGACCGACAAGGGCGGTCCCGGTTTGACCCGGCGCTTGCGGATGAACAGGCTGATCAGCGCGAGGATCAGCGGGTAACCGACCCAGGCGTAGACCGGCAACAGCAGGCACAACCAGAAGAGTGTCTTAGCCACGATCGGGCCTCACGGCAGTACGGTTGAAAAGGCCCTGCAGCAGGGCAGCGGCGCCCAGGTGCAGGCGCAGCCAGTGCAGCAGCCAGAGTTGCAGGAAAAACAGCGGGTCGCGGTGCCGGTAGCTCTGGCGCAGGGCCAGGCCCAGGGGCGCCAGGGCGCTGCCGAGCAGGGCCAGCAGGGCCGCCGGCCATTGCCCGCCGAGCAGGCAGAGCAAGGCCAGCAGGCTGAGCAGGGCGCTGGCCAGGCACAGCAGGGGGAAACGCAGCAGCCGCGGGCTCAACCCGCCATTGCGCAACAACTGCACATGGCTGCTCTGGCGCCAGAACTCCTTGCCGCTCCATTCGCGCCAGCTGCCCTCGAACCCCCAGTGCTGCACCACGGGCGTGGCCAGGCTCAACTGGCGAGCGCCGGCGCGGTTCAGGCGCAGGCCGAAATCCTTGTCCTCGCCGGTGCGCAGTGCCTCGTCGAAACCGCCGATGCGCTCGAACCAGATCCGGGCCATGCACAGGTTGGGGGTGGGCAGCCATTGCAGCAGGCGTTCCTGCTGGTTACCGGACAGGCTGCGGCGCTGCCAGGCGCGGGCGAACCAGGGCGCGCTGCGCGGCGCATCGCAGTCCAGGGCGAAGACATCGGCGCGCTGGCTGGCCTGGGCGGATTTCCACAGCAGCAGCCAGTTCAGCGGCACCTCGATATCGGCATCGAGGAAGGCCAGCCAGTCGCCGGTCGCGCAGGCCGCGCCACGATTGCGCAGGGCGCCGATGGACAGCCCGGGGTAATGCAACACCCGCGCGCCCTGGTCCATGGCCAGTCGCGGACCGTTGTCGCGCGAGCCGTTGTCGACCACGATCAGCTCGCATTCGAGCCCCGCCACGGCGGCGGCGCTGCTGACACTGTCCAGGGTGCGCACGATATGCCGCGCCTCGTTGTACATCGGCACGATCACGCTGATCCGTTTCATGCTCGGCGCTCCTTGTTCCTGACCGGTAGCCGCTGCCGGAGCGCATGGCCTGTGTAGCCGCTGCCGAGCCTGCGAGGCTGCGATCGGTTGCGCAGCAAGCGCAAAGCCTGAGTCCGCGATCTGCCTGGATAAGTGTGCAGGCTGGTCTGGCGAGCGCTGCGCACTCGATCGCAGGCTGCGCCAGCGGCTACAGGATGCGTATTGCCTGTGTAGCCGCTGCCGAGCCTGCGAGGCCGCGATCGGTTGCGCAGCAAGCGCAAAGCCTGAATTCGCGATCTGCCTGGAAAAACGCATCGGCAGGCCTTGCGGCTGCTGCGCAGCCGATCGCAGCCTTCGGCAGCGGCTACAGGGTTTGCGGTGTCCGTGTAGCCGCTGCCGAGCTTGCGAGGCTGCGATCGGTTACGCAGCAAGCGCAAAGCCTGAGTCCGCGATCTGCCTGGATAAGTGTGCAGGCTGGTTTGGCGAGTGCTGCGCACTCGATCGCAGGCTGCGCCAGCGGCTACAGGATGCGTATTGCCTGTGTAGCCGCTGCCGAGCTTGCGAGGCTGCGATCGGTTGCGCAGCAAGCGCAAAGCCTGGGTCCGCGATCTGCCTGGAGAAACGCGCAGGCTGGTTTGGCGAGTGCTGCGCACTCGATCGCAGGCTGCGCCAGCGGCTACAGGATGCGTATTGCCTGTGTAGCCGCTGCCGAGCCTGCGAGGCTGCGATCGGTTGCGCAGCAAGCGCAAAGCCTGGGTCCGCGATCTGCCTGGAGAAACGCGCAGGCTGGTCTGGCGAGTGCTGCGCACTCGATCGCAGCCTTCGGCAGCAGCTACAGGGGGTGAGTACATCGTCATGGGCGGCTCTCCGGGGTTTCGGCCTGGCGGCGCAGGACGCTGGACAGGGCCAGGAAGATCCACAGGTATTTGTGGTTCGGTGCGCTGAGGAACAGCAGGAACACCGCCAGGGCCAGCAGGCTCAGGCCCAGGTGGGTGGCGATGTCGGCCTGGTCCTGCCGGCCCCTGTGCAGCCATGCGACCCGCGCCCGTTCGAAGTTGCGCAGGCCCATCAGCAGCAGGGCGACGAAGCTCAGGCCGCCGGGAATCCCCAGTTCGCTGAACAGCTCCAGGTAGGTGTTGTGGGCGCGCCGGTAGAGGTCCGGCTCGTTCATGTTCTCCGAGAAACCGCTGGCAAAACCGGTCTGCGCGTAGTGGATGGGAAAGGTGCCCAGGCCCGAGCCGAGCAACGGGTTCTCGCGGATCATCTGCCCGCCGACCACCAGGTACGAGGTACGCCGGCCCAGGGAGGTGTCGGCGGAGTGGGCGCCGGACTTGAGCAGGCTCAGGGACTGGATCCGCGCCACGTAGTCCGCCGGCAGCGCGGCGATGCCCAGGGGCACGACAATCGCCACGGCGAACATGACGAACCCCAGGTGCCTGGGCCGCAACCGTTGCAGACGATGGCGGTAGTGCCAGGCGCCGATGGCGATGGTGAACAGCACGACAAGCAGCCCGGAGCGCGAGTCGGTCTTGGTCATGCCGGCCATCAGTGTCAGGGTCACCCCGGCCCAGAACAGCCGCAGCGGCCAATGCCGGTCGCGCAGGGCGAGGAGGATCGCCGGCGGCACGGCCATGGCGATCAGCAGGGCGAAGTAATTGGCGTCCTGCAGCAGGCCGATGGCCCGGCCGCCGACCTGGTACTTGGCTGAGAACAGGGCGATCACGCAGGTGGCGGCCACGCTCAGCGCCAGCAGGCGGCAGAGCATCAGCAGGTTGACCTCGCGGCCGATCAGCAGGGTCACGAAAAACAGCACCAGGCCCACCGCCAGTTCCCGCAGGCTGCCCAGCGATACACCGAGGTTCTCGCTGTACATCAGGCTCAGCAGCAGGCACAGCAGGAACGGCAGCAACGCCCGCCACAGGTTGCTGCGCAGGCGCGCCTCGCCGATCTGGCGCATCAGCAGCTTGAACAGCAGGATCAGGATCAGCGAGGCCCCCAGCAGCTTGGCCGCGGAAAAGGCGCTGTCCTTGAACAGGCCTTCGAACGGCACCAGCGCGCAAATGCCCAACAGGCCCCAGCCGGTGCGGCGGTACAGCAGCGCCAGGCCAAACATACCGACTACCGCCAGCGGCGCTAGGTAGGGCCAGGGGCTGGCGAGCAGCAGCAGACAGGCCAGCCCCAGCAGGGCGCCCAGGGAAAGAGCGGCGATCATCGGTTCCAGGCCTCCCAGGCGGCGCGGTACAGGGCCTGCCAGCGCAGGGCCAGGCGCGGCAGGTGATAGTCGCGGCGTTGCCGCTGGCGCGCCGCCAGGCTCAGGCGTTCGCCCAGGTCGGGGTCGTCCAGCAGCTCGGCGATATGCCCGGCCAGTTCGGTGCTGTCCAGCGGCCGGGCGAGCAGGCCGTTGACGCTGTGTTCGATCACATCGGGAATGCCGCCGACGGCAAAGGCGGCGATCGGCGTGCCGGCCTGCATGGCTTCGAGCAGGATCATCGGCGTGCCTTCGGTGCGCGAACTGAGCACCAGCACGCTGAGGCGGTGCATCCATTTGCCCATGTTGTTCTGGTAGCCCGGCATCAGGATCTGCAACGCCAGGCCGGCTTCCTGGATACGTTGGCGCAGCACCTCGCTCGAGGGGCCGTCGCCAAGCAGCACCACCTTCAGCGCCGGGCGTTGCTGGCACAGCGGGATCAGCGCGTCGAGAAACAGGTCCGGGCCTTTTTCCTGGCTCAGGCGGCCGACGAAGCCCACCAGCGGCGCATCGGGGTCGCGCAGGTGCTGGTCGGGGATGCGCTGCTCGGGCAGGCCGTTGGGGATCACCTGCAATTTCTCCGCCTCGACTCCCGCCTGGCGATGCAAGCGGGCGATGCTCTGCGCCACGCAGACCACCTGCCGCACCGTGCGCCGGCGGCACAGGCGCAGGCTGAGCCAGGTGTAGAACTTCTGCTTGGCGCTGCGCGGGGTGAACCCGTGCTGGGTCCACACCAGCGGCAGGCCCAGGCGCCAGGCACAGAGCAGGGCAAACAGCTGGGCCTTGAAGTTGTGCGCATTGAGCAGCACCGGTTGCTGCTGCAACTGGCCGAGCATCGCCCGCAGCCCGCTGCAACTGTGGCACTCGACGCCGCCCGCGCGAAAGCGCTCGAGCAGGGCCGGCGGCGCGTCGATGAACAGCACCCGATGCCGCCCGGGCACGCCTTGGCAATGGTCGAGCAGCATGCGTTCGGCGCCATAGAAACCACCGCTGTGGATCACATGGACAATCGGCAGGTCGGCCATGAGCCTCTTGCTTTCCGTGCAGCTCACTGCTTGGCCCAGTGCCAGAGCCACTGCCAGGTCCAGCGCGGGTAGGGGTTGACCACCGGCGCCTGCACCGCGTCGAGCACCATCAGCACCGGCAGGTTCAGGTGGTCGCCGACCTGGGCCGGATGCTTGAAGCGGTGGTCGAAGAACTCGTAGACGTAGCCCAGGGCAATCGCCAGCAGCAGCCCGGTGAGCAGGCCCAGGGGAATGATCAGCATCGGTTTGGGGAACGCCGCCTCGCTGGGTTCATAGGGCTGGCTGAGTACCCGGGCGTTGGACAGCTCGCCATTGATCAGGCGCTCGCCGCGGCTTTCTTCGTAGCGCTGGGTGTAGGTGAAGAAGGCCTTGTGCAGGGCGTCGATCTCGGTGTCGAGCTGGCGCAGCTTGCTCAGCACTTCCTGCAGGTCGCGTACGCGGGTCTTGTATTCGTTGATCCGCGCGGTCTTCTGGGCGATCACCGAATGGGTGATCTGCAGGTCGCTGGTGCGCTCGCGGACGCGGTTTTCCACGACCTTGAGGAACTGCGCGCGGGCGCGGACGATCTGCTCGCGCTGCTGCTGCATCGGCACGCTGTCGGCGCGGTAGGTGTCGGAGGTGGTGCCGTACTGGCTCACCAGGTTGGTCAGCTGTTCGCCCAGCTGTTTGATCTCGCGGTCCTCGTAGGCCACGTTGTCCACGGTGTTGGCGAAGGCGAAGGGGAAGGTGTAGTCGGTCAGGCTGCCCTTGCGCGCGGCCTTCAGGTTGTTTTGCAGGTAGTCCAGGCGGCGCTGGTTCTCCAGGGCCTGGTCGCGGTAGCCGTTGAGCGACTGTTCCTCGGTGTTGATGGCGTTCAGGCGAAAGGTGATCTCTTCCTTGGGATCGGAGGCATGGGCCGCTTCCAGCAGGGCCTGGCGCAAGCCTTCGAGGTCGTCCAGGCGCTCCTGGTACTGGACTTTCTTCTGCTCGAAGAAGGCCTGCGGCAGCTCGTTGGATTGCAGGTCCTGGCGGTTCTTCAGGTAGTTGGCCAGCAGGCGCTCGACGAAACGCGTGCCCTGGGTCGGGTCGGCGCTGGCGTAGACCACCGAGATCACGTTGGAGCCGGGCAGGGTGGCGATCTTCAGGTCCTTGACCGCCTGGTTGGTCATGCCGTCGAGGGCGGTGTCGCGTACCGGCTCGATCTGCAGGCCCAGGGCTGCGCGCAGCGGGGTGGCCAGGTGATCGCGCAGCGGATTGACGATCAGCCGGGCGAGCAGGCCCTCGCCGTCGCCGAACTCGCCGGCGTCGCGCAGCTGGGCGATGGTTTCGCGGATCAGCGTCGGCGAGCGCAGGATATTGCTCTCGGTTTCCATGTCCGCCAGGGACGGCGGGATGAACTTGTCGCTGTCCGGGGTGAGCACGGTATTGGCGTCGCTCTGCGACAGCTTCTTGGACTGCACTATGACTTCGGCGGTGATCTCGTAGCTCTGGCGTAGCACCAGCGGCAACAGCAGGGCGATCACGGCGAAGCCGAGGAACACACGTTTGATCAGCCGGCGATTGACGAAGAACACGAGGAGGAACTCGTGCAGGTAGTTTTCGATTCTGTTCATCGCGGGAAGGCTCAATTGTTGTCCGATTCTTTGTTGTCGACGCGGTAGCCGAAGCTGAAGCCGACCCCCTGGAACATGATGATGTCCGCCAGTTGCTTGCTGAACGCGCCGGCCTTGGCCAGGCGGGTCTTGGGCACGTAGAGCAGGTCGTCCGGTTGCAGGTAGGCGAACTGCGCGGCGTTGCGGTCCAGGGCGGCGGCGACGTCGTAGGTGCGGGCCTGCACCTGGTTGCCGCTGCGGCGCATGATCACCACCGAGTCCAGGCGCGCGGTGGGGCCGGCGCCCTTGGCCAGGGTCAGGGCCTCGAGCACCGACACCGGGCGGCGGATCGGGTAGGCGCCGGGCTGGCCGACCTCACCGAGCACGAACACCTCGTTGGCCGCCGTCGACTTGAGCAGCACATCGGCGCTGACCTGGCCGACTTCCTTGGCGTAGCGCTGGTTGATGGTCTTCTGCAGCTGGCTGAGGGTCATGCCTTGCAAGGACATGGCGCCGAGCAACGGGAAGCTCGCGCGCCCGTCCGAGCCGACGGTGATCTCGCGGCTCAGGCCCGTGGCCGGGTTGGTCAGGCTGGTGCGCAGGTTGTCCAGCTGGGCCATGGCGTGGGAAATCGAGAAGGTCACCTGGGGTTTTTTCAGCACCCGCGAATAGGCGCTTTCCAGGGTCCGGCGCGCCTCTTCGGCGGTCAGCCCGGCGACCTGCACGTTGCCGACGTAGGGCATTTCGATGCTGCCGTCGGGCAAGACCAGCTTGTTGCCGCCCAGCTCGGCGGCGCTGAGGAACGAGACATCGACCTGGTCGCCCGGCTGCACCCGATAGCGGGTCTGGCTGGTGCTGCCGATGTGGAAGATCACGTCCAGCACGTCCTGGGGACGCAGGACCTGCTCCACCGGCAGCACTTCGGTCATCTGGCCCTGGCCGGCCCCGGCGCTGAGGACCTGCACCGGCATTTGCTCGACGTCGGGGCTGGCGCAGCCGGCGAGGGCGGCCAGCAAAAGGCAAAGGGGGAGCGCTTGAGGTTTCATGTGCAGACTTTCCTTGTGCCGGTCAGAGACGGTCGTAGACCCATTTGGGCATGTAGTACTTGCGCGCGTTGAACACGCTGCCGATCAGCTTCGCCTCGGCCTGGACCAGCCGTTGCGCGGCGGCCTGGGCCACTTCCCAGCGGGTTTCCTCGCTGCGCACCACCAGCACCACGCCATCGACCTGGGTACTGAGGGTGAGGAGGTCGCCGTTGCTGTACACCGGGTCGCCGTCGACGATCACGAAGCGGTACACCTCGTTGAGCGCGGCGAACAGTTCCCGCAGCGGCTGGCTGGTCAGGCGTTCGCTGTACTGCTGGCGACGCCCCAGGGGCAGGAAGTCGAAGCCCGGGGCGCCGGGATGCTCGATGCAGGACGCCAGGCTCGGCGGCTGCTCGGCCAGCACCAGGTCGAGGAAGCCCGGGTTCCGTTCCAGGCCCAGGCGCTGGGTCAGGCTGTTGTCGGCGAGGCTGGTGTCCAGCAGCAACACCCGTCCGCGGCTGGTGCGCGCCAGCTCGTTGGCCAGGGCCAGGCTGCTGGTGGTCACGCCGCTGTCGCCGTTCGGCGCGGTGAGCAGGATCACCCGCAGTTGCTGGTCGAGTACGGTCACGGCCAGGTTGCTTTCGGTGGGGGTCTGGATCTCCAGACTGGCAAAGGTTGCAGCCGCCATTTCAACTTGCTCCGTGGCCGTTGAGGACTTTGAGAGGGGTTTTGAGCAGGATCTTCAGGTCCAGCCAGGGGCTCTGCCGAAAGATGTAGGTCATGTCCAGGGTCACCCGGCCGTCGAAGTCCACATCGCTGCGCCCGGACACCTGCCACAGGCCGGTGATGCCGGGGTAGATGCTCAGGCGGCCGAGGTGGTGTTCCTTGTAGGTCTGGGCGTGGAACGAGGTCGGCCGCGGGCCGACGATGCGCATCTGGCCGAGCAGCACATTGATCAGGTTCGGCAACTCGTCGAGGCTGGTGCGCCGCAGGAAACCGCCGATCCCGGTGATCCGCGGGTCGCGATCGATCTTGAAGTCCACCGAGTCCGGGCCGTGCTTGTTCAGGTGGCGCACCGAATCCTTCAGGGATTCGGCGTTGACCACCATGGTGCGGAACTTGTACATGCCGAAGCGCCGGCCACGAAAACCGGTGCGCAACTGCACGAAAAACACCGGGCCGGGGCTGGTCAGCTTGATCAGCAGGGCGATCGCCAGCAGCAGCGGCGCGATCAGCAGCAAAATCAGCGCGGCCAGCAGGGTCGAGGTCAGGCGCTTGCTCAGGGACAGGGTCCAGGGACAGCCGCCGCGGCGACCGGTCAGCCAGCCACGGCGTTGCAGCTCGACGGCGGCCTCGACCTTGCGCCGGAACGGGTCGTTGCGCCGGTCGATGTGGACGGGGCCGGCAGCCGGCGTCGGCGCCTCGGGAACAGAAGGCGCGGGCGATGAGAATGGTCTTTCCATGTCCATCGGAGGTGTTTCCATAGGCAGTGGGTAGAAGCGGCGAGCGGGTTCGCCGGTGCAGCGTGGTGCGACTCGTCAGCCCCGTGGCGGCGAGGGCGGCCGGTAGTAGCTCTGGAACCAGTCGACGAAGCGTCCCAGGCCTTCGGCCAGGGGTACCTGCGGGCCGAAGCCGGTGACGTTCTCCAGGGCGCTGGCATCGGCGCAGGTGTTCAGCACGTCGCCGGGCTGCAGCGGCAGGTACTCGACCAGCGCCTTGCGCCCGAGCAGTCGCTCCAGGGTGGCGACGTAGTCCTTGAGTTCCACCGGGCGCTGCCCGCCGATGTTGAACAGGCGCCAGGGCGCCATGCTGGTGGCCGGGTCGGGCCGTTCGCGGTCCCACAGCGGGTCGCGCAGCGGCGGCCTGGCCAGGAGGCGTACCAGCGACTCGACGATGTCGTCGATGTAGGTGAAGTCGCGCTGGTGCATGCCGTAGTTGAACAGCTTCAGCGGCCGGCCTTCGCTGATGGCCCGGGCGAACAGGATCGGCGACATGTCCGGGCGGCCCCAGGGGCCGTACACGGTAAAGAAGCGCAAGCCGGTGGCCGGCACGTCGAACAGGTGGCTGTAGCTGTGGGCCATCAGCTCGTTGGCCTTCTTGCTCGCGGCGTACAGCGACAGCGGATGGTCGACGTTGTCGCTGACCTTGTACGGCGTGTGGTGGTTGGCGCCGTACACCGAGCTGGACGAGGCGTAGATCAGGTGCTCGACCGGGTAGCGCCGGCACATTTCCAGCAGGTTGAGAAAACCGCCGAGGTTGCTGTCCAGGTAGGCCTTGGGGTTCTCCAGGGAATAACGCACCCCGGCCTGGGCGGCCAGGTTGATCACCACCTGTGGGCGGAGCTGGGCGAACAGCCGGTCGAGGGCCTCGGCATCGCTCAAGTCCAGGCGGTACAGCGGGAAGGCGCCCACCTGTTGCTCGACCCAGCGCACCCGGTCGTGCTTGAGTTGCGGGTCGTAGTAGTCGTTGAAATTATCCAGCCCGGTGACCTGATGCCCATCTTTGAGCAAACGCAGGGCGGTATGGGCGCCGATGAAACCGGCGGCCCCGGTGATCAGGATATTCATGCGTAGAGCGCCCCCGGTACGCGATAGGGTAAACCGATGCTCAGGTAATGCAGGCCGGCGTCCGCCGCCTGTTGCGGGTTGTAGAGGTTGCGCCCGTCGACGATCAGCCGCGCCTTGAGGCGCTCGCGCAACTGGTTGAAATCGACCACGCGAAAGGCCTTCCACTCGGTGCAGATCACCAGCGCATCGGCGCATTGCAGGGTGTCGTCGCGGGTCGCGCACAGCTGCAGGTCGGGGCGGTAGCCGTACAGGCGCCGGCATTCGGTCATGGCTTCCGGGTCGTAGGCATGCACCGTGGCGCCGGCCTCCCACAGGGCTTCCATCAGGTAGCGGCTGGTGGCTTCGCGCATGTCGTCGGTGTTGGGCTTGAAGGCCAGCCCCCAGAGGGCGATGACCTTGCCGCGCAGGTCGTCGCCCAGGTGCGCCTTGAGCTTGCGGAACAGCACGTGGCGCTGCTGCTCGTTGACGTCGCGCACGGTCTTGAGCATGTGCGGCTCCAGGCCGTGGCTCTCGGCGGTGTGGATCAGCGCCTTGAGGTCCTTGGGGAAGCACGAGCCACCAAAGCCGGCGCCCGGGTAGATGAAGTGATAGCCGATCCGCGGGTCGGCGCCGATGCCCTTGCGCACGGCGCTGATGTCGACGTCCAGGCGCTCGGCCAGGTTGGCCATTTCGTTCATGAAGCTGATGCGCGTGGCGAGCATCGCGTTGGCGGCGTACTTCACCAGCTCGGCGCTGCGGTTATCCATGAACATCAGGCGATCGCGGTTGTGGTTGAACGGCGCGTACAGCTCGCTCAACTGCTGGCGCGGCTTGTCATGGGCGCAGCCGACGATGATCCGGTCCGGGCGCATGCAGTCGGCCACTGCGCTGCCTTCCTTGAGGAACTCCGGGTTGGACACTACATGCGCCCTGAGCTCGGACTTGCCCAGGTCGGCGAGCTGCTCGACGACGGTTTCCAGTACCAGGTCGGCGGTGCCCACCGGTACCGTGGATTTGATCACCAGGGTCTTGTCGCTGTGCATCAGGCGGGCGATGTCGCGGGCGACGGCGATCACATGGTCGAGATCGGCCGAGCCGTCTTCGTTGGACGGGGTGCCTACCGCGATGAACATCAGCTCGCCATGGTTCACCGCGTCCTGGGCCTGGGTGGTGAAGGACAGGCGGCCGGCCTTCAGATTGTCCTCGATCAGCGTCGTCAGCCCCGGCTCGTGAATGGGCGCGATGGCGCGCTGCAATTGAGCGACTTTCTGGTCGTCGATGTCGACACAGACCACGTTGTGGCCGACGTCGGCCAGGGCGACTGCTTGTACCAGGCCAACATAGCCGGTACCAAAAACGCTGACATCCAAGGGAGGAACCTCATCCGTGATGGGTAATGAGTGAGTTTTTTCTGCCCACTTCTTAAAGAACTGAATAGGTGCAAGTCCTTTTCGCGTTCTTTTTTTGACACTACCATAGCGTTGAGACGGTTAATTGGCGCTTTGCCGTGTTGTATAAATGACGATGGTGTTCAAGATGTTTATCTAAATAGATTAAATGCTTTTAAAATCAATCAGATATATTGAATTTTCGGGTGCTGAAAACCTTGTGTGAATTCCTTGATACAAAACCTGATAAGACAAATAAAGCCGACGAACGGTAGTTTTTCGAGCGAAAAAAACAGCGGTTTTATCGCCAGCGGACGCTTGCTTGGATCCAAAACCTCTGGAATCGCCCAGTGAACGGCGCCTCGTCCCAGGGCGTCAATGAAGGGGAAAAGTGTTGAAAATGATCGCTTTAGCGCAGATGGCGCGGTGCACCGCAGGAGCGCGGGAAGCGCCAAAGGCTGTAGCAGCTTCAGACTAAAGTCGGGTGTAGCCAGTCAAGGCTATCTGCCATCATTGCGGGTCAACATTGATTTGATCAATTCACCTGGCCAGGAACGATTCGCCAGATGGATTGCTATTGCCTTTCTTTCATCCGCGTTACCGATGCACTGCTGGAGCTTTTCATGCCTTTCCCTTTGCTGCACTCATTCCGACCGCTGCGCCATCCAACCGTGGGCCTCGGCGCCCTTTGCCTGTGCGCGGGTTTTACCGCCCAGGCCAAGGCGGCGGGTTTCTTCGAAGACAGCAGCGCCAGGCTCGAGTCGCGCACCATTTATTTCAACCGTGACTTCCGCGACGGCCATACCAGCAACGACCAGGGCGCTTCCAAGCGCGAAGAGGCGGCCCAGGGCTTCATGCTCAACCTGCAATCGGGCTACACCGAAGGCACCGTCGGTTTTGGTATCGACGCGCTGGGCATGCTCGGCTTCAAGCTCGACTCCAGCCCCGACCGCAGCAACAGCGGCCTGCTGCCGTCCAGCGGCCAGGACCCGCGGGGTTCCAAGGACCAGTACGCCAAGCTCGGCCTGACCGCCAAGGTGCGCGTGTCGCAGAGCGTGCTCAAGTACGGCGCGCTGCTGCCGGACCTGCCGCTGCTCAAGTACAACGACGGGCGCCTGCTGCCGACTATGTTCAACGGCGCCATGCTCACGTCCAGGGAGATCAAGGACCTGACGTTCATGGCCGCGCGCCTGGACCGCTACACCGCCCGGGACTCCACGGACGCCCAGGACATCCGCGTGCACTGCAAGAACAAGCGATACGGCTGCAACATCACCGCCGACCATTTCGACATGTACGGCATCGACTACAAGTTCAACGACCGCCTGACTGGCCAGTACCACTACGCCGAGCTGGAAGACATCTACCGCCAGCACTTCATCGGCCTGCTGGCCAACCAGCCGCTGGGCCCGGGCGTGCTCAAGGCTGACTTGCGCCTGCTCAAGAGCGCCGACAGTGGCGCCGAGCGCGCCGGCTCCATCGACAACCGCGCCCTGAGCGGCATGCTCGGCTACGCCATCGACGGCCACACCTTCAGCGCCGGCTGGCAGCGCATGAACGGCGACAACTCGATGCCGTACCTCGATGGCAGCAACCCGTACCTGGTCAACTATGTGCAGGTCAACGACTTCGCCGCCGCCCAGGAGCGTTCCTGGCAACTGCGCTACGACTACGACTTCAAGGCCATCGGTATCAACGGCCTGAGCTTCCTGACCCGCTATGTCAGCGGCGACCATATCAAGGTCCCGGGCAGCGACCAGGAAGGCCGCGAGTGGGAGCGCGACAGCGAACTCAAGTACGTGGTGCAGAGCGGCACGTTCAAGGACGTCAGCCTGCGCCTGCGTAACGCCACCTACCGCAGCAACTACGAGAAATACGCCCGGGACGTGGACGAGACGCGGCTGATCGTCAGCTACAACTTCTCGATCCTCTGACGGCGGCGCCGGAAGCTGAGTCCGCGATCTGCCTGGATAAACGCGTCGGCAGGCCTTGCGGCTGCTGCGCAGCCGATCGCAGGCTGCGGGTTTGTGGTGGCTGTGTAGCCGCTGCCGAGCCTGCGAGGCTGCGATCGACGGCGCAGCCGTCGCAAACCGGGCTACCGCGTTGCATCAGCTACACCGCGTGCGGTGGTTTTGTGTAGCCGCTGCCGAGCCTGCGAGGCTGTGATCGGCGGCGCAGCCGTCGCAAACCGGGCAACCGCGTTGCATCCGCTACACCGCGTGCGGTGGTTTTGTGTAGCCGCTGCCGAGCTTGCGAGGCTGCGATCGGCGGCGCAGCCGTCGCAAACCGGGCAACCGCGTTGCATCAGCTACACCGCGTGCGGTGGTTTTGTGTAGCCGCTGCCGAGCCTGCGAGGCTGCGATCGGCGGCGCAGCCGTCGCAAACCGGGCAACCGCGTTGCATCAGCTACACCGCGTGCGGTGGTTTTGTGTAGCCGCTGCCGAGCCTGCGAGGCTGCGATCGGCGGTGCAGCCGTCGCAAACCGGGCAACCGCGTTGCATCAGGGGCACCGCGTGCGATGGTTTAGCGGCCTCGGCAGCGGCTACAGCGCGCGTGGAGGTGGGGGGAGCGGTGTCAGGCGCTTACAGCCAATTCCAGAAGCGGCTCCAGAAGCCGCGGTTCAGCTCTTCCCGGCAACCGGCGTATTGCTGGCCGTACAGGTTGGAGCGGCTTTGCACTTTCCCCGCCACGGTCTGCAGCCAGGGCTTGGCCACATAGGTCTGCCGGCGGTAGCCGCCCCAGCCTTCGTGGTAGTTCAGGTATTGGCGGTAGGCGTCCTGCTTGGTCACGCCGTTGACCCGCGAGGTCTGGTCCATGTACCAACCGATAAAGTCGGTGGCGTCGGCGAAGTTGGTGCGGCTGGCCCAGTAATTGTCGCCCTTGCGTTGGTAGTCGCCCCAGACTTCGTCCTTGGCCTGCGGGTAGCCGGCCGCCGTGGAGACCCGGCCCCAGGGAATCACCCACAACAGGTATTTGCGCGGCGGCAAGGCGTCCTGCTTGAAGCTCGACTCCTGGTAGATGATCGACAGCGGCACCTGGATCGGCACCCCCCATTTCTCCTCGGTGGCCTTGGCCGCCTTGTACCAGTCGCTTTTCTCGCGAAAGATCTCGCAGATGTCGTTGGGGTTGGCCGGCGGCGAAGTCGCGCAACCGGTCAGGATGAGGGGGAAGGCTACGGCGGCACAGGCGAAGCGGGTCAAGGGCAAGGCTCTATTCGGGTCGATGGGAGCGCCGCGTGGCGCTCCTGCGATCAGTTCAGTTGGTGGCGATAGGGCAGGTCCGGTCCGGTCTTGCCACAGGTCAGCGCCGCGGCGCGGATGGCGAACCCGAGCATCTGGTCGATCTGCTCCCGGCTCAAGCCCGCGACACCTTCCAACGAATCCAGCTGTCGTTCGCTCAGCCAGGCAATCAGAGCGGCCTGGAAGGTGTCGCCGGCGCCCACGGTGTCGGCCATCTTAATCGGCACGGCCGGCGCCGACCAGCGGCCATGCACCCGACTGAACACCGTCGCGCCCTCTGCGCCGCGGGTCAGGAACACCAGCTGGCAGTGATGCTGCAGCCAGCCGTCGATCACTTGCTGCGGATCCTGGTCGGGGTAGAGCAGGTGCAAATCCTCGTCGCTGACCTTGATCAGGTCGGCCAGCCGGACCAGGGTGTCGATGCGCTGGCGCCACAGTTGGATGTCCGGGGCCGGGTTGAGGCGCACGTTGGGGTCGAGGCTTATCAGGCGCTGGCCGCGCTCGCGGCGCACCAGCGCCAGCAGGGTGTCGGCGATCGGCTGCACCACCAGGGAATACGAGCCGATATGCAGGCCGCGCACCCGGCTGTCGAGCTGCGGTAGGTCGCTGAGCTGCAACTGGCGGTCGGCGCAGCCTTCGCCACGGAAGCTGTATTGCGGCGAGCCGTCGGCGCCCACCGCGACCATCGCCAGGGTGGTCGGGGCCTGGACGTGCAGCAGGTAGTCTTCGTTCACGCCTTCGTCGCGCAGCACCTGCAACAGGCGCCGGCCGAGGTAGTCGGTGGACAGCCCGGCGAACAGCGCCGCATCCACGCCCAGGCGGCGCAATCCCACCGCGACGTTGAAGGGCGAACCGCCGGCGATTGCCTGGAAGTTGACCCGCGAGGCCCGGCCGCTGGCATCGTCTTCGCTGAAAAAATCGAACAGTGCTTCACCACAGACCAGGTACATAGTCATTCGCTCTTCAAAAGGGTTGCCACATGCTGTTGGTAAGGTTCATAGGCCTGCTGGTAGGCCGCGACATTGGCCGCTATCGGCAAGGTCTCGCTGCTGGCATCGAGCCTCACGCAGCGTTGGCACAGCTGCGCCAGGCTTTGCGCCTGGCCGCGGTCGTGCGACTCGCACCAGGCCGCCTGGATCGCCGCGCCCAGGGCCGCCGCTTCGCTCTGCTCGGTGCAGACCACCGGGGTGTGCATGATATCGGCAACCATCTGCCGCCACAGCCGGCTTTTCGAACCGCCGCCGATCAGGCGGATGCTCTGGCTTTGCAGGCCGTTGTGGCGCAGCAGGTCCAGGCCGTAGCGCAGGCCGAAGGTGGTGCCTTCCACCACCGCGCGGCACAGGTTGGCCCGGGTCAGGTTGTTGGCGGTCAGGCCCAGCAGGCTGCCGCTGGCATGGGGCAGGGCGGGGACCCGCTCGCCGTTGAGGAACGGCAGCATACACACGCCCTCGGCACCGATCGGCGCCTGTGCCACCCATTGGTTGAAGGCGTCGATATCCAACTCGAACAGTTCGCGCACCGCGCCCGTGGCATTGGTCAGGTTCATGGTGCAGATCAGCGGCAGCCAGCCGCCGCTGGAGGAACAGAAGGTCGCCACCGCGGCGTCTGTGCTGACCCGCGGTTGCCCGGCGTAGGCATACAGGGTGCCCGAGGAGCCCAGGCTCATGGTGATCGCCCCGGGCTGGATATTGCCGGTGCCGATGGCCCCCAGCATGTTGTCGCCGCCACCGCTGGACACCAGCGCCCGGGGGTTGAGGCCCAGGTGCCGGGCGATCTCGGGTAGCAGCCTGCCCACCGGCTGGTGGGCTTCGAGCAGTTCCGGCAAGGCGGCTTCCAGGCGGCCGTCGGGGTCGATGTGCCTGAGCAGCGCCAGGTCCCATTGCCGGGTGCGCACGTTGAAATAGCCGGTGCCCGAGGCGTCGCCGTATTCGCTGCAGCAGCGGCCGGTCAGCCAGTAGTTCAGGTAGTCGTGGGGCAGCAGGACATGGGCGATGCGCTGGAAGATCTGCGGGTGCTGCTCCCGGGTCCACAGCAGTTTCGACACTGTGTAGCCGGGGGCAATCGCCACGCCGAGGCGTTCCAGGGAGCCCTGTTCGCCGCCCAGGTAATCCAGCAGGCGCTGGTTCTGCGGGGTGGATTCAGTGTCGCACCAGAGTTTGGCCGGGCGCAGCACCTGGCCCTGCCGGTCGAGCAGGACCAGGCCATGCTGCTGGCCGGACACGCCGATGCCGAGGATGTCCAGGCCGCTGACACCGGCGGCCAGCAAGGCACGGCGAGTGGCCAGGGCGAACGCCTCGCGCCATTGCCCGACGTCCTGTTCGCGGCGGCCGTTGGCGCCACTGATCAGGCTGTGGGGCGCCGCGCCCAGTCCGAGCACTGCACCGCTGGCGGCGTCGAGGACGATGGCCTTGGTGCCCTGGGTGCCGCAGTCGATGCCGAGGAAAAGCTGTTGCGTCGTCATGGATGAACCTGCACAAAATTCAAATCAAACCCACTGTAGCCGCTGCCGAGCCTGCGAGGCTGCGATCGATTGCGCAGCGATCGCAGAGCCTGAATCCGCGATTTGCCTGGAGAAACGCGTCGGCAGGCCTTGCGGCTGCTGCGCAGCCGATCGCAGCCTGCGGCAGCGGCTACAGGGTTTGCGGTGGCCGTGTAGCCGCTGCCGAGCCTGCGAGGCTGCGATCGATTGCGCAGCCATCGCAAAACCTGAATCCGCGATCTGTCTGGAGAAATGCGTTGGCAGGATTTGCGTCGGCTACGCCGCCGATCGCAGCCTTCGGCAGCGGCTACAGGGTTTGCGGTGGCCGTGTAGCCGCTGCCGAGCCTGCGAGGCTGCGATCGATTGCGCAGCCATCGCAAAACCTGAATCCGCGATCTGTCTGGAGAAACGCGTTGGCAGGATTTGCGTCGGCTACGCCGCCGATCGCAGCCTTCGGCAGCGGCTACAGGGTTTGCGGTGGCCGTGTAGCCGCTGCCGAGCCTGCGAGGCTGCGATCGATTGCGCAGCGATCGCAAAACCTGAATCCGCGATCTGTCTGGAGAAACGCGTTGGCAGGATTTGCGTCGGCTACGCCGCCGATCGCAGCCTTCGGCAGCGGCTACAGGGTTTGCGGTGGCTGTGTAGCCGCTGCCGAGCCTGCGAGGCTGCGATCGATTGCGCAGCCATCGCAAAACCTGAGCTCGCGATCTGTCTGGAGAAATGCGTCGGCGACAGGCAAGCATCAGCGGCCCCGGGCCAATACCCGTTCCAGGGTGCGGGTCACGCCGTCGTCGCGCAGGCTGCTGTAGCAGCGCTCGAAGGCTGCGGTGAATGCGGCGTTGGCGGGGATCGCCGTGCCGAAGATTTCCTCGACCGCCAACAGGCGCCGGCCGATCAAGGCATCGTCCGCCACCAGCGCCTGGCAGAACGCGGCACGCGGGTCGGGGATGGCATAGGTGTCGCCGTTTTCGTCGACGCCCCTGAGGTACAGGGCCCAGGCGGCGACCACCAGCGCGGCGCGCTCGGTGTCGCGACCGTCGGCGATCAGGCGGTTGAGGGTCGGCACGGTGAACTTGGGCAGCTTCGACGAGCCGTCGGAGCAGACCCGTTCCAGCTGGTCGGCAATCGCCCGGTTGGAGAAACGCGCCACCAGGGTGTCCTTGTAGTCGCAGAGGTCGATGCCCGGCACTGGCGCCAGTTGCGGGGTTACGTCGAGGTCCATGTAGGCGCGCATATAGGCCACGAACAGTGGGTCGGCCATGGTCTCGTGGACAAAACGGTAGCCCTTGAGGAAGCCCAGGTAGGTCAGGGCCAGGTGGCTGCCGTTGAGCAGCTTGATCTTCATCTCCTCATAGGGTGTGACGTCGTCGGTGAATTGCACGCCGACCTTTTCCCAGGCCGGCCGACCGCTGACGAACTTGTCTTCCAGCACCCATTGCGCAAAGGGTTCGCAGACCACCGGCCAGGCGTCGTCGATGCCGTGCTGGTCGTGCAGTTGCAGGCGGTGGGCGGTGCTGGTCATCGGCGTGATGCGATCGACCATGGCGTTGGGGAAGCTGACGTTGGCGGCGATCCAGTCGTGCAGGTCGGCGTCGCGCTGGCGGGCGAAGGCCAGCAGCGCCTTGCGGGTCACCGCGCCGTTGTGCGGCAGGTTATCGCAGGACATCAAGGTAAAGGCCGGGACCCCGGCCGCCCGGCGCCGGGCCAGGGCCGCGCAGAGAAAACCGAACACGGTCTTGGGCTGCAGCGGGTGGGCCAGGTCGTGCTGGATCTGCGGCAGGTGGGCCATGAACTCGCCGCTGCTGTCGTCGATGCAGTAACCGCCCTCGGTGATGGTCAGCGAGACGATGCGGATCTGCGGGTCGGCCAGTTTGTCGATCAGGGCCTGGGCGCCGTCCTCGGCCAGCAGCATGTCGCGGATCGCGCCGATCACCCGCACTTGGGCGGCGTCGCTGTCGCCCAGCTCGAACAGGGTGAACAGGTAATCCTGGCCGGCCAGGTCGTCGCGGGCGCGGCGGTCCTCGGCGCGCAGGCCGACCCCGCAGATGCTCCAGTCCAGGCCTTCGCCAGTGTTCATCAGGGCATCGGTGTAGTAGGCCTGGTGCGCCCGGTGGAAACCACCGACGCCGATATGCACGATGCCTTGCCGGGTCTCGGCCAGGTCGTAGGCGGGCAGCCGGACTTCGGGGGGCAGGCGGTGGAGGTTGTGTCTGTTCAGTTTCATCGTTCGGTTCTCGTTCAGGCGGCGGCGCGCAGCGGCCTGGCCACGGCCACGCCGTCGGCATCGAAGAGGTGGCAGTGTTCGGCGTCCAGGTTCAGGCTCAGCTGCTGGCCATAGGCGCTGGCCAGGTCGCCGCGGATACGCAGGGTCAAGGCTTCGCCGGAAGGGGTGACGACGTGGCAGAAGGTGTCGCTGCCCAGGCGCTCGCTGACGTCGGCGGTGACCTGCAGGGTGCAATCGCCGGGGCGGGCCAGTTCCAGGTGCTCGGGACGAATGCCCAGGGTCACCGGGCTGCCGACGCTCAGCCTGGCGCTGCTTTGCGGCAGTTGGATGCGGGTGCCGGCATCCAGCAGCACCTCGCAGCCCTGGCCCTCGACCCGGCTGATCCGGCCCTTGAGGAAGCCCATCTTCGGCGTGCCGAGGAAACCGGCGACAAACAGGTTGGCCGGGCTGTGGTACAGCTCCAGCGGCGAGCCCACCTGTTCCACGCGGCCGCCGTTGAGCACCACTACCTTGTCGGCCAGGGTCATGGCTTCGACCTGGTCGTGGGTCACGTAGATCATGGTCGCCTGCAGCTCTTTGTGCAGGCGCGCCAGCTCCAGGCGCATCTGCACCCGCAGCGCGGCGTCGAGGTTGGACAGCGGCTCGTCGAACAGGAAGATCTTCGGGTTGCGCACGATGGCTCGGCCGATGGCCACGCGCTGGCGCTGGCCGCCGGACAGCTGCTTGGGCTTGCGCTCCAGCATCGGCCCCAGTTCGAGGATGCGCGCCGCTTCGTTGACCTTCTGCTGCACCTCGGCCTTCGGCACGCCGGCCAGGTCCAGGGCGAAGGACATGTTCTTGCGCACGCTCATGTGCGGGTACAGGGCGTAGGTCTGGAACACCATGGCCAGGTCGCGCTTGGCCGGGCTGACCTCGGTGATGTCGCGGCCATCGAGCTCGATGGTGCCGCCGCTGACTTCCTCCAGGCCGGCGATCAGCCGCAGCAGGGTGGACTTGCCACAGCCCGAGGGGCCGACGAAGACCACGAACTCCTTGTCGCGCACTTCCAGGTCGATGCCCTTGATGATGGAAAAACCTTCGAAGCCTTTTTGCAGATTCTTGATTTTCAGGTTGGCCATGGAATCTCTCCGGATTTCAGAATTTCGGTGCAGCGGCTGCCGAGCCTGCGAGGCTGCGATCGGCCGCGCAGCGGACGTGCTCTTGAAGGCCTCGAAGGCTCTTCGAGCCTTATCGCAGCCTGCGGCAGCGGCTACAGGGTTTGGATCAGCGTTGATCAGGGGGTCGTCTGGTTATTTCACGGCGCCGAAGGACAGGCCGCGCACCAGTTGTTTCTGGCTGATCCAGCCGAAGATCAGGATCGGCGCGCAGGCCAGGGTCGAGACGGCCGAGAGCTTGGCCCAGAACAGCCCTTCGGGACTGGAGTAGGACGCGATCAGCGCGGTCAGCGGCGCGGCGTTGGACGAGGTCAGGTTCAGCGACCAGAACGCCTCGTTCCAGCACAGGATCAGCGACAGCAGCACGGTGGAGGCCAGCCCGCCCTTGGCGATCGGCAGCAGCACCCGGAGCATTTCCTGGCCCAGCGTCGCACCGTCCAGCCGCGCGGCCTCGAGGATGTCCCGGGGGATGTCCTTGAAGTAGGTGTAAATCATCCAGACCACGATCGGCAGGTTGATCAGGGTGTAGATCACGATCAGCACGATGCGTGTGTCCAGCAGGCCAAAGCTCTTGGCCAGCAGGTAGATCGGCATCAGCACGCCCACCGGCGGCAGCATCTTGGTCGACAGCATCCACAGCAGGGTGCGCTTGGTGTTGCGGGTCTCGTAGAAGGCCATGGAGTAGGCGGCCGGTACCGCGATCAGCAGGCACAGGGCGGTGGCGCTGAAGGAGATCACCACCGAGTTCCAGGCGAAGGCCAGGTAGTTGCTGCGCTCGTTGATGTGCAGGTAGTTCTCCAGCGTCGGCGTGAAGATGAACTGCGGCGGCGTGGCGAAGGCATCGATTTCGGTCTTGAAGCTGGTCAGCAGCATCCAGAAGATCGGGAAGAAAATCAGGATCGCGATGGCCCAGGCCAGGGTGCCGAGCAGCAGGCTGTGCAGGCGGCGGGATTGTTGCAGGGTCATGGCGCGCACCTCAGGGCTTGTCAGTCAGGTTTTTGCCGAGCATCCGTACCAGGATGATCGCGGCGATATTGGCGATGACCACGGCGATCAGGCCGCCGGCCGAGGCCATGCCCACGTCGAACTGCACCAGCGCCTGGTTGTAGATCAGGTAGGCGAGGTTGGTCGAGGCGTAGCCCGGGCCACCGTTGGTGGTGGTGAAGATCTCGGCGAACACCGAGAGCAGGAAGATGGTCTCGATCATCACCACCACCGCGATGGGCCGCGCCAGGTGCGGCAGGGTCAGGTGCCAGAAGATCGCGATGGCCCCGGCGCCATCCAGGCGCGCGGCTTCCTTCTGTTCCTGGTCCAGCGACTGCATGGCGGTCATCAGGATCAGGATGGCGAACGGCAGCCACTGCCAGGACACAATGATGATGATCGACAGCAGCGGGTAGTGGGCCAGCCAGTCCACCGGCTGGGCGCCGAACAGCTTCCACACGGCGGCGAGAATCCCCGACACCGGGTGGAAGATCAGGTTCTTCCAGATCAGCGCACCCACCGTGGGCATGATGAAGAACGGCGAGATCAGCAGCACCCGGACGATGCCGCGGCCGAGGAACTCGCTGGCCTCCAGCAGGGCGCTGATCAGCACGCCGAACACCACGCTGATCAGCAGCACGCTGCCCACCAGCAACAGGGTGTTGCCGGCCCCGGGCAGGAAGCCCGAGTCGCTGAGGAAGTAGCTGAAGTTCTCCAGCCCCACGAACTGATTTTCCCCGGGGTACAGCAGGTTGTAGCGGATCAGCGAGAAGTACAGGGTCATGCCCAGCGGCACGATCATCCACAGCAGCAACAGCGCTACCGAGGGGCTGACCAGGAACCAGCCGGGGTTGAGCAGGCGGCGCTTGCGCGCGACCTGGGGCACTTGCAAATGAGCTTTGGCAGTCGAGGTATTCATGGCAATCACAACCGTTCAGGTGCGCGTAACGCTATTCCCTGTAGGGGCGAGCTTGCTCGCGATGTTTTTCACGCCTGTCGGCGTGATCGCGAGCAAGCTCGCTCCTACAGGTAGGGATAGAGGATTACTTGGGATAGCCGGCGCGTTTCATTTCGCGTTCGGTGGTCTGCTGCGCGGCGGCCAGGGCCTGGTCGACCGTGGTCTGGCCGATCAGCGCGGCGGAGAACAGCTTGCCGACCTGGGTGCCGATGGCCTGGAACTCGGGAATGGTCACCAGCTGGATGCCGATGTAGGGCACCGGCTTGAGGGTCGGCTTGGTCGGGTCGGCGACCTTCAGCGATTCCAGGGTCACCCTGGCGAACGGCGCGGCCTGCAGATAGGCCTCGCTGTAGGTGGACGCGCGGGTGCCTGGCGGTACGTTGGCGATGCCGTCTTTCTCGGCGACCAGGGCCCCGTATTCCTTGGAGGTGGCCCAGGTGGCGAAGGTCCGCGCGGCGTCCTTGGCCTTGGAACTGGTGGGGATCGCCAGCGCCCAGGAGTACATCCAGGCGCTGCCCTTGTCGGTCACCTGGTGCGGGGCGTAGGTAAAGCCGACGTGTTCGCTGACCTTGCTCTGCGATTTGTCGGTGACGAAGGAGCCGGCGACGCTGGCGTCGACCCAGATCGCGCACTTGCCGCTGTTGAACAGCGCCAGGTTCTCGTTGAAGCCGTTGCTGGAGGCGCCGGGCGGGCCGGCCTTTTTCATGGTGTCGACGTAGAAGGTCAGGGCGTTCTTCCATTCCGGCCCGGTGAATTCCGGTTGCCACTGCTCATTGAACCAGCGCGCGCCGAAACCGTTGGCCAGGGTGGTGATCAGGGCCATGTTCTCGCCCCAGCCGGCCTTGCCGCGCAGGCAGAGGCCGTACTGTTCCTGCTCGGGCTTGTTGAGCTTGCCGGCGAACTCGCCGATCTGCTCCCAGGTCGGGTGCTCGGGCATGACCAGGCCGGCGTCCTTGAACAGGTCGGTGCGGTAGTAGGTCATCGAGCTTTCGGCGTAGAACGGCAGGGCGTACAGCGTGCCCTTGGCCGACAGGCCTTCGCGTACCGCGGGGAAGATGTCCTGCAGGTCATAGGCGGCGGGCAGGTCCTGCATCGGTTGCAGCCAGCCCTTGGCGCCCCAGAGCGCGGCTTCGTACATGCCGATGGTCAGCACGTCGAACTGTCCGCCCTGGGTGGCGATGTCGGTGGTCAGGCGCTGGCGCAGCACATTCTCTTCGAGCACCACCCAGTTCAGCTTGATGTCCGGGTGCTCGCTCTCGAAGGCTTTCGAGAGTTTCTGCATGCGGATCATGTCGCTGTTGTTGACGGTGGCGATGGTCACGGTCTGGGCGCCGAGGCTGACGCCGCTCAGGGTCATGCAGGTGGTGACGAGCAGGGCTTTGATGCAGGGCTTCATCGTGCACTCCTCTTCCGGGCCCGGTGGGCGGCAGAAGGACGGTTATTGTTGTTGTGTCTTCCGGATGCTGGGAAGAATGTGGGCTGATTACAGCCCTCAACGCCCGCGCTGACAAATCATCCCTGACACTCGAATCGATACTTTTTTGCACTGCAACGAAATCCTCAACCCGGCGCAAGCTGCCACGGGCCAAGGATTCGCCCGCCCGGACCGGGTAAAGCCGGGGAGATAACGTATTGGTTTTTTGGCCGGACGGCCTGTGCCGGAGAGCGGCGAGACGGCGCCGATGGCAGCGGCGAAGCCCCGGTCGAACGGGGCTTCGCTGAGGGGCAGGGGTCAGAAGCTATAGGTGGCCGACATGATCGCCGCGCGCGCGTCGCCGTACTCGATGGCCGAGGAGCGCGCCGTCGAGCCGTTCTGCTGGCGCACCCGTTCCACATAGTCCTTGTCGAACAGGTTGTTGACGTTCAGCTGCAGGTCGAGGTTGTGGTTGACCTTGTAGCCGAGCATGGCGTTATGCACCCAGTAGGCGTCCAGCTTGGCCCGGGTGCTGGAGGTCACGTTGCGCTCGCTGACATAACGCGTGCCGTAACCCAGGGTCCAGCCGGCCGGCAGTTCATAGGTGGTCCACAGGTTGAGCGAACGCGGCGGCGTGTTGCCCAGGGCCTGGCCCTTGCGCGCGATACCCGAGGCGGTGTTCGCCGCGTCGAGGGTTTCGCTGTCGAGGAAGGTGTAGTTGGCGAACACATCCCACTGCTCGCTGACATGCCCGGTGACGCCGATTTCCACACCTTGCACCCGCTGCTTGCCGGCCAGTTGGGTCGAACCGTCGGCCATGGTTTCCCGGGCGTTGCTCTTCTCTACGCGAAACAGCGCGGCGTCCAGTTCCAGGCGCTTGTCCAGCAATTCCCACTTGGTGCCCAGTTCCCAGGTCTGGTTCTTTTCCGGCGCCAGGTCCTGGTTGCCCTTGCTCAAGCCACCGCCGGTCGAGGCCAGGTTCTCGGCGGAAGGGTTGAAGGAGTTGCCCCAGGCGGCATAGATGCGCCCGTTCTCGGTGGGCTTGAACACCAGCCCGGTGCGGGCGCTGGCCTTGTTCGTGTCCGAGGCCAGGCTCTCGCTCTTCACATGGCTGGCCGAGTATTTGTCGATATCGCCCTTGATCTTGTCGTAGCGCAGGCCGAGGTTGAGGTCCCAGCGCTCGCTCAGGGCGATGGTGTCGAACAGGTAGTAGGCCTGGCCCTTGAGGGTGGTCTCGGTATAGCCGCTGGTGGCCTTGTTGACCGGGCCGCTCCAGCGCCCGGACGGGTTGCCCAGGGCATAGCCGTTGCGCGGATACAAGGCGCTGCCCAGGCCATGGCTGTAGGTCTTCAGGTCGAGGGTTTCCCGGGACAGCTCCAGGCCCACCACCAGGTCGTGGCGCATGCCGGCGAACTCGAAGTCGCCGATCAGGTTGCTCTGGTTGATCCACATCTCGGTGGTGGCATCGCGCCCGTAGGCCTGGGGCCCGGCCGGGCGGTAGCGGCCCGCCGGCACGCCGCTGATGTTGGCATGGGACGCCGAGACGATGGTGTCGCGCGCGGTGCGGCTGTAGCGCGTGAGGTTCTGCAGGCGCAGGTGGTCGCTGAAGTCATGTTCGAAGTCGGCGGTGAAGGCGTTCTGTTCGATCTCTTCCTTGTCGAGGTTCTTCCAGCCGAAATAGGCATCGCGCTTGACCCCGGCCAGCTTCTTGCCGTCCAGCGCCGGTACGCCGTAGTCCGGCAGGTTGTCGTCGGTCTGGTGGAAGGCGCTGAGGGTCAGCCGGGTGGCGTCGCTGAAGCCCAGGCGCAACGATGGCGCGATGCCCCAGCGCTCGCGGTCGATCTTTTCGCGGCCGGGCACTTCGTTCTGATGGCCCATCAGGTTGATCCGTACCGCGCTGTCCTGGCCGACGCCTTCCAGGGGCTGGTTGCTGTCCAGCGTCAGGCGGTAGTAGTTGTCGCTGCCGAGGCTGCCGCCGAGGCGGGTGAACGCCTGGTTTTTCGGTTGCTTGCTGACCAGGTTGATGCTGCCGCCGGTGGTGCCGGCGCCGCCGAACACCGAGTTGGGGCCCTTGATCACCTCCACCTGCTCGATGTTGAAGGTATCGGAACGGTTGGTCTGCGCGCTGTCGCGCAGGCCGTCGATCTGCAGGTTGCTGTTGGCCGAGAAGCCGCGGATGTTGATGCTGTCCCCCGAGCCGCCACCACCTTCGCCGGCGTTGAAGGTGATGCCGGACACGTTCGACAGCACCTGGCGCAGGCTCAGCGCCTGCTGTTCCTGGATCAGCTTGGGCGGCACCACGGTGATGGTCTGCGGAGTGTCCAGCAGCGGCGCCACGTACTTGGCGGAAGACGAACGTTCGGTCCGGGAACCGGGTTGCTCGGCCTCGACCTTGATGTCGTCCAGTTGCAGGGATTGTTGCCGTTCGCCGGCTTCGGCCGCGCCGGCGCAGGAGGCAAGGGCCAGGCCCAGGGTGGAGGCCAGCAAGCGATGTTGCGGCAGGGTGGATGGGGCTTTCGTTTGCATAAGGAGCACTCTCTTTTTTTTGGTGAGAGTCGATCCTATTTGGGATTGGTTGCTAATAAATCGTGCGAAGGGCTACTTGCGGTTATCTCGCGAAATTTAGGACGTTTCTTGATGGAAACCAGTAAAAGTCACCGCCGGGTATCGGACATATGCTGCACCTTAGCTAAAAGCTCACTGGCTTTTTACCGATCACTGCCTAAGATGACCGGCCCATCCCTTTATGCAGGAAGCCGTTCAGCGCGATGTCGGAAAAAGACACGATCTCCATGCAACTGGTGCGCGAAGCGCTGCTGCAAAGCTGCGCCCCGGGTGCCGCCAGCGAAGAAGTGCTGCTCAAGGTCGGCATCGACCCGGCCCAACTGGAGGTCAGCGCCGCCCGCGTGCCGGCGCTGGCCTATGCCCGGTTGTGGCGCCTGCTGGCGCGGCGCACGGACGACGAGTTCTTCGGCATGGACCCACGCAAGCTCAAGTCCGGCAGCCTGGCGTTTCTCTGCCGCTCGGCCATGGCCCAGCCGACCCTGGCGGCGGGCCTGGATTCGGTGCTGGGCTTTCTGTCGTTGATGCTCGAACACCTGCCGGCCCAACTGGTGCGCCAGCAGAGCCTGGCGGAGATCGTCCTGTTGGAGGACGAACAGGCGCCGCGCCGGGCCTTCACCTATTTCACCTACTGGATGATCGTCCACGGCGTGGCCTGCTGGCTGGCCGGGCGGCGCATCCCGATCCTGGCCATCGAGCTGCGCTGCGCGGAACCGGATTTCTGCGACGACTACCAGGTGATGTTCTCGCAGAACCTGCGGTTCGACCGGCCGCGCACGCGGATGATCGTCGCCGCCGACTGCCTGGACCTGCCGATCAAGCGCACTGACGAGGAGCTCAAGCGCTTCCTGGCCCAGGCGCCGGCCAACATCCTGGTCAAATACCGCGACCCGCAGAGCCTGGCCAGCCGCATCAAGCACGACCTGCGCCAGTTGCCCGCCGCCCTGTGGCCGGAAACCGAGAGCCTGGCCCACAGCCTGTGCATGTCGGCCTCGACCCTGCGTCGCCGCCTGGCGGAAGAAGGGCAGACCTACCAGGCAATCAAGGACGGGGTGCGCAAGGAACTGGCGATCGCCTGGCTGGCGGAGCCGCAGATCAGCTTCACGGAAATCGCCAGCCGCCTGGGCTTCGCCGACGCCAGTTCGTTCTACAAGGCCTTTCGCAAATGGTCCGGCTCCAACCCCGGGCACTACCGCAGCCTGATCCTCAACGACCCGACCTGAGCGCATCCCTGTAGCCGCTGCCGCAGGCTGCGATCGACCGGAACGGTCGCAAAGGCGTGCGGCGCGGTGTCTCTGATGCACCGCGTCAAGGCTGATAGCGAGTCCTGCGGCCTCGATCGCAGCCTGTGGCAGCGGCTACGGGAAACCAGGGTAGCCGCTGTCGAGCAATAGCGAGGCTGCGATCGGCAACGCAGTTGCCGCAAAACCTGAGCCTGTGGTGGGTCAGGCTGAATCCGTTGCCTGGGTGGCGACCGCTACGCGGGTCGATCGCAGCCTGCGGCAGCGGCTACGGGAAACCAGGGTAGCCGCTGTCGAGCAGCGCGAGGCTGCGATCGGCAACGCAGTTGCCGCAAAACCTGAGCTTGCGGTAGGTCAGACTGAATGCGTTGCCTGGGTGGCGACCGTTACGCGGGTCGATCGCAGCCTGCGGCAGCGGCTACGGGAAACCAGGGTAGCCGCTGTCGAGCCGCGCGAGGCTGCGATCGGCAACGCAGTTGCCGCAAAACCTGAGCTTGCGGTAGGTCAGGCTGAATGCGTTGCCTGGGTGGCGACCGTTACGCGGGTCGATCGCAGCCTGCGGCAGCGGCTACGGGAAACCAGGGTAGCCGCTGTCGAGCCGCGCGAGGCTGCGATCGGCAACGCAGTTGCCGCAAAACCTGAGCTTGCGGTAGGTCAGGCTGAATGCGTTGCCTGGGTGGCGACCGTTACGCGGGTCGATCGCAGCCTGCGGCAGCGGCTACGGGAAACCAGGGTAGCCGCTGTCGAGCCGCGCGAGGCTGCGATCGGCAACGCAGTTGCCGCGAAACCTGAGCTTGCGGTGGGTCAGACTGAATGCGTTGCCTGGGTGGCGACCGCTATGCGGGTCGATCGCAGCCTCGCTGTCGCTCGGCAGCGGCTACAGGGCGCCTTAGTCGTCCTGGCTAGCATGGGGTTCTTGGCCAAACCAGTCACGCAACTTGAAAGCTTTGACCATTGTCCCGACCGGGCCGTGGCGCCAGTATTTGCCCGATGTTTTTGTGGTTTCCGTCCTAGTGGTTCCCATCCTAATAAAAACAGCGAGGGATTCTGGCAATGCGCGATTACCTGTCTGCCACGGCACACTTCAATTATCAGCACACCGTCGATGCGGCCCTGCATGGCTCCTTGGCGGCACTCAATGCCTGCGTCGAATGCTGTGACCGGCACGCCTTGCCGGGGCGCATCGCGCTGTTCTGGGAGGGCCGCGACGGCAGCAGCGCGACCTACACCTTCAGCGAGTTGCAGGAGCAGGCCGCGCGTTTCGCCAACTTCCTCCTGGCCCAGGGCGTGGGCCAGGGCGACAGGGTCGCCGGCCTGCTGCCGCGCAACGTCGAACTGCTGATCGCGGTGCTCGCCACCTGGCGCATCGGCGCGGTCTACCAGCCGCTGTTCACCGCCTTCGGCCCCAAGGCCATCGAACACCGCCTGGGCAGCTCCGGGGCCAAGCTGGTGGTGACCGACGCGGTCAACCGGCCAAAGCTCAATGAGGTGGCCGACTGCCCGACCATCGTCACGGTCGCGGGCGCCAAGGGCCAGGGCATCGTCCGCGGCGACTTCAGTTTCTGGGCCGAGCTGGCCCATTACCCGGCGCAGTGCGAACCCGTGCTGCTGACGGGCGAGGACCCGTTCCTGCTGATGTTCACCTCCGGCACCACCGGCCCGTCCAAGGCCCTGTACGTGCCGCTCAAGGCCATCGTCGCGTTCCAGAGCTACACCCGCGACGCCGTGGACCTGCGTCCCGAGGACGCGTTCTGGAACGTCGCCGACCCGGGCTGGGCCTACGGCATCTATTTCGGCGTCACCGGCCCGCTGGGCCTGGGCCACCCGATCACCTTCTACGATGGGCCCTTCACCCTGGAAAGCACTTGCCGGGTGATCAATAAATACGGGATCAGCAACCTCACCGGTTCGCCGACCGCCTACCGCCTGCTGATCGCCGGCGGCGATCAGTTCGCCCGCTCGATCAAGGGCAAGCTGCGCATTGTCAGCAGCGCCGGCGAGCCGCTGAACTCGGAGGTGATCCGCTGGTTCGCCGACAACCTCGGCGTGGTGATCCACGACCATTACGGCCAGACCGAACTGGGCATGGTCCTGTGCAACCACCACGGCCTGGAGCACCCGGTGCATGTCGGCGCGGCCGGTTTCGCCTCGCCGGGCCATCGCATCGTGGTGCTCGACGAACAGCACCGGGAACTCTCGGTGGGCCAGCCGGGGATCCTCGCCATCGACCGCAGCCAGTCGCCGATGTGCTGGTTCAACGGCTACGACGGCGTGGTGACCAAGGCTTTCGTCGGCCACTACTACCTCAGCGGCGACACCGTGGAACTGAACCCGGACGGCAGCATCAGCTTCGTCGGGCGCAGCGACGACGTGATCACCACCTCGGGTTACCGGGTCGGCCCGTTCGACGTGGAAAGCGCGCTGATCGAGCATCCGGCGGTGGTCGAGGCGGCGGTGATCGGCAAGCCCGATCCGGAGCGTACCGAGCTGGTCAAGGCCTTCGTCGTGCTCAGCCCGCAATACCGTGCCGCGCCGGAGCTGGCCGAGGAGCTGCGCCAGCATGTGCGCAAGCGCCTGGCCGCGCACTCGTATCCCCGTGAAATCGAATTCATCGGCGACTTGCCGAAAACCCCAAGCGGCAAGTTGCAGCGCTTCATCCTGCGCAACCAGGAAATCGCCAAGGCTCAAGAGGCCGCGGCGCACAAGGCTTCGGCCTGAATTACCCAGGAACTCATGATGCACATCGAAAACAAGGTTTTTATCGTCAGTGGCGGCGCTTCCGGTCTCGGTGCGGCCACCGCGCAGATGCTGGTCAAGGCCGGCGCCCAGGTGATGCTGGTGGACCTCAACGCCGAGGCTGTGCAAGCCCAGGCGCGGCAGCTCGGCTGCCAGAGCACGGTCGCCGATATCACTGACGAGGCGGCCGCGGACGCGGCGGTACAGGCCACGCTCAAGGCGTTCGGCAGCCTGCATGGGCTGGTCAACTGCGCCGGGATCGTGCGCGGCGAGAAGATCCTCGGCAAGCACGGTCCCCATGCCCTGGCCAGCTTCAGCCAGGTGATCAACGTCAACCTGATCGGCAGCTTCAACCTGATGCGCCTGGCCGCCGCGGCCATCGCCGACAGCGAGCCGAACGCCGACGGCGAGCGCGGGGTGATCATCAACACCGCCTCGGCGGCGGCCTTCGACGGGCAGATCGGCCAGGCCGCCTATGCCGCCTCCAAAGGCGCCATCGCCAGCCTGACCCTGCCGGCCGCCCGCGAACTGGCACGCTTCGGCATCCGGGTGATGACCATCGCCCCGGGCATTTTCGAAACCCCGATGATGGCCGGCATGAGCGACGAAGTCCGCGCTTCCCTGGCCGCCGGCGTGCCGTTCCCGCCACGCCTGGGCAAGCCGGACGAGTACGCCGCGCTGGTCGGGCATATCATTAGCAACAGCATGCTCAATGGCGAGGTGATCCGTCTCGACGGCGCCCTGCGCATGGCAGCCAAGTAAGGAGGACTCCCCATGAACCAAGATCCGATCGTTATCGTCAGCGCCGTCCGCACCCCCATGGGCGGTTTCCAGGGCGAACTGAAAAGCCTGACCGCGCCCCAGTTGGGCGCCGCCGCCATCAAGGCCGCCGTCGAGCGCGCCGGGGTGGCCAGCGACAGTGTCGATGAAGTGCTGTTCGGCTGCGTGCTGCCGGCCGGTCTCGGCCAGGCACCGGCCCGCCAGGCGGCGCTGGGCGCCGGGCTGGACAAGGCCACCCGCTGCACCACCCTGAACAAGATGTGCGGCTCCGGGATGGCCGCGACCATCGCCGCCCACGACATGCTGCTGGCCGGCAGCGCCGAGGTGGTGATCGCCGGCGGCATGGAAAGCATGTCCAACGCGCCGTACCTGCTGGACCGCGCCCGCAGCGGCTACCGCATGGGCCACGGGCGGGTGCTCGACCACATGTTCCTCGACGGTCTCGAAGACGCCTACGACAAGGGCCGGCTGATGGGCACCTTCGCCGAAGACTGCGCCGAAGCCAATGGCTTCAGCCGCGAAGCCCAGGACGCCTTCGCCGTGGCCTCGCTGACCCGTGCCCAGCAGGCGATCAAGGACGGCAGCTTCAAGGCGGAAATCGTGCCGCTGCAGGTCACCGTCGGTAGGGAACAGCAAACCATCAGCGACGACGAACAGCCGCCCAAGGCCAGGCTGGACAAGATCGCCACGCTGAAACCGGCGTTCCGCGACGGCGGCACCGTCACCGCGGCCAACTCCAGCTCGATCTCCGACGGCGCCGCGGCCCTGGTGCTGATGCGCCGTTCCGAGGCCGAGAAACGTGGCCTCAAACCTCTGGCGGTGATCCACGGCCACGCCGCGTTCGCCGATACCCCGGGGCTGTTCCCGGTGGCGCCGGTCGGGGCGATCAAGAAACTGCTGAAGAACACCGGCTGGTCGCTGGACCAGGTCGAGCTGTTCGAAATCAACGAAGCCTTTGCCGTGGTCAGCCTGGTCACCATGCAGAAACTGGAAATCCCCCACGACAAGGTCAACGTCCACGGCGGCGCCTGCGCCCTGGGCCACCCGATCGGCGCGTCCGGCGCGCGGATCCTCGTGACCCTGCTCTCGGCCCTGCGCCAGAAAGGCCTGAAGCGCGGCGTCGCGGCGATCTGCATCGGCGGCGGCGAAGCCACGGCCATGGCCGTCGAATGCCTGTATTAAGGAATCACCATGCTGCCTAATGACGAACAACAGCAGATCGGCGACGCGGCCCGGCAGTTCGCCCAGGAACGCCTGAAGCCATTCGCCGCCGAATGGGACCGCGAGCATCGCTTCCCCCGCGAGGCCATCGGCGAGATGGCCGGGCTGGGCTTTTTCGGCATGCTGGTGCCGGAGCAGTGGGGCGGTTGCGACACCGGCTACCTGGCCTATGCCATGGCCCTGGAAGAGATCGCCGCCGGCGACGGCGCCTGCTCGACCATCATGAGCGTGCACAACTCGGTGGGCTGCGTGCCGATCCTCAAGTTCGGCAACGACGAGCAGAAGGAGCGTTTCCTCAAGCCCCTGGCCAGCGGCGCCATGCTCGGCGCCTTCGCCCTGACCGAACCCCAGGCCGGCTCCGACGCCAGCAGCCTGAAAACCCGGGCGCGGCTGGAGGGCGGGCATTACGTGCTCAACGGCTGCAAGCAGTTCATCACTTCCGGGCAGAACGCCGGGGTGGTGATCGTCTTCGCGGTGACCGACCCGGCGGCCGGCAAGCGCGGCATCAGCGCCTTTATCGTGCCCACCGACTCGCCGGGCTACAGCGTCGCGCGAGTGGAAGACAAACTCGGCCAGCACGCCTCCGACACCTGCCAGATTCTCTTCGAGGACGTGAAGGTGCCGCTGGCCAACCGCCTGGGCGAGGAGGGCGAGGGCTACAAGATCGCCCTGGCCAACCTCGAAGGCGGGCGGGTGGGGATCGCCTCGCAAGCGGTGGGCATGGCCCGCGCGGCCTTCGAAGCCGCCCGTGACTACGCCCGCGAGCGGCAGAGCTTCGGCAAGCCGATCATCGAGCATCAGGCGGTGGCATTCCGCCTGGCGGACATGGCCACCCAGATCGCCGTGGCGCGGCAGATGGTGCACTACGCCGCAGCCCTGCGCGACAGCGGCAAGCCGGCGCTGGTGGAAGCGTCGATGGCCAAGCTGTTCGCCTCGGAAATGGCCGAGAAGGTCTGTTCCGCCGCCTTGCAAACCCTGGGCGGCTATGGCTACTTGAACGACTTTCCGCTGGAGCGCATCTACCGCGACGTGCGGGTCTGCCAGATCTACGAAGGCACCAGCGACATCCAGCGCATGGTCATTTCGCGCAACCTCTGACTTTTAGCAGGAGCTGACACATGAGTTACGAAACCATTCTGTTGGAGATCAAGGACCGCGTCGGCCTGATCACCCTCAACCGTCCGCAGGCGCTGAACGCCCTCAACGCGCAGATCGTCAGCGAAGTGAACCAGGCCCTGGACAGCCTGGAAGCCGATCCACGGATCGGCTGCATCGTCCTCACCGGCTCGAAGAAGGCCTTCGCCGCCGGCGCCGACATCAAGGAAATGGCTGAGCTGAGCTACCCGCGGATCTACATGGACGACCTGTTCAGCGACAGCGACCGGGTGGCCAACCGGCGCAAGCCGATCATCGCCGCGGTCAACGGTTTTGCCCTGGGTGGCGGCTGTGAACTGGCGCTGATGTGCGACTTCATCCTGGCCGGCGACAACGCCAAGTTCGGCCAGCCGGAAATCAACCTCGGCGTGCTGCCGGGCATGGGCGGCACCCAGCGCCTGACCCGCGCGGTGGGCAAGGCCAAGGCCATGGAAATGTGCCTGACCGGGCGGTTTATCGACGCGGTGGAAGCCGAGCGTTGCGGCATCGTCGCGCGCATCGTGCCGGCCGATGAGCTGCTGGACGAGGCGCTGAAAGTCGCGGCGCTGATCGCCGCCAAGTCGCTGCCCGTGAGCATGATGATCAAGGAAAGCGTGAACCGCGCCTTCGAAGTCAGCCTGTCGGAAGGCGTGCGTTTCGAGCGCCGGGTGTTCCACGCGGCCTTCGCCACCGAGGATCAGAAGGAAGGCATGGCGGCGTTCATCGCCAAGCGGGAGGCGCAGTTCAAGGACAAATAGTCCGGGCTGTCGCTAGCCATAAAAAATCGCAGCTTCGGCTGCGATTTTTTGTGTGTGGTGTTTGTACGGACGCTATCGCGGGTAGCGCGTGTGCCTGTAGCCGCTGGCGCAGCCTGCGATCGACCGGTACGGTCGCAAGGCGGGCGACGCGGTTCAGTGGATGAGCCGCGTCAGGGCTGACAGCGAGTCCTTCGGCCTCGATCGCAGGCTGCGCCAGCGGCTACCTCTATTCGGCGTGCAGCGATGCTTCTGGGGTCACAACAGATAGTGCTTCAGCTCGCGGGCAATCAACATGCGCTGGATCTCGCTGGAGCCTTCGTAGATCTGGGTGATCCGCGCGTCCCGGTAGTAGCGCTCCACCGGGTAGTCCTCGAGGTAGCCGTAGCCGCCGTGGATCTGGATCGCCGAAGAGCAGACCTGCTCGGCCATTTCCGAGGCGAACAGCTTGGCCTGGGAGGCTTGCGACAGGCACGGCTGGCCGGCGCTGCGCAGGCGCGCGGCATGCAGGATCAGCAGGCGCGCGGCGTTGAGGCGGGTGTGCATGTCGGCGAGCAGGTTGGCGATGCTCTGGTGCTCGATGATCGGCTTGTCGAACTGCACCCGCTCGCGGGCGTAGGCCAGCGCCGCCTCGAACGCGGCGCGGGCGATGCCCAGGGCCTGGGCGGCAATGCCGATGCGACCGCCTTCGAGGTTGGACAGGGCAATGGCCAGGCCCTTGCCACGCTCGCCCAGCAGGTTGGCCTCGGGGACGGTGCACTGGTTGAGGGTCACCGCGCAGGTGTCCGAGGCGCGGATGCCCATCTTGTGTTCGCTGCGATCGACGACAAAACCCGGGGTGTCGGTGGGCACCAGGAACGCCGACAGGCCTTTCTTGCCCAGCTGCGGATCGGTCACCGCGAAAACGATGGCCAGCTTGGCGCGCCGGCCGTTGCTGACGAACTGCTTGGCGCCGTTGATCACCCACTGGCCGTCCTTGAGCTCGGCGCGGGTGCGCAGGTTGTGGGCTTCGGAACCGGCCTGGGGTTCGGTCAGGCAGAAGCAGCCGATCGCCTGGCCGCTGGCCAGGTCCGCCAGCCAGGTCTGTTTCTGTTCCTCGCTGCCGTAGTTGAGGATCGGCCCGCAGCCCACCGAGTTGTGGATGCTCATCAGCGCGCCGGTGGCGCCGTCGCCGGCGGAGATCTCTTCCACCGCCAGGGCGTAGGCCACGTAGTCGACATAGGTGCCGCCCCATTCCTCGGGGACCACCATGCCCAGCAGGCCCAGTTCGCCCATCTTCGCCACGAGGGCGTCGTCGATCCAGCCGGCCTTTTCCCAGGCCTGGGCGTGGGGGGCGATTTCACCGCGGGCGAAGTCCCGGGCCATGTCGCGGATCATCACCTGCTCTTCGCTCAATTCAATGTCGTGCATGGCTCAGCTCCGGCTCGGGTCGAAAGCGCTGAAGAAACTCGCCACGTGCGCGGCGTCCAGCGCCTGCAGGATCGGCGGGTTCCAGCGTGGGTTCTTGTCTTTGTCGATCAGCAGGGCGCGCACGCCCTCGATCAGGTCGCCGCGCTCGAACCACTGGCGGTCCAGGTGCAGCTCCAGGGCAAAACACTGTTCCAGGCTCAACTGGCGACCGCGCCGGAGCATTTCCAGGGTCACGGCCATGGCCAGGGGCGAGCGGGTCGACAGCAGGTCGGCGGTGCTGCTGGCCCATTCATGAGTATCGCCCAGGGTCACTTCGCGCAGCTGTTGCACGATGCCCGGCACGTCGGCCTGGGCGAAGAAGTGGTCGATGGCCGGGCGCAGCGCCGCCAGCGGCGCGTCTGGCAACTGCTGCACGGCGAGCTTGGCCAGCAGGCCCTGCAGGTCCTTGAGCGGGGTGTCGCGCCATTGCAGGCGGTCGAGGCGCTGGTCCAGCAGGCTCAGCTTGTCGCTCTCCAGGTACCAGTCCGCCAGCCCGCAGTACAGGGCATCGGCGGCGCGGACCTGGACGCCGCTGACCCCCAGGTAGATCCCCAGCTCGCCGGGGATGCGCGACAGGAAGTAACTGCCGCCGACATCCGGGAAATAACCGATGCCGACTTCCGGCATCGCCAGGCGGCTGCGCTCGGTGACCAGGCGCAGGTCGGCGCCCTGGACCAGGCCCATGCCGCCGCCGAGGACAAAGCCGTCCATCAGCGCCAGCACCGGCTTGCGGTAATGGTGGATCGTCAGGTCCAGCGCGTATTCCTCGACGAAGAACTCCTCATGCAGGGTCTGGCCGTTCTTGTAGCTGTCGTAGAGGGTGCGGATATCGCCGCCGGCGCAGAAGGCCTTCTCGCCGGCGCCACGCAGGACCACCGCGTGCACCTGCGGGTCCTGGGCCCAGGCGTCGAGCTGTAGTTGCAGGGTGCGCACCATGCCGAGGGTGATGGCATTGAGGCCGGCGGGGCGGTTGAGGGTCAGGTGACCGATGTGGTTGCGGACTTCGGCCAGCACGTCCTGTTGCGAGGCCTCGACCGGCGCGGTACCGGCGTCTCGCGTGGCCTGGGATGGAACCTGAGCAGTCATCACTAACTCCCTGCTTTTATTGTTCTTTATAGGTGTGTTCGCGCGCGAACGATGAGGGATCGTAACAGTGCAAATTTGCCATGTACAACCCGGATAACTGCAGGTTGGCTGTGCATTTTTGCATAAGGCGCAGATGCCCTCGACGCTGTTTGCCATGCCGTCGGGGCCGGTAGGGCGAGCGCGGATTTATCTGCCGTCCAGGCGCACCGGACGACCGGCGTCGCTACAATGGCGCCCGACTTTCGTGACCCAGAGGCAACATGGACATCGACCTGGCCCGCACCTTTTTGCAAATCGTCCGCAGCGGCAGCCTGATCGCCGCGGCCGAGCGCCTGCACCTGACCCAGACCGCGATCAGCGCCCGGGTGCAGAACCTCGAAGGCCAGCTCGACTGCAAGCTGTTCGTGCGCAACCGCGCCGGGGCGCGGCTGACCGCCGATGGCGAGGCGTTCATCGTCTACGCCAACCAGCTGGTGCAGACCTGGGAGGCTGCCCAGCGCGACCTGCCGTTGCTGGCCGGTTATCGCAATGTGCTGCACATCGGCGGTGAAGTCAGCTTGTGCAACCCGCTGATGCTCAACTGGGTAAGGCGTTTGCGCCAGGCGATTCCCAGCCACGCCGTGCGCAGCCAGATCGCCGAGGGGGCGAGCCTGCAACGCCAGCTGGAACTGGGGGTGCTGGATGCCGCGCTGGTGTTCCAACCGGTGTACGGGCCGGGGTTGCAGGTCGAGCAATTGCTCGAGGAAAAGCTGATCCTGGTGCGCCTGGCCGGCAAGCCCGAGCCTTATGTGTACATCGATTGGGGCGAGGATTTCCGCCGCCAGCACGACGCGGCGCTGCCGGACCAGGCCAAGGCCGCGGTGGGGTTCAACCTCGGGCCGCTGGCCTTGCAGTTCATCCTCGAGGGCGGCGGCAGTGGCTACTTCCGTACCCGGGTGGTGCAAAGCTACCTGGACAGCGGTGTGCTGGAACGGGTGGAAAAGGCCCCGGAGTTCAACTTCCCGACCTACCTGCTGTACGCCCGCGAACGCGACTCGGTGGAGCTGCAGCAGGCCTTCGAAGTGCTGCGCGAGGTCATCGCCAGCGACACCGACTGGTCGCAGCGCTGGGATCCGATGATCTGAGTCGTAAAACGCGGCGCCTGGTTTTACGAGCGCTTCGCGCTTGAGTGCAGCCTGCGGCAGCGGCTACAGGGTTCGCGGTGGCGGTGTAGCCGCTGCCGAGCCTGCGAGGCTGCGACCGGCAACGCAGTTGCCGTCAAACCTGAGTCCGCGACCTGTCCGGATAACCTCCGATCACACCCGCGGCGTCAACACTTCGCCAATGCTGCGCCGGCGCGCATGGGCTTCGCTGGCATGGATCAGTTGTTCCAGGTCGTGCGGCGTGACGTCGAAGAACTCTTGCATCTCATCCAGCGCCAGCTTGAGGTCGGCGGCGGTGATGGCCTGGGCATCGGTCGATGGCCGATCGGCGGGCAGCTGGGTCGCAGGTTCACTCTGGCCCTTGGGGTAGCGGATGCGGGTCAGGTTGTTGTAGGCCAGGGCGCTGAGCAACAGGCACAGGGCCGCCAGCATCACCGGGCCCAGGGCCAGCCAGTCGAGGGCAAGGGTCGCCGGGTCGGCCAGTACCATCGTCAAGGCTACGGCGCCGGCCGGCGGGTGCAGGCAACGCAGCCAGCACATCAGCACCAGGGACATGCCGGCGGCCAGGCAGGCGCTGCCCAGGGTGCGCCCGAGCACATGGGCTACCAGCAACGCCAGGACTGCCGCGCACAGGTAGCCACCGAGGATCGACCAGGGTTGTGCCAGCGCCCCGGACGACACCGCGAACAGCAGCACCGCCGAGGCCCCCAGCGGGCCGATCAGGTGCAGCGCCACTTCCAGGCCGAACACCCGGCCGCACAACCAGACACTGAACAACGTGCCCAAGGCCATGCCGATCGCGGCGCGGCTCCATTCCGAGGGGCGGGTATTGATGGCGGCGGGTTTCCAGCGAGCAAGCATGACCAAGCGATCCAATTCCGGTTCAGCGGGCAAAAAGAAGGGCTTGTCTGGATCACCAGAAAGCCCTGAAGCGTTCCAACAGTTGGGGGAGGAACCGGCACAGTGTGCCGATCAATCGAGGTATCTACAAATTCATAATAATGCTGCTTAAGTGCATTATTTTTGCACTGTCGCGGCCTGGGCCACCCGCCGTCCGCTGAGGAAACACAGCAGGCCACCCAGGGCGGTCAAGGCGCCCAGGGCATAGAACATGGTCGGCGCCGGGGTGTGCACCAGCAGGTAGCCGCAGATCACCGGGCTCAAGGCGCCGCCCAGGGCCGCGAGGTTCTGCGCGCCGTAGTAGCTGCCGCGCAGCGCCTCGGGGGCCAGGGTGTCGATGAACAGGAATTCCGCCGGGTAGATGATCATCTCGCCGAGGGTGAAGACGAACATCGCCAGGCACCAGCCCAGCAGGCTGTCGGCCAGGCTGAAGCCGACCAGGCCGAGGATGAACAGGCTGGTGCCGACGGCGATCCAGTAGCGCAGTTGTTCGCGCTTGAGGAACCGGCCGATCTGGTACTGCAGCAGGATCACGCTGATGGCGTTGCAGGCCAGCAGGGCGGCCATGGTGTCGAGGGCGCTTTTCGCGTCTTCGGTAACCAGCAGGTACTGCGACAGGTACAGGGTGAAGCGTCCATGGACGATGGTGCTGAGCAGGCAGCCACAGGTGAACATGATCAGCGTGCGGTCGTTTTTCAGGGTCACCAGGGTGTTGAGGAAGCTCTGCGGCTTGCTCAGCGAGGGCAGCCCCGGCGTGGCTGGAATGCCGCGCATCAGCAGGGTGCTGAGAAAGGCGATGGCGCCGGCGATCAGGAACGGCGCCAACGGCAAATGCCCGGCGATCACCACGCCGAGCATCGGGCCGGTGGCGTAGCCGATGTTGGTCAGGGTGTAGCGCAGGGAGAACACCCTGGCCCGCTGACTCACCGGCAGGTTTTCGCTGATGATCGCCTTGGAACCGATCAGGAACAGCGCCGAGGCGGTTTCGGTGATCACCAGGATCGCGGTGGTCAGGTAGAGGTTGTGGGCGAAGGTCAGCAGCACAAAACCGATGCCGCTGGAGAGCATGGTCAGGATCAGCAGCCGGCGCTTGTCCAGGCGATCGAGGATGTAGCCGCCATACAGCGCGAGCAGGGTGGCGATGAACACCGCGATCCCCAGCAGCAGGCCGACGTCCTGCTGGTCGAGGCCGAGTTTTTTGCTGAGGAACAGGGTAAGCAGGGGGCTGGTGATGGCGCGACTGACGACAATGGTCAGCGAGCAGATCATCAGGCGGCGGATAGCCAGCGAATAAGTGGCCACGGTGGTGCACGAGTCCTTGTTGTCTGAGTGGGCTACGGGCGGGCTATGGTTGGAGCCAGCGGTCCAGCACGGCGACGGATTCCATATCCGCCAGCCGCCACAACCGTTGCAGCAATTCGCCGGCGCGCCCGGCGGGCAGCACCCGGGTCGCCAGGCTGAGAAACTTTTCTTGCAGCGCCTGATCGCCGAGCGGGTTGCCCGGCGCGCCCAACGGCACCTCGACGCACAGGCTGGCCTGGCGCCCGTCGCGGGTGCGCAGGGTGAGCACGGGCTCGCCATCCTCCGACAGTTGTGGGTCCACTTCAAGGCGGATCCGTGCCATGGCGCTGGCGATCCCTGCCGTTTCGCGGCATCGGCGGTCATAGGCATCCAGCCCGGCGTGGCCATGCACCAGGCGCGCCGCCAGGGCGTAGGGCAGGCTCATCTGCGCGGCGGCCAGGGAGTCGATGTCGCGGCCGCCGCACATGCCGTCGAGGAAGGCGCAGAGGGACACCCGGATGTCTTCCACCTGATCCGCTGTCACCTGCAATTGTTCGAGCAACAGGCCCAGGGCATCGATGGCCGAATGGGTGCCCCGGCAGGAGGCATGTGGCTTGATCGAGCAGCGTGCGAGCTTCCACACCAGGCCCAGGCTTTCGTCCAGGGCCTGGGGGATTGCGGCGCTGCCGGCCAGGGTCTTGAGGAAGCCGCCCCAGACCTCCTCGAACAGCTGGCCCGGCCCGGTCACGCCTTGCCGGGCCAGCCGCGCGGCCAGCAGGCCGCCTTCGGCCGCCCGGCCGCTGTGCAGTTTCTTGCTGTGCGAACCGTCGTGAATAAAGGCCCAGAGCCCGCCGCTGAAGCTGCCGGCCAGGCCCAGGGCCGAGCGCATCTGCCGGGCATCGAGGCCGAGCACCCGGCCGCAGGCGGCCGCCGCGCCGAACACCCCGCAGGTGGCGGTGGAGTGCCAGCCGGCGCCGTTATGCGCCGAATAACCGCCGCAGGCTTCCAGCACCCGGCGCCCGACTTCGTAACCCATGACCACCGCGGTGAGCAGCTCACGGCCGCTGAGGGCCGTGTGCCGCAGGCTGGCGGCGGCCATCACCGCCGGCAACACCACGGCCCCGGAATGGTCGCAGCCGCCGGTGTCGTCCAGCTCCAGGGCATGGGCGGCGATGCCGTTGAGCAAGGCGGCCTGGGTGGCACTGGTGCTCAGCGCGGTGCCCCATACCCGGCTGTGGCCGACTTCGTCGCCGAGGGCCTGCCGCGCCGCCACGGCGACTTCGCTGTCGGCACCGGCCAGCGCGGCGCCAAAGGTGTCGAGGATATGCCGGGTAGCCTGGGCCACCAGGGCCGGGGGCAGGTCTTCGAAACGGCTGTCGACGCAGAATTGCGCCAGGCGTTGCAAGCGATCGGTCATGGCAGGTAGGCCCGATAGTGACGTTCATATATCGCCGCGGGGTGATCCTCCGCCAGCGGTTGCGCGCGTTCCGCCCACCACTGGGCGATCTCGCCGGCGCGGGCGATCCACGCATCCTCGTGCTGCTGGATGCCCTGCAACAGCTCGCGCAGCAAGCCGATGCGCCCCGGGGTGGCGATGATCTCCGGGTGCAGGCGCAGCACGTAGAGCAGGCCGAACCGGTGGAAGCCGGCGAAGTCCATCAGCAGGTTGCCCAGGGTGTGGCGGTAGGAGGCGATCCGCGATTGCCCCGGCGGTACCGCGGGGCTGAGGTTGAAGGCGAAGTAGGGTTCGTCTTCCAGCTCGTAGTGCAGGGGCAGCTCGATCACTTGCGGCCGGGTCGGGTGGGGGAAGGGCAGGTCATCGCCGCGCCAGGACGACGACCAGCGAATGCCTTGCCCATGCAGCGCCTCGACGAACCCCGGGGCCCAGTTGCCGGCCGGAATGCGAAACCCCCGGGGGCGCTGCCCGGTGAGGTCGGCCAGGGCCTGGCAACCGCGTTGCAGTTCCAGCCGTTGCTCGGCCAGGCTCAGTAGGTCGTAGTTGGCGTGGCGATAACCGGCGCAGGCGATTTCATGCCCGGCGGCCTGGATCGCCCGCACATGCCCGGGGTTTTCCTCGGCCACGATCCCTGGAACGAACCAGGTGGCCGGCACCCGCAATTCGTCGAGCAGCGCCAGCAGGCGTTCGACGCCACGCTGGCTGCCATAGCGCCAGACCGACAGGGTCTTGTCGCGGCCGGCCACTTCCGGGGCCTGGGTGAGGATGCCGTGGATGTCGTTGTAGTCGACGGTCACCGCCACGGCGCAGCGGTAGCCCTGGGGCCAGGCCTGGGGTTCAGCCATGGTGATGCTCCTTGAGCCACCAGCGGGCGACGTCGCGGCAGGTGGCGAACCACACGTCCTCGCGCTGGCGCATATGTTCGAACAGGCGCTCCAGCAGCAGGATGCGCCCGGGTTTGCCGGTGATCTTGGGGTGGAACAGGGTGGTCAGGCACAGCCCTTCGTCCATGGCGCCGTCGTACTCGCGGCACCAGTTGTCCAGGGTCAGCGCGTAGCTGGCGGTGCGGTCCAGGCCCGCGGGGAAATCGGGGGCGCGGGTGTAGGCGAGGGAGGCGTAGTCGTCCATCTCCCAACGCCCGGGGATCTCCACCAGCGGCGTGGCATGGCCCGGCACCCGGACCAGGTACGGGCGGTCGTCGCCGCGCATGCTGCTGGAATAAGTGACGCCGGCTTCCACCAGCATGGCCGGGGTTTCGGCTCGCCAGTCGCCGGACGGGGTACGGAAACCTTCGGCGCGGATATTCAGGTGCTTCCAGAACACCTCGCGGGATTTGGCCATGACCGCCTTCTGCTGCTCCAGGGGCAGGGCATGGAAGGACTCATGCCGGTAGCCGTGGTAGGCCACCTCGTGCCCGCGCTCGACGATGGCCTGGCATTGCCGGGGCCAGTTCTCCACCACCCAGGCCGGGACGAAGAAGGTGGTCGGGATCCGGAAGGCATCGAGCAGGTCGAGCAGGCGCGGCAGGGCCCGATAGGGGCCATAGCCGCCGAAGCCGAAGTATTCCGGCTTGCGCCAGATCGAGCCGTCGAGCATGGCGTCGCCGGTCGGCCCGTCGAGGTCGAAGGCCAGGGCCAGGCACGCCTGGCGCCCGTCCGGCCAGGTGGGTTGGGGTGAGGAGGACATCGATAGCGCTCCAGTCATTGGCGCGGGCCGTGATCGACCCGGCCTGTAGGAGCGAGCGTGCTCGCGATAGCGGCCTGACAGGCGACGCCGATGTCGACAGTGCCGGCTTCATCGTGAGCACGCTCGCTCCTACAGGATTGCCCGGGGGTTATTTACCGGCGTTGAGGGTCACGGTCTTGATCGCGCCCAGCTCCAGGTCCCATTTCTTCAGGATGGCCTGGTAGCTGCCGTCGTCGACCATGCTTTGCAGCGCGTTCTTCAGGGCCGCGGCCAGCTCGGGCTTCTTGTTGCTCACGCCCAGGCCGGTGAACTGCTCGGAGATCGGCAGGCCCAGGGTCTTGTAGGTGTCCTTTTCCTGGGTCTTGAGGTACGGCAGGGTCTCGCTGCCTTGCATGGCCGCGTCGATGCGGCTCTGGCGCAGTTGGGCGCGGGCGTCGGCCGAACCTTCGGTGCCGATCACCAGCACCGCCGGCTTGCCCTGGGCTTCACAGTTGGCCTTGCTCCAGGTGGCGATTTCCGCCGGGAAGGTGGTGCGGCGGCTGGTGCCGACCTTCTTCCCGCACAGGTCGCTGGGTTCGTTGATCGCGGTGTTTTTCTGCAGGGTGTAGAACTGCGGCCCGCTGGTGAAGTAGTCGACGAAGGTCACGCTCTTCTGCCGTTCGGCGGTGTCGGTCATGCCCGACAGCACCGCGTCCACGCGCTCGGTGGTCAGGGCGTTGATCATTTGCTCGAAGCCGGTTTCCTGCCAGGCGATCTTCACCCCCAGGCGCTCGGCCAGGGCGTTGCCCAGGTCGTAGTCGAGGCCGGTGAGCTGGTTGGTGGCCGGGTCCTTGAAGTCCATCGGCGGGTAGTTGGGCATGATCGCTACGACGATCTCGCCCTTGGCCTTGAGGCTGGCGGGCAGCTCGGCGGCGAAGGTCAAGCTGCTGGCCATCAGGCTTGCGAGTACTGCTGGAATGACGAAGTTCTTCATGGTCGTTCTCTTATGAGTGTTGTGAGGTCCGCTGCGGGTTTGCGAGCTCGGGCCTAGGTTCGAACGGCAGAAATGAAGCTTTGGGTGCGCGGGTTTTGTGGACTTATTAGTATTTCTTCGGGGCTTCCAGCCTCCACGATCTGCCCGCCGTCCATGAACACCATGCGGTTGGAAACCTCCCGGGCGAAGCCCAGTTCATGGGTGACGACGATCATGGTCATGCCGGTTTGCGCCAGGTCGCGCATCACCGACAGCACCTCACCGACCAGTTCCGGGTCGAGTGCCGAAGTGGGTTCATCGAACAGCATCAGCTTGGGCCGCATGGCCAGGGCGCGGGCGATCGCCACCCGTTGCTGCTGGCCGCCGGACAGCTCGATCGGGTAGCTGTTGCGCTTGTCGGCCAGGCCCACCCGGGCCAGCAGCTCCAGGGCTTCCTCGTGGGACTCCTTGGGCGCGCGCTTGAGCACCTGGCACGGGCCTTCGACGATGTTTTGCAGCACGGTCATGTGCGGGAACAGGTTGAAGCGCTGGAACACCATGCCGGTGGCCAGGCGCTGGCGGGCGATCTGCGATTCGTTGAGCTCGTGCAGCTTGTTGCCGACGATGCGGTAGCCCACCAGCTCGCCGTCGACCCACAGGCCGCCCTTGTCGATCTTCTCCAGCTGGTTGACGCAGCGCAGCAGGGTGCTCTTGCCCGAGCCGGACGGGCCGATGATGCACAGCACTTCGCCTTGCTCGACCTCGATGTTGACGTCCTTGAGGGCGTGGTAGTTGTCGTAGTACTTGTTCAGGCCCACAGCCTTGACGATGTTTCTCATGATCGGATTCTCCAGGGCTGCTTACGAGCGCTTGCCGGCGCCACGGGCGAAACGGCGTTCCAGGCGGCTTTGGCCGAAGGACAGGACGGTGACGGCGGCCAGGTACCAGATGCCGGCGACGATCAGCAGCTCCATCACCCGGGCGTTGGCGTAGTAGATGTTCTGGGCGTTGTAGAGCAGTTCCGAGTACTGGATCACGCTGGCCAGGGAGGTCATCTTGACCATGCCGATGAACTCGTTGCCCACCGGCGGGATGATGATGCGCATGGCCTGGGGCAGGATGATCCGGCGCAGCGCCTGCAGGCGCGGCATGCCGATCGACTTGGCGGCCTCGTACTGGCCGGTGTCCACCGACAGCAGGCCGGCGCGCACCACTTCGGCGGTGTAGGCGCCCTGGTTGATGCTCAGGCCGAGCAGGGCGGCCACGAATGGCGTCATCAGGCTCACGGTGTCCAGCTCGAACAACCCGGGAATGCCGATGGTGGGGAAGATCAGCGCCAGGTTGAACCACAGCAGCAGCTGCAGGATCAGCGGCGTGCCGCGGAACAGCCAGGTGTAGGTCACGGCCACGTAGCGCAGGATCGGGTTGGCCGACATGCGCATGATCGCGGTGATGACCCCGAACACGATGCCCAGGGCCATGGCCAGGATCGCCATGACCAGGGTGTTGAGCAGGCCGAACAGGATCGCCCGGGACGTGAGGAACTGGCCGATGTACGACCATTCGATCTTGCCTTCGGCGAAGGCCCGGACCAGGCCGACAAGGGCAATGACGATCACCGTGGCGAAGAAGATCCGCCCGTAGTAGCGCCGCGGCACATGTTCGTACTGGGTGATGTCGAACTGGTTTTCGGCTTGTTTGCGCTCGGCGAGGAGGCGCTCTGCCTGGGTCTGGCTCATGCTGTTTCTCCGTACTCGGTTTCGGCGCTATCGCTGTGGGAGCGAGCTTGCTCGCGATAGCGGTGGGTCAGTCCACGTTGATGTTGAAGGTGAAACCGTAATCGCGAGCAAGCTCGCTCCCACAGGTTTTGTGTGCGGCTTCAGAGGCGAAAGCCCTGATAGTCCTCGGCCCATTGCCGCTGCGCCGCCAGGGCGGTTTTCAGTCGGCCGATCTGCGCGCGCACCTGTTCCGGCGCGGTGCCGCCCCAGCCGCTGCGGGCGGCGATGGCGGCTTCCAGGGTCAGGCTGTCGCGCACCTGCGGGGTCAGGCGCCCATCGATCTCGGCCAGCAGGGCCGGGGACGCCTCCCAGAGTTCGAGGTCGTGTTTCTCGCAGGCCTGGACCAGCGCGCCGGTGATTTCGTGGGCTTCCTTGAACGGCACCCCGCGCACCGCCAGCCAGTCGGCGACTTCGGTGGCCAGGGTGAAGCCCAGTGGCGCCTGGCGCCGCAGTTCCTCGACGTCGACGGTCATGGTCGCGACCATCCCGGCCATGGCCGGCAGCACCAGCAGCAGGGTGTCGACGCTGTCGAGCACGCCGTTCTTGTCTTCGCTCAGGTCGCGGTTGTAGGACAGCGGCAACGACTTGAGGGTCGACAGCAGCCCGGTGAGGTTGCCGATCAGCCGGCCGGCCTTGCCCCGCGCCAGTTCGGCGATATCGGGGTTTTTCTTCTGCGGCATGATCGAGCTGCCGGTGGCGTAGGCGTCGTCCAGGGCCACCCAGCGGAATTGTCGCGACGACCACAGGCAGAACTCTTCGGCCAGGCGCGAGATGTTGATCCCGAGCATGCTGGCGACGAACAGGAACTCGGCCACGTGGTCGCGGCTGGCCACCGCGTCGATGGAGTTCTCGCAGACGCCGGCGTAGCCCATTTCCCGGGCCGACTGTTGCGGCTGGCGGGCGATGGCCGAGCCGGCCATGGCCGCTGCGCCCAATGGCGACAGGGCGGTGCGGGCATCCCAGTCCACCAGCCGTTGCACGTCGCGCAGCATCGACTGAGCGTGGGCCAGCAGGTGGTGGGCGAAGACGATCGGCTGGGCCTGCTGCAGGTGGGTGAAGCCCGGGCAGATGCTGTCCACATGCCGTTCGGCCTGTTCCACCAGCGCGTGCTGCAGCTCCAGCACCTGCACCGCCAGGGTGCGGACATGGTCGCGCAGGAACAGGCGCAGGTCGTTGGCGGTCTGGTCGTTGCGCGAGCGGCCGGCGCGCAGCTTGCCGCCGAGGGCGCCAAGCCGTTCGGTGAGCAGGCGCTCGATGAAAGTGTGCACGTCTTCGTCGTCCAGGGTCGGGCTCACCCGGCCGGCGCGGAAGTCTTCGCCAATGCGCGCCAGGGCCTCGAGCAGGGTGCGGGTTTCCTGCTCGTCCAGCAGGCCGGCGCGTTGCAACTCCCGGGCGTGGGCCTTGGAACCGGCGAGGTCGTAGGGCGTCAGGCGGAAGTAACGCTCGGGGCAACGCGACAGGGCGGCCAGGGCCTCGGACGGGCCGCTTTTGAAACGGGCGCCCCAGAGGCGATCGGTAGGCTGGTTCATTGTTTTTTTCCTCGTCGATAACGCGAATTGAATTCGGTACAGCCGGCCACGGACTTCTCCAACAGCCGCTGGAAGGGCGTCGAAGAGTCTTCGGTCAGGCAGGTTTCAAGAGGGCAGTTGCAAGTGGCGAGAACTGATCGAAGTGTCAGTTTTTAATGGCGTTGAATCAGCGAGTTGTGGCTGGTCCAGGGAAACTTTTGGTGGTTGCCAAGCCTTGTTTTCTGTGTTCATTATTATTTGTCGGCTGTGTTTTTGTTGTGCAGCAAAGCCTGTTGAATATGCCGCCCGAGGTCAATAAGCATTATGGAAACCCCACTTTCCAATTCTGGAAACCCACCGATTAAAACCGCCCACAGGGCACCGCTGGCACTCAGCGGGCTGGACTTCAAACTGCTCAAGGTATTCAAGGCGGTGGTCGAGGCGGGCGGTTTCAGCGCTGCGCAAAACGAACTGAACGTGGGCCTTGCGGCCATCAGCAAGCAGATCTCCGACCTCGAGATCCGCATCGGCATGCGCCTGTGCACCCGGGGCCGGGAGGGGTTTTGCCTGACCGAGGAAGGCAGCCTGGTGTATCAGGCATCGATTGACCTGTTTGCCTCGGTGGACAACTTTCGTGATCGGCTTAGTTGCGCGCAGAATGAAATAATCGGCGATCTTGGGGTAGGGGTGATTGACAATACGATTACCGATGTTAATTCACCGTTAGTTGCAGCCTTGCGGCGGATCAATATTGAATCTCCGAAAGTAAGATTCAGACTTTACGCTTCGCAACTGGATGAAGTTGAGCGGGGCGTGGTGGAGGGGCGCTTAGTTGCTGGAATAGTGCCGGTTTATCAAAAGCGTGAAGAGTTCGACTACTTCAAGTTATATGACGAAGAGTCCGCGGCTTATTGCGCCGAAGGGCATCCGTTGTTCAGCGTGGCCGATAGCGCAATCGACACCGAGACGCTCAAGCGGCATGAGTTCATCAACCACCGCTACGCGATCCATCAGGAGAAGAGCCACTTTGCTGTGTACGACAGCTTTTCGGCGGCGGCCTCCCAGGTGGAGGCCGTGGCCATATTGATCAAGACCGGGCGTTTCCTCGGGTTTCTGCCCCGGCACTATGCCGCCCCGCTGGTGGAGCGCGGTGAAATGCGCGCGCTGCTTGCGGACCGGGTGCACTACAGCACGCCTTTCAGCCTGATCCTGCGTCACAACACGGTACGCAGCCCCCTGGTGAAGGCGTTCGCCCAGGCGCTGGGGGTGGATCTCAAGAGTAATGGCTGACGCGACCCAAGTTCTCGGACCGGGTTTGTCGGGGATTAAGGCGATGTTGCTGAAGTAGCGGCGCAAAGTGCAGCGGTCGATCAAGCGGGGCGCCGGAAACGGGTGGCCGATCTATCCTGTGTAATGGCATTTTTAACCCATGACTACTGTCCTTTAGATTCCCGCGCGGTTATCCGTACGAAGTAACCGGTGAGTACAGAACATGCCATGGGTGGTCCCGCCCGCAAGCCACTTTAAATAACGCGAAGCGGCAGCCTTAGATGCCTGGCAACACTCCCGAATACCCCTCTGTAGCAGCGAAGCATGCCCGCGATAAAGCCGCTACATTCAACATCGATATTGGCCTGCCAGACCACCATCGCGAGCAAGCTTCGCTCCTACGATTGGCTTGGTTCAGCAGGCAACGCCAGGCGCATGGCGCAGCGCCGGGCCGCCGGCAGGCCGTGGCGGGCTTCCTCGGCCAGCACCTGCCGCAGGCGCGGCCCCAGTTGGTCGGGGTCCAGGGTGACAAAACCGCAGCGCTGGTAGAAGGGTTCGTTCCACGGCAGTTGGCGAAAGGTGCTCAGGGTCAGGGCGCTGAAGCCTTGCTGGCATGCCTGTTCGCGCAGCGTCTCCAGCAGGCGGCGGCCAATGCCGCGTCCTTGGGCGTTACTGGCGACCGAGATTTCCCAGATATGCAGTGCATCGGCGCAGGCTTCGGCGTCGAGGAAGGCGCACACCTCTCGATCGAGCACGGCGACCCACACCCGCTGCTGGCGGATATGCGCGCGGTGCTGCGCGGCGTCGGGCACCTCGGCGTCGGCCAGCCAGGCCAGTTCGGGGTCGCGGCGAAACAGCGCGGCGGCGCTGCGTTCGATGGCGGGGAGCAGAAGGGCATCGGCCTCGGTGGCCAGGCGGATTTGCAGAGTCATGGGGCGCGAGTGTAAGGAGCCAGGGCGCGGTGGGGCAACCGTCAGGGTTGGGCGGTGCCGGGCAGGTGCAGCAGGACGTAGTCGTTGCGGTCGAAGCGCCCGCCGAGCACCGGTGTCAGTCGCGCCAACGGCGTGGTTTTCAGCGTCGCCAGCTGGCCCTGGTCCATCACCACCCAGGCCGGGCCCGGGATGGCCGCAAGGGCCTCGGGGCGCTCGGTGAACAGCGGCTGCAGGTCCTGGTCGAGGTGGACCATGAATTTGATCGCCTTGGCGTCCTTGCCCATCTGGTGCAGCACCACCGGGGCCGGGGCCTGCTCGATCAGCCGCCAGGCGGCCAGGGTGAAGGTGCGGGTGTCGTAGAGCTGTCGGGCCAGCGGCTCGAACCCAAGGATATAGGCACTCCAGACGGCCAGCACGGCGCCCAGGGCCAGGCCGCCAATCCGCCGGCGCGGCATGCGCAACAGGCCCAGCGCGGCCAGTTGCAACAGGCCGAGCAGCACCAGCAGAGGATTCAAGCCGGCCAAGGGTTCGGCAAAGCGCCGTTGCGCCACCAGCAACGCCGCTATCAGCAATCCGGGGGTCAACAGCCACAGGCCCTGGATGCCCCGGCGCAGCCAGGCCAGGCCGCGGCCCTGGACGTCGTGGAAGGGATAGGCCGCGACGATCGCCAGCATGGGCAACATCGGCAGCAGGTAGCGGGCTTTTTTCGCCTGGGGAATCGACAGGCCGATCAACACCAGCAGGGCCGCGGCGCTGCACAGCACCAGCAGCCTGCGCGCGCGGTCCTGCCGTTCGCGGGGGCCAAGCCACACCGCCAGCCAGGTCAGGATCGCCAGCGGGTAGGCCAGGGCATAGTTGTCCAGGGAACTGCTGAAGTAATAGAACGGCCCGCTGCTGCCTTCGCTGCCATCCATGCGCCCGGTGAACTGCATGCGGATCACCTCCTGCATGAAGGCCGGGCCGCCGCTCAGTCGGGCCAGCCACAGCAGCAGCGCCACGCACGCCAGCAACAGGAACAAGGCGCTGCCACCGAAGACCAGCATGCGTCGCCACTGGCCTTCGAGCAGGTAATAGCTGCACAGCATGCCGCAGGGAATCACCAGGCCGATCGGCCCGCGAATGGCGAACCCCGCGACCAGCAACGCGAGGATCGGCCACAGGCGTCGCGGCGCGGCGAAATGATCGTGGGCATAGCCCAGGTAGAACACCGCCAGGGCGATGGCGGCGAGCATCAGGTCGAGGGAGACGGCGCGGGTTTCGGTGATGAAGGTGCTGCTGAGCAACAGCAGGGCGATGCTGGTCAAGGCCCAGGTTTTCGAATGGGGCGCCAGCAGGCGGTACATCAGGTTGACGATCGATGCCCCGGCAATGGCCGTGGGCAGCCAGGCCGCGAGGGTCGTGACCCGGCCCGGGGCCAGGGCGAACAGGTCGATCAGCAGGGTCGAGGCGCTGGAGTAGTCAGCGTAGGGTTGGCCATAGGTGGTGGGAAAGAAACCCGGCCCATGGCGCAGCATTTCCTTGGCGAACAGCACGAAGCGCGAATCGAAACCGATCACCGTCGCTTGCCCGGCGCCGGCACAGAACAGCAGCAGGGCCAGCAGCCCGAGCCCCCAGGCTTGCCAATGCAGGGTGCTGGAAGACGTGCTGCCGGCCCTGGGCATTCAGGCCTTGGCCCATTGCCGGTGAGGAATCGGCAGGTGGCGCGACTCGCCGCGGCCGATCGGGAAGTAGGTGAAGCCGCCACGGGCCAGGCGCTCGGCGTCGTACAGGTTGCGCCCGTCGAAGATCACCGGGGCCTTGAGGCGCTGACGCAGCAGCTGGAAGTCCGGCGCCTTGAACTGCTGCCACTCGGTGCAGATGATCAGCGCGTCGGCGTCGCCAAGCACCGATTCCGGGGTGCCCATCAGCATCAGCTTCGGCTCGTCGGGGTACAGGCGCTGGGTTTCCTGCATGGCTTCCGGGTCGAAGGCGCGCACATGGGCGCCGGCGGCCCACAGCGACTCCAGCAGCACCCGGCTGGGGGCATCGCGCATGTCGTCGGTGTTGGGTTTGAAGGCCAGGCCCCAGAGGGCGAAGGTCTTGCCTCTCAGGTCGCCCTGGTAGAAAGCGTTGATGCGCTCGAACAGCTTGTGTTTCTGCCGTTCGTTGATGGCTTCCACCGCTTGCAAAAGGTCGCTGGAGCAATGGGCCTGCTCGGCGCTGTGGATCAGCGCGCGCATGTCCTTGGGGAAACACGAGCCGCCATAACCGCAGCCCGGGTAGATGAAGTGGTAGCCGATGCGCGAGTCGGCGCCGATCCCCAGGCGCACCGACTCGATGTCGGCCCCCAGGTGTTCGGCCAGCTCGGCGATCTGGTTGATGAAGCTGATCTTGGTCGCCAGCATGCAGTTGGCGGCGTACTTGGTCAGCTCGGCGCTGCGCAGGTCCATGAACATGATGCGGTCATGGTTGCGGTTGAAGGGGGCGTAGAGGTCGCGCATCACGTCGCGGACCTCTTCGCGCTCGCAGCCGACGATGATCCGGTCCGGGCGGCGGCAGTCGGAAACCGCCGAGCCTTCCTTGAGAAATTCCGGGTTGGAGACGATATCGAACTGCAGGGCGCGCCCGTCCAGGGCCTTTTCGATATGGGCCTTCAAGGTGTCGCCGGTGCCCACCGGCACCGTGGATTTCTCCACCAGGATCACCGGCTGCTCGCGGTGCCGGGCTACGGCGTCGCCCACCGACAGCACGTAGCTCAGGTCGGCCGAGCCGTCCTCGCTGGACGGCGTGCCGACCGCGATAAACAGCACCTGGCCATGCTGCACCGCGAGCTTTTCGTCGCTGGTGAAGCTCAGGCGTCTGCTTTCCAGGTTGTCGCGCACCAGGCTCGACAGCCCGGGCTCGAAGATACTGACGTGCCCCTGTTGCAGCTGCTGGACCTTGTGCTCGTCAATGTCCATGCAGATGACATCGTGGCCGACTTCGGCCAGCACGGCGGCCTGTACGAGGCCGACGTAACCACTTCCAAATACGCTGATTTTCATGGGGTATTCCTGGGACTTGTCGCGGGAGCAGGGCGTGAGTTGATGGTAATGACGCCGAGGATGACCAGGGCCACCCCCAGGGTTTTCGAGAGGCTGAACGGCTCGTTGAACAGCGGCAGCGCGGCGGCCAGCAGGTACACCAGGGCGTAGCTGATGCTCAGCAGGGAATAGGCCCGGCCCAGCGGCAGGTCGCGCAGCGCTGCCAGCCAGCAGAGCATCGACAGGGCATAGGCGAGGATCGCCGCCAGCACCACGCCCAGCGCCAACAGGTCGACCTGGCCGCCGGACAGCGCCGCCAGCCAGTCCGCCGGCGCCGGCAGGCGGGTCATGCTCCAGCGCATGCCCAGTTGCGCGGCGCTGACCAGCAGCACGCTGCCCATGGCGAAGGTGAAACCGCGAACCCGGCTCATGCGTGCCGACTCAACAGCAGTACGCCCGCCAGCACCAGCGCCACGCCCAGCCAGTGGCGGCGGTCGATGGCTTCATGGAACACGAAGCGGGCGATCAGGGTGATCAGCACGAAGTTCAGGCTGAGCATCGGGTAGGCAATGCCGACCTCGACCCGCTGCAGCACCAGCAGCCACACCAGCAAGCCCAGGCCGAGGCTAGCCAGGGCCAGCCACAGCCAGGGCGAGCGCAGTTTGTCGAGCGCGCCCGAAGGCTGGCCACGCCAGCTTTCCACGGCGAACTTCTGCGCGAGCTGGCCCAGGCAGGTCAGCAGGCAGGCGCCGAGCAGCAGCAACAGGCTCATGGTTGGCTCTGGGGGAAGATCAGGATCACGAGATTGCCCTGCTCATAACGTTTGAAGTCCTGTGGCAACAGATCGATTTCGTAGTGTTCGTCGCCATTGACGCGCATCAGCACGGCCACCTGGCCCAGCTTGCGGGCCGCAGGCATCCATTCGCCGACCTTGCGCAGGTCGATGTAACGATGCTGGGTGTCAGGATAGGCCAGGCCATATTTCACTTCGCCTGTCGTGTTGTACAAGGCGATATCCGGGCGCTTGAGGCGCCAGGCCAGGGCCGAGGCGGCGCCCAGGTCGTTGCTCACCAGGGTGTGGCTCCGGGCGAGCTCCTCGGCGTGATCGATGATGAATTGATCCGGCATCTTGTTGTAGACCACCGAGTTCGGCAGGCCGGCCGGTAGCAGGGCGATGAACAGCCAGCTGCCGAGCGCCGGCGCGGCCCACAGGTGCAGCGGGCGGAAGGCCGGCAGCAGGTTGCTCATGTTCCAGCCAAGCAGGGCCAGGAACACCAGCACCAGATGCCCGGGTTCGTTGCTGTACAGCGGCTTCTTCAGCTGGAAGTACACCAGCGCCAACAGCAGCAACAAGCCCAGCACCAGGTTGAGCACCGCGTTGAGGCGGATGATCCGGGTCTGTCCGGCGTGCAGGCGGTCGCTCAGGCTATTGCCCATCAGCAGCGCCAGCGGCAGCAGGCACGGCAGGATATAGGCCGGCAGCTTGCCCTTGCTCAGGCTGAAGAACGCCAGCGGCAGGATCAGCCACAGCAGCAGGAAACCGCTGCTCGCCTGGCGCCGGGCCTGCCAGGCCTGCTTCAAGGCACCTGGCAGTACCAGGACCCAGGGCATGCTGAAAGCCACCAGCAATGGCAGGTAGTACCACCATGGCGAGGCGTGCTGGGCGTCGTCACCGGCAAAACGGCGGATGTGCTCATGCCAGAAGAAGAAGCGCCAGTAATCCGCTTCCTGGGCATGCACCGCCAGGGCCCACGGCAGGCTCACGACCATTGCCACCAGCACCGCCACGCCGCCGTAGACAAACAGCTCGCGCAGGCGCTTCTGCCAGAGCATGTAGGGCAGGGCGATCAGCACCGGTAGCAACCAGGCGAGGAACCCCTTGGTCATGAAGCCCATGCCACAGGCTAGACCCAGGCCGGCCCAGGCCAGCAGGCGGCCGCGCAGCGTCCGGTTGTCCAGGGCGAACCACAGGGCGACCAGGCTCAGGTTGACCCAGAAGGTGAACTGCGGATCGAGGTTGGCGTAACCACCGGCGCCGACCACCACGCAGAAACTCATGTACAGCAGGGCGCAGACCAGGCTCTTGCGCGGGTCGTTCCACAGCCGCCTGGCCAGCAGGTAGGTGAGCAGCACGCTGAGGCCCATGCTCAGGGCCGAAGCCACGCGCACGCCGAACAGGTTCTGGCCGAACAGCGCCTGGCCGAGGGCGATCATCCAGTAGCCGGCGGCCGGCTTCTCGAAATAACGGATGCCCATGAAATGCGGCGACGCCCAGTGGCCGCTCAGGAGCATTTCCTGGCTGATCTGCGCATAGCGGGTTTCATCGGGAATCCACAAACCGTGGGTGGCCATCGGCAGCAGGTAGAACAGGCCGAAGGCAAGCAGTAGAAGAGGCAGGGCCCAGCGTCTGGTCATGCGCCTTGCACCCCCAGCCAGCCTTCGCGGCCTGCGAGGACACCACGAATGACCTGCCCCTGGGGCAGGCTCTGCAAGGACGCAGGCAACAGCTCACCCAGGGGAGTGAAATGAATGCCGCGCTGGCGGGCTTGCGCCAGCAGTTGGCGAAAATCGTTGGCCATCAGAATCCCTTCGACCTCGGCGTGAATGGTGTAGACGTTGAGCCTGTCAGGGCTGAACCGGTCCAGGATGAATGTGTTGAAGTCGTGGGCCACGACGGTCGGCCCGACCACCTCGTCGAAGGTCGGCAGGTCGACCGGAATCTGCGGGGCACCCAGGCCGCCGTCCGCCAGCCGTGGCCGGAAGATCGAGGTGCCGCGGCAATCGCTGTTGTAGCGGAAGGCGAAGCCCTGCTTGGCCTCGATCACCGACTCGTCGGCGCGCCAGCCGGCGGCCGCCGAGCAGTCGACGCGCTGGCCGAGAATGTCATTGAGGGTGTCGACGCCCCGGCGGATCTGCTCGATCAGTTGCGCCTGGTTCCAGCGCCCGGCATGGGCCTGCCAGCCGTGGTGATCCCAGGCGTGCAGGCCGACTTCATGGCCGGCGTCCCGGGCCTGGCGCATCAGGTGCCCGAGGTCGCGGCCAATCGGCTTGCCCGGCCAGGCGGTACCCGCCAGCAGGATGTCCCAGCCATACAGGCCGGCGGCGTTGGAGCGCAGCATCTTCCACAGAAATTGCGGGCGGATCAGGCGCCACAGGTGGCGCCCCATGTTGTCCGGGCCGACGCTGAAGAAGAAGGTGGCCTTGATCCCGGCTTCATCGAGCAGTTCCAGCAACCGCGGCACCCCCTCACGGGTGCCGCGATAGGTATCGACATCGATTCGCAGACCTGCCTGCATCAGCATGCTTCTTCTTTAGCGTGCTCCGCGATTTCGAGCATGGCCTCGCGCAAGAAGAAGTCCAGCGTGTTGCCGATGGTTTGCTTCATCTCGACGGTCGGCTCCCAGTTCAGCAGGCGCTTGGCGTTGGCGATGCTCGGTTTGCGGTGTTCCACGTCCTGGTAGCCGGCGCCGTAGAACGACTTGCTCTCGACCTCGCGGAAACCGGCGAACGGCGGGAAGTTGCCACGCAGCGGGTGGGCTTCGAACTGACGCAGCAGCTCTTCGCCCAACTGGCGGATGCTGGCTTCGTTGTCCGGGTTGCCGATGTTGATGATCTGGCCGTTGCACACATCGTTCTCGTTGTCGACGATGCGCGCCAGGGCCTCGATGCCGTCGGCGATGTCGGTGAAGCAGCGCTTCTGCTCGCCACCGTCGAACAGGCGGATCGGCGTGCCTTCCACCAGGTTGAGGATCAGTTGGGTGATGGCCCGGGAGCTGCCGATGCGCGCCGAGTCCAGGCGGTCCAGGCGCGGGCCCATCCAGTTGAACGGACGGAACAGGGTGAAGTTCAGGCCCTTGCTGCCGTAGGCCCAGATCACCCGGTCCAGCAGTTGCTTGGACACCGAGTAGATCCAGCGCTGCTTGTTGATCGGGCCGACGATCAGGTTGGACGTGTCTTCGTCGAAGTTCTGGTCCTGGCACATGCCGTAGACCTCGGAAGTCGACGGGAAGATCACGCGCTTGTTGTACTTGACGCAGTAGCGGACCAGCTTGAGGTTCTCTTCGAAGTCCAGCTCGAACACGCGCAGTGGGTTGCGGGTGTATTCGATCGGGGTGGCGATGGCCACCAGCGGCAGGACCACATCGCACTTCTTGATGTGGTACTCGATCCATTCGGAGTGAATGCTGATATCGCCTTCGACGAAGTGGAAGCGCGGATGGCTGCGCAGGCGCTCGATGGCGTCGGAGCCGATATCCAGGCCGTAGACCTCGTACTTGTCGTCACGCAGCAGGCGCTCGGACAGGTGATTGCCGATAAAACCGTTGACGCCGAGGATCAGCACCCGGGTGCGCCGCGGGGCACGGCCGGATTCGGCGCCGCGCAGCAGCGAGCCATCCACCAGGCCCAGCTCGTTGGCCAGTTGCGGGCCGCTCAGGTACAGGCCGTTGTCGTTGCGCTGGCCGGCGTTGATCAGCAGCGAGTCCTGGCCACAGGCGATGCGCAGCGGGTCGACGCTGATCACCCGGCCCGGGGCCTGGCCGTCGTTGCCCTTGACCACCTCGGCGCTCCAGACGATCAGCTTGTGCTCGCCCACGGCGCAGAACGCGCCCGGGTAAGGCTTGGTCACGGCACGCACCAGGTTGAACAGCTGTTCGGCCGGCTGGCTCCACCGCAGCTTGCCATCCGCCGCGGTACGGCGGCCGAAGTAGCTGGCCCTGGACTCGTCCTGGGCGGTTTCGCTGACCTTGCCTTGCGCCAGGGCGGGCAGGGTGTCGCGCAGCAGGCTGGCGGCGGCATCGCGCAGTTTGCCGTGCAGGCTCAGCGCGGTATCGCTGCGCTCGATGGCCACCCGTTGCTGGGCAATGATCGCCCCGGCATCGGCGCGCTTGACCATGCGGTGCAGGGTCACGCCGGTTTCGCTTTCGCCATTGACCAGCACCCAGTTGGCCGGCGCGCGGCCGCGGTAGCTCGGCAGCAGCGAACCGTGCAGGTTGAACGCGCCCTTGCTGGCGGTGGCCAGCAGCGCTTCGCCGAGCAGGTTGCGATAGTAGAAAGAGAAAATGAAGTCGGGCTTCAACTTGGCGATGCGCTCGACCCACAGCGGGTGGTTGGCGTCATCCGGGGCATGCACCGGGATGCCCTTGAGCGAGCACAGCTGGGCCACGGAGCCGTAGAAGGTGTTTTCCTGCGGATCGTCGGCATGGGTGAAGACCGCGCCGATTTCATAACCCGCGTTGAGCAGGGCTTCGATGCCCGCGCAGCCGATATCGTGATAGGCGAAGACAACAGCTTTATGACTCATGGCGAAACCTGATCGGAGAGAGTGGAAGTTAGACCGTCGACCGTGACAGCGGGAGCAGGGGTGGCAGGCTGGCTGCGCAGGACTTTTTCAATGAAGAAGCGCGGACGGGCGCGCACATCGCTGTACATGCGGCCCAGGTATTCGCCCAACAGGCCCATGCCGATGAACTGGCCACCGGTGAACACGAACAGGATGGCGAACAGCACGAACATACCGTCGCCGGCCCATTCGGCGCCGAATACCAGGCGCAGGAAGATCAGCAGCAGGGCGAACAGCACGCCGAGGCCGGCCATGCTGAAACCGATGATGCTCAGCAGGCGCAGCGGCGTGGTGGTCATGCAGGTGATCAGGTCGAACATCAGGTTGATCAGGCGCATCGGGCTGTACTTGGAATCGCCGTGTTCACGCTCGGCGTGGTTCACCGGCACCTCGGTGGTGTGGCGGGCGAAGCTGTTGGCCAGGATCGGGATGAAGGTGCTGCGTTCGCGACAGGCGAGCATGGCGTCGACCACGCTGCGGCGGTAGGCGCGCAGCATGCAGCCATAGTCGTTCATGGCCACGCCGGTGGAGCGTTGCACGGCCAGGTTGATCAGCTTCGACGGCCAGCGGCGCCAGGCGGAGTCCTGGCGGTTGTTGCGCACCGTGCCGACCACGTCGTAGCCCAGCTCGGCCTGGGCCACCAGGCGCGGGATTTCTTCCGGCGGGTTCTGCAGGTCGGCGTCCAGGGTGATGACCACGTCGCCGCGGCACTGTTCGAAACCGGCCATGATCGCCGCATGCTGGCCGTAGTTGCGGTTGAGGATCACCGCCACCACCGGGCTGCCTTCGCGGCTGGCGGCGTCCTCGAGGATCTGTGCCGATTCGTCGCGGCTGCCGTCGTCGACCAGGACGATCTCGAAATCGTGCTTGAGCTGGCGGCACGCCGCTTCGGTGCGCCGCAGCAGTTCGGGCAGGCTCTGTTCTTCGTTGTAGACCGGAATGACGATCGACACGAACTGGATTGGGTAAGGTTTCAAAGGCTTCGGTCCAGACAGGTTTTGATGGCGCCGACGACCCGCTCGACATCGTCGAGGGTCATGTCGGGGAACAGCGGAATCGAGCACAGGCGCGCCGAGTTCCACTCGGTGTTGGGTAGTCGCACATCCGGGAAGCGCTGGCGGTAATAGCTGTGCAGGTGAGTGGCGACGAAATGGATACCGCTGCCGATGTTCTGCTCCTGCAGGGCCTTCATGAAGCCGTCGCGATCGATGCCGCAACGCTCGGCGTCGATGCGCAGGATGAACAGGTGCCAGGCATGTTGCTGCGGATACGGCGGCAGGTGCAGCGGTTGCACCGGCAGGTCGCGCAGTTGCTCCAGGTAGGCGTTGGCCAGGACTTCGCGCTGGCGATTGATCGCGTCCAGGCGCTGCAACTGCACCAGGGCGATGGCGGCATTGATATCCGCCAGGTTGTATTTGAAACCGGGCTCGATCACCTCGGCCTGGGGCTTGCGCCCGTGGGTCAGGCGGTCATAGGCGTCGACACCCAGGCCATGGAACTTGAGCATGCGCACCCGGTTGGCCAGGGCCTCGTCATCGCTGACGAACATCGCGCCTTCGGCGCAGGTCATGTTCTTGATCGCATGGAAGGAAAAGATCGCCGTGCCCCGGGCGCCGATGGGTCGGCCGCGATAGGTGGTGCCGGCGGCATGGGCGGCGTCTTCGATCACCGCGATCCCGTGTTTGTCTGCCAGGGCGTACAGCGGGTCGAGGTCGAAGGCGGCACCGGCGTAATGCACCGGGATGATCGCCTTGGTCCGTGGCGTGATCGCGGCTTCAACCGTGGCGGCGTCGGTCATCAGGGTGTGCGGGTCGACATCGACGAAGACCGGCGTCGCTCCCAGCAGGCAGATCATGTTGGCGGTGGAAACCCAGGTCTGCGAGGGGGTGATCACCTCGTCGCCGGGACCGATGCCCAGGGCCAGCAAGGTGATGTGCATGCCGCCGGTGGCCGACGACAGCGCCACCGCGTGCTTGCAGCCGAGCCGCGCGGCGAATTGCTGCTCGAGCTCCTGGTTTTTCGGCCCGGTGGTGATCCAGCCGGAACGCAGGACCTGCTCGACCGCAGCAATCTCTTCATCGCCAAGACTCGGGCGCGAGAAAGGAAGGAAAACCTGGTTCATTGAGACCTCGGGGGGAAAAGGATTTTCAGCAATCGAAAGGAGAAAAAACGCCTGTGCTACAGCCGGGAATATTCAAAAAAGGCGTTTTGGGTTCGGTCATTGAAGCGCATCCATAAGTGAGGTCGATGGGGTCGTCCATGCTTGATTGCAGTAAAGACCATGCAGGGTAAAAGTAAGGCCAGATCAATGTGTTAGCTTTTGTTTCGATTAGATGACCGGGCTGGCCTCCAGCGCCCCTGAATGGATTCAGGTTAAGCGGAAAAATGTGAAACGAACATGAAAAAAAGGCCAACGGAGCGTTTATCTTTCACCTAGACAGCCCGTGTTCAGACTTCGCCGCTGGTTGCCCGGGAAAACCCCTGTCACCGCCGTCCACAAAGTGTTTTTTGCGCTGCTAACACGGGTGAAAAGCGCTTGGCCAAGAGACGTTCGAGTGCCACTGTTTTCAAGCGTCGCCTGAGCCAGGGCGCATCCGTTTGCACACCCGCGATCCGTGGACGCTCTATCTGGCTGCCTTGACACTTTCGGGCCACCCGACCATGGCGACCGATACGACCCCTGATAAGGCCATGGCGTTCCCGTCGTATACTGCGCAGGGTCTGTAGCACCGTCCGATCACTTGCCTGAAGTCAAACAATAATGAAGAAAACGGGGGGCTATCGTTGTCCGAATCGGCAGAAGCAGGGCACGGACTATGACACTGCTCTACCATTCACCCCCTGACCACCGACCACTCAATATCGAATAAAAGCCAACAAGAGGCTCGTTGTGTGATTGACAGAACACCAGCCAAAGGCGTTTCTCTTTTCAGCCTGTCGTTACTGCCGCTGTTCCTGGGATCGGTTCCTGTGCTCGGGGCACAGGAACCCCACGAGTTTCTGATGCCGGACGCGCCGCCCCTGACCATGATCAATCAGGGCGATCGTCACGGCATAGTCGGCGACGTTGTCTTGCGGGCACTGAAAGACAGTGGATATACCAGCGAACCCAGAACCTTGCCGTGGGCGCGGGCGCAGAAATACGCCATCGAAAACCACAACGTCCTGATCGCTCCACTCAGCCGCACACCCGAGCGAGAACTTCGCTATACCTGGATTGCCCCGATCATGCAGATGGACCGGGCGTTTTTCAGCCTCGAACATAAAGCGGCGAGCTTCGAAGAAGCCCGGCGGCGCTTCAAGGCCATCGCCGTGGGGCTGGGCAGCGCCCAGGAAGAAATCCTGCGCAGCAAAGGCTTCGCCCCGGAACAGATCTATGCGATCAAGATCGGCGAGAACCCCGCGCAATTGCTGTTGAAGGGCAGGGTGGACGCCTGGTTCAACGGGGTCCAGGAAAGCCGGTATATCTGGAAACGCGTCTCCAGCCGGCCACTGTTGATGAGCCCGCCCATGGTGAGTCATGAGCTTTACCTTGCCTGTTCCAAAGTGTGCAACGCCGATATCGTGACCCATGTTGCGAAAGCCATAGAGGCCATGCGCCGTGACGGTTATATCGAGAAAGTCAAAGACCGCTATCTAAATAACGATCCACTAGAAAAGTCGACAAAGTCGGACCGCCTGTAATTGAGTGGTCAGCAAGCCTGGCAATAACGAAGTTCGCCGGGTGGCCAGGGTGGGTTTATTCGGACAGTGCATCTTCATTGATTCGAATGATCTCGTTAAGGTTTTTAAGGGTGTTGTTGAAGTTGTCCCTGGCATGGTTGAGCTTCTTGAATTGTTCCGCCAGTTCCCTGGTTTTCTGCTGTAGTGTTTCTTCACGTTTATCCAGTTCGTATTGGCGCGTCTCTTGTCGCGCACGTATTGCGTTGTCGGAATACCGATCCTGATCCAGTTGCTGTTGCAGTTGTTGTAGCTGCTCTTCCTTCTGTTCCAGCAGGCGCTCTTTCTCCTGCAATTGAGACTCTCTGGAGTCCAGGGTTTGCCGTTGCGCCAGGCTTTGCTGTTTCTGTTGCTTGAGCCGGTCGGCGATGCTGGAGAATTCCATCAGGCTCGCCTCGACATCCTGCAGGAAGTGCTCGGGGTCGGTGCCCGGGAAAGGCCAGTCTTCATCCAGGGGGGCGGGCTGCTCGGCCGGCATCGGCAGGGGGCCGCCATCGGAGTAGCGGATTGCGGCCTCAGGAGTCTCTGGCCGGGGGCTTTGCGTTTCGGGGGCATCGGCAGTCTCGGTGGATTCATCGCGCTCCTGTTCCGCGCCGTCGTCCAGCTGTTCGTCGAGCTGCGCCAGGGCGGCGTCGAGTTGCTGGTCATCGATGACGGTGGGTGAATGTTCAACCGCCGGGCCAAATTGAGCCGAAGCCTGGAAACTCAGCAGCCTGGCGACCCATTCCTTCTTGGTGCTCAAGAGTCGATGGTCCGCCGCCGCGGCGGCCGGTAACTGTTGTTTGTTCATGTCCAGCAGATGATAGGGCACGTCGCTTTCGCGGCGTTCGCCAGTGGCGGCTTCGCGCAGGATCTGGCCGAACACGCGCATCGCCAACTGCCCGTCCTCGTTCGACTCCAGGGCGCCCAGGCAGTAATTGCCGCCTTCGTTGAATAACAAGGCGATATAGACGCGCAGGTTATCGTCATCAATGCTTTCGTTCAGGCTATAGGCGAGAAAGTTTCGACCTGCTTCTGGAACAGAAAAGCTGCAGAGCAAAGCCGCTGTCAGCATTTGCTGTTCTTTGTTCTCGATGAAGATAGTGCGTAAGAGCATAGGTCTCCCAGTAAATTCACGTAAAAACATGAGGGCTAGGATACTAGGAAATAATGCCGGTCGGCGTTAAGAGCAATACTCCAGGTAAACAAGATAAATCTTATATTTTTATTGAATGATCTTATTCAGTGGCTTTATATCTTCATTAAAAATATCAGTGTGTATTGTATTGCGCCCATTCCGGCACAACACGGCTATTGATCCTGTTGCAACCAACCACTTTCAATCCCCTGCTGAACTTGAATGGCCTCTGGCTATTCACCTCAGACTTCTCTTGTCGAACCTGGAAGCCATGATCGAAATATCGAAACTAACCAAGTCTTTTTCCGGACAGGTCGCGGTCGACGATCTGTCCTGTCATATCGGCCCGGGAGAAGTGCTGGGGATTCTTGGGCCAAACGGTGCAGGCAAATCCACCACGATGAAAATGCTCACCGGCTTTCTGGCGCCGACCTCCGGCACCGCGAGCATCCTGGGGTTCGACATCCGCACCCAGACCCGTCACGCCCAGCAACAGATGGGCTACCTGCCGGAAGGCGCGCCCAGCTACAGCGACATGGCGGTACAGGGCTTTCTGGAGTTCATTGCCAGCGTTCGTGGCTATCGCGGCGCGCAGAAGCGCGAACGGGTGGACCGGGTGATCGACCTGCTGGAGCTGGGCGACGTCCGCCGCCAGACCATCGAGACCCTGTCCAAGGGCTTCACTCGCCGGGTCGGCCTGGGCCAGGCGATCCTCCACGATCCACGGGTGCTGATTCTCGACGAACCCACCGACGGGCTCGACCCGAACCAGAAGCAACTGGTTCGCCAACTGATCCAGGACCTGGGCCAGGACAGGATCGTGATCATCTCGACCCACATCCTCGAAGAAGTCTCGGCCGTCTGTAACCGCGCCCTGATCATCGGCAATGGCCGCTTGCTGGCCGACAGCACGCCGTATGAGCTGGAGCGCAGTTCGCGCTATCGCCAGGCGGTGACCTTGCAGGCCGACGAGCCGCTGGACCTGTTGGCCCTGGTGGTCTTGCCGGGCGTGGCGGGCGTCGAGCAGAACGCGGCCGAGGGCAGCCTGACGCTGCTGGCCCGCCCTGGCGAGGTGATTTTCCCTCACGTCAACGCGCTGGTGACCGCGCGTGGCTGGAAGATGAAGCGCCTGGAACTGGAGCAGGGCCGTCTCGACGAAGTGTTCCAGACCCTGACCCGAGGAGGATCGGCATGAGACAGCTACCGGTGATTTTCAAGCGTGAGCTGGGCAGTTATTTCGCCACGCCGCTGGCCTTCGTGTTCATCGAGATCTTCCTGGTGCTCTCGGGCGTCTTCACCTTCTACCTGGGCAGTTTCTACGAGAGCAACCAGGCGGACCTGGCGCCGTTCTTCGACGTCCATCCCTGGCTCTATCTGTTCCTGTTGCCGGCCCTGGCCATGCGCCTGTGGTCGGAGGAGCGCAAGTCCGGCAGCATCGAATTGCTGATGACCCTGCCGGTGAGCTGTTTCGAAGCGGTGGTCGGCAAGTTTCTCGCCGCCTGGGTCGTCGCCGGTATCACCCTGCTGTTGACCCTGCCCATGGTGCTGACCGTGAATTACCTGGGTAACCCGGATAACGGCGTGATACTGACCGGCTACCTGGGCAGTTGGTTGCTCGCTGGCGCCTACCTGGCGATCGGCTCCTGCATGTCGGCCATGGCCAAGAGCCAGGTGATCGCCCTGATCCTCGCCTTCATGGTGTGTTTCCTGTTCGTTGCCTGCGGTTTCTCCCTGGTGCTGGATGCACTCAACCCGTGGGCGCCGCAATGGCTGTTGGACTTGCTGGCCTCGCTGAGCCTGTTGACGCATTTTGGTGCGATCAGCAAAGGGCTGATCGATCTGCGCGATCCGCTGTATTTCCTCAGCGTGATCGTCGCCTGGCTGATGGCCACGGTGGTGACGGTCAACCTGAAGAAAGCCGAGTGAGGACGATCCGATGAAACGCATGCTGTATTCCACTTCCGGCCTGTTGCTGATCGCCTTGCTGTTCCTGGCCTTCAACCTGGCGACGGGGCTGCTGCTCACCGGTGTCCGGCTCGACCTGACCCAGAACAAGCTCTACTCCATCAGCGCCGGCACCCGGCAGATTCTCGCGGAGCTGAAACAACCGCTCGACCTGTATCTCTACTTTTCCGACAGCGGCTCGAAGGAACTGGTGCCGATGCGTGGCTATGCCCAGCGTGTCCAGGAACTGCTCAAGGTCTACGAGCGCGAGGCCGACGGCAAGATCCGCCTGCATGTCATCGACCCGCTGCCGTTTTCCGCGCAAGAGGACAAGGCCAGCGAGTTCGGCCTACAGGCCGTGCCACTGGGGCAGGGCGGGGCGCCGGTGTATTTCGGCCTGGCCGGCACCGATGAACGGAACAACGCCCAGACGATCGAGTTTTTTTGCACCGGACCAGGAAGAGTTTCTCGAGTACGACATCAGCCGCTTGCTGCAGACCCTGGCCAACCCCAAGCGCCCGACCCTGGGCCTGCTGGGCAGCCTGCCGGCCAACGGTGGCTTCGATATCCGCACGCAGAGCAAGACCGAGCCGTGGATGTTGCTCCAGGAGCTGCGTCGGGAATTCGATCTGCAACAGCTCAAGCCCGATACCCGGGACATCCCGAAAGACGTCGACATCTTGATGTTGCTGCACCCGAAAAAACTCTCGCAGCCGACCCTGTACGCCATCGACCAGTTCGTGCTGCGCGGCGGCAAGCTGCTGGCCTTCGTCGATCCCTACAGCGAGCAGGACTCCGGCGAGGCGTACTTCGGCATCCAGAGCAAGGACAGATCCTCCGGTCTCGAGCCGTTGTTCAAGGCCTGGGGCATTCATATGCAGCCGGGCAAGGTCCTGGGGGACAACCTCTATGCCTTGCTGGAGCGCTCCGAGGAAGACGGGCGTCCGTTGCCGCGGCCGTTCACCCTGGGCGTGCCGCAGGCCGCCTTGAACCAGCAGGATCCGAGTACCGCCGGGCTGGAGTTCATCGCCCTGACCACCGTCGGCATCCTCGAGCCGGTGGCCGGCGCCAGCACGCGCTTTACGCCGCTGATGTACAGCTCCGACTCGGCCAAGGCGTTCGAGGCGGACCGCTTCGGCAAGCCCGCCGACCGCAAACAACTGTTGCGCGACCTCCAGGCGCAGCCCAGCCAGCGTTACGTCGTCGCCGCCAGGATACAGGGACCGGTAAAGACCGCCTTTGCCGACGGCATCGAGGGGCGCAAGGACGGCCTCAAGGAAGCGCAGCAGGTCAACCTGGTGGTGGTGGCCGATACGGACCTGTTGAGCGACCGGATGTGGCTGGAAATGCAGGACATCAACGGGCGCCCGGCAACGCGGCCATGGGCGGACAACGGCTCCTTCGTGCTCAACGCCCTGGACAACCTCGCCGGTTCGGATGCCCTGAACAGCCTGCGCTCGCGCGCCCCCTACAGCCGTCCGTTCGTGGTGGTGGAGCAATTGCGGCGCCAGGCCGAAGACCGCTTCCGCGCCAAGCGCTTCGCCCTCGAGGAACGTCTCGAGGAGACCGAAGGCAAGCTGCAGCAGTTGCAGGGTTCGTCGGAAAAGGGCGAGACCCTCAGAGCCGAACAACAGGCAACGGTGCGCCAGTTCATGCAGGAGAAAACCCGTATTCGCAAGGAACTGCGCGAGGTGCAATACCAGCTGAACGCCGATATCGATGAGCTGGGCAGGACCTTGAAAATGCTCAACATCGCCGCGGTTCCGCTGCTGTTGAGCCTTGGCATGCTGTTGGTCTGGACCGTGCGTTACCTGCGCCGGACCAGGGCGGTGTCAGGCAAATCTGCGCCGGCCGGCAAGGTAGCCGGCACGCGGCGGGCGTAAGCGACCGGGGCTCGACCTGCCATTCGTACGGCAGGTCGGGCCAACCCGGGGCGCCAGGGCGAGGCGCTGCTACGCTGGGAGCAACTCCCTGACCTGCGATCTCGCCATGACTGACCGATTCCCGCCCAAGCCTGCTTGCAGCGCACAACAACTGCTCAGCGCCCTCAACCTGCAACCGCACACGGAAGGCGGTTACTACCGCCGGACCTTCCAGGCGGACCAGCGGCCGATGCTCGCCAGCGCGGGCGGGCAGCGTTACTTGATGACCTCCATCTATTACCTGCTGACCGGGGATTCGCCCATCGGTCATTTCCATCTGAACCAGTCCGACATCCTGCATTACTTCCACCTCGGGGATGCCCTCGAATACTGCCTGGTGTTCCCGGACGGCCGCCTGCAAACCCTGGTGATGGGCAGCGATGTCCTGGCCGGGCAATGCTTGCAGTTGCACGTCCCCGGTGGCGTGTGGAAGGCCTCGCGGTTGCTGCCCGGCGCGGCGGGCTACGGCCTGATCAGTGAAGCGGTGTGCCCCGGGTTCGACTACGCGGACATGCAGTTGGGCTGCAAGCACCGGCTCAGCGAGCGCTTCGCGCAGCACGCCAGGTTGTTCGAACAACTCTGCCAACCCTGAAGAAGGCCGCCACGCGGATTGCTCATTGCGATCAATCAAGTGTCACTTGCGATCATTGTTGCGCGCGGCGCGCGGCGCTTATGGTGGCCCGGTCAATCGCAGCGAACCACCGCTCCCCGGTCCGCCCCTTACCCGTGACAGGAGAACACCATGTCCGATCTGAAACTGCATCCCCAGGCTGCCGCCTCCCTGCAACGCTGGCACGCCATGCTTGCCCAGGGCGACCTGGGCGCCTTGCCGGAACTGCTGGATTCGAACGTGCTATTCCGTTCGCCCATGGCCCATACGCCTTATCCGGGCGCGCCAGTGGTCTCGACCATCCTCAATACCGTGTTCAAGGTGTTCAGCGACTTCGCCTATCACCGCGAACTGGTCACCGCCGATGGCCTGAGCGTGGTACTGGAGTTCAGCGCGCGGGTCGGCGAGCGGCAGATCAAGGGCATCGACCTGATCCGCTTCGACGAAGCCGGCAAGATCGTCGAATTCGAGGTGATGGTCCGCCCCATGAGCGGCTTGCAGGCGCTCGGCGAGGAAATGGCCCGCCGCCTGGCACCCTATCTGGCGGCGAACAAGGCGTCTGGCTGAGCCGCCAGCCATTGGCCAAAAAAAACGGGCGCCATGACAGGCGCCCGTTGTTTATCTGGGTCAGTGGAAAATGACGAGCCCCGGCCAACTGTCACCGGCAGCACATTTCTACACCCCATGAGCCCCGTCCTGGGGCATTTTTACTCGCTTTTCTGGCTGCCGACCTGCTTCGCCAGTCTTCCAGGACAAGCAAAAAACAAGCGAATCAAACACCTGCAAAACACAGCGGGGCTTTGGCACGTAATGTGCTTTTTTGGCTATATGGATAATTGGATACAAAAATACAAAAGGTACCGCCGATGAAATTCGCCCCAGCCTATACCGAGCGCCAGCCCGTGACCGCGGAGGAAGAGGCTTACAACTTTCTGCTGGAAGCGATCTGCAAAGGGCGCTTCCGTACCGGCGAGCGGTTGATCGCCGAGGATATCGCCAGCGAAATCAACATGAGCCGCATGCCAGTGCGCGAAGCCTTCCGGCGCCTGGATGCCGATGGCCTGGTGACCTTGCGGCCCAATCGCGGCGCTATTGTCCGTGGCTTGAACATCGACGAAATGCGCGAAGTCTTCGAAATGCGCAGTGCCCTCGAAGGCCTGGCGATCCGCGTGGCGGTGGGCAAGATTACCGAGCGCCATTTCAGCCACCTGGAGCGCCTGCTCGATGAGATGGACGACTACCGTGAAGACGGCGCCGAGTGGGTCAGCCGCCATCGCGCCTTCCATGAATACCTGTGCAGCCTGAGCGAACGCCCACGGCTGATGCGGCAGATCTCGGCGCTGTATTCGGTGATCGAGCCGCACATGCGCCTGTGGCTGCAACACGCCGACAAGCCCCGCAGCGCCCGTGACGAGCACGCCTCGATCATCGCCGCGCTGCGTTCCGGCGACCCGGACAAGGCGGCGCAGGTGGTGTGCGAGCACATCGAAGGCACCATCCCGCGGCTGATCCAGTTCCTGGAGGCCCATCAGTAAAAAATCGCATTTCTTGCCGAGCGCTTAACGCCTGCCGTTAGCGCCAGCCACTCTTGCTACCCGACATGACTGGAGTAATGCCATGCACAAGCCTTGCGCGTCAGCTGCCGTTCTTACCTTGAGTCTATGTTGTTCCCTATGGGCGCAAGCCGCCCCCGAGTTACCGGAGCGGTTGAGCAAGAGCGAGAAGATCGTCTACTGCTCCGGCATGGATTCGCCGCCGCTGGTGTCCTTCGACACGCAACAGAAACCGGTGGGGCTGCAGGTGGACATGGGCGAGGCGATTGCCCAGCGCCTGGGCGGCAAGAAAGTCGAATGGCGCATCTCGCCTTTCGCCGGGCTGATCCCGGCGCTGCTGGCGCAGCAATGCGACATGATCGTCGACCAGTTGTTCGATAAACCCGAGCGCCGGGAAGTGATCGACATCGTCAATTTCATGTACTCCAGCCAGTCCATCGTGGTGCCCAAGGGCAACCCGAAAGCGGTGAACAGCCTGGAGGACCTGTCCGGGCTCAAGGTGGCGGTCAGTAACGGCTCGACCATCCGCCTCCTGCTCGGCGCCGAGAACGACAAGCTGCTGGCGGCCGGCAAGCCACCGATGAAACTGGTGGTGTACAACGTCGACGCCGATGCCTTCCAGGCACTGCGCATCAGCCAGGTGGACGCCTTCGGCACCACGGTCGAATCCGCCGGGCACTATCGGCAACTGGCCCCGGACCTGTTCCAGTCGGCGGTGCCGGCGTTCAACCGGATCCTCACCGGCTTCGGCGTGCGCAAGCAGGACCCGCAACTGAGCGCGGCGCTGGGCACGATCCTGCAGGACATGCGCGCCGACGGCAGCTACGCCGCGCTGCTGGATAAATGGCACGTCGGCAGCGACAAACTGGACTGAGGGCAGGCTCGATGAACTTCAATTGGGACGTGTTCTGGCAGTACCTGTTGCTGCCCAGCGATGTCTACCTGACGGGGCTCGGGCTGACCTGCCTGATCAGCGTGTCGGCCATGCTCCTGGGCTGTGTGCTGGGGTTGCTGGCGGCGCTGATGAAGCTGTCGCGCAACCCGCTGTTGCAGTACCCGGTGCGCTTTTATGTGTGGTTGATGCGCGGCACGCCGCTGCTGGTGCAGATCGTGTTCCTGTACACAGCGCTGGCGGCCGGGGGGATTTTCCGCTTCGAGGACCTGGACCTGGGCTGGTTCGTGGTGCCGGGCAATATCCAGGCGGCGATCATCGCCCTGGGCCTCAACGAAGGCGCGTACATGGCCGAGATCATCCGCGCCGGCATCGGTGCGGTGGATAAAGGGCAGTACGAAGCCGGGCGCTCCCTGGGCATGACCTTTCCCAAGCTGATGCGGCGCATCGTGCTGCCCCAGGCGTTCCGGGTGATAGTCCCGCCATTGGGCAACGAGTTCAACGTGATGCTGAAGAACACCACGCTGGTCAGCGTTATCGGCGTGCAGGAGCTGCTGTTGAGTACGCAGATGGTCACGTCGGCGACCTTCCGGGTGTTCGAGTTGTACCTGGTGGTCGCCCTCTACTTCCTGGCGCTGACCACGCTCTGGGGCTTCTTCCAGCGTTGGCTGGAGAATCGCTTCGGCCAGTCCGAGCGGCCGGCACCGGCGGCCAGCCGCCTGTTCGGGCGTCACACCCTGAAACTGCTGAGGGGGCGTTGAACATGGCACACATGAGTGAAGAGCGAGTCATCGAAGCCCTGGATATTCACAAGTCCTTCGGCGACCTGGAGATTCTCAAGGGCATCTCCCTGCAAGTCCGGCGCGGCGAAGTGGTGGTGCTGATCGGCGCCTCCGGCTCGGGCAAGACCACCTTTATCCGCTGCATCAATCTGCTGGAAGACATCCAGGCCGGGCAGATCCGCGTCGCCGGCCAGCCCATGGGCTACCGTACGCGGGCCAACGGCAGCCTGGTGCGCGACTCGGAACGCAACATCGCCCGCCAGCGCCGGGACATCGGCATGGTGTTCCAGCGTTTCAACCTGTTCCCGCACATGACCGCCCTGGAAAACATCATCGAGGCGCCGATCCACGTCCTGGGCGTGCCGCGCGCCGCCGCGGAGCAACAGGCGCGGGCGCTGCTCAAGCGCGTGGGGCTGGCGGAGAAGGCCGGCCACTATCCTTCAATGTTGTCTGGCGGCCAGCAACAGAGGGTGGCCATCGCCCGGGCGCTGGCGATGAAGCCCCAGGCGATGCTGTTCGACGAACCGACCAGCGCCCTGGACCCGGAGACGGTGGGCGAGGTGCTGCAAGTCATGAAGGAGCTGGCGGAGGAGGGCATGACCATGGTGGTGGTCACCCACGAAATGGGCTTTGCCCGCGAAGTGGCCGACCGGGTGGTGGTGCTCGATCAAGGCGAGCTGATCGAACAGGGCCCGCCCGAGCAGATCTTCAGCCAGCCACGCCACGCCCGGACCCGGGCCTTTCTCAGCCGGGTGTTGTGAACCCGAACCCTCAACCTTGTGTGAGTCATGCCATGTTCAAATTTTCTGCCCACGAGTATCCCTACGCCTCCCAGCGGCAAAGCGTGTTCGCCAAGCGCGGCATGGTCGCGGCCTCCCAGCCACTGGCCGCCGAGGCCGGGATCGAAATCATGCGGCGCGGCGGCAACGCCATCGACGCCGCGATCGCCACGGCGGCGGCCTTGACCGTGGTCGAGCCCACCGGCTGCGGCATCGGTGGCGACGCCTTCGCGCTGGTCTGGACCCAGAACAAACTGCACGGCCTGAACGCCAACGGCGTGGCCCCCCAGGCCCTGAGCATCGAGGCGGTGAAAGCCGCCGGCCATGAACAGATGCCGTTGCACGGCTGGACGCCAGTGACGGTTCCAGGTTGCCCGTCGGCCTGGGCCGAGCTGTCCAAGCGTTTCGGCCGCCTGCCATTCGCCGAGCTGTTGCAGCCCGCCATCAGCCTGGCACGCGACGGCTTTCCGGTGTCGCCGGTGGTTGCCCTGCAATGGCAAAGCGCGCTGGAGAATTTCACCCCGAGCCGCAACGCCGTGCTCGACAGCTGGTTCGACACCTATCTGATCGACGGCCGGGCCCCCCGGGCCGGGGAGATGTTTCGCAACCCGGCGCAAGCCCGGACCCTGGCGGAACTGGCCGCCAGCGGCTGTGAAAGTTTCTACCGCGGCGCCCTGGCGCAACGCCTGGACCGGCACTCGCGGGCCACCGGCGGCTACCTGCGCGCCAGCGACCTGGAGGATTACCGCGCCCAGTGGGTCGAGCCGATCAAGGTCGACTATCGCGGCGTGGACGTCTGGGAGATTCCACCGAGCGGCCAGGGCCTGGTGGTGCTGATGACCCTGAAGATTCTCGAAGGCTTCGACTTCGATCACCGCGACAGCCAGCAGACCTGGCACCGCCAGCTCGAGGCGATGAAGCTGGCCTACAGCGACGGCCTGCACTACATCACCGACCCCGCGCATATGCGGGTCGCGGTGGAGGACTTGCTCAGCGACCGCTATGCGGCCCGGCGCCGGGCGCAGATCGGCGATCAGGCGCAGGCCCCGCAGCCGGGCGATCCGCATGCCAGCGGTACGGTCTACCTGGCCACCGCCGATGCCGAAGGCAACATGGTGTCGTTCATCCAGAGCAACTACCACGGCTTTGGCTCGGGCGTGGTGCTGCCCGACAGTGGCATCGCCCTGCAGAACCGTGGCGAAGAATTCAGCCTCGACCCTGCGCACGCCAACTGCCTGGCGCCCGGCAAGAAGACCTTCCACACCATCATTCCGGGTTTCCTCAGCAGGGGCGGCGTGGCGTTGGGGCCGTTCGGCGTGATGGGCGGCTACATGCAACCCCAGGGGCATGTGCAGATGGTCATGAACCTGGTGGATTTCGGCCTCAACCCGCAGGCGGCCCTGGATGCGCCGCGCTGGCAATGGCTGGGCGGGCTGCAAGTGGGGATCGAACAGAGCGCCTCGCGGGACATGGCCGCCGCCCTGGCGCGTCGCGGGCACGAGGTGCAGGTGGCCTGCGACCTGACCAGCTACGGGCGCGGGCAGATCATCCTGCGCGACCCGCAAAGCGGCGTGCTGTGCGGCGGCACCGAACCGCGCACGGATGCCCATATCGCGGTGTTTTGAGCCAGGGGACGAGCGGGCGGGGCGCTTGTCCTCGCCGCGCTCCCGGCCGGCCTGGACAGCCCTGTGGATGGCCGATCATCGACTAGACTCACGCAATCTATAACGTCTGGCACGAGGGGCCGGTCATGGCAAAAAACAACAAGGGCGCGGCCAAGGGCGCTGCCGTTGAACACGCGAAACTGAGCAAGAAAGACTATGAGGACGAGTTGCGGCGACTGCATGTCGAACTGGTCAAGCTGCAGGAGTGGGTGCGCGAAAAGGGCATCAAGATCTGCATCGTCTTCGAGGGACGCGACGGCGCCGGCAAGGGCGGCACCATCAAGGCCCTGACCGAACGCCTGAGCCCTCGGGTGTTCCGGGTGGTGGCGCTGCCGGCGCCGACCGAGCGCGAGAAAAGCCAGATGTACCTGCAGCGTTACCTGCCGCACCTGCCCGCGGCGGGCGAAGTGGTGATCTTCGACCGCAGTTGGTACAACCGCGCGGGCGTCGAGCGGGTGATGGGCTTTTGCAGCGAAGAGCAGGTGGTCGGCTTCCTCAAGGCCGTGCCGCTGGTGGAGAAGGCAATCGTCGATTCGGGCGTGATCCTGCTCAAGTACTGGCTGGAAGTCAGCCAGTCTGAACAGACCCGCCGCCTCGAAGCGCGGATCAAGGATGGCCGCAAGATCTGGAAGCTCACCCCCATGGACCTCAAGTCATACAGCCGCTGGTACGACTACTCCCGCGCCCGCGACGAGATGTTCAAGGCCACCGACACCGAACACGGGCCCTGGCTGGTGGCCGACTCCAACGACAAGCGCCGCGCGCGCCTCAATATCATCTCCGACCTGCTCGGCCGCATTCCCTACAAGGAAGTACCACGGGCGAAAGTGGTGTTGCCCAAGCGCCAGAAACCGGGCGGTTATCGGGAGTCGGACCATCCGCTGCGGCGGGTGCCGGAGAAGTTCTGAGCGGCCTCTGTGCTGCGCAAAATGTCCTGACGGCGTGATCGCGGTTTTATTCTTCGGGGGGGCGGACCGGGCCCTCCGGCACGCCCGGCAGGCCTTGCAGCCCCTCGACCGTTTCTATCGCCCCAGCCTTGGCCGCCGCCGTGAGCAGCGCTTGCGCCGAGTCGAGGAACTGGCGCGGAACAGAAACGCTCAGGCGCAGCCTGGATTGGCTCCAGCCCTTCTGCGACGGGCGGTCGAGGTGGAACGGAATGCCCTGTGCCGAGAGCAGGGTTGAGATGTGGCGTTCATTCTGGTCTGAATTTCGATAGTCCAAGAGGCTTATGTCGTCGGGCAGAAGTTGCTCGCGGCGCAAGCTCGGGCCGCGATATTGCAGCAGTTTCACCACGTCGTAGCGGGTTGCCGAAACGCCGTGGCCCGATGGCGGATCCGAATCATTCATCTGCGCGCTCCCAAGAGGTGGCGGCCATCCGCCGGCTGAGGTTTCGCCCGCGAGCAGCATTGTTGCGCAGGTTAGCCATGCGCAAGCCGGGTTATTGCCAGGCCATCTGTTCCTGGCAATCAGTTTCGCGGTGACGGCTTTCAAGGTAGTCGCTTTCGAGGCGCTTGATTCAACACCCGGTCCAGGGTGAACCGGCATGCCTACACGCACCTCTTGAAGGCTATTTCCCCAGGCACGTTGCCGCCCTGGACAAAGCGAGGGAGGCCGTTGCCGTCAGCTACGGTCACGTTGTTCACGTTGCTGGTGACCGTAACGGCGGGCGCTCCCGCCGCCGGCGTCAGGGTTGCCGACCAGTCGAGATTCCAATCGATATGATGCAGGGCGCGCACGCAGCCACTCGGGCGATGCTGCACCACGACCCAGATGCGGAATTCGTCGTTCATCCGCATGCCGGTCATGGTTTGGGCCGGCAACCCCGCGGCGGCGCAGGACGGATTGTCGTTGAGGTTGACGAAGGCGCCGTCACCGGGCACGTCCGGCCAGGTGAGGGTCGTGGTGGCGCCGGCGGCAGTGAAGTCCTCGACGATACCCGCTCCGGGGTTGGTGACGAAAATAGGATGGTAATCGTTCGGCGCGCCATCCTTGATCGGCAGTGTCGGCACGATGGTGGCCACGGCGCCGCCACCGCTGTAGTTCGCGATACGGCTGCTATTCAAGAGCGTTTGCGTGAACCCGACGCGGAACTGTTGGGCAGTGGCGTCGTTCGGTGCAGTAATAGTGATGTCCGGGTGGTAGGTGATGGGCCTAAGCCCACGCATTCGCAAGAACTGACGCCCGCCCGCGGCCGCGATGCGGATATCGGCCGGCGTGGCCACGCCACTGGCGACCTGATTGGCGAGTGCGAACGTCACCCCGGTGAAACGCGCATTGCAATCGGTGGCCGCCAGTGGCGCCGGCACCGGTCCGGTGATCGCCGGCGGGCGGGCGGTCGGCCGCGATACGTCGTGGGTGTCGAGCAGCCCCATGGTTTCGGGGCCGACAATGCCGTCGATGGCGACTGCGCCGGCGTCGCGCTGGAATTGTGTGACCGCGGCTTCCGTTTCTGCGCCAAAGTCGCCGTCCATTCGCCCTGGCATCAGGCGCGACACACTTAGCGGCAGGGCATAGCCCATATCGCGCAGCGATTCCTGGACCCGGCGCACCGGCTCGCCTTTTGCCCCGCGACGTAGCAAGCGTTCATCGTCAAATACCGCCTCCAGGGTCACATTGCCGGAAAAACGCGGTGCCGCCAGGTCATGGCCGTCGCCTAGGGTGCGTTGTATCTGGCGGGCGGCGGTCGGGTTCGTACCGGTCTGCTGCACTACGTGCGTCAGCTCGTGCGCGAGCAAGTGCCGGCCCGATTCGCTGCGCGGCGCGTAACGCTGCGAGCGAAAGGCGATATGCGAGCCGAAGGTGAAGGCCTCGGCGTTGATGCTGCGGGCCAGGCGATCGGCGTTTGCGTCGGCATGGATGCGCACGTTACTGAAATCGTTGTCGAAGCGCGGTTCGAAAAACTGTCGTTCCTCGCGTGACAGGGCTGTGCCGCCCTGGGGCAATTTGTCGAGCTGCGCTTCCAGCGATGCCCCCGGCCGCTGGCTCGGCGCCTCCGGACTGGCCGCGCGCCGGGCAAGGTGAGACGCAGCGGTGCGCTCGTCGCCGAACCACTCGGGTTCGAGCGGATCGGATCGGTCCGTGGACCACATGGACAGCCCTTGTTTTCCTGCATTCGGCGTGGGCATTCGCTGGATCGAGGGCGCTTGTCGCGGTGCCGAGCCGTGGTTCGCCGTCGTGGGGGCCGGCATGCGCATGACGGTTTGCGCGACATGCTCCGCTTCCCGTTCGAAGGCGTCTCCCGGTTGGCTGATGCTGAGCTTGGTTTGAACACGTTTGGATTGGCAATGCGGGCAGCTGCCGCCACAGGCGCAAGCCGCTTTGCGTGGCATGGCGGACCTCGATGCGGGCAATGCTGGCGCAGCGCGCGTCGCCGGCGCCTTATGCGGGGCCGGCTCGCTGTGCTTGTGGGCTTGCGTGAACATAGCGATTCTCCTCGCCAGGGCCCGGCGATGGTGGCCGGCCCGGGCGGCGGTCATGTCCCGTTACTTGGCGTTCTTCGGTGTGCGCTTTTCCCGGCCGGCGCGGGCGCGGGCGGGGTCGATCCGAGCAGGCGCTTGGCCATTGTGATCAGTTTTTGCGCCAGTTCCTCACTGCCGACGACCTTGGCCAGTGTGTTCGGGTCGGTCTCCAGGATGCCCTCCACGTCGGCGATGCTGGCGGCCTTCAGCTGCTTGCGCGTTGCCTCGTCGAGATCGAGTTTTTCAAGCGAGGTGCGTCCCGGTTGCGCAGGAGGCGGTGTTCCATAGATCAGCGTGCCGCTGACCGCCACCGACCTGGGCACCACGCGCACCGGCACGACCAGTGTGGCTTGCAGTTGGGCGTCGGGCGCGAAGCGCAGCGCGGTCTTGTCGAGCAGCAGCTCCTTGCCGTCGAGGTCCAGCACGCGGGCGAATAGCTTGCCCTCCTTGGCCAGCGCCGCGGTGCGTGATTCATCGTAGGCGGCGCTGAAGAAGCCTGTGGCATCGGTGCGTGCGACGCGCTCGACATGGCTGCCGTCGGCCTTTACCAGTTCGATCAAGTGCTCCGGCAGGCCCTGGCCGCGGTCGTTGATGAAGCGGCCGCTCAGGGTCGATCCACCCACGGGCGCCGACGGTGTCGAGAGGGTGACGGTTTCCGCGCTGGCCCGCAGAATCTGGTTGGTCCGCGCGCCGGCCTGGCCTTGCGCCGCGAGCGCCAGCGCAGTCGGATGCTCGGCGCCGCGCTTGAACGCCATGCGTGCCGCCTCGACCTGGTAGGCCTTGGTGGCCGCCACCTGGGTGGCGTTGACGTGGCTGATGGCCGTGGCCATGTTCTGCCGTGTCAGCGTGGCCAGTTCGGCCGAGGTGAACGAGTCCTGTGACAACGTGCCGCCAAGTTGCTCGGCGTTGGCCGTCAGCACGCTGGCCAGGAACTGCCAGAGGCCCGAGGGTTGCGCAAATATCCGGCTGCAGACCTCGGCGTCCAGCACCTGGTTGGGGCGGTCCACCGTCGGCAGTGGGTTGGCCCCGGCAATCGGCCACGCGACGATGCAGTGGTCGGCCTGGTTCAGCGCCGTCATGTTCATGCGTACCGCCATCGACAGCAGCGAGATCGTCCGCGTGACGTCTTCGCGCAAGCGCGAGGCCGTCGCGCGCAGGCTGTCGGCTATCAGCACGGCATTGGCGAAGAAGGGGTCGCTGCGGTAGACCGCCGTGGTGTTCGAGGCATAGCCCAGGTCGTCGATGGCCAGCAGCGCCTGCGAGGTGATTGAGCGGTTGACCAGGCCCAGGCGTACATAGTTGTCGTCGAACAGCGTCTCGCCGCCGGGCAACGCCTGCTCGGCAACCACGGCAAAGCGTCCCTTGCCGGCGCTGGCGCCGGGTTCGAACACCAGGTACGCACCGAATCTGCGTGCCAGCAGGCGGTGGATACCTCCGAGATTAAGGATCAACACGCCGCCCACGGCGGTGTCGAGGAAGCCGAACAGGCCGCTGAATTCACTGTTGAAGTGGTTGTTGGCCACCGACACCGGGCCGAACGTGAAGGCGCTCAGTGCGCGGCCGGCCGGTTGGTCGATGCGGTTGTCGTGCACGCGCAACGCGGCGTTGCGGCCGCTGGAGGTGGAGAGCCGGGTGGTGATCGCACCGGCGAAGCGGACGTAGATGCCGCCACGGATGCCGGCGTTGCGGTTCTTCTCGAAATCCGCCGTGGTCGCGCCATTGGCGGCGAGCACGTTGTCGGTGATCTCCAGGTTGTCGCCGTAGCCGACGAAGACACCGCAGGCCGGGTCGGCGGCGCGGGGGCCGTTTTCATAGACGTGGTTACCGCTGACCCGTGCGGATTCGACGATTGCCAGCGAGATGCCGCCGCGACCGATGAACTGCGCTTCGGCCAGCAGGGCCTCGGTGAACGGGTTGAGCAGGTTGTGGTGCAGGCGGTTGTTGAGGATCACCAGGTCGCGCACCGGGTCGGTCGCCCGCAGCAGCGGCGTCAGCGCGAGATTGAGCAGCGCGGCGTCGAGGTAGGCGAGCAGCGCGGCCTTGGGGTCATTGCTCGGGATCGCCCGGGTCTGGCCCTTGAGGCTGGCGCCGTGGCGTGGCGCGAAGCCGATGCCCGACAAGCCCATCATCGAGATGTCGTTGGCTTCGATGGTGATTTCATGGAGGAAACCGCGCACGGTCGTCCTGTCACGTGCCGCGAGGGTGACAGTGTTGACCAGCACGCCTTCGTCCCGCGCCTCCGTGATGCGCAGCACCCGATAGTGCGGCGACACGTCCAGGCGGTAGGCCCCGGGTGCGACCTTGACGCTGGCCATGCCTTGCCCGTCGCTGCGGTCGGTGGCGATTTCCTCGGCTTCCAGGTACAGGTCGACGTCGGACAGTGGCTGGCCTTGCTCGTCCTGCACCAGGGCGAGGAATTGGCCGTTGGAGGTGACGTTTACCGTCACCGGGCCCGCGGCCGGATTGTCGACTGCGCTGACGCGCGGTGGCTCGGTCGGTGGCGCAGGCAGGATGTCCGCCGGGTCCAGGTCGCCGCCCAGCGTGATGCCATTGCCGGCGCCACCGGCAATAGGATTTTCCAGGATGCGCACCCGCTCAGAACCGGCGCGTACATGGATACCGCCAAGGGCGCGATAGGGTTGTTTGGGCGCCAGTTGCGCGACGAGGAAGGTCCAGGCCGCGAACGCGTACTGCTGCACCAGCGTCGGGAACAGGTAGAGGATCTCGGGCCGCGCGCAGGGGTCGGCCGGGTCGCGGGTCGGGTCGTCGTCGGGTTCGTCCGGCGCGTCGGGTGTCGGGTCGACGAAGGGCAATAGCAACAGTGTGTTGCGCTCGATCAGCACGTCGTCGGCGAGCACGGAGATCGTCGCGCGGCCATCGACCGTGTCCAGCAGGTGCAGGCGATTACCGGCGATTACCAGCTCGGCGGCGTTGCTGGCGCGGACCGCGTTGGTGCGCGCGATCATGCGGTTGTCGTGGAGGCGCAGGTTCTGGCAACTGCCTTCACGGCTGCCGTCGATGCGCACCGCGATACCGTCATAGGTCAGCAAGTCGAGATCGCAGACCTCGATGCCGATGCAGTCGACGAAATGCAGGATGGGTTGCGCGCGCGTCTCGGTGCGCGGCAACACCAGCGTGCGCCAGGCGCAGCCGTGAATCTTGACATTGTGGCGGCCTTCCAGGCGCAGGTTGGCGCGATGCAATCCGGGCAGCAGGCACAGCTCGCCGCCGGCCGCCGGCAGGTGAGCCGCGGCCTCTTCAAGCGAGTTGAAATCGCCGAAGCTGGACAGCCCATCGCCGACCAGGAAGGTGCAGCAGATCTTCTGGTTGGTCAGCGGGCGGAAGCGCTTGCGGCAGTCTTCGATGCTGCCGCCGAGCTCGGTGTCGCTCTGGGCGGTCCAGTCGATTTCGGCCAGCGGCACGCGGTGGTAGACGATGCCGGTGGGTGGGGCGTTGTCGACCAGCACTTGCGGATTGGCAATTTCGCCGGCGCGGACCTTGAAGGTCCAGTAGTCGCCCGGTCGGTAGTTGCCGGCGGTCGGCGCGTCGAAGGCGAGGCGGATACCGTCGCGCAGCTCGACCGGGTTGGCGACGTCGGGGAAAGCCGTGATATCGGCGATGCCGTTCCACAGGCGCAAGAACACCGAGTCGGTGGTTGCGGGCAGCGTGCCGAAGCTGGCCGGTGCGGCGAGTTCCAGGTCGTGGTCGGTGTTGAGGGTGGCCGTGGTGCCGTATACCACGATCCAGGCGCCGAGCAACGCATCGTACTGCAGGGCCTCGAGGTAGAACTCGGTGAGGCCCGAGTTGACGATGGCCGTGCGGCCGGCGTCGATGATCACGCGGTCGGGATCGCTCGTCGAGTCGAAGCGACCGCGGCCGGCCAGGCCGCCGTTCCATTGGCTCCACTTGAAGCGTGCCGGCGTTGCAGGCGGCACGTCGGCGATCTCGATGCGATACAGGCAGTGCTCGAAGCCAGTGTAGCCACCGCCGCCGACCACCGGGCAGTCGCCGACGATGGCCTGCACCGGCGCCAGCGATGCGCTGAGCCGGCCTTTGGACGACGGGTCGTCGCGCAGTTTCGCGAGGCTGCTGCGGCAGTCTTCGCCCGCGGCCAGGCGCAGCAGCCGGAGGCGGAAGTTGACGAAGGCGCGCTCGGAGGTATCCGGTCCGCCCAGTGCGGGCTCGATCAGGCGCTGCGGGTACTGGAAACCGTGCAGCGCCTCTTCCGAAACCTCCAGGATCACCGCGTCGCGGGTGCCGTCGGCGATTTGTTGCGGCGTGGGCAGCGGATCGGCCAGCGGAGGGCCGAAGTAAGCCGCGAGGCGCTCCACCGGCGCGAGCGGATCGGGCGGCTCGCCGGCCAGGCGAGTGAGGATGCCATCGGCCCAGGCGCGGCCGGGGCGCAGCATTACCCGCACCGCGCCGTCGATCAGCGCCGCCGATTCGACCCGAAAACCCTGTGGCTCGGCGGCGGGTACCGCGCAGACACCGGCGCCGATAATGTCGCGCCCGGCCTGGTCGTGCCAACCCAGTTCGAGCAGTTCGCCCTCGCTCAGGTCGGCATCGGTGGTCACGCGGCCCTGCTGGTGCAGCACGCCGTTGAGGTTGCGCAGCACGCCGTCGGCGGGCGGGTTGACCGCGCGATCGTGCTCGTGGGGGTCGAAGTTCAATACCGAGAAGTCGCCTTGCATGGCTTGCCCTTCCTTATGTCACCGGCACGATCAGCGGTCTCACGCCTACTGGCATGAACTCGTGTAGCCGCACGTGCAGGTTGGTCCATTTGTGCGCTTCGAGCAGAAAACCGAAGGCACCCATTGCATCGTCGTCAGGCCCGAGTTCGCGCACCCGACGGTCGGTCTCGCGCCGCAGTTGCGCATAACCCGGGTCGTGGAAGCGTTCGGAGGTGAAGACAATGCGCGCGTCCGGCGCATGTACACAGAAGTGGTTGGGTGGCAGGCGGTCGACATCACTGCTGAACGCGCTCCACTTGATACAGCCGCGCTGATTGTCCAGCACCTCGAAGCGCTGTGTGAATATGCCGCCCAAGCCACCGACCGCAGCCACGCGCACGGGGCCGAAGCAGGTCAGGCCGTCGAAGTTGAGTACGGCCGCCCAGCCGTTCACGGCGTCGCTGGCGGCGGCGATGGCGAACAGTCCCGTCGCTGCGTCGTTGAAGCCCAGCCCGGCGTCGACGATGCTGTCCTCGATGTCGAGCCGGTAGCGCTCGTCGATGGCGATGCTGCCGGTGATCGAACGCTGGATCACGATATCGGGCGTGGGCACGAAGGCGGCGACGTCGCCCGGGTCGCTGAAGCCATAACCGTCCACCAGTCGCAGCGCCGGCTGCATGGGCGCGCGGTTGCCGTCGCGCAGGCTATGGCCGCCCGGCGCAAGCGTGCAGCCGATAATCTCCAGGCGCGCCACCGCGGCGCGGTCGATCAACGCCTGGCCCGCGGGGAAGGGCGCGTTTTCGTCCGGCGCGATGTACAGGCCTTCGAGCCGTATGCGGGGTTCGGCAGGCGTGGCTGAACCGGCGGTGACCGGGCGCATCGACAAGGGTTGCGCCAGCCGCAGGATGGGGCGGTGATCGCCGGCGGCGCGAATCGTCAGTGACTGCGCGAGGCGCAGCGACAGGGTGCCGTCGATGGCGGTGCCGGGTAGTAGAGACAGGTCGATGCGGTGCACCAGGCTGTCGTGAATTTCGATGACCACTGGCGCGGCTACGGCGGCCAGGCCGTCCAGCGCCGCTTGCAGTGTGATGCCGCCGCTGACCTCGCCGACGTGGCGCAGCTGCACCGTGGGCGCGAGCGCCGGGAAGTGGCGCGTCACCGGATGCGCCCCCACAGGCCCGGTGGCCCCGTAGGTGAAGCTGCTGAACAGGCGTGAGACGAGGCTGCCGTTCTCCGACACGATCAGCTCATCGGCCTGTGCCGCCGTCTCCAGTCCGATCAGTACCCGGCCGATGTCGGGGTCGATGACGATCTCGCCGCTGCGCAGCGGCCGGCGCAGGCCGGTTTCCCAGGCACACAGGTTGTCGCCACGGAACAGCCACTGCCATTCGCTGAGCGGTGCCGGCGGTACCAGCAATGGCGCCAGGGTTTGCGGCATGAACAGATGCAGGCCGACTTTGCCGAGGTCAAAGCCGCTCGGCGGCACGGTTCCGGCGTTGTAGTAGTCGACCTGCACATAGGCCTCGGGATGGCCCGAGGGCGTGTGACTGGTGAGGCGCCCGTCGAGCATAGGTCCAGGCACGGCGTCGGCCTCGGTCAGCGGCGAGACGATGCCCCCCGAGGTGCCCGCACGCAGGAACCCGGGGCGGCTGGTGTTGAACAGGCGCACCGGGATATCCAGCGGATGCAGGTCGAAACGCAGCGCGAACCGGGCCAGGCCCGAGGGTTGGGCGCCGAGGTCGATGCTCGCCTTGGCCAATGGCAGTACCCGTGACAGCCGATAGACCGCGAGCCGCCAGAGGAAGATCGCCAGGTTGGGCAGGTTGATATGGCGGGCATCGTCGAACGCCGGTTTCACATCGGCGGTGTAGGCGAAGCCGTCGAACGGCGTGCCGAGTAATGCCAGCGCGGCAGGGTCGCGGAGCGGCGCGGTGCCGCCATGCGGTATATGGAAGCGCGTCAGCGTCGAGGCCGCGTAGGGCGGCTCGCCGCCGGCGTCGGGCCGCTGGTGGTTCAGGTGCTGGGTCCAGCCGAGGTTGGCGCGCAGCTCGACGCCGCGGCAGGCCCAGCCAGTGAGGTTGACCGCGAGGCGCTCGATCGCACCCAGCGTGCCTTTGCGCCGGCGCAGCGCGATGGTGTCGGCCACATCGGCGCGCAAGGTGCGCGGCTCGCCCTTCAGGTGCGTGGTGCCGAGCAGGTCCGCGAGGTAGGCGATGACCCAGTCGTCGCAGGTGTCGATGAACAGATCCTGGTAAAGCTGCGCAATGTCTTGGTGCAGGGCGCCGAACGGCCCTTCGATAGCGCCAAGGTAGGCGCGCAGCTGGTTCGGCGGCGTGACTTCGGCGTCGCGCGTGCGATAGATCTCGGGCAGGCGCTCGAACAGCGGGACCCTGGTCTGGTTCATGCGCATTCTCCTGCGGAAGGTTCGGCCACCGAGGCCAGCGTCAAATGCTGCGCGGCGAGTTGCAGCAGCTCATGCGGGCCGCATGGCAGTACCTGCGCCAGTTGCCTTGGCGCTGCCGGCAACAGCAGTGTCCCGGGATCGCTGGCCCCGGCCCCGAACAGTCCGAGCGCCGAGAGCTTGCACCAGAGCACCCCCGGCACTTGCTGCAACCGGCCTTCGATACGGCTGGCGTACTCGGGCTCGCCCAGGCGGCGTGCGCGCAGGCCGAACAGAGCGCTTCGTTCGTTACCGGTATCGCCGGCCAGGCCGAGGGCGGCGCGCAGGTCGGCCTCGACGTCCTGCTGCCGGTAGCTCGGGTCGCGGGCATAGCTGAGGTCGACAAAGGCATAGCGCAGCAGCGCCTGCTGCACCACCAGCGGAAAGCGATCCGGCCCACGGCACCGCTGCGCATGCGCGAGCGTCGCCCGCACCTCGCTGAACTCGGCCTCGCGTCCGGCCTCCAGCAGCACGCGCAGGATCACTGCCGGCACGCCGGCGTGCAGGTCCCAGGCGGCGGCCGCGGTGACCACGCCGGGCACACCAAGGGTTTCGGCCTCGTAGTCGCGAATGCTGACCAGCCGCCCCAGGCTCTGCACCTTGCCCGGCGCCGCTGCGCGCGCCTTCTCGGGGTCCTCCGGCGCGGCGCCGCCGGACACTATGCCGGCCAGCGACAAGGTGTCGAAGCCCGGCGGCCGCTCGCTCGTGGTGGGCGTGGCCCCGGACTTGATCGCGCCGTGCGCGCCGACGCCGCTGCGGTAGACGGCGACGACGTTTTTCAACCCGGACGGCAAGCGCGCTCCGGTCTCGCCGTCGCCGAATTGCACGAAACTGCGGCCTTCGGCATTTTCCCGGACGATATAAATCGGCTCTTGCGCGCCGTGGCCATAAAAAGCGTCGGCGCGTGTCCACCGGCGGCCATCGACCCATACCTCGAGTTCGGGTGTCTGCGCCGGAGTGGCGCCTGCGTGGAGAAAGTAAGTCAGTGGCGATTTGGGCAGCGGGAACGTCTGCCATGCCTGGCGATGGTCTCCGTTGCCGAGCACTGCGTCGCGCTCGGCCTTGCCCTGCGAGGCGTCGACCAGGTTGCCGAATACCGTGACGCTGGGCTCGGCCTCGTCGAAGTCGGCACGGGTGAAGGGTGCCGGCGGCCGGTCGAAGTTCAGCGACCACAGCTTCGCGACGTCTGGCGTCGACAGGACGAAGCTGGCCGCGTGGCTGGTGCAAACCAATTCGACGCTGCGCCCGTCGGGATGGGCGAAGTACAACCGCCGCCCGGCCAGCACCCGGGCCTGTGCCGCGGTGCCGTAGAAACGCAGCGCGCCGGTGCCGTTGGCGAAGGCGTTGCCCGAGGGGGTGCTGACCGGCTTCAGCGCGAGCGGCGGGCTCGTCACTTCGTGAATCAGGTAGGCACGCACATCGCTGTAGGGCGAGCCCGGCATCACATGCTTGACCAACGGCTGGTCCAGCGTCAGCAGCGTGCTCGTGCCGTTGAGGTTGCCGAAGCCGATCGTGCGCGTTTGCACTTCGACAATACGGCGCACCACGCTCAGGGCCACGGCCGGCGTGGCGCTGTTCGTGCCGACGCGGGTTTGCACGATGACCCGGGTGCCCGGTTGCAGGTCGTTGATTGGCCCATCCAGGGGGATTGACGTTGCCGCAAGCTCAATCGAGGCGCTGGTATTGCTGCAGTCGTGGTTGGCGTAAACGTGCCGCTCGAAGTAAGTCTGGGATTCGAGCGCGCCGACGATTTCGCTGCCGCTCTTCTTGCTGGTCACTGTTTTGGCCGGTGCGTTGTGGCCAAAATGGCGGAATGAGCGATTGACGCGGTAGGCGGCCACCGGCTGGTTCCAGGCCTGCAGGACAGGCGCGTCGAGGTCGACGACGATGCGGCCGAGCAGGCGCGTGAGTTGCTTGACCTTGACCACCTGCGTGGCCTTCTGCGGGGTCAGGGTCGAGCCGCTGGAGGTCCAGCCCGGTTCTGCAGGTTGCAGCAGCAGGCGGTCGCCGACCTTGAGCTCGAAGGCGGCGAGGCTGGCCGTGTCGGTGGCGCCGTCCACGCCGGTGATTTCGAACGAGGTAGCGCCTGCGGCCAGTGTGCCGGCATAGGCCCGCGGGCGGTACAGGTTGAAGCGGCCGAGGTGCGGCCAGGCGCTGAGCTCGGCATCGGTCTGGAAGTCGGCGGGGCTCGCCAGGCCTTCAAGCTCGGCCTTGACCGGAAAACCCGCGCGGATGCTCAGCGGCTTGTCGCCGCGCGCCTCGAAGGCCAGCGTGGCGCGCCCGCCGATACCGGGCGCGAGGCGGTAACCGGTAAGCCGCACCAGCTCGGCGACGCTCTCGCGCCAGGCGGCGGTGCGCAGATAGGCCTCGTTCGCATAGTGCTCCTGGTAGAAGCTGAGGATGTCGCCGAGGAGGGCGGCGCCTTGCAGCAGCGCGATGCCGGGATCGTCGGCTTCCCGATGGGTCCAGGCGGCGAGCTCGGGCGCGGCGTCGATGCCACGTGTCATCGCTTCCACGAAGTCGGCATAGCGACCGATGCGGTAGGCGATGCGCGGCAGCCCGGGGCGGTTGTCGGCGCGCCGGGGGAAGACGAAGGGGTCGGTGAACAACGGGTTGCAAGGCATCATCGTCTCCCGCCCTGGATGTCGAAGCGGATCAACCCGCGTTCGAGGTGGTCAGGGTCGTTGGCCAGCAGCACGACTTCGTCGAAACCGATCTCTAGCACCTCTGCGCCGGGCACCCCTGGCAGCGGTGCCGAGAAGCGCTTCATGCCGATGCTCAGCACATGCTCGATACCGGCGATACCGTGGATGCGGCCCTCGATATTGCTGCGGTGCAGGGCCTGGCCAAATGTCCATTGATCGGGGTGGAAGAAGCCGCGCCGACCGTCCGAGGTCCAGCTGCTGGAAAACTCTTGCTCCAGCACAAAGCGCAGGTCTTCGCGCCAGTAGGCTGGGTCGGCGCAGACCGCCACCCGGATTTCCAGAGGCACGTAGCGCGGTGGGCGCAGTTCGAGGTCCTCGCCGATCAGCCGCACCGCTTCCAGGTGGTCGGCAATGCGCGGGCGCAACTCGTCCCAGCGCGCGTCCGAACGCTCGTCGCCAAGCGCGGTGAAGCCGACCGGGTCGATGGCCAGGCGTACCGTGCGCCAGCTGCCCGTCCAGGCGTACCGTGCCACCGCACGCGAGACACCACTGACCTCTTCGGCGCGTTTCACATAGTCGGCCAGCGTCACAGCCCGCAACTGCCGGGCACGGAAGGCTTCGGGGGCGCTGCGGCGGATGCGCTCGAGCGGTTCCGGATCGCGCCCGTCGGTGACGTCGAAGGGGTTGGTCGCCGCGACTATCGCGCCGCCCAAGGCCCCCGTCAGTGGCTGGACGTTGACCAGCTGGTCCGCGCCGACGTTGCCGGCATGGCCGCCGCCGACCTGGTACTCGGCATGCACCACCGCATCGGCCGGCAGCAAGCGCCCGTTGCTGCCGTTGCCGAAACGCAGCACGCTGCGCCGGTGCTCGTCGGTCTCGACCATGTAGTGGTCGCCGTTCTCCGCCGAGTCGTCGCTGTGCACCAGGCTCTCCACTTCGTCCCAGCTTTCGCGCTCCGCCGCGCCGGGCGATTCGACTTCAAGCCACAGCGTTGAACGCGCCGGCTCCTCGCCGGTCGGCGCCGCGCCGTGGCTCGGTGGCAAAAAGGCCAGGGGGCCTTCGTCGGGCAACTCGGCGACTACCCAGTCGCGGCCGTTGCCATAGCGGTCCATGCGCCGGTAGTGACGATGTTTGAGGGTCTTGGTTTCGCTCGGCAGCGGCGTGCCCGGCTCGTGGAAATGCACCTCCAGCGGTCGGCCCTGGTGCACCGTCAGGAGATTGCCGTAGAACAGCGACACGTTCTCCACGCTGGTGGGCGGCGGGCCAGGGCAGAAGGTCGTGAAGCTGTAGTCGAAGCGCAGCGCGTCCTCCTCGCGCCAGTGCACGCGGACGATCCAGGTGTTCGTCACCGGGTCGAAGATCGATTCGGCGGCACCGCGGTCGGCCTGGTTGCCCGGCAGCAACCGCAGCAGCTGTCGCTTCGCGCGGTGGCGCCCGGCTTTGGCTCCGGTCAGCGGGTTCAGCTCCTCGGCAATCAGCATCTCGCGCCACAGGCCGTTGCGCACCAGGTCGCGCAGTGCATCGGCCTCGACCTGCGAAGCGAGGCCGCTCGGTGGGGCGATGTCGGCGCTGGTGCTGCCGGCGGCCAGGGCCGGCTGGGCATTGCGCCAAGTGTGCAGGCGCAGGCGGTTCAACAGCGGGTCCAGGCGCCGGCGCTGCGTGGGCAGCAGGTGGCGCTGGCGGCTGGCGAAGAACACCGCATCGTCTTGCGCCGGGTCGCTGCCGCTCCAGACCACCAGCTCCTGGTCGTCCAGGGTGAACGGGGCCTGGCCCGCCACCACGTCCAGCGCGAGCCAGGTACTGGCCTGGTTGCCCTCGTGCAGGTGGTAGTCGACCAGCCGAACGTGCCGCGCGAGCGACACGCGCTTGCGCGCGGTCGCCAGGTAAGCCTCGGCCATGACCCGATCCTGAAAGTCGCTCAACTCGTCGGCGGCGGCGGCGAACAGGTCGATCAGCACCTGGTCGTGGTCGGCCTCGCTGGTGCTGGCCCAGCCCGGTACGCGCTCAGCCATCGCCACCATCAATGTGTGGCGGAACGAGTCGTAATCCTTTGCCAGGTAGTCGATTGCCGGGTTGGGCGCCGGCGGGCGGCCGGGTGACGGCGGTGCGCAGTCATTGGTGAAACAGCCAGGACGGAACTTGAAGCCTATGCCGCTGAAGAAGGGATCGATCAGGCTCGCATTCCAGACCAGTTCGAGCCGATAGGTCGAGTAGTCGCCGACTGGCGCGATGCGCAGCGACAGGCGCGTCGCATCGATGCCCGCCACGGCGGTGACCTGCACTTGCCCGAACGAGTTGCCGGCGACGATGCGCGAGCCGCCACGGATACGCAATACCTGGCGTGCACGTACCGGGTCGCCGCCGATGTCGGCGAGGATAGCCGCGAGGTGCAGGCCGTTGAAGAAATGCAGGTCGATATCGGCATGATCCGGGTTCGGCCCTGGCGGCAGCGACACCAGCGCGAGTTTCAGTCCGTCGAGGCCGTGGTTTTGCAGCACGTCCGCGCGGTCGTTGACCAGATCGGCAAAGGTGATGGCGGCCATGATGGATGAACCTTAGCGAGAGCTGCGCTGGAATGTGACGACGCGTGAATCCGGGCTGCCGGCGGGCCGGTATTTCACCGTCAGCTCCAGCGTCGCCGCGGCGTCGTCCCACACGACATCGATCAACTCGACGGTGAGCCGATGGCCCAGCCAGCGAGACAGCCCCTGGGTGATCCGCGCCTTGGCCACGCCGCGCAACGCTTCTGACGCGGGCTCGAACACCAGCTTGCGCACGCCGCCGCCGAATTCCGGCAGGAACAGGCGCTCGGCGGGGCTGGTCAGCAGCAGCTGGAGCAATTCGTCGCGCACATGGGCGTCATCGTTCGCCGGCCTGGCGGTGCGTCCGTCGTCGCCGATGCGGAACGGGAACCCAAGGTGTCGACCATTGGAAAGCGCCATCCTCATATCCCCTTGGCTTGTTGCTGGACCTGCACGACGATGGCCGTGCCCTGTGGAACCTGCGCCGCGTTGAGGCACAGCCCGACGCTGTTTTGTAGCAGCACCGGTACGTTGTGCAGCGCGGTCTGCGTGGCGGCGGTCAGCCAGCGAATCGACACGCAGGGCGAGTAGGCAACCGGGGTGAACGGGCAGCCGACGATGAGGTGCACGTCGGTTTGCAGCAGCATCGCAGCGCCACCGACCAGCGCTTGGGTGTTGCTCGTGATGAGCTGCGCCATGCCGCCGTGGGGGCACATGATGGTGCTGGTGGTGGTGAGGATCGGGATCATGGCGGCACTCCGAAGCTCATCGCCCCGTTTACCAGGCTGACGCCGGCCAGGCCGACCTTGATCAGCCCGTTGTTCAGCGAGATGTTTTCGTTGCCGATTCTGATTTCGCAGGCGCCGCAGCTGATCACAATCTCGCTGGCGGTGAGGGTGATCGTCTTGGCGATGGTCTGGTCGCCGTGCACGATCTTCACCTCGTTCGCCTCGTCGTCGAGGATGACCTTGTGGCCTGTTTCGGAGACGATGACCCGCACGCCGGCGCCTTGCGGATCAGGCCGCTGGCCGCTGGCCCACCAGGCGCCCGACCAGATCGGGTTGTCCAGCTGGCCGGCCTCGAACTCGATCCACACCCCCGAGCCGACCTTGGGCAATAACACCATGCCGTGACCGTCGCCGGCAAAGGGCGCGGCGGGCAGGGCCCAGCCGCAGCGTTGCTCGCCCAGCACGGCAGGCACGGTGGCGCGGATACGGCACTGGTTGTTCGGGTCGTCGATGTCGCTGACGATGCCGCGGTACTTGCCGAAATACCTTGCGCCAACGCGTTCGACCAGCCGTTCGACGGTGCTTTCCATCAGGTCTGTCATCAGAAGATTCCCCCACTCACCGATACCGACAACTGCAGGCCGCCACCCAGCGCTTCGGCGACGGCCGCCCCCGAGACCTCGGTCACCGAGTCGGCCTTGGCTTCCAGCTCTTGGGTGTACAGCGATGGCGTGATGCGGTGGACCACCTTGGTAATCAGGTAGTCGCCGCTGTGGGGCGTCGCGCCGGCGTCGACCCGCACCTTTTGGTAGGGCGCCAGCAGGCCGCCATAGCGACCGGGAATCACCTGGCTGGTCAGCCTGTAGACGTAGCCATTGCGCCGTGCCTGCGCGGTGGCCGCCGCGGCCGGGTCTTCGCGGGTGTTGTCCGACGGGGTCAGCAGCCGCCGTGGCGTGAGGTCGGCGGGTAGCGCCGGCAGCGTGCGCATCAGGCCGAGGTCCGCCGCGCTGGTCTCGAAGTGCGTGACGCCTTGATCGTCGACACGCAGCACCTGGGCCTGGGTGCGCTCGCCACCTTCGGGGTCTTGCGTGATGCTGGCATTGATGAGGTTGCGGCTCTCGCCGATCAGCACCAGGGGTGGCAGGCCCGCCGCGTCCGCCGGGTCGGCGAGGAAGCAGCCGATGCTGGTTCCGGGCTGCTCGCCCGGTAGCACGTAGGCATGGCGGTCGTTGGCCTGCGCCAGTTCGTGCAGGAACTGCAACACGGTGCCGCGCCGGGTGGTGGTCTCCGGCGAGGCTTGGGTGGCGTCGATGCGTGTATCGCCGATCTGCTCGAAGCGACCGAACAGCTCCGTGGCGATATCGCTGGCCTTGCGGTGCTCGAACGGCGCCTCTATTTCCTCGTCGCGATTGAGGAAGGCGCTGTCGTCGCGCACTACCAAGGTCGCGGCGCTGCGGCCGGGTTGCGAGTCGAGCGCGGCATCGACGCTGACCAGCGGGCCGTCGATCAGTGGGGCGAAGCGGCCGTTGCCGATATCGATTTCGACCCGCACGCGGGAAAAAGGCGCACTGCTGTCACCGGGCCAATACCGCCAGGTGCCGTTTTCATCCAGGCACACCACCATGCGCAGCTGCGCTTCCCAGTAGGCATCCATCTCCTGCGTGACCTGGATTTCCTCGATGCGCCGCAGTTGTTCTTCGCTTGCGGCGTTGTCGCCAAACCAGACGCGCCAGCGTTGTTCGGTCATGGCCATGCCTCCCACGGAGCCGCGCCAAGAGGCGCCTGGGGCGAAGCGAAAAGGGGATTCATTTCAGTTCCTCGGAAGGATAAGGGTGTCGCCCGGTGTTTCGACCAGGGTGCGGCTGTCGAGCGCGGTGTTGGCGTCGGCCACGTGCCAGAACTGGGTCGCGTCACCGGTGCGGGCCTGGGCGAAGAGATCGAGGCGCTCGCCTGCCTGCACCATCTGTGGCTCACCCCCCATCGGCGTCAGGTAGCGCAGTTTCAGGGCGACCACGACTTCGCCGGTCGAGGTACGGGTCTGGACGGTAGCGACCTTGGCGTAGCGTGAGTTTGGCAAAAACATGCAGCCTCCTGGCTAGAGAGGGATGAGTTCGACGATCTGCCCGGCGGCGTTGGCCAGGTTGGCGATAGCCTGGGCTTCCTTGGCGATGCTCGAGTACTCGAGCGCACCCTTGGCCAATAAGTCGTCCGAGTAGTCGTCCACCGAGATGACACTGAGTTGAATGTCGACTTCGGCGCGGGTCGGGTTGAGGATCGCGTCGTACTCGAGTTCGGTGATGCTCATCGAGTCGATGGTCACCGGCAGTACCCGCGCAAGGCCCCAGATGAACAGGATGCGCGGGTACTTTTCCCGCGGTATCGGTTGGGCCGGCAGGTCGTCGCCGCCACCATCGAGCGCGTCGCCTATCGCATCGAGGGCGGCGCCGAGCAGGCCGGCAAGCTTCGAGCTGGGCAGCACCATCTTCTCCAGTGCCGCCAGCTGCGGCCCGATGCCGAACAGCTCTGCCAGGGCCTTGCCTTCATCGAGCAGGTTGGCGGCGCTGAAATGCGCCTTGAAACTGATTTTCTCGAACGTCTTCTCGCCCGCCTGGGCGGTTTCGCGCTGGGTGGGGCCGGTCGGTCGTGGCGGAATCTCCAGCGTGCGCGACAGCGACTCCGGGTTGAACTGGAAGATGACCACATTGGGGATCGGACCGATCAGGTCGCTGCCGTATTCGATCAATGCGCCGCGCAGCAGGCTCATGATTGGTCCCCCCGGAGGCGACCGGCGATGTGCTGCGCGATGTCCGTCGCCAGGGCGTCGGCATTGGGCGCGGCGGGGCAGGCGAGGCTGCCGGCATCGATGCGCTCGTGCGGCGCGAGCGGCGCATGTTGCTGGGCCAGCGCCTGGGCCAGCGCCGGCCCCAGCAAGCGGGCGAGCGCTTCGGCGGTGGCCGGCGAGATGCCGCGCAGGTCGAGTTCGAGGGCATCGATGTGCAGACGTCGGCGGGCAGAGGAGGGTGCGGTCATCGTTTGGTCCTTTGGGCGGCGACCAGCGCGGCGTAGGGGCCGAACTGGTCGAGGCTGTTGGCACGGTCCAACTTGTCGTACTCGCGTTGCAGTGCCTGCACCACGGCGGGCATGCCCAGGCGCCGGGGCGCGCCCTCGGTGGCGCTTTGCAGGCAGGCGTGGAAGACGATGCCGCGGATATGGCCGCCAGCCAGGGCGAAACGCTGCGCGAGAAACTCGAAGTCGACCTCGCTCGCATCGACCCCGGCGGGAATCACGCTGCGCCAGATGTGCAGCCGTTCGGCCGGCCCCGGCAACGGGAACTCGACAACGAAACGCAAGCGGCGCAGGAACGCCTCGTCGAGATCCTTCCTGCGGTTGGTGGCCAGAATCGCCAGGCCCTTGAAACGCTCCATGCGTTCGAGCAGGTAGCTGATCTCAAGGTTGGCGTAGCGGTCGTGTGCGTCCTTGACCTCGGTGCGCTTGCCGAAGAGGGCATCGGCCTCGTCGAAGAACAAGATCACGTCCGCCGAGTCGGCAGCATCGAACAGTCGGCGCAGGTTCTTCTCGGTCTCGCCGATGTACTTGTTGACGACCTGGGACAGGTCAATGCGGTACAGCGGTAACCCGAGTTCGGCGGCGATTGCCTCGGCGGCCATGGTCTTGCCGGTGCCCGGCGGGCCGGCGAAGAGGGCGGCGAGCCCACTTTCGTTCCAGGCGCGCGCGGTGCCCCATGCATAGTGCACGCGAGTCAGGTTATTCATCGCCGCGACGATTTCGTCGATCTGCACGGCCTGTGCCGGCGGCAGCATCAGCTCGCTGCGGGCAAAACGCGGTTCGACGATTTGCGCCAGCGTGCCGAGGTCGAGGTCGGCCCGCGCGGCGGCGAACAACTCGGTGCGGCTGGGCACCCGACCGAGTGTCGCCAGCTCCGAGCCCACACGGGCAATCGCCGTCTGTTCATAGCGAAAGCGCCGTGCCAGTTCGGGGAGCGCCGGGGCGAGCGGGGTGTCGGGCAGTTGTTGTCGCCAGCAATCGAGCCGCTGGGCGTAGCTCAGCGGTGGCACGCTGATGGCCGGCAGTGTCGTTCCCAGCCCGGGTAACGCGGCGCGATCGTGCACACCGACGAACAGCATGAGCGCCAGGCCCGGCAGAGGCGGGCGCACCAGCCCTCCGTCGTGGGCCGTACCCGCGGTCAGGCTCTCGGCCGAAAGATACACGGCGCAGCCGCGCAACCAGGCGGCGCAGAGGGCTTGCGCCAGGTATTCGCGGGCTAGCGCGGCGCTGAGTCGCACGGTCGGCACGCCGGCCCGTTCGGCGCAGGCTGCCGCCACTTCGGCGAGCGGCGCGCCGGGCGCTCCGATCACCGGGACGATGCGCATGCCGCAGGTTCCCTCGCCGCCGGAGAGGTTCGCCACCACGGCGCGAATACGCGCGGTGGTCGCCGGATCCAGGTTCTCCGGCAGGCGGCATGGGGTGATCGCCTCGAGTGCCGGCGGCAGCTCGCTGGCGCTGAACAGCAGTTCGCGCACGACCATTGACGGCACTGAAAGCGCGCTCTGCCAGTCATACGGTTCCATGCCTGGAAGACCGACGAGCAGGCCATGGCGCAGCAGGACATGCGCCGGGTCGAAGCACCTCGGCAACTCGTCCGGCGCGTCCCACAGGCGCTGTGCCAGCGCCAGGGTAGGGGTGCCGCGCGACGGTTCGTTCAGGCAACTGGCGATCACCGGACCGGCTGCGCTGTCGACGCTCGGCAGCAATGCCATCGCCAGCACGAAACACTCGACAGGCGCGAGCCCCAGGTGTTGCGCGACCCAGCTGAAGGAGCCGCGAGCGCAGCCGGTCGCTGCCGGGGGCGCGGCCATGGCGATGCGCTCGCTCAGGTAGCGCGCGGTAATGTCCTCGGCGAAAAAACTGCGTTTGTCATGTTCGTAGCGCAGCAGATCGAGGGCGGCCAGCGCCGCATCCACCGGCGGCGGCAGCGCCGTGCCCTCATCGCTGCCTGCGCCTTGCAGGCTACGTTCGCGCCACAGCCAGCAGACCTCGCGGCGCAGCCGTAGCGTGACCTGGCTCAGCCAATACTGCGCCAGTGCATCCTGGCCGTGCACGCCCGGCAGGAACGCGACCGGATCGGCGAGTTTGCGCGTGGCGAGGGGATCGCTGGTCATGGCACCACCACGATTGGGCTGGCTTTCGCCTGCTGGTTGTTCACGCGCAGGATGACGCGGTAGCTGCCTGCCGGCACCGCCGCCGCGGCGCCGGGAATCGACAGGGTCTGCTGGTCCGGGGCCGAGGTTACCGTGTCGAACAGGTGCACCGTCACGCCGTCGGATTCGCGGTAGAACAACACCATCGTGTCGTCGGAGGCGTTGCCAAGCAGCAGGCCTTGCAGTTCGAGGTTGCCGGCGACCAGCGCGGCGCTGTGCACGGTGGGTAGCAGGCGGGCGGCCAGCAGGTTGCTCGAGCGCGTGCGTGTCGGCGACAGCCGGCGACGTACGACCAGCGGCATCTCGCCGGCCGACAAGGTGGTGCCGGACGCAATGGGGGTGCCGGGGCTGCCTTCGGCAGTGACGATGAGCCGGTCGACCTGGCGCTCGACGATGCTCAGCGGCACGTTGCCGAGTAGCACTTCCATGCTGCTGGCGCTCAGGTCGTCGCCATACAGGGTCAGCGTCGCGCCGACTTCGAAGCCGGCGGGCTCGACCCGGTCCAGCCGGGCGCCCAGCGACGGGAGCACCTCGATCTGCACGCCGTCGCGACCGATGAGGGTCTCGGGCGCGGTGCTGTAATCGATGCCCACCAGCAGCGAGCCGCGCGGCAGGCTGGCCGGCACTATCATCACCGGACGCATCTGGAAGGCCACGGAAAGCCGGTAGCGTTCATCGGTGCCCTGCATGGTCTTGGACAGTAGCTCTGCGTTCGACTCGTCGAAGCTCAGTTTCAACGGCTCCGGGTTGTGTTCCAGCGCCAGTTGCACGTCCAGCGGCACCAGCGGATCCAGGCGCAGGAAGTTGAGCTCGTGCAGCGCCGCCATGCCTCGGCCCAGCAGTTCGTGCGCGGCGGCGCTGTCACTGCTTTCGGTGGTGTCGAAGGCGGTTAGCAGAAACTTCAGCACCAGCCACAGCGGAGGCGGTTCGCCGTCGCGCAGCGCCAGGTTGCGCAGGTGCGGATCGAAGGCCGTTTCGTAGAGGAACAGGTTGAGCTTCTCGTTGGTATCGTTCCGGGCTGCATCTTCGGGCTTGCCAATCGAGACCTCGAAACCGCGACGGATCAGGTGGTCCTGGAGCAGGCGCGTCACTGCGCCAATCGCCCTGCCAGAGTCAGCGAGTGCCATGGTCAGATACGGCGCAGTGCACGCCGCGCGAGGGCGCAGCGTGGGGTCGAGGCGGGCGCGCCGGCACGTGGCGCGGCGGCTGGTGCTGGCCGTGCGAGGGCCAGGGGCTGTGCCGGCGGGGCATCGACACGCAGGTGAATCGCGCCGATGGATATTTCGCCCCGTTCGTCGCTTGGCGCGGGTGTGGGCGCGAATGCCGTCTTCAGCGGCACGGCGGTCGCCGAACGGGGGGGGCCTTGCTCCGCCTCGACAGCCTGCGCCACGCTGTGCTGCGGCGCCTGCGCGGGCCAACGGGCTTGCGGCACGCTACCCAGCGTGGATGTCGGTTCCCGCATGGCAGGCAGCTCGGCCCCATCCAGCGCCGCCAGGGGAGCGTGCGGTGTCTCGCGCGGCGGCCTGGAAGTCGCCAGCTGCGGGTCGGCCGCCACCCACTGCATGACCGCACGCACCACGTCATGGCCGGGCGGCTGGGCGGCCGCAGTGTTGTAGTCGGTGGGCGAGGCGGCTGCCAGCGGTGCTTGCACGGCGGTGGGCAGCACATCCTTGTATCCGCTCTTGTCGTGCCGGCGATCGACGTCCGCCATGGTGTCCTGACCGGGGGGCGTCGGCCGTGCTGCCGGTGCCTCGGCCTCGCGCCCGGACCGGGGCTTGGCGCTGGTCGCTACCGGGGGCAATGGCCGGGCCTGGGGCTGAGTTGTCAGTGTGGGTGGCGGTTGCAGGGCCGGCGCACTGCGCTCGATGTCTGTTTCGAGCAGGTCCGCAGTGCTGGCCGGCGGCGCCGAATCCGTCGTCGCAGCGCCAATCGTCAAGCCGCTGGAACGCATCAAGGCGCCGAAGTAGTCGCTCATGATTGATGCTCGATAAATGCCAGGTACTGCGCACGGCGTGCCGGCGGTATCGCCAGCACCTGCGATTCGCTCCAGCCATAGTGCGACGCCAGGCCATGTATCGCACGCAACAGTGCCTGCTGGTGCGCGCCGAGCCGCGCCAGCGCCGTTGCGTCGAGATCGACCGGCACCTCGTTCGTGGCCCCGCAGGCTGGGCAGTTGCACGACACCGCGAAGGCGACCAATGGGTCTGCCGCGGCGATCGATTCGGCCAGCCGCGCTTCGTCTCGCGGCCGGACCTGGCCGTCGAGCAGGAGCGTGTCGAGCATCATGCGCACCGCTTCGGCACGTGAAGCCGGCCGTGCCGCGCGCCACTGGCGCAGGTCGCCGCCGGTGGGACGGCGCAGGGTCACCACGCGCTGCCCGTCGAGCAACACCCGGATCGGGGTCGTCTCGTCCGCACCAACGACCAGCCCATGCAGTGGCAATTCGAACTCGAACATTTCGCCGCAGGCAACTTGGGTGCAGCGGGCAGTGAAGGACAACGCCTCGGCCTGCTCGGTCGCGGCGACAAGGCGCAGCAAGGCCGAGGTACGGGCGCTGACCGGTTGCGACCACCAGAACGCAGGATCGCCGTGCTCGCTACATTGCCCGAGCAGCCGTGTCACCAGTTCCGGACGGTCTGCGTCGCTGAAGTCCAGGTCGAGGTCTACCGCTTGGCCGAACGGCCGCACGTTTAATGGAGGCTGGTGCATGGTCCGGGATCACCCTGCAATGGCCGGCTCTGCCGGTTCGGAGACATCCGGGTCGCGTTCCCAACCCTCATTCTCAAGCTTGAGCGTTTCGATCGCGATCGCGTTGGCATTGGCGTCAAGGTCGGGTAGCGCCTGGAACTCGGACACCCAGCACCGCAGGATCTTGTAGGCAAGCACCACCTGGCCGGTCTCGTTGTAGACCTCAAGGATCAGGTCCTTGCGAAAGTCCTTCAGGCTCACCTCGGCGCCGAGCCCGGTGTTCACATGCCAGACCTTATTGGCCCAGGCTTCGAATTCGGGGTCGTGGGTGATGCCGCGTTCGAGTGTGATGGCCTCGTACTTGGTGCGCCCAGGCGACTTGCGCGAGGTCGAGGGGTCGCCGCCTTCACGGTGCTCGACCACCTCGGTGCTGCGCTTGAGCGCACCGACCTTGCTGACACCGGCGACGTAGCGGCCGTCCCATTTGATGCGGAATTTGAAGTTCTTGTAGGGATCGAAGCGATGGGTGTTGACGGCGAACTGGGCCATGATTCGACTCCCTTATTGCAGGTCGCCAGCGATCTGCTGGATGGTGATGATGACGAACTCCGCCGGTTTCAGCGGGGCGAAGCCAACCTGGATGTTGACGATGCCGAGGTTACGGTCGGCCTGCGTCGTGGTTTCCTTGTCGCACTTGACGAAGAAGGCTTCCTGCGGTGTTTTGCCCTGGAACGCGCCTTGGCGGAACAGGCCGTTCATGAACGCGCCGAGGTTGAGGCGGATCTGCGCCCACAGCGGCTCGTCGTTGGGTTCGAACACCACCCACTGTGTACCTCGGTAGAGACTTTCCTCGATGAAGAGCGCAAGGCGACGGATTGGGATGTACTTGTACTCGTCGGTGTGGGCATCGGCGCCTCGTCCCGTGCGCGCGCCCCAGGACACCCGGCCGTAGGCCGGGAAGCTGCGGATCACATTGATCCCCTGCGGATTGAGCTGGCCGTTCTCGATGTCGTTGATCGGCAGCGTCACATCCAGCACGCCGTTCAAGGTCGCGTCGGTGCCGGCCGGAGCCTTCCATACGCCACGCTGCGCATCGGTTCTCGCATAGATGCCGGCCAGGGTTCCCGAGGGTGCCATTGCACGTGGGCGCAACCCGTCGAGGGGATCGACGATGCGCACCGGCGGGAAGTAGGTGGCGGCATTGCGCGCGTTGTTGCTCAGACTGTAGAGCATCGATTGCACCCAGGCACCGATCTCAGTGCCGGGCGTCGCGAGCGTGCGGTTCGACGGCGCGTCGACGATGTAGAAGGCGCGTTTTTCCACGCACAGCGCGACCGCCGGCGGAATCAGCCCTGCTTCCTGCCCGGCGGTCATGTCGAAGGTTTCCGGGATCAGCAGCAGGTTAAAAAGATCGACGTCGCGCAAGGCATAGATGCCGGTCTTGGGCAGCTCCAGTCCGAGCAAGTCGAGTGCGCCGCCGCGTGAGCCGTCGGCACCGGTATTGCTCGGCCCAATGTCGTCGACTTCGACCGGGCGGTGTTCGGCCGCGCCGGTGAACTCGCGACCGCCGTTGGCGAGCCCCATGTGGATGACTGCGGCCAGGCCGCCGAACGAGCCGCCTGCGATGACGACACTGGAGGTCTCGCCAGGCGTGAGCGAGCGCAGTGTCAGGTGGTCGTTGCCCGCGCCACCGTCGGCGCCGGTTTCCACCGCCTCGAGCCGGAGGGCCAGGCCGGGTACCGCGTCAATGGCGTCCTCCGTCTCGGCCAGGAGCGTGGCCATGTCGGGCCAGCTGGTGTTGGCCAGCGTGATGAGGAAGGGCAGTTCGCCGTCCACGGTACCGCCCAGGGTTGCGTTGCTGGCGGTAAGTGGGGCGAACGCCGCCGAGAGGTCGCCGCTGACGGCGAATCCGCGCTGCGTAAACACGGGCAGCGCCGCGTCGCGAGTCACCCGGATCGCCGCCGAGGCGTGGTTGACGACCGACTCGACGTACTGCGCCGAGTTCACGTCCATGCTGAGGTTGCGGTGTGTCTCGATCGTCACTGCCGGGCCACCGCCTGGTGGCAACTGCGACACGATGAGGTTGAAGTCGGCATCGACGTTGCGTACGCCGGTGTGCTTGACCGTGATCCGCAAGTCGTTCCCCCAGGCTCCGGGGGTTGCCGCCGCGACCTGCAGAACGTTGGCCGCCGCACTGTTCTGCAAGGCCCAGGCGGCAGTGGCGTGACCGACCGCCACGCGCACGACCAGTGCCTGCGTGCCGCCGTTCATGAAGAATTGCCGCACCGCATAGGACACCGGGCTGTCGCGATCCAGTCCGCCGTAGCTGCGCTCGAAGTCGGCGAAGCTGGTGATGGCCACGGCCTTGTCGGGCACACCTTTGCGCGTGTAGCCGACGAACGCGGCGATCGAGGTCGCGACACCGGTGATGGTGCGTACTCCGCTGTTCTTTTCGACGATGTAGACACCGGGATAGCTGACTTGGACCATGACGCCGGCTCCTTTGCTATGCAGAAGTCCCACCCAGGGGCAAGTCCGGCAAAGACTTCCATGGTGGGCTGTTGGTATGAACTAGTTGATATGTTCGAAGACCGGGATATAAACAGAGCCCGGCACTGCGTATATTCAGACAGGTGCTAAAACATAGGCCTTGTTAGTTGCACCTGGATTAGTTGCCATCAAGCTATTAATCCGTTCAGCCAATTGTTGGCGAATAGATCGGTATTCAAGTAGGCGAACAAAATGGGGCAGGGCGGCCATCAACTTTTTCAATAAGGAAGACTGGCTTGCCCAAACGCGATCTATTGAGTTGCCGGCCTGATGGGTACAGCCTGGTTAACGCCCGCAAAGTGCTTGTGGCCACTCATGCCTAGGTAGCGACAAGCTGATGATATAGAACGAGTTATCCAGGAAAATATGCTAGGCAAGGCTACCGCAATTCGCCGCTGCGCAAGGGGGCGAATAGTGCAGGACTGAAACATGCGTATTAAAAAACTGACACAGTTCCATCTGCTATGGTTGATGGCGTTTTGCCTTCAGTTGTTCGTGGGAGTAGAACAGAATTCAAGATAGTTCGAGTGCCAGGTAGCGCAATTTTTTCCACTAGGCAACGCGATGTTTTCCGACCAGCGGATAGACCGGAAACTACCTGGCGGCGGAACTTGTTTCCTCACCCGACCATTAGTCGGTAAAACGGCACTGCCAAGTGGGAAGAACTAACGTCAGGGAAGGATTTGCTCGTGCCAGGGACAGCTTATGAATCGGCCAGTGGATTTACCCGATATCGCTTGGTACCTCGTGCAATGCAAGTCGCGTCAGGATCAGCGAGCGCAGGAGCATCTGCTTCGCCAAGGGTTCGACTGCTTTTGTCCAGCCATGAGCTGCGAAACCATCAAGGGGGGGCGACTCAAGCAGCTCACACAGCCAATGTTCCCCGGCTATCTGTTTGTCCATCTGCATGCCCAAGACAATTGGACCGCGCTACGTGCGACCCGCGGTGTGAGCAAGGTCGTCGGTTTCTCCGGTCAGCCCTGCCGCGTGCCGGATGACATCATCGGGCATCTCATCCAGCGTTGTGCCATTGCCACCGTGTTCAAGGCGTTTAACCCGGGCGACAAGGTCCTGGTCAAGGTGGGCTCCGATGCCGAGATGTCCGCGATTTTCCTTGCCGTGGATGGCGAAGAGCGGGTCGTGCTGTTGCTGAACATCCTTAATCGTCAGCAACGGATCCGGGTACCGTTATCCCATTTGGCAGCCCGGGCAGCCATGTAGATGCAAGCATGAGGATCATGGCTGTCGGGCGCCACGGATGTCGTTCGATGCCGGTCAGGCGCGTGGGGTAACGCTCCAGAAAGTAACGAAATACGCTTTATTCGTTATCGAGCACCTCTGGCGAAACCACCCATACGCTGCAAGGCATCTTGTACAGCAACTGCTCCACCGTGCTGCCGATCAGGCGGCCCAGGCCACCGCGATGACCGACCCTGCCCATGACAATCACGTCGACGTCATAGGCGTCCGCGTAGCTGGTCAGGACCTTGGCCGGGTTGCCCATGATCATGTGCTGGCGTTCCGGTGGAATACCGTTGCGTTCGGCCAGTTCGTTGAAGGCGGCACCCTGTGCGTCGAACAGGGTCTTGACTTTGCTGGACGAGAAAAACGTCGAGCTCTGGTCGAAGTTGAATTCGTCCGCGTCGATGGAAGACAAGTCATGGGCGTAGATCACGTCGAGTTCGGCGTTGCAGGCGCTGGCCAGTTTCGAGGCTTCATGCAGTATCCGGTCGTTGAAGTCCTGGTACTGGCCATTGCGATGGAACGGGTCGACCGCCGCGACGATCCGGCGTGGCAACGCATGCCGTACATGGCTGACAAAATGCAGGGGCACCGGGCATTCGCGCAGCAGGTGGATATCCAGGGGGGTGAACATCACCCGCGACAGTAGCGATTCGTGTTGCAGCGCCTTGATCAGCAAGGCCATGGGCTGTTCTTTGAGGTGGATCAGGATTTCCTGCAAGGGCCTTTCGACCCAGACGACTTCAGTGGTGACGGTCAGCCCCAGTTTGCGCAGTGGGCGGGCCTGTTCTTCGAGCCACTGGCGATGGCGTTCGACGTAACCCAGGCGCATCTGCTCCAGGGCCTGTTCGTTGACCAGGCTGGCCGTGGCCAGACCCTCCAGGTAGTCGAAGGCGACGATGTGCAGTGCCGCGTCTTCGGCCCTGGCCAGCGCGGCGGCCCGATCGAAGGCAGGGCTGTTCTCCATCAGCGGCGAGGCGACCAGCATGAAACGTGATTGCTCGGACATGACGAATCTCCCATGGGTAGTTGCAGGCAACGGCGACGATGCGTCTTCGGCCGTGAAACCTTGCTCTAATCCTGCCTCTGGCCGGTGGTGCGCGTTTGATCTGTATCAACCCATCCGGCAGTGGGTCGGGCCAGCTGACGTGTGGTCAATCGCGAAGGGCCCATTGATGAATTGTTGATCATGATCAACCTCGGGTCCTTCCTCCCGGAGCAGCCTGGAATTCTTGCTGGACTCAAGCGCGGGTCCACCGGGTTTTCCGGGGCCGAGCGTGGCGAGGTCAATATCGGCGACACCGTCGCGGTATCCGCCCTGGGGCCGATCGGCCTTATGCCGGGTCGGTTGACGCTCGTGCTTGAACGGAGGTGATCGATGATTATCGACATCACAGAGAAACCGACCGGTCATGGCTGGGTGGTGCACATGGATGCCTTGGAAGTGAGCTTCAGCAGCCTGGAAGCGGCAACGGCCTTTGTCGGTCAACTCAGGGCGCGCATCGATGCGCCACATGCCTGGCCGGCCAGCCCTGGCCTGAGGGGGGATGCCCCGCGGGCAGCCGGCGAGCGATGCGCCGCGACTATCAGCGAGGGGGCCTGCCCAGGCCTGGTGAAGTGAGCCTCGTGGCCAGGGCTGCAAGGTTCACCCGGATGGAGGCGCCATGAGTGCGACCCTTGGCCTGGAGGGCGCGGCGGCTGCGCTGGGCATCGGCCTGCTCATCGGCCTGGAGCGCGAGCGGCACAAGGGGCGAGGAGACAGCCGTGCCTGTGCCGGGTTGCGCACGTTTGCCATTACCGCGTTATTGGGGTACGTGGCCATGCAGATCGGTGGTGGCCCGCTGCTGGGGATCATGGCAATTTGCCTGGCCTCGCTGGTCACCGTGGCGTATTGGCGAAGCCTGAGCAGCGACCCGGGTGTGACCAGCGAAGTGGCGTTGCTCACGGTACTGCTGCTGGGGGCGATGTGCGGTACGGCGCCGGAATTGGCGGTTGCCATTGGCGTGGTGATGGCCGGGCTGCTGGCCTACCGACAGAAGTTGCATCACTTCGCCCGCAGCCAATTGAGCGAAGCGGAAATGCGCGATGGCCTGGTCTTGCTGATCGCCGCCCTGGTCGTGCTGCCGCTGGCGCCGGACCGTTACATCGGACCTTATGCCGCGATCAATTTGCGCACCATCTGCACCCTGACGGTGTTGTTGATGGCGGTAGGAGCGGTAGGGCATATCGCTGTTCGCGCCCTGGGCACCCGCTACGGTTATGCGATCAGTGCCATCGCCTCGGGATTCGCTTCCAGCACCGTGACCATTGCCGCGATGGGACATATCGCTGCCAGAGAGCCGAACAACATCAAGCTCCTGAGCGCGGCGGCGTTGTTTTCCAACCTGGCCACCGTGACCCAGATGGGCCTGATCCTGGGCACGGTCGATACCGGTCTGCTTCGCCCTATGTGGGGGGTGTTGTTCGCCGGGGCCGCGGCCACGGCCCTGTATGGGCTGGCCCTGATGTTCCCCAGACCGGCCCTGGGCGCTGCCCACCAACCGATCAAGGTGGGCGGTGCGTTCAACCTCAAGCTGGCGTTGCTCGTCACGCTGGCCATGACCGGTATCACCTTCCTGTCCTCGGCGATGCTCAGCCACTTTGGCGAAGTAGGGGTGATGGTGACGGCGACCCTCAGCGGTTTCGCCGACGCCCACTCGTCGATCGCCTCGATAGCCACCCTGGCCAAATCCGGCCAGTTGCCGCTCCAGGTCATTGCCACGCCGGTGCTGATCGCGGTCAGCAGCAACTCCCTGAGCAAATGCCTGGTGGCCTGGGTCAGTGGCGGGCGCCGCTTCGCCGCGTATGTCATTCCCGGCCAGGTACTGCTGACGCTGGCGATGTGGGCGGGCAGCTGGTGGCGCTGAAGCCTGGCGCTTCGGGTAGCTGACAAAGATCAAGTCCCCCGGCCCTGAAACCTTCAATCTGCAATTCCAGTCAGTGTTTTGAGACGGCCGCGTGCCGAGGTGCCTTATGTCACAGACTCAGCGTTTACTACTGATTGCCCCGCCAGCCATGAACCGGACGCCGGCATTCGACCGCGCCGCGGCGCTGGCCCGGGCGATGCAGTTACCCTTGCATATCGTGGCGTTCGATTATCTGCAGGCGCTGGCGGTGGCCGGCCTGTTCGCGCCCGAACAGATCGCCCTGGCCCGGGACGGGTATCTGCAAAACCATCGGCAATGGCTTGCAGAGCAAGCTCGCTCGATGAGCGAACAGGGGATCGAGGTCACCAGCGAAGTGGTCTGGGTGCAACATCCGTTCGAAGAGATCCTGCACTTCGTCAATGAGATACCCCTGGCCCTGATCGTCAAGGATGCCGAAGAAGAGCCCGCGTTGAAGCGCGTGTTCTTCACCCCGCTGGATTGGCAGCTGCTACGGGATTGCCCGGTGCCGGTGCACCTGGTGACCAATGCCCTCAACCCGCTGCCACGCAACGTACTGGCCATCGTCGACGTGTTGCGCAGCGAAGAGCAGGACAAGGTGTTCAACGACCAGATTATCGACGCCGCGGTCAAGCTGGCCGGGCAATGTGCTGCGCAAGTCGAGCTGGTGCATGTGTATGACTGGGCCGCGGTGTATGCCCAGGACATGGGGGTTGGCGTGCTGCCACTGAGCGCCGGGATCTACGAAGTATTGGGCGAGGCGCAATTCGAGGCATTCGCGGCCCTGGCCGAACGCCATGGCGTGCCGCCAGAGCGTCGCCACTTCATCGAGGGTACGCCGCTGTCGTGCATCTGTGACTTCGCGATTGCCCACCGCACTGACGTCATTGTCCTGGGAACCGTGCAGCACAAGGGCTTGAAAAAACGCTTGGGCAGCACCGCCGAGCAGCTTTTGCATCGGACACCTTGCAGTGTGCTAGCGATAAAACCGCAAAAGAGCCTGTAATCGAGGGGTGAGTCGCCCGTGGCGGACCGCTGGCCGGCACGCCACGGGCGCTGCTTTTACAGCTGGAGGCGATGGATGACCTGGCGACTGTCGTCGGGATCCTGGCTGCGTTCGAAACCCAGGGCCTTGGCCAGGTCGCGCATGGGCGCATTGCTGGCGGCGTCGATCGAATACATCTGGCGAAAACCGTTCTTGCGGGCAGCCTTGATCAGATGCTCCATCAATAAGGTCCCCAGGCCCAGGTGCGTCCATTCGTCGGCGACGGTCACCGCGCACTCGCATTCATGCTCGCCCGTGGCGGCGTAGCGGCTGATGCCGATCTCGATCAGTTGTCCATTCTCGTGAGCCAGCGCGACGTACGCCATGCGCTGCTTGCCGTCGGTGTCCATCAACTGGTCGAGCATGGCACCGCTGGGGTCGTTGATCTGGGCGAGAAAACGCATGTGCCTGGATTCGGGAGACAGGCGCTTGATAAAGGCGTACTCGCGCTCGCGGTCCTTTTCCGCCAGTGGCCGGACCAGCACATGACGGCCATCCCTCAGCGCGTCGATCCAGTGTTCTCCGGGAACCGCGGCATAGACCGCGGCGGCCCGTTCGTTGTGGTCTTTGACAGTGAGCATGATGGGGTTCTCCATATGGCCGAAAGGGGCCGCGCGGCAGCACACGCGGTTCACTTGGTTTTTACCCCGCTGATGGCACCCGGATCTGATCTGGATCAGACACAGGCGACAGACGTCGCTCATCGATTGGAATCTGATGTAAATCAAGCCGCCTACCGGGGGACAAGGCGCACTCTTGGCCCATGCCGGCCAGTTCGACCGGTGCCTGAGCGAGGTGTGTGATGGGGCATTACCAACGTTTGCTGCTGATCGCCGATCCAGGCCTGCATCAGTCGCCAGCCTCGCTGCGGGCCGTCGCGCTGGCCAAGGCCAGCGGGGCCGTGTTGCATGTACGCGCCTTTGCCGAGCCGGCGCCGGTGGTGCATGTATGGGAAGAGAGAATCGACGAGGCGGGCTATCAGCGTTACATGCGCCGTCATCGCCGATGGGTGGCCGAAGAGACCCAGCGGCTCGGCGACCTGGGGCTGGAGGCGACCGTCGAAGTGCTGTTCACCACTCATCCGCTGCTGGACATCCTGAAGACGGTCGAGGAACTCGGCCCCGACCTGCTGATCAAGGACGCCAGCCTGGAACCGTTGCTCAAGCGGGTGTTCATCACGCCGCTCGATTGTCATTTGCTGCGTGAATGCCCGATCCCCGTGCACCTGGTCAACCAGGCCCGCTACGGGTTGCCGCACCGGGTCGTGGCGGCGGTGGATCCATTCGATCCATCGACACAGATCAGCGGCCTGAACGACACCATCATCCAGACGGCCAACGTCCTGGCCCTGCAATGCGATGCACCATTGCACCTGCTGTACGCCTATGACCTGTCGCTGGCCTTCAATGGCGATGCACCGCTGGTCAGCGGTGGCTGGGGCATGGATGTCGTCGAAGAGCTGCGTGAGTCCTTGCACCAGGCGTTTGTCACCCTGGCGGAGCGCTACGCCATCCCGCCGGAACGCCGGCACTTCGTCCCGGGCCCGCCGGTGCCTGCGATCAGTGATTTCGTCGAGCAGTACCTGGCCGATGTGGTGGTGATGGGGACTGTGCATCGGCTGGGGATCGACCGCTTGATCGGCAGCAATACCGAACGCGCGCTGTACTCGGTGCCGGGCAGCATTCTGGCCGTCAGGTGAGCGGTTCGGGCGTCATGGGGTGAGCACGATCGCACCCTTGGATTGACCGGACCGCAGGCGCTCCAGTGCCTGGTTGGCATCGTCCAGGGCGAAGCAGCTGACGTCGCAGTGAACCGGGGTGTGCTGCAACTCTGCGAAAAACGCGCTGCCGTCTTCACGGGTCAGGTTGGCCACCGAGCGCACACTGCGTTCGCCCCAGAGCAGCCGGTAAGGGAATGCCGGGATGTCGCTCATGTGGATACCGGCGCAGATCACGCAACCGCCCTTGACCGTGACGGCCAGCGCCAGCGGCACCAGCGGGCCGACGGGGGCGAAGATCAGGCTGGCATCGAGCGGGTGCGGCGGAGGCTGATCCGAGGGGCCGGCCCAACTGGCCCCCAGCGACCGGGCATAGTCCTGGCCCGCGCGGTCATCCGGCCGGGTGAAGGCATACACCTGCTGTCCACGCCCCAGCGCTAGCTGGATCGCCAGGTGCGCTGCCGCGCCGAAACCGTAGAGGCCCAGGTGGCGCGCGTTCCCGGCCATCCGCAACGCTCGAAAACCGATCAGCCCGGCACACAACAACGGCGCGGCCTGGGTGGCCGGGAGCGCGTCGGGCAGCGGCAGGCAGAAACGGGCGTCGGCGAGGCTGTAGTCGGCGTAGCCGCCGTCCAGGTGACAACCGGTAAATTGCGCCTGGTCGCACAGGTTTTCCCGGCCCGTGCGGCAGAACTCGCATTCGCCGCAGGTCCAGCCGAGCCAGGGAACGCCCACCCGTCGGCCGATCCAGTCGGGCGCGACGTCAGCGCCCACCGCGGTCACCTGGCCGACGATTTCGTGGCCCGGTACCCGGGGCAGCACCGCCTGGGGCAACTCGCCATCGACCAGGTGCAGGTCGGTGCGGCAGACGCCGCAGGCCAGGACTTTGATCAGCAGTTGCTGGGGCCCGGGTGCCGGGACCGGGCGTTGTTCCCGGCGCAACGGTTCGCCGGGGGCATGCAGGACCATGGCGCGCATGATGGTTCTCCCAGGCTCGCGGGGGTCAGCGCAGGGCGGAGCGGTGGCAACCTGCGACCAATTGCTTGAGCCCCTCCATGTTCAAAACCTTGACTTCCCGGCCGGAAATTTCCACCAGCCCCTGGTCCCGCAGGTGCGCGATGCCCCGGCAGATGGTTTCCAGTCTCAGCCCCAGGTAGGAGCCGATCTCCTCGCGGCGCATCTTCAGGATGAAGTCCCTGGACGAGTAGCCTCGCTGGCTCAGGCGTTGCGACAGGTTCAACAGGAAGGCCGCCAGGCGCTCGTCGGAGTTCATGTTGCCCAGCATCATCAACATGTCGTGATCGCGCACGATCTCGCGGCTGAGGATGCGGTTCAGGTTGTGCTGCAGCGATGGCAGCTCCAGGGCGAGTTTTTCCAGGTGGGTAAAATGGATCGGGCAGACTTCGCTGTCTTCGAGGGCCAGCGCGTTACAGGTGTGCGTGTCGCTGCTGATGGCGTCCAGGCCAAGCATCTCGCCCGGCATCTGGAAGCCGGTGACCTGCTCGCGCCCATCGAGTGAAAGTACACTGGTCTTGAACGAGCCGATACGCACGGCATACAGCGAGCGCAATGGATCGCCGGTGCGATAGAGGGCGGCGCCTTTCCTGACCTTGAACCGTTGCACGATCAGGGTGTCCAGGCGCTCGATTTCCTGCCCGTTCAGGCCAAACGGCAGGCACAGCTCCAAGACGCTGCAATTGGCGCAGGCAGCCTTGAGGTGATGGCTCGGGTGCACTTGGACGTCTGGCATGCTATGAAAACCCTCTATCGGTTAATAAAGCATAGTCCTTGAGCTTCGTCAGGGCAGGTCGTCCGGCTGCTGGCAAAAAGCACACGACGAGTGGAAGTTGAACGGCGTCGATGGCGCGATGGCTTATTCAGCTTCAATGGCCTCGCCGGTGCTTGATGTAAATCAAGTCTTGAGTGTTCCAGGCTCCCAGAATCGATGCATCTCGATCGGTGGGCCGGGCCCTGGCGGAGAACTTCATGAGCGATTTCCTGAGTGCGGAACAACTGGAGACGCTGGATGCCTACTGGCGGGCCTCCAACTACCTGGCGGTCGGGCAGATCTACCTCAAGGACAACCCGTTGCTGAAGGCGCCGCTGGCCCTGGCCCATATCAAGCCGCGGTTATTGGGGCACTGGGGCACCGCACCGGGGCTCAACCTCATCTACACGCACCTCAATCGGCTGATCAACCAGTACGATCTGAACATGATCTTTATCGCCGGCCCCGGTCATGGCGGGCCGGCTGTCGTGGCCCAGACCTACCTGGAAGGCACCTACACCGAGCTCAATCCAGAGGTGGGGCGCAACACCAGCGGCCTGAGCCGCCTGTTCCGGCAGTTTTCCTGGCCGTACGGGATCTCCAGCCATGTCTCGGCGCAGATTCCAGGGTCGATCCATGAAGGTGGCGAACTGGGCTACAGCCTGGCCCATGCCTACGGCGCCGCCTTCGATAATCCGGAGCTGATCGTGGCCTGTGTCATCGGCGATGGAGAGGCGGAAACGGCAACGCTGGCGGCCAGCTGGCATTCCAACAAATTCCTCAACCCGGCGCGCGACGGCGCGGTGTTGCCGATCCTGCACCTCAACGGCTACAAGATCGCCAATCCTGCGCTGCTCTCCAGGATCAGCGAGGACGAGCTGGCGGCCTTGATGTATGGCTATGGCTACGACCCGTATTTCGTCGAAGGCGACGACCCGATGGAGGTGCATCAGGCGCTGGCCAAGACACTGGACACGGTGCTGCTGGAAATTCGCGAGATCCAGCGCGTCGCCCGCCGCAATAGCCAGGACCAGGCTCCGGAGCGGCCCCTCTGGCCCATGCTGGTGTTACGCACCCCCAAGGGCTGGACCGGGCCGAAGTTCGTCGATGGCCATCGGGTCGAAGGCACCTGCCGGGCGCATCAGGTGCCCCTGGCCGATTTCCAGCAACCGCTGCACCTGCGCCAGCTCGAGGAGTGGCTCAACAGCTACCGCCCCGACGAACTGTTCGATGCCAACGGCGCCTTGCTGCCCGAGCTTGCCGCGCTGGCCCCCACCGGACACCGGCGCATGAGCGCCAACCCCCATGCCAATGGCGGCTTGTTGCTGCGGTCGCTGGATCTGCCACGGTTCGCCGACTATGCCGTGCAGTTCGCGGCGCCGGGCTGCCTGCGGGCAGAGGCCACCCGCGTGCTGGGCAGGTTCCTGCGGGACGTGATGAAAAACAGTCTGCTGTCGCGCAATTTCCGCTTGTTCGGCCCGGATGAAACGGCCTCGAACCGGCTGGACGCGGTCTATGAGGTCAGTGCCAAGGCCTGGATGGATCTGCAAGAGCCGGACGACAGCGACCTGGCGGCTGACGGCCGGGTGATGGAGATCCTCAGCGAACAGGTTTGCGAAGGGTGGCTCGAGGGCTACCTGCTGACGGGGCGGCATGGTCTGCTGTCCTGTTACGAGGCCTTCATTCACATCGTCGATTCGATGGTCAATCAGCACGCCAAATGGCTGAAAACCGCCGCCGAGGTGCCGTGGCGCAAACCCGTGGCCTCGCTCAACTATGTGCTGACCTCCCATGTCTGGCGCCAGGACCATAACGGCTTCTCCCACCAGGACCCGGGGTTCATCGACCTGCTGGCGAACAAAAAGGCCGATATAGCGCGAATCTATCTGCCACCCGATGCCAATTGCCTGTTGTCGGTCGCCGATCACTGCTTGCGCAGCCGCAACTACATCAACGTCATCGTGGCCGGCAAGCAAGCGGAATGGCAGTGGCTGGATATCGATGCGGCCATCCGGCATTGCCAGGCCGGGATCGGTCGATGGGACTGGGCCTGCCGGGATGACCAGGACCCCGACGTAGTGATGGCCTGCGCCGGCGACGTGCCGACCCTGGAGACCCTGGCCGCGGTGACCCTGCTGCGTGAGTACGTCCCGGACCTGCGGGTGAGGGTGGTGAATGTCGTCGACCTGATGGTGCTGCAGCCCTCATACCAGCACCCCCACGGTTTGCCGGACAGTGCGTTCGAGGAGCTGTTTACCCTCGACAAGCCGGTGATCTTCGCGTTCCACGGCTACCCGGCACTGATCCACAGGTTGCTCTACAAGCGAAACAATCCCGAGCGTTTCCATGTGCGTGGCTTCAAGGAGGAGGGCGCGACCACCACCCCGTTCGACATGGCGGTGCTCAACAACCTGGATCGTTACCAGCTGGCGCTGGACGTGATCGAGCGGGTTCCCCGGCTGCACGATCAGGTGCAGCCCGCGCGGTCGCGCTACTGGTCGACCCTGGAAAAACACAAGCTCTACCTCATCGAGCACGGGCAGGACATGCCCGAGGTGCTGAATTGGCAATGGACGCCGGCAACCGCTACTTGAGTGTCAGAGCGTGCAGGGCCGGGGGTCATTTGTTCTTCCAGTACTTCTGCATTTCGAGAAACAGGAACGATGCTGTCCAGGATATGAGGACCAACCCGGTCAATGCCTGCAGCCCGGTCAGGTATTTGAGGTTGCCCACAGGTGAAATGTCGCCGAAACCGATCGTCGTGTAGGTGGTGAAGGAAAAGTACACGCAGTCCATGAGCGAGCCATCGAAGGTGCCCTTCAGGTCGCCCCACCCACTGGAGAGCATCATCAGGTAATAGACCAGCGCGAAGCACCAGACTTCCAGCGCATGAGCCATCAGCGCACCGAACACCCCGACAACGATCCTGAAGCGGCTCCAGAGTTTAAGCCTGGGCAGCCAGTCGTTCAGGCGTAGCAGGCATTCGTAGTGAATGACCACGACGATGACCACCACCAGCGTATTGATCAGCGTGACAACGAGCATGACGGGCCTCCAGCTGAAAAGGGGAAGGGCGCGCGTTCGTTGCGCAGACCGATGCCCGGTCAGGACCGCGTGGCACTCAGCCGCTGCAATGCCGGGGCTGGCACCAACGGCCGCAGCGGTGGAAATTCCTCAGGGGTCAGGGTCTCCTTCTCCAGCAGCAGGCAGGCTCCGGCATCCAGGTCGCTCCGGCGGCTCTGGAGCAGGGCCTTGGCCCTGTCATAGGCTTCATCGAGCAAGGTGCGGATCCCCAGGTCAATTTCCCGGGCGGTTTGTTCCGAATAGTCTCTCTCGCCACTTCGCGGCAGGTGTTCGCCCAAATAGCTTGCAGGTTGCCGTTCGAGTACCGACTGGCCGAGTGTCGAGTCCATGCCGAACCGAGTGATCAACTGGCGGGCAATGTCGGTGGCGTGCCCCAGGTCGTCGGCGGCGCCGGTGGATATCTGGCCATAGGCAAGGAACTCGGCGGCGCGCCCGGCCATCAGCACGACAATCCGGTCCTTGAGCATCTGGCAACTGATCAGGAAGCGATCCTCGGTCGGCCGCTGCAGGGTATAACCCAGGGAACCGGCAGCGCGGGGGATGATCGACACCTTGTGGACCGGGTCCATGGCCGGCAGGCTGCTGGCGGCGAGGGCATGCCCCATCTCGTGATAGGCCACCACCTTGCGTTCGTCGGGGTGCAGCAGGCTGCTCTTGCGCTCAACCCCCGCGACAAGGCGCTCCACCGCCGAGGTGAAGTCGTCGAGGTGCACCGACTCGGCGCCGCGGCGGGTGGCCACGATGGCGGCTTCGTTGACCAGGTTGGCCAGGTCGGCGCCCGTGAAACCGGTGGTGATGTCGGCGATACGCTGGCAATCGAGGTCCGCTGCCGCGGCGATTTTTTTCAGGTGGACCTTGAGAATCGCCTCTCGGCCTTTGCGGTCGGGGCGATCGATCAGGAGCTGCCGATCGAACCGGCCTGCCCGTAGCAGTGCCGGGTCGAGAATCTCGGGACGGTTGGTCGCGGCCAGCAGGACGACGCCTTCGCGGGGGTCGAATCCGTCCAGCTCGGCCAGCAGCTGGTTGAGCGTCTGCTCTTTTTCGTCATTGCCACCGAATGCGCCGATACCCCGCATCTTGCCCAGGGCATCGAGCTCATCGATGAAAATAATGCAGGGCGCAGCCTGCCTGGCCTGATCGAACAGATCACGCACCCGGGCGGCACCGACGCCAACGAACATTTCGACGAATTCGGAGCCCGAGATCGAGAAAAACGGTACCCCGGCTTCCCCGGCGATGGCCTTGGCCACCAGGGTCTTGCCCGTACCCGGTGGACCGACCAGCAATGTCCCCTTGGGAATATGTGCCCCAAGGCGCGCGTACCTGGCCTTGTCCTTGAGGAACGAGACGATCTCCACCAGTTCGGCCCTGGCTTCATCGATACCCGCGACATCGGCGAAGGTCACCCCGGTATCGCGCTCCACGAACACTTTGGCCCGGGACTTGCCGATGCTCATCAAGCCACCCAGGCCCTGTTTTTCTGCCAGCCCGCGAAACAGGAAATGCCAGACCGCCATGATGAGGACAAAAGGTAGCAACCACCCCAGCAGGTTGCTCACCAGGGTGTTTTCATTGATCCCCCTGAATCCGACAGCCGATCGGGCAAGATCCGCCGCCAGCGCCGGCTCGACCCGCACGGTCGAGAACAGGGTGTATCCATCGATGGGGGGCTGCAGTTTGCCGCTGATCCGGTCCTTCTCGATGCGCAGGTCGCTGACCTTCTGCTCGTTCAGCAGTTGCAGGAACTGGCTGTAAGGAATGTCCTGCACGGCATGACGATCGAAAAAGAGAAACTGCGCGAGGACGACCATGGCCAACGTGATCACGAAGTAGGACAGGTTCCATTGATGACTTTTGTTCATGGCCTTGGCTCAAGGAGAGGGGCAGGGGCCGGGCAGACCGTCGATCGCCCGGGGCGGCCGTGGGCTCCCCGGGTGATCGATTCAGGCGATCAGCAAATGATCGTCTACCTTCCTCACCCCCGGCACCGACCAGGCGGCTCGTTCGGCTATCTGCCGTTCGCGCCACAAATGAACCCTGCCTTCAAGCCTGACCACATCACCGTCGACCTTGATGTGAATGGCCTTGGCATCGATTTCCGCATTGCGCTTGAGGGCATCCTCGATACGCTGCCGGATATCGGCCACTTCCACCCGCGGACGCAGGGTAAGTCGATTGTCCACGCCCACCACGCCAGACAACTTGCGTACCGCCCGCTCCGCGGTTTCTTTCTGGTACTGCCAGTCGACTTCGCCTTCGAGGGTGATCCAGCCGTTCTGCACCATGATCTTGATGTCGCCTTCAGGAACGTCTGAACTCCAACTGAGGATGTTCGCGGCTCGGTTGGCAATGGTGTCGTCCGCCGTGCCGGCGCCTTTTTCCAGCCTGACCTGGATTTCCTCGGCCAGCGCGCGCACCCCCTTGATGCCCTTTACCGCACGTTCGGCACTGATTTTCTGGGCGTAGCTGTTGACGTGGCCCGTGAGCGTGACCACGCCGTTCTCCACTGTCACGCCGATGTTGGCGGCATCGATATCGGGCTGGAACTCCAGCTCCTCCAGGATGAATTTACGCAGATTCAGATCGCTCATGATGGTGTCCTTTGGCTGATGTGTTGGTTGTACGGGTCACAAACCGGCCTCTGTGGTTTTTTCTACGCCTGAGCGACGCCAGGACATTGAGTTAAATCAACAAGGCTTCGCTGAGTCCGTCCGCTGATCGCTAGCCGGCATTAGTTGACAAAGATCAGAGGTTCACGTCGATAACGCCCGATACTCGAAACACAGCCTGAAGCTATCCGGTCGCGACCGACTGAGGGGAAAACCATGGATAAGCACTTGCCCGTTGTATTGCTGAACATCGTGTTGGCGACGGCTGCCGGTTGCAGCCACCGATATGCCCAGGAAATCGACGCGCGACTGGAGTCCGCGGAAAACAACGCCGCGACGGCGAGGCTCAGGGCCGATGAGGCCTATTTGAAGGCGGAACGGGCAGAGGCAGCGGCCAGCCAGGCGCAACGGACCGCGGATGAGGCCAATGAACGTGCTCGCCGGATGCTCGATAAGGCGGCTCGCAAGTAATGAATGATGTTTGAACGACGCTCCCGGCAGGAAGCAGTTACACGGTAAAGCGTTTCCAGGACGAGGTGTGTGATGTTGAAATTACAACGTTTACTGCTCATTGCACCGACGGAGATGATTCGCACCCCCGCCTTCGAACGGGCGCAGGCGTTGGCCTGCGCAACAGGTGCAATGTTGCACATTGTCGCTTTCGATTATGTCAACGCGCTGGCGGTGGCCGGCCTGTTCGACCACGACGCGATGACCCAGGCCCGGGAAGGATACCTGCAGGTGCACCGGCACTGGCTCGAGCAACAGGCCAGGCTGGAGCGATGCAAGGGAGGGCAGGTGACCACTGAGGTGGTCTGGGCCAGGTTGAGCCCGGGCCACGTGCTTGAGTACGTGAACGACTTCCACCCGGACCTGGTGATCAAGGATGTGCAACGGGTGCCGGCGCTCGACCGGGTCTTCCACCGGCCCCTGGACTGGCTGCTGCTGCGTGACTGTCCCGCCCCCTTGCACCTGGTCACCAGCGCGGAAAACCCCAAGCCGTTGAAGATCCTTGCCGCCATCGACCTGTCCCACCTGGAAGCGCTGACCCAAGGGCTCAATAAACGGATCCTCGACCTGGCCTCGACGCTGGCAACGTCCTGCGGCGCGACCTTGCACCTGCTCAATGTCAGAAACTGGTCGGTGGTGGGGGACGCGGTGATGAGCGTGCCGACCTCGAGCCTGGACGACAGCTTGCGGGATGCGGTCAACGATGCCCAGCAAGAGGCCTTCGACCTGCTCGCCGAGCGTTATGGCATCGAGAAGAAACACCGACATCTGCTGGCCGGCATTCCCCATCAGGTGATCGGCCATTTCGCCCGCAGGAACGTTTTCGACATGGTTGTAATGGGCACGGCCTGCCGCCACGGCGTCGAGATTTTCGTCGGCAGCACCGCCGAGAACCTGCTGTACCGCGCCCCCTGCAGCCTGATGCTGGTCACGCCACCCGCCGAGACCGGCTGAAATGACCGCGGGAGCGGCTATGGTCGATAAAAGCCAACGGGCGCCAGGGCGACAGGAGTGATCGAGAGCGCTCCCATGAAGGTTCAAGGAGACAGCCATGCGAATGTCATTTCTCGGAGCGGCCGGCACGGTCACCGGCAGCAAATACCTGCTGGAGCATGAAGGCCAGCACGTGCTGATCGATTGCGGCCTGTTCCAGGGCTACAAGCAATTGCGCCTGCATAACTGGGACCCGTTCCAGCTACCGGTTCGCGACCTGGATGCCATTGTCCTGACCCATGCCCACCTGGATCACAGCGGCTACCTGCCGGTACTGGCGCGCAACGGTTACCGAGGCCCGGTGTATGCCACCGCCGCCACCTGTGAGCTGGCGAAAATCCTGTTGCGCGACAGTGGCCGCCTGCAGGAGGAAGAGGCCGAGTTCGCCAATCGCCATGGATACTCGAAACACACCCCGGCGCTGCCGCTCTATACCGAGCAGGACGCGGAACGTGCCCTGAAGCTGCTACGGCCGGTGGAGTTGCACCATCGGGTCGACATCGTCCCGGGCATGAGCATCCTGTTGCGCTGCGCCGGGCATATTCTTGGCGCGGCCACGGTGGAAGTCGTGGCCGGCGGCGTCACGCTGGTGTGCTCCGGGGACCTGGGGCGGCCCAATGACCCTTTGATGTTCGCCCCGGAAACCATCGAACAGGCCGATTATCTGCTGGTGGAGTCGACCTATGGCGACCGCCGGCATCCCCTCGACTCGCCGGAAGAGCAACTGGCGCAGGTCATTAACCGAACCGCGATGCGCCGTGGCATCACGCTGGTACCGTCGTTTGCGGTAGGGCGCGCGCAATTGCTGATGTATCACCTGTACCGGCTGCTGCAGAAGCGTGCGATTCCCGACCTGCCGATCTACCTCAACAGCCCCATGGCCACCGATGTCACGCGCCTGTACCAGCGTTTTCGCAGTGAGCACCGCCTCTCCCAGGAGGAGTGCGAAGGCATGTGCCGTGTCGCGCATTTCGTGCGCACGACCCAGGAATCGATCAACCTGGACCTGCAGCGCACGCCCGCGGTGATCATCGCCGCCAGTGGCATGGCCACCGGTGGCCGGGTGGTTCACCACCTCAAGGCGCTGGCCCCCAACCCGATCAATACGTTGCTGGTTCCGGGCTTCCAGGCCGGCGGCACCCGCGGCGCGCAGATTGTCGCCGGCGCCGAGTCGGTGCGTATCCACGGCAAGGATGTGCCGATCCGCGCCGAAGTGGTGCCCATGGAAACCTTGTCCGCGCACGCCGACGCCGATGAGATCATGCAGTGGTTGCGCGGGTTCAAGCGGCCGCCGCAGCACACTTTCGTGGTACACGGCGAACCCAATGCCTCGGACGTGCTGCGCCGCCGCATCAGCCAGGAGCTGGGATGGTCGGTCTCGGTGCCGGAGTACCGCGACAGCGTCGAGCTCTCGGCTGCCGCCCCGCCAGCAAGCCCGTCGCTCTGACAGATCCCCCGGTGTTGCCACTCATCGATCGAGGCGTCGGGGTGGATGCAAGAGTGATCCTATGAAGGACAACGGTTTTCACAGCGCTGAATGCGAATCGCCTTTCGAGGAAATCTCCTCGACGCTCGGCAAGTGGCTGAACCCGCTGCTATTGCTGTTCTGTGTCCTGACCCTCCTGGCCGGTGGCGTTGCGCACATGGCGCAACAGCCCGGCTGGGCATCGCTCGGCTGGGCCGCGGGCAGCCTGGTGATGACCCTGGTCCTGCTGGTCGAGATTGCCCGGCGCCTGGCCCGGCGGGAGGCGGGGGTAGACCTGATCGCGCTGATGTCGATGATTGCCGCCCTGGTCCTGGAGCAAATGCTGGTGGCTGCGGTGATTGCCTTGATGCTGGCTACCGGGCGCACCCTGGAATTCTTCACCCGGCAACGCGCCGAGCGCGAGCTGCGCGCGCTCATCGATCGCGCCCCACGTTTTGCCTGGTTGCAGGAGCAGGGCGGCTTGCGCAGGGTCCCTGTCGAACAGATCCAACCGCAGCAGACATTGCTGGTGCGCCTGGGGGAGGTGATACCGGTCGATGGCCGATTGCTGAGCCCCGCGGCCATCCTGGACGAATCGGCGCTCAGCGGTGAGTCGTTGCCGGTAACCCGCCGCAAAGGCGAGCAACTGCCCAGCGGCGTATCCAATGTGGGTGGACCTGTCCTGCTGGCCGCCACGCGCACGGCAGCGCAAAGCACCTATGCCGGGATAGTGCGGCTGGCGGAGACGGCACGACGCTCGCGCGCGCCTTTTGTGCGCCTGGCCGACCGCTATGCGCTGCTGTTCATCCCGCTGACCTTGCTGATCGCCGCGGTGGCCTGGCAAATGAGTGGCGATCCCTTACGGGTTCTGGCGGTGCTGGTGGTCGCCACGCCTTGCCCGTTGATCCTGGCGGTGCCGATTTCCATCATGTCAGGCATTTCCAGGGCGGCGCGGCGCGGGATATTGATCAAGGACGGCACGACCCTGGAGGCGTTGGCCGGGATCAGGCAGGTATTTCTCGACAAGACCGGCACGCTGACCAGCGGCCATGCGCGCTTGCAGTCGATAGAAGTCAACGGGCTGGCCAATCCCCAGCACCTGCTTGGCCTGGCGGCCTCGCTGGCGCAGGCTTCGACGCACCCCATCTGCCAGGCAATGGTCGAGGCGGCACATCAACGCCATTTATCGCTCAGCGTTCCGCGGGAGGTGGAGGAACATCCCGGCTCGGGGCTTTGTGGCCTGGTCGAAGGCCGGCGCGTGCGTTTCGGCACCTTGTCTTTTGCTCATGGACAAGCACCTGCGACCGACTGGGCCACGGCCATGCTGCGCCACATGGATTACCTGGCGTGCAGTGGCAGCTTCATCGAGGTGGACGGGGCGCTGGCTGGCCTGCTGGTGTTTTCGGACAAGGTGCGCCGAGAAACCCCGCAGACCTTGCGGCGATTGCGCAACCGAGGCATCGAGAAAATCGTCATGCTCACCGGGGACCGCCTGGAAACCGCCGAGATGATTGCCCTGTCTGCCGGGATCGACGAGCTGCGAGCCGGGTTGACGCCCAAGGACAAGGTGCAGGCTGTCCAGCAGGGCTGCCAGCGCGCCAGCACACTGATGGTCGGCGACGGCATCAACGATGCCCCCTCGCTGGCGGCGGCCAATGTCGGCGTGGCGATGGGCGCCAGCGGTGCCACGGCTTCAGCGCAAGCGGCGGGTGTCGTATTGCTGGTCGATCGCCTGGACCGCCTGGTCGATGCGCTGGACATCGCTCGCCGGACCTGCCGGATCGCCCGGCAGGGGGTATGGGTCGGCATGGGCATGTCACTGTTGGCCATGGTCGTGGCGGCGCTCGGTTACCTGCCAGCGCTTGTCGGTGCCGTTGTGCAGGAGGGCATTGATGTATTGATCATCATTAACGCCCTGCGTGCATTGGGGCCTCTGCCGGGAATGGGGCAACGAAGGCTTGCCGCAGAAGATATCGATCACCTGCAGGACGAACACCAGCAACTGGCCGCGGTGCTGAGCGATCTGCATCAACTGGCCAGTGACTTTTCGCGGCGCCCCCTTGAGCAGGCACAGGCCGACTTGCTGGAACTGGTTGCAAAGCTGCAGACATCGCTGGCGCAACATGAGCGCGACGATGAAAACACCCTGTACCCGTTGCTGACTCGCAGCCTGCCGGGCGAGGACCCGCTGTCGACGATGAGCCACGCTCACCGGGAAATTTTTCGCCTCATCCATTTGCTGGCACGTATGAGCGCCGACTTCAGCGCCGACCCCGCCACGGCTTCTGCCGAGGAGATCCAGCATCAGTTGATTCGCCTGGATACCCTCGTGAGGCTGCATTTCGATCAGGAGGAAGAGCTGTACCGTTATCTTGACTGGCGCTAACGGTATGAGGCCGCCATACAGCCGTTTTCCGGCAATCGTCAGCTGTCAGCTGGTGCGTTCGCCTCGGCTACGCCATCGATGAAGCAACAATGCAAACGCCATTGCGAAAGGGGGGATGAGATGAACAGGGCCGTTGAGCCTGGCGAGCACCGTAGCGCTGCTCCATATCTGGAAGGTGTCGAGACGATTGTCCGCGAGCTGGGTACCGATACCCGCGTGGGCTTGTCCAGTGCCCAGGCCCGAGCCCGCCTGAACCGAGACGGCTTCAATGAGTTACTGACGGCACCTGGCAAACCCGCCTGGCATTACTTTCTGGCGCAACTTCGCGATCCTCTGGTTTATTTGCTGCTCGTGGCAGTGGCTATCACTCTGGTCACCTGGTGGCTGGTTGGCAGCCATGACTGGCCCATAGATGCCGGGGTCATCCTGTTGATCGTGCTGGCCAATGCGTTTTTGGGGGGCATCCAGGAAACCCGCTCGCAACAGGCTGTTGCCGCCTTGGCCAACCTGACTCAGGCGACCTCCTCGATCATCCGCGACGGCGTATCAATCCAGGTCCCCAGTCGCGAACTGGTGATCGGCGATCTGCTGGTGTTAACCGAGGGCGATTCGGTGGGGGCCGATGCCCGGCTCATTCAGGCCAATACCTTGCGGATCCTCGAAGCGGCTCTGACCGGAGAGAGTGAAGCCGTCTCGAAGCATGCACAACGCTTGCGTGCTCCGGTGCCTGTGGCGGAACGCTGCAATATGGTTTTCAAAGGCACGGTGATCGTCCAGGGTTCCGGGCTCGGGGTTGTCACCGCCGTCGGTATGGCGACTGAAGTAGGGGCGATCGCCCATCTGCTGAACGTCACCCCCGAGGAAGTCACCCCCCTGCAAAAGGAGGTGCGTGAAATAGGGCGCATGCTTGGCATTGTCGCTCTGATCATTGCGTCGATTGTCATAATGGCGGTACTGATGCTCACCGAGATTCGGGGTGTCGACGACGTACTGCGGATTCTCCTGCTAGGTGTGTCCCTGGCGGTCGCCGCGGTTCCGGAAGGGTTGCCCGCTCTTCTGTCCCTGGTGCTTGCATTCGGCATGCAACGGATGGCTCGCAACAAGGCCATCATCAAGCGTTTGTCCTCAGTGGAAACACTGGGGGCTGCATCGGTCATCTGCACCGACAAGACCGGCACGCTGACTCGTTCCGAAATGACCATCCAGCAGACCATGACAGCCTCCGGGAGCGCGGTGCTCAGTGGTGTCGGCTATGCCCCCCATGGGCAGATCCATCACCAGGCGCGCGCCATGAGCGATGGGCCGGTGCAGTGGGAAAATATCCTGTTGTTACGCGGCGGAAGCCTGGCCGGCAATGCTGCGCTTGCTCAGCGGGAAGACGGTACCTGGGTGATTCAGGGAGACCCGACCGAGGGGGCTTTCCTGGTGGCAGAGCGCAAGCTTGATGCACCGGCACGCCGCAGTGGACGCTTCGAACGCGTGGCCGAAATACCCTTTACCTCCGATCGGAAAATGATGTCGGTGCTGGTCATCGATCATGAGCACGACCATGAGCGACTGCTGATCAGCAAAGGGGCGCCGGATGTGCTCCTGCAACATTGCAGCGATGTCCAGGTCGGCATGGATGTCGTGCCACTGACCGACGACCTTCGTGCAAAAGCCCTGGCCGATGTGAATGAGTTGTCGGGAGCCGCGCTGCGCACGCTTTCGGTGGCCTATCGCCCGATGGCGGCCGACGAGGCAGTCACAGGCGATAGTGCCCTGGAGACGGCGCTGATTTTCATTGGTACGGTCGGCATCATCGACCCTCCGCGCAAAGAAGTCGCGCCAGCCATTACCGAGGCCTGTCGGGCAGGTATCCGCGTCATCATGATCACGGGCGACCATCCGCGTACGGCCACCCGGATCGCCGAGGACCTGGGCATCATCCAGGCCGGTGCCGGTGCTCTGACCGGTGCCGACCTGGACAGGCTGGATGATGCAGCCTTGGCCGAGGCGGTCAAGTCGACCTCTGTTTATGCACGCGTGGCCCCCTCGCACAAACTGAGGATTGTCGATGCGCTTCAGGCGCAGGGGCATGTGGTGGCCATGACGGGGGATGGGGTGAATGACGCGCCGGCACTGAAGTCAGCCGATATCGGCATCGCCATGGGCATCACCGGGACGGAAGTGACCAAGCAGGCCGGCAAGATGATCCTGGCCGACGATAACTTTGCGACCATTGTGCTGGCCGTTCGCGAGGGACGTGGAATCCTGGACAATATTCGCAAGTTTCTTCGTTACTTGCTGTCCTCCAACATGGGGGAAGTACTGACGGTCTTTCTTGCCGTTGTCGGGGCTGGAGTGATTGGCCTGGTCGATGAGGAGGGCGGGATCATCCTGCCATTGCTGGCCACCCAGATTCTGTGGATCAACCTGATCACTGACGCGGCGCCTGCGATCGCCATGGGGATCGACCCTCACAGCGAGGATGTCATGACGCGCAACCCGCGCAGGCCAACGGATCGAATCATCGATACCGGCATGTGGAGCGGTGTGCTCCAGATTGGCCTGGTCATGGCGCTGGCGAGCCTAGTGACCCTTGACTGGATGCTGCCCGGGGGACTGATCCTGGGTAACGAGTCGCTGGAGCGGGCGCGTACCGGCGCTTTTACGGTGCTGGTCCTGGCGCAACTGTTCAATGCGCTGAGTGCCCGTTCAGAGTCGGCCAGCGCATTCATCGGTTTGTTCGCCAACCGATGGTTGTGGGGGGCCATCGCCCTGGCGATGGCCTTGCAGATTGCAGTAGTGCACTGGGTGCCCCTCAACAAGGCTTTCGGCACGACTGCATTGACGCCAGGCCAGTGGGGGCTGTGTTTGACAATGGCCAGCACGGTGTTCTGGTTCAGCGAACTGCGCAAGCTGGCTATGCGTCTGCATCAGGCAAAAGCCGTTTCACCCTAGAAACCATGCACAGCCCCGTTCACCGCCGTCAGCGGTTGATCCGGGGCCTGGCATTCAACCATTCCTGGCGAGCTTGTCGATATTTTTCATCCGCGCGTTTTTTCGCAGCAGAAAACTCACCCAGGCTTTGCGTTGAAACGGGTTCCTTCAGCAAGGCGTAGGCTTGCTCGTACAGTTGGTCCGCTTCAAGAAACAGCAGCGTGCTACGCTCGATCGGGCCAGGGTTGGCAGCGTGCGGTATTACAGACTCATCGATGATCATGGCCTTACGCCTTCTGGAGACAAAAGAATCCGGGCCGTTTCCCTATTGGAACGACCGCGCCTGGTGCTACTCGTCACGTGTCCAGTTGACGCTCACCCCATACTCGTCATCGCTGTACTGGTAATCGGAGTGCCCCTTGAAAGCCGCCACCAATGCATGGCCCAGGCGATTAGCGAGATGGATGCCGGTAGTGGTCACGATCAGCTCATCCGTCGCGTCGCTCAGGTTGATGATGCGTTCCAGGGCATGATCGGCCTTTTCCTTTTTTTCAGTATTTTCGAGCAGATGGACGATTTCATCTCGATGCTTGAGCAAGAAACCGCCCGACAGCCTGAGCGTACCCGCCGGCATGTTGTCCTCGGTGCGCCGGCAGGCGGGGCATGTCACGGTTTGCGCGTCGTGGATGACGGTGTTTTCGGGGCGTTTCCAGGTCCAGTTACCGGCCTGATAAACCGCTCCACACTGCGAGCAGATGGCTGAACCCTCAATTCGTTGCAGGTAATAGGGATCATGGATGGCGGGCTTGAACAGTTTGTTTTTCTGGCTCTGCTGATACTTGTCCATGGCTTTGCTCCTCGCGCACGAGATGGAAAAGGTTGCACGTTTAGCGGTGACTGAAAATTCAGTAACCACCCCTCCGCCCACCGAAAACACCGTGGACCCAAGACTGCATTTGGGCTCGATTTCTTGCCGCACGGGTTGATTTTTATCAATCGCGGGGCGAGCGCCGGGAGCCGTTCGGCCCCTGCGCCAGGCGTCTTCATGCTGGCGGGCACGGGCTTGCCGATATTTTGAATTTGTTGATGAAAATCAAGGTTGCGGGGGCCACTTCGTGGAAGCTGCAAGAACTAGAGAGCGGGCGGGAGAACGACTTCATGGCTCACAGTAAAATCGTGTTTCGTGCCGCTGCTCGCGAGAAGATCCTGAGTGGCGCCACACAGTTGGCGGACACCGTGCGCGTGACGCTGGGCCCGAAATCGAAATCGGTGCTGATCCAGAATAAGTGGGGCAATCCGACGGTCTGCAACGATGGCGTGACGATCGCCAAGCGCATCGACCTGCTCGACCCCGAGGAAAACCTCGGGGCTCAAATGCTGCGCCAAGCGGCCGAGCGCACAGGCGACGCGGTAGGCGATGGAACCAGCACCTCAACGGTGTTGGCCCATGCGATCCTGGCCGATGGCATACGCAACGTCGTCGCGGGAGCCAGTGCGATCGACCTCAAGCGCGGCCTGGATCGCGGGCTGTCGCTGGTCGTGGCGTCGCTCCAAGCCCAGTCGCGGCCGGTGGGCACCCCCAGGGAAAAGGCACAGGTGGCCTCGCTGTCGGCGCATAACGATGCCGTCATCGGGCAACTGGTGGCTGACGCCCTGGAAAAGGTGGGCGTTGAAGGCGTCGTCAGCGTCGAAGAGTCCAAGACCACCGAGACCGTGGTCGAGGTCATGGAGGGGATGCGCTTCGACCGGGGTTATGTCTCGCCTTACTTCGTCACCAATACCGAGAAGATGCAGGTCGAGCTCGATGATGCCTATTTGCTGCTCTGCGACCATAAGATCGGTGTGCTCAAAGACTTGCTCCCATTGCTTGAGCGGGTTGCCAAAAGCGGGCAACCGCTGGTGTTGATCGCGGATGACATCGAAGGAGAGGCATTGACCACGCTGGTCGTGAACCAGATACGGGGTGTCCTGCGCGCAGTGGCGATCAAGGCGCCAGGCTTTGGTGACCGACGCAAGGAAGTACTTCAGGACATGGCTGTGCTGACAGGGGCAACGGTGGTTTCCAACGAGTTGGGCATCAGCCTTGAACAGGTGGAACTGGGCCAGTTGGGACGAGCGCATCGAGTCGTGGTGCAAAAAGACAGCACGGCGCTGATTGGCGGGGCGGGTACCCGGGAGGCGATCGAGGCGCGCTTGCAACAGATTCGCGCGCAAATGGGCAGTACTGCCAGCGATTACGACCGGGAAAAACTTCAGGAGCGGCTGGCCAGGCTGTCTGGCGGTGTCGCGGTGATCCGGGTCGGGGCGCCTTCCGAGGTTGAAATGAAGGCCCGTAAGGATGCACTGGATGACGCCATTTCGGCGACCCGGGCGGCGATCGCCGAAGGCATCGTTCCCGGAGGGGGCCTGGCCCTGCTCAAGGCTGTCCCGACGGTCGTCGCCGAGGAGGCCTTGCATGAGGGCGATACCAGGACCGGCCTGCAGATATTGCGTCGGGCGTTGGAGGCCCCAGCGCGGCTCATCGCGGAAAACTCGGCGGTGGACGCCGGCGTCGTCGTTGCGCGCATGCTGGCGGAACCTGGGAGCATTGGCTTCGATGCGGCCACCAACAGTTATGTCGACATGTACGAAGCCGGCATTATCGACCCGACCAAAGTGGTGCGCATTGCCCTTGAAAATGCCGTTTCGGTGGCCAGCATCTTGCTGCTGACCGAAGCGACCATGACCGATATTCCGGAAAAGGAATCGCCGGCCCAACCGCCATTCCCTGAGTGATGGCCGTGAGCCGGGTGGTACTCACGCCTGGGAGGACGCCGTGATCGGGGGCAGGTGATTGGGCCGCGGGTTTTCATCCTGCAGGTATGCCAGCGCCAGGTGCATCAACTGGAGGGCTTGCTCTTTCTTTTCACAGCGCTTGGCAGGATCGACATGGCGCAGCGCGCCACTCGCGAGGGAGAAGCAACGCGTAGCGGCCCGCAGCGCCAGGAAAAATGGCAGGGGCCGGCAATCTTCCGTCATGACACTGTGCTGCAGGTAACTGGACAAGAGCCGTGCACCCAGCCCGTGCAGGCCATGATGCTGCAGGTCCATCAGCACAAAGGCGAGATCGTAGAGCACATCGATGCAGGCAATCCGTTCACTGAACTCGATACCGTCGAACAGTGTCGGCCGGTTGTCGATCAGGCAGATATTGGCCAGGCGCATATCACCATGGCAGCGTCGAACACGACCCTCGCGGCGACGTGATTCGAGACAATCGGCCAATGCATTCAGCATGGCCTGTGAGGCACGGGTAATCGTACCGACTGTCGCCATGTCGAGGATTTCCCGGTAGCGACACATTTCCCTGTGGTTTTTCTCGATTTCTGCGTACAGGTCCGGGATGCGGCCGAAGGCTGGGGTGATTTGTGCGCAGGCATGGAACCGGGCGATCTCGGCGCCGAGCTGCTCCATCAAAGACTCGCTCAGGCGCCCTGCAATGGCCATGCGGTCAAACAGCCGTTCTTGCGCAAAGCGGCGCATCACCACCAGCCAGTCCACCACGGGGCCGCGGCCGTTGAGCTGCAGCTGGCCATTGTCCCGGCGATTGATCGGGCACAGCCCCAAATACAGCCTGGGGGCGGTGCGCCTGTTCAGTAGCAGTTCTGCCTGGCAGGCATTTCTGCGGCTTTCCAGGCTGAGGAAGTCCAGCTCGGCAAAAGCCACCGCGCGCTTGAGTTTATAGGCGCGGTCCGCATGCAGGAAAATCACCGAACCATGGGTCTCGATGCGTTCCACCGGCCGGTTGGACGCATCGTAACTGGAGGGTCTGGAGAGAAAGGCAATCACCTCGTCTTGCCCGTTGCTCATAGTCTGCTCCCCGCTGCCTGCGGCCTTTTCCGGCAGTGTGGAGAAGGGGGCTTGCGGCCCGATTGATATTGATCAAATACGCTGAAACGAAACACCGCAGCCGCCCCGGGCGTTCGGGCCGGAGGGGACATTTGCATGCCGTGCGCGGGCACTTGATAAAAATCAACGCCAAGGTGGCATCGACGGAGGACGCTGGATTGCAAGCGCTGGCGCCTACGCCAGCGAGGACGCCGCGGCGGCCGTCGAAAGGGGGCACGGCAGGCGTTGAAACCCATCTGCCCGGAGCCAGATCATGAGCCAATATCAACGGTTGTTGCTGATCATCAACCCGGCCCTGCGCCATTCCCAGGCCATGAACCATGCCGCTGCCCTGGCCAAGGCCTGCGGCGCGAGCCTGCATGTCTGCGCCTTGATGCCGTCCTGGAAACTCTTGGCATTGCTCGAAGAAGGCGACCGGAAAAAGGCTCGCGAGGACTACCTGCAAGACCATCGCGACTGGCTCAAGGAACAAGCGAAAAATCTGCGTGGCAGGGGGTTGGAGGTGACGACAGAGGTGGCCTGGGCCGATGACCTGCAGAAAGACATTCTCGATCACGTCATGGAGATGCAGCCCGACCTGTTGCTCAAGCAAGTGCAGCATGAGCCGGCACTCAAGCGCGCGTTTTTCACCCCGCTGGATTGGCGCTTGCTGCGCCATTGCCCGATACCGGTCTATATGGTTGGCGAAGGCGGCCATGCCATGCCGCGCAAGGTGGTGGCGGCGGTCGATGCTTCGAGCACCAAGCCACAGGGCAATGAGCTCAATGAACGGATCATCAAGCAGGCCTGCGCCCTTGCCATACAGTGCGATGCCGAGCTGCACCTGCTGTATGCCTGCGATATTTCAGCCGCCTATCTGGCCGACATGGGCGGGGTGGCGCTTGCCGACCTCACTAAAGAGCAGCGCAGGGACCTGGAAAAGTCGTTCCTCAAACTGGCCGGCCAGTACGGTGTGCCCTCTGATCGCCGGCATTTCATCCAGGGGCACCCCGTCCCGGTGCTGAGCGAGTTCGCCAATGAGCAGCATGTGGATGTGATCGTGATGGGCCGGGTCCAGTCCCAGGGGCTGGACAAGTTTCTGGGCAGCACGACCGAACACATTCTCTACCAGGTGCCTTGCAGCGTCCTGGCGGTCTGAGGGGCAGACCTGCGCCTGAGTCGGAACCAGTGATGAGGGACCTGTGATGCACGTTGTGCCAAGCATATGCACGTTCTGCGGGGTGGGTTGCGGTCTTGGGTTGCGCGTGGAAGACGACAGGGTCGTCGGCGTCGAACCTCAACCCGGACATCCGATCAGCCAAGGCCAGCTGTGCTCCAAGGGATGGGCCACCAGTTTTGCCGTAGACCCGGTCAATCGCCTGACCAGCCCTTTGATCAAGGAGCGCGGGGTTTTTCGGCGGGCTAGCTGGGATGAAGCGCTGACACGGATTACCGACGAGTTTCGCATGGCGCTGGATGAGCTGGGCCCGTCGGGCGTGGGGATCATCAGCTGCGCCCGCGCCACTAATGAGGATAACTACGCCGCTCAGAAGTTTGCCCGGGCGGTGCTGGGGACTCACAACATCGATCACTGTGCCCGCATCTGCCACAGCCCGTCGGTAGCGGGGTTGCTGTGTACCCTGGGTTCGGGCGCGATGAGCAACAGCATCGCCGACATCGATCAGGCCGACCTGATTCTGATCATCGGTGCCGATGTCACGGAAAATCACGCGATGATCGGCGCTCGCATCCTGCGCGCGCAGGCCCGTGGCGCCACGGTAATAGTCGTGGACCCGCGCAAGACCCGCCTGGCACGCCTGGCCGATATTCATTTGCAATTGCGTGTTGGCAGCAATATCGCATTGTTCAACGGCCTGCTGCAGATCATCCTGGCCAATGGCTGGGAGAACCAGGCGTTTCTCGCCACGCGCTGCGAGACCATCGAACCGCTGCGCCGACACCTTGCCCGACTGACCCCGGAACAGACCTGTGCCAGCACCGGCATCCGCATCGCCGAGCTGTTGCAGGTGGCCTACCTATACAGCCACGCCAATGCCGCGTTCACCGCCTATGGCATGGGCATTACCCAGTTTCAGAGCGGTACCAATAATGTGGTCGCGGTGTCGAACCTGGTACTGGCCTGCGGCCAGATCGGTCGACCAGGGACGGGCATCAACCCGCTACGAGGGCAAAATAACGTGCAGGGCGCCTGCGATATGGGGTGCCTGCCGAATGTTTATCCTGGCTATCAGGATGCCAATGACCGGTCGGTACAAGAAAAATTCGCTGCGGCCTGGGCAGCCCCTGTTCCGCAGCAACCAGGCCTGACCTCCCTGGGGATGAGCCGGGCGGCCCTGCATGGGCAATTGCGGGCCCTGATGATCATGGGCGAAGAGCCTGTACTCACCGACCCCGATCAACATCAGGTGAGCAAGGCCTTGCAAGCGCTGGATTTTCTGGTGGTGGTGGAACTGACGCTGACCGAAACCGCCCGGCTCGCCGATGTGGTGCTGCCGGCGGCAGCCTTCGCCGAAAAGGATGGCACGTTCACCAACTGCGAGCGCCGTGTGCAGCGGGTCCGCCAGGCTATCGCGCCACCGGGGGAGGCCCGTTGTGACTGGCAGATCCTGGGGGCATTGGCTCGGCGCATGGGCTATGCCGGCATGAACTGGGCAAATGCCGAAGCCTTGTTCGATGAGATGAGCGCCCTGACGCCGATCTTCTCAGGCATGAGCTATGCCGCGCTGGATGGCCATGCCGGCTTGCAATGGCCCTGCGATGTCGCCCATCCGCACGGTTCTCCCGTACTGCATGAACATTCCTTTCCTCGCGGTCGAGCCCGACTGCTGCCGGTGACCCAGGTGGCACCGGACGAATGCCCTGACGCCGAGTATCCATTCGCGTTCACGACCCATCGGCTGCATTTCCATTACGGCGGTGGCTCAATGACGCGCAAGTCGCCTTTGCTCGAGCGCGAGACGCCCGAGGCGTTGCTGTTCATGCATCCGGCCGACGGTGCCGCGCTCAGCCTGCACGATCGGCAAGCGGTTCGCGTTCGTTCGCGTCGAGGCTGGCTTGAGACCCGGGTCCATCTCACGGATGACGTCCCTCCGGGAACCCTGGCGATGCCTTATCACTTTCGGGAAGCGCCGTGCAACCTGCTGACCAACAGCGCGCAGGACCCCAACAGCAAGATGCCTGAACTCAAAGCCTGTGCGGTAGCGGTCGAGCCATTACCCACCGGGGTTCTGCCGCGCATGCCCGAGGCGATGCCGCTGGAGGGCAATCATCATGCAGGCTTATGACCTGGACCGGCCGGAAACTCTGCGCACGCATCTGGCCAGGCAACGCGTGTTGTACGAAGCCCGTGCGGACGGGCAGGGTGGTCGGCACTGGGAAACGGTCGCGGCTTGCGACCCCAGTCCTTTTGAACCGAGCGTCGAGCCGCCGCCCTTTTCCGCCAAGAGTTTTTTCTTCGCCGAGCGTGAACCGCTGTTTCGCTTCGATGGCGGGCAGTTCTATTCGACATTGCCAGAGGTGGTGCCACAGGTGATCTTCGGTCTGAACGCCTGCGATTTGACAGCAGTGGCCTATCAGGATCGTTTTTTTGCCGATGACCCTCATTATCAGGCCAGGCGCCAGGCCACCTTGCTGGTGGGGCTCGACTGTCTGCACAGCTGCAGTGGCGGCTTTTGTAGCGTGATGAACAGCGGGCCTGCGGTACAGCCCCATACCGCCGACCTTGTTCTGTTACCTCCCGCCACCGATGACGCCGGCTGGTTGCTGCTGGTCGCCTCCGAAGCCGGGGGGGCGGCTGTCAGCGGCCTTGCTCTGACACCGACAGGACTGGACTGGCAGGCTCAGCGGACGGCCAACAGTCTTCAGGTCGCCAGCGAGCAGGGAGAACAGCGCGATGTCGTCGACGGAATCAATGCGTTGAACGCCGGGCAGATCGATCCACAACGCTGGGACGACCTGGGGCTGCATTGCCTGGGGTGTTCGGGATGCACCTCGGTATGCCCGACCTGTTCGTGCTTTGCGCCGCTGGACAGGCCTTCGGCCGACGGCGACATGCAGCGCCTGCGGGTCTGGGATTCTTGCCTGTACGAGGGATTCCAAAAGCAGGCCAGTGGGTACAACCCCAGTGCCACGCCGGGGCAGCGGGTACAGCGGTTCTGGTTTCACAAGTTGGGGGATGGGTTCAAGGATCGTTTCGAGCGTTACGGCTGTGTCGGATGTGGTCGTTGCGATCGTGTGTGTCCAGGAGGAATCGGTGTTCACGGTGTCATGCACAAGGTGGCCCGGCCATGATCGACCTGACGCCAAGAAGCCTGCATATAGTCGCTCAGTACGAAGACGGCGAAGATGCCCGGCACTTCAGCTTTTGCATCGACGTGCCCCAGGCCGGCGATCTGGCCGCCAGGGCCGGGCAGTTTTTCATGCTCACCGTGCCCGGTCTCGGCGAGGCGCCCTTTACCTATGTCAGTCCGCCGGACAAACGGGGGCATTTCAATGCCCTGATTCGTCGGACGGGAAGCCTTACCGCAGCCTTGTTCGATCGGGTACAGGACCCCGTACTGGGGTATCGAGGCCCCTTTGGCCAGGGCTGGCCGTCACTCAAAAGTGCTCGCCGGGTCCTGGTGGTCGCGGGAGGTTGCGGCTTGGCCCCGTTGGCCGGGGTGATCGATGGCGCGATCAACCACCCCGGGGCAGCACGCCTGAGCGTGCTGTATGGGGCCCGGCATGCCGGCTCCCAGGTGCTGTCGCGAGAGCGTGAGCATTGGCGGTCGGCATTGCCGTGGATCGAGACTTTTGATGTCGCGCCCGTGGGGCACCGCCAGGGCAGCCCCCTGGCGTATCTCGATGAGCTGTTTGGCGATGAACCTCCCGACACCGTGCTGTGCTGTGGGCCGGAGCCTTTCATGCTGGCCACCGCTCGGGACTGTATGAAGCGAGGTGTTGCGGACCGCCGGATCTGGCTCTCCGTGGAACGCCGGATGCACTGTGCAGACGGTTTGTGCGGTCACTGTTATGTCGGTGAAAGCTATGCCTGCCGGGATGGACCGACCTATCGCTATAACGACTACCAACAACTGCTGGCCAGCGCCTCCATGGGACCCGCCGAACAAGACAGCGGGCTCTGTTGAGCCGCATGCCATTGAAGAGGTTGATCATGCATCCGTCGATCATCGAGAAAACCCTGACCGGCTTGCCGGTAGCGCCGAATTGGCTTGATAGCGTGCAAGCCCGCGAGGCTTTTTCCTGGTCTCTGGAAGGCGCTGCCCTGGCCGGATTGCCCGGCGGCGGTTTGAACCTCGCCTATGAAGCGGTGGATCGGCATGTGGCGCGTGCGCATCGGCACACGGCGTTGCGCATTCTTGATCACAATGGTGGACGTTGCGACATCAGTTACGGTCAGCTGAGTGCCCTGAGCAATCGATTCGCCAATGTCTTGAAGAAACTGGGCGTGGTCCCCGGCGAACGACTATTCGTGCTCTGTGGCCGAGGGCTGGAGCTCTATCTGGGGGTGCTCGGCGGCCTGAAGCTAGGTTGCGTGGTGTCGCCATTATTCTGTGCGTTTGGCCCAGCCCCCATCGAGACCCGCATGCGTCTTGGCGGAGGCAGTGTGTTGCTGACCAGCAAAACCCTCTATCGCCGCAAGATCGCGGCCATTCGTGAGCGTCTACCGGCGCTCCGGCATGTGCTGCTGTATGACGATAATGGCGAGAATACGGCGCCTGTCGCGGGGACGCTTAACCTGCATCAGCTGCTGGCGCAGGCAGACGAGGCGTTCTGCGTCGTACCGACGACAGCCGACAGCCCGGCACTTCTACATTTCACCAGCGGTACGACGGGCACCCCAAAAGGGGTATTGCATGTCCATGGCGCGGCGTTGACCCACCGCGTCACAGGAAAATACGCCCTGGACCTGCACCCCGATGATATCTACTGGTGCAGTGCCGATCCGGGCTGGGTTACCGGTACTTCCTATGGAATTTTTGCGCCCTTGTTGCTCGGTGTGACTAGCGTGGTCGAGGGGTATGAGTTCGACGCGGAGCGTTGGTACCGGATACTCGAGAAGCAACAGGTGACGGTCTGGTACACAGCGCCGACGGCCATTCGCCTGTTGATGAAAGCCGGTCCGGCTTTGGCGCGCGGCCATCGTTTTCCGAGCCTGCGGTTTATCGCCAGCGTCGGCGAGCCGCTTAATCCCGAGGCCGTCTGGTGGGGCAAAGAGGTGCTTGGGCTGCCGATCCACGACAATTGGTGGCAGACCGAAACCGGCGGCATCATGATCGCCAACACTGTCGCCATGCCCATCAAGCCGGGCTCGATGGGGAAGCCGCTGCCGGGTGTCGAGGCGGCCATTGTCACACGAGGAGAAGCCGGGGGACTGCAGTTCCTGGCTGACAATGAGCTCGGTGAGCTTGCCTTGAAGCGGCCATGGCCTGCGATGTTCCGTAGCTACCTGGGGCAGGAGGAGCGCTATCGTTGCTGTTTTGTCGGTGACTGGTACCTGAGTGGCGATCTTGTGCGTCGCGATGCCGATGGCTACTACTGGTTCATTGGACGCAGCGACGATGTCATCAAGTCGGCCGGGCACCTGATCGGCCCGTTCGAAGTCGAAAGCGCCCTCATGGAACACCCGGCCGTGGCGGAGGCCGCGGTGATAGGCAAGCCCGATCCGCTGTTGGGCGAAACCGTGAAGGCCTTTGTTTCGCTCAAGAGCGGTTTCACTGCCAGCCAGGCCCTGCACGACGAATTGCTCGGCCATGGACGCAAGCGCCTTGGAGCGGTCGTTGCGCCCAAGGAACTGGAGTTTGTGCAAGCGCTGCCGCACACCCGTAGCGGAAAACTCATGCGGCGTCTGCTCAAGGCCCGGGAGTTGGGGCTGCCTGAAGGCGATACTTCCAGCCTGGAGAGCCCGTCATGAGTCTTGCACTGCTGCCCCAGGACCTATCTCTGCACTTGCTACGAGACATGATGCGTATCCGCCGTCTCGAGGAGCGCGCCGGTGAACTGTACGGGGAGGGCAAAATTCGAGGCTTCCTGCACCTGTACATTGGTGAGGAAGCGGTAGCCGTCGGCGTGCTGCATGCACTGGCCGCCAACGACGCCGTGGTCGCGACCTATCGCGAACATGGCCATGCCCTGATCAAGGGGGTTCCCATGAGTACGATCATGGCCGAGATGTATGGGCGCCAGGAGGGATGCTCGCGAGGGCGCGGCGGTTCAATGCACCTGTTCGATGCCCGTACGCGATTCTTCGGTGGCAATGCCATCGTGGCGGGGGGCTTGCCATTGACTGTCGGCTTGGCGCTCGCTGAACGTATGCAGGATGGATCGCGCCTATCCGCGTGTTTTTTTGGTGAAGGCGCAATGGCGGAAGGGGCATTTCACGAGTCCATCAATCTGGCCGCGTTGTGGCACCTGCCGGTGCTGTTCTGCTGCGAGAACAACCTCTATGCGATGGGGACGGCCCTGGATCGTTCGCAATCGCAAACCGACTTGTGTAGCAAAGCCTTGGCGTACAAGGTCAATGCCCGGTCCGTCGATGGCATGGATGTGAACGCAGTGTACGAAGCCACTCGCCATGCGGTTGAACACATCCGCGCGGAGCGTGGGCCTTTTTTCCTGGAGTTTCGCACCTATCGATTTCGTGCCCACTCGATGTTCGACCCACAACTTTATCGTGACAAGGCAGAGGTGGAGCAATGGAAGGCGCGAGACCCGATTCATACGTACAGCGCGTGGCTCAAGGCGCAGGGCCTGTTGGACGAAGCCGGTTTCCTGGCCATCCTGGCCCAGGTGAGCGCCGAGGTGGAAGCCGCTGTCGCTTATGCCGAAAACGCTAGCCTGGAGCTGATCGAGGATTTGTCACGCGATCTGTACACCCCCGGAGGGGCGCCATGAGCACGCGCATGACCTATCGCGAAGCGCTGCGCGAGGCCCTGCGTGACGCGTTGCAACGGGACCCACGGGTATTCTTGATGGGAGAAGACGTCGGTCGTTACGGCGGCAGCTATGCCGTTTCCCTGGGGCTGCTCGAGGCATTCGGCGTTGAACGTATTCGAGACGCGCCGCTGTCCGAGCTGGGCTTCGTGGGAGCCGGTATCGGGGCGGCGCTGGGGGGGATGCGGCCGATTGTGGAAATCATGACAGTGAACTTCAGTCTGCTCGCCCTCGATCCTCTGATGAATACCGCTGCTGCCTTAAGGCACATGTCCGGTGGGCAGTTTTCGGTGCCCTTGGTCGTGCGCATGGCGACAGGTGCCGGACGCCAGCTTGCGGCGCAGCACTCGCACAGCCTGGAAGGCTGGTACGCACATATTCCGGGGCTGAGAATCCTGGCACCGGCGACCGTCGAGGACGCGCGCGGCATGCTCTGGCCAGCGCTGCAGGACCCAGACCCGGTGCTGATATTTGAACATGCCCAGCTCTACAACCTGGAGGGCGATGCGGGCGAATGGGAGGCTGTGGACATCAGCTCCGCCAAGGTACGCCGGGCCGGCAAGGACCTGACCCTGATCACTTATGGCGGCACCCTCGGCAAGGCCCTGGCGGCCGCCGAGGAACTGGCTGGGGAGGGAATCGAATGCGAAGTCATCGACCTGCGGGTTCTGCGCCCTCTGGATGACAAGACGCTGATGGCTTCTGTCTGCAAGACCCGTCGTGCCCTGGTGGTCGATGAGGGATGGCGCAGCGGCAGTCTATCCGCCGAGATCATCACCCGGATCATCGAACAAGGTTTTTTCGAACTGGATGCCCCGCCTGCGCGGGTGTGCAGCGCCGAGGTCCCCATGCCTTATCCCCGGCATCTGGAAGAGGCAGCACTGCCACAAGTGTCGACGATCGTCGCGGTCGCTCATGAACTGTGCCAGGGGACATCAGGGTGAACGCAATGACTTGGCGTATCCGAGTATCGGGCCAGGAGGGTAAACGGTGATCGAATTCAAACTCCCCTCCCTGGGGGCCGATATGGATGAAGGCACGTTGCTGGAGTGGAAAGTCCATCCTGGCGATGCGGTCAGGCCCGGCCAGGTCATTGCCATCGTCGACACAGCCAAGGCCGCCATCGACGTAGAGTGCTGGCAGGAGGGGACGGTCTCGCAGCTGCTGATCGACGTGGGAACCAAGGTACCCGTCGGGACGACCATCGCCCAGTTGCTGGCACCGGGTGAGCGCGCGCCAAGTGGGCGACGAACATCGACCCCTGCGCCTGTCTTGATCGAAGGGGAAAACCGCGCTGACAGACGCTCGCGGATTTCTCCTGTCGCACGCAAGCGCGCTGCAGAGCTGGGGCTCGATATCAGTCGATTACAAGGCCATGGCCCCCACGGTGTCATTACCCTGGAGGATGTCGAGGCCGCCGCGCGCGTGGCTTCGGAGCCCGACCATGACCAGAGCATGCGACATACGATTGCGGCGGCCATGAGTCGTTCCAAGCGGGAGATTCCCCATTATTACCTGAGCGAAACCATTGCTCTGGATAAGGCGATGACCTGGCTGCAGGCATACAACGCCCAACACGGGCTGCAGGAGCGCCTGCTACCCAGCGTATTGCTGCTCAAGGCAGTGGCATTGGCCTTGCGCGACTATCCGCTGCTCAATGGTGTCTGGCAGGACAATGCCTTCAAGCCAGCCCTCGATACCGACCTTGGGGTGGCGATCACATTGCGCCAGGGAGGTCTCGTCGCCCCGGTGCTGCACCATGTGGCCGACATGACCCCGAGCCATTTGATGAGTGAGCTGAGCAGCCTGGTAGAGCGCGCCCGCGGTGGGTCTTTGCGCAGCTCCGAGCTGGTGGGGGCCGGCATGACAGTCACGCAACTCGGCGATCAGGGCGTGGACAGTGTGCTGGGGGTTATTTATCCGCCCCAGGTAGCCCTGGTCGGCTTCGGTCGTATCAGTGAAAGGCCCTGGGTGAAAGATGGCCAGTTGTGTGTCATGCCGACCGTCATGAGCAGTCTGTCCGCCGATCATCGAGTCAGCGACGGTCACTATGGCGCCCGCTTTCTGGGGGAGGTCCGTCGCTTGCTGCAAATGCCCGAGGCCCTTTAAGGAGGGGACAGATGAATCGGCAAACGATCTGTAATGAGGTACTGAGCGCCTTGAAAAGCATTGCCCCGGAACTTGAGGCCGGGCAATTACTCCCTGATCGGCCACTGCGCGAAGAGGTTGACCTGGACTCCATGGACTGGCTTCGTTTCATTGAGGCCTTGAATCGGAGCCTGGGTGTGGCGATTGCTGAAACCGACTACCAGCACGTGGATACCCTGGACAAGCTCGTCGACTATCTTGGGCACAAGATCAAACCCCGCGCAGGCGAGCCTTCGACCGGCGCCTGATGGCGACAACAGAGCAGGGAGCTCGCCAGGGTGGCGCTGTCGAGCAGCGGTTCGCCGAATCGGTTGTGCCGCGAGCGGATCTGACGGGGCCGATCTTAGACGTGATCAAACGCACCACTGTCAGCGAGCACGGCGGCAATCAGGGCTGTGCTGTCGAGTATGTGCAGGTGTTGGGCCGCGCATTCGGCGGACAGGCGAAAGGGAGGCACGCTGTCAGAGACCGCAATCCGCTCGAAAAGCGCGCTGTCGAACAGATGGCTGCCAGCGGTAAACAAACCATGGGTGGCGGCGGCGAACAACCGGACGGCTCCAGCCTTCTGGCAGGCAAGGCCAGCACGCTTGAGCGTTTCGCCCGTGCTGATCAGGTCGTCGAAAATGATAGCCGTCTTGCCCCGCACGTCGCCGACCAGGAGCGTGCCGGTCAGCGTGGCATGCTCACGGTGCTTTTCCATCAGGGCAGCGCCCACCGAACGTCCCAGTTGTTGTTCCAGAGCCTGACGAAACAGCTCGGCGCGCTTGGCGCCGCCGGAGTCCGGGGACACCGCAACCACTTCGGCGTCGCCGACGAGCCTGGCGAAATGCCGGGCGAACAGCTCCGCGCATTGCAGGTTCCACGCGGGAATGCGAAAGGCGTTGTCGAAGGCCGCCGGATTATGCACCTCCAGGGCAATCAGGCGATCTACGCCACAGGCTTCGAGCAGGGTCGCCAGGTAGCGAGTGATCGTTGGGTCCTGAGGCTTACTGCGACGATCCTTGCGCCCGTAGCAGAGGTAGGGCGTCACGGCCTGTACCTGACGAGCGCCGGCGTCCTTGAGCGCGGCAGCAAAGAACAGCAAGCGACACAGCTTGTCGTTTGCGCTCTGCCGACCATCCCCATACAAAGAATGGAACACCACGACTTCGCGACCGTTGACCGGCTCCAGTGGCCGGCATTTATGCTCGCCGTCCTCATAGTCGCGCTCCTCATGACGGGCCAGTTGGCAGCCAAGCCGCTGCGCGACGCCGGTTGCATAGTGTTCACTGCCTTGCAGGGCAAAAAGCAGCGGGGGCTCGGTGGGCATGTACTGGCTCCTTTGAGGCGTTCATCGGACCGCTGCAGCATTACCGGTGCTCCGCCACCCTGGTCGGTTGCAGGGTCATCGGGCCGCGGCGCACACCGCCAAGGGACCGGCGAGCATCGAAGTCCTGAGCACGGCGCCATGCTGTCCAGTCTTGTCAACGTAACCCGCTCGGCCTTGACCCGATTGATATTGATCAACTGCGGTGCAATGAGAGCCGAAGCCATTTCCCGAGCGCGAATCCGGCGCGCCCTGTCGTTCCAGAGGGGCTGGACCAGCCCGGGATAGTGGCAGGCGCACATCCCACAGGGCAGCCCGGCACAGGCGCTTGATATATATCAACGCCAGGGCGGCATCGGCGGAGGACCCTGGATGGCAAGCGCTGCTGCTTGCGCCGCAACGCTCCCGAAGATGGGCCAGGCATGCGTTGCCCCCCATCGGATGCCTGGCAGCGTCTTGGCACTATCACAAGGAAGCACCTTGCGTTGTGCGCCGAGCACCGTAATCGCCCGAGGAGGTTCTTCTCATGTCCCGAGATCTCTCATTGCAAACCATCTTGCAGGATCGGGCAGATGCCGGTCGACGCCTGGTGGCGCCGTTGCTCGCATATGCCCATCGCCCCGATGTCATTGTCCTCGCCTTGCCCCGTGGCGGTGTTCCGGTTGCCTATGAGGTGGCCACGGCCCTGGACATTCGCCTGGACCTGATGCTGGTCCGCAAGCTGGGCGTCCCCTCTCGCGAGGAGTTCGCGATGGGCGCCATAGCCAGCGGCGGCATTCAAATCCTCAATGAAGACGCCCTGCGCGCCTATCCGGTCGATCAAGCCAGTTTCAATGCCGTGCTCGCACGGGAAACGCAGGAGTTGTTGCGTCGTGAACAGCTTTACCGCGAGGGCCGTCCACCGTTGCAACTCAAGGATCAGGTGGTGATTCTGATCGACGATGGCCTGGCCACGGGTGCCTCGATGATGGCGGCGGTTCACGCGGTGCGTGCGCAAGCACCGGCGCGTATTGTCATTGCGGTGCCGGTTGCGCCGCTTGAGACAGTGGAGGCGCTGCGTAGCGAAGTGGATGAGCTGATCTGCCCGCTCACCCCCGAATGGATGATGTCGATCGGCTATTGGTACCTGGATTTTTCCCAGACGTCGGATACCGAGGTCATCGATCTGTTGCAGCGAGCCTGGGAGCGGGAATCGATCTCCGCGCCCTCGGCCCAGGAGTGTCGCGATGTTTGAACTGCAATCTCGCCAGCTGGACCTGCAGGGAACTGAATTATCGGCCGATTTGCGCCTGCCTCCGGGCGCCAGGGCGCTGGTGGTCTTCGCTCATGGCAGTGGCAGCGGCCGTTCAAGCCCGCGTAATCGGTACATCGCCGAGTCGCTGGCCCGGCGAGGGCTGGGGTCGTTGCTGTTCGACCTGCTCACGGAGACCGAGCAACGCCTGGATAACCGGACCCGGGAGCTGCGGTTCGATATCGCCTTGCTTGCCAGGCGACTGATTGAGGTGATCGACTGGATCGGTCGGGACCTGGAGTTGCAATCCCTGCGGATCGGCCTGTTCGGCGCAAGTACCGGTGCGGCCGCGGCGCTGCTGGCCGCGGCCGCACGGCCGGACGTGGTGCATGCCGTGGTCAGCCGGGGAGGGCGGACCGATCTGGCGGGGCCTGTGCTGCCTCGAGTGAAGGCACCGACCCTGCAGATCGTCGGCGCACAGGACCCGGTGGTGTTCGACCTGAATTGCCAGAGCCGTCGTGCCCTGCGGTGTGAGCAGCGCCTGGAAGTCGTGGCTGGCGCCACGCATCTGTTTGAAGAACCCGGCGCCCTTGAGGAAGTCGCCAGGCTCGCTGGCGACTGGTTTGAGAAGTATCTGCACGCCCCCTCTCCATAGCGGGGGCAGGCATTCGTTGACCGGCCTCATACACCGAACGGAAAGGTTTCGTCCTCCGGCTCCAGTTGCTCGCTTTGCGGCAGTGGCAGCGCCGTTACCGGTTTCGTTTGCTCGATCCAGAGCATGGCGTCGAACTGTTCGGCCAGCACCGCTTCGAAGTAGTGACTGCCACGCTCGCTCTGGGGGCGATAAATCACGCCGATGGCTCGCTCCAGCAAGGGTTTGGAAAGGGCTCGACGCAGTTCTTTTCGTTGCGGATCACGCCAGTCGGTCAATGACGCCGCGACGCCTGCCTTGAGGAACTGATACTCCCAGCTGTCCGGGCGCGACGGCCGGATATCCTTGATCAACAGGTCGCCATCCCAGTCATCGGCCGCAGCGACCTGGCCACGGTCGGTGCCCATGCCGATCAGGACGACCTCTCGCCCGAAGGCATTGCGGCACAGTTGACCGATATTGAACTGACCCTTCCAGCCCATTTCCGTGGCCGCGGCATTGCCGATATGGGAGTTGTGGGCCCAGACCACGGCTTTGGCTTGCGGGCCTCGGTGCTCAAGCAGCGCGCGCAAGGTGTCGAACATATGCCGGTCGCGCAGGTTCCACGAGGCTGTCGAGCCTCGATATATCGCGCGGTAGTATTGTTCCGCCGCCAGCACCACCCGGGCGTTTTGCGCCGCATCGAAGAACGCCTCGTCGTCCTTGACGAGCCCGGCCAGTTGCTCGGCCAGCAGGCTGTTGAGCTGTTCGACCACTGGCTGCTCACACGGCATCAGGCCGCCGCGCTCGACGAAGTGACCGTACAGCGCCGGATCATCCTGCCAGGGCGTCAGACAGCCATAGCGCCGGCGAGCTTCGCGGGCCAACTGCGGGTCGACCCGGTCCAGATAGCTCAGGACTTCATGAATGGAGTTGCGCAAACTGTAAACGTCCAGGCCGCGGAATTCGACGCGGCGCTCCGGGGCGTGCTGGTGGTTGAACTGGTGCAGCCAGTGGGCGAACTCCTTCACTTCGGTGTTGCGCCACATCCAGGTCGGGAAGCGGCTGAAGATATGGCGCTTCCAGGCCGAGCGCGCCATCCCGCGCACGTAACGGTCGACATGGCCCGCGTCCGGCCAGTCGGCTTCCACGGCAACGATGTTGAACCCGTGCTGCTCGATCAGCCTCCGGGTGATCGCCGCCCGGGCTTGATAGAAGTCGCTGGTGCCATGGCTGGCCTCACCGATCATCACCACGCGCGCATCCGCGAAGCGGTCGAACATTTCACCGAAAGCAGACGAATTCAGCTCCGGCAGGGGCTCGGCGTATTGGCGCAAGAGTGGGGCAATGGCTGCCTGGTCAATGTGCGCAGGCGAGCCGTACAGACTACCGAGCATGTCTTGGGAAGGGGTGTTCATGACGGTCATCCCCATCAAGGATGGATTACCCGACGTGCAGCATCACGTCGACTGTCAGGAGCACGGACGGAGGCGTTTGATTCAACGTCTCGGGAACGTCTCGGGCCTGTGCCGCCTTATTTGTCATTCCTACGCCTGCCTGCCGTCGCCCGCTTGAGTTTTATCAATAATCGGCACCAGGCGGCGCCGGCGAAGAAGCCCAGCCTGACTTTTATCAATACCCGGGAAGCAAGGGCGGCAAAACTGCTTGCATGACCATCGTCGAACCGGGATTGCGCCATGAAGCTCCCTGCCGTGCCTCCTCACGCGCCATTGCCAGCGTTGCCCCGTTCCTCGGCCCAGGGCAGCCGGATTATCGATAATGATTACATCGCCGCGGTATTTGACGATATTGCCGACTTGCTGGAAATCGAGGACGCCAATGTCTTCCGGATCCGCGCCTACCGCAATGCTGCGCGGACCCTGAGGGCCTTGACCTTCGACCTGGCGAAGCGCATTGCGCGTGGCGAGTCGCAGCCAAAGCTTTCCGGCATCGGGGTCGACCTGGCCGGCAAGATCAACGAAATCGTCGGCAGCGGCGATTGTTCGCTACGCCAGCGGTTGCGATCGACATTGCCGCCGGGGCTGGTCGACCTGTTGTCCATTGCCGGATTGGGCCCCAAGCGGGTCAAACACCTTTATCACGATCTGGGTATCGAGAACGTGGCGCAATTGTGCGAGGCCGCCAGGCAGGGGAGGATTCGCCATGTCACCGGCTTCGGCGAGAAAATGGAGGCCCGGTTGTTGCTGGCCGCCCAGGCGGGGATCGGCAAGGACCGGCGCTCGCCGATAGCCTTTGTCGCCCCCGTGGCGCAGCGACTGACCGAGTATCTGCAACAGATTCCGGGCGTCGAGAACGCAACGGTCGCCGGAAGCTTGCGCCGCATGCGCGATACCGTAGGCGATATCGATATCCTCGTCGCCGCGCAGCCTTCGGTGGAGGTCGTTGCAGGGTTCATCCGCCATCCCGAGGTTTCTACCGTGCTGGTGCAAGGGCACACGCGCGCCAGCGTGATTCTGGGTTCAGGCACGCAGGTGGATCTGCGTGTGGTCGAGCCCGCGGTGTATGGTGCCGCATTGGTGTATTTCACCGGCAGCAAGGCACACAACATCGCGCTCCGCCAGAAGGCTCGGCGACAAGGGTTCAAGCTCAGCGAATATGGCGTATTCAAGGCCAGCAAATGTGTGGCCAGCGCCACTGAAGCGGCGGTTTATCACGCACTGGGCCTGCCGTGGATCACCCCGGAGTTGCGTGAGGATCGGGGCGAGATTGCCGCGGCACAAGCAAATCGATTACCCAGGTTGATCGAACCGGGCGACCTGAAAGGGGACTTGCATGCCCATACTCTCGCTTCGGATGGCGGCAACAGTCTGGAGCAGATGGCGCTCGCGGCACGGGAAGCGGGGCTGGAATATCTGGCGATCACCGAACATTCACGCGCCCTCAGGGTTGCCCATGGCCTGGACGCGGACCGGTTGTCGAAGCAGATCGAGCAGATCGACGCCCTCAACGCCAACCTGCAAGGCATAACCTTGCTCAAAGGGATCGAGGTGGACATTCTTGAAGAGGGCAGCCTGGATCTGCCGGATGATGTTCTGGGCCGCCTGGACCTGGTGGTGGGGGCCGTCCACAGTCATTTCGGCCTGACCCGGCGTCAACAAACCCAACGCCTTCTAAGGGCCATGGATCATCGCTACTTCACGATTCTGGCGCATCCGCTGTGTCGACTGATCAATGAGCGCGCGCCACTGGATGTGGATCTGCCGGCAATCATCAAGGCAGCCGCTCAGCGCGGTTGTTGTCTGGAGCTCAATGCGCAGCCGCAACGCATGGACCTGTTCGATCTGCAGTGCCAGTACGCCAAGGAGGAGGGGGTGCTCATCAGCATCAACTCGGATGCCCATCGCACCGCCGACTTTACCCACTTGCGTTATGGGGTCGCGCAGGCTCGCCGCGCCTGGCTGGAAAAAAACGACGTGCTCAATACCCGTTCGCTGATCGAACTCAAACGGATTCTGCAGCTTATTCCAGCCAGAGCAGACTGACGTTCGGGTCGCGCTCAGCGTATCGGCTCGCTTGCTCATCCATGGCGTTGACAACAAAAAGCCCCTTGCCGGGTTCCCGACAAGGGGCAGGCTGGCCCGGTTCAATCGGCCTTGATCGGCACGACTTTCTCCGCCTTCATGGCTTCGGGCTTTTTCGGCAGCGAAATATTCAGCACGCCTTTGCTGAAACTGGCTTCGATCTTATCGGCGTCGACACCTTTGGGCAGGTTGAAGACCCGCTCGAAGGAGCCGTAGTGACGCTCGCTGAGGTGATAGCCTTTTCTTTTCTCTTCCTTGTCCTCTTTCTTTTCTCCCTTGATGATCAGGCAGCCGTTGGACAGCTTGAGCTCGATGTTCTTCTGATCCATGCCCGGCAGTTCGGCGGAGATCTCGAAGCTCTTGTCTTTCTCGGTAATGTCCACGGCAGGCAGGCTGTGGCCGATCAGTTGGCGCTGCCAGAGCGGCTCGACATCGAACAGTCCGCGGCTGAAGGGCGACAGGCTGGAGCCGCGATTGAAGTCTTCGAACAGGTGGTCGACCTGTTGCCGCAGTTTTTCCAGGGGCCGCCAGAGGTCTGTCGTCAGCGATGGGTGACGGGCTTTGTCTTCAGTCGTTACGGGCACTTTCTTCACGGAATTGCTCATTTTTAACTACTCCTCTTGGGTAAAAGGGCAGGCTGCGGACATCCTGGACACCAGTCCACCCTGAACAGAACAGCGCGTGGGCCATGGCTTTACAAAGCCAGGGTCCCGGTCCACAACATCCGGCCGGCGAAGGCTGCGGCCGTCCAGATGATGATCAACAATGCGGTTTCGGGGCCATTGAGCGCTTGCCCCTGGCGAGACTTCATGCTCGCCAGGTAAATCAATGATCCCGGGGCGTAGAGCAACGCGCTGAGCAACATGTATTTAGGGCCAGCGGCGTACAGCAGCCACAGGCAATACAGGGTGGCGAGCGCAGCGATGGCCATGTCGCGCAGCTGGAGTGCCCTGTGCCCGGCGTAGGTCTGGCCCTGCCAGGTCAGCTTCAGCGCATACAAGCCACTGAACAGATACGGCAGCAGAATCATCGAGGTGGCCAGGGAGATCAGGGCGAGGTAACTGGCGCTCGAATACAGCGTCAGCAGCAAAAACAGCTGAATGCAGCCATTGGTGATCCACAGTGCATTGACCGGGGCGCCTTGGGGGTTCTCCGCGGCGAGCAGCCCGGGCATGACCCGTTCCTTGGCCGGGGTGAATACCGACTCGGCAGCCAGCAGCGTCCAGGCGAGAAGGGCGCCTCCGACCGAAATGATCAAGCCGATACTGATCAGGATCGCTCCCCATGGCCCGGCTGCCGCCTCGAGCACGCCCGCCATCGAGGGGTTTTTCAGGGCTGCCAGTTCCGGCTGCTTGAGGATGCCCAGCGACAGCAGGGACACCGCAATAAGCAGCAGCAAGGTGATGACAAAACCAATGACGGTGGCGCGGCCGACATTGGCCCGTTCCGCGGCACGGGCGGAGAACACATTGGCGCCCTCGATCCCGATAAAGACCCAGACGGTCACCAGCATGGTGCTTTTGACCTGGTCCAGGGTGCTGCCCAGCGCGGGAGTTCCCCAGAAGTCCGTCCTGAAGGTTTCCCCCCGGAACGCTGCAATCACCAGCCCGATAAACAACAGCAAAGGCACGATCTTGGCCAAGGTCGTGAGTGCGTTGGCCCGTGCCGCGGTGCGCATTCCCCTGAGGATCATCCAGTGCAACACCCAAAGCACCACCGATGCCCCGGCGATCGCCGCTTTGTTGTTGCCTTCGCCGAACAGCGGAAAGAAGTAACTCAACGCAGCGAAAAGAATCACCAGGTAGCTGACGTTGCCGATCCAGGCGCTGATCCAATAGCCCCAGGCCGAGTTGAAACCGAGGAACTCACCCCCTAAGGCGTGGGCATAGGCAAACACACCGTTGTCCAATGTCGGTTGGCGGTTGGACAAGGTCTGATAGACCAGGGCCAACGACAGCATGCCGATGCCGGTAATCGACCAGCCAATCAGGATCGCCCCGGCCCCCGCATTGGCCGCCATGTTCTGTGGCAGGCTGAAAATGCCGCTGCCAATCATCGAGCCGACCACCAGGGCAATCAGCAGGCTCAGGGAAAAACGCTTGGGCTCGACTTTCCGCACACTGCCAGCAAGCGGGTGAGAGCCGATAGGTTGCGTGCCGTGCAGGTGCGTAGCCATGAGAAGCCTCCACGAGAAAAGAGGTTCTACGCTCATCGCGAATGCGATGGCGCGAACACTGGATGTCAATTTCCGCGTGAATGACCGGTTCGTGTTTGATTTAGGTCAGAAGCCGGAAAGCATTTCGTCGCCCCAGCCGTCCTGCCGGATCCTTTCGCCACCTTCAGATTCCGTTAAGAAATGCCCCCGATACTCCTCCCGAACTTACCCAGGGAGGCATTCATCCATGCCTGATCACGACTGGCACATCCCTCTGCCTTTGCACTTCGGCCAAGCCGAAGCGTCGCCGATGTGCCTTGCCAGAGCCTTGCCGGACGAGCCTCAGCGTCCGCTCTTCGAAGACTTTATCCAGCGCCGTTTCCGCAAGGCCCACGGTGCCGACATCCGTCATTTCATGCCGCAGCTGTTTGGCATGCGCAACAACGCATCGGGTGAACTCTGTGCGGTGGCCGGCGTGCGCCTGGCCAGTCACGAGCAGCTGTTCCTGGAGCGCTATCTGGACGATCCGATCGAGCCGCTGATCAGCGCGACAGCCGATCGCGCCGTGGACCGGGCGGGCATCGTCGAGGTCGGCAACCTGGCCGCCAGCGATACCGGCAGTGCACGGCTGAGCATCATCGCCATGACCTACTTGCTGGCCATGGGGGGCCTGGAATGGGTGGCGTTCACCGGCAACATCGGCCTGGTGAACAGCTTCCATCGCCTGGGCCTGAAACCCGTGACCCTTTGTGCCGCCGACCCACAGCGGCTGGGCGATGAACGACACAGCTGGGGCAGCTATTACGAGAGCAAGCCTTGGGTGCACGTTGGCAACATCCGCGCCGGTTTCATTCATCTACGCAACATCGGGATGCTCGATCGCCTCGGGTTGCCCTCGTCTTTTGCGGAGGCCAGCCATGTCGCTTGAAAGGGAGCGCTTCAAGCAGGCTCTACGTGACCATGCCGAACACCAGCCCGATGCCATTGCCTTGTGGGACGATCACCTGAAACTGGACTACGCCACGCTGTACGCCCAGGTGATGCAGCGCCAGCAGCGTTTGCGCGACGAAGGCGCCAACGTGGTTGCACTGGCCCTGGACAACGGCATCGAAGCCATGCTCTGGGACCTTGCCGTGTTATTCGAAGGCTTGCCGTGCGTGCTATTGCCGCCGTTCTTCAGCCCGGCCCAGCGCGCCCATTGCCTGGAACAGAGTCAGGCAGGCTGGGTAATTGCCGAGCCGGAGCTGGACGCCGAGCTGAAAGCGGCCGGATACACGCAAACCGCAACCTTCTGGCGGCGCGCTTTCAGTGGCCCGGGCCGGATGCTGCAAGGCACCGCCAAACTGACCTTCACCTCGGGCACCACTGGCACTCCCAAAGGCGTGTGCCTGAGCGCCGAGAGCCTTCTGCGGGTCGCTCGCGAACTGGACCGGGCCAGCAAACCGGCGGATCCGCAGCACCACCTTGCGCTTCTGCCGCTGGCGATCCTGTTGGAAAACCTCGGCTGCTATGCCGCCTTGTATGCCGGCGTGACCCTGAGCCTGCCCAGCCAGAAAACCCTGGGCATCCAGGGCGCCAGTGGCGTCGATGTGCCGCGCCTGCTCGGTTGCCTGGCCAGCCGTGCGCCCCAGAGCCTGATCCTGGTGCCGCAGCTGTTGCAGATGCTGGTCAGCGCCGTCGAGCACAAGGCCTTCAACCCCGGCACGCTGCGTTTTGCCGCGGTGGGAGGGGCACGGGTTGCTGCGGCGCTGCTGCAGCGTGCGCAGCGCGTCGGCCTGCCGGTCCATGAAGGTTATGGCCTGTCCGAATGTGCCTCGGTGGTTTGCCTTAACCGACCGGAGGCGAACCGCCCCGGCAGTGTCGGCCAGCCGCTGCCCCATGTGCAGGTCCGCCTGGCCGAAGACGGCGAAGTACTGATCAAGGGGTCGACCTTGCTCGGCTACCTGGGCGAACCGCCCCACACCGATGAATGGTGGCCCAGCGGCGATCTCGGCGAGTTCGACCCCGATGGCTTTCTTTACCTCAAGGGGCGCAAGAAACATCAATTCGTCACCAGTTTCGGCCGCAACGTGAACCCGGAATGGGTCGAGGCCGAGTTGACCCAGCGCCGCCATATCGCCCAGGCCTTCGTCTACGGCGAAGCCATGCCGCGCAACCGGGCGCTGCTCTGGCCCCATCGCCCGGACTGCACCGACGAAGAGCTGGCCGCCGCCGTGGCCGAAGCCAACGAGGCCTTGCCTGATTATGCCCAGGTCCACCATTGGGTCCGGCTGGATCAACCCTTCACCGTCGCCAATGGCCTGCTGACCGCCAATGGCCGGCCGCGTCGCGAGGCCATTGTCGAGCGTTACCGGGCGCAACTGACTGAATCCGTACTTTCCGAGGAATCCGCATCATGAGTTTTTTCGACCGACTGCAAGAAGCTACCCATCAGGAACGCAACGAGCTGTTCAACCTGCCGATCATTCTCGACGCCCTGCAGGGCCAGGTCAGCCTGGAAAGCTACCGGGCCTTCCTGGTGCAAGCCTATTACCACGTGCGTCACACCGTCCCCTTGATGATGGCCTGCGGTGCGCGCCTGCCGTCGCGCCTGGAGTGGCTGCGCAAAGCGGTGTGCGAGTACATCGAGGATGAATACGGCCATGAACAATGGGTGCTCGATGACATCGAGGCCTGCGGCGGCGACAGGGACGAGGTGCGTAACGCTCGTCCCTCCTTGCCAATCGAGTTGATGGTCAGCTTTCTCTACGACCTGATCGCCCGGGACAATCCGGTGGGGCTGTTCGGCATGGTCAATGTGCTCGAGGGCACCAGCATCGCCCTGGCCACCCATGCCGCCGGCAGCATACGCCAGCGCCTGGGCTTGCCGGAAAGCGCCTTCAGCTACCTCAGCTCCCATGGTTCGCTGGATATCGAGCACATGCAGACTTACCGCCGGCTGATGGACACCCTCGACGATCCGGCCGACCAGGCCGCGGTCATTCATGCGTCCAAGGTGGTCTACAGGCTTTACACCGACATGTTCCGCGGCTTGCCCCGCGGCGGGGAGGCGCTGCATGCGCCTGTCTGACGCTCGCGTCGTGCTGACCGGGGCCAGCGGCGGCATTGGCCTGGCGATCGCCGGCGCCCTGTGCGCCAGCGGTGCCAAGGTCCTGGCAGTGGCGCGCCGGCGCGACCCCCTGGAGCCTTTGCTCGCCCGTTATCCTGGCCAGCTGTGCTGGGTGGCGGCGGACCTGACCTTCCTCGCCGACCGGCGCAAAGTGCTGACCGCCGCGCAGGCCATGGGCGACATCAACCTGCTGATCAATGCCGCCGGGGTCAATCACTTCGCCATGCTTGAACAGCTCGATGACAGCGACATCAATGCGATGCTGGCGGTGAACATCGGCGCGCCGGTCTGCCTGACCAAGACCTTGCTGCCCCTGCTCAAGCAAGCCGAGAGCGCGATGGTGGTGAACGTCGGCTCGACCTACGGTTCCATCGGCTACCCCGGTTACGCCGTCTATTGCGCCACCAAGTTCGCCTTGCGCGGGTTTTCCGAAGCGCTGCGCCGGGAACTGGCAGACACCCGGGTCGGCGTCCTGTATGTCGCGCCACGGGCCACCCATACCAGCATGAACAGCCCGGCGGCCCAGGCCTTGAATGACGCGCTCAAGTCCAATGTCGACGATCCGCAGACCGTTGCCTCGGCGGTGATCCACGCCATTGCCGGTGACCGCCGCGACCTGTACCTGGGCTGGCCGGAGCGCTTTTTCATGCGCCTCAACAGCCTGCTGCCCAATCTGGTGGACCGGGGCCTGCGCAAGCAGTTGCCGCTGATCCGTCGCCTGAGCCAGAAACCTGATAACGAGCATCTCGAACCATGAAAAAACTCATCATTTGCCTGCTGCTGGGGGCCTTGGGCCAGAATGTCTGGGCGCTGGAGCCCGGCGACCAGCAGCGTCTGAACGGCATCCAGCAACGTTGGGCGCAGATTCAATACGAAGTCCCGGAAGGCCAACGCAGCGCCGCGTTCGAACAACTGGCCAGCCAGGCTTCTGCGTTCACCCAGGAACGTCAATCGCTGGCCGAAGCCTGGATCTGGTCCGGCATCGTCACCAGCAGCTGGGCCGGCGCCCAGGGAGGTCTCGGCGCGCTGAGCAAGGCCAAGGCGGCGAAGGGCTACCTGGAAACCGCCATGGCCCTGGACCCCCAGGCCTTGCAAGGCTCGGCCTACACCAGCCTTGCCGCGCTGTACGACCGGGTGCCGGGCTGGCCCATCGGCTTCGGCGACACGGAAAAAGCCGAGCAGTTACTCAGGCAGGCCTTGCAGGTGAATCCGAACGGCATCGACAGTCTGTACTTCTGGGGCGATCATCTCTACCGTCAAAAACGCTACGGCGAAGCCCGGGACGCGCTGCAAAAGGCCCTGCGGGCGGCCCCGAGGCCTGGCCGGGAAACCGCCGACGCCGGGCGCCGCAAGGAAATCGAGGCACTGCTGGTGGACGTGAACAAGAAACTCAACTGACAGGAGTCCGTGTGCGCTTACTACTGATTGAGGATGACGTGGCCCTCGGCGAGGGGATCCAGCATGCCCTGGAGCGCGAGGGGTACACCGTCGACTGGCTGCAGGATGGGAGCAGCGCCTTGCATTCGCTGCTCAGCGAAACCTTTGACCTGGCCGTGCTCGACCTCGGCCTGCCGCGCATGGACGGCCTGGATGTGCTGCGGCGCCTGCGTGACAGTGGCTCCAACCTCCCGGTGCTGATCCTCACCGCCCGGGATGCCACGGAAGACCGCATCGCCGGGCTCGACGCCGGGGCCGACGACTACCTGATCAAGCCCTTCGACCTGGCCGAACTCAAGGCGCGCCTGCGCGCCTTGCTGCGGCGCAGCGCCGGCCGTGCCCAGATGCTGATCGAGCATGCGGGCATCAGCCTGAACCCCGGCACCCAGCAAGTCAGCTATCTGGGCGAACCGGTGGCCCTGACCCCCAAGGAATATCAACTGCTCCACGAATTGTTGTCCCCGCCCGGCCGCGTGATCACCCGCGACCACCTGATGCAATTGCTCTACGGCTGGAGCGAGGAGGCGGAAAGCAACACTCTGGAAGTGCACATCCACCACTTGCGCAAGAAGTTCTCCAGCCATCTCATCCGGACTGTCCGGGGCGTCGGTTACCTGGTGGAAGGGCGCCCATGACTTCCATCAGGCGTCGTACCCTGACGTTGATCCTCGGGCTGTTGTTCCTTGGCCTGCTGATCATGACCGTGCTCAACCTTCACGACAGCAATCATGAAATAGACGAGGTCTACGACGCTCAGCTGGCTCAGAATGCCCGCCTGCTGCAAGGGATCATGCGCATGCCGATGGCCAGCAAGGAACACGCCGAGCTGTATCAGGCGTTCAACCAGGCGCTGGGCCAGGCGGCCCCCAAAGTCGATGGCCACCCCTATGAAAGCAAGATCGCGTTCCAGGTCTGGAACGCCCAGGGCGAGCTGTTGGTTCACACCTTGAGCGCGCCGGCCTTGCCAGCGGCGTCGGCCGCGCCCGGCTTCAGCGACGTGACCGATCCGAATAGCCGCAAATGGCGGGCATTCACCCTTGATGACCCACAATACGGCCTGAAGATATGGGTCGGTGAGCGCGACGATGTACGCGCCGACCTGGTTGATCGGATTGTTCGTCACACCGTTTTCCCTAATCTGCTTGGCGCCCTGATGCTCGCTGCGGTGATCTGGCTGGCCATCGGCTGGGGCTTGAAACCCCTGGTGAACATGGCGGCGACGCTGCGCGCGAGGCATCCCGGCTCTCTCGAACCGTTGCAGTTGGTGCCACTGCCCACCGAGCTTGAGCCCATGCAGGCGGCCCTCAACCGGGTGCTGGCACAGATCCAGGAAGTCATGGGCCGTGAACGGCGTTTTATCGCTGACGCTGCCCATGAAATGCGCACGCCATTGGCGGTGCTCAGGGTGCATGCGCAGAACCTGATGGAGGCGGGGAGCGAGGAGGATCGGCGTGAGTCGCTCGAGCATCTGATTGCCGGCGTGGACCGTACCACTCGGCTGGTCAATCAGTTGCTGACGATGGCTCGTCTTGAACCGCAAACGGATATTGCTACACCTTCCGGTATCGATCTGGCGGCGAAGGTTCGCGAAAGCCTGGTCCAGCTGACGCCCTGGTTGTTGAACCAGGGGCTGGAACTGGCGTTCGATGTCGACGAAGACATCGGCCGTGTCAGGGTCAACGCGGCGGCCATCGATATCGCCCTGAACAACCTGGTGACCAATGCGGCGAACTTTTCGCCGCCAAACGGACTGATCACCGTGCGGTTGGCGAAGAAACAGGATCACTACGAACTGTCCGTCGAAGACCAGGGGCCGGGGATCGATGAGGCTGAACGCGAGCGGCTCTTCGAACGTTTCTATAGCCGCGGAAACGCTCAGGGAGCAGGGTTGGGGCTGACGATCGTGCAGGCCATCGCAGCGCGCCTGGGCGGGCAGATCAGATTGGAGAATCGCCACTCCGGAGGGTTGCGGGCGACGTTGGAGATTCGTCGCTTTTAATGCCCCACGACGCCAACCGAAGCTCGATGAGCCTCGTGGCATTGCGCAGGTACGACGAATCCGTCAGGCCGGGCGATCGGGGTACTTCCTGTTGTTCTCGGGCAGGCCCGTAGGTTCCTGGTCATTACCCGCGCCGCTGGGGGGATGGCCACAGCAACTGCCATGTTCAGTCTTCTCATCCTGTCCATGCCTGCCATGTCCATGCCCGCGGTGCATGAAAAAATGCATCAAGGGGCAGGCCAGGAGCAGCAGGAATGGCAGATACGGCACGACATGGGCCCTGTGCTCGGTGAACAGGAAATAACCGATGATGGCAAGGAAGCCTAAAAAGTACCCGTTGATACCTCTTGCGCGATTCCGGGGCACGTTATGTTGATTCATGACAGCACTCCTTGGACGGGGCTGGAGGGATGGCTATAACGCAAAACCGCTGGTTTTGCCGTGCGGCGCCGGCCATGTGGCGTGTTGAGCCGGATCGGACGTCACGGCAGCTTCTTCCTTTTCAGTTGCCGGTGAGCCTCGGCCATATCCTTGTCAAACTGGCGGACACCGCGAAACAGTTGCACCCCGACCCAGACCGGGCACAGCAGGAACAGCCCGGCCAGGACAAACGATTTGCCCGTCAGCCCCAACAGGTAAAGCACCGTTGCGATCCCCACGACACTCACCAGCAGGCAGATGGTAAAAACTTCGCGCTTCATGATCCGGGCTCCTGGCTCAAGCCAATACGGGCACGTTTGAGCAGCGCGGAGTTGGCGATCACCGACAACGAGCTGAGTGCCATGGCGGCGGCAGCGATGATGGGATTGAGCAGGCCAAAGGCGGCGATTGGAATGCCGACGCTGTTGTAGACGAACGCCCAGAACAGGTTCTGTTTAATCTTGACCATGGTCGCGCGCGACAGCTTGATCGCCGTGACCACGTCACGTACATCGTTCTTGAGCAAGATGATGCCGCCGGTTTCCTTGGCGACATCCGAACCCGAGCCGATGGCAATGCCAATGTCGGCGGTGGCCAGGGCCGGCGCATCGTTGACACCATCGCCCACCATGGCCACGACCAGCCCATCGCTTTGCAATTGACGGATCACCGCGGCCTTGTCATCCGGCAAGACCTCGGCGATCACCCGTTCGATACCGACCTGGCGCGCGACCGCTTCGGCGGTACGGTGGTTATCGCCACTCAGTAGCACGACCTTGATGCCGCTTGCCTGCAATGCCGCAACGGCTTCAGCCGCTTCGGGCTTGATGGTATCGGCCACGGCAATCACCCCGAGCAAGCCCTCATCGGCACCGACCAGCATGGAGGTCTTGCCATCGGCTTCCAGGCGGATGAGGTGCTCCTCGGCCGCTTCGGTCGAAATGCCTTGGCGGGCGCACAACCGCCGGTTGCCCAGCCAGATGTGCCGACCGTCGACACGGCCTTCGATGCCGTGGCCGGCGATCCCATGGATGCCAGTGGCTGGCGGCAGGCGGATGCCACGATGCCGGGCGGCGCGCACTATCGCCGCGCCGAGCGGATGTTCCGAGCCGGACTCCACGGCGGCGGCGAGCATCAAGACCTGGTTTTCCAGCGCAGCCCCCAGCGTGATCACCTCGGTCACGTTCGGTTCCCCTCGGGTAATAGTGCCGGTCTTGTCGAACACCACTGTCCGCAGTTTTTCTGCCCGCTCCAAGACTTCGCCGCCGCGGATCAGGATGCCGTTATCGGCCCCCTTGCCCACACCGACCATCAGCGCGGCCGGCGTCGCCACGCCCAGCGCGCAGGGGCAGGAAATGATCAGCACCGCGATAAAGGCCAATAATCCCTGGGCAAAGTTTCCCGCAAGGGACCAGCCGATCAAGGCCAGCAGCGCCACTGCCAGCACCGCCGGCACGAAGTAGCCGGTGACCTGGTCGGCCAGCCGCTGGATCTGTGCCGTGCTGGCCTGCGCCTCCTCGACCATCTTGATAATCTGCGCCAGCGCGGTGTCGGCACCGATCCTGCTCGCCTTGAAACGTAATACCCCGCTGCCATTGAGCGTGCCTCCGATCAGCGGACTGCCCGGGTGCTTGTCGACCGGCATCGACTCGCCGGTCAGCATGGACTCATCCACCGTGGACTGGCCTTCACTCACGTCGCCATCGGTAGGGATTTTTTCGCCTGGCTTGACTATCAGGAACTCGCCGGCCATGACGTTTTCAGCAGGCAGGTCGACTTCTTGCCCATCGCGAATCACATGGGCGATCGCGGGTTTGAGATCGAGCAAGCGCCGTACCGCGGCAGAGGACTTCTTCTTGATGATCTCCTCCATGTACCTGCCCAGCAGCACGAAGGCGATGATGACCGCCGACACCTCGAAATAAACGTCGCGCTCGGCTACCTTGACGGGCAGGACGTCCGGGAAGAACAACACCGCGACGCTGTAGAAATAGGCGACTGACGTGCCGAGGGCGATCAGAAAATCCATGTTGATGTTACGGGTGCGAACGGCGTTCCACGCCCCCTTGTAGAAACTCCAGCCCCCGATGAACTGCACGGGCGTGACCAGCAGGAATAGCCAGATGCCCCAGGTGAACCAGGGGAGCGCCGGGATCGGCGCCCACGTCAGCAGCGTGGCGCCCGCAGCCAGTGCAATGAAGGCGCCCGCACGCAGCAGCGCCAGGGCCAGGACTCCGGTCAGGGCGATAGTGACCCGGGTTTTCATCGCCTTCAGTTCACGCTCTGGCGACTCGAAGGTGCGCAGGCAGGTATCGCTGCAAAAGTAATAGCGGCGCCCGCCACGTTCTCGTGACAAGGCTGTGGTCTTGTCCACCATCATTCCGCAGATCGGATCCTTCGCCATGGTTCCTGATGCCAGCGCCTGCCGATGGTGGCTGTGCTGCATGTGCGATGGGTTCATCGCGGCCTCCTGCTCGAAGCGGTTATCAGGGCCTGCCATGGAGCTTGTCGGACAGCCACGCGAACAGGGTGCCGACGATTGCGCCCCATGCACTCAGGACCAGCAGCGGCCCGACGAATGTCGCCACGCTGTAGTCTTGTGGCGCCTGGAGGCGAGCAAAGTCGAGGCCATGGAACAAGGCACTGAGAAAAGCCACACCCTGGGCCGGCCATAGCGCATAGAGCAGCGCACAAAGGGTGTAGGAAATGGCCATGGTCAGGGCCAGGGAAATGCCGGTTTTCCAGGGAGCGTTCATGACGGTTCTCCTGGGCCTGGAGGGGCACCAGTAGGGGGAGGAGGGCTGTGAGGGGCTGACCAGGGCAGGAATGCCGGGGTCTGTTGCGAGTAAGTGCGGTAGCTATCGCCGAAATGCGCAAGCATCTCCTGTTCTTCTCGCTTCGCCAGCCTGGCGTAGACCACCAGGAGGATTGGAAACATCACCAGGGTGATCAAGGTAGGCCACTGCAACAGAAAGCCGAACATGATCAGCACGAAACCGACGTACTGCGGGTGACGGATCCGCGCATAGGGCCCGTCGAGCGCCAGTTGCCCGGCACTTTGGGCCTTGTAGAGCACACGCCAGGCGGCCGCCAATAACCAGAAGCCGCCGGCGATCAGCACGTTGCTGAGAATGTGGAATGGCCCCCAGTGCGGATTGACCTTCCAGCCCATGACCATTTCCAGCAAATGGCCAGCGTCGTGCGAAAGGAAGTCGATGCCAGGGAAGTTGCGAGTGAGCCAGGGCATCAGCAGGTAGATCGTCAGCGGGAAACCGTACATTTCGCTAAACAGCGCCACCAGGAACGCCGAGAACATGCCAAAGGAGCGCCAATCGCGGGTTGTCTTGGGCCGGGTGAAGCTGAAGGCGAACAAGATAAACACCAGTGAATTGATAATGACCAGCGACCAGAGGCCGTAGGCCGGTTCCGCATGATTCATGGTTGGCGCTCCTCACTTGCCGGGTGTGTTTGCCGTTCGTGCCTGTGCCGACGATCGCGCTGGCGTGGGGCATGAGCAGCTGCACAGGTGGGCAGTCAGCATCGGCTCGGTCGGTGACTTCGCCTCGCCGGATTCTTTAGCGACACATGTCAGGTTCACTTTTTCATCGGCATATCCATCATCGACGACTGCTGTTCCATCATCTGCATCATCATGTCCATCATGCCTTTGCCGGTGCCGTCCTGGGCGCCGGGCATCCCCATGCATCCCATGGAGCGCCGCTCCTTGCTCATCATGGCCATGCTGTCCCTCAGCGCTTTCATGCCTTCTTGCATGGCGGCCTGGCGCTCTGCGGGCGTTTTAGCCGCCGCGGCCTTGTCATGGGCCGCCTGCATTTTCTCCATTTGCTCGGTCATGGCTTCAGTCATGGTCGTGGTTGTCGGTGTTGTGCTCTGGATGGCGCCGCCTGGTGCATCGGCCGGGTGATGCGCCTCCTCGGCAGAGGCCATGAGTGTTCCGCCAGCCAAGACGGTTGCCAGAACGAATATTGAAGGCTTATGCATGATGAACTCCTGAATTTGTGAGGGGATAAACAGGAATGACAGAGGCGCGAAAACCCGCGCAACAGAACGAAACGTCCTGTGCTCTGCCACGTTGAAACAGGGGGGTTAATCGTTGAAACGGACGAAAGTCAGGCGAGCCGGTTCTTTCGGTGGGGCGGGGCGCTTCAGTGCAAGAACGGCAAAGGCGGATTCTTTCGCGGGATCGAGCACCCTCATGACTGCCGCCGTTAACAGCAAGAGGGCAGCCCACTGGAGGGCGTCCAATGCTGGATGCTGCAATGCCGGCTTTATCGCAGTGACCGTGCCTTCACAGCTTTGCAGGCAACCGCTGCTGTGTAGGGCATGATCATCCGTCACAGACTGCCCGGCATCATGTAGCGCGGCGATATCGTGATCCGGTTGCACCAGGCAACCCTGAATGGCCATCACGCCGATGGCTAACACCCATGCCACGAGGGTGAGGTGCAACAGGCGTTGGCGATGACGGCGGAACCAGGACATGAAATACAACCTCGACTCATGACGTCGTATTGGTTTTCAGTCTAGCCAGCAAGGCAAGGGTGAGTTTGATCAAAATCAAACTTCAGCAACAGGGTGTGGTACCAGGAAAGGGCGCGATCGAGCGAAGAATACCCGCGGTTTCTGAAGCGCGAGATCGCAGCGATCTGTACGTCATTCGGCAAGGTCGATGGGATGAGCCATCGGGCCGCGCAGCCTGTGCGCGACCCGATGGGTTTGATCCCTGCTTAGATCCGGTGGATCTGGGTGATGTGCGGCTTGCCTTTGATAGGCGCGTAGATTTCCACTACCGCTTGCCAGCTGTCCGACGAGCCAGGCACCGTTGCTTTCGACAGATAACGATAGTTCGTGCCGTTGACGACCTGGGTCGAAACCTTTTCAGGGGTGTAGTTCACCCCCACGAACCCGGCCAGGGCCTCTTTGAATACTTCCCGATCCTTTGGAGTCAGTTCGTGATAAGGAGTCCATCCGCCAACAAAGTTTTCTTGAGCCGACATACGATATATCTCCATATATAAGTTCCTACTCGTCTGGCTTTTCGGAGTCCGCCCCGTTTATTGAATGGTTTCCGGAATCCATTGTGCCGGGCGGTTTTCCCAAGCGCTGTTCATCGCGGAACAGGGTGTTTGGAAGAGCACCGGCACGTACTGCACCAGTCGCGCACTGCCCGCCATCAAGGGGGGCGCGAATGTTTGGTCATGGAGGATGGGGTGGCGGTCGCCGGCTTCAGATCCTTGTCCCTGATGGAAACAGCCTTCGATGAATGATGACTGCCAGGCCTCCATGTCCTGTCCGCAGCAGCCCTGCTTATGGGGGCATGCCGCTGGATGGCCTTAAGCTATCAGGCACAAGCGGAAAGTATGTCCGCATTTGGCTGTGCGCGCTGTAAGGCGTTGGCTATTGGCTACGAGCGGCCAGCGCGGTTGTCGTTTAACCCGCCATATCCTGGGCAGTGCTCCTGCAAACCCTCTCACTGTTCAGTCCGCTACGCTATTACATGGTGGGGTGCGCCTCGAGGGCGCCGGCTGGCGCGAGCGGTGGCCCCTGACCCTGGCGCTCGCGCCGATCGCCATGGCGCTGTTCGGCAGCGCGCTCGTCGATGTATCCAGGCGCGCTTCACCCAGCGAACGCCACGCACTACGAGGAAAAGCTCATGGAGGATCCGAAAGACCGTGCCTTCATCTGCGAGGTGCCTTGTTGCGGTAAGTCGCTGTGGAGGGCGTGAGCATGCCAACACACAGCGTCCTGGAACTACGCGTTCGCCGGCTTGGCATCGATACGCACCAACAGCCGGTGGCGTTCATGCCGCGGGATTGCCATGTCTGTCGCTCGGAAGGCTTTGCCGCCCTGTCGCGTATCGAACTCATCCACGGCGCGCACCGCGTGATTGCCACCCTGATGGTGGTGGATGGGCACTGGATGGGCAGCGGCGAGGTAGGGTTGTCGGAGTCGGCCTGGCACCTGCTCGGTGCGCAGGAGGGCGATAACGTTGCCGTGCATCACCCGGCGCCAGTCGAGTCCATGAGCGCCGTGCGCCGGAAGATCTATGGCCGTGCGCTGTCGCGGCAAGCGTTGGCCGCGATTGTGCGCGACATCGATGCCGGCCGTTTCAGCGACGTGGAATTGGCCGCCTTTCTGAGCGGTTGTGCTGGCAGCGAACTGTCACTCACCGAGATCAGCCATCTGACCGAAGCGATGGTAGCGGTCGGCGAGCGTCTGCACTGGGATCGACCGCTGGTCCTGGACAAGCACTGCGTGGGTGGCCTGCCGGGGAATCGCACCACCCCCATTGTGGTGGCCATCGTCGCGGCCAACGGCGTGTGCATCCCCAAGACTTCGTCGCGCGCCATCACCTCTCCGGCGGGAACCGCGGACGCCATGGAGATGCTGGCCCCGGTCGTGCTCGATCTGCCAGCGATGCGCCGCGTGGTGGAACAGGAAGGTGGCTGCGTCGTCTGGGGCGGGGCGGTGAACCTGAGCCCGATCGATGATGTGCTGATCAGGGTCGAGCGGGCCTTGGACCTGGACAGCGAAGGCCAGTTGGTTGCCTCGGTGTTGTCGAAAAAACTGGCCGCTGGCGCCAGTCACGCTTTGATCGACATTCCTGTGGGGGCTACCGCGAAAGTGCGCGATCTGCCGGCGGCAATGCGGTTGCAGACGCTGTTGGTCGAAGTCGGTCGAAGGCTTGGCCTCGACGTCCGGGTGCATGTCTCGAACGGCGAGGGACCGGTGGGGCAGGGCATCGGCCCGGCACTGGAAGCGCGCGACGTGCTGGCGGTGCTTCACGGCGCAGCCCAGGCGCCGCTGGACCTGCGTCGGCGTGCTCTGGACCTGGCCGGCCTGTTGTTGGAGATGGCAGGCAAGGCGCCCCCCGGCGGTGGTTATGCGCTCGCCGAGGCGACCCTGGCCAGTGGCACCGCTTGGCGCAAGTTCCAGGCCATCGCCCTTGCCCAAGGCGAACTGCGCGAGCCACCGCAGGCGCGCTATCGGCAACCGGTCCTGGCCAAGCGTGGCGGCCGTGTTGGACGCATCGATAACCGGATCCTGGCGCGTATCGGGAAATTGGCCGGAGCGCCGGCTGCCCCCGCGGCCGGGCTCGTATTGGGCGCAGCGCTCGGACAACGGGTCGAGACCGATCAGCTACTCTTTACCGTGCACGCTGAAACCCCAGGCGAACTGGCCTATGCGCTGGAGTACGCAGACCGGCACCCGGAGTTCTTCTTCGTGGAGGAGGACGAGGCATGAACCCGCTTCTGTTTTGTCTAGACGGTAATCTAGCCTTGCACGCCGGACTCATAACCCGGGCGCGGTTCCAGAGTGGCGAATGTGAATTTCGGCAGTTTCCCGACGAAGAAAGCTATGTACGCGTGTTGAGTGATGTGCAAGGTCGCGACGCAGTGGTCCTGTGCAGCCTGCACCGACCGAACAGCCTGTTCATACCCCTGTGCTTCCTCGCGCAGACTCTGCGCGAACTGGGCGCTCGCTCCGTTGGCCTGGTTGCTCCTTATCTGGCCTATATGCGCCAGGACCAGCGCTTTCATCCCGGGGAGGCCGTCAGCGCGCGCCTGTTCGCCGCGCTGTTGGCTCCGCACACCGACTGGTTGGTGACTGTCGATCCGCACCTGCACCGTATCCATGATCTGGGCACCCTATATCCAGTACCGCATCGAGTCGTTCATGCCGCCCCAGCCCTGGCACGCTGGATTAGCAGCGAGATCGCTCTGCCGTTGTTGATCGGTCCCGACAGCGAAAGCGAACAATGGGTGGCGCACGTCGCCCGGCTCGCGAAAGCACCCTTCGTGGTGCTGCAGAAAGTGCGACTTGGCGACCGAGAGGTCTCGGTCTCCGTGCCCGACATCGAGCGTTGGCATGGACACACGCCGGTGCTGATCGATGACATCATTTCGACGGGACATACCCTGCTCGAAACTGCTGGACACCTGCGACAAGCAGGCCTGTGCCCACCGGTGGCCCTCGCGGTGCACGGCGTGTACGCCGAGGACGCACAGCGCGCACTGCAAGCGGCCGGGATCCGTGCTTTCACCACTAACAGCATCCCGCACGCCAGCAATGCCATCGATCTGTCGGCACTGCTTGCGCAAGCCATCGAGGCTCTTGCCGCATGACTTCTGTACTCGCTCGTCAAGACCTGCACCCTCTCGTCGCCCGCGCCCAAAGCCGCCGTCGTTCAGGTCGAGCGTCGTCCAGTCCAACACGACTGGAACAAGGTTCATTCCGACGACGCCTCTGAGGAGGCGCGAGTTGACCGAAGGGTTTCAAACGGCGTGTGAAGCTTCGTCAACGGGTTGGGCATCGCTCAGGGTTCATGGCTGCGCCGATGCCTCATGCCGGCTGAAACAGACGATCGCACAAGGCCGCGGTGGAGCGTGGTGGAGGAGACACTATGTCCAGTTTGAAACGACTGCTCCAGATCACCTTCACCATCGGCGGTTACCTGTTCTGGTGGCTGTTGGTGCGCCTCCACCTGCGACGCACCGCGATCACGCCCGCGCAGCAGTTGCGTGGCACGCTGGAGCGGCTGGGCACCGCGTTCGTCAAGCTCGGTCAAGGGCTGAGCCTGCACCGCGATCTGCTATCCGAGGAGTACATCCAGGAACTGCAGTGCCTGCAGGATCGGGTCGCGCCGTTTGCCAACGATGTCGCGGCACGCGAAGTGGAGAACGCCCTGGGACGGCCCATCGCCGAACTGTTCGCCGAATTCGAGTCGCAACCCTTGGCGGCCGCCTCGATCGCTCAGGTGCACAAGGCGCAGATGCCTGATGGCCGTCGGGTCGTGGTGAAGATCCGGCGGCCACACATCAAGGCCGAGATCGATCGCGACATGCGCTTGCTGCGGGGCGTGATGCGGGTGCTGCTCACGCTTTCGCCGTGGCTGCGACGCTATGAGCCACTCGCGATCATAGACGAGATCTGGAGCAACCTGCGCAAGGAAACGGACTTTCGCAAGGAGGCGCACCAGATCACGCATTTCGTCGAAGCCTTCCGGGACTCAGACACCGTGTACGTGCCGGCGCTGATCGACGGACTCTATTGCGAGTCGGTACTGGTGCAGGAAATGAGTAGCGGACGGCGCGTGGACGATCCCACGATCGGGGAGCAGGGCCCGCGGCTGGCACAGGCGTTCGTGGAGGCGTACCTCCAGCAAGTTTTCGTCATGGGGGTGTTTCATGGCGATCCGCATCCGGGCAATTTGTTCGTCATGGCGAGCGGGACGCTTTGCTTCCACGATTTCGGTATCGTCGGGGTGCTGAGTCCACGCACGCGGCGCCATCTCGCGGCGTTCCTGCTGGCCTTCGTGCATCAGGACGGTGAATGGCTGCTCGATGCGGCCGTCGAACTGGGGTTGCTCGAGGGCGACTTGAAACGTGACGAGTTCCGCCAGGGGCTGCAGGAAATCATCGAAGAATATGCCGAGCTGCCGCTCAAGGAGTGGTCGCTCGCAGAGGTGTTCCTGCGCGTCGCGCGCCTTGGGGAGGGGCGCCATGTGCGCCTTCCGCACAATTTGCTGGTCCTGATGCGGGCAATGGCATTGATGGAGAACGCCGTGCGCAGCCTCGACCCTGAGTTCAATCTGTTGGGAGGATTACTCGCCAAGGCCGAGGCCGTGCTCAAGGCCACCGCCGGCGCTGGCGCCGAAACCGGATGGAACCGGCTGCGCTTCGAAATGGCCTCGGGCGCGCAAGAACTGCCAGCCGAATTTGGCGCCTTGATCCATCGCCTGCGCGCCAATGGTCTTGAGATTCGGCTGCAGCACCATGGAATGGAGCACCTGGAAGGACACATCGATCGCGCCAGCAACCGCATGGCCTTGGCGCTGGTGACACTGGGCCTCTATATCGCCGCCTCGCTGCTGATGCTCAATTCCATCGGACCGCGGCTCGGGGACATACCCTTGCTCGCGGCCGCCGGCTATGCGCTGGCGCTATGGTTCACCCTGCGCCTGGCGCGGGGCATTTCCCGCTCCGGGAGACTCTGATGGAGCTTGATAACCGCCAAGGGCCGTTGCCTATCGGCCCGCGCGGTCGACCCACACGGGTTGACGCCCAGGAGGAGCCATGAACGACATGGACCTGGTGATCACCAAGCACGAACCGTTTCATGCCCGCGCGTTCGAGATCTGCGAACACAAGGGCATCGGTCATCCCGACAGCCTGTGCGACGGCGTTGCGGAGGCTGTGTCGCTGGCTCTCAATCGTGCGTATCTGCACGCCTTTGGACGCATCCTGCATTACAACGTCGACAAGGCCTTGTTGATTGGTGGTGAGAGCCTGCCGCGCTTTGGCGGCGGGCAGGTGCTGACACCGATGCGCCTGATCATCGGCGGTCGAGCCAGCCCCCTCCCTGATACCGGGCTGCCCAAGCTGGTAAGGGACGCCGCATACCGCTACCTGTGTCAACACCTGCGCTGCGATCCGGCGTTGTTCGATATCGAATGTGCGGTGCGTACCGGGAGCCCCAATCTGCAACAGGCTTTCGTGCGCGGGGTATCTCGCGCCCTTGCTAACGACACCTCATTCGGGGTCGGTTTCGCACCATACTCGCCCCTTGAGAAACAGGTGCTGCAACTCGGGACGCTATTGCGCTCGACAGCGTTTCAGGCGCGATTTCCGGCGACGGGCGACGACTACAAGGTCATGGCGGCACGGGTTGGCGCAAGGAGGGTGTTCACCGTCGCACTGGCCCTCATCGACCGCGAGATTCCCGATGCAGCCGCGTATTTCGCAGTCAAGGATGCTATGAGGGAGCACTTGCTCGCGACCCTGGCGAGCGCTGGCGATCTCGCCATCAATACGCTCGACGATGCACATGCGAGCGGCGTGGAGGGGATCTACCTGACCGTGTCCGGGTTAAGTGCAGAGCAGGGCGACGATGGCGAGGTCGGCCGCGGCAACCGCATGAACGGATTGATCACCCCCTGCCGCAGCATGTCACTGGAAGCCGTGGCAGGGAAAAATCCGGTGTCCCATGTCGGCAAGCTGTACAACGCCCTCGCGTGGGAAACAGCCCGCGCCGTCATTACCGAGATAGAGGGCGTGGAAGAAGCCACGGTGCAACTTTTATCGCGCATTGGTCAGCCGGTCGAGCGCCCAGCGCTGGTTGCGATAGAACTGGCATGTCACGGGCGCCTGACCTCGGCCATGCGCCAGGCGATAGAGGTTCTCGTCCATGCACGGTTATCCGACATCGAGTGTACGTCCTCGCGTTTGGTACAGGGCGAGTTGCCTGCCTTCTGATCGGCTTGATTAGGAGACGTGGAATTCGTGGATGCGTCATCTGGGATGCAGAAATGGCGCTGGTTCTGGATGCAAACCAGGGGAGAGTGGAAACAGGCAGCAGGTGCTCATAAACGATTGCACACATCAGAATCAGCCAGGGTTGATGTCAACTGTTCACCGTCGGTTTTGACGATCATTCAGCCGGCTCTGAAGCAGAAATGGCTGTCTGCGTAACCCCAACTGCTTCTGGCATTCCAACGGGGACATGCCCGAAGTGCCAATAGCTCACTCAGTGGTCCGATGAAGCGGCTTCGGCCCGGGCGATCAGCCGGCTGACGCGCGACACCGACAGCCCGAGCTCGCGGGCCAGCGCCGTCATAGTCATGACGCCTTCTGTGTGCGCCCGAAGCAGCGCCTCTTCGCAGCTGGCGCAGCGTTCGAGCCAATACGACAGCGGCCTGGCCTTGGCCCGGTGTGCCTTGGGTGCTCTCGTGAAGATCGACCAGCATCTGCAATTTTGTGAGATTGGAGGGCTTACTCTTTGCTTCGGATCGATTGATGCGACACCGTTACATGAGGCGGATCCAAGTCTTCCCGTCAAAGCGCATCACGTCTTTGGTGCCAATAGAGAGGAAGCCTTGCGATGTGCGGGCAAACCGGTAGAACGTGAATGGGATGGCTTGTTCGCCATAGTCTACGGGCGCAAAAATACCGTCCCGCCACTCATACAGCACATGGAGCGTGGCAAGGTACAGCGTGCCGTTCAGTTCGAAGACATCCCAGAAGTCACTTCGGATGCCTTCGCTGTCGATGACCTCCCACATATCGCCACGCCCTCGCAGCAGGGTGCCGATTTGACCGCAGGCATAGACGTAACCATCGCTCGCACAATGCACACCAAGCAGGATGAGATTTGTTGGACTCGGAATTGAGTGCCAGCGAGAGCCGTCATAGCACCAGATTTCACCTTCGTGGCCGACCGCGTAGATCTCGCGTTCGCTGAAACCATCGATCCCTTCAAAACCAACGACGGCGATCTCTCGTTCGATTAAGCCGAAATCAGGCTCTTCTGCGCTGAGCAGTTCTTCGAGCGCCCCTGAGTCAGTGGTCTCGCCATAACCGATTGGTAGTCCGTTATCAAGTGATTCCCAGCTCCTGTCTTCGATGCGCCGATACACTTGGCGGTCCATACCCACGACATATATACGCCCGTCTATCGTTCGTGCGTTGCGCAAGTGACCATTCTTGCCTTGAGCACGATTGATGTTGATATGCGGTTCATCGACCCATGTGCCGGGACAGCCAGAGCGGACTTCTCCTTCGTGGCCGATGATTACCAGCTCCACGGCAGGTTGGGTGACCCAGCACACGGCGCTTGCTGTCCACCGCAGGAGCTCGATGGGCCATCGGCCCTCAGGCAGCGCCGCTACTACGGTATGTGGCACCTTTTCTTCCATCAGTTGATCGTCCCCAAGCAGGAACACTGCCAAGTCGGGCTCGGCCTCAACGCCGGTCCAGAAACTAAACTCATCGGTCAGGCCGGTCATCATTTTCCCCCGTTGCGCGCAGCGATCCTGGCATTGGCGGCATTCCACTGCTTTTGAGAGTCTAAGTTGTGGTGGGAGTTCAGCGTTGGTTTATCGGCAAGGTCCGATTCCTGGATTCCCATGGCTTTGTGTCCAGCGACGAGTTGTCCATATATGCAATTAGGATCACAACTGGCGTTAGGGAAGGTTTTGCGTAGTTCCACTGCGCCAACGGCTGCGGAAGCCCGTATAGAGAAGGGCGACTTGCCCGGCCACTTCTGGGCCCGCTGGGTCCGGCGTTCGTGGCCGATTCCATGTGTCCCGATGTGAAAGGTTGGGCCGTCCACGATGGCTGTTGGTGCCTGACTCTTCTTGTAGTTTGGCAAGGAATTGACCGTCGCATTTTCAACCAGATGGTCGCCGGTCTGCCTCTTACACTTGACCTTCTTGATCTTGTTGAAAGGAATCAGCGCGCAACGTAAGGCACGGCGGCAGTCATTCGACTCGATTTCTTCGGCGTACTGCATATATAGGACCCGTACATCGTCAGATGCTTCGTTGTGTGCAGGGGAGTTCTCTCCGTCTCGGTGCTTGGCCTCGCTACGCCGGTTCTCTGCCTTTTGGATCTCCTTCTCAGTGTCTTCGGGACACGTAGCCTGCACCTCCCATGGATTGCATTCTGTCTCGATGGCATTCTTGTTCTGTGCACATCGCGTGATGTTCCCCATTTCGGCCAATGCCGCATGAAGCGCAGCCGGTGCACCAGCTGGTTTCGAACCGTGATTATGCGTTGTGAGGTCCATGTGGCGCACGATGTTTTTGCCTTCCACTTTGACGTTCATCGACCAAGTGATGAAATACGCCTTTCCCTTGATCTTATTCGTGATGACGTTCTTCTTTGGCGCCCGGCCTGCCTCGTCACCTGTGCTTTTCTTGAAATAGCTTTTGTCCTTAAGCATGACCTCCTGGCGGCCGATCTTCACCGACTTCGATCCGTTCGATGTGGCAGATGCAAAGGCGGTATTGGGGTATGGGATCGGCACGCCTAAGGGCGTTGCGGCCGTTTGCGGTGGGGTAAAGCACACATCGGGGAATGAGCAGATCGACTTGCCGCTTGATGCTTTGCAAGACACTTCACGGCCGTTTGCGTAGACATGTTTTGTCATCAGTATCTCCTTTACTTCACACGGTTCGATCGCTCAGGCCCGCAGCCGCAGTTTGCCGTCGACCTGCAAGTCGACATCGTCGCCGATCAGGCGGACCACCAGCCCCTGGCTGGAGCCCTGGACCTCTATCAGCGGGTTGCCCCGGGCATCGGCGATGCGCACGCACTGGCCGGAGGGCACCGTGATCGTTTGGCTCGCTTCGCTCGGGGGCGCCTGTATTGCGCCGGGGCAGGGTGGCTCCAGCACGGCGACCACCAGGGCTTCGGGCCAGTTGGCGGGCTGCTCCAGGAGGCCGCCCCGTCAGGAACTGGAAGCCACGCCGAGTCCCATCGGCGAACGCCCCCGGTCCCTGCTCGGCGAAGTCTTCGATACCCATCATCCCGAGCTGCCCGGCTACGTGTTCGTGCGCTGGTCGGTGGGCAGCGAACAGGTCGCACGATGGCTCGAATGCGTCCGCGCCGTGGTGCCGCAGCGCGGCGACCGCGGCGTCCGGCTGCGTTCCAGCAGGTCGCGCAGGGACGCGACAGGATCTTCCTTGGCGGTTTCGGAGGGCAGGGGAGTGGGGGTGGGTAGCATGTCGGTCGCCTTCTATTGGGTTCCGCCCGGAGGGAACGGAAGGTCAAGTCATGGCGCCGACAGCGGGAACTGGTGCCGGTGGGATAGCGAGGGGATGACGTTCTCGACAGGGTTACTGGGCCGAGCGCCTGGGTTCCATACGAACGCGCCCGCACATCACGGGCTCGTTGGCATTTCGCACGGCGTGTGGAAAGGACTTGAAACTTTCGGAGAGACTCAATGGGGAGGGTCAGCCAATCTGCCAAACGCCGGTAATTTCCGGCGAAACATCCTTTGCATTTGGCTGAACGATAAAGAAGGTTATCGACCAGCGTGTCCACTTTGAATAATCCGTCATTCGCAGCGATTGATTTCCATTAGTGAGAAACGGTAGCTCAAGGCGAGGTTTGATTTCAAACAAAACTGAATATAACGATTATTTATCGATGAGCCGTTGGTGTGTGATATGTGGAACTCGTATGTATTTCACATTTAACATGACCGGGTAGGGGACTTTGCTTTTTTGTTTTTTTGTTTTCTTATTTATTTCAATGAGTTGCAGGTATCAAAATTGCTGCTCGCTGGATGTTTTCATGAAATCGAAGAGCAGGTGAAGCGAAATCCGGATGACGTCTTATGGCCAGCATTCTGATTGCTAATAATGCTTTTACATTGACACTTATCATGAGTGCTTATTGCAAAACAATCTTTCAATAAATGAAGTCATCCAGGCATCAAGCGAACTGCCGGCCAGTGAGTTACTTGATTTGGTCCAGGCGGAACTGCGAGCTAATGGTTTCAGCATATGTTGCGTCTAAACACGAAGTAATCTGGACTGATCTTGGAGAGCCTGCAACAGGCTCTGGTGCGTGCTCACCACGCAAGTCACGCACCAGGCCCGTCTGAATAATTACCACTGGCCGCTTATGAGGCAGCCGACGATTTCCCAACCACTGTATTCCCACCAGGAATATCGTTCATCGGAGCAACTGAACAGATCGGGCACTTGCGCAGTGTGGCGCTATGAAAGCCTACTACCGTGCTACCTCCCGCACAGTCGCTCAACGGCACTATTGACAAGCTGGTAAAAGCCTGGGTTTTTCTGTGGGTGGGCCAGCAGTGTTGTTCCTGGGGACGGCATTCAAGTGTGCAGCGGTAACCCGCCGCAACACCGTGCATGATTACGAGAATGGAGGCGAGGAGATCTGTGTCCTCAAAAACGTGTGTGGGTGCCACGACATCTTTCTTCACCCACTGGATGAATTTGATAAAGGGCGGATCGAAGCTATCCTCACCAAGGACAGTGATCTTAATTATTTCCAAATACGCGTTAAATATCTGGGCAGGAGCCAAGAGACATGACAGGGGAAGATCTGATTAGGGCTATAAACAATAACAAAACACTCATGGAGTTGAATGATTGTCCTTCTGTGTCAGTTCAAATGGGCTGCGCTGTTTATGGGAAGGTGCAAGATGACGTTGGAAATGATGAAATTACAAATAACGGGAGCATGAAGTACCAAATCGATCAGGCACTTTTATTTCGTGGTTTGCACTCGGAGACAGCTGTCTGGCACTTTAGTACGGATAGTCCGGAACCAAAGGTTCATCACTTTGTCGTTATCCCTTGGTTCAAGCAGTCAGCCGGGACCGTGTATACGGTATTTATGGCCTACGAGAAAAAATACATGGTGGTTAATTATGTCGAGCATAACAATCCAGCTCCTGGCGAGATTAAAGGCTACAAGACGGTTTGGACGGCAAACGACCTAAGCACCATGCTCTCTGACTTACTAACCAAGAGTAACGCCTGGGAAGAATACTTCGGTAACGTTGGACCAGCTCAGGCAAATAAAATCCGCTACTTTAAATACAAAATAACAGCACTAGACTCTGCAGTTTCCAACGTGAATCAATACAGAGAGCTCTGTCGGTAAACTACTTGACCATCCTGGCGAGGTCTCACGCTTGGCCGCGGTTACCCAAAGCCCACCTTAGTGATTCGATGTGCAGGTGGGCCTCGGCCAGCAGCTTCTTGAGTTTGGCATTCTCTGGCTCGATCTTTTGCAGACGTTACGAACTTCGAGAGATACCGCGACGTGTTCACCAACAACCGGTATCCGTACGAGTCAAGCAGCTGGAAATTTTCCGATCCAGTGCCGGTGAAGTTCTGGATAGGAGCAAAGGACTCAGGATCTGTTTGTCCTGGATTACCTGGATTACATTGCTGAGGTCCAGACGCGAGTCTGCGGCAGAGTGATCGAGGCCGGGCTTCAAATCTGCCGCCAACAACCCCCGAGCCTCCATATATGTATACGCATAATGTATATTATGTTAAACGACAGGTCATGTCATAGATGTTCATGAGCTACCTAAGTCGCTGATTCGACAAAACCGCTTCTGACGTTCACTCTCTCAACGGGCCATGTACTAAATGTTCATGGTGCACCTTTGAATGAGGGTCTTCCAGTGAAGCTGGTTCAGAGCCGTTTCTCTTCCGGTCAGCGCGTTCCGCTACTTGTGCAGGATGGTCAGGCGGCGCCATTGCCCAAGCTCGTTCCATTCATCTACGTCCAGCTCAAGCTCAGGCATCGTGCATACAACACAGCCGCAGCGCACCTACGTGCTATCCAGGCCTTCTACTTTTATGCCAAAAGCCGAGATCTGGATATCGATGAGGCCATCTTGGCATGCCACTTTGAGGCGATTCTGGATTTACTGGACGGTTACGCCATCTGGCTCCAAAGCGGCCGTCAAGCCGATAATCTGGTGGCCCGAATCGGCAAAGCTACGACGGCACCTTTTCCGCAGATCGATCCGCGTACCCGTGACCAGTACCTGCGGTTGCTTAAGCGGTATCTTTCCTGGTGTGTCACCCGTTACATCCCTCGCGCCCGCCAGAACTCGACCATCCTGGCTAACATTGAGGTGGTATTTGCAGATGTCGCCGATGTAATTGAGCGGCGCTTTGAGAGCCATATCATCAATGCTCGGCCCGACAGGACTCGCTACCGCAGCCTGACAGATACGCAACTTCAGATCGTTCGTACACTGATTCGCCCCGACGCCGTGGACAATCCGTTCCCGGAACGTGTGCAGTTGCGCAATTGGCTAATGATTGAATTGCTGTTGGAGACTGGTATCCGACGCGGTGAGCTTCTGAAGCTCTACACCACGGATATCAATCAGGGGTCACAACATGCCTATGTCAGCGTCAATGATCGCGAACATGACCCAGGTGACCCGCGCGCTGAAGAGCCTGCGCTGAAAACGCATGGACGGACCGTAGGTATCTCCGCACAGTTGTATGAGGTCTATGAGCGCTATATCCAGAGCGAACGGCGCCCAATGCGTGACGGCAAACCGATGAAATTGCCGTACCGCTATTTGTTCATTTCGGATCGAGGTCGCCCGCTGTCGATTCGCGCGTTGTCTAACGTCCTTGATCGGCTGTTTCTGACCATTGAACTGGCTCGTCCGGGGTTGTTGCCTACACTATCCGCGCATGACTTTCGCCACACCTTCGCAGACCGGTTTTTAGCTTACCTGGTCGAGCAGCGTGGGCATGACCTGGAGCGGGCCACGGACGAACTCCGACGAGTCTGCGGTTGGTCTGAGACATCGACGATGCCACGCCGTTATGCAAGTCGTTATCTAGCCGAGTCGGCCAACCTCCACAATGCCCAGCGTGCCTCGGCAGCCTGGAGCCGATTTGACAGTTAAGGAGGTTAGTTGTGACTAAATCAGTTGGCAAAGATCATGCTTCACCCTCCTCCTCTTTTTCGGGTTATTTGTTCCAAGGGCCGGCTCAGGTCGCTATTCGAACACGCACCAATGATCAGCCACGATACGTCGATACCCGGCTGAAGGTGTGGACGTGGTACGACGGTGGACTCGCGATGAAAGTCGATTGGGCTGCACTCCAATTGAGTTCGGAGCTAATCGAAATAGGCAAAGGTTTTATGGCCTATGCACTTGAGAAATATGCCCCTCGAACCGCGGTAATGTTCGCAGATACCCTACGCATTTTATCTAGTACAAATCTCGCGACCGGACTTCCTTGGGGCCCCCATCAGCTGGTCACTGCTCTCGAGGAACTCAAAAAAACGAGGGCCGTACTTATAGGATTTCGAAGGCTTTACCGATGGGCAATGGATAGAGGAATCAATGGCTTCGATCCAATCACCTACTTAAAAATCAAAGATGTGAAATCAGATCGAGTTGACCCGTATGCGCGAATTTTTCTCTCGCAGTCTGGTTTAGACCTCGATGAGGAAGTTCGATTGCTCAAACGCATTGAACGAGAGGTTTCACCTAACTCTTGGGAGGAGGCCCAGTTCAATATAGTACTTCACTTAGGTTTCGAACTCGCACCACGCTCGATTCAATTTCACTCGCTTGACATCGCGGATTTTGAGTTCATTGAAAGCGCTGATAATGAGCGGTACTACACCCTGTGGCTACCCATGGCCAAAAAGGTCGGGCAGCGCAGACCTGAGCGACGGCCGCGCAAAGTCACCTTCCGACTGGGTGAAAAAATCTCACGCCACATCTCGGAAATTCAACGCCAGTTTGGCAGCGACTGCGGACCATTATTTGTCAGTCCTAATGGAAAACGTCTGTCAGTTAACGAAATCGGTATAGGCCTCAAACATGAACTGCGTGAAGCAGGGATAGACAAGCCTAACCAGGTAACTATCTTGTTGCGTCATCACCTCGGGCAAGGTTTGGCGGACCAGGGAACACCGGCAGACATGATTGCCGAACTGCTTGGCCACAACAGCACGGTAGCGGCGCGCGCTTACGTCACGGCAACCCCCAGCATCGCCCGGATCAAAGAAAAAGCACTCGGCAAGAGTCCCGCCTATCAACGCATTATGCGCAGTCTCTTGACCGGAGAAGTCGTGCAACGCCGCGATACCGCTGCCGAAAGAGCTATCCGTGGCGTGATCGACACACAGTACATCGGAGACATCGGTGCATGCGCCCTCCCAGTTCATACGCACTGCCCCTACAACCCCGTCTATGCCTGCTACACCTGCAAAAAGTTTCATCCCTTTGCTGACGGCCGCCATGAGCAAGTGAAAGAGGCACTACAACGAGAAACTCAACGGTTCATTGACATGGCAGAACAAGCCGGAGACCTCATTCACAATCGGCCTCTCGCACAGCATCAAACAACCATCCTGGCAGTAAGCGCTACCATCGAGCGCTGCCGGCAGCACACAGAGGATGCCACAGATGACGCCATCTAGAGCAAGGCTGAATCTCGACGGCCTCATTAAACAGGAACAAGTGATTTTTCAGTCATTACCGATTCCAACCCCTTGGGAGTCAACGCTATGGTCGGTCGAGCATTGGCTGCCGCAGCGCTTAAAGCAACAGACCATAACCTTTGAAACTCACCGACAATCACTTGAAAAGAATGGCTATTCTGTTCCTCCTAAAGCTGCCCTCCCCTTGGGTTTCCAGGATTTTTGCAAGACATTAATCGTATATCTACAACGCACCCGAAGCCTGAAGTTTTCGATGGTCGCGGCCTACAATATTGCCGTACGCCGGCTTTACAATCCGTTGTTTGAACGACGCGTATCCGACCCTACACAGCTGACGCGGGGCGATTTCGACCGCGTCGTAGAATTTCTCCGAGGGAGTGGCTACAAGAACCTTTACGACGCGATCTCTCATCTTCAGGTAATAGCGGATACGATCGATAAACTGCAATTAACCGAGACCGCCATCCACTTTGTACATGACGTAAAACCAGAGAAACGCCGCCACGAGTACATCTCATTGCACGATCCTGATCGTGCGGTAAAACAGCGTAAATCTGATGATAGATTGCCTTCTCGTGAGGCGATGGAAGCATATGCCCTATGTTCGAACAACCCACTTAGTGACGGCGAAGAAATTTTGCTGCGCGTGATCGATTTATTGATCGCGACTGGGCAACGAGGTAATGAAGTAGCAGTCATTCCCTATGATTGTTGGGTCGAAAGTCCGATCAAAGGGACCACAGGAGAAGTAGTTGTAGATGCCAATGGTAAACCTCTGGTCGAATGTGGGATTAGGTACTTTGCGGAAAAGCAATTTCAATCCCGTGTTCATTGGTTGGCTGAAAGCGACGTTCCTTTAGCCAGGCGAGCGGTAGAGAGATTGAAGACGCTAACCGAAGAGCAGCGAGAGATTGCCGCTTGGCAAGAACTCAACCCAGGACGTATTTGGAGCTACCCTCCTCAGTCGGTGATCTCCGATGCAATGGTCTTGGATTGGCTAGGTTTTAGCGAAACAAGGAGCGCAAACAGAAATCTATACCTTTTCCTCACACGCAACGGCGTCCATCCGTTTGACAATGAGCCAGATGAGAAACGAGGACGGTCGTTAAAGCGACGCTACGTCGCGGGGGAGATTGAACGACTGATCGTCCCGAAGCTCCGCGGGCACGCGGTACTAACAGAAAATGTCGGGGGAGAGGTTCGTATCGTACTTAGAACCAGCGAAACGCTTGCCATCGCGTTCGACGGGCAATTTCGTTTCGGTGGACGTGAGGCAAATGTGTTTCGTGTGGTCCCGCGTCGGGTCACCATCGTCGATATCAATCACGCGTTAGGTGACGATGAAAAATATGCGTCCATTTTTTCGCGTCGTTTATTAACCGAATCCGACGGCACTCCGATTAGGTTAACAAGCCACCAACCCCGACACTGGCGAAACACTATTTACCATCTGACCGGCATGAGTGATGTTCAGCAAGCACTGGCCTTAGGGCGAAAACGCCTCGACCAGAATGTCTACTATCAACACACGAGCATTGAGGAAAACACTGCTGCGCATCACGAGTTCTTGGCGTTCAATAGCCATCACGAGCGCATCGATTTTCTGCATACAGGCATAAGAGATAAACGCATTCAGGGCGCGTTGACCGACAGTTACCATGCGTTGCTGTCAGATAAAGGCACGACAACTGCAGAAGCATTCCTCACCGTACACGCCACGGCGCTGCATGTGACACCCTTTGGAGGCTGCATTCACGACTTCTCCCAAGCTCCCTGCCCTAAGCATCTTCAGTGCTGGAATGGCTGCTCGCATCTCCATCTGATGGGCACTCCATCGGAGCGGGCCAACCTTGAGAAACAAGCCGAGAATCTGGCGATGGCAATCACCATCATGCGCGATGTCGGCGCCGGAGAGGCAGGCAGCGATGTATGGCTGGCGGACCAGGAAGACAAACTCAACAATTTAAAATCCGTCCTCGCACGCGATACCAATGTAGGTGTGCAACGCGTGTTTCCAAATGGGCATCCAATGACGGTTGCGGACACGGACAAACGACACAGTTCGGTTTCGGATGATTAGAGGCGACCATGGCGCAACGACAGATCTTGAGGGGCGGCACCTTGGACGAGGCTATCGACGCCCTCCTCGCTCAAATGATTAGCTTAGGACTGGAGCTCGCGCCTATTTCACGCCCCGAAGTGCAGCGTCGATTGGGCCTGACTAGCCGAGCTACCTTAGTGGGGGACCGTGGGAGACGAATCGAGTCCGCCCGTATCGCACAACTCAAGGAGAGTGGCAGAGATCCAGATGGTGCCCGTCGCCGAAGAAGCCTCGAAGAACGTATTGCTAATCTTCAGGTGGAGAATGCTGACTTGATAAAGCAGCGAGACCAGCTCTATGAAGCACTTTCGGCAATTGCACACAATTGTCTGCTGAAAGGACTGGATGTCGAAAACATACTGGCTCCATTGAGAAAGCGGTAAGAGGCAGAAAGGTTGCCAACGCCGCTAACTGACGCGCGACCAGGCAAGATTGCCTAACGCGCTAGCGTATCGAAGCTGCTGTTAACCGTTCGAGCGTGTTGATCTCATGCTCGCCGAGATACTGGTCGGGCCGAAAAAATGATACGAAGATTTTGTAGATCGGATGTGCTGGCCCCCAGAGCCTCAGTGTAGATATGCCCTCCCTCCAGGCTATACACGTAGGCCGCCTCCTTACTGAGGTCATCCACCGTTTCGCGCACCTCTAACAGCCTCTCCATCTTCCACCCATCACTTCCGTTCAGATAAGTCGGTGAAACCAACTGTACATCCAACACCCAGATGTCTGCTCCTTGTTCATTAAGTAACTGCTCAAGCGCTGAAATGCTGGGAAGCATAACCATGCTAGTCAACGCTTCACTGCCTTGTCGTCGACCTACTTTGACGTAAAACCAGGGGCAATGAGTGGTCTGCTCAACGTACTGCCAGTACTGGGTAGAGTCATCCCCCAGGTACGCGTCGAGGAAAATCTGTGATTGTTTGTGAGTGATAAACATAGCGCCACCCCAAAAGTGAACACTATAGATTGTAGCCCTATAGAGTTCGAAAAGGCTTCATCGTTCCTTTTGCGAGATTGGCAATATGGAACTGAAACAGGCATTTGGCTCAGCTCTGAAACAGCTGAGATCGAAAAGGAAGCTTTCGCAGGAGGATTTTTCCGACGTCAGCAGTCGTACTTATCTCAGCACCCTAGAGCGTGGTCTGAAGAGCCCTACGATCGAGAAGGTAGACGAACTGGCATCTGTATTGGACGTTCATCCGCTGACCATCCTCGTAGGCTGTTATCTGCTTCAGGACAATCCGATCTCCCTCGACGAACTGTTTTCCCGAATTCGAACGGAACTGCCAAGCGAGATGAAATGAACATCTGACGGATTACGTTCCATAAGCAAAGGGGATCAACGGAAGACTGTGGGTTGTAAGGCTTGTGCTAGCATCCAATTTGATCCGAAGATCGAGGTCAGCAGCGATGAAGCACCCAGTAAAGCCGGAAAATAGCCTCTCTGAAATTTTGGAAGGTAAACGGAAACGCCGTGATGCGTTAATGCTTGCCGTTAGCCTTGCTTCGCCGTCCGAGCTAGAAGAATCTGCTCAGCGTTTGAAAGAGGTGATGAAAAAACCTGCTGGGGCGCGACGTCAACGCGTTCCTCCACCAGAGTTCGCACGATAGGCAAAAGTTCGATTTCTACCCTCCTTAAATAACAGCGCTACCGCGTCGATCGCGATGCTCCAATTGCTCGATGAAACCGACTCCGGTGGTAGCACTGATGTTCAAGAAACAATCATGAAATGGCTGCTGCCCGCGCGCGTGCAGGACGATGTCTACTGGCCAGTCATCACGCTAAATGAAAGTGGTTACGCTGACGAGCTGTGGCGCAAAGCGTTCCAGATGCCGATCGAGAAATGCTATTTGGCCTTTCCCGCGAACACTAGGCCTGGGGATTTCGTCCGGTGATTGCAAGACAGGCTGTCACCAGCTAGCCCTTAAATGAATGGAGTAAAAGGGCCGACCAAGTTTGTCGACCTCATACGGTCTTCTATGCCACGATAATGCACTAGACAATTGAGGTGGACATGGCATGGCTTTCAGCGATGACAGCGGCGGATTCGCTTTTTCATGCACGGACGCAAAGATGTCCATTGGCGCGTCGACATGGGCTACGCGTTTGAGTCAAATCAGCAAAGCCACCGGCGAAATCTTGATCCTGACCCGTGGTCTGCCTGATATAGATTACATCACGAAAATTCTGGATAAGCGGCCCCGAGACATCTGGATAGTGGCGCACACGGATTCCACTACTGAGGCTAAAATCTTGAAGGTAGCGAGGCCCTGGCTCCGAATCGCAGTGCACCGTGACATAGGTGCAAAAGCCGTTCTGGTGGCGCCTGATACCGTCTGGGTCTCTAGCAGTGACTTTGGAAAGGCCGGCAAGCTTGAATCAGGGGTGGGTTTTCACTCTACCGAGCTATATATCCGGACACGGTCGCAGCTTTTCGAGAGCGCGTGGGAAGAAAGTCATGAACTCTAGAGCAGAGTCGATGTGTTGAGGGGAAGGTGTGCGCTGGATCGAGCGCAAGCCAACCTAGCGACTTCCCTGCTATTACCCTCACCTGCCAAGCTTGCGCTTCTGAAAATATGGCTGCGGAGACTCAGCGCAGTGGCGACCACCGATTGGTAATGCGAAGTCCTGGTGATCACCAAGGACGCATGTTGATCAATCGTTCCTTGAGCTCCGGCACCAGGAATGCGAAGAGCAGGTTGAACTGGAGATCAGGCCGATATGCTTCATCCCGATCCTTGAATCCAGTGCGGATTATTGCACGTCGCTTTGCCCAGGTACCTTTCTTGTCCTGCTCGACCAACAACTCATTCTGCTCAAAGATTTCCAGCGTCCAACCGAACTGCAGCAGAAAAGGTTTGTAGGAATCGAACGCTTGGTTGCTGACATTGAGCAGGCGCTCGAATCGGTAGCCTATGGGCCGTCCGTAGCGCGCGCTCAACACGATGGATACTGCCCCTTGGAAAGGATCTGTCCAGTGGAAGTTCGGGAGCTTGACAGTTGGATACGCAATTGCCATCCGCTCACGTAGAGCGACCCAGCGCTCTCTGGATTCTGGCGTGTCCTGCCTGCCGTACTCCATCCAGAAAGAATGGAAATCACGGCGTAACACGTCAGTGTTGACCGATGCCTCCAACTCCTCTCTCTGTGTCTGGTAGTCGTTGTAGAACACGACCTGCTTCTCCGGACTGAACGTCAGCTCGTCCAGAAACACTTCAGCCCGCCTCCATTCATTGATTATGGTACGGCCGATCAATCCGGGTACTGCGTACCAACAATCAAATGCCATGCGACCGGTATCCCGCGATCGCGCCAGCGTCTGATCATTGACGATGAATACGTTGAGGTGGTTCAGGAAGAAAATGTCCTCCTCTGCTGTCTTTGTTGATCTGGGATCAAAATTCTGGAATACCCAGATCACCGATCCACCATTGGCCCGATAAAACTCCCTTCGCCCGACGATCTCGGTAAGGAAAGTTGTCGACAGCTGTACCTCGAACGCGATGCGTTCATCGCCCCTGGCCACTTGTACGTCTGGCTTGCGCCAGGTAGCACGTTCGGCAACGGCTTGCCCTTTCCATACTTTCTCGACATGGGGCTCGCCGCATGACCGGTCGGCAATCAAGCTGTCGCGAATGATCCCTTTGAGCCGGATATGTGCCTGGCTCTCTTTTTGCGCGTTGTACTTGATCGCAGTAATCTGGGCAGGGCTGAGCTCACCTTTGGTGGAGATATCGCACTTGATGAGCCCTTCGATACTCGGGTGATGTCGGAAGTGAAAAAAACGATTCTGGGTGCGAACTAGCAAAAGTGCTGCGCCGCACAGCTGGCAAACTAGCCAGGGCTTGTCTCGATCTAGTAGGAATCGCGACGCCAGCTTCGCTCTGTCCCGTATGACCAAAGACAATTCGCGGGTCAGGAAACTGCCCATTTCGATAGGCGCCGCGCTGTCCAGATCCATAACGTCTGTCAGTTTCATCTGCTCGGTGGGCTGAGCGTATTCCAAAGTGCGCACGAGGTGCCTCCAGCATCATCGCAGCGCTCGCTGCAATGCAGACCATCCGTTGATTCGGCTCCAATTCACTCACGGAGCACCGACCGACTTTCACCCTACCGTGACTTCCCAGACTTGGGTTGAAAGGTGTATTGCCCGTTTGACCACAGCACCTGTCCGACATAGTGGGAAATGGCTAGGCGCTCCTTGAGAAAATCAGGTGCATCGCCCTCCATCTTATGTTCGATCACTTCGTTGTTGTAAAAACGTAGCGTCCTGGAAAAGGCATAGAACATCGGCCTGGGCTTCATGGATTTGGGATTTTCATACAGAAGGCAAAAGGCATTGGGGAGCGTCCAATGCCCGGTTAGCTTGTCCTTGTCCTCGACCGATTTGTGGCGATGGTACAGATTGGTCAGGACGACCAGATCGACGTTTCCGTAGCGCGTGACATCCACAAAAGAATCGTCGGTGAATAGTCCCTGCTGGCCAGTCAGATAGCCTTCCCATTGCTGCATGTCCCACGGATCATCGCATCCGACGACGAGTACGTTGTACTGGCTTTGGTCTGCCGCATCAGGGAATTTCCCATGGGCGTCATATAAATAGTCCTTCAGCTTGTTGTCCATGTGGAGACCTTTCGCCAGGGTGTTACCACCAATGGCAAAGGTCTCTTGAAGCTGGGCAACTGCGTTGTTGTAGTCTGAGAGTCGTCCTATCGCCCGGATGATGAACTCGCTACCTGAGTCGATCTCATGCTTGGTCGTATAATCAGCACACTTCACCTCGACATTGAATTTGTACCCTTCGCTGCGAAATGAACAGTCGACATCACGAGGTGGCTCCACGCTGTCTTCGTAGACGAAATCACTGGGAAAATTTAGGGCGTAGTGAGCGCATACGGTGAGTTCGACCGCCGACTGTAGATATTGATACTCCGCCGGCGCTGGATCTTCCAGGCGAAGCTTTTTGTACACCAGCGCCTCAAATTCGCGCTGGCTGAGATGCTTCCCAATGCATTCCAAGGCAAGCACCATCTCTCGCCGATATTCCCCGGGGGGAATGAAGGGATTGCAAACCGTCACGTTTAACTGTTTTCGGGCGGCGGAGGGGTTACCCATCGCATTCTCCATGATCATTGACGGGAGATTATCGAGCAACGCGCTAGCGCATGTCCCGGAGTAACCTCTGCTGCGAGGGTGGCACCACCTGTGTGCATAAACACTGATGCGTGAAAGCGGATCATCGTTAGGAAACCGCCCAATGGCCAATCACAGTCCTACGCATTCGAGGTCAGCCCGCTGCAGGGTGGTGCGGGGATAGATGATCGAAAGCCAGACGATGGGGGTGTTTTGATCAAATTCAGCCGCCAATGTTCGCAGTTGGATGAGACGCGGAAAGTTTTCGGCCGCTGCAGATAGTGCAGCATTGGCAGAGGTCAAATCACCGGTTCTCCTATGCCGTTCAGCCAGTGAAAGAGCCATGCAGGCTTCCACATTCGTGGGCACCTTGATGCCATTTTTCTTGTAGCGTTGCGTGTAATAGCGATCCAGCTGGAGCTGGTGGTCAACCGGTGTCCATTCCGAGTCGCTGCCAAGCAATGCCTGCGCGACGAGGGAATCGACACTCGGCTTGTTCAACAGCTCCAATTCTTTGGCCGAATGCTTTCTGCCAGTTGGATCCCCGCCCAGGTAGGTGTCGGACAAATACCAAAAGGCGAGGAAGGACACATTCTGTGCTTCGCTCATTTGGGGCTGAATGCTCAGCCCCTTCTCCACCACATGATTGAGCCGATGGAGTTTGCGGTTGGGAAAAACAACCAGGCACTGGTCAAGTAGCTCTACCAAGCCTTGGAAGTACCGTCTCGATGTTTGGCTGTCAAAGCCTGGGGGATTGTAGATCCACACTGAGGGGTCGAGCCTCATCGTCAAGAGGTGGGGATTGTCCCACTCATAGTTGCTCGGCTCGTGCTCGATCTTCGTGGCCTTGCGGACAAACTCGATGATCACCGCCCTTACCAGGCGAAATAGCCCTTGGAAGGTGAAGGTGAGCTTCCCGTCGTCCTCACAGGTTTCTCTGTGACTGGCGAAGTGGAGGAACTCTTTGGTCAAAGGTTTGAGCGTGTGAACATAGCTTGAGCGGACGCCGTAGAGGTTCTGCAGTGCTGCTTCCAGATCACGGCGCCCTATCGGATGCTTCTGGGTATCAGCCTGAACCGAGAAATAATCCGCCGGCAGGTAAGCGAGGATGAATTGTACAAATCGAAAGCCAAGGCGCGGATGTATGACTTCCAACACTGCGTCCCTGACCTTTTGCGAGTGTTCTTCGCTGACGCCAGTGAGTGCCTCATCCACCCCAGATCGTTTTGGATCAGGAATATCTGTCCATTGCGGCTCGTGGCCATCAAATTTCTGGGCCAATGACTCAACGCACATGACCAAAAGGGTGTATGCCAGGTTGAGGTCATCGCTCATTCTGTGGACAGCGGCCACGTACGTTCTGATTGCCTGGATCGCAGCCAGGTAGGTGGTGCGCTGTAAACCGATCAATTGGTCTGCAAACTGTTCGAAATTCTGAAGCTCGAACTGAGTGGCCCTTACTGACGGATCATAAAAGCGCGCTAGCCGTTCACTGGGCTGCCGATCACCTGGTCGAAGTCGCTGGCGCAGTAAACGTTCGGCAACGTGAACATCTGGCGAGCAAATCACTTGCAAACTGAAGGAGGCCACGTCAGCAAAGTCGTCGATATAGGCTCCCATTGAGCGGGAAACGAGAACTCCTGGTTCCGGGTCAGCCGCTTCCATATACTCGGTCATTTCATAGCCCAATGTGGCTGGGGTATGCGATGTGTCCAGGTTGATCAGTGTTCCGATCCTAGAGCTTAACCGGTCGACAGCACCGAGATCCAAGTTCGTGTAAATCACCCCTTTGAGATCTTGTCGGCGTGGGTTTTCGCGATTTGTGAACAGCTTTCCGGTCGCAGCCTGTAGCACGGAAACTCCTTGATTGATAAACCCACGTTTATCGAGCTGGTAGAGGTTAGACAGCTTCCTTGATTGCGACGTCGTTTGCTTCAGCGGCATTGGATTCGACCAGATCGAGCGTGCCCTGCTCTTGCGTCGACAGTACCTTGGCGAGGAGCGTGTCCGTTTTGAGATTGTCGTACCTGTCCTCCAGGGTTTTCCGCAAACGCATCAGTCGAAGGTTGGCCGTGCTCACCAAGGCGCCATAAGTGGTGGCCCGCACTTGCCCATACTTGCGTGATTCATCACCCACCGTCTTGGAGGTACCCACTCCGGCAGCGATTGATTGCCCTACTACCCAGGCAGTAATGAACGGCGAACCGTTGATATAGCCTGATCCAGCGATGTCCTGAACGTATCCGTCGGCCTGGTTGACCTCCTGGCGGTTGAGCTTGAATCCACCCTTCTTCAGCTCAATCAGAAGAATGTTCTGCATCTGGGCGACCGAGGCATCTTGGGGGGCGAGATGCTCGATTCCCACCAGCTGTACAGTGGATCGATCTGGTAGTACCACGATGTCAGGTCGTTTCCGCTCGTTAATGAATGAAGCGTCGCCATCCCCCCAGAGCTGCTTCGCAACGCTTTTCAACGTCATGTTCGAGCAGTATTCCATCGACTCGAACTCGGGGCCAAACAACCAACGGGATCGCAGAATCAAAGGGTGTAGGGTGTGTAGCTCATCTGTATCTGGATCATCCGCAAGCCTGGCGATGGCCTCAATGACGCAGAGCCGGCCATCAATCTCGTCAAGCACGCGCAATGCGTCTTTGACAGACCAGTCTGCCAAGAGGGAGTCCAGGCCCTCAATATCGGTCGCAGGCAGGTTGGCAAGCTTCTGAAGCAAGGATGCCCCACTTTTGGATTTCTCCAGGTTGATGACTGCCTTCACCGCCGTGGCGAGGAAGTCTGGAGACACCATAGGGTGTGCTTGGGCGACAGCTTTCGTAAATTCCGTCACTTCGAGTTGAGCGCCATGGCCCAAAGACTTGAGCTCTGAACGGTTCTGTACCAGAGCATCCTCGGAGGTTGCTTCTACGACTTCAGCGGCCAGCTCATCCGCTACCTGACTGATACAGTCTGCAGCTGCCTTGAATAGCTCCTCGACGGCCGGCGTCGACTGAAATCCCGTCCAGTCTGGAAGCACGTGCCCTTCAAAGCCTTCAGTGTCCACGATGACCTTGTAGCGCTTGGCAAATCGTGTCCGTCCATCGAAGTTAGCGATCTGGCCGATTACCCACGAGGGGTTGCCTACAAGCCGGTGGTCGACCCAGAACGCCACGCCTTGGTGGATGGATGAATGGTTCTGCTGCGTAGAGTCGATGACGATGACTTTTGCTGTACGGCCATCACTCAACTTCAGGGGATGTGTACGCGCATGCTGCTCAAGCTTTGCCAGGGTAAGAGGCGTGCCGTTTACGCGAATCTGGAACCCGGGGTCATGAATGAATCGCGTGGCAAGAACCGTGATGATTTCCTTTGCATCCGGCATCTTGCGGGTGACCGACACGGATAGACGCGTGCCTGCGCCATCGCGCTCGGCAAACTCCTCTGAGCGCACCACAAACGGGCTGGGCCCCGACTCTGTACCCACCACGAAGGTGCTGAGCTTACCGTCGCGCCAGGTTTCTACCTGGTACTGATCGCCGAAGCAAAGAAGCCCATGACGGCCAACCCCGTTGCGCCCGTAGGCCTTCCTGAGTTTGGAGTTCTTGCCTTTAGGAAATTCAACCTTGGAGCTCTGGTGCTTGAGGCGGTTGTACCGAAGCGTCATCCATCGTTTGCTGAACTGCTGGGCCGACATCCCGTGACCATCATCGACAACGGTCAGCGTGCCACCAGGCTCAGAGGGTAGAATCAGGTCGACCTTGCTCGCACCAGCATCCCAGGCATTGGCCACAAGTTCAGTAAGTGCCACCTGCGGCACGTGCGCGACTGGGCCCAATTCACGGAGAAGGTAGTCCTCCTCAAACAATGAAAGATGACGGGTTTGGTCGGACATCGATTCCCTCCATGGAGTGGTTTTACCCGGCCATTTGCCCGGGTAAAGCAGTTGTCAGCAATCCTACCTGATTGGCTTGCTTAGCTAAATCCAAGAAGAGCTCCTCTGAGTACAAGTTCAATCGTCTTGGGGCTCGCTATCTGTCTTGTTGGCACGCCACCGGAGGCAAAGTCTGCCATCTTCGCCCATCACCCAGAACCCCGACCAAATTGCTAGCCAGAATTGTGCCTTCAGCAGAGGAGGCAAGGCCATTATCCGACCTAACTCCTGGAACACGGGGCGCAGGTTGAGTTTCTGTCCCAGCTTGGCACCATAGGTACGCTGTAAAGCGCTGCAGCGACGAATGCCAGCCATGGCGCGCCAAGGATGAACAGGCAGATGCCAAGTAAGCTCACAAGGATACCGACGCGAGCCGACCAAGTCGGATGAGGGTGCCGCGCTATAGAAAATTCCAACACCCTGGTCACCATCTGGGCGGGCCCAATGACCATTCCGACCGCCAACACCGTGACGATTGGAAGCCCCAGCTGCTGGAGCGAGGTCAGCAGGTGGACAGATAGGCTGGCCATCACGAAGGCGATGACCGTTAGCAGCCCTGCAAGGAGCCAAAATAGTCAGCGGTTACCATGATCCAGCGCAAGGGATGCCGGTGCTTCCCGCGCTGATCCTTTTCCAGCTTCGAGCGGCTTCGGTACTGCAAGCGAATGAGTCGGCAGTTCTAAGCAGTATGGGCACCGCATTGGATGCCCATGAGCTCTGCGAAAACCTTGAGGTCTAACCATTTCGTAAAGCCTCAAGTCCGTTATCCATAGCCAAAGCTGCACTCACAATCGTATTCACTGTTGCGCGATCAAACTCGTGATCTCGCTGTGAGTCGTGCGTGCCGCTGTTCAGGTAACTCCATTCAATAGAAGTCCCGCTTACCCGTAGCAACGCATCAAGCCCGGACAGGATATCCACCACGCCTTGGGCTGGGCCTTGGATCCTACCTAAACCACTCCGAAGCTTTATACACTTGTTGTTGAGCTCCCAATTTGCCCGCGGTCCAGCGAGTTTCAGCTCAAGCCGTCCGTCATGACGCCTCCCGAGCCAAGTCCAAGCTCGATCAGTCAGACTCTCGATCGCAGCCCTTGAATGGCGCAACGCATCACGCTTCTCTTCTGCCACCAATGAAGCATGCGCGAGCAGGACATAGTTCTTAGTAGGTGGGTCTGTATCGATCCGAAGGTGGTGCTCGCCTTGATGGGGAAGGAACCGGTACCGGCGAATTTGTGCCGCTCTCTGAGCACCAATCTCCTGCTGAATTCGATGCAGAAACTCTTCTGCATGCGAGGTCAGAATGACCTGCTTGGTATCGAGTAGACCGCTTTCGAAGAAGGTACGCCATATACCATCTCTATGCTCATCATCAATGGCGTTGACGACGTCGTCGAAGATCACTATAGGGCAATTTTCTGCGAGATTTTTTGCCAGCAAAATGGCTAGACCAAGGCACCGGATATGCCCTTCACTCAGGATCATCAGAGCATCGAAAAGTTCGCCTGGCTGACCTACGAACTCGATTTCTATTTTTCCGTTCTCTACGAGCGGCAACCTTAGGGCATGAATTTGTGCGGGTACAGGATCTTCACGGTTAAACGAGTTATAAAGTTCGCGCGCGCTCTCACCCAGTCCCTGAAGCAGCTGACTAGGCAACGCCGCAAGGTACGACTGTAGCTGCGGTAAGTAGGCATCATAAGCTGCCTTGATGCGCCTGTTATGATCAAGTGTCAGCGCTTCCCGACCGACCTCTTCGATCAGTTGCTGGTTGTCAGCTTCGAATTGGGCAATCGTTGCTTGTGCCTGAGTGAATTCAGCGAGGGCTTGAGATCGCAGTAGCCTACAGCGCTCAATTTCAGTCTTGAAGCCGTCAAGCCGCATACGCTCTTGTACCAGTGCTTGCCTTTCCTGGGTGATTTGACGAGTAGTAGCATCCGCTTGCTCGATCAGTGAGGCTAGCTGCAAGAGTGCTTGCCATGCCCTTTCATTTTCATCCATCCACGGCTGAAGCCAATTACCAACGGTGGTCGGCGAAAGCTCCGGTAATTGTGCTGCCTGAAGTTCTTTAAAACACACCTGTACCGCGACATCGCACACACGCCGCATTTCAGCATGCAGTGAGCGGAATGATTCGTTGAAGCTATTGGTAGCAGCTTCTGATTGTTGCTGCAGCGTTTTGAGCTCCGCGAGTTGAGCGAGTCCTACCCGCGCGCGATCGAATGGGTTCTGGGCGACACGATCCAACTGGGTACCGCAAGCTGGGCAAGCAATCGCGCCCTCCGCAAGTTGAAGGACAGCCTCGTACAGGTTCGAGTATGAGACCTCGCTAGCCCGTGCATTGAGCGCTTGCTGCGCAGCTTGGCTCGCTGCATGCAGCTGATATACCTGCCTCCGACTTTCCTCAAGACCAGCATCCGTGCATCCATGAATCAAGGGAACAGGGGATTCCAATACACCCTGAAGATACGCCAATCGGCCCTGTATTTGCTGCGTGCCGAAAATCCAGTCACTGCACGTTTGATAGGTACTACCTGGATGAATTCGTGCTGCAAGGGCTTCCTCCTGCTGGGCAAGTCCCACAAGGCACTGCTGATAGCTGTCGATTGTCTGCTGGGAGGCCGCGACCTGATTACGTCTACCATCTAGCTGCAACGCCTTAACGCTTGATATGTTCAAGTTCTCGTCAAGAGTGGCGTTGAAGCCGCGGACGAACTCGCTAAACTGATCAACACCAAACAACGTAGCGATCAACTGACGCTGATCACCTGGTGTCCTGGCGGCTATTCGACCAAAGTCATCAAGCCGATTTTTTTCCACAAAACAGAACCGGTAGTCTTCTTCGTTAGCCTGTATCTGGGTAGCGGCTTCACCATTGAGCGAGCAGAGCAGGCGTGGAGCTACATGGCGGCGAAGGCGCGCATTGTTGCAGTACGATCGATGATCAAAGCGCTTTGCTTCAGCCTCACTGATTGAGCCAAGCATCGCGGTTTCGAGAGCTTCGAAGAAGCTGCTTTTCCCCGTTCCATTCGGCCCGTAAACCAGTGTGATGTCGTGGCTCAGGTCAAAGACTTCAGGTTGCATGAACCCGCGAAACGGGCCAACCTCCAAACGATCCAACCGCAAGTGAGTGCGATTCGTCTGAGCGACTTGAGCAGCCTCCGGCAAATGGGTCACAGCTCCAGCCAAGTGCTGGAGTGCGATCGGAGCCAACCTACTGGAACGTCCTCGCCTTTGCGCACCTACTTCCGCCAGATGCTGCAGATTGATCATGACTAGGTTCGCCATCCGACGCACGTCGTCATGAACTGGCTGATCAGCCAAGTAGACCAAGAATCGCTGATACTCCGCTTGTAGACTCGACATGACTGCTCCGTGTGTTAACCAACCGTAGTCGCACCACCTCTTTGGGTAGCTGAACATGGAGCGTAGTCGGAAAAGAACACTGGTGGCCTAGTGATATAGACTCAGTGCTGCTGTTTTTTGTGTCGTCCGACTTCAGCCATCACTGATGAGAGTCGGCTAAATCAACCGCAAGCCGCCGACGGGATCGATAGCGCACAAAACCATGTGCATCAAAGCCTGACCTAAGCATCGTCGACTCCGCAATTTTGATAGGCTGCAAGCCACACATGCAGCGCTGAAAAGGAATCGTGCTTTGAAAAACTGGGTTTGGGTTCTGCCGTCGGAAGCAGTGGTCGGCAATCTGGTGATAGGACGACGCATCGTCAAAGTGACCAGCAAAAAGGAAATGCGCGAAGATACCAGGTGCAAAGTCACAGATCGTGCGATGTGGCCTGGCTACTACCAACTCGTCCTCATCGAGTAAAGACTTCGTCGGCCCCCTCAACATCGGCAACCCCGGCGAGTTCTCGATACTGGAGCTGGCTGAGAAGGTTATTGCGTTGACCAACTCCAAGAGCCAGCTCACGTTCCAGTCGCTGCCGTCCGATGATCCCAAGCAGCGCCGCCCCGACATCTCGCTGGCGCAGCAGGTGCTCAGTGGCTGGGCGCCCAGCGTGACGCTGGATCAGGGCTTGGTCCGCACGATCGAGCACTTCGACCGCTTGCTCAGGGCCGACGCGCCAAGCTGACCCACCCATGGGGGTACATGGGGCACCGTGGTGGAGCGTAACAACGAGGATTTTCGCTTGCTGGTTGATACGGCGCTGAGCGAAGCCTACAACTCAGATGACATTGAAAAGAAATACGACAAATACAAGCCATATAATAGATGTTCATGAGCTGCCTAAGCTACTGATTCGACAAACCCGCTTCTTATGCCAAAACCCGAGATCTGGATCTCTGCAGCCCGCCCTGTGGGTCCGCCGATCAGCAACTCAGGTAAGTATGGGTACTAGTATTTTCAGCTGTAGGAAGACAAACCAGGCGAAGCAACCGCCACTCGCTAGGAACAGGCTGATGAGAGTGAGCCGGCACAAGGGGCGCATCGTGTTTTGCCACTGCGCCACAATACGAGTGAACGTTAACGCAGATGCATCGGTGCGAAACAGGTAGATGAGACCTTCTGCATACGCCGACACCACGAGATTTCGAGGGGTTGGTAGCCGCGAGTGAAAATCCAGCGAGTTGTCGAACCAGCGCACCACCAAGTCGCCCTCCTTGCCCACCTTAGCCATCTTGACCTCGCTCTCATTCATGACGCTCAAGTGGAGGTTACGCAAAGGCGTATTAAGTGGGCAAAATCGATGTCCCGGCGTGAATTCCTGGTACTCGTTCGGTTTGAAATCCTCTCGCCAGATCGCTGTAGATGTCAGCTGGGCATACTCATGAAGTGCATACTCGATCCGTGCGGATGCGAATTCACCAAAGCCACCGTAGGCTGGAATGTCACCATGCTGAGTGATTTCTAGTGCAAGCTGGTATTTATTGGACTCTGGTTTAATTCTGTCCACATCTAGCTCATAGGGTTTAACGCTCCACCAGCGTCGCAGCTCATCCTCAACGAGCGCGAGCAGCCAGCGCCGCCCCTCAATGCCAAGGTATTCATCCTTCCCTGCAAGCGTGCGCTTTAGCAGAACCGGACATTTCAATTCGAACCAGATCACCGCTAACAAGTAAAAGACCCCGCCGACTAGTAACCAGCTCAAGGGCCCGACGGCCGCCTCCGCGCCTTTCAACGGGGGAGCTGCCTGAAGGAATGCGGCAACCATGCCCCCCACCGCTGCGAGCTTGATACCGGCGCTAGACTTCATCCGCGACCAGAACGACCAACTCGTCATTTGTCGAAACCGGTGATACGCCATTTCCTGGCGCGTGTTGCGTCGCTCAGCCAGGGCAGGCCTGTAGACCTCTTCATTCGGGAATTCATCGCAAAACCAGGAAATCCAGCTGAACTCAAACCGCTTCTCCCGACGCTTGTAACGACGGTGCTCTTTTTCCGATTCCACTATCCGCCGGCGCATCTCATCGGTGAGCACGAAGGCCTTTTTAGGCTTGATTGAGTCGTTTTGGTTTTCAGGTTCTGTTAGTTGGTTTTCAGCTGACAATGTGCTGCTCCTTGTCTGTTCGCTTCCTCGGGCTGTGAAAGCGGCGGTTCACAGCAAGCAAGTTAACGAACCAGATCAATGTCCTTGGCGTATACGAAGCCTTCGGTGGTGGTGATTGGTATGTTGGACGGGCTGCAGAAAACGTCGTGTTTGCCAATGTTGTTTTCAGCACGATAAGACCAGTCGAGCTCCTGGATTACCTTCTTTTCGCGAAGCTCTGGGATTTCTCGGCATTTGTCTGCAATAGTATTCGTAATGTTGAAAACGAATTTGTACATATCGAATCCGAGTTCGTAGACCCTTCCGTCAAGCCTTAGGCTAGGTTTTTGGCAGAACATTTCGAGGTCTTTCATGAGATTTGCGGCGTAGTCGAAGATCTCAGCGATATCACTCATTTCCCTCTGCACGAATCACAACTTGGCTTTGTAGTTTTTGTTTTTTTCGTCAGGTATCGTGCTCTCCATAAAAGATTTCACGCTTTTTGCGAGCACTTCTAGTGGTATTAGAAGGTGTTGCGAATGGCTAAGGAGAACATTTTCCTCGACTTTGACATGGAGACGAATTTCGTCGACGTCGCCGACATGGTGAAAATAGTTTCTGATAATCTGGAGCATTTTGAATTCTGGAGCAGTTTTGATGCTGCAGTTGAATAGCTCAAGCAGCTTATCAGCCGTAGAGTGGAGGTTATTCAGGTAGGTAAACAGCGTGTTGATGTCCCTCTCTTCAGAATGCCTGATGTCCAACAGTTCGCGTTGGCTGTGAAAATACCGATCAATAAACGTGTACCTCTCCATGTAGCTATGCTCCACTCCCCGGCTGATTTCACACCTTATATACTATGGCGTACCCATAGCTCTCAACAGATAGTCCGACACGGCAACGTTGCAAGTCGGGACAGTCCGCCGCTCGTGTGTGCAGGCCAATGCCAAGTTAGGCCATTTGGCTTCGTTTGCTGAATACTACAGTGCGCTTGGCTTCGTACCGCACAACCCCCACAAACCCTCGCCGCTTTAAGGTTTCAACCAGACGTCGAACGTCTGTGGATGTTGGGAGGTGTGCACGCTTCTTACCAACGAGGTCGGCATGCTCCTCTCCCAATAAAGGAAGTACCTCGGCCACATCAGTCCAACCGCAATTCATCTGCAGCGCCTGGATGACCATGTCTGTCCGTTTCGAGATGCTCAACGATGCATCGGAAAGACAATGCCGGATCACGGGCAAATAGCTCGCAGGGAATGTGGCCTGTTCCCTGTTAGCGCGGACGCAAGCGTTGGCGAGTTCCATGACCGAGCCATCCCAAGTACTGAACATCTCCGCAGTGATGCCCTGCCACATAGTCATTGTATCGGCTAGGGAGGCGACACCAGAGCGGCTGAGGGCGGTAACCAAACCAATCGGCAAGCTAGACAGGCTGAGAGTGTTACGGGCTTCCCGCCAGTGATAGACAATATAGCGTGCCTCCAGTGGGGGATCGCTCTGAGCAATTAGCTCCCTGATTTCTGAGCTGAATGGGACGAAGGAGGCGTCGGAGAAAAAGGGCCATCGGGTCGTCGGGACGGAGCTTTTCAACAAGACAGACGGCGCCAGGACGATCGACGAGAAAAGGGACTTAATGGTGTCATTGCTGACCTGCTCATGTTGAATGAGGAACGTCTGCAACTCCTCCTCGCCTTCCGCCCCCCAAAGCTCTTCGGCCAGCCTTGCTGAGTTGCGTGTGACAAAGTCGATAAAGGTCGGAGCAGCAGTGTGACCGAGATCTATCCGTTCAGCCTCGGACGACGGGACGTCTCCGCTCGTCATGATGACGTTATCGAAGAATGTCCATACAGTAGCCCCGATGTTGCACAGACGCTCAGACTCCATGGCCGGCAACCAGAGCGCATGAGGAAGCCTTTCAATATCCGTGATCAAGCAAGTGGTATGTTTGAAGAGCGCTAGCCGAAGCGCCTCCATTTCTTCGGTACCTTCCAGGAGTGCGAACAGGCCAAGCAGTGAGCTCTCCGTTTCAGGTAAGGCACCCTCCTGACTCAGCAATCCACACACGTACTCGGAAGCTGATTGCTCAATCAGTTGATCGAAGCCCACGAGCTCTAACTGGGTAAGCCGATGATGGGAAACGGTGGCGGGTTCGGTGGCAGGCTCCAGGGTGCTGCGTAGCAGTTTCAACATCGGCAATGTAGGACTCAGGCACCCCCACTCCACCAGCGCTCTGAGCTCGTCAACGGTAGCTGTGTCGCTGACATTCCAGAACTGCGCGGGTCTCTCTCTGAGCCAAGCCCAGCCCATCTGGTCGGAAGCCAGCCCGGGAATCAGCTTGGAGACATCGCGCAGGTCGTTGATGATTTTGAACAACGTGTCGCTGCGCCCTTGTAGCTGTTCAAGCTGGTCGGCCGTCAGGCTGTCCAAAACCATGACCACCAGATCTTCGCGAACAAGGTTCGTCTTGTCGTACGCAACGAGTTCATTAATGAGGTTGGGATGGTTCTTGAACAGTGCCTTGATGAACGGATTCTTCGCCTCCTCTGGCAGTAGTTCGACCACCTCAGCAAGGCGCCCCAGGTGCTGATGGCTACTTTTGATGATTACCGACAGCTTATCTTCCCTGGACTGAACGTCATCCAGGCGTGAGCGAACGAGCTCTGCTATCAAGTGCACCAGCAACCCTTTCCCTTTGTCGATCGAGTCGAAATCTAACTTGCTCGCAACGCGCTCAGGATTGCGTATCGGGGTGGCGACATCGAGCATTTCGCCCCGGGCAAGTGCCATCGTGAGCATCTTGTCCGACTGGCTCAGCGAGCCTTCGTAGAAATAGCCTAAGTAATCGGTGTAATCGGTGTCCAGGTTGCCTCGGCGCAGCATGAACGTGATCAGCTCGTAACCTTTGAGCCTAGTACCAAATGACTCTCCATAGTTATTGCTGCACGCCTCCCGGAAAGGCATGGTCTTGAGCTTGGTGATTTTTGTCTGGATGGCGCTTATTTCATCATCAATCTCGTCGAGTGATACTTCAAGGCCCGTGATGCGTTCAGGATACGACAGCTCCTGCAACACTAGCTTCGGACTCAAGGGCTCCCCTCTCTGATTTCCGTATGACCTAGAATTGACAGACGGATAGACGTTCCTCTGGCTGACCACGCGGTTGAACACCTCGTCCTCGATAAACTCCATCAGCGAGATTTCCGAATAATCTTCCAACCACAGGATATTGGCATGTCGGATGGTGCTTTTACGGATTAACTCAAACCAGACACATGCACGAAGGCTCGCTATATCATCGGAGACTTCAGCCTTATGCTCCTTCAGGCGTTGTCTCAACTCGGCGATGGAGCTCTGAAGGCGCTGAGTTTCAGATTTGACCCATGCGGGATAGCCCTCGATTACTTGGTAGACCACACCTTTGCGTTTGAGCAGATCCGAATACACCTCCGGATGAAGGTTCCTCAAGGCCACCATCGCAAAGAGCTTGTTCGGGTCAAGCGGCAAGCCGTCATTTGCGAGAATGTTTGCGTAGATGTCGAACTCGTTCACGATGTTCTTGATCAGCCGCATTTCATCGATGTGGTACCCCACCGTCTCGATCAACTTGGGCGTGAGGCCTGCGTTGAGCGGTTGGCCGCCCACGTGCCGCTGCCCCAGTAACTCGATCAGTTTTTCTCGTGAGTTCTCCGAGTTCACCACTGGGATGATGGGGATGATAAGGTCGAAAAATTTCGTCTTGTCTGTGACAGTAAACATCTCATCCCGCAGCGCATAGATAAAATGGATGGGACGCTTGACCTGAGGGGACTGGCGGATGATGAAGTTGATCTCACGCAGCCTGAAGAAGATCTCCTGGATGTCGAACCTGTCCAGATCTTCGATCACCACGACGTCGATGTCGCTGCGCTCGAAGCAGTAGATGATCTCATCGATGTTCTTGTGCAGCACTGAGCCATGATGGGTCGCTTCGAGCTTACCGCCCTTGAGCGTAAGGCCATCGACGCTGAAGAGTGAGAGCAGCTTCAAGCCTGAGTACAGGGCCCACACACCGCCAGCCACAACCACACCAAGGGCGACGGGCTCGGGCACCCACATCAGCCCTTTCAATGCCCAATCCTTTGCTACCTCGGAAAGGGTCTGCAACTTCGGTGCGCCCAGCCGTAACGCACAGACCCCGATCGCTGCGACACACAGGGTACGCCAGCAAATGCGTAACGTTGATGCGTGAGAAATGCGCTTGAGTCGTGTCTTGGGTAGCTGCTTCGCTTGTACCGAGTAAAGGAGCTGCTGGACGATCGTCTCTTCGATCCGATTGATCAGGTCGTCACTGACTGCCCCATCGGTGTTGACCGCAACGGGTGCAGGCCCAGGTGCTTCAAGCGTCCTAGGCACAGATGACTCATCAAGCGGCTTTAGCGAGACAGCGGTGGGAGCGTTCGCCTTGGTGAACGTGGCCAACGATACGAAAGTATGTTTGACGCTGCGGTGGTGTTCGAAAAACGTCTTCAGGACACTGCTCTTCCCTGCCCCATAGCCGCCGGTGATTGCGATGTTGAGCACTTCCTCGTTGTGCAGCGCTCGCAAGAGCTCGCGCTCATACCGTGCGACCCTGTCGTCCTCCACAAACACCGGGGTCAAAGGCTCGAAATATAGTCCATCCTCATTACGCCAAGCTATGAACGATCGCCGTGTCGCCCGTCCCCCGGCAACAAGCGCCCACCAACAGCGGCTGGCGCCGCGTACGATTTTCCCTAACATTTCCTGATCCTGGTTCTTGGCGTGCCGTGTAGTGCTGGACGCACTCGCCTTCAGTACTCATGCCGACGTAGTCACAATGCAGGCCTACGCGCCACCTCAATAGCGGCTATATGCCATATATGGAGGTTTTGCGCTATCCAGAAGCAGGTGGGTTGTTACCAACTTCTCAGCGACGCGAGTGAGTTTTGTCTGCCGGTTACCCTGGCGTCTGGGTTTTTCGGGTTGTATTTGCAACGAGGAAAGCCTGAGCAGGATAAAGCTGCGGTGGAGTTTTGCGGGAATGCACCTCACGCGTTCAAGCGAGTGGCGATCGTGACATCATCGCTGAGCAAGGCGACTGTTGAGCAAGCCTTCAGGAACATCGCAGCGGGCCGTACCGCCGATCCCTTTCATCCAGCTCTATTGGTTGCTCTCCTCCTTCTTCGCTGCCTTTACCGAGGTGGTTACCTTCGGGTGCGTGATATGCCAGAAGTGAGCGCATCACCCGCCGGGCACCAGTTTGTTACGCCATCCAGCCATCAGTAGATAGCATCAGCCTTAACTTTTCCGTACTTGAGGCCGGTAGAACGTATGAAATTGCCAGATGGCCCAAAATCATTCGAATCAATGCGTGGAAATCACGAATTGGGTTGAAAAGAAGAAGTGGAAAACCACGATACGGCGTGCTTCCTACTCCGCCCCTCCTGCACAGCCACAACACGTCACTAGAAGTCTTCAACAGATAAGTTAGAGGCCCCTAATGAACAAAAAACTGTGAACATTAAGTTCCAAAAATCGTAGGAAAGCCCAGTAGTGATTGATGTAAGGATCGATCGTGAACAATTAACATCGCCCACTTAAACCAGATGCTATGTCAGAAATGTTCATGAGCCTCGTAAGGTACTGATTCGACAAATTCTTTTTTGAAGCCTACTCTCTCAACGGGCGATGTTCATGATGAATCCTTGAATGAGGTAGCTGCCGATGAAACTGATTCAGTGCGGTTTCTCTTCAGGTCAACGACTGTGGATGTTTCAGCGACTTATGATATTTCTATCTCCGAGAAACCTGGAAGCTTGGCAAAGAAAAAAATCCATCATGAAATCAAACCTCAGGAAACAGATAGAATTAGGTTTAAGCTCCATTCAAAATTTAGCGCAGATCCTGACGGAATGTCGCTTTATCTCATTCAGGCTGATGTTTACTATAATGAGGAGGTGGCGCCAGCTTCCTTCCGGCGGACTTTAGTAAATATTCGCCCATCGCAGGTTAGCAAGGGTTCGTACTTTGGAAATTACTCAAACGAAACGTTAAAAAACAATAAGAGCTTGGCTCGCGAGATTCTTAAACTTCATACAGATGGAGTGGGTGTCGAGGATTATGTGATCGAAGTCTTGGAGTCATGGATGTTAGCGCCTGACACGGTTTAACCTAAATTCGACCACGCGGAGTCACCAGGTGTTCATCGACTGTATTGAGCATCAGCATAAGAATCTTGACGAAAACAAGATCAACATCTCAGGGACATGAAGAATCACAGCGTTTCCTTCGCACAGCCCCAGCCAAGATACCGGATCCCCTGTGGCGGCTCATGCAATAGATGTTCATGAACTGCCTAAGCCACTGATTCGACAAATCCGCTTCTGACGACCACAAGTGGCTAGCGTCGAAGACGCAGATTCGAGATTGACTACAAGTACCATTTATAAAATGTGCTTGAACAGTAACCCTGTCGGAGAGTTTGCACGAGCAATTTGTTCTGCGCGCAGATCTTTATACTTTGTCCTGATGTCCTTCAGATTAGGGAGACCAACCATTCCTAAAACACCACCCAGCGCGCCTAGGGCCACATTTCCTGTCAGAGCCCCCGCTACTCCGATTGTTCCGGCAGCTAGGCATGATGCAACGTCGATTCCGTAAAGCTTGAGTTTTTTATTACGCGCGTCTTTCAGCGCCGCTTGGTGCGCCGCGAAAGCCCGATCCAGGTTTTCGACGACTTGGTCGGCTGTCCGGAAGTAATTCTCTGGTCGCACTTTGATCAGCTCAGAAACACCCTGACCCAGTAAAGACCTCAGTTCTTCAGCCAAACCAGCCTTCCGGATGTTTAACACTGTTTCCGGAGGAACGTTGCCGAGCCACTCTAAATTTTTATCTGCCTCAGCGCTCAATGCACGCATCACATGCATGCTTTTTCGATCATCAATTGGACGCTCTACCACTCCACCTTGGTAGTCCAGCATCCAATTGAAGTACTTCCACGACGTCTCCGCGCCTATGAATGGTGTCCCACCAAAGTGATTAGCGCACTGCTGAGAAGCCAATGCTTGGGGCATGCGTCCCAAGCAAGCATGCAACACATGATTTCCTGCTATAGCAGGGTTCAAGCCTGGGGTGGCTCCATCTTTCATAGCCCTGACCAGTTGCGCACGAGCATCTCTCCCCCAATCTGTATTAATGACCAGTCGATCAGCACCTTTAAGCTCGCCAAGCACTGCGTCGATAGAAGGCAGCTCTTCACAAAACTCCACCAAGTGTTCAACGGACTCGAAATCACGGCCAAACAGGTAGCCGCCATGATCACAGGACAGAGGCCGGCTCTGCTCAGCTAGCAGCTCTCTATCTTCATCATTCATATCCCTTGGATTAGGTGAAATGACCACCAGTGGAGGCTCTATTTCCGCCAGTGCGATATCCCTATAAGTCATCGCATTCAAAACGTGCTTGATAAATAGCTCAACGACCTGTTTGGCTGGCAATGCTTCAAAAAGCGGGGCGATCTTGAGAATCGGGCAAGGGAGCACGATAGTGTCGATGTAAAGTCCAGCAGTCGATACAACGTTTTCCCAATGCGCGGGGAACAGGTCACCAGAGAAGGTAGCTTTGAACTGCTGGCCATCTTGAAGGTGGAATGCGGCTGGATCTGACACCGATGACCAGAACTCCCTGATACCCTCTGCGAGTTCAGGCAGAGCTTTTGTGCAATGCTTCACCAGCTCGTCATTTCTCACCGCAACTGCAGCCGCCTGTGCAGGTGTCGCATCAGCCTTGACCATCGGCTTGTAAAGAAAATCGAATTCCCGGAACAAAAAATCAAAATATACACTTTGGATTTTTTGCAAGCTTACCGATTTTTTAGAGTCCTCTCGGTAGGCAAAGGCTCTGATGGCCAGAGTCATGGCGCGAATCCGACCATCAACAGTTGTCGGATCGACAAGGCCATCAGGGCGTAACCGAATCGCCATTAAACTTCCTCTGAAGTCATCTACCAGATGCGCTGCAACATGAAGTTTTCCCTCTTCGAGCCGGGCTCGGAGCAAGAAGACTCTGTCCGTGAGATCCTGAACTTCTTCTTCGGAGTATTGGCGCATCCTGGTCATCTCTTCATCGTTCAATGGTGGGTCGGTACTAACGTCCCTCAGATATTCTATTGCAGATCACGCTGGCAGCGTACGCGACCTTGCTTTCATCGTTGCGAAATGGATCACGGGCGTGCCTACACTTGGCCTGACATCCCTGCCTTATCTGCGCAACCGACTGCAGCCGCCATTCCGAAATGCTAAAAGCTCAGGGCGCGGTTCGATGGCGCGGAGTGTGACGATCCAGTAGCTGTAGTCATGTGGAATGGTCTGTCTAGATGGCTGCACCAAGCGGCGCTCGGATGTCACCATCGGCCAGCATCAAACCCCGCTGCGACTTCCTGCCCATCTACCGTAGCGTCCTCACCAATTAAGTAGCCGCCAAAGCCTGGATTGACCAGACGAGCGGAAAACCTCGTCCATGAACATAAATCGATGAACAATCGCATTCGTTTTGAGCTATTGAGACTCATGCCGCTACCAGCAAAATCTCCTTCGCGTCAGACGTCTGCTTAAGTAGTCCAGGGTGCTTCGCTTCAAGTTCGATAATTTCGGCTTGATAAGTCAGGGCCGGAATCATGTTTTTCCCGTCTTGCAGAAACCGAGTCAATTTGCCGAACTGCTCGTGCGTTAGCTTTGACGCGAGATCGGATTGAAGAACCTTTCTGTCCTGCTGCCCCAATTGTCGGGCAAAAAAATGGCCACCGATAAGGCAGCCACTTGAGAGGAGTTTCACTTTACACGAGGGTTCGCTGGAGCGCCGCTATCGTAATGGCAAAGTGATTTCGGTTTTGTGATCAGTACAAGGGGGCGACGTTACGGACGAGCAAACGGAGATGGGCTTACAGCCCTGCCACCCGCCCCCCGTGAGTTCGCGATCCCTGCATACTCAAGAACTGCTGGACTTAACAAACGAGCCGACTCCACTATGCTGGCTTGGCCCCGTCCAAAACGCGACGCATCTGCCAGTACCAATGGGCCAGTGCGATCAACACAACCAGGCGACGCTAAGCTTCCCCGAGAGCGGCCAACACCAACACCAGCAGAAACAGAAGGGAGACATCGTGCAGCCATTGAAGGAGCAAGAAAAAACCCAGCTATGGCTCGATCAGTTCGGAAGCCCCGCCGACCGTCTGCTGGCCGAGAAGCTGCTCGACTCGATCAGCTACTGCCCTCTCAACGAATTCAAAAATAGCCTCACCAAGCTCATAAAAAACACACTTCCACCAAAGACCGCATCAGCGCTTTTCATCGAGCGCGAACTACAAAAAACAAGAGCTAAGCTCCCGCCTCCGATCTACGAGTCGAAAAAGACCTACAATCCAAGGTCAAAGAAGAAGCACCTGCGAGCTCAGGGCGCAGCGATACAGGCCATTAAATCGCTTAAGTACACCAGCCAAGATATTGGAAGTGAAACGCTAACGACCCACGTCGCAACTACACTCTGCCGCTCCAACGGCACTCGTTTTCTGCTTCAGCCCACTGCAAACAATGTCAGAGATTCCAAAGTCAGAAACTTCGTCATCCTCACTGACTTTATCGGCAGCGGAGACCGAGCATTCGCGATGCTTGATGCCATGTGGAATGTTCCCTCAATTAGAAGCTGGCACTCGGGAAGGTTCATAAAATTCTGGGTGATGGCTTACAGCGGTACAGGGCAAGGCATCAGAAAAGTTGAAACGCATAGGTTCTCCCCAACCGTCGCCGTTGTGACTGACTGCCCTACCCTTCATAACAGCTTCGATGCAGACCTGGAGGATATGAAATCGCTCTGCAAAAAATACGGAGCACACAGCGACAACCCATTAGGCTGGAAAAACACCGCCGCCCTACTGGCCTTCGAACACGGGGCGCCGAACAACATGCCGGCGATATTCATCTCGGAGAAAAACAGAGGTAAGAGAAGATGGGCGCCCCTCTTTCCCAAACGTGTCACCGATGTCCTTCATCAGTCCGCCCAACTTACCCAAACCAATATGGACAGCCTGTTCAGCAACGCCCTGAACTCTCTCCAAGCCAATGAAATTGCGCAGTCCCCTCGATTCAAACGATCCAATGACCAAAGCAAATCCGCAATCATCGTTCTGCTAGCCCACTCGCAAGGCAAACGACGAATAGCGGAACTGCGCCGAGCCCTGCCACTGTCTTTAGACACACTCATCCACGCAACAGATCGTGCAGTTCGCAGGGGCTGGATCACCAACTCGGGAGCGCTGACGCTGGCGGGCCATAAAGCCATCCGCTTCCTCAGACGCCAGGGGAGGAAGTTTTTTGTAGCCCCCGCCCCCGTCGCTCCGTATTATCCAACGCAGCTGAGGGCTCCGCATTAGCGGAATCTAGTATCCCGCACGTTGTGCGGGCGGCTTGGGAGCAAATTATGCTTACCGTCGAACGATCTCACGCGTACTGGAGGTTGGCAGCCTTCGTGGTGTTCGCTATCGAAGTCTGGCGCCAGAAGGCTTCCATCCGCAGGGCGGAATTCAAAGGTAGATGACCCGCTGGAGCTCTCAGCCCTATCTAAAAGCAGGCCGCCAAGCAGGCGTGTCTGAGAGTATTCTGCAAAATGCTGTGCAGACGGCAAAGCAGATGAAGCACAGCTGCCCGCCTATATTTACCCTGAAGCACCTCGCTCACCTGACTGACGTCCCATACCCTTTTTTACATCGGACGATTAGCCGCAAGTACAGGGCAGAAGCGTACAACGTCTTCAAGCTGAAGAAGCAGAATGCTGGGCACAGCCCAGATCGGTTCAGGTGGATCTGTGCGCCCACTGAGGATTTGCTCCGGGTGCAGCGTTGGATCAACACCCATATCCTGTCCAAAATCCAGCCGCACGAAGCAAGTTTCGCCTACGACAACCGCAACGGGGTGCTGGAGACCGCACAACTGCACTGTGGGGCGACATGGCTGATCAAGCTCGACCTCACTAACTTCTTCGAGTCGATCTTGGAGCCTCAAGTCTACGAGCTCTTCAGGTCATTCGGTTACCAACCACTGGTGGCATTCGAGCTTTCGAGGCTCTGCACCCGTGTTCGCGCCAGCGGTAACCCGGATCAACGACATGGCAACAAGCCGCTTCCTCCGGGCCTACCTTATTCCGGCGACACCCGCATTGGCCACCTGCCCCAAGGAGCCGCGACGTCTCCGAGGATTGCCAATCTGGTCATGCAGTCCTTGGACGAGACGCTGCAGACCTACGCGACAGAAAATGATTTGATGTATTCGCGGTATGCGGACGACCTCGTATTTTCCTCCAAAGGTGTATTTGACCGGCCACAGGCTACTCAGCACATCAAGGCGATCAACAAGTGCATCGCTGAGGAAGGGTTCTGGCTAAACACTGCCAAGACGAAAATAGTCACGCCAGGCGCCCGCAAGATCGTACTGGGACTGCTGATTGACGGCGGCACACCTCGGCTTTCGAAAGCCTATAAGAAACATGTCAGTGACCATCTCTATTATCTGGCCCACCCCAAGATCGACGCCATGGCCCATGCGACGCGGCGTGGATTTCATTCTCTGCAGGGACTGATCAATCACATCAGCGGGAAGATCGCCTACGGCTTCAGTATCGAACCCGACTGGGCGAACGAGCACGGCAAGCGCCTCAAAGGCATCTGTGCGAAGCTTCATGTTGACCATGTCCTGTTCCCGTGAATCCCATCGATAGCAGAAACACTCTCGGGAATCCGGACGTCAATCAGTGAATCGCCCCGTATTCTCTAGAGACCTTCGAGCCTCACAATTGAGGCTGTTGGGAGGTGCCATGAGCGACCAGCTCCGGGACAAACCACACTGCTCAATTCTGAGCCTGCCAGGTTCTTCCCGATTTCCAACCAGATCCCAAAGCATCGTTTTATGAAAACCAGCACCCATCAGCCTCTGGACTGGGACCGTCAGAGGTCGGAGCGACGAGGCTAAGGACGGCGGGGAAAACTAGGTCTATGAACACCAATCGATGAACAGTTGCGTTAATTTCGAGACCATTGAATCAGCGATTTCGGGCCCGTGAGCTACTTATGAACATCTGACATCGCCCACAAGTTAAACGAGGTGCTATGTTAAATATGTTCATGAGCGTGTTAAACCACTGATTCGACAAAACCGCTTCTGACGTCCACTCTCTCAACGAGCCACATCCCTCGTCCCGTTTATCTACGTCCGGTTCAAGCTCAGATCTCGCGCTTACAACACCGCTGCGGCGTTCTAATCCCTTGCCCTGATTCCTAGAATTTCCTAGCGCTAAATCACGGCGCTAATGGCCGCTGATGGCACCATCAATTTCACCGGTGGAATCGTCGCTTTGTCTTGCCAGGTCGCTGATTTGAATGCTCAACCTGACGCTCATTTGACCACTGTCATTGTCGAATGAGAGGCATCCTGCCGATACTCAGCCCATCATTCACCGGCGCCGCCGGCGTCAACACTCGATGGCAATACCCGCCAGGACAACCCTCCGGGATCATTGCTGCCGATCATCATGGATACTTGAGAAGGACACTCAAATGATACGTGCCGTCACTGTTCTCACCGAGAATTTCTCCGACTGGGAGCCCGCCCTCATCAACTCCACGGGACGAGCCTACTATGGCTTCGACACTCGTTTCGCGGCCCCCGGTGGCAAGCCAGTGATCTCATCCGGAGGAATGACCATCATCCCGAACCTGGCCATCGAAGCCATCGCGCTGGAAGATGTCGACTTGCTGATCGTGACGGGAGGCCCTGTCTGGAAAACAGACAAGGCGCCCGCAATCGAGGCGCTGGTCCGCGCGGCCCACGCCAGGAAAATCGTGGTTGCCGGCATCTGCGACGGCACCCGCGTCCTGGCCCAGGCTGGAGTACTGGATCACGTGCAGCATACGTCCAACTCCGCCGAGAACCTGAAGCAGGTGCATTACCGCGGAGCGGATTATTACCAGGATGTGCCCTATGCCGTTGCCGACCAGGGAGTGGTCACCGCTCCTGGTAGCGCGCCTGTCAGCTTCATGGCGCAAATTCTCAACACCTTGGGTTTGAACGACAAGAAGCTCGATGCCTACCTGGCCATGCATGCGGCTGAACACATTCACTGCTGAGCCCCCTTCCCTCTACCCCCTCCCCTGGTGCTGCGGCCTATTACTCGGCCGCAGCCCCGCCGGCTTTGACCCCTTCCACGACGCCGGCTCACCCTGTTTCCCACTGCTGAACCGCAGCCTGGAGCGGTCCGAAAATTTTTTTAAAAATCGGAAAAAACTTACTTGCGCTTGCGATATTTCCGACTAAGGTTTTCCCCTATGACGCATAGGGGTTTTCCCTAGCTCCATCAGGATGAGCCTGGAGTTGTGTCAGAGGATGTTTTATTTAGATCGCCCAAAAGGCGGCATTTTTCCTACCCAAGCTAAGGATGGCTTAATGTTTTTGTTTGCCGATAGTGGTCTCCGCAACCTGCCTGCCCCCCTTGTAACCCTTGCCTTCAACCCCTCAGCCCATGAGTGGGATGCTGCAAGCCATGACTCCCTCACAACCCTGCCCGACATTCCGTCAGTCCCCCCTCCTCTGCGCGCGCCTTAGACACGGATCGCCCGCTCGGGACCAGTAAAAAACCGACGCATTTTTACGATATGACCGACTAAGGCTGTCGTACAAAAAACTCTGCGCGCCCTATGGCTTTCCCGCTGGACGGGAGAGCTGCGGGCCCCCGCAAATGCGTTCTCCAATGGATCGAAATCGCCGCCGGATGATGCCTGCGCGCCGAGGTTCGAACATGTCGAAAACCACAGCTCAAGGCCCGGCCACGGAATCAACCGAACGGCTGGGCATGATGCAGGCGCTTGCCGACGCCAGGCTCAGTGTCGAGGCCAAGGCCATGGTCGCCCAGGGTTTCTACACCGGGGTCGCCCAGGAAGTTTCCACGGTCATCCCCCTCGAGGACGGGGCCGCCCCGGATCTCGGGCTCTTGCATCAGCTGGTGATCGCTGGATGGGGCGAGGAGCTGGGCCAATATCTTGAAGTGCTCGATGTTCGCGGGAGCCGCGTTCCCGAGGCCTTGCGCAAGGCCCAGCTAGCGGTCAGATCCGGCACTGCGCTATTTGCCGCGGGCAGCCTGGCCACAGCCACAGGGTCGCATTGTCTGCTCTCGATCCATCACGGGTTGGCCGACGAACATAGCCTCGAGGTCCTGGCGCGCCTGCTGCAAGCAGCCCAGTCCGCCGACCTTGACTCGGCGCTGGCGCGCCTGCGTCGAGGGCGTGGGTTCTATGACGATTATGTCCAGGCGCAAGCACTGCACGCGCAGGATGATGGCGGGCTGCGCACAGCTGTTGTGCCGCCGATGGCGCCTGTGCGCCTGCTGCGAACCGGGCGCCTGGCCTTCGACGCCCAAGGGCCGCGAGTGAGTCTGCAACGCACCCTGGACATCGCCACGGTCAATGTCGACAAGCCCCCCATGGCGACACTCCTGGCCTGCCTGCAGCGGGCCGATGTCATCGTCGAGGGCGACACCCTGTGTTCGTCGCATGACTGGCGCCCGGCTCACCAGCAGGATGCCATCGGCATGATGACGGGCCTTGTCCCGCTCTCCTTCGCCGCCCCTGGAGAGCAACCACTTCCCGGGCAAACCAGCCTTGAGGCACGTGCCCGGCGCTGTCCGGCAGCGCGTCAGGCGCTGGCCTGCTGCCGGGCGTCCGAGCTGTTCATCAACGGTGCGGGCAGGCGCAACATCCCGGCCTCACAGGTGATGAGTGCAACGTTTCCGGTGGGAATCGAAATACGCCGCACAGGTGCTTCGCAACTGCTCCTGGAGATCGAGGGGCCGTTTTGCAACGCCAGTGCAGCCACCCACCTGCTCAATGAACTCGCTGATGTACTTATGGATAGGAGTGAATGGAATGACTGAAAACATCCAGTTCGATGAACAGGTCCTTGCCGCTGAAGTGGCTCGCGTCTCTGCCACTTTTGCCGAGGTGCTCAAGCTGCCGCAGGTCGGCCATGCAGACAATTTCTTCAACCTCGGCGGCGACTCCTTCGACGCTATTCGCGTGATGTCGCGCTTGTCCTGCAACCTGCCCATCGTGACGCTTTTCGAGCACCCGACGGCAGTTGGCCTGGCCCGGCGCATCCTCTGCGACGCCACTCGACAAACCGCCCGCCTGGTCTGTTTTGGCGATGCACAGGCAGCCGCAGGTTCGACCGCAGTGATTGCCGTTCCCTTCGGTGGTGGAGACGCCACGGCCTACCGCGGCCTGTTTCAAGGCAACCCGCAGGTACAGGTTTTCGGCGTGGATTTCGCTGACTTCGAGGTCGAGGACGCCCTCGACTTCCATGCCCTGCTCGACATCCTTGCCAGCGAGATCGAAGCGATCGGCGCCGCCCACTTGCTGATCTACGGCCACTGCGCCGGCGCGGCCACCGCAGCGAGCATTGCCGCGAGCCTGGCCGATAGTCACAAGCGGCTGTCACTGGTGGTTGCAGCTTCGCGCCCGGTGCTGGACGCCGATGCCGCGATTGGCGCCGCCGAAACCACTTCGGACCAGGCCTGGACCGACTACCTGCGCTCCCTGGGGGCCTTCACCGGGCTGCTCGACACCCAGGTCGAGAGCATGCTGGCTCGCGGCCGAAGAGACCATCTGATCGCCTGCGAGGCCTATCGCTACCTGGCGCAGCGCCCGGCACATGGCGTACCGGCATTGGTACTGCTGGGCGACGAGGATCCGGCTACCGCCGAGCCCGAAGTCGTACTGGAGCAATGGCGCCAGTTCATCGACGTCACCCAAGCCGCGACCCTGGCCGGTGGCGGGCATTACTTCGTGCGTACCCATGCGCCCGAGGTCGAGGAAACCGTGCTGGCGTTCGCGGCACACAACACCAAAGGAAGGGATAGCAAGTCATGACAGTCAATCATCAACCACTTCTTACCCAAACCGACCTGCTCAAGCGTGGCTTGGCCGATCTTCAGGAACACGATGCCGAACTGGCGCAGATCCTCGACGCCGAGGTCGCTCGCCAGCAACGCACCCTCTCGCTGGTCGCTTCTTGCTGCGCGGTCAAGCCCCGCACCCTGGCCGCTTCGTCCTCCGCGCTGGTCAATGTCACCGCCGAAGGCGTTCCCGGGCGCCGCTATCACGCCGGCTGCGAGAATGTCGACCTGGTCGAGTCCCTGGCGATCCAGCGGGCCCGGGAGCTGTTCGCTGCGCAATATGCCGGGGTCCAGTCGCACTCGGCCTCCAGCGCCAACTACCAGGTGCTCGCCGCCCTGCTCGAACCTGGCGATACGTTATTGGGCATGGCCCTGGATAACGGCGGCCACCTGACCCATGGCAGCCCCGTGACCTTCTCGGGCACCTACTACAAGGCCATCGGCTATGGCACCACCAAGGAAGGCCTGATCGACTACGACGAAGTCCGCAGGCTGGCCCTGGAGCATCGGCCGCGACTGATCATCTGCGGCGCCACCGCCTACTCCAGGGTCGTGGACTTCGAGCGCTTCCGGCGGATCGCCGATGAAGCCGGCGCCATCCTGATGGCCGACATCTCGCATATCGCCGGCCTGGTGGCGACCGGGCGCCATCCGAGCCCGATCGACGCGGCGCACGTCACCACCACCTGCACCCACAAACAGCTGGCAGGCCCCCGTGGCGGCCTGATTCTCTCGGGCCGCGACGCCCATGAAAAAGTCCCCGGCCGCGATGCGACCTTCGCCCGGGTGCTCGAACTGGCGGTGTTCCCCCGGATGCAAGGCGCGCCGGCGGTCAACATGATGGCCGCCAAGGCCGCGGCGCTGGGTTACGCCATGACCCCCGAATTCGATGCCGAGATGCAACGTATCCGCGACGCAGCCGATGTGATGGCCAGCGAATTCCAGGCCCGGGACTATGAGGTGGTGGGCGGCCGCAGCGAAAACCACACCATCCTGATTCGCTTGCGTGCCGCGATGACCGGCGCCATCGCCGAGGCCGCGCTGGAGCACTGCGGCATCGTCGTCAACAAGAACCGCGTTCCCGGCGAAACCCGTTCGTCCTTCGTCACCAGTGGCTTGCGCATCGGCACCGGCGCCCTCGCCCAGCGCCATGTCGACCCGCAGGGCTGCCGGCAGATCGTCGACCTGCTCTGCCGGATCCTCGACCAGGTGACGCCGCTCGGCGAGAGCGAGTTCAGCCTGGACCCGGCGCTGCGCCAGCAGTTCTGCGCGGAAGCCGAGGCGCTGTGCGTGAAGTATCCGATCGTTGACTACCTGGCAGGCTGAAGCCGTCTCTGGCACCGCCAAAGGCATGGCGCGACGGTCCGGCGATCGTCGTGCCCGCACATACGCAAACTCTAAGGAGAGACAAGCACCATGACGGACAAGATCAAATATGTCGCCATCAATGGCTCGGAACGGCTCGATGGCAACAATGCCAAGGCGCTGGAGTGGGCGGCCGAGTACCTGGAGAAGCAGGATGTCATCCTCGAGGTCTTTTCACTGGCCAGCGCCAAGATCGACCCCTGCGGGGCCTGCGGCGATTGCAATTTCCGCAGCGAGCCCTGCGCGCAGGAGGATGACGCCGCGCGTGCCGTGCAACTGATGGAAGCCAGCGATGGCGTGATCTTCGCCTGTGCCGTCCATGGCTTTGGCGCATCGCCCTTGATGTCGGCATTCCTGGAGCGGGTCGGGACCGGGTTTCTGCGCCACGATCGCACCCTCACCAACAAGGTTGCCGGGGTCATGGTGACCGGCCGGCGCATGGGCCATGTGGAGGTCTACAACCAGATGCTCCAGTGCGCCTTGCTGAACCGCATGATCATGGTCGGCTACGGCTTCCCGGCCATGCTCGTGGGCGACAAGAAAGGCGAGGTCCTGGGCGACCGGGAAGGCATGGAGATGCTGCGCCGGATGCTCGATCGCATGGTTTCCATGACCCGCCTGATGCGCGACCACCAACGCCTCACCGGGCAGCCGGTACTGCCGGTCTCGATACCCGGGGAACGCCATCGCGAGGGCAAGGACGGCACGTTCTTCGTCCCGGCCAAGTCCGACATGTACCCGCTCGAGGCCGCTCGCCGCTGCAACTTCGATGTCGTCGGCGACTGAACCGCGCAGCACAACAGCTAGCGAGAACCTTATGAGCATTAGAACTGCCTGCAATGGCCTTACCGACACCCACCTGCGGGAATGGCTAGTGTCGGAACACTTCGAGCGCCTGGCGGATGCAACGGTGGCCCAGATCGCACAGGCCTATGTCGGCGTCTATTCGGCCCGGCCTACCAGTTGGCTGGCGGTCATGGCGCGCAATCGCAGCCTCGATCGCAACACCGTACTGACCATGGAAAACGCCAGCGACCTGCTGCGTATCCCGGGCATGCGGCGCTCCAAGTTCCTGCTTCCCGACGAGCTGGCAGCCAAGGTCTTTGCCGCCACCCGCCTGCCGCTGGCCAACCACGAATGGCGTTTACGGGACGCAGGGCTTGGCCTGGACGACTACCGGCGGCTGCTCCCGGCGCTGGTCGCCTTCAGCAATGGCGTCCCGGTGCGCCTGCAGGACATCGGCAGCGCCCTCGACCTGCCGGCCCCCCAGGCGCGCGCAGTGACCTCGGTTGCCGCCTATGACGGCGCACTGGTCCGTATACCGGCGGCCAACCCATGGTCCAACCGCTGGCTGTACTCGGCGGCATCCGACGGGCTGCTACCCGGCGACGGCGTGCCACTGGACCGCGACGCATTGCTGCGCGATATCGCCGGGCGCTACGTCGACCACTACGGACCGGTCACGGTCGACGACCTGGCCTGGTGGCTCGCGGTTTCAAAGGAAACCGCGCGCACGCTGCTTCACGCCTGTGGCGCCAGCCAGGTCGGCAACCAGATGTGGCACAGCCAGGCCGGACTGGCGCGCCTTGAGCGGTGCCTCGAACGCGCCAGCGCCCCCGCAACGGCGCAGATCCGCTTCCTGCCGGCCTGGGATCCCCTGGTCATGGGCTATGCGCCTGGCTCGAGACAGCGCGACTGCCTTGGGCTGGAACGTGTCGGCGGCTACGACGCAGCCGGTAACGGCCGGCCGGTGGTGCTTATCGGTGGCCGGGCTGTCGCCACCTGGAACACCGCGGCCAAGGGCAGCAAACGCTTCATCGCAGTCGATGCCTCGACACTTGCCGACCAGGAGCGTGCAGCCGTGCTTCAGGCTGCCTCGGTACTGGCGGAGCAGATCGGGGCCATTCACCAGATCGAGAACACAACCACAGCGTGACAACAGGGAAGGCATGAACAAGATGAGGGACGACATGACATCAGTACCCCCCGAGCCACAATCGCTGCCAGGCAACGAGCGCAGCCTGTGGGACGCGTTCGCGTGCCCGGCGGCCGGACCATCGGCCGACAGCACGCGGGAACAGGAAGAGATTGCCCTGCCTCCTGGCCTGACGGCCGGCATGAGCGACCTGATTACGCTCGCCGCGGTCCTGGGCTCCCTGCTCAGCCCGGAAGGCCGGGTAACCCTGGGCATCCACGACGACGGCAAGTCGTCGCAGCTCGGCGTCGATTGCACGGCGTTGAACCTTGCAGAAGACGCTCGGGGCTATATTGCGCAGTTGCGCGACAACGCCCAAGCGCTCGATGGCGAGACGCACTTGCGTGCCGATATCGAGATCAGCGATGGCAAGCACCTGCCAGCGGCACAATCGCCGGTCTGGCTGCTGGTGCAGGACGGCCGCTGCCAACTGTCGGTACGCAGCGATCGCATGACCCGGGCCGTGCGCCTGGAGTTGCTTGAACTGGTGGCCTTCGCCTGCGCCCGGGTACTGGATCCCAAGGCCCCGCCGGCTTCCTCTCTCCTGCCCGCCTGCCCTGCCCCGGCCGAAGCCGGCCCGCGCCAGTGCCTGGTGGAGCGCATCTACCGGCATGTACAGAGCAAGCCATCGGCGGTGGCGATCGTGGATGACAACAGCGACCGCAGCCTGACCTACGCCGAACTCTGGGACGCCAGCGAGGCACTGGTCCAGCACATACGCGAACGCGTCACTTCCCGTCGCTCGAGCCCGCGCCTGGCGCTGTTCCTGGAGCGCGGCTGGCAACACCTGGCCTCGATCGTCGCGGTGCAACGCATGGGGGGCACCTGCGTGCTGATCGACCCGGCGCATCCCGATGAACGCATCCGGGCCTTTATCGAAGAGTGCAGCCCACATGCGGTGTTGACCGCCGGCAGCACCACCGAGCGAGCGCGAGATTGGCTGAGCTGTCCGCTGCTGGACATCGACAAGGTGCAGCTACGCCCTGCCCCCGTCGACTGGGAACACGGCAAGTGGGCCGAAACCACCAACGAGGCCTGCTTTATCGCCGGCACTTCCGGCAGTACCGGACGGCCCAAGGCCGTATGCCTGTCCTATCGCGGGATGGCCGCGACCCTGGACGCCATTATCGATCAGGCCGGGCTGGGCGAGCATAGCCGCGGCTCATGGCTATCGTCGCCCGGCTACGGGATGGTCGAGGTCGACCCGCTGCCGGTCCTGTGCGCCGGCGGCACGGTGTGCATCCCTGCCCCGCCGGTGCTGCAGGACGTCAACCTGCTGGCCCGCTGGCTGCTCGAAGGCGACATGAACCATACGCTGGCCATGACGTCCATCGCCGAAGCGTTGTGGGCCACCGGGATCCGGACCGGCCTGCGCACCATGCTGATCGCCGGTGAACGCTGCAAGCAATGGCCGCCGGCCGATCTCGGCTACCGGGTGATCAATGTCTATGGCTCCGCGGAAGCCGCGGTGGTGTCCATCGAGGATCTGAGCGCCCCACGCCGCACCTTGCTGCCCTCGGTCGGACGGGCGATCCCCGGCGCCCGGATGTACGTGGTCGACCGCCATGGCCAGCCACTTGCGGCCCGTTGCGTCGGTGAGCTGGTCATCACCGGCGAGACGCTGTCGGTGGGTTACGTGAACCCCGAGGACACGAAGAAGGCGTTTCGTGGCAACACCCTGGACGCCACGTCGCCCTTGCAATACAGCACCGGCGATCGGGCGCGAATGGCCGCCGATGGCACCGTGGAAATCTTCGGGCGGACCGACTCGGTGGTAAAGATCCGCGGGCACCGGGTCGACCTGACTGAACTGGAGATTACCGCGCTGCAAGTACCGGGCGTGGTGAAGGCGGCGGCCACCTGCTCGAACAATGACCTGGGCGCGACCCTGGCCTTGTTCCTGGAGCTGGCTCCGGACGCCGCAGAGGGGGTGGCCCAGGTTCGCAAGCACCTGGCCGCGCGCCTGCACCCGGCCGCCCAGCCCGGCCAGATCGTGACCGGCCCCCTGCCCCTGGGGCGCAACGGCAAGGTTGACTACGGCGCGCTGCAGGTCGGCCCTATCGAGCGCGCTGAGGGCCAGACAGTCTTCGTCCCGCAAACCCGGGCAGACCACGCGGTACGCGATGGCTGGCTGGCCTGGACGCTCTGTGAAGAGGCGATGCTGGAGTCGAGTTTCTTCGACGCCGGCGGCGATTCCCTGCGCGCCTTGCGCATGGTCGGCGAGCTGGCCTGCAAGCATGGCATCCATGTGCAAATGCGCGCGTTCCTCGAAGAGCCGGTACTGGCGAACCTAGTCCGCCTGGCCAATGCCTCGCACAATACCCAGTTGCCGAAGTTCGAGCACTTGCCGGCACAGCAGCAACGGTTGCCGTTCGAACTCAACGAAAGCCAACAGGCACTGTGGATCGGTCGTGGTTCGTTCTACGACTACGGCGGCGTCGGCTGCCAGGGCTATTTCGAATGGGCAGTGCAGGCCCTGGATCGCGAGCGCTTCACCCGTGCCGTGGGGCTGCTGGTCGAGCGCCATCCGATGCTGCGCATGACCATCGATGCCAGCGGACGCCAGAGCATCGGCGATGTCGACGGCACCCAGGCGGTGGAGTACGTCGATCTCAGCGCCCTGGATGCGGCGCAGATCGACCGCGAGATCGACCGGGTCCGCGAACGCATGGCCAACGAAGAAATCGGCACCACGCAATGGCCGCTGTTCCAGTTCCGCATCAGCCGCATCAGCGCCAGCACCAGCCGTGTGCACCTGTGCATCGACATGCTGATCGCCGATGCCTGGTCGATCTTCCAGGTGATCATCCCCGACCTGATCGATCTGTACCTGGAAGACGAGCCACAGCTGCCGGTGCTCCAGACCAGCTTCCATGACTACGTCGCCTATCGGCAAAAGGTCCTCGAGAGCGCCCAGTACCAGGCCGACCGCGAATACTGGCTGGACAAGATCCACCACCTGCCGGCGGCGCCGCGCCTGCCGCAACTGGAGCCCGGCGAGTTCAGCGGCCCGTCGCGCTTCGAGAGACACGAGGGCACCCTCGCCGTCGCGGCCTGGGAGCGACTCCAGGCCCAGGCCCAGGCGCGCAATATCTCGCCATCCGGGGTGGTCGCGCTGGCCTTGTGCGAAGTGCTGCGCTGCTGGAGCGAAGAAGACCGCTTCACCTTGAACTTCCCGGTCTCGGACCGGATGCCCGTCAGTGCCGATATCGACCAGGTCGTCGGCGACTTTACCAATACCTTGCTGGTGCCTTACGAAACAGCGGCCGAGGATACCCTCGAGGCGCGCGGCCAGCAGCTGCAAGGCGCCATCTGGCAGGCACTGGACCATCGGCTGTTCAACGGGGTCGAGGTGCTGCGCGAGCTGGCCCGGGTCCGTCGCAGTGGCGGTGCGCCATTGATGCCGATCGTCCTCACCAGCCTGCTCGGGCACCCGGGCCGCCATGACGCGGCGCGCCTTGGGCAAGAGGTCTACGGCGTCTCGCAAACGCCCCAGGTCACCCTGGATGTGCAACTGCGCGAATCCGAGGGCACCTTGTACTTCAAGTGGGACTACCTCACCGGGGTCATTCGCCCCGAGGTCGTGGAAGCGATGTTCGGCGCATTCTGCACACTGCTGCGGCAACTGGCCGACGACAGCGGGATCTGGCAACGCACCTGGCTCGACCTGCGACCTGCCGCGCAGATCGAAGTACGCCACGCGGTCAACGCGACCCAGGCGCCAGTACCGGAGGTCCACCTGCGTGACCTGCTGCTGGCGCGGATGGCCGAGCGCGCCGGGGAAACCGCGGTCCTCGATGCCCGGGGCAGCTACAGCTGGGGCGAAATCGGCCGGGCCGCGGCCCGGATCGGCGAGATGATCCAGCAAGCCCGCACCCCCGCTGAACGCTTTGTCGGGATCGTGCTGCCCAAGGGCAGCGGCCACTATGCGGCGGTCTACGGCTGCCTGCTGGCCGGTGTCGGCTATGTGCCGGTGGACATCGACCTGCCGTCCGAGCGCATCCGCTCGGTGCTGTCCCAGGCCGGGGTGCGCACGGTTATCGCCGGTGTCGATACCCCGTTGCCGGAGCAAGTGCAGCGGCTGGTGCTGACGGACGAGGACCTGCGGGCCTGGGCCGGGCAGCACACGGACCTGGCCCTGGCGCCCCTGGCCGCGGACTACTCGCCCTACGTGATCTTCACCTCAGGCTCCACCGGCAACCCCAAGGGTGTCGAGATCCCCGAGGCCGCGGTGGTCAACCACATCCATGACGTCGTCGAGCGCTTTGGCCTGGATGCCTCCACCCGCCACCTGGCCACTGCCGCCCTGCACTTCGACATGTCGGTCTTCGATATCTTCGGCCCCCTGCTGCACGGCGGCTCGGTGGTGGTGCCTGCCCAGGCGGCAGGACCGGACCCCGATACCTGGCTGCGGCTACAGCGCCGCCACGGGGTGACCTTCTGGGCCTGCGTGCCGGCCATCATGGACTTGCTGTGCAGTGTGGCGGAAAACGCGCGCAGCTTCTCTGCGGTGGAATCGCTGGCCAACATCGTCATGGCGGGCGACTGGATCCCCCTGCCATTGCTGCCGCGAGCCAGGGCGCTGTACCCGAAGGCACGGCTGTACTCCTGCGGAGGCCCCACCGAGACCACCAACTGGTCGGTGCTGCACGAGATCGACGAGCAGGAAGGCCAAACGGTGCGCTCGGTGATCTATGGCGCGCCCATGCGCAACTCCGCCTATCACATCGTGGCGGGCGACTGGACCGATTGCCCGGATTGGGTACCCGGGGAAATGCTGGTGGAAAGCGATGTGTCCCTGGCCTGTGGCTACATCGGCCAGCCGGAACTGACCCGCAAGGCCTTTGTCCGGCACCCGCGCAGCGGGCGACGCATGTACCGCACCGGCGACCTCGGGCGCTACCTGCCCAACGGCGAGATCGAGATCCTGGGACGCCTCGACAACCAGATCAAGCTCAATGGCCTGCGCATCGAACTGGGGGAAATCGAGAGCGTGGCCGAGTCCTGCCCCGGTGTCTCGCGAGCCTGTGCCGTCGCCCTGCCCGGTCCCGATGGGCATCCCAAGCAGATCGCCCTGGTCTATGTCGGCGAGCCCGAACGGGCTCCTGCGATCGCCCAGGCCCTGACCCTGCGCCTGCCTGCCTACATGGTGCCGAAGACTGTCCAGCCGTTGCCCCAGTTGCCCCTGTCGAAGAACGGCAAGGTGGATGTACTGGCCCTGCGTGAAACCCTGAGGAATGACATGAAAGACGCCAACAGCAAGACCCCGCAAACCATCCTGCGCACGGTTATCCGGGTGATCTCCAGTCATCTCGAGGAACCGGTGGTGTTGCCCGAGGACAACTTCTTCGACCTGGGCGGCGACTCGCTGTCGGCGATGAAGATCAAGATCGAACTCGAGTCCCAGCTGTCCATCAGCGTTCCCCTGGAGAACCTCATGCTCACCGAGACCATCAGCGAGTTCGCCAACAGCCTGGACGCGGGGAACCAGCCATGATCAAGGACAGCCTGCACCAGCAATGGCTGGACGACGTGGATGCCTACCTGGATGGACGCACCACGCCACAGGAACTGGAGGCCAGGGGGCAACTACGGGCCCGGGAAGTCTTGCGTTATGTCCAGCAACACTCGGCGTTCTATGCCGGGCACCTGCGCTCGCAACTGGGCGCTCCCAGCGCACTGCCGGCGCTGGACGGCATACCTTTCACCACTAAGGAGGACCTGCGCGCCGTGGGTCGCTCGGTCTGTAGCCTGCCTTTCGAGCAGATTGCGGTGTACTACGAGACGACCGGGACCACGGGGCTGCCCACCCCCTGCCCGCGGGCGGCGATCGATGTCGAGACCAGCGGTGCCTATGTGCAGAAGGCCGTCGCCGACCTGTACCAGTCGACATTCGGCACCCTCCATGCCCTCACCGCGATCATGGGGCCGTCGGAGCTGTATGCGTTCGGCGATACCTATGGCGAGGTCTGCCGCAACCTGGGCATTCCCTATGTGCGGCTGTGGCCGGAAAGCCCCCGGGTCGGCCTGGTCAAGGCCGCCCAGCTGATCAACGAGCTCGGCGTGCGCTCGCTGATCTGCTCGCCCGCCGTGGCCCTGGCCCTGGCCCGGCTCTATGTGAGCCAGGGGATCGATCCGCGCGAGACGGCGGTGGGCCAGATCATGGTGCTGGGCGAACTGTGCACGCCGCAGATGCTGAGCAATATCGCCCGGGTCTGGAATGCCCATTGCACCCATGGCCTGTATGGCTCCCAGGAAGCCCATGCGGTGGCCACTGGTTGCGCCAACGGCAACCTGCACGTCTCCGAGACCAACTATCTGGCGGAGATTCTTTCGGTTCCCGGCATGCAGGGCGATATCGGCGAACTGTGCCTGACGATGCTCGTACCCGGGGCCAAGCCGCTGATCCGCTACCGCACCGGCGACCTGGCGCGCCTGCAGGCTGCCGAGGACTGCGGGTGCGGCAATCGTTCTCGTTGCCTGCGGGTCTTTGGCCGGGTGAGCGATGTGATGACCCTGGCCGGTCGCCAGGTACTGCCGGCACTGATCGAGTCGACGGTGCTGACGGCGGCCGAGTGGGTCTCCGGCTACGAGGTCAGGATCTGCACCGCCAGCGACGGTAGCGACCATGTCGAGGTGTCGATGGTGGCGGGTATCGGCGAGCGTTCGCTGGACCAGGTGGAGGCGCAGATGGCCAGCCATTTCGGCACCTCGGTCCAGCTGCAACTGGAACAGAGCCTGGATCCGAGGACCGAGACCGGTGCCTACATCTCCTGGAAGCACGCCCGCATCCGCGATCAACGGGAGCCCGCCCTGTGAGCTCATTACCACCCACGGCCTGCTCGGACGATGGCGTGAACATGGCGGCGCGGCAGCGTACCCGGTCGATCGAAAACGTGCCGCTTCACCCCGAGAGCACCGGCAACGACCACGCAATCAAGATAATCCGTAACTCATTGGCCCTGGCCAACGTCAACCCCACGGGCTGATCGCTCTGGAAAAAGCCTCGGGTGCCGGCCGGACGCCGGCCGACACCCGTCAATCTAAGGACTGGATAAACATGACTCACACACCCGCGAATGCAACGCTCCATGAAAAACGCTGGCAGGCCCTGGCTGTCATCTCGATCATCCAGCTGATACTGCTGCTGGACGCCACCGTGGTGAACGTCGCCCTGCCGCGGATCAAGCACGAACTGGGACTCACGGATGGGTCCTTGACCTGGGTCGTCAATGCCTACCTCATCACCGCCGGATCGCTGTTGCTGCTGGGCGGGCGGATCGGCGACGCCTTTGGAGTGCGGCGCGTCTTCCAGGTCGGCGTCGTGATTTTTGGCGCATTTTCCTGGCTGGCGACCTTCGCCGAAGATGCCACCGTGCTGATCATCAGCCGTGCCGGGCAAGGGGTCGGCGAAGCCCTGGCTTCGGCCACCGGGCTGGCCATGGTGTCACTGCTGTTTCCCGCAGGTCCCGAGCGCGGCAAGGCGTTTGGCATCTGGGCGGCACTGGGCGGCCTGGGCTCGATCATCGGTGTACTGCTGTCCGGCGTACTGACGCAGTATCTGTCGTGGCGCTGGGTGTTCGGGATCAACGTACCGGTCGTCATGCTGCTGATCCTGGCTAGCATGGTGATGATTCCCAGGTTCGCCCACCGCAGTTCCACCCCTCTGGACCTGGGTAACGCCCTGATCCTGGTGGTGGCCGTCGCCGCGACCGTCATGGCCGTGATGGGCTCTGGCATCGAGCACCTGCCCGGACAGCGGGTGGCGCTCCTGGTGCTGGGCTTGCTGGGGATCTTCCTGGTACTGCGTCGTTGCAAGCGCTCGGAAAACGGCATTATTCCCGCACGCCTGATGAGTCGCTCTCCCCGCCTGGCCGGCTACGCCATCGTGGCCATCCTGGCAGCGACCTCCGGCGCCCTGTTCTACCTGGGTGTACTGTTGCTGCAAGACTACCTCGGCCTGAGCCCGATGCAGACGGGCCTGGCCTGGCTGCCCTTCTGCCTGGGGTTCTTCCCCGGCATCTTCCTTTCGCAGTTCGTCATGCAGCGCTGGAACCCGCAGACGGCGGCCGTTGTCGGCCTGGCAACCTCGGCGCTGGGTTTCGCCTTGTTTGCCTTCGGCGTACCCCTGCATAGCTACTGGCTGGGCATGCTCCCGGCCATGCTGGTCACCTCCATCGGCTTCGGTTGTGTCGCCCCGGTCGCTCAGTCGTTGGCTACCAGCGACCTCAGCGAGGCGGACGCCGGTGCCGGGTCGGGTATCACCACCACTATCCAGCAGTTGTTCCAGGTGTTCGGGGTCACCCTGCTGGCGGCCGTGGCCCTGGCCGTCTCCGACAGCGCCGGGGCGTCGACCATCGCGGCCGATGGTTTCGTGATCGCTTTCGCGCTGTCGGCGCTGGCGATGCTCGGTGGTGCCTTGCTGATCTGGGCCGGACGCAATGCCCTGGCTCTCGAGCCGGCCCCATCGAGCCCCCAGCCGTAGGTTACCGTCATGCATCAGAACTACCTGATCCCCCCCTTCAAGGGACCCCTCGCGACACTTTCCAGCGTCGCGGGGCTGCGGGAAAAATGGACCGGGGCGATGCTTGACCAGACAGGGCGCGCCTATTCCGGCGCGCTGCGTCTGGACTTCAGCGCGCAGTGTTGCCAGGCACAGGTTTTCGACGCCGTGGCCCAGACCCTGGCCCGGCATCCGATCCTGGCGGCCCGATTCGACATCGAAGGAGAACAACTGGTCGGCCGAGCCCCCAGCGAACAAGCATTGCGCCAAGCGTTGCGTGAGCAATTGGGCAAGGTGCAGGCCGCGGTCAGCGACCAGGAGTTCCTGGCCTACCGGGCCAGGCAAGCCGCCGAACCCGGGTTGCGCATCGCCTCGACGGTAGACGAGGCTGGCCTGCACATCTGGATCGGCTTCTGGATCTATACCTGCGATGGCGCGTCGATTGACCTGTTGTTGGAAGATATCGCCCGGCATTACCTGGGCCAGCCCCCGGTATCCTGCAGCGCCTGGAACGACTATTGCCGGATGCGGCCCCTGCCGGAGCAGCCCGTAAGCGCGGCGCAACGGCTGGAGATCTACCCGGGGACGGGGCCCTACGGGCTCGATGCGCTGCGCACCAAAGGCGGTGCCGGCATGGGGCGCATGCAGAGCCTGAAGTTCACCTGCGACGTACCGCGCAGCAGGGTCCTGGACTATGCCAGGGCTCAGCGGGTGACGCCGTTCGTGCTGCTGTTGGCCATCTACCAACGGGCAATCAGTGCCGTCAGCGGTGTCGCCACCGTGGTGACCGGCGTCCCCTTCGCCAATCGCCCGGGCGCCGCGGCCCAGACGCTGGTGGGGCCGTTGTCCAATACCATTCCGGTCAGTACCCGGCATGAGCCCGGCGAGCCATTGGCCGCGGTGATCAAGCGCGTGCAACGGGCGGTGATCAATGCCACGGCTCGCCAGGACATAGAACCGGCAGCCTGGTATCCCGAGGGCCTGTCCGCGCGCACCGCCGGCTTCGAACTGCCGTTTGCCCAGCTGTTCAACGCCTGGAACTCACGCAGCGAAGGCCGTCGCATCGCCCTGGGCGACAACCAGTGGATGAGCCTGCGGCTATTGCCGAACGATACCTGCCGCGTGGCGTTCGAAATCACCCTGGATGAGCATACCGAGCACATTTCAGGGCGGATCGACATGGACGCCGCAGCCTATGGCGACCATGCGGGACAGGTCATCGAACAGATGATCCGCGACCTGCAAGGCATCCCCTGCGATTGATCGGCAAAGCGTAGGGACAGGCACCGACAAGAGCGCGGTTCGAACAGACCCGCGATCTTGTCGGATGGCCTGTATGCCTTATTCCAGAAGCCAATCGTGTCGGGACAGTGCCGCACTGGCAGCGTATGACCGCCGGCACCGAGGCTCCATGGTTCGTCCGCGGCATACTGGAAGGACGCCAGGCCGCTCCGCAAACCCACCGGGAAATGGACAGGAGTTGCACGATCTACAAGATCGAGGATAAAGCGCATTTGCCCCGCATCAGCACAATCGATATCCATGGGATATATGCCAGCCAGGGCTATATAACCCTTTGGGTGAGGTCAATCGTAAGTTATCGAGCGCCTTGTCCGCGAGGAGGACTACATTGCTTGTAACGCTGGTTTCATTGCCCATCCTCAGGTGTTCGACAGCGCATTCGGGCATTGCGGGACATGTGCCCTCGGTGTGCGCGGGCCGCCTGGCAACCTGGCGGCGAGCACCGCGTCTGCCTTGCGGACCGGCTCCGTCGGACCAGTGAACATCAGCCTTGTCGCACATCAAGGAGAGCATCATGAGTCGTGCAACCCCCATCAATCATTACCGCAACCTGGGCATCGTCGCCCACGTAGACGCGGGCAAGACCACCACGACCGAGCGGATCCTGTTCTACACAGGTCTCAGCCACAAGATGGGTGAGGTGCATGACGGCGCTGCTACCACCGACTGGATGGTGCAGGAGCAGGAGCGTGGTATCACCATTACTTCCGCCGCTGTAACTACCTTCTGGAAAGGTTCGCGCGGCCAATACGATGACAAGTACCGGATCAATATTATCGACACCCCGGGCCACGTCGACTTCACCATTGAAGTGGAGCGTTCGCTGCGCGTACTCGACGGCGCGGTCGTGGTGTTCTGCGGTACTGCCGGTGTCGAGCCGCAGTCCGAGACCGTATGGCGCCAGGCCAACAAGTATGGCGTGCCACGAGTGGTCTACGTGAACAAGATGGACCGTGCTGGTGCCAACTTCCTGCGCGTGGTCGGCCAGATCAAGAGCCGCCTGGGCCACACCCCGGTTCCGGTCCAGTTGGCTATCGGCGCTGAAGACAGCTTCGCGGGTCAGGTCGATCTGATCAAGATGAAAGCTATCTACTGGAACGAGGACGACAAGGGCACCACCTATCGCGAGGAAGAAATTCCCGCCGATATGCTGGCGCTGGCCGAGGAGTGGCGCGCCAAGATGGTCGAAGCCGCCGCCGAAGCCAACGAAGAGCTGATGAACAAGTACCTTGAGGGAGGTGAACTGAGCGTCGAAGAGATCAAGGCCGGCCTGCGCGCGCGCACCCTGGCCAGCGAGATCGTTCCGGCCGTCTGCGGTTCCTCGTTCAAGAACAAGGGCGTTCCCCTGGTGCTCGATGCCGTCATCGACTTCCTGCCGGCGCCGACCGAGATCCCCTCGATCAAGGGCCATCACCCGGACAGCAGCGACGACAACGAAATCATCGACGAGCGCCATGCGGACGATAACGAGCCGTTCTCCTCCCTGGCGTTCAAGATCGCTACCGACCCGTTTGTCGGCACCCTGACCTTCATCCGCGTCTACTCGGGTTTCCTGAGTTCCGGCGACTCGGTGATCAACTCGGTCAAGGGCAAGAAGGAACGTGTGGGTCGCATGGTGCAAATGCACGCGAACCAGCGCGAGGAAATCAAGGAAGTCCGTGCCGGCGACATCGCGGCCCTGATCGGCATGAAGGACGTCACCACCGGTGACACTCTTTGCGATATCGACAAGCCGATCGTCCTGGAGCGTATGGACTTCCCTGAGCCGGTGATTTCGGTGGCGGTAGAGCCGAAAACCAAGGCTGACCAGGAGAAGATGGGGATTGCGCTGGGCAAGCTGGCCCAGGAAGACCCGTCGTTCCGCGTCAAGACCGACGAAGAAACCGGCCAGACCATTATCTCGGGCATGGGTGAGCTGCACCTGGACATCCTCGTTGACCGCATGAAGCGCGAGTTCAACGTCGAGGCCAACATCGGCAAGCCACAGGTTTCCTATCGCGAGAAGATCACCGTCGGCTGTGAAATCGAAGGCAAGTTCGTGCGTCAATCCGGTGGTCGTGGCCAGTTCGGCCATTGCTGGATTCGTTTTGCTCCGGCTGACGTCGACGAAAAAGGCAATATCACTGAAGGCCTGGTGTTTGCCAACGAGGTGGTGGGTGGCGTGGTGCCGAAGGAATACATCCCGGCCATCCAGAAAGGTATCGAAGAGCAGATGAAGAACGGCATTGTCGCCGGTTATCCGCTGATCGGCCTGAAGGCGACCGTGTTCGATGGTTCCTACCACGACGTCGACTCCAGCGAGATGGCGTTCAAGGTCGCGGCCTCCATGGCCACCAAGCAGCTGCGCGAAAAGGGCAAGGGCGTGGTTCTTGAGCCGATCATGCGGGTCGAGGTCGTCACCCCCGAGGACTACATGGGCGACGTGATGGGTGACCTGAACCGTCGTCGCGGCCTGATCCAGGGCATGGAAGACTCGGTCTCCGGCAAGATTGTCCGTGCCGAAGTGCCGCTGGGTGAAATGTTCGGTTATGCGACCGACGTTCGTTCCATGTCCCAGGGGCGCGCGAGCTACTCCATGGAGTTCTCCAAGTACGCCGAAGCGCCGTTGAACATTGTCGAGACGCTGATCAAGTAACCAGGCCAGAACAGCGAAGCCAGAGTGTCGCGAAAGATGCTCTGGCTTCGGCGTTTCTGATCTCAGGCGATGCCAGGTAGAGAATTACACCTCATTAATCTGAAAACACGACATCTGTATTGAGCAGCAAACCCGCTTGCTATAGAACGGCTTGGCGGTATTTGTTCACGCAGTTTCGACCTCACTCACAGGTGTCGAGCATGAAAATAAAAACCAAGAAAAGCCTGGTCACCCCCTGTTCTTCGTGAAACAACCAAGGCGTGCTCCTTGGCCAACTTGTGCAAGAACCAGCTGCCCTTCGCCGACGAGAAACACCGCGACAGCTCCAACAAAGAGCCACGGCAATGGGAAATCGCCACGGATTATGAGGTGGTGGTGATGCTGGGCGACAACCTCAATCAACTACTACGTCGCGGACGTCAAGCAACGCAACACCCCGTGCCAATCCCCTCGCCCGCCTCGACCAGGAGCACTTCCCGCCCGCTCGAGGCCAGGGCCCGGGCCACTGCCAACCCGACCACCCCGGCCCCGACCACTACCGATTGGATATCGACGCTCACCTGTCCTCCGTGTATTCCAGCCGGGCCGATCGATCAGATCGCCACCCGGGCGCCCAGGCGTTCGAATTGCTTGATCGCCAGTACCACCCTTTCCACGTCGCTGTCCGATAAATGGTGATGGCAAGGAAGGGTCAGCATTTCCCGGGACAGGCGCTCGGTGTTGGGGAGCACGATCTGAGGCTGGCTGGAGAGCCAGGCTCTTTGCCGATGAATGGGGATCGGATAGTGGATGGCGGTTTGAATCTCCTGCTCGGCCAGGTAGCGCTGCAGCCGGTCCCGGTCCGTGGATTTCACGACGTAGTGGTAATAGGCGTTTCCTGGCTTGCCTCCCCCGAGGTCCACGCCTGTGGCGGTATCGCACAGGGTTCGATCATAGAAGGCGGCAATTTCCGTGCGCCGCTTCAACCATTGGTCCAGATACCGGGTCTTGATGTTGAGCGCCGCCGCCTGCAGAGAGTCGAGGCGCGAGTTGATGCCGAACTGGACGGATTCATTGCGATTTTCCAATCCATGATTACGGACGCTGCGCGCATACTCGGCAATTTTCAGGTTGGTGGTGACCAGGACGCCTCCATCCCCCAGGCCGCCGAGGGTCTTCAACGGATGCATGGAGAAGGCCGATGCGTCGCCACGAGTCCCCACCTGGCAGCCATCGATGGTCGTGCCGATGGCCTGGGCGCAATCTTCGATGACCGCCACGCCACGCGAGCGGCAGAGGTCGAGGATCGCGTCGATATTGACCGGCCGTCCTCGCAGGTAGACGGGAATGACCGCCTTTGTCCGGGCACTCAGCAGCGGCTCGAGGGTGTCGACGCTGATCAGCTCATCGTCGCCCACGTCGGCCAGAACGGGTCGGGCACCGGCAGAGACTATCGCGCCCACCGTGGCAACGAAGGTGTTGGCGCAGGTGATGACCTCGTCGCCCGGCCCGATCCCCAGGGCCCGCAACGCCAGGAACAACGCATCGGTGCCGGAGTTCAGCGCGATGGCATGGGCGCCGTTGCAACGCTCGGACATCCAGGTTTCGAATTGCGTGACCTCCTCGCCAAGCACGAAATCCCCGCCCAGCAAAAGCGCGTGCCAGCGTTCGAACATCTGTGCAGACAGATCCTGCGCCTGCTCTTGGACGTTATTGCACTTGATCATTTCGGGCGCTCCTGGGCATGAACATGAGGGACGTCAGAACGATCAAGAACGTTCCGACGATACTGACGATGGCGGTCAGGGTCAGGGTCTGGGAATAGCCGACAATGCCGCCGACGATACCGCTGCCCAGGTAAATGAAGGGGTGTACCCCACTGGTCACGAAGGTATCGACCGCCACGACTTTGCCCAGGTCCTTCTCCGGCGAAAGCGTTTGCATGGCCGTCGCCCATCCGGTGAGCCACGACGCTTCGACGATCCCCACGAAGGTCGCCCCCAGGATGGCCATCCAGGCCGAGCTGCCCATGCCCAGGAGCGCCATGGCGCCTGCCAGGAAAAGGCCGCAGGTCACGGCAAGCCCGATCAGCCGTTCATGCCCGTTGGTCAGCACCGTGATGATCGAACCCAGGCAGGCGCCAAACCCCGATGCGGCCAGGCACAGGCCCCACATTTCCTCGCTGAAGCGGTCGCTGATGGCGTAGGGAGCGACAACCAGGAAAATCGGGAAACACAGGACGTTCACCACCAGCGTCGCGGCGAAACCGAGCAGCAGCGTCGGGTTGCCAACGACGACCGTTAGGCCGTTCACCGCTTCACGAATGGAAAACTCTTCTTCGGATTCGTGGTGGCCCACGTTGGGCAATTGCGCGGTATAGATGGCCGCGCAGAAGAAGGTCAGGCCATCGATCAATATCCCCCAGACGGGATCCCAGAGGATGATGAATACCCCCAGCGTCGCGGGGAACAGAATGGCGACCAGGTTATCGATGAAGTTCATGGCGCCGTTGCCGGCCACCAGGGCTTGCTTGGGCAGCAGGTTGACCAGCAGCACCTGGGCGCACGGGCGGGACACGCCGATACCGATGCCGAATATCAGATAGGCCAGCACCAGCCCCCACCAGGGGGCGCCGGAAACGATCAGGGCGACGGCGGCCAACTGGGCGATGCCTCTTACCGTATCGGTATAGATCAGCACCTGTTTCGGAGACTTGCGGTCCGCCAGCATGCCTCCGGCAAAGGCGCCGATGACGGTCCCCACGCCGACGGCCGCCATGACAAAGCCGAATACTTCGCCACCGAAACCGGCCCGGATCAGCGCTATCGGCAGCGCCGCCAGGCAAATGGCGTCGCCGGCCATGGAGAGTCCCTGGCCGATGAGCAACTTGCGAAAAGACGCCACGCTGAGCGCGTCGTTGTAAGGCGATAAGCGATCGCTGATCGAGATCATATGCACCCCTCCTTGAGGCATAGACTTCCGTCCTGGTTGGATTGCGTCACGAGCTTCACATCCCCGTGGCTGACCTCCAGTTCGCCGTCCCCGAGCACCGCGACCTTGAGCCGCTGTCCGCGAAAGTGAAGGGCGAAATGATAGCAGGTCCAATGTGCGGGCAGCCGTGGCCTGAAACACAGCTGGCCATCCTTGATAGCAAGGCCGGACAACCCCTCCACGAGTCCTTGCCAGGCCCCCGCATAGGCGGAAAGATGCAGGCCATTGCTGTAATCGGTGACGGGGGTGAAGTCTAGGTTGTAGCGGCTCGCACGTTCCATGAAGTCGGCGCAGGCCCCGGTCTCGCCCAGATGCGCGGCCACCACGGCATGGGGACCGTAACTCAGCGAAGATTCATGGACGGTACGCGGCTCATAATAATTGAAAGCGGCCCGCTTGACGGCCTCTGGAAAGTCAGCCGGGAACAATGACATCAGCAGGACAATGTCAGCCTGCTTGACCAGGCGCGAACTGAAGTTCTGCAGCTTTTCCGCCGACTCCCGCTCGCTATCGTCGGCAAATTGCGGACCGCGTTTTTTATCGCGCCTGAGCTGAATGTCCGGCAGCGCAGCATAGCCCTCGAACTCTTCGGGAATCGCAACGCCATCGACGTTGATCCAGGGCAGGTAGACGTTGTCGGAAATCCTTTGCCACAACTCGATTTCTTCCGCCGCCAGTCGAGGAAAACCGGGGCGCCCGAGCAATGACAGGGAGAGCCGGATGCACCACCTGAGCATGTAGTTGGTAAAAAAGCTGTTATCCACATGATAGTGATATTCATCCGGGCCCATGACCGAGTTCACGACATAGGCCTGCTTGCCCTGCGACCACTGGAATGCAGAGGCGGCGAATCTGGCGCTCTCCACCATCATGCGGTACCCGCGGGACTGCATGTAGGCATCGTCCCCGGTGGCCATCCAATATTTGTTCAGCGCATAACAGACATCTGCCGATATGTGCAGAACTTCGTGGACGCTCCACTCTCGCCTGAGCTGCGGATCGGGATAAGACAGAACATAGTGAGGGCCGTTCTCTGTACCCAGGTCATTGGCCGCTTCTGGATAGCGTGCTCCAGAGAACCCGGTGGACGTGGCGAACTGCTGCGCGCACTCGATGAAATCGTAGCGATAGTCGATCAAGGCTTTGGCAATGTCCGGTTCATTCCAGATCCAGAAGATGCACTTATGAAGCTCCGTATCGAAGAAGGTGGCGCCGGAATGATAGGTACTGGTCAGCCCGCGGGCCGGTGAAATGGCCCCGCGCCGATAGAGCCTGGAGCCGATACCCTGTTGCAGCAGCTGGAACACCGCGTACTTCATGCCGAGCTCGACGCGGTGTCCCGATGAGTTCACCGAAACCTCGTGATCTCTCCAGAGGGCGCGCCACCGGTCCAGGTGTTCGTTTTCGATGTGGGCGAGATCGAGTCTCGATGGAAAGTCTCCAGAGGTTTTATCCGTGTCGGGTTCGATCCGCCAGTGCGTCGACAACCGATGCTGCCTGACTGCCGCGAAGTCAAACGTGACCGAGGCAATGTATCCGCCCTCCTCGCCCGCCCATAAAATGGCGGAGCTGGCGCGAGGATCCGACCGTTCGAGCTGGACGTTACAACGCAGTCGTCGTTCCGCCGTATCCAGGACAACGCTGAAACATTCCCGGTCGCAAAGGCCGCGCTTGATCTCATAGTGTCGGGCCGTCAGCCACTCGGAGGCACCCAGGTATTCATTCAGTGCCGTAGCCTCCACGCCATAGTCCAGACGCAATCGATGCGGCTGGTAGCTGTCGTCGAGCCGTTTCAGCGCGATGAGCGTCGAAACGGCCGGCACACCAGGTGTGTCGATGAACTGCCTGGCCGTCAGCTCATAGGTGGCTCCCCCGATATGGAACCGCTCGGTACTGGTGACAGTCGCCCGGTCGAGGGCGATTGAAACCGTCGAGTGGTCATCCAGCGGGCGGGCGGCTTCACCGGTGTCGACATCATAGAGCCGGATGATTCGCGGCGCGGGCAACGAAACTATTTCCCGGGAGACGCCAAGTCCGCTCGTATATATTCCGCCCACCAGCAATTGCGTGCGCTTCATGCGCCCCGACGCCCCCGGCACATGGGGGCGAACGCCGATAGCCGCATTGGCCAGCGTGGCGATGCAGGCGGCAAAGGACGATGACTGCGGATCGATCCCGACTATATCCTCGGCGTGTTCGCCATAAGAGATCGTTAGCACGACACCGCTCCCGAGGACTCGAAGGACCAGTCGTTCTGCTGCATGTTGCGCACATTGTGATAACGGATGTCCGCCAGGACATCGCCGCTGTCCTTGAACTTCCCTGACTGCCATTGCTCGCATATTTCCAGGACTGCATCCCGGATCGAATAGATGAACTCGAAGCCCAGGTGCTGCTGGACCCGGCGGGAATCCAGACGGTAGGAGCGAACATCGTCACTGCTGGTCGTGGTAATGGGCACATCGGTATGGAAATACCGATCGACGATGTCTTTGACCTGGTTCGCGATGTCGGTGACTGTGTGGTTTTCATAACCGACATTGATCGCCGTCCCGCAGAGGGAGCCCAGGGACTCTCGCTGGACGAGCATCGTATAGAGCCGGGTAAGGTCACCGATATGAACGTTCGGCCGGTATTGGCTCCCCCCGAATACGGTGATCTGGCCCCGCGCGAGGGCACTGGCCGTGAGGATGTTCACGGTAAGGTCAAGACGCTGCCGGGGCGACCAGCCACACACCGTGGCGGCCCGGACGGCCACGGTCTCGAAGGACGGGTCGGTCAACTCGAAAAGCAGCTTTTCCCCTTCGGCCTTGAACCGGTTGTAGTCGGTGATGGGAACGCAGGGCTGGTTCTCATCGACGAAGGGCTCCGCATTGATCCCGTAGACACTGGCTGACGAGGCATAGATGAAACGTCGGCAACCCAGGCGCTTTGCGCTGCTCATGAGATGCGGCAGGCAATCGATATTGATCGACTGGCCAAGTTCAGGCGCCGAATTGAAGCTGGGATCGTTTGCCACTGCGGCAAGATGGATGACCGTTTGGGCCCCTTGCAGGGCTTTTTCAACGGCCGGCTTGTCGCGGATATCCCCCTTGATGAACTCCAGGTGCGGATGCTTCATGAGCTGTTCCAGCCCATTGGCGAAGAAAAGCGCATCCAGAACCCTGACTCGATAACCGGCTGCAAGTAGTTTCGGTACCAAACGTGAGCCTATGTAACCAGCTCCACCGGTTACCAGAACGACTGATGGCTTGCTCATCTTTATTCCTTCCCTGTGATTTTATTCGGCAACGCAAATTCATCGAGCGACGACAGTATCGAGGCTCGTGGATCATTGGCTTTCGGTTCATATCGATTGCGACGGATCTGCCAGGCGTGGATTCCGATCCCGCACGCCAGGTCGGTCGCGTATGGGCTGTCGTCGATAAGATGGACATGCTCCGGGGCATAGTTGCCGATGAGTTGCTGGAACAACTCGCCCCGGGTCTGTCCTGCTTGTTGCTGGGCCACCGGCTTTTGTCGTTTCAGGCCTAGGTTCGACTGACGCAAGGCGCGGTCAAACAAGCGCGGGGCATTCAAAGAAGCGGTATAGAAGGTTACCGCCTGGTCCGCAGCGCCAATGCGCGCCAACAGTCGCAGCGCATCGTCGAAAAGCTCGGTACCGGCTGAAAGACGCTGGAACTCGCTCTGCTTGTATTGTGCAAGATCGCCGGCCGACCAGGCGTTGGCCGAGTCCGTGGCGATGCTGTCTCTTTTCAACACCAGAAGACGTGAGGCCCCTTCCATGCGAGGGCGCCCGGCAATATGGTCGATGTACTCTTCTTGAGTGAGTTCCTTGCCTCCCAGTTGATAGGCGGCATTGCGCCAGGCTTCGAAATGGGGCGTGTCGATCAGGGTACCGTCGAGGTCGATCAGCAAGAGCGTTGACATTGTCGGTCACCTGTCAGAGGTTCTTGGCCATGACCAACTTGGCAATGCGCGATGTCGAGTCGAATATGGCGTCGTCCGTCAGGACCATGCGCCCGCCAGCACTTTCGACCAGGGCGCGCTCGGCCTGCAGCCTGGTGTCCGAACCGTCGCTATAGTCCGCGCCCTTGAAATAAACATCGGGGCGCAGGGTATTGATCATGTATTCCGCGGTAGCGGTGTTGTTGATGATCACGTGATCGCAATAACGGATGGACGCCATGAACTCGGCGCGCTTGTGATCGGTGAACACCGGCCGGTCCGGACCTTTATTCACGAAGTTGTCCGCCGTGATGGACACGAACAACCGGTCGACCATGGTCCTGGCCCGCTGCAGGTGATGGATATGCCCAGGATGGACAATGTCGAAACAGCCGTGGCAAAGCCCGACCACCAGACCGTTGTCGCGATAGTGTTTGGCCACATTCTGCAGTTCTTTGACGCTATTCAAAATGCCCATGACAGTATCAATCCCTTGAGTTCAGAAGTTTCGCCATTATGTTCAAGTGCTCGAACTCGCCCCAGTAGTCGGGAAGTTGGCCAACTATCTGGAAACCGTTACGAAGATGAAATAAATAGGCCGCCCGCTCCCTGTCTATATTCCCGATATCCAGGCACAGGTAACGCTTTCCCTGCTCCAGTGCGTACTTTTCAATCTCTGCATATAACAATGAAGCGATACCGTACCGACGATACTCGTTATCCACGATCAACCAGTCGGCCCACAGCACCTGTTTTGATGGGATCGGTCCCGCAGTACAGCCCATCGTTCCGATAACCATCGAACCCTGGGTCGCTACAAAACGACCGCCCTCATGATCCGGGTTCTCAAGTTCGCCATAAAACTGGGCACTGGCCGATTGAGTGAGATCTTCCGCAGAGGCAATTTGCGAGACCAGTCTCAACAGCGCCGGGACGTCGGACTCCTTGAATCGCCTGATGTAGATATCCTTGCCGGATTCACTGTTCATGGAACTTGATCCTCTTGAGTGCCGAATCCAGACGTTCACAGGCATCCGCCAACATTTGCGGCGTGTGCGCGGCCGACAAGGTCACCGGTTCAGGGCAGTAACTCAGAGGCATGAGGAAGCCATACAGGCCATATTCACGGGACAGCATGTAAAACAGTTTTTGCGCAAAGGCTACTGGGTAGGACTTCTCGATGTCTTTCATGGTCCGGGGACGTTCTGCCGATCCAATATGAACGCCAATCCGACCGCCGTAACTTTCCAGGTGGCAGGGAATATGGTGTTTATCGAAAACATCCCTCAAACCTGCCTTTAACCGAGACTCCAGGTCAGAGACCTGTCGATATACAGCGCCGTCCTGCAGATGTTCAATGACGGCGAGAGCCGCGGACACCGACAGATAACGGCCCGTATTGGTACCGCTGATCTGCACCGGCCCCCGTGGCGAGATGATGTCCATGTACTCGGCTTTACCCGCAATCCCCGCTATCGGCATGCCGCAGCCGAATGCTTTGCCATAGGCGGCAATATCGGGGATGACATCGTAGTCTTTCTGAGCCCCGCCGATGTTGCCGCGGAACCCCGTCAGTACTTCATCGAAAATCAGTAGCGCGCCCTGCTCCGAAGTCAGCGCCCGCAGCCCCTGCAAGAATCCCGCATCGGGTTTTATACAGCCGATATTCAAGGCAACGGGCTCCAGAATGACGCCCGCCACATCGCCCTTGTATCGTTCGAACGCCCGCTGTACCGCCTCCAGATCGTTCCATGGCAGTGGCACGGTCAACATGCCGAATTCATCGGGAATCCCGACGGTACCGCAGAGCCTTTCCAACTCTCCGCTGGCCGATATTTCAGCGGAACGAGGGGACGAATCGACATTCCAGGTAAGAGAATCATTAAGGCCGTGGAAATGCCCTTCAAACTTCAAGATCATGCGCTTACCGGTCACTGCACGGGCTATGCGAGTTGCATACATGGTGGCTTCCAGGCCGGAATTCACAAGCCGCAACTTTTCCGCACAGGGTACGACCGCACAAAACTTCTCGCTCAGCAGCCTGTGTTTATCCGTTTCGTATTGTTGGAGAAAACCCTGCGACAAGGCACTGGTTATGGAATCCTTGATCAGGGAACTGTCATGCCCCAGCAGGCACGAGCCCCATCCCATAATATAATCGTCATACCATTCCCCCGAGGCTATCTGGACTCGCGCACCCGAGGCATTCTGAATCTGTACCGGACCGACCACCGATAAGTGATTCCAGCCGGCCAGCACATTTCCCACTCGTGTTTCCCTAATACAGTCCATGTTCTTCACTGCTCCTTTTTCATGTAGATACGTCAATATGAATTCATCAGGCAGTCGCCATGAGCTGCCCGGAAAACCCGGCCTCGGTTATTCATTGTTTTTATCTGGCGCGATCGCCCGGACAAAATCGAGATGCAGAAAAGTTCGAGCACAGCCAAACTTTTGAGAAAAATACAGAGTATTGATCGAGTTATCGAGGTGGTCGCCGAAACCAGCGCGCACAAATAACCCTACTCTACTGCTATTCGCCAGGATGCATTCAATTCCAATAAAAAAATCAAATCCGCACTATTAATCCCCGCTTGTGACTTGAAGTAAAAAACCTAGACCCGCAAAAAATCAGCGTCAACCTAATAATTAAATAGCGCCTCAACAAACTGTTTTCAAAGAGAAACTTTTTTCCTCAGAACAAACACCTTTAGTTCAGAGTCTTTTATTTCAAATGATCATAAGTAAAAACTTTGCTCGAGAAATCAATACATTGCACCCAACAACTAACCCAATAGCTAAATAACTTCCCATGCTATTTCACGGTACAGTTCGTTAATTGGCGAAATTATTGTTTCTCGCTGGCGCGGTCTAACGCCCTATGCTGGAAGCAGACACTCTTCGATTCATTGCGGATTCGGCACTGTCCGAACAGCGACACCTTGCTCGATCTGGCGAGGAGCGGTCGCCTGTGCCCGGCTGACGGCTGCCCACCTGGGGTCTCCCCGACCCTGTCGGTGCGCAGCCGTGCCACTATTTCTCTCCGAGAGCCCCCGGTGAGTTGGCCGGGGCAGGACGGAAAGACTCGTCCATCACCGCCTGCCCGGTCGCGACAGGTTCCTTGCCGGCGGCACTGCTCGTCGCCCTTGCCGCCGGCGCCGGGGCCTCGGCGGCCTGCTGCAGAATCACCTGCGCCGCCTTCTCCGCTGCCACGTAGATCGAGGTGACGATGAAGAACCCAGGGATCTTGGGAAAGATCGAGGCGTCTACCACCCGCAGGTTGCCCACGCCGCGCACACGGAAGGCACTGTCGAGCACGGCCATGGGGTCATCGTCGGCGCCGATCGGGCAGGTGCAGGAGGCGTGGTGGCCCCAGGCCTGGTTCATGACGAAGGTCTTGAGCTGTTCGTCGGTCTGCACTGCATCGCCGGGCAGTTCTTCGCTGGCGATCAGCCCGGCGTCTTTCAGTGGCTGGGCCAGGTTGCGCACGAACTTGATGCCCTCCACCACCGATTGCAGGTCTTCGCCCTGGGTGTCGTTGCCCTCCTCGAAGTAATGGAAGTTGATCAGCGGGGTGTCGGCCGGGTCCCTCGAACGCAGGGTGACGTAGCCGGCGTTGTTGTTGGTATGGGCCTTGAGTATGGCCCAGGTCAGGTAGTTCAGGTGCTCGACGATCAGCTTCGAGTAGCCGGGGAAATAGCCGCGAAACAGCGCCAGCAGGGAGAAGCAGAACAAGTCCGGCAGCGGCCGCTGTTTCAGGGACTTCTTGATGATCGCCAGGACCGCGCCGTTGGTGCTGTAGACCCCGACCTTGCCCTTGGCCCACTCCTCGTACTGCGGATCGCCCTTGGCGTAGCGCGCGCCCTTGAGCACTTCCCAGTGCTCGAAGTTCATCCGGTTGACCACCCCGACCTCATAGCGATCCTGCAGGTTGCGCCCTACGCCGGGCAACTCGACCCGGACCGGGATGTCCACGGCTTTCAGGGCCGCGCACGGACCTATCCCTGAGAGCATCAACAGTTGCGGGGTGTTGAAGGCACCGCCGGCGAGTATCACTTCGCGGCTGGCGTGCACCTGGCGCAGATCACCGGAGGTATTGCGCGGCAAGGTGCAGGCCCGGTACAACCGCGCGCCCTTGATGTATTCCACGCCATAGGCGCGCTGCTGGTCATCGAGCAACACCCGGGTCACCAGCGCATCCAGCTCGATGTGCAGGTTGTCCGGGTGGCGCTTTTGCACATCCAGCAGGCGTTCGCGGGTGCCGTGGCGATGGTGGTGCCGGGTGGTCAGCGGCGGATAGCGCAGGCCGATGGCTTCCTCGCGCACCAGCCGCCAGTCGTTGGGGTCGCCCACGCCCTGCAACTGCCAGCCGATGCGCTTGAGGGTTTCGCCCAGGGTCTTGAACGCCTGCTCGGCGCAGTCGACGATCGAGCGCACCAGCGACAAGTCGTCGATCACTGCCTCCGGAATCGCCTTCTCCACGTGCAGCCAGCCCTTGAAACCATGCCGCGACGGGTTGATGCCGAACCAGGAGAGAAACCGCTGGAACGGCCGGTGATGGCAGTTCTCCAGGCGCTGGAAGTGCTCGCGCATGGCACTGGCTTTCCATGACGGATCGCCGGTGATCTGCGCGATATGGTCCCAGTCCTGATTGTGCGGGTAGACGGTGATCATCGCGTTGTGCGCGGTGCAGCCACCCAGGCAACTGGCCCGCGGGTACAGCACCCCATCGACGTTCTCGCCCTGGAAGGTCCGGGTGAACTTGGGGTCCTGCAATTGGCGGGCGTCGTCGCTGTAGTGGCGGACGAAGAAGTCCCAGCGCATCGCATCGTTCTCGGTGGAGCGCGGGTGGAACGCCGGCACCTGGTACTCCTCCGGCAGCCGCGGGGCGGTGGTGTCCGCCGCCGGGTCGCTGCCCGACTCCAGCACCAGCACCTTGCGGCCCTGTTCGGCCAGGCGGGCGGCGACGGTGCCACCCCCTGCCCCGGAGCCCACCACGATGTACTCGTAATCCGTTTCGTTGTTCATCGCTGGCCACCTAGAAAGTTTTCAGCAGGGCGATCAAGGCCCGTTTGTCCGCATCACTCAGGGGCGCTTCCTCCTTGAGGAAGCTGGTGCCGAAGTAATGCCCCTTGTCCACCACGAAGTCCGGGCATTTGCTCACCTGCAGCAGCGGCTTGACCAGGCCGGCGAAGACCTTGCGGGCTTCCTCGTCGCTGGCGCCGGGCGGCAGTTGCTTGAGGTCGTGCTTGATCTTCAACAGCAGCTCCAGCACCTGGTCGCGTTTCTCCAGGTCGATGTTCGACAGCAGGTTCACCGGCGTGCCTTGCGGGATCGGCCCGAGCTGGATGCCGTCCTCGCCGAACAGCCACGGCAGCCAGCGGCTGAGCAGGCCTTCGAGCTTTTGCAGGAAGGTCGGCAGATAGCCGCTGCTGACCCGCAGGTAGCTGGTCTGACTGGTGACGTCGACGGTGCCCATGTGGGTCTTGCCGGAACGGGTCATGACCTGGAAGTCGCCGGTGCGGTTTTCCGGCCACAGCAGCATCTCGATCGCGCTGTCGAAGGACGCCATGCGGTCCTCCACCCCACCTTTCCAGTGGAATTGCCCCAGGCGGTTGTTCAGCAGCAGCGGCGCGGTGGACCAGACACTGACCAGCGAGGCTGGCCGCGTATAACCGCGCCCACCCGCCGGCATTGCGTACTCCCAGGGTTCGCCGGTGTAGGGGTTCTGCACCAGCACCGAGCCTACCGCCGGCAACTGCTTGTACGACTGCGATGAGAAGTTGTCCCAGATATTGCCGCCCAGGGCGTTGGTCGCCAGCGGGCTGCAGGCGTTGGTTTCGGTCAGGGTCACCGGCACCCGCAGCTCGGTGGAGAGGAAGTTGTCGGTGAGGAAGTCCTGGTCCTTGACGATGGCGCGCATCGCGGTCTTGAACTCCGGCGTCTTGCTCCAGGTCCAGTAATTGTTCCAGCACTTGAGGTAACCGTCGTTCACGCAGCCGTGGTCGGGAAAGAAGGTCCAGGCCTTTTCCGGCAACTTGCTGGAGTGGCAACGGGCACAGGTGTCGGCGAAGACTTCCTTGCCGCGCTCGAGCACCGCCGCCGGCTCGCTCAGGTGCGCCGTGCCGCCGGGGGCGTTCTTCAGGTAGTCCGGGGTCGCCGAGGCCAGGAAGAACAGCGCCAGGTCCGGGGTCTGCGCCTCGTTGGCGTTCCAGTAGGAGGAGTTCTTGCGCGCCACGTCGATGCGGAACGGGGTGATCGGCTTGCCGCCGATCAGCGGCCGGAAGTGAGTGGTCCACTCCTCGCTGTACAGGCCGATATTGATGAACACCCGGTTCAATGCGCCGAGCGCGCCCACCGAGTCGGCGCCGTCCTTGAGCACCCGTGGGGTGAACACCGTGTCAGGTTTTTTGTAGAACTGTGCCAGCGGGCTGTCGGGCGGCACGCCGGGCACCTCGTTGAACTGGCGGTTGTTCAGCCCGCCGCCGGCGAGCTTTTCCTTGCCCAGGTTGGAGGCCAGCTCGATGCGCGCCTTGAGGTTGTAGACCGCGTTCATGGTGCGCGGGTTGTTGATGTAGTCAGTGGAGACGAACGAGGTGTCCAGCGCTCCCGGTTTCGAGGTGTGGAACAGCTGGTACGGGAAGCTGCTCGGGTCCTGGTTCCACATGAAGATCCGGTCGACCCAGAAGTACTGCGCGCCGGGGTTGGAGTTGAGGTTGGACCAGGCCGGGTGCTCGGGGTCGGCCGGCGGGTTGGTCGGGTTCGGCCCGACATGGCAGAAGCCGCAGGACATGCCGACCCGGTAAGGTTTCACCAGCTTGCTGTCGTTGTAATAGCTGGGGTCTTCGTAATAGCGCTTGGCGTCCCACTTCTTCTGCGCGTGCTCGTCGAAGTCCGGGTTGGGGAACAGCCGCAGGCCGACGATCCCGGTGCCGTAGCCGTAATAGGAGCCCACCGGCAGGTTCTTGCCACGGGCGCCGATCTTCACGCCGGGGTACTTGGTTTCGTCCTCGAAGGGGTCGGCGGCGCAGGTCGGGTCGCGCTTGTCCAGCCACAGGCCGTAGCGGTCGTCGCGCGGCCCCTCGCCCTTGACGTAGCAGGGTTCGTTGACCACCCCCAGCACTTGCCAGCGCTTATCGCGGTTGTATTTCAGGCTCGGGTGGTTGGAGACGGTCTTGAGCAGGTCCAGGTTGCCGACGCTGTCGCGCGAGAGCTTGTCCCACAGCGCGTCGTTGCCGGCAGTCCAGACGATCCAGTTGTTGCGCCCGCGGGCGAAGGCCTGGAGCGCCTGCTGTTCGGTAATGCCAGGGATGAAGGGCGACAGTCGTTCGACCAGCAACTGCGGTTGCTTGGACACGCCGTAGTCCATGTCGGCGAAGTAGTCCTCGTCGGCGCCTTTGAGGCTGCCGGCATCGCGGCCGACGCACTTGGCTTCGTCGAGTCGCTCGCCGGGCTTGTCGCCGCAGGGGTTTTTCGTGTCGCTGCTACAGCCCTGTAACAGCACCAAAGGAAGGAAAATGCTCAACATCAGCTTCACGGGTGTCATGCGCTGCTCCTTGCACGTGCTGCAGACCGGTCCCTCTGTCCTTGGGGACACCTGTGTCGCGACCGGTTCTTTTTCTGATGGCCGAACAACCGACTGCCTGCGCACCGGGCCGGTTAACCTCGGCACGCCAATCGCCTTACAACGCCCTACAGCCGCCATACTAGGCCATGGCGAACGGGTCAATTCTTCCATTTGGCGATGAAAAGCCAGGGGTAATTGCGATTGGCTATGCGCAGGTTACCCGGGGCGTTGCGCTGGAGTCGGGCGCTCTTCGGCGGTGGATGTTCGACACATGGCGGCGACCCTTGGCCCATGAGTCAGCCCGGGCACCGTCTCGTACAACCGCACAGCGATCCCGGACGGGCGTGGCGACCGCGGACGGCAGTCCAGGGACAGGACAAAGGGCCCGTTTGCCCATTGCTAGAAGCGCCAGTACCGCGCTTCGAACGGCTCCAGCGCCTGGCAGGGAAAGCCGATCCGGCCCGGCGTCGTCAGGTCAAAGGAAAAGCTGTCCAGCGGGATCGACAGGCCTTGGCCGCACGCCTTGATATAGGCCTCCTTCAAGGTCCACAGGCTGATGAACGCCGACGCCCGCTCGGCTGTCGGCAGGCTGGACAGGTAGCGGACTTCGCTGGCGGAAAAAAACCGCTCGGCCAGGTCCGTATCGGTCGTCCGCTGCCGTGACTCCACGTCGATACCGACGCTGTTTTCCAGGGTCAGCGCCAACGTCACCAACCCCTCGGTATGGGACAGGTTGAACGCCATCGGCGCCCCGGGTGCGACAATGGCCGGCTTGCCCCAGGCATTGCTGGCAAATACCCATTGCTGCGGCGCCACCCCTGGCGCATACAGCGACAAGCGCCCGGGTGATCAGGTACTGATGGCGGTGGCGCTCGAACATGAAGCGCGCCATGCGCTCGGTTTCCTCGGCGCTCAGCCAGGAGCGATACGCCGCCAACAACGCCGCGTCGCCAATCTGCGGGTCCCGGGCGCTCCAGACATGGATCTCCCCGGGGCCCAGGCGCAATCGTCGATCGTCCAGCAGGCTCACAGCTCCCCCACGCACAGCAAGGCCTTGTTGGCGATATGCCGCTCCGATGGATAGCCAAACGCATTATTGATATAGGTCACCCCCTCCAGGGTGACGCGGCGATTGAGGTGGCTGTGTCCATAGATATGGGTCTGGGCCCCGAGCCGGCGCGCTTGTCGTTCGAGGCGCGCGGAGCCCAGCACCGGATACAGGTAGCGGTACTGGAACGGTACGCCATCCGGCATCAGGTCGATCCTGGGCAGGAAATGGGAGAACGACACAATGTGCCGCACGCCCCGTGTATCGGGCTGCTAGTTGAGTTCATCGAAGGCCCGGCTCACCGCCGCGTCGTCATGGCCGTCCCACTGGCAGGCCTTGAAGTCCATCCAGTTGGCTCGCAACGTCTCGTTGAACGGGCCGAAGGAATAGTCATACCAGCCCAGCAGCGGCACGATCAGGGTACTGCCCACCCTACACGCCTGGGTATGGACCCCGGCGTCGCGGCAGGCCTGGCCGACCGCGCGGTATTTATCGAACGACGAATGCAGCTGCGAGCGGATCACCCACAGGTCGTGATTGCCCGGCACGAAGCACACATGGCGAAAGCGCCTGCTCAGCAGTGCGAGGCTGGAGCTGAGCAGGCCGATTTCATCGGCAACGTCCCCCGCCACGATCAAGATGTTGTCGAGGTAGTCGTCCCGGGACAACTGCTCCAGCCATTTCCGGTTCTCCGGATGGTCGGCGTGCAGATCTGAAACGGTAAATAGCCGCATTGGGGTACCTGGACAGAGCCGTTGAAAACAGCCCGCCGGCGCGGGCTGAAAAGTCAGACCGCATCGATTTCCCTGCCCGGTGCAGTAGGTATCTCCAGCTCATCACGGGGGCTGAGACGGATCTTCAGCCTATCCGGCACCGCCGAGGTGGTGAACACTTCCTTCACCCGTTCCTCGGTCGCCCACCGCAGAAAAAAGTTAAACCTTTGCTGGGCCCCTCCGCTCAACCGTCAGGCGACACCCTGCTCGCTTCATTCTTGGAGAACGATATGAACAACCTGCCGATGAAACGAATGGGGCTGGGCTGCCTGTTGCTGGCGGCCGGCCTGTCCAGTACGTTGGCGGCGACGTCCAGTGCATTCGTCGAACAGGTCGCGCAAGGCGTTATCAACGAGGTCGAGAGCGGCAAGCTGGCCCTGGAGAAAGGCGCCAACGCGCAGGTCAAGGCGTTCGCCACGCAGATGGTCGCCGACCACGGCAAGGCCAACCAGGAATTGCTGGCCCTGGCCGGCAAGCTCGATATCCAGGTGCCCGGCGACGCCTCGCTGACGGCCAAGGCCAAGAAGAGGGTTCTCGTGATGCGTGACGAATCCTTCGACAAGGCCTATGTCGACAACTAGGTGGTGGCCCACAAGCAGACCAGTGGCCCTGTTCAAGAAGGAATTGGCTTCTTCGGACAAGCCCGAGCTGAAGGCCTTCGCCGAGAAGACCCTGCCCACCCTCGAGCATCACCTGGAGATGGCGCAGCAACTGCAGTCGCAGCTCAAATGAGCCCAGGGGCAAGCCATCGCGGGGCTTGCCAGGTGCTGGCATTGGCAGCTATCGGATCGGGAGCGGGACGTTGGCCGGGATATGGATCGAGGCTCCTCGGCGGATGCCTCCTGGCGGGCGCTGCTTGACGCCTCTAAAGGGAAGAGCGCCACGGCGGGAAGAAAACTCCATCCTTGTTTATCGAGGGCTGACCACCGGCTACCGAAGGAAAAAATCCCGCGCGTTCAGGAGGATGGATCACGCCCTGGCCTGTTACTTCTCGAAAGGTGGAGGGACTGGATCGCCTGCCCCGCTGCTCTGTAAAGGATGAAGATTTCCCCATCTCGAATACGCCTGTGGATCACTCGAGTCTTTCTGGATTCAGATCTTCAAGGGGGACGAACGCTTACAAGTTTGAAGTATTTCGTAACCCCGAGTTTTCAACATGTAGGAAATTTCCCAAACAAATGTAGGAAGTTTCTCAGCAAGGTCTATGCCTCTTTCCCTACACCCCTTCCGCATTAAAAAAACACACAACCATTTGATATAAAAAGACTTTCTAAAAATCGATCAATCCTTGCGATTCCTAGGCATCCGTCTATTGCTAGGAATTTTCCTACAGACTCCCCAATAACGAGCGAATTACATTACGCCTCATCCTGTGTGAGTTGAAAGATCAGGTCACGCAAAAAGAAGGCTTCAGTTAGTGAAATTAGCTTTTAAAACTTTCTGACTGACGACCCTCTAAAACTTAATTACCTGCGAAAAGACTGGCAACAATAAGTTTTTGAGGAGGCTGTCTATTCAAGAAACTGGCTACGCGAACACATAACCAATTAACTACTTCTCTTTTCGAGCCCTGTTCATCTGAGCCGGCATCGTTGACTAGCGAAATGCAATCGATTTCAAAAATTTAAAATTTATATAACCATTATTGCAGAGGTTGGCTGACGCCAGACGTCATGAATAAAATACACACTGTACTTTGGAGCCTTTCAAAAAGTTGCTGGGTTGTTGCATCGGAGCTGGCTATTAGTGGCGGAAAAACCAAAAGCCGTGGTTCAATTATTGTTAATGGTGATGTTCATCAGTTCCAGGCGAAGAAGTGCAACAACATGTCAACAATGTCGTTACCTCTTGCCGGGATGAGTTTTTTCAATAACCGGATGCTGCTGGGCGGCCTCACTTTTCCATTCCTCTTGAGTCTGGGATGGACGTCCAGCGCTTTTTCAGCTGGCGGCGATGGTATATATATTAATGATGGAGTCGACAGGGGCTGCTCCCATGCTGGAGATAGCGGTAATTATAAAGAAATACGAGATAACAACGGCTGCGACTCATCAGATAAGTCCACCCAAACTAATCGCTCGCTATTTTATAACCCGAATGGTACGACAGGCGCAAATAACAACGGGGCGACATCTCTGACCCTCGGCAATGAGCTTTTTGTTAATGGCGGCTCCACCGCAGGATTAATGACGCCTACAACTGCGGCTGCCCATATCAACACACTCGATATGCGTGGCACCAAAATACTGCAACTCGGGAACGGGACAGTATCGACCGGTTCATTGGAAGCGGTGAACGGCTCCGAACTGTTCAACACGGCCTCCTCGGCTGCCGCCGCCCTCGGCGGCGGTGCTGCGCTCAGCGGTGTAGCTGGTTTGATTTCTGTGCCGAGCTATAGCACCACCCCGATCAATGCCGCAGGCACCGCCACCACCGCGACCATCAGCAACAATGTCGGCGCAGCCCTGACCAGTCTCAATGGCAGCCTGGTCAATACCGCCGCCGTGGCCGTCAAATATGACAGCGCCGCCACCAAGGCCAAGGTCACCTTCAATCCTGCTGGTACCCCTACCACCCTCGCCAACGTTGCCGCCGGTACCCTGAGCCCCACCAGCACTGAAGCTGTCAATGGCAGCCAGTTGAACAGCACCAATAACAGCATCGTTTCCCTGAGCAACAACAGCAGTAACCAGGACCAGAACATCGCCAACGCGCTGGGTGGCGGTGCTACATCGAACACCACTACCGGGACCTGGACAGCTCCCACCTTCAGCACCACGCCAATCAGCACCGCTGGTAACGCCACCACCGCGACCACCACCAACAACGTCGGCGATGCCCTGTCCAGCCTCAACAACAGCCTGGTCAACACCGCCGCCGTGGGTGTCAAGTACGACGACGTGAACAGCAAGACCAAGGTGACCTTCAACCCAGCGGGTACTGCTACCACCCTGACCAATGTCGCCGCCGGCACCCTGAGCGCGACCAGCAGCGATGCGGTCAATGGCAGCCAGCTGTTCGAGACCAACACCTCGGTCACCAACCTGGGCAGCAGCCTCAACCAATCCATTACCAATCTGAGTACCGAGTTCAATACCCAACTGGGTAACCTGGCCAATAGCTCCGGTAACCAGCTCGGTCAGCTTGGCGAAGGCATCGCCAACGCCCTGGGCGGCGGTGCTCAAGTAGACCCGGCCACTGGCGCGGTGACCGCCCCAAGTTTCAGCACCACCAGCATCGATGCCGCCGGCAAGGCCAGCGCCACGCCGGCCATCAGCAGCAATGTCGGTGATGCCCTGTCCAGCCTCAACAACAGCCTGGCCAACACCGCCGCCGTGGGTGTCAAGTACGACGACGTGGACAGCAAGACCAAGGTGACCTTCAACCCCGGTGGCACCGCCACCACCTTGACCAATGTCGCCGCCGGCACCCTGAGCGCGACCAGCAGCGATGCGGTCAACGGCAGCCAGTTGTTCGAGACCAACACCTCGGTCACCAACCTGGGCAGCAGCCTCGGTGAGAGCATTACCAACATCAATACCCAACTGGGTAACCTGGCCACCAGTTCCGGCAAACAGCTCGGTCAACTTGGCGAAGGCATCGCCAATGCCCTGGGTGGCGGCGCTCAAGTAGACCCGGCCACTGGCGCGGTGACCGCCCCAAGTTTCAGCACCACCAGCATCGATGCCGCCGGCAAGGCCAGCGTCACGCCGGCCATCAGCAGCAATGTCGGTGATGCCCTGTCCAGCCTCAACAACAGCCTGGCCAACACCGCCGCCGTGGGCGTCAAGTACGACGACGTGAACAGCAAGACCAAGGTGACCTTCAACCCAGCGGGTACTGCTACCACCCTGACCAATGTCGCCGCCGGCACCCTGAGCGCGACCAGCAGCGATGCGGTCAATGGCAGCCAGCTGTTCGAGACCAACACCTCGGTCACCAACCTGGGCAGCAGCCTCGGTGAGAGCATTACCAACATCAATACCCAACTGGGTAACCTGGCCACCAGTTCCGGCAAACAGCTCGGTCAACTTGGCGAAGGCATCGCCAATGCCCTGGGTGGCGGCGCTCAAGTAGACCCGGCCACTGGCGCGGTGACCGCCCCAAGTTTCAGCACCACCAGCATCGATGCCGCCGGCAAGGCCAGCGCCACGCCGGCCATCAGCAGCAATGTCGGTGATGCCCTGTCCAGCCTCAACAACAGCCTGGCCAACACCGCCGCCGTGGGTGTCAAGTACGACGACGTGGACAGCAAGACCAAGGTGACCTTCAACCCCGGTGGCACCGCCACCACCTTGACCAATGTCGCCGCCGGCACCCTGAGCGCGACCAGCAGCGATGCGGTCAACGGCAGCCAGTTGTTCGAGACCAACACCTCGGTCACCAACCTGGGCAGCAGCCTCGGTGAGAGCATTACCAACATCAATACCCAACTGGGTAACCTGGCCACCAGTTCCGGCAAACAGCTCGGTCAACTTGGCGAAGGCATCGCCAATGCCCTGGGTGGCGGCGCTCAAGTAGACCCGGCCACTGGCGCGGTGACCGCCCCAAGTTTCAGCACCACCAGCATCGATGCCGCCGGCAAGGCCAGCGCCACGCCGGCCATCAGCAGCAATGTCGGTGATGCCCTGTCCAGCCTCAACAACAGCCTGGCCAACACCGCCGCCGTGGGTGTCAAGTACGACGACGTGGACAGCAAGACCAAGGTGACCTTCAACCCCGGTGGCACCGCCACCACCTTGACCAATGTCGCCGCCGGCACCCTGAGCGCGACCAGCAGCGATGCGGTCAATGGCAGCCAGTTGTTCGAGACCAACACCTCGGTCACCAACCTGGGCAGCAGCCTCAACCAATCCATTACCAATCTGAGTACCGAGTTCAATACCCAACTGGGTAACCTGGCCAATAGCTCCGGTAACCAGCTCAGTCAGCTTGGCGAAGGCATCGCCAACGCCCTGGGCGGCGGCGCTCAAGTAGACCCGGCCACCGGCGCGGTGACCGCCCCGAGCTTCAGCACTACCGGCATCGATGCCGCCGGCAAGGCCAGCGCCACGCCGACCACCAGCAGCAACGTCGGCGATGCCCTGTCCAGCCTCAACAACAGCCTGGTCAACACCGCCGCCGTGGGCGTCAAGTACGACGACGTGAACAGCAAGAGCAAGGTGACCTTCAACCCCGGTGGCACCGCCACCACCTTGACCAATGTCGCCGCCGGCACTTTGAGCGCGACCAGCAGCGATGCGGTCAATGGCAGCCAGCTGTTCGAGACCAACACCTCGGTCACCAACCTGGGCAGCAGCCTCAACCAATCCATTACCAATCTGAGTACCGAGTTCAATACCCAACTGGGTAACCTGGCCAATAGCTCCGGTAACCAGCTCGGTCAGCTTGGCGAAGGCATCGCCAACGCCCTGGGCGGCGGCGCTCAAGTAGACCCGGCCACTGGCGCGGTAACCGCCCCAAGCTTCAGCACCACCAGCATCGATGCCGCTGGCAAGGCCAGCGCCACACCGACCATCAGCAGCAACGTCGGCGATGCCCTGTCCAGCCTCAACAACAGCCTGGTCAACACCGCCGCCGTGGGCGTCAAGTACGACGACGTGAACAGCAAGAGCAAGGTGACCTTCAACCCCGGTGGCACCGCCACCACCTTGACCAATGTCGCCGCCGGCACTTTGAGCGCGACCAGCAGCGATGCGGTCAATGGCAGCCAGCTGTTCGAGACCAACACCTCGGTCACCAACCTGGGCAGCAGCCTCAACCAATCCATTACCAATCTGAGTACCGAGTTCAATACACAGCTTGGCAACCTGGCCAATAGCTCCGGTAACCAGGTCAGTCAACTTGGCGAAGGCATCGCCAACGCCCTGGGCGGCGGCGCTCAAGTAGACCCGGCCACTGGCGCGGTGACCGCCCCAAGTTTCAGCACCACCAGCATCGATGCCGCCGGCAAGGCCAGCGTCACGCCGGCCATCAGCAGCAATGTCGGTGATGCCCTGTCCAGCCTCAACAACAGCCTGGCCAACACCGCCGCCGTGGGCGTCAAGTACGACGACGTGAACAGCAAGACCAAGGTGACCTTCAACCCAGCGGGTACTGCTACCACCCTGACCAATGTCGCCGCCGGCACCCTGAGCGCGACCAGCAGCGATGCGGTCAATGGCAGCCAGTTGTTCGAGACCAACACCTCGGTCACCAACCTGGGCAGCAGCCTCAACCAATCCATTACCAATCTGAGTACCGAGTTCAATACCCAACTGGGTAACCTGGCCAATAGCTCCGGTAACCAGCTCGGTCAGCTTGGCGAAGGCATCGCCAACGCCCTGGGCGGCGGCGCTCAAGTAGACCCGGCCACTGGCGCGGTAACCGCCCCAAGCTTCAGCACCACCAGCATCGATGCCGCTGGCAAGGCCAGCGCCACACCGACCATCAGCAGCAACGTCGGCGATGCCCTGTCCAGCCTCAACAACAGCCTGGTCAACACCGCCGCCGTGGGCGTCAAGTACGACGACGTGAACAGCAAGAGCAAGGTGACCTTCAACCCCGGTGGCACCGCCACCACCTTGACCAATGTCGCCGCCGGCACTTTGAGCGCGACCAGCAGCGATGCGGTCAATGGCAGCCAGCTGTTCGAGACCAACACCTCGGTCACCAACCTGGGCAGCAGCCTCAACCAATCCATTACCAATCTGAGTACCGAGTTCAATACCCAACTGGGTAACCTGGCCAATAGCTCCGGTAACCAGCTCAGTCAGCTTGGCGAAGGCATCGCCAACGCCCTGGGCGGCGGCGCTCAAGTAGACCCGGCCACTGGCGCGGTGACCGCCCCAAGTTTCAGCACCACCAGCATCGATGCCGCCGGCAAGGCCAGCGTCACGCCGGCCATCAGCAGCAATGTCGGTGATGCCCTGTCCAGCCTCAACAACAGCCTGGCCAACACCGCCGCCGTGGGCGTCAAGTACGACGACGTGAACAGCAAGACCAAGGTGACCTTCAACCCAGCGGGTACTGCTACCACCCTGACCAATGTCGCCGCCGGCACCCTGAGCGCGACCAGCAGCGATGCGGTCAATGGCAGCCAGTTGTTCGAGACCAACACCTCGGTCACCAACCTGGGCAGCAGCCTCAACCAATCCATTACCAATCTGAGTACCGAGTTCAATACCCAACTGGGTAACCTGGCCAATAGCTCCGGTAACCAGCTCGGTCAGCTTGGCGAAGGCATCGCCAACGCCCTGGGCGGCGGCGCTCAAGTAGACCCGGCCACTGGCGCGGTAACCGCCCCAAGCTTCAGCACCACCAGCATCGATGCCGCTGGCAAGGCCAGCGCCACACCGACCATCAGCAGCAACGTCGGCGATGCCCTGTCCAGCCTCAACAACAGCCTGGTCAACACCGCCGCCGTGGGCGTCAAGTACGACGACGTGAACAGCAAGAGCAAGGTGACCTTCAACCCCGGTGGCACCGCCACCACCTTGACCAATGTCGCCGCCGGCACTTTGAGCGCGACCAGCAGCGATGCGGTCAATGGCAGCCAGCTGTTCGAGACCAACACCTCGGTCACCAACCTGGGCAGCAGCCTCAACCAATCCATTACCAATCTGAGTACCGAGTTCAATACCCAACTGGGTAACCTGGCCAATAGCTCCGGTAACCAGCTCAGTCAGCTTGGCGAAGGCATCGCCAACGCCCTGGGCGGCGGCGCTCAAGTAGACCCGGCCACTGGCGCGGTGACCGCCCCAAGTTTCAGCACCACCAGCATCGATGCCGCCGGCAAGGCCAGCGCCACGCCGGCCATCAGCAGCAATGTCGGTGATGCCCTGTCCAGCCTCAACAACAGCCTGGTCAACACCGCCGCCGTGGGCGTCAAGTACGACGACGTGAACAGCAAGAGCAAGGTGACCTTCAACCCCGGTGGCACCGCCACCACCTTGACCAATGTCGCCGCCGGCACTTTGAGCGCGACCAGCAGCGATGCGGTCAATGGCAGCCAGCTGTTCGAGACCAACACCTCGGTCACCAACCTGGGCAGCAGCCTCAACCAATCCATTACCAATCTGAGTACCGAGTTCAATACACAGCTTGGCAACCTGGCCAATAGCTCCGGTAACCAGGTCAGTCAACTTGGCGAAGGCATCGCCAACGCCCTGGGCGGCGGCGCTCAAGTAGACCCGGCCACTGGCGCGGTGACCGCCCCAAGTTTCAGCACCACCAGCATCGATGCCGCCGGCAAGGCCAGCGTCACGCCGGCCATCAGCAGCAATGTCGGTGATGCCCTGTCCAGCCTCAACAACAGCCTGGCCAACACCGCCGCCGTGGGCGTCAAGTACGACGACGTGAACAGCAAGACCAAGGTGACCTTCAACCCAGCGGGTACTGCTACCACCCTGACCAATGTCGCCGCCGGCACCCTGAGCGCGACCAGCAGCGATGCGGTCAATGGCAGCCAGTTGTTCGAGACCAACACCTCGGTCACCAACCTGGGCAGCAGCCTCAACCAATCCATTACCAATCTGAGTACCGAGTTCAATACACAGCTTGGCAACCTGGCCAATAGCTCCGGTAACCAGGTCAGTCAACTTGGCGAAGGCATCGCCAACGCCCTGGGCGGCGGCGCTCAAGTAGACCCGGCCACTGGCGCGGTGACCGCCCCAAGCTTCAGCACCACCAGCATCGATGCCGCTGGCAAGGCCAGCGCCACACCGACCATCAGCAGCAACGTCGGCGATGCCCTGTCCAGCCTCAACAACAGCCTGGTCAACACCGCTGCCGTGGGCGTCAAGTACGACGACGTGAACAGCAAGACCAAGGTGACCTTCAACCCAGCGGGTACTGCTACCACCCTGACCAATGTCGCCGCCGGCACCCTGAGCGCGACCAGCAGCGATGCGGTCAATGGCAGCCAGCTGTTCGAGACCAACACCTCGGTCACCAACCTGGGCAGCAGCCTCGGTGAGAGCATTACCAACATCAATACCCAACTGGGTAACCTGGCCACCAGTTCCGGCAAACAGCTCGGTCAACTTGGCGAAGGCATCGCCAATGCCCTGGGTGGCGGCGCTCAAGTAGACCCGGCCACTGGCGCGGTGACCGCCCCAAGTTTCAGCACCACCAGCATCGATGCCGCCGGCAAGGCCAGCGTCACGCCGGCCATCAGCAGCAATGTCGGTGATGCCCTGTCCAGCCTCAACAACAGCCTGGCCAACACCGCCGCCGTGGGCGTCAAGTACGACGACGTGGACAGCAAGAGCAAGGTGACCTTCAACCCCGGTGGCACCGCCACCACCCTGAGCAATGTCGCCGCCGGCACTTTGAGCGCGACCAGCAGCGATGCGGTCAACGGCAGCCAGTTGTTCGAGACCAATCAAGCGGTCAGCGGTTTGGGCAATCAAGTCACGGGGCTGGGAACTCAACTCGGCAACCTGGCGGCCAGCGCCGGCACGCAGAACCAGAACATCGCCAATGCCCTGGGCGGCGGCGCCCAGGTGAACGCCATCACTGGCGCCTGGACGGCACCGAGCTTCAGCACCACCAGCATCGATGCCGCCGGCAAGGCCAGCGCCACGCCGGCCACCAGCAACAACGTTGGTGACGCCCTGACCAGCCTCAGCAACAGCCTGGCCAACACTGCCGCCGTGGGTGTCAAGTACGACGACGTGGACAGCAAGACCAAGGTGACCTTCAACCCGGGTGGCACCGCCACCACTCTGGCCAATGTCAAAGCGGGCGAGCTGACGGCCACCAGCACCGAGGCCGTCAATGGTAGCCAGTTGTTTACCACCAACACTCGGATCGACAACATCGTCAACAATGGGGCCGGCATTAAGTACTTCCACACCCTATCCGCCAAGACCGACTCGCTCGCCAGCGGCGCGGACTCGGTCGCAGTGGGCCCCAATGCCCAGGCCAGCGCCACGGCCGCCATCGCCCTGGGTAACGACGCCAGCGCGACAGCTGCCAGCGCGGTGGCCATCGGTGACGGCGCCACAGCCTCGGCTGCTGGCAGCGTCGCCCTGGGCAAGGGCGCCAGCGACGATCAACGCGGCACGCAAAGCTATACCGGCAAGTACTCGGGGGTGAACAACAGCACGGCCGGCGTTGTCTCGGTCGGTAACGCCGCCACTGGCCAAACCCGCGTCCTGAGCAACGTTGCCGATGGCAGCAAGGCCACCGACGCCGTCAACCTGCGTCAACTTGACGGCGCGGTCGCCGAGTCCAAGACCTACACAGACACCAGCATCAAGCAGGTCCAGAGTTCGATCAAAAACATGGATGCCGTGGCGACCAACCTCAACAACAGTGTGGCCAAGGTCGAGGCCGACATCAGCAGTGTGCAGAAAGGCACCAGTGGTGCGTTCCAGGTCAACAACAGCCGCAACGCGCAACAGCCCAAGGCAAGCGGTGCCAATGCCGTGGCCGGGGGCATGGGCTCGCGGGCCTCGGGCGATAACAGCGTGGCGATCGGCAGCAATGCCCAGGCCACCGCGAAAAATGCCACCGCCACCGGTAACGATGCCCAGGCCACCGCAAACAATAGCGTCGCGCTCGGAGCCAACTCGGTCGCCGACCGGGAAAACAGCGTCTCGGTGGGGCATGCAGGGAGTGAACGGCAAATCACCAACGTCGCCGCCGGTAGCCGGATGACCGACGCGGTCAATGTCGAGCAACTGAGCCGCAGCGTGGCCAGTGTCACCAGTGAAGCCAATGCCTACACCGACCGGCGTTTCGCCGACATCCGCCACGACCTCCAGCAACAAGACAGCACTCTTAGCGCCGGTATCGCCGGAGCCATGGCAATGGCCAGCCTGCCACGCTCGTCGACGGAAGGGGGCAGCATGACCTCGGTGGCGATGGGCAACTACCGCGGCCAGTCGGCACTGGCGGTGGGTGTCTCGCATGTCTCGGAAAACGGTCGCTGGTCCACCAACCTGATGGGCACCACCAACAGCCAAAACGATACCGGTGTGGCCGTGGGTGTTGGCTATCAGTGGTAAGCCGCAAGCTTGACAAGTAAGAAGCAAGGCCCGGCCCGAACCGGGCCTTGCTCTTCCGGGCCGCCCCTCCCGCACCAGGGGCAATCATTCCCGGATATTTCACTACAGGATCATTTTGATGAAATTCAAGCTGCTTCCCGGCCTTGGCCTGGTATTCGCACTGGGGCTGTCCGGCTGCGGAGAGACAAAGAATGCCGTTGAGGTTCGCTCCCAATGGCTCGATCTGCCCGCCCTGCCCATCCTGCAAAACGCCGTACTCAGCCTCGCCGACACACTGGCGCCGCATAAACAACCCTTGATCATGGAGCAGCTGTGCGCCTTGGCCAGAGGCGATATCCAGCAGGAAAACGTCAATGCCTTCATTCAGCAACAAGGTGGCAACGCCGGGGATATCCCGGCGCAGGGCCATCCGTTATCGCTGCTGGTCAATGGTGACCGACAGACCCAGGCCAGCACCTGCGCGGCATACCTGGCGAGCACGGTGTTATCGCCACTGAGCCTGAGCGGACTCATGATCGAGGCGCCGCCCCCAGCCACCGAGAACAAGAACGGCCAAGTAGAAAAAACCACACCACAGATCGACCAGGCGAAACTGCTGGCGGCCCTGCCCCATAAGCTGGCGATCGCGCAAACCAATGCCGATGTCTTCGCGCTGATCGCCGCCGAGCTGCAGAGCCGCCCTGGGCTGACGCTGGAGCAGTATCGACAACTGTCCATTGAAATGTTCGCGAACCTGGCACCGGCTTATTTGCAGCGGGTAAAAGCGCAGCTACCGCCGCCCGGCACCCAGTACAAAGTGCTGAAGCTGGATGCCGATCAATTCATCTTCATCAGTAGCACCCGAACGTCGTTTGCCTACGATTTCTCAGGTTTGAAGCTGCTGCACAATGGCATCACCTGGTTTGGTGAAGGCAAGCTCCTGGGCAAGGACTATTTTCTGAAAGTCGCCTACTTGCCGGAAAATGCCAGGCAACTGGCGGGCATGCAGCTCTAGCCTCGACAGCTCCCGGTTCAAGGGCGCCCTCGGCACAGTCCGGCATATGTCGATACGACATGGTTCTCGGCGCCCCACTCGACCGTACCCGTTAATGCCCCGACGACGTTCTGGGGCGTTAGCACGCTCCAGTAGCACTCTCATCATCGCTTCAGCTTGAAGCCCCTAAAATGCGCCATCCAACCTTGAACCAGTCAAGCGCTCTCTGGAAGGAAGGCCTGCTCCCTTGCCCGCTCCGGGTTGCCCGTCTTCTCGCATACCATCTCCGACAAGAACGAAACACGGGCTGATACAAGACCGCCAGACACTCCACACCTTGCAAGCAAGCACCGCCTCGACAAGGAGCAATCGGCCAACGGCTGCATTGTGAAAACCGGGATACACAACGTCGCCGCCATGGTGTGCGGCGGTTGGCTCTGTCTGCGCAGACATGCACGGCCAGACTCAAGACATGAATTGACGGGGGTTGAAACAGCAGGGAAATGATGGGTGGGATACGGGCAAAGGACCAAGCACAATCGGCACGGCGGTGTCATCCGCATTCACCAGACCGTGCACTATCTGTGCAGTAGACGGCCCCAGAAAGGGCTCGTGCCGGCGTTCAGCGCAATATATTGCGAAACAATCGACGGCGGATGTTTTTTTTCTGTCCGGGATCAATCTCGGACATCAAGCTCTTGATCGTCTCGCTATCGGGTACGCCCGAAAGCTTTTTCACCACTCGATAGCCGGGCTCCTCCTCGGCCACAGGGACCGGCACCGGGGTACCCTCATAGATCAGGGCATTACGGATGCAGGGGCAGCGATGGCAAAAGTCTTCAAGGTTGATGCCGGCTCCCACTGCCAGCGCACTGTTGATCACCAGCAGGTCGAAGGGCTCGACGGCATGATCAGTCATGGCCAACAATTCATCGAAGGAGGAAACGGGTGCAACCCGATGGTAGCCGTACTGATTGAGCATGCGTTCGATGCTCAGTCGTTGCAGGTGCTCGTTTTCGACAATCAATATGCGTAAAGACGGTGTCGGCATTCTCATCTCCTCAGGGGCGGTCCGATCAGGCATCAGATGATGGTGTCAGGCATGACCCGGGTCTCCAGCCAGACCAGCAGGTCCTGCTTGGTCATGGGTTTGGCGAACAGGAAGCCCTGCCCCTGGGCACAGCCCAAATCAAGCAGCTGCTGGTGCTGCTCCGGCGTTTCGATGCCCTCGACCACCACCGACATGCCCAGAGTCGCGCCAAGGGCCAGGGTGCTGCTGATGGCCGCACGGCACCGAGGTTCGTCCAACCCTCGGACAAACTGGCCATCGAGTTTGATTTCGTTGAACGGCAACCGGCACAGGCGTTGCAAGGATGAAAACCCCACACCGAAATCATCAATGGACAGCCGGCACCCCATCATGCGCAAGCGCACCAGGCTTTCCAGGCAGGTTGCCGAGGCTTCCAGCAATCCGCTTTCGGTCAACTCGAAGGTCAGGGTCGAACCTGGCAACCCGTAGCCGTACAGCACATTCTTGATGGTCGAGACCAGCTCTGGGTTGGACAATTGCACCGGCTCCAGGTTGAATGCGACGTTCAACAGATGACCCCGACTCCAGGCCTGGCGTTGTAACTCCAGGCCATGGTTGAGCTGGGTAAAGAACAGGTCATTGAGCAAGTCGCTGCTTTCAATGGCGGGCATGAATACCGCGGGCGGGACCATCTCGCCAGAAGGATGATTCCAGCGCGTCAACGCCTCCACCCCCACCACATCCCCCATCAGCAGATTGATCTTGGGTTGGAAATACGTCTCCATCTGCTGGTGCTGCATCGCCGAGCGGACCTCGTCTATTCCTGCCAGGGCGAAGGGTTTGAGGGTCGCCGAGGTAACCGCCGGTTTGTACAAATGCTTTTTCAGAAGTGCCTCCAAGGTATCGATCCGCAAGGGCTTGCCAACGTCGCCCAACAACTCAAGCCCGAGTAATGGCACCAGTTGCCGCGCGGCCCGTCGCACATCCTCACTGAGTGAGCTGCTGAGAATCACCGCCCCCACCAGCCCCGCGCGAGCCACGCGATGCAGGAATTCCAGACCATCCATGCCCTCCATGTGCAGATCGCACAAAGCAATATCCACAGGTCCGACCCGTTGCAGGATCTCCAGGGCCTGTGCGCCATTTGAGGCACTGAACACGTCCTGGCAGCCCAGCTGTTTGAGCTGGCTGGCGGCGACCGTCTGCTGGAAGAGATGGTCTTCCAGCACCAGGACACGTAGGGGCAACGCTTGCATGAATTATTCTCCGCGGTACGGTTGCAGCATGAGTTCTTGAGACTCCCTTGTTTATCGGAGCCTGTTAAGGCTCATCCTTGCACCGGATCCAGCGTGTTTCGATGCCTGGTACCTCAACCGAACGGCAAGCATTCCCGCCATGTCCTCTGCCTCGAGAGAAAGCTACTGCTCATCCCGACCGGGCATAGGTCAAACACAGAAATTTTTTCGTAAAGGGGGGAAAGTTCACGCGGCTGTTGGTAGCCAGGGATTAGCTCACCGCCCGATCTGGTGTGTGAGCGCTATCCTGTCTTTTTCGCAATGAAACCGGACGAGGAAGTTTCCCGCCACCATGTAGGAAATTTCCTGGGATTTAACTCGGGCCGGCACCTGGATCTGCTCGCATCTATGAAGTCAGTCGACCGGCAGCCCGATGTATTTCTCAAGAACCCGAGCCAGCGCTTCCATTGCCTCGTGCAAGGCATCCACCGACTGAGTCAGGCGCACCCCATCCAGTCCGTTGCAATCGTTCTGCAACTGCTCGCAACACTGAATCAGCCGCTTTGCCTTGATGATCCGAGCACCACCCTTGACCCGATGGGCCAGATCTCCCAGGCCAACCAGATCGTTCTGACTGAAGAGTTTGAGCAGTCGCAGCAAGTCCTCCTCGTTACTACTGGCCAGGTCCTGCAGCAGGCTGTTGATCGAGGCTCGATCGCCACAGGTCAGTTGCTCAAGGCTGCCCAGGTCGATGTCGTCGTCGGAGGGTGTGAGGTCATCGGCCTCGGGCGCCTGCTCGAACGCAGACTCTACCTTGGACAGGCGCGCCATCAGGTCCTTCATGCCGATCGGTTTGAACAGGCAATCGTCCATACCGGCCGCCAGGCAGCGGTCGATCTCTTCCGGCTGGGCATTGGCGGTAAAGCCGAGAATCAGGCAAGGCGTGGCATTCGAGAGTTCCTCTTCGGCACGGATCGCCTTAGCCAGGTCGTAACCGTTCATCACCGGCATATTGCAGTCGGTGATCACCACGTCGAAATGGTGGTTGCGCCAGCTACGCAAACCGTGGGCACCGTCCTGTTCGTCCTGCACGTTGTGCCCGAGATAATTCAACTGCTGCGACAGCAACATGCGGTTGGCCGGGTAATCGTCGACCACCAGTACACTCAATACCTTGCCCGGCTGTACCTCCGCCGGTGCCGGTTTGTCGGTGGGCAACGCAGGCAGTATCGGCAGGTCCAGCAGTACCTCGGTTTGCGTGCCCAGGCCTGGCACGCTGGTCAGGTTCAACTGGCCCTGCATCATCGAACACAGGGTACGGCTGATCATCAACCCCAGCCCCGAGCCCCCTGAAGTGGACTGGCTGTCGGCGCCGGCCTGACTGAACGGAGCAAACAGCTTCAGCTGGTCCTCGGCAGAAATACCAATCCCGGTATCGCGCACCAGCAAGCGGATTCCCAGGCTTTCGCCCGCCTCGTCAAGCCTCGCTTCCACACTGACCAGCACCTGCCCGACGCTGGTGAACTTGATGGCATTGCTCAGCAGGTTGGACAGTACCTGCTTGAGGCGCAGTGGGTCGATCAACACTTCCCGGTCGGCTTGCTCATCGAACTCCAGTACCAACGCCAGCTGTTTTTGCCGCGCCAACCCGTCGAATACCCGTACCACCGATTCGACCAGATCCTTGAATGCAGTCCTTTGCGGGTTCAACGTCAACCGCCCGGACTCGATCCGTACCACATCGAGAATGTCGCCAATCAGGTCGAGCATGCCTCGCGCGGCGCCGGACGCGACTTCAATGGCAAAGCGATCGAGAATGCCATGATCGGCTCTTTTCATCGCCAGCTCAAGCATTCCGACCACCGCGTTCATGGGTGTACGTATTTCATGACTCATGGTCGCCAGGAAGGTGGTCTTGGCCCGGTTGGCGTTCTCCGCCTCGCGCTTGGCCTCCTTAAGCTCTCCGAGCAACTGTTCGCGCTCACTGATATCGATCCAGCCGGCAATGATGCCCTTGACCTCGCCAGCATTGTCGCGAAACGGCAGAATCCAGTGATAGGCCGTAATCGTCCGGCCGTCCGGCAGCATCAGTTGACAGTCTCTGAGCAATTCCTTGCCCGCCGCCATGACCTCTTGGTACTGCTGCTCGAACGCGAGGCTGTATTGCTCTTCGATACCCAGCCCTTCGCTTGGCCGGGTGCCGATGATTTCTTCATGACGGCGGCCGCTGATCTCCAGATAGCGGCTGTTGCAGAGCAACATGCGCGTCTCGCGATCACGCACGTAGATCGGGTGCGGCAAACCGTCGATCAGTACCCGCATGAAGGACATCTGTTCGCTCAGTGCCCGTTCGGCGGCTTCCCGCTTGCGGATCAGGCCCCGCAGATAAAGGATCCAGCCAAGCGCCAGCGATAACAGCACCGCGGTGAGGGCAAAACCGCGCAGGCTGGCCATCCGGCTGGCTCGTGTCTGGCTGGTGTCAACCATGACTTCACTGTTCCAGCGCCCAGTCAGTTCGTTCATTTCTTCTGGTGAGATGCTCATCAGCACCTTGTCCAGAATGGAATACAGCTCCAGTGAGCCACGACTGGTGGCCAACCCCACCAGGGCCGGGCGCAACCCGGCGGCACCGCTGATCCGCAAGCGATCCTGATATTGATTGGAAATAAGGTAGCGAGCCACCACCAGGGTGCTGATCGATGCATCCGCCCGCCCCTCCGCAATCATCGCCATCGAGTCGGCCGTCCCCTGGGACTCCAGCAGAATAATGTCCGGAAAATTCTGCTGAATATAGCTGCGCAGCGTGCTTCTCCTACTGAGCACCAAACGTTTGCCCGCCATTTGATCCAGGCGATCGGGTTGTCCCGCGGCATTGCGACTGACCAGCACATAGGGAGATGTCAGGTAGGGCCGAGTGAAGCGCAATTCGCCTTCAGTTTCGAAATTATGGTTGATCGAGGCGATCAGATCGGCCTTGCCAGTGCGTATAAGCTCACCAAGCTCGCTAAACGTACGGCCGCGTACCACCTCGAACTTCAAGCCGGTACGGCTACTGATTTTATTCAGCACGTCTGAGCTGATGCCACGCAGTTGGCTCTGCTGGTCAAAAAAAGACACAGGCGGGCTGTCCTCGATGACCGCCACCCGCAACCGTGGATGCGCGGTCAACCAGCGCCGCTCGTTGGGGCTGATATCGAGCCTCCCATGGTCGTGCACGGTGATGGCATTGCCTCCCCAACGCCGCATGATGGCTGTGCTTTCCGATGTGGGAACAACCGCCAATGCATGATTGATGATACGTAGTAAAGACTCGTCCCCGGCACGCAAGGCAAAACCGATATTGGTGACTTCCAGGCCAGCAAACTCGGTCAGCTGCACTTCACTCAGAAAATTCCTGTTGATCAGGTACCTGGACGTCAGGGCCCCCCCGACATGCACGTCGGCCTGACCGAACACCACCGCGCTGATGGCATCGAGGTCCGTGGGGTACACCTGCAAGTCGGCCTTAGGGTAGAAAGCCCGGACTTCCCCGCTACTCAGGTAGTACTCGGACATGGACAACCTCTGCCCCTCGAGATCCTTCGGCAGGGCCGTGGTCCGGTCGCTCCGGGTGACCAGCACAGGCTGGTCATCGGTATAAGCACGAGAAATCGCCAACTCGGGATCCGCCGCCTCGAAACCGCTGGCCGAACCCAGCAGATCCAGCTCTCCATGCTTGAGTGCCGCAATCGCTTGCGCCCGGTCCGGAAAACGCAGCACCTGGATCTCGATGCGCAGCATGTCCGCCAACAGCTCCGCATAGTCTGCCGTCAGCCCTTCATAATCCTGTGGGTTGGCAGTCAGATCCAAAGGGGCCGAATCGGTGGCGGCCGTCCCCAGTCGTAACACACGCTTGTCGCGTAACCAACGCCAGTCGGCCTCATCGAGCTTCAATGCCAGGGAGGTTCCATGGGAACGCCCGAACAGCGTCAACGGCTCGATATCGAACGTCATATCGTGGGCAGCAGCGAAAGGGCTCAACATGAGCAGTAGAGCCAAACCACGGAACAGGCGGTTCATTTAAATCAGGTTGTTACGTTTGGCGAAGTCGGCCAGGTATACCACCGACTTCACATTGAGCTTTTCGATCAGGCGGCTTTTATAGGTACTGACCGTCTTGTTGCTGAGCAACATGGCATCACCGATTTCCTTGTTGCTGAAACCCCGCGCGAGTTGCTGCAGGATCGCCAGCTCACGATTGGACAACTGCTGGATCAGGTCCTGTTCGGAGGCCTGGATATCGGCACGACGCACCGAGCTGTTGGTCGCTACCGGGAAATAGCTGTAACCACTCATGACCAGCTTGACAGCCCGGCTCAGCTCCTCCAGGTCACCGGTCTTGGACACATAGCCGACCGCCCCGAGGATCATGCAGCGCTGCGCATAAAAAGAGGCCTCAAGGGAGGTCAGCACCAGAATCTTGCTTGGCAGACTCAGGGCAGCAATGCGGCCAATGACGTCCAGGCCGTCGAGCAGAGGCATGGAAATATCCAACAGGATCAGATCCGGCACATGTTCGCGCGCCAGGTGCAAAGCCTCTACACCGTTACTGGCTTCCGCCACCACTTCGATCTGTTCGGTCTTGAGCAGCATTTTCACAGAAGCACGGATAAACGGATGGTCATCGACTACTAACGCTTTGAGCATAAGGTTCTCTTTTTGAAAAGACGGACAGCACTCTATCAGCGATACGCAACCATGAAATTCAAGCCCCATAAAAGTAGCTCAAATTGCGCATGACAAAATGATGGCGTCAATTTTTTTTAAATCTTGCAGGCATTCGGAGGATGTTGCTTGAGCACGTACTGCTCAAGCCACAACACAAAGTCGGAGCCGGCCATGGGAAGCGCCAGGTGAAAGCCCTGGCCGAAAGTGCAGCCCAGACTGGTCAGGGTGTCGAGAATTTCTTGATTAGCGATCCCTTCGATGACCAGGTCCATTCTCAGCGTGCGGGCCAGCGCCAGGCTGCCGGCAACGATCGCGCGGTTGTCAGGCTCATGCAGGTTCTGCACGAACATACTGTCGAGCTTGAGTTGATCGAATGGCAGATGGGTTAGCAGTTGCAATGAGGAGAAGCCCACGCCGAAATCATCGATAGACAAACCGCAGCCACTCTGGTGCAAACGCTCAAGGTTTTTCCGAGCCGAATCCGGCAGGTCGAGCAAGCTGTTTTCAGACACTTCGAACATCAGGCTGGAGCCTGACAAGCCATGCTCGCGCAAGCGCTGGACAATATGGTCCACCAGTTCGTTGTGTACCAGTTGGGAGGCGGTGAGGTTGAATGCCAGCCCAAGCTCGATTCCTTGCTTATGTAACCGGGCGAGTAGCGACAGGCCCTGGTCCAGAAGCTGCTTGAACATCTCGTCGATCAGGTCATAGGCCAGCACCGCCGCAAGCAGGTCCCTGGGCAGTAACAGCCCTCGGTTCGGGTGATGCCAACGCACCAGGACCTCCGCCCCGAACATCAGGCCATCGCGCAGATTGAACTTCGGCTGATACCAGGCCTGAAAGGCTCCGGTGGCCAGCCCATGGCGTACCTGTTCCTGTGGTATCAGTTCGTTCTCAGGCGTTGGCCGCTCTGGCAGGTAATGTTGCAGTTGAATGAAATCGGCCAGCATTTTTTGCAGGCTCTGCAGTTGCAAGGGTTTGTCGAGAACCCCCAGCAACCTGATCCCGAAAAAGCTCTTCAACTGCGCCACGCTGCGATACAGCTCGGCGTGCAATTCACTGTACATCACCAAGGCCCGCACGTTGCCCAGCTCACAGGCAACCCGCAAGAATTCGTGATTGTCGATCGAACTGTCACTCACATCAAAAAAAATGATGTCGATAACTTCGTGACGATGCAGGTGCGCCACTGCCTGCGCGACACTGTCGACCGACAGGACGGAACCGACCTGCAGGTTCGTCAGGGCCTTGGCCAGCACACCACGTTGAAACGGGTGACGCTCTACTACGAGAACACAATCAGGACGCATCTGGATCAACCGATTCATTACTCAATACGAGATATTGAGGGCTAGTGACGCCCGTCACCTCAGGAAATTTCCCACGCAAATGTAGGAAAATTCCCAGACCAGATAGAAACCATGGCCGATCACAAAAACTCAAGCGAAATCAGCAGAATATCTCCCTTTCAGAGCATTTTCCTACAGCGACAGATACCCCAGCAGCAGGGCCGAACTCGACAAGATACTCAAGTCGGCAATCACGCTGTCCCAACGGTTGTTAATGGCCTGCAACTGGCTGTTGAAGTGATCGTTTTCAGCCACCAATACATCGAGCAGCGTGCGCTTGCCGAGGTTGTACCACTGCTCGTAAAACATCTTGCGCACCCGATCGGTTTCCGTCGACAACCGTTGGTACTCCTGCGCCAGTTGCGCGGTAGTGATCCGGCTCTGGGCCAGGCGGTTTATTTCCTGGCGCAGGTCTTCGCTAGCCTTTTCATACTGCTCGAGCGCCGCGCTCTTGCGGGCCCCGGCCGCCGCCTGGGCCGCTTTGTTGGAGCCTCCGCTGAACGCTTGCCACTGTACGTCGAAACCGACATACCAACCGTTGTCACGGTCCAGGTCGTCATTACCACCGGACAGGCCGTTCTCTTCCTTGCGGGCCACGAGGTTCAACCCTGGCAAGCCGTCGGCCTTAAGTGCCGCGGCGCGGCCGTCTTCCATCTCGGCCTGGGCCTTGAGACGCAGCAACAACGGATGCTTGTCCAGTGCCGCCAGGGCCGTGGTTGGGTCGACCACCAGGCTGTCTTCCAATTCCAGCCCCTCAGGCATGACCGGTGCTTCTTCTCCAAGCAGACGCTGCAACTTGATCCGGGTCAGCTCGCGCTGGTTTTCGATCTGAGTGCGGCTGGCCAATGCCGACAGCAGCTTGGCGCGAGCCTGCACCAACTCGCTGGCCCGGCCCTTGTCGCTTTGCGTAATCTTGGACAGCATGTCGACCCGACTGCTCATCTGCTGCACATAGTCTTCGGCCACCGCCATGCTCTGCTGGTAACGCATCAGGTTGACCAGCCCTGAACTTGTGTCGAACGCCACCTGCTCGCGCTCGACCTGGCCGGTCAACTCCGCCGAGCCCAGCGCAGCCTTGGCGGTGCGCAGTTCACTGGCGTTTTTCCCCCAGTCCCAGACGTTGGTGGTGACACTGAGTGTGCCAGAGGTATCACCCGAGCCGCTCCGGCCAGAGCGGCTGTCATCCCGGGTCAGCGCGGTGTTCATGCCGAGGCGGACCTGCGGCCAGCGCCGTCCCTTGACCTCATCGATGTCGTACCCGGCGGCCGACTGGTTGGCGTTGGCCACGCGCACTTCCGGGCTGTGTTGCAATGCTTTGCCAACCAGGTCCCGCAGCAACGAACGAAGTTCGCTACCAGCGGGCCGCTGACCGTTGCGAATCATCGTCTGCAAGGAGGGGCCAGGCAGTACCGTGATCGTCGAGAGCGAGACCGGGGAATCGACGCCAGCCTTTGCGGGCGCGCTTTCAGCCCGAGCTGCCCTGGGCGCTTGCGTCACCTCGACCGCCGGTTCGGGCACATGCACCTTGGCCGACTGGGCAGGCTCACGCTCGACCTTTTTCTCGACAGCCACCGCCGCGGGTTGGGAGGATGGCTTGTCTTGTACCGCCATGGCGTTCTTTTTCGGGAGGGAGAACCTCGACGCCAAGTCGGTCATTTGCCCAGGGCTAAGCCCTTTGGCCGGTGCGCCCGGCTCGGCCGCGAGCACCAGTGTACCGTTGGCATAAAGGCCCAGAAGCAGGGTTGAAAACAGCGTGGTTCTAGCGAATTTCAGTGTTGGAATGTTCACATTATCTTTCCCGGAAAGCTTCACGAGCCTTCATGACCGGTTTGAGCAAATACGACAGGACCGTCTTTTCCCCAGTTTTGATATCCACGCTGGCGACCATCCCGGGGATGATCGGGAAGGAACGCCCGTGCGCTTCCAGCGCGGCGCGGTCAGTACGTACATAAACTTTGTAATAGGTCGGGTTTTCCCGGCCGACCCGCGCCTTGGTTTCGTCGAACAGCGTGTCCGGGCTGATGTGTTCGACCTTGCCGCTCAACCCGCCGTAGATCGAATAGTCGTAGGCGGTAATCTTCACCGTCGCGGCAAGCCCCGGGTGGATAAACGCCACATCGGCGGGCTGGATCTTGACTTCCACCAGCAAACGGTCCTCCAGCGGGATCAGGGTCATGATTTCAGCCCCCTGCTGGATCACCCCTCCGCGGGTGGTGATGCGAATGTTATTGACCGTGCCGCGCACGGGCGCGGTGATCGAGGTGCGATTCATCACGTCTTCGCGCCCCTTGAGCACTTCCAGCGCCTGCGCCAGTTCGCTCTCCAGGCGTGTCAATTCATTGTTGGCCTCCGAGCGAAAGCGGTTGAGGCGATCGGTGATCTGCAGATTGAATTCATTGGCCTGGCGCCGCAGGCGCATGATTTCCACTTCCGACACCAGCCCCTGTTGCGCCATGGGCGCCGACAACCGGACCTCGCTTTCGGCCAGTTCCAGGCTGCGGCGCAATGCCTTGACACTGTCCTGGAGGGTACGTTGCCGGGCGTTATAGGCTTGTGTCTCGTCACGGACGATAGAAGCGCTCTGCCGGATCTCCTCCGGGAACTCCAGTGGCGTGTCATAGGCTTCCGCGCGCAAGCGAGCGATCGCGCCCTTGAGGCCTTGCACCCGCGACAAGGATTCGCCGTAGTTGGCACCCACCCGGGTAGGGTCGATTTTCAGCAGCGCCTGCCCCTGCTCCACCACCTGCCCTTCCTGGACATACAACTCCTTCATGATCCCGCCTTCCAGGCTCTGGATAATCTGTTCGCGGCTGGCGGGAATCACCCGTCCATCGCCCCGGGTCACCTCCTCCACCCGGGCCAGGTGAGCCCATACCAGCCCCGCCGCTACCGTGGCCGCCATCAGCCATAGCACCAGCACACTGGCGGGCGTTTTCTGCTCGATCAGCGCCCCCTGCAAATCACGCATGAACGACTCGTCTTCGGCGCGTACGGCATATGCCTGCTTAACCGCCAATGCGGGTCTATCCGCTCCGAGCAAGCTCTTGAGTTTTTTCAACGACATGCGCCAGTCACCTGCAAAAAAGTAGAGCCAAGAAGTGCCTGGGAGATCATTGCAAGCTGCCAACAGGCGCGGTTGCGCCCTGACTGTTGCCATTGAGGGCGGCAATGACCCGATCTTTCGGCCCGTCGGCGACCAGATGGCCGTCCTCCAGCACAATCAGGCGCTCCACGAGGCTGAGCATCGACATGCGATGAGTGACAATGACCAGGGTGTGGTTCTGGCTCAGCTCACTGAGCTGGCGAATAAACTGCGCTTCGCTCAACCCGTCCATCGCACTGGTGGGCTCATCCAGCAACAGGATCTTCGGTTCCAGCATCAGGCAACGGGCCAGGGCAATCAGCTGGCGCTGGCCGCCGGACAGGTTATGGCCCATCTCCCCCACCGGCATCTCGTAGCCCTGGGGATGGCGCGCGGCGATGCGATCCAGGCCAGTCATGCGGGCAATCCGCAAAAAATGCTGGGTGCTGGCGCCTGGGTTGCCAATCATTACGTTGTCACGCAGGGAACCATAGAACAGCTGGCAGTCCTGGCCGACATAACCAACAGCCGCCCGCCAGTCCGCAGGGTCCACTTGCGAGGCGTCCACGCCGTCGATGGCCAGACGGCCTTCGCTCTGGCGGTACAAGCGGGCCATCAGCTTGAGCAAGGTCGACTTGCCGCTGCCGATGTTGCCGAGGATCACCAACCGCTCACCGGCATTGATCGTCAGGTTGATGCTGTCCAGAGCCTTGGGCACAGCCAGCGCGCCCGGTACTGGATAGGAGTAGCTGACATTCTGCAGGCTGAGGCTGCCGTCAAAACGCGGTGCCGAAAGAAACACCGCGCTGCGTTCTCGCTCCAGGGGCAGGCTCATCAATTTGTTCAACGACTTCATGCCTGCCTTGGCCTGCTGGAAGCGCACGGCCAGGCCGACCACCGCCCCCAGCGGTTGCAACGAGCGGCCAGAGAGGATCACCACCCCGATCATCGCGCCCATGCTCAACTCGCCGGCATGGATCAGGTACACCCCCCAGAGCACGATCAGCACCGTGGAAATCTGCTGCACGAACATGACGAAATTGGTGATCAGGCTCGACAGGAACCGACTCTTCATCGCCGAGGCGGTGGCCAGAGCACTGAAGTCGTCCCAACGTTTTTGCATGACCCCTTCGCCGCGGGAGGCCTTGAGGGCTTCCAGGCCCTCCAGGGTTTCGATCAACAGCCCCTGGCGTAGGGAAATCTCTCGGATGTTTTCCTGCATGTAGCGCGACAATGGCCACTGGCAGGCAACGCTGAGCAGCAGAATGATGGGCACCGCCAGTAAGGGAACCAGGACCAGAGGGCCGCCGATCAGGTAAATGATGCCCAGGAACAGTATGCAAAATGGCAGGTCCGACAGAGTCGCCAGGGTCGCGGAAGTGACAAAGTCACGCACCGCTTCGTATTCGCGAAACTGGTTGGCAAAAGCCCCGGACGAACCCGGCTTGCTTTCCAGGCGCAACGCCATGACCTGGCGAAACAGCCGCGCACCAATGATCAGGTCGGCTTTTTTCCCGGCGACGTCCAGCAGGTAGGCGCGGATCTGCCGCGACGCGAACTCCAGGCTGACCGCAATCAATACGCCAACGGCCATGGACCATAACGAGACATATGCCTGGGTCGGCACCACGCGGTCGTAGACGTTCATGGTGAAGAAGGTGATGGCCAGGGTCAGGATATTGGCCAGCAGCGCCGCGAGTGCCGCGCTGTAGAAATAAAAGCGATACCGCCAGAGCACCGCAAACAACCAGTGCGACTTACCCTGATCCTGGAACAGCAGATCGTTTTCACTGCGGGCATCGAGCTTCGGCAACACGCTGGTCAACAGGAAGTAGCCTGCGCACTGCGCTTGTACTTGCGCCTCGCTCAGCGTGACCTGGCCCCGGTGTTCAGGAAGAATGACATCGTAGGTCACGCTACCCAGTTGCACATTGCGCTTGAGCAACAGGCAATAGCTACCGTCCTGACATACCTGAACCGCCGGAAACAAGTAGTCGGACAGTTGCGGCAGCGCCCGTTGCACCCACCCGCCCTTGATCCCGACCTGCTCGAGCATGCGGATTGCCAACACTGGAGACAGTTGTTTGTCTCGGGGCAAACCGGCATACAGCACTGTTTCGCTGACTTCCTTGTTATAGAGCTCACACAGTGAGCGTATGGCCGATAGTAAAGAGTCCGATTGCTCTTCGATCTGCTCGGCCATCTGACTCAAGGCCTGGTTTTTTAAAGCTTCGTTATCCACAACGACAAGACTCCTGCATGACTGATACCTGGAAGTACTACCCCGCGAGGTTCAAGTACCCGACTCTGAAAAAATGAATATCGCGAACCTGCCCTTCCCTCTGCGACTTGCATACCGCCGTCTCGGTTAGTGCAGTTCGGCACTCGCTGGATACACAAGGACAGTCACACAGCAGAGTCAGCTCCGTAAATAAAGGGCATCGATACAGCGAGGAGAATGATGGAGAGTTCCTGGCTTATTGCTTGCAGGAACGTTCCGAGGGCTGCGTAGGAAATTTCCTACGAAAAAGAAAGGCGAGGCCGGCGCCCAAGAAAGCGGACATAGCCGCAAGTGCTATACATCGACAAGACCGATAGTTATTTACAGGTTTAACCCAATCCAGATCGAGGCCGTACGCAGCACTAGGGACACGACATGGCAGTAAGATAGAAAGCACGAGGCCACGGCTTGACGATATTCAATCATCAAGCCGTGGCATCAAGGCGATCAAACGCTAATATATTGCCCGCTTACGCCCAGACAACATTGATGCCCTGTTCGATCAGTAGCTGCCCCTTGAAGTCCCCTACACTGTTGTAAATGTCATAGCTGTGACCGTACGAATTGACTGTTGCGACCTTGGTTGTTATCCAGTCTTTGCGCCCCTGCACTTCAACTGTGTTATCAGCGGAACCATCAATAACCAGTTGATGACGCTTGATACTTTCCGGGTCCAGACCACCACTGAATGTGTCCTTGTTGACCTGGGCAATACCGGCACTCATATCCATTACATCTTTCAACTCCAAGGTCAGCTTGGCTTTCGTGTCGCGAAGATCAAGTCGCTCAATGTTAGCCAGGCGAGAGAGACCTACACCACTACGAATAGTGCCTATCCCCGCATTGGAAATCTCCGTAAGGTCCACTGCCGTTACATCCTTGTCGAACTTCAGGGTATCGACGCCGTTACCACCATCGACCCGAGCCAAGCGGCCATTGAGTCCGGCTTTAGTATCAAACCCGGTTGCAAGCCGAGCCAGGTTGTCGCTGTTAAGCACGATGATGTCATCCCCGGAGCCTGAGTAGATGACATCCGTTCCTCCATTGCCCACGATGTAGTCACGCCCTGCCGTACCCGCAATAAAGTTGCTCGACTCATCGCCCTTGGCCAGACCGTTGATAACTTTGTAAGAGGGTTCCGCGCCAAGAGAGCTTCCCCCCATATAAAGCTTGCCCTTGGCTTCGTACGACCCTACATAAACATCCGCCAAACCATCGCCGTTGATATCGATACGACCCGCTAGCGTCGCCCCGTCAGCCTGAGCGCGAGGAACAACAACGCCTTGCTTTGCCGTCAGGTTCTTCACATCAATGGTGTCCGTACTGGCCTGACCGAAGATGATGTAAGAGTTGGAGTAGTTCTTCTTGACCTGTCGGGTCAGCCCCTGGAAATCGGGTTTGCTGGCATCGAAGGCATTGCCGTAGGTGGTATAGGCAAAATCCGCAAGGCCATCACCATTGACGTCACCAATGCCCCGGATGTCGCTATGGGTCGTAACCTGAGTGCTCGCCCACGACGTATCCACGGCAAACCCACGGTTGTTATTTTTCAACCATGAAGCTTCCAAGATAATATTGTTGCCTGACGCCACAGGCCCGCCGAATACCACAAACACATTCCTCCCATCCTGCACAGCGACATCGCCATAACCGTCGCCATTGGCATCACCAATGCCGCTGACAGCCTGAACCTGATTAAGCTCTCTCGAGGTCGGACCAGTCCGCCATTCCAAGTCGGACGAATACGTTATTTCTCCTCGTTTGTTATTGCCAAAAGTGATACCCCGAGCGGTGACTATATCGCCCACCCCATCGCCGTTGAAATCTCCGGCGGAGGTGACGTACTGAGCACCACTGTACGCGGCATCCATGCTTCCGTTTTTTTCACCCAATGGTGTTCCGAAGGTAAAACCCTCGATGTAATCAGCAGGAGCGGGCTTGTCAGTGATCAGAGGGTTACCGAATCGAATAGCGGTCTTGGGCGTGCTCTTCTCCCCAGACGCTCCCTTTGCACCAAACACCACATCCATCAGCCCGTCACCGTCCAGGTCGCCGGCAGAAGCGACAAAATACGGTCTTTTGTCTGGTATGAAGATCGACTTTTGCCAACCTGCATCGACTGAGGTACCTCCCAAGTACAAACGGGCATACCCCTCACGGGTACCATCGGAGTCACTGTCTATGGTAGTGATGTCGTTGAACCCATCACCGTTGATATCCCCGACTCCCGCCTGGTGATAAGCGGTCCTATTGCCATCCAGCCACAGGAAAACCTTGGGAGCTTCCTTTCCGACGTACTCGCCTCCACGTAGCGCACCTATCGTGCTGTCCTTGAAGACACCACTGGCAATATCATCGAAGCCATCGCCATTGATGTCTCCCGCACTATCCGCCGACCAGACATAGTTGATATCAACGATCCTCGGTATCTCCGTTGGTCCTGTGATATCGATCACGACAGGGGCCGAAGCAAGGCCGACGGATGAAACCGCATCCATCGCTTTCGCATACAGGGTATGCACACGATTGGCTAGAAACTCAGTGGTCATGGACCACGAGCCGAATTGATCAGCCTTGGTTCGCCCGACCTCAACCTCGTTTCCATCGGAGTTTTGGGTGTAGAGAATGACCGTTGAATTAGCCTCTGCCTTGCCTTTGAGGTCAGGTGTGTTATCGCTGGTTTTTTTGTCCGCCGGTAGCTGAATGGCATTGCTGGTGCCCGCTTGCGTTACTGTGACCAGATCGATAGTCGGTGCTTGCGGTGGCAGGGTATCGATGGTCAGGCTCGTGGTCGCAGAGGCCTTAGTTATATCTAATGCGTTGCGGATTTCCAGTGTGTAATCGTGAACGCCATCGCTGGTGACAGGCAATGTGAAATGCCATACCCCATCTATGGGGCTCACTACTGCTACGCCCACCTTGACGCCCTGACTCATGATAATCAGTTGATCGGTCTTCCCCACTCCCTCGGACTTGCCCGTCAACTCCGGCGTATTGTCGTTGGTGGCTATGCTGGTCAGCTTGAATCCTTCGTCAGGCGCCACATTATCGATATAACCATCGATCGTCAGGCTATAGGCCACATTGGGGTTACCGAGGTAGGTGCCCTCTGTCACGGTACTTGAACTACCTGCATCATTGATCGCCACCGCGCTGAACTTGGCGGCTTCTTGTGGCGCATCACTGGTCAGGCTGAACCGACCAGCCCCATCGGTCCTCACCTCCTTGACAGTACCGTCAGGGAACGTCAGTTGCACCTTCATATTGGCGGGTGCGGTGCCCTTGATAGTGAGTAGCCCGGTGACAGGATCAGTGCCGGCTTCCGTAAACACTGGCGCGTCTGGTGCTGGAACAGGTACAAAAGGTAGGGTTGCCGCTGGGCTTTCGTTGCCTGCTGCATCCTTGGCGGTCGAGCTGATGGTACCGGCGGTTTTCTGCGCCGTGGTACTGGTTAGCGTGAAGTCACCATTAGCTTTCGCCAAGACCGAGCCTTGGGTGCCATCAGTAAATGTCACCGTGACCGTGCTGTTGGGCTCGGCCTTGCCACTGACCTTGACCGTGCCATCCGGTTGGGTCACCGCCGTCAGCCCCGTCGGAGCCTCCGGAGCCTTGGTGTCGACGCCATTGCTGGCAGTGAATTCCACCTGTGCGGGCGCACCGGTATTGCCGGCGGCATCGGTCGCGGTCGCCGTGACCGTGCCGTTAGGTTGTGGCGTGGCGCTGACCAGTTCGAAGCTGCCGTCTGGGCCGGCCTTGGTTTCCTGGGTAGTGCCATCTGGCAACGTCACTTTCACGGTGCTGTTGGGCTCGGCCTTGCCGCTGACCTTGGCCGTGCCATCCGGTTGGGTCACCGCCGTCAGCCCCGTCGGAGCCTCCGGAGCCTTGGTGTCGACGCCATTGCTGGCAGTGAATTCCACCTGTGCGGGCGCACCGGTATTGCCGGCGGCATCGGTCGCGGTCGCCGTGACCGTGCCGTTAGGTTGTGGCGTGGCGCTGACCAGTTCGAAGCTGCCGTCCGGGCCGGCCTTGGTTTCCTGGGTAGTGCCATCTGGCAACGTCACTTTCACGGTGCTGTTGGGCTCGGCCTTGCCGCTGACCTTGGCCGTGCCATCCGGTTGGGTCACCGCCGTCAGTCCCGTCGGAGCCTCCGGAGCCTTGGTGTCGACGCCATTGCTGGCGGTGAACTCCACCTGTGCGGGCGCACCGGTATTGCCGGCGGCATCGGTCGCGGTCGCCGTGACCGTGCCGTTGGGTTGTGGCGTGGCGCTGACCAGTTCGAAGCTGCCGTCTGGGCCGGCCTTGGTTTCCTGGGTAGTGCCATCTGGCAACGTCACGTTCACGGTGCTGTTGGGCTCGGCCTTGCCGCTGACCTTGGCCGTGCCATCCGGTTGGGTCACCGCCGTCAGTCCCGTCGGAGCCTCCGGAGCCTTGGTGTCGACGCCATTGCTGGCGGTGAACTCCACCTGTGCGGGCGCACCGGTATTGCCGGCGGCATCGGTCGCGGTCGCCGTGACCGTGCCGTTAGGTTGTGGCGTGGCGCTGACCAGTTCGAAGCTGCCGTCCGGGCCGGCCTTGGTTTCCTGGGTAGTGCCATCTGGCAACGTCACTTTCACGGTGCTGTTGGGCTCGGCCTTGCCGCTGACCTTGGCCGTGCCATCCGGTTGGGTCACCGCCGTCAGCCCCGTCGGAGCCTCCGGAGCCTTGGTGTCGACGCCATTGCTGGCAGTGAATTCCACCTGTGCGGGCGCACCGGTATTGCCGGCGGCATCGGTCGCGGTCGCCGTGACCGTGCCGTTAGGTTGTGGCGTGGCGCTGACCAGTTCGAAGCTGCCGTCCGGGCCGGCCTTGGTTTCCTGGGTAGTGCCATCTGGCAACGTCACTTTCACGGTGCTGTTGGGCTCGGCCTTGCCGCTGACCTTGGCCGTGCCATCCGGTTGGGTCACCGCCGTCAGCCCCGTCGGAGCCTCCGGAGCCTTGGTGTCGACGCCATTGCTGGCAGTGAATTCCACCTGTGCGGGCGCACCGGTATTGCCGGCGGCATCGGTCGCGGTCGCCGTGACCGTGCCGTTAGGTTGTGGCGTGGCGCTGACCAGTTCGAAGCTGCCGTCTGGACCCGCCTTGGTTTCCTGGGTAGTGCCATCCGGCAACGTCACGTTCACGGTGCTGTTGGGCTCGGCCTTGCCGCTGACCTTGGCCGTGCCATCCGGTTGGGTCACCGCCGTCAGTCCCGTCGGAGCCTCCGGAGCCTTGGTGTCGACGCCATTGCTGGCAGTGAATTCCACCTGTGCGGGCGCACCGGTATTGCCGGCGGCATCGGTCGCGGTCGCCGTGACCGTGCCGTTAGGTTGTGGCGTGGCGCTGACCAGTTCGAAGCTGCCGTCTGGGCCGGCCTTGGTTTCCTGGGTAGTGCCATCCGGCAACGTCACGTTCACGGTGCTGTTGGGCTCGGCCTTGCCGCTGACCTTGGCCGTGCCATCCGGTTGGGTCACCGCCGTCAGCCCCGTCGGAGCCTCCGGAGCCTTGGTGTCGACGCCATTGCTGGCAGTGAATTCCACCTGTGCGGGCGCACCGGTATTGCCGGCGGCATCGGTCGCGGTCGCCGTGACCGTGCCGTTAGGTTGTGGCGTGGCGCTGACCAGTTCGAAGCTGCCGTCCGGGCCGGCCTTGGTTTCCTGGGTAGTGCCATCTGGCAACGTCACTTTCACGGTGCTGTTGGGCTCGGCCTTGCCGCTGACCTTGGCCGTGCCATCCGGTTGGGTCACCGCCGTCAGCCCCGTCGGAGCCTCCGGAGCCTTGGTGTCGACGCCATTGCTGGCAGTGAATTCCACCTGTGCGGGCGCACCGGTATTGCCGGCGGCATCGGTCGCGGTCGCCGTGACCGTGCCGTTAGGTTGTGGCGTGGCGCTGACCAGTTCGAAGCTGCCGTCTGGGCCGGCCTTGGTTTCCTGGGTAGTGCCATCCGGCAACGTCACGTTCACGGTGCTGTTGGGCTCGGCCTTGCCGCTGACCTTGGCCGTGCCATCCGGTTGGGTCACCGCCGTCAGCCCCGTCGGAGCCTCCGGAGCCTTGGTGTCGACGCCATTGCTGGCAGTGAATTCCACCTGTGCGGGCGCACCGGTATTGCCGGCGGCATCGGTCGCGGTCGCCGTGACCGTGCCGTTAGGTTGTGGCGTGGCGCTGACCAGTTCGAAGCTGCCGTCTGGGCCGGCCTTGGTTTCCTGGGTAGTGCCATCCGGCAACGTCACGTTCACGGTGCTGTTGGGCTCGGCCTTGCCGCTGACCTTGGCCGTGCCATCCGGTTGGGTCACCGCCGTCAGTCCCGTCGGAGCCTCCGGAGCCTTGGTGTCGACGCCATTGCTGGCAGTGAATTCCACCTGTGCGGGCGCACCGGTATTGCCGGCGGCATCGGTCGCGGTCGCCGTGACCGTGCCGTTAGGTTGTGGCGTGGCGCTGACCAGTTCGAAGCTGCCGTCTGGACCCGCCTTGGTTTCCTGGGTAGTGCCATCTGGCAACGTCACTTTCACGGTGCTGTTGGGCTCGGCCTTGCCGCTGACCTTGGCCGTGCCATCCGGTTGGGTCACCGCCGTCAGTCCCGTCGGAGCCTCCGGAGCCTTGGTGTCGACGCCATTGCTGGCAGTGAATTCCACCTGTGCGGGCGCACCGGTATTGCCGGCGGCATCGGTCGCGGTCGCCGTGACCGTGCCGTTAGGTTGTGGCGTGGCGCTGACCAGTTCGAAGCTGCCGTCTGGGCCGGCCTTGGTTTCCTGGGTAGTGCCATCTGGCAACGTCACTTTCACGGTGCTGTTGGGCTCGGCCTTGCCGCTGACCTTGGCCGTGCCATCCGGTTGGGTCACCGCCGTCAGTCCCGTCGGAGCCTCCGGAGCCTTGGTGTCGACGCCATTGCTGGCGGTGAACTCCACCTGTGCGGGCGCACCGGTATTGCCGGCGGCATCGGTCGCGGTCGCCGTGACCGTGCCGTTGGGTTGTGGCGTGGCGCTGACCAGTTCGAAGCTGCCGTCTGGGCCGGCCTTGGTTTCCTGGGTAGTGCCATCTGGCAACGTCACGTTCACGGTGCTGTTGGGCTCGGCCTTGCCGCTGACCTTGGCCGTGCCATCCGGTTGGGTCACCGCCGTCAGTCCCGTCGGAGCCTCCGGAGCCTTGGTGTCGACGCCATTGCTGGCGGTGAACTCCACCTGTGCGGGCGCACCGGTATTGCCGGCGGCATCGGTCGCGGTCGCCGTGACCGTGCCGTTAGGTTGTGGCGTGGCGCTGACCAGTTCGAAGCTGCCGTCCGGGCCGGCCTTGGTTTCCTGGGTAGTGCCATCTGGCAACGTCACTTTCACGGTGCTGTTGGGCTCGGCCTTGCCGCTGACCTTGGCCGTGCCATCCGGTTGGGTCACCGCCGTCAGCCCCGTCGGAGCCTCCGGAGCCTTGGTGTCGACGCCATTGCTGGCAGTGAATTCCACCTGTGCGGGCGCACCGGTATTGCCGGCGGCATCGGTCGCGGTCGCCGTGACCGTGCCGTTAGGTTGTGGCGTGGCGCTGACCAGTTCGAAGCTGCCGTCCGGGCCGGCCTTGGTTTCCTGGGTAGTGCCATCTGGCAACGTCACTTTCACGGTGCTGTTGGGCTCGGCCTTGCCGCTGACCTTGGCCGTGCCATCCGGTTGGGTCACCGCCGTCAGCCCCGTCGGAGCCTCCGGAGCCTTGGTGTCGACGCCATTGCTGGCAGTGAATTCCACCTGTGCGGGCGCACCGGTATTGCCGGCGGCATCGGTCGCGGTCGCCGTGACCGTGCCGTTAGGTTGTGGCGTGGCGCTGACCAGTTCGAAGCTGCCGTCTGGACCCGCCTTGGTTTCCTGGGTAGTGCCATCCGGCAACGTCACGTTCACGGTGCTGTTGGGCTCGGCCTTGCCGCTGACCTTGGCCGTGCCATCCGGTTGGGTCACCGCCGTCAGTCCCGTCGGAGCCTCCGGAGCCTTGGTGTCGACGCCATTGCTGGCAGTGAATTCCACCTGTGCGGGCGCACCGGTATTGCCGGCGGCATCGGTCGCGGTCGCCGTGACCGTGCCGTTAGGTTGTGGCGTGGCGCTGACCAGTTCGAAGCTGCCGTCTGGGCCGGCCTTGGTTTCCTGGGTAGTGCCATCCGGCAACGTCACGTTCACGGTGCTGTTGGGCTCGGCCTTGCCGCTGACCTTGGCCGTGCCATCCGGTTGGGTCACCGCCGTCAGCCCCGTCGGAGAGTCTGGTGCCTGGGCATCGCCAGTATTATTGGCGGTGTAGCTGCCCGTCACCGACTCGCCTTTATTGCCCGCCGCATCGCTGACGGTGGTGGTGAATTCGCCATTTGGCTGTGGCGTCTTGCTGGTCAGTTCGAAACTGCCATCCGGCTTGGTCACGGTCGTGCCCGTACTGCCGTCCGGGAATTTCACTTCCACGGTGCTGCCCGGCTCGGCCTTGCCGTTAACGGTCATCTTGCCGTCGGACTCGGTGCTGGCCACCAGGTCGCTTGCCTTGCCCGGCGGCGTGGTGTCGGAGACCGGATCGGCGGTGTAGCTGCCCGTCACCGACTCGCCTTTATTGCCCGCCGCGTCGCTGACGGTGGTGGTGAATTCGCCATTTGGCTGTGGCGTCTTGCTGGTCAGTTCGAAACTGCCATCCGGCTTGGTCACGGTCGTGCCCGTACTGCCGTCCGGGAATTTCACTTCCACGGTGCTGCCCGGCTCGGCCTTGCCGTTAACGGTCATCTTGCCGTCGGACTCGGTGCTGGCCACCAGGTCGCTTGCCTTGCCCGGCGGCGTGGTGTCGGAGACCGGATCGGCGGTGTAGCTGCCCGTCACCGACTCGCCTTTATTGCCCGCCGCGTCGCTGACGGTGGTGGTGAATTCGCCATTTGGCTGTGGCGTCTTGCTGGTCAGTTCGAAACTGCCATCCGGCTTGGTCACGGTCGTGCCCGTACTGCCGTCCGGGAATTTCACTTCCACGGTGCTGCCCGGCTCGGCCTTGCCGTTAACGGTCATCTTGCCGTCGGACTCGGTGCTGGCCACCAGGTCGCTTGCCTTGCCCGGCGGCGTGGTGTCGGAGACCGGATCGGCGGTGTAGCTGCCCGTCACCGACTCGCCTTTATTGCCCGCCGCGTCGCTGACGGTGGTGGTGAATTCGCCATTTGGCTGTGGCGTCTTGCTGGTCAGTTCGAAACTGCCATCCGGCTTGGTCACGGTCGTGCCCGTACTGCCGTCCGGGAATTTCACTTCCACGGTGCTGCCCGGCTCGGCCTTGCCGTTAACGGTCATCTTGCCGTCGGACTCGGTGCTGGCCACCAGGTCGCTTGCCTTGCCCGGCGGCGTGGTGTCGGAGACCGGATCGGCGGTGTAGCTGCCCGTCACCGACTCGCCTTTATTGCCCGCCGCGTCGCTGACGGTGGTGGTGAATTCGCCATTTGGCTGTGGCGTCTTGCTGGTCAGTTCGAAACTGCCATCCGGCTTGGTCACGGTCGTGCCCGTACTGCCGTCCGGGAATTTCACTTCCACGGTGCTGCCCGGCTCGGCCTTGCCGTTAACGGTCATCTTGCCGTCGGACTCGGTGCTGGCCACCAGGTCGCTTGCCTTGCCCGGCGGCGTGGTGTCGGAGACCGGATCGGCGGTGTAGCTGCCCGTCACCGACTCGCCTTTATTGCCCGCCGCGTCGCTGACGGTGGTGGTGAATTCGCCATTTGGCTGTGGCGTCTTGCTGGTCAGTTCGAAACTGCCATCCGGCTTGGTCACGGTCGTGCCCGTACTGCCGTCCGGGAATTTCACTTCCACGGTGCTGCCCGGCTCGGCCTTGCCGTTAACGGTCATCTTGCCGTCGGACTCGGTGCTGGCCACTAGGTCGCTTGCCTTGCCCGGCGGCGTGGTGTCGGAGACCGGATCGGCGGTGTAGCTGCCCGTCACCGACTCGCCTTTATTGCCCGCCGCATCGCTGACGGTGGTGGTGAATTCGCCATTTGGCTGTGGCGTCTTGCTGGTCAGTTCGAAACTGCCATCCGGCTTGGTCACGGTCGTGCCCGTACTGCCGTCCGGGAATTTCACTTCCACGGTGCTGCCCGGCTCGGCCTTGCCGTTAACGGTCATCTTGCCGTCGGACTCGGTGCTGGCCACCAGGTCGCTTGCCTTGCCCGGCGGCGTGGTGTCGGAGACCGGATCGGCGGTGTAGCTGCCCGTCACCGACTCGCCTTTATTGCCCGCCGCGTCGCTGACGGTGGTGGTGAATTCGCCATTTGGCTGTGGCGTCTTGCTGGTCAGTTCGAAACTGCCATCCGGCTTGGTCACGGTCGTGCCCGTACTGCCGTCCGGGAATTTCACTTCCACGGTGCTGCCCGGCTCGGCCTTGCCGTTAACGGTCATCTTGCCGTCGGACTCGGTGCTGGCCACCAGGTCGCTTGCCTTGCCCGGCGGCGTGGTGTCGGAGACCGGATCGGCGGTGTAGCTGCCCGTCACCGACTCGCCTTTATTGCCCGCCGCGTCGCTGACGGTGGTGGTGAATTCGCCATTTGGCTGTGGCGTCTTGCTGGTCAGTTCGAAACTGCCATCCGGCTTGGTCACGGTCGTGCCCGTACTGCCGTCCGGGAATTTCACTTCCACGGTGCTGCCCGGCTCGGCCTTGCCGTTAACGGTCATCTTGCCGTCGGACTCGGTCTTGGTTACCAGGCCGCTCGCTTGCTCCGGCGGCGTGGTGTCGACAGCCTCGGGAGGAGTGCCGTCGGATCCGCCATGATGATTACCTGAGCCCCCCTTGCCACGTTGAAACAGCGCAATAGCGCCCAGCGCCGCACCGCCCAGCAGCAGCCCTTTGCTCAGAGGTGTCAGCCCGTTGAGGGCCGCGCTCAGCTTGCCCAGTACCGAACCATCGGCTAACGCCTCGGCCGCCGTTTGCTGAAAAGGCTCATAGCTCACCGCCAGTTGGTCCCCCAGACCGACCGGTTCACTGATAAAGACTTCGACTAACTGTCCGTCTTCATTGATGACCAGCGAGTTGTCTTGCCCTTCGAACTTGTCAAAGTAGTTCTTGATGACCAGTTTTTCGTTTCCGGCTAACTCAATCACCAGCGACTGACCTTTACGGGTCATTTGCTTGATAGAAGCCCGGCCAACCCCAAGCACCACCACCGAAGCGGACTCAAGCACAATCTCCGGGCCGCTGACGGCGGCCTGAGTCTGGGCCTTTTTATCGAATACAAATACTTCGGTCATCGTAGATCCTTTTCAACAGCATATTCATAAGAGCCAACCGTCTCGTCCGATCCAATCCGTACGTCCAGTGACTTGCCGGGTCTGCTCGCGCTTTAAAGGCACTTCAGAAACACGGCATCTCGAACAGCACGGATGGACCGACAAGGACATCGTCGGAGTTTTGTCCACCTGACGGTTATGGATACGCTAGATAATGATTGCTGTGTCTGAGTCCGCATGACAGGAAGCTTCCTACAGAATTGTAGGAAATTTCCTAGAATGCCAAAGAGGAATAGCAAGCCCAGCGGCCACTTCATGGCGCTGGCCGAGGTCGGGGACATTTTTTGCCCGAGGCCCGCTTGGCCTTGCATCAGGCAGCCCATGCGATGGTTGTGGACAGATGTCGGGACACGGGGAAGTCAGCTGCAATATTTTTCTCAAACAAAAACCACCAGCCCCAAGGATCAGCACTTTCAAGGCTCTCGCTTAGAGTCCCCCAAAACTCCAGTCAGGACGACGAGACAATGTGGGTAGAGGTTCTAGCGCAGCGTTGCCCCCTCTCAGTGATTTTTTCACCGCCATCCCGTTCTCGAACGCCGCATAAACCGGCATGCTGCGCCACCCTGATCGCCACGGCGACAGGCCGCCCAGCGGGGAATTTATGCCGCAATGGCGCGGTCTATGCTCGTCAGGGCTGGTGAACAGCAAAAGAGGACATGACAGATGCGGCGAGTGAGACAGAACCGCTGGAGGATGGGGCTGTTGGCCCTGTTGCTGTGTATTGCGCTGCCGGCGTTCGCGGCCCCGACGCCCGGGCCGCAGAGCGTCGTGCGCAACCAACTGCCGCTGCTGGCCGAGGGCGCGAGCCTTGAGCAGCTCAACGACCGCCTCGAACTGATCCGCCAGAGCGTTTCGGCAAGCGGCAACGATGACCTGCTCTCGGACCTGCGCCAGGCAGCGCTGCAGGTGCAGAAGCAGGCCGACAGCCTGATCGCTCTGCGCGCCACCGACATCGAGCGCCTGGACGACCAGCTCAAGGTCCTGGGGCCACCGCTGCCCGACGAGGCACCCAGCCTGACCAGCCAGCGCCAGGTGCTGAGCGCGCAGAAGGATGCCCTGCTCGACGAAGAGCGCCAGGCCAACCTGCTCAGCCAGTCCGGCCGCGACCTCGCCGTCCAGATCATCAACCTGCGGCGCAGCCTGTTCAATTCGCAGATCAGCACCCGCTCGGCAAGCCCGCTCAGCCCGGCCTTCTGGTCCACGCTGATCCGCCCGACCGAGGATGACCTCGGGCGCCTGAACCGCCTTTCCGACGATATCTGGACGACGTTCGAGACGGCGCTGGCCCCCGGCAATCGCGGGCTGTTCATCACCACGCTGATCATGGCGGCGCTGATCTGGGTGGTCGGCCGGCGCCTGCTGGAGCGCCTGGCGACCTGGTCGATGATCCGCTGGCTGCCCGAAGGCCGCCTGCGCCGCAGCGCCCTGGCGCTGACGGTGGGGCTGGCGACCATCGTCACCATCAATGCCGCCGCCTCGCTGCTGCGTTGGGGGTTGGTCAACAGCGCGACGCTGAGCGCCGATGTGCTCAACCTGATCGGCCAGTGGCTGACCCTGCTGGTGTTCTGCTCCTTTATCGTCGGCCTCGGCCGCGCCATGTTGATGTTGTCGCGCCCGTCCTGGCGCCTGCCGCCGATCCCCGACCCGATCGCCACGGCCCTGGGGCCGTTCCCGCTGATCCTCGCGCTGGCGCTGCTGCTCACCGCCGGCGAGGAACGGATCAACAGCGTGATCGCCAGCAGCCTGGCCCTGACCGTGGCGGTCAACGGCCTGACGGCGCTGGTCACCGCGCTGATCTTTTTCTTCGCCCTGCTGCGCCATCGCCGTACCCGGCGGCGCTTCGAGCTGGAGCGTCCCGCCGGCATCGCCGGGCTGCTGCCCTTCGTGGTCGCGGTCTGGGTGGCGATGATCCTGCTGTCGCTGCTCAGCGGCTACCTGAGCCTGGCGTACTTCCTCACCGTCAAGCTGCTGTGGATCAGCGTGGTGACCACCAGCGCCTACCTGCTGATCGCCTGCTTTGGCGACCTCTGCGAAACCCTGCTGTCGCCCAAGCAGCCCGGCGGCCTGGCGCTGGCGGCGGCCCTGGGCTTGTCGCCACGGCACCAGGCCCAGGCCACCACCGTGCTGGCGGGCATCGGCCGGACCCTGCTGCTGTTCACCGCGGCGCTGCTGGCCTTCATGCCGTCCGGATCGAGCCCGGGGGAACTGCTCGAAGGCTTTACCCAGCTGGATGTCAGCGGCAAGTCCCTGGGCAACCTCAACATCGTGCCCCAGGACCTGCTGCTGGCGGCGGCGTTCCTGGTCGGCGGCATGTTCGCCGTGCGGGTGCTCAAGCGCTGGCTGAGCGAACGGCTGCTGCCGGAAACCAACATGGACGCCGGCATGCGCGCCTCGCTGGTGACCCTGGTCGGCTACATCGGTTTTGTCCTGCTGGCGATCGTGGTGATGTCGACCCTGCGGATCAACCTGACCAGCCTGACCTGGGTGGTCAGCGCCCTGTCGGTGGGTATCGGTTTCGGCCTGCAGGCCATCGTGCAGAACTTCATTTCCGGGTTGATCCTGCTCACCGAGCGGCCGGTGAAGGTCGGCGACTGGGTCAGCCTGGCCGGGGTCGAGGGCGATATCCGGCGAATCAACGTGCGCGCCACGGAAATCCAGATGTCCGACCGCTCCACGGTGATCGTGCCGAACTCGCAGTTCATCTCGCAGAACGTGCGCAACGTGACCATGGACAACGCCCTCGGCGTGGTCGGCATCACCCTGACCCTGCCCCTGGAAACCGATGTGCTGCAGGTGCGCGAGCTGCTGCTGCGGGCCTATGCCGAACATGAGGCGATCCTCAAGGCGCCGGCGACCTCGGTGTCGTTCAAGGACCTGACCAGCAATGGCCTGATCATCAGCGTCAGCGGCTATGTCGGCAGTCCGCGCTCGGTGTCCGGCACCCGCAGCGACCTGCTGTTCACCATCCTCGGGCGCCTGCGCGAAGTGGGCATCGCCCTGTCGTCGCCGCAGAACCTGATGCTGATCAGCGACAGCCAGGGCAAGGCGGCGGACGAACCACCGGCCACGACCCCTTGAGCCCTGGGCTATCCTGACTGAGTTCTGGCGAGTTTTTTCAACCCGAACGGCCGCAGTCATCGAGGATCCCGACGACGGCCCTGTTTCACCCCAGGCAAGACAAGGAACATCGTGGACGCAACCCCCGACAGCAGCACCGAGGACGCTGCCCTGGAGTCGAAACGACTTCCCGTACTGGCGATCACCATCGTCTTCCTGATGGTGGTCGCGGTTTCGATTCTCGGCATCTATGGCATCCAGGTCAGCAACAGCAAGGCTCATGAACTGGCGCAGGCACGGTTGATCTCCGGCAACCTGGCCTTGTCCATGGCACAACAGGCGACCGATACCTTCGACGAAGCCAACCTGATCCTCGAAGAGCTGATCGAGCGCCTCGACGACCTGTCGCCCCAGGCCCTGGAAAAAACCCGGCAGCTGATGAAAAAGCGCGTGTTCACCAGCGAACAGCTGCACGGCCTGTTCTTCTATGACCGGGAAGGCAGCTGGGTGCTCACCTCGTTCGACTACAAGCCGCCAAAGGCGAACAATTCGGACCGCGATTACTTCAAGTTCCACCGCGAGAATGTAACCCTGTCCCCCAGGGTCGGAGCGGCCGTGCGCAGCAAGACCACGGGCGACTGGGTGATCCCGTTCTCGCGCCGGGTCAACGACGCCCAGGGCAACTTCAAGGGCGTGGCACTGGCGACCATCAAGATGGACTACTTCGACACCTTCTTCGATCGTTTCAACATCGACGACAAGGGCGCGATCTTTCTCGCCCTGCCCCAGGGCACGATCATCGCCAGGCGGCCGTTCGACGAGAAGCTCATCGGTGCGTCCCTGGCCCGGGGCGAAATCTTCTCCGTGCATATACCCCGCGCCCCCGCCGACACGGTGATGGTCAAATCGATCATCGACGGCGTCGACCGCCTGTTCGGCTACCGGGTGCTGTACAAGTACCCGTTGGTGGTGGCGGCGGCCAATTCCCAGGAGTTCATTCTCAGCAACTGGCGCGCCGACACCTACAAGCTGACCGCCATGATCGCCGTGGTGCTGGCGATCAACCTGCTGGTCGGCATCCTGCTGCTCAAGCAGGTGCGCAAGGGCCTGTTGGTGGAAAACCACTTGAAAAAAGCCCGCTCGGAACTGGAGACCCTGGTGTTGCAGGACGGCCTGACGGGCCTGGCCAACCGGCGGCACCTGGAGCGCAACCTGGAACTGGAGTGGCGGCGGGCGGCCCGCCAGCGCTCGTCGATCAGCCTGATCATGCTCGACATCGACCACTTCAAGCACTTCAACGACCGCTATGGCCATGTGGCGGGCGACCATTGCATCTGTGCCGTCAGCCGGGCCATCAGCCATTGTGTGCACCGGCCCTCGGACCTGGCGGTGCGCTACGGCGGCGAAGAGTTCGCGATCCTGCTGCCGGACACCGAGCCTGGCGGTGCCTACGTGCTGGCCGAGAGCATCCGCCTGGCCGTGCAGGAACTGGCGATCGAGCATGTCGACAACCCCGGCGGCGTCGTGACCATCAGCCTTGGCGTCTACACCTGCGTGCCCGCCTCCTCCGACTTCAAGAGCCTGTTGACGCAGGCCGACTCGGCGCTGTACATGGCCAAGCGCGCGGGGCGCAACCAGACGGTACCCAGCTCTTGAGCCTCAAGCCTGAGGCTTAGCGCTTGCGGTTTGAAGTTCTAGCAAGCGCACGAAGTGGGTCAGGCTGCGCGAGACCGTGCCGCGGCGCCAGATCAGCCAGGTCTGCAGGAAACGGAACGGCTGCGCCAGCTGCCAGATGCTCACCGTGCCGCAACCCGGCATGCTGTCGAGCATGCTGCGGGGCATCAGCGCCAGGCCGGCGCCGGCACTGACGCAGGCCAGCATGCCGTGGTAGGACTCCATCTCGTGGATCTTGCCGGGCACCGCGGCATCCTCGCTGAACCAGCGCTCGAAGTGATGGCGGTACGAGCAGTTGGCGCGAAAGGCATAGATGCTCTCGCCGTTGACGTCGCGCCCGCGGGTAATGGGCGCATGCCCCAGCGGCGCGATGATGACCATTTCCTCGTCGAACACCGGTACCCCTTCCAGGCTCGGGTGCAGCACCGGGCCATCGACGAAGGCCGCCGTCAGGCGCCCGGACAGCACGCCATCGATCATGGTCCCGGAGGGGCCGGTGGACAGGTCCAGCTCGACCTTGACGTGCTTCTGGTTGTAGGCCGCCAGCAATGCCGGAATCCGCACCGCCGCCGTGCTCTCCAGGGAGCCCAGGGAAAACGGCCCTTGCGGTTCGTCCCCGGCCACCGTCAGCCGCGCTTCCTGCACCAGGTCGAGAATCCGCCGGGCGTAGTCGAGGAAACTCCAGCCGGCCGGCGACAGGCGCAGGCGGCTTTTCTCGCGGATAAACAGCTCCACCCCCAAGTCCTGCTCCAACTGCTTGATCCGCGTGGTCAGGTTGGAAGGCACCCGGTGGATGAGTTGCGCCGCCGCACTGATGCTGCCTTGCTCGGCCACCGCCTTGAAGATTTCCAGCTGCACCAGGTCCATTCCATTCTCCAAACGTGAAAGATACGCTCTTTATTATTCAGTTTTCATAAGCCCTGCACCAGCCTAACCTGCGGACATTCCCCAACCCACAGGACGCTGCCATGACCACGGTTTCCAGCCAGACCCACGCCCTTTCGATCAACCCCGCCACGGGCGAGCAAATCGCTCACTACCGCTATGAGTCCGCCGAGGTGCTGGACGCCGCCCTCGCCCGCGCCGCCGCTGCCGCCGCCCAGTGGCGCCGCAGCAGCCTGGAACAGCGCTCGGCGCTGTTGCTCGCCCTGGCCAAGGCCCTGCGCGACAACGGCGAAACCCTGGCCCGCAGCATCACCCTGGAAATGGGCAAGCCGATCGCCCAGGCCCGCGGCGAGATCGAGAAGTGCGCGCAGCTCTGCCAGTGGTACGCCGCCGAAGGCCCGGCGATGCTCGCCCCCGAGCCGGCCGCGGTGCCGAGCGGCAAGGCGCGCATCGAATACCGGCCGCTGGGCCCTATCCTCGCGGTGATGCCGTGGAACTTCCCGATCTGGCAGGTACTGCGTGGCGCGGTGCCGGCGCTGATCGCCGGCAATACCTACGTGCTCAAGCATGCGCCGAACGTCATGGGCAGCGCCTACCTGTTGCTGGAAGCCTTCCAGCGCGCCGGTTTCCCGCAAGGCGTGTTCGAGGTGATCAACGTCACCGCGGACGGCGTGTCCCGGGCCATTGCCGACCCGCGCATCGCCGCGGTGACCCTTACCGGCAGCGTGCGCGCCGGCATCGCCATCGGCGCCCAGGCCGGCGCGGCGCTGAAGAAGTGCGTACTCGAGCTGGGCGGTTCCGACCCCTTTATCGTGCTCGACGACGCCGATCTGGACGCCGCCGTACAGGCCGCGGTCATCGGCCGCTACCAGAACACCGGGCAGGTCTGCGCCGCCGCCAAGCGCCTGATCGTCGAGCAAGGGGTGGTCGAAGCCTTTACCGAGAAGTTCGTCGCCGCCACTCGCAAGCTGCGGGTGGGCGATCCGCTGGCCAGCGACACCTACATCGGCCCGATGGCGCGTTTCGACCTGCGCGACGAACTGGACGAGCAGGTGCAGGCCACCTTGAACGAAGGCGCGACCCTATTGCTGGGCGGCGCCAAGGCCGAGGGCCCGGGCAACTTCTATCAGCCTACGGTGCTGGCCGGCGTCACCGACCGGATGACCTCGTTCAAGCAGGAGCTGTTCGGTCCGGTGGCCTCGATCATTACGGCCCGGGATGCGCAACACGCCCTGGAACTGGCCAACGACAGCGAGTTCGGCCTGGCCTCGACCCTCTATACCCAGGACCTGGCACTGGCCGAGCGCCTGACCGCCGAGCTGGAAACCGGCGGCGTGTTCATCAACGGTTATTGCGCCAGCGATCCACGGGTGACCTTCGGCGGCGTGAAGAAAAGCGGTTTCGGCCGCGAGCTGTCGCACTTCGGCGTCCGCGAATTCTGCAACGCGCAGACGGTGTGGCTGGATCGCAACTGATCCTCCCCCCCTCCCACTGCAGGCGCGAGCAAGCTCGCGCCTACAGTCGATCTCCTGTTCTGCCCCGGTCTGTGCAACGTCTCAGCGGCGGTCATCGGACAGTGGGGTCGGCTCGTTCGGTGCCGGCAGGTCAGGGTCCATCGGCCGTTCCCTGTCATCGTCACGCCGCTTATCGCGTTCGGCATCGCCGTTGACGTTGGGGTCGATCACCGGGTCATACCGGCGGGCGGGTTGCAGTGGGTCGGGTTCAGGCGTACGGGGCTCGCTGGGGTCATGCATCGACTGGTTCATGGTGCACCTCACGGCAGGCCCGGTGAGTCCGGGCCTTACTCCGTTAGGCACTGGACCGGACCATGGGGTGCGAGGCAATGGATGAGCGGTCGCCCGGCCCTCTTGGCCTGGCATGCGCTCGGCGAAACTTTCGCCGCCGCCCGGGCTCAATCGTAGAGCCAGGTCACGCACCGTGGCCAAGACTGGGAGGCCGTCCGATGACCGAGCACATCGTGCATTTTCACTGCCAGATCGACCAGGGCACCACCGAACGCTTTCGCGACAGTTGCCTGGAAGCCATCGAGCAAGGCGCCACCTCGCTGCTGCTGAATCTTTCCACCACCGGCGGCAGCACCAACTTCGGTTTCACCCTCTACACCTTTCTCAAATCGCTGCCGGTGCCGCTGTGCGCGGTCAACGCCGGCAACATCGAGTCCATGGGCATCATCATGTTTCTCGCCGCCAACCGGCGCATCACCACGCCGCATTCGCGCTTTCTGATCCACCCGATGAACTGGTACTTCAGCCAGAACTCGGTGGATCACCAGCGCCTGCGCGAATACCTCTCCAGCCTGGACAACGACCTGGCGCGCTACGTGAAAATCTACCAGTTGGAAACCGCCGACGCGGCGACCCAACTGGACATCTTCAAATGCCTGTCGGCCGAGGAAAAGGTCATCGCCGCCCATGAGTCGCTGGCCTACGGTATCGCCCACGAGGTGCGCCAGGTGGTCTTCGCCGACGATGCCAGGCACTGGAAAGTCTCGGGCGGCTGACGCTGGAACACCGGCGTCCGAAAGCATGTCGTCGAGGTTGGCCGGCGTTTGCCCGACCGTCAGACCGATAAAGCCTCGGGCCTTCAATCTGAAATGCAACTCGATCCAGCTGGCCTATGCACCGACTTAATGTTGGACGACTGGCCGCCAGCAATCGATCCCCCGCCACTCGTCGTCCCAAGCGAAACTTTTTCAAACTTTCGTTTGCAGTTCCGTTTCCCAATCTTGCGAGGTGTCGAATCGCTGACTATCGAGGATTGAAAAAATGGCTACCAGCGGAAAAAAACCACTCATGGGCAACAAGGACACTCACAAACCCTCTCCCGCCGGCAAGAAATCCGGTGGCCAGGGCTCGGGGGGCAACATCCCCGCCGATCGGCAAAAAGCCCCTGACGCCGGCAAGAAAGGTGGCGCCCAAGGCTCCGGCGGCGGTACCCGCAAAGCCTGATGCCCATTGCCGGAGCGTTGTCCCCGACGCGCTCCGGCTTCTGCACGAACACGCCTGCACGGGCCGGTTATGCTCGAGCGCAACCGACTATGCTTGCACCACTGCAAACCACGCTGAAAAGCCTTCGATGAAAAGCAGCGGATGAAAATAGGCCTGATCTCCGACACCCACGGTCTGCTCCGTCCCGGCGCGCTGGCGGCGCTGCGGGGGTGCGCGCATATCCTGCATGCCGGCGATATCGGCGACCCGCAGATCCTCGCCACCCTCGGCCACCTGGCGCCGGTGACCGCGGTGTCCGGCAATGTCGACCAACCCCATGCGTGGGCCCACGCCCTGCCCCATCACCTCACCGTGCAGCTCGATGGCGTCGAGCTGCTGCTCTGCCATGTCCTGGCCGAAGTGCCCAAGCCCCTGCCGCCGGGCGTGCGGGTGGTGGTCAGCGGCCATTCCCATCAGCCGCGGCTGTTCTGGCAGGACGATGTGCTCTATATCAACCCGGGCAGCGCCGGGCCTAGGCGCTTCAAGCTGCCGGTCAGCCTGGGGTATCTGACCATCGAGGCCGGCCGGGTCGAAGGCCACTTGATCGAACTGACGGTCTAGCACCCCGGCGCTTGCCGGCTCGAGCATGACCGGCCATCGGAGCATGCCCATCGGCCGGGCTTTGCAGGGTCCACACTTAATCCAGCGATTGGCGGCGTTCATGACGAAAGCCGCGCGAAGCCACTTGGCCGGGCCGCGTTGCGCCCTCGAGCAGAAGATTGCGCACCCGGCCCCGCGCACCCGAGAAGGTGACGCGCAAGGACGGCCGAGGGTGCGGAACGCGCAGGAGAAAAGCGATGACCTTTTATGTCGTGGCGCGCCTCGACCAGTTGCCCGAAGACCGCGGCACCCGGGTCCAGGTCGGTGCCGAAGCCGTGCTGCTGATTCGCACGGGCGATCAGGTCCAGGCCTACCAGGCCGATTGCCCCCACGCCGGGGCGCCGCTGGAACAGGGCGCGGTGTATCGGGGGCAACTGATCTGCCCCTGGCACAAGGGCGCCTTTGCCTGCGACAGCGGGCTAGCCTGCGAGCCGCCCCCCCTGGCGAACCTCAAACGCTACAAAGTCGACATCCGCCATGACAACCGGGTCTGGGTCGCCGACCAGCCCATGGCTGCGCCCGCCCCGCCACGGTTGGCCGACTCGCGCCGGCTGCTGGTGATCGGCGCTGGCGCCGCCGGGGCCGCCGCGGTGGCGACCCTGCGGGCCAAGGGTGTGGCCAGGAACCTGACCTGGATCGACAAGGAAGCGCGGCCCGCCTACGACCGCACGGCCCTGAGCAAATACGTGCTGGCCGGCGAGATGTCGCCCGAAGAGGTTCCCGCCCTGCTCGAGCCGGGGTTTTATCGCAAGGCCGATCTACAGCTGCTGCAGGCCGAGGTCCTGCGCCTCGACCCAGGGCGGCGGCAGATCCTGTTGGCCGACGGCCAGCGCCTGGACTACGACGCCGCGCTCCTGGCCACCGGCGCCGAACCGCGCCTGCCGGCCATCGAAGGCGCCGACCTGCCAGGGGTGTTCATGCTGCGCTCGCGGGAGGATGCCACGCGCCTGCTGGAACAGGCCCGGCCCGGCAAGCGCGTGGCCATCGTCGGCGACGGCTTCATCGGCCTGGAAACTGCCTCGGCCCTGCGCAAGCGGGGGCTGATGGTGCACCTGATCGGTCGCCACCAGGTGCCGCTGCAACGCCAGTGGGGAGAACGCATCGGTAGCACCATACGGGCCCTGCATGAACAGCACGGGGTGATCTACTACGCCGGTTGCCAAGCCCGGGCCCTGCTCGGCGAGGGCCAGGTGCAACAGGTGGTCCTCGACAACGACCAGCGCATTGCCGTCGACCTGGTGCTGTTCGGCACCGGCGTCAGCCCTGCCACGGCCTTTGTCGAAGGCCTCGAGCGCGCCGAGGACGGCTCGCTCAAGGCCGATGCCGGCCTGGCGGTGGCCGATGGCCTGTGGGCGGCCGGCGACATCGTGAGCTTCCCCTGCGACGGCCGCCAGCAGCGCATCGAACACTGGCGCGTGGCCCAGCAACAGGGCCAGCTCGCCGCGTGCAACATGCTCGGCGAACAGCTGAGCTTCAGCGCGGTGCCCTTCTTCTGGACCTACTTCTACGACCAGACCTTCGAGGTGCTCGGCCACGCCCACCGCTGGAACCAGATCGTCTTCGAGGGCGAGCCGGAGCAGTACCGCTTCATCGCCCTGCTGTGCTTCAACGAACAGGTGGAGTCGGTGGTCGCCTGCGAGTACCCGCGGGCCATGGCGGTGCTGTCGCAGCGCATGCAACGGCCGCTGTCGCGCAGCGAGGCCCTGGAGCTGATCCAGCGCACGCCGGAATAAAGTGGCTGGCGGCCCAGACACGCGCTGCCGACAACCGCTCGGCAGCACCATGGAACCCTGGCTAAAGGGCGACTTTCCAAATCCAGGCAAGGTCTCGATATCTCGGCCAATTGCCGAGGCACCCAGGAACAGCAATAGCGATGAATATCCATGCGCTCGGGTGTCTTGCCGTGGCCGGCCCTATGCAGGATTAAGGAGGACGATGCATCCATGAGCAGGACAGAACGATTCAACCGCGAGCTGGCGAATAACGCCCGGCTGTTTGCCGAAGCCGACCGCCTGGATGTCCAGGCCTATGAGCTGCTTAACACCGATCATGTCGACGACGACCGCCTGGCCCTGTTCAGCCAAGCCAAGCAGTTGGCGAACGAAAAATACCTGGAAGCGCGCAACGACTGGCTGCGCATCAAGCAGTTGATGGACAGCGGCAACTGAAGCCACCGGCGCCGGCAGGGAGATCCGGGATTCAGGGTTTGCGGTTGCTGCGCAACCGATCGCAGCCTCGCAGGCTCGGCAGCGGCTACACAGACAACGCGATTCCTGTAGCCGCTGCCGCAGGCTGCGATCGGGCTGGGTGGCATTCCAACGTAGCGCTCGCACAACCGGCACCACGATGGAGCCGATCAGGCCTTGAGCGGGCGCTTGCGCAACTGTTCCAGCAGGACCTGGAGTGGGTGCTGCAGGCCCTGCCCCTCCTGGCGCTTGACCTGGCTGCGGCAGGAATAACCGTCGGCCAGCAACCGTCCGTTCTGGCCGTGGCGCGCCACCAGCGGCTGCCAGGACTGCTGGTAGATCACCTGCGAAGTCGCCAGGTTGCGGGTCTCGTGGCCGTAGGTCCCGGACATGCCGCAGCAACCACTGGCCAGCACCTGCAACTTCAACCCCATGCGCGCGAACACCTGTTGCCACAGGCCGATGCTGCCCGGCTCGTTGGTCTTCTCGGTGCAGTGCGCAAGGAACTGATACGGCTCGGCCTCGGCGGTCGGGTTCGCTTCGGCCGATGCCTCACCAGGTACTGCCGGCAGCACCCGGGCCAGCCATTCCTGTGGCAACAGCACCTCGGGCGCCTGAGCCGCCCCAAGGGTCTTGCGGTATTCCTGGCGGTAGACCAGGGTCATCGCCGGGTCGAGGCCGACCAGGGGCACGCCGCTAGCCTGCAGTTTCAACAGCGACTGTGCGTTGTAGCGCGCGGCCCGGGCAAAGGCGCCGAGGAACCCCTGGACCTGCAAGGGCTTGCCATTCGGCGCGAACGGCGCGAGGTAGATCTGCACGCCCAGGCGCTCGATCAACTCCAACCACTCGGCCGCCAGCGGCGTCTCGAAGAACCGGGTAAAGGCGTCCTGCACCAGGATTACGCTGCGCTGGCGCTGCTCTTCGGACAGCGTCGCCAGTTCTGCGGCGTTGGCCATGCGTACATTGCGCCGGCGGCACACCGCCTGGAAATCCAGGGTGCTGAGCAACGGGCTGTCGACCATGCCCGCCAGGTGCTTGAGCGCACGGCTCACCGGCGCCGCGCTGATCAGCGCGTTGTACAGCCGTGGCAGGCGTGCCAGATAAGGCACGCTGAACTCCAGGGAGCCGATCAGGTAATCCTTCAGCGGGCGCAGGTAACGGCCGTGGTACAGCTCGAGGAAGCGCGAACGGAACTCCGGCACATTGACCTTGACCGGGCACTGCCCCGCGCAGGACTTGCACGCCAGGCAACCGGCCATGGCGTCGTACACCTCGTGGGAGAAGTCCTCGCGCCCGGCCAGCCGCGCCGCGCTGTTGTAGATGCGCCGGGCCAGGTTGGAAAGCCGCGCCCCCCCGCCGTTCAGCACATCCACCCCCTGCTCGCCCTGCAGCCGCAGCCACTCGCGGATCAACGAGGCGCGGCCCTTGGGCGAATGAATGCGGTTGCGGGTGGCCTTCCACGACGGGCACATGGCGTCGTCCGGGTCGAAGTTGTAGCAGGCGCCGTTGCCGTTGCAATGCAGGGCGCTGTCGTAGCTCTGCCAGACGCGTTCGTCGATGGTGCGGTCGAGTTCGCCGCGCAGCACCACTTCGTCGACCCGGGTCAGGCGCGCCTCCGGCACCGAGGCCGGGGTGGCGATCTTACCGGGGTTGAGCTGGTTGAACGGGTCGAACGCGGCCTTCAGCGCCTGCAACGACGGGTAGAGCTCGCCGAAATAGTCCGGTACGTACTGCGAGCGCAGGCCCTTGCCGTGCTCGCCCCACAGCAGACCGCCGTGCTTGTGGGTGAGCGCCGCCACCGCATCGGAGATCGGCCGGATCAAGGCCGCCTGCTCAGGGTCCTTCATGTCGAGGATCGGCCGCACGTGCAGCACGCCGGCGTCGACATGGCCGAACATGCCATATTGCAGGCCGTAGCCATCGAGCAGTGCACGGAATTCGAGGATGTAGTCCGCCAGGTTCTCCGGCGGCACCGCGGTGTCTTCGACAAAGGGCTGCGGCCGCGCTTCGCCCTGGACATTGCCCAGCAGGCCGACCGCGCGCTTGCGCATGGCGTATACCTGGTTCACCGCCTGGGCGCCGATGGCCAGGGTGTGGCCCAGGCGCAGCACCGAGCTGTCCTGTTGCAGGTGCCGGACAAAGGCGTCGACCCGCTGTTCCAGTTCCTCCTGGTCGTCGCCGCTGAACTCGATCAGGTTGATGCCCAGGGTCGGGGTGTCCGCCTGCTCCGGGAAGTAACGCGCCACGCCGTGCCAGACAATGTCCTGCATGGCCAGCATCAGCACCTTGGAGTCCACCGTCTCGATCGACAGCGGTTGCAGCGCCATCAAGGCCTTGGCGTCGCGCAGCGCATCCATGAAGCCGGCGTAGCGCACGTTGACCAGGATCGAGTGCCGGGGAATCGGCAGCACATTCAGCCGCGCCTCGACGATAAAGCCCAGGGAACCCTCGGAACCGCAGAGCACGCTGTTGAGGTTGAATTGCTCCGGGCTCTCGCGCAGGTGCGCCAGGTCATAACCGGTCAGGCAACGATTGAGCTTGGGAAAGATCGCCTCGATCAGCCCGGCCTGGTGGTCGGCGATGTCCTGGGCACAGCGGTAGACCTCGCCGATCCGTCCTGGCTGCGCGGCGGCCTGCTCCAGTTGGCGGTTGTCGATGAGCGCGCTGTCCAGGCGGCTGCCGCCCAGCAGCACGGTGCTCAGCGCCAGTACGTGGTCGCGGGTCTTGCCGTAGGTGCAACTGCCCTGCCCGCTGGCGTCGGTGTTGATCATGCCGCCGACGGTGGCGCGGTTGGAGGTCGACAGCTCCGGGGCGAAGAACAGGCCGTGGGGCTTGAGGGCGGCATTCAGCTGGTCCTTGACCACCCCGCTCTGCACCCGCACCCAGCGCTCCTCGACGTTGATCTCGAGGATCTGGTTCATGTGCCGCGACAAGTCGACCACGATGCCATCGGTCAGCGACTGGCCGTTGGTGCCGGTGCCGCCGCCACGGGGGGTGAGCACCACCGCGCGGTGTTCCGGGCTCGCCGCCAGCCGGGCCAGCCGCTCGACGTCCGCCACATCCCGGGGGAAGACCGCGGCCTGCGGCAGCCGCTGGTAGATCGAGTTGTCGGTGGCCAGCACCGTGCGCAGGCCCAGGTCACGGGCAATCTCGCCACGAAAACCATCGGCGGCCAGGGCGTCGAGGAAAGCCTGGTAGTGGGCCAGCGGGTCGCGTTCGGGGGCAAGCAGAGCAATCATCAAAAAGGTTTCCAGGCAGAGAAAAGGCGCAGCGGTGCATGCAAAACACGTATGCTTGCACGCAGCCCGAGGGGCGGCGGCCAGCCGAAAAAGCCTATTTTCCTGAAGCCTTGCCTCGCGGGCAAATGTATTTCATGTGCTTTTTTCATGAGTTTTATGAATGAACCCCAGACGTCTCACTCCGTCGATGTCGGTGCTGGTGGCCTTCGAGGCCGCGGCGCGGCATGGCAGCTTCACCAAGGCCGCCGAAGAACTGGCGCTGACCCAGAGCGCCGTCAGCCGCCAGGTCCAGGCCCTGGAGTCGCTGCTGGAAGTGCCGCTGTTCAGCCGTGACGGCCGGCATATCGAGCTGACCGCCGCCGGCGCCCTGTATCACCACGAACTGGCGGCGGCCCTGGCGCGGATCCGCAACGCCACCTTGCAGACCATCGCCCACAAGGCTGGCGGCGGTCCGCTGCACCTGGCGGTGCTGCCGACCTTCGGCTCGAAATGGCTGCTGCCGCGCATGCATGACTTTTACGCCAGCCATCCGGGCACCCTGGTGCATATCCATTCGCGGATCGTCACCAGCGACCTGTCGAAGGACACCGCCGACATGCACGCGATCATCTGCGCCGGCACCGGCCACTGGCCCGGCTACGAGGCCCATCGGCTGCTCTCGGAAAAGCTCACGGTGGTGGTCAGCCCCAAGGCCCTGCCCGAGCACGGCTCGATGTCCGTCGCCGACGTAGCACAACAGTTGCTGTTGAACGTGGTGTCGCGCCCCGACGCCTGGCCCGAATGGTTCGAGCAGAACGGCCTGCATCCGCGGGCGATGCGCATGGGCCCGGGGTTCGAGCTGACCGCGCACCTGATCCAGGCGGTGGTCGCCGGCATCGGTATCGGCCTGGTGCCGCGCATCCTGGTGCAGGACGAGATCCACAGCGGCGAGCTGGTGGCGCTGTTCGAGCCGGTGGACAGCGGCCGCAGCTATTACCTGGCCTACCCCAGCCGCTATCAGCACCTGCCGTCGTTGCAGGCGTTCAGCCGCTGGTTGTTGTCGATCCCCTTTCCCGACAGCTGACAGCCGCCTCGCTCAGTCGTATTCGGCCTCCTCATGCTCGCCGAGCAGGCGCCGCTGGCGCGCGGAGGCCGCCGCCAGTACCTCGGGGTTGAAGCGCCAGTGCAGGTAGGGCGAAAACTTCTGCGCCACCATGCGCCGGCCATAGTGCACCTGCAGCAGGTAGCGGATGCGATCGGCGCTGCGGTTGTCGCTGCCGGCATGCCACAACTCGCTGCGAAACATCAGCCCGTCGCCGGCGCGGCACAGCACCGCCTGGGCCGTCCGGCCATGCCAATGTTCCTCGCCGGCCCGTGGCGGCCGCCCGGCCCGATGGCTGCCGGGCACCACCCGGGTCGGGCACAGGTCCTGGTCGATATCGTCGAGGTACAGGTGGCAGGTGCAGATCTGCATCGGCAGCTCGAATGCCGGATCGCCGAGCAGGCTGCGGGGCAGTTGCATCGCCAGGTAATCCAGGTGCAGCCCCATGCCCTGGAAACCCGGATGGCAGCGCCAGGCGGTCTGGCCGATGATATGGCAATCGTCGCCCAACGCCGCCTCGGCCAGCTCGATCACCCCCGGCAGATCGAGAAACGGCAGCCACAGCGGGTCGCGGTTGAACACGCATTTGTAGTGTTCGAGCACGCCGCTGTAGTCCCAATGCTGGGGCTTGAGGCCGTCGATGGCGCGGCGCAGCAACTGGATCCGCCCCGCGTCGAGCACTCCGGGCAGCCGCACGAAACCCTCACGGTGCAATGCCCGCAGACGCTCGGCGGTCAGGGCTGGCATGGAACTCATGGCGGCTAGTCGATGGGACCGATATTGATCAGCCGGTCGCTGCCCAGCCCTGGCACCCTGGCCAGCACCCCGACCGGCGTGGCGGCGGAAAACTCGATGACATACCCCATGCCGCTGCCGTCCTCCTCCATGGTTACGACCCAGCGCGCCACCTCGTCGGGGTTCAGGCTCAGCGCCCGCGCCACCCGGCGCTGGCGGCGCTCCTCGAGGGTTTCGTCGAGAAAATAGTCGTTCATCTGGCTCAACCTCCGGCGGCTGGCAACCCGGCCGGGCCTGGCGAGGCCCTCACAACAGCTATTAATCCATTGTCGGCAAAAGTCGAATCCAGCTCACCGCGCCGTGACGAACGGCAGGCTTTAACGCCCGTTCCGGACGGCCGATTTTATCCGCGGCCCACAAGCGAGTTTTCTTTCAAGCGTTTCAGAAAGGGCCTAGTGGCCTGTGTGGCTAATTCGTGCACTCAAGGCCTGGAAGCATTCAGGGCTTTCGAGTCATCTCCCTTCCCTTGCCTAAGCGCAATAACCATTCGTAACGGGATCATATTGGCGCTGATCCAGCACAAAATCCCCATAGGCGAGCATTGCGGTATCCCAATTCACATCCAGATGGGACGCCATCACCTGAAGGTCGCGCCAGTGCCGCTGCACCGGGCTCGCCTCAAAAATCGCGGCGGTCCCCATTTGTTGCACCAGCCGCTGAACGGCCTGCACGCATAACCGAACCAGATACGCACGATCACGCTTGAGGGTGACCAGTTCTTGCACGGACAGTGACCTGCCTGCGACACCGGCGCCATGCAACAACAAGGCGATGGCGTGGTAAAGGTGCCTGGCGCAACTCAGCTGCGCAGCACTTTCCGCGAGTCGCTCCAGCAGTAGCGGCCGAGCCTTCGCGGCATCGCGATTTCGCAGGACCGTAATGCAATCATCATAGGCACCCTCCGCACAGCCAAGCACCGGGCCGATATGCAGGCTGCCCAGATACGGAATGAACTCCACATCAAAAAGATAGCCGTCCGGATTGTGCCTGGCGCCTGCCGGTGCCGGGCCGAAACACTCGGATTGCGAGACGACCCAAGCGTCTGACACAAAGACATCAGTCAGCCTCAGGTCTTTTGATCCGGTACCGCACATCCCAGCGACGTGCCAGGCATCCTCGACCCGAACCTGATCCCTGCGGAGCATGAACATCAGCGTTTGGCCGAACGATGCATCACGAGGATCCTTGCCGGACACAATCACCCAGTTGGCATGATCGATCCCGGAACTGAAACGCCAGGTTCCGCCGATACGAAAACCACCGTCTTGCTTCAGGATCGAGACCTCTTTGGACACAGAAGCAGTCGCAATGATTTGCCCAGGCCCATCGGCAAATACCTGCTCCTGGCAGACGGGAGGAAGCCGCCCGACAATCGCCGCATGGCTGCCCACCAGACCGATCATCCAACCGGTCGACGGACAAGCGCGTGCGGCAATTCGGGAGGTTTCAACCAGGGTTGGCCAATCGCGCTGCAGCCCACCATAGCGTCCAGGAACAAACAACTGCATAAGCCCTTCTGCAAGCAACTCCGCCACCGTCTGCTGCGAAACACAGCGAGCCTGTTCGGTTTCAGCGGCACGGGCTCGCCACACACCAAGCAGTTTTCGCGCCCGATCGCAGGTTTCATGATGTTCCAATGACAGGTTAGTCATCCAGTCCATGAACTTCGTTACCTCGACAATCAGCTTTAGGGGCGGGAAAGTTTTCTGACAACTGGACGCTCGAAGCAGAACCCTTCGGGGATAAAGGGCTCGCCTAGCAGTTCGATGAACCTGCGGATGCTGTTCTCGTCGTTGGACGCGACAAACTCATAGAAATTGGTGCCGTTCCAGATGACATAGATATGAGAAAAATAGCGGGACGCGGCTTCGATGAAATCAGCAAAAAGGATTTGACCGTTTTCCATCTGCGACAACATGGCGTCTCTTTTCCAGGCTATTTCCTCCTCGGAAAAGTAATGGGACTTGTGCTGCTCGTCCTTGACCCGTTCCCGTCGGTCATACTCTTCAATGTCGCGCTGATTGAGTTTTTCCAGAAAGAACGCAAGGCCATCCTCTCGCAAGAAACGGGAAACGAACTTCAGATGCTCGTCCCGTTGTCTGCCATAGAACTGAAATGCTGCCATCTCATAGAGGTAGTCGACCCCGCAAAACGGCGCGTCGATGCCTAAGGAGTCCACCACGATATCGTCCGTGATTTGAAGAAATGACCCGGAATAAAACGCTGATATCTCCTTGTCGGCGTGGGCGTCGAAATGTTGTTGGTTGGCCTTGTTCGGAGAATTGGTCAGCGTCCTGATTGCCCCGTTGGAATATTTCGCCAAGGCCCTTGCACTGCTCCCGTCAAACGCATCGATTTCCCACAAGGAAAAGTTTCGATTGTCTTTTTTTCGTCGCTCACGGGTATATCGGTCAAGCGCCACGCCGATGCGCGAAAGCTCTTCCACAATCCCCGGAACGCTGGCCAGGAAGTGCGAAAAAAGCGGCCCCGCCTGCGTCACCAGCACATCATGGTAGGCCCTTACATCATTGTCCTGGATACGCTCGCGTATTCGCGTCGTCACAGGCTGCCTGGGCACCTGGACTTTCCCGTTTGCCAGATCGTCAAAATAATCGGCCAGTTTGTTCATGGCAGAATCGACAAACGCAGGGTTTGAATCAGTGGTCATTTCCGTAATTCCATTTACGCGTTGAATGTTTATTAAATGGCGATAGCGCCCGCGGCCAAGAGATGCGCTGTCGTTTTACCATTGAGGTTGCGGGGCAACGCCTCATGAAAACTGACAATGGCGGGCACCATGTACCAGTCCATCTGCGCGGCGCAGTACTGGATGAGCGCATCAGCGGACAACTCATGGCCTTCTTTCAATACCACGCAGGCCTTCGGAATATGACCGGCCACCTCATCAGGAAAGGCAATTACAACCGCTTCGCTCACTGCCTCATGGGCGACGATAACGTGCTCGATTTCCCGGGGGTTCACCTGAAAAGTACGCCGCGTAAACACGTTGTCTTTTCTACCGACGAAATAGAGATACTGTTCACTGTCCCGTTTGAACAGGTCTCCGGTGAAGTAAACCCGCGCCTCACCGAACAGATTGTTTTTAATGACCTGGCGGGTCAGTTCTGGTTTGTTCCAGTAACCGAGCATCACCAGGTCACCCGCGACCACAAGCTCTCCCACACAATCAGGCCGGGTAATCAGTCGCCCGGCATCGTCAACCAGGAATACGTTAACCCCGGAAATCGGCTTACCCACCGAGCCGGGGCGTTGGTCCAGTTGTTCCGGAGGTAAATACGCGACTCGCTTGCACTCCGTCAGGCCATACATGGAGTAGACAGCAACCCCCGGAAGGAGCGCTCGCAAACGCTGTATATGCTTGGGCGGCAACACTTGCCCGCTGCTGGCAATGTACTTCAGGGATTTGATTTTTGCGGGTTGAAACGTATCGGGGTCGGCCTGCAAGAGGTGGTGAATGGCGGGCGGCAGAATATGCATCCCGGTTATGCCATGGAGCTCAATCAAATCGAGCAAGTGTTCCGACTGCTCAGGCAGCGCACTCTCGGAAACCGAATGACCACCACCGAGCAACGGCATCATGATGTTGTAAAAGCCGTAATCAAAATGCACAGGTGAGAAGTTCAGAATGACCGCATCACCGAAGTCCCCCAGATAACTGGAAACTGCCGAGTAGGCCGCCATCATATTGCTGTTGCTGACCGCCACGCCTTTCGAGTCTTTCGTCGAACCACTGGTGTGAAAGATGACGCAGACTTCACTGCCCTCAAGCCCCCCGTCACACTCAGGGAACGCTTCATTCAACCCGGCAAATCGGCGGGTACGCCAATCGCCCATATGCACGACGAACTGTAAATGCACCTTCCCGGTTAATTCATCGAGGCCTGCACTTGCCGGTACGATCAAGGTCTTCGCCTTGATATCGTTGAGTTGATGGATCAGTTTTTCGGCGGCAATACCGTAATGCATCAGCACCAGGACGAATCCGGCTTTCATGACGCCCAGCGCACAGGCAATGGTTTCGATGGACGTGGGGGCATGAAGTGCGACCCGATCACTCGCCGTCATCCCCGTGCCCACTAGCTGCCGGGCAACCATGCAGGCGAGTTCGTCCAACGCGCCGTAGGTGATCTTTCGGCCACTGATGGTCAGCGCAATCTTGTCCGGCGTTCGCTCGGCATGGTCTTTTACATAGTCATGGAACTGTTTCATCCGGCCACCTCGCTGCCATCTGCCAAGGATGACGACGACAACGAAGCGCCTTCTTCCTTGTTCGCCTGTACGGCTTCGTTATCCTTGGGGACGAGCAACACAATTGCCCCCACAATCACTTCGAAAATCCCGGCACCGACAATAACCAGACCGGTTTCAAAACTGGCATACAGCGCAGCACCGCAGGCACCGGCAATCAGAATCGACGCGCCCAGCGCCGCAAAACGCAGCCGTGCCAGCCCGGCGATTTCGCTTTGCCTGAACCGGGTTTGAATGAGCAGAATGAATGAGATATCGATCAGCGGCCCGCCGAGTGCCGCAAGACCTGCGCCGACCATCATCCCTGTCAGGACGTGTTCCGGTGGCAGGTACAGCACGGCCATACCGATGATCGCAATGCCCAGGCCGTTGACCACGGAACCGAAGGTAAACCCGTGATACAAGCGGCGAATCTGTAGATTGCCCACGACAAAAATGGACATCAGGTTCCCTGCCCCGTAAGCCCCCATGATCAGGCCGTAGGCAGCAAAACCCTGTACGCCGAATCCCTGGATATCGTATTTGACGACGGCAAGCGCCATGCCTATCGAGATACCCACGCTCCAGGCAACATTGCCCAGTCCCGCACACACATATACCGCCTGCATCCGCCTGCGCCCCACCAGGCTTCGCCAGCCGGCGGTAAAACCGGCTCGCCGACTGGTCGTCTTGATGGGCTGGCGCGGCAACGCTTTGCCCAGCTTCATGACCGCCCATGCAGAAATCAGGAAGGTGATGCTGTTCAAGGTAAAAAGATGTTCTATCGGAATCAGCAGCGTAATCGCCGCTGCCAGCATCGGGCCGATCACCCGGGCGACCCGGATGATTGCATCGAACAGCGCGTTGACCGATTGCAGCTGGTCCGGCGCCGCGACAATGCGCGGCAGGCTGGCGCGCAGTGCCGGCTCGAAGAGCGAATTGACGATCATCATGAGCATGAGCGGCACCGCCAGCATCCACAGACTCATGATGCCAAGCACCCAAGCCAGCACCGGAATCAAGGCAAGCCCGGCCCGCACCAGGTCGGCGCCGATCATCGTGCGACGGTGGTCCCAGCGCTCTGCCCATATCCCCCCCAGCAAAGCACCTGCCAACGCGGCAGCACCGCGTAAAGCACTGAGCCAACTCGCATCGGTTCCGGCGATCTGCACCGCCATCCAGGCGATGGCAATCGCGAAGAGTTCGTCACCGATTGAAGAGAGCGCCAACCCTCCCCACAGCATGGCTACGGGCCGCTGAAGCAACGGCCTGAACAATCTCATATCATCGACTCCGCACTATCATTCGACAGGCCTGAAAAAAGGCCCTGTCGTCTCGTTACTCGTTGGTTGGAAACGACTGGCCCATCGAACAGGCCGTCCGCGGCGCAACTCAGTACGAAGAGGCATTCTGATTGTTTAAAGAGTGGCGCTCGGTGCCTGCGAGGGGAGGATTGAAAACGCTGACCAGGATAAGGTCCGTGAACTTGCCGCCACGCAGAAAGTGACGATCATGTTTGTCCAGTACATACATATCGCCCGGACGGATTGCATGGATGGTGCCGTCCATGTCTTCGATTTCACCCTCGCCACCGATGCAATAGCAAGCCTCGAGATGATTGCGATAATGAAGCAGCGACTCCGTGCCGGCTCGAACCACCGTGTGGCAAATGGTGAAGCCGACTCCGTCCTGTTCTGTCAGCAGACGGTGGCTGGTGCCAGAGCCCCACTCGACGAAAAAATCGGTTTTTTCAACATCGCGGATACTACGAACAAACATATTCAATTCCTTGTGAATAGTTGACTTGCCACTTCAAACGTTCGACGCAAGCACAGCGGCTGCGTCGGTAAAGGCTGAACAGGTCAAGCAGAGGCAGGCGTGCACAGGGCAAAATGTTCAGCAGATCGCTTGAGCCACCGCTATCGAGGTAGCGCTGTCTTTGGCAAATCAAATGAACATCTGCCCGCCGGATCAGGGGCCAATCACAATCAGGTAACAGGATGCTTTCCTGCAGCACATGCAGGACGTTTTGTCGAAGGACGTGCTTGTGGCACGCATGCCATTACGGCAGACCAGTCATTCCCTGACCCGGTTGTTGCTCCCTGAAGAACTCGGATCCTACGTGTAAGATTTTATGAGTGTCAACGGGCTTTTTCCGACTTTTTTCAACGCTGGCGACGGCACAGTTTCGCGTCGACGGCAATTGTTGGCCAGGGCATAAATCCGGGCAACTGCCCCATGTACCTGAAGCACCAGATTTTTCCGCCACGACTGATTTCGTACAGCAACTGGATGTACCGCAAGGCCTGCTCGGCGAGCTGGCTCTTGTTGGTCGCATGCAGTTCGAAGAACTTGCGTCGGGCATGGGCCATGCAGCCGATCTCGATCACGCCGAGCTCGAAGCTGGCCTTGTAACCCCCCCTGGCCTTGTAACCCCCAAAGTCATCGCAGACCAGCTTGCCCCTCCAGTCTTGTAGAAAGTTGCGAGCGGCTCTCCGGCGCGGCTGGGACTGAAGTCATAAACCACTGCCGCCACGTCGGAGAACTGGCTGGTGGCGTGGACGACCTGCTGCCCCGCTTCCATCACCGGCAGCGCGCCGACATTTTTCTGCGCCATCATCTGTAGCGCTTCGAGCACCCTCTGGTCCGGGCCGATGCTGTGCACCTGGCGGTTTTCCACGGCCTTCAACTTGAGCAACTGAGCAGCGGTTTTCATGGGCGTCTCCGATACTTGGGCAACGGGGATTCCGGCCCCGCGCCGGAAGGCGCGGAGTCAGGCATGCATATAGGTTGAATCGTGGATTGAATAAGGCGCGCGCGGTTTAGCGCACGCCGATTTCCACCACGTCGCCGCGCAGCCGCGCCGGCCATGTGCGCAGGCGCTGCTCCGGGTATTCCAGGCAGGTGCCGTCGGCCAGGCGGAAGTGCTGCTTGTACAAGGGCGAAGCAATCACCAGTTCATCCTTGATGCAGCCCACCAGGCCGCGGCCGATCACGTTGGCGCCGGACTGCGGATCATGGTTGTCGATGGCGTAGAGGGTCTGCTGTGCGGCGTCCGGCAGGTAGATCAGCGCCACCTGGGCGCCGTCGTGCCAGACCACCACGCCGCTGTGGCTGACCAGGTCCTGGCGGCTGCACACCGCCTGCCACTGCATGCCGGGCTGCTCGGCGGCTCCACTTTCGATAGCTTGCAGGCTTGGCGACAGGCTCATCAGAGCACCTCCTCGGTGACGGGGATCAGGTTGAGTTCGGCGGCCATGATCGGCCGGCGCTGGCCGCGTTCCTCGACAAAGTGAATGTCCGGGTCCGGGCGCTGGTCGTTGACGAAGGTGCGGAAGCGCTTGAGTTTTTCCGGGTCCTTGAGGGCGTTGGCCCACTCGCATTCGTAGCGGTCTACCACCAGCTGCATCTGCGCTTCCAGCTCGGCGCCCAGCCCCAGGCTGTCGTCGATCACCACCGCCTTGAGGTAATCCAGGCCGCCTTCCAGGCTCTCGCGCCACACCGAGGTGCGTTGCAGGCGGTCGGCGGTGCGGATGTAGAACATCAGGAAGCGGTCGATGTAGCGGATCAGCGTCTGGTCGTCGAGGTCGGTGGCGAACAGTTCGGCATGGCGCGGACGCATGCCGCCGTTGCCGCAGACGTACAGGTTCCAGCCCTTCTCGGTGGCGATCACGCCGACGTCCTTGCTCTGCGCCTCGGCGCATTCGCGGGTGCAGCCGGACACCGCGAACTTCAGCTTGTGCGGCGAACGCAGGCCCTTGTAGCGGCCCTCGATCTCCAGGGCCATGCGCACGCTGTCCTGCACGCCGTAGCGGCACCAGGTACTGCCGACGCAGGACTTCACGGTGCGGGTCGACTTGCCGTAGGCATGCCCGGTCTCGAAACCGGCGGCGATCAGCTCGGCCCAGATGTCCGGCAACTGGTGCAGCTGGGCGCCGAACAGATCGATGCGCTGGCCGCCGGTGATCTTGGTGTAGAGCTCGTATTTCTTCGCCACCTGGCCGATCACGATCAGCTTGTCGGCGGTGATCTCGCCACCGGCGATCCGCGGCACCACCGAGTAGGTGCCGTTCTTCTGCATGTTGGCCATGAAGGTGTCGTTGGTGTCCTGCAGCGGCACCAGGGAGCGGTCCATGATCGGCTGGTTCCAGCACGAGGCGAGGATCGAGCCGATTGCCGGCTTGCAGATATCGCAGCCGACATGGCCACGACCGTGCCTGGCGAGCATCTCGTCGAAACTGAGGATGCCCTCGACCCGCACCAGCGCATACAGCTCCTGGCGGGTGTAGGCGAAGTGTTCGCACAGGCTCTTGTCGACACTGACGCCGCGGGCGATCAGCTCGTGCTCGAACACCTGCTTGAGCAAGCCGGCGCAGCCACCACAACCGGTGCAGGCCTTGGTCTGCGCCTTGAGCTGGCCGAGCTCGGAACAGCCGCCGTCGATGGCCGAGCAGATCGCGCCCTTGGTCACGTTGTGGCAGGAGCAGACCGTGGCCGACTCGGGCAAGGCGCCCGGGCCGAGGGTCGGCGCGCCGGCGCTGGACGGCAGGATCAGGCCGGCCGGTTCCGCGGGCAAGGCGATGCCGTTCTGCAGGTATTGCAGCAAGGTGTCGTAGTAGCTGTTGTCGCCCACCAGCACGGCGCCGAGCACCTGCTTGCCGCTGGCATCCACCACCAGGCGCCGGTAGCTGGCGGTGGCTTCGTCGATGAACTGGTAGCTGCGCGCGCCCGGGGTCAGGCCCTGGGCGTCGCCGATGGAACCGACATCGACCCCCAGCAGCTTGAGCTTGGTCGACATGTCCGCGCCCATGAAAGGTTCGCCAGGCTCGCCGCACAGTTGCGCGGCGACGCTGCGGGCCATCTGGTAACCCGGGGCCACTAGGCCGAAGAGGCTGCCGTTCCAGCTGGCGCACTCGCCGATCGCGTAGATGTGCGGGTCGCCACTCAGGCACTGGTTGTCCACCACCACGCCGCCGCGCGGGCCGATCTCCAGGGCGCAGTCGCGGGCCAGGGCGTCCTGGGCGCGAATGCCCGCGGAGAACACGATCAGGTCGGTTTCGAGGAAGTCGTCGCCGGCGAAGTTCATCCGGTAGCGGTACTGCTCGCCGGCGCTGATCGACTGGGTGCCCTTGCCCAGATGCACGCCGACGCCCAGGGCTTCGATCCGCGCCTTCAACGCACGACCGCCCTGCTCGTCCAGCTGCACCGGCATCAGCCGTGGGGCGAACTCCACCACATGGGCTTCCAGGCCCAGGCTCTTCAAGGCGTTGGCCGCCTCCAGGCCGAGCAGCCCGCCGCCCACCACCACACCGCGCCGGGCATTGGCGGCCGCAACGCGGATGGCGTCGAGGTCGTCCAGGGTGCGATAGACCAGGCGCGAGTCGCCCTCGGCGCCCTCGATCGGCGGCACGAAGGGATAGGAGCCGGTGGCCAGCACCAGCTTGTCGTAGTGCAGCGGGCCGGCGGCGGTGAACACCTGGCGGTTGGCGCGGTCGATGCGCAGCACCGGCACGCCCAGGTGCAGGCTCAGGCCCGGGGTCTGGTACAGCGCGGCATCGCCCAGGGCCAGGGATTCGGCGTCGCGACCGGTGAAATACTCGGACAGGTGCACCCGGTCGTAAGCGCGTATCGGCTCTTCGCTGAAGACGTGCAGGCGGTACTGCTCGAGGGCGCCGCGCGCCACCAGCTGTTCGACGCAATGATGCCCGACCATGCCGTTGCCGATCACGATCAGGGTTTTGTGTGTGTTCAAAGGGGCAACAATGGCATTCATAAATAGCACCCGACCCAAGCCAATCACGGTTTTTTTAAAGCAAAAAAAAGCGCCTGGAACCTCAGGGTTCCAGGCGCCTTTGCCTGTTATTTGCGGTGTGCGATCGGGCTGCTCTGCCTGATTCACCGAGTGCCCATGGCCGGTTGGCCGATCGATCCGCGTTGACCGATGGGGCGGCCCGCCCGCGATAGGCGCGGTGGGGCGTTATCGGCTGTCTTGCAGCCTTTGTGCCAGGCTGCGCCGCACGCCTTGAAAGGCCGTGCTGGCGGGCTTGCGCGGTAATTCTGCAAGGCTCCCGGAGAGTCTATCCTGGGCCAGGAATCGCTTTAGCCTGGTGCAAGACCGGGTCGGCGACGCCTTATAAAAGTGCAAATCCACCGCCGCGCCCCAACTCAGCCAATAGAAGCCAGACGCTGCAAGAACGCCGCGCGCCGCTCGCGGTCCTGTTCTTCCTTCGCCAACAACTGCGGCAACAGCGCCTCGGCCCGCTGCCCGTCGAGGATGAACACCCCGTCATCGTCGCCGATGGCGATATCCCCCGGGTTGACCCGCACCCCGGCCACCGCGATCGGTTGGTTGACCTCGCCGTGCTGGCCGATGCCACGGGTGGTGTAGGCGCTGACGCCACGGCTGAACACCGGCAGGCGATGCCCGCGCAAGGCGGCAACATCGGTGACCGCGCCCTCCACCACCACCCCGGCCAGGCCCTTGATCAGCCCGGCCAGGGTCCGCAGTTCGCCCCAGCAGGCGCACTCCTCATCGCCCAGGCACTGGATCACCAGCACGTCCCCCGGTTCGCTGAGCAGCAGCGCGTCGCGCAGGATGGCGCCATCCGGGGCGAAGACCTTGACCGTGACCACATTGCCGAGCATGCGCAGGCCATCGAACAGCGGGCGGATACCGCGCAGGTAACCCTCGTCGCCAAAGTGGCCGAGGGTCGAGGGCGCGATACCGCGGTAATGCTCGAGCAAGGCAGCGCTGGCGTGTTGTTGGCGCGGAGCGATCATCGGCATTTCCTCGGGCGCAGCAGCGGGCAGGTCGAGCAGTATTCGGCGGGCTCGGTGGCCTCGTAATAGAAGCAGCAGGTGCGGCGAAAGCGGATGCTCTTGCCCTCCTCCAGCGGCGTCGGCGGGCGGCGGAAGTGCCGCAGCGGGTTGTAGTCCAGGCCGAACAGCGACGGCCCGGCCTCCTGCAGCAGCCAATCGAAGTCAGCCTCATGACGCAGACGGATCAGCGGGTCCTCGACCTTGCTCATGCGTTTTTCGTACAGCGAATAGACCCGCACCGCGGTGTTTTCCCAGAGGATGCGCCGGGAAATGCCGCTGACCCGGTTGAAGGTCTGCCACAGCGGCGCCAGCACTCCGGCGAACAACGACTCGACGATGGACGCGCGCCAGGCATCGCGCTCACCCGCGGCATAAACCTGCGGAGCCCGGTCCGGCAGCGGCATCGACGAAGTCCAGAGGCCGTCGTCGTGGCCGTACTCGATCACGCAATCGTCCAGGGACAGCAGCAGGCCCTGGTCGCACACCGACATGGCGTACAGGCAGGCGCCGGTGGCGAGGAAGGAAAAACGCTTGGCCAGCAACGAGGCGGTGATCGCCCGGGTCGGCGAACCGATCACCGGCCCCAGCTGGTCGAGCAGCGCGATACAGGTTTCATCGTCAAGCAAGGCCCGGGCGCTCAGGGAGCGCTGCCGGTCACATTGCGCCATGGGTTTCAGCCGCAGCGCTCCGCTTAGCACGCTCCAGTCTTGCGCCTTGAAGGCGGCTTGCAGGCTCATTGCGGCAGTTCCCGGCCAAAGGGAATGCACAACGGCGTGCCGAAGAACGGATCGGGGATGATCCGGCAATTGAGGTCGAACACCTGCTTGACCAGTTCCTCGGTCAGGATCTGCTCAGGCCGGCCCTGGGCGAACGCGGTGCGCTGGTGCACCGCCACCATATGGTCGGCGTAGCGGCAGGCCAGGTTGAGGTCGTGCAGGACCATGACGATGGTCTTGTTCTCCTGGCGATTGAGCTCGCGCAACAGGTCCAGCACCTCGATCTGGTGCGCCAGGTCGAGAAAGGTGGTGGGCTCGTCGAGCAGCACGATCTCGGTGTCCTGGGCCAGGGTCATGGCGATCCATACCCGCTGGCGCTGGCCGCCGGACAAGGCGTCCACCGGCCGCTCCGCCAGGGCCTGCACGCCGGTTTGCAACAGGGCACGCTCGACCATGGCTTCATCCTGGGCCGACCATTGCTGCATCCAGTTCTGGTAGGGATAACGCCCCAGGGCCACCAGCTGGCGCACGGTGATGCCTTCGGGGGCGCTGGGCATCTGCGGCAGGATCGCCAGTTCCCGCGCCACCGCCGCGGTGGATTTGCGCTGGATATCCTCGCCATTGAGGATCACTGAGCCCTGCCGGGGCTTGAGCAGCCGCGCCAGGGACTTGAGCAGGGTGCTCTTGCCGCAGCCGTTGCTGCCGATCAGCACCGACACCTGGCCCGCCGGCAGTTGCAGGTCCAGCCCGTCGATAATCACCTGGCGCTGATAGCCCAGGGTCAGTTGCTGGGTTGCCATCGAGGACATCGGGAATTCCTTAGTGCCGCTGGTTGATCAAAAGATAAAGAAAGAACGGCGTGCCCAGCACCGCGACAAAGATCCCCGCCGGCAGATCCAGGGGCAGGAACAGGGTGCGCCCGATCAGGTCGGCGAGCATCACCAGGTTGGCGCCGACCAGCGCCGCCATCAGCGCCTGCCCGGCGAAACCCGGGGCCACCAGGCGCTTGGTGATATGCGGCGCGATCAGCCCGACAAAGGCAATCGCCCCGCCCCAGGCCACCGCCGCCCCGGCCAGGGCCACGCTTACCAGCAACAGGCCGGCGCGCAGCCACTGTACCCGCACCCCGATGCCCTGGGCCAAGGCATCGTCCAGTTGTTGCACCCGCACCTGGCGCGCCAGCCACACCAGCAGCGGCAGGATCGCCAGCAGCCAGCCGCCCAGGGCCCGCGGCTCCGGCCAACTGGCGCCGTAGACGCTGCCGGTGAGCCAGACATAAGCCGACAAGGTGGTGGTCAGCGGGCTGAACACCAGGACAAAGGTGGTCACCGCCGCCAGCAGCGCCGACACGCCGACGCCGATCAGCACCAGGCGCAGCGGCGAGGTGCCCTGCTTCCAGGCCAGCAGGTAAATGGCCAGGGCCGCCAGCCCGGCGCCGAGCATCGCCGCCAGTGGCAAGAACTGCGGGCCCAGCAGCAGGGAAAAGAACGACAGGTACAGCACCGCCGCGGCACTGGCACCGCTGGTGATGCCCAGCAGATCGGGGGACGCCAGCGGGTTGCGGATGATGCTCTGCAAAATCAGGCCGGACACCGCCAGCGCCGCGCCGACCAGGGCCGCCAGCAGCAGGCGCGGCAGGCGCAGTTGCTCGACGATGAACAGCAGGCGCTCGTCGCCGCCGTGCCACAGCAGTTCCAGCACGGTCAGCGGCGACAGCTTGAGCTTGCCCAGGGACAAGGCGCCGAGCATCACCAGCGCCGTCGCCAGCACAGCCAGCAACAACCGCCACAGGGTCGCCAGGTCGATGCGCCGCGAGAAACCGGCGGTGCGCAGGGTCAGGGTCTTACTCATAACGACCTCCACGGCGCGCCAGGAAAATAAAGAACGGTGCGCCGAACAAGGCGGTCATCACCCCCACCGGCACCTCCTGCGGCAGGATCACCAGGCGCCCCAGGGTATCGGCCAGCAGCAGGAGGATCGCCCCCAGCACCGCGCAACCCGGCAGCAACCAGCGGTGGTCGATCGACAGCCCCTTGCGCACCATGTGCGGCACCAACAGGCCGATGAAACCGATGCTGCCCGCCAGCGCCACGGCACTGCCCGCCAGGCCGATGATCAGCACGCTCATCAGCCAGCGGATCAACCCGGTGCGCTGCCCGAGGCCGATGGCGATGGCTTCGCCGGCGTTGAGCACATTGACCTGCCCGGCCAGCAGCAACGCCCCCAGCAAGGCCAGCAAGACGCCCACCAGCAGCGGCGCGGCCAGCGCCAGGTCGCGCTCGGACAACGACCCGGCGAGCCAGAACAGCACGGTGTCCAGCCCCTCCTCGTTGACCACCAGCAACGCCTGGCTGAAGGCGGAAAACAACGCGGTGATCGCCGCCCCGGCGAGGACGATGCGCAGCGGGTTGAGGCTGCCCTGCCCGCGATTGCCGATCAGCCACACCAGGCTGCCGGCCAGCGCGGCGCCGATAAAGGCGCACCACAGCCACTGGCTCATGGACGACAGGGCAAACAGCGACGAGCAGAGGATGATCGCGAAGGTCGCCCCGGCATTCACCCCGAACAGCCCCGGTGATGCCAGCGGGTTGCGGGTCAGCGCCTGCATCAGCGCCCCCGCCACCGCCAGGCTGGCGCCCACGGCGACGGCCATCAGGGTGCGCGCCAAGCGACTGCTGAAGATCAACTGCTGGCCGGCGCTCAGGCTGTCCGGTTGCAGCAGGCCCTTGAGTAATTGCGACGGTTCGATCCAGGTCGCCCCCGCCGCCAGGCTCAAGCCGGCGCACAGCAGCAGGGCGACACACGCCAGGCCGAGTTTCAGGCCACGGCTCATGAAGGCGCCACCAGGCGGGCAATGTCGTCGAGCATCAGGTTGGCGCCGAGGATCCCTCCGGAAAAGCTCCAGGCGATGCCATCGACCCGCCACACCTGCTGCTGTTGCACGGCGCGCAACTGTTGCCAGAACGGGTAATGCACCAGCCGTTCATAGTTGTGCCGCACCGCCTGGCTGTCTCGCTGGAATACAAAAAACAGGTCGGCATCGACCACGGGCAAGTTCTCCTTGCTGGTGAGCTTGATATAGGTGCCGCGGGACTCGCGGGCGACCGGGTTCCAGGCGAAGCCCAGCTCCGTCAGCACCGAGCCGGCGAAACTGCTCGGCAGGTAACTGCGGACATGGTCTTCACGCACATCCAGCACCGACACCGTGGGCGGCCAGCGCCCGGCGAAATTTGCCTGCAACTGCTCGCGCAAGCGCGCCACCCGCTGCTGCCATTGCCCCAGCAGGCTGCTGGCCTGCCGTTGCCGGTGCAGGGCCGCGCCCATCAGCGCCAGGGTGCGCTTGAACTCGAAGACTTCCTCGAGCATCAGCACCGTGCCCATGCGTTCGAGCAGCGGCGCGATGCGCTGGTGGCGAAAGCGCGAGGCGACGATCACGTCCGGTTCCAGCAGCACGATGTCCTCCAGGCTGGGCTGGGTTTCCAGGCCAACGTGGGGGACATTCGCCAATGCCGGGCGCAAATAACGGAAGGTCGGTTTCTCGCTCGACGACTCCACCACGCCGCAGGGCGTCACGCCCAGCGCCACGGCGCTGTCGGTGGCGCCCTGGAACAGGGTGACCAGGCGCAGCGGCTCGGCGCGGGCGATCCGTGGCAACGCCAGCAGCCCCAGGGACAGGCGCAACATGGTGCGCCTGCAAGGATCGAGCAACGGGTCAGGCATCGGCGGCCAGCCGCTGGAACGGGTTGACCACTTCGCCCTTGCCGAATGGCATGCTGCCCGGGCCGCCGGCGCGTTCGATCATCGGCGTCAGCAGCAGCTTCTGCGGCCAGCGCGGCGCTTCGAACAGCTGGTGCCTGATCATCGCCCGCGCCTCGTCGTCGAACTCGATGCTCTGCAGCAGCCCGTCCAATACCTGGCGCAAGGTGCTCCACAGCTCGCTGGCCGGCAGCGTATAGACCTGGGCCAGGGTGTCGATGATCGCCCGCAGGTTGACCTGGATCGCCAGGGTCTGCAGCCAGAACAACAGGTCTTCGGGACGCTGGTGATACAGGGTGTTGGCGTGGCCTTTCTTGATCCGGTACTGCGGGTCGGCCATGCCGTTGCGCGCAAGCCACGGCACGAAGATGCGCAGCGAGTCGTGGTCGCGCAGCAGCAGGCCCTGGGCCTGGCCGGCCTTCCACACCAGCACCGCATTCTGCCCGTGCACCTCGCCGAGCATGCCGAGGCGGAACATCCGCAGGTTGACGTCGAAGAAGCGCTGGCACAGCTCGCTGAACAGGGTCAGCACCGAAGCCTGGGTCGCCGGCAGTTCGCGGTACTGCAGCCACTCATCGAAGAAGTGCCGGTTGCTGCCGGGCAATGGCGTGCCCAGGGCGGCCATCGGCAGCAGGCGGCAGTCCGGGTCGTCGAGCAAGGCTTGCGGATAACTGCGAACCATCGCCGACAGGTGCCGCGGCGCCTCGTCGAACAGGGTCGCCTGGGGCGGCATGAAGGCCCACCACTTGCTCTCGTCGCACAGGTGCAGGCTCTGCTCCAGCACCGGGTCGAGGCGCCGCACCTGATGCAGCAGCGCCTCGCTGAGGCCGCCGTTGATCATCTTCACCGCCGGCAGGTAACGCGAGGCGCCCAGGGAATAGATGGCCATGGGCAGCTTCAGGTAGTCGGCGCTGGCAAAGCACGGCGTCATCGAGCGCAGCGACGACGTAGCGAACACCGTGGCTTCGCTGAAGTCCAGGCGCTGGCAGTCGCCACGGGCAAAGGCATCGCCCAGTTGCGCCGGCAACACATGCTCGAACTGCCACGGGTGCACCGGCAAGGCTACGTGGCTGTCACCGATGCCGCGCTCGCGCAGTTCGCCGGCCAGGCGTGCCTGCAAGGCTTCGGGCAACAGGTAGCGCGCCGGGTAGACCTGCTCCAGGTCGGTCACGCCCTCGCCGCCTTGCAGCAGGTCCTTGCGCACCGCCACCCAGTTCAGCGCCACCGGCTGGGCGAACTCGGCCTGGTACTGCTGGTATTCGGCCTGCAGCAAGCCTTGCTTGGCCTTGGCCAGCGGGTGGTACGGGCGATCGCGCAGCGAGGCCCACTGCTCCATGGTGCGCAAGAAGGTGGCGCCGTCCTGAGCCATCAGGTCCTGGTGGTCGACCCGGTGCTCCAGGGACAAGGCGGTCTGCCAGACGCTGATATGCAGCACTTCGAGGAACAGCGTCAGGCCCTTCTCGTTGTCCTGGAAACGCGGGCCCATGCCAGTGAACACCCGGCGCATGAAGTCCACCGGGCCCAAGGCGGTCCAGCGCTGCTCCTGGCGGGCCAACACCGGCGTGCCCGGGACCTTTTCCCACTGCTGGGTGATGCCCGGGCGCAGGGCGATGCTGATGAAGCGCTGTTCCTGGGCGTCGCAGCACCATTCCCAGACTCGCTGCCGGGCATCAGTGCCTTCAAGGGTTGCTGCTTCAAGGGCCGGCGCTTCAGGATGGGCCTGGCGCCATTGGCTGGCCGTCAGCAGCGGCAAGGGTTCACGGCCAAAGAAGTCTTCGGCCAGCAGGCAATCGATCAGGTCCTGCATCACCCGTTCGGCGGCCATGGTTGTGAAGTTCATCGGATCAGTTTCCTTCTAGAGAAAGGGTGGCCAACCTGGCCTGGAGAGCACGAAAGGCGATGCCGCGTTCGTCGCCGAGGACAAAGGCCCGGACCCCGCGTTCGCGCCAGCGAGCCAGGTCGCCGGCCTGCCGGGGAATGGCGCAGTACGGCACGCCGGCATGGTCCGCCGCCTGCCAGGCATCGAGCAGGGCCTGCTGGACCGCCGGCTGGTCGATCTGCCAGGGCATGCCGAGGGATTGCGAAAGGTCGGCCGCGCCTTCGAGGATCATGTCCAGGCCCGGCACCGCGGCGATCTGCGCGGCATTGCGCACACCGGCGGCGCTTTCGATCATCGCCACCAGCATGATCTGTTCGTTGGCCTGCCCCACGTACTGCGCCAGGCTGTGCTTGCCGAAACTGCCGGGGCGCCCGGCGTTGAGGCTGCGCTGGCCCAGCGGGTGGTATTTGCAGGCGGCGATCGCCGCCTGCAACTGCTCGGCGGATTCGATCATCGGCAGCACGATGCCCTGGGCACCGCCGTCGAGCAGGCGCAGCAGGGTCTTGGGATTGAGGTCGGCGACCCGCACCAGCGGCGTCAGCTCGTAGGCTTCGGCCGTGCGGATCATGTGCTCGACGGTTTCCGGATTGATCAGCACGTGCTCCATGTCGATGATCACGAAGTCGAACCCGGCCTCGGCGATCAGCTCGATGGCCGCCGGCGCCGGGATCGAGCTGATCAGCCCGTACACCGCCTGCCCGGCCGCCAGTTTGCGTTTCAGCTGGTTGCTTCTCAGCATGCTTGCGGCCTGTAGGCATAAAGTGGATTGGGCACCGACTTGAAGCGCCGCTCAGCGTCGCCCAGCAGGCGGCGCTTGGTCAGCTCTTCCACCTCGTAGCTCGGCGCGAACACGTCGAACAGGCCGAAACGGTCGCGGTGCTGGGGATGGGCGTTCTGGTAGTCGAGTATCACCTCGGCGGTCATCCGCCAGAACTGGCCTTCGTCGAGCTGGTAGTGCTGGCGCAGGAAGATCGCCATCTCCGCCAGGCAGATGAAGAAGAAACAGTCGCAGGAGAAATCGCGCACCGCGTTGACGTCATCGGTGAGGATGAAGGAGTTGCGGTTGAGCTTGGCGTGGCTGGCCGGCAGCGGCACCAGCTGCGGGCACAGCTCGGGGCGCGCCAGGTGCGCCGGCGAGTAACGCACGCCGTCGTGGAAGTCCTTGAGGGCGATGCGCTGCGGCCAGCCCTGCTTGACGATCAGCACGATGTTCTGGCCGTGGGACTCCATGCCGATGCCTTCGGCATAGAGCATGTGGATGATCGGCGGCACCGTCACCTGCAGCAGCTGGCGGGTCCAGGCCTGCAAGCCGTACTGGCGGATCCAGGCATCGATGAACGGCTGCTGCGGCCCGCTGCCGTAGCGGTTCTCCACATGGCTCAGGCCGTTGAACGGCACCGCCTGCTCGTCGGCCTTCAGGTACTGATGGATGCTTTCGCGCCAGATCGCCCCCAGGGTGCCGTAGGCCTGGGGCCCGCGGGACTCAGGGAGGTGCTGGTAGTCGAAGCTGACCCCGGCCACTTCGCCGAGGATCACGAAATCCAGCTGGCGCGCGGTGCTGTCGCTGGCGATCAGCTGTTGCAGCCAGTCGGTGATGATCGGCCCGTTCAGCACCGTGTGCCGGGCCAGGATGCGCGTGCTGGAAGTGTTGGTCATGCTCATGGCCAGCTTGACGTAGGGCCGCTGCCTGGCCGTGGCGTTGGCCAGGGTGCGGATCGACTGCTGGGCCTTGTACTGGTCGTCCGAGGTGCCGAGGTAGATCAGCTCGCCGCTGAGCAACTCCGGGTAGAAGGTCGAGACAATCACACTTTCCCACTGCCACGGGTGCACCGGCAGCAGCTGGTAGTCGTCCAGCGCCCTGCCCTGGCTGGCCAGTTGTCGCTCGACCTGCTGCCAGCGCTCGGCGCCCAGCTCCTGGCGGATAAAGGCCGGGAAATCGAGCTTTTGCGAATGCTTGAGCGAGGCCCGGTTGCGCGCGACCGCCAGCCACACCACGGCGATCGGCGTGGCGAACTCCGGGCCATAGGCCTGGTTGTCCGCCAGGGAAAAACCGATGCGCGACTTGTAGCACGGGTGGTAGCTGTGGGCGTCCATGAAGTGCTGCTCCAGGGCGTCCACGTCCAGCTGGTGGGCCGGCTTTTCGGCCTGGTAGCCCTGGCTGCGGGCTTGCAGGTCCTTGAGCTGGGTCTGCTCCAGCTCCTGGATGAAGCGCCCCAGGTGCGGGCTGTCCTGGTAGTCGCCGAGCAGTTCGGCCAGGGCCTGGTGCAGGTCCGGCACGCTGCGCTGGCCGCGGCTGTCGAAGCGTTCCAGGCTGGCGCAATCGAGGCGGATCAAATCGAAGCTGGCGCTGAGCAGGCCGTTGCAGTGGTATTCCACCCGCTCCTGGCGGCCATCGACGCCGAGTACCACGAAACGCCGCTGGCCGCCGTCCAGCGGCTGGCTGTCGAACGCCAGCACGCCTTCGTACAGCAGGGTCTGCAACAGCTGGCCGACCACCCGCCGCTGCACTTTTTCGTCGATACGCCCATCCACCCTGGCCAGCCAGGCGCCGGGGCCGGAAGGCTGGCTTGAGGTTGTCGAGATTGCAGTCGCCATGTTCATACCTTGTGCAAAGAAGGGTTAACGGTGTTCGAGCGCGCCGGGCACTGCCTCGGCGGTCTCGTCGGAAAGGGGAAAACGCCAGGCACAGGGCAGTGCCAGCAGGATCAGCAGGCCGGTGACCACGAATACCTCGCTGATGGCGGCGGACATGCCCGCCTGCTGGGCCTGCACGCCGCCGTCGACGAGGCGCAACTCCAGCCACAGCGAGGCGATGACGATGGCCAGGGACGACACCAGGCGCCGCGAGATGTTGTTCATCGCCGCGCCCTGGGTGACCATCGGCTCGGGCAAGGCATTCAGCCCGGCGGTGGTCACCGGCATGTAGGACAGGCCCAGGCCGGCGCCGCGCAGCATCATCAGCACGAACACCAGGCCGATCGCCGCATCGGCCCGGAGCAGGCCCAGGGCCAGGGTCGACAGGCCGGTCAGCAGCAGGCCGATGGACACCACCAGGCGCGGCCCGTGGCGATCCAGGGCGCTGCCGCCCATGCGCCCGAACAGGCTGGCGAACACCGCCGTGCAGAGCAGCGCCAGGCCGGTCCAGAGGGCGCTGTAGCCGAGCACCGTCTGCACCAGCAACGGCAGCAGCACCAGGCACTCGAACATGCCCACCGACTGCACCACGGCAATGATCACGCTCAGGCGATAACCGCGCAGGGCGAAGATCCGCAGGTTGAGCAGCGGCGCCTCGCGGCGCAGCTCCAGGCGGACAAAGCTCACCAGGCACAGCAGTGCCACCAGCAGCATGCCCAGGTTCATCGGATCCAGCAGCCCGGCGGCGTGGTGCAGGCGGCTGATGGCAATCATCAGCAGGCCGATGCCCGAGGCGATCAGCAGGTAGCCGGCCAGGTCGAACGGCTTGCGTTCGGCCGGCTCGGCCGCCGGCAAGACCGCGAGGCCCATCAGCAGCGCGACGACACCGATCGGCACGTTCATCAAAAACAGCGAACGCCAGCTGAACCACTCCAGCAGCAGGCTGCCGCACAGCGGGCCCACCGCCGGCGCGAGCATCACCGCCGCGCCCCACAGGCCGGTGACCCGGCCGCGCTCGTCCTTGGCGTACACCGAGAAGATGATCGCCAGGGACAGCGGGATCATCAGGCCGCTGGCGATCCCCTGCACCACCCGTGCGGCGATCACCAGGGCAATCGAATCGGCCAGGGCACCGAGCAGCGAACCGCCGATGAACAGCGCCACGCCCCACAGGTACAGGCGCCGCCGGCCCAGGCGCTGGCTGAGGAAGCTGGTCAGCGGCATGGTCATGCCCATGCTGGTCATGAAGGCCGCGACTATCCAGGTGGCCATCAGCGGGCCGATGGCGAACGCTTCCATGAACGCCGGCAGCGCCGGGTTCAGCGAGCTGTTGTTGAGGCTGACGGTCATAGTGCCGAGCAGCACGTTGACCACCACCCAAGCGCGCGGCGCGTTGAAGCTCACAGCAGCGCTCCTTCGAGCAACTCGCCCTGGCGCAGGAAGTGCTGCGCCGGTCGTGGATGACAGAGGAAATCGGCGTGGGAAATGTTGTAGCCATAGGCCCCGGCCATGGGCAGCACCAGCAGGTCGCCGACGCCGACGCCCTTGAGCGGCTGGGCCCGGCTCAGCACATCCTTGGGCGTGCACAGCTGGCCGACCACGGTCCAGGCCTGCTCCGCGGTATGCGCCGGCTGCGGCGTGCGCGGCAGGTGAATCAGCGGGTGGTTGTGGCTCTGCGCCGCCGGCAGGCGGAACTGGTGGGTGCCGCCCCGGCACACCAGGAAGTGCTCGCCATGGCTGGTCTTGGTGTCCAGCACCTCGATCACGTAGTAACCGCAGAAGGCGCTGATAAAGCGCCCGGGCTCGAAGCGCAGGATCGGTGCCTGATCGCCCTGCTCCGCCAGCCGGCGTTCCAGGTAGCGGCACAGGCGCTGCCAGTCGAACTGTTGGCCACTGAGGTAATCGACGCCGATGCCGCCGCCGACATTCAGGTGGGTCAGCTGCTCGGGGTGCGCCGCCAGGGCCTTCCACAGCGGCCAGCGTTGCAGATAGAAGTCCAGCAACTGCTCATGGCGTGCCACCGACTGCTGGTGGGACATGGCGTGCACATGGAAACCCTTGAGGCGCAGGTGGCTGGCCCGGTCGACCCGCTGCACGGCCTCGGCCAGTTCCGCCTCGTCGATGCCGAATGGCGTGGCGGTGCCGGCCATGGCCAGCCGGCTCGACTGGTTCTGCGGCAACTGCGGGTTGATGCGGATGAATACCGGCTGCACCCGCCCGGCTTCCACGGCCAGGCGTTGCAGGCGCTCGATCTCGTTGAGGCTTTCCAGGTGCACCGCTTCCACCTGATGGACCAGGGCCGCGCGCAGGTCGGAATCGAGCTTGCCGGGGCCGGAAAACACATAGGGCTTGCGGGTCGGACAGGCCACCACCCGCTCGATCTCGCCGCCCGAGGAAATCTCGAAGCCCGTGACCAGCGGGGCCAGCGCCGCCAGCACCGGCGCCTCGCTGTTGGCCTTGATCGCGTAATACAGCTCGACCCCGGCCGGCAACGCCGCCATCACCTGGCGCACATGGGCCTGCAAGGCGTCCAGGTCGTAGATAAAGGCCGCCAGCGGGTCGGCGCTGCCGGCCCGGGCCTGGTCGATGGCGTTCAGGAGCGCCTGGGACAACTCAGCCATAACGGGCCTCCTCGCTCCACGGCGAACTCAGGTTGACGTAGCCGGCCTGGCGGTCGGCCTTGGCGGCCAGGCGCACCTTGAGGTTGGTCTTGCAGGCGATCGGCTGGCCGGCGATCAGCGCGTCCAGCTCCGGCGCCGGGCGTACCAGCTCGTCGCGGATGCGCCGCAGTTGCTGCTCGACCCGCTGCCACATCAGCGGCGCCAGGTGCGGGCGTTCCCAGCTCAGGGCCAGCACCGCTTCCGACAGGTTGTTGATCAGCAGGCAGTAGGTAATGCGGCTCCAGCCCTGCTCGCGGGAGTACAGCAGCGACTGGCGTACCCGCGGGTGCAGGCCGACCTCGATCTGCGCCATGCCCAGTTCGTCGGTGAGCTTGACCCCCTCGAAGTCCCGCAGCAGCAACTGCTGCGGCTGGCCCCGGTCGTGGATCAGCACGCTGTTCTGCAGGTGCGGCTCCATCACCACGCCGTGGTTGAAGAACAGCGCCAGCACCGGCCGCAGCAACAGCGCCTGGTACCGGCCGAACCAGTCCACCAGCTGTTCGTCCGCCAGTGGCTGGGCGTCGAAGCCTTGCAGGAAGTCGTGCACCAGCGGCCGCGAATGGATGTCGCGGGCGAACAGGGTGCCGGCCATCACGCTGCGCTCGGCGCCGGCGCGGCGGCAGAAGTTCTCCCGCAGGATCGCCCCGGTCTGTTCGCGGAACCAATGGGCATCGACTTCGCTGGCCTGGGCCGGGGCCCAGCTCATGGAACCCGGCTCGGCCACCGCCGACAGCCCGCCGAGGGTCTCGGCCTGGGTCCGCTGCAGGCGCTGGAACAGCTGGTCGATGATCAGCGTGCTTTCCAGCTCGTACCAGGCGTTCTTGCGCACGCAATTGGTGATGCGCACGTTCAGCGAGCCCTTGATGAAAAAGTCGTGGTCCTCGATGTACCAGGTGCGCATCGACGCCGTCGGGCTGGCGAGCGACCCAGTCGGCCCGTGGTCGACCACTTCGCCCAGCGCCAGCAGGCGCTGCACGCGGCGGTCCTGCATGAACAGCTCGGCCTGCACCGGGTGCATGCAGATCATCGCGTGCCCCGGGCGCGCCCGGCGCTGGTCGGCGAAACCGGCCATCACCTGTTCCTCGCTGAGGCCGTTGGCGGTCACGCGCAAGCCCTGGCGCGGCACTTCGAACAGGTGCAACGCGGTCTCGGCCTGGAATTCCGGGGCGTAGGTTTCCTGGGCCAGGTGCGCCGGCCACAGCCGCGCCTTGGGCGCCGGGTGGTTGGGGTGGCCGAACCACAGGCCCTGCTCGCTGGCCAGGTAGCCGCTCAGCGGCGCCGGGCCCTGGCCGTCCATGTTGTGGGCGACGATGGCGGCGGTCAGCAGCTGGCTTTGCAGGACCTGGTCCAGCAGCTCGTCGTTGCTGGCGCGGGTCATGTGTTCACAGGCGCCGAGCAGTTGCTCGACGAACTCGGCAAAGGCCAGGCAGCGCCAGGTCTCGCCCTCGCGCCGGGCATACACGTCCGACAGGTAACGGTGGCTGCCCAGAAGGTCGCGGCGATCGACCATGACGAAGAACTGCTGCCGGTTGGGCAGGTCGATGGTCAGCGGGATGCCCTTCCATTCCAGGCCGTCCAGGTAACTGCCGGGGGCAATGCCTTGCATCTGTGTCGGCCAGCTGTAACTGAGGCAGTTTTCCGGCAAGGCGAACTCTTTGATCAGGCAATTGAGCAAAGCGCGCGTGGTCGCCAGTTCACTGACCATCTTCGATAACACATGCTTTGATAAAACATCGCATTCTGAATAATTCATAGGGGCTCCTATGTAGCCGTGCGGTCACTGGCTGCGTAATGTCACGGCAAATAGTTAGTTGCTCTTCGGCCACACCGAAAAGCCGACAGATACCCGCCGAACGAAATCGTCCGCTGACACCTTCAAATAAAAAACGTGACCGTCAGTTGTTCGAGCAGAAACTTAAAGTGTGAAAAACGACACACTTTCAGCGAATCCGCTTAATACCCGGAACAACACTTCAAGAACGGGTCTGCAATAAAGCGTCCGCCACCGCGCGGGTAAACCGCTGGATAACCTGCTGGCACTGTTCGTCGTCGATGACCAGCGGCGGCAACAGGCGAATCACATTGCCCCGGCGCCCGCCACGCTCCAGCAGCAGGCCTTGCTTGAAGCAGTGCTGCTGGATGGCCACGGCCAGGGCCGGGTCCGCCGGGAAATGCCCGTGGCGGTCGGCCGGCTGGCGCTCGTCGACAATCTCGATGCCCAGCATCAGGCCACGCCCGCGCACCTGGCCCAGGGCCGGATAGCGCTGCTGCAAGGCTGTCAGTTGCTCCTTGAGCCACTGCCCGCGGCGCTCGGCCAGGGCTGCGATGTTCTGCTCGCGCAGCACCTGCAGGGTCGCCAGGCCCGCGGCCATGGCCATCTGGTTGCCGCGGAAGGTGCCGGCGTGGTTGCCCGGCTCCCAGGCATCGAACTCGCGCTTGATGCCCAGCACCGCCATCGGCAGGCCGCCGCCCACCGCCTTGGACATGACGATCATGTCCGGCTCGATGCCGGCGTGCTCGAAGGCGAACATCTTGCCGGTGCGGGCAAAACCGGCCTGCACTTCGTCGAGGATCAGCACGATGCCATGCTTGCAAGTCACTTCGCGGATCGCCCGCAACCAGCTGGCCGGCGCGCAGTTGACCCCGCCCTCGCCCTGCACGGCCTCGAGAATCACCGCCGCCGGCAAGGACACGCCGCTTTCCACATCCTCGATGAACTGGGTGAAGTAATGGGTCAGCGCCTCGACCCCGGCTTCGCCGCCGATGCCCAGGGGGCAGCGGTACTCATGGGGGTACGGCATGAACTGCACTCCCGGCATCAGGCCGGCGATGGCGTGCTTGGGCGCGGTGTTGCCGGTCAGCGCCAGGGCGCCGTGGGTCATGCCGTGGTAGGCCCCGGAGAAGCTGATGACGTTGTGCCGCCCGGTGTGGGTCTTGGCCAGCTTCAGCGCCGCTTCCACCGCGTCCGCCCCGGACGGCCCGCAGAATTGCAGGCAGTAGTCGCACCCCTGGCCCGGCAACAGGCTGAGCAGGGTTTCGCTGAAGGCGTCCTTGACCACGGTGGTCAGGTCCAGGGTGTGCATGGGCAGGCCCGAGGCCAGGAAGCTGTCGAGGCTGGCCATGATCGCCGGGTGGTTGTGCCCCAGGGCCAGGGTGCCGGCGCCGGCCAGGCAGTCCAGGTAGGTCTTGCCTTCGACGTCGGTGACCCAGACCCCATGCGCCTTGGCGATGGCCAGCGGCAACTTGCGCGGATAACTGCGCACATTGGATTCGAACTTGCCTTGCCGGGCCAGATAGTCGGCATTGGTCTTTTGCAGAGGACTAGTGCGCAATATGCCATCATTCAACATCTGTTCACCCTCGTTAAATTCGACATGCAAATTATTATCATTAATAAAAAGGCGCAACTGCTTATTCGAACTTATTTGGAATATTTACATAACCTGTCCGAACATAAGTTAAATATCGCGCGCACACCGACAGCCAAGTTGATAAACCTGGAAAAGTCATTAACGACGCCATGAGTTCGCCATATTACTGCCATCTTTCCGACAACTTCATTAGTTGCCATTAAATGGCCAACACCTCATTCAAGAGGTGGGCAACTTCATCATGTAATAACGGGCATACATCTTTCCTCGACCGGGGGACCGGTCATGCCGATCAACAACGCGCTGCGCCCTTCCCTGTGGCGCTTGTCCGCATCGCTTCTTAAAAACCCACGGTTGCCGAAAGCAACAGGGTCCGTGGCGTCGCCAGGGTCAAGCCCGGCTCGCTGTCGTCCGAGGCTCCGGCCGAACTCCAGTAACGCTTGTCCAGCACGTTCTCGACATTGGCGCGCAAGGTGATGTCCTTGTCGTCGAGCTTGAATGCGTAGCGCGCGCCCAGGTCGAAGCGCTCCCAGGAGTCGATTTCCTTGCTGTTGGCCTGGTCCAGGTACTGCGAGCTGGAATAGATGCCGCGCGCGGTCAGGGTCAGGCCCTGGACCTTCGGCACATCCCATTCGGCGCCCAGGTTGACGTTGTACTTCGGCGTGGCCGGCGCGCGGTTGCCGTCGAAGGTGCCATTGGTGGTGTCCTTCAGTTCGCTGTCGATGTACATCACCCCGCCCAGCAGGCGGAAGCCCTTGAGCGGTTCGCCGAACACACTCAACTCGACGCCGTCGTTCTGGCGCTTGCCGTTCGGACCGAAGACCCGGGTGCTGGCGTTGGTCTCGTAGGCCGGCTGCTTGATGCGGAACACCGCGGCGGTCAGGGCGAACGCCCCGGCGTCGTACTTGGCGCCGGCCTCGACCTGGCGGCTGATGAACGGCGGGAAGATTTCGTCTTCGTTGATCGAGGTCGACGGCGCGATCTTGCCCTGGCTCAGGCCTTCCATGTAGTTGACGTACAGCGACAACTGATCGGTGGCCTTGAACAGCAGGCCACCCGATGGCGAGACCTTTTCTTCGTCGTAGGCGGTGTCGCCTTTGACGCCGTCGCTCCAGTCGTCGACCTTGACCCGCTGCCAGCGCGCGCCGAGGGTCAGCAGCAGGCGGTCATCGAAGAAGCCCAGGGTGTCGGACAGCGCCACGCCGCTGAAGCGGTTCTCGGTATAGACCTTGGGGTCCAAACGCGTCGGCCGCGACGGGGTCGGGGTCGGCCGCGGGTCGTAGAGGTTGCTGCGGGACGCGGCATAGCGCGCGCCGCCGTTTTCGAAATCCATGTAGAAGTAGCTGGCCGCCAGGTTGACCTCATGGCTCACCGGGCCGGTATGGAACCAGCTGCGCACGCCCGCCGTGGTGGTGCGCACGTTTTCGTCGCGGGTGAAGTCGCGGGGCTGGACACTGAAGTCGCCGGCGTCGTTGGTGACCGACACCGCATGGCGCAGGAAGTCGTGGTTGCTTTTGCGCGCGCCGACGCCGCCGTACAGCATGATCGAATCATTGACGTCGTATTCGGCGTTGACCGTGCCGAAGGTGTCCTTGGTGCGCGCCTTGCTCCAGGACTGCGCATAGTTGTGCCGCACATCGTCGGCGTCCGGCACCTTGGCGTTGGCACCGATCTGCACCCGCTCCTGGGGCGCGTCGGTATCGCGCTCGGTGTGGCCGATGTCCGTCGACAGGCGCAGGCGTTCGCCGCGAAAATCCAGGCCCAGCACCGCCATCTCGCGGTCGACGCTCTGGTGATCCCACTTAGTGTCGCCGGACTGCTTGACCGCGTTCAGGCGCACGCCGAACTTGTCGTCCTCGCCGAAGCGCCGGCCGATGTCCAGCGCGCCGCCGACCTGGCTGTCGGAGGCGTAGCTGCCGGTGAATTCGGTGATGGGCTTGTCGGTGGCGCGCTTGGGCACCACGTTGATCCCGCCGCCGACGCTGCCCCGCGGCGAGATGCCGTTGATCAGTTGGGTCGGGCCCTTGAGGATGTCCACGCGGTCGGCCATTTCCATGTCGATGGTGTAGGTCGGCAGCACGCCGTACAGGCCGTTGTAGGCGACATCGCTGTTGAACAGGCTGAAGCCGCGGATGGTGAATTGCTCGTAGCGTCCGCCCGCCGGGTTGGTGGCGCGTACCGAAGGGTCGCTGGCGATCAGGTCGCCGAGGGTCCGCGCCTGCTGGTTCTTGACCACCTCGCTGGTGTAGGTGGTCATGCTGAACGGCGTTTCCATGAAGTCTTTCGAGCCCAGCAGGCCTTGCGAGCCACGGCGCGCCACCTGGCCGCCGGCGAAGACGTCGCTGGCGGTCGCGCCGCTGGCGCCGAGAATCGAGGTCGGCGCCAGTTGCAGGCTGCCGCCTTGCGGCGCCGGGGTGAGGATATAAGCCTGCTCGCCCACCGGTTGCAGTTGCAGGCCGGAACCTTGCAGCAAGCGGGCAAAGCCCTCTTCCACCCCGTACTCGCCGGACAGGCCGCTGCTGTTGCGCCCGCTGACCAGCTGCGGGTCCACCGACAGGTCGACCCCCGCCAGGCCGGCGAAACGGGTCAGCGCGGCGCTCAGCGGGCCGGCCGGCACCTGGTAGCTGCGCCGCGCGGCGTCGGCCGCCCAGCTTGATTGGATCAGCAACGGACTGGAACTGAGGGTCAGCATGAGGCCCAAATGCAACAACGGACGCAGGCCCGGCGAAACCGGGCGCAAACGGAAAGGCAATACTGCGGGCATGGGAGGAAGCTCTCGTTTTTTGTTCACTTACCTGGAATGACCGGCGAGGCGAAAAAAAGGGACAGGCTTCAGCCAATATTTTTTGGCGGGGTGTTTTTCTGTGGGGTTTCTTGTGGCGCGGTCAGGGTTACCCAGTAGCGGGTGCGCGAATGCACTTGCAGCGGCAGGCTGGCGGCCAGCAGCGCGAGCACGCGGTCGGTGTTGTCGAGGCGGAAGCTGCCGGTGACACGCAAGGCTTCCAGTTGCGGTTCCCAGCGCAACAGGCCCGGACGATAACGACTCAGCTCGCGCAGGAAGTCCCCCAGCGGCTGGTTCTGCGCCATCAGCACGCCGTCGCGCCAGCCCGGCAGCTGCGCGTCGAATGCATCGATCTGGCCGGCGCCCTCCGCCCGCAGCCGGACCTGCTGGCCTTCGCGCAGCACCCGTTGCGGCCCGGACAAGGGTTGCAGCTGCACCGAGCCGCTGGCCACCGACACCCGGCAATCGTGCTCGTTGAGGCGCACGCAGACTTCGCTGCGGCTGACGACGATGCGACCGTAACGCGCCTGGATAGTCAGCGGCGCGCTGCCCGCCACCTTGAGCGCCATCTCGCCGCGCACCAGGGTCACTTGCCGCGCACCCAGGTCGACGTTGACCGCGCTGGCGGTGTTCAGCTGCAAGGCGCTGCCATCGGCCAGGGGCACTGTGCGGTGTTCACCGGTGCCGGTCTGCAGGTCGGCGCGCCATACGTCCAGCGGTAGCTGGCGGGTCAGCAGCCAGGCGCTCGGCACCAGTGCGGCGACGCCGAGGGCGCGCTTGAGTACCGCGCGCCGCGACGGCTCGGGCCGGTCCAGGGTGGCCATCGCCAGGGCCGACGGCAGCACGGAGAAACGCTGGCGCAGCAGCTGCGCCTTCTGCCAGGCGCTTTCGTGACGGCTGTTGCTGGTGCGCCAGTGCTGCAAGCGGGCGTGATCGTCGGCGTTGGCCGCGCCCGATTCCAGCAGCGCCAGCCACTGGGCCGCCGCGCGGGCGACTTCGCGGGTTTCGCTGGACGGCGCCGAGCGCATCACAGCTCCACCAGCAGGCAGTGTTCGTAGGCCTGGGCCATGTAGCGCTTGACGGTGCGTTCCGAGACGTCGAGGCGTTCGGCGATCTCGCGGTAGCCCAGCCCTTCCAGCTGGCTCCAGAGAAATGCCCGGCGCACCAGGGGCTGCAGGCCGTCGAGCAGTTCGTCGAGGGCTTGCAGGGTTTCCAGCAGCACCCAGCGCTGTTCCGGGGACGGCACGCTGTCTTCGGGCAGGCTGGCCAGCGCGTCCAGGTAGGCCTGTTCGAGTTTGCGCCGGGTATAGAAGTTGCTCAGCAGGCGCTTGCCGACGGTCACCAGGTAGGCCCGCGGCTCGCGCAGGTCGACCAGTTGCTGGGAACTGGCGAGCACGCGCAGGAAGGTGTCCTGGCTCAGGTCCGCGGCATCCCAGGCGTTGCCCATGCGCTGGCGCAACCAACTCTCGAGCCAGCTTCGATGGTCGCGGTACAGGGCATGTAGGCTGTGCTCCGGTGGCGTCGCTGCTTCAATCATGTCAAGAGCCCTGCGCGAAGGATTATTCAAATGAGACTGATTCTAATTAATATTCATAAGGCAAACCAAGTCCTTTCGTGTGATTCGGTTGCTGTTTTCGTTTGAGGGGGAAAATCGGCAGGCGCCCTGGAACCATGGTCCCAGAGGGCTGAAGAGCTCAGGCGCCAGGCCTGGCCCTGAGGCTGAAACAGCGCCCGGCCCCTTGCGGGCCGGGCACGGGTACGCGGCTTACACGCCCATCAACGGGTCGCTGATGCTGTGGGCACCGGTTTCCAGGCGCCCGGCCAGGCGCCGCAGCCAGCCGCCTTCGGCACGCACGGTCAGGTCGTACCAGCCGCCGCTGGCCTGGCAGGCGAACATCTGGTGGATCTCGCTGCGCCCGGGCACATCGAAACGCCATGGCCCCTGATGGGTGTAGGGACAACGCTCGATGGTGATCGACACCGGCTCCTTGCCCGGGTTGCTCAGGGTCAGCTGCAGGTTGTTACCGCGGCTGAACATCGACACCTCGGGCTGGCGCTCCAGCAGGTTGCCGTGGAAGCTGCGGTGGAAACCGTTGGGCCCCAGCAGCCACAGCTTGTAGCGACCCGCGGTCTGCCAGCTGTCCTTGAGTTGCTTGCCCGCCTCCACCGTGTAGCGACGGGGAATGTCCAGCAGGTGCAGGCGGTCGTAGACATGGAACACCGCGCCCTGCTCCCCGCTGTTCTGCAGGCTCAGGGTCAGGCTCAGTGCCTTGCGCTTGGCCTTGGCCTCGACATTCAGCCGATACGGCAAGGCTCGCGATGGCCGGGCCACGCGCTGCTGCTGCGGCAGTTGCTGGCGGCTGGGGTCCGGCAGCGGCACCTGGGCCAGTTGCTCCTGGCGCTGGCGCAGCAGGTCCGCGGCCTGGCGGGTGGTGTGCAGCGGCGGGAGGATCTCGCTGTTGGGATTGACGAAGTTGAAGGCCGAGGTCAGGTCGCCGCACACCGCGCGGCGCCAGGCGCTGATGTTCGGCTCGCGCACGCCGAAGCGCTTCTCGAGAAATTGCAGGACCGAGGTGTGGTCGAACGCCTGGGAGTTGACCCAGCCGCCACGGCTCCAGGGCGACAGCACCAGCATCGGCACCCGTGGGCCCGGGCCGTAGATACCGCCGTCCGGACGCGGTTGCTGGGTGGTCCCCGGTGGCGCCGGGTGGGTGAACACCTCGCTGTCGAAATCCACCGTCGACTTGCCGGCGAAGCTGCCGTCCAGGCGCCGCGAAGGCGCCGAGGGCGACGGCACATGGTCGAAGAAACCGTCGTTCTCGTCGTAGTTGACCAGCAGCACGGTCTTGCTCCAGACCTCGGGGTTGTCGGTCAGCGCCTTGAGGATTTCCTGGGTGAACCAGCCGCCCTGCACCGGGCTCGACGGCCCCGGGTGCTCGGAATAGCTGGCCGGCGCGACGATCCAGCTGACCTTGGGCAGCTTGCCCTGCTGCACATCGTTGCGAAACCCCGCGATCATGCCCTCCAGGTCGCTGCCGCTGCGGGCCGGCAAGGTGTTGCCATTGCCCTTGTACAGCGGCACCCGGGCATTCAACGCATCGCTGTAGGGCACGAAGGCGGTGAAGTCTTCCGGCGGCTGCGCCGGGTTGCCGGCCGCCACGCTGGCGCGGCGGTACTGGCGGAAACCGGCCAGCGGGTTGTCGCCGAAGTTGTCCGGCAGGTACTGGTAGATTTTCCAGCTCACGCCGCGCTCTTCCAGGCGCTCGGGGTAGGTCTTCCAGGTGTAGCCGACGTCCACCGCGCCCGGGCCGTCCCATTCGTTGACCACCGCGGCCACATTGGCGCCGGTCGGGCCGTTGGTGCCGGTCCAGTGGAACAGGCGGTTGGGGTTGGTCCCGGCGTGCACCGAACAGTGGTAGGCATCGCACAGGGTGAAGGTGTTGGCCAGGGCAAACTGGAAAGGCAGTTCCTGCTCGCGGTAGTAGCCCATGGAGGTGTTGGTCTTGAAGGTCGGCCAGGCGCTCATGCGCCCGCTGCCCCAGGCCGCGTGCTCGTCGATCCACGAATGCGGCGTGCCGTTGACCCGCTGCGCGTTGCCCCGCGAGCTGTCCAGGTGATACGGCAGCACCACGCGCCCGACGCCCTGCTGCTCCCACACCGAACGCTTGCCGGGCAGCGGGATGGTGAAGCGATCGCTGAAACCGCGGACCCCGGGCAAGGTGCCGAAGTAATGGTCGAAGGAGCGGTTTTCCTGCATCAGGATCACCACATGCTCGACGTCGCGAAGGGTGCCGGTGCGGTTGTTGGCGGGGATCGCCAGGGCCTGGCGGATGGAATCTGGCAGCAAGGTAAAGGCCGAGCCGATGGCGGCGGCCTGCATGAGCTTCCTGCGAGTGAGAGTAGGCATACGCGGTTGAATTCCTTGAAGTTACAGGGCGGGAAATAGCGACCCACGCAAAGTAGTGACCTCAAGTAACAAGCAAGTTACACGGCGATTGCAGGCCGGGGTCAAGGTATTCATTGATCCTGATACAGCCGTATTAACTCTCTAAGCCGATGATTTTTAATTACATTTCCAAATAAAGAATATTTCGTGAACTTCATCCCGAATGGTTCCTTGTAGGCGCAGAAATGTGACGCTGTTCTGCTTTAATCCTATTTGCACAATGCCACTACTTCAGTTTGCAAGGAGCAATCATGGACTCGACCCAGCACTACGAGGGGGAAAGGAAGCGCATCGAGAACCGCCGTACTGCATTGGGTCTCACATACCTTCCCGCGCCGGACGGCCAGCCCCTCAAGACCTGGGGCCTGGCGCTGTCCGGCGGCGGCATCCGCAGCGCCACCTTTTGCCTGGGGGTGCTGCAGGCGATGGCCCGGGCCAACGCGCCGGAACAGGCCAACCCACGCAAGTCGACGACAGCGCAAGGCAACCTCGCCAGCACTCTGCTGCCGCGTTTCGACTACCTCTCCACGGTCAGTGGCGGCGGTTATATCGGCAGTTTCTTCTCCAGCCTGTTCATCCCCAATCGCCTGCGCCGGGAGCAGGCCCAGGAACGCGCCGAAGCCTCGCACCTGTCGCCCGCCCAGCAAGCGGCCAGGACCGCCGCGGTCAACGCCTATGAGGTCCTGCGCTACGAGCCGCCGGGACGCATCAGCACCGGCATCGACTTTTCCAGCGAAAAAGACATCGGCAAGGGCCCCACCGCCTGGCTCCGGGAGAATGGCCGCTACCTGACCCCGACCGGCTCGGGGAATGCGCTCTACGCCCTGGCGATCACCTGGCGCAACTGGCTGTCGCTGCACTTCGTCATCGGCATGCCGATCGTCCTGCTGCTGTCGTTGCTGATGCTGTTGCAGGTCAAGTACCTGCCCAACCTGTTCCTGCTGCCCGGCGCGCTGTTCATCCTCGGCTTGCTGCCCTGCTGCCTGGCCTATTGGCTGGTACTGCCGAAAAACAGCCTGAGCAATCCGCCGGCCCTGAGCAACCTGGCGGCCGCGGCCTGCACCGTGATGGCGCTGGTCTTCGTCGGCATCTGGGCGCTGCTGCAACAGCCGGACGACAAGCCGAACGTTCGCCTGCTGTTCCTCGGGTTCGCCGCCATCGCATTGCTGGGCATCCTCTACGCCTGGCTGCTGATCTGGCGCCTGAAGTACCGGACCCGCAAGGCCAACGACGAAGACGGGATCTTTACCGTGCGCAACTACCGGGTCGAGGTCACCCGGGTGTTGTCGCAGGTCATCATCGCCCTCGGTGCGCTGCTGTTCGCTGCATTCCTGGTGTCGCTCTCCGAAGCGATCTACCTGCACCTGCAGGCCCTGACCCAGGGCACCCTCGGCATTCTCCCGGTGCTGATCTGGCTGGTGCGCCGCCTGGCGCTGTTGGGCGACGAGAAAAGCCTGCCGGACTGGCTGCGCCTGCTGCCCCTGGAGGTCATGAGCCTGATCGGCGGCCTGCTGTTGCTGGCGGTGGTCGGCCTGGTGTGGATGCTGTTCGTGGTGTGGGTCACCGCCGATGGCAGCATCCGCCTGCAGGAAGACGGCTATGTGCTGCGGCTGGCCCTGCTGGCGGGCGTCGCGGCGGCCCTGACCTGGGTCAGCAGCCGCTTCGTCGGCTTCCTCAATACCTCGTCCTTGCAGTCCTACTACAGCGCCCGCCTGGTTCGCGCCTACATGGGCGCCACCAACGGCAAGCGCTTCGACGGCACGCCCGAGCAACGGCGCAAGCACATGAGCGTGGCCGAACCGCTGAGCAACGACGACATCAGTGTCGAGCACTACTACGGCACGCCGAGCGCCGGCCCGCTGCACCTGATCAACGTGACCATGAACCTCACGGTCGACCCTGCCGAGCAACTGGTGCAGCGCGACCGCAAGGGCAAGCCGTTGTGCCTGGCGCCGGGCAGCGTCAAGGGCGAAGGGAGCTTCATCCTCGACGGCAAGGTCTATCAGCGCGACCTGGACAACATCCCCGCTTCGGAAATCGCCTACCCGCTGACCATCGGCCAATGGATCGGCATCTCCGGCGCGGCCTTCACCACCGGCCTGGGGCGTGCCACCAGCCTGGGCATGTCGCTGCTGCTGGGCCTGGCCAACGTGCGCCTGGGCAACTGGTGGCCCAGCCGCTTTATCGAGGGCAGGCCGGAAAAGCCCAGGCAGTCCCTGGGCCTGAAGCTGTCGCACTGGCTGCCGACCCAGACCTACCTGTTCTACGAATTGACCGCGCACTTCCATGGCCATCGGCGCGACTACCAGTACCTCTCCGACGGCGGCCACTTCGAGAACACGGCAGCCTATGAACTGCTGCGCCAGGAACGCCAGGTCGAGCTGATCGTGATGTGCGACTGTGGCTGCGACCCCGATTACCGCTTCGACGACCTGAGTAACCTCATCCGCCTGGCGCGCATCGACCATGGCCTGGAGATCAGGGAAGACACGCAGATCGCCGAGGACGAGGTGCTGGGCAAGGTGTTCGGGCGCATGGTGCATTTCAAGACCCCGCCGTCCGAGGCGGACCGCCGCTGCGCCCTGCTGCTCGACGTCTACCCCTGCCTTGAACCGGGCACCCTGATCAGTCGCATCCTGGTGCTCAAGCCACGGCTGATCGCCTCGGTATCGCCGGACGTGCAGAACTACGCGCTGATCAACAAGTCCTTCCCCAATCAGCCCACCGTCGACCAGTTCTTCGACGAAGCGCAGTTCGAGAGCTATCGCAAGCTCGGCTTGAGCGTTGGCCAGGAGGTCTTCGGCAATGGGCTCAACGGCAATACCATCGCCCAGGCGCTGTGGCGCTACCTGCGCGAGCACCCTGCGGGAAGCGCGCACGAGGGCGACCAGCCCAAGCCGCCGCGGCCGAACCGCAATGGCCAGCGCCGCCCTTCGGGCGACCGGGATCCCCGCGCATGAGGCTCGCAATGGCGACGCCCCTGCGGGCCCACGGCCAGCAAAACCTCAACGCTGGCCGCGGCGCAGGGTCTCGCTCGGCAGTTCCTTGAACAGCGCGCGGTAGCTGCTGGAGAATCGCCCCAGGTGCCAGAACGACCAGCGCATGGCCACCTCGGCCACGGTGGTTTCGTTCGGGCCGCGGTCGAGCAGTTCGCGGTGCGCGCTGTTCAGCCGGCGCAGGCGCAGCCACTGGGTCGGCGCCATGCCGGCGAAGGCCCTGAACGCGCCTTGCAACTGGCGCAGGGACACCCCGGCCACCTGCGACAGCTCCAGCAGGTTGAGGCTGTCTTGCGGGCCGTCCGCCGCCCACTGTGCGACCCGCTGCATGATCGCCCGCTCCTCGGCACGCCGGCGCAGGCCGCCGCCGTCCAGGCGCGCGCAGGCGTTGTCGAGGATAAACAGGCAGTCGTCGAGCAACTGCTGGGTCAGGGCCTCGCGGCTGGGTGGGTCGAGGGTCTGCGACAGGCGCGTCAGGGTCGCGCTGAGCCAGCGGCTGAACAAGGCGTTCTGCCCGCAGTTGAGCGGCGCCAGGAACAGGCCGTCGAGGCGCTGCGCGTCGAGGCCGTGGCCGCGGACGAACTCCGGGCCGAACACCACGGCGATTTCCTGGTAGTTCTCCGGGGTGATCCAGATGTTGCGGCTCTCGCCGTTGAGCAGGTACAGGGCGTTGTCGCTGCGATCGAAACAGAACGCCAGGGAGTCCTCGGGCGCGCTGAAATTCTGCTCGACCCGGGTGTTCATGCACTCCTCGTAGATCTGCACCCCCTGCAGGTCCAGGTAACGCACCTGCCCGGCGAAATGCCCGGGCGACATCTGCTGGTAATGCTGCACCCAACCCGGGGTGGCACGGATCTGATCGGCCACATCGAAGGTGTTGAAGGCCTGGACCTGGAGAGCTGTCGACGCTGTCATGAAGGGACCTTGCGCACTCTTTTGGTGCGCTTTGGTGCTGCTTAAAGTGGATAGATGGAACCGCAAGGCTTGCCCAAGATAGTCGTCAACGCGCCACAGGGGAAGCCTTGCCGGGCCAGCCCAAGCGCTGGCGCGTCACCGACAATCATTGACGAGGTCCTTATGAATGCCCCTTTCGATCAGCTGTCTGCCTGGCTGAAAGAACACAAGATTACCGAAGTGGAATGCGTGGTCAGCGACCTGACCGGCATCGCCCGCGGCAAGATAGCGCCCACTAACAAGTTCCTGCATGAGCGAGGCATGCGCCTGCCGGAAAGTGTGCTGTTGCAGACGGTAACCGGGGACTTCGTCGACGACGACATCTACTACGACCTGCTGGACCCGGCCGACATCGACATGGTCTGCCGCCCCGACGCCTCGGGCATTTACCTGGTGCCCTGGGCCATCGAGCCGACCGCCATCGTCATCCACGACACCTTCGACAAGTTCGGCAACCCTATCGAGCTGTCGCCGCGCAACGTGCTCAAGAAAGTCCTGCAGCTGTACGCCGACCAGGGCTGGCAGCCGATCGTCGCACCGGAAATGGAGTTCTACCTGACCCAGCGCTGCGAAGACCCGGACCTGCCGCTGAAGGCGCCACTGGGCCGCTCCGGCCGGGCCGAAAGCGGGCGCCAGTCGTTCTCCATCGACGCCGCCAACGAATTCGACCCGCTGTTCGAGGACGTCTACGACTGGTGCGAAGCCCAGGGCCTGGACCTCGACACGCTGATCCACGAAGACGGCCCGGCGCAGATGGAAATCAACTTCCGCCACGGCGACGCCCTCGACCTGGCCGACCAGATCACCGTGTTCAAGCGCACCCTGCGCGAGGCCGCGCTCAAGCACAACGTCACCGCCACCTTCATGGCCAAGCCGGTGGCCGACGAACCCGGCAGTGCCATGCACCTGCACCAGAGCGTGGTCGACAGTGCCACCGGCAAGCCGATCTTCGCCGATGCCGAGGGCCGCATGAGCGAGCTGTTCCGCCACCACATCGGCGGCCTGCAGAAGTACATCCCCCAGGTGCTGCCGATGTTCGCGCCCAACGTCAACTCGTTCCGCCGCTTCCTGCCGGACACCTCGGCGCCGGTCAACGTCGAATGGGGCGAAGAGAACCGCACCGTCGGCCTGCGCGTGCCGACCTCCGGCCCGGAAGCCATGCGCGTGGAAAACCGCCTGCCCGGCGCCGACGCCAACCCCTACCTGGCCATCGCCGCCAGCCTGCTGTGCGGTTACCTGGGCATGGTCGAGGGCATCGAGCCGAGCGCCGCGGTGGAGGGCCGGGCCTACGAGCGGCGCAACCTGCGCCTGCCGATCACCATCGAAGACGCCCTGACCCGCATGGAAGAGTGCCCGACCCTCGAGCGTTACCTGGGCAGCAAGTTCGTGCGTGGCTACGTCGCGGTGAAACGCGCCGAACACGAGAACTTCAAGCGCGTGATCAGCTCCTGGGAACGCGAGTTCCTGTTGCTCAGCGTCTGAGGCTTGCGTGCACTGCTGCGCACACCGTTGTAGCCGCTGCGGAGCGCCAGCGAGGCTGCGATCGATGGCGCAGCCATCGCCAGACCGTCGCACGCGGTGTACCTGATGCAAGGCGGTTGCCGGGTTTGCGTCGGCTGCGCCGCCGATCGCAGCCTCGCTGGCGCTCGGCAGCGGCTACAGGGCTTCATGAATTTGGCAAACCAATAACAACCGCAAAAAGGGGTATCGCTATGCGTCTATGGAAATCGGTGGTTCCGCTGGCCCTGTCGGTGCTGTTCGGCGCCACGGCCCAGGCTGAATCGAAAGTCAGCGTGTACAACTGGACCGACTACATCGGCGAGACCACCCTCGCCGACTTCCAGGCAAAAACCGGGACCCGGGTGATCTACGACGTCTTCGACTCCAACGAAACCCTGGAAGGCAAGCTGCTGGCCGGCCGCACCGGCTATGACGTGGTGGTGCCGTCCAACCACTTCCTGGCGCGGCAGGTCAAGGCCGGGGCCTTTCTCAAGCTGGACCGCGCGCAGTTGCCGAACTGGCAGAACCTCGACCCGAAACTGCTGGCCCTGCTGGAGCAGAACGACCCCGGCAACCAGTACTCGGTGCCTTACCTGTGGGGCACCAACGGCATCGGCTACAACGTCGACAAGGTCAAGCAGGTGCTGGGGGTCGAGCAGATCGATTCCTGGGCGGTGTTCTTCGAACCGGAGAACCTGAAGAAGCTCAGCCAGTGCGGTGTGTCGATGATGGACTCGCCGGACGAAGTGTTCCCGGCGATGCTCAACTACCTGGGCCTGGACCCGCGCAGCGAAAACCCCGCGGACTACAAGAAAGCCGAAGCCAAGCTGCTGGCGATCCGTCCCTACATCACCTACTTCCACTCCTCCAAGTACGTCTCGGACCTGGCCAACGGCAATATCTGCCTGGCCTTCGGTTATTCCGGCGACGTGTTCCAGGCCGCCAATCGCGCCAAGGAAGCCAAGAACGGGGTGAAGATCGCCTATTCGATTCCCAAGGAAGGCAGCAACCTGTGGTTCGACCTGCTGGCGATCCCGGCGGACGCGAGCAACCCCAAGCAGGCCCATGCCTTCATCAACGACCTGCTGGACCCGCAGGTGATCGCCAAGGTCAGCGCCTATGTCGGCTACGCCAACCCCAACCCGGCGTCCCAGCAGTTCATGGACCCCGAGCTGGTGAACAACCCCGAGGTCTACCCACCCCGGGCGGTGCTCGACAAGCTGTATATCTCCAGCACCCAGAGCCCGCAGACCATGCGCCTGATGACCCGCGCCTGGAGCAAAGTGAAGTCCAACAAATGAATCAGCACAGCCACGCGCAACACACCCGCTCCTACTACGCCGCCTCGGCCAACGCGCTGCCGGACTACCCGCCGCTGAATACTGACCTAAATGCAGACCTGAGCGCCGATGTCTGCGTGATCGGCGGTGGTTTCACCGGGGTCAACACCGCCATCGAACTGGCGCAGCGCGGCCTGTCGGTGATCCTCCTGGAAGCCCGGCGCATCGGCTGGGGCGCCAGCGGGCGCAACGGCGGGCAACTGATCCGCGGCATCGGCCACGACGTCAGCGGCTTTGCCCGCTACGTCGGCGCCGCGGGCGTGCGTTACCTGGAGCGGGCCGGCATCGACTCGGTGGCGCTGGTCGGCCAGCGCGTGCGTGAACACGGCATCGACTGCGACCTGCGCTGGGGCTTCTGCGAGCTGGCCAACACCCCGGCCCAGTTCGCCGCGTTCCAAGCCGAGCAGGAGCATCTGGCGGCGCTGGGCTACGTGCATGAAACCCGCCTGGTAGCCCCCCGGGACATGGCCCAGGTGGTGGCCTCGTCGCGCTATGCCGGGGGCCTGGTGGACATGGGCTCCGGGCACCTGCACCCGCTCAACCTGGTGCTCGGCGAGGCGGCTGTGGCCCAGACGCTGGGGGTGCGGATCTTCGAGCAGAGCCCGGTGCTGGAGCTGATCCACGGCGACAGCGTGCAGGTGCGTTGCGCCAGCGGCACAGTGCGCGCCGGCAGCCTGGTGCTGGCCTGCAACGCCCACCTGGATGACCTGGAGCCACGGCTGAGCGGCAAGGTGCTGCCGGCGGGCAGCTACATCATCGCCACCGAGCCCCTGGCGCCGGCCCTGGCCGCCGAACTGATCCCACAGAACCTGGCGCTCTGTGACCAGAAGGTCGGCCTCGATTACTACCGGCTCTCGGCGGACCGGCGCCTGCTGTTCGGCGGCGCCTGTCACTACTCCGGGCGCGACCCGGCGGACATCGGCGCCTATATGCGGCCCAAGCTGCTCAAGGTATTCCCGCAACTGGCGCACGTGCGCATCGACTACCAATGGGACGGTAAGATCGGCATCACCGCCAACCGCTTCCCCCAGGTCGGGCGCCTGCGCCAGTACCCCAACGTGTATTACGCCCAGGGTTACTCCGGGCACGGGGTCAACGTCACCCACTGGACCGCGCGCCTGCTGGCCGAAGCCATCCACGCCGGCCACAGCCAGGGCCTGGACATCTTCAGCGCGGTGCCGCACATGACCTTCCCCGGCGGCCCGGCCCTGCGCGCGCCGCTGCTGGCGCTGGGCATGTTGTGGCATCGGTTGCGCGAGGTGTTGGGCTAAGACCATAACTACGCAAGCGAATGGACCACCGCTATCGCGAGCAAGCTTCGCTCCTACAGAAGCGAGTGCCAGATACGGACTACCGGGCGCCCCACAAACCTGTAGGAGCCAGCGGGCGGCGATCCGACTTGCCGGCGATGGCGTCATCGAATGCGTCGCTGTCATCCCAGGCAGCTCGCTGCGATCATTGCCACACAGGCTGGCCTGAAACCTCGACCGATGCGAAGATGCGCGCCGCAAACCGGCTTGCTAAGGAATGGCATCATCAAAGCGCTCACTGCTCTCGTCCTACTTGGGACACTCCCCCTCGCGGGCTGCGGCACCCTGATAGCCCGCAGTCAGTACAGCTCCTACGACCTCTACAAAGGCACCCAGGAGAATATCCAGCTGCTGACCATGCGCGGCGCCAGCGGCTACGAGGGCTACAACACGATGTTCTGCTGGATAACCATCGTCTGCCCGCTGGTGGCGGTGGTGAGCCTGCCGGTGGATGCGGCGGTCGATACCGTGCTGCTGCCCTACGACGCCAAGGGCGTTTATTACTGAAGCTGCGTTTGGTCGATAGCGGCATGGGTGAATGGACCACCGCTATCGCGAGCAGCCCCGAGATAGCCAAGGTCCAGGTGTGGCTGGGCCACGCCAATATCAGCACCACACGCATGTATGAACGACGTGGACAGCGACCTGAGGACTCTCCCACCTTTAAGGTCAAGTATTGATGACCAGCAAGGGCGTTTCTGGAGGCCCCGGTTGGCTGATAAGAGAAGTTTTACTTATGCTGCCGTTGAACGACTAACGGGCGACAGGTCACCCAAACCACTACCTGCTTCATACAGAGCAAGTTTTTGGCGGGCAATTTCAGCACCTCGTAAACGCAAAGGAGTCTCGATGAAACGATAGTTTAATTCACTTAATACCAGCAGTAGAGCGCCCGAGGTCAACAGCAGCTCCAGAGTAAAGCCTTGTTCCAACGTCAAACCACGACTGGAAGCGATACGACTCCAGATTTCGGTGCTCAAATGATTTGTAAATACATGAATTACATACAACGCATACGATCTGGAGCCCAGCCACTGCATCAGACTTTGCATAACTGCAGGACAGTAAATGTAACCCTTCTGATAACTAGCGAGCCAAACAATAAGTGCGGAGATGATCGCGATCAATCCAACAGCAATAGGGGTCGCAATCAACTGCAAAGCAACCGCTCCCAGCATATACAACAAAAACAGCGTGCAGAACAACCGTTTAAGCAGACTTTGGCTCAAAGAGCGAGGTTCGACCTGCTGGTAGAGCTTGGTGCGAGAGAACAAACATAAAAGAATGCCCCAAAGCATCGCATCCAGGCGAAAAGCGCTCAGCATAGCGCTTTCTGGTGAGCCGAAAGGGTTTCGGTCTAGGCCAAATTGAATCACGATCAGAAGCAGTAGGGATATCGCCCGCCAGCGCGGTGTGGTTATGAATAGCAGAAACAACGGAAAAACAAAGTAGAACTGTTCTTCAAGCGCTAAACTCCAGTAATGGGGGCTGGGGCCAAGAAGCCCCCCATATAAAGCTGCTAAATTACCGCTGAATGTCGCAACAGCAGTAAAACTGCGAATATTGTCTAACCATGAACCAAAGGCATTAGACTGGTTGAAACCAATCGAAAAGAACAAGGGAATCAATATCCAAAGCCAAGCAGTAGGTAACAAGCGGTAGGCTCGACGAATCCAAAAAGCAACTACTGCCAAACTGTATTGTCCCTTTCCGCGATATGTATCGAAGTAGTCGAGATAAGCCTTGCTCACAACGAAGCCGGAAAGGCAGAAGAACAAGTCCACCCCACTCCAAGGCATGAAAATGCTGAAAACACGAAGAAGCAAATCGGCATGAAAGGGCAACATCATGTTGACGTGGCTCAGGAGGGTCATTGCGATAGCAACTCCTCGTAAGTATTCAATTTCCATATTTTTGCGGTTGTTCATCACTTCACCGTCGATATGTAATATCATAACACTCAACATAACGATGACAGGTTGCATGATTCCAGGTCAAGAAGTGACTATTCCCTTTCAATGCGCGCCAGGCCGGTTAATGCAGCTCGGGGGTCATCGGTTACCGACGCATGGCCCTGACCACTTCACCCGCACTGCTCACGCTGCGGCGCCTTAAACCTCGCTTACCCGATGGTCAGCATCGGCGCTGTCCTGGTGCGCTTGGGCCGGGCCGGGCGCGGGCTCAAAATGCATGCCTTCACCGAATGCACTCGCGGTGGTTCTGGTTTGGATCTCTCAAGTAAGCCAGCGCGTACACGCGCCCGGTTGAGCCGTCAGGAAGCCTAGCCGCCTGGGAGCGATTTATCCGGGTCTTAGCGCCCGCAGGCTGGCCGTAATATCGCCCTGGGGCGCTTAGACACGAAGGAATAGACGCTGCTGTTCAAGGTGGCGGGTGCAGGGGGTCGCTGGCTCCTGCTTGGGGTTGGGGGCTAGCAGCTCGTATTCGCGCCGTGCCGTAGGCACGACTTGCGCGAAGCCTATTTGCTCTCCGAGGTAGTTCACACCTCGCAAGTCCCTTTTTTACCCGAAGGGGGTAGCTGACGGAGATATAAAATTCCATCTATTTCAAAGGCTCAAGCCCGGTCGGGCGCGCGCCGGCCGGCAAATCCCCGACCCCGCTGCCGGCGGGCTTAACCCCGGGGCGTTATCGCCAGGAAGGCTGAAGACAATAAAACGCCGGGTATAAGTCCCGGCGTTTTTCAAGGTAGGACAATGGCTGCTCAGCGATGGCTGGCCTGCAATGGCGGCTGCGCCTGGGGCATGGCCGAAGAGTGGTGGTTGAGGATCTTCCACTGGCCGTCGATGCGCTCGTAGAGGAAGGTGTAGCGCGCCTGCACCTGGCGGGTCGCGCCACCGGCCTCGTGCAGGGTGAAGGTGTAGACGCCGCTGTCCATGGCCACGTCCGGGCCCAGGTGGCGGATTTCCCGGTAGTTGACCTGGCCCACCGGCTTGCCCGCGAGGAAATGCTCGAAGTAGTCCTGGATCTGCGCCGGGGTGGTGCGCACCTGGTTCGACACGGTCGGCTGGAGGATCGCGTCGGCGGCGTAAAGGCTGGTAACGTTTTTTGCGCTGCCGGTTTGCAGGGCCGCGTTCCAGCGATCGAACAGGCTGGCGATCTCCCGGTCGCCCTGGCTCTGCGGCTGCGCGGCGACGGTGCGGTACACATAAGGCGTGGCGTCCAGGGCCTGGGCCAGCGGCGCGGTCAGGGCCAGCAACAGGGCAATGGCGGTGGTTGGCAGTTTCATCGGAAGGCTCCAGTGGGTTTCAATGCGCCCACTTTGCCCACCCGGCGCAGCCTCGCCATCGGCCAACCGGTGCCGACGGCCTATGCCATTCGGCAGATAGGCCCACGGCCGGCAAGCGGCTCTAATGCCTGCTCGCGAGCGCACGCCCTTCACGCTGGAGCCTGTTTTTCATGCAAGACCCGACCCACGACCCCGGCAGCGCCCTGGCCATTCGCAGCCAGTATCGCCAGGCGCAAAGCCGCGCGGCGCGCCTGCGCCTGCTGGTCGACACCGGCCAGGAACTGACCCAATTGCCCCCCGCGGCCATGCGCCAGCGCGCCCTGCAACGGGCCTGTGCCTTTATGGCGATGGACCACGGCCTGCTGCTGGAATGGCACGCCGCCCAGCCACCCCGGGCCACCGCCCAGCATGGCAGCAGCGAACGCCTGGCCGCCCTGCACCCGTTGGCCAAGGCACCGGCGCTGCACCCCGAATGGCTGCCGCAGACCGATGCCGCCCTGCCCCAGGTATTGCGCATTCCCCTGCCCGGCGCCGACGGCCAGGCTTTCGGCGCGCTGCTGCTGGCCAACAGCGTGGCCCTGGCCGCGCCCGACAGCGAGGACCTGGAGTCCCTGCAACTGCTGGCCACCCTGCTGGCCGCGCACCTGGAAAACCAGCGTTTGCTGGAGGCCCTGCAAGCCCGGGAACGGACCATGTCGGAGTTGGTGCACCGGCTGTTCAGCGCCCAGGAAGACGAACGCAAGCGCGTGGCCTACGACCTGCACGACGGCCTGGCGCAAACCCTGGCCGGGCTGCACCAGCGCCTGCAGGGTTTTGCCGGGCGCTGCCCGACATTGCCCCAGGCGTTGCACGGCGAACTGCAAGCCATCCTGGCCCTGGCCCAGGGTTGTGTCGGCGAGGGCCGGCAGTTGATCGGCGGCCTGCGGCCCAACGTGCTGGACGATTTTGGCCTGTACAAGGCCATCGACAAGGAAGCCGACCGCCTGCGCGACGCCGGTCTCGAGGTGCGCTGGCAACAACAGTCCGGCGCACGCCTGCCGGGTGCCAGCGAGATCGCCCTGTTCCGCATCGCCCAGGAAGGCATCAACAACATCCTCAAGCATGCCCGGGCCAGCCGCGCCGAGTTGAGCCTGCAACTGGTGGATGGCCAGGCCTGGCTGGCGCTGGCGGACAACGGCGTCGGCTTCGCCCTGGACAGCCCGCTGTCGAGCTGCGGCGGCCAGCGCCTGGGGCTGGCGGCGATGCAGGAACGCGCCAGCCTGCTGGGCGGCGAGCTGTCCTGGCACAGCGCCCCTGGCAACGGCACCCGCCTGCAAGCCCGGGTGCCGTTGCCCACTGCCGGAGAAAGCGAATGAACCCTGCCCTGCGCCTGGTGCTGGCGGACGACCATGAAGTCACCCGCACCGGCTTCGTCGCGCTGCTCGCCGGCCACCCGGAATTCGAGGTGGTCGGCCAGGCCCGCGATGGCCAGGAAGCCCTCGAGCTGTGCGAACGCCTGCAACCGGATATCGCCATCCTCGACATCCGCATGCCGCTGCTCAACGGCCTGGGCGCGGCGCGCCTGCTGCAACAGCGGCAACCGGCGATCAAGGTGATGATCTTCACCATGGACGACAGCCCCGACCACCTGGAAGCGGCGATTGCCGCCGGCGCGGTCGGCTACCTGCTCAAGGACGCCAGCCGCAGCGAAGTGCTCGGCGCCCTGCAGCGGGTGGCCCAGGGCGAGGAAGCCCTCAACAGCACAGTCAGCGCCCGGCTGCTGCGGCGCATGGCCGAACGCAACGCCGGCGGCAGCGGAGCCCACGTTGCTGCCCTGACCGCCCGCGAACGCCAGGTGCTGGGGCTGGTGGCCGGCGGCTTCAGCAACCGCGAGATCGGCGAAAAGCTCGGCATCACCACCGGCACCGCCAAGGCCCATGTGGAGCGGGTGATCGGCAAGCTCGGCGCGGCGGACCGCACCCAGGCCGCGGTGCGCGGCATCGCCCTGGGGCTGGTGGCGCAGCCCGCGGGAGACTGGCCATGAGGCTGCTGGCGAGCCGGCACTGGCTCGACCTGCCCCTGCGCAGCAAGGCGCTGGTGGTGATTTCCCTGCCGCTGGTGATCCTGCTGCTGTCGCTGGTACTGATCTATATCACCGAACGCCAGACCGCCCGCGCCGAGGAAGACGTGCGCCGGGTGCTGCTGGTGCAGGGCGATATCCAGACCGTGCACACCCTGCTCGCCGAAGCCGCGGCCAGCGTGCGCGGCTACCTGCTGACCCGCCGCGAAGACTTCCTGCCCAGCTACGAGCGCGCCCAGCCACTGATCCAGGCCGCGCTGCAACGGCTGGACAGCAACATTCGCGATGCGCGCATGCGCGATCACCTCAAGGCCATCACCCCGCTGATCGGCCACAAGCTCGACGGCCTGGTCGCCCTGCGCAACGGCCGGCCTGATGACAGCGCCAGCATCACGGCGATCCTGATCGAGAACAAACAGGTGCTGGACGTGTTGCGCGAACAGATCAGCGCCATGCGCATCCGCGAAGACGGCTTGCTCGCCGAGCGCAGCGCCGCGGCTTCGGCGACCCGCATGCGCCTGCTGCTGGCCACGCTGCTGGCGGCGCTCTGCGGCCTGTTCGGGGCGATTGTCGCGGTGCTGTTCTTGTCCAAGGGCATCGTCGCCCGGGTGCAGCAGGTGCAAGGCAACGCCCAGCGCCTGGCCCTCGGCCAACCGCTGCGACCGCAGGCCCCGGAACAGGACGAGATCGGCCAGCTCGGCACCCGCCTAGTGGAGGCCGGGCAACTGCTGGCCGAACGCGAGCGGGCCCTGCGCGACAACGAAGAACGCCTGCGACTGATCATCGACGGGGTCAAGGACTACGGGATCTTCGCCCTCGACACCCAAGGCCGGGTCACCACCTGGAACGCCGGCGCCGAACGGATCAAGGGCTACCGCGAACAGGAAATCCTCGGCCGGCACTTCTCGCTGTTCTACCTGCCGGAAGAATGCCCGGCGCACCCGGACATGGCCCTGCGCGAGGCCACCCGCGACGGCCATTACATGGAAGAGGCCTGGCGCTGCCGCAAGGACGGCAGCCGCTTCTGGGCCAGCGTGGTGATCACCGCGCAGTACGATGCCAGCGGTGCGTTGCGTGGTTTCTCCAAGATCACCCGCGACATCACCGACCGCCGCGCCGCGGAAATCGCCCTGCGCACCGCCCGCGAAGAAGCCGAAAGCGCCAGCCGCGCCAAGAGCGAATTCCTCTCGCGCATGAGCCACGAACTGCGCACCCCGCTCAACGCCATCCTCGGTTTCGCCCAGTTGCTGGACATGGACTCGCCCAGCGGCCAGCGGCCCCAGGTCGGGCATATCCTGCGCGCCGGCCAGCACCTGCTGACCCTGATCAACGAGGTGCTGGACATCGCCCGCATCGAGGCCGGGCACCTGCCGCTGAATGTCGAGCCGATCGCCCTGGCCTCGGTGCTGCACGAAGCCCTGACCCTGGTCTCGCCAATGGCCACCGACGCCGGCATCCAGCTGGCCGCCCTGCCCGCGCTGAGCGAACACAGCGGGGTGATCGCCGACCGCCAGCGGCTGATCCAGGTGCTGCTCAACCTGCTGTCCAACGCCATCAAGTACAACCGGCCCCAGGGCCAGGTGCGGATCGCGGTCAAGGTTCTGGGCACGCGGGTCGAAGTGGCGGTCAGCGACACCGGCGCCGGCATTCCCCTGGAGCGCCTGGACCAGTTGTTCCGGCCCTTCGAACGCCTGGGCGCCGACCCACGGGTGGAAGGCACCGGCCTGGGCCTGGCCCTGAGCAAGAGCCTGCTGGAGATGATGGACGGCAGCCTGCGAGTGCACAGCACGCCGGGCCAGGGTTGCTGCTTTACCTTGCAACTGCCCTTCGTCCAGGTGGCCGCGGCCGGCGCGTATCCGGCCCTGGAGCAGCCAGTGGCGGTGCTGCCGGCCCGCATCGAGACCGTGGAATACCGTGGCCAGGTGCTGTGCATCGAAGACAACCTGTCGAGCCTGGCGCTGATCGAAACCCTGCTGCAACGCCGCCCCGGCATTCGCCTGCTGTCGAGCATGCAGGGCCAGATGGGCCTGGACCTGGCACGCCAACATGCGCCGCAACTGATCCTGCTGGACGTCAGCCTGCCGGACCTTGCAGGCCTGGAGGTGCTGCGCCGGCTGCGGGAAGCGCCGAGCACCGCCAGCACCCCGGTGCTGATGATCACCGCCGACGCCAGCGCCCTGACCCACCGCGCCCTGCTGCAGGCCGGGGCCACGGCGATCCTGACCAAGCCCATTCATATCCCGGCGTTTCTCGCCCACCTTGAGCAACATTTACCGGAGCCCGCATGAACCACGATTTGCGCATCCTGATCATCGACGACCAGCGCCCCAACCTCGACCTGATGGAGCAGCTGCTGGCCCGCGAAGGCCTGCACAACGTGCTGAGCAGCACCCAGCCGCTGCGCACCCTGGACCTGTTCAACAGCTTCGAGCCGGACCTGGTGATCCTCGACCTGCACATGCCCGAGTTCGACGGCTTCGCCGTGCTCGAACAGCTCAACCGGCGGATCCCGGCCCACGACTACCTGCCGATCCTGGTGCTGACCGCCGACGCCACCCGCGACACCCGCCTGCGCGCCCTGGCCCTGGGCGCCCGCGACTTCATCAGCAAGCCGCTGGACGCCCTGGAAACCCTGCTGCGGATCTGGAACCTGCTGGAAACCCGCGCCCTGTACAAAGCCCTGCGCCAGCAGGTACCGGCGCAGCAGATCGAGCTGCTGCGCCGGCATCGGCAGTGAATGGGCTGGCGCCCCTAGAGGTTGTACTCATCCAGCCTCGGCGAGTCGCCAACCTGCTCGATCAACTCGGAATCGATATCCGGCAGGTTTTGCGGCTGGTAGCTCAGTTGGCTGCCCCACGACTGGCCGCTGCTCAGAGGGCCCTGCAGCCGAGCGGCCACTGAGGCATGGACCCGGATTTTCTGTGCGTTTTCAGGCGTGGGAATCACCCGCGAACGGGCTTTGCCGAACGGCGGCATCGAACCGTACTCCAGGGTTCGCCGGTGGGTCTTCGAGTTCCAGGCCAGGCGCGGCACCCATTCGGCGATCAGCCAGTTGCGGGTCAGGGAATCATGGGCCTGGGCCAGCGGATCCTGTAGCACGGAGGCTGGATAGAGTTCCGCCCGACAGGCTTCGGCATCGATGCTCAACCCGGCCTCCAGGCACTCGCCGATCATCCAGCGCAAGGCGATCAGCGCCAGTTGCGACTCGCCGACCGGATAACCGCCGCCCACATCGGCATGCACGCCGGCGAACCAGACCTGCTTCAGGTTCACGTTCTCGTCCTCTGTCCAGAGGTTCTGGCGGAAAAAGCTGCGGCGTTCGTCCAGGGACACCGCATGGCGGATGATCTTCACCTCCTTGTTCCTGCGGGTGTAGGGAACGATCAGCGGGTCATACACCCAGCCCACCGAACTCACGGTGTCGAACAGTCCGAGAAAGTGAATGCTCACCTTCCGGGCAAAGCTGCCCTTGAACGCCTCCATCAAGTCGAAGTCCGGCTTTTTATCCGCGCTCATGCGCCACCAGGTGTAACTCATGGCCCGTTGGCGATTCGGTTTGGAATTATCAGCGGACCGCAGGCGAGTGGTCAGCAGCGACCAGGCAAAATCCATCAACTGGACCTGATGGGCCGGCAACAGGCCAATGGTATGCAACAGCGCCGCCAGCACCCGCACCGCGTAGGAGCCGCGGGAAAAGCCGAAAAGGAAGACCTGGTCGCCGTCCCTGTAGTTCTCCATCAGGAAGCGGTAGGCATTGAGCACGTTGCGCTTGATGCCCCAGCCGAACATCAGCCCGGCGATGCGCGACGGCACCTTCTGCCATTCGAACAGGGTTTCGCTGAGCCCGAAGGTGCCCACCCCCTGGTCGTAATAGGCCAGCAGCGTCTTGCTGTCCTTGGGCAGCGAGCGAAACAGCCGGACCACATTGGTCGGCTCGTCACTGAAACGGTTGTTGGTGCCGTCGATGCAGACAATCAGCTGGCGCGTCTTGATCCTTGTGTTCTCCACGACCTGGTTCCCTCAAGAGTCGTCACGTGAGGTTCCCGCACGGCCAGTCGGCCAGGCGAGGACCGGTGTCACCCTACGTCCGTGTCATGACCACTGCTGCGGTAAAGCCTGAAGGGCTATCCAAGGCATAGCAGCATTAACGGCGCCCGGCCATAAAGCCTTCGACGCTCAATGTCTTGGCCATCCCCCCGCCACCAGGAGGGGCCGGTCACCGAAGGGCCTTGCCTGGGCCCTAGAACCTGCCGCCCAACGGGTACTCGATCGCCAGCCGCAGCTGGTCGGCATCCAGTTCGGCCTGGGCCTGGTTGCCGCGGTGCACGGCGTGGCGCAGGGTGACGGCGAGGTTTTTCGCCGGGCCGGACTGCACCACGTACTTGGCCTGCAGGTCGCGTTCCCAGTGCTTGCCGCCTTCGCCGTAGCCCAGCCAGGCGTAGCCGCCGCGCGGGTCCATGTGGCTGCCGTCGATGCCGCTGCCGCGCACATACAGGGCGCTGAAGGTCAGGCCGGGCACCTGGTAGCTGGCCATGTTGAGGTCGTAGCGGGCCTGCCAGGAGGCTTCCTGCGGGGCATTGAAGTCCGACAGGGCCACGGCGTTGCTCAGCAGGATCGCGCCACGGGTGACGTAGTCGTAAGGCGTGTCGCCGTCGACCTTCTGGTAGCCCAGGCCAACGCTGTGGGCGCCGCTCCTGTAGGTCGACATCAGGCTCCAGGTGGTGTTGTCGATGCGCCCGGACAGGGCCTTGCCGGTGTCCTGGGTGCGGTACAGGTTGAAATCGAACGTCAGGTCCTGGCCCGCGCTCAGCGGCAGGCTGTAGAGCGCGCCAAGGTACTGCTGGCGCCAGGTGTCTTGGTACAGGGCACTGAACAGGCTGGCGTTGAGGCCCTTGATCGAGGTGTTGCGCACACCGACCAGGTCGAAGCTGTCGCCCTGCCTGCCGTTGGAATAATTGACCACGAAACCCTGGTCGTGGCTGCTGGCGTTGCGGTCGGTGCTTTCGTTGAAGTGGCCGCCGTATAGCGTGGTATTGCTCAGTTCGCGGCTGGTGAGGAACCAGCCGGTGGCGGTCTCGGGCAGCAGGCGGCTGTCGGAGGAACCGAACACCGGGGTCTTGACCCGCTGCTCGCCGTAACGCAGTTCGGTTGAGGAAAAACGCAGCTTGGCCACCGCGCCGCCGCGGCTGAACTGGTCCTTGGGATGGCCGTCGTTGTCCACCCCCAGCAGCCGCGCCTTGCCGGCCCGGCCACCGCCGCTGTCGAGTTTCCAGCCGGAATAGACGTGGGCGTCCAGGCCGAAGCCGAGCGTGCCCCGGGTGAAACCGGAGCTGTAGTCGGCCATCAGGCCATAGGCCCACTCCTCGGCCAGGTCGCTGCGTTCGGCGCGGGGTTTGTAGGCGTTGCGCGCGCCGTTGCTCAAGGAACCGTGCTCATAGTCGCGACGGTCGTAGAGGCTGCGGTTGAACAGGCTCCACTGGCTGTCTTCGACAAAGCCCTTGGCATGGTCCTGCTCCGCGGCCAGCACGAGCAGGCTCTGGCCCCCCAATGCCAACAGCAGGGTGTGTCGGGTCAAGGTCTTCACTGTCGAACTCCCGAGAATCGATAAAGGGCGGGCGATAGAAGGCAGTGCGCCGCTGTACGGGCGCACCACCGGGATCCCACTCAGAGGTATTTGAGGATCGCGATATCGCGGCGACGCTGCTTGAGGCCTGCGAACCAGCGTGTCGGGAAGAACAGCAGCACGCCGAGGATCAGGCTCCACAACCAGACGCCGGACAGGCTGTCGAAGCCGTAGTAAGTGCCCTGGTTGGTGCCCCAGATGGCCACGGCCACCAGGTACAGGGCCTTGAGCACGTACAGGTGCAGCAGGTAGAAGAACATCGGCGCGCCGCCGTAGATCGCCAGTTGCGCGGTCGACCAGCGTTCCTGGACCTTCTCGAAGTACGCCAGGAGGATCAGCCCCAGGCCCAGGGTCGGCATCAGGAACATCAGCGACGGCGGGTATTTCTTGGCGCTCATGAAGCTCATGAAAGTGCGCAGCGCATCGCCGGTCTGGACCCAGGGCTTCTCGCCGTAGACGTTCAGGTAGCGAATGAACACGAACGCCACCAGCAAACCGACGCCAACCTTGAGCAAGCGCGAAATCCGCGCCGCGGGCTGCATGTCCTTGCCGAACCACGGGCCTATGGCCCAGCCCAGCAGGATCACGCCGATCCACGGCAGCACCGGGTACGTGGTGCGGGCCCGGGTGAACTCGGTGATGTCGATGAACACCCGCTGGTGCAGGATCGACCAGGGCACGAAGAACGGCGACTCGGGGCCCACCACCACCTCATCCAGCAGGTTGTGCCCGGCGACGATGGCCACCCCCAGCACGATCAGCCAGCCACGCTTGAAGTGCAGCAGGCCGGCCAGCACGATCATGCAGATGCCGATGCACCAGATCACCTGCAGCCACAGGGTCTTGGGCGGGAACTCGGCGTTCCAGGCAAAACACACGAAGGTCAGTTCGAGGAACACCAGGAACAGGCCGCGCTTGAGCAGGAACACCGAGGTCTCCCCGAGGCTGTGTTTCTGGCTGTAGAGCCAGGCCGACAGGCCGGTGAGGAAGATGAACACCGGCGCGCAGATCTCGCTCAGCAGGCGGGTGAAAAACAGGTCCGGGGTCACGCTCAGGGCGTCGATCGGGTCGCTGACCTGGCGATGCAGGAGGAAAGTCTCGCGCACGTGGTCCACCAGCATGCACAGCATGACGAAGCCGCGCAGGGCATCGATCGCCAGCATCCGCGCATTGGCCTTGGCCATGCTGCCCGCCAGCGCAGGGGAGGCGACGCCCGCCTGCCCTGCCAATCCAGTAGAAAGAGTCATATCAGTCACTCATGTTGAAGGTCGTTAAGCCTGGGCAACCCCCTGTCGCCGACACGGCACAGGGGTCGGGGCAGCGGGTCAGGATTGCTTTTTCAAGCGCGCGACTTCCGAGGCCGGCAGCGTTGCAGGCGCCCGAGGCAACGGCGGCTTGCCCTGTGGCTGGTGGAACGACAGCGTGGAACTGAAGCTCTTGAGGTCGTAGGCCTCGGCCTGGCTGTCCGGGCCCTGGCGAGTGCCCGGAGTGCGGTCCTTGTATTCGGCCGCCACCACATAGGTGCCCTGCCACGGCAGCGCGAAGCTGACCTTGCCGTCCTGGTCGCTGGTCTGGGTGAAGACCTCGCCGGAGCCGGTTTCCAGGATCACTTCCTGGGCGGCCAGCGGCTTGAGTCCATAGAACACCTGGAACTGCGCCTGGCCCGCGGCGGCCACGCCGGTGGGGACGATGTCCAGCGTCAGTTCCGGCTGGCGCGCGCGCAGGTCGCCGACCCAGCGGGTGGCGGGCGTCCAATGAGTCTTGAGGGTCTTGCCGCCTTCATGCAGGTCGAAGAGCGGATACTGCGAGTCCTGCGCCAGCAGGCTTTCATCGGCCCTGGGCTGATGGCCAACGCTGAACGACTGGCGTTGCAGGCTCAGCAGCAATGCCGGGGCCGGCAGCGGATTCGCCGCCGACCAGCCCTTGAGCTGGCGGAAGCGATCGAGGCCGCCGGGGGTCACTTCCAGCATGTTCTTGTCGTACTCGCCGTAATACAGCGTCAGGGGCTGCCCCGGCGTGTGTTCGTACCAGATCTGGTGAGCCTGGGTAGCGCTGGCCAGCATCAGCGCGCCCAGCCCTATCAAGGTGTTTGCCGTGCTCATTCGCATCGTGTTGCGCTCCTTTGTACTCTCATTCAACGAATCGCCGCCCCCGCTCTGATGGCGTTGAACTTCCCGGGGAGACGATGCGCACCTACCACTGGCTGGCATTACAGCGCAGGCCGTTCTGTGCTTTGTTCCGATTTGCCGCGGCACACGCCCGTTGCCTGCTGTTTTCTCAAGGCAAACAGCGATTTATGCGGTGTGCGCCAGGCTGAAGCATCCAGGGGTAAGCGGTGCGTGGATTGTCCGATCGGGGTGCATGCGAGGCCGGCATGGCCGGTGTCGCTTGCTTGCGCGCCACCCGCTGTCACTCACTGGCCCGGCCAATGGCCGGCCCAGACGCAAGCGCGCCCGCTGGGGCGCGCGCATGGGTGATTGATCAGACGGCAAAATGTTATCAGATAACATTTCGTTTTGAGAGAAGAACGCGTCAGTGGCGCAATAATTTACGCAGGGGCACGCCGTCCTTGAGGACCGGCGACTTGATGACGATGTAGCTGAAGTACTTCGAGATACCGATGTTCTTGTCCAGCAGGCTTTCCACCACCTCCTGGTAATGCTGGATGCTGCGGGTCATGAACCGCACCAGATAGTCGTAGCCGCCGCTGATCAGATGACACTCCAGCACCTCGTCCACCAGGCGGATATTCGACTCGAACTTGGCGAAGTCCTCGCGCTTGTGGTCGCTCAGGGTGATCTCGGTGAACACCGTGACCGAGTCGGTGATCTTGGCCAGGTTCAGGTGCGCCTTGTAGCTGGAAATGTAGCCGGCCGACTCCAGGCGCTTGACCCGCTGCAGACACGGACTGGCCGACAACCCCACGGTGTCGGCGAGGCTGACATTGGTCATGCGTCCGTCTTTTTGCAGCTCAACCAAGATGTTGATATCAATACGGTCCAGTTTGACTAAACCTTCCATCGTTTACCTCTTGATTGCTGTGGGATGCAATCGACAAGCAAGATCAGCGCCGTAACGACGCCTGATGCTGGGCCACCAGGTCGGCCATGCTGTTGATGCAGTAGTCGGCGGCGCAGGGTTGCGGGTTGCGCCCGCCGGCGCGGCAGATCAGGCACAGGCCCGCCGTCGCTTGGGCCGCGGTGGCCGGTGGCCGGGTCACCTGGAGAATGTCCTCGACCCTCAGGTCGTTGTCCGCCAGCCACTGGCGATCCTGCAGTTGCTGGCTGGCCAGGGAGATGAAATCGTCCTGGGCGATCCCCAGCCGCTCGCACAACAGCGCGCGATCCTCGGCATCGCGATCGCCCTGCACCAGCAGCCGATAGAACTTGCGCAGGTACAGCATCGCCCCCGGCGCATCCTCGAACAGAGACCAGCCCGCCACCGAGCGGGCGAAGCTCATGCCCTCCTCCCAGGACGCCTTCAGGCCCCAGCGTTCGGCCAGCTGCCGATGGGCGAAACACAGCAGGCCGCTGAACCCCAGCTCGGCGAAGCGCGGGTACAGGCCCCGCACCGTCTCGGCGAACTCGCCCAGCACCTGCTCCTTGTCCGGTTGCCCGCGGCGACTATCGAGCAAGGGTTGCAAGGCGGCCCAGACCCCCGAGTCACGGTCCACCAGGACCGCGTCGCAGTCGATCAGCAACGCACGATAATCAGTCAGCCCCATGGCGTGTACAGCCTCCTATGATGCGTTCCATCGATCCATGCTCCAAAAATGCCCATCGGTGGCGCCCGGCAGCCCGGCGCCGGCCGGACCTCAGCTCAGTTCAAGAGTCGTGCCAGCGCGGCATCGAGAATCGCCAGGGCTTCGTCGATCTGCTCGGGGGTCGTTACCAGCGGTGCCAGGAAGCGCAGGACGTTACGGTGCACCCCGCACTTGATCACCAGCAACCCACCCATGCGCGCCTGGTCGATCAGCCGTTGCGTCAACTCGGCATCGGGGCTGCGCGCCGCGTCGTCCTTGACCAGTTCCAGCGCCAGCATGAAGCCGCTGCCACGCACATCGCCGATGCACGGGTACAGCCTCTGCAGGCGCAGCAACCCTTCGCGAAGACGCAAGCCCAGCGCCACGCCACGGGCCAGCAACTGTTCCTCATCGTAGGCATCCAGCACCGCCAGCGCCGCGGCGCAGGCCAGGGCGTTACCACCGTAGGTGCCGCCAAGGCCGCCGGGCAGCGGCGCGTCCATGATCTGCGCCTTGCCCACCACCCCGGACAACGGCAAGCCGCCGGCCAGGCTCTTGGCCACGGTGACCAGGTCCGGCTGGATGCCGGCATGCTGGAAGCCGAACCAGCAACCGGTACGGCCGAAGCCGGTCTGGATTTCATCGAGGATCAGCACGATGCCGTGTTGCGTCGCCAGGGCGCGCAAGGCCTGGAGGAATCGCGCCGGAGCGGCGAGGAAACCACCGTCGCCCTGCACCGGCTCGATGATGATCGCCGCCACGCGCTCGGGCGCGACCTGGGTGGCGAACAGTTCCTGCAGCGCCTGCAGGGCCATCTCGCCGCTGACCCCGCGATAGGCGTTCGGGTAGGGCGTATGGAACACCTCGGGGGCGGTACCGAAGTTCTGCTTGTACGGCTGGCTCATGCCAGTCAGCGTGCTGCCGAGCAAGGTGCGGCCATGGAAACCGCCACGAAAGGCGATCACCGCCGAACGCTGGGTATGGGCGCGGGCGATCTTCACCGCGTTCTCCACCGCCTCGGCGCCAGAGGTGAAGAATGCCGCCTTGTAGGGGTCGTCGCCGCCGATCAACTGGCTCAGGCGCCGGGCCAGGTCCAGGTACGGTTTGTAGGCCACCACCTGGAAGCAGGCGTGGGAGACTTTCTGCAACTGCGCCTGCACCGCCGCCACCACCCGGGGGTGGTTGTGGCCGATGTTCAACACGCCGATCCCGCCGACAAAATCCAGATAGCGCTCGCCGTCCACGTCCCACACCTGGGAGCCCTCGGCGCGGTCGATGACCAGCGGATGGGCAGTGACCACGCCCCGCGGCACGAACTGATCGCGCTGCTGGAGCAAATGAGGTGTTTCGTCGACCTTGCTATTCATGGCGTTCCTCATACTGAGCCAGGCAACCGGGAAGCGGTTGCGATGGCTTCAGATTAAGGCTTCGGCGGAACCGACTTAGCCGAACTTGGCCCCTGAGAAATCCGGATCCACTGTTTTCACCCCAGTAAACGGCAGATTCCTTCAGCCCCGCCGAATCTGCCGGCCAGGGCCTCGAAGCGCGCTGCGCAAGGCTTTCGCACGCGCCCTTTCGACAGATCCTGCTTTGCCGTTGCGGCATCATGAAAGCCATCCCCCGTCGATCAGGAACCGCCCATGGCCCTCCTCTATAAAGCTGACCCCGTGCGTGGCGAACACTGGCGAGCGCTGTTCGCCGAACAGGCCCCGGACATTGAATGGCGGGCCTGGCCGGACCTCGGCAACCCCGAGGATATCCGCTACCTGGCGGCCTGGCAGGCGCCGGACGACCTGAGCCTTTTACCTAACCTTGAGGTGCTGTTCGCCCTCTCGGCCGGGGTCGATCAACTGGACCTCGCGCGCCTGCCGCCGGACTTGCCGGTGGTGCGCCTGCTGGACCCGGGCATCACCCGGGGCATGTGCGAATACGCCAGCTTCGCCGTACTCAGCCTGCACCGCGACATGCTGCGCTACCGGCAGCAACAGTTCGCCCGCTGCTGGCAGGCGCACCTGCTGCAACCGGCGGCGCAACGCCGGGTCGGGGTCATGGGCCTTGGACAACAGGCGCAGCAGATCCTCGCCACCCTGCGACCGCTGGGGTTCGCCCTGTCCGGCTGGGCCCGCAGCACCCACCGCATCGACGGCGTGCAGTGCTTCGCCGGCAACCAGCAACTGCCGGCCTTTCTCAGCCAGTGCGACATCCTGCTGTGCGTGCTGCCCCTGACCGAACAGACCCAGGGCATCCTCGACCGCGAGCTGTTCCGCCAACTGCCCCGCGGCGCGGCGCTGATCAACATGGGCCGTGGCGGCCACCTGGTGGAGCAGGACCTGCTCGACGCCCTGGCCAGCGGCCAGCTCAGCGGCGCGGTGCTCGACGTCCTGCAACAGGAGCCGGCCCCGGCCGGACACCCGTTCTGGGATCACCCGCAGATCCTCCTGACCCCGCACATCGCCGCCATGACCCAGCCGGAAAGCGCCTTCGCCGTGCTGTTGGACAATATCCGCCGCCACCAGCGCGGCGAACCGATGCTCGGGCAGATCGACCGCAGCCAGGGTTATTGAAAGCCCCACGATCGTGTAGCCGCTGACCGCGGTGCGTCAGAGCGATCCGGGACGCAGGTTTGGCGGGCTGGCGCCCGATCGCAGCCTGCGGCAGCGGCTACAGGGTTCGGTGTTTGGCGTTCGGCGTTCGGCAAAGAACGCAGGAACCCCGCCAGCGCTGTAGCCGCTGGCGCAGCCTGCGATCGGCGGCGCAGCCGTCGCAAACCGCTAACCGCGGTGTATCAGGCTGATCCGGGATACAGATTTGGCGGGCTACGCCCGATCGCAGCCTGCGGCAGCGGCTACAGGGTTCGGCGTTCGGCAAAGAACGTCGGCAGCGGCTACAGCCTCTCGGCAATCGCCGTGCCCACCTCCTGGGTCGAGGCCTGGCCACCCAGGTCCGGGGTGATCGGGCCTTGGGCGATCACCTGTTCGATGGCGGCGAGAATCCCGTCGTGGGCGGCGCGATAACGTTGCTCGCCGTTGCCGAGGAAATCCAGCATCAGCGCGCCAGACCAGATCATCGCGATCGGGTTAGCGATATTGCGCCCGTAGATGTCCGGCGCCGAGCCGTGCACCGGCTCGAACAGCGACGGGAAGCGCCGCTGCGGATCGAGGTTGGCCGAGGGCGCGATGCCGATGGTGCCGGCACAGGCCGGCCCGAGGTCGGAGAGAATGTCGCCGAACAGGTTGGAGGCCACCACCACGTCGAAGCGCTCCGGTTGCAGGACAAAACGCGCGCAGAGAATGTCGATGTGCTGCTTGTCCCAGCTGACGTCCGGGTACTGCTCGGCCATCAGCGCCGTGCGCTCGTCCCAGTACGGCATGCTGATGGAAATCCCGTTGGACTTGGTCGCCGCCGTCAGGCGCTGGCGCGGCCGGGTCTGGGCCAGGTCGAAGGCGTACTTGAGAATGCGATCCACGCCACGCCGGGTGAACACCGACTCCTGCAGCACGAACTCATGCTCGGTGCCCTCGAACATCTTGCCGCCCACCGAGGAATACTCGCCCTCGGTGTTCTCGCGGACCACCACGAAATCGATGTCCCCCGGCTCGCGCCCGGCCAGCGGGCACGGCACCCCGGGGAACAGCCGCACCGGGCGGATATTCACGTACTGGTCGAAGTCGCGGCGGAACTTGAGCAGCGACCCCCACAGGGAAATATGGTCCGGCACCTTGTCCGGCCAGCCCACGGCGCCGAAGTAGATGGCGTCGAAATCCTTGAGCCGCTCGAACCAGTCCTCGGGCATCATCCGCCCGTGCTCCAGGTAGTAATCGCAGTGTGCCCAGTCCAGCACCTCGATCTGCAGGTCCAACTGCCACTTGCGTACCGCCTGCCGCAGCACCCGCAATCCTTCTGGCAATACTTCCTTGCCGATTCCGTCGCCGGCGATGGCGGCGATCCTGAATGCCTTGCTCATGTCGCGTGTCTCCTCGAAGTCGGTGCGGGCGGGTCACAGGCCGCCGATGTGGAAAGCCTTGATCTCCAGGTATTCGTCCAGGCCGTACTTGCTGCCTTCGCGGCCCAGGCCCGATTGCTTGATACCGCCGAACGGCGCCACTTCCATGGAGATGATCCCGGTGTTGAGGCCGACCATGCCGAACTCCAGCGCTTCGCCGAAACGCCAGGAGCGGCGCAGGTCCTGGGTGAAGTAGTAGGCACCCAGCCCGTAGGGCGTGGCATTGGCGATGGCCAGCGCCTCGGCCTCGTCGTGGAAGCGCATCAGCGGCGCCACCGGGCCGAAGGTTTCCTCGTGGGCCAGGAGCATCTCGGGGCTGGCCTCGCCCAGCACCGTGGGCAGCACGAACTGGCTTTCGCCCTGGGGAACCCCGCCGCACAGCAGGGTCGCGCCCTTGCCCAGGGCATCGTCGATATGCCGGGCGACCTTGCTCACCGCCGCGGCATTGATCAGCGGGCCGATGCTCACGCCCGGCTCCAGGCCGTTGCCGACCTTGAGCTTGGCCACCTCCTCCACCAGGCGCTGGGCAAAACGTTCGTAGATCCCATCCTGGACCAGGATGCGGTTGGCACAGACGCAGGTCTGCCCAGCGTTGCGGAACTTGCTCTGGATGATCCCGGCGATCGCCTGTTCCAGGTCGGCGTCGTCGAACACCACGAATGGCGCGTTACCGCCCAGTTCCAGGCTCAGGCGCTTGATGTGCTCGGCGCTCTGGCGCATCAACAGGCGGCCGACCGCGGTGGAACCGGTAAAGGAAATCTTGCGCACCGCCGGGTTGCCGGTCAGCTCTTCGCCAATCCCGGCCGGCATGCCGGTGAGCACACTGAACACCCCCGGCGGAATACCCACCCGCTCGGCCAGCACCGCCAGGGCCAGGGCCGACAGCGGCGTGAGATCGGAAGGCTTGACGATGATCGGGCAGCCGGCGGCCAGGGCCGGCGCGCATTTGCGGGTGATCATCGCGTTGGGGAAATTCCACGGCGTGATGGCCGCGCAGACCCCCACGGGCTGCTTGAGGGTCAGCAAGCGCCGGTCGCCGGCAGGCGCCGGCAGGGTGTCGCCGCAGATGCGCCGCGCCTCCTCGGCGAACCATTTGACGAAACCGGCGCCGTAGCGGATTTCGCCCTGGGCTTCGGCGAAAGGCTTGCCCTGTTCGGCGGTCATGATCAGGGCCAGGTCGTCGAGGTTGTCGAGCATGGCCTGGTACCAGCGCTCCAGCAGCTGTGCCCGCTCCGCCGCCGGGCGCGCGCGCCAGGCCGGCCAGGCGCGTTCGGCGGCGGCGATGGCCAGACGGGTCTGCGCGCCCCGCAGGGCCGGGACCCGGGCCAGGCATTCGCCGCTGGCCGGGTCGCGCACCGCCAGGGTCGCCCCATCGTCGGCAGCCACCCACTGCCCGTCGATATAGGCCAGTTCCACCAAGAGGCTTGGGTCTTTCAAACGATTCTTGAGCATGGTCGAGTCCTGTTCCGAGACAGCCTCCAGTCTAAGCAGGCGCCACAGCCCAGGATGCTGAAAGCGCCGGGCCGGCAGCGTCGGATGCTGAAAAACGCGGCGTCACAGCAGGCTCTGCCGAGCACATGAACAGCGCCCTGTAGCCGCTGGCGCAGCCTGCGATCGGCGGCGCAGCCGTCGCAAAACAGATAACCACGGTGCGTCAGATCGATCCGGGATACAGGCTTGGCGGGCTAGCGCCCGATCGCAGCCTCCGGCAGCGGCTACAGGTGACAGCTCAACGTTTCAGGGACCCCAGCAAGCCTTCGAGAAAACGCTGGCCGGCGTCCATCTGGCTGACCTCGATGAACTCGTCGGGCTTGTGCGCCTGCTCGATGGAACCCGGACCGCAGACCACCACCGGGATGTCCAGGCGCTGGTTGAACAGGCCGCCTTCGGTGCCGAAGCCGACCTTGGCGTAGCCGGTGCCCGGCGCAGCGAAGTCGTGGAGCAAACGCACCGCCTCGACACTCGGATGGGTCTCCAGCCCCGGGTAGACATTGAGGGTTTCGATCTCGATGGCCGCCACCTCGGAGACCTTGCGGGCCTCGCGCACAATCAGCTCGGCGCGTTCGCGCATCTGTTCGAGGAACTGCTCGAGATCGTCCGCCGGCAGGTTGCGCACCTCGAAATCCAGGGTGCACAGGTTCGGCACTATGTTCAGCGCCTTGCCGCCGCCGATCTGCCCGACGTGCACGGTGCTGTAGGGAATGTCGTAGTCGGCGTCCCGCGCGCCCTGCTCGCGCAGACGCTGCTGGCTGTCGCGCAAGCCGGCGATGAAATCGCAGGCCAGGTGAATCGCGTTGGCCGCCAGCGGCGCCAGGGAGGAATGCGCTTCCTGGCCACGGCAATAGGCGCGGTACGACCCCTTGCCCTTGTGCCCGAGCACGAACTGCATGCGCGTGGGTTCGCCGACCAGGCACAGGAACGGCCGCACCGGCGCCAGGTGCAGCACGTCCAGCAGGCGGCGCACGCCGACGCAACCGATTTCCTCGTCATGGGACAGCGCCAGTTGCAGCGGCCGGCTCAAGGTGCTGTCGGCGGCATCGAGCATGGCGTCTATGGCCAGGGCGATGAACCCCTTCATGTCACAGCTGCCGCGCCCGTACAGGCGCCCGCCTTGCTCGGTGACCTGGAACGCCGGCAGGGTCCAGGCCTGGCCGGCGACGGGCACCACGTCGGTGTGCCCGGACAGCAGGATCCCCGGCAACTCCCGCGGCCCGGTGCTGGCGAACAGGTTGGCCTTGCGCCCGCTTTCGTCCTTGACGATCAGCGACTCGATGCCCTTGCCCAACAGCAGCTCGCGCACGTATTCGATCAGCGCCAGGTTCGACTCCGAAGACACGGTGTCGAAGGCGATCAGGCGCTTGAGGATCTCCAGTACCCGAGGTTTCATGAGGCCTTGCTCCGTTGTGCGGTTGTGCCGGCGAAGCGGCGAATCGAAAAGGGCTCGATCGAGGTGCTGGTGCTGCCGGTGGCGATCAGTTCGGCCATCACGTCGCCGACGCCCGGGCCGAGCTGGAAGCCGTGGCCGCAGAAACCGAAGGCGTAGTACAGGCCGTCGACCTGGCCACTGGGGCCCATGATCGGCAGCGAGTCGGGCAGATACCCTTCGATGCCGCTCCACACGCGGATGATGTTGAGGTTGCCGACGCCCGGCAGCAGCCGGCGCATCTGCTGGATCTGGTTGAGGATGCTGCGCGGTTCGACCTGGGCGCGCCGTGTGAGCATGTCCGGTTTGCTGCGGTAGCCGCCGCCGATGATGATGTTGCCGCGGGGAATCTGGCGGAAGTAGATCACCTCCTCGGGGATCTTGGTGTAGACCCCGATCACCGTTGGCAAGGCGTAAGGCACCGGCTCGGTGACCGCCATCTGCGGGCCGTTGGTGTCCAGCGGCACCGGCTCGCCGAACTGCTCGGAGAGTTTCTGGCCCCAGGCGCCGGCGGTGATCAGCAGGCGTTCGGCGCTGAACTGGCGGCCGTCGGTGGTGCCGACCCGGAACTCGCCGCCGACCTTCTGCACCTCGCTCACCTCGGTGCGTTCTTCGATCCGCGCCCCGGCGCGCACCGCCGCCCGGGCAAAGGCCGGGGCCGCCAGGCGCGGGTTGGCGTGGCCGTCATGGGGCGCGTAGGAGCCGCCCTTGACGTCCGGCCCGAGGAACGGAAAACGCTCGTGCAGCTCGCGGCCGCGGTAGATCTTCAGGTCCAGCTGCCGCGCCTCGGGCGCCGCGGCATAGGCCTCGAGCTCGGCGATCTCGTCCTCGCGGTAACACACCCGCATATGGCCGCTGGCGATGAACTCCAGGTCGTCGTCGATCAGTTCCGGCAGGCGCTTCCACAGGGCCCAGGAACGGTTGGCCAGCTCCAGCTGGCCGAGATAACGCCCCTGGCGCCGCACGTTGCCGAAGTTCACCCCGCTGGCGTACTGGCCGATCTGGTCGCGCTCCAGCAAGGTCACCGACTGGCCGCGCTGGCGCAGGAAAAACGCCGCCGCCGAGCCCATCAGGCCACCGCCGACAATCAGTACATCGGACTGTTGCAGCGTCATGGCATCACCTCCCCGGTGAGCATCGAAAGGGGCTTGACCGGGGCCTGGCCTCGCTGCCGGCCCACCTCCTGCACCGCGACCCCGGCCGCGGCGGCGATCACCTCGGCCCCGGCCTGGGAACAGTAGCGACCCTGGCAGCGGCCCATGCCGACCCGGCTGAAGGCCTTGGCGCGGTTGACTTCGCAGGCGCCCTTCTCGCGCACCGTGCGCCGCAGTTCGCCGGCGCTGATCATCTCGCAACGGCAGACGATGGCGGTGTCCGGCAGCGCCTCGGCCTGGGCGCTCGGCCAGGGAAAGGCCTGGGCCAGGCCGAGGCGGAACCGCTCCATCACCGCCAGGGCCTGGCGCTGTTCGTCGCGTTCCGCGGCGTTGACCGGCAGTTGCAGATCCTCGAGCAGGGCCAGCGCCGCGAGGCGCCCGGCGTGTTCGGCGGCGTCGGCGCCACGGATCTTCGCCCCGTCGCCGGCGGCATAGACCCCGCTGACACTGGTGCGCCCGGCCTCGTCGAGCTCCAGCAGCCATTGGCTGGATACCGGGTCGAAGGCCAGGCGGCAACCGGCGAGGTCGGCCAGCTGGGTTTCCGGACGCAGGTGATAGCCCAGGGCCAGGGCATCGCACTCGACATCCAGGCTGTCGCCCTTGGCGGTCCTGACCTGCAGCAGGCTGACCCCGCCCTGGGCGTCGCCCAACACCCGGACCGGCTGGATCCCCAGGTGCACCGGCACCCGGGCCAGGCACAGCCGCGCCAGCAGCTTCATGCCGGTCCAGAGCAATCCCGGGCGCGCCAGCAGTTTCGGCAAGGCGCCGATGCGCTTGCCCAGCGGCGAGGTGTCGAGTACCGCGGCGACCCGCGCCCCGGCCTTGAGGTACTGGCTGGCCACCAGGTACAGCAGCGGCCCGCTGCCCATGAACACCACGCGGTGGCCGATGGACACCGACTGCGCCTTGAGGGCGATCTGCGCACCGCCGAGGCTGTAGGTGCCCGCCAGTTGCCAGCCTTCGAGCGGCATCAGGCGGTCGGTGGCGCCGGTGCAGAGGATCAGCGCGTCGTAGTCCAGGGTGAAGTGCCGGCCCTGGCTGACGCAGCACAGCTGCCCCGGGGTCAGGTTCCACACCAGGGTGTCCGGGCGATAGTCGATGCGCGGGCGCAGGCGCTCGAAACTGTCATGCAGGGCCCGCGCCTTGTGCGCTTCGCTGCCGTACAGGGTGGCGTAGTCGCGGCGGAAACCTTCGGGTTGGCGGCGGTAGATCTGCCCGCCGTCACGCCGGTTCTCGTCGACCAGGGTCGGCACTATGCCGGCCGCCAGCAGGGTTTCGGCGCAGCGGGTGCCGGCCGGGCCGGCACCGACTATCACCACCCGCGGCGTGGTGCCGGACGGGATGTTCAGCCGTGCAGTGGCCATATTGCCTCCGGTTGTGTGGTGAGGATATCCAGGCCCTCGCGGACCTCGCTGGAGCAGGCACGCAGGCGTTCGCCGGCGCGGGTCCAGACCCAGCAGTCCTGGCAGGCGCCCATCAGGCAGAAGCCGGCGCGCCGCCCGGAATCGAACTCCGACTGGCGCAGGGCCGTACCCTGGGTCAGCAACGCCACCATCAGCGTGTCGCCCTGCAACGCCTCGATCGGCGCGCCATCCACCCACAGCCGTACCGGCGCCCGTTCGCGCTCGCCCAGCCGTACAAAACGCCCCTTCATGCGTAGGCTCCCTCGGTCATGCGATTGAAGTTCTGTTGGCTCTGCAGCAACTCGCCGCTGTCGCGGTGGCAGAGGATCTCGCTGCCTCCGTCGATGGCGCGGCGGTTCGGCGCGGTGCGGTTGCACAACCCGTCGATGCGCACCGGGCAACGATTGAGGAAGGTGCACAACTCCGGCACGTTGGCCTTGGCGCCGATCGGCGGCAGGCTGGCGCAGGTGCTGCCGCAGCTTTCCAGCCAGCCCTGGCGCAGCTCCGGCACCGAGTGGATCAGCAGGTCGGTATAGGGATGGAGCGGCGCCTGGGCAAAGGCCGCGCGGCTGCCCGCCTCGACCTTGTGCCCGCTGTACATCACCACGATGTCGTCGCACAGCGCGCGCACCGTGGAAATGTCGTGGCTGATGAACAGGTAGGACACCCCCAGTTCCTGGCGCAGGTCGCGCAGCAATTCGAGAATCGCCGCCCCAACCACCGTATCCAGGGCCGAGGTCACTTCGTCGCAGAGGATCAGGTCGGGCTTGGCCGCCAACGCGCGGGCCAGGTTGACCCGCTGCTTCTGCCCACCGGACAGCTCGTTGGGCCGCCGGTCCGCGAGCGTGCGTGGCAGCCGCACCAGTTCCAGCAGTTCGTCGATGCGCTGGCGCAAGGCCGCGCCCTTGAGGCCGAAGTACATCTTCAACGGCCGGCTGAGAATGGCACTGACGCTGTGCATGGGATTGAGCGCGGTGTCGGCGTTCTGGAACACCATCTGGATCCGTCGGAACTGCTCGTCGGTGCGGCTCGACAGGCTGCCGCCCAGGGGCTGGCCGTCGAAGGTCAGGCCCCCGCGGGCCGGCGCCAGCAGGCCGGCCACCACCCGCGCCAGAGTCGACTTGCCCGAGCCCGACTCGCCGATCACGCCGATGGCCTGGCCACGGCGCACGGTCAGGTCGATGTCCTCCAGCACGCGGATCGTCGGCATGCCTTGCAGGTTCTTGTTGCCGTAGCCGGCGGTCAGGCCCTTGATGGTCAGCAACGGCTGGTCCTCGGCGATATCGCTGGGCGGGCGAATGGTCGAGTCCGGGCGCGCCGCCGCCAGCAGGCTGCGGGTGTAGTCGTGGGCCGGGCCCTCGAGCAGCGGCGCGGTGGCGCTCTGCTCAAGGATCTGGCCGCCGTTGAGCACCACGATCTGATCGGCCATCTGCGCCACCACCGCCAGGTCGTGGGACACATACACCGCCGTGGCCCCGCGTTCGCGCACCACCCGCTTGAAGGCCCGCAGCACGTCGATCTGGGTGGTGACGTCGAGCGCGGTGGTCGGCTCGTCGAGGATCACCAGCAGCGGGTCGCTGATCAGCGCCATGGCCGCCATCACCCGCTGCAACTGGCCGCCCGAGACCTGGTGCGGGTAACGCTGGCCGATGTGTTCCGGGTCCGGCAGGGCCAGGTCGCGGAACAGCTCGACGGCCTTGGCCTCCAGGTTGGCACGGCTGTCCAGGCCATGGATCAGGGCGCCCTCCACCACCTGGTCGAGGAGTCTTTTCGCCGGGTTGAAGGCCGCCGCCGCGCTCTGGGCGATGTAGGACACGCGATTGCCGCGCAGGCCCTGCAATTGCTCCTCGCCCAGGGCCAGCATGTCGTGTTCGCCGACCCGCACCACCCCGGACGCCAGGCGGCAACCGCGACGGGCATAACCCAGCAAGGCCAGGGCGATGGTGGTCTTGCCGGAGCCGGATTCGCCGATCAGCGCCAGCACCTCGCCCTGCTCCAGGGCGAAGCTCACGCCCTTGACGATCTCCACTTCGCCGCTCTCGCCGCCGGCGACCACCCGCAGGTCTTCCACTCGAATCAACTGGCTCATCTCAATGCCCTCCCGGACGGCGGCTGCGGCGCGACGAGACCCTGTCGATGAACAGGTTCACGCCAATGGTCAGGGTGCCGATGGCCAGCGCCGGGATGACGATGGCCGGCGCGCCCTGGTTGAGGCCGCCGATGTTCTCGCGCACCAGCGAGCCGAGGTCGGCGTCCGGTGGCTGCACGCCGAGGCCGAGGAAGCTCATGCCGCTGAGCAGCAGGACGATGAAGCCGAAGCGCAGGCCCAGGTCGGTGAGCACCGGGTTGAGCATGTTCGGCAGGATCTCCACGCAGGCGATGTACAGCCGGCGCTCGCCCCGTGTGCGGGCCACCTGCACATACTCCAGGGCCTCGATATTCACCGCCAGGCTGCGGGCGATGCGGAACGCCCCGGGGGTGAAGCTCAGCACCGCGGTGCACACCAGCAGCACCACCGAGGAGCCGAAGGCCGAGACCATGATCAGCGCCAGCATCTTGCTCGGGATGGAAATGAAGGCATCCATCAGGCGGCTGATGACTTCGTCCAGCCATTTCGGCGCGACCACCGAGAGCAAGGCGCAGGCGGTGCCCAGGCCGCTGGCCAGGACCGCGGAAATCAGCGCCAGGCCGACGGTGAACCGCGCGCCCACCAGTACCCGGCTGAGCATGTCGCGGCCCAGGTAATCGGTGCCGAACGGATAGGCCGCGCCCATGGCGTCGAACACGTTGGCAGACACCACTTCGCCCACCGGGTGCGGCGCCAGCCAGGGGCCGAACAGCGCCACCAGCAGCCACAGCACACACATCGCGGCCCCGGTCAGGCCGAGCCAGGAGGGCCCGTGGGACACCTTGCCAAGCGCCAGGTCGGGCGTGGCAGGCGTCGACTTCACCCTGAGATTGGTCATTGGTTTCTCAGCCTCGGATTGGAAAGAATCGCGCACAGGTCGGCAATCAGCACCAAGCCCAGGTAGGCCGTGCAGAACAGCATGGTGCAGGCCTGGACCAGCGCCATGTCGCGGTTGGTCACCGCGTCGACCATCAGGCTGGCGATCCCGGGATAGTTGAAGATGGTCTCGACGATCACCACCCCGCCCAGCAGGTACGACAGGCTCAGCGCCACCGCGTTGGCGATCGGCCCGATGGCGTTGGGCAAGGCGTGGCGCAGCACGATGCGCACCGGACTGACGCCCTTGAGCCGGGCCATTTCCACGTAGGGGCTGTCGAGCTGGTCGATCACCGCGGCGCGGGTCATGCGCGCCATCTGCGCGACGATGACGAAGCACAGGGTCATCACCGGCAAGGCGTAGGTGCGCAGGAACTGCAGCGGCGAGTGGGTTTCGCTGGCGTAGGACAAGGCCGACAGCCAGCCCAGGTTCACCGCGAACACCAGCACCGCCAGGGTCGCCACCAGGAACTCCGGCACCGCCACCAGGGCCAGGGTGATGAAGCTCAGGAAACTGTCCAGGCGCCCGCCGCGGCCCATGGCCGAACCGATGCCCAGGGTCAGCGCCACCGGCACCGAGACCACCGCGGTCACCGCCGCCAGCATCAGGGTGTTGGGCACCCGCCCGGCCATCAGCTCGCTGACCGGCATGGCGTTGGACACCGAGGTGCCCATGTCGCCGGCCAGCAGGCTGAGCAACCAGTGCAGGTAACGCACCACACCGGGCTGGTCCAGGCCCAGTTTCAGGCGCAGCGCCGCCACCTGTTGCGGCGTGGCGAACTGCCCCAGGGCCTGTTGCGCCGCGTCCCCCGGCAGCACCGCGGTGATGGCGAACACCACCATGGAGACGATCAACAAGGTCACGACCGCGGCGCCCATGCGCCGCCCGATCAACCACAGTGTGTTGCTATTCATCGCCCTTCCCTCCTGCCTTGCAGCCCCGACGGAACCCGCTTTCGCCCCTCACGCATCCAGCCACACTTGCTCGGCGAACATGTAGCCCATGAAGCCGCCCAGGGGGTTGCTGCCATAGCCCTTGATGCGCTGGTCGACCCCGTCGATGTTGCTGATGAACACCGGGATGCCGATGCCGCAGTGGTCGTGCACCAGGGTCTGCATGTCGGCGTACATCGTGCTGCGCTTGGCGTCGTCGGTTTCGCCGCGGGCCAGCATCAGCAACTGGTCGAACTGCTCGTTCTTCCAGCCCGACTCGTTCCATGGCGCGCTGGACTGGAAGAACTGCGAGAAGATCACGTCGGCGTTCGGCCGCGGGTTGATGTTGCCGAAGCTCAGCGGGTGCTTCATCCAGTGGTTGGACCAGTAGCCGTCGCTGGGCAGGCGGTTGACGTTGAGGGTCAGCCCGGCCTGCTTGGCCGACTGCTGCAGGAGCACGGCGATGTCCACCGAACCGGTGGCGGCCGGCGAGGCCACCAGCGGCATGCTGACCTTCTCCATGCCGGCCTTCTTCAGCAGGAAGCGGGCTTTTTCCGGGTCGTACACGGTCTGCGGCAGGTCGGCGTTGTAGTAACGCGAGCCCGGCGCGATCGGGTGATCGTTGCCGACCACGGCGTAGCCGCGGAACACCGCAGATTTCACCTGCTCGCGGTCCAGCAGGTGCTTGAGCGCCTGGGTGAACTCCGGGCTCTGGCCAGGCAGTTGGTCCTGGCGAATGATCAGGTCGGTGTAGTTGCCCGACGGCGCGTCCACCACCCGGTGCCCGGCGCTGGCGGCGATGCGCGCGGTGGAGCGCGGGTTGACCTCGTTGATCAGGTTGACATCGCCGGAGAGCAAGGCGTTGACCCGCGAAGGCTCGTCGGCGATGGCGATGAACTCGATCTCGTCCAGGTACGGCAGGCCCGGCTTCCAGTAGTTCGGGTTGCGCGCGGAGACCGAACGCACGCCCGGCTTGAATTCCTTGACCTTGAACGGCCCGGTGCCGATGCCCTGGCTGAAGTCGCTGGTGCCTTCGGGCACGATCAGCAGGTGCGAGACCGCAAGGATCGACGGCAGCTCGGCGTTCGGCGCCTTGAGGCGGATCTGCACCTCATGGGTGCCGGTGGCCTTGATCTCGGCGAACTGCTCCATCAGCGGCATGACCTTGGAGCCGGTGGCCGGGTCCTTGTGGCGCGACAGCGAGAACACCACGTCGGCGGCGGTCAGGCCCTTGCCGTTGTGGAAGGTCACGTCCTTGCGCAGGGTGATGACCCACAGGGTGGCGTCGGTATTGTCGATGCGCTCGGCCAGCTCCAGCTGCGGCACCAGGTGGCTGTCGAAGCGGGTCAGGCCGTTGTAGAACATGAAGTGCCGCACATAGTCGGTGGACAGTGCGCCCCGGGCCGGGTCGAGGGTGTCGGCGGTGGAACTGGACATCCCGGCGACGCGGATGCGTCCGCCCGGCTTGCCCTTGCCCGGCGCCGCGCTATCGCTGGCGAGCAAGGCGCCGGTACTGCCGAACAGGCTGCCGGCGCCCGCGGCGGCGACACCGGCCACGCCAAGCATGCGCAAGGCACTGCGGCGGGACATGCCACGGTTCAGGCCCTCGAAAACCCGCAGGCTTTCTTCGCCGGAAATCAGTTGCGGATCGACTTTGTTGTCAGTCATAGCAGTTCTACCTGTCGAATAATGAGAAGGCTCGAGTGCTCGCGGTTGACCGGAGCGTGCTGGAAACGCAAAACGACGGTGCAGCAAACTCAGTGCAGATAGTCCTGGAAGCGGTAGTAAGCGCCTACCAGCGGCAGGAACCAGGGCTTGCCGAAGTGCCCGGGAATCGCCGGCCATGCCAGGTCTTGCCAGGGGTTGGCGCCGGCCTTGCCGTCCATGACCTCGGCCATGACCTGGCCCATGTGCACCGACATCTGCACGCCGTGGCCGCTGTAGCCCATGGCGTGGTAGATGCCGTTGCGTTCGCCGGCCCGGGGCAGTCGGTCGCGGGTCATGTCCACCAGCCCACCCCAGCAGTAGTCGATCCCGACCCCGGCCAGTTGCGGGAACATCTGCACCATGGCCGCCTGCAGCACCTTGCCGCTCTTGGCGTCGGAGCTGGGGCTGGACATGGCGAAACGCGCCCGGCCGCCGAACAGCAGGCGGTTGTCCGGGGTCAGGCGGAAGTAGTTGCCGATGGTGCGGCTGGTGACATAGGAACGCTGGTGCGGCAGCAACCGCTCGACCAGGGCTTGCGGCAGCACCTCGGTGGTCACCACGAAGCTGCCCACCGGCACGATGCGCCGTCGGTACCAGCCGAGGTCGCCATGCTGGCAGGCGCCGGTGGCCAGCAGGATCTGCCGCGCCTGCAACGAACCGCGCGCGGTGTCGAGCCGGTAGCCGCCACTGTTGCCCTGCCAGCCCTTGACCGCGCAGTCCTGATAGATCAGCGCGCCATGGCGCGCCGCCGCCTGCGCCAGGCCGACGCCGAAGCGCCCGACATGCATCTGCACGCCGTTGCGCTGCAACAGGCCGCCGTGAAAACCGGCGCAATCGACTTCGCCGCGCACCTGCTCGGCGGACAGCAACTCGACATCGGCATCGACCTCGCGGCGAATCAGCTCGCAGGTGCGCGCCAGCCCTTCGTAATGCAAGGGCTTGGCCGCGAGCTTGAGCTTGCCGTTGCGCTTGAGGTCGCAACCGATGCCCTCCTGCTCCACCAGCGCCACGACGCTCTGCACCGCCTGCTCGTAGGCCTGGTAATAGGCCCGCGCCCGTTCGGCGCCGAGGCTGGCGCTGAGGGCGGCATAATCCTGGGCCACCCCGGTGTTGCACTGGCCGCCGTTGCGCCCGGAGGCTTCGCCGATCACCCGGCCGGCCTCCAGCACCACCACCCGGGCGCCCTTCATGGCCAGCGCGCGGGCCGCAGACAGCCCGGTGAAACCGCCACCGACGATCGCCACGTCGACGCTGTCCGGCAACGCGCCGGCCTGTGCCCCGGTGAACGCCGGCGCACTGTCGAGCCAATAGGATTCACTGCCCATGCCTGACTCCCTGAGCATGCCTTGAAGAGCGCCCATGGCCGATCAGAGACCGACCAGCGCGGCCAGGCCGCCGATGTCCGGGATCTGCTGGTAGCCGTAGATGGCGTTGGCCGGCTGTTCGTGGCCACGGGCGACGAAGGCCTTGTGCTTGATCTTCATGTCGTGGGCCGGCATCAGGTCGTAACGGAAGCTGGAAGACACATGGAGGATGTCTTGCGGGCCGCAGCCGAGGTTGTCGAGCATGAATTCGAAGGCCGCCAGGCGTGGCTTGTAGGCCTGTGCCTGTTCGGCGGTGAAGACCTTGTGGAACGGCGCGCCGAGCTTGTCGACGTTGGACATGATCTGGCTGTTGCTGGCATTGGAGAAGATCACCAGGGGGATCTTGTCGGCGATCTTCGACAGGCCGGCCGGCACGTCGGGATGGGGGCCCCAGGTCGGTACCGCGTCGTAGTACAACTGGCCTTCGTCACGGTACTCGACACCCCAGCGCTTGCAGGTCCGCGCTAGCGCGGTCTTGAGGATCTCGTCGTAGGGCCTCCAGTCGCCCATGACCTGGTCCAGGCGATAGGCCGAGAAGTCCTTGACGAACTGGTCCATCTGCTCGGGGCCGACGCGGTCGGCGAACAGCTCGCGGGTCATGGTGCCCATGTGGAAGTTGGTCAGCGTACCGTAGCAGTCGAACGTAATGAATTTGGGACGAAGGAAGCTCATTGAGTGCGGTCCTGAAGTTCGTTGAGGTCATGGCGTGACACGCAAGAGCGCGGCTGCCGGAGCCCTGATGCAGCGTTGCAATCACAGCTTCATTACAACACCGTGAAATCAGCAGATGGCGTTAAAAGCGCGGGCTGCTCGATACAAACCACCGTTTTTCGGGGTGCCCTCAGCAGACTTTGCGGGGCGCGCCAGCCTTGGGCAAAGCCCGTATTCATGCGCTTTTATGGACCTTTTCCGGCCGCCGGGCCTCAAGCCAGGGGCCGACCGCCGCAGAACCTGCGCCGCCGCCAACAAAAACGGGCGCCCCCGTCTGGAAGCGCCCGTTTCGCTGAATCGCAGAGTGTGTCCCGGTCAATCCCCAACCGGTGGCGGCCGGCCTTCGGCCGCGCCGGAAGGTCCAATGCATACTTCGTACCGCCCCGCTCAGCCGCCGCCCGCCGGTCATGGCTTTCAGCCGGCGATATCGATCAGCACGCTCTTGAAGCGCAGGTTGGCCTCGAAGGCTTCGCGCCCCAGGTCCTTGCCGATGCCGGAACGCTTGTAGCCGCCGGTGGGCAGGATGTAATCGTTGCTGCGCCCGTAGCGGTTGACCCACACCGTGCCGGCTTCCAGGCGCCGGACCAGGCGCAGGGCGCGGTTGATATCCGCGGTGTGCACCCCGGCGGCCAGGCCGTAGGTGGCGTGCTCGGCCAGGCCCAGGGCCTCGGCTTCATCGTCGAAGGCCTGCACCGTCAGCACCGGGCCGAAGATCTCCTCGCAGACCGCCGGGTTGCCGTTGTCCAGGCCGGTCAGCAGGGTCGGCTGGTAATAGGCGCCGCCCAGGCCATCGAACAAGCCTCCGCCACAGAGCACCTCGGCGCCGGCCTGGCGCGAACGCTGGACGATGCCGTCGATGCGGTTGGCCTGCTGCCAGGAAATGATCGGCGACAGCGTGCTGGCCGACGACCAGGTCGGCCCCGGGCGCAATTGTTCGAAGTACGCCCGCAGGTGTTCGACGAAGGGCTGCATGATCGAGCGCTCGATCAGCAGCCGCGAACCGGAGACGCAGACCTGCCCGGCGTTGCCGGTAATGGCCATGGCCACGGTGCGCGCGGTCCTGGCGATGTCCGGCACGTCGGCGAACACCAGTTGCGGGCTCTTGCCGCCCAGCTCCAGGGTCACCGGCTTGGGCCCGACCAGGGCGCAGGTGGACATGATGCTCGAACCGGTGGCGGTGGAGCCGGTAAAGGTCACCTTGGCCACCCGCGGATGGCGACACAGGGCATCGCCAGTGACTCGGCCGTCGCCCTGCACCACGTTGAAGATGCCCGCCGGGATCCCCGCTTGCAGCGCCAGTTCGGCGAAACGCAGGCTGGAGAACGGCGTCAGTTCCGACGGCTTGAGCACCACCGCGTTACCGGCGGCCAAGGCCGGGGCGACTTTCCACGAGGCCATGCTCAACGGGAAGTTCCACGGTGCGATGGCGGCGATCACCCCATAGGGTTCGGCGATCTGCATGCCCAGGCGGTCGGTCTGGGTGGCCGCCAGCGAACCGCCGTGCTTGTCCGCCAGCTCGGCGAAAAAGCGGATGCCTTCGGCGACATAAGGAATGTCCCAGGCGATCACGTCCTGGTGCGGACGGGTCGAACCCACTGCCTCCAGCGGCGCGAGGATCGCCGCGTCGGCTTCCACCAGGTCGGCCCAGCGCCGCATTACCCGCGCCCGCTCCCGAGGCGGGCGGCTGGCCCAGTCGGAGCGGGCGAACGCCTGCCAGGCGTTGTTCACCGCCTCGTCCACCCATTCGGCGTCGGCGATCGGCAACTGCCCATAGGCCTGGCCGTCCGACGGGCGCGAGACTTCCAGCCCGGGCGCGGCGTCGCGGTACTGGCCGGCGATGAAATGAGCGCTGCGCACAGCGACAAGACGAGGATTGAAGCTATCCATGGAGCACTCCACTAAAGGCGGCAATAAGGTCGGCGAAGGCCGGTCCGGCCGATGAAAACCAGGCCTCCATCCTAGGAAAAAAGCGCAAGCATTTGCTGCCGACCTTATGCCCCTTTTAAGTAGTTACTGTGGTCTGCCGGCCGCTCTTTTAGGGATTCTGCCGAATCGCTGCCGGGCTCTTGCCAGGTCTCGGCGCAGATGGGATACAGGCGCATCGCCGCCCAGCAAAGCCGACGATCGCGCTTATCTTTTCCACGGAGTCTTGCCATGTCCGCCACCCCTCGCCCTGCTTATGTGTATCGCCCGATGACTGTCGCCGACCTGCCGGCGGCCCACGCCCTGTCGGTGCAATTGAAGTGGCCCCATCGCCTGGAAGACTGGGCGATGTTGCAGCGGGTCGGCCAGGGCTTCGTGGTGGAAGACGGCGAGCGCCTGATCGGCAGCGCCTTCGCCTGCCTCCAGGGTGACTACGCCACCATCGGCCTGGTGATCGTCAGCAACGACTACCAGGGCCAGGGCATCGGCCGCGCCCTGATGGAACAGGCCCTGCACGCCTGCGAGTCGCGCACGCCGATCCTCAACGCCACCCTGGCCGGCGCGCCGCTGTATGCCAGCCAGGGCTTCGTCGAGTTCGGCATGATCCAGCAACATCAAGGCCAGGCGCGGGTGCCTGAGGTCGGCGCCCTGCCCGCCGGCGAAAGCTGCCGGCCGCTGCGCAAGGCCGACCGCCTGCGCCAGCTGAGCCTGGCCAACGCCGGCAGCGGCCTGGACCGCCAGCAGGTGCTGGAAGACCTGTTCGCGGTGGTCGAGCACGGCGTCGGCATCGAGCGCGACGGCCAGTTGCGCGCCTTCGCCCTGCTGCGACCGTTCGGCCGTGGTCGCTGCATCGGCCCGGTGATTGCGGAAAACCCCGAGCAGGCCCGGCAGATGATCGCCAGCCTGCTGAGCCAGGTTCCCGATGCCTTCGTGCGCATCGACATTCCGGCCGACTGCGGCCTGGCCGACTGGCTGCAAAGCGCTGGCCTGAAACAGGTCGACCAGGTCGCGCAGATGGCCCGCGGCACCCCGCCCCAGGCGCTTGGTGGCATTCGCCAGTTCGCCCTGGTGACCCAGGCCATCGGCTGATCCACAACGCCGCGGGCGCCCGCCGCGCGGCACCTTCCCACCCCAGAGAGTCATTTGTATGTCCACACCCGCCGCTTTGCTGCTGGCAGGCGCCGACGGTCGCTTCGACGCCAGCCTGTTCACCCCCGCTGCCCTGGGCAGCCACGACCCTTTCGGCGCCGATCGGTTGGTCGCCTACAACGGCAGCAACGGGATTGCCGCCGGTGTCGTGCGCACCAGTGGAAGTTTTGCCGTCGAGGATTTCCCCCACATCGAGATGCTCGTGGTGCACGCCGGCAAAGTGCTGCTCTGCAACGCCGAGCCGTCTGGGGAACCGGCCCTGGAACTGACCCCGGGCGCCAGCGCGGTGATCGGCCGTGGCACCCGCCTCAAGCTTGAGGCCGAACCCGGCACGCTCTGGGCCTTCTGCGCAGTGAAACGTGCCGCTGCGGGCGCCGAATCGGGCCTGACGCTGCTTGACCCACGGGCCATGCTCTCGCCTTCGGCGGCCCCCGAACCGCAGATCCTGATCGGCCCGGAACCGCAATGCCGCTCGCGCAACGCCTTCGAGGACGACGCCTGCGATCTGCGGATCGGTGTCTGGGACTCCACGCCTTACCGCCGCCATGGCCGGCCCCACAAGCTCCATGAGCTGATGCACCTGGTGGAAGGCAGCGTGACCCTCGAGGGCGCGGACGGCAGCCACCTGACCGCCGGCCCCGGGGCTACGCTATTCGTTGCCCAGGGCACGCCCTGCGCGTGGCACAGCACGGCCTATGTGCGCAAGTTCTATGCGGTGAAGTAACGCCGGTACAAACGACAACGGCGCCCTCGGGCGCCGTTGTCATGTCGGGCGAAAACCGCCCTGCGACTCAATCGTCATCGTCGTCATCGTCATGGTCGCGACGATAGCGCCCGTCGTGGTCCCGTCGGTCGTAGCGACGGTCGTAACGGTCGTCGTCATGATCGCGGTCGCGGTAGTAGTCGCGGTCATGACGACTGTGGTCGCGCCAGCGGTCATGGTCGCGATCGTAGCGCCGGCCGTCGTCCCAATGGGGGTAGCAGCCACCCAGCAGCAGCGTGGAGCAAAGGGTCAGGGTGAGTGTCGCGAATCGCTTCATGGAAGTGTCCTAGAACCTGGGTCAGAACGATGGGTTGGCAAAGCTGCCCGGCAACGCAGCGGGCCCTGTGCGAACCGGCGGCGCCGGCGCCTGCAACCACCCATGTGACTGTAAAACCAGAGATTTATTCGATCCTGGCAAGGCACTGGCGGACCGACGGTCATGTCTTGTCCAATACGAACGGTCACGCCTGCTCAATGGGAGTTCCTGTCCCACAGCCAGTTCCACAGCCCCGGCAGCCGCACCGGCTGCTCGCTGCGGGTGACGGTACGGGCCAGGGCCGCCCGTTGCAGCGCCGCGGTATCGTCGTAGAACGCCTTGGGCGCGGTCCGAAGGCCGCTGGCCTGGGCGCTGTCGAGCAGGATCTGCAGGTACTCCCGGGTATGCCGGGCGGTGTAGCGATTGAGGTCGTGAAAGGTCACCACCACCGGGATCGCTCCGTCCACCGTCGGCAGCTGGCCCAGGGCAATGCGTTCGCGCACCTCCGACAGCTGGCGCAGCATATTGGCCCGGCGCCGAGGACTGGCATTGAAGCCCCAGACCTTGCCGTCGTTGGCGCTGAGGTCGGTCAGCAGCACATGCAGGCCATGCCGTTGGTACGCGGCGAAGGTGCGTTTGTCGTAGTTCCAGAATGGCGGGCGTACCAGGCTCGGCGGCACGCCGGCGATCAGCGCGATATCGGCGCTGCCGCCGTTCAGGGACGCCTCCAGTTCCTGCGGGTCGAGCGAGCGATGGTTGGTGTGCCTCGGCGTGGCGGTATGAAAGCCCAGCACATGGCCCTCGGCATGCTCGCGGGCCATTATCCGCCGGCCGGTGTCGCTGCCACCGGCGCGCGGGGCGCGGGTCTGGACGAAGAACACCGCCTTGATCGCCGGCTGCAGCGGGTTGTCGAGCAGGTCGTCGAGCACCCGCTCGGTCGGGTTGTAGAGGCTGGAAGCGCTGGGGCCGTCGTCGAAGGTCAGCAGAAAGCGGATCGGCGCCTGGGCGCGCAGGCGTTGTTCGGTCTGCGCGGTCATTTCGATGGGGGCAGCGATGCAACCGGCCAGGCCGGCGGCCAGCAACACTGTGCAGAGAACCCTGAAGCCTCGTTTCATGTTTTGCCCTGTGTCGGACCGTCGCGGTCGTCCCCTCAATGGCAAAAATCCCTCGCCCATGGATCCCTCGCCCGACCTGCACGCAGCGCCGGGCACAGCTTGGAGGGGCAACCAGGGTTTTGGTTCCGGGGCACCCGGTTTCAGGCCGCCCGGGCGTTCAGGCCGCGGCGCCTTCGCACGGTCGCTGCCAGGCGCGCTGCAACAGTTCGATCACCTCCTCGTCCGAGGTCTGGGCAAAGTCCGCATAGCCGTTGCCGATCGACACGAACCACAGCGGCGTAATCGGGCAGATCAGCTCGTCGACCTCGAAACTCAGGGTGTCCACGGTGTCCTGCGGCGCCAGGGGCACGGCCACCACTATCCGCGCCGGATGCTGCAGGCGCGTGGCCTGTACCGCGGCGTGCATCGAGGCACCGGTGGCCAGCCCGTCGTCCACCAGGATCACCACCTGGCCACGCAGGTCGGGCGCGGGCCGGTCGCCGCGGTAGGCCCGCTCGCGGCGCTGCAACTCCTGGGTTTCCCGCTGGGTTACCGCTTGCAGCGCGGCATCTCCGATGTGATGGCCGCTCAGGACGTCCTGATTGAGGATGCGGATGCCGCCGCTGGCGATGGCGCCCATCGCCAGTTCTTCATGGCCGGGCACGCCGAGCTTGCGCACCAGCATCAGGTCCAGCCGTACCTCCAGGCCCCGGGCGACTTCCCAGGCCACCGGCACCCCGCCCCGGGGCAACGCCAGCACGATCACCTCGGGCCGGCGACTGTATTTCTGCAACGGCGCGACCAGCCCTTGCCCGGCGGCCTGACGGTTGCGCAGGGTCATCTGCAATGACGGATATTCGCTCATGTCTCACCTCCCAGGGCGCCCGTCTACAACGCCAGCAGGCTGCAGGGCACCTGATACAGCGCATGCTCGGTGGTGCTGCCCACTAGTTTCTCCAGGCCCTCGCGATGCACGCGGCCCATGACCAGTACGTCGGCCTGGTTCTCGGTGACGAAATTGGCCAGGACCGTGACCGGCTGCCCGAGGATGAAATGCCGCCGCTCCTCGGGAACGCCATAACGCTCGGCGAGTTCGAGAAAGGCTTTTTCCAGGGTGACCCGCAGTTCCCGGGTCAGGTCCGCCAGCACCAGGCCACCGCCCCCGGCATCGCCCAGGTAGACCGACGACACGTCATAGGCATGCAGCAGGTGCAACTCGGCATCGCATTGCAGGGCCAGGCTGTTGGCTTCGTGGATGATCCGGTCGTTGAGCCCGTTGTGCTGGTGCTCCGGACGCGACGGGTCGACCGCCGCCACCACCATTTGCGGCAGGGTATGGCCATGACGGCCCATCAGGTACAGCGGTACCGGGCACTGGCGCAGCAGGTGCCAGTCCATCGGCGTGAGAAAGGCGCGTTTGAGCGCCGGTTCGTGCTGTACATCCTTGATCAGCAGGTCGGGCTGGATTTCCGCGACGTGCTGCAGGATTTCCTCCAGCAGGTCGTCGGCCCAAGTCACCTCGCCGTTGACCGTGACGCCATGGCCACGCAGCCGATGCACCTCTTCCTGCAACCAGTGCTGGTGCTCCAGACGGTAACGTTCGCGCGCCTCATTGCGCACGTTGTGCTCGAACAGCGAAAGAATCGACGCCGGTTTCAGCAAGGCCGCGATATGCAGGGTCGCGCCGCTGGCCTTGGCCAGGGCGGCTGCACGCGGGATCGCCGGGGATTGGCGCATTGCCGGGTCGATGACCAGCAGCAAGCGTTGATACTGGCTCATGGCGCACCTCCAGATAGGCTGGACGCCCACGCCGGCCACCGGCGCCTGCCTCTATATACGCCGGTGCGTCAACGCCGGATCGAGCGCCAGCATGACTTCAGACTGCTCATTGACAATGCGCCCGTCGCGGCGTTACGGCAAGTGCGTCCAGCGTCGGTGCAGACCACAGGCCAGGCTGTCCAGGACAAAGCCCGGGGCGCCGATCAGCAGGACCATGGCCATACCTGGGGCGCAAGCGAGGTCCGGGGCATGACGCGGGGCGGGATCGAAGGCCTCAGAGCTTGGCGATCGATACTTCGGTGGATTTGACGAAGGCGATGACCTCGCTGCCGACCTTCAATTCCAGGTCGCGCACCGAGCGCGTGGTGATCACCGAGGTGACGATGCCCGAGGCGGTCTGCACATCGATTTCCGAGACCACCTGGCCTTCATGGATCGCCTTGATGATGCCCTTGAACTGGTTGCGAACGTTGATTGCCTTGATGGTCATGGTGGGCCTTCCTGTCTGGGCTGGGCACTGGCGCATCGCCGTGCAGGCCTCTAAGGTGCCTTGCTCATGTCAACATTAAAAAGAATACATAGCATTTAATTTATTCCATAAAAGAATATAAAAATCCCGCTCCTTCTTCGTTACCTTGACCGGCAACCGCACCTTTGTTTCTCTGGGCCCTTGCTCACCCTTTCAGGAGATTGTCATGCGAACACTCGATCTGGCGGGCGTGCCCGTCCCGGTGCTTGGCCAGGGTACCTGGCGCATGGGCGAGGAGCGCCACCAGCGCAACGCCGAGATTGCCGCATTGCAGGCCGGTATCGAACGGGGCATGAGCCTGATCGATACCGCCGAAATGTACGCCGAGGGTGGCGCGGAGGAAGTGGTTGGCGCTGCCATTGCCGGTCAGCGCGACCGGGTGTTCCTGGTCAGCAAAGTGTATCCGCACAACGCCAGCCGCAAAGGCATTCCCCAAGCCTGCGACCGCAGCCTGCGGCGCCTGGGTACCGACTATCTCGATCTGTACCTGCTGCACTGGCGAGGGCAATACCCCCTAGAGGAAACCGTGGAAGCCTTCGAGCGCCTGCGCGAAGACGGCAAGATCGGCCGCTGGGGGGTATCCAATTTCGACCTCGATGACCTCGAGGAACTGACGAGCCCGGCCTGTGCCACCAACCAGGTGCTGTACAACATCGAGGAACGCGGCATCGAATTCGACCTGCTGCCCGCCGCGCAACAGCAGCGCTTGCCGCTCATGGCTTACTGCCCTATCGCCCAGGCCGGCAAGCTGCTGCGTCACCCCACGCTGCAGCAGATCGCCGAACGCCATGGCGTGACCACGGCCCAGGTTTCCCTGGCCTGGGTCCTGCGCCAGGAAGGTGTGATCGCCATTCCCAAGGCAGTACATCCCGAGCATGTCCGGCTGAACGCCGAGGCGGCCGGGTTGCGCTTGAACGACGAAGACCTGACGGCCATCGACCAGGCCTTCCCCGCGCCACTGCGCAAACAGCGACTGGCGGTGGTCTGAGCCTGCTGTCGCGAGCCGTACCTCACCGAAAGAACCTGGCCCCGTGCCAGGTTCTTTTCGTCGTGGACAAGGCTGAAAGCGGGAAACACCGGCGACTTTAAGGATCGTCCTATCCCGGATTTTTGAGGGTTTATTTAGAGTGGGTCAATGAGATTAAAGACCTACCTTCATCAGATCAGTCCCGTATTTTCCAGTCCGGAAGCCGCCAGCAGGTTGCTGCGCCTTTTTGCGCTCATTCTTTTGGTCGGCATCCTTGGCGCCGTCTACAACTTCCTCAATTCCACCCTCAGTAACGACATTTCCCGGCGCCGCGGCTACATGAGCAGCGCCATCGCCGAAGCCCAGACCTTCTTCACCAGCCGCGAGGCCTTGCTGGAAAGCCTCAGCCTGTCCGCGGTACGCCGCTCCAAGCAAGCCCAGGCCCTGGTGTACCTGCCCTCCAGCGAAGAACTGCACCTGCAACTGGGCAACGTCGATGACCCGTGGAGCATCTGGCTGAGCCAGCGCATGCGCGAATACTTAAAGGCCAAGCAGGTCAACCTGCTGTATGTGAGCTCCGGCCCCGAGGCCCGGGTCATGCACCTCTACAGCAGCAACCTCACCTCCCCCAACCTGCCCAAGACCATCCTCTCCAAGCTGGAGGCGCTCAACCATGGGGAGCGCCCGGACACCAACGAGCTGTGGCTCACCGACCCGTCCACGCAGACTTCGCAGCTGTACATTTTCACCCGGCTCGACGAGCGCACCGATGACTCCGGCTGGCTGGGCCTGGAAATGGATGGGCGGGAAGTGCTCAAGGCCCTCAGCGACCAGAGCGCCGGCGAATTCATGATGTTCAACTCCGAAGGCGCGCTGCTGTTCACCAATACCCCGGCCGGACGCCTGAGACAGGCCCTGCAGCAACTGCAAGGCACCAGCTTCTTCGGTTTTGTCGGCAGCGGCTGGTGGCCCGATCACCTGGTGATCCGCAAGCAACTGATGACCTCCGACTGGCAACTGGTCTACTCCTTCAGACTGCACGCCCTGCTGATCGCGCTCTGGCCCCAGCTAGCCGGCGCCCTGGTGTTCTGCCTGTTCAGCATCAGCCTGATCTGCCTGCTGACCCGCCGCATCGAGCACCGCTTCATCACCCCCGCACTGAGCCGTATCCAGGCGCTGGTCGAGAGCGAGCTGTTCAGCCGCGACGTGATCCAGACCGCGCCCGTGGCCTTGTGCGTGCTGCGGCGTACCGATGGCCGGGTGGTCCTGGAAAACACCCTGGCGCAGCAGTGGCTAGGCGACGGTATCGAACGGGAAATACTCTGTACCGGCTGGATCCAGCAGGCGTTCAAGAGCCACGAACCGAACCGCTTCGACTACTTCGAGACCAGCGAAGGACGCCATCTCTACCTGAGTTCCGCACCCACCCGCTACAAGGGCGAAGACGTGTTGTTCTGCGCCTTCAGCGACATCAGCGCACGCAAACAGGTGGAAGCCGCGCTGGAAGAAGCCCGGCAGATGGCCGACGCCGCCAACGAAGCCAAGACCCTGTTCCTCGCCACCATGAGCCATGAAATACGCACCCCGCTCTATGGCGTGCTGGGTACCCTGGAACTGCTCGCGCGCACCCAGCTGGATACCCAGCAGCGCGACTACCTGCGCGCCATCGAGTGTTCTTCCTCGACCCTGTTGCAGCTGATCTGCGATGTGCTGGACGTGTCCAAGATCGAAGCCGGGCAACTGGCCCTGGAGCTGAATGAGTTCTCGCCGCTGGACCTGGTCCACGAGCTGATCCAGGGCTATTCCGCCGCCGCCTCGAACAAGGGCCTGCTGCTCTATTCCTGCGTGGACCCGCAAATCCCCGAGCGACTGATCGGCGACGCCACCCGGATCCGGCAGATCCTCAGCAACCTGCTCAACAACGCGGTGAAGTTCACCGACCTGGGACGCATCGTGCTGCGGGTCAACCTGCTGAGCCGCGATGGCGAGCGCTCCAGCATCCTGTGGCAGGTCTCCGACACCGGCAAAGGCATTGCCCAGGATCATCAGCCGATGATCTTCGAACCCTTCTATCAGACCGGCGGCAACGCCAACGTGGTGGCAGGCACCGGCCTGGGCCTGCCCATCTGCCAGCGCCTCACCCAATTGATGAACGGCAGCCTGCGCATGGTCAGCGAACTGGGGCTGGGCAGCAGCTTCTCCCTCACCCTGCCCCTGGAAGCGGCGATCGACGGGCCGGTCACCCTGCCCGCCACGCAACTGCTGCCGGAAACCATCTACGTGATGTCCAGCGTAAGGGAGCTGGCGGAATCCATCGGCGGCTGGCTGCGCCAATGGGGAGCCCGGGTACAGCTTTGCCATCCCTCGAAGATCGCGCCGATCAACGATTGCCTGCTGGTCGAGGTTCATCCCGGCGAACTGGAACAGCGCCTGCAACCCGACTGGCCCGGACCGCTGATCCTCGCCACCGGCACCGGCAACAACGAACCGCAGGTTCGTACCGGGTACTGGCACGTGAACCTGAACCACCTGAGTTCCATTCATCAGGCGGTCAGCCAGGCCCAGGGGGTGTGGGTGGCCAAGGCCGAGAACCACAACGAGCACTGGACGTTGAAACAACTGGACCTGAACGTGCTGGTGGCCGAAGACAACGTCATCAACCAGCTGATCCTCAGGGATCAGCTCGAAGAGCTGGGCTGCAGCGTGGAGCTCGCGTCAAACGGCGAGGAAGCCCTGTCGATGTGGAATGCCGAGCGGTTCGACCTGGTCCTCACCGACGTCAACATGCCCGTGATGAATGGCTATGAACTGGCCAAGGAGCTGCGACGCCGCGGCTGTACGGTCCCGATCATCGGTGCCACGGCCAACGCGATGCGTGGAGAAGAAGAGCAATGCCTGGCGGCCGGAATGAACCATTGCCTGGTCAAACCTTTTGCGTTACGCGCCCTGTTCAATTACCTAACGCCCTATGAAAGAGCGAAGAATGAAGCCTTGTAGCATATTGATCGTTGAAGACCATCCCTTCCAGCACATGTACCTGCAGCATCTGTTCGGTGAGCTGGGCCCCTATTACCTGGAAGGCGCAAGGGATGGCGAAGAGGCGCTGGAACGCTTGAAATGGCGCAAGTTCGACCTGGTGCTCACCGACCTGTTGATGCCGGGAATGGATGGCGTGCAGTTCATCCAGGGACTGGCGGCCCTGCACTCCAAGCCGGCGCTGGCGATCATGAGCTCGGCTTCGCGGCGCATGTTGATGAGTGCCAGCCTGGTTGCCAAGAACCTCGGGGTGAAAGTCATCGGCCTGATTTCGAAACCGGTGAACCTTGCCGCCCTGCAGACCCTGACCACTCAATTGAGCATCTCGCAGCCGAGCTCGCCGCGCCCCTTGCCCACCTCCATGCTCAGCCGGGCCATGCTGGCCCAGGCCATCCAGGAAGAGCAGTTCGAGGCCTGGTTCCAACCCAAGAAATCGTTGTTCAACGGCCGTATCGTCGCCGCCGAAGCCCTGGTCCGCTGGATGCATCCGACACAGGGCATGCTGCTCCCCGACACCTTCCTGCCCGCCCTCAAGTCCTTCGACCTCGAGGAGGACCTGCTGTGGCTGGTCCTGCGCCAGGCGATCCAGGCCCAGGCACGCTGGCGCCAGCATGACTACGACATTCCGGTGTCGATCAATCTGCCGACCCATCTGCTCAACAGCCACGACCTGGCGGATCGGCTGTTCGACTTTGTCATGGAACATCAGGGCGTACCGGGGCAGATCTGTTTCGAACTCATGGAGTGTTCGGTGCCCCAGGACATCAGTAACTTCTATGCCGGTGCCTGTCGCTTGCGCATCAAGGGCTTCGGCCTGTCCCAGGACGACTTCGGCAAGGGCTACAGCTCGTACATGAACCTGGTTTCGACCCCGTTCACCGAACTGAAGATCGATCGCGCCCTGGTCCAGGGATGCCACGCCAGCGACGAACTGACCAAGGCCCTGACCAGCATCATTGCCCTGGGTCGCCAACTGGGCCTGACCGTGGTGGCCGAAGGCGTGGAAAGCGCCGAGGAGCTGGCGCTGTTGCGCAAGATCGACTGTAGCCAGGTGCAGGGTTTCCTGATCTCTCGCGCAGTCCCCTCCGAGCAGTTTCAACAGCTTCTGGTCAACGACGGTCCAGCCGCCAGTTATTGAACCGAGGACATCCCCCCTTCAGGATTACATGCCCCACATCACTGACAAGTCGTTGTTTAAAGGTAAGATCCTCAAGGCTTCGACTTTATTCGTGCTTTTTTGGATACCAGTGATGAACCACCAGGACACGCTTCTCGAGAATCTGCAACGATACTCGACTCGCCTGAACAAGGGATTGTTGATTTTCCTCGGCTTGACCCTGTTGTTGATCACCATCGGTTACTGGTCGTCGTACAAACTGCTCGAAGAACAACACGACAGGTTCAAAGCGCACTTTGCGCGGATGATGGAAGGCATCCACGAACATGAAGACTTCCTCCGCGGCGTGACCGTGCAAGGCACCAAGATGCCCTTGCGCTCCAACGGCTCGGGCTCATACCTGAAAAGCACCTTGCCCGAAGAGGGACCGCACAGCTACCTGGGCCAGGAGTTTGTCTTTTCCACGCCGTTCAGCCTGTCGGTCAATCACCAGAGCGTCGAGCCTGACACCTTGGCCAGGCTGGCCGGGCTGGGAGAACACCTGACCGACTACTACAGCGCCTTCTGGTCCACTTCCCATTACCAGTCACCGCCATTTTTTCTATTCGATGCCGAGGGCAACTTCAATATCGGCATTCCAGCCGCCGGGCATTCACGAGATCCTCTCTGGAAACATGCCCCCCCCGACAAGGCACTCGTCCTGCAAACACTCAAGCCTCTGCTGGCGAGCGATTCGGCACGGGTCGATGGCGTGGTCGATTGGGAACCCCTCGCCCCCCAACAGGCCAACGAGGCCCCTGCCAGGCTGCTGGCCTATGTCAGCACCCATCTCGGGCCACAATGGTTCGGCATCGCGTCGCTGTTCAGCATGGATCTGGTCAATGACATCAAGCGACTCATGCCGTGGTCGACCTATGGCCATGTCGCCCTGATCGCCCCCTCCGGAAAGGTGCTGAGCGGGTCGCTGCAACCGGACGTGGTGCTGCATGACGGGCTGAACGTCACCAGCGACGGCATGGTCTTCAAGGTCTCGAGCAATTCCGCCGAGCCCTGGAGCGCCCTCTACACCATCGGTTTCAAGAGCTACTTCAACTACACCCTGTGGCCCTTGCCGGTCTTGCTGGCCCTGCTGATCGCTGGCATCGGCTGTGGCTGGCTGGCCAGTCGGCGGTATCAATCGCGTATCGTCAAACCGGTCTACGAGGCTTACCAACGCACCGCCGAGGGCGAGGCCTTCAGCCGGGCCGTGATCGATAGCGCGCCCAGCGGCCTGTGCGTGGTGCGTCGCTCGGACTTCAAGGTCCTGCTGGAAAACCGCAAAGCCCAACAGTGGCAAGGCAGCACAAGACTGCGGATGGCCCTGGAGAGCCGGCAGGACCTGTCCGTCGCCGGTGAAACCCGGCTGGACATTGACGGTATCCACCTGCAGGTAGGGTTCGTGCCCACCCGTTACCAGGGCGAGGATGCAGTGCTTTGTGCCTTCCACGACGTGACCAGCCACATCGAGGGTGCAGCCATGCTGGAGCAGGCGCGACGCTCCGCCGCTGCGGCGAGCGAAGCCAAGACGCTGTTCCTCGCCACCATGAGCCATGAAATACGCACCCCGCTCTACGGCGTACTGGGCACCCTGGAACTGCTCGGGCTGACGCGCCTGGACGCCCGGCAGCGCGAGCATCTGCAAACCATCCAGCGCTCGTCCAGCACCCTGTTCCAATTGATCAGCGATGTCCTGGACATTTCCAAGATCGAGTCCGGGCAGATGGCGATCGAGTCCCAGGCATTCTGCCCGTTGCAGATGATCGAGGATGCGCTGCACGCCTACAGCGTCTTCGCCGAAGACAAAGGCCTGCTGCTGTACGCCTGTGTCGATGCAACGCTGCCCGACCAGTTGCTGGGCGACCCGGTGCGGATCCGGCAGATCCTCAACAATCTGCTCAGCAATGCCATCAAGTTCACCGACAGCGGGCGCGTCGTGCTGCGGGTCAGGGTCCTGGAATGCGTGGATGGCCAGGCCAGCCTGGAATGGCAGGTCACCGACTCAGGCATCGGCATTTCACCGGCGCTACAGGAACACCTGTTCGACACCTTCTACCAGGTGCGCGACGCTTCCAGCGAGGCCGGTGCCGGGCTCGGCCTGGCGATATGCCGCTGGTTGACGGAAATGATGGCCGGCCAGATACGCGTGGTCAGCGAGCCCGGCCTGGGCAGCAGCTTCTCGCTCCGACTGGGGCTGAAGGTCATGCCGGGGTCGCTGGAAGGTTGCGCGGACATCCTGCCGAGCACCCGGGCGGTGTATGTACGGGCTCCCGCCGTGGAACTGGCGCAGAGCACCTGTGACTGGCTGAATCGCCTCGGCGTGGTCGCCAAGCCATTGCCAGCCTTTGTCGAAGAGTCGCGCCAGGCCAACCTGCTGGTCGATGTCCTGCCCTCCGGCAACCTGCCCGCCTGGGCCGGCCCCCGGGTCCTGTGCATCAGCGGCGAACACCCTCCGGCACAGCCAAAGCCAGGCTGCACCGTGGATGCCCACGATATAAGAGCCATTGCCAGGGCCGTCTCCCTGACCCTGCATGGCAAAACCATTGCGCCCGCCACTGCCGAATGCAACCTGAGCAGCAGGCTCGGCCTGCATATCCTGGTGGCCGAGGACAACGCGATCAACCAGGCGATCATCAAGGAGCAACTCGAAGCCCTGGGCTGCACGGTGACCGCCGCCTCCAACGGCGAAGAAGCCTTGCAGCTCTGGCAGCCGCAGGTATTCGACCTGGTGCTGACCGATGTGAACATGCCGCTGCTCAATGGCTATGAACTGACCCTTGCCCTGCGTGAGCGCGACCGGGTGATTCCGATTGTCGGGGTCACGGCCAATGCCATGCGCGAAGAAGGCTCCCGCTGCATGGCCGTCGGCATGAATGCCTGGCTGGTCAAACCCTTGAGCCTGCAGACGCTGCACCACTACCTGTCGAATCTCTGCGCGAATGCGCCTGCCCAGGAACCGCAACCCATGATCGATGCAACGCCTACCTCAACGACCGGCGACACCATGATCGAGCTGTCCCCGAAAATGCGTGAGCTGTTCATCAGCACCATGCGCCAGGATGTCCAGAGCGTGACCGACGCCCTCGACGCCCAGGATGCCAAGCGGCTCGCCGAGCGGCTGCACAGCGCCGCCGGAGCGCTGGGCGCCGTGCAGTTGAGCGGGCTGGCGAAAAACTGCGCCGAGCTGGAGTCCCGGATACTGCAAAGCGCAATGACTTCTTCCGTGACCCTTGCGGTGAAAAGCCTGATACAAAGCTTGACGGATATTCTTAATGCACTTGAATGAGACGCGACAAGATTTGATGAACGCAATCCCTTACTCTTTCTCCCTACCAACCGGCGTATTACGAGTGGCTAGTCATGGAAAAATTTAAAGTAGTCATCGCCGACGATCACCCGATTGTCCTGCTCGGCGTTCGCGAATTGATGGAGCGGGAAAGCAACTTTGAAATAGTCGGTGAAGCCATCAGCTCACAGGGCTTGATCGAGATCCTCGAGCAACAGCCGGTCGACATCGTCATTACCGACTACAACATGCCCGGGGATTCTCCCTACGGCGACGGCCTCAAGCTGGTCGAGTACCTCAAGCGCCACTTCCCGCGCCTGCAGATACTGATCCTGACCATGATCTCCAACCAGTTGATCCTCACGCGCCTGCATGAACTCGGGGTAGTCGGGGTGATCCAGAAAAGCCAGCTGCACAATGAAATCCAAGTGGCGCTCAAGACCATCGTCGAAAGAGGTTCCTATCAGAGTCTCGAACCTGCGCCGAGCTCGGTCATCGAATCCAATGCGAGCATCGACGACCGGATTTCCATGCTCTCGCCCAAGGAGTTTGAAATCCTGCGGCTGTTCGTTTCCGGCAAGAGCGTCAGTGACATTGCCCGCAGCCAGAACCGCAGTTCGAAGACCATCAGCGCGCAGAAAATCTCCGCCATGCGCAAGCTGGAAGTCGAGAGCGACCAGGACCTGCTGACGTACTGTATCGGTCGCAACATCTTCAACTGACCCCTGGTTCCCGCCACGGCAAAGGGCCCGACCGACAATGAAACCCGATGACCTGCTCGACCTGCAACGACTTCAAGGCGCCTGGGAACAGGTGGAGTTCGAGGACAACGGAGTCCGCAATCCACCTGACGAACACGGCGCCCCAGGAGCCCTTACCCTGATTCAGGGGCAAGGGTTCCGCGTCGTGACGCTGGAAGGCGAGCTGTTGCTCGCGGGTCGTTTTACCCTCGATACCCGTACCACGCCGAAGTCCATCACCTGGATCGACTCCATGGGCGCCGATATCGGCAAGCATCTGCCCGCCAGCTATCGACTGGAAGGCGATGATTTTGTCTTCATCGCCGCAGATGAGGGCCAGCCCAGACCCACCGAGTTCCGCACCGGGCCAGGTGAAACCCTGCGCCGGTTCGTCCGCGTCTCACAGGCTGGAACAGCCCTCGGCAGCCGCTGAGGTTCGCGCACTGGCCGGCATGCCCGTCAGGTCCTGGCCCGCTGTATTTCCCGCCCCGCCAGCTCGCCGATTGCCAGCAAGGTGTCGCAATCCGCGCCATCCTGGGCCTGTACCGACATGCCTTGAATGATCGCCCCGATATACCGGGCCAGCGCCGCGGCCTGGGTATCGGCGCGCAGCTGCCCGCTGGCGATGCCCTGTTCGATATGCGCTTCGAAGGCCTTGAGGGTGTTGGTCCGCAAGGCGCTCACAAACTCACGTATCGGATCGTTTTCCACCGCGCAGGTCAGGGTCGCGGTGGAAATCATGCAGCCCCGCGGCCGGCCCGGCAGGCTGTACTCCCGGGCCGCCTCGCGTAACAGGCGGAGGAAACCGTCCACCACATCCGCCTCCTCGCGCAGTGCCCGCTCGGCAAAGGCGCCTGTGCTGCGCTGGTAATGCACCAGCGCCTGCCGGTAAAGCTCGGCCTTGGACCTGAACGCGGCATACAGGCTTTGCACCGTGATGCCCATGGCCGCCGACAACTCCGGCATCGAGGCACCCTCATAACCCAGGCGCCAGAACACCTCGGCCGCCAGGCTCAGGACCTGGTCGCGATCAAAGGCAATCGGCCGTCCACGACGGCGCACCACGGCAGCAGGGTTATTTATCATAGTGATCACTATTGAAATTAGGACAAAGGCCGGTTAATCATAACGGACATTGTGATTATAGAGGTTCCCCCCATGGATCGACCCAGTAAAGGTCTGCTTGCCCTGGCCGCCATCCTCGGCGCTTCGCAGGCCAGCGCCGCCACGCCGGACGAGGAACTCGGCAGGCGCATGGACACGGCCATCGAACGGGCCATCGGCGAACAGCGGATCGTCGGCACCATAGTGGTGGTGATGCGCGACGGCCGGGTGGTGTACCAGCGCGCCGCCGGTTTCGCCGATCGGGAAGCGGCCCGGCCCATGGCCGGCGACACCATCCTGCGCCTGGCGTCCGTCACCAAGCCCATGGTGTCCGCGGTCGCCATGCGCCTGGTGGAACAGGGCACGCTGTCCCTGGACGATACGGTCAGCCAGTGGCTGCCGGACTTCCGCCCAAGGCTGGCCGATGGCACTCGGCCGCCGATCACCCTCAAGCAACTGCTGACCCACACCGCCGGCCTGAGCTATGGCTTTCTCGAAGCCGAGCACGGGGCGTATCGCACGGCGGGGGTGTCGGATGGCCTGGCCGAGCCGGGCATGAGCCTGGAAGACAACCTGGAACGCATTGCCAGCGTGCCCTTGAGTTATCCGCCGGGCACGCAGTGGCGCTATTCCATGGCCATCGACGTGCTGGGCGCCGTGCTGGAAAAGGCCAGCGGCAAAAGCCTGCCGGTCCTGACCGAGGAGCTGGTCACCCGGCCTTTGGGCATGAACGACACCGCATTCTCGGTCAAGGACCCTGCCCGCCTCGGCGCGGTGTACCGCGATGACCGTCCGCGGCCGAGCCGGATGCAGGACGAGGCGGCGATCAGGGTCGGCGAAAGCACCACGCGGTTCTCCCTCCAGCGGATCTTCGACCCGCAGTCCTACCCTTCCGGTGGCGCCGGCATGGCCGGTACCGCCATGGAGGTGGCGCGTTTTCTCGACACCTTGCGCCAGGGTGGCGGCCCACTGCTGTCCGCCCGCAGCGTGCAGGCGATGATGACCGACCAGGTCGGTGCCCAGGCCCAGACCCAGGGGCCGGGCTGGGGCTTCGGCTACGGCTGGGCGGTGCTGGACGATCCGGCCCTGGCCGGCACCCCGCAATCCAGGGGCACCCTGCAATGGGGCGGCGCCTACGGCCACAGCTGGTTTGTCGACCCCCGGGCCAGGATGACCGTGGTGGCGCTGACCAACACCGTCTTCGAGGGCATGTCGGGGGCCTTTACCCGGGAGATCCGCGACGCCGCCTACCCGGCGCCCTGAAGCACCTTGCCGGTCGGGGCGTCGAGCGACCACCAGCCCGGCAGCAATTGCCGGACCCGGGGCTCGGCGAACCGGTCGTCGATCAGCATCACCACGCCACGGTCCTGCTGGCTGCGAATCACCCGGCCCGCGGCCTGCACCACCTTCTGCAGGCCGGGGTACAGGTAGGTGTAGTCGTAACCGGCGCCAAAAATCGCCGCCATGCGCTGTTTCAACTGCTCGTTCACCGGGTTCAACTGGGCCAGGCCGAGGGTGGCGATAAAGGCGCCGATCAAGCGTGAGCCCGGCAGGTCGATGCCCTCGCCGAACGCCCCGCCCAGCACGGCAAACCCCACCCCCTGGCCATCGGCGTCGAAGCGCTCGAGAAACGCCCGGCGTTGTCCCTCATCCATCCCGCGCGACTGTTGCCACACAGGAATATCCGGGTGCTGTTCGGCCAGCAGGCTGGCCACCTGCTGCAAGTAATCGAAGCTGCTGAAGAACGCCAGGTAGTTGCCGGGGCGCTGGCGAAACTGGCTGGCGATCAGCTCGACGATGGGCGCCAGGGACGCCTGGCGATGGGCGAAACGCGTGGAGATCCGGCTGACGATGTGCACATCCAGCTGTGCGGCACTGAACGGCGACTCGACATCCACCCACACCGTGGTCTCCGGCAGCCCCAGCAGGTCGCGGTAGTAATGCCAGGGGTTGAGCGTCGCCGAGAACAGCACCGTACTGCGCGCCGCGCTCAACCGCGGCGCCAGGAAACCTGCCGGCACCACATTGCGCAGGCACAATTCGGACAGGCTGCGGCGGGCATTGAGCTCGCGCTTGCTGATATCGAACAGGAACGGCTCGTCGAACAGTTCGGCCACCCGGGTGAATTGCAGGGCATCGAAATAGAAGCCCTGCAACCGACTGTCCAGCCCTTGCGGGTGGTCGTTGAGGTAATCGCCGATCGCCGAGATACACAGCGACAACGCCTTGAGCAACGGAGCCGGCACCTGGTCATAGGCCTGGTACGGCCGCAACTGCTCCTTGTGCAGGGCATTCCATTCGCGGTTGAGCCGTTGCAGCGGTTTCTTCAGCGGCTCCGGGGCGACCTGGCGCACGACGCTCAACTGATACTGGTCGAGGCTGGCGCTGTACATCGAGCGCCCGCGCTCCACCAGGTTGTGTGCTTCGTCCACCAGCGCGGCGACCTTCCATTGGTTGGCCTGCGCCAGGCCAAACAGCAAGGCACTGAAATCGAAGTAGTAGTTGTAGTCCGCCACCAGCAGATCGCTCCAGCGGGCCATTTCCTGGCTCAGGTAATACGGGCACAGCCGGTGCTCCAGGGCAATCTCGCGCACTGCCTGCCGGTCCAGCAGCGATAGCTGGCTCGCCGCCTGCCGCGCCGCCGGCAGACGGTCGTAGAAGCCCTTGGCCAACGGGCAGGACTCGCCATGACAGGCCAGCTCCGGGTGCTCGCAGGCCTTGTCCCGGGCCACCAGTTCCAGCACCCGCAACGGCAACCCGGGGTTGCGCTCGAACAGCACCTCGGCGGCGTCCAGCGCCAGTTTGCGTCCCGGGGTCTTGGCGGTGAGGAAGAACAATTTGTCCAACTGCTGCCCCGGCATCGCCTTGAGCATGGGAAACACCGTGCCCAGGGTCTTGCCGATCCCGGTCGGCGCCTGGGCCATCAGGCAACGCCCGGTGCTCACCGCCTTGTACACCGACTCGGCCAGGCTGCGCTGCCCCGGACGGAAATCAGGATGGGGGAAGCTCAGTGCCGCCATGGCCTGGTCGCGGGCCTGCCTGTGGGCCAGTTCCTGTTCGGCCCATTGCAGGAACAGGCTGCATTGCTGGTTGAAGAACTGTTCCAGGGCCTCGGCCTCGTGTTCTTCCACCAACGACGTCTCGCGCTCGCTGAGGATGTCGAAATACACCAGCGCCAGGCGGATCCTGCTCAGTTGCAACTGTTGGCACAACAGCCAGCCATAAATCTTTGCCTGGGCCCAATGCAACTGGCGATGGTTGCCCGGCATGCGCTCCAGGTCGCCACGGTAGGTCTTGATTTCTTCCAGCAGGTTGGCGTCCGGGTCGTAGCCGTCCGCCCTGCCCTTGACGGTCAATCCGCCAAAGCCGCCTTCGAGGGACACCTCGCTCTGATAGTCAGCGCTGCGCCGCCCCGCCACCGTGCGGTGGCCCTGGATGCCTTCCAGCGCGGTGGGCGATGGGGTGAAGCGCAGGTCAAGGTCACCGACCTTGGCGGTGAATTCGCACAGTGCCCGTACCGCGATGCGGTAGTTCACTCGTCCTGCTCCGCCCATTGCACGTAGCAGACCGCCACCGGCATCTGGTGCTGCTGGCAGAACTCCAGCCAGCGCAGCTGGTTGTCCTGCAGGCGGTCGCCTGGGCCCTTGACCTCGATCATCCGGTAGGTTTTCTGCCGCGGCCAGAACTGGATCAGGTCCGGCATGCCGGCGCGGTTGGCCTTGATGTCCTGCAGCAGGCGATCGAACCAGTGCTTGAGGTGCTCGGCCGGCAGGCAGGCCAGGGCCTGCTCCAGCAGTTCTTCGCTGAGGGCGCCCCAGAACACGAAAGGCGATTGCACGCCCCACTTGTCGAGGTAGCGCTGGCGGATGGTCTGCGCATAACGCCCGTCATCCAGCTCCGCCAGGCACGCCTGGAACAGCTCGGCGCGCCGGCTGTGGAAGTCCTCGCTCAACAGGTCCGCCGGCCCGCGCTGGAACGGGTGGAAGAACGCCCCGGGCAGCGGCGCGAAGATCGCCGGCCAGCAGAGCAGCCCGAACAGTGAATTGATCAGGCTGTTCTCCACGTAGTGCACCGGCGCCTGCTCCTCGTGGAGATGGGCCTGCACATGGAATTCCACCGACAACGCCGGATCGGCCCGCGGCAGGCTGAGGTCCAGGCGCAGCGTCGGCCGGGTGCCGCCACGCGGCGTGGCCGGGCCGCCCAGCTTGCGCCGCAACCTGGGCAGCAGCCGCAGCAGTTGCTGCTGCTCGGCCGCGTTGTGCGGGGCCAGCGCCGCCTCCTCGGCCAGGGCCAGCGCCTGCCGGTAATCGCCACTGCGCTCGAAGACGCGGATCAGCCGCGCTCTCGCCCCTGGGTCAGCGCAGGCCTGGTAGATGGCGACCGCCAGTGGCCATTGCGCAAGCCGCTCACAGTGCTGCCCCAGCACGAACAAAAGCTTGGCCCGGCGCCGCTGCAACCAGGGATTGTCGCTGGCGAACGCCTGGATGCTCGCCAGCACCTCGTCCAGCGCCGCGCCGCTTTCGAAGCGCTGCCGACAGTCCTCCAGGTACAGGAAACCCTCGACATCGGCACGGCTGCGCAGGGCCCGGGCGTCGTCGCGGAACTCGACCTTCTCGTAGGTGAAGATGCCCAGGTCGGCCAGCACGAACTCCGACCAGTCCTGATACAGGTTGCCGAAGAACATCAGGCGCAAGCGGTCGCACAGCGCCATGACCGTCAAGCTGCACACTCCGTCTTCCAGCCCCGGGCACCAGTGGTCCAGGCTCCTGGGCTCGTCGAACAATGGTGCCAGCGCCGTTAGCCAGTCGGACTTGCGGGCCTTCGGTTGTTCGATTACCGCGCGAAAACCGTGGAGGATTTCCGCCTTCTGCAACAGGTTGAACAGCTCTTCCAGGGTCAGCGGCGCCTGTTCGTCGACCCAACCCAGGCGCACCAGCGGCGCGACGGCGGCGCGGGTATCACCAATTTCTTCATAGACCAGCCGGGACATGCGAAAATGACAGCCTTTGCGCATGATCATGCGCACCAGCAGCGCCTGGGATGGCTGGGCCAGCGCCGCGAAGTCGGCAATGAAGCTACGCTCTTCAGGTGACAGCACATCGGCATAGCGCAACTCGAGCCACGCCAGCACCTGCTGAAAGTTGTGCAGGTAATAAAGAGGGTTTTCCAGAGGGTTGGAAGTCACAAGACAAGCGCGCCGCAAAGAGGTGGATACTGGTTATGCATACAGATAACAGCTGCCGACCTGCCCTGGCAAACATTATTGGATAAGTGGCGTTACAGGTTTTTTTACGGGGCCGCAGAACTTTCTTGCGGTTAATCACACCAAGGGCGGATAGCCATATAGTCGCGAGCCGCCAATCGTGGGTGGACTCACAAAGATTCATGAAGAGAGGTTTGTCTATGAACGTCAAATACCTGGGCCTGCCGTTGGCCGTCGCAGCCTTCCTGGCACTGGGCGGCTGTGCCTCGCCAACCGTGGTGACCCTGCAGAACGGCACGCAGTACCTGACCAAGGACATGCCTAACGCCAAGACCGCCGACGGGTTCTACGAATTCGAAGACATCGCCGGCAAGAAAATCCGCATCAAGGCGGCCGATGTCGCCACCGTCCGCCAAGAGGACTGAGCGATCGAACCTGGTCGCCCTCAGGGCGACCAGGGTGACGAATTCTGCCCCGGCACGCGGTTATCGCAGGCAATGTATCGCTGTTCCCCACGCTTCTGCAGCTCTCCACGCACCCGCTGACACCGCTCGAACTCCCGGGCAGCCGCATTATCGATGCTGATATTGCCGGTGGTTTCAGGCCCTTTACCCTCCCCCAAGGTCACGCTCGCCCAAGGCCGTTGCGCGTCGATATGAAAGCGGTTGCCTGGTTCGGGCTCTACTTCCTTGCCGGTGGCCGGCGCAGCGGCCGGCAGCTGGTCCGGGGTCACGCCATAGCGCTTCAGGATCGACTGCTGAGGCAGGTCCTCGGCCATGACGCTGCCCGCTATCAGGAGCAGCGCCAGACCGATGCCATACCTCTGGTTATCACTCACCTTGTGTTTCTCCCGCTTTCACTGTTGCCGTTGAATGAACATCGGCCGCTGCCTCGCAACGGCTGCCTGCCTTGGATAACGCACAAGTCCCCGCGGACTTTAACGGCCCTGGAGCGCACGCGCGGCATCCACCCACCTGGCGCTGGGTCGATGCTCTGTCGAAGGTGGTCCGATATTGGAGTCATTTCCAGGCTTGCGGGTCACCCCTTCGGGCAAATCCCCTTGGCTTTGGCGAGAAGTGCTGTCGAGGGACCTTGAAAGGCAAGCCCGTGACCGCGCAAGGCCAAGGCATCGCCCCGCGCGACCAAGCTTCAGGCGATGGTGATACTTGCGCCGTTGAGGCTGTCCAGGCTCACCCCTACCAGGGTCACCGAGTCGCCGCCGAAGGTCAGCAAGGTATCGTTGCCCACGGTGCTGGCATGGGCGCGGAAATCGTCGTTGGCGACGACGCCTTCGACGCCGAGGAACACCAGTTTGTCGCTGCTCTGGTAGCCCAGCACGCGATCCTGGCCGAAATCGCCGCTGAACAGAAAGGTATTGCTGCCCCCTCCCGCCTCCAGCAGGTCGTTGCCCGCGCCACCGACCAATACATCGTTGCCCTGGCCGCCGATCAGGTGGTCATCGCCGTCCAGGCCGAACAGCCAGTCGCCGCCAGCGTGGGCGATCAGGGTATTGGCCGCGGCGTCGCCCTTCACCGAAGAGGCGTACTGGGTCAGGTTGCTCCCCGCCAGCAGGCCCTTGTCGGTGACGCTGTGGATCACGTCGTCCTTGAACAGCCCCCAGAGCAAGCCCGGCTCCTTGCTGGCGATCGCACCGATATCGCGGGTGATGCTGATGCCGCCATTGGCATCGCGCACATACAGGGTGCCGGCGCCGTCGTTGGCGAAACTGAAATTCTTCACCGACTGCTGCAGGTCCAGGGTGTTGTTGCCCTGGCCGCCCAGCAGGATGTTGTAGCCACCGCCGTCGCGGAAGGTGTCGTTGCCGGCGCGGCCTTCCAGGTAGTCGTTGCCCTGGCCGCCCTGGATCAGGTCGTTGCTGTCGGTGCCGATGATGAAGGTGCTGCCCTTGTGGGGCTCGGCATTGCGGTTGAGGTCCTGGACCCAGGTGATGGCCCGCGCCGGGTCCGACAGGTTGGCGACGATGATGGTCGAGTCCTTGCTCGTCAGGTCGTAGAACTTCGACTCGAGGATCCGCGTCATGCCGTCGCCGTAGCCGGTGGGCAGGTGCGACAGCCAGGTCGGAATATTCAGGATGGAAAACGGCAGAACGTTCCAGGCCGCCGAAGCGTAATGGTCGTTGAAGCTGACGATGTTGTTGGTCGCCGACTCCTGCGCCGTGTCGTGCACGCCAAGGGACGCCAGGTTGAACGAAGAGCCGTCGAGGGCGCGGAACACCGGGTCGTTTTCGTAGCCGATATTCAGCACCTTGTCCCCCGCGCTCTGGGTCGGCGAGGCGTAGGCGACGTAGCTGGCATCCTGGTAGAACCCCGACCAGTGATCGCCACTCAGGTCCGCCAGGCTGTTGACCGCCAGGCCGCCGAGGCTGTGGCCGCTGACCAGGATGTCCTTGCCCGTCAGGCCGTTGGCCTGGGCGAAGGCCGCGACATCGGCGAGCAGCTTGCCGAAGGCTTCGCCGGCGTAATTCTTGGCATAGTCCTTGGGCCCGAGCGCCGCCATCAGGTCGTTGATCACATCGCCGATGGAGTCGCCGATCACCGATTCACGGGGGCCGCTGGTGCCGCGAAAGGCAATGCCGATGGAAACCAGCTGGCCCTGGTCGTCGTACTTGCCGAGCACTTCGGCCTGGGCCGTGGTGTAGCCGGCCTTTTCCCCATGGAAGGTGCCCCTGAAGTCGGTCTTGCCGTCGTAGCCCAGCTGGGAGGCGCCGATCGGCGTCCAGCCGGCCTTTTGCACCGCCTCCAGCGCGGCTTTCTCCGAGTCGGGGTTCCAGGGCAGCCCGGGAATCACCCCTTGCGAATCGCTGCTGCCGATCAGCGCCGTCACCAGGGTCGCCGGCAAGCCGAGGCCGAAACCGTACTGCTGATAACCGGCGGAAAAGCCGTTGTCGAGGTTGTGGTAGGAATACAGCGTGATCGCCAGCGCGTCGGAAAACAGCGCCTTTGAGTCTTCTGTGCCGAGGTTTTTGTAGTCATACACACCCATGGTATTGCCTCTCTTTGTTGGATTTGTTCGAGATAGCTCACGCGGACGGAGCGCCCTCAACAGACGCCCCGCCCTTAGTGCAATGCCTGCTTGCGTTTTTTATTTAGGCGAAGACGATCCCCCCGGCAGAGAGGCTGGCCGGCGCGACCCCGACCAGCATCACGGCGTGGTCGCCGACCCTGAGCAAGGTGTTCTCGCCGTTCTGTAACAGGTGCTGCGTGTAGTCGTAGCCCTGCCCCACGCCCGGCACGCCCATGAACACCAGCTTGTCGGTGCTCTGGTAGCCGAAGATCGTGTCGACGCCGAAGTCCCCATTGAACAGGAAGGTGTTGGTCCCGCCGTTGCTCGAGTACAGGACATCAGTGCCGGCGCCACCGACAAAGGTCACGCCGCTCTTGTCGCTGCGCAGCACATCGTCGCCCCCGTGACCGAACAACCAGTCGCCATTGACGCTAGCCACCAGCGTGTTGCCGTAGGCGTCGCCATTGAGCGAATGGTTGTAGGGGGTCAGCTGGTTGCCGGCCAACAGCCCCTTGCCGGTGACGCTGTGGGTCACGTCATCCATGAACAACCCCCAGAACCCCCAGAGGAACCCCGGCTCCTTGCTGATAATCGCCCCGATGTCGCGGGTCATGCTGATTCCGCCGTAGGCATCGCGCACATACAGGGTGCCGGCGCCGTCGTTGGCGAAACTGAAGTTCTTCAGCGACTGCTGCAGGTCCAGGGTGTTGTTGCCCTGGCCGCCCAGCAGGATGTTGTAGCCACCGCCGTCGCGGAAGGTGTCGTTGCCGGCGCGGCCTTCGATGAAGTCGTTGCCACGCCCACCCTTGAGCAGGTCGTTGCTGTCGGTGCCGATGATGAAGGTGCTGCCCTTGTGCAGTTCGGCGTTGCGATTGAGGTCTTCGACCCAGGTCTTACCCCGATTGGCCTCGGACAATGTGGAGGCGATGATGGTCGAGTCCTTGCTCGTCAAGTCGTAGAAGGCCGAATCGGCCACCCGGTTCAGGCCGGCGGCATAGCTATCGGCAGCGTGGGCGCTCCAGGACAGCGGGTTGAGGATGCTCTGCGGCAACAGGTTCTCCAGGCCCGAAGCGTAATGGTCGTTGAAGTTGACGATGTTGTTGGTCGCCGATGCCTGGGACTTGTCGTGCACGCCGAGGGACGACCAGTCGAACGAAGTGCCGTCGAGCGCTCGGAACACCGGATCGTTTTCGTAGCCGATGTTCAACACCTTGCCCCCCGAACTCTGGGTCGGCGAAGCGAACGCCACATACTGCGCATCGGCATAGAAACCGCCCCAATGATCGCTGCTCAGTTGCGCCAGGCTGTTGACCCCCAGGCCACCCAGGCTGTGACCGCTGACCAATACATCCTGGCCGCTCAGTCCCTGGCTCCTGGCGAACTCGGCCACCCGGGAGAACAGCTGGTTGAAGGCGTTCTTGCTGTAGTCGTCCGCGTAGCCCGACGGACCGAACGCCGCCTGCAGGTTGTTATAGATATCCCCCAGGGTATCGCACAGGCCCAGGCCGCCAGTCCCGCGAAAGGTGATGCCAATCGACAGCAACTTGCCGGCGGCGTCATAGCGCCCCAGCACTTCGACGTTGGCCGTGGTGAAGCCCGGCTGTTCACCGAAGAAAGTGCCCTCGGGCCCGACCGTGCCGTGGTAGCACAGTTGCCCGGCGGAAATCGGCTTCCAGCCCGACGCCAGCGCTTGCCCGGTGGGCGTGTAAGCATAGAGCGCCAGCTCCAGGGCATCGCTGTACAGCGTTTTGCCCGACTCGCCCTTGAAGTTCCGGTAATCGAATACACCCATGATGTGCATGCCTCGCTTTTATAGTTATTGGCCACGAGCCTCAGAACTGCCATTCCAGGGTCAGGCCGACCCCATGACTCTTGTCCCGTGAACCCAACAGGCCTTTGTAGTCCAGGTTTACCCGGGTATCGCGGCCCAGCAACAGGCCGGCGCGAGCCCCGATCACAGCAGCGTTACGGTCCAGCGCAACGCTCTGTACGTTGAACGAACCGCCGCCGGCAAAAGCCAGGTGCTGGTCCGAACTGATATCGCTCAAGTTGTGCTGCCAGCCGAGGGTACCGGCCAGCTCCAGCTGCCGGGCATCGGACAGGGCGAAGCGTTTGCCGGCCCGCAGGCCGAGGGTCGAGAGCACCGCGTCGCGGTTGTCATCGCCACTGCGCAATGCGCTAGCCCCGCCTTTTTCGCGGAAGCTGTCGCTGCCTACATGCACGTAGGCCAGATTGACGAAGGGCTCCAGCGCCACGCCTGGCAACGCCACTTGCCACGCTGCTTCGGTGAACAGTTGGGCGGTCTGGGCGTCACGCTTGACCTTCTGCCGGTCCGAGAACTCGCCATATTGCAGGTCGCGCTTCACGTCGATGCGATGCCAGCTGTAGGAGCCGCCGACGCTCAGGCGCACGGCATCCAGTTGGTGACCCAGGTAGGCACCCAGGTGATAGCTGTCCACCGAGGCCGAGGAATGGGTACCGTCGCCCATGCTCAGGGAACTGTCGCTGTAGCCGGTGAACAGGCCGAGACGGGTGTCCTCGGCGATCAAGCCATCGACCCCGGCGAGCAGGCCGCCGATCGAGGTGGTGTAGTTGGCATGGTCATAACCGCCGTCGGACTTGCCCCAGGCCCCCAGCACCTTGAACCACACGTTGTTGTCGCTGGCCGCGGGCGCTGCCGAGTCGAGCAGGCCGTCCTGGCGCAGGCGGTCGCCCACCGCGTCGCGCAGCTGGCGGCTGTCGTTGATCAGCAGCGTGCCGATGGCCGGGTGGATCTCCCCGGTCAGTTGCTGCAAGGCTTGTTGCGCGCTGGCGGCGTCCGCCGACAGCAGCAGGCTTTCATACACCGGATTGCCCGCCCCCAATTGTTCGGCGGCGGCGCCCACGGAGCGCTGGTTCGGGGTCAGGCCGACATCGCTGAAGGCTGTCGCGTTACGCACCACCTGCAACTGCACGCCGCCGGCGGTGTAATCGAGGTTGCCACCGAGGAACAGGTAGTTCGGCGCGATCGAAGCGAAACGCCCATCGATGCCACCGGCCGCCTGCAGGATGTTGTATTGCCGGCCCAGCAGGCTTTGCGCCTCGCGGGCACTGAGCAGGGTCGGGCTGTTCTCCAGGGCCAGGGTCACGTTGGCCCCTTCGACAGTGGCCTTGCCGCCAGCGACGATCTGGTCGCTGCTGGTCGGCGACAGCTCCACCGCGTAGGTCGAGCCCGGTTGCAGGGTCACGTCGCCCGCCACCTGCAAGGTGCCGATGGAGTTGCCCGGCGCCACGGTGCCGCCACGGTTGGCCGTCAGCGCGGCGATGCGCCCGTTGCCGCCGAGAATGCCGCTGTCATTGACCGTCACGCTTGATGCCAGCGAACCATTGATGGCCAGGCGTCCCTGATTGACCAGGGTCGGGCCGCTGTAGCTGTTGTTGCCGGTGAGCACCAGGGTGCCGATGCCCTGCTTGGTCAGGCCACCGTGGCCGGAAATATCGTTGCGCCAGACATCCAGCCCGCAAGACAGGCCAGTGCACAGGCGCTCGGTGGGTTTGCCGGCATCCACCACGGCGCCGATGCCGGGCAGGTCGACGACGAACTGGCCGGAGCCGTAGGCGCCTTCGACACGGAACTCCTGGGGAATGTCCGCTTCGGTGACGAACATGCCCGGGCCGTCGATGCCCTTTTGCAGGTTGATCATGCCCCAGCCGTACAGCGCGTCGATGCCCGGATCGCCCATGTCGGTAGCCGTGGTCCTCAGCACCGTGGCGATCTGCGAAGCGTTCATGTACGCAAAGCGCTCCATCAGCACCGCCGCCTCGCCCGCCACATGGGGCGCGGCCATGGAGGTGCCGCTCTTGTTGGCGTAGCCGATGGTCATGTCGTCCAGGTTGGTGCCACCGATCACCGCACTGTAGACCCGCGTACCCGGCGCCGAGACGCAGAAGCTCGCGGTGTAGCCGCAGCGCGAGGAGAAGGTGCTGAGGGTGTAGGGATTGGGGCTGGAGGTATCCGGGTTCACCTGCAAGGCCGCCACCGTCATCCAGTTCGGCGCGATTTCCGGCACGAAATAGGCCAGGCCGGCGATGGCGTCCGGGTTGTTCAGGTTGTAGTCGTTACCGGCGGCGAAAATGGTCAGCACGCCACCGCGAGCGGCGTCGATCGCCCCGCTGTAGGCACCACCCTGGCGGGTGCCCAGCAGCGGCTGGATCTGGTCGAACTGCAACTGGGCGTCCTGCACGGTGAAATGCGGGAAGGCCGGGTCGCGGCCGCCCTGGTCGAAACGGTCGGTGATGCCGATGCCCCAGCTGTTGTTGATGATCCGCGCGCCGCTGTTCACCAGGGCGTCCCAGCCGGCCCGGTACACCGCGCCGTCGTTGCCGAGAATGATCCCGTCCTCGGGGCCCGGGTCGCCGTTCTCGGCGCTGATGATCTGCGCGTCGAAGGCCACGCCATGCATCGGCCCGCCATCGCGGCTGCCGGCCGCGATCCCGCCGACGTGGGTGCCGTGGGAGCCGAGCTTGCCGTCGGAACCCACCGAGGGCGTGCCGTCATAACGGAAGGCATCGCCGGCTTTGACCGGAATATAGGGGTCGGTGTATTCGCGGATGCCGCTGGTGACCAGGGTGATCACCTTGTTGTTGCCGCTGAATTCCGGGTGCTGGGCATACACCGGCTGGTCGAAGATCCCCAGCTTGACGCCCTTGCCGGTATAACCGGCGGCATAGGCCTGCTCGGCATGGATCGCCCCCAGGCCCCATTCGGCGTTGAACTCGGCACTGCGCCAACTGCCGGGATCGCCCGGCTTGCCGCCTTCCACATAAGGCGCGGCCTGGGCGCTACCCGCCACGGCCAGGCCACAGATCAACGCGCCACAGGAGGCGCGCACCAGGTTGTTGGCTGCCGGAGCAGCCCCCGTAAAGCTGTATTTCATCGGTACCTTCCTTAGTTGCCTTGCTGAAAATAGTTGCCTTGCTAGAAACACCGCGTCAGACCCGACGCGGCTGGTTTACCGAACAACCGGCCCGCCAACGGCGAGCCGTGCTGTGCCGATAGCTGCTGTGCCGTGCCGACGCGACCTTGCGTCAGCCCGGCGGGGGTCAGAACTGCCAGTTCAGGCTCAGCCCTGCCCCGTGGTTCTTCTCGCGGCTGGCCAACTGGCCGTTGTAATCCAGGCTCAGGCGCAGGTCGCGGCTCAACGCCAGGCTCGCATGGGCACCGACCAGCGCGGCATTGCGCGGCAGCGAGGTGCTTTCGACGCTGAACGGCGCGCCGCCGGAAGCAAAGGCCAGGTGTTCTTCGGCCCGGGTGTTGCTCAGGTTGTGCTGCCAGCCCAGGGAGCCGGAAAGGTCCAGGCGGGTTTGCCCGGACAGCTCGAGGCTTTTCAGGGCGCGCAGGCCGAGGGTGCCGAGCACGGCTTCGCGGCTGTCGCTGCCGCCTTTCAACGCCGCGGCGTCGCCCTTCTCGCTGAAGCTGTCGCGGTGCAGGTGCACGTAGGCCAGGTTGGCGAACGGTTCCAGGGCCAGCGCCGGCAGGTCCAGGCGATAAGCCGCCTCACCGAAGACCTGGCTGGTGCGGGCATCGACCTTGGCTTTCTGCTTGCCGCTGACTTCGACGAACTGCAGGTCGCGCTTGACGTCGGCACGATGCCAGCTGTGGGCCGCGCCCGCGCTCAGGCGCCAGGCGCCCAGCTCGTGGCCGAGGTAGGTGCCCAGGTGATAGCTGTCCACGGAGGCTTTGGAATGGGTGCCGCCGCTCATGCTCAGGGAGCTGTCGCTGTAGCCGGCGAAGGCGCCCAGGCGCGTACTGTCGCTGAGCGCACCGTCGGCCCCCAGCAGCAACCCGCCAATGGAGCTGTTGTAGCCCTCGGTGTCGTGGCTGCCGTCGTTCTTGCCCCAGGCACCCAGCACCTTGAGCCAGAGGTTGCCCTCGCTTTGCAGCACCGCGCCCGGGACCTGCAGACGCTCGCCGACCGCCTCGCGCAGTTGACGGCTGTCGTTGAGCAGCATCGAGCCCAGCGCCGGGTAGATTTCCCCGGACAGCTGCTGGAACGCCTGTTGCGCCGCGCCGGCGCTCGGCGAGCGCAGCAGGCTTTCATACACCGGGTTGCCCGCTCCCAGTTGCTCGGCGGCGGCCGCCACCGAACGCTGGTTCGGGGTCAGGCCGACACTGGCGAACGAGGTGGCGTTACGCCCGATGCTCAACTGCACACCACTGGCGGAATAATCGAGGCTGCCACCGAGGAACAGGTAGTTCGGTTCCACCGAGCCGAAGCGGCCGTCGACCCCGTTCGCCGCCTGGAGGATCTGGTACTGGCTGCCGATCAGGCTTTGCGTCTGTTCCAGGCTGAGCAGCTGCGGGCTGTTTTCCAGGGCCAGGGTGACCCCGGCGCCGTTGAGGGTGGCTTTGCCGCCCGCGACGATGCGGTCGCTGCTGCTGGGCGACAGCTCCACGGCATAGGTCGAGCCCGGCTGGAAGGTCACGTCCCCCGCCACCTGCAAGGTGCCGATGGAATTGCCCGGGGCCACCGTGGCGCCGCTGTTGGCCAGCAACGCGCCGATGCGTCCGGAACCGCCGAGGGTGCCACCGTCATTGACCGTAACGCTGGAGGCCAGCGTGCCGTTGACCCTCAGCAGGCCGCCATTGACCGTGGTCGCGCCGCGATAGCTGTTGTTGCCGCTGAGCACCAGCCAGCCGGCGCCGGACTTGACCAGGCTGCCTTCGTACAGCCGCTGCGCCGCGGCTGCGTCGCGGGCCATGCCGACGGCGTAGTCGGTCTTGTCCTGCTGGCTGGCACCGGCACCCAGGCCGTTTTCCCAGCCCTTGTCCTTCAGGGTCTGTTGCCAGGCCGCGTGCTCGGCGGCGTCTTCGCCCTGGCGCTGCAGCAGCGCCTTGTCCGAGATGTCGTTGCTCCAGACATCGCCCTGCCCGGCGCCCAGGTTGGCGTCGAACACCCCCAGCAACTGCCCCGGACCGCGCATGGCCCGCTCCAGGTTGGGCACGCCCCAGCCGACCCGGCTGGTGGGCGCCTCGGTGATCGAGCCGTCCAACTGGGTGGCGGTGGTCAGCAGCACCTCCAGGGCCTGCTGGTTGTTCAGGTAGGGATAACGCTCCATCACCAGGGCCAGCGCGCCCGTGGCATGGGGCGCGGCCATCGAAGTGCCGGACTTGGTGGCGTAACCGCCGCCGGGCACGGTGCTGGAGATCAGCCGCCCGGGCGCGGCCACGCACCAGTACTTGGCGATGCCGCACTGGTTGTAGCGCTGCTGGTTATTGGCATCCAGGCCGGACACCGCCAGCCAGTGGCCTTCCAGCTCCGGCTGGAAGTACGGCAGCGCCGCGCGCACGCTGGCGTTGGCGTAACCGCTGTTGCCGGCGCTGAACACGTTGATCACGCCCTGGCGCGATACCTCGGCGGCCGCATCCAGCCAGGTGACCTGGCCATAGTGCTGGGCATAGGCGGCGTGCAGGTCGCCCAGGGTCTGATAGCTGACACCCGGCGGCTGGCTGCCCCAGCTGTTGTTGATGACGCGCGCCCCGGCATCCGCCAGGGCCCCGTACACCGCCTTGAAATACTGCGGGTCCGGGGTCGGGCCGAACAGGAAGCTGTCGTTCTTGTTGGTGTTGCCCACATAGACCTGGGCATTGAACGCCACGCCATGCATGCCAACGCCATCGCGGGCCGCGCCCATGGTGCCGGTGACATGGGTGCCATGGCTGTCGTTGTTGCCGTTGAGCACCCCGGAGACGCTGAACGGCGTGCCGTCGACATAGGTGCCACTGGCGGTGACCCCGTGGAAACGCTCGGGCGATGCTTCGCCATAGCTGGCGTCGAAACCCGAGTCGAGGGCGCCGATCTTTACCCCGCTGCCGGTGATGCCGGCGGCATAGGCGGAACTGGCGCGCATGCGTTCCAGGCCCCAGTCCTGGGTGTACTCGGCCGATTGCCAGCTGGCCGGCACCCCCAACTGGCCGGTTTCCTGGTACTGCGCCTGGACCATCCCGGGCAGTGCCACCGCCGATAGCGTGGAGCAGGCCAGCAACGAGCGGCGACTCAGCGCCTTGAGCTGATAAAAGCGTCTATCCATGTGATGACTTCTCGTTTTTTGTTTTTGTCGAAAATGTCAGGTCGGGCCGCCCTCGGCCGCCTTTTTGTCAGTTCATGAGCCGGGCCTGAAGGCTTCGTCGACCCTGGCCAGGTCATCTTCCCGCAGGGTGCCTGCGTAGTAGTGCAACTTGGTCCAGGCCATCAAATAGTCGTAACGGGCCTGGGCCAGGTCGCGGCGCGTGGTGTACAGCTGTTGTTCGGCGTTCAACGCATCGAGGTTGACCCGTTCGCCACCGAGGATGCTCTGCTTGGTCGAGACCACCAGGGCCTCCGCCGAGATCAGCGCCTTCTGATAAGCCCGTAGTTTGCTGACCCCGGACAGGCAAGCGCTGAACTGGCGCCGCAGCTCGATCAGGGTGGTGCGGGTCTGCGAATCCAGCTCGTACTCGGCCTGCTCCATGCTCCGGCTGGCCTGGCGGGTGGCCGCCGAGACACCGCCACCGGCGTACAGCGGCATGCTGATTTCGATGCCGATGGTGTTGGTGTCGTAGCGCTGGTTGTAGGTGTTGCCGCTTTCCGACTCGACCCGGCGCGAGGTGGCATAGGCACTGAGCCGCGGCAGGTGGCCGGCGCGGTTGCGCTCGATCTCGTAACGCGCCACTTCCACGGCATGGCGCTGGGAGGCCAGGTTCGGGTTGTTGCTGATCGCCAGCTCGTGCCAGGCGTCGTAGTTGGCCGGCGACAGGGTGAACGACTCGAAGTGTTCGCGCAGCGGGTCGAGGTCGCGGATGTCCACGGTCGGCACGCCGATCAATGCACCCAGCTCGCGCAACGCCGCGTCCTGCTCGTCGCGGGCCTCGATCTCCTCGGCGGTGGCCAGCTCGTAGCGCGATTCCGCTTCGAGAATGTCGGTGCGGGTGCCCTCGCCCTGGCGAAACATGTGCTCGTTCTGCTGGAACTGCTGTTCGAAGGCCTTCTTCTTGGCCTGGGCGATCTCGATCTGGTCCTGGGCGAACAGCGCCTGGGTGTAATAGGTCAGCACCCGCACCAGCAGCTCCTGGCTCTTGCCGCGAAAGTTCTCGTCGGCGAACAGCGCCTGGGCCACGCCCTTGCGGTAGGCGGCATAAGCCTCGTAGTCGATCAGTGGCTGTTGCAGGGAGAAGGTGGAGCCGTAGCTGTCGTAGTTGCGGTCATCGTGGCTGGTGCCGCCGCGGCCGTCGGGCACGGTGGCCTGGGAGTTGTTGCGGCCCTTGTTGTAGCTGTAGTTGAGTTTCGGCAGCAGCCCGGCGCGGCCGATGATGCGGTTCTCCAGGCCCGCATCGCGCTCCTTGATCGCCCCGAGGAACACCGGGTCGTTGCGCAGGGCCTGTTCGTAGACCTGGAACGGTCCCATGGCCTGGGCGTTGGTGCACGCCAGCAAAGCGACTGTAGCTCCGAAGATGGAAAGCTGACTCATGCGACGGAACATCCTTACTCCTCGGTCAATGCGGAACCCGCCCGGTCGAGCAGGGGTTTGAACAGGTAATTGAGCAGCGAGCGCTCGCCGGTGCGGACGAACATTTCCGCCGGCATGCCCGGCTTGATCACCAGGCCGTTGAGCTTTTCCATGGCCTGGTCGCTGACGCTGCTGCGCAGCACGTAATAAGGCACGCCGGTCTTTTCATCGACCATCTGGTCGGCGGAGATCAGGCTGACCTCGCCGGACACCCGCGGCGTGCGGCTCTGGTTGAAGGCGGTGAACAGGATGTCCACCGGCAAGTGGTTGCCGACCTTGTCGATCAGGTTCACCGGCAGGTGTCCTTCCACTTCCAGGCGCGTGCCCTGGGGCACGATCTCCAGCAGGTTTTCCCCTGGGCGGACCACGGCGCCTTCGGTGTGCACCCCGAGGTTGACCGCGATGCCGTCGGCCGGCGCGAGGATCTCGCTGTGCTGCAGGTCGAAACCGGCCGAGGTCAGTTGCTGTTCCAGGGTCAGGCTTTTCAACTGGGCGTCGGCCAGCTGGCTGCGCACTTCTTTCTGGTACTCCTCACTGTGCTGTTGCAACTTGAGCCGCGACTCGAGGATGCCCTGCTCCACCCGCCCGCTTTCGCCAGTGTTCTGCGCCAGTTCCTGCTGCACCTGGGACAACTGGCGCTGGTACTCCATCAGGCGGTTGCGCGGGATGTAGCCGTTGTCCGCCAGGGGCTGCAGGTTGGCCAACTGCTGGCGCAGGGACTCGGCCTGGCTGTTGAGGTCGGTACGCGCCCGGCGCATCCCCGCCAGTTGCGCGGTGGCGCCTTCGATATTGGCGCGGATTCCGGCCTGCTCGCGGGCGAAGGCCTCGCGCCGGCTGCTGAACAGTTGCCGCTGGCCTTCCAGGACCAGGGCCAGGGCCGGGTCGGGATCGGCGCTCAGGGCCGGGGGAAACTCCACCTGCTTGAGGTTGTCGCGCTCGCTCTGCCAGCGCGCCAGGCTGGCCCAGGCCATGCGGTACTGGGCCTGCAGCGACTGCACATCGGCCTCGACCTGGGTCTGGTCCAGGCGGAACAGCGGCTGGCCCTGCTTCACCGCCTCGCCTTCACGCACCAGGATCCGGCTGACGACGCCGCCGCTCATGGATTGCACGGCCTTGCGCTTGCCCGAGACCACCACCGTGCCTTGCACCGGGATGCCCTGGTCCAGTGGCGCCAGGGCCGCCCAGACAAAGAAGCTGCCGGCGCCGGCCAGCGCCAGCACCCAGCCCATACGCGCGAAGAACCGCGCGTCGCGCTCGGGACGCTCCGGCGCGTAACCTTGTTCGATCATCATTTCGCTGTCCTTGCTCATGCGCCTGGGTTCCGTGTCGGGGCCTGATAATGTCGGCTCATGCTCAATCCGCCCGGGGCCATCGGGGCCGAGGTTTTTTCCCGCTGCTGCTGTTCCTGGGGCTGGGCCTGGTGTTGATTTTGCGCCTGGGCCTGGGCGCCACTGGACAACGCCTTGAGCACTTCCTGGCTTGGGCCGAAGGCCTGCAGGCGCCCTTCGTTGAGCACCAGCAGCTTGTCGGCCTGGGCCAACGCCGAGGAACGATGGGTCACCAGGATCACGCTGGTGCCCTGGGCCTTCATCTGCGCGATGGCCGACGCCAGGGCGCTTTCGCCCACGGTGTCGAGGTTGGAGTTCGGCTCGTCGAGCACCACCAGCCGCGGCTGGCCATACAGCGCCCGGGCCAGGGCCACGCGCTGCTTCTGGCCGCCGGACAGGCCGCTGCCGTCATCGCCCAGCAGGGTGTCGTAGCCCTGGGGCAGGCGCAGGATCAGTTCGTGCACGCCGGCCTGTTGCGCGGCCTGCACCACCTCCTGCGGATCGGCCTCCTGAAAGCGCGCGATGTTCTCGGCGATGCTCCCGGAAAACAGCTCGATGTCCTGGGGCAGGTAACCGATGTAGGGCCCCAGTTCGTTGCGGTTCCAGCGATGGATATCGGCGCCGTCCAGGCGCACCGTGCCGGCCAGGGTCGGCCATACGCCCACCAGCACCCGGGCCAGGGTGGATTTGCCGGAGCCGGAAGCGCCGAGCACCCCCAGCACCTCCCCCGCCCCGAGGTTGAAACTGACCTGCTGCAGGGTCGCCATGCGCTTGCCCGGCGGGCCGGCGCTGACCTGCTCGAAGCTCACCTGGCCCTTGGGCGCGGGCAGCGACATGGCCGTGTCGCTCGGCGGGAAGGCCTGCAACAACGAGTCCAGGCGCTGGTAGGCCAGCTTGGCGGAACTCCACTGCTTCCAGACGGCGATCAACTGGTCGATCGGGCTCAGCACCCGGCCCATCAGGATCGAACCGGCGATCATCATGCCGGCGGTCATGTCGCCCTTGATCACCAGCAAGGCGCCCAGGCCGAGCACCAGCGATTGCAGGCACAGGCGCAGGGTCTTGCTCAGCGAGCTGATGACCGCGCCGGTGTCGCTGGCCTGGTTCTGCAGGCCGAGAAAACGCGAATGCACCTCGAACCAGCGCTTGCGCAGCGCGCCGAGCATGCCCATGGCCTGGATGGTCTCGGCATTGTGCAGGTGGCTGGTGGCCAGTTGCGTGGACTTCTGCGAATAGCCGCTGGCCTCGCCCAAAGGCTTCTTGGTCATGGCTTCGTTGAGGTACGCCAGGGCGATCAGCAATACCGCGCCCGCCGTGGCTAACACCCCCAGCCAGGTATTGAACAGAAAGATCACGAACAGGTAGATGGGGAACCAGGGCGCGTCGAAGAAGGCGAACAGCGCAGGTCCGGTGACGAACTGGCGGATATGGGTCAGGTCGCCCAGGGACTGCCCGGCATGCCCTTCGCCGCGAAACAGGTTGCGTTCGAACGCCGCCTGGTAGACCCGCAGGTTGAAACGACGCTCCAGCTGGCTACCAATGCGGATGACGATGAAGCTGCGCACCACCTCCAGCAAGCCGATGAACGCGAAGAACCCGACCACCATCAGCGACAGCATCACCAGGGTGGTTTCGTTCTGCGAGGAAAGTACCCGGTCGTAGACCTGGAGCATGTAGATCGAGGGGACCAGCATCAGCACGTTGATCAGGGCGGTGAAACACCCGACGCTGATCAGAATGCCTTTGTAATCGCCCAGTGCCTTGAACAGTGGTGCAGTGGTCTTCGCCATCTTCATTGGTCTTTCCTGAGCTGTATATCCCGTGCCAAAGGCGCAGGACAAATAAACCGCCCGTACTTGAGTCGGGACATTATTGGATTATTGAGGCGGACAGGCGAAAGGACTCTACCGCCAGACGAAGCGGAGTTCTAGTTATTTAGTTGTCTTTATTCGAACGAAGGACATAGCGTATATGGCACTGCCTTATACGCGTATCCATACAGATACATTTAAAGATGCATACAGCCGCGATGATTCAGGGTGTACGCTGCAATATAATGGTTATGCCCGATTTCAAAGTACCTTGATATAAGCCTTCTTTCTGGCGGCTTAGAAAGATGATCTTCGAGCCTTCTTTGCCCGTCACGGCAATACCGTCCGGCTCGGGAAACCAACCGATGGCCGAATCGCCCAGCCAGGCGGAAAAACACTCGGCGCCGGCGCCCAGGGTGCCGTTCTGCTCGAGGTCCAGGGCACAGTGGTTGGCAGGTTGTGCCGGCTGCGACAGTTGCCAGTGTCCGGCCAGTTCCGCGGGGTCCGCCAATCTCAGGCTGCTTGCCATGCTTGTCTCTCCATAAAACATCATCAGTGTCGCGATCAGGTACGCGCCGGCCTTAGCGATCAAGGCAGTTCGAATCATGAGGGGGTCGCTCCGGGGCACAGCCTCAGGCCGTTCGCCAGTCAATGCAAGGTTGGAGGGCGACGCCTGGGCGCCACCCTCCTTCCGTTACTTTACAGCACTGACTCAGGCGACGATGTCGGTGTAGGCCGCCTGGCCGACGGTGCTGACCAGGAAGTCCGCCACGCCGTGCCCGGAGAAGTCCACCGACAAGGTGCTGTTGCCAGCCGAGGTGCTGAGGATCGCATCGCCGGCGTTACCGGTGAACGCGTTCACGAAGTGCAGCCCGGCCCCCTTGGTGATACCGGTCAGATCGATCTTGTCCAGGCCGCTGACAAAATCCAGGATCTGGTCGGCCGCGCCCGGAGCGGAGTCCGAGCTGGCACCGAAGACGAAGGTATCGGCACCCGCGCCCCCCCAGAGTTTGTCCGCCCCACCGGCGCCGTAGAGGATGTCGTTGCCGGCACCGCCCTTGAGCTCGTTGGCCACCTTGTTGCCGATCAGCAGGTCGCTGCCGGAACCGCCGATGGCGTTCTCGATGGTGACGCCCTTGGCGATGGACACGTTGCCCACCAGGCCGCCAACGTCGGAGAACGAGGTTTCATTGAGGTTGATCTTCTGGTTCTGGGTAAAACCGGAGAAGTCCAGGGTGTCCTTGCCGCCCGCGTCCCATACCGAGAACACCAGCTTGTCCGCCGACGAGGTCGCGCTGAGGAAGTCGCGACCGGTGTTGGAGTTGAAGCCGTAGGTGGTGTCGCCGGTACGGGTGGTGGTGTTGGCCCCGTAGAGCTTCTGGATCGCCGCGATATCGTCCATCAGCGGGCCGGACGAATAGGCTTCGACGCCGCCCTTGCTGAAGTTCTGGCTGGTATTGCTTTCGCTCCAGTAGCTCATGACGCTGTAACCGCGCGTGTCCTGTCCGTAGGTCGCGTCGTTATAGGTCGGGTTGCCATTCCCGGCGTTGTAGTCGCCAGGGTGGGCCAGGCCCAGGGTGTGGCCGATCTCGTGGGTCAGCGTCTGCCGGCCGTAGTTGTTCAGATCGGGGTTCTTGTTCTGGGTGTAGCTGCTGTTGATCAGGTACCAGGACGTCCCGTCGTAGCCGGCACCGGTGCCCGGCAGGTAGGCGAAGGCCGCCGCGCCGTCCTGACCGCCGCTGTAGTTGCCGAAGGTCATGTGCCCGTCACCACCGGAAGCCTTTTCGGTGAAGGTGACATTGGCCACATCCGCCCAGGACTGCATGGACAGCACGGCCTGGGCCTTCTGCTGGGCGCTGAACTGGCTGAACCCGGAGATGCCATGCTTGTACATGGTGCTCGAGGACGCCGAGGTGAGGAAGGTATAGGTCAGTTCGATCTTGCCGCTGCCGTTGAGGTCCTGGTACGCAGCACCGTCGCGCAGTATCTGGGTAGCGGCTTGATCGACCGTGTAGGAGGGTTTGCCATTGACCGTCAGGTTGCCACCCCGGTCATACTGATGGCTGAAGCTATTGATCTGGTTGTAAGCCGAACTTGTCGCGGCCAAGGGCACGAGTTCTTGTTCGGCGGTCACAATAGCTTTCGCTTTAACTTTCGACATAAACACACTTCCTTGTAATCAATGGAACAGTTTTTGTCCGATAGCGACAATCCCTGGCGAGATCGTCCTATCACTCGCCCCATTCGGGCGTAAGCAACCTGACACAATTTGAAATCAGGCGTCCACTACTTTTTGACACCTGATTTCGACTGTTCCAGCAAACTCCCGAAAACAATGACCGGTGAGTCTAAATATTCTCTAACCCTCAATACCCGTTGATAATTGTCCGACAATCTCGAATTTAAATATTAAATAAAGGTCACCATTATTTTGCCGACTGCGTCGCAGTCTTTAGTTCATACAAGTTTGTTCCATCCAGTTAGTTTCATCGCTTGCAACAAGGTTTCCCCGGTCAATGCCGGAACGCTCGCGCCACTGTCCGCGGTCATCGGCTCGCCGGCCACCAAGGCATTGACGATGGCCTCCTCCACCGCCTCGGCGGCGGCGCTGAACAGGGCCGAAATGTAATCGTTGTTGAGCATCGCCAGGGGGGTGCTGAAAGGCACGCCCTGGCGCCCATAGGCGCAAGGCGGCAAGTCGCGGTTGCCGGTGGCGAAGGCCAGGAAGATATCGCCGCTGGAATCCTCGGTGCCACCGCCGGTGCGGGCGACGCCGATGGACGCGCGCTGCGCCAGGCGCTGGCACTGGTGCGGCAACAAAGGCGCATCGGTGGCCAGGATCACCACGATCGAGCCCATGCCCGGCGTACCGCACTGGGCGAAGGGCGACGGAATGCCGGTCAATTGCCGCCCCACCGGATAACCGTCGACCCGCAATTCCTCGCGCTTGCCGTGGTTGGCCTGGACCAGCGCGCCGACCGTATAGCCACCCTGCTCCCCCGGCACCCGACGCGAGGCCGTGCCGATCCCGCCCTTGAATTCATGACAGATCATTCCCGTGCCGCCGCCCACCGCGCCCTCGCGCACCGGCCCGGACTCGGCATTGGCCAGCGCCTCGCGGACCTGCTGCGGGCCGACATGCTGGCCCCAGATGTCGTTGAGCAGGCCGTCGTAGGTCTCCATCACCACCGGCATGCACCAGTACTCCGAGGGGTCCGCCAGGCTCCTGTGTTCCTCGGCGATCAGCGCGTCGCGCACCACGCCAACGCTGTGGGTGTTGGTGATGGCCAGCGGGGTGGTCAGCAGGCCCGCCTCGCGGATCCACTCCAGCCCGGTGGCATCGCCGTTGCCGTTGAGCACATGGCAGCCGGCGAAACAGGGTTGCAGCCGGGCAAAGCCTTCGCGGGGCTGGATCAGGGTCACCCCGGTACGCACCTGCTTGCCGTCGACCGTGGTCCTGAGGGTGCTGTGCCCCACCCGTACCCCCGGGACATCGGTGATGGCATTGAAGGGGCCGGGAGTACCCAGGCCCAGGCTGATCCCCAATTGACGTGCGCGCATGACTTCTCCTTAGAGTTTCTGGAACGCCGGGCTGAACCGGCCATTGGTGCCATACAGGATCACCGACAGCGCCAGCAGGCCGACGATCACCATGATGTCCCTGAGCGAAGCGTCCAGGAACAGATTGAACAACAGATAGCCGGCGCCGATCACCGCCAGCAGCGCCGGCAACGGCCACAGCGGCATGCGGTACGGATGCTCGCGATCGCGCAGCAGCACCCGGCTCATCAGCGCGCTGAGGGCGACGATCAAGTACACCAGCATGATCAGCAGCACGCTGAACGAGGTCAGGTCGGCCAGGTTCGAGCTGAAGCTCAGTACCGCCGAGGGAATGGCCAGGAACAGCGTCGCCAGCCACGGCGAGTCCCAGCGCGGGTGAATACGGGTGAACAGGCGATTGATGCCCGGCGTCCACAAGGCGTCGCGGCCGCTGGAGAACACCACCCGGCCGATCTGGATCACGATGGCGACAATCGCATTGAACACCGAGAGGAAGATCCCGGCGCTGACCACCCGCGTCAGGGTTTCGTTGCCGTGGCTGGTGAGCAGGTAGCCGATGGGATCGGGGCTGGCGAGCATGGCGCTGAGGGACGGCGCGCCGATCAGCAGCGCGGTCAGCGGCACCAGTTCGATGATCACCACCAGCGCCAGCGACCAGAGCACCGCCTTGTGCACGCCCTGCCCCTTGCATTTCATGTCTTCGGCCAGCAGCACTGCCGGGCCGTAACCGTTGTAGGAAAACAGGCCGATGCCCACCGCACCGATCACCAGGGCCCAGGGCGCCATGTGCAGCACGCCGTTCTCGACGATCTGCGGCTGCAGCAAGATGCTCGCCGGTTGCGAGGCGTTGCCGAAGCCCAGGAACACGATCACCAGCAAGGCGGCGATCTCCAGCAGCAGGCAGGTGCCGGTGATCCAGGCGTTGAGCTTGATATTGAGGATGCCCAGCGCATAGCTGCAGATCACGATCACCAGGGCCACGCTCTGCGAATCAAAACGCGTGCCCAGGGCATTGTTCAGGTAAGTCGCCGCGCCAGTGGCCAGCACCGGCGGAATGAACAGCAGCATCACCAGCACCGTGAGAAAGGTCGCGTACCCGGCCATGCCGCCGAACACCCGCTTGGCGTACACATACTCGCCGCCGGCGCTGTTGTGGGCGCGGCCCAGTTCGGCGTAGCAGAAGGCAAACATCAAGGCCAGCAGCCCAGCCATGACAAAGGCCAGGAATACCCCGCTGCCGGCCTGGTGAATGGCGAACGGGGCGATGACGAAGACCGAACTGGCCGGGGTCACGCCCGACACGGTAATGGCCACCACATCGAACACGCCCAGCGTGGGTTTCAGGGCGCCTTGCGGCGCGCAGGGAGAGCTCATGTCGTTATCCTCATGGTTATTTTTGGTTTGAGGCAGAAACGAAGAACGTCAGGCGGATGCGCTCTGGGTCGCACTTGATGGAGGCCACTTTAGGCAGGCGGGGGAACCGGGCCAATTCCCCTATTGGCGTACTCCCCCTTGACGTGGCCGGGCAAATCGCCGAAACCGTGCTTCCACCTGGCGCAAAGCAGCACGCCAGACCACAGCGGCAGCAACGCGGAGCCACCTATTTGATCACTCTGTTCAGGGAAATCGGCATGCATGCCGGACTCGGGCGCACCCTCTCGCAGATCGGCGGCGAGCGCTTCTGGAAGCAACTGGTGCTGTTGCTGCACCAGGCCTTGCCGTTCGATAACGCCCTGGCGATCTTCTACCCCCACAACGGCCTGCCCATCGCCCTCGAGGAATACGATGCCGAGCCCTCGGACAAGCCGGCGTCGATGCTCACCTACCTCAACGGCCTGTACCTGCTCGACCCGTTTTTCCAGGCCTGCCGCGAGGGTTATCCCAACGGCCTGTACCGCCTGGAAGAAGTGGCGCCGGACCATTTCCGGCAGACCGAGTATTTCTCCAGCTACTTCCACGACAACGTGCTGGAGGACGAACTGCAGTTCATCCTGCAGATCCCCGAGGCCGGCACCCTGTCCTTGTCGCTGGGCATGCAGCGGCCGTTCAGCGCCGAGGAAATCGGCCAGCTCACCACCTTCTCGGCCTGGGTCCTGCCGCTGATGCAGCAGCACTGGCAGCAAAGCAACCAGCGCCCGCCAGCACCCGCCGCGGAAGAAATGGCCAGCCAGATCCGTGACGCCCTCAGTCACTTCGGCTGTGGCGTACTGTCGGATCGGGAGGTGGAAATTGCCCGGCTGATCCTCCGTGGTTTTTCCTCCAAGGCCATGGCCGAGCGACTGAAAATCTCGCCGGACACCATCAAGGTGCACCGGCGCCATCTCTACGCCAAGCTGGACATCTCCTCACAGCCGGAACTGTTCTCGCTGTTTATCCAGTCCCTGGGGCACGACCTGGAGAATCCGTAAGGCATCACCGGTTTTGTCGCGAGCAAGCTCACTGGCTCCTGCAGGCAAACCAGCCCGATTGTAGGAGCGAGCTTGCTCACGATGGCGATCCTGCGGGCGACAACCCTGTTGAATGCACCGGCGCTATCGCGAGCAAGCTTCGCTCCTACAGGATTGGGGTTGATCGGACCTCAGGCGTTCAGCGAACGGGCCCGGTAATCCCGCGGCGACTGCTCGAAATGCTTCTTGAAGGTGCGGCTGAAGTGCGCCGAATCGGTGAACCCCCACTTGAAGGCAATGTCGGTGATCGACGCGTGGCGCAGGCACGGGTTACTCAGGTCCGCCGCGCTGCGGTCGAGGCGCGCGCGCTGGATGAAACGGCAGACGCTGTCGCCCTGCTCTTCGAACAGCCGGTACAACTGGCGCACCGAGATATTCATCTGGCCGGCCAGTGACACCGGGGTCAGGTTGGGTTCGGTGAGGGACTGGTTGATCAACTGCCGGGCCTGGCTGCGCAGGCAACCGCCGTGCTGGCTGTCGTAGCCGTCGAGGCTCGCGCCGGGAGTCTGGCGCAGGGTCGGGCCGAGCAAGGCGATCAACGCTTCCTGCAATGCCTGGCCTTCCTGCTGGGCGGCGCAACCTTGCAGTTCATCGCCGCAGATCTGCTCCACCAGCAGGCGCATCAAGCGGCCACTGGCGCAATGCTGCGAGAGCTTGCCGAACTTGCGCTGCTGCGCCGGCAGATGGCGATACACCTCGTCCCGGGACAAATGCAGCGAGGCATGTTCGATCAATCCGTGAGGGACGATTTCACAGGCCCCGGCCGAGTCCAGCAAGGCCATTTCACCCGGCGCCAGCTCGATGCGCTCGCCACCCTGGCTGATCTGGGCATGGCCGCTGCGCTGCATGATCAGGAAGCAGTGCCGGTCGTCCTCATGATCGACGCTGGTGCTTTTGCGCGAGATCAGTCCGGCATTGGTACGGATCTGCGCCACTTCGAGGCCAGCGTAGTCGCGCAAGCCGACCTCACCGATAAACAACGCCGAGTTCAGCGCCTGGCGGGCGTCGAAGCGACCGCAAACCCCCTGCAATGCGCCAATCCAGGAACTGAAACTTTGCGAAGCAAGCACTGTGCACCTCCAGAAGCCGGCTGAAACCGCCATTGTTGTTATGGCGATATCATTAACATGTTATCTATTTGCCGAGCAAGGAAGCCCGGCGCAATGGATAGTCCGTTATAGCCTAAGCACGGGCTGTGCCAGCACGGGTGGGCATCGTTCAGTGATCGCGCAACAGTGAATGCAGGCGCTTGAAAGCCGCCAGCAAGGCGCCGCGCTGCTCGGCGCTCAGGCGGATGTAACGGCGCAAACCAGGCAGCCGGTTGACCACCTCGCTGGCGCCGAAATGCTCCAGGCACACCCGCCAGCCCTGCTCGTCGCGCTGCAGTTGCAAGCGTTTGAAGTCCAGCGGCAGCAGCGCCGCCAGCAGCTGCGGGTCGTTGTGCAACTGCTGCAACAATCCCGCCCACTCTTGCTTCGCGCCTTGCTTCAGGCCGGCGGCGACGCCCTGGCGACGGATCGCGCCGGTATGGCGGATATCGATCCGCGCCTGTGGTCCCGGCGAGCCGGGGACGCGCAGGCGAAACTCGCAGACCACCAGGTGCATCAGAAACTGCGCCTGTGGCAGCTCCTGGACTTCGAAGCCCAAGCCCTCCTCGGCCCAGGTGAACCGCGCCAGCCCGGGCGCCAGCGGCGCACAGGCGAGCCCCGACAGGTCGCGGCACAACTGGTTCAGGGTCGCCCCCGGGCGATAACCCGAGGGTGGCCGCCGCCAGAACTCAGAGAGGTTTTGCCGCCAGCTTGTACTGCTCATCGGGCTTGGCTCCAGGCAGACTCTGCGCTTGGGTTTCAGGGGATTGCAGGTTGAAAGCATTCTCCAGCACCTCTTCCACCGGCACCGGGCGGAACGGGTTGACCTTCTGCACGAAGATCGTCCAGACCAGCGCATAGATCGCCGTCAGGCCGAGCATGCTGCCAAAGGGCACGTAGATGTCCCGCGGGTTCATGCCCGGTGGCGTGATGAACCACATGCCCAGGAGGATGCCGATGGACGAGACGATCTGCGGCAGCGGAAACCAGGGCGACTTGTAGGCCCGTGGCAGGTCCGGGCGCCGAATGCGCAGCACCACTACCGCCAGGGTCACCAGCAGGTAGGCGGTGCTCCAGGCACAGACCGCGGCCAGCACCAGGTGCATGATGTTGTCCGTGCTGCCGCCCAGCCACCAGGCGTGCAGGCACGGGATCAGCACCGCCACGGCGATGCACAGCAGCGGCGTCTTGAAGCGCGGGTGCAGGTAGGTGAAGGCCCTCGGCAGCGCGCCGTCCAGCGCCATGCCATAGAGGATGCGTGGCAGCCCGGCCATCAGCGTGTTGAGGGTCGCCGCCCCGGCGAACAGCAGGCCGACGCCCAGCCAGATCCGCCCGTACGGCCCCATCACCTGCTCGGCGAATTGCGGAATGGCCATGGGCGTGTCCAGCAGGCGCACGCTACCGTCTTCGCTCAGTGCAATGTTCGCCACCTGGCGCTTCATCGCCGCGCCGTAGATGAACATGCAGGTGGCCACGCCCACCAGGCCCAGGGCCATGGCCCTGGGAATGGTTTTCGCCGCCTTGCGCACCTCCGGTGTCAGCGGCGTGACGAACTCGCAACCGACGAACATGAACATGGCCATGCCCACCAGCGAAAGAATGGTGGTCAGGTCGGTGCCGACCATCGACTCGCCGAACCAGCCGCTCAGCTCCACCGCCGGGGCCTTGAACACCCCGACCACGCCGAAGAAGATCAGGGTGGTCCACATGCCGAAGGTGAGGATCACCTCGGCGCGGCTGAACGCAGTGATACCCACGGCGTTCAGCAGGCCGAAGAAGATCACCATCCCGACCCCCACCAGCCAGGCGCTGCCGCTCTGTTCCAGCAGGGTGTTGAGGGACTCGAAGTTCACCAGGGCCATGACGCCGCTGAGGATGGTTTCCGCCGTGCCGGCGAACACATGCACGATCAGGTAGGCGGAAATGGTCCCGGTGATCGCGAAGAAACGCCCCAGGCCGCAGGCCAGGTAGTCATACACCGAACCGGTGGTGGGAATCATGCAGGCCGCTTCGGCGAAGGTCGTCGATTGCGCGAGCATCATCAGCATCGCGATCAGCATGGCCGCGGCGAACGCCCCGCCGCCGATGCCGAAGCCAGTGGTGGCGGTGAGGATCACCGGGCTGGCCATGATCAGGCCGACGGCGCTGGCCAGGGCCGTGGGAAAGCCGACCACGCCCTGGTTCAGGTGGCGGGTGAGTCTGTCGTTGAAAGACATGGTGTCTGGACCTCGAAAGCATGGGTGGTGTTGTTCTAGGCATTTCAAGGGCACGCCGGGCGTGCGTGTCACTGGCTGTCTGCGCAGCCTGGAGTGGCCGGATGACTGCATCCGACTGTAGCCGCTGCCGCAGGCTGCGATAAGGCCGAAGGCCTTCGGCGATCTTGAGATCTTGCGCACCCTGCGGGCGCGATCGCAGCCTGCGGCAGCGGCTACAGGTCAGAACGCGATGCACACCGACTTGTTCTCGGTATACGCCTCGATCGCCGCATGGCCCATTTCGCGACCAATGCCCGATTGCTTGTAGCCGCCAAACGGCATCGACGGGTCGAGCATGTTATGGGTATTGACCCAGACCGTGCCGGCCTTGATCCGCGGGATCAGGTCCATGACTTTCGCCAGGTCGTTGGACCAGATGCTCGCCCCCAGCCCGTACTGATTGTCGTTGGCCAGCGCCACCACCTCGTCGATCCCGTCGAAAGGCATGGCCACCACCACCGGGCCGAAGATTTCCTCGCGCACCACCTGCATGCCCGCGTGCACGTCGGCCAGTACCGTCGGCCGCACATAGAAGCCCTGCTCGCCATAGGCGACCCCGCCGCACAGCACCCGGGCGCCGTCGGCCACGCCCTGGCCGATCATGTCCAGCACGCGCTTGTGCTGCTTGGCGGAAATCAGCGGGTTGATCTGTGCCTGCTCGTCCAGCCCGGGGCCGATGCTCAGGGAGCCGGCGATGGCGGCCAGGCGCTCCAGCACCTGGTCGAAGATGGCCCGCTGGATATACAGGCGCGAACCGGCGGTGCAGACCTGGCCCTGGTTGAAGAAGATTGCCCCGGCGGCGCCGGCGGCCGCGGCCTGGGGGTCGCAGTCATCGAGCACGATCACCGGCGACTTGCCGCCCAATTCCAGGGAAAACCGGGTCATGTTGTCCACCGCCGCATGGCCGATGAGCTTGCCGATCTGGGTCGAACCGGTGAATGCCAGCTTGTCGATGCCCTTGTGCGCGGCCAGCGCGGCGCCGGCCTGGGCACCACTGCCGGTGACCACGTTGACCACCCCCGGGGCGATCCCGGCGTCCAGGCACAACTGGCCCAGGCGCAAGGCGGTCAGCGGGGTTTCGTCGGCCGGCTTGAGCACCACGGTGCAGCCGCAGGCCAGGGCCGGGACGATTTTCCAGATGGCCATCAGCAAGGGGAAATTCCACGGCACGATGGCGCCGACCACGCCCACCGGCTCCGGCACCGTGTAGGCGCGGTAGCGGGCGCCGGGAACGGCGGCGATGGACAGGTCGAGGCTCTTGCCTTCGATCTTGGTCGTCCAGCCCGCCATGTAGCGGGTGAACTCGGCGGCGGCGCCGACTTCCAGGGCGCGGGCCAGGTGGATCGACTGGCCGTTATTGAGGGTCTCCAGCTGCGCCAGCTCTTCGCCATGGGTTTCCAGCAGATCGGCCAGCTTGAGCAGCAGGCGCTCGCGATCCGCCGGGCGCTGCGCCGCCCAGGACCCTTCGAAGGCCCGTCGCGCGGCGGCCACGGCCAGGTCGATATCGGCGTCGGCGCCAGCGGCGACGCGGGTCAGTTCTTCGCCGGTGGCCGGGTTGAACACCGGCATCTGCGCGCCGGACAAGGCCGGCTGGCTGCGCCCGTCGATCAACAGGCCATGCTGGCTGTCGATAAAGGCGGCGACACGTGGGTCGATGGCAATACTCATGGGCAATCCTCGCTAGTTGGCCTCATGGATCGAACTCTGAGACCAATGCCGGCCAGCGTCTTGATCCTGGCTGCCGCAAAACTTGCCACTGGCTGCCAGGGGCCCGGCAACGCCATGCTTTTATAACGGCTGGCGTGTTTATCCAGATGGACCGCGGACTCAGGGTTTGCGGCAACTGCGTTGCCGTTCGCAGCCTCGCAGGCTCGACAGCGGCTACAAACACCGCGATCCCTGTAGCCGCTGGCGAAGCCTGCGATCGGCCGCGCAGCGGTCGTAAATCCTGCCAACACGGTTTTCCAGGTGGACAGCGGAATCAGGGATACCGGGTCGATGGCAGTGGCGATCAAGAACCTGGCACACAGAGGCAAGCACGCATCCGGCAAAGGGCGCACTACTATGTCCCACGCTGTCCGTGCGTTTTCAGGAGACTCAACGTGAGCGAACAAAGCCGCTTCTGGCATCCCATGCTGCACCCCAACGAAATGCAACAACGCGAGCCGATTCGTATTGTCCGTGGCGATGGCTGCTATGTGTACGACGACCAGGGCCACCAGCTGGTGGATGGCGTCGCCGGGTTGTGGAACGTCAACGTCGGCCACAACCGCAAGGAAGTGAAGGCGGCGATCACCGCCCAGCTGGACGAGCTGGAATACTTCCAGCTGTTCGACGGTGTCAGCCACCCACGCGCCGAAGAGCTGTCGCGGGTGGTGATGAACCTGCTGGAGCCCGAGGGCATGCGCCGCGTGGCCTTCAGCTCCGGCGGCTCGGACGCCATCGAGACCGCGCTGAAACTGGCCCGCCAGTACTGGAAACTCGAAGGCCAGGCCGACCGCACCAAGTTCATCTCGCTGCGCCAGGGCTACCACGGCACCCACTTCGGCGGCGCTTCGGTCAACGGCAACACGGTGTTCCGCCGCAACTACGAGCCGCTGCTGCCCGGTTGCTTCCACGTCGACACCCCGTGGCTGTACCGCAACCCCTACAGCCAGGACCCGGAAGAGCTCGGCAAGATCTGCGCCGACCTGCTCGAGCGGGAAATCCAGTTCCAGAGCCCCGACACCGTCGCCGCCTTTATCGCCGAGCCGATCCAGGGCGCCGGCGGCGTGATAGTGCCGCCGGCCAACTACTGGCCGCTGATCCGCGAGGTCTGCGACAAATACGGCGTGCTGCTGATCGCCGACGAAGTGGTGACCGGTTTCGGCCGTAGCGGCTCGATGTTCGGCAGCCGCCTGTGGGGCGTGAAACCCGACATCATGTGCCTGGCCAAGGGCATCACCTCCGGCTACATCCCGCTGGGCGCCACGGTGGTCAACGAGCGGATCGAGTCGGCGTTCAGCAAGAACGCCAACTTCACCGGCGCGATCATGCACGGCTACACCTACTCCGGGCACCCGGTGGCGTGCGCGGCGGCCCTGGCCAGCCTCGACATCGTGGTCAAGGAAGACCTGCCGGCCAACGCCGCGAAAATGGGCGACTACATGCTCAATAAGCTGCTGCCGTTCGCCGAACGCTTCGACAGCGTCGGCGAAGTGCGCGGCAAGGGCCTGATGATCGCCCTCGACCTGGTGGCCGACAAGACCACCCGCGAGCCGATCGACCCCATGGGCGGTTATGCCAACCAGGTGGCGCAGATCGCCCGCGACAACGGGGTGATGGTGCGTCCGGTGGGGACCAAGATCATCCTGTCGCCGCCGCTGGTGATCCAGCCACCGCAGATCGACGCCATAGTCACTGCCCTGGAGCTGGGCTTCACCCAGGCCCGCCGCTGAGGCGGTGATAGCCGCTGCCGTGTTCCTCGCCCCCCGGGCGGGTGAACCGGCAGCGGTTTTTTGTCCTGCGGCAATCGGGAAAACCGGCCGGATCGAGCGGACGGCAATTCCGACAATCTCCATACTGCATCGCGACTTGCCCGCTTCTTCTGCCCATTGACGCGAAGCCGTCAGTATCCGCCAGGAGCCCTTCGGTGATCAGTACCCATAGCCTCGACAGCCCCCTGCCCAACGCCCACGAACTCGGCCAGCGCTGCATCGGCGCCTTTACCCGGGTGGTGCCGGCGACCCTGTGCGCCTTCTACCGCATCGACGCGCAGCTGCAGGCCGAGCATTTCTCGCTGTACCACATGAGCCAGCAGATGCATGAGGCCTACCTGCAACGCTACCGGCACTACGACCCGCTGCGCCCGCGCAATTGCATGGCGGCGGGCCGCCCGGTGCTGTCGCTGCACATGGGCATGGCCCAGCAGGGTCGGCATGAAACCGAGGTTTACCAGGCTTTCCTGCAACGCCACGGGGTGCTGGATGTGGTGGAAGTCCTCGCGCGCAATGCCAGCGGCAGCCCGATCGCCGGCCTGTCGCTGCTGCGCGATGCCAGCCTGGGCCCGTTCCGGCCTGAGGAATTGAGCACCCTGCAGGCGCTGCAAGGCCTGCTGGAAATCGCCGCCCAGGCGCCCTATTCGCGCCACGACGAACGCCTGGAGGCCCTCACGCCCCGGGAGCGGCAGATCGCCTGGCTGCTGCGCGACGGCGCCTGCAACAAGGTCATCGCCCAGCAGCTGGCGCTGGGCCTGCCGACGGTCAAGACCCACCTGATCAACCTGTTCCGCAAGGTCGGGGTGAACAACCGCACCGAGCTGGTGAGCGCGCTGTTCCTGTAAAAAACCGCCGCGCCTCAACCATTCGGTTGATGGGCAACAACGGCTTGCGCGATGAACATGAGGTTCTCCTTCATCGACAAGAACCGCCCTCATGAACCTGCAACCCGAATGGATTACCGTTGGCGCCCTGGCCGCAGGCTTCGCCGCCGACAACCACATCCTGCCCAGCCTGGATGACCTCAACGGTCGCGGCCTGACCCTGCATTTCGCCAACGGCTGGCGCATCGAACATCTGTTCGGTTCGCCGTCGCTGCATTGGCGGGACACTGCAAGCAGTGCCTGCGGCGAAGCCGTTTATCGAGCCACTTCAATACGTTCCGGGATTTACCTGGTGGACTTTCTCAAGTCGGAGAACGGCCAGGTCCACTCGGTGAGCCTGATCCTCGACCTGGGCCGGAACCTCTTCACCGCGGTGATCGGGCAGCTGCCGAGCCAGGCCGAGACCCGGGTCGACCTGTTCAGCCGCGCCCTGTCCGGCCGCGAGCTGACCAGCGTCCAGGCGCAATTCCTCCACGGCAGCATCGACACACCGCTGACCGCCAGCAGCCCGCAACACACGCTGACCGAGGAACTGGTCGGGCTGCGCAACCAGTACCTGTACAGCGCCACCGAGGCCTACGAGCACGTCTACCTGAACCGCAACTTCTACAGCTGGCAGTGCCTCAAGGGCGTCGAGCAGGGCCTGGCGGACACCGACCGCTGCCATTACTACAAGATCGCCGAACAGCTGTACCTGTTCGTCTGGCGCGAAAAGATCGTGCCGACCCTGGGCCTGGTGCTGATCGACCTGCAAGCGGGCAGGACCGACGGCAAGATCTTCGGCTACCAGGGCACGGACTTTGCCACCCCCAGCAACTTCCCGGTGGGCGCCCTCGCCCATGTGCTGAACCGCACCACGTACATCTGATGCTGACCTGTAGCCGCTGCCGAGCAATAGCGAGGCTGCGATCGACCGCGCAGCGGGCGCAATCCGGCCAGCGTGTTCCGCCTGATACACCGCAAGCGCAGGTTTCGCGGCAACTGCGTTGCCGATCGCAGCCTCGCTATTGCTCGGCAGCGGCTACCCAGGCACCCGCGTTCCGCCTCTAAATCCCACAGGACTCCAATCATGACCCTCGGCCTCAACCTCGACCGCGTCGCCAGCCGTTACCAATCCGAGCTGCAACTGTTCGCCGAACGCCACCCGCGCTCCGCCGGTTTCTACCGGGAAAACCTCAAGCACTGGCTGTATGGCGCGCCGCTGCACTGGATGCAGCAATGGCCGGGGCTGTACCCGATCCTGGTGGCCGACGCCCAGGGCGCGACGCTGACCGACTGCGACGGCAACCGCTACGTCGATTTCGCCCTGGGCGACACCGGCGCCATGTTCGGCCATGGCCAGCCCGCCGTGGCCGAGGCCATCGCGCAGCAGGCCCGGCACGGTTCGACCCTGATGCTGCCGACCGCCGACAGCCTGTGGGTCGGCCAGGAACTGGTGCGACGCTTCGGCCTGCCGTTCTGGCAGGTCACCACCTCGGCCACCGACGCCAACCGTTTCGTGCTGCGCCTGTGCCGGATGCTCACCGGCCGGGAGAAAGTGCTGGTGTTCAACTGCAACTACCACGGCAGCGTCGACGAGTCCCAGGTCGAGTTCGACGCCAGCGGCCAGATGATTCCCCGCGAAGGCGTGCACGCCAACGGCCTGCGGCACGACGCCACCACCCGGCTGGTGGAGTTCAACGACCTGCCGGCGCTGGAGGCGGCACTGGCCCATGGCGATGTGGCCGCAGTGCTGACCGAGCCCTTCATGACCAACGTCGGCATGGTCCCGCCCGCCCCCGGCTTCCACGACGGCCTGCGCGAGCTGACCCGGCGTTTCGATGTGCCGCTGATCATCGACGAAACCCACACCATCTCCTGCGGCCCGGCCGGCTACAGCGGCGAACATGGCCTGCAACCGGACTTCTTCGTGCTCGGCAAATGCATCGCCGGCGGCATCCCTACCGCGGTCTGGGGCGCCAGCCGGGCCATGGCCGAGCGCATCTGGCAGGTGCTGCCACACTTCCAGCCCGGCCAGGCGATCAATCACTTCGGCTTCGGCGGCACCCTGGCCGGCAACGCCCTGCAAATGGCGGCCATGCGCGCCACCTTCAGCGAGGTCATGAGCGCAGCCAACTATGCGCACATGATCGCCCTGGCCGAGCGCCTGCGGGCCGGGGTCCAGGCGCTGATCGCCAAGCACCGCCTGCCCTGGCACGTGACGCGGATCGGCGCCCGGGTCGAATACCTGTTCATGGACCACGCGCCGCGCAACGGCGGCGAAGCCCACCGGGCACGCCACGGCTTGATCGAGGCCTATCTTCATCTCTACCTGCTCAACCGCGGTGTGTTGCTGACGCCGTTCCACAACATGGCGCTGCTGTGCCCGGCGGCCACCACCGACGATGTCGACCTGCACAACCGCCTGCTGGACGAATGCCTGGGCACCGTCACTCAAGGAGAAACCCCATGATGCTCGACCTCACCGGCCGTATCGCCCTGGTCACCGGCTCCGGCCAGGGCATTGGCCGCGCCATCGCGCAGGTCTTCGCCGCCCAGGGCGCCAAGGTACTGCTCGCCACCCGCAGCGAAGCCTCGGGTGCCGAAACCCGGCGCCTGATCCGCGAGGCCGGCGGCAGCGCCGAACTGCTGGTGCTGGACCTGAGCACCCGGGCCGCGGCCGACCAGGCGGTGGCCGCCACGCTGCAAGCCTTCGGCGGCCTGGACCTGCTGATCCATAACGCCGGGGTGTTTCCGATGGAGAGCCTGTGCGATCTGAAGGACGAAACCCTGGACACGACCCTGGCGGTGAACCTCAAGAGCTGCTTCTGGCTGACCCGGGCGGCGCTGCCGGCGCTGCGTCGGGCCGAGCATCCACGCATCGTCATCACCTCTTCGGTGACCGGGCCGCGCACGGCGATTCCCGGGCTGGCCCACTACGCCGCGTCCAAGGCCGGGGTCAACGGCTTCATCCGCGCGGCGGCCCTGGAACTGGCCGAACACCGGATCACCGTCAACGGCGTCGAACCCGGCCTGATCGCCACCCAGGCCATGGCCAACCTTGGCGATGGCGCGGCCCTGGCCAGGGGCATCCCGCTCAAGCGCCTGGGCAGCCCGCAGGACATCGCCCACGCCATGCTGTTTCTCGCGTCCGAACAGGCCGGCTATATCACCGGGCAGACCCTGATCGTCGATGGCGGCGCCCTGCTGCCGGAAAACACCCAGTTCAGCTGAAGGCTGACACCTCAGCCGCGGCGTCCGAGCGGGCGCCGGCACTCTCAGCGGTCCGTTTCTGGCGCCGTTGCGCCCGGGCATTACATCCAGCGGATGCGGCCGCCGAATGACTTCATGGGTAAAACGCAACATCCCGTTTTTGTCGATTGACTTGAAGTCAACTTTAACTTTTACAGTCGGCTCCGACCCAGTGGCGCACTGCCCCCGGCGATCCTCACCGCCGTCCGCCTGCCTTCGGAGAAGCCCATGACCTCAACCAAGCCAGACACCCTCAGCTACGTCGTCGCCGATACCGGGTATTGGCCCGCGGTGTTCAATGTAGTGTTTGCCGGCATTGCCGCGGCGCTGCACATCGGCAAGGCCACCATCGCCCTGCCCGAGTTGCAGCAGGAATTCGGCCGTTCCCTGGAGTCCCTGAGCTGGATCATGTCGGCCTTCCCCTTGGTCGGGGTGTTTGGCGGCATCGCCGTCGGCATTCTTGTGCAGCGCTGGGGTGATCGTTATCTGTTGGCGCTCGGCCTGCTGATCATCTGCGCCGCCAGCGCGCTGGGTGCCAGCCTGCATGACTTCCATGGGCTGCTGGCCACGCGTTTTGTCGAGGGCCTGGGGTTCGTCATGGTGGTGGTCGCGGCACCGGCGGTGCTCAACCGCCTGGTCCCGGCGCCCAAACGCAACCTGGTGTTCGGCATCTGGAGCACCTTCATGGCGTTCGGTATCGGCACTTCGATGCTTATCGGGCCATTGCTGGGCGGCTGGCAACTGAGCTGGGTCGCGGGCGCGGCCCTGACCCTGCTGGCGGCCCTGCTGCTGCCGCTGACCACCCCCAGGGATCCGCTGACGCTACGCAGCCAGGCGCAATCCGCCTTGCGCCACTCCCTGAGCAGCGTGCTGCGCGCCCGCCAGCCGCTGCTGATGGCGCTGATGTTCACTGCCTACAACCTGCAGTTCTTCGCGGTGATGGCCTTCCTGCCGGTGTTCCTCATGCAGCGCGTCGGGCTGTCGATCACCAGCGCCGGGCTGGTCAGCGCCGCGGTGGTGGCGGTCAATATCATCGGCAACATCGGCGCCGGCCTGCTGCTGTCACGCGGCGTCCGCCCGCAAGCGCTGCTCGCCGGCACCAGTATCGTCATGGGGCTTTCCGGGATGGGCATCTTCCTCTCGGCCACGCCGACCGACCTGGTGATCCCTCTATGCTTCTTCTTTTGCGCGGTGGCCGGCATGCTCCCCGCCACTATCCTCGCCAGTACCTCGCTGACTTCGCCGCAGCCCGCGCTGGTCCCGCTGTGCCTGGGCCTGGTGATGCAAGGCAACTACCTGGGCCAGGTGCTCGCGCCCATCGCCCTGAGCGCCACCGTCGCCTACGCCGGCTGGTCCGCCCCGGCGGCGCTGGTGCTGGCGGCCGCGCTGCTGGGCGTGCTGCTGGCGGCACGGTTGAAGATAACCCCCTGAAAGCGCCGCTCCCCGGTCGCCAGATCGGGGAGCGGCGGCAACGCCTCAACTGCCGGTGCGGATTTTGTTCCACACTCGGGTGCGGATCCGGTCGATATTCAGCGGCATGGCTTCCAGGGCGAACAGCTTGCCCATCATGTCCGGGCTCGGGTAGACCTTGGTGTCGCTCTTGATGGCCGGGTCGACCAGGCTGTCGGCCTGTTCGTTGCCGTTGGCGTAGTGCACATGGTTGGTGATCTCGGCCATCACCTCCGGGCGCAGCAGGTAGTTCATGTAGGCATACCCGGCCTTTTCGTCCGGCGCGTCGTTGGGCATGGCCACCATGTCGAACCAGATCGGCGCGCCTTCCCTGGGAATCGCATAGCCGATCGCCACGCCGTTCTTGGCTTCCTTGGCCCGGCTATCGGCTTGCAGCACGTCGCCGGAGAAGCCCACCGCCACGCAGATATCGCCGTTGGCCAGGTCGCCGGTGTACTTGGAGGAATGGAAGTAGGCGACATAAGGCCGGATCTTCAGCAGCAGCGCTTCGGCCTTCTTGTAGTCCTCGGGGTTCTTGCTGTGGTGCGGCAGGCCCAGGTAATTCAGCGCCGCCGGCAGCAGCTCGGGGCCGTTGTCGAGGATCGCCACCCCGCACTTCTGCAGCTTCTGCATGTACTCGGGCTTGAAGATCAGGTCCCAGGAGTCCACCGGCGCGTTGTCCCCCAGCACCGCCTTGACCTTGGCGACGTTGTAGCCGATCCCGGTGCTGCCCCAGAGGTACGGGAAGCCGTGCTCGTTGCCCGGATCGTTGGCCTGCAAGGCCTCGAGCAGCACCGGGTTGAGGTTCTTCCAGTTCGGCAGCTGGCTCTTGTCGAGCTTCTTCAGCGCCCCGCCCTCGATCTGCCGGGCCATGAAGTGGTTGGAAGGAAACACCACGTCATAACCGGAGCGACCGGTCATCAGCTTGCCGTCCAGGGTTTCGTTGCTGTCGTAGACGTCGTAGCTGAAACCGATGCCGGTTTCCTTCTGAAAGTTCTTCAGGGTGTCCGGGGCGATATAGCTCGACCAGTTGTAGATCTTCACGGTCTCGGCCGCCTGGCTGAAGGAAGCCACCAGCAGCAATGGCACGCACAGCGATAAAGCCGGTTTTCTACGGATCATGGGGCGATTCCTGTGTGGGTTGTTTTTATTGGCAGGCAATCAAAGGATCAGAAAATCAACACGTAGGTCTTGCGCACGGTTTCCTGGATGTCCCAGGTCCCGGTGCTGTTGGCCGGCAACATCAGTGCATCGCCGGCTTCTATAAGCAAGGGTTCGCCGTTGTCCGGGGTGAAGGTGCAACGCCCCTGGATGAAATGGCAGAACTCCTGGGCAACGATCTGCCGCCGCCAGCGCCCGGGCGTGCACTCCCAGATGCCGGTTTCGACGCCGTCGTTGCGCTCGACACAGGTCACCGAAGTCACGGCGACCGGACTGCCCAGGGGCACCGCCACCGGAGTCGATTGCTCAAGGACGGCGTGGGCGGTGTTCTTGAATTGAGTGATGCTCATGGCGCTACCTGTCGATGGAAAAACCGCTGTGAAAACTGCTGTAAAAAACCTGGCTCAGTGCATCAGCCCTTCCATGAAACCCGCCACCCGACTGGCCAGCCGGCGGCGCCAGGGCGGCGTGGCCGGGTTGGCCAGGGCCTGGTCTTCATGGACGAAGCTGCGAATGATCGCGTTGTAGCCCAGCCAGCGGCACGGCTCCGGCTCCCAGGCGCGCAAGGCGTCGAGGCCGCCCTCGGGGATCACCCAGGGCTGGCGGGTCAGCTCGCTGTCGCGCTCGAGGATCAGCTCGGCCAGGGTCCGCCCGCCCAGGTTGCTGGCGCCCACGCCTTCGCCGCCGTAGCCGCCGGACAGCGCGATGCCGTGCCGGCGGTCGCAGAGCATGTGCGGTCGGAAGTGCCGGGACATGCCCAGGTTGCCGCCCCAGGAGTGGGTGATCCGCACATTGTTCAACTGTGGGAAAAGCTCGCAGAACAGGTAGCGCCGCAGCTCGACTTCGCTGCGGGTCAGGTCGAAGTCTTGGCGCAGCTTGCCGGCGAACTGGTAGCCGCCGCGGGCGCCGAACACCAGGCGGTTATCGGCGGTGCGCTGGCCGTAGGTGACCTGGCGGCTGCTTTCGCTGAACGCCTGGCCCTGGCTCAGGCCGATCTCGTCCCAGGTCGCGGCTGGCAAGGGCTCGGTGGCCACCAGCAGGCTTTGCACCGGCAACTGGTAACGGCCCAGGGGCGGCAGGGTCACCGAATAGCCCTCCACCGCCGGCACTATCCAGCGGCAACGCACGCTGGCCCTGGCGGTTTGCAGGCTGCCGGACTGCCAGTGGCTGACCGGGCTGTTTTCGTAGATACGCACGCCCAGGCGTTCCACGGCCCGGGCCAGGCCACGCACCAGCTTGGCCGGCTGGATGGTCGCGCAATGGGGCGCGTAGATGCCGCCGTAGGCCTTGGCCACGCGGATCTGCCGGGCCAGTTGCTCGGGGCTCAGCCAGCGGTAGTCGCGCTCGTCGAGGCCCTGGCGGTAGAGCTTGTCCAGGTAGCGGCGCTGGGTGATTTCCTGCTCGGGATAACGCGCGGCGCAGTACAGCACCCCGCCCTTGCGGTAATCGCAGTCGATGCCTTCACGCTCGAGGACGCTGGCCACTTCGTCGGGAATGCCGTGCAGCAGGTCGAAGGACGCGCGGCGCTGCTGCGCGCCGAGCCCGGCCAGCAGCCGGTCCTCCCCCAAAAGGTTGCCCATCAGCCAGCCGCCGTTGCGCCCGGAGGCACCGAAGCCGGCGGTCTGCGCCTCGACGATGGCGATGTTCAGGGTCGGCGCCAGGCGCTTGAGGTAATAGGCGGTCCACAGCCCGGTATAACCGGCGCCGATGATCGCCACGTCGACATCCAGGTCCTGCTCCAGCGACGGTCGGGCCAGCAGCGGCTCGTCGAGCTGATCCATCCACAAACTGATGTTGCGCCACGCTGGCATACACCGACTCCGCCACCCGAACTTCGATGGCGGCGATCCTAGTGCCTGGGCTCAGGGGTTGTCTTGCGCGCGTGCACGCAAAGAAATTTGCCTGGCATAAGCCTTGGGCGACAGGCCAGTGTGCTGGCGGAAACAGCTGTAGAACGCCGACAGCGAGTTGAAACCGGCGGCGAACGCCAGCTCGTCGATACGCACCGGCGGCGCGGCCTGGTCCAGCGCCGCCAGCAAATGCTGCAGGCGTGCCTGGTTCACATAGCGGTAGAAGCTCTGCCCCAGCACCTGGTTGAGCAGGTAGGAGATCTGGTTGCGGCTGTAGCCACACTCCTTCGCCACCCGCTGCAGGTCCAGTTCCGGGTCGAGGTACGGCTGCTGGCGCTCGAAGTACTGTTGCAGGTCCTCGGCCATGAAACTCAGCTGGCGCGGCGACAACCCCAGGCGGCTGGCCGCCGGCCGCGCGCCGCCACCGGCCTTGCTCGGCGCCGCCTCGCGCACCAGGGAGGCGTATTCGTTGACCCGCCAGATCAGGCCGTCGCGCACGGTGATCGCCTCGCTGGCGCGAAACGACACCAGGCCCTGCCCGCCACGCAGGGTCACCTGGTATTGAATGAACGCGGTATTGCCGTCCAGGCGGATGCGGTCGCTGTGCTCCAGGGCCTCGTCGGGCGCGCGCGGCATGCTGTTGCTCACGTATTCGCGCAACTCGTCCAGGCCCAGGGTGCGGTTCTGGAAAAAGTCGTTGTACTGGATTTCCGGGTGATACAGCGCCATGACGCCATCGAGGTCGCGGTGCTTCCAGCACAGGTGATAGCGCAGCACCGTCTCACCGGTGGCCTGGGTTTGCGCCGGGCCATCATCAAGGGCAGACATAGGGGGCAGATATAAGCTCAGGGGGACGGATAGGCGCAGCTTGCCGAAGTTCGTCCAACGCTTCAATGGCCAATGCATGGCCCCTGGATACTGGCGTTTTGCCTAAATCGCTGGCGGAAATGACCTGCATCAAAAAAGTGCAAGGCAATCGCCAAACGGCCTGAAAAAAAGCCGTTGAATGTCATATCCCGGTGCTATTTTTAAAAGCTCCACAGGTTGGTCCAGTGACGGTCCTTCCATACCTACCGCGAGCACAAGGAAGCGCTCAATGAACAAGGTGGGCAATCCATGAATAGTGTCTCCGCCAGCAAAGTCACCTTTCCGAACGCCTGCCAGCTGATGCGCTGGCATTTTCACCCCATGGGCTTCGAGGCCAGCATGGATGCGCCTGGCAGCATGATCGCCCGGCTCTTCGATCGTGCCAGCGGCGAGACCATGATCGCCATTGCCGGCATCCCCTGCGCCACCGTGATGAACGCCACCGATGTCGAGCGAATAATCGAGGCGGTGGAAGACGAGCTGGAGGCCTTCATGCCGCCACTCGCCTTGAAAGCCTAGGGCCGCTCTCTTTTCTTGACCCGCCCCAGGTTGCCCTCAAGCCCGCCATTGCGCGGGCTTTTTCATGCCCGCAGGTCGGCGAAGAACGGCTTGCCCTGGGGAATCCGGTCCGAGGCCTTGGGTGCATTGGCCGCCTGGGTGTCCGGGCTGTCCACATACCAGTAGCAATGTTTTACCGCGCGGGTGATACCGACATAGGCCAGGCGCAGGGTCTCGTCCTTCTGCGCATTGTCGTAGGGCTCGCTGTCGCCATCCTTGCCCAGCCCGGCCATGCGATAGACCTGATTCTTGTAGGGCGAACTGGTCAGGTGCTGGCAATCGCCGAGCAGGAACACCGCATCCGCCTGCAAGCCCTTGGAACTGTGGTAGGTCAACTGCTTGAGGCGTCGATCCTCGGTCGGCAACCTAGAATCAACATTAACTATTGGCAATATATACTCTTCAATCAATGACTTATCGCTACTTTTTCGAAATAACATCAAGATCGAATCGCCATTGCGATAGTGCTCCGCCAGCCGCGCCGCCAGCCCTTGGTCATCCCGGTCCAGCACCTTCACGGGCAGCACTTCCTTGGGTTCGCCGCTGGCCCTGGCCTTCTTCCCGGCAATCGCCGGTGCCGCGCGGACGATATGTTCCGCCGCGTCGATGATGTGCTGATGGCTGCGATAGTTCTCGCTGAGCATCACTCGGGTGGTGGCCGGCGACGGGAACTCCTTGTTGAACTCCATGAAGTACTTCGGCGAACTGCCGCGCCAGCCGTAGATCGACTGCCAGTCATCCCCCACGCAGAGCAACGACGAACGCTGCGCCCCACGCCCGACATGCATCGCCGGCCCGCGACTGCGGATCTCGCGCAGGCTGGCGCGAATCCACGAGACGATCTGCGGCGAGACGTCCTGGAATTCGTCGATCATCAGGTGCGACATCGGCCGCAGTCGCTCATCGCTGAGCAGCTTGAAGTTCTCCGGGGTGTTCTCGCCGAACAGCGCGAACATGCGGTTGTAGCTCATGATTGGCGGCGACTGGTCGAGCAGGTGGTCGTCCAGCGCCCGCCAGAACAGGCTCAGGGCCTCGAAGAAGTAGCGGTCCGGGTCGTCCCGGGGAAAAACCATCTGGCCCACGGCCACCGACACGTCCAGCCCGAGGTTCTCGATAAACCCGGCCGCGGCGACAAAACAGTCCAGCAGCGGCGCCGAAGCCAGCTCGCCCTTGACCTTGTAATCGAAGCCCGGCCCGGCAGTGGCATCGCCGGCCAGGGACGACAAAACCCGCTTTGCCGATTCATAACTATCAAGCCAAATCATAGGCTTACGACAAAAAGCTTGAAACAGGGTGCGCTTTACCGCCCACTCCGCGCGCACCGAAAGCTTCGACCCGGGACGGCTCAGCTGCGGGTTTTCCCGAGGATCGAACCCCAGCACCACCCAGGCATCCAGCTCGGCGATGTAGCCATGGCAATGGAACTGCGAACCATTGATTTCGACCGTCTGCCGGTTCGGCTCGATACCCTTGATCGGCCAGGCCCCGGCGCGAAACCACAGGTCTTCGAGGGTGTCGCACAGCTCCTCGTCACGCTTGGCGGCCAGTTCGGTCACCGCCATGCGTTTCTGCACATCCGGGTGATCGCGCTCCAGTTCCTTGAGCTGCAGGGCGTGGCGCAGCAACGGCTTGATCGCCTCGCGGAAACGCCCGTCACGCTGGTGCAAGGCGTGATAGCAGGCATTCAGGTGCTTGCGCTGGGCGTCGTTGATCCGCAGGTCGAAGGGATTGCTGTCGACCTCCAGATCCCCCGCCGCCGGGCGATCGCTGAGGTTCTCGAACGCCTGCAGGCGCTCGAAACCCGGCAGGCTGCGGACCATTGGCAGGATGCGCGAGTGGAAAGTGCGCACCAGTTCCCGCGCCTCCTTGAGACCCAGGGGCCGGCCCCAGAGCGCGAATACCTCCATCAGCTTGTTGATGAAGTCCTTGCGCGACTCGCGGGTGAAGGTCACCACGGTCATCGAGTCGAGCTCGAAGCCCAGGTAATGATTGAGCAGCAGGATGCGCAGGACCAGGGAGGTCGACTTGCCCGCGCCAGCGCCGGCAATCACCGAGGTAGACGGGGTTTCGCTGAAGATCATCTTCCATTGCGCGCTGCTGGGCTGGGCATGGGCCGGCAGCAGGCGGCCAACGTCGGCCTTGACGCGCTTCTTCAGCTCGGCGCTCAGCGGCAGGCGCCAGTCATCGAACAGATGATCATCGACGCCGGGAGCCGGATGCTCGGTGGAGCGGCTGTCGCGAATCAGCAATACCTGGCGGCCCTGCTCCAGGCCTTCGGCCTTGCCCTCCTGGTAACCGTACTCCACCCCGGCGGTGTGCCCGCTGCGAAAGCCGTCCGCCTGGCCATGCAGCCAGGACGCGCGATGCTGGGCGCGCAGGCGACTGAGGCCGTGACCGAAGAACCTGGCCGCCAAGCGCTTGAGCAGCGGCATTTCGGCCAGGGGCAAGAGTTCGGGAGGAAGATCGGGGCTGTGTTGCGGCACGCTGACTCCAGGGTGTGAGGCTGTGTGGGACGGTATGGTCGCTTCATTCGTCGATGACTTCTAGTGAAATGCTTACAGGTCATCCACTTAAGCCCCGAACTGAATGTTTGGAAGCAGAATGAGCACTGCAAAATACATCTACTTATTAGATCGGATCACTGCATTTTTTGCGCTTTTTATCGATCTTTGGCTGATGGATGATGAGCGCCATCAATCACCGGTCTCGTTCTGCGGCCCGACCAAGGCGCCCCATGACGAACCCTGACAGGAGACGATCATGCTTGAACTCAGACCCTTCAAATCCCTGGGCGGCGCCCATCATGGCTGGTTGGATGCCCACCACCACTTTTCGTTCGCCGAGTACTACGACCCCAAACGCATGAACTGGGGCAACCTGCGGGTGTGGAACGACGATGTGATCGCCCCCGGCAGCGGTTTCCCGCAGCACCCGCACCGGGACATGGAGATCATCACCTACGTCCGTGAAGGCGCCATTACCCACCAGGACAACCTGGGCAACAAGGGCCGCACCGAGGCCGGCGACGTACAGGTGATGAGCGCCGGCACCGGGATCGCCCACAGCGAATACAACCTGGAAGCCGGCGCAACCAAGATCTTCCAGATCTGGATCATCCCCAACGAGGCCGGTTCCGCGCCGTCCTGGGGCGCCAAGCCATTCCCCAAAGGCCAGCGCGAAGGCTTCGTGACCCTGGCCAGCGGCAAGCAAGGCGATGACCAGAGCCTGCGGATCCGTGCCGACGCGCGCCTGGTGGCCGCCAACCTGAAGGCCGGCGAGTCCGCCGAGTACTCGCTGGACAACGGTCGCCGGGCCTACCTGGTGCCGGCGACCGGGGTGATTGAAGTCAATGGCTTGCGCGCCGAAGCTCGAGACGGTATCGCAGTCGAAGATGAACGCCTGCTGCGGGTCACCGCCCTCGAGGACAGCGAAATCGTCCTGGTGGACCTGGCTTGAGACAGCGAAGAAACGATCGGCTTCTGTAGAAGCGAAGCTTGCTCGCAATGGGCGGCAAAGCCGCCCTTTCCGTTCTAGCTGAAGATAGTTGTCACCCAAACGGCAGCCATCGCGGGCAAGCCTCGCGCCTACAAGGCGCTGCAACAATAAAAAGGGGCGACCATCTGGTCGCCCCTTTTTTGCTCGGCTTACGGATCCTATCGCGGATCAGCCACTGATCGCGCCGTCCACCAGGGCCTGCGCCTCCTGCACCAGTTGTTTCAGGTGATCGTCGCCGATAAAGCTCTCGGCGTAGATCTTGTAGATGTCTTCGGTGCCCGATGGACGCGCGGCGAACCAGCCGTTCTCGGTCATGACCTTGAGGCCGCCGATCGCCTGGTCGTTGCCCGGCGCATGGCTGAGGATCTGCTGGATGCTTTCGCCGGCCAGCTGGGTCGAAGTCACCTGCTCCGGCGACAGTTTGCTCAGCAGCGCTTTCTGCTGCGGGTTGGCCTTGGCATCGACGCGCACCGAGAACGGCTCGCCGAGCTCATCGCACAAGGCGCGGTAGGCCTGGTTCGGGTCGCGACCGGTGCGGGCAGTCATTTCCGCCGCCAGCAAGGCCGGGATCAGGCCGTCCTTGTCGGTGCTCCAGACGCCGCCATCCTTGCGCAGGAACGAAGCACCGGCGCTTTCTTCACCGCCAAAGCCCAGGGAGCCGTCGAACAGGCCGTCGGCGAACCACTTGAAGCCCACCGGCACTTCGTACAGGCGACGGCCCAGGCGCGCGGCCACACGGTCGATCAGGCCACTGCTGACCACGGTCTTGCCCACGGCCGCATCGGCGCGCCATTGCGGACGGTTCTGGAACAGGTAGTCGATGGCCACCGCCAGGTAATTGTTCGGCGCCAGCAGGCCGCCAGTCGGGGTCACGATGCCGTGGCGGTCGTGGTCCGGGTCGCAGCCGAAGGCCACGTCAAAACGATTCTTCAGGCCGATCAGGCCTTGCATCGCATAGCTGGACGACGGGTCCATGCGGATCTGGCCATCCCAGTCGACGGACATGAAACGGAAGGTGGCATCGACTTCCTTGTTGACCACTTCCAGGTCCAGGCGATAGTGCTCGGCAATCGCCGACCAGTAGCGCACCCCTGCTCCGCCCAGCGGATCGACACCCAGGCGCAACTTGGCGTCGCGGATGGCATCCAGGTCGATAACGTTGATCAGGTCGGCGACGTAGCTGTTGACGTAGTCATGACGATGGGTGGTGTCGGCTTTCAGCGCCTGCTCGTAGCTGATGCGCTTCACGCCGGCCAGCTTGTTGGCCAGCAGCTCGTTGGCCTTGGCTTCGATCCACTTGGTGATGTGGGTGTCGGCCGGGCCGCCGTTGGTGGGGTTGTACTTGTAGCCACCGCTTTGTGGCGGGTTGTGCGACGGGGTGATCACGATGCCGTCGGCCAGGCCGCTGGTACGGCCACGGTTGTAGCAGAGAATCGCGTGGGACACCGCCGGCGTCGGGGTGTATTCGTCGCCCGCGGCGATCATCACGGTCACGCCGTTGGCGGCCAGCACTTCCAGGGCGCTGGCGCCGGCCGGGGTGGACAGCGCGTGAGTATCGATGCCGACAAACAGCGGGCCATCGATGCCCTGGGCCTGGCGATACAGGCAGATCGCCTGGCTGATGGCCAGGACGTGCCATTCGTTGAAACTCAGATCGAACGAGCTGCCACGATGCCCCGAGGTGCCGAAGGCGACCCGCTGGGTAGAGATGGCGGCATCGGGCTGGCCAGTGTAGTAGGCCGTTACCAGTCGCGGAAGATCGACCAACAATTCTGTCGGTGCCGGTTTGCCCGCAAAAGGACTGAGTGTCATGCAAAACCTCGGGAAATGGATGGTTCGGTGAGTGCTGCGCAGTTTACTGGCAGTTTGACCGCAACGCGACGGGATCTATCCGTCGCGGCTCGCGCAATAGGCAGCTATGGCCTGCCCAACACAGGCCATGGTCGGCAACTGCGCGCAAGCCTCTCGGGATCGAGGCAGGAACAAGGAAGGGAATTACCGCGAAGACAGAAACGCCAGAGTGCGCGATGGCGAACCCTGGCGTCAGGATCAGGCCGGTTCGACCTGCAGTGCGACCCGTTCGCGACAAGGACACTCGTCCATGTAGCGATGGGCTTCGACGAACTCGTTGAACGGGAACACCCGGGTCTTCAGCGGCAGCAGCACACGGTCCGCCGTCAGCTGGTTGATGTCGCGCAAAGCACGCTGCAAGGCCACCTGGTCCTGGATGATGCCCAGCTCGGGCTTGCCGGTGAAGTTGCCGATGCAGTGCACGAAGAACTGGATGTTCTTCTGGAACGCCGCGCAGGCCGGGAACGGCGTCTGGTTGCCGCCTTGCAGGCCGTACAGCACCAGGCTGCCGCGCGGCGCCAGGACGTCGCCGAGCATCGACATCTGCGGACCGCCCAGGCCATCGAACACCACGTCGACGCCGCGGTTGTCGGTGTACTTGTTGATCTGCATGAGCAGGTCCTGCTCTTCGGTGACGATGACTTTCTCGGCCCCCAGGGACAGCAGGTACTCACGTTCTTCAGCGGTCTTGGTGGCGGCAATCACCCGTACTCCAAGCGCTTTGCCCAGCTGGACAAAGGATGGGCCGGCGCAGTGGCTGGCATCGGTGACCAGGGCGAACTGCCCGGGCTTGACCCGCGCCAGGTCGACATAGGCAAAGTAGGCCACCAGCAGCGGCGTGTAATGCACCGCGGCTTCGATCGGGTTGAGCACATCGGGATAGCGGGTCAGTGCCGAGCGTGGCAGGACAATCAGCTCGCCGTAGACCGGATAATCGTTCGGGCTTTCGGCCGGGAAGCTGGCAACCTTGTCGCCCACCGCCAGGTCGTCGACACCTTCGCCGACCGCAGTCACCACGCCGGCCATCTCATGGCCAAGGCCGGAAGGCAGGCGGGCATGGGAGGACGCCAGGTTCTGGCGCCAGAGTACGTCGTACCAACTGATGCCGATCGCTTCGACACGCACCTGCACTTCGCCTGGCGCAGGCAGAGCGGCCGCATGCTCTTCGCACTTGAGCACCTCGGCCGGACCAAACTTGTGAAAACGGATCGTGCGGGACATCGCAAACCTCGTCAAAGTAACCTCTAATGCCATGAACTCTATCTGGGCTTTCTGGCCAAGACCATCAGCGGCTATTAATAGTCGACATGCCTGTCATTGATTCCGCAGCACCTGCAACAACGATAAACAGCGTGCCAGAGCGAAGGGCTCCTTACAGGAAAAAACAATTAGCCGGTGCAGAGTAGCAGCCTTTCCCCGTAAGATTCATGCCGGCCATTGTTCTCATATGGCCGCTCTCGTCAAGTTTGCTGACTCTGCCAGGACTCAAGATGAATCGTAATGACCTGCGTCGTGTCGACCTGAACCTGTTGATCGTGTTCGAAACATTAATGCATGAACGCAGCGTGACCCGGGCGGCGGAGAAACTCTTCCTCGGCCAGCCGGCCATCAGCGCGGCGCTGTCGCGCCTGCGCAGCCTGTTCGACGATCCGCTGTTCGTGCGCACCGGGCGCAGCATGGAGCCGTCGGCCCGGGCCGTGGAAATCTTCGCCCTGCTCTCGCCCGCCCTCGACTCGATCTCCACCGCGGTCAGCCGCGCCGCCGAATTCGACCCGGCGACCAGCACCGCGGTGTTCCGCATCGGCCTGTCCGACGACGTCGAGTTCGCCCTGCTGCCGATGCTGCTCAAGCGCCTGCGCGCCGAAGCGCCGGGGATCGTGCTGGTGGTGCGCCGCGCCAACTACCTGCTGATGCCGGCCCTGCTGGCCTCCGGCGAGATTTCCATTGGCGTCAGCTACACCCAGGACCTGCCGGCCAACGCCAAGCGCAAGGTGCTGCGTCGCAGCCTGCCCAAGCTGCTGCGGGCCGACAGCATGCCCGGTGCCCTGAGCCTCGATGACTTCTGCGCCCGCCCCCACGCCCTGGTGTCGTTCGCCGGCGACCTCAGCGGTTTTATCGATGAAGAGCTGGAAAAACTCGGGCGCAAGCGTCACGTGGTGCTCGCGGTGCCGCAGTTCAACGGCCTGAGCACCCTGCTCACCGGCACCGACATAGTTGCCACCGTGCCGGACTACACCGCCGACGCCCTGACCGCCGCCGGTGGCGTGCGCGCCGAAGACCCGCCCCTGCCGGTGCGCAGCTTCGAACTGCACATGGCCTGGCGCGGCTCCCAGGACAACGACCCGGGCGAACGCTGGTTGCGCTCGCGGATTCAGATGTTCTTCGGGGATCCGGACAGCCTTTGATCCAAAAACCGGATCGTCTGCCCGTGCACGGCCATTACCGGAAGACATAGACAAAAGAGGCCAGTCCTGACTGGCCGCTCGCGGGACTTTCCTGTTTCCGGGCTGACACCGAACGTTGCAGCCAGGCGCTTGTTCGACCCGCTCGATACCATTACCCACCATTGACCCATACCGACGTCCTGGCCGCCAGGCCGCGACGCGCGGCCGGGTTGCGCCAGTCAGCAAGGACCGGCGCCGGCAGGCAGGCTCAAGCTTGCGGATTGACCAGGAGTTGCGCAGCCCCGCGGCCCTGGTGCCGGGCGCCGTGGGTACAGGCGACGAAGTCCTCCTTGCGCAGCACCACCAGGGCCAGCAGCGACGCGACCCCAGTCGCCACGTAGAAGTACCAGGGCGCGCTGATGTCGCCAGTGAGCTTGATCAGCCAGGTGGAAATCAGTGGCGCGCTGCCGCCGAACACCGCCACCGGGATGTTGTAGGCCACGGCGATGCCGGTGGAACGGATGCGGGTCGGCAGCAGCTCGCTCATCAGGGCGTAGGTCGAGGACGCATAGAGCCCGAACAGGATCGCCACGGCCATCAGCGGCCAGAACAGGGTGGCCGGGGTGGCGTTGGGCGCCGCCTTGAAAAACCAGTACATGGCCAGGGTCGCCAGGGTACCGACCGCCATCAGGAACGGCTTGCGCCCGTAGCGATCGGTGAAGGCGCCACCGAAGGGCATGACCACCGCCGCCGAGAGGCTGGCGACGAAGACATAGAGCAAGGTGGTGCCGCTGTCGAACTTGAGGGTGTTGGACATGTAGGTCGAGGCGAAGGTCAGCACCAGGTAGAAGATCGAGCTGTGCAGGGTAATGATGAAGAACACCAGGGCGATCGAGCGCCTCCACCGCCAGACCTCGCGCAGCGGCGCCTTGGAGGTCTGCCCGGCCTGCAGCAAGGCCAGGAATTCCGGGCTGTCCTCCAGCTTCAGGCGGATATACAGCGAGATGAAGCCCAGGGGACCTGCGATCAGGAACGGGATCCGCCAGCCCCAATCCTGCATCAGCTCGGCGCCAAGGGCCCAGGTCATGCCATTGGCCACGGCGCCGCCCAGGAGCAGGCCGAGCACGGCGGTGACCATCAGCCAGCAGGTGGCGAAACCCCGGCGCCCGGGGCCGGCGTACTCGGAAATGAAGCTGGTGATGGTGCCGATCTCGCCTCCGGCGGAGAACCCCTGCACACAACGGATCAGCACCAGGATCACCGGCGCCGCGATGCCGATGCTGGCGTAGGTCGGCAACAGGCCCAGCAGGCAGGTGGAACCGGCCATCATCACCAGCACCGTGATCAGGGTCTTGCGTCGACCGATCTTGTCGGCCAGGGGGCCAAAGAACAGGCCGCCCAGGGGCCGGATGAAAAAGCTCAGGGCAAAGGCCGCGAAACTCGCCAGAAGGCTACTGGTAGGATCGTCGGAGACGAAGAAGGCTTTGCCTATATACAGGGCCAGGAAACCGTAGACGCCATAGTCGTACCACTCGATCAAGTGGCCGGAAGTGGCGCCGAGGAAGGCTCGGCGCCGCTGGCGCTGGAAGTTGGAAGGTGACACATCCATGTCGGGGGACTCCTGTCGTCGTGTTATCCATGAAATGCAGCGCTTCAGAGGTTGTTCAAGGGCCCCGTGGGGTCCTGCAACCACTGGCGCAACCGGGTCTTGAGAATCTTGCCATAGCTGTTTTTCGGCAGCTCGGCGCAAAACAGGTACTTCTTCGGCTTCTTGAACGAGGCCATGCGCGCCAGGAACCACTGCTCGAGCGCCTGCGCATCGAGGCTGTGGGACGGGCGCAGGACCACGAAGGCCACCACCGACTCGCCCCACAGGGCGTCGGGCTCCCCCACCACGCACACATCGAACACCTCGGGGTGCTGGATCAGCACTTCCTCGACTTCCCGCGGGTAGATGTTGCTGCCGCCGGAGATGATCACATCCTTGCTGCGATCGGTCAGGGTCAGGTAACCCCGCTCGTTCAGGAAACCGATGTCGCCGGTGAGCAGCCAGCCGTCCACCAGGGCCTCCTGGGTGGCTTGCGGATTGTCCCAGTAACCCTGCATCACCGCAGCCCCGCGCACGGCGATCACCCCAGGTTCGCCGGGGGCCAGGGGTTGGCCCGCTGCATCCACCACACGCACCTCGACGCAGGCATGGGCGCGCCCTACCGAGGCGGCAATGGCCGGCCAGTCAGCATGCCCGCGGTCGGCAATGGCCTCCCGGGACAGGGCGCTGATAGTCATCGGGCATTCGCCCTGGCCGTAGATCTGCACCAGGCGCGGGCCGAAGGTGTCCAGGGCCTGGGCGAGGTCCGCCAGGTACATCGGGGCCCCGCCGTAGACGATGGTCTTGATGCCTTCGCCGCAATAACCCTGCTGCCGGGCCTGCTCCACCATGCGCTTGACCATGGTCGGCGCGGCAAACAGGCTGACCTGGCCCAGCGCCTGCGCCAGCTCGAACAACTCCGCCGCCTGGAACCCCCGGGACACCGGCACCGCATGCCGGGCACCACATCGCACATGGATGAAGTTGTAGAGGCCGGCGCCGTGAGACATCGGTGCGGCATAGACCACTGCGTCATCAGCGGCCACTGGATCCACGTCCAGCGGATAACACAAGGACATGGCGATCAGATTGCCATGGGACAGCATCACGCCCTTGGGGCGCCCGGTGGTACCGGAGGTATAGAACAGCCAGGCCAGGTCGGTGTCCTCCCGCGAGTGCGGCTCCACCAACTCATCGCCCGGCGCCCGGCCTTGCATGGCCAGCCCGGGCGCGGCCAGTTCGCGGCAGCCGGCTGGCAGGGTCGCAGTGTCGAAGCGCTGGCCCTCATCGGTGTAGATCAGCCGGGCCCCGGCATTGCCGGCAATCCAGGCGGCTTCCAGGATGTGCAGCTTGCTGTTGATCGGAACCGCCACCGCCCCGCTCCACCAAATGGCATACAACAGTTCGAGATAACCACAGCTGTTCTGCATCAGCAGCGCCACCCGGTCGCCAGGCACAATGCCGTAGGCGTGGCGCAGTTGCAGCGCGCGTGCCCGGGCCTGCGCGGCAAATGCCTGGTAGTCGGCGACCTGGCGGTGTCCCTCGAACAGAGCCGGCCGCCGAGGCCAGCGCTCGGCCGCGTCGCGCAGCCAATGGGCGATGTTCATCCTCAGACCTTGACCGCTTGCAGGACGCTGGCGTAGTTGGCCACCGCCATGCCGCCCATGTTGAACAGCAAGCCGAACTCGGCACCGGGCACACCCAGGCCGATGGGTTTGCCGATCAGTTGGGCAAAGCCCAGGGCATGCATCGATACCCCGGTGGCGCCCACCGGATGCCCCTTGGCCTTGAGCCCGCCGGACAGGTTCACCGGCAGGCGTCCGCCCTGGCGCACGGTGCCGTCGTCGAGGGCCCGGTGCCCCTCGCCCCTGGGCGCAAGGCCCATGGCTTCGTAGATCAGCAGTTCGGCGATGGTGAAGCAGTCGTGTACCTCGGCGAAACTCAGGTCGCCGAGGGTCACGCCAGCCTGGCGCAGGGCCCCGTGGATCGCCCGTTTCGGCCCCTCGAACGCCAGCACGTCGCGGCGCGACAAGGGCAGGAAGTCGTTCACCTGGGTCATGGCGCGGATCGCCACCTGGCGTCGCATCGAACGGGCGCGTTGCGGCGAGGCCAGGATGATCGCCGCCGCACCGTCGCTGATCAGCGAGCAGTCGGTCAGGCGCAGTGGCGGCGCGATCAGCGGATTGCCCTGGGAAACATTGTTGCAGTGTTCAAAGTCCATCACTCGGTGCATCTGCGCCAAGGGGTTGGCCATGGCGTTGGCGTGGTTCTTCACCGCGATCATGGCCATCGAGGCCATTGGGCTGTGGTAGCGGTCGGCATACTGCTGCGCCACCTGGCCAAACAGTTGGGCGAAGCTCAGGCCAGCCTCCTGGAGGGCGTTCTGGTAACCGGCACCGGCCAGGGCCCGGGTGACTTCGACGGTGCTGTTGCCGGTCATTTTCTCCGCGCCGACCACCAGCACCAGCTCGGCGGCGCCGCTGCGGATCGCGTGGATCCCGGCCTGGATCGCCGCCGAGCCGGAGGCGCAGGCATTCTCGCAGCGAGTGGCGGGCTTGAAGCGCAGTTGCGGGTCGGCCTGGAGCATCAGCGAGGCAGGGAAACCATCCGCTACCAGGCCGGAGTTGAAGTGCCCGAGAAACAGCGCGTCGATTTGTCCAGCGTCGATCTCGGCGTCTGCCAGGGCCTCGCGGGTAACCTGGACGATCAGGTCCTCGAGGTTCAAGCCGTCCAGGCGACCGAAAGGGCTATGGGCGGCAGCGACGATGGATACGGAATCGTGAGTCATGGTGATTTTCTTCTGTCCTTGAAGCGGGTATTCCATACAATGATTCAGCACCCGAATCACACGCTAGTTGGGGCAACTACCTACGGCAGTAAGTAGTATCCGCCCCCCAAGGAACGCACCGATAAACCCGAGGCAGGATGCCTGATGACCGTATACGCCCAGCAATTCCAGGACCTAGAGCGCCTGGCCTTCCAGGTTTCCCCCGCACCGCAGATGATCACCGGGCATCGCCGGATGCTCGACTGCAACCAGGCCTTCGTTCGCCTGTTCGGCTACGAACGCGAACAGTTGCAGGGCCACCTGACCCTGCTGTTGTACCCCTCCCAGGCCGACTACCAGAGCATCGGCGAACGCAGCGAGCACTGGCTGCGCAACGGGCCCGGCACCTTCTACTCCGACGAGCGCTTCATGCAGCATCGCAACGGCGAGGTGTTCTGGGCCCGGGCCCACGGTTTTTCCCTGACGGCCGAGGATCCGTTCAAGCTGATGGTCTGGCATTTCGAACGCCTGGACCGCCAGCCGGCGCCGATGATCCAGTTGACCCCGCGCGAACGGGAGATCTCGCTGCATATCGTCAATGGCCTGACCTGCAAGGAAGTGGCACGCAAGCTGGGCATTTCCCACCGCACCGTGGAAGTCCACCGCGCCCGGCTGATGAAGAAGCTTCAGGCCAAGAACAGCGCAGAACTGGTGTCGAAGATCATCTTCATCAGTTGAGCGCCCAGGCACACCTGTCGCCGGCATTGATGCGCAGCAGCTGCAATGGCCCGATAGCCGGGGCCTCCACGCTGCCGCCCTGCGCCAGGACCTGGCTGACGGCATCCATCTCGAAAGCCTCTGAAGACCTCATCCGCAAAAAATCCGATGCCTTCCGGCATCGGATTTTCATTGCTTGCCCTCAGCGATCAAATCAACAGGCTTGGCTGTGGAGCATCAGGCACGTCTGCCGGATGGCTCCTTGACCGAGTACTAGCGGGCGGTCTGCGGGAGGGGCTCATCCTGCGTTGACGGGGACTGCTTGCCACCGCTGATCAACGGCCCGTAGCGCCGGCTGAACTCCTGGTTGTAGGGCACGTGGTCCTTGTTGAACCCGTTGTCCCAGTTGACCGACCAGGTCATCAGCCCCTTGATCGACAGCCCTTTGGCATGGAGGCGTTTGAACGCATTGGCAACGGCCGTCGGGTTGACCACGTATCCGGTGGCAGCGGCATCGACGTTGGCGGGCAGGCCAATGACGAATTTGTCAGGCGCAATCCGGGTGAAACCGCGAGTACCACTCACCAGGCTTTCGGTCAGGTAATAGAGGAAGTCCTCTTTCATGGCATCGTTGTTCTGGGCGATCCAGGCCCCCTTGCCGTTGTTGGCCTCCTGAACCCAGAGACCATCGCCGCCCTGGTTGTAGAACTGCGGTGCGATGAAGTCGTAGTAGCCCTCCAGCGCCTTGAGGTAGTCGACGTATCGACCGGCAGCGGTCAGGTAGGGGAACTCCGGCGCCATGCTGATGATGAAATGCTTGCCCTCGGCAGCATAGTGATCCTTGACCAGCTTCAGCGCGGCAGGCAGGACGATCTTGTTGCTGGCAGCGTCAATCGCGCTCTGCTCAAGATCGATGTCCAGCCCGTCAAAGCCGTAGGTTTCCACCAGACGGATGATTTCATTGGCCAGAGGCTGTTCATGGCCCGGGTTCAATGCGACATGAGCGTCAGCGCCCCCCAGGGACATCAGCACCGCCCTGCCCTGGCTATTCAGCACGCCCACCTGGCGACGAAACTCGGCATCGGACAGGTTGTACGGCTTGAACGTCGGAATACCGCTGCCTTTCATGAACGCCACGACCACCACGTTGTAGTCGCGGGGCACATCCTCCAGGTTCATATTGGCAAACTGCCCGCGCTGGTAGCCGTCCGCGGGGCCGGCCGGCCAGTTGTGCCAGTAGCCCATGAGGATTTTCCTGCCGTCCAGGCTCGGCATCCGCGACGCGGCGTCATCGCGCGGCGCTTTCAGTTGGGTAAAGTCAATCTTTGTCATGTTCTAATCCTTCAGAACGTTTTTTGAATGATCCGCAGACTTACTTGAAGTCGACGTCGAAGGCCTGGTAGAAGGCGTTGCCGGTATTGGCCACGATCCACATCAGGACAATCACGTGACGGCCCTTTTTATTGGCCGGCAGCTTCACTTGGTGATCGACCTTGGCCTTCAATTCGCCGGCATGGCTGTAGTAAGGCACCTGCGGATAGAAGTCCTCGGCGAAAGGTTGGGCCTCCAGTTGTGCGCGGGTGATGCGCTGTTTCGGATCCCAGCCGTCCTTGGTGATCAGCCAGCGATAGCCACGGGTGGTATGCGGTGCGGTGTACTGCCAGGTCACCTTGAAGATCTGGCCGGGGTCGACGTTGAGCAGCGGCCAGGTGAAGGCGCGGTTGAGCTTCTTGCTCATTTCCTCGTCGGTGAAGTTGACGCAGTCCCGGGCATCGGTCTTGCCACCGCTGAGGATGAAGCCATCGGCCGGCGGCGCGACGCTTGGGTTGTCCGAGTCGAACGGCGCAGGGAACGGACCGGCGGCCAGGGCCGGGAAGTTCTTGCCGCCTTCCATCTCATTGACCTGCCAGCCGCCCAGCAGGCCCAGGTCGATGGCGACTGCGCCGCGGGAGGCTGGGGAAGTGACGCGACCGTGGCGAAGCGGTGATTGGGTTTGTGGTTGGTTCATGTTTATTGCTCCATTGATTTAAGAAACTCTCCCTTTCCAAAGGAGAGGTCTGCAAATTAACCGAGCCGGATTTTTTGTCCACGCACCCATTTTTCGCTCTGCAACACGCTGACAGAGGAATCGCCCGAAAACACTGGATATACAACCAGTACGCTCGGATTTATCCTACCCAGCTTGAAGTAAAAGTCCTACCTGTCCAGGCGGCACTTGGAAGTCGTACCTCTACCCGCAAGCCCTTGAGGCACTGTCCGCCTGCCCAGCGAAAATATGCCCAGTACCGAGCAAAATCCGCTGCAGTGCCAGCCCGCGGAGCAGGTATCGTGGAGCAAAACCATCGGCCAGAGGTGCACTGTGGCGTCCTATTCCTTGCGTCAATTGAAGTATTTCGTCACCACCGTCGAATGTGGCAGCGTCGCCGAGGCGTCGCGCAAGCTGTATATCGCCCAGCCGTCGATCTCCACGGCGGTCAAGGGCCTGGAAGACAGCTTCGGCGTACAGTTGCTGATCCGTCATCACGCCCAGGGCGTGTCCCTGACACCCGGCGGCGCGCGTTTCTACCGCAAGGCCCAGGAACTGCTGCGCATGGCCCACGAGTTCGAGCAGAACGCCCTGGCCGACAACGATGTGGTGTGCGGGCAGATCGATATCGGTTGTTTCGAGACCGTCGCCCCGCTCTACCTGCCACGGTTGATCGCCGGTTTTCGCGAACGCTTTCCGGGGGTGGAGATCCGCCTGCAGGACGGCGAACAGCAGGAGCTGGTACAGGGTTTGACCGGTGGGCGCTTCGACCTGGCGATCTTCTACGAGCACGACCTGGACAGCACCATCGAGACCGAGGCGCTGATGGCGCCGCAACGGCCTTATGCCCTGGTGCCGGCCGGGCACCGTTTTGCCGGGCAGGCCCAGGTGTCACTGCGCGACCTGGTGCTGGAGCCGATGATCCTGCTGGATGTGCAACCCAGCCGCACCTACTTCGTGAGCATCTTCGAGGAGCTGCAACTGACGCCGAATATCGTCTTCGGCTCGCCGTCGATCGAGATGGTCCGCGGCATGGTCGGCCAGGGGTTCGGCTTTGCCTTGCTGGTGACCAGGCCCCATGGCAACAGCACCTACGACGGCCAGGAAGTGGTCTGTGTGGAGATTGCCGAGGATGTCACCGGTTCGGCGCTGGTGGCCGGCTGGCTGAAACGGGCGCAGCTGACCAAGCCTGCGCAGTTGTTCGTCGATTACTGCAAGGAGCAGTTCAAGGCCTGGCTGGCCTGAAGTGCCGGGCGCGCAGGAGCGGATTGACTCGCTCCTGCGGTTGGCGGTGCCGCCGGTTCAGCGCGCCGCCCAGGCGTTGAAGCGTTGCTCCAGCTCCTCGCCATGGTCCACCCAGAACTCCGCGTCCACCGCCCGCGCCCCGGCCAGGTTGGCCTCGGCGGTGGGCAACTGCCGTTGCACCGCCGCCGGCAGCAGCGCCAGCGCGTCACGGTGCACCGGCCCGTAGGGGATCTCCTCGGAGAACACCTTCTGGGTCTGCGGCTGGCTGGCGAAGGCGATGAAGTCTTCGGCCAATGCCTTGTTCGGCGTGCCCTTGACCACCGCCCAGTATTCCGGGTCGTACAGGCTTTGCGGCCAGACGATGCTCAGTTTCATGCCTTCCTTCTGCGCCGAGGCGATCCGGCCGTTGTAGGCCGCGCTCATCACCACGTCACCGGCGATCAGCCATTGCGGCGGCTGCGCGCCCGCCTCCCACCACTGGATATTGCCCTTGATCTGGTCGAGCTTGGCGAACGCCCGGGTCACGCCCTCGGGAGTGCCCAGCACCTTGTACAGCTGGTCCGGCTTGACCCCATCGGCGAGCAAGGCGATTTCCAGGGTGTACTTGGCGCCCTTGCGCAAGCCGCGCTTGCCGGGGAAGTCGGCGACGTTCCAGAAGTCCGCCCAGGAGGTCGGCGCCTTGGCCAGCTTGTCCTGGTCATAGGCCATGACCATCGACCAGACATAGGTGGCCACCCCGCATTCGCTCAGGGTCCCCGGCACGAACTGCGCCGGGTCGCCGAAGCGCGCCGGGTCGAGGCGTTCGAACAGGCCTTCGTCACAGCCGCGCAACAGCTCCGGGCTTTCGACTTCGACCACGTCCCAACTGGCGTGGCCGACATCGACCATGGCCTTGATTTTCGACAGTTCACCGTTGTATTCGCCGGCGACCACGCGTCCTGCGCCGCTGGCGGTGAAAGGTTGGAAGTAGGCCTTGTCCTGGGCCTGCTTGGTGGCACCGCCAAAGGAGATGACGGTGAGGCTCTGCGGCGCGGCCGAAACGCCGGTGCACAACAGGGCCAGGGCAAAGGGAACACAGCAACGCAAGGATCTGGACATGTAGCGGTTCCTCTAGATAGACCGGCGCGCCCGCGCGCGCCGGCCGCTTTGGGCTTACAGGCGACCGTATTCGCGGGCGGTCCGGTCTACAGCGGTACGGGTCTTGTCGACCAGTTCATCGATGTCGGCGTGGCTGGCCACCAGGGCCGGGGCCATGATCATCCGGCCCAGGGTCGAGCGGATGATCAGGCCCTCTTCGAAGCCGATGGTGCGGCAACGCCAGGCCATGTCGTTCTCATTGGCGAAACGCTTGCGGCTGGCCTTGTCTTCGGCGAACTGCAAGGCCGCCACCAGCCCGGCGCCCTGCACTTCGCCAATCAACGGGTGGTTGGCGAAGACTTCGCGCAGGCAGCGCTGCAGGTAAGGCCCGGTGTCCTGCTTGACCCGGCTGACAATGCCTTCGTCGCGCAGGGCCTTGAGGTTGGCGATGGCCACCGCGGCCGCCACCGGGTGGCCGGAATAGGTCAGGCCGTGGGCGAACACCCCGCCCTGCTCCACCAGCACCTCGGCCATGCGCCGGGACAGGATCAGCCCGCCCATGGGGATGTAGCCGCTGGTCAGGCCCTTGGCGATCGACAGGGTGTCGGGCTCGAAACCGAAATGCTGGTGGGCGAACCAGTCGCCGGTACGGCCGAAACCGCCGATCACTTCATCGGCGCACAGCAGCACGTCGTACTGGCGGCAGATGCGCTGGATCTCCGGCCAGTAGCTCTCCGGCGGGAAGATCATGCCGCCGGCGCCCTGGAAGGGTTCGGCGACGAAGGCCGCGACATTCTCGGCGCCCAGTTCGAGGATCTTCTCTTCCAGCTGGCGCGCCGCGCGCAGGCCGAACTCGGCCGGGGTCAGGTCGCCTTCGTGGGCGAACCAGTACGGCTCGTCGATGTGCGCCACGTCCGGGATCACCCCGCCCATGTCGTGCATGAACTTCATCCCGCCCAGCGCCGTGGCGCCGAGGGTCGAGCCGTGGTAGCCGTTCCAGCGGCCGATCATGATCTTCTTCTGCGGCTTGCCGAGGATCTGCCAGTAGCGGCGCACGGTGCGGATCAGCACCTCGTTGGCCTCGGAGCCGGAGTTGGTGTAGATCGCGTGGCTGTAGTGCGCAGGCAGCAGGCTGAACAGCAGCTCCGACAGCTCGACCACCGCCGGGTGGGTGGTGTGGAAGAACATGTTGTAGTACGGCAGTTGCTCGAGCTGCTGGCTGGCGGCGGCGGCCAGGTCCTTGCGGCCGTAGCCGAGGTTGGTGCACCACAGGCCCGACATGCCGTCCAGGTAGCGTTTGCCGTCGTTGTCCCAGAGCGCCAGGCCCTCACCGCGCACGATCACCCGCGGTCCTTCGGCGTTCAGCGCCTTCTGGTCGAGGAACGCATGAATGTGGTGCGCGGCATCCGCGGCCTGGTAGTCGCCGGTGCTGCGGACGGGTTTCACTTGAACGGTCATTGCGAGTCTCCTTGCGGGTATTTATCGAGGGTGCCGAGCACGCTGGCCAGCGGCTCCGGCTTGAACAGCGGCTTGCCCATCACGCCCTTGATCCACAGCACGGCGATGATCGAGACAATCAGCAGCACCAGGCCTGCGTAGGCAAAAATCGAAAAGGTCATTTCCGGGCTGGGCGACACGTTGCAGATCGCCAACAGCATGCCGGCGATGCCGAACAGCTGCGGCAAGGGGTAGAACGGTGTGCGGAACGGCCGCGCCACCTGCGGGTAGCGCCGGCGCAGGGCGATGACGTTGAGGTGGGTGATGATGTAGGCCAGCAGCCAGGCCAGGGCCGCCGAGAGCAACAGCTGGTTGATCGCGTCGGCATGGTCGTGCATCAGCAGCAACGGCAGGCCGGTGACCGCGGCGATGAACAGCACCGCGACCCAGGGCGCGCCGGTGCGCTTGCCCTGGCGCTTGAACACACCGAAGGCCTGGCCGTTGCGGGCCATGCCGAAGAGCATGCGCGGGATCGCCGCCAGCGAACTGTTGAGGGTGCTACAGGTGGCGGTGATCGCCGCAGTCACCAGGAACACCTTGCCCGCCTCGCCGAACACCGTGGTGGCGAACAGGTAATGCGGCAGGCCGTTGCTGGCCAGTTCCGCCTGGGGCACGGTGAGCAAGGCGCCCAGGGCGTACAGGCTGATGATCACGAAAATGAGGGTCAGGCCGAGCATCATCGAGCCCGGGATATTGCGCTCGGGGCGCCGGGTTTCTTCCACCAGCGGGCAGACGAACTCGGCGCCGACGAAACCCCAGACCGCCATCGCCGTCAGGGCGATCACCCCCAGGCCCATGGGGTTCCAGTGGGCGCTGTCGAACAGCGTCGGGTTGGGCGTGACGATGTCGCTGTTCATCGCGCTCAGGCCCATCACCAGCAACACCACGGTCATCACCACCGCCAGCACCGTCTGCAGACGGGCGAAGAGGTCGATGTTGAACAGGTTGAGCACGGTGAACAGCGCCAGTACCCCCAGGGCCACGGTCAGCGGCGGCATGGAGTGCGGGTAGACCTTGTCGATGATGAATTCCATCAGCAACAGCTCGGCCGACAGGGCGAACATCGCCACCACCACATAACCGGAAAAGGTCGCCAGAATCGCCGGGAACTGGCCGATGGCGACTTCGGTGTAGGTGCTCAGGCTGCCGGCGCGGGGGATCATCAGCGCCAGCTCGGAGAACGAACAGGCGTAGCTCAGGGCCAACAGGTAGGCCAGGCCCAGGGGCACGATAAAGCCCGGGCCGGCGATGCCGACACCTTGCAGCATCAGCACCATCACGCCTTGTGAGACCACCAGGCCGATGGCCACCGCCAACAGCGCGGTAAGGCCGAGTTTCTTGCGACTCGCGGGCGGCGCCAGGACGCCGGTTTGCACGCTTGCATTGCTGTTCATCGGTTGCTCCGTCTTGTTGTTCTATTTTTTGGAAGATCGGTGCTGCGCTCGGGGCCCTCAGCCCCGCAGTTGAATCCAGGTGGTTTTCAGCTGGGTGTACTTGTCGAAGGAATGCAGCGACAGGTCGCGGCCAAAGCCCGACTGCTTGCCGCCGCCAAAGGGCACGGTCACGTCCAGCGCGTCGACGGTGTTCACCGACACGGTTCCGGCATTCAGCCGCCGTGCCACCCGGTGCGCGCGGTTCAGATCGTCGGTCCACAGCGACGCGGCCAGGCCATAGATGTGCTCGTTGGCCAGGGCCACCGCCTGGTCTTCGTCGTCGAACAGCGTGACCGCCAGCACCGGGCCGAACACTTCTTCGCGGGCCAGGGTCATGTCGGCGGTCACGCCCGTGAAGATGGTCGGCTCGATGAAGTTGCTCGAGCCGTCGAAGCTCAGTTGCCGACCGCCGCACACCAGCCGCGCGCCCTCGACCTGGGCCTGTTCGATGTAGCGCTTGATGCGCTGCGCCTGCCGCGCATCGACAATGGCCCCTGCCCGGCTCGCCGGGTTAAGCGGATTGCCCGGCTGCCACTGGCGCGCCTTGGCCACCAGGCGCTCGATGAACCCCTCGGCGATCGAGCGTTGCACCAGCAGGCGCGAGTTGGCCGAGCAGACTTCGCCCTGGTTGAAGAAGATGCCGAACGCGGCTTTCTCGGCCGCCAGGTCCAGGTCCTGGCAATCGGCGAACACCAGGTTCGGGCTTTTGCCGCCGCATTCCAGCCAAACCTGCTTGAGGTTCGATTGGGCGGCGTACTGCATGAAGTACTTGCCCACCTCGGTGGAGCCGGTGAACACCAGGGCATCCACCTCCATGTGCAGGCCCAGAGCGCGACCGGCCTCCTCGCCCAGGCCCGGGACCACGTTGAGCACGCCCTTGGGGATACCGGCCTCAATGGCCAGCTCGGCCAGGCGCAGGGCCGAGAACGGCGACTGCTCGGCCGGCTTGAGCACCACGCTGTTGCCGGCGGCCAGGGCCGGGGCCAGCTTCCAGGCGGCCATGTCCAGCGGGAAGTTCCACGGCACCACCGCGCCGATCACCCCCAGCGGCACCCGGGTGATGGTCGCCAGGACATGGCTGGCGCTCGGCGCCACCTGGTCGTAGAGCTTGTCGAGGCTTTCGCCGTACCAGGCGAACACCTGGGCGGCGCCCGGCACGTCGATGTTCCAGGCATCCATCACCGGCTTGCCCATGCTCAGGGAGTCGAGCAAGGCCAGCTCGTCACGGTGCTCCAGCATCAGCCGCGACAGGCGCAGCAGGATCGCCTTGCGCTCGCCCGGCGCCATCCTGGCCCAGGGGCCTTGCTCGAACGCCCGACGGGCGCTGCGCACGGCCCGGTCGACCTCGACCTCACCGCAGGCAGCCACCTGGGCCAGGCGTTTCTCGGTGGCCGGGTTGACCACATCGAAGCGCGCGCCGCTCTCGGCCTGGCACGCCTCACCGTCGATAAAGGCGCTGTCGATCAGGCGTTGGCGTTGCGCCAGGGCTGTCCACTCGTTGAAGTCTTTCACCGCGGATTCCTTGTTCTTATGAGTTGTCATGAAGGGTTGCAGAGGTATTCGGCCAGGCGCTCCATCAACCGGTCGCAGGCCGCCATCTGTTCGACGCTGACGAATTCGTCCGGCTTGTGGCCCTGGTCCATGCTGCCGGGGCCGCAGACCACCGCCGCAATACCGGCCTGATGGAACAGCCCGCCTTCGGTGCCAAAGGCCACGGTGCTGAAGGCCGCGCTGCCACAGAGTTGCGCCACCAGCTGCGCGGCGGCGCTTTCAGGGGCAGTCGCCAACCCCGGATAGGCCGAGATCGCTTCGAAGCGGATCGCCGTGTCGGCCTTGATTGCCTGCATCGCCGGCAACAGCTCCTGTTCGGCGTAACCTTGCAGTTCGTCCACCACCGCCTGGGGTTCGAAGGCCGGCAAGGCGCGTACCTCGAAATCGAAGCGGCAGTCGGCCGGAACGATATTCAGCGCCGTGCCGCCCTGGATCACCCCGACCTGCACGGTGGAGAACGCCGGGTCGAAGCGGGCGTCGTGATGCTCGGGGGCCGCCAGGCGCCGGCCGATCTCCCCCAGCCGGCCGATCAGCCGCGCCGCCTGCTCGATGGCGTTGACCCCGTACGGTGCATAGGCCGAGTGGCATGGCGCGCCGTGCACATGGCAACGCATGGCCAGCTTGCCCTTGTGGCCGAGCACCGGTTTGAGCTCGGTGGGTTCGCCGATCAGGCACAGCACCGGTTGGGGCATGCGCTGTGGCAACAGCTCCAGCAGGCTGCGCACGCCGAGGCAACCGACCTCCTCGTCATAGGAGAACGCCAGGTGCACCGGCCGGCGCAGCGGGCTTGCGAGAAACATCGGCACCGCGGCCAGCACCGAGGCCAGGTAGCCTTTCATGTCGGCGGTGCCGCGGCCGTAGAGCTTGCCGTCGCGCTCGGTCAGGCTGAAGGGTTCGAGCGTCCAGGGCTGGCCGTCCACCGGCACCACGTCGGTGTGCCCGGACAGCACGATGCCGCCTGCCACCGCCGGGCCGATGCTGGCCAGCAAGTTGGCCTTGGTCCGCTCGGCGTTGTAGATCAGCTCGCAGTTCACACCCAGGCCCTGCAGGTAGTCGCGGACGAACTCGATCAGGGCCAGGTTCGAATCGCGGCTGACCGTGGCAAAGCCCACCAGCCTGGCCAGCAAGGCGCGACTGCGCAGCTCACTCATCGCCCGGCACTCCGTAGCTCGGCGCCAGGGTCGGGTTGAGGGCGCGGGTCAGGTAGTCCTGCAACTGCGGCTCGTAGGCGCTCCAGAGTGTGTGCAGTTCGCCGATGGGGTCGGCCTCGGCCCAGTCCACCCGCAGGTCGACGATCGGCCAGACCAGCTCGCCGACCACCGACAGCGCCGCCGAATGCACCGCACCCGCCTCGCCCCCGGCGTCCTGCCCGGCCTGCAGCGCGCTGAGCAACCGCGCCGCCAGGCAGCCTTCGCTGCTTTCGAAGGCCTCGACCATGCGCTCGATCACTGCGTTGTTGGCCAGCAGGTTGCCGGCCGCCACGCACTGCTCACCGGCCACGGCATTGTGGATGCCCAGCGCGTGATTGCCGCTGAACACCGCCGTGCGCCCCTGGGCATCCACCACCGCCACCTGGCGGTACTGGCTGTAGCCGTTGCGGGTCAGCGCCTGGTCCAGGGCCTGCGCGGGCGCCAGGCCTTCGCCCAGGCCGTCGAGCACCTGGGGGCCGAGGGCCGGCAAGGTGATGTTCTGGCTCGACACCGCGCCCACCCCGCTGCGCAACCAGGGGCAACGGGCGCCGACGGCGATGCTCGACGAACTGATGGCAATGCCCAGCTGGCCGGTTTCGGCACAGCGGCCGACGATGGAGAAAGTCATGGCGAACTCCTTATTCGGGGATGACCGCGATCACGTCGATTTCCATCAGCCACTGCGGCTGGCCCAGGGCGCTGACCACCAGCCCGGTGGAGATCGGGAACACGCCCTTGAGCCACTTGCCGACCTCCTGATAGACCGGTTCGCGGTAACGCGGATCGATCAGGTAGGTGGTGGTCTTGACGATATGGCTGAGGTCGCTGCCGGCCTCTTCCAGCAGTTGCTTGACGTTGCGCATGGCCTGCTCGGCCTGGGCCCGTGGATCGCCGAGGCCGACCAGCTGGCCATTGAAGTCGGTGCCGACCTGGCCACGCACATACACCGTGTTGCCGGCGCGCACGGCTTGGCACAGGTCGTTGTCCAGGCTCTGGTTCGGGTAGGTGTCTTTGGTGTTGAACATGCGGATGCGGGTATGCGTAGGCATCAGCGGGCTCCCATGAGGCTGGCGGGTTGAGTGGAGGATTCGCGGTCGGCTTGACGCTGCGCGGCGTCGCGATAATCGAAGTAGATGCGCTGCTTGACGATGTGCTCGGCGATGTGCCGGGCGTCGTGCCACACGCCCCAGATAAACGCCGAGCCGCGGCGCGACAGCCACGGCAGGCCGACGAAATAGACCCCGGGCTCGCTGGACACCCCGCGCTGGTGGCGGGGCTTGCCGTTGTCCTTGAAGGCATCGACCTGCAGCCAGCTGTAGTCCGCCGAATAGCCGGTGGCCCAGATGATGGTGGCGACGCCGGCCTTGGCCAGGTCGAGCTCGAGGATCGGTTGGGTCAGGCACGGTGGGTCCGGCAGCATCACCCGCGCTTCGGGCTCTTGCGGCAGGTCCAGGCCGTTGCGCGCGATGTAGGCATCGGCGGCGTCGAGCAGCGCCAGGTAGTTTTCGTCGCCGCGGGCAATGTTCTCGGCCAGGTTGGCCTCGAAGCGGGCCACGCCGTTCTCGAAGGCCTTGGTCAGGCCGACCAGGGTCATGCCCTGGTGGGCCAGCCGGCGAAAGTCCACGGTATGCCCGCCACGGGCGCCGCTGACGGCGATGGTCACGTGCTCCTTGCCCGGTTGCATGGTCTCGGCATCCCACTCGCCCAGCACCCCCAGCCACCAGCAGAAGTCACGGTTGCGGTAGGCGCGTGGCGGACGGTCATGGGCCCCGACCGAGAGATAGACCTGCTTGCCGGCGCGTTGCAGTTCATCGGCGATCTGCACCCCCGAGGAGCCCGCGCCCACCACCAGCACCGCGCCTTCGGGCAACTGCTGCGGGTTGCGGTAGGCCGCCGAGTGCATCTGCAGCACGCGTTGATCTTGCGGGGCGATCGGTGGGGTCACCGGGCATTGGAACGGACCGGTGGCCACCACCACCTGCCGGGCTTCGATCACCCCGTCGCTGGTGTCCACGGTGAAGCCTGGGCGGTTGGCGTTACGCACCACCTTCCGGACTTCGACGCCGGTGCGGATCGGCGCGTTGAATTTGCGGGCGTAGGTTTCGAAGTAGTCGGCCACCTGGTCCTTGCCGGCAAAGGCATCGGGGTCCAGGCCTGCGAACTCCAGGCCGGGAAAGCGGTCGTGCCAGGCCGGGCCGTTGGCCACCAGCGAATCCCAGCGTCCGGTGCGCCAGGCTTCGGCGATGCGCTTGCGTTCCAGCACCAGGTGCGGCACGCCCAGGCGGCTCAGGTGTTCGCTCATGGCCACGCCGGCTTGGCCGGCGCCCACTACAAGCGTGTCGATTGTTGTTTTATGGGTTGTCATGTCTGCGCCCTGTTGAGTGATCCCACGTAGGCAGCCGTGGGAGGTGTAGGACGCATTCTGGGAGCAGGAGGAAAATGCCGAAATTATGATTTTTGTGGTTGCTAGAAAGTAAAAAACTCTCTGGCTATCTGGGGATCCTGTGCATCAGCCCTACAACAGAATCAGCCCCTGCTCAGCCCCTTGCAGAATCCTCCTAAATCCTTGCCCCGCCATTCCCGGTACGGTTTCCAGCGACCCTCTCGACCGAACCAGGACCCGCCATGGCCAGCAACGGACCCGGGCCGATGCCCAGCCTTCTACGGCCCGCCAACCCCAACCAGCGCCCTGCCGAACGCGCCGCCGAAACCGTCCCACCCAGCTACGGCGAACAACTCTGGGCCCAATATGAGAAATACGCCAAGGAACCTGCGCCAGCGCCGGAAAAGGTCCAGGTGGCGCTGCGCATCGGCGTGTTTTTCGACGGTACCGGCAACAACGCCAGCAACTCGGCCGTGGGGCAGCTTTGTGGGGCCCAACACCCTATCGATGCCAGGGATATCGATGGCAGTTGCAAGCCGTATATGAAGGATCCGCAGAGCAGTTATGGGAATGATGTGAGCAATGTTAAGCGGTTGAGTGATTTGTACTTTTCCGAACAGGAATCTGAAGGTAAGGGCCTACAAAGACAGGCCTTTCGCTCCATCTATATCGAAGGTATCGGCACGCAAGCTGGCGAAAAAGATAGCGTGATCACCTCGGGAACGGGGCGTGGCGGTACGGGAATATCAGGATGTGTGCAGAAGGCATTTATCGAGATCAAGCAACGTCTTGGTCTTTTCTTCGAGCAGAACCCTGACAGCGAAATTACCTCTCTGACCTTCGATGCCTTCGGCTTTAGCCGAGGGGCCGCCGCAGCCCGGCACTTTGCCAATGAAGTCGTGCGCTGGCTGGGGCCACTCGAGCTGATTCTGCACGACCACTCTAAGGCCTTCAGTCCCCGCTTCAACCGACAGTACGGCAACGACCTAGACATGGGCTTTATCGGCCTGTTCGATACGGTGCCGTCGGTTGCCGGGCTGAGCAATCTGGGCAACGTGCGCAGCGCCATTGCCGCAGGTATCAAGCTGCACCTCGACCGTCGCTACTTTCGCTCGGTGGTCCAACTGGTCGCCCGCGACGAGTACCGCGCCAACTTTGCCCTGAGCCGGGTCAAACCCGACCACATCGAGATCACCCTGCCCGGTGCACACTCGGATATCGGTGGTGGTTATCTGGATGAGGTGCAGGAGTGTGTCCTGGTCAGTCCGATGCAGGCGCTGGAGGTGCCATTCAATACTGATGTGACCCAAACTTCGATTTATCGGGAAGCGATACAGACGAGAAAGCGCTGGTTGGCCGAGGGTTGGCCCGCACAATGGCTGGAAATCGTCACACCGGAGCCGACGGTTCTTCCGCAGGATTCACAGGACCGCCTCGGTTTACGACAAAAACGAGTGTATGCCGGCCTGCAGCTCAAGAGACCAATGAGTAACAAACTGGCAAAGGTGTATCTGCGCGTCATGTATGAACTGGCCAAGGAGAACGGCGTACGCTTCAACACCATCGACGAACAAGACCCGGACTACGCCATCCCGCAAGAGCTTCAAGCCCTTTGTGACAGATTTGTCGCCGGTGACTACAGTACGACTCCAGCCGAGGAGACCATGCTCAAGCTGCGTTATATCCATCTCTCGGCCCACTGGAACCACCCGCTTGGCAAACAGGATGGCGGCAGCCTTAAAGTCGTCTATATCAATGCCCCCACGGTGGATGCCGTGCGTGTGCAACACCCTCACGTACCTGACTGGACGCTTTGGTAATGAGAATATTCATCGCCCTGCTGGGCGCACTGCTGCTAAGTGGTTGCCTGGCCGGTGATCCACTTTCCGCAAAAAACGATCCCAAAAGCCCCTGGTGGGAACTTGGCTTTACTGAACCCTACTACATGAAAGTCTGGGTTGAAGACAGCGCAGTAGAGGATATCAATGGAAAACTGTTTCACCGCACTGCCCGTGGGACTGCGTCAGGCGGAAACCTTGGTTATAAAAAGGAATGGGCCAGAGGTTGGAGCGAGATTGGTGGTGATGGCAGATCGGTGATCGGTGCCGACCTGCCCAAACGCATTTTCGTACGCTGGCAATCAGTGGTTGAACCACAAACTTATCGGGTATGGATCGACATCCCGGAAGAGGCCCGGCAAATCATGCGCAAGACCACGGCCCGTCGTTGCCCGGAAACGCCACAGCAAACCGCCAGCTACATGGCCTCGGTCAACCTGGGGCTGGCTCCTGGCGGCATTGTCCAGGTCTGGGTAAGGGATGAATGTCATCACCCGATCAAAGTCGCCCGCGTCCAAGCCGAGATTGAACCGCTGGGGCCGCACCTGGGTAAATCAAACGGGCACTACTACCCGCTACCCGAGAACTCCAAGCGGTACATAGAGAAGTACGGCATTCCCTATGGCAGCTGGTAGGCAAAGTCATTACTTACCCAATCGATATTCAATGGCTCGCGATAGCACCAGGGGCCTGGCCTCCCATCCTTGCAATCCTGGAAACAATGAAATTCCGTTTAAGGAATTGATAGCCCCCTAACTAAAGGTGCAAGCTAGAGAGCTTTCATCGCGCTTATATCATTCCGAATGATAGTTACCTTCGGCTCATTCGATTCGTGCGATACAACCCCTGCCGAGCATCATCCGCCCATCTCAAATACATTGGCGGATGATCCATGGAACAGTCACTCAAACACTTACGCTTCCCTCTCGCATTATTGGCTGTGCTGGTGATGAGCGCCTGTGGCAAGGCGCCGCAAACGGCCGCCAACATGCCCGCCGCCAAAGTCAGTGTGGCCAAGGTGCTGGAGCAACCGGTCAACGAATGGGACGAGTTCACCGGGCGCCTCGAGGCGCCTGAAACCGTACAGATCCGCCCACGGGTTTCCGGCCAGATCGACCAGGTGGCCTTCACCGAAGGCGCCCTGGTGAAGAAAGGCGACCTGCTGTTCCAGATCGACCCACGGCCGTTCCAGGCCGAAGTGCGCCGCCTGGAAGCCCAGCTGCAACAAGCCCGCGCCACCGCCACCCGCAGTGCCAATGAAGCCCAGCGCGGCCAGCGCCTGCTGACCAGCAACGCGATTTCCGCCGAACTGGCCGACACCCGCACCAGCGCCGCCCAGGAAGCCCGCGCCGGGGTCGACGCGATCCAGGCGCAACTGGACGTGGCCAAGCTCAACCTGAGCTTCACCCGGGTCAGCGCGCCCATCAGCGGCCGCGTCAGCCGCGCCGAAATCACCGCCGGCAACCTGGTGACCGCCGACGTCACCCCGCTGACCAGCGTGGTCTCCACCGACAAGGTCTACGCCTACTTCGACGCCGACGAGCGTGTGTACCTCAAGTACACCCAGCTCGCCCGCCAGGGCCAACGTGGCCAGACCACCCCGGTCTACCTCGGCCTGTCCAATGAAGAAGGCCACCCGCACCTGGGCCAGATGAACTTCGTCGACAACCAGGTCAACCCGCAGACCGGCACCATCCGCGGTCGCGCGGTGTTCGACAACAGCGACGGCAGCTACACCCCGGGCCTCTATGCACGCCTGAAACTGGTGGGCAGCGGCACCTACTCCGCCGTGCTGATCAACGACGAAGCGGTGGGTACCGACCTGGGCAAGAAGTTCGTGCTGGTGATGGACACCGACAACAAGCCGGCGTACCGCGCCGTCGAGCTGGGGCCGAAGATCGAAGGCCTGCGCATTGTCCGCAACGGCCTGAACAAGGACGACACCATCATCGTCAAGGGCCTGCAGCGAGCCCGTCCGGGCGCGCCGGTCAGCCCTGAAGTGGTGCCGATGGCCAGCAAGGAAACCCTCGCCGCCCTGGCGCAACAACGACAAGCCCTGGAAGCCAGCAACCTGCCTCAAGTCGCCCCCGCCAAGGGCGCGCCTGAAGCGGCTGCGAAACTGGCCAGCGCTGCGACTCCACGCGGTTAAGGGAAAAGACTCAAGATGAATTTCTCCCAGTTCTTCATTTCACGGCCGATCTTCGCAGCGGTGCTGTCGCTGCTGATCCTGATCGCCGGCTCCATCTCGCTGTTCCAGCTGCCCATCAGCGAATACCCGGAAGTGGTACCGCCGACCGTGGTAGTGCGCGCCAACTTCCCGGGCGCCAACCCGAAAGTCATCGGCGAGACCGTGGCCGCGCCCCTGGAGCAGGCCATCACCGGGGTTGAGAACATGCTCTACATGTCCTCGCAGTCCACCGCCGACGGCAAGATCACCCTGACCATCACCTTCGCCCTGGGTACCGACCTGGACAACGCCCAGGTGCAGGTGCAGAACCGCGTGACCCGGACCGAGCCGAAGCTGCCTGAAGAGGTGACGCGCATCGGTATCACCGTGGACAAGGCCTCCCCGGACCTGACCATGGTCGTGCACTTGACCTCGCCGGACAAACGCTACGACATGCTCTACCTGTCCAACTACGCCATCCTCAACATCAAGGATGAGCTGGCGCGCCTGGGCGGCGTCGGCGACGTGCAGCTGTTCGGCATGGGCGACTACTCGCTGCGGGTCTGGCTCGATCCGAACAAGACCGCTTCGCGCAACCTGACCGCCACTGACGTGGTCAACGCCATTCGCGAGCAGAACCGCCAGGTCGCCGCCGGTACCCTGGGCGCCCCGCCCGCGCCGAGCGCCACCAGCTTCCAGCTGTCGGTCAACACCCAGGGCCGCCTGGTGACCGAGGAAGAGTTCGAGAACATCATCATCCGGTCCGGCGACAACGGCGAGATCACTCGCCTGAAAGACATCGCCCGGGTCGAGCTGGGCTCCAACCAGTACGCCCTGCGTTCGCTGCTGAACAACCAGCCGGCGGTGGCGATCCCGATCTTCCAGCGCCCTGGCTCCAACGCCATCGAGATCTCCAACGAAGTGCGGGCCAAGATGGCCGAGCTGAAGCAGAGCTTCCCGCAGGGCATGGACTTCAGCATCGTCTACGACCCGACCATCTTCGTGCGTGGTTCCATCGAGGCCGTGGTGCATACCCTGTTCGAAGCGCTGATCCTGGTGGTGCTGGTGGTGATCCTGTTCCTGCAGACCTGGCGCGCCTCGATCATCCCGCTGGTGGCGGTGCCGGTCTCGCTGATCGGTACCTTTGCCGTGATGCACCTGTTCGGCTTCTCGCTCAACGCCCTGTCGCTGTTCGGGCTGGTGCTGGCCATCGGTATCGTGGTGGACGATGCCATCGTGGTGGTGGAAAACGTCGAGCGTAATATCGGCCTCGGGCTGAACCCGGTGGAAGCCACCAAGCGCGCCATGCGCGAAGTGACCGGGCCGATCATCGCCACCGCCCTGGTGCTCTGCGCGGTGTTCGTGCCGGCGGCCTTCATCAGCGGCCTGACCGGGCAGTTCTACAAGCAGTTCGCCCTGACCATCGCGATCTCCACGGTGATCTCGGCCTTCAACTCCCTGACCCTGTCGCCGGCCCTGGCCGCGGTCTTGCTCAAGGACCACCACGCACCGAAGGACGGCTTCTCCAGGTTCCTCGACAAGTTGCTGGGTGGCTGGCTGTTCAAACCGTTCAACCGCTTCTTCGACCGCGCAAGCGGTGGCTACGTCGGCACCGTGCGCCGGGTGATTCGTGGCAGCGGCATCGCCCTGTTCCTCTACGCGGGCCTGATGGTGCTGACCTGGTTCGGCTTCGCCCACACGCCGATGGGCTTCGTCCCGGCCCAGGACAAGCAATACCTGGTGGCCTTCGCCCAACTGCCGGACGCCGCGAGCCTGGACCGCACCGAGGACGTGATCAAGCGCATGTCCGACATCGCCCTGAAGCAACCGGGCGTGGAAAGCGCGGTGGCCTTCCCGGGCCTGTCGATCAACGGTTTCACCAACAGCCCGAACAACGGCATCGTGTTCGTGACCCTCAAGCCTTTCGACGAGCGCAAGGACCCGAGCATGTCCGCCGGAGCCATCGCCGGCGCCCTGAACGGCAAGTACGCCGATATCCAGGAAGCCTACATGGCGATCTTCCCACCGCCGCCGGTACAGGGCCTGGGGACCATTGGCGGCTTCCGCCTGCAGGTCGAGGACCGCAGCGGCATGGGTTACGAAGAGCTGTATAAAGAAGTGCAGAACGTCATCGCCAAGAGTCGCAGCGTGCCGGAACTGGCCGGGCTGTTCACCAGCTATCAGGTCAACGTGCCCCAGGTCGACGCGGCTATCGACCGGGAAAAGGCCAAGACCCACGGCGTGGCCATCAGCGATATCTTCGACACCCTGCAGGTCTACCTGGGCTCGCTGTACGCCAACGACTTCAACCGTTTTGGCCGTACCTACCAGGTCAACGTCCAGGCTGAACAGCAGTTCCGTCTCGAAGCCGAACAGATCGGCCAGCTGAAAGTACGCAACAACAAGGGCGAGATGATCCCGCTGGCGACCTTCATCAAGGTCAGTGACACCTCCGGTCCCGACCGCGTGATGCACTACAACGGCTTCGTCACCGCGGAAATCAACGGCGCGGCCGCACCGGGCTACAGCTCCGGCCAGGCGGAAGCGGCGATCGAGAAACTGCTCAAGGAAGAACTGCCCAACGGCATGACCTACGAATGGACCGAGCTGACCTACCAGCAGATCCTTGCCGGTAACACCGCGCTGTTCGTCTTCCCGCTCTGCGTCCTGCTGGCGTTCCTGGTACTGGCGGCGCAATACGAGAGCTGGAGCCTGCCGCTGGCGGTGATCCTGATCGTACCGATGACCCTGCTGTCGGCCATCACCGGGGTGATCCTGTCCGGTGGCGACAACAACATCTTCACCCAGATCGGCCTGATCGTACTGGTGGGCCTGGCGTGCAAGAACGCGATCCTGATCGTCGAATTCGCCAAGGACAAGCAGGAAGAAGGCCTCGACCCGCTGGCCGCGGTGCTGGAAGCCTGCCGCCTGCGTCTGCGGCCGATCCTGATGACCTCGTTCGCCTTCATCATGGGTGTGGTGCCCCTGGTGTTCTCCAGCGGTGCTGGCGCGGAAATGCGTCATGCCATGGGTGTCGCGGTGTTCTCCGGGATGCTCGGGGTGACCTTCTTCGGCCTGCTGCTGACCCCGGTGTTCTACGTCCTGATCCGCAACCATGTGGAGCGCAGCGAAGCCCGCAAAGCGACCCGTGCCCTGAAACTGGAGGCGCAACAATGAGCGTGAAAGCCTTCCTGCCGAGCTTGCTGGCACTGGCCCTGAGTGCCTGTGCCGTCGGCCCGGACTACCAGACCCCGCCTCTTGATGCGGCCAACATCACGGCCGCCACCGACGGCGCCGCGGGCCAGAAGAATTTCGACCGCGCGCGTTTCGAAGGCATCTGGTGGCAGCAGTTCGACGACCCGGTGCTCAACCAGCTGGTGACCCGGTCCCTGCAGGGCAACCGTGAGTTGCGTGTGGCCTTCGCTCGCCTGCGGGCCGCCCGGGCGATTCGCGACGACGCCAGCAACGATGCGATGCCGACCATCACCAGCCGCGCCAGCAGCGACCTGGCCAAGGGTCAGATCCCCGGCCAGACCACTCGCCGGGTCAACAGCGAACGCTATGACCTGGGCCTGGACATGGCCTGGGAACTGGACCTGTTCGGTCGCATCCAGCGCAACCTGGAAGCCAGCGAAGCCGACCAGCAGGCCGCCGAGGCCGACCTCTACCAGTTGCAAGTCACCATGATTGCCGAGCTGGTGGATGCCTACGGCCAGCTGCGCGGCGCCCAGCTGCGGGAAAAGATCGCCCTGGCCAACCTGGCCAACCAGCAGGAGTCGCGCAAAATCACCGAAAGCCTGCGTGACGCCGGCGTCGGCGACCAGCTCGACGTGGTCCGCGCCGATGCGCGCCTGGCCGCGGTAGAGGCCAGCGTGCCGCAACTGCAGGCCGAACAGGTGCGCCAGCGCAACCGTATCGCCACCCTGCTCGGCGAGCGGCCGGACAAGCTCAGCGTCGACCTCAAGCCTGCGCAACTGCCGGCGATTGCCAAGGCCCTGCCGATCGGCGACCCGGGCGAGCTGCTGCAACGCCGTCCGGACATTCTCAGCGCCGAACGCCAGCTGGCCGCCGCCACCGCACGGATCGGCGTGGCCAAGGCCGACCTGTTCCCCCGGGTCAGCCTCAGCGGCTTCCTCGGCTTCACCGCCGGTCGTGGTTCGCAGATCGGCTCCTCGGCCGCCAATGCCTGGGCCCTGGGCCCGAGCATCACCTGGGCCGCCTTCGACCTGGGTAGCGTGCGCGCCCGTCTGCGCGGCGCCAATGCCGACGCCGACGGCGCCCTGGCGACCTACGAGCAGCAAGTGCTGCTGGCCCTGGAAGAGTCGGAAAACGCGTTCAGCGATTACGGCAAGCGCCAACAACGCCTGATCTCGCTGATTCGCCAGAGCGAGTCGAGCCGCGCCGCGGCGGACCTGGCGCAGATCCGCTACCGCGAAGGCACCGTCGATTTCCTGGTGCTGCTCGACGCCCAGCGCGAACGCCTGGCCGCCGAGGACTCCCAGGCCCAGGCCGAGGTCGACCTGTACCGTGGCATCGTCGCCATCTACAAGGCCCTGGGTGGCGGCTGGCAGCCTGAGGCGGTCGCCAGCAAGTAAGGCTTCAACCGAGCTCCTTTGGTTGGCCGCAACCAACCAAATTTTTGCCCCGTGTTCTCATTCGGTCACGGGGCTTTTTTTGCCCCCTGGAACAGCATCGCGGGCAATCGAGCCGCGACCGGCCGCGCCTACAGAAGAAGATCGCCGTTTCTGCAGGAGCGAGCGGGCGGCGATCCGACTTGCCCGCGATGACTGTCGTTCAGGCACCTCAACCCAGTATCTATTCCAACACCGTCACCGTCGCCGTGGTGCCGGCGCGCAACCGGTCCTTGCCCGGGTAATCGGGGTCGATGGCGATCCGCACCGGCACCCGCTGCGCCAGCTTGACCCAGGTGTAGCTGGGGTTGATGTTGGCCAGCAGGCGGCTGCCCTGGGAGTTCTCGCGGTCGGTAATGGCAAACGCGATGCTCTGCACCTGGCCGCCGAAGGTCTCGCCGCTCATCAGCTGGATGCGCACCGCGCTGCCCTCCTCGATCCGCGGCAGCTTGGTCTCCTCGAAGTAACCACTGATGTAGAAGGAGTCGCTGTCCACCAGCGCCAGCAAGGCCGCACCGGCACTGGCGTAGTCGCCCTGGCGGGTCTGCAGGTTGGTCACGTAGCCGCTGACCGGGGCTTCGACCCGGGTGCGCTGCAGGTCCAGTTCGGCCTGTTTCAGCGCCGCCTGGGCCAGGTGCACGTTGGCCCGGGCCAGGCCGAGATTGGCCTGGTCGCGCAACAGGTCGGCCTGGGCCACCGCCACATCGGTATTGGACTTCTCCCACTCCTCGCCGGAAATCGCGAAGCCCTGCTTCAGGCTGCGGCGCCGACGCTCTTCGCTTTGCCGCTGCTTGAGCTGCGCCGCGCTGGCGGCAATCGCCGCTTCGGACTGGCCGAGGGTGGCGACCGCCACTTCCACCGAGCGCTTGGCATGCTCCACGGCCAGGGCGTATTGCGCCGGGTCGATCTCCAGCAGCAGCTGACCCTTGTCCACGTGCTGGTTGTCCTGCACCTGCAGGCTGACGATGCGCCCGGCGACATCCGCCGACAGGGTCACCACATCGGCCCGCACCCGCGCATCACGCGTCCAGGGCGCGCGGGTGTAATGCTCCCAGGCAAACCAGCCCAGCACCAGCGCCAGCACTACCGCCCCCAGGGTGATCGAGCGGGCCAGGGTGTTTTTCAGATTCATAGGCTTCCCATCAGCAAAATGACCGTGGCGCAGACGCAGGCATACAGCGCCCCTTCGAACAACGCTTCGTGCCAGACGAAGCGCAACACACCGAGGCGCCGCAGCCCCCAGTCGAGCAACAGGAAAATCGGCAAGGCCAGCAACAGGGCCTGGGCAATGGGCGGCAGGTAGACGCCGCCGAATTCGAAATCAATGGGCAAGGACCGGTTCTCCTGTTTCCGTGGGTTGCAGCATGGGGCTGTAGCGCTCCAGGAAGGCGCCGACGATCAGCAGCGAGACGCGCATGCGGAACACCGACCACAGCTGCTCGTGAGCCTGGGGCCGGTCGGCGCCGTGCAACTGATCGAGGTAGTCGCCCAGCTCTCGCAGCCGCGCCAGCAGCTCGTCCACCGCCAGCCCCGGGCGCCCGGCCACATAACGCCCGATCCGCCGCAGCAACTGCTGCAGGTCGGCGTTGGCCGCGCTGCTCAGCCAGGGGTTGTCCAGGCTCTGCTGCTTGAGCTGGTTCATCGCCACGCCCAGGGTCATGCAGGCCAGGCTGGTCTCGAAACGCTCGGCGCTAGCGCGGTCGCCGGCGGCGGGCAACAGCCCGAGCATCTGGGTCAGGCGGTCGACCATGCGGCTTTCGAAGACAAACTGCTCCTCGTCGCCGGCCGTGGTTTTCTGCAAGGCGTACACCTGCTCGCGGGTGTCGCGGAACAAGCGGCGAATGCGCAACACCGGGTTGAACGGAAAGATGAAGGCGTAGACCAGCAGCGACAGCACCCCGCCGCTGACATAGGCCCCGGCGAACTCGAACCACTGGATGGCACTGTTCTGCCAGGCGCCGATGTTCTGCGGGCCGATCATCAGCAGGCTCGACAGCCCCAGGCCCATGCCGATGCCGGCGGTCAGCGGGCTGGCCAGGCCCACCGCGACCGTATACAGCAGCGGCACCAGCAATAGCGCCAGCCACTCGAAATCGCCAATCAACGGCACCAGGGCGAAGACATAGACCGCCGAGATCGCCAGCGCCAGGGCCTGGCCGCGCATATAGCTTTGCGCCGCAGCCAGGGGCCGCGGGAAGGTCGCCATCAGCGAGCAGAGAATACCCACCAGGACCATGCTCGAACGCGCGCCGTCCCAGGCGGTTTCGATCCAGATCAGCCCGGCGACCAGCAGCGCGGTAAAGGCCCGCAGCGCATTCATCGCCGCCAGCGGCCAGTCCAGGTGCAACGGATTGGCCCGACCCTGGCGGTACAGGCAACTGGCCTGGCGGCCGTCCTGGATGGCATCGCTGAATTCGAGAATGTCTTCGAGCTGCTTGAGCATCCGCGCCTGCTCCCAGCGCAGGGCCCAGGCCAGGGAGCGCAAGGTGGCGGGCAAGGCATCGGCCTCGCGCTCGGCGCGCCGCGCCTGTTCATCGAAGCGCTGCTGCAATTGCCCGAACTGCTGCCGCGAGGCGGCGGGTAACCTACGGCCGTGCTGCGCCAGCTCATCGAGAAACGCCAGCTCGTCGGCGCGCAGTTGCTGGATCGCCTCCGGTAGCTCGCCGACCCAGCGCGCCCGCAGCAGTTCGCGCTGGTGGCGCAGCACGGTAAGGCGTGAGGTCAGCAGCACCAGTTGGTTACCCAGCAGTTGCACCAGGCCGTCGGCGCTGCGCAGGCGTGGCGCATCGAAGTACAGGTGGCGGCGCAACCCTTCCAGCGCGCTGATCTCGCCCAAAAGCTGCATTTGCCGCTTGTGGAAGTCGGCTTCGCTCTCGTCGGTGCGAATCGCTGCCGCGGCATGGGTCGCCAGCAGCTTGAGCACCTGGTCGATCTTGGCGAAGTAACCGTGGGCCACCGCCTCCGGGCGCGCCGTCAGCAGGCTGACCACGCAGACGCAGGCCACCGCCAGCAGGGTTTCGGTAACCCGGGTAATCGCCAGCGTCAGGGTGTTGCCCTGCTCGGGGATCGCCAGCATCGCCACCACCACCGCGGTGTAGCCACTGAGCACGAATGCCTGGGAACTGGTGTAGCGCAACAGGGTGCCGCCGGCGGTGCACAACGCCAGCCACAGGCCCAGGGTAACCAGGAACGGCAGTGGCGCCTGGGGGAAGATCGCCATGATCAACACCGCCACCGCGGCCCCCAGGGTGGTGCCGATCACCTGGCCGAAGCTGCGGGCCAGGGCCATGCCGGCCAGGGGCTGGCTGACGATGATCACCGCCATCAGCGACCACTTGGGCTGGTCGAGATCGAAGATGAACGCCAGGTACAGGGTCAGCAGGCCCGCGGCGATGGTGCGCAGGGCGAAGCGCAGCACCGCGCCTCCCGGGTGGATGACGACCTTGAAGTAGTTGATCAGTGGCTGCATGAGTGGGTTCTGGGCAAAGGGGCACCTGCGGCTAGCGTAGTCAATCGGCGGCCGGGAAAGCTTATCGTCCCGGCCTTCCCGGCAGGAAGGCAATTTTTCCCGAACTGTCGATCGTCCGCGCCAACCGCCTCGTCAAGCAGTGTGATGGGACCCGCCGGTGCCGCTCTTGCGGCCTTGCCCCGCCGCGAAAACCCGAGTCGTATCCGCCGCCCCGCAACCGCGGTTTGACTCCAAGGGGAACCTGACCGAAGCTTGCGCCTTCGTAAAGCCGCCCCTGCCATGGATGCCTCATGACCAAGCCCCGCCGCCCCCTGTTGATCAGCCTTATCGTCGTCCTGGCCCTGGGCCTGGCGTGGCTGTTCCTGCGCACCACGCCGCCGGTGGTGCCGGATGCGATCAAGCACGGTTACGCCAAGGCCCTGGAACAGGCGCGCAACGGCCAGCCCGGGGCCGCGCGGGTGCTGTATCAGCAGTTGGGACGTCCCGACCTGTCGGACAGCCGGCGCATCCGCCTGCTCGCCGAGCTGCACAACTACCCCAGCCCGCAGGCGCTGAAACTGGCCGACGCCGGCCTGCACCACGCCGAGCCCGAGGTCCGCGAGGCCGCCATTCAGGCAGTGCTCGGCCTGGTTCCGGCACGCCAGCGCAGCCTGCTGATCGGCCCGCTGCTGGACGACGAAGTGCAAAGCGTGCGCTTCGCCGCCGTCACCGCCCTGCTCGGCCTGTCGCCGGATGAGCAGGGCCTGTATTTCGGGCCGCTGCAGCAAGTGATCGATGAGTACACCCAAGTGCTCAAGGCCCAGCCGGAGAACGTCGAGGCGCAATACCAGCTGGCGCGCCTGTACCTGCACAACGCCAACCTGGACCGGGCCCAGCAGACGCTGGAGCATGCCTTGAGCCTGCAACCGGACAACCTGCAAGCGGTGATCCTGCAACTGGAGGTGCTGGACCGCCAGGGCCGCAGCGAAGATGCCCGCAAGCTGCTGGCCAGGCAACTGCAGGCGCAACAGGATTCCGCCTACCTGCAACACGCCCTGGGCATGTGGCTGCTGCACCACGACCAGAGCGAGTTCGCCCTGCTCGGCCTGTCCCGCGCCGTGGAGCTGGAGCCGAACAACGCCGACTACCGCTACGACCTGGCCACCACCCTGCACAGCGAAGAAGAGCTGGAGGCGGCGCAGAAACAGCTCGAGGAAATCGTCCAGCGCCAACCCGCCAACCGCAAGGCGCGGGTGTTGCTGATCAAGTACTGGAAGGAAAGCGGCCAACTGCAGAACGTGCAGATTCTCCTGGCCCAGCTGGAACAACAGAACCCCGACGACCCGGCGTTGCAGCAAGGTCTGTAAACCCGCGCCGCCGGACGATATTTCAATGTCGCCCCGTCCCTGTAGCCGCTGCCGCAGGCTGCGATCGCCTGCGTAGCAGGCGCAAGATTTACCTGATCCATCGTGGAGCCCGGTCTTGCGGTTGCTACGCAACCGATCGCAGCCTCGCGGGCTCGGCAGCGGCTACAGGACTACAGGGCTCGGGGTGTCATGCCAGCAGGCGCTGGATCTGCTCCTGCAGGCTGTTGAGGTCGAAGGGCTTGGCCAGGATCGGCGCGCTTCTGGCGATCGGGCTGCCGGACTCGAGAATCTCGGTGGGATAACCGCTGATGAAAATCACCTTGAGGTCCGGTCGCAGCTTCACCGCGGGCTCGGCGATCATCACCCCGGTAATCCCGCCCGGCAACCGGTAGTCGGTGATCATCACATCCAGGTGCGGTTTGCTGGCGAGGATCTCGAATGCCTGCTCGCCGTTTTCCGCCTGCAGCACCCGATAGCCCAGGCCCGACAGGTAGTCGGCGAGCAACATCAGAATCACCGGTTCATCTTCGACGATCAGTACGACGTCTTGTGCATCTTCACTCATGAGAAGCCTTTGTTCGGTCAATAGCTGCTGATACGACCATCCGGTCATCCAGAAGGTTGCGTGGCTGCCGGTGTTTTCCTACAGCGGCAGACAAACGCGAAACAGGGCACCTTCGCCGACCCTGCTGTCGACTTCGATGGTGCCGCCATGGGCGGTGACGATCTGCTCGGAAATGAACAACCCCAGCCCGAGCCCGGCCACCGCATGATTGACAGAGACGCGCTCGAACTGCTGGAAGATACGCGCCTGGTCTTCCTCGCTGATGCCGATCCCGTGATCGCGCACCTCGACCCGCGCCTGCCCGTCCGCGCTGTAGACCCGTACTTCGATCGGGCTCCTGGCGCCATACCGCAAGGCATTGGTCAGCAGGTTGGAGATCACCTGTTCGATGCGGAACTCGTCCCACTGGCCAAGCACCGAGCCTTCGGCGCTCAGGGCGATCGAGGACTCGGCGGCCTCGACCTGGGGCGCGAAATTCTCCAGCAGGCCGCGCACCAGTTGCACCAGGTCGACCTGGCTCGGGCGGATCGACAGCTTGCCGGTACGGATCCGCGAGATGTCCAGCATGTCCTCGATCAGGCGGATCAGGCTTTTGATCTGGCGCTCGTCGCGCTCGACCATGGCGTGCATCTTGTCCAGGGTGAACGCGCAAGCATTGTCGCGGGCCAGGTGCATCTTGCGCAGCTGGGTTTCCAGGATCAGGCCGTTCAACGGCGTGCGCACCTCGTGGGCGACGATCGACATGAAATCGTCACGCATGCGCACCGCCTGCTCCAGTTCGTTCTGGGTCGCCTGCAACTGCTTGAGCAGCGCCTCCTGCTCGCGCCGGCTCTGTTCCAGGGCTTCGACCTGCTGTTTCATGGCCTTGCTCTGCCGGTACAGGTCGACGAACACATTGACCTTGCTTTTTACCGCATGGATATCCAGCGGCTTGTGCAGGAAGTCCACCGCGCCGCTCTCATAGCCCTTGAAGGCATAGTCGAGCTCGCGCCCGGCGGCGCTGACGAACACGATGGGGATGTTCTTGGTCTTCTCGGTGCCGCGCATCAGTTCGGCCAGCTCGAAGCCGTTCATGCCGGGCATCTGCACATCGAGGATGGCCATGGCGAATTCATGCTGGAGCAACAGCGACAACGCCTCGTCCGCCGACAGCGCCTTGTACACCTGGCGGTCCTCGCGCTTGATCAGCGCTTCGAGGGCCAGCAGGTTCTCTGGCAGATCGTCGACGATCAGCAGCTTGGCTTGGATATGACTTAACATGCGATTCGTTCCAGCTCGACAAGCAGACGGCTGATGCCGTGCAAAGGGAGAATGTAATCCGGTCGGTGCAGCGCGATGGCCGCCTCGGGCATGGTCGCCACCTGGGCCTCGGCCGGGTCCTGGACAATGCTCAGGCCGCCGCGCCGCTTGACCTGGGCCAGGCCATGCGCGCCGTCCTGGTTGGCCCCGGTCAGCAGCACCGCGGCCAGGCGCGGGCCATAGGCATCGGCGGCGGAGTCGAACAGGTAATCGATGGCGGGACGCGAATGATGCACGCGCTCCTCCTGGCTCAGGGACAGGCTGCGGTCCTGCTCCACCGACAAGTGGTAACCGGGCGTGGCGAAATACAGGGTGCCGCGCTCGATGGTCTGCTTGTCGCGAGCCTCTTTCACCGGCAGCGCCAAGCGCTGGCCGAACAGCTCGGCCAACTGGCTGCGATGCCCTTCGGGCAGGTGCAGCACTACCACGATCGGCAGGCTGAACCCCTCGGGAAACGCGGTGAAGATTTCCAGCAGCGCCTCGACGCCGCCGGCCGACGCGCCTATCGCTATGGCCTCGACCCGCGGCAGGGCGGATTGCCTGATGAGGTCGCCGTTCATGATTTGCGGTAGACCCGCTCTTGTTTGACCAGCGCTTCGAAATGCTGGGCGTAGGCCGAGAAATCCAGGGTTTCCTTGCTGCCCAGCACCAGGAAGCCACGGTGGCAAAGCGACTCGTGGAACAGGCCGAAGGCGCGGTCCTGCAACTTCTTGTTGAAATAGATCAGTACATTGCGACAGGAAATCAGCTGGGTTTCGGAGAACACGCTGTCGGTCGCCAGGCTGTGATCGGCGAAGGTCACGTTCTCACGCAGGGTCTTGTCGAAGATCGCGTAGTCGTAGGCCGCCGTGTAGTAGTCGGCAAAGGAGCGCAAACCGCCGGCCTGCTGGTAGTTCTGGGTGTAGGCGCGAATGTTTTCCAGGGAAAAGATGCCCTGCTTGGCCTTCTCCAGGGAGCTGGGATTGATATCGGTGGCGTAGATGATGGTGCGCTCCAGCAACCCTTCCTCGCGCAACAGGATGGCCATCGAATAGACCTCTTCGCCGGTGCTGCAACCGGCGATCCAGATCTTGATCGAAGGATAGGTCTTGAGCAGCGGCACCACTTCCTGGCGAATCGCCAGGAAGTGCGACGGGTCGCGAAACATCTCGCTGACCGGGATCGTCAAGAATTGCAGCAGTTGCATGAACGCGCCCGGATCGTGCAACACCCGTTCCTGCAGGGCGGAAATGGTCTTGCATTCGAACTGGCGCAGCGCATGGTTGATCCGGCGCTTGATCGAGGCACCGGAGTAATCGCGGAAGTCGTAGCTGTACTTGAGGTAGATAGCTTCGATCAACAGGCGCAGTTCGATCTCGGTATTGCGCTCCACTAGATTCTTTCCATCTTGGGTAACCAGACTCGAATAAGGGAAAACAGCCGGTCGAGGTCGATCGGCTTGGCCAGGTAATCGTTGGCGCCAGCCTGCAGGCAGCGCTCCTGATCGTCCTTCATGGCCTTGGCGGTCACCGCGATGATCGGCAGCTTGCGCCAGCGCGGCTGCTTGCGGATTTCCAGGGTGGCTTCGTAACCGTCCATCTCGGGCATCATCACGTCCATCAGCACCAGGTCGATGTCCTCGACTTCGTTGAGCTTGGCGATCGCCTCATGGCCATTGCGCCCGATGACCACGATCGCGCCCTTCTGCTCCAGGGCGCTGGTGAGGGCGAAGATATTGCGCACATCGTCGTCCACCAGCAGGACCTTGCGCCCCTCGAAGACCTTGTCGCGGCTGCGGGCGGCCTTGAGCATCTTCTGCCGCTCATGGGACAGCTGGGATTCGACCTTGTGCAGGAACAGCGTCACTTCGTCCAGCAGGCGCTCGGGCGAACGCGCGCCCTTGATGATGATCGAGCGCGAATACTTGCGCAGTTCCGCCTCTTCGTCGCGGGTCAGGTTGCGCCCGGTGTAGACGATCACCGGCGGGAACGAGCAGATGTCCTCGGTGGACATGCGCTTGAGCAGGTCGTTGCCAAGCATGTCCGGCAGCTTCAGGTCGATGACCATGCAGTCGTAGAGGTTGTCGCGCAGCAGTTCCAGGGCCTCCTGGGCCAGGCCGACGGCGGTGATCTCGATGTCGTCGTCGCCGATCAGCCGGGCGATGCTGTCGCGCTGCAGGTCGTCGTCCTCCACCAGCAGCACGCGCTTGACCTTCTGGGTGAGCTTGGCTTCCAGGCGGGCGAACACGTCCTTGAGCTCTTCGCGGGTGGTGGGCTTGACCGCGTAGCCGATGGCGCCCATGTGCATGGCGGCCTCGACCCGGTCTTCCACGGAAATCACGTGCACCGGGATGTGCCGGGTGCTCGCGTGCGCCTTGAGGCGCTGCAACACTGTCAGGCCGGAGTGATCCGGCAGGCGCATGTCCAGCAGGATCGCGTCCGGCACGAACTGCTCGGCCAGGCTGTAGCCCTCGTCGGCGCCGTGGGCCACCAGGCACTGGTAACCCAGCTCGTGGGCCAGGTCATACAGGATGTGGGCAAAGTTCGGCTCGTCCTCCACCACCAGGATGCAACGGGTGGCGAACGGCGCCTTGTCGCGATCGTCGGCGAAACGCGCAATCTCCGGCTCGGGCACCCGGGGGGCCGGCGCCGGAACCGGTTTGCTCGGCGCCTGGGTCAGCGGCGCAGCGATCGGCTTGAGTTCGCCCTGTTCCTCTGCCACGCGCTCGACGTACTGCTCCGGCAGCACCAGGGTGAAGACACTGCCCTGCCCCGGCTCGCTGGCGACCGTGATCGAACCGCCGAGCAGCGCCGCCAGGTCGCGGGAAATGGATAACCCCAGGCCCGTGCCGCCGTAACGGCGGTTGGTGGTGCCGTCGGCCTGGCGGAAGGCCTCGAAGATGCTTTCCTGCTGTTCCGGGGCGATGCCTATCCCTGAGTCGCGCACGGTAAAGGCAATGCCCGCCTCGGGCTGGCGCGACACGGTCAGGCTGACCTGGCCCTTCTCGGTGAACTTCACGGCGTTGGACAGCAGGTTCTTGAGGATTTGCTCGACCCGCTGGCGGTCGGTGAACAGCGTCGAAGGCGTACCGGGCTGCAACTCGACACGGAATTCCAAGCCCTTGTCCGCCGTCAACGGCTGGAACAGCCCGCGCAAACCTTCGACCAGGCGCGCAACGCTGGTGTTTTCCGGGCGCACCTCGAGCTTGCCGGCTTCTACCTTGGAAATGTCGAGAATGTCGTTGATCAGGTTGAGCAGGTCGGTGCCCGCCGAATAAATCGACTCGGCGAACTGCACCTGTTCGGCGCTGAGGTTTTCCTGGGGGTTTTCCGCCAGCAGCTTGGCCAGGATCAGCGAGCTGTTCAGCGGCGTGCGCAGCTCGTGGGACATATTGGCGAGGAATTCCGACTTGTACGTGCTCGACCGCTGCAGCTCCTCGGCACGCTCCTGCAACTGCACCTGGGCCTGGTTCAGCTCGCCGTTCTTGCGGTCCATGGCGTCGCGCTGCTGCGCCAGCGCCTGGGCCTGCTCGGCCAATTGCTCGTTGGTCTGCTCCAGCTCCACCTGCTGGGCCTCCAGGTGCACCTGGGACTCCTTGAGCACCCGCGACTGTTCCTCGAGCTCTTCGTTGGCGGTCTTCAGTTCCTCCTGCTGCACCTGCAGCTCTTCGTTGAGTTGCTGGGTCTCGGCCAGCACTTCCTGCAGGCGCTGGCGGTAACGCGCGGCTTCGATGGCGGTGCCGATATTGCCGGCGATCAGCTCCAGGAACTCGACATCGCGATCGCTGAGGGCACGCAGGAAGCCCAGCTCGATCACCCCGTTGACCCGGTCGTCGTCGCTGGTCGGCACCACCAGCACGCTGCGCGGCACGCCGTCGCCCAGGCCCGAGCTGACCTTGAAGTAATCGGCGGGCACCTCGTCCAGGCGGATCAGCCGATCCTGCTGGGCCGCCTGCCCGACCATGCCTTCGCCAATGAAAATCGACTGTTCGCGCTCTTCCTGCTCGCGGGAGAAGCCATAGGCGGCCACGCGCTTGAGGCCGCCGTGCTCTTCACGCACGTACAGCGCCGCCACGGCACTGCCCAGGTATTGCGCACAGAACTGCAGGATGTTGCGCCCCAGCAGGTTCAGCGTCAGTTGCCCCAGCAACTGCTCGGCCAGTTCGGTCTGGCCACTGCGCAGCCAGGCCTGTTGTGCCAGGCGCTGGGCGCTTTGCTGCTGGGCGGCGAGGTTGGCGCTGTAGCTCTTCGACAGGTTGAGCAGGTCGCGGCGACCGATAAAGGCCAGCAGGCCACTGATGACCACCACGAACAGCAGGTACAAGACCACGCTGAGGACCGTGGTGCGGGTGACGTTCTCGTTGCGATCGACCCGCAGCTGCTGCTCCATCGCCACCGCTTCGTCGTACTCCTTGCGCATCTGGTCGGTCAGTCGCTTGCCCCGGCCGGACTGCACCGAGCGGCGATAATCGCCCTCCTGGCGACGCATCTCGATCATGTTTTTCGCATGCAGGCCCCACTCCTCCTGCAAGGCTTCCAGGCGCTTGAAGCGATCGACCTGCTGCGGATTGTCCGCCACCAGCCCCCGCAACTCACGCAGCTCGCTGAAGATCTGCGGCTTGGCCACTTCGTACGGGTCGAGGAAATGCTCGTCGCCGGTGATCAGGAAGCCGCGCATGCCGGTTTCCAGGTCGACCGTCAGCTTGGCGGCCTGGTTGATGCTGTTGATCACCCGATCGCTGTGCTGGACCCACTGGATCGCCGAGAGCAGATAGCTGATCAGGGACACGAAGACCACCGCGCTGAGCACGCCCACCCCCAGGGGAAGCGCGATGTTGCGGCTTAGCAGCTTGCGAAAACTCTGTTCATCAACCGAAGACGGGGAGATCATCGAAAGGCCTTGGTGAAGTGTCAAAAACCATGGAGTTTGCCCCAAAGGCGGGCAGCGCATCTATTCTTCCGACAAGCCCGGTGGCAATTTTTCATCCTGCACTGCCCGCCCTCGATCAGACAGGTTATTCTGGCACAGCTTGTACAGGATTACTTTTTTGTACAGCTTTGGGAACTTGTCGTTACGCGTTATTTACTGATGCAAGAGACAAGCACTTTTTTCCGCCGCCGTCCTTTTTTTTCATTTCTTTCGAGAGCCTTGCCATGTCCCCCACCGATTCCACCATCCTGGTCGTCGAAGACGACGCCATCGTGCGCATGCTGATTGTCGATGTGCTGCAGGAGCTGGAATTCAAGGTGCTGGAAGCCGCGGGCAGCGAAGAGGCCCTGACCCGGTTGCAGGACAGCGCGCTGCACATCGACCTGATGATGACCGACGTCGGCCTGCCCGGCATGGACGGCAAGGAACTGGCCGCTCGCGCCCGCGCCTTGCGCCCGCAATTGCCGGTGCTGTTTGCCAGCGGCTACGCGGAAAACCTCGAGGTGCCCGCCGGCATGGCGGTGATCGGCAAGCCCTTCTCCATCGACCAGTTGCGCGACAAGGTCCGCGCCATCCTCGGCTGAACCCGCGAAAGCCCACTCCGGGCCGACGAGCACCAGGTCGGCCGCGCCAGCGCCGGCTGTGGTTTAATGGCGCCCCCGCAGACACCCCCGCGTTTTTCAGGAATACCCGCCCATGAGTCCGACCGCCGCCACCAAAGTCCTGGTCATTGGTTACGTCTGGCCCGAACCTCGCTCCTCGGCGGCCAGCGGGCACCTGATGCAGATCCTCCAGGTCTTCCTCGGGCAAGGCTGGGACATCACCTTCAGCAGCCCGGCCAACCCCGGCGAGCACAAGGAAGACCTGAGCGCCCTGGGCATCCGCGAGTGCCCGATCGAGCTGAACAACAGCAGTTTCGACCGTTTCATCGCCGAACTGGCGCCGGATATCGTGCTGTTCGACCAGTTCATGATGGAGGAGCAGTTCGGTTGGCGCGTCGAGCAGCAATGCCCCGGCGCCCTGCGCGTGCTGGAGACCTCCGACCTGCAGAGCCTGCGCCACGCCCGCCATCAACGGCTCAAGGAGCGTCTGAAAGCCTGCGACGACAACGATGACTTCAGCGCCCTGTTCGCCCCCGCCGCCGAGCAGGAGTTCGCCGGCATGGCCGACACCGACCAGGCCCGGCGCGAGATCGCCGCGCTGTACCGCTGCGACCTGAGCCTGATGATCTCCGAGTTCGAGATCGATCTGCTGGTCAGGCAATTCGGCGTGCCGCCGGCCTTGCTGCACTGGTGCCCGCTGATGCCCGAGCAGATGCCGCGCGGCTATGTGCCCTTCGCCGAGCGGGCGCACTTCCTGAGCATCGGCAACTTCCGCCACGCGCCGAACTGGGATGCGGTGCTGTGGATGAAAAACACCGTCTGGCCGCTGATCCGCCAGCAACTGCCGGGAGCGCAGTTGCATATCTATGGCGCCTACACCCCGCCCAAGGCCGCGGCCCTGCACAATCCGGCCCAGGGTTTCCAGGTGATGAACTGGGCCGAGGATGCCTTGCAGGTAATGTCCGCCGCACGGATCTGCCTGGCCCCGCTGCGCTTCGGCGCGGGCATCAAGGGCAAGCTGCTGGATGCCATGCTCTGCGGCACGCCGAGCGTCACCACCCCGGTCGGCGCCGAAGCCATGCACGGCGACGCGCCCTGGCCAGGAGCGGTGGCCGAATCGGCCAGCGCCATCGCCGCGGCGGCGGTGCGCCTGTACCAGGACCAGGCGCTGTGGAGCGCGGCCCAGGAACAGGGTCGCCAACTGTTGCTTGCGCGCTATCGGCAGCAGGTCCACGGCCCGGCCCTGATCGAGCGACTGCAGCACTGCCGGGCGAACCTGGCGCAACTGCGCCGCGACAACTTCACCGGCGGCATGCTGCGCCACCATCACCACAAGAGCACCCAGTACATGGCGCAGTGGATCGAGGCGAAAAACCGCCTGGCCTGAGGCTCCTGTAGCCGCTGCCGCAGGCGTCAAGAGCGCGCCCCTTCGGCAGCGGCTACAGAAACCGAGCCGTGCCTCGATCTGTTAGCCGACACAAACCCTGTAGCCGCTGCCGAGCACCAGCGAGTCTGCGATAGGGCCGCAGGCCCTCAGCGATCTTGGGAACGCCGCGCCCGAGCGCCTACAGGGATCTCCTGGCCAGCACTGGTGCTGGATATCCGAAGGAGGCATGATCTGGCGCAACAACGATAAAAAGCGCAACGCCATGAGCCGATCAGCGAGAGTCACCGACCCTTCCTACGAATTGATGGACGACCACAACGGCCTGTCGATCATCTATCGCCAGCACGGCTTCCCCTGCCCCCTGGTGCGCTGGCACTTCCACAAGGAGTACGAGTTGCACCTGATCGTCGCCAGCTCCGGCAAGGTGTTCATCGGCGACTACATCGGCAACTTCTACCCCGAATCGCTGTTCCTCACCGGCCCCAACCTGCCCCACAACTGGATCAGCCAGGTGGCCGAGGAGGAAGTGGTGCCCAAGCGCGACATGCTGGTGAACTTCACCGACGAGTTGTTCGAAAGCGGCTATCAGGTGTTCGCCGAACTCAAGAGCCTGACGCCGCTGCTGGAGCGCGCGCAGTACGGCATCGAGTTTCGCTGCAAGCGCACCATCGCCCAGGCCATGGACCTGATGCAGCGCATCGCCGACTCCAGCGGCATCACCCGCCTCGGGCACTTTTTCATCCTGCTGGAGCTGCTGGCGGCCTGTGACGACTACCAGCTGCTGTCCGGCGCCACCACGGTGCAACTGGCCGACGAGCACAACGTCGACCGCACCAACCGCGCGGTGGACTACATCTTCGCCCATTACGCCCGCGAACTGCCGCTGGAAGAAGTCGCCGACTACCTGGGCATGAAACCCACCTACTTCTCCCGGGTGTTCAAGCAGGCCACCGGCCGCTGCTTCGTCGAGTTCGTCAACCGCCTGCGCATCAGCAAGTCCTGCGAACTGCTGGCCGACGGCGACAAGCCGGTGACCGACGTGTGCTTTGAGTCCGGCTTCAACAACATCTCCAACTTCAACCGCCGCTTCCAGCAACTCAAGGGCATGACCCCTTCCCACTACCGGCGCCTGGCCGTGCAACGCCTGACCGAACAGAACCTGGCCTGATCCCCCTGTAGCGAGCTTGCTCGCGATCAATCCTGTTGGCCCCGCGGGCCTCTGATTTTCCGCCCAACGCCGTCGCGTACTGCCGGGCATGGGCGCCGCCCCAGCGATTCGGCGTGGGGACCGGCCCGTTGGCCGGCTCGCTGATCCATGCCCTCGAACCGCGCCTGCCCTATCTGATTGCCGCGCTGTTGCTGCTGTGGGTGGCGAGCTGGCCGGCGGCGAAAAGCCCTCGCTGATCCGGGCGCTGATACAGCTGTAGCGCAGGCTGCGTACGTCCCGAAGGGGCGCGGCGATGCCAAGACCGATGAAGGCCCTGCGGGCCTTGTCGCAGCCTCGCGGGCTCGGCAGCGGCTACAGGATCGGGGCCTGGCTTCGTGTAGCCACTGCCGCGGGCTGCGATAAGCCCCGCAGGGGCTTCGCGTTGTGGGTCGTTCGCAACGGATCTCAGAGGATGCGGTAGAGCAGCCGCTCGATCCGCACCCGGCTGACCCGGCGCAGGAACTTGCCGACGGCCGCCGGGTAGTCCACCAGGGTTTCCAGGCGCTGGAAGTGCTCGATGCGCTGGGTGTGGCGGAAGATCGTTTCCAGCTCCTGGCGCCGCGGCTCCAGCAACTCGCCCTTGGGGTCGTCGAGCAGCAAGGCGTTTTCCAGGTCGAGGCGGAAAGCCCGCGGGTTGAGGTTGTTGCCGGTGAGCAAGGTGTAGCGCTGGTCCACCCACATGCCCTTGAGGTGGTAGGTGTTGTCGCCGTCGCGCCACAGGTGCAGGTTCAGGCGGCCGCTGTCGATGGCCTTCTGATGCCGCTTGGCGAAGCGCCGCAGGCTGATTTCATACAGATAAGGCAGCGCGGCGATGACCTTGAACGGCTCGCTCGGCGGAATGTAGAAGTCGTTGGCGGTCTTGTCGCCGACGATGATGTCGATCTTTACCCCGCGCGCCAGGGCGCGGTTGACTTCCCGGGTCACCGCCAGCGGCAGGTTGAAATACGGGGTGCAGATGGTCAGTTGCTGCTGGGCGCTGGCGATCAGTTCGCAGATAACCCGGCTCAACGGGTTGTTCTTGCCCACCCCGAGCAGCGGGCTGACCGACAGCCTGTCCTTGAGCACCCCGCCGGCACTGGTGTCGTAGGCCGCGTGCTTGAGGCGGCTGCGCAGGTCGCCGATGTCGTTGCGCAGGCTGCGGGTGGTCGGCAGGTTCGGCAGGTCCAGGCGATGCACCGCCCGCGACGCCACCAGGCCATGCTGGACCAGGTGCTGCATGGAGTCGGCCAGCTCCCGGTTGTGCAGCAGGTGGTAACGGTCGAAGCGGTATTTGTCGAACTTGTGCAGGTACACATTGTTCAGGCTGGCGCCGCTGTAGATCACGCAATCGTCGATCACGAAACCCTTCAGGTGCAGCACGCCGAACAGCTCGCGGGTCTGCACTGGCACGCCATACACCGGCACCACGCTGGCGTGGGTGCGGGTCATTTCCTGGTACCAGGCCGAGTTGCCCGGCTGCTTGCCGGCGCCGATCAGCCCACGCTGGGCGCGCAGCCAGTCGACCACGACCACCACGTCCAGCTCCGGGCACGCGGCCTTGGCGGCGTGCAAGGCATCGAGAATTTCCTGGCCGGCCTCGTCCTGTTGCAGGTACAGCGCGACGATGTAGATGCGCCGGGTGGCCTGGGCGATCTTCTCCAGCAGGCAACGGCGGAATTCGGCGGCGCCATTGAGGAGGGTCAGGTCATCGGCAGCCAGCGGGAAGCTGCGCAATTTGGGCAGCAGGGAACGTTTGAAAAGCGACGGCATAGGGCTCGCAGAAGGTCGAATCCAAAAGAGCGCAAGAGCTTACACCAAGGTGCCGGCTCGGGTCTTGCGGGTCGCTGTGAAGATTTGTCGCCTGTTCCTCGCCCCCACCGCACAACCGCTCGCGACTGGATGAACGGCAATAATAATCCTGCGCGGGATAAAATAACTTATTGACCAAGGAGAACGATCGTTCTACTGTGCGCCACATGAACGAAATCACTAGCAACGACACACGCGACATCATTCTGGATGTCACCGAAAAGTTGATCTACAAAAGTGGCATCGCCGCCACTGGCATGGATCTCCTGGTGAAGACCGCCGGCGTCTCCAGAAAGAGTATCTACCGTTACTTCAGCACCAAGGACGAGCTGGTGGTGGCCGCCCTGCAACGCCGCGACCTGCGCTGGATGCACTGGTTCACCCACGCAGTGGGCAAGGCCCCGACGCCGGCCGCGCGCCTGCTCAACCTGTTCAGCGTACTGGGCGACTGGTTCGCCTCCGAGGACTTTCGCGGCTGCGCCTTCATCAATACCAGCGGCGAGACCGGCGACCCGCAGGACCCGGTACGGGTGGTGGCCAGGGAACACAAACAGAAACTGCTCGACTACGTGTACGGGCTTTGCCAGGAACACATTGCTGAAAAACACGGCACCGAGGATCCGGAGGAGCAAGCCAGACAGTTGCTGATCCTGATCGACGGCGCCATTACCGTTGCACTTGTGATGGGTGATCGCAGTGCCGCCGATAATGCGCAATGCATGGCGCGAAAGTTATTGGACCTGTAATCGTTTAAAACAAGTTCGACACCCTGCTGAACCTCAACTTTCATTGGAGACTTTAAATGTCATCTAACGCTGAAGTTCGTCCGCCACTTCCCCCTTTCACCCGCGAATCGGCCATTGAAAAGATCCGTCTGGCCGAAGACGGCTGGAACTCCCGCGACCCGCAGCGGGTGTCCCTGGCCTACACCCTGGACACCCAATGGCGTAACCGCGCCGAGTTCGCCCACAACCGCGAAGAAGCCAAGGGCTTTTTGACCCGCAAATGGGCCAAGGAACTGGACTATCGCCTGATCAAGGAGCTCTGGGCCTTTACCGACAACCGCATCGCCGTGCGTTATGCCTACGAGTGGCACGACGACTCGGGCAACTGGTTCCGTTCCTACGGCAACGAGAACTGGGAGTTCGACGAGCACGGCCTGATGTCCAACCGCTACGCCTGCATCAACGACATGCCGATCAAGGAAAGCGAGCGCAAGTTCCACTGGCCGCTGGGCCGGCGCCCGGATGACCATCCGGGGCTGTCCGAACTGGGCCTGTAATCCCCTTGTAGGAGCGAGCTTGCTCGCGATAGCGGTCTGTCGGACAGACCGCGGTGCCGGCATCGCGAGCAAGCTCGCTCAAGTTATCCCTCTCAAGCCGCGGCACCCTGCCGCTTCAGCGCCGCCTTGGCTTCCAGCTCGCGCACCAGGGGCAATACGCGCTTGCCGAAGTACTCCAGCTCTTCCTGGAAGTGCAGGAACCCCGCCAGCACCAGGTCCACGCCCACCGCCTTCAAGGCGACGATGCGCTCGGCGATCTGCTGTGGCGTGCCGATCAGGTTGGTCTTGAACCCGTCGTTGTACTGCACCAGGTCCTCGAAGGTGGACTTGGCCCAGTTGCCCTCGCCTTCCGGCGACGCCTTGCCCGCCTGTTTCGCTGCATCGCCAAAGGCGTTCACCGCCTCCGGGTCGGCCTGGTCGATGATCTCGGCCAGCACCGCGCGCGCTTCTTCCTCGGTGTCGCGGGCAATCACGAAGGCATTGACCCCGACCTTCACCGAATGATGGTTCGCCGCGGCCTTGGCGCGAATGTCGTCGACCTGGGCCTTGATGCCTTCCGGCGTGTTGCCGTTGGTGAAATACCAGTCGGACACCCGCGCCGCCATGTCCCGCGCGGCGCGGGAGCTGCCGCCCTGGAACACTTCCGGCTGGCCTAGCGGCTTGGGCTTGAGGCTGTAGTTGTCGAAGCGATAGAAGTCGCCACGAAAGCTGAAGTTGTCCTGGCTCCAGATGCCCTTGAGGGCGCGGATGAACTCTTCGGAACGCCGATAACGCTCGTCGTGCTCCAGCCAGTGTTCGCCGATGGCCTGGAATTCGCCCTTGAACCAGCCGCTGACGATGTTCACCGCGATCCGACCGTTAGTCAGTTGGTCGATGGTCGCCAACTGCTTGGCCGCCAACGCCGGCTGCCAGGGGCCGGGCAGGATCGCAGCGATCACCTTGAGCTTCTCGGTGGCGGCCAGCAGCGCGTGGCTGAACGCCACGGACTCATGCTGGAACTCGGCGCCGTAGCCGGCGGTGAAGCGGATCTGGGTCAGGGCGTACTCGAACCCGGCGGCCTCGGCCAACTGCGCCAGCTTGCGGTTGTAGTCGATGCCCCAGTGGGTGCGCTGCTCGATCTTGCTGACCACCAGCCCACCGCTGACGTTCGGCACCCAGTAGGCAAATTTCACGGCTTGCTGACTCATTGGCTTGTCCTCGCGACTGAAGTGTCCGGGGAACAGAGCAGCAACCGTGCCAGTCACAAGGCACCAGACCGCCGGCCCCCTGTAGCCGCTGCCGCAGGCTGCGATCGGCTGCGCAGCAGACGCTGTCTTTGCCGACGCAGGAAGGCCCTCCGGGCCTTTTCGCAGCCTGCGGCAGCGGCTACAGGAACCCGTCCTGCCCTTGGGGAACAGGTCGATTTGTTGATGCGCTGTTGGCTGGGCAACAGTTGCCGGCGAGCCTTTCTGTGCCCAGCCCACTGTTTACCGGCACCCGCTTGCCGGCACGAACCCAGCAGTCCGGCCCGCAGAAACCACACGTTCACTGCCGACTCAAGGGCCTGTGCCCATGACCGAACACCGGGTGATCACCCCATTGTCCGTAGGCGCCGACTACCAAGCCCTGGCCGGGCGCCTCCGGCCAATCTTCAGCCGGATCGCCGCCGGCGCGGGAACAATCGCGCAGCCTGCCGTACGAAGCGATCCAGTGGTTCAAGGAAGCCGGTATGACAGATCGGCAACGGGCCGCAGCGCAAGCAGGCTCGAGGGCCATGGCGACAGGGGGATTCTGGCGCTGGCGATCCAGCTCCCCTCGCCTCTGCAACCAAGGTAGGGGAGCTGTCGCGGGCGTGAAAGGTTATGGGTAAGATACCGATCCTTCGCGCAGCTCTTCTGCGCCCCGCCGAAATAAGTCGATCCCATGCCTTTCGAACTCAGCGTAGATTTGACCACCCTCGCCATTCTTGCCCTCGTTGCCTTCATTGCCGGCTTTATCGATGCCATCGCCGGCGGTGGCGGCCTGCTCACCACGCCGGCGCTGCTCACTGCCGGCCTGCCGCCGCACCTGGTGCTGGGCACCAACAAACTGAGTTCGACCTTTGGCTCGGCCACCGCCAGCTTCACCTTCTACCGGCGCAAGCTGTTCCACCCGCGGCAATGGACCCACGCCATAGTCGGCACCCTGGTGGGCGCGCTGACCGGCGCGGTGGTAGCCCATTACCTGCCGGCCGAATGGCTGAACAAGATGCTGCCAGTGATCGTCTTCGCCTGTGGCCTGTACCTGCTGTTCGGTGGCACGCCGAAAGCGCCGCTGGACAGCGAAGCGCCGATCAAGAAAAAGTGGCAATCGACCCAGGGCTTCGGCCTCGGTTTCTACGACGGCGTGGCCGGCCCCGGCACAGGCGCCTTCTGGACCGTCAGCAGCCTGCTGCTCTACCCCATCGACCTGGTCAAGGCCAGCGGCGTGGCGCGCAGCATGAACTTCGTCAGCAACGCGGCGGCGCTGGCGATCTTCATTTTCTCGGGCCAGGTGGATTGGGCCATCGGCCTGAGCATGGGCCTGTCGTTGATGGTCGGCGCCTTCTTCGGTGCCCGCACCGCCATCAGCGGCGGCGCGAAATTCATTCGCCCGGTGTTCATCACCGTGGTCCTGGGCCTGACCGTGCGCCTGGCCTGGCAGCACTGGTTCAGCGCCATCTGAGCCGCTGAAACGACAGCGGGCGAACCTGATGGCTTCGCCCGCCCCCACGTTCCCGCCGCCTTTCAGCAAGGGCTCAACCCGGCAATACAGGCTCCGCCAACCCCAGGCGCCGGGCCACATACAGGTCGATCAGGTAGCGGGCAATCGAGCGCGACGCCGGCAGCGGCGGCAGCGCATGCACGTTGAACCACTGCGCATCCTCGATCTCGTCTTCCTGCGGCACGATCTCGCCGCCGGCGTACTCGGCATGAAAACCCAGCATCATCGAATGCGGGAACGGCCAGCACTGGCTGCCGATGTACTGGATATTCTTGACCTCGATCCGCACCTCTTCGCGCACCTCGCGCACCAGGCAGTCCTCGGCCGACTCGCCCGGCTCGGCGAACCCGGCCAGGGTGCTGTAGACCCCTGGGACGAAACGCGGCGACCGCGCCAGCAGCACCTCGTCGCCACGGGTGATCAGCACGATCATGCTTGGCGAAATCCGCGGGTAGCTGCGCAGGTCGCAGGGCTCGCAGTACATCGCCCGCTCGCGCAGCACCTGGGTCATGGGCTGGCCACAATTGCCGCAGAAGCGGTGCTCGCGGGCCCAGGTGCCGATCTGCGCGGCATAGCCCAGGACCTTGTACAGGGTGTGGTCGCCGTCGAGCATGAACGCCCGCAAGCCTTTCCAGTTGCACCCCGGCACCTCGGAAACGCTCTTGAGCTCCAGCAGGTAGACCGGCTCGCCATCCAGGTGGCCGATGCCGTGCTCGGCGAGGATCGGCAGGTCCTGGCGCTTGAGCCATTCGCGGGGGAACAGCGCGCCGTTGTCGTCGAACAGAAAGCCCTGCGGGCCGCGGGCCACGGCCCAGCCGCCGGGAAGGTCGATATCCAGTACTGCGGTGGTCCAGCGTGAAGTCATGTTCAATCAGTCCAGAAATTCAGGTTTCTGTTTGCTCATATGGGCGGCCATGGCCACGCGCAGGTCGGTGGATTGCAGCATGGCGGCGTTCCAGGTAGCGATGTATTCCAGGCCGTCGTCGATGCGATGGTCGCGCATGTAGCTGATCATTTCCTTGGTACCGCTGACGGCGATCGGCGACTTGCCGGCGATTTCCCGGGCAATGCCCATCACGCCGTCGAGCAGGCTTTCGCCGTCGGCGTAGGTGCGATTGACCAGGCCGATGCTGCGCGCTTCCTCGGCACCGAAGGTGCGCCCAGTGTAAGCCAGTTCGCGCAGCATGCCGTCACCGATGATACGCGGCAAACGTTGCAAAGTGCCGACATCGGCGGCCATGCCGATGTCGATTTCCTTGATCGAGAATTGCGCGTCCGCGGCGGCGTAACGCATGTCGCAGGCGGCGATCAGGTCGATGGCGCCGCCCAGGCAGTAACCCTGGATCGCCGCCAGCACCGGCTTGCGGCAGTTGTCGACGGCATTGAAGGACGCCTGCAACTGCAGGATCTTGCGCCGCAGCAGACGCGCGTTGCGCCCGACGTCCTTGCCCAGCTCGTTGGCCACGCCGGCCAGCATCATCAGGTCGATGCCGGAGGAAAAGTGCTTGCCGGCGCCGCTCAGGACCACCACGCGCACCGCGTCGGTGTCGTCGATCCAGCGGAAGATCTCGACGATCTCGCTCCAGAACGCGGCGTTCATCGAGTTGATCTTCTCCGGACGGTTGATCTGCACATGGGCGATGTTGTCAGCAAGTTCGACGCGAAAGGCTTGATATTCGGACATGGCAGCATTCCTTACCGGGCAGAAAAATGAGGCCCGAACTATAGCAAGGGCCTGTGCCACTCAGTAAGGCAGCGCATCGGCCAAAACCGGGACTGGCCACCCGACAGCCCCTTCCTTGGAGCGAGCTTGCTCGCGATAGCGCGTAGCGCTCGCCTTGAAAATCACCGGTTCTATCCATGAGTACGCGTGGGTTGGGATTTGAGCGCTTTGCGCTCATCGCGAGCAAGCTCGCTCCTACAGGGGGATCACGGGATTTTTTCGGCACAGAACGCTGCCGTTTCGTAAGGCACGCTGACCACGCATTTGTCCCGCAACTCCGGCTCCGCGGCGATCAAGGCGGCGATCTGCCGATCGACCTGCGTCCGCTCTGCATCCGGCAAGGCGGCGATAAAGCTGGTGGAGCGCACCCGGTCGAAAATCACGTTCTCCGGCGCGCCGCTGTGGCTGTTGCTGAAATGCTGTTCCTGCAAGGGTGTGAACCGCGGGTGGGGAAAGGCCCGTCGCCAGGCCCCGGTGTAATAGCGCGGCGTGTCGCCTTGCAGGGCGTTGACGATCCGGTCCAGGCGCTGCACCCACGGCACCCGCGCATCGCGCAGGTTCCACACCAGGCCCAGCCTGCCGCCCGGCTTGAGCACCCGGGCGATTTCGCTCAACGCCTCATGGCTGGCGAACCAGTGGAAGGCCTGGGCGCAGACCACGGCGTCCACCGACTCGTCGGCCAGCGGAATAGCGGTGGCGGTGCCGCTCAGGGTTTCGGCCCGGGGATGGCTGGCGGCGAGCCTGGCGAGCATCTGCGGTACCGGCTCCACGGCAATTACCCGCGCCCCGGTGGCTAATAGACGCCCGGTGAACTTGCCGGTGCCGGCGCCGAGATCGACCACCACCTGGCCGGCCCGCAGGCCCAGGCGGGTGCGCAGCCACTGGTCCAGCGCCGGCGGGTAATCCGGGCGGCCACGCACGTAGGTATCGGCCGCGCCCTTGTAGCCGTCGGCGGCAGCGTGATGGATCGAAGGTTGCGGGTCTTTCATCGGTCGACTCCAGGTCGTTGGCCAGTACTGCCCAGCCCAGTGCTGCCCAGCATAGCTCCGTCGAGGAGACTGACGGCATGAAAAATCGTTCGGTTTGGGCGGCATGGCCAGGGCGATGGACCTTTAATGGGGGAACCGCTATCCGAATGGAGACTGCGCGATGAACATCCCTCCCCTCGTCTTCGGCGCCCCGCTGCTGCTCGCTGGCAGCCTGCTGACGACCTTGCTGGCGGCCGCCCCCAACTGCCCGGACGGCCAGGGCTGGGACAGCAAGAACCAGCGCTGCGTCAACCAGCGCACCACCCGACTGCCGGACGCCGGCCGCAGCGACTACGCCAATGGCCTGGCCCAGCAGGGCCGCGACGAAGCGGCCATTGTTACTGGCAACCAGGCCTGACGTCAGGCAGCGCCCACGCCCTGACCGGCGGAGCGGTACCATGGACCGGGCGCGCTATGCTCTCGGAGAATGGACTGATCGCTCAACCTCAGGGAGCTTGCACATGCCTACTACCAAAACCACCAGCAGCCGTCGCTCACGCAAGGCCCTGCTGGTCATCGACGTACAGAACGACTTCATTCCCGGCGGCGCGCTGGCCGTGCCGGAGGGCGACCAGATCGTGCCCTTGATCAATCGCCTGGGCGGCCACTTCAAGCAGGTGGTGATCGCCCAGGACTGGCACCCGGCCGGGCATATCTCGTTCGCCTCCAGCCACGACGGCCACGCGCCGAACGACATCATCCAATTGCCCTATGGCCCGCAAGTGCTCTGGCCGGACCATTGCGTGCAGGCCAGCCGTGGCGCCGAACTGCACCCGAAACTCAACCTGCCCCACGCCCAGCTGATCCTGCGCAAGGGCTGCAATCCGGATATCGACAGTTACTCGGCCTTCGTCGAGGCGGACCGCAGCACCACGACCGGCCTGGCCGGCTACCTGAGCCAGCGCGGCATCGACACGGTGTACCTGGTGGGGCTGGCCCTGGACTATTGCGTGGCCTGGTCGGCGCTGGATGCACGGGCGGCGGGCTTCAATACCTTCGTGATCGTCGACGCCTGCCGGGCCATCGACCTGGACGGCTCGCTGGACAAGGCCACCCGGCAGATGCGCGCGGCGGGCGTGAACCTGATCAAGGCCGGCGAGCTGCAGCCGACCGCGCTGTGCTGACGCAGCCTCTGCTACCCGGCATGGCTCAGGCCGGCGTCGGCAGCCACAGGCGAAAACGCGCACCGCCCAGCGGCGAGGCCTCGACGGTCAGGGTCCCGCCCTGGGCCTCCAGGGCCCGGCGGCTGATCGCCAGGCCGAGGCCGAAGCCGCCGGTGGCACGATCGCGGCTGCGGTCCAGGCGGTAGAAAGGCTCGAACACCCGCTCGCGCTCGTCGTCGGGAATGCCGATGCCATCGTCGTCGACCCAGACTTCACAGCCGCTGTCGCTGACCCGCACCCCGACCTTGATGCGCTTTTCGCAATAACGCGTGGCGTTGCGCAGCAGGTTCTGGATCGCCCGGGCGGTCAGCCGCGGATCGAGGGTGAAACGCTCCAGGCTGCCGAGCAGCAATACATCGATGACGATGTCCGGGGATTCCAGCTCGTCGTCGACGCTGCCAAGGATGCTGTCGATGAACTCGTCCAGCGACACCTCGACCTGCTCCGGCAACTGCGCCGGGATCTGCAAACGGCTGTAGGACAGCAGCTCGAGCACCAGCTCGTCCAGTTCGCGAATATGTGCCACCAACCCTTGCAGGCGTTCGCGGCTGGTCGCCGGCAGGTCGTCGGAAAGCGCCAGGGCCAGGCCGAAGTCGAGTCGGGTCAAGGGCGTGCGCAGCTCGTGGGACACCGCGTTGAGCAGGTCGCGTTGCTGGTTCAGCAGGTTTTCGATGTCGCCGGCCATGGTGTCGAAGACATTGGCCAGGCTGCCGATATTGGAGCTTGCGGGGATCTGCGTGCGCTCGCTCAGATGGCCCTTGCCGAAGCGCTCGGCCGCGTGTTTCAGGCGCTCCAGGTCGCGCCAGTGCGGCCGCAGCCAGAGCAACAGGCAGGCGAGCATGGTCGCGCCGATCAGCACGTTGATGCTCCAGTACAGCAGGCTGACGTCGATCGGGTCCGGCGGGACCACCATCTGCACCACCATCTGCTCGTCCAGCGGCGACACCGCGAGGGTGCGCCAGCCCCAGTCGCCGACCCGCACCACGTTCTCGCCGCGTTGCAGGCGTTCGCGCTCGTACAGGGTGAAATCGGCATCGTCGTTACGGGTCAGGACGATGTGCAGCGGCTGGAATTCCTGGTCCATCTTCGCGGCCAGGGCCGGCCACTGCTGCGCCGGCACGCCGCGAAACTGTTTAACGATCAGGGTCTGCAAGCCCCGGGAGTAATCCAGGTTGTAGGTGACGAAACGTTCGTGGAAGACCTTCACCACCAGCTCCGGTACCAGGTAGATCGCCGCGCTGAACGAGACGATGGTCACCAGGTACAGGCGAATCAGGATTCTCAGCATCGACTCAGCATTCCCATTCGGAACGGCTGAACAGGTAGCCCTTGCCCCACACGGTCTTGATCTTGCGCGCCTCGCCGGCGTGGTCGTCGAACTTGCGCCGCAGCTTGGAAATCGCCACGTCCACCGAGCGGTCGGTGCCGTTGAACTCGATGCCCCGCAGGCGTTGCAGGATCTGGTCGCGGCTCAGCACCTCGCCGGCATGCCGGGCCAGCACCACCAGCAGGTTATATTCGCCGCTGGACAGCTCCACCAGTTGCTCGCGCCAGCTCACGGTGCGCTCCGACAGGTCGATGCACAGGTTGCCCATGAGGATCCGGTCGCTGGCGGTCTGCGGCTCGCCGAGGCTGCTGCGGCGCAACAGGGTACGCACCCGCGCCAGCAGTACGCGCGGCTCGCAAGGCTTTGTCACATAATCGTCGGCACCCATTTCCAGACCCAGCACCTGATCATGGCTATCATCACGGGCGGTCAGCATCAGGATTGGCAGCGACGCCGAGTCGGCCCGCAGCAGGCGGCAGACCTGCAGGCCGTCCAGGCCGGGCAGCATCAGGTCGAGAATCACCAGGTCCGGCGGATTGACCCGCGCCCGTTCACGCACCTGGTCGCCGCGGCTGATGACATTGACCTGATAGCCGTTACGCTCCAGGTAACTGGCGATCAGTTCAGAGAGCGCGGGGTCGTCTTCGACCAGAAGAATGTTGGGCATGGGAATGAACGTCTTTGAGTGAAGAAAAACACAGCGACAACGTTCCTTAGAATGGCCCTGGGAAGCCGTCGCCCGATCAGCGAGGTACAAAGGATATACAACCTCGCGCGCACCCGAGCATTAGCTTCACACTTTTTCACACAGCACCTACACAGCTTCACAGCGGTTCTTGCGGCATGCCCTTAGCATGCCGCAGTCATCATTGGGGTATCAGCATGTCGAAAAACCTGTTTGCGCCGTTTTGCCTGTTGTTGCTGGCAGCCGCGCTGAGCGCTTGTGACAAGGCCTCCACCGCCGAGAAACAGGCGCCGCTGGCCAAGGTCCGGATCGAAACCGTCGAGACTCGCCCGCTGTCGATCAGCAGTGAACTGAGCGGGCGCATTGCCGCGCCGCGCATCGCCGAGGTCCGTGCGCGGGTGGCCGGCGTGGTGCTGCAACGCACCTTCCGCGAAGGCACCGACGTCAAGCAGGGCGACGTGCTGTTTCGCATCGACCCGGCGCCGTTCAAGGCCGACCTCGACAGCGCCCTGGCCAGCCTGCGCAAGGCCGAGGCCAATGCCTTCCAGGCGCGGCTGCAGGAGCAGCGCTACGCCCAGTTGATCGCCGACAAGGCCATCAGCGCCCAGGAATACGACAACGCCCGGGCCAACGCGCGCCAGACCGCCGCCGAGGTGGCCGCCAACCAGGCCGCCGTGCAGCGCGCCCGGCTGAACCTGGGCTACGCCACCGTCACCGCGCCGATTTCCGGGCGCGTCGGCCGCGCGCTGGTCACCGAAGGCGCGCTGGTGGGCCAGAACGAAACCACGCCGCTGGCGCTGATCCAGCAACTGGACCCGATCCACGCCGACCTCACCCAGTCCACCCGCGAGCTCAACGACCTGCGCCGGGCCTTCCGCGCCGGCCAACTGCAACAGGTCGGCCAGGACCAGGCCAAGGCCACGCTGATCCAGGACGACGGCAGCCTCTACCCGCTGCCGGGCAAGCTGCTGTTCGCCGACATCAGCGTCGACCCGAGCACCGGCCAGATCATCCTGCGCAGCGAGTTCCCCAACCCGGACCTCGACCTGCTGCCTGGCAGCTTCATTCGCGTACGCCTGGAGCAGGCGGTGAACCGCCAGGGCATCAGCGTGCCGCAGCGGGCCATCCAGCGCGACAGCGCCGGCATCGCCCAGGTGCTGCTGGTGGATGCCGAGCAGCGGGTGGTGCAGCGTCCGGTGCAACTGGGCGCCGCGCAAAAGGACCGCTGGATCGTCAGCGAAGGCCTCAAGGCCGGCGACCGTATCGTCGTCGAGGGCCTGCAGCACGCCCGTCCGGGCGAAAAGGTGCAGATCGACGACAGCCCTCTTCCCCTTGCCCAGACCACTGGACAGTAGGTAGGAACCCTCATGCCGCAATTCTTTATCGACCGTCCGGTGTTCGCCTGGGTGGTCGCCCTGTTTATCCTGCTGGCCGGCGCCCTCTCGATCCCGCAGTTGCCGGTGGCGCAGTACCCCAACGTCGCCCCGCCGAGCATCGAGATCTACGCCGTGTACCCGGGCGCCTCGGCGCAGACCGTGGACGAAAGCGTGGTCAGCCTGATCGAGGAGGAGCTCAACGGCGCCGACCACCTGCTGTACTTCTCGTCCCAGAGCAGCCTGGGCAGCGCCACCATCACCGCCACCTTCCAGCCGGGCACCAACCCGGAGATGGCCCAGGTCGACGTGCAGAACCGCCTCAAGGTGGTGGAGCCGCGCCTGCCGCAAGCCGTGACCCAGCAGGGCCTGCAAGTGGAAAAGGTCTCGGCCGGCTTCCTGCTGCTGATCACCCTCACCTCCAGCGACGGCAAGCTCGACGACACAGCGCTCAGCGACTACCTGGCGCGTAACGTGATGAACGAGATCCGCCGCCTGGACGGGGTCGGCAAGGCCCAGCTGTACGGCGCCGAACGGGCCATGCGGGTGTGGATCGACCCGCAGAAGCTGATCGGCTTCAACCTGACCCCGGCCGACGTCAACGCGGCGATCGTCGCGCAGAACGCCCAGGTCTCGGCCGGCAGCATCGGCGACCTGCCGGGCAACTCAACCCAGGAAATCACCGCCACGGTGCTGGTCAAGGGCCAGCTGTCGACCCCGCAAGAGTTCGCCGACATCGTCCTGCGGGCCAATCCGGACGGCTCCACCGTGCGCGTCGGCGACGTCGCCCGCGTGGAAGTCGGCAGCCAGGAATACCAGTTCTCCACCCGCCTCAACGGCAAGCCTTCCACCGCGGTCAGCGTGCAACTGTCGCCGGGGGCCAACGCCCTGAACACCGCGACCCTGATCCGGGCGAAGATGGACGAGCTGTCGCGCTACTTCCCGGCCGGCGTGGAATACAAGATCCCCTACGACACCTCGCCCTTCGTCAAGGTCTCGATCACCAAGGTGGTCTACACCCTGGGCGAAGCCATGCTGCTGGTGTTCGCGGTGATGTTCCTGTTCCTGCAGAACATCCGCTACACCCTGATCCCGACCCTGGTGGTGCCGGTGGCGCTGATGGGTACCTTCGCCACCATGCTGGCGCTGGGTTTCTCGATCAACGTGCTGACCATGTTCGGCATGGTCCTGGCCATCGGCATCCTGGTGGACGACGCCATTGTAGTGGTGGAGAACGTCGAGCGGATCATGGCCAGCGAGGGCCTGTCGCCCAGGGAGGCGACGCGCAAGGCAATGCAGCAGATCACCGGCGCCATCGTCGGCATCACCCTGGTGCTGGTGGCGGTGTTCCTGCCGATGGCCTTCATGCCCGGCTCGGTGGGCGTCATCTACCAGCAGTTCTCGCTGTCGATGGCCACCTCGATCCTGTTCTCGGCCTTCCTTGCCCTGACCCTGACCCCGGCCCTGTGCGCCACCCTGCTCAAGCCGATCGCCAAGGGCGAGCACCATGAAAAAGGCGGCTTCTTCGGCTGGTTCAACCGACGCTTCGAAAACCTCAGCGACGGCTACCAGCGCTGGGTCGCCTATGCACTGAAACGCTGCGGCCGCTACCTGCTGGTGTATGGGGTGCTGCTGGTGGGCCTGGGGCTGCTGTTCAGCCGCCTGCCCTCTTCGTTCCTGCCGGTGGAAGACCAGGGCTACACCATTACCGACATCCAGCTGCCACCGGGCGCGAGCAAGAACCGCACGGTCCAGGTGGTGGAGCAGATCGAGGCACATAACGCCAGCGAGCCGGGGGTCGGCGACAGTACGGTGATTCTCGGCTTCAGCTTCTCCGGCAGCGGGCAGAACGCCGCACTGACCTTTACCACCCTCAAGGACTGGGCGCAGCGCGGCAGCGACGATTCGGCTCAATCCATCGCCGACCGGGCCAACGCCGCCTTCAGTGAAATCAAGGATGCGGTTTCCTACGCCGTGCTGCCACCGCCGGTGGACGGCCTGGGTACCTCCAGTGGCTTCGAGTTCCGCCTGCAGGACCGCGGCGGCCTCGGCCATGCCGCGTTGATGCAGGCCCGCACCGAATTGCTGGCCGCCGCGGAAAAGAGCCCGATCCTCACCAACGTGCGCGAAAGCGCCCTGGCCGAGGCGCCGCAGGTGCACCTGGAAGTCGACCGCAAGCAGGCCAATGCCCTGGGCGTGTCCTTTGCCGACATCGGCAACGTACTGTCCACCGCGGTCGGTTCCAGCTACATCAACGACTTTCCCAACCAGGGGCGGATGCAGCGGGTGGTGGTCCAGGCCGAGGGCGATCGACGCAGCCAGGTGGAAGACCTGCTGAAGATCCATGTGCGCAACAACCTCGGCAAGATGGTGCCGCTGTCGGCCTTTGCCCAGGCGCGCTGGACCCAGGGCCCGACCCAACTGACCCGCTACAACGGCTACCCGGCCATCAGCATTTCCGGCGAGCCGGCCGCGGGCCACAGCACCGGCGAGGCCATGGCGGAAATCGAGCGCCTGGTCAGCCAGCTGCCGGCCGGCCTGGGCCAGGAATGGACCGGCCTGTCGCTGCAGGAACGCCTGTCCGGCAGCCAGGCGCCGCTGCTCCTGGGGCTGTCGCTGCTGATCGTGTTCCTGTGCCTGGCGGCGCTGTACGAAAGCTGGTCGATCCCCACCTCGGTGCTGCTGGTGGTGCCCCTGGGCGTGCTCGGCGCGGTGCTGGCGGTAACCCTGCGCGGCATGCCCAACGACGTGTTCTTCAAGGTCGGGCTGATCACCATCATCGGCCTGTCGGCGAAAAACGCGATCCTGATCATCGAGTTCGCCAAGAGCCTGTACGACGAAGGCCACGACCTGGTGGACGCCACGGTGCAGGCCGCGCGCCTGCGCCTGCGCCCCATCGTCATGACCTCGCTGGCGTTCATCCTCGGCGTGGTGCCCCTGGCCATCGCCAGCGGCGCCAGCTCGGCCAGCCAGCAGGCCATCGGTACCGGGGTGATCGGCGGCATGATCACCGCGACCCTGGCGGTGGTGTTCGTGCCGGTGTTTTTCGTGGTGGTGATGAGGCTGGTCAGGCGCCGCAGTGAAAAACCAGTGAGCGTCACGGCGCCAGGAGCCGCCGAATAGTCATGCAGCGACGGGTCTTCAGCGCACCGCGTTATTGTTGAGGACTCATCGCGAGCAAGCTTCGCTCCAGAAAAACCGGTGTAGCCGCAGGGGGATGCCCCCTGCGGCCACAGGGCCGGCATGCTAAGGTTTGCGGCAAACCCGCCACTGCGAGCCGCCATGTCCCTTCTTGTACGTACCCACCCTCGCCTGACCATCGGCGCCTTGATCGGCCTGGCCGCAGGCATCCTGGTGCCGGCCGACGCCTTGATCAGCAAGATTCTCATCGGCTGGAACGCCGGGGTCTGGAGTTACCTGGCGCTGATGTTCTGGCTCACCGCGCGGTCCAGGGCCGACGATGTGAAACGTATCGCCGAGGTCGAGGACGAGAACGCCGGGCTGGTGTTGTTCATGGTCTGCATCGCGGCCATCGCCAGCCTCGCCGCCATCACCCTCTCGCTGGCCGGCAGCAAGGATCTGGAAACCGGCCGGCGCCTGCTGCATTACGCCTTCACCGGCCTGACAGTGCTGGGCTCCTGGCTGCTGATCGGGGTGATCTTCAGCGTGCACTACGCCCGCCTCTACTACACCTGGGGCGGCAAGGCGCCGGCCCTGCGTTTCGCCGAAGGCCTGACCACCCCCAACTACTGGGACTTCCTGTATTTCTCCTTCACCATCGGCGTGGCGGTGCAGACCTCCGACGTCGGTGTCGCCACCCGCGAGCTGCGCAAGATCGTCCTGGCCCAGTCGCTGATCGGCTTTGTGTTCAACACCGCGATCCTCGGGTTTTCCATCAATATCGCCGCCGGGCTGTTCGGTTGATGCCGCACAAATGTTCTAGACCCGACCCGGCCGGCGGGCGCTAACTGGCGTTCCCGCCCTTGTCACGGACACGCCATGAACGCGCACAACTGGATCGATCTGGCCCAGGACGCCGACACCGGCATCGAAACCCTGCGCGCCCATTTCACCGGCCATGCCTACGACCCCCACTGGCATGACAGCTACCTGGTGGGCGTGACCGAAGAAGGCGTGCAGCAATTCCACTGCCGGCGCGAGCGTTTTCACAGCACCCCGGGCAAGGTGTTCCTGCTCGAACCCGGGGAAATCCACGACGGCGATGCCCCCACCGAAGGCGGCTTCACCTACCGCATGCTGTACCTCGACCCGCAGTGGCTGGAGCGTGAACTGAGCGCGTTGTTCGAAGAGGCGCCGGCCGACAGCCAGCTGAGCTTCGCCACCACCCTGGCCAGCGACCAGCGCCTGGCCCAGGCCACCAGCTATGCCTTCCACAGCCTGCACCACGGCGAGCTGCGCATTGTCCGCCAGAGCGCCATGGACCAGTTGCTCGACCCGCTCACCGGCCACCTGCACTGGCGCAAGCGCTACCACCAGGACCCGCGCCTGCCGCTGGTGGCGCACAAGGCCCGCGACTATCTGCATGCCTACGCCCAGCAGGACATCAGCCTGGACGAACTGGGCGCGGTCTGTGGCGTCGACCGCTTCCGCCTGACCCGCGCCTTCAAGGCCGCCTATGGCCTGCCGCCCCACGCCTACCTGGTGCAATTGCGCCTGGCCAAGGCCCGGCGCCTGCTGGCTCGCGGCGCACAACCGGCCGAGGTGGCCATGGCCCTGGGGTTCGCCGACCAGAGCCATATGGGCCGCTGGTTCGTCCGCGCCTACGGCCTGACCCCGGCGGCCTATCGCAAGCGCTGCTCAAACCTTCCAGACGCCTGAACCCGCGCCGGCGAAGATCGCCTTCATCGATCTTCACTGGAGTTTTGCCGACGATGTTGCCTTCCCTGCCTGGCCTGCTGCCCTTCCTGCTGTTTGCCTTCGTTGCCTCCATCACCCCGGGGCCGACCAATATCCTGGTGCTGAGCAACAGCGCCCGCTACGGTTTCAAGGCCGCGCTGCCGATCGTTCTCGGCGCCTGCATGGCCGCCGCCGGCATCGTCATGCTGGTGGGCAGTGGCCTCGGCCGCACGCTGATGGAAGTACCCGGCCTGCCGAGCGCCATGCGCTGGGCCGGGGTGATCTGGCTCAGCTACCTGGCCTGGCAGATCTTCCGTGCCCCGGCCCCATCCCTCGATCCGCAGGCCGATACCCCGCACCGACGCCTGGGCCTGCTCGGCGCCGCCAGCCTGCAACTGGTCAACCCGAAAACCTGGATGATGGCCCTGGCCGTGGTCAGTGTGTTCGCCGGCAATGGCAGCGAACGCCAAGGCCAGGTGCTGTACCTGTCGCTGGTGTTTTTCCTGGTGTCCCTGCCTTGCCTCGGCAGCTGGGCGCTGCTCGGCGCCGGCTCCGCCCGGCTGCTGCGTTCGCCGCGGGCCATGCAGCGTTTCAACCGGGGCATGGCACTGTTGCTGCTGGCCTCGGCCTGGGCAAGCCTATGGGCCTGAACTGAGTCGCCCCAGTGCAAGAGCCGGTCGCCTCAGGGCGCTTTCATAGCGGTCAGGGTTACCTACAGTGGTGGGCACGGCGCAACAAGACGCCGCCTCTGACAATAACAACCTGCCGGACGAGACCCTGTGATGAAAACCCTGTTCAAGCCTTGTCTCCCGCTTCTCTGCGGCGCCCTGCTCCTCAGCGCCAATACCTGGGCCAGCGAGCCCGCTTCCTGCAAGACCGTGCGCATGGGCGTGGTCAACTGGACCGACGTCATCGCCACCAGCGGCATGGCCGACGTGCTGCTGACCGGCCTGGGCTACGACAGCAAACAGACCAGCGCCGTGCAGCAGATCATCTTCGCCGGCATCCGCGACAAGCGCCTGGACATCTTCCTCGGCTACTGGAAACCGGCGATGGACAAGAACATCGCGCCGTTCCTCGAGGCCGGGCAGGTCAAGGTCCTGGATAAACCGAGCCTGGCCGACGCCCAGGCCACCCTCGCCGTGCCGGACTATGTCGCCGCCGCGGGCCTGAAGACCTTTGCCGACATCGCCCGCTTCAAGGAGCAACTGGGCGGCAAGATCTATGGCATCGAGCCCGGCAGCGGCGCCAATACCACCATCAAGACGATGATCGACAGCGACCGCTTCGGCCTCAAGGGCTTCAAGCTGGTGGAGTCCGGCGAGGCCGGCATGCTCGCGGCGGTACAACGGGCGATCAACCGCAAGGAGTTCGTGGTCTTCGTCGGCTGGACCCCGCACCCGATGAACATCAACATGCGGATCGAATACCTGACTGGCAGCGAAGACGTCTACGGCCCCAACGAAGGCGCGGCCAGCGTGTCTACCGTCACCGCGCCGGACTACGCCGAGCGTTGCCCCAACGTCCAGCGCCTGCTGGAAAACCTGACCTTCACCGCGGCCCAGGAAAGCCAACTGATGGTGCCGATCATGGAACGCAAGACGCCCCAGGACGTGGCGCGGCAATGGCTGCGCGAGCACCCCGAGGACCTGCAACGCTGGCTGGCCGGGGTCAGCAGCTTCGAGGGCAAGGATGGCGTGGCGGCCGTGCAGGCCAGCCTGAAACAGTGACGCCCCGCCGGTCTCATCGCGAGCAAGCTCGCTCCTACAGATATTTGCGCCATTCCCTGTAGCAGCCGGTCGATGCTCGATTGCTCGCGATGCCCCTCTTCCAGACAATGGATATCCCCTGGCTATGCGTCACTACCCACTCTCCCCCGAACTCGCCGCCTTCGTTGCCCAAACCTTGGGCTTCACCAGCCCCGACAACAGCTTCAAGGGCTGGCGCGACAGCTACAGCCGTATGTGTCGCGCATTCACCCCGCCCCGTCCCGATGGCCTGCAGGTCAGCGACCTGCTGCTGGCCGGGGTGCCGGTGCGCGCCTATTGCCCCGCCAGCCCGATGCCCGCAAACGGTTGGCCCTGCCTGCTGTACCTGCACGGTGGCGGCTGGGTGGTGGGCGACCTGGATTCCCACGACTTCATCACCGCCTACCTGGCGGCGCAGTTGCAGGTGCTGGTGATTGCCGTGGATTACCGCCTGGCGCCCGAGCATCCGTTTCCCGCCGCCTTCGACGATTGCCTGGCGGCCTGGCGCGCCTTGCAGGCCGGCGCCAGCCCCTTTGCCCTGGACGCCCGGCGGCAACTGGTGATCGGCGACAGCGCCGGCGGCAACCTCGCCGCGGCCTTGTGCCTGGCCCTGCGCGATGCCGGCGAACCCTTGCCCGCCGCCCAGGTGCTGCTGTACCCCGGCCTCGGTGGCGCCGCCGACCTGCCCTCGCGCAGCCAGTGCGCCGACGCGCCCCTGCTCGGCAGCAACGACCTGGACGCCTACCAGGCCCTGTATTTGCCCGGACCGAGCCAGCGTTCGCCCTATGCCCGGCCCTTGCTGGCTACGGATTTCAGTGGCCTGCCCGCTGCCTTTATCGCCCTGGCGCAGTTCGACCCGCTGCGCGACGACGGCGCGCTGTACCACCAACGGTTGTTGGCCGCCGGCGGCCACAGCCAGCTGTACCCGGGCCTCGGCCTGGTGCATGGCTGCCTGCGGGCCCGGGGCATGGCGCCGGAGGTGGATGCGCTGTATGGCGCCTTGCTCGACGCTCTGCGGGCCTGCCTCGAATAGCGTTCCTCAGCGAAACCGCATGGCCCTTATCGCGAGCAAGTCGGATCGCCGCCCGCTCGCGTCTAAGGGTTGTGCAGGCACTTTCTCGGAATGAATTCACTTTGCTGGCGTCTGTAGGAGCGAGGCTTGCCCGCGATCACCTGCAACGCAGGTGCCAGACGCTTTCCTCTGCCAAAGAAGACCACCGGCGCTCGGCCGCGTGACATTTTTTTCATCCCGCTGGCGCTGATCGCGCTTGACGGCGAAAGCGCTTTGCTGTTTCCTGAAACCGGTTTCAGCGATGCGGCAGAACGTCGCACCTGGAACGGATACACCCATAACAAGAACGCCAAAGACAGGTCGCCGCCCGTGAACAGTTTTTCCGCCGCCCAGCGCAACCGCGTCACCATGCTCGATGTCGCCGAACGCGCCGGGGTCTCCAAGGCCAGCGTGTCGCGCTTTATCGGCGAAGACCGCGCCCTGCTCTCCGATGCCATTGCCCTGCGCATCGAACAGGCGATAGCCGAACTGGGCTACCGCCCGAACCAGATGGCCCGCGGGCTGAAACGCGGGCGCACGCGCCTGATCGGCATGCTGGTGGCCGATATCCGCAACCCCTATTCGATTGCCGTGATGCATGGCGTGGAAACCGCCTGCCGCCAGCACGGCTACAGCCTGGTGGTGTGCAACACCGACCGCGACGACGAGCAGGAGCGCCAGCACCTGGCCAACCTGCGCTCGTACAACATCGAAGGCCTGATCGTGAACACCCTGGGCCATCACCTGGACGAACTGCGCGAACTGCATCGGGAAATGCCCATGGTCCTGGTGGACCGCAAGGTCGAACAGCTGCACAGCGACCTGGTCGGCCTGGACAACCCGCAAGCCGTGCGCAGTGCCATCGAACACCTGCAAGAGCGCGGCTATCGCGACCTGCTGCTGGTCAGCGAACCCTATGACGGCACCAGCTCGCGGCTCGAACGCAGCAACAGTTTCAAGGCGCAGATCGAGCAACGCCCGGCCTTGCAGGGCGCGGTGGTGGAAACCGGCGCCACGCTGAACCAGCAGTTGCAAGCGTTCCTCGCCGCTCCCGGCCCCGGGCCGAAAGCCCTGTTCTGCGCCAACGGCGTCGCCGCCCTGGCCGCGACCCGGGCCTTGCGCGAGCTGGGCTGCGCGCTGTTCGACGAGATCGGCCTGATCGCCCTCGACGACCTCGACTGGTATCCGCTGGTGGGCAGCGGCATCACCGCCCTCGCCCAACCCACCGAGCGCATCGGCGCCAGCGCCTTCGAGTGCCTGCTCAAACGCTTGCGCGGCGATGTCGAGCCGCTGCGGGTGCTGGACTTCCCGGCCGAGCTGATCGTCCGTGGCTCCACCCGACAACGAGGGTCCCTGTAACCACTATCGCGGTGTCGGTGTAGCCGCTGCCGAGCCTGCGAGGCTGCGATCGGCAACGCAGTTGCCGCAAAACCTGACACCTCGCAGGAACGGGGGAAACACGGTGCCTGCCTGGCGAGGCCTTCGGCCTCGATCGCAGCCTCGCTGCACTCGGCAGCGGCTACAAGGGATCGCGCAGGCATGAAGATAGGGAACTGAGCTTCTTTTGAGGGGCTTTTTTTTGAGAAGAAATGAAACCGGTTTCAGAGGCCATGACCATGAATAAATCGCCCGTCTCCATCAGCCTTTCCAGCTACGGCGCCGACCGCGTCCGTGAGCAGGGCCAGGGCCGTTTCATCGAGGTGCTGGCCGCCGCCGGCGCGTCGCGTATCGAATGGCGCGAAGAGCTGCTGACCGTCGAAGACCCGTCCCAGCTGGCCCAGGCCACCCGCGACCGGCAACTGGAAAGCGTATTTTCTTCGCCGCTGGAACTCTGGGTGGCCGGGCGTTCCCGGGCCAACCCGCTGCTGGAACAGGCGCTGCAACGGGCCGAGGCCTTCGGCGCGAAAAGCCTCAAGGTGTCCCTGGGGTACTTCACCGAACACAACGACCTGCCCCAGCTGGCCCTGTTGCTGGCGCAGTCCCCGGTACAACTGCTGGTGGAAAACGACCAGACCCTGCACGGCGGGCGCATCGAACCCTTCCAGCGCTTCTTCGCCGAGGTCGAGCGCCACCGCCTACCGGTGCAGATGACTTTCGACATCGGCAACTGGCAGTGGCAGGACCAGTCCGCCTCCACCGCCGCGCGCCTGCTCGGCCGCTATGTCGGCTACGTGCACTGCAAGGCCGTGGCCCGGCGCGCCGACGGCAAGCTGGTGGCGATACCGCCGGGCATGGCCGACCTGCATCTGTGGGAACAATTGCTGCGGCACATGACCCAAGGTGTGACCCGGGCCGTGGAATACCCGCTGCAAGGCGACGACCTGGTGCAGCTGACCCGCGAGCACGTCGCCACCCTCGCCCGCCTTGGCCAATCCCGCCTGGAGCACGCCCATGTCTGAGTTCGATATCCTGTCGTTCGGTGAAACCATGGCGATGTTCGTCGCCGAACAGAGCGGCGACCTGGCCCGGGTCGGCCACTTCCACAAACGCATCGCCGGCGCCGACAGCAACGTCGCCATCGGCCTGTCGCGCCTGGGCTTCAAGGTCGGCTGGCTGAGCCGGGTCGGCGCCGATTCCCTGGGGCGCTTTGTCATCGACAGCCTGCAGGCCGAAGGCGTGGACTGCCGCTTCGTCGCCACCGACCGGCAACACCCCACCGGTTTCCAGCTCAAGTCCCTGGAAGAGCACGGCGCCGATCCGCGGGTGGAATACTTCCGTCGCGGTTCGGCGGCCAGCCACCTGAGCGTCGCCGATATCGCCCCCGCACTGCTGCGCGCCCGCCACCTGCACGCCACCGGCATTCCCCCGGCGCTGTCGGCCTCGGCCCGCGACCTGTCCCACAGCCTGATGAGCAGAATGCGCGCGGCCGGCCGCAGCGTGTCCTTCGACCCGAACCTGCGGCCCAGCCTGTGGGGCAGCGAAAAACTGATGATCCACGAAATCAACCGCCTGGCCGTGCTCGCCCATTGGGTACTGCCGGGCCTGAGCGAAGGCCGCCTGCTGACCGGCTATGAAGACCCGGCCGACATCGCCGCGTTTTACCTGGACCAGGGCGTCGAGGCCGTGGCGATCAAGCTCGGTGCCCATGGCGCCTATTACCGCACCCCGTTGCACGAAGGGTTCGTCGAGGCCGTGCCGGTGACCCAGGTGGTCGACACCGTGGGCGCCGGCGACGGTTTTGCCGTCGGCCTGATCAGCGCCCTGCTGGAGAACCACAGCGTCGCCGAGGCGGTGCAACGCGCCAACTGGATCGGCAGCCGCGCAGTGCAGAGCCGCGGCGACATGGAAGGCCTGCCGAGCCGCGATGAACTGGAGACGGCCGCGCTGCGGTCGATCGCGAGCAAGCTCGCTCCTACAGGGGATGTTGGCGCTTGTGCAGGTGCGAGCCTGCTCGCGATTGGCCCTTGACCTCCCACACAACCATTGAACCAACGCGTTACCTGTTGCGACAAAAACAACAAGCTCAGGAGCACCCTCATGCAAACGCTGAAACTCGCCACCCGCCGCTGGTGGTACATCATGCCCATCGTGTTCATCACCTACAGCCTGGCGTACCTGGACCGCGCCAACTACGGGTTCGCCGCCGCCTCGGGGATGGCCGCCGACCTGATGATCACCCCGGGGCTGTCGTCGCTGCTGGGCGCCTTGTTCTTCCTCGGTTACTTTTTCTTCCAGGTACCGGGGGCGATCTACGCGCAAAAACACAGCGTGAAGAAGCTGATCTTCGTCAGCCTGATCCTCTGGGGCAGCCTGGCCACCCTCACCGGCGTGGTGTCCAACGCCTACATGCTGATCGCCATCCGCTTCATGCTCGGGGTGGTCGAGGCCGCGGTGATGCCGGCGATGCTGGTCTACCTGTGCCACTGGTTCACCCGGGCCGAACGCTCGCGGGCCAACACCTTCCTGATCCTCGGCAACCCGGTGACCATGCTCTGGATGTCGGTGGTCTCGGGGTACCTGGTGGAGCATTTCAGCTGGCGCTGGATGTTCATCATCGAAGGCCTGCCGGCGGTGCTCTGGGCCTTTATCTGGTGGCGCCTGGCCGATGACCGCCCGAGCGCGGCGAAATGGCTCAGCGACCAGGAAAAACACGACCTGGAAAGCGCCCTGGCCGCCGAACAGGTGGGCATCAAGGCGGTGAAGAACTACGCCGAAGCCTTCCGCTCGCCCAAGGTGATCATCCTCGCCCTGCAGTTCTTCTGCTGGAGCATCGGCGTCTACGGCTTCGTGCTGTGGCTGCCGTCGATCCTCAAGCACGGCGCGCAGATGGACATGGTCGAGGCCGGCTGGCTGTCGGCGCTGCCTTACCTGGCCGCGGTGATCGCCATGCTCGGGGTGTCCTGGGGCTCGGACCGGATCCAGAAGCGCAAGCGTTTCGTCTGGCCGCCGCTGCTGATCGCCTCCTTCGCCTTCTACGGCTCCTACCTGCTGGGCGCCGAGCACTTCTGGTGGTCCTACACCCTGCTGGTGATCGCCGGCGCCTGCATGTACGCGCCTTACGGGCCATTCTTCGCCATCGTCCCGGAGATCCTCCCGGCCAACGTCGCCGGCGGCGCCATGGCGCTGATCAACAGCATGGGCGCCCTGGGCTCGTTCGGCGGCTCCTACCTGGTGGGCTACCTGAACAGCGCCACCGGCTCGCCGGGCGCCTCCTACCTGCTGATGAGCGGCGCGCTGCTGCTGTCGGTGGTGCTGACCCTCTTCCTCAACCCGGGTGCCAGCGACCGCCAGCGCACCGCGCTGCCGGCACGTCGCCGCCTGGCGCATTCCTGAATCGAACAAGGTGAACCCCATGAAAAAACAGGTCGTGCTGTACAAGAAACTCTCGCCGCCGCTGATGGCCCGCCTGCATGAGCAGGCCCAGGTAACCCTGATCGAAGACCTCAGCGCCCAGGGCCTGGCCAAGCTGCGTAGCGCCCTGCCCTCGGCCCAGGGCCTGCTCGGCGCCAGCCTGCGCCTGGACGCCGAACTGCTGGACCTGGCGCCGTGCCTGGAAGCCGTGGCCAGCGTGTCGGTGGGCGTCGACAACTACGACATCGACTACCTGACCCGGCGCCACATCCTGCTCAGCAACACCCCGGACGTGCTCACCGAAACCACCGCCGACACCGGCTTCGCCCTGATCCTGGCCAGCGCCCGGCGCGTGGTGGAACTGGCCAACCTGGTGCGTGCCGGCCAGTGGAACCGCAATATCGGCCCGCTGCATTTCGGCAGCGACGTGCACGGCAAGACCCTGGGCATCATCGGCATGGGGCGGATCGGCGAAGCCCTGGCCCAGCGCGGCCATTTCGGCTTCGGCATGCCGGTGATCTATCACAGCAACAGTCCGAAGCCGGCGGTGGAACAGCGTTTCGGCGCCCGCTATTGCAGCCTGCCGCAGCTGCTGCAACAGGCCGACTTCATCTGCCTGACCCTGCCGCTGACGGACCAGACCCAGGGCCTGATCGGCCGCGAAGCGTTCGCCCTGATGCGCCCGGAAAGCATCTTCATCAATATTTCCCGGGGCAAGGTGGTGGACGAACAGGCGCTGATCGAGGCCTTGCAGCAACGACGGATTCGCGCGGCCGGGCTGGATGTGTTCGAGCGTGAACCGCTGGGCCACGACTCGCCGCTGTTGCAGCTGAACAATGTGGTGGCCACTCCGCATATCGGCTCGGCGACCTTAGAGACCCGCGAAGCCATGGCCCGCTGCGCCGTCGACAACCTGCTGGCGGCCCTGGCCGGCCAGCGCCCGGCCAACCTGGTGAACCCCCAGGCCTGGGAGCGCCGCAAAACCGCCGTCTGACTCCAACCTTCGCCGCCCCCCTGTAGGAGCGAGCTTGCTCGCGATGGACTTGAGAACGCCGCGTACACCCAGCCAATACGCGTCCTCGTCAACGATCATCGCGAGCACGCTCGCTCCTACAGGTTTTCAAGCGCAGGGCCCCGGGATTGCCCAGGGCCTGCGGCAACGGTCAAAGGCGATTGAGCGTGTCGGTCAGTGACGTCGCTTTGGCGTTCGGCCTTCGAGCAGGTCCTGGGTGCAGCGGACGATGCGCTGGCAGGCCTCGGCCAGGCGCTGCCGGTCCACCACCAGGCCGATGCGGATATGCCCCGCCGCACTGGGGCCGAAGGCCTCGCCGGCGAGCACCGAGACGCCGTGCCCTTCCAGCAGCAGCTCGGCGAATTGCTGGGCGCCCAGGCCGGTTTCCCGTACATCGACCATGACGAACATGCCGCCATCGGGCTTGACCGGTTTCAGCCCCGGGCACTGGCTCAGTTGCGCACACACCAGGTCGCGGCGCTGGCGATATTCCTCGCGCATCTGCGCAAGCTCCGGCAAGTCGGCATCCAGCGCCACCACCGCGGCGTTCTGTACGAAATCCGGCAGCCCGTACAGCATGCACAGCGCCAGATGGCTCAAATGCCCGGCCAGGGCCTGGGGCGCCACCACCCAGCCGACCCGCCAGCCGGTCATGGCATGGGACTTGGACAGGCTGTTGATGGTCGCCGTGCGTTCGGCCATGCCCGGCAGGCTGCCGGGGCTGATGTGTTCGCCGTCGAACAGCAGGTCGCTGTAGACCTCGTCGGAGATCAGCCACAGGTCGTGCTCGACGCACAGTCGCGCCAGGGCCTGCCAGGTTTCCCGGGACAGGCTGGCGCCGGAGGGGTTGTTCGGGCTGTTGAGCATCAGCGCGCGGGTCTTGGGCGTGATGCGCGCGGCGACCGCCGCCGGCTCGACGCGAAAGCCGTTCTCCGGGCGCACCGGAATCGGCAGCACCTTGGCCCCGCAGGCACCGAATACCCCTTCGTAGGTGACATACATGGGCTCGGCGACCAGCACCTCGTCGCCGGGATCGAGCAGGCACTGGGCCACGGAAAATACCGCGCACTGCGCCCCCGGCAGCACCACCACATGCTCGGCGTCCACCGCCTGGCCGCTGCGGGTGGCATGCCGGTGGGCGATGCGGGTACGCAGCGAACGGTTGCCGCGCACCTCCGAATAGTGGGTATCGCCCGCCAGCAGGCTATCGATGGCGGCCTGGACAATCGGCCGCGGGGTGTCGAAATCCGGGTCGCCGATGGTCAGCAGCAGCACATCGACGCCCTGCTCGCGCAGTTCCAGGGCGCGGTAGTGAATTTGCCAGGCCGCGGCACCTTCGCCGGCGATCCGTTGGGTCAGGGCTGAATAGCGCATCTCACTCTCCTTGGGCACGCATTCCAACAACCCTAACTCAAATCACAAAGCGCGCCACCATCGCATTCAAATCCACCGCCAGGCGCGACAGCTCGTGGCTGGCGGCGCTGGTCTGGTTGGCCCCGGCGGCCGACTGGGTGGCCAGGTCGCGGATGTTCACCAGGTTGCGATCGACCTCGCGGGACACCTGCGCCTGCTCTTCCGACGCGCTGGCGATCACCAGGTTGCGTTCGTTGATCAGGTTGATCGACTCAGCGATCTGCTCCAGCGCCACGCCGGCGGCGCGGGCCATTTCCAGGGTGCTCTGGGTGCGCTGGTTGCTCTGCTGCATCGACTGCACCGCCTCGCCGGTGCCGTTCTGGATACCGGCGACCATCTTTTCGATTTCCTGGGTCGATTGCGCGGTGCGATGGGCCAGGGCCCGCACTTCGTCGGCCACCACCGCGAAACCGCGCCCGGCCTCGCCGGCGCGGGCCGCCTCGATCGCCGCGTTGAGGGCCAGCAGGTTGGTCTGCTCGGCGATGGCGCGGATCACGTCCAGCACCTTGCCGATGTCGCGGCCCTGGGTCGCCAGGCCCTCGATCATCAGCGAGGTGTTTTGCACATCGTGGGTCATGGTCTGGATCGCGTCGACGGTCTCCACCACCCGGTCGCGGCCTTCGCGGGCGGCCTGGGTCGACTGGTGCGAGGCTTCGGAAGTAGACACGGCATTGCGCGCCACTTCTTCGACGGCGGCGGTCATCTCGTTGACGGCGGTGGCCGCCTGTTCGATTTCGTTGTTCTGCTGCTGCAAGCCACGGGAGGCTTCCTCGGTGACCGCGCTGAGTTCTTCCGAGGCCGAGGCCAGCTGGGTGGCCGAACCGGAGATCTGTTCGATGGTCTTGCGCAGGTTGCCCTGCATGTCGCTCAGCGCCGCGAGCAGGCGGGCCGGCTCGTCCTTGCCGTCGATCTCGATGGCCTGGGTCAGGTTGCCCGCGGCGATGGTCTGCGCGGCCAGCACCGCGCGGTTCAACGGGGTGACAATGCTGCGGGTCAGCAGCAGGGCCAGCACCACCGTAAGCAGGGCCGCGATCACCGCCACGACGATGATGCCGGCGATCGCGCTACGGTAATACTCACCGGCCAGGCCGGACGCCTGGGTGGCCCCGGCCTTGTTGATCGCCACCAGTTTGTTCAACTGTTCGCCCATCTGGTCGGTGCCGTCCTTGATCCGTGTATTGATCAGGGTGCGCAGCTCCTCGAGCTTGTTCTGTCGCGACAGCTCCAGCATGTCGTTCTGCGCTTGCAGGTAGTTGTCCAGGGTGGCGGCGAAGGTCTTGTACAGGGCCACTTCCTCGTCCCCCGCCGGCAAGGCGGCGTAGCTGGCCTGGGCCTGCTTGAGCTTGTCCACCAGCACGCCGATGCGCGCCTGCGCTTCCTGCAGGCCGGCCGGCTCACGGTTGACCAGCACCCGGAACGAGAGAATCCGCAGGCGCAGGACGTTTTCGGTGAGGTTGCCAAGGAACCCTACGCTGGGCAGTTGGTTGCTTTCCATGTCGAGGGAGGCCTGTCGGATGACCGACATGCGGTTGACGGCGAACACACCCAGCGCGATGACCAGCAACGCGATGAACGCAAAACCGAGGAAAGCTCGAGGCGCGATATTCATATTACGTAGGGACATAGGATGACTCTCGGGAATTGAGGACTGCGAGCATCCATGCACTGAACCCTGTCACCAGCGGCGGCTGGCGGCCTGACAGGTGGGCCCACTGTTGTAGTTGGTCTTGGCCCTGATACCGATATCGGCAGCGCTTCAGGTTTTTTGCAGGCCCCGATGAAAATATTTTTCGTCCCCCGGGAGTGTTTCACCGCTGAGACAGATCGCCTGGCAAGCTCGCTGCCAGCCTCCATGACCGGCCTCCATGCCCCCCCATGACCACCCCCATGAAAAGTGCAATTCATTCGCCGGAAAAGCCATTCAGTCGCCGCCCCGTCCTGCCCATCATGGGTTCCAGCTCGTAAAGACAACGCATAACAACAAAGACTGGAGTGGATGATGAAACCCGAAGACTTCCGTGCCGAGACCAACCGCCCGCTGACCGGCGCCGAATACCTGGCCAGCCTGCGCGATGATCGCGAGATCTACATTTATGGCGACCGGGTCAAGGACGTGACCCGCCACCCGGCGTTCCGCAATTCCGCCGCCTCCATGGCCCGCCTCTACGACGCCCTGCACGACCCCGAAACCAAGGACAAGTTGTGCTGGGACACCGACACCGGCAACGGCGGCTACACCCACAAGTTCTTCCGTTCGGCGAAAAGCGCCGACGACCTGCGCCAGCAGCGCGACGCCATCGCCGAGTGGTCGCGCCTGACCTACGGCTGGATGGGCCGCAGCCCGGACTACAAGGCCGCCTTCGGCAGCGCCCTGGGCGCCAACCCGGAGTTCTACGGCCCGTTCGAAGGCAACGCCCGCACCTGGTACAAGCGCATCCAGGAAGCCTGCCTGTACCTCAACCACGCCATCGTCAACCCGCCGATCGACCGCGACAAACCGGTGGACCAGGTCAAGGACGTGTTCATTTCGGTGGACGAGGAAGTCGAGGGCGGGATCATCGTCAGCGGCGCCAAGGTGGTGGCCACCAACTCGGCCCTGACCCACTACAACTTCGTCGGCCAGGGTTCGGCGCAACTTCTGGGCGACAACACCGACTTCGCCCTGATGTTCATCGCGCCGATGAACACCCGCGGCATGAAGCTGATCTGCCGGCCGTCCTACGAACTGCAGGCCGGCATGACCGGCTCGCCATTCGACTACCCGCTGTCCAGCCGCTTCGACGAGAACGACGCGATCCTGATCATGGACAAGGTGTTCATCCCCTGGGAAAACGTGCTGATCTACCGCGATTTCGAGCGCTGCCGGCAGTGGTTCCCGCAAGGCGGTTTCGGCCGGCTGTTCCCGATGCAGGGCTGTACCCGGCTGGCGGTCAAGCTCGACTTCATCACCGGGCTGCTGGTCAAGGCCTTGCAGTGCACCGGCTCCCTGGAGTTCCGCGGGGTGCAGGCGCAGGTCGGCGAAGTGGTGGCCTGGCGCAACCTGTTCTGGTCGCTGACCGACGCCATGCACGGCAACGCCAGCGAATGGCTCAACGGCGCCTTCCTGCCCAGCGCCCAGGCCTTGCAGGCTTACCGGGTACTGGCGCCCCAGGCCTACACCGACATCAAGAAGATCATCGAACAGGTGGTGGCCAGCGGCCTGATCTACCTGCCGTCCGGCTCCCGCGACCTCAAGGACCCGCTGCTCAACCAGTACCTGGGCACCTATTGCCGAGGCTCGGCGGGCATGGGCCACGAGGAGCGGATCAAGATCCTCAAGCTGCTGTGGGATGCCATCGGCACCGAGTTCGGCGGCCGCCACGAGCTGTATGAAATCAACTACGCCGGCAGCCAGGACGAAATCCGCATGCAGTGCCTGCGCCATGCCCAGGCCAGCGGCTCGATGAAAACCATGACCGAGCTGGTGGACAAATGCCTGGGCGACTACGACCTCGACGGCTGGACGGTGCCGCACCTGACCAATCCGGACGACATCAACATGCTCGACCGCATCCGCCAGTAACCGCCGTCCGACCTGCATGACCCGCGGGGCGACCAGAGATTGCCGGCGCCCGCGGGTTCACCCGAGGAATCTGTCATGACTCAACTCGATCCCAAGCAACAGGCCTTTCGCAATGCCATGGCGCACATGACCGCGGCGGTCAACGTCATCACCAGCAACGGCCCGGCCGGGCGCTGCGGCATCACCGCCACCGCGGTCTGCTCGGTCACCGACAGCCCGCCCAGCCTGATGGTCTGCGTCAACCGCAACAGCGCCCTGAACCCGGTGTTCAAGCGCAACGGCCAACTCTGCGTCAACGTGCTCTGCGGCGAACATGAAGAGGTCGCCCGGCACTTCGCCGGCATGACCGGGGTGCAGATGGAGCAGCGCTTCAGCCTGCACCCCTGGCGCGACGGCCGGGGCGCCCTGCCGGTGCTCGACGGCGCCCTGGCCAGCCTGCAAGGGCGGATCACCGAGGTGCAGGAAGTCGGCACCCATTCGGTGATGCTGGTGGAACTGGATGAAATCTGCGTGCGCGAACACGGCGATTCGCTGGTGTATTTCAGCCGTGGTTTCCATCGTTTGCAGCGGGCCGTCCAGGCAGCCTGATCTTCTGATCTTCTGATGTTCTGATGTTCTGATGTTCTGATGTTCTGATGTTCTGTAGGAGCGAAGCTTGCTCGCGATAGCCGCGCAGCGGCGATATACCTGCCAACGCGCGTTATCGTTGCAGAGTTATCGCGAGCAAGCTTCGCTCCTGCAGAAGAAGCCGATTTCCCTCGCCTGCCCCCTTCATCCTGCATCTGTAGGATAGCGATCCCCCGCCAGGCCGAGGATACTCGTGCCCAGGCCCTGCCCACGTCCCTGGACGTTCCGGTCCTGACTGACTCCGTGACGAAAACAATAAGAAAGTCGCACAGAGGAACACCCCCATGAGCCCTCATGAACATGGTCACGCCAGCCTGCTGCAAGCCTTCAGCTCGCTGACCCTGGAGTTGCAGCGCCTGGCGCAGCACAAGGACATCGAACATTTCCATGGCCATGCGCTGAACCGCATCGGCCAGTTGCTGCCCTTCGACAGCGCCTGGTGGGGCCGCGCCGCGCTGATCGACGGCCTGCCGGAAGAACACAGCTCCTACCTCCACCGCCTGCCCCCCAGCTACCTGCCGGACTGGCAGTCGATCAAGCATGTCGACGTCACCGTCGGCCGGGTCCATGCCCACCCTGGCCAGGCGGTCATCGTCGACATGCGCGACCCGGCCAACGGTCCCGGCCTGAACTGGCTGGGCACAACCTACGGCATCGGCGAGCTGCTGTGCGTGGTGTACATCGACCCGCAGACCCACCTCAGCGACCACCTGGCGCTGTACCGCGCCCCCGACGCCAAACGCTTCGACGCCGACGACCGCCTGCTGCTGAACAACCTGATGCTGCACCTGGCGGCGGCGGTATCGGCCAACCAGATCCGCACCCTGGTGGCCATGCGCGAAACCCTCACCAGCCCGCGCAACCTGGCGCTGGCAGTGTGCGACCAGCGCGGCACCCTGCACTGCGCCGAACGCGGCTTCGTCGACCTGCTGCTCGGCGAATGGCCGGGCTGGAGCGGCCCCTGCCTGCCCGTGCCCGTGGTCGACGGCGGTTATGAGGGCCGCCACCTGCAATGCGAGGCCTCGCCGGTGGGCGACCTGTTCCTGCTCGCCGCCCGCGGCCGCACCCTGCTGACCCAACTGAGCCCACGGGAAAACGACGTGGCCCTGGGCTTCGGCGAAGGCAAGACCTACAAGGAAATCGCCCGCGAGCTGGGCCTGTCGCCGAACACCGTGCGCCATCACATCCGCGCCATCTATAGCAAGCTCGGGGTCAAGGACAAGACGCGCATCGCCCATCTGCTGCACGCCCCGCCCGACTGATCCTCGTTAGCACCCGCCACTGACTTTCGCGCTGTCGTTTTGACGGCCACGGGCCGCTTTTGCCCTTTTTCCAGCCACTGCCGCGTACCGGCGAGCCTTTCGCCGCACAACAACTTTAAAAAAAGAGACGTGACGCCCATGACCAGAACGCTTCCCCACCGCGCCGCCCTGGCCTTCACCGGCGCCCTGCTGAGCCTGAACGCCAGCGCCGCCGACCTCAACGCCCGCGACTTCTTCGGCGCGCCCCCGGGCACCAGCCTGGGCGTACTGTACCTGCCGGCGACCCGCGCCAACGACTTCCACGGCCCCGCCGACAGCACCGGCAAAGCCGATCTGAAGGTCAACGCCCTGGCCTATCGCCAGGTATTTTTCAGCGATATCTGCGGCACCCTGTGCACCCCGCAATTCATCGTGCCCTTCGCCGATATCGACGCGCGCCTGCCCGGCGCCGCCCGTCACACTGGAGAAAGCGGCTTCGGCGACCCGCAGGTCGGCGGCACCCTGTTCTTTATCAACGACCCGGCTTCGCGCACCTACAGCGGCCTGCTGACCCTGATCACCCTGCCGGTGGGCGAATACCACAGCGACAACCCGGATGTCTCGCCGGGCGCCAACCGCTGGGGCGCGACCTTCGTTTACAACTACACCCAGGGCGTCGGCGAGAAGTGGGTGCTGGAAGCCAACCTCGAAGCCCAGCTCTACGCCAAGAACGACGACTATTTCGGCAGCGACCTGAAACAGGACCCGCTGTACCGCCTGCAAGCCTTTGCCTCCTACGACTTCAGCGCCAGCACCTACGGCGCCCTGCGGCTGATCCATGCCGACGGTGGCGAGCTGCGGATCAACGACCAGCGCATCGACGACAGCCACAAGCGCTACACCCAGGTCGGCTTCGAGGTCGGTCACTGGCTGGACCAGCAGAATCAACTGATGTTCGGCCTCTCGCAAAACGTCGCCACTCGCAATGGCTACCACGGCACCGACGCCTTGCTGCGCCTGGTCTACGTGTTCTGAAGCGCTTTTCCCGGAGCTACCCCACCATGACCACCCCCATGACCGACAAGAGCCAGGCGCTCACCGGCGACCAGCCGAACACTGTCTCATCCCTGGCCTTGCTGGCGGCCATCGTGCTGTTCGCCGCCATCACCCCGACCCTCCTCATGACCGCCCCGGCGGTGGCCGCGCAACTGGCCAGCCAATGGCAACTGAGCCCGTCGCAGATCGGCGACCTGTTCTCCACCGAGCTGGGGGCCATGAGCCTGGCCACCCTGCCCGCCTTCTGGTGGCTCAAGCGCGTCGACTGGCGCCGCGCGGCGCTGCTGGCCGGGGCGCTGTTCATCGTCGCCAACCTGCTGTCGATCTGGGCCCAGGGCTATGGCGCGCTGCTGGCCCTGCGTTTCTGCAGTGCCCTGGCCGGTGGCTCGCTGATGATCATCTGCCTGTCCAGCGCCGCTTCCACCGCCAACCCCAGCCGGGCCTATGGCCTGTGGGTCATGGGGCAACTGGTGGTCGGGGCGCTGGGGCTGGGCATTTTGCCGCGGCTGTTCGAGCACTACGGCCTGGCGGCCTGCTACCTGCTGCTGGCGCTGCTGATGAGCCTATGCCTGCCCCTGGCGCGCCACTTTCCCCAGGGCGCGCCGGCCACGGAAAAAACCGCGCAGCAGGCAGACACCGCACCGAAGTGGAAGACGCTGTGCGGCATTCTCGGCATCCTCGGTTTCTACATCAGCCTCAGCGGGGTCTGGACCTTTATCGGCTCGATCAGCGCCAAGGCCGGCATCTCCGCGCAAGCCAGCGGCGAGCTGCTGGCCATCGCCACGGTCATGGGCATCGTCGGCGCCGGTTGCGCCTCGCTGATCGGCAATCGCCTGCCGCGCCTGCCGTTGCTGCTATTCGGCTACAGTCTGATGGCCGGCTCGGTGCTGTTGCTGCTGGGCGCGCCGCCCCTGGCACGCTTCGCCCTCGCCGCCCTGGCCTTCAAGTTCACCTGGACCTTCATCCTGCCGCTGATCCTCGCCTGCCTGGCCGACCTCGACCGCTCCGGCAAGCTGATGAACGCCTCCAACCTGGTGATCGGCGGCGGCCTGGCCATCGGCCCCGCGCTGGCCGGGCGGCTGATCGAAGGCAGCGGCGGCTTCCAGCCCCTGCTGATCGGCGGCGCCTGCCTGACCCTGCTGTCGCTGGCGCTGATCCTCGGCTGCCGGCGCAATCCCTGAATCCCCTGAACCCCTGACCCCCTGTAGCCGCTGCCGAAGGCTGCGATCGACCGGAACGGTCGCGGCGATCTCCCGTACGCCGACGGTCCTTCGGATCGACGCCAGAGGTCCGAAGGACCTATCGCCACCTGCGGCAGCGGCTACGGATTTCCCCATAGATGGAGATACCCATGCCCCGTAAAACCGCGTTTTTCTTCGATGAACTCAGCCTCTGGCACAGCGCCGGGCCCCATGCGCTGACCCTGCCGGTGGGCGGCTGGGTGCAACCGCCCGCCGCGGCCGGGCACGCCGAATCGCCGGAAACCAAGCGCCGCCTGAAAAGCCTGCTGGACGTCTCCGGCCTGACCCGCCAATTGCTGGTGCGCAGCGCCACGCCCGCCAGCGACGAGGACCTGCTGCGGGTGCACAGCGCCGAGTACCTGCAACGTTTCAAGGCCCTGAGCGAGGCCGGTGGCGGCGAACTCGGCCCGCAAGCGCCGATCGGCCCGGGCAGCTACGAGATCGCCCGGCTCTCCGCCGGCCTGGCGATGGCCGCGGTGGACGCCGTGCTCGCTGGCGAAGCCGACAACGCCTACTCCCTGTCCCGCCCGCCAGGACACCATTGCCTGGCCGACGGCGCCATGGGCTTCTGCTTCCTGGCCAATATCGCCATCGCCATCGAGGCGGCCAAGGCCAGGCGCGGCCTGGGCAAGGTCGCGGTGATCGACTGGGACGTGCACCACGGCAACGGCACCCAGTCGATTTTCGAGGAACGCGGCGACGTGCTGACCCTTTCCCTGCACCAGGACGGCTGTTTCCCGCCCGGCTACAGCGGCGAACAGGACCGCGGCCGCGGCGCCGGGCTGGGGGCCAATCTCAATATCCCGCTGCTGCCCGGCAGCGGCCACGATGCCTACCTGTATGCCCTGCAACGCCTCGTGATTCCGGCCCTGGAGCGCTTCGAGCCGGAGCTGATCATCGTTGCCTGCGGCTACGACGCCAACGCGGTCGACCCGCTGGCGCGGATGCTGCTGCACAGCGACTCGTTCCGCGCCATGACCCGCCAGGTGCGCGAAGCCGCCGAACGCCTGTGCCAGGGCCGGCTGGTGCTGGTGCATGAGGGCGGTTATTCCGAGGCCTATGTGCCCTTCTGCGGGCTGGCGACGGTCGAGGAACTGGCCGGCGTCAGGACCGCGGTGACCGACCCGATGCTGGAGTTCGTGCAGCTGCAGCAGCCCAATCCTGGGTTCCAGGCCTTTCAGCGCCAGTTGATCGATGACCTGGCGCAGACCTTCCTCAACGACCACTGACCCTGTAGCCGCTGCCGCAGGCTGCGATCGGCTTGGGCGGCACTCCGACGAAGCAGGCGCACGGTCTTAAGATCGCTGAAGGCCTTCGGCCTTATCGCAGGCTACGCCAGCGGCTACAGGGACGCGCGGACTTCGCTCGGGGTCTGGCCGTAATGGGCCTTGAACGCCCGGGCGAAGTGGGCCTGGCTGGTAAAGCCGTGGCGGTAGGCGATCTCGCCGATGTCCAGGCCCGTTCCCCGTGGGCTGCTCAGCAGGTCATGGGCCTGTTGCAGGCGTTTTTCCAGGATAAAACGGCTGGGCTGGGTGCCTTCCAGGGCGAACAGGCGGCTCAGGTGCCGCGGCGAAATACCGGTTTGCGCGGCCACCCGCTCGCAGCTCAGTTCCGGGTCGGCCAACTGCTCGTTGATGCACTGCTTGGCCGCCAGCAGGTAGGAGGCGCTCAGCGCATTGATCCGCCGCTCTCCCGACTGCCCGGCGATCAGGCTGCCCAGCAGTTCCAGCGCCTGGTCCTGATAACCGCCGGCGTCCTGGCTCAAGGGCTGCTGGAAAAAGCCCCGGGTGCGTTCGCCCAGGGTGCGCAGCAACAGGCGCTGCACGCCGCTTTGCCCGCCGATTTTCAGCGGACGGTCGAAACGCTTGAGGCAGCGCTCGGCGAACAGTTCCTGGGGAATGTCGAAAATGAACTGGCGCATCGGCCCGGAGAACCCGAACAGGTAGGGTTTGTCGGTGCGGTAGACGATCAGCTCGCCCGGTTCGAGCAACTGGCAGGCGCCGTCCTGGTAGAAAAACGAACCGCTGCCGGTGACGAAGGACACGAACACCGACGCCTTGGGCACCGAGCGGATCATCGAGTTGTCACGCTCGACCACGTGCTCGTTGCCCTCGATCTGCGCCAGGCGCATGCCCTCCAGCTGCAGGTTGTCCTGGCTGGCGGCAAAACCGCTTTCACAAAAGGAAGTGCATTTGAGGCCGACCAGGGTGGAGGCGTTGTAGTCCTCCCAGAAGGCCAGCCGCTGATCCAGGGCGATGCCTTGGGTGCAGGCATGCCGGGTTTCGAGCAAGGCGCATGGAGACATTTTTATTCTTCTCATGGGCAGGAAGTTCGCCGGTCGGCAAGGCAGTGACCGGATCTCGAGGCCGCAGGACATACCGACCGCGGCCGTTCATTAATATATGAAGCTTATGCCCTGTCAACGTGAAACGCAGTGGGCACAAATCGATTGCCAGGGTAAACGGCGTCCCAGAAACCTGTAGGAAAACGCTCGTCCGATCCAGTCAACAATCCCGTCCGATTCGATAAAACCTCGCCTGCGCGCCGCGCCTAAAGTCGCCTCGACTCCCACAATACCTAGAGGCCGACCATGCCCGAAGCCGCCAGCCGTGAATTCTGGAAAGACCTGCAACCGATCGCCCATTGCTTCAAGCCGGACGCCAAGCCCGAGGTCTACCTGGCCAATGCCGCCAGCGACGACCTGAAGCTCTATGTGCCCTTCACCGAAACCGTGTCCTCGCGGCCGCTATGGATCTCGCCGAGCGAGAACCGCTGGTGCGACATCCTCATGGCCAGCAGCGCCGGGCTGGTGAACCGGCATTACCACCCCCACGAAGTGTTCGCCTACACCCTGTCCGGCAAGTGGGGCTACCTGGAGCACGACTGGACCGCCACCGCCGGCGACTTCGTCTACGAGACCCCGGGCGAAGGCCACACCCTGGTGGCCTACGAGCACGAGCAACCGATGCGCGCGTTTTTCATCGTCAAGGGCCCGCTGATCTGGCTCGACGAACAGGGCGAGCCGGAGGGTTATTTCGACGTGCACTCCTACATCGCCATGTGCCGCGCGCACTACGAAAAGATCGGCCTCGGCGCGGCCTATATCGACACGCTGTTTCGCTGAGCTCGCGACTTTCACCTGTCCCTCCCGCGGAGAACGACCATGGCTTACAACAACAATAAAGCCGGTTACGAGAACATCCTGCTGGGCGTGCTGTTCCTGACGTTCGGTTTTGTCTTTTTCGATCGCCTGGCCCTGTCCTTCCTGTTTCCGTTCATGGCCGACGAGCTGCAACTGAGCAACCGCCACCTGGGCATGCTGTCGTCGGTCCTGGCCCTGGCCTGGGCGGTGTCCGGCGCGCTGGTCGGGGCCTGGTCGGACCGGCGTGGCAAGCGCAAGCCGCTGCTGATCGTCGCGGTGATCCTGTTTTCCCTGTGCTCGGCGCTGTCGGGGCTGGTCAGCGGCTTTCTCAGCCTGCTGCTGTTCCGCGGCATCATGGGCCTGGCCGAAGGGCCGATCCTGCCGCTCTCGCAGTCGCTGATGGTGGAGGCCTCCTCGCCCCATCGCCGGGGCCTGAACATGGGCCTGCTGCAAGGCTCGGCGGCCGGGCTGCTGGGCGCGGTGATCGGCCCGCCGGTGCTGATCGGCCTGGCCGAGGCCTACGGCTGGCGCCATGCCTTTATCGTCTCGCTGATCCCCGGGTTGCTGATCGCCCTGCTGATCTGGCGCTATGTGCGCAACGATGCGCCAGCGCCAACAACCACCAGCGACAAGGCACCGGCCAATCGCCTGGCCCTGCTGAAAAGCCGCAACATCGTGCTCTGCACCCTGATCAGTTGCGTGTTCCTCACCTGGTTCGTGATCCTCATCTCCTTCACCCCGACCTTCCTGGTCAAGGTCCGCGGCTACAGCCCGGCGAGCATGGGCACGGTGATGAGTTGCCTGGGCGGTGCCTGGGTGCTGTGGGGCTTCGGCGTGGCGGCGATTTCCGACCGCTTCGGCCGCCGCCCGACCCTGGTGCTGTTCTCGCTGGTCGCCGCCTGTTGCCCGATCGCCCTGCTGTACGCCAACAGCCCGCTGCTGATGGGCGTGCTGATGCTGCTGACCTACACGGGCCTGGGCTGCTTCACCCTGTTCATGGCGACCATCCCCGCGGAAACCGTGCCCCGCGAGGTCATGGCCACCGCCCTGGGCATGATCATGGGCATCGGCGAGCTGGTCGGCGGTTTCGTCTCGCCGACCATCGCCGGCTTCGCCGCCGACCGTTTCGGCCTGTCCATCGTCATGTGGATCTCCTGTGGCGGCGCCCTGCTGGCCGCGCTGCTGGCGCTGTTCCTCAAGGAAACCGCGCCGGCGGTCCTGGCCCGCGGGCGCCGCGCCGAACCTTCCCCGTCTTCCGTCCTGCAAGGAAACCAGCCATGAAAGCATTGCGTTGGCATGCCGCCCGCGACCTGCGCCTGAGCGATCTGCAACTGCCACAGCCCGGCCCGGGCGAGGCGCTGGTCCAGGTGGCCTATTGCGGCATCTGCGGCAGCGACCTGCACGAATACGCCGACGGCCCGCACTCGATCCCGCAACAGCAGCCCCACCCGCTGTCCGGTTGCCGCGCGCCGCTGACCCTCGGCCACGAGTTCTGCGGCCAGGTGCTGGCGGTGGGCGAAGGCGTCGACCGGGTGCGGGTCGGCAGCCGGGTGGCGGTGGAGCCGGAGTATCGCTGCGGCGATTGCCAGTACTGCCGCGCCGGCCAGTACAACCTCTGCCAGTCCATGGGGTTCATCGGCCTGATGGGCGACGGCGGTTTCGCCGAACAGGTGTTGGTGCCGGCCTACATGCTGCATCCGCTGCCGGACTCGGTGAGCTTCAAGCAGGCCGCGGTGCTGGAGCCGGCGGCGGTGGCCTTTCACGCGCTGAACCGGAGCAGCCTGCTGGCCGGCGACAGCTGCGTGGTGTTCGGCCTCGGCCCCATCGGCCTGCTGCTGATCCTGCTGGCGCGGCTGCGCGGCGTGGAGCGGATCTTTGCCGTCGATATCAGCCCGGAACGCCGGCGCCTGGCTCGCGACTTCGGCGCCCTGGAAGTGCTCGATGGCCACGCCGCCGACCTGGCGCAACGCCTGCACGAACTGAGCGGAGGTGGCGTCGACACGGCCTTCGAGGCCGCCGGCAGCCAGCAGACCCTGAGCCTGGCCCTGCATGCCCTGCGCAAGGGTGGCGAGGTGGTGCTGGTGGGCCTGATGGGCGAGGTCAGTGTCGATGCCTTCCACCTGGTCAATAACGAACTGCGCCTGCTCGGCAGCGTGGGTTATCGCAACGCCTACCCGCCGCTGATCGAGCTGCTGGCCAGCGGCCGCCTGGACCTGAGCCGCGCCGTGACCCGCTGCGTGCCCCTGGAGCAGGCCGTGGAGCATGGCTTCGAAGCGCTGCTGCGGGACAAGAGCCAGATCAAGGTGCTGGTCAACCCCAACCCCGAACTGGCCAAGGCGTGACCCTGTAGCCGCTGCCGCAGGCTGCGATCGAGGACGCAGTCCTCGCCAGCACAATCGGCAGCCCCCTGGTAACCCGTTGGCGAACGCTGCGCGTCCGATCGCAGCCTGCGGCAGCGGCTACTCAAAAACAACAAGAAACGAGTACCGGCCATGAAAAGCACTGCCCTGCTGTACCCGCTGCTGGCGGCTGTCCTGTTCCCCCCTTTATGCCAGGCCCAGGCTCCGGCACCCAGCCGCGAAGGCCCGCTGGCCGGGCTCGGCGAGCAACTGGCCGGCTACGGCATCCGCCCCCATGTGCAGTTCTGGAGCCTGTCGATGAACAACCTCGACACCGGTCCGCGCGAACACAGCTTCGGTAACAGCGGCGACCTGTTCGTCGGCGCCGACTTCGACCTCGATACCCTCGCCGGCCTCGAAGGCGCGGCCGTTCATTTCGAGGAAACCTTCTTCATCCTCGACACCGCCACCGGCCAACCGACCTCGCGCAACTGGCAAGGCGCCGCCGGCAGCTACTTCGCCGGCGCGCCGATCCACAACGACATCACCAGCAACCAACTGAGCCTGCTGACCTACCAGCAGACCTGGCTCGACGGCCAGCTCGACATGAGCCTGGGGCGCACCAACGCCCGGCGCTACTTCTATATCTACAACTGCGAAACCGTGGTCACCTGCAACGACCCGATCATCGATTCGTCCACCGGCATCCTGCCGCCGCCCTACGGCAGCTGGGGCGGCTACCTGAAGTACCAGCCGACGCCGGGCTTGTATGTGCATGCCGGCGCCTTCGAATCGAACCCGGTGGACTACCTGAAAAAACGCAAGGGCCTGGACTTCAGCACCGACGATGCCAGCGGCACCAGCCTGCTGCTGGGCATCGGCAGCAAGCACGACGGCGCCTACAGCGCCCGCTACGAACTCAACGGCTACTACAACACCTCCAGGCAGTACGACCCGCTGACCGGCGCCAGCGAGCACGGCACCGGCGGCGCCTTCTTCAAGTTCCAGCAAGGTTTCTGGCGGGCCGACGGCGGCCAGGGCACCGCGCCCCAGGCCCTGCTGGCATTCGGTTCGCTGTCCCTGGCCGCCGACGACAAGCAGCCCTTCAGCCATTTCGCCGAAATCGGCCTGACTTACCTGGCGCCCTTCGACCGGCCCCAGGACAAGCTCAACCTCAAGGCCAGCTACCTGCGCCTCAACGACCACCAACTGCGCTTCCAGCAACAGGCGCGGGTCGCCAACGGCGGCGACCCCAGCCTGGGCGAACGCAATGTCTACGCCATCGAGGCCAACGGCCACTTCGCCCTGACCCGGCACCTGGCGCTCGAGCCCAGCGTGCAGTACCTGATCAACCCGGACAATTTCTACAACCCCGAGGCCCGCGAGCTGAGCGGCAACGGCTTTGTCGTCGGCCTGCAAGTCATGTACGACGTCGGCGCGGCGCTGGGGTTGTGAACCTGCTTCTCACTGCCAACGAGGTATCTCCCATGACTGACTCTGCCCCGCGTTCGTTCGACTACATCGTGGTCGGCGCCGGCTCGGCCGGTTGCGTGCTGGCCAACCGGCTGTCCGCCGATCCGCAGCTCAGCGTCTGCCTGATCGAAGCCGGCCCCAGCGACCGCAGCCTGTTCCCCGGCGCCTATGTGCGCACCCCGGCGGGTATCATCCGGCTGATCGCCAACCCGAAGTGGAACTGGATGCACCAGTTCAGCGCCCAGGCCGCCAGCGGCGAGCGCCCGATCCCCTGCCCCCGTGGCCGGCTCTGGGGCGGTTCCAGCGCGATCAACGGCATGATCTACATCCGCGGCCACCGCAGCGACTACGACCGCTGGGCCGCGGCCGGCAACCAGGGCTGGAGCTACGACGAACTGCTGCCGTACTTCCTGCGCTCGGAGCACTTCGAGCCCGGCGCCTCGCCCTGGCATGGGCAAGGCGGCGAACTCAACGTCGCCGCGCAACGCAGCCCGAGCCCGATCAACGAGGTGTTCTACCAGGCCGCCCAGGAACTGGGCTGGCGCTACAACCCGGACTTCAACGGCGAGGAACAGGAAGGCTACGGCCCCTTCCATGTCACCCAGGTCAACGGCGAGCGTTGCAGCGCCGCGCGGGCCTTCCTCTACCCGGCGCTGTCGCGGCCCAACCTCAGCGTCCTGAGCTCGGCCCTGACCCACCGCGTGCTGCTGGAGGGCAACCGCGCCTGCGGCGTCGAGGTCAGCCAGAACGGCGCGGTGTTCCAGCTCCAGGCCCGGCGCGAAGTGATCCTCAGCGCCGGGGCGATCAACTCGCCGCAGCTGCTGTTGCTCTCCGGCATCGGCCCGGCCGCCGAGCTGGAGCGCCATGGCATCGCCCAGCGCCATGAACTGCCCGGGGTCGGCCACAACCTGCAGGACCATCAGGACGTGGTGCTGATGTACCGCTGCGACAGCGAGCTGACCTACGGTGTGTCGGCCAAGGGCCTGCTGCCCCTGGCGCGCTCGCCCTGGCAGTACCTGAGCCGGCGCAGCGGTCCGCTGACCTCCAACACCGTGGAGTCCGGCGCGTTCCTGCGCCTGCAGGCCGAGGACGCCGCGCCGGAACTGGGCCTGATCGTCGCCCCGGCACTGAAGAACCAGCCCCAGCACCTGGTGCCGCTGGGCCATGGCGTCAGCCTGCACATCGCCGTGATGCACCCGCAAAGCCGTGGCCAGGTCCGGCTCAATTCCGCCGATCCCCATGACAAGCCCATCATCGACAGCAACTTCCTCAGCCACCCGGAGGACCTGCGCAAGCTGGTGGCGGGCGTGCGCCTGGTGCGCCAGCTGGCGGCCAGCCAGGCGTTCGCCCGGCGCCTCAAGGGCGAGCTGGTGCCCGGCCCGCAGATCGAGAGCCAGGCACAGATCGAGCAGTGGATCCGCGACAGCCTGGGCACCGTGTTCCACCCGGTCGGCACCTGCAAGATGGGCCACGATGAACAGGCGGTGGTCGACGACCAGTTGCGGGTCCACGGCATCCAGGGCCTGCGGGTGGCCGACGCATCGATCATGCCGAGCCTGACCACCGGCAACACCAACGCGGCGGCGATCATGATCGGTGAAAAGGCCGCGGATCTGCTGTTGGGTAAAGCGCCGCCGAGCCTTCAGGTTCCCGCTCGCCTGGAGCAACAGGCATCCACGCTGGCCATTGGCTGAAAGACGGCCACTTGTAGGAGCGAAGCTTGCTCGCGATGGACTTGAGAGCGCCGCGTTTAGCCAGTCGGTACGCGTTATCGTTAACGATCATCGCGAGCAATCGAGCGTCGACCGGCTGCTCCTACAGGGGATCACCTGCACTCGACTGATCGGTGTTGACCCAGAAGCCCGCGTCCCTATGGATTTTTCCGCAGCCTGAACATATAGTTGTATCGAACAACCATATATGGAGCCTCGCCATGTCCTCCCAATCGCCGCTGGTGGATCAGATCCGTAACGAATCGCGCAAACTGGTGCGCGAGCTGGGTTTCATGGGCGCCACCCTGGCCGGCTCCGACCTGCCGCCTTCGGCGGTGCATGCGCTGATCGAACTCGATCTGCATGCCCCGCTCACCGCCGCCCAGCTGGGCAAGACCCTGAACCTGGAAAAATCCTCGGTCAGCCGCCTGCTGGCCAAGCTCATCGAGCGCGGCGCTATCCAGGAAAGCCCCAGCCCCACCGATGCCCGGGAAAAACAGCTGGGCCTGACCGCCAGCGGGCGCAAACAGGTCGCCGCTATCCATGCCTTTGGCAGCGCCCAGGTGCAACAGGCGCTGCACCTGCTTGCACCACGCGAGCAAAGCCAGGTGGTCGCCGGCCTGCGCAGTTATGGCCAGGCGCTGCAGGCCTGCCGCCTGGGCCATGCGCAGATCGCCACGGCAACCCCTAGCGTGCAGCGTGGCTATCGGCCGGGCATGATCGGCCGCATCACCGAGCTGCATGCGCACTACTACTCGCGCCTGGTGGGTTTCGGGCAGTTCTTTGAACAGCGCGTCGCGGCGGGTCTGGCCGAGTTCAGCGAGCGCCTGGACCACCCGGATAACGGCATCTGGCTGGCGGTGCTGGACGAGCAGATCGTCGGTTCGATCGCCATCGATCTCGGCGGCGCCCCGGACCACAAGCAGGCCGACAAGAGTGCCCATCTGCGCTGGTTCATCCTCGACGAGGCGGCCCGTGGCACCGGCACTGGCCGCCTGCTGCTCAAGACAGCGCTGGAGCATTGCGACCAGGTGGGGGCAGCGTCCTGCTACCTGTGGACCTTCAGCGGCCTGGACGCCGCCCGGCATCTGTACGAAGCCTTCGGCTTCCGGCTGGTGGAGGAACAGCCCGCGGCGCAATGGGGCAAGACCGTGCTGGAGCAGAAGTTCGAGCGCCGCCATCCAGGCCTGGCCTGAAACGCCTCAGCGGTTGGCCGGCGGCGCGATGCTCCACAGCCGCGGCCAGTCTTCCAAGGGCAGGCCGTTGCAGGTCGGCATCTGCCGGTAATCGCTGAGCTGGAAGCCTTCGCCGTCGAACAGCCAGCGCCCGGTTTCACCACAGTCGCCGATGCCACGCGCCAGATAGAAGGTGGTCAACACCCCGGTCTTGGGGTCGTAGTGGGCGCCACCCGAGCCGTCCGCGTTGTCCATCGGCAAGGTTTGCCGGCGCAGTTCCTCGATCTTCGGTGGATTGCTGCGCGACCAACTGTTGATCAGGTAATCGCAGTTGTAGGCCGCGCATTCGCTCAACACCACCGTCAACGCCCGCTGCGCGGTCAGTGGATAGACCTCGACCTGGGGCTCGGCCACAGAGTCTTCGTCATCGTTGGGCGTGCCCGGCGCAGCGAGTTTCGCGGCGGCCGCCGAGATCCGCGTGCGTTCCGCCGCCGTCAGTTCCGGCGCCCCTGGATAAGCCCGCAGCCGGGCCGGCAGCGGCCGCGCCGGAACCTCGCTGGCCGGACGCTGGCCTGGCCGCCACAGCGCCGTCACGCCATCGACCCGGCCCTGCACCGCGTCCATCAGCAGCAGCGCCGCCGACAGACCGGACAACGGCACCCGGGCCTCGTCGTCTCCCGCCAGCCTCAGTTCCTCGGCATTACGCAGGCGTTCCAGCCACTGGCGGGCCCGGGTCGGGTCGGCGATTTCATAGCGGGTGACCTGGGTCTGCGCGCCCTTCTTCTCCGGCAACAGCACCAGGGCATCCAGCAGTTGCGGCTCCAGCGGCTGGCCGTCGAGGCGCAAGGCCGACAGCTCGGCGGGCTCGCCGCGCTGGTCCAGGCGTATCTCCAGCGGGCCGTCGGGGCCGGCGCGACGCTGGATGTGCAGGGTCAGGCTGCTGTACTGCACGCCATGCTCGCCATTGGGCGCGCTCAGGGCGTGGCAGCCGCGCAGGTTGTCGCAGCCGGTGATCCATTCCTGGGTCTGGCGCAGCAAGGGCACCTTTTCCGCGGCGTTCTGCGCCAGCGCCTGGGCGGCGCTGGCCGCCAACACAAGAACCATCAGGGTGCGCTGCAACATGGGACTTTCCTTGTCGGGCAAAAGCGTCGATTGTCCCACGCAGCGCCCCTGCCCTCGCAGTTTTTTTGCCTTCAGGACGAGGGGTTTGGCGCCCCCTGGCGCGCCCGGTACTCCCCTGGCGTCATCTTCGCGTAGCGCTGGAAAAACCGGCTGAAATACGCCGGGTCCTTGAACCCCAGCTGGTAGCAGATTTCGTTCACCGAACTGGCGGTAAACAGCAGCAGGCGCTTGGACTCCTGCATCAGGCGCTCGTACACCAGGCGCTTTGACGGCAGGTCGGCGATGCGCCGGCAGACGTCGTTGAGGCGCGCTTCGGTGACACCGATCTGCCCGGCATAGCGCGACAGCGGCCAGTGCTCCAGGTACTGGGCTTCGATCAGCTCGTTGAAGCGATGGAAGATGTGCAGGTCTTCGTGGCGCGCCGGGCGTGCCTTGAGGGAATTGGCCGAGAGCCTGAGCAGGCTGATCATGATCAACCGGGTCAGGGCCTCCAGCGCCGGCGCATGCCCGGCGCCCTGCCCGGCGACCTCCACCTGCAACTCATCGAACAGCAACGCCAGGCGCCGCGCCTCGCCGGCGAACCCCGGATCCAGGCGCGCCAGGGCCACGCAGGCCGGTGCCACCTGGGGGCCACTGGCGAGGCGACTGTCGGCTTCGATCAGCTCCCACACCAGCTGTTGGCGCACGGTCAACACATGGCCTTCGCTGTCGGCCTCGGTGACGAAGGAATGGGCAATGGTCGGCGGCGTGAGGAAAAACATCGGCCCCGACTCCAGGTATTGCTGGTCGTCGAGGTAGACCCGCACTGCGCCGCTTTTCACGTAATGCACCTGGAAAAACCGGTCGTGGCGGTGCACCGGCATGTTGCGGCCGAAGAATCCCGCCAGGTTGCTCAGCTTGTCGTAATGCACCTGCGAGTCGGCGTAGCGCTGGTCGTAGACCTGACCGATGTTGATGTTGGGGATCGGCTGGCGATCGCTCATGGTGGCGTGTCTCTGGTTATTTTTTCCCGCGGCAAGCGCCCCACATCCTGCGCGATTCGCGACCTGTCCACCAGTACGTGGCGAACAGGCCATGGCCGGCGCTTGACGATCGTTAACATATTAAATATAACGTTAACACATTAACGAAACCACCTCGTCTTCCGCGATGCTCAGGAGAACACCACAATGAGCCGTGCACTGCATGAAGTCGCCACCGGCACCCTGTTCGGCGTCGCGCTGAACTACCAGGGCCTGTTGCGCAGCCACTTGGAATCCTTCACCCAGCCGCCCTACCAGAAGCCACCGGTCAAGCCGGTGCTGTTCATCAAGACCCCCAACACGCGCAACGTCCACGGCGGCGCCGTGATCTATCCGCAGGACGTCGAACGCCTGCAACCGGGCCCGGCGCTGGGCGTGGTGATCGGCAAGAGCGCCAGCCGGGTCCGCGCGGAAAACGCCCTGCAGCACGTCGCTGGCTACACCATCGTCAACGAGTTCAGCCTGCCGGAAGACAGCTACTACCGCCCCGCCGTCAAGGCCAAGTGCCGCGACGGCTTCTGCGCCTTCGGCCCGGAACTGGTGCCGGTGGCCCAGGTGCGCGATCCCCATGAGCTGGAACTGAAACTGTGGGTCAACGGCCAACTGCTGCAACGCAACAGCACCGCCAACCTGGTGCGTGGCATTCCCCAGCTGATCGCCGAAATCAGCGAGTTCATGACCCTGCACGAGGGCGACGTGCTGATCACCGGCACCCCTGAAGGCCGCGTCGACGTCAAGCCCGGCGACCGCATCGAAGTGGAGATCAGTGGCCTGGGCCGTCTCGCCAATCACGTTGTTGCCGAAATAGCCGGCGAAAAAGCCGCTGAATAAGGAGCCGCCATGAAACACGCCCGCATCCGTTATCAAGGCCAGGTCCACGACGTGCTGGTCAACGCGCCCAACAGCGTGAAACTGGCCGATGGCCGTGTGCTTGCCGAGGATCAGGTCGAGTGGCTGCCCCCGGCCACCGGCAGCATGTTCGCCCTGGGCCTGAATTACGCCGACCACGCCGCCGAGCTGGCCTTCAAGCCGCCGACCGAGCCGCTGGTGTTCATCAAGTCCCCCGGCACCTACACCGGCCACAACCAGCTCACTTGGCGCCCGGACAACGTCGCCTACATGCACTACGAGTGCGAACTGGTGGCGGTGATCGGCAAGACCGCGCGCAACGTCAAGCGCGAGGACGCCCTGGACTACCTGGCCGGCTATACGCTGTGCAACGACTACGCGATCCGCGACTACCTGGAAAACTACTACCGGCCCAATCTGCGGGTGAAGAACCGCGACGCCACCACCCCGGTCGGCCCCTGGATAGTCGACGCCGCCGACGTGCCCGAGCCGAACCGGCTGAAGCTGCGCACCTGGGTCAACGGTGAGCTGCGCCAGGAAGGCACTACCGCCGACATGATCTTCGACATCCCCTACCTGATCGAATACCTCTCCAGCTTCATGACCCTGCAACCCGGCGACATGATCGCCACCGGCACCCCGGAAGGCCTGTCCGACGTGGTGCCCGGCGATGAAGTGGTGGTGGAAGTCGAAGGCGTCGGCCGGCTGGTCAACCGTATCGTCGGCGAGGCGGAGTTTTTCCGGATCAAGGCGCAACACGACACGCAACTGGCGGCCAAGGAGCACGCATAAATGATCAAACACTGGATCAACGGCCGCGAGGTCGAAAGCCAAGACACTTTCGTCAACTACAACCCGGCCACTGGCGAAGCCATTGGTGAAGTGGCCAGCGGCGGTGCCGGGGAAATCGCCCAGGCGGTCGCGGCCGCCAAGGCAGCCTTTCCAAAATGGGCCAATACTCCGGCGAAAGAACGGGCACGGCTGATGCGCAAGCTGGGCGAGCTGATCGACCAGAACGTGCCACACCTGGCGGAACTGGAAACCCTCGACACCGGCCTGCCGATCCACCAGACCCGTAACGTGCTGATCCCCCGCGCCTCGCACAACTTCGACTTCTTCGCCGAGGTCTGCACCCGCATGGATGGCCACAGCTATCCGGTGGACGACCAGATGCTCAACTACACCCTGTACCAGCCGGTCGGCGTCTGCGCCCTGGTGTCGCCGTGGAACGTACCGTTCATGACCGCCACCTGGAAGACCGCGCCGTGCCTGGCGCTGGGCAACACGGCGGTGCTGAAGATGTCCGAGCTGTCGCCGCTGACCGCCAACGAACTGGGGCGCCTGGCCCTCGAAGCCGGCATCCCCAAGGGTGTGCTGAATATCGTCCAGGGCTACGGCGCCACCGCCGGCGATGCCCTGGTACGGCATCCGGACGTGCGGGCGATTTCCTTCACCGGCGGCACCGCCACCGGCAAGAAGATCATGCAGACCGCGGGGCTGAAAAAGTACTCCATGGAACTGGGCGGCAAGTCGCCGGTGTTGATCTTCGAAGACGCCGACCTGCAGCGCGCCCTGGACGCCGCGCTGTTCACCATCTTCTCCCTGAACGGCGAACGCTGCACCGCCGGCAGCCGGATCTTCATCCAGGAAAGCGTCTACCCGCAGTTCGCCGCGGAGTTCGCCGCCCGCGCCAAGCGGCTGATCGTCGGCGATCCGACCGATCCCAAGACCCAGGTCGGCTCGATGATCACCCAGGCCCACTACGACAAGGTCACCGGCTATATCCGCATCGGCATCGAGGAAGGCGCCACCCTGCTCGCCGGCGGCCTGGAGCGCCCGGCCAACCTGCCGGCGCACCTCGCCCGTGGCCAGTTCATCCAGCCGACGGTGTTCGCCGACGTCAATAACAAGATGCGCATCGCCCAGGAAGAGATCTTCGGCCCGGTGGTCTGCCTGATCCCGTTCAAGGACGAAGCCGAGGCCCTGCAACTGGCCAACGACACCGAGTACGGCCTGGCCTCCTACATCTGGACCCAGGACATCGGCAAGGCCCATCGCCTGGCCCGCGGCATCGAGGCCGGCATGGTGTTCATCAACAGCCAGAACGTGCGCGACCTGCGCCAGCCGTTCGGCGGGGTCAAGGGCTCCGGCACCGGCCGCGAAGGTGGCGAGTACAGCTTCGAGGTGTTTGCCGAGATCAAGAACGTCTGTCTCTCCATGGGCAGCCACCACATCCCGCGCTGGGGCGTGTAAGGTTGAAAAATCCACTGTAGCCGTGGCCGCGGGCCGCGATCCGGCGCCTTGTTCACAGTCGATCGAGGTGTCCCGGTCACGACTGCTACGCAGTCGATCGCAGCCTTCGGCAGCGGCTACAAGGTCGAACAACAAGATGTTTCAGGAGAAGCACCATGGGCGAAGTCGTCATGGCCGCCAAGGTCTGCCACGTTCCATCGATGTACCTGTCCGAACTGCCGGGCAAACACCACGGCTGTCGCGAAGCGGCGATCGCCGGGCACAAGGAAATCGCCCGCCGCGCCCGTGAACGGGGGGCGGACACCGCGGTGGTGTTCGACGTGCACTGGCTGGTCAACAGCGGTTACCACATCAACTGCGGCGAGCACTTCAAGGGCACCTACACCAGCAACGAACTGCCGCACTTCATCAAGAACATGGACTACGACTACGACGGCTGCCCGGCGCTGGGCGAGCTGATTGCCGCCGAAGCCAATGCCGCCGATGTGCGCACCCTCGCCCACAACATCCCCAGCCTGGAGCTGGAATACGGCACCCTGGTGCCGATGCGCTACATGCACATGGACGTGCCGCCGGAGCAGCATTTCCAGGTGATTTCCATCGCTGCCTGGTGTGCCTGGCACAGGCTCGAAGACAGCTTCACCTTCGGCGCCGCGGTGCGCCGGGCCATCGAGAAGAGCGACCGCAAGGTCCTGGTGCTGGCCTCCGGCTCGCTGTCGCACCGCTTCTCCGACGACCGCGAGGCCGAAGCCAACATCCATAACTGGACCCGCGAATTCGACAAGCAGATGGACCTGCGAGTGGTCGAGCTATGGCAACAGGGGCGCTTCCGCGAGTTCTGCTCGATGCTCCCGGACTACGCCGAGCACTGCTTCGGCGAAGGCCGGATGCACGACACCGCCATGCTCCTGGGCCTGCTCGGCGGCCCCGAATACAACCGGCCGGCCCAGATCGTCACCGCGCCTTTCGGCAGCTCCGGCACCGGCCAGATCAACGCCATTTTCCCGCTCTAGACGCCGTGCCAGCCTCGCCAGCCCAGCCCTGGATTTCCAGGGCTGGCCGCCGAAGGTTCGCCCGCAAGGAGGATCACATGCCGCACTTCATCGCCGAATACACCGACAACATCGAGCAGGCCGCCGACCTGCCGGGGCTCTTTAGCAAGGTGCATGAGTATCTGGGGGCCAGCGGCGTGTTCCCGCTCGGCGGCATCCGCAGCCGCGGCGTGCGCCTGGACACCTGGCGCATGGCCGACGGCAAGCACGACTACGCCTTCGTCCATATGCGCCTGCAAGTCGGCGCCGGGCGCGACCTGGCGACAAGACGCAAGGTCGCCGAGGGTTTGTTCGAGATCATCAAGGCGCACTTCGCCGAGCTCCAGGCCCAGCGCCTGCTGGCGCTGTCGTTCGAGATGAGCGAATTGGATGCCGAGCTGAACTTCAAGCACAACAACGTGCATGAGTTTCTCAAGCGCCAAGCGTGACCTGTGACCTGTAGCCACTGCCGCAGGCTGCGATAAGCCCCGGAGGGGCTTCCAGCAATCTCAAGAGCACGACTGCTTCGTCGGAAGTGCCGCCCAAGCCGATCGCAACCTGTGGCAGCGGCTACAGGTCCGTGCCCTATCGACAAGAACAATAAAGAGGCCCCGCCCATGTCCAGCTCGACCCTTGCCCTGCCCAGCGCCACGCAGACGTCCGACACCTATCGGCGGATCACCTGGCGGCTGATGCCCCTGCTGTTCACCTGCTACATCTTCGCCCACCTCGACCGCATCAATATCGGCTTCGCCAAGCTGCAGATGACCCAGGACCTGGGCTTCAGCGACAGCGTCTACGGTTTTGGCGCCGGCCTGTTCTTCATCGCCTACGCGCTGTTCGGCGTGCCCAGCAACCTGGCCCTGGACCGGGTCGGGCCGCGCCGCTGGATCGCCACCCTGATGGTGGTCTGGGGCCTGCTGTCCAGTGCCATGCTGCTGGTGGACAGCGCCGCCGGCTTCTACCTGTTGCGCTTTCTGCTGGGGGTGGCCGAAGCCGGATTTTTCCCCGGCATCCTGGTGCTGCTCAATCGCTGGTTCCCGGCCAGCCGCCGCGGCCAGGTGACCGCGCTATTCGCCATCGCCGTGCCCATGGCCGGGGTGATCGGCGGGCCGCTGTCGGGCTGGATTCTCGAAAGCTTCCACGACCTGGGCGGGATGCGCGGCTGGCAATGGATGTTCCTGATCGAAGGCCTGCCGGTGGTCCTGCTTGGCCTGGTGGTGCTCAAGGCGCTGCCGGAAAGCATCGACAGCGTCGGCTGGCTGACGGCCCAGCAAAAGCAGCAACTGCACGCGGCCCTGAGCCAGGAAGAACAGCACAAGCCGATCACCCGCTTCGCCGGCATCCTCCAGGACAGGCACATCTGGCTGCTGGTGTGCATCTATTTCGCGGTGATGCTGGCGGTCAACACCATTGCCTTCTGGATGCCGACCCTGATCCACCATGCCGGCATCGCCCGCGACAGCCGCGTCGGCCTGCTCAGCGCCCTGCCGTACCTGGCCGGCTGCCTGTTCATGATCGGCGTCGGTCGCTCTTCCGACCGCCTGCGCGAACGGCGCTGGCACCTGAGCGTGCCGCTGCTGATGTCCAGTGTCGGCCTGATCGCCGCCGGCCTGGCCCCGGACAACGCCTGGCTGGTGATGGCCGGGCTGCTGGTGGCCGGCATGGGCGCCAGCGCCGCGCTGCCAATGTTCTGGCAACTGCCGCCGGCCTTTCTCGCCAGCAACACCCAGGCCGCGGGGATCGCCCTGATCAGTTCCTTCGGCAGCATCGCCGCCTTCCTCGCGCCCTACCTGATCGGGGTGGTCCGCGACGCCACCCAGAGTGCCAGCCTCGCCCTGTATGCCCTGGCCCTGCTGATCGCCGGCGGCGCCTGGCTGGTGCTGCGGGTGCCGGCCCTTATCGTCAATCCCCAGGAGAAGTAACCATGCTCAGCACTTCGGACATCCAGCAGGCCGCCGCCCGCCTCGACGCCGCCGAACGCAACCGGGAACAGATCGCCCAGCTGTCGCTGGAGTTTCCCGGCATCACCCTCGAAGACGCCTACGCCATCCAGCGCAGTTGGGTGGAACACAAGATCCGCGCCGGGCGCAAGCTGGTCGGGCACAAGATCGGCCTGACCTCGCGGGCCATGCAGGTGTCGTCGAACATCAGCGAGCCGGACTTCGGCGCCCTGCTGGACGACATGCTGTTCGAGGAAGGCAGCGACATTCCCTTCCAGCGCTTTATCGTGCCGCGGGTCGAGGTGGAGCTGGCGTTCATTCTCGGCAAGCCGCTCAAGGGCCCGAACTGCACGCTGTTCGATGTGCTCGACGCCACCGAATGGGTGATCCCGGCCCTGGAGATCATCGACGCGCGCATCCAGCAGGTCGACCCGCAGACCCAGGCCACGCGCAAGGTGTTCGATACCATTTCCGACAACGCCGCCAACGCCGGGGTGGTCATGGGCGGCCGCGCGGTGCGCCCCGGCGATATCGACCTGCGCAAGGTACCGGCGGTGCTCTATCGCAACGGCGTGATCGAGGAATCCGGGGTCTCCGCGGCGGTGCTCAACCATCCGGCCAAGGGTGTGGCCTGGCTGGCCAACAAGCTGGCGGCCTACGACGTCGGCCTGGAGGCCGGGCAGATCATCCTTGGCGGCTCCTTCACCCGCCCGGTGGCCGCCCGCCCCGGCGACACCTTCCACGTCGACTACGATCAGCTTGGCAGCATCGCCTGCCGTTTTGTCTGAGGAGCACGCTCATGCAACTGCCGATCAATCATTTCAAGCAACGCCTGCGGCAGGACGCGCCACAGATCGGCCTGTGGCTGGGCCTGGCCAACGCCTATTGCGCGGAGCTGGCGGCCAACGCCGGTTTCGACTGGCTGCTGCTGGACGGCGAACACGCGCCCAACGACCTCAACAGCCTACTCGGCCAGTTGCAGGCCATCGCGCCCTATCCGGTGCAAGGCATCATCCGCCCGCCGGTGGGCGACACCGCGCTGATCAAGCAACTGCTGGATATCGGCGCCCAGACCCTGCTGATCCCCATGGTCGAAAGCGTCGAGCAGGCCCGGCAGCTGGTGCGCGCCATGCGTTATCCGCCGGCGGGCATCCGTGGCGTCGGCAGCGCCCTGGCCCGGGCGTCGCGCTGGAACAGTATCCCCGGTTACCTGGACCAGGCCGATGAGCAGATGTGCCTGCTGCTGCAGATCGAGAACCTCGAAGGCCTGGCCAACCTGGATGCCATCGCCGCCCTGGACGGGGTCGACGGTGTGTTTATCGGCCCGGCCGACCTCTCGGCAGCCATGGGTCATCGCGGTAACCCGGGGCATCCCGAGGTGGTCGCGGCGATCGAAGACGCCATCGCGCGGATCCGCAAGGCCGGCAAGGCCGCCGGGATCCTCAGCACCGACCGGACCCTGGCACAGCGCTATATCGAACTGGGGGCGAACTTCGTCGCGGTGGGGGTGGATACCACGGTGCTGATGAAGGGGTTGCTGGGGTTGCTGGGGCAGTACAAGGAGGTGGCGGCGCCTACCTCGGGTGGCGGCGTTTACTAACCCCTGTAGCCGCTGCCGAGCCTGCGAGGCTGCGATCGACTGCGCAGCAGGCGCAAAACCTGTGATTGCTTTGGGGCTGGTTCACCGCGCTGGCTCCTTGTGGCCGCTACGTCGGAATGCCGCCCAGCCCGATCGCAGCCTCGCAGGCTCGGCAGCGGCTACGGGGCTACGGGGCTACGGACCTCAGCCCTGGCGCGCCGCCAGGCGCCAGACCCGGGCGATATCCGCGGCCCTGTCCCGCAGCAAGCGCGGCGCTTCGGCACAGGCCTGCTCCAGGGTCATGGGGCCGGCGGCCAGGGCAAAGGCCGCATCCACGCCGTGTTCGTACATCTGCTCGTAGCCTTCGCCCAGGGTCCCGGCGATCACGATCACCGGCACATTATGCTGCTTGGCGATGCGCGCCACGCCAAAGGGGGTCTTGCCGCGCAGGGTCTGGGCGTCGAAGCGACCTTCGCCGGTAATCACCAGGTCCGCGCCCTGCACGGCCTCGGCCAGCCCCACCAGTTCCGCCACCACTTCCACCCCTGGACGAAAGCGCGCGCCGAGGAACGCCTTGGCGGCGAACCCCAGGCCACCGGCGGCGCCGCTGCCCGGCTCGTCGCGCACGTCCTTGTCCAGCACCTGCGCGGCCTGGTCGGCGAACTGGCCGAGGGCCCGGTCCAGCTGTTCGACCTGTTGCGGCGACGCGCCCTTCTGCGGGCCGAAAATCGCCGAGGCGCCGTGGGGACCGCACAGCGGATTGTTGACGTCGGCGGCGATCTCGAAACGCACCTCGGCCAGCCGTGGGTCGAGGTGGCTCAGGTCGACCCGCGCTACCTGTGCCAGGGCCAGGCCGCCCAGCGGCAAGGCCTGGCCATCGCCATCCAGCAGGCGCACGCCCAGCGCCTGCAAGGCACCGCTGCCGGCGTCGTTGGTGGCGCTGCCGCCGATGGCCAGGATCACCCGCCGCGCGCCGGCATCCAGGGCCGCGCGGATCAGTTCGCCGGTGCCGATGGTGCTGCTGGTGCAGGCATCGCGCTGGCCCGGCGGCACCAGTTGCAGGCCGCTGGCCTCGGCCATTTCGATGATCGCGGTCTGGCTCTGCGGCAGCCAGCCCCAGCGTGCGTCCACCAGCGCTCCCAACGGTCCCTGGACCCGGGTGGTGCGCAACTGGCCCTCGCAGGCATCGAGGATCGACTCCACCGTGCCCTCGCCGCCGTCCGCCATCGGGCACTGGATCAGCTGCGCGTGCGGCCACACCCGCGACAGCCCTTCGGCGATGGCGCTGGCCACGCCAGAGGCACTCAGGCTGTCCTTGAAGGAGTCGGGGGCGATGATGATTTTCATGGGCTATCTCCGGTTCTTATGGCGCCCATGCTGCCAGTTGGCCGCGACCTTGACCCCGGTCGGCTGCACAAGTGTGGGGCGGCTTTATTGTTCATTTCTACAATAGCCTCGCCGCCCGCGCCGGTAGCCGCTGTCGAGCATTAGCGAGGCTGCGCACGACCGCGAAGCGCTCGCAGAACCGCGCCACACCGATAGACAGATAGACCGCGGTGCCAGGTTTTTTTTGCGGCTGCCGTGCAGCCGATCGCAGCCTCGCCGAGGCTCGGCAGCGGCTACACGCTCTGCGGCAACAGTTGCACCCCCAGGTACAGCGCCAGCATGCCGTCGAGCCTGAGCGGGTCGACGCCGCTGAGTTCGGCGATGCGCTCCATGCGGTAGCGCAGGCTGTTGCGGTGGATGCCCAGGGCGTCGGCGCAGGCCTGGCTCTGGCCGTCGTGCTCGCACCAGCTGCGCAGGGTCGCCAGCAGCTGGCCATTGCTGTCCTTGGCGATGACCTTGCGCAAGGGACTGAGCAGTTCGTCCAGGGCATCGTCATTGCGATGGCGCCAGAGCATCACCGGCAGACGGAAGCGATTGAGGGTCAACAGCCGCGACTGGGGCTGCACGTCACGGCCATAGGCGAGCAAGTCGCCGACCCGCCGGTAGCAGCGGCGCAGCCCCGCCAGCCCGTCGGCCTGCCCGCCCACGGCGATGCGCAGGATGTTCCAGCCCAGGCTGTCGAGCTTTTCCAGCAGCCGCGGGTTGTCGACGCTCAGGGTCGCCGGCCGGCACCACAGCAACGAGGACTTGGCCGAGCTGACGCACCAGCTGTCCGGGTAGCGGGACATCAGCCAGGCGCTCAGGGCCTCGACGGTCTGCTCCGAGCCCTGCGCCGCTCCTTCCTGGTTCTGCCCCAGCTCGAACAGATAAGGCGTGCGCGGCAATTGCGGCTTGAGCCCCATCTGCTGCGCCTCGTCCACCAGCCGCGGCGAATCCCCGCTGTCGCTGAGCAGCAGCGCCAGCAAGTCGTCGCAACGCTGGCGGCGCCATTGCTGTTCGGCCTGCTGGTGACGCTGGCCCACCAGCATCTCGGCGGTCATGCGCACCAACTCGGCATAGGTGCGCAGCCGTTCCGGCTCGCCGGTGATGCCCAGCACGCCGATCAGCCGCTGGTCGTGCAGCAACGGCAGGTTGATCCCCGGCTGCACGCCCTTGAGGTGCTTGGCGGTCTGCGCGTCGATCTCCACCACCCGGCCGTTGGCCAGCACCAGCTGCGCGCCTTCATGACGGGTGTTGATGCGCTCGGGCTCGCCGCTGCCAAGGATCAGGCCCTGGCTGTCCATGACGTTGACGTTATAGGGCAGGATGGCCATCGTCCGGTCGACGATATCCTGCGCCAGGTCGTGATCCAGTTCGAACATAGCGGCGTGATCCTAGGAAAGCGGGCTCGGGACGATGACAAAGGCTTGTTCACCGGCACAGGGGATGCCGGCAAACCCTGTGCGCCGGCACAAAGACAGCGGCCCATGGGGTGACCGAGACTCTCGGGGCGATCAACGTTAACCTCGCATCGCAAAAAATCATAATAAAGAGAGACACGCCATGTCACAGAGCGCCGCTGCCACCCTGGCCACCGATGACGATAAAAACGCCGTCTACAAGCGCATCACCCTGCGCCTGATCCCCTTCATCTTCATCTGCTACCTGTTCAACTACCTCGACCGGGTGAACGTCGGCTTCGCCAAGCTGCAGATGCTCGATGCCCTGAAATTCAGCGAAACCGTCTACGGCCTCGGCGCCGGGATCTTCTTCATCGGCTACGTGCTGTGCGGCGTGCCAAGCAACCTGGCGCTGAACAAATTCGGCCCGCGGCGCTGGATCGCGCTGATGATGATCACCTGGGGCACGCTCTCGACCTGCCTGCTGTTCGTCACCACCCCGACCCAGTTCTACACCCTGCGCCTGTTCACCGGCGCCGCCGAGGCCGGCTTCTTCCCCGGCGTGGTGCTGTACCTCTCGCAGTGGTTCCCGAGCTTCCGCCGCGGCCGCATCATGGCCCTGTTCATGTCGGCGATCCCGGTGTCCGGCCTGCTCGGCAGCCCGTTCTCCGGCTGGATCCTCAACCACTTCGCCGCGGGCCAGGGCGGCATGGCCGGCTGGCAGTGGATGTTCCTGCTGCAAGGCATCCCCACCGTGATCCTCGGCGCCCTGGCGTACTTCCTGCTCAATGACAATTTCGCCCACGCCAAGTGGCTGAGCCCGCAGGAACGCGCGCTGCTCGAAGCCGACCAGGCCGAAGACGCCGCGCGCAAGCCGCGGACCACCGGCGACTCCCTGGCGGCGGTGTTCAAGAACCCGGCCATCTGGGCCTTCGGCCTGATCTACTTCTGCATCCAGAGCGGTGTGTACGCCATCAACTTCTGGCTGCCGTCGATCATCAAGAACCTCGGCTTCAGCGACAACCTGGTGATCGGCTGGCTCAGCGCCATTCCGTATCTGCTGGCGGCGCTGTTCATGCTGATGGTCGGTCGCTCGGCCGACCTGCGCCAGGAACGCCGCTGGCATCTTGTAGTACCGATGCTGATGGGCGCCATCGGCCTGGTGATCGCGGTCAACTTCGCCGCCAACCCGACCATCGCCATCCTCGGCCTGACCCTCGCCACCATGGGCGCCCTCACCGGCCTGCCGATGTTCTGGCCGGTGCCGACCGCGCTGCTGAGCGCCGGCGCCGCCGCGGGTGGTTTGGCGCTGATCAACTCCATGGGCCAGATGGCCGGCTTCCTCAGCCCCTATATCGTCGGCTGGGTCAAGGACAGCACCGGCTCCACCGATGCCGCGCTGTACCTGCTGGCGGGCGTGATCGTCAGCGGCAGCCTGCTGGCCCTGCGCATGACCCGCACGTTGAAACGCTGAGCCATAGCTCCGTGCCTGCCACCGGGCCTGCCCTCTGGCGGGCCCGGCTTCCCGGGACAAGCCGGGGGTTTGTCACCACCTCGCTACAAAAAGCAACAGCCCACCCGAGCACACCCGTGGTATATCGGACAGAGGTCCGGCCGCGGCCGTTTTCCATTGGCTGGATCGATTGATGACTCCCTCGCAGACCTTACCGAAGGAAGACCCACACGATCATGACCGCGTCCATTTCCCTCGCCCGCCTGAGCGACATCCAAGCCCTGGAGCAACAGCAACCCCTGGCCCAACGCAATCTTCCCGCCAGCACCTATGAACTGCTGCAACGCTCGGCCAGCCGTTTCGGCGAGCGCACCGCCCTGACCTTCCTGCCCCAGGGCAGCATCCAGGACCAGCCCTGGAACATCAGCTACGCCGAGTTGTTCGCCCAGGTCACCCGCACCGCCAACGCCCTGCACCGGCTGGGCATCCGCCCGGGCAAGGCCGTGTCCTTCCTGCTGCCCAACCTGCCGCAGACCCATTACGTGATCTGGGGCGGCGAGGCCGCCGGGATCGTCAACGCCATCAACCCGCTGCTGGAGCCGGAACACATCGCCGAACTGGTCCGCGCCTCGCGCACCACGGTGCTGGTGACCCTGGCGCCCTTCCCCGGCACCGACCTCTGGCAAAAGGTCGCCAACCTGCGCGAGCGCCTGCCGGAGCTGGAGGCCATCTTCACCATCGACCTGGCCAACCTGCTGCCCGAGCCGCAACGCAGTGCGATCAAGAGCCAGCGCCCAGCAATGCCGGAGGACGTGCTGGACTTCGACACCCTGCTCGCCGCCTGCCCCGCCGACCACCTGGAAAGCGGCCGGGTGATCCAGCCGGACGACATCGCCTCGTACTTCCACACCGGCGGCACCACCGGCACGCCGAAACTGGCGCCCCACAGCCACCTCAACGAAGTGGCGATGGCCGAGATCATCGGCCTGCACGGCGACTACGACAGCAACGATGTGCTGCTCTGCGGGCTGCCGCTGTTCCATGTCAACGGGGTGATGGTCACCGGGCTGTCCGCCTTCCACCGGGGCGCCCGGGTCCTGCTGGCCGGCCCCCAGGGCTACCGCAACCCGACGCTGATCAAGGATTTCTGGCACCTGGTGGAGCGTTATCGGGTCAGCAGCTTCAGCGGCGTGCCAACCATCTATGCCGCCTTGCTGCAGGTGCCCAACGACGGCATCGACGTTTCCAGCCTGCGCTTTGCCGTGTGTGGCGCCGCGCCCATGCCGGTGGAGCTGATCCGCCAGTTCGAGGCGCGCTCGGGGCTGAAAATCATCGAGGGCTACGGCCTCACCGAAGGCACCTGCGCCACCAGCTGCAACCCCCAGGACGGCGAACGCCGCCCCGGCTCCATCGGCCTGCGCCTGCCGTACTGCGAGGTCAAGATCGCCGTGCTCGACAGCGACGGCCATTACCTGCGCGACGCTGCCACCGACGAGCCCGGCAATGTCTGCCTGCGCGGGCCGACGGTGTTCAAGGGTTATCTGCAGGCCGACAAGAACCAGGGCCTGTGGCTCGACGGCGGCTGGTTCAACACCGGCGACCTGGGGCGCATCGACCGGGACGGCTACATCTGGCTCACCGGGCGCAGCAAGGACCTGATCATCCGCGGCGGCCACAACATCGACCCGCAGATGATCGAGGAAGCCCTGCACCGCCACCCGGCCGTGGCCATGGCCGCGGCGGTGGGCAAGCCAGACATCAAGGCCGGCGAGCTGCCGGTGGTGTACATCCAGCTCAAGGCCGGCGCCAGCGCCGATCCGGCCGAATTGCTGGAGCACGCCGCGCGGCATATCCATGAACGGGCCGCGGTGCCCAAGGACGTCTGGCTGCTCGAGCAGATCCCCCTGACGGCCGTGGGCAAGACCTTCAAGCCAGCCCTGCGCCTGGACGCCATCCGCCGGGTGTTCGAGGACGAGGTGCGCCAGGTTGCCGACGGCATCCGCGTCGAAGCCGTCAGCGACGAGCGCCACGGGCAACGGGTGGATATCCATGTGCCCGGCCTGGACGCGACCCGCCGCGCCGCCCTGGACCAGCGCCTGAGCGGTTACGCGGTGCGCTACCAGTTGCACTCGGCCTGAGTCGCCGGCGGCCCCGGCCGTCGGGGTCGCCGCACTGCAAGGCATTCACCCGTAGCCGCTGCCGCAGGCTGCAATCGGTTTGGGCGGCACTCCGTGCGAAGCGGCCGTGACCGGAGAGAAGCCGTTTTGCTGACAGACCGCGTCATGGCTGATGGCGAGTCCTGCGGCCTCGATCGCAGCCTGCGGCAGCGGCTACAGTTTCAGCTTCTGCGCTGACGGACCAGATGCTTGCCCCCCCCGTATTGGTGCGGCCATGTTTCATTCAGGCGCGCCGCCAGCCGCTTCATAGCGATACCCTGGATGCAGGTCGGCGCCCGCCGGCGCATCCAGTTCCAGCACCAGGCCACCCGGTATCCGCACGAAGATCTGCCAGCTGCCGTCCTGTGGCACCTGCGCCACCTGATGCGGCAGGCCGCTGGCCTGGACCCGCTGCAACACCTGTGCGGCATCCTCCTCGGTCCTGAAGGCGATATGGCTGAGCGCTGTCTCGGCGAAGGTCGGTTGCTCGATCACGTGCACCAGCGCCTGCCCGTCCTGGTACAGCCAGCGTCCGGGAAAGGGAAACGGCGGGCGCCGTCCGGCCTCCAGCCCGAGCAAGGCCTGGAAGGCCCGCTGCAAGGTGTCGCCCTCGGCGGTGTTGAACGCCAGATGATCGAAATGCCAGGTCATGACACACCTCCGCCACCGATGACGGCGGTCCGATCCGACAAGAAAGTACTGAACGGCTTCATGGTTCACCCTCATGCAATGGAAGTGACTGCATATTCCCAGCTTGATAATCGAGGAAAAATCCCGGTAAAACACAAGGATCTTTAAAGGATTTTTAGCAATGAGCTCGATTCTCGACCTTGAAGTCTTCGTCCGTACCGCCGACTCCGGCAGTATTTCCGCCGCCGCCCGCAGCCTGGAGTTGACCCCCGCCGCCGCCAGCATCGCCCTCAAGCGCCTGGAGACGCGCCTGGGCATGCGCCTGCTGGCCCGCTCGACCCGCAGCATGCGCCTCACCGAAGAAGGCCGACGCTACCTGGACAGTGTGCGCGTGGCCCTGGCGGCCCTGGCGGAGGGCGAACAGGCCCTCAAGCAACAAAGCCAGGGGCTCAGCGGTGTGCTGCAACTGGCGGCGCCGTCGGATTTCGGGCGCAACCTGCTGCTGCCCTGGCTGGACGATTTCAAGCGCGAACACCCGCATATCCGCCTGCAACTCTTGCTCAACGACCGGCACAGCGACCTGTTCCGCGAAACCGTCGACATCGCCCTGCGCTTCGGCGTCCCCAGCGACTCCAGCCTGGTGGCCCTGCCTATCCTGCCCCGGCATCACCGGCTGGCCTGCGCCAGCCCCGACTACCTGGCGCGCCGCGGCATCCCGCAAACACCCGCCGAGCTGAGCGAGCACAGCGCGCTGCTGTACCTGCGCAACGGCCGCCCCTACAACAGCTGGCATTTCAGCCGCGACGGCGAGGTGCAGGAAGTCCAGGTGCGCGGCGACTACCTCAGCGACGACGGCGAAGTGGCGCGGCGCTGGGCCCTGGCCGGCCACGGCATCGTCTACAAGGCCTGGCTCGATGTGGCCAGCGACATCCGCGCCGGGCGCCTGGTGCCCCTGCTCGGCGACTGGCAAGGTGAAAGCGTGCCGCTCAACCTGCTGTGCCCGCACCGTTTGCAGGTCTCGGAACGGGTGAAGGCGCTGCAAGGCTTTTTGCAGGCCCGCTGCCAACTGCTGGCCGGATAATTCAGATTGCCCCCTACGCCCGTTCTGGTATTTGATGGGCGTCCCATGACCGGTCGCTGGCCGCTGTCGCGCCGGCCTTACCTCACGCACAAGGATTTCGTACATGAGCTATCGCATCCTCGGCCACTCCGGGCTGCACGTGTCCCCCCTGACCCTCGGCACCATGATGTTCGGCGAACAGACCAGCACCGAGGATTCCCTGCGCATCATCGACAAGGCCTGGGACCAGGGCATCAACTTCATCGACACCGCCGACGTCTACACCAACGGCCGCTCCGAGGAAATCGTCGGCGAAGCCATCGCCAGCCAGCGTGACCAATGGGTGCTGGCGACCAAGGTCGGCTTCGGCCCCGCCGATGGCCTGCCCAACCGCAGCGGCCTGAGCCGCAAGCACATTTTCAATGGCATCGACGCCAGCCTGACCCGCCTGGGCACCGATTACATCGACATCTACTACCTGCACCGCGAAGACCACAACACGCCGCTGGAAGTCACGGTCTCGGCCATCGGCGACCTGCTGCGCCAGGGCAAGATCCGCTACTGGGGCCTGTCCAACTACCGTGGCTGGCGCATCGCCGAGGTGATCCGCATCGCCGACCGGCTCGGCGTCGACCGGCCGGTGATCAGCCAGCCGCTGTACAACATCGTCAACCGCCAGGCCGAGACCGAACAGATCACCGCGGCCCAGGCCTACGGGCTGGGCGTGGTGCCCTACAGCCCGCTGGCGCGTGGCGTGCTCAGCGGCAAGTACGCGCCGGATGTCGCCCCCGACAGCAACAGCCGCGCCGGGCGCCAGGATAAACGCATCCTGGAAACCGAATGGCGCGTCGAGTCGCTGCGCATCGCCCAGCAGATCCAGCAGTACACCCAGGGCCGCGGGGTCGGCATGGTCGAATTCGCCATCGCCTGGGTGCTGAACAATGCCGCGGTCAGCTCGGCGATCGTCGGCCCGCGCACCGAGGCACAGTGGGACGCCTACACCAAGGCGCTGGAGGTGAAGATCAGCGCCGAGGATGAGGCCTTCATCGATTCGCTGGTCACCCCGGGGCATGCCTCGACCCCGGGTTTCAACGACGTCAGCCACTTCGTCTCCGGACGCACGCCACGCTGATCCCTCCACAGTGGCGGCCCCTTCCGCGGGCCGCCCGCTGGCGCATTGCCGGTCAGCGGCGGCAAACGGGATATTTTCCCGTAACCGGCGCTAAATCCGAGTAAACGTCTCGCGCCAAACCCTCTATATTCCCCGCAGTTTTTCCCTCCACCCATTTGCCTGGTTCAGGTCGCACGAGGACAGCTTGTCTAAAGGTATTGCTCTATCGGTCTTGGCGTCGGTGCTGTTTGCCGTCATGTATTTCTACACCTCCTTGCTGGCGCCCCTGACCGGGGTGGAAATTTTCGGCTGGCGCATGCTGCTCACCGCGCCGTGCATGACGGTGTTCATGCTGCTGAGCGGCGAATGGCGGCATGTCGGGGCCATCCTCAAGAGACTGCTGGGCCAACCGCTTCTGCTGCTGGCGCTGCCGCTGTCCGCGGCGCTGCTCGGGGTGCAACTGTGGCTGTTCATGTGGGCGCCGTTGAATGGCTACAGCCTGGATGTGTCGCTGGGGTATTTTCTGCTGCCGCTGACCATGGTCCTGACCGGGCGCATCGTCTACGGCGAACAGCTGTCGCGGCTGCAAAAGATCGCCGCCGGCCTGGCGACCCTGGGGGTGCTCAACGAGCTGTATCAGGTGGGCAGTTTTTCCTGGGCGACCTTATTGGTGGCCATCGGTTATCCCGTCTATTTCGTACTGCGCAAACGCCTGGCCGCCGACAACCTGGGTGGCCTGTGGCTCGACATGGCCCTGCTGCTGCCAATCGCGCTGTGGTTCGTGCAAGGCGGCGAGCAGGGTTTTGCCGTGGTCGATCAACACCCCTGGCTGTACCTGCTGATTCCGTTGCTGGGGTTGATCAGTGCCTCGGCGCTGGTGGCCTACATCATCGCCAGCCGCCTGCTGCCCTTCAGCCTGTTCGGCTTGTTGAGCTATGTCGAACCGGTGTTGCTGCTGGCCGTGGCCCTGCTGCTGGGAGAAAGCATCCAGACCGGGGAATGGCTGACCTACCTGCCGATCTGGCTGGCGGTGCTGGTACTGGTGTACGAGGGGTTCAAGCATTTGCTGCGCCAGCGCAGAAGCTGAAGCCCAACCTGTGGCCGTTGACTCCCTGACAGACCGCATCGAAGCGGATAGCGAGTCCTACGGCCTCGATCGCAGCCTGCGGCAGCGGCTACAAGGATCGGGTCTGGCCTTGAGCGGTTGGTCGATGCAAAACCTGTAGCCGCTGCCGCAGGCTGCGATCGACCGGAACGGTCGTGGCGGGCTACAGGTGCCCGTGGGTTCAGGGCTTGATCTGCTTCAGCTCGTTGAGCAGGGCCAGCAAGGCCTGCATCTTCTCTTCGCCGAACTGCTGCTGGATGCGTTGGTAGTTGATTTCCATGTCGCCGCTCATGGACTCGAAACAGGCCTCGCCCTTTTCCGTCAGGGTGATGAACAGGCGGCGCTGGTCCTCGGGGGACTTGCGCCGGCTGACGTATTCGTCGCGCTCCAGGCGGGTCAGCACGCCGGTCATGCTTGGCGGCAGGATGCAGGCCATTTTTGCCAGTTGGTGGCTTTCCAGCTCGCCGTTCTGGCGCAGGATGCGGATCACCCGCCACTGCTGCTCGGTCAGGTCGTGCTGGTTGAGGGATGGGCGAAAGAATGCCATGGCCGCTTCGCGGGCCTGCAGCAGGGTCAATGTCAGGGAAGGTCTTGGGTTGGTCATGTGCGGGTCGTTCACAGGGTTGGATGGCGACGCTCGGCGCCACGAAGGCCGAACATTAACACATTCACAATTGCCAACCGACAGGCAAAACAAAGCCCGGTCGAGGATTCCCCGACCGGGCTGCATCGCCAGGCAGGCTGCGGCTTAGTCGGTGGACAGCACGCCACGACGGACCTGGTCGCGTTCGATCGATTCGAACAGTGCCTTGAAGTTGCCCTCGCCGAAACCATCGTCGCCTTTACGCTGGATGAATTCGAAGAACACCGGGCCCATCAGGGTTTCCGAGAAGATCTGCAGCAGCAGGCGCTTGTCGCCCTCTTCCGAGGAACCGTCCAGCAGGATGCCCCGCGACTGCAGCTCCTTCACCGGCTCGCCGTGGTTCGGCAGGCGGCCTTCGAGCATTTCGTAGTAGGTGTCCGGCGGCGCGGTCATGAAGCGCATGCCAATCTTCTTCAATTGATCCCAGGTCTTGACCAGATCGTCGGTGAGGAAGGCCACGTGCTGGATGCCCTCGCCGTTGAACTGCATCAGGAACTCTTCGATCTGCCCGGCGCCCTTGGACGACTCTTCGTTCAGCGGGATACGGATCATGCCATCGGGCGCGGTCATGGCCTTGGAGGTCAGGCCGGTGTATTCGCCCTTGATGTCGAAGTAACGGATCTCGCGGAAGTTGAACAGCTTCTCGTAGAAACCGGCCCAGTAGGCCATGCGCCCGCGATACACGTTGTGGGTCAGGTGGTCGATGATCTTCAGGCCGGCGCCCTGCGGATGACGGTCCACGCCTTCGAGGTAGACGAAGTCGATGTCATAGATCGAGCTGCCTTCGCCGAAGCGGTCGATCAGGTACAGCGGCGCGCCGCCGATGCCTTTGATCGCCGGCAGGTTCAGCTCCATCGGGCCGGTTTCGATGTGGATCGGCTGGGCACCCAGTTCCAGGGCGCGCTTGTAGGCCTTTTGCGAATCCTTGACGCGGAACGCCATGCCGCATACGGACGGGCCGTGCTCGGCGGCGAAGTACGAGGCGACGCTGTGGGGCTCGTTGTTGAGGATCAGGTTGATTGCACCCTGGCGATACAGGTGCACGTCTTTGGACCTATGGGTCGCGACCTTGGTGAACCCCATGATCTCGAAGATCGGCTCGAGGGTGTTGGGGGTAGGCGATGCGAATTCGATGAATTCAAAGCCCATCAGGCCCATCGGGTTTTCGAAGATATCTGCCATGGTTGGCGCCTCATCATGCTTTTAGACATTAACGGATCGTGAGTGGCTAGCAATGCTGAGGCAGGCAGGTGGCGCGCAAGAGATACCCCGCACGCTGCGGGCGAGGAAATCACCGTAAATCAGTTGAAACCCGAGAATCTTCATGTCGACCCTGTCTTACCGGCTGGGGGGCGAGGCTTCTGCTGCCAGAAGACTTTATTATTGTATGCGTAACCAGATTCTACACAGCGTAAAACTGTTTGTCCGCACTCTCTATAAAATCCGCTTTTTTTCCAGGCCCGCAAGGGGTTTGTTGCACTGGTAAATGCCCCACAGGATCAGCACGCCGCCCAGGCACATGGCCAGGCTCAGGCGTTCGTCCAGCAGCAGCGCGCCGAGGATCACGGCGGTCAGCGGATTGAGCGCGATAAACACCCCCGAGCGGGTCGCGCCGATCTTGCGCAGGCCGTCGTAATACCAGATGTACGCCAGGGCCGAGCCCAGCACGCCGAGGTACAGCAGGCTCAGGCCCTGCTCCAGGGTCAGGCTCGCCAACGCCTCGAGGCGCACCTCGCCACGCAGGGCCGCGGTGCACCAGAGCATCGCCGTGCCCAGCAGGATCGAATAGGTCACGGTCTGCAACGGGCCCAGGGTCTGGTTCAGGTTGCGCGAAAACAACGAATAGACGCCCCAGCCCAGCACGCAGCCGAAAATCAGCAGGTCCCCGCGCCAACTGCCCGGGCCGCTGGACAAGGCCCCCGGATCGCGGCTGAGGATTACCACCCCCGCCCCACCCAGGCACAAGGCAATGCCGAACAGCCTGGCGCCACTCAAGCGCTCCTTGAACAGCGCCCAGGACGCCAGGGCAATCACCGCCGGATTGAGCGCGACGATCAACGAGGCGCGCGAGGCATTGATCGCTTGCAAGCCCTCGAAGAAACACAGGTTGTAGAAAAAGATCCCGAAAAACCCCAGCACCGCCAGCTGGGCGAACTGCGCCAGGCTCGGGCGCACCAGGGCGATCCGGGCGATCGCCATGAACAGCAGCAAGGCCAGGCTGGCCAGGAGAAAACGCAGGCTGGCGGCCGGCAAGGGCTCCAGGGTGCCCGCCAGCAGGCGCCCGGCGACGAAGGTGCCGCCCCAGATCATGGTGACCGCCGCCAGCTTGCAATACACCGGCAGATCGGAAGGCCCGGCACAGGTTTGATCGACAGTTTTCATAAGGCCCCGAGGCGCGGATCAAGGAAGGTTCGGGTATTCTTCAGCTAATACTCGATCATCGTAAAATGAGCCTTTACTCATGACCCTGAGCCAACTGCAGATCTTCTCCCTGGTGGCCGAGCTGCGCGGTTTCACCAGCGCCGCCAGCCGGCTGGGCATCAGCCAGTCGGCGGTGTCCCACGCGCTCAAGTCCCTGGAGCAGGAACTGGGGGTCGAGCTGATCCGCCGGCATCAGTCGCTGGTGGAGCTCACCGATATCGGCCAGCAACTGTTGCTGCGGGCCCGCGCCATCCTCGGCCTGGCCGCCACCATGGAACAGGAAGCCGCCGATGCCCGCGGCATGAAACGCGGCACCTTACGCATCGGCTCGTTCGGCCCGACCTCGTCGATGAAACTGCTTCCGGCGATCCTCCAGCGTTACCGCGCGGCTCATCCCGGTATCGAGGTGCACATCGACGAGGGGCCCGACCGCCAGGTGCTGCAATGGCTGGAGGAACGGCGCATCGATGTCGGTTTCGTCGTACTGCCCCAGGAGCGCTTCGACTGCTTCGCCCTGGTGGAAGACCAGATGGTGGCGCTGATCCCCAGCCGGCACGGGCTGGCCGCCAAGGACTCGGTGAGCCTTGCCGAGCTGTGCGACGACCCGTTCATCCTCACCGAGGCCGGTTCCGCCGAGCTGGTTTCCCGGCTGTTCCTCGCGGCCAGGCTCAGCCCCAATATCCGCTATCGCAGCTCGCAACTGCTCAGCACCCTGGAGACCGTGGCCCGCGGCGACGCCCTGACCCTGGTCGCCCAGTTGTCGCTGCCCGAGGCCAGCGACCCGCGTTACCTGATCAAGGCGCTGTCCCCTCCCGCCCGACGCCAGGTAGGGTTGGCGGTGCTGGACCGGCGGCAGGCGTCGCCAGCGACCCTGGCCTTTATCGAGCAGGCGCGGAGCCTGTATCGCCATGACTGAGCACAACCCGGAGGTGCCGTCTATCATGCCCTTGGACCGGATGCCGCCGTACCGTCCACCGGCTTTTGAGCGTTTTCTGGCTTCCATTTCGCCACAGGTTTTTCCTCCATGCCACTGACCGCCAAAGGTTCGTTGAAACGCTCCACCCGCAACCTGTGGACCCTGCTGATCGGCTTGCTGCCGGTAGTGCTGGGCGTGGCGATCCTCTATATGCAGGCCGAGCGCGCGCTGATCCGCAGCAGCCAGCAGACCGCCGAGGAAGCAATCCGCCAGTTCGACCTGATGCTCGACAACACCGATATCGCCGCCCGGGCGCTGATGGCGCAAGTCGGCCAGCCCTGCGACGACTTCAGGCAACTGGCCCTGCGCGAACAGGTCACTCGCCGCCCGTTCGTACGCTCGACCAATCTGGTGTGGCGCAATGACAATTACTGCAGTTCGCTGCTCGGCCCATCGTCGTTCGCGCTGGACCCGGCCGACTATGTCGACGGCAAGCTGTGGTTGATGGACGGCAACCCCGTCACGCCCAATGCCGCGCTGCTGGTCTATCGCCTGCAAGAGGGCGAACGCGCGGTCCTGGCCACCATCGACGGTTATCACCTGAGCAACGCCTTGCGCCTGATCAGCCGCTTTGCCGAGCTGCAACTGCAAGTCGGCCCCTACTGGCTGGCCGACGATGGCCAGGTCCATGAATCCGTCGCTGCGCCGCCCCCGGTAGCCCCTTATCGGATGGCCTCTTCGCGCTACCCCTACAGCGTCAACTCGGGGTTCCCCGAGGGCGATATCTGGCTCTACATGAAGTCCCAGTACCCTGCCCTGTTCAGCCTGCTGATCTTCTTCGGGGTGCTGGCGGCGGTCCTTGGCCACTGGCTGCAAAAGCGCTCGTCGTCACCCAGCCACGAACTGCAGCGCGCCCTGGAAGCGGCGGAGTTCATCCCGTACTTCCAGCCCGTGGTCCGTGGCGACACTAAGCAGTGGGCCGGCATCGAAGTGCTGATGCGCTGGAAACACCCCCGCGAAGGCCTGGTGCGTCCAGACCTGTTCATTCCCTTCGCCGAGCATTCCGGCCTGATCGTGCCCATGACCCGTTCGCTGATGCAACAGACCGCCCTGCTGCTGGCGCCCCACGCCCAGACCTTCATCGACGACTTCCATATCGGTATCAATATCACCGCCAGCCATTGCCAGGACCTGGAGTTGCTGGAGGATTGCCGGGAGTTTCTCGGCCTGTTCCCGCCGGGCAAGGTGCGACTGGTCCTGGAGCTGACCGAACGCGAACTGGTGGAACCGACCGCGATCACCCACAGCCTGTTCGAGGAACTGCACAAGTTGGGGGTGATGATCGCCATCGACGACTTCGGCACCGGCCACTCAAGCCTGGGTTACTTGCGCAAGTTCAATGTCGATTATCTAAAGATCGACCAGAGCTTCGTGGCCATGATTGGTGTCGACGCCCTGTCCCGCCACATACTCGACAGCATCATCGAACTCTCGGGAAAACTCGAACTGGGAATAGTCGCCGAGGGTGTGGAAACAGCGGAACAACAGGACTATCTGGCCGCCCATGGCGTCGACTTCCTGCAGGGCTACTTATTCGGCAGACCGATGCCCGGGGAAGAATTCCTACAAGCGCTGGCGCGCCATTAAATAGCCATTTCTTATGAAGATTTATTGAACTCGGTAATTGTTTCACGCACCAATTTGAATCAGAAGATGACAAATTGTGTGCATCAACAACGACGTGATTTACTTGCGCCAGATTAACTACTACAATTTTTCCAGCCTGTACAAGATTCACAGGTGGGCCATTATAATCGAGTCGTTCTAAGGCTCTTGGCTTATAGCTTTGTTTGCGGTTGGTATCAGCCAAATACACTATTGGAGTAAAGATATTGTCCAGACTCGCTGAATTTCGTGCAGCAGAAAAGGCCCTTCAAGAACAGCTCGCCCAGCTGGAATCCCTGAAGAACGACGCCGGACTCAAGAAAGAAATCGAGTTCGAGGAAAAGCTCCAGGGCCTGATGAAGACCTACGGTAAAAGCCTGCGCGACATTATCGCCATTCTCGATCCTCATCCGGGCAAATCCGCTCTGCCGCTCTCGGGCGCGCCGAAAACCCGTCGTGCACGCGTGGTCAAGGTTTATCAGAACCCGCATACCGGCGAGCTGATCGAAACCAAGGGCGGCAATCATCGTGGCCTTAAAGCCTGGAAAGAACAGTACGGCGCTGCCACTGTAGATTCCTGGCTGCGCAGTTAAGCAACCGACGTATATAAAAGACCCTGCCAATGCAGGGTCTTTACCTTTAAGCCAAGGCTCTTTGTTTCGAAATCGAATAAGTTGCAGCCCATCGATTGCCTGAGCGGCAATAAACACCCAGCCACAACTGCAGCTGCGCACCCAATCCCGCGCTCGCCCCTACAACTTTGTACTTAGTTCAAAGGCGCGAACCGCGACGTCCGACGTAGCACAATCGTTCCCGTTAAAGTTTCAGGCTACTTCGCACCCCGCGGATTTCCTCCTGACTGTCGGCATAAACCGCAGCCTGTCCGGCATAAGACAATACATAGGCCTTATCGCCATCGACAGCCGCCACCAGTGTTTGCGACAACACATGACGGCCGTTTTCGGTAATGGTGCAAGTGGTTTCCAGCGCTGCCAGACGACTCAATGTCGTGTCATGAATGCGCGTGCACACACTTTGATAACCGCCGCGCCCGAAGTCCTTCTGCACCGACTTGCGCATCTCCAGCAAGACCGCCTGCAGATTGACCTGATGCCCACTTTCAACTTGAGTCATGGTCAACTCCATGACCATCAGCGGCGTACCGCCGGCATCGTTTTTCACCGCGCGCTGCCGGAACACCTTGGCCGGTTGTTCTTGCGCCTGTGGCAACTCTTCGATCTGCCAGCCGCTGGGCCAGGTGATCAGTGGATCCGCCGCCTCGGCCAGGGCCGGACACAGAAGCCAGGGCGCAAGCAGACACAGGGTTTTGAACGATAAGCGCATGGTCATGAACACGTAGGGGACGAGCCCTGAAGTCTGAGGCTGGCAGGAGTATCGAGCAACAGATTCGTAGCTTTGTGTTTGGTGCGCCCTGCCGCTCTTGCGTATCATTGCCCGACCGCAAGGACGCCCGAAGCCCTGCAAGCCAAGGGACCGCTCGTGAGCGCGAGCGCCGTTTGCCCCACTTCTTTTCCGGAGGGCCCATGAGCCTGCACGAACTCAATACTTTCCCCGGCGTGACTGCCCAGCCTGACAGCGCCACCAGCAACTTCGTGTTCAACCACACCATGCTGCGGGTCAAGGACATCACCCGATCCCTGGACTTCTACACCCGCGTCCTGGGTTTCTCGCTGGTGGAAAAACGCGACTTCCCCGAAGCCGAATTCAGCCTGTACTTCCTCGCCCTGGTGGACAAGGCGCAGATCCCGGCCGACGCCGCGGCCCGTACCGAGTGGATGAAGTCGATCCCCGGCATCCTCGAACTGACCCACAACCACGGCACCGAGAACGACGCGGATTTCGCCTACCACAACGGCAACACCGACCCGCGCGGCTTTGGCCATATCTGCATTTCGGTGCCGGACATCGTCGCCGCCTGCGAACGCTTCGAAGCCCTGGGCTGCGATTTCCAGAAGCGCCTGAACGACGGCCGCATGAAGAGCCTGGCCTTTATCAAGGACCCGGACGGCTACTGGGTTGAAATCATCCAGCCAGCGCCGCTGTAAACCGCGTTTTTTTGTAGGAGCGAGCTTGCTCGCGATAAACGTCAACGATGACGTGCGTCACCAGAATGGACGCGTTGTTCTTGCACTCATCGCGAGCAAGCTTGCTCCTCCAGGAAGCGACGAATACCCACAAAAAACCCCATGAGCCAAGGCTCATGGGGTTTTGTTTTTTCCGCTGTCGACTCAGGCCGGCGCGGAGGTGCGGATCAGGTGGTCGAAGGCACTCAGCGAGGCCTTGGCGCCCTCGCCTACCGCGATCACGATCTGCTTGTACGGCACGGTGGTCACGTCACCGGCGGCAAACACGCCGGGCAGCGACGTCTCGCCACGGGCATCGACAATGATCTCGCCACGGGGCGACAGCTCGACGCTGCCCTTGAGCCAGTCGGTGTTCGGCAGCAGGCCGATCTGCACGAAGATCCCTTCCAGGTCGACGGTGTTGAACTCGCCCGAATCGCGGTCCTTGTACACCAGGCCGGTGACCTTCTGGCCGTCACCCTTGACTTCGCTGGTCAGCGCGCTGGTGATCACCTTGACGTTCGCCAGGCTGTACAGCTTGCGTTGCAGCACGGCGTCGGCGCGCAGCTTGCTGTCGAACTCCAGCAGGGTCACGTGGCTGACGATACCCGCCAGGTCGATGGCCGCTTCGACGCCGGAGTTGCCGCCACCGATCACCGCCACGCGCTTGCCCTTGAACAGCGGGCCGTCGCAGTGCGGGCAGAAGCACACGCCCTTGGCCTTGTATTCCTGCTCGCCGGGCACACCCATCTCGCGCCAGCGGGCGCCGGTGGCCAGGATCAGCGACTTGGCCTTGAGGCTCGCGCCGCTTTCGAAACGCACTTCGTGCAGGCCGCCGACTTCCTTGGCCGGCACCAGCGCGCTGGCGCGCTGCAGGTTCATGATGTCGACGTCGTACTGGCGAACGTGTTCTTCCAGGGCGCTGGCCAGTTTCGGCCCTTCGGTTTCCTGGACCGAGACGAAGTTCTCGATGGCCATGGTGTCCAGCACCTGGCCGCCGAAACGCTCGGCCGCGACACCGGTACGGATGCCTTTGCGGGCCGCGTAGATCGCCGCCGAAGCACCGGCCGGGCCACCGCCGACCACCAGGACATCGAAGGCGTCCTTGGCGCTGATTTTTTCCGCCTGCTTCTCGATGGCGCCGGTGTCGAGCTTGCCGAGGATTTCTTCCAGGCCCATGCGGCCCTGGCCGAAGTTCACGCCATTGAGGTAGACACTGGGGACCGCCATGATCTTGCGATCGTTGACTTCGTCCTGGAACAGCGCGCCATCGATGGCGACATGGCGGATGTTCGGGTTCAACACCGCCATCAGGTTCAGCGCCTGGACCACGTCCGGGCAGTTCTGGCAGGACAGCGAGAAGTAAGTCTCGAAGTTGAACTCGCCTTTGAGGGCGCGGATCTGTTCGATCACTTCGACACTGGCTTTCGAGGGGTGGCCGCCGACTTGCAGCAAGGCCAGCACCAGGGAAGTGAATTCATGGCCCATGGGAATGCCGGCGAAACGCAGGCTGATGTCGCTTCCCGGGCGATTGATCGAGAACGATGGTTTACGCCCATCGTTACCGTTGTCGAGCAAGGTAATCTGGCTGGAAAGACTGGCAACGTCTTTCAGCAATTCGAGCATTTCCTGGGATTTCGCACCGTCGTCGAGAGAGGCGACGATCTCGATCGGCTGGGTGACCCGTTCCAGGTATGACTTCAACTGGGCTTTAAGATTGGCGTCCAACATACGGGCGATTTCCTTTTATTCAGATCGAAAAAAAACGCCCGAGCGAATCTCGCCCGGGCGTTCTCGAGGGCGGTGCAGCTGACTTAGGTGCGGCGGTCCGCCCTGCCGTAGCGAGTCACAGGCTTAGATCTTGCCGACCAGGTCCAGGGAAGGAGCCAGGGTGGCCTCGCCTTCTTTCCACTTGGCTGGGCAGACTTCGCCTGGGTGGGCAGCGACGTATTGAGCGGCCTTGATCTTGCGCAGCAGCTCGGAAGCGTCGCGGCCGACACCGCCGTCGTTGATTTCAACGATCTTGATCTGGCCTTCAGGGTTGATCACGAAGGTGCCACGGTCAGCCAGACCGGCTTCTTCGATCAGCACGTCGAAGTTGCGGGAGATGGCCAGGGTCGGGTCGCCGATCATGGTGTAGCGGATCTTGCCGATGGCTGGCGAAGTGTTGTGCCAGGCAGCGTGGGCAAAGTGGGTGTCGGTCGAAACGCTGTAGATTTCCACGCCCAGTTTCTGGAATTCGGCGTAGTTGTCTGCCAGGTCTTCCAGCTCGGTTGGGCAAACGAAGGTGAAGTCAGCCGGGTAGAAGAACACGACGGACCATTTGCCTTTCAGGGTGGCGTCCGACACTTCGATGAACTCGCCATTCTTGAAGGCGGTGGCTTTGAACGGTTTGACTTGGCTGTTGATGATAGGCATCGGTGATTCTCCATCAGTGGGTAAAAACTTGGGTTGAAAACTTGATGGGGAGAATCCTAACCAATGCGCCCAGCCGAGGCTCATTGGCAAAGCTGATGCTGCTGATTAGGTTTGGCTATTAGCACGCAGTATTAATAGAAGAAATGTGTATTTACTCGCCGACCGGCTTTTCCTGGGTCAGGGCCATGCCGAGAAACGGGCTGGCCTCGACATAACGCATGGCCGACTTGATGTCCTTCCAGCCGACATAGCTCATCAGCGACTTGAGGTCCCAGCCACTGCGGTGGGCCCAGGTGGCAAAGCCGCGGCGCAGGGAGTGGCTGGTGTATTGCTCGGCGGCGACCCCGGCGCGCTCCAGGGCCTGGCGCAATAACGGGATCACACTGTTGGCGTGCAGGCCCTCCTCGCTCAAATGGCCCCAGCGATCGATGCCACGAAACACCGGGCCGCGCACCAGGGCGGCGACGTTGATCCACTCGATATAGGCCTGGACCGGACATAGCCGGCGCAGCGCCGGGGTGTGCCAGGTCTTGCCGAGGTTGTCGCGGTCGCTCTTGCTGCGGGGCAGATACAGGCTGATGCCGGAACCCGCCACCGCCTGTACGTGCTCGATCCGTAGCCGGCACAACTCATCGCTGCGAAAGCCACGCCAGAACCCCAGGAGAATCAGCGCGCTGTCACGCCGCGCCCGCAGCAGGGCCGGCCGATTGTCATCGAGCCGGGCCTGGCTGGCTTCCTGCTCCAGCCAGGCGATGACCTGCTCCAGGTGCTGCAACTGCAAAGGCTCGGCCTGTTTCTCCTGCGCCGGGTGCAGCGCGCGAATGCCCTTGAACACCTGGCGCACCACCGGCGCCTTGGTCGGGTCGGCGAATCCCTGGCTGTTGTGCCACTGCGCCAGGGCCGAGAGTCGCAGCTTCAGGGTATTGATCGACAGCTCCCCGGCATACGCCGCCAGATAACGCGCCACGCTGTCGCTGGTCGCCGGCAGGAATCCGCCCCACGTCACCTCGAAATGCTCGATGGCCGCCCGGTAGCTGCGCCGGGTGTTGTCGCGCGTCGCGGCGTGCAGGTAACGATCCAGTTCACTCATGGCTTGCTCGACTCGTGTTGCGGTACGGAAATGGCGGGGTGAAACAGGGCGATCTTGCTATGACACGGGGTAATATCAGTATATCCCATGTCAATAACTCTGATATTTATCTTTATTTTTATTGTACAATTACACTTTATACATACCACGTAAAAAAGTACGTAATCGTAGGAGATCCCATGGCTCGTGGCGGCGTTAACAAGGCGGTGGTGCAAATCGCCCGTTCGGCAATCCTCGCCCGCGGCGAACACCCCAGCATCGATGCGGTGCGCATCGAAATGGGCAATACCGGCTCGAAAACCACCATCCATCGCTACCTCAAGGAACTGGAGCAGAGCGAAGCCCGCCGCGCCGCGCCGCAGGAAGCCCTGGAAGAAGAGCTGACGGAACTGGTCCAGCGCATGGCCCAACGCCTGCGCGAACAAGCCCAGGAGCCTGTGGAGCAGGCCCAGGCGCAACGGGAGGAAATGCAGCAGGAATTGGCCGCGCAACAAGCCGCGGCCGAGCAAGCCCGGGCCCAGCTGCAGCAGCAATTGCAGACCCAGGCGTCAGCCCTGGCCAGCGAAAGCGCGCTGCTGCAGGAGACCCGTTCCATGCTGCAGAGCGAACAGACGCGCAATGCCGGGCTGAACCAGGCCCTGGCCGACTTCGAGTTGCGCCTGAAAGACAAGGACGAGCAGATCCGCTCGCTGGAAGAAAAGCACCTGCATGCCCGGGACGCCCTCGAACACTACCGCAGCGCGGTCAAGGAGCAGCGCGAACAGGATCAGCGTCGTCATGAAGGCCAACTGCAACAGGCGCAACAGGAGCTGCGCCAGGCCCAGCAAAGTGCATTGGTGCGCCAGGACGAAATCACCCAGTTGCACCGCGACAACGAACGCCTGAGCAGCGAGCAGCGCGCCACCCAGAAAGAGTTGCGCCAGGCACAGGAGCAGGCCCAGAAGGCTGACAGCAAGCTTGGCCAGCTGGTGGAGCAATCCAGCCGCCTGAACAGCGAACACACCCTCCTCCAGGAACGCCTGCGCGTCGCCTTGCTGGAAAGTCATGAGTTCAAGCAGAACCTGGAGCGGCAGCTGCAGGACAATCGACAACTGGAACTGCGCGTCGCCAAGGCTGAGGCTAGCCTGGAGGCCCTGCAACTGGCTGCCGCCGCGAAGGCCGAGGCGCAGCCAGAAACAGAAGAACAGCGGCCGGAGCCGCCGGAACAGGCTTAACCGGCGACCGGCGTACGCAGGGTGACGAACTCCTCGGCGGCCGTCGGGTGCACCCCGATGGTTTCGTCGAAGTCACGCTTGGTGGCGCCGGCCTTCAAGGCAATCGCCAGGCCCTGGACGATCTCGCCGGCGTCCGGGCCGACCATATGGCAACCCAGCACCTTGTCGGTGTCGGCATCCACCACCAGCTTCATCAGCGTGCGTTCCTGGCACTCGGTCAGGGTCAGCTTCATTGGCCGGAAGCAGCTTTCGAAGATCTGCACCTTGTGCCCCGCTTCCCTTGCCTGCTCTTCGGTGAGGCCGACGGTGCCGATATTCGGCAGGCTGAACACCGCGGTCGGGATCATGTTGTAGTCCACCGGACGATACTGCTCCGGCTTGAACAGACGCCGCGCCACGGCCATGCCTTCGGCCAGGGCCACCGGCGTCAGTTGCACACGACCGATCACGTCGCCAATCGCCAGGATCGACGGCTCGGCGCTCTGGTACTGTTCATCGACCTCGATGAAGCCACGCTTGTCGAGCTTCACCCCGGTATTTTCCAGCCCCAGGTTGTCGAGCATCGGCCGCCGGCCGGTGGCGTAGAACACGCAATCGGTGGCCAGTTCGCGCCCGTCCTTGAGGGTAACCTTCAGGCTGCCATCGGCCTGCTTTTCGATACGTTCGATATCGGCGTTGAACTGCAGGTCGAGCCCACGCTTGGTCAGCTCCTCCTGCAAGTGCTTGCGCACCGCTCCGTCGAAGCCCCGCAGGAACAGCTCGCCGCGATACAGCAGCTTGGTGTCCGCGCCCAGGCCGTGGAAGATCCCGGCAAACTCCACCGCGATATAACCGCCGCCCACCACCAGGATGCGCTTGGGCAGTTCCTTGAGGAAAAACGCTTCGTTGGAACTGATGGCGTGTTCACGCCCCGGAATGTCCGGGATCTGCGGCCAGCCGCCGGTGGCGATCAGGATGTGCCTGGCGGTGTAGCGCTGGCCATTGATCTCCACCTGGTGCGGATCGATCAGCTTGGCGTGGCCTTCATGCAGGGTCACGCCGCTGTTGACCAGCAGGTTGCGATAGATACCGTTCAGGCGATTGATCTCGCGATCCTTGTTGGCGATCAGCGTGGCCCAGTCGAAGTCGGCTTCGCCCAGGGTCCAGCCGAAGCCTGCGGACTGTTCGAAGTCTTCGGCGAAGTGAGCGCCGTACACCAGCAGTTTTTTCGGCACGCAGCCGACGTTGACACAGGTACCGCCCAGATAGCGGCTTTCGGCGATCGCGACTTTCGCGCCAAAACCCGCGGCGAACCGCGCCGAACGCACACCGCCGGAACCGGCGCCAATTACATAAAGGTCAAAATCGTAGGCCATTTCACTCTCCCAGGCAGGCTGACAGCATAACCGCAGATGCGTATCCGGTCAGCGCTAGAGGATTTAGATAGGGGCATAAAATGAAAAAGCCACCCGAAGGTGGCTTTTCAGTACAAGAAAGAAGCGGGCTATCAGTAAGCCTTGCCAGTCTTGTAGAAGTTCTCGAAGCAGAAGTTGGTCGCGTCGATGTAGCCTTCGGCGCCACCGCAGTCGAAACGCTTGCCCTTGAACTTGTAGGCCATGACGCAGCCGTTCTGGGCCTGCTTCATCAGGGCGTCGGTGATCTGGATTTCACCGCCCTTGCCTGGTTCGGTCTGTTCGATCAGGTCGAAGATGTCCGGAGTCAGGATGTAACGGCCGATGATCGCCAGGTTCGACGGAGCATCTTCCGGCTTTGGCTTCTCGACCATGCTGTGTACGCGGTAGATGTCGTCGCGGATCATCTCGCCGGCGATCACACCGTACTTGTTGGTTTCCTGCGGATCGACTTCCTGGATGGCCACGATCGAGCAGCGGAACTGCTTGTACAGCTTGACCATCTGGGTCAGTACGCCGTCGCCTTCCAGGTTCACGCACAGGTCGTCCGCCAGGACCACGGCGAACGGCTCGTCGCCGATCAGTGGACGGCCGGTCAGGATCGCGTGGCCCAGGCCCTTCATCTCGGTCTGACGGGTGTAGGAGAACGAGCACTCGTCCAGCAGCTTGCGGATGCCGACCAGGTATTTTTCCTTGTCGGTGCCCTTGATCTGGTTTTCCAGCTCGTAGCTGATGTCGAAGTGGTCTTCCAAGGCGCGCTTGCCGCGACCGGTGACGATGGAAATTTCGTTCAGGCCAGCGTCCAGTGCTTCTTCGACGCCGTACTGGATCAGTGGCTTGTTCACCACCGGCAGCATTTCTTTGGGCATGGCTTTAGTCGCTGGCAGGAAGCGAGTACCGTAACCGGCTGCTGGGAACAAGCATTTCTTGATCATATGAGTCCTTAAAAGGGCTGTACGTACGAATTTCGGCGCAGTCTAATCAGGCCGCGTGCACCTTACAATGGGCCGCGCTGGCTAACCGCTGCCATCTAAGAGAAATATTGCCGCGGATAGTTCCGCACTGGCTGCGAACATAGCTGCGCAGCATCGTACAGATAACCCGCGCCGTAAACCGCCATCTGGCCGCAAAGCCTTGATTTTCTGTGTTTGGGCCCTTGTTCGCGCTCTTGCGGCGGGCCGTTTACCGCTATCATGGCGCCCTTGAATCCCGCCAACGAGGCAGATAGATGTCGGCAACAAAAAGCGTAAACGGTTACCAGATCAAGCAGTTGAAAGACGGCCAGTGGTGGCTGGTCAGTGCCCAGGGCGAGAACGTCGCCGGGCCTTTCGCCAGCGAGGCGATGGCCGTCGAAGTGGCATCGGTGTTCGAGGATTCGGCCGGCCACGCCTCGGCGCGTCGCAACCCCAAGTCCTGAAACTGCCCCTGTACCGAAGAGCCCTGCCCCGCGCAGGGCTTTTTCATGCCGATCTGTACCGCAGTGGCGGTTCGCTATAGCATCTCGTCCCAGACACTCGCCAAGGGTGTCCAGCCCTCCCCCGGGGCTCAAACTTCTCGATGACGACCACACCCATGCACAAACTTCTGGCTCTGACCGCGGTACTGGCCCTGACCGGATGCGCCACCGTTTCCGATACCTACCTGGAGAACGGCGAACAAGGCCTGAGCATCGATTGCTCCGGCGAAGCCAGCTCCTGGGCCAGCTGCTATGAAAAGGCCGACGCCTCCTGTGCCGGCACCGGCTATCGGATCATCGGTACCGACGGCACGCCGTCGCTCAAGGAAAGCGACAAGACCCTGGGGGCGGATGTTGGCAACTACAAAAGCCGCAGCGTCGTAGTGGTCTGCAAGTAACAGACGCCCTGCCTATATATGAATCTCGGCAAACTTGATGCCCAGGTTGCGAATGGTTTCGATCAGGTCGTCCAGCCGCTCGAATGACTCGACTTCATCGTTGTCATCCACAAGAAAATAGCTGCGCCCCGCGCTTTTCTTGAAGAACACGATCCATTCCCCGGAATTCGCCGGATTCTGAATCACATGGGTCGCAGAGATATGCCCCTCTGCATGCCTTTCCCGGACTGTTTCGCGCTTCATGCTTTCTCCCAAAAAACGATGCCGCCGAAACCTGGATTTCGACGGCATCTTTGACAATGGCCGACAGTTTATCGGATGCCCTGGCCAATCAGCACGCCATCTACCGTCTGGCCATACAGATTGACCCCGTCGTTGGCATGGAACTTGAGCCGGGTCTGCTCGATGGAGCCCTCCACCAGCCGCGGATCCTGTGGTCGTTCATGGCGGTTGACGAACGCCGCCACGTCCCAGGCCTGCTGGTCGCTCAGGCTGCCGGCCTTGCCCAGGGGCATGTTGTATTTGATAAAGGACGCGGCGGTGTTGATCCGGTGCATGCCTGCGCCCCAGTTGTACGAGTCCTTGCCCCAGAGCGGCGGCATGACATAGTCCGCGCCGACCTTCTGGCCCTGGCCGTTATCGCCATGGCAGACCGCGCATTGCGCCCGATACACCTGCTCGCCACGGGCCAGGTCGTAGCCCTGGGCCGGCTGCGGCACCTCGGGATAACCACGCCCGGGCAACTCGACACCGATCGGCGCCTTGCTCGCCAGCCAATAGGAGTACACCGACAACGCGCTGATCTCGTAGCTGTCGGCAGCCGGCGGCGTGCCGTTCATGCTGAACTGGAAGCAGCCCTGCAAGCGTTCGGCGTAGGTGTTCACCTTGTTGTTCTTCTTGCGGTAGGCCGGGTACATCGGATAGGCGCCCCACAACGGCGCGGAGTTGGCCAGCCGCCCCTGATCCAGGTGGCAGTTGCTGCAATTGAGTCCATTGCCGACAAACTTCGGCGCCAGGCGCTTGGTATCGACGAACAGCGCATAACCGTCGCGGACCATCTTGCCGTAGGCATTGTCCGGCAGCTCGCTCTCTGCCGGTGGCTGGAAATACCGGGGATGGCCAGGGTTCACCGCTGGCTCCCGCAACTGTGATTGGTCCTCCATGGCGACCGCGGCGCCCTGAGCCTGGGTCGCCAGCAAGGCGAGGGAAAAACCCAATAGAAGATCACGGCTCATGGCTTGGGCTCCTGGTTGTCGGCCTTGGCGGACGGGCTGCCGACCTTGGCGAAGTAGTCGGCCACCGCCGTGATTTCCTCGGGGCTCAGGGCCTTGGCGATGTGTCCCATCAGGTCGTTCGGGTCATTGCGGCGCGTGCCGTCGCGCCAGGCATTCAACTGCCCGGCCAGGTAAGCCGCGGGCTGCCCGGCCAACGGCGGAAAGGCGTCTCCCACACCCACGCCACCCGGTCCATGGCAAATCACGCACTCCGGAACCTGCCGCTCCCAGGCGCCACGCAGGGCCAGCCTTGCACCGACCCCCTCGGCCATGGCGCTGCGGTTGATCGGCGCTGGCGTCACAGTCGGCATGGCCGCCAGGGTCTGGCTGACCGCATTTATCTCGTCATCGCTCAGGGCCTTGGCCAGTGGCTGCATGACCGGATTGCTGCGCGCACCGCTGCGAAAATCTTCCAGCTGCTTGCGCAGATAACCCGCCGACAATCCCGCCAGACGTGGAAATCCGGCGGCTGCCAAACCCAGGCCATCACCACCGTGACAGGCCAGGCAGGCCGTGGCGCCGGGCTGCGCGCCACCCTGGGTAAACACTTTCTGCCCATCCACGGCCTGGGCACTGGCGACAAAAAACAGCATCAGGCTGCTCAGCAGTATTCGATCCATGGGGAACATGGCGAACTCCATTTTTCTAGTTATATCCTTAGGCTTGTTTTATATAAGCCTACAAAGAGTAGGCCAATAGACCTTTGGCTACAACGCGAAACCCACTGAGCCTGCCTTGTCACCGGGCACAAAAAGCCCGCCCTCGCCACGGAAATCCGGGCCAGGGCGGGCTCTTGAAAAATCCCTCGGCGATCAGCCGGAAATGCAGTCCTCCGCCGCCTTGCGGATATCGCCCGGACGCATGGGCACATTGGACATGCTTTCATGCAGCTTGATGCTGCTGCCCCCCGAACGCTCCTCGATATCGAACACCGCGGTCGGACCCGACGAGACTTTCTGCGGAACGATAATGCGCATGCCGTCCTTATGCGGTTCGACCTGCAACTGGCCACGGCTGTCAGCCAGTTTTTCGCTGACGCACTTGGCGTACTCCTGCGGCTTTTTCCCTGAAATCACGTTCAGGGTGGGCAGTGTCTGGTTAATGTCCGAGACCGTCGCACAACCACTGATCGCCAAGGCCAGAATCAACACACCCCACTTCATACATTTCCTCCGATAAAGACCGTCCGACCGCAGAAATGGCATTTTTCTCCGGATCAGTCAGATTTATCCTAAATAATCGGCAAATAACTGTTTTAAATTGTCAAAGCCGCCGGCCGCGGCCTGATAAACTGCGCCATCGTTTTGATTTTGTAGCAAAAGCCCTTCTGGAGGCGCCCATGAAATTTATCCACCAGCGCGAGCACCTCAACGAAGACGATATCGTCGTCATCGAATGCTCCCAGGTCTGCAACATCCGCCTGATGAACGACGCCAACTTCCGAAGCTTCAAGAACGGCGGACGTCACACCTATCATGGCGGCGCGTTCGACAAGTTCCCGGCCAAGATCACCGCACCGAGCACCGGCTTCTGGAACATCACCATCGACACCGTCAACCGCCGGCCCATCAGCGTCACCCGCAAGCCGAACCTGACCCACTCGATCAAGATCATCCGCCGGTCCAGCTCGAAACTGCGCTGAACCCCGCCCCAGCCCGCGACAAACAGGTATCACCGTGGCCCAAACGACCAAGTACGTCATCAAATACAAACTCAACGGCGAACGCCGTTTCGAGTTCGCCCAGCTGGAAAGCGGCACCCAGGAAGAAGCCAAGGCCGCGCTGGAAGCCCTGCACGGCCAGACCGACGACGTCATCAGCGACGTCAGCGTGAGCAAGGCGCTGTAAGCCCTGCTTCTGTGACGAATTCGAGCGCAAGCAGCGGAGTGTGAGCGGCCCGCGCGCTTCCTAGACTGGCGGATATCAGCCTCTGCCTCAGGAACGCCAGGATGTCCGCCCCCTCCCTCGAACAACGTCTTGCCTGCCTGGACTGGCCCTCGATCGAGCGGCAGCTCGACCAGGACGGCAGCGCCGTGATCGGCAACCTGCTCAGCGCCGACCAATGTCATGAGCTCAGCAGTTTGTATCCCCGCAGCGCATTGTTCCGTTCGCGAGTGGTCATGGCCAGGCACGGTTTCGGCCGCGGCGAATACCAGTATTTCGCCTACCCCTTGCCGCAACGGGTCGCCGAACTGCGCGGCCAGTTCTATCCGCGCCTGGTGCCGCTGGCCAACCGCTGGAACCAGCTGATGAATATCCCCGTGCAATATCCGCCCCGGCACGAAGACTTTCTCCAGCGCTGCCACGCCGCCGGTCAGCAGCGGCCGACGCCCCTGTTGCTGCAATATGGCCCGCAGGATTACAACTGCCTGCACCAGGACTTGTATGGCGACAACGTATTCCCCTTGCAGGTCGCGATCCTGCTGTCACGCCCCGGCACCGACTTCAGCGGCGGCGAATTCGTCATCACCGAACAGCGACCGCGCATGCAGTCGCGGCCGCAGGTCATCGATCTGAAGCAAGGTGATGCGCTGATCTTCGCCGTGCATCATCGTCCGGTACCCGGCGTGCGCGGCCATTACCGGGTGACATTGCGCCATGGCGTCAGCCGCCTGCACAGCGGCCGCCGCCATACGCTAGGAGTGATCTTCCACGATGCCCAGTAACGCTAACTTCACCGCCGAGCTGTTCGGCGACCCCGAACTGCAACAGGCGCCCCGCACCGAGCAGGTCGGCCCACAGTCCTTCGTGCTCCGTGGCTTCGCCCTGCCCTGGGTCGAACGCCTGCTGCCGGCCCTGCGTAGCGTGCTGCGCGCCGCGCCGTTCCGACAGATGGTCACGCCGGGCGGCTTCACCATGTCGGTCGGCCTGAGCAGTTGCGGCCAGCTGGGCTGGACCACCGACCGCAGCGGCTACCGTTACACCGCCATCGATCCGCAGAGCGGCCAGCCCTGGCCGGCGATGCCCGAAGTGTTCCGCGAGCTGGCCCAGGCCGCCGCGACCCAGGCCGGCTTTGCCGGGTTCGAGCCGGACGCCTGCCTGATCAATCACTATGTGCCCGGCGCCCGCATGTCCCTGCACCAGGACAAGGATGAGCGCGACTACGACGCGCCGATCGTCTCCGTCTCCCTGGGCTTGCCGGCGGTGTTCCAGCTGGGTGGCGAGCGGCGCAGCGACCGCCCGTTGCGGGTGCCGCTGCTGCATGGCGATGTGGTGGTCTGGGGCGGCGTCGACCGCCTGCGCTATCACGGCGTGCTGCCGCTCAAGGACGGCACGCACCCGCTGCTGGGCCCACGGCGCATCAACCTGACCTTTCGCCGGGCCGGTTGATCCCGCGGGAATTCAAGCGCAAGACTCGGAGTGCCAGGCCCCCCGCCCTTGGTTAATCTGAGCGACAACCGCCACCGAGTAGAGCCCTTGACCATGGTCCAGCCCAAGCCCACCACCGCAACCGATCCACGCTGGCTCGCCGTCCTGGCCCGTGATGCGCGCGCCGATGGCCAGTTTGTCTACGGGGTGAAAACCACCGGGATCTACTGCCGCCCCAGCAGCCTGTCGCGCCTGCCACGGCCGGAGAACGTCGAGTTCTTCGACACCGCGGAACAAGCCGAGGCCGCCGGTTACCGTCCGAGCAAACGCAGCGCCAGCGACCAGACCCAGGTGGCCGCGCACCATGCCAGCCTGGTCGCGGCCGCGTGCCGGCAGATCGAATCGGCGCAAGCGCCGCCCAGCCTGAAACAGCTGGCCGAGCAAGCCGGCATGAGCAGTTTCCACTTTCATCGGGTGTTCAAGGCCGCCACCGGCCTGACCCCCAAAGGCTACGCCAGCGCCCACCGTTCGCGGCGGGTGCGGCACCAGCTGGAGCACGGCCATTCGGTGACCGACGCGCTGTACGACGCCGGTTTCAACTCCAACAGCCGCTTCTACGAAACCGCCGACCAGTTGCTCGGGATGAAACCCAGCGACTACCGCGCCGGCGGCCTGAACGCCGATATCCGCTTCGCCGTCGGCCAGTGCTCCCTGGGGGCGATCCTGGTTGCCCAGAGCAATCGCGGGGTCTGCGCGATCCTGCTGGGCGACGACCCCAATGCCCTGCTGCAAGACCTGCAGGACAAATTCCCGCGGGCCAACCTGATCGGCGCCGACCAGGATTTCGAGCGACTGGTGGCCAAGGTGGTGGGGTTTATCGAAGCGCCGGCCATCGGCCTCGACCTGCCGCTGGACCTGCAAGGCACGGCGTTCCAGGAGCGGGTATGGCTGGCCCTCAAGGAGATTCCGCCGGGCAGCACCGCCAGCTACGCCGAGATCGCCCAGCGTATCGGCGCGCCGAAGTCCTTTCGCGCCGTGGCCCAGGCCTGTGGGGCCAACAGCCTGGCGGTGGCGATCCCTTGCCACCGGGTGGTGCGCAGCGACGGCCACCTGTCCGGCTACCGCTGGGGGGTGGAGCGCAAGCGTCAGTTGCTCGAGCGCGAGGGCTCGTCCGAGCCTTGAATGCCGATGTACACCGACACCGATTCCGGCCCGGTGTACACCTCGAAGTCCGTGGCGAAGCGCCGGCGGATCTGCGGGTTGTCCTCGAAATAGGCCCAGACCAGGCCCCAGGTCTGGATCACCACCTCCGGCATCGGCCCCTTGGCGGAGAACGCCAGGTACTCGCCGCCCTGCACCTGCACCAGCGGGTAGTCGGCATTGCCTTCGCCCACCGCTACGCCGGCGGTGACATCGAAGTGCCCCGAGGCATCGGACTCGTAGTTGGAGTACACGCCGTAGATGAATGAGTCCGACTGCCGGTGACCGATGCTGTCGAACAGGCCTTCGACAAAAAACCGCTCCCACATCGGCCCGATCCGCGCACGGTCCGCTTGTTGCTCGTCGGCATTGCAGGTGCGCACCTGCAAGCCAGAAACGCAGAACGGCTGAACCTCTCGCAGTTTGACATCCATGCTTGGTACTCCTGTCTGGCGTTTATCTGGGTAACCGGCGCGCACGGTATCAGCGATTCACATCCACCACCACGCGCCCGCGCAACTCACCGGCCAACAGGCGCGACGCAGCGGCGATGGCTTCGCTGAGGCCGATCTCATGGCTGATCAACGGCAGCAGGGCCGGGTCCAGATTACCGGCCAGGCGCTGCCAGGCCTCGATGCGCCGGGCCTTGGGCTGGGTCACGCTGTTGATCCCGACGAGGCTCACGCCACGCAGAATGAAGGGCGCCACCGAGGCCGGGAAGTCCATGCCCTGGGCCAGCCCGCAAGCGGCTACGGCGCCGTTGGCCTGGGTGCTGGCGCAGGCATTGGCCAGGGTATGGCTGCCCACCGAATCGATCACCGCCGCCCAGCGCTCCTTGGCCAAAGGCTTGCCCGGCGCGGACAGGCTGGCGCGGTCGATGATCTCGCTGGCGCCCAGGCGCTTGAGGTAGTCCTGCTCTGAAGTGCGCCCAGTGGACGCCACCACCCGATAACCGAGCCGGGCCAACAGGGCTATGGCAAAGCTGCCGACCCCGCCATTGGCCCCGGTGACCAGCACATCGCCCTGGCCCGGGGTCAGGCCGTGGCGCTCCAGCGCCAGGATGCTGAGCATCGCCGTGTACCCGGCGGTGCCGATGGCCATGGCCTCGGCCGCGCTGAACGCCTGGGGCAAGGGGATCAGCCAGTCGCCGTCCAGCCGCGCCTTCTGCGCCAGGCCGCCCCAATGTCCTTCACCTACGCCCCAGCCGTTGAGCAGCACCTGATCGCCGGGCTGATAGTCCGGGTGGCTGCTGGACTCCACTGTCCCCGCCAGGTCGATCCCCGGCACCATGGGGAACTGGCGCACCACCGGACTGCTGCCGGTGATGGCCAGGGCGTCCTTGAAGTTCAGGGTGCTGCAGGCCACCCGCACCGTCACATTGCCCTCGGGCAACTGCTCTTCATCAATCTCGCGCAGCGCCGCGCGATAACCGGCGTCGTCTTTCTCGATCAAAATACCCTTGAACATGACTGCCTCCCGGTGGGCCCATGGCCGGGCCGTGAACTTGAGTTTCAGCTTGCAAAGCCTCCACCTTCCCAGCTCGAGCGGGAAAAATCCACGCTCTTTTCGTCGTAGGCCAAAGCCCCTCATCCTTATTCGATTTGCTCTGGTGGCGACAGTCTGATCAGGGATCATCTTCAGTGGAGACCTACTGGTAGTGAACCGTTCATAGGAGGCAGCGGGGTGAAATGTCCCTCGCTACCCCAAGCAAGAATTTGCTGCAAAGGGCATATTTTCTTAAGCACTCAACGACAGCAATGAGTATCATTATCAAGTCAAGCTCTTGAACCTCAGGGCTTGGCAAACGTCATGACGCTCGTCGTGTGCTTCGGGCGGTTCTTGTTCACTTAGAAGGATCTTTTATGCCGGTTGCTTATTTTTCCCCGCTGCGAATGCTCGGGGCGTTGCTGTTTGCTATCTGTGTGTCAGGTGCCGCATATGGCAAGGATGATGGGAACGATCACTCCATTACTATCGAAAAGAACGTTCAGTCTTATGTGATCAATTCCGACGGCAGCTTCGTACTGGATGTTGAGATGGTCTCCAGGATCAACGAAGAGCGGGCGATCAAGGCCAGAGCGCAACATCCACTCAGCTACAACCGTGCCTTGGAAACCCTGGAGGTCGTTGAGGCGTTTACCCAGAAACCCAATGGACGCAAGGTGCCGGTAGGCACTGAGCAGATCAAGGAACAGCAGGAACAGGTTTCTTCGCAAGCCCCCATGTTCCAGGACTCCCGGGTCAAGGTGGTGATTTTCCCTGAAGTTGCCGTGGGCGATCGATTGGTACTGCGTTATCAGCGCCACCGCACCACTGCTCTGTTTCCTCAGCAGTTCGAGGATATTTCCATTCCCGAATTCAACCCGATGGATCTGTTCAGCCTAACCTACGACCTTCCCGCCGATATGCCGCTGTACTCCGACACTAAAGGGTTCAAGCCGTCGATGCCAAAAGCTGCGCCAGGGCGCAAGATCTATCGCTGGGACTACGTGCCGGCCGACAAGGCTCGCATTGAGCAAGGAGCCGTGTCTTATGTGGATTACGGGCAATATTTGGCCGTATCAACCTTTGCCAACTTCAAGGACTTTGCCAAGGCCTATCAGGCAAGAGCCGGCGTGGAAGTAACGCCAGCCATCACTGAGCTGGCCGAGAAACTGACGGCCAATCTGCCGACACCTCGGGCCAAAGCCCTTGCCCTGAGTGACTGGGTACGCGAAAACATTCGCTATGTCGCTGTTTATGTAGGGGCCGGCGGGATTGTGCCACATTCAGCCCAGGCTGTACTGGATAACCGCTACGGTGACTGCAAGGACCATGTGGCGTTGCTGGAGGCGCTCTTGAAAGCGGTGGCTATCGAAAGCTCTCCGGCCTTGATCAACCTGGGCAACGCTTACACCTTGCCGACAGTACCCACACTGGGCCTGCTTAATCACGTCATTACCTATGTGCCGAGTCTTGATCTGTATGTGGACTCTACCGACAGTTCGATCGCGGCTGGCTACCTGCCGATCCTCATCTTGAACAAACCGGTGTTGTTGACAGCGTCCGGCGAACGCAGACAAACCCCTGCGAATCAATTCAGCAAGGTAGTTAACGACATGACGTTCAAGGTGGCTGGAAGCGGGGCTGCCGATTTCACCTCCGTAGCAACGGTCGAAGGCTGGGCTGCTGAGTCCAACCGTTATGTTTACAAGTCGATGAAGCCAACTGATCGTGACCTGCTGATCCAGCAAATCCTCACCGCCTATGGACAGACGGGCAGTGGAAAATTCAAGACCAGTTCATTGGTCGGCAATGCGGAGAAGTTCAAGAGTACGATGACCGGACGCACAGACAACCTTGTCAACCTGCCCGGACCTATTGGCGTACCCACTTTGAGTAGCTTGGCCGGTGGCATTTTACAGAACGTGTTTGCCTTTGCCTCGGAGAAGGAACGTACTCAGGGATTCGTCTGTATTTCTAGTGAGACCGAGGAGACGTCGCGGTTCGAGTTCCCGAAAGAGGTGTCTATTCTTGCGGTACCAAAGGCCGTTACCTTGCAAAAGTCCGACTTTGATTACAGTGCCACCTATACCAAGGATGGAGATGCGGTGGTCATCAAGCGTCGCCTGAAGTTCACTCATCCTGATGCAGTCTGCAGCCCTGAGGAGTTTGCGATGATGAAACCGGTGATTGAAGGCATGGTGAATGATTTGAAAAGCCAGATTATCGTGCAAACTTTATAACTGAACGGCTTGTGGAGTTGTCCTAATAAAGCCGGATACCTCACCCTCGTTAGGGACTCTCCGATCAAGTCAGCACAGGCCCCTGTCTGTGCTGGAATAGCCCTCCGGTCAGCCACCAGCATCGACATGGAGGGCCACCGAGCTGGTGGAATAGCGAGCAACAAGACCACCAAGCCGGTAGTGGATATGGGGGTTGAGTGCAGTTGCGGGAGAACATCTTAGCCGCACTGATTGCCACTCAGGGTCAGTTAGCGCGGCGAAACAAGTCCAGGATGGACCGTTTGTGGTGAAAAAAATGCGCAATCAGGTAGGCCACCAAGACATTGACTAGCACTACCGCTCCGCTTCGGAGTAACGCCTCGATAATCGGCATTTGCTGGCTGAAGTACAGAAGTAGCGAATTCACCACTAGAATCAATGCACCCACGGCGACGATCAGCCGGTACTTGCGCGCCACGAATGCGGGCAGGATTACTGACACGCACACAAGTCCCCAAAGACTATTCAAAATCACAAACGCATCAAAAACCATGAGACATCTTTCCTCAAAACGTTGGAGCTCTGCCATTGCTAAATCGCCCAGGCCCTGGCGTACCTCTTTTCAAGACTCGCTGGATACTTGGACGTTGGGGGTATAGCCCCCAGTTTTATCCATGCAAAACCCGATAACTCAAGAGCCCGAGGTGTTCCGGGTGAAAAGCCCTCCTGCTGCCGCAGTCGCCACCGAATAACCGTAGTAAACCGCTTTACCAGCCCCTGTTGCAACGGAAGCGACAACACCATACCCCGCCGATACGCCTCCCATTACAGTCGCCCCGACGATCTGCCCGGCACTCCCACCACTGAGGTAGGCACTGGCACCGCCTGCAACAGCACCACCTACAACGACAACCGCAGGGTGGACCCCGCCGGCAACTGCTTGAATTTCTTCGTCCGTCAATTTTCTCATTACTTCATCCATAAACCGGTTTACACCCTAACAACCGCGATCAGCAAAGCGCATCGCAGTCGCACGAGAGAAGAGGGTAACGTCCCGCAGGCCCCCACAGAAACCCTGCATCAGTAGGGGGACGCGGTCTGCACAACCCTGAAGAGTTTGCGGCGATGAAACCGGTGATTGAAGGCATAGTGAATGATTTGAAGAACCAGATTATCGTGCAAACCTTGTAACCGCTTACTCGTAACGGCCCGCACTCGATCGGCCATTAACCAAGTGGGTGCAACAGCCATCATTTACGGCAGCATCTAAAACCCGGAAGTCCCGCAACAGTAAGGATTTCCGGTTTTTTTTGCCTGAAAAAAAGCATCGGTCTCAACGCAAGATCGCCAGGCTCCGGCCAAAGTCGACTGGCCTTGAGCAACCCTCTCCTGATACAAACCCCGGGTTGCCGTCCTTATCTCTTGACGTCGGAGCATCATTCACATGAGCCAATGGCCTGCCCCCCGTATTCTCGACCTGCTGGGCATCGAGCTGCCGATCATCCAGGCGCCCATGGCCGGTGCCACCACTACGGCCATGGTGATTGCCGCCGCCCAGGCCGGTGCGCTGGGCTCCCTGCCCTGCGCCATGCTCAGCCCCGAGCAGATTCGCCAGGAAGTCCAGACCATCCGCCAGGCTACATCCGCCCCGCTGAACCTGAATTTCTTCTGCCACCAGAACCCGACACCCGACCCGGAACGGGAAATCCGCTGGAAAAACGCCCTGGAACCCTACTACCGCGAACTCGGCGTCGACTTCGAGGCGCCGACCCCGGTCAGCAGCCGCGCGCCCTTCGACGCCGTCAGCTGCGAGCTGGTGGAAGAGCTGCGTCCGGAAATCGTCAGCTTCCACTTCGGCCTGCCGGAGCCTGCCCTGCTCGCCCGGGTCAAGGCCAGCGGGGCGAAGATCCTGTCGTCGGCCAGCACTGTCGATGAAGCCGTCTGGCTGGAACAGCATGGCTGTGACGCGATCATTGCCATGGGCTACGAAGCCGGCGGCCATCGCCCGATCTTCCTCAGCGACGACCTCAACACCCAGGTCGGCACCATGGCCCTGGTGCCGCAGATCGTCGATGCGGTGCAGGTGCCGGTGATCGCCGCCGGCGGGATCGGCGACGCCCGCGGCATAGTCGCCGCCTTCGCCCTCGGCGCCTCGGCGGTGCAGTTGGGCACCGCCTACCTGTTCACCCCGGAAGCCAAGGTCAGCGCCGCCCACCACCAGGCCCTGCGCACCGCCAAGGACAGCCAGACCGCCTTGACCAACCTGTTCACCGGCCGCCCGGCGCGGGGCATCGTCAACCGGGTGATGCGCGAGATCGGCCCGATCAGCCCGCTGGCCCCGGCCTTTCCCCTCGCCGGTGGCGCGCTGCTGCCATTGCGCGCCAAGGACGAAGCCGACTTCGCCAACCTCTGGGCCGGCCAGGCCCTGCGCCTGGGTCTGGAACTGCCGGCCTTCGAGCTGACCCGCACACTGGCCGAGCAAGCCCTGGCCAAGCTCGACAGGGGCTAAAAACCCCAGGGCCGCGACGCGGTTCGCGGCCCGTTTCCCACTCTACTTCTTGCCCCAGTTCCGTTCGCTGGCGATTCGCTATATATTTCCGTATATAGCGCCTCACCCACCGGTGCAGTCCCTTGCCAATACCCCCCAACTGCCCAACGTCCCTTCGCCAATGGAGCTGTTCATGAACCGTCGTCTCTCAGGTTTTGCCCCGACCTGCCTTGCCGCTGTGCTCGCCGCCTGCGCCTTCGGCTCGGCCCAGGCCGATGAAGTCCAGGTGGCGGTCGCCGCCAACTTCACCGCGCCGATCCAGGCCATCGCCGCCGACTTCGAGCAAGACACCGGGCACAAGCTGGTGGCCGCCTATGGCGCTACCGGGCAGTTCTATACCCAGATCAAGAATGGCGCTCCGTTCGAAGTGTTCCTCGCCGCCGACGACAGCACCCCGGCAAAACTCGAAAGCGAAGGCGCCACCGTCAAGGGCTCGCGCTTCACCTACGCCATCGGCACCCTGGCGCTGTGGTCGGCCAAGGATGCCTACGTCGACAGCAAGGGCCAGGTGCTCAAGGACAACCACTACCAGCACCTGTCCATCGCCAACCCGGAAGCCGCGCCTTACGGCCTGGCCGCTACCCAGGTCCTGGCCAGGCTGGGCCTGGCCGAGCAGGTCAAGGGCAAGATCGTCGAAGGCCAGAACATCACCCAGGCCTATCAGTTCGTCTCCACCGGCAACGCCGAACTGGGCTTTGTCGCCTTGTCGCAGATCTACAAAGACGGCAAAGTCAGCAGCGGCTCGGCCTGGATAGTCCCGGCCGGGATGCACGACCCGATCAAACAAGACGCGGTGATCCTCGACAAGGGCAAGGACAATCCGGCGGCCAAGGCCCTGGTTGACTACCTCAAGGGAGCGAAAGCCGCTGCCGTCATCCAGTCCTATGGTTACCAACTCTAAATGCCGCTAACGAGTGCCGACTTTTCCGCCATCTGGCTGACCCTGCAACTGGCGTCGCTGACGACCCTGATCCTGCTGATCGTCGGTACGCCGATTGCCTTGTGGCTGTCGCGCACTCGCTCGTGGCTGCGGGGGCCGATCGGAGCCATCGTCGCCCTGCCCCTGGTCCTGCCGCCGACGGTGATCGGCTTCTACCTGCTGCTCGCCCTCGGCCCCAACGGCGCTATCGGCCAGTTCACCCAGGCCCTGGGCCTGGGCACCCTGACCTTCAGTTTCAGTGGCCTGGTGATCGGTTCGGTGATCTATTCCATGCCCTTTGTCGTACAGCCGCTGCAGAACGCCTTTACCGCGATCGGCACCCGTCCGCTGGAAGTCGCGGCGACCTTGCGCGCCAATCCCTGGGACACCTTCTTCAGCGTGATCCTGCCGCTGGCCAGGCCGGGCTTCATCACCGCGGCCATCCTCGGGTTCGCCCACACTGTCGGCGAGTTCGGCGTGGTGCTGATGATCGGCGGCAATATTCCCGAGAAGACCCGGGTGGTCTCGGTGCAGATCTACGACCACGTCGAAGCCCTGGAATACGCCCAGGCCCACTGGCTGGCCGCCGCCATGCTGGTGTTCTCGTTCCTGGTGTTGCTGGCGTTGTACTCCAGCCGCAAAACCCGCGCGGGCTGGAGTTGAGCCGTGAGTGCATCGATCCATGTGCGCCTCAAGCGCCGTTACAAAACCTTCGACCTCGATCTCGACCTGGAACTACCGGGTCGTGGCGTCACCGCGCTGTACGGGCACTCCGGTTCCGGCAAGACCACCTGCCTGCGTTGCATCGCCGGCCTGGAGCAGGCCGAACAGGGCCTGGTGCGGATCAACGACGAAGTCTGGCAGGACAGCCAGCGCCAGCTGTTCGTGGCGCCGCACAAGCGCTCCCTGGGTTATGTGTTCCAGGAAGCCAGCCTGTTCGCCCACCTGTCGGTGCAGGCCAACCTGGAATTCGGCCTCAAGCGCATCCCACGCGCGCAACGCCGGGTCGACATGGCCCAGGCCACCGAGCTGCTGGGCATCGGCCACCTGTTGCAGCGCCATCCGCACAACCTGTCCGGCGGCGAGCGCCAGCGCATCGGCATTGCCCGCGCGCTGCTGACCAGCCCGCGGCTGCTGCTGATGGACGAGCCGTTGGCGGCCCTGGACAGCAAGCGCAAGAGCGAGATCCTGCCGTACCTCGAACGCCTGCATGACGAGCTGGAGATCCCGGTGCTGTACGTCAGCCATTCCCAGGATGAAGTGGCGCGCCTGGCCGACCATATCGTGCTCCTGGAAAACGGCCGCGCCCTGGCCAGCGGGCCGGTCGGCGAAACCCTGGCCCGTCTCGATCTGCCCCTGGCCCTGGGCGACGACGCCGGGGTGGTGATCGAAGGCCAGGTCAGCCACTACGACGCCGGCTACCAGTTGCTCACCCTGCAACTGCCCGATAGCCAGTTGCGGGTGCGGGTCGCCCATGCCCCGATGGCCATCGGCAAGCACCTGCGCTTCAAGGTCCAGGCGCGGGACGTCAGCCTCAGCCTGCAAGCCGGCGAACACAGCAGCATCCTCAACCGCCTGCCGGTGACGGTCAGCGGCGAAATCCCCGCCGACAACACCGCGCATGTCCTGGTGCGCCTGGACGTCGCCGGCACTCCGCTGCTGGCGCGGATCACCCGCTATTCCCGCGACCAGCTGGGGCTGCACCCGGGCCAGCCACTCTGGGCGCAGATCAAGGCGGTGGCCGTGCTCGCCTGAGCCTGAGCCGGGCGCAAGCGTTTCTCGCGAGCAAGCTCGCCCCTACCAGGGCGAGCCTTGGATCTGTAAGCGAGCTTGCTCGCGATAGCCGCACAGCGGCGCTCCCCGACACGCCGCGGGTTGTCATCCGGCCCAGCGGCGCGTTAGGCTAGCCGCCCTTCCCCGTCACCGGACGATTGCCGACGTGAACAACTAATCCTTCCAGAAATGTATTCGCAACAAGCCGCCTTGCAGCGCTTGTTGGCCTTTTTCGACATTTTCCGGAGGTGCTGATGACTCACGTCACACGGCTGCCTGCGCTGGTTTCCCTGAACCAGCTGACATTCCAGTTCGCCCATGGCGAAACCCTGTTCGATTCCCTCGACCTGACATTCGATGCCTTGCCCACCGGCATAGTCGGACGCAATGGCACCGGCAAGAGCGTGCTTGCGCGCCTGATCGCCGGCGAGCTTGCGCCGTCCTCGGGCAGCGTCGCACGCTTCGCCCGCGTGGCCTATGTGGCCCAGGAACATCTGGCGCAGGAGGGCCAGAGCGTCGCTCAAGTCGCCGGCATCGCTGAGGCCCTGGCCGCCCTCGAGCGCCTCGCCGCGGGCCAGGCGTCGGTGGCCGACCTGGCGCAGGTCGACGAGCGCTGGGACCTTGGCGAACGCCTGCGCCGCCTGCTGGACGAGGCCGGTCTCGATACGCTCGGCCCCGACGATCCGGCCGCCAGCCTCAGCGGCGGGCAACAGGCGCGCATCGCGCTGATCGGCGCCCTGCTCAGCGATGCCCAACTGCTGATACTCGACGAACCCAGCAACCACCTCGACGAGCCCGGTCGCCAGTGGCTGCTGACGCAGCTCCGGCAGTGGCGCGGCGGACTGCTGCTGATCAGCCATGACCGCCAGTTGCTGGCGCAGATGCAGCGCATCGTCGAACTCACGCCCCAGGGCGCACGGATCTATGGCGGCAACTACGCGGCATTCCGCACCCAGCGCGAAGCCGAATATGGCGCGGCACGGGCCGCCCTGGAGCACGCGCGAACCGAACGCAGTCGCGAACAGAAGCGCCTGCAACGCGAGCACGACACCATCCAGCGCCACGCCGCCGGCGCCCGGCGTTATGCCGACACCGCCAACATCGCCAGCTTTGAACGGAGGAAGATAAAAAGCGCCGCCCGGGACATCATGGGCCACGTGCGCAACCGTCAACAAAGCCACAAGAACAACCTCGACCAGCAGGTCCGCGACGCCTATGCGCGGGTGGTGCCGCAGGCGCCAACCCTGGTGACGCTGCCCGGCACCGCGGTGCCCCAGGGGCAACAGGTGTTCTGCCTGAACCGAGCACAATTGCCCTGGCTGCCGCCCGAGGCCGCCTCCAGCTACCTCGACCTGACGGCCACCGGGCCCATGCGCATCGCGGTCAGCGGGCCCAACGGCTGCGGAAAATCCACGCTGCTGAAGATGCTGGCCGGCGAGATCCGCCCCTTGAGCGGACAGTGCCAGGTGCGAGTGGCCGGTGCCTGCCTAGACCAGCGTCTGTCGCTGCTCGATCCCGAGCGTTCGATCCTCGACCACCTGGGGGCGCTCGACCGGCCACTGCAGGAAGGCCTGCTGCGTAGCCGCCTGGCCTGGCTGCAACTCGACGCCCAGCGCGTGACCCAGCCCTGTGGCCGGCTCAGCGGCGGCGAACGCCTCAAGGCCGCGCTGGCGATTGCCCTGTGGCGCGAGACGCCGGCCAAGCTGCTGCTCCTGGACGAGCCGACCAACCACCTGGACCTGGAATCGGTGGAAGCCTTCGAAAGCGCACTGCGCGATTTCCCGGGCGCGATGCTGGTGGTGTCCCACGACCGCGAGTTCCTCGCCGCCATGGCGCCCAGCCACCGGCTGCAATGGACGCCAGCGGGCTGGAGACTGGACGAGGCCGGCCAATGAGCAGGCTTTTGCGCGAATTTCAAAGTTGCTTCTATAGTTGCTCTGAGCAGCTATCAATCAGGGAAGCGCCATGGAAGACATTTTTGTCGTAAAGCGCTGCAACAAGATCATCATTCAAGGTCGACGCGCCGGGGAAGCCGCCCACGGCGCGCCGATCGCCGCCCACTGGTACCGCATCGCCGACACTCGCACAGACGGCTTCATCGGCGATGGCTACGACCTGGAAGAGGACGCCATGCGCGAGTGCCGCCGGCTCAATGCCGTCAGCCGCCGCGCCTGAAACCGTGGACAACCGGGTGGTGCAACCACTCGCCGGCAATGATGAAATTTCTTTCACTGTGAACCCGCCAAGGCTTCGCTAAAGTGGCTCGTGCTTATTGAAGACTCCCGACTGGCCCACCACTCCCCTGGTGGGTCTTTTTTATGGGCGATCACCAAGGGCCGGGCGGCGGTTTGACTGGTCACGCCGGGCATAAAAAGCCCCGCACACGGGCGGGGCTGCAGGACGCGGGCGAGACGTCGGTTACTTGAGCCTGACGGCGGTGCCAGTGACAAAAACCACCACCATGCCGCCACGACCGCTGGGCATGCTGATCTCGTAGTCCAGGCCGACCACCGCATCCGCGCGAAGGTCGCGGGCGCGTTCCTTGATCTCGTCGGTCGCCTGCACCCGGGCTTCTTTCAGCGCCCGTTCCAGGGTCTGGGAACGCCCACCGAAAAAGTCGCGCATCCCGGCGAAGACATCACGCACGACGTTGATCCCCTGTACGGACTCGGCGCTCACGATATCCAGGTACTCGGCGATCTCTCGCCCCGCAATCGCGTGGGTGGTAGTGATAATCACGGCATTCTCCTTTGACCGGCGCGACCCTGCCCTGAACCCGGGCGGGGTCGCCAAAAAACGCGATGGTAACAGACCCTCCGGGGGCAGCCATGCAGCGCTTGCCGCACGAGGCCGGCGCAGCGGCCTGCCGGGCAATGCCAAGGGCGGGCCTGTCCGTGATTAAATCCGCCAGCGGACAACCGCAGATCCTTTCCCAACCGGAGTATTCACATGGACGTCATTCAGTCGCGAGCCCCCGAACAATGCACAGGCATGGAGGATATCCGCCGCGAGATCGATCGCCTCGACCAGGCTGTCATCCAGTTGCTGGGCGAACGTTTCCGGTACGTCATGGCCGCATCGAAATTCAAGACCTCGGAAACCGCCGTGCGCGCCCCCGAGCGCTTTCGCGCCATGCTCCTGCAACGCCGGGAATGGGCCCAGGCCGAGGGCCTGAGTGCAGACGCCATCGAAAAACTCTACAGCGACCTGGTGCAGCACTTCATCGCAGAGGAGCTCAAGGGCTGGAAGTCCGCCCAGGCCCAGTCGCCGGCCTGAGGGCAAAAGAACACCCGACAGCCCGGGCACAGGCCAGGCTGTCGGGCAGGGTCGTGCATGGGGTTATCGGGTATTGGCCCCTTCCGTAGCCTTCTTGGCCTTCGCCTTGTAGGCCGGCAAGGCGGCCGCGTAGGCCAGGGCCTCCTCCCGGGTTCCAAAGGAGCCAAGACGGTCACCCTTGGTGCAGACCCGCCAGGGGCCGCTGTTGACGCTGACCACGTCATAGCCGTTCATGTGCATCTTGTTCAGCATTGGAACGCTCATAATCGCCTCCCTTTCGGTAGAGATCGTCCGAGGTTGTCGCGAACACCTTACACCCGGTCCGTGTGGGCATGGGTTCCATCCATCGCCACGAGGTGGGAACACGCCGCCCGTCTTTCATTTGGGCTTCAGGTTTCCCAGGGGGTCATACGCCCGGGACTTGGGTTCTTTCTCCGGCCTGTTATCCCTGGGCGCTTTCGCCGGACCTATGGGGTCCACCTGCGGATCAGCCAGATCCGGAGAATCGGGGTCGAAGCCCAGTTCGTCCTTGCCGGAAGCGTGCTCGGATGAACGCGGGCCAGTGGGCCTGTTCGTACTCATGGATACCTCCCGACCACGATGGAATGTCTTCCCATGAGAGGGCCATTCTCATGCGGGGTGCAAAACAGCTGACGAATGGCAACCCAACAGTCTTTTTCCGTCGCGCTTATGGCGTTTTCAAAGGTTTGCCGCAGCCTGCTCGGGCGCTGCGTTATCAGCCCGCGCCTGGGCTTGCGTTTCGTCGCCCTGTCATTGCTAGGGCCACAGCGCAAGCGCACACTGGCTGCAGCTGACGGATCAGCTCCCCCTCTGCAAAAAGCCCGCCCATGCGGGCTTTTTGTCTATCCGCCATCCCCTCGTCCTGTCCTTTGCGAATACCGCTCGCTGCCCTCGTCGCTCGGCTTTACTTCAACCAATGCACCCTGGCGTCTCTTCACGACACCTACCCTCGGGAGCCCTGCCATGAATAAAGCGCTTATCGTCACGACCACCCTGCTGTCAGCCGTCGCCGGCTGTACCAGTGCCGCTCATGTCTACCGCAATCAGCCGCTGGTGGCGAAGGTCGAGACCGGCATGACCCAGGAACAAGTCCGGCAGATCGGCGGCGAACCTGTGGCCGTCACCCCTCGCACCGTGGAACTCGGAACCTGCTTCGACTATGTGTTGACCCAGGCCGGCCATCAACAACCGTTCAATGTCAGCTTCGACGGCAACGGCAAAGTCGATCACAAAAGCTTCCTCACCTGCGCCGAATGGAGCCACGCCCAGCAAAAAGCCAGGGCACCAGGCAGCAGCACGGGGGGCATGGGTGGCGGTTACTGAGCGGCGTCGGCCTGGATGGAGGGCGGTTGCAGGTGGCCATGGCCAGATGAATTTTCTTTCACTGTGAGCCGAGCGCCAGGCGGGTAGATTTCACCCTGCTCTTTCAACTATTGGCCCGCTCCCCGCGGGCTTTTTTTTGCCTTGCTGGAACTCGTGAGGAAGGAGCCAAAGTGGCGTCGGGCGACAGGCAGAATGGCCAAAGGCAAATTTCAGGCAAAAAAAAGCCCAAGTAGCTGATGGACACTTGGGGCTAAAAATGCATAAACCGTGGTAGGTGAACGCGAGGCTATCTTAACGTCCCCGAGAACATGTAACAATATATTTTAAGGTTATTTTTACCCTGGATGTTTTCTAAGCCTTTAAATAACCACATGTTTTTTCAGGCAATGGCCGATTCGTCACCTTGTTGACGCCAGTAGAAAATCACCGCCGGGTCCCTCTTGAGATTATTGAACGCCTGTGTGAACCGCTTGCCTGCCGTCAGGCATACAGGATCACGCACTCCGCAAACGAGGAAAACTGACCGGCGTCCACCGGGCCGTTGGTGCTGACCAACCGTGCCGCGAAGGACAGCCTGAAACCCGGTGCCAGCGGGTGCTCGGCACGGCCTTCATGGCCCAGAAGCACGACGTTTCCCTCGCTATCCAGCAGTTGAAACCAGCCTCTTCATAGTCATTCATCAAGGTCACACCATCACTGGTGATGCCATCAAAGTAGACCAGAACCTTGTTCGCGCCCTTGAGCCGGTCTTGGTTGGCGCCCAATCGGCATCCCTAGGACACTTGCGAAACGCTCCCCTCAACGATCAGATCGCGCTGGAATGTTGCTGAAGAGGATGCTCGGCAAAATCACCGCCAAGACGGTTATCCGTATTGGAGCCAACGGAAAACAGGAAGGACGGAATCGAACCGACGGCAGAATGCTGGAGGGGGAATATCGGCGGGAGTACGGGACGTTGTGTGCCAGGCAAAAGCCCGGTCTTGTGTACCGGGCTTCGCTTGTGGGTCGGTCTGGAATCAGTCCAGAGCGTCGTGCAGAACTTCGTAGATGATACCTGTGGCAATGGCGACCAGGATCAAGTCAGTACCGGCCTGTTGCCATTCATAACCGTCATAGTGCGGCAGCCGGCCTAGCATCCGGCCATCCAGTTTTTTCGCGATGCCCGGCGGCAGGGGTTTGCCTCGGGCCAGGTTTTTCTGAATGCCCGGTGGCAGGGCCGGCCCGGGTGACCAGTAGTCGCGACTGTCGCCAATGATCACGCGAATACCGCCAACGTCTACTTGAGGTCCGTCATACCGCCCACCCTGTCTGTAGTCCTGGGATTTGTTGCCCTTGCCGTGTCCACCCTGATTGCCATGGGGGTTGCCCTTGCCGTTCCCTGGGTCCGCATACAAGGCAGTCGAGCCGAATAAAAACGCGGCGCTTGCCAAAACAGCTACAACCGAACGAGTCGTCATCTCTGCAGTCCTCTGCATGAATCCAGCCGTGATGCCATTCGTCATGACACCCGAACTATAGACAGCCCATTGCGTCTTAGTTCATGCAAACCTCCCCTTATCGATGGAAGCAATCATGCTTTTAAAGAAAAAAAATCTCGTGACTGCCCTGACCTGCGTACTGATGCTGGCAGCGGCTCCTTTGCTCCCGATGACATCCGCCTATGCAAAGGACGGTGGTGGCCATGGTGGCGGAAATGGCGGTGGTAACGGCGGGGGTCATGGCGGTGGCAATAGTGGCGGCAATGGTGGTGGTCATGGTGGCCAGGCAGGCGGCCACTCCGGAGGGGTCAGCGGCAAGGGCCATAGCGGCGGCCTGAAAAGCGACCCTGCCGGCAAGTCGGTTCGCAATCTCGGAGAAAATGGCAACCATTACGGCAGTATTCGTAATGACAGCAACGGCCATGGTTCGACCACTTCCGGAGTGGCTCATTCCAAAGATACCCGCGGGCTGTCAAAAGCCACTGCAATCTCGGACACGACGCCCGGCGACCACAACTCGAAAGGCCTGGGCAAGGCCAGCGTCTCCTCGAGCAAGAATGATCGATAGACCCAGCCTCATGCTCTCCAGCCGAGTCGGTTTCAACACCGCCGGCTGGTCAGCATCGTCCTGCATGAAAAGCCCGGCCAAGCGCCGGGCTTTTTAGTATCCCCCCCTGCACCGCTATCTTTTGCCTGCATGACTCGGGCGAAGATGAAATTATCTTTAAGTAACCTTCATGAAGCGAGGCGTATGAATACCTACCCTTCAAGGACCGACAAAGTGAACTACAGGAGTAACCCACGATGTTTTCCCATGAAGGTCTCGGTCTGATGTCCATCTTCATTGTCCTGCTGCTGTGCGTGCTGGCGATGTTCATTCATCCTGTGCACGCACTCTGGAGCTGGGTTCAAAGGCGTAGACACAGGTTGTCGGTAGAAAACGCGGGGCGTGAAGGCAAGCCCTAATCGCGCTGAACAGGTCCCATCCAACGAAGCCCGGCATGTCCGGGCTTCTGCTTTCTTGTTCCTACAGAACGGCTCTGGCTCAGAGTCGCGCCCTTGGTTGGCGCCGATCGATCGCAACCGCGGTCGCCGCCAGCAGGATCGCCAGGGTGTAGGCAAAGAGCCCCAGGTTGACGCCCAGGATCAACTTCTCCGAACCATCGGTGAGCACCATCGATCCGCCGTAAGACTGCCGAAGCCCGTAAGCCAGCAAGAAACCGCCCGTGACGAACACCGTCAGCAGGCTGGACAGGCGAAGGTTACCCTTCAACCACACCAGCCACAGGCTGAATGCACCGATCGTCGTATTGGTGAACAGCTGCCAGACCTCATGCAACCGTGCGTGCGGCTCCCAGGCCGGGTTGAAAACATGGGTCTCATTGATCTCCAGCACCGGTACCACAACGGCGTAGAAGATGATCCCGATCGTCACGAACAGCTTTGCTATCACTTGGAACCTCCTTGTGAGCCCGGCAAGATGCCAGTGCTTCAACGGCCTATGAGGGCACGCAAGCGAATAAAGATCACGCTCGATATGCGCCAAAAGTCAGGGGGAAATGACCGCTCAGGCACCACCAATGAATACCGCTCGTCCAGACTGCGGAGCCTAACCCCGTTCCTCATCTACACCTTTTAAGCATGGACTTGCGGTCGTATTCATCCGACCTCTCCAGCGCCGTTCTTGGATATGGATAGAGAGGATCGGGCCGCCGGCATTCGATTCGATGGCACACGAAGCGCCATACGAAACCGCAGTACCCCAAGCTTCGAGCTTCATTTCTCAAGGAACGGAAAAATGACTACCAAATGCACGAACTGGCATGCCTGGTTGAACGCCATGCCACCCAAACCGGACGAACTTCATGTCGTTGGAGACGTTGAAGTTGCCAACCCGGGGGTCGAAGCCTATCTGACGATGCGAACGCCACAAGGTATCAACCCGACCATACTCTTGCTGGACCTGCACCTGGTGCAAAGGCCCGGGCAATGGATTCAGCAGCTCAGCTGCGCACAAGTCAGGTTCACCCGGGTAATGCCTCCCAACTCGCCGCGCTATACCGCTATCGAAATCTTCTATAACGGTGAGCGAATCAAGTTTATCGAGGATATTCCGGTCATCTCCTGAGTGATTCACCCTGGAATGACTGATCTCGCCCCTGCCGCGACCGGCTGACCGCTGGACCAGTCGGTTGCCTGTCTCAATATCGATGACCTGCGCTTTTCTGTTTTTCAGAAGCAAAAAGCCCAGCAACGAGCTGGGCTTGTTTTAATGGGGAGAACGACTTAGTGAAGCTGGCGCTGCCTCTGCAGCTCTGCCTTTAACCAGCGGCTTGCCGGTTGCGATCCAGCCGCGCAGCGCACCTCGTAAGCCTTGCCACTCATGCTGCTTTTAGTGGCAGCGAGATCGATAAAGTCCTCCGCGCTGCTCACCATGTCCTTGCCCTCGAGGTAATTCAGCTTTTTCTCCAGGTGCTGCCGTGCCTGGGGAGCTGGGTACTCGGTGCCGTTACGCACGAACTGACACTGGCTGCGCTCGACAAAGTCCAACAAGCCCTTTATCTCCCGGGCTGCCTCGGGCGTCGCTTGAGCCTGTGCATTACTTGCTATCGCCAAGGCGCCGATACCCGCCGCCATCAGCCATCGAGCCCATTCACCGGTAAAAATTCGCATCATTCGTCCTTGTCTTGAAACTGAGCAATGTTGTCGGATCTGGCCGAGCATCGCCCGGCGCCAGGTCGGTCAAACTTCGATAGGGAAAACCGGCTGAACATTCTGTTGCACATCCGCGCTTTCTATCGCGGCCTCAAGTTTGGCCAGGAAGGCTGGGTTCAATTTGGCTTCAAGCAGATTGATCTGCTCTACCGCCCTCTTCTGCTCAACCATCCTGGCAAGTTCCGCATAAGAAAGTTTGGGTGCAGGGTTTTGAATAATAATCACTGAAGCGCTTCCTTGGTTCATCCGTCCAGCCCTATAGGGGCGCGGCGGCAAGTGTATCCCCTGTTCCGCACTCGTCCAAACTCACCCGGCCAGCGCTTGAGCGCATGGGCATCCACTCTCTGCCTTGTCGATACCTCAGGCCTGGCAGCACCTTCGCCCTGTCATAGACCAATGGTGCCGCCAGTCGTCGTCGCAGCGTTGACGCCCTATCCCTTAAGGCGCGCAATGGCCCCCTAAAAATGATCGCCTGGGGCCTTTCCAGATGGCAAAGATCATAGTACTAGCCGGTGACTTCCCCCAGGGTGACGCGGAGTATCTGCGCGGAACCATCACGCTCAAAACCCCTAATAAGCCGCTAATAGGGAAAAGCTTTCTCGTTTCCGAGTTCAAGGACCTCACCGTCGAAAATACCGACTCGAACAAAAACATAAAGAGCGCCATAGGCCTTGGAGTCGTTGGCGCCATGTTTCTTGGACCCGTGGGAGCCGTCGCCGGCTATCTTCTGGCAGGCCACAATACCGAGGTGACATTTCTGGCCACCTTAAAGGATGGCCAGACACTGCTTGCTGCAACCGATAACGAGACCTACCAGGACATCTCGGCGCGCTTCAACAGAAAAAACCCGCCTGACAAACGCGACAAAACCGAGACTTGACGCCCGACATTGCAGGATGTGGTAGGTCCTGGCGGGGTGAAAGTAGAACGGTGGTGTCACCCAGTTCACAGTAATCATTGACCGTCATATCGAAAATCAAGCATCCAGAATGCCTTGCAGGTTGCTGCGTTTTACCAGCCAGCAGCTCCCTCTCTTTTCAACCTTCTCCGCAATCGGCAAGCATCGACAAAATCTGGATGGAGGATTGAGAGCAACACAATGTGCGCACGAATGGAAAAGCAACAAGGCTGACCGGATTAGCACTTCACAGTCAGCCTTGTCGTTGGGACAGCTTCAACCCAGGAAATGGCGAATTACCATTGGCCCGAGAAGATGCAGGTCAGTGCTTCGATGCCGCTGAACTTCCACAGCGAGTCGTTACAGTCTCTGGCGAATGCATGGGCGTTCGAGGCGGTGAGGGCCAGGACCACTGCGCTGGCGTATACGATTTTCTTGAATGACATGGTGAATCTCCTTTTTCGAGTCGGCACTTTCTTGTGAGAGCCATCCCCATGAGGATGGTCATCCGCACTATATGCCTGGCCTCAGCAGCAGACGATTAGGGCAGTTGTGCTAATGGCGAATGCGCATCAGCCAGCAGCTGACTGCCGGTGCTTGGGTGGAAATACCCCATGACAAAAGAGCAAATCTGGACCGGATCGCAGGCCTTGAACCATCGCCCCTTGGTGGCTCGACTCTTCTTTATCGATCGATGAAGAGCGAGGAGCGCAGTGGCTGAAGGCAATTCAGCGATAACCGGATGCACATCAAGCATTTCGGAATTGTCCAAACGAATGTCAACTTTGGACGCAGCAACGCGCTCACCTGGACCATCGCACTATGACGTTACGGGTCATTGGCGAACGTCTTCACGTAATAGCGTGCAAAAAATGCGATTTCACCGGTCAATATGCGGATAGTTTGGGTGAATCGACTTTTTCAACAGAATCGGCCAAAAGCAGTCATTCAGAGAAAATTTTTAAGCAAGCGCCGACAAAATTTCAAAAAGCCAGCACCATCCCGCCACTATCCAAATATCCAACCAGTTCCGCATCCCTCCTCTGACGCCGACTCGTACCGCCTCACTGCCATCACGATACGCGATGGCAAGCTCGTAAATGCTTGATATACGCAGCCTTTCCCAGTTCATAAAATCGATAGCATAAAAGCATTCGCACGCAGACCACTTTCGCTGGCACACAAGCCTCTAAAAAGTAATGTAAGACCTATGAGGTATAACCATGAAGACATAACTGCCATCTTCATCGGCGTTGACACTAATGTTGGTTACTTAGCTTATGGCTACCAAGCCGAAACATCAGTCGTCGCTTGCTGTTTTCTCAGCCTGCATAGCGATCATCGTTGCTGGTGCTCGGCTACTCCGCGACTCTGATGCCACTTACGGATGACAAACTCGTATTGAGCACCCAGAGCGTCATCTCTATCGGGTCACAGCAGTGCAGCTGGACCTCTTCACCAGTTGTTTCAGCGGCTACGGCGCCTGGTACTCAGAGTTGCTCTCGAACACCCGCGTCAGTTTTTTGCTTCATTTTAGGGTGTCGGAGGTATCGCCAAGATCAAGCTAGTACCAATCCTGATCCTGCTCATCGGCTTCACCGCCTCCATTTCCCTAGCCTCCGTTTTCTAAGTCAACACCGCCAGCGACAACTAAACATCACACTTCAGAGAGCGCCCCATGAAAAACTTTCGAATCGGCCAAATCGTACCCAGCTCGAACACAACAATGGAAACCGAGGTCCCGGCGATGCTCACCTCGCGTTTCTCACTATTTCCAGAAGAGCGCTTCACCTTCCACTCTTCGCGTATGCGCATGATGCATGTCAGCCCAGAGGAGCTAAAAAAAATGGACATCGATAGCGATCGGTGCGCGCTGGAACTGAGCGATGCAAGGGTTGATGTCATGGCCTATGCGTGCCTGGTGGCGATCATGTGTCAGGGCCCTGGCTATCACAAAGTCTCTCAAGAACGCCTGAGCAAAACCATTGCTGCTAACCGGTCGAACGCTTCGGTACTCAGCTCCGCCGGCGCGCTGATCGACAGCCTGAACATGCTCCACTATAAGAAAATCTCGATCATTACGCCGTACATGAAATCGCTTACCCAGCAGGTCATCGACTACATCGAGGCCGCCGGCATCGAAGTGGTCGACTCCATCAGCCTTGAGGTGTCCGACAACCTTGAGGTAGGTCGTCTGGATCCGATGAATCTGGTGGCCCACGCTGACAAGCTGAATATCGGCCAGGTCGACGGTGTGGTACTGTCGTGTTGTGTGCAAATGCCTTCGCTGCCAGCGATTCAAGTGGTACAGGATCGTCTCGATAAACCTGTACTGTCGGCATCGGTCGCGACGGTGTACCAGATGCTGAAAACTCTCGGCCTGGAAGCCAGGGTATCGAACGCCGGCCATCTATTGTCCGGGGAATTTTGAGCCGATGAAACTGAAGGTACTATGCTGGCCATTCAGATCAGCCATCCGGTACCTCATATGAAACTCGATCCGGTTTCGTTGCGCCTCTTCGTCAGCGTCGTCGAAGAAGGCACCATTGCGGCCGCCGCCAAGCGCGAACATATCGCCGCGGCGGCGGTCAGCAAGCGGCTCAGCGAGTTGGAAGAGCTGCTCGATTCGAAACTGCTTAACCGCACCAACAAGGGCATTACCCCGACCGACGCCGGCCTGTCGCTGTTGTACATGGCTCGCAGCGTGCTCAATAACCTCAATGAAATTGTCGTACAGATGCGCGACTACTCTCACGGGCGCCGTGGTTCGGTGAAAGTTTTGGCAAACATCTCTGCTATCACCCAATTCCTGCCCGGTTTGATCAAGTCCTTCATGGAGCTGTACCCACTTATCAACGTCAGCCTCGAGGAAAAGCCAAGCCTGGCCGTTACAAAAAACGTGGCGGAAAACCAGGCCGATATCGGCATCTTCACGCGCCTGCCCCATGGAGCCGACATTGAGGTTTTCCCCTTTCGCACGGATAGGCTGGTCTTGCTGGTGCCCTATGGCAATCCACTGGCCGAGCACCTATCTGTCAGGTTCAGCGAGACCCTTGAGCACGAATACATCGCTTTGCGCAGCGGCACCCATCTCAATTTTCAACTGATCAAAGCTGCCAACGACTTGGGCCGCTCGCTAAAAATACGCATGGAAGTCTCCAGTTACGATGCACTGTGCCTGATGGTTCAGGCCGGGTTAGGCATTGGCATCATGCCTGCTGGGAGTGCGGAGGTTTACAAAATGGATGGGGCGAAGGTGATCAATCTGGATGAGACGTGGGCCTCCCGCGAACTCAGCGTGTGTGTGAGGTCCCGAGACGCGTTGTCGGTCGCTAGCAGATTGTTCCTGGAACACTTGCTCGAAGGGCAATGAATTTCCCACGTTGGCACCTGACGATCACTCAGAGCACGTCAGGCGCCGTGAGCGGCGGAAGCTTTTCGCACCCGTGTGGGCGGCCGCCTACCTTCCTCCCTTGCTTAAAGCCTGCATCTCAGACGCGAAACCATGGCGGCGACTACTCTCAAGCCTCGAGCGATGCGCCCGACAATTCATAAAGACTGTAAGTATGGATCAAGGGGAGAAAACATTGTCCTGCCCTCCCCTGGGCAAATTGAATGGTGATTTCCGACTTGAGCAAACGAATAGTCGGGCCGACCGATTATTGCCGGGCGACACCTCAGAACTTATACCCGACCCCCAAAGCCAGCATGTGCAACTCCCCGCCGGCCTCGGTTCCCTTGCTGGCCCCTGTCCCTTTGGTGATGTGGCGGAAGTCATACATATAGGACCCGGTTACCTCAATTTCATCATTGACCTTGTACGTCAGGCCCAGATGGGCGCTTTTGGGTTGGTTGCAGGGTGCCACGGCAATCAGCGTCGCTTCTCCATCAGGCACCTGGTGGTTGGCCAGAGACAAACCGGTACGAACCTGCAGGCGCTCGTTGACTTTGTAATTCACCCCGAACCTGAAAATATTCTGGTCCCGCCAGCCAAACCCCGGGCCATTACCGGCACCCGGCGCCCCACCCTGCGTCAGGGAGTTGGAGAACGTCTTTTGGCTGGCCCAATTGATCCAGACGTAGTCAAAGGCAAATGTCCAGTCACCCATGTCATAGGCCAGTCCTGCACCCGCCTGTTGCGGCGCGTTCAAACGCCCGTCGGGGATGATGTCTTCGTGCGCCTCCATTTTCTGGAACCATACGGGGGATGAGTAGGTAACGCCTAACCTGAGTCCTGGCGCGATGGTGCCCAGATAGCCGACTCCCACACCCACTCCGAATGCATGACCCGTGTCATTGGTCGCGCCAAAGTTCTCCAGGCCATGCAGCATCAAGCTTTCATAACCGAGCTTGACCGAAAGCCCAAAGTAGTGACCTGGCGCAAACTCATAGGTGGCTGTCGGAGAGATCAGCATCTGAGCCAGCGTTGATTTGACGTTCGATGTACCAAAGGCCGGAATAGGCTTTCCGTAATCGACCCCGGCGCCATAACCGGAGACTGCAAGCCCGAGTGTGACGTCTGGAAGGTATTGATAATTCACCCCGAAGCCGGGGAGGAACAACAACACATCGTCACTGTTTTTCGAGCCGTGCACATTGGAGCGCAATTGCCCAGCCGTCGCCATCAGGCTGCCGTCGACTCGTGTTCCAACTGCACCCATGCCGGCAGGATTATTGATAGCGACCGTCGAATCAGTGGGGTTGGCAATGGACGCTCCCCCCATACCCATGGCCTGAGCGCCATAACCTGCGTACTGATTACCATTGGAAGCCTCAACCCTGGCCGATAGAACCAACGCACCCGCAAGCACGAGCCCAAACAACTTTTTCATGACCCTGATTCCTTATATTTATTTTAAACAGGTCAGTGTCCACGGCCTTGCGTCGAACAAGCCGAGCCCGCAACACCTGCTTGAGCGCGGGCGCCGTTGGACACGATTTAAGGCTTTAGAACGGGGTAGTTCGGAACGCTGCCCCTGGCAAACACCGTGGTTTATGGGTGCCCGTCGCCGCGGCCCACTGCAACGCGAGTGGTGAAGATCGTGGTTTCGATGTCCCGGGCGACCAAGGCCTCGAAAATGTTCTTGTGATTGCCCTTGATCTTGCTGGCGGACATGAACAGAGTTTTACCGTCCTCACCGCCCAAGGTGCAGGCCACCACTTTATGGCCCGGAATATGGACGCGGTCCGTGACGTTTCCTTCACTATCGATACGCACGTACTGTCCAGCATGCAGTACGCTCAACCAGATGCCTCCCTCGGCGTCGATGGTGATGCCGTCCAGGCAACCATTTTTGTTGGCACGGTCCTCTTCGCTGGCGAAGACTTTGGTCATGTCCAGCAAGACCCGACGATTCACCAATTGCCCATCAACGATGTCGACCGTCGAGAGTTGCTCAATGAAGGTCTCGGCGAACACGATTCGCTTCTTGTCCGGAGTGATCGCGATGCCGTTCGGGAAGTGGCAATCTTCAAGCCCCACCGAAATCCTACGATCGGGCTCTACGACCACGATGCGGCCGGGTTTCAGCCCCTCGCCTTCGAAGACACGAGCGCCAACGTCGTCGACGTAGATGCGTCCGTTGTCATCGATCACCATGTCACCGATGTAACCGGTGAACAGACTGGAAAGATCTGCATACAGCTCAAGGTTGTTGCCAACAGGCGCGTCGGGCAGGTAGCGATACAGTTTGTTCTCGTGCATCGAACTGAGAATGAGGTCGCCATTGGGCAGGAAACCCATGCCATTGGGCTTGTGCGGTTGCTCGGCTATAACGGTCTTGTTACCCGCCGCGTCGATGGTGTAGACCTTCTTACCAATCATGTCGGAGATGTACAACTTGCCCGCTCTCCAGTGTGTGCCTTCACCGTAAAACAGACCACTGGCCAACTTTTCCACTTTGTATTCTTTTTGTTGTGAGGACATGTCGCATACCACCCATTGTTGTTAGAGATTTTTCAGGCTCATCATGCAGGTCCACGCCGTCTTTCATGCACGCACAACCCCGCATTGAAGCGATCCAACGACCCTGCAGGTCAGACGATTTTGACCAGCCCCTGTTGCCCCTTCGCCACCGACACGCATCGATACCACGGCATGCCGCGTCTTTCGCGGATGGCCTTCTATCATCAGGTGTCCGAACTGAGGCGCACCGGAGTTAGCGCAAGCAGTTCGCAAGGGCAAACACGGACGTTTATGGACGCCCTTCGCCACGGCCCACTGCAACGCGAGTGGTAAAGATCGTGGTTTCAACATCCAGGGCGACCATGGCCTCGAAAATGTTCTTGTGATTGCCCTTGAGCTTGGTGACAGACATGAACAGAGTTTTACCGTCCTCACCGCCCAGGGTGCAGGCCACCACTTCATGGCCCGGAACATGAACGCGGTCCGTGACGTTCCCTTCACTATCGACGCGCACGTACTGTCCAGAACGCAAAGCGCTCACCCAGATACCTCCCTCGGCGTCTATGGCAATGCCGTCCACGCAACCACGTTTTTGGGCACGATCCTCTTCACTGGCGAAAATTTTGGTCATGTCCAGGAAGACCCGACGGTTCACCAGCTTTCCGTCGACAATATCGACCGTCGTAAGCTGCTCGATGAAGGTCTCGGCGAACACGATTCGCTTCTTGTCCGGCGTGATCACGATGCCGTTCGGAAAGTGGCAGTCCTCAAGCCCCACCGAAATCGTACGATCAGGCTCTACGACCACGATACGGCCGGGTTTCAACGCCTCACCGTCGAAGACACGAGCGCCGACGTCGTCGACGTAGATGCGTCCGTTGTCATCGATCACCATGTCACCGATGTAGCCGGTGAACAGGCTGGAAAGGTCTGCGTACAACTCAAGGTTATTGCCAACAGGCGCGTCGGGCAGGTAGCGATACAGTTTGGTCTCGTGCATCGAACTGAGAATGAGGTCGCCATTGGGCAGGAAACCCATGCCATTGGGTTTATGCGGCTGCTCGGCGATTACGGTCTTGTTGCCCGCCGCGTCGATGGTGTAGACCTTCTTGCCGAGCATGTCGGAGACGTACAACTTACCTCCTCTCCAGCGAGTGCCTTCACCGAAGAAAAAACCGCTGGCCAGCTTTTCCACTTTGTATTCTTTTTGTTGTGAGGACATGTCGCATACCACCTTTTGTTGTTAGAGGTTGCTTTCAGGTTCGCCATGCATGTGCATAGCGTCTTTCATGCACGCAAAATTCCACATTGAAGCGATCCAACGACCTACAGGTCAGAGGATTTCGATCATTAGATGAATGACATGACACGCACCGGCATTAACTGTGGTTTATGGGTTCTCGTCATCACGGCCCACCGCAACGCGAGTGGTAAAGATCGTGGCTTCGATATCCCGGGCGACCAAGGCCTCGAAAATGTTCTTGTGATTGCCCTTGATCTTGCTGGCGGACATGAACAGGGTTTTACCGTCCTCACCGCCCAGGGTGCAGGCCACCACTTTGTGGCCTGGAACATGAATGCGGTCCGTGACATTTCCTTCGCTATCGATACGCATGTACTGCTCAGCATGCAGAACGCTCAGCCAGATGCCTCCTTCGGCGTCGATGGTGATGCCTTCCACACAACCACGTTTTTGTGCACGTTCCTCTTCGCTGGCGAAGACTTTGGTCATGTCCAGCAAGACCCGACGATTCACCAATTGCCCATCAACGATGTCGACCGTCGAGAGTTGCTCAATGAAGGTCTCGGCGAACACGATTCGCTTCTTGTCCGGAGTGATCGCGATGCCGTTCGGGAAGTGGCAATCTTCAAGCCCCACCGAAATCCTACGATCGGGCTCTACGACCACGATGCGGCCGGGTTTCAGCCCCTCGCCTTCGAAGACACGAGCGCCAACATCGTCGACGTAGATGCGTCCGTTGTCATCGATCACCATGTCACCGATGTAACCGGTGAACAGATTGGAAAGATCTGCATACAGCTCAAGGTTGTTGCCAACAGGCGCGTCGGGCAGGTAGCGATACAGTTTGTTCTCGTGCATCGAACTGAGAATGAGGTCGCCATTGGGCAGGAACCCCATGCCATTGGGCTTGTGCGGCTGCTCGGCTATAACGGTCTTGTTACCCGCCGCGTCGATGGCGTAGACCCTCTTGCCAATCATGTCGGAGACGTACAACTTACCCGCTCTCCAACGAGTGCTTTTGCCGTGGAACAGACCATTGGCCAGCGTTTCCACTTTGTATTCTTTTTGTTGTGAGGCCATGACACATACAACCTTTGTAGTTAGAGATTGTTTTCAGGTTCACCCGCTTAAAGGTGTCCTTCACACACGCAAAAATCCGCTTTGAAACAACTCACCACCTCGACAGGTCAGACGATTTCGAGCAGTCCGGCAGCCCCCATCCCACCGCCGACGCACATCGACACCACGGCATACCGCGCCTTTCGCCGCTTGCCTTCCATCAACAGATGTCCAACCTGGCGCGCACCCGTCATGCCATAAGGGTGCCCGATGGAAATGGCCCCACCGTTCACGTTGCAGATGTCAGGATCAATGCCCAGCCGTTGCTGGCAATAGAGGGCCTGGCAGGCGAATGCCTCGTTAAGCTCCCAGAGATCGATGTCCTGCACTCGCAACCCGTGTTGCTTGAGCAGCCGGGGGATAGCGAAAAGAGGGCCGATGCCCATCTCCTCCGGGGCAAGGCCGGCCACCGCCATGCCTCGAAAAATCCCTAGGGGAGTCACGCCTCGTTGCCCTGCACTGACGCCGTCCATCAGCACACAGGCACTGGCGCCATCCGACAATTGACTGGCATTGCCCGCCGTGACGCTGCCACCGGCGATTACCGGAGCAAGACGCGCGAGACTGTCGAGCGTGGTATCAGGCCGGTTGCCTTCATCTCGCTCCAGCAAAACCGCCTGCACGTAGGAAGCCCCTGACTCCTTGTCGACGATGCGTTGCAACGCACTGATCGGCACTACCTCTTCGCGCATACGACCCTGCGCCTGAGCGAAGGCCGTACGCTGCTGCGAAGTGAAGGCATATTGGTCCTGCGCCTCACGGGAAATACCGTACTTGAGCGCCACGTATTCAGCCGTTTGCAGCATGGGCATGTAGGCATGAGGCACCGCTTGCAAGACCGCTGGGTCCTGTTCGTCAGCGACCCATCGGAAGTACTGTTGCTGCACGGCAGAGATGTTTTCCTGCCCTCCCGCCGCAACGACCTGCATGCCATCGTGGACAATTTGCCTGGCTGCCGTTGCGATCGCCATGAGCCCTGATGAGCACTGGCGGTCGAGCGTCATCCCGCTTACCGAGAGCGGCAGCCCCGCAGCGAACGCGGCGTTACGGGCCAGATTCGATCCGGCAGTGCCCGCGGCCAGAACAGTACCGATCACCACATCTTCTATTAGTGCCGGATCGATACCCGCCCGCTCCACCGCGTGACGCAGGGCGTGCCCCAACAACGTCGGCGACTTTATGTTGTTGAGTGAGCCTCTTGTCGCCTTGCCAATAGGCGTCCGCGCGGTGGAAACAATAATCGCTTCACGCATGATCGCCTCCTGTCACTGCCCTCTGGTGTTCCAGCAGGACCTCGCGCAATGCCTGGGGTAGCGGCAAGCTACGCATTTCCTGAGGCGCTACGCAGATGGGTGAAAAAACGCCCTCGAACGCTATTTGACCATCAGGCAAGAATGCGTCCGCGTGCAGGTCGAAGGTCCTTTCGCGGATCTCTCCGACTTCTATACAAATGTTCACTATGGAGCCCGGGGGCAGACTCTTGTGAAACGTCAAAGACATGTGCTTGCAGGCCAGACCGCCTTGGCCCTCGCGTTTTGCTTCGGGCCCCCAGCCTATGCGTCCATAGAAATGCATCACTGCGCCAATCAGGTAATCGGTGAAGCGGCCGGTGTAAGTAACTCCGGCCGGATCACAGTCAACCCAACGCACTGTGCGCCGTACCGTGAACGGTTGTTGGGCGACGACGAACTCGATGCTCTCGTTCATTGCGCACTTCCCGTCCGCCCCAGGCGAACCATGAGCTCGGGATACTGCTCGCGCAGACGCTCGTCATTCACCCGCCCAGTGCGAGTCATGAACTGATAGACGAATTCCTCAGGCGAGTAATTATCCATCCACTGCCCCATACGCTCGTACCAGAGGTAGGAACGCTCGGAGGCGCTGATAAGCTTCTGCTTGCTGGGTCGGTGCGTACTTTCGTAGGCGGCAAGCCCTGCCAGAGCATCGCCGTTACTCGCCAGAAGAGCGTTGGCCAATGCAATGGAATCGTTCATCGCAATTCGAGTGCCCGAGCCAATGGAGAAATGCGCACTGGCCAATGCATCGCCTACCAGTACATATCGCCCATGGGTCCAGTGAGCGTTACGAATAACAGGGAACTGGCGCCAGACGACCCGAGCGTTGCCGCTGATCAACGGCGCACCCTCGAGCTCGGGGGCGAAGATTCTCTCCATCAGTGCCTGACGCTGCTCTTCACTCAGACTGCCAAGCTTCAGGCGGTTCCAGGTTGCATCGTCACACTCGGCGACAAACGTGCTCATTTCATCGCTGTAGGCGTAGTAATGCGCAACGAAGTGGCTATCTTCGTACTTTCGAAACACCAGTGCCGAAGACTCGAAGACTTTTTTCGTACCGTACCAGGCAAAATGATTGCCCAATGTGCTGCTCGTGGTCCCGAAATCCTGCTCGAACTCTCGACGGATCACCGAGTTGATCCCATCGGCGCCTACCACGACGTCGGCATCCTGCAGCCCCACTCGGGCCAGATCCTCAACGCTGTCGATGCGTTCGCGATAATGCACTACCACGCCAACCTGCTCTGCATGCTGCTCAAGTATCTGCAACAGCGTGAGTCGAGGAATTGCACCGCCTTTGACCGGCAAGCGAAAACCGATCGGCGTTTCTGCCTGCACGATGATCTGATGCTGGTGCTGCTTGGTGGCCTCGCAAAGTGCTTGATAAGAACCGGCATCCGCCTCGCGCAGCTGTTGCAGGCCCGTGTCCGCCAGCACGACGCCGAAGCCGAACGTTGCATCTTCGGGGTTCTGCTCGATAACCTCTACATCCCATCGCGGCTCACTACGTTTGAGCAACAAAGCCAGGTAAAGGCCTGAAGGACCGCCACCCACGATCGCTACTTTCATTGCTGCGCCCCCCGGCTGATCTGCAGCCGATAGCGATCAAACTCGGTGACCTCGCCGACGAAGCCACCGGTCAACGCGGCGTTCCACAACGCTGGGACAAAACCCAACTTCTTGCGTTCAAACACCAGTGCATCTTTGGCGGTGATCTTCCAATAGCCGTTGTTCAAATTCTCGAGGCGGTACTCCGGTGTCTGCTCGGCAGCGCCCACCAGAGGTTGAAACTCAGGAGCATCGAGAACGAATAGCACGACTTCGTCCATATTGTCCGGGGCAATACCACGCGCCTTGTCGAGCCATACCTGATCGATTTGGGTGAAAGATGTACCACCCGAAAGGTCCACATCTTCCATCGCCATAGCCGCTTCGAGGGTGCGGGTTGCATCTTCCGCATCAAGCGCGTTCATCGGTCGTTCCTGAATGGTGATTTCCAGGTAGTAACCGTTCGGGTCATTGAAATAGATCGACTCGATCAACTCGTGACGAATCTGAAAGATCAGCGGGATGCCCTGGCTTTCAAGGCGATCACGCCATTCAAGCAATTCCTCGCGAGTTTCCACACGCCAAGCCGTATGGGTTGCCTCGTAGCGGTAGTCGTTTACCGGCTGGGTGAAGTCGGGCTGTTCGGTGTTGATGTAGTAGAAAAACGCGATGGTGCTGTGATTGCCGCTGTCGAAAAAGAAGTGCAGGAAATCCGGATGATTGGCGGGCCCCCAGGCACGTGCCGAGATGGCATGTACCAGAGGCAGGCCCAGCTTGTCCCGATAGAATTCCACCGTCTCACGCAGCTTCCAGGTTGGCCTGGCGCTATGGTGAACACCTTTGAGTACGGGCTGTTTTACAGTCATGTGAACTACTCCTCTGAACAGCGTTTCAATTTGCTTGTTGAGCCCGTTCGCGCTCGACGTTTTCTTTAACGATCTCGCGAAGCTTCTCTTTGCTCAGCTTTCCGGAAGCACTCAGGGGGAATGAAGCAAGCACCTCGATACGTTCCGGCCACTTGAACTTGGCCAGCCCGTAGTCCAGGAGAAACTCGCCCAACTGCGCGACCGTGGGAGCCATGAAGCCATCGCGCAAGACAATCGCTACGCACAAGCGCTCGTCGAAAACCGGATCCGGATAACCCACGGCAGCAATGGCAGCGACCGCTGGATGACCAGACACGGCCATTTCAACTTCTTCGCAGTTGATCTTTTCGCCACCGCGACTGATCAGATCCTTGAGGCGACCGCAGAAGACGTAGTAAGTCTTGCCGTCGATAACCTTGGTGTACATGAGGTCCCCGGAGCGGTAGTACCCGTCGCTGGTGAAGGTTTCGCGATTGCGCTCTTCGGCGTTGTAGTAGCCGTGGATGGTGTAGGGGCCCTTGAACACCGGTTCTCCAATCTCCCCCGGCTTGGCGTCCTGCTCGGTACCTGGAACAAGAATGCGGATTTCGTCGAACTCCGATACCGGACGACCGTTGGTGGTGTCGTGCGCTTCGTCGGCGTCATCCTTGTGAGTGAGAGTGATCACGCCTTCGGTGATACCGAAGATGTTGTGCGTACGTACGCCCAACAGCTTCTGCAACTTGGCGGCACTGTTGGCCACTATCACGCCACGAGCGTTTGACAGGTTGACGCGTCCTTCGTGGATCGCAGATTCGAGACGCGCGATGATTGGCCCGCCCAGCATCAACCAGGTCGGCTTAGTTGTGGCAATCAGCGAGATGAGTGTCTCAGGCATAAGATCAGGAGTGACGGTGACCGTACCCCCGGTCATCAAGAACGGACCGAAGCAGCATCCCATGTTGAGGTTATGGACCATGGGTTGCGGCATGAACAAAGTGTCGTCCGGCTTGAAGCCCAGCCATTTGGCCACGCAGCGCATGTTGTAAAGGTATTCGTTGTGGAAGCGCGGAATGATCTTCGGCACGCCGGTGGTGCCACCAGACAACTGGAAGACGGCGACCTGGAAAGGATCCAACTGGACGTGTTGCAACAGGGACTCGGCTTCGGTCAGATCAATATCGGCAATTAGCGAATCCTGCTGCAGAATGCCGTCTTGCGGTTCACCACGAGCCTGCATGATCAGGTTCAAAGAGGGGCTCAGCTCCTGCATCTTGCGGGCGAAAGCGACGCTGTCGAATTTCGGGTCGTCTCCTTGAACGATGTGCAGCTTGGCCTCGCCCAGTTCGGCCAGGTAGCCGATTTCGCGCTCACGGTGAGCAGCCATCGTACAGATTGGAATCAGCCCGGCCTTGAGGCAGGCAAAAAAGGCAATTACCAGTTGTTCGCTATCGCGCAACTGGAAAATGACGCGGTCCAGAGGCCTCAGGCCCTGCTTGATGAATGCCGCAGCGAGGCGAGTGGAGAGTCCGTCGAGTTCACGATAAGTAATTCGTAGGTCCGGCCCCAGCAGAGCGACATTGTCGGGGTATTGACGAACAACTGAACCTAACCCGTCTACGAGAGTTTCGAAGCCAAGGGCACCCTGCGCAACGTAACGATCCAGTTCGCTTTGCTTCGGATAGACGACCCCGGAGATCGGCGCCGCGACGTGATTCATTCTTTCGTTATTACCAGAGCTCAAAGTGGCAGCGGTTTCATTTTTTGTAATTGTCATGATTGAACGCTCTTCTTGTATTAAAAATTGTCCTGAAGCCAACGTCCCAGGTGCTTACCGGCGAGGGTCTGGCCTGATATCTCACCGTCGTCCAGTGCCTGGCCATGGTGGTTGCCGCGCACGCGATGCCGCTCTTTGCGGGAGGCCGGTATTGCCTCGTAAATTGTGTCCGCATCCATCGGGAACACGCAGTTGTCCCCGGTGTATTCGATAAGCAAGGTCGGTTGCTCGATGGCAGGGGCACACTTGCCGAGCGAAGCGTTCGATGAAAGGCCCGACCACGTCGACAGCCACGACTCTGGAGTAACAATTCGTCCGAAGCCGACACTGCCCAGATTGGACACAAAAGGTTCGCTACCCCACAGCGAACCCACGAAGCGGTCGGAAGGATCGAGTGAGGTGTCCCAGCAGCGAAGGTCCGCATCCGTACGCCACACCTGAAAAATAGGGCTATGCCCTGCCAAAGCCCTATCGTCTTTGGCTCCTGTCGATTTCAAGCGAATGCGAGCAGCCTGGCGCCGCTCTACCAGTGCCCTGGCATGCGCATCGATGCGCGCAACACGCTGACGCTGCGCTGCCCGGTAGCGGTCGATGAACTCCGCGTTGTAGCTCGCCGAATCGGGTGGCAGGCGAAACCCGTTCGCTACACTGAATGGGTCCAATGCCGGGTCGACTGAGAACGGATCGAGCTCGTCAACCACTGAAGGATCAAGCGCATTCATCAGCAAAACGCCCTGCCCAGGGTGGGGTGATACCAAGGCGATACCGTCGGCCACCGGAAAATCTGCCACTTCGAACTTAGTCGCACGCCCGGCAGGTGTTTTGCCGAGACGTTTTTCTGGTGTAAGCACCGATTGCTGATTGTAAAAAGCGAACAGGCCGGCACCACCGGAATTGCCTAACAGCACGATAGTCTCGAAGCCCAGCGCTCGTAGGTGGCGCATTCCGGCAGCTACGTCATAAAGCGCGAACTCATGCTCAAGTCGCAGATCGTTGCCAATGGATCTGGCTCCTTGCACCCAGCATGCCCAGCCCGCATCCAGAGCATCCGGAACCAGGTAGTGGGTCACCACCAGCTCCCGGGGATGCATGATAAAGACAACCTTGCGCTCAGCGCCTCTGGAAAACAGCACGCCCAAAGCCCCTTGCCCGTCCTGCGTCGTGAGTGGAGTGGGTATAGAGCTGAAAGGCGTGGTCATGCGCTCCGCTTGCCAGGATGCGCCGCGCAAACCTGCCGTTACCGCGACTTTCTTGTTATTGGGATTAGGCGCCATGTGCCCTCCTGCAGGATCCCAAGGGATCGTCAAGTCGTTTTTTTGAGATAGCCTCAATTAACCTGGAGCAAAGATAAGTCACAATCTGAGAGGGTGTCAATTAATCGCATGAAAATATTTAGGAACCTGGCAAACCCGACATGAACTGCCGATGTCTGGTGTGCCCAATGGCATAAACCTCACCAGATTCAACATTTGGGTTCAGCTCGGATCGATGCTCGCACTCACCCGATGACTGCGTTTTTAGGTTTAGAAAACCCAACTGCAGGTGATAATCTGAGGCGGTATCAATTAAGCCCAAGGAAAGTTCGGATGTCTGAGAAAAATAAAACCGCTTCCACAGTCAAGGCGGCACCGACCAAGAGAGTCGGACGTCGCCCCAAAAGCGGTCAGGATGTCTCCCGGGACGCGATGATCCAGTGCGCCATCAACATTGCCCGGACCGAAACCCTGACCGAGGTCAGTATGGTCAGAATCGGCAAGGAACTGGGGGTGGCCGCGGGCATGGTTCACTATCATCTGGGCAGCCGGGATGAACTGATCAGCTCAGTTATCAACGCCGCTTTCAAGGAACGTCTGGAGCGACTGCCCTTGCCGACCGGCCAGTGGCGAACGGACCTTGAACAGTTCGCCCTTTCCTCGCTGGAAACAATGGGACGCTGGCCGGGCTTGGCAACCTATATCCTCACGGAAAACAAATTCAGGCTGTTCCAGCGGGTACAGCCAGGCGAAGTGGATTACGGTCTGGCGTATTTCGACCACATGGGCAGAATCCTCAAAACCATGGGACTGCCAGGTCCAATGGCCGCCATGGTTTACCACCTGTTGCTGCTGTTCGTCTCGGTCATCGCCGCCGAAAAAGAGAACCGGCAATCGCCGTACACCCACGGCGACTTCATCAGTGGATATGTCGCAAAATTCCCCGAGGAAAGCTTTCCAGGCGCAAGCTATCTTGCCGCTCCGTTCGCGGCGCTCGACAGTCCGGCTGCCTACGACGCAGGTATCGCGATCCTGTTGGACGGCTTCGAGAAATGGATTGGCCTGCCCGCCGACGCGTGACAACATCCTTCCGTGTCGACAAGTAGAAATTTCACTGCATGGAGCTTGCTCTAAATCAACGCTAGCGAATCTACGATGTACTTTTTTAGCATCGCCCTTGCCAAACGAAGGATCGAGATCATTGGTGAGCTCAAAGTCGTAATCGATCGAATCATGGCGCGAAAGACTGGACACAAAATCAAATCAACACGCCTGGTGGTAATCGATTCTGGACAGCCGATGACGACGAGCATGCTCAGAAAAAGGTTTGATGACGCCAGAGAGGCAGCCGGGATCCCGAAAGCAGAATTTCAGATGCGGGACTTACGAGCAAAAGCGGCAACGGACAAAGAGGAGTCAACAGGGAGCATCCGCGAAGCTCGGGACCAGTTGGGACATACAACCGTCGGGATGACAGAGCAGTACATCCGAATGCGAAAGGGCATGAAGGTAACCCCTACTAAGTGACAGATGGTCGCGAATTGCGGACCAACTCCAAAATAGCGGACCAGAAACAAACAAGGGTTTGCATCAGCTTTCGCCCGCAAACCCTTGATTTTAGATGGTGCCCGAAGCCGGAATCGAACCGGCACGCCCTTACGAGCGGGGGATTTTAAGTCCCATGCGTCTACCAGTTTCGCCATTCGGGCGGTAGCGCGGTGTTGCAATCTGTAAGGCTCGAATTGCTTGAGCCGTTTCAGCGCCTTGCGGCAAGGGGGTGAAATATATACATCCCCTACCCTTGAAGCAAGTTCGTTGGCGTCAAATTCAAGACTGGATGTCGAGTGCGACCACAGATGAAAAGGCTCCATAAATCATCGATCTACAGAGCTATTTTTATAAAGGGGAGCAACTGCCAGAGCCGAACCGGCGCAGATAGAACTGCATTCCACTGATAAAACCAGACATTTCAACAGGTTACCACAGCAAAACCAGCGTAACCATCTGATTTTAAAAGGCTTGCAGCTTGCCGATCAGGTGACGCGGGCCCCGCCTAAGTCCCGCCTCCAACGCCCTCCACAGCGCGCGCATAAGCCACCGTCGCCACCTCTATCAGGGTCTTGCGTTCTTCCCCGTCGATAATTCCCTTCGCCCGAACGTTGTCGACGAGCCGCAGCAGTTCATCGTACTGCTCCTGAGCATTCATCCGGACTTCGGGATTCGTCAGCAAATCATGGAAGGCGGAAAACGCCTGCACCTTAGCGTCATCGTACATGGCCGATTCTCCAGGGGGGTGTACTCGGTAGAGAGCGCAATGTCTCAATGGGTTCGTCGTGCACGACGTACGGTGCAACCCCACTGACTTGGGGGATCGGGAGATGGCTGAACCCATGGGCCAGCAGAGTCGAAGAGACAGGCCGAGAACGCAACATCTGCGGCAGCTTCAATCTGAATGGTGCCCACCCTGACCAGCTGTTGGCCGTTCAGCAATCCATCGTAAACACACCTGGCCGGGCAAGCGCGACCACTCTATCCAGAGCGGTCGCTCATGTCTCGAAGACAATTCTGAAGAAACCTGAACGGTTTGAGGGTGCTTTCTTGCAACCAATAAAAAACCCCGTAGACCATTGATCTACGGGGTTTTCAGTTTGGAGGCCGAGGTCGGAATCGAACCGGCGTAGGCGGATTTGCAATCCGCTGCATAACCATTTTGCTACTCGGCCAAACTTTCGATGCGTTACAACCACATCAAAGGTACAACTCGAAGCCGGAAAGCCAATCTTGACCTTAGTCTTGATCCACCTTCCAACCCTTTGAATTCTAAGGGGTTTTTCGCGTTCCCGAATCAGGAATGGACGCAATTCTGGACTTGTTCGCAGGGCATGTCAAGAACGGGGATGAAATAATTCAACATCTTAGTCGCCGTCGCCGCTGCCTTTCAGGCAAGAGGTGTGCCGGCATGGAAGGCCGCGATATGCCGCCACATCTCGCCGGGGTTGGAATACATGGGAACGTGCCCGTTAGCCGGGATTTCCGCCCGCCACACGCCCTTGGCCTGGATGTGCGGCAAATAGGACAGCTGGGCATCCTGCTCGCCGTACATGAACAGCCGCAGGCCCCAGGTCGAGAAACTTGTCCATCAGCTCGCCATGGTCCCAGAGCCGGACCATGGACTCGAATCTACTTGCACAGCCACGTTGAATGCTCCTTTGACGAAGGGACGAGCCGCAGCAGCGCTCACAACGAACTGACGATGAACTCGCGCAGCCATTGGTGGGCCGGGTCGCGGTGGCAGCGCTCGTGCCAGAGCATGGCCATTTCATAACCCGGGACTGCCAGCGGCGGCTCGACCACCTTCAGCGCCGGGTTGTCGCGCACCAGGCGCGAAGGCAGCATCGCCACCAGGTCGGTGCTCGCCAGCGCCGAGAGGACAAACAGGAAGTGCGGGACCGACAGCACCACCCGGCGGGTCAGGCCCACCTCCCCCAGCGCGCTGTCGGTGACACCGTGAAAACCGCCGCCATCGGGCGACACCACAACGTGCTCCAGCTTGCCGAACTGCGCCAGGCTCGGGCGCCGTTGCAGGCGTGGATGGCCCGCGCGGCCCACCAGCACATAGCGCTCGCTGAACAGCAGGCGGCGGCGCAGCCCCGGCGGCGAATCCTCGCGGGTATGCAGGGCCAGGTCGATGCTGCCCTGCTCGGCCTGCCGCACCAGACGTCCAGGTTCCAGCTCGAGCACCGCCAGCCGGGTGCCGGGAGCCGCCGCCCGCAAGCCGGCCAGCGCCGGCAGGATCACCGTCGACTCGCCATAGTCGGACGCCGACACGTTCCAGGTATTGACCGCCGCGCCCGGGTCGAACGGGCTGGCCGGCGACACCGCCAGCTCCAACGCCTCCAGCGCCCGGCGCAACGGCTCGCGCAGTTCGTCGGCCCTGGCGGTGGGCCGCATGCCCCGCGGCCCCGGCAGCAGCAACGGATCGCCGAAGATCTCCCGCAGCTTGGCCAAATGCACGCTGACCGAGGGTTGCGACAGGTTCAGGCGTTGCGCCGCACGGGTCACGTTGTGCTCCGCCAGCAGCACATCCAGGGTCAGCAGCAGGTTGATGTCCAAGCGTCTTAAATTATTCATGACAATACCTGTAATATTGGATATTCATTTCCAATATACCTGGCAACGGTCGATCCTGCTGTCTCCCGACATTGGAGACCCTGTGATGAATGTGCTGCTGGTTTATGCCCACCCCGAACCCCGCTCCTTGAACGGCTCGCTCAAGGACTTCACGATCAAGCGCCTGCAGGCCGCCGGCCACGCGGTCCAGGTCTCGGACCTGTATGCGATGAACTGGAAGGCGCCGCTGGACGCCGACGACAGCCTCGGCCGGCCGGACAACACCCGCTTCGATCCGTCCCTGGATTCCAAGCGCGCGTTCGAAGAGGGCCTGCAATCGGCGGACATCGCCCGCGAGCAGGAAAAACTGCTCTGGGCCGATACCGTGCTGCTGCAATTTCCCCTGTGGTGGTTCTCCATGCCGGCGATTCTCAAAGGCTGGGTGGAACGGGTCTACGCCTACGGTTTCGCCTATGGCGTGGGCGAGCATTCGGACGCGCGCTGGGGCGATCGCTACGGCGAAGGCACCCTGGCGGGCAAGCGGGCGATGCTGATCGTCAGCGCCGGCGGCTGGGAATCCCACTACGGCCCGCGGGGCATCAACGGGCCGATGGACGACCTACTGTTCCCGATCCACCACGGCATCCTCTATTACCCCGGCTTCGACGTGCTGCCGCCGTTCGTGGTCTACCGCACCGGGCGCATCGACGAGGCGCGTTTCGCCACAATCTGCGACCAGCTCGGGCAACGCCTCGACCAGTTGCAACACACCGCGCCCATCGCCTTCCGCCCGCAGAACGCCGGGGCCTACCAGATCCCCGAACTCACCCTGCACCCGGACATCGCTCCCGACCGCCAGGGCTTCGCCGCCCATCTGGTGTAGGGGCCCCGCACACTCACTGCCAGCCCCCGCCCAGCACCTTGTACAGGCTCACCCGGTTGCTCTGCTCGGCCAGGCGCAGGCTGATCAGGTCCTGCTGGGCGCTGTACAGCGAACGCTGGGCATCCAGGGCTTCGAGGTAGCTTTGCGAGCCGCCGCGATACAGCGCGTCGGCCAGCTCGAAGCTTTTGCGGCTGGCGTCGGTCAGCGCCCGCTGGGCATCCAGGCGTTCGTCCAGGGTGCTGCGTTCGGCCAGGGCGTCGGCGACTTCCTTGAAGGCGCTCTGCACGGTCTGCTGGTAGGTCTGCACCTGGATCTCGCGCTCGACCTTGGCCGCGTCCAGGGTCGCGCGGTTACTGCCGGCGTCGAACAATGGCAGGCTGATGCTCGGGGCGAAGGTCCAGGCACCGCTGCCGGCCTTGAACAGCCCGGACAACGCCGAACTCGCCGAACCGGCGTTGGCGGTCAGGCTGATGCTCGGAAAGAACGCCGCCCGCGCCGCGCCGATATCGATGTTCGCCGACTTCAGCGTATGTTCCGCCGCCAGTACATCGGGACGCCGCTGCAACAGGCTGGACGGCAACTCGTCCGGCACCCGCACCAGCAGCGCCGCCGATTGCAGGCTGGCGCCGGGCAGCAGCTCGTCGGGGATCTCGCTGCCCACCAGCAGGCGCAGCGCGTTGCGGTCCTGGAGAATCTGGCTGGCGTACACCGCCGCGTCGCCGCGGGCCGACTCCACGGTGGTCTGCGCCTGGGCCAGGGCCAGCCCGGAGGAACCGCCCAGGGCATGGCTGCGCTGGGTCAATTCGTAGGTCGCCTGCTGGCTGCGCAGGGTGTCCTGGGCCAGGCGCAACAGCTCGTTGTCCGCCGCCAGGGTCAGCCAGGCCGTGGCCACCTCGGCCACCAGGCTGATCTGCGTGCTGCGCCGGGTCTCGGCCAGCGACAGATAGGCTTCCAGCGCCTCGTCCTTGAGGTTGCGCAGCCGTCCGAACACATCCAGCTCATAGCTGCTCAGGCCCAGCTGCGCGCTGTAGTCATGACTGGTGGCGGCCACGCCGCTGCCGGAGGAAGAAGCCGGCGTGCGGGCGTGAGTGCCGCTGATCCCGGCATCGATCGCCGGGAACAACGCTGCGCGCTGGATGCGGTACTGCGCCTGGGCCTTCTCGATGTTCAGGCTGGCCAGGCGCAGGTCGCGGTTGTTGGCCAGGGCCAGGGCCTGCAAGCGCGCCAGGCGCTTGTCGGTGAAAAACTGTTGCCAATGGATATCGGCAGCGGCTTCCCCAGTGGATACCTTGCTGCCCGGCAACCATTGCTCGGCGACCGGCGCCTCGGGGCGCTGGTATTCGGGCGCCAGGTTGATGCAACCACCGAGCAGCGCCAGGGCAGGCGCCAGGGCCCAACGAAACTTGATCATGCATCACCTGTGGCAGCGGGTTGAGTGGAAGTCGTGGAGACACGGGTAAAGCGGCGACGGATCAGCACGAAGAACAGCGGCACGAAGAAGATCCCCAGCACCGTGGCGCTGAACATGCCGCCCAGCACGCCGGTACCGATGGCCCGGCGCCCGGCCGAACCGGCGCCGGAGCTCAAGGCCAGGGGCAGCACGCCGAACATGAAGGCCAGGGAGGTCATGAGGATCGGCCGCAGACGCTGGCGCACCGCGGTCAGGGTCGCCTCCAGCAGGCTCGCGCCCTGCTCTTGCAGGTGCTTGGCGAACTCGACGATGAGAATTGCGTTCTTCGCCGACAGCCCCACGGTGGTCAGCAGCCCCACCTGGAAGTACACGTCGTTGCTCAGGCCGCTGAAGCGGGTCGCCAGCACCGCCCCGATCACGCCCAGGGGCACCACCAGCATCACCGAGAACGGCACCGACCAGCTTTCGTACAAGGCCGCCAGGCAGAGGAATACAAACAGAATCGAAATCCCGTAGAGCAACGGCGCCTGGGAGCCGGACAGGCGCAGTTGATAGGACTGCCCGGTCCACTCATAGCCGATGCCCTCGGGCAGTTGCTTGACCAGGGATTCGACCACATCCATGGCCACCCCGGAACTCACCCCCGGCGCCGGATCGCCCACCACCTCCAGCGACGAGATGCCGTTGTAGCGCTCGAGCAGCGGCGAACCGTAGCTCCAGGCGCTGCTGGCGAAGGACGAGAACGGCACCATCTCGTCATTGGCGTTGCGCACGAACCAATGGTCCAGGTCTTGCGCCTGCATTCGCGCCGCGGCCTCGCCCTGCACGTAGACCTTCTTCACCCGGCCCTGGTTGAGGAAGTCATTGACGTAGGTGCCGCCGAGGGCCGTGGACAGGGTGCTGTTGATGTCGCTGGTGCTCAGGCTCAGGGCCCCGGCCTTGCGATCGTCGATGCTGACCTTGAGCTGCGGCGTGTCGTCCAGGCCGTTGCTGCGGACCCCGAGCAGGCGCGGGTCCTGCTGCGCCAGCTGAATGAACTGTTCGCGGGCCGCCACCAGGGCGTCGTGGCCCAGGCCGGCGAGGTCCTTGAGCTGCAGGTCGAAACCCGAGCTTTGCCCCAGGCCCCGTACCGCCGGCGGCTGCATGACGAACACATTGGCATCGCCGATACTCGCCAGCGCCTGGGTTGCGCGCTGGGCAATCGACGCCGCATCCTGGCCGGCGCCCAGGCGCTCGCTCCAGTCCTTGAGCTTGATAAAGGCGCGGCCGGTGTTCTGGCTGTTGCCGCCCATGCCCAGGCCGCTGATGCTGATCAACGCCTCGACCTCCGGCTGTTCGAGCATGTAGTTCTCGAACTGTTTCATCACCGCCTGGGTGCGGCTGTCGGTGGCGCCCACCGGCAACTGGATCTGCGCCATCAGGGTGCCCTGGTCTTCGTCCGGCAAAAACGAGGTCGGCAGGTTGATATAGCCGACGCCCATGACCAGCAGGAACACCCCGTACAGCAGCAGGCTGCTGCGGCTGCGTTGCAGGATGCCGCCGACCAGCCGCTGATAGGCCTGGGCACTGCGCTCGAAATGGCGGTTGAACCAGCCGAAGAAGCCGCGCTGCGGCCCATGGCCGTGCCCGTGGGCATCGGCAGGCTTGAGCAGGGTCGCGCACAGCGCCGGGGTCAGGGTCATGGCCACCAGCACCGACAGCAGCATGGCCGAGACAATGGTCACCGAGAACTGCCGGTAGATGACCCCGGTGGAACCGCCGAAAAACGCCATGGGAATGAATACTGCGCTGAGCACCAGGGCAATGCCGATCAACGCACTGGTAATTTCCGCCATCGACTGGCGCGTGGCCTCCAGGGGCGACAGCCCCTGCTCGCCCATCACCCGCTCGACGTTCTCTACGACGACTATGGCGTCGTCCACCAGCAGGCCGATGGCCAGGACCATGGCGAACATGGTCAGGGTGTTGATCGAATAGCCGAGCAGCGCCAGCACACCGAAGGTACCCAGCAGCACCACCGGCACGGTGATCGCCGGGATCAGCGTGGCCCGAAAGTTCTGCAGGAACAGGAACATGATCAGCACCACCAGGACGATGGCTTCGCCGAGGGACTTGACCACCTCCTCGATGGACAGGCTGACAAAGGGCGTGGTGTCGTAGGCGATGACGTTCTTCAGTTGCATTTCTGCCGGGTAGAATTGCTCCAACTCCTTGAGCCTGGCCTTGACCGCGTCGCCGACACTCAGGGCGTTGGCCCCGGTCGCCAGCTTGATCCCCATGGCCGAAGCCGGCCGGCCATTGAGGGCCGTGCTCATGTCATAACTTTCGCTGCCCAGCTCGACCCGCCCCACATCGCTCAGCAGCACCACAGCGCCGTCACTGGACGACTTGACCACCACATTGCGGAACTCGTCCTCGGTCTGCAGCTTGCTGCGCGCGGTAATGGTCGCGTTCAGTTGCTGCCCGGGCACCGCCGGCACCGCGCCCAGTTGCCCGGCGGAGACTTCGGTGTTCTGCGCCTCCAGGGCGGCGCTGACGTCGGACGGCATCAGGGCGTACTTTTCCAGCTTGGCCGGGTTCAGCCAGATGCGCATGGCGTAGCCCGAGCCCAGGGTCTGCACCTCGCCAACGCCGTCGATACGGCTGATCTGGTCAAGCAAGGTGCTGGAGATGTAGTCGCCGACCTGGGTGCCGGTGACGCTCTCGTTGTCCGAGGCCAGGGCCGCGATCATCAGGAAGTCCGAACCGCCCTTGGTCACCGTCAGGCCTTCGCTCTGCACCGACTGCGGCAGGCGCGACTCGGCCTGTTGCAGCTTGTTCTGCACCTGCATCTGCGCCACGTCCGGGTCGGTGCCGGCGGCGAAGGTCAGGTTGATGCTGGCGCTGCCCGCCGAACTGCTGGTGGCCGACATATAGGTGAGGTTGTCCAGGCCGGTCAGCTGCTGTTCGATGACCTGGGTCACCGAGTCTTCCACGGTCTTGGCCGAGGCGCCGGTGTAGGTGGCGGAGATCCGCACCGTCGGCGGCGCGATGTCCGGGTACTGCTCCAGGGGCAACTGGCTGATGGACAAGGCCCCGGCGAGCATGATGACGATGGCGATGACCCAGGCGAAAATCGGCCGGTCGATAAAGAAGCGCGCCATGCTCAACCCTCCTGCGCCAGGGCGGTGGAGGCTGCCTGTGGCGCCCGGCCGCGGGTACCGGTGCCGCTGTTCTGCGCCACCACCGCGGCGCCGACCCGGACCTTCTGCCCGCCTTCGACGATCAACTGGTCACCGGCATTGAGGCCGGCTGTCACCCACCACTGGTTGCCCACTGCGCGGTCGATGGTCACCTGGCGTTGCTCGACCTTGCCCTCGACCACCACCAGCACCGAGGTCATGCCACTGGCACTGCGGTTCACCGCCCGCTGCGGAATCAGGATCGCCTGCTCGTCCCGGGCCTGTTCCAGCACCGCCCGCACGTACATGCCCGGCAGCAGCAGGCGTTCCGGGTTGGGAAACTCGGCGCGCAGGGTCACGGTGCCGGTGCCCTGGCTGACGCTGACCCCACTGAATTTAAGGCGCCCCTCATGGGCATAGATGCTGCCGTCGTCGAACTTGAGGCTGACAGGCACTTCATCCGTCGCATTGCCTTGCAGCGCACCGCTGGCCAGGTCGCGCTTGAGGCGCAGCAGCTCGGTGGTGGATTGGGTGACATCGACATAGATCGGGTCCAGTTGCTGCACCGTGGTCAGCGCCGTGTCCTGGTTGGCCACCACCAGGGCGCCGGGGGTCACGGTGGAGGTCTCGATGCGCCCGCCGATGGGCGAGCTGATGCGCGTATAGGCCAGGTTGATGCGCGCCGTCTCGACGCCGGCCTGGGCCACCTGCAGATCGGCCTGGGCGGTCAGCAGGCTGGCCTGGGCGTCTTCGTTGTCCTGCTGGCTGATGGCGTCGATCTTCGCCAGTCGGGCATCGCGAGTGGCGGTGGCCTGGGCCGACTTCAGGGTGGCGCGGGCCTTGGCCAGGGTGGCCTGGGCTTCCGCCAGGGCCGCCTTGTAGCTGGCGGCGTCGAGCTGGTACAGGCTCTCTCCGGCCTTGACCTCGGCGCCTTCGACGAACAAGCGTTGCTGGACGATGCCGCCCACCTGGGGACGGATCTCGGCCACCAGGAACGCCTGGGTACGCCCGGCCAGCTCGGTGGTCAAGGCCTGGCTTTGCGGCTGCACGGTGATCACCGAGACCTTGGGAACGTCGGCGGTGGCCTCAGGCGCCGCCGGCGAGCAACCGCTCAACACGAACAGCACCATCAGGGAAACGATGACCGCAGCGGTCACCAGGGATTTGGCAAAGATTTTGCTCGACATAACGGCCTCTGCAAGACGGAATGGCTTGTGCTCGTGGCCATGCTGCGAGGCAAATGTGCAGGAAAATTGAAGATTGCCCGGCGACCTTGAATCTTGGCCGCGCCGGGGCCTAAATGAGCAGGCCATTCCTCCAGCCTGCGAGCCCATGAAACTGAGCATCTCCACCAAACTGTTCGGCGCCGTCCTGGCCAGCGTGCTGTTCGTCATCCTGAGCATGGGCCTGGCCACCGGCTGGAGCTTCGGCCGCGGCTTCCTCGGCTACCTCAACGAACAGGCGCTGCAACGCATGGAACCGGTGCTGCCACGCCTGGCAGAGGCCTATGAGCGCGAAGGCAACTGGGAGTTCATCCGCGACAATCCCGACCGCTGGTTCGACATCATGCGCCCGGGGCCCAAGGCACAATCGCAGATCCGCAAGCTGAAACTGCCGCTGACCTCGGACCTGACCGGTGCGCTGTTTCGCATTGCCCTGCTGGACCGCGACAAGCAGCTGGTGATCGGCTATGCGGCGATCGCCGACGATGCCCTGCTGCGGCCGATCGAGGTGGCCGGCAGCACCGTCGGCTGGCTGGCCGTATCACCGTTCCAGAGCGTCAGCGAAGCCGGCGGCGAACGCTTCTTCCAGTACCAGCTGCGCACCAGCCTGGCGGTGGGCGTGGCCTCGCTGTTGCTGGCGATGCTGATCGCCTGGTGGATCTCGCGCACCCTGCTCGACCCGGTCAAGCGCGTGGCCGCGGCCACCCACCGCCTGGCCGCCGGGGAATACAGCAACCGGGTGGCCGAGGCCTCCAACGATGAAGTCGGCCAGCTGGCCCGCGACTTCAACCAACTGGCCCGCACCCTGGAGCGCAACGAACAGATGCGCCGCGAATTCATGGCCGACGTCTCCCACGAGCTGCGCACCCCGTTGTCGGTGTTGCGTGGTGAGCTGGAGGCCATCGAGGATGGCGTGCGCAAGCTCGACCGGCACTCGATGCAATCGTTGCAAAACGAAGTGAGCATGCTCAGCAAGCTGGTGGACGATCTGTACGAGCTGGCCCTGGCCGATGTCGGCGCCCTCACCTACCGCAAGAGCGAGTGCTCGCTCAACGAGCTGCTGCAGGCCAGCGTGGCGATGTTCCAGGAACGCTGCCAGGCCGCCCGGCTCCAGGTCGAGCTGAAACTGCCGGAGCGACCGATGCAGCTGGACGCCGACCCCAAGCGCCTGCAACAGCTGTTCGCCAACCTGCTGGAGAACACCCTGCGCTACACCGATGCCGACGGCCAGTTGCGCATCCGCGCCTGTACCGAGGGCGATAACCTGCGGGTCGATTTCATCGACTCCGGCCCCGGGGTCGAGGCCGAACAACTGCCGCGGCTGTTCGAGCGCTTCTACCGGGGCGAAGCCTCGCGCAACCGCGCCAGCGGTGGCGCCGGCCTGGGCCTGGCGATCTGTCGCAGCATCGCCCTGGCCCACGGCGGCAGCCTCGACGCCGATCACTCGCCCCTGGGCGGCCTGTGGCTGACCCTGCGCCTGCCCGGCAAGGTTTGAAGCATGAGCACCGAACAGCCGATCCTGATCGTCGAAGACGAACCGAAACTCGCCGCCTTGCTGCGCGACTACCTGGACGCCGCCGGCTACCCCTGCCGGTGCCTGGACAACGGCCTGGACGTGGTGCCGGCGGTGCGCGCCCAGCCCCCGCGGCTGATCCTGCTCGACCTGATGCTGCCGGGGCGCGACGGCCTGGAGGTGTGCCAGGAGCTGCGGCGTTTCAGCGAAGTGCCGATCATCATGATCACCGCCCGGGTCGAGGAAGTGGACCGCCTGCTGGGCCTGGACCTGGGCGCCGACGACTACATCTGCAAGCCCTTCAGCCCGCGCGAAGTGGTGGCCCGGGTCAAGGCCATCCTGCGCCGCAGCCCGCAGCTGACGGCGACCGCCCAGGCCCGGCTGTCGATCGACGAAGAGCGCTACTGCGCCTCGTTCGACGGTGTGGCCCTGGACCTGACCCCGGTGGAACTGCGCCTGCTCAAGACCCTGGCAGCTGCTCCGGGCCGGGTGTTCTCCCGCGACCAGTTGCTCGACCACCTGTACTCCGACCACCGGGTGGTGACCGACCGCACCGTCGACAGCCATGTGCGCAACCTGCGGCGCAAACTGGCCCAGGCCTGCCCGGGGGAAGACCCGATCCAGTCGTTGTATGGCGTGGGTTACAAACTCGAACTGGGCGCGCTGCCCGGCTGAGCGGTTGCGACAAGCCGGGGTATCCTGCGCCGCCAGGAACTTCAAAGGTGCGCGACATGACCCGACTACAGCAGGTGGACATTGACGTGAACGCGGTGACCAGCACGGTCGAACTGCATGCCACCCTGCGCGATGCCCTGGGTTTTCCCGACTGGTACGGCGCCAACTGGGACGCCTTCCGGGACGCCATCACCGGCCTGGTGGAAATGCCCGTGCAGCTGGAATTCCATGGCTGGGACGAGCTGGCCACGCGCTTGCCGAGGGATGCCCGGCTGCTGCGGCAATGCCTGGAAAAGATGACCGTCCACTACCCGGAATTCGCGCCGCAGGTGACGTTCGGTTGAACAGCACGCCAACGCAACATACCGTTCCTTGATGCCATTGCCCTCCTCTACGCTGACCTCGCCCCCCTGCATGTCCTCAGGCACTTCCAGCGGATGCACCTGGGGACCGATGAAAGGGTCGCTGGGCGCACCTACGACTGCTGGCGCGTCCAGGCATCCTGCTGGTCCTGCTTGACGATGTCGACGAAGTGCGCCGGCAGCAGGTTGCGGAAAAGCCCGCCGTCGCCCTCCACCACCTCGACCATCTTCGCCACCATTTCCTCGGGGTCGTATTGCTCGAAAGGGAACTTCAGCCCGGAGTGATCGGTGAAGTGTTTCTGCGGGTCGTACCAGCTTTTCCAGGTCTCCATCATCCGGTCGTTGAAGCCAGTGGAATACGGCCCGGGGTTGATGGTCGCGACCTGGACGCCGAATTCCGCCAGCTCCATGTGCAGGGCCTCGGCGATGGACTCCAGGGCGTGCTTGGAGGCGCAGTAGGCACCGGTGAAAGGCCCGGTGAGCAGGCCGGCGATCGACGACACGAAGACGATCTTGCCCTTGCGCCGCTCGACCATCTGCCGCACGAAACCCTGGGTCAGCTCCAGGTTGGCGAACACGTTGGTCTCGAACTGGGAGCGCAGGATATCCACGGGGATTTCCGCGATGGCGCCGGTCTCGGCGTCGCCGGCGTTGTTCAGCAGCACGTCGATCTCCCACTGCCAGGCATGGGCCCGGTCGCGGGCCGAGGTGATGTCGAGCTTCTCCACCCGCAGCTTGAGGTCCAGGCTGGCGGCGAGTTCGCGCAGTTCGGTGACCTGCGGGGTGATCTGCACCCCAGCGATCACTTCATGGCCGTTGGCTGCCAGGCGCAGCGCCACCGCGCGACCAAGGCCCGAACCGGCGCCGGTGACCAGAATACGTTTTTTGCACATTGTGGGTTCTCCAGGAAAATGTCGCTGGCCAGGGCTCAGAGGCAAGCCCGGGCGATGGTTTCGTCTTCAACCGCGGTGCCGCCGGAGACGCCGATGGCGCCCAGGCAGCGCCCCGCCTGATCGACGATGGGCAGGCCGCCGGCAAAGCTGGTCAAGCCGCCGTTGCTCTGCTCGATCGACCACAACGACTGCCCCGGGCCGGACAAGGCGCCGAGTTCGGCGCTGGCGGTGCGGAACAGCGCCGAAGTCCGGGCCTTGCGCTGGGCCAGGTCGATCGCCCCCGGCACGGCGTCGTCCATGCGCACGAACGCCAGCAGGTTGCCACCCGAATCGACGATCGCGATACACACTGAAAGCTGCATCTGCATGGCTTTGGCGATGCCCTTGTCGAGCATCTGCCGGGTGGGTTTGAGGGTGACGGGCCAGTGCATGGCAGGACTCCTTTGCGGTTGAAAAGAGTCTATGAAGCTCGTAGCTTTAAGAGAATCCACATTCTCCCTACAACACTATTAAGTATTTCTAACAATGAGCCGACGCGATCCACTGGCCGGGCTGCACCTCTTCATGGCGGTGGTCGAGACCGGCAACTTCACCCGCGCCGCCGCCGTGCTGGGCGTGACCCCGGCGGCCGTGAGCCTGGCCATCACCCAGCTGGAAAGCGAACTGCAGACCAGGCTGTTCCACCGCACCACCCGCGGCGTCAGCCTGACGGAAAGCGGCCAGCGATTTCACGAAGGCAGCGAAGCCGGTTACCGCAGCCTGCTGCAGGCCCGGGACGAGCTGGGGGAAACCCAGGGCGAGCCGTCGGGGCACCTGCGCATCAGTGCCTTGCACATGGCCAAGCACCTGATCGTCGCCCCGCTGCTCGAAGACTTCTTCCAGCGCTACCCCAGGGTCACCCTGGAAATACGCTACGAAGATCAACTGGTGGACATCGTCAAGGAACAGCTCGACGCCGGCATCCGCCTGGCCGACGCCCTGCACCCGGGCATGCACGCGGTGCAGATCACCCCGCCGCTGCAATGCGCCCTGGTGGCCAGCCCGCAGTACCTGGCGCGCCATCCTGCGCCGCACAGCATCGACGAGCTGCACCAGCATTCCTGTGTGCGTTTTCGTTTTCCCAGCAGCGGGCAGATGCACAAATGGCAGCTGCACGACGGCCAGCACGAGGTGAAGCTGGATGTGCCCGGGCGCTTCATCAGCACCGATACCCAGGCGGTGATCGAGGCTGCCCGCGCCGGCGTGGGCATTGCCCATGTGTTCATTCGCGAACGGATCGCCGCCGACCTCGACAGCGGCCAGTTGGTGGAAGTCCTGCCCGGTACCTGCCAGCCGCTGCCGGCCATGTGGCTGTACTACGCCAACCGCCGGCACGTCCCCCCCAAGCTGCGCGCCCTGATCGAGGTGTTGCGGGACTGGAAGCAGTCGCTCGGGCGCGACACCCGGTAAAACGCCCCCGAGATAAGCCCTAGGCCCGCGCCCGGACGCTCGGCACCAGCAGCCGCACCAGGGAATCGGCCGTCGTGCGCAAACGTTCCGGCTCCTGGTAGATCCGTTCCATCACCGCCAGCCCGCGGGTGAAGGTGACCATGACCTGCGCCGCTTCTGCCGGCGCCAGGGCCAGGTCGCCCTGGATCGGCTCGGCCGACAACGCGCTGCTGATGGTCAGTTGCAGGGCGTCCAGCAGGTCGCGCAAGCGTTGCTGGATGCGCGGGCCGATGGTGTCGGCGTCGGTGGCCGTCTTGGTGGTCAGGCAGCCTTTGGGCGGTGTGCCGCTGGTCATGTTACTGATCGCCACCTGGAAGAACTGCCGCAGCGCGGTCTCGGCGTCCGCGGCCTCGAGGGCCTTGGCGGCGTTACCCAAAAAGCGCGTGGCGTAGGCTTCGAACGCCAGCAGGAACAACGCTTCCTTGCCGCCGTAGGCGTGGTACAGCGAGCCGCGCTGGACCTCGGCCGCCTCGGCCAGGTCGGCCATGGAGGTGGACTGCCAGCCCTTGCGCCAGAACACCTCAAGGACCGCCGACAACACTTTTTCTTCGTCAAACTGCCTGACACCCGCCATAAAAATCACTGCTCACATAATTATTGACAACCTTGTCAAAGATACTAACACTGCGATCCTTGACACACCTGTCAATCATAGCCGATAGGTGCTGTGCGGTAAGCATGCTTGATGTACTGGTCCACGACTTCCGCTGCGTGCCACGGAAGGAAGTCGGCTTCAACTGCGCAGTCACGCCCGGCAACAACGGGCGTGGGCGCGAGCGGTTTTCTCTTTTTACGTCAGGAAAAAGGAGTCTACGAAATGGTTTCGAACAGTCGTATCCAGTATGGCTACATCAATGTCATCGAGCCCGCCGAGCACAAGGGCGAGCTCACCCGCGACAAGGTCGAGCGCTTCACCGAGGGGTTCACCAAACCGGCCCTGCTACACAAACTCGCGCCCATCGGCGAGGAACTCTCGCAACGATCGTTCTTCGACCAGGTCGGCTCGGGGAAAAACCTGCAATGGCGGGTCAAGTCCGGCGACCAGCCGGTGTCGATGCGCGACGAGAACGGCGCCTCGGACTACAACTACGTCACCGGCCGCGTCGGCACCGGGCAGGAATTCCTCGACGACATCTTCACCCACCACCTCGACGTCTACTCGCACCTGGGCACGATCTCATCGAGCTACAACGACCCCTACGAATGGGGCAAGGACGCTTTCAACCTGGTCAAGCAACAGGTTTTCAGCAAACCCTGGTTCAACATCGACGCCTGGAAAGTCACCGGCCACATGTTCCTCGGCTACAGCACCCAGGAATACGGCGAGCCGGCCCGCGGCGCGGTGGGCAGCGACTGGCACATTTTCCCGACCCTGAACATTTTCGTGATGATCGCCGGCACCAAGAAGTGGAGCACCCGTCCACCGCAGCTGGGCGACCAGTTCCGCGACTACGACCTGATGTTCGAAACCAGCAGCGGCCGCGAAGCGCCAGGCGGCGACTACGAGGCCGACACCGTCTACGTCGAGCCGGGTGACGTGCTGATCAACCCGCCCTTCGAATGGCACAAGGTGCTCAATGCCCGCGGCCTGAGCATCGGCGCGGCGTTCCGGGTGATCGACATCGACTACCTGAGCAAGCTGGAGAACCGCCGCAACCTGGACCTCTCCAAGGTCGCCCATGACAACGGCAACTTCGCCGAAACCGAGGAGCTGGCGCACTTCCTTACCAGCGTCAACTACGCCTCGCGCCACATCAACCGGGCGCAGATGCTGCTCAACGACATCGAGTACGCCTACCTGCGCAAGCGCGGCAACAGCGGCTCGGTGAAGATCGGCCACCGCTAGCCCCGGAACAGCCGCAGCGAGGACCCGCTCATGACGCTTACCGTCAGTCCCGAACAGCGTTGGGCCGGCATTCTGTGCGGCCTCGCCGCGGCCTTGATCTGGGGCGCGTTCCCGGTGGTCACCCGGTTGGGGCTGACCCGCACGCCGCTGGATGCCTACGACATCACTTGCATCCGCTACGGCGTCTCCGGGCTGATCCTGCTGCCGTACCTGCTCCGCCATGGCCGCCGGGGCCTGGGCTGGACAACCATCGGCCTGATGGTCGTCGGCATCGGCGCGCCGTACATGCTGGTGGTGGCCCAGGGGCTGGCCCTGGCCCCGGTGGAACTGTTCGCGGTAGTGACCCCTGGCAGCATGATCCTGTTGTCGATCCTGATCGGCGCGCGGCTGTTCGGCACCCGCCTCGGCGCCCGGGCGAACGCCGGCACCGCGCTGATCATCGGCGGTGTGCTGCTGGCCGGCTGGCACAGTTTCGCCGGGGCCCAGGCCTCGCCCTACGCCTACCTGATGTTCCTGCTCGGCGGCCTGCTGTGGGCGATCTACACCCTGGTGTCGAAATGGTCCGGCAGCGACGCGCTGCACGCCACGGCGATCGTCTCGGTGTGCTCGATGGTCCTGTACCTGCCGGTCTACCTGGCCAGCCGCGGGCTGCGGATCCTCCAGGCGCCGCTCTGGGATATCGGCATCCAGGTGGTCTACCAGGGCCTGCTGGTGTCGACGGTGGCGTTGTTCTTCTACAGCCGCTCGGTTCAGTTGCTCGGCGCTTCGCTCGGCTCCACCTTCGCCGCGCTGGTGCCGGGCACGGCCATGGTGCTGGCCGCCCTGCTGCTCGGCGAGCGCGCGGACAACACGGCCATCGCCGGCTTGCTGGTGGTGACCGCCGGCATGCTCCTGACCCTGTTGCCGCAACGCTCGCGCCCGCTGCCGGGCGCCATCGGCCAGCCGACACCCAGGCCACCAGGGCCCACACCATGAGCGACCTGCATGAGCGGAGCGCAACCACAGCCCACAGCGAAGGAAAACCAAGCATGAGCAGCGCACCCCTGACCCTCTACGAACTGGCCGGCGCCGACCCAGACCTGCGCTTCAGCCCGCACTGCTGGAAAACCCGCATGGCCCTGGCCCACAAAGGCCTGGAAAGCCAGCGCATCGCCTGGCGCTTCAGCGACAAGGCGCGCATCGCCTTTTCCCGACAGGGCGCGGTTCCGGTGCTGGTGGATGGCGACCAGAACATCAGCGACTCCTGGCGCATCGCCCTGCACCTGGAGCAGCGTTACCCCGAGCGCCCCTCCCTGTTCGGCAGCCACGACGCCATCGCGCTGTCGGGTTTCGTCAACCGCTGGGCCGACAGCATGCTGCTGCCCGCCATGGCCCGGGTGATCCTGCTGGATGTGTACGAACAACTGGCCGCCGAGGACCGGGAGTATTTCCGCAGCTCCCGCGAAGCGCACTTCGGCACCTCGCTGGAACAGCTGGTGGCCCCGCAAGCCAAGCACCTGGAGCAGTTGCGCCAAGTCCTGACGCCGCTTCGCCAGACCCTCAAGGGCCAGCCCTTCCTGGCCGGCGAGGCCCCGGCCTACGCCGACTATTGTGTGTTCGGCATGTTCATGTGGGCGCGCTGCACCCGTGGCGAAGAGCTGCTGCCACCCAACGACGCCCTGCATGCCTGGCGCGAACGCCTGCTGGACGCCTTTGGCGGGCTGGCGCGCGCGGCGACCCTGGCCACCCCTCTCGAGACTGGAGCACGACATGTCCAATGATCCCGCCCTGCACGACTTCGCCGTCCGTTCCTCGGACAAGATCCGCTATGCCGATACCGACCGCCAGGGCCATGTGAACAACGCGGTGTTCGCCACCTTCCTGGAAACCGGGCGGGTGGAAATCATCTACGACCCGCATGCGCCGCTCGCCGAACCCGGCAGCGAATTTGTCATCGCGCGCCTGGAGCTCGACCTGCGCGCCGAACTGCGCTGGCCCGGCACGGTGCAGATCGGCACCCGGGTCGCGACCCTCGGCAAAAGCTCGATGACCCTGGAGCAGGCACTGTTCCAGGGCGGTCGCTGCGCGGCCCTGGCCACCACCGTGATCGTGCAGATCGATGCCCAGAGCCGGCGCTCGAAACCCTTTGGCGAAGAGGCACGGCGCCGCTTGGGTGCCCTGACCACGGCCGCGGACTCGTTCGCGGTGAAATAGGCGGAGGACGTCATGTCGACGCTACAGCACCTGTTCTCGGCCCTGCCGTTTTTCCAGCTGGCGGTGATCATCGTCGCCAGCCAGCTGTGTGGCACGCTGCTGGCCCGCTGGGGGCAGTCGCGGGTAATCGGCGAAATCTGCGTGGGCATCCTGCTCGGTCCCTGCCTGCTGCTGGCCCTCGGCGCGCAGTGGCATGCGGTAGTCTTCCCGGCGGCCATCCGCTTGGGCATCGAGACCCTGGGCAATATCGGCCTGGTCCTGCTGATGTTCCAGATCGGCCTGCGCTTCGACACCCATCACCTGAGCAGCCACAAGATCGGCTTCAGCGCCCTCTCCGTGGCCGGCGGCGGGGTGATCCTGGCCTTTGCCCTCGGGGCCCTGGTCGGGCTGCTCTCCCACGGCGCCCTGGCTCCCGCCCAACCCCGGCTTGGCTACGTGCTGTTCTGCGGCATCGCGCTGTCGATCACCGCCCTGCCGGTGCTGGTGCGAATCATCAGTGACCTGGGGCTGGAGCACTCACTGGCCGGGACGGTGGGCATCGCGGCCGCCGCCATCACCGACATCATTGGCTGGGTGCTGCTGACGCTCATCGTCGCCCTGTCCAGCAGCGACAGCTCGCTGTTCGGGGTGTTGCGCCAGCTGAGCTTTATCGTCCTGTTCCTCGTCCTCGCCCGCTGGGGTTTGCGCCCGCTGCTGCCAGCCCTGACGAGGCTGCTCGCGACACGCAGCGCGCGCCCCGCCGCCGATATGAGCATGGCCCTGATGCTGGCGGCCGCCCTGCTGTGTGGCTGGATCACCACCCTGATCGGCCTGCACAGCGCCCTGGGCGGGCTGATCGCCGGCTGGCTGCTGCGCGAGCAGCGCCAGCACTGGCACCGCCACATGGAAGGCTTCGTCAACATCGGCCTGGTGCCCTTCTACTTCGCCGCCACCGGGCTGAAGATGGACCTCGGCGCCCTGGCGCCCCTCGACAGCTGGCTGTGGCTGCTGGCCTTCTTCGCCGCCGCGGTGCTGGGTAAAACCGTCGGCTGCTACCTCGCCGGCCGCCTGTCAGGCCTGTCCGTGGAAGTCTCGCGCAGCGTCGCGGTGTTGATGAACACCCGTGGCCTGATCGAAATCATCGTGCTCTCCGTGGGCCTGGACATGGGGCTGATCTCCCAGAGCGCGTTCTTCCTGTTGCTGATGGTGGCCATCGCCACCACCTTGATGACCACCCCGCTGCTCCGGCGCCTGGCCAGGATCGAGGCCGTTCCATCCGCGCTGGCGAAAGGCAAGCTGCAGACTTCCGATCGGTAACCATCGACCGACCGGGAGAGTCGGAGAAACCCAGGAGCTACACTCGCAGGTTGTGCCTTGCCTGCGCCTTGAGCCTGGCCGGGTACCGGATATCCCTCGCCAACCACAGGAGGTGCGGCGGCCATGGCCTTCAGCGAAATCGACTACGAACCCCAGGGACCGATCAGGATCATCCGCTTCAACCGACCGCAGAAACGCAATTGCATCGGCCCCACCACCCACCTGGAACTGATCGAGGCCTGGAGCCGCTTTCGCGACGATCCGGACGCCCTCGTGGCCATCATCACCGGCGCTGGCGACCAGGCCTTCTGTGCCGGCGGCGACCTCAAGGCAGCGCTCGATCTGGTGCCCACCACCCCGGACGAGATCGCCGCGCACAACCGCGGCGAGCGCCCCGGGATCATCGGCCCGAGCCGCTGGACGGATATCTACAAACCAGTGATCGCCGCCGTGAACGGCGTGGCCTACGCCGGCGGCCTGGAGTGGGCCTGCTTCGCCGATATGCGCATCGCCGAGGAACACGCCACCTTCGGCGTGACCTGCCGCCGCTGGAACATCGGCCTGGGCGATGGCGGCACCCAGCGCCTGCCCCGCATCGTCGGCATGGGCCGGGCGCTGGAGCTGATCCTCACCGGCAAGGTCATCTGCGCCAGCGAGGCGCTGGCGATCGGCCTGGTCAACGAGGTCGTCGCCAAGGGTCGCTCGCTGGAACGGGCGCTGGAACTGGCGCACCTGCTCTGCACCCTGCCCCAGCCCGCCATGCGCTCGGACAAGGAAGCCGTCATCCGCGGCTACGGCCAACCCCTGGCCGAGGGCCTGCGCATCGAAGCCGAGTGCTTCAACCGCTCCATCCACCAGCCGGAAACCCAGGAAGGACTGCGCCGTTTCCGCGAACGCGACCATCCGGACCTGCGCGGCGATGTACCGGCCCAGACGCCGGGGTTGATCAAGGATTGAGGGTCATAGCGGTCACCGGTGCGGCTCGCGCATCGGCTGCAAACAGCGCAAATGAATACCGCTTCACAGGTTCAACCAAGGACAGCGCCATGACGCTGTACGGTCAAACCTTTGACCAGGAGTACTGGGAAAAAGCCGCTATCTATGAGGCTATGTCCCGGCATCGGCTCCGCGTGCCCTGTTCACATCAAAAGAGCCTGTTCCACAGGCGCTTGACCGCATTCGGCTGTTCCGCCTGCTTGCCGGTCGATTGAGGTGCCGAGGGCGGCGGGGAAGGCGGCGCAGCGGACGGGCGCGGCGCTTGGCCACTGCGTTTGCGTTGCTCATACTGGTCCCGGAGTGCGAGTAGTTCGGGGCTGTCCGGACGGGCTTCCAGGCCATGCTTGATATAGGCCCGCGCCAGGTCGCGATCGCCCTTGGCATATGCGCTTTCGCTCATCTCGGCGTAGAGCAGCGCCACCTGGTTCAATCCAGCCAGCGCCTCGGCGTTCCTCGGCTCCAGGCCGAGCATCTGCCGGTAGTAGAACACCGCACTGTCATCCTCGGGCTCCAGCAGGTGTTCTTCGGCGATGCGCTGCTCGGCCAGTTGCCGGTAGCCGGCGATCCGCGCCGCGACGACCCGTTGCAGTCCTTGCCGGGCCTGCGCGCTGGCTTCGTCGAGCTGCAAGGCCTGGTTGAAGAAATACTCGGCATTGTCCTGCGCCGGCTCGACCAGCTGGCCCGCCGCCAGGCGCTGTTCGCCACGTGCCAGCAGCTCGGCGAGCTCGATCCGCTGCTGCAGGTACAGGCCGGCGCCGCTGGCAGCGCCGAGCAGCAGCAGGCTGCCGAGTGCCCACAGCGCCAGGCGCCTGTTCGGGCTGCGCCGGCGGGCGGGCTCGGACTCGGGCTCGGCTTCGGCTTCGGCTTCGGCTTCGGGCTCGGCCTGGGGCGGCGCTGGATCGATCAGGGCCGGCGCGAAGCGGGTAGCTTCCAGCTCCACCTCGCTGGGCTCGTCCGGTTCGTCCGGTTGCTCTGGCCGGTCCAGCTCATCGAGTGCCTGCAGCAGCGCCCGGCAGTCGGCGAAACGCTGGCTGGGCTCCTTCGCCAGCATCCGCTCGAGCACCGCCTTGTACGGGCTGATGTGCTCCGGCAAGCTCGGCGGCGGCATCTGCACGTGGTTCATCACGGTCTGGGTATAGCTGGCGCCGCGGAACGGATTGGTGCCGATGAGCATCTCCAGGAAGATCACGCCCAGGCTGTAGATGTCGGTGCGGATATCCAGCGGCTGGCACTGCGTCTGTTCCGGGCTGCTGTAGGCCGGGCTGCCGACCGCGATGCCGAGCCCGGTGAGCTCGCTGTCCATCTCCAGCGCCTTGGCGATGCCGAAATCGGTGATCACCACCGTGCCGTCGCTGCGGAAGAGGATGTTCGCCGGCTTGATATCGCGGTGGATCAGGCCCTGCTCATGCACCACGGCGAGGCCGGTGGCGATCTGCCGGACGATATCCAGGGCGCGCCTCGGCTCGAACACCTCGCCCTTGTGCCGGGCCAGGTCGCCGCCGCCGACGAACTCCATGGCCAGGTAGTAGCGGCCATCGGCCAGTCTGTTGATGTCGTGGATGGTGATGATCGTGGGGTGGTGCAACGAGGCGACGATATGCCCCTCGCGGATGAAGCGCTTGCTGAACGCCTCGTCATTGGCGTTGAGCAATACCTTCACCGCCACCTTGCGGTGCAGCGACTCCTGGGTTGCCAGGTAGACTTCGGCCATCCCGCCTTGGCCAAGCCGGCTATGCACGCTGTAGCCGGGTATCTCGGGTAATCGTTCGTCCATGAAAGAATCCCTGCGCAGCCGCTGATTGGGGGTATCGCCGATAGTGCCGGGCCGGATGTCACCCGTCGGATCGGGTCTCAAATTAATAAGAGCGGGGAACTTTTCCGATAGTTCCCCACCCGCCGTCTGCCGCCGTCCTGGCGTTTCGCGCTGCGCCTGGCTGGGCAGAACCCCGGCCTGTCGGGCCGAATGTCACCCGTCGGATCGGGTACCTAATTAATAAGAGCGGGGAACTTTTCCGATAGTTCCCGGCTCGCCGTCTGCTGCCGTCCTGGCGTTTCAGGAACCGGATGGCGGAATCCTGCGGGCCGGCGAGGATGGCCTTGGCGTCCGCCAGGCTCATCTTCCACCTCGACGCCCCGGGCTGCCTGCTACGCCGTGACCGCCGGCGCGTAGCGCACCGCCAGCTTGCGCAAGGCGACGTAGAACACCGGGGTCAGGAACAGGCCGAACAGGGTCACCCCGAGCATGCCGGAAAACACCGCGACCCCGGTGGCGCGGCGAATCTCGCTGCCCGCGCCACTGCCGATCAGCAATGGCACGGAGCCAGCAATGAACGCCACCGAGGTCATGACGATCGGCCGTAGGCGCAAGCGGCAAGCCTCCAGCGCCGCCTCGATGATGCCCTTGCCCTGGAGCTCCAGCTCCCGGGCGAACTCGACGATCAGGATCGCGTTCTTGCAGGCCAGGCCCATCAGCACCACCAGCCCCACCTGGACGAAGACGTTGTTGTCGCCACCGCTGAGCCACACCCCCGACAAGGCCGCGAGCATGCACACCGGCACGATCAGGATCACCGCCAGGGGCAGTGTCCAGCTCTCGTACAGGGCCGCGAGGACCAGGAACACCAGCATCACCGCCAGCGGGAACACCACCGCCGCGGCATGGCTCTGCGTGACCTGCTGGTAGCTCAGGTCGGTCCATTCCAGGGTGATGCCGCGGGGCAATACCCGGGCGGCGATTTCTTCCAGCTTGGCGATCACCTGGCCCGACGACAGCTGCTTGGGGTCGGAGTCGCCGATCAGGTCGGCGGCCGGGTAGCCGTTGTAGCGCACCACCGGATCGGGGCCATAGCTTGGCGTCACGGTGATCATCGCCCCGAGCGGCACCATCTCGCCCCGGCCGTTGCGCACCCGCAGGTTGGCGATGTCCTCGGCGGTCTGCCGGTAGGAACTGTCGGCCTGGGCCATGACCCGGTAGACCCGGCCGAACAGGTTGAAGTCATTGACGTAGACCGAGCCCAGGTAGGTCTGCAAGGTATTGAACACATCGCTCAACGACACCCCTTGGGCCTTGACCTTGACCCGATCCACCTGCACCTCCAGTTGCGGGATATTGGCCTGGTAGGAGCTGACCGGGTAACTCATGCCCGGGGTCTGCGCCACTGCGGCCTGGAAGGCGCTCAAGGCATTCTGCAAGGCGCCGTAGCCCAGGCCGGCGCGGTCTTCGAGGTACAGCGAATAGCCCGAACCGTTGCCCAGCCCCTGGATCGGCGGCGGCAACAGCGCATAGGCAAAACCTTCATGGACCTGGGACAGCTTGGCGTTGAGTTCGGCATTGATCTGCAGCGCGCTGCGCTCGCGCTGGTCGAACGGCTTGAGGATCACGTAGGCGGCCATGACATTCGGTGTGTTGACCGACTGCAAGGCATTCAGGCCGCTGAAGGCCGGCACGGTATCCACTCCCTCCACCGAGAGTGCCGTCTCGATCAGCTCGCTGGTCACCGCATCGGTGCGGGCCAGGGACGCGCCTTCCGGCAGCTTGGCGCCGGCGAACAGGTAGAGTTTGTCCTGGGTCGGGATAAAGCCGCCCGGCACCAGGTTGAACAGCCAGGCCGTGCCGATCAGCAGCAAGGCGTAGAGGAAGAACACCGAGCCGCGCCGCCCCAGGGAGTAGGACACCAGGCCGTGATAACCATCGGAACGGCGTTTGAACATCCGGTTGAAGGCGCGGAAAAAGCCCCCGAATACTCGCTGGATGCCCCGCTCCAGCCAGTCCTGTGGCGCGCCCTGGGGCCTGAACAGCTTGGCCGCCAGGGCCGGTGACAGGGTCAGGGAGTTGATCGCCGAGATCACCGTGGAAATCGCGATGGTCACCGCGAACTGCTTGTAGAACTGGCCGGTGACCCCGGAGAGAAAGGCCATGGGAATGAACACCGCGCACAGCACCAGGGCGATGGCGATGATCGGCCCGGAGACCTCCTTCATCGCTCGGTGCGCCGCCTCCCGCGGGTCGTAGCCCTGTTCGATGAAACGCTCGACGTTCTCCACCACCACAATCGCGTCGTCGACCACGATGCCGATGGCCAGCACCAGGCCGAACAGGGTCAGGGTGTTGATCGAATACCCCAGCAAATACAGCCAGGCGAAGGTGCCGATCACCGACACCGGCACCGCGATCAGCGGGATGATCGAGGCGCGCCAGGTCTGCAGGAACAGGATCACCACCAGCACCACCAGCACCACCGCCTCCATCAGCGTGTGCTGCACCGCGCTGATGGATTCGCGGACGAACACCGTCGGGTCCCACACCGCCTTGTAGGCCACGCCCTCGGGGAAATGTCGGGACAGTTCGTCGAGCTTGCCGTAGACCGCCTCGGCGACCTGCAAGGCGTTGGCCCCCGGCGAGAGGAAAATCCCCACCGTCGCCTGGTTACGGTCATCCAGGCGCGCGCGCAGGGTGTAGTCGCCCGCGCCGAGCTCGACCCGGGCCACGTCCGACAGCTTCACCAACTGCCCGTCCGCCCCGCTCTTGAGGACGATATCGGCAAACTCCTGCTCGCTGCGCAAGCGCCCGCGCACGCTGATCGACACCAGGAAATCGGCGCCTTGCGGCGAAGGCTCGGCGCCCAGCTGGCCGGCCGAGACCTGCACATTCTGCTCGCGGATCGCGTTCACTACGTCGGCCGCGGTCAGTCCCCGGGCAGACAGGCTGTTGGGGTCCATCCAGATGCGCATCGCGTAGTCGCCCGAACCGTAGACCCCGACATCGCCGATGCCGGACAGCCGCGACAGCTCGTCCTTGACGTGCAGGGTCAGGTAGTTGCGCAGGTACAGCGAGTCGTAGCTGTTGTCCGGGGACAGCAGGCTGACGTACATCAGCGGCGTCGGCGATTGTTTCTGGGTGGTCACGCCATACTGCCGCACCTCCTCCGGCAGCCGCGACAGCGCCTGGCTCACGCGGTTCTGCACGCGCACCGCGGCGGTGTCCGGATCGACGCCGGGGACGAAGGTGATGCTCACCGCCAGGCTGCCGTTGGAGCCGGCGACCGACTTCATGTACATGATCCCTTCGACACCGTTGATCGCCTCCTCCAGGGGCACGGCGACCGACTCGGCGATCTCCTTGGGGTTCGCCCCCGGGTAGGTGGCGCGCACCACCACGCTGGTCGGCACCACCTCGGGGTATTCCCCCGACGGCAGCACCGGGATGGCGATCAGGCCAAGGGCGAAAATGATGATCGACAGCACGATGGCGAAGATCGGTCGGTCGATGAAGAACTTGGAAAAATCCATGGCCGCTCTCCCTTATTTCGCCAATGGCGTCTGGGGCGCGGCGGCCGAAGCCTGCTGCGTCGGCGCGGCGATTTCCTTGGGCTCCACCGCCATGCCCGGGTAGAAGATCTTCTGCGCCCCGTTCAACACCACCCGGTCGCCGGCCGCCAGCCCGGCGCTGATCACCCGCAGGCCATCCAGCTGGCGCCCGAGGGTGACGTCCTTGCGCAGGGCCTGGTTTTGCGGGCCGATGACGTACACGTATTTGCGGTCCTGGTCGGTTTGCACCGCGCGGTCGTCGATCAGCACGGCGCGGGTCTCGCTAGCGCCTTCAAGACGCACCCGGGCGAACAGGCCCGCGGTCAGCCGGCGCTCGGGGTTGGGCAGCACCGCGCGCACGCGGATGGTGCCGGTGGCCGGGTCGACCTGGTTATCCAGGAAGTCCACGGTGCCGGTCAGGGGAAAGGTCCCGACATCGTTGGCCAGGCCGACCCGCACGGTATTGCTCACGCCCGGGCGCTGGCCCTTGCCCAGCAGCTCGGTGTAGCGCAGCAGGCTCTGCTCGTCGGCGTCGAAATAAACGTACATCGGGTCCTGGGACACGATGCTGGTCAGCACGCTCTGATCGGCCTGGGCCAGGTTGCCGAGGGTCAGCATGGCGCGCCCGACGCGCCCGGAAAACGGCGCGCGGACCTGGGTGAAGTCGAGGTTGAGCTGGGCCGTGGCCACCTCGGCGACGGCTGCGTTCACATCCGCCACGCCCTGGGCCAGCGTGGCGCTGCGAATGTCGCCCTCCTCCCGCGACAGCGCCGACTGCTTGACCAGCGCCTGGCCGCGGCGGTCCTGCTCGGTGGCCAGGCGCACCGTGGCGCGAGCCCGGGCCAGCCGGGCCTGGGCACTGGCCAGCGCCTCGCGGTAAGGGCGCGGGTCGATGACGAACAGGGTCTGGCCCTTCTCCACCTCGTCGCCCTCGCGGAACGCCACCCGGTCGACATAACCGCTGACCCGTGGCCGCAGGTCGACGGCATCGATCGCGCTGATGCGGCCATTGAACAGGTCCCACTCACGCACCGCCTGTACGCTCACGGTCGTCACCTCGACCACCGGCGCCGCGGCGGCGACCGGCTCGGCCTTCTCGTTACAGCCGCCCAGCGCCAACAGGAGGCACAGCGCTCCGAGTCGAAGGGTTGAAGAACTGCATCGACCGAACACTCGGCGAATTCGATTCATGAAAGTGGACTCCCGCTGCACCAGACGTGTTGATTTATAGGCAGACGGAATATAAAAGTTAAAGCTAACTTTAAGTAAAGCCCCTTCGGAGGGCCCATGAACAAATCAAGCGAGCCGTTGCTGACCATCACCGAAGTCGCCCGACGCAGCGGCGTCATGGCCTCGGCGCTGCGTTTCTACGAGTCCCGCGGGCTGCTCCACTCGTTCCGCTTGGGCAGCGGCCACCGCCGCTACCCGCGCTCGATCCTCAGGCGCATCGCCTACATTGTGTTCGCCCAGCGCATTGGTTTCTCCCTCGACGAAATCATCCAGCAACTGACCGGCCTGCCCATCAACACCGCACCGGCCGGCGCGGACTGGCGGCGCCTGACCGCCACCTGGAAAACCCGGGTGCAGCAACGCATCGCCGAACTCGAACGGCTGAACATAAGCCTGGAGGAATGCATAGGCTGCGGCTGCATGTCGCTGGAACACTGCGGGCTCAACAACCCCGAGGACATCTACTCGCGCAACGGCTGCGGCGCCCGGCGCTGGCTGGGGGACCAGAAGATCGTCATCGCGGGTGGCCAGGAGGCCGATTGATTCCAAGGGTACCCCGCTTGCCCCATGGGGCGATGTTCCTGGCCAACACGTCGGCCAGCGACATGCCCGCCACCGTCGATGAGCAGGCGGATATCTTCACTCTCGCGTCAGCCCGGAAAGCGCCCGCAGAACGCGTTCCCTTCATAGCTATGAACGATGGGCCCCAGGACCATCAACGGACCGCATGCATGAAAGGTTGAAGTCAGGTGTTTTCCCTTCTCCAGTTTGCAGACGGGAAGCTTCAACGGAATGGGCACGATGACCGCCCATAACGTGACCCCGCACCATTCTCGAGTGGTGTTTGACTCCGCCTCAGCCTGCGGGTCAGCCGATGGCGTCGGTTCTTTCTCTGGCAACGATACCGTCGCCCCGATACATCCAGTGAGAAAAATGGGTAGCACCGACAGGGCAATTATCTTTCTTGTGTAGCACTTGAAATTCATCGTTTGGGTTATCCGTACACCAGCAAGAAGCACCATCAGCGTCAGATGATCCCATCAACATTCAGATCGAACGCGGCACCTGGGACATGGCCGCCCACCAGTGCAGCAATCGCATGATCGTTGCTGTCAGCATCAGACGGCGCCATCGCAAGTTGTTCACGTACTCTATTGAAGGAATGCGCCAACCAGCGTTCCAGGCTCATCGCCAATACGTCCGGCTGATTGACGAGCAGTCCGTATACCTGCGCATCAGTGACATAGCCGTCGCTTAGCGTCCTCAACCGAAGCCGGGTCTCTTTCACCTTGTCCATTTCGGCTTGCAGGGCAGATACCTTGAATTGGCCCGCCGAGTTATCTGCTTGAGCGGCCTCTTCTCGCATTTGCACAGTGATTGCGTTCAGCGCCTGGTCAATCTGCTCGACCTCTCGCGAGGTGACCAATGGCCACCGGCTCTCCAGCGCTTCTTGTGATCGCCGCAAGAAGGCCCAGCAGTGTGGGATGTAGCTGGCCACCATTTTGTGATCGACGTAATCCAGCATTTGGCGTAGCAGTCGACCACGATCTGGTAAACCGCCCTCCGCCTTCAGCGCTTTGGCACATACCGCCCCTGCATGCTCGGTGACGGTTTCACAGCCCGGCTCCCAGAGGATGGCAGACCGGTCGCCATCCCTGAACGATACCGGCATGAAGTGGCGTAATTTGCCGTGGTGGGTATAGGGTTCACCGCGGATGTTGACTGGACTCAGGATCAGTGTCGCCAACCCCACCGGGACGTTCACAAAAGTGAGAACCACACCGAGGCCGGACATGCCCCAAGAGGTGTCCATCCAGGCGGCGGGGACACTCGGTACCGGATCGTTCTGGTTGACCATGCGGTGGTGCACCAAAGCCTTGGCGTTTTCCACAAAGGTCTTGTCGCCTGCGCGTGGGCTGCCGTAGGTGTAGAGCAAAATATCGGCTGCATATTTTTTGTTGCGTCGTAGCATTTCGGCGACCAGGAGTGCCACCGCACCACCCAGGCTATGGCCGGTAATCACTAGCTTCTGCCCGCTATAGAATTTATCCAGATAGGTTGTGACAAACTCTCGAACGACTTTTGCAGAACCATAAAAGCCGTTGTGCACCTTGCCACTGGTATTCTCGAAAGGCACTTGCGCCGCGTCCAAATCGCGCAGTATGTCAGGCCCTCCGGCCGTTCCCCGTATCGCCAGCAAAACCAGCTCATCGTTATGGGTGATGAACGCCTGGGAGTCGGTACCTCCCGGCATGTCCGCATCATCAAGGTAGTGGAGCTTGGCCGGGTGCTCCTGGTTCGTGCCCAGGTCAGGGCTGTTCACATCAGGGTAAAGCTTGGGGTCGAAAGGGACGACTTCCAGACGTTTGGAATACGCCACATCCGCATACAGGGGGTAATAGGTTTTCCCGGGAATCTGACTAGCGTCCACTTGCCAGAGCTCATCAGACTTGGCCAGGGCATCGCCAAACCAGTTCCCGACGCTGGGTTGCGCCGGGAAGCTCACACTGCTGCTTTCCACAGGTTGCGAATTGGGGTCCTGGCCAAACGGGCTATAGCTCAGGGTTGCCATCAGCGCCAACTGGTACAGGTTGAGCGAGCAGAACTCGTTGCCCGTGGACAGGACCGGACTCAGGGCCCGCAGCGGACGCACCTCCAGCACATGGTGTTTATTCGGCAATAGCGCAATGCCCTGCACCTTGGAAGGCGTGGGGCCAAACCCCAATTCCGCCATGGCGGCCACTTCCGAGGGCTGGCGCATCAGCGAGTGCACGTAGTGCTGGGGCGCAAAGTTGCGGGGTGCCAGCGGCGGCAGGTGGGCACGATGCGCCACCAGCTCGCTCACCTCGACCTGGCAGAAGAAACCAGCTTGGGCTTGCGCCGGGTTGGACTGGGTACGGGTGCCGTTTGAATTCAGAAAACGGGTCTTTTCGGCACGCACTTGCAATTCTGTGATGGGCAGCGGGTAGTGTTCTCTCCCGCTTAAAGCTGTATAGATATCCTCAAGTCCTTGATAGGCTTGATCGACCTTGAGTACTACCGGCCCGCAATAGTGTCGATTGACCTTGCCTGTGCCTGTTTCGTCCAGGATGCCCAAATAGATGGCCCCTTCGTAATCGGTAGCCTCATACGCCAAACCGGCATAGGGCGCACCGTCGCCTTCTTCATCCACCAACTGAAAACTGGTCGAATGTGTCCGCATCGGACAAGCATGCATGCGCGTATCGAAGAAAGGCCGCTCCCACTCTTGCATCGGCTCAAGGCTCATGGGGTCACCTCCTTGTCTTCGGTGCAGCCTGGATAGATGGTGCAGATACGGCCGCCGGGCATTCTGAAGGTGCTGAAGTCCTTGTGGTTGCCATAGCAGAATGCATATTGGTCTTCGAATCCTTTGCCCATGCAGCGTTTCCAACCACCGGGAACCTTGACCCAGGTGTCCTTCATGTACGGCCTTTCCTCATCGGCCAGCTTGATCTTCATCTTCACGGTTTTACCCGGCAGCTCGTCGAGGGTATAGGCCACAAAGGGGCGGCTCTTCAGCACTTCACCGTCCGCATCGATCTTCTTGCAATCGAGGATTTTCACAAGACGGCGCAATCCACCGGACGTACGGAACAACCATTGGCACTGGCCGGAAAACTCACTTTTCCCGGCTGCGTCGAACGTCCCTTTGACCGCCTCTGGCAGTTCTTCGCGTACCGAAACCCGAGCATATTCGCGCCCCAAATCGCCCCAGTCCTCACCATAGATCGCGTTGATTTCCAGCTCGACATGGTCGACGACCAACTCGCACCCCTTACGGGTTCGACGTATCTCGATTTGTGCATCCGGCTTGTATTCGGTGCGCCACTCACGGTTGAACTGCGGCGCCAGATTGTCTGCCCTCGGCACGGTGCAGGCTTGCCCTTTGGCGGGCATGTAATACACCGACGCGACATAGGCGAAGTCCGGTGGCAGGTCGGCCGTGAGGGTGAAGCTGTTGGACTTGACGACGCAGCCCTGTGCCAGTGCCAGACAACTGCCAAGCATCAAGCTTTGCAGGGCGCGTTTCACAGCCCCCTGAAAACTGGTGGAGTAAGTACGCTCTGGGCAAGCATGCATGCGCGTATCGAAGAAAGGCCGTTCCCACTCTTGCATCGGCTCAAGGCTCATCGGGTCACCTCCTTGTCTTCGGTGCAGCCTGGATAGATGGTGCAGATACGGCCGCCGGGCATCCTGAATGTGCTGAAGTCCTTGTGGTTGCCATAGCAGAATGCATATTGGTCTTCGAATCCTTTGCCCATGCAGCGCTTCCAACCACCGGGCACCTTGACCCAGGTGTCCTTCATATATGGCCTTTCCTCATTGGCCAGCTTGATCTTCATCTTTACGGTTTTACCCGGCAGCTCATCGAGGGTATAGGCCGCAAAGGGACGGCTTTTCAGCAGTTCGCCGGATGCATCGGTCTTTTTGCAGTCGAGGATCTTGGTGATATATCGATTGGGGCCAATCGTGCGGAACAGCCACTGGCACTGGCCGGAAAATTCACTTTCCCCAGCGGCGTCGAATGTAGCTTTAACCGCTTCCGGCAGTTCTGCGCGTACCGAAACCTGGGCATATTCACGCCCAAAGTCACTCCAGTCCGGTCCATAGATCGCGTTGATTTCCAGCTCAACGCGATCAACCACCAGCTCGCACCCCTTACGGGTTCGGCGTATCTCGATTTGCGCATCCGGCTTGTATTCGGTGCGCCACTCACGGTTGAACTGCGGCGCCAGATTGTCTGCCCTCGGCACGGTGCAGGCTTGCCCTTTGGCGGGCACGTAATACACCGACGCGACATAGGCGAAGTCCGGTGGCAGGTCGGCCGTGAGGGTGAAGCTGTTGGACGTGCCCAGGGCCGCGCAGCCCTGTACCAGCGCCAGGCTGCTGACAAGGATCAGGCTTTGAAGGGTTAGGTTCATACGGTGGCGTCTCCTTGCCAAAACTGCACTTCCTGATACACACGCTGAAAATGCGCCAGGGGTGTTTCGTCGAGTTGAGGTGACCAGGACTTGGGCAGTGCATCGTTTGGTGCTTGCAAACGTTGAACAAGCAGGAACCGGACTTGTTCAGGTGCCTGCCAGCCCCATGTGCGGGCCAACGCTAACTGAGCCTGTAGCCAGGCGTCCGCATCCTGTTGCCTGGCCAGCTCGGCCAACTGCTCCGTCTGCTCAACCATCAGGTAGCGCCGGGCATTATCGATTTGTATGCCTGCCGCCGTGTCCGGGGCTGGGGGGACAGCGAGCCACGCTGGATCGGGCGGCACCGCGTACTCGCCCGGTGCGCGATTGTAGGCGGCGGCCCATTGCCCATCCTGCCAGTAGCACACGCTGGCTATCGGCCCGAGGAATTCGCTGCATTGCTCAGGGCGCAGATGTGCCAAGGCACGCCCCAGGACGCGATTGTCGTGAAAGCGATAGAGCGCCTGGTTCGGGCGCTCCCCCGTCACCAGGCGGGCGCGCCAATGGCGGGCCAGTTGATCCAGGTCGCCGCTTGCGCTGCTGGCCAGCCAGCCCCAGTGACGTTCCGGCGTTTTGAGCAGCGCCTGGATGACCGGATGATCCAGCGTATCGAGTTGAAACAGGTACGGGCCTACTGCTGCCAGCGAGCTGGCGGGCGTACCGATGTACAGATTGCTGTACTGGCTACCTTCGCGTTCATTGAGCAACGCATCGCGTTCGTCGAGTTGGCCATCAGAGTCCAGTACCAGGTACAGGCGTCGGCCCAGGTCGGCTTGCATCTGCAACCATCGTTCGGGTGTGCTCATGCCACATCTCCCACACTGCATCGACCATCGCGGCAGGCTTCGCAAAGGGGGCAGAATTGCGCAGCGCGTTGCTTGGCGGCAGCAACGAGCGCCAACGAAGTGGCAACGATGGTCTGCGACTTCTCGGCCAGTGCCTGTAGGGCCTGCTGTGGTGCAACGCCTGTCACAGGCGCTCCGCCCAGGATGATGGGTACACTGCTGAAGATCCCCCCAGGGGTAATGACAATGTGCTGGCCGCCCGCCTTGAGCGTGAGGCTTGCACTCGCATCGACCACCACATTGGTGGCCGTGACGCGGGCCTGTGACCCGGCCTGCACGACCCAGGTTCCGCCTGCGGTGATGCTGCCATTGCCCGAGACGGAGAGCCGCTCGTTGCCGCCGATCTGCGTGTTCCGTATGCCTTGGGTCGTGTGCAGTTCGTCCCCCCTGATCAGGCTGGCGCTATTGCTGTCCACCTGGGCAAAGCGGTCGTTGCCGATCAGGCTGTGGCTGTTCCGGGTGATCTGTTCGTGCCGGTCGTTGCCGATCGCGGTGTCGCTGTCGTTGAGGATCAGGTGCTCGATGTCACGTTGCGCACGCAGGTAGATTTTTTCCTGCCCGGCGCGGTCCTCGATCGACAGTTCGTTGTAGCCGCCGCTGTCTGGCGTACTGCGACTGCGCAATACGGTCCTGCTTTTGTTCGCCGGCAGAGGGTACGGCACGGGGGTGCTCCTGTTGGCCACAACGCCGGTAATCAGCGGGTTGTCAGGGTTGCCTTCGAGGAAGCTCACCACCACTTCCATGCCGACCCGCGGAATGGTCACCGCGCCAAAGTTCTCCCCTGCCCAGCTTGAAGAAACCCGTAGCCAGCAGCTGCTCTTGTCGCTACCCAGCTCCAGGCGGTCCCAGTGCATCTCGACCTTCACCCGACCAAAATCATCGCAGAATATTTCCTCGCCGACGGGGCCGGTGACCCGGGCGGTCTGGCAGCCCAGCAGTGGCCTGCGCGCCAGCAGCGGAGGACGAAAAAACACATCCCATGGAATCGCGGTGAAGCTGTTGCGATAACCCTGGGTGAAGCCATCTTCGGGCTGGGTATCGCTGGTGACGGACTCCTCGAGTGACTGCGGTTGTCGGCCGCAATGCGTAACGCTCAACAGCAACCACAGATCATTGCAGCACTTGCGCGGGTGTCCGCTCAGGTTGAAGAAGTGCCCGCTGCGCAGCAGCGGCTGATCGCTTTTGCCTTCGGCCAGCTGATAGTCGACACGGTGCCGCTCCAGGGCCCGCCTGGCCAACACCTTGCCGCGCTCCAGCGTGGTGATTGGCGCAGGGTAGCGATAGTCCTCGAGCGCCGGCTGAAACTCCGCGGTGAACTGGCTTTCCAGCAGCAGACTGGGGCGTTTCAGGTCATAGTCGCGACGCGTCACGGTGCTGGTACGGGTACTGAAGCGTTGCGAGAAGCGATTGACCACCGGATGGTCCACTACCGTGCCGGTGTCCTGCTGATAGGGGGTATCCCCCAGCATGGGGAAACAGGTCTGGTCCTCGGTGAACACCAGCAGATGGCCATCGGCCGAGTGTTGGTGATGCCAGGCGATGCCGTCCTCGGCGCACAGGCGCTGGACGAACTCGAAATCGCTTTCCCCGTACTGGGTGCAGTATTCACGCTTCGCACTGGTACTGACATTGAAGGTATAGACGTCGGGCTGGATGCCATGGCCGCCAAGCACCCGGGCGACAATTTGCGGCACCGTCAAGTGCTGGAAGATCCGCTGGTTGAAGCTGAACTGCAGGTAGTGCAGCACCGGCACCAGGGTCAGGTGATAGCGCGTCAGGCGCTTGCCCGTCTCTCCCACGTACAGGTCCTCGATCTGCCCATGAAGGCCCTCGCCGTTGAGGCCGAACCGGAGAAAGGCCGGCTGGGCGAGCAGGCTCTCCAGGTCGAAGTCAGGCTGCTCGCTGACCAGTTCGACGCGGATCCCATAGAGGGTGCTGAGGGCTTCGGTGCCGTCGAACGCCAACACCCTGAAGTCATGGCGAACGGAGGGGATCGAGAGCGTGAAATGCGCAGTATGGGCAGGCGCAAACATTTTGCTTTTCCTCAAGCTGAACAGCAGTGCCCCTGGCCGGTCTTGGGAAGTCCTGCTGGTTTTTTGTTGCAAGCGAAGCTAGCAATTTGCGTGGAGGATGTATGTGAGAGGTTTCTGAAACTCAGGCGAGCAAAGCCGATTTGCTCGTGCCGCACGGCGAGGCCAACTGCGGGGATGCCAGGCGCCGCCGATCCATGTGCTGCGCCTGGACCACGATCAACAGGGCGAGGCCCTGGAGAGGCTGCTGGCGCTGACCGACCACATCACTTCGCCCGACGACGCCTGCAACGCCTGGCGCGCGCTGTACCGCGGGCCGAGCGAGTTTCGCGACGACCTGATGCAGCACATCCAGCTGGAAAACAACGTGCTGTTCGTCAATGCCCCGAACGCTTGATCCCTGCCCCTGCGTACCAGCCCGGTGGTTGGCCCCTGCATTCAGCCGGGCCAATAGAACATCGCCTTGGCCAGGACCACGATCAGCAGCATGTGCCCCAGCACGCTGCGGCGGATCCAGCAGGCGCGGCCGGCGCTCAGCCGCGCGGTCTTGAGCCAGTACGCCAGCAGCAGGTAATGGCCGATGATGCTCAGGGCCAGGACGATCTTCAGGCTCAACAGGCTGGCGAAACTGCTGCCCAGGGGTTGGCTCAAGGCCCCGCGATGCTGCCAGGCCAGGCCGATGCCGGCGCCGTACAACAGCACCACCACGCCATGCAGGACCTTGCGCGAACGCACCGCGATGGCCTGGTCCGCCGTCACCTGGGCGTCGCTCGCCAGTTGCCGGCGCGCCGTGTGCCAGATGCACGCCTCGAAGAACAGCGTGCCGATAAAAGCGATGGCCGCCAGCAGGTGGATGACCACTAACCCGGGGTAGATCATTGCCCTTCTCCTTGCTCTGCGTCCGGGCTCAACCCGGGCGCCCGTCGACTCGCGCCCGCAGCAGCATCGGCCCGTAGCGCCAGACGTACAGGGCAAAGGCCAGGGCCCAGCACAGGCCCGCCAGCCACAACGCCGCCAGCGGCAGCCAGAGCACCAGCAGCACCCGGCTGAGGCAGGCCAGATTGAGCAGGATGAACGCCAGGGTCATGCCCACCGGTGGTTCCAGCGGGCGCCCGGTGTGGCCCAGGCTGACCCGGGCGATCATCGCCAGGATCATCCCGCCCATGGCGCCGATGGTCAGGCCATGCAGCGCCAGGCTGGGGTTGAGCGGCGCGCCGAAATGCCACAGCGCCATGCCCAGGCACGCCAGCGCCAGCCAACCGTAGGCCAGGTGCAGCGACCACAGCAGCGGCACCCGCCACAACCCGCGATCCTGCCAGCGCCACAGCCGCAACAGGTGCCCGGCCGCCAACAGCAGGAACAACGCGCCGACCCGGGTATTGGCCACCAGCGCCGGCCCGGTGGCATACAGCAGCGCCACCAGCGCCGAGCCCACCAGCAGCAGATAATCGAGCCATGGCCAGGGCGCCACGGCCGCGCCCCGACCGAGGCCGCGCTGGGTGAAAAACGCAATCACCCGCCCGCCGATCAGGCTCATCATCGCCGCCACCAGCCACAGGCCGCTCAGCACGCCCTGGCGCTGCCAGCCTTCATGGCCCTGCAGCAGGCCGGCCACCGACAGGCCATCGGCCGCCGCGAGCAACAGCAGCATCAGGACAATCGGGTAATTACGTCGCTGGCGCCCCTTCCACAGCATGCGGCCCATCAATCCGGCCAGCGCCAGGGGAAACCCCAGCTCCAGCGCCGCCAGCAGCGGCCAGGGCGCGTTGCCCAGCCAGGCCAGGCGCGCGGCCAGCCAGAGCAGGGCCAGGGCCGCCAGCGGCTGGCCGCTCAGGCCCGGCTGGCCAGTCCAGGTCTGCACCGCGGTCAGCAGGAAGCCGGCGATGATCGCCAGGCCGAAACCGAACAGCAGTTCGTGGCGGTGCCAGCCCAGCCAGCCCCCCGCCGGTTGCCAGTCGCCCAGGGCACCCTGTAGCGCTGTCAGCCACAGCGGCACCACCAGCAGCGCCAGGACACATCCGGCGAGAAAAAACGGCCGGAAGGCCAGGCGTAACAGCGGCACGATCGCCATCGCCGCACGACGGTCAAGTACTTGCATCAAGCCCACTCCTTTACCCAGCGGCCGACCCGGCGACGGTCGACACGCGGCGAATGAAATCCCCGGCCATCATCGGCCACTGGCGCGCCCTCGCCGTTATCGCAAATCAAGCTTGCCCGGGATGCGGCGGGCGGTTGTGCCCACCGTCCTTTCCAGCAGTGCAAGGGACGTGCCCCGGTGTCCGGTCGCAGCCTCGCGCGGCCATAAGCCGACGGGCCGGGGCTGCGGCCGGCGCGGTGCCGGGGATCGCCTTCCAACGAGAGGGTCAAATTGACCATTCGCTAGTCATATACACCCGAAATCGCCTGGTCTTTTTGACCGCATAGCCGCAGCGTACAGGGGCCCTGGCACCTGCCCGGGTCTTGCCCAACACAGGGCATCCCGAGTCCTCCCGAATGACCGGAGCCCTCCTGTAGGACTGCTCCAGCGAACGCCGGCGAAACAGGTCGATCGGCAACTCCTTGGCAATCATCGACAGGTACGAGCGCGGCTCGCGGATGACTAGCGCGGAGTGGGCCTTGATTACCCGATGGCACAGGCGCCCTCCCCCGGAACAAGGCAGCGCGGTTGAAGGCCAACGCCCTCCTTCGCCTGTAGGACCATCTGTCAGTACAGCCTGGCGACCTGGCTGTCCGCAGCGAAGGTCCCGGCCCCCTGGATGGCAAGCCTCGGCGACACTTCGTAAATAACGAATCACTGCTCAGGAATAATCGATTTTTCTTTACCGCAATCTCGCCACTAGCATGACCTGTCGACGCCAGAATAAAGCCCACCGGGAGAACGGCATGCAATCCCTGCACATCGGCGAACCCTGGATGTGGTTCGCCTTCATCGCCTTCGTGCTTGCCATGCTGGCCGTGGATCTGTTTGTCCTCGACGGGCGCAAGGCGCACCGCGTGTCGGTGCGCGAGGCGTCGTGCTGGGTGATTGCCTGGTCCACGCTGGCGATGGTCTTCGCGGGATTGCTCTGGTGGTACCTGGAGGCCGGGTTCGGGCCTGAGATCGCGCGACGCAAGACCCTGGAATTCCTCACCGGCTATCTGATCGAGCAGTCGCTGTCGATCGACAACATGTTCATCTTCGTGATGATTTTCGGCTACTTTGCCGTGCCGCCGGAGTTGCAGCGCCGGGTGTTGCTGTACGGGGTGCTCGGGGCGATCGTGATGCGTGGGGCGATGATTTTCGCCGGCGTGTGGCTGGTGTCGCAGTTCACCTGGCTGCTGTATGCGTTCGGGGTGTTCCTGATCATTACCGGGATCAAGATGCTGCTCTTCGCCCATCAGCAGCCCGACCTTTCCAGGAACCCCTTGCTACGCTGGGTACAAGGCCATCTGCGCATCACCAAAAGGTTTCATGGCGAGCGCTTTTTTGTGCTGCAAGACGGCCAGCGCTGGGCCACGCCGATGTTCCTGGTGCTGGTGCTGATCGAGGCCAGCGACCTGATGTTCGCGGTCGACAGCATCCCGGCGATCTTCGCCATCACCACCGACCCGTTCATTGTGTTCACCTCGAACATCTTCGCGATCATGGGCCTGCGTGCCCTGTACTTCCTGCTGGCCGACATGGCCGACCGCTTCCACCTGCTCAAGTACGGCCTGGCGATCGTGCTGGTATTCATCGGCGGCAAGATGATGCTGATGCCATGGCTGCACATGCCGGTGGAATGGTCGCTGGCCGTTGTCGGCGGGATCATTCTGGCTTCGGTGTTGTTGAGCCTGTTCATGAGTCGCAACAAATCGCCCGACGAGGATCGGATGCGAACCCCGTAGGAACGCCTGCACGACGCCCCCCTGATCAGGCCAGCAGGCGCGCCTTGAAGCCCTCGATCCACTCGCGGACCATGGCCGAATACGGCGCTTGCGGGCTGGCCAGCGCTTTCATCTGCCCCAGAATCTGCTCCTGAAGAAAGCGCAAGCGCTTGGCGATGCGCTTGTCGCGCAACCTGCTGTCCCGATCAGGCCCGTCGGCCATCGGGATATCCGGGGCTGGGTCAAGCTCCTGGGCCATCAGACCCATTTCCACCGTCAGCATTTCCAGGAACTCCAACTGACGCAGCACACGCGTGCGTTCCTGCACCAGCCCGAGCCGGTTCAAGCCATAGACATGGATCGACACCGCGCCCCTGAGGCTCAGCCCATCGGCCAGGGCCTGTTCGATGACCGATTGCAGTTCCGGCCTGATTCCTGCCACACCGCCAGCCAAGGCCAGGCCACCGCTGTCATGGGAACTGGGTAGCACCAAGCCGATCAGATTGCCGCTATCGACATGAAACCTCAGGTGCTCCTGCGGCTGATCCCGACACGGATCCAGCAGCAACGCCTGTTCAGCGCTAAAGTCCCGGGCTCCCACCGCCGCCCGCTGGCCGAGGATCGGAAAGCTGTCCTGCTTGCCAGTCTGCATCACGCTGGAACGACTGAACGCCTTTCCTTCATTGACCAGACTGACCAGGCTGGCGGAAAGCCTGGGCGTCACCTGCCCGCTGCGTCGGTTGCAATGGATACAGCTAGGCAACAGGTTTTCCCAGTCCATGGCGATCCACCAGTAGCCGGGATGGTCCGGCTCCTCGTATACCCGCCCCTTGGGTCGGTAGTGTTCGATATCCACCGGTGCACTGCCATAGTAGAAGCTCTCGCAGTAGGCACATTTGCCATGGAACAACTCATGCAATTGCTTCTTGACGCTGTCTGACCTGTAGACGGCAAAGGCTGGCAACGCCCCCGCTGGCGCATCGAAGTAGTCCTGGAATTTCTGCAGTTCCTTGTTCGCCGGCGACTCGTCTCCCGACATAACATCGGGAACGGCCACGCGCTCACGACTGACGGCGCGCATGATTCAGAGCCCCTCCAGAATGCCGAGGATGCGTTGCTTGGCCTCGACCCGCAGCTGCCCGAGCTTGTGCGTCGATACCCGCCGCCGGTTATCCAGGTACTCGACAACAGCCTCCTGTACCAGCCGTTGTACCTCGGTGGAACCGACCGGCAAGGCAGCGCTGATATTGTGCTCGAGGCTACGCAGCCTTTCCTGTTGTGACGGCGCCAGCAATTCCCCTCTTCTCTGGGCACTCAGCAGATCGGCCAGGTGAGCCAATTCACGCTCGGTATCTGGCTGGTCAGTGGAGGTCAGGCTGAAAAAGTCCGAGGTGAGCAACTGCTCGACAGTCAGTTGGCTGACCTCCGGCAAGCGGACCAGTTGCTCGACCATCACCGGCCACTGGATATCGGAGCGTTTTTCGCTGGGTACCCGCTGCATGACGATCACCTCACCGTCCTGCATGCCGCGCAGGCACAACGGATCGTGAGTGGTGGCAATAAAGGTGACCTGGGGCAGTGCCTGGCGCAGCGCCCGCATGATCTGGATTTTCCAGCGCGGGTGCAGATGCGCCTCCACTTCGTCGATCAGCACTACCGCCTGGGCCGTCTCCAGGCTTTCGAAATACGGGTTGATACGCCGATCCATCAAGCCCTGGATGATGTCGCAGGCCATCGCCAGTACCGAACGATAGCCGGAGGAAGCCAGGCTCAGCGGTGTCCGGCACAACAGCTGGTCATCCCCTGCTGCAGTAACGATCAGGCATCGCTGGTTCTGCTCGTCGCGCTCCATGACGTCGAACTTACCTTCGATGGACAGGATGCCCCGCAGGGCTTGCACCACAGTGTTGAACTCGTCCGGCTTGAGGCCCAGCAGCCACTTTTCCGGGTTGGACAGCAAGGCCGTCGAGTCGAAAAGGTTGATGATCGATTTGCTCGGGCTGTAACGCCGCACCTGTTTCTGGTATTGCCGGAATGCGCCGTAAGCGAAAACCGGGGGCACAACGTGTGTGCCGTCGTGCCAGAACATATCCTTTTCAATGGTCAGATCACGTTGGCTGCCATCCTGGAATGTCGCGACGACTGACGCTGAGCTGCATCGCGGTGCTTGCGCGACACCCAGCAGTTCGGGGTCCAGGGGCAACGAGGAAATGTCGATCGGCAATTTGCTGCAGGCCTTGTCGCCGCTGAGCACCAGGGCCGTGGCTTCCAGGATGGAGCTTTTACCGGCGGCATTTTCACCAAGGATCAGCAGGGCCGGTTGAGGTGGCTTCGTACCTGAAATCCGCGTCGACTGTATGGCGGGCATCTGCAGTTCGAGCTGCTCGATGCCCTTGAAATTGTTGAAACGAATCGATGCCAGCGGCGGGTATTCACGGGGCAAGGGTTTCACCCGTTGCGAAGCCGGGGCAAATCGCTGTACCACGGACTCTGCCAACTGGGACTCAAGGTCTCCAAACCAGTCGAAGACATCAGCACTACTGGAGAGTGCTCGCAATGTCTCCTCGATACGCTCAGGAGCCAGTGCCGCCGGCGACACCTTGGACTTTGCAAGCGCCAGGACGATACGCCGGCACAGCAGGTACCAGCAGCCGCCAAAGTCCAGCGCGGCGAAGTCGAAGAGCATGAACTTCGGGCTTTCGCCCTCCGACCGGAAGAACCAGTTGTCGATCAGCTCGTCAAAGTAATCCTTCAGCTTGATCTTACGCAGCTTGAGTACCTGGAGACGATTGAGCTTGAAATGCTCGATCGTTACAGCTGCACGCTCGCTCAGCCCATAGAGTTGGCCCGAGAGATCGACCGACAGATGGCGGGCCAGGTCGACTTGTTCGCAGGGATCGAGCAGGAGTTGCTGCTCCTTGAGCGGGTAATCGCGCCATAGCCCCATGTTCTCCTGGGCATAGGCTTCGATCTGCCGCGCCGAAGGCAAAGGCGAGCGGCGGCCCCAAACAGGAAAGTAGTCCATTCGCTCGGGCTCGCAGCCCTTGCAGATAGCGTAGAGATTTTCCCAGGCACTGCTCAGCCAGACGTAATACAGGTGGGCATCCGGCGTTCGCAGCAGTGGGCTGGCCTGCGTCCTCGGACGAAATCGATAAATGGCGGTGGGCACCTCCGCCCGCTCGCAGAACGCACATTTGCCGTGGAACAGCCGGCTCAGAGCAAGACGGACGGAGTCTTCATTCAGATCGACAAGCGATTCCGGCACCCGACTCTGTGCCCTCTTGGTCTTGTCAGCCAGGAAATAATCGACCAGTACCTGCCTGTCGGCGCTGGCCTCCCGGCTCTGCAACAGACTTGGCGGTGGTACGGAACTACGATCGAAGCACTGCATGACTCTCCTCCTTGAGAAACGGGCGGGGCTATCGCACCATCTGTCGAAAATCGGCAACTCTAATCGGCACGAGGCAAAAAGTAGAGGCGTTTTTCATCTCCCGCAAAACGTTGTATCCATGAACAAGATGCCTGGATCTTCACTCCAGGCGCCCTGCTTCACCCAACCGCTCTATCAGTCGAAAAATCCCCAGCGCGCCGCCTTCAGTCACTCCTCCCGACTACGGGTTGCCAGGCAGTAATGCAGCGGGCAGCTCACCACCAGCCAGCACAGGTCCGCGCCTTCCACCAGGTTGGCGTAGGGCCCGACATACAGCGACGTACCTGATGAGGCGTATTGGACGCAGGCGCCCTGCCTGCTAACGTCAGCGCTAGCCATACTCCGGACCCGACCAGCCACTCTGGACACCGACATGCCCACTCTCGAATCCACCCTGCTGCACAGCTGGCAGCACAACGCCCAGGCCTGGATCGACGCCATCCGTAGCGGCGCCATCGAAAGCCGTGTCGAAGTCACCGACCAGGCAATCCTGCTGGCGGTGCTGGGCCGTCAGCCCGAACGTGTGCTCGACCTGGGCTGCGGCGAGGGCTGGCTGTTGCGCGCCCTGGCTCAGCGGGGCATCGAGGCGGTCGGGGTGGATGGCGATGCGACCCTGGTCGAGGCCGCGCGCGCCGCGGGCTCGGCAACGGTGCATGTGGCCAGCTATGCGGCGCTGGTGGGCGCGCAGGTGGACATCGGCCGCGACTACGACCTGATCTGCGCCAACTTCGCCCTGCTGCACCAGGACATCATCCCGCTGCTGGCCGCCATGCACGAACTGCTCGCCCCCGGCGGCGCACTGGCAATCCAGACCCTGCACCCCTGGAGCGCGGCGGCGGGCGACTATCAGGACGGTTGGCGCGAAGAAACCTTCACTGGTTTCAAGGGCCAGTGGCAACCCATGCCGTGGTATTTCCGCACCCTGCCCAGCTGGCTCAACGCCCTGGACATGGCCGGCTTCCGACTGGCCAGCCTGCAGGAGCCGCAGCACCCGCAAAGCCCGGTGCCGCAGTCGTTGCTGCTGGTGGCCGAGCGGCGCGGGTAAGGGCCTGCAACTGGCTGGCGCGACGTAGCGGTTGCAGGCCAGCAGTCAGAGTCGCGAGTGCGGTGAACGGCTAGAACCCTTATCTAGATCGGGAGAACGAATCGGCATTCATCACTGGCGCCGCCGTCTGCTGCCGGTGGCTCCCGCAAGAACCCACACCGCTCCACGACCTTGGTCGAACCGAGATTTTCCTTGTAGACATAAGCCACCAGTTGCGTCAGGTGCCAGCGCGTCCGCGCCTGCTGGATCAGGTGCCGCAGCGCCTGTGTCGCAAGCCCCTGGCCGCAGGCGCTCTGGGCAATCCGATAGCCGACTTCGGCAGAACCCTGCGCGGTATCGATATTTTTCAGGTTGGCTCGACCGATGATGGTTCCGCTGCCATCCTCGATCACCAGGGGGTGCCAGGTGCCAGCCGCGAAACCGGCCAGGTAGCCCTCGATATGCGCGGCTACCCCCTGCAACGAATAAAAAGCAGGGTCGCGCGCCTCGATATGAGATTCGAACCATTCACGGTTCCGGGTTTCGAACGCCAGCAGCGCTTGCGTATCCGCACGGCTTAGCTCGCGCACTTTGAACGACGGCATGCACACCTCTCCTTTTTCTCATGGGTAACGGCACGGACTTGCCCACCTGGTGGCCATTCCTGCGGGAACTTCAGGCTACTGGCCAGGTCGATAGCAGCCCCTTCATCGGTCATGACGGGACAGTGAACACACCCCGACCGAACAGCGCTGAAGGCCTGTTTTACGAGCGTGCCGTCGATGATCAACCGAGTCTGCCCCCTGATGCCAACCAAGCGTTTTCTGCCGGGTCTTGTCCTTGCGCTCTGCGCAGTCGCGTCGCATTGTCCGGTTGCGGCCGAGCGCAAAGCCTCTCAGCAAAGTAACACCGCATCAACAACCCTGATTGAATCCGCCTCGCAGCAGTATGCAGATGGCCAGTTGGACCAGGCCGCCGCCACGCTGGAGCGTGCCCTGCATATCCAACCGAACAATCCCGCGACCCTGCACTACCTCGGCGTGTTGCGTCTTCAGCAGGGGCAGTATCAGCAGGCTGAGGCGCTGGCGACGCGCTCCAATATGCGGGTCGGTCGCAACCTCGCGTTACGCAATCGCAACCTGCAATTGATCCAGGCGGCGCAGAAGGCCCTGGCGTCGAACAACCCACCCAACGCCGACGAGCGTCTGGTTGCCGTACGGGAAGGCCTGGAAGAAGAGGTCAAAAAGCGCCGTGCAGCAGAAACTCTCGCCGCCGAGCAGCCCACGCCGGACACTGAACGCCGCCCTGAGGCACTCACCCGCGAAACGGCGGAAAGCGCAGCGAACTGGCCAACGGGTGACAGGCCAAGCCCCGAAGGGCAACTACGAATGACGTCCGCCGAACCAGCCTCCACCTACGACGAGATTGAGATTCCCCGTGGCCATCGGCCGCCTCCGGGTAAATGTCGAATCTGGTTTCCCGATCGCCCGCCGGGGCATCAGCCCAAGCCCGGCAAATGCAAGAAGCTGCGCGATCGGGTTCCGTCCGGAGCTTACCTGGTGCAGGGTTGAGTGTCCGAGCGCGCTTCTTAGCGCTCTCTGCCGATCATGCATAACACACAGGAAAACCAGGGGCGCTTCATACCTCAGCCCTCGCCTCCCAAGGCGTCAGCTTCAACCTTCTCCAGGGCCAGGGCTTCGAGCAACACCTGCTCGAGCATGGCAAAAAACCCTTTGATGTGAGCCTGCTTCAAGGCCTGTGGCCGGGTCACCAGATAGACCTCCATATCGGGAAGCTGGAGCTCCGGGAACAACTCAATCAGCTCCTGCGCCAGCACACGCGGCAGTGCGGCTACCCCCAGGCCCCGCCTCACCGCCTCCAGCTGCAGGGCGAACGAGTTCACGCTGATCTGCGCGCGTTCCAGACCGGCGGCCTTGGCTACGCGTACCTGCGGCAACATATCCAGCGGTGGCAGCAGGCCGATATTGACTGCCGTGGCCGGCGTCACCTGTGGAAAGCGCCGCAGATAACCCGCATCGGCGAAGACCCCGTAGGCGAGCCGGCCTATGGGTCGATAAATCAGCGACGGCTCGCCCAGGTGCGCGGTACGCACTGCAATGTCGGCCACGCCACGGACGATCTTGTGAAAGTCGGCGGCCACCAGCAACTCCACCGTGCAACGCGGGTGAAGCGCGGTGAAGCGGCTCGCCGCCTCCAGCACGCACGACGCAAAGCCCTCCCCCGCACTGACCAGGACACTGCCCGACAGCTCGGTGTCCAGCGCGGAGCGGCCGGCAACGGTTTGCCGCCTCAAGCCCGCTTCCGCCGCCAGGGCCACTTCCACCAGGGACTGGCCCCGCGAGGTCAACCAGCAGCCCTCGACGCCGCGCTCGACGAGCGGCTCGCCCAGGGCCCTCTCAAGCTGGGTCAACCGGCGGGACACGGTAGACGCGGCGATCCCCAGCATCTGGCCCGCCTGCAAAAAACTGCCACGCCGCGAGACCGCCAACAGCAGGCGAAGATCGTCCCAATTCGCTTCCGACACCATGCCTCATCTCCTCCCTGGCTTGCATATATGCAAAGCCATTATGCAGGAGTCGCTGTTTTTCGAGAGGAGTCTCGACGGTATATCTACAGGCCCCTGGAAACGAATGGAATGGACTGTATGCCGATTGGCCCCAACGACTATGCGCAACACGCCGCCAATGCCTTCAATCGCCGTGATGTGGAGGCGATGCTGGCGCTGGTGAGCGAAGACTTCACCTACCTCGATGGCGCGGGGATACAAGTGGGTCGCGAAGCCATGCGCCAACGAGAAATCGCGTTGTTCGAAGCCTTCCCCGATGCCCACGTGATCCTCAGCCCGTTCGCCGTCGGTGTCGATCGCCTGGCGCTGACGGCCATGCTCAGCGGCACCTTCGCCGCGCCTCTGGTGCTGCCGGGCCGGGTGATTCCAGCCCATGGGCGCTTTATTGCCGTGTACTACGCCGCGCACTTCACCTTCAAGGACGGTTTGGCCATCCATGAAGAGGTCTTCTTCGACAGTACGGTGTTGCTGCCGTCAGCCGAACCGAGCGAGGGTTGAGCCATGCGTCGTGCATTCGTGACCGGTGCCACCGGTCTGCTGGGCAACAACCTGGTGCGGGAATTGCTCGCGCGAGGCTGCGCGGTCAAAGCCCTGGTGCGCTCGAGGGCCAAGGGTGAACAGCAGTTCAAGAACCTGCCCGGCGTGGAGCTGGTCGTCGGCGACATGGGCGATGTCGAGGCCTTCGCCGCGGCCCTGCAAGGCTGCGATACGCTGTTTCACACCGCGGCGTTCTTTCGCGACAACTACCAGGGCGGCAGCCACTGGCAGGAACTCGAGAAGATCAACGTTATCGGCACAGAGGAGCTGATCGCCCAGGCCTACCGCGCCGGTATCCGCCGCTTCATCCATACGTCCTCGATTGCCGTGCTCGACGGCGCGCCTGGCACCGCCATCGATGAAACCTGCCTGCGCGCCGACGCCAACGCCGATGACTACTACCGCAGCAAGATCCTCGCCGACCGTGCCATCCTGGCGTTCCTCGAGGCCCATCCCGAGATGCAGGCCTGCATGGTCTTGCCGGGCTGGATGTGGGGTCCTGGCGACCTCGGCCCGACCTCCTCGGGGCAGTTGGTCAACGATGTCCTGCACGGCAAGTTGCCCGGGCTGATCCCCGGTAGCTTTTCCGTCGTCGACGCCCGCGATGTGGCCCTGGCGCAGATTGCCGCAGCCAGGTACGGGCGCAGTGGTGAACGCTATCTGGCGGCGGGCCGGCATATGACCATGGCCGAGCTGGTGCCTGTGCTCGGACGTATCGCCGGGGTCAAGACACCAACTCGCTACGTGCCGCTCCCCCTTCTCTACACCCTGGCGGCGGTGCAGGAGGTCTACGCGCGCCTGACCGGCAGGCCGATCCTGCTGAGCATGGCCACCTTGCGCCTGTTGATACGGGAAAAGGACCGCACCCGTTTCAACCATTGCAAGAGCGAAGAAGAACTGGGCCTGAACTTCCGGGCACTGGAGCTGACGATTACCGACACCGTGGCGTGGTACCGTGACCGCAACCGCTTTAAAACCCAGCGCGCAAGACCCACCCGCGTCATGGCCGAAGACTGACTTGTTGCAGGTGGCGTGACCGTCGAGCCTGCAAAGCCGCTGCTCTCGCCTCGCACTGCTGCGGCTTCGCGCAGGTACCGGAACGATGCCTCGAGTGCCCGAAACCGCGCTTCGCGCCCCTTCACCGCAAGCCCCCAAGGACGTAAAAGACTGTGAGCAGGGAAATCATCCTGATGCGTCACGGCCAGCCAAAGCTGGCCGCCACCGACAAACTGTCCGCGCTCGATATGCAGGACTGGATCGAACAATACAACCGCAGCGAAATCACCCAACAACCCGTCCCGGAGGCCAGCCTGCAACTCGCCGCAACCGCCAGGGTGATTGTCTCAAGCAACGCGCCGCGGGCGCTGACCTCTGTCCAGGCGCTTGGTTTGAAACCCGCCCTGGTCGACGCGCTTTTCACTGAAGCACAACTGCCTTACGGACGCTGGAAACGACCACGGCTGTCGCCGTTTACCTGGGCATTCATTCTTCGGGTCCTGTGGTTGTGCGGCTACTCACCCAGCGTCGAATCCGCCGCCACTGCAAAGACCCGCGCCAACACCGCCGCGCAACGCCTTCAGGCCCTCGCCAGCGACGGACCGGTTCTGCTGCTCGGCCATGGCTTCATGAATCGACTGATCGCCAGGCAACTGGAGGCAGAAGGATGGACTCGCCAGACGCCCAATGGCGTCAGCCGCTATTGGAGTGCGACGGTGTATCGACATGGCGGGGTTTAGAGGTGGCCGTTGAGCGGCAGAACTGGCATCCATGATCCCGTGCCAAATGCCGCGCTGCTTTCACCGTCAGCCAACTGAACGCACGGCGTGCCTGCATCAAGAAAAGGATTCAAGGCTGGACTCATGATCGACAGGCTGATACCCATGTTGTCGGTGGAGACAGGCAGAGAGCGGCCAAAAGCAGTCGGTCAGTGTGTCTAAGAAAATAAGGGCGACTCAGTCGATGCTCGACATTCATGAATGCAGACATCGATGTCCTGCGATCCGTACATGATGGGAAAGCCCGGCGAGCCCAGTCGCCCGTATCCAGCCAGTGCAATAGGCGGGCTGTCGTACTTTAGCCGAGATTGCCCATCAGCCCCTCGGCGATCCTTGCCAGCAAGGGGGGGCCGCAGGAGAATGACGGGCTTCCAATAACCGTCATGTTGCAGTGGCGCCTCCAGGATTAGCCCTCGCTGCATATCTGACTCATACAACAAGGCCACATGGAAAGTGAAAGTCAAAACATTACTCATCGCGTCGCTAGGCATTCTATCTTCGATTCAAACCTCACTGTCCGTCGCCGATAATGCCAACGGGAAAAATCTCTATTCACAGCGATGTGCCGTGTGTCACGGAGCCGATATCAAGGGAACCGGGCCATTGGCTGATAAAAGCAATCCGCCAACGCCCGACCTTACGACGCCTGCCTTCAAGAAACGACTCAATGATTATCCGGGTGTTATTGTTTCATCGGTCATACTTCGTCCAAATGGAGACTTGATTCCAAGAACGTTGCAAGAGAATGGTGTAAAGATACCGCCGCACGCTTGGAGCATTAAGGACCTGCGCGACTTGAATCACTATATGAGTGGCGTGATTTCAAAAAATCGATAATTCAGCGAAAAGCCGATGAAACATGAGAGGGGCGATATAACCACCCACTTGGCCGCCGAGTGAATCGCCCGCGGTCATTTCACCAGGCGCTTTTCCTTCGAGGGGCGGTAGCCGAAATACGAGCTGTAGCACTTGCTGAAATGGCTCGGCGACACGAAGCCGCAGGCCACCAGCACCTCGACCTGGGACAGCTCGGTGTGTTGCAGCAACCGGCGCGCCTCGGTGATGCGCAACTCCAGGTAATAGCGTTGCGGGGTGGTGCCCAACTGCTCCTTGAACAGGCGCTCGATCTGCCGCCGGGAACGCCCGGCATACTCCGCCAGTTGCTCCATTTGCAGCGGCTCTTCGAGGTTGGCGTCCATCAGCTTGACCACTTCGCGCAAGGGCGCGCTCAGCGAGACATGCAGGGTCGGCTTGATGCGCCGATAGCGGGATTCCTCGAACGACAGAATGTCCTCGATGCCCTCGACCAGCGCCTTGCCATACAACCCCTTGATCCACTCCAGGGCCATATGGAAGGCGCCGGCGGGACTGGACGCCGTGAGCCGGTCGCGGTCCACCACAAAGGCCTCGCTGGTGACATGGGTGACCTTGGAAATCTCCGCCAGCGCGGGGCGGTGTTCCGGGTGGATCGCGCAGCGGTAACCCTCCAGCAACCCCGAGACGCCGAGGAACCAGGCCCCGTTCCACAGCCCGGCCAGGGCGATGCCCAGCTCGGCGGCGGTCTTGAGCAGGCTGATCAGCTCGTGATCGGCCTTGAGCTCCGTGCGGTAGCCGCCGCAGATCACCAGCAGGTCGAGAGCCTTGAGCGCTGGAGCGCTCAGGCGCGCATCGGGGCGGATCACCAGCCCGAGGTCGCTGGTGACTTCGCCGTCCTGCAAGCCAAAGGTCGTGGTCGAGAACAAGGTGGGACGTAGCAGGTTGGCGGTGACGATGGTATCCAGGGCCTGGGTGAAGGCCGGCAGCGAGAAGTGTTCGAGCAGCAGGAAACCTGCCCGGGTATGGGCCGTGGGCGCCAGCCGCAGCTCTTCCAGATAGCGCAGGTTCTTGCCCTTCATGCCGCCACTGAAATCCCGTCGTTCAACCGCCATACGCCCTCGCCCCTTCACTTAACGAACGCAGATTCAGTGTATGTCGAATCCCGGCATCCAAAAAAATCCCTGCTCGCGCGCCCCACCACCGCTCGGGCGAACCGGTGCCGTAGGCTATAGAAAAAAGTCGCTGGCTAGAAGCCGGTTCAGCTGAATGCCAGGGGCGTGGATTGCGACTCGGGAAAGCACACATTCAGCGCGGCAACCGTGGCGCCCCGCTGTGGCGTCACCTGGATGCTCGGGTCATAGGTGAACGTGTTCCGCATGACGATGCGCCAGAGCCCGCCGAAGGACTCTTGCCTACGGCGGCGATCTCGGCGGCGCTGGCGAAGCGCTTGCGGGGGATGCCCAGTGCCGTGGCCACGGCACTGGCGACAGTGCACCCCCTCAGGTGGCCATGACACTCACAAGCCAGGCTCGGCGCGCAAGATCGAAGGCTCCTCGCCGCGATACAGCGCCTCGACCTTGGCGGCCCGCCACTGCAGCACCGCGCGCTGGTTGATCGAGCCCTTGTCGGTGATTTCCCCACGGTCGATGGAGGCCGGTTCGTCGAGCAGCGCGATCCACTCCAGGCGGCTGGCATTGCCGCTGGCGTCGCGGTTGAGCCGTTGCAGCCAATCGCCGAACCAACGCCGCACCGGCGCGCTGGCCAGGACCTCGGCGTCGCTGGCATTCGCGGGCAAGCCGGCCAGCCGCCGGCATTCGTACAGCCGCGGAAACACCAGCGCCCCCAGGCACTCGCGGTCCGGCGCGGTCACCACCAGGTCCTGCACATAGGGCGAGCCTTCGAGCACCGCGCGATTGCGCAACGGGCCGACGCTGACGAACACCCCGGAACCGAGCTTGAAGTCCTCGGCGATGCGCCCGTCGAACATCAGGCCCCGTTGCGGATCGGCGGCGTCGACCAGCTTCAGCGCATCGCCGGAGCAGTAGAAACCCTGCTCGTCGAACGCTTCGGCGGTCTGCTGCGGTGCGCGCCAATAGCCCGGCATGATGTGCGGCCCGCGAAAACGCCCTTCCAGCTTGCCGTCCACCGGCACCAGGCGCACCTCGCACCCCGGGGCTGGCAGGCCGATATAACCGGCCATGGACAAGGGCCCGGTGGTGAAGGTGCAGGACGGCGAAGCCTCGGTCATGCCGAGCCCGACCATCATGCGGATGCGTTCGCCGCAATGGGCTTCGGCCACCCGGTCGAGGCGGTCCCAGACCCTCTGGGACAGGCCGGCCGCTGCGAAAAAGAACAGCTTCATGCGTGAGAAGAAACGCTCGCGCAACTCGCCGTCCTGCTCCAGGGCATTGACCAGTTCTTCCCAGCCCTTGGGCACCGTCAGGTAGGCGGTGGGGGCGATTTCCTTGAGGTTGCGCAGGGTCTCGGCAAAGCCCTGGGCCGTCGGCTTGCCGTCGTCCAGGTAAAAGGTGCCGCCGTTGTAGAGCACGATGCCGAGGTTGTGGCTGCCGCCGAAGGTGTGGTTCCACGGCAACCAGTCCACCAGTACCGGGGGCTCCTCGCCGAACACCGGGAAGGTCTGCAACAGCATCTGCTGGTTGGCGCAGAGCATGCGCTGGGTGGTGACCACCGCCTTGGGCAGCTTGGTCGAGCCCGAGGTGAAGAGAAACTTGGCGATGCTGTCCGGGCCGGTGGCGGCGAACGCCGCTTCGGCTTCGGCGTCGCCGGGGTGTTGCAACAGGCTGGCAAAATCGCGCTGCGGCCGACCCGCCACGGTGCCACGCACCACGATCAGCGGCGTGTCGCCCGGCAGCACGGCATCGATCGCCCGCTGGAAAGCCGCGCCATCGCTGACGAACACCAGCCCGGGCTGCATCAGGTCGCAGACATGCCGCAACTTGGCGAAATCCTGGGACAACAGCGAATAGGCCGGCGATACCGGGCAATAGGGAATGCCGGCGTACATCGCCCCCAGGGCCAGTTGCAGGTGCTCGATATCGTTGCCGGAAAGCAGCACCAGCGGCCTCTCGGCCGACAGGCCATAACCCAGCAGGCTCTGGGCGATGGCGCGTACGCTGGCCAGCATCTGGGCGTAACTCACCCGGCGCCAGTCGCCGCCGTCCTGGCGCGCGGCGACAAAGGTCTGCTGCGGGCGCACCCAGGCCCAATGCACCAGGCGGTCGAGCAAGCGCCTCGGCAGCTCGGCCAGGGGTTCCAGGGAACGCATGTGCAGGATGCCCTGCTCTTCGCTGACCTCGACCGCGGGCTGCGCGATGGTCACCTGGCGATAAGGCAGCGCGTCGGTCGCATTCGGCGCTGGCGATCTGAATTCGGAATTCACGTGTTTGTCCTCCATCAAGGCCCATCGCCGGCGGACTCGCCGGGGACCTGGCAGCCAGGGGCTGGGGCCTGGTGATTGTTGGGTCCGGATGCCGGCGTTCAGATCGGGTAATGCCGTGGACCGTTCTGCAGGGTAATCCAGCGCAACTGGGTGAACTGCTCGATGGCCGCCTTGCCGCCAAAGCTGCCGTAGCCGCTGGCCTTGACCCCGCCAAACGGCATCTGCGCCTCGTCGTGCACGGTCGGGCCATTGATATGGCAGATGCCCGACTCGAGCCGTTGCGCCAGGGCCAGGGCGCGCCCGGTGTCGCGGCTGAAGATCGCCGCCGACAGGCCGAATTCGGAGTCGTTGGCCAGGCGCAGCAGTGCTTCGTCGCCCTCGCCACGCAGCACCACCGCCACCGGCCCGAAGGACTCTTCGCGGTACAGGCGCATGGCCTCGGTGACGCCGTCGAGCAAGGTCGGCTGCAGAATGCTGCCCGCCAATTGGCCACCGGCAACCAGGGTCGCACCCTGGGCCAGGGCATCGTCGATCAGCCCCTTGATGCGCGCGCCGGCACTGGCGTCCACCAGCGAACCGAGCACCGAATCCGCGGCCTGCGGGTCGCCCGCCGGCAAGCTGGCGATCTTCGCCGCCAGCCTGGCGACAAAGTCCTCGGCCACCCGGGCATCGACGATCAGGCGCTCGGTGGACATGCAGATCTGCCCCTGGTTGAAGTAGGCGCCAAAGGCCGCGGCCTGCACCGCGGCATCCAGGTCGGCATCCGCCAGCACCAGCAGCGGCGCCTTGCCGCCCAGCTCCAGCAGCGCCGGCTTGAGGTACCGCGCCGCAAGCTCGCCGACCATGCGCCCGACCCGGGTCGAGCCGGTGAAGTTGACCCGGCGCACCGCCGGGTTGGCGATCAGCCGCTCGACAATGGCCGGGGCATCCTCGGGGGCGTTGCTGATGACATTCACCACCCCGTCACCGAGTCCGGCCTCCTGCAGCACCTGGCCGATCAGCCGATGCACCGCCGGGCTCAGCTCGGATGCCTTGAGCACCACGCTGTTGCCGCAGGCCAGCGGCATGGCGATGGCACGGGTGGCGAGGATCACCGGGGCGTTCCATGGCGCGATGCCCAGCACCACGCCGCACGGCTGGCGCAGGGCCATGGCGAAGCTGCCGGGCACGTCGGAGGGGATGACCTCGCCATTGATCTGGGTGGTCATGGACGCAGCCTCGCGCAGGATATTCGCCGCCAGTTGCACGTTGAAGCCGTACCAGTTGGCCATGGCCCCGGTCTCGCCGGCCGCGGCGATGAACTCCGCGCTGCGGGCCTGCAATAGCCCGGCCGCGCGCAGCAGGCGGCTGCGCCGTTCATTGGGCGCCAGCGCCGCCCAGGCCGGGAATGCCGCCTGGGCCGCGGCCACGGCGGCGTCCGCGTCTTCCAGGGTGGCGGCGGCGACGCGCGAGACGACTGCGCCGGTCACCGGGTTACGCCGTTCGAAGGTTCGACCGTCGCGGGCGGGGCACGACTGGCCGCCGATCAACAGGGGCACGTCCAGCATGGTGATTCCTCTTTATTGTCTTTATCGGGAATACAGTGGGGCGGTTCACGCCGGCGCCCGGGCGCTGCGCCGAACAGCTGGCGGACGCTGCCGCCCGCCGGTTTTCCATCAGCGCTTGTAAGCCTGCAGGCCGGGCTTGATGCTCTTGTCGTCGAGGAACTGCTTCATGCCCTGCTCGCGGCCGCCTTCGGTGTCCAGCAGGCGCGACTGGTCGAGCTTGGCGTACAGGTAATCCTCGTTCTGCTCCCAGGTCAGCTCGCGGCAGCGCTTGAAGCCGTGCTTGGCGGCCCGCAGCACCACCGGGTTCTTCTCCAGCAGGTTGCGCGCCAGCTCGACGGTGGTTTCGCGCAGTTGCGCAAGCGGCACACTCTCGTTGACCAGGCCCATCTCGGCGGCTTTCTGCCCGCCGAAGGTCTTGCCGGTCATGATGTAGTACAGCGACTGGCGATGGCCCACGGTGTCGGCCATGGCCTTGCTCACCAGGTTGCCCGGCGGGATGCCCCAGTTGATTTCCGAGAGGCCGAAGGTCGCTTCATCGGCGCAGATCGCCAGGTCGCAGGCCACCAATGGGCTGAAGCCGCCGCCGAAGCACCAGCCGTTGACCATGGCGATGGTCGGCTTGGCGTACATGCGCAGCAGTTTCCATTGCCATTGCGAGGCTTCGCGGCGGATTTTTTCCTGGAGGATCTCCGGGCCGGCGTCCACTTCGCGAAAGTATTCCTTGAGGTCCATGCCCGCGGTCCAGGCTTCGCCCGCGCCAGTCAACACCAGCACGCCGGCGGCCGGGTCCTGCTCCAGCGTCTCCAGCACGTCGACCATCTCGCGGTTCAGGGTCGGGCTCATGGCGTTGCGTTTTTCCGGGCGGTTGAGGATGACCCAGGCGATCCCCTCTGCGATCTCGACCTTGACGGTTGTCCAGCGACCTTCGTAGTTGCTCATGGCGATTGCTCTCTTTGTTCTTGGCTTGAGATGGGCAAAAACTAAACCGCCGAATTAGTTATGTCAATTAACTATTAATAAAATTAACCAAGACTTGCCAGGCACCCGGAGCGCTTCAAGCGCCAAGACATCTGCCAGCGGCCATGGCTATCCACGGCCAACCCCGGCAAACTAGATAGCCTTCTTAACCGCCAGCCCGAGGATTTCCCCTGCAATGGCCAAGTCGTCCAACAAGATAGCCGCCGCCGAGGCCCCCGTCGCCGACAGCGAAACCCAGGCGCCCCTGGACTCCGCCCTGGACGACCTGATCGGTTACGCCATGCGCCGGGCGCAACTGAAACTGTTCCAGAACCTGATTGGCCGCCTGTCGAGCCACGACCTGCGGCCAGCGCAGTTCTCGGCCCTGGCGATCATCGAGCAGCATCCCGGGCTGATGCAGGCCGACCTGGCCCGGGCGCTGGCCATCGAGCCGCCGCAGGTGGTGCCGTTGCTGAACAAGCTGGAAGAGCGGGCGCTGGCAGTGCGGGTGCGCTGCAAACCGGACAAGCGCTCCTACGGGATCTTCCTCAGCAAGACCGGCGAGACCCTGCTCAAGGAACTGAAGCTGATCGCCGCCAAGAGCGACCGGGACGCCACCGCCTCCCTCGACGACCAGGAACGCGAAGAACTGCTCAGGCTGCTGAAAAAGGTCTACCAGCAGTAGCCGCCAGCCTGCGATCCATGCGATCCCTGTAGCCGCTGCCGCAGGCTGCGATCGGCGTGGGCGGCATTCCGACGCAGCCGTCGCAACCCGGCGAACGCCTTCATTCAGACAGATCGCGGAGGCAGGTTTTGCGGCAACTGCGTTGCCGATCGCGGCCTCGCGGGCTCGGCAGCGGCTACAGGACCGGTGGCGCGGCGGCTGGCGTCACCAGATCGGCAGCGTGTAGAGCACCAGGAAGCGGGTCTGGTTTTCATCGCGGAACGCCGCGCCGGCGGGGAAATCGTTGCGGTAGATCGACTTGCGCGCCAGCAGCCCGAGGTTCTTCAGCGGCCCGCCCTGGATCACGTACCCCAGCTCCATCTGGAACTCCCGCTCCTTGCGGCCCTCGGCATTCAGCGCCGCCAGCTCGATATGGTCGCCGCGCACGTAGCGCAGGCGGCTCTTCAGCCCGGGCAGCCCGGCGGCGGCGAAATCGTAGTCGTAGATGGCCTGCCAGGTGCGTTCCCGGGCGTTGAGAAAATCGGAACTCATGGTCAGTTCGCTCATGCCCATCAACTCGGTGCCCGACAGATAAGGCGTCGCCGTGTCGCCACTGGCATGCATGTAGCCCAGGCTCAATCGATGCCCGCCCCAGCGATAGGCGAACAGCGCCGAGAGGTTGCGGTTGTCCACCTGGCCGGCCTTGGCGCTGCCGTCTTCGCGGCTGAAGAAACTGCGCAGGTCGCTGCTCAGCACCCCGTCCCCGAGCTTGAGGTTATGCAGCAGGGCCAGGGTGTCCTGCTGGTAGAGGTCCGCCACTTCGGCGTGGTAGGCGCGCAGGCTGAGGTCCGGATCGACCTGGTAGTCGCCCCCCAGGTAAGCCATGTGCGACGAGGTGGCCGCGCCGTTGAAGCGCCGGTTCGGCGAGGCGATGCTCAGCGCCTGATAGTCGGTGGAGTCGCGCTTGTTGATGCGGTCTATATAACCGGTGTTGAGGGTCAGGCCGTCGATGTCCTTGGAGCTGAGGGTGGTGCCGCGAAAGGTCTGCGGCAGCAGCCGCGACGGGCTGGCAAAGGCGAACGGCAGGAAGATCGACACATCGCCGCTCTTCACGCTGGTCTGGGCCAGGCGCAGCTTGGCGGTCAGCGCCAGGCGCGAATATTCGTCCGCCGCGCGCTTGTCGCTGGCCGACACCGGCAGCAGTTCGGTGCCGCTGCGGTGCGGCGCCGAGTCGAGCTTGATGCCCATCAGCCCGCGGGCGTCCAGGCCGAAGCCGAGGGTCCCCGGGGTAAAGCCCGACTCCAGGTTGAGGATCGCCCCCTGGGCCCATTCCCGGGCCGCGGTTTTCGCGCCGTCGTCCTTGTAGTCGCGGTCGAGGTAGTAATTGCGCAGGGTCAGGGTGCCGTGGCTGTCGTCGATAAAGCCCGCGGCCTGCGCCGGGGCGGCCACTACGCCCAGCCCCGAGAAGGCCAGGCAGCACAGACGGACAGGTAGGGCCAGCGTCGCCGCGAGGGCGTTGCGTGAGAGGTTCGGCATGTTCGAGTCCACTTATTGTTGTTGTTTTGCGGATCGGGATCGCCGGCCATGGCAGGCGCCCACGGCCAGAGAATGGAAACAGCCAGGGGCTGGCGTCAATCCACATTGACCGATAATCGAACATTAATATTCTTATCTATTTTCTAAATAACGCCGGATAAGACCAACAAGTCATTGATTTACATAAAACTAAATCGATCTTTAAGGCCAATTCGGCCACCCTTCATTTTTTAGTTATCTTTGTTAATCTTAATTTCGCCTGCCAACGCATGAGCGAACAGGCGGGTTGCGCTGCGTCCGCCCCAACAAAAACAACAATGAGGTTTGCCATGGACACTCCATCGCGTCGCACGACGCTGACCATCGCCCTGTGTTTTATCGTTGCCCTGATCGAAGGCTTCGACCTGCAAGCCGCCGGCACCGCCGCCGCGGGCCTGCGCCAGAGCTTCGCCCTGGACCCGAGAATGCTGGGCTGGGTGTTCAGCGCCGGGATCGTCGGCCTGCTACCCGGGGCCTTCTTCGGCGGCTGGATCGCCGATCGCATCGGCCGCAAGAAAATCCTTATCGGCGCCGTGCTGCTGTTCGGCCTGTTCTCCCTCGCCACCGCCTATGTCGCCAGCCTCTCGGGCCTGCTGCTGGCGCGCTTCATGACCGGCCTGGGCCTGGGCGCCGCCCTGCCCAACCTGATCGCCCTGTGCGCCGAGGCCGCGGGCGAGCAACGCCGTGGCACCGCCATCAGCATCATGTACGCCGGGGTGCCCCTGGGTGGCGCCCTGGCGGCGCTGGTGGCCATGCTGTTCACCGACCATTGGCAGGCGACCTTTGTCGTCGGCGGCCTGGTGCCGCTGCTGGTGGTGCCGCTGATGCTCCTGCTGCTGCCCGAGTCCAGCGCCTTTCGCCAACACCAGGCCAACCCCGGCCTGCCCCGCCTCTCCACCGGCCAAGCGCTGTTCGGCGAAGGTCGGGCACGCACCACCCTGGCCTTGTGGCTGAGCTATTTCTTCACCCTGACGGTGATGTACATGCTGCTCAACTGGCTGCCGTCGTTGCTGCTGGAGCAAGGCTTCAGCAAACCCCAGGCCGGGCTGGTGCAGATGCTGTTCAACATTGGCGGCGCCCTCGGCTCGCTGCTCGGCGGCCTGCTGCTGGATCGCTGCAACGGCATCAAGGTCGTGCTGTTGGTCTACACAGGATTGCTCGCGGCGCTGGCCGGGGTCGGCCTGTCGGCGGGCCTGCTGCCGATGGCCTGCGCCGGGTTCGCCGCGGGACTGTTCGTGATGGCCGCGCAACTGGTGCTGTACGCCCTGGCCCCGCCCTCGTACCCGACCCTGGTGCGCGCCACCGGCGTCGGTGCCGCGGTGGCCATCGGCCGCCTGGGATCGGTGGCCGGCCCCCTGGCCGCCGGGCAGATCCTCGCAGCGGGCGCCGGCACCAGCGGGGTCTTGCTGGCGACCTCGCCGGGCCTGGTGATTGCCGCCTTGAGCATCATCAGCGTGATCGCCCGCCCGGCGTCGCAGGTCGAACCCGGGTTGGCAGCGGCGAACCCGGCCGCCCCCAAACCCTGACCCCTTGCCCCAGCTGGACATCAGCCTGGTTGACCGCCGCCGCGGCGCGCTTGCCCAGGCTGTAACAGCACCCCGCCCGCGCGGAACGCCCAGGACTGCCCCTCCCGGGCTTTTTCGTTTCTGCGCCGCTTTTGCATTTCTGTGCGACAGATCCCACTTCGGGGGCTCCCGTAGCAATCCTCCGTGGTGTTAGCGTGGGAGGTCAGATATTTCCTAACAATCTGCAAGGAACGCCTCCCGCAATGGATTTCTCCCTCAAGCAACTGGCCGCGGCCACCCTGGTGCTGGCCAGCCTGTCAGCCTTCACCACCACCGCCCACGCCAACATCACCCCGCAGCAGAACGCGGCAATCCTCAAGAGCTTCGCCGATGCATCGGTCAAGGACTTCCGCCAGTTCCTCGGCACCCTGGGCAAGAGCGAGCTGGCCCAGAGCGCCAACCTCGGCCCGGCCATCAAGGCCTTCCTCGACAACAAGGCGCTTTCCGCCGAGCAGCAGAACGAGATCCATCGCCTGCTCGGTCTCTATGCGCGGGTGAAGTACGGCAAGGCCGCCACCGAGACCCTGCGCGAACTGGTGGCCATCCCCACCGTGCGCGTCGACGGCGTGCCCCAGCACGAGAACCCCGAGTTCATCAGGATCGCCGACAAGATCCAGGCCCTGGCCAAGGCCTTCGACCTGAACTTTCGCAACATCGACAACCGCGTCTACGAGATCTCCCTGGAAGGCAGCGGCAAAGAAGTGGTGGGCATCCACGCCCACGCCGACGTGGTGCCGGTGACGCCGGAGAACTGGGTGCTGGAGGACGGCACCAGGCTCGACCCGTTCAAGGTCACCCTGGTCGGCGACCGCATGTATGGCCGCGGCACCGAGGACGACAAGAACGGCATAGTCGTGGCCCTGTACGCCATGAAGATCATCAAGGAAGAGCAGTTGCCGCTGGCACGCAACTTCAAGCTGCTGGTGGACACCACCGAGGAAACCAGCGGCGACGCCATCCCCTACTACTTCGAACGCAACCCGACGCCCAACTACAACCTGGCGCTGGATGGCGGCTACCCGGTGGTGATCGCCGAGAAGGGCTACGGCACGGTCATGGCCAGCTTCCCGCGGCGTACCGCCGAAGGCAAAGGCGCACAAATCGTCTCGATGACCGGCGGCCTGGCCACCAACCAGATCCCGGGCGCCTCGGTCGCCACCCTGGTGACCGACCAGCCCGCCGAACTGGCCGCCAGCCTGCAGAAAGCCGGCAGCGAGTACGCCAAGGCCCATGGCGGCGACTTCAGCGTGGACGCCAAGGTCGAAGGCAAGGACGTCAAGCTGACGGTCACCGGCGTGTCCGCCCACTCCTCCGAGCCCGAGTCCGGGGTCAACCCGGTGGCGCGCATGCTCGACTTCATCAACAGCCTCGACGGCAAGGTCGCGCTCAAGCACAACCACATCACCGACGCGGCCCGCTATGCCGCCGACAACTGGGGCCTGGACTACCTGGGCAACACGCTGGGGGTCGGTTTCGCCGATGACTTCATGGGCCCGCTGACCACCTCCCTGACCTATGTCGGCCAGGACGAAAAGGCCTTCAAGCTGGCGGTCAACCTGCGCGTGCCCAAGGGCAAGACCCCGGAGGTGTTGAAGAAGCAGATCGCCGACAAGCTGGCCGCCTGGAGCAAGAAAAACCAGGTCGCGGTGAACTTCGACTACAAGATCGCCGAGCCTATGTACCGCAACCCCGAGGGTGAATGGGTCAAGGCGCTGTTGGCGGTGGCCAGCGAGAACCTGGGCATGCAGCACAAATTCGGCACCTCCGCCGGCGCCACCTCGGTGCATGAGCTGCCCAACGGCGTGCAATTCGGCCTGGCCCGTCCCGAGGTCAAGTACACCGGCCACAACGACAACGAGTTCAAGACCGTCGAGCAGTTCCAGCTAGACCTGCAGATCGTCACCGAGATGTTCGGCCGCATCGGCCAGCTGCCGAAACTCTGAGCCCTTTCGGACCCGCCGACCCGGCGGGTCCACTCGTGCCGATCGGGCCGCGCCGTCATGGGCGGCCTTCGATTTCCCACCCGCGACCTGATAGGCAATCGGACAGGCGTTCGGTGATCCATCCGCTCATGCCACACAAAAAGTGGCACTTTGACACTAATCAACAGGATAAACTCGGCAACCGGCGGCCGTGCGATGGATCGGCACCCGCGCCGCGAGGGGGAAAGCACTCTGCCTCGGGCTTTTTTGCCGCGGTTCATCAAACCGCCACCGCAACCCTGTACTAGGATACGAAACGGCGCCGGGTCCAGCGTGACGCTCTAAACATCGTCTCGCCGCGCTCGTCGCTTACCAAGGCAAGTGTCGCGCAACGTGAAACTCATGGATGAAATGATGAACTCACAAGTACTGTTCCCACACATTGGCAAGGTCATCGCCAGCACCGGCAGTCGCAGTTTTCCGCGCATGCTGCATGACCTGATACGCACCCAACTGGCGGTGGACGCCACGCATATCACCCAGATGCGTGTGTATTCAGAGGGTCAATCGCAGCCCAGAACCGCCCGCGACGAGATCTACAGCGGCTCCATGCTCGGCCCGTCCGGCCAGGCCTTCACGGCACGCCCTGCCGAGACCGCCGCGCAATTGCACCTGACCAGCCACAAGGACGATTACCGCTACGTGATCTCGGTGTACCGCTCCTGCCAGTCACAGAGCTTCTCGCACCAGGAACGCACGCTCCTGCAGGACTTTTCCCCGCTGCTGCTGCCCATGGTGGAAAAACACCTGGCGGCGCTGCAGCCGCACAACGCCACCGGGGACGACCCCGAAGCCGCCGCCAGCCTGGAACACCAGGGCCTGGAAACCCTGCGCCTGCGCTTCGCCGCCCGCCTGCGGCAGTCGGGGCTGAAGCTGTCGAACCGGGAAATGCAGGTCTGCGTCGGCCTGCTCGCCGGGCGCACCGCCCCCGAACTGGCCGGGCAATTGAAACTCAAGGTGCACACCGTCGAGAGCTACCTCAAGCGGGCAGCGATCAAGATGGGGATCAGCGGACGCCACTCGCTACTGCGCTGGATGTACTCTCCGGACGAGGCCACGGCCACCCCAGGCCCTAGTGGCCTGTGTGGCTAATTCGTGCACTCAACTTCGGCGCCAGTGCTCGCCAGGCTGCGTTGCCATTCCTCGCCGTAGCGGGCTACGACTCGTCATGGCGCCTTGCCTGGCAAGCCCTGGCACTCGAATTTGAGTAGCCGAATCAACCGTACAGGCCACTAGCACCATCCTCTGATCCTCCAGGCCCGAGCCGGTTGTCCAGGACTGGGACAGAGGCCAGGGGAACAGCCGGTGCAACAACCAGGAGTCGCCCCGCTCGGTCGTGCATGAGCGGGGCGCGCCCATCGAGCGGACCTGCCGCGACTGCCCGGCAGGCGCCGTACTTTCAGTCCCGCGCCAGGGCCTCGATGGGGTCCAGCCGCGCGGCGTTGCGCGCCGGCACGAAGCCGAAGACGATGCCGATCAGGGTCGAGCAGGCGAACGCGGTGACGATCGAGCCCATGGAAAAGACCATTTCCCATTCCTTGACGAACAGCGAGAACAGGTAGCCGATGGCGTAGGACAGGGAGATGCCGATCATCCCGCCGATCAGGCAGACCATCACCGCCTCCACCAGGAACTGCTGGCGGATGTCCGACTGGCGCGCCCCCACCGCCATGCGGATGCCGATCTCGCGGGTGCGTTCGGTGACCGACACCAGCATGATGTTCATCACGCCGATGCCGCCGACCACCAGGGAAATCACCGCGATCAGCGACAGCAGCAGCGCCAGGGAGCGGCTGGTCTTCTGCACCGTCTGCATGATGCTGTCGAGGTTGTTGGTGAAGAAGTCCTTGGTGCCGTGGCGTTGCAGCATCAGCCTGGTGACGTTGTCCTCCACCACCTTGCTCGGCTGGCCGTCCTTGATCCGCACCGTGATGCTGTCCAGGTAGCGCTGGCCGAGCAGGCGCCCGGCCGCGGTCTCATAAGGCACCCAGACATTCAGCGCCTTGCTCGCGGCGAACATGTTCTTGTTCTCGGCGGTCACCCCGATCACCGTGCACGGCAGGTTGCCCACCAGGATCACCTGGCCCAGGGGATCCTCCCCGGGGCCGAACAGGCGGTGGCGGGCGTTGTGGTCGATGACCACCACCTGGGCCTGGCGCCGGGCGTCGCTTTCGCTGAAGGCGATGCCGGCCGCCAGCTTCAGCCCGCGCACCTGGAAGTACTGGTTGCTGACGCCGTTGACCTGGGCGTCGAGGTCGATGTTGCGGTAGCGCAGCAACATGTTGCGCCCCACCACCGGGGTCGCGCTGTCGACGTAATACAGCTGGTTGAGGGCCGCGACATCGGCCGGCACCAGGGTCTCGATGGCCGTCGCCCGGCTGTCGCCGAAGCTGGTGCCGGAATAGATATCGATGGTGTTGCTGCCGATGGCCTGGATGTCCTTGAGCACATAACGCTTGGCGCCCTCGCCGATGGCCGAGATCGACACCACCGAGGTGATGCCGATGACAATGCCGAGCATGGTCAGCAAGGTGCGCATGCGATGGGAAATCAGCGCCACCCAGGCCATGTTGAAGGCCTCGCGGAACAGCCCCAGGCTGGCCACCAGGCGCCGCGCGCCATTGCCCTCGAGGGCTACCGGCGGCTCGCTGGGCGGCTGGGCGCCTTCACGGACATTGGCCTGGTCGCTGAGGATCTCGCCGTCGCGCACCTCGATGATCCGCTCGGCATGGGCCGCGACCTTGGGGTCGTGGGTGACGATGATCACCGTGTGCCCGAGGGCATGCAGCTCCAGCAGGATATTCATCACCTCCTTGCCGCTGGCGGTGTCCAGGGCGCCGGTGGGTTCGTCGGCGAGTATCACTTCGCCGCCGTTCATCAAGGCCCGGGCGATACTCACCCGCTGCTGCTGGCCGCCGGACAACTGGCTCGGCCGGTGGCCCAGGTGCCCGGTCAGGCCCAGGCGCGCCAGCAACTCGCGGGCCCGGCCGTGGCGCCTGGCCTCGGCGGTGCCGGCATAGATCGCCGGCATCTCGACGTTGTGCAGGGCGCTCAGGTGCGGCAACAGGTGATAACGCTGGAAGATGAAACCGAAGTAGTCACGACGCAGTTCCGCCAGGGCCTGGTCGTCGAGGTCGCGGGTTTCCTGGCCGTTGACCCGGTAGCTGCCGCCGGTGGCGTAGTCGAGGCAGCCGAGGATGTTCATCAGGGTCGACTTGCCGGAGCCCGAGGCGCCGGTGATCGCCACCATCTCGCCGGCGTCAATCCTCAGGTCGATGTGCTTGAGGGCCATGAACTCGCGCTCGCCGGCCATGAAACTGCGGCTGATGCCTTTGAGTTCCAACAGGGGCCGGGTCTGGGCTTGAGACCAGGCCCGGGGTTGAGACTGAGTCATGGTCAGGCCCCCGCCACGGCCGGCAGCGGATCGCCGATCACCACCCGGTCGCCTTCGGCCAGGCCGTCCTTGATCTGCACCTTGACGTTGTTGTTGATGCCGGTCTGCACGTTGTGCTGCCGGGCCTGGCCCTTGGCATCGAGGACCCGCACCGGGAAGCTGCCGTCGTTGTTGCGCGGGCCCAGCGCGGCCACCGGCACCGTCAGCACATCCTTGGCGGTGTCGAGCACGATGCGCACCTGGGCGGTCATGGAGATCCGCAGGCGATGATCGGGGTTGGGCACATCGAACAGCGCGTTGTAGAACACCGCGGTGGTCTGTTTCGGCGTGCCGGCGGGCTGGGTGTCGAGGAAGTTCTGCGGCGCAGGTTCGGTGCCGCGCAACTTGCCGTAGTAGCGCCGGTCCTCGCCGAGAATGGTGAAGTACACCTCCTGGCCGGGGCTGATATGGATCACGTCGGCCTCCGAGACCTGGGCCTTGACGGTCATGGTGTCGAGGTCGGCCAGCTTGAGCAGCACCGGCGCCAGCTGGTTGGCGATCACGGTCTGGCCTTCCTGGGTGACGATGCCCACCACGTCGCCGTCGATGGGCGCGACGATGCGCGTATAGGCCAGGTTGACCTTGGCGGTGTCGATCTGGATATGCGCGTTCTTGATCTGCGCATCGAGGCTCATCAGGTTGGCGCGCTGCACCTCATAGTTGGCCGTGGCGGTCTCGAACTCTTGCTTGGAAATCGCCGCGTCTTCCTGCAAGCCCTGGTAGCGCTCGTAGATCGACTGGGTTTCCTTGAGCTGGGCAAGGGTGGCGCGCCGCTGCGCCTGCAGGTTTTCCTCGTCGACCTGGGCCTGGCGCAAGGTGTTGCGCAGCACCAGCGGGTCGATTTCCGCCAGCCACTGGCCCTTCTTCACCTTGTCGCCGAGCTTGACCTTGAGCGACTTCAACTGCCCGGAGACCTGGGCGCCGACATCCACCTGCTTGATGCCTTCGAGCAGCCCCGAGGCCAGCACCGCGTTCTCGATATCGCCGCGCTCGACCTCGGCGGTCAGGTATTGCGGGGGCTCCGCCGGCGCCCGCACCGCGTAGAAAATCAAACCGGCGACCACGGCCAGCGCCAACCCCATAGCGATTTTGCGAAACTTCGACTTTTCCATAGGTGACCACACATCCGTTGAGGGTGAACCCGGCGGCTGCCGGGCCTCACTGTGCGAAGCACCCTATTGCCGTCATGAGCGGTGCTTCCCGATAAACCCAGCGGGTTCAGCCAGCCGTGGAACCGGCGGCCGAACCCATCCATAGCCCGTTGCCCGGCGGCCCGGGCGGCCCCGCGCCCCTCATGACCGCGGCGCCCCGCTCGCCAGCGCCAAGCCCTGCTGCCACCAGGCCGCCAGGTGCGCCACATTCGGCGCCTTGAGCAGGCTGAAATGGTTGCCCGGGCCGTGCCAGACCTGCAGTTCATCCACCCGCTGGCGCCAGCCCTCGGCCATCGCCTGCTGCTCCCGCTGGTTGCCGGCGGCATCCAGGCTCGGGTCATCGGCCAGCACCAGGCGCGCCCGGCCCTGGTAGCGCCGGCGCGGTCGATAGAGGGTGCGCAAGGCGCTGGCGAAGGTGCGCACCATGCCGAGGATCGCCTCGGGCGTGGAACGCGCCGACAGCAGGCCGACGCGGACCATGCCGGCATGCAGCTGCTCCAGCTGGCTGGCGTCGTCCTGCATGGCGAAGGCCCGCGGGTCGATGCCCAGGGATTTGCCCGAAGCCAGTTGCAGGCTCTCGATCAGGCGCTGCAAGGCTGCCGAGGTGGTGTAGGCCTGGCCGACCACGCCGTTGCCGCCCGGGGACTCGCTGTCGATCAGGGTCAGGGACGCCACCTCGCGCCCCTGGGCCTGCAACAGCGTGGCCATTTCGTACGCCACCCAGCCGCCGAAGGAATGCCCGACCAGGTGCAGCGGTCCCTCGGGGTACAACGATTCCAGCGCGTCGAGGTAATGCGCGGCCGCGCTCTCGACCCGGCTGTGGGGTACCGCGTTGCCTTCCAGGCCCCGGGGTTGCAGGCCGAGGATCGGCCAGTCCGGGCCCAGGGCTTCGGTCAGGCCGATAAAGCCGGTGACGCTGTCGCCGGCCCCCGGCACGCAGAAGATCGGCACTTGCCCGGGGCGACCGCTCTGGATCGTCAGCAGCGGCTGGTAGAGCGCTGCCGGCGACGCCGCCGCGCGCTCCGCCGCCGAGGCCTGTATGGCCTGGCCGATGGCTTGGCCGAGTACCTGGATATGCGGCGCCTGCATCATGCTCTGGTGATCCCCCGGCACCGGGATCGCCCGCAGGCGGTCCGCCGCCAGCACCCTGTCCCAACCCAGCAACTGGCTGCGCCGCGACAGCTCGGTCGGCCGCTCCTCGGCGCAGAACAGGTACACCGGCAGGTCCAGCGCGAACAGGCTGTAATGCGCCAGGGCATGGCCGTGGGCCACCTCGCGCTCGAGGAAGCCCAGCAGGTCGGCGTCCGCCGCCGCGGCCATGTCCGGGTACAACAGCTGCTGGTCGCGGCAGCGTTGCAGCAACGCGGCAAAGTCCAGCCCGTCCAATGCCTGGTGCAACAGGTCGAGGCTGGCCAGGGCCGCGGTACCGGCCGCGCCCTGGGCTTTCCAGTACAAGCTGCATTGCAGCAACAGGTGCAGCTTCAGCGCGTTGTCGCCGGACCAGCGCGCCTTGCCCTGGTCGGTCAGGCGCGGCACGTAGCTGTCGATCAGGCCGAGGAACTCCACCACCTGGTCCTGGCCGATCAGCTGCTGGGCGATCTCATAGGCCAGCACCCCGCCGAACGACCAGCCCGCCAGGCGATAAGGCCCTTCGGCCTGCACCTCGCGGATGATCCCCACCAGGCGCGTGGCCAGGCACTGCATGGTGTGCAGCTGCGGTTGGCCGAGGGCCACGCCCGGCAAGCCGTAGATCGGGAAGTCGCCGGCGATATGCTTGCCCAGCGCCGGGAAATACATATCCAGGCCACTGAACTCATGGACCAGGAACAACGGCGGCTGGCTGCCGCCGGTGCGCACCGGGATCAGCGCCGGCTGCTGCGGTTGCGGGGCGACGCCACGCTGGCTGAGCAAGGCAGCGATGGCGGCGACGCTGGCATGTTCGAACAGCTCGGCCAGGGTGATAGGCAGGTCGGCCTGTTGCAGCAGGGTGAGCAGCCTGATCGCCAGCAACGAGTGCCCGCCCAATTCGAAGAAACTGTCGTGGCGCCCGACCCGCTCCAGCTTCAGCACCTCGGCCCAGGCCTGGGCCAGGGTCTGCTCCAGCGCGCTGGCGGGCGCCTGGTATTCGCCGTGCACCAGGGCCTCCAGCTGCGGCGCCGGCAGCGCCTTGCGGTCGACCTTGCCATTGGCGGTCAGCGGCAGCTGCTCGAGCCATACATAGGCCGAGGGCACCATGTAGTCCGGCAACTGGCCTTGCAGATAGCCCCGCAGCTGCTCGATGGCCAGCGCGGGCTCGGCGGCCCGGGCCGTGAAGTAGGCCACCAGGCGCTTGTCCCCCGGCGCGTCCTCGCGGGCCAGCACCACCCCCTCCTTGACCCCCGGGCAGGTGGCCAGGCGTGCTTCGATTTCCCCCAGCTCGATGCGGTAGCCGCGGATCTTCACCTGGTCGTCGTTGCGTCCGATGCACTCCAGCAGGCCCTGCTCGTTCCAGCGCCCGAGGTCGCCGGTGCGGTACATCAGGCGCTGCGGCCGCGGGTTGAAAGGATCGGGGAGAAACTTCTCGGCGCTCAGTTGCGCGCGGTTCAGGTAACCCTTGGCCACGCCATGGCCGCCGATGTAGATCTCCCCCACCACGCCCACCGGCACCGGTTGCTGCCGGGCGTCGAGCACATACACCCGGGTGTTGGAGATCGGCCTTCCCACCGGCACGCTGTCCGCGTCCGCCGCCAGCGCCTTGACCTCATACGTGGTGGCGTAGGTGGTGGTTTCGGTGGGGCCGTAGCAATGCACCAGGCGCAACCCCGGGGCCTGGGCCAGCAAGCGCCGGAACGCCGCCGGATCGGCGCGCTCGCCGCCGCACAGGAGCATCCGCAGGCCCTTGAGGGCATCGGGAATCAGCTGCACATACTGGTTGAACAGCGCCGTGGTGACGAACAGCACGGTGCTGCCGCCAGCCTTGAGCGCCGCGCCGAAGCGCTCGGGATCGAGCAGGGTGTAATGGTCGATCACCTGCACCTGGCCGCCATTGAGCAAGGCGCCCCAGACGTCCATGGTGCTGGCGTCGAATGCCGGGTTGGAGGCGAACGCCACCCGGTCCCGCGGGTTGAAATCGGCATAGCCGTTGTTCAGCACCAGCCGGGTGATGCCCCGGTGTGGTACCAGCACGCCCTTGGGGGTGCCGGTGGAGCCCGAGGTGTACATGATGTATGCCACCGCCTCGGCGGACTGCGCCAGCCGCGGGTTGTGCCCCGGCTGGTCGGCAAGGTTCAACCGGTCCAGCTCGACCCGGCGCACCGGGCGCGCCAGTAACTCGCCGCTGCGGGTCAGCAGCAATACCGCCTGGCTGTCCTCGAGCATGAACGCCTGGCGCTCGGCCGGCGCGTGGCTGTCCAGCGGCACATAGACGGCGGCGCACTTGCAGATGGCCAGTTGGCTGACCAGCAGCTCCAGGGAACGCTCCAGCAGGATCGCCACGCTGTCCCCCGGCTTCACTCCCAGGCCCAGCAGGTAATGGGCCAGGCGGTTGGCCCGCGCATTCAGCTCGCCATAGCTCAGCGACTGCTGGCCATGCACCGCGGCGGTCGCCTCGGGATGGGCCAGGGCCCGGGCCTCGAACAGCCGATCCACGGTCTGTTCCTCGGGGAACTCCCGCGCCGTGGCATTGAAGCCTTCCAGCACCTGCTGCCGCTCCTCTCGGGAAAGGATCGCCAGGGCTTCGACCGGCGTCTGCGGCGCCTGCTCCAGGGCCTGCACCAGGTTTTCCAGGACGCACTGCATGTAACCGCAGATACGCTGCGCACCGATGCCCGGCAGGGTCAGAGCGGCCAGGCTGAAGCCCTCGCCCAGGTCGTCGACGCTGAGGGTCAGCAGGTAGTTGGTGCGCTCCTCGGCCTTGAGCAGTTGCATGCCCTGCCAGGCCGTGGAAGCCGGGCCGGACTCCAGCGCCGCCGGGGCGCTGTGACGGTAGTTGAGCAAAGTGCTGAACAAGGGCGTGGCCGGCGCCACCGCGCTGCAACGCTGTACCAGGGCCAGCGGCGCATGTTCGTGGCCGAGCAGTTGGCTCAGGCGTTCATGGGTGGCCAGCGCCGCCGTGCGCACCGCCTGCCCGCCCAGCTCGACCCGCAGCGGCAAGGTATTGATGAACACCCCCGGCGCCCGCTCCGCGCCTTCGCCGCCCTGCATGCGCCCGAGCAGCACGGTGCCGAACACCACCGACGGCTGGCTGGACACCCGGCTCAACAGTTGGCCCCAGGCCAGGTGCATCAGGCTCGCGGCGCTGATGCCCAACTGCCGGGCCTGGACCCGCAGGCGCCGGCTCAAGCCGGCATCGAGGGGCAGGCGCGCCTCTTCGGTGTCGCCACCCTGCTCCCGGGCCGGCAGGGCGAACGGCCGGGTCGGCTCGTCGAAGTCCGCCAGCAGTTCGCGGAAGAACGCCTCGTGCTCCTGCTCGCCGATGCCCAGGCGGGTCTGGGCCACATAATTGCGGTACGGCACCGCCGCCCCCAGCTGTTCGCCCTCGCCCAGCAGCCAGGCCTGCATCTCCTGTTGCAGCACGTCCAGGGCGATGTGGTCCATCACCAGGTGATGGAACAGCAACAGCGCCACCACCCGCCCGTTGGCCAGGTCATGGGCATGCACCAGGCGCAGCAGCGGCGCCTGGCCGAGGTCCAGGCGATACCGGCGCGGGTCGAAGCGCGCCCGCAGCTGGTCCAGCACATCGCCGTCCGCGCCGTCCACGGCCACCGCTTCGCAGGCCAGCGAAGCCTGGCGCCAGACCACCTGCACCGGCTCCTCCAGGCCTTGCCAATGCACCGAGCTGCGCAGGATATCGTGGCGCTCGACCACCGCCTGCAAGGCCAGGACAAAGGCCGCCAGGCGCTCGTGGTCGACAAAGGCGAACTGCGCCTGCAGCACATAGGGGTCGCCCTGGCTGGCGGCGATATGGTGATAGAGGATGCCGGCCTGCAACGGCGCCAGGGCATAGATGTCCTGCACATTGGCCAAGCCGCCGGGCACGCTGGCGACGATCCGGTCGATCGCCGCCTGGCTCAGGTTGGCCAGGGGCAACAGGGCCGGGGTAATCCGCCCGCAGCCCGGGACTATGGCATTGGCCGGCACCGCGACCTCCCGGCCAGCGCCCACGGCCGCCGCCAGCGCGGCCAGGGTCGGCTGGCCGAACAGCACCCGCACATCCGCCGCCAGCCCGGCCCGACGCATCCGCGCGATCAGGTTCACCGCCAGCAGCGAGTGTCCGCCCAACTCGAAGAAATGATCAAAGCGCCCTACCCGTTCCACGTTCAGCAACTCGGCCCAGATCCGCGCCAGGAGGATCTCGGTGTCGCCAATCGGCGCTTCGTACTCGCGCACCCGCAGCGACTCCAGGTCCGGGGCCGGCAAGGCTTTGCGGTCCAGCTTGCCATTAGGGCTCAAGGGCAAGGCCGGCAGGTGCACGAACAGCGCCGGCACCATGTACTCCGGCAGTTGCTCCAACAGGTGGCTGCGCAGTGCCTCGGTCTCCAGGCGTTCGCTGGCAAGCTCGGTGGTGTAATAGGCCACCAGGCGCTTGTCCCCCGGCACCTCTTCCCGGGCCAAAACCACCGCCTCTTTCACCTCCGGCAACTGGGTCAACCGCGCCTGGATTTCTCCCAGCTCGATGCGCAGGCCGCGAATCTTCACTTGGTCGTCGTTACGTCCCAGGTATTCGATGCTGCCGTCCGGCAGGTAACGACCGAGGTCGCCGGTGCGGTACATACGGGCCTGGGGTCCGCCGTTAACAGAATCGGCGCTGAACGGGTCCTTGAGGAAACGCTCCGCGGTCAGTTCGGGGCGATGCAGATAACCGCGTGCCACCTGCACCCCGCCGATATACAGCTCGCCCACCACGCCCAACGGCACCGGTTGCAACTGTTCGTCCAGCAGGTACAGGCGGGTGTTGGCGATGGGTTTGCCGATCGGGGTGTTGTCCGGTGTCGGGTCCAGCGGCCCGCCACAGTTCCAGGCGGTCACGTCCACCGCGGCTTCGGTCGGGCCGTAGAGGTTGTGCAGTTCGCTGCCCGGCAGTTGCGCCTTGAAACGCCGCACCAGGCTGCCCGGCAGCGCCTCGCCACTGCACAGCACGCGCACCAGACCGGCACTGTGGCTGATATCGCCATGGGCCAGGAACACGTCGAGCATCGACGGCACGAAGTGCAAGGTGGTGATGCGTTCGGCCTGGATCACCTCGCACAGATAGGCCGGGTCTTTATGGCCTTCGGGACGGGCCATGACCAAGCGTGCGCCAGTCATCAGCGGCCAGAAGAATTCCCAGACCGAGACGTCGAAACTGAACGGGGTTTTCTGCAGCACCGCATCCTCGGCGGACAGCCCGTATTGGTCCTGCATCCACAGCAGGCGGTTGACCACGGCGCGGTGTTCATTCATCACACCCTTGGGTTTGCCGGTGGAGCCCGAGGTGTAGATCACGTAGACCAGATGCCGCGGAGTCAGCTCGGCGATAACGGGATTACCGAGCGGCTGGTCCAGCCAGACCGGTTGGTCCAGATCGATCACCGGCACATCCCCCAGCAGCTCCCGGGTCGCGCCTTGAGCCAAGACCACCACCGGCGCGCTGTCCTCCAGCATGTAGGCGATCCGCTCCAGCGGGTAAGCCGGGTCCAGCGGCACATACCCGCCGCCGGCCTTGAGGATCGCCAGCAACCCCACCACCATCTCCAGCCCGCGCTCGACACAGATCGCCACCCGCGCATCCGGGCCCACCCCTTGCCCGCGCAGGTAATGCGCCAGCTGGTTGGCCCGCTCGTTGAGCGCGCGATACGTCAGCGATTGCTCGCCGGCCTTGACCGCCAGCGCCTCGGGCGTGCGCTGGACCTGGGCCTCGAATAGCCCATGGATGCTCTGCTCGAGGTCGTACGGCACCTCGGTATCGTTGAACGCCACCAGCAGCCGCTGGCGCTCCACGTCATCCAGCAGCACAGCTTGCTCCAGCACCGCCTGATCGTTGCCGACCATGGCCTGCAACAACCGGATGAAATAACCGAGGTAACGCCGCATCGTGGTTTCGTCGAACAGCGCCGTGGCGTATTCCAGCGAGCCACCGATGCGCCCCCGCACCTCGCCCAGGCTCAGGGACAGGTCGAACTTGGCCACTTCGCTGACCGGCGCCAGCCCTTGCAGGCGCAAGTCGCCCAGGGCCAGCTCGGGGCCGTCGTGCTGTTCCCAGCTCAGCAGGGTCTGGAACAGTGGGCTGTGGGACAGGCTGCGCACCGGCCGCAGCAGTTCCACCACCTGTTCGAACGGCAGGTCCTGGTGGGCCTGGGCTTGCAGGGTGCATTCCTTGACCCGGGCCAGCAGCGCCGCGGTGCTCGGTGCGCCCGAGGTGTCGATGCGCACCGCCAGGGTGTTGACGAACAGGCCGATCAGCCCCTCGACCTCGACGCAGCGGCGGTTGGCCACCGGCGTGCCGATCACCACCTCGGCCTGCCCGGCCAGGCGACTGAGCAACTGGGCCCAGGCCGCCATCAGGGTCATGTACAGGGTGGTGCCGTGGCGCTGGCTCAAGGCCTTGAGCCCGGCGCTCAGCGATTCGTCCAGCAGCACCTCCAGTCGCTGGCCGGCATGGTCCTGTTGCGGCGGGCGCGGCCGGTCGGTGGGCAGCATCAGCAAGGCCGGCGCGCCGTCCAGGGCCTGCTGCCACCAGGCGCCCTGGCGTTGCAGCCGCTCGCCGCCAAGCCAGCGCCGCTGCCAGACGGCAAAGTCGCCGTACTGCACCGCCAGCGGCGGCAGCGGGTCTTGTTCGCCGCGGCTGAAGGCCTGGTACAGCGCCATCAGCTCGCGGGTCAGCACGCCCATGGACCAGCCATCGGTGACGATGTGATGCAGGGTCAGCAGCAACACATGCTCGTCGTCGGCCATGAACAGCAGCCGTCCGCGCAACAACGGCCCCTGCTGCAAATCGAAAGGCTCGCTGGCTTCACGCCGCGCCAGCGCCTGCAAGGCCTGCTGCGCCTGGGGATGCTGGCGCAGGTCCTCGGTGCCCAGGCTGAAGGCCTGTTCGCTGGCGGCCAGCAGCACCCGCGGTTCGTCGTCGAACACGGCAAAGCGGCTGCGCAGGCTGTCATGGCGCTCGACAATGCGCGCCAGCGCCCGGTGCAGCGCCGCCACGTCGAGCCGCCCGCGCAGGCGCAGGCCCAGGGCAATGTTGTAGGTGGCATTGGCGCCCTCCATCTGCGCCAGGAACCACAGGCGCTGCTGGGCGAACGACAGCGGCAGCGGCTCGTCCCGCGGCACCGGCAGGATCTCCGGCAGCGTGCTGCGCCCGGCCTCGGCCAGGACCCGGGCCACGGCCGCCAGTTCGGCGTTGGCGAACAGCTCGCCCAGGGCCAGTTCCACCCCCAGGCGCTGGCGGACCTGCGAGACCATGCGCATCGCCAGCAGCGAGTGGCCGCCCAGCTCGAAGAAATGATCCTGGCGCCCGACCCGCTCGATCTTCAGCACATCGGCCCAGATCTGCGCCAGGGCCTGCTCCAGCTCACCTTGCGGAGCCTCGTAGGCGCGGGAGAAAACCGCGGCCATGTCCGGCTTGGGCAACGCCTTGCGGTCCAGCTTGCCGTTGGCGGTCAGTGGCAGGCTGGCGAGCTTCACATAGGCCACCGGCACCATGTAGTCGGGCAACTGCGCCAGCAGGCAGGCCCGCAGTTCAGCCACTGCCAGCGGTTCGACCTGTTCCTGCTCGGTGAAATAGGCCACCAGCCGGGTATGCCCGGGCTCGTCCTCGCGGGCCAGCAACACCGCGTCCTGGATGCCCGGCAACTGGTTGAGGCGGGTTTCGATTTCCCCCAGCTCGATGCGCACGCCACGGATCTTCACCTGGTCGTCGTTGCGCCCCAGGTATTCGAGGTTGCCGTCGGCCAGCCAGCGCGCCAGGTCGCCGGTGCGGTACATGCGGGCCCCCGATTGGTTGCTGAACGGATCTTCGAGAAAGCGCTCGGCAGTCAGTTGCGCACGGTTCAGGTAACCCCGCGCCACTCCGGCGCCCGCCACATACAGCTCGCCCGCCACCCCCAGCGGCACCGGGCGCCGCTGCGGGTCCAGCAGGTAGACCCGGGCGTTGGCCACCGGCTTGCCGATATGCAGTGGCCGGCCGGCCTCGATCCGCCCGGAGGTGGCGACCACCGTGGCTTCGGTCGGGCCGTAGTTGTTGATCACCTCGAAGCGCTGGGTGCGGGCGAACTGGCGCAGCCGGTCGCCACCGATCAACAGCTTGCGCAGGGTCGGGTGTTCGAGGTTCTGGCTGAAGGCGTACTCGGCCACCGGGGTCGGCAAAAAGCTCACGTCCAGTGGCTGGGCGCGCCACCAGTCGAGCAGCCCGTCGATGTCCTCGTTGCCGTCGTGGGTTGGCGCCAGGTGCAGGGTCGCGCCGACACACAGCGCCGGCCAGACCTCCCAGGCCATGGCGTCGAAACCGAAACCGGCGAGGCTCGAGGTGTGGCGGCCCTGGCACAGGTCGAAGGCCGCGCAGTGCCAGTCCACCAGGTTGCCCAGGGTGCGGTGCTCGACCATCACCCCCTTGGGCAGGCCGGTGGAGCCGGAGGTGTAGATCACATAGGCCAGGTGCGCCGGGGTCAGCCCGGATACCTGCGGGTTGGTCTCGGGCTGCTCCAGCCAGTCGAAGGTATCGAGGTCGATCAGCGGCACGCTCAGGGCCGGCAGGCGCGCCAGCAGCTCGCCCTGGCTCAGCACCGCCAGCGGCGCGCTGTCTTCCAGCAGGTAACGCAGGCGCTCGGCGGGATGGGCCGGGTCCACCGGCACATAGGCGCCACCGGCCTTGAGGATCGCCAGCAGGCCGACCAGGGTGTCCAGGCCGCGGCGCGCGACTATGGCCACCCGCTCGTCCGGGCCCACGCCCAGCGCACTCAGGTGATGGGCCAGGGCGTTGGCCCGCTGGTTCAGCCCGGCGTAAGTCAGCGACTGCCCCAGGCAGACCGCCGCCAACGCCTGGGGCGTCGCCGCGGCCTGGGCTTCGATGCGCCGGTGGATCGTCCGCGCCGGAGGGAAATCCACCCGGCTGGCATTGAAGCCGCGCAACAGTTGCTCGCGTTCGGCCGGGGCCAGGATCGACAGCTGGTCCAGGGCCTGCTGCGGGGCCTGCTCCAGGGCCTGGACCAGGTGTTCCAGGGCACAGTGCATATAACCGCAGAGACGCGCGCCATCGACCTCGGCGCTGGCCTGCAGGGTCAGTCTGAAGCTTGCGCCGAAGTCGTCGACGCTCAGGGTCAGCGGGTAGTTGCTGCGCTCCTGGGAACTGAGGTTGCTGATGCCCTGCCAGGCCGCGCTCGGTTCGTCGCTGCCGGGCGCGGCGCTGTGCCGGTAGTTGAGCAAGGCACTGAACAGCGGCGTCGGCGCGAGCACCCCGCTGCACCGTTGCGCCAGGGCCAGGGGCGCGTGTTCATGGCGCAGCAAGGTGGTCAGCCGCGCGTGGGTGGCCTTGACCCCGGCCAGCACCGGCTGGCTGCCCACATCCACCCGCAGCGGCAAGGTATTGATGAACATGCCCAGGGCCCGGTCGTTGTCCCCGCTGCCCTGCAGGCGGCCCATCAGCACCGTGCCGAACACCACCTGCTGCTTGCCCGACAGCACCCCCAGCACCTGGGCCCAGGCCAGATGGAACAGGCAGGCGGCGCTCACCCCCGCCTGCCGCGCCTGCAAGCGCAGGCGCTGGCTCAGGCCGGGCCCGATGCCCAGGCCGGACTCTTCGATAGCGGCGCCATCGCCCTGCACATCCTGCAAGCCGAACGGCAGGGTCGGCTCGTCGATATCGCCGAGCATCTCGCGGAAGAACGCCTCATGCTCCTGCTCGCTGATGCCCAAGCGTGCCTGGGCCACATAGTTGCGAAACGGCACCGCCGGTCCCAGGCCGTCCGCCTGGTCCAGCAGGAAGGCCTGCAATTCGTGGCGGACCACGTCCAGGGCGCTGTGGTCCATGGCCATATGGTGGAACAGCAGGCTGGCGACCAGGCGCTGCCCGGCTTCGTCGCGGGCGTATGCCAGGCGCAGCAGCGGCGCCTGGGTCACGTCCAGGCGGTAATGCCGGGGGTCGAAGCGCGCGCGCAACTGCTCGGCTACCGGGCCGTCCGCCGGGTCGAGGACGACTTCTTCCAGCTCCAGGGTGGCCTGGCGCCAGACCACCTGCACCGGCTCTTCCAACCCTTCCCAGTGCATCGCGGTGCGCAGGATGTCATGCCGGTCGATCACCCCCTGCAAGGCCTGGACAAAGGCCGCCAGGCGCCCGGCGCCGGCAAAGGCGAACTGCGCCTGCAGCACATAGGGGTCGCCCTGGGCAGCGCTGGCGTGATGATAGAGGATGCCTTGCTGCAGCGGCGCCAGGGGGTAGATGTCCTGCACATTGGCCGCGCCGCCGGGCACGCTGGCGACGATCCGGTCGATCGCCTCCTGGCTCAGGCTGGCCAGGGGCAACAGGTCCGGGGTGATCTGCCGGGCATCGGCGGGAATCAGGTTGGCCGGCACCTCGACCCGCCCGGCCGTGCTGGCGTCGTAGTGCCCGGCGCGGATCAGCTCGATCAGCGCCGGCTTGTGCTCGCGCAGCAGGGCCAGGGTCGCCGGCTCGCTCAGCGCCTGCCTGTTGCCTTGTACCAGGAGCTGATCACCCTTGAGCGCCAGTTGAATATCCTTGGCCTTCAGTGTCGCCAGTACTTCGATCATGCTCACAGGACGATCTCCATTCGTTCGGTAATTGCGGCATAGCCCGCCAGGGTCGGCTGTTCGAACAGCGCCCTGACATCGGCTTCCAGGCCTTCCTGACGCAAGCGGCCGATCAGGCTGACGGCCAGCAGAGAATGCCCGCCCAGCTCGAAGAAATGATCATGGCGCCCTACCCGTTCCACGTTCAGCAACTCGGCCCAGATCCGCGCCAGGAGGATCTCGGTGTCGCCAATCGGCGCTTCGTACTCGCGCACCCGCAGCGACTCCAGGTCCGGGGCAGGCAGCGCCTTGCGATCGAGCTTGCCGTTGGGGCTCAGGGGCAAGGCCGGCAGGTGCACGAACAGCGCCGGCACCATGTACTCCGGCAGTTGCTCCAGCAGGTGGCTGCGCAGCGCCTCGGTCTCCAGGCGTTCGCTGGCAAGCTCGGTGGTGTAATAGGCCACCAGGCGCTTGTCCCCCGGCACCTCTTCCCGGGCCAAAACCACCGCCTCTTTCACCTCCGGCAACTGGGTCAAACGCGCCTGGATTTCTCCCAGCTCGATGCGCAGGCCGCGAATCTTCACTTGGTCGTCATTGCGCCCCAGGTATTCGATGTTGCCGTCCGGCAAGTAGCGACCGAGGTCGCCGGTGCGGTACATGCGGGCTTGAGCTTTATCGCTGAACGGGTCCTTGAGGAAACGTTCGGCGGTCAGTTCGGGACGATGCAGATAGCCGCGCGCCACCTGCACCCCGCCGATATACAGCTCGCCGACCACGCCCAGCGGCACCGGTTGCCAGTGCTCATCCAGCAGGTACAGGCGGGTGTTGGCGATGGGTTTGCCGATCGGGGTGTTGTCCGGTGTCGGGTCCAGCGGCCCGCCACAGTTCCAGGCAGTCACATCCACCGCGGCCTCGGTCGGGCCGTAGAGGTTGTGCAGTTCGCTACCCGGCAATTGCGCCTTGAAACGCCGCACCAGGCTGCCCGGCAGCGCCTCGCCACTGCACAGCACGCGCACCAGACCGGCACTGCGGCTGATATCGCCATGGGCCAGGAACACGTCGAGCATCGACGGCACGAAGTGCAAGGTGGTGATGCGTTCGGCCTGGATCACCTCGCACAAATAGGCCGGGTCCTTATGGCCTTCGGGACGGGCCATGACCAAGCGTGCGCCGGTCATCAGCGGCCAGAAGAATTCCCAGACCGAGACGTCGAAGCTGAACGGGGTTTTCTGCAGCACCGCATCCTCGGCGGACAGCCCGTATTGGTCCTGCATCCACAGCAGGCGGTTGACCACGGCGCGGTGCTCATTCATCACACCCTTGGGTTTGCCGGTGGAGCCCGAGGTGTAGATCACGTAGACCAGATGCCGCGGAGTCAACCCGGCGATAACGGGATTACCGAGCGGCTGGTCCAGCCAGACCGGTTGGTCCAGATCGATCACCGGCACATCCCCCAGCAGCTCCCGGGTCGCGCCTTGAGCCAAGACCACCACCGGCGCACTGTCCTCCAGCATGTAGGCGATCCGCTCCAGCGGGTACGACGGATCCAGCGGCACATACCCACCGCCGGCCTTGAGGATCGCCAGCAGGCCCACCAGCATTTCCAGCCCGCGCTCGACACAGATCGCCACCCGCGCATCCGGGCCCACCCCTTGCTCGCGCAGATAATGCGCCAACTGGTTGGCCTGCTCGTTGAGGGCGCGATACGTCAGCGACTGCTCGCCGGCCTTGACCGCCAGCGCCTCGGGCGTGCGCTCGACCTGGGCCTCGAACAGCCCATGGATGCTCTGCTCGAGGTCGTACGGCACCTCGGTATCGTTGAACGCCACCAGCAGTTGCCGGCGCTCCTCGGCGGTGATCACCGGCAGCTGGTTCAGGGCGGTTTGCGGCGATTGCTCCAGGGCGTCCACCAGCCCGTGCAGCGCGGTCTGCATAAAGTCGCACACCCGTTGCGCCGCCACGCCGGCGGCAACCAGCGCGGTGAGCTGGTAGCCATCGCCCAGGTCATCGACATTGAGGGTCAGCGGATAGTTGGTGCGCTCTTCGCTGGCCAGGGTTTCGATCCCCTGCCAGGCCTGTTGCAACGCCTGGTGCGGGGTAAGGCTATGGCGGTAGTTGAGCATGGCGCTGAACAGCGGCGCGCCGGCGGCGACGCCGCTGCAACGTTGCGCCAGGGCCAGGGACGCGTGTTCGTGGCCCAGCAACGCCGTCAACCGGGCATGGGTGGCGCGCACGCCGGCACGCACATCCTGCCCGTCGATATCGACCCGCAACGGCAGGGTATTGATAAACACCCCCAGCGCCCGGTCGGCGCCGGCGCCGCCCTGCATCCTGCCTACCAGCACGGTGCCGAACACCACGCTGCGCTTGCCCGAAGCCGCCGCCAGCACCTGGGCCCAGGCCAGGTGGAACAGGCTGGCGGCGCTTACCCCCAACTGCCGCGCCTGGCTTCTCAGGCGCTGGTTGAGGGACGCCGGCAGGCGCAACTGCCGTTCCTCGATCCCGCGCCCATCGCCCTGCACATCCTGCAAGCCGAAGGCCAGGGTCGGCTCGTCGATATCGCCGAGCATCTCGCGGAAGAAGGCTTCATGTTCCCGCTCGCCGGTGCCCAGGCGCGCCTGGGCCACATAGTTGCGAAACGGCACCGCCGCCCCCAACTGCCCGGCCTGGCCCGACAGCACGGCCTGGAGTTCGTGGCGCACCACGTCCAGGGCGCTGTGGTCCATGGCCAGGTGGTGGAACAGCAACACCGCCACCACGCGCTGGTGCGCCGGGTCGGCGGCGTACATCAGCCGGATCAGCGGCGCCTGGGTCAGCTCCAGGCGGTAACGCCGGGCATCGAAACGCTGCAGCAACTGCGCCAGCACCTCGCCGGCGGCCGTATCGCAGGCCACCTCGCGCAGCACCAGCGGCGCCTCGCGCCAGACCACTTGCACCGGCTGTTGCAGCCCCTCCCAGAGCACCGCGGTGCGCAAGATGTCATGGCGCTCGATCACCTGTTGCAAGGCACCGGCGAAGGCCTGCAAACGCTCCAGGCTGTCGAAGGCCATGCGCGATTGCAGCAGATAGGGATCGCCCTGCTGCGCCATGATGTGGTGATACAGGATGCCCTCCTGCAACGGCGCCAGGGGGTAGATGTCCTGCACATTGGCCGCGCCGCCGGGGACGCTGGCCAGCACCCGGTCGATGGCGGCCTGGTCCAGGCTGACCAGGGGCAGCAACTGCGGGGTGATGTGCCGGCAGTCGGCGGAAATGCGGTTGGCCGGCACCTCGACCTCGCGGCCGCTGCCGACCGCCGCGGCCAGCGCCGCCAGGGTCGGCTGGCTGAACAGGATGCGCACGTCGGCGCTCAGGCCCAGCTGGCGCATGCGCTCGATCAGGTTCACCGCCAGCAGCGAATGGCCGCCCAGCTCGAAGAAATGATCCTGGCGGCCGACCCGCTCGACCTTGAGCACCTCGGCCCAGATCCCGGCCAGGGTCACCTCGACCTCGCCCTGGGGCGCCTCGTACCCGCGGCTGAGCAAGGCCGCCTGATCCGGCTCCGGCAAGGCCTGGCGGTCCAGCTTGCCGTTGGCGGTCAGCGGCAGGCTGTCCAGGCGCACATAGGCCGCGGGCAGCATGTAGTCGGGCAAGCGCCCTTGCAGATAAGCCCGCAGTTCCTCGATAGCCACCGGCCGATGCTCGCTGAACCAGGCCAGCAGGCGCCCGTCGCGCACCAGCACCACGCATTCGCGCAACGCCTCGTGGCGGGCCAGGGCGGCTTCGATTTCCCCCAGCTCGATACGCATGCCGCGCACCTTGACCTGATCGTCGTTGCGCCCCAGGTACTCGATAGTGCCGTCGGCCAGCCAGCGCGCCAGGTCGCCGGTGCGGTACATCCGTGCTGCCGGGCCGCCGTCAACCGAATCGGCACTGAACGGATCCTTGAGGAACCGCTCGGCAGTCAGTTGCGCACGGTTCAGGTAACCCCGGGCCACGCCGGCGCCGCCCACGTACAGCTCGCCCGCCACGCCGACCGGCACCGGTTGCCGTTGCTCGTCCAGCAGGTAGATGCGGGCGTTGGCCATGGGCTTGCCGATATGCAGCGGCCGGCCGGCCTCGATCCTTCCCGAGGTGGCAACCACCGTGGCCTCGGTCGGGCCGTAGTTGTTGATTACCTGGAAGCGCTGGTTGCGGCTGAAATGGCGCAAGCGGTCGCCACCGATCAGCAGCGTGCGCAGGGTCGGATGCTCCAGGTCCTGGCTGAAGGCGTACTCGGCCACCGGGGTCGGCAGGAAGCTGACGTCCAGCGGTTGCCCGCGCCACCAGTGCAGCAGTTCGTCGATGTGTTCGTTGCCGACCTCCGCCGGCGGCAGGTGCAGGGTCGCGCCGCCGCACAGCGCCGGCCAGACCTCCCAGGCCATGGCGTCGAAACCGAAGCCGGCGAGGCTGGAGGTGTGGCTGCCCGGCTTCAGGTCGAAGGCCGCGCAGTGCCAGTGCACCAGGTTTTCCAGACTGTGGTGTTCGACCATCACGCCCTTGGGCAAGCCGGTGGAGCCGGAGGTGTAGATCACATAGGCCAGGTGCGCCGGGGTCAGCCGGGCCGGGCCAGGGTTGGTCACCGGGCGGTATTGCCAGGTCGTGGCCGCCAGGTCGAGCACCGGCAGGCTGTCGCCCAACAGCGCGCGCGTCTCCTGCTGCGCCAGCACCGCCACCGGCGCGCTGTCCTGCAACAGATAGGCGATGCGTTGCGCCGGGTAGGCCGGGTCGATCGGCACATAACCGGCCCCGGCCTTGAGGATCGCCAACAGCCCGATCAGCATCTGCGGGCCGCGGCGCACGCAGATCGCCACTCGGTCGTCGGGCTGCACGCCCTGGGCCAGCAGATGCCAGGCCAGCTGGTTGGCGTGCTGGTTGAGCTGGCGATAGGTCAGGCGCTGCTCGCCCTGCAGCAGCGCGAAGGCGTCCGGGGTGCGCGCGGCGCGGGCTTCGAACAGGCCGTGGACGGTCTGCCCGCGCGGGTAGTTCGCGGCGCTGGCGTTGAAGCCCGACAGCAGGCGTTGCCACTCCGCCTGCGGCAGGATCGGCAGGCGTTGCAGCGGCAGCTCGGGGTCCTGCTCCAGGGCCTGGGCCAGCTGCTGCAGCGCCTGCTGCATGTACTGGCCGATGCGCTGCGCACCGATGCTCGCCAGCGTCAGCACATTCAGGCCGAAGCCCTCGCCCAGGTCGTCGACGCTCAAGGTCAGCGGGTAGTTGCTGCGCTCTTCGCCGCCGAGCAGTTCGACGCCCTGCCAGATGCCCTGGCCGGACTGGGCGATGTCCTGCGGCGCGCTGTGGCGATAGTTGAGCAAGGCGCTGAACAGCGGCGCACCGGCGGCCACGCCACTGCAACGCTGGGCCAGGGCCAGGGAGGCATGCTCGTGCCCCAGCAGCGCGCTCAGCCGGGCGTGGGTGGCCTTGACCGCGGCCTGTACCCCCAGGCCGCGATCGACCCGCAGCGGCAAGGTGTTGATGAACATGCCCAGGGCGCGGTCGGCGCCCTCGCCGCCGTGCATGCGGCCCATCAGCACGGTGCCGAACACCACGTCGCGCCGGTTCGACAGCTGGCCCAGCACCTGGGCCCAGGCCAGGTGCATCAGGCTCGCCGCGCTCACCCCCAGGCGCCGGGCCAGGGCCCGCAGGCGCAGGCCCAGGGCGGCGTCCAGGGCCAGCTCGGCCTCTTCGATATCCCGGCCGTCGCCCTGCACATCCTGCAAGCCGAACGGCAGGGTCGGCTCGTCGATATCGCCGAGCATCTCGCGAAAGAACGCCTCATGCTCCTGCTCCGCCGCCCCCAGGCGCGCCTGGGCCACGTAGTTGCGATAAGGCACAGGCATGCCCAGGCGCTCGGCCTCGCCGAACAGGACAGCGCGCATCTCCTCGCCGACCACGGCCATCGCCGTATGGTCCAGGGCCAGGTGATGGAACAGCAGGATCGCCACCACCCGCCGATTGGCCGGGTCCTGGGCGTAGACCATGCGCAGCAGCGGCGCCTGGGTCAGGTCGAGGCGGTAGTGGCGGGCATCGAAGCAGCCATGCAACTGCGCCAGCACCTCGCCGCCGGCCGCGTCCAGCGGCACCTGCTGCAGGGGCAGTTCAGCCTTGCGCCACACCACCTGCACCGGTTGTTTCAGGCCCTCCCAGAGCACAGCAGTGCGCAGGATGTCGTGGCGTTCGATCACCTGCTGCAAGGCGCCGGCAAAGGCCTGCAACCGCTCCAGGCTGTCGAAGGCCATGCGCGATTGCAGCAGGTAGGGGTCGCCCTGCCCGGCACTCAGGTGGTGATAGAGGATGCCCTCCTGCAAGGGCGCCAGCGGGTAGATGTCCTGCACATTGGCCGCGCCGCCGGGCACCTGGGCGACGATACGGTCGATCTCCGCCTGCTGCAGTTCCACCAACGGCAACAGGTCCGGGGTGATGTGCTGGCAGCCCGCGCCAATGCGGTTGGCCGGTACCGGGATTTCCCGGCCGCTGCCTACCGCCGCGGCCAGGGCCGCCAGGCTTGGCTGGCTGAACAGGGCCCGCACGTCGGCGCTCAGGCCGATCTGGCGCATGCGCTCGATCAGGCTCACCGCCAGCAGCGAATGCCCGCCCAGCTCGAAGAAATGATCATGGCGGCCGACCTGCCCGACCTTGAGCAGCTCGCTCCAGATTTGCGCCAGGGCGATTTCCACCGCCCCTTGGGGCGCCTCGAAACCACGGCTGAGCAAGGCCTCGCGGCCCGGTGCCGGCAAGGCCTTGCGATCCAGCTTGCCATTGGCGGTCAGCGGCAGGCGGTCGAGCCGGACATAGGCCGACGGCACCATGTAGTCCGGGAGCTGGCCTTGCAGCTGGGCGCGCAGGCGGTCGATCTCCGGCGCCGGCTCATCGGCCACCACGGTGAAATATGCCACCAGGCGCTTGTCGCCGGGCTCGTCCTCGCGGGCCAGCACCACCGCGTCCTGGACGCCCGGGCAGGCCGCCAGCCGGGTCTCGATCTCACCCAGCTCGATACGAAAGCCGCGCAACTTCACCTGCTGGTCGTTGCGGCCCCGGTACAGCAGGGTGCCGTCGGCGCGCCAGGACGCCAGGTCGCCGGTGCGGTACAGCAAGGCTTGCGGTTGCTCGCTGAAAGGATCGGCGATAAACGCCTGGGCGGTCAGCTCTGGCTGGTTCAGGTACCCCTTGGCCACCCCGGCGCCGCCGATGTACAGCTCGCCCACCGCGCCGATCGGCAGCGGGCGCTGCCGGGCATCGAGCACATAGGCCCGGCTGTTGCCGATCGGCCGGCCGATGGGGATAGCGCCCTCGCCGACCTCGGTGATTTCGAAGGTGGTGGAAAAGGTCGTGGCCTCGGTCGGGCCATAACCGTTGAGCAGGTGCCGCGGCGCGCCCTGCTGCAGGACCCGGCCGATCACCGCCGGGTCGAGCACGTCGCCGCCGACGATCAGATAACGCAAGCGGCTGAACGCCGGCATCAGGCCGTCGGCGTACTGGTGGAACAATCCGGCGGTCAGCCACAACACGCTGACCTGCTGTTCCTGCAACAGCTGGCCGAAGGCCTCGCGGGACAGCAGCACGTCCTGCTCGACCAGCACCACGCAACCGCCGTTGAGCAAGGGCGCCCAGACCTCCAGGGTGCTGGCGTCGAACGCCGGGTTGGAGGCAAAGGCCACCCGGTCGTCGCGGTTGAAATCGGCGTAACCGTTGTTGATCGCCAGCCGCGTGATCGCCCGGTGCGGCACCAGCACGCCCTTGGGCGTACCGGTGGACCCGGAGGTGTACATGATGTACGCCACTGCCTCAGAGGACTGCGCCAGCTCCGGGTCGTGCTCCGGCAAGCCGTCGAGGGTCAGGCAGTCCAGATCGACCCGCGCCACGCTATGAGCAGATGCCTGGCGACTGTCGCCGAGCAGCAGCCGCGCGGCGCTGTCTTCGAGCATGAACGCCTGGCGCTCGGCCGGCGCATTGATATCCAGCGGCACATAGACCGCCGCGCATTTGCTCACCGCCAACTGGCTGGCCAGCAGGTCCAGGGAACGCTCCATGAGGATCGCCACGCGGTCCCCCGGCTTGACCCCAAGGCCGATCAGATAGTGCGCCAGCTGGTTGGCGCGGCGGTTCAAGGCGTCGTAGCCCAGGCCTTGCCCGCCCTGCACCGCCGCCGTGGCCTGCGGCTGCTGCCGCGCCTGGGCCTCGAACAGCGCGTGCAGGGTCTTTTCCCGCGGATAGTCGCGCTGGGTGGCGTTGAAGGTCACCAGCAGGCGCTGGCGTTCTTCCGCCGGCAGGATGCTCAGCTCGCGCAACGGCCGGTCCGGCGCCTGTTCCAGGGCCTCCACCAGGCCCCGCAAGGCGCTCTGCATATAACCGGCGACCCGCAGGCCACCGACCTCGGCCAGGGTCTGCACCACCAGTTCGAAGGCTTCGCCACGGTCGTCGACATTCAGCACCAGCGGGTAGTTGCTGCGCTCTTGCGAGCTGAGGATCTGGATGCCGTCCCAGGCCGCGCCGTCCACCGCGGCCACTGCTTCGGCGGCGCTGTGGCGGTAGTTGAGCAAGCTGCTGAACAGCGGCAGCGACGCCGGCACGCTGCTGCAACGCTGGGCCAGGGACAACGAGGCGTGTTCATGCCTGAGCAATTGCGAGAGCCGACCGTGGGTGGCGCGCACCGCGTCGCGCACGCCCATGGCGCCGAGGCTGACCCGCAGCGGCAAGGTATTGATAAACATGCCCAGGGCGCGGTCGGCGCCCTCGCCGCCCTGCATCCGCCCGAGCAGCACGGTGCCGAACACCACCTCCTCGCGACCCGACACCTGGCCCAGCACCTGGGCCCAGGCCAGGTGCGCCAGGCTGGCGGCGCTGACCCCAAGCTGGCGGGCCTGTTCGCGCAGGCGCCGGGCCAGGGCCGCGTCCAGCGGCAGGCACGCCTCTTCCACGCCGCTGCCGTCGCGGTTGACGTCGCCCAGGCCGAAGGCCAGGGTCGGCTCGTCGATGTCGCTGAGCATCTCGCGGAAGAAGGCTTGGTGTTCCTCGTCGCTGACCCCGAGCCGGGCCTGGGCCACGTAGTTGCGGTACTGCACGGCCTCGCCCAAAGGCTGGTCCTGACCGGCTGCATCCAGGGAGCGGGCAAGCCCGCCCAGGCTAGCGCTCATTTCCGCCACCAGGGTCGCCAGGGCGGTGTGGTCCAGGAGGATATGGTGCAGCAGCAGGATGCCCAGCCAGCGCTGGTTCTGTTCATCCCGGGCATAGGCAAAGCGCATCAGCGCGGCGCGGTTCAGGTCCAGCCGGTAATGCCGCGGATCGAAGCGCCGCTGCAAGTGTTGCAGCACATCGCCGTCCACGTCGTCCACCTGCTCCACGCTCAGCGGCGCCTGGCGCCAGACCACCTGCACCGGCTCGTCGAGGCCCTGCCAATGCACGCTGCTGCGCAGGATGTCGTGGCGCGCGATCAGGCTGTCGAGGGCACGGATAAAGGCCTCGACCCGCGACAGGTCGCTGAAGCCGCATTGCACCTGCAGCACATAGGGGTCGCCCTCGGCGCTGGCCAGGTGATGATAGAGGATGCCCGCCTGCAACGGCGCCAGGCCATAGATGTCCTGCACATTGGCGACGCCACCGGGGATGCCGGCGACGAGCTGGTCGATGGCCGCCTGGTCGAGGTCCGCCAGCGGCAGCAGGTCCGGGGTGATGTGCCGGCAGTCGGCGCCAATAAGGTTGGCCGGCACCGCTACCGGGCACTGGCCGTCGACCTCGGCGGCCAGCGCCGTCAGGGTCGGCTGGCCGAACAGCACTTGTACATCGGCGCCCAGTTCCAGCTGGCGCATGCGTTCGATCAGCTTGACCGCCAGCAGCGAATGCCCGCCCAGCTCGAAGAAGTTGTCGTGACGACCGACCCGCTCGACCTTGAGCAGCTCCTGCCAGATCGCCGCGATGCGCTGTTCCACCTCGCCCTGCGGCGCCTCGAAACCACGCCGGGCCAGGGCCGTGCTGTCCGGCGCCGGCAGCGCCTTGCGGTCGAGCTTGCCGTTGGTGGTCAGCGGCAAGGCATCGAGTTGCACGAAGGCGCTGGGCAGCATGTAGTCGGCCAGGGACCGCAGCAACTGCTCGCGCAGTGCCGCCGCGTCCAGTTCGGCCCCTTCGGTGCCGACCAGGTAGGCCACCAGGCGCTTATCGCCCGGCTCGTCCTCGCGGGCGATCACCACCGCCTCGCGCACGCCGGCGCAGGCCGCCAGCCGCGCCTCGATCTCCCCCAGCTCGATGCGGAACCCGCGGACCTTCACCTGATCGTCATTACGCCCCAGGTACTCCAGCTCGCCCTGGCCGTTCCAGCGCGCCAGGTCGCCGGTCTTGTACAGGCGCTGCCCGTCCGTGCGAAACGGGTCGTCAATGAAGCGCTCGGCGGTCAGGGCCTCGCGGTTCAGGTAACCCCGCGCCACCCCGGCGCCGCCGACATACAGCTCGCCCACCACTCCCACCGGCACCGGCTCGCGCCGCTCATCCAGCACATACAGGCGCAGGTCGGGAATCGCCCCGCCAATCGGGCTGGCCCCCAGGCGCTGGGCATCCGCCGCCTGCAGCGCGCGGTAGGTCACGTGCACCGTGGTCTCGGTGATGCCGTACATGTTCACCAGCTGCGTGCCGGCGTTTTCCACCCGGGCATACCAGGGCTTGAGGATGCCCGGCTCCAGGGCTTCGCCACCAAAGATCACCTGGCGCAGGGCGTGCTTGAGCGGGCTGCGTTCCTGGGCGGCGATCAACTGGCGGAAGGCGCTGGGGGTCTGGTTGAGAATGCTCACCGAAGCCTGGCACAGCAGGGCATAGCAATCGTCAGGCGAGCGGCTGACCCGTTGCGGCACCACCAGCAACTGGCCGCCGTGGATCAGCGCGCCCCAGATTTCCCAGACCGAGAAGTCGAAGGCGAAGGAATGGAACAGCGCCCACACATCCTGGCGGTCGAAGGCGAACCTGTCCCGGGTCGCCGCGAACAGCCGCGCCACGTTGCGGTGCTCGATCATCACGCCCTTGGGCAGGCCGGTGGAGCCGGAGGTGTAGATCACATAGGCCAGGTTCGAGCTGCTCAGCCCCGGCACCTGGGGATTGTCCGAGGGCTGCCGGTTCAGCTCCGGGTCGTCGAGGTCGAGCAGCGGCACCGCCAGTTCGCCCAGCCGTTGCCGGGTGTCGGCCTGTACCAGCAGCGCCAGCGGTTCGCTGTCGCGCAGGGTGTAGGCGATGCGCTCCTGGGGGTAGGCCGGATCGATGGGCACATAACCGGCGCCCGCCTTGAGGATGCCCAGCAGGCCGACGATCATTTCCAGGCCACGCTCGACACAGATCGCCACCCGGTCGTCCGGGCGCACGCCCAGGGCCAGCAGGCGGTGCGCCAGCTGGTTGGCGCGGCGGTTCAGTTCGCCGTAGCTCAGTTGCCGCCCCTCATGGATCAGCGCCGTGGCGTCGGGTTGCGCCGCGGCCTGGGCCTCCACCTGCTGGTGGATCAAGGCACTGTCGGCGAATTGCCGAATCGGATTGAGGCCGAACAGCAGTTGCCGGCGTTCGGCCGCCGGCAGAATATTCAAGTCCTGCAGTGGCGCGTCCGGGCTGTGTTCCAGGGCCGCGACCAGGCTTTCCAAAGCCGTTTGCAGGTAACCGCCCAGGCGCGCGGCGCCGATCTCGACGGCGACCATCAGGGTCAGGCGCAAACCTTCCCCCAGGTCGTCGACGTTGACCGTCAGCGGGTAGTTGGTGCGCTCCTCGGCGCCCAGCACCTGGATGCCGTCGGCGATGTCGATCACCGCCGCGGCGTCGCCGGCGGCGCTGTGCCGGTAGTTGAGCATGGCGCTGAACAGCGGCGTCGGCGCGCTCACCGCGCTGCAACGCTGGGCCAGGGCCAGCGAGGCCTGTTCGTGCCCGAGCAGCGCGGTCAGGCGCTGGTGGGTGGCCTGCACCGCGGCGCGCACGCTGTGCCCGTCGAGATCCACCCGCAGCGGCAAGGTATTGATGAACATGCCCAGGGCGTGCTCGGCCCCTGCGCCGGCGTCCATCCGCCCTAGCAACACGGTGCCGAACACCACCGCGCGGCGCCCCGAGGCCTTGCCCAGGACCAGGGCCAGCGCCAGGTGCATCAGGCTCGCGGCGCTCACCCCCAGCAGCCGGGACTGGCCGCGCAAACCCAGGCTCAGGGCGTGGTCGAGGTCGATGCGCAGCTCTTCGATGCCACGGCCGTCGCCCTGCACATCCCGCAGGCCGAACGGCAGGGTCGGCTCGTCGATATCGCCGAGCATCTGGCGGAAGAACGCCTCGTGCGCCTGCTCGTTCGCCCCCAGCCGCGCCTGGGCCAGGTAATCGCGAAACGGCACCGCCGGCGCCACCTGTTCGGCCTGGCCAAGCAGGTGCGCCTGGATTTCCTCGCGCACCCGGTCCAGCGCCGTGTGGTCCATGACCGTGTGATGAAACAGCAGCATGCCGACCACCCGCTGCTGTTGCGGGTCTTCGGCGAAGACCAGGCGCAGCAGCGGTGCCTGGCGCAGGTCGAGGCGATAGTGGCGCGCATCGAAGCGCGCCAGCAATTGCGCCAGCACGTCGCCGCCGGCATCGAGGCTCAGCTCTTCGCAGTCCAGCCGGGCCTGGCGCCAGACCACCTGCACCGGCTCGTCCAGGCGCTCCCAGAACATCGCGGTGCGCAGGATGTCATGGCGTTCGATCACCCATTGCAGGGCCTCGGCAAAGGCCTGCAGGCGCTCGCGGCTGGCGAAGGCGAACTGCGCGTGCAGCACGTAGGGGTCACCCTGCCGGGCCGAGAGGTGGTGGTAGAGCATGCCTTCCTGCAGCGGTGCCAGCGGGTAGATGTCCTGCACGTTGGCCGCGCCGCCCGGCACGCTGGCGACGATGCGTTCGATGGCCGATTGGTCGAGGTTGACCAGCGGCAGCATGTCCGGGGTGATGCGGTAGGCCGGGCTCAGCCAGTCGCCGTCATGGCGGGCCACCAGTTCCAGCAGGCGCGACTTGTGCCTGACCAGGCTGTCCCACAGCGCGTCGTCCAGCCCCTCGTCGTCACCCAGCACGACCAGGTCGCCTGCTTCCTGCTGGAGACGGATCGGCTGGGTGGAAATAATTGCCATCAATTCGCTGAACTGCATTTAAGTGACCTGCTTTTAAATTCGGAAACGGTTGATGAGAAGTCCGGTTTCTGCTGCAACCCGATGCCCGCACGACGACCCGCTACGCCCCGTGGCCAGCGCCCGGCCCAAGCCGGGACCCAGCGCTGCGACGGCCCAGCCGGCATGTTCAAGAAGTGACAGGAGCAGCGAGCCCGACGGCGCTGCCCCGCAGGCCTGGAAAGCTAAAACATCCGCTCGGGCCTGTCTGACACAGGAAGCCGGGACAAGGCCCGAGGCCGCGGCCCCGGGCTTGCCACAAGCAACAGCGGCGGCCCTCGGGCCGCCGCGTTCCGGTAGGGGCAGTTGTCTGGGGAAATGTCTCGCGGTCAGAGACGGCGCTTGCGATTGAGGGTCGGGATGGTGGTGGCCGGGATGGCCAACCGCTGCACATGGCCCACGGTCCTGGCCGCCAGTTCCGCCAGGGTCGGCTGGCTGAACAGCACCCGCGCGTCGGCGTTGAGCCCGGCCTGGCGCATGCGCGCCACCAGGCTGACCGCCAGCAACGAATGCCCGCCGAGCTCGAAGAAGTGGTCATGGCGCCCCACCCGCTCGATCTTCAGCACCTCGGCCCAGATCTGCGCCAGGGCGGTTTCCACCTCGCCCTGGGGCGCCTCGAAGCTGCGGCTGAGCACCGCGTCTTGCCCGGGCACAGGCAGGGCCTTGCGGTCCAGCTTGCCGTTGGGGCTCAGCGGCAGGGCCTCGAGCTGGACGAAGGCCGAGGGCACCATGTACTCCGGCACCTGGGCCAGAAGATGCCCGCGCAGGCCTTCGATGCCCGGCGCCGTCTCGGCGTCGCGCAGGGTGAAGTAAGCCACCAGGCGCTCGTCGCGCATCAGCACCACCACTTCGCGCAGCGCCGAATGCGTGGCCAGGCGCGCCTCGATCTCCCCCAGCTCGACCCGCAGGCCGCGCAGCTTGACCTGGAAGTCGTTGCGCCCGAGGAACTCCAGGCAGCCATCGGCGCGGTAGCGCGCCAGGTCGCCGCTGCGATACAGGCGGTCGCCGGCAACGAAGGGGCTGTCGATAAAACGCTCGGCCTGTAGCTGCGGCAACCCCAGGTAACCCCGGGCCACCCCCACCCCGCCGATATACAGGTGGCCGCTGACCCCCATGGGCACCGGCTGGTCGTGATCGTCCAGGACGTAGAGCCGGGTATTGCCGATGGGCCGGCCGATCGGCAACTGGATGTCCGGCACCGGCGCCCCGGGTTCGAGGGTCCAGGCGGTGCTGTTCACCGTGGCTTCGGTGGGGCCGTAGACGTTGTGCAGCCGGGCCTGCGGCAACAGTTGCCGGAAGCGCCGGGCCATGGCCGCGGTGAGCTCGCCGCCACCGCTGAACACGTCGGTCAGGCTGCTGCACTGGCTGACCTCGTCGAGTTCGAGGAACTGCTGGAGCAGCGCCGGGACGAACTGGATTACCGTGATGCCCTGCTCGCGAATGGTCTGCGCCAGGTACGCCGGCTCGCGATGCCCGTCGGGCCGCGCCAGCACCAGGCGCATGCCCGTGGTCAGCGGCCAGAACAGCTCCCAGACCGAAGCGTCGAAGCTGAACGGCGCGCGTTGCAACAACGCCCCGCGCCGCGCATCCGGGCAGATCAGCGAGCCCCAGTGCATCAGGTTGCCGAGGCCGCGGTGCTCGATCATCACGCCCTTGGGCAGGCCGGTGGAGCCGGAGGTGTAGATCACATAGGCCAGGTGCCCGACGTTGAGCCCGGGCACCTGCGGGTCGTCCGCGGGTTGCTGCTGCCAGGCGCAGCGCTCGAAGTCGATCAGCTCGGCCGGTATCCCGGCCAGCCGCTCGCGGGTCGCGCCGTGCACCAGCACCGCCAGCGGCGCGCTGTCTTGCAGCATGTAGTGGAGGCGCTCCTGCGGGTAACCCGGGTCCAGCGGCACATAGGCGCCGCCGGCCTTGAGAATCGCCAGCAGGCCGATCACCAGCTCCAGGCTGCGCTCGACACAGATGCCGACCCGGGTATCGGGTTGCACGCCAAGTTCGCGCAGGTGATGGGCCAGTCGATTGGCGCGCCGGTTGAGCTGGGCATAGGTCAATTGCCGGTTCTCGAACTGCAAGGCCACGGCGTCCGGCGTGCGGCTCGCCTGTGCCTCGAACAGCCCGTGCAAAGTCTGTTCGCGCAGGTAATCGACCTCGGTGGCGTTGAACTCCACCAGCAACTGCTGCAACTGGGCCGGTGGCAATACCGGCAGCTGGCGCAGCGCGATCCGGGGCGCTTGCTCCAGGGTCTGCACCAGGCCATCGAGCACGGTTTGCAGGGCGTCCAGCAGGCGCTGCGGCCCGAGGTTGCGAGGGGCCGTGGCGCTCAGCTTGAAACCCTCGTCCAGGTCGTCCACCGACAGCATCAGCGGGTAGCTGAGGATGTCTTCGCTGCCGAGCCACTGGATGCCCGGCAAATCGCCTAGTAAGTCCTGCCCATCCGCCGCCTGCCCATGGCGATAGTTGAGCAGGCTGTTGAACAGCGGCGTCGGCGCGGCCACGCCACTGCAGCGCTGGGCCAGCGCCAGCGGCGCGTGTTCGTGGGCGAGCAAGGCGCTCAGGCGCTTGTGGGTTTCGCGGACGGCATCCGCCGCCGTCCGCCCGGCCAGGTCGAGGCGCAGCGGCAAGGTATTGATAAACATGCCCAGGGCCCGATCCGCCCCGGCACCGGCCTGCAAGCGCCCCAGCAGCACCGTGCCGAACACCACATCCTCGCGCCCGCACAAGCGCCCCAGGACCTGGGCCCAGGCCAGGTGGAAGACGCTCGCCGCGCTCACCCCCTGGGCCCGGGCCTGGCCGCGCAGGCGCCGGGCCAGGGTCGGAGTCAGCTGGCATTCGACTTTTTCATGCGCGTCACCCGCGGTCGTGCGCTCCAGCCGGCCGAAGGCCAGGCTCGGTTCGTCGACGTCCGCCAGCCATTCGCGGAAGAAGGCTTGGTGTTCCTCGTCGCGGTTGCCCAGGCGGGTCTGTGCCACATAACGGCGATAAGGCACCGCCTCCGGCAACTGCCCTGCCCGCCCCAGCAGATGGGCGTGGATTTCCTCCAGCAGCACGCCGGTGGAGGTAGCATCGTTGACCAGATGATGAAAACGCAGCATGCCGACCCAGCGCCGGTTCCGCGGGTCTTCGCTGTAGGCCAGGGCCATCATCGGCGCCCGGCCCAGGTCCAGCGGACGCAGGCGTGGGTCCAGGCGTTCGCGCAACTGCCCGGCGATATCGCCGGCCTGCGGCTCCAGCGGCACTTCCTCGAGTTGCAGCCGGGCCTGGCGCCAGACCACCTGCATGGGTTGCTCCAGCCCGTCCCAGACCAGGCTGGTGCGCAGGATGTCGTGCCGCGCGATCACCTGTTGCAGGGCCTGGGCAAAGGCCTCCAGGCGCTGCCGGCTGTCGAAGGCGAACAGTGCGTGCTGCTGGTAGGGATCGCGCGCCTCGGTCAGATGGTGATAGAGCAGCCCTTCCTGCAACGGCGCCAGGGGGTAGATCTCCTGCACATTGGCCACGCCGCCGGGCACCGTGGCGACAATGTGCTCGATGCTCGCCTGATCCAGCCGCGCCAGCACCAGCCTGTCCGGGGTGATGCGCGGGCAGTCCGGGCCGATGCGGTTGGCCGGCACCTCGACTTCCCGGGTGCCGCCGACCGCCGCCGCCAGGCTGGCCAGGGTCGGCTGGTCGAACAGCACCCGCACATCGGCCTGCAAACCGGCCTGGCGCATGCGTTCCACCAGGGTCACCGCCAGCAGCGAATGCCCGCCCAGCTCGAAGAAATGATCCTGGCGCCCGACCCGCTCGACCTGCAGCAGTGAAGCCCAGATCGCTGCCAGCCGGGTTTCCAGCGCGTCCCGGGGCGCCTCGTAGCCGTGGCTGATAAAGGCCTCCTGCCCCGGCACCGGCAAGGCCCGGCGGTCGAGCTTGCCATTGGCGGTCAGCGGCAGCGCCGCCAGCCGCACATAGGCCGCGGGCAGCATGTAGTCCGGCAGGCGGCTTTGCAGCTGGGCGTGCAGCTGGCTGATGTCCAGTGGCGGCGACGAGGTCGAGGTGGACCGCTCGGTGAAATACGCCAGCAGGCGCCCGTCGCGGGCCTGGACCACGGCGTCCTGCACGCCGCTCACGGCCGCCAGGGCACTTTCGATCTCCCCCGGTTCGATGCGCATGCCGCGGATCTTCACCTGGTCGTCGTTACGCCCCAGGTATTCGAGCGTGCCGTCCGCCTGCCAGCGCGCCAGGTCGCCGGTGCGGTACATGCGCGCGCGTTGCCCTGCAATGACCGGCTCATCGCTGAACGGATCATCGAGGAAACGTTCGGCGGTCAATTCGGGACGGTTCAGGTACCCTCGCGCCACCCCGGCGCCCGCCACATACAGCTCGCCCGCCACGCCCACCGGCACCGGGCGCCGCTGCTCGTCCAGCAGATAGACCCGGGTGTGGTCGATGGGCCGGCCGATATGCAGGCCCTGGCCGACCGCGACTCGCCCGGAGGTGGCGACCACCGTGGCTTCGGTCGGGCCGTAGTTGTTGATCACGGCAAACCCCGGCTCCTCGGCGAACTGGCGCAGGCGATCGCCGCCAATCAGCAAGGTGCGCAGGGTCGGATGGCCCCGGCGCTGGTTGAAGGCGTACTCGGCCACCGGGGTTGGCAGAAAGCTCACGTCCAGCGGCTGGGCGCGCCACCAGTCGAGCAGCGCCTCGATGTCTTCGTTGCCGTCGTGGGCCGGCGCCAGGTGCAGGGTCGCGCCGCTGCACAGGGCCGGCCAGACTTCCCAGGCCATGGCGTCGAAGCCGAAACCGGCGAGGCTGCTGGCCTGGCCGCCCGGCCCCAGGTCGAAGGCCGAACAGTGCCAGTCCACCAGGTTGGCCAGGGTCCGGTGCTCGACCATTACCCCCTTGGGCAAGCCGGTGGAGCCGGAGGTGTAGATCACATAGGCCAGGTGCGCCGGGGTCAGCCCGGACACTTGCGGGTTGGTCTCTGGCTGCTCCTGCCAGTCGAAGGTATCGAGGTCGATCAGCGGCACGCCCAGGGCCGGCAGGCGCGCCAGCAACTCAGCCTGGGTCAGCACCGCCAGCGGCGCGCTGTCCTGCAGCAGATAGTCCAGGCGTTCGGCCGGATGGGCCGGGTCGATCGGCACATAGGCGGCCCCGGCCTTGAGGATCGCCAGCAACCCGGCCAGGGTGTCGAGGCCACGGCGGGCGACGACGGCCACCCGGTCATCGGGCTGCACGCCCAGCGACCGCAGGTGATGGGCCAAGGCGTTGGCCCGCCGGTTCAACTCGGCGTAGGTCAGCGACTGCCCCAGGCAGACCGCCGCCAATGCCTGGGGCCGCGCGGCCGCCTGGGCTTCGATACGGGCATGCAACGGTTGGCTGCAGGCCGGCGCCGGGCCGCTGGCGTTCCACGCTTGCAACAAGGCCGTGTCGCGGGCGCCGAGCAGCGAGAACCCGGCGATCGGCAAGCAGGGGTCGGCCAGCCCCTGCTCCAGCACCTGTATCAGGCGCTCGGCCAGGGCCTCGATTTCCCCGCCCTGGAAATACGCCTCGTTGTAGAGGTAATGCATCCACGCCTTGTCGTTGTAGCTGTTGCTGCGCAGGTGGATGGCCAGGGGTTGCGGCTCGTGCCCGTTGCAGACCTTGACCGAATGCCCCAGCGCCTCGCCATAGCGGTAATCGTGGTCGTCCTGCTCGTAGGACAGCGACAGGTCGAACAACTGCCCGCGGTCCTCGCGCAGCAGGCCGAGGGAGCGGTTCAGCTCGCTCAGCGGGAAGCGCTGGTGACGGAAATCCTGCTTGAGCACATCGCGCACCGCCCGCACCAGCTCGCCGAACGGCAAGTCCTGGCTGAAGCGGAAACGCACCGCGCTGACCTGGGTGAACAGCCCCAGGGTGTTTTTGAAACGGGCATTGGAGCGGTTGAGGATCGGCACCCCCACCACCCACTCATCGCGCTGCGCGGTGCGGGTGAAATACACGTACAGCGCCGCCAGCAACACATGAAACGCCGAAGCCTGGCAGGTTCTCGCCCACTGCTTCATGCGCTCATGCAGATGCGTGGGGAACGGCTGCAGCAGATGGTTGCTCGGGGCGTCGCCGCTCGCCGCGGCCTCCCTGGCGAAGCGCTCGCGATAACGCGGCATCAGCAGCGGCTCGGGCAGCGTGCGGTACTTGTCCTGCCAGTACGCCCGGTCGCGCAGGTAACGCGGCGAGTCGTGGTAGCGCGCATCGTCGCGAATGAACTCGACATAGGACGGCGCCGACAGCTCGGGGCGGCGCCCGGCCTGCAGCGCACTGTAGATCCCGCCCAGCGATTGCAGCATCTGGCCAAAGCCCCAGCCGTCGAGAATCAGGTGGTGGGCCTGGGTGCCCAGCAGGTGATGGCGGGCATCCAGGCGCACCAGGAAAAACCGGAACAGCGGGCCGCCATCGAAGCGGTACGGCTGCTCCATGCGTTGCCGGATCAGGGCCTGGGCGGCCGCCAGCGGCTCGGGGTGGGCACTGAGGTCCTCCAGCGGCACCTCGACCGGCATGCTCTGGGCGAAGCACTGCAAAGGCAGGCCGTCGCTACCGGCGTCGGGCAGCAGCACAGTGCGCAGGGCATCGTGCTTGCCCACCAGCAGCTCGATGGCCTGGCGGACCAGCTCGGCGCTGAAAGGCCCGGAGAGTTCGACGTAACCGCCGATGTTGTACAGCGGCGAATCGCCGCGGCTCAGCTGGTCGAGCCAGATATCGCGCTGGGCGGCGGTCAGGGCAAAGGCCGGCGGCGCAACCTTGGACGGGGTCATGGCCGGCCCTCCCGGATACACGCGGCCGTCGAACGGCCGGTCTGGCGGCATGGGTTCTCGATCGCGACAAACGCGCCTGGGGCGGCTGCGAAAAAAAGCTTCATAAGATCCTTCTCATGTGAGGTGTCCATACCTTGAACCACGCCCTGAGCAGAGCCCGGCGGCGCCTGTAATCGCAGGCATCCACGGATTTAACCATCGCCCTGGCGACTTGTATGTCACTTGAAACCCGGACAGCCATGCCCGCGCCCATCGGCTCGGGCCGGGCTGAACGGGTAGTCGAGAATTGACTTGCCGTCAGCTCCGGGAGCGGTCTGCGCGCACGTACTAGCTAAAAATTCCCGATTCAAAGACTTAAAAGCGTGTAGGAAATCCACCACAGGTTCCGGACGGCGCTGAAGGTGAAAACAAGCGCCCGCTCAGATAAATCTGATGAATATCAAAGAATTATCCTAACAGCCAGGCCATCCGCAGCCCTGGCAAAACCGCCCTTCGAGGCGAAATGCGGCAAATTGACAGCGCGGTTTTTATGGCAGGTTGTGTCCCCGCTTTCAGCTACAGACGCTGGGTAAACCCGCGCGATTAAATGAAAAATCTCGGCCAGGGACATTCGTTGCAAGGACGGGTGGTGGCCGTCACTCCAACCGTTCGACGATCTGTCTACATCAGGGATGATAGGGATATGAGTCTGACCAGCAGTATTCGAAACATAGACAGTGCGCATTTCTACAACGAATTGGGGGAACTGATTTCCAGCACCGGCAATCGACTCTTTACAGCGAAGATGCTGCATCTGGTGGACAAGCTGGTGCCTGTACAACGGGTCGAGCTCGCCGAATGGAACCTCGACGAGCGCCAGGCGAGCATTCTCGAGATCAGGCCGCTGGGCAGCGCCGGGCTCGAAGAGGTAGTGCCGCCCACCCGACCCGCGCGGGACCAGGACGATCATCCGCTGCTGGAAAAGATGATCGAAATGAACGATTCGCTGCTGATCCAGATGAACGCCCAGACCACCAGCAAACACCCGCGCTACCTCTCCCACCAGTGCCATCTGGTGTCACGCAAAGCCAATCGTCGCTGTGTCATCACCTTCCTGCGCCCGCCTGCGCAACGGCCCTTTTCCCTGGCCGAGCTGTCGTTTCTCAAGAGCCTGTCGCAAACCCTGCTGCCGCTGGTGGAGCGCCATGCCCAGATCAACTGCCAGGCCTGCCAGAAAAACCTTGGCCACGCGCCCGACCGCCCGCTGGCGGCCGTCGAGCAATCGCCGCTGCAACGGGAATTCAACGAGCGGCTGTGCCTGGGCGACATCACCTTGTCGGCGCGGGAGAAAGAGGTCTGCCTGGGCCTGCTGACCGGCGGCACGGTGCCGGAAATGGCCGAGCGCCTCAGCGTCAAGAACAGCTCGGTGGAAACCTACCTCAAGCGCGCCGCCGCCAAGCTCGGGGTCAGCGGCCGGCACGGCCTGGCGAAATGGATGGTCGGTGCCTGAGCTGCGCCCTGCACGCTTTTCAACCCGCCCCGGGCGACGCCGCCGCGGCTTTTGTAGATGAGGCTGTTCAATGAGTAAGTCCCCGCTGTCCCTGGTGAGCCTGGCGTTGGTGCTGGGCGGCTGCTCGCTGATACCGGACTACCGGCAGCCCGCGGCACCGGTTGGGTCCCAGTACCCGCAAGGCCCGGGCTATGCAACGGCGGCCACCCAGGCCAGCCGACCTGGAGAACCGGGAGCGGACTGGCAAAGCCTGTTCCACGACCCGCAGCTGCAAACGCTGATCCGCAGTGCCCTGGTCAACAACCGCGACCTGCGCGTCGCGGCCTTGAACGTCGAAGCCTTCCAGGCCCAGTACCGGATCCAGCGCGCCGACCTGTTTCCCGCGGTGTCCGCCACCGCCGCCGGCTCGCGCCAGCGCGTGCCGGGGGATATGACCGGCACCGGCAAGGCGGCGATCAAGTCGTCCTACTCGGCGACCCTGGGGGTCAGCGCCTATGAACTGGACTTCTTCGGCCGGGTGCGCAGCCTCACGGAGCAGACCATGATGAGCTACCTGGCCACCGAGCAAGCCCGGCGCAGCGCCCAGCTCAGCCTGGTGGCGAACGTCGCCAGTGCCTACCTGACCTGGCGCGCCGACCAGGAACTGCTGGCGCTGACCGCCAAGACCCTGGTCGCCGACGAAGAAAGCCTGCGCCTGACCAGCCGCAGCTTTGATGCGGGCAAGGTCTCGGCCCTGGATGTGAGCCAGGCCCGGACCAGCGTCGAAACCGCCCGCGCCAACCTGGCCCGCTACCAGCGCCAGGTGGCCCAGGACCTCAACAACCTGACCCTGCTGGTGGGCAGCCAGGTCGCCGATTCGTTGCCGGCCCGGCCGCTGGCCAGCGACCTGATCGCCCAGGTCCCGGCCGGGTTGCCCTCGGACCTGTTGCAACGCCGCCCGGACATCCTCCAGGCCGAGTACCAGCTCAAGGCCGCCAACGCCAATATCGGCGCGGCGCGCGCCGCCTTCTTCCCCAGCGTCAGCCTGACGGCCAGCGCCGGCACCTCCAGCCTGGAACTGGCCGGGCTGTTCAAGGGCGGCTCCGGCAGCTGGGCCTTCCAGCCGCAGATCAACCTGCCGATCTTCAATGCCGGCAGCCTGCGGGCCAGCCTCGACTACGCGAAGCTGCAGAAGGACATCAGCGTCGCGCAGTACCAAAAGTCGATCCAGACTGCCTTCCAGGAAGTCGCCGACGGCCTTGCCGCGCGCCAGACCTACAGCGACCAGCTCGACGCCCAGCGCAGCCTGGTGGAGGCCACCCAGGACTATTACCGGATGGCGGAACACCGCTACCGCACCGGCGTCGACAGCAACCTGGTATTCCTTGACGCGCAACGCTCGCTGTTCAGCGCGCAACAGGGGTTGATCAACGACCGGCTGGCGCAACTGATCGCCGAGGTCAACCTGTACACGGCGCTGGGCGGCTCCTGGAACGCGCAGTCGAACCCGGCGTTGGCGCGACACACGCCCTGACAGCCGCGCGCGGACCGAGCCACGATACCGGTCATCGCACCGCTGTCGTGCGCTTCTTGTTAAGGCAAAAAAGCCGATCTATACCTCAACAGGCTGTTGGCAACGGCTGAAGCAACCTGGACTTCGTCGCGCCTGCGGCGAGCCATGCATTCAACGCACCGGACAACTGGACAGAGGCATCGCCAAGGAGCGGTCATGAGCGGAAAACTATTAGTCAAATGGGTCAACAGAACCGACCGGCACCCCCACGGGGTCTGCGAGGCGGCCGTGATGAAGTGGCTGGCGGCCATCGATAACTCTGGCCTGGCCCAGGCCATGAAGCTGACACCACAGCAATGCGATGATCTGCAGGATCAGGTGGAAGATGGAGAGACGTTCGTTTTCCTGCTGCCCCCCATGCTGCTGCCCACTTCAAGTTTCGACCCGTTCAACCCGGTGCCGACCACCGCGGATTCGCTGAAGGCCCTGAAGGCCGGGAACTTCATCTTCGTGTCCGCCGAGGGCCACAGTGTGGCCGGCGGCGGACATGCGATGGGCATCTACAAGAACACCACCAACCTGTTCTTCTTCGACCCCGAGCAGGGGATCTATGCTTATGACTTCAACAGCACAGCGGACCTGAGCGAAATCGTCAAGAAAACCCAGAACTACGGAAAAGCAGCCTATTGCCCAGGCACTTTTACCCCACCGCCAAAACCTTGAGCCGAGGCTTCGAGCATCCTGCGGCAAGGCTGTCTGGTTGCGGGGCCAGGTCTTGAGCACAAAAAAAGCCACTCTCACGAGTTAATGCCGATCAGTTAAGGCTTTTTGTAGGAGCGAGCTTGCTCGCGAAGAACTCCAGCACAGCGCGTTAAACCAGGCAGTACGCGTTATCGTTGACGTTTTTCGCGAGCAAGCTCGCTCCTACAGTCGAGCCAATCGCTTAACTGATCGGCATTACTCTCACGAGTGGCTTTAATGAGATGGTCACCCCCACACCCTGCGAGGGCTACGCTTTCGCAGGGTGTTTTGTTTTCGGAGGCCATCCTCATGAGCGAGTCAGCGCTGATCGGAATCGATCTCGGCAAGCACAGTTTCCACCTGCACGGCCAGGACACTGCGGGCCGAGAGGTGTTTCACAAGAAGCTCTCGCGTCCACAGATGATGCAGTTCTTCGGCAATCTGCCGGCTTGCACCGTGGTGATGGAGGCATGTGCCGGCGCGCATTTTGTCGCTCGTCAGCTGATCGCCATGGGGCATCAGGCCAAACTGATTTCTCCGCAGTTCGTCCGGCCCTTCGTCAAGGGCAACAAAAACGACTTCGTCGACGCCGAGGCCATTTGCGAAGCGGCCTCGCGCCCATCGATGCGCTTTGTTACGCCTAAAACCGAGGCGCAGCAGACCCTTTCCGTTCTGCACCGCCTGCGCGAATCGCTGGTGCACGACCGCACCAAAGCCGCCAATCAGATGCACGGTTTCCTGCTGGAGTTTGGTATCAGCCTGCCCAAAGGTCTGGCGATCATGAAACGTTTGGCGAGTATCTTGGCCGAGCATGAGTTGCCGGTTCGGCTCACCGGGCAGTTGCAACGCCTGCACGATCACTTCGCTTACCTGGATGAGCAGGTCAAGGAACTGGATAAAGAGCTGGCAGGCCAGCTGGCCGCCGATGATCTGGGCAGTCGCCTGCTGAGCCTGCCGTGTGTCGGGCCGATCACCGCCAGCCTGCTGGCGGTGGAAATGGGCGACGGCCAGCAGTACAAGTGCAGTCGCGACTTCGCAGCATCTGTGGGTCTGGTGCCCAGACAGTACAGCACCGGTGGCAAGGCGAATTTGCTCGGCATCAGCAAGCGCGGTGACAAGCACCTGCGGCAATTACTGGTGCAGTGTGCGCGGGTCTACCTGCAAAGGCTGGACTACCAGCGCGGCCGTTTGGCCGACTGGGTACGCTCAATGCTGACGCGACGCCACTCGAACGTGGTGGCCTGTGCTTTGGCTAACAAGCTGGCGCGGATCGCGTGGGCGCTAGCGGCCCACCATACGCAGTATGAAGCAGGGCCAGGCGCGCTGAGCGCCTGACCCTGCGGTTGTTGCAGCACCACGAAGCACCCTTCAGGTTTTGCGATAGCTGAACAACGGATGACGTGAACGGCCCACCGGCCTGACGAAGAACCTGGCACAAAAATCGGCTTCAGAAGCCGAGGCATTTTTCAGGATCGTCAGGCGCGACTCTCATCGTGGCGCGGGGCATGCCCCCAAACAGACGCCGGATAGATTTAAGCAAGCCAACCACTTCACCCATTGATCAGTATTGCAAAAACGGGGGTGACCATAGATTTTTGTGCATCCCGAGGCAGCCAATGGGTAGCCTACCCAGACCTGCGATACACGAATCGCCCCAGGGAAAAAGGAGAAGCCATTGAAATTAACGTTCAGCCATGTGGATGTGCTCGTCAAAGACCTCGAGCAAGCGTGTGCGTATTACGCCCGGGTCTTCAGCGCAAGGATTTCCAGGACCCTGGATTGGCAGCGTGACGGTCTGCATGTGCGTTATGCGATCGTCATGTTTGGCACGGAGCGCCTGATGCTGGTGCAACCCTTTGCCGGCAATCTCAAGGCGCTGATGGACAGCAACGGCGAAGGCACGATCTACCGTCATTGCTATTGCACCCCGGACATCGAGGCCGCCTACGACGAGTTGATGGCCGCGGGTGTGCAGCCGGAAGACGAGAACGGCAACCCCCTGTCGCGCGACAATCTGCAGTCCCCCAGCGGCACACGCATCCTCTGGCTACCGAAGCGCTTCGGGCATTTTTCCATCGAGCTGCTTGAAGAGGCAGAACTGGAGGCCTTCATCGAAGAAGCATTCGCCGAGGACAGATAAGGCAACAGGCGCCAGCGCTCTCCCGTTTTCCCCCGCCGCATAGGCTGAAACTCCCAGGCCGCCTGGGAGTATCGGCCAATGCGCAAGCTGCGCGGCCTCCCCATAGTTGTGACATCTGCCAGCAGAGGGGCCCAAGTGCGGCCCCCACAACTAGTAGAACTGCCGAGGAGCCTGTCATGACCACCCCCCAATCCCCCACCAACGACCTGACCGCTGATACCTCTACCGATCTGTACCCCGTCTTCCCCAGTGACGACACACTGAGCATCACCAGTGACGACACACTGAGCATCACCACCCTGGCGAATGGCGATCCGCTCGTGGTGGCGACCGGCGTCAACGTTGCGCTGGACGAAACCGCCGGGTTGCAAAACGCTACCGCCACGCCGAACCCCGCAGGCGACGCCGACGACAATGACATCCTGCTGGCCGCCCTGCCCTCGGCCTTCGCTGCCCGCTTGACCGCCCTTGGCGCCGGTACCGCGACGGATGCCGCCCTGAGTGGCTACACCGGTGCCGTGGGCAACACCGGCAGCAATGCCTTCACCCTCAACCCGGCACCCGGCGGAACCATTACCGATGTCAGCTTCACCGACAGCCTGGGCGCGCCGCTCGACGGCCTGGACAGCGGCCTGGACACCCTCGATGGCATCGACATCCTTCTCTATACCGATACCAACAACAACATCGTCCTCGGCCGGGCCGGCGGCCCTGACGGCGCAATCGTGTTCGCCGGCTATATCGAGGAAACCGGATCGCCGCTGTCGGGCGGCAAGCTCTGGACCGTGGAATACCAGCCGCTCAAGCACCCGGACGCGAGCAACCCGGACGATGCCCTCAACCTGCTGAACAAGGTGTTCATCGGTGCCAGCCAGGACCTGACATTCAGCCTGGCCAACGCGCCTTCCGGGCAGAACCTGTTCCTGATGTTCACCAAGGCCAACCCGACAGTGGTGGACGACGCGGGTGTCTTGCGGATCAGCGATCCGACGATCATCGCCACCGGCAAGGACCCCGCCGACCAGTCAGCGGGCGTCAACATCAACACCGGCGACACCATCAACACCAGCCAGGCAGGTGGCCCGACCACCTTCGGCACCAACAACCAGATGATCACGGAACAGGAAGGCATTCGTTTTACCTTCGTCACCGGCGCCCGGCAGGACGTGACCATTCCCAACCTGGACCAGAACGAAGCGGACGTCGAAGCCAACATCGACTTCACCGCGATGTTTAATGCCAAGGCCGCCAATTTCGATGTGGTGCAACTGCAAAGCGGCAAGAGTGCGGTGGTCAAGATCAGTGCCTTCAACACTGCGGTCGAAAGCGGCGCAGATTTCGTCAACGGCTATGCGAACGATACGTCGGTGGCAATCACTAATGTTCGCGTGATCAACAACGCCACCGGGCAAGTGCTCGAGAACTCGGACGGCTCGGTGAATGATCCGGCCATCAGCATCAGCTTTGCCAGCGGGGTTGCGACTGTCACCGGCGTCAAGGCCGGCTACCAGATCGAATACACCACCACCTCGGACCACAACCGCGTACTGATCGAGAACGGCGCAGCCCTGGACGCCAAGGGCAATAACCACGCCGACTTCGACATCGGCGGCTTCACCCTGCTCCAGGCCACCACCACGACCGCCGAGATCGGCTCGAAGATGATCTTCGAGGACGATGGGCCGGCAGCGACGGGAACCCCCGTGGCTGGCACCGTCGATGAAGACGGCCTGGCCAATGGCATTGCCGGCGGTATCGGCGACGTGGCCGGCGAAGCAACGACAGCCAATGGCAGCGTCACCGGCATCTTCCAGTCCGGGGTCGACGTGCCGCTGAGCTATAGCTTGTCGAGCGATACCAGCGGCCTGCCTGCCCTGAGTTCCGGTGGAGTGGCGCTGGTCTACAGCGTCGCGGGTGACACTCTGACTGCCAAGGCCGGCACGACCGATGTATTCACCTTCAGCCTTAGCGCCGCGGGGGCCTACAGCTTCACCTTGCTCCAGCCGCTGGATCATCCGGCGGGCAACAATGAAAACGACATCGCGATCAACCTGGGCAGCCTGCTCCAGGCCACCGACAAGGACGGCGATACGGTCACGGCTGCGCCCGAGAAACTGGTGATCACCGTCGATGACGACACGCCAACGGCAACCGGGACCGCCGCGACTGGAACCGTCGACGAGGATGGCCTGGCCAACGGTATTGCCGGTGGTGTCGGTGACGTGGCCGGCGAAGCAACGACGGCCAATGGCAGCGTCACCGGCATCTTCCAGTCGGGGGCCGATGGGCTGCTGAATTATTCCTTGTCGAGTGACACCAGCGGCTTGCCGGCCTTGAGTTCGGGCGGAGTAGCGCTGGTCTATAACGTTGCCGGTGACACCCTCACCGCCAAGGCCGGCGCGGTCGATGTATTCACCTTCAGCCTCAGTGCGGCGGGTGCCTACAGCTTCACCCTGCTGCAACCCCTGGACCATGCTGCCGGTAACGATGAAAACGACATCACCATTAACCTGGGCAGCCTGCTGCAAGCCACCGACAAGGATGGCGACACGGTCACGGCTGCGCCCGAGAAACTGGTGATCACGGTCGATGACGACACACCCACCGCGAATGGAGCCGCCGAGGCTGGCACCGTCGACGAAGACGGCCTGGCCAACGGTATTGCCGGTGGCGTCGGCGACGTACCCGGCGAAGCCACCACCGCCAATGGCAACGTCACCGGCATCTTCCAGTCCGGGGCCGATGTACCGCTGACTTATAGCTTGTCGAGTAACACCAGCGGCTTGCCAGCCCTGACTTCCGCTGGGGTGGCGCTGACCTACAGCGTCCTGGGCAACACCCTGACCGCCAAGGCCGGCGCGACTGATGTGTTCACCCTGAGCCTGACGGTAGCGGGTGCCTACACCTTCACCCTGCTGCAGCCCCTGGATCACGCGGCGGGCAACGACGAGAACGATCTCACGATCAACCTGGGCACCCTGCTGCAGGCCACCGACAAGGACGGCGATACAGTCACCGCCGCGGCCGAGAAACTGGTGATCACCGTCGATGACGACACCCCGACCCTCGCCTTCGGCAACCTGATCGGCACCGGCACCCAGCTGGCGCAACAAGGCTACTGGAACATGGGGCCTGGCGCCGACGGGCTGGGAGCGGCCGGCCTGGACATCTCGCTGGTGAACGGCCAGTTCACCCTGGTCCGGCCGGACGACACGACCACCACCGGCACCGGTACGCTGGTCGAGCAGTCGCCGTCACCGGATGGCAATGGCGCCTACCAGTTCGCCGGAACCCTGACCGGTGACTTCGACAACAACGCGGCCACCGCCGATACCACCATCCACTACACCCTGAGCGCCTATGCCAACGGCACCTATGCCCTGGACCTGGAAGAAGGCTTCCGTTCGATCGTCGTCCTCAGCAGTGCCGACGGCTCGCTGGATGCCGGTGGCCCGGACCCCGTGCGCACACTGACCATCGGTAGCGAAGAGGTGGTGTTCTTCGGCGCCGATCCGCTGGCGCCACAGACCGGTCCGAACAGCATCCTCACCGGCATCGGGCTCGGAGCGCCCGACCCCACCGAGGCGCAACTGCAGACCAACCCGCTGCCGTCGTTCATCGGCTCGGCGGCCATGAACGTCAGCACCTCGGGCATCGGTATCGCCAACAACAACCTGGAGGGCAACAACACGGCGGGCATCAATGCCGGTGACGAGAGCTTCGTGGTCAACCCCGAAACGCTGTTGACGGCCATGAAGATCTTTATCGACAACTCGGTACAAGGCTACGACCCGGCCACGGAAGAGCTGTACTACACGGCCTACTACGAAGACGGCACAACCTCGGGCGCGCCCATCAAGGTGCAGGCCGCCGACCTGCACGCAGAGGCCGGTGGCCAGAAATCCTTCACCATCCAGTGGGATGGCAGCCACCTGATCGACGCGGTCCAGCTCACCATGGGCAAGGGTACGATCAAGGTCCCGGTGATCCAGTTCATCCAGGAAACCCAGAGCCTGGCCAGCGATATCCAGCTGGCGTTCAACGCCACGATCACGGACAAGGACGGCGACACCGCAACCAGTGCGTTCGACGCCAACCTGTTCGCCAACGACCCGGCCGACGCACTGTTCGACTTCAGTCTGGTGGGCACCACGGGTGAGCGGGATGCCTTCAACATCGACCTGTCGGTCGCCGAGAACCAGTACCAGGTCAGTGGCTTCGATGCCGGAGCAGGCCAGCGCGATGCAGTGGTACTTATTGGTGACCCGGGCGCCGTCGTGCAGTCGATCGACAACACCGGCGCCGACAGCATCGTGACGGTGGCCGAGACCGGCGGGCAACTGACGACCATCACCCTGCTTGGGGTCGACCTGCTCAATACCGACATCGTGATAGGCAGCGTCTAAAACCTGGCGCGTCAAACCCAAGCGAGGGTGGCCTGGAAACCACCCTCGCTTTTTTTTGCGCGCCGATACAAGCGCCGCGGCGGACGCTCAAGCCGCCCGTCGAACCGCTCGGCGACGGCCTGTCGCCGGCTCCCAGCAGACCTCTGGGTCCTTTGCGCGATCGCTGTTTCGCCTCGTCCCGCGTCCCCTGCCGCATAGGCTGAAACTCCCATCCAGCCTGGGAGTATCGGCCAATGCGCAACCGGCGTGGCCTCTCCATAGTTGTCGTATCTGCCAACAGGGGGCCCAGCTGCGGCCTCAACGACTGGAATGGCCCAGGAGAACGTCATGACTACCACAAAAAAAAACACCCCCCCTACGAACGACCTGACCGCTGATACCAGTACCGCTCTCTACCCCGTCTTCTCCAGCGACGACACGCTGGCCGTCAGCACCGCCCAGGCCAGCAGCACGCCGCTCATTCTGGTCGACGGCGCGAGCGTGACCCTGGACGAAACCACCGGGTTGCAAAACGCCACCGCCACGCCGAGCCCTGCAGGCGACGCCGACGACAATGACATCCTGCTCGCCGCCCTGCCCTCGGCCTTCGCCACCCGCCTGACCGCCCTCGGCGCCGGTACCGCGACGGATGCCGCCCTGAGTGGCTACACCGGTGCCGTGGGCAACACCGGCAGCAATGCCTTCACCCTGGCGCCCGGCACCAACGTGACCGATATCAAGTTCACCGACAGCCTCGGCGCGCCGCTCGACGGCCTGGACAGCGGCCTGGACACCCTCGACGGCACCAGCATCCTTCTCTATACGGATACGGACAATAACAACATCGTTCTGGGCCGGGCCGGCGGCCCTGCCGGCGCGATCGTGTTCGCCGGCTATATCGAGGAAACCGGGTCGCCGGTCAGCGGCGGCAAGCTCTGGACCGTGGAATACCAACCGCTCAAGCACCCGGACGCGAGCAACCCGGACGATGCCCTCAACCTGCTGAACAAGGTGTTTATCGGCGCCAGCCAGGACCTGACGTTCAGCCTGGCCAACGCGCCTTCCGGGCAGAACCTGTTCCTGATGTTCACCACGGCCAACCCGACGGTGGTCGACGACGGGGGAGTGCTGCGGATCACCAATCCGACGCTGATCGCCACCGGTAAAGACCCGGCAGACCAGTCGAGCGGCGCGAACATAAACACTGGCGACACGGTCAATACCAGCCAGGGCGGCGGCCCGACTACCCTGGGCACCAACAACCAGATGATTGTCGAGCAGGAAGGCATTCGCATTTCGTTCGTCACCGGCGCCCGGCAAAACGTGACCGTGCCCAACCTGGACCAGAACGAAGCGGACGTGGAATCCAACATCGACTTCACCGCGGTCTTTAATACGAAGTCGGCCAGTTTCGATGTCGTGCAGCTGCAAGGCGGCAAGAGCGCGGTGGTCAAGATCAGTGCCTTCAGCACCGCGGCCGAACCTGGGGTGAATTTCATCAACGGCTATGCGAACGATGCGTCGGTGGCCATCTCCAATGTCCGCGTGATCAACAAAAGCACCGGGCTGGTGATCGAGAACTCCGACGGATCGGTGAACGATCCGAGCATTACCATCAGCTTTACGGGCGCAGTGGCCACCATCACTGGCGTCAAGGCCGGCTATCAGATCGAATACACCACCACCGCGGACCACAACCGCGTGCTGATCGAGAACGGCGCAGCCCTGGACGCCAAGGGCGATAACCACGCCGACTTCGATATCGGTGGTTTCACCCTGCGCCAAGCCTCTACCAGCACCGCCGAAATCGGCTCGAAGATGATCTTCGAAGACGACGGACCGGCCGCAGCCGGAACCGCCGAGGCCGGAACCGTCGATGAAGATGGTCTGGCCAACGGTATTGCCGGCGGTGTCGGCGACGTACCCGGCGAAGCCACCGCCGCCAATGGCAGCGTCACCGGCATCTTCCAGTCGGGAGCCGATGTGCCGCTGACCTACTCCTTGTCGAGCGACACCAGCGGCCTGCCAGCCCTGAGTTCGGGCGGAGTCGCGCTGGTCTACAGCGTGCTGGGCGACACCCTGACCGCCAAGGCGGGTGCCGTCGATGTGTTTACCTTCAGCCTTAGCGCCGCGGGGGCCTATAGTTTCACCCTGCTGCAACCGCTGGATCACCCAGCCGGTAACGATGAAAACGACATCGCTATTAACCTCGGTACCTTGCTGAAGGCCACCGACAAAGACGGCGATACGGTGACGGCTGCGGCCGAAAAACTGGTGATCACCGTCGATGACGACACGCCAACGGCAACCGGGACCGCCGCGACTGGAACCGTCGACGAGGACGGCCTGGCCAACGGTATTGCCGGAGGTGTCGGTGATGTGCCCGGCGAAGCCACCGTGGCCAATGGCAACGTCACCGGCATCTTCCAGTCGGGAGCCGATGTGCCGCTGACCTACTCCTTGTCGAGCGATACCAGCGGTCTGCCTGTCCTGAGTTCCGGTGGGGTGGCGCTGGTCTACAGCGTGCTGGGCGATACCCTGACCGCCAAGGCTGGCGCCGTCGATGTGTTCACCTTCAGCCTCAGCGCTGCCGGTGCCTACAGCTTCACCTTGCTGCAGCCCCTGGACCATGCCGCCGGTAACGATGAAAACGACATCACCATTAACCTGGGCAGCCTGCTGCAAGCCACCGACAAGGATGGCGACACGGTCACGGCTGCGCCCGAAAAACTGGTGATCACGGTCGATGACGACACACCAACGGCAACCGGAGCCGCCGAGACCGGCACCGTCGATGAAGACGGCCTGGCCAACGGCATCGCCGGCGGTGTCGGCGACGTACCCGGCGAAGCCACCGCCGCCAATGGCAACGTCACCGGCATCTTCCAGTCCGGGGCCGACGTGCCGCTGAGCTATAGCTTGTCGAGCGATACCAGCGGCCTGCCTGCCCTGAGTTCCGGTGGAGTGGCGCTGGTCTACAGCGTCGCGGGTGACACCCTGACCGCCAAGGCCGGCACGACCGATGTATTCACCTTCAGCCTTAGCGCCGCGGGGGCCTACAGCTTCACCTTGCTCCAGCCGCTGGATCATCCGGCGGGCAACAATGAAAACGACATCACGATCAACCTGGGCAGCCTGCTCCAGGCCACCGACAAGGACGGCGACACGGTGACGGCTGCGGCAGAAAAACTGGTGATCACGGTCGATGACGACACGCCGACGGCAACCGGAGCCGCCGAGGCCGGCACCGTCGATGAAGACGGCCTGGCCAACGGCATCGCCGGTGGCGTCGGCGACGTACCCGGCGAAACCACCACCGCCAATGGCAGCGTCACCGGGATCTTCCAGTCCGGGGCTGACGTGCCACTGACTTATAGCTTGTCGAGCGACACCAGCGGTCTGCCTGTCCTGAGTTCCGGTGGGGTGGCGCTGGTCTACAGCGTGCTGGGCGATACCCTGACCGCCAAGGCGGGCGCCGTCGATGTGTTCACCTTCAGCCTCAGCGCTGCCGGTGCCTATAGCTTCACCTTGCTGCAACCGCTGGATCATCCAGCCGGTAACGATGAAAACGACATCACCCTTAATCTGGGTAGCCTACTGCAAGCCACCGACAAGGACGGCGATACGGTGACGGCTGCGGCAGAAAAACTGGTGATCACGGTCGATGACGACACGCCGACGGCAACCGGAGCCGCCGAGGCTGGCACCGTCGACGAGGACGGCCTGGCCAACGGTATCGCCGGTGGCGTCGGCGACGTACCCGGCGAAGCCACCGCCGCCAATGGCAACGTCACCGGCATCTTCCAGTCCGGAGCCGATGTGCCGCTGAGCTATAGCTTGTCGAGCGATATCAGCGGCCTGCCTGCCCTGAGTTCGGGCGGAGTCGCGCTGGTCTATAGCGTTGCCGGCGATACCCTGACCGCCAAGGCCGGCGCAGTCGATGTATTCACCTTCAGCCTTAGCGCTGCCGGTGCCTACAGCTTCACCCTGCTCCAGCCGCTGGATCATCCAGCTGGTAACGATGAAAACGACATCACGATCAACCTGGGCAGCCTGCTGCAGGCCACCGACAAGGACGGCGATACGGTCACGGCTGCGCCCGAGAAACTGGTGATCACCGTCGATGACGACACGCCAACGGCAACCGGGACCGCCGCGACTGGAACCGTCGACGAGGACGGCCTGGCCAACGGTATTGCCGGAGGTGTCGGTGATGTGCCCGGCGAAGCCACCGTGGCCAATGGCAACGTCACCGGCATCTTCCAGTCGGGAGCCGATGTGCCGCTGACCTACTCCTTGTCGAGCGATACCAGCGGTCTGCCTGTCCTGAGTTCCGGTGGGGTGGCGCTGGTCTACAGCGTGCTGGGCGATACCCTGACCGCCAAGGCGGGTGCCGTCGATGTATTCACCTTCAGCCTTAGCGCTGCCGGTGCCTACAGCTTCACCTTGCTGCAACCCCTGGACCATGCCGCCGGCAATGATGAAAACGACATCACCATCAACTTGGGCACGCTGTTGCAGGCCACGGATAAAGATGGCGACACAGTGACCGCAGCCGCCGAAAAACTGGTGATCACCGTCGATGACGACACCCCCACCGCGAATGGAGCCGCTGAGGCCGGAACCGTCGACGAGGATGGTCTGGCCAACGGTATTGCTGGCGGTGTCGGCGACGTGCCTGGCGAGGTCACCAGCGTCAGCGGCAATGTGACCGGTATCTTCCAGTCGGGCGCCGACGTACCGCTGAGCTATAGCCTGTCGAGCGACACCAGCGGTCTGCCTGTCCTGAGTTCGGGCGGAGTCGCGCTGGTCTACAGCGTGCTGGGCGATACCCTGACCGCCAAGGCGGGCGCCGTCGATGTGTTCACCTTCAGCCTCAGCGCTGCCGGTGCCTACAGCTTCACCTTGCTGCAACCGCTGGACCATGCTGCCGGTAACGATGAAAACGACATCACCATTAACCTGGGCAGCCTGCTGCAAGCCACCGACAAGGACGGCGATACAGTCACGGCTGCGCCCGAAAAACTGGTGATCACCGTCGATGACGACACACCCACCGCGAATGGCACCGCCGTGACCGGCACCGTCGACGAAGACGGCCTGGCCAACGGTATTGCCGGCGGTGTCGGCGACGTGGCCGGCGAAGCCACCGTGGCCAGCGGCAGTGTCACCGGGATCTTCCAGTCCGGGGCCGACGTACCGCTGACGTACTCCTTGTCGAGTAACACCAGCGGCTTGCCAGCCCTGAGTTCCGGTGGGGTGGCACTGGTCTACAGCGTGCTGGGCAACACCCTGACCGCCAAGGCTGGCGCGACTGACGTGTTCACCCTGAGCCTGACGGTTGCGGGTGCCTACACCTTCACCCTGCTGCAGCCCCTGGATCACGCGGCGGGCAACGACGAGAACGATCTCACGATCAACCTGGGCACCCTGCTGCAGGCCACCGACAAGGACGGCGATACAGTCACCGCCGCGGCCGAGAAACTGGTGATCACCGTCGATGACGACACCCCGACCCTCGCCTTCGGCAACCTGATCGGCACCGGCACCCAGCTGGCGCAACAAGGCTACTGGAACATGGGGCCTGGCGCCGACGGGCTGGGAGCGGCCGGCCTGGACATCTCGCTGGTGAACGGCCAGTTCACCCTGGTCCGGCCGGACGACACGACCACCACCGGCACCGGTACGCTGGTCGAGCAGTCGCCGTCACCGGATGGCAATGGCGCCTACCAGTTCGCCGGAACCCTGACCGGTGACTTCGACAACAACGCGGCCACCGCCGATACCACCGTGCACTACACCCTGAGCGCCTACGCCAACGGCACCTATGCCCTGGACCTGGAAGAAGGCTTCCGTTCGATCGTCGTCCTCAGCAGTGCCGATGGCGCGCTGGATGCCGGTGGCCCGGACCCGGTGCGCACGCTGACCATCGGTAGCGAGGACATCGTGTTCTTCGGCGCCAACCCGCTGGCTCCGCCAAGCGGCGCGAACAGTATCCAGACCGGCATCGGGCTCGGAGCGCCCGACCCTACCGAAGCGCAGTTGCAGACCAACCCGCTGCCGTCCTACATCGGCTCGGCGGCCTTGAACGTCAGCACGGCCGGCATCGGCATCGCCAACAACCTGCTCCAGGGCGACAACCTGGCGGCGATCGGCGCGGCCGATGAAAGCTTCGTGGTCAATCCGGAGAGCCTGCTGACGAGCATGAAGGTGTTTATCGACAACTCCGTGGGCGGCTACAACACGGCAACCGAGGACCTGTACTACAGGGTCTTCTACGAAGATGGCACCTTCTCCAACCTGATCGAGGTCAACACCCTGACTCCGGAGGCCGGTGGGCAGGTGTCCTTCACCGTCGAGAAGTCGGCCACATCGCTGATCGATGCGGTTCAGCTGATCATGGCCCGGGGCGATATCAAGATCCCGACGATCGTGTTCACCCACGAGACCGAGAGCCTGGCCAACGATATCCAACTGGCGTTCAACGCCACAATCACGGACAAGGACGGCGACACCGCAACCAGCGCGTTCGACGCCAACCTGTTCGCCAACGACCCGGCCGACGCACTGTTCGACTTCAGTCTGGTGGGCACCACGGGTGAGCGGGATGCCTTCAACATCGACCTGTCGGTCGCCGAGAACCAGTACCAGGTCAGCGGCTTCGATGCCGGAGCAGGCCAGCGCGATGCAGTGGTGCTCATTGGCGACCCGGGCGCCGTCGTGCAGTCGATCGACAACACCGGCGCCGACAGCATCGTGACGGTGGCCGAGACCGGCGGACAGCTGACGACCATCACCCTGCTTGGGGTCGATCTGCTCAATACCGACATTGTGATGGGCAGCGTCTGAAACGTTCGCGCATGCGAACCGATGCGAGGGTGGCCCGGAAACCACCCTCGCTTTTTTTGCCGCTACCGCGCGGAATTCCCCCACTCGCATCCGCGGCAAACGCCCAGGCAGCCAAGGCTCATGCAGGGGGCAGGAAACGACGAGAACGGCATCAGCCTCGACCAGGACAGCCTGGCCACCGACAAGGTCAGCCACAGGGCTGCCTTGCCTTGATCAACTCATTTCAGTTGCACCCACGCGGAGTCGGGCGGCTCTTCGTCGTCGGTGAGCCCGTGCTTGAGCGCATACATCAGCAAGTCGATGCGGTTGATCAGGTTGAGCTTCTGATAGATGTTGCTGAGGTGGTTGTGCACGGTGTGCTCACTGATGCCCAGGCGCTCGGCGATACTCATGTATTTGGCGGACGGGTCGCCGACGATGGCGCGAATCAGCTCCCGCTCGCGCAGCGTCAGCCGCGCCTGTTTCGCCTGCTCCAGGTTGCATCGCAAGGGGACATGCCTGCTCGCGGCATAGCCGGAAAGCCCACCGGACCAGGCCCTGTCCAGGCCGACGTCGTAATGGTGGACCTTGATGATGGCCCGGACGATCGATTCCGTCGGGTCTTCCGCCAGCACGATGCCGCGCGCGCCGGCCTCGATCGCCTGGGCAACCGGGACGGATTCGTACAGGCCCTTGAGCACCAGCAGTTTGATATCCGGGCGGCGGGTCAGCCCTGCGACGACCTCCAGCGGGTTCAGCGCATCCGGAAAGAAACTGAAAAAAATCACATTGGGACGCAGCTGATCGGCAAGGTCCAGCGCCGTGGTGTAGGTGGTGGCCTCGCCACTCACCGCCATCCGGGGCTTCCTCGCATTGATCAAATCATGAAGCCCCATGAGCACGAGGGGACGGCAATCGATCAGCATCACGCGTATCGTTTTTTTATGGTCTGGCATGATCTTCCTGCCTCCCTTTGAAAAACGATGACCTTCATACGCGTTGGCCTTCCTTGATCGACCACTCGCTCTTGAAGGATGGATGCGAGCGCCGACAGGCTCTGAAAGTGCCCGCCCGGGTCTTGGCGAGCCGGGGTACAGGCAGAAATTGCGGAGTTTTCCCGAAGCTGGCAACGCTATCGAAACAGCATAAATAAGAATAACTATCAATAGCTTGCATGTACCGCAGGGCGTCCGCGAGCCCTCAATTGAGTCTAGGCCAGCCCACTGTGCTGCCCGCCAACCCATCCGTCGGTCTTCGACCCAGGCCGGGGGCGGATGCCCTGGTCGATGCTCCCCCGAGGCACCCTGCCCCCCCGCAAATCAAGGTCTTAGGCTCGCTGCGGGCGACCTGCGGGCAGAGTCGGGTCCGACCAGGCTCGTCAATTAACAGACGAGTGGCGCGTGGATAAGTCAGTGCGTAACGAGCGCGTCAATATACTGACGAAGCCGGCAGTGCCATGAAATCAGCGGCTCAACGCCGATCCCCTGCGCAAGCGATTCGCCAGCCGGGCCAGAAATGCCCCCGGTGCCTTACTCCTGGTCCTCGATGCCCACGCCCATGGCCTGGCCGGCGCTACCGGGGCTGAGCCAGGCATTCACATTCTCGACACTTTCCACCGGCGGTTTGCCGGCCCAGCGATTGAGGGTGAAGACGTTACTGAGGAACTCGTATTGCGTCTTGAGCAAGTCGCGCCGGGCGCGGAATTCGTTGCGCACGCTGGTCAGTACATCGACGGCATTGACCATGCCGTAGCTCAGCCCCTTCTCCGCCGCCACCCGGGACAGCTGGGCCGAGGCCAGGGCCGAACGGCTGGCGTCGATCTTTTCGCCGTTCGAATTGGCGGTCAGGTAGGCGCTGGTGATTTCCTTGACCACCCGGCGCCGGATCGCTTCCAGCTGCTGCTCGGCGACCAGCTGGTCCTGGTAGAGCCCACGAACCCGCGCCGAGGTCGAGCCGCCGCTGTACAGCGGCACCTGGACGCCGATGCCGGCGACATAGCTGTCGGTGCGTGGCGCCAGGGTATTGTTGTAGCCCTCGTTGGTCTGTTGCGCGCTGAGGTTCAGGCTCACCGTCGGATAGTGCCCGCCCTTGCCGCTGCGCAACGCTGCGTTGGCGGCTTCGGCGCCGCTCTCGCTGGCCTTGAGCGTCGGGTTCAACTCCATGCCATCGCGCACCCAGGACTCCAGGCTCTGCGCCGACACCCGCAGTTGCGCGTCATTGCGAATCCGGTTGAGCTTCTCCTTGACCGGCCGGCCGACGATCTCCGCCAGCGCCTCGCGACTGATGCGGGCCTGGTTGCGGGCGTCCAGTTCCTGGGCCGCGAGCAGGTCCACCCGGGCCTTGAGGTCGAGCTGGTCGGTCACCAATGCCAGCTGCTTTGCGTACAACGCATTGACCCGGTCCAGGCTCTTTTGCGTGGTTCGACGCTCCGCCCGCACCAGTTCCAGCTCATCCTCGGCCGCCAGCGCGGTGAAGTAGCGCCGCGCCAGTTCCACCGTGGCCTCGGCCTGGATGTCCAGCGCCTCGGATTCGGACTGCTTGGCCAGGCTCTTGAACTTCTGGTAGTTCTCCCATGCGGCCTTGTTGTAGAGGTACTGGCGCAGCACCAGGCTGTAGCTTTCGCTATCGAAACTGCGCTCCTGTATCACGTCGTTTTCCTGGTGGATCCGGTTCGTCCCGGCATTCAGCGACAGTTGCGGCAACAGCGCCCCCAGGGCCTCGCGTTGATGTTCCTGGCCCGCTTGCGCTTGTGCATAGGAGGCCAGGATCTGTGGATCTTCCAGCCGCGCCTCGCGATACAACTGCATGAGGTCGGTGGAATAGGTCGAGGCATTGACCCCGCTCGACGTGACCGCAGCGGTTTGCGCCAAGGCGGCCCCCGCTGCCAGCATGAATGCACTCCCTAGCAGAACTGACGGCGCTCCCACGGTCACTCCTCGATCATTGATTGAGACATCACATCCCGGGCCGGCTGCAACAGATACTGCAACAGCGTGCGTTGCCCGGTGATGATCAGCACATCCGCCGGCATCCCCGGCAACAACTTGCGCTCACCCAGGGTGCGCACGCCGTGCTCGGTGACCCGGACCCGCGCCAGGTAATAAGCGGTCCCGGTCTTTTCGTTGGTCAACCGGTCGGCCGAGACGCTGCTGACCTCGCCTTCGATCACCGGCGTGGTCGAGCTCTTGAACGCGCCGAAACGGATATCGGCGCGCTTGCCAATGGCGATACGGTCGATGTCCACCGGCGCCACCTGGGCCTCTATGACCAGTTCGGAGACCGATGGCACGATGTCCAGCAAGGGCGTCGCCGAACGCACGACACCGCCAATGGTGTGCACGGTCATGCCAATCACCATGCCCGCGTCGGGGGCGCGGATGACAATGCGGCTGAGGCGGTCTTCCAGGGCCGAGTTCTTCTCTTGCAGGTCGTAGATCTTGGTCTGCACCTCGGCCAGCTGCTTGGCCACGTCGGAATCGAAATCCTTGTCGACCTGGAGGATCTGCAACTGGGTTTCGTTGATCTGCAGACGGGTCTTGTCGATGGTGGAACGGTGATCGGCCACCTCCGACCGGAGCATCCCCAGCTTGCGGTCCTGCTCGAGCAGGCGTTGCTTGTCGACGAACCCCTGCTGGAGCAGCTCGGACAATTCACCGATCTCGCCGCTGTAGGATTTCTCCAGGCGCACCTTGACCGCGATCATCGACTCCAGGCCCTTGATCTGTTGGTGCAATTGGCCGATGCGCTCGCGCAGGACCGCGATCTGGCCCAATCGCGAGCCGCGTCGGGCGTTGAACACCTGGGTCTCGCCCTGGCGCGCTTCCTCTCCCCGCACGCTGGCCGGATCGCTCATCGGCCCGAAGTCGATCGCCGGCAAGCCATCGCGCTCGGCAATCAACCTCGACTCCATGGCCCTGGCCGCGATCAGCAGGCTCTGGGTCGCCTCGTACTCGGAGCGCAACTGGGCATCGTCAAGGACGATCAGCGGATCATCCCGCTTGACGATGTCGCCATCGTGGGCCAACACCGATTTGACGATGCCGCCTTCCAGGTGCTGGACCGTCTTGCGGTAAGTCTGCACGGTGACCACCCCCGGCGCGTAAGCGGCGCCGTCCAGGGGCGCGAGCGCCGCCCAGGTGCCGAACAGGCCGAAGGTCACGCCGACAATGCCGATGCCCAGGCGGTGGGCCTTGCGGTCGGACACCGGCAGCTCGGAGAAGCTTTCGATTCGACGATCAGGCATAGGATTCACCGCCATCGTCCTTGCGGGCATCGATCGACGCCACGTTGCTCACCACCGGTACTGGCCCGGCATGTTTCGGGACCGGCGGTTGCTGCCCGCTGAGTTCGGCCAGCACTTCCTCGCGCGGCCCGTAGAGGCCGACCATCCCGGCTTTCATCACCAGCAGCCGGTCGAGTTGCGACACGATGTTGGTGCGGTGGGTAATCACGAACAGGGTCGCGCCGGTGTGCTTGATCTGCTGGATGGCGGCCGCCAGGGCACGATCGCCGACCTCGTCGAGGTTGGAATTGGGTTCGTCGAGAATGATCAGCCGCGGGTTGCCGTACAGTGCGCGGGCCAGCCCGATGCGCTGGCGCTGCCCTGCCGAGAGCATGACGCCCTCGCTGCCGATGACGGTGTCGTAGCCATCGGGCAACAGCAGGATCATTTCGTGGACGCCAGCAGTCTTGGCGGCCTGGATGACCTTCGCCGAATCGATCTCGGCGAAGCGGGCAATGTTCTCGCCGACACTGCCCTCGAACAACTCGATGTCCTGAGGCAGGTAACCGATATACGGGCCAAGCTCATGCTTGTCCCAGGTGCTGATGTCCGCGCCATCCAGCCGGACCACCCCATGCTGCGGCGGCCAGACGCCGATCAGCGCCCTGGCCAGGGTCGACTTGCCCGAGGCGCTCGGGCCTATGATGCCCACTACGCAACCGGCCGGTACGCTGAAGCTGATGTTCTTGAGGATCGGGGTGTTCGAGCCAGGCGCCGCGACAACCAGGTTCTCGACCTGCACGTTGCCCTCAGGCGCGGGCAAGGACAGGCGCTCGGGTTGCGCCTGTTGTTTGCCGAGGATGTCGTTCAGACGGTTGTACTGCGAACGGGCCGCGATAAACCCCTTCCAGCTGCCGATCATCAGGTCGATGGGGGCCAGTGCCCGCCCCAGCAGCACGGCCCCGGCGAACACCAGGCCGGCGCCCACCTGATGGTCCACCGCCAGGTACGCCCCCAGGCCCAGCACCAGCGATTGCACCAGCAGGCGGAAAGTCCGCGAAAGCGTGGTGACCATGCCGCCCCTGTCGCTCGCCAGGGATTGCAGCAGCAGAACGTTTCTTTGCCGGCGCCCCCAGCGATCCATCAGGGTCTCCAGCATGCCCATGGACTCGATGACTTCGGCGTTGCGCAGGTTCTTGGTGGTATGGAGGGTCGCGCCGATGTATTCCTTGTTGGCCTCGGCCAGTACCGGCCCCGTGAGTTTCTCGTTGACGAAGGCGAGCAACAGCAACAACAGCGCGCTGCCCGTCGCGACCCAGCCGAACCAGGGATGGAACAGGAACATCACCGCGATATAGATCGGCAACCAGGGCGCATCGAAGAAGGCGAACAGGCCGTTGCTGGAGAGAAACTGGCGCAGCCCCGTCAGGTCGTTGAGCGACTGGGCCGAGGCATCCATGCCGCCGCTGTCCAGGGCCCGTTTGAAACTGGCCTTGTAGACCTGGCGACCGAGCAATACATCCAGCCGGGTACTGACCCGGACCATGATGCGCGAACGAACCCATTCCAGGGAGCCGAGGGTGATCACCAGTCCGGTCATGATCAGCGTCAGCATGGCCAGGGTGGTCAGGCTGCCGCTGGTCATCACCCGCCCATACACCTGAAGCATGTAGAAGGTCGGGACCAGCATCAGCGCGTTGATGAAGAAACTGAAAAAACCGACGGAAACAAAGCTGTCTCTACAGACCTTCAACGCATTTTTCAGACTGTTTTCAGGTGTGCTTTGCATTGAGACCTCTGCTCGAAAGGCCAGCCTTTGTGGAGCTTAGATCATGCCGGACAGCCGCGTGCTGCCATTGGCCGGATCGCCTCGGGCACCTGGAATGGCCCCGGCAGCGGCCCGGCGCGCAAGCGCGTGCCAGAGCCCCGCGACCTGGAGACCTGGAGGCTCTGGCACGGGCTCTTGGGCCCATCGCGGGCGATGCGATGGCCCGAGGATATGGACCCGATCAGCCTGTTGATAAGCGGCATGGGTCGAGACGGTGTTGCTGGGCGCAGCGCGGAGTCGGGAGGCGCCTTAATTCCTTAAGCAGGAATGCATCTGTTTTTTGGGGAAGCAAGTGCAAAAAGGAATGACGCCAAACAACGCCAGCGCATTCTCCCTATCCCTCATCGCGCTACCGACGCCACGCCGCGATTCAGCTGTTCGCGCAGGAACTCGATGAACACCTGCACCGGCCGCGAACCCTGGCGGTGTTGCGGGTAGACAGCCGACAAGGCCAGGGGCTCGGGCTCGAAGCCGTCCAGCACCGTTACCAGCCGCCCGTCCTTGAGCGCGGCCTCGACGATGAAGGTCGGCAGGTAGGTAATGCCCATGCCGGCGATGGCCGCGTCCTTGAGCAATTCGCCGTTGTTGACCCGCATCCTGCCGGTGACGTTGACCAGCAAGGGTTTGTTGCCCTGCCCTGCGAAACGCCACTGCACCTGGCGGCCGTGGCCGTAAGGCAGGCAGTCGTGGCCCTGCAGTTCCTCGGGCCGGAGCGGGGTGCCGCGCTCGGCGAGGTACGCCGGGCTGGCGCAATACACCCGCTGGATCGAGGCGATGCGGCGGGCGATCAGCGTCGAGTCCTCCAGCACGCCGATGCGCAAGGCCAGGTCGTAGCCCTCGCCGAGCAGGTCCACCGGGCGGTCGCTGAGATCGACCTCGACCGCGACATCGCGATAGCGCCGCAGGAACAGCGGCAACAGTTCCCCCAGATGGGCCATGGCGAACGACAGCGGCGCGCTCAGGCGAATGGTGCCCCGGGGTTCGACGGTCTGGCCGGCGATGCCCTGCTCCACCTGTTCGACTTCGCTGAGCAGGCGCAGGGCCGACTCGTAGTAGCTCTGCCCCAGGGGCGTCACGTCCAGGCGCCGGGTCGAGCGATTGAGCAGGCGCACGCCCAGGCGCTCCTCCAGTTGCATCAGGCGCCGGCTGACGAACTGCTTGGACAGGCCCAACTGGTCCGCCGCCGCGGTGAAGCTGCCGGAGTCCATGACCTGGCAAAAAATACGCATGTCTTCGAACGGGTTCATTGTCACTCTCTGGTTGACAGCTGAACGCTTTATAGCCGCTTTTTCGCGTTCCGGCACCTCATTCCACCTGGAAAACCACATCGCCTGGTTTTACGACGGCTGCGCCGCCGATCGCAGGCTACGCCAGCGGCTACAGGGACCGCGATGCCTGTGTAGCCGCTGCCGAGCTTGCGAGGCTGCGAACGGCAACGCAGTTGCCGCAAAACCTGAGTCCGCGATCTGCCTGGAAAACCACATCGCCTGGTTTTACGACGGCTGCGCCGCCGATCGCAGGCTACGCCAGCGGCTACAAGGACCGCGATGCCTGTGTAGCCGCTGCCGAGCTTGCGAGGCTGCGAACGGCAACGCAGTTGCCGCAAAACCTGAGTCCGCGATCTACCTGGAAAACCACATCGCCTGGTTTTACGACGGCTGCGCCGCCGATCGCAGGCTACGCCAGCGGCTACAGGGACCGCGATGCCTGTGTAGCCGCTGCCGAGCTTGCGAGGCTGCGAACGGCAACGCAGTTGCCGCAAAACCTGAGTCCGCGATCTGCCTGGAAAACCACATCGCCTGGTTTTACGACGGCTGCGCCGCCGATCGCAGGCTACGCCAGCGGCTACAGGGACCGCGATGCCTGTGTAGCCGCTGCCGAGCTTGCGAGGCTGCGAACGGCAACGCAGTTGCCGCAAAACCTGAGTCCGCGATCTGCCTGGAAAACCACATCGCCTGGTTTTACGACGGCTGCGCCGCCGATCGCAGGCTACGCCAGCGGCTACAGGGACCGCGATGCCTGTGTAGCCGCTGCCGAGCTTGCGAGGCTGCGAACGGCAACGCAGTTGCCGCAAAACCTGAGTCCGCGATCTGCCTGGAAAACCACATCGCCTGGTTTTACGACGGCTGCGCCGCCGATCGCAGGCTACGCCAGCGGCTACAGGGACCGCGATGCCTGTGTAGCCGCTGCCGAGCTTGCGAGGCTGCGAACGGCAACGCAGTTGCCGCAAAACCTGAGTCCGCGATCTGCCTGGAAAACCACATCGCCTGGTTTTACGACGGCTGCGCCGCCGATCGCAGGCTACGCCAGCGGCTACAGGGACCGCGATGCCTGTGTAGCCGCTGCCGAGCTTGCGAGGCTGCGAACGGCAACGCAGTTGCCGCAAAACCTGAGTCCGCGATCTGCCTGGAAAACCACATCGCCTGGTTTTACGACGGCTGCGCCGCCGATCGCAGGCTACGCCAGCGGCTACAGGGACCGCAGTGTCCGCGAGGCAAAAAATCTATGGTCACCCCCGTTTTTGCAATACTGATCAATGGGTGAAGTGGTTGGCTTGCTTAAATCTATCCGGCGTCTGTTTGGGGGCATGCCCCGCGCCACGATGAGAGTCGCGCCTGACGATCCTGAAAAATGCCTCGGCTTCTGAAGCCGATTTTTGTGCCAGGTTCTTCGTCAGGCCGGTGGGCCGTTCACGTCATCCGTTGTTCAGCTATCGCAAAACCTGAAGGGTGCTTCGTGGTGCTGCAACAACCGCAGGGTCAGGCGCTCAGCGCGCCTGGCCCTGCTTCATACTGCGTATGGTGGGCCGCTAGCGCCCACGCGATCCGCGCCAGCTTGTTAGCCAAAGCACAGGCCACCACGTTCGAGTGGCGTCGCGTCAGCATTGAGCGTACCCAGTCGGCCAAACGGCCGCGCTGGTAGTCCAGCCTTTGCAGGTAGACCCGCGCACACTGCACCAGTAATTGCCGCAGGTGCTTGTCACCGCGCTTGCTGATGCCGAGCAAATTCGCCTTGCCACCGGTGCTGTACTGTCTGGGCACCAGACCCACAGATGCTGCGAAGTCGCGACTGCACTTGTACTGCTGGCCGTCGCCCATTTCCACCGCCAGCAGGCTGGCGGTGATCGGCCCGACACACGGCAGGCTCAGCAGGCGACTGCCCAGATCATCGGCGGCCAGCTGGCCTGCCAGCTCTTTATCCAGTTCCTTGACCTGCTCATCCAGGTAAGCGAAGTGATCGTGCAGGCGTTGCAACTGCCCGGTGAGCCGAACCGGCAACTCATGCTCGGCCAAGATACTCGCCAAACGTTTCATGATCGCCAGACCTTTGGGCAGGCTGATACCAAACTCCAGCAGGAAACCGTGCATCTGATTGGCGGCTTTGGTGCGGTCGTGCACCAGCGATTCGCGCAGGCGGTGCAGAACGGAAAGGGTCTGCTGCGCCTCGGTTTTAGGCGTAACAAAGCGCATCGATGGGCGCGAGGCCGCTTCGCAAATGGCCTCGGCGTCGACGAAGTCGTTTTTGTTGCCCTTGACGAAGGGCCGGACGAACTGCGGAGAAATCAGTTTGGCCTGATGCCCCATGGCGATCAGCTGACGAGCGACAAAATGCGCGCCGGCACATGCCTCCATCACCACGGTGCAAGCCGGCAGATTGCCGAAGAACTGCATCATCTGTGGACGCGAGAGCTTCTTGTGAAACACCTCTCGGCCCGCAGTGTCCTGGCCGTGCAGGTGGAAACTGTGCTTGCCGAGATCGATTCCGATCAGCGCTGACTCGCTCATGAGGATGGCCTCCGAAAACAAAACACCCTGCGAAAGCGTAGCCCTCGCAGGGTGTGGGGGTGACCATCTCATTAATGCCCGCACAATGGCGGGCATTTTTTCAGCTCGGCGATGACGCGGGGCTTATTTGGCGGTGAAGGCCGAGTAGCTGTTCATCAGGTTGCGATAGTTCGGGATACGCTGCGACAGCAGGTTGGCCAGGCCTTCCATGTCGTTGCGCCAGTCACGCTGCAGCTCGCACGCCACGGAGAACCAGTTGACCAGTTGCGCGCCGGCGGCGGCCATGCGTGCCCAGGCAGCTTGCTGCACCACTTCGTTGAAGGTACCGGAAGCGTCGGTCACGACGAACACGTCAAAACCTTCTTCCAGTGCGCACAGGGTCGGGAACGCCACGCAGACGTCGGTGACGACGCCGGCGATGATCAGTTGCTTGCGGCCGGTGGCCTTGATCGCCTTGACGAAGTCTTCGTTGTCCCAGGCATTGATCTGGCCTGGACGGGCGATGTAGGGCGCATCCGGGAACATCTCTTTCAGCTCGGGTACCAGTGGGCCGTTCGGGCCGGATTCGAAGCTGGTGGTGAGGATGGTCGGCAGCTTGAAGAACTTGGCGCAGTCGGCCAGGGCCAGCACGTTGTTCTTGAACTCGTTCGGCGAGAAATCCTGGACCAGCGAGATCAGGCCGGTCTGGTGGTCGACCAGCAGGACAACGGCGTCATTAATGTCCAGACGTTTGTAGGGTACGTTGCTCATGTGAAACTCCTAGGTGGATGGATGTCGCGATGAGCGCCGGCCACTGCGGCCGGCACTGTTGTTGATTCGTCAGAAGGCAAAGCACGAACAGCCGAAGGCGCCCCAGAACCCCTGGAAGTCGCTGACCGGCACATTCGACAGGCGCGCCCGCTCGTGGCTGTGGGAGTGCACCGCGCACGGGCCGCTGCACTGGTGCACCTGGGCCACCAGCGGCGAGGCCGGACGCCAGTGCCCCGGCACCTTGACCACCGGCGACCAGTCCGGCAGCACCGGCACCATCGGTGGCGAGAGCCTGGAGAAGTCGCCGGCGGCGTACACCACCTTGCCGTCGACCACGGTCAGCACCGACTCGATCCACTTGATGGCCTCTTCCTCGACACTGAAGAAGTCCGCGGACAGGGCCGCCAGGTCCGCCAGCTGGCCGACCTTGATCTGGCCCTTCTTGCCCTGCTCCGAGGAGAACCAGGCGCTGCCATGGGTGAACAGTTCCAGCGCGGTCTGCCGTGGCAGGCCTTCGGCGTGCAGCTCCATGCCGCCCACGGTCTTGCCGCTGACCATCCAGTACAGCGAGGTCCAGGGGTTGTAGCTGGAAACCCGGGTGGCGTCGGTACCGGCGCCCACCGGCACGCCTTCGGCCAGCATGCGCTTGATCGGCGGGGTCTGTTCGGCGGCCTTGGCGCCGTAGCGGTCGACGAAGTATTCGCCCTGGAACGCCATGCGGTCCTGGATCGCGATGCCACCACCGAGGGCGCGAACCCGCTCGATGTTTTTCGGCGTGATGGTTTCGGCGTGGTCGAAGAACCACGGCAGGCCGTTGAACGGAATGTCGCGGTTGACCTTCTCGAACACGTCGAGCATGCGCGAGATCGATTCGTCGTAGGTGGCGTGCAGGCGGAACGGCCAGCGCTGCTCCACCAGATGGCGGACCACCGGTTCCAGTTCCTGCTCCATGGTCTGCGGCAGGTCCGGACGCGGTTCGAGGAAGTCCTCGAAGTCGGCGGCGGAGAACACCAGCATTTCCCCGGCGCCGTTGTGGCGCAGGAAGTCGTCGCCCTGGTGCAACTTGACGCTGCCGGTCCAGTTCTTGAAGTCGGTGAGTTCTTCCTTGGGCTTCTGGGTGAACAGGTTGTAGGCGATGCGCACCGTCAACTGCTGCTCCCGGGCCAGTTGCTCGATCACCGCATAGTCGTCCGGGTAGTTCTGGAAACCGCCGCCGGCATCGATGGCGCTGGTCAAGCCCAGGCGATTGAGTTCGCGCATGAACTGGCGGGTCGAGTTGACCTGGTATTCCAGCGGCAGCTTCGGCCCCTTGGCCAGGGTCGAATAGAGAATCATTGCGTTGGGCCGGGCCACCAGCATGCCGGTGGGTTCGCCGTTGCTGTCGCGCACGATCTCGCCGCCCGGCGGGTTCGGCGTGTTGCGGGTGTAGCCGGCGACCCGTAGCGCCGCGCGGTTGAGCAAGGCGCGGTCGTACAGGTGCAGGACGAACACCGGGGTGTCCGGCGCCGCCTGGTTGAGTTCTTCCAGGGTCGGCATGCGTTTTTCAGCGAACTGGAACTCGTTCCAGCCACCCACTACCCGCACCCACTGCGGGGTCGGCGTGCGGTCGGCCTGGTCCTTGAGCATGCGCAGTGCGTCGGCCAGCGAGGGCACGCCTTCCCAACGCAACTCCAGGTTGTAGTTCAGGCCGCCACGGATCAGGTGCAGGTGCGAGTCGTTGAGGCCGGGGATCACCGTGCGGCCCTTGAGGTCGATGACCTGGGTGGCGCTGCCGCGCAAGGCCATGGCCTCGGCATCGGTGCCCACCGCGACGAAGCGCCCCTGGCTGATGGCGACCGCGCTGGCACGGGGTTTCTCACGGTCGACGGTGTGGAATTGACCATTGAACAGAATCAGATCGGCGTTCATCGGGTGTCCTTCTGAATGGGAAGAGGCAAGGGACAGGCGCGGCCAGAAAGCCGCCGCGGCGCTGAGCAAGGATCCGGCCGCGAGCAATTGGCGGCGCAGAGGATCGGTCGGGTCGTCGTTATTGGCCATGGCCGGGCTCCAGCTGTTGATCGGCGACAGAGGCTTGCAACCAGGGGGCGAACAGCCGGGTCGCCAGGGGCATGAACAGGTAGACCACCGAGAGCACAATGGTCAGGGTGATCAGGAAAGTGGCGACCACGTAATTGCCAAGCCAGGCATTCAGTTGCAGCACAGGCCCCCAGATCAGCGGCACCAGCAGGGTGTGCGGCAGAATCACCAGCATAGTCAACAGCGCCTGTTTCCACCGTGGCGGTGGCGAAGCGGTATCGGCCTGGGTGGAAAACCAGAACTCGTGGACCGGGTGGACTTCGGTCCGGTCGCCGTCGGCCAGCATCGGCGCGGCTTCGTCGACCAGCGCCCGGCGTTGCGGCGAGTCGAGCCAGCGCTGCATCGCCTCGGTGGAGCAAAAGCGCAGCACGCAGGTGAACAGGTCGAGGCCACCGCTCTTGCCGCGAATCACGTCCACGCCCAGGTGCCCTTCGTACTGCCCGGCGACCCCGACAATGCGCCGCAACCAGGCTTCATAGGGTGCCTCCAGGCCAGCCTTGACCCGGTGCTTGACGATCAGGGTCACGACCTCATCGGAGTCCGGCCGCATGCTGGCCTCGAGGCGATTGGAATCAGACATAACGCAAGGCTCCGGCGAAACGATCATTGAGGGCCAGTCGTCCCGGACCGGCGATAAGAATGCTGCTGAACAGGATCAACAGCAGCCAGGCGAACTGGCCTTCGGCCAGGCTCCAGTGCGGATGCACCACCAGCAGCGCCACCAGCAGCACCGCGAGGATCGGCAGGCAGGCCAGGCGCACCGCCACCCCGGCGACAATCAGCAACGGGCACAGCACTTCGGCGAAGATCGCCAGCATCAGCGTCAGGTGGGCGCCCAGCCGGAACGGGTCTTCGATGCGTTGCAGTTCCGTGCCGTAGTCGAGCAGTTTCGGCAGGCCGTGCACCCACAGCAGAAACAGCCCGGCGCTGACCCGCAGAAACAGCAGCCCGAGGTCCCGGGCCCGGTCATCCCATGGTGAAGCGTTCATTGGCGTCCCCGCACAATTTTGAAAAATCCCCGGCGTCGACGCCGAGCATGCATGGTGCCGCTGCCCGGCCGGGAAAAATTGCACATATGTGCTCTCTTTGCCGCAGGGCCCGACGGCGCCGCCCGCGCCTAGGCGGAGTGGATCTTCAAGGGCTCGGACATGAACTGGGCGATCCGCGAACGCAACCAGCGCTCGGCCGGATCGTTGTCATGCACCCCGCTCCAGGCCATGGACAACTGCGCCGCCTCGATGGCGAACGGCGGGTCCTCGGCGCGCAAGGCGCAGCCTTCGACCAGGGCACAGGCCGCGTAGTCGGGCACGGTGGCGACCATCTCGGTGCCGGCGAGCAAGGCCCGCAGACCGCTGAACTGCGGCACGCCCAGGACCACCCGGCGGGTGCGCCCGACCTTGGCCAGGTCGAGGTCGATGTTGCCGCTCAGGTCGCCGGAGAACGACACCATGGCGTGGGGCCGCCGGCAGTACTCATCGAGGGTCAAGGGCTCGGGCCGGTTGTCGCCGCGCAGCACCTTGCAGCCGATGTCCCGCAGCTTCTTGCGCTTGGCATTGGCCGGCAACTCGGTGGTGTAGCTGACCCCGACCGAGATCTCCCCCGAGGCCAGCAAGGCCGGCATCAACAGGTAGTTGGCCCGGCGCACCACCACGACTATGCCCGGGGCCTCCTCGCGCAACTGGCTCAACAACGGCGGGAACAGGCCGAACTCGGCATCGTCCGACAGGCCGATGCGGAACAGGTCGCAGCTGGTCGCCGGGTCGAATTCCTTGGCCCGGCTGACTGCGCCCGAGATCGCGTCCATCGCCGGTTGCAGTTCCTTGAGGATCACCAGCGCCCGGGCCGTCGGCTCCATCCCGCGACCGTTGCGCAACAGCAGCGGATCGTCGAACAGGTCGCGCAGGCGGCCGAGCGCGGCGCTCACCGCCGGCTGGCCCATGAACAGTTTTTCCGCGACCCGGGTCAGGTTCTTTTCGAACATCAGGGCCTCGAATATCACCAGCAGGTTCATGTCGATGCGGCGCAGATCGTTACGGTTCATAGCGGCAGTCCCCTTGTGTGTTCAGCCAGGCGTCACTCGATCATCGGCACCTTGGCCGCCCGCCGGTAAGGCCCGTACTCGGCCGGCACCCACTGGAAATGCCCATCCACCGCGGCTATATGGCCCACGCCCGGGAACGGCAAGTGTGCCGCGGTCACCCAGGTCTTGTTGCTGGCCGCCTCGCTGAAGACCCGGGCCCGGGCCTTGATCGCCTGCTGGTTGTCGACGTCGAAACGGATCGACACTTCGGGGTGCTCGAACTGCACCGCCAGGTTATGCACCAGGTCGCCCATGAACAGGATGCTCTGGCCCTGGGAAGTGAAGCGGTAGGTGGTGCTGCCCGGGGTGTGCCCGGCCTCCAGCCGGGCCTCGACGCCCGGCACCGGCGACTGGCCGCTGGCGAAGGTCTTGAAGCGTCCGGCGGCGCGGTACGGGGCGGTGGAGTCCTGGGCGATCTTGAAGAACTCCCGGGCACCGGCGGGCGCCTTGGCCAGCGCCTGCGGATCGAGCCAGTAGTCGGCTTCGGCCTGGGCGGCGTAGACCGTGGCGTTGGCGAACAGCGGTCGCTGCTGGCCGTCCACCAGCCCGCACACGTGGTCCAGGTGCAGGTGGGTGAGCAGGATGGCGTCGACCTGCTCCGGGCGATAACCGGCGGCCTGCATGTTCGCCGTGAGCAGGCCGGCGGTGGCGCCGATGCACTGGCCGGCGCCGGTGTCCACCAGGATCAGTTGCTTGCCGGTGTTGACCAAAAAGGCGTTGAAGGCGGTCTGTACCCCCGGGGTCTCGATCGAGCGACGGGCCAGCAAGGCGCGGATCTGGCCCTGGGTCATGCCCTGGAGCAGCTTCGGCGACAGGTCGTTGTAGCCATCGAACAGCGCCGTCACTTCGTAGTCGCCCACCGCCAGGCGGTAGTAACCGGGTACCTGGCTGCCCTGGACCGGCGCCTGCGCCTGGGCGCCCAGCGATGTCAGGGCCAATGCCAGGGCTGCTCCGCGCAGCGTGCACAGCAGAGAATGGGTCATGCCTTCACCTTTTGATCGAGTCAGAAAAACGGCCACTCCCGAGCCAGCCGCACCCGGTCGATCATGCACCGGCAGCACACTGCAAAAATTGCAGCCATGTGCTCAGTTGCTGCCCATGCCCGGCACGCGGGTTAACGGAATTAACAACGTTTAACTCGCAAGCCCCCTTCCTGGCACCAAGAATGAAGCCCTCTGCGCAGACCTGTTTTCTAAATCGGGAAGCGCCCGGCCCACCCGGCGGTGTGCCGGCGCATGCCCACCGACACGGAATTTCGTCATGGCCCACGCTCAGCACAACGCCGTCAGGGCGTCCGTCCCGCAACCCCGAAAAACCACCCCCGGCGGCCTTTCTCCCTGGCGCGAAAGCCTGGTCAAGCAAATGATCCTCGACGGCCTGAGCAACACCCTGGAAGTCACCGAACTCGCCCGCGCCTGCGCCCTGTCCCGCAGCCACTTCTCCCGCGCCTTCAAGTGCAGCACCGGCCTGTCGCCCCAGGAATGGATTCGCTGCCAGCGCATCGCCCGGGCCAAGCAACTGATCCGGGACACCGACCTGACCCTGACGCAGATCAGCCTGGAATGCGGCTTCTGCGACCAGGCGCACTTCTGCCACATCTTCACCCACAGCGAAGGCATCAACCCGTTCGCCTGGCGGTGCCGGGTCCTGCGCGCCCGCCCCTGCCGCGACCCGGCGAGCGCATGAGGTCGCGGCACGCTTGAGGGCAGGTAATAAAAAACGCCGAGGGGCAAAACCTCTCGGCGTTTTTTCATGGGTCAAGCGCAGGTCGCCGAACCACTCAGGCCTCGATGAACGCCAGCAGGTCGGCGTTGAGCTGATCCTTGTGGGTGTCGGTCAGGCCATGGGGCGCGCCCGGGTAGACCAGCAGCTTCGCGCCCTTGACCAGCTTGGCCGAGGCGATGCCGGCGGCTTCGATCGGCACGATCTGGTCGGCGTCGCCGTGCACCACCAGGGTCGGCACGTCGAACTTCTTCAGGTCTTCGGTGAAGTCGGTTTCGGAGAAAGCCTTGATGCAGTCATAGGTGTTCTTGTGGCCCGCCATCATGCCCTGCATCCAGAACCAGTCGATCATGCCCTGGGACGGCTTGGCGCCAGGCTGGTTGAAACCGAAGAACGGCCCGCTGGCAACGTCCTTGTACAGCTGCGAACGGTCGGTCAGGGAAGCCTCGCGCAGGCCGTCGAAGACTTCGATCGGCAGGCCGCCGGGGTTGGCCGCGGTCCTGAGCATCAGCGGCGGCACCGCGGAAATCAGCCCGGCCTTGGCGACCCGCGCCGTGCCGTGGCGACCGATGTAGCGCGCCACTTCGCCACCGCCGGTGGAGAAGCCGAACAGCACCGCGTTCCGCAGGTCCAGGCGTTCGATCAGTTGCGCCAGGTCGTCGGCGTAGGTGTCCATCTCGTTGCCCGACCAGGGTTGGCTGGAGCGGCCATGCCCACGGCGGTCATGGGCGATGACCCGGTAGCCCCTGGACGCCAGGAAGATCATCTGCGCCTCCCAGCTGTCGGCATTCAGCGGCCAGCCATGGCTGAAGACGATGGGTTGGCCGCTGCCCCAGTCCTTGTAATAGATCTCGGTACCGTCGCGGGTGATGAATGTACTCATGGCGTTTTGCTCCTTCAGGGGTTGGGTGACTCAAATCGATGAATGGGCCATACGCTCGGCCAGGCGCGCCACCCGCTGGCCCAGGTGCGCGGCGGTGCGGCGGTCTTCGAGCGGCGGCGCGTGTTCGGGGGACTGTTCGACATTCGACTGGGCCATGGCGCCCAGGGAACTGCCGAGGCGATTCAACTGGCCATCGAACACCCCGCTGCTCGAGCGCGCCGGCAGCAGGTCGAGGCCGACCCAGATCATCGAGTGCTGGGCCGCGAAGACCGCCATCTGCAACAAGGTGTTGAGCTTGTCGCCACACAGGCAACCGGAATTGGTGAAGCCGGCGGCGAGCTTGTCGCGCCAGGGCTGGGCCAGGTAGAACGCCGCGGTGGCCTCCATGAAGCCCTTGAAGGGCGCCGAGGCGCTGCCCATGTAGGTCGGCGCGCCGAAGATGATGGCGTCGGCCTGGTGCAGGCGCTCCCACTGGTCGTGCACCTCCTCGACCGGAATCAGCCGGCAGGCGCTGTTCAGGTGACTCTCCACCCCCTGGGCCACGGCTTCGGCCATGACCCGGGTATGGCCATAGCCACTGTGATAGACCACCACCACCTTGCTCATTCCGGCATCCTCCAGACGTGTTCATCCCTTTTTTCTTCGCGCGGCACGCACGATCGTCCCTTCGATCGGCGAATGTGCAGACCTCAAGTTTTGGGCGTAGGGCGGATGCAGGGCGAGTTAAACGTTGTTAATTTTCAATGGCGCGGGCACAGCCCCCTGCCCGCTCGTCGCCAAGGCCGCGGCCAATAAATACGGGGCCCTTCGCTGGCAAGGAGATTGCTGCGGCCAGCGCGCAGGATGCACGCCCGTCCACGCCGCGTTGCGTTGTTCGGGAAACCTGAGGAACATGCTCGAAAACCGCGAGATAGAAGGTCGTGACCTTCATCCGCGCTTCCCGCACAGGTGCGACGGGAAGGACTGGAAAAGAGCAAAGCAGCAGGAGTGAGCCGTTGACCCTACCCCCCGAACAGGCTGTGCATTTCGGCCCCTACCGGATCTACCCCGGGCAACGCCTGATCCTGGAAGCCGAGCGGCCCTTGCGCCTGGGCCGCCGCTCCATGGACATCCTGCTGATCCTCCTGGAACACGCCGGCGAGGTGGTCAGCAAGCAGCAACTGATCGCGCGGGTCTGGCCCAGGAGCGTGGTCGAAGACACCAACCTGCGGGTGCACATGGCGGCGCTGCGCAAGGCCCTGGGCGACGGCCAGGCCGGCCAGCGCTACATCGTCACCGTGGCCCAGCGCGGCTACAGCTTCGTCGCGCCCTTCTCCCTGGAGCCGTTCTCCCCCGAGCGTTTCGAGCAAAACCGCGCAGGCGCTGCCGCCGAGCCGAGCGGGCATAACCTGCCGGTGCGCCGCACCCGCCTGATCGGGCGCCAGGCTCTGGTGGACAATGTGATGAGACAACTGGCGCGCCAGCGTTTCATCACCCTGGTCGGCCCCGGCGGCATCGGCAAGACCACCGTGGCCCTGCGGGTCGCCGAACAGTTGATCGGCCAGTATCGGGACGGCATCCGCCTGCTGGACCTGGCGCCGCTCAACGACCCGCGGATGATCACCAGCCACCTGGCGACCCTCCTCGACCTGGCGCTGCACGACGGCGAACCAGTGGCCGGCCTGGCGAGCTTCCTGCGCGAGCGGCAGATGCTGCTGGTGATCGACAATTGCGAGCACTTGCTCGACGCCATTGCGCCGCTCTGCGAAAGCATCCTGCGCGCGGCGCCGCAGGTGCATGTCCTGGCCACCAGCCGCGAGAGCCTGCGGGCCGAAGGCGAATTCGTGCAACGCCTGGAATCCCTGGATTGCCCACCACCCATCGCGGTGCTGGACCGCGCCCAGGCCCTGACGTTCTCGGCCCTGCAGTTGTTCGTCGAACGGGCGATGGCCAGCCACGACACCTTCGAACTGAACCAGGACGAGCTGCCCCTGGCGATCGATATCTGCCGGCGCCTGGACGGCATTCCCCTGGCCATCGAACTGGCCGCCGCCCAGGTCGGCAACCTGGGGCTTGCTGGCTTGCTCAGCCAGTTGCAAGGCAGTTTTCGCCTGCTGCCCCAGGGCGGCCAGATCACCCCGGGGCGTCATCAGACCCTGCGCGCCACCCTGGACTGGAGCTTCGAACTGCTCAGCGCCTGCGAGCAGGCCTGCCTGCGCCGGCTGGGCATCTTCCGGGGCGGCTTCACCCTGCAATCGGCCGCGGCGGTGATCGTCGGCGAGCACATCGAAGCCCGCGAGGTCTTTACCTCGATCACCCAGCTGGTGGCCAAGTCCCTGCTGAACGTGGAGGTCGGCGACGAGGACGTGTTCTATCGCCTGCTGGACACCACCCGCAGCTATGCCCTGGAAAAACTCGAACAGGCCGCCGAACTGGCGGACACCCGCAGGCGGCACGCCGAACGTTGCCTGGCCTTGATGCACCAGGCCCAGGACGACTGGGAACAGACCCCCTCGACGCTCTGGATCGAGCGTCACGCCCGCAACCTGGAAGACATCCGGGCGGCGCTCGACTGGGGCTTGAATGCCCAGGGCCCGCAGCAACTGGCGATCCGCCTGGCCGCGGTCTCCGCACCGCTGTGGCAGGAGCTGTCGCTGCTCAAGGAACACGGCGGTTATGTACGCAAGGCCCTGGCCCAACTGCATGCGGCAAACGAACCCTGCCCGCGCCTGACCCAGGCCCTCAAGCTGGCCCTCGGCAGCGCCTGCTACCACACCCAGGGCAGCAGCGCCGAAGCCATCGAGGCCTTCGTCGCGGCCAGGATCCTGGCCGAAGGCAGCGACGATGTGGCCGCCCAGCTCAAGGCGGTGTCCGGGCACATGGCGGTCAACCTCAGTTGCGGTCACTACCAGCTGGCCCTGGAGCAAAGCCGGCAGTTCGACCACCTGGCGCGACGCGACGCCGGCCCGAGCGCGATGTCCCTCAGCACCCAGCGCCTGCAGGTGCTGGCCCTGCACTTCGCCGGCGATCAGCCGCGGGCCCGGGAGCAGGCCGAGCAAGTCATCCAGCTGATGGCCCAGAGCGGCAATCTGAGCCGCTTCACCCGCGGCTTTGGCGTGCAGTACGACCAGAGCGTCGCCGCCCTGACGATCCTGGCGCGGATCCTCTGGCTGCAAGGCCATCCGGAAAAAGCCTGGCGCACCGCGCGCCAGGCCCTGGACATCGCCTTGCAGATCAACCACGGCACGTCCATCTGCTACACCCTGGCCCTGGCCGGTTGCCTGATCGCCCACTACAACGGCGACACCGCGACCGCCCGCGAGCTCCTGCGCCTGCTGCTGGAGCAGGCGCAGAAGCATTCGGTGCTGCTGTTCTACACCTGGGGCCGGCACTATGCGCAGGTCATCGAGGGCGGCACGGCGTCCTCGCCGCCGCAATCCGGCGTCGGGCTGATCGGCGAAATCATGGTGACCCTGGACGGCGGCTTTATCGACAACGCCCTGCTGCAACGGGCCGAAAGCGGCACGGCCGGCTGGAGCACGGCGGAGATCCTGCGCGCCAGGGCCGAGGCGCTGCTGACCGACAATGCGCCTGACGCCGCCGAAGCGGTGCTGCACCAGGCGCTGGCGGTGGCCAGGGCCCAGGGCGCGCTGACCTGGGAGTTGCGCAGCGCCACCTCGCTGGCCCGGCTCTGGCAGCGCCAGGGCCAGGCCCGGCGCGCCCGTGAGCTGCTCGAACCGCTCTACGCCCGGTTCACCGAAGGTTTTGCCACGCCGGACCTAACCCGCGTCCGTGAATTGCTCGATGAGCTGCAATGACACGTTCTTGACCAGTACCCAGCGTGTCTTGCCGAGGTAGTGGGCATGACGCATTTCAAACACCCGCTGCAGTCCGCTGTGTTCAAGCTTCTCCAGCGCGTAAGTGCGGGTGGTGTTGAGAAGCCGGTAACGCACCAGGCCATTGCCCTGCTCAACCGACAGCAGTGACTTCAACACCAGCCGTTCCATCGCCGCCGCCACGCTGGCGGGCTGCAACACCGCACAACTGATGACGCCGATGGCGGCATCCAGCGTGAAGGCCATCTTGAACACCGACAGCCCCTGCAACACCGTCTGCTCCAGCGGGCTCAGCCGCCGATAGCTCCAGTCCAGGGCGGACTTGAGCGTCTGGTGCCGCGCCACGGCGGTGCGCCGGCCCTGGGTCAGCAGTTGAAAGCAGTTGTCCAGCTGCGCTTGCAGCCCCACCAGCGCCAGCGCGTCGATCTGCGCCGCCGCCAGTTCGATGGCCAATGGCAAGCCATCGAGCCGCCGGCAGATTTCGCGCACCGCCTTCAGGTCCTGCTCGCGCAAGGCAAAGCCTTGCTGGCGGGCCCGGGCGCGGCTGACGAACAGCTGCACCGCCGAATGGCTCATGACCTCGGCCACGCTGTGCAACGCCGAAGCCGGCGGCACCGACAGGGCCGCCAGGCCATGCACGGTCTCCCCCGAAGCCTGTAGCGGTTCGCGGCTGGTGGCCAGGATCGACAGCCGTGGCGCCGAGGCCAGCAGTTGCTCCGCCACCGCCCGGCAGCGTTCGAGCAGGTGCTCGCAATTGTCCAGCACCAACAAGGCATGCCGCCCTGTCAGCGCCTCCAGGCCGGCGTCCAGTTCGAGGCTGTGCCTGAGGTGCTCGACCAGTTGCGCCGGGTCGTCGATGCTCGCCAGGTCGATGAACCACACGCCATCGCGATAGTGCTGCAACAGCAGCTCGGCGACCCGCAGCGCGACCGTGGTCTTGCCGATCCCCGCCGGACCGACCAGGGTCATGAACCGGCGTACCGGCAACTGCCGGACCAGGCTGCCGACCACCGGGTCGCGGCCGGTGACCGGGGTCAGCCGGGCCGGCAGGTTGTGCTGGGGCTTGTGCAGGCTCGCCAGCGCGACCGGCGCTTGTTGCGCCTCGCGCAGCACCGGGGCGATGAAGCAATATCCGCGCTGCGCAATGTTGACGATGTAGCCTTGCCCGTCCTGGCCCTCGCCGAGGGCGCGCCGCAGGGCAGCGATGTGCACGCGCAGGTTGATGTCCTCGACCACCGAGTTCGGCCAGACGCGGGCAATCAACTCGTCCTTGCCCACCACCTGGCCGGCGTGCTCGACCAGCACCCGCAGGATGTCCAGGGCACGCCCGCCCATGCGCAACGGCCGATCGCCGTCCAGGACCAGGCGCTGCCGCAGGTGGAAGGCGTAGGGGCCGAACCGCAGCACCGTATCGCTATTCAAGTCTCTGACGCTGTTCATGCCCATCCACATGCTGGAAACCCGGTCTGCACCAGGCTCCCGCACCTCCATTACCAATCATTCCCCGGTATCTTGGCAGGCACCGATGACGGTACAACCGTCATGGAGGGAGCGTCACGGCCATCGCGGTGCGCCAGACGGACAAGCCGGCGCGAGTGGCCTGTGTGGCTCATTCGTGCACTCAACTTCGGCGCCAGTACTCGCCAGGCTGCCTTGCCTGGCAAGCCCTGGCACTCGAAGTTGAGTAGCCGAATTAACCGTACAGGCCGCTAGCTGAACTGTTCGCGGTACTGGGTGGGGGTCAGGCCGAGCTTTTCACTGAACAGAAAGCGCATGTGGCGCACGCTGCCGAAGCCGCTTTTGTAGGCCACGGTCTTGAGCGGCAGGTCGCTGCTCTCCAGCAGGTTCCGGGCGCGGTCGATGCGCGCGCTTTGCAGGAATTCCATGGGCGTCATGTTCACTTCCCGGGCGAACACCCGGGCGAAATGGCGCGTGCTCATGTTCGCCAGGCTGGCCATGCGCTCGATGCTGAAGGCTTGGTCCAGGTGTTCGAGCACATGATTCTGCACCCGGGTCACCGGGGTTTCCTGCGGCGCCACCGCGGCCATCAACGGGCTGAACTGCGCCTGCCCGCCCTGGCGCTTCATCACTACCAGCAACACCTTGGCCACGTCCTGGGCGACTTTCTTGCCGTGGTCGCGGGCGACCACCGCCAGTGCCAGGTCGATGCCGGCGGTGACCCCGCCCGAGGTGATCAGGTTGCGGTCCTCGACGAAAATCTGGTCGGTCTCCACCGTCGCTTCGGGGAAGGCCCGGATCAGGCGCTCCGTGTAGTGCCAGTGGGTCGTCACCCGAAACCCGTCGAGCAACCCGGCATGCCCGAGGATGAAGGCCCCGGTGCAGATCGAGCCATAGACGGCCGAGCGGCGCACCGCCCCCGCCAGCCAGCCGAGCAAGGGTGGGTGCTTTTCGTTGTAGGCCCCCGGCCCCCCGGGCACCAGCAGCAGGTCATAACGGTCGCGCGCCTGGTCGAGATGCACGTCGGCCTGGACACTGACGCCGTTGGAAGCGCGCAACGGGCCGTGCTCGGTGCCGATCGTCGAGAGCTGGTAATGGTCCTTCGGCTGCAGATAACGATTGGCGATGGAAAACACCTCCATGGGCCCGGCCATGTCGAGCAGGAGAAAGTCTGGAAACAGCACCATTGCCACGGTTTTCATGGGTAAAGATCACTGATATCAAAGGGTTAAAAGTGTAACGCCAACCCTGGAGATTATGCCCGGACGGCGCGCGATCATCGGACAAGAATACGTGATTCAGCGCACAAGATTGTCAATCTGCAAGGGACAGTATTTCAGTTTCCATCTACTTATTGCATCACAAGGTAAACATTAGCCTTCTCCTCAACCGGACGAATTCCCGTCCCGACAGGAGATTCCCCCATGCTGACCCTTCGCAAAGCCTCTGATCGCGGCGCCGCCAACCACGGTTGGTTGAAGTCCTTCCACACCTTTTCCTTCGCCAACTACCGCAACCCGCGGGAACAGGGTTTTTCCGACCTGCTGGTGATCAACGACGACCGGGTCGCCGCCGGCAAGGGCTTCGGCCAGCACCCGCACCGGGACATGGAGATTTTCTCCTATGTGCTCGAAGGCGCCCTGGAACACAAGGACACCCTGGGCACCGGCTCGGTGATCCGCCCTGGCGACGTGCAACTGATGAGCGCTGGCAGCGGCGTGGCGCACAGCGAGTACAACCACTCGGCCACCCAGCCTGTGCACTTCCTGCAGATCTGGATAGTGCCGGATGTCAGCGGCGCCAAGCCGCGTTACCAGCAAGAGCATTTCGGATTGCCGCAAAAACGCGGCCGCCTGCAACTGATCATCTCCCCCGAGGGGGCCGACGGTTCGCTGCAGGTGCGCCAGGATGCGCGGGTCTATGCCGGGCTGATCGATGGCCAGGAAAGCGCCACCCTGGTGCTCGACGCCAACCGCTACGCCTATGTGCATGTGGCCCGCGGCTCGGTCGAACTCAACGGCCTGCTCTTGCAGGAAGGCGATGGCGTGCGGGTCCGCGAGGAACAGGCGCTGACCTTGAGCAACGGCGCGGATGCCGAAGTGCTGGTGTTCGATCTGCGGGCACGGGAACTGCCCGAGATGCCTTGACCGGCACCGGCCTGGGGGCTTTCGCCCCCGGGCCTGACTGGCAAACGGCCAAGGCCGCGCAAGCGCCTGGGGCAATATCGAGGGGGCATGTCCGCTATCGATAGCGATGATTTCCGCCGCCCGGGCTGCGCCTTGCAGAATCCCCTCCAGCCCATCCCTTTCCACCGCTCACTCATCAAGGACGCCCCCATGTCAGCGCCTACCACCGCGACACGCCCCCTGCGCAATGCAGTCTGGTTGCCTATTTTCGCCGGCCTGTGTGCCAGCCTGGTCAGTATCGGGCTGGCGCGCTTTGCCTATACCCCGCTGATCCCGCAGCTGATCCAGGCCCACTGGTTCGTGCAGGCCGACGTGGTCTATCTCGGCGCCGCCAACCTCGCCGGTTACCTGATCGGCGCGCTGCTCGGCCATCCCCTGGGCAAGCGCCTGACCAATCAGCTGGTGCTGCGGCTGATGCTGGTGATCGCCACCTTGTCGTTCTTCGCCTGTGCCTGGGCCCTGTCCTTCAGCTGGTTCTTCGTCTGGCGCCTGCTCTCGGGGATCGCCGGCGGCGCCATCATGGTGCTGGTGGCGTCCACTGTGCTGCCCCACGTACCGGCGGCGCGCCGAGGCGCGGCCAGCGGCGCGATCTTCCTCGGCATCGGCCTGGGCATCGCCGGCTCCGGCACCCTGGTGCCGGCCCTGCTGCAATGGGGCCTGCGCGACACCTGGCTGGGCCTGGGGCTGGTGGCCGCGGTGCTGACCGCCGCCAGCTGGTTCTGCTGGCCGCAGAGCCCGCCCGCGCCTGCTGTCGCGGTGAAGGCCAGCGAACCGGCCAGCCATGAGGGCCCGGCCTCCGGCCGTGGCCTGCGCCTGCTGTTCGCCCAGTACGCCTTGATGGCCACCGGGCTGGTGCCGGCCATGGTGTTCCTGGTGGACTACGTGGCCCGCGGCCTCGATGCCGGCCCCCATGTGGCGGCGCTGGTGTGGGTGATGTATGGCATCGGCGCGATCGTCGGGCCGATGGTCTACGGCCTGCTCGCCGACCACCTCGGCGCCCGCCGCGGCATCCGCTGGGTGCTGATCGCGCAGGCGCTGGCGGTGGGTGCGTTGAGCATCACCCGCCAGCCGTGGCTGCTGTGCGGGCTGGCGATACTGATCGGTTCGTTCCCACCCGGCATCGTGCCCCTGGCCCTGGCCCGGGTCCACGAACTGAAGCAACACGCCCATGCCCAACAGGTCGCCTGGAGCCGCGCGACCGTGGCCTTCGCCAGCTTCCAGGCGTTGGCCGGGGCCGCCTACTCGCTGATCTTCAATGCCAGCGGCGGGCATCATCGGCCGCTGTTCGTGATCGCCAGCCTGGCGTTGTTGCTGGCCATCGTGCTGGATCTCGCCGCCCGCCGGCTGCGCTAGCGCAGCTCGCCCACCGCCGAGGCGATGGGCGAGCGTTATCACCCCCCCAGCATTGGGCACCCGGACTTGACCGACAGGCCTCGCCACTCACGGCAAGCCTGTTGAAATCTCCTTGTAATCCCTGCAGGCAAGAATAATGTAGCGCCATCCACATTTTTCAGATCTGTCACTCCATGAATAACTGGCTAGCGCCGATCCTCGGATTGCCGACCGCGAACCCAACGGAGCGCATGCGCGCCTGGCCGGCTCTGAAAGCCTCCAGATCCTCTGGCTGGACCAGCCCCGGGACTGCCCGGCCGACGCCCTGGGTTTTGACTTCGATGACGCGGCGTCCAGCCATGTGGGCCAGCGCGTGACCTTCGAAACCCTGCAAGCCAGTTTTGCCCTTCGGCAACCCGGCCTGGATCGTCTCGCGGCCCTGGTGCACGCCCTCGATATCGGCGGCATCCAGCCCGTGGCGGCTGCCGGCATCGAACGGGTACTGGCCGGGCTGCGCGAAACCATCAGCCATGACGACCACCTGCTGGCCGCTGCCAGCACCATCTTCGACGGTCTGCTCGCCGAGTTCGTGAAAGAGGAGCAACCCCATGAGTAAGGTTTGCGAGTCGGCGCTTGAAGCGGATCTGCCGAGACCCCGGCCGGTCGGTGTGCGCGAGGCCTTCTGGTTCTGGCTCAAGCTCGGTTTCATCAGCTTTGGCGGGCCGGCGGGGCAGATTTCGATCATGCACCAGGAACTGGTGGAGCGCCGGCGCTGGATTTCCGAACGGCGCTTCCTGCACGCCCTCAACTACTGCATGTTGCTGCCCGGGCCCGAGGCCCAGCAGTTGGCGACCTACATTGGCTGGCTGATGCATCGGACCCGGGGCGGGGTGATTGCCGGCGCGCTGTTCGTGTTGCCCTCGCTGTTCATCCTGATCGCCTTGTCCTGGCTGTACATTGCCTTCGGCGAAGTACCGGTGGTGGCCGGGTTGTTCTATGGCATCAAGCCCGCGGTGACGGCGATCGTCATACAGGCGGCGCACCGGATCGGCTCGCGGGCCCTGAAGAACCCTTGGCTGTGGGCGATAGCCGCGGCGTCATTCACCGCGATCTTTGCGTTCAATGTGCCGTTTCCGTTGATCGTGCTGGGGGCCGCCTTGATCGGTTACCTCGGCGGTCGCCTGGCACCCGAGAAGTTCAGGACCGGAGGGCATGGCGCGGCCAGGAAATCCTTCGGCCCGGCCTTGATCGATGACGACACCCCCGCCCCTGGGCATGCCCGCTTCAGTTGGCTGAAACTCGCGCTGCTGGCATTCATCGGCGCCCTGTTGTGGGCCTTGCCGATGGCTGCGCTGACCGCGCTCTTCGGCTGGCAAGGCACCTTGACCCAGATGGGCTGGTTCTTCACCAAGGCCGCCTTGCTGACCTTCGGCGGTGCCTATGCCGTGCTGCCGTATGTCTATCAGGGCGCGGTGGGCCACTACGGCTGGCTGACCCCGACCCAGATGATCGACGGCCTGGCCCTGGGGGAAACCACCCCCGGGCCGCTGATCATGGTGGTGGCCTTCGTCGGCTTCGTTGGCGCCTATGTCTCCCAGGTGTTTGGCGCCGACCAGGTGTTTCTGGCCGGTGCGGTCGCGGCGGCGCTGGTCACCTGGTTCACTTTCCTGCCTTCGTTCCTGTTCATCCTCGTCGGCGGCCCGCTGGTGGAATCGACCCACAACGAACTCAAATTCACCGCGCCGCTCACCGGGATCACCGCCGCGGTGGTCGGGGTCATCCTCAACCTGGCGTGTTTCTTCGGCTACCACGTGCTGTGGCCGAATGGCTTCAGCGGCGCCCTCGACTGGCCCTCGGCGCTGATCGCCCTGGCCGCGGCGCTGGCCCTGTTCCGCTTCAAGCGCGGCGTGATCCAGGTGCTGATGGCCTGTGCGCTGGCGGGCCTGGCCGTGCATCTGCTGCGTTAGTGGCCTGTACGGTTAATTCGGCGACTCAAATTCGAGTGCCAGGGCTTGCCAGGCAAGGCGCCATGACCAGTCGTAGCCCGCTACGGCGAGGAATGGCAACGCAGCCTGGCGAGCACTGGCGCCGACCCGCCAACGCTGCGGGCCTCAGCCCTGCCCCTTGAGGAAATGGCGGATCCGGATCTTCACCCCGTCGCTCTGGAAGCGGCGGGCGGCCGCCTCGATCTTCAGCTCGGCGCGGGTCACCCGCTCGTGGTGACGCAGGTGGCCGACCCAGGATTCGTCGAAGAAAACCTCGCACCACAGCCGCGGGTTTTCGCTGTCCTGCAGCAGGCACCAGGAAAACGAACCGTTGCGCTGGCGCATGCGTCGCACCGGGTTCATCGCCTGCTGGAAGGCCTGGGCGTGTTCGGGGGCGATGTCGTATTCCAGGCTGATCATCACCGGGCCGCGCTCCAGGTCCTGGTCGGCGCTGAGCAGCGGTTGCGGCCAGTGCAGCGACGGCGCCAGGTCTTCGGCGCTGCGCTGGGGCAAGCCGACCCGCCAGGTCAGCCCGACCCCGGCCAGCAGCACCGCGGCCGCCGCGCTCAGGGCAAGGCTCATGGACAACAGGCTGGCCACCCAGCCCCAGAGCAACCCGCCCAGGGCCATGCTGCCGAAGAACATCAGGATATATACCGCCAGCGCTCGCGCCCGCACCCAGGCCGGCACCGAGGTCTGGGCCGCCACCTGGAAGCTCGAGAGCACGGCGATCCAGGCACCGCCGCTGATCAGCATCACCGGGATCAACAGATAGAAGTCGCGCAGCCAGGCCAGGGCGAACAGCACCAGGGCGTAGGTCACGCTGGCCAGCGCCACCAGGCGATCCACCGCCAGGTGCTGGCGCAGCCGCGGCAACAGCATCGCCCCCAGCACCGCGCCGAGGCCGACGCTGCCGAGCAACACGCCGAACTGGGTCGCGCTGCCCTGCAACTCGCCACGCACGATCAACGGCAGCAAGGACATGCCGGCGCTGGCGCCAAAGAAGAACGCCAGGGTGCGAATCAGCACCCGTTGCAGCGGATGGGAACCGCGGGCGTAGCGCCAACCCACGCGGATCGCACTGAACAGCCGTTCCGCCGGCAGCACCGCGACCTTCGGCTCGCGCCGCCAGCAGGCGAGCACGGCGATCACCGCAAAGAACGACAGCGCATTCACCGCAAAGGTCGCCCAGGGCCCGGCCAGGCTCACCAGGACCCCGGCGATGGCCGGGCCCACGGCGCGCGCCACGTTGGTCCCGACGCTGCTCAAGGCGATGGCCGCGGGCAATTCGCCGGCGGGCACCAGCTCCGGGGTCAGGGCCGACCAGGCCGGCATCATCAGCGCCGTGCCAATGCCCATGGCCAGGGTCAACAGCAGCAACAGGGGCACCGTCATCAGGCCACTGAGGGTCAGGAACGCCAGGAGCATGGCGACGCTGGCCATCCAGCCCTGCACCAGCAACAGGTAGCGGCGCTTGTCGACGATATCGGCCAGCGCCCCGGCCGGCAGCGCGAGGAAAAACATCGGCGCCGCGGCGGTCACCTGCACCAGCGCCACTGTCATCGGGCTGGCCGACAGCGAGGTCATCAGCCAGCCGGCACCCACCTCATGCATCCAGGTGCCGATGTTCGAGGCGATGCTGGCCAGCCACAGCCCGCGAAACAGGCCATGCCTGAGCGGGCTCCAGGGCGACAGGGCGGCCGTGCTACGGGAGGAATCGGGGGTCTGTTTCATGACGGTCCTTGAGTCGTGGGAACGGTGTGCAGTCCGGGCGTTTTTGCGCTGCCAACGACCACCGGCCGACGCAAGCGGGTTGCGTCGACCGGAGGTCATTGGCGACAGGCTTACTTGACCTGACGCTGCGGCGCCTTGTGCACCATGGTGTAGGCGTAGTCCACGCCCATGCCGTAGGCGCCGCTGTGCTCGCGCACCAGGTCCATCACCGCGTCGTAGGTTGCCTTGTGCGCCCAGTCGCGCTGGAATTCGAGCAGCACTTGCTGCCAGGTCACCGGCACCGCGCCGGCCTGGATCATGCGTTGCACCGACATGTCGTGGGCTTCCTGGGTGGTGCCGCCGGAAGCGTCGGTGACGATGTACACCTCGTAGCCTTCGGCCAGGGCTTCCAGGGCCGGGAAGTTCAGGCAGACCTCGGTCCACAGCGCGGCCATGATCAGTTTCTTGCGCCCGGTGGCCTTCACCGCTTCCACCAGCTTCTTGTCTTCCCAGGAGTTCATCGAGGTGCGCTCGATCGGCTGGTGGTCCGGGAACACGCTGAGCAGTTCCGGCCAGATGTAGCCGCTGAAGCTCTCGGTTTCCACCGAGGTAAAGATCGTCGGCACGTTGAAGATCTTCGCCGCCTTGGCCAGGCCCACGGTGTTGTTCTTCAGGGTCTGGCGGTCGATCGACTGCACGCCGAAGGACATCTGCGGCTGGTGGTCGATCAGGATCAGGGCGGCATTGCTTGGGTTGAGCAGTTCACGGATAGACATGGCGCGTTCCTTTTGATGTCGAGTAGGTTCAAACGTTGATTTACAAAATTCGGTAGCTCGGCGCGGGTTCCGCTGGGGAGGCTTTGTTGCCGGCTTGGTGGCTAATTTAGGGGTCAAAACAAAAAGGGACAATCCAGCAAAATAGAGAATCATTGATTCCAAAACAGGGACAATTCAAAAACTGCCGCAGCGCCCACCGCGAACCGCACCTGCCGCCCGCCTGCCCGCGCAAACGACCGAATGCAGCACAGCCGTACAATCCCCGCGCCCTGTAATAGGCAACCATGCTTCGCCTCGATCCGATGGCCACGCCGAGCGGACGCGGGTTGACCGAAGGCCTGCCGGCAGCTGCCGGAACCGCGGCCAGCCGCGTCCTGGGCCACCCACCTTGACCCGGGAAATAAGCATGCCGCTTGCCTCGAAACACCTCACTGCCCCCGAGCCGCTGCGCATCCGCCTGAAGCCGCTCTGGCTGCTCGCCTTGCTCGGCGGCGGCGCCCCGGCGCTGGCGGCGCAGAGCACGCAAGACAGCCCCGGTTTCCTTGAGGGGGCGAGCCTTGAAGTGCTCAGCCGCAACTTCTACCTCAACAACGACTATCGCTCCCCGACCCCGGCCGGCAAGAGCTACAAGCAGGAATGGGCCCAGGGCTTCATCGCCTCGTTCGAGTCCGGCTTCACCCCCGGCACCCTCGGCGTGGGGGTCGATGCCCACGGCTTCCTCGGTTTGAAACTGGACGGCGGCAAGGGGCATTCCGGGACGGGCCTGTTGCCGCTGGATCATGACGGGCGTAGCGAAGACAGCTACTCCAGCGCCGGCGGCGCGCTGAAGTTCAAGGCTTCGCGGACCACCCTGGCGCTCGGTGAAATGACCGTGGCGACCCCGGTGTTCGACACCGCCGACAAACGCCTGCAACCGGAATACGCCAGCGGCCTGCTGCTCTCCAGCCGTGAGCTCGAGGGGCTCGACCTGCAGGCCGGTCACTTCAACGCCTTCAAGAACCAGGACGCTTCGACCGCCAAGGGCGACTTTTCCGGCTACGGGGCAACCACCCGCCACGCCAGCATCGACTTCATCGGCGCCGACCTGTTCGCCGGCCAGGCGCTGGGCGGCACCCTCTACGCCTCGCAGCTGAGCGACACCTGGCGCCAGTACTACGCCAACCTGCATGCCAGCCTTGGCCCGCTGTTCCTCGACGGCAACCTGTACCGTACCCGCGACCAGGGCCAGGCCGCGGCCGGCGCCATCGACACCACGGCCTACAGCCTCAGCGGCAAGTACCGGATCGAGGCCCAGGCGTTCACCCTGGCCTATCAGAAAATCCACGGCGACACGCCCTTCGACTTCGTCGGCGGCGACTCCATCTACCTCGCCAACTCGATCAAGTACGCCGACTTCAACGGCCCCGGCGAACGCTCCTGGCAGGCGCGCTACGACCTCGACCTGGGCGCCCTGGGCATCCCCGGCCTGAGCTTCATGGCCCGCTATGTGAGCGGCCGCGGCATCGACGGCAGCCACGCGCCCCAGGGCGGCGCCTACAACCCCTTCGACAGCGCCAGCGGCACCTACAGCCCGCAACAGGGTCGGGGCGGACGTCACTGGGAACGCGACCTGGACCTGCACTACATCGTGCAATCGGGCCCGGCCAAGGACCTGTCGCTGCAACTGTCCCACGTCAGCCACCGGGCCAACACCGCCCAGGCCGGCGACGACATCGACAGGCTGTACATCGTCATCCAGTACCCGCTCAAGCTCGGGCCGTTCTGATCCTGCGCGGCGGGCCGGGCCTGCTCGCGCCCCGCGCCGGGGTGGCCCGATGGCATCGGCCAAATCGCCGCTAACCCAAGGCACGGGCCACCTGCGTTTCAGGCACCGTCGCGTCCCGCAACACCCGCGCCAGCAAGGCGCCGGGCTGGGCGCCCGAGACCCGGGTGTCGCCGATGCGAAAGGCCGGCAACACCCCGCCCGACCAGTGCGCGGCATCGCGCTGGTGGCGCTGCAACGCGGCCAGTCCTTCACCACTGCGCAGGTAGTCGAGCAAGCGCTCCTGCTCGCGCTTGCCGTCCCCGCCCAGTTCCGCGAGCACCCGCGCATCGCCGATATCCCGGCCCTCGCAGAAATAGGCACGGAAGATCCGCGCGAACAGCGCGGCGCAATCGCCAGCGCGGGCAGCACGCTCGAGCATCAGGCTGTGCGCCGGGTCGCTGTCGACCAGGCGCTCGATTCGCTCGAAGGCAAAACGCAGCCCCAGCGCCCGGCCGGCCCGGCTGATCTGCGCTTCGAACAACCGGCTGCGTGCCAGGCTGCCGAACCGGCGCCGGGCATACTCGCCCTGCTCGATGCCGCTGGCGGGAAGATCGAACGCGCAGCGGCTCGGCACATAGACGATCGACCATGGCCGGTGCGCGGCCGCCATGGCCTGGCGCAGGTTCAGCTCGCCGATCCAGCACCAGGGATTGATGAAGTCGTACGCCAGATGAATGACGTTACCCATAGCGACCACCTTGCTTCTACCCATGATGGCCAGACTCTAGGCGCGCACCTGCCGGACGAGTAGCCACAGGGCGCGCAACGCTGTCTTGCTCAAGACCCGAGCGAGGCTCAGGCGGCGAGGATTTCCTCGAGGAACTCGATAAACACATTGATGCGGCTGGAGCCACGGTGGTTGGGCAGGTACAGCGCGTTGATGCAGGTGCTGGCGGTGCCGGGATTGACCTCGTACTGCTCCAGCACGCGGGTCAGGCGACCCTGGCCGACATCGTCGCGCACCAGCCAGTCGGCCAGCAGCGCCACGCCGCCACCGGCCAGCGCCGCCTCGCGCAGGATGTCGGCGTTGTTGCTCTGCAAGCGCCCCTGCACACCCAGGCGCTGGGGCTCTTCGTCGCCCTGGAAGGTCCAGTCCTGGTGCACGCCGCCATAGTCGAAGCGCAGGCACTGGTGTTGCAGCAGGTCGCTCGGCTGGCGCGGCAGGCCGGTGCGTGCCAGGTAGTCGGGGCTGGCCACGACCCAACGCTGGAAGCCGCCGACCTTCTTGCTGACGATGTCATCGCTGACCACCGAGGAACCGAGGCGCACCGAGACATCGATGCGCTCGCTGATCAGGTCGCTGACCCGGTCGCTCAACGACAGGCTGATCTCCAGGCCAGGATGGCGTTCGAGCAGGCGCCCCAGGTGCGGGGCGATGATGCGCCGGCCGAACTCCACCGGAACGCTGGCCCGCAGGTGCCCCTGGGCCTCGCTGCCACGGTCGGCGACGCTGGCGTCGGCTTCGTCGATGGCCTCGAGAATCGCCACGGCCTTGTCGAAATAGGCCTGCCCGGCGAGCGTCACACTGGTGTTGCGCGTGGTGCGATTGAGCAGGCTGGCGCCCAGCTCGCTTTCCAGCCCCGCCACCTGCCGCGTCACCGAAGACGTCGACAGGCCGAGCTTGCGCGCCGCCGATGAATAGCCGCCACAGCGCACGGTTTCAACGAACATCTTCAACGCCAGCAACTTGTCCATAAGCCGATTCCGCGAGCGAAAAAATCAAGCCAGGGACTATGCCTGAGCACGCACCGAGTGTCTTGTACGGTTGTGCTCAAGCACCGTGGCCTGCGCGTGCACCTTCGCCCCGGATCCTCAGCCCTGGCGGTAGTGACGGAGCAGAAACAGCAGCAGCGCCAAGCCAGGGACCGCGGCAATCGAGGTCGCCGACAGGCTCCACCCCACCTGTTCATACAGCGGGCTGGCCACCAGCGAACCCAGGGCGCCGCCGACGAAGATGCTGGTCATGTACACCGCGTTCAGGCGCGCCCGGCTGTGCGGGTCGATGGCGTACACCTCACGCTGGCCCAGCACCATGTTCAACTGCACGGCAAAATCCAGCAGCACCGCACACACCACCAGCCACAGGTAGCCACTGCCCGGCAGCGCACCTATCAACAAGGACAGCGGCGCCAGCAGCAAGGCCACGAGAGTGCCGCGCTGGCCGTGCCCGGCGTCGGCCAGCCGGCCGGCAATCGGCGCCGCGATCGCCCCCACCGCGCCCACCAGGGCGAACACCGCGACCTGCGCCTGGCTGAAGCCGTGCTGGCGAATCAGCTCGATCGGCACGATGGTCCAGAACAGGCTGAAGCTGGCGAACAACAAGCCCTGGTACAAGGAGCGCTCACGCAGGCCGGCATGACGGCGCGCAAGGGCGAAGACCGAGCCGATCAACTCGCCATAGGAGGACTGATGCGTCGGCATGCGCCGTGGCAGGGCAACGGCCATCACGCAGGCGATCAGCGCCATCAGGCCCGCGGCGCTGAAGAACACCCCGCGCCAGCCGAACGCCTGGGCCAGCAGGCTCGACAGCGGACGCGACAACAGAATGCCCAGCAGCAGCCCGCTCATGATGTTGCCGACCACCCGCCCGCGGCTTTCCTCGGGCGCCATGTGCGCGGCCAACGGCACCAGAATCTGCACCGCCACCGACGTCAGGCCGATGAGCAGCGACAGCGCCAGGAACAGCGAAGGCGACTCAGTAAAACCCGCGGCGATCAGGCACAGGCTCACGGCGAGCGTGAACCCCACCACCAGGCGGCGGTTTTCCATCAGGTCGGCCAGGGGCACCAACAGCAGCAGGCCCGCGGCGTAGCCGAGCTGGGTCAGCGAGACAATCAGGCTGGCATGGGCGCTCGACAGGCCGATCTGCGGAGCGATCAGCTCGACGATCGGCTGGGCGTAGTAAAGGTTGGCGACGACCGCGCCACAACAGAAGGCCAGCAAGGCCACCAGGGCGCCAGAGAGGGTGGCGGACCGCTCGCCCTTCGCCGCCGTGTTGGCCGTCGTTGCAAAGTTGCCGGTAGGCATGATGAAACCTCGTTCGCGTGGAGAAAAGTTTCGCCAAGGCTAGGCGCGACGCTCGATCGGGAGAACCCACCGCCGGGGCAATTGAGCGATGCGCATCACGCAACGATCCCGGCGTTGCCGATGGCGCAAAAGGTCTTTGCGCGGATTGCCGATACCGCCGTCCCTAGCCCTTCTCTACCCTTGGGCACTGGCCACGGGGCGGTCCGTCACCGCTCTCCTCAACGGCTCAAGGAGACTTCCATGACCTCGACTGCATCACTGTCCGCCCGCGCGGATTCCACGGACCAATGAAGGGTGACCCGATGAACGCCAGGCAGTGGTGGCTGGGTGCGGTGGTTCTCGCCACGGCAGGCGCGATAGGCGCCGCGCTGTCGATGTGGCGCCCGGCGATCGCACCGGCCACGGCGCCACAACGCTTCGATGCCGCCCAGGTACAACGCGGCGCGCGGGTCGCCGAAGCCGGCGATTGCGCGGTGTGCCATACCCGCCCCGGCGGCCGCTACCTGGCCGGCGGGCTGGCGCTGGTGACGCCCTTCGGCACGCTCTACAGCACCAACATCACCCCGGACGCCGAGACCGGGATTGGCCAATGGTCATTGCCGGCCTTCGAGCGGGCGATGCGCGAAGGGGTCGCCCGCGACGGGCACTGGCTGTATCCGGCCTTCCCTTACGCCTACTACCGGCGCATGACGGACGGCGACATCGCGGACCTCTACGCCTATCTGATGAGCGGCCCCGCCGTGCATTCGCCGGCGCTGCCCAACCGGATGAATTTCCCGATGAACATCCGGCCGCTGGTGTCGTTCTGGAACCTGCTGTTCCTGCACGCGCAACCCTTGGCGCCCGTGGCGCAGCAACCTGCAACCTGGAACCGTGGCCGCTATCTGGTCGAAGGCCCCGGCCACTGCGCCGGCTGCCATTCTCCGCTCAACCCGCTGGGCGCCGAGCAGTCCGCCCAGCATCTTGCCGGCGGCAGGGTGGACGGTTGGCAGGCGCCGTCCCTGCTGGGCCTGGCCGACCGGGCCACGCCATGGAGCCGCGAGCAACTGGCGGGCTACCTGCGGGCTGAAGTGGTCGAGGGCCATGGCACCGCCGCCGGGCCGATGCGACCGGTCAGCCTCAGCCTGGGCAACATGCCGGCCAGCGACGCCGAGGCGATTGCCGACTACCTGCTGAGCCTCAAGGGCCCCGCTCCCGCCGCACCCGCTTCAGCCACCGCGCGCCCCACCGAGGTGGTCGCGCAGGCGCCCGGCGAGCCGCTGTTCCAGAGCACCTGCGCCGGTTGCCATGGCCCGGCCGCGCCGATGCGCCAGATCGATGGGCGCCCGGCCCTGGAGCGGACATCGGCACTGCAGGCGGCGAGCGCGCGCAACTTTCTCAAGACCGTGCTCGAAGGCGTGCCCGCCACCCCGGGGCTGCCCGGCCCGGTCATGCCGCCCTTCGCCGCCAGCCTGGACAACCGGCAGCTGGCGGCGCTGGCAAGCTTCCTGCGCGAGCAGGCCAGCCCGGGCCAGCCGTGGGCCGACCTTTCCTCCACCCTTCACGAGTTACGCCAGGAGGCGCAATGACCCACATGACCCTCAACGTCAACGGCGCGCCCCATGCGCTGGAGCTGGAGCCCGACATGCCGTTGCTGTATGCCCTGCGCAATCACCTGGGGCTCAACGGCGCCAAGTACGGTTGCGGCCTGGGACAGTGCGGGGCCTGCACGGTGCTGGTGGATGACCAGCCCGTCTTCTCCTGCCTGACGCCCTGCGGCGGCCTGGAAGGCAAGGCCATCCGCACGGTGGAGAGCCTGGGCACGGCGGAGCGTCCGGGGCCGTTGCAAAAAGCCTTTATCGAGACCCAGGCCGCCCAGTGCGGCTACTGCATCGCCGGCATGCTGATGCGCGCCCAGGCCTTGCTGGAGCGCGACCCTCATCCGGACGAAGCCACCATTCGCGAGCATATGGCGAGCAACCTGTGCCGTTGCGGCACCCACCTGCGAATCATCGACGCCATCGGCCGCGTGGCTAGGCAAGAACGGAGCGCCCCATGACCCGGCACCATGAAGTCGATCAGGGGCGCCGCGCGTTCCTGCGGGGTGGCGCGCTGGTGCTGGCGTTCACCCTGGTCCCGGCGGCGCGCCAGGCACTGGCCGACAGCGAAGTCGATACCCTCGGCACCGTGGTGCTGGCGCCCGATCTCCCGGGCAGCCTGCGCACCAACCCCTACCTCGATGCCTGGATCCGCGTCGCCGCCGAAGGCGTCACCGTCTACACCGGCAAGGTCGAATTGGGGACGGGGGTGAAAACCGCGCTGTTGCAGATTGCCGCCGAACGCCTGGACCTCGCGCCCGGCGCGATCACCCTGCTTACCGCGGACACCGCGCTGACGCCCAACGAAGGTTATACCGCCGGCAGCCACAGCATTTTCGACAGCGGCACGGCCCTGTTCAACGCCGCGGCCCAGGTCCGGCAATTGCTGCTGGAGTCGGCCGCGCGCAGCTGGGCCGTCGACGCCGCGCTGCTGACGACGCACGAGGGCCTGATCCAGGGCCCGGCCGGGCAACGCATGCCCTATGCCGAGGCCGTCAAGGGCGTGGACCTGCACCACTATGCGCAGGCGCAATCGCCCTCGATGCCGCCGTCCGCGTTCAAGCTGATCGGCCATTCGCTGCCGCGCCTGGACATCCCGGCCAAGGTCAGTGGCGGCGCCGCGTTCATCCAGGACCTGCGCCTGCCGGGCATGCTGCATGCCCGGGTGATCCGCCCGCCCCGCCCTGGCTGCACCCTGGAAGCCTTCGATGGCGAGGCGATCAAGGCCCTGCCCGGCGTGGTGCGAGTGGTGCGCGACGGCAACTACCTGGCGGTGGTCGCCCGGGATGAGTGGCAAGCCATCAAGGCGATGCGCAGCGGCTATGAGCAGGCCCGCTGGAGCGCTGGAGAGGCGATCCCCGAAGCGCGGGACATCCACGCGCTACTGACCCGCCTGCCCGCGCGCCGCTACCCGATCAGCCATGAAGGCAACCCGGCACCCGGTGCCAGCACCCGCTATCGCGCGCGGTTCAGCAAGCAGTACTTGATGCACGGTTCCATCGGCCCGTCCTGCGCCGTGGCCTGGCTCCAGGACGGCGTGCTCACGGTCTGGACCCATACCCAGGGGGTCTACCCGCTGCGCGCGGGGATCGCCGAGATGGTCGGGCTGGCGCCGGAGCGGGTGCGCTGCATCCATACCGAGGGCTCCGGGTGCTACGGCCACAACGGCGCGGACGACGCGGCGGCCGATGCCGCGTTGATCGCGATGCGGCTCGCCGGCACGCCGGTGCGGGTGCAATGGATGCGCGAGCAGGAAAACCTCTGGGAGCCCTACAGCAGCGCCATGCTCACCGAGGTCCAGGCCAGCCTCGACGCCCAGGGCCGATTGCAGGACTGGGCCTATGAGCTGTGGACCACGCCGCACAACGAACGCATCGTCAATGCCGGCCGCTTGATGCCCGCGCGGCTGTTGGCCCGGCCGTTCGTCTCCGCGCCGTCGATCCCCATCGCCCAGCCCGAAGGGGATGGCGATCGCAACGCCGTGCCGCTGTACAGCCTGGCGTCCACCCGCATCGACATGAACTTCGTCACCCGCATGCCGTTTCGTACCTCCGCCATGCGCTCGCTGGGGGCCCACATCAATATCTTCGCCATCGAGGCCTGCATCGATGAACTGGCCGCCCGGGCCGGCGCCGACCCGGTGGCCCTGCGCCTCGCCCACCTGAGCGACCCGCGGGCACGGGCAGTGGTCGAACGGGTGCGGGACGCCAGCGGCTGGCCGCACAAGGGCAGTGAGCCAGGCTCAGGCATTGGCTTCGCCTTTGCCCGCTACAAAAACATCATGGGCTACTGCGCCATCGCCGTCCTGCTGCGGGTGCATCCGCAGACCGGCGAGGTCCAGCTCGATCGCGTGGTCACGGCGGTGGACGTGGGCCAGATCGTCAACCCCGATGGCCTGCGCAACCAGGTGGAAGGCGGCATCGTGCAGTCCGCCAGCTGGACCCTGTTCGAAAAGGTCGGCTACGACCCGGGCGGCGTGCGCAGCTACGACTGGAGCGGTTATCCGATCCTGCGGTTTACGCAGTTGCCCAGGCAGGTCGAGGTGCATCTGCTCGATCAGCCGGGACAGCCGTTCCTCGGCGCTGCCGAGATCGTCCAGGGCCCCATGGCCGCCGCCATCGGCAATGCCGTGGCCAATGCCACCGGCCGGCGCTGGCTGAACCTGCCCCTGACCCGTTCCGAGCAGCCGGCCTAGCCTGGAATCCAGCCGCCGCATCGGCGGCGGTCCTTTCGCGCGCGGCCAAGGCATCGAGGATCGGGCGGGCCAATCGCCGCGCTCGCCATCGACTGCCCACCGCGCAATGCATCCACCGCCCTTCAGGGCGTTGCGTTTCACGCAATGCAGCGTAGAGCGGCGGCTGGATTATCAGCCACGGCCCGGCGGATTAGCTTAGTGCCCGACAAAGGTCGGCAAATCGGCAATCACCTGTTGTTCAACCAGGCACCGTCCGCCTGAGCACCCACGGCATCCCGATCGATGCCCTCATAAGGAAATACCCATGACCCAGCACCTGTTCCAGCCCCTTGCGGTCGGCCCCTACACCCTCGCTCACCGCGTGGCCATGGCCCCCCTGACCCGCTCCCGCGCCGGTCAGCCGGGCGACCTGCCCACCGCCATGAACGCCGAGTATTACCGGCAACGCGCGAGTGCCGCGCTGATCGTTACCGAGGCCACGCAGATTTCCCGCCAGGGCCAGGGCTACGCCTGGACGCCGGGGATCTACAGCGATGCCCAGGTGGCGGCCTGGCGCCAGGTGAGCACCCAGGTGCACGAAGCCGGCGGGCTGATTTTCATGCAGCTGTGGCATGTGGGGCGCGTCTCTCACCCGAGCTTCCAGCCCGACAACGCCCTGCCGGTGGCCCCCAGCGCACTGCCGGTTCCAGGCAAGACCTTTATCGTCGACGAAAACGGTAATGGCGTCTGGGGCGATGTACCGGTGCCACGCGCCCTGCAAGTGGCACAGATCGCGCAGATCGTCGACGACTATCGGCGCGCGGCGCGTAACGCCCTGAACGCCGGCATGGACGGCGTGGAAATCCACGCGGGCAACGGTTATCTGCTCGACCAGTTCATCAACAGCAACAGCAACCAGCGCGAGGACCAGTACGGCGGCAGCGTGGAAAATCGCGCCCGGCTGTTGCTGGAGGTCGTGGAGGCCGTCGCCGATGAGGTGGGCGCCAACCGGGTGGCGGTACGCCTTACCCCCATGGGGCGCTTCATGGGCATGGGCGACGCGACGCCCGAGGCCACCTTCGGCCACATCGTCCGCGCCCTGAACCGCTGGCCCCTGGCCTACCTGCACCTTGTGGAACCGGCCGTGGTCGGCACCGTCAAGGACGAGAACTTCGACCCGCGCTGGGACGCGATCATCGGGCAACTGCGCGCGGAGTGGAAAGGCGTGCTGATGCTCGCCGGCGGCTACGATCCGCAATCGGCGGAGCAGGCCCTGGCCGCCAACCGCGCCGACCTCATTGCCTTTGGCCGCCCCTTCCTGGCCAACCCCGACCTGCCCCGGCGGATCCGCGACGGGCTGGCGCTGAACGCCCCCGACCCCAGCACCTTCTTTGGCGGCGACCAGCGCGGCTACATCGATTACCCCGTTCATCCATAAGGGGCGATCCCGGTGACCCTGCTCCCGGGGTCATCGAACCGGCTCCGGGCGCGGCCGAAACCCGGCGCGCCCAGCGAGTAATCGATGGCGATCGGACCTGCGGGTGGCTGCGCCGTCAAGGCACCGCCCCCCACCGCAAGCGCCTCAAGACAACTCGTAGTGCTGACGGTCGTTCAGTACCCGCTCAGCCTGTTCGCGGTCCAGGTCGCCGACCCTGTCGGCCACCACCACGGTGGCCACGCAATTGCCAATCAGGTTGCCCGCCGCGCGCGCCATGCCGATGAACCAGTCAATCGACAGCACCAGCACCAGGCCGATCACCGGAATGCTGGGGACTGCGCTCAGGGTCGCCGCCAGGATCACGATGGCCGAGCCCGGCACGCCGTGCGCGCCCTTTGAGGTCACGAGCGACACCCCGAGCACCAGCAGCAGGTCACCTATCGACAAGGGGGTGTTGGTGGCCTGGGCAATGAACACCACCGCCAGGGTCAGGTAGATCGAGAAGGCATCGAGGTTGAACGAATAGCCGGTGGGCACCACCAGCCCCACCACTGATTTTTTCACGCCCAGGACTTCCAGCTTGCGCATGATCTGCGGTAACACCGAGTCCGAGGAGGCGGTGGCCAGAACGATGGTCAACTCCTCACGCAGGTAGGCAATGAACTTGAACACGTTGACCCCGGCATAACGCAACACCGCCCCCAGGATCACGAACACGAAGATCAAGATCGAGGCGTAGAACAGCACGACCAGGGAAACCAGCTGTTTCATCGAACCGACACCGTACTTGCCAACGGTGTAGGCCACCGCCCCTAGCACCCCCAAGGGCGCCAGCCGCACGATCAGGCCCATGGCCTTGAACAGCACCTTGGAAATATCGTCGATGAACGAAGTCACGCGCTCCGCGCTTTTACCCCCCACCAATGCCAGGCTGATGCCGAACAGCAAGGCAAAGAACAGCACCTGCAATACATCGTTGCGGGCCAATGCGTCGATTGAGGTCGTGGGGATGATGTTCAGGATGAACGAACCGATGCCACTGCCCTGGAGCTTGTGGGCGTTCTCCGAATAACTGCTCATCGCCCCGGCATCCAGGGTCGTGGTGTCGATGTTCATGCCGTGCCCGGGCCCGAACACGAACGCCAGCAGGATCCCGAGAGCCAGGGCGATGGTGGTCATGATCTCGAAGTAGATCAGCGCCACGCCCCCTACTCGCCCGACGTTTTTCAGGTCGCCCGTACCGGCGATCCCGTGTACCACTACACAAAAGACGATCGGCGCGACGATCATCGAAATCAGCTTGAGAAAACCGTCGCTGAGCACCTTCAGCCTTACCGCGAAATCAGGTACCAGTACGCCGAGCACAATCCCCAGCAGCAGGGCCAGCAACACCTGCGCAAAAAGTGATCCATACCAGGCCGTGGCCGTTGGTTTGACTGCGCTCACAGCATTTGAGTCGTGGTTCATGATGCTTCTCCGTCAAGAATCAACCGAGTCCCTGGCTGGCCGACAACATCGTCGACCAGCGGACTGCCCCTCTCTTCAGCGACTCAGGTCGACGCCTGCCCGGGTGAATATCGGGTGGCCGAACCACAGCGGAGTCACTTGAAGAATGCAGGGTGCAAAGCAGTCCCCATGCCACTTCCCACGGAAAATCATGGATTTAATATTTACCGATCAAAAAACAAGGTCTTACAGGTCTGACCAGTCAAGGAAACTGTGCGACCCGTCAGTTTTCTCCGGACTCGCAATCGTGCGCAGGTGGATGCCCATGCCTCAAGACAGCGCAATCTCCCCCCGCCGCCCGGGCCATGGGAAAGTGCACAAACGCTCTGAAACGGGGAGTCCAAGCCGTGACCAGGACGGCTCGGCAACAACGATGGCAGTTGGGCGAGCCCCACCCTCCATCGAAACACGATCCAGGCAAGGCTTGCAGCAGAGTATCCCGGCGGCGGCCAGCGCCACCTGCAACAGGCTAGCAACAACCCTGGCGGGTCGTCGGCCGACGTACCTGACCGTACACCGCCAGGCAATGCACCTGGCTGACCCAATGGCTGGGCACGGGCGTCCAGGACCGAGGGTCGTTGCCGGCCTCATCGGTCGGCTGAATCACCTCGCCCTCCTGCAGCGGGCGATAACCTGGCGACGGCATGGACCGCACGCCAATAACGCTGCCCGCCGCTACGCCTGGGGCAACATCCGAAGGTTGTTGTGTCGAGCGCTTCGAATCCATGCCGCTGAACTCCTGTGGGGTGAAGTTCCAGCACGAAGCAAAACCCGCGCCACAGCCTCTGGAAACTACCTCGAATCACCGGGGGCCCAAGTACAGCGCCGACGATGACTTGGGCTGCATACTTGCCCGGAAACCTCTCGCATCAGGCTTTCGAGCAAGCAGGCGGTGCCCAGTCGCCCATGTCGGGGTTGCTGCACACGTCGTTGACCATGGTCTGGCCACGGGCAGCGAGTTTCTGGCCTTCCTCGCGCTTGGCCGTGGCTTGCTGCAAGGTGCGCTCGGTGGTGACGGCTTCTTTGGGCACATTCTTCTTCGTCGTCGGCTTGACGTTGGCCTTCTTGTTGGTCGACGCCTTCTTATCGGTGGCGGCCGGAGGCTTCACGGCGGCCACCTGAGCGACGTCCTGGCGTTGCACACCGACCGTCTGCAGGTCTTTCTCATAGGCTTGGGTGTAGACGTCAATGCTCTCGCCAGCACGCCCGTCCACGGCGGCCATCAGCGCATTGGTTTCCTTCAGGCCACTGACGATCTCGGCCAGACGCAGGCGCCCTTCACTGTCGCTGATCTTCTTCGCCTTGCGGGCATTGAGCAGTGAGGTGAATTCACGCTGGTAGCAGTTCTGCGCGGTACGGGTGTAGCTGATGCTGCGGTCGATTTCGCCGGTACTGTGGTCGATGTCGCTGGCGTAGGAGGCAATGCGCGCACGGTCGTCGCTGATCTGCTTCTGGCGTTCGGTGTAGTAGCCGGTCGCGCCCCCGACCAGGGCACCGGCGGCGGCGCCTATCAGTGCGTTGCGGCCGGCATCGCCGCTTTTGCCGACCAGGGCCCCGGTCAGGCCGCCGAGCAGGCCACCGGTAATGGCGCCGGTGGCCACCGACTTGGTCATCGCCTTATCGGAACTGCGCAGCTGGCTGACCGGCTCATAGCATTGCGGGTAATACTCGACCTTGGTTTGGGCCGCGACCTTCGAGCTTGGCCCCCCGAAGCCCGCGCATCCGCTCAGCAGTACGGCACAGCAGACCGCAGTAGGCAACGGCAGGGTACGAGCCAGGATCGAAGTGCAGTTCCTGAGTGAAGTATCCATGGTCGGGTCTCTCCTTTTTTGTGGGTCAATTCCGTTCGGCTTCTGCGCAGAGCGAGCTCCGTCCGACATGAGCGAAGCCAGCTGGCGCTACATCCAGCCTAGCTGGTCTTCGTTGCCATCGACGACAGTTTCGGCACCCTGCTCAGGGTGCCAGAAGCTCCTTCAGGATCGTCTCCGGATCGGCTCGGCGCTGCTGGCGAAACTGGCCCACGTGCCTGACGAAAAGCGTGGCACGGGCGACCAGGCTTTTTCCCAGCACCGGTTTGTGATTGAGTTCTTCCCGGGTCCGCTGGAACTGCGCCTGGATCACCGAGTCGGTGTAGCGCGTTCCGGTCGCCAGGTTGTCAATGTAGATCGCCAGGGCCCCCTCGAGCGCACTGCGCCCATTGGCGATGGCCGTTTCATAGACTTTGGCGGTGGCTTCATCCTGCGCCGCCCGCGCCTGATCGCGGTCCTTCTTCAGGTTGGTCAGGCGAATGTTGTAGTTGTTGACGGTCTCGGCCACCAGGGCCGCCGACTGGATCAGGTTGCCTGCGGCCTCCTCGCGCTGCCGGGCGATCAGCGACACATTGCGCTTGAGCTCTTCGTTCACCCGCGCCAGGCGGGCCTGCAGGTTCGCGTCGGTGCTGCTGGCGATGAGACTGTCCAGTAATTGGGTCGGGTCTTCGGCAGCGTCGATCTCATCGGTCAGGCCTGCCAGGCGGCCCTCCTTCTGCCATTGCTCGAACAGTTCCTCGTAGCGTGAGCGCGGTGCCGACAATGCGCCCAGGGCCACCCGGAAACCGGTGGTGGCGTTGCGCTGTTCGCTGCCGTCGGCGGCGAACAGCGGGTATTCCCGGCGCATGCCGGTGAACAGCGTCAGCTCGCCCTCCAGGTAGTTGCCACCCTTGACCACGAAGCCGCCGTAGCTACCCTGGCGGCGACCGGCGTGGACCAGCTGGAAGGACTCCTGGACCATCTCCGCAGCATTGCCGATCACGTCGAACAGTCCCAATGGATTGGGCTTCTTCAGCCCGACTGGCAGCAGCCGCGCGCCTTGCCCGGTGCCCCCGGCGACCTGGCTGAACACCGCCCAGTCCCCTAGCGGGCCATCGCCGTCGCTGCCTTGCGCCTTGCGCGGAAATAACCGCGCCTCCAACTCCTGGCGGCTGACCGCATGGCCACCGCGGGCGGCGAATTCCCACTCCACTTCGGTCGGCAGACGGACGAAGCCCATCCCGCCCTCCTCGACCGTTTTGCCGCGGCCGCTGACCGGCAACCGGTCGCGGTGGTGCTTGAGCAACCAGGCGCTGTACACCGCGGCAAAGCGCTCGGCCTCCAGGCGCGACAGCTTGACCTTGGGCAGGCGCGCAGACATGTCGGTCATGGGGACACAGGCCGGTGCCTCGCCCTGCCCCGCCAATGCCGCCTCCTGGGCCATGACCAGGGCGTATTGGCGCTCGGTGACCTCGTATTTGCCGACGAAATAGAACATCGGCTTGAGCAGGCTGTCGGCCCCGCTCTTGGGCAGGGCCGGGGCGATTCTGGCTTGCCAGTCGGCCGGCAGGTCGTCGAGGACGAACTGACCGTTGATGTAGTCGCGCCGGTAACCGGAGATGAAGGATTGCCGGTAGCCCGGATCGTCATCGCTGAAGGGATAGCCGAGATTGACCTCACGGTCGTCCAGGGTGCCCTTGGCGAGGACATAGACGTAGCGCAACACCAATTCGCCTTCGCAGGGCAGCGGCAGGCTGAGGTCATCGGGCAGCGGTTTCGGGTTATCCGCAGGGGTGGCGCTCTCCGCCTGCACGCTGCCGGCCAGCGCCAGCAGGAGCAGAGCCCTCAACAGGACTAGAACCCTCAGCCAGTCAAACATCGCGCAGTCCTTCCGAGGCTTCGATCCGCGCCGCGCGCCAGCCACCGGAGGCCGCCGCCAGCAGGCAGCAGAGCAGCGTCAGCAGCAGTGCCAGCAGGTAGTGGGCCGGCAGCAACCGGCAGGCATACTCCCCCGCCGCCGGTTCGAACAGCCGGTTCAGCCCGGTTTCGGCCATGCCGTACAACCCCCAGGCCAGCAGCAGGCCGAACACACCGGTGTACAACGCCTGCAGCACGACGAAGGCGACCAGGGCGCCTGTCGAAAAGCCTAGCAGGCGCAACACCGACAAGGCCCTGCGCTTGCGCTCGACGGCGGCCAGGGCGCTGGCGGTCATGGCGGCGAAGGCCCCGGCCAGGGCCAGGCCGGCGATGATCCAGAACACCAGGGTCAGGTTGTGGCTGAGGGAGCGCACCTGGGCGATGGCGTCGGCCTGGGTCGCGACCTCCAGCCGGCGCTCGGCGAAATACCGGCGCAGGCGCTCCACGCCGTCCAGGTCCGCGGCGTAGAGACGGAACCCCGGATACACCCGCGCCGTGTTCACCTGTGGCTCGTACCCAGGCCAGGCCAGGCCGTCGCGGTAGTCTTCGGCGGCTTCCAGCAGGGCCAGGGGCGCGAACAGCGCATCGCGCTGGAAGGCCGCGAGTGGCAAGACCCCCTGCACCCGCAGGCGGGCGCGCTGGTATTGCTGCCGCCCGCCGACCTGGCGGCCGAACGCGGCGCTCAGTACTTCGCCGCCGCGCACGCCGAGTTTCTCCGCCGCACGCTGGCTGAGCAGTACCTGGTCCGGCGCATGGGGGAGCAGCGCGGGCGCCACCAGCGGGTCGCCCGCGGCGGTGGGGATCATCTCTACCGTCAGGGCCTGGCCGGACGAGTCCGTGTAGAGGTCGGCGGTCGCGGCGATCTGCCGGGTACGCGGCACGACGAAGGCGACCTCGGGACGCGCGGCCAGTTCGGCGATGGCCTGGGCACTGAAGCGCCCGCCGCCCATGGGCACGACTTCGCGAACGGCGGGGTCGCGCTCCAGGCGTTCGGTCAGGGTGGTGACCAGGCCGAACTTGAGGCCGAACAGCACCAACAAGGGCGCGAGCACGGCGACCAGGGCCAGGACCGCGCAAACCGACAGGCGCACCTCGGCGCGGTAGTCGTGCCAGGCCAGCAGGGCCATCAGTGCCAGCCGCATCAGCCACCTCCCGCCAGCGTCGCGGTGACCCCGCCATCCGCGCCGCGCTGCACCTGCAAGGGATGCAGCTGCAGCCCGGCGCGCCGGGCCAGTGCCTCGTCATGGGTGGCGACCAGGATGCACACACCGCGCTCCTCGGCCTGAGCCACCAGCAGTTGCATGACCCTTTCGGCGTTCAGCGGGTCCAGCGAGGCGGTGGGCTCGTCCGCCAGCACGATGCTCGGCCCGTGGGCCAGGGCCCGGGCGATGCCGACCCGCTGGCGCTGGCCCACGGACAGTGCCGCCGGCAGCTTGTGCAACTGGTCGGCGATTTCCAGCTGCTCGGCCAGGCGCCTGACCGTGGCATCGGCCGGCAGGCCGAGCAGCGCCCGCGACAACCCGATGTTGCGCTGCACGTCGAGAAAACCCAGCAACCCGCCCGTCTGCAGCACATAGCCCATGACCCGGCTGCGCAGCCCGGCCAGCACATCCTGGCGGCCGCTGCGCCAGAGCCCGGCGACATCGAGCGTACGCTCGTCGGCGCGGCATTCGAAGAGCCCGCCCGGGTCCGGGGACAGCACCAGCGCCAGCAGGTCCAGCAGGGTGCTCTTGCCGCTGCCGCTGGGGCCTACCAGAGCCAGGCGCTGGCCCGGTCGCAGGTCGAGCCGGGGCACCACCAGGCTGTAGCGCTGTGGCCCCTCGCCGCGGGTCTTGCGGATATCCCTGAGCTTGAGCATCAGGGCAGCGTCGACAGGGGTACGCGGTACAACGCATCGCCCGGCTGGGCCTCGCCGAAGCGGACCCAGTTGGCAACGTCGTTGTGGAAGGTCTCGTACAGGCGGATCTTCGACTCCAGTTCGTCGATGAAGTCCTGCTGCTCGGCCACGCTCTGGGACAGCCAGAGGTCCTGGGTCATGGTCAGCGATTTGCTGCGATACGGCAGGCCCTCCAGGTACTCGCCGAGGATGCCGCCTTCGACCAGGTTGCCGCCCTGCTTCAACCGCGTCGGGTCGCGGCTCATGTGGGCGCTGGCGCTGGCGATTTCCTGGAAAAAGTCCTTGGGCGAGGTCTGGGTGCGGCGAGCCGCATCGACGATCAGTTTCAGCGACTGCTGCAGGTCGTTGAGCTGCAGCTTGGTCAGCAGCACGCAGACCTGGAAGGCCGGCAGCGAGGGGTTGGTCAGGTCGTGGTCGGAGGTCCAGGCGGTGATCAGCTGCGGGGCGCGGACGGCGGACCGGCGGCCGAGAAAGTCCATCTGCATGGCGTAGCCAATGGCCGAGGCCTTGCTCGCGACGCTCGGCGTCCCCTGTGGCGGCGGCAGGCTCGGCAGCTGGTTGTTGCGCGCCTGGTGCACCTGGTCGGCGAATACCGAGCCGATCTCGCCGACCGTGTCGCCGAAGCGACCGACATCGCCGCCAGCCACTGGAATGTACAGGTCGCCGATCTGCGGGTTGGCGTCGGCCGTCAGGCTGCGGTACTGCTGCTCGGCGAAGCCATGGTTTTTGCGCCCCGCCTCGGTGCGCAAGTGCAGCGCATAGATCTTGATCCGTTTGCTGAGGGCGGCCTCGCGCACCTCGGCTTCGTTCATCTGCGTACGCCCCAGCGGATCGTTCTTGCGCAGGGCGCCAGCGTCGGTGACCAGCAGGATCAGCCGCCCGGCATAGGGGCTCCAGTCCATGTCCTCGACCGCCGCCATCACGCCGGCGAAGGCATCCTCATTGAAGGCGTGGCTGGACACCTGGGCGGCCTTGACCTGGCCAGCCAGCTCGAGGAAGCGCTGCGGATCGCGGCCCTCCTCCAGGCTCACCAGGGTTTGCGCCACATACTCCAGGCCCGGGGTCTTCTCGACATTGCTGCGAAACCCCACCAGGCCGAAGCTGACGCTGTCCAGGTCGCCACGGCTGGCGATCTGCCGGTGCAACGCCTGCACGACCTGGCGCACCCGGTCGATGTAGGGCTGCATCGACACCGAGGTATCGACCACCAGCACGATCGCCGTGCGGAAGGCATCGCTGCCGGCCTTGGCCGTCCCCTCGGCCTGGCCCAGTGGCGTGTCGCCGGGGTCGATGGAAGCCACATTGAGCAGTTGCACCGGCTGGCCGTCGGCATCGAAACTTTCTCGGGCCTCGAAAATCGGCAGCAGGTAGAACTGGTCCTGGGGAATGGCGCTGGCCACAGGCTCCAGCGCAACGATCTGCGGGTCCACGCTGCCTTCGTTCAGCGCCTTGTGCAGGGCCGTGCGGGCCTGCGCCGTGTCAGCCAGAAAGCGCTCGAGGCTGCTCGCCTCGCGCAGGAACATGACCGGCGAACGACCGGAGCGCTCGGTGAACTTCAGCACCAGGCTCTGCTTCCAGTCGCTGGCCTGCTCGGCTAGCAACCAGCCATCGCGCTGGCCATCGCTGGCGGCGCCGACCTCCAGCCAGGTGCCCCCCGCCACCGCCTTGCGCTGATAGACATACAGCACCGAGAACGCCGGCAGCGCCGTACCGCCGGGCGCCGCCCCGGGCTGGCTGGACAAGCGCGCATCGGGCTTGCTCAGCACGCGCTGGAACAGGGTTTTCTTGCCAGGCATCAGCAGCGGACGGTCGCCGCCATCGGCGTTCGTCATCAGCGGCGGGCGCTGTTCGCCAGCCGTCTCGGTGGACGAGTCCGGCACCTCGCCAGCCGGTGTTTTTACAGCCTCGAGCTGGCCGTTTTGCGGTTCTACCGGCGGCGCCGGCCGCAGCCACCAGTAGCCCCCGCCAGCCAAGGCCAGTGCGCCGACCGCGGCCACGCCGAGCAGTGCCAACGACGGCCTGCGCGCCCCGGCCGGCGATGCCGCGCCGAGGCTTGCGGTCCGTGTGAGGGTGGCCGTGGCGGCTGGCTCGGGTTCGGGCCCTGGCGCAGCGAGCGCTGGCATGTCCAGGGAAACCGGCGTCAACCCGCCCAGGTCGGTCGTCCCGGATGGGCCAGCGGCCGCCGTGGCGGGCGACAACGGCAGTGGGCGCAACTGCGTCGCCTCGGCAGCGGCCGACCCGGCGGGCGGCAGATGGTCCAGCGCGGCGATCAGGGCATCGGCATCGGCAAAGCGCTCCGCCGGGTCCTTGGCCAGCAGCTTGCGCAAAATCCCCTGGTAACGGCCGTGGGTCATGGGCAGTTCGGGCAGCGGCTCGGTCAAGTGGGCCAGGGCCGTGGACAGCGAGTCGCTGCCGGTATAGGGCAGCTTGCCGGTGAGTATCTCGTAGAGCACCACCCCCAGGGCGTAGAGGTCGGTGCGACCGTCGATCTGCTGGCCGCGGGCCTGTTCGGGGCTCATGTAGCTGGGTGTGCCCACGGCGAAACCGGCCTGGGTGAACTGGGTGTGGTCCTCCAGGGACTTGGCGATGCCGAAGTCCGAGAGCACCGCCGAACCGTTGGCGCGGAACAGGATATTGGCCGGCTTGACGTCCCGGTGCACCAACCCCTGGGCATGGGCATAACCCAGGGCCAGGGCGATCTGGCGCAAGTAGACCAGGCCCTGCTCCGCGCTGAGCCCTTCGGCAATCCGTTCCTTGAGCGTCCCGTTCGGCAGGTACTCCATGGCCATGTAATAGAAGTGGCCGACATTGCCGATGTCGTAAATGGTCACGGTGTGCGGGTGGGAGAGCCGCGCCAGGGTCTTGCCCTCGCGCAGGAAGCGCTCACAGAAGCTGCGGTCGGCGGCCAGCGCGGCGGCCATGACCTTGAGCGCCACCTTGCGCTCCAGCGAGCGCTGGGTCGCCAGGTAGACAGTGGCCATGGCGCCCTCGCCCAGCTCGCGCTCGATCGCATAGCCGGGGATGTCCATGTCCAGACTCGAGCGTTCTTCAGCCGATGCGTTTTCAGTGGGCATTGACGACTACCGCCGTGATGTTGTCGGGAGCGCCCCGGGTCAGCCCCAGGTGCACCAGGCTGCGGACCACCTCATAGGGGCTCGCGTTGCCCAGCACCTCGCGCAGTTCATGGTCCTCGACGGTCTTGTTCAGCCCGTCGCTGCACAGCAGGAAGCTGTCGCCGGGACGCACATCCAGGTCCACGGCCGAGAGTTCCAATTGATCCTGGGTGCCCACGGCGCGGGTGACGATGTTGGCCATGGGGTGCTCCCGCGCCTCGGCTTCGCTGAGCAGGCTGCTGTCCAGCAACTCCTGGACATAACTGTGATCGTGGCTGATGACCTCCAGTTGGCCCTCGCGCAGGCGATACAGGCGGCTGTCGCCGGCCCACAGGCAGGTGGCCTTGTCCCCTCGCGCGGCAAGCAGCACCAGGGTGCTGCCCATGATGCCGACACCGCGCTGTGCGGTTTCCTGGCGAACCGCCGCGTTGGCCTGCTCCAACCCCGCCCGCAACCCCTGGACATAGTCCGGCAAGGAGGGCTCGGGCGGGATGGCGCGCAGCGTATCGACGATCAGGCTGCTGACGAAATCGCCCGCCGCATGCCCCCCCATGCCGTCGGCCACCACCCAGAGGCCCGCGTTCACGGCATCCAGACACGCGTCCTCGTTGACCTGACGCACCATGCCGACATGGCTGTGGCTGGCGGATTCGTAATGCGTTACGGCTGACGACATGCCCTGGCTCCCGAAATGCCCCTGATTCCCAAAATCAGTTCCCAAAATCAGCTCCCGAAATCGAACTGCGCGGTTTGCGCAAGCGACGCGTAGCCGCCCTCGCCCAGCAGAAAACCGCTGAAATCCTGCGCCGCCGGCAACCCCTGGTAGCGCAGCAGGCCAGCGGCGACCCGTCCGGAGCCCTTGCCCCACCAGAGGCTCGCCCCCTCGCAGGCGTGCCGCATCAGCACCGCCCCGCGCGCCGCCGCCGTCGTGGCGGCGAAACGCATCTGCCCCTCCAGCGCCGGCATGCGCGGCGCCTGCGCGCTACAGGCCGGACGACCGAGGGCCGGCACCGCGGCCTCGAAGGCCTCGACATCGGCCTCGGGCTCCAGGGTCGAGAGCAACAGGGCCTCGGCGGCCTCGAACCAGTCATCCGGGCCGGCCACCAGCGCGCCAAGATCGGTCTCGGCCTCCAGCAGCAGCGCTATGGTCAACGGGAAGTAGCGCCCGACCCGGTCGACGCTGGGCATCATCACCCCCACCGCCGCCTCGCTGCCGAGCAGGCCCGCCGCCACGGCAAAGCGCCACAGCGGGCTGACCAGGTAGGCATCCAGCCAGGCCGACCCCAGCGCCGCCTGGCTCGTGGCCATGCCCGCGGAGAGCCAGGCATCCCAGCGCTCGATAAAGGTCGGCGACAGGCCGCGGTGGATGAAGTCCCCGCGGCCGGCCAGCTTGCCGTAGAAACCGGGGCTGCTCACAGACGCTCCGGCAGGCTGAAGCCGGACAGCAGCCGGCCCTTGAACGGGTTGAACGCGCTGCTGGCGCGCAGTTCGCAAGAGATACTGGCGCTGTCGACGCGCATGCGCAGGGTGAAGCGGTCCGGAGCGTTGCCCTGGGTCAGGTCGGACTGTTCCAGCAGGCGAAACCAGGCCCAGGGCCCCTCCAGGGTCAGTCCCGAACGACCGGCGCTGGTGGGCGGCGTAACGGACAGGCGCACCACTCCCAGGCTGTTGGGGCTGGGCCATTGCATCGCCACCGGACGGCTGGGGCCATGGTCGTAGCTGAGCTGCTGGCCGTCCAGATCGAGCAGGAACTGGCTGATGGAGGCGTCCATGGCCACCGGCTTGAGCTCGAAGCGAACCGTCGGCCGGGTGCCTCCGGCGCGGAAATAGGCATCGCGGATGGCCGCGGCGCGCTGGAAGGTTTGCAGCACGCCCGAGCCTATGCCGAGTTTTTCCGCTGCGCCCGGCTGCCAGCGCCAGTTGCTGGTCGAGGTGTTGACGTAGGGTTGCAGGTACTTGCGAAAGTAGTTGTCCATCACCCCGCCCACGCCGAAGAAGTTGCCGAAATCCTCCAGGGTGGCCTCCCGCGAACTGGAGTTGACCATGGGGTAACGGCCAGCCAGGGACTGGCGGTAGACATTCACAACCTCACTGACCCAGGCCGCGTTCAGCTGGGTGCGGATGCCGCCCATCATGCTGCTGGTGGTGGCGCTGACCACCGAGTTGACCAACTTCTGCACCAGTGGCGGCTGACGTTCGGCGCCGAGCCTGACCCGTGACGCCGTGGCCACCGCCTGGTTCTTCGCCTCGCCCAGCAAGGCCTCGCCGCTGGCACCGCTCATGGCGCTGACCTGCACATAGAGCTCATTGAGCTGGGCCAGCAGATCGTCGATCGGCGCGGGCCCATCCCCGCTGGTGGCCAGCAGGCTATTGAGCTCGGCGAAACGCGCGGTGATCGGATCGACCTGCGAGGCGGCCGGCGAATCTTCCTGGGCCGATTGGCCGACCAGCGAGCCAAGCTGCTGCTTGAGTTTGTCCACGGTGCCGTCGGCGGCCTTGAGCTTCTCGGCCAGCAGGCGATCCTCTTGTTGCAGGTTGGTTTCCTTGGCCACCGCAGCGAGCAGTTTCTTCAGCGGCGAGTTCGGCCCGGAGAGCACCCGCAGCACATCGGCGGCCTGGGCGATGCTGTTGACCGAGACGAAGTCGAGATCGCCGAGCAATGTTTCCCATTGGTTGAGGAAATCCTGGAAGTACAGGGCACGCACCTCCAGGGCCAGACTGGCGACATCCTGGTTGTCGTTCAGTGGCCGGCCGAGTACCCATTGCTCCTCGGCCAGGGCGCCGGACTGGCTGAGACTGGCGACCATGAACGCCTGACGGTAGCCGCGGTAGGTATAGAAACCGGATAACGGATCGCTCAGCGGCTTGCCGCTCTTGCGCGTGAACACCAGGGCGGCGTCGCGCCCGGCCGCTTCGCTGAGGCGAAAGTCCGCTACGCCCTCGGGCAGCTTCTGGCGTTTCACCCGGCTGTAGACCCGCTGCGCCACGGACATCTGTTGCAACTGTCGACGCAGGTCGGCCAGCAGTGCTTCATCCAGCCTCGCCGGCGGTGGCTTGTGGGCGAACAGCGCATTGAGATGTTCTGCCAGGGCCAGCCGCTGTTCCGGGGCCAGGTCGCGCGGCAGGCTGCGGTCCCAGTCGAGGTTGATCCAGGTCTTGATGGCATCGGCGTCATAGTGCTCGGCGCTGGCCAGCATCAGGTAGACCTTGAGGCCTTCGTAGAGAAACTCCGTGTTGCCGCCGTTGCGCAGCTGTTCCTCGATGCGCGTCAGCAGGCGCGGCGCGAGCACCGCGATCAGCAGCTTGCGGTACACGCTGGCGGCTTCGGCGCCGAGCATGTCGCCCTGGAACAGGCCATAGCCTTCGGCCCAGGACAGCGAATTGTCGGCGACATGGCGAATGGCGTTGAGCAGCGGCAGCACGGCCATGACCTCGCGCTGCGCCGGGCTGAGCGATTCGACCTGCCCCTTGAGCGGCGCCAGGCGCGCGTCCACCTCGGCGATATAGGCCTGATTGGCGCGGTAGCTGGCGACCCAGATGGCCGTCACCGTCAGCAGGACCAAGGCACTGGCGGCGAGTACGCCACGGTTGATCCAGCGATACCGGCGCTCGACCTTGGGGTTGCTGCCGACCAGGCCGCGCTCGCCGAAGGCGACATCGCGGAACAAGCGGGTGATGAAGTAACTGCGACCGGTGCCGGTCTGGCGTGCCAGGTGCTGGCGATCCAGGTTCATGCTTTGCGCCATGCTGCCGATCAGACGGTCGATGGGGCTGCCTTCCTGGGTGCCGCTGGTGAAGTAAAGCCCGCGCAACAGCACACGCTCTTCATAGGGATTGGGCTTGAACACCCCCTCGAGGAAGGACGACAGGTTGTGCCGCAAGGCCGCGAACTGCTGGATGAAGCCGTAGATCAGATCGCGTCGGTTGGGGTCGCGCTCCTGTTGCAGGCGTTCCACCAAGCGCTCGGTCAGACGCGCCTCGAGGGCGGTGAATTCCTCCTCGAAACGGGCCAGCGGGCCCTGGGGACTCTTGCCATCGTCCAGGGCAAAGGTGACGCCCCAGACCTGGGCGCGTTCTTCCTTGCTCAGCGCGTCGAAGAACTCCATGAACCCCGGCACCAGGTCGAACTTGGTGAGCATCACGTAGATCGGGAAACGCACACCGAGCTGGCTATACAACTCCTGCACCCGCGCGCGGATGGCTCGGGCATGGGCGCTGCGCTCGGCCTCGCTGCCCAATAGCAGGTCGGACAGACTGATGGCGACAAAGGCACCATCGATCGGCCGGCGCTTGCGCTGGTTCTTCAACAGGTCGAGAAAGCCCAGCCAGGCCGCCTTGTCCACCGCCGCATGGCTATCCTGGGTGGTATAGCGCCCGGCGGTGTCCAGCAGCACCGCTTCGTCGGTGAACCACCAGTCGCAGTTGCGCGTACCGCCGACGCCGCGTATCGCCCCGCCCCCCATCTGTTCGGCCAGCGGAAAGTGCAGCCCGGAATTGACCAGCGCGGTGGTCTTGCCCGAGCCCGGCGGGCCGATGATCACGTACCAGGGCAGCTCGTAAAGGGTGCGCCGCTCGTTACCGCCGAGCTTGCTGCGCTTGAGCAATTGCAGCGCTTCGTCCATCCGTTGCTTGAGGGCCGCCAGCTCTTCGGCGGTGGCGACGCTGGCCGCATCCGGCGCCACCGCCGCCAGGCCCTGCATGACCTTGGCGGCGTTGCGCCGGGCCTGGACGATGCGCAATACGCGCATACCTATCCAGGCCAGGAACAACAGGGCGATCAGCGCCCAGCGTACGGCCGCCGGGGCCAGGGGTTCATGGCCGGCGACGATGATCAGCGGGCCGAGGAACCAGATCACCAGGCTCAGGGCGAGCAGGCCGAGCAGCGGCACCACCCAGCGCACCAGGAAATTGACAAAGGCCTTCACTGGTTGCCCTCCGCTAGCACGGTAATCTCTACGCGCCGGTTCCTGGCGCGTCCGGCGGGGCTGTCATTGGAGGCGACCGGTTCCGCGTCGCTGCGCCCTTCGGCGGTGAAGCGCTCGGGTTGCCCGCTGCGGGCGACGAGGATATCCATCACTTGCTGCGCCCGATCCTGCGATAGCTTCCAGTTCGAGGGGTAGCGCAAGGTGGCGATCGGCCGGTTATCGCTGTGCCCGGTGACCTGCACCGTGCCCTTGACCTGGCGCAGGGCATCGGCGACGCGCAGCAGCAAGGGCTGCAACTGCTCGGAAATGCTCGCGCTGCCCGAGGCGAACAACTCGTCGCCACGGATGGTCACCACCGAGCGATCCAGCGCATCCTCCACGGCAACGCGCTGGGCCTTGATGTCCTCGGCGAGGAAACGCGCCAGGCGCGGGCGTTCGACCAACTTGGGCTGCTGCGGTGGACGGTCGATGGTTTGCACCGGGATCTCGCCCAGGGCGTGGATATTGCGAAACACCGGCTCGGCGTCGGCCGCCAGCTTCAGGCGCAAGCCGAACAGCAGCAGCAACAGCACGGCCAGGCAAATGGCCACGCCGACCCAGGGCGGCAGGAATTGCGACAAGCGATCGCGCGCCACGCTGAGCCCCCGCCAATGCGGCGACAGCTCGCGCTCGAATTCGCCGCGCACGCTGCGAATGGTCGCGCTGGTGCGTTCGCGCAAGGCCTCCAGCTGGCTGCGGCCGTCATTCATGACCCGGTAACGGCCCTCGAAGCCCAGGCATATGCAGAGGTACAGCAGCTCGAGAAGGTGCAGGCGCTGTTGCGGGGTCTGCAGACAGTGTTCGAGCAGTTGAAAGACTTTTTCGCCGCCCCAGGCTTCGTTGTGCAGGGTAATCAGCAGGCTCTGCTTGCCCCAGTCGCTGGTACTGCCCCAGGGCGTGCTGAGTACCGCCTCGTCCAGCGCGGTACAGAGTACATAACGGCTGAGCATCACCTCATCCTGGGCTACGCCGGCGGCGCGCGCCTGCTCCTCGAACTGGCGCAGGTAGGCCAGCAACTGGGCGCGCAGGCTGGCCGGTTGCGGGTGAGCGAGGGTGCTGCGCAAGCGGGCCAGCAACGCCAGTATCGGGCCTGCCGCCCGCTCCAGCGGGTTGAGCCCCTGGGCCAGGCTGCTCGCGACCGGCGCGCCCGGCATGGCCCTGGGCGAGTCGGCGGTGCTGGCGGCATCCGTCCTTGGCGCGGAGGCATCGGCGGAGCGCCCGCCGGGCCGCGGCATGATCAGGGTACGGTCGTTGCCGCCCGCCGAGGCGCCGCCTGAAGTGCCGCCTACGCCAGAGCTGCCGAAGGGATCATCGATCGGGTGCATGACGAACTATCCTCGGATGGCCCAGAAGGCCAGGTTCAGGCCCGGGAACTGGCCGGCGATGTGAAAGGCGAACCCCCCTGAGTGGGCCAATTGCTTCCAGTGTTCGCTGCCACGGTCCAGTTCGAAATAGCTCGAGCCGGCGTGATAGGGAATCTGCCGCGGCGCCACGGGCATCGATAGCAAGGCGATACCCGGCAACTGCAGATTGACCAGGTCGCGGATGTGTTCCACCGAGCCGATCTTGGCCTGCTGGGGGAAATGCGCGCGCAGGGTTTCGGCCGGCACCTCGGCACGTACCACCAGGACGAAGCTGGCCATTTCCAGCAGGCTCTTGTCGGCCAGCATCGCCACATGCACGCCGTAGGATTTCTCGACGATGGGAATCGGTGTGGCGCGGGTATCGATGACCATCGACAACGCTTGCCGCAAATCCTGCATCACCGGGGCGAAACTGCTCGCCAGGTCGTCGTGGGCATAGGCCGGGTAGTCGGTGGGGCGGCGCCCGGCGCTGGAAAAGGTGGCGAACTCCCCCGCCAGGCAGACCGCCTCGCGATAGAAATCCTGCGGGTGCAGGGGGCTCAACCGGACAAGGTGGCTGAGCAAGGGCTCGGCGCGATTGACCAGTTGCAGCAGCAAAAAGTCGGCGATCTCCGAGGCGCCGCCGGCCCCCGAGGCCACTACCCTTCCTGCCAGGGCCTCGCCACGCTGGTGCAACAACCCTTGCAACTCTTGGCGAAAGGCCGCCAGCACGTTGGAGGCGGCCACATCGAGCAGCGGCGGGATATAGTCCTCGTCTACTTGCACGGCGTTGTCCGCGCGCTTTTCCAGGACCCGGATCAAACCGAGGTTGGCATATTCGCCGAGGCCATCGCGCTCGGTCAGCAGGCGCAGGGCCTTGCCGCCGATCGCCAGCGACGCCCGGCTCTCGAAGGCAGCGTTGTCATCGCGCACTTCGCGCACCTGGCTGATATAGCGCGCACCGCCAGGCAGCTCGCCCTCCCCCACGGTGTCGCGGCTGCCGGCACGCTTGAGCGGCAAGCCCAGGAAGACCTGCGCATCGCGCAGGTTGTCGTTCACGTTCAGCGGAGGCGGCGGGACATCGTCGCCGGGAATGTCGAAAGGCGTGCCATCGGGTAGCACCCCGCGCGCGCTGACAATCGCCACCTTGCCCTGGCTGAGCAGGGACTCGTCGATGCGCAGCTCGGAGAACCCCCAGCCCCCGGCGCTCAACGGGCGGCAACGGCCATCGATCAGGGCTTCCACGTAGCGATCATGCTGCTGGAGATGCTGCGGCCGCAAAAACATTCCTTCGGACCACACCACACGGTTATTCCAGGACATGGACTGGCTTCCTCGACAGGGCTAATTCGCAGGTTTCGTGGCTGCCGCGCTGATCGCCCTGGCCGTCAGGGAAACCGTCAATGGCGTGGTTTCATTGCTCGGGATACTGACCATCTGGCGCCACACGGCGCTGTCCAGTTCGCGGTAGGACACCACCAGGCCGAGCAAGCGGCTTTGCTCGTCGAGCGTGCGCTCCAGGGTCAGCCGTTGACCCGGCTGGACCAGCACTTCGTCCTGCGCCACCAGGTCCGTGGACAAGGTCGCGCTGGTGGCATCCACCAAGGAGAAGTAGTCGGCGCGGCTGAAGGCGGTACCGCTCTTCAACTCATACAAACGCACCCGCACGGGCGTCGCCTGGCCACCCGCCGAAAGATTCAGATCGGCAGCGGCCTGGATATGCATGACAACGACAGTAGGAGTAAGGGACGGCGGACTCGAAGCACAGGCAGTCAGCAGTAATACCGTCGCGAACAATAAGAACTTTGGCATGTCGTCGTCCTCAATGACATTTATTATTCCAAACTGGAACTAGCGATAGCCAAACAAGATCAACCCACTATTTAATAGCCATTAGCCTTCACTCAACTAACTAATGGCACTTAGCCTTTACTCAACTTGATACTTTGCTCTTCATAAGCACGACTGAATTCGCGCCCGAACAATTCCTCGAAATCATCTTCAGCCTCTCTGGAAATGCTCGCATAGAGTTCCGTGAACAACTCCCAGTATTGCGCTTGACGCCTACCCGGCAATAAAGCGCCAAGCCCCGAAGGTTGACTTAAACGCGCTTCCAGGACCGCTGGCTGAAAACGCTTGAGCAGGTGTTTGATCGAGGCTTGTACGCCCGCCATGACGGCCAGTTGATGCGCTTTGAGGTCGTCGAAGCTTTCCTTGATCGCCTGGTCGGCCGGCATGAAGGCCTGGTTGCCGGAACGCAGCAATGACAGCAGCGCCTCATCGACATTGGGGGCGAACTTGAGGGGGTTGTTCTCCACCGGGCGGATCATGGTCTGGGCCATGCGGAACTCACCCTTGAGGCTGGCACGGGCGCGCAGCACCTCGATCAACCCCTCGACCATATGCCGGTAGCTACGGCCGATGGCCTCCATCTGCGCGCGGGTTTCGCCTCTATCGATACGCAATTGCTCGAGCCCCGCGCCCCTGAGAAAGGCTTCCAGCACCTCCTCGTTGTCGCCCCCGGTTGCAGGCGTCGCAGGCGCAACCGCGGCCCGTTGCACGGCCGGGCCGGGTGGGCTGCCGGCCATGTTCTCCGGCGCCGCTGGCAATGGTTGCGGGTGGGCTTGCACAGGGGGCGGCACCACCGGCGCCGGGCCCGCGCCCAGTTCGGCGAAGGGGTCCCAATCCGGCGGAATCGCCGGTGCCGCGCCGGTTTCGCTGGCCAGGGGGGCGCTGGGGCGCTGGGGCTCGGGCGGGCGAAAATCATGGCGTTCGGACGGCACGTGGTCGGCCAGGGCCGGAGGGGGCACTGCCGGGGACGCGAGAAAATCGAACAGGTCGGGCTTGGTATCCAGGGGCGAACCGCCCGCCTGGATCTGTACCCTGCTGGGGGGCGCCGCCGCTGCGCCGGGAGTCTCGCCAGGCACCTGGCGCTTGATCAGCGCATCGAAGCCGGTAAAGGGATCGCTCGTCCCAGGCGCGTCGTTGATGATCGGCGGGGCACCGTTGATCTGCACCAGGATGTCGTACTCGCCGACGCGCAACAGTTCGCCGTCGCGCAAGGGTTCGCTGTTGCCGCGGTGCATGCGCACGCCGGCATTCACCAGCTGTACGCCATTGGTGCTGGTGTCGGTCAGGTAGTAGGTGCCGTCACGCAGTTGAATCACGCAATGCTGGCCGGACACCAGGCGTTCCGGGTCTGGAAGTATCCAGTCGTTCTCAGGGTTGCGGCCGATTTTCAGCTCACCGCGATCAAGCTCGAACTCCGCGCGTTGGCCGGGAGTGAGCTTGTGATAACTGGTGATTGTCAAACGCAGCGGCATGAGAACTCCTTGTAGGGTATTGCTCATAACAACAACTCGGCTATGCCAGCGAGTGCAAACCGAGTATAGCCCCCTAAAAGGTTTCGGTGTCGTCAAAGTTCCTGCGGTTATATTTGCTTTTTTCAAATAACCCCTATAGCAAAAGAAACTAAAAAAAAGACCTCCGACCACCTATCTTCAAACCTGTCAATGTTCACCCCATTGGTCGGAGAGTTTCTTGACATCAATTGAACTGCGCTAAAACTTCAGTTCAATTGTTAAATCCAGAGATAACGCCAACATGTGGCGCTGGATAGAACACTCATCCGCAAGAAAGGAATTGAGTCGTGCGCTCGCCCTGACTGAGCACCGATTGCCGAGTCGATATGGAGATCACGTCTGTGGTGGATGTACAACGATTGTTGGAGACGATTTCCCCTGACTCCCCCTGTGGCGGCGACCTCGAGTACGACGCCGCCTTTCTCGAGCTTGAACGTGCGGCGCAAGGCCAACCCGAACGGCAGATGGGCGATGCCGTGCTGCCCGCCACGCCGCCGGAGTGGCGCCAGGTACGCGACCTCTGTGTCGAGCTGTTCAAGCGCAGCAAAGACCTGCGCATCGCCAACTACTTCCTGCAAAGCGCCATTGCCCTGCAAGGGTTGCCCGGCCTGGTGCAAGGGTTACAGCTGATCCAACAACTGCTCGCGCAGTATTGGGACGACCTGCATCCCAGGCTGGATGCAGAGGATGACAATGACCCGACTTTCCGGATCAACGCCCTCGCCGGCCTCAACGCCGAGCCAGTCATTCGCCTGCTCTGGGGCATGCCGCTGGTCAGCTCGCGGGCCTTTGGCAGCGTCGGCCTGCGGGCCGCCCTGAATGCCGCAGGCTTGCAGCGCTTCGCCAGTGAAAGCCTCAGCTCGGAACAGCTCGGCGCGGCCTTTCAGGACTGCGCGGGCGAACAGCTCGAGGCCTGCCGCGCCGCCCTGAACGATGCCCATGGCACGCTGTTGAGCATAGAGCGCGAGGTCAACGAACGGGTCGGCTCCACCCGCGGCGCGGACCTGGGCACGATCAAGCAACTGCTTCGGCATGCCGTGCAAATCCTCGCCGAGCACGCCCCTCGGCCGGAGGTTTCCAGCGCTGTCGCGCAGGCCGGCGAGCCTGCCGGTGCAGCCATGCCCACGGCCCCCAGCGCCGCCCCGCCGCGCATCGATGGCGAGATCGGCAACCGTGAGGATGTGCTGCGCAGCCTCGACCGGATCCTCGGTTATTACACCAGGCACGAGCCCTCCAGCCCGGTGCCGGTGCTCTTGAACCGCGCCAAGAGCCTGGTCAGCGCGGATTTCGCCACCATCGTGAGCAACCTGATTCCGGACGGCTTTTCCCAGTTCGAAAAATTGCGCGGGCCCGAGGGCCAACAATCCGAGTGAAAACGCTTAACCGACGCCCATCCACTACAGCCGCACAGGCAGCGCAGGAGGAAAAATGGCTACCACCAGCAGCCAGAAATTCATCGCCCGTAACCGGGCTCCCCGGGTACAGATCGAGTACGACGTAGAGCTTTACGGTGCGGAGAAGAAGGTACAACTGCCCTTCGTCATGGGGGTGATGGCCGACCTTGTCGGCAAGCCCGCCGAGCCTCTGCCAGCGGTGGCCGACCGCAAGTTCCTGGAGATCGATGTCGACAACTTCGACTCGCGGCTCAAGGCGATGAAACCGCGGGTGGCGTTCAACGTACCCAATGCCCTGACCGGGGAAGGCAACCTGAGCCTGGACATCACGTTCGAGAGCATGGACGACTTCAGCCCCGCCGCGGTGGCGCGCAAGGTCGATGCCCTCAACCAACTGCTTGAGGCCCGCACCCAGCTGGCCAATCTGCTGACCTACATGGACGGCAAGACCGGCGCCGAGGACATGATCATGAAGGCGATCAAGGACCCGGCGCTGTTGCAGGCGCTGGCCAGTGCACCGAAACCGACCGAACCCGAGCCGCAAGCCTGACAGAGGACGCAGACCATGGCCGAATTGATGAAAGACCCGCAGGCCCAGGCAGACGCCGCGACCGAACAACCGAGCGACTTCGCCGCCTTGCTCCTGCAAGAGTTCAAACCCAAGACCGAGCACGCCCGCGAGGCGGTGGAAAGCGCCGTGCGGACCCTGGCCGAACAGGCCCTGAGCAAGACCGAGCTGATCTCCAGCGACGCGATCAAATCCATCGAGTCGATCATCGCCGCGATCGATGCCAAGCTCACCGCGCAGATCAACCTGATCATGCACCACGCCGATTTCCAGCAACTGGAAAGCGCCTGGCGCGGCCTGAACTACCTGGTCAACAACACGGAGACCGACGATCAGCTGAAGATCCGCGTGATGAGCATTGCCAAGGGCGACCTGCACAAGACCCTGAAAAAGTTCAAGGGCACCGCCTGGGACCAGAGCCCGATCTTCAAGAAAATGTACGAAGAGGAATACGGCCAGTTCGGTGGCGAACCGTTCGGCTGCCTGGTGGGCGATTACTACTTCGACCAGTCGTCGCCGGATGTCGAGCTGCTCGGCGAGCTGGCCAAGGTCTGCGCGGCGATGCATGCGCCCTTCATCAGCGCGGCCTCGCCGACGGTGATGGGCATGGGCTCCTGGCAGGAGCTGTCCAACCCGCGCGATCTGACCAAGATCTTCACCACGCCTGAATACGCGGCCTGGCGTTCGCTGCGCGACTCCGAGGACTCACGCTACATCGGCCTGACCATGCCGCGCTTCCTCGCCCGCCTGCCCTACGGCGCCAAGACCGACCCGGTGGATGCCTTCGCCTTCGAAGAGGAAACCACCGGCGCCGACAGTTCCAAGTACACCTGGGCCAACTCGGCCTATGCCATGGCGGTGAACATCAACCGCTCGTTCAAGCTCTATGGCTGGTGCTCGCGGATTCGCGGCGTGGAATCCGGCGGCGAGGTGCCGAACCTGCCGACGCACACCTTCCCGACCGATGACGGTGGGGTGGACATGAAGTGCCCGACCGAAATCGCCATCGCCGATCGGCGCGAGGCGGAGCTGGCGAAGAACGGTTTCATGCCGTTGCTGCACAAGAAGAACACTGACCTCGCCGCCTTCATCGGCGCCCAATCGCTGCAGAAGCCGGCCGAGTATGACGACCCCGACGCCACCGCCAACGCCAACCTGGCGGCACGCCTGCCCTACCTGTTCGCCACCTGCCGCTTCGCCCATTACCTGAAGTGCATCGTTCGCGACAAGATCGGCTCGTTCAAGGAAAAGGACGACATGCAGCGCTGGCTGCAAAACTGGATTCTCAATTACGTGGACGGCGATCCGGCCCACTCCACCGAAACCACCAAGGCGCAACACCCCTTGGCCGCGGCGGAGGTGGTGGTCGAGGAGGTCGAGGGCAATCCCGGTTACTACAACTCGAAGTTCTACCTGCGCCCGCACTACCAGCTCGAAGGGCTCACGGTATCGCTGCGGCTGGTATCCAAGCTGCCATCGGCCAAGGCGGTTTGATTCATCTCAGGTGGCATTCGCCATGGTGGCGGGTGCACGACAACACAGCGTGGCGAATCGCTGGAACACAGTGGTGCAAACCACTTAAGGAGGCATGATGGCTGTTGATATGTTTATCAAGATCGGCGACGTCAAGGGCGAGTCCCAGGACAAGAACCACAAGGATGAGATCGACGTGCTCTCCTGGAGCTGGGCCATGGCCCAGTCCGGCAACATGCATGTGGGCGGTGGCGGCGGTGCCGGCAAGGTCAATATCCATGACCTGACGTTGACCAAGTGGGTGGATAAATCCTCCCCCAACCTGATGATGGCCTGCTCCAGCGGCAAGCATTACGACGAGGCCAAGCTGACGGTCCGCAAGGCCGGCGGCGACGATCCGGTCGAGTACCTGACCATCACCCTCAAGGAGGTCCTGGTGTCCTCGATCGGAACCGGTGGCAGTGGCGGCGCGGATCGCCTGACCGAAAACATCGCGCTGAACTTCGGCCAGGTGCTGGTCGATTACCAGCCGCAGAAGCAGGACGGTTCCAAGGACGGCGGCCCGGTCAAGTACGGCTGGAATATCCGCCAGAACGTCAAGGTGTGACGACGGCCACCCTGCTGCCATGCCGCAGGGTGCTCGGCTTGTACCAGGGCCAGGGCGCAACAGGAGGTTCGATGATGGCCAGACCCGCATTCATCAATCTGTGGAACAACTATCCGACCGAAAGCCAACCTTGCGATGGCGGTTGGGACAATCAATGCGCGATCCGCATGAGCATTACGCTCAACGCCGAAAGAAGCATCCAGGTGGATGATCACACCTATTCCGAACCGCGCTGCAGCCACGGCCACGCCCGCGGCGCCGAGTCGCTGGCGAACTGGCTGTGGCGCCACCACCTGGGCCGACCGAGCATCTTTACCGACGCGGCCAAGGCCAAGCTGCAGCTCAATGAGAAGAACGGGATCATTTTTTTCAAGGATTGCTTTACCCGCAGTGGCGAGAGTCGCGCGGCCGGCGACCATATCGATCTGTGGAGCCGCGGCTTCACCAAGACCTACGACGACCCGGCCAACCACTCCGCCCAGGTGTGGTTCTGGGAGCTGTCATGAGTCGACACCTGCTTCCCCTCATCGTCGCGGGCCTGTCGTGCCTGATTTTGCCGGCCTGCGCGCAGAACCCGGCCGATAGCGCCACCCAGGCTCACTTCCTTGCCCAGAATCTGCTGCTGGAAGAGCACAACGGCAACTGTCGCTTGCTGGTCCCGCAGCAACCCGGCATCGACCTGCGCCTGAAATGGCCCTGCCAGTTCCACCGGGACGCCAGCGGCGCGCTGCGCACCAGGCAGGTGGGTACACGCCAGGTGATCCTGGTGGAAAGCAGCGAGCCGTTGCCCTCGCCCAGCCGGGATTGCCGCACCGAGATCCAGGCGATACGCGACACCGGGAAGGGTCTGGAAGCCTCGTCGGCGGTGAGCCGGGTGGCCGCCTGCCCGCCCTTCCAGTGGGATGAGAAAGTGTTTATCGGCTTGTTCGAACCCGATGTTTGAACGCGCGCCAGGGCTCGGCTCGAAGCCTGCGCACAAGGAGATAGCGATGAATGCCGAGGAGCCGATGCGCGCCGGTAAATGGGGCAAGGCCCTCTTGGCCCCGCAGGATCAGCTGCGCGGCCTCGGCTGCGCCGACAGGGATAACTGAAGATGGCCGAGCTGACCCTGCAAGAACGCCTGCAACCCTCGTTGCTCGATCGCCTGACCGACAATGATGCGCACAACCCCAAAGAAGCCGCCGAGCACCGCGTCATGTCGATGAGCCAGCTCAAGGCGTCCGTGCTGCGTGATCTGGCCTGGCTGTTCAACACCTGCGTGCTGTTCGATCCGGAGCAGGCCGCGCAGATGCCGGCGGGCAACTCGGTGCTGAATTTCGGCCTGCCGCCCCTGGCCGGACATACCGCCTCGAGTGTCGATGTACAGGCCATCGAAGCGTTGTTCAGCGACACCATCGCCGCTTTTGAACCGCGCATCCTCAAAGGCTCGTTGAAGGTGCGCGCGCAACTCGACGGCAATGACATGAGCCACAACGCCCTGAGCTTCGAGATCGAGGGCGATCTGTGGGCCGAGCCGGTGCCCCTGCGCTTGCTGCTCAGCACCGCCCTCGACCTGGAAACCGGGCACGTCAAGGTGACGCCGGCCGAGCCCGCCAGGAGACGCCGATGAACCCGCGCATGCTCGAGTATTACAACCAGGAGCTGCAGCATATCCGCGAGAGCGCCGCCGAGTTCGCCCAGGAGTTCCCCAAGATCGCCAGCCGCCTGACCCTGTCCGGCATCGACTGCGCCGATCCCTATGTCGAGCGCCTGCTGGAGGGCTTCGCCTACCTGAGCGCCCGGGTCCACCTGAAACTGGACGCCGAATACCCGACCTTTACCCACAACCTGCTGGAAATCGCCTACCCCCATTACCTGGCGCCAACGCCTTCGGTGGTGGTGGTCCAACTGGTCGCCGACCCCAACGAGGGCTCACTGACCAGCGGCTTCACGGTCGAACGCCACGCCGCCCTGCGCGGCCAGCTGGGCCATGGCGAGCAGACCGCCTGTGAATACCGTAGCGCCCATGCGGTGACGCTGTGGCCATTGCAGGTCGGCCATGCCGAATACTTCGGCAACCCGGCAACGACCCTCGGCCGCCTGGCCGCCAGCGAACCCAGGGCCAAGGCCGGGCTGCGCCTGCGCTTGCGCTGCGGCGCCGGGTTGCCGTTCAACGCCCTGGCGCTGGACAGCCTGCCGCTCTACCTCAACGGCGCCGACGAGCAACCTTTTCGTCTGTACGAGCAGTTGCTCGGCAATGCCTGCGCCGTGTTTATCAAGAGCGTCGACGGCGACTGGGTCGAGCGCTTGCCTCTGGAGAGCCTCAAAGCGCGCGGCTTCGACGATCAGGACGCGGTGCTGCCGGTGGTGCCCCGGGCCTTCCAGGGGTACCGCCTGCTGCAAGAGTATTTCGCCCTGCCCAACCGCTTCCTGTTCGTCGACTTCACCGGGCTGAGCGCCGGCGTACAACGCTGCACCAGCCAGGAACTGGAGTTGGTGGTGCTGTTCGATCGCCTCGACAGCACCCTGGAAGGCACGGTGTCGGCGGCCCAGTTCGTGCCCTTCTGCACGCCGGCGGTGAACCTGTTTCCACGCCGTGCCGATCGCATTCACCTGAGCGAGCGGGTGCATGAACACCAGGTGATCGCCGACCGCACCCGGCCGCTGGATTTCGAGATCCATTCCCTGACCCAGGTCACCGGCCATGGCAGCGGCCCCGAGCAGCCGTTCCAGCCGTTCTATGCGATCCGCGACCCGCTGCGTTATGGCCGCGAGCAGGCCTACTACATCGTCCACCGCGAGCCGCGTCGCTTGTCCAGCCAGCAACGGCGCCGTGGGCCCCGCTCGACCTATGTCGGCAGCGAAACCTTCATCTCGCTGGTGGATGTCAACCAGGCGCCCTATCGCCACGACTTGCGCCAGCTCGGCCTCAGCGCCCTGTGCACCAACCGCGACCTGCCGCTGCTGATGCCAGTGGGTACCGGCAAAAGCGATTTCACCCTGGAAGACAGCGCCCCGGTGCTGGCCGTGCGCTGCCTGGCCGGGCCAAGCCGGCCGCGGCCGAGCCGCGCGCACGATGCCAGCGCCTGGCGGCTGATCAGCCAGCTATCGCTGAACTACCTGTCGCTCAGCGAACAGGGCCAGGGGGCCGCGGCGCTACGCGAATTGCTGCGCCTGTACGGCGACCCCGGCGATTCGGCGCTGCAGCTGCAAATCGAGGGCCTACGCCAGGTACGCAGCACGCCCTGCACCCGCAGGTTGCCGATGCCGGGACCGATCGTTTTTGGCCGTGGCCTGGAGATCAGCCTGGAGTTCGACGAAAACGCCTTCCGCGGCACCGGGGTGTACCTGCTGGGCGCGGTGTTCGAGCGCTTCCTGGCCCGTTATGTGTCGATCAACAGCTTCACCGAAACCGTACTGCGCACCACCGAGCGCGGCGAAATCATGCGATGGCAGGCGCACCCCGGATGTCGACCGAACCTCTGAAACCGCTGCAAAGCGTCGCCCGGATGGCCGACGAGCCCTGGGCCTACGACTTCTTCCAGGCGCTACGGCGCATCGAATGCGAGGCCGCCGACCGGCCGCGCATCGGTCATTCCCTGCGTTTGCACGACGACCCGCTGCGCCTGGGGCAGAAACCCGACTGCGGCTTCGCCCCCTCGACCCTGGCCCGCATCGAGACCGACCCCGAGGGCGCCGCGCCGCGCATCGAGCAGTTCTTCTTCGGCCTGACCGGGCCCAACGGCCCGCTGCCGCTGCACCTGACCGAATACGCCCACGATCGTCAACGCAACCACGACGACGCCACCTTCACGCGCTTTCTCGACGTGTTCAATCACCGCTTGTTGTGCCTGTTCTACCGCGCCTGGGCCGAGGCCCGGCCGACCGTCAGCCATGACCGCCCCGACCACGACTACTGGTCGATGCGCCTGGCCGCGCTGTCCGGGCGGGGCATGACCAGCTTGCTCGGCCAGGGCCCGATCGCCGACTCGGCGCGTTACCACTTCACCGGCCACCTGGCGGCGCAGACCCGCTACCCGGACGGCTTGCGCGCGATCCTGGAAGACTACTTCGGCGTGCCCGCAAGCATCGAGGAATACGTCGGCCAGTGGCTGGAGCTGCCGCAACGCAGCCAGCTGGGCGTGGCGCTCTGCTCGCTCGGCAGCGACCTGAGCCTGGGCACCCACGTCTGGGATCGCCAGCATAAATTCCGCATCCGCCTGGGGCCCTTGAGCCTTGCGCAATACCAACGCCTGCTGCCCGGCCAGGAAAGCTTCGGCGAACTGGCCGCCTGGGTCGCCGAGTACCAGGGCGAGGAGCTGGATTGGGAAGTCAACCTGCTGCTACGGCGCGAGGAAGTTCCGCGCATCGATCTCGACGGCCAGACCCGCCTGGGCTTCGACACCTGGCTCGGCAGCCCGCCGACCGATGCCGGCGACCTGCTGCTGGCCCGCGAATACGCCAGCCATACCACCCCCTCCAGGAGTTGCGCTCATGAGTGAGATCAGCCGCGTCGCGCTGTTCGGCAAATTGAACAGCCTGGCCTACAAGGCCATCGAAGCCGCCACCGTGTTCTGCAAACTGCGCGGCAACCCCTATGTGGAACTGGTGCATTGGTTGCATCAGCTCCTGCAGTTGCAGGACTCTGACCTGCACCGCCTGGTCCGCCAGTTCAGCCTCGACCCGGCGCGCCTGTCCAGGGACATCACCGACGCCCTGGACCGCCTGCCGCGCGGCTCGACCTCGATCACCGACCTGTCCGTGCAGGTCGAGGAAGCCGTGGAGCGCGGCTGGGTCTATGGCAGCTTGCTGTTCGGCGAGAGCCAGGTACGCAGCGCCCACCTGATCGTCGGCATGCTCAAGACACCGAGCCTGCGCCACGCCCTCTCGGCCCTCTCCCGCGAGTTCGACAAGATCAAGGTGGAGCACCTGATCGAGCGCTTCGACGAATACCTCGGCGACTCGCCGGAAAACGGCCTGGCCGCCAGCGACGGTTTCAACGCTGGCGCCACGCCGGGCGAAGCCAGCGGCGCCATGGCGCCCAGTGCGCTGGGCAAGCAGGAGGCGCTCAAGCGCTTTACCGTAGACCTCACCGAACAGGCCCGCAGCGGCAAGCTCGACCCCATAGTCGGGCGCGACGAGGAGATTCGCCAACTGGTCGACATCCTGATGCGCCGGCGGCAGAACAACCCCATCCTCACCGGCGAAGCCGGGGTCGGCAAGACGGCGGTGGTCGAGGGCTTCGCCCTGCGTATCGCCGCCGGCGACGTGCCGCCGAGCCTCAAGGACGTCGAACTGCGCACCCTGGACGTCGGCCTGTTGCAGGCCGGCGCGAGCATGAAGGGCGAGTTCGAACAGCGCCTGCGCCAGGTCATCGAGGATGTGCAGGCCTCGCCCAGGCCGATCATCCTGTTCATCGACGAGGCCCATACCCTGGTCGGCGCCGGCGGCGCGGCCGGTACCGGCGATGCCGCCAACCTGCTCAAGCCGGCCTTGGCCCGCGGCACCCTGCGCACCGTGGCGGCCACCACCTGGGCCGAATACAAAAAGCACATCGAGAAGGACCCGGCCCTGACCCGGCGCTTCCAGGTGGTGCAGGTCGACGAACCGTCCGAGGCCAAGGCGATCCTGATGATGCGCGGCGTCGCCTCGACCATGGAGCAGCACCACCAGGTGCAGATCCTCGACGAGGCGCTGGAGGCCGCGGTCAAGCTGTCGCACCGTTATATCCCGGCCCGGCAGCTGCCGGACAAGTCGGTGAGCCTGCTCGACACCGCCTGCGCGCGGGTGGCCATCAGCCTGCATGCGGTACCGGCCGAAGTGGACGACAGCCGCCGCCGCATCGAAGCGCTGAGCACCGAACAGGCGATCATCGGCCGCGAGCAGGCCATTGGCATCGCCATCGGTACTCGCCAGCAGGATGTCGAGGCGGCCCTCGATGAGGAACGCCAACGCCTGGCGACCCTGGAAAGCCGCTGGAGCGAAGAGAAAGCCCTGGTCGATGAACTGCTGGCGACCCGCGCCACCCTGCGCGCCGCTGCCGAACCGCTGGACGACACCAGCGGCGAGGCCGGAACTCCATCGCCGCGCCTGGCTGAAGCCGAACGCACGGCCTTGCGCGACAAGCTCGGCGACCTGCAGGGGCGCCTCGCGGCCTTGCAGGGCGAAAACCCGTTGATTCTGCCCACCGTGGATTACCAGGCGGTGGCCGCGGTGGTCGCCGACTGGACCGGCATCCCGGTCGGGCGCATGGCGCGCAACGAAATCGACACCGTGCTCAGGCTCGACGAGCACATGAAAAAACGCATCATCGGCCAGGACCATGCCCTGGCGATGATCGCCAAGCGCATCCAGACCTCGCGCGCCGGGCTGGACAACCCGAGCAAGCCGATTGGCGTCTTCCTCCTCGCCGGCACCTCGGGCGTGGGCAAGACCGAAACCGCCCTGGCCCTGGCCGAGGCCCTGTACGGCGGCGAGCAGAACATCATCACCATCAACATGAGCGAGTTCCAGGAGGCGCACACCGTCTCCACCCTCAAGGGCGCCCCGCCCGGCTATGTAGGCTACGGCGAAGGCGGCGTGCTGACCGAGGCGGTGCGGCGCAAACCCTACAGCGTGGTGTTGCTGGACGAGGTGGAAAAGGCCCACCCGGACGTGCACGAAATCTTCTTCCAGGTGTTCGACAAGGGCGTGATGGAGGACGGCGAAGGCCGCCTGATCGACTTCAAGAACTGCCTGATCCTGCTCACCACCAATGCCGGCACCGAGATGATCGCCAGCCTGTGCCGCGACCCGCAACGGCTGCCCGATCCCGATGCCATCGCCAAGGCCCTGCGCGAGCCATTGCTCCAGGTATTCCCGCCGGCCCTGCTCGGGCGCCTGGTGACCATTCCCTACTACCCGCTGAACGACGAGATGCTCAAGGCCATCACCCGCCTGCAACTGGAGCGGATCAAGCGGCGCGTGGAAAGCGGACACAAGGTGCCCTTCGCCTACGACGACAGCGTGGTCGACCTGATCGTCTCGCGTTGCAGCGAGATCGAGAGCGGCGGACGGATGATCGACGCCATCCTGACCAACACCCTGTTGCCGGACATGAGCCGGGAATTTCTCACCCGCATGCTCGAGGGCAAGCCGCTGGCTGGCGTGCGCATCAGCCAACGGGACAATGCGCTGCATTACACATTCGACCCGCCTGTTTTCGAGACGGCCGACTGACGCCCGGACGCGAGCCAGAGGAAGCCGTTTATGGCAATCACGCAAAGCAATCGCTTGGTGCAGGTCGACAGCCCCCTCGGCGGCGAGGTCCTGCTGCTGCAGGGCATGGAAGGCAGCGAGGAGCTGGGGCGATTGTTCCATTACGAACTGGACCTCACGTCCGAAGACCGGGCGATCAAGTTCGACCAGTTGCTGGGCAAGCCGATGGGCCTGACCCTGGAGCTGCACGGCGGCGGCAAACGCTATTTCCACGGCATTGCCTGCGGCTGCCGGCAACTGACCGGCCATGGCCAGTTCGCCGGTTACCGGGTCAGCCTGCGGCCCTGGTTCTGGCTGCTCACGCGCACCTCGGACTGCCGGATTTTCCAGAACCAGACGGTGCCGGACATCATCAAGCAGGTGTTCCGCGACCTCGGCTTCTCCGATTTCGAAGACAACCTGAGCGGCAGTTACCGCGAGTGGGAATACTGCGTGCAATACCGCGAAACCAGCTTCGATTTCATCAGCCGGCTGATGGAGCAGGAAGGCATCTACTACTACTTCCGCCATGAGAAAGCGCGTCATGTATTGGTGCTGGCCGACGCCTACGGCGCCCACTCGACGGTGGCAGACTACGCCTCGGTGCCCTTCTACCCGCCCGATCAGCAGATGCGCGAGCGCGACCACTTCTACGACTGGCAACTGGCGCGGGAAGTCCAGCCAGGCTCGCTGGCGTTGAACGACTACGACTTCCAGCGCCCCGGCGCCAGCCTCGAAGTGCGCTCCAGCGTGTCGCGCAGCCACAGCAACGGCGACCATCCGCTCTACGACTACCCGGGCGAATACGTACAGAGCAAGGATGGCGAGCATTACGCACGCACCCGCATCCAGGCCATTCACAGCCAGTTCGAGCGCGTGCAGTTGCGCGGTCGCGCGCGTGGCCTGGGCTGCGGGCATCTGTTCAAGCTGACCGGCTACGACCGCGCCGACCAGAATCGCGAATACCTGGTGGTGGTCGCCCGCTATCAGATCCGCCAGGAGCTGTATGAAAGCGGGCAACTGGACCTGGCCGAGCAGTTCATCAGCGAACTGGACTGCATGGATGCCGGCCAGGCCTTCCGCCCCCTGCCCCTGACCCCCCTGCCCATTGTCCGCGGGCCGCAGACCGCCAGGGTGGTAGGCCCCGCCGGCGAGGAGATCTGGACCGACCAGTATGGCCGGGTCAAGGTGCATTTCCATTGGGATCGCCACGACCAATCCAACGAAAACAGCTCCTGCTGGATGCGCGTGTCGCAGGCCTGGGCCGGCAAGAACTGGGGGGCGGTGCAGGTCCCGCGGATCGGCCAGGAAGTGATCGTCAGTTTCCTCGAAGGCGACCCGGATCGCCCGATCATCACCGGCCGCGTCTATAACGCCGAACAGACCGTGCCCTACGAGCTGCCGGCCAATGCCACCCAGAGCGGGGTGAAAAGCCGCTCGAGCAAGGAGGGCTCGCCCGCCAACTTCAATGAAATCCGCATGGAGGACAAGAAGGGCGCGGAGCAGCTGTTCATCCACGCCGAGAAGAACCAGGACATCGAGGTCGAGAACGACGAAACCCACTGGGTCGGCCACGACCGCAGCAAGACCATCGACAACGACGAGACCGTGCACGTCAAGCACGACCGCACCGAAACCGTCGATAACAACGAAACCATCACCATCGGCGTGGATCGCAAGGAAAAGGTCGGCAACAACGAGACCATCTCCATCGGCGTGAACCGCACCGAGGATGTCGGCAGCGACGAGAAAATCACCATCGGCGCCAATCGCACCGAGGACGTGGGCAACAACGAGACCATCACCATAGGCGCGGATCGCACGGAAAAGGTCGGCGCCAACGAAACCATCACCATCGTCAGCAACCGCACCGAGGACGTGGGCGGCAACGAGACCATCGACATCACCGGTAACCGCAACGAAACGGTCAAGGGCAACGAAGGTATCGAGATCAACGGCAACCAGAGCACTCGGATCGGCAAGAACGAATCCCGCGACGTCGGTCAGAACCGCACCACCAACGTCCAGCAGAACGACAGCCTGGACGTCGGCAAGAACTTCTCCCTCACCGCCGGCGACTCCATCACCCTGACCACGGGCGCGGCCAGCATCACCATGAAGAAGGACGGCACCATCATGATTCGCGGCAAGGACATCACCATCGACGGCTCCGGCGCCATCAACATCAAGGCCAACAGGAACGTTGTGGTCAAAGGCCAGAAGATCCTGCAGAACTAGGGCCTGTTTTTAACGCAGCATGGCCCGCGTAGCGCCGAAGGCGCCCAGCGCGCAGCCACTTTTCGTACAGAGCCAGCACAGTGGAGGTGTGTATATGACGGTCCAGTACCCGCTACCCATGCAAGCCCGCATCGACGCAGTGGTCATCGGCACCCTGCTCGAGCTGCCGCACGCCAGTGCGCCCAGGGTCGTTTACCCGGGGTGCCCGGATGGCAGCGGCGTCGTTGCCCGCTGCACCGCGCTGCTGGGGCCTGCGGATATCGGCGGCCAGGTCGCGCTGATGTTCGAAGGCGGCGACCCGGCTTGCCCCTTGGTGATCGGCCGCTTGCTCGGCGCGGACGCCCCGCCCGAGCCAGTCGCCAGCGTGCGGCTGGACGAGCATTGCCTGGAACTGAGCGCCGAGCGCGAGATCGTGCTGCGCTGCGGCAAGGCCAGCATCACCCTGACCCGCGCGGGCAAGGTGATCATCCAGGGCGCCTACCTGTCCAGCCGCTCCAGCGGGGTCAACCGCATCAAGGGCGGTTCGGTGCAGATCAACTAGACAGGTATCCGGCCTATGGAACTGCTCAACGCCAGCAAACTGCGTGCGGCCTATACCCAGGGCCTGGGGTCCGATGGCCGCGAATCCCTGGTGGTGGTGGCCAAAGGCACGTTCAACCTGCCCCTGGACGGCCGCGCGGCCACCCTCGCCGACACCCAGCAACCGCTGCTGATGGCCGACACCTTCCTCGGTGAGCCCGGCCTCAGTGCCCCGCTGCAGGAAATGGACTTCGCCCCGGTCAAGCCATGTTGCGATGTCCTGGTCCGCGGCAAGGCCTACGCCCCAGGCGGGCGACCCGTGACGCAGCTGACCGCGGGCATTCGCGTCGGGCGCATGAGCAAGGCTTTTTCCGTCCTCGGTCCACGGCAATGGCAAGCGGGGCTTCTGGGCGTTGCTCCCGGCTTGCCACAGCCGTTTACCGAGCAGGACATCTCCTATGCCCGGGCGTTTGGCGGCAGCCATCCGATCACCAACAACCCCGAATTGCGCCACTGCTACCTGGACAATCCGATCGGTTGCGGCTGGTACCCGCGCAGCGCCGACAATGCCGACATCGTCGGCATGCCGATGCCGAGCACCGAGGCGTTGGGCAAACCGATCGACAGCCCCTCTGGCGACTTCCGCCCCATGGCCCTCGGCCCCATCGGCCGCGGCTGGCCACAACGCGCCCGCTTCGCCGGCACCTACGACGAGGCCTGGCTGGCCGACTGCTTTCCCTTTCTGCCGGCGGATTTCGACCAGCGCTACTTTCAGGCAGCCCCTGAGGATCAGCAGACCCACTACCTGCGCGGTGGCGAGGATGTGCTGCTGCTCAACCTCACGCCCCAGGAACGCGCGGGCTTTCGCATTCCCGACATGCAGGTGCCGGTGACCTTCTTTCTGAAAAAAGGCGGCCATGAGACTGTGCAGGCGGTGATCGACACGCTGCTGATCGACACTGACGCGCTCCAGGTGCAGCTGACCTGGCGGGTCTCCCGTCCGCTACGACGCAACCTGTTCGAGATCGCCCAGGTGCTGGTCGGCACGATGTCCACGGGCTGGTGGCGCGCCCGCGAACTGGGCAAGGATTACTACCCGTCGCTGTCGGCGCTGGTGAAAGCCAAGCGCGCGCCCGAGGAGACGCCCTGATGGCCGCACTCTGCATCATCGGCTCCGGCATGGTCAGCGCCGTTGGCCTTAGCGCCCCCGCGAGCTGCGCGGCGATCCGTTGCGCTATCGACAACTTCCAGGAGACCCGCTTTATCGACCGCGGCGGCGAATGGCTGATCGCTGCCAGCGTCCCCCTGGAACAACCCTGGCGTGGGCGCAGCAAGCTGATCAAGATGGCGGCGCGGGCCATCGCCGAGGCACTGCAGGGCACGCCGGGCGTCGCCCCGGAGAAAACCCCATTGCTGCTCGGGGTGGCGGAGGCCGACCGCCCCGGCCGTCTCGACGGCCTGGATCTCAGCCTGCTGCACGACATTGAGCATGAACTGGGCGTGCGTTTTCATGGCAGCTCCAATGTCATTCCCCGTGGCCGGGTCAGCGGCGCGGTCGCCCTGCTCAATGCGCGCAAACTGATTTATGAGCAAGGCCATCGTCACGTGCTGATCGCCGGCGTCGACTCCTTCCTCAGCGGCCCGACCCTGGCCGCCTTCGAAGAGCGCGAACGCTTGCTCACCAGTCAGAACTCCAACGGTTTTATCCCCGGCGAAGGCGCCGCCGCCGTGCTGGTCAACGCCCCGACCGCCAGCGCAACGCCACAGCTGGCGTGCATCGGCCTGGGGTTCGGCGTGGAAAAGGCCACGGTGGAGGCCGAAGACATTCCGCTGCGCGCCGACGGCCTGACCCAAGCCGTGCGCGCGGCCCTGGGCGAAGCCGGCTGCGGGCTGGAGCAGATGGATTATCGGCTCACCGACATCTCCGGCGAGCAGTACTACTTCAAGGAAGCCTCCCTGGCCCTGAGCCGCACCCTGCGGGTGCGCAAGGAGTTCTTCCACCTCTGGCACCCCGCCGACTGCATCGGCGAAACCGGCGCCGCCATCGGCCCGGCGATGCTCGCCGTGGCCCTGGCCGCCAGCCGCAAGGGCTATGGCGAAGGCCCGAATATCTTCTGCCACCTCGGCAACGACGCCGGCCAACGGGCGGCCGCGCTGCTCAGTTATCAGACTGTGAGGGCTGCGTGATGGCGAACGAGGTGTATGCCAACAATATGGAAGTTTCCTGCAAGGCGGCGGCAGGGAAATCCATCGCCTGTTTCCCCGATGTCTGCTTTACCCCGCCTCAGGCGCCGCCGACTCCGACGGGAGTGCCCATTCCCTATCCCAACACAGGCATGGCCAAGGACACCACCAATGGCACGCGCACAGTAAAAATTACCGGAAAAGAGGTGATGCTCAAGGACAAGAGTTACTTCAAGACCAGTTACGGCGACGAGGCCGGATGCGCGCCGAAGAAGGGGGTGATCACCAGCAAGATCAAGGGCAAAGTGTACTTCACCGCTTGGTCGATGAATGTGAAGTTCGAGGGCGAAAACGTGGTCCGTAATCTCGACCTGACCACCCATAACCATGGCTCGACCTCGAACACCGGGCCTTGGCCCTACTCCGACGCGATAGCCATGGATAAGGCCAGACACCCCTGCCGCGGAATGGCCAAACAGATTAAAAGCGACTGCACGGGCGCCACCGACTACAGCGCCAAATGCTGCAAGGCGCGCAAATGCTTGGTCATGCCGAAGGAGCCGAACCGCTGTTGCAACGGTTCCGATGGAAAACAAATGACGGGGCATCACCTCTTACCCTCCAAAGAGTTCGTGGCTCACGAAGGCCGTGGCGCACCGGATGCCGCAACCAATTACGTTTCCAACAAAGCGCCCTGTCTGTGCGTGGAAGGAACCAGCCACTCAAAACGCACGGAACACGGCCAGGTTGGCTGCAACTACACCGTCGAGCGAAACAATTGGCTGAACGACCCTGCCAATCAAAACAAAGCCTACACCTTGGCTGTGGGCTGCGCTGTGGGAGCCAAATCAGCGGTAGGCAAAGTGAAGGTGCCACGCGGAGCAGAAGGGTGTGATGAGAAGTGTCTGAAAAAACAATTGGATACAGGCCACGCCAAGATGAGTTTGACCGTAGGCCCCAACGACCCGCTGCCGCGAGCCAAACAGCCACGCCGGCCTATGCGAACCTGATGCTCGGAACCTGTTTCGGCTCTCGCGCGTCAAGGCGAGGCAAGGATGAAAGCGCAGAAAGGATCGCCCCACCGCAGCAGCTTTGAGACAGATTATTAATAAAGGAAGCCGCCCATGAATGACATTTCAGACTCTGAATTCATCCAAGATGCCTTTATCCAGGAAGGCGTAAGCCCCACACCCGATGTTTTCATCCTCGCTTGCACCGTTGGCGATGACTATGACGACCCCAAGAACCGAGTGGGCGTTAAGAAGGGTGGCCTCTGGCTCGACTTTTCCTTGGCCGGCGAAGCGATATTGTCGATCGATGCGAGCGCCGATGGCCTCGCCTATGTATTAGGGGAGAACGGCACCATTGTCCGTTTCAATTGGAAGCACCCTGCCACCAAGGATGAATTGGGCGCGTCCCGAACGCTGTTTCCAAACCTGCCGGTATACGACAAAGGACCGTTACGGCGGATACGCATCGTTGGCAGCGATGTGATCTGCGCAGGCTCAGTCGGGCAAGTCTACTGGTTGAACAATGAGAAAATCGAAACGCTTCCGCCCCTCAGAGTCGAGGGTAACTACGTCACCATCGAAGACATCGCCGGCACCAGCAGAAACGATTTCGTTGCCGTCACATCCGACGGCTATGCCGCACACTTCAACGGCAAACGCTGGGCAACACTGGATATTCCGACTAATACCGACCTAACGAGCATCTGCCTCCTTGCAGGCCAGAACTATGCAATTTCAGGTGGCGATGGCGTGGTTCTGATTGGCTCGGGCGACCAGTGGCAAGTCCTCAACCATGCCGATGATGAACGACACTATTGGGGTATAGCGTCCCACGCCGGTTCTATTTACGCGGCGCATCTTGCGGGGATTGACAAGGTATCGGGGGAAGACCTCATCGCGCTGAAAATACCGAACAGCAAGAAGCTGCAATTCACCGTTCTGCGCAGCAGCGACTGGGGTGTGTGGTCATTTGCCGAGCGCACTGTTGGGCTCATTCGGAATGATCGATGGCAAACGGTCATGAGTTAATGCTTCGACTACCGACCCAATTCTGCTCATCTTACTCAAGCCTCAGAGGCTGACCGATCATATGTTTATCGCTCAGGTTATAGATCAACATGCCGACGAAGCCTCCTTCCTCACCGGCCTGCGCGACTACGCCGTGCGAGCGCCCCACTATGACCTCAAACACTTGACCACCCTGGACAACCGTATCGAAGCCCATCTGGATGGTCTGCGCATCGCCGGCCTGCCCGGGCTGGACGCCGTGCTGCAGCAACTGAGCCCCCACGCACAGGGCGAGGTATTTGCCGCCACGGTGCCGGCATTCGAAACCGGCAATATCGCCGCCATGGCCACCTTGACCGAACATGTGCGCACCCGCGAAGGCAGCGAGCGCTTTATGGCCGCGGCCTTGGGTTGGCTCGACTGGGAGCGGGTATCGCCCTGGATCGAGCGTATGCTCGCCTCCCCCGAGCCCCTGTTCCGTCGACTCGGCCTGGCCGCCTGTGGCATGCATCGCCACGACCCTGGCCCCGCCCTGCTGGCCGGGCTGTCCCATGCCGACCCCGGCGTGCTGGCGCGGGCCGCTCGTACTGCCGGCGAGCTGCGCCGTCGTGACCTGATGCCGGCGATTCGTGCCCACCGCCAGCATCAGGAGGCAGCCCCACGCTTCTGGGCCAACTGGGCCACCGCGCAGATGGGCGACGAGGAAGCTTTGGAACCGCTGCGCCAGTTCGCCGAGCAACCGGGCGAGTTCCAGTACCGCGCGCTCTGCGTATTGCTGGCCTGGCAACAGCGCGAGCACAGCATCGCCTGGATCCGCCAGTTGATGCAGAACCCCGCGCAGCGGCGCCTCGGCATCCAGGCGGTTGGGCTACTGGGCGATCCGGTCAGCGTGCCCTGGCTGATCCAGCAGATGAGCGACCTGGCGCATGCCCGCGTCGCTGGCGAAGCCTTCAGCCTGATGACCGGCGCCGACCTGGCGCTGCTCGACCTGGAATTGCAGGACCTGCCGGATTTCGATGCCGGCCCGAACGACGCCCCTGAAGATGCCAATGTCGCCATGGACCCCGATGAGAACCTGCCCTGGCCCGACCCGCCGTTGGTCACAGCCTGGTGGCAAGCCCATGCAGGCGATTTCCAGGTAGGCGTGGGTTATGTGCTGGGGCAGCGACAGAGCGAAAGCAGTTATCGGCAAGCGCTTGTCCAGGGCCAGCAACGCCAGCGTATCGTCGCGGCCTGCGGCATCGCTCGCTTGCGACCGACCGAAGTGCTGTTCCCCACCAGCGCCCCCGCCTGGCGGCAAAAGGCATTGTTGGGAGAACCCGCGGCGTTCGGCCGGGGGTGACGCGGACGTACGGCATCCAGTATTTGACTAAGGTGATTGGGATACTGGAGAGCTTAATCACCTTGGCGGCAACGGAACCCAGAAAGACTCCTGCCAGGAACCGTTACCAGGTGAATCTAAAATGATGCGGTCACATCCCAAGGGTTGTGAGGCCGCTGCGGTACATCCATGGAAAACCTGGTCGATCCGGCCCCTCTAGGGGTAGCGCTGGGTCTTTTGCCGGGTAAGCAGGCAGGGGGCTTCCTATTGGCTGCGCTAGCCATTCGCACGGGGCTGGCCAGGTTGCCGGAAGGGAGCAACTGGCTGCAGCTCTACGGGGTCGCGCTCCTCTGTGGTATCGGCTTTACCATGAGCCTGTTCATTGGCAACCTGGCATTCCCTGGTCTTCCTCAGGTGATCACCGTATTTCTCAAGGTTGAGAAATAGCAGTAATACGGGCATTTTCTAGTCGGATCACAGAAGGCCAAGGCTGATGCAGGCCGTAATATTTTCTTGTTTTGTAATGCACGGCAGGTAATCCGTGGCTGACTAATACCCCTGGAAATTTTTACGCAAAATTTACGGGGAGTGGCATTCGCGCACTTGATACTGCGCGGTATTTTTTGACAGGCGACTGTGTATGTCCCTCGCAGCAATACGGCTTATCGCTTTTATCCTTGGTATTTTTCTGATCACGCTGGCCACAAGCATGGTGATCCCCCTGATTACGCTCGTGGTCCATGAGCGCAGTGACGATCTGTCGGCGTTTCTCTGGTCGAGCCTGATCACCCTCGTTTGTGGTCTGTTGTTGATCGCGCGCGGGCGCCCGGATATCGCCCAGCTGCGTCCGAGGGATATGTACCTGCTGACGACCAGCAGTTGGATCGTGGTATGTGCCTTCGCGGCGTTGCCCATGGTGTTCATCAGCCACATCAGCTACACCGACGCCTTCTTCGAAACCATGTCCGGCATCACGACCACTGGCTCGACTGTCCTGACTGGGCTGGACAGCGCGTCGCCAGGGCTACTGATCTGGCGCTCGATGCTTCACTGGCTGGGGGGTATCGGCTTCATCGGCATGGCCGTGGCGATCCTTCCACTGTTGCGGGTGGGTGGCATGCGGCTTTTCCAGACAGAGTCCTCAGACTGGTCGGAGAAGGTGACACCGCGCTCTCATGTTGCCGCCAAGTACATCCTCTGGCTTTACCTGGGGCTCACGGGGGCTGCGACGCTAGCGCTCTGGTTGGCCGGGATGACGCCTTTCGAAGCGGTGAACCATGCGATGTCGCTGATCTCGACGGGAGGGTTTTCAACTTCTGACGCGTCACTCGGGCATTGGCCGCAGCCAGCAATTCACTGGATAGCGGTGGTCGTCATGATCCTCGGAAGTCTGCCTTTCACCTTGTATGTCGCGACATTGCGTGGCCACCGGCGTGCGTTGATCAAGGATCACCAGGTCCGCGGATTTATTGGGTTCTTGATCGTCACCTGGTTGTCGGTGGGGACATGGCTATGCCTTCACAGCGACTACGGTTGGTGGGACGCGTTTCGCATCGTAGCCGTTAACGTGACCTCGGTCGTCACAACCACTGGGATTGCGGTTGGCGATTACACGCTGTGGGGTAGCTTCGCCGTCCTGTTCTTTTTCTACCTGACATTCGTCGGTGGCTGTTCGGGCTCGACTGCCGGAGGCCTTAAAGTCTTCCGTTTTCAGGTTGCTGCCGCCCTGCTCGTGAGTAGCTTGAAGCAACTGATCCATCCTCGAGCCGTGATCCAGAAAAAGTACAACGGGCATCCGATCGACGAGGAAATCGTGCGTTCGCTTTTGACCTTCTCATTTTTCTTCACTATCACCATTGCCGTCATCGCTTTGGGGTTGGCGCTTAACGGATTGGACTGGACAACTGCTTTGAGTGGTGCCGCGACAGCGGTCTGCAACGTTGGGCCTGGGCTTGGCACAATCATTGGTCCTGCGGGCAACTTCACCTCATTACCTGATACGGCGAAATGGTTATTGACCGTTGGAATGCTTCTGGGGCGGTTGGAAATCCTGACCGTGCTGGTACTTGTAACTCCGGTATTCTGGAAATATTAATCAGGCAGATGGAGAGTGCTGGCTGGCTCTTCACTCCCCCCAGGCCAACACCTTTTAGTCCACCTGAAAATGTACGGAATGCCTCGCTTGGCTTGACTGACCAATGCAGCCATCAGGCTAGTTTCACCTTGATACTTCAAGATTGGCCGGGCACAACGATCAGCGACCAAAGGGCTTGGTTCCCCCTCGGCAAAAGCCCGCCATGTGCGTAATACCGATCAGTTAAGAAGAAGATCCCTGTAGGAGCGAGCTTGCTCGCGAAGAACTCCAGCACAACGCGTTAAACCAGGCAGTACGCGTTATCGTTGACGTTTTTCGCGAGCAATCGAGCGTCGACCGGCTACTCCTACAGTGGAGTCAATCGCTAAACTGATCGGCATTACGCCATGTGCGGGCTTTTTGTCGCCTGTCATCGGCAAATGCCCTGGCAAGCCAGCCTGGCTAATCCAAGGGTTGACGTCGCGGTGGCATCAACTCATGCCCAGCCAGTTCGGTAGGACCAAGGATATCCAGGGCACGTAAGTAATCAGGATCAAGAACAGCAGCAATAGCATTAGCCACGGCATGGCGGCTCTTATGGTTGCAGGCAGGGTCATGCCTGTCACCGCGGAGGTGACGAACAGGTTCAGCCCCACCGGTGGCGTGATCAGGCCGATCTCCAGGTTCACCACCATGATGATGCCAAGATGAATCGGGTCGATACCCAACTTCATGGCGATGGGGAACAGTATCGGTGCCAGGATCAGGATGATGGCCGAGGGCTCCATGAAGGCGCCCGCAACCAGGAGCACAATGTTCATCACGAGCAGAAACATCACGGGTGTCAGCCCGGCTTCGATGACCCAGGCGGTGATTTGCTGAGGCAACTGCTCGGTGGTCAGAACGTGGGCGAAGAGCATGGCGTTGGCAATGATGAACATCAGCATGATGCTCAACTTGGCAGACTCCAGCAGTACTTTGGGTGTTTCGCGCAACGTCAGGTCTTTGTACACGAACAGGGCAATGAAAGCCGAATACACCGCCGCCACCGCCGCCGCTTCGGTCGGGGTGAACATTCCCGAGTAGATGCCGCCAAGAATGATGAGCATCAGCAGCAGGCCCCAGATCGCCTTACGTGCCGTGCCAAGCCATTCACGGAACGTCGCGCGCGGCATGGCGGGCAGTTTTCTCTTCAGGGCGACGATGTAGATTGCGATCATCAGCACTCCCCCCAGCAACAAACCCGGTACCACTCCAGCCATAAACAACTTGCCGACGGAGGTTTCGGTTGCTGCGGCATAGACCACCATCACGATCGAGGGCGGAATCAGGATGCCCAAGGTTCCTGCGTTACACACGATTCCTGCGCCAAAGGCTTGCGGATAACCGGAGCGGACCATGCCGGCGATGGCAATGGAACCCACCGCCGCCACTGTCGCCGGGCTGGAGCCGGATAGAGCGGCGAACAGCATGCAGGCCAGCACCGCTGCAATGGCCAAGCCACCACGAATATGCCCGACACAGGCGTTAGCGAAATCGATCAAGCGACGCGCGACGCCACCCGTCGTCATAAAGGCGCCAGCGAGCAAGAAGAACGGAATCGCCAGCAATGTGTAGTGCTCGGACGTCTCGAACAGCTTGATTGCCAGAGAGCGCACGGAGTCCTGGCTGAAAAAAACGATGGTCAGCGAGCCCGCCAACCCCAGGGAAATCGCAATGGGAATGCCGATGAACATCAGCACGAACAGGGTCACAAACAGGAAGGCAATCGTCATGACTTGTCATCCTCGTGCTCGGTCAGTTTCATCGCATCAGTGGCTTCATCGGCCAGGCCCAGGCCGGTCTGGCGGTTTTGCAGAATGCGCACGAGAATTTCAGCGAAGCGGATAAATACCAGCGCGAAGCCCAAAGGGACAATCAGCCCTACATGCCATTGCATGATGCCGAAGTGGCCCAGGTCCTCGGCACCTATACCGGCGATCATCAGGGTCCGGATCCATTCGAAACTGGCAACACTGAGCAGTCCGGCATAGGCCAGGCAGCAAAGGCAGGCCATGATGCCAATGCGTTTCTGGACGGATCTGCTGGCAAGCCGTACCAGCGCATCAACGCCGATATGGCCGGCTGTGCGCACACCGTAGGACAATCCGAAGAAGATCAGCCAGCCAAACAGGGCCTTGGTTAGCGAGGTACTCCAGGTCATGCCCTGAGCCATCGTCATGACCCGATCGCCCATGGCGAACAGCGCTTCGCTGGCGCCTTGCCAGCTCTCGGCAAGGCGGTAGAACAGGGTATAGAGATTGTTGAGGATGACGTAGACGAAGGTGATCAACGTCATGGCCGCCAGAAGGAAGGCGATGAAGCCCTCCTCGAAGTGTTCCCAGATGCGCCGAAGGACATTCATGGATAGCCGCTCCTGTCGCGTGATGACAGGCAGGTGTGTGACAGCACCTGCCGATCGGTCATTGAGCCTGGTTGGCTGCTTGCGCGGCGTCGATCAGCTCGGGGCCGATATCGCCTTCGAATTTTTTCCAGACCGGCTTCATCGCGACTCGCCATTGTTCCCGCTGCTCAGGTGTCAGGATGATGATCTCGCTGGTCTTGGCCGCCACAATGCTCTGCTTGGCGTTCTGGTTCAGTTGCTCGGCTTCTTTGTTCACCTGGACGGTGACTTCGACGAGGATCTTTTCCAGCTCGCTGCGAATCTCCGGCGACAAACCGTTCCAGAACCTGGTGTTGGTGATCAGCATGTAATCAAGTACACCGTGATTGGATTCGGTGATGTATTTCTGCACCTCATGCATCTTCTGGCTGTAGATGTTCGAGTAGGGGTTTTCCGCACCGTTGACCACACCGGTCTGCAATCCCTGATACACCTCGGCGAAGCTCATCTTGCGTGGGTTGGCACGCACGGCCTTGAACTGCTCCTCAAGCACCGCAGAGGCTTGCACCCGGAACTTCAGGCCACGGGCGTCGCCAGGAACCCGCAGCGGCTTATTCGCGGAGAGCTGCTTCATTCCATTGTGCCAATAGGCCAGGCCGGTGATGTTCTTGCTTTCCATGGACTTGAGCAGGCCCTGGCCCTGTGGACTCAACTGGAAGCGATCGACGGCGGCGATGTCATCAAACAGGAACGGCAGGTCGAACAACTGGACGGTCTTGGTGTACTGCTCGAACTTGGCCAGCGACGGTGCAATCATCTGTACGTCCCCGAGCAACAGGGCTTCCATCTCCTTGCCATCGCCAAACAATGAGGAGTTGGGGTAGACCTCGACCTTGACCTTGCCGGGCAGACGCTCTTCCACCAGTTTCTTGAACAACAGGGCGCCTTGGCCTTTGGGAGTCTGCTCTGCAACCACATGGGAGAATTTGATGACCACCGGATCCGCAGCCATTACCGGGCTCATGGTGCTCAGAGCAAGAGCACAGGCGAATGCGTTCCACATAGACTTGAACATTAGGGGGTACTCCTCTTGTTTTTGTTTTTCCTGCAGTCCCGGCTCCATGCTCAGGAATACATAGGCACGGCGAACAAAAGGTAGTCTAGGCATAAAATGGCCGGGTGGGATTTACACGCCGAACGCTCACTGGTCGAGTTTCGATTCCTTGCGAAACAATGCCCACTGAATAGTCGATGTCCTTGGACACCTGCACCAAAACCGGCTCGCCCAAGAAACTGTTCTGATGGAATTGACCTTGAGGGACGAGAGCCAAGGTACGACAGATACTGGCGACAATATCCATTGCACGCTTTACACAATCGGTGATGGATACTTCCTCGATCTGTGACATTGACGGGCGCATCGCTTTAACCCGACCAATGCCTCCGACGATGAGGCATATTTGAAGTCCGATCCGGCGACGCTGGCAATGGCCCCTCCAGCGATAACGGGGACGCCGAGAAAAAACAGCCAAAATTCAGGCTGGATCCGCAGAAAACCAACCGCAGGGCACTGAGCTGGGACGATCTTGTACAGCGCAAGCTCGGCTTCGACGATGCCGACTACATCGGTGAGGACACTGCGCTGCCCTTCGGCGCAATTTATCGAGGGCCGACGGCGTTGATTTACATCTAACACCTGCGCAGCAAGACATTCGCCCGGGGATTTATGTTTGTTGAGAAGGCCGACCTTTGATTTGATCGAGATTGATCAATATCAATCGCGCCAGTGCCAAACGGCCTACATTCACCCAAAAGGCACGCGAAAGGGTACATGGCTCAGGACGCCAGGATCTGCCGGCCGTACAAGGATCTCGGGGCCCGTACCTGCCTCCATTCTCGGCAATATATAACCGTGGTTCACAGACAGGAGAAGACGATGACGATCCTACTGGCAAGTCAGCGGTTGCGCCTGTATGACAGCAATGAACTCGATGACGTGCTGCAAACGATGGCGCGCAAGGCCACTACCTTGCTGCCACCGGCGCACGCCGCACTGATTGGCATCCAGCGTCGGGGTGAGCCTTTGGCTCAGCGGTTGCGCCAGTACATTGCGCACCAGACCGGTCAGCAGGAACTCCCTCTCTACCCTCTTCAGATCAAGCGCTACGCCGACGACCTGCAAGTGGTGCATACCTACACGCAACTGACGGAGAACCCGGCGCTGAGCAAGCTGGACCTCGCCAATACCCCCTTGCTGGTGGTCGATGACGTGCTGTTCGAAGGCTATTCGCTGCTGCGTACTTGCGCGTATCTGGCGCAACTGGGGGCTCGTCGGGTCTACACCGCCGTATTGGTCGACCGGCATGCCTGCCAGCAACCGATCCGCGCCGACATTGTCGGCGTGCATCTGCAAGTCGCTACCACTGACATCGTCGAATGTAACGTGCCGCCCTTCGAACAGGAGTTTTGCATAGAGGTGGTGCGGCATGGCGCCGCCCGCTGACGGTGTCACCGATCAAGGAGTAGCCTTGTCACTGGAGTTCCAGATCGGCAAAGCGGCAAGAGATCAGCATCACCTGCCACGACGATGAAGCGCATTTACCAACGGCCTCCAAGGAGGCCTGCTCACCCTGCCCCGCTTCTTTTTGCCCTGCAAGGCAGCGAGTCCTATGCCTTGCACCTAAATGGGTGACCATAGATTTCATCAGACCACTACAACTCCACCCACTGATCGAACACAGCCTCGAAGGCATGCTCTATCGCAAAACGAACAGCACGGCGCTGCTGTTTATGGTGTTCATAGGGATTAATGACTTGGGCAACCAAGGCGCGCGCCTCATCACGTCGGGTACGTGCTTCTTTGAGGCTGATTTGCGGGTAACGCCCCAAGGACATACGCTTCTGCTTGCCTGTCCAGTAGTAACGGTGGTTTCCGCCGGAACGAAAAAAGGACCCGAAGGTCCTGATTTCAATCACCTACAGAATTCAGCGGAACTCTGCAGTGCTATGTTTGGAGCGGGAAACGAGACTCGAACTCGCGACCCCGACCTTGGCAAGGTCGTGCTCTACCAACTGAGCTATTCCCGCGTCTTGGTGGTGTGCATTCTATAGAAATTCGAAACTGCGTCAACCCCTTGATTCAAAAAAGTTTTATTTCTTTTCCACATCGGTCTTCAGATGCGGCCAGGCAGCGCGCAGGTACTGCAGCATGGACCACAGGGTCAGCCCTCCCGCGATCAGCAACAGGGCATAACCGAGCAGCACCCAGAAGGTGAAGGCCGGCGGGTTGGCCAGCAGGATCACCAACGCCAGCATCTGCGCGGCGGTTTTCCATTTGCCCATGTTGGACACCGCCACTTGCGCACGGGCACCCAGTTCGGCCATCCACTCGCGGAGGGCGGAAACGACGATTTCACGTCCGATGATCACCGCCGCCGGCAGGGTCAGCCACAGGTTGCCGTGCTCTTGCACCAGCAACACCAGGGCCACCGCCACCATCAACTTGTCGGCCACCGGATCGAGGAAGGCCCCGAACGGCGTACTTTGCTCCAGACGCCGCGCCAGGTAGCCATCGAGCCAGTCGGTGGCCGCGGCGAACGCGAAGACGGAACTGGCGGCCATGTAGCTCCAGTTGTAAGGCAGGTAAAACAGCAAAATGAAGATCGGAATGAGCAGAACGCGTAGAACGGTGATCAGATTAGGGATATTCATCGGCACAACTGGCTACGAGGTGAAAGGGCATTCTACTCGCTGTGCAGGTTTGCATAAATCAACTCAGCGAGCTTTTTACTGATCCCCGGTGCTTTGGCGATCTCGTCGATGCTTGCACGAGACAGCTCCTGCAATCCACCAAAATGTTTCAGCAGCTCGCGGCGGCGCTTGGGGCCGACGCCGGCCACGCCTTCGAGGGTCGAGGTGCGGCGGGTCTTGCCGCGGCGTGCGCGGTGGCCGGTGATCGCGAAACGGTGGGCTTCGTCGCGGATCTGCTGGATCAGGTGCAGCGCCGGTGAATCGCCCTTGAGGGTGAACTCATGGGCGGCATCGTTGAGGTAGAGGGTTTCGAAACCGGCCTTGCGCGTCGCGCCCTTGGCCACCCCCAGCAGGATCAGGTCGGGCACCGCCAATTCGTTGAGCACGTCGCGGGCCATGGACAATTGGCCCTTGCCGCCATCCACCAGCAGGATGTCCGGCAGCTTGCCCTCGCCGTCCTTGAGTTTACTGAAGCGCCGGGTCAGGGCCTGGTGCATCGCCGCATAGTCGTCGCCGGCGGTGACGCCCTCGATGTTGTAGCGCCGGTAATCGGACTTCAGCGGCCCTTCCGGGCCGAACACCACGCAGGACGCAACGGTTGCCTCGCCGCTGGAGTGGCTGATGTCATAGCACTCCAGGCGTTGTGGCGGCTCGTCCAGGTTCAGCACTTCGGCCAGGGCCTCGAAACGTGCCGCCACATGCTGGCGGTTGGCCAGGCGTGCGCTCAGGGCCTGTTCGGCGTTGGTCACCGCCAGTTGCTGCCAGCGCGCCCGCGTGCCACGCACCCGGTGGCTGATGCTCAGCTCACGGCCGCGCAAGGCCTGGATCGCGGTGATCAGGGTCGGGAAGTCTTCATGGACCACGTTGACGATCAGCTCGCTCGGCAGGTCGCGCTCCGGGCTGCTGAGAAAGTACTGGCCGAGGAACGCCGACATGACCTCGGCCACGTCCTCCTCGATACCCACCTGGGGAAAGAAATTCTTGCTGCCCAGCACCCGGCCGCCACGCACGCTGATCAGGTGCACGCAGGCGCCGCCCGGGTTGACGAAGGCCGCCACCACGTCGACATCGCCACTGCCGCCTTCCATGCTCTGCTGGTCCTGCACCCGCCGCAGCAGGGAAATCTGGTCGCGCAGCTCGGCGGCTTTCTCGAAGTCCAGGGTACTGGCCGCCTGTTCCATGCCAGCCGACAACTCATCGGTCAGGGCATTGCTGCGACCCTCGAGGAACATCACCGAGTGGCGCACATCTTCGGCGTACACCTGCGCCTCTACCAGGCCGACGCACGGTGCCTTGCAGCGCTTGATCTGATATTGCAGGCACGGCCGGGTGCGGTTCTTGTAGTAGCTGTCCTCGCACTGGCGGACCATGAAGGTCTTTTGCAGCAGGCTCAGGCTCTCGCGGATGGCCCCGGCGCTGGGGTACGGACCGAAGTACTTGCCCTTCTGTTTTTTCGCCCCGCGATGGATGCTGAAACGCGGAAACTCGCCGTCCGAGAGAAACACATAGGGATAGGACTTATCGTCGCGCAACAGGATGTTGTACGGCGGCCGCCATTCCTTGATCAGCGTCTGCTCGAGCAGCAGGGCCTCGGTTTCGTTGGCGGTGATGGTGGTTTCGATCTGCGCGATACGCCCCACCAGGGCGGCGGTCTTCGGCGCCAGGCCGGTCTTGCGAAAGTAGCTGGCCAGGCGGTTCTTCAGGTTCTTGGCTTTACCGACGTAGAGCAGGCGTGCATCGCTGTCGAACATGCGATACACGCCAGGACGGCCACTGCAGGTGGAAAGAAAAGCACTGGGATCAAACGGGTCGGTCATTGTCAGGCGCTGGCATCGACCATGCCGTGGCGAACCGCCAGCAACGTCAATTCGACATCACTGCTGATCGAGAGCTTCTCGAGGATACGGTAACGGTAGGTATTCACGGTTTTCGGTGACAGGCACAGCTTGTCGGAGATGATCTGCACTTTCTGGCAGCCGACAATCATCAGCGCAATCTGGATCTCGCGCTCCGACAAGGCGTCGAACGGCGATTCACTGGACGGCTGGAATGACTTGAACACCAGTTGCTGGGCAATCTGCGGGCTGATGTAACGCTGGCCGGCAAACACCAGGCGGATGGCCTGCACCATTTCATTGAGGCCCGCGCCCTTGGTCAGGTACCCCGCCGCACCGGCCTGCAGCAAGCGGGTCGGGAACGGATCTTCTTCACACACAGTGACGGCCACGACTTTGATATCCGGGTGACTGCGCAACAATTTGCGCGTGGCTTCAAGACCGCCGATCCCGGGCATCTTGACGTCCATGAGGACCACATCGGGTTTCAATTCCCGGGCCTTGATCAGGGATTCCTCCCCTGACTCGGCCTGGCCGACCACTTGCAGGCCATCGATGTCAGCCAGCATTCGTGTAATACCTGTACGAACGAGATCATGGTCATCGACTACTAGCACCCTAATCAAGCAGACACCTCGCGATTTGGTCTTATAGGTTGCCGAACACCTTAGCAAAAAAGCAGCGTGCTGACCTAATGACAAGCACCATATAAAAAGCACCTGTTCACCAGGGGTATCCGGTGGTTGGTTAATGCGCTGCGAACGCCCTGCCCTAAGGCTCTCGGGCGTCCGCCTTTCTTTTCATGAGGTTGGAAACCGAAAGCTCGGCAAGGGTATGGGTCAGGTGCCGGATCGCGTCCTGATCTTCCTTGTACAAAGCCCGATAACTGACGAGGATTTTCTCTTCGCTCTGGCTGAGATTATCGACCCTGGTCGGGGTCCGCCTGCCGGTCACTATATAAAGGACATCGACCCCTTTTGCCGCCACCCGGGACAAGTAATCCGCCTTGGGTACACGGTCTCCACTTTCATATCTGCCTTGGGCATTGGCTTCCACGCCGCCAACTTCACCAAACTTTTTCTGCGACAACCCCAGGCGTTCCCTTTCCTGTCTTAACCGCGAACCGATTCCACTCATTTGGATGTATGATCCTTTTTTATGCACCCCTAGGGGTGTTACACCCTTCAAGCATTGAACAAATTTGAACGGTTTTGAACTATGCCCGGTATCCGCACTGCCGCACAAGCCAAGGCCTGGCTTGATCAACAAGGTAAATCGGTTCAACAGTTCGCCCGTGAACACGGGGTCGACCCAGCCACCACCTACCAGGTACTGGCCGGTCGCAAGAAAGGACGACGCGGAGAGGCGCACAAGGTGGCCGTATTGCTGGGTATGAAAGACGGCATCATCCTTGCCGAGCCCGAGGGTCCTGGCCAGGAACCTGCCTGAGCCTCGACTGCCCACCGCTCGGGACGACCACCGCCCCGTACAGCAACCAGCCGCTACGCATCCGTGGCGCTGCTTCGCTCCATCCGCAGAAAACACTCATCTTCCCCGACCACCTTCAGCCCCATGCGCCCATAGAGCGCCTGCGCCGGGTTGTCCTTGAACACCGTCAGCCGCAACAGCCCACGCCGTTCGTCGCGCGCCATCGCCAGCACCTGCTCGATAGCCCAGGCCCCTGCGCCTTGCCGGCGAAACGCCTCGAGCAGATGCAACTCGCGAATATACAAAGCCCTGGAATCGCGACTGAGGCTGACGAACCCCAGCACCCTGGCACCCTGGCAGATCAGCAGGTTCTCCCGCCCGGCCCAGGCCACATCGAAGGCTTCGTCCAGCCACAACAGGTCGTGACGGATGTAATACCCCAGCATGCTGCTGCGGGTCAGGTCGCGGGCGAAAACCAGATCCTCCAGGGTGCTGGCCGGGCGCAGATGGAAACCGCTCAAGGCGTTTCTACCCTCAGTTGCTGGCCACTCCAGCGACCGGCGATGCGCCGGGCGATCAGCAACTCATCGCCCGTGCCGGCCGCGGCCACGATCAGCCCGCCATCCGGGCCCCAGATCGCGCTGCGCCCCGCCGACACCCAGCCTCCGGTCGGCCCACCGTGGTTGGCCATCAGCACCAGCATGGCGTGCTCCGCGGCATAGCCCTGCAACAAGGCACTGTCTGCGGCGTAGCCTTTTTCGCTGATCAGCACGCCGGCGGCATAGATGCTGGCACCGGACCGCGCCGCCGCACGCGCGTGGCTGGCCTGGGAGAAATCGGCGCACACCGCCAGTGCGACTTGATCCTCGGCGAAAGTGAGGTTCGCGCCACCCGTGCCGGGGCTAAATACCTGCTCCTCACCAGCATGCAGATGCTGCTTGCTGTACACCGCCAGCGAACCGTCGGCGGCCAGTACCAGGGCGCCGATCAACAGCGGGCCCCCGGCCGACAGGCGGATGGGCATGCCCACCACCGCCGTCACCCGCAGCTCCCGGGCCAGGTCGCGCAACGGCTGCAACAGCGGGCTTTGCGGCAATAGCGCCCGCTCGGCCGCCAGCGTCGGTTCGTAACCGGTCAGGGACAGCTCCGGAAACACCAGCAGTTGCACGCCCTGCTCCGCGGCGATGCGGATAAAAGCCTGGTGCCGGGCGATATTGCCCGGCAGGTCGCCAGCGATGGACATCGATTGGGCGGCGGCAAGGGTCAGCGGGGTCATGATGGGTCCTGAACAAGCACAAATAAGGGCGTGGCGAGTGTGTCATAAAACCTCAAGGCGCTTAACTCATAGGCACTGACTGGCAAGCTAATAGGAATTTCTGATTGAACCGCGCCCCCGGCCTCTAGTAAGCTCGGCCCACTTCACGGAGAAACAGCATGTCGCCCCTCACCCTTTCCCTGCATCGCCATACTGCCAGCGCCTCGCGCGTCGGTGCGGCTGCCTGGGTGAAAAACGCCTGCGCTCCAGCGAGCTTTTATTTTGGGTATTGGTTTAGCCACTGGCGCGCCTGATACCCAAACGGCGCCCACTTGAACGGGTCGCCTACCAGAGAAAATCTCACCCCCGGTCGGCCTCCCGACCGGGGGTTTTGTTTTTCCGGGCCAACGATTTTCAACCACGACTTTCAGCGACACACCGAACTTACTGAGGATTCAAACCATGAACTACGCCACTTATTACCGTTACGACACCTGCTGCGCCTGGCGATTTAGCAGCCTCCGTTCGGGACAGCCTGCCGCCTCCGATCGGTCACCTACTGGTGGCAAACACACCTGCACAGCCAATCCGGCCAATTGTCGAACACCCCAGTAGGGCCGCGCGCGGGACACCACCCGCCGCCTGCCCAGGAAGCCTTGAATATGAATTCGTCCGTCTCCGCTCTACCGCTGTCTACCCGCAACTGCGCCAACGAAACCCTGACCCAGCGCCTGCCCAGCGCGTTGGAGCTCAAGCAGCAACTGCCGCTCAGCCCGGCCCTCAGCCAGCAAGTCGCCGCCCATCGCCAGGCGGTGCGCGCCATCCTCAACGGTGAAGACGCCCGTGTGCTGGTCGTCGTCGGCCCCTGCTCGATCCACGATCCCCAGTCCGCCCTGGAATACGCCAGCAACCTGGCCAGCCTGGCCGCCGAGGTCAGCGACGAGCTGCTGCTGGTGATGCGCGCCTACGTCGAAAAACCGCGCACCACCGTCGGCTGGAAAGGCCTGGCCTACGACCCGCGCCTGGACGGCAGCGACGACATGGCCGGCGGCCTGACCCTGTCCCGTGAACTGATGCGCGAAATGCTCCGCCTGGGCCTGCCGATCGCCACCGAATTGCTGCAACCCATGGCCGCCGGCTACTTCGACGACCTGCTGAGCTGGGTCGCCATTGGCGCGCGCACCACCGAATCGCAGATCCACCGGGAAATGGCCAGCGGCCTGGGCATGCCCGTGGGCTTCAAGAACGGCACCGACGGCGGCGTCGGCATCGCCTGCGACGCCATGCGTTCGGCGGCGCACCCGCACCGCCACTTCGGTGTCGACAGCCAGGGCCATCCGGCGGTGATCCAGACCCCGGGCAACCCGGACACTCACCTGGTGCTGCGCGGCGGCCATCGCGGCCCGAACTACGATCGCCAGAGCGTGGCCCAGGTGCAGCACGACCTGCAGAAGCTGAAGATCCCGGCGCGGATCATGGTCGATTGCAGCCATGCCAACAGCGGCAAGGACCCGTTGCGCCAGCCAGCGGTGTTCGACGAGGTCTTGGAGCAGCGCCTGCAGGGCGACTCGGCCCTGGTCGGGGTGATGCTGGAAAGCCACCTGTTCGAGGGTTGCCAGCCCCTGAGCCCGACCCTGCGCTACGGGGTTTCGGTGACCGACGGTTGCCTGGGCTGGGACGCCACCGAGCAACTGCTGCGCAAGGCCGCCCGGCAGTTGCGTAACGCCCGGCAAGACATTCCGGCTTCCGCCTGATCCTGGGACTGTAGCGAGGCTTGCCCGCGATGAACGATGACGCGGTGTACCTGACCTTTCGCATCGCCTCTATCGTGGGCAAGAGCTGGGCCTGTAGCCGCTGCCGCAGGCTGCGATCGGGGCACAGCCCCGTAAACCTGACGATGCGACATGCCTGGGCTGCGCGCTCGTCCGGCCAGGCGACCGCCGGGCGGTCGATCGCAGCCTCGCCAGGGCTCGGCAGCGGCTACAGGTGGAGCTGCCGGCCATCCTTTGCGGCAATGCCTTGACGGAACTTTGACGAGAAATAGGCTACACAATCCGGTAGGCTCACCACTTTCTTGAAAGGAGCAATTCCCATGGCCAAAGCCACCGCCCGTCATATCCTCGTTGCCAGCGAAGCCAAGTGCAACGAACTGAAAGCCGAGATCGAAGCCGGCGCCGACTTCGCCGAAGTCGCCAAGAAGAACTCCACCTGCCCATCCAGCCGTGACGGCGGCAACCTCGGCTCGTTCGGCCCGGGCCAGATGGTCAAGGAATTCGACACCGTGGTGTTCAGCGCGCCGGTCAACGTCGTGCAAGGCCCGGTGAAGACCCAGTTCGGTTATCACCTGCTGGAAGTGACCAGCCGCCAGGACTGATCCTGCCGCGCTTTGCGTGAACGACGGCCCGCCCTTTGGTGGGCCGTTGTGTTTGGGTTACGGCCCGCGCTGGTCAGCAGCGCGCCGGTAGCGTACAAATCGTGGTCATCGATCACCCGGCTCTTAAGGCTGACAATGCGCCTGCTTTTCCCCTCCATGATCTTCACCGCCCTGGCCCTGCTGCTGGGGACCGCGAGTGCCGATGCCGCACCGCAACATGCCTTGACCGTCTATGGCGAACCGGCCAAGTACCCCGCCGGCTTCAGCCACTTCGCCTACACCAACCCACGAGCACCCAAGGGCGGGAGCATGCGCCGCTCGGCCATCGAGATCGGCCGCTTCGACCATGTGTTGCCCTACATCGACAAAGGCATCGGCGTCTCGCAACTCGACGGCTACATCTACTCGCCCCTGGCCCAGCGCTCGCTGGACGAGCCCTACACCGTCTACGGCCTGGTGGCAGAAAAAATGGAGCGTGCCGACGATGGCCTGTGGCTGCGCTTCTACCTCAACCCCAAGGCGCGCTTCGCCGATGGCAAACCGATCACCGCCGAAGACGTGCGCTACACCTACAACCTGCTGATGACCCAGGGCAGCCTGCGTTATCGCACCCAGTTCGCCGACGTCAAGGACGTCGAGGTCGAGTCGCCGCGGGTGATCCGTTTCGACTTCAAGAGCAATGAAAACCGCACCCTGCCCCTGGATATCGCGACCCTGCCGGTGCTCCCCGAGCACTGGTGGAAGAGTCGCGACTTCGCCGGTGGCGGGGGTTACGAAGCGCCCCTGGGCAGCGGCCCGTACAAGGTGAGCAAGGTCGATAACGGCAACAGCATCACCTTCACCCGCGATGCCGACTGGTGGGGCAAGGACCTGCCGGTCAGCCGCGGCCTGTACAACTTCGACCGTTTCAGCATCGAGTACTTCGGCGACACCGACGTCGCCCGCCAGGTGTTGCGCGGCGGCGCCTACGACTACAACCGCGAGTTCTCCGCCACCGGTTTCTCCATCGGCTACGACAGCCCGGCCCTGGACGACGGCCGCCTGCAAAAGGCCCACCTGGCCAAGGAAGCGCCGCAACCGGCCCAGGGTTTTGTGTTCAACCTGCAAAAACCGATGTTCCAGGACCGCCGGGTGCGCCAGGCCCTGGCCATGCTCTGGGACTTCGAGTGGAGCAACCGGCAGATGATGCGCGACCTGTACATCCGCCAGCAGAGCTTCTTCTCCAACAGCGCCCTGGCCGCGCGGGCGCTACCGGACGCCGAAGAGCTGAAAATCCTCGAACCGCTGCGCGGGCAGGTTCCCGACGAAGTCTTCAGCCAGGTCTTCGAGGCGCCGAAAACCGATGGCAGCGGCCTGATCCGCGACAAGCAACTGCAAGCGCTGGCCCTGCTCGAAGCGGCCGGCTGGAAACCCGACGGCGACACGCTGGTCAACGCCGACGGCGAGCCGCTGCGCTTCACCTTCCTCAACAGCCAGAACGGCATCGAGCGCCTGCTGCTGCCGTACAAGCGCAACCTGGCGCAGATCGGCATCACCCTGGAGATCCGCCGCATCGACGCCTCGCAGTACGTCAACCGGCTGATGGCCCGCGACTACGACATGATCGTCACCGGCTACCCGGTGACCACCTCGCCGGGGCTGGAACTGTACAACTACTTCGGTTCGGCGGCGGCCAACGACCCCGGCTCCAGCAACCTGATGGTACTGAAGAACCCGGCGGTGGACAGCCTGATCAGTGGCCTGGTCAAGGCCACCAGCCAGCCGCAGATGCTGCGCTACGCCCATGCCCTGGACCGGGTGCTGCAATGGAATTACTACTGGATCCCCAACTACTACCCGCCGGGCACCTCCACCGTGTGGTGGAACCGCTTCGGCATGCCGGCCATTCCCGCCAGCAATGACGAAGCCATCGAAAGCTGGTGGGAAATGAGCCGCACGCCCCTGACCAACGAGCAAATGGCGGCCGAGCGCATCCAGCGCGGCAGGCCTGGAGGGCCGCACTGATGCTGGCGTATACCCTGCGGCGCCTGCTGCTGATCATCCCGACCCTGCTGATCATCCTGCTGGTCAACTTCGCCATCGTCCAGGCGGCCCCCGGCGGCCCGGTGGAACAGGCCATCGCCCGCCTGCAAGGCATAGGCGGTAGCGGCAACCTCGGCGGTTCGAGCGACGGCGTCGGCGGCAACTCGCGAGCCAGCCGTGGCCTCGACCCGCAGCTGATCAAGGACATCGAGAAACAGTACGGTTTCGACAAACCGGCCCACGAGCGCCTGTGGCTGATGCTCAAGAGCTACGCGCAGCTGGACTTCGGCAAGAGCTTCTTCCGCGGCGCCACGGTCACCGAGCTGATCCTGCAGAAAATGCCGGTGACCCTCTCCCTAGGGCTCTGGGCGACGCTGATCACCTACCTGGTGTCGATTCCCCTGGGGATCCGCAAGGCGGTGCACCACGGCAGCCATTTCGATATCTGGAGCAGCACCGCGATCATCATTGGCTACGCCATGCCGGCCTTCCTGTTCGCCATGTTCCTGATCGTGATGTTCGCCGGCGGCACCTCGCTGAACTGGTTCCCGGTGCGCGGGCTGGTCTCGGAGAACTTCGAGCAACTGAGTACCCTCGGCAAGATCGCCGACTATTTCTGGCACCTGGTGCTGCCGGTGACCTCCCTGGTGATCGGCGGCTTCGCCACCCTGACCATCCTCACCAAGAACTCGTTCCTCAACGAGATCACCCGCCAGTACGTGGTCACCGCCCGGGCCAAGGGCCTGAGCGAACGCCGGGTGCTCTACGGCCATGTGTTTCGCAACGCCATGCTGCTGGTGGTCTCGGGCATTCCCCAGGCGTTTATCAGCGTGTTCTTCGCCGGCTCCCTGTTGATCGAGGTGATCTTCTCCCTCGACGGCCTCGGGCGCATGAGCTACGAGGCCGCGGTGTCGCGGGACTATCCGGTGGTGTTCGGCTCGCTGTTCATCTTCACCCTGTTCGGCCTGCTGATAAAACTCATCGGCGACCTCTGCTACACCCTGGTCGACCCGCGTATCGACTTCGCCGCGAGGAACGCCTGATGCTCAAGCTCTCCCCGCTGGCGCGCCGGCGCTTCGAGCGCTTCAAGAAAAACCGCCGTGGCTGGTGGTCGCTGTGGCTGTTCGTCGGCCTGTTCCTCCTCACCCTTGGCGGCGAACTGATCGCCAACGACAAACCCTTGGTGGTCAGCTACCAGGGTTCGCTGTATTTCCCGGTGTTCAAGCGCTACACCGAGCAGGCGTTCGGCGGCCAGCTGCCGTTCCAGGCCGACTACCGCAGCGACTACGTACAAAAGCTGATCCGCCAGGACGGCGGCTGGCTGCTGTTCCCGCCGATCCCGTTCAGCGAAGACACGCCCAACTACGACCTCAGCGGCCCGGCGCCGAGCCCGCCGAGCGCGGTCAACTGGCTGGGCACCGACGACCAGGCCCGCGACGTGCTGGCCCGGGTGATCTACGGCGCCCGGGTGTCGATCCTGTTTGCCCTGGCCCTGACCTTTATCAGCGCCTTGATCGGCATCGCCGCCGGCGCCCTGCAAGGCTATTACGGCGGCTGGGTCGACCTGCTGGGCCAGCGCCTGCTGGAGGTCTGGTCGGGGCTGCCGGTGCTCTACCTGCTGATCATCCTCTCCGGCTTCGTCGAGCCGAACTTCTGGTGGCTGCTGGGGATCATGGCGCTGTTCTCCTGGCTGGCCCTGGTGGACGTGGTGCGCGCCGAGTTCCTGCGTGGGCGCAACCTGGAATACGTCAAGGCCGCTCGCGCCCTGGGCCTCAACGACCGCAAGGTGATCGTGCGGCACATCCTGCCCAATGCGATGAATGCCACCCTGAGCTACCTGCCGTTCATTCTCACCGGGGCGATTTCCACCCTCACCGCCCTGGACTTCCTCGGCTTCGGCATGCCGGCCGGCAGCGCGTCCCTGGGCGAGTTGATCGGCCAGGGCAAGCAGAACCTGCAAGCGCCCTGGCTGGGCCTGACGGCATTTTTCACCCTGGCGCTGATTCTCTCGCTGCTGGTGTTTATCGGCGAGGCGTTGCGCGATGCCTTCGATCCACGTTCTTGAATGAAGCGGCCCCTGAAATGACTGACAACCTGATCGAAATCCGCAACCTCAACGTCGCCTTCGGCGACCAGAAGGTGGTGCGCGACCTGTGCCTGGATATCCGCCCCGGCGAGTGCCTGGCCCTGGTCGGCGAGTCGGGGTCGGGCAAGTCGGTGACCGCCCATTCGATCCTGCAACTGCTGCCCGACTGCGACACCCACAGCAGCGGCAGCATTCGCTACCGCGGCCAGGAGCTGCTCGGCGCCGATACGCGGACCTTGCAGAAACTGCGCGGCGACCGCATCGCCATGATCTTCCAGGAGCCGATGACCTCGCTGAACCCGCTGCACAGCATCGAAAAGCAGATCGGCGAAACCCTGCTGCTGCACAAGGGCCTGGGCGGCAAGGCGGCCCAGGCGCGGATCCTCGAACTGCTGCGCCTGGTGGGCATCCAGAAACCCGAGGAGCGCCTGAAGGCCTACCCGCACCAGCTCTCCGGCGGCCAGCGCCAGCGGGTGATGATCGCCATGGCCCTGGCCTGCGAACCGGAGCTGCTGATCGCCGACGAACCGACCACCGCCCTCGACGTGACGGTGCAGCGCAAGATCCTGCTGCTGCTCAAATCCCTGCAACGGCGCCTGGGCATGTCGCTGCTGCTGATCAGCCACGACCTCAACCTGGTGCGCAGCATCGCCCAGCGCGTGTGTGTGATGAAGGCCGGGCAGATCGTCGAGCAGGCGCCGTGCGAAACCCTGTTCACCGCACCCAGGCACCCCTACAGCTGCGTGCTGCTCAACGCCGAGCCGGAAGGCGAAGCCCTGCCCCGGGACGAGCGCGAAGTGGTGCTGCAGGTGGACGACCTGAATGTGCAGTTCCAGATCGGCGGCGGGCTGTTCCGGCGCAAGCAGTACCTGCGGGCGGTGGACGGCATCAGCCTGAGCCTGCAACAGGGCAAGACCCTGGGCATCGTCGGTGAGTCCGGCTCCGGCAAGTCGACCCTCGGCCAGGCGATCCTGCGGCTGCTGGAGTCCGAAGGCAGCATCCGCTTCCAGGGCGAGGCCCTCGACGGCCTCAACCAGAAGCAGCTGCGGCCGTGGCGCAAGCAGATGCAGGTGGTGTTCCAGGACCCCTTCGGCAGCCTCAGCCCACGGATGTCGGTGCAACAGATCATCAGCGAAGGGCTGGAAGTGCACAGCCCGTCCACCGCCCAGCAGCGCGAGCAGCAGGTGATCCAGGCGCTGGAAGAAGTCGGCCTGGACCCGGCCAGCCGCCATCGCTACCCCCACGAATTCTCCGGCGGCCAGCGCCAGCGCATCGCCATCGCCCGCGCCCTGGTGCTCAAGCCGGCGCTAATCCTGCTGGACGAGCCGACCTCGGCCCTCGACCGCACGGTGCAGAAGCAGGTGGTGGCGCTGCTGCGCCAGCTCCAGGAGCGGCATGGCCTGACCTACCTGTTCATCAGCCACGACCTGGCGGTGGTCCGTGCCCTGGCCCACGACATGATCGTGATCAAGGACGGCAAGGTGGTCGAACGCGGCCCCAGCCACGCCGTGTTCGAAGCGCCGCAGCATCCCTACACCCGGGAACTGCTGGCCGCCGCTCACCCGGCCTGACCCGGCATTCCCCTGTAGCGAGGCTTGCCCGCGATGAAGACGCTGCGGTAGTGCAGGCCCACCGCGTCAAGCCTATCGCGGGCAAGGACTGGGCATCCCCCCTGCTCCTACAGAAGCACACCCCTGTAGCCGCTGCCGCAGGCTGCGAAAAGACCCGCAGGGTCTTCCAGCGCCAGTGATATCGCCACGACCGTTCCGGTCGATCGCAGCCTGCGGCAGCGGCTACAACGCAAGAGCCAGCCGTGAAGATTCCCGGCATAATCGGCGCCGCGCTCCCTTCAGGACCTTCCCCATGAACGACACCGAAAGCCTCAAGGATTACCAGCGGGTTCGCCAACTGGCGATCCGTTCGCTGTTCGAGATCATCGAGCAATCCAGCGAGGGCACGGTGATCGTCGACCGCGACGCCAATATCGTCTGGATGAACAAGCGCTACGCCCGGCGCTTTGGCCTGGAGTCGGCGGCGTTCGCCATCGGCAAGGCCTGCGAAAGCGTGATCCCCGGCAGCCTGCTGCGCGAAGTGGTGCGCACCGGGCGGCCGATCCTGCTGGACATGCAGGACACCCCCAAGGACCCGCTGGTGGTGATGCGCCTGCCGATCCACGACGATGCCGGGGCGGTGATCGGCGCCATCGGCTTTGCCCTGTTCGACGAACTGCGCAGCCTGTCGCCGATGCTCAAACGCTACCTGAGCATGCAGCAAGAGCTTGCTTCCACGCGTTCGCTGCTACGGGCGCGGCAGACCAAATACAACTTCGCCCACTTCATCGGCACCAGCGCCGCCAGCCTGGAAGTCAAGCGCCGCGCCCGGCGCAGCGCCAGCGCCGACTCGCCGGTGCTGCTGCAAGGCGAGACCGGCACCGGCAAGGAACTGCTGGCCCAGGCCATCCACGCCGCGTCGCCACGGGCGCACAAGGCCTTTGTCAGCATCAACAGCGCGGCGATTCCCGAAACCCTGCTGGAGGCCGAGTTCTTCGGCACCGCCCCCGGCGCCTTCACCGGCGCCGATCGCAAGGGCCGCGCCGGCAAGCTGCAGATCGCCCAGGGCGGCACGCTGTTTCTCGACGAGATCGGCGACATGCCCCTGCCCCTGCAAAGCAAGCTGCTGCGGGTGCTGCAAGAGAAAGAGTTCGAGCCGGTGGGCTCCAACGAGGTGATCCAGAGCGATGTGCGGGTGATCGCCGCCACCTCCACCGACCTGGAAGCGGCGATCAAGCGTGGCGAGTTCCGCGCCGACCTGTACTACCGCCTCAATGTGCTGCCGATCCAGGTGCCGCCGCTGCGCGAACGCCTGGACGACCTGCCGGCCCTCAGCGAAGCCATCCTCGAAGAACTGCGCAGCCAGCACGAACTGACTCCCGATGCCCTGGCCCTGCTCGGCCAGCATGCCTGGCCCGGCAATATCCGCGAGTTGCGCAACGTGCTGGAACGCGCCGCCCTGCTCAGCGACGACCTGACGCTCAATGCCGGCGACCTGCGCGCGGCCATCGGCACCTTCAGCCCGGTGCCGCGCGCGGCCAGCGCCCAGGCCGCCGAGGTGCAAGCCCATGAAACCTTCGCCGCGGCGCGCGAGCGTTTCGACCGCCAGGTGATCGAGGCGGCCCTGGCGCGCTGTGGCGGCAAGGTGGTGCAAGCCGCGGCGCGCCTGGGGCTGGGGCGCTCGACCCTGTACAAGAAGATGGCGGCGCTGGGGATCGAAGAATCTCAATAAAGAGACTTAAATCTCCACAAAGAGACAGCCTTGAGCGCTTCGCGCTCATCGCGAGCAAGCTCGCTCCTACAAGGGTTTGCAGCGTCCCTGCAGGAGCGAGCGTGCTCGCGATAAAAATCCCTCCGGCAAAACGTCTCGAATCAGAGACAAACATCGTCAACATCTTGCAAAAAACCAAGAAATAATCTTATTAATCAACCAGTTATACAAATGGCACAAAACTCGCTATAGCCCCTCCCACACCCGCAACACCCTACAAAAATAACAATCCTGGAGAGACACACCATGAGTGTGATCATTGCCTTGGCAGCCCTCGCGCTGCTGATGTTGGCTGCTTACCGTGGCTACAGCGTTATTCTCTTTGCCCCCATCGCCGCCCTCGGCGCCGTCCTGCTCACCGACCCGTCCGCCGTGGCGCCCGCCTTCACCGGCGTGTTCATGGAGAAGATGGTCGGTTTCATCAAGCTCTACTTCCCGGTGTTCCTGCTCGGCGCGGTGTTCGGCAAGCTGATCGAGCTGTCGGGCTTCTCCCGCTCCATCGTCGCGGCGGCCATCCGCCTGCTCGGCACCCGCCAGGCGATACTGGTGATCGTGCTGGTCTGCGCCCTGCTGACCTATGGTGGCGTCTCGCTGTTCGTGGTGGTGTTCGCGGTCTATCCGTTCGCCGCGGAGATGTTCCGCCAGAGCAATATCCCCAAGCGCCTGATCCCGGCGACCATCGCCCTCGGCGCATTCTCCTTCACCATGGACGCCCTGCCCGGCACCCCGCAGATCCAGAACATCATCCCCAGCACCTTCTTCAACACCACCGCCTGGGCCGCGCCCTGGCTGGGGGTGATCGGTACCATTTTCGTGTTCTGCGCCGGCATGCTGTTTCTCCAGCGCCAGCGCAACAAGGCGCACAAAGCCGGTGAAGGCTACGGCAGCGACCTGCGCAACGAGCCGGAAACCGCCGCCGACCTCCAGCTGCCCAATCCCTGGATCGCCCTGTCGCCACTGCTGCTGGTGGGCCTGATGAACCTGCTGTTCACCCACTGGATTCCCCAGTGGTACGGCAAGACCCACAGCCTGGCCCTGGCCGGCATGGCCGCCCCGGTGCAGACCGACGTCGCCAAGCTCACCGCCATCTGGGCGGTCCAGGCCGCCCTGCTGGTGGGCATCGTCATGGTCCTGGTCTTCGGCTTCTCGGCCATTCGCGGCAGGCTCGCCGAGGGCAGCAAAAGCGCGGTCAGCGGTGCCCTGCTGGCGGCGATGAACACCGCCTCGGAATACGGTTTCGGCGCGGTGATCGCCTCCTTGCCGGGCTTCCTGGTGCTCTCGGACTGGCTGAAAAGCATCCCCAACCCGCTGGTCAACGAAGCCATCACCGTGACCCTGCTGGCCGGCATCACCGGCTCCGCCTCGGGCGGGATGAGCATCGCCCTGGCGGCCATGTCGGAGACTTTCATCAGCGCCGCCCACGCCGCCAACATCCCCCTGGAAGTGCTGCACCGCGTGGCCGCCATGGCCAGCGGCGGCATGGACACCCTGCCGCACAACGGCGCGGTGATCACCCTGCTGGCGGTCACCGGCCTGACCCACCGCCAAGCCTACAAAGACATTTTCTGCATTACGCTGATCAAGACCCTGGCCGTCTTCGTCGTGATCGCCACTTTCTACGCCACCGGCATTGTGTGAGGTATTCATGAGCAATCTTGCGGGCAAGACCGCCCTCGTCACCGGCTCCACCAGCGGCATCGGCCTGGGGATCGCCCTGAGCCTGGCCAAGGCCGGCGCCAACCTGATCCTCAACGGCTTCGGCGATGCCTCGACGGTGATCGCCGAGGTCGCGCGCCTGAATAAAGACCACGGCGGCAAGGTCGGCCACCACCCGGCCGACGTCAGCGACCCGGCGCAGATCGCCGACATGCTCGCCTACGCCGAGCGCGAGTTCGGCGGCGTCGACATCCTGGTCAACAACGCCGGCATCCAGCATGTGGCGGCGGTGGAGGCGTTCCCGGTGGAACGCTGGGACTCGATCATCGCCATCAACCTGTCGTCGGTGTTCCACAGCACCCGCCTGAGCCTGCCGGGCATGCGCGCCAAGGGCTGGGGACGGATCGTCAACATCGCCTCGGTGCATGGCCAGGTCGGCTCGGTGGGCAAGGCCGCCTACGTGGCGGCCAAGCACGGGGTGATCGGCCTGACCAAGGTGGTCGGCCTGGAGACCGCCACCAGCAACGTCACCTGCAACGCCATCTGCCCGGGCTGGGTCCTGACCCCGCTGGTGCAGAAACAGATCGACGACCGCGCCGCGGCCGGTGTCGAGCCGCAACAGGCGCAGCACGACCTGCTGGCGGAAAAACAGCCGTCCCTGGAGTTCGTCACACCTTCGCAGCTGGGCGAGTTGGTCCTATTCTTGTGCAGTGAGGCCGGCAGCCAGGTGCGTGGCGCGGCATGGAATATCGACGGTGGCTGGCTGGCGCAATAAGCCGTTGTAGCCGCTGCCGCAGGCTGCGATAAGACTCGAAGGGGCTTTCAGCACCTGTGATATCGCCACGACCGTTCCGGTCGATCGCAGCCTTCGGCAGCGGCTACAGGGTTATGTGTATGCAGGTGGTACCGGCAGGCGACACAGACCTTGTAGCCGCTGGCGCAGCCTGCGATAAGACCCGCAGGGTCTTCCTGCGTCAGTGGTGGCGCCGCCGCGATTCCGGTCGGTCGCAAGGTGTATAGAGTTGGAACAGCTTTGTGTGTGCAGCAGAAAAACAAGAGGCCACCCATGTCCGAATTACTCTGGCAACCCAGTGCCGAGCGCATCAGCAAGACCCGCATGGAAGCCTTCCGGCGCTTGATCAATCACCGTTACGACCTGGACATCGACGACTACCCCGCCCTGCACCAATGGAGCATCGAGCAGCGCGAAGCCTTCTGGCAGGCCATCGTCGACTTCTTCGACGTCGAGTTCCAGGCGCCCCCCAGCGCGGTGCTGATCGAGGGCAGCAGCATGCCCGCCGCCCAGTGGTTTCCCGACGCCACCCTGAACTTCGCCGAGCACCTGCTCAAGCGCCGTGACGACGGCGTCGCGGTGGTGGCGATCAACGAGAACGGCCAGCGCGAACAGCTGACCTGGAACCAACTGGCGGCCCACGTCGCCGGCCTGCAACAGAGCCTGCGGGCCGCCGGTGTCGGCCTCGGCGACCGGGTCGCCGCCTGCATGCCCAACACCTGGCAGACCCTGGTGGGCATGCTCGCCACCACCAGCCTCGGCGCCGTCTGGTCCAGCTCCTCGCCGGACTTCGGCACCCAGGGGGTGATCGACCGTTTCGGCCAGATCGAACCCAAGGTGCTGATCACCTGCGCCGGCTACCGCTACGCCGGCAAACAGATCGACCAGACGGCCAAGGTCAACGACATCCTCGAACGCCTGCCGTCCCTGCAACAACTCATTATCGTGCCGTACGCGCGGCCCGAAGCCCGCGTCGAAGACTTCCACACGCAAGCACAAGTCGCGCTGTGGGACGACTTCTACCGCCCCGGCGGCGAGCCAGCGTTCGTCGCCGTACCCTTTGCCCACCCGCTGTACATCCTCTATTCCAGCGGCACCACCGGCGTGCCCAAGTGCATCATCCACAGCACCGGTGGCGTGCTGTTGCAACACCTCAAGGAACACGGCCTGCACACCGACCTGCACCGCGATGAGGTGCTGTTCTACTACACCACCTGCGGCTGGATGATGTGGAACTGGCTGGTCTCCGCTCTGGCGGTAGGAGCCACGGTGCTGCTGTACGACGGCTCGCCGTTCCACCCGGCGCCCGAACACTTGATCGACCTGATCGACCAGGAAGGCATCAGTGTTTTCGGCACCAGCCCCAAGTACCTGGTGGCCCTGGAAAAGGCCGGCATCGAGCCGCGCAGCAGCCATTCCCTGGCCAGCCTCAAGACCCTGCTCAGCACCGGCTCGCCGCTGTCGCCGCAGAGCTTCGACTACGTGTACCGGGCGTTCAAACAGGACCTGTGCCTGGCCTCGATGTCTGGCGGCACCGATATCATTTCCTGCTTCATCATCGGCAACCCGCTGTTGCCGGTGCACCGCGGCGAAATGCAGGGCAAGGGCCTGGGCATGGCCGTGGAGGTGTGGAACGACCAGGGCCGGGCGGTGATCGGCGAAAAGGGCGAACTGGTCTGCACCCGGCATTTCCCGGCCATGCCCATCGGCCTGTGGCACGACCCGCGGCACGAGAAGCTGCGCGCCTCCTACTTCAGCCAGTTCCCCGGGGTCTGGGCCCAGGGCGACTACGCCGAACAACTGGCCCATGGCAGCTGGCTGATTCATGGCCGCTCGGACGCCGTGCTCAACCCCGGTGGCGTGCGCATCGGCACCGCGGAAATCTACCGCCAGGTGGAGAAACTCGAACAGGTCCTGGAAAGCCTGGCCATCGGCCAGCAATGGGACAACGACGTGCGGGTGGTGCTGTTCGTGCGCCTGCAGGACGGCGTGCAACTGGACGACGCCCTGCAGGAGCGGATCCGCCAGGTGATCCGCGCCAACACCACGCCCCGCCATGTGCCGGCGAAGATCCTCGCGGTCAGCGACATTCCACGGACCATCAGCGGCAAGATCGTCGAACTGGCGGTGCGCAACGTGGTGCACGGCCTGCCGGTGAAAAACACCGATGCCCTGGCCAACCCCGAGGCGCTGGAGCAGTTTCGCGATCGCCCGGAATTGCGCAGCTGAGCCTTGAGATCCCATCGCGGCCGGTCGACGTTCGATTGCCCGCGATGAGGCCGGACCTGCCCGCCACAAACTCCACCTCCCCCGCGAAACGGGCCATCCGCGAAAATCATTGTCCCTGTAGCCGCTGCCGCAGGCTGCGCCCGGCACCGCAGGGGCCGCAAAACCGGGCAACCCGGTCCACCTGCCGGATCGCGCAAACCGCCCTTGCGCCGGCTACGCCGTCGATCGCAGCCGGCGGCAGCGGCTACAATGCCGGCGTGATGCACGCTCAGGACAGCCCCGACATGAACGCCCCCACCTCCGGCAGCGAAGCCGAAACCCTGATTGCCCGGCTGGACTGGGCCGCCACGCCGCTGGGCGCGGTCGACCACTGGCCGCAGAGCCTGCGCACCGCGGTGGACATCGTGATCCACTCGCCGATGCCGATGCTGCTGTTGTGGGGCGCGCAGCTGACGCAGATCTACAACGACGGCTTCGCCCTGCTGGCCGGCCACAAGCACCCCGGCGCCTTCGGCCAGCCGGTCCACCTGACCTGGCCGGAACTCCAGGACTTCAGCGCGCCGATCTACCGCGCCGTGCTGCAAGGCCAGGTGCGCACCTTCAGCGAAAAACCCTTCACCCTGCAGCGCCACGGCCGTGAGTCGGAGGTCTGGCTGGACCTGACCTACAGCCCGATCCGCGACGAAAGCGGCGAAGTCGCCGGGATCCTGGTGACCAGCATCGAAACCAACGAGCGCCGACGCATCGCCCTGGAACTGGAGCAGCGCTCGGCGGCCAGCCTCAAGGCCCAGCACGAAACCGAAGAGCGCCTGCAACTGGCACTGGCGGCGACCGACGCGGTCGGCACCTGGGACTGGGACATCGGCGACGACCGCTTTATCGCCGACGCCCACTTCGCCCAACTGCACAGCATCGACCCGGCCCTGGCCGGGCAACTGCCCATCAGCGAATACCTCAAGGGCGTGCACCCGGAAGACCGCGGCATGGTGGCGCGCAGCATCAAGCACTGCATCACCCACGGCACCGAATATGCCGAGGAATACCGCCTGCAACAGGCCGACGGCCAGCTCCGCTGGGTCTTCGCCCGCGGGCGCTGCTACAAGGATCACCACGGCCGACCGGTGCGTTTCCTCGGCGCCGCCCTGGACCTGACCGACCGCAAGCAGATGGAACAGGCGCTACGCCAGAGCCAGACCGAGCTGCAACTGATCATCAACGCCATGCCGGTGCTGATCGGCTACGTCGACCACGAAGAGCGCTTTCGCCTGAACAACAGCGCCTACCTCGACTGGTACGGCCTGACCCCGCAGGAGCTGTACGGCCGGACCATCCGTGAGGTGATCGGCGACGCCCTCTACGCCACCCGCGCCGACAAGATCGCCGCCGCCCTGGCCGGCAAGCCCTGCAGCTTCGAAGCCAAGACGCCGCACCGCGACGGGCGCACGCGGCATGCGCTGATGAAGTACCTGCCACGCTACGGCGCCGACGGTGCGATCAATGGTTTCTACATCTTCGTGATCGACGAGACCGAGCGTAAACAGACCGAGGAAGCCCTGCGCCACCTCAACGAGACCCTGGAAGAACGGGTCGCCGAGCGCACCCAGGCACTGGCCGCCGCCAACCAGCGCCTGCAGAGCGAGATGTTCGAGCGCGAGCGCGCCGAAAACGCCCTGCGCCATGCGCAGAAGATGGAAGCCGTGGGCCAGCTCACCGGCGGTATCGCCCATGACTTCAACAACATGCTCACCGGCATCATCGGCAGCCTGGAGCTGATGCAGCGCTACATCGATGACAATCGCAGCGCCGAAATCGGTCGCTTCACCGAAGCCGCGATGTCCTCGGCCAAGCGCGCGGCCGCCCTCACCCATCGCCTGCTGGCGTTCTCCCGGCGCCAGTCGCTGGACCGCCGGCCACTGGAACCGAACCAGCTGGTGCGCTCGCTGCACGACCTGTTCAACCACACCAAGGGCGAGCATATCGAGCTGAAGATGAACCTGGGCGACAACGTCTGGTCGATCAACAGCGACGCCAGCCAGCTGGAAAACGCCCTGCTCAACCTGGTGATCAACGCCCGCGACGCCATGCCCGACGGCGGCGTGCTGACCATCGAGACCGCCAACAGCTACCTCAACGGCAGCGACTTAAGCACCCTGGAACCGGTCAAGGCCGGCGACTACGTGATGCTCGGCGTCAGCGACAACGGCGCCGGCATGACCCCGCGGGTGCTGGCCAAGGCCTTCGACCCGTTCTTCACCACCAAGCCCATCGGCCAGGGCACGGGCCTGGGGCTGTCGATGATCTACGGCTTCGCCCAGCAATCCGGCGGCCACCTGACCATCAGCAGCGAGCCGGGCCAGGGCACCTGCGTGCGCCTGTACCTGCCGCGCCTGCACAGCGGCGTCCAGGCCGACAGCCCGGCACCGGCCAGCGTCGAAGCGCCCTACGCGGTGGCCGGCGAATCGGTGATGCTGGTGGAAGACGACCCGGCGGTGCGCATGCTGGTGCTCAACGTACTGGGCGAGCTGGGCTACACCGCCTTCGAGGCCGAGGACGCCAAGAGCGCGCTGCCGTTGCTGGAGTCCGAGCGGCGCATCGACCTGCTGGTGACCGACGTCGGCCTGCCCGGTATGAACGGCCGGCAATTGGCGGAAATCGCCCGCCAGCGGCGGCCGCAGCTCAAGGTCCTGTTCATGACCGGCTACGCGGAAAAGGCCGCCGAGCGCCAGGGCTTTCTCGACGCCGGCATGGACCTGATCGCCAAGCCGTTTTCCATCGAGGCGCTGGCCCAGAAGGTTCGTCAGATGATCGGCCAGCAAGGCTGATTTCAGGCATAATCCGCGACCGCCGTCCGCACCGTGCCAAGGTAACCGCCCCATGAAAGCCCAAGCCCGCCATATCCTGGTGAAAACCGCCGAAGAGGCCGAACAGCTCAAGCAGCGCATCGCCAAGGGCGAAGCCTTCGACGTGCTGGCGAAGAAATACTCCACCTGCCCCTCCGGCAAACGCGGCGGCGACCTGGGTGAAGTGCGGCCGGGGCAGATGGTCGGGGCCATCGACCAGGTGATCTTCAAGAAGCCCCTGCGCACCGTGCACGGGCCGATCAAGAGCAAGTTCGGTTATCACCTGGTGCAGGTGTTTTTCCGCGACTGACAGCAGCGCTCACAACGCGTTCCTGTAGCCGCTGCCGAGCCCTGGCGAGGCTGCGATCGACGGCGCAGCCGGCGCAAGGACGGTATCGCCGATCTTTCAGGTGGACCGCGTCGCCAGGTTTTGCGGCCCCTGCGGTGCCGATCGCAGCCTCGCCAGGGCTCGGCAGCGGCTACAGGGGCTGCGTCAGGTTCTTGGGATCAGGGCACCCGGTACCTGGATCACCCGGCTTGCGAGGCGATGCCCGGCCTCGGCGGCCTGCTCCGGGCTCCCGCCCTTGAGGCGACACGCCAGGTACGCCGCGCTGAACGAATCCCCCGCCGCCGTGGTGTCCACCACCTTTTCCACCCGCTGCGCCGGCACCTCGAACGACTCGCCGCCACAGCGGATCAGGCACGCTTCGGCGCCCCGCTTGAGCACCACTTCCGGGGTATCCGGGTAAGCGGCGAACACCGCCGCACTGTCGCCATGAGCAAACAACGCCTGCTCGTCATCCACCGTCAGCAACGCCAGATCGACATAAACCAGCACTTCGCGGTAAGCCGCCCGCGCCTGCTCCACCGAAGCCCAGAGCCGTGGCCGGTAGTTATTGTCGAAAACGATCCGCGCCCCGCGCTTGCGTGCTTCAACCAAGGTCTCGATCAGCTTCCTGCGCCCCTGCTCACCCAGCACCGCCAGGGTGATGCCGCTGAAATACAGCACATCGTAGGCCGGCAGCGCCGCCAAAATCGGCTCGGCCGCGGGGGTGGTGAAACAGTCGCGCACCGCCGCTTCGTTGCGCCAGTAAAGAAAACGCCGCTCGCCCTGGGCGTCGGTCTGGATGCAGTACAGCCCGGGCAAGCGCCCCGGCAGGCGCTGGACCATGCCCAGGCCGATGCCTTCCTCGGCCCAGCGCTGGCACATGGCATCGCTGAAACTGTCGTCCCCCAGGGCAGTGACATAGTCGACCCGGGCGCCCTCGCCCAGTTCACGGGCCAGGTACACGGCAGTGTTCAAGGTGTCGCCGCCGAAGCTCTGTTGCAGGCTGCCGTCGGCGCGGTGTTGCAGTTCGATCATGCATTCGCCGATCAGGGCGATGCGTTTGGCAATGCTCATCGGTTGGTCTCTATGGGAGCTGTTGTCTGGGCGGGCCCTATCGCGAGCAAGCTCGCTCCTACAGGGACAGCGTTGCCCTTGCAGGAGCGAGCTTGCTCGCGATAGCCGCAACGCGGCGCTGCTCGCCTTAAAAGCAGGTCTCCATGCTCTCCAGCACATCCAGCCGCTCATCCACCAGCAACCCGGTGCGCCACTTATCGAAGGTCAGGCACGGGTGCGAAGTACCAAAGGCAATGATGTCCCCCACCCGCAACTCGACCCCCGGCGCCACCGTCATGAACGCATGCTGGTCCATCACCGCCGTGACCTTGCAGGCGCTGACATCATCGCCCTTGGCCGGCAGCACGCCCGGCTTGTAACGCAGCAGCGGCACCGGTAAGCCGGCGTCATAGGCCACGTCGCGCTTGCCCAGGGCGACCACCGCGAACCCCGGCTCCGGCAGGGACTGCACATGGGCCCAGACCTCCAGCGCCGGGCGCAGGCCTTCGTGCAGGTCGCTGCGCCGGTCGAGCACGCAGCACTGCGCCTCTTTATAGATGCCATGGTCATGCGCCACATAACTGCCGGGGCGCAGCACGCTGAGGAAACGCCCCTGGGCGTTCTGCGCCTCGAAGGACTCGGCGATCAGGTCATACCAGGCCGAACCCGAGGCGGTGATGATCGGCTGGTCGATGGCGAACAGCCCAGCGTCCTGCAACTGCACCGCCAGGCGCACCAGGGACGCGGCAAACTCACGGATGCCATTTACGGCATGGTCGCCATGGATCACCCCTTCGTAGCCTTCCATGCCGCACAGCGCCAAGGCCGGTTGCGCCTGGATCGCCTGCGCCAGCGCCAGCACTTGCTGCTCGCTGCGACAGCCACAACGGCCGCCGACCACGCCGTATTCGATCATCACGTTCAGGCGCACCCCGCGCGCGGCGAAGAACTGCCCGAGGTCGGCGACGTTGTCCGGGTGGTCGACCATGCAATAGAAGTCGAAGCCCGGGTCGGCCAGCAGCTCGGCGATCAACCCCATGTTCGGCGTGCCCACCAGCTGGTTGGCCATCAGCACCCGGCGCACGCCGTGGGCGTAGGCCGCGCGGGTCTGCACCGCGGTGGCCAGGGTGATGCCCCAGGCACCCGCCTCCAGCTGCCGGCGGAACAGCGCCGGGGTCATGCTGGTCTTGCCATGGGGCGCCAGCTCGGCGCCGCTGTCGCTGACGAACCGTTGCATCCAGCGGATGTTGTGCTCCAGCGCCGCGCGGTGCAGCACCAGGGCCGGCAGGCTGACATCGCGCACCAGGCTGACGCCGGGTTGGGCTGCGCCCTTTTCCACCGCGGCATTGATCAAGGCAGAAGACATATTCGAACTCCTTACAGTGCAGCCATTGGGCTGACGCTAGTCGTTGATGCGCCGGGCCAGGCGGTTTGCGCTGTCGATCAGCACCCGGCGGTAGTGGTCATAATGGTTTTGCGCATCGGCCCGTGGCGCGACGATGCACAGGGTGCAGATGCACACCCCGCGCTCGTCCCGCACCGGGGCGGCGAAGCAATGGGTAAAGGTGTCGGCCACGCTGTCGAAGGAAAAGAACCCCTCCTCCGTGGCCTGGCGGATTTCCTTCAAGAACGTCGCCACAGGCAGGTGCTCACCGTCGGGGAGCATGAAGTCGCGCTCGTCGATCAACTCGACGATCTGCTCATCGCTCAAATGCCCCAGCAGCAAGCGCCCTGAGGCGGTCCAGGGAATCGGCGCGTTCTCGCCGATATTCGAGGAAATGCGGAAATGCCGCTCGCCCTCCTTCATCAGCGCCACCGTGTATTTGCGCCCGTTGAGCAGGCACATCTGCGCGGTCTCGCGGGTCTGGCTGACGATCTCCTGCAAGGCCGAGTCGGCCTCGCGGGTCAGGTCGAAATGGCGCAGATGGGCCTGCCCCAGGAAGTACAGCTGACGGCCCAGGTACACATGCCCATCCTGGCCCACCGGCTCGAGAATCCGCCGCTCCAGCAAGGACGCCACCAGCTCGTACACCGTGGACTTGGGGCTGCCGACCCCCTTGGCGATATCGTGGGGCCGCAACGGCTGGCCGACCTCCTTGAGGAAATCGAGAATATCGAACGCCCGGTCCAGCCCCCTGGCCCGGCGCTTGATGCTGTCTTCGGTCATATCAGTGCCACTTCCTACAAATCACGAAATTCCCGGCGCGCCCAAAACCCCGGCATTGCCCCTATCCCTGTAGCCGCTGCCGAGCCATGGCGAGGCTGCGATCGACCGCAACGCGGGCGCAAGGATCTCAAAGTCGCCGCGTCCCCTTCGGGGCCGATCGCAGCCTCGCTGGGGCTCGGCAGCGGCTACAGGCGGCTACAAAAACGCCGTAAATCAGCCCTTCTTCTTGTACGCCACACAATCGATCTCAACCTTGCAATCCACCATCATGCTGGCCTGCACACAGGCCCGCGCCGGCGCATGCTCCGGCTTGAAGTACTCACCGAACACCTTGTTGAAACTCCAGAAATCCCGCGGATCCTCCAGCCACACCCCGACCCGCACCACGTCCTCCAGGCCGTACCCCGCCTCCTCCAGAATCGCCACCAGATTGCGCATCGTCTGATGCGTCTGCTCAACGATCCCGCCATGAATAATTTCGCCCTCCAGTGCCGGCACCTGGCCAGACACATACAACCAACCATCGGCCTCAACGGCACGAGCGAAAGGCCGGGGTTGACCACCACCGGCGGTGCTGCCGGTGCCGTAGCGAGTGATGCTCATGGGGTGTTCTCCTAAGTAAAGGGAAGGTTGAGCAGAATAAGCCGTTCCTAAAAAGGCGCTTCGTGTGATTTCAGGAGGCATTTATTCCGCTATAACGGACAAAAATATACAACAACGGAAAACTCACGAAGAGTGTGCCATGGGAAAGAGAGGGATAACAGAGGATAGGCAACACATCCGGAACCAAGGAGATAGAAAACAGGCCTGAAATAAATGCTGCTAACCCCCATTTACTCAGCCATTAATGACGGCTCGTGTAAGGCGTTTCTGTATCTGGTGTAAACATGCCCTCCAGGCTTGTTATCCCGCTATACGCCTCCTATATTCCGTTTCGTCGCTCCCAACGCTGCGACCGGATTTGGCCGTCCGAATCTCCATGAGCAAACCCTAAAATTCCTTCATGGAGCTTCATCGTTATGGATTACCAACCTTTCACCTCTTCCAACACCACCGACCACCCCGTCGCCTTCATCAACCCCCAAGCCCCCTTGCTTGACCTGCTGACCTACGCCGGCCTGCGCATCCGCGCCGCCCGCGACATGCTGGACAGCGTGTCCGGCATGACCGGCCGCAATGCCGACGACCTCGACCTGATGCGCTTCTCCAGCGTGGCAACCTTGTTGTTGCAGGACGGATGCGATGTGTTGCATGTGGCAGAGCAACGCGCAATGGAGCTGCCAGAACCTTAACCGAACCGCCTTGGCCTTTGCTCTTGCTGTGCTTTGGCTTTGGCCTTTGATCCACCCGCCCCATCGGCAGGCTTCGTTCCGGTGTTCATCAGGGGGATGGCGCGCAGCGCCCCTCGACGCAGTCGAGGACATCGTATGGAGGTCGAAGCGAAGCCGACCGGAGTCGATGCCCCCTGATGGACGCCGGAACGAGGGAACCCGAGCGCAGCGAGGGCCGTACGCAGGGGCAAGCGTTTTTTGGTTACTTTTTGCTGGGCCGGCATTCCGGCGTTTGAAAAAAAGTGACTCGCCGTCAGGGCGAAACCATAAGTGGCCGTGACCGCAGGAATGGATATGTACGCCGTCCAACATCACCAGCGACGCCAGCATCGCCATCGCGAGCAATCGAACGTCGACCGGCCGCTCCTACAGAAGCGGATCGCGGCCTGCAAAGCCAAATCGCGGATTCGGGTTGGCGGCCGCAGGCGCCCGATCGCAGCCTGCGGCAGCGGCTACAAAGGTCCGTGTTAACCCTGTGCTTGAACGTAACTGTTACCTATGTGGGTGAACTCCCCAAACCCAATATGGCCACTGAGGCCATCGCGATCAATCAAGCATCGACCGGTCGCCCCTACAGAAGAAGGCCCGCGAACGGACTCACGCATTATTGCAATCCCCGCAACAGCTCATTTCATATGATAGCTAGCTAACTATCTACACTTCTGATTACCCTTCCGACCTCCAGCCAAAAGCTGTCCGCAGGCCCTGGGCCAACCATTACAAGCCAACGGACAGCCTCGACGCCCCCCCGATGAGGTCACCCATGGAACCCGGCAGTTATCAACTGAGCATGAGCGTGCTCATGACCCCCGACAAAGCCAATTTCTCCGGCAACGTGCACGGCGGCGCCCTGCTCAAGCTGCTCGACGAGGTGGCCTTCGCCTGCGCCAAGCGCTACGCCGGGCGCTATGTGGTCACGCTGTCGGTGGATCAGGTGATCTTCAAGGAGCCGATCCATGTCGGCGAACTGGTGACCTTCCTGGCTTCGGTCAATTACACCGGGCGCACCTCGATGGAAGTCGGGGTCAAGGTGATGACCGAGAACATCCACGAGCGCACGGTGCGCCACACCAACAGCTGCTACTTCACCATGGTCGCCGTCGACCCCGACGGGCGCCCGCACCCGGTGCGCGCCTTCGTGCCGGAAACCGCCACCGAACAACGCCGCTACGCCCAGGGCCTGCTGCGCAAGCAGCAGCGCCAGGAGTTGCAGGAGCGTTATCGGCAGATCCGCAACTCGGACTGAGCCCGCCCTGCCCGCCTGAACCCATGTCTTGCGATTTACCCAAGGAAAGATCATGAAAATATCACTGCTCAGTCGCTACGCGACCCTGACCCTCTGCCTTGCCCTTACCTTGTCCGGCCTCTTGTATTGGCCCGCCAGCCTCTGGGGCCAGGGGCTGATCGTCCTGGCCGGGGTGCTCAGCCTCATCGGCCTCAACGACCTGCGGCAAAGCCACCATGCGGTGCGCCGCAACTACCCGATCATCGGCAATATCCGCTACCTGATCGAATCGATCCGCCCGGAAATCCGCCAGTACCTGCTCGAAGGCGACGACGAGAAACTGCCCTTCTCCCGCGCGCAACGCTCGATGGTCTACGCCCGCGCCAAGAACCAGTCCGCGGAAAAGGCCTTTGGCACCCTGGCCGATGTCTATCAGCCGGGCTTCGAATTCATCAGCCACTCCATGGTCCCGGGCGATGCCTGTGACCCCGGCCAGTTCCGCGTGGTGGTCGGCGGGCCGGACTGCCTGCAGCCCTACAGCGCCTCGGTGTTCAACATCTCGGCCATGAGCTTCGGCGCGCTGAGCGCCAACGCCATCCGCGCCCTGAACAAAGGCGCCAGGCTCGGCGGCTTCGCCCACGACACCGGGGAAGGCAGCATCAGCCCCTATCACCAGGAGTTCGCCGGCGACCTGATCTGGGAAATCGGCAGCGGCTACTTCGGTTGCCGCACCCTGGACGGCCGTTTCGATGCCCAGCGCTTCTCCGAGCAGGCCTGCCATCCACAGGTGAAGATGATCGAGATCAAGCTCAGCCAGGGCGCCAAGCCGGGCCATGGCGGCATCCTGCCCAAGCACAAGGTCACCGCCGAAATCGCCAAGACCCGTGGCGTGCCGATGGGCCATGACTGCGTGTCGCCGGCGCGGCATTCAGAGTTCGGCACGCCCATCCAGTTGCTGGAATTCATCGTCAAGCTGCGCAACCTGTCCGGTGGCAAGCCGGTGGGTTTCAAGTTCTGCGTGGGTCATCCCTGGGAGTTCATGGCCATCGTCAAGGCCATGCTCGAGACCGGTATCCAGCCGGACTTTATCGTGGTCGACGGCAAGGAAGGCGGCACCGGCGCCGCGCCCCGGGAGTTCACCGACAACATCGGCATGCCCATGCGCGAGGGCTTGCTGTTCGTGCATAACACCCTGGTCGGCGCCGGCCTGCGCTCGCAGATCAAGCTCGGCGCCAGCGGCAAGGTCATCAGCGCCTTCGACATCGCCAGCGTGCTGACCATCGGCGCCGACTGGGTCAACGCCGCGCGCGGTTTCATGTTCGCTATCGGCTGTATCCAGTCGCAAAGCTGCCACACTAACAAGTGCCCCACCGGCGTCGCCACCCAGGACCCGCTGCGCCAGAAAGCGCTGCAGGTCACGGACAAGGCCGAGCGGGTGCACAACTTCCATCGCAACACCCTGGTCGCCCTCGGCGAGATGCTCAGCGCCGCCGGCCTCGACCACCCGGCGCAGCTGCAAGCCAAGCACCTGGTACGGTGCATGACCACCACCGAGGTGCGGCTGTTCTCGCAGATCCACGTGTTCCTCGAACCGGGTGAGCTGCTGCAGCGGCCGATCAGCTCGGAGTTCTATGCGCGCATGTGGAACATGGCCCAGCCCCACAGCTTCGCGCCACTGGCTGTGGCGGCGCCGGCCAGGATCGAGCGGCTGACGCCGGCTTAGTTTTTTGCATGACGCGGTGGCCGTTCGCGCTGGATGACGGGTACAAGGTTCAGGGTTGAGGGAGCGGCGGTCGCCGGCGTCAGCGCGTTCCAGAAGTCAGATCGTGACGGGCGCAAGCGCCCGATCGCAGCCTGCGGCAGCGGCTACATTGCCAATAGTCTGGAATTCTTTTGACGGCTAACGCTTGCTGGCTTGCCGATAAACACTCCCCCGCTCTCGCTTGCCCACGGCAATGACCGTCACCACCAACACCTCATCCACCACCCGATACACCAGGCGGTAGCCCGCCGTGCGCAGTTTGATTTTGTAGGCATTGCCCAAACCGCTCAGGCGATCGGCCGGGACATGGGGGTTGACGAGTCGTTCCTGCAGCTTCTTCTTGAATTGCTCTTTCAGCGTGGGGCCCAGCTTTTGCCATTCCTTCCAGGCTTTCTCGGAGAACTCCAGCTCATAAGTCATCGAGCGAAACCTTGATGGTCGGATCATTCTCTCGCTCACGGCACAAGGCGAGCAGCTCCATATCTTCCAGACGCTCCATCATGGCTTCGTATTCCTTGGCCGGAACGCAGTAAAACGCCGGTTCGTTGCGATTGAGGATAGCCACGGAGGAACCGCCACCGGCCGCAACGGTGCCCATGGGGTTTTTCTTGAGCTCGGAAATGCTCGCGACGACGTTGGACAGAAGGACATGGGTCATGGAGTGCTCTCACGAGTGCTGTTAAGAGCACTCAAAATAGCACCTTTGTGCAGAGAAGTACCTTGAGGGCAGACGAGAAGCATCAGAAAAAAGCGCTAACGAAAAAACTCCCCCGGCGTGGCGTCGAACTGCTGGCGGAACGCCGCGATAAAGGCCGAGGTCGAGTCGTAGCCGCAGGCCAGCGCCACGTCGGTGACTCGCTCGCCTTGCTCCAGGGGCGTCAGGGCCCCCAGCAGGCGCAAACGCTGGCGCCAGGCGCGGAAGGTCAGGCCGGTGTCGTGCAGGAACAGGCGGCTGAGGGTTTTCTCCGTCACGCCCAGCTTTTCGCTCCACTGCCCCAGGGTGGTCGGCTGGTCCGGGTGCGCTTGCAGGCTGCGGTAGATCTGCCGCAGGCGCGGATCCTGGGGCAGCGGCAGCATCAGGTCCAGTTGCGGCGCGGCGGCCAGTTGGTCCAGCAGGACCAGGGCCAGGCGGCCGTCGGCGCCGTCTTCGGCGTATTCCACCGGCAGCTCGCTGAAGGCGCGGATCAATTCGCGCAGCAGGCTGCTCACCGCCAGTACCTGGCAGGTCGCGCCCGCCCAGGCGGTGACCCGGCAATCCAGGTACAGGCTGCGCATTTCGGTGCGCGGCGAGCTGAACACCTTGTGCGGCATGCCGGCCGGGATCCACACCGCCCGCTGCGGCGGGGCGATGAAACGCCCGGCGCTGGTCTGCACTTCCAGCACGCCCTGGATGGCGTAGGACAATTGCACCCAGGGGTGGCTGTGGCGCCGGGTCAGCGCCCGGTTGGGCAGGGATTCGGTGCGCCCGTACACCGGCCGCGGCAGGCTCGGCAGCCCGGGAATACTGCGGCGGACGATCTTTGCATGTCCTTTAGGCGGCATTTACTGGCTCATTGGCGTTAGTCGGCAGTCCGCCATCACGTTAGAGTCGGCCCACCGCCCTGGCAACCCCTGGATGATCCCGTTATGAGTCGCTCACGTCTTTTGCCCGACAATTTCACCCTGACCCTGATCGGCGTGGTGCTGCTGGCCAGCTTCCTGCCGGCCAGCGGCCAGGTGGCGCTAGGCTTCGGCTGGCTGACCAACGCCGCCATCGCCCTGCTGTTCTTCCTGCACGGCGCCAAGCTGTCGCGCGAGGCGATCATCGCCGGGGCCGGCCACTGGCGCCTGCACCTGCTGATCTTCAGCCTGACCTTCGTGCTGTTCCCGATCCTCGGGCTGGCGCTCAAGCCGCTGCTCTCGCCGCTGATCGGCAACGAGCTGTACCTGGGCATGCTCTACCTCTGCGCCCTGCCCGCCACCGTGCAATCGGCGATTGCCTTCACCTCCCTGGCGCGGGGCAACGTGCCGGCGGCGATCTGTAGCGCGGCGGCGTCCAGCCTGTTCGGGATTTTCCTCACGCCGTTGCTGGTGACCCTGCTGCTGAATGTGCACGGCGATGCCGGCTCGACCCTGGATGCCATTGTGAAGATCAGCGTGCAACTGCTGCTGCCCTTTATCGCCGGGCAGATCGCCCGCCGCTGGATCGGCGCCTGGGTGGGCCGCAACAAGCACTGGCTGAAGTTCGTCGACCAGGGTTCGATCCTGCTGGTGGTCTACGGCGCCTTCAGCGAAGCGGTGAACGAAGGTATCTGGCAGCAGATCCCGTTGTGGGAGCTGGCCGGGCTGGTGCTGGCCTGCGGCGTGCTGCTGGCGTTGGCGCTGCTGGCCTCCAGCCTGCTGAGCAAGCTCTTCGGCTTCAACCAGGAAGACCGCATCACCATCCTGTTCTGCGGCTCGAAGAAAAGCCTGGCCACCGGCGTACCCATGGCCCAGGTGCTGTTCGCCGGCAGCACCCTGGGCGTGCTGATCCTGCCGCTGATGCTGTTCCACCAGATCCAGCTGATGGTCTGCGCGGTGCTGGCCCAGCGTTACGCCAAACGCCCCGAGTCGGTGCCGGAGCTGATGGCGCAGGTCGATCCCTGAAGCACCGCAACAGCTCTTGCAGGAGCAGGGGCTTGTGCTTTTGTCGGGACGGCAAGCCAGTGGCATACTGCCAGCCTTTTGCCGCCCGACGACCCTACATGGAAGTTTTTATGCGTCCCCCGCTCGTGCCTCGCGCTTTGCCCCTCCTCGCTGGTTGCCGTCTCAGACAAGCGCCCACTCCCGCCGAACTCGGCGCTATCCAGAAGTGAAAAGCATGACGCTTACCGCCGATCGGGTACTCCAGCACTACCTGCCCCTGAACCCGGTGGAAAAAAAACTGCTGGCTTACGGTGCCACAGGAGCGCGGTTCAGTATCGCCAAGCAAAGGCCTGTAGCCGGCACGGCGGAAAACACCATTCGCGCCAGTTTCCTGAGGTTCCTGATACTGGGCGGCGATGACAAGAACCCAATAGATCTGAACGGGGTTCACCTCGAAGGCGCATTCATCCAGGGCTCCCTGCATCTCAGTTCCGCCACGATCGCCAGCAACGTCAGCTTGACCCATTGTTTGTGTGACAAGGACCTGCGGCTTGAAAACACGGTCATCGACGGCTGGCTTGATTTGAACGGCAGCCAGTTTTCCGGCGTTGCAGCCCAGTATCTTCGTGTGTGCTCATCGGTCCAGATGAAAGCGTTCCATTCCCAGGGAACCATTTGCCTGATCGGAGCAAAAATCGCGGGGTCGCTGATATTCAGCGCAGCTCAGCTCAATGGTCTGGGGAGCAATGCTCTGGAGGCAGACCGATGTGTAATCGACGCAAACATCATCTTTGACGAAGGGTTCAAGTCTCTGGGTGAAGTGCGATTGAACAGCGCAACCATGAAAAGCTTGAATTGCTCGAACTGCACCTTTACCGCCACCACCGGCATTGCCTTGAATGCTGACAAAGCCCGCGTGAGTGGCAGTGTATTTCTCTCTACCGGCTTCCACTCCATAGGTACCGTGCGCCTCACCGCCGCGCAGATCGACGGACAACTGAGCCTGAAAGGTTCATATCATCTGGATGGCAACGGCGGCTTTTCCTTGCTCGCGCAAAACATGATCGTCGGTAGAACACTGATGCTCACCCATCTGGAGCATCCTTTACAGAATGCGGCTTTCAGCGGCTCTCACGTCAAAACCTTGAACGACGACTCAAAGACCTGGGGCAAGGAGCTGGGCCTTAACGGTTTTACCTACGACTTCCTAACCACCGACTCTCCCTTGAGGGCCAAGGATCGTATCGCCTGGCTCGACTCACAGCTGCCATCCAGTACAGGCGACGACGGCCTCAAAGGCTCCGAGAGTGGATTCCTGCCACAGCCCTGGCTCCAGCTGAAGCACGTCTTTGAAAAGATGGGCCACTTCGAAGAGGCACGAGAGGTCGGCATTGCTTTCGAACAGCGTCTACGCAAGGTCGGCATGGTGGGACATCGCACAGCCAACTGGATATGGGGAACCCGCTGGCTCGGCAAGGTCCCCCACGTACTCTATGGCGCCCTCACCGGCTACGGCTATCGCCCCATGCGGCTGCTGGCCTGGATCCTGGGCATCTGGCTGTTCTTCACCAGCGTCTACTGGTACGCCGCCGTCGAACACAAGGTCTTCGCCCCCAGCAACCCACTGGTATTCCAGAACGAGGCCTACGCCAGTTGCACCCTTGAATATGGCGATGCCTGGCAACGACAGCACCCCGCCGCCGAACGCCCGGCCGAGATCGGCAACTGGTACACCTGCAAGGCCCTGCGCGGCGAATACACCGGCTTCAGCCCCGGCGCCTACTCGCTGGACATCCTGCTGTCGCTGGTCGATCTGCAGCAGGAAAAGGACTGGGGCCCGATCACCCCGACGCCCTTCCCCAGCTATTGGGATGAACTCAAGAACCTGGAATGGGGCCACGGCATCCGTCTGCTGATCTGGCTCGAAACCCTCATTGGCTGGGGCATCAGCCTGTTGCTGGTGGCGATCGTCTCCGGGCTGACTCGGCGCAAGGAATAAGCGTCTATACCTGCACGGGCCTCGAACGGGGCCTGCTCGATACCCTTCACGGTTCAAACAAGGAAGCTTTACATGAGCGCCATCGGCAATTTTCTCTGGTTTATCCTCGGCGGCATTTTCATGGGCCTGTGCTGGTGGCTGTGGGGCATCCTGGCCTTTATCAGCATCGTCGGCATCCCCTGGGGCCGGGCCTGTTTCGTCATCGGTACGTTCTCGTTCTTTCCGTTCGGCAAGGAGGCGATCAGCCGTCGCGAGCTGAACAACAGGGACGATATCGGCACCAGCGGCCTGGGGGTGATCGGTAATGTGCTCTGGTTCGTGTTTGGCGGTATCTGGCTGGCGCTGGGGCATGTGATGTCGGCGCTGCTGTGCTTTATCACCCTCATCGGCATTCCCTTCGGCATCCAGCACCTGAAGCTGGCGGGCATCGCCCTGGCGCCGATCGGCAAGACCATCGTGCGCAAGGAGGTGGCCGCCGCGGCGCGCACCTTCAATGCCCAGGATGCGGCGCTGAAACAGCGTCAGCCAGGCTGAACCCAGGCATGGTGGCCTGGTCCAGGCCTGCGCTGCTGCGCATGCCGACCGGCAGGCTGCCCACGCTTGCGCGCGCCGACAGTGGTCATCCCCCATCGGCGCCGCCCTCAAGCGCGCAACCGGATCGCCAACCGGTAAGGATCGTTACACCTTTCACCCATGACGGCTGCGGCAATGCGCCAGCGCGACCCGCCGGGCAAATAAGATAAACTGCCGCCCTCTCTTGATCAGGCGCCCCCGTCATGCCCGCAGAGCACGCCCCCAAGCCCTATACCCTCCTGGCGATCGACGACGACCCGCAGTCGTTGATCGTGCTCTCGAAAACCCTGACCACCGAATATGAAGTGCTGCTGGCGAAGAACAGCGAGCGCGGCCTGGCCCTGGCCCGCAGCGCCAGCCCGGACCTGATCATCCTCGACATCCTGATGCCCGAGATGGACGGCTTCCAGGTGCTCAGCGAACTCAAGCGCCACCCGGCGACCGCCGCCATCCCGGTGATTTTCCTGACCTCGCGCAGCAGCGTCGAAGACGAACGCCTGGGCCTGCTGCTCGGCGCCGCCGACTACATCGCCAAGCCGATTTCGCCGCCGGTGGTGCTGGCCCGGGTGGCGACGCAACTGGGTTACCGCGACAAACCCCTGCACAGCCCGCAACCGGCGGCCGAACCCTCGGCCGGCAGCGACATGCGCGACGGTTTTATCGGCGCCCTGGCCTTGCAGCTGGCCGGCAACCCGCAGCTCCGTCTCGAAGCGCTGCTCGACACCCTGTCGATCCTGCTCGACAGCGGCGTGACCCAGAGCGACCCCGCGGCGTTTCGCGGCGCCGCCTGCCTGGCCCTGATGGGCCTCAACCAGCCCGGCAGCGGCATCGTCCAGGCCCTGGCCCAGAGCCGGGTGCTGATCGAGGAGATCCTCGCCCACGCCGACCCGGAAGACCGCATCCTCAACCTCGCCTGGAAAATCACCCATGCCGAGGCGCTGCTCCAGGGCGACCCCAGCCCGGCAAGCCTCGATCTGCCGTTCTCGGCCCGCCTGTTCGCCCTGGCGCTGAACTACCACCTGAGCCTGCTGCAACCCGACGGCGACCTTGCCGGCCGGCATGCCCGGGCCATGGCGCGGATGTATCAACAGCCGGGGTTCGAGCAATGCATCGCCTGCGGCCCGGAGTCGCTCTCGGCGGCCTTGCTGAGTTCGTCACAGAGCTTTTTCGGCCTTTGAACGGACAGTGAGCCTTGCCCATGCCTAACCTCGCCGACCTGGAACTGTTCGTGCTGATTGCCGAGTTGCAGGGCCTGTCGCCCGCCGCGCGGATCATGTCGATCACCCCGGCCGCCGCCAGCCTGGCACTCAAGCGCCTGGAGAACCGTCTCGGCGTGCGCCTGTTCACCCGCTCCACCCGCACCATGAAACTCACCCCCGAGGGCGTGCGTTACCTGGAAAGCGCGCAGCACGCCCTGAAGATCCTGGCCAACGGCAAGCGCTCATTGACCCACGACGACGGCATGCTGGAACTCACGGTGTCTTCCGACCTGGGCCGCAACCTGCTGCTGGACCTGCTCGCCCGGCTCAAGCAGGAACGGCCGCGCCTGTATATCAAGCTGGCCCTGAGCGACAAGGAAGAGGACCTGCTCAAGGGCCGGTTCGATGCGGCGCTGCGTTATGGCAAAAGCCTGGCCCTGGACCTGGTGGAGCTGCCGGTGCTCAAGCAGCACCACTTCATCGCCTGCGCCGCGCCCGGCTACCTGGCCGAACACGGCACGCCCGAATCGCCGGAACAGCTGAGCGAGCACGAATGCATCATCTGCCACAGCATTGGCCGGCCGGAGAGCCGCTGGCGTTTCCATGCGCCGGGCCAGATCGAGGACGTGCGGGTGCAGGGGCACTTCTGCTGCGACGATGGCGATGCCGCGCGGCGCTGGGCGGTGGCCGGCCATGGCGTGGTTTATCTGCCGCTGTTGAACGTGGTCGAGGACCTGCTCGCCGGGCGCCTGCTGCCCCTGCTCCCCGGCTGGCAAGCCGACGCCGCGCCGCTGAGCCTGGTGGTATCCCACCGCTCGCAAATCACCGAGTCGCTGCGGGCCTTGCACCAGTGCCTGGTGGAGCACTGCACGGACCGCATGGCGCGCTACCTCGAGCTGACCCGGGCGACGCGCTAATCCTGGGCCGCGCGCAAATCGACCAGCAGCTCACAGGCCTGCTGGAACTCCAGCCGGTAGATCCGCTCCTGGATGGCCCGCAGGGCGCTGCAAGGGTTCTGCTCGCACAGCTCATCGACCAGCGCCAGGGCCTGCGCATTGTGGTTGCGCAGCAGCTTGGCCAGGCGCTCCAGCTTTAACACCTGCTCACTGCCCAGCGCCTCGCTCTCCCGGCCCTGGGGCCCGGCACCCGCCGCTGGCAAACACACCAGACCGGCCAGCAGCGGCTCCAGGCACTGCGCCAGCTGGCGGATCAAAGGCACCAGGTCGGCCTGCCCGGCACACTGCTCCTCCAGTTGCCGGGCCGCCTGCCAGACGGCCGTGGCGCCGATATTGCCGGCCGCCCCCTGCAGGCTGTGGGCCAGGAAGCCGATGGCCTGCAGGTCCCCGGCGGCATGGGCCAGCCACAGGCGCTCGATGACCTGCTGCTGGTCATCGCGAAAATCCGCCAGCAGTTTCTGATGCAGCGCCAGGTCCTGGTTCACCACCGCCAGCCCGAGCGCCGAGTCGATGCCCGCGTAGGCTGGCGTCGAGACACCGCCGGGCAGGCTTGCCGCCATCTCTCCCGCGGGCAGTTCCAGGTGTTTGATCCAGCGCACCAGGGTCCGATAGAAAGCCGTGACCTCAAGCGGCTTGCTGACCAGATCGCTCATGCCGGCGGCCAGCACCCGCCCCTGGACATCGGCCTGGCCGCTGGCGGTCACCGCGATGATCGGCAGCGACCGCAGGTGCGGGTAACCGCGGATCTTGCGCGTGGTGTCGTAGCCGTCCATGACCGGCATCTGGCAATCCATCAGCACCCCGTCGAAACGACCGTCCCCGAGCAACCGCTGCAAGGCCTCGGCACCATTGGCGGCCAGGACCACCTGGACCCCGGCGCGCTGCAGCAGGCCCTGCAACACATCCTGGTTCAGCCGGTTGTCCTCGACCACCAGCACCCGCGTCCCCGCCAGCAACCGCGCGTAGTCGTTGACCGTGCACAACCCCGCCGCGCCCGCCACCGATGGCGTGGCCTGGGTGTTGCAACTCGACGCGATCAACTCCTGTGGACGCTGTTGCGGCAGGCTCAACTGCACGCTGAACTTGAACACCGCGCCCTGCCCCGGCTTGCTGTGCACCCAGATGTCGCCCTGCATCATCTGCACGATTTTCTTCGAGATGGTCAGCCCCAGGCCACTGCCGCCGTAACGCCGGCTGATCGACAGGTCGGCCTGGACAAAGGCATTGAACAGCCGGGCCTGCTGCTCCTCGCTGATGCCCACCCCGGTGTCGGTGACGCTGAAGCACAGCAGGGCCTTGTCGTTCCACTGCCGCACCAGGCACACGCCGATGCAGACATGACCGGCCTCGGTGAACTTGATCGAGTTGTCCACCAGGTTGGTCAGCACCTGGGCCAGGCGCAGCGGGTCGCCGACATAGCTGCGCGGCAGCATGGCGGGAATGTCCAGGCGTAGCTGCAGCGCCTTTTCTTCCGCGCGCTGGCGCACCAGCAGCAACACATCGTCCACCAGCTCGCGCAGGTTGAAGCAGACCTGCTCCATGCTCAGCTTGCCGGCTTCGATCTTCGACAGATCAAGCACGCCGTTGATGGTGCCCACCAGGTTCCTCGCCGCACGGTCGATCTTCTCGATGTAGTCGCGCTGCGCCCGTTCCAGGGGCATGTCCTGCACCAGGTGGGCCATGCCGATGATCGCGTTCAGCGGCGTGCGGATCTCATGGGACATGCTGTCGAGAAATTCCGACTTGGCCTGGGTCGCCAGTTCGGCGTCGCGCCGCGATTGCTGGATCTGCGCTTCCACCGCCTTGCGCTCGCTGATGTCGAAGATCACCCCGTCCAGGTACTGCGGCACCCCGTCCACGACAATGGTCTGGCCCTTGTCGTAGACCCAGCGCACCTCCTCGCTGGCGGTGATGATCCGGTATTCGAGCATGTAGCTGGCGCTGCTCAGGCAGCCTGCGAAAATCTCCAGGTCGTCGGGGTGGACCCGATCGCGATAGCTGTGCCCGGCGAGGAAGTGCGCCGCCGGAAAGCCGCTCAGGCCTTCAATGGCATCGCTGACGAACACCATGGTGCGCGCGCCGTCCGGCAGGCTGCGAAACACCACCCCGGGAATGTTGGCGATCATCGACTGCAGCTTGGTCTGGCTGTCGACGATCGATTGCTGCACCTCGACTGCCTGCGTGATGTCCTGCAGCACGCCGGTGACCCGCGTCGGCGCGCCCTGGGCATCGCGCTGCATGACCCGGCCGATGTCCAGCACCCACAACCAGCGCCCGCTTTTGCTGCGCATGCGGTACTCGGCGCGGTACTCCTCGACTTCGTTGTTCAGGTGCGCCCTGAGCCTGGCCATGACCGGCTCATGGTCCTGCGGATGGACCAGGCAGGCCCAACGGTCCAGGCCATTGCCAAAGGTCTGGTCCAGTTCCTCCTTGCTGTAGCCAAGGATCCGCAGCCAGACATCGTTGTTGATGACGATCCCCAGGCTGACGTTCCAGTCCCACAACCCCAGCGCCCCACTTTGCAGGGCCATGTCCAGGCGTCGCTCGCTTTGCTCGATCCGCGCCACGTCGGCCTTGTGCCGCCGGGCATCGGCCAGGCGCCGCAGGCCGCCCCACAGCAACAGCAGGAACACCACGGCGCTCAAGCCCTTGATCAGCAGCACCTGCTCGGCCGGCAGCACCGCATCCAGGTCGCCCAGGGTGATCAGGGTCCAGGGACCGCTGGGGTCGTTCCAGTCGAAGTCGGCCCGGGACAGGCTGTAGCGCCGGCCGTTCAGATTGACCTGGGGCTGATGGGTATCGAACGGCAAGCGCTCGGGCCCCCCCTGGGCGAACGGGTGGTCGCCGAACTGGCGGCGGACCTCGCCGCTGAACTCGCGCGGCGGCCAGGCGCGGTCGGCCTTGAGCAGAAACTCCGGAGTGCTGGCGGCCAGCACCACGCCGCTGGGCGACAGGATCATTTTCAGGTCGTCGCCATACTGCTTGTTCAGGTCGGTATCGAGCAGCTTGCCGTCGAAACGCGCCACCAGTACCCCGATCACCTTGTCCTGGCGCGTGCGCGACTCGTAGACCGGGACCGCCATGTAGAACATGCGAGTGCCGGTGGTGACGCTGATCGCACCATAGACACTGCTGCCGCCGTTGAGCGCCACCTTGAAATAGGGCCGGAAGGCCACGTTCAGCCCCAGCGGCGCCTGGCCCTGGTGATCATGGGCCGCCACCACCACCCCGTCGCGGTTGAGGACAAAGGCATGATTGGCGCCCACCACCATGGACAGCGTCTTCAGCGGAATCGCCGCCTGTTCCATCAATTCCGCGGAGGGATGGCGCTCGAGGATCACCCGTTTCAGCGAGGGGTTGTGGCGCCCCAGGATCGACAGCGCGCCAATGGCAAAACCGTCGGACTTCCACTGCTGCAGATCCGCCGCGTACTCCTGGGTCTGCATCTCGATACTGGCCTGGTAGACGTCCTCGACCTGCAGGCGGTAGTAGTTGCCCAGCGCCACCGCGGCACCGACCGCGATCACCACGCCCAGGGCGTAACAACACCGTCTGTGGCTGTCGAAGAAGTTCGTTAACCTGCGCAACACCTCGCCCCTTTACCTGATGAATCCGTACCTGCCGCCCTGACAAACAGCCTCAACGCGCCGCCAGCCGGCGTGGAAACTCCGGCGGCAGGAAATCGCGGTCGGGATCGTAGTCGGCCTTGAGGTAATCACCAAGCGCCTTGAGGTCCTGGGGCGACAAGGTTCCCACCGACTGCTTGAGCCGCAGGGTGTCGAGAATGTAGTCATAGCGGCTGTCGTTGTACTGGCGCACCGCGTTGTAGAGCTGGCGCTGGGCCTCCAGCACATCGACGATATTGCGCGTGCCGACCTGGAAGCCCAACTGCGAGGCCAGCACCGCGCCCTGGTTGGAAATGATCGACTGGCGCCGCGCCTTGACCTGGTCGACCCCGCTGTTGAGGCCGCGATGCAGGTTGCGGGTCTGCTCCACCACCTGGCGCCGCAGGTTGTCGTTGAGGTATTCGCGCTGATTCATCCGCTGGTGGGCCTCGCGTACCTGGGAAGAGGTCTGGCCGCCGCTGAACAGCGGAATGTTCAATTGCAGGCCGATGGAGCGCTGCTCGACATTGCCACCGTAGCCGCTGCCGCGGATATCGCTGTTGCCGTACCCCAGGTTATCATTGTCGCCGGTCTGGTAGCGCAGCACCGCGTCCAGGGTCGGCGCGTGCCCGGCCTTGCGCGCGCTCAGGGTCTGCTGCGTCGCGTCCAGGGCGTGCTGGCTGGCCAGCAGGGTCAGGTTCTGCTGCACCGCAGTGTCGACCCAGCGCCGGGCATCGTTGGGTTCCGGCAACACTATCGGCATGTCATGCCGCACGCCCTGGATCGCCGCGTATTGCTGGTGCGTCAGGGTGTCCAGGGCCTCGAAGGCATCGTCGGTGCGCTTCTGCGCGACGATCCGGTTGGCCCGCGCGGTGTCATGCCCGGCCTCGGCCTGGAGCACATCGGTACGGTCCGACAGGCCCAGCTGCAAGCCCTTCTCGGCCAGTTCCAGCTGGCGCTTGAGCGCGGCTTCTTCAGCCTTGGCCGCCGCCAGGGCGTCCTGGGCCTTGAGCAGGCCGAAATAGGCCTGGGCGCTGTCGAGCATCAGCTTCTGTTCGGCCGCCGCCAGCTCCAGCTGGGCCTGCTGGTCCTCGGCTTCGGCGGCCTTGAGGCTGAACCAGCGATCGGCGCGCAAGATCGGCTGGTTCAGCACCACCTGGTAGCTGGTGCCACTGCGCCGGGTGTCCTGCTTTGGCTGTTGCAGGGAAGTGCTGGTGCCGTTCAGCTCGGCACTGGCCGACAGCGTGGGCAGCAGCCCGGCGCGGGCCTGGGGCACCGCCTCGGCGCGGGCGGCCTGGTCGGCACGGGCCGCCGCCAGCTCGCTGTTGTTTTGCCGGGCATCCAGGTACACCCGCCAGAGGTCGCTGGGCATGGCCTGGCGCGGGTATTCGGCCGCCTGCGCCAGGGAGGCGACCGGCAATGCGGCAAGCAACAGAGGGACAAGCAACCAGCCGGCAAGGGCTCGCTGCCGCGAAATCATGGGTTTGATCATGGTTTGCTGTTCTACATAAAGAAGTGATTCGGCCGGAGACAGGAGAGGCTTTGCGCCCCTCCCGTGGTTGCTCCTGCGCGGTCAGGTCAGTGAAGGCACCAGCACCGCCTGGGCGGCCTGACGGTTTTGCGGCAGATGTTCACGAGCACCGCCGGTGTCGGCGAAGGCCGCCATGGCCCCGCTCAACTTGGCCAGGCTGGGCCCCTCGGCCTGCGTCACCGAGGCGCTGTCATTCGCCGTCGGCACGCCCTGGCGCTCGCGCGAGGACAGCTCGAACAAAGCGTCCCTGGTCGAGCCCGCCTGGGCAAAGCCCTTCACCAGATGATCGACACTGATCACCGACGAGTCGCCTTGCAGCTCGATCTGCAGATGCCGATGCGCCGCGGCCTGGCTGCCCAGCACCTGGCGCAGCACCAGCGCGGTGCCGCTGCCCGTGTCGGTCAGCAGCACGTCCTCGCCCTGACGGCTGACGAGGACGTTCTTGCCATCGGCCACCGGCAGGAGCAGGCGGTCCAGGGCCTGGCCCGGGTCATCGTTGTCGATCACCACCGTGCGGTAGTGCGCCCACATCGCCGGGCTGAAGCGGTAGGTGTCGTTGGCACCGCCGCCATGCAGCACCACGCTGTCGACCCCGGCGATCAAGGGTGGCGCCAGCTCGTCCTGACGGTCGGCGCCGCCGCCCTGAAGCAGCAGCGAGGAGCCGATACGCTCGACATTGCCGTAGTGCCCGAGCTTCTGCGCAGCCCCCTGCTTGACCTTGTACAGCGCCTGCTCCGTGGGGCTGTAGACGTAGGCCGAGCGCTGCGATTCGGCGGCTACCCCGATAAAGCGCAGGTCGCTCGCGGCGGGAATGCCGGTGCTGGCGAACATCTGAGCGCTGGCGACATCGAACCAGCCCTGGCTGTCGGCGCCTTGCAAGGTCAACACCCCTTTGGCTCCCCACTGCCCTGTCACTTTGGCCAGCGCCTGGGGCAGATTACCCAGGTGTTGCTGCTGCCAGCCCTTGTCGACCGCCACCAGCTGCACATCGCCGCTGTTGGTGCGCAGCAGGATTTCGCCCTGCACCGTCGTCAACCGCAACCCGGCATCCACCTGGACCGCCGAACGCAACTGCACCTGGGGCATCAGCAGCGTGGCGGCGGGCAATTGCACCGAGGCCTCAAGCACCTCGTCGCCGCCGAATGCCGCCGCCAACGCCTCGGACGTCATCGGTGCCTGGAGGTAGAGCTTGCCGCTCTCCGGTTCGAACAGCCGCGCGCTGGCGCTGTCGAAGCCGAGAAACTGCAGCGGCTTGCCCTGCAGCGCCGGCGCCGCCACGATCACCAGGCCGTTGTGGTACCACACCGGCAGCGCACTTTTGCCGTCGGCGGCCTTGGCCCCGAAGACCGCCAGGGTGGCGTTGCTGCCGTTGACACTGGCCAGGTCCTGCCACCAGGTGCTGCGCCCCTTGAGCCAATGCTCGTTGACCGCTTCATAGCTCAGGCGCCCGCTCGCCTCGATCCGCGCGACACGCCCGTCCTCGGTCACGGCTAGCAGATGGCCGTTGAGCTCGAGCACATTGGCCAGGGTCGGCGTGGCCAGGCGCAAGGCGCTCGGCTGGCTGCCGTCGAGGACCTTCTGCCCCGGCCCTTCCTGGCGGAACAGCACCTTCTCCTTCTGGCTGTAGAAGAAAAACACTTCCTGGCCGGCGGGCTGCGGCAGGCTGCCGGCGAACACCAGGTCCGCCGGAATCGGCCAGGCGCTCTGGGGCTTGCCCTGGGCATCCAGCGGCGGCTGGCCCGCCGGGGGGGCCAGGTTCGGCTTGATCACCGTGCCGTCGCTGGTGCGCACCCAGTAGCGGTGCGCGACTTTGGCGTTATCCAGGCCAAACACCGTCACCAGCGCCGCGGCGCTCGGCTCCATCATCGGCGCGCCCAGGCTGTACACCGGGGTGGCGCGCTGCGTGGCCTGGCTCTGGTAGCCCTGGAGCAGGGTCTTGAGCGCATCGCCATGCTGGTCGGTGCGTGCCGACAGTTGCAGCAATGCGTCATCGCCGACCACCCCGACCAGCTCCATCCGGTCACCGATGATGCGGAAGTTCAGCTCGGCCTCGCGCTCCTTGAGCTGATAACGACGGGCCAGGTAGACCGCGTCGCCCTCTTGCCAGAACCGGCTGATCCGGCCCGCGCTCTGGTTGAAGGACGGGGCGAACTGCGCGTCGACCTTGCCGGTGGCGATCTCGACCCGCCACGCTGCGGCGTTCTCGGCGTCGACGAAGTAGGCATGCTCGCCGACCACCGCCCCCAACTGGGCGTTCCTGGCCTGTTCCACCGGGGTGTCGGTGAACAGCATGCGGTCCTTGGCCACGTCGTAGAACGCCCGGCCGACCTTGCGCCCCTCGTGGCTGTAGTTATCCACGACCACGTACTGACCGTGCAGTTGATGGGCCTTGGCCAGCTCGCTCAGGTGCTGTTCGATACGCTGGCCAGGCAGCTGCCATTTGCTCGCGTCTTCCTCCACCACCCGGGTGCTCAGGCCGGCGAAATCGACTTCGCGCATCTCGCCCTTGGCGTTGACCACCAGCACCTGGCCGTTGCGGGCCGGGTCGAGCTTGACCACCACGCCGCCGACCACCAGCTGGTCCTTCGACACGCTGATGCTCTCGCTCGCCAGCTGGCTGCTGTCGATGATCCAGCGCGACGGCGTGCCTGCCTCGCTGGACAGATCGACCCGGGTGCCTTCATTGAGGCCGACCAGATAACGCCCGCCCGCGCCCTTGATCTGGTAGTTCAGATAGCCGTGCAGCTCCTTGGGCAGTTCGGGGATCACCAGTTGCCGGTCGCGCGAATCGAGCAGCACCTCGATCGGGGTGTCGACGTATTCCTGGCGAATCCGCCGGATCGTCTCCTCGCTCGGGAAGATGTAGAAGTCGTAGTCGAAGCGCCGGTCCTCCTCGAGCCTGCGGATCACGTCGAAGCCGGTGTCATGCCGGGTGGTGGACCCCGGCAGGATCATGTACTCGTAGCTGATGTAGGACTTGGGCGTACCCGGCAGGATCACCGCCGTGCTGTCGCCATGCTCCAGCGTGCGCGTGGCGTCCTTGTAGCCGATGCCGCTACGCACCTCGATCGCCTGGCCACGGTCGTGGATCATCCGTGGGAAATCCCCGGCCCAGAAGAAGTAGTTGATCGCCCCGGAACCGGTGGAGCCGTGGTGGGTGCGGTAAATGTACTGGCTGTCGAAACCGATCTGGTTGTCGCGCAGGTCCAGGCGCTTGACCACCGCGCCGGGCAGCGGCACCAGCACCTTCTTGTCCGCGTCGTAGCGGTAGCCATTGCCCTTGTAGGCCTTGTCGAGCGTATCGAAATAGCGCCCGACCGCCTTGGCGTCTTCGGCCACCGCGCCAAAGGCCTGGGCCAGGGCGGTGAAGCCCACCGCCAGGCCGCCGAGGATCACCCCCGCGCCACCCAGTACCGCGCCCGCCGTCGAGGCCCCCAGCAAACCGGCACCGACCCCGGCCGCGCCGGTGACGAAGCTGGCCGAGTCGAAGGCCAGCTGGGTGCCGAACACCGCCTTCTGCACATCGTTCTCGGCATGGGCCAGTTCATAGGCATCCAGGCCGACCATGGCCCCGCCAAACAGCACGCCCGCGCCTTCGTTGACGGTGTGGCCCAGGGTCGAGGCAAAGTCCTTGAGCGAGGTTTGCGCGGCCACCACTTCACCGCGCAACGCGGTCTGCACCAGTTCGGTGACCTTGGCCACATCCTGCAAGGTGCCATGGCCGATCTGCGCCAGGCCCAGGTAGCTGTGGATCTTCAGCGCGGTGGCCAGGTCCGGCGAAACCGCGCCCTGGCCGGCGTCTTTACGGCTCTTGTCGGCAAACCACTGGATCAGCGTCTGTACCGCGAAGCCGGCGTTCAGGCCATCCACCGGCGCCGCTTCGCCGACGCCGGCGCGGGGCCGTATCTGGCCATGCTCCAGGGTGAAGTGCTCGTTGAACACGCGCATGTGCTGATCGACGAAACGCCGGAACTCGACAAAGGTGCGATCGTCGGTGGCCAGCCAGCGGGTCTGCTCGGGTTGGTCACGGTTGATGAACTGCACCCGGTAGCCGCCCTCCTTCTGCTCCTCGGTGGTGGCAATGATCGGTATCCACTGGCTGCCCAACTGGTGTTCCCGGATCAGCCGGCTGCTGGCGGCCTCGAAGCGCGCGCCCCACTGCTCGGCGTCCAGGGTAGTCAGCGCCGCCCCCAGGCGCAGGTCTTCGCTGACCCGCTGGCCAGCGTCCACGGCCTGCTCGACCTGGCGTTGCTGGCCGATGACCCCGGCCAGTTCCTCGGGCCGGGACAGGTCGGCGACATTCAGCCCGTTGCCCACCGGCACCTCGGCCATCTTGTCGGTGTCGATCTGGATCAGGTTGAAGGCCGGCTGCGACTGGCTGCCGAACGAGCCATAGTGCGCGGCCAGTTTGCGCTCCACCAGGTGCTGCTGCATGGCCTTGGTCAGGGCCTTGGTGGAGTCGAAGGCGAAGATCCCCACGTTCGGGTCATAGAAGTAGTAGCGCCGGCCTTCGGCGGTCTGCGTGCTGCCCACCATCATCGAGTGGTTCTGGGTGTTGAGAGCGAACATCGAGGTGCCACTGCCGGCGGCCAGCCGCGAGACCACCTCGGTCAGCTTGAACTGTCCCAGCGCCTTCGACGCCTGGACCGCTTCGACATTGGAGTGCAGCCGGATCAGGCTGTTCTTGAGCAGCGTCGAGCTACCCGCTTGCGGGTCGGCGGAAGCCAGGAACAGCTTCTGCACCAGGCTGTTGACGCCGGCCTCGCCACCACTGGCCAGGGCCACGGCCATCGCCCGGACCAGGGGGTAGCAACGGCCACCGGAGCGGTCACCCACCAGCGACAGGTAGAAGTCCTGCGGTGCCAGCTGGCCGAAGACACTGCCGGCCTTGTGGAAGTCTTCGCTGAGCACCGCGGTCTGGCGCAGCACCTTGTCGATGTACTCGGCCTGGGCGGTTTCGCTGATGCGACCGCTCAGGGCGCCACGCTCGCGTGGGCTGAGCGTGCCCTCGAGAAACAGCCGCTTCATCTCCAGGGCCGACATCTTGTCGTCCACCCCGGGAATCTTGATCTGCCGGAAATCCCGCAAGCCGTCGCTGAACGCGGTGCCGCGCGCCCCCCGCTGATAGGCCTCGGCAATCGCGTAACGCTCGCCGACGCTGCTGGCGCGCTCCTCGCCTGCGCCCTGGATCGCCGTATCGTCGGTACGCACCACCGCGGCGGTACCGTCCTTGGCCTTGATCTGCTGCCAGAGCCAGGTCTTCTCCACCGAGCCGGCTTCGCGCAGGACCGGGTCGTACTGCGCCCGGTAGTAGTCCTGGGTGAGGTTGAGCTGCTTGATCTGCTGGTCGATCAGGCCCTTGTCGCTGGCCGTGCGCCGGTCTTGCTGAAGCTGGTAGCGCTTGTCGGCCAGCTGTTGGATATCGGCATTGACCTTGGCCTGGACCGCTTCGCGCAGCTGGTTCCAGGCGGCGATCGCCGGATGCTCGGGAGAGAAGGCGCCCCCTTCGTAGACACCGTCGGCCACCCCGTCGACCGGCACCCCGAACTGGGCCGCGACCTTCTTCAGGTTCTGGTGCACCTGCTCGCGGTAGGCGGCGAACTCGGCCCGGTTGCGTTCCACCACCTGAGCGTCGGCGACCTGGATCGCCAGGGGCTCGGCGCCGTCGCGCAGCTTCGGCCAGACCCTCTGCCCTTCGCGCTGGTACTCCTGGCGCTGGAACACCAGCTGCCACTGGCCATCGACGTACTGCATGTAGGCCGCGGCCAGGCCCTCGGCGGTGCCGGCCACCTGATAGTCCTTGTAGTCGACCGCCATCACCACATTGTCGTACAGCAGCGAGCTGTTGACCCGACCATCGTGGTAGACCCGGAAGGTGTTGGCGTCCAGGCTGGTCACCACCAGCGAGCAGCCCGACAAGGTCCCGGTGAAGAGGAAGCTGCCCGCGGCCGCATGCTTGGGAATATCCACATAGGCCGGCGCGGCATTGGCCTGGTTCGGGCCGTTGTAGCCGAGGAAATACGCCGGCACGCTGTCGACGCCGCTGCCGGCAACGTCATTGGCGCTGTGCTCGGTGTATTCGAGCTCATACAGGTTCGGCGCCACCTTCACCAGTTGCACATTGCCCTGGGCCGGCAAGCGCCCCGACTTGACCAGCGCCTCGGCGCTGAGGGTGTGGGTCTTGGCGAACTGCACGGGGTCGGCGGCGAACCGATGGATATCGGCGCTGCCCTGGCGCGGTTCGAACCCGGCGCCGAGCGAGGCCAGGCCGGTCTTGAGCTGCAGGTCCTGCGCCGCCTGTCCCAATAGCGCGGGCAGCGGGCCGATGTTGGTAAAGCGCGGCGGATGGAACTCCTCGGCCGCCGGCAGGCCTTCGTTGACGATAGGCAGCACGCGGGCCATCACCCCGTCGTACAGCTCCCCCTGCAACGCCTGCTGGCTGCCTTCGGCACGGTAGCGGTCGAACATCTGCAGCAGGTCCTGGCCGATACTGCCCTCGCCCTTGGGTTCATAACGGGCGGCGACATACAGGGTCTCGAAGAACGAGTGATAGCCGTTGCGGATCATGAAGGCCGCATTGGCCATCTGGAACTGCCAGTACTGCTTGACGCTCAGGGCGACGCCGAACAACTCCGGCAAGGCATTGCTGACGGTCTGGGTGGTCCCGGAAATCCCGCCCACGAACGGCGTGTCCAGGTCGTTCATATAGCGTGTGGCGGCATTCTCGGGGTCGGGGCGGAACTGGCTGTAGCTGCGGTACTTGTCGTCCTCGATCAGGAACGAGGCATCGGCCTGGGCCCGCTCCGGGTCGGTATTGAGGATCAGGTAAGGGTCGGGCTGGTTCAGCCGGTTGTTGATCACCACCTTGTCGGCGCCGCCCGGCGCCGTCAGCGCGGCATGGGGGTTGACCGGCACCGCCGCCTTGGACAAGCCGTCGGCCACCGGGCGCAGGGCATGGAACAGCGCCTGCTTGCGCAGGCTGCGGCCCTCGTTGCCCGCCAACAGCGCCTCGACGGTCGGGCGCAAGGCTGCATCGACGCTCTCCAGGGCCCCGGGGCCTTGCAGCAACAGGGTCAGCAGTTGGCTGTCCAGCGAGCGCTCGACCGCCACCTGATCGAAGACCTGCACTTTCGGGTTATTGGGATGCTGCTCGGCGTTGGCCGCGGCGACCCGGCGGTTTTCCGCGTCGACCGCCCGGGCCCGCCATTGCTCGTACAACGGCGCCAGCAGCAACTTGGCCTGGGCAATGTCGCTCTGCACATAACCGCCTTGCAGGACCTTGGCCAGCGCCTGGTTCTTCACCAGGTTCTGCGCCAGGCCGAACAACAACGCATCGTTGTCCCGGCTCTGCCAGACCGACGCGGCGAAGGCCTGTTCCCACAACACCTTGTTCAGGTTGTTGCCCTTGATATCGCGCAGGCTGGCGCGGGTGTGTTCCGGCGTCAGCACCCCGGCCGGGGTGATGTGGTTGCGCTCGAGCAGGCGCGTCAATTGCTGCTCGAACAGCGTCCGCTCGCGGCTGCCTTCGAACAGGCGGCTGGCCTTGATACCGTCGTTGCGCAGCCGCTCCAGTGTGTCGAAAAAGGCCGCGTTGTATTGATACAGGGCGTCGGTCTGGGCCTTGCTCAAATGGCTGCTGCTGACCTTGTCGCCCTCGACGGTCATCACCGCGAACGGGGTCGCGGCGCGGTAGCCGCCGTCCTGGGGCATTTCCAGCAGGTACTGGCGCTCGGCAAAACCCACCGAGCGTTCCAGCTCATGAATGTTGACGAAAGTCCCGTCGCGGTCCGGGTGGTAGCTGTTCTGGCGAAAGCCTTCGAGGCCGATGGTCTGGAAGCTGGCGATATCCGCGTTCTGGTTGATCAGCTCGCTCAGGGCGCCCGCCAGTGGCACCTCGCGGGTGACCGTGGTGGTGGGCGACTGCCCGGAAACCTGGATGCCGACCTGGTTCGGCACCTTGCGGTCGACGCTGGTCAGCAGCAGCTTGCGGCCGTTGCTCAGCACCTGGGCCTTGAAGCCTTCACGCAAGGAGCTTTCCGACACCAGATGGTGGGCAAAGTACTGCTCGACGAAGGCGGTCTTGACCAGCACCGAGCGAATCGGCGCATAGGTCGGCGAACGGAAGGACGGCGGCTCGTTCTTCAGCCGGTACTGTTGCTGCCAGGCCAGGGAACGGGCCGCGGTGCCGAAGGAAAAGTTCAGCACCCCGTCGGTGGGCACCACCAGCCGGCCGTTCTCCAGGAAGAAGTCCTTGAAGCGCCCGTCGGTACTGGCATTGACCAGCGCCACGTTCATGCGGATGTAGCCGGGGCGCTCTTCCATCATCAGCAGGGAAATGTTCACCGGCAGATCGTCGGAAGCCCGGGGCGCCTTGGCCAGGGCGCCGAGGGCCGCGCCTTGCTGTTCGGGCGCGGCCTTGAGCAAGGTGTTGTAGCGGGCACTGACCTCCTTGTAGGCCTGCAACTCGGAGAACAGCGTCACGTATGGCTGGCTGAAGGTGGAGTCGGCCACCTGGACCGCCAGCTTCTGCTCCAGCAGTTTGATCCGCCCAGCGAGCTTGTTCTGCTTGGCCAGGGCATCGGCCTTCAGGCCCTTGATTTCCAGCTGCTTGGCGCCACCGGGGCTGAGCACGCCCAGGGCCTTGTTCCAGGTGCTGTCGTAGTGAGTGACGGCCGTCTGCTGGCGGCTGTACAGCCGAATGTCGCGGTCCAGCTGCTGCTTGTAGGCCACGGTCGCCGGGGTGTCGGCGATGGCGTTCATCTGCTCGCGACGTTGCTGCAGCGTCTGCAACTGGTCGCCGACCGAGACCGGGTTGTCCTGCATCTGATAGTGCTGGGCGGCCAGCACGCTGAGGGTGCTCTGCTGCATTTGCTGCAGGCGTTCGCCGACCTGGGCGACGTACTCGGCGCGCTCGGCGGCGCTCATGTTGAACCATTCGGTTTGCCGGCCTGCCGCCTTGACCTGTCGATCGATCAGGGTATTGAGCAGGCGCGTGAAATCCTTGGACATGGAAGTCATTGCAGTGATCCTTTGTCTGTTTTGAGCCAAGCCCTTCGCGTGGCGAAAGGCTGCCTATCGGGATGAGTCTCCGGGTGGTTTTCCGGGGTAGGTATCCGGGGGTGGGGAGGCATGCCTGGTTCGTCGGTACTCCTGCGGTCAGTGGGTTCAATCCTTCATCTGCAAAGCCCACTGCCGGGCATACAGCCCGTCCAGGGCGAGCAGCTGTTCGTGGGAGCCCTGTTCGAGCACCCGTCCCTGGTCGATGACCAGGATGCGGTCGGCGTGGCGCAGGGTATTGAGGCGATGGGCGACGCTGATCACCGTGCGGCCGCGGGTGATGCCTTGCAGGTTGGCCATCACCGCCGCTTCCGACTCGTAGTCCAGGGCGCTGGTGGCCTCGTCCAGCAACAGGATCCCGGGGTTGGTGAGCAGGGCCCGGGCCAGGGCGATGCGCTGGCGCTGGCCGCCGGACAGCTGGCCGCCGCGCTCGCCGACCTGGGTCTCGTAGCCCTGGGCCAGGGCTTCGATAAAGGACGCCGCCCCCGCCAGGCTGGCGGCCTGGCGCACCTCGGCATCGCTGGCCTGGGGCCGGCACAGGCGGATGTTTTCCGCGACGCTGCCGGCGAACAGCACGCTTTCCTGGAGCACCACGCTCATGTTGCGGCGCAGGGCCACCGGGTCGGCGATGGCCAGGTCGATGCCGTCCACCAGCACCCGGCCGTGCTGGGGCACATAGAGCCGCTGGAGCAGGCGGGTCAGGGTCGACTTGCCGGAGCCGGAAGGCCCGGTGATGCCGACGAACTCCCCCGGCCGGATCTCCAGGTCGAGGTTGCGCAGGATCTCCTGGCCGTCTTCCTCGTAACGAAAGCGCACCCCCTGGAAACTCACCCCGCCCTGCAACGCCGGCACCGAGGCCAGGCCGCCGCTGCCGCTTTCGCACTCGGTGTCGAGAATGTCGCCCAGGCGGCGCAGGGAAATCAGGGTGTGCTGGAAGTCCTGCCAGACCTGGGCCAGGCGCAGGATCGGCTCCACCACATGCCCGGCCAGCATGTTGAAGGCCACCAGTTGGCCGGGGCTCAACTGGCCGTCCAGCACCAGCATCACCCCCCACCACAGCAACAGCGCCGCGGTGAGTTTCTGGATCAGGCCAATGCCCTGCCCGGCCCAGATGCCGACGATGCGCGTGTGGAACGCCGCGCGCACATAAGCCGCCAACTGCCGTTGCCACTGCTGCTGGAAGCCGCTTTCGATGGCCCCGGTCTTGATGGTCTCGATGCCGGTCACGGCCTCAGTGAGAAACGCCGTGTTCGCCGCATTCGCCTCGTATTCGCGCAGCGCCCGGCTGCGCAACAAGGGCCCGACGCACAGCCAGAACAGGAAGTACAAGACCAGGGAACCGACCACCACCCACGTCAGTAACGGCGCGTAGGCATACATCACGGCGATGAACAGCCCGCAGAAGGCCAGGTCCAGCACCAGGGTCAGGGCCGAGCCGGTGAGGAACTGGCGGATCTGTTGCATCTCGCCGACCCGGGCGATGATTTCGCCGGTCTGCCGGCCCTGGAAATACCCCAGCGGCAGCTGGATCAGATGCTGGTAGAGGCGCGCGGACAACTCGGCGTTGATCTTGCTCGCCACATTGCCGAACAGCCAGGAACGCAGGAAGCCGAACAAGGGCTCGAACAACGCCAGGGCCAGCATGGCGATGCCCAGCACCTGCAGGCTGGACAGGCCGCGGCTGACCAGGACCCGGTCGATGATGTTCTCGAACAGCAGCGGCGTGACCAGCGCCACCCCTTGCAGCATCAGCGACACCAGCAGCACGCTGCGAAACTGCCGCCCGTGCTTGAGGATCGACGGCAGGAACCAGCCAATACCAAAACCCGGCGCCTTGCGCTCGACATGCTGCTCGGCGAGCAGCAGCACCTGGCCTTGCCAGAGCGTTTCAAGCTCCTCGCGAGACAAGCTCTGGCACTGCCCCAGCAGCGGCCAGAACAACCGCACCTGATCAGCGTCCACCGCGTCCAGCACCGCCCAGCCCTGGGTGGTTTCCAGCAAGGCCGGCAGCGGCAGGTGCTGCAAGCGCCGCACCTGGCTTTGCACGGCCCGCGCCCGCAGGCCGATCCAGCCGGCGCAGCGCCGCAGATCGAGGCTGTCGGCCAGGCCCTCGACCCGCCCCAGACGATGGTTCAGTTGCTCGGCGCTGATGCTCAGGTCGAAACGCCGGGCGGCCCAGGCCAGCGCGTGCAAGCCGGTATCGAGCACCGTCGGCGACTGTTCGGCCGCGGGCGTGAAGGCTGTGGTCATGCTCAACGCTCCCGCAACGCTTCGGACTGATACTCGCGGATCGGCCCCAGCAGGTAATTGATCACCCGCCGCTCGCCGGTGCGGATCTCGCCGGTCACGCTCATCCCGGCCTGCAAGGGCATCCAGCCCTGCCCCGCGGCGATCGCGGCCCGCTCCAGGCGAATCCGGGTGGGGAACACCAGGCCCAACTGTTCGTCCTTGATGGCGTCGCCGGAAACATGGTCGACCGTGCCACGCAAGGTGCCGTAGCGGGTGTAGGGAAAGGCGTCGACCTTGATCTCCACCGGCTGGCCGGCCCTGACAAAACCGACGTCCTTGTTCAGCACCATGACCTCGGCATCCAGCTCGGCCCCCTCGGGCACGATCACCAGCAGTTGCTGCGCCGGCTGCACCGCGCCGCCCAGGGTGTGCACCGCCAGTTGCTGGACCACGCCATCCACCGGCGCCAGCAGGGTTTGCAGGCGCTGGCGGTCGCGGCCGCGGATCAGTTGCTGTTCGAGCACCGCGACATCCTGGCGGCTGCGGTTGAGCAGCTCATGCTGCTCGCGCTGGGTCCTGGCCAGGAAGCTGTCGCGTTGCTCCCGGCGGTTCTGTGCCTGGGCCTTGAGCACCTGCAGCTCGGCATGTTGCTGGGCCAGGGAACGCTCGACCTCCAGCTGCTCCTTTTCCTGTTCCAGCAGTTCGACCCGTGGCATCAGTTGTTCGGCCGCCATTGCGCGGCGCGCATCGAGGCGACGGCGCACGTTGCCGGCCAACTTGCCCAGGGCGGCGATCTCGCTGTTGCGGGCCTGCTGGCTGGCCTGGTTGATGGCGATCTCGGCGTTGAGACTGTCGAGGTTGGCGCGGATCTCCTTCCAGGTGCTCGCCAACTGTTCCCGCGCCGCCGCGAGCTGTTCCGCGTCCAGGCCGGGGGGCGCCTGGTAACTGCCCAGCGGGTCCGGGCTCAGCAGCGCGCGGGCCCGGGCCAGCTCCAGGCGCTTGAACGCCAGTTGCGCGCGCAACTCGCTCAATTCGGCGTCGATGCCGATCGGGTTCAGCGCCACCAGCACGTCGCCGGCCTTGACCCGCTGCCCGTCGCGCACATGGATGGCCCGCACTTCCCCCGCCTCATGGGCCTGGATCACCTTGGTGTAGCTGGACACCATCAGGCGCCCGGCGGCGCTGGCGTGAATGTCGAGGAAGCCGAGGATCGCCCAGCCCAGGGCCAGCAGGATCGACAGGATCAATACCAGTGCCGTGCCCCGCGCCCAGGGCGCGGGCGGGCGCTCGACGATCTCCAGGTAACCGGGCTGGAACTCGTACTCGTCGCGGCTGCGCCCGCGCAGCGCCGGTGCCTGGCGCAGGTTGTGCCAGGCGCGCCGCAAAGGGGTCAGGAATGAGCTGCGCATCATTCGGCCTCCTTGCGCAGCGCCTGTTGCAACGTCCACAAGCGTGAATAACAACCGCCGTTGGCCAGCAGCGCGTGGTGGCTGCCCGACTCGCTGATACGCCCCTGCTCCAGGGCGATGATGCGTTGGCAATGGCGGACCGCGGACAGGCGGTGGGCGATGACGATCACCGTGCGACCCTCGGCGATGCGCGCCATGTTGTCCTGGATCAGCGCCTGGGATTCGTCGTCCAGGGCGCTGGTGGCCTCGTCGAAAATCAGGATCCGCGGATCGCCCATCAGCGCCCGGGCAATGGCGATGCGTTGCCGTTGGCCACCGGACAACGAACTGCCGGCCTCGGCCAGCACGGTGTCGTAGCCCAGCGGCAGGCGCAGGATGAAATCATGGGCGCCGGCCAGGCGCGCCGCGGCGATCACGCTTTCCAGGGAAGCCGTAGGATGGCGCAGGGCGATGTTGTGCCGCACGCTGCGGTTGAACAGGTAGTTTTCCTGCAGCACCACGCCGATCTGGCTGCGCAACCAGGCCGGCTGCAACTGCGCAAGCGGCACGCCGTCGATCAGGATGCGCCCGGCATCGGGGGTGTAGAGCTTTTGCAGCAGGCGGGTCAGCGTGCTCTTGCCGGACCCGGACGGCCCGACGATGCCCAGGGTCTGGCCGGCTTCGATATGCAGGTCCAGGCCGCGCAGCACCAGGTCCAGTTCCGGGCGGTAGCGGAACGCCAGTTGCTCGATGCGCACTTCGCCGCGCAGGGCCTGCGCCGGGTGCTGGTCGCCCTCGGCCTGCTCCACCGGCAGGTTGAGCATGTCCCCCAGCTTGTCCACCGACACCCGCACCCGGACGAACTGCTGCCAGACCTCGATCAGCTTGGCCAGGGGCTGGCTGACGTGGGACAGCATCATGTTGAAGGCGATCAACTGGCCGATGGTCATCTGCAGGTCGATGACCTTGCCCGCCCCCCAGCAGATCACCGCCACCGCGGTGACTTTCTGCAACAGCGTGACCATCTGGCTGATCGCGCTGCCCAGGGTCTGGCTGGCGAAACCGGCCTCGACCATCTGCGCCGTCTGCGCCTCCCAGCGCCGTTGCATGCGCGGCTCCACCGCCAGGCTCTTGATGGTTTCACTGCTGCTGACGCTTTCATTGAGAAAGGCCGTGTTGCGCGCGGCGCTGTGGAACTGCCGCTCGATGCGCTTCTCCAGCGGCCCGCTGCTGGCCCAGGCCAGCAGCCCATACAGCGGCAGGGTCGCCAGCACCAGCAGCGTCAACGGCCAGGAGATCCAGGCCATGACCGCGAAGAACACCAGGGTGAAGGCCACATCCACGCACAGGGTCAGCAGGGAACCGGTGAGGAACTCGCGGATGCTGTCCAGCTCCTGGACCCGGGTGATGATCGCGCCTACTTGACGCTGCTTGAAGTACAGCAGCGGCAGGCCGAGCAGATGGCGGAACAGCTTGACCCCCAGGCCGATGTCGATGCGATTGGCGGTGTGCGCCGAGAGGTATTCGCGCAAGCCCTTGAGCAGCACTTCGAACAGGCCGACCGCCACCAGGGTCATCACCAGCACGTCGAGGGTCGACAGCGCCCGGTGCACCATGACCTTGTCCATCACCGCCTGGAAGAACAACGGAGTCGCCAGGGCCAACACTTGCAGCAGCAACGAGCACAACAACACTTCACCGAGTATCCGCCGGTGGCGCAGCAGCTCCGGAACGAACCAGGACAGATCGAAGCGCAGGCCGCCCTGGCGCAGGCGGATCACTTCGCCGCTCCACGCCTCGGCCAACTGCGCACGCTCGAGCACCTCCGGGGTCGGCGCCGAAGGTCGTTGCACCAGCGCCTGGGCGTCGGACAGCCGGGCCAGCAGGACGAAAGCGCCACCGCGCTCACGCCAGACCAGGGGCAGCATCTTCGGACTCAGCCGGGCCAGCGCCAGACGCTCGAGGCGCAGTTCGACGCCGGCGTCCCGGGCGTAGTCCTTGACTGCCCGACGCAGGTCACGCTCGTTTCCCGGTTCGGCGGCCTGTGGCGCACGCTCCCGGGTCAGTTGCAGCAGCAGTTGGCAACAGGCCAGGGCCGAATGGACGGCCGCCGTGGCGGAGCGCTCCGCCATGGCGGGACATTCGACAGGGGCTGGCAGCGGGGGTGTTGCGGGATTGACTGGCATAGATCGCTCGTTTCAAGACCCTCGCGGCAAGAACAAGGGTGCATGGAGATACGAAACCAGTCTGCGGCAGCTGCGCGGGAATGATAATCAGCCGCAGGATTGAAAGCTTTTAAGCAAAACTTAATCAACCGCAACGCCACCTCGGGCTCGGGTGGCCGGTCATATTCCAGGCAAAAAAAAACCGGACTCGCGTCCGGCTTTCTGTCAGCTCATGGCTCAGGCGGCATCCGGCCTGTGCATCAGCACCCGGGTCACCCGCCGCTCCTCCACCGTCACCACCTGCAGCGTCCAGTCCTGCCATTGCAACCGGTCGCCAATCACCGGCAAGCGGTCCAGCAGGCTCATCACCAGCCCGGCCAGGGTCTGGTAGTCCTCGGTGGCTTCGGCGTTGAAGCCGGTGCGCTGGCGGATCTGCGCCAGGTTCAAGGCGCCGCTGACCATGAAACCACCCTGTTCCTCGACAATGTCCGGGCCTTCGATTTCGCTGGCGTCGGGCAGCTCGCCGGCGATGGATTCGAGGATGTCGGTCATGCTCAGCACGCCGACGAAGTCACCGAATTCGTTGATCACGAACGCGATGTGGGTCGAAGCCTTGCGCATCTGTTCCAGGGCATTGAGGATCGAGAAGCTGTCGAGCAGGTTGATCGCCGTGCGCGCCAGGTGCTCCAGGTTCGGCTCGTTGCCGGCCAGGTATTCCTTGAGCAGTTCCTTCTTGTGCACGAAGCCCAGCGGCTCTTCCACCGCGCCGTCGCGAATCAGCGGCAGGCGCGAGTAGGACGAATGCATCAGGGTGTTGCGGATGGCTTCGGCATCGTCGGCCAGGTCGATGCAGTCGACGTTGGCGCGCACGGTCATCAGGCTGCGGATCGGTCGCTCGGCCAGTTGCAGCACGCCGCTGATCATCACCCGCTCGCGGCGGTCGAACAGCTCGGCGCTCGGCGCCTGGCCATTGTCCAGCAGGTCGACGATCTCCTCGCCCACCTCCTCCGCCGCCAACTGGCGACCGCCCAGCAAACGCATCACCGCATGGGCCGTGCGTTCCCGTATCGGCCGCAGGCCCTGCATGGATTTCTTGCGGCGGGCACGGGCGATCTGGTTGAACCCCTCGATCAGGATCGAGAAACCGATGGCCGCGTACAGGTAGCCTTTGGGAATGTGGAAGCCCAGGCCTTCGGCGGTCAGGGCAAAACCGATCATCATCAAGAAGCCCAGGCACAGCATGATCACCGTCGGGTGGGCGTTGACGAAGCGGGTCAGCGGCTTGCTGGCGACAATCATCAGGCCGATGGAAATGATCACCGCGATCATCATCACCGCCAGCTCGTCGACCATGCCCACGGCGGTGATCACCGCGTCCAGGGAGAACACCGCGTCCAGCACCACGATCTGCGCGACGATCGGCCAGAACAGGGCGTAAGCGGCGTTGCCGGTGCGCTGGCTGACATGGCCTTCCAGGCGCTCATGCAATTCCATGGTGGCCTTGAACAACAGGAACACACCCCCGAACAGCATGATCAGGTCACGGCCGGAGAAGCTCTTGCCGAACACCTCGAACAGCGGCGCGGTCAGGGTCACCAACCAGGAAATGCTCGCCAGCAGGCCCAGGCGCATGATCAGCGCCAGGGACAGGCCGATGATCCGCGCGCGGTCACGCTGGTGGGGCGGCAACTTGTCCGCGAGGATCGCGATAAACACCAGGTTGTCGATACCCAGCACCAGCTCCAGCACGATCAGGGTCAACAGGCCAAGCCAGGCCGTGGGGTCCATTATCCATTCCATAAAATCGACTCTATCTCTCCAGTGAATTCAGACAGCCGGGCACGGCAAGGCAAGGCCACAAGGCCTTTGAACAGCGAACGCAGGCCAGCGCCCAACGGTTGCGACAACCGGCGGCGAGCAGCGAAAAACAGCAGGTTCGGGGTAACGGCCGCGCCTTATGACTGGCGAAAGGCGCCGCGAGGCGGATCGAACGGGGAAAGAATGAGACGTCCAGGAACAAGGACGACTGGGAGGCTCCGAGAGGGTGTTCATGCAAGTCCTGTGAAGAAAAACGGACTTGAATCCTACAACCTCAAGGGAAATTTCCTATGAGGAAATCATTTCAAGATCTTATCGGGGGCTGCCCGGACCCGCGCCATCGCGAGCCGGCCCGCTCCTGCAAAGGCGATTTTCTGCAAGAGCGGGCTGGTTCATGATGCGCCCTGACGACCTCAGCCCTTACGCGTCGCATCGTCCAGCGCAAGGATGGTATGGGCATTGGTCACGGTGGTCGCCAGGGTATTGATCACCCCGGAGCGCAAGGCGCCGAGGGTCGCGGCGGCCTTGGTGTTCTCACTAGCGATGGCCACCACATCGGGAATGCGCAGCAGCTCCTGCACGGTCAGGCCGATCACCCGGCCCTGGATGGCGTTGACCGCCGGCTGGCCATGAATGTCGATGAAGTCGTAGCCCATCATGTCGCCCACGGTACCGGACAGCCGCGCCTGGGCGATTTCCTGGGGCGAGAACCAGCCCATGCGCACCATGTTGCTGTTCTCGCTCATGTCGCCGATGCCGATCAACGCGATGTCGGCGCGCCGGGCGCGGTCCAGGGTCGAGCGCACGGTGTCGTTGCTGATCAGCACGCTGCGCAGTTCCGGGTTGGCCACCAGCGCCGGGGCGTACAGGGTTTCGCTCTCCGCGCCGAAACGCAGGGCCAGGCGCCGGCAGATATGGTCGGGGTTCATGTACTCGCCGGCGCGCAACGAGCCGCCGATGGCGCAGACGAAGGTGCAGTTGCGGGTCACCGGCAGGAACACGTTGTCGGCCACCGCGCCGACATTGCGGCCCATGCCGACGGCGACGATCATGCCATCGCTCAGGGTCTTGTTCAGGTAGTTGGCCACCAGGCTGGCCACCGCCGAGCGCTGGGTGTCGGGGTCGCTGTGGTCGACCGCGATCAGCGCCCGATCCAGCTGGAAACGCTCCACCAGCGCCTGCTCCAGCTCGTTGTTCATCGCCGGATGCTGCAGCACCCGGACTTCGACTATGCCTTCGTCCCGCGCTCGCTTGAGCAGGCGGCTGACCTTGGCCCGGGACAGATCGAAGCGCTTGGCGATGGCCTCCTGAGTGACGTTCTCAAGGTAATAGAGCATCGCCACCTCGGTCATCAGATCGATGTCGCTGGCTCCGCGCGGGGTACTGTCACTCATGTGGACTGGCTTCCGTATGGGCATCAAAGGCGCATTCTCTCTAGTCGATGCAGGTCGCGTCTACAGCCGGTTCCGACCCATGGGCAGCGCGCTCCACGGCAGCCGGCGCCTACCGGTGGCCATCGCGCTCGATGGCGTTGATCCGCTCGACCTTGACCCCCGAGCGCGCGGACTCGAACTCCGACTCGAGGAACGACTTGACGATGCTCTTGGCCAGCTCGGCCCCCACCACCCGCGCGCCGATGGAGAGAATCTGTGCATCGTTGCTCTTGCGTGCGCGCTCGGCCGAATAGGTGTCGTGGGCCTGGGCCGCGCGGATGCCCGGCACCTTGTTGGCCGAGATGGCCATGCCGATGCCTGTCCCGCAGACCAGCACCCCCAGACGGTGATGCCCGGCGCCGATGGCCGTGGCCACCGCCAGGGCAATGTCCGGATAGAGCACCGGCTCCAGGGAATGGGTGCCGAAATCCTCCACCGGATGGCCCAGGGTCTCGATATGGCGCTTGAGCAACTCCTTGAGTTCGAAACCCGCTTCATCACATCCGATGGCCACTGAAAAGGCTGTGTTCATGGCATTTCGCTCCGCTGTCTGGGTGAGAGCAAGACTGATCATATGATCACTGTATGAAACTTTGTTCAGTCATTTCTCAAGCATTCACCCCCTTACTGTCAAGCAGGATTTACCTGACAGCCGAGTCAAAGCCCTACACAAAGGGTTACGAAAGCATGAATGACCGCCGATACAGATTTACCTTGAAAGAGATTGACTGATCAGAATTTCATTTGATACACATATGATCACAGCGAAACATGACTCTGCGACCTAATAAGAATTCACAGCACGAGGACACGCCGATGGCCACGCCATTACTGCTCCAGGCTGAACATGTCGCCAAGGCCTATGCCGGGATCCCTGCCCTGCGCGATGGCCGCCTCGCCCTGCGCGCCGGCAGCGTGCACGCCCTGTGCGGCGGCAACGGCGCGGGCAAATCCACCTTCCTCAGCATCCTGATGGGCATCACCCAGCGTGACGCCGGCAGCATTGCGCTCAATGGCCGCCCGGTGCAGTTCAGCCGCCCCGGCGAGGCGCTGGCCGCCGGGGTGGCGATGATCACCCAGGAACTGGAACCCATTCCCTACATGAGCGTCGCCGAGAACATCTGGCTCGGCCGCGAACCACGCCGCGCCGGCTGCATCGTCGACCGCAAGGCCCTCAAGCGGCGCACCCGCGAGCTGCTCGAAAGCCTGGAGTTCGAGGTCGACCCCGACAGCCCCATGCACCGCCTGAGCGTGGCCCAGGTGCAACTGGTGGAAATCGCCAAGGCCTTCAGCCATGACTGCCAGGTGATGATCATGGACGAACCGACCTCGGCCATCGGCGAGCGCGAAGCCGAGACCCTGTTCAAGGCCATCCGCCGCCTCACCGCCCGCGGCGCCGGGATCGTCTATGTCTCGCACCGCTTGAGCGAGCTGGCGCAGATCGCCGACGACTACAGCATCTTCCGCGACGGCGCCTTCGTCGAAAGCGGGCGCATGGCCGACATCGATCGCGCCCACCTGGTGCGCGGCATCGTCGGCCAGGAACTGCAACGCATCGACCACAAGGTCGGGCGCGAATGCGCGGCGCACAATTGCCTGGAAGTCCAGGGCCTGAGCCGCGACGGCGAGTTCCAGGACATCAGCCTGCAACTGCGCCAGGGCGAGATTCTCGGCATCTACGGCCTGATGGGTTCGGGCCGCAGCGAATTCCTCAACTGCCTCTATGGCCTCACCGAGCCCGACGCCGGCACGGTCAGCCTGCAAGGCCAGCCGCTGCCGGTCGGCGCACCGGCGGCGACCATTCGCGCCGGCCTGTCGCTGGTCACCGAAGACCGCAAGGACAGCGGCCTGGTGCTCAGCGCCAGCATCCTTTCCAACATTGCCCTGTCGGCCTACCCGCGGCTGTCGAGCTGGTCGCTGATCAACGCCCGCAAGGAACAGGCGCTGGCCCGGGACATGGTCAAGCGCCTGCAGATCAAGGTCTCCTCCCTGGACCTGCCGGTGGCCTCCATGAGCGGCGGCAACCAGCAGAAGGTGGTACTCGCCAAGTGCCTGTCGACCCAGCCGGTGTGCCTGCTGTGCGACGAACCGACCCGGGGCATCGACGAAGGCGCCAAGCAGGAGATCTATCACCTGCTGGACGAGTTTGTGCGGGCTGGCGGCGCGGCCATAGTGGTCTCCTCCGAAGCCCCGGAACTGCTCCACCTGAGCGATCGCATCGCAGTGTTCAAGGGCGGCCGCCTGGTCACCATCAGCACCGATACCGCTCTTTCCCAGGAAGCCCTGCTGAGTCTCGCCTCATGAATGCCAAGACCCTTGTCACCCCCGCCGCCACACCCACCTCCACCGCCGTCGGCCCGGCACCCCGCAGCCGCCTGCGCCTGGCCCTCGACCGCTTCGGCCTGCCGCTGGTATTCATCCTGCTGTGCGTGGTCATGGCCTTCGCCAGCGAGTACTTCATGACCTGGCGCAACTGGATGGACATCCTGCGCCAGACCTCGATCAACGGCATTCTCGCGGTGGGCATGACCTACGTGATCCTGACCAAGGGCATCGACCTCTCGGTGGGCTCGATCCTCGCCTTCGCCGGCCTGTGCAGCGCCCTGGTGGCCACCCAGGGCTACGGGCTGCTGGCCGCGGTCAGCGCCGGGATGTTCGCCGGGGCGATGCTCGGGATGGTCAACGGTTTCATGGTCGCCAACCTGTCGATCCCGCCCTTTGTCGCCACCCTCGGCATGCTCAGCATCGCCCGCGGCATGACCTTCATTCTCAACGACGGCAGCCCGGTCACCGACCTGCCGGAAAACTACCTGGCCCTGGGCATCGGCAAGATCGGCCCGGTGGGCGTGCCGGTCGCGATCTTCGCCGTGGTCGCGCTGATCTTCTGGATGGTCCTGCGCTACACCACCTACGGCCGCTACGTGTACGCCGTGGGCGGCAACGAAAAGAGCGCCCGCACCTCGGGGATCGGCGTACGCAAGGTGATGTTCTCGGTGTACGTGGTTTCGGGCCTGCTGGCGGGCCTGGCCGGCGTGGTGCTCTCGGCCCGCACCACCTCCGCCCTGCCCCAGGCCGGCACGTCCTACGAACTGGACGCCATCGCCGCGGTGGTGATCGGCGGCACCAGCCTCTCCGGCGGCACCGGCAGCATCGTCGGCACCCTGTTCGGCGCCCTGTTGATCGGCGTGATCAACAACGGCCTGAATCTGCTCGGGGTGTCCTCCTATTACCAGCAAGTCGCCAAGGGTTTGATCATCGTGTTCGCGGTGCTCATCGATGTCTGGCGCAAGAAGAAACCTTGAATCCCCCCGTCCTTTCCATGGCCATGACTACAACAATAACGGAGTTCCCCATGAAACGTTCCCCTACCCCCTTTGGCACCTCCCTGTTCGCCCTGGCCACGGCCTCCCTGCTCGCCAGCGGCATGGCCCTGGCCGAGGGCAAGACCTACAGGATCGGCGCCGCGGTCTACGGCCTCAAGGGCCAGTTCATGCAGAACTGGGTACGCGAGTTGAAACAGCATCCGGCGGTCAAGGACGGCACGGTGCAGATCACCGTGTTCGACGGCAACTACGACGCCCTGACCCAGAACAACCAGATCGAAACCATGGTCACCCAGCGCTACGACGCGATCATCTTCGTGCCGATCGACACCAAGGCCGGCGTCGGCGCCGTGGCCCGCGCCCAGGAAAACGACATTCCGGTGATCGCCTCCAATACCAAGGTCGCCAGCGCCAGCGTGCCCTATGTCGGCAACGACGACGTCGAGGGCGGCCGCCTGCAGGCCCAGGCCATGGTCGACAAGCTCCAGGGCAAGGGCAACGTGGCAATCATCCAGGGCCCGATCGGCCAGTCGGCACAGATCGACCGCGAGAAAGGCGAGATGGAAGTGCTGAAGAAGAACTCCGGGATCAAGGTCATCGAAATGAAGACCGCCAACTGGTCCCGCGCCGAGGCCTTGTCGCTGACCGAGGACTGGCTCAATGCCCACCCCAACGGCGGCATCTCCGGGATCATCGCGCAGAACGACGACATGGCCCTCGGCGCCCTGCAGGCCGTGAAGTCCCGCGGCCTGTCGCCGAGCGACGTGCCGGTGACCTCCATCGACGGCATGCCGGATGCGATCCAGGCGGCGAAAAAAGGCGACATCACCACCTTCCTGCAAGACGCCCAGGCCCAGGCCCAGGGTGCCCTGGACGTGGCCCTGCGCACCCTGGCCGGCAAGGACTACAAGCCGCAGTCGGTGATCTGGGAGCGTTATGCCCAGGACGTGAAATGGGCCGACGGCACCGACAAGCTGTACATCCTGCCGTGGGTGCCGGTGACCAACGCCAACGCCGATGCGCTGTACCAGCAGGTCGCCGGCAGCAAATAACTTCCCTGCGGGAGCGAGGTTGCCCCGCGATGGCGTCCTTCCAGTCGACGCATGCGTGACCATGAATCCGCCATCGCGGGCAAGCCTCGCTCCTACAGCCACTCATTCGCCATACAGGAGTCAACATCATGTCCGGATTCTGGGATCAGGCCTTCGACCTCAGCGGCCGCTGCGCGGTGATCACCGGCGGCGCCGCCGGGATCGGCCTGGCCTGCGCCACGCTGCTGGTGGAGCGCGGCGCCAAGGTCGCGCTGCTGGATCGCGACCCGGAGGTCGTCGAGATCGCCGCGCGCCTCGGCGGCGGGCACCTGGGGCTGGCCCTCGACCTGCGCCAGCTGGACCAGGTGCAGCATGCCGTGGACCGGGTCGCCGAGTACTTCGGGCGCCTGGATTTCCTGGTCAACAGCGCCGGCGTCGCCCTGCTGGACAAGGCCCTGGAAGTCAGTGAAAGCGCCTGGGACACCACCCTGGACATCAACCTCAAGGCCAGCTTTTTCGTTGCCCAGGCCTGCGCCCGGCACATGCTCGAACGAGGCAGCGGACGCATCGTCAACCTCGCTTCACAGGCCGCCGTCATCGGCCTGGACCGGCACGTGGCCTATTGCGCGAGCAAGGCCGCGGTGGTGGGCATGACCAAGGTCCTGGCCATGGAATGGGCCGCCCACGGCATCAACGTCAACGCTATCTCGCCGACCATCGTCGAGACCGCCCTGGGCAAGAAGGCCTGGGCCGGCGAACTGGGCGAGCGGGCCAAATTACAGATCCCGGTCGGCCGTTTCGCCCAGCCCGAGGAAATCGCCGGGTTGGTGCTGTACCTGCTCAGCGACGCCGCACAGATGATCACCGGGGAGAACGTGGTGATCGATGGCGGCTACAGCATCCAGTAATCGAGCGTTACTCCCATTCTTGCAGTGAGGCCCGTCGTTATGTCCACCTTGCCCGCCGAACACCTGTCACCCGAGATTCCCAGCACCATGCAGGCCGTGGTCTGCCATGGCCCCGAAGACTACCGCCTGGAACAGGTGCCGGTGCCGACACCCGGCCCGGACGAAATCCTGACCAAGGTCGAGCTGTGCGGCATTTGCATGGGCGACATCAAGACCTACCGTGGCGCCCCCTCCTTCTGGGGCGACGCCGAGCAGCCGCGCTACGTCAAGCCGCCGATGATTCCCGGCCATGAGTTCGTCTGCCGCGTGGTGGCCCTGGGGCCGGGCGCGGAAAAACGCGGGGTGCGGGTCGGCGACCGGGTGATCTCCGAACAGATAGTGCCGTGCTGGGGCTGCCGCTTCTGCAACCACGGCCAGTACTGGATGTGCCAGAAGCACGACCTGTACGGCTTCCAGAACAATGTCCAGGGCGCCATGGCGCAGTACATGATTTTCACCAAGGAAGGCATCGTGCACAAAGTGCCGGACGAGATTCCGCCGGACGAAGCCATCCTCATCGAACCTTTGGCCTGCTCGCTGCACGCCGCCGAGCGTGCCGATGTCGGTTTCGACGACACCGTGGTGGTGGCCGGCGCCGGCACCCTGGGGCTGGGCATCATCGGCGCGGTCCGGATGCGCAACCCCAAGCGCCTGATCGTCCTCGACATGAAGCCCGAGCGCGCCGAACTGGCCCTGCGCCTGGGCGCCGATGAAGTCTGGAACCCGGCCCAGGAGAACGTGCTGGAGAAGATTCGCGCGATCACCGACGGCTACGGTTGCGACATCTATATCGAAGCCACCGGTCATCACAAGGCCGTCAACCAGGGCCTGGCGATGCTGCGCAAGCTCGGGCGCTTCGTTGAGTTCAGCGTGTTCAACGACGAAGCCACGGTGGACTGGTCGATCATTGGCGACCGCAAGGAGCTGGATGTGCTCGGCTCGCACCTGGGGCCCTACATGTACCCACGGGCCATCGACTTTATCGGCAAGCGCAAGATCGACATGCGCGACGTGGTCACCCACACCTTCGCCCTGGCCGACTTCAAGCAGGCCTTCGCGGTGATGGAGCGCGGCGACCGATCATTGAAGGTGGTGCTCAAGCCCTGAGGCACCACTGCCTTCCAACCGGTTCGCCGACAAGCCCGCCCCCGCGGACTCTCCCACTCCCTCCACGGGAGGCGAGCTTGCCGGCGATTCACTGCACAGCCGTGCAGCTAACAGGAACAAGGAAACCGCGTCATGAATCGAGTGATCAACGATCCGGACCAGGTGGTCGAGGACATGCTGCAAGGCATACTCGTGGCCCACCCCGAACTGGCCCAATACGAGGCCAACCCACGGGTCATCCGCAAACGCCACCTCTCGCAGGCCGACCAGGTGGGTATCGTCACCGGCGGCGGCTCCGGCCATGAGCCGGCCTTTCTCGGTTATGTCGGCCCCGGCTTGGTGGACGCCGTGGCGGTCGGCGAAATCTTCTCCTCGCCCACCGCCAAAAGCTTCTTCGACGCCTTCCGCGCCGCCGACCAGGGCGCGGGCGTGGCCTGCCTGTACGGCAACTACGCCGGCGACAACATGAACGTCAAGCTGGCGATGAAAATGGCGGCCAGCAAGGACATGCGGATCCGCACCGTGGTGGCCAACGATGATGTGGCCTCCGCGCCCCGTGAAGAGATCGGCAAACGCCGCGGCGTGGCGGGCGAGATCTTCATGTGGAAAGTCGGCGGCGCGGCGGCGGCCAAAGGTTATGACCTGGACGGGGTGATCGGCGTCGCGCAAAAGGCCGTCGACCAGTGCCGCTCCATCGGTGTCGGCCTCACGCCCTGCACCATTGCCGCGGTGGGCAAGCCGAACTTCCAGATCGCCGACGGCATGATGGAGCTGGGCATCGGCCACCATGGCGAACCCGGCATCCAGGTCGTGCCGGTCGAGTCCGCCGCCGCCATGGCCGAGCGCATGCTCGCGCCGATCCTCGCCGATCGCGACTTCAGCCGCGACGACAGCCTGGTGGTGCTGGTCTCCGGCCTCGGCGCCACGCCGGTGATGGAGCTGTATATCTTCTACGCCGAAGTCGAGCGCCAACTTCGGGCCAGGGGCCTGAAGATCCATCGCTGCTATGTCGGCAACTACTTCACCTCCCTGGAAATGATGGGCGTGACCCTGACCCTGCTGGGCCTGGATGCCGAGCTGAAAACCCTGATCGACCAACCCTGCCGCTCCATCGGCATGACCCAGGCGGAGTGAACCATGAGCCAGCATTTTTCCAGCCTCGACGGCGGCGCCATCGTCAACGACCTGGTGACGGTGATAGTCGCCAACCGTGAATACCTCAGCGAAGTGGACGGCGCCATCGGCGACGGCGATCACGGCATCAACATGGCCAAGGGTTTCGCCCACTGCGGCCGGGCCCTCGCCGGTCGCCAACCGGACCTGGCCGAGGCCCTCGACGAATTGACCCTGAGCCTGATGGAAGGCATCGGCGGCTCCATGGGCCCGCTCTACGGCAGCCTGTTTATCGGCATGGCCGACGAAGTCCGCGGCTGCCAGCAGATCGATGCCGCCCGCTTCGCCCGGCTATTGCGCGGCGGGTTGACCTCATTGCAGGACATCACCGACGCCGGGGTGGGCGACAAGTGCCTGATGGATACGCTGATTCCCGCCGTGGAGGCGTTCGAACAGGCCGCGGCCGGCGGCGCCTCGTTCAAGGAGGCCCTGCAGCGGATGAAAAGCGCGGCCTCCCAGGGCCGGGATTCGACCCGTGACCTGGTGGCGAAGATCGGCCGTGCCAGCCGCCTGGGCGAGCGCTCGCTGGGGGCACTGGATGCCGGCGCCGTGTCCTGCTGCCTGATCCTCACGCAGTTGGCGGACTCGGTGGAACCGCGCCTGATCTGAAGCACCGCGCGAGCAGGCTCGCTCCTGCAAAAGCGAGCCTGCCCGGGCTGACTCAATAGCGCCCAGGCAAAAGCCCGAGCTCCACCAGCTTGATATCGGTGTCACCCACCACCTGCACATGCTGGACGTTCTTCTCGTCCATGATGCCGGGGCAGGAAACGACGATGGTGCCCTTCGATCGAGTGGGGCGCAGTTCGGCGACCTCCGGAAAATCCGCCGCCGACAGCGGGTGCGGGCAATAGCCGATCCAGCCGATGGTCTGTCGGTCCTGGAACACCCGTTGCTTGCGAAAATATTCGTTAGGAGCGACCACGCCCCAGGAAATTTCCGGCCAGAGATCGACCGCCGCGTTCATCAGCTCGACAATGCCCTGCCGTGGATCCTGCAGGCAACGGACCAATGTCCCGGCTTCGGAAAGCTCGATACCCGCGGGCAGCGAACCGCCGCTTCGTGCGTGATAGGTGAGCGAAAGCCCGCCCTTGAGTGGGTCGGATATCCCGTTCCACAGCACAAAACTCATGTCGTTGACGTCGAAGTCGGAGTCTTTCCAGGAGGCTATTTCCCGCCGCAGGCTGTTCGGGTCGAGGAGCACATTGTGCGTCAGGCCATCATCCTTGCCTTCGGCGCATAAGAACCAGTTCTTGAGGATCGGGTCGATCTCGCCTATCGCCCTGAGAAAGGCCAGGCTCCTGTCGATTTGTTCCTGCTCGGTGACCTGGGCAATCTTCTGCTTATCGAAGCTCAGCTTGAAATTGAAACGTTTGAACGTATCCATGAGCACTCCATCCGGTCTCAGGCCATTAAGTCTGGGTTTTGCTTGTAGAACTCTTCCAGCTCCTTTTCCTCCTGGCGACGCACTTTCTGGTACTCCTCATGCTCCTTGGTGCCGGGCATCGGGTTCCAATAAGCCTTCAGGTTGGTGAGCCCACCCTCCTCGTATTTCTCGGAGCAATACTCGTAAACCACCCGCTGAAGAAAATGCCACTCGAGCATCACCGGCGGGCTGGGCTTGGCCTTGTCTGCCTGCTTGAACGCCTTCACGATCAGGTCCTTCTCAACGTTCTTGGCAGCCTTCGGATACTTGAAACCGAGGAAGATGAAGAATTCGTAGTTGGCCTTGGCTTCTTGCAAGGTACAGCGGTTTTTCACAAAACCATCCCAATCAGTACCACTCCACAGCCACTCCCAGGGAAACGGGAAGTTGGTCACCCACTGCTGGTAGCGGCTCGACAGGTCGCTCATGCTGTGCCCCTTGCCATTGACGGGAATGTACATATGCCCGTCTTCGGGAGGGCATTTCACGCAGTCCTTCTTCTGCCGTTTGCAGTCCCGTTCGGCCTCCTGGGTCCGGTCCCGGGGCCTGGCCGGCGCATCCGTCTTGGGCAAGGCCTCGGGCTTGGGCAACGGCATCGGTTGCGGCATGGGCCTTGGGGGCGGTAGCGGCCGGGGCACCACTTCCGGCGGTGGCGGTGGCACCGGCGACGGCCGGGGCGGCGGCATCGGTAACCGGGTCGGCGCGGGCATGGGTATATCGAAGGGCAGCCTCGGCCCGGTGCGAGGCAACGGCATACGCAACCCGCCGCTGATGGGAGGCGCCAGTTGGGCGACGGATCCGGAAATAAAACTGGTCATTCAGGCATCCCTGTCTTGAGTGCGGCCCGCCAGGCCCGTTGCCCCTGGACGAAATCCATGACGCTTTCATAATCGTGAAAACGCTGCTCCGGGGTGTCGTTTACCGGCCTTTTCATCCACCGGATAAATCCGGGTGTTTCTTCGAAACCGGGAAATTGCAGGCCAAAGCGCATGAAGCTCTCAACCGTATCAGGCTCTTCGATTTGCAGGGCCCAGGCTTTTTCCCGGTAGTCCTTGAGGTACTGGATGGTCTGCCACTGCCCTTTCTGCTCAAGCCACTGAGGATTGTACTGGCGTATCTCGAGCATGATCTTCTCGATCACCTCATTTTGCCGAACCTGTTCCAGCGCTTTCAGCTGGTCTGCCGTCAACTCAAGCATGGCGAGCCTCCTGCCCGACCCGATAGTACGTCTGGTACGCCAGCACCAGTGGCTGCCAGATCTGCCAGCGATCGAGCGGCAACATCAGGGCCATTCGCTGCTCACTGTCCAGGACAGCCTCCAGGCCACGCCGGACGATCGGGTTGTAATAACGAAACAGCGCCCTCCGGCCATCCGGCAGGCGGGTGAACAAATGGGATTTGAGGTGGTTGCTCAATGCCTCGAAAGAGCGCTCGCTCCACAGCCACGAAACCAGCGGCGACTTCTGGTCCCGCTCGATCAGCCAGTCGAGCAGGTGCGAGGCCTCGGCACTATCCCCTATGAACTCAACCAGTACCGGCCCCCCACGGCTGATTTCGTCCAGTTCGGTAGCGGCCAGCAACCACTCGACGCGGATCGCCGCCCCGGCCGCGTCCAGACGGTTCTCCAGGGTCATGTAACGAGCGCCATCCACCAGCACATAGAGCCGGGTTTCAGGATGCTGTTCCAGGCAATGACGGATATGGGTGCGAAATTGCAGAACATTCGGATCAGGTCGACTCCCATTGCCTGAAGCACTCATGGTCAGTTCCCCAGGCTTTGCAGCGGGACAAAGGTTTCATTGCGCTGTGCGGCCGCCAACAGGCACGACAGGCAAAGCCCGGGAATCTTGACCACTGGAGCGCCCGTCGCAGCACTGACCTGCTGCCCGATGATCACGCTTCCCGACCCGCTCACCACCACATTCCCGTGGTTGCCGGTCGTACCCAGGGTCGCGACCGGCAATCCATTGATCAGCACATTGGCAACCACACCGCTGACCAGCGCACTGCCGCAAGCCGTCGTGTCCGTCATCCGCGCTGCGCTGAGCCCATCGAACAATACGTCAGGCGAACCCGAGACGATCGGGTTGCTGGCGTGCCCGGGCAATGGGCAAGCGGTCATATCCGTGACGCGCGCCGCAGGTTTTCCACTCATTGGCAATCTCCTTCATCCGTTAGGTAGCGCATGTTGTCCCTACACCATCGATCTGGAAGAGGCCGAAGCGCCAACAGGCATCCTCCACATCGAACAATGCGAGCTGGCTGGCCATCGAACCAGGCGCTTTGACGGGGGGCGACATCTGAAGCGCTTCAGCGACAATCCGCTCCAAGGTGGCGGGTGTCCAATCGTCCAGTTCGTTGAGTTGCCGGTTGTAGTCCGGCACGCCAACACTTTCATAGGCGCTCAGCAGGTACTCGGGTAATTCCGTATCCGACCATTGCAGGTAGTAGCCCTGATCATCCAGGACGGGTCGGGTCCAGGCGGTCAGCCCGACCGGAATCATTTCCTGTTGATCGGTGCTGAGAAGGCAGTCGCCCTGGGCCGCAAAACCCAGGCAGATATTGAGTTTCAACCAGCCATCGGCGTGGCTGAGAAGCTGGGTAGGATCGAACAGCCGAAGTGGCACCACACGGTAGTGACGCAGATGGGAAGAACGCAGGTAAATCTCCGCGTCCAACCGGGAAATGAACACTCGAACGATGGGTGCATCTGGGTCGCCGACGCAGTTTATCTGCACCGGATCCAAGGCAAGATGATCGTGAATGCCTGTGACGGTGACCAAGCCATAAAGACGAATTGAGGATCTCAGTCCTTGAAATCGAGCCATCCTGCTTCCTCCAAGCGGCGTGATCAGTCGGTCGCGCCATTGAGTCCGCCACTCTAGCAACGATGAATTGCGCAAGAAGTTGCGCAGTTGCGCTCAAAGCCTTGTGCCCACGGGCTCCGACGAATTCTTTACAAGAAATTTCAAGAGCATCGGCCTCTGACCTGCTCGATATACCGCGCCACCGCCGGGGCCTTTTCGAAGCGGCGGTGGATCAGCGACAGCCAGGACGACGCCGCACTGCCCTGGATCGGCCGGTACAACACATTGGGCAACCCCACGTGCCCGACCACCGACTCCGGCACCACGGCCACGCCCTGCCCCAGGGAGACCAGGGCCAGCACTGCCACCAGGCCGCCGGGCTGCGGCCCCAGTTTCGGCGCATAACCACCCTCGGCGGCGACCTGCAAGGTGCCGCTGATCTGTTCCGGAAGCACGAAGATCTCGTTGTGCAGGTGGGCCGGGGCGACCTCGGGCAAGCGCCCCAGCCAGGACTCGGCGGGCAGTGCCAGGACAAAACCTTCGGCATCCAGGCGGACCGCCTCCACCCCTTCGGGCAGGGTCATGGGCGAGCGGATGTAGCCGATGTCGAACCGCCCCTCGGCCACCAATCCGGGCAACGCCGCCATCGGGCTTTCGCGCACGCTCAGGCTGACGTCCGGGCAGGCCTGGCTGAAGCGCTGCAGCTGTTTTTGCAACAGCCCCGAATACACCGCCGAGGCCACGTAGCCCAACTCGATATGGCCGATCTCGCCGCGCCCGGCGCGCTGGGCATTGCGTTGCGCGAACTCGAACTGGCGCACCGTGGCCTCGGCCTCGCGCACCAGGGCGGCGCCAGCCTCGGTCAGGCTGACCTCGCGTTGCTGGCGCACGAACAAGCGGGTGCCCAGGGCCTGTTCCATGTCCTGGATCTGCCGGCTCAGGGTGGGCGGCGCGATGCCCAGTTGTTCGGCGGCGCGGGTGAAATTGCGTTGCCGGGCCACCGCCAGGAAATAGCGGAAATGACGGATGTCCATAGGTGTGTTAGCTCAAGAGGGCTGCGTTAGCTCAAAGGTAATGAAGTGCTCCAGCTCGCCTAACAGACTCGGCGAAAGCCCGGGATAAGCTGGCCGGACCTTCACAGTAGAGAGCCCAAGCCATGCACGTCAAACCTCTGTTTCTGGCCCTGATCACTTGCTGCAGCGCACCGACGGCTTTCGCCGCCGAGAAAAATGCCGACGTTGCCCAGAAGGCAATCCTTAATTTCGCCACCGCCCAGCAACTGCTCAAGGCTGCCCAGGAAACCGCCACGGCCAAGGGCTGGCCCTGCGCCGTGGCGATAGTCGACGACGGCGGCTGGCCGATCCTCAGTGCGCGCATGGACGGGGCGCCGGTGGTGGCCGGCATCGAACTGGCCCAGGGCAAGGCGCGCACTTCGGCATTGTTCAAGCGTCCTTCCGGCGACCTGGAAAACGCCATCAACGGCGGGCGCCAGGCAGCCATCACTTCGGGCCTGCTGATGATGAAAGGCGCGCAGCCGATCCGCGTCGACGGCCAGGTGATCGGCGCCATCGGCATCAGCGCCGACACCCCGGCCCACGACGATGAAATCGCCCAGGCCGCCCTCGCCACACTGGGTCAACGGGGGCAGCCATGAGGCCAGCCAGCCCGCGCCTGACCCTGCTCACCGCTTCCGGGGTCTGTTCGCTGATCGTGCTCGATACCAACATCGTCGCGGTGACCCTGCCGAGCATCGCCCGTGACCTGGGGGCCAACTTCGCCGATATCGAATGGGTGGTCAGCGCCTACATGCTGGCCTTCGCCGCCCTGTTGCTGCCGGCGGGCAGCCTGGCCGACCGTTTCGGTCGCAAGCGCACCCTGCTCTGTGGCCTCGGGCTGTTCATCCTCGCCTCGCTCGGCTGTGGCGCCGCGCCCAACGTGCTGTTGCTCGACATCGCCCGGGCGATCAAGGGCGTCGGCGCGGCGCTGCTGCTGACCTCGGCCCTGGCCACCATCGGCCACACCTTCCATGACGAGCTCGAACGGGCCAAGGCCTGGGCGTTCTGGGGGGCCTGCATGGGGGTGGCGATGACCGCCGCGCCGACCGTCGGCGGCCTGATCACCGAGTTCATCGGCTGGCGCTGGATCTTCTACCTCAACCTGCCGGTGGGCGGGCTGCTGGTGCTGATGGTGTTGCGCGCGATACCGGAGTCCCGCGATACCCAGGCCGCGCGCCTCGACCCCTGGGGCAGCCTGGCCTTCAGCGCCAGCCTGCTGTGCCTGATCTGGGGCCTGATCGAAGCCAACCGCATCGGCTGGAGCCACCCGCTGACCTACACCCGGCTGTTGGCCGGCATGGCCTTGCTCGGGCTGTTCGTGCTGATCGAGCGGGTACAGCGCCGGCCCATGGTCGACCTGCGGCTGTTTCGTCATCCGCGCTTTATCGGTGCCCTGCTGGGCATGTTCGCCTACGCCGGCTGCGCCCAGGTGATGATGACCCTGCTGCCCTTCTACCTGCAGAACGGCCTGGGTTTCTCGGCCATCGCCTCGGGCCTGGGCATGCTGCCATTTGCCCTGACCATGCTGATCTGCCCACGCATCGGCGTGCGCCTGGCAACGCGTTATGCCCCGGCGACCCTGATGGCCGCGGGCCTGACCCTGGTCGGCTGCGGCAACCTGCTCGCGGCCTGGGCCGTGCAGGCGGGCGGCTACCTGAACTTCGCCCTGGCCATCGCGGTGACCGGCGCCGGCGCCGGCCTGCTCAACGGCGACACGCAGAAAAACATCATGGCCTGCGTGCCCCGCGACCGCGCCGGCATGGCCTCGGGCCTGAGCACCACCATGCGTTTCAGCGCCATCATGCTGGCCATCGGCGTGTTCGGCGCCCTGCTCGGCAGCCATACCCAGCACAGGTTGCACGCCAGCCTGGGCGCAAGCGCCGCGCCATGGCTCGACCAGGCCCAGGCCATCGCCTCACGGGTGGTGGCCGGCGACATGCCGGCGGCCCTGGCACGGCTGCCCGAGTCCGCGAAAGGGCTCATCGAACCCCTGGCCCGCCAGGCCTTCGTCGACGGCTTCGGCGTGGTGCTCTGGGTCGCCGGCCTCCTGGCGCTGCTGGCGGCAGTGACGGTGGGTACGCTGATGCGCAACCCCATCCCGCAGCCGCGCTCTTTGACGCTGGGCGTGGAGTGAAACCAGACGCAACTGCCGGACATGGCTCGATCACCGCTCAGGGCTGCCCGCCCTTGATCGAGGCCATGAGCCGCTCGGCGTTCTCGGAACAGTCCATGCCTTCCGGGCGGTTGCGGATGCTGTCGATGATCTCCAGCAGTTGCGCCTTGCTCCGGGCCAGGTGCTGCTGCATTGCCTCGATCTGCCCGACCTTGCCCTCCAGGCTTTGCAGCAAGGCCTGATGGTCAAGGTCACTCGACTCGCAACCCGGCAGCAGTTGCTTGAGCTCGTCCAGGCTGAACCCGGCCTGCTGGGCGCACTGGATGATCTTCAGGGTCTGCAGGATCTGCGGCGGGTAACGACGGTAGCCGTTGGCCTGGCGCTGGACCTGGGGCAGCTACGAGTCCCCGGCCATGCAGGGCGAAGTGCGCGACGGCCGGACCCTGGCGCGCGAAGCCTACTTCATCGAAATGGCCAGCGAACTGGCGCCCGTGGCACGAATGCCGGTAATGGTCACCGGCGGCATCCGCCGCCTGCCGGTGGTGCAACAGGTGCTGGACAGCGGCATTGCGATGGCCGGCATCGCCACCGCCCTGGCCCTCGAACCGGCGTTGCCCCGGCTCTGGCGCAGTGGCCAGCAAAGCCACCCACAACTGCCGCCGCTGCATTGGAAACGCAAGCCCCTGGCTTCCCTGGCAACCATGGCCATCGTCCGCCTGCAGATACATCGCCTGAGTCGCGGGCGCGCGCCCAAACCTCAAGTACGCCCCTGGCTGGCGCTGCTGCTCGATCAGTTGAACAGCGCCAGGCGCACGCGCCAGTACCGGCAGGAAATGGCCAGGTAATAGCCAATGCAAGGGCGCAAGCACAGGGACGCTCTTGCCCGCTCTCAAGGGAAAGGACGGAGTGCCTGACCCAGCACACCCGTCCGTCGGCGGGTGATGCCCTATTGCGCAGCGAATCGCAAAAACGAGCAACGTACCCAGCAAAAAAATACGCTGCGGCTAGGATGTCTGGCGGACCTCCCCCTAATAAAAGGAGCAACACATGAGAGTCGTCCCCCTTGCCCTGGCTTGTGCCCTCACCCTCGGACTCGCTGGTTGCAACACCATCGCCGGCAAGACCAATACCCTGACCGATGAACAGATCAAATCCCAGACCAGCGGCGCCCTGGGCTACTCGCCCTCGGATGTCAGCATCGTCAGCCGTCGCACCGAAGGCACCAACACCTACGTGGCCTTGAAAACCAACGACAACAAGGAGTTCAACTGCATCATCAACGGCGGCAACCTGCTCTCCATGGGCATGACCAACCCACCTTCCTGCGCCAGGAAAGGCGAGGCCATCCGTTCCGCTCCTTTCGGCGGCTGAAACGCTGATCCGAGGGCAGTCGTCGAGCGGCTCATGACCGGACTGCCCTCCCCCCATCACGCCCCATCGATATGCCGGTACTGCGCATCCAGTTGCTGCGCCAGCTCGCGAGCGCGACCGAGGCGGATCGGCCCGCGTTCGATATCGATCAACAGGGTCGGGCACCCCAGGCGCGCCAACGGCGGCAGGCTTTTCAACCGACCATCGGTGAGCAGCAGCACTCGCTGCTGTTCGGCCGGATAGCGCTTCTGCCGCGAAACCAGCCATTGCCTCGCCTCGGCCAAGGCCGCCAGCAACGGTGTGCCGCCGCCCGCGCCCAGCCCATCGAGCCAGTCGCGCAGAGCCTTCGAGGCCTTCAGCCCCTGCACCTGCCAGTTCGGCGCGCGGCCGCTGGCGGTCAGCAAGGCCAGGCGTGCGCGCTGCCGGTAGGCATCGTCGAACAGCTGGGCCAGCAGGCCCTTGGCATCGCCCAGCGCCTGATGGCGGCGGGTCGAGGCCGATGCATCGACGATCACCAGCCACAGTTCATGGGGCGACCGGCTGCGCAGGTGCCACAACAGATCGTCGCGCTGGCGGGGTCGCCCCTTGAGCAAGGTGCCCGGCCAGTTGATCGAGCCATGGGTAGCCGCGCGTGCCCGACCTTGCCTGCCCTTGTCCAACCGTCCGGCGCGGGGCTTGGCATTCGCCCCCGCGTCGGACCGGGGGCGAATGCCTAGGGCTTTTTTGGCCAGCTCGGCACTTCACGGCGGATGCCGGTGGCCAGCGCCTGGGCCGGCAGTTCGCCCCATTGGCCCTGGCCTTCGGCGGGGCTGGATTGAGCCGGGGCCGGCGCGGGAGACGGCTGCGGCTGATGGGCCGCGCTCGGCGGGTTGTCGCGACGGCGATGACGCAGGGCGAATTCGGCCACGGCGTCTATGTCCTGTTCCTCGATGGCCCGGGCGCCGCGCCAGGCCGCATGGGCGCGGGCGGCACGCAGCCACACCAGGTCCGCGCGCAGGCCGTCGACGCCAGCGGCAAAACAGCGCTCGGTGATCCGCTCCAGCGCCTGGTCGTCCAGGGCAATCTCCGCCAGCAACAGCCGCGCCTGCTGGCAGCGTTGGCGCAGCGCCTCCTGCTCGGCGGCCCACTGCTGGCAGAAACCCTGGGGATCGCTGTCGAAATCCAGCCGCCGGCGAATGATCTGGCCCCGCTCAGTGGGCGGCGTCTGGCCGCTCAGGGTGACATTCAGGCCAAAGCGGTCCAGCAGTTGCGGACGCAACTCGCCCTCTTCCGGGTTCATGGTGCCAATCAGCACGAACCGGGCCGAATGCCGGTGGGAAATACCATCGCGCTCGATCAGGTTGGTACCGCTGGCGGCCACGTCCAGCAGCAGGTCCACCAGATGGTCCGGCAGCAGGTTCACCTCATCGACGTAGAGCACCCCGCCATCGGCCTTGGCCAGCACCCCCGGGGAAAACTGCGCCCGGCCTTCGCCCAGGGCCGCGTCCAGGTCCAGGGTGCCGACCAGGCGTTCCTCGGTCGCGCCCAAAGGCAAGGTGACGAACTGCCCGCTCGCCAGCAGGTCCGCCAGGCCACGGGCCAGGGTCGACTTGGCCATGCCCCGCGGCCCTTCGATCAACACCCCGCCGATTTTCGGGTCGATGGCCGTCAGGCACAGCGCCAGTTTCAGGTCATCGGCGCCGACCACGGCGGACAGCGGGAAATGTGGGGTATCGCTCATGTCGGTTCTCGGTCCGGTCGTGTGTCGTCAGTCGAATCGTTATCGCGAGCAAGCTCGCTCCCACAGGGAATCGTGCGGTTCTGTAGGAGCGAGCTTGCTCGCGATGAGTGCGCAGCACTCATCAGGAATCTTCCTCGATATCCAGCAGCAGGTTTTCCAGGGCCTCGCGGTACTCGCCGGGCTCCTGCCACAGGCCGCGCTGCTGGGCCTCGAGCAGGCGCTCGGTCATATCGCGCAACGCATGGGGGTTGTGCTGCCGGATGAACTCGCGGTTCGCCGGGTCCAGCAGGTAGGCGTCGGCCAGCAAGGCGTACTGGTGATCGTCGATCAGCTGGGTGGTGGCGTCGAAGGCGAACAGATTATCCACGGTGGCGGCCATTTCAAAGGCGCCCTTGTAGCCATGGCGTTTCACCCCTTCGATCCACTTCGGGTTGGCCGCGCGGGAGCGGATCACCCGGTTCAGTTCTTCCTTGAGGCTGCGGATTTTCGGCAGGTCCGGCTGGCTGTGGTCGCCGTGGTAACTGGCGGCCTTGGCGCCGCTGAGGCTTTCCACGGCGGCGAGCATGCCGCCCTGGAACTGGTAGTAGTCGTTGGAATCCAGCAGGTCGTGCTCACGGTTGTCCTGATTCTGCAACACCGCCTGCACCTGGCTCAGGCGCTGGGCGAACTGGCCACGGGCCGCGGTGCCTTCGTCGGCGCCGCCATAGGCGTAGCCACCCCAGTTCAGGTAGACCTCGGCCAGGTCCTCGCGGCTCTGCCACAGGCGACCGTCGATAGCGCCCTGCACGCCCGCGCCATAGGCACCGGGCTTGGCGCCGAAGATCCGCCAACCGGCCTGGCGTTGCGCGGCCTCGGCATCCAGGCCGGACTGCAGCAGCGCCTCACGCTCGGCGCGGACCTTGGCCGCCAGCGGGTTGAGGTCGTCCGGCTCGTCCAGCGCGGCCACCGCCTGCACGGCGGCGTCGAACAGGCGGATCAGGTTGGCGAAGGCATCGCGGAAGAATCCGGACACCCGCAGGGTCACGTCCACCCGCGGGCGGTCCAGCAGGCTCAGCGGTAAAATCTCGAAGTCGTCGACCCGCTGGCTGCCGGTGGCCCACACCGGGCGCACGCCCATCAGCGCCATGGCCTGGGCGATGTCGTCGCCGCCGGTGCGCATGGTCGCCGTGCCCCACACCGACAGGCCGAGCTGGCGCAAGTGGTCGCCATGGTCCTGCAAATGCCGTTCGAGGATCAGGTCGGCCGACTGGAAACCGATACGCCAGGCGGTGGTGGTCGGCAGGTTGCGCACGTCCACCGAGTAGAAATTGCGCCCGGTGGGCAGCACGTCCAGGCGCCCGCGACTCGGTGCGCCGCTGGGCCCGGCCGGTACGAAACGCCCGCCCAGGGCATCCAGCAAACCACCCATCTCCGCCGGGCCGCAGGCATCCAGGCGCGGCGCCACCCCCTCGCGCAGGTTGTCGATGATCGCCTTGACCTCGCTCCAGGCGGGCTCGTTCAGTTGCTCGACCTCACCGGCCAAGGCCGCTTCTATCAAGCGTCCGGCGAACAGCTCCAGGCGTTCACGGGTATCGCCGGCGGTGCGCCACCGCTGCTCGCTGATGCCCTGCAAAACCTGTGGCCGGCGGCCGCTCCAGGGCTCGGCCAGGGCGCAATCGAGCGGATCGAAACCCAGCTCGAAGGCCTTGGCCAGCGCCCGCAGCAGGCTCGACTGTGCCCCCCGGCCATCGCCGCGAGGAATCCGCAGCAGGGCCAGCAAGGTGTCGATGCGCAGGCGGCCCACCGGCGATTCGCCGAACACATGCAGGCCGTCACGGATCTGCGATTCCTTCAGGTCGCACAGGTAGGTGTCCAGGCGCGGCAGCCAGAGCGCCGCGTCGGCCTCGCCGTCGAGCGGCCCGTCCAGCTGCAGTTCGCGGTCGATCCGGGTCACCCGCACCAGCTTGAGAATGTCCTTCTGCAACTCGCGGGCGCGGCGCGGATCGAGCAGTTGCGCTTCGTAGTACTCGTCGGCCAACAGCTCCAGGTCGCGCAGCGGACCGTAGGTTTCGGCGCGGGTCAGCGGCGGCATCAGGTGGTCGATGATCACCGCCTGGGTCCGGCGCTTGGCCTGGGCACCCTCGCCCGGGTCGTTGACGATAAACGGATAGATATTCGGCAGCGGCCCCAGCAGCAGGTCCGGCCAGCAGCTTGCGGACAGGCCGACGCCCTTGCCCGGCAGCCACTCCAGGTTGCCGTGCTTGCCGACGTGGATCAGCCCATGGGCGCCGTAGGTCCGGCGCAGCCAGAAATAGAACGCCAGGTACGCGTGGGGCGGCACCAGGTCCGGGTCGTGATAGACCGCGCTCGGGTCGACCTGATAACCGCGCGCCGGCTGGATGCCGACGAAGGTCAGGCCAAAACGCAGGCCGGCGATCATCAGCCGCCCGCCGCGGAACATCGGGTCGTTTTGTGGCCCACCCCAGCGTTCGAGCACCGCCAGGCGGTTGGCTTCAGGCAGCGCGTCGAACATGGCCTGGTACTCGTCCAGCGCCAGGCTTTGCTGGCACGGGCGCAGGTCGAGGCTGTCCAGGTCGTTGCTGACCCCGCCGAGCAGTTGCTGGATCAGCACCGTACCGCTGTCCGGCAACTCGGCCGGCAGTGGGTACCCCTCGGCGTGCAGGGCGCGCAGGATATTCAGCGCCGCCGCCGGCGTGTCCAGGCCCACGCCGTTGCCGATGCGGCCGTCGCGGGTCGGGTAGTTGGCGAGGATCAGGGCGATGCGTTTTTCGCCATTGGGCAGCCGGGCCAGATCGACCCAGCGCCGCGCCAGTTCGGCGACAAAATCCATGCGCTCGGGGGCCGAGCGGTAGCAGACCACGTCCGACTGGCTGCGCTCGCTGCGCCAGGCCAGGTCCTTGAAGCTGATGGGCCGGCTGATGATGCGCCCGTCCAGTTCCGGCAAGGCGATGTGCATCGCCAGGTCCCGCGGGCCCAGGCCCTGCTCGCTGGCGCGCCAGCCGGGTTCGTTGTCCTGGGCGCAGATGGCCTGGATCACCGGGATATTGCGGCGAAACGGCCGCAGGTGCGGCGCCTCCGGACTGGACTGGGCAAACCCGGTGGTGTTGAGGATCACTGCCGCCTGCACCTCATCCAGCAGCGCCTCGACCACCGTCAGGCAACCGGGCTCTTTCAGGCTGGCCAGGGCGATCGGCAGCGGGTTCAGGCCGGCCGCCTGCAAGCGCTGGCAGAACTCATCGATAAAGGCGGTGTTGGCCGCCTGCAAATGCGAACGGTAGAACAACAGCGCCGCCACCGGCTGGCCGGCCCGCCAGTCGGCTTGCCAATCGCTGAGGGCAGCGCTGCTTCTGTGCGGGTGGTAGATCGCCGTGCGCGGCAGGGTCTGCGGCTCGGACCAAGGGTAATCGCGCCCCAGCCAGCCACTGGCCAGGCAACGGTACAGGTTCAGCGCATTGCCCATGCCGCCCTGGCGCAGGAAGTGCCAGAGACGCTCGCGGTCGGCGGCGGGCACCGTGCTCAGGTCGCTCAGCTCCGGGTCCGGGCGATCGTCGCCTGGCACCAGGATCAGCTGCACGCCGCGTTGCGCCAGTTGCACCAGTTGCTCGATGCCATAGCGCCAATAGGCGATGCCACCGTGCAGGGAAATCAGGATCACTTTGGCGTGGCGCAGCACCTGGTCGACATACAGGTCGACCGAGGCGTGGTTCTGCACCTGCATCGGATTGGCCAGGCGCAAGCTCGGGTAGTCCTCGGGCAACTGCTGCGCCGCTTCGGCCAGCAGCGCCAGGCTGGAATCGCCGCTGCACAGGATCACCAGCTCGGCGGGGGTTTGTCCAAGGTCGGCAATGTTGTCGTCCGACACGAAACCGCCGGGCTGGGTCCTGAGCAGATGCATGGCTTACACGCTGAGCGCGGCGCGCAATTGCGCTTCGAGCAGGGCTGCGTCCAGCGCCTGGCCGATCAGCACCAGGCGCGTGGTGCGCGCTTCGTCGGCGCCCCACTGGCGGTCGAAGTGCTTGTCGAAGCGGGTGCCCACGCCCTGGATCAACAGGCGCATCGGCTTGTTGGGGATCGCCGCGAAACCCTTGACCCGCAGGATGCCGTGCTGCACCACCAACTGGGTCAGGGCATCCAGCAGCAGGCTTTCGTCGGCCTGTGGCAGCTCGATGGAGATGGAGTCGAAGGCGTCGTGATCGTGATCGTCATCGCCGTCATGGTGGTGATCGTGGTGGCTGTGGCGGCCGTCGATGTGCTCTTCCGAACCATTGCCCAGGCCCAGCAGCACGTCCAGCGGCAGGCGACCGCTGCTGGCTTCGATGACTTTCACCGCCGGCGGCAGTTCCTCGGCGACTTCCAGGCGTACCTTGGCCAGGTCTCCCGCGCCGATCAGGTCGGCCTTGTTGAGAATCACCAGGTCGGCGCTGGACAGCTGGTCGGCGAACAGCTCATGCAGGGGCGACTCATGGTCGAGGTTCGGGTCGAGCTTGCGCTGGGCGTCCACCTGGTCCGGGAAGGCGGCGAAGGTGCCGGCGGCCACGGCCGGGCTGTCGACCACCGTGATCACCGCGTCGACGGTGCAGGCACTGCGGATTTCCGGCCACTGGAAAGCCTGGACCAAGGGTTTGGGCAGGGCCAGGCCGGAAGTCTCGATGAGGATATGGTCGAGGTCGCCGCGACGGGCCACCAGTTCGCGCATCACCGGGAAGAATTCTTCCTGCACGGTGCAGCACAGGCAGCCGTTGGCCAGCTCGTAGACGCGGCCGCTGGCTTCTTCCTCGGTGCAACCGATGGCGCACTGCTTGAGGATCTCGCCGTCGATGCCCAGCTCGCCGAACTCGTTGACGATCACCGCGATGCGGCGGCCCTGGGCGTTGTCCAGCATATGCCGCAGCAAGGTGGTTTTGCCCGAGCCGAGGAAGCCGGTAACGATGGTGACGGGAAGTTTGGCCAGTGTTTTCATCGGATGCCCTTTGGCAAGGTGGCGGGCATACGGGACGAGAACCGCGCAGGCAGGTGCACGGAAGAGTTCGCCACCGGATCACCCCGCCCGGTTGTAGTGAGAATCGAGTCCGAGGCAGGTCTCCTGGCTGACGGCGCGCCGGTCGTTGGACTGGCGAACGATGCGCCTTCCCGCCGCCTGGCAGTGGCCTTGCATCGTTCATCACCGTTTACAGTTGCGGGGGCAGCCGCGGCTTGGACCGCGTTCCCTTCTTAGGTTCTGTACGACAAGTGGCTGCGCGCTGGGCGCCTTCGGCGCTACGCAGGCCATGCTGCGTTAAAAACAGACTCGGAATGCTCATGTAGGCCCCTAAAGTCGAACGCGACCCCGGCCGTTCCTCGCCTGTTTTTGCCTTGCCTGACCTTCGCTCGCCGACTTTTCGTACAGAACCTAGCTTCGGCAGCTGCCGAAGAACCTCGAAAGCGCAAGGCTACGCAGAGCGTGGGGGGCGGTCAATCTTCATGCGGCGCGAAGACCGGCCAATCGCGCTCGAAAAGGAGAACCCTTGCCAATTGACGCCCCTCCCTCGCCCATGCTCTCCTACACGCCTTGTTACGGGTGCCCTTCACAGGGTGAAACGGGAAACCGGTGCGTCACAGGCCAACAGCCTTGATCAGTCCGGTGCTGCCCCCGCAACGGTAAGCGAGCGAAGAGTCAGATCCACTGTGCCAGCAGTCCGGCATGGGAAGGCGATTCTTGCAGGCCAGGCGCAAGCCCCGCCCCTCGCGAGCCCGGAGACCGGCCCGCTACACAGTCATAACAAACCCGCGGTGGGCGGGCGCTGTTAATTCCCCGCGAGCCCGCCTCGCGAGGTCTTGCTGCGTTCGATCCAGCCGCTGACACACCAGAGGGAAGCGCCATGTCGAGCATCAGCAGCACCAGCCACTCCACCAGCAGCACCGCCACCCTGAGCCAACGCCTGGTCGCCGCCATCGGCGCCTCGATCCTCGGTGCGTGCCTTGTGTATTTCGCCGGTTTCTCCCATCTCGAAGCGGTGCACAACGCCGCCCACGATACCCGTCACAGCGCTGCCTTCCCTTGCCACTGAGACCTGCCGAGATGATCAAGCGTATCGCGCAAACCGCGGGTTTCACCGGGTTGCTGGCGGCCCTGTTGCTGACCCTGCTGCAAAGCTTCTGGGTCGCGCCGCTGATCCTCGAGGCGGAAACCTACGAGAAGGCCCCCGCCGCCTCCGAAGTTCATGAACACGCCGCCGACACCGCCGCCCATAGCCACGACGCCGAAGCCTGGGAACCGGAAGACGGCTGGCAGCGCGTGCTGTCCACCACCGGCGGCAACCTGGTGGTCGCCGTGGGGTTCGCCCTGATGCTCGCCGGCCTCTACACCCTGCGCGCGCCGAGCCGTACCTCCCAGGGCCTGCTCTGGGGCCTGGCCGGTTACGCGACCTTCTGCCTGGCGCCGACCCTCGGCCTGCCGCCCGAACTGCCGGGCACCGCCGCCGCGGACCTGGGGCAACGGCAGGTCTGGTGGGTCGGCACCGCCGCCTCCACCGCGGTCGGCATTGCCCTGATCGTCTTCGCTCGCCACTGGCTGCTGAAAGTGCTGGGCGTGGCCATCCTCGCCGTGCCGCACCTCATCGGCGCGCCGCAGCCGGAAGTGCATTCGATGCTCGCACCGGAAGAACTGGAAGCACAGTTCAAGATCGCTTCGCAGTTGACCAACGCCGCGTTCTGGCTGGCCCTGGGCCTGATCAGCGCCTGGCTGTTCCGCCGCAAGAGCGACGATCAGTACTCGGCATGACGGCTGCCAGCACAGCGCCGACCCTGGTGGTCGGCCTGGGCTGCCAGCGGGGCTGCCCGGTGGAGACCTTGCGCGCCCTGCTCGACCAGGCCCTGGCCGCCCACCGCATCGACCTCGGGCAGATCAAGGCCCTGGCCAGCATCGACCTGAAACGCGAGGAACCCGGGCTGCTGGCCCTGGCCGCGCAACTGGGCCTGCCCCTGACCTGTTTCAGCAGCCGCCAACTGACACCTTATGTGTTGCAACTCAGCCATCGTTCGCAGATCGCCTACGAGCGCACCGGCTGCTACGGGGTCGCCGAAAGCGCCGCCCTGGCCCTGGCCGAACACCTGGCCCGAGGCCCGGCAAAGCTGCTTATCCCACGGCAGAAATACGCCCAGGCGACCCTCGCCTTGGCCTGCTCCGGGTAAATCTTCGATAATCGCCGCCGCTGATCATGAGCAATCTTCATCTGTGAGGTTGCCTCGCCCCTTTTTTCACAGGAGAACGCCATGACCGTCTTTTTTATCGGCGCAGGTCCCGGCGACCCGGAACTGATCACCGTCAAGGGCCAGCGGCTGATCCACAGCTGCCCGGTCATTATCTATGCCGGCTCCCTGGTGCCCGAAGCCGTGCTCCAGGGCCATAGTGCCGGACAGGTGGTCAACAGCGCCGAACTGCATCTGGAACAGATCATCGAGCTGATCAAGGACGCCCACGCCAAAGGCCAGGACGTGGCCCGGGTACATTCCGGCGACCCGAGCCTGTACGGCGCCATCGGCGAACAGATTCGCTGCCTGCGCGCGCTGGGCATTCCCTTCGAGATCATCCCCGGCGTAACCGCCACCGCGGCCTGCGCCGCCTTGCTGGGGGCCGAACTGACCCTGCCGGACGTCGCCCAGAGCGTGATCCTGACCCGCTATGCCGACAAGACCTCGATGCCCGCCGGCGAGGCATTCGCCGGCCTGGCCGCCCACGGCACCACCATGGCGATTCACCTGGGGGTCAACCACCTGGAAAAGATAGTTGCCGAGCTGCTGCCCCACTACGGCGTCGACTGCCCGATTGCCGTGGTGCACCGGGCGACCTGGCCGGACCAGGACTGGGTGCTGGGCACGCTGGCGGACATTGCCGAAAAGGTCCAGGCCAAGGGGTTTCGGCGCACGGCGCTGATCCTGGTGGGCCGGGTGCTGGCCACCGACGCCTTCAGCGAGTCGTCGTTGTATCGCGCGGGGCATGCACATTTGTATCGGCCCTGAGGCCTTATCGCGAGCAAGCTCGCTCCTACAAAAGCATGCGCATTCCTCTGTAGGAGCGAAGCTTGCTCGCGATCCAGGCGCCGCGGAGCAACTGGGGCCACATACATCCGGGCATAAAAAAACGGCGCTCACGGGGCGCCGTTTTTTTCTGTTCGCAGCGAACACCTTACTTAGTAGTAGGCGTTTTCTTTCTGCGTGTGGTCGGTGACGTCACGTACGCCCTTGAGCTCGGGAATGCGCTCGAGCAGGGTGCGCTCGATGCCTTCCTTCAAGGTCACGTCGGCCTGGCCGCAACCCTGGCAACCACCGCCGAACTGCAGCACGGCGATGCCGTCCTCGACCACATCGATCAGGCTGACCTGGCCGCCGTGGCTGGCCAGCCCCGGGTTGATCTCGGTCTGCAGGTAGTAGTTGATGCGCTCGTTGATCGGGCTGTCGGCGTTGACCATCGGTACCTTGGCGTTGGGCGCCTTGATGGTCAGCTGGCCGCCCATGCGGTCGGTGGCGTAGTCGACCACCGCGTCATCGAGGAAACCTTCGCTGAAGGCGTCGATGTAGGCGGTGAAGCTCTTCAGCCCCAGGGCTTTGTCTTCGGGTTTTTCTTCACCCGGCTTGCAATAGGCGATGCAGGTCTCGGCGTACTGAGTCCCGGGCTGGGTGATAAAGATGCGGATGCCAATGCCCGGGGTGTTCTGCTTGGAGAGCAGATCAGCCAGATAATCGTGGGCGGCGTCGGTAATGGTAATAGCGGTCATGGAAATTCCTCGCAGGCGTGGGCGCAGTTTACGCCAATCGGCGTGCCGGACAAAGTCCTAGTATTTTTGTCGGGATAGACCTTGGTCGATAGGCCCGCATTAGGCGGTCAACCCAACGCCTGGGATTTTTACCAGGCTCTTGCGGGATGGGCCGGGCCGGAACCTGAGGGCTCCGGCCCGGAATTTCAAGGGCTTGGCGCCGTCAGAGGTTCTCGTAGCGGTTCATGTCCAGTACGCCCGCCTCTTTCGGATCGGTCTCGAGGATGTACTGGGTCTGGTCATGGAAGTACTGCCAGAACTGCGGATGGCTGCGACGGATGCCCCAGCGCTCGACGATTTTCTCGAAACGGTGGGCGTCCTTGGCGTTTTCCATCTCGGCCACGAACGCCGGCACTTGCCCGGCGGGAATATTGAACATGAAGTTCGGGTAGCTGCTGAGCACGCCCGGGTAAATGGTCAGGGTGTCCAGGCCCGGCTGGTAGCGCAGCGACTCGCCCAGCAGGAACGCCACGTTACTGTGGGCGCGGTTGCGCAGCATGCTGTAGAACACCCGCTGGCCGCTTGGCGCCTGGATGCGCAGCATGGTGGCCTCCGGTAGCAGGTCGATGACCCGCATGCCGGCCGCCGGCCGCGAAACCAGGCCGCTGAGGGCCTGTTCGGCATTCTGCAGCGCCGGGTCGATGTTCGGCCGCGAGCAGTAGGCGCCGTCACAGCGGTTGATCGGATCGGGCCGCGCATTGAGGTCGCCGTAACGGCTCAGCAACTGATTGGCGAAGTCGCGTTTCGGGTCCTTCTCGTCCAGGGCCAGGGCGCTGGCCTTGTCGTCGTCGATGGACTCGTAGTCCAGCCACATCTTGAACTTGCCACTGTTCTGGTACCAATCGTCGAGGAAGTCCTCGCGGGTGCCGGCGGGCATCAGGCGCAGGAAGTTCTGCTCGGCGCCGTTGCGGATCAGGTCGAAGTACAGCCGGGTCTGCGCCTGGTGCGAGACGTTGCCGAACACGTCGAAGTTGACCGCCAGCTGGTAGTAGGTGCGCTCCAGCAGTGGGTAGTCGAACAGCCACATGGTCTGCGGCACCTCGCCGATCAGGCCCTTGGTCACCGAGGCGCTGTCGAAGTGGCGGAAGATGCTCAGCAGCGCGTTGTCGTTGCCCGCCCACAGGGTCGACCAGCTTGGCGCCGGTGCGTTGGCGTAGGAGTCGCGACGCAGGATCTCGTATTCGTTGCGCTTGTCGCGGTAGGCCAGCCACAGGCTCAGCACACTGCCGACGTCGTCGTTCTGCCCGGGCATGGCCAGCAGCGGCGTGGCCTGGCCGCGGTAGGCCGGGTCGGTGATGTAGAGGTCGTGTTCCGGGGCCTGGAACAGCGCCCAGAAGTTGTCGCGGATCACGTCGGTGGCGATCTGCCCGCGGCACACCGGGCCGCGGATAAAGGTGCGCACGAAGTACTCGGCGTTATCCAGCATGAACTGGTAGCGGGCCCTGGCCGGAATCGCCTCGAAGGTCTCGAACGGGTTGGCGCGGCGGCCCGGGCCATAGCCCGGCAGAGCGCTGACCTGATAATCGCCGCTGTAGAACAGGGTCTTGATCCGCGCCATCTTCGCCGCGCTCAGCGGGTAGGTGATGTGGGTCTTGTGCACGATCACCCCCTGCACCGGCCACAGGCGGTAATACACCTGGGTGCCCGGGTCGTCGTTGGGGCGGCGGGTGTTGATCAGGTCGATCGGCTGGCCGCTCGGCGTGCGCGAACGCACCCACTGGAAGAAATGCCCCGGCTCGCCGCCCTCGAAATAGATGTGGGCGAGGAACCAGTGCTCGAACAGCCAGCGGGCCACCAGGCTTTCCCGGGCGCCCGGGGCATTGAGCAGGTTTTCCCACTGCAGCACCTGCATCGCTTCCTTGGCGCTCGGCGCCAGGCCCTGTTCGTCGATCGGCGCACCGGAGGCCAGCCAGCGTTGCAGCGTCTGGTATTGCTGATCGGTCAGGCCGGTCACCGCCAGCGGCATGCCTTCGCGCGGATGGGCCCTGGCATAACCATCGAATTCGGCCGGTTGCGCGCACATGTTCTCGCGGTTCAGGCCCAGGACGATGTCCTCCGGCAGCTTGGCGTTGGGTTGCAACGGCGTCTTGTGGCCCAGCTCCAGCATGCGCGCCATCAGCGCCGCCTGGCTGCCCTGGGCGTCGAGCACCGAATAGAAGCCCATGCCCTGCCAGGCGTGCTTGCCGGAAGCGTCGTAGAACAAGCGGGTCGGCGTCTGCGCCTTGCTGCGTTCGCCGTCGTACACCGGGATCTTCGAGGCGCCACGGGCCGCGCCCTCGCCGCTGCCCAGGTTGAGCTGGCACGCCGAGTCGTAGCAGGCATGGCAGGCCACGCATTTCTCGGTGAAGATCGGCTGGATATCGCGAGTGTAGGAGATCGCTGGCGCGGGATCCTGGGCGCTGGCGAACGAACTTAAAAGCAGCAGCACACTGCCGATGACAACGCGGTAAGACATATCCCTGGTCCAATCCATAAGAAAATCCGGCGATTCTACCGGGCCGGCACCGCCACCAACATGAGCGATATTCATGCAAAACCGCCACATACTCTAAAAGCGCACAGGTTTGCTATGATCCTCGCCCTTCGTAATGGCCCTTCCAGGTAGTCTTTCATGTCCGATCGCAGCACGCGCCTCCAAGCCCTTCAGCAAGCCCTCAAAGAGCGCATCCTGATTCTCGACGGCGGCATGGGCACCATGATCCAGAGCTACAAGCTCGAGGAGCAGGACTACCGTGGCAAACGTTTCGCCGACTGGCCGAGCGACGTCAAGGGTAACAACGACCTGCTGGTGCTGACCCGTCCGGACGTGATCGGCGGCATCGAGAAAGCCTACCTGGATGCCGGCGCCGACATCCTCGAGACCAACACCTTCAACGCCACCCGGATTTCCATGGCCGACTATGGCATGGAAGCGCTGGTCTACGAGCTCAACGTCGAAGGCGCGCGCCTGGCGCGCAAGGTCGCCGACGCCAAGACCCTCGAGACCCCGGACAAGCCGCGCTTCGTCGCCGGCGTGCTGGGCCCGACCAGCCGCACCTGCTCGCTGTCGCCGGACGTCAACAACCCCGGCTACCGCAACGTCACCTTCGACGAACTGGTGGAGAACTACACCGAGGCCACCAAGGGCCTGATCGAGGGTGGCGCCGACCTGATCCTGATCGAGACCATCTTCGACACCCTCAACGCCAAGGCGGCGATCTTCGCCGTGCAGGGCGTGTTCGAAGAACTGGGCCTCGAACTGCCGATCATGATCTCCGGCACCATCACCGACGCCTCGGGCCGCACCCTGTCCGGGCAGACCACCGAAGCCTTCTGGAACTCGGTGGCCCATGCCAAGCCGATCTCGGTGGGCCTGAACTGCGCCCTTGGCGCCAGCGAACTGCGCCCCTACCTGGAAGAGCTGTCGAACAAGGCCAGCACCCACGTATCGGCGCACCCCAATGCCGGCCTGCCCAACGAATTCGGCGAGTACGACGAGCTGCCGGCGCAAACCGCCAAGGTCATCGAAGAGTTCGCCCAGAGCGGTTTCCTGAACATCGTCGGCGGCTGCTGCGGCACCACCCCGGGGCATATCGAGGCCATCGCCAAGGCCGTCGCCGGCTATGCGCCGCGGCAGATCCCGGACATCCCCAAGGCCTGCCGCCTGTCGGGCCTGGAACCGTTCACCATCGATCGCCAGTCGTTGTTCGTCAACGTCGGCGAGCGGACCAACATCACCGGTTCCGCCAAGTTCGCCCGCCTGATCCGTGAAGAGAACTACACCGAAGCCCTGGAAGTCGCCCTGCAGCAGGTCGAGGCCGGCGCCCAGGTGATCGACATCAACATGGACGAAGGCATGCTGGACTCGAAGAAGGCCATGGTGACCTTCCTCAACCTGATCGCCGGCGAGCCGGACATCTCCCGCGTGCCGATCATGATCGACTCCTCCAAGTGGGAAGTGATCGAAGCCGGCCTCAAGTGCATCCAGGGCAAGGGCATCGTCAACTCCATCAGCATGAAGGAAGGCGTCGAGCAGTTCATTCATCACGCCAAGCTGTGCAAGCGCTACGGCGCCGCCGTGGTGGTGATGGCCTTCGACGAAGCCGGCCAGGCCGACACCGAGGCGCGCAAGAAGGAAATCTGCAAACGCTCCTACGACATCCTGGTCAACGAAGTCGGCTTCCCGCCGGAAGACATCATCTTCGACCCGAACATCTTCGCCGTGGCCACCGGCATCGAGGAGCACAACAACTACGCGGTGGACTTCATCCACGCCTGCGCCTACATCCGCGACGAGCTGCCTTATGCCCTGAGCTCCGGCGGCGTGTCCAACGTGTCGTTCTCGTTCCGCGGCAACAACCCGGTGCGCGAGGCGATCCACTCGGTGTTCCTGCTGTATGCGATCCGCAACGGCCTGACCATGGGCATCGTCAACGCCGGCCAACTGGAGATCTACGACCAGATCCCGCAGGAGCTGCGCGACGCCGTGGAGGATGTGATCCTCAACCGTACCCCGGAAGGCACCGACGCCCTCCTCGCCATCGCCGACAAGTACAAGGGCGATGGCAGCGTCAAGGAAGCCGAGACCGAAGAGTGGCGCAACTGGGACGTCAACAAGCGCCTGGAGCACGCCCTGGTCAAGGGCATCACCACGCACATTGTTGAGGACACCGAAGAGTCGCGGCTGTCCTTCGCCCGCCCGATCGAAGTGATCGAAGGCCCGCTGATGGCCGGCATGAACATCGTCGGCGACCTGTTCGGCGCCGGCAAAATGTTCCTGCCCCAGGTGGTGAAGTCGGCCCGGGTGATGAAGCAGGCCGTGGCCCACCTGATCCCCTTTATCGAGCTGGAAAAAGGCGACAAGCCGCAAGCCAAGGGCAAGATCCTCATGGCCACGGTCAAGGGCGACGTGCACGACATCGGCAAGAACATCGTCGGCGTGGTCCTGGGCTGTAACGGCTACGACATCGTCGACCTCGGCGTGATGGTGCCGGCGGAGAAGATCCTCCAGGTGGCCAAGGAACAGAAGTGCGACATCATCGGCCTGTCCGGCCTGATCACCCCGTCGCTGGACGAGATGGTCCACGTTGCCCGGGAAATGCAGCGCCAGGACTTCCACCTGCCGCTGATGATCGGTGGCGCCACCACCTCCAAGGCTCACACCGCGGTGAAGATCGAGCCCAAGTACAGCAATGACGCGGTGGTCTACGTCACCGACGCCTCGCGCGCCGTGGGCGTGGCCACCCAGTTGCTGTCCAAGGAGCTCAAGGCCGGTTTCGTCGAGCGCACCCGCGAAGAGTACGTGGAAGTCCGCGAGCGCACCGCCAACCGCAGCGCCCGCACCGAGCGCCTGAGCTACCCGGCGGCCGTGGCCAAGAAACCGCAGTTCGACTGGAACAGCTACCAGCCGACCGTGCCGACCTTCACCGGCGCCAAGGTGCTGGACAATATCGACCTGCGGGTCCTGGCCGAATACATCGACTGGACGCCGTTCTTCATCTCCTGGGACCTGGCCGGCAAGTTCCCGCGCATCCTCGAGGACGAAGTGGTGGGTGAAGCCGCCACCGCGTTGTACAAGGACGCCCGGGAAATGCTCGACAAGCTGATCGACGAGAAACTGATCAGCGCCCGCGCGGTGTTCGGCTTCTGGCCGGCCAACCAGGTGCAGGACGACGACCTGGAAGTCTATGGCGAGGACGGCCAACCCTTGGCCAGGCTGCACCACCTGCGCCAGCAGAGCATCAAGACCGACGGCAAGCCGAACTTCTCCCTGGCCGACTTCGTCGCGCCCAAGGACAGCGGCGTGACCGACTACGTCGGTGGTTTCATCACCACCGCCGGCATCGGCGCCGAAGAAGTGGCCAAGGCCTATCAGGACAAGGGCGACGACTACAACTCGATCATGGTCAAGGCCCTGGCCGACCGTCTGGCCGAGGCATGCGCCGAGTGGCTGCACCAGCAGGTGCGCAAAGACTACTGGGGCTACGCCAAGGACGAACAACTGGACAACGAGGCCCTGATCAAGGAGCAGTACAGCGGTATCCGCCCGGCCCCGGGTTACCCGGCCTGCCCGGACCATACCGAGAAGAGCACCCTGTTCGCCCTGCTCGACCCCGAGGCCAGCGAAGGCAAGGCCGGGCGCAGCGGTGTGTTCCTCACCGAACACTTCGCCATGTTCCCGGCGGCGGCAGTCAGCGGCTGGTACTTCGCCCACCCGCAGGCGCAGTACTTCGCCGTGGGCAAGATCGACAAGGACCAGGTCAACAGCTACAGCGCACGCAAAGGCCAGGACCTGGCCGTGACCGAGCGCTGGCTGGCGCCAAACCTGGGCTACGACAACTGAAATGGCAGGAGCGAGCGTGCTCGCGATGGACGTCAACGATGACGCGGCGAATCTGAAGAATCGCGGTGTCTTGGCGTTCTGAGCGCGAGCAAGCTCGCTACAGGGTGCATGGCCAGGGCTACGCAGAAATTGTCTATGCTTTCCTCACACCCACCTGTGTCGAGGGATTTATGGACGACCCCATCAACGACAAGCCGCCAACCCTTTGGCAGATGCTGCAAAGCATCGCCGCTGCCGCCTTTGGCGTGCAGAGCGGCAAGAACCGCAAGCGCGACTTCACCCACGGCAAACCCAGCCATTTCGTGATCCTGGGCATTCTGTTCACGGCGGTGTTCGCCTTGACCCTGTTCGGTATCGTCAAGCTGGTGCTGCACCTGACGGGGCTTTGAACGCCTGTCAGCGCAGTAACAGATTCAGCGAGAAGGGGTAACGGTAGCCCGCTGGCTTCCCCTGGGCCGACAGCCCGCGGAAGTCCACGCCGTATTGCTGTGTCCCCTGCAACGCCAGCAGACGCTGCGCCTGGACCTTGTCCAGGAGTTGGAACACACCCAGTTGCCAGTTCGGGCCACCATGGGCCGCAGGACTGAGCCCCCGGGCGTCGTCGTTGAGCACCACCATCGCCCAGCCCCCCAGGGTGAAGTGCCCGGCGATCAGCGCCGTCAGGCGTCCGTCGATCAGCGCCTGCAAGGCCTGCGGCGAGCTGTTCAGGGCGCTGAACAGCACATCCTTGCCCGGTTGCCGCCCCTGCTGTTCCAGCGCCGCCATCGCCCCCAGGGCCATCTCGTCGTTGGCCGACCAGACCAACTGCGTCTGCGGATAGCGCTTGAGCAACTGCTGGGCCTGCTCAAAGGCGCGCTGGCGATTCCACTCGCCATACACCAGCTGGCGCAACCGAACCTCCGGGTGCTCGGCCAGCGCCCGCTGCAGGCCCTGTTCACGGGATTGCGCCACTGGGGTGTTCTTCACCCCCGAGAACGCCAGCAGGTCGATGTACTGCCCGGGAGCGAGCGGGCCGTGACGGCGAATCAGCTCGTTGAGCATCAGGTAGCCGGCTTCCTCGTCGTTGGCGATCATGCTGCCGATCCAGTCGGGATAACGGCTCTCGCGCTCGCCCAGCAAGCGTTGCTGATCGGCGGTCAGCGCGTTGTTGACGATGAACAGCTTGACCCCGCTGCCCCGGGACAGGCGCAGGATCTCTGGCGCGACGTATTGCTCGTTGACCACCACCAGGTAATCCGGCTGGTCCGGGCCCTGCAGGGCTTCCCGGGCCTGGCGGATGGTGGTTTGCGGATCGCGCTGCGAATAACGCACGCGCAGATCCAGGCCGAGGTCGTTGGCCGCGGCCTGCATGAACTGTGAATAACCAACCCAGAAGGCTTCAGTAGAATTGCCCGGGTTCAGAAACACCACCGAAGTGGCATGGGCCACGGCCCAGAACGACCCGCTCAGTACTAGCGGCAGTACCAGCAGATACCTACCTAACACCTTCAACATTGCGACCAGAGTCCCGGAATATTGCCCTGCAGTATAACTGGCAAAATACTGGCCAATGTCGGCAAATCGTCATTTCCCACAGACAATTCGGACTCTGCTCATCGCTTGACCGCAACTATTGATGACTGACCCAGAACACCGCCGTTCCCACGACCAGAATGATCAGAAAGAGAATGGCCCAAGCATCGACAGCGCTGTCGCTTTTCCTTGCCTTGGTTGGATTGCTCATAGCATCGCCTCTTGTCGGTTTTATCGGTGACTGCACAAAGACTCGAGCACAGTTAAGTCGAGGATTGCCCTCACCACAAATGTGGGTTTGGGCCGGTCGGATACCGTTAGTCGTTTTGGTTCTTTGCATATACTCAAACATCACTTTTGCGCATAACTGCAAACTGGTATCTTCGCCCGGCTCCGTTGGGAGTGCGCGGCCGTGCGCGCAGAATTTCTTGGGTGACATCCGCCTCTGCGTCACCTGATAAGCCTGAGAACAGGATCTATATGTACGTATACGACGAGTACGATCAGCGGATCATCGAGGACCGCGTCAAGCAGTTCCGTGATCAGACCCGGCGCTATCTGGCAGGCGAGCTGAGCGAAGAAGAATTCCGCCCTCTGCGCCTGCAGAATGGCCTCTATATCCAACGTTTTGCCCCGATGCTGCGGGTGGCGGTGCCTTATGGCCAGCTGACTTCGCGCCAAGCACGGATGATGGCCAAGATCGCTCGCGACTACGACAAGGGCTACGCCCACATCAGTACCCGGCAGAACGTGCAGTTCAACTGGCCGGCGCTGGAAGACATCCCGGACATCCTGGCTGAGCTGGCGACCGTGCAGATGCACGCCATCCAGACCAGCGGCAACTGCCTGCGCAACGTCACCACCGACCAGTTCGCCGGCGTCGCCGCGGATGAACTGATCGACCCGCGCCCCTGGTGTGAAATCGTCCGTCAGTGGACCACCTTCCACCCTGAGTTCGCCTACCTCCCGCGCAAGTTCAAGATCGCCATCAACGGTTCGACCTCGGACCGCGCGGCCATCGAAGTCCACGACATCGGCCTGGAGCCGGTGCACAACGCCGCCGGCGAGCTGGGCTTCCGGGTCCTGGTCGGTGGCGGGCTGGGCCGGACCCCGGTGGTTGGCGCCTTCATCAACGAGTTCCTGCCGTGGCAGGACCTGTTGAGCTACCTCGATGCCATCCTGCGGGTCTACAACCGCTACGGCCGGCGTGACAACAAGTACAAGGCGCGGATCAAGATCCTGGTCAAGGCCCTGACCCCAGAGGTGTTCGCCGAGAAGGTCGAAGCGGAAATGACCTACTTGCGCGGCGGCCAGACCACCTTGACCGAGGCCGAAGTGCATCGCGTGGCCAAGCACTTCGTCGATCCGGACTACAAGGCCCTGGTCAACCAGGACGCCGAACTGGCCGAGCTCGACAAACAATATCCGGGCTTCGCCCGCTGGCGCACGCGCAACACCCTGGCCCACAAGAAGCCGGGTTATGTCGCCGTGACCCTGTCGCTGAAGCCCACCGGTGTAGCCCCGGGCGACGTCACCGACAAGCAGTTGGACGGCATCGCCGACCTGGCCGATCGCTACAGCTTCGGCCAGCTGCGCACCTCCCACGAGCAGAACGTGATTCTCGCCGACGTCGAGCAGAGCCAGCTGTTCACCCTGTGGGGCGAGCTGCGCGAGCAAGGTTTCGCGACGCCGAACATCGGCCTGCTGACCGACATCATCTGCTGCCCGGGCGGTGATTTCTGCTCCCTGGCCAACGCCAAGTCGATCCCGATCGCCGAATCCATCCAGCGCCGTTTCGACGACCTGGACTACCTGTTCGACATCGGCGAGCTGGACCTGAACATCTCCGGTTGCATGAACGCCTGCGGCCACCACCACGTGGGCCACATCGGCATCCTCGGCGTGGACAAGAAAGGTGAAGAGTTCTATCAGGTTTCCCTGGGTGGCAGCGCCAGCCGCGACGCCAGCCTGGGCAAGATCCTCGGCCCGTCCTTCGCCCAGGAAGACATGCCCGACGTGATCTCGAAGCTGATCGACGTGTACGTGGAACAACGTACCGAAGACGAGCGCTTCATCGACACCTACCAACGTATTGGCATCGACCTCTTCAAGGAGCGCGTCTATGCAGCGAATCATTAAGAACAACGAGGTCATCGACGAAACCTGGCACCTGCTGCCCAAGGACGCGACCCTCGACGGCATTTCCAACTGCGACGACCTGATCGTGCCGCTGGCCCTGTGGCGCGAACACGCTCATGCCCTCAAGGCCCGCGACGGCGGCCTGGGCGTGTGGCTGGACAGCGATGAAGAAGCCGAAGAGATCGGCGATGACGTGCAGCACTTCCAGGTCATCGCCCTGAACTTCCCGGCCTTCACCGATGGCCGCAACTACTCCAACGCTCGCCTGCTGCGTGACCGTTACGGCTTCAAGGGCGAGCTGCGGGCAATCGGCGACATATTGCGCGACCAGCTGTTCTACCTGCGCCGCTGCGGGTTTGACGCCTACGCCCTGCGTGCCGACAAGGATCCGTACGAAGCCCTGGAAAGCCTCAAGGACTTCTCCGTGACCTACCAGGCCGCCACCGACGAACCGCTGCCGCTGTTCCGTCGCCGCTAAGGCCCGCGCCAACAAAAAGCCCTGGACCGGGAAACCGGTCCAGGGCTTTTTTGTGCCTGCCCTTTTTTATCCCGCCGTCCGCCCCCCTGTAGGAGCGAGCTTGCTCGCGATAAATCCCAAGGCAACATGAATTCCCGAAAAACGCGGTGCTGCGACCTCCATCGCGAGCAAGCTCGCGCCTACAGGAGGCCGCGGCGGCCTTACCAGAAACGCTGCTGGCTCAGGCGACTCCACCAGGTCAGCAGCACACGGTCGATAGAACCGCTGGCCGCCAGCCCTACCCGCTCCTGCAGGCTCTTGCGCTCGGCGTAGTGCAGGTGGAACAGCTCGGCGCTCTTGGCGCGTTCGGCCAGGTACTCGTCGCTGGTTTTCAGCTCGTCGACCAGCTTTTTCTCCTGCGCCGCGACACCCAGCCAGACTTCACCGGTGGCCACCTCGTCGATGACCAGTTGTGGCCGGTAACGGGAGACGAAATTCTTGAACAACTGATGGGTGACGTCCAGGTCCTCCTGGAATTTCTCCCGACCCTTTTCGGTGTTTTCGCCAAACACGGTCAGGGTGCGCTTGTATTCGCCGGCAGTCAGTACTTCAAAGTCGATGTCGTGCTTTTTCAGCAGGCGGTTGACGTTGGGCAACTGCGCCACCACGCCGATCGAGCCGAGGATGGCGAACGGCGCGCTGATGATCTTCTCGCCGATGCACGCCATCATGTAGCCGCCGCTGGCCGCGACCTTGTCGATGCACACCGTCAATGGCACGCCAGCCTGGCGAATCCGCGCCAGTTGCGACGAGGCCAGGCCGTAGCTGTGCACCATGCCGCCAGCGCTTTCCAGGCGCAGCACCACTTCGTCCTTGGGCGTGGCCAGGCTCAGCAGCGCGGTGATTTCGTGGCGCAGCCCCTCGGTGGCCGAAGCCTTGATGTCGCCGCTGAAATCCAGCACGAACACCCGCGGCTTTTCCTCGTGCTGCTTCTTGTGTTTTTTCTCGGCCTTGGCCTCGGACTTGCGCAGCGCCTTGAGCTGGTCCTTGTCGAGCAGGCTCTGCTCCAGGCGCTCGCGCAGGCCTTTGTAGAAATCGTTGAGCTTGCTCACATGCAACTGCCCGGCGCCCTTGCGCCGGCCTTTGCTGCGCAGTGAGGCAGCGGTGATCAGCACCACCAGGATGGCGATGACCAGGGTGACGGTTTTGGCCAGGAAACTGGCGTACTCGGAGAGAAACTCCACAGGGACTCCTTAAAGACGTGCATCACTGCCAACACGTGGCGGAATGGCTCCAGCATACCGGTGCAGCCAGGCATCGACCAGTCGCGAAACCTCCTGTTACCGTGCTCTAACGAGCATTTCAAACAAGCGTATGTTTTTTCATTGACAGCTCACCGGCATCCTCATAACCTCGCAAAACTTTCAACGTACCGGGATGACGCGGACGTGGGCAGCATCTATCTGATTCGACATGGCCAGGCCTCCTTCGGTGCGGACGACTACGACGTCCTGTCGACCACGGGTGTTCGCCAGGCCGAAGTGCTCGGTCAACACCTGGTCGAGCTGGGGGTGAACTTCGACCGCTGCCTGGCTGGCGACCTGCGCCGCCAGCAACACACCGCCAATTCCACCTTGCAACAGTTCAGCGCCGCGGGCCTGCCCACGCCGATCCTGGAAACCGATTCGGCGTTCAATGAATTCGATGCCGACGCGGTGATCCGCGCCTTGCTGCCCGATATGTTGTCCGAGGAGCCCGACGCCCTGGACATCCTGCGCAATGCCGCGCAAAACCGCGCCGAATTCCAAAGAATCTTCGCCCTGATCATCGACCGCTGGCTGGCCGGTACCTACGATCCACCGGGGCTGGAAAGCTGGCTGGGCTTCGTCGAGCGGGTGCAGGCCGGCCTGCAGCGGATTCTGGAACAGGCCGACAACACCCAGAAAATCGCCGTGTTCACCTCCGGCGGCACCATCACCGCCCTGCTCCACCTGATTACCCGGATGCCTGCCGCCCAGGCCTTCGAACTGAATTGGCAAATCGTCAATACCTCGCTCAACCAGCTGAAGTTTCGCGGTCGCGAGGTCGCCCTGGCTTCCTTCAACAGTCATGCCCACCTGCAGCTGCTGAAGGCCCCGGAACTCATCACTTTCCGCTGAGTCCGGATCACTGTGACCCTTGCTGTAACAACCCATAAAAGGACCGAACCATGACCTCCGTAGACGACGCCGTACAAGCCATGAAAGCCAAGTTCAACCCAGCTGCCGCTGCCGGCCTGGACCTGGTTTTCGGTTTTCGCATCGATGACACCAAGAACTTCTCGCTGATCGTCAAAGACAGCACCTGCGAGCTCAAGGAAGGCGAGAACCCGGACGCCCAGGTCACGCTGGTAATGGACGGCGAAACCCTGCAAGGCATCGTCAGCGGCGAAACCGACGGCATGCAGGCCTTCATGGGCGGCAAGCTGCGCGCCGAAGGCGACATGATGCTGGCAATGAAGCTGAGCGAACTGTTCCCGGCCTGAAGCCAGCGCTTCCCCTGGGAAGCTTTTGTTTACCCACGAATCCCGCCTCCTGGCGGGATTCGTCGTTTCAGCAGTACCGCTCCAGTTCATCGAAGACCTGCAACAAGGCTGAATCTATTTTTAAGTAATTAAAAAACTCATCAAAACCAACTAACGAACATATGTAATCCGGCGCATTTCCGCGCCACACGACGCACTTGATTGATCTCGGTCAGCAGAACACCCAAAGCTCCTCTCTACTCTTGCGCCTCCATCGGCCAGGGACGGCTTTTCGGAACGGCCGGCCCCCCCGCTTCACCTTCAAGGAAGAGTCGCTATGCAATCGCTGAAGATCATTCTGCTGTCCACCGCCTTCAACGGTCTTACCCAGCGCGCCTGGCTGGACCTGCGCCAGTCCGGCCATCGCCCCAGCGTGGTGCTGTTCACCCATGAAGACGAAGTCTGCCAGCAGATCGAACAGGCCGACGCCGACCTGGTGATCTGTCCCTTCCTCAAGGACCGGGTGCCCGAGCAACTGTGGCGCCATCCGACACGCCCGGTGATCATCATCCACCCGGGCATCGTCGGCGACCGCGGCGCCAGCGCCCTGGACTGGGCCATCAGCAACAACCTCGAGCGCTGGGGCGTCACCGCCCTGCAGGCGGTGGAAGAAATGGACGCCGGGCCGGTCTGGTCCACCTGGGAATTCAAGATGCCGGCGCAGGTGCGCAAGTCCGAGCTGTACAACGGGCCGGTGGCCGACGCGGCGATCCATTGCATCCGCGATGTGGTGGAAAAGTTCGGCAGCGACTTCGTCCCGGTGCCCCTGGACTACAGCCAGCCGCAGGTACGGGGCCGCCTGCAGCCGAACATGAAACAGGACGACCGCAGCTTCAGCTGGCACGACAGCGCCCACTTCATCAAGCGTTGCATCGACGCCGCCGACGGCCAGCCCGGAGTCCTGGCCAGCCTCGCCGGCGGGCAGTACTACCTGTATGACGCGCACCTGGATAACCGCAGTGGCATCCCCGGCGAACTGCTGGCGGTGCACGACGATGCGGTGCTGGTGGCCTGCGGCGACCGCAGCCTGTGGATCGGCTCGCTCAAGCGCAAGGCCCGGCCGGGCACCGAATACTTCAAGCTGCCGGCCCGCCATGTGCTGGCCGGCCAGCTGGACGGCGTGCCTCATCTGGACTGGTCGGTCGCCAGCGAGCCGTTCAGCGACGAAGCCTACCAGCCGATCCGCTACCGCGAGTCGGGCCACGTCGGCGAACTGACCTTCGAGTTCTACAACGGCGCCATGAGCACCGAACACTGCCGGCGCCTGGTCAGCGCGCTGCAATGGGCCAAGGCCCGGGACACCAAAGTACTGCTGTTCAGGGGCGGGCGTGGCGCGTTCTGCAACGGCGTGCACCTCAATGTGATCCAGGCCGCGCCGGTACCGGGCCTGGAGGCCTGGAACAACATCCAGGCCATCGACGACGTCTGCAAGGAGCTGCTCAGCGCCCGCCAGCTGGTGGTCAGCGGCCTGACCGGCAATGCCGGGGCCGGCGGCCTGATGCTGGCGCTGGCGGCCGATGTGGTGCTGGCCCGGGCCAATACCGTCTACAACCCGCACTACAAGAGCATGGGCCTGTACGGCTCGGAATACTGGACCTACAGCCTGCCCCGTGCCGTCGGCCACGCCATGGCGCACAAGCTCACCGAGCAATGCCTGCCGATCAACGCCTTCCAGGCCCTGCAGATGGGCATGGTCCAGGAAATCGGCCCACGCTGCCCCGACGAATTCGGCCTGTGGCTGCTGCAACGGGCCAACGCCGTGCTGACCGAACCGAAATACCAGGCCCTGCGCGAACGCAAGGCCAACGCCGACCCGCAACTGATGCAGCACTGTCGCAACACCGAGCTGGAACAGATGCACCTGGACATGGTGCAGAACCGCCACGGCTTCGCCGAGAAATGCGCCAGCTTCGTCTACAAGCGCAAGACCTGCTGCACCCCGCAGCGGTTGATCGAGGATTGGGCCGTGCCGCAGCCAGAGACCTTGAGCGCCTGACCGGCCGATCGTGGTAGCCGCTGGATCAGCCTGGGGGCGGGCGTGCAGCGGCGGTAAAACAGCCACCGCGTATTGCACAAGAACGCGCTGCCACAGCCCGGGCAGCGCCCCTCCCCCGTTGCCGCTAAGGCTGCAACAACAACGCCACCAGCGCCGTCCAGCCGGTCTGGTGGCTGGCCCCCAGGCCGCGGCCGGTGTCGCCGTGGAAGTACTCATGGAACAGCAGCAGATCCCGGTCCCGGGGATCGGCCTGCAACTGCGCATAAGCGCACATCGATGGGCGCCGCCCGTCCTCGTCGCGCAGGAACAGGCGGGTCAGGCGCTGGCTCAGGCTGTCGGCGACCTCCTCCAGGGACGCCAGGTAGCCGGAACCGCTGGGGTACTCCACCGAGAAGTTGTCGGCGTAGTAGCGATGAAACTCGCGCAACGATTCGATCAGCATGTAGTTGAGCGGCATCCACAGCGGCCCGCGCCAGTTGGAGTTGCCGCCGTACAGCCGTGAATCGGAATCGGCCGGCGCGTAACGGGCGCATAGCTGATGACCGTCGACCTGCAGGGCAAAGGGGTGTTCGGCGAAGCCCCTGGACAGCGAACGGATACCGAAGTCGGAGAGAAACTCGGCCTCGTCGAGCATGCGCTTGAGCAGGTCCTTGGTGCGCTCGCCACGCAACAGCGCGAGCAACAGGCGATTGCCCTGCCCCGGTTCGTTCCAGCGCGACACCAGCCGGGCCAGGTCCGGCCGATGGTGCATGAACCCCAGCAAACGCTCGCGCAGTCCCGGCAGGCATTCGTGTTCGTGCTGTTCCAGCACCTGCACGGCGAACAACGGCATCAGGCCGACGATGGAGCGCAGGCGTAGCGGTTCGTTGCCACCGTCCGGGCGGTGCAGCACGTCGTAGAAGAACCGGTCCTGCTCGTCCCACAGCCCTGCGTCGCCGTCGTCCAGCCGGTTGATGGCCCCGGCGATGTACAGGAAGTGCTCGAAGAACTTCACCGCGATATCCACATACACCGGGTTGCGCCTGGCCAGCTCCAGGGCGATGCGCATGAGGTCCAGGGCATAGGCCGCGACCCAGGCGGTGCCGTCGGCCTGGTCCAGGGTATAGCCCGGCGGCAAGGGCGCCGAGCGATCGAACAGCGCGATGTTGTCGAGGCCGAGGAAACCACCCTGGAACAGGTTGCGCCCTTCGGCGTCCTTGCGGTTGACCCACCAGGAGAAGTTCAGCAGCAGCTTGTGGAAGATCCGCTCGAGAAAGTCCATGTCGCCCTGGCCGGTCAGGGCTTTTTCCCGCTGGTACACCCGCCAGCTGGCCCAGGCGTGCACCGGCGGGTTGGCGTCGTCGAAGCGCCATTCGTAGGCCGGCAACTGCCCATTGGGATGCATGAAGCGGTCCTTGACCAGGAGCAACAGCTGGTGCTTGGCGAAGCCCGGATCGATCAAGGCCAGGGCCACCGCCTGGAAGCCCAGGTCCCACGAAGCGTACCAGGGGTATTCCCAGGTGTCGGGCATGGCCACGATGTCGAAGTTCGCCAGGTGCCGCCAATGGTTGTTGCGCAGATGGGCGTGGGGCGCTGGCGGCGGGGGCTGGCCAGGGTCGCCGTCGAGCCAGCGGTTGACGTCGAAATCGTAGAGTTGCTTGGACCACAGCAGCCCGGCCAGGGCCTGGCGCTGGACATTACGCGCGTCGGCATCGGCGATGTCCTGTTGCAGCGCGGCGTAGAACTCATCGGCTTCGGCCCGCCGCTGTTCGAACAGGCGCCTGGCGCTGACCTGGGCCGAGCCGGCCGGGGCGAAACGCAGATACAGGCTTTTGCTCTCCAGCCCGGCCAGCTCCAGGGTGAAGTGGGCGGCAGCACGGGTTCCGCCGTCGCGGGCGATGGCGCTGGCGGATCCTCCCAGCAGGTAGTCGTTGATCCCGTCCTTGAACGGGCCGGGCGTGGCGAGGCCATCGAGCTTCGGGAAGTTGGTTTCGTTGTTGCAGAACAGCCACTCGCAAGGCTCCGGCCCCCAGGCCGTGACCTGCATCGGCGAACAGCGCGGATGCCGGGCCAGCAGTTGCTCACCCTCCAGGCGCAGGCTTGGTTTGCGCGAGTCGCCGCCCCAGCTCCAGGTATTGCGCGCCCAGACCTGGGGCAAGACCCGCAGGCGCGCCGGCTGCTGGAAGCGGTTGTGTACCGTGACCCGCATGAAGATGTCGTCGACCGCGTGCTTGGCGTATTCCACCGTCACGTCGAAGTAGCGATCGTCCTCGAACACCCCGGTGTCGAGGATCTCGTACTCGGTATCGTCCAGGCCGCGCCGGGCGTTCTCCCGCAGCAGGTCTTCATAGGGAAAGGCTGCCTGCGGGTATTTGTAGAGCATGCGCATATAGGCATGGCTGGGCACGCCATCGAGGTAGAAATACAACTCCTTGACGTCTTCGCCGTGATTGCCCTCGGCGTTATTCAGGCCGAACAGGCGCTCCTTGAGAATGCTGTCGCGCTCGTTCCACAGGGCCAGCCCCAGGCACCAGTGCTGGGCCTTGTCGGAGAACCCCGCCAGCCCGTCCTCGCCCCAGCGGTAGGCACGGCTGCGGGCATGCTCGTGGGGCAAGTAGGCCCAGGCGTCGCCATCGGCGCTGTAGTCCTCGCGCACCGTGCCCCACTGCCGCTCGCTCAGGTACGGCCCCCACTCGCGCCAGGGTTCGCCCGCCGGGCCATTGAGGCGCTGGCCTTCGACCGTTTCGAGGATGCTTGCCGCCGTTGCTGCCGTCATGGGGGTGTCCGTGAGCCATGGAGGTGAAAGCCAGTGTAGGGGCTGGTGGCGCCGGCGGCCCATGACAAATGTTTCATGGTGCGAGGCGCCAATCGCGACCCATTGCCGCACAAGGCCCGTAATAGAGCCTTCGACTTAAATTTCCGGGGAGGCGTTCGTTATACTCGGCAACCCTCTTGTGCAAACGCGATAGCCACGATGTTCAGCGACAACACCCTCCTGGCGAGCCTTGTGCTCTGTGTATTGGCCCTGCCGGCACAGGCCGAAGGCCTGGACCTGAGCTACCCGATGCCCGCCTTGACAGAGGCAACGGCCGCCCCGGCGGCGGAGCCGGAACCCAGCAAGTTCCCCCTGGAGTTCAAGGCGCCGATCACCCTGGAGCATTCCTGCAGCGGCCCCCAGTGCAATTACGAAACCGACCCGGGCCAGCGCCATGAGCCGGAAACGCTGAACCGCTGGTCAGTCGGGTTCGACTGAGCCGCTGCTTTCAGCGACGCCTATAAGGCTCCCGTCGCCCAAGTCCTCCCACAGGCAGAAGCTTGGCTAGGCTATAACCATGCCCCGCAAATGCCTGGGAGGTCCGATGAACCGCACGATCCTGAGCCCTCTGGGCCTGGTCCTGGCCCTGTTGGCCGGCTGCGCCAGCCCGCCCGAAGTCATCGACAAGGAACCGGCGGCCATCGCCGAAGGCGTGCTGGCCTTTCGCGATATCTGCCTGAAATCCGCGCCCTCCTTCGCCGGGGCCGACAGCGCGGCCAAGGCCTATGGCATCGCCAGGCTGGACGACGCCGGGTATGCGCGGATGGGGCTCAGGCCGGACCACGGCCTTGGGGTCCAGGTGCAGAAAAGCAAGCAATGCTCGGTGACCACGCCGTCGCAGCGGGACAAGACCCTGGCCGCGCAATTTCTCAAGATAGCCGAGCAGTTCTCCAGCACCCCGGTGGCGCAGCACCTGCCGGCGAAAATCACCCTCGACCAGCAGACCTTCCTGCTGATGCACGACCGGCGCGGCGGCGAGGCCTATGTGATGTTGAAGCAACCCTGAAGCGCAGCGCCTTCATCCAGGCGGCAGGTGCGTGTAACACACCGGCGAACTCCCCTCGCCCTGTCGGTCCAGCTCGTCCTCCAGCCACTCGGCCAACACCCGGGCATTGTTGTGCACCTCATCGTGAGCCGAGTACACCAGGGTCAGCCGGCCCTTTTGCGCGCGTTCCAGCAACGCCCACCACTGCTCGGGGCGGGCCGTCAGTTCCTGGCGGTAACGGCTGCGGAAGCTGGCGAAATCCAGCTCGCCGGACTTGAAGGCGCGACGCAATCCGGTGGACGGCGCCAGGTCTTTCAACCACTTGTCCAGCGGCAACTGCTCCTTGCGGCAATTGCGCGGCCACAGCCGGTCCACCAGTACCCGATAACCGTCGTCGGGGCTCGCCGGTTCGTAGGCGCGTTTGCACAGAATCATGGGGGCCTCCCCTCTATGGCTGCATGGCCTGCCATCAGCTTAGTGGCTGGACAAGACCCGGCACAGGACGAAGACCAGTGCCTCGCCACCACTCCTCCGGGTTCTGATTACGACCCTCCCGCATCGAAAACGACACCTCGTCCCCAGGATGATTGACGCATCGCGCCCCGCCCTATTAAGTACTATTTATCCGCATTAATACGATCAATCGAAACCATGCTCAAACGACCTGTTCGCCGCAAACGCCAGAAGCTTTCCGACGTCATTGTCGAGTCGGTCAAGCGCTCCATCGTCATCAATGCCCTGCGTCCCGGCGATCGCTTGCCGACCGAGCGCGAGCTGATGGAAAGCTTCCAGTGCTCCAAGGGCTCGGCCCGCGAAGCGCTCAAGGCGCTGGAGGTCGAAGGGCTGGTCAACACCCGCACCGGCCCCAGCGGCGGCGCCTACCTGAACCAGGCCGGCACCGAGCCGGCGAGCCGCGCCCTGCGCAATTACCTGCACTTCCAGCACATGGACGGCGAGCAGGTGTACCAGCTGCGCAAGGTCATCGAAGTGGAACTGGCGGTGTCGGTGATTGGCCGCCTGAGCGCCGACGACTACGAGGCCCTGCAGGCCAATATCGACTTCTGCAGCGCCCCGGAAGACAGCGAAGCCGGCCAGCGCGAACAGCGCATCGCCGAGCTGGAATTCCACAACCTGCTGGGCCGCGCCTGCCCCAACCCGCTGCTGAGTTTCATGGCGCAGTTCCTTAACGACCTGCTGCGCGACCTGGTGGTGCTGAAGAAGGCCTACAAGCCCAAGCGCAAGCAGTTCGACGCCGCCAACCTCGACTACCACAAGCGCCTGTTGCTGGCCTTCAAAGCCGAGGACGAAGCCGCGGTACGCCAGCTGATGCACGAACACATGTGCGACGCCGAACACCATATGAGCGCCCTCGAGGGCGAGGTCACCCAACACTTCCTGCTGGAGTTCGACCACCACCACTGATAACCGCCGTACCCGCCACACGCCGCTTCGCCAATAACAAAGCCTGAACACAGGCTGCTGCGCCGTTTTGCCATTGCCACTCCTGCCAATAACTAAACCAGGGAGTTACCCCATGCAGCGTCGTACGTTGTTGAAAGCCAGTCTGACCGTTGCCGGAGCCCTCAGCCTTCCGCTGGGGGTGCGCAACGCCTTTGCCGCCGAACCCTTTACCTTCTACGGGCTCAAGTCGATGTCCGGGGCCTTCGCCAGCTACGGCAAGTTCGCCGACATGGGCTCGCGCCTGGCGGTGGAACAGTACCCGACCCTGCTCGGCCGACCGCTGAACTACAAGGTGATCGACACCGAAGGCAACGCCGGCAAGGCGGTGCGCAAGGTCCAGGAGGCGATTGCCCAGGATGGCGCGCGATTCTTCCAGGGCTGCACCCTGTCGTCTTCGGCGCTGGCGGTGGCCAAGGAAGTGGGCAAGGTCAACGGCGTGTTCATGACCCCGGTGGGCGCCGACGAGGTCACCGGCAAGGACTGCAATGCCTCGACCTTCCGCTGGTCGGTGCCGACCTACGGCGCCATTCGCGAAACCATGGTGCCGCTGATCAAGCGCCTGCCCGAGGCCAAGCGCTGGTACACCATCACCCCGCAATACGTGTTCGGCGAAGCACTGCTGGCCGGCGCCAGACAGGTGTGCGCCGAACATGGCATCGAGCACGTCGGCAACAGCTATCACTCGTTGCAGGAGCAGGAATTCTCCGGCTACCTGACCAATGCCATCGCCGCCCAGCCCGACGTGCTGGTGCTGCTCAACTTCGGCAGCCAGTCCTCCAACGCCCTGCGCCAGGCGGTGAACTTCGGCATCAAGGAACGCATGAAAGTGCTGCTGGTGTGGTCCGCCGGGCTCGACCAGTTCCAGGAACTGGGCAGCGACGTGCTCGAAGGCGTCTACCTCGGCGCGCAGTACTGGCACCAGGTCGATACCCCGCTCAACCGCGAGCTGGTCAAGCTGACCCAGGCCAAGTACGGCATCAACCCCACCTACCCGCTGGCCGCCGACTACATCGGCACCAAAATCATGCTCGACGCCATAGTCGCTACCGGCAGTTTCGACGGCGCGACCGTGGCCAAGGCCATGCAAGGCCTGACGTACCAAGGGCCGACCGGCGAGGAAAGCATCCGCGCCGGCGACCACCAGGTGATCAAGGATTACTACCTGCTGCTGGGCAAGGCCACGGCCAGCATGCGCGATAAGGACGACCTGGCCGAAGTGCTCAGCTCCGGGCGTTCGTTCCCGGATGTCAGCGCCACCGGCTGCCACCTGGCCTGACCCCGACCGACCTTTTCATCGCTGGCTAGAGGCAGCGGGCCGCCCGACGACAGTCGCCGGCCCCCTGCCGAGGGTACCCGCATGCTCAACCTTTACCTGTTCCAGATCCTCAACGGCCTCGGCCTGGGAATGATCTACTTCCTGATCGCGGTGGGCCTGACGATCATTTTCGGCCTGCTGAACTTCGTCAATTTCGCCCACGGCGCGTTCTTCCTGCTCGGGGCCTACATCTGCTACACCGCCGTCAGCCTCACCGGCAGCTTCTGGCTGGCGCTGCTGGTCGCGCCGCTGGTGGTCGCGGCCCTGGCCTGGGCCATCGAGCGATTATTGATCCAGCGCATCTACCACCTGCCCCACACCTTCCAGATCCTGGTGACCCTGGGCATCGCGCTGATCATCCAGGAAGCCAGCGTGCTGATCTGGGGGCCCGTCGGCAAAAGCGTCGCGGTACCGGAACTGCTGCGCGGCGTGCTGATCGTCGGCGACTTCGTCTACCCCTACTACCGCCTGTTCCTCATTGTCTTCTCGGCCCTGGTCGGGCTGGCGCTGTGGCTGCTGCTGGAGCGCACGCGCTTCGGCGCCCTGGTGCGCGCCGGCAGCGAAAGCACCGAGACCGTGTCGCTGCTGGGCACCAACATCTTCCGCCTGTTCTCCATGACCTTCGCCCTCGGCGTGGCCCTGGCCGGGATCGCCGGAGTGCTGTTCGCCCCATTGCGTGGCGCCCAGCCCTTTGTCGGCCCGGAAATCCTCGGGGTGGCCTTCGTGGTGGTGGTGATCGGCGGCATGGGTTCATTCAGCGGCGCCCTGGTAGGCGGCCTGCTGGTGGGCGTGGTGCAGAGCCTGATGACCACCCTCTGGCCGCAAGGCGCCAGCCTGATGATCTACGGCGCCATGGCGGCGGTGATTCTGGTCCGTCCCTACGGCCTGTTCGGGAGAGCATGAACATGAGCGAGAAAAATCCCCTGCCGTTCGCCAAGACCCAGTCGCGCGCCCTGCCGTGGCTGGTGGTCGCGGTACTGATCGGCCTGCCGCTGGTGCTGCCGTCGGCGACCCTGGCCACCGAGATCCTGATCTTCGCCCTCGCGGCGCTGGCCTGTAACCTGCTGCTGGGCTACACCGGCCTGTTGTCGTTCGGCCAGGGCATCTTCTTCGGCGGTGGGGCCTACTGCGCCGCGCTGCTGATGATCCACCTGCAACTGGGCCTGTTCGGCGCCCTGTTCGGCGCGGCCCTGGTGGGCGCGCTGCTGGCGTTGCTGGTGGGCGCCCTGGCGATCCGGCGCACCGGCATCTACTTCGTGATGCTGACCCTGGCCTTCAGCCAGATGGCCTACTTCATCGCCTACACCCTGAGCGACTGGACCGGCGGCGACAACGGCCTGCTCAGCGTGCCGCGCCCGCAGATCCGCATCGGCGACACCGTGCTGCTGTCGCTGAGCGACGCGCGCTACTTCTACGCCTTCGTCGCGGTGCTGTTCCTGCTGATCTTCATCGGCGCCCGGCGGGTGATCGCCTCGCCGTTCGGCAGCACGCTGATGGCGATCCGCGAGAACGAAACCCGCGCCGCCGCCATCGGCTACGACACCCGGCACTTCAAGATCCTGGTGTTCATGCTGTCCGGCGCGGTCACCGGGATCGCCGGGGCGCTGTACGCCATGCTCCTGCATTTCGTGCCGCTGTCGAGCATCGACCTGGCGATGTCGGAAAACATTCTGATCATGACCATCGTCGGCGGCACCGGCTCGCTGTTCGGCTCCCTGCTGGGCGCCGGTTCCATCGTGCTGCTCGGCGAGTTCCTCTCCGAGCTCTGGCCGCGCTGGCTGATGCTGCTGGGGATCATCCTGATCCTGGTGGTGATCTTCATGCGCGGTGGTTTGTGGGGCGGCTTGTCGAGCCTGTTCGAACGCATCCTGAAGCCACGCAAGACGGCCCTGCCGACCGAGGAGAAACTGTCATGAACAGCCCCGCGCAGTACCTGCTGCAAACCCAGGACCTGGAGCTGGCCTATGGCGCCTTCCATGCGGTCAACGGCGTCAACCTGAAGGTCGAGGCCGGCACCATCCACACCATCATCGGCCCCAATGGCGCCGGCAAGACCAGCCTGTTCCACTGCCTGACCGGCGAACGCCAGGCCAGCGCCGGGGCGATCCTGTTCAACGGCAAGAACATCATCAAGAAACCCGCTCACGGCCGGGTCGGCCTGGGCATGGCCCGGTCGTTCCAGTTGACCAGCCTGTTCCAGAACCTCAGCGTGCGGGAAAACCTGCGCCTGGCCGCCCAGGGTCGCGATGGCCTGGCGGCGCTGAACTTCTGGCGCCATGTCGACAGCCGCCGCGAGCACCTGGAGATGGCCGACCAGGTGCTTGAACGCCTGCAACTGACGGCCCGCGCCGACACCCTCGCCGGCGAGCTGTCCCACGGCCAGCAGCGGGTGCTGGAGGTCGGCATGTCGATCTGTTCCAGGCCAAAACTGCTGATGCTCGACGAGCCGACCTCGGGCATGGGCATCGACGACATCCCGATCATGACCCAGCTGATCAGCGACCTGGGCCGCGATCACACGGTGCTGTTGATCGAACACAACATGAGCATCGTCATGTCCATCAGCCAACGCATCACCGTCATGAGCCACGGCCAGATCCTGGTCGAGGGCACCCCGCAATTCGTCCGCGCCGACGAGCGCGTGCGCAGCGCCTACCTGGGAGAAGCCGCCTGATGCTGACCGTCGAGAATATCCACTCCTACTACGACAAGAGCCACGTCCTCGAAGGCGTCTCGCTGCAGGTCAACGCTGGCGAACTGGTGACCCTGCTGGGGCGCAACGGCGCGGGCAAGACCACGACCCTGCGCAGCATCCTCGGGATCATCTGCCCGCGCCAGGGGCAGATCCGCTTCAACGGCCAGGAGCTGGTGGGCCGGAAGATCTTCGAGATCGCTCGCCAGGGCCTGGCGCTGGTGCCGGAACACCGCGGTATCTTCCGCTTGCTCAGCGTCGAGGAAAACCTGCGCATCGCCCAGCGCAAGAGCAGCCGCTGGCAGCTGGAAGACGTCTACGGCATGTTCCCGCGCCTCAAGGAACGCCGTAAAAACGCCGGCCATGCGCTGTCCGGCGGCGAGCAGCAGATGCTCGCCATCGCCCGCGCCCTGCTCAACGATCCCAGGCTGCTGATCCTCGACGAACCCACCGAGGGCCTGGCCCCGGTGATCGTCGACGAGCTGGTGAAGATCCTGCGCAGGATCAAGGACGACGGCCTGCCGGTGCTGCTGGTGGAACAGAACCTGATGGTCTGCGACACGCTCGCCGACCGCCATTACGTCCTCGAACAGGGTCGCGTGGTCTACCAAGGCAGCGCCGCCGACTTCCGCGCCGACCCGAGCATCAAGAACCGCTACCTGGCCCTGAGCGCCTGAGGGGAGAGCTGAAATGAACAGTCCGATTGTGTCCGTACCCCCGTTGCAAGACAGCGCCCTGCTGGTCAACCGCGAACGCCTCTGGCAATCGCTGATGGACCTCGCACAACTGGGCGCCACCGCCAAGGGCGGCGTGTGCCGCCTGGCCCTGACCGACCTCGACCGCCAGGCCCGCGATCTGTTCGTGCGCTGGTGCGAAGAGGCCGGTTGCAGTGTCAGCATCGACGGCATCGGCAATATCTTCGCCCGCCGCGCCGGGCGTAATCCGCAGTTGCCGCCGGTGATGACCGGCAGCCATATCGACACCCAGCCCACTGGCGGCAAGTTCGACGGCTGCTACGGGGTGATGGCCGGGCTGGAGGTGATCCGCACCCTCAACGACCTCGGTCTGCAAACTGAAGCGCCGATCGAGGTGGTGGTCTGGACCAACGAAGAAGGTTCGCGCTTCCCACCCTGCATGATGGGCTCCGGGGTGTTCGCCGGAAAGTTCGACCTCGAGGACACCCTGCGCAAGCAGGACGAACAGGGGCTGTCGGTGGGCAGCGAGTTGCAGCGCATCGGTTATGCCGGCTCGCGGGCGGTGCCCGGCCATCCGGTGGGCGCGTATTTCGAGGCGCACATCGAACAGGGCCCGGTGCTGGAAGACCGCCAGACCACCATAGGCGTAGTCATGGGCTGCCTCGGCCAGAAGTGGTTCGACCTGACCCTGACCGGGGTCGAAGCCCATGCCGGGCCGACGCCGATGCACCTGCGCAAGGATGCCCTGGTGGGCGCCGCCCAGGTGATCAGCGCGGTCAACCGCATCGCCCACGAGCAACAGCCCCATGCCTGCGGCACCGTCGGCTGCCTGAGCCTGCACCCGGGCTCGCGCAACGTGATTCCCGGCCAGGTGCAGATGACCCTCGACCTGCGCCACCTGCATGCCGACCAGCTGCAGGCCATGGTCGACGAGGTGCGCCAGGTGATCGAAGACACCTGCCGGCAGCACGGCCTGGGCTTCGAGCTGACCCCCACCGCCGACTTCCCGCCGCTGGACTTCGACCCCGGCTGCGTCGCCGCCGTGCGCCAGGGCGCCGCACAACTGGGCCTGAGCCATATGGACATCGTCAGCGGCGCCGGGCACGACGCAATCTTCATCGCCGAACTGGGCCCGGCCGGGATGATCTTCGTGCCCTGCGAAGGCGGCATCAGCCACAACGAAATCGAAAACGCCGCGCCCCAGGACCTGGCCGACGGTTGTGCGGTGTTGCTGCGGGCCATGGTCAACGCGGCGCAACAAACAGGAGCAGCGGCATGACCCGACACAGCGAAATCGCCGAGATGAGCGGTGTCGAACTGCTCGCCCATTACCGCGACAAGCGCCTGTCGCCGGTGGAAGTGACCGAGGACGCCCTGGCGCGTATCGAGCGCTTCAACCCGCAGGTCAACGCCTACTGCCATGTCGACCGGCAAGGTGCGCTGGACGCGGCTCGGGCCTCCGAGCGGCGCTGGCTCAAGGGCCAACCCTGCGGTGCGCTGGACGGCGTGCCGGCCTCGATCAAGGACCTGACCCTGACCCGTGGCATGCCCACGCGCAAGGGTTCGAAAACCACCTCCGCCAGCGGCCCCTGGGAGGTCGATGCGCCCTTTCCGGCCTTTATGCGCAACGCCGGCGCGGTGCTGCTGGGCAAGACCACCACCCCGGAATTCGGTTGGAAAGGCGTGACCGACAACCCGCTGTATGGCATCACCCGCAACCCCTGGGACACCCGCACCACCGCTGGCGGCTCCTCCGGTGGCGCGGCCGCCGCGGCGTCGCTGAACCTCGGCGTGCTGCACCAGGGCAGCGATGCCGGAGGTTCGATCCGCATTCCCTGCGCCTTCACCGGCACCTTCGGGATCAAGCCGACCTTCGGTTATGTACCGCAGTGGCCGGCCAGCGCCATGACCCTTCTCTCGCACCTGGGGCCGATGACCCGCACCGTCGACGATGCGGTGCTGATGCTGCAAACCGTCGCCCGGCCGGATGCCCGCGATGGCCTCGCCGGGGCTCCACGCAGCACGCCCTGGCTACCGGAGCGCAGCGACCTTGAAGGCCTGCGTATCGCCTACAGCCCCGATTTCGGTTACGTGAAGGTGCAGCCACAGGTGGCGCGAGTAGTGGCCAGGGCGGTGGAGCGCCTGGCGCAATTGGGCGCCCACGTCGAGCAGGTCGACCCGGGGTTCAGCGACCCGCTGGAGCTGTTCAATACCCTGTGGTTCGCCGGCGCCGCGCGGCTGGCCGGGCAACTGAGCCAGGAGCAACGCCAGCAGCTCGACCCAGGCCTGCTGCGCATTGCCCGGCAGGGCGAAGGCATCAGCCTCGATGAGTACACCCTGGCCCTGGAGGCCCGCGCGGCGCTGGTGGCGCACATGGCCGGGTTCCACAGTCGCTACGACCTGCTGGTCTCGCCCATGCTGCCGCTCACCGCCTTCGCCGCCGGGCACAACGTGCCGCCGGGTTCCGGCCTGGGCGAGTGGATGGAGTGGACGCCCTTCAGCTACCCCTTCAACCTGACCCAGCAACCGGCCGCGTCGGTGCCGTGCGGCTTCGCCGAGGACGGCTTGCCGGTGGGCCTGCATGTGGTGGGCGCGCGGTTTGCCGATGATCAGGTGCTGCGGTTATGCCGGGCTTATGAGCAGGCGTTCCCGAGCCCGCATCCGCAGGCACCGCGGATCAAGGACTGACAACGCTGATGGGGGGCATCGCTATCGATGCCCTTTTGGGCTAGCGCTCGATGCCTTGGAGCCGCTGCCCAACCTTGAAGGCTCGGCAGCGGCCAGGGGATCAAAGGCTTACTTCGCCGCCCGCACCTGGGCGATCAACTGGTCCGCCACCGCGAACAGGCCTTTGGCGCCGTCGTTGGTCATGCCAAAGCGGTATTTGCCGTCCACCACCAGCGAGGGTACGCCGGTGGCCTGGTAGGCCGCGGTGCGTTTTTTCGCGTCCATCACCTTGGCCTGCACGGCGAAGGAGTTGTAGGTGGCGAGGAACTTCTGCGGGTCGATGCCCTGGCCTTCAAGCAGTTCGGCCATGGCCTCGGGGGTTTTCAGGCGGTTGCCGCCGCGGATCGCCTCGAATACCGCGTGGTGCGCTTCGGGCTTGGCGCCCAGGGTCGCCAGGGTCAGGTACAGCTGGCCGTAGACATCCCAGATCCCGCCGAACATGGCCGGCAGCTTGACGAAGTTCACGTCTTCGGGAAGCTGGGCCGCCCAGGGGTTGATCGAGGCTTCGAGGTTGTAGCAGTGGCCGCAGCCGTAGGAAAACAGTTCCACCACTTCGATCTTGCCGGGCACGACCTGCGGCACGGCATCCTTGAGTTCCACGTACTGGCTGGCATCCACCGCCGCCATGGCGGCCTGCCCGGCCAAGCCAAAGAGGCAACTGGCTGCCAGGGCAATGTTCAGAATCGAGTGACGCATGCAATCTCCAATGGGTTGGCGCCTCTGAGTCAGCACGGCTGCTCATCAAGCGGGCCCCGAAGGATACAGGCGCCGTCCGCGATGCCAATCAGCCCCGCCTTACTCTTTTGTTGGTTTTTTGTCATCGATGCCCGGACAGCTCCGTCTGCCCCGCGAACCGGGCGGCCAGATCGATGATTTCCCCACGCAGCCAGCGATGCCCCGGAACCCGCTCCTGCTGGCGGTGCCAGATCAGGCTGACCTGCACCGGCGGCGCCACCAGCGGCAGCTCGGCGATACGAATCGGCATCAGCGCGCAGAAGTGCTCCGCCAGGCGCCGCGGCACCGTGCCCAGCAAGTCCGACTGGGCGACGATCAAGGGGATGCTCAGGTAATGCGGGACGAACAGCTGCACATGGCGCTGGACCTTGGCCGAACCCAGGACGATTTCCAGCGGCGAGCCGCGCCCGCCCCGGTCCGGAATCGCCACGTGCCGGCTCTGTTCATAAGCCTTCAGGTTCAGCTGCGGGGCGAAGGCCGGGTGGTCGATACGGCCGATCACCACCAGTTGTTCTTCCAGCAGCGGCTGGTAGCAGAGGTCGGGGTCATCGAAGTACAGGTAGTCCACCGCCAGGTCGAGCATCCCGGTGGTCAGCCAGGCCGGCAGGGAGTCGGCGGCGTCGCTGCGCACCGCCAGGCGAACCTTGGGCGCGGCGCTTTGCAGGCGCCGCGACAGTGCCGGCAACAGGCGCGCCTGGGCGTAGTCGTTCATCGACAGGGTGAAGGTCTGGTCGGACGCCGCCGGGTCGAACTCGCTGCTCGGGTCCAGGCCTTCCTGCAACAGGCGCAACGCCTGGCGCACCGAGCCGTGCAGCACATGGGCCCGGGGCGTCGGCTGCATGCCCCGGGCGGTGCGGATGAACAGCGGCTCGTCGAGCTGGCTGCGCAGGCGCGCCAGGGCGTTGCTCACGGCCGGCTGGCTGAGGTTCAGGCGCACCGCCGCGCGGGACAGGTTCTGCTCCTGCATCAGTGCGTCGAACACCAGCAACAGGTTGAGATCCAGGTGCCGCAAATTCAGCTTCATGAATAATGCCCATTCCGAATATCCATTAGCTGGATAATTCGAGCAGGACTAATCTCCTGTCAATAAGAACAACAAAACCCACAGGAGAACGGCCTTGAGGCAAACCACCCTGGCATTTCGCGAGCGTTACCGCGCCGCGGTTCATCCGCGCTACAACCCGTGGCTGCACGGCGGTTTCGTTCTGGCCTACGGCATGGCGTGCATCGCCCTGCTGTGGAGCACCCTGCACCAGGTGCAGCCGCTGGAGTGGCTGGCGGTGCCGGTGGCGCTGCTGTTCTTCAACCTGTGCATCTATGTCGTGCACCGCTGGCTGGGCCACCACAAGCAGGCCTTCGCGCGGATGTTCTACGCCCGCCACAGCGGCGATCACCACAGCTTCTTCGTGCCCGGGTACATGACCTACGACGGTCCCCGGGACTGGCGGGTGATCCTGTTCCCGGCCTGGCTGATCGTGGTCCACAGCCTGCTGTTCGCCCTGCCCCTGTGGTGGCTGCTGAAGTCCTGGAATGCCAATGTCGCGGCGCTGTTCGCCAGCTGCACCCTGATCGGTTACCTGGCCTACGAAGTGTTCCATGCCTGCGAACACCTGCCAGCCGGGCATCCGCTGGCGCGGCTGCCGTGGATCCGCCAGATGCGCCGCCTGCATGAGTTGCATCACCGTCGCGAGCTGATGCAGGAGCGCAATTTCAACATTGTCCTGCCACTGATGGATTACCTGTTCGGCACCCTGTACTGGGAGCCGGAACCCGCCACCTCCTCGCTATCGACAAGGTCCTCGTCCATGACGCGCATGCAGCATCAGATCGATATTCCCCGTAACCCGGTGGCCCTGCTCGACTACGCCAGCGCCTCCAGCCGCTGGCCGGAGTGGCACCCGTCTTCGCTGCAGGTCCAGGGTCCGGCCGGGGCCCTGCCCGCCGGGGCATGCTTCGAGGAAGACATCCACGCTGGCGGGCGCAGCGGGCACCTGAGCTGGCGGGTCGACGAGTACCTGCCGGGGCAGCGCTGGCGTGCTGCGGCCAAGGGCGATCATGGCCTGCAATTGGTGGTGACCTACGAGTGCCAGGCACTGGACGCCCAGCACACGCGGTTTATCCGCACCCTGGAATACCGCTTCGACGGCCTGCTGATGCGCCTGGGCAACCGCCTGTTATTCAGAAGGCGGATAGAACGGGAGTCCGCCGACTCCCTGCTAGCCTTATGCGAAATGGCGCAACGGGCAATTCCCCTGGGCGCCGGGGTCACACCGCAGCGTGTGACCTGAACCCATCCCCCAGGAGCCGTCATCGATGAAGCCAGTCGCCCCCCGTCGGATCAAGTTTCGCCATCTGCTGCTGGTCGTGATCATCGCCATCGGCGCCTTTCTGCTGCTGATGCCGACCAAGGTCCAGCCACTGGCCTGGACGCCGCCGCCAGCGCCTTCGCTGAAGAGCGGCCTGTACGCCGAGAACCAGAAGCTCAAGGACCTGCAGGCGGTGGGCGCGCTGGACATCGACGGGCCGGAAGCCCTGCTGCTGGAGGACGGTTCGCTGATCAGCGGCCTGCATGACGGTCGAGTGATACGCACCGCCCTGGACGGCAGCACCCTGCAGGTACTGGCCAACACCGGCGGACGCCCCCTGGGCCTGGCCCGCCATCCGGATGGTCGGCTGATCATCGCCGACGCGGTCAAGGGCCTGCTGGCGCTGGACGCCAAGGGCCGGTTGAGCACCCTCACCCGCTCCGCCAACGGCCTGCCCTTCGGCTTTACCGACGACGTGGCGGTGGACGCCGCCGGGCGTTATGCCTACTTCAGCGACGCCACCAGCCGCTGGGGCTACGGCCAGGATGGCGAGGCGGTGATCGAGCACGGCGGCGACGGTCGCCTGCTGCGCTATGACTTCCAGACCGGCCAGACCGAACAGTTGCTCGATGGCCTGGAGTTCGCCAACGGCATCGCCCTCGGCCCCCAGCAAGCCTATGTGCTGGTCAACGAAACCGGCGCCTACCGGATCAGCCGCTACTGGCTCAGCGGCGCCAAGGCCGGCACCCACGACCTGTTCATCGACAACCTGCCAGGGCTGCCGGACAACCTCAGTTTCAATGGCCAGGGGCGTTTCTGGGTGGCGCTCTACGCCCCGCGCAACGTCCTGCTCGACGGCACCGCGCCCTACCCGCAGGTGCGCAAGATGATCGTGCGCGCCATGACCCTGCTGCCCAAGCCGGTGGAAAAACGCGGCTTCGTCCTGGGCCTGGATACCCAGGGCCGGGTCATCGCCAACCTGCAGGACGCCAGCGCCGGCAACTATGCACCCATCACCACGGTGCGCGAATACGGCGACGCCCTGTACTTCGGCTCGCTCAAGGCCAGCCATATGGCGCGCCTGCCACTGAGCGTCGCCCTGTCGAAAGCGCCCTGACGCCGTCGTGGTCAGCCCTGGGCGCGTCTCGTCCATGGGCTTAGCAACAGGGAAATAAATACGCAGACGGCAGGAAGGGAAGCTACAGCGTAGAACCTGGCGAGACGCCCGAAGCCTCGGGACACCTCGCTCAGGACAGGGTCGGGGTCAGAAGCGCGCGGTCAGCTTCTCAGAGATCTCATCCTTGATCAGCAGCCGCTTTTCCTTGAGCCGTTTCAACTCCTCGTCAGCGGCCGCCGCGGCCTCCGCTTTGAGCACCTGATCATCAATGCTGGAGTATTTATCGAACAAGGCATTCAGGTGCGGGTCATTGGCCCGACGCTGTTGAATGTCTTCTTTGCTGTAGCTCAGGTCCTGGTACAGGTCATGGGGCACCGGCATGAAACACCTCCGTTTGTTGATCGGTGGCAAGCCCATTTACACGCGCTTGCCAGTTACCAGAATGACCTCGACCACCGCTGTCTGTCGACCGTCAATAGGACCACAGCAGTGACCGTTCGTCGCCTTCGGCGGCACTGCCCGCGAGCCACTGCCCGACACCACTACCGGCCATGACCAGAACCCCGCCGACACGAGCGCGATTCACCCCAGCGCCTGGGCCAGAAACGGTGCGGTGCGGCTCTTGCCGTGCCTGGCCACCTGCTGCGGCGTCCCGCTGACCACCACTTTGCCGCCCTGGTCGCCGGCGCCCGGGCCGATATCGATCACCCAGTCGGCCTGGGCCACCACGCGCATTTCGTGCTCGACCACTACCACGCTGTGGCCGGCCTGCACCAGGTTGTCCAGTTGTTCCAGCAGGCGATCGACATCCCGCGGATGCAGGCCGGTGGTCGGCTCGTCCAGCACATACAGGGTGGCGCCGCGGGAGTTGCGCTGCAGCTCGGTGGCCAGCTTGATCCGCTGCGCTTCGCCGCCCGACAGCTCGGTGGCGGGCTGGCCGAGGCGCAGGTAGCCCAGGCCGATATCGCGCAAGACCTCCAGGGAACGGCGGATGCTCGCCTGCCCGGCGAACACCTCGACCGCCTCCTGCACCGTCAGTTGCAGGACCTGGGCAATGTTCAGGCCTTGCCACTGGATAGCCAGGGTCTGCGGGTTGTAGCGCGCACCGTGGCAGGTCGGGCACGGCGCATAGACGCTGGGCATGAACAACAGCTCGACGCTGACAAAGCCTTCGCCTTCGCAGGCCGGGCAGCGCCCCTTGGCGACGTTGAAGGAGAACTGCCCGGCGTCGTAGCCCAGCGCACGCGCCTCAGGGGTGGCGGCGAACAGCTTGCGCACATGGTCGAACAACCCGGTGTAGGTCGCCAGGTTCGAGCGCGGGGTGCGGCCAATGGGCTTCTGGTCCACCTGCACCAGGCGCTTGACCCGCTCCAGCCCGGCGGTGACTTCGCCGCTGCTGGCCTGCGGGGCGTCGTCTTCCAGGTTCAGCTCTTCCGGCTCTTCGTTGCCCTGCGGCCGCCCGAGGTGCGCGCCCACCAGCTCCAGCAGGGCCTGGCTGACCAGGCTCGACTTGCCGGAACCGGAGACCCCGGTCACCGCGGTAAAGCAGCCGAGGGGGAATTCGGCGCTCAGGTCCTTCAGGTTGTTGCGGCTGATGCCCTCCAGGCGCAACCAGCCCTGGGCCTGGCGCGCGGTACGCCGGGCCGTTGCCTGCTCGGCGAACAGGTAGGCGCGGGTCTGCGACGCCGCGACCTCGGCCAGCCCCGCTGGCGGGCCGCTGTACAGCACCTGGCCGCCCTGCTCGCCCGCCGCCGGGCCGACGTCGATCAGCCAGTCGGCGCGGCGCATGGTTTGCAGGTCGTGCTCGACCACGAACAGCGAATTGCCCGAAGCCTTGAGCCGCTGCAAGGCCTCGAACAGCGCCTCGGCGTCCGCCGGGTGCAGGCCCGCCGAAGGCTCGTCGAGCACATAGATCACCCCGAACAGCTGCGAACCCAGCTGGGTCGCCAGGCGCAGACGCTGCAACTCGCCGGACGACAGGGTCGGCGTACTGCGCTCCAGGGCCAGGTACCCCAGGCCCAGGCCGGTCAGGGTGCCGACCCGCTCCAGCAGGTCCTGGGCGATGCGTTGCGCGGCCAGGCGTTTTTCCAGGGACAGGTTCGGCGTGTGCCGCACATCCGCTCCTCCGACATGCCCGGGCGCGCCCTGGGCGATCCGCTGCTTGCGCGCGGCCTGGGTCTGCTCGTGGCTCCAGACCTCGCCGGCTTCCTCGGCCTGCTCCAGGTAAGCCTGGGCGGCCACCGGCTTCAGCACTTCGGCCAGTTGCAGCAGGGGCATCTGCGACAACTCGCCGATGTCGAGGCCGGCGAAGGTCACCGACAGCGCCTCGCGCTTCAGGCGCTTGCCCGCGCACAGCGGGCACGGGCTGCCGAGCATGAACTGCGACACACGCTTTTTCATCAGCGCGCTTTGCGAATGGGTGAAGGTGTGCAGCACATAGCGCCGGGCCCCGCTGAAGGTGCCCATGTAGCTCGGTTCCTGCTTGCGCTTGAGGGCCTCGCGGGTCTGCTCCGGAGTCAGCCCGGCATACACCGGCACGGTCGGGGTTTCTTCGGTGAACAGGATCCAGTCGCGCTGCTCTTTAGGCAGGTCGCGCCAGGGGATATCGACGTCGTAGCCCAGGGTCACGAGGATGTCGCGCTGGTTCTGCCCCTGCCAGGCCAGCGGCCAGGACGCCACCGCGCGCTGGCGGATGGTCAGCGAAGGGTCCGGCACCATGGACGCCTCGCTGACCTCGTAGACCCGGCCCAGGCCATGGCAGTTGGGGCAGGCACCCTGCGGGGTGTTGGGCGAGAAGTCTTCGGCGTAGAGCATCGGCTGCCCCGGCGGGTAGCTGCCGGCCCGGGAATAGAGCATGCGGATCAGGCTGGACAAAGTGGTGACGCTGCCCACCGAAGAGCGGGTGCTCGGCGTGCCACGCTGCTGTTGCAGGGCCACCGCCGGCGGCAAGCCTTCGATGGCGTCGACATCCGGCACCCCGACCTGATCGATCAGGCGCCGGGCGTAAGGCGCCACCGATTCGAAATAGCGGCGCTGGGCCTCGGCGTACAGGGTCGAGAACGCCAGGGACGATTTGCCGGAGCCGGAGACCCCGGTGAACACCACCAGCGCGTCGCGGGGAATATCCACGTCGACGTTGCGCAGGTTGTGTTCGCGGGCGCCGCGCACCCTGACAAAACCCGAACTGTTCGCTGGCAAGGAAGACAAAACCTGGGGCAAAGGCGTAGTGCGCGCTGAAGTCATGGGACAGCCTTGTATCGGAGGTGTCGGGACGAGATTTCCAGTCAGAAAGCCCCACGGCGCCAGCATCGGCGACAGGCAGCCACCCAACCGAGATGCAGGGTGCATGGGCTCGGGGTTTTGAGCAACCGTGGATGCCGAACGTTCTGCGGACTTTTCCGCAAGGTGCCCACAGCCTCACGCCTCCAGCACCGACCTGACCATGGCGGTCAGGGCATCCGGGCTGTAGGGCTTGCTCAGCAGGTGGGTGTCCGGGCTGAGCTGGTGATTGCAGGAAATGATGTCGCGGGTATGCCCCGAGGTGAACAGCACCGCCACGGCCGGCGACTGGGCCTTGGCCCAGAGCGCCAGGTCGGTGCTTTTGATCAGGCCGGGCATCACCACATCGGTGAAGATCAACTCGACATGGGCGCCGTTCAGCAACAGTTGCATGGCCGCATCGCCATTGGCCGCCACCAGCACCTTGTAGCCGGCGTGCTCCAGCAGCTCGACCGCCGCCGCGCGGACGTCCTCGTTGTCCTCCACCACCAGGATGGTTTCCTGGCCATGGCCAGGCCGCGGCTCCCGCCGGGGCACCGCACCCGGCTCCGGTTCGGTGCTGCGGACAAAATACAAGCGCACCGTGGTGCCCTGCCCCGGCGTGCTGAGCATCTCGATATGGCCGCCGCTCTGCTTGACGAAACCGAACACCATGCTCAATCCCAACCCGGTGCCCTGGCGCTCGTGCTTGGTCGTGAAAAACGGCTCGAACGCCTGCTTGAGCACCTCGGGCGGCATGCCATCGCCGGTATCGGCCACCGACAGGCACAGGTACTCGCCAGCGGTGATGCCCTTGCCGGCACAGAAATCGCCGTCGAGCAGCACATTTTCGGCCCGGATGCCGATGGTGCCCTCGCCCTTCATGGCATCGCGGGCGTTGATCGCCAGGTTGAGCAAGGCGTTTTCCAGCTGGCTGCGATCGACCTTGATGCACCAGGGAGCCGCGGGCAGTTGCACATCGATATCGATGTTTTCGCCAAGGGCCCGTTGCAGCAGCTCGCTCAGGCTGTCGGGGATCCGGCACGGGTTGTAGACCTCGGGCGACAGCGGCTGGCGCCGGGCGAACGCGAGCAGTTGCGCGGACAGCTTGGCGCCGCGCTCGACCGCGGTAATGGCCGCGCCGACCCGGCGCTGCACATTGGCATTGCCCGGCTCATGGCGCGCCAGCAGGTGCAGGTTGCCGGCGATCACTTGCAGCAGGTTGTTGAAGTCGTGGGCCACGCCACCGGTCATGCCGCCAATGGCTTCGAGCTTCTGCGCCTGGCGCAGTTGCTCCTCGGCCGAGACCCGCGCGTTGACCTCCTCGGCCACCCGCTGCTCGAGGTTGCGCGTCAGTTGCAGCAGGGAATCTTCGGCCATCTTGCGTTCGTGGATATCGATCAGCACGCCGGGGAAACGCAAGGCCTGCCCCGCCTCGTCGAACTCGCAACGGCCACAGCCCATGACCCACAGGTAACTGCCGTCCGGACGGCGGATGCGGTATTCGGTGTTGTAGGGCACACCCTTTTGCACGCTGTAGGCCACCTGTTCCTTGATCCGTGGCAGATCGTCGGGGTGCACGCGACTGTCGGCGACCTCGATCGACAGGTCGTCCAGCGGCTGCTCCGGCGGATAGGAAAAGGTCCGGGCAAAACGCTCGTCGCCCGACAGTCGATCGGCCTTGATGTCCCAGACAAAGGAGCCCAGCAAGGCCCCGGCATTGAGCGCCAGTTGCACCCGCTCGTTTTCCGCGCGGTAGGCGTTCTCGACTTCCTGGCGGCGTTGCTCGGACAGCACATGGGCGGTGGTCTCGACCACGATCGCCATGACCCCGGCCGGCGCCTGGTCGTCACCGGCCACCGGGCTGTAGTAGAGGTCCATCCAGACATGTTCCGGCTGGCCGTTGCGCAGCAGGACCAGCTCCTTGTCGCGGTACGACAGGGTTCCGCCCGCCAGGCAGGTATCGAGCACATGCCGGTTGAAATCCGCCACCTCCGGCCAGCCCTGCTCCACCTGGCAGCCGAGCAGGTACGGATGCCGGCCGCCGGCGAATTCGGCGTAGGCATCGTTGTAGATCATGTAGCCCGAGCGCCCCCAGAGCATGACCAGCGGCACCGGCGAGGCCAGCAGCAGTTGCACCGCGCTGCGCAGGCTCGATGACCAGCGGTCCAGCGCCCCCAGTTCGGTGACGGACCAGTCGAACGCCTGGATGCGGGCAGCCATCTCGCCTTTCCAGCCCTGGCAGCCATGTGGATCGGATAAGAACGACATCGCTTGACCCAGTGAACACGATTGAATGACGACACTCTCGGCCCGCGACTCGAACGCCACGGACAGGGACTCAAGGTTTGGAGCACAGGCCACGCGGATGGTTTCAGCGCATTTTCGCGATTGCAGGACAAATGGCCATCATGCCGGGCAGGCAGCCTGGATCAGCGGAAATCCCGGCTGCGAATGGTAATGCCGCTCAGCAGGTCGCTGAGGTCGCTCAGGCGGCCGGCGATCAGGTGGCGGACCTCGCCTTCGGTTTCCAGGGTGCCATCGACCTTGAGCAACTGCGCGCCGACCAGGACCTTGCGCTGGCGCTCGGCCAGGTCGCGCCAGACCACCACGTTGACGTTGCCGAACTCGTCTTCCAGGGTGACGAAGGTCACGCCGCTGGCGGTGCCCGGCCGCTGGCGCCCGGTGACCAGCCCGGCGATGCTCACCGGGCGCCCGTGCTCGACCTCCAGCAGCTCGCGGGAACTGCGGCAGCGCCGGGCCTTGAGTTCGTCCCGCAGCAAGGCCAGCGGATGGGGCCCGAGGGTGGTGCCGACGCTCAGGTAGTCGGCCTGCAGGTCTTCGCCGACCGTCGGCCGCGGCAAGGCCACGGGGGCTTCTTCCTGGCGTGGCAAACCGGCGAACAGGCCGAGCTGTTGCTGCACCCCCGCCACTTCCCAGCGCGCCCGATGCCGGTGCCCGGCCAGCCCACGCAGGGCGCCGGCGTCGGCCAGCAGTTCCTGGGCGCGGCTGTCCAGGCGCGCCCGTTGCCCGAGGTCGGCAATGTCGACAAACGGCGCGCCCTGGCGCGCCGCCTCGATGCGCCGCGCGTCGTCCTCGCGAAAGCCCTTGATCATCCGCAGCCCCAGGCGCAACGCCGGCTGCGCGCCGGGCAACGGTTCCAGGCTGCAATCCCAGGCGCTGGCGCGCACGTCCACCGGGCGAATCGCCAGATGATGCCGGCGCGCGTCCTGGAGAATCTGGTCGGGGCTGTAGAACCCCATGGGCCAGCTGTTGATCAGGGCGCAGGCGAAGGCCGCCGGCTCGTGGCACTTGAGCCAGCAACTGGCATAGGTCAGCAAGGCGAAACTGGCGGCGTGGGATTCGGGAAAACCATAGCTGCCGAAACCTTTGATCTGCTCGAAGATCTGCGCGGCGAATTCGTCGCTGTAGCCATTGGCGCGCATGCCGTCGCGCAGGCGCAGGCGGTGGGGTTCCAGGCCACCATGGCGTTTCCAGGCAGCCATGGAGCGGCGCAACTGGTCGGCCTCGCCGGGGGTGTAGTCGGCGGCGACAATGGCGATCTGCATCACCTGCTCCTGGAACAGCGGCACGCCCAGGGTTCGCTGCAGCACTTCTTTCAGCTCCGCCGAGGGATAGGTCACCGCCTCCTTTTTGTCCCGCCGACGCAGGTACGGATGGACCATGCCGCCCTGGATCGGCCCCGGCCGGACAATGGCCACCTCGATCACCAGGTCGTAGAAATCCTTGGGCTTGAGCCGGGGCAGCATCGACATCTGCGCCCGCGACTCGATCTGGAACACGCCGATGGTGTCGGCGCGGCCGATCATCTCGTAGGTGGCCGGGTCCTCGGCGGGGATGCTGGCCAGGCTTGGCCGCTGGCCCCGATAGCCATGGATCAGGTCGAAACAGCGGCGAATCGCACTGAGCATGCCCAGCGCCAGCACGTCCACCTTGAGCAGCCCGACCGCGTCCAGGTCGTCCTTGTCCCACTGGATGATGGTGCGCTCGGCCATCGCCGCGTTTTCCACCGGTACCAGGGTGTCCAGCGGCTGTTCGGAAATCACGAAGCCGCCGGGGTGCTGGGACAGGTGCCGGGGAAAGCCGATCAGTTGCCCGGTCAGGCTCAGGACCCGGCGCAGCACCGGGCTGTCCGGGTCGAAACCGGCCTCCAGCAGGCGCTCGACGGCCGGCGGCGTATCGCTCCAATGGCCGCAGCAGTCGGCCAGGGCGTTGACCTGGTCCGGCGGCAGGCCCAGGGCCTTGGCCACATCGCGCACCGCGCCGGCGCCGTGGTAGGTGCTGACCACCGCGGTCAGCGCGGCGCGGTGGCGACCGTAACGCTGGAACACGTACTGCAGGACCTCCTCGCGGCGCTCATGCTCGAAGTCCACGTCGATATCCGGCGGCTCATTGCGCTCTCGGGAGAGAAAACGCTCGAACAGCAGGGTCGAACGGTCCGGGTCGATCTCGGTGATGCCCAGGGCGAAACACACCACCGAGTTGGCCGCCGAGCCCCGGCCCTGGCAGAGGATCGACTGGCTGCGGGCAAAGCTGACGATGTCGTGCACCGTGAGGAAATAGCTCTCGTACCCCAGCTCGGCGATCAGCGCCAGCTCAGCGTCGATCTGTTTGAGCACCTTGGGCTTGGCGCCCCCGGGCCAGCGCTTGACGATGCCGCGCTCGGTCAGCTCGCGCAGCCAACTGGTGGGCGTCTGCCCTTGGGGCACCAGCTCCCGGGGGTACTGATAATGCAGTTGCCCGAGGTCGAAATGACAGCGCCCGGCGATCTTCAGCGACTCTTCCAGCAGGGCAGGCGGATAAAGGTTGCGCAGTGCCTCGAGGCTGCGCAAATGCCGCTCGCCATTGGGGTGCAGGCGCTGGCCGGCCTCGGCCACCCGCACGTGATGGCGGATCGCGGTCATGGTGTCCTGCAAGGCCCGGCGCCCGCGCACATGCATATGCACATCGCCGCAGGCCACGGCGGCAATGCCCAGCTCCCGGGACAGCGCCAGCAATTCACCCAGGCGCTGCTGGTCGTCCTGGCCACAGTGCAGCTCCACGGCCAGCCACAGCCGGTCGGCGAACACCTGCTGCAACCAGCGCCCCGCTTCTTGCTGCTCACCCTCTGGCTGAGCGCCCGCCAGCCACAGGGCCAGCAGCCCCGGCAAGGGCTGCTCGAAGTCTTCGCGCAGCAGCTGGTACTGGCCCTTCTGGGCCCGGCGCCGGCCACAGGTGATCAGCCGGCACAGGCCCTGGTAACCCTCCAGGTTCTCCACCAGCAGCACCAGCCTGGGGCCGTCGTCGAGGCGCATTTCGCTGCCGACGATCAGCGGTAGAGTGCAGTCCTTCGAGGCCTGCCAGGCCCGGACGATGCCGGCCAGGCTACACTCGTCGGTAATCGCCAGGGCCTGGTAGCCCTGGGCCGCCGCCCGCTCGAACAGCTCGCGGGCACTGGAGGCACCGCGCTGGAAACTGAAGTTCGACAGGCAGTGCAGTTCGGCGTAGCCCTTCATGCGAACCAGCCCTGCAACAGCAAGGGCCCCGCCTCGCCCACCGGGCGATAGGCCCAGCCCTGCTGGCCGCCGCGGGTTTCGATCAGGTAGTAGTCGCGGCGCACGTCGCCGCCGTCCCACCAGCCGGACTCGATGCGCTCCGGCCCCATGAGGATGCGCGCCGCCCCCTCCTGCAACGCCAGCGGCTCGCGCAACAGCCAGCCCGGGCGCCGGGGCCCGGGCAGCAGCGGGCCGGCCTGGCTGTCGCCGACCGGTTGCCAGCTGCATTCGGGACGGTGGTCAGCGTGGAAACGCAAGCCATGCACCGCCTCGTCTCCCAGGCGGGCGCGCAGGCGTTCGCGCAACTGCTCCCAGGGCAGGGATTGCTGCGGGCGCTCGTCGAACAGCTCGCGGTGCTGCGGCACGAAGCGCGGCAGATCCTCGGCCACCAGGCGCACGCCACGCACCGGCGCCGGCACCTGGACCTGCTCCAGGCGCCCGCGCGCCAGTTCGAACAGCATCCCCGGTTCGCGCTCGGCACTGAGCAGGCCGACCTTGATCAGGGTGTCGGGCAGCTCGACATGCTCCAGGTGCAGGTCGAAGCGCTGCACCCCGCTGTCACGGCCACAGAGAAACGCCGCCAGGTCGCAGGCCAAGCGGCGCAGGGGAAACAGCAGGGCCTGGTGGGACAGCACATCGAAATGCAATTCGATGCGCAGATCGAAACGGTCCGGCGGCTGATAGAACCCCAGCGCCAGGGAACGCTCGCCCAAAAGCGTATCCAGGTGCTTGAGCAGGCCCGCGTCGAAACGCCGGGCCAGGGTGTCCCGGGGCAGCCCGCGCACCTGGGCGAAGGTGCGCAGGCCCATGCGCGACAGGGCTGTGGCCGCGCCCGGCGGCAGGCCCAGACGCTCGACGGGCATGCGCCCCAGGGCCTGGCGCAACGGTTCCAGGCCGGACACCGCCAGCCCGTCGTAGGCATTGGCCAGCACCCGGGCCGCCGCCGGATTCGGCGCGCTGACGATGCGGTGGCGAAAACCCAGCTCGTTCAGCTCCTGGCGCAGGCGCGCCTCCAGCTGTGGCCAGGGGCCGAACAGGCCCAGGCTCGACTCGATCTCGAACACCAGGGTGCGCGGGTAATGAAGGCTGACCTGGGAACTGAAACGGTAGGCCCAGGCCGCGAGAAACTGTTGCCAATGGGCGATTTCAGCGGCGTCGTATTCGGCGCTGGCGAAGTGCTTGCTCAGGGCCTGGGCGGCGGTCAACGACTGCCCGGGCCGCAACCCCAGCTCGCGGGCGGCGGCATTCACCGCCTGGATCACCCGGCGCTGCGGCGTCCCGCTGAGCAGAGCCAGCGCGGCCTCCGGCTCGGGGCGCTGGCGCAGCGCCGCGTCCAGCGCCAATTGCGGGAACAGAATGCAGACCCAGCGCATGGCAAGCTCAGTGCCCCGGGGCGAAGGCGATCGGCGCCGAATGGGCCAGGCCGCCGCGGCACTTGAGTATCCGCAGCTGCGCCGGCCGGGCCTCCACGGCAAGGCGCAGGGCCGCCGGCGAAGGGTTGATGGCCTCCTTGAGCGGACGGTAGGCAAAGGCCAGGGTCTGGCCGGTCTCGGCCGCTACCTGCAAACGCCGCAAGGCGCGGTCGTCGGCCTGTTGCGGCCAGCACAGCACGGCCCCGCAACTGCCTGAGCGCAGGCATTGTTCGGCGGCCCACAAGGCATCCCGTTCGCCGGCCTGGATCACCGACAGCTGGCGCAGGTCGACCCCGGCGCTCTGCCAGGCCTGGGGGTACGGCACATGGGGCGGCGCCACCAGCACGATGCGTTCGCCGGCGGCCGAGAGCCGGGCCAGGATCGGCCACACCAGTTGCAGTTCGCCGACGCCCTGGGCGGCGATGAGGATTTCCGTCAGCGCCGCTTCCGGCCAACCGCCGCTGGGCAAGGCCGCGTCCAGCATGGCATGGCCGGTGGGTTGCGGGCTGGCAGCGGGCGCCGTCGGGCGGCCCTTCCACACCCGGCCGGCATTGAACAGCGTCTCCAGTGCAACCACGGCGCCCATCAGCCTTGCCTCACCAGGCCACAGAACACCCCCTCGATGGCCAGGTCCCGGTCCTCGCCGACCAGGATCGGTGCATAGGCCGGGTTGCGCGGCACCAGGCGCACGCCATCGGCCAGGCGTTCGAAACGCTTGATGGTGACTTCGCCATCCAGCCGCGCCACCACGATCTGGCCGTTGCGCACCTCGCTGTCGCGACGCACCGCCACCAGGTCGCCGTCGAGGATGCCGTCCTCGATCATCGAGTCGCCCTGGACCCGCAGCAGGTAGTCGGGGGTACGGGAAAACAGCGCCGGGTCGAGCAGCAAGCGGCTGTGCACCTCGGCATCGGCGCCGATCGGCAGGCCGGCGGCGACCCGGCCAAGCACCGGGATCTCCAGCAACTCGGGGCGCGGCGGCTGGTTGAGCAGGCGGATGCCCCGGGCCTGATGGGGGTTGACCTCGATGAAGCCGGCCTCGCTCAGGGCCACGACATGCTTGCGCGCCACGCTGCGCGAGGCGAAGCCGAAGGCCTCGCTGATTTCAGCGAGGCTCGGGGGCTGGCCATGTTCGGCGATGCGCTCGCGGATAAAGGTCAGGATGGCACTGCGGCGGGGAGATAAAGTGGTCATGGAGTACATTTGTACTCTTCCCGGGTTTTCCTGACAAGCACCGTCAGTCAGCCCAGGCCACGGCTCGCCAGGAACGCGCTGATGTAATCGATGAACGCCAGCACCTTGGCCGTGGCCCGCCGGTGGCTGGGGTAGACCGCGAGGATGTGCGGCCCGAAGCAGTCCGGGTCGATGGCGTAGTCGGCCATCACCCGCACCAGGCGGCCGTCGGCCAGGTAAGGCGCGGCGCTCCACAACGGGGTGTGCAGCAGCCCGCGCCCGGCCAGGGCATTGGCCAGCAGCAGGTCGTAATTGTCGCTGCGCAAGCGTGGCGCCCGGGGTTGCGGCAGGCTCAGGCGCTGCCCGTCCCGTTCGACCCACCAGAACTCGCGGCTGAGCAAGGGATGGCGATAGAGCAGCCATTCGTGTTCGTCGAGGGTCTGCGGCGTCACCGCCACGCCCTTGCGCGCCAGGTAGGCCGGGCTGGCGCACAAGGCCAGGCAGTTGCTGCCGACCACCCGGGCGATCAGCCCCGGCAGGTCGTCATGGCCTTCGCGCAGGGCCAGGTCGTAGCCGCTTTCCAGCAGGTTGACGAACTCGTCGCACAGGTCCACCTGCAGGTCGATCTGCGGATACTGCTCGAGGAAACCGCCACACACCTGGTCGAGAAAGGCCTGCCCATAGGCCAGCGGCGCGGTGATCTTCAGGTTGCCGCGCAGGCCATGCTGCAACTGCTCGATTTCCTCGCCGGCCTCCTCCAGCCGATGCAGGACCTGGCGCGCGGTTTCCAGGTAGAGCCGCCCCACTTCCGTCAGCAGGATCCGGCGGGTACTGCGCTCGAACAAGCGCGCGCCCAGCTCGACTTCCAGGTGATTGACCGCCTTGGTCAGCGCCGAGGGAGTCTTGCCCAACTGCTCGGCGGCGCGGCTGAAACTGCCCAGCTGCGCGGTGACCACGAACATCTTCAATGCACCCAACTTGTCCATGCTTTTTCCACTCAGGCAAAAACGTTTTTCGTCAGCGAGGCGTTCTGTCGGTTCTGGCAAGCCACTAATCTGGGCATCAGACGCAATAACAAGGAAATACTCAATGAAAAGATTCATCCCGAATCTGCTGACGATTGCAGTAAGTTTTGCCTCAATGGAAGCCATGGCCGCCACCGACCTGGTGCTGTTCAACGGCCAGGTGTTCACCGCCGATCGCGCCCAGCCCAAGGTCCAGGCCCTGGCGGTGGCCGACGGCAAGGTGCTGCAGGCAGGCAGCGACGCGCAGATCAAGGCCCTGATCGAAACCGGCACCCGGGTCATCGACCTCGGTGGCAAGACCCTGATGCCCGGCCTGATCGACAGCCATTCCCATGCGATCTTCGGCGGCCTGGAAATGACCTCGGCCAATATGCAGGACAAGGTGGTCAGCCTCGACCAGCTGGAACAAAAACTGCGCGCCTGGCGCGACGATGGCAAGGCCAGGCACGGCGACGTCCTCAGCATCGCCGGCATGAGTTCGGCCTACTGGGCCCAGGCCGAAGCCCTGCACCAGCGCTTCAACGCCGGCGAATGGGCCAGGGTGCCCGTGGTGTTCACCGGCAGCGATCACCATACCGCCTGGGCCAATGACGCAATGCTGGAGCGCGCCGGCATCGACGCCGCCCTGCTCAAGACCCTGCCAGAGGCCGAGCGCGACACCATCGGCCAACTCGCCGACGGCCGCCCCAACGGTTTCCTGGTGGACGCCGGCTGGGACCGGGTCGCGGCGAAAATGCCGGTGCCCAACAGCGCCGCCCTGCTCAACGCGGCGCAATCGGCGGTGCGCTACAACAACAGCCTGGGCATCACCGCCTGGATGGACCCGGCGGCCAACGCCGCCCCCGGCGAAGCGGTGTTCGCCCTCAAGCCCACCGCCCAGACAGTCGGCGTGCTGCCGGCCTACAAGGCGCTCGCCGAAAGCGGCGGCCTGAGCGCCCATGTCGCCGCGCTGCTGGTGGCCAACCCGAAAAGCCGTCCTGCCGACCTCGACGTGCTGGAGCAGGTGCGCCAGCAATTCCAGGGCATCCCCAACCTGACCCTGCCCGGCGTCAAGATTTTCGCCGACGGGGTGATCGAGTACCCGGCCCAGAGCGCGGCGATGATCGATCCCTACCGCAACTCGCGCAAACAGGGCGAACTGCTGATCGATCCCGAGCATTTCGGCGAGCTGGTCAGCGCCATCGACCAGCGCGGCTGGCGGGTGCACATCCACGCCATCGGCGACCGCGCGGTGCGCGAATCCCTCAATGGCATCGCCCAGGCGCGCAAGGACCGCCAGAGCGGCATCGCCCACTCCATCACCCACCTGCAGATGGTCAACCCGAAAGAGTTCGCCCGCTTCAGGCCGCTGGGGGTCATCGCCTCGATGCAACTGCTGTGGGCCTCGGCCGACGACTACACCCTGGACATGATCAAGCCCTACGTCAGCGCCCTGGCCTTCCGTTACCAGTACCCGGCGCACTCCCTGCTCAAGCAGGGCGCGACCCTCGCCGGGGCCAGCGACTGGCCGGTGTCCTCGCCCAACCCGTGGAACGCCATCGCCCAGGCCATCACTCGCAAGGGGCCGCTGGGGGTGCTCAACGCCGACGAGCGCCTGGACCGCGAGACCATGTTCTACGCCTATACCCTCAACGCCGCCCGCGCCATCGGCCTGGAGCAGCAGATCGGCTCGCTGAGCGCCGGCAAACAGGCCGACTTCATCGTGCTGGACCGCGACGTGTTCCGCGTCGACGAAAAGGCCCTGCATGAAACCCAGGTGCTGCAGACCTGGTTCGCTGGCCGCCAAGTCTACGCCCGGCCTCTCTAGCCCGCCGATCCCTCCTGGCTGATTCCTCTAGAAACAGCCCCACTGCCCGCCCCCGCGTCCTTGTGTGCGTGGGGCCGGCGCAGCCTTGCCTGAAACCTGCCCATAACAATCACAACAACAGGGGACGCCCCTATGAAGACCCTCAGCCTATTCGCCATCGGTGCCTTGAGCCTGTTGCCCTTGGGCAGCCACGCCCTGCCCTTGAACGATGACTTTGCCGTAGAACTGGAACTGACCCTGGCCAGCGACTACCGCACCCGCGGCATTTCCCAGACCCAGAACGACCCCGCCGCGCAGGCCGCCGCGACCCTGCTGCACAGCAGCGGCCTCTACCTGGGTGCGTGGACCTCCAACGTGGATTTCGGCGGCGGCCTGAAGACCCGCCAGGAAGTCGACTACTACGCCGGCTGGCTGTGGCAGGCCAGCGATGCGATCAGCCTCGACTTGGGCTACCTCAAGTACAGCTACCCCAGGGAAGGGCAATTCAACCAGAGCGAGGTCTACGGGATTTTCAGTGCCTATGGGGCCAGCCTGGCTGCCTATTACTCCAGCGACGCCGCGGGCATCGACAGCCAGCAAAACACCCTGTACCGCTACGTGGGCTACGAAACCGAGCTCCCCCTGGGCCTGGGGCTGAAGCTGCGTTACGGCGAGATGGACTTCAAGGATCCACGGTTGATCTCGGCCTCGGGCCAGGGCGAGGATGCCTACCATGAATGGGAGGCCAGATTGACCCGTGAAGTGGCAGGCGTGGTGCTGGGCCTGAGCTATATCGATACCGACCTGTCGAAAAACCAGTGCACCAGCAATTACGGGTTCAGCGACCTGTGTGGCGCGACCTGGGTCGCCAGTGCCAGGAAAACCTTCTGAACCCGGCGGGCGTGAATCGACACCAAGACCCGCGCCCTTTCGACATTTTTTTGACCAATCCCTCTCTACAGTCGGCAGTGCAACTGCGGGTGCTTTCATCATAGGTAGAGGAACGAACTGAAATGGTCTTGGGCAAAGGACGGCGATCCGCGTCAATCACATCGACCCGCCTGGTACTGCTGTTTTCCCTGGCCCTGGTGGCGCTCTACAACTTCGCCACCTGGCGCGCCCTGGGCCACCTGATCAGTCTGCAAGGCCTGCACAAGGTAGCGTTCTTCGCCTCCTTCGGGCTGTTCCTGTGGGCCGCCATCACCCTGCTGCTGACCCTGGTGTCCTTCCGCTGGACCCTGAAGCCGGCGCTGACCCTGGTGGCCCTGACCTCGGCCGCTGCCGCGTATTTCATGAACCAGTACGGCATCGCCATCGACACGGTGATGGTGCAGAACGTGTTCGAGACCAACCCGGGCGAAGCCGCCGCGCTGTTCAACCTCAAGCTGCTGGGCTACCTGCTGGTGCTGGGCGCGTTGCCGGTGGTGCTGATCTGGCGCACCCCGGTGCGCTACCGGCCGTTCTTTCGCGGCCTGCTGAACAAACTATTGGTGATTGCCGCCTGCGTGCTGGTGATCGCGGTCTCGGTCGGCGCCTTCTATTCCACCTACGCGCCGATCTTTCGCGAAGAAGACAAGCTGACCCACTTCATCAACCCGACCAACTACATCTATGCCCTCGGCAAATACGCCAGGCAGAGCCTGGGGATCAAGCAACACCTGGTGATCCAGCCAATCGGCCAGGACGCGGCGATGAGCGCCCAGGCCAGCGCCCGGGAGAAGAAGTCGCTGATGATCCTGGTGGTCGGCGAAACCGCCCGCGCCGACCACTTCTCCCTCAATGGCTATGCCCGCGAGACCAACCCGGAACTGGCCAGGCTGGACATTCTCAACTTCACCCAGGTGCATTCCTGCGGCACCTCGACCGCGGTCTCGGTGCCATGCATGTTCTCGATGTTTCCCCGCGAGGACTACAGCGACAAGAAGGGCAAGACCTACGAAGGCCTGCTGGACGTACTGCAACGGGCCGGCGTGCAGGTGCTGTGGCTGGACAACAACAGCGACTGCAAGGGCACCTGCCTACGGGTACCGAACCGCGACATTCCCAAGACCCAGCCGAGCCCCTTCTGCGACGGCAAGAACTGCCTGGACGAAGCCCTGCTGGTGGACCTGCAGCAGTACATCGACCGCCTCGGCGACAACGCGATCATCGTCCTGCACGCCGACGGCAGCCACGGCCCGGAGTACTACGACCGCTATCCGAAGAGCCTGGAGCGCTTCACCCCGATCTGCCACACCAACCAGCTGGGCAGTTGCAGCAGCGAGGAACTGGTGAACGTCTACGACAACACCATCCTCTACACCGACCACTTCCTGGCCCGGGTCATCGAGCTGCTCAAGCACAACCAGGAACGCTTCGACACCTCGATGCTGTACGTCTCCGACCATGGCGAGTCCCTCGGCGAAAACGGCCTGTACCTGCATGCCGCGCCCTACGCCCTGGCCCCACAGGCACAGACCCATGTGCCGATGCTGATGTGGTTCGGCCAGCAGGCCCTGGCCGACCTGGGCATCCAGCGCGACTGCCTGCAAGGCAAGCGCGGCGAGCCGGACCTGAGCCACGACAACCTGTTCCACTCGGTGCTCGGGCTGTTCGAGGTCAGGACCAGCCTGTACCAGCCGCGGCTGGACATCTTCCATTCGTGCCGGCCGAACATGACCGCGGCGCACTAGCGCCGCCGGATACAGCCTCGCCTCTGTAGGAGCGAGCGGGCGGCGATCCGACTTGCCGCGATGGGCGCCGAAACTGACAGCACCGATCGAGAGCAGGAACCAGACGTCGCCCCGCCTACAGGGGTGTGAAGGTTTGGCCTAACCGCGCTTGAGGATCAGGTCCATGACCCGGTCGGTCTTCAGCGCCTCGGCGGCCAGCGCCGGATGCTGCGCCTCGCCACGGATATGAGCGTTCATGCCGAGCACGTGGTGCCACTGGATAGGTTCGGGGTTGTCGATGAAGAGGCTCAACTGTTCATCGGCGTCCAATTGCAGCGGATGCTCGTCGAACACCGAGAAGCCGATACGCCCCTGGCTGCCGATGATCTCCACCCGGTCCACTCGACGGTCCGCGACGAAGTTCCAGGCCCCCGTGCCCAGGGCGCCGCACGCGAAGCGCCAGCTGGCGCTCACCGCATCCTCGGCGCTGTACAACCCGGCCTGCCGCGCGGTGATACCGGCGACCTCGGTGATGTCCCCCAGCAGGTACTGGAACAGGTCCAGGCCGTGGCTCGCCAGGTCGGCGAAGTAGCCGCCGCCGGCGATCCGCGGGTCGGTGCGCCAGTTGCGGCCGCCATTGCGATCGGCCTCGGACGGCGCCTTGGTCAGGGTCCAGCTCAGGTGGCGCACCTCACCGATGCGCCCGTCCCGCAGCCACTGCCGCACGTGCTGGAAGCGCGGCAGGGAACGGCGGTAGTAGGACACGAACAGGTGCAATCCGGCCCGCTGGAAAACCTGCTGCATCTCCAGGCTTTGCCCGGCGTTCAACGCCATCGGTTTTTCCACGCAGCAGTGCTTGCCGGCGGCGGCCACCCGCACGCTGTAGGCGTGGTGGCTGTCGGGGGGCGTGGCGATGTACACCGCGTCCACTTCGGGGTCGTCGATCAGCGCCTGGGCATCGGTGTAGAAACGCGCGATGCCGTGGCGTGCCGCATAGTCCCGCACCGCTTCCAGGCGCCGGCCCATCACCGCCACCAGGGCCGAGCCCGGCGCCTTGTAGAAGGCCGGGCCACTCTTGCGTTCAGTGACGCTGCCGCAACCGATCATGCCCCAGCGCACGGGCCGCATGCCCTCTCCTGCTGTGCCCATTGGCCGGTCAGACCGCTTGCAGGGCACGCAGGTCGAGGCGGCCGTCCTGCAGTGGCGGGCACCAGTAATAGCCGCCGGTGATCGGCCGGCTCATGCGGTACAGGCCGTCGACTATGCCGTCTTCCAGGCCGCTCATGCGCCGCAACTGGACTTCGAAGGCCTGGAGGCTGTGGCCGAAGGCGAGGAACATCAGGCCGCCCTTGTCGCCTTCGATCCATGGCATCGAGCGACGCACCATGAAGGCCTCGGGGGTGAAGCTCTCCTGGGCGGTGCGCTTGACGTGGGCCGAGTCCGGCGCGTCGTCCAGCTCTTCGTTGTCGCTCAGGCGGCGGCCGATGATGTTGTCGCGCTCCTCCTGATGCATCGCGGCAAAACCCTTGAAGTCATGCTGCCACTGCTGGATCGCGGCGAAGCTGCCACCGCGCAGGCCATCGGCGCCTGCGGCCAGGGCCGCGGCGATGGCTGCTTCATCGTGGGGGTTTTCGGTGCCGTCCTCGTAACCGGTCAGGTCGTGGCCAGTCTTGTGGCGGAAGGCTTCGTTCATCTGCACCAGGCGCAGCGCCGGGGCCAGGGCGGCCTCCAGGGCGTTGCTGCGGTGCAGCAGCTCGCCGCGGTCTTCGCCATGCAGCCAGACCCACAGCGCATGCTGGGTCGAAGGGTTGTCGACGCCGACCCCGGTCAGCGCCGGGAAAGCCTTGAGCCCCTGCACGCGGGCGCCCAGGGCCTTGACCAGCGACGCGCCAAAACCCGCTACCGCCGTTTTCCCGTCCACCAGCGTCAGCAAGCGATCGAGCGCCGCCGGCAGTGCCTCGACGGATTCGAGGGCGAAAAACAGGTGACGAGCCTGGGTCGGAACGGGGGTGGCAAGAATGCCCGGCTGGTAGTAACTCATGACGACTCCTTGAAGAAAGCCCGGAGTTTACCCGGCGCACCACAATTTGTGGGGGTTTAGACGCTCATGGGCCTAGGTGGTGAATCGTCACGCCACCGCAGGCCGTGCCCTGCAACGGGCCGCCCTCCTCCCGGTAGGCACTGGGGCTCAGGCCGGTCCAGCGCTTGAACGCCCGGCGAAAACTGCGCACGTCGCTGTAGCCGACTGCCTCGGTGATGCGCTCGATGGACAGCTGCGGGTTGGCCAGCAGGCTCAGGGTCCTCGCCCGGCGTACCTGTTCCAGCAGCGCTTCGAAGGTCAGCTCATGCTCGCTCAGGCGCCGACGCAGGGTGCGCCCGCTCATGTTCAGGTCGCTGGCGACCTGCTCGATATGGCTGCCCTGGGTCAGGTCGCGGGAAATGGCCCGCTCCACCGCCTGGATCAAGTCCAGCTTGCGGTGCACCTGGGCGCTTTCCAGTTCCAGCAGCTTGAGCGCCTGGCGCAGGGCCACGGCGTGGTGGTTGGGCAGGCGCGTGTCCAGCCAGTGGCCGGCGATGACCATGCGGTTGTGCAGGCAGCCGAAGTGCACATCCGGCCCCAGCAGGCGCAGGTACTCGTCCCGGTAAGCCGGGGCGGCGTGCATGAACTCGACCCGCAGCGCCTTGAAATCCGCACCGACCAGGGCGCGGCCGTAGACCGGCAGGCTGGCGAAGAATTCTTCGACGGCAAAGATCTGCACCTCGCTGTAAGGCAAGCGGCATTCGGCCTCGACGAAAAATTCGTCGCCCTGCTGCTGGACGCTGCAGCTGACGATGCCGCCCGAGGTGTGCTGGTGGCGGATGCCGATGTCGAAGGCATCGCGCAGGGTCTTGCACAGCGACAGCACATGCCCCAGCAGGCCCAGGGTGCCGAGCACGTTCTGGTGCCCGACCCACAGGCCCAGGCCCTGCCGCGGCAAGGCCTTGAGCGCGCGCTGGATCATCGCCACCGCCTGGCGGTAGGAAATGCGTTGCGCGGGGTCCTGCAGGTCCTCGAGGGTAAAGCCCAGGCCGCGGCACAGGGTGTGCGGGTCGACGCCATGGCTGCCGGCGACTTCGGCCAGGGTCTGCAACAGGAAGGGTGAAACCAGGGCCAGTTGGTACTGTGGATCGACGGCTTTCGTCTGCATGGGCATCGGGTCCCGAGCCGGTTCGGCTGCAATTCTTATTCTGGTTATGCGCCCCGCTCCCATCATTGCCAGGGCGAGGCGAGCGCCCGCTCAGCATAGCGTTTTCCGCTCGCGTTCACGGAAGGATGTAACAAGTCATTGCAGGCTGGCCGCGAAAGTCCCCCTCAATGGCCGCCAATACCCTGCCTGGCCAGGCGCCGAAGGCTTATTCCTATGGGGCGACCGGAAACCGGCCAACTGCGCGCCCACTGACAATAATAAGAGCCCGAACATGAATTCGACCCGCACCCGTCTTCCCCAACGCCTCGCCGCCAGCCTGGCCTGCATCGCCGCCCTGCCCGCCCTGGCACCGGCCACCGAATCCGGGGTCGACAATATCGGCCCCGGCACCGACGGCTTTTTCATCCTGCCGCTGGACGTCAACGGCCTGCCGGACCACATGTTCGCCTTCAACCTCTATTACAACCACTACGAAGCGCGAAAGCTGAATATCAGCTCCCTGGGCGGCAAGGTGCCGGACGTGCGGATCGTCTCGGACGCGATCATTCCCCGCCTCGACTACCTGAGCCCGCTGCGGCTGTTCGGCGGGCGCCTCGGCGGCTACGTGGCGCAGCCTTATCTGCGCCAGCAGGTGGGGGTCTTCGGCCTCAAGGACCAGCGCGAAAGCATGGGCGACACCACCATCGCGCCGATTATCCTGTGGGACATGGGCAAGCACCTGACCCTGGGCGCCGCCGTGGAAATCACTATCCCCACCAGCAAGTACGACGCGACGCGCCTGGCCAATACCAGCAACAACTTCTACACCTACAAACCGCTGGTTTCGCTGACCTGGCTACCCACCCCGCGCACCGAGCTGTCGCTGAAGACCACCTACAGCTTCAACGAGGAAAACCACGCCACCGACTACAAGTCCGGGCAGATCTTCCACTTCGACTATTCCGCCAGCTACAAGGTGACCGACAACCTGAGCCTGGGGCTCAACGGCTATTACCTGAAGCAGACCACCGACGACAAACAGTACGGCCGCACCGTGCAGTTTCTCGGCGAGGACGTGGACGACGGCGTGCGCGGCCAGGTGTTCGCCATCGGCCCGGCGCTGTACCTGACCTTCCTCAAGTACGCCAGCGCGGAGATCCGCTGGGCCAAGGAGTTCGACGTGGAGAACCGGCCCGAAGGCGAGATGCTGTGGGCCAAGCTGACCATTCCGTTCAGCTTGTGATCGAAATGTCTGGCACTGCGCGTTATCGTTCATCGCGAGCAAGCTCGCTCCTACAAGGGGCCGTGCAACCCTGTAGGAGCGAGCTTGCTCGCGAAGACCTCAAGGACAGCGCAAAAACCTAGCTATAGACCGGCCAGCTGTCGACGATCCGCCCGCCGCGCACCGCCAGCAGGTCGCCGAATTGCAACAGCACCGCTTCGCTCTGCAGCGGCCGCAGGAACACCTGGTCGTCCGGCCCCAGGCCCACGGCGGGCGAGCCGTTGACCATCTCCTGGTTGGAACTGCGGCCGAACAAGCCGTTGCTTTGCAGCCCTGAAGGCGACTCGAACTCGGCCTGCCAGTTGCCGCCGTAGATGAAGAATGTCTCGCGCTGGTTCGGGTCCCACCAGGCAAACAGCTTCGACCTGTCGTCCAGCGCCGGGATACGCACCGGGCCGGTGCTTTTCAGCACCGGCGTGGCGATGTAGGCCGCGGGCCGATGTTCGCTGAGGGACGGCAGGTCGTAATGGCTCGGCTTGAGCATCGCCGTGCCCACCGACACTTCGCTGCTCAACTGTTCCTGCTCATGCATGCGGTAGCTGGGGCTGCCGGCGGTGTTCAGGGTCAACCCCGGCTGCCAGAGCGCCGGATGGCGTTGCCGGGTGAAGTCCACGGCGCTCTGGTAGCGCTGCATGACCTTGGCGAACAGCGCTTCGGGCGAGCCGAGAATGCCCGGCACGCCCATGCCGACAAAGGGGTCGTAGCCCATGAAGCCGGCGAACGCCAGGTGCTGGGGGTTGGCGGCGATCAGGGTCAGCAGCGGCCCCAGTCCGGCGCTGTCCTTCACGCCACCGCGGTGCAGGCCGACGTCCAGTTCGATATTGATCCGCAACCGGGTGCCCAGACCTCGGGCCAGGGCCAGGTATTGCTGCAGGTGTTCCGGGGTATCGATCAGCCACTGCAACTGCCGGGCCGGGTCGAACGGGCCTTTGTGGCCCTGGTAGAACAGCTCCGCCGAACGCACCGGCAGCGGCTTGCCCAGCAGGATATCGGCCTCGGGAAAGCGCTGGGCATCGTGGTTGAGGAACGGCTGGTGGAACGACATCAGGCGCTGGGTGCCGGCGCGCTGGCCGATGTAGGCCAGCAGCCCCGGCGACGGCAGGGATTTCTCCACCAGCCGCAACTGCTTGCCGCCGCGCTTGACCGACTGCAGCACCACATCGATGTTGTGGTCCAGGCGGTCGAGGTCGATCAGCATCACCGGGCGCATCGGGCCGTGGGCCTTGAGCTCCTGGTTCAGCGCGCGGAAATAGTCGCTGTAGGGCCCGCCTCGGTCGGCGGGCCGCAGCCAGGCGCCCACGCCCGCCAACAAGGCGCCGACACCCGCGGTGCCAAGCAGGAAGTTGCGTCTATTCATGTTCTTTCTCCCTTCAGACCACGCCCAGGATGGACGACAGGTGGGCATTGAGAAACTTGCCGTTGGGGTCCAGCGCCTCGCGCACCCGGGTGAACTCTTGCCAACGCGGGTACAGCGCCTGCAACTGCCGGGCGTTGAGGCTGTGCAACTTGCCCCAGTGCGGGCGGCCGGCGTACTTCCAGAAAATCGGCTCGATGGCGGCGAAGAAGTTGTGGTGGTCCATGCCGTAGTGCTGGTGCACCGAGATCGAACAGCTGTCGCGGCCCTCGAACATGCTCAGGGGAATGTCGTCGGCCTGGACGTAGCGGTACTCGATGGGAAACCAGGTGCGCAGGTCCTTGTCGCGGATCAGCCTGAGGATTTCCCGCAGGCACGCCGGGCCGTGCTCGGCCGGCACCGAGTACTCCATTTCGTTGAAGCGCACGTTGCGCACATTGGCGTAGACCTCGTAGGAGTCGCCGACCCGCTCATCGAAACGGGCGAAATGCCGCAGGCTGTTGAGCAGGGTGCGGCGGGTCTCGGGAAAATCGCTGAGGTATTTGTCGAGGTTCTCGATCAGGCTGACGAACTCGTTGCCCCCCTCTTGTGCCGGGTCCACGGGCGGTGTCGCCGGGTCCTCGGTTTCATTCAGGGCAATCGACAGCGCGTAGTCGGAATGGGTGACCACCAGCATTTCCCAGTGCTGGTTGTCGCGGGTGTTTTTCGCCAAGTCTTCGAGCAACTCCTCGGTCTTGGCGATCCACTGTTTTTCCCGCAGGCGATAGGCCGGGCGATTCTGCAAACGCACCCGGGTGGCCACGCCCAACGCGCCGAGGGACACCCGCGCGGCACTGAAGACCTCGGCATGGCGGCGGCTGTCGCAGTCCAGTACCTCGCCGCTGGCGGTCACCAGTTGCAGGCCACAGACCTGGGCCGAATAGGACTTGAAGCCGACGCCGGTGCCGTGGGTCGAGGTAGCGATGGCCCCGGCCAGGGTCTGGTAATCGATGTCGGCCATGTTCGGCAGGGCCTGGCCGATGTCCTTGAGTGGCGCGCCCATGCGCGACATCGGCGTGCCGGCGGCGAACTCGGCCTGCAAGGTCGCCGCATCGTGGCTGAGCAGGCCGCTGAAGAAACTCAGCGACAGCAGCGTGCCGTCAGTGGGCACCAGGGCGCTGAAGGAATGCCCCGAACCCACCGGGCGGATCTTGCCCGGGGCCTGGCGAATCACCTGCACCAGCTCGTCCAGATCCTTGGGCGCCAGCCGCGCCAGGGGCAGGCAGCTTTGCGCGCCGGACCAGTTGCGCCAGGGAATCAGCCGTGGTGCCCGCGCCAGGTCGGCCAGCAGCGGGTTGCTGGCCAGGGCGCTGAACGCTCCGGCCAGCGCAGTGCGTTGCAGCAACTGACGTCGTGTGAGGTGCATGGTCATGCCTGTGTCCCTGTGCCGGGTTATTGGAAGTCTTGTGCGGACATGAAGCGGATCAGGGCGAGGAATTGCTCCTCGGAACACTGCATGCACAGGCCCATCGGCGGCATGCCGTTATAGCCGTTGATGCTGTGGTCCAGCAGGGTGTCGGCGCCCTGGGCGATGCGCGGGCGCCAGGCCTGGACATCGCCGGTCAGCGGCGCACCGGACGCCGGGTTGGTGTGGCAGAGCTTGCAGCTGCTGTCGTAGATCCGCGCCAGCGCCGAATCGTCGGGCAGCTGTTGCACCGCGGCCGCCGATGGCGGCGCGGGCTGGTCGCCACAGGCAACCAGCAGCCCGCCCAGAGCCAGCCACAGCGCAACGCGCCCCAGGCGATACAGTGGGACGATGGATGAAAACCGCAGCGAGGCAGTCGGTGCCGGCATGGTGTTCCTCTCGGGTGACGGTCGGGATCGACCCAGAGCAAACACTAAGGCAGGCGCGGCCAGGACCTGAGGGCATTGCGGGCCAGCGAGGGGGGCATCTGCGGCCAGGCCTGTGGCTGCGATGGATTGGCGAAACCGCCGCTATGCGGCTATCGCGAGCAAGCTCGCTCCCACAGGATTACGCGGCCCCTTGTAGGCGCGAGCTTGCTCGCGATGGCGACGACGCAGCCAGCGCTTCAGCGCCGGTTGAAACAAAGGCTGTTTTTCCATGGGAAAAAGCGGCTACTCTTGGCCCAAAGAACCACACCATCACACCTCTGCTGCACGACTTTCCGCCATTTTGGCCCAGCTTTTTGCTAAAGACCCGAGACATCAAGGCGTATACCCGTAGAAACAAACCTTGAAGACCCGTCTCGCCCGTCAGCACCGGCGCGCTATCCAGCCCGTCGGTGCATTGCCCATTGCCATTACGGAATAGAGTCATGACCACAGCCCATCTGTTGAACACGCTGTTTCCCGTCGCCGCCGACATCCCCGAGCAGTACCGCCTGGACGGCCAGGTCGAGCAACGCGAGTACCTGGTCGACGGTCAGTTGCAGACCTGGAACGGGCCCCTGGCCCTGGTGCGCAGCCCGGTGTACCTGGACACCGCCAATGGCGACGAGCAAGTGATTCTCGGCAGTACCCCGCTGCTCGACGCCGACACCGCGCTGACCGCCCTCGACGCCGCCGTGCGCGCCTATGACCGTGGCCAGGGCGCGTGGCCGACGATGCGCGTGGCCGAACGCATCCAGCACGTCGAAGCCTTCCTCGGGCGCATGCGCGAACAGCGTTCGGCGGTGGTCAAGCTGCTGATGTGGGAAATCGGCAAGAACCTCAAGGACTCGGAAAAAGAGTTCGACCGCACCTGCGACTACATCGTCGACACCATCAACGCCCTCAAGGAACTCGACCGCCGCTCCAGCCGCTTCGAGCTGGAACAGGACACCCTCGGCCAGATCCGTCGCGTGCCGCTGGGCGTGACCCTGTGCATGGGTCCGTACAACTACCCGCTGAACGAGACCTTCACCACCCTGATCCCGGCGTTGATCATGGGCAACACCGTGGTGTTCAAGCCGGCCAAGTTCGGCGTGCTGCTGGTCCGTCCATTGCTGGAAGCCTTCCGCGACAGCTTCCCGGCCGGGGTGATCAACGTGATCTACGGCAGCGGCCGGGAAACCGTCAGCGCGCTGATGGCCAGCGGCAAGATCGATATCTTCGCCTTCATCGGCACCAACAAGGCCGCCAGCGACCTGAAGAAACTGCACCCCAAGCCGCACCGCCTGCGCGCCGCCCTGGGCCTGGACGCGAAAAACCCCGGCATCGTCCTGCCGGAGGTGGACCTGGATAACGCGGTTAACGAGGCAATCACCGGCTCGTTGTCGTTCAACGGCCAACGCTGCACCGCGCTGAAAATCCTCTTCGTCCATGAAACCGTGGTCGATGCCTTCATCGAGAAATTCAACGCCAAGCTGCTCAGCCTCAAGCCCGGCATGCCGTGGGAACCGGGGGTGGCGCTGACGCCGCTGCCGGAGTCGGGCAAGGTCGATTACCTGCACGCCCTGGTGGCCGACGCCATCGACAAGGGCGCCAAGGTGGTCAACCCCGGCGGTGGCGAAGCGCGGGCCTCGTTCTTCTACCCGGCGGTGCTGTACCCGGTGAACAGCCAGATGCGCGTGTACCAGGAAGAGCAGTTCGGACCGGTGGTGCCGATCGTGCCGTATCGCGACCTGGAAACGGTGATCGATTACGTCCTGGAATCGGACTTCGGCCAGCAGCTGAGTATCTTCGGCACCCAACCGGCACAAGTCGGACGGCTGGTGGATGCCTTCGCCAACCAGGTCGGGCGGATCAACCTCAACGCCCAGTGCCAGCGCGGGCCCGACACCTACCCGTTCAACGGGCGCAAGAACTCCGCCGAAGGTACGCTGTCGGTGCATGACGCGTTGCGCACCTTCTCGATCCGCACCCTGGTGGCCACCAAGTTCCAGGAGAGCAACAAGGCGTTGATCAGCGACATCATCCGTAACCGCGAGTCGGGCTTCCTGACCACCGATTACATTTTCTAGAAATGGAGAACACCCTCTGGGCCTGCTGAACACCTGGCGCTCCTTGCGCCTGCCACCGCTGTTGCGCCGATTCCTGCTCCCGGTACTGGACCCGTATCGGCGCTACCGCTACGCCAAGCTGATCCATGCGGTGCGCGTGGCCCTGGGGTTGCTGGCCACCATCGCGCTGACCACCGGCCTCAACCTGCCCCACGGCGAATGGGCGTCGGTGACCATGCTGGTGGTGATCGGCGGCTTGCAGCACCACGGCAATATCGGCAAGAAGGCCGTGGAACGGGCCATCGGTACCCTGATCGGCGCGGGCGTCGGCCTGGTGCTGGTGGTGCAGCAGGCTTACCTGGGCATGTCCTGGCTGACCTACCTGGGGATGTCGGTGGTGTGCGGGTATTTCTCCTATCACGCCATCGGCAAGGGCGGTTACACCGCGCTGCTGGCGGCGATCACCGTGTTCATCGTCGCCGGCCATGGCGACAACCCCGTCAGCGACGGCCTGTGGCGCACGGTGGACATCCTGATCGGCATCGCCCTGGCCCTGGCCTTCTCCTTCGCCATTCCGTTGTACGCGGTGTATTCCTGGCGCTACAACCTGGCCAGCGCCTTGCGCGACTGCGCCACCCTTTACGGACGCATCATCGGCGGCCAGTCGGTGACCGACGATGAACACCTGAAGTTGCTCGGGCGCCTCAACGGCACCTTGCTGCAACTGCGCTCGCTGATGCCCTCGGTGTCCAAGGAAGTGCGGATCTCCATGACCGAACTGGACGCCCTCCAGCGCAACCTGCGCATGTGCTTCAGCACCCTGGAAATCCTCGGCAATACTCGGCCGAACCTCAGCGACCCACAGGCTCGCGAGCAGCTGCAACAGGTGCTCAAACACGAGCACCGGCAGGTGCGCATACAGCTGGTGGGCATGGCCCGCGCCCTGCAATCCGGCGCCACCAGACGCCTGGGGCGGCCCCTGGAGGGCCCGCCCTCCTCGCCCCTCGACACCTCGGTCTATACTGCGCTGGACGGCTACCGCCTGCTGACCCGGCAACTGGTGGCCAACCTCAACGAGATGCGCCAGCGCCTGGCGAAAAGCGCGGAGCACTGGAAGATCTGAATGCCCTGCGCCTGCCGCCCCAAGCAGCGCCCGCTAGAACAATTCGCTGAACGGAATGAACCGCGCCGGTTCGCCGATCTGCAAGGTACGGCCCTCGAGAACCTCCACCAACCCATCAGCCCAGGAAGCGCCCAGCAATACGCCGGAACTCTGGTTCGGATACAGCACGGCACGCCCCCCCTCCAGCCTGGCCCGCAGGTACTCGCGGCGGCTGCCCGCTTTCGGCCAGTCGAAACCGACGCTGACCGGGAAGCTCAATGGCATGACCTCCTCGACGCCCTGGATGCGCAACAGATATGGCCGGGCCAGCAGGCCAAAGGTCACCAGGGCCGAGGTCGGGTTGCCGGGCAGGCCGATCACCGGCACGCTGCCGAAGCGCCCCACGGTCAGCGGCTTGCCGGGTTTTATCGCAAGCTTCCAGAACACCGGGGTGGCGCACTCGCGCAGCACCTGGCCGAGGCAATCGGCGTCGCCGGCAGACACGCCGCCGGTGGTCAGGATCAGGTCCGCCGCGCACTGCAACTGCTCCAGGCGCAGCCGGGTCTGCTGCGGCTGGTCGGGGAGAATCCCGGCATCGATCACCTCGCAGCCCAGGGCACTCAGCCAGTGGCTGAGCAGGGTGCGATTGCTGTTGTAGATGCAGCCGGGGCGCAAGGGGGCGCCCGGCTCGACCAGTTCGTCGCCGGTTGACAACAGCGCCACCCGTGGCCGCCTCACCAACGGCAGATGGGTACAACCCTGGGCGGCGGCGATCGCCAGTTCGAAAGGCCCGAGGCGTTTGCCGGCGTGCAGCAGCACCTGCCCGGCACGGTTCTCCTGGCCTTGCGCGCGGATGTTCTGGCCGGCCTTCAGCGGCTGCTTGAAGCAGACGCGGCCGTCGTCCCGCACCTCGACGTTCTCCTGCATCTCGACGCTGTTGGCGCCCTCGGGCAGCGGCGCGCCGGTGAAGATTCGCGCGCAGGTGCCCGGCAGCAACGGCTCGGGGGCCTGGCCGGCATAGATGCGTTGCGACACTGCCAGCGGCTGCCCGTCCCAGCCATCGAGGTTCAAGGCATAACCGTCCATGGCGCTGTTCGGCCAGGGCGGCAGGTCCAGGGTCGCCACCAGGTCGCTGGCCAGCACTCGTTGCCGCGCCTCGCCCAGCGCCACCGGCTCGCTGTCCTGCAGGCGTTGCGCCTCGGCCATGGCCAGCAAGCGGGCAATGGCTTCCTCCATCGGCATCAGCGGTGAGGGGCTCATCCGCGGGTCCCGCAGGCTTGCACCTGTTTGAGGTGCGGCACGAAATTGCACGGCCGGTGGCGGGCGTCCAGTTGCTCGGCGAGGATGCCTTCCCACGCCGTCCGGCAAGCGCCCGTGGAGCCCGGCAGGCAGCACACCAGGGTGCCGTTGGACAGCCCGGCCAGGGCCCGGCTCTGCACGGTGGAGGTGCCGATATCGAGGATGGAGATCGCCCGGAACAGTTCGCCGAAACCGTCGATCTGCTTGTCCAGCAGGCAGCTCACCGCCTCGGGCGTGCTGTCGCGTCCGGTGAAGCCGGTGCCGCCGGTAATCAGCACCACCTGGATATTTTCATCGGCGATCCACAGCGCGACCTGGGCGCGAATCTTGTACAGGTCATCCTTGAGCAGGTTGCGCTCGCTCAGGGTGTGGCCGGCTTCCAGCAGGCGGCTGACGAGCAACTGCCCGGAGGTATCGGTGGCGTATTCGCGGGTGTCGCTGACGGTCAGCACGGCAATATTCAGGGGGACAAACAATGCATCCGATTTCACGCTCATGTCTTTCTCCGGCAGGCAGTCATAAAAACCATTGCCAGAGGCTAAAGCGCTGCAACCGTGAGTGTCTAATCACTCTGGCCGACCACTTTATCGAGCCCATCTATCAAGGCTTTTTTCTGCGCAAAGTACGGGTCGGCCCTGGTGAGATCCGCGGTCGATAGAGCCTTTTGATCGGACATTCGATACTTGCGATTGGACTCGCAGCGGCGACAATGAGATCGTCCCGATACCCAACCCGCGTGCCTTGAACCATGACCCCGACCTGCCCCGCTTCCCCTTTGTCCACCCCCTGCTCGGTACTGCTGCTGGCCGGCGGCCGTGGCGCGCGCATGGGCGGACGGGACAAGGGCTTGCTGCCCTGGCAGGGCAAGCCGCTGATCGCCCATGTGCAGGCGGCGGTCCGGCCCTTCAGCGACGACCTGATCATCTCCTGCAACCGCAACGCCGAGCAGTATCGGGCCTATGCCGACCAGCTGGTGGAGGACTCGCAGAAGGGCTTCCCGGGCCCACTGGCGGGCGTGCTCGCCGGCCTGGCGGTGGCGCGTCATCCGTGGTTGCTGGTGTTCGCCTGCGACGCGCCGAAAATCGATGCCGCGCTGGTCAGCGCCATGCTGGCGGCGCGCCCCGCCGTGGACTCGGTGCTGATGGTGCAGCAGTCCGGCCACTGGCAACCCATGTTCAGCCTGATCCCCAAGGCCTTGCTGGCGAGCCTGCAACAAGACTGGGACGCCGGCGAACGCAGCCTGCAGCGCGCCTTGTCGAAGCACCGGCCGCAGGCCTTGGTCTGCGCCGAGGACGACCCGCGCCTGAGTAACTTCAACAGCCCTGAACTACTTTTTTAACGGCATTTTTTTAACGGCATTTTTTAGCGACTCCGCGTGCCACCGAACGGGTGCACAGTTTTTTCCTGCAAAAGGTCGGTCCGGGATTTCCAAGCGCGCGTGCGTCCTGGACACCGACCTTGCCCCTGATATCAACCCCCTTGCTCAGCAGGTGCCATCGTGGACATCAAACAACTCAAGTTCCTTATCGCCCTGGACCAGACCCGGCACTTCGGCCAGGCCGCGGCGCGCTGCCACATTACCCAGCCGACCCTGTCCATGCGCTTGCGCAATCTGGAGGACGAACTGGACCTGGTGCTGGTCAAGCGCGGCCAGCGTTTCGAAGGGTTCACCGAGGCCGGCGAACGGGTATTGGCCTGGGCGCGGACCCTGCTCGCCGCCCATGACGGGCTGTTCGCCGAGGCCGCCGCGTGCCGTGGCCAGTTGGTCGGCAGCCTGCGCCTGGGCCTGGTGCCGCTGAGCAGCTTCAATCCGATCGGCTACGTCCAGGGGCTTTCCCGGAGCTTCCCGGAACTCAAGTTCGCCCTGTCGTCCATGAGCTCGGACCAGATCATCGAAGGCCTGGGCAACAACCAGCTGGACCTGGGGGTGTGTTATCTGGACCACGTGAACCCGAACTACTTCGAGTTTTTCGAGATCGGCGAAACCCGTGTCGGCCTGCTGTACGACACCCGTCACTTCCATTTCGAAGGCAGCGAAATGAGCTGGGAAGAAGCCGCCGAGCTGCCCCTGGGGATGATCAGCAATGGCATGCACTACCGTAAATCCATCGACCTGAGCTTCCGCAGCCGTGGCCTCGACCCGCAGCCGATCCTCGAAAGCGATTCCACCTACCAGCTGTTCCAGGCGATTCACGAAGGCTTCTGCTGCTCGATCATGCCGCTGTCCAGCGGCCTGGAAAACCCGATCGAGAACCTGGCGTTCATCAACCTGCCGGATGCCAGCGTGCTGGCGCCCCTGGGCCTGGTGATGCGCAAGACCGAACCGCGCTCGGCCATCGCCGAAAAGTGCTTTGCCGAAGCCAGGAAGCTGTTTGCCGGCCAAGAGCCAACGGCCGACTAAAGCTGCTGCGCCGCAGGGCGCATCCCTGCCCTACCAGCGACTGGCGGCCAGTTGGTCGCTCTCCCGGCCCTCCACCCAGCGCTCGCCGGACGGCGTCTGTTCGCGCTTCCAGAACGGCGCGCGGGTCTTCAGGTAGTCCATCAGGAAGGCGCAAGCCTCGAAGGCCGCTTGTCGATGGGCGCTGGCGACGCCGACAAACACGATAGGCTCAGCCACCTGCAACAGTCCCACCCGATGCACGACCCTGACCCGTTGCAGCAGCCAGCGCTGATTGGCCTCATCGACGATGCGCCGCAACGCGCGCTCGGTCATGCCCGGGTAATGTTCGAGGAACAGGCTGCCGACCTTTTCCTCCAGATTCAGGTCCCGCACATAGCCGACGAAAGTCACCACCGCGCCAACGCTCGGGTCCTCGCCATGCACCTCGCGGTGCAGTCGGTCGAGGTCGAGGGCCTCGGCCTGGACATGCACGGTCATGGCTCAACCCCCGGTGACTTGTGGGAAAAACGCGATCTCGTCGAAGTCCTCGATGGGTGCGTCGAGGTTGCACAGGTCCTGGTTCAGCGCGCACATCAGGCTGTTTTCGCCGAGCACCGCCTGCCAGGTCTCGCCCCTGGCCATCAGCAATGTCCTCACATCGCCGACGCTGCGCAACGAATCGTCCAGCGCGATCTTCTCGCCGCCGATACCGAGCTGCTCGCGATAACGGGCAAAGTAGTTGATCAGAATCATGCGGTGACTCCCGCTTCGAAGGTGCCGGATCGCCCGCCCTGTTTCTTCAAGAGCTGGATGCTGTCGATGACCATGCCGCGGTCGACCGCCTTGCACATGTCGTAGATAGTCAGCGCGGCCACGCTGGCCGCGGTGAGGGCCTCCAGCTCGACCCCGGTGCGGCCGTTCAGCCGGCAGGTGGCGACGATCCTGACGCTGTCGGGCTCGACGGCCTTCAGCCCGAGGTGAATCGAGCTGAGCATCAGCGGATGGCAAAGCGGGATGAGTTCATGGGTTTTCTTCGCCGCCATGATGCCCGCGATGCGCGCGACCGCGAACACGTCGCCCTTGGGGTGGCCGTTCTGCTGGATCATCTGCAAGGTGGCGGGCCGCATGCGCACCCAGGCCTGGGCCTGGGCTTCGCGGTCGGTGGGCAGCTTGTCGCTGACATCGACCATGTTGGCGCGGCCTTCGGCGTCCAGGTGAGTCAGGGTGGTGGAGTCGTGGGGCATGGTTATCCTCGCAGCCGGCTGGCTGGGTTGAGTATTTGATGTCGCCCGGGGGAGCCAGGGCGAACGCATGGGCGCCGATCAGCTCAGCACGAAGTCCACCGGCTGCAGCACTGGCGGTAGCTGCGTCGCCCCCAGGGCATCCAGCACCTCGCGCTCGATGGTGCGCACCAGGGCATTGGTCGGCAGGTCGTTCTCGTCCCGGCCGAAGGGGTCTTCCAGCTCGTCGCCAATGGCATCCAGGCCGAAGAACGTATAACTGACGATGGCCGTGAAGATCGGCGTCAGCCAGCCCAGGGGCTCGGCCATGGCAAAGGGCAGCAGGATGCAGAAGATGTAGCTGGTGCGGTGCAGCAACAGGGTGTAGGGAAAGGGCAATGGCGTGCTCTTGATCCGCTCGCAGATGGTCTGGGCGCAGGTCAGGCTGCTCAGGTGATTGGCCAGCAGCGTGTAGCGCCATTCGCTGATCGCCCCGGATTCGGCCAGGGTCGAACACTGTTGGCCGACGTGGCGCAGGATGCTGTCCGGCACGTTGGGCGCCTGGGTCGACGGCAACCGGCTCAGCCAGGTGCCCGCCGCGCTCGGCTCGTCTTCCTCGCGCAGCCTGGCGTTGAGGGCATGGGCGAAGCCGCAGAGGTCGCGCAGGATCTGGCCGCGCTGCCGCGAGTCCTTGATCGCCTGGGTTTCGCGGATCATCGAACGCACCTCCGTCACCAGCGTGCCCAGGGCCTTGCGCGCCTCATACCAGCGGTCGTAGCAGGCGTTGTTGCGAAAGCTCATGAAGATCGACAGCGACAGGCCCAACAAGGTGAACGGCGTGGCATTGACCCTGGAGAAATAGGCCGGATACAGGGTCTCGATCAGCACGATGGCCGAGGCCAGGAGGGTCACCAGCAGGCTGCGCAGGGCGATGCGCTTGGCGATCGAGCCCTTGAGCGAAATCAGCACATTGATCAGGTTGGGTTTGGATCTGACGATCATCGCAAGACAGCCTTTTTGCAGAGGGGAAAACCGCGCGGGTTAGCCGCCGGTCATGTTCATGAACCGCACCACTTGCACCTCGTCATTGAGTGCGAAGTTGTGGCGGTACGGCTTGATTTTCATCGCCTCGACGATGGCCCGCTCCAGGCGTCCCGACTCGCCCGGATGGCTGCGCAGCACCTGCTTCAGGTCGACCGCATGCTCGTTGCCCAGGCACAGCAGGAGCCGGCCCTCGACGGTCAGCCGCACCCGGTTGCAGGTGGCGCAGAAGTTGTGGCTGTGGGGCGAGATGAACCCCAGGCGAATCTCCGGCGCTTCGGCCAGGCGCCAGTAACGCGACGGCCCCTGGGTCGATTCGGTGGAGTCGATCAGGGTGTAGCGCTCGGCGATGCGCTCGCGCACCTGGGCGCTGGAAAAAAACGCATCGGCGCGGCTGTGTTCGCTGATCACTCCCAGGGGCATCTCTTCGATAAAGGAGATATCCAGCCCACGGTCGATGGCAAAACCCACCAGGTCGTTGATCTCATGCTCGTTGCGGCCTTTCATCACCACGCAGTTGAGCTTGGTGTGCTGGAAACCGGCGGCATTCGCCGCGTCGATACCGGCAATCACCCGGGCCAGGTCGCCGGTGCGGGTCAGCTCGCGAAAACGCCTGGCATCGAGGCTGTCGAGGCTGATGTTCAGACGCTTGAGCCCGGCCTCGAACAAGGGCGCCGCCAGCTTGCCCAGCTGCGAGCCATTGGTGGTCATGCACAGCTCGCGCAGCCCCGGCAGCGCGGCGATGCGCCGGCACAGCTCGACGACGCCCTGGCGGACCAGGGGTTCGCCCCCAGTCAGGCGGATTTTCCGGGTGCCCAGGGCGACGAAGCTTTGCGCCAGCCGATAGAGCTCCTCCAGGGTCAGGATGTGTTGCCGCGGCAGGAACTGCATGTTTTCGGCCATGCAATACACACAGCGAAAGTCGCAGCGGTCGGTCACCGACATCCGCAGATAGTCGACTCGCCGGGAAAAACCATCCTGCAGGATTCGATCTGACATTACCGCCTCCATCAACACTTCAGGTGCATTGTCCAGAAGGTTGTTATTGGAAGGCCGCCGTTATAGAGGGGCCTTGTTGCGGCAAGACTAAGTTCAATTAAAAGCGCCGTCTAATCGCTATTAACAACCGGTTGATCAATAGGATCTATCAAGCAAAAAAGCACCTGAAATGACCTCGCCTTAAATAAATAATTTATTGATTTATTTCGACTTTTTCCTTGATAGAGGATCTCGATCAACTGGTCATTAATAGCGATTAGACAGGCACTTCACGGCCAACATAGGCTTGTTCCCGTAGTACTTGAGCGGCACCCGTGAAGTGAATAAATGCGCATGCCGTGTAACTGGCTGCAAATAAAAGCGCATTTGACCGCACAACAAAACAGTCATGAACAATGACTCGGCATTAGGCACAGCCTACGTGCGATGTCCTGGAGAAGAACCATGAGCGAAGTTGAACGCTACAAACCCTACAAGGGAGCCGCCGCCGGTTGGGGCGCGCTGATTGCCGTGACCAGGAACTGGTTGGGCAGCGAAAACGCTTTCAAGAACATTCGCACCATGCTCAAGACCAACCAGAACGGCGGTTTCGACTGCCCGGGTTGCGCCTGGGGCGAATCGCCGGAAAACGGCATGGTCAAGTTCTGCGAAAACGGCGCCAAGGCGGTCAACTGGGAAGCCACCGGGCGCCTGGTCAACCCGGCCTTCTTCAATAAATACACCGTGTCGGCACTGGCGGCGCAAAGCGATTACTGGCTCGAATACCAGGGCCGCCTGACCCACCCGATGCGTTACGACGCCAGCCTTGACCGCTACGTCGAAACCAGCTGGGACGATGCCTTCGCCCTGATTGCCAAGCACCTGAACGGACTGGAGTCGCCCGACCAGGCCGAGTTCTACACCTCGGGCCGGGCCAGCAACGAGGCCGCCTACCTCTACCAGCTGTTCGTGCGTGCCTATGGCACCAACAACTTCCCCGACTGCTCGAACATGTGCCACGAGGCCAGCGGCCTGGGCATGGACGACAGCGTTGGCGTGGGCAAAGGCACGGTGACCTTCGATGACCTGGAGGAAGCCGACGCCATTTTTGTCATCGGCCAGAACCCCGGCACCAACCATCCGCGGATGCTCGAACCGCTGCGCGAAGCGGTGAAGCGTGGCGCCCAGGTAATCTGTTTCAACCCGCTGAAAGAGCGTGGCCTGGAACGTTTCCAGCACCCGCAGCACCCGCTGGAAATGCTCACCAACGGCTCGGAACCCACCTCCTCCGCTTACTTCCGTCCGGCCCTGGGCGGCGACATGGCGGCCATGCGCGGCATCGCCAAGTTCCTCTGGCAGTGGGAACGCGAAGCCCTGGCGAACAACGGCGAGGCGGTATTCGACCGCGCCTTCATCGCCGAGCACACCTCGGGCCTGGACGCTTACCTGGCCGAGGTCGACGCCACCAGCTGGGAGCACATCCTCGAACAGTCCGGCCTGTCCCTGCAGGACATCGAGCTGGCCGCGCGCATGTACCGCAAGGCCAAGCGGGTGATCATGTGCTGGGCCATGGGCGTGACCCAGCACACCCACTCGGTGCTGACCGTGCAGGAAGTGGTCAACGTGCAATTGCTGCGCGGCAATATCGGCCGCCCGGGCGCCGGGCTGTCGCCGGTGCGCGGCCACAGTAACGTGCAGGGCGACCGCACCATGGGCATCAACGAACTGGCCCCCGCCGAATTGCTCGATGCCCTGGAGGCGCGTTTTGCCTTCAAGGCGCCGCGCAAGCACGGCCACAACACGGTGATGGCGATCGCTGCCATGGAAGAAGGTCGCGCCAAGGTGTTCATCGGCCTGGGCGGCAACTTCGCCCAGGCCACCCCCGACAGCCCGCGCACCCACGCCGCCCTGCGCAACTGCGAGCTGACCGTGCACATCGCCACCAAGCTCAATCGCAGCCACCTGGTCACCGGCCGCGAGGCGCTGATCCTGCCGTGCCTGGGGCGCACCGATATCGACCTGCAAGCCCAGGGCCCGCAAGGCGTCACTGTGGAAGACACCTTCAGCATGGTGCACATTTCCCACGGCCAGCTGAAACCCAAGTCGCCGCTGATGCGCTCGGAACCGGCGATCATCGCCGGGATCGCCAACGCCACCCTCGGCAGCCACCCCATCGACTGGCTGTGGGTGATCGAGGACTACAGCCGGATCCGCAACCTGATCGCCGACACCATTCCCGGCTTCAAGGACTTCAACAAGAAGCTGCTGCACCCCGGTGGTTTCCACCTGGGTAACGACGCCGCCCAGCGCATCTGGAAAACCGCCACCGGCAAGGCCCAGTTCACCCCCGGCGTCTTGCCGGAACACCTGGTGAGCCAGGGCGTGCGCGACCTGGGAGTGAAACCTGAGCTGATCCTGCAGACCATGCGTTCCCACGACCAGTACAACACCACCCTGTATGGCCTGGACGATCGCTATCGCGGGGTCTACGGCATGCGCGACGTGGTGTTCGTCAACGAGCAGGACATTCGCCAGCTGGGCTACGAGCCTGGGCAGAAGGTCGACATGATCTCGCTGTGGGGCGACGGCCGCGAGCGCCGGGTGAGCGGCTTCACCCTGATCGCCTACGACATTCCAGCCGGCCAGGCCGCGGCCTACTACCCGGAAACCAACCCTCTGGTGCCACTGGAAAGCTACGGCGACCGCACCTTCACCCCGACCTCGAAGTTCATCGCGATCCGCCTTGAACCGGCGCCGGCCAGCAACCTGATCCAGTCCTCCGTCGATTGAACCTGCCCGGGGCGGCGCGCGTCGCCCCGGCCCTTTCGAAACCTGCATTGCCGTTGACCGCGAGCCGCAAGGCTCCGCGGTCGGCCGGGCGGTGCACAGGTATCGAGCCACTCTGAGGGTATCGTCATGCCAAACCTGGAAGCGCTCGACCTGGCGCGAATCCAATTCGCGTTCACGGTCTCGTTCCATATCATCTTTCCCGCCATCACCATCGGGCTGGCCAGCTTCCTGGCAGTGCTCGAAGGCCTGTGGCTGAAAAGCCATAATCCGGTCTACAAGGACCTGTATCACTTCTGGTCGAAAATCTTTGCCGTCAACTTCGGCATGGGGGTGGTCTCCGGGCTGGTCATGGCCTACGAGTTCGGCACCAACTGGAGCCGTTTCTCGGACTTCGCCGGGAGCATTACCGGGCCCCTGCTGACCTATGAAGTGCTGACCGCGTTTTTCCTCGAGGCCGGTTTCCTCGGGGTGATGCTGTTCGGCTGGAACCGGGTCGGCCGTGGGCTGCACTTTTTCTCCACGGTCATGGTGGCGATCGGCACGCTGATCTCGACCTTCTGGATCCTCGCCTCCAACAGCTGGATGCAGACGCCGCAGGGCTTCTCCATCGTCGATGGGCGGATCGTGCCGATGGACTGGCTGGCCATCGTGTTCAACCCGTCGTTCCCGTTCCGCCTGGCGCACATGGCGATCGCCGCGTTTGTCGCCACGGCGTTTTTTGTCGGCTCGTCCGCGGCCTGGCACCTGCTGCGCAAGAACGACACGCCGCAAGTGCGCAAGATGCTGTCGATGGCGATGTGGATGGCCTTGATCGTCGCACCGATCCAGGCGGTGGTCGGGGATGCCCACGGCCTGAACACCCTGGAACATCAGCCGGCGAAAATCGCCGCCATCGAAGGCCACTGGGAAAACATCGGCGACGAACCGACGCCGCTGGTGCTGTTCGGCATCCCCGACATGGACGCCGAGAAGACCGGCTACGCAATCGAAGTGCCTTACCTGGGCAGCCTGATCCTGACCCACAGCCTGGACAAGCAGATCCCGGCGCTCAAGAGCTTCCCGAAAGAGGACCGACCAAACGCGACCATCATTTTCTTCAGCTTCCGGATCATGGCCGGGCTGGGCATGTTGATGATCCTCACCGGCCTGCTCGGCCTGGCCCTGCGCCGCAACGGCGCGCTGTACCGCAACCGGCTGTTCCTGCGCCTGGTGCTGTGCATGGGCCCGACCGGGCTGATCGCCATGCTCGCCGGCTGGATCACCACCGAGGTCGGCCGCCAGCCGTGGGTGGTGTACGGGCTGCAGCGCACCGCCGACGCGGCGTCGAACCACTCGGTCAGCCAACTGAGCATCTCGCTGGCGCTGTTCGTGTTGATCTACTTCTCGGTGTTCACCGTGGGCATCGCCTACATGATGAAGCTGGTCCGCAAGGGCCCGCAGCCCCATCACGATCATCCGCCACAAGGCGGCCCCGGCCAGGACCGCACGCCGCGTCGGCCGCTGTCCGCCGTTCCCGAGACCTTCGCGTCCGGCAACCCCGCCAACTGAACAAGGAGCTTGCCCATGGGCATTCAAGGTATAGATCTGTCGTTGATCTGGGGCGTGATCATCGCCTTCGGGGTGATGATGTACGTCATCATGGATGGCTTCGACCTGGGACTGGGGATCCTCTTCCCGCTGATCCCGGACGCGCAGGAGCGCGATGTGATGATGAACACCGTGGCGCCGGTCTGGGACGGTAACGAGACCTGGCTGATCCTCGGCGGCGCGGCGCTGTACGGGGCCTTTCCGCTGGCCTATTCGGTGATTCTGGAGGCCTTGTACCTGCCGCTGATTTTCATGCTGGCCGGCTTGATCTTCCGCGGCGTGGCCTTTGAGTTCCGCTTCAAGGCCAGCCCGGAAAAACGCCATATCTGGGACATGGCGTTCATTGGCGGCTCGCTGCTGGCGACCTTTTGCCAGGGTATCGTGATCGGCAGTTACATCGCCGGGATCCCGGTGGTCAATCGCCAGTTCGCCGGCGGCAACCTCGATTGGCTGGCACCGTTCCCACTGTTCTGCGGCCTGGGCCTGATTGTCGCCTATGCATTGCTGGGCAGCACTTGGCTGCTGGTCAAAACCGAAGGCATGCTCGAATCGCGGATGCGCCACTACAGCCGGCCGCTGGCGTTCGTGCTGATGGCGGTGGTCGCGGTGCTCTGCGTGTGGACGCCTGTGCTGCATCCGGAGATCGCCAGCCGCTGGTTCACCCACGCGCATATCGTGGTCTTCGGCGCCCTGGTGGTCCTCGGGTTGCTGGCGCTGTTCGGACTGCTGCGCACCTTGCGCCAGCATCACTCGCACTGGCCGTTCGTGTTCACCCTGGCGCTGGTGTTCCTCGGCTACATCGGCCTGGCCTTCAGCATCTGGCCGAACATCGTGCCGCCTTCCATCAGCCTGTGGCAGGCGGCATCGCCCCCTTCCAGCCAGCTGTTCATCCTGATCGGCACCCTGTTCATCCTGCCGATCATCCTGATGTACACCTGCTGGAGCTACTACGTGTTCCGCGGCAAAGTGAGGATCGGCGATGGTTACCATTGACCGCGACAACCTTCAAACCAATGCCAGGCTGAGGCCTTTCTACCAGCAGGTGGCGCAGCTGAGCCTGCTGTTCCTCGGCGGGCTGGTCATGCTGGCAGCCGCCACCGCACTGATGATGGAGTTGGCTTATGGAAGGCTCTGAGGTATCGACCACGGGCGGCCCGACCGCCCCCTGGTATCGGCGGCTGGCGTGGCTGGTGGGCATCTGGTTTGGCAGTGTGCTGGCCTTGGGTGCGGTGGCCGGGCTGCTGCGGCTGATGATGCAGCTGGCCGGGATGAGCCCTCACTGATTGCTGGCTGCATCGGTAAAGGCTCGGCACATTGTTAGGCGCCGGCACCTTTCCCGGTTTGTGGCTTCAATCAGCCAGATACAAAGAGCCCGCGCGGCCCCCGCCTCGCGGGCTCGTTGCATTCGGATCAGGGCTGGCGTTCGGCCAACGCCTCCAGCAGATCGGCCGAAGGCACGAAGAACAACCCGCCGGTCACCGCCGTGCTGAAGTCCAGCAGGCGGTCATAGTTACCCGCCGGCCGGCCGACAAACATGTTTTCCAGCATCTGCTCGATGGGCTCCGGCGAACGCGCGTAGCCGATGAAATAGGTGCCGAACTCCCCCGCCCCCGGCCGGCCGAACGGCATGTTGTCGCGCAGGATCTTCACCTCTTCGCCATCCTTGGTGATGGTGGTCAAGGCACTGTGGGAAGAGCTCGGCTTGACCGAGTCGTCGAGTTCGATATCGGACAGTTTCTTGCGCCCGATAATGCGTTCCTGCTCCTCGACCGACAGCTCGTTCCAGGCGTTCATGTTATGCAGGTACTTCTGCACCAGCACATAACTGCCGCCGCTGAACGCCGGATCTTCATCGCCGACCAGGGTGAACTCGATGGCCTTGCGCCCGACCGGGTTTTCCGTGCCGTCGACAAAACCGATGATGCTGCGCATGTCGAAATAGCGGAAACCCTGCACCTCGTCGACCACCGAGACCGCATCGCCCAGCGCCGCGATCAGTTGCGTCGCCAGCTCGAAACACAGGTCCATCTGGTCCGCGCGAATGTGCAGCAGGATGTCGCCGGGGGTCGCCACGGCCCGGCGCTCTTGCGGGCCGAACTCGCGAAAGGCGTGCAGGGACGCCGGGCGCGGGCCGCCAAAGAGCCGGTCCCAGGCCGCCGAAGCAAAACCGCAGACACACGACAGGTTACCCGCGGGCACCCGCTTGCCAACCGAACGGGTGAGGCCCGCCACGTCCTCGCACCAACCCCGCACCTTGGCGGCAGCCTCATTGCCGGGGGCCAGGGTGGCGACGATAAAGATCGCGCTGCTGGTAATCGGGTTGCAGACGGATTGCGGTTCGGGACTGGCGTCGGATATTGGCATGTTCTGTACTCGGCGGAACGGGATGGATGGACCGCAGAGTAGCAAATAATCGTCCAGCCACGGCTCCTGAGTGGACCGCAGCGCTTACTGCGCCGCCACCCGACGGCGCAACCCCAGGCTCCAGCCCTGCTGCATCCCGGCCGCCGCCAGCAGGATGGCGATCACGCCGATCCATTGCAGCAACTCCAGGCGATGGCCGAAGGCGAACCAGTCGACGAAGATCGCCGCGATCGGGTAGATGAACGACAGTGCGCCGGTCAGCGCGGTCGGCAGTTTCTGGATCGCGCCGTACAACAGCACGTACATCACCCCGGTGTGCACGATGCCCAGGGTCAGCAGGCTGGCCCAGGCGCCCGGCGCCGTGGGCAGCGCAGAGAGGTTGGCCCAGGGTGCCAGCAGCAACACCCCGGTGCAGACCTGGATCAGCGCAATCAGGTGCGGCGGCGTGCCGGTCAGGCGCTTGATCAAGAGCGCGGCGAAGGCGTACAGCAAGGCCGCGCCCAGCGCCAGGGCGATCCCCAGCAGATAGTCATTGCCCCCTGCCCCTTGCTCGCCATGGGCACTGACGATGGCCAGCATCCCGGCAAAGGAAATACTCAGCCAGAACAGTTTCTGCGCAGTGATTTTTTCGCCGAGAAACAGTGCCGCCAGCCCCACCAGCATGAATGGCTGGACGTTGTAGACCGCGGTGCCGATGGCAATCGAGGCCCGGGAGTAGGAAGCGAACAGCAGCACCCAGTTGCCGACGATGGCGACACCGCTGAGCACAGCGAGGAGAAAGGTGGTGCGCGTCAGGATGCCGGGGCGCAGAAAGCCGAAGCCGGCACAGATCAACAACAGGGTCGCGGCGCCGAACACGCAGCGCCAGAACACTACATCCAGCACCGGCTGCCCGGACACCAGCACGAACCAGCCGATGGTGCCGGAAATCAACATGGCGGCGGTCATTTCCAGTGAGCCGCGGCGTAACAATTTGTCCATGATCACTCTCCTCAACAAGAGCCAAAAGTATGACAATCGGCTCCTGCCCCGCTCAAGACTCAACGGCAGGCTAAAATCGGCTTACACCTTTTTTATCAAGGTATTTCTTAGGTTTTACCTAATGAGGCTGACATGATCGACGAAATTGACCAGGCGCTGATCAGCGCCCTGATGGAAGATTCACGCCGTTCGCTCAAGGCCCTGGCACAGATCAGCGGGCTGTCGTCCCCCAGCGTCGCCGAACGCCTGCGACGCCTGGAAGAGCGTGGCGTGCTCAAGGCCTATACCGTCGAAGTCGACCCCAGGTTCTTCGGCTATCAGTTGCAGGCCATCGTGCGTATCCGGCCACTGCCGGGGAAACTGCAGGAAGTCGAGCGACAGATCCTGGCCATCCCCGAGTTCACCGAATGCGACAAGGTCACAGGCGAGGACTGCTTTATCGCCCGCCTGCATGTGCGCGACATGGAACAACTGGACAGCCTGCTCGACCACCTCAACAGCTGCGCGGAAACCAATACCGCAATCGTCAAGAAAAGCCCGGTGAAACGGCGATTGCCGCCGATGGCGTAATGCGTGAGCTCACACATAACGCTTGCCCCTGGTGCCTAAAAACTGGCTAGACTCAGGACCTCATCGACGAAGGATCCGCCCCGTGAAGACCTCTATTTTGTTGCTGGCGGCATTGATGCTCTCAGGTTGTGGAACCATCGATACCGTCTTCAGGGAGGATGCGGTGGCCAGCGAGAAACTCAAGGAGCGAAAATCCTACTGTGGTGGAGTCCCGCGCATTTACAGTGGCGTGACTTATGACTTCTGCAGCATGCACGCCCCTGTGCCAGAAAACGGAAGAATTCCCACCGGCCCTGCCTCGACCCAAGGCATGCTGCTCGACATGGCCGCTTCAGGCGTGCTCGACACCTTGCTGCTGCCTTACACCCTCTATCAGCAACAAACCGACGGCAGCCTGATCATTGCCCAATAGTGAGGTCTTGTAATGTTGTCCCATGTCTACATCGGCATTACCGATTTCGAGCGAGCCTGGAACTTCTATGCACCGATCATGGGCAAGCTGGGTTTGCAGGTTCGCTTCCGCGATCCGGCCAAACCCTGGGCCGCCTGGGTCAGCAAAAAGGCTCCACGCCCGCTGTTGGTGATTGGCGCCCCCTTCGACGGCCAGCCAGCCACCAGCGGCAATGGCCAGATGATTGCCCTGCTCGCCCCCGATCACGCCACGGTCGATCAGGCTCATGCCCTCGCCCTGGCCAACGGCGGTACCTGCGAAGGCCCGCCCGGCCTGCGCCCGCATTACCACCCGGACTATTACGGCGCCTATTTCCGCGACCCGGACGGCAACAAACTCTGCGTGTGCTGCCACGACCCGGCTTGACGCTGGCCGGGCGTCGGATCGCAGACAACAAAAAGCCCGCCGAAGCGGGCTTTTTTGTTCCAGGGCTGGCGATCAGTCGTCGCGGCCCATGATGCCGAACAGCTGCAACAGGCTGACGAACAGGTTGTAGATCGATACATACAGGCTGATGGTCGCCATGATGTAGTTACGCTCGCCGCCATGGATGATGGCGCTGGTCTGGTACAGGATGCACACCGACGAGAACAGCACGAAGCCCGCGCTGATCGCCAGTTGCAGGCCACTGATCTGGAAGAACAGGCTGGCCAGCGTCGCGCCCAGCAGGACGAAGAAGCCGGCGGTGATGAAACCACCGAGGAAGCTCATGTCCTTGCGGGAAATCAGCACATAGGCCGACAGGCCACCGAAGACCAGCGCGGTCATCGCAAAGGCCGAGCTGACCACTTCCGCACCGCCCTGCATGCCCAGGTAACGGTTGAGGATCGGGCCGAGCAGAAAGCCCATGAAACCGGTCAGGGCAAACGCCGACACCAGGCCCCAGGCCGAATCACGAAGTTTGTTGGTGAGGAAGAACAGACCGTAGAAACCGATCAGCACCACGAAAATGTTCGGATAGCCAACCCGCATCTGCTGGGCCACGTAAGCCATCACGCCACTGAAGGCAAGAGTGAGAGCGAGTAGGCCGTAGGTGTTGCGCAGGACGCGGCTAACTTCTAGCTGCTCGACCTGCACGCTGTTATTAACTGCGTAATCCTGTTCGCGCATGGCGACACTCCTGTTGGTTTGAAACGTTCAGTGGCAAAGATCATAACAGACGCTCTGCAACAAGCTATGTGCAGAGTTTGACAGTGTGTTTCATTCAGGTATTATGGCGCCCGCAACAAAAACGGAGGTGTGGCCGAGTGGTTTAAGGCAACGGTCTTGAAAACCGTCGACTGTAACAGGTCCATGAGTTCGAATCCCATCGCCTCCGCCATATTCGTCACGCTAAAGCCCCGATTATTCGGGGCTTTTTCGTTTCTGGGGTTCGCAATTGGCGCTCCGGTCTTCCTGGATCGTTTCCGCATCTTTTCGGTCATTTCCGCAACCCTGCCCTGCCAAAACCGCCGCGTGTGCGCAGGCCAAGCCCCCTCACTTATATCGTTGACATACGTCAACAGGCTTGTACCTAGCACTTCGGCTTCGCCACTAACCAGATGCGAAACAGAAGATCATCACGTGGTGTCGGCCCAGCGATTGCGCCACCGTGCGATGCATTTCGAGCAGGTTGAACACTCGGTTAACCAGTATGTACTCACCCGGCAATTGATCGGGACGATAAACCAGCGCTGATCAATTTACGTCGAGGCCCTTGGGCAGCAAGGTGCCTTGGCCCCCGATATTCACCTTGAATAAGTGCTTCATGGCGATCCTTGCAGGGGGATCACGGGTCGGTTTTGCAAACCGCATATCCTTGCGGCTTGATCTACATCAACACCGAATCCAGTGGGTATTGCTCAATAAAGCATCTTTGTATTGATCGACAATACCGAGAAATGCCGGGCGCCACAGACTGGCAACGCTCCGGCGGGAATTATCATGTTATCGGGAAGCTTCCTCAAAACATTGAATGGGTCATTCACTGAGCAGGCAGACCTTCGATGTATCAGAATCTGGCGTTCTTCGCCGCTTTTCTCCTGATTTACAGCCTTTTTGCGGGGCGTTTCGAGTCCCGCCTGCTCAATGGTCCACTCATGTTCATGCTGGCGGGACTGCTTCTGGGCCCATCATTTTTGGCCGTTCTGCAACCGCGGATCGACAGAAATGGACTCAGGCTCCTGGCTGAACTGACTTTGGCGATTGTGCTGTTCAGCGATGCGGCGAATGCCAACTTGAGAGTGTTACGTGCGCACGAAGGCTTACCATTGCGTTTGCTGATGATAGGGCTCCCGTTGACCGTGCTAGGTGGCTGGCTGGTCGGCATCTGGTTGTTGCCACAGATCCCGCTATTGGAACTGGCAATTCTGGCAACTCTTCTGGCACCCACCGACGCTGCACTGGGCAAGGCTGTCGTGAGCAACCTGAAGGTTCCAGCGCCCGTACGCGAAGGGCTGAATGTCGAGAGTGGGTTGAATGACGGCATTTGCGTTCCGGTACTGTTGATGCTCCTGGCACTGCTGGTGGAAGAACAAACTCAGTCTCCCCTTTCACTGGCACTGGAATTGTTTTTTGAAGAGTTGGGCATTGGCGCGTTGGTGGGACTCGGCCTGACGTATCTCGCCTGGCTGTTGCAGCGCTATTCAGGGAGACGCCGTTGGCTAACGCCGATGTGGTCACAGTTGACCCTTCCCGGTCTAGCGATTCTCTGCTTCGCTGCAGCGCAAACAGTAGGCGGCAGCGGTTTTATCGCTGCGTTCACCGGAGGGTTGCTTGCAAGTCACTTGTTCAGCGGACAAAAGCATCATTTGCTCAAGGCTGGAGAAGAATTCGCCAGCCTGTTATCAGTCATTACTTGGGTCGTATTCGGCGCAATGGTGATCCCCTGGGCCTGGAGCAGTCTCACTCTGAACATCTGGATCTATTCAGTGCTCAGCCTTACCGCAATTCGCGTACTGCCCGTGCTGATCAGCCTGACCGGAACCCGCTTCAACTTTGAAACCCGTCTTTTTATTGGTTGGTTCGGCCCACGAGGCCTGGCCACTATCGTCTTTGCCGTCATGGTCCTCGATTACCCGTTAAACGCGGGACACTCGCTGGTTGCTACGGCCGCATGTACGGTTTTACTCAGTGTTGCGCTACATGGTTTGAGCGCCAATCCCTGGGTTGCACGGCTGGCCAGTCGCAATCATTGACAATTGTCAGATGGACCGCTCGTTACTAAGGTTAGCGTGCTGAACAGATGAGCATTGCCAGCTGACTTTGAGCGGATCAGGGAGTGCGATGGCCAACTCGAGCAAAAAAATGAGCCTCATGGGACTGACGACACTGGTGACGGTGAACATGATGGGGTCAGGCATCATCTTGTTGCCAACGAACATGGCCCAACTTGGCGCTGTGTCGTTGCTGTCATGGATCGTGACCGCTATCGGTTCCATGGCGATCGCCTACTGCTTTTCCCAGTGCGGTATCTTCTGCCCGCGGCCGGGAGGATTGTCCGCCTACACCGAAGAGGCGCACGCCAAATCCGGATTTTTCCTTTGTTCGTACCTGTACTTTCTTTCCCTGGCGATTGCCAACGTGGCCGTCGCGATTTCTGCGGTAGGCTACATGACGACTTTTCTGCCCTGGCTGGGCAGTGGCGCCGTTCCACTTTTCGTCGGTACGACGAGCCTGCTCTGGTTGACTACCGTGGCTAACTTTGGTGGGCCCGGCATTACCGGCAGGATCGGTGCAATAACCGTCTGGGGTGTCATCATCCCGGTCGCCGGCTTGAGCATCATCGGCTGGTTCTGGTTCAAACCTGATGTATTTGTAACCGCCTGGAACCCAAACAACTTGCCGATCCAAGACGCCATCAGCAAGGCCATACCCTTGACCCTGTGGGCGTTTCTAGGCATGGAATCGGCGGCCCAGGCTTCCGATACCGTGGAAAATCCCAAACACACCGTGCCGTTGGCCTGTCTGCTCGGTACGTTGGGCGCTGCCATTGTCTATGTACTGTCGACCACTGTCATTCAGGGCATCATCCCAAATACGGAACTGGCCAACGCCTCAGCCCCCTTTGCACTCGTCTACGCGCGAATGTTCAATCCCGTTGTCGGCAATATCATTATGGTGCTGGCGGTGGTGGCCTGTGTCGGTTCGCTGCTGGGCTGGCAGTTCACCTTGGCGCAAACTGCAAAGATGACTGCGGATGAGCGTATGTTTCCAGCAGTCTTCAGCAAGATCAGCGAACGTAACGCGCCCATTGTCGGCATGATTGTTTGCGCGGTGCTGCAGAGCCTGATGGCACTGTCGACCATTTCGCCCAATGCCAGCGCCCAATTTTCGAAGCTCGTCAGCCTGGCAGCCGTGACCAACCTGATCCCTTACGTGACGGCTGCCACCGGTCTGCTGGTCATGATGTACAAAGCCCGTGTCAGCGCTGGCATATATGCACGCAATACGCTGTTGTTACTGATCGCCGTGGCTTATTCGCTTTACGCCCTCTTCGCCTGCGGTAAGGACGCAGTGTTCGGTGGCGCCATCGTCCTTGCGTTCGGCTTCCTACTCTACGGCTTCCTCGCCAAACGTTTTGTCCAGGAAGTGCCCGCCGTAAATGACAGAACCGATAACGCGTAAGAGTCATCTCAGAGTGGCGTAGGTAATTGAATCTGGGGGCATCAGGACATGAATATCAAGACCGGCCACACCACTCAACTACTGTTAGCAAGCCTTCTGATTGTGGTAGCGCCACTCGCTGTTGCAAACACCCTCGAACGCGTTCAGGCGAGCAATAGCCTCACCCTCGGCTACCGGCCGGACTTTGCCCCCTTCAGCAGCCAGACCGGGGACAAGGTCAATGGCTACGCGATTGATCTATGTTTGAAAATCGCCGAGAAACTTAAAACCCAGTTAAGGTTGCCAGAGTTAAACGTGCGCTATCTGCCCGTAAAAACTAATGAAGAAATAGAGGCCGTCAGCTCGGGCAAAGTCGACATGCTGTGTACACCGACGCCCCCTACGCTGGTGCGACGCAAGTCCGTCAGTTACTCGATACCGATTTATACGGCAGGACTCTCGTCAGTGGTTCGCCAGGATGCACCTGAAGGATTGCTCAATGTGCTCAATGGCAAGGTTGCACATACCGGCCCAATTTGGCGGGCGACAATCAACGGTGGGTTGGCGAACGCGACCTTCGCCACAACTGCCGGTGGAGTCACCGAATCATGGATTCGTCAGCAAATGCAATCCCTGGGGATAATGTCAAGGCTGGTCACTGTAGAAAATACCGAAGCAGGCTTGAAACTGGTCGCCGACGGCAAAGCCGATGTGTTCTTTGCTGAACGCATGCTACTGAGCAACGTCCTCAGCTCCCGGAGCGCCGTAGAAAATCTGATGTTACTCGACCGTATATTTGAATACGCGCCCACCGCGATGGCTCTCGACCGAGATGACGAAAACTTCCGCCTGCTAGTCGATACAGCACTCAGCGAGATGTACCGTTCTGGCGAAATTGAACAGGCTTACGAAAAATACTTGGGAGGCATAAGCGATATAAGCAGAAGTCTGTTCAAGGTTTATGCGATTCCATGACGAACAAAGGAGTTGATCCACTGAAATGAGCGGACCGGCTCCGTATTCAACTCACGTAGCGGTATCGCTTGCCACTCATTGGAATCATCGAGAACTGCCGGCAGAGCCAGCCCCTCGCAGCGGGCACATTCTATTGCTGCCCGTCGTGAGAGGCAGAGACCGGCAGCGCACATCGACGAGACAGACGACAGACTGGGTATCCCCGCCTCTCTGAATAGCAGCACAGCACGCAGAGCGGCTTGAGAACGAGATCCAGATACAAAGAGCCCAGCACTCTGGCTGGGCTTCGATTATTTTCTGCATGCCATCATTTTATCGGCGAGCGTCTTGGCTCTTTCGATCAACAGGTTCTGCCGGTCTGCGTGAGTGGTCTCTCCTACAATCGGTGCCGTCAGATGGCTTTCCGCAATCAGCGCAGCACAGAAGTATTGATCCCAGACCCTTTGCTCCGACGCCTGTTTAACCACTTGGTCGGCGATCATATGCGGCTCCTTTTGACGAGGTAGCACCGCCATTTTACGCCTGAATCGCGGGCAGCCCCTGCCGTAACGGATAGCCGGCAAATGGCGTGATACCCGTCGAACCGTTCGAGCTTCCGGTGCTGTTTGGCCGCTATTTCACGCCAATATCTTCTGCAAAACGAAGCAGATAACCATCAGGGTCCAGGACCAGGAAGTTCCTCTGCCCGAATTGCCGATCATTGCTGCGGTACCAATGTTCTTCGACAGGTCTCCTGATCGCGCATCCGGCCTTCTCCAGTGCGCAAACCAAGGCAAAGGCATCCGGACATTCGATGGAAAGGTTCATGCCTCGGCCGCAGGGAGGCTCCAGGGGGCCCACACGCCAGGGCGAATCGTCATGCCAGTCCTGCTCCAGCATGATCTGGCTGTTGCCAAAGGAGAGAAAAGCAAACTTGTCTTCGGGGCGGTCGTACTCGACCCTGAAACCCAACACATCACAGTAGAAATGCAGACTCTGTTTCAGATCCGAAACAATCAGTTCCGGCACCAGGGCGTTCAACTTGAACATACTCTTGTATCCATTCAGTTCCTTGGCCGGCCAATTTACCCTGGTTATCTGTCATTGCTGGCTTATTTGGCGCCCGGCATCACCGATCATTGAACCTTCTGGTCGTTGCCAATCTTCTTGGCCCTTTCGATCCCCCATTCAAACGCATCTTCCATATCCAGGCCATCCGGGGCCAGGTCATGGTCTTCGACAATAACGCTGCCGTCGGGCTTGTAGATGCCGATGAACATCTTGAGCGAGCCATCTCTGAGGATCTCTGATCGCACCTTGATCCTGCACCCATTCGAAAGAGTTTCACTGTGATTCAAATGACGCTCAGTCATGGCTGCATCCCTCAGTTAATGAAGTTCGAGTAAGGCACAACCCGTTCATTCACGCCAGTCGGTGGCCCCCATCGAGGGTCGGAAACAACCGGCCAGATTTTTCCGAAGGCAATAAAAAGCCCCGCACAGTGGCGAGGCCGTTTTTGTATCTATAGGCGTTTCACCCGGCAGGTTTCAGTGGCGCCGGGGCGGCCATGACATAGCGGGACATCAGGTAGGCGACCAGGCCGCCCAGCGCCGCGCCAACTGCATCGGCCAGAAACAGCGCCAGTTGAGAGGCCGAATGCTGGTAGGCCCTGCACATCGCCACCCAGGCGTTTTCCATGAAGCCGGAAGCCCAGTCCCATCCACAGGGGTACACCATCAAGAAGGCCAGCCCGGCGAGGGTTATCCATCCGGACAACATGGACGGGGTCTGCGAGAAGACGAACCGGGCCAACTGGCAGATACCGACAAAGAACCAGGCTGCCAGCATACTTCTCATGAATTGATCGAATAACTCAAAAAAGGCCATGGCGCCCTACGCTGAAAAATCACCGAGCGATGATAGCCATTCGCGTCACCATAAAAAACCGGCGCAGTGGCTAATGCCAATCAGTTAAGCGATTGGCTCGACTGTAGGAGCAGCCGGTCGACGCTCGATTGCTCGCGATGATGGTGAACGATACCGCGTCTTTACTTGAGTAAACGCGGTGCTCTTGAGTCCATCGCGAGCAAGCTCGCTCCTACAAAAAGCCTTAACTGATCGGCATTAGGCGCAGTGGCCGGGTTTTCATCAATCGTGTAGCGGTGCCGGTGGGCGGTCCCAGTGCCAGCCGTCTTTATCGTCCAGGGGCCTGGCAGGCTCCTGCGCCCTCTTCCCCCACTCCGCCTGCGACCTGGACCAGGGCTTCCAGCAAGGCCTCGGTGTGGTTGATCGACTCCCGGATCTCATCGAAGGCATCCTCCAGATCGCGCACCTTCGCTGGCGCCGAAGCGCCGCACAGGGCTTGCTGGATCTGGAACTCATCCTGCTTGAATTGCAGGATATTGGCCCGCAGGCCTTCGATACGAAGGGACAGCTGCGAGATGTGGTGGCGGCGACGCTGAACCATTTCGGTTCTCCTTTATGGCCCTCTTACTTATTCAGATCGTTACGTGCCGGCAGATGTTCAGCAGTTCCTGACCAAAGGCACAGCCCCTCATGCCAATGACCAGGCCCTCAAGGCTTGCGGTCCAGTGCCACCAGCAAGGCCGCGTCCCGTCCGTAGATGTCCGGGGCATAGGACAGCCGGCCATGGCTGTCGGCTTGCGCCGTCCAGTACGCGAGCAGGATGGGTACCGGCGTCGACAGCCTGAACTCATAAGTGAGCCCGGTGCTCAGCAACTCGTCGGTGCGCACCCGTTCCGCCGGGCTCACCAGCAGATCGCGCAACTGCAACGCATGCTCGACCCGCACGCAGCCCGAACTGAAGGCCCTTGGTCCCTTGTTGAACAGCGCCTGGCTGGGCGTGTCGTGCAGGTACACCGAGAACGGGTTGGGGAACCGGATCGCCATCTGCCCCAGCGGGTTTCTCGGCCCTGCGTCCTGGCGCAGGAGGATATTGCCGGGGTTGTCCCAGTCGATATTCTCCACGGACAAGGGGTGCCCCTCACTATCGAGCACCTGCAGGTTCTGTCGATTGAGGAAGGACAGGTCACGGCGAATTTCCGGCAGTTTGTCTTCACGGAAGATGGTCGGCGGCACCGTCCAGGTCGGGTTCAGGGTCAGGCGCGTGACCTGGGATTTCAGCAAGGGCGTCTGGCGCTCGGCACGCCCCACCTGGGTCCGGGTCTGCCACACCGGCACGCCGCCCTGATAGACGATCAACTGCGCCGCGGCCAGGTTCACCAGCAGGCTGTCGGGCTCCATGTCCTGCGCCAGCCAGCGAAAACGTTCGAGGTTGATGCGCAGCTGTTCGCGGCGCATCTGCGGGCTGATGTTCAGTTCATTCAAGGTCCCCGCGCCGACCACTCCGTCGGCTTGCAACGAATGGCTGAGCTGGAAGCTTTTCACCGCGTTCACCAGGTCGCCGCTGTAAAGGGTATCGCCCTCGTTGGCGAGGGTACTCAGGTACCCCTCCTTGAACAGCCGTTGCGCCAACTCCGGCACCCGCGCGTCCCGCATCTGCGGACGTAGCAGCGGCCCGCTGGGCAGCGGTTGCCAATGGGGCAACTCCAGCTGACGCTGCTGGGCATACAGCTGGCGCAGGTTCTGATAGTGCTCGAGGCTTGGCCGCGCCAGCGTGAAAGCCGCCGGGATGTCCTGCAAGCCGGGCCCGGCGATGGCGAGCACCTGCGCCTGGCGATCCAGGGGCAAGGGATGGGCGTGCCACATCGGCTCGAAACGGGCCTGCAACAGACGGCCGTAATGCAGGTCATGCAGGGCTTGCAGGTAATGCTGGCTGAAGCTCAGGTCGGCGCACAGCGCGTCGCCCGCGAGCGCGCTGGCCGGTGAACGGTAGTCGGCCGGGTCCAGGCCGTCGTCGGCCAGTTGCTGCAACTGTGCCTGCAACGCCTCCAAACGCGCGCGGGACGACCAGATCGGCTGGTCGCCCTGCTGTTGGTAAAAGGCCTGTAGCAGGCTCTGGGAGGGAATGTCCAGGTGTGCCGCCAACCCTGGACAGGCAGCGGACAATCGAGTGAATACCAGTTGCACAGGGTTCTCATGATCGACCGGTACATCCTGAGCAGTCGCGACCAACGGCGCAGCGAGCAGGAAAAGGCTCAAGTAACATGCGTGTTTTTTGAACAACTGCTTTACTCCAATCATGGCCATCATGGTGATGGTCAACCTCGGCAGTGGCTGCGAAATATCATCCAACCACCTGTAACCAGAACTGCCAGGAGAGCGACAGGACGTCAGGAGCCAAAGTGACTGTGGGGACATTCTAGAATGCTGACCTTCCTGTGCCGGTTCTGCCTGGCAATGACCACCCTAGGCGCGATCTGCAGCCCCGCGCTCGCCGCCAACAACACGACTCCGCGGCTTTACAACAGCCTCGCCCACGCCGCTCCAGAACTCAATCCCCAAGTGCTGAAAAGTGCCTTGAGCGCCATGCAATGCGCAGTCAACAGCGGCGCCAGGCAGGCCCGGCACCTGGCAGTCATCGACTATTCGCAACCTTCCACCGCCCGCCGCCTGTGGATCTTCGACCTGAATAAAAGAACCCTGGTGCTGCGCGACCTGGTCGCCCATGGGCAGAAATCCGGGGAAAACTTCGCCACCCAGTTTTCCAATCGCATGGGCAGCTTCCAGTCCAGCCTCGGCCTGTTTCGCACCCAGGAAAGTTATGAAGGCAGCCACGGCTATTCGCTGCGCATGGACGGCCTGGAGCCGGGCTTCAACGACCTCGCCCGCGATCGGGATATCGTGATTCATGCGGCCGACTATGTGAGCCCCCTGTGGAGCCAACGCCAAGGGCGCATCGGCCGCAGCCTGGGTTGCCCGGCCGTGCGGCCACAGGTGGCGCGCCAGGTGATCGATCGCCTCAAGGACGGCCAGTTCATGTTTTCCTGGTACCCCGACCAGCAATGGCTGAAATCCTCGCCCTATCTCAACTGCCAGCCACGCCAGGTGGCCAGCATTGTCGCCGCCAGCGGCGGCTAACCCGTTCGCCCCTCAACCGGCGGCTGAGGCCGCCGTTTCCGGCTCTTCGGGTATTTTGACGAAGATGCTGTATTTCGCCCCTTCCATCGCTTCGAAGGCAATGAGCTTGTCCACCAGCGGGCCGCTCAGCACCTTGCCGGCATTGAGCAGCAGCATGCCATTGTCGGCATTCAGGTTGCGCGCCAGGGTCATGCCGGCCGCCAGGTCTCGGGTGGTCAGGACCCTGACTGTCGGATCGGCCAGGGTGACATCGTTCTGATAGGCCGCGCAGACATTGACGAAGTCCTCCACCAGGTCCGGGTCGTAGAGTTTGCCGGCATATCTGCGAATGAACAGCAGCGCCTCATCGCTGTTCATCTGCCGTTCGAGTATCAAACCGCGTTGCAGCTCGATGAAGTCCACGGCCAGCTTGAGCCAGCGTGAGCCCAGCGGAATGGCCTCGCCCTTGAGATGATCGGGAAAACCGCTGCCATCCCAACGCTCCTGGTGATGCAGGATGATGCGCGCCGCGTCCTTCATCGGCTCCAGGGTCATCAACAGCGACTCGCTCTGTTTCGGGTAGGCCCGATACAGCTCGCGCTCGGTATGGTGCAGCAGGTCCGCCGGCGCGGTCATCATGCTGTCGGTCCAGCTCAGCTTGCCAATGTTGTACAGCGCGGCGGCCATGGTCATGTCGCGGCTTTCGGTTTCATCCAGGCCATGGGTGATGCAGTAGACGCGAATCAGTTCGATGATCTGCCGGTTGGTCTGCTTGGCCTTGGGCAAGCGCAGGTTCGCCAGCAGCGAAAATACCTCGGTGCCGGTCACATAGCTGCGCTTGAGCTCTTCATAGGCCAGATCGAGCATGTCGGCGGTCTGTTGCAGCTCGGCAGTGCGCGCCGCGACATGCTTTTCCAGGGTCGAGTTGAGGGTTTTCAACTGCTCGTTCTGCTGCCGGGTCAGTGCTTCCAGACGCTGGCGCTCGCTTTCGGAATGGTGATGGGCCAGGGCCTGGCGCAGTGTCACCAGCATGTCCTCGTCGTTCCAGGGCTTGCTGATATAACGATGGATCTGCCCTTCATTGATGGCCTTGGCGATCAAGGTCATGTCGGCATAACCCGTGAGCAGGATGCGCAGCGTCGATGGATAACGCTGATGGATATGGGCCAGCAAGGTCGCACCGTCCATGCCCGGCATGCGGGCATCACTCATGACCACGTCGACCGGCTGTTGTTCGAGGATTTCCAGGGCCCTGGTACCGCTGTCGGCCAACAGGATGTCGTAAGGCTGGCTGCGTAACAGCCGGCGAAGGCTATTGAGAATCGATTCTTCATCGTCGACCAGCAGTACCGTCGGTCTGTTCTGGGCTCCGCCCGCGGTATGTTCTTCCATGCTCCCCCTCCCCTTTGCCCTCGATCAGACCTGCCTTCTGGGACAGGCTAGATGACTTGTAGCGTTTCGGCATGAATTTGACGCCGGCCAATTAGCGCATGCAAGAGAGCCTGACTATGCTCAAGGCGAAAATGGACTGCATGTTCAGAGTGCAGGAAGGGAAGCCCGATGAGCCTATATACAAGGTCCCCGCACTGGGTTGGAGCACGACGATGATGGCGTCGGCAACCCGGATCAACCGGCGAATTCTGATCGTTGACGATACGGCGTCGATCCACGAGGACTTTCGCAAGATCCTCGCGTCCACGAATCCCCCCGAAGACCGCCTCAGCGACACCGAGGCCGCCCTGTTCGGTGCGCCCGTCAGTGCCTCGCTGGAGCATTTTTTCCTCGACTCGGCGTTTCAGGGCCGCGAAGCGCTGAGCATGGTGCAAGCCGCACTGGACCGCGATGCCCCCTATGCCATGGCGTTCATCGACATGCGCATGCCGCCCGGCTGGGACGGCCTGGAAACCATCGAGCGGCTGTGGCAGGTCGACCCCAAGCTGCAAATCGCCCTGTGCACTGCCTACTCCGACTACTCTTGGGAAGACATCGCCGAGCGCCTGCAACTGGGCGACCGCCTGCTGATCCTGAAAAAGCCCTTCGACGCCATCGAGATCCGCCAGATGGCCAGCGCCCTGACCGTCAAATGGCAGATGACCGAAGACGCCGAGCTGAAAATGGATCAGCTGGAACAGGCGGTCGAGGAACGCACCCGCGAACTGGCCGACGCCAACATCATCGTGCAGAACAGCCCCACCATTCTCTATCGCCTGCGCGGCGAACCGTCGTTCAGGTTGATATACATCTCCCACAACATCACCAAGTTCGGCCATGTGGCGGCGCAACTGGTGGCCTCGGACAATTGGGCCCAGACCCTGATCCACCCCGACGACCAGGCCAAGGTCGAGAGCGCCATGCTCCGGGTCCTCGACCGGGATGTGGCGGGAGCGTCCATCGAGTTCCGCATGCGCACCGGCAATGGCATCTTCCGCTGGGTGGAAAACCGCTACATCCCGGTGCGCAACGACCAGGGCCAATTGGTCGAAGTGGAAGGGATCATCCTCGACATCACCGAACGCAAGCTGGCCGAAGAAAAAATGGCCCTGATGGCCCGCACCGACAGCCTGACCGGGCTGGCCAACCGGGCCACCCTGATCGAGCGACTGCACCAGGCATTCGCCGCCGCCCGACGGGGAGCCTCGCCCTTCGCGATGTTCTACCTGGACCTGGACCACTTCAAGCGCATCAACGATACCCTCGGCCACCCCATCGGCGACCTGTTGTTGCAGGAAGTGGCCCGACGCATCAAGGCCTGCACCCGGGAAAACGATGTGGTGGCGCGCCTGGGTGGCGACGAATTCGCGATCCTGCAACTGGACATCGACGAGGCCACGCATTGCGCCGCGCTGGCGACGAAGATCCGCGACACCCTGGTGCTCCCCTACTCCCTGGAAGGCAACGAGGTGCGCATCTCGGTGAGCATCGGTATCAGCCTCTACAGCCCGCAGACCCTGAGCGCCGACAGCCTGATGGCGCAGTCGGACATGGCGCTGTATCGCTCCAAGGACAAGGGCCGCAACCAGTTCCATTTCCACAGCGAGGAAATCACCCGGGAAGTCACGGAGCGGGTGACCCTGGCCAATGACCTGAAACTGGCCCTGGAACGCGACGAACTGCACCTGCACTACCTGCCGGAGGTCGATCTCGGTACCGGCAGGATCCTCGGCATGGCGGCCCAGGTCCGTTGGCTCCACCCCCGGCGCGGCTGGCTCGAGGCCGAGGATTTCATGCCCGCGGCCGAGAAGACCGGCATCGTCATCGCCCTCGGTCATTGGCTGCTGGACCGGGCCTGTCGGCAGATGCGCGCCTGGCGCGACCAGAACGTGGCGCCGCCGCTGATTGCGATCCATTTGTCCCTGGTCCAGCTCAAGACAGGCCCGGAACTGATCTACGACGTATTGCGCACCACCGCGCGCTGGAACCTGTGCCCGTGGGACCTGAGATTCGACGTGACCGAGGGCACCCTGGCCCAGACCAAGTGGACTCACAACGACATCCTGCCCAGGCTGTGCGAGCTGGGCGTGAAGATCGCCATCGACGATTTCGGCACCGAGTACTCCTCGTTCGACTACCTCAAGACCTACAGGGTCAACCACCTCAAGCTCGCCCAGCGTTTTCTCGACAGCGCCAGCAACGATCCGGACAACGCCATGACCCTGCGAGCCATCCTCAACTTTGCCCGCGAGGTGGGTATCGGGGTTACCGCTGAAGGGGTGGAAACCCAGGAGCAGCGCACTACCCTGATATCCAGCGGCACGCCACTGGGGCACTCGCCCGGTACGGCAGTCGACAGCGACCAGGCTGGCGAACTGCTCAAGGCCAGGTCTGCCGCCGTGGATGGCAGCGCCTGGTCGGCGGACCCGACGTCGGAGAATTCCAGGTGAACCCTTTATCCGTGGCGCCCAATCGGCGGATTCTGATCATCGACGACACCCCGGCGATCCATCAGGACTTTCGCAAGATTCTCAGCCCCGAGGACGACGGGCTGCTGGGCAGCACCGAAGCCTTGCTGTTCGGCGTCAACAGCAAGCCCCATCAGCACTTCCAGCTCGACTCCGCCTACCAGGGCGAAGAAGCGGTGGAACTGGTCAAGCGCGCCCAGGCCGAAGGCCGGCCGTATGCCCTGGCCTTCATCGACATGCGCATGCCACCGGGCTGGGATGGCCTGCAGACCATCGAACATCTGTGGAAAACCGACCCGCAGTTGCAGATCGCCTTATGCACCGCGTTCTCCGATTACTCATGGGAAGCCATGGCCGAACGCATCGAATTCGGCGACCAGCTGTTGATCCTGAAAAAACCGTTCGACAGCCTGGAGATCCGCCAGATGGCCAGTGCCCTGACCTGGAAGTGGCAACTGGCGCAGGATGCGGCGAGCAAGATGCGCAACCTGGAACAGACCATCGAGGAACGGGTCCAGGAACTGCTGAGCGTGTCGCAGCTGCTGCATTACGATGTGCTCACCGGGCTGCCCAACAGCACCTTGCTGGGCGACCGCCTGACCCAGCATCTGTCCCAGTCGCGCCGTCATGAGCGAAAGCTGGCGGTGATGTTCATCGGCCTGGACCGCTTCAAACGCATCAACAATGCGCTCGGGCACCCGGCGGGAGACGAGATGCTCAAACTCGTCGCCCAGAGCCTGGCGACTACGGTGCGCAAAACCGACTCGGTGTTTCGCTACGGTTCGGACGAGTTCGTGGTGATTATTGGTGACATCCTGCACCCGCAGCAAACCCGAGGGGTGGCCGAAAAACTCCTGGCCGCCATCAACACCCCCCATTCCGTAGCGGGCCACGACCTGACGGTCACCGCCAGCCTGGGCATCAGCCTCTACCCCGACGACGGCGCCGATGCCGTAACGCTGATCAAGAAGGCCGAGACCGCCATGCGCAACGTCAAGGACAGCGGCCCCAACGACTTCAGCTTTTTCATCGACGACATGAACCTGCGCGCGCGCCAGCAGCAGACCCTGGAAACCGGCCTGCGCCTGGCGTTGCAGCGCGAAGAATTCGTCCTGCACTACCAGCCCAAGCTGGACCTGGCCCGGGGCACGGTGGTCGGCGCCGAGGCGCTGGTCCGCTGGAACCGGCCCGGCCATGGCTGGGTGTTCCCCTCGGACTTCATCCCGGTGGCCGAAGACAGCGGGCTGATCGTCGCCCTCAGCCAATGGGTATTGCGCCAAGCCTGCCTGCAATCCCAGGCCTGGCAAAAGCAGGGCTTGCCGCCCATCTGCATGTCGGTGAACGTGTCGGCCATCGATTTTCGCCAGCGCGACTACGTCGAGCGCCTCAGCCGTACACTGGCCGAGACTGGGCTCGACCCGAGTCTGCTGGAACTGGAAATCACCGAAAGCGTGCTGATGCAGAACGTCGACGCCACCATCGCCACGCTCCGCGCCATCAAGCAGCTGGGCGTGCGCCTGGCCATCGACGACTTTGGCACTGGCTACTCGAGCTTGAGTTACCTGCAAAAATTCCCGGTCGACGTGTTGAAGATCGACCAGTCGTTCGTGCGCGACCTGGGTACCGACAGCAACGACGCGAAACTGGTCGGCAGCATCATCGACCTGGGCAGGAGCCTGAACCTGAGCATCATCGCCGAAGGGGTCGAGACCCTCGAACAGCTGGACTTCCTCAAGCGCCACCATTGCGAGGAAGGCCAGGGCTTCTACTTCAGCAAAGCCGTGGAACCCGACGCTTTCGCCCGATTCCTGATCGACTCCCAGCGGCCTCACCTGCCCCATCCATGAAGTTGCGCCTGGTAAGGATACCGACCATGTCGTCACTCGCATTGCTCCTTTCGGCCAGCCTGCTGCTCGCTCCAGGCGCCGGGGCCGCACCATTGGAAGGACCGCTCAAACCCCTCCCCCCAGCACCGGCGCTGGACAGCAAGCGGGTCGAACTGGGGCGGCGATTGTTCAACGACCCGCGCCTGTCGGTGAACAACAGCCTGTCGTGCGCCAGTTGCCATCGCCTCGACAAAGGCGGTGCCGACACCGTCTCGCACTCCCTGGGTTTCGATGGCAAGCCCGTGGCGGTCAATACCCCGAGCGTGTTCAACGCCAGCCTGAACTTCCACCAGTTCTGGGACGGTCGGGTCGAAACCCTGGAAGACCAGGTGCATATCGTGGTGCAGAGCCCCAGTGAAATGGGCAGCGACTGGAAAGTCGTGGTGCAGCGCATTGCCGACGATCCGGCCTATCGCACCGCCTTCGCCGACGCCTACCCGGACGCCGTGACCCAGAGCAATATCCAGGGCGCCCTGGCCGACTACGAGCGCACCCTGCTCAGTACCAACTCGCGCTTCGACCAGTACCTGGCGGGCAACACCGAGATCCTCGACATCGAGGAAAAGTATGGCTACCAACGCTTTCAGGAATACGGCTGCATCGCCTGTCACCAGGGGGTGAATATCGGCGGCAACATGTTCCAGAAATTCGGTGTGCTCGGCGACTACTTCGCGGCCCGGGGCAATCCGACCGAGGTCGACCTGGGGCGGTTCAACGTCACGGGCGAAGAAGAAGACCGCAATGTGTTCAAGGTGCCGAGCCTGCGTAACGTCGCGGTCACCGCGCCGTACTTCCACGATGGTTCGCAAGCCACCCTCGAAGATGCGGTGGCAGTGATGTTCAAGTACCAGTTGGGGCGTACGCCGTCCGAGGAAGACAAACGCCTGATCGTCAAGTTCCTCAAGACCCTGACCGGCGAGTGGGAAGGCAAACCCTTATGAAAGTATCCCGTCGCGTGAGCATCCTGCTGCTATCCGCCCTCGCGGTCCTGCTGGCTTCGATCCTGTTGTTTCTCTACCTCAAGTCCAGGTCCGACCAGACCGTGACCTATACCGAATCCCGCGACCTGATCCGCCAGATCAAGCAGCAGGATTCGCTGTGGGAGAACGAAATACTCAAGGCCAGGGTGGCCATCACCCACAACTACGATCCGCTGGTTTCACCGCTGGGCAAAATGACGCGCCTGTGGCAGAAATTCGACTCGATGGAGGCACAGAACCGGCGCAACGACTCGCCGCTGTGGCGCAACGCCCATGACGGCTACCTGAACGCCATAAAGGAAAAGACCCGGCTGGTGGAGCAGTTCAAGTCGCACAACTCCGTGCTGCGCAACTCCCTGGCCTTCCTGCCGACCGCCGAGGACGACATCCAGCAGGAGCTGACCCAACTCCACGACGCGGACAAACTGCAGCTGCAGAACATCGCCACCGATACCTACGACCTGTTGCTCAGCAGCCTGGAGTTCGCCCAGGTTACCTCCGACGACAAGGCCGCGGACATTCTGGTGGGGCTGAACAAACTGCAGGTAAACAAGGAACGGCTGCCGGCGGAATTTCATGACCCCATCGATAATCTCAGTAATCACATTTCGTTGATCCTGCGCGAGCAACCCAAGGTCAACCGCCTGCTCGAGGAAATAGAAGCAGTGCCGGTCGACGAACGCCTGGACGACATCACCGTCCTGCTCAACCGCGACCAGCAGCAGGCCGAGGTCGTTGACCAGCAGTACCATTTCTACCTGCTGCTGTTTTCCTCGCTGCTGGTGCTGCTGCTGATCTGGCTGGGCATCCGCCTGATCCGCAGCTTTGCCGAGATCAACCAGATGAACCGGGCCCTGGTGGCCGCCAACGACGAACTCGAGCAAAGGGTCGAAGAGCGCACGCGCCAGCTCAAGGACACCCAGAGCGAGCTGCTCGACACCGCCCGCCAGGCCGGCATGGCGGAAATCGCGACCAACGTCCTGCACAACGTCGGCAACGTGCTCAATAGCGTGAACATCTCCGCCGAACTGGTCAGCCGCAAACTGCGCAACAGCAAGGCCCAGGGGTTGGGCAAGGCGATGCAACTGATCAACGAGCACAAAGGGGACCTGGGCAGCTTTCTCACCGAGGACGAAAAGGGCAAGTTGCTGCCCGGCTACCTGAACCAGCTGGTCGAGGCCATCGACCTGGAACAGCAAGGCATGACCGAGGAGCTGACCCAACTGAGCAAAAGCGTCGATCACATCAAGGACATCGTCGCCACCCAGCAATCCTACGCGGGCGCCAGCAGCCTGCTGGAACCCCTGTCGGTCAGCGAACTGCTCGAAGACGCGCTGCGCATGAATTCCGGCGCCCTCACCCGCCACCATGTGACCGTGCACAAGAATTACGCCGATGTGCCACGGATCATGGGCGACAAGCACCGCCTGCTGCTGATCCTGATCAACCTGATCAGCAACGCCAAGTACGCCATGTCCGACCTGTCCAATCAGGAACGCAACATGACCCTGGGCGTGGCGGTGGTCGACGGCGAGGCCCTGCAGATCAGCGTGCGCGACGAAGGCGAAGGCATCGCCCCGGAAAACATGACCCGCATCTTCGCCCACGGCTTCACCACCCGTAAGGAAGGCCACGGGTTCGGCCTGCACAGTTGTGCGCTGGCGGCCATCGAGATGAATGGCCACCTGACCGCCCACAGCGACGGTCCGGGCAAAGGTGCGCTGTTCGTCCTGCAGATCCCCCTGATACCCGCCGAAGGTGAGTCATGAACAACCCGATAAACCGGCGCGTCCTGCTGATCGACGACACCCCTGCGATCCACGACGACTTCCGCAAGATCCTCACCCCCAAGACCGGCGACAGCGCCGACCTCGATGCGATGGAAAGCGCGCTGTTCGGCAGTGCGCCGAAAACCGCCGCCACGGTGTTCGAACTGGACTCGGCCTACGGTGGCCAGGAAGGCCTGGGCAAACTGCTGGAGGCGGCGAGCAAGGGGCAGCCCTATGCCCTGGCCTTCGTCGACATGCGCATGCCCGATGGCTGGGATGGCGCGCAAACCATCGAAGAGTTGTGGAAACACGACCCACTGCTGCAGGTGGTGGTGTGCACCGCCTATTCCGACTATTCCTGGGACGAGTTGCTCGATCGCCTGAACGGTCATGACCGCCTGCTGATCCTGAAAAAGCCCTTCGACAATATCGAAGTCCAGCAAATGGCCAACACCCTCACCACTAAATGGGAGATGACCTTGCGGGCGCAGCTGCAGATGAGCGAGCTGGAAGAACGGGTGGAGCAACGCACCCTGGCGTTCAAGCAGGCCAGCGCCGCGCTGCAACGGGAAATCGATGAGCGCAAGCTGCTGGAAAGCCAGCTGGTGCAATCGGAAAAGCTCGCCTCCCTGGGCCAGTTGGCTGCCGGGGTCGCCCATGAAATCAACAACCCGATCGGCTTCATTTCCTCCAACCTCGGCGCCCTGGACAACTACTTCAAGCGCCTGCGGGAAATGCTCGAGGCTTACGGCAATGCCGAAACCGGGATCGGTGCCAGCGAGTTGCGCGATCAGTTGAAACAGCTGCGCACGGACATCGAGCTGGATTTCCTCCTCGAGGACATTCCGCTGCTGATCAAGGAGTCCAAGGACGGTATCGGCCGGGTCAGCCAGATCGTCAAGGACCTCAAGGACTTTTCCCGGGTCGATTCGACGCAGGAGTGGCAATGGGCGAACCTGCAACAGGGCATCGACTCGACCCTGAACATCGTCGCTGCCGAGATCAAGTACAAGGCCGACGTGATCAAGGAGTACGCCGAACTGCCGGAGGTCGAGTGCCTGCCTTCGCAGATCAACCAGGTGGTGATGAACCTGATCGTCAACGCCGCCCAGGCCATGGGCAACGAACGGGGCACCATTACCCTGCGCAACGGTGTCGAGGGCGAGAACGTGTGGATCGAAGTGGCCGACAACGGCTCGGGCATCCCGCCGGACAACCTGCAGAAGATCTTCGACCCGTTCTTCACCACCAAGCCCGTGGGCCAGGGCACGGGGCTGGGGCTGTCGCTGTCCTACGGCATCGTCAAGAAACACCGCGGCGACATCTCGGTGCACAGCGAGGTCGGTGTCGGCACCACCTTCCGCGTCGAGCTTCCGGTGCACCAGAGCAGAAAGGCCGGCTGAACGACCCGCGCGCGACCGCCTCTAGCACGGTGGGTCAGGCAAGCCGCTATCGCGGGCAAGCCTCGCACCTACAGGGACCGTGCGTGCCGCGGGCCCGATCTCTTGTATGATGGCGCGCTTCAAGAAGGGGTCGCGGATTTCGTCTTGCCAATGACCACCGGAGCAAATCCGGCCTGACGCCTTCAGGGCACACAGCGCTTCCCCCGTCTTAAACAGCACGATGCTTTCCCGAGCGCGCCTGGGCCTCCGTGCCTGGTATTCGCCGGGGCCGGGATCGCCATCGTCGAGGAGCTTTTCATGGATATGCTTTACCGGGCCTCCCGCCAGGGGCTGCCCGCCCCGCGGTTCGCGCGCAATCTGCTGGGCCTGCTGCTGGCCGGTGCCGCCCCCGTGACCCAGGCCGCCGAAACCGAACTGCCGGCGCTGACCGTGACCGGCGAAGACCGCTCCGGTTATCAGGCCAGCAGCGCCGCGGCCGGTGGTTTCGAGGCCGCTCCCCTGCTCGACACGCCAGCCTCGATTGCGGTGATCAACGAGGACCTGATCAAGGACCAGCAGGCCCGCCTGCTCAGCGAGGTGCTGAAGAACGACGCCTCGGTCGGCGAAAGCTACGCGCCGGTCGGCTACTACGAGAACTTCACGGTACGCGGCTTCTCCCTGAACGCCGCCAGCAGCTACCGGATCAACGGCCGCAGCATCACCGGCGAGCAGAACGTCGGCCTGGAAAACAAGCAGCAGGTGGAATTGCTCAAGGGGCTGAACGGCCTGCAGGGCGGCGTCAGCGAACCCGGCGGGCTGATCAACTACGTGACCAAGCGCCCCACCGACGTGCGCTCGGTCACGGTCTCCACCGACGATCGCGGCAGCGGCTATGTGGCCACCGATGTCGGTGGCTGGTTCGGCAGCGAGCAGCAGTTCGGGCTGCGCGCCAACCTGGCCCACGAGGACATCCACTCCTACGTCGAACACACCAATGGCCAGCGCGACTTCGCGTCCCTGGCCTTCGATTGGAACATCAGCCCGGATGCCCTGCTGCAACTGGATGTCGAGTACCAGACCAAGGAGCAGCGCTCGGCCCCGGGCTATCAGTTGCTCGGCGGCTCCAGCCTGCCGCACCACGCCTCGCCGAAAAAACTCCTGGCGCACCAGAGCGGCTCGAAGCCGGTCAGCACCGACGCGTTGAACCTCAACGGTAACTTCGAATACCGCTTCAACGATCAGTGGAAGGGCAACCTCAGCGCCTCGCGCAGCCGGGTGGTGATCGACGACTACAGCGCGTTCGCCTGGGGCTGCTATGGCGCCGCCAGTTGCGCCGGCACAGCGGTACCCAATCACTTCAGCCCCGAGGGCGACTACGACCTCTACGACTTCCGCAGCCCCGACGATACCCGGCGCAACGATGAGGTGCAGGCCGTCCTCAGCGGCAACTTCGACACCGCCGGCCTGGGTCACGAACTCAGCGTCGGGACCAGCGCTTTGCGCCGCGTGGTGGACAAGCGCGACCCGATCAACCAGATGATCGGCAGTGCCAACATCAATGGTGAGCCAGCGGATTTCGCCCGTTACGACGGACCGCTCAACGATGCCTATCGCCGCCTGGACAGCCGCCAGTACGGGTTGTTCTTCAACGACCGGATCAGCTTCAACGAACACTGGCAGACCGTGCTCGGCGGGCGCGAAGTACGCCTGAACGAGGAAACCTTCGACAGCCAAGGCGACACCACCCGCCACACCCAGCGTTATGTGTTCCTGCCCCAGGCCGCGCTGATCTACAAGCCGGTGCAGAACCTGGCGTTGTACACCCGCTACAGCAAGGGCCTGTCCCTGGGCGGTGAAGCACCGTGGTTCGCCAGCAATGCCTTCGAGATCCTCGCGCCCACCGTGTCGCGGCAGATCGAAGCCGGTATCAAATACGACTGGCAGCGCATCAGCCTGGCCGCGGCGCTGTTCCAGATCCGCCAGGCCTACCAGTATTCCCGGCCGAATGGCGACGGCACCTTCACCTTCACCCAGCAGGGCGAACAGAAGAACACCGGGCTGGAACTCTCGGCCAATGGCTGGGCCACCCAGCGCTTGCAGGTCTCGGCCAGTGTCGCGGCGATCCGCGCCCGGGTCACTGGCAGCGACACTCCGGAGTATGAAGGTCACCAGGCGCTCAACGTGCCGACCCTGCGCGCCAACCTCTACGGCGACTACGCCCTGCCCTGGCTCGATGGCCTGGCGCTGCTCGGCGGGGTGCAGTACAGCGGTCGCAAGTACGCCAACCGCGAAGGTGAGGTGCAGACCGGCAGCTATGCCGTGTTCAACATCGGCAGCCGCTACAGCACCCGCATCGACGGTTACGACACCGTGTTCCGGCTGACCGTGGACAACCTGTTCGACAAGCGCTACTGGCGTGACGCCGGTGAATACATGGGCGATGGCTACCTGTTCCAGGGCGCGCCCCTGACCGCGCGGTTGAGCGCCTCGATCAACTTCTGATCGAGGCCAGCCCTACTGGAAGGCGTCGACCAGGACGTCGAAGATCATCCGATTCGACGCCCTGACCAGTAGCAGATCGGAACCCGCGCGCCACCACTGGTAGCCGTCATAACGTGGCAACTGCTGGACCAGCCTGGAGTTCAAGCGTCGCGCTTGCTGCACAGGCAACGTCCTGCCCCGGCGCAGGTTCTGCCTGGCGTCCGCCGGCAGGGCCGCGGTCGGGCTCCAGTCCCGCCTAGAAGCCTGCAACAGCGTTTTCACCTGGTAGTAGTTGACCACGGGAAGACGCTCCCAATTCGCATGATCGTTGGAGTACCGGGCGTTCGCCTGCGCGCCGGGCGCAGCGTCGGCATCCAGCGGGATCGACAGCAGAATCGAGACGATCGAGATTAAACAGCCAGCTCTGAACATCGCCTTCTCCAGGCATCATTGCGTCGAGCTTATGGAAAGGGATTTCCCGGCAATAGTTCCCGGGCAGGCGTGACCTGGATGTTTCGGTCAGCAAGGCGCCATGGGCGCAAGGCAGGGTCGCAGGACGCGAGGGCAAAGGCGCTTGAGCCCGCCGCACAAACAAAAACGCCGCTCCTGGGAGCGGCGTTTTTTTTACCTGGAACGGACAGCGGGTGCCAGGTATTGGCCACACCCGACAAGGTCGGGCGCAGCCGGGTATTACAGAGCCATGTCAGCCGACGGGTTGCTCTCTTGCGCTTTCGGCTTGGCGCCAGCCGGCTGCTGAGGAGCGGCGGTCTGACCGATGGCCGGTGGCGGAGTCAACTGCAGCACTTGGCTGGTGTAGGCCCACTCTTGAACGACACGCTCAGGACTGCCGTTGAGCTGGGTACCGTAGCTCGGCACGATCTGGTGCAGCTTCGCCTGCCAGGCAGGAGTCGCGACTTTGTCCTTGAAGACCTTCTCCAGCACGCTGAGCATGATCGGCGCAGCGGTCGAAGCACCTGGCGAGGCCCCCAGCAGGCCGGCAATGCTGCCGTCCTTGGCGCTGACGATCTCGGTACCCAGCTTCAGCACGCCACCCTGCTGCTCGTCACGCTTGATGATCTGCACGCGCTGGCCGGCCTGCCACAGACGCCAGTCTTCAGCCTTGGCGTTGGGGAAGTACTCTTTCAGGGCATTCAGGCGATCTTCATCCGACAGCATCAGTTGGCCGGCGAGGTACTCGACCAGCGGGTACTCCTTGATGCCGACCTTGGTCATAGGCCAGATGTTGTGAGTGGTGGTAGTGGTCAGCAGGTCGAGGTACGAACCTTCCTTGAGGAACTTGGTAGAGAAGGTCGCGAACGGGCCAAACAGGATCACGCGCTTGCCGTCCAGCACGCGGGTGTCCAGGTGCGGAACCGACATCGGTGGAGCGCCGACCGACGCCTTGCCGTAGGCCTTCGCCAGGTGCTGCTCGGCGATCGCCGGGTTCTCGGTCACCAGGAACGAGCCGCCCACAGGGAAACCGGCATATTCCTTGGCTTCAGGGATGCCCGACTTTTGCAGCAGGTGCAGGGCACCGCCGCCCGCGCCGATGAACACGAACTTGGCGTCGGTCTGGGTTTCAGTACCGTCTTTCAGGTTCTTGTACACCACGCGCCAGGAGCCATCTTCGTTACGCTTGATGTCTTCCACTTCGCTCGACAGCTTCAGCGAGAAGTTCGGCTGGGCTTTCAGGTGGCCGACGAACTGGCGGGTGATCTCGCCGAAGTTCACGTCGGTGCCGAGCGGCGACCAGGTGGCGGCGATCTTCTGCTTCGGATCGCGCCCTTCCATCATCAGCGGGACCCACTTCTTGATCTGTTCCGGGTCTTCGGAGTACTGCATGCCGGCGAACAGCGGGCTCGCCTGGAGCGCTTCGTAGCGTTTCTTCAGGAACTTGATGTTGTCATCGCCCCACACGAAGCTCATGTGCGGAGTGGAGTTGATGAACGAACGCGGGTCCTTCAGGACATTGTTCTTGACTTGCCACGACCAGAACTGGCGGGAAACCTGGAACGCTTCGTTGATCTCGATGGCCTTGGCGATCTCGACCTTGCCGTCCTTGTTTTCCGGGGTGTAGTTCAGTTCCGCCAGGGCAGAGTGACCGGTACCGGCGTTGTTCCAGCCGTTCGAGCTTTCTTCGGCAACGCCGTCGAGACGCTCGACCATTTCCATCGACCAGCCCGGCTCCAGCTCATTGAGCCAGACACCCAGGGTCGAACTCATGATGCCGCCACCGATGAGCAGCACATCCACTTTCTTGGTCTCGGCGGCGTACGCGGAGCTGAGCCCCATCGTCATCGCCAAGCCCAGCAGGGCCGTGTTCACTTTTTTCAACATACAGTAGTTCCTACGATAGAACGCCATCCGCCCCCCCATTCTCGATCATCAGTCGCCCCGGCACCGCCATGGGTTCCCGCACTCAGAAGAACTGAAGGGTGGGCACACAAGGCCGACATGACACTATCGACCTCAGTTTATATGTCGCTCCTGCGCTGACTTCTTATTCGCTATTGGCTTCAGCTACTTGAGTGACACTATTTTGTTGGAACGCCTTCGGACAGCATCGATCGACGGTCCGAAACGCCCGCTAAAACCACATTCCCACAGAGAGACTAGTCGGGTGTAACCAAAGGAGTGAATCAACAACACCCGGTATTACGATCGGCCTGCTGCCGATGCCCTCGATCACCGCCTGACAGCGACAAGACCACGGGGATAGCTACAGGGATCGCCCCCAACCCTGGCAGCCCTCCTGCTGAAAACGGACATAATGGCCATCATGGGTGGTGGCTAACGCGTCATTGTCTACCGGACGGATAAAGCCGTCAAAAAAACTGTCAGATTTATCCTGTTTTTATGCAGAAAAGCACCTTGATGATTCAAGAACTTGCCTGAGTGCGAGCAACTGAGCCCTCCGGACAAGACCCGGCGAATACCAGGCGCAAAAAAGCCCTGAACACTCAGGGCTTTTTTGTGGGTGAGGTCCTGCAGTTCCGCGGAGCAGGCTGTCACTTTGACAGGCCCTTCACGCAAGGCATGAAGCGGCCTTACAGGCAATCCTGCACGGCCTTTTTCAGCACGGCGGACTTGGCCCAGGGGGTTCCCTGGTAGAGCGAGACCAGGCTGCCGTTCTTCGACTTCACCACTTCCACGACCTCATCCGATGCCAGGCTGCCAGGGGCGGTGATCCGATAACCGTTGGAGATATCGGCCTGGGTGCTCCTGGGCGTCTCACGCTGCCAGGCCGGCAGAACACACTGCGCATAGTCTTTTGGCGTTTTGCCAGTCAGCTCACTGACATTCGGTTTGCCCGGTGCCAAAGCCGTGGGTAACGAACACCCTGCCAACAATCCCATCAGCGACGCCCCTAGCCAAACTCGCATATGTCTTCCTCAACCCTAAAAAATCGAGAAATGTATCATTTGCCCGCGCCGACCGTTAGCAACACCTGCCTCTTTCGCCGAACGGTATCCCACCCGGCGATCATCACCCGATATCCGTTAAAAAAAACGTTAACCCCATCACGCTCCCGAACAGGCAAATGACAGTTTGTCCGCAGCGGACCCGATTGGCGGAAAATTCCCGCTGCCTGTCGCCTGCGCACCTTCCTGCGCCCTGGGTCCGCCGGCTAGTTTGAGCCACCAGCCCAGCCTTCGGAAAATAGCCATGACTCATCAAGGAAGCTGCCTGTGCGGCGGCATACGCTACGAAATAAACGGAGAACTGACAGATGTGCTGAACTGCCACTGCTCCATGTGCAGAAAGCTGCATGCAGCTGCCTTTCGGACCCGCGCCAAGGTCAGGAGCCAGGATTGGAAAACCCTGTGTGGGGAGCAGTTGCTGTCCTTTTACCAATCCTCCCCCGGGGAATGGAAAAGCTTCTGCTCCGTCTGTGGCTCCAGCCTGTTCACCCGTTTTGATGCCGACCCACATGTACTCGGATTCCCCTTGGGGACCCTGGACAGCGATCCTCAAGTCAGCGCGAGCCGCCATGTCTTTGTCGGGAGCAAGGCGCCCTGGTTCACCATCACCGATGACCTGGCGCAACATGACACCTATTGAAGGCGGTTTCAGCCAGGGGCGTCTGGGAGGCCGGACAATGCTGCGAGGTATTTGAGGAACGAACTGTGACTGTTCATACAGTTCGGATGAGTGGCGCAAGCCAACGCGTCCTTTTGGGAATATCTTGAATCGCCAACACCCAAACACAGCCCAAAGGACGCGGCGATGAACAGCATCAAGACTTTCGAAATCCGCTACTGTTTCGCAGGTTCGCAAAGGACCTTCACTTACCAGGGCGCGCGATTGAGCGACAGCGACACCTGGTATCTGGCCTTTCTGCATTCCGGGTGCCTGATTACCCACGACACCCCCTGCGGCGGGACTTACCGCACCATGCAGACATTCGCCGAGCGCAGTGGCGTCACGCTGGCTAACTGGAGAGAGCTGTCTGAAAAGACCTAGCCCTGCCTCCCCGCAACCGTTCAGACGTCACCTGCGGCATTCGCGCAAGGAAGCGCGCTCAACCTGCCCGATACTCAACGTGCACAACGACTAGAAACCGCCGGCAAATGCCCGGCGCCCCGCCCTGATTTCAGTCCGCAACTCACCGACAAGATTGGCCACCGCGCGAACACTGGTGAGCTGCTCGGTCGAGACCCCGGTAATGAACAGATCGATCCGTCCGCTTTGCGGCTCGAAAACCTCGATCGCCAGGGAGCCGTCGGGGTTGACGGTGCAGGTGCAGGAAAGCGGCAGGAAACCGGACTCCAGGATCCGGCAAAGCTCATCCATCGAGAGCATGGGAATTCCTCCTTGGCGGCGCCACTTGGAGAGAGTGCCCGTTGAGAATAGGTCACAAGAACGGGACTCATACCAAGGCATTCACTGGAAAGTGTTATCCAGCACGCATTTTTACCTGGCCAATCCGCTCAGTGGCACGGTGCGCACAGGGCTCCGACCGTCCGTCGCGGCAGCTCCGCCCGGGAGCATTTTGACGCTGGACCGGCCAGGCGTTATGGTCGCTGGGCTTTCGCACCTTCCCAACCCGAAACGACTTCCTCCAACCCCATCCAGGATCGCCGATGGCCGTACCCGAACACCCGCATGAAGTGGCCCTGCAGAAGTTTCTCGCGGCGCGCCCGGAGCTTCGTGAAGCACTCGATCACCTCAACCCCTTGGCTGCCCAGGCCAGGGGCGAAACCCAGGAGCAATACCGCGCGGAGCGCCTGCACGAAGCCTTCGAGGCCGAGGCGGAACGCCAGGGCCTGTTTGCCTGGGAACTGAGCCTGCAACTGACCGCGCAGAGCGCGGAGGAGTATGCCGCGCGGCGGCTCGACGTGCACCGGGAAGTGGCGGAAATGGCCGGCATGCCCTGGAGCGAGTATTGCCAGCTACACGGCCTGCCACGCGATTGAGTGCCGCTCGGGCCTTCGATAAAGGATCACTGTCACCATGAGTCAACGCTGATGCTGCCCTCTTCCACCAGCCTTAGTAGTAACCCGGACCTGTTGCGGCGCCAGAAATGGCGCGGCCGCATAGGCCTGTGCCTGGTCGCCAGCCTGTCTGTCCTGGCCGGCATGACCGACGCTATCGGCTTCATGGCCACCGGGGACTTCGTCTCCTTCATGAGCGGCAACACCACGCGCCTGGCCGTCGCCATCAGCGATGCCGACCTGGCCCTGAGCCTGCATCTGGTACTGCTGGTCGCCACCTTCATCGCCGGCAACGCCCTGGGCATAGTCGTCAGCCGCTTTGGCGGACGCCGGGCCTTGCCGCTGCTGCTGTGCATTGCCACGCTGCTGTGCGCGGCAGCCGCCTGGCCGTTTGAACAACGGCTACCGGCCGTGCTGGCCGCGATCATCTCCATGGGCATGCTCAATGCCGCTGTCGAGGAAGTGAACGGGCTTCCCGTGGGCCTGACCTATGTCACCGGCGCCCTGTCGCGCTTTGGCCGCGGCCTGGGCCGCTGGATGCTCGGCGAGCGGCGCAATGGCTGGCGCGTGCAACTGGTGCCCTGGAGCGGCATGTTCGCCGGTGCCGTGCTGGGCGCCGTTCTGGAGCAGCATCTCGGCCTGGCGGCACTGTTCGTCAGCGGCCTGCTGTCGGCACTGCTGGGGCTGCTGTCGCTGAAGATCCCCCACCGCTGGCAACTGGGCTATATGCCGCGCTAAAGCCACTTCGCCGGGCCCGGCATAAAGCTTTATCATGGCCCCAGGTTTGCAGACAGAGTTCTTCATGAAGTTCGCCATTGCCCTTTTCTCCGCCGCTCACGCGCCCTCCTCGCGCCGCGCCCTGGCATTCGCCCAGGCAGCGCTGGCCGGTGGCCACGAGATCGTGCGGCTGTTTTTCTATCAGGATGGCGTGCACAGCGCATCGGACAACATCGTCACCCCGCAGGACGAACTGGACCTGCCCGCGCAATGGCGAACCTTCGTCAGCGAGCACCAGCTCGATGGCGTGGTGTGTATTGCCGCGGCCCTGCGCCGGGGAGTGTTGAACCAGGAGGAAGCCGCGCGCTACCAGCGCCCGGCCGTCAACCTGAGCGCGCCCTGGGAGCTTTCCGGGCTCGGCCAGTTGCACGACGCCATACAGGCGGCCGACCGCCTGATCTGTTTCGGAGGGCCATGAAACATGGCGCAATCCCTGTTGATTATCAGCCGCCAGGCGCCCTGGTCCGGCCCCGGCGCTCGCGAGGCACTGGATATCGTGCTGGCGGGTGGCGCCTTCGACTTGCCGATCGGCCTGCTGTTTCTCGACGACGGTGTGTTTCAGCTGGCCCCCGGGCAGCAAGCCGTCGCCGTGCAGCAAAAGGACCTCAGCGCCAATCTGCAGGCCCTGTCGCTGTTCGGGGTCGAGCAGGTGTTCGCCTGTGGCGCCAGCGTGGCGGAACGTGGTCTCGACCCGGCCGCACTGAACCTGGACGAGGTGCAGGTCCTGGCCCCGGCCGAACTCGGCGCACTTATTGACCGTTTTGACCAGGTGATCACCCTCTGATGTCGACCTTGCACGTGCTCTCCCACTCGCCCTTCACCGATTCCCGGCTGACCAGTTGCCTGCGCCTGCTCGGCCCGCAGGATGCCCTTCTCCTGTGTGGCGACGCGGTGTACGCCCTGCAGCCTGGCAGCGCGCCGCTGGCGGCCCTGCAGGCACGCGGCGAGGCGCTGGCACTCTACGTCCTGGCGGAAGACCAGCAGGCCCGAGGCCTGGAAGTTCCGGCCTGGGCCACGAGCATCGACTACCCGGCGTTCGTCGCGCTGTCGATCCACTACGACAAGGTCAACAGCTGGTTATGAATGCATTGACTGTCGGCGAACGCGCCATCGCCCTGGACAAGGACGGCTACCTGGTGGAACTGGACGACTGGTCCAGCGAGGTGGCCAATGCCCTGGCCGCGGCGGAACAGATCGAACTGACGCCCGAGCACTGGGAAATCCTCGAGCTGCTGCGCGGTTTCTATCAAGAGTTCCAACTGTCGCCCGCAACCCGCCCACTGATCAAATACACCGCCTTGAAGCTGGGCCCGGACAAGGGCAACAGCCTGCACCTGAACCGACTGTTCAAAGGCACTCCCGCCAAACTTGCCGCCAAGCTGGCGGGCCTGCCCAAGCCGACCAATTGCCTATGACCGATTTCGCCCCGCTGACCACCGAAACGCCCGCCGAGCATCCTTTCGCACAGTTCGTGCGCATTCTCGGCAAAGGCAAACGCGGCGCTCGCAGCCTCACCCGTGAAGAGGCCCGTGAAGCCATGGGCATGCTGCTCGACGACAAGGTCGAGGACACCCAGCTCGGCGCCTTCCTGATGCTGTTGCGGCACAAGGAAGAAAGCCCCGAGGAACTGGCCGGCTTTACCGAAGCCCTGCGCGAGCGACTGCAGGCGCCACCGATCAAGGTCGACCTGGACTGGCCCAGCTACGCCGGCAAAAAGCGCCACCTGCCCTGGTTCCTGCTGGCCGCCAAGTGCCTGGCGCAAAACGGCGTGCGCATCCTGCTGCACGGCGGTGGCGCCCACACCGCCGGCCGGCTGTACACTGAGCAATTGCTGGAGCGGTTGCAGATACCGCTGTGCCGCGACTGGCAGGCCGTCGGTAGCGCACTGGACCAGGGCAACCTGGCCTTTATCCCCCTGGGTGACTGGGCGCCCCAGCTGCAGCGCATGATCGACCTGCGCAACACCCTGGGCCTGCGCTCGCCGATCCACTCCCTGGCGCGCATCCTCAACCCGCTGGGCGCGCGTTGCGGCCTGCAAAGCATCTTCCATCCCGGTTATCAGGGCGTGCATCGCGATGCCAGCGGCCTGCTGGGGGACAACGTCATTGTGATCAAGGGGGACGGCGGCGAAATCGAGATCAACCCGGACAGCGCCAGCCATCTGTACGGCAGCACCGGTGGTGTCAGCTGGGATGAGGAGTGGCCGGCGCTGTCCGGGCAGCGCCATGTCAAACCGGCCGCCCTCGATCCCGAGCACCTGAAAGCCGTCTGGCGCGGCGATGTGCAGGACAGCTACCCGCAACTGGCGCTGATCGCCACCATGGCCCTGGCCCTGCGCGGGCTTGGCATGCCCCGGGAACGGGCTTTCGAGCAGGCTCAGCAATACTGGGACGCCCGCGACAAATCGATTTAGCCGATCATAATCGCCCGACTTTTGCGTAATTCGTTCGAACTCCTCGGATTAAACTGCACACCAATGCACACTGACCGAGGAGTTTTTTATGGGCCTGCTGATTGAGGGACGCTGGCACGACCAGTGGTACGAAAGCAGCAAAGACGGCGCCTTCCAGCGCGAACAGGCGCAACGCCGCAACTGGGTGACCGCCGACGGCAAGCCAGGCCCAAGCGGCGAAGGTGGCTTCCGCGCGGAAGCCGGCCGTTATCACCTGTACGTTTCCCTCGCCTGCCCCTGGGCGCACCGCACCCTGATCCTGCGCAAGCTCAAGGGCCTGGAAAGCCTGATCGATGTGTCGGTGGTCAGCTGGCTGATGCTGGAACAGGGCTGGACTTTCGACCGGGCCCTGGGCTCCAGCGGCGACAAGCTGGATCACCTGGATTTCCTGCACCAGCGCTACACCGCCGATACCCGCGACTACACCGGCCGCGTCACCGTGCCCGTGCTCTGGGACACCCAGCAGAAACGCATCGTCAGCAACGAGTCGGCGGAAATCATCCGCATGTTCAACAGCGCTTTCGATGACTTGAGCGGCAACGGCCTGGACTTCTACCCGGAACCGCTACGCCGCGAAATCGACGAACTGAACGCACGCATCTATCCCGCGGTGAACAACGGCGTGTATCGCGCCGGCTTCGCCACTTCGCAGAAGGCCTATGAAGCGGCCTTCGACGATCTGTTCAGCGAACTCGATTGGCTGGAACAGCGCCTGGGCGGCCAACGCTACCTGGCCGGCGAATACCTGACGGAAGCGGACATCCGCCTGTTCACCACGCTGATTCGCTTCGACGCGGTGTATTACGGTCACTTCAAGTGCAACCTGCGGCGGATCGCCGACTATCCGAACCTGTCGAACTGGCTACGAGAGCTGTATCAGTGGCCGGGGATCGCCGAAACCGTGGACTTCACCCATATCAAGGGGCACTACTACGCCAGCCACCGCACCATCAACCCGACTGGCGTCGTGCCGAAAGGGCCGGCGCAGGACTTCGATGCAGCGCATGATCGCAAGCGTCTGAGCGGGCGTGGGGTTTGGCGGAAGAATTGAGGCAAGTGGCCAAGCGCTATCGCGGGTAATCTCGCTCCTGCAGAACAGGCTTCTGTGCAGGAGTGAGATCGCCCGCGATGCTGTTCAGACCTGCGACTGCGCGCCTTCGAACCAGGCCAGCTTCTCGCGAAGCTGCACCACTTCGCCGACGATCACCAGGGTCGGCGCATGCACTTCATGCTCCGCCACCAGCTTCGGCAGATCCGCCAGGGTGCCGGTGAACACCCGCTGGTTGGAGGTCGTGCCCTGCTGGATCAAGGCGGCCGGCGTATCCGCCGAACGGCCATGCTGGATCAGTTGTTCGCAGATCACCGGCAAGCCCACCAGGCCCATGTAGAACACCAGGGTCTGTGCAGGCGCGACCAGGTCGGCCCAAGGCAGATCGGTGGTGCCATCCTTCAGGTGCCCGGTGACGAAACGCACGGACTGCGCATAGTCACGATGGGTCAGCGGAATCCCGGCATAGGCGGCACAGCCGCTAGCGGCGGTAATCCCCGGCACCACCTGGAACGGAATGCCCTGGGCCGCCAGCTCTTCGATCTCTTCGCCGCCACGGCCGAAGATGAACGGATCACCGCCCTTCAGGCGCAGCACGCGCTTGCCCTGCTTGGCCAGGTCCACCAGCTGCTGGTTGATCTGTTCCTGGGGCAAGGCATGATCGGCACGGCGCTTGCCGACATACACCCGCTCGGCATCGCGCCGGCACAGCTCGAGAATCGCCGGTGCCACCAGACGGTCATAGAGCACCACGTCGGCTTGTTGCATCAGGCGCAAAGCGCGGAAGGTCAGCAAGTCCGGATCGCCCGGCCCCGCCCCCACCAGATACACCTCGCCCGGCGCATGGGGCGCTTCGCCGGCGATCTTGGCTTGTAGCAACCGCTCGGCCTCCTCGCCCTGCCCGGCCAGTTGTCGGTCGGCGATCGGTCCCTGGAACACGTCTTCCCAAAAGGCACGACGCTGCTGCACGTCCGGAAACAGGCCCTTGACCTGATTGCGAAAACGCGCGGCCAGGCCGGCCAGTTGACCGTAGGTCGAGGGAATCCAGGTTTCCAGCTTGGCCCGGATCAGGCGCGCCAGCACCGGCGCATCGCCGCCGCTGGAGACGGCAATCACCAGTGGCGAACGGTCGACGATCGCCGGGAAGATCACGCTGCACAAGGCTGGCGCATCCACCACATTGACCGGCACGCAACGCCGATGGGCGTCGGCGGAGACCTGGGCATTGAGCGGTTCGTCGTCGGTGGCGGCGATGATCAGCACGCAGCCGTCCAGGTCCGCCTCGACATAACCGCGCAACCGGCATTCGCCGCCGCTGGCCGTGACCAGCTCGCGCAACTGGGGTTCCACTTCAGGTGCAACTACCCGCAGCAGCGCACCGGCATCGGCCAGCAGGCGGGATTTGCGCAAGGCAATCTCCCCGCCGCCGACCACCAACACACGACTGCCGCGCAGGTTATGAAACAGCGGCAGAAATTCCATTTAGCCGATGACCTCGAGGCCGCCCATGTAAGGCTTGAGCACCTCAGGCACACGGATCGAACCGTCGGCCTGCTGGTAGTTCTCCAGCACCGCCACCAGGGTACGACCGACCGCCAGGCCGGAACCGTTCAGGGTGTGCACCAGTTCCGGCTTGCCGGTTTCCGGGTTGCGGAAGCGCGCCTGCATGCGGCGGGCCTGGAAGTCGCCACAGTTGGAGCACGACGAAATTTCGCGGTACTTGTCCTGGCTCGGGATCCACACTTCCAGGTCGTAGGTCTTGACCGCGCTGAAGCCCATGTCGCCGGTGCACAACGCCAGGGTGCGGTAAGGCAACTCCAGCAGTTGCAGGACTTTCTCGGCGTTGGCGGTCAGGCCTTCCAGGGCGTCCATGGAGGTCGATGGCTCGACGACCTGGACCATCTCGACCTTGTCGAACTGGTGCTGGCGGATCATGCCGCGGGTGTCGCGGCCCGACGAACCGGCTTCGCTGCGGAAGCACGGGGTGTGGGCGACGAACTTGATCGGCAGTTGCTTCGAATCGAGGATCTCGCCGGCCACGATATTGGTCAGCGACACTTCGGCGGTCGGGATCAGGTACAGATCGGCTTCGTTTTCACGGCTGATCTTGAACAGGTCTTCTTCGAACTTCGGCAACTGGCCGGTCCCCACCAACGCCGGTGCCTGCACCAGGTAAGGGGTGTAGGCCTCTTCGTAACCGTGTTCGCTGGTGTGCAGGTTGATCATGAACTGCGCCAGGGCGCGGTGCAGGCGGGCGATCGGCCCGCGCAGCAGGGCAAAACGCGCGCCCGACAGCTTGGCCGCGGTCTCGAAGTCCAGCCAGCCGTGCTTTTCGCCCAGGGCGACGTGGTCCAGGATCGGGAAATCGAACGCCGTCGGCGTGCCCCAGCGGCGTACTTCGACGTTGCCGTCTTCGTCGTCGCCAACCGGCACCGATTCGTGAGGCAGGTTCGGGATGCCCTGCAGGATCGAGTCCAGCTCGGTTTGAATGGCATCCAGCTCGACCTTGCCGGCCGCCAACTCGCCCGCCATGCGCTCGACATCAGCCATCAGCGGCGCGATGTCTTCGCCGCGCTGCTTGGCCTGACCGATGGACTTGGAGCGCGCGTTACGTTCGGCCTGCAGTTGTTCGGTGCGGGTCTGGACGGTCTTGCGCTGTTCTTCCAGCGCTTCGATGCGTGCTACATCCAGGACAAAGCCACGGGATGCCAGGCGGTCCGCTACGTCCTGAAGGTTGCTACGTAACAGTTTGGAATCGAGCATGTCGGTCTCTCGTTTATCAAAGTTTGGTCAGGGACAGGCCGGCCCAGGTCGCGAGCAGCCCGCCGAATACGCTGATGGCCGCATAGCCCAGGGCCAGCGGTATCTGTCCGCTTTCCAGCAGACGCACCGTATCCAGTGAAAAGGATGAAAAAGTCGTCAGGCCGCCAAGGAAGCCCACCATCAACCCGGCGCGCACCTCGATGGGCACCTCCGGGCGTATCAGAAACAGGCCGTACAGCACGCCGATCAGCAGGCAGCCCACGATATTAACGGCCAGCGTCGCGGTATAGAAGTGCCGTGGCCAATTGGCGCTGATCCAGTTGCCGGTGGCAAAGCGCAACAGGGTTCCGGCAACACCGCCCAGCGAGACGGCAACGATCAACGGGATCACGGTTTTCTCCGCTGCTTGGGGCTGGTCCGGTCAAGCTCCGCCAGATGCTTGAGCTTCTCGCCGATCTTCAGTTCCAGGCCACGGGGCACGGGCTGATAGAACGGCTGCGGCTCCAGCGCCTCGGGAAAATAGTCTTCACCGGCCGCGTAGGCATCCGGCTCATCGTGGGCATAACGGTACTCGTCGCCGTAGCCCAGTTGCTTCATCAGTTTGGTCGGCGCATTGCGCAGGTGCAGCGGCACTTCCAGCGAACCATGTTCGGCGGCGCTGCGCATGGCGGCCTTGAAACCCATGTACACGGCGTTGCTTTTCGGCGCGCAGGCCAGGTAGGTGATGGCCTGGGCCACCGCCAGCTCGCCTTCGGGGCTGCCCAGGCGCTCCTGCACATCCCAGGCGGCCAGGCACAGGCTCAATGCCCGCGGATCAGCATTACCGATGTCTTCGCTGGCCATGCGCACCACGCGGCGCGCCAGGTACAGCGGGTCGCAACCACCGTCGAGCATCCGCGCGAACCAGTACAGGGCACCGTCCGGGCTGGAACCACGGACCGACTTGTGCAGCGCCGATATCTGGTCGTAGAAGGCTTCGCCGCCCTTGTCGAAACGCCGACGGGTATCGCCCAGCAGGCTTTGCAACAGCTCGACACCGATTTGCGTGCCGTCTTCGGCAAGATCGGAGGCGTTCTCCAGCAGGTTGAGCAGGCGCCGGCCATCGCCATCCGCCGCCGCCAGGAGCATCTGGAAGCCTTCCTCACTGAGGCTCAGCTGGCGTTTGCCCAGCCCGCGCTCTTCAGTCAGCGCCCGCTGCACCAGCTTGTGCAGCGCCGCCTCGTCGAGGCTCTTGAGCACATAAACCCGAGCCCGGGACAACAGTGCGTTGTTCAGCTCGAAGGATGGGTTCTCGGTGGTCGCGCCGATGAAAATCAGGGTGCCGTCTTCAACGTAAGGCAGGAAGGCATCCTGCTGGGACTTGTTGAAGCGGTGCACTTCGTCGACGAACAGGATGGTCCGGCGCCCGTACTGGGCCGCCTGCTGCTTGGCGATTTCCACCGCCTGGCGGATCTCCTTGACCCCGGCCAACACCGCCGAGACCGTTTCGAAGTGCGCATCCGAGACCTTCGCCAGGAGCCGAGCCAGGGTGGTCTTGCCCACGCCCGGCGGCCCCCAGAAGATCATCGAGTGCAAGGCCCCCTGCTCCAGCGCTTCGCGCAGAGGCTTGCCGCGGGCGAGCACATGCTCCTGACCGACGTACTCGTCCAGGTTGGCCGGGCGCAAGCGCGCGGCCAGGGGTTGGGCGATCGGGTCACTGCGAAACAGATCCATGGCGGACGATTGAAACCTCTTGGCGTCGACTTATTCTTGAATCACGTCGGCACCCTTGGGGATGTCGAACTTGAACTTGGAAGCGGCGATCGGCTCGTTGGCCTTGACCCCGGTGAACAGGATATTGGTGCGCTGGCCAACGCTGTCGATCAGTTGCATGTCATTCACCAGGCCATTGCGGAACGACAGGCGCAGGCTGTCGAACAGGGTGTCCTTGGTTTTCGGCTTGAGGATGAAGTCGACCACGCCACCGGCTTCCTTGGCGCTGATGTCGAAGCTTTCGCTGATTTTCGACACATCGCCCGACAACAACAAGGCCGGGGTCTGGGTCAGGCGCTGGTCCAGGGTCTTGATGGTGACCTGCTCCAGGTCCGGGTCCCACAGGGAAACCTTCTTGCCGTCGGAGACCATCAGTTGCTCCTGCGGCGCATCGGTGTGCCAATAGAACAGGCCCGGGCGCTTCAGCGCCATGTCCCCAGCGGTTTCCTGCAGCTGGGTGCCGCTGCCGTCGAGGGTCAGTTGCGAAAACCGTGCGGTCAGGGTCTGGGACTTTTCGAGCAACTGGGTCAGGCGCGCCACGTCTTTCTGATCGGCATGGGCCGACAGCGTCGTTAAAGCCAGTACCGGTACCAGCAACATGCGGATAAGACGCATGGGAGTCCTCATTAGATTCGTGGAAAAAACCGGCGGCGCAGGGTCACGCCGCCTGTATCGGGTCATTGTCAGTCGCGCATCGGACCCGGCGCTATCACTTCGCGGGAGCCGTTGGTGTTCATGGCGGTCACCACACCGGCCATTTCCATGGCTTCGATCATGCGGGCCGCGCGGTTGTAGCCGATCTTGAGCTTGCGCTGAACCGCGGAGATCGACGCCCGGCGACTCTCGAGGACGAACTGCACCGCTTCGTCGTACAGCGCGTCGGTCTCGGCGTCGTCACCGTCGCCACCGCCGCTGCCACCGTCGAAGCCGCTGCCGGCTTCTTCGACACCGTTGAGGATGTCGTCGTTGTACTCCGGTGCGCCACGCAGCTTCCAGGCTTCCACCACACGGTGCACTTCATCGTCGGAGACGAAGGCGCCATGGACGCGGATCGGCAGGCTGGTGCCCGGCGGCATGTAGAGCATGTCACCGTGGCCCAGCAGTTGTTCGGCGCCGCCCTGGTCGATGATGGTCCGCGAGTCGATCTTGCTCGATACCTGGAACGCCATGCGGGTCGGGATGTTGGCCTTGATCAGGCCGGTGATCACGTCCACCGACGGTCGCTGGGTCGCCAGGATCAGGTGGATCCCCGCGGCACGGGCTTTCTGGGCGATCCGCGCGATCAGTTCTTCGACCTTCTTGCCGACGATCATCATCATGTCGGCGAATTCGTCGACCACCACGACGATGGTCGGCAGCTTGGTCAGCAGCGGCGCTTCGTCGTGGATGCTTTCGCGGTTGTACAGCGGGTCGGTCAGCGGCGTACCGGCTTCGATGGCTTCCTTGACCTTGGCGTTGAAGCCCGACAGGTTACGCACGCCCATCTTGGCCATCAGCTTGTAGCGCCGCTCCATCTCGGCCACGCTCCAGCGCAGGGCGTTGGCGGCGTCCTTCATGTCGGTCACCACCGGGCACAGCAAGTGCGGGATGCCTTCGTAGATCGACAGCTCGAGCATTTTCGGGTCGATCATGATCAGCTTGGCGTCTTCCGGGCCGGACTTGAACAGGATCGACAGGATCATCGCGTTCACCCCCACCGACTTACCGGAACCGGTGGTACCGGCCACCAGCAGGTGAGGCATCTTGGCCAGGTCGGTGATGATCGGCTTGCCGCCGATATCGTGGCCCAGGGCCAGGGTGACCGGGGATTTGAAGTTATCGTATTCCGGGGTCGACAGCACTTCGGAGAAGCGCACGATCTGCCGGTCTTCGTTGGGAATCTCGATACCCACGGTGGTCTTGCCGGGAATCACTTCCACCACCCGCACGCTGGTCACCGCCAGCGAACGCGCCAGGTCCTTGGCCAGGTTGGCGATGCGACTGACTTTCACACCGGCGGCCGGCTGGATTTCGTAACGGGTAATCACTGGGCCCGGGTGGATGGAGTCCACCGATACCTCGACCCCGAACTCCTTGAGCTTGATTTCCAGCAAATGGCCGACGGCGGCCAGCGATTCGGGGGAATAGTTGAGCTGTTTCTTTTCCGCCGGATCGAGAATCGAGATAGGCGGCAATGTGCCTTCGACCGCGCTGTCGATGAACAGCGGGACCTGTTTCTCTTTCTGCACGCGCTTGCTTGGCTCGGGCGCCTTTGCCGGGACCGGGGCGATCACCGGCGGGACCTGCTTCTCACGATCGGACATGTGCTTGCTCAGGGCCTGCTCGCGCTCGATCAGGCGCTCCTTGACCTTGGCCTGCTCACGTTTGTCGGTCACGGTCGGAGCGACCACTTCGTCGACCCGGGCATCCACTTCACGCAACTGGGCGACCAGTTGCTTGCGCTCGGTACGGGCCGCCCACCAGCGGTTGGCGGCGCCCTGGAACAGTTCGAACAGGTCGAGGGTGATCTTGCCGGTCACATCCATGACCTTGAACCAGGAAAGATCGGTAAACACGGTCAGGCCGAACAGGAACAGCGCGATAAACATCAGCGTACTGCCCTGGATGTTCAGCGCATTCTTGGCCAGGTCGCCCAGGCTTTCACCCAGCGCCCCGCCCGCGCCGGCCGGCAGGCCGGTCGCCGCATGAAAATGGATATGCGCCAACGCGGCACCGGACAGCACCAGGAATACCAGGCCGATCAGGCGCCAGGAAAACAGCCAGCCGCTCCACTGCCATGGCTCATGGCGTTGACGGAAGATCTGATAAGTCTTGATCGCCAATAACAACGGGAAGATATAGGCGAAGTAACCCAACACCATAAACAGGATATCGGCGCTGTAAGAACCGGCAGGACCGCCGAAGTTCTGCACATCTTCGATCTTGCTGTTATGGCTCCAGCCCGGATCGTCTTTGCCATATGTCAGCAATGCCATCATCAGGAACAGGCACAAGGCCCCAATGGCGATCAACGCACCTTCCTTGAGGCGGTAGTGCAATTGCTGGCGCCAGAGTGGGACTACTGTTTTAGGTGCTGCGGTGGATTTCTTCAAAACGCGTCTTTTCCTGCGCCATGGGCGCGTCCAACTGTTGATCGACTAAAAAATACTGCCCAATCCAGGCAGGTAAAAAAGTTGACGAGCATAACTGGGGCTACTTTTAACATTCTGCCCACGCATTGCGAAACTGTAAGAGCTGCCGCGTGCAATGCCGATGTATTCCATATAGGCCTGCAAACCCGCATTGTACGGGTTTGTAAGCGCCGTGCCACGCTGCTCAATACTGGGTGTAGCATAAGCCAGGAACACTTCACGCAGTATTCAATTTGAGCACGCATTCTCTTTTGTGACAAAGGCTTATGAGGTGTTTTTATGACAGAAGCGAAGCATTCACGCCTGATCATTCTGGGCTCCGGCCCCGCCGGTTACAGCGCTGCCGTTTATGCCGCCCGCGCCAACCTCAAACCGACCGTCATCACCGGCCTGCAAGCCGGCGGCCAGTTGACCACCACCGTCGAAGTCGACAACTGGCCTGGCGATGTCGAGGGCCTGACCGGCCCGGTGCTGATGGAACGCATGCAAAAACACGCTGAACGCTTCGACACCGAGATCGTCTACGACCACATCCATACCGCGGAGTTGCAGCAGCGCCCCTTTGTCCTCAAGGGTGACAGCGGCGTCTACAGCTGCGATGCACTGATCATCGCCACCGGCGCATCGGCCCAATACCTGGGCCTGCCCTCCGAAGAAACCTTCGCCGGCAAGGGTGTGTCGGCCTGCGCCACCTGCGACGGCTTCTTCTATCGCGATCAAGTGGTTGCCGTGGTCGGTGGTGGCAATACCGCCGTGGAGGAAGCCCTGTACCTCTCCAACATCGCCAAAGAGGTGCACCTGGTGCACCGGCGCGACAAGCTGCGCGCAGAAAAAATCCTCCAGGACAAGCTGTTCGAGAAAGCCGCCAAGGGCAATATCCGCCTGCACTGGAACCAGAACCTCGATGAAGTGCTGGGCGACGCCAGCGGCGTCACCGGTGCCCGCCTGCGCGATAGCCTCAGCGGAGAAACCCGGGAATTGGCGCTGACCGGCGTATTCATCGCCATCGGCCACAAGCCCAATACGGACCTGTTCAAGGGCCAGCTGGAAATGCGCGACGGCTATCTGCTGGTCAAGGGCGGCAGCGAAGGCGACGCCACGGCCACCGGCATCCCGGGCGTGTTCGCCGCGGGCGATGTGGCCGACCCTGTGTATCGCCAGGCCGTCACTTCCGCGGGCGCGGGCTGCATGGCGGCCCTGGATGCGGAGAAATTCCTCGACGACAACTGACCTCCCGACCTACGCTTGCGGCGGGCCTTGCAGGGCCCGCCACCGCCCTCCCCTTCCGCAAGTCTGAATGCCATGCTGACCTGGTTACAACGCAACAACTTCGACTTCCCTCCGCTGGAAAAGGCCCTACGCGACCCCAACGGCCTGCTGGCCGCCGGCGGCGACCTGTCGGCCGACCGGTTGATCCAGGCCTATCGCCACGGCTGCTTTCCCTGGTTTTCCGAAGGCCAGCCCATCCTCTGGTGGTCGCCCGACCCGCGTACAGTGTTATTTCCAGACGAACTGCATGTATCCCGCAGCCTGGGCAAGCTGCTGCGCCAGCAACGCTACCAGGTCACCTTCGATCAGGATTTTGCCGCGGTCATCAGCGCTTGTGCGGCGCCACGCCCTTATGCCGACGGCACCTGGATCACCGAATCGATGCAGAATGCCTACCTCGAGTTGCACAGGCGCGGCCATGCCCATTCGGTCGAGGTCTGGGATCAGGGCTTGCTTGTGGGTGGACTGTATGGACTAGCAATGGGCCAGCTGTTTTTCGGCGAGTCGATGTTCAGCCGGGCCGACAATGCGTCGAAATTCGGCTTCGTCACGCTGGTCCAACATTTACAGGCATGGGGCTTCGCCCTGATCGACTGCCAGATGCCCACCGACCACCTGCACAGCCTGGGCGCCCGCGCCATCCCACGCCAGGAGTTCGCCGGCTATCTGCAGCACCACCTGGACCAGCCCAGCCGCGCCATATGGGTTTCCTAGGCGGGTTTTGCCGGTGTGGCTTACACTTAATTCAAAGCTAATCCCGAGGGTTGATTCATGACCGAGTTGGCGCGTTTGAAGTTCTATGCCACTCAGCCCCACTCTTGCAGCTACCTGCCCGAAGAACAGGCGACCACGCTGTTCCTCGACCCTAGTCAGCCCATGGATGTGCATGTCTACGCAGATCTGTCAGAAATGGGCTTTCGTCGCAGTGGCGACCACCTGTACCGGCCGCATTGCCAGAACTGCAATGCCTGTGTTCCGGCACGTATTCCTGCAGCGCAGTTTGTACCCAATCGTCAGCAAAAGCGCATTCTCAAACGCAATGCCGACCTGAAGGTCCAGCCTGTCAAACCGGGGTTCAGCGAAGAGTATTTCGACCTTTACCAGCGCTACATCGAGCAACGCCACGCCGATGGCGACATGTACCCGCCCAGCCGCGATCAGTTCTCGACCTTTCTGGTTCGCGACTTGCCCTTCTCCAGGTTCTACGAGTTCCGTCTCGATGAGCGCCTGCTTGCCGTGGCCGTCACCGACCTGTTGCCCAATGGCCTGTCCGCGGTCTACACCTTCTACGAGCCCGATGAAGAGCGCCGCAGCCTCGGTCGCTACGCCATTCTGTGGCAAATCGGCGAAGCCTTGCGCCTGAGCCTGGACGCGGTCTACCTCGGATACTGGATCAAGAACTGCAAAAAGATGAACTACAAGACCCAATATCGGCCCATCGAGCTGCTGATCAACCAGAGATGGGTCATCCTGAACTAGAAGCCCTTGGCTTGAACCCCACTTTTCGGGCACAATGCACGCCGCTTTTGCCTGGCGCAGTTGCACCGGGCCATTCACTGGACACCGAGGGCTTTACTGCATGTCGAAAGAAGACAGCTTCGAAATGGAAGGCACTGTCGTCGACACCCTGCCCAACACCATGTTTCGTGTGGAGTTGGAAAATGGGCACGTCGTAACCGCGCATATCTCCGGCAAGATGCGCAAGAACTACATTCGTATTCTTACCGGTGACAAAGTGCGCGTCGAACTGACGCCCTATGACTTGAGCAAAGGGCGCATCACTTACCGCGCTCGCTAAACAAGTCAATACAAGACGCCCGGCTCATACCGGGCGTTTTTGTTTGCCTGCGATTTGCTCTTGCTGCCTACAAAACAGATATAAAAAAGGCGCCTTGCGGCTAATGCCGATCAGTTAAGCCCTTCTGCTTGACCTTTGGCCGCAAGAAATCAAAATCCGATGCCTGAATAGGCATCGGATTTTTTTATGCGTCTGGCTCGGGCACTGGAACTGACCCACAACATCGTCTCAACCCCCAATTCGCTTGAGGGATTGGACTCGTTGCTTGACCCCTCTCTGGTCGAGCAGGCCCTGGAACAGGCTGGTGTGGCCACTCTGCGCAAGCGCCGTTTGCCCTTGGAGATGATGCTTTGGTGCGTCATCTCCATGGCGTTTTTTCGGCGCATGTCGGCGTGGGATGTGGTCAGTCGCATGAACATCATGCTGCCTGGGCAACGTCCGCTGGTCGCGCCCAGCGCCGTAGTCCAGGCCCGTCGGCGATTGGGCAGCGAGGCCGTACGACAAGTCTTCGATCTGACACAGAAAAGCTGGCATGAAGCGGCCGGCCATCCGACCTGGGCCGGGTTGCGTTTGCTGGGGGTCGATGGCGTCGTCTGGCGAACGCCCGATACACCCGAAAACCGTGCGCGTTACGACTCCGCCAGCAATCAACATGGCGATACCGGTTTTCCTCAGGTACGCATGGTTTGCCAAATGGAGCTGACCAGTCATTTGTTGATCGGCAGTGCCTTTGACGGCTATCGCAGCAACGAAATGAAGCTGGCAGAGCAACTGATCGACACCACGCCGGATCACTCGCTGACGCTGTTCGATCGCGGTTTTTACTCCCTGGGGTTGCTGCATCAGTGGCAACAGGCCGGCACCGAGCGGCATTGGCTGATGCCGTTACGCAAAGGGGCGCAGTACGAAGTGATTCAGCGGTTGGGCCGTCAGGATGCGGTGGTCTCGTTAAACACTTCGCCGCAGGCCCGCAAGCAATGGCCGGGATTGCCGGAGCGCCTGACTGCAAGGCTCCTGAGCAAAACCGTCAAGGGCAAGGTCTGTCAGATTTTGACGTCAATGGCCGACCCGCTGCGCTTCCCATCCGATGAAATCGTCGACCTGTACAGCCATCGCTGGGAGATCGAATTAGGGTTCAGGGAGATGAAACAGACACTGCTCAACAGCAGCTACACGCTGCGTAGCAAGACGCCCGAGATGATCGAACAAGAGTTGTGGGGTGTGTTGCTGGGCTACAACCTGTTGCGTTATCAGATGGTGGAAATGAGCCGCCATTGTCCGGGCATCCATCCGTGCGAACTGAGCTTCACCGCCTGCACCTGGGCGATCCTGGGGTTTATCAACGGGGTTTCTGCGGATCGCTCAGGGAACATCCCCAAATATCTCGCCGAATTGCATGCCTCGACCCCGCACTATGTCTTGCCACATCGCCGGGAAGAGCGTGCTTATCCACGGGCCATCCGGCTCAAATCGCCGAAGTATCCGATCAAAAATAAAAATGCCAGTCAGCTTAACTGACTGGCATTAGCCTTGCGGCGCCTTTTTCATTACGGCCGGTCAGGCCATTTCTGCGGTGGTCTCGAACTCGAAGGTCAGCTCGCCATCCTTGATGTCGATGTGCACCACACCGCCATGTTCGGCCAGTTCGCCAAAGAGTATCTCCTCCGCCAGCGGACGCTTGATCTTGTCCTGGATCAGGCGCGCCATAGGGCGAGCGCCCATGGTCACATCGTAACCACCTGCCGCCAGCCAACTGCGGGCCGCATCGGTGACTTCCAGCTGAACGCGCTTGTCCTCCAGCTGCGCCTGCAGTTCGGTAAGGAACTTGTCCACCACACTCTTGATGACCTCATGACTGAGGCGACCAAACTGGATAATGGTGTCCAGACGGTTACGGAATTCCGGCGTGAAGCTCTTCTTGATCACTTCCATGGCATCGGAAGAGTGATCCTGATGAGTGAAGCCGATGGAAGCCCGCGCCGCGGTTTCGGCACCCGCGTTGGTGGTCATGATCACGATCACGTTGCGGAAATCCGCCTTGCGCCCGTTGTTATCGGTCAAGGTACCGTGGTCCATCACCTGCAGCAGCAGGTTGAAGACTTCCGGGTGCGCCTTTTCGATTTCATCGAGCAGCAGTACGCAATGAGGCTGCTTGGTAATCGCCTCGGTCAGCAAACCACCCTGGTCGAAACCGACATAACCCGGAGGCGCACCGATCAGACGCGATACAGTGTGGCGCTCCATGTACTCGGACATGTCGAAACGCACCAGCTCGATACCCAGCGCCTTGGCTAACTGCCGCGCAGCCTCGGTCTTACCGACACCGGTAGGCCCGGCGAACAGGAACGAACCGACAGGCTTGTCTGGCGACTTCAGGCCGGCACGGGACAGCTTGATCGCAGTCGACAGCGAGTCGATCGCCGCATCCTGGCCGAATACTGTCAGCTTCAGGTCGCGCTCGAGGTTACGCAACAGCTCCTTGTCGGAACTGGTGACATGTTTCGGCGGAATCCGTGCGATTTTCGCCACGATATCCTCGACCTGAGCCACCTCGATGCGCTTGACGCGCTTGTCGGACGGCTGCAGACGCTGATAGGCGCCCGCCTCGTCGATCACATCGATCGCCTTGTCGGGCATATGCCGGTCGTTGATATAACGCGAGGCCAGTTCGGCGGCGGCGCGCAACGCCTCATCGCTGTACTCGATGCTGTGATGCAGCTCGAAACGCCCCTTGAGACCGCGCAGAATGCCAATGGTGTCCTCTACCGAAGGCTCGGATACATCGACCTTCTGGAAACGGCGGGCCAACGCCCGGTCCTTCTCGAAAATCCCACGGAACTCCTGGAAGGTGGTCGAACCGATGCAACGGATGTCGCCCGAAGAAAGCAGCGGCTTGAGCAGGTTCGAGGCATCCATCACCCCACCGGACGCCGCGCCGGCGCCAATGATGGTGTGAATCTCGTCGATGAACAGGATTGCCTGCGGACGTTTTTTCAACTCGCCCAGCAACGCCTTGAAGCGCTTCTCGAAATCGCCGCGGTATTTGGTACCCGCCAGCAACGCGCCGAGATCCAGGGAATACACCACGCTGCTGGCCAGCAGGTCAGGCACCTGACTGTCGACGATGCGCTTGGCCAGACCTTCGGCGATGGCGGTTTTACCTACACCGGCCTCGCCCACCAGCAGCGGGTTGTTCTTGCGCCGGCGCGCAAGAATCTGCGCTACACGCTCGACTTCCTGCTCACGACCGACCAACGGGTCGATACGCCCCTGGCGTGCCAACTCATTGAGATTGCTGGCATAAGCATCCAGCGGATTACCTGAAGAGGAAGACTCACCGCCTTCATCGTCCTGCATATCCTGCTCACCTTCGGAATGATCGCCATGCCCCGGCACCTTGGAGATGCCATGGGCGATGTAGTTGACGACATCGATGCGGGCAACGCTCTGCTGTTTCAGCAGGAACACTGCCTGACTCTCTTGCTCACTGAAGATTGCAACCAGCACATTGGCGCCGGTCACTTCGCGCTTGCCCGAGCTCTGCACATGGAAGACAGCACGTTGCAGTACACGCTGGAAGCCCAGGGTTGGCTGGGTTTCGCGATCCTCGTCGTGCACGGGAATCAGCGGCGTGGTGGAGTCGATGAACTCCTGCAGGTCGTGCTTGAGTTTGTCGAGGTTTGCTCCGCAGGCACGCAAAACGGTGGCGGCGGCCTCATTATCCAAAAGAGCCAACAAGAGGTGCTCGACGGTCATGAACTCATGACGCTTCGAACGAGCCTCTTTGAAGGCGAGATTGAGGGTGACTTCGAGCTCGCGGTTTAACATAGCTTCACCTCATACCCAAGTGGTCGGCGATTAACCGTCCTTCTCGATTTCACAGAGTAGCGGATGCTGGCTTTCCCTGGCGTACTGGTTGACCTGCATGGCCTTGGTCTCGGCGATGTCGCGGGTAAACAATCCACATACTGCCCGTCCTTCTGTATGGACGGCCAGCATTACCTTGGTCGCCAGCTCGCGATTCAGGTTAAAAAACACCTCGAGCACTTCGACGACGAAATCCATCGGTGTGTAGTCATCATTGAACAAAACCACCTTGTACATCGGCGGAGCCTGCAACGTCGGCTTAGCTTCCTGTACAGCCAAGCCAGCGGAATCGTCGTCTTGGAAATCCGGGCGATCCTGATTGAATGTTAGTCGAATCTGGCTGATTGCATGCATGGAAAGAAAGGTTCGTTAGTTGAGCAAATACAGTGGTGGGGGCGCTCCGGGGGGATTTCAACTCCGACCGCCGGGTCACCTTGACTATCGGCAAAACGGTGTTACAACCAATAGAGCCCACGTTGGGTAATAAAGGTCCGTACCGCCAATCCTATATTTTCGGATTCCGGTACGGATGAACTGGATGATACTCCAGTGATGGAGTCTGTTGCAGAGGGATATGAGCATGGCAAGCGGCAAGGTCAAGTGGTTCAACAACGCCAAGGGTTATGGCTTCATTAATGAGGAGGGCAAAAGCGACGACCTTTTCGCCCACTACTCGGCCATCGAGATGGAAGGCTACAAAACCTTGAAAGCCGGTCAGGCCGTGAGCTTTGAGATCACTCAAGGCCCCAAGGGCCTGCACGCTGTGAAAATCCATTCCATCAAGACCCAGAACGCCCCCGTCGTAGCCCCTTCCTACCAGGAAACGGCCCTGAGCTGAAAATCTTCAGCATCCAGTCATAAAAAACAGTCATAAAAAAACGGCCGGTTCAATCAATTGAACCGGCCGCTTCATTTACCGCATGTCAATTCACATATGGGAGATCAGCGCATCGCCAAAGGCCGAAGACGACAACAACGTGGCACCTTCCATCAGGCGCTCGAAGTCGTAGGTCACGGTCTTGGCACCAATGGCGCCGTTGGTGCCCTTGATGATCAGGTCGGCCGCCTCGGTCCAACCCATGTGACGCAGCATCATTTCCGCGGAGAGGATCAGCGAACCCGGGTTCACCTGGTCCTTGCCCGCGTATTTCGGCGCCGTACCGTGGGTCGCCTCGAACATGGCCACGGTGTCGGACAGGTTGGCACCCGGAGCGATACCGATCCCGCCCACTTCAGCCGCCAGAGCATCAGACAGGTAGTCGCCGTTCAGGTTGAGGGTCGCGATCACGTCATATTCGGCCGGACGCAGCAGGATCTGCTGGAGCATCGCATCGGCGATGGCGTCCTTGACGATCACGTTCTTGCCAGTTTTCGGGTTCTTGAACTGCATCCACGGGCCGCCATCGAGCAGCGTCGCGCCGAATTCCTCCGCGGCCACTTCATAGGCCCACTCTTTGAAGGCACCTTCGGTGAACTTCATGATGTTGCCTTTATGCACGATGGTCAGCGAATCGCGATCGTTGTCGACCACATATTGCAGCGCCTTGCGCGCCAGACGCTTGGTGCCCTGCAGGGAAACCGGCTTGACGCCGATACCGCAGTTTTCGTCGAAACGGATCTTGGTGACGCCCATTTCTTCCTTGAGGAACTTGATGACCTTGGTGGCTTCGGCGGAGCCGGCCTTCCATTCGATACCGGCGTAAATGTCTTCCGAGTTCTCACGGAAAATGGTCATGTCGACATCGCCAGGCTTCTTCACCGGGCTCGGCACGCCTTCGAACCAGCGCACCGGGCGCAGGCACACATACAGGTCAAGCTGCTGACGCAGGGCCACGTTCAGGGAACGGATACCGCCACCTACCGGAGTGGTCAGCGGGCCCTTGATGGAAACCACGTAATCCTTGACTGCGTCCAGGGTTTCCTGAGGGAGCCAGGTGTCCTGGTCGTACACTTGAGTTGCTTTCTCGCCGGCATAGACTTCCATCCAGGAGATTTTGCGCTCGCCGCCGTAGGCCTTCTTAACAGCAGCATCGACAACCTTGATCATGACCGGGCTGATATCAACGCCAATACCATCGCCTTCGATGAAAGGGATAATCGGGTTGTTAGGAACATTGAGAGAATGGTCTGCGTTGACGGTGATTTTGTCGCCGACTGCTGGAACCTGAATCTTCTTGTATCCCATGCTGAACTCCGTTGTGTGGATTGAACATCTGGCTGCGTTCGAGCGTACCCCAGTTGAATCTGGACGGGAACCTCATGTTCCACGCATATGCCGTGAAGGCTGCGCAGTTCGTGGCCTACAAGCCTGAAAGCAAAGGGAAAAGCGCCAAACTTGAGCACTGCGCAGGACTCTACGCCGCCGCCCCGCCTGCGACCTTTAGACCAATGGACGAGAGCGGTTGCATATGAACCGTCGGCGTTTTGCCAGCCACCTATGTATAATGCCGCCGCTGACCACAGAGTCACGACGGCTGAGCGCTCTGCTACTGGAAAAAGGAGCCGAGACTTTCCGCCCAAAACCGGGTTGTTACCGCAACCCACCCGCTTGACGCTCGACTGATGCACCCAACATCACCGCGAAGAAACCTCGATATTCGGTTCATGGATGACTTTGAACGAACGCGCTTACCCGGCGCCCCTCGAGTTTCTGCGCACGCTTTAGCAAAGAAGAGAGTTAATCCGAATATGCCCACCCGCTCGAAGATCATCTATACCTTCACCGACGAAGCCCCCGCCCTCGCCACCTACTCGCTGCTCCCTATTGTCGAAGCCTTCACCGCTTTCGCTGATATTGCCGTGGAAACCCGCGATATCTCTCTCGCAGGGCGTATTCTTGCCAGCTTCCCGGAGCTGCTGGGCGACAAAGCCGTACCGGACCACCTGGCCGAACTCGGCGACCTGGCTGTAACCCCTGAAGCCAACATCATCAAGCTGCCGAACATCAGTGCTTCGGTACCGCAGCTTCAGGCCGCGATCAAAGAGCTGCAAGCCAAGGGCTACGCCCTGCCGGACTACCCGGAAACCGTGACCAGCGACGCCGACAAAGACGCCAAGGCGCGCTATGACAAGGTCAAGGGCAGCGCCGTGAACCCGGTCCTGCGCGAAGGCAACTCCGACCGCCGCGCTCCGCTGTCAGTCAAGAACTACGCGCGCAAGCACCCGCACAAAATGGGCGCCTGGGCCAAAGACTCCAAGTCCCACGTTGCTCACATGAACCAGGGCGATTTCTACGGCAGCGAAAAAGCCGCCCTGATCGACGCCCAGGACAACGTGAAGATCGAGCTGATCGCTCAAGACGGTAGCGCTACTGTCCTGAAGGAAAAAACCGCCGTACAAGCCGGCGAGATCCTCGATTGCGCAGTCATGAGCAAGAAGGCCCTGCGCGCGTTCGTTGCCGCCGAGATCGAAGACGCCAAGAAGCAAGGCGTACTGCTGTCGGTACACCTGAAAGCCACCATGATGAAGGTTTCCGACCCGATCATGTTCGGCCAGATCGTTGCCGAGTTCTATCAGGACGCCCTGAGCAAGCACGCTGACGTGCTGAGCCAGATCGGCTTCAACCTGAACAACGGCATCGGCGACCTGTACGCCCGCATCAAGGCTCTGCCTGCGGAGCAGCAAGCTGCGATCGAAGCCGACATCCAGGCCGTCTACGCCGTGCGCCCTGCCCTGGCCATGGTCAACTCCGACAAAGGCATCACCAACCTGCACGTACCGAGCGACGTGATCGTCGACGCCTCGATGCCGGCCATGATCCGTGACTCCGGCAAGATGTGGGGCACCGACGGCCAGCTGCACGACACCAAGGCGCTGATCCCGGATCGCTGCTACGCCACCATCTACCAGGCAGTGATCGAAGACTGCAAGGCCAACGGCGCCTTCGACCCGACCACCATGGGCAGCGTGCCGAACGTTGGCCTGATGGCGAAGAAAGCCGAAGAGTACGGTTCCCACGACAAGACCTTCCAGATCAAGGCTGACGGCGTCGTACGCGTCACCGACAGCAAGGGCAACCTGCTGCTGGAACAAGCCGTCGAGGCCGGCGACATCTTCCGCATGTGCCAGACCAAGGACGCGCCGATCCAGGACTGGGTCAAACTGGCTGTCAACCGTGCTCGCGCAAGCAGCACTCCAGCGATTTTCTGGCTGGACCCGATGCGCGCCCACGATGGCGTGATGATCGAGAAGGTCCAGGCGTACCTGAAGGATCACGACACCGCCGGCCTGGACATCCGCGTGATGTCGCCAGTCGATGCCATGAAGTTCACCCTGGCCCGTACCCGCGAAGGCAAGGACACCATCTCCGTCACCGGTAACGTGCTGCGCGACTACCTGACCGACCTGTTCCCGATCATGGAACTGGGCACCAGCGCCAAGATGCTATCGATCGTGCCGCTGATGAACGGTGGCGGCCTGTTCGAAACCGGCGCCGGTGGCTCGGCGCCGAAGCACGTGCAGCAACTGCTGGAAGAAAACTTCCTGCGCTGGGACTCCCTGGGTGAGTTCCTGGCCCTGGCCGCTTCCCTGGAGCACCTGGGTAACACCTACAACAACCCGAAAGCGCTGGTATTGGCCAAGACCCTCGACCAGGCAACCGGTCAGTTCCTGGACAACAACAAGTCGCCATCGCGCAAAGTCGGCAACATCGACAACCGCGGCAGCCACTTCTACCTGGCGCTGTACTGGGCCCAGGCCCTGGCCGCCCAGACCGAAGATACCGCCCTGCAAGCGCAGTTCAGCACCCTGGCCAAGACCCTGGCCGAGAACGAAGCGACCATCGTCGCCGAGCTCAACGGCGTTCAAGGCAAGCCAGTGGACATCGGTGGCTACTACAGCGCCAACCCTGAGCTGGTGAGCAAGGCCATGCGCCCAAGCGCCACCCTCAACGCGGCTATCGCTGCGCTGGTTTAAGCAATACCGCTGTAATACAAACCCCGGCCAGGTGCCGGGGTTTGTTCTTTTTGCAGCATGCGCCTTCGGCAGGAACGAGCGTGCTCGCGATAAAAACGATGCGGCTGGACTGACTGACCGCACCCACCTATCGCGAGCAAGCTCGCTCCTACAGGACCAGCGTTCACCTTATGATGACCACCCACTCAAGACAGAGCTTTATATATGGAATGGCAGCCCCACATCACCGTCGCCACCATCGTTGAGGACCAGGGACGTTTTCTGTTCGTCGAGGAACTCCAGGGCGACCAGGCGGTATTCAACCAGCCGGCCGGGCACCTGGACCCGGACGAAAGCCTGCTCCAGGCCGCCATTCGCGAAACCCTGGAAGAAACCGGCTGGGACATCGAGCTGACCGGCGTGGTCGGCATCTACCTGTACACCGCCCCCAGCAATGGCGTGACCTACCAGCGTGTCTGCTTTGCCGGCAAACCGCTCAGGCACCACCCCGATTACCCACTGGACGACGGCATCATCGGCCCGCGCTGGTTGAGCCGCGACGAACTGCTGGCCTTGCGCCCACAATGGCGCAGCGAGCTGATCATCCGCTGCGTTGACGACTATCTGGCCGGACAACTGCACAGCCTCGAGCTGATCCGTCCGTCGCTTTAACCGCAGTTTTAGCCTTGCAGGCCTCAGCCTGTTAGAATCGCGTCCTTTTTCAAGACACCCGTTGAATTCCTATGCGTGATCCAGCCCCTTCTGACACCCAAAAGAAGCGCGTCATCGTCGGCATGTCCGGCGGCGTGGACTCTTCCGTTTCCGCCCTCCTGCTGATGGAGCAGGGTTACCAGGTGGAAGGCCTGTTCATGAAGAACTGGGAGGAAGACGACGGAACCGAGTACTGCACCGCCATGGACGACCTCGCGGACGCCCAGGCCGTGTGCGACAAGATTGGCATCAAGCTGCACACCGCCAACTTCGCCGCCGAGTACTGGGACAACGTGTTCGAGCACTTTCTGGCCGAATACAAGGCCGGCCGCACGCCGAACCCGGACATCCTGTGCAACCGTGAAATCAAGTTCAAGGCGTTCCTCGACTACGCCATGATGCTCGGCGCCGACCTGATCGCCACTGGCCACTATGTGCGCCGCCGCGACATCGACGGGCGCACCGAGCTGCTCAAGGGCCTGGACCCGAACAAGGACCAGAGTTACTTCCTGCACGCCGTCGGCGGTGAGCAGATCGCCAAGACCCTGTTCCCGGTCGGCGAGCTGGAAAAGCCCGAAGTCCGTGCGATCGCCGAGAAACACGACCTGGCCACCGCCAAGAAGAAGGACTCCACTGGCATCTGTTTTATCGGTGAACGACGCTTCAGCGACTTCCTCAAGCAGTACCTGCCGGCCCAGCCCGGCGAGATCAAGACCCCCTCAGGTGAAGTGATCGGACGCCACCATGGCCTGATGTACCACACCATCGGCCAGCGCCAGGGCCTGGGCATCGGTGGCCTCAAGGACGCCGGCGATGAGCCGTGGTACGTACTGATCAAGGACCTGGAACACAACGAGCTGATCGTCGGCCAGGGCAACGATCACCCATGGCTGTTCTCCCGCGCCCTGCTCGCCTCCGACATCTATTGGGTCAACCCGATCGACCTGAGCGAACCGCGCCGCCTCACCGCGAAAGTGCGTTATCGCCAGAGCGACCAGCCTTGCACCCTGGAAAAGACCGCCAGCGGCTACCGCGCCACCTTCGATGACCCGCAACGCGCAGTCACTCCCGGTCAATCGGTGGTGTTCTATGACGGCGAAATCTGCCTGGGCGGCGGCGTGATCGAAGTCGCAGAGCCCTGGAGCAGCAAGGCATGAGCCCGATTCAGGAACAACTGACGGCATTGGGCGGCGTGTTTCTCGCCGCCGTCCTGGTGGACAAGATCGCCAAGACCGGCCAGGTCAGCGAAGCGGCCTTGAGTTGCATGCTCGGCAGCCTGCTGATCCGCGACCCGAAAGACACCCTGGAAGTCTACGGTGGCGACGACATCAACCTGCGTGAAGGTTATCGCGCCCTGATCGGCGCCCTGGAACGCGACCCCAGCACCCTGCAGCGCGAACCGTTGCGCTACGCCCTGTCGATGCTCGGGCTCGAGCGCCAACTGGCCAAGCGCGACGACCTGCTGGAAGTCATCGGCAAGCGCCTGCCGCAGATTCAATCCCAGGTCGAACATTTCGGCCCGGCCCACGAAAACGTGATTGCCGCCTGCGGCTCGCTGTACCAGGACACCCTGAGCACCCTGCGCCAGCGGATCCAGGTGCATGGCGACATGCGCAACCTGCAGCAGCCGAGCAACGCCTCGAAGATCCGCGCCCTGTTGTTGGCCGGCATCCGTTCGGCGCGCCTGTGGCGCCAGTTGGGTGGCCATCGCTGGCAGCTGGTGATCAGCCGCCGCAAACTGCTCAAAGAGCTTTATCCGCTGATGCGCAGCAGCTGAACTGCGCCCGCAAGACCTTTTGTAGTCAGTAACGCGTAAGACGCTGGTCAGTTGGCAACGGACCGGCGGATATTTTCATGTATGATACGCGCCCCATTTCGTTGCCCGACTGTCCGAGAACACCCCATGCAGCTCTCTTCGCTCACTGCGGTTTCCCCTGTTGACGGCCGCTACGCCGGCAAAACCCAGGCCCTGCGCCCCATTTTCAGCGAATACGGCCTGATCCGTGCTCGCGTCCTGGTCGAAGTGCGCTGGCTCCAGCGCCTGGCCGCCCATTCCGCCATCAGCGAAGTACCGGCGTTCTCCGCCGAGGCCAACGCCGTACTGAACGCCCTGGCGGAAAACTTCTCTCTGGAACACGCCGAGCGTGTCAAAGAGATCGAACGCACCACCAACCACGACGTCAAGGCGATCGAGTACCTGCTCAAGGAACAGGCCGCCAAGCTGCCTGAACTGGCCAACGTCAGCGAATTCATCCACTTCGCCTGCACCAGCGAGGACATCAACAACCTGTCCCACGCCCTGATGCTGCGCGAAGGCCGCGACGCGGTGATGCTGCCACTGATGCGCCAGACCGCCGGGGCTATCCGCGAGCTGGCGCTGCGCTTCGCCGACGTGCCAATGCTGTCGCGCACCCACGGTCAGCCGGCCTCGCCGACCACCCTGGGCAAAGAGCTGGCTAACGTGGTGTACCGCCTGGAGCGCCAGATCGCCCAGGTCGCCGCCGTGCCGCTGCTGGGCAAGATCAATGGCGCCGTGGGCAACTACAACGCACACCTGTCGGCCTACCCGGAAATCGACTGGGAAGCCAACGCCCGCGCCTTCATCGAAGACGAGCTGGGCCTGAGCTTCAACCCGTACACCACGCAGATCGAGCCGCACGACTACATCGCCGAGCTGTTCGACGCCATCGCCCGCTTCAACACCATCCTGATCGACTTCGATCGCGATATCTGGGGCTATATCTCCCTGGGCTACTTCAAGCAGCGCACCATCGCCGGCGAAATCGGTTCCTCGACCATGCCGCACAAGGTCAACCCGATCGACTTCGAAAACTCCGAAGGCAACCTGGGCATCGCCAACGCGCTGTTCCAGCACCTGGCGAGCAAACTGCCGATCTCCCGCTGGCAGCGCGACCTGACCGACTCCACCGTCCTGCGCAACCTGGGTGTCGGTTTCGCCCACAGCGTGATCGCTTACGAAGCCAGCCTCAAAGGCATCAGCAAACTGGAACTCAACGCCCAGAAGATCGCCGAAGACCTGGACGCCTGCTGGGAAGTCCTGGCCGAACCGATCCAGACCGTGATGCGTCGCTACAACATCGAAAACCCGTACGAAAAACTCAAGGAACTGACTCGCGGCAAGGGCATCAGCCCTGAAGCGCTGCAGACCTTCATCGACGCGCTGGAAATGCCCGAAGCCGCCAAGGCCGAGCTGAAAAAGCTCACCCCGGCCAGCTACATCGGCAATGCCGCGGCCCAAGCCAAACGCATCTGATCGATAGCAAGACCTTTGACGCCCGGCAGCGCCGGGCGTTTTTATTCCCGTATGAAAAGTGCATTTTTTCAATAGGTTACACATGAATCCTGACATTCCTCTTCAACTTCTGGGCGGCATCAGCGCACGGGAATTCCTGCGTGACTACTGGCAGAAAAAGCCCCTGCTGATCCGTCAGGCCCTGCCCGACTTCGAAAGCCCGATCGACGCCGACGAACTGGCCGGCCTGGCGCTGGAAGAAGAGGTCGAGTCGCGCCTGGTCATCGAGCACGGCGAACGCCCTTGGGAACTGCGCCGCGGCCCGTTCGCCGAAGACGAGTTCAGCAAGCTGCCGGAGCGTGACTGGACCCTGCTGGTCCAGGCCGTCGACCAGTTCGTGCCGGAAGTCGCCGAACTGCTGGAGCATTTCCGCTTCCTGCCGAGCTGGCGCATCGATGACGTGATGATCAGCTTCGCCGCTCCCGGCGGCAATGTCGGTCCGCACTTCGACAACTACGATGTGTTCCTGCTGCAAGGCCACGGCAAGCGCAACTGGAAGATCGGCCAGATGTGCGACGCCGAGAGCCCACTGCTGCAGCATGCGGACCTGCGCATCCTCGCCGAGTTCGAAGAAACCGAGAGCTGGGTCCTGGAACCCGGCGACATGCTCTACCTGCCGCCGCGCCTGGCCCACTACGGCGTCGCGGTGAACGACTGCATGACCTACTCGGTGGGCTTCCGCGCCCCGAGCGCCGCCGAAGTGCTGACCCACTTCACCGACTTCCTCAGTCAGTACCTGCCGGATGAAGAGCGCTATACCGACGCCGACGTGCAACCTGTCAGCGATCCGCACCAGATCCAGCACGACGCCCTCGATCGCCTCAAGGGCCTGCTGGCCGAGCACATGAGCGACGAGCGCATGCTGCTGACCTGGTTCGGCCAGTTCATGACCGAGCCGCGCTACCCGGAACTGGTGGTCGGCCCCGAGCTGGAAGAAGAAGACCTGCTCGGCAGCCTCGAACAGGGCGCCATACTGATCCGCAACCCGAGCGCGCGCCTGGCCTGGTCCGAGGTCGACGACGACCTGCTGCTGTTCGCCAGCGGCCAGAGCCGCTACCTGCCGGGCAAGCTGCGCGAACTGCTGAAGATGATTTGCGCCGCCGACGCGCTGCACCTCGACAACCTCGGCCCATGGCTGGCGGACGACGATGGGCGCGGCCTGCTGTGCGAACTGGTCAAGCAAGGAAGCCTGGGATTTGCCGATGAATAAGATTCGCGTACGTGTCGCAGACTGGCAAAAGGATAACGCCGAGATCCGGCGCATTCGTGAAGCGGTGTTCATCATCGAGCAATCCGTCCCGCCCGAACTGGAGTGGGACGCCGACGACGACAGCGCGGTGCATTTCCTCGCGCTCGAAGGCGACTTTCCGATCGGCACCGCCCGCCTGCTGCCCGACGGGCAGGTTGGCCGGGTATCGGTCCTCAAGGACTGGCGCGGCCTGAAGGTCGGCGACGCGCTGATGCAGGCAGTGATCGGCGAGGCTGAGAAACGCGGCCTCAAGCAACTGATGCTCAGCGCCCAGGTTCAGGCAACTGCCTTCTATGAGCGCCTGGGCTTCAGCATCGTCAGCGAGGAGTTCCTGGAAGCAGGTATTCCTCACGTCGACATGGTCCGCGGCAGCGCCTGAGCGAGCCCTGCGCAACAGCGAGCCTGCTGGCAATATCCTGCCAGCCGTCACAAAACGCCCCGCCCTCCCCGGATCCAGCAAGCTAAGCTGGCTCCCTGGAGGCCGGGGCGTTTTGCCATCGGCGATTCAACTTGCCCCACCGCAAGCCGACAAACTGTCAAACTCAAGGCTTCCACCCCTAGCGGAGATAACGGACATGTCCCTACGCACCCTGCTCACGACGCTGCTGCTGACTGCGAGCTTTGCAGTCACGGCCGCGACCGAGATCGTGCCCCTGAACAACCGCACCAGCGCCGACCTGCTGCCCGTCGCGCAGAACTTCCTCGGCAAGGAAGGCCGGGTCAGCGCCTACGGCAACCAACTGATCGTCAACGCTGAACCGGAGAAGATCGAGGAACTGCGCGCCTTCATCGCGCAACTGGATACCGCCGCCAAACGCCTGCTGATCACGGTCGACACCAACGAAAACAACACCCAGAACAACCAGGGTTATTCGGCCAACGGCGCGCCACAGACCCGCACCATCACCCGCAGCACCGTCAGCCGCGATGGCGGCATACAGCAGATCCAGGCCAGCGAAGGCATACCGGCCCTGATCCAGGTCGGCCAGAGCGTACCGCTGACCACCACCCAGACCGACCCTTACGGACGCCTGCAGAACCAGACCCAGTATCGCAATGTCACCCAGGGCTTCTACGTCACGGCCAGCGTCACCGGCGAAACCGTCCACCTGAGCATCAGTACCAACCGTGACCGCATGAGCCAGGAACGTCCCGATGTAGTGAACGTGCAAAGTACCGACACAACTGTCAGCGGCCGTCTTGGCGAGTGGATCACCCTGGCCGGCGTCAATCGCCAGAACCAGTCTGACAAACAGGCTGGAACCCGCAGCTACTCGACTCAGGGCCGGGATGACATGACCTTGCGAGTGAAAGTCGACGCCTTGGACTAAAGCACCGAAAACTGACTGATTAGTCGTATTAGACCAAAGATGTAGTGATAGAAAAAAAGCACTACAAAACGTTTGACGGGGCAAAAAACCGAAGGCATGATGGCCTCGCTCCCGCTAATCAGGGGCCCTGGCAAGGGCCTTCGGATCGCCGCTCTAACCTACCCACCTGAGCCGATTCGTGTCTGTACCGCCCACAAGGTGTGTTTGACGAGATTGCGACTGGAACGAGGTTGTCCCGAGGGACGGAAGCTAATTAGGTAGATCGGCAACACACTGATGGTTCGTATGAAGGCCCACGACGCCCGAATGCGCCCGACAGATGGCCCTCACCTGCTCACTTTCCCCTTGAGCCCATCGTTCACCCGTCGCCATCTGCGCCATAGCCGACTTGACCGCCTAGACTTCTGGTCAGCGAGCAGCCAATTACGCACTTTTGATCCTGCGTATCTGGTGGAGCGAGATTTTCCACCCCAGAACGACTTTTCACACAAGATGCGACGAGGTTTATCTCCATGGCACTGACACGCGAACAGCAAATTGCAGCCCTTGAAAAAGACTGGGCTGAAAACCCGCGCTGGAAAGGCGTGACTCGCACTTATTCCGCTGCCGACGTTGTCCGTCTGCGTGGCTCGGTTCAACCTGAGCACACCCTGGCACGCATGGGCGCCGAGAAGCTCTGGAACCTGGTGACCCAGGGTGCCAAACCGTCCTTCCGCCCTGAGAAAGATTTCGTCAACTGCATGGGCGCCCTGACCGGCGGCCAGGCGGTACAGCAAGTCAAAGCCGGCATCCAGGCGATCTACCTGTCGGGCTGGCAGGTTGCCGCGGACAACAACTCCGCCGAATCGATGTACCCGGACCAGTCGCTGTATCCGGTGGACTCGGTGCCGACCGTGGTCAAGCGCATCAACAACTCGTTCCGTCGTGCCGATCAGATCCAGTGGAAATCCGGCAAGAACCCGGGCGACGAAGGCTACATCGATTACTTCGCGCCGATCGTGGCTGACGCCGAAGCCGGTTTCGGCGGCGTGCTGAACGCCTACGAGCTGATGAAGAGCATGATCGAAGCAGGCGCTGCCGGCGTTCACTTCGAAGACCAGCTGGCTTCCGTGAAGAAATGCGGCCACATGGGCGGCAAGGTACTGGTTCCGACCCAGGAAGCCGTACAGAAGCTGACCGCTGCCCGCCTGGCAGCCGACGTTGCCGGCGTACCGACCATCATCCTGGCCCGTACCGACGCCAACGCAGCCGACCTGCTGACTTCCGACTGCGACCCGTACGACCAGCCGTTCGTGACTGGCACCCGCACCCAGGAAGGCTTCTATAAAGTGCGCGCCGGCCTCGACCAGGCCATCGCTCGCGGCCTGGCCTACGCGCCGTATGCCGACCTGATCTGGTGCGAAACCGCCAAGCCGGACCTGGACGAAGCCCGCCGCTTCGCCGAAGCGATCAAGAAGGAATACCCGGACCAGATCCTGTCGTACAACTGCTCGCCTTCCTTCAACTGGAAGAAGAACCTGGACGACGCGACCATCGCCAAGTTCCAGCGTGAACTGTCCGCCATGGGCTACAAGCACCAATTCATCACCCTGGCCGGCATTCACAACATGTGGCACAGCATGTTCAACCTGGCGCACGACTACGCCCGCAACGACATGACCGCCTACGTGAAGCTGCAGGAGCAGGAATTCGCTGACGCCGCCAAGGGCTACACCTTCGTGGCTCACCAGCAGGAAGTGGGCACCGGCTACTTCGACGACATGACCACCGTGATCCAGGGTGGCTCGTCTTCGGTCACCGCACTGACCGGCTCCACCGAAGAAGAACAGTTCCACTGATTCGACTTCGCGCTGAAAAACGGCCATTGCAGACCCGGTAAAAGCTAACTGCAGTGCCGCACATCTGACGCCCCGACTGGTTCGGGGCGTTTTTTTGCCTGCAACTTTTGCAAGCGCCACCGGCAAACCCCAAGCTCCAGCAGGAACGAGCCAGCTCGCAATGACGTCGCCCGCCCCCCTACCAATCAAGCAAGATATTGATCCAGAGCGGTATGCGTGGAGAAAAAAGCGGGTAAAAGGGGCTCGCTCGCAACTTGCAGTAACGAGCATATAAAAGACAACTTAGCGGCTCCTCATGGCAGCCATTGTTTAAAAGCGACGCCAAATAATATTGATTATCATTCATTGGCGACGGTATTCGTTACAGCAAGGACAAAACATAATTAACAAAACACCCGCTAATGCCCACAGGCCGTGGCTTACGGCGCTTGCAAGGGGAGCCATGTCCTTATTCCGCCAAATAATTTCGCCATGAAAATTTACTTGCCCGGTGTTTAGCCATAAAATCACGGCGATTGATTGCACTGCGACATATCGTCACTGCTTTATTTCTTTATCAAGCTCAGAGACCTTTGCTCTCTGTTAAGGATTACCAGCATGCCCGAAGCGACAGGACTCATGGCCCACAACTGGGGCTTTGCCATTTTCCTTCTGGGTGTAGGCGGCCTCTGCGCCTTCATGCTCGGCGTCTCCAGCCTCCTCGGGTCAAAAGCCTGGGGCCGCAGCAAAAACGAACCGTTCGAGTCCGGCATGCTACCTACCGGTGGCGCCCGCTTGCGGCTCTCAGCCAAATTCTATCTGGTCGCGATGCTCTTCGTGATCTTCGATATCGAAGCCCTCTTTCTCTTTGCCTGGTCTGTGTCCGTCCGCGAAAGCGGCTGGACCGGATTCGTCGAAGCTCTCGTTTTCATAGCAATTCTGTTGGCAGGTCTTGTCTACCTTTGGCGGGTGGGGGCTCTTGATTGGGCTCCGGAAGGTCGCCGTAAGCGGCAGGCGAAGCTAAAACAATGAGGCTTTGGCGATGCAATACAATCTCACCAGGATCGACCCCGATGCTCCTAACGAGCAGTACCCGATCGGCGAACGGGAAACCGTTTCCGATCCGTTAGAAGATCAAGTCCACAAAAACATCTTCATGGGCAAGCTGGAAGACGTGCTGAGCGGCGCGGTCAACTGGGGGCGCAAGAACTCCCTGTGGCCGTACAACTTCGGCCTGTCCTGCTGCTACGTGGAAATGACCACCGCCTTCACGGCGCCCCACGACATCGCGCGCTTCGGCGCCGAAGTCATCCGGGCATCACCGCGCCAGGCGGATTTCATGGTTATTGCCGGAACCTGCTTCATCAAGATGGCGCCGATCATTCAGCGTCTCTACGAGCAAATGCTCGAACCGAAGTGGGTCATCTCCATGGGTTCGTGCGCCAACTCCGGTGGCATGTACGACATCTATTCCGTCGTTCAAGGGGTGGACAAGTTCCTGCCCGTGGACGTCTACGTGCCTGGCTGCCCGCCCCGCCCTGAAGCTTTTCTGCAAGGCCTGATGCTCTTGCAGGAGTCGATTGGCCAGGAGCGTCGCCCACTTTCCTGGGTCGTCGGTGACCAAGGCGTGTATCGCGCCGAAATGCCGTCGCAAAAGGATGCGCGCCGCGAACAGCGTATTCAGGTAACCAACCTGCGCAGCCCCGACGAAGTCTGATTCCAGAGCGCTTCTTACAAAGAACGAAAAACTGGCTTCATTCTTTACGTTGACCGAAAGCGATAAAAAACCATGACTACAGGCAGTGCTCTGTACATCCCGCCTTATAAGGCAGACGACCAGGATGTGGTCGTCGAACTCAATAACCGTTTTGGCCCTGAGGCGTTCACCGCCCAGGCCACCCGCACCGGCATGCCGGTGCTGTGGGTTACCCGTGCCAAACTCGTCGAAGTCCTGACCTTCCTGCGCAACCTGCCCAAGCCGTACGTCATGCTCTATGACCTGCACGGCGTGGACGAGCGTCTGCGCACCAAGCGCCAAGGGCTGCCAGGCGCCGACTTCAGCGTGTTCTACCACCTGCTGTCGATCGAACGTAATAGTGACGTGATGATCAAGGTCGCCTTGTCCGAGAGCGACCTCAGCTTGCCGACCGTGACCGGTATCTGGCCGAACGCCAACTGGTACGAGCGTGAAGTCTGGGACATGTTCGGCATCGACTTCGCCGGCCACCCTCACCTGTCGCGCATCATGATGCCGCCGACCTGGGAAGGTCACCCGCTGCGCAAGGACTTCCCGGCGCGCGCCACCGAATTCGATCCGTTCAGCCTGACCCTGGCCAAGCAACAGCTGGAAGAAGAAGCCGCGCGCTTCAAGCCGGAAGACTGGGGCATGAAGCGTTCCGGCGCCAACGAGGACTACATGTTCCTCAACCTGGGCCCGAACCACCCTTCGGCCCACGGTGCCTTCCGTATCATCCTGCAGCTGGACGGCGAAGAGATCGTCGACTGCGTACCGGACATCGGCTACCACCACCGTGGTGCCGAGAAAATGGCCGAGCGTCAGTCCTGGCACAGCTTCATTCCGTACACCGACCGTATCGACTACCTCGGCGGCGTGATGAACAACCTGCCGTACGTGCTCTCGGTCGAGAAGCTGGCCGGGATCAAGGTGCCGGAGAAGGTCGACGTCATCCGCATCATGCTGGCCGAGTTCTTCCGGATCACCAGCCACCTGCTGTTCCTGGGTACCTACATCCAGGACGTCGGCGCCATGACCCCGGTGTTCTTTACCTTTACCGACCGTCAGCGCGCCTACACCGTGATCGAAGCCATCACCGGTTTCCGCCTGCACCCGGCCTGGTACCGCATCGGCGGCGTCGCCCACGACCTGCCACGCGGCTGGGAAAAACTGGTGAAAGACTTCGTCGACTGGCTGCCCAAGCGCCTCGACGAATACACCAAGGCCGCCCTGCAGAACAGCATCCTCAAGGGTCGCACCATCGGCGTCGCCGCCTACAACACCAAGCAGGCCCTGGAATGGGGCGTCACCGGTGCCGGCCTGCGTTCCACCGGTTGCGATTTCGACCTGCGTAAAGCGCGCCCCTACTCCGGCTACGAGAACTTCGAATTCGAAGTCCCGCTGGCGGCCAACGGCGATGCCTACGACCGCTGCATGGTCCGCGTCGAAGAAATGCGCCAGAGCATCAAGATCATCGACCAGTGCCTGCGCAACATGCCGGAAGGCCCGTACAAAGCGGACCACCCGCTGACCACGCCGCCGCCGAAAGAGCGCACGCTGCAGCACATCGAGACCCTGATCACGCACTTCCTGCAGGTTTCGTGGGGCCCGGTCATGCCGGCCAACGAGTCCTTCCAGATGATCGAAGCGACCAAGGGCATCAACAGTTATTACCTGACGAGCGATGGCGGCACCATGAGCTACCGCACCCGGATCCGCACCCCGAGCTTCGCCCACCTGCAGCAGATCCCTTCGGTGATCCGCGGCAGCATGGTCGCGGACTTGATCGCGTACCTGGGTAGTATCGACTTCGTTATGGCCGACGTGGACCGCTAAGCATGAACAGCCCGCTTATCCAGACAGACCGTTTCGCCCTGAGCGAAACCGAGCGCTCGGCCATCGAGCACGAGCTGCATCATTACGAAGACCCGCGCGCGGCGTCTATCGAAGCCCTGAAGATCGTCCAGAAGGAACGTGGCTGGGTGCCTGATGGCGCCCTCTACGCCATCGGCGAGATCCTCGGCATCCCGGCCAGCGACGTAGAAGGCGTGGCGACGTTCTACAGCCAGATCTTCCGTCAGCCGGTCGGCCGTCACATCATCCGTGTCTGCGACAGCATGGTCTGCTACATCGGCGGCCACGAGTCCGTGGTCAGCCAGATCCAGAGCGAGCTGGGCATCGGCCTCGGCCAGACCACCGCCGACGGCCGCTTCACCCTGCTGCCGGTGTGCTGCCTGGGCAACTGCGACAAGGCCCCGGCACTGATGATCGACGACGACACTTTCGGCGACGTGCAGCCTGCTGGCGTGGCCAAACTGTTGGAGGGCTACGTATGACCCTGACATCCTTCGGCCCTGCCAACCGCATCCAGCGCAGCCCGCAAACCCATCCGCTGACCTGGCGCCTGCGCGACGACGGCGAGCCGGTATGGCTCGACGAATACCAGGCCAAGAACGGCTACGCCGCTGCGCGCAAGGCTTTCGCCGACCTGTCCCAGGACGACATCGTCCAGACCGTCAAGGACGCCGGCCTCAAGGGTCGTGGCGGCGCGGGCTTCCCCACTGGCGTGAAGTGGGGCCTGATGCCCAAAGACGAATCCATGAACATCCGCTACCTGCTGTGCAACGCGGATGAAATGGAGCCCAATACCTGGAAAGACCGCATGCTGATGGAGCAACTGCCCCATCTGCTGATCGAAGGCATGCTGATCAGCGCCCGCGCGCTGAAAACCTACCGTGGCTACATCTTCCTGCGGGGCGAGTACACCACCGCCGCCAGGCACCTCAACCGTGCCGTGGAAGAAGCCAAGGCCGCGGGCCTGCTGGGCAAGAACATCCTGGGCAGCGGCTTCGACTTCGAGCTGTTCGTCCACACCGGCGCCGGGCGCTACATCTGCGGTGAAGAGACCGCGCTGATCAACTCCCTCGAAGGCCGCCGCGCCAACCCGCGCTCCAAGCCGCCCTTCCCTGCCGCCGTCGGCGTCTGGGGCAAGCCGACCTGCGTGAACAACGTCGAGACCCTGTGCAACGTGCCGGCGATCATCGGCGACGGCGTGGAATGGTACAAATCCCTCGCGCGCGAAGGCAGTGAAGACCATGGCACCAAGCTGATGGGCTTCTCCGGCAAAGTGAAGAACCCTGGCCTGTGGGAACTGCCGTTCGGCGTGACCGCGCGCGAGCTGTTCGAAGACTACGCCGGCGGCATGCGCGACGGCTTCAAGCTCAAGTGCTGGCAGCCAGGCGGCGCCGGCACCGGTTTCCTGCTGCCCGAGCACCTGGATGCGCAGATGTACGCCGGCGGCATCGCCAAGGTAGGCACCCGCATGGGGACCGGCCTGGCCATGGCGGTCGACGACAGCATCAACATGGTGTCGCTGCTGCGCAACATGGAAGAGTTCTTTGCCCGCGAATCCTGCGGCTTCTGCACCCCTTGCCGCGATGGCCTGCCGTGGAGCGTCAAGCTGCTGCGCGCCCTCGAGAAAGGCGAAGGGCAAGCCGGCGATATCGAGACCCTGCTGGGGCTGGTCGGTTTCCTCGGCCCAGGCAAGACCTTCTGCGCTCACGCACCGGGTGCCGTGGAGCCATTGGGCAGTGCCATCAAGTATTTCCGTCCAGAGTTCGAGGCCGGCATCGCAACCACCCGTGCTGCCGTCGTCCCGCCCCTGGCCCGGCCGATCGTAGTCGGCGCGTAAACGTATCGAACGAGGGGGGTCCGTGCCGCCCTCGTATCGCCTGAAGACGCCGCGACGCGCCAGGCGAGCACCAAGATTCCATTAGCCACGCCCGCTGACACCGGGCCAACGAAGAACTTTGAACCATGGCCACTATCCACGTAGACGGCAAAGCGCTCGAAGTCGATGGGGCGGACAACCTGTTACAGGCATGTCTGTCACTAGGCCTCGACATCCCTTATTTCTGCTGGCACCCCGCTCTCGGCAGCGTCGGTGCCTGTCGCCAGTGCGCGGTCAAGCAGTACACCGACGAGAACGACACCCGTGGTCGCATCGTCATGTCCTGCATGACACCCGCCACCGACAACACCTGGATCTCCATCGACGATGAAGAATCCAAGGCGTTCCGCGCCAGTGTCGTCGAATGGCTGATGACCAACCACCCGCACGACTGCCCGGTCTGCGAGGAAGGCGGTCACTGCCACCTGCAAGACATGACCGTGATGACCGGCCACAACGAGCGCCGTTATCGCTTCACCAAGCGTACCCACCAGAACCAGGAACTCGGCCCGTTCATCGCTCACGAGATGAACCGCTGCATCGCCTGCTACCGTTGCGTGCGTTTCTACAAGGACTATGCCGGCGGCACCGACCTTGGCGTGTTCGGCGCCCACGACAACGTGTACTTCGGTCGCGTTGAAGACGGCACCCTGGAAAGCGAGTTCTCCGGCAACCTCACCGAGGTCTGCCCGACCGGTGTGTTCACCGACAAGACTCACTCCGAGCGCTACAACCGCAAATGGGACATGCAGTTCTCGCCGAGCATCTGCCATGGCTGCTCCAGCGGTTGCAACATCTCCCCCGGCGAGCGCTACGGCGAACTGCGGCGCATCGAGAACCGCTACAACGGTTCGGTGAACCAGTACTTCCTGTGCGACCGCGGCCGTTTCGGCTATGGCTACGTCAACCGCGAAGACCGTCCACGCCAGCCGCAGCTGAACGACGGCACCAAGCTGAACCTGGACCAGGCGCTGGACAAGGCCGCCGACCTGCTGCGCGGCCGCAATATCGTCGGTATCGGTTCGCCTCGCGCCAGTCTGGAAAGCAACTACGCCCTGCGTGAGCTGGTAGGCGCCGAGCACTTCTACAGCGGTATCGAAGCCGCCGAACTGGAGCGCATCCGCCTGGCCCTGCAAGTGCTGAGAAGCAGCCCGCTGCCCGTGCCGACCATGCGCGACATCGAAGACCACGATGCGGTATTCGTCCTCGGCGAAGACCTGACCCAGACCGCCGCCCGCATGGCCCTGGCCCTGCGCCAGTCGGTCAAGGGCAAGGCCGAAGAAATGGCCGACGCCATGCGCGTCCAGCCATGGCTCGACGCCGCGGTGAAAAACATCGGCCAGCACGCGCTGAACCCGCTGTTCATCGCCAGCCTGGCGGAAACCAAGCTCGACGACGTTGCCGAGGAGTGTGTACACGCCGCTCCCGACGACCTGGCGCGCATCGGTTTCGCCGTGGCCCATGCCCTGGACGCCAGTGCCCCGGCCGTCGAAGGCCTGGACACCGAAGCCCAGGAGCTGGCCAAGCGCATCGCCGACGCCCTCCTCGCGGCCAAGCGCCCACTGATCATTGCCGGTACCTCCCTGGGTTCCAAGGCGCTGATCGAAGCCGCGGCGAACATCGCCAAGGCCCTGAAGCTGCGCGAGAAGAACGGCTCCATCAGCCTGATCGTGCCTGAAGCCAACAGCCTCGGCCTGGCCATGCTCGGTGGCGAATCGGTGGACGCCGCCCTGCAAGCGGTGATCGACGGTAAGGCCGACGCCCTGGTCGTGCTGGAAAACGATCTGTACACCCGCACCGACGCCGCCAAGGTCGATGCCGCGCTGAACACCGCGAAAGTGCTGATCGTCGCCGACCACCAGAAGACCGCCACCAGCGATCGCGCGCACCTGGTCCTGCCAGCGGCCAGCTTCGCCGAGGGCGACGGCACCCTGATCAGCCAGGAAGGCCGTGCCCAGCGCTTCTTCCAGGTGTTCGATCCAACCTATATGGATGCCAGCATCCTGGTTCACGAAGGCTGGCGCTGGCTGCATGCCTTGCGCTCTACCCTGCTGAACAAGCCGGTGGACTGGACCCAGCTGGACCACGTGACCGCCGCCTGCGCCCAGAGCAACCCGCAACTGGCGCGCATCGTCGATGCCGCGCCATCGGCGTCGTTCCGCATCAAGGGCCTGAAGCTGGCCCGCGAACCGCTGCGCTACAGCGGCCGTACCGCCATGCGCGCCGACATCAGCGTGCACGAGCCACGTACCCCGCAGGACCAGGACACTGCGTTTTCCTTCTCCATGGAAGGTTACTCGGGCTCCGTGGAGCCGCGCTCCCAGGTGCCGTTCGCCTGGTCGCCGGGCTGGAACTCGCCGCAAGCCTGGAACAAGTTCCAGGACGAAGTCGGTGGTCACCTGCGTGCTGGCGATCCGGGCACCCGTCTGATCGAAAGCCAGGGCGACAGCCTCGGCTGGTTCGCCAGCGTGCCACGCGCCTTCTCCCCGGCCCAGGGCACCTGGCAGGCGGTGCCGTTCTACCACCTGTTCGGCAGCGAAGAGAACTCTTCGAAAGCCGCTCCGGTCCAGGAACGCATCCCGGCCGCCTACGTTTCCCTGGCCAAGTCCGAAGCCGACCGCCTGGGTGTCAACGATGGCGCGCTGCTCGCCGTGAACGTGGCGGGCCAGACCCTGCGCCTGCCGCTGCGCATCAACGACGAGCTGGGCGCTGGCCTGGTGGCCCTGCCGGCCGGCCTGGCGGGCATTCCACCGGCGTTCTTTGGCAAATCCGTTGACGGTCTGCAGGAGGCAGCGCAATGACCTGGTTCACCCCTGAAGTGATCGATGTGATCCTGGCGGTCGTCAAAGCCCTGGTCATCATGCTGGCCGTGGTGGTCGCAGGTGCCTTGCTCAGCTTTGTCGAGCGTCGCCTGCTGGGCTGGTGGCAGGACCGTTACGGTCCGAACCGCGTTGGCCCGTTCGGCATGTTCCAGATCGCCGCCGACATGCTGAAGATGTTCTTCAAGGAAGACTGGACCCCGCCGTTTGCCGACAAGGTGATCTTCACCCTGGCGCCGGTCGTGGCCATGAGCGCCTTGCTGATCGCGTTCGCGATCATCCCGATCACCCCGACCTGGGGCGTGGCGGACCTGAACATCGGCCTGCTGTTCTTCTTCGCCATGGCTGGCCTGTCGGTCTACGCGGTGCTGTTCGCCGGCTGGTCGAGCAACAACAAGTTCGCCCTGCTCGGCAGCCTGCGGGCCTCGGCCCAGACCGTGTCCTATGAAGTGTTCATGGGCCTGGCGCTGATGGGCATCGTGGCCCAGGTCGGTTCGTTCAACATGCGCGACATCGTCGACTACCAGGCGCAGAACCTGTGGTTCATCATTCCGCAGTTCTTCGGCTTCTGTACCTTCTTCATCGCTGGCGTGGCCGTGACTCACCGTCACCCGTTCGACCAGCCGGAAGCGGAACAGGAACTGGCCGACGGTTACCACATTGAATACGCCGGCATGAAATGGGGCATGTTCTTCGTTGGCGAGTACATCGGCATCATCCTGATCTCGGCACTGCTGGTCACCCTGTTCTTCGGTGGCTGGCACGGTCCGTTCGGCATCCTGCCGCAACTGTCCTTCGTCTGGTTCGCCCTGAAGACCGCGTTCTTCATCATGCTGTTCATCCTGCTGCGTGCTTCCATCCCGCGTCCGCGTTATGACCAGGTGATGGACTTCAGCTGGAAATTCTGCCTGCCGCTGACCCTGATCAATTTGCTGGTGACTGCTGCGCTTGTGTTGTTGAACACGCCAGCGGGCGCGGTTCAGTGAGGATTTGACCCATGTTCAAATATATTGGCGACATCGTTAAGGGTACTGGTACCCAACTGCGCAGCCTGGTGATGGTCTTTGGCCATGGCTTTCGCAAGCGCGACACCCTGCAATACCCGGAAGAGCCGGTCTACCTGCCGCCCCGCTACCGCGGCCGCATCGTACTGACCCGCGACCCCGATGGCGAAGAGCGTTGCGTAGCTTGCAACCTGTGCGCCGTGGCGTGCCCGGTGGGTTGCATCTCGCTGCAGAAAGCTGAAACCGAAGACGGTCGCTGGTACCCGGACTTCTTCCGCATCAACTTCTCGCGTTGCATCTTCTGCGGCCTCTGCGAGGAAGCCTGCCCGACCACCGCGATCCAGCTGACCCCGGATTTCGAGATGGCCGAGTTCAAACGTCAGGACCTGGTTTACGAGAAAGAGGATCTGCTGATCTCCGGTCCCGGAAAGAACCCTGATTACAACTTCTATCGTGTTGCAGGCATGGCCATTGCCGGTAAGCCAAAAGGCTCCGCGCAAAACGAAGCCGAGCCGATCAACGTGAAGAGCTTGCTGCCTTAAGGAAGAAAGATGGAATTCGCTTTCTATTTCGCGTCAGGTGTCGCCGTTGTCTCCACGCTACGCGTGGTGACCAACACCAACCCTGTGCACGCCCTGCTCTACCTGATCATTTCGCTGATCGCCGTGGCGATGACTTTCTTCAGCCTCGGCGCACCGTTCGCCGGTGTGCTGGAAGTGATCGCCTATGCCGGCGCCATCATGGTGCTGTTCGTGTTCGTGGTGATGATGCTGAACCTGGGGCCTGCCTCGGTTCAGCAGGAACGCATCTGGCTCAAGCCGGGGATCTGGCTCGGGCCGGTGGTGCTCGCCGCCCTGCTGCTGGTGGAACTGCTGTACGTGCTGTTCAGCCACCAGAGCGGTACCGGTATCGGCCACACCACCGTGGACGCCAAGGCCGTGGGCATCAGCCTGTTCGGTCCTTACCTGCTGGTGGTCGAACTCGCCTCGATGCTGCTGCTCGCCGCAGCCGTCACGGCGTTCCACCTGGGCCGCAACGAGGCAAAGGAGTAAGACCATGCCTACTATCGGAACTATCCCTCTGGAGCACGGCATGGCCGTTGCCGGCATCCTGTTCTGTCTCGGCCTGGTCGGCCTGATGGTGCGCCGCAACATTCTCTTCGTGCTGATGAGCCTGGAGGTGATGATGAACGCCTCCGCCCTGGCCTTCATCGTCGCCGGTAGCCGCTGGGCGCAGCCGGATGGACAGGTCATGTTCATCCTGGTGATCAGCCTGGCAGCCGCCGAGGCCAGTATCGGCCTGGCGATCCTGTTGCAGCTGTATCGCCGCTTCCACACTCTCGATATCGACGCTGCCAGCGAGATGCGCGGATGAACCTTCTCTATCTGACTTTCCTGTTCCCCCTGATCGGTTTCCTGCTGCTGTCGTTCTCCCGTGGACGCCTCTCGGAAAACCTCGCCGCCCTGATCGGTGTCGGCTCCGTTGGCCTGTCGGCGATTGTCGCGGCTTATGTGATCTGGCAATTCAATGTCGCCCCGCCGGAAGGTGGCCACTACACCCAGGTGCTGTGGCAGTGGATGACTGTTGGCGACTTCAAGCCAACCTTCGCCCTGTACCTGGACGGCCTGTCCGTGACCATGCTCGGCGTGGTGGTCGGCGTGGGTTTCCTGATCCACCTGTTCGCGTCCTGGTACATGCGCGGTGAAGACGGTTACTCGCGCTTCTTCGCCTACACCAACCTGTTCATCGCCAGCATGCTGTTCCTGGTGCTCGGCGACGACCTGTTGTTCCTGTACTTCGGCTGGGAAGGCGTGGGCCTGTGTTCGTACCTGCTGATCGGTTTCTACTACAGCAACCGCAACAACGGTAACGCCGCACTCAAGGCCTTCATCGTCACCCGCATCGGCGACGTGTTCATGGCCATCGGCCTGTTCATCCTGTTCCAGCAACTGGGTACGCTGAACATCCAGCAACTGCTGGTCGCGGCGCCTGCGAAGTTCCAGGCCGGCGACTTCTGGATCGTCCTGGCGACCCTGATGCTGCTGGGTGGCGCGGTCGGTAAATCCGCCCAGCTGCCGCTGCAGACCTGGCTGGCGGATGCGATGGCCGGTCCTACCCCGGTTTCGGCACTGATCCACGCCGCGACCATGGTGACCGCCGGTGTCTACCTGATCGCCCGTACCCACGGCCTGTTCGCCCTGGCGCCGGACATCCTGCACCTGGTGGGCGTCGTCGGTGGCGTGACCCTGGTGCTGGCCGGCTTCGCCGCGCTGGTACAGACCGACATCAAGCGGATCCTCGCCTACTCGACCATGAGCCAGATCGGCTACATGTTCCTGGCCCTGGGCGTTGGCGCCTGGGACGGCGCGATCTTCCACCTGATGACCCACGCCTTCTTCAAGGCCCTGCTGTTCCTTGCCTCCGGTGCGGTGATCGTTGCCTGCCACCACGAGCAGAACATCTTCAAGATGGGCGGCCTGTGGAAGAAACTGCCGCTGGCCTACGCCAGCTTCATCGTTGGCGGCGCGGCCCTGGCGGCCCTGCCACTGGTCACCGCCGGTTTCTACTCCAAGGACGAGATCCTCTGGGAAGCCTTCGCCAGCGGTAACCATGGCCTGCTGTATGCCGGCCTGGTGGGCGCCTTCATGACCTCGCTGTACACCTTCCGCCTGATCTTCATCACCTTCCACGGTGAAGCCAAGACCGAAGCCCACGCCGGCCACGGCATCAGCCACTGGCTGCCGCTGTCGGTGCTGATCATTCTGTCGACCGCCGTCGGCGCCATGATCACCCCACCGCTGCACGGTGTGCTGCCGCTCAGCGTCGGCCATGCCGGCGGCGAAGCCAAGCACAGCCTGGAACTCGCGTCCGGCGCCATCGCCATCGCCGGTATCCTGCTGGCCGCGCTGCTGTTCCTCGGCAAGCGTCGCTTCGTTACCGCCATTGCCAACAGCGGCATCGGCCGCCTCCTCTCGGCCTGGTGGTTCGCTGCCTGGGGCTTCGACTGGATCTACGACAAACTGTTCGTCAAGCCATATCTGGCGATCAGCCATGTACTGCGCAAAGACCCGCTCGACCAGACCATCGGTCTGATCCCGCGCCTGGCCAAAGGGGGCCATAACTCCCTGAGCCGTACGGAAACCGGTCAACTGCGTTGGTACGCCGCCTCGATGGCTGCTGGTGCCGTGCTGGTTATCGGCGCCGTCGTGCTGGTAGCGGTCTGATATGAACCTTGCGAACTTGCGAAAGGAATTGAGCCCGTCATGATTCTGCCTTGGCTAATCCTGATCCCCTTCATCGGCGGCCTGCTGTGCTGGATGGGTGAGCGCTTCGGCGCCACCCTCCCCCGCTGGATTGCGCTGATCACCATGTCCCTGTTGCTCGCCCTCGGCCTCTGGCTGTGGGCCCACGGCGACTATTCACTCGCTCCGGCGCCTGGCGCCGATCCGACCTGGACCCTGGAGTTCAAGCACGTCTGGATCGAGCGCTTCGGCATCAATGTGCACCTGGCCCTCGACGGCCTGTCGCTGTTGATGATCCTGCTGACCGGCCTCCTGGGCGTGCTTTCTGTCCTCTGTTCCTGGAAAGAGATCCAGCGTCACGTGGGCTTCTTCCACCTGAACCTGATGTGGATCCTGGGCGGTGTCGTCGGCGTGTTCCTCGCCCTCGACCTGTTCATGTTCTTCTTCTTCTGGGAAATGATGCTGGTGCCGATGTACTTCCTCATCGCGCTCTGGGGTCACAGTTCTTCGGACGGCAAGAAAACCCGGATCTACGCCGCGACCAAGTTCTTCATCTTCACTCAGGCTTCCGGCCTGATCATGCTGGTGGCGATCCTCGGTCTGGTGCTGGTCAACTTCAACGACACCGGCGTGATTACCTTCAACTACGCCGACCTGTTGAAGACCAAGATGTCGACCACCACCGAGTACGTGCTGATGCTCGGCTTCTTCATCGCCTTCGCGGTGAAGCTGCCAGTGGTGCCGTTCCACTCCTGGCTGCCCGATGCCCACGCCCAGGCACCGACCGCGGGCTCCGTGGACCTGGCGGGGATCCTGCTGAAGACCGCGGCCTACGGCCTGCTGCGCTTTGCCCTGCCGCTGTTCCCGAACGCCTCGGCCGAGTTCGCGCCGATCGCCATGACCCTGGGTCTGATCGGGATCTTCTACGGTGCCTTCCTGGCCTTCGCCCAGACCGACATCAAGCGCCTGGTGGCATTCTCCAGCGTTTCGCACATGGGCTTCGTGCTGATCGGCATCTACTCCGGCAGCCAGCTGGCCTTGCAGGGCGCGGTGATCCAGATGCTGGCGCACGGCCTGTCGGCGGCGGCACTCTTTATCCTGTGCGGCCAGCTGTACGAACGCACCCACACCCGCGACATGCGTGAAATGGGCGGCCTGTGGTCGAAGATCGCCTACCTGCCAGCCATCAGCCTGTTCTTCGCCGCGGCCTCGCTGGGCTTGCCGGCGACCGGTAACTTCGTCGGCGAGTTCCTGATCCTGATCGGTACCTTCGCCAGCGCGCCATGGGTCACCGTGCTCGCGACTTCCGGCCTGGTGTTCGGTTCGGTCTACTCGCTGATCATGATTCACCGCGCCTACTTCGGCCCGGCCAAGTCGGACGCGGTCCTGCACGGCATGGACGCTCGCGAACTGATCATGGTGGTCGGCCTGGCGGCGCTGCTGATCTACATCGGCATCTACCCGCAACCGTTCCTCGATACCTCTGCCGCCACGATGAGTGGCGTGCAGCAATGGCTCGGCACCGCCTTCACTCAACTCGCTTCGGCCCGGTAAGAGCGCTATGGACTTTACGATTCAACACTTTATCGCGCTTGCGCCGCTGTTGATCACCAGCCTCACCATCATTGTGGTGATGCTGGCTATCGCCTGGCGTCGCAACCACTCGCAAACCTTCCTGCTGTCGGTCGCCGGCCTGAACCTGGCGTTGCTGTCGATCCTGCCGGCCCTGAAAGTCACCCCTCTGGCGGTGACTCCATTGCTGCAGATCGACCAATTCGCCTGCCTGTACATGGCACTGATCCTGGTGGCCACCCTGGCCTGCGTCACCCTTGCCCATGCCTACCTGGGCGATGGCGGCACCGGTTACCCGGGCAACCGCGAAGAGCTGTACCTGCTGATCCTGATGGCCGCCGCCGGTGGCCTGGTCCTGGTCAGCGCGCAACACCTGGCCGGCTTGTTCATCGGCCTGGAGCTGCTTTCGGTACCGGTCTACGGCCTGGTGGCTTATGCCTTCTTCAACAAGCGTTCGCTGGAAGCCGGCATCAAGTACATGGTGCTGTCGGCCGCCGGTTCCGCGTTCCTGCTGTTCGGCATGGCCCTGCTCTACGCCGAAGCCGGCAGCCTGAGCTTCAACGGCATCGGTCAGGCCCTGGCCGCGACCGGCCTGCCTAGCCCGCTGGCCCAGCTGGGCCTGGGCATGATGCTGATCGGCCTGGCGTTCAAGCTGTCGCTGGTGCCCTTCCACCTGTGGACTCCGGACGTCTACGAAGGGGCTCCAGCACCTGTGGCGGCCTTCCTGGCCACCGCGAGCAAGGTGGCGGTATTCGCGGTGATGGTGCGTCTGTTCCAGATCTCGCCGGTGGCCAGCAGCGGTGTCCTGAACACCGTGCTGACCCTGATCGCGATTGCCTCGATCCTGTTCGGTAACCTGCTGGCGCTGACCCAGAGCAACCTCAAGCGTCTGCTGGGTTACTCGTCCATCGCCCACTTCGGTTACCTGCTGATCGCCCTGGTGGCGAGCAAGGGCCTGGCGATGGAAGCCATCGGCGTCTACCTGGTCACCTACGTGATCACCAGCCTCGGAGCCTTCGGCGTGATCACCCTGATGTCCTCGCCTTACAAGGGTCGCGACGCGGATGCCCTGTACGAGTACCGCGGCCTGTTCTGGCGTCGTCCGTACCTGACCGCCGTACTGACCGTGATGATGCTGTCCCTGGCCGGTATCCCACTGACCGCGGGCTTCATCGGCAAGTTCTACATCATTGCCACCGGTGTCGAAGCGCACCAATGGTGGCTGGTCGGTTCCCTGGTCCTGGGCAGTGCCATCGGCGTGTTCTACTACCTGCGCGTCATGGTCACCCTGTACCTGATCGAGCCGAACCTGCGCCGCGTCGACGCCCAGCTGCACTGGGAACAGAAAGCCGGCGGCGTGATGCTGCTGGCCATCGCGGTCCTGGCGTTCTTCCTCGGCGTCTACCCACAACCGCTGCTGACCCTGGTCCAGCAATCCGGTCTGGCGGGCTGATCGCTCAAGCACGATCCGCGGTAAAACAAGACGGCGCCTTCGGGCGCCGTTTTGTTTTCCAAAGAAAAACCGCCCTGCCCTTCCTCCTGCCACCTGATAGGAATTGCCTTTCAGGCTTTAAAGACGCGCCCTACATCTCATCCTGATTGCCAAGTCTAAGGTCATTAAAAAGCGACGAGCGCCATGCGCAACGTCTTGACCTCTCGACCCATCCAATCAAAAATATACGCAGATTACGTACAGAGCATGGACGCACTTTTTATTGAGTTACCCCCGTTCCAACGCCATCGACAGGACTACCTGGACGACGAGCTTTTTCGTAGCTTGCAGCTTGAATTGCTGAAAGCCCCCGAAGCCGGAGATCTCATCGAGGGAACCGGTGGCTTGCGCAAGATCCGCTTTGTCGATGAGCGACGGCACAAGGGCAAACGCGGCGGGATCCGGGTGATTTATTACTGGTGGTCCGGAGGCGCCCAATTCTGGCTCTTCACCCTTTACGCAAAGAACGAGCAGAACGACCTGACACCCCATCAGAAAAAACTGCTCAAGCAACTGCTGAACAGAGAAGTCGAGGCGAGAACCCATCATGAAACGTGACATCTTTTCCGAACTGGTCGAAGGTTTCGATGCCCTGGCCAAAGAGCGCCAAGGCAAGGTCACGCTGCGCACCCACAAGGTCAAGCTGAACGCATTGCTTCCAATCACCGCCGAAGAAGTACTGGCCGTGCGCGAGCAGCTGAACCTGTCCAGATCGGTATTTGCCATGTACCTGCGCACCCATACTCGAACCCTGGAAAACTGGGAGCAAGGACGGGCAAAACCCAATGCTCAGGCCACCACCCTGATCCGCCTGGTACAGCGTTTTCCCGATACGGTGGAGCGGCTGGCAGCACTGGCCTGAAGCTCTGCACTGGTTCGAAGGACGTCATCGCGGGCAAGCCTCGCTCCTGCAGAAGAAGGGCGTTACCCAATCCTTCGACAACTGGTCTGGCCGCGACAGCGATGGCTCTGGCACCACAACAATCAGTCCCAAAACAAAACGGCACCCGAAGGTGCCGTTGCGCATTACCGATCCACAACCTTACTTGCGCGCCGCCTCCCACGACTTGAGCAGTTCGTTGTAGCTCACGGTCTCGCCCTGGGGTTTCTCGTTGGCCAGTTTCGGTTTCGGTGCGCCCGGTTGGTCGAACCAGTATTGCGCGTCGCGCTCGGGGTTCATTTTCGGGGCGCAGGTGGCCTGGGCTTTCGAGCGCTCGAGCCGGGTCATGATCGCGTCCTGGTCCTTGGCCAGGCCATCGAGTGCCTGTTGCGGGGTTTTCTCGCCGCTGGCCGCCTCGGCGATATGGCTCCACCACAACTGCGCCAGGCGTGGATAGTCCGGCACGTTGGTGCCGGTCGGCGTCCACTGCACACGGGCCGGGCTGCGATAGAACTCCACCAAGCCACCGAGCTTCGGCGCCAGGTCGGTCATCGCCTGGGAGTTGATGTCCGACTCGCGGATCGGTGTCAGGCCGACGATGGTTTTCTTCAGCGACACGGTTTTCGAGGTCACGAACTGGGCATAGAGCCAGGCCGCGAGTTTCTGTTTCTCCGGGGTGGACTTGAGGAAGGTCCAGGAGCCGGCGTCCTGATACCCCAGCTTCATGCCCTCCTCCCAGTACGGTCCCTTGGGCGACGGCGCCATGCGCCATTTCGGCGTGCCGTCGGCGTTCATCACCGGCAGGCCCGGCTTGGTCATGTCGGCGGTGAAGGCGGTGTACCAGAAGATCTGCTGGGCGATATTGCCCTGGGACGGCACCGGCCCGGATTCGGAGAAGGTCATGCCCGCCGCTTCCGGTGGCGCGTATTTTTTCATCCAGTCGACGTACTTGGTGGTGGCGAACACCGCCGCCGGGCCGTTGGTATCGCCGCCGCGGGTCACGCTGGAGCCCACCGGATGGCAATCCTCGACGCGGATCCCCCACTCGTCCACCGGCAAACCGTTGGGCAAGCCCTTGTCGCCGCCACCGGCCATGGAAAACCAGGCATCGGTGAAGCGCCAGCCCAGGGACGGGTCCTTCTTGCCGTAGTCCATATGCCCGTAGACCCGCTTGCCGTCGATCTCCTTGACGTCCTCGCTGAAGAACTTGGCGATGTCCTCATAGGCCGACCAGTTCACCGGCACCCCCAGCTCGTAGCCGTACTTCTCCTTGAACTTGGCTTTCAGGTCGGCCCGCTCGAACCAGTCGGCGCGGAACCAGTACAGGTTGGCGAACTGCTGGTCGGGCAATTGGTAGATCTTGCCGTCCGGCGCGGTGGTGAAGGAGATGCCGATGAAGTCCTTGATATCCAGGGTCGGCGAGGTGTAGTCCTTGCCCTCGTTGGCCATCAGGTCGGTGATGGATTCGGTCTTGCCATAACGAAAGTGCGTGCCGATCAGGTCGGAGTCGTTGACCCAGCCGTCATAGATGTTCTTGTCCGACTGCATCTGGGTCTGCAGCTTTTCCACCACGTCGCCTTCCTGCAGCAGGTCGTGGGTCAGCTTGATCCCGGTGATTTCACTGAAGGCCTTGGCCAGCACCTTGGACTCGTATTCATGGGTGGCGATGGTTTCCGAGACCACGTTGATCTTCATGCCGCGAAACGGCTCGGACGCCTTGATAAACCACTTCAACTCTTCCAGCTGTTGTTCCGCAGTCAGGGTGGATGGCTTGAACTCGCTGCCGATCCATTTTTTCGCGGCGTCCTCATAGGCGTCGGCCCAGGCCGTCGCGCTCAAGCCGCTCAGAGCCAGCATGGCCGCCAATGAAACGCTATGTCGCAGCTTATTGTTTTTGTCGAACATAGAGACCTCCCGGTTGAATTTCGAAGCAGGACCACCGCGCACGCGCCCGGCTAGCCCCAACGCATCACAGCCAACAGCCACACCAGGGACAGCACGAACGCCACCCAGATGCTCCAGTCGGTGACGCCGATTACCAGCAGATGCAGGTAGGCGCTGCCGAGAAGACCGATAAACAGACGATCGCCACGGGTGGTGGCAATCGGCAGGAAGCCGCGCCGAGGGATGCTCGGCGAACGCAATTCCCATGTGGTCATGCCCAGCAGGATCAAGGCAATGACACCGAAGAATGCCGCCGTCGGGGCGGTCCAGTTCATCCATTCCATCAACGGATCCTCATACCCGGCCCAGGGCGAAGCCCTTGGCCACATGGTTGCGAACAAACCAGATCACCAGCATGCCCGGCAGAATGGTCAGCACCCCGGCTGCCGCCAGCACGCCCCAGTCGATACCGGAGGCGGACACGGTGCGGGTCATCACCGCGGCGATCGGCTTGGCGTTCACCGAAGTCAGGGTCCGCGCCAGCAGCAGCTCGACCCAGGAAAACATGAAGCAGAAGAACGCCGTCACGCCGATCCCCGAGCCGATCAGCGGGACGAAGATCTTCACGAAGAACTTGGGAAAGCTGTAGCCGTCGATGTAGGCGGTCTCGTCGATTTCCTTCGGCACCCCGGACATGAAGCCTTCGAGAATCCACACCGCCAGCGGCACGTTGAACAGGCAGTGGGCCAGGGCCACGGCAATGTGCGTATCGAACAGGCCGATGGACGAATACAACTGGAAGAACGGCAGCAGGAACACCGCCGGCGGCGCCATGCGGTTGGTCAGCAGCCAGAAGAACAGGTGCTTGTCGCCGAGGAAGCGGTAGCGTGAGAACGCATAGGCCGCCGGCAACGCCACGCTCAGGGAAATCACCGTGTTCAGGCTGACGTAATACAACGAGTTGAGGTAGCCGGTGTACCAGCTGGGGTCGGTGAAGATCACCTTGTAGTTGTGCCAGGTGAAGTCCTGGGGCCACAGGGTCAGGCTGCCGAGAATCTCGTTGTTGCTCTTGAACGACATGTTCAGCAACCAGTAGATCGGCACCAGCAGGAACAGGATGTAGATCAGCAGCGGTATCAGCTTGCGCTTGGTCATGGCGGCCGTCCTCAGCGATTGGCGTCGGAGTGGGTCATGGCGGTGTAGAACAGCCAGGACACCAGCAGGATGATCAGGAAGTACACCAGGGAGAACGCCGCGGCCGGGCCCAGGTCGAACTGACCGATCGCCATCTGGGTCAGGGTCTGGCTGAGGAAGGTCGTGGCGTTGCCCGGCCCGCCGCCCGTGAGCACGAACGGCTCGGTATAGATCATGAAGCTGTCCATGAAGCGCAGCATCACCGCGATCAGCAGCACGCTTTTCATCTTCGGCAACTGGATGTGGCGGAACACCGCCCAGTTCGATGCCCGGTCGATACGCGCCGCCTGGTAGTACACGTCCGGGATCGCCCGCAGCCCCGAGTAGCAGAGCAGCGCCACCAGCGAGGTCCAGTGCCACACGTCCATCACCAGCACCGTGACCCAGGCATCCATGGTGTTGGCCGCGTAGTTGTAATCGATGCCCAGGGCATTCAGCGCCGAGCCCATCAGGCCGATGTCGGCGCGGCCGAAGATCTGCCAGATGGTGCCCACCACGTTCCACGGGATCAGCAACGGAATGGCGAGGATGATCAGCACCATCGACGACCAGCGCCCCTTGCTCGGCATGGTCAGGGCGATGGCAATGCCTAGGGGAATCTCGATCAGCAGCACGCAGGCCGAATAGATGAACTGGCGCAGCAACGAATCGTGCAGGCGCGGGTCGAGCAGCACCTGGCGATACCAGTCGGCGCCGACGAAATAGCGGCTGGACTGGTCGAAGATGTCCTGCACCGAATAGTTGACCACGGTCATCATCGGGATCACCGCACTGAAGGCCACCAGCAGGAACACCGGCAGTACCAGCCACCAGGCCTTGTTGTTCTGCACTTTGTTCATGGCTGCACCTCGTTCGTGGCGTGAGCCTCCAGCAGGTATTCGTCGGCATAGACCATCAGCCACTGTGCGGGGAAGCTGATGCAGGCCCTGCCCTGCGGCACCGGCTTGTCTTCGGCCAGGCGCACCTTCAAGATCGCGCCGTCGAGGTTCAGGGTCATGATCTTGTAGGTACCCAGGTCCTCGATGTGAACCACGTCGGCCTGCAGCGCCTCCTCGTAAGGCTCGTCCCAGACATGGATGAATTCCGGGCGGATGCCGACTTTCAGGCTCTGGTAATCGGTCTCGGCGATCCGCTGCCGCAAGGCCTCGGGCAAGGCCAGATGGGTCCCGGCGAACCTGACACCGCCAGCCTCTGCCCTGACCTCGATCAGGTTCATCCCCGGGCTGCCGATGAAGTAGCCGACAAAGGTATGGCTCGGCCGCTCGAACAGCTCCCGCGGGGTGCCGAACTGGACGATCTGGCCGCCGTACATCACTGCGATCTTGTCGGCGAAGGTCGAGGCTTCGAGCTGGTCGTGGGTAACGTAGACCATGGTGATGTTGAACTGCTCGTGGATCTGCTTGAGCTTGCGCCGCAGCTTCCACTTCAGGTGCGGGTCGATCACCGTCAGCGGCTCGTCGAACAGGATCGCCGACACGTCGTCGCGCACCAGGCCGCGACCCATGGAGACCTTCTGCTTCTCGTCGGCGCTGAGGTTGCGCGCCTTCCTGTTCAGCAGCGCCTGCAGGTCGAGGACCTCGGCGATCTCCTGCACCTTGCTGTGCACCTTGGCCTCGGCCATGCCCTGGTTGCGCAGCGGGAAGGCCAGGTTGTCGAACACCGTCATGGTGTCGTAGACCACCGGGAACTGGAAAACCTGGGCGATATTACGCTTCTCGGGAGTCAGCTCGTTGACCACTTGGGTATCGAACAGCACCTGCCCCTGGGACGGGCTGAGCAGCCCGGAAATGATATTGAGCAAGGTCGACTTGCCGCAGCCGGACGGCCCGAGCAAGGCATAGGCGCCGCCCTGCTCCCAGATATGGTTCATCTCCCGGATCGCATAGTCCTCGGGCCCGGCCGGGGTGCTGGTGTAACTGTGGGCGAGGTTGTGCAAACGGATCTCGGCCATCAGGCAACCCTCGCGACGCGCCGCCCCGGTGCCTGGACCAGACGGCCCTGGGCATCGAAGACGAACAGTTTGTGGGTGGGGATATAAATCCGGATCGGCGCATCGACGTCGTATTCGTGCACGCCGGGCAGGTGCAGCACCAACAGGAATTGTTCGTTGCGCACATGCAGGAAGGTTTCCGAGCCGCTGATTTCCGCGACCTCGACGGTCACCGCCAGCTCCAGGTCGTCGTCGTTGCTCGGCACCAGGGAGATATGGCTGGGCCGCACGCCGAAGCGGAACTCGCCCTCGCCGACCGGGCGCAGATCGACGTTCAGCGGAAAGTGCACGAAATTGGCGAAGCTCACCTCATTGCCGGCGATGCGCCCCGGCATCAGGTTGATCGGCGGTTCGGAGAACAGCTCGGCGGCCAGCACCATCTGCGGCTGATGATAGACCTCGGCGGTCCTGCCGCTCTGCACCAGGCGCCCCTCGTGGAGGATGGTGGTGGTGCCGCCCAGGGCCAGCGCCTCGTTGGGTTCGGTGGTGGCGTAGATGGCGATCGTGTGGCGGGCCTGGAACAGCTCGCGCATCTCCTGGCGCAGTTCCTCGCGCAACTTGTAGTCGAGGTTGACCAGCGGCTCGTCGAACAGGATCAGCTCGGCATCCTTGACCAGCGCCCGGGCCATGGCCGTACGCTGCTGCTGGCCGCCGGACAGCTCCAGCGGATGGCGCCGCAGGAACTTCTCGATCCGCAGCATCTTCGCCGTCTCCAGCACCTTGCTCTCGATCAGTTGCGCCGAAACGCCAGCCTGGCGCAGCGGCGAGGCGATGTTCTCGAACACGGTCATGGTCGGGTAGTTGATGAACTGCTGATAGACCATCGACACATTGCGCAGCCGCACCGGGCGCCCGGTGACGTCCACGCCGTTCATCAGGATGCGCCCGCTGGCGGGCTTGTCGAGCCCGGCGATCAAGCGCATCAGGCTGGTCTTGCCGGACAGCGTGCGCCCCAGCAGGACATTGAAGGAACCGGGTTCAAAGCGCAGCGAGATGTCATCGATCCAGGTCTGGCCCTCGACGACACGGCTGACGTGCTCCAGCGTTAATGACATGGCTCGGCCTTTTTTATTATTGGAGTCAAGCGACCGGAGCAACAGAGCGACTTTCGTGCCAGAACCGCGACAGCCAACCAAGCCACTGATAAGCCTGGTATTTATGCAAAGGCAGGCGGTCCGAGGGTTCACAGCTGAACAGAAATGAACAACCCGCACTGAACAACTGAACAGTCCGGCGGTTGACAATGAACAAGAGTGAACAACACTGGATGGACGTTTTCGTGGCCAGGACTGCTTTATGTAACCGCTGGCGCAGGCTGCGATCGGTGGCACAGCCGTGGCAGACCGGCCGACGCGTTTTTCCAGGCCGATCGCGGAGGCAGGTTTTGCGGCAACTGCGTTGCCGATCGCAGCCTCGCACGCTCGGCAGCGGCTACATGGGCACCGCGGTCCCTACAGGGTCCGGGCCGTACACCCATAACAACAATAAAAGCGTTTTCAGGGACCTACCGCCATGAGCGCACCTGCCTCACCGCTGTCTCACGAGACCATCATCAAGGACTCCTGGAGTCGTTGCCGGGCCTTTGGCCTCAACCACCAGAGCGCGCCCGCCTTCGATCAACTGCCCGCCGAGCGCATCGCCCAGTTGCTGGAAAGCCAGCATGCCCTGGTGCAGACCACCCACCAGGAAGTCCTGCCCTACTACGAGAACATCCTCAGCAACTCCAATTGCCTGATCATGCTCGCCGACAACCAGGGCCAGGTGCTGACGTCCTGGGGCACCCAGCGTTTTATCGAACCGAGCCTGGCCCATGGTTTCAGTGCCGGCGCCAGTTGGCTGGAACACTGCAGCGGGACCAACGCCATCGGCACCGCCCTGGCCTGCGAGCAGGCGGTGCATATCGAGCACGATGAACACTTCCTCAAGGCCAATCGCTTCATGACCGGCTCGGCCGCGCCGATCTTCGATGCCGAGCGCCGGGTGATCGCGGTGCTGGACGTCTCCAGCGACAGCTACCTGCCGCCCTCCCACACCCTGGGCATGGTCAAGATGATGAGCCAGACGGTGGAAAACCGACTGATCCTCAACCTGTTCGAAGGCCGGCATTTCCAGCTGACCTTCAACACTGGCCTGAACAACCTCGACAGCCAGTGGGCCGGTTTGTTGATCTTCGATGAAAGCGGCCAGGTGCTGTCGGCCAACCGTCGCGCCGACAACCTGCTGGGCATCAGCCTGTCGCGAGTCGGCATCGACAGCCTGTTCAAGGTGTCCCTGCTGGAATTGCTCAACCAACCGGAAGGCCTGCCCTTTGCCTTGCAGGCCGCCGGACGCAACCGCTTCCATTGCCTGCTCAAGCGTCCAAGGCAGGTGCCGATCCAGGCCCGGGTCTTCGCCGAGTCGCCTGCCCGCCCGGCCCCCGCCAACGCCGATGCCATCAGCCTGAACACCCTGCACTTCGGCGACAGCCGGGTGGAGAAGGCCGTGCGCCAGGCCGAACGGCTGCTGGAAAAGGACATTCCGCTGTTGATCCACGGCGAAACCGGCGTCGGCAAGGAAGTCTTCGTCAAGGCGCTGCACCAGGCCAGCTCGCGGAGCAAACAGGCGTTCATCGCCGTCAACTGCGCAGCGATCCCCGCCGAGCTGGTGGAGTCCGAGTTGTTCGGCTATGAAAAAGGCGCCTTCACCGGCGCCAACCAGAAAGGCAGCATCGGGCTGATCCGCAAGGCCGACAAAGGCACGCTGTTCCTCGACGAAATCGGTGACATGCCTCTACCGACCCAGGCCCGCCTGTTGCGGGTGCTGCAGGAGCGCTGCGTGCAGCCGGTGGGCAGCAGCGAACTGTTCCCGGTGGACATCCGCATCATCTCCGCGACCAACCGTTCGCTGCGCGAACAGGTGCAACTCGGGCGCTTCCGCGAGGATCTGTATTACCGCATCGGCGGCCTGACCCTGGAGTTGCCGCCCCTGCGCGAACGCAGCGACAAGCAGGCGCTGTTCAAGCGCATCTGGGAGCAGCACCGCGAGTCCGGCCAATGGGCCGGGCTCAGCCGTGAAGTCCAGGACCTGTTCGAGCGCCACCCCTGGCCAGGCAATCTGCGCCAGGTCAGCAGCGTGATGCAGGTGGCGCTGGCCATGGCCGAAGAACAACCGATCCGCGCCGAACACCTGCCGGACGACTTTTTTGTCGACCTGGACATGGAGCCGGCCGCCAGCCACGAACCGCCCGGCGACATCGCCCTGGAAGACAGCGCCGACCTGCACCGCCAGCTCAAGGCCGTGGGCGGCAACATCTCCCAGCTCGCGCGGCGGCTGGGGGTGAGTCGCAATACCCTCTATAAAAGATTGCGTCAGCAGGAGGATTGATCCCCCGCCCCCTCCACCCCCAAATGGCAGGCAAACAAAAACCCGCACAAGGCGGGTTTCTGTTTGTAGCCAGTACCGCGATCAGTCAGCCAGGCGCCAGGTCGTCCCGCCCTTGCCATCTTCCAGCACCACGCCCATGGCGGTGATCTGGTCGCGGATGCGGTCGGACTCGGCCCAGTCCTTGTTGGCACGGGCGGCCAGGCGCGCCTGGATCAGCGCTTCGACCTGCGCCGCGTCGACCCGGCCGGCGGCACCGGCCTGCAGGAAGTCGTCGGCTTCCAGCTGCAGCACACCCAGCACATCCGCCAGTTCCCGCAGGCGCGCCGCCAGACCGGCCGCCGCGTCAAGATCGCTCTCGCGCAGGCGGTTGATCTCGCGCACCATCTCGAACAGCACCGCACAGGCTTCCGGCGTACCGAAATCGTCGTTCATCACCTCGGTGAAACGCTCGACGAAGGCTTCGCCGCCAGCAGCCGGCACGCTCGGCAGGCCCTTGAGGGCGTGATAGAAACGCTCCAGGGCACCCTTGGCGTCCTTGAGGTTGTCTTCCGAATAGTTGATCGCGCTGCGGTAGTGGCTCGACACCAGCAGGTAACGCACGACTTCCGGATGGTACTTGTCGAGCACGTCGCGGATGGTGAAGAAGTTGTTCAAGGACTTGGACATCTTCTCGCCATTGATGCGGATCATGCCGCAGTGCATCCAGGCATTGGCGTAGGTCTTGCCGGTGGCCGCCTCGCTCTGGGCGATCTCGTTTTCATGGTGCGGGAACTCGAGGTCGCTGCCGCCGCCATGAATGTCGAAGGTCTCGCCCAGGCAGCAGGTCGACATCACCGAGCACTCGATATGCCAGCCCGGACGCCCGGCGCCCCACGGCGATTCCCAGCTCGGCTCGCCCGGCTTGGCGGCTTTCCACAGCACGAAGTCCAGCGGGTCCTGTTTCGACTCGTCGACTTCGATGCGCGCGCCGATGCGCAGGTCTTCGATCTTCTTGCGCGACAGCTTACCGTAGCCAAGGAACTTGCCGACCCGGTAGTACACGTCGCCGTTGCCCGGCGCGTAGGCGTAGCCCTTGTCGATCAGGGTCTGGATCATCGCGTGCATGCCGGCGATATGGTCGGTGGCACGCGGCTCCATGTCCGGCTTCTTGATGTTCAGGCGCGCTTCGTCTTCGTGCATCGCCGCGATCATGCGTTCGGTCAGCGCCTCGAACGACTCGCCGTTCTCGTTGGCCCGATTGATGATCTTGTCGTCGATGTCGGTGATATTGCGCACGTAGGTCAGGTCGTAACCGCTGAACCGCAACCAGCGGGTCACCAGGTCGAACGCGACCATGCTGCGTCCATGGCCCAGGTGGCAGTAGTCGTACACGGTCATGCCGCACACGTACATGCGCACCTTGTTGCCATCGAGCGGCTTGAAGACTTCTTTGCTCTTGGTGAGCGTGTTGTAGATCGTAAGCACGTTAAATCCCTTGAATCACTGGCCCCACGAATCACGCAGGGTCACGGTACGGTTGAATACCGGCTGGCCCGGTTTCGAGTCCTTGATATCCGCGACGAAGTAGCCTTCGCGCTCGAACTGGAAACGGTCTTCCGGCTGTGCGTTGCCCAGCGAGGGTTCGGCACGACAACCGGTCAGCACTTGCAGTGAATTCGGGTTGATGTTGTCCAGGAAACTCGCGCTGTCCTCGGCCTTCTCCGGGTTCGGCGAACGGAACAGGCGATCGTACAGACGCACTTCGCACTCGACGCTAGCGGCGGCCGGCACCCAGTGGATCACGCCCTTGACCTTGCGCCCTTCCGGGTTCTTGCCCAGGGTGTCCGGGTCGTACGAGCAACGCAGCTCGACAATGTTGCCGTCGGCATCCTTGATCGCCTCGTCGGCGCGGATCACATAGCTGCCACGCAGGCGCACTTCGCCAGCAGGCTCCAGGCGCTTGTAGCCCTTTGGCGGCTCTTCCATGAAGTCGTCGCGGTCGATGTAGATTTCACGGGTGAACGGCAGGACGCGCGCGCCCATGTCTTCTTTCGGGTGGCGCGGCAGTTCGAGGTTCTCGACCTGGCCTTGCGGGTAGTTGGTGATCACCACCTTCAGCGGACGCAGCACGCACATGGCACGCGGGGCGCTGTGGTCGAGGTCGTCACGGATGCTGAATTCGAGCATGCCGAAGTCGACGACGCCGTCGGAACGGTTGGTGCCGATCATTTCGCAGAAATTGCGGATCGATTTCGGTGTGTAGCCACGGCGGCGGAAGCCCGACAGGGTGGACATGCGCGGGTCGTCCCAGCCGTTGACGTGCTGCTCGTCCACCAGTTGCTTGAGCTTGCGCTTGCTGGTGATGGTGTAGTTCAGGTTCAGGCGGCTGAACTCGTACTGGCGCGGCTGCGCCGGCACCGGCAGGTTCTCGAGGAACCACTCGTACAGCGGGCGATGGCTTTCGAACTCCAGGGTGCAGATCGAGTGGGTAATGCCTTCGATGGCGTCCGACTGGCCGTGGGTGAAGTCGTAGTTCGGGTAGATGCACCACTTGTCGCCGGTCTGGTGGTGATGCGCATGGCGGATGCGGTACATGATCGGGTCGCGCAGGTTCATGTTCGGCGAGGCCATGTCGATCTTGGCCCGCAGTACGCGTGCGCCATCCGGGAATTCACCCGCCTTCATGCGCGCGAACAGGTCCAGGTTCTCTTCCACCGAACGGTCGCGGAACGGGCTGTTCTTGCCCGGTTCGGTCAGGCTGCCACGGTATTCCTTGGCCTGCTCGGGGGTCAGGTCGTCGACATAGGCCTTGCCCGCCTTGATCAGCTCCACCGCCCACTCGTGCAACTGGTCGAAGTATTGCGAGGCATAGCGCACTTCACCGGCCCACTCGAAACCCAGCCACTTGACGTCGCTTTCGATGGCGTCGATGTATTCCTGGTCTTCCTTGGCCGGGTTGGTGTCATCGAAACGCAGGTGGGTGACACCGCCGAATTCCTGGGCCAACCCGAAGTTCACGCAGATCGACTTGGCGTGACCGATGTGCAGGTAGCCGTTGGGCTCCGGCGGGAAGCGGGTCACGATCTGTGTGTGCTTACCCGAGTCCAGGTCCGCCTGGATGATCGGGCGCAGGAAGTTGACCGGCACGGCCGGTCCGGTCTTGGAATTCGAGGTAGGGTCGACAGTGGGCTTGCTCATAGGATCCTTGAACGTACAAGTGCGCGGCCGGTGCGGCCTGATAAATCAAAACGGATATCATAGCCGATGCGGTCAAGCCCCTGACAGAGCGGGCTTTAAATCTACCGCGATTAATCCGTCGCAAATGAAAAAACAGCCTCGAATTTCACGCCCGGCACGCTAAACTGCGCACCTTGGCGGATTTTTGCCAGCGCGGTTCCGGCCCGCGGGCCCCACGCCTGCTTCCCGGAACCCGGGAATTCCTTGAAAACGCTCCTCCTTATAAAGAGTACCGATCATGACTCAAGTCAAACTGACCACCAACCACGGCGACATCGTGCTGGAACTGAACGCCGAGAAAGCCCCGGTCACCGTGGCCAACTTCATCGAATACGTTAAAGCCGGTCATTACGAAAACACCGTATTCCACCGCGTCATCGGTAACTTCATGATCCAGGGCGGCGGTTTCGAGCCAGGCATGAAAGAGAAGAAAGACAAGCGTCCAAGCATCCAGAACGAAGCCGACAACGGTCTTTCCAACGACAAGTACACCGTCGCCATGGCCCGCACCATGGAGCCGCATTCGGCTTCCGCGCAGTTCTTCATCAACGTCGCGGACAACAGCTTCCTCAACCACAGCGGCAAGACCGTCCAGGGCTGGGGCTACGCGGTATTCGGCAAAGTGGTCGCCGGCACCGAGGTGGTCGACAAGATCAAAGGCGTAGCCACTACCATGAAGGCCGGTCACCAGGACGTACCGGCAGAAGACGTGATCATCGAGAAAGCCGAGATCGTTGAGTGATACTGCTGATTTCAGATTTGCATCTGGAAGAGGAACGCCCGGACATTACCCGGGCGTTTCTGGATTTACTGGGCGGGCGTGCCCGCTCGGCGCAAGCGCTGTACATCCTGGGAGATTTCTTCGAGGTCTGGATCGGCGACGACGCCATGACCCCCTACCAGCTTTCCATTTGCCAGGCACTGCGCGAGCTCAGCGACAGCGGCACGCAGGTTTTCCTGATGCATGGCAACCGCGACTTCATGCTCGGCAAGGCCTTCTGCAAGGCCGCGGGCGCGACCCTGCTCAAGGACCCGAGCGTGGTCGATTTCTACGGCGAGCCGGTGCTGCTGATGCACGGCGACAGCCTGTGCACCCGTGACGAAGCCTATATGCGCATGCGCAGTTACCTGCGCAACCCGGTTTCGCTGTGGATCCTCAGGCACCTGCCGCTGCGCACCCGGCACAAGCTGGCGCGCAAGCTGCGCAACGAAAGCCGCGCGCAAACCCGCATGAAGGCCAATGACATCGTCGACGTGACCCCGGACGAAGTGCCGCGGATCATGCAGGAATTCAAGGTGCGGACCCTGGTTCATGGCCACACCCACCGCCCGGCCATCCACAAGTTGCAGATCGGCGACCAGGCCGCCAAGCGCATCGTGCTGGGCGATTGGGACCGTCAAGGCTGGGCCTTGCAGGTGGATGAACAGGGTTTCCAGCTGGCGGCTTTCGACTTCGTGCCGTCGCAGCAGGCATTGCCCCGCCTGTAGCCGCTGCCGCAGGCTGCGATAAGGCCCGAAGGGTCTTCCGGGGCCTTCCAGGCCAACGCTGCACGTTCTATCGCGAGCAAGCTCGCTCCTACAAAAAAGGTACGTCCCCCTGTAGCAACTGTGTTTCTCACGTGACTTGCGCGGAAACCTGGAAGGCTTCGCGCATTCGCGCGTTCAGAATTGTGATGAGCTTGCGCATGGCAGCGACCAGCGCCAGCTTCTTTGGTTTGCCCCGACCAACCAGCCCCTCGTAAAACGTTTTGAGCACCGGGTCATAGCGAACCGCACTCAAAGCCGCCATGTAGATCATCGCTCGCGGATTGGCCCGACCACCCCAGGTAATCCGTCGCCCATGGGACCTGCCGCTATCTTTGGCAAGTGGCGCTACACCGTAGAGCTTGGCAATCGCCTTGCGATTCAAATGGCCTAGCTCAGGCATGTCACAAACAAGAGTCGAAAGAACAACAGGGCCAACACCTTTGATCGCCGAGGCCACCTTGGCCTGTACCGACCCCTTGAGCTGCTCGCTAATGTGCATGTCCAGCTCGTCTCGGTCGGCTTCCAGGCGCTGGATATTGCGTTCAAGCATTAAACGCATGGCCGGTTGCTCAGTCAGACGTCGCCGCTGCTTTTCTGCCGCCAGCATTTGCACCACTTGCTGGCGGCGGCGATGACAAGCGTGCAGAAACTGAGTTTCTTCGTTTGGGGGCTGATAGCGATTGAGCTTGAGGACGCTTGCCATATGGGCAAGGACGCAAGCATCCAGGCGGTCGGTTTTCGCCAACTGGCCTGTTGAACGAGCAAAGTCCCGAGCCTGTCGAGGATTGACTCTGACCATGGGCAAGCCAGCGGCATAGAGCGCCTTCAACGCTTGCAGCTCATAGCCACCGGTTGCTTCCAGGACCACTTGCTGAGGAGCGAATGGCGTTAGCCAAGCAATCACCTGCTGCCATCCTGCCGAATCATTGGAGGTGTGTAGTTGTGGTCCATGTTTGTCCACCTTCACATCCAAAGTGTCCTTGCTCACATCGATACCGGCGCCTATGCAACCCATGATGATCTCCTCTAGTCTTGAGACGTCGAGAGTTCTCCTCGGCAGCCCAGCCTTATCTTCGAGTGTCGGCTCGAGCAACTGTACGGGCGTAGTTGAGGAGAGATCGGCATGGAGACCTTGCTACAGCACGATCGTTTGAATCTAGGAGCTAGCGATCGTCCATGCCGACTCTCGACACCCAATCTGGCAGATCTAGAACAGATAAGGAGCGAGCCTGCTCGCGATAACGCCTCTGTCCCAGCGCGATATCAGTGCCCCGCCGACGCCGGCCCGGCCTTGGCCGTGAACGGCGGCTTGGCCAGCCACACCAGCAGAATCAGGCCCATGAAGCTCCAGCCCAGCAGCGTGAAGTAGTCCACGGTGGACATCATGTACGCCTGGCCGGTCAGCACCTGGTCCAGCTGCGCGTAGGCCTGGTTGCTGGCACCGCCCAGGGCGCCCAGGGCATCGCGGGTGGCCGGCTCGAAGGTGCTGATGTGTTCACTCATGTAGGCATGGTGCTCGTTCGCCCGGCGGATCCAGATCCAGGTGGTCAGCGAAGCGGCGAAGCTGCCGCCCAGGGTCCGCAGGAAAGTGGCCAGGCCGGCGCCATCGGCGATCTGGTGCGGCGGCAGGTCCGACATCAGGATGCTCAGGGTCGGCATGAAGAACAGCGCCACGCCGATGCCCATGAACAGCTGCACCAGGGCAATGTGCTGGAAGTCCACCTCGTTGGTGAACCCGGCGCGCATGAAGCAGCTCAGGCCGATCGCCAGGAACGCCAGCCCGGCCAGCAAGCGCAGGTCGAACTTGTGCGCGTACTTGCCGACGAAAGGCGACATCAACACCGGCAGGATGCCGATCGGCGCCACCGCCAGGCCGGCCCAGGTCGCGGTATAGCCCATCTGGGTCTGCAACCACTGCGGCAGGATCAGGTTGATGCCGAAGAAACCGGCATAACCGCCCACCAGCACAATGGTGCCGATGCGGAAGTTGCGGTGGGCGAACAGCCGCAGGTTGACCACCGGATGGCGGTCGGTCATTTCCCAGATCACGAACACCGCCAGGGCAATCAGCGAAATCAGCGTACCGATGATGATGAAGCTGGATTCGAACCAATCCAGGTCGTTGCCCTTGTCGAGCACAATCTGCAAGGCCCCGACGCCGACGATCAGGCTCAGCAGGCCGATGTAGTCCATCGGCTGGCGGCTGGTCACTACCGGCCGTGCCTTCAACTGCTGCTTGACCACCCAGGCGGCGAACAGGCCGATCGGTACGTTGATGAAGAAGATCCACGGCCAGCTGTAACTATCGGTGATCCAACCGCCGAGAATCGGCCCGGCAATCGGCGCCACCACCGTGACCATCGCCAGCAGCGCCAGGGCCATGCCCCTTTTCGCCGGCGGGTAGACCGCGATCAGCAGGGTCTGGGTCATCGGGTACAGCGGCCCGGCCACCACCCCTTGCAACACACGAAAGCCCACCAGCTCGGGCATGGAGGTGGAAATCCCGCAGAGGAACGAGGCCAGCACGAACAGCAGGGTGGCCCAGATAAACAGCTTCACTTCGCCGAAGCGCCGGCTCAGCCAACCGGTCAGTGGCAAGGCGATGGCGTTGCTCACGGCAAACGAGGTGATCACCCAGGTGCCCTGCTCCGAACTCACCCCGAGGTTGCCGGAGATGGTCGGCAAGGCCACGTTGGCGATGGTGGTGTCGAGCACCTGCATGAAGGTCGCCAGCGACAGGCCGATGGTGCTGAGCAACAGGCTGGGCGGTGTGAAAGAGGCGTTATTGCTCATCGCGAATCCTATGAAGCGAGGCAGGTGCCGCGACCGCTAGCGGCCGCAGCAGAGGAATCGGCGAATCAGCGCTGCGCGGTCTTGCCGATGGCGGCGCTGTTGTCGTGGATCAGGCGGGCGATCAGGGCATCGGCCTCGCTCAATTGGCGGTCGTAGACGCTGGTACTGAACGACGCCTTTTGTGGCGGCTGCTGGGCCAGCACCGGGCCGCTCTGATCGTGCAGGTCGACGTTGACCACCGTCGACAGGCCGACCCGCAGCGGGTGCTTGGCCAGCTCTTCGGCATTCACGTGGATGCGCACCGGTACCCGCTGCACGATCTTGATCCAGTTGCCAGTAGCGTTCTGCGCCGGCAACAGGGCGAAGGCACTGCCGGTACCGGCGCCCAGGCTGTCGATGGTGCCGCTGTATTTGACCTCGCTGCCGTAGATATCGGCCTCGATGTCCACCGGCTGGCCGATACGCATGTCACGCAGCTGGGTTTCCTTGAAGTTGGCGTCGATCCACAACTGGTCGAGCGGGATCACCGCCATCAATGCGGTGCCCGGCTGTACCCGCTGGCCCAGCTGCACGGTGCGCTTGGCGACATAACCGGTCACCGGGGCGATCAGCGTGCTGCGGGCGTTGGTCAGGTAGGCCTGGCGCAGTTGCGCGGCGGCCGCCTGCACGTCCGGATGGTTGGAGACCACAGTGTCATCCACCAACGCGTTGGTGGTGTTGAGCTGCTGCTGGGCATTGGCCAGGGCGTTCTGCGCCGAGGTCAGGTCATCGCGTGCGTGGGACAGTTCTTCCTGGGAAATCGCCCCGCTGCTGGCGAGGGTCCGGCGGCGGCTGAAGTTGTCCTGGGCTTTCTGCACTTCGGCCTTCTGCGCCGCCACCTGGGCGCGCATGCCGTCGACATTGCTGTACAGCCCGCGCACCTGGCGCACGGTGCGGGCCAGGTTGGCCTCGGCGCTTTGCAGGCCGACCTCGGCATCGTTGGGGTCGAAGTTGATCAGCACCTGGCCTTCGTGGACCAGGTCGCCATCGTCGGCGCCGATGCTGACCACCGTGCCGGTGACCAGCGGGGTGATTTCCACCACGTTGCCGTTCACATAGGCGTCGTCGGTGCCTTCATTCCAGCGTCCGTAGAGCTCATACCAGGCAAAGACCCCCAGCCCGCCCAGGACGATCAGCGCCACCAGGCCCAGCAACATGAGCTTGCGCTTGCGTGGATTGGCGGTGTCCGGAGTGTTTTCGGGAGCGTTGTTGGTTTCGGCAGTGGCCATGATGAGTACCTTGAATTATTGATTGCGCGAGGCTGGAGTCGGGGTGGCCGCGGCCAGATTGTCGGTCTGGAAACCACCGCCCAAGGCTTGCATCAGTTGGATCGACAGGTCGATCTGCTGGGCATTCAGGGTCGCCAGCTGGCGCTGGGCCTGCAGCAATTGCTGCTCGATGCTGAGCACGTCCAGGTAGTTGCCGATCCCCGAGCCGTAGCGCTGGACCACGGTGTCGTAGGAGTCCTGGGCGATGTCGGTGGCATGTTGCTGGGCGGCGATCTGCCGACCGATGTCACGCAGCTGGGAGAGGGTGTCGCTGACATCCCCCAGGGCATTCACCAGGCTCTTGTTGTACTGCGCCACGGCCAGGTCGTAGTCGGCGTCCCGGGCATCCAGGTCGGCGCGCAGGCGGCCACCGTCGAAGATCGGCAGCGACACGGTCGGGGCGATATTGAAGAAGCGGCTGGCCGATCCGAACATCGCATCCCCCAGCAGCGACTGAGTGCCGGCGACGGCGCTCAGGTTGAGGTTGGGGTAGAAGTTGGTCTTGCCGGCATCGATGCTCTTGCTCGCCGCCTCGACCCGCCAGCGCGCGGCCACCAGGTCCGGGCGGCGGCCCAGCAATTCCGCCGGCAGCACTGACGGCAGCGCCACCGCGCTGGCCTGCAGGACTTTCGGCCGGGCGATTTCGTTGCCCCGGTCCGGGCCTTTGCCGAGCAATACCGCGAGGGCGATCTTGGCACTCTGCAGGTTTTTCTCGGCGTCGATCAGCGAGGCTTCGGAGCTGGCCTCCAGGCTTTCGGTCTGCTGGTACTGATACTGGCTGTCGATACCCGAACTCAGGCGTTTCTGGCCCAGGTCGAGCATCTGCCGGGTGCGCTTGAGGTCTTCAGTGGCCAGGTCATGGACGATATGCGCCTGGCCCAGGTCGCTGTAGGCCCTGGCCACGTCGGCGGCCAGGGTCAGTTGCGCGGCCTGGCGATCGATCTCGGCGGCGCGGGCCTGGCCCAGGGCGGCTTCCCAGGTATCGCGCTGGCCGCCCCAGAGGTCGAAGGTGTAATTGAAGTTGCCCGTCAGGCTGCGCAGGGTGCTGTAGTTGTCGCCCTGCCCCCTCGGGTCCTGCGAGCGAGACAGCCGCGAGCGGCTGGCACTGCCGCTGGCATCCAGGGTCGGCATGCGCGCCGCGTCCGCGGCATAGGCCGCCGCGCTGGCCTGGTGGGCCCGGGCGCTGGCGATCTGCATGTCGGGGCTGTCGTGCAGGGCTTCGCGGATCAGGCCGTCGAGCTGTGGATCGCCCAGGCTCTTCCACCAGTCGCTCTTCGGCCAGGCCGCCGGCGACAGGGTCACGCCACCCAGGGATTGTCCGGCCTTGAGGGATTTGGCATCGAGGCTCACCCCTTCGGTTGTCAGGCCGCTGTAGTTGGCACAACCGGCCAGGCTCATGGCCAGCAGCATCAGGCTCAAACGGGTACGCAAGGTTCGACTGCTCATTTACTTATCACCTACCCGCAACACGGTGATCGGGTCACCGGCCGCCAGCAAAATTTTCTTGAGGATCTGTTCCAGGGTTTTCAACTCTTCGGGGGTAATGGCGCCGGCCAGTTCGTTCATGGCATTGGCACCGATGTGCGGCAGGCAGTCGGCGAGCTTCTGGCCCTCCTCGGTGAGCACCAGGCGCACCTGACGGCGGTCGTGCTCCGAACGTTGGCGGGCGAGGAAGTCCTTCTGCTCCAGGCGATCGAGCATGCGGGTCATGGAACCGCTGTCGAGGGACAGGTGGCGGCACAGCTCGGCCGGGGTATCGACGCCGAACTGGGCCATGATGATCAGCACCTTGAACTGCGCGGCGGTGATGCCGTGGGGTTCCATGTGGCTGTCGATGATCCGGTCCTTGAGCAGGGCCGCGCGGCCCAGCAAGAGCCCGAGGTGGCAATTGTGGAAATCGTCTGGGGTGAAGTGCTTCATCTGACCACCTGTTAGCTGCCTAGGCAGCGAAAGTATGTCGAGATGTTACTGCCTAGGCAGCCAATATCCAAACAATAATTAGCATGCTTATTATCAAGCTAATTAATGGGAAAGCCTTGACGTCGAAAATCGGAGGGAGAAATACCGCCTGGAGGGGGGGCGAAAGCCAGCCCCTGCCAAAGGGACTGGCTTACCGACGGCTATCAGAAGTCGCGTTTGTAGAAGATGTCCAGCGAGCTGGCGACGCCGCTGGCCGCTTCCAGGTAGACCTTTTTGCTCAGTTTGTAGCGCAGGGCGATGGTGTTGGCCGGTTCGAAGACCCCTACCCCGTACCGCAGGCTGAGGCGCTCGGAGATATTGCCGCTGGCCACCACGCTGGTGGTGTTGCCGCTGCCCTGGGTGTCGAGCTGGAAGTCTTCGATCCCCAGGTTCTTGGCCAGCCCGCCGGTGATGTTCGAGCTGCCCATCAGGCCAAGGCCCAGGGCGGCTTGCGCCAGCATGTTGTTGTCCTCGCCGGTGGTGCTCAAGGGACGCCCGAGCACCAGGTAGGACAGCGCCTGCTCCTGGCTCATCGCCGGCTCCGAGAAGATCTGCGTGGCCGGCTGTTCGGCGCTGCCACTGAGGCGGATACCGGCGATCACGTCATCGGTCTGGCGGATCGCCTCGATGTCCAGGTAGGGCTGGTCGATCGGCCCGGCGAACAGCAGGCGCGCCCGGCGCACGGTCAGGCGCTGGCCATAGGCACGGTAGCGACCGTCGTTGAGCCACAGTTCGCCACGGGTGTCCATGTTGTCGCCGATGTGCACGTGGCCTTGCAGGTTGGCGGTCAGGCCGAAACCGGTGAAGCTGAGCTTGTCCTCGCCGACCACCACGTCGATGTCCATCGCCATGGCCATCGGTGCTTTGCCCTCCTCGGTCTGGTGGCCGACGATCACCGTATCGTCCGACACCTTGACCGTCGACGGCGGCAATTCGCGAATGGTGATTTCGCCCTTGGGCACCTGGACCTTGCCGGCGATCGCCAGCCTGTCGTCCTTCATCGAGATCTTCAGGTCCGGCGCCACGTCCAGCACCGCATAGGGCTCGACGGTGACCGGCAGCTGCGAACCCTTGAGGTTCAAGTCCACCACCAGCGCCTGGCCCCAGGCGATATTGCCGTTCAGGCTGCCCTGCCCGGCCTTGCCGCTCTTCCAGCCACCGCTCAACTGCAGGTTTTCACCGGCGATCAGCGCCTGCAATTGCAGGTCCTGGAGGCTGATGGGCAATTCCGGACCAGAAACTTCGCCGCCGCTGAGCGCCAGGCTGCCGTTGACCTGCGGCGCCAGCAGGCCACCGGAGATGCGCCCGCTGCCATTGAGGCTGCCGGCGAGCTTCTCGACCATCGGCACGAACGGTCGCGCCACCGCCAGGTCCAGGCCGCTGAGGCGAAACTCGCCGGACAGCGGCTTGTTTTTCGGCAACGGATTGATCTGCGCCTGCAGCATCAGCTCACCGAGCCTGCCGCCGCTAAACGCCAGCTGCGTGTCGATGCGCTTGGGGTTGAGGGTGGTGTCGAGTTTCAGCGTCTGGTACGGGAAGTCCAGCCACTGCTGCTTTTCCTTGACCCGCAAGGTGCCGCCGCTGGCGTCCAGCAGGATCCGCCCCTGCGGGCCGCCGGCCGGTACGTCCAGCTGGATATCGGCATTGAGCCGGCCCTTCCAGGCAAAATCCTTGGGCAACCACTGCGCGAGGCTGTCGATCGGGAACTGCTTGAGGTGGTAGCGCAACTTGGGTTCGGGCATCAGCCGCTGATCCTCGCCACACAGGCTGGCATCGCCGCTGGCCCAGCAATGGGTGCCGAAGTTGAGCTTGCCGTCGGCCAGGTATTCGAGCTTCGCCGGGGCTTGCAGCCTCCAGTCCTGGCCACCGGTCTGGATATCGCCGCTGGCCAGGCGTCCGCGCCAGTTGCCCTGCTCCAGCCTGCCGTCCAGGCCCAGCGCCAGCTTGAGCTGCGGACCTTGCAGGTCCAGTTGCAACTTCTGGTTCTTGATATCGCCCTGGCCGCTGGCCGTCAGTGTACCCAGCGAGGTTTCGCCGACCTGGATGCCGGTCCCCTTGAGGTCGATCCGCGCCCGTTGCGCGCTGTCCAGGTTGGCATCGAGCTTGAGGCTCTGCAGGCGATTGTCGGTGAATACCAACTGCTGGCCTTGCAGGTCGAGCTTGCCCTGCGGCGCCTTCAGGGTGCCGGCGACGTCGAGGCGTCCGTTGAGTTGGCCACGCAGCTCAGGCCACAGCTGGCCGAGGCGTGGCAACTTGATATCGAGCTGCCCGGCCAGGCGTTGTTGCAAGCGGCCGGAACCGTTGATGCGGTTGTCGCCCAGGCGGATGTCCAGGGCGCTCAGGTTCCACTGCTCGCCAGCGCCATCGGCCTTGGCCTGCAGCACCGCGGGCTGGCCGCGCAACTTGCCCTTGAGGTCGAGGTCGGCGTTGAGCTTGAGTTGCTCGTTCTTCATTTCGCCCTGGCTGCGCAGCGGTCCAGCTAACGTACCCGGCAGCTCGGCGACCCAGTACGCCGGGTCGATCGCCGACAGGTCCAGGGCGGTATCCCAGGCGATGCCGTCGGCGAATTGCAGGTTCAGGTGGCCTTCGGCCTTGCCCTGGCCGGCAACGAGCTTGAACTGGGGCAGGAAGATTTTTGTCAGGTCGCCGCTGAACGGGCTGCTGAGGCTGAACGCCCCCGCCGGACCATCGAGGTCGCCCTTGAAGTTGCCCAGGTAGTTGCCGTCGCGGTAGGCGACTTCAGCATTGAAACGGCGCATCGCCACCGCGGGCTCTTCGATCAGCGGGTACAGGCGATGCCAGGGGAAATCCAGCCAGTCGAGCTTGGCTTCGGCGTTCAGGCCCTGGCTCCAGTCCAGCTGGCCGGTCAGCTTGAGGTTTTGCTTGTCGTTGGCGGTCAGGTCCAGCGCGGCGATCTGCGCGCCCTTGGCGTCGACCTTGCCTTGCAGCACCAGTGCCACCGGCCCCTGCTCGGCCGGCAAGGTAGCCTTGCCCAGCAGTTGGTAGCCCGCCTTGAGGTCACCTTTGCCGGTCAGTTCCAGCTGGTTGAGCATCAGGGTGTCGGGCAGACCGGCGCTGGCCTTGAAGCCATCGGCGGTGATCCGCACCTCGGCCGGCAGGTTCTGCGCCAGCGGTTGCAGCTCGCCGCTCAACCTGCCTTGCAGATAACCGCTGCTGTCGGCCGCAAGCTTGAGGGTCTTCAACAGGTCGCCATCGACCTTCAGCGCCAGCGCCCAGGGTTCGCCGCCGGGCGCCGGCAGGGTCAAGGTCCCGGCCGCGCTCAATGGCCAGTCGCCGCTGGGCGACAACAAACCCGAAAGATTGAGGCTGAGGTCGTCGCGTTGCAGGCTCACCGAGTCGATCTGCAAGCCCTTTGCCGTCCACTGCGCCGCCAGTTGCAGGCCCTTGAGTTCCTCGGCGCCGTTGAACTGCAGGCTGCCGACCCGCACCTGGCCCAGTTCGATAGCCAGGGGCAGCTGCAAATCCGGCAGGCTGATCGGGCCGCTGCTTTGTTCTTCCGCACCCGGCGGGAATTGCAGGCTGACCTGCTCCACGTCCAGTTGTTCGATGCACAGGGTCATGCGCATCAGGCACGCCGGCGACCAGGCGAATTTCGGCGCCAGGAGTTCGACCCGGCTGCTGTCCTGTTGCCACAACAGGTGATCGGCGCTCCACTGCCCGCCCAGGCGGCCGGCGAAGTTCTCCACCGTCAGGCCCGGCACCAGGACCAGGGCCCAGCGACTGCCGGCCTGGGTGCCGAGCATCGAAGCCAGCGCCAGTACCAGCACCGCCACCAACACCAGCAGCGCCAGCGCTGCGATCTTCAAACCACGCTTCACAGCTCTGGCCCCATGGAAAAGTGCAAGCGAATGCCGCCGTCATCGTCCAGCGCATGGGCCAGGTCGAGGCGGATCGGCCCCACCGGGGACACCCAGCGCACACCGACGCCGACCCCGGTCTTGAGGTTCGGCAATTCAAGTTTGTCGAAGGAGTTGCCCTGGTCGACAAAGGTCGCCAGGCGCCATTTTTCCGCGATGGAGTACTGGTATTCGACACTGCCGGCCACCATGTAGCGCCCGCCGATCCGGTCGCCGTCGGAATTCTCCGGCGACAGGCTCTGGTAATCGTAACCACGCACGCTCTGGTCGCCACCGGCGAAAAAGCGCAGCGACGGCGGGACCTTCTTGTAACCGTTGGTGGCGCTGCCACCGAACTGCACCCGGCCGAGAAACCGGTGGTTGTCCCACACCGTGGTCAGGCCCTTGAGCAACACGGTGCCATATAACAGGTTGGTGTCCGAACCCAGCCCTTCCTTGGCCACCTTGCTGTCGAATTGCAGGCGATAGCCGTTGTGCGGGTCGATGCGGTGATCGCTGCGCAGGTAGGAGTAACTGACACCGGGCATCAACAGGGTGCTCAGGCCCGAGTCGTCGCCAAGGCGGTATTCCTCGCGCTGCCATTTCAGCGAGATGACCCGCTGCCAGCCGCTGGGCAACTTGCTGTGCCACTCGGGGCCAAGGGTGAGCAGCTTACTCAGGGTGTCGGTATTGGAGATTTCTTCGTTCTGGTAGCCGCCGGCAAAACGCAGCTTGTCGGTCAGCGGCGGGTCCAGCGGTATGTCGTAGAACAGGCCGACGTTCTGCCGCGGCGCGGAGACCTCCGCCTCCCAGCCATAACTGTGGCCTTGGGCGTTGACCCAGTGCCGGGTCCAGTTGGCCTTGGCCCGCGGCCCGACGTCGGTGGAAAAACCCAGGCCCAGGCCCATGGTGCGCGGCTTGCGGGTTTCCAGCCGGACCGCCACCGGAATCACCTCGGCGGCGGCCGCGGTCGGCGCCGCATCGACCCGCACACCTTCGAAGTAGCCACTCGATTGCAGCGCCTGGTTGAGTTCGGCGATCAGTTCGGAATCATAGGGCGTGCCGGCCTTGAACGGCACCATGCGTTGCAGCAGGTCTTCGTCGAACGGCGTATCGCCGGCAAAACTGACCTTGCCCAGGGCGTAGCGCGGACCGCTTTCGTACACCAGCTCGATATCCGCCACCCCGGCCTGGGGGTCCACGGCCAGCTTCTGCCGGGTGAAACGCCCGCTGAAAAAGCCGTAGCGCGACGCCTGGTTCTGGATCAGCCGCTTGGCGTCTTCGTAATGACCGTGATTGAGGACCGCGCCACTTTTCAGCTGATCGCTCCTGGGCACCCGAAAGCCCTTGAGGGAGGCCGCCGGGCCGTCGACCCGGATGGTGACATTGCGCAGGTGTACCGGCTCGCCAGGATCGATATTCAACACCAAACGCGGCTTTTCGCCGCCTTTGACTTCGCTGCTGATCTGCGGCTGGTAATAGCCCAGGGCCTGGGCGGCCTTGCGGGCCTGCTCCTCGGCGCCACGGCTGAAACGCTGCAGCGCCTCCTCGTCACGATCGCCAACCCCACCAATGTAGCCCTCCACATTGGCCTTGAGTTCATCGTTGGAGGGTTTGACCCTGACGTCCAATTCGCTTTGCGCCAGTGCCGCACAGCTGGTGAACAGCAGCAACAAGCCGCTGGTGAATCTTCCTGAAAACTTCATAGGCGCGAATGCTATCACGAGCTGGGAGCCCGATAGAGCGCACAAATGTGAGGAAAGTTCTGTTCAGCCGGTTGCGTTCTGCAGAACCTGTGGGTTGGCGTGAAAGAAAACGTGCTCACGGACCGGACCCACGGCGATCTCGCCAATCTCTTCGTAGCCCTGGCGCTCATAAAACGCCAGGTAACGCGGGTTGCCGGTGTCCAGCACCACACCCTGGGAATGCTCGTCCACCGCGCACCAGTTGTGCACCGCCTGCAACAACTGCTCACCGAAATGCTTGCCCTGGAACTGCGGGTGGACGCCCAGCAATGGCAGGACGTGCACCGAATCGGTGGGCAGGCAACCCAACACTGCCGCGTGATAGTCCAGGTAACGCCGGGTGCAACGGAAACCGGTACTGAGCACCATGCGCAAGCGCCAGGCCCAGCTCTCGGTAATGCCCAGGCGACGCTGGGGTGGCGCGATCAGGGCGATGCCGATCAGCCGGTCGTTGACCAGCAGGCCGATGGCCGGCAAGTCCTGAATGAAGTGCTGCTTGACCAGCTCGCGCACCGTGGCTCGCACTCGCTGCTCGTAACCCGGGCGTTCGGACTCGAACAGATAGGCGAAGGTCGGCTCGTGGCGATAAGCCTGGTACAGCAGGGAACGGGCTTCGCGCGCGTAGCCGCTGTCGAGCATATGAATGTCGGCGATGGCAGTCGAGGTTTCGGGCATGGCGATGGGTCTCCCCCCTGGGGCCGGCTTGAAGTGGTCGCGCTGAATGGCGGCAAACATGTGCCAGTTCTTGGTGCGCTTCATAGCTACGAGCCTTCCAGGCCCGCGATCGTTCCACTATGCGCTGCCCATGGACCTTAGCAGCGCAGCCGCCACGCCGCCACGCTGGCCGCCGCGCGACTTGTCGGCTAGCATCGCAGTTTTGCCAGGACTGCCGACCATGAAGATCGTCTCGTTCAACATCAATGGGCTGCGCGCCCGCCCCCATCAGTTGGCGGCGCTGATCGAAAAGCATCAACCGGACATCATCGGCCTGCAGGAAACCAAGGTGTCGGACGACCAGTTCCCCCTGGCCGAAGTCCAGGCGCTGGGCTATCACGTGCATTACCACGGGCAGAAAGGCCACTACGGCGTCGCCCTGCTCTCGCGCCAGGCGCCGCTGGACCTGTACAAAGGCTTCGATGGCGACGATGAAGATGCCCAGCGGCGTTTTATCTGGGGCACCTTCGCCGATGTCGACGGCACTCCGGTGATCATCATGAACGGCTACTTCCCCCAGGGCGAAAGCCGCGACCACCCCACCAAGTTCCCGGCCAAGCAGCGTTTCTACAGCGACCTGCAGCACCTGCTGGAAACCCGTTTCAGCAACGAGCAACCGCTGGTGGTCATGGGCGACGTGAACATTTCACCGGAAGACTGCGACATCGGCATCGGCCCGGACAACATGAAGCGCTGGCTGAAAACCGGCAAGTGCAGCTTCCTGCCGGAAGAACGCGAGTGGATGGCCCGCTTGAAGAACTGGGGCCTGGTGGACAGTTTCCGCCACCTCAACCCCGAGGTGGCCGATCGCTTCAGCTGGTTCGACTACCGCAGCCGCGGTTTCGAGGACGAGCCCAAGCGCGGCCTGCGCATCGACCTGATCATGGCCTCCCGCGGCCTGCTGCCACGGATCAAGGATGCCGGGGTCGACTACGACCTGCGCGGCATGGAGAAACCTTCCGACCACGCACCGATCTGGCTCGAACTGAGCTGATCGCCAGGCACAAAAAAGCCCATCCTGAGATGGGCTTTTTTATTGCCTCAGCGTCTCAACACAACTCGACCCGGGGGCTGGTGCCGGCCTGCATGATGGCCTCGATGGCGGACTCACGGGTCGGCTCCGAGTCATACAAGTGGCTGACCAGGATCACCTCCTTGCCGGCCTTGAGATTGAAGTAGGATTTGCCACCAGGGGCGATCTTCTTTTCGTAACTCCCCGGGGACGTGCAGTGCTTGCGGAACAGCGCAATGGCTGCCTCGACACTCTCACGACAAGGGTAACGGTCGCTTTGAAGCATGGTCTGCGTGTCCTTGGACTTCAGCAAGAACCTGAAACCTCCGCTGCCATATTGCTTCAGCTCGAACCAGCCACTCATTTCATACTCCTTTGACACAAGCAAATTACAGCCAGGGCTGCATCGACACCTGGTGACGACGGGAGTCGGCGTGCACCAACTCCCCTCCAGACAAAGTTTTCAACTCTACTGAGCCAGCCGTGCCGGGTCTTTAAGAGCATTCTGAAAATCCAGGGGAGGCTCCGATTACCCCCGCAAACCGTCACATCCCCGTCACCTCCCTGACTTAATCTCGCCGCACTCGCTCCCGCCATAGAAGGCCATTGCCGCATGTCACGCGTTTGTACTGTCAGTGAACGGGACCTCTGGTGCCGCACCCTCTGCCTGCTGCTGGTCGGATTCGTCTGCTACGCCCTGCCCTGGTCGGTGTTCGCCGCCCAGCCCCTGGCCGGCGACAACCAGCCGGTACTGCGCATCCAGGGTTCCAACACCATCGGTGCCGCGCTGGGCCCGGCCCTGGTCAAGGGCCTGATGCAAGAACAAGGGTTGCTCGACATACGGATCGAAGCGTCGGGCACAGACAATGAGCGTCGGGTGACCGGCCAGAATGCCCAGGGCCGGCGCGTTGTCGTCGAGATCGCCGCCCATGGTTCCAGTACCGGCTTTGCCGCGTTGAAGAACGCCAGCGCCGACCTCGCCGCCGCGTCACGACCGATCAAGGACAGCGAACGGGTGGGACTGGAAGCCCTCGGCGACATGAAGGCCCCCGAGGCCGAACAAGTGATCGCCATCGACGGCCTGGCGATCATCCTCCACCCGCAAAACCCACTCGCACGGCTGGACACCGAGCAACTGGCGCGGGTCTTCAGCGGCGAGGTGAAAACCTGGGAAGAATTGGGCGGAGTCGGCGGCGCCATTCACCTGTACGCCCGCGATGACCGATCCGGCACCTACGACACCTTCAAGGAACTGGTGCTGGCCCGTCGCGGCAAGAACCTCAGCGCTATGGCGCAACGCTTCGAGTCCAGCGAACAGCTCTCCGACGCGGTTAGCCACGATCCCCAGGGCATCGGTTTTATCGGCCTGCCTTATGTGCGCCAGGCCAAGGCCGTGGCGCTCGTCGACGGCGGTTCGCAACCGATGCTGCCCCTCGATAGCCTGATCGCCACCGAGGACTACCCATTGTCACGGCGCCTGTACTTCTACCTGCCAGCCGATGAGCAAAACCCTTGGGCCCACGCCCTGGTGCGTTTCGCCCAGAGCGCCAGGGGCCAGGCCATAGTCGCGGCCAACGGTTTTATCGCGCAGACGGTGCTGGCCATGAACGTCGCCCCTGCCCCGCAGATGCCCGAGGGGTACCAGGCCATCGCCCGGCAGGCGCAGCGCCTGACCGTGAACTTTCGTTTCGAAGAAGGCAGCGCCACCCTCGACAACAAGGCGCGCCAGGATCTGGCGCGGGTCCTGGACTTTCTCAAGCGCCACGACAAGCTGGCCAAGCGCGTGACCCTGGTGGGCTTCGGCGACGCCAAGAACGATCCGGCGCGCGCGGCGCTGCTGTCCAAGCTAAGGGCCATGACCGTGCGCCGGGAACTGGTGAGAAACGGTGTGGTGCTGCGGGGCATTCGCGGCTTCGGTGCGCAGATGCCGGTCGCGGCCAATACCGCGGACGAGGGACGGATCAAGAATCGGCGGGTGGAAGTCTGGGTGTATTGAAGGGGAAGTTCGCGGTGTAACCGGGGACGTTATCGCGGGCAAGCCTCGCGCCTACGGAAGATTCTGCAGGAACGAGGCTTGCCCGCGATCGCTTTTAATGCCCGCTGCGCAGCATTTCCCTGGGTACGTACTTGCCGATTTCGAACTTGCCGATGGCCGCGCGGTGCACTTCGTCCGGGCCGTCGGCCAGGCGCAGGGTGCGTTGCATGGCGTACATGTAGGCCAGCGGGAAATCGTTGGAGACCCCGGCCCCGCCATGCATCTGGATGGCCCGGTCGATCACCTTCAAGGCCACGTTCGGCGCCACCACCTTGATCTGGGCGATTTCGCTTTTCGCCACCTTGTTGCCGACGGTGTCCATCATGTACGCCGCCTTCAGGGTCAGCAGGCGCGCCATGTCGATCTCCATCCGCGAATCGGCGATCTTGTCGACATTGCCGCCCAGGCGCGCCAGCGGCTTGCCGAAGGCGGTGCGGCTCACCGCACGCTTGCACATCAGTTCCAGCGCGCGCTCGGCCATGCCGATCGAACGCATGCAGTGGTGAATCCGGCCCGGGCCAAGGCGGCCCTGGGCGATCTCGAAGCCACGACCCTCGCCCAGCAGCACGTTCTCGTACGGCACCCGCACGTTGTCGAACAGCACTTCGGCATGGCCGTGAGGGGCGTCGTCGTAACCGAACACCGGCAGCGGCCGGACAATCTTCACCCCGGGGGTGTCGACCGGCACCAGGATCATCGAGTGCTGCTGGTGGCGCGGCGCGTCCGGGTTGCTCAGGCCCATGAAGATCAGGATCTTGCAGCGCGGGTCGCAGGCCCCCGAGGTCCACCACTTCTTGCCGTTGATCACCCATTCGTCGCCGTCTCGCACGGCGCGGGCGGCCATGTTGGTGGCGTCGGACGACGCCACGTCCGGCTCGGTCATGGCGAAGGCGGAGCGGATCTCGCCGCGCAGCAGCGGCTCCAGCCAGCGTTGCTTCTGCTCTTCATTGGCGTAGCGCACCAGCACTTCCATGTTGCCGGTGTCCGGTGCCGAGCAGTTGAAGGGTTCCGGCCCCAGCAGGGAGCGGCCCATGATTTCCGCCAACGGTGCATATTCGAGATTGGTCAGGCCGGCGCCAAGTTCCGACTCGGGCAAGAACAGATTCCACAACCCCTCGGCCTTGGCCTTGAGTTTGAGTTCTTCCATGATCGCCGTCGGCTGCCAGCGATCGCCTTCGGCGACCTGGCGCTCGAACACGGCTTCAGCCGGATAGACATAAGTGTCCATGAACGCGGTCACGCGCTCACGCAGTTCCTGAACCTTGGGTGAATAGGCGAAATCCATGGGCAGCTACCTTCTTGGCAAGGTGGTTGAGGGCATGGGACCGATGCTAGAACAGCTTACGAAAATTTACCTAGCCTATTCTCGGCGTGTATTAACATTCATCACCGATATATGATTGACTGATCGGGCAGGCCATCAGTCCATCCCTCCCGACCCTAACAATAAGAGTGCAGCGCAATGAATCTGAGCAAGGTCGACCTCAACCTTTTCATCGTCTTCGACGCGATCTACACCGAAGCCAACCTGACCCGCGCCGGGCAGATCGTCGGCATCACTCAGCCCGCTGTCTCCAACGCCCTGGCTCGCCTGCGCGAAACCTTCAACGACCCGCTGTTCGTGCGAACCGCCCAGGGCATGGTGCCCACGCCCATGGCGCAGAACATCATCGGCCCGGTGCGCAACGCCCTTTCGCTGCTGCGGGTGTCGGTGCAGGAAAGCCGCATCTTCAACCCCTTGCAGGCGGTCAAGACCTACCGCATCAGCATGACCGACCTGACCGAGGCGGTGATCCTGCCGCCGCTGTTCCAGCGCCTGCGGCGCCTGGCCCCCACGGTGATCATCGAGAGCTTCCTGTCCAAGCGCCGGGAAACCACCAAGGAACTGGCCGCCGGCCGCCTGGACTTCGCCGTCGATGCCCCGCTCAACACCGACCCGCAGGTCCGCCACGTCAAGCTGATGGAAGACCGCTACGTCTGTGCCATGCGCAAGAGCCACCCGCTGGCGAACAAGGAAAAACTCAGCCTCGACGACTACCTGTCGCTGACCCATATCCATATCTCCAGCCGCCGCAGCGGCCTGGGTTATGTCGACCTGGCCCTGGGCAAGATGGGCATCCAGCGCAAGATCGCCCTGCGCTCCCAGCATTACCTGATGGCCTCGCAAGTGCTGCAACAGACCGACATGGTCATGACCGTGCCCGAGCGCTTCGCCCGACGCCATGACCTGCAGGCGTTCAACCTGCCGGTCAACGACGTGCCGCCACTGGAAACCCACCTCTACTGGCACGAAAGCACCGACCAGGACCCGGCCAACCGCTGGATGCGCGAGCAGATGATCGAGCTGTGCCAGCAGGTGACGGCCCATGAGAAAAAACTCGAAAAGTGACCGCTAGGCGCGAGGCTTGCCCATGATAAGAACGCTGCGTGACGCCTGAACCACTGCGTTCCCGCCCTCCTCGGCAAGCCTCAATCCATGGATGGATCTGCATCCTGCTTGACGTATACGTCAACCTCGAATTAGCTTAACGCCAAGACCTTTTTCGAGTGCCCCCATGAGCAGCCAGACCTACAGCATTTCCGACCTCGCCCGCGAGCTCGACATCACCACCCGGGCCATCCGTTTTTATGAAGAACAAGGCCTGCTCGCCCCCGAACGCCGTGGCCAGGAACGCATCTACTCGCCACGGGACAAGGTCAGCCTGAAGCTGATCCTGCGCGGCAAGCGCATCGGCTTCTCCCTGGCCGAGTGCCGCGAGTTGATCGAACTCTACGACCCCAGCAGCGGCAACCTGAAGCAATTGCACAGCATGCTGGCGAAAATCGCCGAGCGCCGCGAACAGCTGGAGCAGCAGCTGCTGGACATCGAACAGATGAAGCTGGAGCTGGACACCGCGGAAGAGCGCTGCACCCAGGCGCTGGAGCAGACCATCCAGAATCAGAAAAGCGCCGTGCAGTAACCGCCCCAGCAGCACAGACAATCTGCCAGACAGACCGTAGCGCCTGGTTTTGCGTCGACTTCGTCGTCGATCGCAGCCTGCGGCAGCGGCTACATTAGTGCCCACTTAATATAGGTAAAGCTCTCATGTCCCTCCCCCCCCATGTGCGCCTGGTCGAAGTCGGTCCTCGCGACGGTTTGCAGAACGAAGCCCAACCCATCAGCGTCGCCGACAAGGTACAACTGGTGGATGCCCTGAGCGCGGCCGGGCTCGGCTATATAGAAGTCGGCAGTTTCGTCTCGCCCAAATGGGTGCCGCAGATGGCCGGGTCCGCCGAGGTGTTCGCGCAGATCCAGCGCAAGCCGGGGGTGACCTACGGCGCCCTCGCCCCGAACCTGCGTGGCTTCGAAGACGCCCTGGCCGCCGGGGTCAAGGAAGTCGCGGTGTTCGCCGCCGCCTCCGAGGCGTTCTCCCAGCGCAACATCAATTGCTCCATCAGCCAGAGCCTGGAGCGCTTCGTGCCGATCATGGAGGCGGCGAAACAGCAGGGCGTTACCGTGCGCGGTTACGTGTCCTGCGTGCTGGGCTGCCCTTACGAAGGCGAGGTGGCGCCGGAACAGGTCGCCGTGGTCGCCCGCGAGCTGTACAGCATGGGCTGCTACGAAGTGTCCCTGGGCGACACCATCGGCACCGGCACCGCCGGCGCTACCCGTCGCATGTTCGAGGTGGTGGCCGCCCACGTTCCGCGGGACAAGCTCGCCGGGCACTTCCACGACACCTATGGCCAGGCCCTGGCCAATATCTACGCCAGCCTGCTGGAAGGCATCGCGGTGTTCGACAGCTCCATCGCCGGGCTCGGCGGCTGCCCCTACGCCAAGGGCGCCAGCGGTAACGTCGCCAGCGAAGACGTGCTGTACCTGCTCAATGGGCTGGGCATCGAAACCGGTATCGACATGGAGCGCCTGATCCTCGCCGGCCAGCAGATCTGCTCCGTGCTGGGGCGGCCCACCGGCTCGCGCGTCGCCAAGGCCCGTTACCCAGGTTGAGGGGGTTGCCTGTTTCAGGGTGTTACCGACTGCTCTGGCGCACGCTCGAAACGGGTAACACGGAAACAGTTTGTCGATTTTCTAGCGGTACAGATGAAATGCCATTTTTATCAAACCATTGATTTTAAAGGATTTTAAAAAGTTGGCATGGCTTCTGCTATATCTCTGGCATAACAAGAATAAAAAGCAGCAAAGCTAATAAAAACAAAACGAAACGACTCTGACATAACAAAAACAACACGGCAGAGACGCAGCTAACAGATTTTTTTGGAGAGGATGTGTTTTCCAGGGTGTCCTTAACAACAAAAGGCATCCGCAACCGGGCAGAGAACAATAAAACTACCCCAAGGTAGCTCCCGAACTGGTTGGTCGTTCAAGCGAGGAAATAGATCAGCGCTCAAAAAAATACGTTTGCTCTTGATCCCGGATGGGGATCGCCAAAAACAGCGGTAAAGGGTAACGGTTGCCAAAAACAACAACAGACCGCCCCTTAATAATAAAAAAAGAGCACGCAACGACAAAATTAAAGGGGAGCTTCGGCTCCCCTTTGTGCTTTCCGGCCTTCCCGTTTCCTTCCCTGGTTCGGCGGCGACCTTGAGGTCGCTATCGCGAGCAAGCTCGCTCCTACAAAGAGCCAGCTTGCTCGCGATGACATCAGGAACGCCCGCGCAACTCCTCGATACTGATCTCGCGCATCCTGAACTTCTGGATCTTGCCGGTCACGGTCATCGGGAACTCCTCGACGAACTTGAAGTAACGCGGCGTCTTGAAGTGGGCAATGCGCTCCTTGCACCAGGCCTGCAACTCCTCCTCGCTGGCGCTGTGGCCGGGGTGGAACTTGATCCAGGCGACAATCTCTTCACCGTACTTCGAGCACGGGATGCCGATCACCTGCACGTCGGCCACCGCCGGATGGGTGAAGAAAAACTCCTCCAGCTCGCGCGGATAAATGTTCTCGCCGCCGCGGATGATCATGTCCTTGTTGCGCCCGGCGATGCACACATAACCCTGCTCGTTCATGGTCGCCAGGTCGCCGGTGTGCATCCAGCCGGCCTGGTCGATGGCTTCGGCCGTGCCCTGGGGGTTGTTCCAGTAGCCCAGCATCACGCTGTAACCGCGGGTGCACAACTCACCGATGGTGCCGTGCGGCACGATATTGCCCGCCTCGTCGATGATCTTGCTTTCCAGCTGCGGCTGGGTGCGACCGACCGTGGTCACGCGCAGCTCGAGGTCGTCCGCCGGGCCGGTCTGCAACGACACCGGGCTGGTTTCGGTCATGCCGTAGGCGATCTGCACTTCGCTCATGTGCATCTCGCCGATCACCCGGCGCATCACCTCGATCGGACAGGTGGCCCCGGCCATGATCCCGGTGCGCAGGCTCGACAGGTCGAACTCGGCCCGCCGTGGCTGGTCGAGCAGGGCGATGAACATGGTCGGCACGCCGTACAGCCCGGTGGCCTGTTCCTCGGCCACGGCGCTCAGGGTCAGCAGCGGATCGAAGGCATCGTTGGGGTAGATCATGGTGGTGCCGTGGGTCACGCAGCCCAGGTTGCCCATGACCATGCCGAAGCAGTGGTACAGCGGCACCGGGATCACCAGGCGGTCCTCGTGGCCCAGGCCCAGGCTCTCGCCGACCATATAGCCGTTGTTGAGGATGTTGTAGTGGCTGAGGGTCGCGCCCTTGGGGAAACCGGTGGTGCCGGAGGTGTACTGGATATTCACCGCCTGGTCGGGGTCCAGGCTGTCCTGGCGTTCGCGCAGCGCTTCGACGCTGACGCCGGCCCCCAGGTCGGCCAGCTGCGACCAGGGCAGAAAGCCCGACGGCGGCTGCGCGTCAAGGCTGATCACACCGCGCAAATCCGGCAGGCGTTCGCTCTGTAGCTGGCCGATGGACTGCTGCGCCAGCTCGGGTGCGAGGCCCTGCAACATGGCGTGGTAGTCGGAGGTCTTGAACGCACCGGCGCACACCAGCCACTGGCAACCGGACTGCTTGAGCACGTATTCCAACTCGGAACTGCGATAGGCCGGGTTGATGTTCACCAGGATCGCGCCGATCTTGGCGCTGGCGAACTGGCTGATGCACCACTGGGCACAGTTGGGGGCCCAGATGCCTAGTCGGTCGCCGGTCTTGAGCCCCAGGGCCAGCAGCGCCCGGGCATGCAAGTCGACGATTTCGGCCAGTTGCTGCCAGCTGTAGCGCAGTTGCTGGTGACGTACCACCAGGGCTTCGCCCCGAGGGTATGACGCCACCGTGCGATCGAACGCCTGGCCGATGGTCAGCGCCAGCAAGGCTTTGTCCTGCGTGCCGCGAGTGTAGCTGCGCCCCGGCGCGGATGCGGGTTGATCCATGATGACCCCTATTGTCTTTATTGTAGGAGCGAGGCTTTCCCGCGATTGGGGCGCCGCGGTGTCGCTATACGACCGCGTTATCCTTCATCGCCAGCAAGCTCGGCGCCGACAGATTCGCGCAAGTTGACGTTTACGTAAAGGGTGATTGACAGTCACTCGCCGCAGGCTTACGTTAACGTAAAGGTGAGAGCCGGATCAGCCGCTCTCCACAGCCCGACTCCCTTACATAAAAACAAGTTTGAAGGTGCCCCCATGAGCTATCCGACCCTGAACTTTGCCCTCGGCGAAACCATCGACATGCTCCGCGACCAGGTGCAGGCCTTCGTCAAGGCCGAGCTGGCGCCACGGGCGGCACAGATCGACGTCGACAACCTGTTCCCCGCCGACATGTGGCGCAAGTTCGGCGACATGGGCCTCTTGGGCATCACCGTGCCGGAAGAATACGGCGGTGCCGGCCTGGGCTACCTGGCCCACGTGGTGGCCATGGAAGAAATCAGCCGCGGCTCGGCCTCGGTCGCCCTCTCCTACGGTGCCCACTCCAACCTCTGCGTCAACCAGATCAACCGCAACGGCAACCACGCACAGAAGAGCCAATACCTGCCCAAGCTGATCAGCGGCGAACACATCGGCGCCCTGGCCATGAGCGAACCCAACGCCGGCTCCGACGTGGTCTCGATGAAGCTGCGCGCCGACAAGCGCGGCGACCACTACGTGCTCAACGGCAGCAAGACCTGGATCACCAACGGTCCCGACGCCAACACCTACGTGATCTACGCCAAGACCGACCTGGAAAAGGGCCCGCACGGCATCACCGCGTTCATCGTCGAGCGCGACTGGAAAGGCTTCAGCCGCAGCAACAAGTTCGACAAGCTGGGCATGCGCGGCTCCAACACTTGCGAGCTGTTCTTCGATGACGTGCAAGTGCCGGAAGAAAACATCCTCGGCATCCTCAATGGCGGCGTGAAGGTACTGATGAGCGGCCTGGACTACGAGCGCGTGGTGCTCTCCGGCGGCCCGACCGGGATCATGCAGGCCTGCATGGACCTGGTGGTGCCCTACATCCACGACCGCAAGCAGTTCGGCCAGAGCATCGGCGAGTTCCAGCTGATCCAGGGCAAGGTCGCCGACATGTACACCCAGCTCAACGCCAGCCGTGCCTACCTGTATGCCGTGGCCCAGGCCTGCGAACGTGGCGAGACCACGCGCAAGGACGCCGCCGGGGTGATCCTCTACAGCGCCGAACGCGCCACCCAGATGGCCCTGGATGCGATCCAGATCCTCGGCGGCAACGGCTACATCAACGAGTTCCCCGCCGGCCGCCTGCTGCGCGACGCCAAGCTGTATGAGATCGGCGCCGGCACCAGCGAGATCCGCCGCATGCTGATCGGTCGCGAACTGTTCAACGAAACCCGCTAACGGAGCTGTCCATGGCTATCCTGCATACCCAGCTCAACCCCCGTTCGGCGGAGTTCGTCGCCAACAGTGAAGCGATGCTCAAACAGGTCGATGCCCTGCACACCCTGCTCGCCCAGGTCCAGCAAGGTGGGGGCGCCAAGGCCCAGGAACGGCACACCTCGCGCGGCAAGCTGCTGCCGCGCGAGCGCATCAACCGCCTGCTCGACCCCGGCTCGCCCTTCCTCGAAGTCAGCCAGCTGGCGGCGTACCAGGTGTATGGCGAAGACGTGCCGGCCGCCGGGGTGATTGCCGGCATCGGCCGGGTGGAAGGCGTCGAATGCATGATCGTGGCCAACGACGCCACGGTGAAAGGCGGCTCCTACTACCCGTTGACCGTGAAAAAACACCTGCGCGCCCAGGCCATCGCCCAGCAGAACCGCCTGCCCTGCATCTACCTGGTGGACTCCGGCGGCGCCAACCTGCCGCGCCAGGACGAGGTGTTCCCCGACCGCGAGCACTTCGGGCGGATCTTCTTCAACCAGGCCAACATGAGCGCCCAGGGCATCCCGCAGATCGCCGTGGTCATGGGCTCCTGCACCGCCGGCGGCGCCTACGTGCCGGCCATGGCCGACGAAGCGATCATGGTCCGCGAACAGGCCACCATCTTCCTCGCCGGCCCGCCGTTGGTGAAGGCCGCCACCGGCGAAGTGGTCAGCGCCGAAGACCTTGGCGGCGCCGATGTGCACTGCAAGATCTCCGGTGTCGCCGACCATTACGCCGACAGCGACGAACACGCCCTGGCCCTGGCCCGGCGCAGCATCGCCAACCTCAACTGGCGCAAGCAGGGCGAGTTGCAGCAACGCGCACCGATCGCCCCGCTGTATGCCAGCGACGAGCTGTACGGGGTAATTCCGGCGGACGCCAAGCAGCCCTTCGATGTGCGCGAAGTCATTGCGCGGCTGGTGGACGGTTCGGTCTTCGATGAGTTCAAGGCGCTGTTCGGCACCACCCTGGTGTGCGGCTTCGCCCACCTGCACGGCTATCCGATCGCCATCCTCGCCAACAACGGCATCCTGTTCGCCGAGGCCGCGCAGAAAGGCGCGCACTTTATCGAACTGGCCTGCCAGCGCGGCATCCCGCTGCTGTTCCTGCAGAACATCACCGGCTTCATGGTCGGGCAGAAATACGAAGCCGGCGGCATCGCCAAGCACGGCGCCAAGCTGGTGACCGCGGTGGCCTGCGCCAAGGTGCCGAAGTTCACGGTGATCATCGGCGGCAGCTTCGGCGCCGGTAACTACGGCATGTGCGGCCGCGCCTACGACCCACGTTTCCTGTGGATGTGGCCCAACGCGCGGATCGGCGTGATGGGCGCCGAGCAGGCCGCCGGGGTGCTGGTGCAGGTCAAGCGCGAGCAGGCCGAACGTGGCGGACAGACTTTCAGCGCCGCCCAGGAAGCCGAGATCAAGCAGCCGATCCTCGATCAGTACGAGCACCAGGGCCATCCGTATTACTCCAGCGCCCGGCTGTGGGACGACGGCGTCATCGACCCGGCGCAGACCCGCGACGTCCTGGCGCTGGCCTTGTCCGCGTCCCTCAACGCCCCTATCGAACAGAGCCGCTTCGGCGTGTTCCGCATGTAACCCTGCGCGAGACCGACATGAACGACTTCAACACCCTGGAACTGCTGAAGGACCCGCGTGGTTTTGCCACCCTGTGGCTCAGCCGTGAAGCAAAGAACAACGCCTTCAACGCCGAAATGATCCGCGAGCTGATCCTCGCCCTGGATCAGGTGCAAAGCGACCCGGCCCTGCGTTTCTTGCTGGTGCGCGGCCGCGGCAAGCACTTCAGCGCCGGTGCCGACCTGGCCTGGATGCAGCAGTCGGCCGAACTCGATTACCACACCAACCTCGACGACGCCCGCGAGCTGGCCGAGCTGATGTACAACCTGGCCAAGCTGAAGATCCCGACCCTGGCCGTGGTGCAAGGCGCGGCCTTTGGCGGTGCGCTGGGCCTGATCAGTTGCTGCGACATGGCGATCGGCGCCGACGACGCGCAGTTCTGCCTCTCGGAAGTCCGCATCGGCCTGGCCCCGGCGGTGATCAGCCCGTTCGTGGTGCAGGCCATCGGCGAACGCGCGGCACGGCGCTACGCCCTGACCGCCGAGCGCTTCAGCGGCCAGCGCGCCCGGGAAATCGGCCTGCTGTCGGAAAGCTACCCGGTGGCCGAGCTGGAACAGCAGGTGGCATCGTGGATCGACAACCTGCTGCTCAACAGCCCGTGCGCCATGCGCGCCAGCAAGGACCTGCTGCGCGAAGTCGGCAACGGCGCCCTGACCCCGGCCCTGCGTCGCTACTGCGAGAACGCCATTGCCCGCATCCGCGTCAGCCCCGAAGGCCAGGAAGGCCTGCGCGCCTTTCTGCAAAAACGCCCGCCCAGCTGGCAGCCCGCCCCGACCACCAAGGAGTCGCGTTGATGAGCGCCCCTGTCCTGACCACCCTGCTGGTGGCCAATCGCGGCGAGATCGCCTGCCGCGTGATGCGCACCGCCAAGGCCCTGGGCCTGACCACCGTGGCCGTGCACAGCGCCACCGACCGTGACGCCCGCCACAGCCGCGAAGCCGACCTGCGCGTCGACCTGGGCGGCAGCAAGGCCGCCGACAGCTACCTGCAGATCGACAAACTGATCGCCGCCGCCAAGGCCAGCGGCGCCCAGGCGATTCACCCCGGCTACGGCTTTCTCTCGGAAAATGCCGGCTTCGCCCGCGCCATCGAAGCCGCCGGCCTGATCTTCCTCGGCCCGCCAGCGTCGGCCATCGATGCCATGGGCAGCAAGTCGGCGGCCAAGGCGCTGATGGAAACCGCCGGCGTGCCCCTGGTCCCCGGTTACCACGGCGAAGCCCAGGACCTGGAAACCTTCCGCGTCGCCGCCGAACGCATCGGCTACCCGGTGCTGCTCAAGGCCACCGCCGGCGGTGGCGGCAAGGGCATGAAAGTGGTGGAGGACGTCAGCCAGCTGGCCGAAGCCCTGGCCTCGGCCCAGCGGGAGGCGCAATCGTCCTTCGGCGACTCGCGGATGCTGGTGGAAAAGTACGTGCTCAAGCCGCGCCACGTGGAGATCCAGGTGTTCGCCGACCAGCACGGCAACTGCCTGTACCTCAACGAGCGCGACTGCTCGATCCAGCGGCGCCACCAGAAAGTCGTCGAAGAAGCCCCGGCCCCCGGCCTGAGCGCCGAGCAGCGCAAGGCCATGGGCGAAGCCGCGGTGCGTGCGGCCCAGGCCATCGGCTATGTCGGCGCCGGCACCGTGGAATTCTTGCTGGATGCCCGCGGCGAATTCTTCTTCATGGAAATGAACACCCGCCTGCAGGTGGAGCACCCGGTCACCGAGGCCATCACCGGGCTGGACCTGGTGGCCTGGCAAATCCGCGTGGCCCAGGGCGAAGCGCTGCCGATCACCCAGGAGCAGGTGCCGCTGATCGGGCATGCGATCGAAGTGCGGTTGTACGCCGAGGACCCGGGCCACGACTTCCTCCCGGCCACCGGGCGCCTGGCGCTGTACCGCGAATCGGCTGCGGGTCCTGGACGGCGAGTGGACAGCGGCGTCGAGGAAGGCGACAGCGTGTCACCGTTCTACGACCCGATGCTCGGCAAGCTGATCGCCTGGGGCGAGAACCGCGAGCAGGCCCGCTTGCGCCTGCTGGGGATGCTCGACGAGTTCGCCATCGGCGGGCTGAAAACCAACCTGGCGTTCCTGCGGCGCATCATCGCCCATCCGGCCTTCACCGCCGCCGAGCTGGATACCGGCTTTATCCCGCGCTACCAGGATCAGTTGCTGCCACCGGCCACCGCCCTGAGCGACGAGTTCTGGCAAGCCGCCGCCCAGGCGTTCGCCCAGAGCCAGCCGGACCAGGTGCGCGTCGACGACCGTCATTCCCCCTGGGCCAAGGCCAGCGGCCTGCGCATCGGCCTGCCGCGGGAAATCGTGCTGCACCTCGACTGCGAAGGGCAGGAGCGGGCGATCAAGCTGGACACCGGCAACGCGGCCATGGCCTTGCGCGGCGAACAGCTGTCGATCGAACACAAGGGGTTGCGCCAGCAACACCGGGCGATTCGCCAGGGCGACAGCCTGTACCTGCAGTGGCAGGGCGAGATGCACCGGGTCACGGCCTATGACCCGATTGCCGCGGTGGAGGCCAGCCACAGTCATCATGGCGGCCTGACCGCCCCCATGAACGGCAGCATCGTGCGGGTCCTGGTGCAGGCCGGGCAGAGTGTCGAAGCCGGCGCGCAACTGGTGGTCCTGGAAGCGATGAAGATGGAACACAGCATCCGCGCACCGCAAGCCGGGGTGGTCAAGGCGCTGTATTGCCAGGAAGGTGAGATGGTCAGTGAGGGAAGTGCCCTGGTGGAGCTGGAATAAGCTCCTGAGGCAGAAGATCGTTCCCGCAGCCTTGCGGGAACGATCGTATTTTTACGTCAGAATTTAGCGGTAGCCTGCACTACCACACCAATAATCCGACACTCATCGCTGTAAAGCGTCTTCGGATACGTCGGATTCAGCGGCACCAGATAACGTTGCCCACCCTCTTCCACCAGCTTGCGGAAAATCGCTTCGGTACTGCCCGGGCATTGCACGATCACCAGCTTGCCGGGAACCGCCTCCACCGCCGGATCCACCAGGATCAGCATGTCCTGGGCGATGCTCAGGCCGCTGGGGGCAATCATCGCGTCGCCCACCACGACCAGCCAGAAAGCCGAGCCCTCGGCCTGGTAGTCGGAGAGCTCGTAACGCTCGCCGGCGTAGCCCGCGCCACCGGCCTCGCGCACCTCGCCAACGCCCCGCCAGTCGCTGACCGGGTAGCGGAAGTACGGGTTGTACTTCTGCACCAGTGACGGCCCTTCCAGCAGCAACTGGCCCTCGTCATCCACCTGTGGTTTTTCGCGGATCACCAGCGCGACTTCGAGAAAACCCAGGCCGATTTCTTCCAGCACCCGGTTCATGTCTTCGATCTTCGGCTGGCGGCGTTTGCTCAGCCAGTGGCCGATGCCGCCTTGGGACATGCCCAGGCGCTCCGCGAGCTTTTCTTGGGTGACCTTGCGGTCCTTCATGTTGGATTTAACCAACTCGATCCATTTGTCCATGGACCGGAACAATACGTTGTGTATTCCGGCCCTCAACACACAAGTTGTAGTATTTTAAACCAAGTCACAAATACATTAAGTATTACCATTCCTCAGCCCCTCTTATTCCACGTCAAAGGATGGAACCCCTCATGAGCACAACCAGCAAAGATGCACCGGAACTGGAAACCGATGTCGGCTTCAACGCCCTCAAGGACAGCGAGGCCGCCCGCCGGGCCATGGACTACTACTTGAAACCGGCTATTGCAGAAGCAGCGATCGACAAGAAGTTCTTCGAGGTCAGACACAGCATCAGCAGCGAGGAAGCGATGATCCACGCTTCCGACCTGCTGCGTTGCGCCGCGGCCAGTGCCTACGAGGCCGCCGACCATCTGCGGGGAACCCGACGGGACCTGGCGTTTTCCGTGGTGCACATGATCGACATGGCCAAGGCGCTGGTGGATCGCTCGCTGGACAGCCAGCACCAGGAATGAGCGGCACGACAGAATTCGCCCACGGCTGATCCGGCCGATGAACAGGGCTGGCAACAGGGACAGGACATTTTTTTCTAAAAGGCGGGGAAAAACATTTGACTTGCAAATGATAATGATTATTATTGCAAGCAACTGGTCGCGAGATCAGTCGATAACCCAAGAGACCTTAGGTCGGACTCCTGGATTATCTCCTCATCAGGCTAATCACGGTTTTTGACCCGGCTTTTTGCCGGGTCTTTTTTTTCTGCCAGTTTTTCTGGCTTGGCTTCAGGCTAATGAAGACTGGGTACCGCTAAATTGGCGGCGATGATAGCAAAAGAATGCCTCATTGCAAGCCGACGCCCGCCGCAACGGCTCGCAAATGCAAAAACAGCGCTTGAGAATCAATCGCATAGCTTCTAAGCTGCTTTCGCGTCAAGGACGACGCCCCCCCTCCCCCGCGGAAATTACCCCCGGTATTTCCCTGCCTTGCTAAAGTAACGGCCATAAAAAATCCTGTTCAGGAATCGACCATGACCGTGGCCCAAAGCTCGTTTCAAATCTCTGCCAACTTCGACAGCGGCAATATCGAAGTACTGGATGCCAGCAACCCTTCCCAAGTCCTGCTGGCTATCAAGCCCGACACTCGCAGCGCGCATTTCCAGTGGTTTCACTTCAAGGCCAGCGGCCTGCATGTCGGCCAGGAACACTGGTTCCGCCTGAGCAACGCCAGCAAATCCTCGTATAACAAGGCCTGGACCGGTTATCAGGCGGTGGCGTCCTACGACCACGTCAACTGGTTCCGCATCCCGACGATTTTTGAAGGCGATACCCTGCGCTTCTGCCTGGAGGCCACCCAGACTCACGCCTGGTTCGCCTATTTCGAACCCTACAGCCGTGGCCGGCATGACTGGTTGATCGAGCAGGCGTTGAGCAAGGCCGGCGCCGAACTGCTGGCCACCGGCAAAAGCGTCGAGGGTCGCGATATCCAGCTGCTGCGCAAAGGCAGCGGCGGCGAAGGCCGGCGCAAGGTCTGGATCATCGCCCAGCAGCACCCTGGCGAGCACATGGCCGAATGGTTCATGGAGGGTGTGATCGAGCGCCTGCAGCACCGTGACGATGCCGAGCTGAACAGGTTGCTGGCCAGCGCCGATCTGTACCTGGTGCCGAACATGAACCCCGACGGCGCCTTCCATGGCCACTTGCGCACCAACGCCATGGGCCAGGACCTGAACCGCGCCTGGCAGAGCGCCAGCCAGGAACTCAGCCCGGAAGTGCTGTTCGTCCAGCAGCAGATGGAGCAGTACGGGGTCGACCTGTTCCTCGACGTGCACGGCGACGAAGAAATCCCCCATGTGTTCACTGCCGGTTGCGAAGGCAACCCGGGCTACACGCCACGCCTGGCCAAGCTCGAGGAGCATTTCCGCAGCCACCTGAAACACCAGACCCGGGACTTCCAGACCACCCACGGCTACACCAGGGACAAGCCCGGCGAAGCCAACATGACCCTGGCCTGCAACAGCGTCGGCGAGAAGTTCGATTGCCTGTCGCTGACCCTGGAAATGCCGTTCAAGGACCACGACGACAACCCCAACCCGCTCACCGGCTGGTCGGGCAAACGTTCGATGCAGTTGGGCAAGGACGTCCTCAGCACCGTGGCCGACATGGTCGGCATCCTGCGCTGATCCGGTTGCGCTGGCCGCGGCTCGAACCGCGGCCAGCGCCTATTGCACCGGCACCCGCCGGCAATCCTCGGGCCCGAGCAAGCGCCCATCCGCCGAGCGCAACTCCAGCGGTCGCAGCGGCAGCCCCTGCTCGCGGTCGACCATCAGCGAATGCGCTTCCCCCGCCTCATAGAAATACGCCTCGCCCCACTGCCGCAGACCAATGATCAGGTTGAACAGGCCGTTGCCCTTCGGCGTCAGCACGTACTCCTGATAGGCACTGCCATCCGACGCCGGCAGCACTTCGAAGATGCCGTGGGCCACCAGGGTCCGCAGGCGGGCGGCGAGGATGTTCTTGGCCATCCCCAGGTTGCGCTGGAACTCGCTGAAGCGGCGGATACCGTCGAAGGCATCACGAATGATCAGCAGCGACCACCAGTCGCCGATAGCGTCCAGCGAACGGGCCACCGGGCATTCGGCGCCCTCCAGGCTTGTACGTTTGACCATGATGCAGGCTCGCGACAGGAAAGTGGTTGCAATATAAAACCCGTCTCTCTACCGTACAACTGGTTTCATAACGCAACCAGAACTCACGGAGCCGAGCATGACAGCCGCAATCGCCCCTCTGCCATCCGCCACCCTCCCGGCGTCGGTGGTGCTGCTCTTCGCCATTGCCTGCGGGCTGGCGGTGGGCAATGTCTATTACGCCCAACCCCTGCTCGATGCCATGGCCCACAGCCTGGACATGCCGCCGGCGACCATCGGCCTGGTCATCACCCTGACCCAGGTCGGCTACGGCCTCGGCCTGCTGTTCCTGGTGCCACTGGGCGACCTGTTGAACCGCCGACGCCTGATCGTCGGCCAGACGAGCTTGTCGGTCGCGGCCCTGTTGATGGTGGCATTGGCCGCGGACAGCACCTGGCTGTTACTGGGCATGGCCCTGACCGGGCTGCTCGCGGTGGTGACCCAGGTGCTGGTGGCCTATGCCGCCAACCTGGCCGCGCCGGGCGAACGTGGCCAGGTGGTGGGCAGCGTGACCAGCGGCATCGTGCTCGGGATCCTGCTGGCGCGCACGGTGTCGGGAACCATGGCCGACCTGGCCGGCTGGCGTTCGGTGTACCTGCTGTCGGCCGGGCTGACCCTGCTGATGGCGCTGCTGTTGTGGCGGGTGCTGCCCAAGGTCGAGCAGCCGGCGGCAATGCGCGGTTACAGTCAATTGATCCGCTCGCTGTTCGATCTGTTCCGCGAAGAAAAGCGCCTGCGCGATCGAGCGGTGCTGGCGATGCTGATCTTCGGCGCCGGCACCGTGCTGTGGACCCCGCTGGTGCTGCCCCTGAGCGCCCCGCCGCTGTCGCTGTCGCACACTGAGATCGGCCTGTTCGGCCTCGCCGGGGCGGCCGGAGCCCTGGGTGCTTCGCGCGCCGGACGCTTGGCCGACCGAGGCCTGGGCCAATGGACCAGCGGCCTGGCCCTGAGCCTGATGCTGGCCTCCTGGTTGCCGATCGCCTACACCCAGTCGTCGCTCTGGGCCCTGCTGCTGGGAGTGATCGTCTTCGACCTGGGTTTGCAGGCGGTGCATGTCACCAGCCAGAGCCTGATCTACAGCACCCGCCCCGAGGCCCAGAGCCGCCTGGCGGCGGGCTACATGCTGTTCTATTCGATCGGCAGCGCCAGCGGCTCGATCGGCGCCACCGCCATGTACGCCTGGGCCGGCTGGACCGGGGTGTGCCTGCTGGGTGCGGCGATCAATGCCGTGGCGCTGGTGTATTGGTGGTGGAGCGCACAATCCTGATGAGTCGTGGTGTCTGGACGGGCGCATCGCGAGCAAGCTCGCTCCCGCAAGAGCAGCCGGTCAAGGCCCGGCTGCTCGCATTGGATGCGGCTCAATCCTTGCCGCGCAGCATGCTTTCCAGCACTCCGTCGCGGCGCACCCAGCCATGGAACAGCGCCGCCGCCAGATGCAGCAGCACCGTCAGGAACAGCAGGTAGGCGAGAAAGCCGTGGGCCTTGCGCAGCAAGGCGAACAGCTGGGCATTGGCCGGCAGGATCGACGGCAGCTGCAGCGAACTGCCAAGCATCACCGGGTCGCCGGCCGCCGAAATCATCGCCCAGCCCAGCAGCGGCAGGATCAGCATCAGCGCGTACAGCAGCACATGGGAGGCCTTGGCCGCCAACGCCTGCCAGCCCGGCAGGTCCGCCGGCAAGGGCGGTTGCCGGGTGGAAAAGCGCACGACCAGACGCACGATCACCAGCAGCAGAATGGCAATGCCCAGCGGCTTGTGCAGGTGGATCAGCCACTGATGGCGCTCGGACACCGAGGCCACCATGCCGACGCCAATAAACAGCATGGCGATGATCATCAGCGCCATCAGCCAGTGCAGCAGGCGCGCCAGTGGCGCGAAGTGGTTCGGTTGGGCGCTCATGGGCGGGACTCCTGGGCAGCGCGGGACAATTGATCGACTTCACTGGTGCGGCGCAGATAGGAACTGGCGTAGGCCGCCGAACGGGCCGCCAGCAGCGGGTCGTCGGAGGCGGCAATGCCGCTCGGCAGCACCAGCGGGTCGTAGTTGATGTCGCGGCATTCGCCTTCGTTCTGCGGCTGGCTGCGCTCCAGCACCAGGGTCCCGGCATTCAGCACCTTGCGCTCGCTGGGCCAGGCCTTGCTGGCGTCGTCGGTCGGGTCGCCCGGGTTGGCCAGGGTGATGTTCAAGCGCCAGCGCAACGGCCCCGCGGCCAGGCGCTGCACCAGGTCTTTTTCGAGGAAGTCGTTACCCTCAGGCACTACCGCTCCGGGCGGGTCCTGGGTCAGCGGCACCACGCCCCAGCGCACCGCCTGGCGTTGCCCGCTGGCGCTCACCAGGTAAAACGCGTTGATGCCGTTGTAGGTTTCGGTGGCATAGCTGGCCGAGGGCTTGGCGCTTTTGATCCATTGCAGGAACGGCATGGCTTCCGGGTGGGCGGCGAAAAACGCCGGCACGCTGGCCGGGTTCGGCTTGCCGGTCGCCGGGTCTGGCGCACTGGCCTGCTGCAACTGGTAAAACGCCTCGGGAGTGCCCACCGGGAACACCGGCATGCTGTTCATCCCGGTGCGCCATTGCTGGCCGTTGGCCTGGGTGAAACGCAGCGCCAGGCTGCGGATCGGTACGCTGCCGTCAGGCGCATAGGGGTTGCCGGCCGGCAAGGCGAAACGCCCGACCACCGGGGTCCGCGCTTCGTTGAACACCTGGGCGCTGGAATAGCTGCGGGCCTCGCCGCTGCTCTCGAAATAACCGGCCACGCATACGCCCTTGGCGTGGTTGCGGCGAAAGCCCGGATGCACGCCGTTGTTTTTCTCCAGCACATCCACCAGGGCCTTGGGGGTCAGGCGCTGCGGATCGAAAGTGCCGTTTACATAAGCCATGGCGCCGGCCAGGGCCGCGACCACCAGGGCGATCCCGGCCAGACGCAAGCTCAGGCTGGCCGCGCTCAAGGGCGGACGATCAGGGGGTGATGGACGATCTACCATGAATATCTCCAGGGCCTCGGGCCACAGGTGGAAAGGACAGGTCAGACGTACCCCGGCAGGCTTTATTCCCGCCGCCGATATTTATTTTCCGGGCACTGGAATAACCTGCACGGCCAGGCGTCTGGCTGAAGTGTGCTGTTGCAAGCGTAGCGACTGGCCAACAACCTGCAGGAACCCATGAACGATATCGACGAACAGCTGCGTGAAATCATCCCCCGGTTGCGGCGCTTCGCCCTGTCCCTGAGCCGTCAGCCCAGCAGCGCCGACGACCTGGTGCAGGCGTGCCTGGAACGGGCGCTGTCGAGCTGGAGCGAAAAACGCCCCGAGGGCGATCTGCGGGCCTGGCTGTTCGCCATTCTCTACCGCCAGTTTCTCGACGCGCACCGCCGCTCACGGCGTTATGCGCGCATGCTGGAACTCTTCAGCGGACACGACGACGCCCAGCCTTCGGTGGAACGCAGCGTGGTCGCGCAATCGACCCTGGAAGCCTTCGACCGCCTGCCCGCCGAGCAACGCGCGCTGCTGCTCTGGGTCTCGGTGGAAGGCCTGAGCTACAAGGAAGTCGCCACTATCCTCGCCGTGCCCACCGGCACCGTGATGTCCCGCCTGTCCCGGGCGCGCCAGGCCCTGCGCCAGCTCAGCGACGGCGAAATCAGCAGCCCTTCTTTGCGGATACTCAAATGATCAGCCTGCCCCCCAGCGAACGCGACCTGCACGCCTACGTCGACCATCAGCTCAGCGAGAGCGACCGGCGCCTGCTGGAAAGCTACCTGAGCAGCCACCCGCAGCTCGCCGCCCAGGTCCAGGCCTGGCAACAGGACGCCCAGCAGCTGCGCGCGGCCCTCGGCGGCGCCTTGCAACAACCGGCCAACCCCGCCCTGGACCCGGCGCTGATTCGCCAGCGCCTCAAGCGTCAGTCGCGCCGCCACTTGGCCAGCGCCGCGCTGCTGTTGATCGCCCTCGGCGTCGGCGGCCTGAGTGGCTGGCAGGCGCGGGAAATGACCCTGGCCGGTGCTCTGCCGCTGCCAATGACCGACGCCCTGCAGGCCTATCGCCTGTTCGCCCAGCAAGGCGTCCTCCCGGCCGACCTCGAGGTCCGGGGCAACGGCGCCCTGCAGGCCTGGCTCGACCGCTACTTCACCCAGGCCGAGCGCCTGCCGGACCTGCGCGAGGCCGGGTTCCAGGCGGTCAGCGGGCGCCTGCTGAGCACCGATCAAGGACCGGCGGCGATGGTGCTGTACGAGGACCAGGGCGGGCACAGGATCAGTTTCTATATCCGCCCGCCGGGACCGAAGAACTACCTGCTGCCCCGGGGCAGCCGCAGCGATGGCGAACTGCAGGCCGACTACTGGTCCGACAGCGGCTACAACTACGCCATGGTCAGCCCCAGCGGTTCGGCGGTGGCACAGCGGCTGCAGGACACCCAGAAGTTCTGAGCCACAGCGCCCGCACCCGGTGGGCCAGCCTTGAGACCGCCAGAGGTCCTTCGGACCTATCGCAGCCTGCGGCAGCGGCTACATCGACCCCGTCATCTGGTCCATCACCTTCTCCTGTAGCCGCTGCCGAAGGCTGCGATAGGCGGCGAAGCAGCCGCAGGATCTGCACCAGACCACAAACACCTGCGACCAGCACAATAGGGTCACTCCCCCCTTAAAACCCCACATCCAGCACCACATTATCGATATAAGTCCCCGCCGGCGGCGTAGCCTGGTCGGTGTAGATCCGGGCGTTGTAGTTGAACACCTGGCTGCCGGTGCCCAGGCCGTTGCCGGGGTTCACCTCGGCGTCGGAACTGGCCCGCCGCTCCGCGCCCACGCTGCCCCAGCGGGTGGTGCCGGCGCTTTTGAAGATGTCGTAGGCCAGGTAGTTGCCCCCCGAGACCATTCGCCGCCGCCCGCCGACGCTGACGGGCTGCTGGCCATCGTCCAGGCCCACGGTGTAGGCACTGCCCTTGGTACAGGCGAGGTTGATGGTCTGCCCGCTGACAGTGGCGAAGGCGCTGATCACCGGCGCGCTGCCGAAGCTGATGTTGGGCGCGGTGATCACGCAGTCGTTGGCCACCGTCAGGTTGACCGTCAGGCTGGCGACACCGCTGCCGATATCGCGCCCCAGGCATGCGCCCAGCACACCGATCCCCGCGCAGTAGTCCCAGCTCCAGGCAATGCTCAGGGTCTCGGTGTAGATGCCGGCGGCGACGTTGCTGCCGGTGATGCTGCCCAGGTAGACCGGAATGGCCTTGGCCACGGTCGGGCTGCCTAGCAGCCCCAGGGCGTCGACGATGGAGTTGCGCGCGAAGTCGAACTGCACGCCGCGGGTGATGGGATAGCTGGTGCTGTTGTTGGCGTAGATCGTATAGCCGATGACATCGCCGGTGGGGCCCAGCAGCCCGCTCTGCGAGGAGGTGATGGTGGCGTAGAAATGGTCGTTACTGGCCAGCAGGGTCGCCAACGAGCCGGTGCAGGCCAGGCCGGCGTTGGTGCTGGAAGCAGGTTGCGAGGTGGTGCGCACCAGGATCGAACTGAGGGTGCCGAAACTCGCCGGCGAGGTACTGACCACCGAGCACAGGGCCTGGGCCGCCCCGGGCAACAACGCCAACAGCAACAACCCCAGCCCCCAATAACGACGCAACCTGTCCATGTTCACTGACTCCCGATTCCGTTCATGGATCCTAACTGACACACCAGCGGCCCAATCAACGGCACCTGTTCCTGCTCCGGCTCCAGGGCAAAGCTCACCTGGCAGCTGCTGCCATCGGCGAGGCTGACCCGCAGGTTGTTGTTCGGCTTCAGGTTTTCCAGGTACACCAGGCCGTCCCAGCCCACCACCGTCTGGGCGCCGCTCTGCTCGTGGGTCACCAGGCTACCCAGGGGCAGCTCATGGTGCCGGGCGTCCACCAGGACCACGCTGGCGGCGAGAATGCGGGTCAAGGGGAACTCCACCAGGTAACCGCTGCCACGACGCACCGCGACCCGCTGTTCGACCAGCGGGCTCTGCACGTTGGCCGGCAGGTTCAGCGGGTCGATCTCGTATTTGCCGCGGTAATAGGCACTGCTCCAGGGCACCAGCAGATGGCCGTTCTTATCGGTGCGCCCCACCAGCTGGTTTTCGTAGCGCACTGGAATACCCCGGTAACCGTCGGTGCTGACCACCACGAAGGCATCGTCGATGCGGTTGGCGGCGAACACCTGGCGGTCCATCCACACCAGCGAACCGCTGGCATCGGCCCAGCGGGTTTGCGCCTCGCTGGAACCATAGACCCCGGCCTGCAATTGCACCGACTGCAAACGCCAGGTCAGGTCGGCCTGGCGGTAGGCCGGTGCATCGCCCTGGGCATATCCGAGATTGAAGCCGAAGCCGCCCTCGCTGGGCACCGCCCGGCTGTAGTTGACCCGCTGCCGGTTCTGCCCGTCCTTGCTGCGCTCGCTGCTCAGGCTGAGGCTGCCGTGGAGGTCGAACGGAATCACCAGTTGGGCCTGGACCGCCCAGTTGCTGTCGCCGATCTCGCGGTTGGCCGACAGGTAGAAACTGCTGCTGCGCCACAGCGGCTTGCTCCAGGTCAGGTTGAGCAGGCGGGTGCGCGAGTCATCCGCGGCGCGCACATCGAAATAGCCGGCGCCGAGGCTGCCGTAGCGCTCGAGGTTGAGGCTCAAGGTCAGCTGTTCGCTGCGCTGGCTGAGGCTGGCGTAGGGACTGTCCACCACCGTCAGGTCGGCATAGCCGTCGCGGCGCTGCATGTGCTGGTAGGACAGGCTGTAGCGTTGGCTGCTGTACTGGTAACCGAGGCTGATCTGCTGCCCGCCCTGGCCGTCGAAGCGGCTCTGGCTGATGGCGCTGTTGAGCACACCGAAGTTGCCCAGGCGCAGGTTGCCGCCGAAGCCGCCGAGGGTCAGGGATTCCGCCGCTTCGGCGTGGCCTTCCAGGGTCAGGTTATCGCTCAGGCCGTAGCGCAGGCTGCCGGAAGTGACGCCTGGGCCATAGCTGAAATCCTTTAGCGTGTAGTCGCGGCGCAGGGTCCCGGCGGCCACCGAGAAATCGCTCAGGCCTTGTTGCAGCAGGCTGCTGGTGACATAGAACGGCACGGTGGTGGACACCTGTCGCCCCAGGGCATCGGTGGTCACCACCACCGCTTCGCCGGCACCGTTGATGAACGGGATATTGGTCAGGGTGTAGGGCCCCGGCCGCAGGTCGGCGCTGCTGGACTTGTAGCCGTTGATAAACAGGTCCACCGAGGACGGCACCGCCGCCTCCCCGGCGAACTGCGGCAAGGGGTAGGTCACCAGGTCCGGGCGTACGGCAAAGTCGCGGGACAGTTGCACGCCGCCCAGGCGCACCGCGTTGCTCCAGGGCAAGGCGCCGCTGACCAGGTCGCCGGCCTCGTAGGTCAGCAGGCGTTCGTCATCGGAGTAACGCCAGGTCGTGTCGTAGCGCCGGTAGCCGTTGTTCAGCGTGCCCTCGCCGAGGCCGGAAAAGGTCCGCCGGTACTGGCCGGTGTTGGACAGGGTGCCCCAGCTGTCGAACAGCCGCACCTCGTTCCAGGCGGCCAGGTAGGTGCCGGCATCGTCGGTGTCGTTGAGGTACAGATCGTAATTGAGCAAGGCGCCGAAACTGCTCAGCGCCGGGGTTCGTGGATAGGCCTGGCGGCTGCCGATCCGTTGCTCCGGCAGCCAGTCCGACGGCACCTCCAGCAACAGGCGCTGGCCCTGGTCGTCGTAGTCGCTGTGCAGCCCTTGCAGGCTGTCGAGGGCGACCTGCGCGTCGAGCCCCTCGGGCAGTTTCATGCCGCTTTCCCGCAGGGCCTGGGCGGGCACGAACAGGCGCCCGGCACGTTGCTCGACGGCGATCACTCGCCCGGTATTCATCTGATTGACCACCAGTTCCAGGAACAGCTGGGCATCGCTGATCGCTTCCATGCCGCTGGGCGGCGGCGGCAGTTCGCCACTCAAGCTGGCGGAGGCGAACACCCAGCAACACAGCCCGCTCGCCGCCCACCCCGGGCGCCAGAAACGACGAGCCGCGCCGAGGCTCATTGTGGCTTTTCGTCCATCGATGGAGACCTTTCTTCCATGGTCAGCCGTGGCACCCGCTACCGGTCAGCCCGAGCGGCAGCTCTGCAACCCCACCTGTCCTCGGCGGCAAGCGGCTTTAGCGGGCCGGCGCAACGCTCTGCACCTGTGGCGCGCCATTGACCCGCACCTGCAGCACCGCGTCCGTGGTCGGCGCAGCGGGCAGCGGCCAACGCATGATCGCCCCCGGCAGCACGTAGCCCAGCAGTCCTTCCACCAGCGGCCGGGTCTGCCCCGCCTGCTTGAACGCCACATCGGTCAGGCGCGCATGCACCGCGCCCTGGTTGCGCACCTCCACGTAATTGCGGCCGTCCACCGCCACCTTGCGCCAGCTCAGCTCGGGCACGCCGGCGCTTTTCGGATCACGCTGGCGGGTAGTGTCTTCCTTGCTCCAGAGCCCGACCCCGTAGGCGAACAGCGGCACCGAATAGCGCATCTGGAAACGGATGGCCGCCGCCGTCTTGCCCTCGCCTTCGGCAATCGGCGCCTGCACCGAGGGGATTTCATCGATGATGATCCGGTAGGCCAGCTCCTGGCCGGGCGGGACTTCGCGGGTCCGGGTCAGGCGCACCAGTTGCTTCTGCCCGGGCGCGATCTTCGCCACCGGCGGGCTGCCGATCACCTCCCGCTGGTTCTGGTACTGGTCCTCGAAGCCACTCTGACTCCAGGCAAAGACGCGGATCTGCAAGTTGGCGGTTTCCGTGCCGCGGTTCTCCAGCCACAAGGCGCTGGCCTGTTGGTCGGCCTCCAGTACCGGGTCGATCGGCCAGATCAGCACCGAGCTGGCGGCCCTGGCCTGGGCCACCCCCAGCAACGCCATGGCCAGCACGGCACAACCAACGACCTGCAACCGCCGGGAAGTCGAATACATACCGCCACTCCTTATGGTCTTGCTCTATCACCACGACAGCTGCACCTGCAGCACATCGCTGTACGTTCCCCCAGGCTGGTTGCCCGGTAATTGCACCTGGCCGTAGATCGGCAGGCTGATGTCGTTCGCGTCGCTATAGGCCACCGCCACGCTCTGGCCAATGCCCAGGCTCTGGCTGAACGCCGCGTCGCGAAACAGCTGATAAGCCACCCGTGCACTGCCGCCATCGAGCTGCATGTGCCGTCCACTGCTGTTGTACTGGCCGCCGTCGACACTCATGTTCAGGGTCACCCCCGGCGTGCATTGCAGCTGCACGCTGCCCGCCAGGGCGACCTGCAGCGTGCTGGTGGACAACGCCGACTGGCTGCCGAAGTCCAGGCTGCCGTAGTTGCTCCCCCCGCCCACCACCAGGCAGCCGGCGACCACCGTGGCGCTGACCTGGAAGCTCTGGCTGGTCACTGCCACCAGGGGTAGCGGCAGGCTGCTGGCAGCGAGCAGCACCAATGCCGCGCAGGCTTGACGGGCCATGGCGTCAGAAGGTCAGTTCGACGGCGACGGTGTCGGTGTAGGTCCCCGCCGGCAGGCCGGCCTTGCCAAGCGCCTTGCCGTAGATGTTGACGGTCTGCGCCACGCCGGTGCTTGTGGCCAGGTTGATGACATCGTCGATGGCCAGGAGCTGCGAGTGGCCAGAGTCGCTGTACAAGTCGTAAGGCACGAAGTTGCCGCTGCCATCGGCCAGGGCCCGGGTGCCGCCGGCAGACTGGCCGTCGTGGGCGCCCGCGCGGACTTTCACCACCGGGCTGGTGCCGCTGGAACAGAGGATCGACAAGGCCCCGCCGCCACCACCGAGCACCTGGGCCGTGGCCTGGGTGAACAGGCTGTCGGTGGTGCCGAAGTTCAGGGTGCCGAAGTTCAGGCCACTGCTGCCGCCCGCCCCGTTGACCTGGCAACTGCTGGTGAGAATCAGGCTGGACGTGATCTGGCCGGTGACCGTCGCGGCCTGGGCGCTGGAGAAGATCGCGAAGCCAAGCAGGGCCAGGGCGAGCCGGGATACAAACATGTGCATGACATTCGTCCTCTGTGGGTTTACCAATCCAGCGTCACCGTCAGGGTGTCGGTGTAGACCCCTGCCGGCAACGCGCGGCTATTCGCGACCACCGAGCCAAACACCGGGATCGGTACCTGGGCTCCACTGGTAACGGCGAAATTGTGTTGTTGACCGATGCTGTAGCTGTCGCTGCCGGAGGCATCGAGGAACAGCCGATAGGCAATGGTCTGGCGGCCATTGCTCAGGCGCCGGGTGCTGCCGTCGCCATTGCGGCCGCCGTCGATGGTCACGGTGAAACCGGTCACCGAAGGGTTGCAGGCGACTCCCAGGCGGCCATTGCCAGCGCCGCTGAGGCTGGCATTCAGGGGATTGGCCCAGGTCGGGCCGTGCTGGCCGAAGTCCAGCAGGCCGAAGTCGCTGAGCGGGTTTTCGGGCGTGCTGGTAGCGCCATTGGTCACTTCGCAGCCGGCGATGATGGTCAGCCGCGCATGGATCTGCCCGCTGATCGCCGCTTGCGCGTGGTCAGCCAGCAGTAGCACGGAACCCAGGGCCGCCAGCGTCCAGCGTCTACTTGTCATAGCGCATCCATCCCAGATCCATCAGGATCTCTCCCTTGACCGCTCATGGCGAGCGACCTCCCTGTACTGCCCGGATCCACTGGACGGCTCCTTCACGATCACTACCAGGTGACCGTCACTTTCAGCAGGTCGGAATAACGACTGACCCGCGGGATCTCGGCCAGCGGTTCGATCCGCCCGTACAACGGCAGGTCCACCGACCCCGAGTCCGGCACCCGGCCGCTCACCGGCACATTCACCGGCAGCGGAATGCGCCGGGCCGGATCCTGGTACAGGCGATAGGGAATGGGTTTGCTGTGTTCGGCACTGCCGGCCAGGTAGCGCACTTCGCCGACGCCTCCGTGTTGTCCGCCGTCGACGCGCAATTGATAAGGGGTGTCCGGGTTGCATTCGAGCCTGGGCAGGCGGGCGTCGAGCAACGCCGCGCTGAGGGGGCCGGTGGGGTTGTCGAGGCGCGGGCTGCTGCCGAAATCCAGCACGCCCAGTTGCTCGATGCCGGCATCGCGCTGCTGCCCCACCAGCAGGCAGCCACGCTGCACGTTGACCCGGACCTCCACCTGGAGCTCCACGGCCCATGCCGTCGCGCCGAGCAACATGCTCATGACTGCGAAAACCAACTTGCCATTCAACGCCTCAATCCTTTTGAGGAACGATAGGTACAGCTCAGGTTAGCCAGCGTCGGGGAAATCGCCAGCGCCGGGGGCAAGCCGCGCGCCAATAAAACAGCCCCTTGAGCACCCGGTGCACCGTGATCGAACACAGTGACACGGGCAAAAAGCTGTACCGACCCGAGCCTTTCGTAGAACAGACCGGCGCCTTCGGACAGCGCTGGATGCCGGGCCGGGGATTGGTTAAATTACCGCGCCGGTTCCAGGGGGGAGCGGGCCTGGAACCATCGGGGTGACACCATTGGCCGCTTTACCGCCAAACCGCTCGCTACGCCCATCGCGCTGGCCCAGGCTGCGCGCGTTCTTCGGCAAGGCCTTCGCCCGGCCCGCCGCCAACACCAGCCACGGCCGAGTGATTCACGAGTATTTCCGGCACAAGGCCCACGACCAGGGCTACACCCTGAGCCACAGCCAGCAGCGGGTGATCGACTACATGGCCCAGCAGGCCAACGCCCTGCTCCAGCCAGACGCCAGGCCAAACGCCAGCCGCAGCCTGTATCTTTATGGCGCGGTGGGACGGGGCAAGAGCTGGCTGCTGGACGGCTTCTTCCGCGCCATCCCGCTGGCGGAAAAACAGCGCCTGCACTTCCACGACTTCTTCGCCCAGCTGCATCAGGGCATGTTCCGTCACCGCGAGCAGCCCGACGCCCTGGAGGCCACCCTCGACGAACTGCTCAGCCATTGCCGTGTGCTGTGCTTCGACGAGTTCCACGTCCACGACATCGGCGACGCGATGCTGATCACGCGGCTGTTCAAGGCCCTGTTCCAGCGCGGCATCCTACTGCTGGTGACGTCCAACTACGCCCCCCAGGGCTTGCTGCCCAACCCGCTCTACCATGCGCGCTTCAAACCGGTGATCGAACTGATCGCCAGCCGCATGCAGGTGATGGAGGTCGGCGGCCCCCACGACTATCGCAGCCAGCCCCGCAGCCATTCGCAGCAGGTGTTCACCCAGGGCCGTTACCTGTGGCCCGGCAGTGAGCAGCAGCGCCTGAGCCTGGGCCTGCCACCACGCAACAGCCCGACCTCGCCACTGATGGTCGGCGCGCGCCAGCTCCAGGCACGGCTGTGCGAACGGCACAGCGTGGGTTTTGCCTTCAGTGACCTGTGCGAACAGCCGACCGCGGTCATGGACTATCTGGAGCTGAGCCGGCGTTTCGACCACTGGATCATCGACGAACTGCCCGAACTGGGCGAATGCCCGATCGCCGTGCAGCAACGCTTTATCAACCTGATCGACGTGCTGTACGACCAGGACAAGCACCTGACCCTGATCGGCGAACGCTCCCTGCGCGAAAGCCTGGGCGGCAACGCCATCGACCTGGCGCGCACCCGCAGCCGCCTGGGCCAGCTGCAGGAAATCAGCGCGGATACGCCGCCGAGCTGAACCGACGGTCGCCACCCACCGTTCCACGCCGCTATCATGGCGGCCATTTCCAGGGCCGTGCGCCCTCCTCCTGCCTGAGTGTCGAACCTGTTCATGGATACCCTTGCCCAACTGCGGGCCGGCCAATTGGCCGGGCTCAAGCGTCTGGACCTGTCTTGCGGGCTGACCGAATTCCCCCGGGAAATCTTCGACCTGGCGGACTCGCTGGAAGTCCTCAACCTCAGCGGCAACGCCCTGAGCAGCCTGCCGGACGACCTGCACCGCCTGACCCGCCTGCGGGTGCTGTTCTGCTCCGATAACCGCTTCACGCAAATGCCGGCCTGCGTCGGCCAGTGCGCACGACTGAGCATGGTCGGCTTCAAGGCCAACCAGATCGAGCGGGTGCCCGCCGCCGCCCTGCCGCCGCTGTTGCGCTGGCTGATCCTCACCGACAACCGCATCGAGGAACTGCCGGACGAGCTGGGCCGGCGCCCGCACCTGCAAAAGCTGATGCTCTCCGGCAACCGCCTGACCCGGCTGCCCCAGAGCCTCGGCCAATGCCACCAACTGGAGCTGATCCGCATCGCCGCCAACCGTCTCAGCGCATTGCCCGCCTTCCTGCTGGGCCTGCCACGCCTGACTTGGCTGGCCTATGCCGGCAACCCGCTGGAATCCGAAGCCGACGCGGTGGCGCTGGAGTCGGTGGCGCAGATTCCCTGGGCCGAGCTGGATGTGCAGCAGCGCCTGGGCGAAGGCGCCTCCGGGGTGATTCACCAGGCCCGCTGGCAGCGCCCCGGGCAAGCGCCAAGCGAGGTGGCGGTCAAGCTGTACAAGGGCAGCATGACCAGCGACGGCTCGCCACTGCATGAAATGAATGCCTGCATCAGCGCCGGCCGCCACCCGAACCTGATCCGGGTCGAAGGCCGGATCAGCGATCATCCCCAAGGGCAGAACGGCCTGGTGATGCAGTTGATCGAGCCGAGCTACCGCAACCTGGCGGCCTTGCCGAGCCTGGCCTCCTGCACCCGCGACATCTACGACGAGAGCACCCGGTTCGGCGCCGACACGGCCTTGCGCATGGCCCGTGGCATCGCCTCGGTCGGCGCGCACCTGCACCACCAGGGCATCACCCACGGCGACCTGTACGGCCATAACATTCTGTGGAACCCAGAGGGCGAGTGCCTGCTGGGGGATTTTGGCGCGGCGTCCTTCCATGCGCTGGCCGACACCGAGGAAACCCGCGCACTGCAACGCATCGAAGTACGGGCCTTCGGCATTCTGCTGGAGGAGTTGCTGGCAAGGATCGAGTCGGGCCTGGGCCCGCGGCAGCATGAACGCCTGCAAACGCTGGTCAGCGACTGCTGTCAGCCGCAGGTGCTGGCGCGGCCGGGGTTTGCTGAAGTGCTAGAGGTGTTGCAGGGGATTTGAACAAGAGCATCGCGAGCAAGCTCGCTCCTGCAGGGATTATGCAGTCCCTGCAGGAGCAGCCGGTCAACGCTCGATTGCTCGCGAAAAGAGCGCTCAGACAACGCGACTTCCAGGGCCGGGCTTAACCCGCCAGGCCGACGAACATGTCCTGCACGTCGTCATGGTTGTCCAGGCCTTCGAGGAAGGCTTCGACTTCCGCCATCTGCTCGTCGGACAGGCCGCTGACCGGGTTCTTCGGCTGGTAGCCCAGCTTGGCCGAGAGCACGGTGAAGCCTTGCTCGGGCAGGGCTTTCTGCACCGCGTCAAGGTCCGCAGGCTCGGTCAGGAACAGGGTCGCGCCCTCTTCGCCCGGCTCGAAATCCTGGGCCCCGGCTTCGATGGCCGCCAGTTCCGGATCGGCGTCCGGGCTGTCCGGGGTGGCTTCGATCATGCCGACATGGTTGAAGTCCCAGGACACCGAACCGGAGGCGCCCAGCTGGCCCTTGCGGAAAGCCACGCGGATTTCCGCGACGGTACGGTTGATGTTGTCAGTCACGCATTCGACGATCAGCGGCACCTGGTGCGGCGCGAAACCCTCGTAGGTCACGCGGTGGTATTGCACCATCTCGCCGAGCTGGCCCGAACCTTTCTTGATCGCACGTTCCAGGGTCTCGCGGGGCATCGAGGCCTTTTTCGCCTGCTCCACCACCAGACGCAGGTGTGCGTTGGTGGCGACGTCAGCGCCGTTGCGGGCAGCAATGGTGATCTCTTTGACCAGCTTGCCGAAGATCTTGCCCTTGGCGTTGGCTGCTGCTTCTTTGTGTTTAACCTTCCACTGTGCGCCCATTACTCACTCTCTTTGATCTGTGGCGTCGAGTTGGATTTGGCCGACGCGATGGGCAAGTTTATACGGCCTGAAGGCACCAATCGACCAAAAAGTCAGATCCGCGACCTGTAGCCGGGTATCAACTCGTGGGCGCCAGCTCCAGGAAGGCCTGGATCAAGCGCAACTCCCGACGCCGCTCCAGGCAGCCGAGCATGTGCCGGTTCAGCAGCCCCTCGCCGATGATCGGCAGCGCCCGCACCCGAGGGTCGGGGCTGAGTTCCAGCGACGACACCACGCCCACCCCCAACTGCGCCGCCACCGCCTCGGTCACCGCCTCGCGGCTGTCCAGTTCCAGCAGCACCTTGGGGTTGACCCCGGCCTCGGCGCAGGCCGCATCAAAGGTGCGGCGGGTAATCGAGCCGGGTTCGCGCAGGACCATGATCACCTGGTCCAGGCGCTCCAGCCGCACGCCCTCGGGTTCGGCCAGCCATGGATGGCCCTGCGGCACCAGCGCGCAGATCCGCGACTGGCCAAGGCTTTGCAGGTGCAGGCCCTTGCGCGGTTCGACCTCGGTCAGCACCGCCACGTCGGCGTGCTCCGAAAGCAGCGCCGCCAGGGTTTCCTGGGCATTGCCCAGGCGCAGGTTGACGGTAATCCCCGGATAGCATTCGCGCAGGCTGGCGAGCATCGGCATCACCAAGTGCGGGCCGTCCGCCGCCACCTCCAGGCGCCCGGTGAGCAGTTGCCGGTTGGCTTCGAGCATGGCCTGGGCCTCTTCGGCCAGGCCGAACATGGCGCGGGTGATCGCCGCCAGCCTGGTGCCCTCTTCCGTCAGTTCGACCCGGCGCGCGGTACGCCGCAGCAGGGTGATCTGGTAGTTCTCCTCCAGCGCCTTGATATGCCCGGTGACCGCCGGCTGGCTGATGAACAGCCGCGCAGCGGCCCGGGTGAAGCTGCCTTCACGGGCCACGGCATCGAACGCGCGCAGTTGGAACAGGTTCATATCTATCGGTCTCACTTATGACTGGCATAACAACAAACAATTTGATTGATAGAGAGCCAAACTGCAATTTAAACCCCGTAGTTTTTATCCCAAGCGCATCCCGTAACGCTTTTGCGAGGACACCCGAATTGAGTACTGCCGCGCCCATCCTGCTCACTCCCGGCCCCCTGACCACTTCGGCCCGTACCCGCCAGGCGATGCTGCTGGACTGGGGTTCATGGGATGACCGCTTCAACCAGCTGACCGCCAGCGTCTGCGAACAATTGCTGGTCATCGTCAACGGCGCCGCCAGCCACCACTGCGTGCCCCTGCAAGGCAGCGGCACCTTCGCCGTGGAAGCCGCCATCGGCACCCTGGTGCCACAGGGCGGCAAGGTGCTGGTGCTGATCAACGGCGCCTACGGCAAGCGCCTGGCAAAGATCTGCGAAGTGCTGGGCCGCGATTTCAGCACCTTCGAAACCGCCGAGGACCAGCCGACCACCGCCGCCGACGTCGATCGCCTGCTGCGTGCCGATGCGGCCATCAGCCATGTGGCGTTGATCCATTGCGAAACCAGCACCGGCATCCTCAATCCGCTGCCGGACATCGCCCAGGTGGTGGCCGACCATGGCAAGCACCTGATCATCGACGCCATGAGCTCCTTCGGCGCGCTGCCGATCGATGCCCGGCACGTGCCGTTCGACGCGCTGATCGCCGCGTCCGGCAAATGCCTGGAAGGCGTCCCCGGCATGGGCTTCGTCTTCGCCCGCAAGGAAGCCCTGGCTGCGGCCGCCGGCAATTCGCACTCGCTGGCCATGGACTTGCACGACCAGCACAGCTACATGACCAAGACCGGGCAATGGCGCTTCACGCCGCCGACCCACGTCGTCGCAGCCCTGCACGAAGCCCTGCTGCAATACCACGAAGAAGGCGGCCTGCCGGCACGCCACCAGCGGTATGCCGCCAACTGCCAGGCGCTGCTCGACGGCATGACGCAACTGGGCCTGCGCAGCTTCCTGCCGGCAGCGATCCAGGCGCCGATCATCGTCACCTTCCACGCGCCGAACGATCCGCGCTACCGGTTCAAGGACTTCTACGAACGGGTCAAGGCCAAGGGTTTCATCCTCTACCCCGGCAAGCTGACCCGGGTTGAAACCTTCCGCGTCGGCTGCATCGGCCATGTCGACCCGGCCGGGATGCGCGCCGCGGTCCAGGCCATCGCCGATGTGCTGCGGGAAATGCAAGTGCTGGATATCTGATTGCCACAACCACCGCCCTGTAGGAGCGAGCTTGCTCGCGATACAGACGGTGCAGCCCCCCAACTTTTTTCGCGAGCAAGCTCGCTCCTACACGGGTTTTCCAGACATGAACTACAACACCCCCAACCAGTTGCAAGCCGCCATCCTCGACTGGGCCGGCACCGTGGTCGACTTCGGCTCCTTCGCGCCGACCCAGATCTTCGTCGAGGCTTTCGCCGAGTTCGATGTCCAGGTCTCCATCGAAGAAGCCCGCGGCCCGATGGGCATGGGCAAGTGGGACCACATCCGCGCCCTGTGCGACCTGCCGCAGGTCGCCGAGCGTTATCGCCAAGTGTTCGGCCGCACCCCGACCGACGACGATGTCACCGCCATCTACCAGCGCTTCATGCCGCTGCAGATCGACAAGATCGCCGAACATTCGGCGCTGATTCCCGGCGCCCTGGAAACCATCGCCAACCTGCGCCGGCAAGGCATCAGGATCGGCTCCTGCTCCGGCTACCCGAAGCAGGTCATGGACAAGGTGGTGGAACTGGCGGCGACCCATGGCTACGTCGCCGACCATGTGGTGGCCACCGATGAAGTGCCGAACGGTCGCCCTTGGCCGGCCCAGGCCCTGGCCAACGTAATCGCCCTGGGGATCGCCGATGTCGCCGCCTGCGTGAAGATCGACGACACCGTGCCGGGCATTCTCGAAGGCCGCCGCGCCGGCATGTGGACCGTGGCCCTGATCTGCTCCGGCAACGCCCTGGGCCTGACCTACGAGGCTTATCGCGCCCTCGGCAGCGACACCCTGGCCGGCGAGCGCCAGCGCATCCACGCGCTATTCGAGGGTTCGCGCCCGCACTACATGATCGACACCATCAGCGATTTGCCGCAGGTGATCGCCGACATCAACCAGCGCCTGGCCAACGGCGAGATGCCACAAAGCAGTTGATCGGCCATTGGCCTCCCCCGAACGGCAGCCCGACATGGAGCTGCCGTCTTTTTACCGGCACTCGCGCAAACCGCGTATTTGCCCCGGGCAGAGCCTCGCAAACAGGATTACAGTTACAGCACTCCGTCGTTAAGAACGGAGGCTACTGACCTGATGAACGAGGAAGGATCTATGCCCTGGAAGAACTCCGACAACCGTTACAGCACGGTGTCGATTGCATTGCATTGGCTGATGCTGGTGTTGTTGATCGCGGTCTACGCCTGCATCGAATTACGCGGCATTTTCCCCAAGGGCAGCGGCGGCCGGACGCTGATCAAGGAAGCGCACTTCATGCTCGGCCTGACCGTGTTCGTACTGGTCTGGCTGCGCCTGCTGGCCCGCAGCCTGGGGGTGGCGCCGAAGATCCTGCCGACGCCGCCGAGCTGGCAGACGCTCCTGGCCAAGCTGATGCACTGGGCCTTGTACCTATTCATGATCGCCATGCCGATCCTCGGCTGGCTGATCACCAGCGCCGAAGGCCATCAGGTGATGTTCTACGGCATCGACTTGCCATTGCTGGTGGCTGAAGACAAACAGTTCGCCAAGCAGGTCGAAGGCTGGCACGGGCTGCTGGGCACTGTCGGTTACTGGCTGATCGGGCTGCATGCGGTGGCCGGGCTTTACCACCACTACTTCATGCGCGACAACACCCTGCAACGCATGCTGCCCAAGCGCGGCTAAGGCTGCGCCGGCGCGGCGAAACCGCGGCGGCCCTGCAAGCCGCCGGTGTGCACGAAGACCAGGCGGCTGCCGGCGGCAAACCGCCCGGCCTCCACCTGTTGCTTGAGGGCCAGCAAGGCCTTGCCGGTGTACAGCGGCTCCAGGGGGATGCCGCTGTGTCGCTCGGTCTCCTCGATAAACGCCAGCAGCAGCGGGTCGACCTTGGCGAAACCGCCGCGACTGCTGTCGAGCAGTTCATAACCCGTAGCCTGCTGCCCCGCCTCCCGCACAATCGCCACCACCTGTCGCGCGACACCGTGATCGTCCGGCACCGCCAGGGCGCCATACACCGGGTGCGCGCCGGCCTCCCCCAGCACCAGCCCGGCCAGGGTGGTGCCGGTGCCGGCGGCCAGCCACCAGCCGTGATAGTCATCCCAGCCCAGGGCATTCAACTGGCTGCGCACCTGGTTCACCAGCGGCATGCAGCCGGTCGCCCCAAGCAGGCCGCCACCGCCCTCCGCCACCGGGAACAGCCCGGGGTACTGCGCCTGCCAGGGCTGCCAGAACCCTGGCTCATGCCGCGCCCGGTAACCGCCATAACCCAGCCAGTGCAGGTGCATGCCGAAGCCTTGCAGGTCGAGCACCGTGGGCGTGTCCTGCGGATGGCCGCGCAGCAGCCCCACGGTGGCGAAACCGAAACGTTTGCCGGCGGCCGCCAATGCATGCAGGTGATTGGAGTGAGCGCCGCCCAGGCTGATGATGCCCCGGGCACCGGCTGCGCCAGCCGCCGCCAGATGCGGGGCGAGCTTGAACCACTTGTTGCCGCAGATCAGCGGGTCGATCTGGTCCAGGCGCAGGACCGCCACCTCCACCCCGGCGCGGGACAGCCAGTCGAGGGACAGGGGTTGCAGGGGCGCGCTCGGCAGCCAGTGGAAAGGTCCGAGGCTCATGGGCGGGCTGGAACGACAGCGGGAAGGCAATGCATCGCGGGCGGGTTCTGGATGGTCAAGGCGGGAAGTCTACCAGCCTCAGGGGACCTATCGCGGCAAGTCGGAACAGGCATAAAAAAGCCACCGGACTCTTCGCAGAATCGCGGTGGCCTCGATTACCGGTGGATCAGAGTTCCGCAGCCAAACGCGAGCCCTGGTTGATCGCGCGCTTGGCGTCCAGCTCGGCGGCCACGTCGGCGCCACCGATCAGGTGCACGTTCTGCCCGGCGGCCACCAGGCCTTCGTGCAGTTCGCGCAGCGGGTCCTGGCCGGCGCAGATCACGATATTGTCCACCGGCAATACCTGCGGCTCGCCGCTCTCGCCGATGCGGATATGCAAGCCGGTGTCGTCGATCTTCAGGTACTCGACGCTGTTGAGCATCTGCACCTGCTTGTTCTTCAGGCCGGTGCGGTGAATCCAGCCGGTGGTCTTGCCCAGGCCGTCGCCGACCTTGGAGGTCTTGCGCTGCAACAGGAACACCTGGCGCGCCGGGGCATGACGCTCGGGCTTGATGCCAGCGACACCGCCACGGGCCTCCAGGTGCGTGTCGATGCCCCATTCCTTCCAGAACGCCTCACGGTCCTGGCTGGTGGCCACGCCCTGATGCACGAGGAATTCGGAAACGTCGAAGCCGATGCCGCCGGCCCCGATCACCGCCACTGTCTGGCCCACCGGCTTGCGTTGCAGCAGCACGTCCAGGTAGCTCAGGACCTTGGCGTGGTCGACGCCCGGGATCGCCGGCGTGCGCGGGGCGATACCGGTGGCCAGGATGATTTCGTCATAACCGCCGGCCACCAGTTGCTCGACATCGACCCGGCGGTTCAGGCACAGCTCGACGTGGGTGGTCTGCAGCTTGCGCTTGAAGTAGCGCAGGGTCTCGAAGAACTCCTCCTTGCCCGGCACACGTTTGGCGACATTGAACTGGCCGCCGATTTCGCTGGCCGAATCGAACAGCGTCACCTGATGGCCGCGCTCGGCCGCCACGGTCGCGGCGGACAGCCCGGCCGGGCCGGCGCCGACCACGGCGATCTTCTTGATCTGCTGCACCGGCAGGTAGTTGAGCTCGGTTTCGTAGCAGGCCCGCGGGTTGACCAGGCAACTGGTGAGCTTGCCGCCGAAGGTGTGGTCCAGGCAGGCCTGGTTGCAGCCGATGCAGGTGTTGATTTCATCGCCACGCCCCGCGGCCGCCTTGTTGACGAACTCCGGGTCGGCGAGGAACGGCCGCGCCATGGAGACCATGTCGGCGTCGCCTTCGGCGAGAATCTGCTCGGCCACTTCCGGGGTGTTGATACGGTTGGTGGTGATCAGCGGGATTCCTACCTCCCCGCGCAGCTTGGCCGTGACCTTGCTGAAGGCGGCACGCGGCACCTTGGTGGCGATGGTCGGGATCCGCGCTTCGTGCCAGCCGATACCGGTGTTGATGAGGGTCGCGCCGGCCTGCTCGATGGCCTTGGCCAGTTGCACGATTTCTTCCCAGGTGCTGCCGCCTTCCACCAGGTCGAGCATCGACAGGCGGAAGATGATGATGAAGTTCGGACCTACCGCTTGGCGCACGCGGCGGACGATTTCCACCGGCAGGCGCATGCGGTTTTCGTAACTGCCGCCCCAGCGGTCGGTACGGTGGTTGGTGTGCGCGGCGAGGAACTGGTTAATGAAGTAGCCCTCGGACCCCATGATCTCGACGCCGTCGTACTCGGCCTGCTGTGCCAGGGTGGAGCAGGTAACGAAGTCGCGGATCTGCTTCTCGATGCCCTCTTCGTCCAGCTCCTTGGGCTTGAACGGGTTGATCGGCGCCTGGATCGCGCTCGGCGCCACCTGTTTCGGGCTGTAGGCATAACGCCCGGCATGGAGGATCTGCATGCAGATCTTGCCGCCCGCCTCGTGGACCGCGCGCGTGACGATACGGTGCTTGAGCGCTTCTTCCTCGGTGGTCAGCTTGGCCGCGCCGGAGTACACGCCGCCTTCGTCGTTGGGGCCGATGCCGCCCGTCACCATCAGGCCCACGCCACCGCGGGCCCGCTCGGCGAAGTAGGCGGCCATGCGTTCGAAACCGCTGGGCTTTTCTTCCAGGCCGGTGTGCATCGAGCCCATCAGGGTGCGGTTGCGCAGGGTGGTAAAGCCCAGGTCCAGCGGGGCCAGCAAATGCGGGTAGTGAGCGGCGGCCATCGGTAACTCCACATCGAACGATCACGGAAAAAATGCGGAAGCTCTGCGGCTCCCGTCGGTCATGTTCGACAGACTAAGAGCAGCCCCCAAGGCGCTCAATGACCGTAACTGACAACTTATTGATCCAAATGCGCAGCCCGCCCTTGGCAATCGCGGACATGGGCCCTACCCTAGTCAGCGAATCCCGCACACGGCTGCCGACTGTCTTCCCATGCGCAAACTTCTTTATTTCACCTTCACCCTGGCCCTGATTGCCGCCCTGACCAGCTACACCCTGTGGACCCGCGAGCGGCCGATCGGTCATTACCTGTCCGACCTGCGCATCCAGCTCGCGGTGGACCAGGGCACCCCCGCCGACCACGGCAACCTGCTGGGCATCCAGCCCGAACTGTTCCCCACCGATTACCAGAGCCCCGAGCGCCTGCACCGCAAGCTCGCGGCCTACCTGCAACAGGCCCGGGACCAGGGGTTGCTGAACGAAAAGACCGTGGTGGTGCTGCCAGAGCACATCGGCACCTGGCTGATGGTCAGCGGCGAGAAAAACGAGCTGTACCAGGCCGCCAGCCTGAAGGAGGCGATGAACTGGCTGGCGGTGAGCAACCCCCTGCCCTTCCTGCGCGCCCTGATCACCGCCAAGGGTGACAATCGCCTGAACGACGCGCACCTGCGGATGAAGGCCAGGAGCATGGCCGAGCAGTACCAGCGGCTGTTCGGCGGCCTGGCCAAGGAATTTGGCATCACCCTGGTGGCGGGCTCCATTGTCCTGCCGGAACCGGTGATCGAAGGCAGCAACCTGCGCATCGGCAGCGGCGCGCTGTACAACACCACCCTGGTCTTCGGCAGCGATGGCCTGCCGATTGGCCAGCCGCAACGCCAGCTGTACCCGACCTTCGACGAGCGCGGCTTTATCCAGGCCAGCGCCGACCAGGCTGTCCAGGTCATCGACACCCCTGCCGGCCGCCTGGGCGTGCTGATCGGCAGCGACAGCTGGTACCCGGACAACTACCGCAAGCTCAACGCCCAGGGCGCGCAACTGGTGGCGGTCCCGGCCTTCGTCATGGGCCGTGGCGCCTGGGACAGGCCATGGCGCGGCGACAAGAACCTCTCGACCCCGAGCGAGGTCAGCCTCAAGCCTGAAGAAGTCAGCGAAGGCGAAGCCTGGCGCCGCCTGACCCTGACCAGCCGCGCGCCCAGCAGCCTGGCCAGCGCCGGCGTCAGCGTGTTTCTGCGCGGCCAGTTCTGGGATCAGGGCAGCGCCGGGCAAAGCTTCATCAACAGCAACGGCGAGCATTTCGCCGATGGCGATGCCCGTGGCGCGCGCTTGTTGAATATCTGGTTGTAAATCCATGAAGCCCCAGCCGATGCGCCTCGGAGACTTGTCGGTGGGCTTCGTCCATAGCCTGGCCGACGCCGTGCGCAGCCATGGCCTCGACCCGCAGCCGCTACTGGAACAATACGGACTGGATGCCGCGCGCCTGGCCGAGGCCGGGGCGCGGTTGTCGATTCCCCGTTACATGCGCCTGGGCCACGCGGCAATTCAACTGACCGGCGATCCGGCGCTGGGGCTGCGCATGGGCCAGCTCAGCCGCCTGAGCCAGGCCGGGCTGGCGGGCGTCACCGCCGCCCAGGCGCCGACCGTACGCGAGGCCGCGCGCTGCCTGACCCGCTTCGAAGCCCTGTACGGCTCGAACTATCGCGGCCAGTCGAGCTTCCATGAAGACGCCGACGGCGCCTGGCTGCGCTTCTATTCCATCAGCCCCTACAACGCCTACAACCGCTTCGTGGTGGATTCGATCCTGGCCGGCTGGCTCCAGCAACTGGGCAGCCTCGGCTCGCCGGTCAAGGCCGAACGCATCGAGATCGAGTTTGCCCAGACCGACTACCGCGAACGTTACAACAGCCTGGGGGATTGCCCGATCCTGTTCGGCGCCGAGCACAATCAGCTGCGCCTGAGCCAGGCCACCCTGGCCCAGCGCAATGTCGAACACTGCCCCAGTACCTGGCGCCATCTGCTGCAACTCTGTGAACGGGAACTGGAGCAACTGACCCGCACCCGCAGCCTGCGTGAACGCATCACTCAGTTGCTGGGGCCTTTGCTCAATGGTGGCCGGGAGCCCGACCTGGAAGAAGTGGCGGCACGCCTGAAGCTGCCAACCTGGACCCTGCGCCGCAAACTCGCCGAGGAAGGGACGCAGTTTCGCGCCATTCTCAACGACACCCGCCGCGATCTGGCCATGACCTACATTCGCGATACCGAACTGGCCTTCGGGGAAATTGCCTATCTGTTGGGATTTGCCTCAGCCGAGGCCTTTCAACGCGCCTTCAAGCGCTGGAGCGGCCAGACACCGGGGGAGTTTCGTCGCAGCCACCGGCAGTCCGCCTGAAAAAAAACGCCACCGGCGTTACAGCTCGGTGGCGTCTTCTGCGGGTTCCAGCGGGTCCAGTTCAAAGGCCTGGAATTCCAGCAGTTCTTCTTGGTATTCGTCCATGGCGGACTCCTTGTGTGTGGGGTGTAGGTAACCTGCTTGCTGAGTAGTCTTCTTACTGACTTGGCCACCAGCATAAAGTGCCGGTGTGACAGAAAAAATTCTGCGCGCAATCTCCGTCCTTCAAATGGAACGTAGCAGCGGGCAATGGATTTACCTGCGAGCTGGCAAAGAAATCTTCAGAGAGGCTCGGCAACCGTGGGATCGACACCACCTGGGTCGATCTCCCGGCTATCCGCAGATACCTATTGTGGCAGCGCCGGAATCGGCTCTGACGGGGCCGGCAAGGTGCTGGCAGGAGGCGGGGTCACGCTTTCGCTGGACGGCGCAGGCTCGGCGGATGTGCCCGGTGCGATGGGCGCCGCTTCCGCAGGGGGCGCTAACGGTTCCGAGAGGTTCGAGGCAGGTGGTGCAACGAACGGAGTGGCCGGGGTCGGCTCGGCAGCCGGTACAGCAGGCGGCGCGACGGGTGCCGGGGCTGGCGCTGCGGCAGGCTCGGCGGGCTTGGGTTCGGGCACACCCAGATCGGTCTTCGGTTTCTCGATGATATGCGCGGCCTTTTTCGCTTCCTGTGGCAGGAACAGCTCCACCAGGGCGAAATAACGCTCGTAGAACTTCGCCGAGGAAACCGTCTCGCTGGCGACCTTGACCATCGAGTCGTCGGTCGAGCCGATCGGCATCGACACCGAGCCCAGCACACCCACCCCCAGGCTCGCCGAGTTGTTGACCTTCTTCAGCGCATAACGGTCCTGCAGGGCGTTGGCGAACACCGTGGAGCGGTGATTGGTGCTGCCGTCCTGGGCGCAGACCACGCTGAAGCTGATCTCCATGTGGGTTTCGCCCGTCTGCTGGAAGCTCTTGTGGCCACTGACCAGTTTCGGATCGCTGCTGGTGATGATGTAGCCCTGGCTGAGCAAGGCGCGACGAGCGGCCTCGCAGGACGCCGTGTCACTCACCGGGTAATTGCGCGAAAAGGTGCCGGAGTCATCGAAGTTTTCATGCTCGTAAATGGCGGTCTTCTGCGACGAACAACCGGCGACGGCCGCCAGCAGCAGCGTCAACCCGGCGGCACGCAGGTGAAATGATCTATGCATCGAAAATCCTGAGGAAAACGGTCCGGGGCGTATTGTGCAACAGTTCGAGGCTACAGGGCTCGCGGATTAGTGTCTTAAGGTTAATACAAGGTTACTGACCACGGTTTGCCGGAAAAAGTCGTGCGCACAGATGATCGATGAATACCCGCAGCTTGGCGGCGGTGTGCCGGCTCGCCGGCCAGAGCAGCCAGAAGGTACCGTCGTATTCGAGATGCTCGTCGAGCACTGGCTGCAACTCTCCTCGCACGAGCGCCTCGTGCACCATGAAATCGGGTAGGCAGGCGATCCCCAGGCCACGCCGTACCGCATGGTCCACGGCTTCGATAGAGGTACTGACAAAACGTGTCGGCAGCAGCGGTTCCGGGGCGTCGACCGCTCGTCGCAATGGCCAGTGTTCGAGTTTGCCCGTGTTGTGGAAGGTATGCCGCAAGCATCCGTGGTTCGCCAGGTCGGCGGGGGTCTGCGGAACGCCATGCTCGCGAAAGTACTCAGGCGTGCCCACCAGCACCAGGCGAAACTGCCCCAACGACCGGGCCACCAGCCGTGAATCGCCGGGGCTGCCGGTGCGTATCACGGCATCGAAACCCTCCTCCACGACATCCACTATGCGGTCCGTCAGCTCGATATCCAGCTCGATCTGCGGATAACGCTGCATGAACTCCACCAACACCGGCATCACCAGGGCATGAACCTGCGGCAGGCTGACCCGCAGCTTGCCCCGCGGAACATTGTAAGACTTGCACAGATCGAATTCGGCCGCCTCGACTTCGGCGACAATCCGGCGGCAGCGCTCGAGAAAACTCGCGCCTTCGGCGGTCAGGGTGATACTGCGGGTACTGCGATGGAACAGCTGGGTCTCCAGGCGCTCCTCGAGCCGCGCGATGCTCTTGCCGACAGCCGACGACGATACCCCCAACAACCGCCCCGCCTCGGTAAAACTGCGAGTTTTCGCCACATGCAGAAAGACCGAGATATTGCTCAACCAGTCCATCGCCGACCTCGTTATTGCGGACATGGATGTCCGATAAGTTCGGAACCTTAGCCTATTTTTCTCTTTATCACAGCGCCCTACCCTCAGCCTCCCTACTTCCTGAAACCTGTAGCGAGCCTGAGACCATGACCGAACCTCTTGCCACTGTCGACCTGCTGGACATCGAGTCCAGGCGTCGCGACCGACTTCCACTGGGCGGCCTGCTGGCGCTGGCGACCGCCGGTTTCATCACCATCCTTACCGAAGCCATGCCAGCCGGCCTGCTGCCACAAATGAGCCAGGACCTGGCGGTGTCCCCGGCGCTAGTCGGCCAGTTAGTCACGCTGTATGCCATTGGTTCGCTACTGGCGGCGATTCCCTTGGTGATCCTCACCCAAGGCTGGCGCCGTCGACCCTTGCTGATGATCGCCATAGGCGGTTTTGCCATGGTCAACAGCGTCACGGCCCTCTCCACCAACTACAGCCTGATCCTGGTCGCGCGTTTTTTTGCCGGGATATTCGCCGGGCTGCTCTGGGCCCTGCTGGCCGGATATGCCAGCCGCATGGTCGCACCGCACTTGCAGGGCCGGGCCATCGCCGTCGCTATGCTTGGCGCGCCGCTGGCTCTGTCCCTGGGAGTTCCGGCTGGCACACTGCTGGGTGCATTGGTCGGCTGGCGGGCCAGCTTTGCCTTGATGACGGTGCTGACTCTGGTTCTGCTCGGCTGGGTGCGCTGGCAGGTACCGGACTTTCCCGGCCTGCGCAGCGACAAGCGCCTGTCGCTGAAGAGCGTGTTTGCCTTGCCCGGGGTCAAGCCGGTGCTGTTCGTGACCTTCGCTTATGTCCTGGGCCACAACATCCTCTACACCTATATCGCGCCGCTCCTGGAGCCGGCCGGTATCACCGGGCAGATCGACCGGGTGTTGCTGGTATTCGGGTTGACCGCGGTGCTGAGTATCTGGATCGTCGGCCTGCTGATCGATCGCTGGTTGCGGCGGCTGGTACTCGTCAGTTGCACCTTGTTCGGTCTCTGCGCACTGCTGCTGGCGTTCCGCCCTGACGCGCCTGCCGCGGTCTACGCCTCGATGGTCCTCTGGGGCTTGTCATACGGTGGCCTCGGTACCCTGCTGCAGACAGCCCTGGCGAAGACCTCCGGCTCCTCCGCCGACGCCGCACAGTCGATGCTGGTGACTGCATGGAACCTGGCAATCGCCGGTGGCGGACTGGTGGGTGGCGTACTGCTGGAAGGCCCGGGCATTCTGTCGTTTCCCTGGGTGATCATCGGCCTGCTGCTGGTTTGTCTGTTGGTCGCCGTGAATGCCCGGCATCACGGCTTTCCCGCCGCACGCTAAAAACAAAAACCCCGGCGCGCTGGCCGGGGTCTCTGTTTGTTACTTCAGTCAGGCATCAGAAGCGCTTGATGTCTGCCTGGTTTTCCAACTGCTTGCGGTAGGCCGCGAAGTCTTGCTGCCCCATACGCGAGGCGAGGAAGCGGCGGTATTGAGCCTTTTCTTCATCGGTCGGCGCAGCGGCTTCGTTCACACCATTGAGTTGCAGGACCACCAGGTTGCCATTCGGCAGGGTCACGCTGCTGAAGGTCGGCTTGTCCTTGGCCGCTGGCTTGGCCATGCGGAACAGGGCCTGCAACACAATCGGATCGACGCCTTCCTGGCCGCGGGTCACGGCTTCGGAAACCTTCCAGTTCTGGCCATCGACAGGCGCCTTCAGCGCAGTCTTGCCTTCCCGCAGGCTGGCAATCAAGGCATCGGCCTTGGCCTTGGCGGCAGCACTGGCGTGTTCCTTGGCCAATTGCGTGCGGATGCTGCTGGCGACGCTTTCCAGCGGCAACTGCTCTGGCTTGCGGTGCTCTTTGGCGCGCAGGACCACTACGGTTTCCGGATCCAGTTCGATGGCGGTGCTGTTGGCACCTTCATCCAGCACTTCAGGGCTGAAAGCAGCCTGAATCACAGCGCGATTGGCAGCAATGCCCTCGCCTCCTTCACGCCCGAATGGAGCGGAAGTGTGCACGGTCAGTTTCAGCTCTTGAGCCGGCTGGGCCAGATCCGAGGCTTCGAACGAGGAGTCTTCCAATTGCTTGGTCGCCTCGACAAAACGCTGCTCGACCTGCTGGGTTTTCAGCTCGCGGGTCAGCTTGTCTTTCAGGCTGGCGAAGCTCGGTACTTCAGGTGCCTCGACGCCCAGCAGCTTGATCAGGTGGAAACCGAAACCGGTGCGTACCGGCGCCGAAACCTGATCCTTGTTCAAGGCGTACAACGCTTCCTCAAAGGCCGGGTCATAGACGCCAGGGCCGGCATAACCGAGGTCACCACCATTGTTCGCCGAACCCGGGTCCTGGGAGAACTCCTTGGCCAGCGCCTCGAAGCTTTCGCCCTTGGCCAGGCGTGCCTGGATCTCTTCGATCTTGGCCTTGGCCTGTGCTTCGTTCACCTTGTCGTTCACTTCGATCAGGATGTGCGCGGCACGACGCTGCTCGGACAGGTTGGCGGTTTCTTTCTGATACAGCGCCTGCAGATCTTCGTCCTTGACGCTGACCTGATCGAAGAAGGAAGCCTTCTTCAACTCCAGGTAGTCGATGACCACCTGGTCCGGCGACATGAATTCCTTGGCGTGTTCGTCGTAGTAAGCCTTGACCTCATCGTCGGTCAGCTTGACTGCCGCCGGGTCGGCCTTGATGGTCAGGGAAGCGTAATCGCGGGTCTGCTTTTCCAGGCGAGCGAATGCCAGCACCTGGGCATCGGTGACAAAACCGCTGCCAGCCAGACCGGCGCGCACCTGGCCGATCAGCATTTCCTGAGCCAGCATCTGACGGAACTGCATCCGGCTATAGCCCAGCTGACGGATCACCTGGTCGAAACGCTCAGGGCTGAACTTGCCGTCCACCAGGAATTCCGGAGTTTGCAGGATCACCTGGTCCAGAGCGGCGTCAGAGAAGGCGAACTTGGAATTTTCCGCGCCTTGCAGCAGCAGCTTGCGGTCGATCAGACCTTTGAGAGCGGCTTCACGCAGCAGCTTCTCGTCGAGCAAGGAAGCGTCGAAATCCTTGCCCAGTTGTTGCATGAGCTGACGGCGTTGCATATCTACCGCCTGGCTCAGCTCATTCTGGGTGATTTCTTCGCCATTGACCTTGGCCGCGTCCTGACTGGTGGAAGTGGCTTGAAAAATGGCATCGAAACCGGTCAGCGCCATCAGTGCAACGATGACCCCGATAATGGTCTTGGCAATCCAGCCTTGTGAATTGTCCCTGATATTCTGCAGCATGCGTCCCCCAGAAACGGTTGTACTTCAAATTAAGCAACCGTGGAGCGTGGGTAGAATCCGGATAGAAGAAAGGCGCATCCGAGGATGCGCCTTTCTCGTAACTGACGGAACGGACAGGGGTTCGAACCTTCGATCCCCGATGTGACAAACCGGATTTCTAACCGGCTGCCCTACCGCTCCGCTGCCAGGTCAGGAAAGACCCCGACCCGGGTAGGCAAAGGCTTGAAGGAAGCTTAGTTAACGGCTTCTTTCAGTGCTTTACCCGCTTTGAAACCTGGTTTTTTGGCTGCAGCGATTTCCAGCGTCTTACCGGTCTGTGGGTTACGACCAATGCGAGCAGGACGATCGGTAACAGAGAAAGTACCGAAACCAACCAGTACAACGGAGTCGCCAGCCTTAAGAGCGCCAGTGACGGATTCGATTACTGCATCCAGCGCACGGCCAGCAGCAGCTTTCGGGATATCAGCAGATGCAGCGATAGCATCAATCAGTTCCGACTTGTTCACTCTAAGTCCCCTTATATATCTATTTGAGTATGATTCTAAGTTTTTTGGTGAAAGCAAAAACCAGTGCTGAATGGCCTACAGACACTTAAGAGCCGCTTTATAACAAGGGCTCTAAAAAGCTGTCAAGGAAGCCCCCCAGGCTAATGCGTACTAATGCGTGCTAATTCTTTCCTTAGAGTCAGACTCGCGTTTTTCATCCTTTGCAACTATCTCGGGAGCCACATCCGGCAAGGGCTCCGGCGCGTATTGCAGCGCAATTTGGAGGACTTCGTCAATCCATTTAACTGGCTTAATTTGCAGATCCTGCTTGATATTGTCAGGAATTTCCTTCAAATCGCGCACATTTTCTTCTGGAATGATGACCGTCTTGATTCCGCCGCGATGTGCTGCAAGAAGTTTCTCTTTCAAACCTCCGATCGCCAACACTTGACCACGCAGGGTAATTTCCCCGGTCATCGCCACGTCAGCCCGCACCGGGATGCCGGTCAGTGCCGAAACCAAGGCCGTGCACATGCCTACGCCAGCACTAGGGCCGTCTTTCGGGGTAGCCCCTTCCGGCATATGGATATGGGTGTCGCGCTTCTCGTGGAAGTCCAGGGGGATCCCCAGGCTCTTCGCACGGCTACGCACCACCGTCAGCGCCGCAGTAATCGACTCGACCATCACGTCGCCCAGCGAGCCAGTCTTGATCAACTGACCTTTGCCAGGTACCACGGCGGCTTCGATGGTCAGTAGCTCGCCACCGACCTGGGTCCAGGCCAGGCCCGTTACCTGACCGATCTGATCCTGCTGCTCGGCAAGGCCGTAGCGGAATTTGCGCACGCCGAGGAAATGCTCCAGCAGATCGGAAGTGACCTTCACCGAGAAGCGTTTTTCTAGCGCATGTTCCTTGACCGCCTTGCGGCAAACCTTGGCAATCTGGCGCTCCAGCCCACGCACACCGGCTTCGCGGGTGTAGTAGCGAATGATGTCGCGAATGGCTTCTTCGTCGAATTCCAACTCGCCTTTCTTCAGGCCGTTGGCCTGGATCTGCTTCGGCGACAGGTATTTGACCGCAATGTTGATCTTCTCGTCCTCGGTGTAACCCGGCAGACGAATCACCTCCATCCGGTCCAGCAACGCTGGCGGAATATTCATCGAGTTGGAGGTGCAAAGGAACATCACATCGGAGAGGTCGTAATCGACTTCCAGGTAGTGGTCGTTGAAGTTGTGGTTCTGCTCGGGGTCGAGCACTTCGAGCAATGCCGAGGCCGGATCGCCACGCATGTCGCTGCCCATCTTGTCGATTTCATCGAGCAAGAACAGCGGGTTGCGAACCCCCACTTTCGTCATCTTTTGAATCAATCTTCCCGGCATCGAACCGATGTAGGTACGACGATGGCCACGAATTTCCGCTTCATCGCGTACGCCACCGAGGGCCATGCGCACGAATTTACGGTTGGTGGCGTGGGCAATCGACTCAGCCAGGGAGGTTTTACCGACCCCAGGAGGCCCGACCAGGCACAGTACCGGGCCACGAATCTTCTTCACGCGCTTTTGCACGGCGAGGTATTCGAGAATCCGCTCTTTGACCTCTTCCAGGCCATAGTGATCGGCATCGAGGATATCCTCGGCGCGCGCCAGGTCCAGGCGAACCTTGCTTTGCGCCTTCCACGGCACCTGAACCAGCCAGTCGATGTACGAACGCACCACTGTGGCTTCGGCCGACATCGGCGACATTTGCTTGAGCTTGTTCAGCTCGGCCTGAGCCTTGGCCAGGGCGTCCTTTGGCAAGCCTGCGGCATCGATGCGTTTTTTCAGCTCTTCGACTTCGTTGTGACCTTCGTCACCGTCGCCCAGCTCTTTCTGAATGGCCTTCATCTGCTCATTCAGGTAGTACTCGCGCTGGCTGCGTTCCATTTGTTTCTTCACGCGACCGCGAATGCGCTTCTCGACCTGCAACAGATCGATTTCCGCATCCAGCAACGCCAGCACGTGTTCGACACGCGCCGACAGGTCGATGATTTCGAGAATTTCCTGCTTCTGCTCGATTTTCAGCGCCATGTGCGCGGCCATGGTGTCTACCAGGCGGCTCGGCTCATCGATGCTGTTGAGGGACGACAGCACTTCGGCAGGAACTTTCTTACCCAGTTGCACGTATTGCTCGAACTGGGACAGCAGGCTACGGACAAAGACTTCCGACTCGCGCTCAGGAGCATCCACCTCGTCAATCAGGGAGACTTCGGCACGGCAGTGGCCATCCACTTCGCTGAAACGCTCCACAGCGCCCCGCTGCTCGCCCTCGACCAGTACTTTGACGGTGCCATCAGGCAACTTGAGCAATTGCAGAACAGTGGCAATGGTACCTACGCGATAGAGTGCATCTTCACCGGGATCATCATCAGCAGGATTTTTCTGAGCCAACAGAAGAATCTGCTTGTCGCCCGTCATCGCGGCCTCGAGGGCTTCGATAGACTTCTCGCGCCCCACGAACAGCGGGATAACCATGTGCGGATAAACCACGACATCACGCAATGGCAAGAGAGGCAATTCGATGGTTGTCTTCATGATTTCGCCTCTACGGCGGCCATAAGGCCGTAAACAGATGGAAGTAAGCTTGAAACCAAGATGGGGGCTGCCTCGAAAAAAAACAAGCTCAAAGACAGTACTTTAAAGGCAGTAAAAGCAAAGGGGCCCGAAGGCCCCTTCTGTCAAACCAGCAGTCCGGCGCTTAGACGTCCGGGGCGGCCTTGGCAGTCGGCTCACTGTTTTCATAGATATACAGTGGCTTGGACTTACCTTCTATAACGCTTTCGTCGATCACTACTTTACTTACCTCGGACTGCGAGGGGATTTCGTACATAGTGTCGAGCAACACGCCTTCGAGAATCGAACGCAATCCGCGAGCACCAGTCTTGCGCTCAAGCGCACGCTTGGCGACCGACTTGAGGGCATCGGTACGGAATTCCAGGTCGACGCCTTCCATCTCGAACAACTTGGCATACTGCTTGGTCAAGGCGTTCTTCGGCTCGGTGAGGATCTGGATCAACGCAGCCTCATCCAGTTCGTCCAGGGTCGCCAGAACCGGCAGACGCCCCACGAACTCCGGAATCAGGCCGAACTTGACCAGATCGTCCGGTTCGACTTCACGCAGGGATTCGCCGACCTTCTTGCCCTCTTCCTTGCTGCGTACTTCAGCATTGAAGCCGATGCCGCCACGAGTCGAACGGTTCTGAATAACCTTTTCCAGACCCGAGAACGCACCACCGCAGATGAACAGGATGTTACGCGTATCGACCTGCAGGAACTCTTGCTGCGGATGCTTGCGACCACCTTGAGGCGGAACGGAAGCCACAGTGCCCTCGATCAGTTTCAACAGAGCCTGCTGCACGCCTTCGCCCGAAACATCACGGGTAATCGAAGGGTTGTCAGACTTGCGGGAAATCTTGTCGATTTCATCGATATAGACGATGCCCATTTGAGCTTTCTCTACATCGTAATCGCACTTCTGCAGCAGTTTCTGAATGATGTTCTCGACGTCCTCACCCACATAACCGGCTTCGGTCAGGGTAGTGGCATCGGCAATGGTGAACGGTACATTCAACAGGCGCGCCAGGGTCTCTGCCAGCAGAGTCTTGCCCGAACCTGTAGGGCCGATCAGCAAGATGTTGCTCTTGCCCAGTTCGACCTCGTCATTCTTTTTGTCACGCTGGTTGAGGCGCTTGTAGTGGTTGTATACCGCTACTGCCAGAACCTTTTTCGCACGTTCCTGACCAATCACATACTGATCAAGGATGCCGCTGATTTCTTTAGGCGAAGGCAATTTATGCGCGCTGCTCTCGGCCTGTGCTTCCTGCACCTCCTCACGGATGATGTCATTGCACAGGTCGACGCACTCGTCGCAGATAAAGACCGAGGGGCCGGCAATCAATTTGCGTACTTCATGCTGGCTTTTGCCACAGAAGGAGCAATAAAGCAGTTTGCCGTTGTCCTCGCCGTTGCGGGTGTCAGTCATTCGATCGATCCAAATCCGATAGGCTTGCAACACAAGATGAAGGCAATTGCGGGCTTTTTCAAGTCCGCAGGTGGCCGGTTAAACCAACCACCTACATTTGAGTTGCTTAGGCGGGCATTTGACGCTTGGTGATCACAGAGTCAATCAGGCCGTATTCAGCCGCACGCTCTGCACTCATGAAGTTGTCGCGCTCGGTGTCGCGCTCGATGGTCTCGAGGCTCTGACCGGTGTGATGAGCCAGCAGCGAGTTCAGACGCGAACGGATGTGCAGGATTTCCTTGGCATGGATGTCGATATCCGAAGCCTGGCCCTGGAAACCGCCCAATGGCTGGTGAATCATCATCCGCGAGTTAGGCAGGCAATGACGCTTGCCCGCTGCGCCACCGGCGAGCAGGAAGGCCCCCATGCTGCAGGCCTGGCCGATGCAGATGGTGGAAACGTCCGGCTTGATGAATTGCATGGTGTCGTAGATCGACATGCCTGCAGTCACCGAACCGCCTGGCGAGTTGATGTAGAGATGGATGTCCTTGTCCGGGTTTTCCGCTTCAAGGAAGAGCAATTGTGCCGCGACCAGGTTGGCCATGTAGTCTTCTACCGGGCCAATCAGGAAGATCACCCGCTCCTTGAGGAGGCGCGAGTAGATGTCATAGGCGCGTTCGCCACGGGCGGACTGCTCGATAACCATCGGGACCAGGCCGCCTGCGGCCTGGATGTCAGAGCTCTGCTGATAATAAGAATTGCGGGACATGTCCTGCAGTCACTCCCAAATAGTCATGTCTTGAATACGCATAAGCCAGCACGAAGGCTGGCTTATGGTGTGTATTTTCGAACGAGTAAAAAATCAGTCGGCTTGTGGTGCTTCTACCGGCTTGACCGCTTCTTCGTAAGAGACCGATTTGTCGGTCACGCTAGCTTTCTGCAGAACAGTATCCACAACTTGTTCTTCCAGCACAACCGAACGGACTTCGTTCAGTTGCTGCTCGTTCTTGTAGTACCAGGACACGACCTGCTCCGGCTCTTGGTAAGCAGAAGCCATTTCCTGGATCAGCTCACGCACGCGGGCTTCGTCAGGCTTGAGGTCGAATTGCTTGACCACTTCAGCCACGATCAGACCTAGGACAACGCGACGCTTGGCTTGTTCTTCGAACAGCTCGGCCGGCAGTTGATCAGGCTTGATGTTGCCACCGAACTGTTGAACGGCCTGAACGCGCAGACGGTTCACTTCGTTGTCCAGCAGAGCCTTAGGCACTTCGATCGGGTTGGCAGCCAGCAGGCCGTCCATTACCTGGTTCTTGACCTTGGACTTGATGGCCTGACGCAGTTCGCGCTCCATGTTCTTGCGAACTTCGGCGCGGAAACCTTCCAGACCGGCTTCCTTGATGCCGAATTGAGCGAAGAACTCTTCGGTCAGTTCTGGCAGCTTAGGCTCGGAAACGGTGTTGACGGTCACGGTGAACTCGGCGGCTTTGTTAGCCAGGTCCAGGTTCTGGTAGTTCTCAGGGAAAGTCAGGTTCAGAACGCGCTCTTCACCCGCCTTGGCGCCGACCAGGCCTTCTTCGAAACCCGGAATCATGCGGCCGGAACCCAGCACCAACTGAGTACCCTTGGCGGAACCGCCAGCGAACACTTCACCGTCGACCTTGCCGACGAAATCGATGTTCAGTTGGTCTTCGTTTTGAGCGGCACGGTCGGCCACTTCAAAGCGAATGTTCTGCTTGCGCAGGATTTCCAGCATGTTGTCCAGGTCGGCATCAGCCACGTCAGCGCTCAGGCGCTCAACGGCGATGGACTCGAAACCGGCAACGGTGAACTCAGGGAACACTTCGAACGTTGCAACGTATTCCAGATCCTTGCCTTTTTCCAGAACCTTTGGTTCAACCGAAGGAGCGCCAGCCGGGTTCAGCTTCTGCTCGACAACAGCTTCGTAGAAGGAAGCCTGGATCACGTCACCCACAGCCTCTTGACGCGCATCAGCTTCATAACGCTGGCGGATCACGCTCATTGGGACTTTGCCAGGACGGAAGCCTGGAATCTTGGCCTTTTGGGCAGTCTGCTGCAGACGCTTGTTGACCTGTGTCTCGATGCGCTCAGCCGGCACGGTGATGCTCATGCGGCGCTCAAGAGCAGAAGTATTTTCAACAGAAACTTGCATGGATATTCCTCGTTGCACAGACGTTAGCCGGCCGTTTCCGACCCCAGAATCAAGGGCATGCATTCTAGTGGGTCAAACTCAAGAAGTCACCCTACTGAAAACGGGTAAAAAAACAGCTGGCGATTTAAAGGCGGGGACCAACGGTTGAGCCTCGCCCTGAGAGCAAATACAGCAAATCAAACCAGGGCCTCTGCACCAACGCTTCTATATATAGAAGGAACGGCGCATCACATCCCCGATAGCCAGACCAAACCACAGCCCGACCGGTTAACCTTCAGCATTCCAGCGACAAAAGGACGAGTGTTTCGTCGCTTCCCTGGCCCACCACCTGCGACCCGCTGGAAATACAGACTTCTGAAACGAAAACGGCGCAGCCCTTTTCAGGTGCTGCGCCGTTATCTGCTATATAAATAGCTACTTAATTGGTGCGGACGAAGAGACTCGAACTCTTACACCTTGCGGCGCTGGAACCTAAATCCAGTGTGTCTACCAATTCCACCACGTCCGCGTATCAAGCTTTTAAAGCAAAGGCGCCAGACTATTAATCTGGCGCCTTTCGGAATATGGGGTGGACGATGGGGATCGAACCCACGACAACAGGAGTCACAATCCTGTGCTCTACCAACTGAGCTACGCCCACCATATTGCGTTGTTGCGTTACTTGTGCCAAAGCTGCCTAATGGCGCACCCGGCAGGACTCGAACCTGCGACCATCCGCTTAGAAGGCGGATGCTCTATCCAGCTGAGCTACGGGCGCCTTATTAATCTGTATTCTTTAATGATTACAAACTAAGTGCTTTCAGTCGTTACGAGTTAAACATCAACTCTGCCCGACCTTCTTAACCAGTGCTAGGCTGTGCCCGACAAGTGCGACGAATGTTATAGACGAGCCGTTAGGTCGTCAACTCTTTTTTGAAAAAAATTCATTTAATTAAAGGAGTTAGGGGAATTTGCTGACCAAGCGCCTTTGCCCTCACGTCCTGGCATGCGAGAATGCCCCCTCTTTTTCTCTCCCTCTCGATGGTTAATCACGCGTCATGACTGCACAACTAATCGACGGCAAAGCGATCGCCGCTAGCCTGCGCCAGCAGATCGCCAAACGTGTCGCCGAGCGTCGCCAGCAAGGCCTGCGTACTCCAGGCCTCGCGGTGATCCTGGTCGGCAGCGACCCGGCCTCTCAGGTTTATGTCTCGCACAAGCGTAAAGACTGCGAAGAGGTCGGCTTTCTTTCACAAGCCTATGACTTGCCTACAGGCACCACTCAAGAAGAACTGGCCGGCCTGATCGACCGCCTCAACGATGACCCGAACATCGATGGCGTCCTGCTGCAGCTGCCACTGCCCGAACACCTCGATGCCTCCAAGCTGTTGGAGCGCATCCGCCCGGATAAAGACGTGGATGGTTTCCATCCTTATAACGTCGGCCGCCTGGCCCAGCGCATCCCTCTGCTGCGTCCATGCACGCCGAAAGGCATCATGACCCTGCTGGAAAGCACCGGTGCCGATCTGTACGGCATGGATGCAGTGGTCGTCGGCGCATCCAACATTGTTGGGCGTCCGATGGCAATGGAGCTGCTACTGGCCGGCTGCACCGTTACCGTCACCCACCGCTTCACCAAGGATCTGGCCGGCCACGTCGGGCGTGCCGACCTGGTGGTCGTGGCCGCCGGCAAGCCAGGCCTGGTCAAGGGTGAGTGGATCAAGGAAGGCGCCATCGTCATCGACGTCGGCATCAACCGCCAGGAAGACGGCAAGCTGGTGGGCGACGTGGTCTACGAGACCGCCCTGCCCCGCGCTAGCTGGATCACTCCGGTACCGGGCGGCGTCGGCCCGATGACGCGTGCCTGCCTGCTGGAAAACACCTTGTATGCGGCAGAAACACTGCACGACTGACGCCAGGAAATAGCCCGAAACAAAGAACCCCGCCACTGGCGGGGTTCTTTGTTTCCGCTCGCCGCAACGCTGAAGCGAACACCCTCCGCTTGCAGTGACGATCCACTCATCAGAATGGGGGGATCGAACTGACACAAAACTGATACAGGATGAAATTTAATTTACCTGAAGCCCTTTACCTGCGGGCGTGTAGCTCTTTCCTGGCACATACTCATAAAATGTAACGTTTTTCTGAAAGCAGCCCGTTGCAGAACGGCATATCCACTTCATGAGTCCGCCCGCGTGAAAATCCGTCTTTCTATTCTGAGCCTATTTTTTGCATTTACAGGCACCCTTATCACGCAGAGCGCCGTCGCTCGCGAAACCACCGAAGCGCCGCGCGATCCCTCCCAACTGCATATTGCCTCCGGCAGCGCCCTGCTGCTGGACCTGCAGACCAACAAGGTCATCTATTCCAGCAATCCCGACGTGGTCGTGCCCATCGCGTCGGTGACCAAGCTGATGACCGGCCTGATCGTACTCGACGCCAAACAACCGCTGGATGAGTACATTTCCGTGGACATCAGCAACACCCCGGAAATGAAAGGCGTGTTTTCCCGGGTCAAGCTCAAGAGCGAGCTGCCGCGCAAGGAGATGCTGCTGATCGCCCTGATGTCGTCGGAAAACCGTGCCGCCGCCAGCCTCGCCCACCACTACCCGGGCGGGTACGCAGCCTTTATTGCCGCCATGAACGCCAAGGCCAAGGCACTGGGCATGACCAGCACGCACTATGTCGAGCCGACCGGCCTGTCGGTCCATAACGTGTCCACCGCCCGCGACCTGAGCAAACTGTTGCTGGCGGCGCGCAAATACCCGCTGCTGAGCGAGCTGAGCACCACCAAGGAAAAGACCGTGGCGTTCCGCAAACCCAACTACACCCTGGGCTTTCGCAACACCGATCACCTGGTCAACAGGCCCAACTGGGACATCAAGCTGACCAAGACCGGCTTTACCGATGAAGCAGGCCACTGCCTGGTACTGGTGACCAGCATGAGCAACCGCCCGGTCGCCCTGGTGATTCTCGACGCCTTTGGCAAATACACGCACTTCGCCGATGCCAGCCGCATCCGCCAGTGGCTGGAAACCGGCAAAAGCAGCTCGGTACCAGGTGCCGCCTTGAGCTACAAGGCCAGCAAAAACCTGAAAAGTCGTCAGAACGGCGTCGCCCAGACCGCCGAATAGAACCGGGCAGACACAAAAAGGGCTGCAGATCCGTCGATCGCAGCCCTGTTCAAAGACGGCGCCCCAGGGCGCCGTCAGCGTTTCTGCAACCTCAGTTGGCGCTCAACGCCTTGGTCGCCCGCGCTGCCGCGTTCTCCTGCCCGGCCCGAGCCAACTCGTCGGCCGCCTTCAACCAACGCTGGCGATCGACCTGGGCGGGTACCTGGGTCGGCCCCTGAATCAGCACCGCCCAGCGCCCCGCACTGCTCCAGGCCGATTCGAACTTGGCAAAGTCCATCAATAGGCGACGATTCATTCCCGCTCGCAGCAACACCGTCTGCTTGTGCCGGTTATAGCCCGCCAGCACGGCATAGCGAGGTTCGGCCCAGAACGCCGAGCCTTCGGTGTAACGCACCATCACCGGGTATCCCGCCGCAACCTGGGTCAGCAACGCCGTCAGATTGTCATCCAGCGGATAGACCACCATCCCGTACTCACGCGCCAGGGTCAGCATGTTCTGCTGCAACTTCGCCTCGGCGCCTGGCAGGTGCAGCGGCTTGTCCAGCAGACCTGGAGTGATCGCGATGCCTTGCTGGGACAGCATGCTGGCCAGGGTGCCCGGGCCGCTCTGATAGGTTTCGCCGCGGAAAAACGCCACGCCGTTGAGTTCCACCCGCTCGGGCAGACGCTGAATCTCCGGCTGCATGCTGCTGGCGCAACCGGCCAGCGTCAGGGCGCAGGCGCCCGCCAACAACAGTGTTCGAAATCGCAGAAACATCCGTTCCATCATGACTCTCTTGTGCAAACGCCAAGCCAGGAGCCCCGGCCGAAACGCTGATCATAGGACGCCGCGATGCAGGGGTATAGCGTCAAGCCGCAGTAATTTGCACCCCATAGAGCAAACAGTTTGATGACACTCGACTATTGGTCAATGGCTTGAAACACATCCGCGACTAGACTGTCCATTGCAACGAGTGTGCGCCCCGGACAGGGCAAAAAGGAGGCATGTATGAGCCTGACAACGACAATCCTGATGCTGATCGGCGGCTGGTTGGCCGTCGCCGCTGCCATGCTCTGGGGCGTCCTGCGGATCGCTCGCCGACACCATCATCCGCGTTTGCCGACTCCCGCCGCGAAAACCGCAAAACCGGCCCGGCATCATGCCACCGCGCACTGACTGGCGTCTTTTCTCCTACCCAATAAAAAACGGCGGCCTGTGTCCTTGAACACAGGCCGCCGTCGATTGTTGCCGCGAATCAGGCTTCGACTTCCGCCTCCGCCGCCACCCGCTTCTGCCGGGCGCGACGGGCCAACATGTTCAGCCCCTCGATAGCCGCCGAGAAGGCCATGGCCGCGTACACATAACCTTTTGGCACATGGGCACCGAAACCTTCGGCGATCAGCGTCATGCCGATCATGATCAGGAAGCCCAGGGCCAGCATGACCACCGTCGGGTTGTCATTGATGAACTTGGCCAGAGGCTCGGCCGCCAGCAGCATCACCAGCACCGACACCACTACCGCGATGATCATGATCGGCAAGTGCTCGGTCATGCCGACGGCGGTGATGATGCTGTCGATGGAGAACACCATGTCCAGCATCAGGATCTGGCCGATCGCCGCGGCAAAGCCCAGGGACACGCCGGCGGTCTCGCTTTTTGCATCCTGCGGTTCCGGGTCCATGCTGTGATGGATTTCCGTGGTGGCCTTCCACAGCAGGAACAGGCCGCCGGCAATCAGGATCATGTCCTTCCAGGAGAAGACCTGGCCGAAGACATCGATCACCGGCTCGGTCAATTGCACGATGAAGGCGATGGTGCTGAGCAGTGCCAGACGCAGGATCAGGGCCATGCCGATACCAATCCGACGAGCCTTGGCCCGGTGCTGTTCGGGCAGCTTGTTGGTCAGGATCGAAATGAAGATCAGGTTATCGATGCCGAGCACGATTTCCATGACCACCAGGGTTGCCAGGGCGACCCAGGCGGTGGGGCTGGCGGCGAGTTGTAAAAGGTATTCCATGGCTCAGTCCTGAGTCGGGGGGTATGGGGGAATCAGATTTCCTGGGACGACGAGGTGGCTGCTTTGGCCTCGTCCGCCGGCTTTTCCTGCTTGCCGATCAAGCCTTGGGTCGCGTCGCTGATCGCTTGTTCGGCAGCCTTGTGCGTGTCATCGATCGCCTGCTTGGCGTTTTCCGCGGCCTTGCCCAATAGCTGCTGCGCGCTTTTTTCCGCCTGCTCGCAACCGGCAAGGGTGATCAACGACAACGCCAGCAACGATGCGGCGATGGTTTTATAGGTCATTGCGCTTTCCTCGTTAGAACGGACCGGGCCGAGATGATGGCCCGTCAATAGCGAGGCATTCTATGGAGAGTGACACTTCAGGAAAATTCGTATTTTTAACAGCTATACTTCGATTTTTACGAACAAAAGCCAGTCATGCTCAATTACCGTCAACTGCACTATTTCTGGGTCGTCGCCAAGACCGGCAGCATCGTCCGGGCCTGCGAGCAACTGAACCTGACCCCGCAAACCATCAGCGGCCAGATCACCCTGCTCGAGCAGACCTACGGCATCGAGTTGTTTCGCCGGGTCGGCCGGCAACTGGAGTTGACCGAAGCCGGGCGCCAGACCCTGCCCTACGCCGAGCAGATGTTCCAGCTGGGCGGAGAACTGGAAGCCATGCTCCAGGCCCAGCCCAACGAGCAGCAGATCCTGTTCCGGGTCGGCGTGGCCGATGTGGTGCCCAAATCGATCGTCTACCGCCTGATCGCCCCGACCATGGAACTGAACGAACCGATCCGCATCACCTGCCGCGAGGACAAGCTCGAACGCCTGCTGGCCGACCTGGCCATCCAGCGTCTGGACCTGGTGATCTCCGACAGCCCCATGCCCTCGCACCTGGACATCAAGGGCTACAGCCAGAAACTCGGCGAATGCGGCATCAGCTTTTTCGCCACCGAGGAACTGGCCGAGCGCTATGGAACGAACTTTCCCCATAGCCTGCATGGCGCTCCGCTGCTGATTCCCGGACAGGAAACCGTGGTGCGCAGCCGCCTGCTGCGCTGGCTGGCCGAGCAGCAGATACAACCCAGGATCATCGGTGAGTTCGACGACAGCGCCTTGATGCAGGCATTCGGCCAGTCAGGCAGCGGGATCTTTATCAGCCCCAGCGTGATCGCCGACGAAGTGCGGCGCCAATACGGCGTGCAACTGATCGGCCAGACCGACGCGGTCAGCGAGTCGTTCTACGCCATTTCGGTCGAACGCAAGGTCAAGCACCCCGGCATCGTGGCGATTACCGAAGGCGCCCGCCGCGAGCTGTTCACCGCCATGGGAGCCTGAAGAGAATCAGGCGCAACTGGCCTGCGGCTTGAGGGTCATCAACAGCAGGGCCAGCAGGATCGACACCAGGATAAAACCGGCGGCGGCAAACCCCAGGCTGCCCAGCCCCAGGGTGTCGATTACCCGGCCGCCGACCATCGCGCCCAGGCCGATCCCCAGATTGGCCCCGGCGATGTTCAACGACGCGGCAAACGCCGGCGCCTGGGGCGCGGCCTTGATCAGGCGGACATGGCTGACCAGGAACAGCGCCGCCTGGGTCACGCCCCAGATACCCATGGCCGCGGCCAGGCCCAGCGGCGAGTGAATGCTCGGCACCAACGCCACCATGCCGCCGATCATCAAGGCGCAGAAGCCCATGGACGCCAGCAACGGATGACGGTCCACCGCACGGCCACCCAGCGAGTTGCCGATCAGCCCTACCGCGCCGAAGCCCATCAGGCACCAGCCGACCAACGTGCCGTTGAAGCCGGCCAGGCGCTCAAGGATGTCCGCCAGGTAGGTGTAGGCGGTGAACATGCCGCTGAACACCAGGATCGACAGCAGCACATGCCCCTGCATCAAGGGGCTGCGCAGGATGCCGAACTGCGCACGCAGGCTGGCCTGCTCGTTGTGCACGCGGGTCTGCGGCAGGTAGACATACAGCAGCAACGCCTTGGCAAAGGCCACCAGCGCCAGGATGCCGAACGCGCTGCGCCAACCGAAGGCATCGGAAATCAGCGTACCCACTGGAATGCCGAACACCGTGGCGCAAACGATACCGAAGCCGATCTTGGCGATGGCTCGCCCGGCATAATCGGGGCCGACGATATCCACCGCGGTTTCGCTGGCCAGGGCCCAGAACACCGGCAGCCCCAACGCTGGAATCAAGCGAGCCACCGCCATCACCCAGATATTCGGTGCCAGCGCCGCCAGGGTGTTGGCCAGGCCGAACATCACCAGCACCGAAATGAACAAGCGCTTGCGCTGGAAACGGGCGCAATAGGCCGTCAGGAACGGCCCGAATGCCGCCACGGTGAAGGCGAACAAGGTCACCAGCAGGCCGGCCTGCGGCACGCTGACCGCAAGATCCCGGGCAATCGAAGGCAGCAGGCCGACAATGATGAACTCCGTCGTCAGCACGGTAAAACCGGCGGCTGACAACAGCAGAATGGGCAACAGCATGGAAAACTCCGGAAACGACGACATCAGCGATGGCCTGGGGGCCCGCTGACTGGAGATGAGAAGAGGATGGCGAATCCTAACAGAATGTTTCCGCGCGTGTCCGGGGTAGCGGCAAAAAAACCGCAGGCTACTCTAGAGGGCTCAGGTGGCAGATCGTCACATCCGTGGGCGAACCCTGTGTGATAAAGTCCGCCCCCTGCCGCAACACCCCGTACCTCCAGCAACTCATCAGCACGGCGTCCCCCGTTGACGCACGGCATATTAAAAAAATCAGAGATACCGCTATGACTGCTTCGCCCCCGTCGCTCCTGGAAACACTCAAACGCACCAGCCTGGTCACGCAGATCGTCATCGGCCTGATCGCCGGTATCGCCCTGGCGCTGCTGGCCCCCGAACTGGCGAAATCCACCGCTTTTATCGGCAAGGTCTTTGTCTCGGCGCTGAAAGCCGTCGCGCCGATCCTGGTGTTCGTGCTGGTGATGGCCTCCATCGCCAACCACAAGCACGGCCAGGAAACCCATATCCGCCCGATCCTCTGGCTCTACCTGCTGGGCACTTTTGCCGCAGCGGTGGTCGCGGTGGTCGCCAGCAGCCTGTTCCCCTCCTCCCTGGTGCTGAGTACCCATGACGTCGCCATCTCCGCGCCCGGCGGCATCAGCGAAGTCCTGCAAAGCCTGCTGCTGAGCGTGGTGGACAACCCAGTCAGCGCGCTGATGAACGCCAACTTCATCGGCATCCTGGCCTGGGCCATCGGCATGGGCGTGGCCATCCGCCACGCAGCGCCCACCACCCGCGCCGTGCTGGACGACCTGTCCAATGGCGTGACCCTGATCGTCCGAGTGGTGATCCGTTTCGCCCCGCTGGGTATCTTCGGCCTGGTGGCCTCGACCCTGGCCACCTCGGGCTTCGGCGCCCTGCTCGGTTATGCGCACCTGCTGGCGGTGCTGATCGGCTGCATGCTGTTCGTCGCGCTGGTGATGAACCCGCTGATCGTGTTCTGGAAGATCCGCCGCAACCCGTTCCCGCTGGTGCTCATGTGCCTGCGCGAAAGCGGCATCACCGCGTTCTTCACCCGCAGTTCGGCGGCCAACATTCCGGTCAACCTGGAGCTGAGCAAGCGCCTGGGCCTGCATGAAGATACCTATTCGGTGTCGATCCCACTGGGGGCCACCATCAACATGGCCGGCGCCGCCATCACCATCACCGTGCTGACCCTGGCCGCCGTGCATACCCTGGGTATCGCCGTCGACCTGCCCACCGCCGTGCTGCTCAGCGTGGTCGCCGCCATCTGTGCCTGCGGTGCCTCCGGCGTCGCCGGCGGTTCGCTGCTGTTGATTCCGCTGGCCTGCAGCCTGTTCGGCATCCCCAGCGAGATTGCCATGCAGGTGGTCGCCGTCGGCTTCATCATCGGCGTGCTGCAGGACTCGGCGGAAACCGCGCTGAACTCCTCCACCGATGTGATCTTCACCGCCGCCGCGTGCATGGCCCAGGAAGAGAAGGTCCGCCAGGTCGCCTGAGACGGCACGAACAGCGCGCACTAAAAAGCCCGGCAAGGCTCCCACCTTGCCGGGCTTTTTCATGGGCTTGACACCCAGCTACATCAGAAGGCGGCTATTTCAGAAAGCGCCCATGTAGTCGCGCTTGCCGATTTCCACGCCGTTGTGGCGCAGGATCGCGTAGGTGGTGGTGACATGGAAGAAGAACTGCGGCAAACCGTAGGTCAGCAGGTAGGACTGGCCGCTGAAGCGCTTCTCTTTCGGGGTGCCCGGACGAGTAACGATCTCGATGCCTTCCTTGCCATCGATCTGCGCCGGCTGGATGCCGTCGATAAAGGCCAGGACCTTGGCCAGCAGCGCCTGCAGCTCGGCAAAGGTGGTTTCAGTGTCGTCGTACTTCGGCACTTCGACTTCGGCCAGGCGGGCGGAAACGCCCTTGGCGAAATCGACGGCGATCTGTACCTGGCGGGTCAGCGGGAACATGTCCGGGTACAGGCGGGCCTGCAGGAAGGCATTCGGGTCGATGTTCTTCGCCGTGGCGTGGGCTTCGGCCTTGTTCAGGACATCGCTCAGGGCGTTGAGCATTTGCTTGAAGACAGGAACGGAGGCGGCGTACAGGGAAATGGTCATGGCGATCTCGACAGGCTGACGGAAAAAAAGCGGAAATAAAGGTGGCGCGATTATAGACCTGCCTGAGCCTCGCCGGCGGCTTGTCTTTTATCCAGCAAGGATTAGGCTAGTCGCCTTCGACAGCATAGGGAAAGGGCGATGAGCATCGAGCAAGAAACCTCCAGCGAGCAATTGCAACTGACCAGCACCGAACTGCGCATTCTCGGGTCGCTGATCGAGAAGCAGGCAACCAGCCCGGAAACCTATCCGCTGACCCTCAATGCCCTGGTCATCGCCTGCAACCAGAAAACCAGCCGCGAACCGGTGATGAACCTCACCCAGGGCCAGGTCGGCCAGAGCCTGCGCGCCCTGGAAAACAGTGGATTCGCCCGCCTGGTGATGGGCAGCCGCGCCGACCGCTGGGAGCATCGCCTGGACAAGGCGCTGGAACTGGTGCCGGCGCAGGTGGCACTGGCCGGCCTGCTGTTCTTGCGTGGCCCACAGACGGTCAACGAGCTGCTGACCCGCAGCAGCCGCATGCACGACTTTGAAGACAGCGAACAGGTGGTGCATCAACTGGAGCGCCTGATCGCCCGCGGCCTGGCGTTGCTGATTCCGCGCCAGGCCGGCCAGCGCGAAGATCGCTACATGCATGCCCTGGGAGACCCGGCGGATATCGAGGCGATCCTCGCCGCCCGGCAGAACCCGGTGGAACGCAGTTCAGGCAGCGGCGTATCGGCGGAGCGCATCGAAGAGCTGGAAGCGCGCATCGCCGCCCTCGAAGAGCGCCTGGCGAAACTCGAAGGCTGATGCCCCCGCCCCTGCGGCAGCGCCTGGTAGCCGCTGCCGCAGTCGGTGCAATGTCTCGAAGGCCACAAAAGCCCCTACTCCCCGTCCCAGTAACCCACCCCGTCCGCATGCCGCGCCACGGCGACGAACCCCGAGGCATTGCCCTGATCGTCGATCTTGAAGTCCTTCATCACCACATATTTACCGGAATCCGGGTACTCGCAGATATCCGGCGCCTCCTGGGTGCTGATCGCCAGGTAGCGCAGCTCGCCCTGGCTGGTGTTGATGATCTGGTGCGCGGTGTCCATGTCGCCCGGCGGGCAGGCAATCACATCGCCGGCGCGGATGGCAAAACGCTCGGCGCCGAGGCGGATCTCGCCCTTGCCGGCCACGATGTAGAACATCTCTTCGTTGACGCGATGGTTATGGAAGGGGCTGGCGCGCATCCCCGGGCCCAGGGCAATCAGCCGGTAGCCGAGCTTCTGTGCGCCCAGTTGCTGGCCGATACGGGCGATGCGTTGGACATAACGGCCGGCGGTGTCGCCGGTGGGGGCCAGGGCTTCAGGCAGCGGCTGAAGGTCCGCCTGATCCAGATTGAGAATGGCAGGTGACATGACGGTCCTCGATCACGGTGGCGTGGAACAGGGGCAAGTCTTGGCTTGCTGGCGATCAGTATAGGCAGGGTTCCGCGCCCCACCGACCTGCCCCGTTCCACCCGCCGATCAGGCCCGGGCGAAGGCCACCGCCCGCTGGAATTGCTCGGTGCTGGGGCGCACGCCGGTGTACAGCACGAATTGCTCCAGGGCCTGGATGGCGATCACTTCCAGGCCGGTGATCACCTGCTTGCCCTCCATCCGGGCGCGCAGGATCAGCGGGGTTTCCGCCGGCACCGCCACCACGTCGAACACCGTGCGCGCGGCCTGGATCGCCTCGACCGGGAACGCCAGTTGGTCGGCCTCGGGCCCGCCACTCATGCCGATCGGAGTGACGTTGATCAGCATCTGCGGGCGCAACTCGCCCAGCTCCGCCTGCCAGGCATAGCCCAGGGAATCGGCGAGGGCCTGCCCGGCTTGTGCATCGCGGGCAACTATCACGCCATCGTGGTAGCCACCATCGCGCAAGGCACTGGCCACCGCCTTGGCCATGCCGCCGCTGCCGCGCAGGGCAAAGCGGGTGTCCTTGGGGATCCGGTGGCTGTCGAGCAACTGGGCGACGGCAATGTAATCGGTGTTGTAGGCCTTGAGGTGGCCGTTGGTATTGACGATGGTGTTGATCGACTGGATCGCGCTGGCCGAGGCGTCCAGTTCGTCCACCAGGGCAATGCAGGCCTCCTTGAACGGCATGGACACGCCACAGCCGCGAATGCCCAGGGCGCGGATCCCGCCGACGGCGCCCGGCAGGTCCTGGCTGCTGAACGCCTTGTAGTAGAAGTTCAAGCCCAGCTGTTCATACAAATGATTGTGAAAGCGCAAGCCGAAATTCCCCGGACGCCCTGACAGCGACATACACAACTGGGTGTCTTTGTTGGGGTTCATCTGCATGTTGATCTCCTTGGAACGCACTTTCGGATAGACGGGATTAGCCCGTCATCGGGTTCTGCCCGATCATATCGACAGTGCCTGAAAGACGGGCCTGCCGCCCATGGACGAGGGTAAAGAAGCCGGTACAGACCTTACACAAAATTTACCCGGCGGCTGTGCAGTTTTTCAGAAAAAAGCTGTCTTAGAAGTATCCCCGCGACAGTTCTCGCGTCTATTGCAGACCGAGCGCTGGGGTCGGAACCGAGGAATAGCCATGATGCGTAAAGTCCCCAAGATCGCCTTGCTCATTGGTGCACTTGCTGTCGCCGGTCAAGCGTCCGCCCACGGTGGCGGTGGTTGGGGTGGCCCGGCGGTAGTCGGTGCGGTGGTCGGCGCAGCGGTGGTGGGTTCGGTGATCGCCAGCCATAGCCGCCCGGTCTACGTGCAACAGCCGGTCTACGTTCAGCCGCAACCGGTCTACGCCGCGCCGCCGGTCTACTACCAGCCACAACCGGTGTACGTGGAAGGCCCGCCGGTCTATTACCGTCCGGCCCCGGTGTACTACGGCCCGCCTCGTGGCTATTACGGCCCGCCTCGCCACTACTATTACGGCCCTGGCCGTTGGTAAGCCAGACAGCCACCGACAGGCCCCGCTTTTGCAAGTGGGGCCTGTTGCGTTTGAAACAGCCCTGAAACGTCTGAATAAATCTTGCAGAGGTCGCAGCCGGAACAGCTTTTGCGATTCAATCCGGCAATAGTGTTGCCAAAGACAGCCCGTATGTACGAGCCCACGGCTGTCATATTTATGTCATGCCAGGTCCGCAAGATCGGATCTGTCCACAAAACAGCCCCATAACAACAAGGACGACGCCCATGCCGACACAGAACCCCCATCACTCCCCCACCCTGGGCACCGCGAGCAAGGTGTACAGCGCCCTGACCGAACTCAAGCACCTGGAAGGCCACCGCAGCGCCAAGTTCCTGGCCTTGCTGGCCGAGCACCTGGTGCGCAAGGGCCTGCTGCACGACCCGGAAGTGGTCTACATGCTCGATCAGGTCGTCGACTGAGCGGGTTGGCGCTTTTTCGCCGGTATCGATGTCCACTATCGAGCGCGGTGATTTTTCGTAGAACCTCTCGGTCCGTAAGGTAGCCCCATCGATTGATGGAGGTACTTATGCCCAAGGTTCAGATCATGTCCGTTATCGGTAGCGCCGTTCCCACCTCGCTCAGGGAGCTGGGGTTGCTGGCGTGTTGGTACCTGGTGCGCGACGGCGAGCCGGTCAGCGGCCCGCTCACTTCGCTGACCGCCGCCCAGGCCCTGTCGCAAAAGATCGAGCAGCGCGTCCTGCATGCCTAAGGCAACGGCAGCTGTGGCCGGGTATCGACGAACAGGTCCCAGCACGAGATGAACAGCGCGGCGATCAAGGGTCCGATGACAAAGCCGTTCAGGCCGAAGATCGCCAGGCCCCCCAGGGTCGAAATCAGAATCAGGTAATCCGGCATCCTGGTGTCCTTGCCCACCAGGATCGGGCGCAACACGTTGTCCACCAGGCCGATCACGAACACCCCGTACAAGCCCAGCAGCACGCCTTGCCAGATCGCCCCGCTGAACAGGAAATACAGGGCCACCGGCCCCCAGACGATCCCCGCTCCCACCGCTGGCAACAACGACAGCAAGGTCATCAGGACCGCCCACAGCAGCGGGCTGGGAATCTCCAGAAACCAGAAAATCAGCCCGCCCAGCAGCCCCTGGCTGACCGCCACCAGCACGTTGCCCTTCACCGTGGCCCGCACCACCCGATTGAACTTGAGCTGCAGCCGGCGCTTCTGGTAATCGGCCAACGGCACCGCGATGCGCACCTTGCGTACCAGTTCGGCGCCATCGCGCAAAAAGAAGAACAACAGGTACAGCATCACGAAAAAGCTCACCACGAACTTGAAGGTGCCCTGGCCGACGCTGAAAGCCTGGGTGGCGAAGAACTGGCTGCCTTGCAGCGCAGCCTTGACGATCTTCTCGCGCAAGCTCTCCAGCTCCCCCAGGCCGAAGCGGTCCAGCAGTTGCTGGAAGTACGGCGGCAGGCTGTGCTTGAACCGGTCCAGCTGACCGGCGATATCCAACTCGCCGCTTTCGATGCTTTGGTAGAGGTTGGCACCCTCCTGCACCAACAGGGTGCTGATGACGGCTACCGGCAGAATGGCGCACACCAGGCAGATGCTCAGGGTACAAAAGGCCGTCAGGTTGCGTGGCCAACCGAACTTGATTAGCAGGCGCCGTTGCAGCGGGTCGAACAGGATGCCGAGAATCACCGCCCAGAACACCGCGCCATAGAAGGGCAGCAGGATCCAGATGAAGGCGACGGTCACCAGGGTCAGCAGAAGCACCAGGCTTTTGTGTTGCATGAGGTTCTGGTTCATGTCCGCTCCCTGTCAATAAGGTCCAGGACGCCGCAAAGCACCTGAAACCTTAGTCCGCCGGCGTTCGCCCAAGTCCCCGTTTTATTCATCGAGCATAGATCCAGATCAATGAAGTCTGTTGGCCCAGGCCCTACCCTCGCGACCTTTTGCCATCGACAATCGCCATGACGCCCCTGACCCGCCCTGAACTGCTCGCCCCCGCCGGCACCCTGAAAAACATGCGCTATGCCTTCGCCTATGGCGCCGATGCGGTATACGCCGGCCAGCCGCGCTACAGCCTGCGGGTGCGCAACAACGAATTCGACCACGCCAACCTGGCCCTCGGCATTCGCGAGGCCCAGGCCCAGGGCAAGCGCTTCTACGTGGTGGTCAACATCGCCCCGCACAATGCCAAGCTCAAGACCTTCCTCAAGGACCTGGAGCCGGTGATCGCCATGGCCCCGGACGCACTGATCATGTCCGACCCCGGGCTGATCATGCTGGTACGCCGGCACTTCCCGCAGATGCCGATCCACCTGTCGGTGCAGGCCAATACAGTGAACTGGGCCAGCGTCGAGTTCTGGCAGCGACAGGGCTTGAGCCGGATCATCCTGTCCCGCGAGCTGTCCCTGGAAGAGATCGAGGAAATCCGCCAGCAGGTGCCTGGCATGGAACTCGAGGTATTCGTCCACGGCGCCCTGTGCATGGCCTACTCCGGGCGCTGCCTGCTGTCGGGCTACATGAACAAGCGCGATGCCAACCAGGGCACCTGCACCAATGCCTGCCGCTGGAAATACCAGGCCCAGGAGGCTACGCAGAACATCCTCGGCGAGATCGTCCAGCAGTTCCAGCCGGAGCCGACCCTGGGCCTGGGCGCGCCGACCGGGCAGGTGTTCCTGCTGCGCGAGGCCAATCGCCCGGACGAAGCGATGCCGGCCTTCGAGGACGAGCACGGCACCTACATCATGAACGCCAAGGACCTGCGCGCGGTGCAGCATGTCGAGCGCCTGACGCGCATGGGCGTGCACTCGTTGAAGATCGAGGGCCGCACCAAGTCGCACTTCTATTGCGCCCGTACCACCCAGGTCTATCGCCGGGCCATCGACGACGCGGTGGCTGGCCGCGAGTTCGACCGCAGCCTGATGAACGACCTGGAGTCCCTGGCCCAGCGTGGCTACACCGAAGGTTTCCTGCGCCGCCACGTGCACGACGAATACCAGAACTACCTGAACGGCAGCTCGGTATCGGAACGCCAGCAGTTCGTCGGCGAACTCACCGGCGAACGCCGGGACCGGCTGGCGGAAGTGAAGGTGAAGAACCGCTTTGCCCTGGGCGACCATATGGAACTGATGACCCCCAAGGGCAACTTCCACTTCGACCTGAACCAGTTGCAGAACGTGGGCGGCGAGCCGATCGAGGTCGCGCCGGGGGATGGGCATACGGTGTACCTGCCGATCCCGGACGCGGTGGATCTGCGTTTTGCCTTGCTGATGCGCGATGTGACGCCGAACAGCGCGGTGTGATCCTGATTGCGGTGGCGTCGCCGATGACACCATCGCGGGCAATCGAGCGTCGACCGGCCGCCCCTGCAGGATGTCGTTGTCCTCCGCAGGCGCGAGGTTGCCCGCAATGACTGCCTAGATACGGAACTGCCCCACCAGCTTGCCCAGGCGCTGGCCGAGGTCGGCCAGGCTGCGTGAGGTCTGGGCGCCGAGCTGGGTTTCGTCGGCGACGCTGTCCACCGCCACGGCAATCTGGTGCACGCTGCGGTTGATCTCTTCGGCCACCGCGGTCTGTTCTTCCGCGGCGCTGGCGATCTGCGCGTTCATCGAGTTGATGGTGCCGATCAGTTGCGCCATGGCATCCAGCGAAGCCCCCGCTTCGTTGGCCTGGTGCGAGGTGCCGTCGCCGGCGTCGCTGGAGCGGCGCATGGCCTCCACGGCGGTGCGCGTGCCCTGTTGCAGGCGGTCGATCATGCCCTGGATTTCCTGGGTGCTCTGCTGGGTACGGCTGGCCAGTGCCCTGACCTCGTCGGCCACCACCGCGAAGCCACGCCCGGCTTCACCGGCCCGCGCCGCCTCGATGGCCGCGTTGAGGGCCAGCAGGTTGGTCTGTTCGGCGATGGAACGGATCACGTCGAGCACACTGACAATCGACGCCACGTCTTTCTGCAGGCTGTCCAGGGAGGTGCCGCTGCTGCGGATATCGCTGACCAGCGCATGAATCTGCTGGATGCTGCCGTCTACCACGCGCTTGGCCGCCTGGCCTTCCTCGTCGGTCTGCTGCGCCGCCACCGCCGCGCCCTGGGCACTGCGCGCCACTTCCTGGGCCGCCGACGACATCTCATTGATCGCCGTGGCCACCTGATCGGTCTCGTGGCGCTGGCGTTCCATGGCTTGCTCGGAACGCTGGGCCTGTTCGGACACCTGGGTCACCAGGCCGGTGAGCTGGCCGGTCATCTCGGTGATCTGCCGCACCAGGCCGTGGATCTTGTCGACGAAGCGGTTGAAGGAGCCGGCCAGGTCGCCCAGCTCGTCCTGGCTGGTGATGGCCAGGCGGCGGGTCAGGTCGCCTTCGCCGGCGGCGATATCGTCGAGGTTGAGCTTCATCAGGTTCAGCGGTCGCAGGATGGTATTGGCCACCAGCATGCCGATGGCGGCGATCACCAGCAGCACCACCACGGCGATGCCGATGATGCTCAGGACCATGCCCTGCATACGCTGGTTGACGCTGGCTTCGACCTCGGCCACCTGGGCGTCGATGCCGTCCAGGTTCACCGAGGAACCGACGATCAGGTCCCACTTGGGCAGGTATTCGGTGTACCCCAGTTTCGGCACCAGCACGTCGCTGCCCGGCTGGGTCGAGCTGTACTGCACATAGTGCGTGCCATCCTTGCCGACCTTGACCAACTCGCGGTTGACGTACACGCCGTTGGGGTCGCGGTTGTCCTTGAAGCTCTTGCCGACGCCGTCCGGGCTGTTGCCCTTGAACAGGCGCACCGTCTCGGAGTCGTAGCCGAAGAAATAACCGTCCTTGCCGTAGGTGATGTTCGACAGCAGCTTCACCACCTCGGCGCGGGTCGCGGTATCGCCGGGCGCCGCCGCGTCGTAGAGCGGCTTGACGGTGCTCAGGGCCACCGCCACATAGCTCTGCAGTGTAGTCTTGGCCTCGCCGAGCAGGCGCTGCCGGGTCTCGTCCACCTCATTCTGCGCCTGCTCCTTGAGCATGACGACCGTGGTCAGGCTGATCACCAGCGCAAACAACAGCACCGGGAGGACCGCGAGGGACAGGACTTTGCCCTTCAGACTTAAGCGCATAGGAGGTTCACTCTTGATTTTGTTGGCGTGATACAGCCTTAACGGCACGCCGGAACAAAAGTTGAGCCGCGCGGGACGATGCGCTGAATCTGCGGCCACGCAGCGCCCTTGAGAATTTTCGCGAGCAAGCTCGCTCCTACAGATATCTGATGCCTCTGTAGCGAGCTTGCTCGCAATGCAGGCTCAGAGCACCATCGCCGCCACCCAGCCGAACGCCAGCAGCGGCAGGTTGTAGTGCAGGAAGGTCGGGACCACGGTGTCCCAGATGTGGTGGTGCTGGCCGTCGATATTCAGGCCGGAGGTCGGGCCCAGGGTCGAGTCCGAGGCCGGCGAGCCGGCGTCGCCCAGGGCGCCGGCGGTGCCGACGATGCAGACGATCGCCAGCGGGCTGAAGCCCAGTTGCACGCACAGCGGCACGAAGATGGTCGCCAGGATCGGCACGGTGGAGAACGACGAGCCGATGCCCATGGTCACCAACAGCCCCACCAGCAGCATCAACAAGGCGCCGACGCCCTTGCTGTGGCCAATCCAGCTGGCCGAGGCCTGCACCAGGCTCTGCACCTCGCCGGTGGCCTTCATCACTTCGGCGAAACCGGCGGCGGCGATCATGATGAAGCCGATCATCGCCATCATCTTCATGCCTTCGGTGAACAGGTCGTCGGTCTCGCGCCAGCGCACGATGCCCGACACCGAGAAGATCAGGAAGCCGGACAGCGCGCCGATAATCATCGAATCCAGCAACAGCTGGATGACAAAGGCCGCGACAATCGCCAGGCCCGCCACCAGCAGCGTGCGCGGGTTGTATTGCACCGTCACCTGCTCGACTTTCTCGATCAGCTGCAGGTCATACACGCGCTTCTTGCGGTAGCTGACAAAGGCCAGCAGCAGGCCGAAGACCATGCCCAGGGCCGGAATGCCCATGGCGTGGGTGACGTTGATGTTACTGATGTCCACACCGCTGCGGGCGACATTGGCCAGCAGGATCTCGTTGAGGAAAATGTTGCCGAACCCCACCGGCAGGAACATGTACGGGGTGATCAGGCCGAAGGTAATGACGCAGGCGATCAGCCGCCGGTCCAGTTGCAGTTTGCTCAGCACATACAACAGTGGCGGCACCAGCAACGGGATGAAGGCGATATGGATCGGCAGGATGTTCTGCGAAGCGATCGCCACCCCCCACAACAGGCCGATCAGCAGCCATTTGACGTTGCCGCCGCCATTGGCGTCCTGGCGGTCCACCAGCAGCAGGATCTTGTCCGCCAGGGCGTGGGCCAGGCCGGACTTGGCGATCGCCACCGCAAAGGCACCGAGCAAGGCGTAGGACAGGGCCACCGTCGCCCCACCGCCAAGGCCGTTGTTGAAGGCCTTGAGGGTCGCCTCGATGCCCAGGCCACCGGTCAACCCTCCCACCAGCGCGCCTACGATCAGCGCGATCACCACATGCACGCGGGACAGGCTGAGGACCAGCATGACGCCAACCGCGGCAATTACTGCATTAATCATCGTTACCTCACGGCACTGCGACGGGAAAACGCCGCAAAAGGAATGAGTCCGGCCAGAGGGCATGGCTGCCGCCGCCGGATTGAAAAAGGAGGGTCTTATTAGAGGGCGCGCACTTTGCAGCAGCGGGCAACGCTTGTCAAAACCCGCCCCCCTGCCAACACGTTTCCTGTAGCCGCTGGCGCAGCCTGCGATCCAGCGCAACGCGCTGGCCAGGGCGGACGCCGCGGTATGCCTGGTACTCCCGAGGCACCTGGAGTGGCGGCCGCTCCGCGCCCGAGCGCAGGCTACGCCAGCGGCTACAAGGGGCGAATCCGCAGCGAGCCAGCCCCCAGGGAAAATTCGAACGAGCGTTTAAAGAAGGCCGTTCTTCGGCCGATACGCTGCAAAGTCTCAGATAAATATCGAATAAGGACGCCTCCATGTCGCTCAGACAACTTTCCATCCAGTGGAAAATCACCTTGCTCGCCGGACTCTGCCTGGCCGGCATCGTGACCCTGCTGGTGGGGCTTTCGCTGTACCGCATGGAGCACAGCTCCGCACTGGTGAAGGCCTCCAGCATGGAGATGCTCAACGAAGCCGCCCAGGCCCGCATCGAGGCCCAGGGCGAGGTCCAGGCGCTGGGCATCCGCCAGCAATTCATGGACGCCTATCAATACGGCCACGGCTTCTCGCGCCAGGTGCTGTTCCTGCGCGAACAGGCCGAGAAGCGCTTCCTCGATGCCTTCGACCTGCGCGAGGACCTGACCCGCCAGGTGAAGTCCGCATTGCAAGCCAACCCCGACCTGCTTGGCCTGTCGCTGGTGTTCGAGGCCAATGCGCTGGACGGCAAGGACGAGCTCTTCAGCGGCCAGGGCGAACTGGGCAGCAACGACAAGGGCCGCTTCGCCCTGTACTGGTCGCAGCCGACCCCGGGCAAGCTGACTTCCATGGCGCTGCCGGAAAGCGACATGAGCGACACCACCACCGGCCCCAGCGGCCAGCCGGCCAATGCCTGGTTCACCTGCCCGCGCAGCACCCTCAAGCCCTGCGTGATCGAGCCCTACTTCTATGTGATCGACGGCCAGAACGTGCTGATGACCAGCATCGTGTTCCCGCTGCTGGTGAACGGCAAAGTCATCGCCTCGCTGTCGGTGGACATCAACCTCAACAGCCTGCAATCGGTCAGCCAGCAAGCCAGCAAGGCGCTCTATGACGGCCAGACCACGGTCAGCATCATCAGCCCGGTCGGCCTGCTCGCTGGCTACAGCGCCGACGCCAGCAAGCTCAGCCAGCGCCTGGACCAGCTGGACCAGGCCAACGGTGGCGAACTGATCCGCCTGCTGTCGGCCAGCCCCCAGACCCAGAGCCTGCACGACGACAACGAACTGAAAGTGCTCGCGCCCTTCACCCCGATTCCCGATGGCAAGCCCTGGGGCGTACTGCTGCAAGTGCCGGAGCGGGTCCTGGTAGGCCCGGCCGAAGCCTTGAAAAACCAGCTGGACCGGAGCAACAAGGCCGGCACCCTGGTCGAACTGGGCCTGGGCCTGCTGGCCGCGGTGCTCGGCCTGCTGCTGGTGTGGCTGATGGCGCGCAGCGTGACCCGGCCGATCCTCGGCGTGGCGCACATGCTGGAAGACATCGCCAGCGGCGAAGGCGACCTGACCCGGCGCCTGGCCTACGACAAAAAAGATGAACTGGGCCAGTTGGCCGGCTGGTTCAACCGCTTCCTCGACAAGCTGCAACCGATCATCGCCGAGGTGAAACGCTCGGTGCAGGACGCCCGCGGCACCGCCGACCAGTCCTCGGCCATCGCCACCCAGACCAGCGCCGGCATGGAGCAGCAGTACCGCCAGGTCGACCAGGTAGCCACCGCCTCCCACGAGATGAGCGCCACTGCCCAGGACGTGGCCCGCAGCGCGGCCCAGGCTGCGCAGGCCGCCCGCGATGCCGACCAGGCCACGCGCCAGGGGCTGAACGTGATCGACCGCACCACCACCAGCATCGACCACCTGGCGGCCGACATGAGCACCGCCATGACCCAGGTCGAAGGCCTGGCCGCCAACAGCGAGAAGATCGGTACGGTGCTGGAAGTGATCCGCGCCATCGCCGAGCAGACCAACCTGCTGGCCCTCAATGCCGCCATCGAGGCCGCCCGCGCCGGCGAGGCCGGGCGTGGTTTCGCGGTGGTCGCCGATGAAGTGCGCAACCTCGCCCGCCGCACCCAGGAATCGGTGGAGGAAACCCGCCAGGTCATCGAGGAGCTGCAAAGCGGCACCCAGGAAGTGGTCGGCTCGATGGGCAACAGCCATCGCCAGGCCCAGGGCAGCGTCGAGCAGGTCGGCCAGGCGGTCACCGCCCTGCGCCAGATCGGCGATGCGGTGACGGTGATCAGCGACATGAACCTGCAGATCGCCAGCGCCGCCGAAGAGCAAAGCGCGGTGGCCGAGGAGATCAACCACAACGTGGCGACCATTCGCGACGTCACCGAGTCGCTGTCGGAGCAGGCCAACGAATCGGCCCGGGTCAGCCAGTCGCTGAACAGCCTGGCCAACCAGCAACAGAGCCTGATGGATCAGTTCCGGGTCTGATCTCACAACCCCCTCCCAATGGGGAGGGGGTGGTTTTGTAGCCGCTGCCGAGGCACGAGGCTGCGAACGGCTGCGAAGCGGCCGTAACCCTGGCAACTCGGCATGTCAGATACACCGAAGGCACAGGCTTGACGGGCGCTTCGTCGGAATGCCGCCCAACCCGATCGCAGCTTCGTGCCTCGGCAGCGGCTACAGCGCTAGCGGTTGGGCAACTCGATCAACACCCGCAGGCCGCCCTGCGGGCTTTCCAGCAAGCGCAACGCCCCGCCCCAGCTCTCGACGATGTCGCGCACGATGCCCAGGCCGAGGCCGTGGCCATCGGTCTGTTCGTCCAGGCGCGTGCCACGGCTGAACACCTGGTTGCGCTGTTCCTCGGGAATCCCCGGCCCATCGTCGTCCACCGCCAGGCCGTACCCCTGGGAGGTCTGCCAGACGCTCAACACCACTTCGGCATCGGCCCACTTGCAGGCGTTGTCCAGCAGGTTGCCCAGCAGCTCCAGCAGGTCTTCCCGGTCCCAGGGCAGTTGCAGGCCGGGGGCCGCCTGATAGCTCAGGTCCAGGTGCTCGCCATGGATCATGTTCAGGGTCGCCAGCAGCCCCGGCAGTTCGGCGTCGCAATCGAACAGCGCGCCGGGCAAGGCATCGCCGGCCAGGCGCGCGCGGTTCAGCTCGCGATTGAGCCGCTGCTGCACCTGTTCCAGCTGCTCCTCGAGCAACTGGCGCAATTCCGGGTGCGCCTGCAACTTGGGGTTGGAAGCCAGGCTCAGCAGCACCGCCAACGGGGTCTTCAGCGCATGCCCGAGGTTGCCCAGGGCATTGCGCGAACGCTTCAGGCTGTCTTCGGTATGGGCCAGCAGATGGTTGATCTGCGCCACCAGCGGCTCCAGCTCCAGCGGCACCTGCTCGTCCAGTTGCGAACGCTGGCCGCGTTGCAATTGGGCGATCTGCTCGCGGGCCTGTTCCAAAGGACGCAAGGCGCGGCGCACGGTAAGCCGCTGCAGGATCAGGATCAGCAGCAGGCCGGCCAGGCCCAGGCCCAGGCCAACCTGTTGCATGCGCAGGAAGCTCTCGCGCACCGGGGTGTAGTCCTGGGCCACGCTGATGGAAATCGACTGCCCGAGGCGTCGGTAATCGGTGCGCAGCACCAGCAGGCGCTGGCCTTCCGGCCCCAGTTGCAGGTTGCTGTGCAGGCCGGTCTGTGCAAGTGCAGGCAAGTCCTGGTCCCACAATGAGCGGGAGCGCCAATGCACGTCATCGAAGTCGATGCGAAAGTAATGCCCGGAAAACGGCCGCTGATAGGCCGGCGACAGACGCCGCTCGTCCAGCTGCAAACCCTGGGGGCCACGCACCAGCGCCACCAGCAGGCTCTCGCTGTCATTGCGCAGGCCGGCTTCCAGGTAGCGTTGCAAGCCCATCTCGAACAGCCACAGGCTGGTCTGCGCCAGCACCAGGCCGACAATCACCATCACGCTGATCAGGCCCAGGCTCAGGCGGCGCTGGATCGACCTCACTGGGCGTTCCCACCGAACAGGTAGCCCTGGCCGCGTCGGGTTTCGATCACGCTGCGCCCGAGCTTGCGCCGCAGGTGGTTGACGTGGACTTCCAGCACGTTGGAGTCGCGCTCGGTCTCACCGTCGTAGAGGTGCTCGGCCAAATGGCTCTTCGAGAGGATCTGCTCCGGGTGCAGCATGAAGTAGCGCAGCAGGCGGAACTCGGCGGCGGTCAGCGGGATATCCACGCCGTCGCGCACCACACACTGGCGGCCTTCGTCGAGGTGCAGCCCGGCGGCCTGCAGCGTCGGCTGGTTGGCCTGGCCGTGGGAACGGCGCAACAGCGCCTGGATGCGCAGATGCAATTCTTCCGGGTGGAAGGGTTTGGTCAGGTAGTCGTCGGCACCGGCCTTCAGGCCTTCGATGCGCTCGGCCCAGGAACCGCGGGCGGTGAGGATCAGCACCGGGGTCGCCAGGCCGCCGGCGCGCCACTTGGCCAGCACCTCCAGGCCCGGAACCCCCGGCAGGCCGAGGTCGAGCACGATCAGGTCGTAAGGCTCGCTGGCGCCCTGGTACAGCGCGTCACGGCCGTCGGCCAGCCAGTCCACGGCATAGCCCTGGCGGTTGAGCCCGGCCAGCAGTTCGTCGGCCAGGGAGACGTGGTCTTCCACCAGGAGCAGGCGCATCAGTCATCTTCCTTGTCTTTCAGTAAGCGGCCGGTGGTGGCCTCGAGGTCCAGCTCGCGGACCACGCCCTCGGCGGTCAGTAGCTCGACTTCATAGATGTACACGTCGTGTTTTTCTTCCAGCTCGGCTTCCAGCAGCTTGGCCCCGGGGTAACGGTCCAGGGCCTGTTGCAGCAGCTGCTCCAGCGGCAGGATCACCCCTTGCTGGCGCAGGCGCAGGGCTTCGTCCTGGTCCAGGTCGCGGGCCGGCGCCACCGAGCAAAAAGCCAGAAGCGCCAGGGCCACCCTGCTGCCGGCGCGTAGATTCACCTTCATTACGTATCCTGATGATCCTTGAGCACCTGGCCGCTCACCGCGTCCAATTCCAGGTCCCACTCAACCCCTTGGGGGTCGCGCATCTCGATCTGGTAGATGTACTTGCCGTACTCCTCTTCCAGCTCGGTTTCGGTGATGGTCGCGCCCGGGTGCTTGGCCAATGCCGTGGCATTGAGTTTTTCAAAGGACACAATGGTACCAGCGTCGCGCAGTCTCAGGGCCTCGTCGGGGCCCAGGTCGCGGGCATGGGCCAGGCTGGCGGTCATGCCGATGATGATCGCGGCGAACAGGGCAGTCAGGGTTTTCATGGGGTGTCTCCGGCTTTCTCGTTATGTGTTGCTACGCGGCTCACGATAGCGGGTCGAACTTAATTGAAACTGAATGGCCATCATCGGCGGCGCACAGGTTTCATTCGGCGCCGCTGACCTGAGCTTTTATACTCACCTGTCGCTCGAGATTGAGGCCGGTATGACCGCTATCCACATCAAGTTTCCCGCCCTGACCCTCAAGGCCGGCCCGCGCGCCCTGGCGCGCATCCGCGCCAACGGCCTGAGCGCGGCCGAAGTCGGTACCTTGCCCGGCGCCGCCGGCGGGCCGAAAGCCTTAGGCATCCAGGGGCTGGACCTGGCGCTGTTCGGCGAATGGCTGCCAGCGGCGCCACGGGAGCGTTCGCTGATCGGTGCCTCGGTGGGCTCCTGGCGCTTCGCCAGCGCCTGCCTGTCGGACGCCGCCGAAGGCATCCGCCGCCTGGGCCGGTTGTACAACGCCCAGACTTTCGCCAAGGGCGTGACCATGGCGCAGATCAGCCAGAGCTCGCAGCGCATGCTGCACGAGCTGCTCGACGGCCGCGACGCCAGCATTCTCGACAACCCGCACTACCGGCTGAACATCATGGTGGTGAAAAGCCACGGCCTGCTCGCCGATGACCATCGCGGACGGCTGGGCCTGGGATTGTCCTCGGTGATCGCCGACAACCTGCGTGGCCGCGCGCGCCTGGCGCGGCATTTCGAACGCCTGGTACTGCACGACCCGCGCCTGGCGCCACCGCTGCGTGCCCTCGACGACTTCCCTTCGCGCTTCGTGCCACTGGGCCTTGGCAACCTGCGCCAAGCCCTGCTTGCCTCGGGTTCGATCCCGATGGTCATGCAAGGCGTGCGCGACCTGCCCGGCGCCGGGGCCGGCACCTTCCGCGACGGCGGCCTGCTGGACTACCACCTCGACCTGCCCTACAGCGGCGACGATATCGTGCTCTACCCGCACTTCACCGACCGGGTGATTCCCGGCTGGTTCGACAAGACCCTGCCCTGGCGCCGCGGCAACCCGGGCCGCCTGCAGGACGTATTGCTACTGGCACCGTCGAAGGAGTACCTGGCACGCCTGCCCTACGGCAAACTGCCGGACCGCAACGACTTCAAGCGCTTCATGGGCGACGACGCCAGCCGCCAGAAATACTGGCACAGCGCGATGGACCAAAGCCGGCGCCTGGGCGACGAGTTCCTCGAACTGGCCGGAAGCGGGCGTATCGGCGAGCGCCTGTTGACCCTTTAGTCAGTGTTTTCCCGCACCCGCACAACCAAGCTGGTAAACTCGCTGCCTGCCTTACATCGCCCGCGGCGATAGCCACCTGACCGAGCTGACCGACACTGTGGAAATCTTCAAAGAATTTACCTTCGAATCCGCCCACCGCCTGCCCCACGTACCTGAAGGCCACAAGTGCGGACGCCTGCACGGCCACTCGTTCAAGGTGGCCATCCACCTGAGCGGCGACCTCGATCCGCACACCGGCTGGATTCGTGATTTCTCCGAAATCAAGGAGATCTTCAAGCCGCTCTACGAGCGCCTGGACCACAACTACCTGAACGACATCCCCGGCCTGGAAAACCCTACCAGCGAAGTGCTGGCCAAGTGGATCTGGAACGAGCTCAAACCCCTGTTGCCCGAACTGAGTGCGATCCGCATCCACGAGACCTGCACCAGCGGCTGCATCTATCGCGGCGAATAATCCCCACCTGTGCACGGCAGGCGGGCGTTCGCCCAGCCCGCGGCCGCGGCTACAGAGCAGCACGCCGCCCCCTGCCGATACCGCATGACCGCTCGTTTTGCCCTATGATCTGGCCTCTCTCGCCAAGAGGAACATCGCCATGAGCGACTGGCTTCTGGATCAGGAATATCGCTTCAACGGATACCGCGTGCGCTACGCCATTCACGGCGACGGCCCGCCCTTGGTATTGGTGCACGGCACGCCCTTTTCTTCCTACGTCTGGCACCGCATCGCCCCGCACTTCAGCGCCAGCCACCGGGTGCACTATTTCGACCTGCTGGGCTACGGCCAGTCGGAACAGGCCGCCGGCCAGGATGTGTCCCTCGGCGTGCAGAACCAACTGCTGGCCGAACTGCTGGAACACTGGGGCCTGGAGCGCCCGGACGTGGTGGCACACGACTTCGGCGGCGCCACCGCCCTGCGCGCCCACCTGCTCAACGGCAAGGACTACCGCAGCCTGACCCTGATCGACCCGGTGGCGCTGTCGCCCTGGGGCTCGCCGTTCGTGCAGCACGTGCGCCAGCATGAACAAGCCTTCAGCGGCGTGCCGGACTACATCCAGCGCGCCATAGTGCCGGCCTACATCCGTGGGGCGATCCAGCGCGAGATCCCCGACCAGGAGCTGGCGCCCTACGTCCGACCCTGGCTCGGCGCCAGCGGCCAGGCTGCCTTCTACCGGCAGATCGCGCAGATGGACGAGTGCTATACCAGCGAAGTGGCCGGGCTCTATCCGAGCATTCGTTGCCCGACCCAGATCCTCTGGGGCGAGGACGACCAGTGGATCCCCATCGAGCGCGGGCGCCAGCTGCACCAGCTGATCCCCGGCTCGCGGTTCCAGGCCGTGCCCAACGCCGGCCACCTGCTGCAGGAAGACGCACCGGAAGCCATCATCGCCGCGCTGTTGCGTTTTCTACCCCAGGCCGGGAGCAAGGCATGAACCCACGCATCTACCTCGCCGGCTTCGATGTGTTTCGCCACGACGCCATCGCCCGTGGCGAATACCTCAAGAAACTGTGCCAGGCCCAGGGCCTGCAAGGCCTCTACCCCTTCGACCATCAGGTGCCCGCCCAGCCGACGCCGGAACAGAGCGCCCAACTGATCTGCCAGCAGAACCTGCAGATGATCCGCGACTGCGACGCGGTGCTGGCCAACCTCAACGCCTTTCGCGGCCTGGAGCCGGACTCCGGCACCGCCTTCGAGGTGGGCATGGCCATCGCCCTGGGCAAACCTGTGTGGGCCTGGTTCGATGCCCCTGCAACCCTGCGCGAACAAGTGCCCCATGACGCCGAGGGCCGCGACGCCGAAGGTTTCCTGGTGGAGGACTTCAAGCTGCCGCGCAACCTGATGCTGGCCTGCACCTGGGCCGGCCACAGCCGCAGCGCCGAAGAGGCCGTGCCGCGCCTGGCCGCTTACCTCGCCCAACAACGGCCGGCACGCCCCCTGTAGGAGCGAGCGTGCTCGCGATAAGTCTTCAAGGCCGATGCAATGCTCAGGGGCCTCATCGCGAGCAAGCTGGCTCCGACAGTGACGGATTCAGCCCCAGCGATTACTTGAGGACACGCACCATGGAAAACACCTGGCTCACCCACGCCAAACGCTTGCAGGCCCTCGCCTCCACCGGGCTGCATTTCTGCAAGGACCCGTTCGACCGCGAGCGTTACCAGGAAGTCGCCGATATCGCCCACGACATGCTCGCGCAACTGGCCGACGTGCCCCTGGAACGCATCGCCGGCCTGGTGTCGGATTTCGCCAAACGCTACTCGACACCCCTGGTGGATGTGCGCGGCGCCTTGATCGAAGACGACCGCATCCTCCTGGTCCGCGAGCGGACCGACGGGCGCTGGGCCCTGCCCGGCGGTTATGCCGATATCGGCCTGTCGGCCGCCGAAAACATCGTCAAGGAGATCCACGAAGAAGCCGGGCTCAGCGTCTCGGCCCACGCTCTCTACAGCGTCCGGCACAAGGCCAAGGGCCCCTTCACCCCCGACACCCGGGACTTCTACAAGCTGTATTTTCTCTGCGAACGCAACGAACGCAGCGCCCCGGTGGCCGGCTCGGAAGTCAGCGACGCCGGCTTCTTCACCCTCGACGCCCTGCCCGAACTGTCCCGCGGCCGCACCGTGGAAGGCGATATCGAAGCGGCCTTTGCCTTCCACCGCGGCGAAACCCGCCTGACCCTGTTCGATTGATCTGGCGCCAGTGGTCCAATTTGTCTCACCGGCGCACCGCTTTCGCGCCTAAGCCGGCCAGTCGAATACGCCAGTAAGCAAAAATCCGCTGCTTGTCTATAAATCTCCTGCAGGTTGCGCAACGCCGACGGGGCGCCCCGGAGCCTTGGGGCGTTGGCACGGCGACTGCAATGGGCCTGCGTCGCTTACGCACCAGGCCAGGCCTGGGCCAATCAGGGGAAGGCACATGACGCAAAACGATCCAGGCAACGACTACCCGCTCAGCGAAGTCCCGATGCACGCGCGCAAGGGCCTGGCCTCCACGGCCATGGTGCTGCTGGGCTTCACCTTTTTCACCGCCACCATGTTCGCCGGCGGCAAGCTCGGCGTGGCCTTCAGCTTTGGCCAGATGCTCGGGGTGATCGCCCTCGGCAATCTGCTGCTGGGCCTGTACGCGGCGGGCCTGGGCTATATCGCCTTCAAGAGCGGCCTGAACTCGGTGCTGATGGGGCGCTTCTGTTTCGGCGAGGTGGGCAGCAAGCTCAGCGACCTGATCCTCGGTTTCACCCAGATCGGCTGGTACGCCTGGGGCACCGCCACGGCCGCGGTGGTGCTGGGCAAGTATTTCGAACTGGGCCAGGGCACGGTGCTGGGGCTGATGGTGCTGTTCGGCCTGGCGTTCTGCGCCACCGCCTACGTCGGTTATCGCGGCCTGGAAATCCTCTCCTGGATCGCGGTGCCGGCCATGGCCCTGCTGCTGTTGCTGTCGATGTGGGTGGCCACGGTCAAGGTCGGCGGCCTCGATGGGTTGCTGGCCGTGGTGCCGAGCGCCAGTCTCGACCTGTCCACGGCCATCACCCTGGTGTTCGGCACCTTTGTCAGCGGCGCCACCCAGGCCACCAACTGGACGCGCTTTTCGCGCTCGGCCAGGGTCGCGGTGCTGGCCAGCCTGATCGGCTTTTTTATCGGCAACGGCCTGATGGTGCTGATCGGTGCCTACGGCGCCATCGTCTACCAACAGCCGGATGTGGTCGAAGTGCTGCTGTTGCAGGGGTTCGCCATGGCCGCCATGGCCATGCTCCTGCTGAATATCTGGAGCACCCAGGACAACACCATCTACAACTTCGCCGTCGCCGGCTGCAACCTGCTGCGCACCGGCCGGCGCAAGACCGTGACCCTGGTCGGCGCGGCGATCGGCACCCTGCTGGCGCTGCTGGGCATGTACGACATGCTGGTGCCCTACCTGATTCTGCTCGGCACGGTGATCCCGCCGATTGGCGGGGTGATCATGGCCGACTTCTTCTATCGCCACCGTGGCCAGTACCCGCGCCTGGCCGACAGCAAACTGCCGGCGTTCAACTGGGCCGGCCTGGGCGCCTATGCCATCGGCACCGTGGCGGCCTTCGGCTCGCCCTGGGTGGCGCCACTGGTGGGCATCGCGGCCGCCGCCCTGAGCTACATGCTGCTGAGCAGTCTGTTCGGCTCACGCAGCGCAACCGCGGCGGACATCCAGGCATGAGCCCGGGCCACGCGACGTTGCGGCCGCCGGCCCGAGCGCCGTACCCTGACCGCCTGGATTGAAAGAGGAATCGCTCCGATGCTCATCATCAACGCCCGCCTGCGCAACCGTGAAGGCCTGCACGAACTGCACCTGGAGAACGGTCGCATCGCCAGCATCGCCCGGCAGACCGAAGCCCAGACCCTGGGCCCCGACGACCTCGACGCCGCTGGCAACCTGGTGGTGCCACCCTTCGTCGAGCCGCACATCCACCTGGACGCCACCCTCACCGCCGGCGAACCGCGCTGGAACATGAGCGGCACCCTGTTCGAAGGCATCGAATGCTGGGGCGAGCGCAAGGTCACCATCACCCAGGAAGACACCAAGGCCCGCGCCCGGAAAACCCTGCGCGCCCTCGCCGCCCACGGCATCCAGCATGTGCGCACCCATGTCGACGTCACCGACCCGGAGCTGACCGCGCTCAAGGCCATGCTCGAAGTGCGCGAGCAAAGCGCGCACCTGGTCGACATGCAGATCGTCGCCTTCCCCCAGGAAGGCATCGAAAGCTACCGCAACGGCCGCGAGCTGATGGAAGAGGCAATCCGCCTGGGTGCCGACGTGGTGGGTGGCATCCCGCACTTCGAGTACACCCGCGACCAGGGCGTGAGCTCGGTGAAGTTCCTCATGGACCTGGCCGAACGCACCGGCTGCCTGGTGGACGTGCATTGCGACGAGACCGACGACCCGCATTCGCGCTTTCTCGAAGTGCTGGCCGAGGAAGCCCGCAGCCGCGACATGGGTGCGCGAGTGACCGCCAGCCACACCACCGCCATGGGCTCCTACGACAACGCCTACTGCGCCAAGCTGTTCCGCCTGCTCGGCCACTCGGGCATCAGCTTCGTCTCCTGCCCTACCGAAAGTATCCACCTGCAGGGGCGCTTCGACAGCTTCCCGAAACGCCGCGGCGTGACCCGGGTCAACGAGCTTCTGGAAGCCGGGATGAACGTGTGTTTCGGCCAGGACTCGATCGTCGATCCCTGGTACCCCCTGGGTAACGGCAACATCCTGCGGGTGCTGGAAGCCGGCCTGCACATCTGCCACATGCTCGGCTACCGCAACCTGCAGAGCGCCCTCGACCTGGTCACCGACAACAGCGCCAAGGCCCTGGCCCTGGGCGAGCGCTACGGCCTGGAGGAAGGCCGGCCGGCCAACCTGCTGATCCTCTCGGCCGACAGCGACTACGAGATGATCCGCAGCCAGGGCTTGGCGCTGTACTCGATCCGCGACGGCAAGGTGCTGATGAAACGGCAGATGGCCCAGGTCGAGCTGCCGGGCGACGCGGGGTTTGTGTAACGGCCGCTGACGCCATCGCGGGCAATCGAGCGTCGACCGGCCGTTCCTACAGAAGCAATGCGGGCCCTGTAGCCGCTGCCGCAGGCTGCGCAAAGATCCGCAGGATCTTCCGGCGTCCCTGAGATCGCTGCGACCGTTCCGGTCGATCGCAGCCTGCGGCAGCGGCTACGGGATCAGGTGCGCCGTACCGAACAGGCTGACCCGCACCAACTCCCCACCCCGCGCCTCCAGGCGCAGTGGCGCGGTGCCGCCGGGCATCACCACCGCGACTTCGCCGGCCTTGACCCAGCCGACCCGCCACGCCGCGCTGGCCACCGCGCTGGCGCTGGTGCCGGAGGATGCGGTGGGGCCTTCGCCGCGCTCGAACACCCGCGCGGCAATGCGCTGCGGGCCTTCCAGCCACGCCCATTGCAGGTTCACTCCCGCCGGGCAGGGTTCGCCGCTGCCGGTGGGCATAGCGTAGGCAATGCGCGTCAGGGCCTCGACCAGGGGCGCCTCGCTCATCTGCCGGTTGCTCGGCAAGGCACTGGCGTCGCTGACCAGGGTCACGCAATGGGGGTTGCCGATGCGCACGAACTGGCTGCGGCTCCATTCCGGGCGCAACCGCGCCAGCCCGCGCACCCGGCTCAGGTCGACGCAGCTCGAACCGTCATGCTCGACCCCTTGTTGCGCACCCACGGCATGTGCACCGAACGCCGGTTGCCCGAGATCCAGCCAGAAGCCGGACACCCCGGCCACCCGGGCCGGCTCGACCAGGGTCGGCACCGGCGACACCCCATCCGGTTTGTCGTGATGCACCCGCAACTGCGCAGGCCCCTGGGCCGGCAGCAGCCCTTGCTCGGTCAAGGCCTGGGAAAAGATCGTCAGGCCGTTGCCACTGCGCTCGGCCAGGGTGCCGTCGGTGTTGACGATCAGCAGGTCGAACGGCGGCGCGTCCTGGAACGGCCCGACCAGCAAGCCGTCGCTGCGATGGGCCTTGGCCCCTTCCGGCCGGGTGCCGGGCGCCCAGCCGCACAGGGCCTCGATGGCCTGTTCGCTCCAACGGGCCCGGGCCAGCGCCGCCTCGGCCGCACTGGCCGGCAAGGCGATTCCCAACCGGCGTACCTCAGCGGGGGCCACCACACCATAAAGATTGCCGCGGGCATCGTAGAAAGAGGTCATTGCCGGGATTCCAAAAGCAGACGGGCCGCTGACATTACTGTGAATGCAGCGGCCCGGCCAAGCCCCGCGCCCAGCTCAGCGCACCCGCCACGACAACGTGTTGCAGATGCGCCGGGCGCTGGCCATTTGAGCAACAACCGGGAGCGGTTTTCACTGGCGTGACGAGGTACAGAAAGCACCGAAGGAAAAGCTGCAAATCAATCAGCCCTTTTCCCGCCCCACAAAGTAGCGCCCCGGCGTCACCCCGAACTGACGGCGAAACATGGCGATAAAGGCGCTGACATTGTCGTAGCCCAGGTCCAGCGCCACCCGGGTCACCGCGTCGCCCGCCGCCAGGCGCTCCAGGGCCCGCAGCAAGCGCGCCCGCTGTCGCCACTGGCTGAAGGCAAAACCGGTCTCGCCGACAAAACGCCGGGCCAGGGTTCGCGGTGAGATCCCCGCCCACCGGGCCCAGGCTTCCAGGCCGCGGTTGTCCGCCAAATCATCGGCCAGCGCCTGGCAGATCCGCCGCAGCCGCGGCTCCACAGGCAATGGCAGGCCGAAGGGTTCCACTGGCAGGCTGCCCAACTCATCGAGAATCACCCGGGCGATGCGCAATTGCGGCTCATCCAGCGCGCCTTGTGGCCAGCCTGCCGCGCGCATCACCGCCTCCCGCAACAGCCCGGAGGTGGCAATGATCCGTGGTTGCGCCGGCAGTGCGTGGCAGGCGTCGGGCTCGATATAGACACTCCAGCCATCGAACGGGCCATGGGAACGCAGGGCGTGCTCACAGCGCGGCGGCACCCACACCGCGTGGGTCGCCGGCACCACCCACTGGCTGTCGGCCGCCATCACCGACAGCAGGCCGCGCCGGGCGCCGAGCAGTTGGCCGCGGGCGTGGCTGTGGGCGGCGGTCTGCCGCTCGATCGGGCTGTGTTGCCCGGCCGCGACCAGCAGCGGGCCGCCCTGGGCTTGAGCGAGCAAGGGGGAAACCAAAGGTTGGGACATTGGCTATTTCACGTTATTCAATGGCAAGAATCAGGCAGTTTAGCCAACTCTCAGGCCGCAGACTGAACACCCATTCACACGAGGATTGCTCCATGCGCGCCGAAGACCTGTTACCCGACCGACTCAACCATGGCGATTTCAACGGCACCCGGGTGCGCAAGGGCACGGTGGGGGCGTTCCTGATCAATGCCCGGCTGTGGGCCGATCCGGGCACCTCGGCGCAGCAGCGGCGCGTGGCCGAGGAAGATCTGCTGGCCGCCCTGCCGGCGCTCCAGGCCCTGGGGCTGTTCGAGCTGATGCAATTACGCGACCCGGCTCTGCGGGCGTTATGCGAACAAGACTAACGCCGACAGCCCCCTGTAGCCGCTGCCGAGCCCGCGAGGCTGCGATAGACCCGCAGGGTCTCCAGCGCCCGCAAGATCCCCGCGAGCGTGCCGCCCGATCGCAGCCCGCGGCAGCGGCTACACAAACATCGGGCCCGGCCGGAATATCGAGGGCGTCACCGTTCCCTGTAGCCGCTGCCGAGCCCGCGAGGCTGCGAGAGACCCGCAGGGTCTCAACGCCCGCAAGATCCCCGCGAGCGTGCCGCTCGATCGCAGCCTGCGGCAGCGGCTACACAAACATCGGGCCCGGCCGGACTCCTGCGGCAGCGGCTACAGGTCATGCGGCAAGCGCCTAGCGAATCGGCAAGGCGATCGGCCGAATCGGCGCGGCATCGGCGCCGCGGAACTTCAGCGACGCGCCGATAAAGGCGAACTGGTACACCCGGTCCCGCGACAGGCCTTCGAGGTTGACCAGTTCCAGGATCGGCGCGCCCTGCATCGCCAGCAGGTAGGTGTGCAACGGCAGGTAGTTGCCTTCCACCTCCGACGGGAAGGTCTCGAAACTCAGGTTATCGGCGCCCACCACCATGGCGCCGCCCTCTTCCACCAGGAACTTCGCCGCGTCCAGGCTCATGCCCGGCGGGTTGGCCATATAGGCCTGGGCCTTTTCATAGTCGCGCATGCGCCCGGTGCGGATCAGCACCACGTCGCCCTTTTCCAGGCTGACCTTCTGCGCCTTCAGCGCCTGTTGCAGGTCGGCCCGGGTCACCCGGTAATGGTCCGCCAGCATGTCCACGCCCTTGGCCGCCGCGACATCGATCAGCACCCCACGGGCGACGATCGGCGGCAGCTTTTCCGCGCCGGTGACGTTCCAGCCGCGGTCGCCCAGGTGCTGGTCGGCGCGAAAGCCGTTCCAGATCTTGCCGTCCAGGCCGAAGTGGTTGAGCGCATCGATATGGGTGCCCATGTGGGCGTACATCGACACCGCCGAGCCGGTATAGCTGACATGCCGGTTCATTGGCTCGCCGACCTGCATCGGGTCGGCGATCACGTTGCCGTGGGGGGTGTGGGTCATCCACATCTGGTAAGGCGGATCGCCCGCCGCCTGCCAGCTGGGCATGCCGACGTAATACTCGACCGCCAGGTCGTAGGCCTGGCTGCCGCTGACCCGGGCCATGATCGCCGCCCGCGACTGCTCGGTGATCAGGTTCAGGCGACCGATCTCGTCCTTCGGCCCCCAGGGGCTGACGCCCACCTCGGCCTGGGGCGCGGCGCTGCACTGTGCACTGGACAGGGCACTGAACAGCGACAAGGCGGCCAGGCCGGGGATGACACGCAACAAACGGGAAACAACCATGACGACACTCCTGTGAAATGAAGTGCCCATGGTATGGATTAACAATTGGGCGATAATCAGGTGTTTCGTTAAGACATATTCAACCCGGGAGAAACAATATGGATGTGCTGGCAGCCATGCGCACCTTTCGCCGAGTGGTGGAACGCGCCAGCTTCAGCCTGGCGGCCAACGACCTGGGGCAATCCACCGCCGCCGTCAGCAAACAGGTACGCCAGCTGGAGGAACACCTGGGCAGCCTGTTGCTGCTGCGCACCACCCGCCGCATGAGCCTGTCGGACGCCGGCCAGGCCTACTTCAGCGAGTGCTGCCACCTGCTCGACGAACTGGCGGCCCTGGAGTGCGCGACCCGCGCCGGCACTCGTGAGCCGGGTGGCCGCCTGCGAGTCAACGCGCCGCTGTCGTTCGGCCTCAAGGTGCTGTCGCCGATCCTTGCCGACTTCATGCAGCGCTACCCGCAGTTTCACATCGACCTGACCCTCGACGACCGCCTGCGGGATGTGGTGAGCGAAGGTTTCGACGTGTCGCTGCGGATCCGCCGGCAGTTGAGCGACTCGTCGCTGATCGCCCGGCGCCTGGGGGAAATCGAGCAGGTGATCTGCGCCGCCCCGGCCTACCTGCAAGCCAAGGGCAGCCCGCAGACCGTCGATGAGCTGCGCGACCACAGCTGCCTGGCCTATCGCCTGGCCGAGCATCCCGGCCACTGGCAGCTGGAAGGCCCGCAAGGCAGCAGCCGCCTGGAACTGCCGGTGCGTTTCGCCGTGGACAACAGCCTGATGCTCAGCGACATGCTCCAGGCCGGGCTGGGCATTGGCGCCCTGCCCTCGTTCATCGCCCAGCCGCTGCTCGACAGCGGCCAGTTGCAGCGGGTCCTGCCTTGTCACTCCATGCCGCGCCGGACCATCTACGCGCTGTATGCCAGCAATCGCCATGTGTCGCAGAAGATCCGCTTCTTCGTCGACTTCCTGGCCCAGGCCCTCGGCCCCGGCCAGGAGGCCGATCAGGCAGCGCCCGAGTCGGCGGGCTGAACCTGGGCCGCCAGCCGTTCGATCAACCAGGACGCCGCCGGCCCCGGTGGCGTGTCGAGGCGGTAGATGGCGTCGAAACCGTAAGGCAGGCCCTGGCTCCCCGGCAGATCGAGTTGCACCAGGCGCCCGCTGGCCAGGTCTTCCTCGACCATCGGCGCCGGCATGTTGCCCCAGCCGATGCCTTCCCTGAGCAGCATGTGCTTGGAACCCAGGTCCGCCAGGCGCCAGCTGTGGGTACCGACCACGCCGAAATCCTGGTTGCGCGTCAGTTGCGAACGGTCCGACAGCACCAGCTGCACATGCTCGCGGCCGGCCCCCGGCAGGTTGGGCCCAAGGGCCAGCGGATGCCCGGGGGCCGCCACCGGGATCAGCTGGACGAACCCCGCCTCCAGCCGTTCGATCCCGGGAATGTTGCGATGCATCATGCCGCTGACGCCCACCCCTGCACGCCCCTCCAGGACCATCTGGGTCACCGCGCCCAGCGCCTCCATATGCAGGTGCAACTGCACCGTGGGGAATTCGGCGCGAAAGCTCTTCAGCGCGTCGACGATGCGCGCCGCCGGGAACATCACGTCGATCACCAGGTGGAGCTCCGCCTCCAGCCCCTGCAACAGCCCCTTGACCTTGGCCCGCAGGCCGTCGATGCCGTTGTAGATACTGCGCGCCTCGGCCAGCACCGTGCGCCCGGCCTCGGTCAGCTGGGGTTTGCGGGTGGTCTTGCGGTCGAACAGGCTGACCCCCAGTTGCAGCTCCAGGTTGGCCATGGAATAGCTGATCACCGAGGTGGCGCGATGCAGCTTGCGCGCCGCGCCGGCAAAGCTGCCGACTTCGACGATGGTGAGGAAGATGCGCAATTGATCGAGGGTGGGGGTGCCGGGGTTGCTGGACATGGTGCTGTACTCGCAAAGGCTGTGTTCTAAAAAATCGAACCTGACGCTCGAAATTATTCGGCTATTACGTTCATAACGCCAGTGGCAAACTTCTCTCCATCACGGCTCACCAAGGGGGTGAGGCCGAACCCACTGAGAGAATCCAGCATGTCCACACTGACCAACAGCCTGTCCGCTACCTCGAACACCAACGCCAGCATCAGCCTGATCGGGCGCGTCCTGCTCAGCGCCATCTTCATCCTGTCCGGCTTCTCGAAAATCGCCGCGCCGGCCGCCATGGTCGGTTACATCCAATCGGTCGGCCTGCCCTTCCCGCCACTGGCCCTGGGCATCGCCATCGCCGTGGAACTGGGCGGCGGCCTGCTGCTGATCGCCGGCTACCGCACCCGCCTGGTAGCCCTGGGCCTGGCCGTGTTCAGCGTGGCTACCGCCCTGGCCTTCCACAACAACCTGGGCGACCAGAACCAGTTCATCCACTTCTTCAAGAACATCGCCATGGCCGGTGGCCTGCTGCAAGTGGTGGCCTTCGGCGCCGGTCGCTTCAGCCTGGATGCCCGTCGCCAGGGTTGATTGGCCCCAACCACCACGACAACGCGGCGCCCCCGGGCGCCGCGTTGTCGTTTTGTTTCGTGACAAGAGCCCCTTGCCCACCTGCAGGCGCGAACTTGCTCGCGATAAAAATCCCGCCTGCACCGCCATGTCTTTCAGCCTGGCGGCTGATCGCGAGCAAGCTCGCTCCCACAGGGGATCAAGGTGTATCAAGGGGCGGTCGGCACCTCCAGCCCGACCTTGACCCGGCTCATGGCCACCAGGGTCTTGAAGCGCTTGACGTTGTCGTTCTCGAAGAACAGCTCGCGGGTCAGTGCGTTGTACTGGGCCATGTTGCGCACGGCGAAGATCAGCACGAAATCGCACTCGCCCGCCACGTAGTAGCACTGCTGCACCTGCGGGCAGGCCTGGAAGCTGCGCTTGAGCGCATCGAGCTGATCGATGCGTTCGCTCTCCACCGCCACCTCGACAATGATGCTCAGCTCATAACCCAGGGCCTCGGGGGCGATGACCGCGCTGTAGCGCTCGATCACCCCTTCATCGCTCAAGCGCTTGAGGCGCCGGTTGACCGCCGCGGTGGACAGGTTCACCCGCAATCCCAGCTCGCTTTGCGGGGTGCGCGCATCGCGTTGCAGTTCGGCGAGTAGTTTCAGGTCGTAGGCATCCAGGCTGGTGGTCATGCGGGCAATCCGTGGGCGGGCTATCAGTGGTGGGCAATCGGTGATGGGCAGTCAATGAAATGAAATTGTGCAAAGGCTGGCGATTATGCGAAACAAATTCGCCAACCACGCAATATTATTTCCAGGGCCGCGAGCCGGGGACAGGCCAGTAGCGTGGAAGACTCGCCGCTGGTTGGCCTCGGTGCTTCCTGCAACCTTCGAACGATTGCCTGGTTACACTCCCCCACGCGCTCGCCGCTGGCGCCAATTGGCAGCCGGTAGCCCCCGGGGCATTCCGCTGCTGGCCGGCGAATCCGGCGCCGCGGGCCTCGCGGGACCGAGCCTGATGTGCAAGGATGGCGCGGCGCAAAGTCGCGCCCCTCGACGCCGACTTGCGCGTCTTGCTTATCCACGCCGAAGGCTCCACGTCGCCGGCGGTGTATCAACAACGGGTCGGTGAAACGGCAGACTCGGTCCTCCAGCGGCAGCAGCAATGGCGCCAAGCGTCCATTGCCTGACAGGCGCCCGGGGCGACCACCAAGGATTTTTATGACAGCCCTCAACACCCACACTCCGCAGCAACAGATCAGCCCCGGCCGCCTGGAACAGATGGCCACGCGCATCGCCTTTTTCATCGCCGGTTTCGGCATCGCCGCCTGGGCGCCGCTGGTGCCCTACGCCAAGGCCCGGGCCGGGCTCGATGAAGGCACATTGGGCCTGTTGCTGCTGTGCCTGGGGGGCGGATCGATCCTGGCGATGCCGATCGCCGGGGCCTTGGCCGGGCGCTTCGGTTGCCGGCGGGTGATGGCTGCCGGCAGCCTGCTGATCTGCCTGGCGCTGCCGCTGCTGGCCACGGTGAGCACGGTGCCGCTGCTGATCGCCGGGCTATTCATGTTCGGCGCCGGGCTGGGCACGGTGGATTCCACGGTGAACCTGCAGGCGGTGATCGTCGAACGGGCCAGCGGCCGGCCGATGATGTCGGGCTTCCATGGCTTGTTCAGCCTCGGCGGCATCGTCGGCGCGGCCGGGGTCAGCGCGATGCTCGGCCTGGGCCTGTCGCCGCTGGGCGCGACCCTGGTGGTGGTGGCCTTGCTGGTCGTCGCCCTGCTCAAGGCGGCGCCGCACATGTTGCCGTACGGCAGCCAGAGTTCGGGCCCGGCCTTTGCCGTGCCCCACGGCGTGGTGCTGTTCATTGGCTGCCTGTGCTTCGTGGTGTTCCTTGCAGAAGGCGCGGTGCTGGACTGGAGCGCAGTGTTCCTCAGCGCCGAACGCCGGGTGGATGCCGCCTATGCCGGCCTGGGTTACGCGGCCTTCGCCCTGACCATGACCGTCGGCCGCCTGACCGGCGACGCCATCGTGCACAAGCTGGGGGCCAGGCGAGTGATCGTCATGGGCGGTTCGGTGGCCGCCGCGGGCCTGCTGCTGGCGACCCTGGCACCGGCCTGGGAAGCGGCGCTGGTGGGCTATGCGCTGGTGGGGGTCGGCTGCTCGAACATCGTGCCGGTGCTCTACACCGCGGTGGGCAAACAGACCGTGATGCCCGAAGCCATCGCCGTGCCGGCCATCACCACCCTGGGTTACGCCGGCATCCTCGCCGGCCCGGCGCTGATCGGTTTTATCGCCCATGGCAGCAGCCTGAGCATCGCCTTTGGCCTGATCGCGGTGATGCTGATCGGCGTGGCGGCCAGCGGCAAAGTGTTGAAGGTGTGAGCCTTATCGCGGGCAAGCCTGTCCGGCCTTGTTTCTATGGGAGCAAGCTGGCTCGCGATAAGCCCACCCGGCCAACGCGCACGTCCATACACCCTGCTGCGCGTTCACAATCGCAAAAAGGCCCTGCGGGCCTTGGCGCAGCCTGCGGCAGCGACATACCAGGCATAAAATCGCCAACAGACCACGCACTCCCCCTGTAGGAGCGAGCTTGCTCGCGATAAGCCCGCCCGGCCAACGCGCACGTCCATGCACCCTGCTGCGCGTTCACAATCGCAAAAAGGCCCGGTCAGAACCCGACGCTGGCCTGGACGAAGAAGGTCCGTGGCGCGCCGACGTAGATGCCGGAGTTGTTGTCGCTGGAGCGGGTGAAGTACTGCTTGTCGAAGAGGTTTTTCACCCCGGCGCCGAGCTTGAGGTTCGACAGCTGCGAACCGAAGCCATAACCGCCACGCACGTTCCAGGTGACGTAGCCGGGCATGTCGCCGTACTGGCCGTCGGCCGTGCCTTCGGTGATGTAGTTGTCGTTGAAGCTGCCGTCGGCGTTGACCATGCTGCCCGGCGAGCGCTGCTTGGACTGGGCGAAGGCATCGATGTTGTAGGTCCAGCGGTTGATGTCGTAACGCAGGCCGAGCGTCGCCACCTGGCGTGAGTAGAACGGCAGGTCACGGTCCTTGAACGCCGAACTGCCACCTTCATAGGTCGCGCGGGTGTAGGTGAAACCGGCATTGGCGGTCAGGCCGTCGAGGCGCGGGTCCAGCGCGGCCAGGTCGTAGTGCACCGACGCCTCGATCCCCTGGTGCTTGGTCGCGCCGAGGTTGGTCCAGCCGACATCGTTGCTGATGTATTGCAGCTCGTCCGAGAAGTCGATGTAGAACGCCGTCAGCTCGCCGCCCCACACTTCATCGTTGTAGCGCGTACCGATCTCGTAGGTCTTGGCCTTCTCCGGGTTCAGGCCATTGGCGGTCTGGTCGCCTACCCCGCCCTGGCCCAGCTGGAAGTACTGCAGGCTGCCGAACGACGTCTCGTAGTTGGCGAACAGCTTCCACGCATCGGAAAGGTGGTACATCACGCTCAGCGCCGGCAGCGGCTCGTTGCTGTTGATCTCGCGGCGCTTCTCCTGGACCCGCACGCCATTGGTGCCGAGTACCGGGCGGTCGTGCCATTCGGTGCGGATATTCTCGAAGCGGATACCCGGGGTGATGGTCCAGTTGCCGACATCGATCTTGTCATCGATGTAGAAGGCCGTGGCCTCGGTGCCGCCGGTGCGGTCCTGGTACACATGGCCGTCGGAGCCCGGGCGCACCACCGGCTGATTGTTGACCAGGGCCAGGCGGCTGGCCTCTTCGTGCATGCCTTCTTTCAGGTAGCGCATGCCGACGCTGGCTTCCTGGGTGGTCGGGCCGAGGTCGAACACATGGGACACCCGCGGTTCGATGCCGAAGGTGTAGTAGGTGCGCGGATAAGAGCTGATGGTCTTCTGGTCGCGGGCGGCGATGGTACTGCCACGGAAGCTGTCGGAATAGTAGGTCAGCACTTCGAACTGGGTGCGGTCGTCGATCTGGCGCAGGTACTTGAACGACACATCCTTGCGCCGGCCGCGGAAGTTGTCCCAGTCGCGGTCCGACTGGTAGGGGTCGGCGTCGTACTGCTTCTGGGTCAGGCCGCCGGGCATGTCGGCCGTGGCGTCGTAGTAGTGGAAGTTGAGGCTGAAATCGTCCTGGTCGGTGGGCGCCCAGTGAGTCTTGAGGATCACGTCGTCGATGTCGTTGCCGTTGTTGCTGCGGCGATAACCGTTGCCGTTGACCCCGGAGTACAGCAGCGCGGCGCCGATGCCGTTGTCCGCGGTGCCGCCGAGGAAGGCCGTGTCGATGTGCTTCCAGCCGCCGCGCTGGGAGGTCTCCAGGGTGCTGCCGATTTCCCCGGTGGCCTTTTCCGGGATGGCCCGGGTCACGAAGTTGATCACCCCGCCGACGTTCTGTGGCCCGTAACGCACGGAACCGGCACCGCGCACCACGTCGATGCTGTCGAGGTTGCCCGAGGAGATCGGCGCCATCGACAACTGTGGCTGGCCATAAGGGGCGAAGGCCGCCGGCACGCCGTCGATCAGCACCGTGGAGCGTGGCGACAGGCGCGACGTCAGGCCGCGCACGCCGACGTTGAGGGAAATATCGCTGCCGCCGGTGCCGTTGGCGTCCTGCACCTGCACGCCCGGTACCCGGCGCAGCACGTCGCCGACGTTCATCGCGCCCTGCTCGAGCATGGCTTCACGGCGGATCACCGTGCGCGCGCCTGGGTGGTTCTGCACCACCGCCGCGTTGGCATCGCCCAGCCAGTCACCCACCACGCTGATGCTGGTGGCGCCCAGTTCCAAAGGGCCGTCACCCGCCGCCGACGGCGCCGGGCTGAGGGTCACCGAACCGCCCTCGATCTGGTATTGCAGGCCGCTGCCTTGCAGCAACTGGCGCAGCGCCTGCTCCGGCGACAGGTTGCCGTCCACCGCCGGGGCCTGCTTGCCGGCCACCAGCTCAGGGCTGAAAAAAACTTGCAGCGAGCTTTGCAGCCCCAGCTGGCTCAGGGCCTGGCCCAACGGCTGGGCCTGGATATGGATGGCGCTCGGCGCTTGCTCGGCATGGGCCTGGGGCAGCGCGGCACTGACCGCCAGGGCCAGGGCCAGCGGCAGCCAGCAGGTGGAGGGCGAGCAAGGATTGTTGTTATTCAGGTCGAGGCGTTTCAAGTTCGAGCAGTCCTGTTGATCGCAAGAAGATGCGTCTGTTAATGCAAACCAGTTGCAGTTGGACTAGAAGACGAAGAACTCGAAAAAAACCTGAATCTAGCGCGCAATTATTTCCTGGCTACCGTCGGCGTGGGCCTTCACCGCCACCGGCAGGATGCTCGGCAAGGCCTTGAGCAGCGCATCGGTATCGTCGGCCTTGAACACGCTGGTCAGGCGCAGCCTGCCCACCGCCTCGCTGCCGACCTGCAGCGGCTGCTCGCGATAACGCGACACCTCGGCGGCCACCTCGTTGAGGCTGGCGTTGTTGAACACCAGCTTGCCACTGCGCCAGGCGGTCAGCGCCTGGGGATCGACCGCATGGGCCGCGGCCACCTTGCCCTGGGCATCGACCGCCGTGCCCAGGCCCGCGGTCAGGTTGACGAAGTCACTGTCCGCGGCGTCCCGCCCCTGCACCCGCACCGTGCCCTGCTCCACCACGACCCGGGTCTGGCTGGCATCACGGCGCACATCGAAACGGGTGCCGGTGACCGTGACCTTGCCGGCCCCGGCCACCACCACAAAGGGCCGGCTGCTGTCGTGCTCGACACTGAACATCGCCTCGCCTTCGCTCAACTGGACGCTGCGCCGGCCTTGTTCATAACGCACCCGCAAACGGCTGCGGCTGTTCAGGTCCACCTGGGAACCATCGGGCAAGGCCACATGGCGGCGCTCGCCCAGGGCCGTGGCGAACTCGGCGCTGTATAGCGCGGACTGGTTCAGGCCACTGAACAACCCCAGGCCCACGGCCACCGCCAGCACACTGGCCGCCACCGCGTAACGCAACAGCGGCCGGCGCTTGATGGTCGGGTTCGGGGCTTCGCACAGCGCCTGCAAACGCGCCTTGGGCACCAGGTCGGTGGCCGTCCATAGCCTTTGCAGCAGTTGGAATTCATCCCGATGCGCGTCGTGTTCCGCCAGCCAGGCGTCGAAACGCTGCCGCTCCTCGGCATCGATCGCCGGTTCTTGCAGGCGCACAAACCACAGCGCCGCCTCATCGCGAACCGTCGCCTGCCCGCACGCGCACTCACGAGTCTGCGTCATGGAACATCCTGTTGGGCTGGGGGTGAAAAAGTCATGGCATTCATCACCGCGGCCCGTCCACGCGCTCGCGCAGATGCCGCAGGGTGCGGATCATATACTTTTCCACCATGTTTTTTGACAGCCCCAGGCGCTGGGCTATCTCGGCCTGGGTCAGCCCTTCGAGCTTCTGCCAGACGAACACCTTGCGGCAGTTCAACGGCAGCTCGCCAAGGGCCCGTTCGATGGAGTCAGCCAGCTGGATCGCATGCATGAAATGCTCCGGGTCGCCGCTGGGCGACGCGCCTTGATACACCGCCTCCAGCTCCATGGCACCGCGCCGATCCTCACGGCGATAGGCATCCACCGCAATATTGCGCGCCGTCTGGTGCAGATACGCCCGCGGCTGCTGCACCACCGCCGCATCCGACTCCAGCACCCGGACAAAGGTGTCATGGGCCAGGTCTTCCGCCTGCGAACGGCTCTTCAGCCGACGCGTCCAGGTACCGATCAACTCTTCGTAGTGCTCGAAAAAGCCTGGGCGGCCGGGAGGCTTGGGGGTCATTGCAGTGTGCTGAGGGGTGGGGAGGCGTGAATAGTAATGCTTCTTATTAAAGGCAGCAAATGCTTCGGATCGAGAGCAAGGGTGTTCTGGAATTACTCCTGCCGGCACCCGCCAGGCCCTGCCGGCAAGCCACCGTCCAGAAAGCTGGTCACCCGGGTTAACCGTGCGGCCAACAAGCAGGCTCCCTGCAGCGCTACCGACGAACGTATTTTCATGGTGTTCTCCCCCTTTTGCGGCAAACGATCGGCAGTGTCAGCTCGCCAGTGCCGGATGCGCGGCGGCAACCCGGTACTGGCCTGCATGGAAGACCAGCGGTTCTGCGCCGCTGTATCGGTATTGTTCGATCTCGCCAATGAAAATCAGGTGGTCACCGCCCTCGTACTGGGTGACGTTGCGGCACACCAGCACCGCCACCACATCGTCCAGCACCGGGGCTCCCGCCTTGCCATAGGAATGAGCTACACCGGCGAACTTGTCAGCGGCTGCCCGTGCGAACTGCTCCGACAAGTGGTGCTGGTGCGCGCCCAGCACGTTGATGGCGAAGTGGCTCGCCGAGCAAAAATCCTTCAGGCTCGGTGCCGTGCGTGCCAGGCTCCAGAGCACTAGCGCCGGCGACAGCGACAGTGAGGAGAACGAGTTGACGGTCACACCGACGTTGCGGCCGCCAGCGATGCGCGTGGTGATCACGGTCACACCGGTAGCGAACTGCCCCAGCAAGTTGCGCAGTTCGCGGACATCGCGGCCCTCGGCATCGAGCAAATCGTGAGCCTTGGTTTCGGTGGCGGCATTCATGGCGGTCTCTCCCCTCAAGCTGGCTCAGGCGGCCTGTTGGCTCATTGCGCGCGATTGCATGCGCAGCGTGAATCGAACCAGCGGTGCGGTCAGCGCCGTCGTCACCAGCGCGAACACCACGAGGATCGTGTAGACCTTTGGCGGAAGGATCTGCATCTGCAGGCCGATGGACAGGACGATCAGCTCCATCAAGCCGCGCGTATTCATCAACGAGCTCACCAGCATCGCATCGTGTGGCGCAAGCCCGGTGGTACGCGCGCCCAGATAGCTGCCGCCGAACTTGCCGATGAATCCGCCCGCGAGGAATACACCGAACCACATCCATGATGCCGCGTCGTCGATCGTGCCGATTGACGCATGCAGCCCCGCATAGGCAAAAAACACCGGCATCAGCACAAGCTTGACGAAACCTTCGACGTTGTCGCGCCACTCCTTCGCGACGCCAGGCACGCGCCGCACGAACAGCGCCGCCGCCAGTGCGCCAAATGCGCTATGGAATCCGATCAGCGACGTCGCGAGTGCCGACACCATTACAAAGCAGAACAACACGGCCAAGCGGTCGCGCACCGCATGCTCAGTCACTGCGAGTCGCGCAAGCGTCGGTCGAACCACGAAGCGCACCAGGAGCGCGCACAGCACCAGGTACGCGAGCAGGCTGAGGAGCATGCGCGCAAATGCCCAGCCAGGCCCACTCGATAGCGAGGCAATCGTTGCAAGCAGCATCCATCCGAGCGCATCCGTCAGCATCGCGGCAGACAGTGCGTGCCGTGCGCCCACCATGGCGCTGAGCGCCAGGTCGTCGATGATGCGCGCCATCACCGGCACCGCCGATACCGCCAGTGCGACACCGCAGAAGAGCACATAGGGCAGCGCCGGCGCGTCGCTGGCGAGCGTGTCTTTCGAGACGATGGCGACGATCATGCCGATCGCGGCCGGTGCGACGAGCCCGCCCGCTGCGATCGCGACGGGCATGCGCCAGCGCTTGCCGCGCAGCGTCTCGCCCAACTCCATATGCAGACCGACCTGGAACATCAGCAGTATCAGGCCGACTTCGCTGACTTGCGCCATCGCTGACAGCACATGTGGACCGAACAACAGGTCGTAGAAACCCGGTGCGATCACGCCGAACAGCGAAGGCCCCAAGAGCAAACCGGCCGCGATCTCGCCGACGACCGCGCACTGGCCGAGCCGTTCGGCAATGCGGCCGCAGACGTTGCAGAGCGCGATCACCAGCACGAGTTGCAACAGCCAGATAGTCATGAATACCTCGCCGACCCGAAGCGGGTGGCCGCGGGCCCAGGCGGGCCCGCCGCGCCGTACGCCGTGATGACCGTGACCCCGCTCGCCAGGTTCGCGAGCGCCTGGCGGAGCGACGCGGCCGAGACCGGCTCGGCTTCACGCATCACCGCTCACTCGCGACGCGGTCGACCCAGCCCCGGTAGAACGCACGGTACCTGAGCACGAGCTTGTCGTACTTGCTGTACGCGCCGCCGCCGTCCGGCTTCATCCCGTTCCAGATTTTGACGTCGTACCCCGCTGCCTGCCTGGTCTGCAGCCCGAACAGCACGAAGTCGGTCGCGCGGCGCAGGGCACCGCCCACCTTCTTGATCGAGATGAGCATGTGCATGACGTTCTTGCCGTCGCTCACCGGCGTCACGCACTGGAGCAGCTTGTATTTGACGTTTCCGTCCAGGGCGACGGTCATGACGCACCCGCCGGGGTAGCCATCGAAGTGCAGGTTCATCTGCGACATGTTCAGGCCGAGCGCGCGCGACAGCATGCCGAGGGGGCCGAAGTACCGGTTCACGGTGAAGTCGATCCCCGCACCGAACCACGCGCCCGCCCGGGCCAGCGACTCAACCTCCGGCCACCGGCGCCAATCGTCGAAGAGCTTGAGCTCGAAGGCCGAGATCGGGAGCGCGTGCACGGGGGTCGCGTGCTGCGCGTCGTAGAAGTTCTCGACGATCCGCAAGACCGCCGTCGTCGTCTCGAACGCGAAGTGCAGGTGCATGAAGTCGCCGTTGTCGACGTCGGCCGCGGCGATTTCGGGCAGCGGGTGCAGCGGCTGCGGGGAGCCGTACCAGACCCACACGTAGCCGTATCGCTCGACGGTGACCAGCGTCGGCTGGCGCGCCGCGCGCGGCACGGGCTCCAGCCGGAGCACCGCCTGGTTGTGGCCGGGGATGTGAACGCACTGGCCCTGCTCGTCGTACCGCCAGTGGTGAAACGGGCACTGGATGCAGCCGTCCTTGACCCGCCCGTCAGCCAGGTTCGCACCCAGGTGCGAGCAGTGGCGGTCCATCACCACAGCCCGCCCCGTCGCTCCGCGCCACGCCACGCAGGGACGGCCGAAGAGCGTCAACTCCGTCGGCTTGTCCTTGAGGGCGTCCGAGCGCATCGCGACGTACCAGCTCGCGGCCAGGCGCGTAGTCGCGTCGTACGCCCCCGGGGGACGCTTCTTGATGCTCGCTTGATCCAATTGAATGTCGTTCATCGCTTTTCTGTCGTCGTCGGCCGACTACTTCTTCATTGCCAAGCCGATGCGGGTCGTGATGTACGCCTTGAGCAGCGCGAACATCGGGTTGTAGTCGAAGTACTTCTTCACCTCTGCCGGCGCGCGGGTTTGCGTCCAGTACATCAGCTTCATCGCCGGCAGCAGGCTGTACTTCGAGTTGTTGAGCTGCGGCCTGGCCCCGGTGATGCAGTACCCGAAGCCGAACATCGGCTTGGCGAAGTCGCGTTCGTCGATGAGGGCGTGAATCCGCGCCGCGGCCTCCTCGGCCGGCTTGCGCCCGGCGCTCACGGCCTCGACCTCGGCCTTGGCGTCGTTGAACAACTGGTAGTACTCCTCCATGTCCGCGCACAGGTACCCGAGGTACGGGGGGTCGTTGTCGAGGTGATCGAGGTCGCCCTCGTCGCGCGACGCGCGGAACCTCGCGTGGGCCTGCACGAGCCGGAACTGCCCGAGGATTGTGCCGACCGCCCACAGCCTGTGGAACGCGTCCCACAGGCGGAAGTCCGAGAACGCCGTGTAGCAGCAGCTGACGAAGTCGTCGTTGTGGTCCAGAAGCTTTTGCTGCAGGCGCTCGATGTACTCGAAGCGCTCGGGGGAGAAGTCGTCGTCGCGCAGCGCCTTGATGAGGCGCGCCGCGAGCGCGTGGATGGTCACCGCGGTGTTCTCCAGCCCCCGGGAGAAGAGCGGGTCGATGAACCCGTTCGCGTGCAGCATCAGGCAGTAGCGGTCGCCGACGCAGGCGTTCGACGAGAACTGCAGGCGGTCGGTCTTGACCCAGTCGCGCACCGGCACGGCGTCCCGGAACTGCGCCCCGATGCTCGGGAACCGCGCAAGGAACTCATCGAATTCCTGCTGCGCCGAGATGTCCGTTTTCGGGTAGACACGCGGGTCGAGCTGCAGGCCGACGCTCACCAGGTTGTTGGTCGACCGCGGGTGGTTGTTGAACGGAATCACCCAGAGCCAGCCACCCGTGAACATGTGGTGCAAGGTCCCTTCGTGCCAGCGCCAGCGCTGCCCCTTGACCTTGAAGATGTCGTCGAACGGCTTGACCCCGAGCATGTGCGTGTAGAGGCTGCGCGAGTGCGTCTTGAAGCGACACGGTTCTTCGCGGAGCTTGAACTGGGTCGCGAGCGGCGCGCGCGGACCTCCGCAGTCGATCATGTACCGGCCGGTGAACCGTTCACCCTGGGCGGTGGTCACCGCGACGCCGTCTTTATCGGCGTGGTATTCGGTCACGCTCGTCTTCTGGCGGACCGTGCAGCCGTATTTGATGGCGGCCTGCAACAGGTAGGCGTCGACGTCTTGCCGGTAATAATGGCTCTCCGGCCCCCACGGCAGCTCGGGAATGACGCACTGCGTGAACTCCTTCGGGTCGTGCTCCTGGCCGGGCTTGTGGAACACGAAGCCGAAGTTGCGCTTGATGCCCGTGCTCGACGCGACATAACGTTGCGTCGAGTAGAACGACGTGATGTGGTCGAGCTCCGGAATGCCGTAGCGATCGGCGATGATGCGGTTCATGAGAGACGTCTCGGGGATCGACGATTCGCCGATCGTGAACCGCGGGTGCGACGACTCCTCGATGATCAGCACGCGAAACTGTTGTTTGGCCAGGATGGCCCCCATCTGGGTGCCGGACATGCCCGAGCCGAGGATGATCACGTCGAAGTGGTTGCTATCACGCCCGTTCGCGGGGCTCTTCTGAGTCATGGGGGCAAACTCTCCTTGTGAGATAACACCTGGCTGTGTGTGTCAGGATTCGTCGAGCGCGGCGCGGATGCGGGACCGCGCGGCACACGTGAGCGTGAGTAGATCGCCGAGCATGCTGGGCGCGTACCCCCCGCTGCCGATTTCGGGGCCGCTTCGCCCGACTTCGTACGCCCGCTCCGCCAATTTGAGGTGAGGCGCGCGGAAGCGCAGCAGGACCTTGAAGACCCGCTCGAGGGCTGTCAGCCCGGCCCGGACGGGCTCGCCCCGCGCACCGACCGCTCGCGCCTCGCCGAGCGCGCGGTCGAGGAGCGCCGGGCCCCCGGCGAACCGAGCGTAGACCGCCCTGTACGCGGGAAGCACGTAGGGCAGGTACGTCTCTTTGAATTCTCGATAAGCCTGGTCGTCCGATTGCGAGCCCCACAGGACGTGCTCCAGCACGAAGAGGGGCATTTCTACGGCACCGGGGCCGAGGTAACTCTGGCCCCCGACTCGAATCGGTTCGTAGAAGGGGCGGAGTTCATCGTAGAAGACCTGCGGCGAGATGAGGCGGTACGCATAGACGATCGATTCGACCATTTTCTCCAGATAGGCTGCCAGCTCGTCGCACCCTGGCACGAACGCGGGCGACCGCAGGGGCACATCGGACAGCTCGACGGTCACCGCGATGGCCGCTTCGAGGGCAGCCATCGAGATGCGCACGCTCTCGAGCAGGTGCGTTTCGTCGCGCAGCCCGGTGTAGCTCCGCTGCGCGTCGGCCGCCGCGGGGTTCCAGACCGTCACATGCAGGAGCGTCTCGCGCGGCGGCAGGTCGGTCGCGCGTGCCAAGTCGAGCAGCAGCGGCTCAAGGCCGGGCACCACCTCCGCGGGCTCATGTCCATGCCGCTTGAGCGACCCCAGGAAGAACCCGATGTCCCGCATCGCGGCGGCGGCTTCGACGAAGCCCCAACCGGAGGGCACGCCGCGCGCCGGGAGGAACTCGCGCAGCAGGCCGACGATGCCGGGCACGTCCTTGTTACGGTTCAGGCCCGGCAGTTGCAGAACGAGCGAGCGCGCCTGCAGCGGATCGCAGGCCGCCACGGCAGCGTGCGTGGCCGCGAATGCGGACACCCGGTCCAAGGTGCGTTCCACTAGAGGATTTCCCGCGCCGCGAGCGTTGGCCCGTGCTGGCTGCGAGACAGCCCCGCGTCGCCGTCACGCAGCGACCGCAAGTAGTCGTAGTTCGTCGGCAGGCTCGTGCGCAGGCGCTCGGCCTCGCGCTGGATGCTGGCGAACATCGCCTCGGCCTTCTCGATCGACTCCGGTCGGTGCTGCAAGAGCGGCAGCGACCGGTCGGGCAGCATGCCCAGGCCGGCAAAGATGCAGTAGTAGTTGCCGTTCAACCAGAAGTTCTTGAATTCGTAGTCGAAGGTCTCGTAGTACGTGGAATCGTCGAACGACGTGGTGGTCAGCGGCAGCCCCGCCTTGTAGCGCTGAACCTTCTCTTTGATGGCATCCGAGAGCCGCAGCTCGTGCCGGTTCGCCAGCCAGAACGGGGTGTCGTCGCGCGACGTGGTGAAATAGTGCGCCTGGACGAAATCCCGGCAGTCGTCAAACATGTAGACGATCTCGGCGTTGAATGCGTCGCTCAACCGCGGGTCGAACGAGGTGTCGGGGAAGTGCTTCACGAGCTGGTACAGCGCCGCGTAGATGAAGTAGATCCCCGTCGATTCCAGGGGCTCCAGAAAGCACGACGACAGCCCGATCGAGACGCAGTTGTTGACCCATGCCCGCTTGTTGCGCCCGACCCGGAACTTGATCTGGTTGAGCGGCTGGTTGTCCGAAAGGCCCCAGAGGTTGAGGAAGTCGGCGGTGGCCTGGTCGCGCGAGGTGAACTTGCTCGAGAAGACGTAGCCGCTGCCGAACCGGCCCAGCATTGGAATCTTCCAGGTCCACCCCGAGTTCATGGCGATCGCGGAGGTGTACGGTTCGACCCCCTCGCGCGCGTCGTCGTTGGGCACGGCGCTGGCGACCGCGCTGTCGCACAGCAGGTAGTCGGACATGTCGATGAAGGGTTCCTTCAGGGCCTGATTGATCAGGAGCCCCCGCATGCCGGAGCAGTCGATGAACAGGTCCGCCTCCAGCGTCCGCCCTTCCTTGGTGAACAGGTTGGAGATGTAGCCGCGGTCGTTCAGGCGAACATCCACGACCTCGTCGACCACTCGGTTCACCCCGCGCTCGACGGCCCAGCGCTTCAAGAAGTCGGCCACCAGGTGCGCATCGAAGTGCCACGCATGGGACATCTGGCGAGTGCCGTCGGCCAGGCACGGTGCCAGCTTGCCGTCGAGCGCCCCGGGCTGCGGGTAGCACGCGTACGCCATCGGTTGCTGGAAACCCTGTTCGCGCTTGCGCAGCCAGTAGTGGGTAAGCGGCACGCCGTCGCAGTTCGGCACGCTGCCGAACAAATGGTAGAAGTAATCGTCGCGCGAGTGCTCGGGAGACTTTCTCCAATTCACGAACTTGATCGCGGCCTTGAACGCACCGTTCACTTGGGGCATCCATTCCCGCTCCGGTATCCCGAGGAAGTCGAAGAACACCTTCTGCAAACTCGGGATGGTCGCCTCGCCCACGCCGATCCGGGGGATCGCCGCAGACTCGATGAGCGTAATGTTCGCCTGCTGTTGGAGCGCCCGGACGAGGTACGAGGCGGCCATCCAGCCCGCAGTGCCACCGCCCACGATGACGATATTCTTGATCGGCTTGTTCATAACACTCCTTGTTTCAAGACGGACTGCCTGTGACGAGGGGAGAGGCCGTCAGTCTTCGTGCAATCCATGCAAGAGGCACATCAATGTGCTTGTTAGAGTAGAGACTCTAGCCTGCTGGAAAAGCGATGCAAATTCCGTTTCCGAATTAACATTCTAAAATTCAAAGGTATTTGGTATATAAAGAGGGTTTTTGCGTGATTATTTGCGCATAATCAGTCCGCTGCTAAGGATGATCTGAAGTAGCCATGTATTTGGGCTGACTTCATCCACCGCCGACTTTGAAAGAGGCGAGCCGATCAAACATGATCGAATCACTCGCTCATCTCGGTGTTTTCAGCCGTCGCGAGCCCCCCTCGGCGGCCACTTCCCGTATCACAGGCGCACCTCTCCTGCGCTGGCCAGCAAATGATTCGATAGGGCAAACAGCATCACCATCTGCGCAGCATTCGTTTTCCTCGCCGTGCAGCAGTTTGTCGACCTGGGTGATGTCCGCAACAACTCAATTTTGATGTAAGCCTTACCAGGGCAATTTACAATTAATCCGCCTCCATTCTGCTAGTTATATACCCCTATTCATTCACAGCCCCACAATCAAGCCAAGCAATCTGACAATTCCACTCCAACAATTGCAACATTATCGCTGGACACACAAGATTTATTCTATTGAGTGAAAAAGTTGCCACACTTAAAAAAGAAAAAAACAATTACATATACGAATAGTGCAAAAGCCGCAAGACTACCTCTAAGAACTGGATCTGCATCAGGCCCCATTCCTCCTGGACCTATAGTCACCCGCCCACCTCGTAAGTAATTATAAACGGCCTGACCAAACCACAACTGTGCCAATACCATCGAGAAGAATCGATGCCAACTACCATCGAATCTTACAACCCCTCCGACAACGGCCACAACCAGCAAGAAAAAACCAATAACATGACTGTATGGCTTCAATATTTTCAACATTCAATTCCCCTTAAAAATTTCTGCCGCTTTTTCAGTGATAGAGTCCCAGACCCCTGCTGCACCCAACCCATTCGAAATTTGACTTGCAACTGTTTCTGAAACACCGTTCGCAACCGCAAACTTCTCAAAAGAAGCGCTTAAGGCACTACTTCCCAAACTGGACGGCACATCATCTTTCAAATAAGCGGACAAGATGGATGCTGCGGTCGAGCCATTGGATAAAAGAGCAGCAGCAGTGCCATTTGCTGGTATGGCGGCCACCCCCATAAACCAACCCACATCATTAATTGCTTTAGCGTCTGCGGCTTTAAGCCACTTCAGAGTTCCAGAATCGGCAAAGTCAATATTTGCACCACTTGCTAAACACTCAGAGTTTCCGCATGGAAGATACCTAGGTATATAAGCAACCCCATCTATCGCAACCGGGACCCGGTATCCCCCTTTATCATCCATTGGGTAACCAGTTAAGCGGTCTCTTAGGCCAGGAGCACTTGATGCTTTGGTCCAGTCAGGCTGATCATTGATAGACCCAAAACCGGTTTGAGCCGTAAGCGTCCAAGAGTACGCACTAGTATTTTCTTTAATAAAAGCAATTATATTCTTGTCCGCAGCTTCAAAATTTTGCACATATTGGCCATTCCCTAAAGCGATCCAATTCCCCCCCGTATCATACCTTCCAATCCCACTAGCTACGATATCAGTCCCTGCAACAATATCTGTACCATTGACAGAGGACAATCTGAGTTGGGCCTCAATTTGTTCGACCGTATATTTATTTCCACTCACTGCCGCTAGACGCTTAGCTAACTCTTTATCATCAGGATGCAACTGACGATTGTACTGACTCGCATTTTTTGCAATCCAAGCCCCTTTCTCTATCTGGGCTGCATCAGCATCATTCTGGCCTGCAGCCGCCAGCCCCCCAACGATCTGCGAACTCATAGTCAGCAGGTTGCCATTCCCCTTAACCAGCTTGTCCAACTGCACCACCAGCGCTTCGTTGGCGCCAGCAGCCAAGGCCCCAGTTTTGAAGTCACCTCCGGTTGCCTTAGCCAGCAATCCACCCACCATCGCATGGATAGCGATCTTGGGTAGGGAACCATCAGCAACAACCCCTTTTGTGTAATCACCCACCGCATTGAAACTCGCTGCAGCCAAGGTGCTGAACAAAATATTCTTCAAGGCATCACTGGCGCTGCCGCCTTTGATGGATGTGACTGGACGACGGTTGCAAGAATAATTTTAGTCTAGACAGCAAATATCCCCCAGCAATGCTGGGGGATACTTATTTCATTTAATAGTTAAGGTTTTGGGTCCCACTGAGAACGTATATGTAGTAATCCTGTACGCAGATCATCACAATTGAAAGGCTCTAAATATAGCCCGCACAACTGAAAGATCCGAGCACACTATGAGTGCATCCCAGTCATCACCAAAACGAATGCCCCCTCGGAATGGAGACTCTCTCACCCCATCACTCTTGCAACTCAGCTTAGGGGCAGAATATTTTTTAGGATAATTAACCTATATCAACCAGACAAAGACTTCACGCATAATTCTTTGACAAAGAAAGATTCAGAACCAATCACTCTAATACAGACAAATCCGCCATTACCAAACGCATTATCAAATGCTAAATCACCCCAACTAAAATACCAGGAATATCCTATCTAACGAAGTGACCAGTCATGTATGGAAATAAATTGAATGATTTGCTCGGGCGCGTAATCCAAAGAGGCTCTATAGTCTGTAACAAAACTAATTCCCGTTAATACCTCCCCATCCCTCTCAAGAAGAAAGTCATCATCCATATCATTGAACAAAATTTTGAAGTTCTTTTCTAGGCACCGAATATCATCCCCTACACCGACCCCTTGAAACCCCCCTCGATATTCTTTCCCAACTGCAATTCGATAGAGCTTTTCACTCGCCTCAAAATACAGTGAAACCACCTCATTCTTGTAACGATAGGACAATACAAACTCATCACCAAACCCAATTCTTCTTTTGACCCCCACCCAAGAATCGTTCTTAAGAAGAATATCTCTAACATGAACTTCTGGGCCGTACCATTCAACCTCCCCTATATTTTCACTGACATAGGAAAACGACTCACCTATAAAAAATCCTGCAGCTGATTTGCCAGGAATAAGCTCGGAATCCAAATTAGGAAATATATTATTCATGAGTCACTCCCAAACCTTCCACTGACCACCCTCATACTTCAATCGATTCCCTTGGGTATCATAATATTTCTGATAACGCGTAATGGTCCCCGGACTGAAGTCAGATGACGGATCCATGACCCTTACCTCTATATTTTTATTACCAATCTTATCGGTACTAACAAATTTATAGTAGGGATTATCGCCATGAGTACCGCCACCTGGATGATATTCAATTTCCTTCATTGCTGGATGCCCCTCAACTATAAACACTTGCGCCTTACCTGAAGTACCAGCCAACGGCGGCTTTGGTGTGAGAGTTGCGCCGTCCAAAACCAGCGATTGTTTAATGTCATCAATCGACTTACCCCACATGCTGGAAGGTGATTCAGCGATATTCCGAGGAATCCCTGCCTGTGCAGCAAGATCATTTCTCAAACCCTCCTTGGCTATTGGTGAGGTAGCAGAAATCTCTTTCCCAGCTTTGACCTGCTCCGGCAGTTTAGCCTCAACCTTTCCGACAATCTCCTCGCCAAACGCTCTAACTGTACTCGCAGTGCTGCCCGCTTCGCCATTGGCGCCAGCCTTGGCCCCGCCGCCCAAGCCAATCAGCCCGGCTGCATTGATACCAAACGGGTTAAACCCTTGCTGGTCCAGATACTGGCCAAGCTGCAGTAGGGTAGTCGAGTCACCATGCCATGCAGCCTCAGCTACTTGGTTGGCAACGCGCGGGCCCGAACTGGACCATTCGTTGATATTGTTGCGCAGGAATTCATCAGTAACACCGGTAGTGTCGCTTTCCCACAGTTGTTTCAAGGCGGGAGAACCCGCGTCCAGTTCATCCCGGATTGCCGCGCAGTCAGTGGTGCAAGCTGCTAGCCGAGCGCTATTGGCCGCGTCGCGGCGCCGGAACTCTTCTCGTACCTGATCGCAACTCCCTTTTGCCTGACAATCCTTCAGGGCCTTTTCCAGGTCTTTCACATCCTGATGATTCAGGAAGTTGTACTGCGTCGCATTCTTCGCAATCCAACTCCCCTTCTCCATCTTGGCCGCATCAGCATCTGTCTGCGCGGCTGCCGCCAGTACCCCAACGATTTGCGAACTCATAGTCAGCAGGTTTTCATTCCCGCCCACCAATTTGTCCAAATGGACGACCAGAGCCTCATTCGCCCCCGCCGCCAATGCACCCGTCTTGAAATCACCTCCAGTCGCCTTGGACAGCAAGCCACCCACCATCGCGTGAATTGCGATCTTAGGCAGGGAACCATCAGCAACAACCCCTTTGGTGTAATCACCCACCGCGTTGAAACTTGCAGCCGCCAAGGTATTGAACAAGGCATTTTTCAGAGCGTCACTCGCACCACCGCCCTGCCCTAGAGCTTTACTCAAAAGGGTGGATGCTCCTCCCTGGAGGACCTGATTACTCGCAAACTGACCTACACCCTTCCAGGTACTTAACACCGGCCCCGTTACCTTGCCAGTGATCGCATCAGTCTTGGTTCCCGTCCACCCATCGAAATAAGCCGCCGTCAAACCCGCCGTGACGCCTGAAATCACATACCCCTTCATCGCATCGGAAGAGGTTACATCCTTGAATACCGCACCAAGGTTGCCGCGATTATTGATAGCGCTGACGGAGGCATTGGTCGCTGCACCTGCCGCGACAGCCCCTGCTGCAGCTGACAGACCACCCGCAGTAGTCGACGAAATTGTCCCAGCCGCGACCGCCCCGCCAGTAGCGCCCCCCATTGCTCCTGCCGCCATAGGCCCGACAACCGCCGCCATCACAATCGCAATAATGATCTGCGAAGCAGGCCCCAGGCCGGAGTTGCTGTATTTGAAGGATTCGTGAATCTCCTTCACTTGCCGCCAATCCACATCGCCACGGGCTTCAGCCTGTTTCAGCCAGGCCAGTTGCGGATCGGCTTTCACCATCGCATCGATGCTCTGGCTGACGGTTTGCTGGTTCACCTGTTTGACGTCGATCTTCAGGCCATCAACGGCTTTGATCGCGATCTCGCCGGCAGCCAGCATCTGCGTCTGGCGCAGGGTTTCGTCGGTATTACCCTTGCCCTTGGAAGAAACCCAGGCCGCATTGTTGTTAGTCTTCTCGTGACTCTCCTGATGCAGGTCCTTCACCCCTTCGAAGGTGATCTCCCCACCGCTTTGCAGCGTGATGTCCTGGCCACTCTCCAGCTTCGCCGCCTGGTACTTCTGGTCCCCACCACTGACCAGGGTCAGGTCGCCTCCGGTCGAGATCTCGCTGCCGACGTGGGTGATCTTGGTGACTTCGTCACGTTTGGTTTGCTTGCTGCCCCAACTGCCCTTTTTCTTCTTGTCGTACAGCGAATAGTCACTGTCTTGCGCTGCCAGCAGTTCGAGCTTGTCGCCGGCCACCAGGTAGGCTTCATCGCCGGCGGTGATGCGGCTGGAGATCAGGGCCATGTCCTTGCCGGCACTGAGGTCCACATCGCCACCGGCGCTGAGGGTCGTGGCGACCTGGCTGACGTGGTCTTCCTGGCGGGTGACTTTCTTGGTTTTTTCGTAGGAGTGCTGCTCGTCCGCCGCCGAGGACAGCGTCAGGTTCTCGGTGGCGGCCATGGCGATGTTGCGTTTGGCTTCGATCTCGCTGGCGATGGCCGTGATATCGCGACCGGCCTTCACGCTCAGGTCGCGGCCGGTGCTGGCTTCGGAGCCGATCTGGGTGATAGCGCTGCTGTAGTGGTTTTTGCCCAGCACCAGGCTGTTGCTGAGCTGGGTGGACAGCAGATTGACGTCGCGTCCCGCATCCAGGTCCGTGTCCCGCCCGCTTTGCAGCACGCCGCCGGAGTTAGTGATGTCACGACCGGCCGACAGGCTCAGGTCGTTGGCGGCCTCGATACGCGCGGCGCTGTTGGCATAGTCCTTGTGCGAATAGCCCTTTGCCACGCTGTCCACCGCGGTGACGCTGCGCTCGTTGAGCACATCGCCGCTGATCGTGGTCATCGTCACGTCACGCCCGGCGATGATGCCGCCCGCCTTGTTGACGATGTCGTTGGCCGCCAGCAGGTCCAGGCGATTGCCGGCTTCGATCAGCCCGCTGTTGACCAGGTCCTTGCCCGCTACGGCCGACAAGTTGTGGGTGGCACGCAAGGTCCCGACGTTGTTGAGGTTCTGGCCGGCGATCAGGCTCACGTCGTTACCGGCGATCAGTGCGCCGGTCGGGCCGAGCCGACCATTGGCCTGGGCCATGTACAGCACCGGCACCAACACTTTCTCGCCGTTCACTTCGTGCTCTTCGAGCCAGACGATGTCGTGGGTGAGCGCAGCCACCTGTTGCGAAGTAAGGGATACCCCGACCGACAGGTTGAGTTGCTCCTTGCTGGCGATGGCGTTGTTCATCAGGTACTTGAACTGGGCCTCGTTGGAGGTCTGCCCAGCGAGAAACGCCTGGCCGGTGCGCGCGGTAATGGCTTGCTGCACCAGACGCTGTTCGTAGAAGCCATCACCCAGGCGCTTGGCGCTGATGTCCGGGTCGTAACCGAGGCCCGCCAGCAGGTAATCCGAACTCATGAACTGCTTGAGGTCGGTGAGCACCGGGTTGGTTTCGATCAGGTATTTCTGCGGGTTCGGCTTGAACGAGCTGTCCGGCAGGCCTTGGACACGGGCCACGGCCTGGCTGGCCACCGGGGTGATCGCGCCAGCATTGCCTTCATGCCCCGACAACGCCAGGGTGCCGCCATTGTCGACAGGGGCGCTGACATCGATCGTGCTGGCGCTCAGGTTGCTGTCGGTGGCCTGACGGGTGACCCGGACCAACTGCCGATCGCTGGAGGCCACTGGGGCGACATCATCGATCTGGAAGCTGCGCGCCTGGATATCCGGCAGGTTCTGTTGACGCTGAGCACTGCTGACCGAGGCGCTGCCCAGGGTCCAGCTTTGCGGCCCGATATTGGCCTGGGTCGCCTGTTGAGCCGACCCGCCTTGCCCGCTCAAGCGAAACAGGCCGTTTTGCCCTGCCGGCAATGCGAAGCCGGGCAGGCTCAGCGGGTTGACCTGTTGCTGGGCCACATCCGGAGGCAGCTGACTGTTGAGCCTTACAACCGTGGTGGTGCCGGTACCGCTGGCCCGGGTATCGGCAACCTTGTTCATACCGCCGCCAGCGCTGTAGTCCTGATGGATGACGCTGTTCTGCAGATCCTTGGCGGCCGTGATCGAGACGTTACCACCGGCCTGGATCACCGCATTGCGGCTGCCTGCCGTACTGACGGCACCGCTGCTGTCCTTGGCGACCTCGACGTCGCTGAGCAGCGTGTGCTGCGCCAGCTGGCTCGGCAGTTCAAGCAGGTTGTTCGGGTCGTATTGGGATAGCGTCGTGTTTTCGAAGCCGTACTTCAGGCCGGAAAATACGATGTTATAAGCACTGCTGGTATCGACGTTTTTACCCGTTTCACTGTCTTTGAGCGCTACCCCGGAACTCATTTCGCCATCTCGCCCCGGCCCTCTGCCGCGAACCGATTTAGGTATGGCCTTGTGGATGTTGTCTGCCAGGTCGAGGTAGTAGACATTAGGGAAATCAGGGTTGTTGCGCTGGTTGTAGGGCGTCAGGACATCGGAGAAATAGCGCCCGGTAGCGCCCGCACCCATGTCGTAGACCTTGTACAGGCGCGTGCGCTCGATGGTCCCGTTCTGCGCACCGATGTTCTGCAGGCTGTCGGCGGTGATATTGATATTGCCGCCGGCACTCACCGTGCTTTTGCTATTGAGAAAGCTGCCGCCCTGGAAAGTGAAATCCTTGCCGGATGTCAGTAGCGCCGAGGCACTGGTGTCGTTGTCGACACTTTCGTAGACCTCACGGGCCGCCAGGGTGAAGGTGTAATTGTCCCCCTTGCAGTCGTTACACATGTTGGCGATAAACCCCGACACCAGCTTGCGCCCGCCCGACGCTACCGCACCATCGGTGCGGTTCTGGAACACATCGGCGTTAAGCGCGAATGCCCCGCCGCTCTCCATGGAACCGGAAACGTTGTAGAGACCCGCGGCCCGGGCGGCACCGCCGTAACCACCGATAGCTACGTTACCGAGGCCGTACAGGTCAGCGTTCTGGTTGGTGAAATTGCCGACACCCAACGCCATGTCCGCGCCGCTGAAAATCAGGCCGCGATCATTGAGCAGCGACGGGGTTTGCAGATTGAGGTTCTGCGCGGCCCCCAGGGTCCCGGAGTTGACAAGGCTGCCAGCCTCGACGGTCAGACCGGCATTGGAGGTCAGCCGCCCAGCGTTGCTCAACGGTCCGCTGATTCTGATCGTCGAGTCCCCACCCCCAGCCACACTACCCGCACTGCCCAGGCTCATCGAAGCCGCCGTCAGCCCCAGGCCGCCCAGGCTGCTGTAGCGCCCATTACCGCTATAACCGCCGCCCAGCGTAAGGCTGGCCGTCCCGTCACTGGCAATCAGGCCATCGTTGATCCAGTTGCCGCCGCTGCCGACCAGGCTGGTGGAGGCCAGCAATTGCCCACTGCCGGTCTGGATCAGGTTGTTGACGTTGATGGTCAGGCGCCCGGCCTGGATCACGCTGCTGTTGGTCCAGCTGTCGGCGGCGAGCGTCAGCCCGCCACGGGTGACGAGGCTGCCGCCGGCCTGGGTGATGTTGGCCGTGGAGATATCGAAGGTGCCGTTGCCCACATGCAACAAGCTGCCGCCCTGGTTCTGGAAGCTCGCGGCATTGAGGGTCAGGTCACTGTTGGCGCTTTCCAGTTTGCCGTTGCGGTTGTCGAACAAACCGCCGATCTGGAAGTTGGTCTTGCCACCGGCACCCAGGGCCCGCAGCTGGCCGGTCTGGTTGTCGAGACTGGCGGCGCGCACGCTGAGGGTGCTGTCGCTCTCGATGATGCCCATGCGGTTGTTCAAATGACCATTGAGGCTGAGGTCGATCCGGTTACCGGCGATCTGGCCGTCGTTGTCACCGCTGTTGTCGAAATTGTTGCCGCTGACTTTGACCAGGCCTTTGGCATACAGGCCGCCGTTACGGTTGTCGAAGTTGGCGGTGGTGATCAGAGCATCGCCGCTCTGGGCCGAAATACGCCCACCGTAGTTATCGATACCACCCCATACGCTGAGGTTCAGACGCTCGGCCTGAGCGATGCCGCCCTGGCGGTTGTTGTTCAGGTCGTAACCGTTTTTCAACACGCCGACGATACGGGCTTCCAGCGCGCCCTTGAGGCTGGCGAGGGTCCCGCCGCGGTTATCGAGGTTGCTGGCGCTGACCTTGAGGTCACCGTTCTGGGCCAGGAGACGACCGCTCTGGTTATCGATATCCCCCGTCACGGCCAGGTCCATCGCGCCCTGGCTTTGCAGGGTGCCCCTGGCATTGCCCAGGCTCGCGGCGCTCAGTTGCAGGGTGCCGTTCTGGCTGTAGATCAGACCGTCGCCATTGTTCTGCACCGCACCGGATACGCTGGCGGCCAGGTTGCCGTTGGCCGCCAGGGTGCCGCGGTTGCGGTTGTCGAGACTGCCGGTGAGTAGGCTCATCAAGCCCTGGCTGACCAGTTGGCCGCCCTGGTTGTTGATCTGGCTGCTACGGCTGATCACCAGCGGCCCGCCACTGGCGAGCTTGCCGTTGGTGTTAGTCAGGCTGCCGAGCAGGTCGAGGTTCACCGCGCCGTTGCCGAGCAGGCTGCCGCCGGTGTTATCCAGGGTGGTGCCGGTAACACTCAGGGCCTGTTGGGCACTGATGGTCCCGCCGTTGTTCAAGGCCATGGCTTGCAACGTCAAGGCAGCGCCGCTGTCGATCGAGCCGCCCAGGGCATTGTTCAACAGACCGCCAACGATCAGTTGCTGAGCAGCGCCGCTGGACAGAATGCCGGCGCTGTTATCCAGGCTGGCCGCATTGACGTTCAGCGTTTTCTGGCTGACCAGTGCGCCGGCGCTGCTGTTGAGCAACGCACCGCTGATGTTTGCATTCAGGTCGCCACTGCGGCTGGACAACGTGCCGTCGTTGCGGTTGTCGAGGCTGTCGCCACTCACGGTCAGCCCCTGCCAGCCAGAGATCAGGCCACCCTGGTTGAGCAAGGTCTCGCCGGTCAGCCCCAGTTGATTGTTGCTGATCAGCTTGCCGCCGTTATTGTTCAGCACGCGACCAACCAGGTGAGTGCTCAGGCTGCTGGAAATCTCCCCATTCTGATTGTTCAGGTCGCGCAGTCGGCTGATGCTCAGCGGACCTTTGGCGATCAGCAGGCCATTGCGATTGTCGAGGTCAGCGTTGGCCAGGTCGAGACGCACGCCACTGTCGCCCAGCAGCCGCCCGCCATTCTGGGTCAACGCCCCCAGGTTCAGCGTGATATCGCCTTTGGCCGAGACCTCACCGCCGTTGCTGGAGTCCAGGCTGCTGGCGGTCAGGGCCAGACCGCCCTGGCTGTTGATCAGACCGTTGGCGCTGTTGTTCAGCGCCATCGCATTCAGGGTCACGGCACTGCCGCCGAGCAGGGTACCGCCCTGGTTATTCAGGTCAGCGCTGCCAAGCGTCAGGTTCTGTGTTGCGTTGATCAGGCCTTTATTCTGGTTGCTCAGCCGCCCCGCGACAGTCAGGTGCAGATCGCTGCGGCTGCTAACGCTACCCTCAGCGTTGTCCAGGCTGTCAGCCCGTACATCGAGGGCAGCCGCGGCGATCTGCCCCTTGAGGTTGGTCAGGGCCTGGTTGACTCGCAGGGTCACAGCCTGGTTGCTGAGGAGTTTGCCGTTGCTGTTGTCGAGGCTGTCAGCGGTGAGGCTGAACGCCTGGGCACTGGAGATCTCACCGCCCTGGTTGTCAATGCCCTTGAGGTTACGCAGCAGCAGCGACGGGGCATTGATCAGGCCCGTCTGGTTGTTCAACTGACCTTGGTTCAGGTCCAGGGTGAGGCTGGTGTTGCTGAACAGCTTGCCGCCCGCCTGGTCGAGGCCGGTGACGCTGGCTGTCAGTGCCTTGGTGCTGCCGATGACGCCACCGTTGCGGTTGGTGACCTGAGCGGCCGCCAGGGTCAGGCTGTCGCCACTGTTCAGGCGGCCGTTCTGGCTGTTATCAAAAGCACCGGTGGTCACCCCCATCGAGCCTTTGCTGCTGATCACGCCTTGTTGACGGTTGTCGAGACTGGCGCTGCTCAGCTCGATGCTACTGTCACTGACCAGCTGCCCGCCCTGGTTGCCTAGCGCTGCGCTGGCCTTGACCTTCAACGCACCGGCACTCGACAGGCTGCCAGCGGCGTTGCTCAGGTTGGCGCTGGTGATGTCGAGTGTGCCTTCGCTGCTGATCAAACCCTGGCTGTTCGTCAGGTCGCCGCCCAGGCCCAAGCGCACATCCTGCCCACTGCGCAATTGACCCGCGGAGTTGTCCAGGGTCTGGCCATCCAGGGTCAGGCCGCTCTTGCCATTGATCAGGCCCTGATTGCGGTTCAACACTTGATCCAGGGTCATGGTCAAGCCCATGGCCGCAATGATCTGGCCACTGTCGCTGTTGTCCAGGCGCTTGCCGGTCAGGCCAATGCCGGCGCTGCTGGAAAGCTCGCCACCCCGGTTGTCGATACTGCCCACCTCGAGTTTCAGCGCTTTGGTGGCGCCGACCAGGCCACTCTGGCGGTTGTCGAGCACGCTGCCGCTCAGGCCCAGGGCACCGCTGGCGATGAGTTGTCCGTTCTGGTTGTCGAGGCTGCCGATGGTGGCCGTAACGTCGGCCTTGCCAGCGACCGAGCCGTCGCGGTTGTCGAGGCTGTTGGCGGCCAGCAGCACGGCCCCGTCGCCGATCAGGGTGCCGCTCTGATTGGTGAAGGCTTGAGTCACGCCCAGGTCGACGTCGCCGCGGCTGCTGATCAGGCCATGACTGTTGTCCAGGCTGGCGCTTCGGCTGTTGAGGGACGTTGCGGAAATCAACCCGTTCCGATTGTTCAAGGCCTGAGCGATACGCAAGGTCAGGCCCTGCTTGCTCAGCAGCTTGCCAGCGCTGTTGTCGAGGTCTTGCGCGGCGAGTGTGAAGGCCTGGGCGCTGGAGATTTCGCCGTTCTGGTTGGCGACGTCCTTGAGGTTGCTGAGCACCAGCACCGGACCATTGATCAGACCCTTGCGGTTGTCGAGCCGGCCGTTGTTCAGGTCCAGGTTCAGTTGGGTTTTGCTGAAGAGTTCGCCACCTTGTTGGTCCAGGCCGGTGACGTTGGCCGTCAGGGCTTTTTCACTGGCAATGCGGCCGCTGGCGCCGTTGTCGACCTGGGTTGCCCTGAGGTCCAGCGTATCGTCGCTGGTCAGGTGGCCACCCTGGCTGTTGTTCAAGAGGCCGGTGGTGACATGGGTCGCGCCCTTGCCGTTGATCACCCCGCCCTGACTGTTATCGAGACTGGAACTGGCCAGGGTCAGCCCCTGGTCGGTGAGGACCGAGCCGCCCTGGTTGAGCAACGCACCCAGGCTGGTGATCGACAAGGCACCGGCACTGCCGAGCTTGCCTTGGGTGTTATCCAGAGTGGCGACATTGAGGGTCAATCCCGCTTCGCTGCTGAGCACCCCGGCGTTATTGAGCAGAGCCCCATCGAGACGAATATCCAGCCCCTTGAGACCGGAAAAACTGCCACTGCTGTTGTCGAGCCGGGTACCCGTCAGGCCAGCGCGGCCCTTGGCGAACAGTCGGCCTTTGCTCTGGTTGATCAACTGCGCCACCGTCAACTGCAAGTCGGTTGCGGACAGCAGCTTGCCGCCATCGCTGTTGTCCAGGCGCAGACCGGTGTAGCTCAGGCTGTTTTCGGTGCTGGAGATTTCCCCGGCGCGGTTGTCGACCTGATCGACATTCAGGGTCAGTGCGTTGGTGCTGCCCACCAGGCCGCCGTTACGGTTGTCGAGCGCCTTGCCCGTCAGCAACAGACTGCCTTGGGCTACCAGCGCACCACCCTGCTGGTTCAGGGTATCGACAGTAGCGGTCAGGTCGACCTGACTGGCAATCCGACCTTTGCTGTTGGTGACTTCCTGGGCCTTGAGCGTCACCGGGCCGACCGCACTGAGCAGGCCACCGCTGTTGTCCAGCCGCGAGCCTTCGTAGTCAATCGCCGCCTTGCCGCTCACCACGCCCTTATCGCGGTTATCCAGCTGTCCGACCAGTAATTTCAGGTCCTTATCGGCCTGGATCAGCCCTCCCCGGTTATCCGCCAGGTCGCTGCGCAGGGTCAGCCGATCCTTGCCGGACAGGCTACCGCCACGGTTATCCAGGCTACCGGTGGTCAACTCGATACCACCGCCGGCCCTGAGTTTTCCCAGTTCACGGTTATCGAAAGCGCCAACGACCGTGCCCGTCAGGGAGCCATCGACCGCCAGCAACACGCCCTCGGCGCGGTTGTCGAGACTGCCAGCGTTCAGCGTCAGTGCCTTGCCGGAACCGAGCATCCCGCCCTGGTTATTCAGTGCCCCGCTCAGCTCGATGCTCAGCCCGAGATCCCCGGTCAGTCGACCTTGGGCGTTATTCAGACTGGTCGCTTTAAGGCTCGACAGGCCGGCGCTGGACAACGTGCCATCGGTGTTGTCGAGACTGATGCCTTGTACCTTCAACACTTGGCCGGCAGTCATCGAACCAGAGGCATTGTCGATCGCTCCCTGACTGTTCACTGTCAGGCTGGCACCAGCGGTCAAGCGGCCGCCCTGGTTGTTGAAAGCACCGCTGGCATTGATATTCAGAGCGCTACCGGCCGCGATCAGGCCGGCCACGTTATCCAGGGAGGCAACATTCAAGGTCAGCCCGGCGAGGCTGGAAATTTCAGCACCCGCGTTACCCAGCCCGGCCAGGTTGGCGACCAGTTCACCATTGCTGCTCACCAGCCCGCCTTGGCTATTGAGCAACTGGTTGGCATTCAGATTCAGGCTACCGCTGCTCAGCACCCGGCCCTTGCTCTGGTTATCCAGGATCCCGGCGCGGATGTTGGCGCTCTGCCCCGCACTCAAGGTACCGCCCTGATTGTTCAGGGCTTGCGCCGCGGTCACCGTCAGATTGCGGCTGGCAACCAGGCTGTTGCCATTGTTATTGAGGGTCTGCGCATTGACGGTGAGATCACCGCCGGCATTGCGACTGTTATCGGCATTGACCCCGGCTTCGACGATGCCGCCGTTGCTCAGGCGGCCACCGGCGCTGAGGCTGATGCTGTCGCGCGCGGCCAGGGTTTGCCGGTTGTTCAGGTCGCCCTGGGTCTGGACGTTCAGGGCGGTGCCGGCGTAGACCGGACCTTGGGCGTCGAGGCTGGCGGCCTTGACCTTGACCGCGCCGTTGGCCGCCGAGGCGTCGACCATGCGCAACTGCCCGTTGGCATCGAGCTGGATATCGCCGCCGCTGGCGATCAGCTTGCCGTCGAGTTTCACCCCGACCCCGGCCTCGGTGCCCACCAGCTTGATCGCCCCGGCATACATCCCGCCCAGGGCCGAAGAGTCGATCGCCAGTTCCGGCTTGGCGCTGCCGTCGTCGGCGCGGGCGGTGGCGTTCAGGGTGCGGGCGTCGACATCGTTACGGCCGGTGACGATGCTCAGGTTTTGCGCCTGGATCTCGGCGTTGATCTTGGCGCTGCGGGTGATGATCTCGAAGCGGTCGACGTTGCTGGCGTTGAGCGTCGCGCCCTCGATGCTCACCTGCCCCTGGTCGACCTGATAACGGCTGAGCTGGCCGTTTTCGATCACCGGCTTGCCGGTGGTCAGGGTAGCTTTCGGGGTGTTGATGAAGCCGCAGCCGTTGCAGCTGATGCCATAGGGGTTGGCGACGATCACATGGGCCGACTGCCCCGCCACCTCGGTGTAACCGCGCAGTTGGCTGGGGCTGCCGCCGTTGACTTCGTTGAGGATGGTTTGCGCCGCAGCGCCCTTGAGGTTCGGGTTGCCGACGATGATCCCGCCCAGTTGGGTGCTTTGCGTGCGGTCGGTGGCGTTGTTGAGGATCAGCCCCTGCTGGCCGACGTTGTAGTCGTGGAACTGGTTATGCGACAGGCCGCTGCCATTGGGCGTGGCGATATTGACGATGGGCACGCCGTTGCCCGCCTGCCCCAGGCTGGTGCCCGGCGCGCTGACCACGATGCCTTCCGCCTGGGCCCACAGCGGTTGCCAGAACATGGCGTTGGCCAGGATGAACGCCAGGCCGCGCTTGGGCATACCGCAGAAGTGCGCGCGGGTTTTCAGGGCAGCCGAAGGCTGGCGGGCCAGGAAGGCAAAATGGCGAACGTCCATGTCGAAGTCTCGGAAAAACGCGATTTAGAGGAAAAAGTCCAGGCGGAAGTAGATCGGCGCTTCGCGCTCGGTCAGGACATCCGGACGCTCAAGGGAATGGGCAAAGGTCACGCTGGTGGCCAGGTGCTGACCGCGGGCGAACAGTTCCAGGGAGTTGCTCGACATACGTCCGTGCTGCTCGCCGTTGTAGCGGTCGCCACGGATCACCCCCTGGTCGTAGCCCAGGCTGCTGCCGTACTCGGCAAACAGGGGCTGTAGCCAGGCCCAGGTCACCGGGCGGCTCCAGCGCAGGTCGTTGCGCCAGTAACCGCCGCTGTCGCCGGACAGCGACTGGTCCTTGTAGCCACGGATCGACGACTGCCCGCCCAGGCTGGTGCGCTGTGGGCTGAACAGCACGTCTTCGCTGCGCTGGCCGGTCATCAGGCTGCTGAAGCTGAACGACTCGCCCCACAGCTTGAACGGCTGCAGGTAACTGAGGGTGGCGGTGTATTTGCGGTAGCGCGCATTCGGCTCGCCGGGCCCGGGGTGGCCATTGCCTTGGGCGTCGAAGGCACCGATGCCGTGCTGCAGGCCGAGGTCGAGGTTGACGAAGGCCCCGCCGATGCGCCGGCCGTGGTTGATGCCGAACTGGGCTTCGCTGAGGCGATTGCTGCTCAGGGCCAGCTTGCTGTCTTCGATGAAGTTGTTGGTGCGCAGGTAGGCCAGGCCGGCATTCAGCGAGGTCTTGCTCAGCGCATCGCGCAGGATCACCCGCTCGGCGAGCAGCTGGTGGTTCTGGCTGTCGCCGCTCTGCTTGAAGTTGAAACCGTTGGCCTGGGCCTGGGAGCGGTACTCGCTCTGGCTGTAGGTGTAACTGAAGTTCCACCAGCCCCAGGGCAGGTTGTAAGAGAGCATGGCGTTGTTGGAGGTGTGCTGGTGGTCGCTCATGGCATCGTGGCCACCGCGCAACATCAGCTGGTCGGCCAGCCCCAGCGGGCTGTCCCAGTCGAAGGTGGTGCCCCACTGCTGCTCGCCGGTGCTGCGCTGGCCGTCGTTGCTGCGCGACAGCCCGGCCCGCCAGGGCTTCTGCGCGCTGTTCTTGACCAGCACCTCGCTGCCACCGACCTCCTTGCCGGGGGCCAGCTCCATTTGCGCCTGGTTCGACGGCAGGCGGTTGAGCTGGTCCACCAGTTGTTCGATTTCCCGCAGGTTGACCAGCGCGCCGACCTGGCCGGGAAAGGCCATGGCCAGTTCGCGCGCGGACAGCTGGCTGTCGGCGGCGCCTTTCAAGCCTTCGAGCCGGCCCTCGACCACCAGCACCTTCAAGTGGCCGCCGGACAGGTCCTGCTGCGGCAGGTAGGCGCGGCTGGTCACCAGGCCCTTCTCCAGGTAGTAGTCGGTGATGACCTTGAGCAGCTCGTTGAGCTGGCTGACGCCCAGGCATTGACCGATATAGGGCTTGAGCAGGCGCGCCTGCTCGCTGGCGGACAGGCTGTCGGCGCCCTTGAGTTCGATGTCCTGGATCGGGAAACAGCGGGTGTCGGCAGGTGCCGTCGGCGCCGTGGGGGCAGCCTCTTTACCGGGCAGGTCCTTGAGTTCTTCCAGGCGCCGGCGCTGCTCTTCGAGCAGGCGGTCCTGGCGTTCGCGGATCAGGTCGGTGTCACCGGGGCTGGGGGCGGCATACAGCGGACTGAATACACTGAGTAGCAACAACCCTGCGAGCAGGGACAAACCTGAACGCATCCAGAAAATGAGCCGAGACATCTTCGATCCTTCGAGAACATGAGACACAGTCGGAAATGAGTACCGCTCGGGCCTATGGGTCAACGCCTGCGGCGCAAGAGAGCATCATCCAGACAGTCCCGACCCTGGAGTCGGAAAGGATGTTATGGGTCGTTTTTTGGAAAGTCTGTGGGAGCTTTCCCAAGACTCCGAGGTTAATTCTGCTTGTATAAGGGTTTTCGGGTAGTTCCTTGCAAGGGGCGGGCTGTCCCGGTCGAAGGGGGTGCCCCACTGCTGCTCGCCGGTGCTGCGCTGGCCGTCGTTGCTGCGCGACAGCCCGGCCCGCCAGAGCTTCTGCACGGTGTTCTTGACCAGCACCTTGCTGCCACCGACCTCCTTGCCGGGAGCCAGCTCCATTTGCGCCTGGTTCGACGGCAGGCGGTTGAGCTGGCCGGGAAAGGCCATGGCCAGCTCACGCGCGGACAGCTGGCTGTCGGCGGCGCCTTTCAAGCCTTCGAGCCGGCCCTCGACCACCAGTACCTTCAAGTGGCCAGCGGACAGGTCCTGCTCACCCGGTGTCGGAGTGGCAAGCGAAATAGCAGGGAGGATAGCGAGCAACAACAGCCCGACTTTGAGCACAGACAATTCTCAGCTTCCTTGAGATAGCACTTTGACATCACCCGGAATGCCGCGATACTAAATGGCCACTATCCTGGCGTCAATAAAGCTGTGTCCAGCTGTGCCTGACATGAAATGTTCGGGCAGGTCCTGCCACCCATGTCGGCTGAGCAACGGGGATATCGGGAAACCCGACGCAGTCCGATGGGCAATTGGAGGAATCCGGAGGGATAAAAAAGTGCCGCTCCCGAACGAGAGCGGCACAAGCCCGCGATAAGCATCGCGGGCCCTGTTACCGATCAAGCTTGCGCGGTCATGTCCAGTTGGCCGCCAGCACAGGTTGCAAGGCCTGCTGCTCGGCAGCGCCGAAGGTCATGGTCGCCGGTGCTGCCGGCGCAAACGCCGCCATGGCCTGGACCAGGTTTTCCACATCGCTGCCCAGCAACCGGTGACGGTCGCCGGCCATGATGTCCCGTGGACGCTCCGGGGTTGCGGCATACCAGTTATGCAGCGTGACCTCCTGCTGGCTGCCGATCACCGAGATCTGCAGGTCCGCCCCTTCATGCTGGAACCACAGGCGCTCGGGGCTGATGTCCTGACCGAACACCAACTGGCCCATGCTCCCGCTGAACTCGAGGTCGTTGACCCCGTGCCCGACTTCCACGGTGGGCATGCTGCCGCTGACCAGCACCTTGTTGTTGCCATCGCCCAGCTTCACCGTGGCGAAGGAGCCGCTGTCGGTGATGCTGTTGTTGCCATGGCCGACCGTGAGCTTGTTGATGTCGCCGGCAATCACGTTGTTGCCGTTGCCCAGGGTGATCTCGGCCCGGCGGCCCGTCACGTTGACCTTGTTGTCACCGTTGCCGGCCAACAGCTTGGCGCCTGTGGCCTCGACGTTGATGGTCTTGCTCTCGTCGCCCAGGGTGACATTGGCGAAGAAACCCTTGACCGTCATGGTGTTGGGATCGCTGGCCACGGGCGCGGGATCGACCGTCGGCAACGGGCTCAGCGTGAGCGGGTCGCGTGACGAGCTCGTTACTGGGTCCACGGTGGTCGGTGTCGGGCGCGTACGGATTCTGTCGCGGATCGATGCGAACGAGAAATCATCGGTGTCGGTCACCGCTGGCAGCGGATCGTCGAACTTCAGCCGTGGATCCGACGCTACAGGGAGATCCGGCACAGTGACCCGCGGACGACTCGGGATATCCAGGTCGCGGTGCGCGATATCGACCATCGGGATATCGGGAATCACGATCGGCCTTGGGCTCGGTACGTCCACCGGGGTACGTCCCACTTCACGCCCGACCGGCCCGATATCCGGCACCTTCGAAGGCTCCAGCGAACCGATGCCGCGCTCGGCGAGAATCTGCTCGAGGGTCTTATGCTCGGGAAGCGTCGGCCCCTGGTTGCCGCCACGTTCGGCCAGGATCTGGTCGACGGTCTTGTGTTCCGGCACTTTCGGATTCAGGTCGACGCCGCGTTCGGCGAGGATCTGATCGATCGTCTTGTGTTCCGGCAGGGTGATGTCCGGAATCGTGACCGTAGGTCGCAACACCGGGTCGACCACTGGAACGCTGACAGTCGGGTGCAGATCAACCGACGGCAGCGGCGGCACCGTAGGCTGGTCCACGCCAGGACGCTCGACAATCGGGGCCAGCGTACCCGGCACAGTCACCGTCGGCTGCTCGGTCACCACAGGCACCGGGCCAACGGTCGGCACCACCTGCGGCGCATGCTCGGCGAAGATGAAGTCCGAAGCGCTGACCTGCGCCACATCCAGCGCATCCAGATACACCAGGTTGACGTTCGAGTCGGCGCCCTGGGCGCCGTTACGCGTCACGTACACCCCATGAATCTGCGTCAGGCCGTTGAGGGTGGCGCGATTCTTGTGCTCGATGGTCAGCTGGCTGAAATCGGTCACTCCGGTCTGGCGCAGGTCGATCTTGTCGATCCCGTGGCGGAAGCCGCGCAGGGCGTTGTTGTAGTCCTTGACGCCCGACTGGGCCGCCACCACGAACACATCCGAGGTCGCGCTGTCATGGCTGTAGATCGTACCGCTCAACGAAGCCACCATCTTGCCCTGGGCGTCGCTGCTGTACATCACGCCCTTGCCGCCACCGTTGAGCAACACGGTGCCCAGGCCTTCCTGCGGCTGGACCGCCGAGGCGTCGCTGTTGACGTAGGCCGTCGGGGCGACAAAGGTGTCCTGGAACTTGAAGTTCGCCGCGCCGATCCCGGCCAGCAGCTGGTTCTTCAGGACGATGCTCTGCCCCTTGGCCAGGTCGATCTTGACGTCCACGCCTTGCTGGCTGAGCACCAGGTCGCTGAACTTCTTCCCGGCAAAGCCCACCAGGTCGATGATCTCGCCCCGGGCAGCCTCGAAGTTGCTGATGACATCGCTGCCACCCTCCCGGCGATGGACCACGAAGAAGTCCTTGCCCGCCCCGCCCGTCAGGCTGTTGTTGCCACGCCCGCCGTCGAGCAAGGCATCGGCCTTGCCGGCGACCAGCACATCGTTGCCGTCGCCGGTGACGATGTTCTGAATGCTGCCCGGGTTCTTCACCGTCAACGCCGCGCCGCCAATGCTGGCGATACCAGTCAACAGGTTGACCGAGCTATCCCCGGAAACGGCCGCCGCGTTGAGGGTATTGCGCCCGCCCGCGACACCATTGACCGCATCGTCCAGGACTGCGCGGTTGGCATGCCCGACCACCGACTTGAGGTATTCGTCGGTGTAGAAATAGGTGTCGTCCGGGGTGCTCTTGCTGCCGTACAAACGCAGCGACCAGGCATTGAGCGTGACCGGCTGGCCGGAAGCCGCATCGCTCACCTGCAAGGTCCAGTTGCCCGCCGAGCGCTCGCCGAAGTCATGGGTGGTCATGAAGGTGTACTTGAACGACCCCGACTGCGTGCTACCGACATCGCTGGCACTCGCGCCGGTCATGCCGTCCGGCACCTTGCCCTGGCGGTTGAGCAGAATGCTCTGGGTGCCGTCGGGCGAGATCAGCTTGAGCGTCAGGTCGCCAAGGCGGCCCACCTGGGCGTCGAAGTCGATCTCGACGTGTTCGACATTGAGGCCGGCATTCATCGCAATGGACGAAGTCAGCGTGCCCCCCGCCGCCAGGCTCTTGCCGAGTGCGCCGCTGGAGGCGCTGTAGACATACTCGTTGGCCCCGGTGCTCTGGGTCATCCAGGCTTCGGCCAGGCGTACCGCGGCCCGCGCGTCGACTTCGCCGAAGCCGTAGTCGTTGCTGGTGTGCATGCCGCCACCGTTCCAGCCGTGGGCGCCGTTGTCGCTCCACTGGGTGGACGGGTCGTTGATCTGGCGCGCGGACAGCGCGAGGATCTGCTGCACATCACGATAGCCCAGGTTCGGGTTGGCCTCGAGCATCAGCGCCACGATGCCGGAGACGATTGGCGCGGCGAAGCTGGTGCCCTGCATGCTGGTGTAGTCGTTGCCGAAGGTCGAGCCACGATCGGTTTCCAGCATATGGCTGGTGGACACCACGTTGCTGCCCGGCGCCGACACCAGCAGGCTGGCCCCCGGGTTGGAGAACGGCGAGGAGCCGATCTGCAGGGTCGACAAGTCGCCCTGGGCATTGATCGCGCCGACTTCCACCGAGAAGCGGTTGTTGTTGGTCAAGGAGCCCTGGGCATTGCCGCCGGTTGCGCGGCTGTTGCCGCCGGCCGCGACAATGATCGTACCCAGGCCACCGCGACCGTTACTCGCGGCGTACTGGGCATTCATGCTCAGCGCCGTGGCGGTGTTGACGAAGCCGTCCTGGAAACTGCTGAGGGCAAAGTCGTTGGTGAAGCCCCAGCTGTTGTTGGCGATGTCGAAGCTGACCATGTGCCCCAGCCCGGCGAGGTCGGCGCCGCTGTTGGCCAGGTAGTAGCCGCCCAGCGTCGCGCCGTAGGCCACCCCTACCCCGCCCGTGCCATTCTTGGCGGCGACCATCACCCCCGCCACCATGGTGGCGTGGTTGGACACCAGGCCCGGCAAGCTGCCGTTGCTCTGTTGGGTCTGCAGCCAGGCCTTATCGACGTTGGCGGCAAGGTCCGGGTGGGCGATGTCGAAGATCTCGGGCGCGGTAGCGAACTGGCCGCCCGGCTCGAACTGGCCGATACGCACGCCCTTGCCGGTGTAGTCCTGCCAGACCGGCAGCACATTGGTGTCGCTCAGGTACCACTCCTGGGCCGCCAATGGGTCCAGCGGCACTTCCGGGGTCAGCAAGGTCACCCCGGCACGCATCGGCGCGGTCTGCCCGCTGCTCAGGTCGACCACCGAAGCCGACAGGTTGCCGGCGGCATCGACCACGCCGTACTTGAAGCTGAGCAGGCCGGTGTAGCGCGCATCCGGGGTAAAGAGCACGTCGCCCTGGGCCGTGAGGCTGACGGTGCCGCCGACCGCGTCGCCGACGTTGGCGATGCGCAGCGCGCCCTGGCTGTTGAGGTGTTGATCGTTGGCCAGCAGGCTCTGCGCGGAAATCAGGTGGGCCTGGGTCCGGTTGAAGGCCTTGCCGTCCTTGTCGAGGGTCAGCACGTCGGCCACCGGCATGGCGTTGGGGGTCTGCAGATCGACCGCCGAGATATCCGAGAAATTCAGCTTCTGGATATTCTTCAGGGTCACCGTGCCGTCGCGCCCGGCCACCTTGTCGGCCACTTCATAGCCGCTGGCAGTGCGGGTGATGCGGTAATCGCCATGGTTGCCATGCAGCGTCACCAGGTTGATCCCGCCGTCGCCGTCGATGGTCGCGTTGCCATGGCCGACTTCGATCACGTCATTGCCGGCACCGCCGAAAATCCGGTCGGCACCGCCACCGGCGTGAATGATGCTGCCGCCTTCGGCGGCGTAAATCACGTCGCCCTGGGGCCCGGCGTAGATCACCGCCTTGCCGCTGCCGCCGATGATGGTGTTGTGGCCGCTGCCGCCGACCAGCACGTCGCTGCCCGCCCCACCCACCAGGGTCGAATTGCCGGAGCCGCCCTTGATGAAGGCGCTGCCGGTGCCGCCGCTGATCAGGGTGTCGTCGCCACTGCCGCCCTGGGCAATGGTCAGGCCGGCCTGGGCCATGTTCAGCACCACGCCTTTGTCGCCAACGATGATCGCCGTGTCGTGGCCGCCATTGCCGTGGATGTTTTTAGTGTCGTCCGAGGCGCTGATCACAAAGACGTCGTCGCCCTTGCCGCCGACATAGGTGTTGCTGCCACCGCCACCCACCAGCCAACCACCGGCCGGCGCAGCAATCAGCGTGTCGTTGCCGTTGCCGCCGTACAGGTTGCCCACGCCCAGCTGCGCCGCATCCAGGGTTTCACCGGTGGTGCTCTGGCTGGCATAGGCGGTGGTGGTGATGCCATTGGTGGTCGAGGTCACCTTGGTACCCGCGCCCTGGGCAGTCAGGGTGTTGCTGACCGGGTCACCGAGGAAATCCACCGCCAGCGCTTCCTGGCTCTTGCCATTGATAGTGAACGAACCGGTGGCGAGCACCCGGTTGCCGTCACGCACTTCGGTTTGAGTGGACGTCGCCGCCCGCACGTTGATCTGGGTGATGCCCAGCTCGGCCAGGGTCTTGAGTTCGCCGGCATCGACTTTCGCGTCATGGGTGCCGTCGACCCAGACCCGTAGCTTGCTCCAGATCGGGTCGCGCTGGTCGATCACACCATCCTTGTTGCCATCCTCGCTGGCCAGGGCGGCGAAACCGTCCTTGAATTTCGTCTCGCCCGCCGCGCCGTTCACCCCGGCCTTGCCGCCGTAGTATTCGGAGAACATCTGGCTGACGTCCTTGATCTGGCCGCTGCCATCGTCGATCACCAGCATACCGGTGCTGCGATCCGCCCAGCCGCTGCGCTTGAGCGTGCCACTGTGGTCGGTGTCGAACAGCACGCCGTCACGGATGTCGGTCATGTGCACGCCGTTGCCGGTCAGGTCCAGCAACAACGGGTCAACGTAGGTGTTGAAGGTGGTCATGGCCGACAGGCCGTTCAGCGTTACCGCATTACGCAGGCTGAAGTCCGGCTTGTTCGGGCTGGACGGCTGGTAGAACTGGGTCAGGTAGGTGTTGGGACGCGCATTGGGGTCGAGCTGCATTTCGCCCGGGCGAATGCCACCCGAGGCCAGGCTGGCCATCTGGGTCGAGGTAAAATCGGTTTTGTTGAGAATGCCGCCGACGGCAAAAATGCTGTTGGTCGCCGAGTTCTGAATGAAGCCGTTGGCGACGTCCTGCTGGGCTTTGCTTTCGCCCTGGATGTGTTGTTGAGGCTGGGGGGATGGGTTGATCGTGATATTGATCAGATCCTTTTCCGGCGTTGCCCCTGTGCCACCTTCGTACAGCCGGTAGCGGTTATCCGCCATAAAGCTGTTGAGTTCACGCCAGAGCTTCCAGGTTGGGCTGGCATCGAGCACCGAATCCCTGTTGATCACCCGCTCCAGGCCGGCCATGTTGGACACCATGGAGCTCATGATATTCAGCGCGGTTTCGGTTTTGGTCTGGCCCGAAACCTCGATGAAGTCGCGGCCCATGCCAAAAGGTGGCGGCAGCATATCGGCAATTGCACCGGGCCATTGCCAGGCTTCCAGCTTCAGCTCCTTGACCATGCCTTTGGTTTCAAGAACCGTGACGATGTTGGCCGAGGTCACACCACCGCCTTTCAGCACATTGCTGATGGTGTCGATGGCAAGCTTGTCGGAGACAACCTGGAAGGCGTCATCACTGAGTGGGCGCCCGGTTTTTGCCACCGAGTACTGGATCGACCCGCGAACCAGGTCGGTCAGAAAGTTGCTGCGATCATTCGAGTTGATGGCCTTGGCCGTCGTCAACCATGTCGCCACCGCCTGCAGGTCGGCCATGTCCTCGGGCCTGTTGCCTTTGGCAATCTCTGCCGCGACCACATCGCGCATATAGCCATAGGCCCCCGGATAATCTTTCTTATCCGAAAGACGCTGCAATTCTTGTAACTGAGCTTCATTAAAGGTTACCAGTGCCACGCTCTATTTCCTTATTTCACTATTACCTTACCGAGGGCATCGAGAACAAAATCGTCCACGGCCCTTACATCCGTAAGTTCCTTTGGGTATTGGTAGAAAACCCATAATCCGCTGCCATACAGGCGGTTCGCCCGGACCGTCGCCAGGTAGTCCGAGACATACACCGAGACACCGTCTTTCCCTGTGAACTTGCGCTCCTGAAAACCACCGACCTCATAACGCTCGACCCCGTCCGCCTGCGCCACGGGATGCTTCCCGCGCAGGTGCCTGTCGGCGTCGAAGCCTTCCATGGAAATGCGTTCGATAAACAAGGCTATCGGGTAACGGCTGCCCTTGGCGTCGTCGCTGAGCACCTCTGCCGTTGGATACTCGAGGGTGAATTCAATGCCGCTGCTGCCGTCATAACGCACCAGGCGACAGGCCTGCGGGCTCATGGCAAATCGAAAGGCAGGCAGGTCCTGCTTGATGGGTGAAAACTCACACCCGGTAAAAACACTGCCATCCCCGGTTGAATGAAGTTTCATATAGGGACTGTCTGGCGTGGTGGGCAGCAAGTAGTACACAAGCAGCACGAGTGCCGCTCCCGCCCCAAGCCAATACAGGCTTCGGCTTACAGATCTGGCCATACCGGTCATTCCCCCCACGTTGAAAGAATCATTGATGCCTGGCGATACGCTGGGAACTTCACTTCAACAGCCCTAGCGCTCCCGCAAACTCTCATCCACATGCTGTTGCAACGGGCTCAGGAAGTAGTCGATCACCCGGCGCTGGTCGGTCTTCACTTCCGCGGTGATCGACATGCCCGGCGACAACGCCACGCGTTGGCCGTTGACCATCAGGTGGTCGGACTTCAGGCGAATGCGGCTGCTGTAGATCAGCCCGCGTTTTTCATCTTCGATGGCGTCGTTCGAGACGCTGAGCACTTCGCCGTCGACGGTGCCGTATTGGGTGAAGGTGAAGGTTTCCACCTTGACCGTGACCGGCTGGCCGGCGCGGACGAAGCCCACGTCCTTGTTTTCCAGCATCGCTTCCACTTCGACTGGTTGGTCGGCGGGGACTATGACCATCAGCGGCTGGGCCGGGGTGACCACGCCGCCAACGGTGTGGATCGCCAGTTGCTGGACGGTGCCGTCCACCGGGGCCTTGAGGCTGGTCAGGGTTTCCTGGTAACGAGCCTTGGCCAATTCCTGGACCAGGCTCGCGGCTTTCTGGTTGGCTTCCTGTTGCAGGTCGAGCATGGCCCGGCGGTTCTGCGCGACCACGCCTTCGCGCCGGCGCCGCGCCTCAGCCTGGGCGGCGGTGGACTGCAAGACACTGGCCTGCTGCACGCTCAACTGGCGCAGCAGGTCGAGGCGCGCCTGTTCCTTTTCCAGGTACTCGTGGCGCGCCACGTACTGTTGCTCCAGCAGCCGCCGGTAGTCCTCGGCCAATTGCGTGGCGATCGGCACGGTTTGCCCCAGGCTGGCCACCTGGGCCTGGGCCGACTGGATTTCGGCGCTGCGCTGGAGGATTTCCGCGTCCACCAGCTCCAGGTTGCTGCGGTACTCCTGATACTGCCCCTGCAACCAGCGCTGGGCGCCGAGCACCTGCTCCGGGTTGGCATTGGCAATCGCGCCGATCAATGACGCCGGCGGCTGTTGCTGGTTGATCGCATCGAGCATCGCCGCGCCACGGGCGCTGTCGACCCGGGCCGCCAGCAGCTCGTTCTGAATCCGCCTGACGTCGGCATCCGCCGCCGTCGGGTCGAGTTCCACCAGCAGCTCGCCGACTTTCACCGCCTGGCCGTCGCTGACATGGATCGCCCTGACCACCGCGGTTTCGCTGGATTGAATCAGCTTGGTCTTGCCATTGGGCACGATCTTGCCCGGCGCCACCGCCACCACTTCGATCTTGCCGAGACAGGCCCACAGCAAGGCCAGCACGGCAAAACCGAGGATGCTCCAGACAAAAATCCGCGGCGCCGGGTGTACCGGGGTGTCCTGCAACTCCAGGGCGGCGGGCAGGAACTGCGCCTCATGGGGCAGGCGCTGCACGCTGTCCATGCTTTTGCGCTGGCGCCAGGCGTGTTGCCAGGCGTCGCGGTAGCGCTGCAATAACGAAGGAGTGGCGCTCATGGGCAATCGGTCCTTGAATCCGGATGGCATCCAGCCCCGCCCCCCTGCGGCGGGGGCGGCGGCCGAACAAATAACCTGTGAATCGGGCGGCGCTCAGCCCTGCTGCATACGGTGCAGGCGCGAATAGTGGCCGGCCTGGTGCGCCAGCAGTTCGGCATGGTTGCCCTGCTCGACGATCTGCCCGCGGTCGACCACCAGGATGCGATTGGCATCGCGTACCGCCGACAAGCGGTGAGCGATGATGATCACCGTGCGCCCGGCGCAGATGCTTTGCATGTTCTGCTGGATGATCCGTTCGGACTCGTAGTCCAGCGCACTGGTGGCCTCGTCGAAAATCAGGATCCGCGGGTTGCCGATCAGGGCCCGGGCGATGGCGATGCGTTGCCGCTGGCCGCCGGACAGCGAGGTGCCATGCTCCCCGACCAGGGTGTCGTAGCCTTCGGGCAGCTCCAGGATGAATTCGTGGGCCCCGGCCATGCTGGCGGCATGCATCACCGTTTCCAGCGGCGCGCCCGGATCGCTCAGGGCGATGTTTTCCCGGATGCTGCGGTTGAACAGCATGTTGTCCTGCAACACCACGCCGATCTGCCGGCGCAGGGAGGAAACGTCCGCCAGCGCCAGGTCCATGCCGTCCACCAGCACCCGCCCACGCTCGGGCACGTACAGGCGCTGGAGCAGGCGGGTCAGCGTGCTTTTACCCGAGCCGGAACGCCCCACCACGCCAATCACTTCGCCGGCGGCGATCTGCAGGTTGATCCCACGCAGGATCTCCGAGCCGTCGGCGCGATAACGGAAATGCACCTGGTCGAATTCGATCTGCCCCCTGAGGGGCGGCAAGGCGCTGCGGGTGGCCTGGGACAGCTCGGTGCGGGTGTTGAGGATATCGCCCAGGCGCTGCACGGAAACGCCGGTCTGCTGGAAGCTGGTCCACAACTGCGCCAGGCGCATGATCGGGCCGCTGACCCGGCCGGCCAGCATGTTGAAGGCGATCAGTTCGCCCACCGAAAGCTGCCCGTCGATCACCAGCCGCGCGCCCAGCCAGAGGGTCGCCACCGTGACCAGCTTGCCGATCAGCGACACGCTCTCGTTGGCGATGGTGGACAAGGTCTGGGTCTTGAACCCGGCCGCCACATAAGCCGCCATCTGGTTGTCCCACTTGCGGATCGCCTGGGGCTCGACGGCCATGGATTTCACCGTGTCGATGCCGTTCACCGTCTCCACCAGGAACGCCTGGTTCTCCGCGCCGCGGGTGAAACTGTCCTGCAAGCGGGCGCGCAGCAGCGGGGTGACAAACAGCGAGACCAGCACGTACAGGGGCAGCGACAACAGCACCACCAGGGTCAGCCAGCCGCTGTAGTAGAACATCACCAGAATGAACACCAGCGAGAACAGCACATCCAGCAACAAGGTAATGGCGTTGCCGGTCAGGAAGCTGCGGATGTTCTCCAGTTCGCGCACCCTGGCCACCGAATCGCCGACCCGGCGCGCCTGGAAATACGCCAGCGGCAGGTTGATCAGATGACGGAACAAGCGCGAGCCCAGCTCCACATCGATCCGGCTGGCGGTATGGGCGAACACGTAACTGCGCAAACCGCTCAAGGCCGATTCGAACAGCATGATGCCCAGCAACCCTGCGGCGATGACATCCAGGGTGGTCAGCCCGTGGTGCACCAGCACCTTGTCCATCACCACCTGGAAAAACAGCGGCGTCACCAGGGCAAACAGCTGCAGGGCAAAGGACACCAGCAACACTTCACCGAGCAACTTGCGGTATTTGACAATGGCGGGAATGAACCAGGTGAAGTCGAACCGCGAGGTTTCCCCCGGCAACCCGGCTTCGGAGCGCAGCAGCACCAGCTCGCTGGTCCAGCGCGCGGCCAGGGCCTCGAAGGGAATGACTTCAGGCCGGTCCGAACGCGGGTCCTGGATCAGCGCCTGGCCTTGGTCGAGCTTGGCAATGATGAAGAATGTGCCGTCGCCATCGGCCGCGATTGCCGGCAATGGCGTGCGCTCCAGGCGGGAGATAGAAGTGTTGACCGACTTGGCCTTGAGCCCCAGCTTGCGGGCGGCAAGCAGCAGTTCGCGCTGGGTGAACGGCTGCTTCTCTGGAGCGAATTCGTGGGCCAGTTGCTCGGCGGATGCCGCCACCGAATGAAACCGGGCCAGCATCACCAGACAGACCAGGCCAGTGTCTGGTGTGGGCGACTCGGCGCCCCTTCCTTGTTCGCTCATAAGCTTCCATGCATGCCGCATTGCGGCCGTAAAGTCCTAATATTTCAAGATGTTACATCAAACATGAAGCAATTAGTATCAATACGACATCATCGATTGAGATTTATTTCACTCGATTGTATGAATCCCCGTCAGAGCGCCTTGCGCTCCTGCGGTGGCAGGAAATCCCGGTCGGCGTCGTAGTCTTTCGTCAGGTACATCGCCAGGTCGCTCAGGTCTTTCGGGCTCAGGGTTCCCGCCGCCTGCTTGAGCTTGAGGGTGTCGATGATGTAGTCGTAGCGCGCGTTGTTGTACTCACGCACCGCGCTGTACAGCTGGCGCTGGGCATTGAGCACATCCGCGGTGTTACGCGAGCCCAGGTCGCGCCCGACCTGGTTGGCCTTGACCGAAGCCTGGCCGGAACGGATCGTCTGCCGACGGGCGATGACCTGCTCGATATCGGAGTTCACCGCGCGGTAGAAATTGCGCGTGTTCTGCACCACTTCACGGCGGCGGTCCTCGCGTTCGTCTTCACTCTGGGCCAGCCGCTTGGTCGCCTCGCGCACCTGGGAACGGGTCATGCCGCCGGAGTACAGCGGAATATTCAGTTCCAGGCCGATGCTGTTTTGCGTGACATTGCCTCGATAGCCATCCCGTCCGAAGTCGGTGGGGTTGCTGTAGCCGAAGCTGTCGTTTTCACCTTTGCGCCAGGACGCCACCGCATCGACGGTCGGCGCATAACCAGCCTTGCGCTGGCGATGGGTTTGTTCGGCGGCAATCACCGCGTAGCGGCTGGCCTGCAACGCCAGGTTCTGGCGCACCGCGCGGCTGACCCATTCGTTGGCATCGTTGGGCACCGGCAGCTCCACCGGCAACTGATGTTGAATGCCCTCGATCGTCGAGTAATCCTGCTGGGTCAAGCGAGACAAGGCCTCAAAGGCATCGTCGACCTTGCGCTCGGCGAGTTTGCGATTGGCACCGGCATTGTCATGCGCGGCCTGGGCGTCGAGCACATCGGTGATGCTCGAGGCGCCATTCTCCAGGCGGGCCCGGGCCTGTTGCTGCTGACGCTTGAGCGCCGCTTCCTCGGCCTTGGAGGCGGCGAGCAAGTCCAGGGCACGCAAGGTTTCGAAATAGGCCTGGGCCGTGGTCAGCACTAGCCCCTGCTCCTTCGCGCCCAATTCAAGTTCGGCCTGGGCGGTGCTGGCGTGGGCGGCTTCCAGTTGAAACCAGCGATCGGCACGGAACAGCGGCTGGTTGAGATTGGCCTGGAACACCGTGGTACTGCGGGTTCGGGTCAGGCCCGGCTCGTCCCGTTCCAGACGCACCGATTCCACGGTGCTGCCGGCATTGAGCGTGGGCAGTAACCCGGCCCGGGCCTGGGGGATGCTTTCGCGCTGGGCCTGGTACTCGTGGCGCGCCGCGGAGAGCTGGGCGTCATGCTCGACGGCCTGGCGGTAAACCTGCAGGAGTTCGGCGCGCTGGGCACCTGGATCGGCGAAAGCCGGGACCGTCACCATTGCCAGGATGAGCAACGGCGAGAAAAAACGGGGGGAGTGGGTCATAACAATCCATGTCGCATTCGGGTAAAACGGTTCAGCCAGGCTGATCAGGGCGCGCATCCTACGCCGTGGCCAAGGCTGTCACAAGCGACAATTATGGCTACTAGCCATCACTTCCTCAGAAATCGGCCAAGATAAAACCAAATCACTCCCTGGCTTCGGCCTACAAAAAAACCAGAATCATCTTATTTATCGCCCCACCTCAAACCCCGCATGCTTCGCCCCCGCCAATCTTCCCAGCACCTGAGCGCAACCTTGATGTCCAGTCTCTGACCGGGACTTCACACCTGCCCTGACCGCTGTCGCGTTCTCCACGCGCCATGCCACTCACTCACAGGACCCAAGCTGCCATGACTTTTATCCTCAACGGCCGCCGCCTTTTACTGAATCAACTGCCGCCGGACACTCCCTTGCTGTATGCCCTGCGCAACGACTTTGACCTCAATGGCCCCAAGTACGGCTGCGGCCTGGGCCAATGCGGCGCCTGTACGGTGCTGGTGGACGGCGTTGCCGCCCGCTCCTGCACCCTGCCGCTGTCCAGCGTGCAGGGCAAACAGGTCACCACCCTGGAAGGCCTGGAGCAGGAAGAGCGCCTGCACCCGGTACAGCAAGCCTTCATCGATGAGCAGGCTGTGCAATGCGGCTATTGCAGCAACGGCATGATCATGACCCTGGTGGCGCTGTTCGAGCGCGAGCCCGAAGCCGACGAGCAACGGATCAAGAACGAGCTGGCCTACAACCTCTGCCGCTGCGGCGCGCATTTCGAGATCCTGCAAGCCGCGGCCAGGGCCCGCCAGTTGCTGGCAGAGCGGGGTCGGCCATGAACGACCTGCCGTTGACCCGTCGCCGCCTGCTCCAGGCCGGCGGCCTGGTCATGATCAGCACCCTGCTGCCCAAACCGCTGCGGGCCATGGCCGAACCCCGTACTACGAGCCCATTGCCAGCGGCCCCGACGCCGGACCATGTCGACAGTTTTATCGCCCTGGGCGCCGACGGCCACGTCACCGCGTTCTGCGGTCATGTCGATCTCGGCACCGGGGTGCGCACGGCGCTGGCGCAGCTCGTCGCCGACGAACTGGATGTCGATTTCGAGCAGGTGCGGATGATTCTCGGCGATACCGCCAGGACCCCGGACCAGGGCCCGACCATCGCCAGCGCGACCCTTCAAGTCAGCGCCCTGCCCCTGCGCCAGGCCGCCGCCCAGTTGCGCCAGTGGCTGCTGGAAGGCGCGGCGGAAATCCTCGACCAGCCCCTTGCCGGGTTGCGGGTCGAACGCGGGCAGATCTACGCCAGCGCTCGCCCCGGACGGCGCCTGGGCTACGCCGAACTGGCCCGCGGACAGGACCTGCATCTGCCCCTGGACCCGCGCGTCGAACTCAAGGCTGTCGGTGCCGGCCGTTATGTCGGCCAGTCCACCCCGCGCGTGGACATCCCGGCCAAGGTCAGCGGCCAGTTGACCTATGTCCACGACCTGCGCCTGGACGGCATGCTCCACGGTCGCGTGGTACGCCCGCCCTACCCCGGTGCCGATGCCAGCGCGCCCCTGGGCCATGCGCTGATCGCGGTGGATGCGGCGTCCATCGCGCATTTGCCGGGCATCGTCAAACTGGTGGTGATCGGTGACTTTGTCGGCATCGTCGCCGAACGCGAGGAGCAGGCCATCGACGCCATGCGCCAGCTCAAGGTCCAGTGGAAAACCTGGGACGCGCTGCCCGACCTGCGACCGGATGCGCTGCGCAAAACCCTCCTGGCCCATCCCAAGCAGGACCGCGTGCTGCGCGACGATGCCGGTATCGACAGCCGCCTGGGCACGCTCAATAGCCCGCTCAATGTCGACTATGTCTGGCCCTATCACCTGCATGCCTCCATCGGCCCGTCCTGCGCGGTGGCGATGATCGACGCCGAACGCGCCGAGGTCTGGACCGGCAGCCAGAACCCCCACGACCTGCGCAAGGACATCGCCCTGCTGCTGGGGCGCACACCGCAACAGGTGCAGGTCAATCGCCTGGAAGCCTCGGGCTGTTACGGACGCAACTGTGCCGACGATGTGGCCGCCGACGCCGCCCTGCTCTCCCAGGCGGTCGGGCGGCCGGTACGGGTGCAACTGATGCGCGAGCAGGAGGCCGGCTGGGAACCCAAGGGCACCGCGCAGCTGATGCAGGTCCGCGGTGGCCTGGACGGCAAACGCGACGTGGCCGCCTACGAATTGAAGACCTGCTACCCCTCGAACAACGCCCGGACCCTGGCGCTGCTGCTCACCGGGCGCGTCGCCAACCGCCCCGACATCCAGCAGATGGGCGACCGCACGGCGATCCCGCAATACCGCTTCCCGCAGATGCGCATCGTCTGCCAGGACGCCGCGCCGATCGTCCGCGCCTCGTGGATGCGCGGCGTATCCGCGCTGCCCAATGTCTTCGCCCACGAATCCTGGATCGATGAGCTGGCCTACATCGCCCAGCAGGACCCGATCGCCTTCCGCCTGCGCTACCTGGACGACCCGCGCGCCCTGGCGCTGATCGAAGCGCTGAAAAAGCAGGCCGACTGGCAGGACGGTAGCGCCCACCGCCACCCAGCGCCGCCGTCGCAGGAATGGGTCAAGGGCCGGGGCTTTGCCTATGCCCGGTATTTCCACAGCACGTTCCCCGGCTACGGCGCCGCCTGGGCCGCGTGGGTCTGCGACCTAAGCGTCAACCGGCGCACCGGGCAGATCCGCCTGGACAAGGTCTTCGTCAGCCACGACTGCGGGCGCATGGTCAACCCGGCCGGCGTCCGTCACCAGGTGCACGGCAATATCGTCCAGTCGTGCAGCCGGGTGCTCAAGGAATATGTCAGCTTCGACCGCTGTGGCAGCACCTCCCTGGAATGGGGCGGCTATCCGATCCTGCGCTTCGACGAGTTGCCCGAAGTGGATGTGCAACTGCTCGACCGCCCGGAAGAACCGTCCATGGGCGCCGGCGAGTCGGCCTCGGTACCCAGCGCGGCGGCCATCGCCAATGCGATTTTCGACGCGCTCGGCGTGCGCCTGCGGCACGTGCCCTTCACCCCGGAAAGGCTGTTGCACGCCTTGCAGCAAGCCCCTGACGCCGACCACCCCGGCCAGGAGACTCGCCCATGAGCACACTCAAGACCCTCGCCGGCTGGAGCCTGGCCGCCTTGAGCCTGGCCGTCACCGCGGGCGTGTTCCTCAGTTGGCAGCCGGCGATCGCTCCGCTGGACCATCACGACACCCAGTACTTCAGCCATGCGCAAGTCGCCAAGGGCGAGCAACTCGCGGCCCTGGGCGATTGCGCGGTCTGCCATACCGCGCCGGGCGGCGCGCGCAACGCCGGCGGCCTGGCCATGCGCATCCCGTTCGGCACCCTGTACAGCAGCAACATCACCCCCGATCCGCAAACCGGGATCGGCAACTGGTCCTATCCGGCCTTCGAGCGCGCCATGCGCCATGGCATCGACCGCGGCGGGCGTTACCTGTACCCGGCGTTCCCCTACACCGCCTTCACCAAGACCCGCGACGAGGACCTCAAGGCGCTCTACGCCTACCTGATGAGCCAACCACCGGTCCGCCACCAGCCACCGCAGACCGACCTGCATTTCCCCTTCAACATCCGCCCGGGCATCCGCGCCTGGAACTGGCTCTACCTCAGCCCCGGCGCCATGGCCGACGATCCCGGGCGCAGCGCCCAGTGGAACCGTGGCGCCTACCTGAGCGAGGGGCTGGGACACTGCAGCGCCTGCCACTCGCCCCGCGACCCGCTGTTTGCCGAACGCGGCGGCCGGCGCCACCTGAGCGGCGGCGTTGCCGAAGACTGGAGCGCCCATGCCCTGGTCGGCGGCAAGGCGCCGCTGGCCTGGACCGAACAGGACCTGCTGGATTTCCTGCGCCACGGCTACAGCCCGCGCCATGGCGTCGCCGCCGGCCCCATGGCCCCGGTGATCCACCAAGGCCTGGCGCAACTGCCGGAGGCCGACCTGCAGGCCATCGCCCATTACCTGTCCAGCCTGCAGCCGACCAGCGCCACCCAAGCCAGCGCCGCCACCCTGAACCAGCGGGCCGAGCAACGCACCGAGCCCCTCGCCTCCTCCGGCGCCCGCCTGTTCTCCGGGGCCTGCATGGCCTGCCACGCCCAGGAAAAAGGCCCGACCCTGACTGGCGTGCGCCCCTCCCTGGCCCTCAACAGCAACCTCTACGCCGACAACCCCGACAACGCCATCCGCGTAATCCTCGAAGGCATCGCCCAACCGGCCAGCCCGGAACTGGGCTACATGCCCGCGTTCCGCCACAGCCTCGACGACCGGCAGATCGCCGACCTGCTGAACTTCCTGCGCCAGGACCTGGCGGGCCAGGCGCCCTGGAAACACGTGAAACAACGGGTGGGAGAGATACGCGCGACCCTGCCTCCCGGCTGACCGCTCCCGACCACGAAAAAGCCCCGCATGTGCGTAATACCCCTTGCAGGAGCGAGCTTGCTCGCGATGGTGGTGAACGATACCGCGTCTTTACTTGGATAAACGCGGTGCTCTTGAGTCCATCGCGAGCAAGCTCGCTCCTACACCGGGGCATTACCCGCATGAGCGGGGCTTTTTATCGTTTCTGTTGGGTGCTCAACAAGGTGGAGTGTCACGCCCAAGCTTTCCAAGTTGGCGAATCGGGTGGTTTCTGGAAACCTGGAGAACTCCGAGATTGACGTCGACCGGTCTGAATGACCTGTAGTCCGGATTCCGGTCAGGGCCTGCGGACCAGCAGCAGTGATGGCGCCCGCGGCCTATCGGCAAGCAGGCGCCCCTCCCCCGTTACTTATGAAACGTCTGCCCCAACGCCTCCAGGCGGATCGCGATCGGCGGCAGGCGCTGGCTGCTCAGGGCCAGGTTGCCCATGTCGTCGGCGGTGTTCTGGGCGATGGCCTGGACCGAGTGCAGGCGGCCGACTATGTCGAGGCTGGCGCTGGATTGTTCGCGGGTGGTGCTGACGATGCGGCCGTTGAGCTGGTCGATATGCGAGATGTCGGCGCCGACGGCCTGGAACATCGCGGAGGCCTGGCGGCTGTCCTCGACGCAGCGCTGGGCGCCTTCGTGGCTGTCGTGCATGGCTTCGGCGGCCTCGCGGCTGCCCTGTTGCAGGGCTTCGATGATGGTCTTGATTTCCTGGGTGGACAGCGCGGTGCGCTGGGCCAGGTTGCGCACCTCATCGGCGACCACGGCGAAACCGCGGCCCTGCTCGCCGGCGCGGGCGGCCTCGATGGCGGCGTTGAGGGCCAGCAGGTTGGTCTGGGCGGCGATGCTGCCGATCACTTCCAGCACGTTGCCGATCTGCTGCGCCTGCCCTGCCAGGCGCTGCACGGTTTCGTTGGTGCCGTTGATGCGTGACGCCAACTGGGTGATTTCCGCCTGGGCGCGATCGACGCTTTGCTGGCCGCGGCTGATTTGCTCGCTGGCCTGGCCGGCGCGCTCGACCGCCTGCTCGACGTGCACCGCGATGTCGCCCATGGCATCGCCCATGCGCTGCATGGAGCCGGTCATCTGGGTGATTTCCGTCAGCTGGTGCTGGGCCCCCTGCTCCAGGGTCCGGCTGGTTTTCGCCAGGTCCTGGCCCAGCTCGCGCAGGCCGTGAGTGTCGCGTACCACACCGTCCACCAATGCAGTGATCTGCTGCATGAAGTGGTCGAAACGCTGGGCCAGCGACACATGCACCTTGCCGCTTTCGCCCTGATGAACCTCGACGGTCAACTGGGACGTGGCGGCGAGCATCTTGTCCAGCATGTCCTGGCTCTCCACCGCGTCGGCATGGCTGTGCACCGCCAGGTACAGCAGGATCACCGTCTCCACCACCACATAGAAGGCGTGCACCGCCACCATGCCGAAACCGCCGTGATGGGCCATGACGTAGACCGGAAAACCCTGGTGCTGCAGCACATGAAACACCACGTGATGCAGGGCGATGGTCACCGCCGCCAGCAGAATCGGCAGCCAGTCGCGATAGAAGGTCAGCACCGCCAGCAGCACGAAAATGCCGAAGTGCGCTTCGATCAGGCCCTTGGCCTGGTTGATGTGCAGCGCCGCCATCAGCATGAAGCCGATGGCGATGCAGCAGCGCATCAGGCGCGTGCCGCTGATGGCGCGGTACAGCAGGCTCAGCGCCAGGCTGGTGCCGCCGCCCACCAGCAGCGCCTGGGTGAAGGTGTCGTGCCAGAACGCCAGGCCCAGCGCATAGGCAAACATCAGCCAGATCAGGCCCATCATGATGCGGTCGGCTTTACGGTAATGCTCGAGAAAACGCGGGGGGAAAGCCATGCACTCTTACTCCATGTAGGTGACGGGAAGAAAAACGGCAGAGGGCAAAACGGGGTGACCGCCTTCGGCGGGCGGTTCAGTCAGCAACGATAGTGGCAAATGGCCAAGTTCGCCTTTTCAACTATCGACATGGCCACGGGAAATCGAGCCATGGGTAGACACAGTCGGGAGATTGGCGGGAATGCCATGAAGGGCGGAATCGGCGGGGCAGGAGCGACAGCGGCGAGACGGATCCCGCCGACGCGCCACCCTATAGGGCGACGCGTAGCGGTCCGGGGGGTGTCAGAAGGTCACGCTGGCGCTCAGGCGTGCGGTGCGTGGTTCGCCGACGTTGACCTGCAGCTGGCTGCCAGTGGACGACGGGTAGTACTGCTTGTCGAACAGGTTGTCGACATTGAACTGCAAACTGGTTTTATAACCGAACAACGGCGATTCCCAGCGCACGAAAGCATCGGCCACGGTGTAGCTGCTGAGCCAGAAATCATTGGCGTTGTTGGCCGCGCGCTCGCCGACATAACGGGCGCCGCCGCCCGCGTGCCAGGCGCCGAATTCCGCGGGCACGTTGAGGTGGTGGCTCAGGTACAGGCTGGCGGTGTGCTTGGGAGCGTTGGCCAGGCGGTGACCTTCATTGCTCGGGTCGTCGAGGATTTCCGTGTGGTTGTAGGCGTAGGTGCCGATCAGGTCCCAACGCTCGGCGATACGCCCGGTGACGTCCAGCTCCACACCCTGGGAACCGACCTTGCCGGCGGCTTCCGAGAGGCTCACGCCATTGACGGTGGTAGTGGTCACCACGTTCTTCTTCTCGATGTCGTACAGCGCCAGGTTGATGTTCAGGCCCGGCAGCGGATCGTACTTGGCCCCCACCTCGTAGCTGCGGCCCTCTTCCGGATCGAAGGTCTTGCCGGTGTCGTCGACATCGGTATTGGGCTTGAACGAACGGCTGTAGTTGCCGTACAGCGACAGGCTGTCGGTGGCCTTGAACACCAGGCCGAGGAACGGCACGAAGGTGTCGCCGTTGCTGTCGCGGTTGACCTTGTAGCTGCGGCCCAGGCCCTGGTCGCTGTACTGGTCGTAATGCTGCTGGCGACCGCCGAACACCAGGATCCACTGTTCACTTAAATGCCAGTTGTCCTTGAAATACACCGAGCTCGAGGTCAGCTGGTTGCGCAGGTTGCTCTGGGTGGCGCTGACCAGGCTCGGCTCGGCCAGCTTGCCGTAGACCGGCGAGGCGATGTTGAAACCGCCCTGGGCGGTGTTGCGGTAGGTCTTGCCGCGGTACTGGTCGGAGTGCTCGCTGTCGACGCCCACCAGCAGGTCATGGCGCTGGCCGAACAGCTCCTGCTGGCCGATGAAGTCCCAGCTGGCGTAGCGGGTTTCATCGTCGTAGTGGGCGCCGTTGGCGGCCCGGCGCAGGGTGTTGCCGGTCAGGCTGCTGGGCTGGGCGATCGACAGGCTGTAGCGGTCGTTGTTCCAGCCGTAGGTGACGCGGGTTTTCCAGGCATCGCTGAGCTGGTACTCGAAGCGCGCGCTGGCCACTTCGCGGATGCCGACGCTTTTCGCCCAGCGTTCGTCCAGGCGCTTGTCGTAGTCGATGTCCGCCGGATGCCCGTTGGTGAACACGGTGCCGCGGTCGAAGGGGCTGGAGTAGTCGTTGTATTCGTAGTTCAGGGTCAGGCTGGCGCGCTCGCCGGTCCAGGTCAGCGACGGCGCCACCAGGGTGTGCTCGTTGACCCCGTAGTTGCGCCAGTAATCCTCATGGCCGCGCTCGGCGATCAGGCGGTAGGCCAGGCCGGTGTCGCCCAGCGGCCCGGTGGTGTCCAGGGCCAGGGTGCCGCCGCCTTCGCTGTAGGCCGAGCCGCTGAGGGTGGTGCTCTGGGAATACTGCGGCTGCTTGCTGATGATGTTCACCAGGCCGCCGGGCTCCAGCGCGCCGTAGAGCATCGACGCCGGGCCCTTGAGCACTTCGACCCGCTCGGTGGTGGCGCTGAAGTTCTGCCCCAGGTTGGAGCGCACGCCATCGCGCAGGATCGAGCCGTCGTCGTTAGTGCCGAAACCGCGCTTGACCAGCGAGTCCCGGGAACCGCCCAAGGTGTTGCCCTGGCTGACACCGCTGACGAACTTCATGGCGTCGCTCAGCGAGCGCACCTGATAGTCGGCCAGGGTCTGCTGGGTCACCACGTTGATCGACTGCGCCTCCTCCTTGATCGGCACAGTGCTTTTGCTCGCCGTGCTGGCTTGCGAGGTGGTGTAGCCGGTGTCCTGGCTGAGGCGATCGGCCTGGATATCGGTGGCCGGCAGTTCGACCGCCTCCTGTGCCCACAGCGGGCTGGCGACCAGACAGCAGGACAGTGTCGGCAACAGGCGTTTGATCAGGGTGTTACGACGGGCACGCGGACAGGAAGGCTTCAAGGTGGGCACTCAAGGGAGGGAAGGACATGAATAGCAATGATTATCATTGTAATCAGCGCCCGATTCTCAGTAAATCCCCTTGCCCGCGGGAGTCGGCGTTTTTTTAATCCTCCTCCCGAGCAACGCCGGGACTGATGGTCATTCAGCCTGTCACTGCGCCACGGCCTGGGTCAGGTGATCGATCAGGGCCCGCGCCGCCGCCGACAGCTGGCGATGCGGCGGGTAGATCACCGAGAAGGGTCGCGAACGCCCGCCCGCTTCCGGCAGCAGCGCCACCAGGCGGCCACTGGCGATCCGTTCGCGGACGATGAATTGGTAGGTCTGGCAGATGCCCATGCCGTGCTCGGCCAGGGACACGATGCCCAGCACATCGTCGGCCACCTGGATATTCGCCTGGGGCGTCCACTCCAGGTCCCGCCCCTGCTCGCGCAGCAGCCAGGCGCCGACCCGGCCGCTGCTGGGCATGATGAACGGCAGGCAGGCATGGGTCGCCAGGTCCTCCAGGCGCCGTGGCGTGCCGGCGCGTCGCAGATAGTCGGGGGACGCCACCAGGCACAACGGCGCGTCCTCCAGCTTGCGCCCGATCAGGCCGCTGTCTGGCAACTGGCCGAGGCGGATCGCCAGGTCGTAACCTTCGGCCACCAGGTCGACATTGCGGTTACTGATGCTCAGCTCGATGCGCACCTGCGGGTATTGCCGGACAAAGTCGCCGAGCAGCGCCGGCAGCCGGTAATGCCCGTAGGTGGTCGGCACGCTCAGGCGCACCCGCCCGTTCAGCTCGCCGTCCTGGCCCTGGATGCTACGCTCCGCGCCGTCGATCAACTCGAACGCCGCCCGCGACTGTTCCAGGTACAACAGGCCGGCCTCGGTCAGGCTCAGGCGCCTTGTGGTGCGGCGCAGCAGTTGCACGCCCAGGCGCGCCTCCAGCCGGGAAATCGCCCGGCTGACCACCGACGGGGTGGTGCCCAGCGCCACCGCGCCAGCGCTCAACGAGCCCTTCTCCACCACGCTGACGAACACCTCGACATCAGCCAGATAATCGAATCGGCGACTCACCTTAACCTCCAGGGAACAAGTGATTTCCAGTAGCGCGAGTTTATCGCCCACAGCGGCATGAATACAGTGAGTCACCCGTCGGCCACCGCCGGCTCCTTGACCTCACACCCTGGAAACCCACATGCGCCCACTCAGCACCCTCGCTCTTGCCATGAGCATCACCGCCGCCGCCTTCAACGCCCAGGCCGGAAACGTCCTGGTGGTGCTCTCGGACGCCGACCACCTCGACCTCAAGGACGGCAAGGTGTTTTCCACCGGCTTCTACCTCAACGAACTGATGCAACCGGTCAAACAGCTGCTCGACGCCGGCCACTCGGTAACCTTCGCCACCCCGCAGGGCAAGGCGCCGACCCTGGACCGCTCCTCCACCGACACGATGTACTTCAACAACGATGCCGCCGCGCTGCAGGCGCACCAGGCACTGCTCGACCAGTTGAAAATCACCTCCCCCGGCGAATCGCCGGTGATCAGCCTGGCCCGGGTCGAGCAGATCGGCTACGAGCATTTCGATGCCCTGTACATACCCGGTGGCCACGCACCGATGCAGGACCTGCTGCACAGCCCCGAGCTGGGCAGGCTGCTGAACAACTTCCACCAGAACCACAAGACCACTGCCCTGGTCTGCCACGGCCCGATCGCCCTGCTGTCGACCCTGCCCCAGGCGCAGGACTTCACTCGGCAACTGGCCAGCGGCGGCAAGGCCAGCGCCCCGGGCTGGATCTACGCCGGCTACCAGTTCACGGTGATCAGCAACCAGGAAGAGGAGTTGGCCAAGGGCCTGCTGGGCGGCGGCGCCATGCGCTTCTATCCGCAAACCGCCCTGGAGCAGGCCGGCGGCCTGTACCGCAGCAACCGCTCGCCGTGGAGCGAAAACGTGGTGATCGACCGCGAGCTGGTGACCGGGCAGAACCCGGGCTCGGCCCAGGGCGTGGCCAAGGTATTGCTCGAGCGCTTGCAGGAGCGCGCCGGCAAAGGCGCATAAAAGGCGCATCAAGAGCGGTGGACCCGACGAGCAGGTATGACGCCAGCCGTCTGCCGCCGCACTTGTTGTCTACGCTCAAAGCGACAGCCCGAAAGGAATCCCGTACCCGCCAGGAGGTGCCCATGAGCAAGACGCCAGATGCCGTTGCCACTGCCCGCAGAAGCAACATGGCCAAAGCCCTGGAACGCTGGAACCAGCAAGCCGGCACCCGCAGCGCATCGCTGTCGCGCATCCGCGAACTGGGCCCGGGCGCCGGCGACTCACCGCAGCAATTGGCCAAATGGGTCGCCCGCGAGAACGCCCGTGCCATGTTGACCCGGGCCGGGCTGGAACGCCGGATCGGCACCTGGGACCCGACCTTCTTCGCCCCCAGCGAGACCGCCCGCCAGGCGGCAAGGCCGGTGGCGCGGCTGGTCAATGCGCCACGCCCGGGCACAGTGGTCGAGGGTTTCGCCACCGGTTTCCTGGTCTCGCCCAGCCTGTTGCTGACCAACCAGCATGTGTTTCCCCGGTATGTGGATGCCGTGGACTGCGCCGCCAACTTTCTCTATGAAAGGCAGGAGCGTGGCATCAACGAAGGCACCTACTTCAACCTGCAGCCGGACCAGTTCTACTTTGCCGACGAGGCACTGGACTTCTGCCTGGTAGCCATTTCCGCGCAGGGCACGCGCGGCGAGGCGCTCGCGGACTACGGCTGCATCCGCCTGATCGAAGCCACCGGCAAGACCCTGCGTGGCCGCCCGATGAACATCATCCAGCACCCCGATGGCGGCCCGCGCCAGTACGCCACCACCCACAACCGGCTGCTGGACATTCTCGACCAGGGCTTCCTGCACTACGAAACCGACACCGCCGAAGGCGCCTCCGGCTCCCCGGTGTTCAGCGACAACTGGGAGCTGATCGCCCTGCACCACTGCGGCATTCCCCGGACCGACGAAGCCGGCAACATCCTCAAGACCGACCACAGCATCTGGAACCCCGAGGGGGACGAGGAAAGCACGGTGGACTGGGTGGCCAACGAGGGCACCCGGGTCAGCAGCATCGTCGGCGCGCTCAAGGCCCTGCAACTGAGCGGCCGGCCGGCCGAACTGCTGGCCCAGCTCATGGAGCAGACCGCCGATCCGCTGGCCGCGCTCAGTGTCAACGAAGCGGTGACCGTTACGCCGCACCGCCCAGGCCTGCCCGACAGGTCGCAGAACATCTTTCATATCTGCGGCCCCACCACCATCAACATCCTCGGCCATGCCGCGGACAGTCCGGCAAGCCTTGCCTCCAGCCTGGGCGTGGCGCCGGCCACGGCGCCATCGACCGAGCCTGCGCCGCCGGCCGCGGCCCTGGAAAAGACCCTGACCTTCGACCTCGACTACGAGGCCCGCCCCGGCTACGACCCGGACTTTCTCGGGGTGCCGGTCCCGCCGCCCTTCGTCGAGGGCGCCCTGCTGGCCCAGCTCTACCGCGTCGGCGACTACCGCGAACATGCCGCCTCGGCGCGCAATGTGCCGGCCATGAGGCTCTCCAACCTGGACGACGACGCCCCGCTGGAACTGCCCTATCACCGCTATTCGCTGGTGATGAACAAGCAGTACCGCATGCCGATGTGGGCCGCCTCCAATGCCGACTACCGGCCCGAAGTCCGTGGCGATGCGCGGGGGCGCCGGGGCTTCGGCGGTGAAAGCTGGCGCCTCGACCGCCGGGTGCCGAGCCGCTACCAGCTGACCAACAGCGACATCTACGCGCCGGCCGGCAACTTCGATCGCGGCCATATCGTGCGCCGCGAAGACAGCTGCTGGGGCCGGCCGGGAATCGACACCGAGTACGCCAACGCCGACACCTACCACTGGACCAACTGCACGCCGCAGCACGAACTGTTCAACCAGGAATCGCCCGACGGCGCCCAGTACCGCAATCGCAAAGGCATCTGGGGTTACTTCGAGGGCGAGCTGGCCGAACAGATCGAGGCCGGGGGTGGCCAGGCCATCATCTTTGCCGGCCCGGTGCTGGGGGACTCCTGCGTCGAGCAGGACTTCGGCAAGGGCCCGGTGCATTACCCGACCCGCTTCTGGAAAATCGTCATCGTGCCCAAGGACGAATCACGGGCCCCGGAACTGTTGGCCTATGGCTTCCTGTTCGATCAGAGCGAGGTGATCAAGGAGTTCGGCCTCGACGTCCAGGAAGCCGCCCTGGACCTGGCCAAGGCCTTCCAGAAGCAGAAGGCGACGCTGGCGGACATCTGCCAGATGGCGGGCATTTCCCTGGCCCCCTCGATCATGGCCGCCGACCAGCACAAGCCGGGCTGAGCGTGCGGCTCAAGGGCTGAGCGACCGAGCGGCCTCAGCCCTGCCCCAGGCGCTCGCGGACCAGCGCCTGGGCATTGCGGGTCATCTGGTCCAGGTGGCGGTCGCGCTGTTTTTCGGCATCGAGCATCGCCCGCTTGCCATGCTTTTGCAGCAGGTAGCTGTGAATCTGCCGCACCTCCAGCGAGCGATAGATCGGCGCCGTGTCCAGCAGGCCCATCAAGCCGTCGGTGGCGTGATCGCGGGTGTTCATCAGCACCTGCGGACCGCGCACGCCCAGCACCTGGAAGCCCAGCGCTTCGAACCAGGCCACCTTGCCCGCCGCGCAGGTCAGTTCGGCGTGGGGGTAGCGCTCGCGCATCCGTGCCAGCAGCGCCCGCGCGATCCCCTGCCGGCGATGGCTGGCACGCACCGCCATATAGGCCACGCCGCACGCCTCGGGAGCGTCCTTGGCCGGCAGGTACAGCACAAAACCCAGCACCTGTTCTGGGTCGTCATCGTCGCTGGCCACCAGCAGCTCCACGGCGATGCCCCGGGAGCCGTCCAGGGCCTGCAGGTACAGATGCACCTCAAAGCCGATGGCGTACTGGTAGAGGTTGTACAGCAGGTTGCTGGGCGGGATCGCTGCCGCGCTGATGTCGGTCAGGTAGTCGACCACCATCTGCAGGATCTGGCTGTTGACGGCTTCCGGGCACGGGGCCTGGAAGTGGCTGATGGTGGGCATTGCGCGGAGGCTCCAAAGGTTGAGGCACGCCGGTGACGGCTGGTCGCGCATGATAACGCAGTCCCTGTAGGAGCGAGCTTGCTCGCGATAGCGTCCGTTCTGACACACCGCATCGCGAGCAAGCTCGCTCCCACGGATGGCCTGGGTAAAACCGGCTAACGCGCGCTGTCGCCTGGCGGCTTGTAGAACAGAAACTTGCCGGTCTCGGCGGTCTTGCGGTATTGCCTGGCCCAATCGGGCCGCACGCGCCGGTCATGGAAATACAGGGCGCCGTGGGTCCGGTCCGGGAGTTGCTGGTTGAGCGCCTTGCGCGCGACTTCCTTGGCCGCGATGTAAGGCCCGTCTTCCTTCACCTGGTCCGCACGCCCGTCGCACCACCAGGAAAACTGGCAGGCACGCTGCTGCGAACCCTGCTTGACCACCGCGCACACCGTATCCGGAAACCCCTCGTGGCCGACCCGGTTGAGCACCACGCTGGCCACGGCTTCCATGTCGGCGGCGGCCCCGCCCTTGGCCTCCCAGTAGATGGAGCGCGCCAGGCAGGTGATGGCATCGTCCAGCGGCGCGGCGCCGGCCGGGTCCACCGCCTGGGCCTCGGGCGGGGTAAGGGTTTCGCTGCGGGGCGCCGGCTCTTGGTCCGCGGCTTTCTGCTCCAGGACCTGGGCCTTGTCCTGAGCCACTTCGGGGTTCGCTCTTTCACCCGCGGCCATCGCCAGCCCCCCGCACAGGAGGATCAGGAGACCGCCGGCAATCGCTGTCGGGCGCATGCTCGCACCTTCGCCAAAAGCCCGATCCGGGCACGGGAAAGCCGCCGCCAGCCCACCGGCCGGCGGCGGCTGGAGTTGAGTGTAGTTCGCCACCGTCCGCCCATGACCGGCGCCGTACCGGCAACAGGAAGGACGGATAACGGTGCTCGTTTGCGGCAAAAAGACCTTGCGCCGACCGGGGCGAAATCGCGCATCATGGGCGCAATTCGCTCAAGGGAGACCTCCATGCGCCGCCTATCCTCCACTCTGCCGCTGACCCTGCTGTCGCCCCCCCTGTTGTCGATGAGCATGGCCTTCGCCACCAGCGCCGTGGCGAGCGACGAGACGCAACTGGTGACATCGATCAATAGTTACCGCAGCCAGGTCCAGCGCTGCGCCGGCCAAGTGTCCCAGGAATTGCCGCCGCTGGCCGCCGACCCGCGCCTGGTGCTGCCCGCCAACGGCATCGGCAACCTGCAGCAGGCCCTGGCCAGCAGCGCCTACCCGATGGTCAATGTGCAGGCCATCAGCCTGTCCGGGCCGCGCGATGCCCAGGCGGCCATGAAGGCGGTGCGGGAGAGTTTCTGCCAGGTGGTGCTGGACCCGCAGTTCGTCGATATCGGCGTCAGCCGCACCGGCCAGGATTGGCGCATCGTCCTCGCCCGGCCGCTGCTGACCGCGCGCCTCGGCGACTGGCAGGCGGAGGGCCAGAAGCTCCTGGAAACCCTCAACAGCGCTCGCGCGCAGCCGCGCCAGTGCGGCGACCGGATCTTCGCCGCCGCCACCCCGCTGGCCTGGAACGCCACCCTGGCCAGCGCGGCCCAGGACCATACCCGGGACATGGCCAATCACAACTTTTTCGATCACAAGGACCGCGACGGCCGCACCCCCGGCGACCGCGCCGAACTGGCGGGTTATGCCGGCCAGCAGATCGGCGAGAACATCGCCGCCGGCCAGGACAGCGTACGCAAGGTGGTCGATGGCTGGCTGGCCAGCCCCGGCCATTGCGCCAACCTGATGAACCCGCAGTATCGCGAGCTGGGCGCGGCCTATGCGGTCGATCCGAAAAGCGATGCCGGCATCTACTGGACCGCCATGTTCGGCACCCCTTGAAGGCCTGACCGACCTTGCCCAAGGGCGTCGTCGGCGACGCCCTGCCCCCTCATCGGCCAACCCCGCGACGCCCCCGCCGGGGAACTAAACTGACGCCTCTACCGGCCAGGAATCGCTTGTTCCGGGCGTCCCCGAAACCCGCGCGCAGCCCCGCCTGCCGCCACGGGTTCGATGCCCAGGCCCGATGGCCAGCCCGACCTTCCTGAACGGTAGGCACGCCCCCCGCCGCACGCGGAGGTGTCCGTGCGTCAGTGCTTCAAAGCACGGGCCTGCCCTGCCGGGCCCGCTCCTTCGGCAGTGCCGGGACATGGCCTCCCCGCGCGTGCCGCGTATCTCCATCCGGCCACTGCCGGGCCATCTGCGGCAGTGCCCCTCACAGCGGAGGACAAGGCCATGGACGAAGCCAAGCTCAACGATTTCATGGGCAAACTGGTGTCAGACATGGGCGGCGCGGCCATGCTCGCCAATATGATTCTCGGCGAAGAACTGGGCCTGTACCGGGCCATGGCCGACAGTCGCTTCGTCAGCCCCGAGGCGCTGGCCGCCAAGACCGGCTGCAACGCGCGGTTGCTGCGCGAGTGGCTGAGCGCCCATGCCGCGTCCGGCTACATGGAACACCTGAACGGCGAGTTCCGCCTGCCGGAAGAACAGGCCCAGGCGCTGGCCATCGAGGATTCGCCGGTGTACGTGGCCGGTGGCGCCGTGGTGGTCTCCGCGCTGTTTCACGACAAGGACAAACTGCTGGCGGCGATGCGCGGCGACGGCGCCCTGGCCTGGGGCGATCACCACCCGTGCATGTTCAGCGGCACCGAGCGCTTCTTCCGTCCCGGCTATCGGGCGCACCTGGTGGCCGAATGGCTGCCGGCCCTGGACGGCGTGGTGGAGAAACTGCAGGCCGGGGCCAAGGTCGCGGACGTTGGCTGCGGGCATGGCGCGTCGACGGTGATCATGGCCCAGGCCTTTCCCGCCTCGCGGTTTTTCGGCTTCGACTACCACCAGCCCTCAGTCACTACCGCGACACAACGGGCCGAGGAAGCCGGCGTGACCGGTCGTGTGCAGTTCTCCCAGGCCAGCGCCAAGACCTACCCCGGCAACGGCTACGACCTGATCTGCTTCTTCGATTGCCTGCACGATATGGGCGACCCGGTGGGCGCCGCACAACATGCCTTCCAGGCGCTGAAAGACGACGGCAGCGTGCTGCTGGTCGAGCCGTTCGCCAACGACCAGCTGGACCAGAACATCACCCCGGTCGGCCGGCTGTTCTATGCCGCCTCGACCTTTATCTGCACGCCCAACTCGCTGTCCCAGGAAGTCGGCCTGGGGCTCGGTGCCCAGGCCGGCGAAGCGCGCCTGCGCCAGGTCTTCAGCGAAGCCGGCTTCAGCCAGTTCCGCCGGGCCGCAGAGACGCCGTTCAACCTGATTCTCGAAGCGCGTAAATAAAAACGCAGTCCTGTAGGAACGAAGCTGGCTCGCGATGAACTTGAGGGCGGCGCGCTTACCCGGTCGATACGCGTCATCGTTAACGACCATCGCGAGCAAGCTTCGCGCCTACGGATGCGTGTTGTTGATTCAGATGTTGCATGCCAATAAAAAACGGCACCCGGGAAGATCCCGGGTGCCGTGCTTCTGTACAACGATGGATAGCGCCTTACGCCGCCGGCAGATCGACCAGCACCACCGCCTGTTGCCCTACGCACAGCAGCCGCCCGCCGTGGCTGGCCACATAGCCCTCGGCTTCGGCCGCTGACGAGAACCAGCAGTTGAGGTGCCCCGCCTGGCGGTAGAGCAGTTCGAAGTGCTGCAACTGCTCGGGCGCCAGCTCGTCGAGGACCTGGCGATAGGTCTCCCAATGGGCAAAGCCGGCCTCGCTGGCCAGGGTGCGCAGCAGGTGTTTGCGCTGCACCTTGTCGCGCTGCCGATACAGCTGAGGCAACGACAGGCCAGGCAAACTGTTGCTCGCCAGCAAGCGCCGCAGGATCGGCAAGGCACTGGCCAGCGAACCGCTGGTGGCGGTGCGATGCAGGCGTTTGGCTTCGCGCAGTACCAGGCTGGCGGCCTGACTGGCGGGTGAACGGGGAACGGATTTGTTGATAGGCATACCAACTCCAAGAGAATCGGCCTGCTCGCTATTGGCCCGGAGGGGGTATGCAAGCGTAGTGCTTGCGGGAATTGAAGGTGCTTGCGCTTTCGCGAGGTGGGCGCCCAGGAAGCCCGGCCGCCATACTAACCAATCCATCCCGGGCTGCCCACCCCCGCTTCAGGCCTGCCAGCCCTGCTGTTTCTCCAGCAGGAAATCGATAAAGGCGCGCAGGCGCAACGGCACGTGCCGGCTGTGGGGATACAGCAGGCTGAAGGGCCGCGAACGGCCGCCGTAAGGCTGCAGCACCTCCAGCTCGCGCTCGACCATGAAACGGTAGGTCTGGAACAGGCCGGCGCCGTGCCTGGCCAGGGTCACGCCCCCCAGCAAGTCCTCGGAGCACACGTAGGCCCCCTCGGCGAGCACTTCGCAGGGGCCGTCGGCGCCGTTGAACAGCCAGGCGATGCGCCGGCCGCTGCTGGGCAACTCGAACTGGATGCACTCATGTTGCGCCAGGTCGTCGAGCCGCTGCGGCGTACCGGCCCGCGCCAGATAATCCGGGGCGGCGAACACCACCAGTTCGGCGTCCTCCAGCAGCCGCGCGACCAACCCGGAATCCGGCTGCGCGCGCACCCGGATCGCCATATCGTAGCCCCCTTCGACGAAGTCGATATTGCGGTTGCTCAGGTTGACCTCCACCCGCATCTGCGGATAACGCCGGCGAAACTCCGGCAGCAGCGGCAGGATGCGCAGATGGCCGTAGGTGGTCGGCAGGCTGATGCGCAAGGTGCCGGAAGGCGCCAACTGCTGCCCGGTCAACTGGCGCTCGGCTTCGAGCATCTGGTTCAGCGCGCTGCGGCATTGTTGGTGATAGTCGCGCCCGCCGTCGGTCAGGCGGATGCTGCGGGTGGTGCGCACGAACAGGCGGACGCCGAGCCGCTCCTCCAGGCGCGACACCGAGCGGCTGACCGCCGCCGGCGTGACCCCGGCCGCCAGTGCCGCGCCGGTAAAGCTGCCGATCTCCGCCGCCATGCAGAACAGCTCGATGCTGCCCAGCAGCACATCGTCGAATTGCCGGCCCATTGATTACACCATGTATCAAGTGAAGTACCTGAAGCGCTATTTATCAGCATTCTGCACACAAATATAGTGCTGCCCAACAGCGCTGGAACCTCTCTCAACCCAGAACAGGACTATCCCCATGAGCCTCAACCTGAACCCCAACGGCACCGTCATCATCACCGGCGCCTCCAGCGGCATCGGCCTCGGCCTGGCCCAGGCCTACCTGGCCCGCGGCTACAACGTGGTCGGCAACGCCCGCTCGGCACAGCGGCTGGCCGCGGCGGCCGAAACCCTGGGCCACAGCGCGCGCTTTCTCGGGGTCGAGGGCGACATCGCCGACCCGGCCACCGCCACGCAACTGGTCGAGCGCGCCGTCGACCGCTTCGGCCAGGTCGATGTACTGGTCAACAACGCCGGCTTCTTCCTGCCCAAGCCGTTTGTCGACTACAGCCCCGAAGAGCTGGAAAACCTGCTGCAGACCAACCTCAAGGGCGTGGTCTACGCTTCCCAGGCCGCCGCGCGGCACATGATCGAGCGGCGCCAGGGCCGCATCATCAACATCAGCGCCAGCGTCGCGCTGCAACCGAACCTGGCGGTCCCGGCGGCGTTGCCGGTGCTGATCAAGGGCGGCGTGAACCAGATGACCCGCGCCCTGGCCCTGGAGCTGTCGCCGTTCAACATCCAGGTCAACGCGGTGGCCCCGGGGATCATCGACACGCCGATGCACGACCCGGCGCACCGCGCCTTCCTCGACGGCCTGCAACCGGCCGGACGGGTCGGACGCATCGAGGAAATCGCCGACGCGGTGCTCTACCTGTCCGGCGCCGGCTTCACCACCGGCGTGGTGCTGCCGGTGGACGGCGGCATGAGCAGCGGCAAATGGTAAACCCGGCGAGAGGCCCGCGTGTCTCCCGTCTCTTGCATGCCCCACCCTTTCCCCAGGAGTACAACCATGCCTTTCGTCAACGTCCGCATCACCCGTGACGGCGTGACCCGCGAACAGAAAGCCCAGGTGATCCGCGAGATCACCGAAACCCTGCAACGGGTGCTGAACAAGGCCCCGGAACTGACCCACATCGTCATCGAGGAAGTCGACACCGACAACTGGGGCTACGCCGGCCTGACCACCACCGAATACCGCCAGCGAACGGCGCAATGAAAAAAGGGCGGGCCAGCCTCTGGTCCGCCCTTGTTCCTGCCGTTGAATCTGTATCTGCAAGGTCCAGGCACACTAACCCGACCAGGGTTGCCACTGAGGCCGCTGCGGCCACTGCCGATGTTTCGCTGGTGATACCTCAGGCATTCACCAGCATCTTGAACCCGCCATAAATCATGCGCTGGCCGTCGAATGGCATCGGGCAGACGTCGGGCTTGAGCCGCGGGTCTTCCATGGCCTTGTGCATGCCCGCGTCGCGGATTTCGCGGGACGGCCAGATGATCCAGCTGAACACCACCGTCTCGTCCGCCTTGAGCTTGACCGCCATGGGAAACGAGGTCAGCTTGCCCTCGGGCACATCGTCGCCCCAGCAATCGACGACGCTCAGGGCGCCGTAACCCTTGAACACCTTCGCCGCGGTCTGCGCATGCTGCTTGAAGGCTTCAAGGTTGGCGGTGGGTACCGCCAGGACACAACCATCGACATAAGACATGATCCTGCTCCTGCTGATTGGGGTTGAGCATCCGGGGCCGAACCGGGTGTCGGGCCCCTCTGTGAGCTGGTCGATCCGCGTCGCCGACAATCGACAGGCCGGCGCGGAAAAAACCGGGGCGGCCGACCGACGGGCTTCATGGCTCCGGCTGCCAACCGGTTTCCGGGGCACTCAGGCCCGGCGTGGCAAGCGGATGCACGGAGCCCGGTACGGTCTCCAGCGGAGGGTTCGGCACCGCGCTCTTGCCCAACTCGCCCTCGACCTGCCCGGCCAGGTAATACACCCCGGCCATCACCCCGTTGCCGGTGTTGTTCAACAGCTTGAACCAGGCCTGGTCGAACGCCTTGCCCAGGCTCTGGCGAATCTGCGCCTCGGTCTCGGCCCGGTCGCTCTCATGGGCGATTGCGCGAAACCCCGCGGCGCCCAGGGAGATCACCGCGCCGGCGACCTTGCCGGCCACCGCCGACGCGGCGCCGGCAATGCCACGGCCGGCCATCTGTGCTTCGAATTTTTCGCTGGCCTGCCTGGCCACCGAGACAATCCCGGCCTCGGACGACACCTCGCCGGTGCCCGCGGGGGCGCTATGGATCTGCTGGTACAGCGCCGAGTAGGCCGGCAGCGAGATCAAGGGCTTGGCGTGCAGCACCTGGTACAACGACGCATCGCGTGCCGGCGGCGGCCCCAGGCGGATCGCCTGGATGCCGTTGAGCCGTTGAGCGAGCTGCTTGGGCGGCACCCGATAACGCTGGGCGATAACCTGTACCTGCTTGTCCAGCAGTTCGACATAGAACTCCGTGGCCTGGTTGAGAATCGCATCCGGGTCGATCTCCACCGCCACCGGTGCCAGCACCTGCTCCTGATACTGCTCCTTGAGGTACTCCGCCAGGCGCACCGCCGCCGCGTCCTTCTCGTCGCCGGCGGTGAGGCTGTACCAACTGACTTTCATGGCCATCCATTCCTGGGTCCAGTAACTGCTGAACCAGGGGATGAAGGTCTCTTCGGTGACCGCATAGACCCGCACCCGCCAGTGCTCCATGGAGCCGCGGGCAAACACCTTGACCTGGAGCACCGCCTGTTGCGAAGCCTGGGCGATCTCCCGGTCCACCTGGCGCCAGGTGCCGGGGGAAATCACCACCGGCGCCACCGCCTCGCGGACACGCTGGGTCGCGGTGCATCCGGCCAGCACCAGCAGCATCACGACGATCAGCGCACGCAGGTACAAGATGGCAACCCTCGCACAGCCTCGGCCACCGCCACCCGCCCACGACCGGGCAGGCTTGAACCGGATACCGCCCGACCGTGCCTGGATTGAGTATAGGACTTGGGGGTACCCCCGGGCTCAGATGGCACCGGGATCGCTACGCTTCCTGGAGCGCGCTTGCTCGCGATAGGGCCGGCAGGGTGTCGCTGACGCTGCGCGTCACCCTTGGTGATTTTTCGCGAGCAAGCGCGCTCCTACGGGGCCGTGGGAGGGTCAACCCTGGTCGCCACCGCCTACCGGCATGACCAGGCCGGTGATGTAGGACGCCTCGTCGGAGGCCAGGAACAGGATCGCCGCGGCCTGCTCGTCGATGGTGCCGTAGCGTTTCATCAGGGTGCTGTCGACGGTCTGGTCGACGATCTGCTGGTACCAGACCTTTTCCTCGGCGCTCTGCTCGGCGCTGTTGCGCGGAATGCGTCGTGGCGGCGCTTCGGTGCCACCGGGGGCAGTGGCGTTGACCCGCACCCCGCGCCCGGCAGTCTCGAACGCCAGGCAGGCGGTCAGGGCATTCACCCCGCCCTTGGCCGCGCCGTACGGCACGCGGTTGATGCTGCGGGTGGCGATGGACGACACGTTGACGATGGCGCCGCTGCCCTGCTCCAGCATGTACGGCAGCGCCGCGTGGCAACACCACAAGGTGGGGAACAGCGAGCGGCGCACTTCGGCTTCGATCTGCCGCTCTTCATAGTGCTCGAACGGCTTGGCCCAGAGGGTGCCGCCGACGTTGTTGACCAGCACGTCGATGCGCCCGAAACGCTCGATGGCGGCGGCCATCACCCGGCTGCATTCGGCGTACTGCTCAAGGTCGGCGGTCAGCGCCAGCCCCTCGAAGCCGGGGGCCAGCTCGGCCTGCAACTCGAACACCCGCTCGGAGCGGTCCACCAGCACCAGCCGCGCGCCCTCCTCGGCCAGGCGCTCGGCGACCCGCCGGCCGATGCCCTGCGCCGCGCCGGTGACCAGGGCGACTTTCTGCTTGAATCTGCTCATCTCAAAACCTCATTCCGATAGGCCCGATCCACCACAGCCCTTTGTAGGAGCGAGCTTGCTCGCGATCAGCCGATAGGCTGAAAGGTCGGCGGTGCACGCACTATCGCTATCGCGAGCAAGCTTCGCTCCTACAGGTACGGTGGCGTTTTTGGGGGGCGCGTCAGGCCGCGCTGGCGGCGAATTTTTCATAGTAGAAATTGGCCGGGGCAATGCCCTGGTCGCGGATGAACTGGCTCACCGCCTCGACCATCGGCGGCGGGCCGCACAGGTACACGTCCACATCGCCGTCGTTCAGGTGCCTGGGCTCGATATGCTGGGTCACGTAGCCCTTGAGCGGGTGGCGGCTCTCGGGGTTGGCCACGCAGGCGCTGAAGCTGAAGTTGGGGATGCGCGCGGCGAAGGCTTCCAGGCGGTCGATTTCCACCAGGTCGAAGTCATGGGTCACCCCGTAGATCAGGTGCAACGGATGCGCGCTGCCCTGCTCGGCGATTTTCTCCAGCATCGCGATGAACGGCGCCAGCCCGGTGCCACCGGCCAGCAGCAACAACGGCCGGCGAATGTCCCGCAGGTAGAAGCTGCCCAATGGGCCGGCCAGGCTCATGGGGTCGCCGGCTTTCGCCAGGCCGGTGAGGAAGCTGCTCATCAGGCCGCCCGGCACGTTGCGGATCAGGAAGCTGACCTCGCCGTCGCGCTGCAGCGAGCTGAAGGAGTAGGCGCGGGTCTGCTCGCTGCCGGGCACGCCGAGGTTGACGTACTGCCCCGGCAGAAACGCCAGCTTGCCCAGGGCCTCGCCCTTGATCGACAGGGCGATGGTGCTGTCGGACAGCTGGCGCACCGCGCTGATGGTGGCATCGAAGGTGGCCTGGGCGGTACGGCAGACTTGCGAGGAGGCCGGCACCCGCACCACGCAATCGCTCAAGGCGCGCATCTGGCAGGTCAGCACGAAGCCCTGCCCGGCTTCATCCGCGGTCAGCGCGTCGTCGACGTATTCCTCGCCGAGGTCGTAACGCCCGGCTTCGGCGAAACACTTGCAGGTGCCACAGGCGCCGTCGCGGCAGTCCAGGGGGATGTTGATGCCCTGGCGGTAGGCGGCATCGGCCACGGTTTCGCCGGCGTCGGCGGCTATGAAGCGGGTCACCCCGTCTTCGAAATTGAGTGCGATTTGATGAGTCATGGCGGTCGCCTCAGAGGTGGTAGACATCGACGACCTGACGAACGTAATCGTTCTTCAGGATGACTTTCTTGGCCAGGATCAGCGGGTTCTCGCCCCGCACATCGAGGGTGTAGAAGCTGGTGCCGAAGTAGCTGTCGACGGTCTTGTAGCGAAAGCTCAGGGTGTGCCAGTTCAAGCGCACCTGGCACAGGCCGTCGGCCTGTTCCAGCACCTCGATGTTGCTCAGGTTGTGCGAGGTGCGGGTATCGGGAATGCTCGCGCTGGAGCGCTCGGTCTTGATCCGGAACACCCGGTCTTCCAGGCCGCAGCGGCTGCCGTACCAGATCAGCGAGATTTCCCGCTGCGGGTCTTCGGTGAGCTCGTCGTTGTCGTCCCAGGACGGCATCCAGAAAGTCGCGTCGGGAGCGTAGAGCGCCAGCCAGCGGTCCCAGTCCTTGTCGTCCAGGTAGCGCGCTTCGCGGTAGAGAAAGTCGCGCACGGTGTCATGGGAAATGCTCATCGCACAGCCTCCACGGCAATGGTTCGCGCCGCTTGGGCGGCCACCGCCTGGAGCATGGTTTGCTGCCAGTACTTGTGCTGCATCACGAACAGGCCTTCGTCTTCGGTGCGCACGCCGCTGAGGATCGGTTGCAGGTCGATTTCCCGGGCCGCGTCGTCCGCGCCCTCGACCCAGTGTTCGGCGCCGCGGGACATGTCGTTCCAGGCAGTGTGGCTGCCCTGGTAGCCCATCTGGCAGGAACGGAATTCCTCCAGGTCGTCCGGGGTGGCCATGCCGCTGACGTTGAAGAAGTCCTCGTACTGGCGGATGCGCGTGGCCCGGGCTTCGTCGCTCTCGCCCCTGGGCGCGATGCAGTAGATGGTGATCTCGGTGCGGTCCACCGAGATCGGCCGGGCGATGCGGATCTGCGAGCTGAACTGGTCCATCAGGTAGACGTTGGGGTACAGGCACAGGTTGCGCGAGTTCTCGATCATCCAGTCGGCGCGGGCCTGGCCGAAGTCCCGGGCCAGATCAAAGCGGCGCTCGTAGAGCGGGCGGTCCTCGGGGTTGGACCAGCGGGTCCAGAGCAGCATGTGGCCCTTGTCGAAGGAGTAGAAACCACCGCCCTGCCTGGCCCAGCTGCCGGCGCTCATGGTCTTGATCTCTTCGCCGGCCTCGCGCTGCTTGCGCTGGCTCTGGGTGGCCGCGTAGTTCCAGTGCACTGAGCTGACGTGGTAGCCGTCGGCGCCGTTTTCCGCGGTGAGCTTCCAGTTGCCTTCGTAGATGTAGCTCGAGGATCCGCGCAGCACTTCCAGGCCGTCGGCGGACTGGTCGACGATCATGTCGATGATCTTCGCCGACTCGCCCAGGTGCTCCACCAGGGGCAGCACGTCGGGGTTGAGGCTGCCGAACAGGAAGCCGCGATAGGACTCGAAGCGCGCGACCCTGGTCAGGTCGTGGGAGCCTTCGCAGTTGAAGCTCGAGGGGTAACCCGCGGCGGCCGGGTCCTTGACCTTGAGCAGCTTGCCGGAGTTGTTGAAGGTCCAGCCGTGGAACGGGCAGGTGTAGGACGCCTTGTTGCCGGTCTTGTGCCGGCAGAGCATGGCGCCACGGTGGCTACAGGCATTGAGGAAGGCATTGAGTTCGCCGTCCTTGTTACGCACGATGAAGACCGACTGCCGGCCCATGGTGGTGGTGTAGTAGTCGTTCTTGTTGGGGATCTGGCTCTCGTGGGCGAGGTACAGCCAGTTGCCCTCGAAGATGTGCTGCATTTCCAGGTCGAACAGCCGGGGGTCGGTGAACATCTCCCGCTTGCAGCGGTAGACACCCCGGTCACGGTCTTCTTCAAGCAGGGAGTGAAGGTATTCGGGTCGCAGGGTCATGGCCGCCGCCTCCGTTGTTTTTATTAGGCAAGGCTCATGCTAGGGCCGAGTGTGCAGGGGCAATATCCGTTGCGTGCAGACCACTATCCGCTTTCTGCAAGGGCAACCCTGTAGCCCTGTAGCCGCTGCCGAGCCGCAGCGAGGCTGCGATCGGGCGCGAAGCGGCCGCAACGGGACTAACGCGGTTATTCAGGTCCTCCGCGTACTCAGGTTTGGCGACTGCTGCGCAGTCGATCGCAGCCTCGCTAGCGCTCGGCAGCGGCTACACGGCTACACGGCTACACGGCTACACGGCTACACGGCTACAGAAGAAATCGTGGAGGGCGCCAGCAGGCAGCGTGGATCAATGCCGGCGCCGCAAGGTATCGGACGGCAATTCACCGAACTGTTTGCGGTAGCTTTCCGAGAAGCGTCCCAGGTGCAGGAAGCCGAAGTCCATGGCCAGTTCGGTGATGTTGCGCACGTTGCAGCTGGGGGTGCGAAGGCAGGCATGGATCCGTTCCAGTTTTTTCTGCCGGATGTAGCGCATGGGCGTGGTCCGGGCATTGCGCTCGAACAGCGCATAGAGCGAACGCAGGCTCATCTGCGCCTGTTGCGCCAGCGCCTCGCAGCCGATGTCCTGCTTGAGGTTGCGCTCGATGTAGTCGGCAATCGTCTCGAAGGTCGCCGACGACGAACCCAGGCCCACGCGCCGGATGTTGGTCTTCATCAGGCTGAGCATCTTGCTCGCGACGATCTGCGCGTAATGCTCCTGCACTCGGGGGATGCACTCGACGGCTTCGGCTTCGCGGCAGACCACGCTCAACAGGTTGATAAAACCTTCCAGCTCATCGAGCTGGTAGCGGTTGCCGACAAAACGCACGCCCTGCCCCGGATACAGCCAGCGCTGCTCCTGGCACACCGACTCCAGCAAGCGGATGGGCACCTTGATGATGAATTTCTCGCAATCGTCGGAATAGGTCAGGTCCACCGGATCGTCGGGGTTGATCAGCAGCAGCTCGCCCGGGGCGAAGTAATGTTCCTGGCGATGGCCGCGCCACAGGCAGTGGCCGCGCAGCAGCACTTGCAGGTGGTAGATGGTTTCCAGCGCCGGCGAGGTGACGCGCACGCTGGCGCCGTAGCTGATCGAGCACAGGTCGAGGCTGGCGAACTGCCGATGATTGAGGCTGGCCTGGGGACTGCCGGCCCTGGGCAAACGGATGCAGTGGCTGCCCACATGCTGGTTGACATAACCGGACACAGCGTAGGGATCGGCCTGGACGAATACCCTGCTGCGCTCACTCAACAGATGCGTTTCCATAAGCGGGTCACTCTCGGTTCTTATGCTTGGGAGCGTTCGTATCGGGCGGTGCTCGTTCGTCCCCGCGGCCCATCACGCAAAACATCGACCACGCCCCACAACGGCAAAAACCACGGGACAACCGTCAAGTCATCCCGTGGCCCCGATTCGGGCTCTGCCGTCGCCTCAGTTCTCCAGCGCTCGTACCCGCTCCAGGCGCTGCTGCTCCTCGGGCTGGGCGGACGGCTGCAGGGTGAAGTCGAAGTCGATCTCGGCGAAACGCCCGCTGACCCCATGCTGCGCCGCACGCTGCTGATCGTCGCTGAAAGTGATCTTGGCGATCAGCTCGTCGCGGGTGGCGTAGGCGAAATCGTCATGCAGGTATTCGTCGCCATCGAGGTTGATCTGGGTGGTCAAGTGACGGTGGCCGTCGGCCGAGATGAAGAAGTGGATATGGGCCGGACGCTGGCCGTGGCGGCCCAGCTGGTCGAGCAGCTGCTGGGTCGGACCGTCCGCTGGGCAGCCGTAGCCCGAAGGCACGATGCTGCGCAAACGGTAGCGGCCTTCGGCATCGGTGACGATGCGGCGGCGCAGGTTGAACGCCGACTGGGCGCTATCGAAGTAGGAATAGGTGCCGCCGGTGTTGGCGTGCCAGACGTCGACAATGGCCCCGGCCAGCGGCTGGCCGGCGGTGTTGCGCACCTGGCCCTGCATGAACAGCACCACGCCCGGATCGCGACCATCGTCGAGGCGTGCCTCGCCCTGGCTCAGCGGCGCACCGGCCACGTACAGCGGGCCTTCGATGGTGCGCGGGGTGCCACCGGTCTTGCCGGCCTGTTCGTCGGCGGCGTCCATCAGCAGGTCCAGGTAGTGCTCCAGGCCCAGGCCGGCCACCAGCAGCCCGGCTTCCTGGCGGGCGCCGAGCACGTTGAGGTAGTTGACCGCCTTCCAGAATTCTTCCGGGGTCACGTCGAGGTCTTCGATGATGTTCACCGTGTCACGCAGGATGCGGTACACCAGGGCCTTGGTGCGCGGGTTGCCCTGGTCGTTGAACTGGCCGCTGACTTCTTCGAGAAATTTCTGGGCACTGGCCGTGTGGGAAATTCGGACGTTCATGGTTATTCCTCATCTTGTATTTATTAGAGTGTGGAGCGAGCCGGCGGGGGCTCAGCGGTCATCCGCACGAATGGACGAAGGATGCCTGCACAACGCGTTCACTTCGATGGCCATGTAGGGGTACAGCGGCAGTTGCATCAGCAGGTCATGCAGTTCCTGCGCGCTGTCGACGTCGAACACGCTGTAGTTGGCATACAGGCCGGCGATGCGCCACAGGTGCCGCCACGTGCCCTGCTCCTGCAGGCGCTGGGCCAGGGCCTTTTCGTCGGCCTTGAGCTGGGCGGCGCGCTCGGGGTTCATGTCGACCGGCAGGTTCACGGTCATTTTGACGTGGAACAGCATGGTGCTCTCCTTAAGACGTGATGAATGGCAGTTCAGGCTTTGTCGCGGCGAAAGAACGCCAGGCGCTCCTCGTCCAGGCTCAGGCCGAGGCCCGGCGCCCGGGATACGTGCAACTGGAAATCGCGGTACAGCGGCGGCTCGGCGAGGATGTCCTCGGTCAGCAGCAGCGGGCCGAACAGTTCGGTGTCCCAGCTCAAGGTATTGAGGGTCAGGAAGGCATGGGCCGAGGCCAGGGTGCCGATGCCGCCTTCGAGCATGGTGCCGCCATACAGGCCGATGCCCGCCGCCTCGGCGATCGCCGCGGTGCGCAATACCGCGCGCGGGCCGCCGTTCTTGGCGATCTTCAGGGCAAACACCGAGGCCGCGCCTTCGCGGGCCAGGTTGAAGGCGTCTGCCACGCATTCGATGGATTCGTCAGCCATGATCGGCGCCGGGCTGATGGCATTCAGGCGCACCATGCCGGCGCGGTTGTTGCGCGAGATCGGCTGTTCGATCAGGTCGATGCCGTTGCCGCCCAAGACCCGGCAGGCGCGCACCGCCACCGCTTCGTCCCAGGCCTGGTTGACGTCGACCCGCACGCTGGCGCGGTCGCCCAGGGCCTTCTTGATCGCGATCACGTGGGCCAGGTCGCGGTCCACCTCGTCGGCGCCGATCTTCAGCTTGAAGATGCGGTGGCGACGCAGGTCGAGCATCTTTTGCGCTTCGGCGATGTCCTTGGCGGTGTCGCCGCTGGCCAGGGTCCAGGCCACCGGCAAGGCGTCGCGCACCCGGCCACCGAGCAGCTCGCTGACCGGCAGCCCCAGGCGCTTGCCCTGGGCGTCGAGCAAGGCGCTTTCGATACCGGACTTGGCGAAGGTGTTGCCGCGGATGCTGCGTTCCAGGCGCTGCATGGCGGCATTGATATTGGCACCGTCCTGGCCAAGCAGCAGCGGCGTGAAGAAGCGGTCGATATTGGTCTTGATGCTGTCCGGGCTTTCATTGCCATAGGCCAGGCCGCCGATGGTGGTGGCTTCGCCCAGGCCTTCGATGCCGTCGATGCTGCGCAGGCGGATCAGCACCAGGGTCTGGTTCTGCAGGGTGTGCATCGCCAGCTTGTGCGGGCGGATGGTCGGCAGATCGACAATGATCGTTTCGATCGATTCAATGGCACTTGAAAGCATTTCCATACCCATCAGGTTCTCGAAGTTATGAACCCGATTCTCGTACGGCTTTTTCCGGGGTTCCAATATAGAATTGGTCTGGCTCGATACCTTGAAGGTATCAAACCTTTGCCTGCGGAGGCCTTATGGAACTGCGTCATCTGCGTTACTTCCAGGTGCTGGGCCAGACCCTCAACTTCACCAAGGCCGCCGAGCGCCTGCACATCGCCCAGCCGCCCCTGAGCCGGCAGATCCAGCAACTGGAAGAGGAACTCGGGGTGTTGCTGCTGGAGCGCGGCCGGCCATTGCGCCTGACCGAAGCCGGGCGGTTTTTCTATGAGCACTCCAGCGTGCTGCTGGAGCAACTGGCCAAGGTCTGCGACAACACCCGGCGCATCGGCCACGGCGAAAAGACCTGGCTCGGCATCGGTTTTGCCCCCTCGACCCTGTACGGCCTGCTGCCGGAACTGATCCGCCGCCTGCGCAGCCACGAGACCCTGGCCCTGGAACTGGGGCTGTCGGAAATGACCACCCTGCAACAGGTGGAAGCCCTCAAGGCCGGGCGCATCGACATCGGCTTCGGGCGGATCCGCATCGACGATCCGGCCATCGTGCAGAAGGTACAGGCCGAGGATCGCCTGGTGGCCGCCCTGCCCGCCGGCCATCCGCTGATCGGCCAGCCGGTGAGCCTGGCGCAACTGGCCGACGAACCCTTCGTGCTCTACCCCGGCAACCCGCGCCCGAGCTACGCCGACCACGTGATCGCGCTGTTCAACACCCACGGCCTGAACATCCGCATCGTGCAGTGGACCAACGAACTGCAGACCGCCATCGGCCTGGTAGGCGCCGGCATCGGCATCACCCTGGTGCCGGCCTCGGTGCAATTGCTGCACCGCGACGACATCGGCTTCAGCCCGCTGCTGGAAGCCAACGCCACCTCGCCGATCATCATCAGCCGCCGGGTCGGCGACGTATCGGCCGGGCTCAGCCACTGCCTGCGGATGATCGACGAACTGCGCGCGAAATATCCCGACGCCTGAGCCCGTCCCTTTTGAATGCTTGTCGGCGCCAGCGTCCGCTATCGCCGGCAAGCCTGGCTCCTGCGTGCGCGCAAGCGGTTGGCGATTGCGCCGGCGTTCCGATCGGCAAAAACGCGTGTGCAGAAAAGGGATACAGGCTCGCGCTCCCTGCCGCTCCGAGCGCCGTGCCAAAGGTCAAGCCCGACAATACAATCGGCAAAAACCCTGGCAGCTCACTTCAAGAATAAGGACTCCCCCATGATCGACTTCAACAACAAAGGCTTCTTCAAGCTCAAGCAAAACGACGAATACGCCGAGCGGGTCAGCGCCCTGCTGCTGGAAGGCGAGCAGGTGATCGATGCCTATAAAGCCATGCGCGACGGCGTGGTGTTTACCAACAAACGCATCATCGCGGTCAATGTGCAGGGCATCACCGGCAGCAAAAAGGACTTCACCTCCCTGCCCTACAAAAACATCGTCGCCTACTCGGTGGAAACCTCCGGCACCTTCGACCTGGACTCCGAGCTGGAGATCTACTTTTCATCGCTGGGCCAGGTGAAGTTCGAATTCACCGGCAAGACTTCGATGGTGGAAATCTCCAAGCACATTTCCAGGCATCTGCTGGGCTAGGACGCCGGGGCGTCAATCAGCGCTCAAGCCCCACAACACCTCCAGCACATGCTGGGTCGAGCGCTCCACCTCGCCGTCCCGGTGGGCAATGCCCAGTTGGCGCCACAGCGGTGGCTGCAACGGACGCATGGCTATCCGCGGGTCGGGCAGCGGCGCGGCGGCTTCGCGGGGCAGCAAGGTAGCGCCATAACCGGCGGCCACCAGGCTCTTGATCGCATCGTTGTAGTTGAGCTGGATGCGCGCCGTGGGCTGCTGTCCGCCCAGGGCGAACCACTCCGAGGCTTGCTTGAGAAGGCCAATGCCGAAAAGCCTTAAGCCAGATGCGAAAAGCCCGGCACTTGGCCGGGCTTATAGGTAGTCAACGCTTCGACCTAAAGCAAAAGACCTTCTCAGTGGAGGGCTACAGATCAAGTCGTGGAGGGTAAAAGCAGGAGGCTCACGGGTGGCAAGCTCTACAAAGATAGGCTAAGTCCTATTAGTTGACTGCATCGTGCTTGGGGCGGGCGTCATGAAGATGGTATTCGGCGGAATGAAAAAATCGCATCTGGATCGGGTCCTTTTTGCAAAATCCACAATTAGGGCGTTTTCTAACCTATGCTTTGTTAATTCCATACCCAAAAAATTCTGAGATTCAGTTGTTGAGGCAGATGTTGTTCCGAAACGCTATAAGGACTTTTATTGGAAGGAACCTTATTTATGACAATAGCATATCGAGACGATCTGATTACTGTTGAAATCAATGTAGATATAAGTGACATGGCCATTGGCAATAGCCAGGCAGATCTGTCAGATGGAATTAAATTTACGATCAGGTCTGAAAATGCCCACATGATTCAATTTAAGTCAAAGTTAATGAAGTGGCTTGAAGGCCCCAAAAAAGGCACCATGGACAGTGATATCCCAGGATTTTCCAAGAGTGTTAATGAGTTGGAGTGGGGGGTTGATGTTTTTGATGAAGATAAACCTAATCCATACTATGACGAGAGTGGCGCCTGCGTCAGAAGTGGTGGGTGCACGATAATTGCTGATCAGCCCGACGTCAGCCATGTGGTAAACGCTGACTACAATGAAGAAACGGGTACGTTTACGAAGTATCCGGTAAAGAATATGTTTTGTGGTGCAAGCATAATTATTGTTGATAATTCTGTGCGGCGCGTTGTTGCCTGGACTCGCACAGGAACTTCAGAAGGTTACTACTACAGGGTGCGCGTAGCAGAGCTTGGCCGGCTGTCACTAGCGTGGAGAGATGTGCTTATAAAAAATGGTTTCAATGTCCCGCCAGTTGCATAGGAGATTCTTCTTTCAAGCTGCACAATAGGCCAGGAAGAAATTTAAGGTTTGTCCTATGTTCCTCGCTCTATTTACTCTTTATATTTCACCCTCCTTACCTATACTGTCACTTCTATCGACACCACATGGACCTTAAAAAACCAACCCGGTTACGCTCGCTGCTTGACTTTATAGTCATAGTAGCGCTTGCGCACTCTTCGAGTACTTTGGCCGCGAACTGCTCATTCTTGACGGGTGGGGAGTTCACAGCCAACTACGCCGGCAGGTCCAGTGCCCTGTCTATTCCCGCAGATGCGCCCATTGGAACGGTGGTCTACAGGGAAACCATAATGGTCCCGGCCCAGGCCTTTCAATGCGACGCCTCGGCACCTTTTATTTTTTCTTTAGATCCGAAGCTAGGCAGTGTTGATAGAGGTAATACTTTCCCCCTGGGCAAAACAGGCCTCTCATTTAAAATCAAGAACGATATAAATGGCTATTTAAATGCAGCTCGAATATTGCCGGCTTATATATATACGGACCCCGCCAGGATTTACACTATTGAAATTATAAAATCCAGTGACCTTTCATCGCAAAGTACAATCCCCGCCGGCTATCTGGGAGCACATATATGGGGCAACCTTACCTTGGTAAAAGTCAACCTGCTCAAACCGATAACTTTGAATTCGGCATCTTGCCGCTCCCCATCAGTTCAGGTGAGGATGGGGAACGACTACCGTTTAGAAGAGTTCGGTACCGCCGGTGATGCACCTCGTGTGAAAAAATTCAACATTGCTCTCAATGAATGTCAGGGCGGTATAAAAAAGGTCACCTATTCCCTGCATGCCACCTCTCAGGTCCTCGATAAAGAAAAAGGGCTCGTAGCGCTCAGCTCTGAATCCACGGCTAAAGGTATTGGTTTGAAACTGATGAACGATATTGGGCAACCTATCGCCCTGGATACTAGTTATACGTTCAACGAGTTCGACCCAACAGGTAAAAACTTCCAAATACCCCTTTCTGCCGCCTATTACCGCCTGGCCGACACTCAGTTAGAGGCTGGCTCCGCCAACGTATCCGTAACCTTTACTATAAATTACTTGTAACGCTCTCAAACCACCGCCAATAGCCCTCACCGGCTTCGCAATTGCAATAAGTCTTTGGGCTATTATTCAGAATGGCCAGTTACTGAACTGTCGGCACTTAGGCGTTGCAATGGCTTGCGATGTACTTTTTACATCGCAAGCCATTGATGCTCGGAAGCTTATGCCTGCTAGATCTCCTGTACCCACTCACATAACTATGTGCCGTTAGGGTACAAGTCTTTTACGGTGGGGCTTTCAGCGTGCCGATGATCCTCCTGAGCTCCTGCCAAAAGGGCTATCGAACCCCGCGCCGACCAGTGTTCCTGGCACGACGCTCAAGCAATCACCTTCATCATTTGTTGTCGTCCTTCTTCGTCGACGACGGCGAAGAGTATTCGCTGCTCTCTTCAGCGTTGGGCGCTTCAGGCAGGCTGCCCGGCGTGAACATATGGGTCAGCAAGTCGCTGGCCTCGATGTCGACGACGCCATGCACGGCACGGGTCAGGCTGACGGCCTGTTCACACTGCTTATGGGTGTTGAGCCGACCGCTCAAGGTAACGATGCCCGCATGGGTTTTGACATTGATATGCAGGCCGCGGGTCGGTTCGGCAAAGGCCAGGGCCGACTTAACTTTGGTGGTGATCCAGGCATCGTGAACGGCCATCTCCAGGCCATGGGAGTAATGCTGGAAGGAATGAAGTTTCATGGCGGGCCTCCTCTCGCGTAATCAGTTGGGCGTCCCGTCCCATTGGTGGGACTGCCCCCTGCCTGGCGGGTGAGCCTGATGGGTAGCGGACGGGCGTGGCGGTGCTCACCGGGCAAATGGGGTGCTTGTTAATTATAGTTCGGGGGTTGGATGGGCGGGGTTGGCGGGGGCTTTGGTCGTCCGATGGACTTCTCGTGAATGGCGGTTTTCGGCCAAAAGCGGCCGTTTTAGAGCAGGGAAAATAAATCTGTCCCCTTTGCTCCTGGGTTGAAAAAAACAGCCTTTTTAGCCAAGTTCGTATTCGTGAACTGTCCTGTTAACTATATACATTTTCGGCTCCGTAAGAACTAAAGTGTCGCCATCAAAGAATACGAAGTTTTTCCCGTTTCCGAATGAGCTGTTGAAAATGAGTCCATCGAACTTTGCTTCACTCTTGATGAATTCGCAAAGAAACTGAGTAGGGATATAGTCCAGATTCCCATTTTCCGGCCTGACGGGTTTGGATAGTTCTTCGGAGAACAGTTCAAGTAGCCCAAGGAATCCTAACGCAACGGATAACTGCTCCTCTCCGAAAGCAGAGGCGGAGCACAGCTTTCGGGGAGAGGTTAAGTCTAGAACAGAGAGCTCCCGGACTGGTGTAATCTCAGATACATATATACAGCTTGAATTGCTAGGCCTTACTTCACTAATGCAAGTTTGTAACGTATCTGCAACATAAAGGTAAGGAATTCCCAGTGGATTAGCCCTTCCGCCTGTAACTCGCTCGCGTGGTGGGCAGCCCATTTGGTTGGCGCCCAACGGGGCTTCCGATATTCTGGCTCTGAAGAAACTCTCTCTCTCATTAACAGGAGTTTTTAGCTGTTCCAGAAGCTGAAATAGAACTCCCTCCGTGCCGTCGGTAGTTGACCTACTGAACAGTGATGAGTGGATAGTAGCCTTTGGGAAGAAGCGATTCTTATGTTTGAGCTCAAACTTAAATTCCTCCCACTGCTCCGTATATGTAGCGACGTTAAACTCGAACTGGAATCGCCGATCAGCCGCGCCTTCCCCAAAGATATCGTTGATTAATGCAGTTGGTTGACGAACTTGCTCGCTAAAGAGCCCGTAAAACTCTAGGACTTGAGAAAATTTATGCCCATTTTCATCTGCAGATAAACCGTAGGTAAACAGTTCGAGTTTGTCGGTCAAAGTCGCCGGGTCTATACAGGACACTTGATTTGAACCGCAGTAACTGCAACGGCTGATCTCCCCTTCGGAAATGATCTTCGCCACAATTACTGAGTCTTGAAAGCATCGAACGCAGCATCTAGGCATCACTCACCCCGAACAAATTCGCAGGTAGTCTCAATGTGATGTTTCATTGAGTATTTCTTTACTTGCCCTAATCCAGGGAATGGATTTCCACGAAGACTCAATAGCTCGTTAAGGCCTCGCGTCTCAATAAATACTCCCGGATTTTCAACTATATAGTCGGAGACTTTATCAAGCGCCGACTTGAATTTCCCCCCGGGGTTTGCAGGCGAGTCGTCATTGAAAGACGAAAAGTGCCGAACATACATCGCATCAAATTCATCATCATCAACATAACTAAGATGTATGGTTACTACATACGCTGGGCCACCCGCCTCACTATACTCCTCACTCAAGATAGTATAGTCACCAAACCCTATTGCGTTCTTATAAGTTCTCCACTCAGTATGAAGGGAGGAATAAAAAGATTTTTCTTTATAGTCAGCATTTCTGACCTTTTTTTCAAAAAAATCGCCGAAAAGCACAACGTTCTTTAAGCGGGATATCGCACCTGAGTGGGCTCTATCTTTATTTACAAGAACACAGCTCGCTTCTTGTAACTGGTCTAATAACGCTTTATCTATTCCACTCTCTATAAAGACCGCGCTATCAGACAGAGAAAGTCCATACTTGGCTAACAAAGATAGATCTTCAGCATTTTTTGCTTTTATGCACGGAGTGAATTTTGCGGTGGTTTTTATGAGTTCAAACAATCCCTCAGAACCCTTGGCAAAATCACCTATGGCTGGATTTATTACAACTAAAGGAACTATTCCTGATTCGGATAGCACTTCTACTGTCTTGATAAGGGGGGTGAGATTACCTCTCACGGGCTCAATCACAGGACGAATTACGTCAGATTGAATATGCCCTGCTAGCTCTCTTAGAGCTATTAGCTCAAATTGCTTGCCTCGTAGAATCGGGTAGTACATAAAGCATCCTTACTAAAGATTTTGTTTAAGTTCTCTACAAGACCACGCCTTTGATCGGTTCGCAGCTTAAATCCTATTCCTGCCATTAATAATGAACGCGGAAGTGAAAGCACATAGCTCTTCTCAACTTTCCTGCTCTGCTTCAAAGTAGAGCAAAATGCTTCTCGAACATCCTCAGACGGAGAACTTTTGAGAATTTCCTCACAAGCGGAAAAGATTTCTGTGTTTGGATAGTCGATGTTCGCCCCGGAAACTCTTGAAGCAATTTCCTTGTACTCGTTTACCCGTAAAGATCGCATTAATACCGGAACATCGACCGGATCCTTAGACACCTCTGCCTCTCGAATTACGCGCAGGCTTTTTTTAGACGTTAGCTCAATTATACCAATGTCATCCCAACAAAGATTCTGCACTTTATCCAGGTGGGTTTTACCTACAACAACATATGTTTTATCAAAAACCTTTCGATAGAAGGAGAGCTGCTCTGGTAATCTATCTAAATTATCGAAGTCTGACTTTATTTCGTAGCAAGTAGAGCTGCCATTTAATATCACGCAATCGGCCTTGCTACGTCCAACTCTGAACTCTGGTAAAACTGTTGCAGTGTTAACGGAATGCCGCCCGAGCAAAAGCCTTTCAGCGACGGTATTTTTATAAAAATACTCGCTTCTGTAATCTCTTGAAAGCTCGGAATATGCATGGTCAATAACTTCGGCCACCGTGAAACTGTCTTTAAGCGAGTCTCGGTAGAGTGTTGCAATGTCCAATAGATAGGAAAAATCTCCAGATGCAATCTCAGCAATACGCTTGCTTGAGAAAAGCCTTGCTGCATCCCTAGTGGTTAACAATCTATTAGCCTCACACACTGTTATTGCTGCAGTCTACGACCATGTTCATCATCTCCAAGTCTGCTCTATGTCAGTTTAAGCGCACGCTTAGGCAAACCTGTCGAGAAAGCGTGCCGCTTCTCTGGTGCAGACAGCTTTCCCAAAAGTGGAATATACCAGCCTCTGCACCACGATGGGCAGGAGGTAGGTCTCTGCCGATAGCGACTCACGTTGAGCTTAGCTGGCTGAAATGACCGCCAGCAAGGAGTACCGAAATCATGTTTAGAAGGCGCAGATTCATTTTTCCCTACTCTAAACGTCGGCTTTTGGCCAAAAGCAACCCTCCATACAATAAAACGCCACTCATCACCCACGATAAGCGGCGTTTTTCTTGGTTCACGCAAAAAAGCCTCAAATCAAAACCAACTCACCGCACTTCTCCCCCCTTCAACCCCAAACAAACATCATCAATCACCGCCTTCCCCATCTCCGCCAGAAAATGCGACGCCCAGGCGTAGCGCTCGCCCTGCTCTTCCATGGCGGCGTCCAGGGCGAGCTTCTTGGCGTAGTACAGCAGGGTCGAGGCGTGTTCCAGGGCTTGCTGCAAAGGCACATCGGCGTTGACGCGGAACAGGGTTTGCTCAGGATCGGCGCAACTGCCGAAGGTGACGAAACCCAGGGTTTTGATGGGGGTTGAAGTGCTCATAGATCACCTCCTGCGACAGCCAGGAAGCGGGTCTTATTGAGCGGATGAAGGCGAAGCGAAAGGCAGCAAAATACAGACAGCTTACGGGCGTACATGGTTGAACCTCCCATATCAAAAAGAGAGCTGCCATGTTCGTTATCAGGCGAAAGGGTGGCAGCTGTGCGTAGGCTGATAAACCGGAGATACAGGAATCCGGCAGACCCGAAGGTCTCCCACGCACAGCCGCCATTACACGAGAAGACGGACACAAAAATGCGCCTGCAATCGTAGTAACGGGCGCTTGTGCGCCTGCATCTTACCGGGTTATCAGACCCGATCGCTGATTTTGCAGCGACAGGGGCAGACTAGGTCTGTGGCCGCCAAGGAACAACCGCTAAACCGTCGCTGTTTATGTCCATGCCCTGCCCCTCGAACACCCCGCCACTCGCCTGCCCCTGTCGGTGCGCCCTCTCGGCCCGCATCCACGGCGCTATAGCCTTTCGGCCCGGCAAAAAAACGCCTCCCCACAGGAAGGCGTTTCAGTCTTGTAGAAATATCGAGCAGCATTTTTGCGGCCCTTTGCCCTAATGCCGGTCAGTCAGCGCGCGGTAGGGGCAGCCGGTCGATGCTCGATTGCTCGCGATGGTCGTTAGCGATAGTGCGTACTTGGTGGGTAAGCGCGGTGCTCTTGAGTTCATCGCGAGCTCGCTCCTACAGTCGCGCCCCACAGTTACAAGGACTATCGGTCGCCCGTCGCGATGGAGAGGCTGGCTGAGTAGAACCTGAACCGGTGTCCAGAATGACTTGACCAGCTCATTACGGTTTTTCAGGCGCACCGAATGGCTTATGCAGCGTCTACTCCGAGCCTGAAGCCCCAACCTGAACACTCAGGTCGGGGTTTCATTTCTAGGCCTCAAAACCGCCCTCACCTCAAATCAAACCGATCCAGATTCATCACCTTGACCCAGGCCGCGACGAAGTCCTGCACAAACTGCTCCTGCGCATCGGCGCTGGCATAGACCTCGGCCAAGGCCCGCAACTGGGCGTTGGAGCCGAAGACCAGGTCGACGCGGGTGCCGGTCCATTTGACCTGGCCGGTCTTGCGGTCGCGGGCTTCGAACTCTTGCTGGGCGTCGGACAGCGGTTTCCATTCCACGCCCATGTCCAGCAGGTTGACGAAGAAGTCGTTGGTCAGTGCGCCCGGGCGCAGGGTGAAGACGCCGTGGGGGGCGTGGCCGACGTTGATGTCGAGCACCCGCAGGCCGCCGATCAGCACGGTCATTTCCGGCGCGGTGAGGGTCAGCAGTTGCGCCTTGTCCACCAGCAGGGCCTCGGCGGGGACGCGGTAGCGGCCCTTGAGGTAATTACGGAAGCCATCGGCGATGGGTTCGAGGTGCGCGAAGGACTGGACGTCCGTCTGCTCCTGGCTCGCGTCCATGCGCCCTGGGGAGAATGGCACTGAGATGTCGCGGCCGGCGTTTTTCGCCGCCTGTTCGATGCCAGCGCTGCCGCCCAGCACGATCAGGTCGGCCAGGGAGATTTTCTTGCCGCCGGACTGCGCACTGTTGAAGTCCTTCTGGATCCCTTCGAGGGTCGCCAGCACCTTGGCCAGTTGCTCGGGCTGGTTGGCCGGCCAGTCCTTCTGCGGGGCCAGGCGCAGGCGCCCGCCGTTGGCACCACCGCGTTTGTCGGAGCCGCGGAAGCTTGCCGCCGCTGCCCAGGCAGTGGACACCAGTTGCGCAACCGACAGGCCCGAGGCCAGCAGCCTGGCCTTGAGGGACGCGATGTCGCTGTCATTGACCAGGGCATGGTCCACCGCGGGGATCGGGTCTTGCCAGAGCAATTCTTCGTTGGGCATTTCCGGGCCGAGGTAACGCGAGAGCGGGCCCATGTCGCGGTGGATCAGCTTGTACCAGGCGCGGGCGAAGGCGTCGGCCAGCTGGTCCGGGTTCTCCAGGAAGCGCCGCGAAATCTTTTCGTAGACCGGGTCGAAGCGCAGCGACAGGTCGGTGGTCAGCATGGTCGGGCTGCGCCGCTTGGACGGGTCGTGGGCATCCGGGATGGTGCCAGCGCCCGCGCCGTTTTCTGGCGTCCACTGGTGCGCCCCCGCCGGGCTCTTGGTCAGTTCCCACTCGTAGCCGAACAGGTTTTCCAGGTAGTTGTTGCTCCAGCGGGTGGGCGTGGTGGTCCAGGTCACTTCCAGGCCGCTGGTGATGGCGTCGGCGCCCTTGCCGGTGCCGAAGCTGCTCTTCCAGCCCAGGCCCTGCAGCTCCAGGCCGGCGGCTTCGGGCTCGGGGCCGACATGGCTGGCGGGCCCGGCGCCGTGGGTCTTGCCGAAGGCGTGGCCACCGGCGATCAGGGCCACGGTTTCTTCATCGTTCATCGCCATGCGGGCGAAGGTCTCGCGGATATCCACCGCCGCCGCGACCGGGTCCGGGTTGCCCTCGGGGCCTTCCGGGTTCACATAGATCAGGCCCATCTGCACCGCGGCCAACGGGTTCTCCAGGTGGCGCCCCTGGTCGGTGCGGCTTTCTTCATTGCCCGGCTCGGCCACCAACTGGCCCTCACCGGCCTCTTGCATGGCGGCTTTGTCCGGCTTGCCATAGCGCGTATCGCCCCCCAGCCAGGTATTTTCGGCGCCCCAGTAGACGTCTTCATCCGGCTCCCAGGCATCCGGGCGACCACCGGAAAAACCGAAGGTCTTGAAGCCCATGGATTCCAGGGCGACGTTGCCGGCAAGGACGATCAAGTCGGCCCAGGAGATGTTGCGGCCGTACTTCTGCTTGATCGGCCACAGCAGGCGGCGCGCCTTGTCCAGGCTGACGTTGTCCGGCCAGCTGTTGAGCGGTGCGAAACGCTGCTGGCCGGAACCGGCGCCGCCGCGCCCGTCACCGGTGCGGTAGGTGCCGGCGCTGTGCCAGGCCATGCGGATGAACAGCGGCCCATAGTGGCCGAAGTCGGCGGGCCACCAGTCCTGGGAGTCGGTCATCAGCGCATGCAGGTCTTGTTTCAGGGCCTGGAAATCCAGGCGTTTGAAGGCTTCGGCGTAGTTGAAGTCCTCGCCCATGGGGTCGGACAGGGACGAGTGCTGGTGCAGGATCTTCAGGTTCAGTTGGTTCGGCCACCAGTCGCGGTTGGTCGTGCCACCGCCGGCGGCGTGGTTGAACGGGCATTTCGATTCGTTTGCCATGAGGAGCTACCTTTGGTCGTGTTCATCCAGCTATCTGGCCCGGTGGGGCACTCGATAGCGACAGGCGAAAGCAATGACATAGGTTGCGGGGCTCACAGTTCGCTCAACTGATGGGTGTGGCCACAGGGCATGCTGCAGAGCGGCAAGCGAGTTGCCAGGACGGTGGCCCACGGTAAGCCCGGTACGTTTCTGACTCGTTCTTCGTTATCTCTCGATCAGGTCTCATCCGGCCGGCTCACGCCAGCGCTGAATTAAGGCTAGACCCTCTGTGGCGGATCGCTAATAGCCGGACTATTGGTTGTTGATAGGGACAATCTTTTACCCGGCCCCCAAGGCCGAAGCCGATGCCAGGGACAGCGCCCGCGGGGGGGCGCCACAGGCGTTTTTTTTCCCGACTGCCCCGCCTTTTCGTCCGCCCGACGCGTACCGGGCACGGGAGAAGAGCATGAACCAGCGCCCGCGTTGCACGGCCATCCACGAAGCCGGCCACGCCCTGGCCTTTTGGTGGAACGGTCAGCCGATCGCCCGCGTCAGCGTGCGCACCAGGGCCGAAGCCGCCGCGGGGCCGATGCTCGATCTGCGCGGCAACCTGCGCTATGTAGAGGGGTTGGTGGAGGCCGATTACCTGGTCCCGCGCCCCGCCTTCGATGCCCCTGGAATTGCCGAGTACCTGCCGTCGATGGTCGAGTCCATCGAGCGCGACCTGCTGCATTGCTTTGCCGGCCCGGTGGCCGAGGCGATCTACCGCCATGGCCGATCCGACAGGCTGATAAAAGGCAGCGGCCGCGGCGACCTGAGCCGCGGCCACGAGCTGATCAGCCTGCTGCCGCCGCGCAAGCTGCTCGACGCCGAATCCCGGGCCATGGCCCGCGCCAGCTGCCTGGTGCATCGCTACTGGCCGGCGGTCGGCGCGCTGGCGGACCTGCTGCAAGAGCGCGGCACGGTCGAGGGGCAAACCATCAGCGCATTGCTGTGCGCGATCAGCGGCGAGTCGCCGACGCCGCTCGGTAACGATCTGGCGAGCCTCGACCCGTGACGGCGTGGCGCTGAACCGCGCCGGCTTGCGCGATCCGTGAAGTCAGCCAGACTGTCTGCCAACCGCCCGCTTGGCCCGGGCTGTTTTCATCGCCATTGCCCCATCGAGATCACCATGTCGCAGTACCCAGGCGTCGACGCCGAAGGTTTTATCCAGTCCCTGCCCGACCAGCCGTTGCAACCGGCGTTCAGCCCTCTGGTGAATGAGTTGTGCGCGATGCTCTCGCGGCGTTTTCCCGCGCTGCTCGATGGCCTGTACCTGTACGGCAGCGTGGCCCGTGGCGATGCGCGGCCGGGCACTTCCGACCTGGATGTGACCCTGGTCCTGGCCTGGGTGCCGAGCCCCGCGGAACGCCAGCGGCTGGAAGAGACTCGGCAAGCGCTGGAGGCGCGCCACCCCGAGGTGTCGAAGATCGATTTCGACATCGGTGTGCTCAGCGAGGTGCTGGCGCCCGACAATCGCTACCGCTGGGGGTTCTGGCTCAAGCATCAGTGCCGTTGCATCTGGGGCAATGACCTGGGGCTGCGCTTCGAGCCCTTCCGCCCGAGCCGGACCATCGCCCTGGCGCTGAATGGCGATTTCCCCCAGGTGCTGGAAGGCTACGCGCAACAGTTGGAGCAAAGCCGCGAACCTTTGCAGCAACAACGCCTGCAACGGGCCGCGGCGCGCAAGGCGCTGCGCTCGGCCAACCTGCTGCGCGGCGAGCAGGAACGCGGCTGGCCGACCACCCTGGAGGAGCACGCGCAGCTGCTGACGGCGGCCGAACCGGGGATGGCCGAATACGCCGCGTTCTTCCTCAAGCAGGCCTATGCGCCCCAGGGCTCGGTGAATGAGTTCGTGCAGCGGCTGCGGGCCTACAGTGCGTTGCTGGCGGGGGAAAGCGCTCAGGATCAAACGGCCTATCGATAGGAGCGGCCGGTCGATGGCTCGCGACAGGGCCCGACCTCCTGCTTCGAATGACATTAGGTTATCGCGGACAAGCCTCGCTCCAGAGGCTGGGGTGTCTTGCCGCCACGTCCCGCCATGGCGATGTGCTAAGCCATTGAATCCAACGTCCGCCATCGACGCTGCTGGTCAGCAACGCCATCGCCGCCCATCCCGCCGCCAGGGCAAAGGTGAAACCCATGCCGCTGGCGATGGCCCCGGCGCTTGCCGTGGTGAGATCGCCTGCGCGCCGAAGCCCCTGGGGTGCGCCTGCATTTCCTGCAGAAAACCGGCAAGGACAGCACGCTCCTGCGCGACGGCACGGTCGACCTCGACACCGGCGTGGTGGACGCCAACACCAGCCCGGAAATCCACACCCGCGAGCTGTTCCGCGATCGCTTTATCGGTGTGGTGCGCAACGGCCATCCGCTGAGCAGCGGGCCGATCGGCGCCGCCCGTTACGCCGCCGGCGAGCATGTGCTGGTATCGCGCCAGGGCCCGGATCGCGGGCTGGTGGACGATGCGTTGCAGGCGGTGGGCCTGGCGCGCGATATCGCTACCGTCGTTGGCGGTTTCTCTGTCGCCCTGGCACTGGTCCGCGCCTCGGACCTGATCGCCGCCGTCCCCGAGCGCCATACCCACAACCTGCGCAGCGGCCTGCACAACTTCGCCCTGCCGGTGGCCATACCGGAAATCACCGTGTCCATGCTCTGGCACCCGCGAATGAACAGCGACCCGGCGCATCGCTGGCTGCGCGACTGCGTGCGGGAGGTCTGCGGGGAGTGAAGCGATTTGGCAAACGCCAGCCCGCCCTAGCACATCCGTGCTAATCGACCCCTCCTTCTTCCGGGGCTATATTCCCCGGCAACCCCCAGTGTCCCCCAGCGCCGCGGTTTTGCGGCGCGAGGGATGGTTGTGCGTGAAAAAGAACAACACCAAGGAAGCCCCCTATGAAATTCACTTCAATGACGATTCTTGCCCTCGCCACGCTAGTCCTGGCGGGCTGCGCCACCCCTAAACAGTGGGAGGCCACCGGAGGCAGCAAAACCGATGGCGTAGTGCAGATTTCCTATGAACAGGGCCAGTTCGAAAACGGCCAAAGCGATGCCGCCCAGGGCTTGGCCGTGGCCACGGCGCGTTGCCAGGTCTGGGGTTTCAAGCGCGCCGAACAATCGGGCTCGGAAAAGTCCGTCTGCCGGACCATGGGCCAGTACAACTGTCTGCAAACCACCGTGACCCAAGACTTCCTCTGCAAGCGATAAGCCCCGCGCCTGCGGCCGCTCTCCTTGTCCAGGTAAAGGAAACGGGCTCCATCACGCCTCGGGCATGACCCGCGCCAGCGCTGCCGGCGCGCAATGCTGACGCAGCGCACGCAAGCTGCCGCGCAGTTCGGCCGGCCGCACCGGCTTGGACAGGATGGCGATATTGCGGTCGTGCAACGCGGCCTGGATCTTCTCGACTTCGTGCCCGGTGAGGATCAGCGCCGGCACCGCCCAGCCGCGCTGCCGGCGCAGGCTGTCGATGCACTCGATGCCCGTGGCGTGGTTGCCCAGGTCATAGTCGGCGACGATGATGTCGCAGTCGCTGACCAGGTCCTTAGCGCAAAGCTCGGCCTGGACCACACAGCCCCAGCGCTCGAGCAAGGCCGAGGTGGCCAGCAGCACATTGCGATCATCCTCCACCAGGCACACCTTCAAGCCGGTCAGCAGCCCCGCCTGCCGAGCCTCGTCGAGGCTCGCCGCCTGCGGCTGCGGTGGCGCCAGGGGCAACCCGTACAGGCTCACCGCGGTGCCGTGGCCAAGCCGCGAACGGATCGCCACCTCGAGCCCCATCAACTGCCCCAGGCGCTTGACGATGGACAGGCCCAGGCCCACGCCTTCGACGTCCTTGTCCCGTTGCTCGCGCACCCGATAGAACTCTTCGAACAGGTTCGGCAGGTGTTCTTCGGCAATCCCCCGGCCCTGGTCATAGATGACGATGGCCAGCCCCGCGCCGCGCTTGCGCACGCCGATCAGCACCGGTCGCCGCGCCGCGTACTTGAAGCAGTTGGACAGCACGTTCTGGACCATGGTGGCGAGCAGCGCCGGGTCCGCCCGGACCCAGTGCGAACAGGGGCGCAGGCGCAACTCGACCCCGGCCCAGCGCGCGGCCTCGGCGTTCTGCCGCAGCTGGTCGGCGAGGAATTCCCCCAGGTGCAGGGCCTGGTAACTGGGTTGCACCCGTCCGTTGTCCAGGGTGTAGAGGTCGAGAATCGAGCGGAACAGCTGCGAGACGTTGAGCAGCGAGCGGTCGATGTTGTCCACCAGGCGCCGCTCCTCGTCGCCCAGGCGCGCCTCGCGCAGGCAAGCGGTGAACAGGCCGATGGAGTGGATCGGCTGGCGCAGGTCATGGCTGGCCTGGGCGAGAAAACGCGACTTTTCCAGGTTGGCGGCAATCGCCTCTTGCGAAGCCTTGCGCGTGCGTTCCAGCAAGATATGGGCGTAGATCGGGATCACCGTGCTGGTGATCAACAGCATCAGCACCATGAAGGGTTGCGCCTGCCATAGCGGCGTCAGGCGGTAGATGGCCAGCAGCGCCAACAACGCCAGGACCGTGGCGATCGCCAGGTAACGCGAACCGAAGCGCATGCCGTTGCCCAGGTTGACCCAGACCATCACCGCGTACAGCGGCAGCGCCGCTTCCCCGCCGACCACCAGGCCGAACGCAGTCCCGGTGTAGTCATAGACCATGCCCAGGACCCGTCGCGCCGGATAATGCCCGGGCCAGCGCACGATGGCCTGGCGCAGGACAATCGACAGCAGCAGGAACAGGCAGATGTAGATCACGATCGGCAGGTAGGTATCGACCCGCTGCCCGGGCAGGAAACCGAGCACGCTGATATAGGCCAGGGCGCAGCTGCCCACGATGATGCGCAGGTTGGCCTGGGCGAGCTCGGTGTTTTTCTCGAATTTCATGGGGAACATCCTTGTGCGGCAGTCGTCGTATCCAGCACGAACCAGGCAGTTGCCTGGCCCACTGCTAAAGTAGCTGCCTCAGGGTCTGTACGAAAAGTCGGCGAGCGAAGGTCAGGCAAGGCGCAACGACCAACGGGAGTAACAGCCGAAGGCTGGCCCGGAGGGTGAGCGCAGCGAATCAAAACAGGCGAGGAACGGCTGGGGTCGCATCCGACTTTAGGGGCCTAAATGAGCATTCCAAGCCTGTTTTTAACGCAGCATAGCCTGCGTAGCGCCGAAGGCGCCCAGCGCGCAGCCACTTATCGTACAGAGCCTAGGAAAGCTCGACCCAAGGAGAGTCACCCCATGGCATGCCGGATTATCATAGCCGACGATCACCCGCTGTTTCGCGAGGGCATGTTGCGCACGGTCCAGCGCCTGCTGCCGGAGGCGCTGATCGAGCAGGCCGGCGACCTGGACAGGGTACTCGCCCTGACCCGGGCCGGCGACGAACTGGACACGCTGATCCTCGACCTGCGCTTTCCGGGCCTGACCTGCGTCAGCCAGCTGGCCGAGTTGCGCCAGCAATTGCCGCGCACCACCCTGATCGTGGTGTCGATGGTCGATGACCAGGCGCTGATCGGCGAAGTCATGGCCGCCGGCGTCGATGGTTTTATCGGCAAGAATATCGCCCCGGACGAGATTGGCCAGGCCGTCCTGGCCATTCGCGAAGGCGAGGTGCTGGTCAAGTTCGCGCCTTCCGGGCTGCTGCCCCTGGGCACCGGCGCCACCCTGACCACGCGCCAGCTCGAAGTGCTGCGCCTGATCGCCCAGGGCAAGACCAACAAGGAAATCGCCCGCGAACTGGAGATCTCGCCCTTCACCGTGCGCATCCATGTGTCTTCGCTGCTGCGCACCCTCAACGTACCGTCGCGGGCCGCGGCGGCGGTGAAATATTCAGGGGGGCTGTAGCCCGGCTCGTCGCCTGCCAGCGCGTGGCCACCCAGGCAGGCCGATACTGTGTGGGTTTCCCTGCTGGCAAATGGTGCGTTCCACACTTCGCCGAGGAACCGGAAAATGCCGCTGACCCTGTATTTCCATCCGCTGTCGTCGTTCTGCCACAAGGTGCTGATCGCCCTGTACGAACGGGGCGTCGCCTTTGAAAAGCGCATCATCGATCTGGCCAACGACGCCGACCGGGCCGAGCTGCAAAGCCTGTGGCCGCTGGGCAAGTTCCCGGTCATCCGCGATCACGCCCGGCAGCGCGACGTGCCGGAATCGAGTGTGATCATCGAGTACCTGGACCGGTTCCATGGCCGCCAGCAGCCGTTGATTCCCAAGGATTGGGAGAGTGCGCTGGAGGTCCGGCTGTGGGACCGTTTCTTCGACAGCTACGTCCAGGGGCCGATGCAGCGCATAGTCGCCGATCGCCTGTATGGCACCCACGGCGACCTGAGCCGGGAACGCGCAGCCCTGCTGAACGCATACGCCGTGCTCGAGCAGCGCCTGGCGTCGCGAATCTGGGTAGCCAGCCCGGACTTCAGCCTGGCCGACTGCGCCGCCGCCCCGGCCCTGTTCTATGCCAGCACGCTCGTGGCCTTTACCGACGACCATCGCCACCTGAGCGCCTATTTCGAGCGGCTGATACAGCGTCCCTCGTTCCAACGGGTCATCGACGAAGCCCGGCCCTACTTTGTCCATTACCCGTATGCCGAGGCCATCCCACAGCGCTTTCGCCAGCAGTCGGGCAAGAGCGCGGTGATGGAGTGATCCAGGCACAGGAAAACCGGCCGCTCGAGCATCCACGCGGATGGCGGGGCATGACGGAAGCCTTTGATAAAACAGAAAAGGGGTGTTTCGGGAGGACTCGCCTCATGCCTGGCGGCTGAGGGGTACCTGGATGGGTAAGAGATGGCAGGGGCGGCTGGATTCGAACCAACGCATGGCAGGATCAAAACCTGCTGCCTTACCGCTTGGCGACGCCCCTATCTCTGATATTGCCTGCCCTTGCTGCAAGGCCCGCGGGGGACCTCTGCAAGAACGCGCGGAAATTTATCAACTTTTTCGTCGCCTGTGAAGCCACAAATGCATAAATTTGTTTTTAAAACAGCTACTTACTTTTTAGGCCAGGACTGAGGTAAAAACGCTCGATACCAGGCAACCGTTGTACAACGGGCGCCAGCTGCCGATCAGTAGCCAACAACGACGGCGAAGCGTTCAGCGATTCCCCCGCCGGCAACTTGGTGCAAAATACCCCGCTCAGATTGTAGCCCAGCCCCAGTCGCGTCGTGCCGCGCAACGAGAACCGATATGAAAACCCATTGTGAGATAAGCGATGTGCCCAAGCCGCCCAGACCCCAGCGCCAGTGTGATGGCAACCTTCACCACATCACCCATCAGCCGCCGGCGGTAACCGCATGATCGAAGTCACCGAGGTTTCCATTGCCCAACTGCGCGCCGCGCTCGAATCTGGCCAGACCACCGCGGTCGAACTGGTCCAGGCCTATCTGGCCAGGATCGATGCCTACGACGGCCCCGACACCCCCACCGCCCTCAACGCGGTGGTGGTGCGCAACCCCGACGCCCTCAAGGAAGCCCAGGCCTCCGATGCCCGCCGGGCCAGGGGCGAAACCCTGGGTCCGCTCGATGGCATTCCCTACACGGCCAAGGACAGCTACCTGGTCAAGGGCCTCACCGCGGCCTCCGGCAGCCCTGCCTTCGCCAACCTGATCGCCTATCGCGATGCCTTCACCATCGAACGGCTGCGCGCCGCCGGGGCGATCTGCCTGGGCAAGACCAATATGCCGCCGATGGCCAACGGCGGCATGCAACGCGGGGTCTATGGCCGCGCGGAAAGCCCGTACAACGCCGACTACCTCACCGCCCCCTTCGCTTCGGGCTCGTCGAACGGCGCGGGTACCGCCACCGCCGCCAGCTTCGCCGCCTTCGGCCTGGCGGAAGAAACCTGGTCGAGCGGCCGCGGCCCGGCCTCGAACAATGGCTTGTGTGCCTACACCCCTTCGCGCGGGGTGATCTCGGTGCGCGGCAACTGGCCGCTGACCCCGACCATGGACGTGGTAGTGCCCTATGCCCGGACCATGGCCGACCTGCTCGAAGTGCTCGACGTGGTGGTCGCCGAAGACCCGGACACCCGTGGCGATCTGTGGCGCCTGCAACCCTGGGTGCCGATCCCCAGCGTGGCCTCGGTGCGCCCGGCGTCCTATCGGGAACTGGCCGCCACCGGCAGCGCCCTGGCCGGCAAGCGCTTCGGCGTACCGCGCATGTACATCAATGCCGACCCCGAGGCGGGCACCAGCGAGGCGCCGGGGATCGGTGGCCCGACCGGACAACGCATCCACACCCGCCCTTCGGTGATCGACCTCTGGCAGCAGGCGCGCCAGGCGCTCGAAGCCGCGGGCGCCGAAGTGCTCGAAGTGGATTTCCCCCTGGTGTCCAATTGCGAGGGCGATCGCCCCGGCGCGCCGACGGTGTTCAACCGTGGCCTGGTGTCCAAGGAGTTCCTGCACCATGAATTGTGGGACCTGACCGCCTGGGCCTTCGATGACTTCCTGCGGGCCAACGGCGACCCGAAACTCAATCGACTGGTGGACGTCGATGGCCCGCTGATTTTCCCTCACGACCCCGGCACCCTGCCCAACCGCGAAGGCGACCTCGCCGCCGGCATGGACGAGTACGTGAAGATGGCCGAGCGCGGCATCACCCCCTGGGATCGGATCCCCACCGTGCCCGACGGCCTGCGCGGCCTGGAGCGAACCCGCAAGATCGACCTCGAGGACTGGATGGACACGCTGGGCCTCGATGCGGTGATCTTCCCGACCGTGGCCGACGTCGGCCCGGCCAATGCCGATGTCGACCCGGCGTCCGCGGATATCGCCTGGAGCAACGGCGTCTGGGTGGCCAACGGCAACCTTGCCATCCGCCACCTGGGCGTGCCCACGGTCACTGTGCCGATGGGCGTCATGCCGGACATCGGCATGCCCGTTGGCCTGACCTTCGCCGGCCGCGCCTACGACGACTCGAACCTGCTGCGCCTGGCGGCGGCCTACGAGTCCACCGGCAGCAAACGCCTGATCCCGCCGCGGACTCCGGCATTGGTGGCAGGTAAGTTGGTGGCCGGCAAATAATCAGCGGGTAAACAGCAGGCGGCGGGATTGGGCCTGGCCAGCGCCAATCCCCCGCCAGGCCATCGGGGCGCAGGCTGCCGTGGTCCGCTTTTGCGGCGCTCGGCAGATTGACAGGTCCCTGGAGGGCTTGCCCGGCAGTGCCCGGGCGACGACCGACATTCGCTTTCTCCCCCTCGGCGAGCATCCTGCAACAGCGAACGCCGGAGGGTAAATCGAGGGGCGAGCGTGCTGCGCCGAATCCGTATCGTCAGTCGCTTTTAGCCGGAGCCAAATAGTACGCAACTAAAGCGTTAGCGTGACCATGGCCCATGCCGTGCTCCGTTTTGAGCAAGGCCACCATCTCCATATGCTTCTTGCCGCTGACTGTTTCGAGAAGGTTTAGCCAGTGAGTGATCGGGTGCCCATACTTTTTTTCAATTGAGGGAAAGTACGACGCTGGCCCTTTTATTTTTGCCTCTTCGGTCATGGTACGAACGCCTTCCTTACGTGACTGTTATGGGGTGACATGGCCCGGAGGGAAGCATGAAAAGGGTGACGATAAACCCTGCGGCTTCCAGGTCCGGAAGCAGTATAGGTAACGTTATCCATGCCGGCACTGAGCCCCACCGTCGGCTTCCAGCCGATGGTGATTACTCGTCGATGTTTGCGTGGGTCGACAACGGTCATGACGCTCGCTCGACAAAATGTCGGCGATCTGCCTTGCACCTGTACGGCGATGCTCCAGATCGACCCTCAGGCGCTGGAGCATGCCTGCGCTGTCGATAACCTCAGATAAAGATCGTGCCCTTGAGATACAACGCGCCCTGGCCGCTGATCAGCACCCGTCCGTTATCCAGCACCTCGCACCACAGCTGGCCCTTGCGCGCCCCGCCCTGCTCCGCGCTCAAGCGGGTTTTGCCCAGGCGTTGGGCCCAGTACGGGGCCAGGGAGGTGTGGGCCGAGCCGGTGACCGGGTCTTCGTTGACCCCGACGTTCGGGCCGAACCAGCGGGAGACGAAATCGAACTGCTGGCCCGGCGCAGTGACGGCGATGCCGCGCACATCGAACCTGGCCAGGGCGGCGAAGTCGGGCTTGAGGCCGGCGACGATCGCTTCGTCCTCGACCACCAGCAAGTAGTCGTCGGTGCGGTACAGGGCTTGTGCGCGAGGCAGGCCGAGGGCGTGCAGCAGGCTCGGTGGAATCTCCACGGCCGCCGGCTGCCTGGCCGGGAAGTCCATGGACAGCCGCTCGCCGTCACGGCGCACGCGCAACTCGCCGCTGCGGGTGCTGAAGCGCAGCCGTTCGCTGGGCTCGTTCAACTGTTCGAACAGCACCCAGGCCGCCGCCAGGGTGGCGTGGCCGCAGAGATCGACTTCCACGGTCGGGGTGAACCAGCGCAATTCGAACAGCTCGCCATTGCGCACGAAGTAGGCGGTTTCCGACAGGTTGTTCTCTTCGGCGATCCGTTGCAGCGTGGCATCGGGCAACCACGCGTCCAGCGGGCAGACCGCCGCCGGGTTGCCGCCGAAAGGCGTGGAGGAAAAGGCGTCCACCTGAAAGATATCGAGCTGCATCGGCTTCATTCCTGGGTTCACTCGGGTCGATTGGCGTGGTCGGTAACCCGGATCTGGTCCAGGTAGTTGTAGATGGTGTAGCGGGTGACGCCCAGGGCCGCGGCGGCCTTCTCGATACCGCCCTTGACGATGAACAGCCCGCGGTCCTGCATCTGGCGCACGGCTTCGAGCTTCTGGGCTTTCTTCATCAACGCCCGGCCGCCGGGGCAGGCTTGCTGAATGACCTGCGCCATCAACTGCTCCATGTCCTGGGGCTCGTCGTGGCGCGGTTCGGGGGCCGCGCCCAGGCCCAGCAACTCGCCGAGGCAGGCATGGGCGGCGGCGATGCCGCTGAGGTCGGCGTTGGTGCACAGGGTGGCGAAGGGCTGGCCGCTGCTGTCGCGATACACCACCGTCGAGCTGCGCAACGGGCGACCGTCGGGGGCGGTGGTCGGGTAGTTCTCCACCAGCACCGGCTCGCTGCCGGAGCGATCCTCCATGGCCCGGCGCACGGCGATGAAGCCCAGGTCCTCGCGCGGCCCGGCCAGCACCGGGCTTCCGACCCGGCGACCGGTGACATGGCCATTGGCGATGGCGACGATGGAGGATTCGGGCCGGCTCAGGTCATGCAGGACGATTTCGGTGTGCCGGCCAACCACATTGCCGAGCATGTTCAGGGTGCTGTGCAGCACCTTGAACACCAGCTGGCGCTCGGCGGCACTCTCGGGGGATAAACGGCTGTCGGGGCGGTTCATGGCGGTTTCGCGCAAAAAGAATCGAGCGAAAATATCAACACACAGTTGAATATTCAACTTTATGTTTATTAAAGCCATTCAGCCTTCTTGTACGCTCCCCAACAGCCACTCCTTGAACGCCAGCATCGCCGGGCTCTGCGCCCGTGATTGCAAGCGGGTCAGCCAATAACTGCCGGTGGTGATGCCCACCGCGAACGGCTGGACGATGCTGCCGGCGTGCAACTGCCGGGCGAACATCAGCGGCGGCGCCAGGGCCACGCCTATGCCCTGCTGCGCGGCTTCCATCATGCCCAGGGACGAGTCGAAGACGATGCTGCGCGCAGGCAGGGTGCTGGCCGGCAGGCCGGCGGCGCTGAACCATTCCGGCCATTCGTCGGTGCGGTAGGAGCGCAGCAGGGTCTGGCCGAGCAGGTCGGCGGGGCTGCGCAACTGTCGCGCCAGCTCCGGCACGCAGAGCACTGACAGCGGTGCCTGCAGTAGCTGGACGGCATCGGTGCCGTGCCAGGCGCCGCTGCCGAAACGGATGGCATAGTCCAGGCCTTCGGCGGCGACATCGACCCGGTTGTTGTGGGTCGACAAGCGCAGGTCGATAAACGGGTGGCGGGCCTGGAAGTCCTCCAGGCGCGGCAGCAACCAACCGACGGCAAAGGTACCGACCGCGCCGACGCTGAGCATTTCGCGGTAGTGCCCGCCTTGGAAGCGGCCGAGGGTCTCGGCGATGCGGTCGAAGCACTCGCACAGCACCGGCAGCAGGGTTTCGCCCTCGCTGGTCAGCATCAGCCCGCGGGGCAGGCGCTTGAACAGGGTGACGTTGAGCTGGGCCTCGAGGCTTTTCACCTGATGACTGACCGCCGCCTGGGTCACGCACAGCTCGATAGCCGCGCGGGTAAAACTCAAATGCCGCGCCGAGGCCTCGAAGGCCCGCAGGGCATTCAGCGGCAAATGGGGTCGGATCATGACCACTCCCTAGTTTTTCTAATGGCTCCTGCGAAATATCGTCGTTTGTCGATCCTTCGCCGGCCGCCTACATTGAGCCGGCTCGCAGCGCCCTGCCCCCTGGCAGCAGGTGCAGGCGCTGGCAAAAGCCGCTCGGAGTGTAGCGGCCATCACCCTGCAAAATCATGGAATGTCAGCCCATCATGCACAACAAAAACCTAGCCCTATCTGGAATTTTCGCCGTTTCCCTGCTGCTGTCCGGCACCAGTGCCTGCCTGGCCGCCGGCCAGCCGGACAGCACGCTCAAGCCGCTGGTCGACGCGGCGATCCGCCCGTTGATGCAACAACAGGACATCGCCGGCATGGCGGTGGCCATCACCCTCAAGGGCCAGGCCCATTACTTTAACTACGGCCTGGCCTCCAAAGAGGGGCAAAAAGCCGTCGACGCCGACACGCTGTTCGAGGTCGGTTCGGTGAGCAAACTCTTCACCGCGACCCTGGGGGCCTATGCCCAGGCCAGCGGCAAACTGTCCCTGAGCGACCCGGCCAGCCGCTACCTGCCGGCATTGAACGGCAGCGCTTTCGAGCACATCAGCCTGTTGCAACTGGGGACCTACAGCGCCGGCGGCCTGCCGTTGCAGTTCCCGGCGCAGTGGGACAGCCAGGACAAGATGCTCGGCTACTACCAGGACTGGAAGCCGGCCTTTGCCCCCGGCGCCCAGCGCCTGTATTCGAACCCGAGTATCGGCCTGTTCGGCTACCTGGCCGCGCAAAGCCTGGGGCAGCCCTTCGAGCAATTGATGGAGCAGAAGCTGTTCCCGCAACTGGGCCTGCAGCACAGCTATCTCCAGGTGCCGAAGTCGCAGATGGGCAATTACGCCCAGGGCTATGGCAAGGACGGCAAGCCGGTACGACTCGGTCCCGGCGCCCTGGCTGCCGAAGCCTACGGGGTAAAGACCAGCGCCGCCGACCTGCTGCGCTTCGTCCAGGCCAACCTCAAGCCCGAGTCGCTGCCGCAACCCTGGCCGCAGGCAATCGCCATCACCCACACCGGCTACTACCAGGTCGAGGGCATGACCCAGGGCCTGGGCTGGGAGCTCTACCCCTACCCGCTCAGCCTCGACGCCCTGCTGGCTGGCAACTCGTCGCAGATGGCCTTCGAACCGCACCCGACCCGCTGGCTGACCCCGCCCCAGGCGCCGCGGGCCAATACCCTGCTGAACAAGACCGGTTCCACCAACGGCTTCGGCAGCTATGTGCTGTTCGTACCCGGCAAGGACATCGGCCTGGTGCTGCTGGCGAACAAGAACTACCCCAACGCCGAACGGGTGAAGGTCGCCCATGCCCTGCTCAAGGCACTGGATGACGCGCAACCCTGAGGCAAACAGCGACCGGGTCGGTTAACGGGTCCGTCGCGGCCATAACAACCCATTGCGCGACGATGATCGGCGCTGGATAAAAGCCGCGGAACGCGCCATCCTCCGCGTCTTTTTTCCGTGCGCCCCTGGGGCGCACGTTTTTCCAAGGAAGCCGTCCATGCACAACCCGCCGCTCAGCGCCGCCGAGTTCGAATTCATCGAAGACACCCTGCTCAAGTACGGTGACGACCATTCCGTGCTCAACCTGGCCGAGCTCGACGGTTTCTGTACCGCCCTGGTGTCCGGCCCGACCCAGGTGGACATCGCCGAATGGTTCCCGGCTATCTGGGGCGGGCAGAACCCGGACTGGCAGGATCCCGAGGAGTGCAAGCGCTTCATCGAACTGAGCGTGCGCCACCTGAACGCCCTCGCCACCACGCTGGCGAGCGACTCGGCGAACTTTCAGCCACGCTTCGAACAGACCGAGCATCAGGACCAGCCGCTGATGCTGGCGGAAGAATGGTGTTTCGGCTACCTGCGCGCCATGGCCGTAAGCAACTGGCCCGAACTGCCCGCCACCCAGGCCGCCCAACTGCAAGCCATCGTCACCTGCGCCGAACAGGACAACTTCGAACTGCCGGCCGACCTCGATCTGCTTCGGCATCGCCAGACGGTAGCCAGCGTCGAACAGGCAGCGCGTGGGCTGCACGATTACTGGTTGGCGCAACGCTGAGCGGGGTGTGAGGGTCGGTCACTCGCCTGCCCCAGGCTCCAGGCCAACGAGCCAGGCATCTCATCCATGCGGGTATATCTCCCATACAGATAGATGCGTAATTGCACCGACTTGACCACCTGATTGCATCCCTACCGACCATGCGTTTGCATTGGTGTCGAGCAACCGCCTGCATGCAGTGCGACCAATCAGGACGCGCCCGCCACTCTTTCAGAAGATGGAATTATGGATTGCCCGGCGTGGTGATTCTACTTGCCCCTGTATGGGCGCAGCATGGCTCCAACAGCGCAAGCCCCCTGAATGCCGCGCTGGCCACCCCCCCAGTTACGGAGCCACGATCATGACCAACGCCATCAAACTCTATCGCCACCCGCTGTCCGGTCACGCCCACCGCGTCGAGCTGATGCTCTCGCTGCTCAACCTGCCCACCGAGCTGGTGTTCGTCGACCTGGCCAACGGTGCGCACAAAAAGGCCGAGTACCTGGCCATCAACGCCTTCGGCCAGGTGCCGGTGATCGATGACAACGGCACCCTGCTCAGCGACTCCAACGCGATCCTGGTCTACCTGGCGAAGAAATATGGCAGCGACAACTGGCAGTTGAACGACCCGCTCACCGAGGCGCGCGTGCAGCGCTGGTTGTCGGTAGCCGCTGGCCAGGTCGCCTACGGCCCGGCCGCCGCGCGGCTGATCACGGTGTTCGGTGCGGCCTTCAATGCCGACGAAGTCATCGCCCGGGCCCATACCCTGCTCAAGGTGATGGAGACCGAGCTGGCGACCAGCCCGTTCCTCGCCGGCAACGAGCCGAGCATCGCCGATGTCGCCAATTACAGTTACATCGCCCATGCCCCAGAGGGCAACGTCTCGCTGGAGGCCTACCCGAACATGCGTGCCTGGCTGCAGCGCATCGAGGCCCTGCCTGGCTTCGTGCCGATGCAACGTACCGCCGCGGGCCTGCAAGCCAACTGAGTGTCGACCAGGCTGCCGGGCTTCGGCCGCCCTCTCAAGGAGCACAGTCATGGACCATCTGCCCAAGCACCGCAAATCGCCCTGGCATGCCGGTGAACGCCAACTGCAGGAAAGCGTGCATGTCATCGAACGCATGGAAGTGATCGGGCAGAAGGTCATCCGCGACTACATGCCCGATCAGCACCGCGAGTTCTATCAGCAGCTGCCGTTCATGGTGGTCGGCGCGGTGGATGCAGGCGGCCGCCCCTGGGCCACCCTGCTCGAAGGGCCGGAAGGCTTCGTCACGTCGGCCGACCCGCAGCACCTGTTCCTCGCCAGCCAACCCGACCCGCAGGACCCGGCTGCCGCCGGCCTGCAGACCGGCAGCGCCATCGGCATGCTCGGCATCGAGCTGCATACGCGCCGACGCAACCGCATCAACGGCGTGATCCAGCAGGCCTCGGCCGCGGGCTTCGCGGTGGAGGTCGAGCATTCCTACGGAAACTGCCCCAAGTACATCCAGGAACGTTCCTACACCCGTATCACCGAGCCGGCGATCGACAAGGCGCCGCGCCTGGACTTCGCCGGCCTGGACGAGCGCAGCAGCGCCCTGATCCGCGCCGCCGACACCTTCTTCGTGGCCAGCTACGTCGAGCATGACGATTACCGCCGCTCGGTGGACGTCTCCCATCGCGGCGGCCGTGCCGGCTTCGTCAAGGTCGAAGGCAACCGCCTGACCATTCCCGACTACGCCGGCAACCTGTTCTTCAACACCCTGGGTAACCTGCAGAGCAACCCGATCGCCGGCCTGCTCTTCGTCGACTTCACCACCGGCGACATGCTGCAACTCAGCGGACGCACCGAGCTGCTGCTCGACAGCCCCCTGATCAAGGCCTTCGAGGGTGCGGAGCGGCTGTGGGCGGTCGAGGTCGAGCACGTGGTGCTGCGTCCGGCGGCGGCGGGCATTCGCTGGCAGTTCCACGACTACGCCCCCACCAGCCTGGCGACCGGCACCTGGGCGGAGACCGACGAGCGCGTACGCCAGTACGAGCAACGCCGGCAATGGCAGCAATGGCGCGTGGCGCGAGCCCAGCAGGAAAGCCGCGACATCCGCTCGCTGTTCCTCGAACCACTGGACAGCGCTGCCGTGCCTTTCGCCCCCGGCCAGCACCTGCCGATGCGCATTGTGACCGGCGAGGCGCAAGCGCTGGTCAGGACCTACAGCGTCTCCAGCGCGCCGTCCGACGGGTACATCCGCATCAGCGTAAAACTGCAGGGCAAGGCCTCGCGCCACCTTCACGAAAACGTACAGGTGGGCGACCTGCTGGAGGTGCGCGCTCCGCTGGGCAGCTTCACACTGGTCGATGACATCGCCAGGCCGGTGGTATTGATCGGTGCGGGTGTCGGCATCACGCCGATGGTCTCGATGGCCCGGGAGTTGGTGGCACAGAACCGGCAGTATCGGCGTGCGCGCCCTATTCATCTGTTCCACAGCGCCCGCAGCCTCGCCGACCTGCCTTTTTGCGAGGAGCTGACGGCGCTGCAACGGCAGGCTGCCGGGCTGCTGCACATCCACCGCGCCCTGAGCAGTCCCGGCGCCGACGCGCAACTCGAACGCGACTATCAGCTGGCCGGTCGCCTGAGTTTCGCCCAGGTCAAGGCACGGCTGCCGCTGGATGACTATGACTTCTACCTGTGCGGCCCCAGCGGCTTTCTCCAGGACATGTACGACGGCCTGCGCGGCCTCAACATCCCCGACCAACGCATCCACGCCGAGGCCTTCGGTCCCTCGGCCCTGCGCCGCTCGCAGACCGAGCAGCCGCCGACCCTGGAGCAGCCTCCGGCGGCCACGGCTCCCGTGCCGGTGTACTTCTCTGCTTCGGCCACCGAGGCACGCTGGAAACCCGAGAGCGGCAGCCTGCTGGAGCTGGCCGAAAGTCGCGGTCTTACGCCCGAGTTCAGCTGCCGTGGCGGCTCGTGTGGCACCTGTGCCGCCAGGTTGGTCAGCGGCGCCGTGCATTACCCCCATCCACCGGCGCAGTTGCCGGAGGGCGACAAGGTACTCATCTGCTGTGCCGTGCCGGCGCAAGCCGACGGCAACCCGCTACCCCTGGTGCTTGATCTCTGACGAGGAGGCCGTGACATGAACACAACCGATGTGCGCAGCTGGGACACGGATCGGCATCCGCTGTGGAGCGACTCGCGCAGGTCCGCGTCGCCGGATCCTGCGCCCATGGAGTGGGAGTCGAACCTGTTGCTGCCGCAGATGGCCGCGGCGCTTGAACATCCTTGCGCCGGCACGTCGGCCAACCGCCTGGCAAGTCTGTGGCGAGCGCTGCGCACGAACATTGGCCAGCCAGTGGCCCGAGCCAGGTAATCCTGAACTCGGCCCCACTCACCTTCGCCAACAGGAGCAAGCGCCATGTCTGAAGTCCGTCAACCGCTTCCACCCTTCACCCGCGAGACTGCCATTGTGAAAGGCCGGCTGGCCGAGGACGGCTGGAACAGTCGCGATGCGGGCAAGGTCGCCCTTCTGATCCAGGCTCGCCAGATCATCAAAGCCGCCGAGATGCACATCACCAATAAAGGCCTGCGGGACGGTTCTGCGCTGGGATCGCTGCATCCTTTGCGCTAGATGCCGGGGAGACTCTTCAACGTCAATTTCGTGGGTGGTGCCCCGCCAGCGCGGGTTCAGAACGCCAGCTTGTAACCGATGGAAAACAGCATGAGCGCCAGGAACGGCCGCAGCAGTTCGTCCGAGACGCGGCCGGTCATGTGGCTGCCGAGCCAGATCCCCGGTAGCGAGCCCATCAGCAGAAAGCCCAGCAGTTGCCAGTCCATGTTGCCCATGCTCGCGTGCCCCAGGCCGGCGACCAGGGTCAGGGGCACGGCGTGGGCGATTTCAGTGCCGACCAGGCGCTTGGTGGCCAGGAACGGGTACAGGATGAACAGCGCCACGGTGCCCAGGGCACCGGCGCCGATGGAGGTCAGGGCGACCATGGTGCCGAGGACCACGCCGGTGACCACCGTCAGCCCGTTAAGGCTGGAGTCCTGCAGATGGTAGTGATCGCCGGCATGCTTCTGGGCAAACGCCAGGAGCTTTTTCTTGAACAGGATCGCCAGCGCGGTAAGCAGCAGCACAAATCCCAGGGCCTGCTTGATCACGCTGTTCAGCGCTTGCGGGTCGGTGTCCAGGCTCTTGAGGAACCACAGGGTGGCCAATACCGCGGGCACGCTGCCCAGGGTCAGCCAGCCGGTGATCTTCCAGTCGATGTTTCGGTTTTTCTGATGGACCAGCACACCACCGGACTTGGTGATGGCGGCATACAGCAGGTCGGTCCCCACAGCGGTCGCCGGGTTGATCCCAAACCACAACAGGATCGGGGTCATCAGCGAACCGCCCCCCACCCCTGTCATCCCCACGATGAACCCCACCAACAGGCCCGCGATTACAAAACCAAAATTGCCCACATCCATCAATAAGCCCTACGCATCAACCGCGGCCAGGTAAAAAACTGGCGGCAGCATAGCGCTAATGCTTATGTCCATTTATATAAATAAAATCTAACGTTATAACTCTTTGCCTTTTTTCCATGTATTCAGCGCATGCAGCCCTAGGATGGCATGCGCTGAATACATGTCGAAATGCGCGCAAAGTCGGCCCGGGATAACCTTCCAGGCGGTCCCCTTGCCGCTCATTTTTTTACCGGGATCCGCTTCACCGCTTCGATCCAGTCCGGATTCAGGCGGTTCTGCTCGGTGTCCATGGCCAGGGCTTGCATCCGCTCCTTGTGCCGGTCGATCTCATGCACCACCTGGCTCAGCGCGCTGGAGTTGGCGTCCAGCTGGTGCATCTGGGTCAGGCCCAGGTGGTAGAAGCGCAGCAGTTTCATCGCTGTCGGGTCTGCGGCCTCGACGCCCGCAGTGACATGGTGCATGACGTTGGTCACGCTCATCAGGCTGCGCTTGAGCTGCCAGCCGTAGACCGCAGCGGCCATCCACGGTTGCGACCAGAAACGCACGCGCATCAGCACCATGCTCACCACCAGAGCGGCCAGCACGCCGGCGACATTCAGGTGGAAGTTGTCGCCGCCAGGCGTGCCGAGCAGCAGCACCGCGGCACTGGACAGCAGCATGGCCAGGGACAGGAAGATCAGGGCGATAAACAGAGTGCTGCGACGGGTCTGCTGGCGAAAAAGCTCGGGGTTCTGCGGCTGGATCTCGAACATGGCGACGGTGCGCTCGCATGATGAACAGGCCGGCATTATCACCCTGCCCGCACCAGGAGATAGCGAATAAATCCGCGCTGCGACAATCCACCTCGGTCCTGGGTGGCCGCACTGTCGAAACGATTCAGGGACAGGGAGTGATACGGATGCGCGATTGCCGGGTGTCGAATGGCAACGCCCGGCACGGTCCATGAACCGGCCCCTGCGGGGGCCGGCTCTTGTGGGTCAGGCCACCCCGCCCTTGGCCTGTTGCTCCAGGTGCAGTTGCAGCTCGGGGTCGATCCGCAGCGCCGCCGCCAGCTCGTCCAGGTAACTGCGCTCGGCGTCCTGCTGGTCGTCCACCAGCATCACGCTGGCCAGGTACATTTCCGCCGCCATGCCCGGTTCGCCCGCGGCCGACTGGGCGACATCGGCGGCGTCCAGGGGACGTGCGACTTCGTCGTCGAGCCATTGCTGCAATTGCGGGTCATCGGTGTGACGACCGATCTCGGCGCTGATCAGTTGTTTTTCCTGCTCGTCGATGCGGCCATCGGCCTTGGCCGCGGCGATCAGCGCACGGAGGATCGCATGGCTGTGTTCCTCGACTTCCGGGCCGGCCAACTGGTCGACGGTACGCAACGCCTGTTGCGGGGCCGCCGATTGCTGCTGTTGTTGCCAGGCTTGGTAAGCCTGGAACGCCATCATCCCCAGGGACGCCAGCGCCGCGTAGTTCATGCCGCCGCCGGAGCGGCCCTGAGGGACGCCGCCGGAGGCCGCGCCGCCCAATCCGGAACCACCCAGCAGGCCGCCCAGCAGACCACCCAGCCCGCCCAGGCCACCGGCCGGGGCACCGCCGCCGCTGTTACCGCCCAACAGGCCACCCAGCAAGCCACCCAGGCCTCCCAGGCCGCCCTGCGGTGCCGAGGCCCCGCCACCCTGCTGCGTCATCGAGGCCTGGCCGGCGCGCAGCAACTGTTCAAGCAAATCACTGGTGTTCATGGCATCGCTCTCTTCGGGCAGTTATTCAGACTGCCCACAATAGTCTTCGCCACGGATTGCGCCAACTGCTTCCGCTTGGGCCCTGCCCCGGCTCGCCAAACGCCCGCGTCATCCGCCCCCCCCAGGTCGCACCTGACGATCGGTACAACGATTGAGTTGCAATAAAATATTACAGACATCATATTTCAACCATAATATTTTCACCCAAGGTACCTGCCATGACCAGCCTGCCCGCCATCGACCCTGTCACTGTCGCCACCCTCCCGGCCGCGGTCAGGCCACCTTTGCTCAAGCGCCTGCTACTCGCCACCCTGGCGCTGGTGGCCCTGGCGGCACTGGGGTTCTACGGCCTGCACTGGTGGACCAGCGGGCGTTTTATCGAACAGACCGACGACGCTTATATAGGCGGCGACGTGACAGTGATCGGACCCAAGGTGTCCGGCTACATCGAGCAGGTGCTGGTCAGCGACAACCAACGGGTCAAGGCCGGCGACCTGCTGATCCGCCTCGACTCGCGGGATTACCGCGCCAGCCTGGCCAAGGCCGAAGGCGCGGTGGCCGCCGAGGAAGCGCTGCTGGCCAACCTGGATGCCACCGAACAGCTGCAGCACGCGGTGATCAGCCAGGCCCGCGCCGGGGTCGACGCCACCGCCGCGGAAATGACCCGCTCGCGCGACGACAATGCCCGCTACAAACGCCTGGTGGGCAGCTCGGCGGTGTCGGTGGAAAGCGCGCAGCGGGCCGAGGCCGGCTTCAAGACCGCCCAGGCCCTCAACACCCGGGCCCAGGCCGAACTGCTGGCGACCCAGCGCCAACTGCAAGTGATCGCCACCCAGAAACTGCAAGCCAAGGCCGCCTTGCTCCAGGCCCGCGCCGAGCGCGACCTGGCGCAACTGAACCTGGGCTACACGGAAATCCGCGCGCCCATGGACGGGGTGATCGGCAACCGCCGGGCGCGCAATGGCGCCTACACCCAGGCCGGCGCGCAACTGCTGTCGCTGGTGCCGGCCAGCGGCCTGTGGGTGGACGCCAACTTCAAGGAAGACCAGTTGCAACACATGACCCCGGGCCAGCGCGTGGTGATCCGCGCCGACGTGCTGCCAGGCCGGACATTCCACGGCCACCTCGACAGCCTGGCGCCGGCCACTGGCTCGCAGTTCAGCGTGCTGCCACCGGAAAACGCCACCGGCAACTTCACCAAGATCGTCCAGCGGGTGCCGGTGCGGGTGATCCTCGACCCACAGGACGCGGTACTCGGCCAACTGCGCCCCGGCCTGTCGGTGACGGCCGCGGTCAACACCCGCAGCGAACCGGCAGCGCCTGAACCCGCCGTGGCCAGCGCGCCATGAGCCGCGCCCTCGCCGCCCCGGCCCAGCCCGTGAATCCGGCCAGCATGGCCACGGCGACCAAGGTCTTCGCCTTCGCCACTATGTGCATGGGCATGTTCATCGCCCTGCTGGATATCCAGATCGTCTCGGCCTCTTTGCGCGACATCGGCGGCGGGCTGTCGGCCGGCACCGATGAAACCGCCTGGGTGCAGACCAGTTACCTGATCGCCGAAATCATCGTCATCCCGCTGTCGGGCTGGTTGTCCCGGGTGTTCTCCACGCGCTGGCTGTTCTGCGCCTCGGCGGTCGGCTTCACCCTGGCCAGCCTGCTGTGCGGCGTGGCCTGGAACATCCAGAGCATGATCGTGTTCCGCGCCCTGCAGGGGTTTCTCGGCGGCTCGATGATCCCCCTGGTGTTCACCACCGCGTTCTTTTTCTTTACCGGCAAGCAGCGGGTGATCGCCGCGGCAACCATCGGCGCGGTGGCGTCCCTGGCACCGACCCTGGGCCCGGTGATCGGCGGCTGGATCACCGAGGTGTCGAGCTGGCACTGGCTGTTCTACATCAACCTGCTGCCGGGAATTTTCGTCGCCGTGGCGGTGCCTATGCTGGTCCGGATCGACCAGCCGGAACTGGCGCTGCTCAAGGGCGCCGACTACCTGAGCATGCTGTTGCTCGCGGTGTTTCTCGGCTGCCTGGAATACACCCTGGAAGAAGGCCCGCGCTGGAACTGGTTCAGCGACAGCACCCTCCTCGCCACCGCCTGGGTTTCTGGATTGGCCGGCCTGGCCTTTATCGGCCGCACCCTGCACGTGGCCAACCCGATCGTCGACCTGCGCGCCCTGAAGGACCGCAATTTCGCCCTCGGCTGTTTCTTCTCCTTCATCACCGGCATCGGCCTGTTCGCCACCATCTACCTGACGCCGCTGTTTCTCGGTCGGGTGCGTGGCTACAGCGCACTGGATATCGGCATGGCGGTGTTTTCCACCGGGGTGTTCCAGGTGCTGGCGATCCCGCTGTATGCGTTCCTCGCCAACCGCGTCGACCTGCGCTGGATCATGATGGCGGGCCTGGGACTGTTCGCCTTGTCGATGTGGGATTTCAGCCCCATCACCCATGACTGGGGGGCCAGGGAACTGCTGCTGCCGCAAGCCTTGCGCGGCATCGCCCAGCAGCTGGCGGTGCCGCCGGCGGTGACCCTGACCCTGGGCGGGCTGGCGCCGGCGCGGCTCAAGCATGCCTCGGGGCTGTTCAACCTGATGCGCAACCTCGGCGGCGCCATCGGCATCGCTGCCTGTGCCACCATTCTCAACGACCGCACCAACCTGCACTTCACCCGCCTGGCCGAACACCTCAACAGCAGCAACGAAGCGCTCAACCAATGGCTGGCGCGGGTCGGCGGCAACTTCGCGGCGCTGGGCCAGAGCGGTGACGAAGGCATCAGCGCCAGCCTGCGCCAGCTCTGGCAACTGACCTACCGCGAGGCGCAGACGCAAACCTACGGCGATGCGTTCCTGATGATCATGGTCTGCTTTATCGTCGCCACGGCCATGGTGCCCCTGATGCGCAAGGTCACCCCGCCGCCGGCGCCGCCAGCCGACGGCCATTGAACCTCGGCATCAGGCCTGGGGCATTTTGCGGAAGCCCACGGCCAGGCGGTTCCAGCTGTTGATGGTGGCGATGGCCAGGCTCAGGTCGACCTGTTCGCTGGGGCTGAACTGGCTGCTCAGCAGCTCGTAGTCGGCATCCGGGGCGTGGGTCTCGCTGACCCGGGTCAGCGACTCGGTCCAGGCCAGGGCGGCGCGTTCGCGGTCGGTGAAGAACGGTGCTTCGCGCCAGACCGAGACCGCGTACAGGCGACGCTCGGTTTCCCCGCTCTTGCGCGCGTCGGCGGTGTGCATGTCGACGCAGAAGGCACAACCGTTGATCTGCGAGGCGCGCAACTTCACCAGCTCGATCAGCGACTTTTCCAGGGGCAGTTTCGAGACCGCGGTTTCCAGCGCGATCATGGCTTTGAGGGCGTCCGGCGAAGCGGTGTAGAAGTCGATACGCGATTGCATGGGGTGGCTCCAGGTCACAGTGAATGTGAAGCCAGATTAAGCTTGGGCCGGGCCCGGACCAATGACCAATTCCGCCGAAGACCGGGTGACCAATCGCCCCCGGCCCAACGACGATCTTCTGTAGGAGCGCAGCTTGCTCGCGATCCGCGCAGCGGCCATTCACCGTAGTGCCTGGGCTGGCGTCATCGCGAGCAAGCTGCGCTCCTACAAGATCGGGTGGGGGTCAGGCGCGCCGGCGCAGCCACTGCATGAAGCCTTTTTTCAGCACTGGCCGCGGGGTTTCCTGGGTCAGGGTCTGGGCGATGTGCTGGCGGAAATCCAGGAGGTTTTTCATCGCCTCGTTGATATCGCGCCGCGCGTCCAGGCACGGCTTGAGGTACTCGTTTTCGATGCGGTACAGGGTGCAGAAGGTCTTGGCCGAGAAGTCCGCCGCGTTCGCCTGATCGGCGATGCCCGCCTCGCCTATCACTTCGCCCGGCCCCATGCGCCCGGCCTCGAACGGCTTGCCATCGCGGATCAGGCTGACCGAGACCACCCCCGACTCGATGATCAGCAGGTGATCGCTGACCTCGCCCGCCGGCAGGATGGTCTCGCCGGCGCGGAAGGTTTGCAGGGTCATGTTCTGGCTGAAGGTTTCCTTCTCCTCCTGGCGCAGGGTGGAGAAGATGCTCGAGCTGTCCAGCAGCGCCCGCGGTCGCGACAGGTTGGCCGCCACGCTGCTTTCACCGGTGGACAGCAGGCTCACGCCGGACGCCTGCAGGTGACGGAAGGCCAGGTCGAACAACTGGTTGCGCACTTCGCGCTTCTGGCCCATGGAGGCCACGAAGCCGCTGATTTCATATTCCACCCCGGCATTGCCCGAGCTTTTCAAGGCCACGCTGGGGGCCGGCTTGGGGAGCAGGAAGCGGCAACCGAGCATAGCCCGCTCCAGCGCCTCGATCACCGTTTGCGGCCGCGCATGGGGGCTGACCTGGAGGCTGATGGACAGCCCGTGCATATCGGCGGGACGGCTGAAGTTGATGATCTTGGCCTTGGCCGCCAGGGAGTTGGGGATCACCGCCATGCTGCCCTGGGAGGTCTGCAGCCGGGTGGCGCGCCAGTCGATGTCGGTCACCCGGCCTTCGGTGCCGTCGATGGAGATCCAGTCATCGAGCTGATAAGGCTTGGTGGTGTTCAGCACGATGCCGGAGAACACATCGCTGAGGGTGCTTTGCAGCGCCAGGCCGACAATGATCGCCACCGCGCCCGAGGTGGCCAGCACGCCCTTGACCGGCAGCTCCAGCACATAGGCCATGGCGGCGATGATGGCGATCAGGAAAATCACCGCGCCCATCAGGTCCTGCAGCAGCCGCCCGGTATGCCCGACCCGTTGCATCATCAGGGTGCCGAGCAGCACCGTCAGGGTCCGCGCGCCGAACAGCCACCAACCGATCTGCAACCCGGTGGCGGCCAGGTGCAGCGGCACGTCCTCCGGCCAGGGCGCCGCCTGCATCGGGTTCAGGCCCTGGTTGAACAGCAGTACGCTGTACAGGGTGAAGATCAGCACCCGCACCAGCAGCTTCCAGTAACCGCCCCGCGCACCGATCAAGCGCCACAGCAGCATGTCCAGCAGGATCAGGACCAGCGCGGCGAACAGCGGGTGGTCGGCGAACAGAATCGACATCAAGCAACTCCAGCACAGTCAGAGGCGCGACAATCTCACAGAAGCGACCTTGCAGGTATAGCCGGCAAAACAAAAACAGGGGCCTCATGGGAGGCCCCTGCCTGCAACGCCTTCATTCACCTCTGTAGCCGCTGGCGCAGCCTGCGTTCGGCGGCGTAGCCGTCGTCAAGGCCGAGCACGCGGTTCGACAGGCGGACCGCATGCCCTGGCTCACGCTTGCTGCGCAAGCGATCGCAGCCTTCGGCAGCGGCTACAGGTATGGTCACCGTGTAGCCGCTGCCGAGCCTTGGCGAGGCTGCGATCGACTGCGTAGCAGTCGCCAAACCCGACGCCAGCGCAGTCCAGGCTCATCGCGTTGCCAGGTTTACGGGCTACGCCCCGATCGCAGCCTTCGCCAACAGCTACCAGCAGGTCATTTGCCGGTGGTCAGGGTGGTGTAGCTGGTGATCAGGTTGCGGTAGTCCGGAATGTGGTTGGAGAACAAGGTGCCCAGGCCCTCGATGTCGTTGCGCCAGTCGCGGTGCAGCTCGCAGGCCAGGCCGAACCAGGTCATCAACTGCGCGCCGGCGGTGGACATGCGGTTCCATGCCGAATCGCGCGTCAGTTCATTGAAGGTGCCGGAGGCATCGGTCACCACGAACACCTCGAAGCCTTCTTCCAGGGCCGACAGCGCCGGGAACGCCACGCAGACCTCGGTCACCACGCCGGCGATGATCAGTTGCTTCTTGCCGGTGGCCTTGACCGCCTTGACGAAGTCTTCGTTGTCCCAGGCGTTGATCTGCCCAGGCCGGGCGATGTACGGCGCGTCCGGGAACAGCGCCTTGAGCTCGGGCACCAGCGGGCCGTTGGGGCCGGTCTCGAAGCTGGTGGTGAGGACGGTCGGCAACTTGAAGTACTTGGCCAGGTCGGCCAGGGCCAGCACGTTGTTCTTGAACTTGTCCGGGTCGATATCACGCACCAGGGACAGCAGGCCGGCCTGGTGGTCGACCAGCAGCACGGCGGCGTTGTTTTTGTCGAGACGCTTGTAGGTAGTGGTCATGGTGTAGTCCTCGCTTCTTGGTAGATGCCGACTGGAAGTCGGCGTGGGGGTGTTCGTTCAGCGCCGGGAAGCCAGCACTGCGTGCTCATTCGCCACTTGCCGGGCCTTGAGGTAGCTCTCGATCAGCAACTGACAGTGCGGCATGGCCTGGGCCTAGACCGCGGCCCACCGCTCGGCATCCGGGCGGTTCCACGAACCCTGCAGTTCGGAAAGCGTAGCCATGATGCCGATCGGCACCGCCCGGCCAGGGCCGGGCGGGCAATGGTCAGAGGCGCTTCCTGGTGAATTTCCGGGACCGGCGGGCCTGGAACCGGCCTACGCGTCCCGTGCAAGTCGGTGTCAGCCGGGCATCTGGCCGAAACGGCCGGACTGGAAGTCGACGAATGCCTGGTGGATCTCGGCCTCGCTGTTCATCACGAACGGGCCGTGGCCGACGATGGGCTCGTCGATCGGTTCGCCGCTGAGCAACAGCACCGCCGCGTCGTTGTTGGCTTCCAGGCTGAGCTGGTCGCCATCGCGTTCGAACAGCACCAGCTGGCCTTCGCGCACCAGTTCCTGGCCATTGACCTGGACCGTGCCGCGCAGCAGCACCAGGGCGGTGTTGCGCCCCTGGTGCAGGTCGAGGCTCAGGGGCTTGCCGGCATTCAGGCGGATGTCCCAGACGTCGATCGGGGTGAAGGTACGCGCCGGGCCCTTGACGCCGTCGAACTCGCCGGCGATCAGCCGCAGGGTGCCGGCCTTGCCCTTCAGGGCGATGGCCGGAATGTCGCCATCGAGGATGGTCTGGTAACCGGGGGCGGCCATCTTGTCCCGCGCCGGCAGGTTGACCCACAGCTGGACCATCTCCAGGGTGCCGCCGGACTTGGCGAACGCTGCGGAGTGGAACTCCTCATGGAGAATCCCCGAGGCCGCAGTCATCCATTGCACGTCGCCAGGGCCGATCTTGCCGCCGCTGCCGGTGGAGTCGCGGTGCTCCACTTCGCCCTTGTAGACGATGGTCACGGTTTCGAAGCCGCGATGGGGATGCTGGCCCACGCCACGGCGCCCCTGGGTCGGAGTGAATTCAGCCGGGCCGGCATGGTCGAGCAGCAGGAACGGGCTGATGTGCTTGCCCAGGTTGTCGTAGGAAAACAGCGTACGTACCGGAAAGCCGTCGCCCACCCAATGGGCCCGTGGGCTGGTGTAGATACCGATGATGTTTTTCATGTGGGTGTCTCCGAAATGGGTGAGTTATTTCGTTGGATACACCTTAAAACCCATACCTTTGATGCACTAGACTGCAAAAATCGCCCTTAGCGTTCTATCTGGAGAACGATGGTGGAAGACCTCAACACCCTCTATTACTTCACCCAGGTCGTCGAACACCGTGGTTTCGCCGCCGCCGGGCGCGCCCTCGACATGCCCAAGTCCAAGCTCAGCCGGCGCATCGCCCAGCTCGAGGAACGCCTCGGCGTGCGCCTGATTCACCGCACCAGCCGCCACTGTTCGCTCACCGAGATCGGCCATGAGTACTACCAGCGTTGCCTGGCGATGCGCGTGGAAGCGGAAAGCGCCGCGGAGGTCATCGAGCGCAACCGTTCCGAACCCCAGGGCCTGGTGCGCATCAGTTGCCCGACCGCGCTGCTCAATTCCTGGGTCGGGCCGATGCTGACCCGCTACATGCTCAAGTACCCGCTGGTGGAACTGTTCATCGAGAGCACCAACCGCCGGGTCGACGTGATCCACGAAGGTTTCGACATCGCCCTGCGGGTGCGCTTCCCGCCGCTGGAAAGCAGCGACCTGGTGATGAAGGTGCTGGGCAACAGCACCCAGTGCCTGGTCGGCCACCCGGACTTTCTCGCGCGGCTGTCGAGCCCCGCCTCGCCCGCCGACCTCAGCGGCCTGCCGAGCCTGCACTGGGGCTCGGCGCAGCGCGAATACCAGTGGGAGCTGTTCGGCCCGAACGAGGCCCTGGCGCAGATTCGCTACAAGCCGCGGATGGTCACCGACGACCTGATCGCCCTGCGCCAGGCGGCCCTGGCGGGGATCGGCATCGTCCACCTGCCCAGCGTGGTGGTGCGCGACAATGTGGCCGCCGGGCGCCTGGTGCAGTTGGTACCGGACTGGGCGCCCAAGTGCGGGATCGTCCATGCGATCTTCCCGTCGCGCCGTGGCCTGCTGCCGTCGGTGCGCACCCTGATCGACTTTCTCGGCGAGGAGTTCAGCCGTAGCGATATGACCTGAGGATGCGCTCGAGGTGAAGCCAGGCCGGATCTTCCGACCTATGGCGTTTTTGACACTGGCCCGGATAATATTTCGAGCATAATATTTTGCTCGTCAGCTTATTCCGCCCAGCGAGGAAACGCCCATGCACAGCCCATCACGCGAGGCCACCCTGGCCCAGTGGATTGCCCAGGAACAGGCCATCCGCGCGCGCCTGGCCGGCCCAGGCAGCCTGTCCCTGGCCGAAGTCAGCGCCCTGTCCCCCAGCGAATTCTTCGCAGGGATCGGCAACGGCGAATTGCCCTCGCCGCCCATCGGCACGCTGATGGACTTCATCCCCATCGAATGGTCCGCCGGGCACTTCGTGTTCCAGGGCACCCCGGATGCCCGGCATTACAACCCGCTGGGCAGCGTGCACGGCGGTTATGCCGCGACCTTGCTGGACTCCTGCATGGGCTGCGCGATCCACACCCGGCTGGACAAGGGCCAGGGCTACACCACCCTGGACCTGCGCATCAGCTATGTACGGGCCCTGACCGGCAGCAGCGGGCCGATCCGCGCCGAAGGCAAGATCGTCCACCTGGGCCGCTCCACCGCCCTGGCCGAAGGTCGGATCTACGACGTCGATGGTCGCCTGTACGCCACCGGTTCAACTACCTGCATGATTCTCCAAGCTCGTGGCTGAACCCGTCGCGTGTGGAGTCGGGGGATCGATCGGGGTCGCCCGGCGGCTCCTGAGGGGGCGTGCGCCGTCTCTGTGGCAGCCGGGGATATTCGTGATTCGCGGTAAAGATTCCTTTGCCTGTCCGGCGGTTTTTCTCAAAGGTGCGGACCGGGATACTCGTGGCCTTTCCACTGCCATCTGGAGTCATCCATGTCTGTACCTGCTTTCGGCCTCGGCACCTTTCGCCTGCAAGGCCAGGTCGTCATCGACTCGGTCAGCGCCGCGCTCGAGCTGGGCTACCGGGCGATCGACACCGCACAGATCTACGAGAACGAAGCCGAGGTCGGCCAGGCCATCGCCGACAGCGGCATCCCCCGCGACGAGCTGTTCGTCACCAGCAAGATCTGGGTCGCCAATTTCGCCCGCGACAAGCTGATCCCCAGCCTCAAGGACAGCCTGCGCAAGCTGCGGACCGACTACCTTGACCTGACCCTGATCCACTGGCCGTCCCCGGATAACCAGGTGCCGGTCGAAGAGTTCATGGCGGCGCTGCTGGAAGCCAGGCAACTGGGGCTGACCCGGCAGATCGGTGTTTCCAACTTCACCAACGACCTGATGAAACAGGCCATCGCCGCGGTCGGCGCCGAACACATCGCCACCCACCAGATCGAACTGCATCCTTACCTGCAGAACCGCAAGGTCGTGGAGTTCGCGCAAAGCCAGGGGATTCACATCACCTCGTACATGACGCTGGCCTACGGTGAAGTGCTCAAGGACCCGATCATCCAGCAGATCGCCGAGCAGCATCGGGCGACGCCGGCTCAAGTGACCCTGGCCTGGGCCATGCAATCGGGTTATGCGGTGATTCCCTCCTCGACCAGGCGCGCGAACCTGGAAAGCAACCTCAAGGCCTGTGCCCTGACCCTGGGCGAGGCAGAGATGCAACGCATCGCCAGTCTGGAGCGCGGTCATCGCCTGACCAGCCCCGCCGGCATTGCGCCGGCGTGGGACTGAGGTCCTAGCGCACCACGGCATTCAACCTGATGCCATCGGATGCGATCTCTTCCTCATTGGAACTGCTGGGAAACTTTCCGGCCGCCAGGGTCTTGCTCCGGCGGCCGGTGTCGATGGTGCCCATCAAACGGCTGATGGTCTCCTGGTCCGGCACCGGCAGGCTGCTGATATACATCTTGCGCTGCGGACCGAGTGGAATCGAAGGCACACCAAGAAGCTCGCAGTCATAGACCAGCACATGACGGATCTGCGGGTTATCCATGCAGAACGCCACGATATCGAGCCGGGCCTGCCCCCCCAGCGAGGCGTTGATGATCAGCAGGTCCATTGGCTCACTGCCATATTCCACGATGTTCAACACCTCGATGAGTCGATGGATCGGTGCGATCCGGTAATAGCCCAGTTGGTTCAGCACCCGCTCGATCTTCATTCGATGAAAATGCTGTTCATCGGCAATCAGGATTCGTAACGTTTTATTCGGCATTTTTGCGACCATGAAAAAAGTCTGAGAGGACAGGCTCCAAGCCTACGAACAAAGGCTAGGGGAGCAGCCGAGTGTTTTCTCTAAGGGATTTCTGAAAAGCCCTACTCCGCATGACTAAAATGCGCCTTTCCCCTAATGCCAGTCAGTTAAGCGATGGGCTCGACCGGCCGCTCCTACAAAAAGCCTTAACTGATCGGCATTAGCCTTTCCCCTACTTCTTGAGCCCGAAATGTTCGTTTCCCCGGGATATCCGCCCGCATCGGCGGTACACAACGGGTATCGACGGGCGGCCTTGGGTCCTGTTTCCTGCCCGGTCCGGATGGAGACAAAAGACCTGCCCGGCCCCGGCAGCGGCCATCGGAAAACCACAGGACGGGCAGTAATGCGCCTGCAGTAGCACGACGCAAACCCTGTTCGACTGCCGGGGGCCATTCCGGCATTCAGAAGGCTCGGTCTTTGCCCGAGGAGGCGGGAGGATTGATATGGGCAATGAAGCGCTGGAGGATCTCCTGCGTTGCGCCACGCACCCAGAGAACCTCCTGTAGCGCAGAGGCACCGAGGACCACCGGCAATGCATGTTCGCTGCGACCGCCATAGATCATGGCATGGCGGATCTGCGGGTTGCCCTGGCAGAACACACCGGCGTCCACCCCGGCGGCAAGCGCCAGCTCGCCGCTGAGCAGCAACAGGTCGAAGTTCTCGAAGGGCTCGCAGGAATAGTGAGTCAGGGTCACCAGTTCGCGGAAAGACCCCACCGCCGCGACACGGAAATACCCCAGGCCACTCAACAAACGCTGGATGCGCCCACACTGCTCCCGGGACGCGTCGGCAATCAATATTCTCAAGCGTTTGTCGGGCATCGGCGTGGCAACTCTCGGTTGAACACAGAGGTTCGACAGACTATCCGATGGCCCCGGGCCGACTCTTTAAGACGATTCCCAAAAATCGCTGTGGACAGACATTTTTTCCCCTCGGCACAGGCCTGCCGTTTACAGGCGCCTCGACCCAGCGATTGAGCGGTCTATTCGGTGGTACTGGGGCTCCAGAATGCCTGCTCCACCAGGGCCGAGGTGGACAGGCGCGCCACCAGCGCGTCGAGTTCGTCGCCGTCCACCGAGGTGGTGGCCAGGGTGGCTTCGATCTCCACGTCGTCGTTGCCGAAGGCATGGACGTCGATATCGCTGGCCGGGTAGTTGCTGCGCTCCAGCTCCGCTTCGAGCAGGGCGAACACAGCCTTCTGCTTGGAACGATGGGCGATGACATAGACGATATTGGTGACCTCGGCGGAGACCACGTCCAGCGGCTGGCGGTTGATGTTGTTGACGATCGGCCGCAGCAAGGTATTGGCCGCCAGCACGAACAGCGTGCCGAGAAAGGCCTCGAGGATCAGGTCGGCACCGGCGCAGGCACCCACCGCCGCCGAGGCCCAGAGGGTGGCCGCGGTGTTCAGGCCACGCACGTTGCCCTCCTCGCGCATGATCACCCCGGCACCGAGAAAACCGATGCCGGACACCACGTAGGCCACCACCCGCACCGCGCCTTCGGCGCCGCCGAGGCGGTTGGCCATGTCGACGAAAATCGCCGCGCCCACCGCCACCAGCACGTTGGTGCGCAGGCCGGCGGTGCGCTGCCGGTATTGGCGCTCGAAACCGATCAGGCCGCCGAGGATAAAGGCCGCGCTGAGGCTGACCAGGGTGTCCACCAGGGAGGTCAGGTTGATGTTCTGGAGTGCTTGCATGCATCAAGTCCTTGAGTACGCGACGGTCGGCTGCCCCTACAGGATAGGTGCACTTTGCCGGAGCGAGCAGACGGGCCCCGACCGCCCGCGATGAGAACGGCCAGGGTGCCGGGTATCTTGCACCGGCAGGTATTACGAGCAGATGGCGATTGCCGGTTAACCCTGTAGCCGCTGCCGCAGGCTGCGATCGGCCCGCAGGGCCGTGGCGATCGTGCCAACGCCGGAGGACCTGCGGTCCTGGCGCAGCCTGCGGCAGCGGCTACAGGATTGGGTGCGGCGTTGCGCTCATTGCCAGCCGAACCGGCGGATATAAAAGCCCTTCACCGCCTGGGTCAGCGCCATGTACGCCAGCAGGATCGCCGGCAGGAACACGAAGTACAGCGACGGCAGCGCCTGCAGCTTGAAGTAGTGCGCCAGCGGGCCCATGGGCAGGAAGATGCCGATGGCCATGATCACTCCTGTCATCACCAGCAGCGGCATGGCCGCGCGGCTTTGCAGGAAGGGGATCTTCGGCGTGCGGATCATGTGCACGATCAGGGTCTGGGTCAGCAGCCCGACCACGAACCAGCCGGACTGGAACAGCGCCTGGTGGTCCGGAGTATTGGCGTCGAACACGTACCACATCAGGGCGAAAGTGCCGATGTCGAAGATCGAGCTGATCGGCCCGAAAAACAGCATGAAGCGCCCGACGTCCGCTGGTTGCCAGCGCTGGGGCCGGGCCAGCATGTCGTCATCGACGTTGTCGAACGGGATGGCGATCTGGGAAATGTCGTACAGCAGGTTCTGCACCAGCAGGTGCATCGGCAGCATCGGCAGGAATGGAATGAAGGCGCTGGCCACCAGTACCGAGAACACGTTGCCGAAGTTCGAGCTGGCGGTCATCTTGATGTACTTGAGCATGTTGGCGAAGGTCCGCCGCCCTTCCAGCACGCCCTCCTCCAGTACCATCAGGCTTTTTTCCAGGAGGATGATGTCCGCCGCCTCCTTGGCGATGTCCACGGCGCTGTCCACCGAAATGCCGATGTCCGCGGTGCGCAATGCCGGTGCGTCGTTGATGCCGTCGCCCATGAAGCCGACCACGTGGCCATTGTCCTTGAGCAGGCGGACGATACGCTCCTTGTGCGAGGGCGTGAGCCGGGCGAAGACGTTGGTGGTTTCCACGGCCTTGGCCAGTTGTTCGTCGCTCATGCGCTCGATGTCGTTGCCCAGCAGCAGGCCCTGTTGCTCCAGGCCGACTTCGCGACAGATCTTCGCCGTCACCAGCTCGTTGTCGCCGGTCAGCACCTTCACCGCCACGCCATGGGCGGCCAGGGCCTGGAGCGCCGGCGCGGTGCTTTCCTTGGGCGGGTCGAGGAACGCCACGTAGCCGATCAGGGTCAGCCCCTGCTCGTCCGCCAGGCTGTAGCGGTCGCGGCCCCGCGGCATCGGCCGGGCGGCCACGGCCACCACCCGCAGGCCCTCGCCGTTGAACCCGGCGGTGACCTGGCGAATCCGCGCCAGCAACTCGTCGCTGAGCATTTCCTCGGCGGCGCCATGGCGCACCCGGGTGCACACCGCCAGCACTTCCTCCACCGCGCCCTTGCAGATCAGCAGGTGTGCATGCTCCTTCTCGGCAACCACCACCGACATGCGCCGCCGGTTGAAGTCGAAGGGAATCTCGTCGACCTTCTGGAACGCCGTGCCGACCCGCAGCTCGCGCTGCACTTCGACATGCTCCAGCACCGCCACGTCCAGCAGGTTCTTCAGGCCCGTCTGGTAGTAGCTGTTCAGGTAGGCCATTTCCAGCACGTCCTCGGACTCTTCCCCCCAGACATCCACATGCCGGGCGAGGAAGATCTTGTCCTGGGTCAGGGTGCCGGTCTTGTCGGTGCACAGCACGTCCATGGCGCCGAAGTTCTGGATCGCGTCCAGGCGCTTGACGATGACCTTCTTGCGCGACAGGAACACCGCGCCCTTGGCCAGGGTCGAGGTGACGATCATCGGCAGCATTTCCGGGGTCAGGCCCACGGCGATGGACAGCGCGAACAGCAGCGCCTCCATCCAGTCGCCTTTGGTGAAGCCGTTGATGAACAGCACCAGCGGCGCCATGACGAACATGAAGCGGATCAGCAGCCAGCTGACCTTGTTCACCCCGTTCTGGAACGAAGTCGGCGCCCGGTCGGTGGCCCCGACCCGCTGGGCCAGGGCGCCGAAATAGGTGGCGTTGCCGGTGGCCAGGACCAGCGCGGTGGCCGCGCCGGACACCACGTTGGTGCCCATGAACAGGATGTTGTCCAGCTCCAGCGGGTTGAGGGTGGCGGCGTCCTGCTGGCGCGGGAATTTCTCCACCGGCAGCGATTCGCCGGTCATCGCCGCCTGGCTGACGAACAGGTCCTTGGCGCTGAGCACCCGGCAATCGGCGGGGATCATGTCGCCGGCCGAAAGCTGGATCAGGTCGCCCGGCACCAGTAGCCGGATCGGCAGCTCCAGGCGTTGCAGGCCCTGGTGCGCCACCGCCGCGCCAGGCAGCCTGGCGAACACCGACGGCGCGCTATCGACCACATCGCGCCGCAGTACAGTGGCGGTGTTGCCGACCATCGCCTTGAGGGCGTCGGCGGCCTTGTTCGACTTGGCCTCCTGCCAGAAACGCAGCAACGTGGAGAGCACCACCATGGACAAGATCACCGTGGCCGCCTTCATGTCTTCGGTCAGCCAGGAGATCACCGCCAGCAGGGTCAGCAGCAGGTTGAAGGGGTTCTTGTAGCAATGCCACAGGTGCGTCCACCAGGGCAGCGGCTGCTCGTGCTCGACCTCGTTGAGGCCATGCCGTTCGCGCAGGGCCCGGGCCTCGGCCTCGCTCAGGCCATCGGTGTGGCTGCCGAAGCGTTGCAGCAGCTGCGCGGCCTCGTCGTTGGCCGCGGCCACCAGGGTCTGCGCCAGGCTGGGCGGCAGGTCGCGGCTGACGCTGGCGTCGCTGAAGCTTTCCAGCAAGGCCAGGCGGCGAAAGTGCCGGGCGAAATGCCGGGTCCGCAGGAAGCCGGCAAAAAACTCTTTGAGCAGGGTGAGGTTCATGGTGTGTCCCCTAACGGTCGGCGCCGGGAGACTCACAGCCGGGTATGGTCCGCCGACCGCGCAAGCAGGCGCAGCCGTAGCGCGGCGATGCGGCGCCAGGCCAGGCATCACCCACTGTTGCAGTGTCGATGAGAAGGACATCGGGAACGGGCCCTGAAGGCCACGATCGGGAAGCCGCCGCTCGCTGTCATGGCGAGACAACGGCGCAAAAAAAGCGGGCGCGTTATCTTGCCGGGAAGGCGCCGGTTATCGAAACCGGCCGACTACTGTCACTCGAACAAGTACCCACTGTGGATCTGCCCTTGATGGAAAACGCGCGCAGCTTACGCCGCGGTTTTTGCCGAGTAAATCGATGGAAAAGGCCCGGGCGGGGGAATCGAAAAGTTCTTCAGCGAAGGTTCAGGAAGGGGCCGACAGAGAAGGCCAAGCGCTAGGAAATACGGGGGGATCGAAGACGTTGGACCTGTAGGAGCAGCCGGTCGACGCTCGATTGCTCGCGAAGCGTCGGACCCGCCAATGGAGCCTGCAAGCCGGACCATTTTTTCGCGAGCAAGCTCGCTCCTACACCGTTACCCGGACAATCAGCTGGCGGTGGCCAGCAACAGGTCGCGCACCGAACGGCTGTGGCGGCCCTTGTCGTGCTCGTACAGCGAGGCGGCGATTTCCTCGGCACGGATTGGCAACACCGACAGCAAGGTGTCGCTCAGGCCATGGCTGGCCTGGCTGAAGCCCTGGGTGTAGATGCCGGCCTTGCAGCGCTCGTCGGTGATGACCCGGTAGTTGCGGTCCACTTCGAAATCGCCCAGGTAGGCTTCCAGCGGCGCCAGCAATGCGCGGTGGGTCTGGCGCTCGTAGCCGGTGGCCAGGATCACCGCGTCGTAGAGCCGGGGGCTCAGCTCGCCGGTGGAAGTGTCGCGCAGCAGCAGTTCGATGCCCTGTTCAGTGGCGGTGGCCTTCTCCACGGTGGTCAGGGTGCGGAAGGCATGGCGCGCGATGCCGGAGACTTTCTGCCGATAGAGAATCCCGTAGATGCGTTCGATCAGGTCGACGTCCACCACCGAATAGTTGGTGTTCTGGTACTCGTGGACCAGGCGCTCGCGCTCGCCCCTGGGCTTCTGGAACACCCGGTCGGTGAAGGCCGGCGAGAACACTTCGTTGACGAACGGGCTGTCGTCCGCCGGCTTCAGCGCCGAACCGCGCATCAGCATGTCCACCTGCACCGACGGGAAGCTGTCGTTGAGGTCGATGAAGGCCTCCGCCGCGCTCTGCCCGCCACCGATGATCGCCACGTTCATCGGCTTGCCGCGGGTGCACGGCTGGTTGGCCATGCGCTCCAGGTAGTGCGCGTGGTGGAACACCCGGCCGTCGTCCTTGAGCGCCTTGAAGGTATCCGGGGTCAGCGGCGTGCCGCCAGGGCTGACCACCACCGAACGGCTGGTACGGACGAATTCCTGGCCCTGGCTGTCACAGGAAATCACCCGCAGCGCCTCGACCTGCTGGTTGTGCAGCACCGGCTCGACGGCCAGCACTTCTTCGCCGTAGCGGCTCTGCTCCTGGAAGTGCCCGGCGACCCAGCGCAGGTAGTCGTTGAACTCCATGCGGCACGGATAGAAGGTGCCCAGGTTGATGAAGTCCACCAGGCGGCCGTGGTGCTTGAGGTAGTTGACGAAGGAGTACGGGCTGGTCGGGTTGCGCAGGGTCACCAGGTCCTTGAGAAAGGAAATCTGCAGGTCGCTCTGGGCCACCAGGGTGTTGCCGTGCCAGCGGTAATCGGCCTGCTTGTCGAGAAACAGCGCGTCCAGCGGCCCCTGGATCTGGCCACGTTCTTCCAGCGCGATAGCCAGCGCCAGGTTCGAGGGGCCGAAACCGATACCGATCAGGTCGTGAACGATGGTCGATGCAATTGCCTGTGTCATTTCCAGTGTCCTCTGGATAAATCCCTCAACGCGGGGAGAAATCGACGGTGACCTGATCGGCCCATGGCGAGGCAGCAGGTCGTCTGTTGAGTAGGAACGAGGACAGTGAAAAAAAATTTAACCAGGAAGGATCAATGGGCGTCCCACTGCCGGACCCGCACCCGGCAATGTTTCATCGCGTTGACGATGTGCTTCTCCACCAGGCTGCGGGAAATCCCCAGGCGCTCGGCGATCTCGGGGTGGGACAGGCCTTCGAGCTTGCGCAGCAGGAAGCTTTCCCGGCACAGCACCGGCAGCTCCGCCAGTGCCCGTTGCAGCATGTCCAGGCGCTGGCCGTGGTCGATGCTGGTTTGTGGCGACGGGCTGAAGAAGCGCTCTTCATTGTCGAGCACATCCAGCGGCTCGACCTGGCGCAAGGCGTTGCGCCGATGGCCGTCGATCACCAGGTTCAGCGCGGTGCGATAGAGGAAGGCCCGCGGTTGCTCGATCGGCGTGTCGCTGGAGCGCTCCAGCACCCGCACGTAAGCGTCATGCACCACATCTTCGGCCACCTGCAGGTTGCCCAGCTTGGCGTTGAGGAAACACACCAGCTCGCGATAGTAGTTTTCCAACACGACTCCCGACCGCGATACGCGGCTTTGTCCTTGAGCACAACCGGCGCCCCGCCCCTGGGCAGGCGATTCGATGATGGCAGTTTAGAAGTGGCGTAATTTATAGTAATTCTCATATAGATTTAAAGTGCTGCGTCGGTCAGGCGGATTTATTTTCGTCGCCTGACCTGTAATCCCCTGCACCTGTAACGCCATGTGTCATGGCTTAAATTCCCCCCGGCGCTTCTCGTCTACCTGACAGCTCCCCGTATCTGTCGCGCCATCGACAGCCTCCTGCCCTGCCCACGCCCCTGGGCCCGGCCGGTCGACGGGCCGACTTCCATTGGCCGGAACCCTGCATGAAACGTCCCCGTCATCCCCGACGCGCCCTGCTTGTCACCCTGTGTCTGATTCCCATCGTCGCCCTCGCCGCCTGGCAGATCCTGCCGCCGGGGCGCGACCAGTTCGCCACCGTGCAGGTCAGCCGCGGCACCATCGAAAGCAGCGTGACCGCCCTGGGCACCCTGCAACCGCGGCGTTATGTCGACGTCGGCGCCCAGGCGTCCGGGCAGATCCGCAAGATCCACGTCGAAGCCGGCGACCCGGTCAAGCAGGGCCAGCTGCTGGTGGAGATCGACCCCGCCACCCAGCAGGCCAAGCTCGACGCCAGCCGCTTCTCCATCGAGAACCTGCAGGCCCAGCTGCAAGAGCAGCGGGCGCAGAACGAGCTGGCCCGGCAGAAGTACCGGCGCCAGCAGAACCTCGCCGCCGGCGGCGCGACCCGCGACGAAGACGTGCAGACCGCCCGCGCCGAACTCAAGGCCACCCAGGCGCGGATCGACATGATCCAGGCGCAGATCCGCCAGGCCCAGGCCAGCCTGCGCAGCGACCAGGCCGAGCTGGGCTATACGCGGATCTACGCGCCGATGTCCGGCACCGTGGTCGCGGTGGACGCCCGCGAAGGCCAGACCCTCAACGCCCAGCAGCAGACGCCGTTGATCCTGCGCATCGCCCGGCTGTCGCCGATGACGGTCTGGGCCGAAGTCTCCGAAGCCGATATCGGCCACGTCAAACCGGGCATGAGCGCCTACTTCACCACCTTGAGCGGCGGCGCCCGGCGCTGGACCAGCACCGTGCGGCAGATCCTGCCGATCCCGCCCAAGCCGCTGAACGAAAGCAGCCAGGGCAGCGGCAGCCCCAACAGTTCGAGCAAGAGCGGCAGCGGCCGGGTGGTGCTCTACACCGTACTGCTGGATGTGGATAACGCCGACAATGCGTTGATGGCCGAAATGACCGCCCAGGTGTTTTTTGTCGCCGACCGCGCCCAGGACGTTCTCACCGCGCCGATTGCCGCCTTGCAAAGCGGCGCCGACAGCGGCGTGCAGCTGGCCCGGGTGGTGGCGAAAAACGGTTCGATCGAGGAGCGCAAGGTACGGGTCGGCATCAGTGACCGCTTGCGTATCCAGGTCCTGGACGGCCTCGTCGAAGGCGATCACCTGCTGATCGGTCCCGCACAAGGCAGCGGAGGCTGAATGCAGACCCCGCTGATCGACCTCAAGGGCATCCGCAAATCCTACGGCGGCGGTGACACGCCGCAAGTGGACGTGCTGCGTGGCATCGACCTGTCGATCCATGCCGGCGAATTCGTCGCCATCGTCGGTGCTTCCGGCTCCGGCAAATCGACGCTGATGAACATCCTCGGCTGCCTCGACCGCCCGACCTCGGGCGAATACCTGTTCGCCGGGGAAAACGTCGCCCGGCTGGGCAGCGACGAACTGGCCTGGCTGCGCCGCGAAGCCTTCGGCTTCGTGTTCCAGGGCTACCACCTGATCCCGTCCGGCTCGGCCCAGGAAAACGTCGAGATGCCGGCGATCTATGCCGGCACCCCGGCGGCCGAGCGCCACGCCCGCGCCGCCGCCCTGCTCGAGCGCCTGGGCCTGGCCAGCCGCACCGGCAACCGCCCGCACCAGTTGTCCGGCGGCCAGCAGCAGCGGGTGTCGATCGCCCGCGCGCTGATGAACGGCGGCCACATCATCCTCGCCGACGAACCCACCGGCGCCCTCGACAGCCACAGCGGCGCCGAGGTCATGGCGCTGCTCGACGAACTGGCCAGCCAGGGCCACGTGGTGATCCTCATCACCCACGACCGCGAAGTCGCGGCCCGGGCCAAGCGCCTCATCGAAATCCGCGACGGCGAGATCGTCAGCGACACCGCCGACGACCACCCCGAGGTCCAGGCCAGCGCCAGCGGCGGTGCCCTGCAGGCGGTGGACCTGCGCCAGCGCCTGGCCGACGGCAGCGAACACAATGGCGCCTGGAAAGGCGAACTGCTGGACGCCGTGCAGGCGGCCTGGCGGGTGATGTGGATCAACCGTTTCCGCACCGCCCTGACCCTCTTGGGGATCGTCATCGGCGTGGCCTCGGTGGTGGTGATGCTGGCGGTGGGCGAAGGCAGCAAGCGCCAGGTCATGGCGCAGATGGGCGCCTTTGGCTCGAACATCATTTACTTGAGCGGCTACATGCCCAACCCGCGCACCCCGCCCGGCATCATCACCCTCGACGACGTCGCCGCCCTGGCCGCCCTGCCGCAGGTCAAGCGCATCATGCCGGTCAATGGCGCCGAGGCCGGCGTGCGCTTCGGCAATGTCGACCACACCAGCTACGTCGGCGGCAACGACACCCACTTCCCGGCCATCTTCAACTGGCCGGTGGTCGAGGGCAGCTATTTCACCGAGGCCGACGAGCGCGGCGCGGCGGCCGTGGCGGTGATCGGCAAGAAAGTCCGCGACAAGCTGCTCAAGGACGTGGCCAACCCCATCGGCCAGTACATCCTGATCGAGAACGTGCCGTTCCAGGTGGTCGGCGTGCTGGCGGAAAAAGGCGCCAGCTCCGGCGACCAGGACAGCGACGACCGCATCGCCATCCCCTACTCCGCCGCGAGCATCCGCCTGTTCGGCAGCCACAACCCGGAGTACGTGGCGATCGCCACCAGCGATGCGCGCAAGGTCAAGGAGGCCGAACAGGCCATCGACCAGTTGATGCTGCGCATGCACGGCGGCAAGCGCGACTTCGAGCTGACCAACAACGCGGCGATGATCCAGGCCGAGGCCCGGACCCAGAACACCCTGTCGCTGATGCTCGGCGCCATCGCCGCGATCTCGCTGCTGGTGGGCGGCATCGGGGTGATGAACATCATGCTCATGACCGTGCGCGAACGCACCCGCGAGATCGGCATCCGCATGGCCACCGGCGCCCGCCAGCGCGACATCCTGCGCCAGTTCCTCACCGAGGCGGTGATGCTCTCGGTGGTCGGCGGCCTGGCCGGGATCGGCGTGGCGCTGATCATCGGCGGCATCCTGATCCTCAGCGAAGTGGCGGTGGCCTTCTCCCTGGTGGCGGTCCTGGGCGCCTTCGCCTGCGCCCTGGTCACCGGCGTCGTCTTCGGCTTCATGCCGGCCCGCAAAGCAGCCCGACTCGACCCGGTCACGGCCCTCACCAGTGAATGATCGACCTATGAAAGCGTCCCTCAGCCTTATCGCCGCCAGCCTGTTGCTGGCGGCCTGCAGCGGCCCCGCGCCGCGCCCGGACAGTGGCTTGCAGGCCCCGCCCGCCTGGCACTCGCCCCATACCGCGGCCGCGCAGCAAGACAACCGGCAATGGTGGACCCGCTTCGGCAGCCCGGAACTGCAGCGCCTGATCGAACAGGCCCGCCTGGGCAGCCACGACCTGGCCGCCGCCATGGCCCGGGTGCGCCAGGCGCAAGCCACGGCGGTGGTCGCCGGCGCGCCGTTGCTGCCGGAACTCAAGGGCGCGCTCAACGCCAACCGGCAGAAGCTGCTGCGCGGCAACGGCTACAGCCAACTGGACGCCGACAGCAGCAACAAGGCCGTGGACTACTTCAACGCCAGCCTCAGTGCCAGCTATGAAATCGACTTCTGGGGCGGCAAGCGCGCAGCCCGCGACAGCGCCGTGGAAAGCCTGCGGGCCAGCGAATTCGACCAGGCCACCGTCGAGCTGACCCTGCTCGGCGGCGTGGCCAACAGCTACACCCAGGTGCTGTCGCTGCGCGAGCAGAGCCGCATCGCCGAACTCAACCTGGCCAATGCGCAAAGCGTGCTCAGGCTGGTGCAGACCCGCTACGACTCGGGCTCGGCCACCGCCCTGGAACTGGCCCAGCAGAAGAGCCTGGTGGCCGCCCAGCAGCGCCAGTTGCCCTTGCTGCGGCAACAGGCCGAGGACGCGCGGATCACCCTCGCCGCCCTGCTTGGCCAGCCGGTGCAGAGCCTCGATCTCGGCCAGCAGCCTTTCGCCCAACTGACCTGGCCAGACATCGACGCCGGCGTGCCCAGCGACCTGTTGATCCGCCGCCCGGACATCGCCAGCGCCGAAGCCAGGCTCGCCGCCGCCCAGGCCGACGTCACGGTGGCGCGGGCGGCAATGCTACCCAGCGTCACCCTGAGCGCCAGCCTCGGTTCGGGCGCCGATACCGCCTCGGATATCCTGCGCAGCCCGTTCTATAACCTGACCAGCGCCTTGGTCGCACCGATCTTCAACGCCGGCCGCCTGAGCGCCGAGCGCGACCGGGCCCGGGCGCGCCAGGCAGAGCTGCTGGAAAGCTATCGCGGGGCGATCGTCAACGGCTTCGCCGATGTGGAAAAGGCCCTCAACAGCATTCGCGGCCTGGACCAGCAGCGGCAATGGCAGAGCGAAGAACTGCGCCAGGCGCAGATCGCCTTCGACATCGCCCAGAGCCGCTACCAGGCCGGCGCCGCCGACCTGCTCACGGTCCTGGAAACCCAGCGCACCCTGTACGCCGCCCAGGACCAGAACGTGCAGCTGCGTCTGTCGCGGCTGCAGGCCAGCGTGGCCCTGTACAAGGCGTTGGGTGGGGGTTGGCAAGCGCTCTGAAGCCAGATGCGCGATAGCCGATGGAGCGCCGCTGCGCGGCTATCGCGAGCCAGCTCGCTCCTACAGGGACAGGTGCAAGGCTTTCGGATTCTGTAGAGCGAAGAACTGCGCCAGGCGCAGATCGCCTTCGACATCGCCCAGAGCCGCTACCAGGCCGGCGCCGCCGACCTGCTCACGGTCCTGGAAACCCAGCGCACCCTGTACGCCGCCCAGGACCAGAACGTGCAGCTGCGTCTGTCGCGGCTGCAGGCCAGCGTGGCCCTGTACAAGGCGTTGGGTGGGGGTTGGCAAGCGCTCTGAAGCCAGATGCGCGATAGCCGATGGAGCGCCGCTGCGCGGCTATCGCGAGCCAGCTCGCTCCTACAGGGACAGGTGCAAGGCTTTCGGATTCTGTAGGAGCGAAGCTTGCTCGCGATAAAGACGACGCGGTGCACCTGTCAAACCGCGTCATCGTTTTTCGCGAATAATCTCGACCGACTGCTGCTTACAACTGTCGCTCGCGCACCTTCAGGTGGCGGGCATACCACGGCCGCCTGGGCACTTTGCGCAACAGCCCGGCCAGCTTGTCGTCCTCGGCGAAGGTGATGCGCAAAGCCAGCTTCATGGTTTCCGGGTCCATCTCCACCGAGCGCCCCAGTTGCAGGCCGGGGGTGGTGCTGCAACCGTGGGTGTCCGGGCCCAGCCAGGGGTCGTCGACCTCGACCCAGCGCCCGGGGGCGAACCAGGGCACGCCATTGACTTCAAGGCGGCTGACTTCACCCGGATGGAAGCGCTCGTGGGCGCGGAACCAGTCTTCCACGCGGTCGTCGATCCAGCCGTGGAAATACCAGAACACCGGGCTCACATGGGAAGAAAACGGATCGCCGAGGAAGTCGTTTTCCGCGGCGTACCAGCGCGCCGAAAAGTCCGCCGGATCGCGGGCGAACGGCACCGGCGCGCCGTTGGAGGGATCGCGCGGCACCGAGGCCCAGCGCATGTGCAGCCAGTCGTGCAGGCCCAGTTCCAGCTCGGAACCGAACTGCCCCAGGGTCAGCGTCGACAGGTAGCGCGGGTCGCGATAACGCGATTCCCAGACCTGGAAATTGCTGTGGTAGGTCTCGGCGGTCTTGATGTCGCTGACCCACTGGGTGTACTCGGCGTCGTCGCTGGCCAGCCAGGTCGGCGGCAAGGCGAAGCCGTCGTGATTGTCGAAATAACGGGCAAACCCCTGGCGATCGCGTTCCAGTTCCGGCTGCGGGCTCGGGAAGTTCAGCCAGGACGGCAGGTCCTGCATGGAACGCGCGGTGCCGAGCATGTGCCGGTGCATGAAAAAGAAATCGATGCCCGAGCCGTTGCGGTCCTTGCGCTTGCCCCGGGCGTCACGCTCCTGGCCACGCGGGCCGGGCTGCCAGCCGATGCCGCGCAGGGCGTCGCGCTTGTCTTCGGACAGGGTGTGCCACTTGTCCCGCGAGGCGTGCCACAGCTGGTGAAACAGCCGGTGCTCGGGGGAAACCAGCCAGGCCAGCAACGTCGGATTCAGGCCGATGCGCTGGCGGGCTTCGGGGAACAATTGCTTGGTGGCAACGAAGCGATTGTCTTGCTCGGGCAGCGCCAGCGGCCGGTCCAGGCGCAGGATACGCCCGCTGAGCGTGCCGCTGCCGGCGTTGCCGAAATCGGCCCAGACCTCGTCGAGCACCACGCTGAACTCATAACAAGGCGCACCGTCGCGGGCATCGGCGCTTACCAGGCGCCAGTAGAGCCGCTGCGGATCGGGTGCCAGCAGATCGCCGACCACCCGGTAACGCGGCTCGGCCTCGCCACGCAATACCTCGGCACGGTCCAGGTAGCCGCGCAGGCCGCGCCCGCGCTGGGCAATGTCGAGAAACAGTTCCAGCCCCTCGCGCGGCAGGCCCGCCAGGCCGGCGTCCGCCCCCTCGAAGCGCAGGGTCCAGACCCCGCGCAGCTTGTCCGCCAATTGCTGGCCGGCGGTGTCCGCCAGATCGACCGTCGCTTCGCCGGGGGTTTCCAGCGCCTCCTCACGCGTCAGCTCACGGTGCGCATAAATGGCCGCGGGCACCGCAGCTCCAGTGAGCGCCAAGCCTGCGATAAACCCTCGTCGAGAAATCGTCATTGCCCTACCTGTGTCAGCCCTGAAGCAGGCTTTATCCCAGCTAGGACGTTTGCAGAGTGGGGAAATTTAAGCGGCGCCAACAAAGGCCCGCGCCCGCCGCGCAGGCCGGCCGCGGGGCCTAATTTTCCACCGGCCTCGCTCGTTCTTCCCAGATAGCAAAGGCGCTGCACCTGTACCGGCACGCCTGCACCCTGATGCTTACCCCCGACGGCGAACCCGACTGAGATGGCAATGACAAAACCACGTTCGAAAAAGGCTCTTTACATCGGTCTGCCGCTGGCCCTGGCCATCGGCGCCGGAGCAGGCTTGCTGGCCTGGGACTACGGCTTGCGTGGCAACCCCGGCTACCCGGTCAAGGTGCTCAAGCAGGCCGATGAATTGCAGGAGCGCATCCTGTCGTTCGACAGCCACATCAGCCTGCCGCTGGATTTCGGCGCCGCCGGCAACGAGTTCGACAAGGACGGCGGTGGCCAGTTCGACCTGGTCAAGGCCAACCGCGGGCGCCTGTCCGGCGCGGCCCTGACCATCTTCGGCTGGCCGGAAATGTGGAATGGCCCCAACGCACCGCACCGCCCCACCGAGGGCTTTGTCGAGGAAGCGCGCAACCAGCAGGAGGTGCGCTACAAGATCATCTCCGGCATGGTCCGCGACTTCCCCAACCAGGTCGGTATCGCCTACACCCCGGACGATTTCCGCCGCCTGCACGGCGAAGGCAAGTTCGCGATCTTCATCAGCATGCTCAACGCCTACCCCCTGGGTAACGACCTGGACCTGCTGGACCTGTGGGCCGCCCGTGGCATGCGCATGTTCGGCTTCAGCTACATCGGCAACAACGCCTGGGCCGACTCCTCGCGGCCGCTGCCGTTCTTCAACGACTCGCCGGACGCCCTCGATGGCCTGTCGGAGACCGGCAAGCAGGCGGTGCACCGCCTCAACGACCTGGGGGTGATCATCGATGTCTCGCAGATGTCGACCAAGGCCCTGGAGCAGGTGGCGCAGCTAAGCCGCACGCCGATGGTGGCCTCGCACTCGGCGCCACGGGCCTCGGTGGATATCCCGCGCAACCTCAGCGACAAGGAAATGCAGCTGATCAAGAACAGCGGCGGCGTGGTCCAGGTGGTCGGCTTCTCGCAGTACCTGCGCCCGCTGACCCAGGCCACCCAGGACAAGCTCAACGCCCTGCGCGCGCGCTTCGACCTGCCGCCGCTGCCGAACCTGGCCATGGCCCTGATGCCGGGCGACCCGATCATCTCGGCCTGGCCGGAACAGAAGTTCGGCCAGTACGCCAGCGAGCTGTACGCCATCCTCGAGGAAGAACCCAAGGCGACCCTCAAGGACCTGGGCGACGCCATCGACTACAGCGTGCGCAAGATCGGCATCGACCATGTCGGCATCAGCTCGGACTTCAACGAGGGCGGCGGGGTCAAGGGCTGGGAGAACGTCGGCGAGATCCGCAACGTCACCGCCGAGCTGCTGTCGCGCGGCTACTCCGAGGCGGACATCGCCAAGCTCTGGGGCGGCAACTTCCTGCGGGTCTGGGACCAGGTGCAAAAGGCCGCGCGCCCGGTAGCCAACCGTTGAACCTCTTTTGCCGACAAGTGAAACCGACCCATGACTGACCGTCGTACCTTTCTCAAGCAGGCCGGTGTCCTCGCCGCCGGCCTGCCGCTGGGCAATGCCGCCCTCGCCGCCCTGGCCCCGGCCGACGCAGCCCGCGACAGCGCGCTGGCGTCCGGGGACAAATGGCTGCAACTGCGCCAATTGTTCGACCAGGACCCGGACTACCTGCACTTCTCCAACTTCCTGGTGACCTCCCACCCCAAGCCGGTGCGCGATGCCATCGAGCGCCACCGCGCGAGCCTCGACCGCAACCCCGGCCTGGCCATGGACTGGGACCTGGAGGAAACCTGGAAACGCGAAGCCGAGGTGCGCAAATGGGCCGGGCGCTACCTGGACGCCAAGCCCGGGCAGATCGCCCTGACCGGCAGCACCAGCGAAGGCCTGGCGATGATCTACGGCGGCCTCCATGTGCGCCCGGACCAGGAGATCCTCACCACCGTCCACGAGCACTATTCCACCGAGTACAGCCTGGCCTTCCGGGCGAAAAAACAAGGCACCCAGGTGCGCAAGATCAAGCTGTTCGAGAACGCCCATACGGTGTCGGCGGACGAAGTGCTGGGCTCGATCAAGCGCAGTATCCGTCCCAACACCCGGGTGCTGGGCATGACCTGGGTACAGTCCGGCAGCGGCGTGAAACTGCCGATCGGCCAGATCGGCCAGCTGGTGGAGGAACTCAACCGCGAGCGCGCCGAGCAGGAGCGCATCCTCTACGTGATCGATGGCGTGCACGGTTTCGGCGTGGAAGACCTGAGCTTTCCGGACATGCATTGCGACTTCTTCATCGCCGGCACCCACAAGTGGATGTTCGGCCCGCGCGGCACGGGCATCGTCTGTGCCCGCTCCGAGGAGCTCAAGGACGTCACCCCGATGACGCCGACCTTCTCCGAAGACAACAATTTCGCCACCTCCATGTCGCCCGGCGGCTACCACGCCTTCGAGCACCGCTGGGCGCTGGACGAAGCCTTCAAGCTGCACCTGGAACTGGGCAAGGCCGAGGTCCAGGCGCGCATCCACAGCCTCAACAGCTACCTGAAACGACGCCTGCAGCAACATCCGCAGATCGAGCTGGTGACGCCGCTGAGCAGCGGGCTGTCCGCCGGCTTCACCTTCTTCCGGGTCAAGGGCAAGGACAGCGACGCGATCGCCGCCTACCTGATGAAAAACCGCGTGGTGGCCGATGCCGTGGACCGCGACGTCGGCCCGGTGATCCGCACCGCGCCCGGGCTGCTCAACGACGAAGCACAGATCGACCGCTTCATGGACCTGCTGGCACGCGCCCTCTGAGCGCGCGCCACCGGCGCCGCAGATCCCCCTGCCAACCCTTGAGATGACTCATGACCACTGAACCGACCCGCCCCGCCACCCCACCACTGGCCCTGAAAAAACTCTGTACCACCTCCCTGCTCGCCCTGTTCGGCGGCCTGCTGTGCCAAGGCGCACAAGCCGCCACGCCGCAACCGGGCCAGGTGTTCAAGGACTGCAAGGACTGCCCGGAAATGGTCGTGTTGCCCGCCGGCACCTTCACCATGGGCACTCCGGACGACGAGGTCGGCCGCGAACCCGACGAAGGCCCGATGCATGACGTGACCTTCGCCAAGCCCTTTGCCATGAGCCGCTTCCAGATCACCGCCGGCGAATGGGACAGCTACCTCAAGCAGACCGGCGTGGTCATCGCCAATGGCGACACCCGCCCCGGCCGCGAATGCGTCGCCAGCAAGCCGCGCTACCGGCAAGGTCCGCGTCAGCCGGCGGTGTGCATGGACTTCGCCGACGTGAAGGCCTATGTCGCCTGGCTGTCGAAAAAGACCGGGCACACCTATTCGATGGTCAGCGAGGCCCAGCGCGAATACGCCGCCCGCGCGGGCTCCAAGGGGCCCTTCCCGTTTCCGTTCGATGAAGGCAAGGGCTACAGCATCGCCAAGCACGCCAACACCTATGGCCCGGCCGATGGCTACAGCTTCAGCTCGCCGGTGGGCAGCTACCCGCCCAATGCCTTCGGCATGTACGACATGCACGGCAATGTCTATGAATGGATCGCCGACTGCGAACACGCCAACTATGTGGGCGCGCCTACCGATGGCAGTGCCTGGGTAGAGCCGGGCTGCGAATCGCTGCAGATCCGTGGCAACGACTGGGGCGAAGCCCCGGTGTTCTCGCGCTCGGGCAATCGCAACAATATCTACCCGAGCACCCGTGGCGACTGGATCGGCTTTCGCGTCGTGCGCGAACTGTAACCCCGCACCCGCGTCGTCAGGCTTGCGGGGCTGCGCCCCGGTCGCAGCCTGCGGCAGCGGCTACAAATATCCCTGTAGCCGCTGCCGAGCCATAGCGAGGCTGCGCTCGCCCGCGCAGCGGGCGCCAGGCCAGACACCACCACAAGCCAGGCACACCGCGTCGTCAGGTTTCACGGGGCTGCGCCCCGGTCGCAGCCTGCGGCAGCGGCTACCGATATCCCTGTAGCCGCTGCCGAGCCAGGGCGAGGCTGCGCTCGCCCGCGCAGCGGGCGCCAGGCCAGACAACACCACAAGCCAGGCACACCGCGTCGTCAGGTTTCACGGGGCTGCGCCCCGATCGCAGCCTGCGGCAGCGGCTACCAATATCCCTGTAGCCGCTGCCGAGCCATAGCGAGGCTGCGATCGCCCGCGCAGCGGGCGCCAGGCCAGACACCACCACAAGCCAGGCACACCGCGTCGTCAGGCTTGCGGGGCTGCGCCCCGATCGCAGCCTGCGGCAGCGGCTACAAATATCCCTGTAGCCGCTGCCGAGCCAGGGCGAGGCTGCGATCGCCCGCGCAGCGGGTGCCAGGCCAGACACCACCACAAGCCAGGCACACCGCGTCGTCAGGTTTCACGGGGCTGCGCCCCGGTCGCAGCCTGCGGCAGCGGCTACCGATATCCCTGTAGCCGCTGTCGAGCCATAGCGAGGCTGCGATCGCCCGCGCAGCGGGCGCCAGGCCAGACACCACCACAAGCCAGGCACACCGCGTCGTCAGGTTTCACGGGGCTGCGCCCCGGTCGCAGCCTGCGGCAGCGGCTACCGATATCCCTGTAGCCGCTGTCGAGCCATAGCGAGGCTGCGATCGCCCGCGCAGCGGGTGCCAGGCCAGACAACACCACAAGCCAGGCACACCGCGTCGTCAGGTTTCACGGGGCTGCGCCCCGGTCGCAGCCTGCGGCAGCGGCTACAAGGGGTGATCGATCAGGAGCAGCATGGCGAGACAACAGGCGCCAGCTCCGGCGCCCGCTAAAGGGTTCAACCCTGCTTGGCCAACAGCGCCAGGCCTTCATGCAAGGCCGGGAACAGGCTGTTGTTGAAGTTGTTCCAGCGCAGTTCGAGGATGCTGTCCTCGGGGGCGATGGTGGTGTTGAGCACGTCGTGGAACACCTCGCCGGAATCGATGCCGTTGTCCACGTAGTGGAACGAGGCACCGGTCATGTACAGCGGCTCGACCGGCTCGGTTTCCCGCGTGGTCCAGTCCACCACCTTCTGCCCACGGGCACCGTACAGCGCATTCCAGGTGGCGTAGGCACCGCGACGCTCGTAGGGCGACTCGAGGCGGGTAATCCCCGGATGGATATTCATGATCCGCCGCGCGAAAGGCGCGCCCGGGCGCACCAGCTCGTCGAGGATCACCAGCAGGCCGTCGAGCACCACGATATCGGCCTTGAGCTCCACCAGGGTGTCGTGCAGGCGACGCTCGAAATCCTGCTTGCCGGCGATATGCTCGGCCGAGCCCCGTGGATGGCGGCGATAGGTGGACGGCACGCTGAGCAGCAGGTCGTTGACCAGGCGCCCCTGCACGCGCAGGTCCGCCGGGTACAGCCACTGCCGGCCAGGCTGATAGGCAAAGCCGTAGTCGCTCACCAGCTGCTGGTCGCGTGGCGACTGCTCGTCATCGTCATACACCACCCCGACCAGGTTGTAGGCCTCGCCCAGGGGCGTCTGGTTCAGCGACTCCACCAGGAACTCCAGCACCGACTTCATGTAGCGTTCGTGATCCTTGTAGGCCACCGGCTGCCCGGCCTTGTCGGCCGCCGCGTTCCTCAGGGACCAGACATACACCAGATTCTTTTTCGTCATTTGCTCGCTCTCGCTGAATGGGCCAGGCACGACGTCGTTACGCGTGCACCTCCAGAACAAGAACGAAACAGGCGCCGGGCAATTTATCCGCGCCCGCGGCCACGCTAAATACTGCCGCCAACGGTTCGTCTGTCATGGGTACGGGTCTTTCTGCCTCGACCCTTCATCCACTGCCGGGAACCCCTTATGACCGACCCCAAGCGCGGAGCCTTCCACGGACTGCTCGCCCTGCTCAGACCCTTTCGTGCCACTGTCGTGATTTCCGTTGCCCTGGGCATGGTCGGCGGCCTGGCCATCACCCTGCTGCTGGCCACCATCAACAACGCCCTGCACTCGCAGACCGGCATGACCCAGGGCGTGGTCCTGACCTTCGCCGCCCTGTGCCTGCTGGCGCTGACCAGCTCGATCGTCTCGGACATCGGCACCAATTATGTGGGCCAGCGCATCATCGCCGCCCTGCGCAAGGACCTGGGGGAGAAAGTGCTCTCGGCGCCGATCACCCAGATCGAGCGCTACCGCTCCCACCGCCTGATCCCGGTGCTGACCCACGACGTCGACACCATCAGCGACTTCTCCTTCGCCTTCACCCCGCTGGCCATCGCCGCCACCGTCACCCTGGGTTGCCTGGGCTACCTGGCGTACCTGTCGGTGCCGATGTTCCTGATGATGGTGGTCGCCATCCTCATCGGCACCAGCGTGCAGTACGTGGCCGGCGGCAAGGGGATCCGCGGCTTCGACCTGGCCCGCGACCAGGAAGACGAGCTGCAGCGCTACTACAACGCCATTGCCTCGGGCGCCAAGGAACTGCGCATGCACCGCCCGCGCCGCTACCGGATGAACACCCACCGCATCCAGGAAACCGCGGACCGCATCGCCTCGATCCAGGTGCGTTCGGTGAACATCTATATCCTCGCCAAGACCTTCGGCTCGATGCTGTTCTTCGTGGTCATCGGCCTGGCCCTGGCCATGCAGGCCTACAACCCGGACCCGGACCCGAGCGTGATCACCGGCTTCGTGCTGGTGCTGCTGTACATGAAGGGCCCGTTGGAAAACCTGGTGGCCTACCTGCCGGTGGTGGGCAAGGCGAAGATTGCCTTCGGCCGTATCAGCGAGTTGTCCGAGCGGTTCTCTTCCCCCGAACCCCATCTGCTGCTGGATGCTACCGAGGCGCCGAAACCCGTGGTGCACAGCCTCGAACTGCGTGGCGTGAGCTACAGCCCGCCACCGGTGGAAGGCAGCGAGCCGTTCCACCTGGGGCCGATCGACCTGGACATCAAGCAGGGCGACATCGTCTTCATCGTCGGCGAGAACGGCTGCGGCAAGACCACCCTGATCAAGCTGCTGCTGGGGCTGTACCCACCCCAGGCCGGGGAAATACGCCTGAACGGCGAGGCCGTGACCGACCCGGCCCGGGACGACTACCGCCAACTGTTCACCACCGTGTTCGCCGACTACTACCTGTTCGACGACCTGGTCCAGGGCGGCGGCCAGCAGTCACTGGACAGCGCCAGCCAATACCTGGACCGCCTGGAAATCGCGCACAAGGTCAGCATCAAGGACGGCGCCTTCACCACCACCGACCTCTCCACCGGCCAGCGCAAGCGCCTGGCCCTGGTCAACGCCTGGCTCGAAGGGCGCCCGGTGCTGGTGTTCGACGAATGGGCGGCGGACCAGGACCCGGCCTTCCGGCGGATCTTCTACACCGAGCTGCTGCCGGACCTCAAGCGCCTGGGCAAGACCATCATCGTCATCAGCCATGACGATCGCTACTTCGATATCGCCGACCAACTGGTGCGTCTGCGCGCCGGCCAGGTGGTGCGCGAAATGCAGCCGGCCTGAATCTTTTTTTCCGGTTTGTTCAGGGAGGAACGTCTCACTATCGTTAATGAGAATTAACCGCAACAAATACCAGCACCTGCCAACCTATACATAGAAGAGAACGCATCCATGCCAGCAGTACTCGGTCTCAGTCCCCTGAGTAAAGCGCTATCCATGCGCAAGGCCCTGAACATCAAGCTTCTCCCCAGCGCACTGGCCCTTGCGGTGGCGCTGCCGGTAGCCGGCTATGTACAGGCCCAGGAGATCGAGCTGGACATTCCCGCGCAATCCCTGGGCAATGCCCTGCAGGAGTTCGGGCGGCAGACCAGCCTGCAGGTGCTCTATAGCCCGCAGGACGTGCAAGGCAAACAGAGCACCGCGGTGAAGGGCAAGATGGACGCGCAACGGGCCATCGCCCTCCTGCTGACCGGCAGCGGCATCCGCTACAGCCTGCAGGGCAGCTCGCTGACCCTCAGCGCCACCAGTGCCGGCGCCGAGGGCCTCGAGCTGAGCCCGACGCAAGTGACCGCCAACCAGTTGGGCAACGTGACCGAAGGCACCGGCTCCTACACCCCGGGCACCATCGCCACCGCCACCCGCCTGCCGCTGACCCTGCGCGAAACCCCGCAGTCGATCAGCGTGGTCACCCGCCAGCACATGGATGACTTTGCCCTCAACAGCGTCGACGCCGTCATGCGCCATACCCCGGGCATCACCGTGTCGGCGTTCGACACCGACCGGACCAACTATTACTCCCGCGGCTTCTCGATCAACAACTTTCAGTACGACGGCATTCCCTCCGCCGTGCGCAACGTCGCCTATTCGGCGGGCAACACCCTGAGCGACATGGCGATCTACGACCGCATCGAAGTGCTCAAGGGCGCATCCGGCCTGCTCAGCGGCGCCGGCTCCCTGGGCGGCACCATCAACCTGGTGCGCAAGAAGCCCACCGCCGACTTCCAGGGCCACGCCACCCTGGGCGCGGGTTCCTGGGACAACTACCGCAGCGAACTGGATGTCAGCGGCCCGCTGACCGAGACCGGCAACGTCCGCGGCCGGGCCGTGGCCGCCTACCAGGACAAGAACTCGTTCATCGACCGCTACTCGACCAAGAACTCGGTGTTCTACGGCATCGTCGAATTCGACCTGTCGCCCGATACCCTGCTGACCGTGGGCGCCGACTATCAGGACAACGACCCCAAGGGTTCCACCTGGTCCGGCAGCTTCCCGCTGATCAACTCCAAGGGCGAGCGCAACAGCGCCAAGCGCTCGTTCAGCAACGCCACCGACTGGAGCAGCTGGCAGCAGTACACCCGCACGGTCTTCGCCACCCTGGAACACGACCTGGGCGACGGCTGGGTGACCAAGCTGCAACTGGACCACAAGTACAACGGCTACGACGCCCAGATGGGCTCCATCCAGTTCGACCAGCCGCTGCCCGACGGCAGCGCCGAAATCAACGCCCAGCGCTACAAAGGCGACACCACCAGCGACTCGGCCGACCTCTATGTCAGCGGTCCGTTCAGCCTGCTGGGCCGCGACCACGACCTGGTGCTCGGTGGCTCGATCAGCAAGGCCCACTGGAAAGGCAAGGGTTACTGGGACGAAACCTTCTCGGTCCCCAACCGCGTGGACTACAACAACTGGCACGGCAACCTGCCCAAGCCCGACTGGGGCCCGGTGTCGCAACGCACCGACGACGTGATCCGCCAGACCGGCGTCTACATGACCACCCGCCTGAACGTGACCGACGACCTGAAAGTCCTGCTGGGCGGGCGCGTGGTCAACTACAGCCTGACCGGCCTGACCCCGACCTACACCGAATCCGGGCGCTTCATTCCCTACGCCGGGGCAATCTACGACCTGAACGAGAACTTCTCGGTCTACGCCAGCTACACCGACGTGTTCATGCCCCAGGAGAACTTCAACCGCGACCGCGACAACAAGTTGATCGAGCCGGATGAAGGCGAGAACTACGAAATCGGCATCAAGAGCGAATTCTTCGACGGTCGCCTGAACGCCAGCCTGGCCTACTTCGAAGTCAAGGAAACCAACCGTCCGGTGCCGGACGACGCCTACAACAACCAGACGCCGACGCCACCCAACTACGCGTTCAAGGGCAGCAAGGCGACCACCAAGGGCTACGAGCTGGAAGTGTCCGGCGAACTGGCTCCGGGCTGGCAGGTGCAGGGCGGCTACACCCACAAGGTGGTGCGCGACGACAACGATGTGAAGCTCTCGACCTTCGAGCCCGAAGACCAGTTCAGCCTCTACACCACCTACAAGCTCACCGGCGACCTGGACAAGATGACCGTCGGCGGCGGCGCGCGCTGGCAGAACAAGGCCTGGCAACAGATCTGGAACAGCCCCAAGGGCGTGAATGAAGACATCACCCAGGAATCCTACTGGGTGGTGGACCTGATGACCCGCTACCAGCTCACCAAGAACCTGTCGGCGACACTCAACGTCAACAACATCTTCGACAAGTACTACTACACCAACGTCGGCTTCTATAACTCGGCCATCTACGGCGAGCCACGCAACGTCATGGTCACCACCCGCTGGGACTTCTGACCTCCGACACCCCCGCGTCCCCACGCCCCGGGAAGGCCCTGCCTCCCCGGGGCGTTTTCATTCGCCCAGGACTCCTCCCCCCGTAGCCGCTGCCGAGCCCTGGCGAGGCTGCGACCGGGGCGCAGCCCCGTAAAACCTGACGACGCGGTATGCCTGACCCGCACTGTCGCCAGGCCTGGCGACCGCTACGCAGTCGATCGCAGCCTCGCTGGCGCTCGACAGCGGCTACACCCGCCCCCCGTAGCCGCTGCCGAGCCTTGGCGAGGCTGCGACCGGGGCGCAGCCCCGTAAACCCTGACGACGCGGTATGCCTGACCCGCACTGTCGCCTGGCCTGGCGACCGCTGCGCAGTCGATCACAGCCTCGCTGGCGCTCGACAGCGGCTACACCCGCCCCCCGTAGCCGCTGCCGAGCCCTGGCGAGGCTGCGATCGGGGCGCAGCCCCGTAAAACCTGACGACGCGGTGTGCCTGACCCGCACTGTCGCCTAGCCTGGCGACCGCTGCGCAGTCGATCACAGCCTCGCTGGCGCTCGACAGCGGCTACACCCGCCCCCCGTAACCGCTGCCGAGCCCTGGCGAGGCTGCGATCGGGGTGCAGCCCCGTAAAACCTGGCGACGCGGTATGCCTGACCCGCACTGTCGCCTGGCCTGGCGACCGCTACGCAGTCGATCGCAGCCTCGCTGGCGCTCGACAGCGGCTACCCCCGTCCCCCGTAGCCGCTGCCGAGCCCTGCCGAGCCCTGGCGAGGCTGCGATCGGGGCGCAGCCCCGTAAAACCTGACGACGCGGTGTGCCTGCCCCACACGGTTGCCTGACCTGGCGACCGCTGCGCAGTCGATCGTAGCCTCGCTGGCGCTCGACAGCGGCTACACCCGTCCCCGTAGCCGCTGCCGAGCCTTGGCGAGGCTGCGATCGGGGCGCAGCCCCGTAAAACCTGACGACGCGGTATACCTGACCCGCACTGTCGCCTGCCCTGGCGACCTCTACGCAGTCGATCGCAGCCTCGCTGGCGCTCGACAGCGGCTACCCCCCCCGTAGCCGCTGCCCCGCCGCACAAACAAAAACGCCCCCGGTCACCACAGCGACCGGGGGCGTTTTTTATCCTGACGGACGTTTACTCCATCGCAGCGACAAAGCTCTCCACGAACTCGGCATTGTCGATGATCCGGTCATGGTCGGTATCGATCACCAGCGAGCGTGCCACGCAGGACTGGCCGATGACCTGGCGCATGCTCGACTCGATCAGTTCCTTGTGCTGGCCGGCCCGGCTCAGGCCCGCCCACCAGCAACTGATCGGCGCCTTAATCGGCTTGAAGTCGGCCTGCTCCAGGCGCTCGGTCAGGGTCCGGTCGACTTCCCAGGAGATTTCGGCCTCGTTGCCTCGCAGCAATTCTTCCTTGATCTCGCGGAAGGCGTCGCCCAGGGTCTGTTCGGCCCAGGCGCAGAAACGGCTCCATTGCTCGGCCTCGTCCGCCGACCCCGCCTGGCAATCCAGCCAGGACTGGCGGATCGGCTCGGCGAATTCGCCGAACATCACCCCGAGCAAGGCCACCCGCCGTTCGTTGGCCGAAACCTCGCGCTCCTCGCTGATCACCGCCGCGTCCCAGTACTGCTTGAGCCAGAAAGGCGGCGCGGAGTCGATCCAGCCGACCATCTCGACCTGCCGGCCCGCCTGCTCCAGGGCATAGGCGACTGCCAGCGCCAGGTTGCCGCCCAGGGACCATCCGGCCAGGCGGAAGGCGCCCTGTGGCTGGGCGTCCAGCAGTTGCCTGCTGTAGTCCTCGACCATGGCTTCCCAGCTCGGCACTGCGGCCCCCTGTTCGGCCAGGGCCCGGCAGATCACGCCCATCACCGGCCGCTGCTCGCGCAACGCCAGGGCGATGGCCTTGTAGCAATGCACCGAGCCGTAGCTGGGGTGGAACAGGTACAACGGAGTGCCCTGGGTCTGGCTGTTGAGCTTGACGATCAACGAGCTGCGCGCGTTGCCTTGCAGGCAATTGACCTGGCCGCGCACGGTCGGGTTGAGCATCAGCTGGCTGACCGACAGGCCGATGCCGCTGGCCTTGCGAATCCGTTCCTTGAGCATCAACACCAACAGCGAGTGGCCGCCCAGCTCGAAGAAGTTGTCGCTCCGGCCGATACGCTCCACGCCCAGCACCTCGCTCCAGATCGCCGCGAGCTGTTGCTCCAGCTCGCCCTGCGGCGCTTCGTAGTCCTGCGTGCTTTGCTGCGCGTCGGGTTTCGGCAGCGCCTTGCGGTCGAGCTTGCCGTTGGGGCTCAGGGGCATCTGCTCCAGCACCACCCATTGCGCCGGCACCATGTAGTCCGGCAGCTGGTCCGCCAGGTGCGCGGCCAGGGTGTCGCGCCAGCCGTCAGGGTGTTCCTGCAGCACCAGGTAGCCCAGCAGATGCTTGCCGTCCACCGCCAGCACCGCGGCCTCACGCACCAGGGCGTGTTCCAGCAGGCGCGCCTCGATCTCGCCCAGCTCGATGCGCAAGCCGCGCAGCTTGACCTGATGGTCGATACGCCCGGCGTATTCGATCACCCCGTCGGCGCGGTAGCGGGCCAGGTCGCCGGTGCGGTACAGGCGCTCGCCGCTGACGAACGGATGGGCCACGAAACGCTCGGCGCTCAGGCTCGGGCGCCGATGGTAACCACGGGCCAGGCCGACCCCGCCCAGGTACAGCTCGCCCAGCACGCCCACCGGCACCGGTTCGAGGTTGCTGTCCAGCACGTAGCAGCCCAGGTTGGCGATCGGTACCCCTATGGGCACCGCGTCCCGGCCCTCGTCGACGCAGGTCCAGTGGGTGACGTCGATCGCCGCCTCGGTCGGACCGTAGAGGTTGTACAGGCCGGCAGCCGGCAACTTGGCGAAGACCTGCTGCTGGGCATCCACCGGCAAGGCTTCGCCGCTGCAGATAATCCGTTGCAGGCTGTGGCACGAGGCTACAGCCTGCTCCTGTGAAAGGAACTGAAGAAACGCCTGCAGCATCGAAGGCACGAAGTGCAGGGTCGTGACCTGCTGCCGGTTGATCAGGCGCACCAGCTTTTCCGGATCACGGTGATCCCCCGGCGCCGCCACCACCAGGCGCGCGCCGCTCATCAGCGGCCAGAAGAACTCCCACACCGAGACATCGAAGCTGAACGGGGTCTTCTGCAAGACCGTGTCGCGCGCGTCCAGGCCATAGGCCTCCTGCATCCAGCACAGGCGGTTGGTCAGTGCCGAATGACGGTTGCCGGCGCCCTTGGGTTGCCCGGTGGAACCGGAGGTGTAGATCACATAGGCAAGGTTTTCCCCATCCAGCGCCACCTGCGGATTGTCCTCGCTGTAGCCTTCGAGGCTGCTTTGCACCTGCCCCTGATCCAGCACCAGGCACTCCAGGCCGTGCGGGATCGGCAGGCGTTGCAGCAGGTGATCCTGGGTCAGCAGCAGCTTCACCGCGCTGTCTTCGAGCATGTAGGCCAGGCGTTCGCGCGGGTATTCCGGGTCCAGCGGCACATAGGCGCCACCGGCCTTGAGCACCGCCAGCAAGCCGACCACCATTTCGATGGAACGCTCCAGCGCCAGCCCCACCAGCACATCGGGACCGACACCGGCGGCCATCAGGCGATGGGCCAGGCGGTTGGCGCGGCGGTTCAGCTGGGTATAACTCAGCTGTTGCTCGCCGAAGGCCAGCGCCGGCGCATCCGGGCTGCGCAGCACCTGATCCTCGATCAGCTGGTGCACGCCCCGTTGCAGCGGGTAATCGCGGGCCGTGGCGTTCCAGTCATGGACCATCCGCTGGCGCTGCGCGACCGGCAACGACGGCAGGTCCGCGAGGCGCTGCGGCTCAGGCGTGGCCAGGGCCAGCAGCAGTTGCTGGAAGTGCTCGGCCAGTTGCTCGATGTCCTGCACACCGAAGGCCTGGCGGTCATAGTTGAATTCCAGCGCCAGGGTTTCGCCGATGGCCAGCAACACGGTCAATGGATAGTGGGTCTGCTCCAGGCTCTCGATCGCGCCAAAACGCAGGCCCGCTGGCGAGCCCTGCTCCAGCGCCTCGGACACCGGGTAGTTCTCGAACACCAGGATGCTGTCGAACAGTGCTTCGCCACCCAGCCCGGCCCAGCGCTGGATCTCGAACAGCGGCGTATGTTCCTGCTCGCGCAGGCGCAGGTTCTGTTCCTGCAGCTGTTGCAGCCATTCGCCCACCCACATCTGCGGGCTTGGCGTGGCCACCACCGGCAGGGTGTTGATGAACAGGCCGACCTGTTGCTCGATCCCCTGCAATTCCGCCGGACGCCCGGCCACCGTCGCGCCGAAGGCCACGGTGCGCTGGCCGGTATGGCGTTGCAGCAGCAACAGCCAGGCACTTTGCACCAGGGTGTTGAGGGTGACCTTGCTGCCCTGGGCGAAGGCCTTGAGGCGCTCGGTCTGGTCACGGTCGAGGCTCAGGCGGTGGGCGCCGTTGACCAGCGCGACAGCCGCGTCCTGGGCCACGCCACGGGCCAGCCGCGTCGGCTCCTCGAGGCCGGCCAGCTGGCCTTTCCAGAAGGTTTCGCTGATCGAACGGTCCTGCGCCTGCAGCCAGGCGATGTAGTCGCGATAACGCCCGACAGGCGCGCGCAGGGTCTCGCCGGCATAGTGTTGCAACACCTCGCCGAACAGCTGCGAACCGCTCCAGCCGTCCATCAGGATGTGATGGTTGGTGTAGATCAGGTGATGGCTGTCGGCGCCGGTGCGCACCACCACCAGGCTCAGCAGGGGCGCCTGCTCCAGGACGAAGCCCCGGGTCCTGGCCGCTTCGGCCAGGTTGTCGAGGGCTTGCGCCTGGTCCGCGCGGTGCTGCCAGTCATGTTCGACCAGGGGCACTGGGCGCTGCTTGTAGACCACTTGCAGCGGCTGCGTAAGCTCCGCCTGCCAGAGAAAACCGCTGCGCAGGATATCGTGGTGCTCCAGGGCCGCCTGCCAGGCCGCCCGGAAGCGCCCGACGTCCAGGCCCTGCACATCGACCCGCAGCTGGTTGATGTAGTCGCCCGAGCCCTGCCCGTACAGGGACTGGAACAGCATGCCCTGCTGCATCGGCGACAACGGGTAGATGTCCTCCACCTGCTGCATCGGCAACCCCAGGCCATCAAGCTGCTCCTGGCCCAGCCTGGCCAGCGGGAAGTCCGACGGCGTGGCGCCACGGTTCTCGCCCTGGCAACAATGCTCGATCAGCGCCTTGAGTTCCTCGGCGTAGTCGTCGGCCAGTTGCTGGATAGTCGCCTCATCGAACATTGCCTGGCTGAAGCTCCAGTTCAGGTTCAGCTCGCCGCCGTAGACCTGACCGTTGATTTCCAGCCAGTTGCCCAGCGCCGCCTCCGGGCTCTGCTCGGCGCCGGCGGAGTCGCCGGACGGCGCGAACAGCCCTTCGGCCTCGCCACCCTCGAAGCTGGCATCGAACTGGCCGAGGTAGTTGAAGGTGATCCGCGGCCGTGGCAGCTGGCCCAGCGCTTCGCGGATCCGCGGGCTGCCCAGGTAACGCAGGGCGCCGAAACCGATGCCCTTGTCGGGAATCGCCCGCAGTTGCTCCTTGATCGCCTTGAGCGAGCCGGCCAGGGTCGGCGCCGGCACCAGCTTCACCGGATAGAGACTGGTGAACCAGCCCACGGTGCGGGTCAGGTCGATGTCGTCGAACAGCGCTTCGCGACCGTGGCCTTCCAGGCGGATCAGGGTCGACTCGTGGCCGCTCCAGCGCCCGATGACCCGCGCCAGGGCGGTCAGCAGCAGATCGTTGATCTGGGTGCGATAGGCCGCCGGCGCATCCTGCAACAGCTGGCGGGTCAAGGCCTGGTCCAGGTGGGTGGTCACGCTCAGGGCATGGCGGTTGCTCAGGCTGGCGTCCGGGTTGGCGCACGGCAGCTCGGCCCGGGCCCCCTGCAATTGCGCCTGCCACCAGGCCAGCTCGCGTTCCAGGGCCGCACCCTGGGCATAACCCTGCAGGCGCAGGGCCCAGTCGCGGGTCGAACTGGTCTTGGCCGGCAGCACCACGGCGGCGCCACGGGCCAGCTGGCGATAGGCGCTCTGCAAGTCCTCCAGCAGGATGCGCCACGACACCCCGTCCACCACCAGGTGATGGATCACCAGCAGCAAGCGCTGGGAACCGTCGGCCAGCTCGGCGAGGACCGCGCGCACCAGCGGGCCCGCGCCGAGGTCCAGGCTGCGCTGGGCTTCTTCGCCAAGGGCGGCGAGTTCCTCGACGCCTTGCAGCGCGCTCTGCCACAGCACCTGGTCGGCCTGATGCTGCTCGGCCGGGCGATAGGCCGCGTGCCAGCCAGAGGCATCGGCGACGAACTGCGAACGCAGCGCGTCGTGCTGCACGATCAGCGCTTGCAGGGCCTGGGTGAGGATCGCCGGGTCCAGGCGTTCATGGCTTTGCAGCACCACCGACTGGTTCCAGTGATGACGCTCGGCGATCTCGTCCTCGAAGAACGCCTGCTGGATCGGCAGCAGCAACAGCTCGCCGCTCAGCGCGGCCTGATCGATCGACAACCCCTCTCCCCCCTGGCGCGCGACCGCGGCCAGGCTGTGCACGGTCTGGTGCTGGAACAGGTCCTTGGGCGTGAAGCGGATGCCCGCCTGACGGGCGCGGCTGACCACCTGGATCGAGATGATCGAGTCGCCGCCCAGTTCGAAGAAGTTGTCGTTCAGGCCGACCTGGGGCAGGCGCAGGACTTCGGCCCAGATCGCGGCGATCCGTTGTTCCAGTTCGCTCTGCGGCGCCACGTACTCCTGTTGCAACAGGCTGGCGTCCGGCAGTGGCAGGCCCTTGCGGTCCAGCTTGCCGTTGGGGGTCAGCGGCATGCTTTCCAGGAACATCAGGTGCGCCGGCACCATGTAGTCCGGCAAGCGGGCCTTCAGCGCCCGGCGCAGGTTCTCGCGGCACGTCGCCTGGGCGGCAGCATCCGCGGCCACTGTCGGGTCCAGGGTGACGATGTAGCCCACCAGTTGCTTGCCGCTCGGTCCGGCCTGGGCCACCACCACCGCTTCGCGCACCGATTCCTGCTCGCGCAGACGCGCTTCGATCTCGCCCAGCTCGATACGGAAACCGCGGATCTTCACCTGATGGTCGACCCGACCCAGGTAATCCACCACGCCATCCGGCCGGCCACGGGTCAGGTCGCCGCTGCGGTAGGCGCGGCTGCCCGGTTTGCCGAACGGGTCCGGGACAAAACGCTCGGCGGTCATGGCCGGACGCTCCAGGTAACCCCGGGCCACGCCTTCGCCGCCGAGGTACAGCTCACCGGCCACGCCAATCGGTTGCAGGTTCAGTTGCGCATCCAGCACGTAGCCGCTGCGGTTGCCCAGCAGTTCGCCGATCGGCGCATAAGCTGCACCACACGGGTCGCCCTTGCGCGCCTTCCACAACAGTGGCGTGACCACGGTTTCGGTCGGGCCGTAGCCGTTGAACAGGTAGGTCGGGCGCAGCGCGCGCCAGGCCAGGTCATAACTGGACTGCGCCACCGCGTCGCCGCCGAAGCAGTACACCCGCACTGCCGGCGGGTTGCCGTCGCGCTCGGCGTGCTCCGCCAGCTGTTGCAGGTACACCGGCGGGAATACGCCGACAGTCACGCCATGGCGCTTCATCTGCTCGTAGGTGTATTCCGGCAGCCACAGGCTGTCATCGCGGATCAGCACCCGGGCACCGTTGATCAGCGGGTGCATCCAGCCTTCGTGGGAGCCGTCGAAGGCAAAAGACATGAAATGCAGCTCGCAATCCGCCGGGGTCATTTCATAGCGCTCGCCGGTGGCGATGATATGCGCCACCAATGGCCCGTGAGACACCGCCACGCCTTTCGGCATGCCAGTAGAACCGGAGGTGTAGATCACGTAGGCCAGGTTGTCGCCGTCCAGCGCCACGTGCGGCGCGCTGTCGTCCTCCCCTGCCCAATCCTCGCAGCGGTCCACCGCCAGGCTGTCCAGCCCGTCCGGGATCGGCAGCTGCTGCGACACTGCGCTGTGGGTCAGCAGCAGCTTGGCGCGACTGTCCTGCATCATGTACAGCAGGCGGTCGCGGGGGTATTCCACATCCAGCGGCACATATACGCCGCCAGCCTTTAGCACCGCGAGGAAGGCCACCATGATCTCGGCGCTGCGCGGCATGGCAATCGCCACCCGCACTTCCGGGCCGACGCCACGGGCAATCAGCGCACGGGCCAGGCGGTTGGCGCTGCGCTCCAGCTCGCCGTAGGTCAGTTGCCGCTCGCCAAAGATCACCGCCACCGCCTCGGGGTTTTCCCGGGCGCGGTCGGCCACCAATTCATGCACCAGGCGCTGAGACGGGAAGCCGGAGTCGGTGCGATCCCACAACGCCAGGATCTGCTGCCGTTCGGCATCGTCGAGCAAGTTCAACTGGCCGATGCTCTGCCGCGGATCGGCGACCATGGCCTGCAACAGGTTCTGCCAGTGCCGGGCCATGCGTTCCACGGTGGCCGGCTCGAACAGGTCCAGGGCATAACCCAGGGAGGCCCAGATGCCCTCCTCGGCTTCCTGGATATCCAGGTCCAGATCGAAGTGCGCGGTGCGGCTGTCCCACTCCAGGCCCTCGACCCGCAGGCCCGGCAACTGTTGCTCGGCGCGAGCGCCACGGGCGTCGGCCTGGTGGTTGAACATCACCTGGAACAGCGGGTTGTGGCTCAGGCTGCGCTCGGGCTGCAAGGCCTCGACCAACTGTTCGAACGGCAGGTCCTGATGGCTCTGCGCTTGCAGGGCGCGTTGCTTGACCTGGGCCAGCAACGCCGTGACGCTCATTTGCCCATCGATATCGGCCTTGAGCACCTGGGTGTTGACGAAGAAGCCGATCAGGCGCTCGGTCTCGACCCGGTTGCGGTTGGCGATCGGGATACCGACGCGTACATCCTCCTGGCCGCTGTAGCGGTGCAACAGGGTCTGGAACGAAGCCAGCAACAGCATGAACAGGGTCACGCCCTGCTGCTGGGCCATGGCCTTGAGCTGGGTGGCCAGCAGCGGGTCCAGGGCGATGCCCAGGCGCGCGCCGCGATGGCTTTGCAGCGCCGGGCGCGGGTGATCGAATGGCAATTCCAGCACCGGCTGCTCGCCGCCCAGCTGGCCCATCCAGTAGTCCAGCTGGCGTTCTCTTTCGCCAGCGTCCATCCACCCGCGCTGCCATGCGGCGTAGTCCGCATACTGGATCGGCAAGACCGGCAACTGCAGGTCCTGGCCCTGGCTGTAGGCGCCGTACAACTGCACCAGCTCGTCGACCATGATCTGCATCGACCAGCCATCGGAGACGATGTGGTGCTGCACCAGCACCAGCACATGCTCCTCCTCGCTCAAGCGCAGCAGCTTGACCCGCAACAGCGGGCCCCGTTCCAGGTCGAACGGCCGGGCGATTTCCGCTTCGACCAGGGTTTTAAGCTGGGCCTCATCGACGCCCTCGGCATCGACCAGCGCGATATCGACAGACGCCTCGGCGCGAATCACCTGCACCGTGCGCTGGCCGTCTTGTTGCAAATGAGTGCGCAGGCTTTCATGACGCGCCACCAGGCTGTCGAAGCTGCGTTGCAGCGCGGCGCGGTCCAGCCGGCCTTTCAGGCGCAGGGCGCTGGGCACATGGTAGGCGGCGCTGTCGGGTTCCAGCTGCCAGAGGAACCACTGGCGCTCCTGGGCATAGGACAGGGCCAGGGGCTGGCTACGCTCGACCGGCAACAGGGCCGGCGCCTGGGCGCCCTCAGCCTCGCCGGCCGGCAAGGCGCGGACGAAACCTTCCAGGCGCGGCTGCTCGAACAGGGTCCTGAGCGGCACTTCCAGCCCCAGGCTATGGCGCAGGCGCGAAACCACCTGCATGGCCAGCAGGGAGTGGCCGCCCAGCTCGAAAAAGTGGTCGGTCAGGCCGACGCGCTCGGCGCCGAGGATATCCGCCCAGATCGCCGCCACCTGTTGCTCCAGCGCGCTCACCGGTGCGATCCAGGCCTGCTGCGCCTGGCTGGCGTCGGGTTTGGGCAGGGCCTGACGGTCCAGCTTGCCGTTGGGGTTGAGCGGCATGCGCTCGAGGCACAGCAGGTGCGCGGGCACCATGTAGTCCGGCAACTGCTCGCGCAGCACAGCCTTGAGCTGTTCGCCCAGGGCCTGTTGCTGCTCTGGCGATGCCAGCGGCCGGGTGGCCACCACATAGCCGATCAGTTGGCTGTCGGCCGCCAGCAGCACGGCTTCGCGCACCTCGGCCTGGGCCAGCAGCAAGGCTTCGATTTCCCCCAGCTCGATACGGAAACCACGAATCTTCACCTGATGGTCGACCCGGCCGACGTACTCGATCACCCCGTCGGCGCGGTAGCGCGCCAGGTCGCCGGTGCGGTACAGGCGCTCGCCCGCCGCGCCGAACGGATCGGGCAGGAAGCGCTCGGCGGTCAGCGCCGGACGCTGCAAGTAGGCCCGTGCCAGGCCGCTGGCGCTGCCGATATAGAGTTCGCCCACGGCGCCCACCGGCAACAGGTTGAGGTCGCGGTCCAGCACATACAGGGCGCGCCCCGGCAACGAGCGGCCGATCGGGCTGGCCGTGGCGCCCGTGACCGGGTCGGCCGCGGAGCAGTCCAGCACGCTGGAGACCACGGTGGCCTCGGTCGGGCCATAGGTATTGAGCAGGCGCACATGCCCCAGGCCGGCCCGCAACCATTGCGCCGGGCCATCCAGTGGCATGGCTTCGCCACCGATATGAATCTGCCGCAGGGCGCCATAGGACCTCGGCCCCGCCGCCAGGCAATCGAGCAGGAACAGGTTCCAGTAGGCGGTCGGCAAGTCGGCCAGGGTAATGCCCTGGCGGATGATTTCGCGGTACAGGCGGGCGCTGTCCCACAGCTCGGGACCGCGCAGGACCACGCTGGCGCCCTGGGTCAGGGCCGGGTACAGCTGCTCGACGAAACCGTCGAAGTTCAGGGTGGCGAATTGCAGGACGCGGTCATCCTGGGACAGCCGCGAATAAGCCGCGGCGATCCCGGCGAACTCGCCCAGGGCGGCGTGATCGATGGCCACGCCCTTGGGCTTGCCGGTGGAACCGGAGGTGTAGATCACATACGCCAGGTTGTGCGGGTCGACCGCCAGCCCTGGATCGCTCTCGGCGCACGGCGCCAGTTGCCCGTCCGCCAGATCGATATCCAGGGCCGCCAGGTCGGCCGGCAAGGGCAGGCGCTGGCGCAGGTGGGACTGGGTCAGCACCAGGCGCACGGCGCTGTCTTCGAGCATGTGCGCCAGGCGCTCGCGGGGATATTCCGGGTCCAGCGGCACATAGGCGCCGCCGGCCTTGAGCACCGCCAGCAGGCTGACCACCATGGCGAAGGAACGCTCGACCGCGACCCCCACCAGCACTTCCGGGCCAACGCCCTGGCCGATCAGGTAATGCGCCAGGCGGTTGGCCTGGCGGTTCAGTTCGGCATAGCTCATGCGCTGCTCGTCCAGCAGCAGGGCCACGGCATCGGGACGCTGCCGGGCCTGCGCCTCGAACAACCGATGCACCGGCTCTTGCGCCGTGACGGTGGCGCCGGCATTCCACTCCAGGACCCTGCGCCGCTGTTCGTCCGCGCTCAGCAGCGGCAGTTCGCCGATCAGTTTCTGCGAGCTATCAAGCATGCCGCGCAGCAGCCCTTGCCAGTGCTGCGCCAGGCGCTCCACGGTCGCCGCCTCGAACAGGTCGGTGGCGTAGGTCAGGGACGCCCAGAGGTCGTCGCCGGACTCCTGGGTGTCCAGGCTCAGGTCGAAGTGGGTGGTGTGGCTGTCCCACTCCAGGCCTTCCACGCGCAGGCCGGGCAACTGCTGTTCGGCGCGGGCGCCACGGGCGTCGGCCTGGTGGTTGAACATCACCTGGAACAGCGGGTTGTGGCTCAGGCTGCGCTCGGGTTGCAGCGCTTCGACCAGTTGTTCGAACGGCAGGTCCTGGTGGGCCTGGGCCTCCAGCGCGCGCTGCTTGGTCTGTTGCAACAATTGGGCAACGGTCATCTGCCCGTCGAGATCGGCCTTGAGCACCTGGGTGTTGACGAAAAAGCCGATCAGGTGCTCGGTCTCGACCCGGTTGCGGTTGGCGATCGGCACGCCGACGCGGATATCCGACTGACCGCTGTAGCGGTACAGCAGGGCCTGGAACGAGGCCAGCAGGAGCATGAACATTGTCACGCCTTCGCGCTGCGCCAGGCCTTTGAGGCCCGCCGCCAGCGGCGCCTCCAGCTTCAGGTCGAGACGCGCGCCGCGCTGGCTCTGCAGCGCCGGGCGCGGACGGTCCAGGGGCAGCTCCAGCACCGGCTGCCCGCCCCCCAGCAGGGCGCACCAGTACTCCAGCTGGCGCTCCTTCTCCCCCGCTTCCATCCAGCTGCGTTGCCACAGCGCGTAGTCGGCGTACTGGATCGGCAGCGCCGGCAAGTGCAGGTCCTGGCCTTGGACGTAGGCGGCATACAGCTGCACCAGCTCGGCCACCATCACCTGCATCGACCAGCCATCGGAAACGATATGGTGCTGCACCAGCACCAGCACATGTTCATCCTCGGCCAGGCGCAGCAGCCTGACCCGCAGCAGCGGGCCCTGCTGCAAGTCGAAGGGCCGGGCAATTTCCGCTTCCACCAGGGCCTTGAGCCGGGCGTCGTCGGCGCCCTCGGCCTCGACCCGCACGATCTCGACCCGGGCCTGGGCGTCGACCACCTGCAGCGTGCGCTCGGTGTCCTGCTGCAAACGGGTGCGCAGGCTTTCATGGCGCGCCACCAGGGCATCGAAACTGCGCTGCAACGCGGCCTGGTCCAGCCGGCCTTTCAGGCGCAGAGCGCTGGGGATGTGGTAGGTGACGCTGTCCGGTTCCAGTTGCCAGAGGAACCACTGGCGTTCCTGGGCATAGGACAGCGGCAGGCGGTCGACCGCCATGCGGGTCGGGGCAATCGGCAACTGGGCGAAGCTCATGCCACGGCTTTGCAGCCGTTTGTAAAACAGCTTGCGTTGTTCCAGGGGCAGGCGAACGAAGCGAGACACCAGATCGATATTTTCATTGGAAAGCATTGTTCAAATCGCCTCAAGTTCGCTCAAGAAATCTCTAAGATCATCAAAATCGGCAGCACTGCCCGACCGGCAATCGCCGGCGGCCCTGGCATAGGCCTGCAGTGATTCGGTGTGGAACAGCGCGGCCAACGGCACTTCAAGCCCCAGCTCGGCCTGCACCCGCGAAGTGATCTGGGTCGCCAGCAGGGAATGGCCGCCCAGCTCGAAGAAGTGGTCGTTCAGGCCGACCCGCGGCAAGCCCAGGACCTCGGCCCAGATGGCCGCGATCTGTTGTTCCAGTTCGCTTTCGGGGGCCACGTATTCCTGTTGCAACAGGCTGGCATCCGGCAGCGGCAGGCCCTTGCGGTCCAGCTTGCCGTTGGGGGTCAGCGGCATCTGTTCGAGGAACATCAGGTGCGCCGGCACCATGTAGTCCGGCAAGCGGGCCTTCAGCGCCCGGCGCAGGTTCTCGCGGCACGTCGCCTGGGCGGCAGCATCCGCGGCCACTGTCGGGTCCAGGGTGACGATGTAGCCCACCAGTTGCTTGCCGCTCGGTCCGTCCTGGGCCACCACCACCGCTTCGCGTACCGCATCCTGCTCGCGCAGGCGCGCTTCGATCTCGCCCAGTTCGATACGGAAACCACGGACTTTCACCTGATGGTCGACCCGCCCCAGGTAATCCACCACACCGTCCGGCCGGCCACGGGTCAGGTCGCCGCTGCGATACGCGCGGCTGCCCGGTTTGCCGAACGGGTCCGGGACAAAACGCTCGGCGGTCATGGCCGGACGCTCCAGGTAACCGCGGGCCACGCCCTCACCGCCGAGGTACAACTCACCGGCCACACCGATCGGTTGCAGGTTCAGTTGCGCATCCAGCACGTAGCCGCTGCGATTGCCCAACAGTTCGCCAATCGGCGCATAGGCCGCGCCGCACGGGTCGCCTTTGCGGGCTTTCCACAACAGCGGGGTGACCACGGTTTCGGTCGGGCCGTAGCCGTTGAACAGGTAGGTCGGGCGCAGCGCGCGCCAGGCCAGGTCATAACTGGACTGCGCCACCGCGTCGCCGCCGAAGCAGTACACCCGCACTGCCGGCGGGTTGCCGTCGCGCTCGGCGTGCTCCGCCAGCTGTTGCAGGTACACCGGCGGGAATACGCCGACAGTCACGCCATGGCGCTTCATCTGCTCGTAGGTGTATTCCGGCAGCCACAGGCTGTCGTCGCGGATCAGCACCCGGGCGCCGTTGATCAGCGGGTGCATCCAGCCTTCGTGGGAACCGTCGAAGGCAAAAGACATGAAATGCAGTTCGCAATCCGCCGCGGTCATTTCATAGCGCTCGCCGGTGGCGATGATATGCGCCACCAATGGCCCGTGAGACACCGCCACGCCTTTCGGCATGCCAGTAGAACCGGAGGTGTAGATCACATAGGCCAGGTTGTCGCCGTCCAGTGCCACTTCAGGCGCGGTGTCGCTGTAACCGGCCCAATCCTGGGTGCGGTCCACGGCCAGGCTGTCCAGCCCGTCCGGGATCGGCAGCTGCTGCGACACCGCCGTGTGGGTCAGCAGCAGCTTGGCGCGGCTGTCCTGCATCATGTACAGCAGGCGGTCGCGGGGGTATTCCACATCCAGCGGCACATACACACCACCCGCCTTCAACACCGCCAGGAACGCCACCATGATTTCCGCGCTGCGCGGCATGGCAATCGCCACCCGCACTTCCGGGCCGACGCCACGGGCAATCAGCGCACGGGCCAGGCGGTTGGCGCTGCGCTCCAGCTCGCCGTAGGTCAGTTGCCGCTCGCCGAAGATCACCGCCACCGCCTCGGGGTTTTCCCGGGCGCGGTCGGCCACCAACTCGTGCACCAGGCGCTGAGACGGGAAGCCGGAATCGGTGCGATCCCACAGGCTGAGGATCTGCTGCTGTTCGGCATCGTCGAGCAGCACCACCTGGCCAATGCTCTGCTGCCGGTCGGCGACCATGGCCGCCAGCAGGTTCTGCCAATGCCGCGCCATGCGCTCGATGGTCGCCGCTTCGAACAGGTCGGTGGCGTAACTCAGGGACGCGCGCAGCTCGGCCGGCGCTTCCTCGATATCCAGGGCCAGGTCGAACTGGGCCACGCCCTCCTCCCAGGTCACCACTTCGATATCCAGCTGCGCCAGCGATTGCAACTGGCGGTCGGCCGCGGTCACCCGGTGGTTGAACATCACCTGGAACAGCGGGCTGAGGCTCAGGCTGCGCTCGGGTTGCAGCGCCTCCACCAGTTGCTCGAACGGCAGGTCCTGATGGGCCTGGGCTTGCAGCGCGCACTGCTTGACCTGTTGCAACAGCTGGGCAACGGTCATCTGCCCGTCGATATCGGCCTTGAGCACCTGGGTGTTGACGAAGAAGCCGATCAGTTGCTCGGTCTCGACCCGGTTGCGGTTGGCAATCGGCACGCCGACGCGAATATCTTCCTGGCCGCTGTAACGGTGCAGCAGGGCCTGGAACGAAGCCAGCAACAGCATGAACAGGGTCACGCCCTCGCCCTGGGCCAGGGTCTGGAGGCCGGCCAGCAACTGTGCATCCAGCCGCAGGTCCAGGCGCGCGCCACGGTGGCTCTGCAACGCCGGACGCGGGTGATCGAACGGCAATTCCAGCACTGGCTGTTCGCCGCCCAACTGCTTCATCCAATAGTCCAGCTGGCGCTGTTTCTCGCCGGCTTCCATCCACTGGCGTTGCCATGCGGCATAGTCCGCGTACTGGATCGGCAGCGCCGGCAAGTGCAGGTCCCGGCCTTGGCTGTAGGCGCCGTACAGCTGCACCAGCTCGTCGACCATGAGCTGCATCGACCAGCCATCGGAGACGATGTGGTGCTGCACCAACACCAGCACGTGTTCGTCCTCGGCCAGGCGCAGCAGCTTGACCCGCAACAGCGGCCCCTGCTGCAAATCGAACGGCCGGGCAATCTCCTCCACGACCCGGGCCTTGAGGCTGGCCTCGTCAGTTGTCGCCAGCGCGATGTTGATAGTCGCCTCGGCGCGAATCACCTGCACCGTGCGCTGGCCGTCCTGTTGCAGATGGGTGCGCAGGCTTTCATGGCGCGCCACCAGGGTATCGAAGCTGCGCTGCAGCGCGGCCTGGTCCAGCCGGCCCTTCAGGCGCAGGGCACTCGGGATATGGTAGGCCGCGCTCTGCGGCTCCAGCTGCCAGAGGAACCACTGGCGCTCCTGGGCGAAGGACAGCGGCAACGGCAGGTCGCGGCTGACCGTGTGGATCGCCGGAACCTCGCTGGCCACGTTGCCCAGCGCGTTGACGAAAGCCCCCAGCAGCGGTTGCTCGAACAGGGTCTTCAGCGCGACCTCGATGCCCAGCGCCTGGCGCACCCGCGACACCACCCGGGTGGCCAGCAGCGAGTGGCCGCCCAGTTCGAAGAAGTGGTCCTCCAGGCCGACCTGTTGCACACCCAGCACCTCGGCCCAGATCGCCGCGACCTGTTGCTCTGTCTCGCTGACCGCCGGCACATGGCGTTTCTGCAACAGGCTGGCGTCCGGTTTTGGCAGGGCCTTGCGGTCCAGCTTGCCGTTCGGCGTCAGCGGCATGCGCTCAAGGAACAGCAGGTAGGCCGGCACCATGTAGTCCGGCAACGATTCGCGCAGGGCCGCCTTGAAGCGCTCGCGCAGCACGGCCTGATCCGCCTCGGTGGTCGCGTCGTGGGTCACCAGGTAGGCGAGCAGTCGATCGTTCTCGGCCAGCACCGCCGCTTCGCGGACCTCGGCCTGGTCACGCAGGCAGCTTTCGATTTCACCCAGCTCGATACGGAAACCGCGCACCTTCACCTGGTGGTCGACGCGGCCGATGTACTCGACCACGCCGTCGGCGCGATAACGCGCCAGGTCGCCGGTGCGGTACAGCCGCTCGCCGCGATTGGAGAACGGATCGGGCACGAAGCGCTCGGCGGTCAGCGCCGCCCGGCCGTGGTAACCGCGGGCCAGGCCGACACCACCGATCAGCAGCTCGCCGGCGGCCCCCACCGGGCACGGCGCCAGGTCGGCACTGAGGATCAATAGCGAGGTATTGGCAATCGGCCGACCGACAAAGGGCTGGGCGTCGCACAGCCGATAGGCCGCCGACCAGATGGTGGTTTCAGTCGGGCCGTAGAGGTTCCACACCGTGCCTTGCAGGTCGAGCATGCGCTGGGCCAGGTCGCTCGGCAGCGCCTCGCCGCCGCACAGGCACTGGATGCCGCACAGCAGGGAACGCCGCTCGCTGTCGAGTAGCATGCGCCAGGTCGATGGCGTGGCCTGGACCACGCTGGCCGCCTGGGCCTGCAGCAGGTCGAGGATCGCTTCCGGGTCCAGCGCCAGCTCCTTGTCGCCCAGCACCACGGTCGCGCCTACGCTCAGCGGTAGATAGAGTTCCAGGGCGAAGATGTCGAAGGAGAAGGTGGTCAGCGACAGCATCCGCTCGTCACGGCCGATCTCCAGGGTCGTGGCCATGCCGCTGGTGAAGCTGCTCAGCGCCTGATGACGGATCATCACGCCCTTGGGCTTGCCGGTGGAGCCGGAGGTGTAGATCACATACGCCAGATGCTCCGGCGACAGCGCCCGGTTCGGGTTCTCGGCGCTGAACCCGGCGTCGGCGCCCTGCCCGTCCACCAGCAGCAGCCGCGGGCCGCTCGGCAGTTGCAAGCGCTCGCGCAGACGCTCCTGGGTCAGCAGCACCTGGGCGCGGCTGTCTTCGAGCATGAAGGCCAGGCGCTCGGCCGGGTATTGCGGATCGAGCGGCACATAGGCGCCGCCGGCCTTGAGGGTGGCCAGCAGGCCGACCACCATCTCCAGCGAACGCTCCAGCGCCACCGCCACCAGCACGTCCGGACCGACCCCGGCGTCCATCAGGCGATGGGCCAGGCGGTTGGCGCGGCGGTTCAGTTCGCCATAGCTCAGCGCTTCGCCGTTGAATTGCAGGGCAATGGCCTGCGGTTGCGCCAGCGCCTGGGCTTCGAATAACCGATGCACGCCCTGGTCCTGTGGATAAGCGGTCGCCGTGGCGTTCCACTGATGCACGATCTGCTGCCACTGCGCTTCGCTGAGCAACGGCAGGTCGTCCAGCCGCGCCGAGGCCTGGGTGGTCACCGCCCGCAGCAGGTTCTGCCAATGCTGCATCAGGCGTTCCACGGTGGCCGCTTCGAACAGGTCGGTGGCGTAGGTCAAGGAGGCCCAGAGCCCTTCGGCGGTCTCCTGGGTGTCCAGGTTGAGGTCGAACTGCGCGGTGTGGCTGTTCCACTGCAAGCCTTCCATCAGCAGGCCGGGCAGTTGCCGGGCGTTACGCGCGTCGCTCTGATGGTTGAACATCACCTGGAACAGCGGGTTGTGGCTCAGGCTGCGCTCGGGTTGCAGCGCCTCCACCAGTTGCTCGAACGGCAGGTCCTGATGGCTCTGCGCTTGCAGCGCACGCTGCCTGACCTGCTGCAACAGCCCGGCAAAGGTCATCTGGGCGTCGATATCGGCCTTGAGCACCTGGGTGTTGACGAAGAAGCCGAGCAGATGTTCGGTTTCCACCCGGTTGCGGTTGGCGATCGGCACGCCGATGCGGATATCCGCCTGGCCGCTGTAGCGGTACAGCAGGGTCTGGAACGCGGCCAGCAACAGCATGAACATCGTCACGCCTTCGCGCTGGGCCAGGGCCTTGAGCTGCTGTACCCGTTCCGGCTCCAGCGCCAGGTCCAGGCGCGCGCCACGATGGCTCTGCACAGCCGGGCGTGGACGGTCCAGGGGCAATTCCAGCACCGGCTGTTCGCCCCCCAGCAAGGTTTGCCAGTAATCCAGCTGGCGTGCCTTCTCCCCCGCTTCCATCCAGTTGCGCTGCCACTGGGCGTAGTCGGCGTACTGGATCGGCAGCGCCGGCAGTTGCAGGTCCTGGCCCTCGCGGTAAGCGGCGTACAGCTGCACCAGCTCATCGACCATGATCTGCATCGACCAGCCGTCGGAGACGATATGGTGCTGCACCAGCACCAGCACATGTTCGTCCTCGGCCAAGCGCAGCAGGCTGACCCGCAACAGCGGGCCCTGTTCCAGGTCGAACGGCCGGGCGATTTCCTCGTCCACCAGGCTTTGCAGCCGGGCTTCGTCGGCATCGACCCGGCGGATCGCGATGGCCCCTTCGGCGTCGATCACCTGCACGCTGCGTTCGCCGTCCTGCAACAGGCGGGTGCGCAGGCTTTCGTGACGCGCCACCAGGGCATCGAAACTGCGCTGCAAGGCGTCCAGGTCCAGCGTGCCTTTCAGGCGCAGGGCGCTGGGCACATGGTAGGCGGCGCTGGCGGGCTCCAGCTGCCAGAGGAACCATTGGCGTTCCTGGGCATAGGACAACGCCAGCGGCTGGCCACGTTCCAGGACCTGCATCGGCGGCGTGCCGGCCCCTTGCACCTCGGCGCAGGCGGCGGCGAAAGCGCCCAGGGTCGGCTGCTCGAACAAGGTGCGCAGCGGCACTTCCAGCTGCAGCTCATGACGGACCCGAGAGATGACCTGGGTGGCCATCAGCGAGTGCCCGCCGCGCTCGAAGAAGTGCTCGCCCAGGCCGACAGGCGCGCTCTGCAGGACGTCTTCCCAGATCGCCGCGAGCTGGCGCTGCAAGCGGGTTTGTGGCGCTTGATAAGCCTCGCCGCCCCGGGCCGGGTCGGGTTTGGGCAAAGCCTTGCGATCGAGCTTGCCGTTGTGGTTCAGCGGCAGGCGGTCGAGCAACAGCAGGTGGCTCGGCAGCATGTAGTCCGGCAACGAACGGGCCAGCGCCTGCATCAGTTGCGCGCGGTAAGCGTCCTGCGCTGGCGGGGTCGCCAGGGCCGGCTCGCTGGCCACCACATACGCCACCAGTTGCGCGCCCGCCGGGCTGTCCTGGGCGATCACCGCCGCCTCGCGCACCTGTGCCTGGGCTTGCAGGCAGGCTTCGATCTCGCCCATCTCGATACGGAAACCGCGAATCTTCACCTGATGGTCGATACGCCCGACGTACTCCAGGTCCGCGCCGTGGTAGCGGGCCAGGTCGCCACTGCGGTACAGCCGCGCGCCCGGCTCGGCGGCGAAGGGGTCGGGCAGGAAACGCTCGGCGGTCAGGCCCGGGCGATCGAAATACTGCTGCGCCAGGCCGGACGACGCGCCAATGCACAGCTCGCCGACAGCACCGGCTGGCAACAACTGGCCGGCGCTGTCGAGCACATAAAGCGCGCGTCCGCCAATGGCCCGGCCGATCGGCACGCCAAAGGCATCGCTGGCGTCTTCCAGGCGGCACTCATGCACGCTGGAGACCACCGTGGCCTCGGTCGGGCCGTAGGTATTGAGCAGGCGCACGTGCCCCAGGCCAGCCTCGTGCCACAGGCGCAGGCCCTCCACCGACATGGCTTCGCCGCCCACATGCACCTGGCGCAGGCGGCCCAGGGAACGCTTGGTGTCGATCGCGCACTCGCGGGCCAGCAGGTACCAGTAAGCCGCCGGCAAGTCGGCCAGGGTCACGCCATGGCGGACCACCTCGTCCGCCAACTGGCCCACGTCCCACGGCTCGTCGCCGCGCATCACCAGGGCCGCGCCGACACAGAGCGGTGGATAGCACTGCTCGACAAAACCGTCGAAGCTCGCGGTGGCGAACTGCAGCACTCGATCTTCAGCAGTCAACTGCGAATATCCGGCGGCGGTCTGGCAGAACTCGCGCAGGGCGCCATGGGCGATGGCCACGCCCTTGGGCTGGCCGGTGGAACCGGAGGTGTAGATCACATACGCCAGGTCGCTGGCGCTGGCGCAGTTGTGCGGATCGCTGTCGGCATAGGCCGCCAGGTCGGCGTGCAAATCGCCCAGGCTCAGCCGCTGTAGTGAGGCCGGCAATGCCAGGTCCTCCAGCAGCCCGGCTGCGCACAGCAGCAGGTCCAGGCGGCTGTCCTCGAGCATGTAGGCCAGGCGTTCGGCCGGGTATTTCGCGTCGAGCGGCACATAGGCCGCGCCGCTTTTGAGCACGGCCAGCAGGCTGACGATCAACTGCGGGCCGCGGCCCATGGCCAGGCCGATCCGCTGGCCGGGCGCCACGCCCTGTTCCAGCAGGCGGTGCGCCAGGCGGTTGGCCAGGGCATTCAACTGGCCATAGCTCAGGCACTGGTCGCCGGCTTGCAGCGCCAGCGCGTCCGGGGTGGCGGCGGCCTGCGCGGCAAAACGCTGGTGCACCAGCTGTTCGCTGTGCAGGTGCAACGCCTGGGGCTGGCTCACGGCGAGGACCGCGGCCTGCCCGGCGCCATCCAGCAGGCGCAGTTCACCCAGCGGCGCCTGCGGCAGGGCGACCATCTGCTCCAGCAGGTGCACCAGGTCGGCGCCCAACTGCGCCACCTGGGCCTGACTGAAGCGCGCCAGGTCATGGCTGAACTCCAGGCTCAGCCCGGCGCCGAGCTCGATGCCCAGGGTCAGCGGATAGTGGGTGCGCTCGTGGTTGTGCAGCTCACCGAACGCCAGTCCGGCCGGCGCGCCGCCCTTGAGGGCCTCGGCCACCGGGAAGTTCTCGAACACCAGCAGGCTGTCGAACAGCGCCGTGCCCTGCTGCCCCGCCCAGCCCTGGATATCGTAGAGCGGTATATGTTCGTACTCGCGCATGCTCAGGTTGAGGTTCTGCAGCGCGGCCAGCCATTGGTTCAGCGGCTGGTCCGGCGGCGCCGCGCAGACCAGCGGCAGGGTGTTGATGAACAGCCCCAGTTGCTGCTCGATACCCGGCAAGGCCGCCGAACGCCCGGCCACCGTGGCGCCGAAGACCACGCAAGCCTGCCCGGTATAGCGTTGCAGCAGCAGGCCCCAGGCCGCTTGCAGCAGGGTGTTGAGGGTGACCTTGTGCTGCCGGGCGAAGTCCGCCAGCCGCTGGGTCGCGGCTGCGTCCAGCGCCACTCGGTACTCGGCGCTGCCGCTGCCGTCGACCGGCGGGCGCAGGGCCTCGGCCAGCAAGGTCGGGGTTTGCAGCGGCGCCAGCGCGGCCTTCCAGAACTGCTCGCCAGCGGCGCTCGACTGCTGCTGCAACCAGCCCAGGTAGTCCCGGTATTGGCCCAACGGCTTGCCCGGCGCCTGCCCGGCATAGTCCTGCAGCACTTCGGCGAGCAGCTGCGCGTTGCTCCAGCCGTCCATCAGGATGTGGTGGCTGGTGTAGATCAGGTGCCAGGCATCGTCGCCGCGGCGGACCAGTTGCAGGCGCAGCAGCGGCGCGCCGCCGAGCTCGAAACCACGCTTGCGCTCGGCGCTCGCCAGGGCTTCGGGGTCCGCGGCGGCGTCTTCGATGACCTGCCATGGCAGATCGACGTGACGGTGCACCACCTGGTGCGCGACCGAAAGCCCCAGCCAGTGGAAGCTGCTGCGCAGGATCGCGTGGCGGTCCAGCGCGGCTTGCCAGGCGCGACCGAAGGCCTGCAGATCGAGGCCGCGGATATCCAGGCGCAACTGATTGATATAGGCCTCGGCCTGGGGTTCGTACAGGGTATGGAACAGCATGCCCTGCTGCATCGGCGACAGCGGATAGAGGTCTTCGATGGCGCTGCTGTCCGGCGCCAGCGCATCCAGCTGAGCCTGGCTGACGGTCGCCAGCGGGAAGTCCGACGGTGTGGCCTGGCCGGCCGGGACGCTGCAGCAATGCTCGATCAGCGCCTTGAGTTCCAAGACATAGGCATCGGCCAGACGCTGCACGGTGGCGTCGTCGAACATCTCGTGGCTGAAGCCCCATTGCAATGCCAGCTCGCCACCGTAGACCTGCCCTTCCAGGGTCAGCCAGTTGGCCAGCGGCGCATCCGGGTCCTGGGCGCGGCCGCTGCTTTCCACGGCGGGAACCAGCAGCGCCGTGTCGTCGAACTGACGGTCGAACTGCCCCAGGTAGTTGAAGGTGATGCGCGGCGCCGGCAGCGCCTGCAGCAGCTCGCGGCTGCCCGGTTCGCCCAGGTAGCGCAGCAGGCCGTAGCCCAGGCCTTTGCCCGGCACGGCGCGCAGTTGTTCCTTGATCGCCTTGATCGCGCTCGCCAGTTCGTCCTGGGGTTGCAGGCGGACCGGGAACAGGCTGGTGAACCAGCCGACGGTACGGCTCAGGTCGAGGTCGGCGGACAGTTCTTCACGGCCATGGCCTTCGAGCTGGATCAGCGCCGCCTCCTGGCCGCTCCAGCGGCAGACCACACGGGCCAGCGCGGTCAGCAGCAGGTCGTTGACCTGGGTGCGATAGGCCGCCGGCGCGCTTTGCAGCAGTTGCCGGGTCTGCTCGCTGTCCAGCCGCGATTCGATCTTGCGCTCCAGGCGATTGTGCAGGCCGCCTTGCGGGTTATCGCACGGCAGGTCGAGCCCGGCCTGTTGCTGCGCCTGCCAGTAAGGCAGTTGCGCCTGCAGTTGCCGGGCATGGCTTTGCAGCTGTTCGGCCCAGGCCTGGTAGGCGCTGGTCTTGGCCGGCAAGGCCACGGCGTTACCCGCCGCCAGTTGCCCGTAGGCCTGCTGCAGGTCTTCGAGCACGATGCGCCAGGACACGCCGTCCACCACCAGGTGGTGGATGACCAGCAACAGGCGCTGGCTGCCATCGGCCAGATCCACCAGCGCGGCCCGCAGCAGCGGTCCGTTTTGCAGGTCCAGGCTGCGCTGGGCCTCGTCGCAGAGTGCGGCCAGGGCTTCGGTGTTTTGCGCCTGGCACTGCCACAGGCCGCTCTCGCCCAGCGGTGCCGCGTGGTTTTGCTGCCAGCCGTCGGCGCCCTGGAGAAAACGCAGGCGCAGGGCATCGTGATGATTGAGCACTGCCGTCAGCGCGCCTTCCAGCCACTGCGCTTGCAGCTTCTGGCGCGGGGTCAGGAGCAGCGACTGGTTCCAGTGGCCACGCTCGGCAATCGCCTGCTCGAAGAAATACTGCTGGGCCGGGGTCAGGATCGCCTCGCCGCTGACCGGCCCCTGGTCGATCACGCTCGGGCTCTCGAACACCGCCGCCAGCGCCAGGCTGCGCACCGTCTGGTACTGGAACAGGTCCCGCGGGCTGAGGCGGATGCCGGCCTGGCGGGCGCGGCTGACCACCTGGATCGAGATGATCGAATCGCCGCCCAGTTCGAAGAAATTGTCTTCCAGGCCGACCTGCTCCAGGCCCAGGACGTCGCACCAGATCGCCGCCAAGGCTTTCTGCATGGCGTCCTCGGGGGCAATGAAGGCCTGCTGCGAGGCGGCCTCGGGCAGCGGCAACGCCTTGCGGTCGAGCTTGCCGTTGGCGGTGACCGGCAGTTTCGCCAAGGGCATCAGGCAGGCCGGCACCATGTATTCCGGCAGGCTGCCCAGTAGCCAGGCCTTGAGTTCCTGCTGCCAGTCGGCGGCCGGCTCGGCGTCTTCCAGCACCAGGTAACCCACCAGCTGCTTGCCGCCCTGCACCAGCACCACCGCTTCGCGTACCCGCGGGTGCTGCAGCAGGCGGGTCTCGATTTCGCCCAGCTCGATGCGCAGCCCGCGCAACTTGACCTGGTGATCGAGGCGACCGAGGTATTCGATGACCCCGTCGGCGCGCTGGCGCACCCGGTCGCCGGTGCGATACAGGCGCGCGCCGGCCTCGAACGGGCTGGTGACGAAACGCTCGGCCGTCAGCCCCGGCCGGCGATGGTAACTGCGGGCCAGGCCGGCGCCGCCCAGGTACAGCTCGCCGGCGACACCGGCCGGCACCGGCGACAGCTCGGCGTCCAGCACGTAGGTGCGCAGGTTGCCGATCGGCCGGCCGATCGGCACGCTCTGCGCGCCTTCGTCGACACAGGTCCAGTGGGTGACGTCGATGGCCGCTTCCGTCGGCCCATAGAGGTTGTACAGGCCGGCAGCAGGCAGCTTGGCGAACACCTGCTGCTGGGCGTCCAGGGGCAAGGCTTCGCCGCTGCAGACAATGCGCTTGAGGCTGGCGCAGGCCTGCACGCCCGGCTCGTGGATGAACGCCTGGAGCATCGACGGCACAAAATGCAGGGTGCTGATGCCGTGCTTGGTTATGGTCTCGATCAGCCGCGCCGGCTCGCGATGGGCGCCCGGCGCGGCCACCACCAGGCGCGCGCCGGTCAGCAGCGGCCAGAAGAATTCCCAGACCGACACGTCGAAGCTGAACGGGGTCTTTTGCAGCACCGAGTCGCTGCCGTTAAGCCCATAGGCGTCCTGCATCCAGCACAGGCGGTTGACCAGCGCGGCGTGGCTGTTGCCGGCGCCCTTGGGCTTGCCGGTGGAACCCGAGGTGTAGATCACGTAGGCCAGGTTCTGCGGCCCGGTGGTCAACGCCAGCGGCGCTTCGCTGTAGCCGTCCAGCCAGTCCTGGTCCTGATCGAGGATCATGACCTTGACCGCCTCGGTCGGCAGCAGCGGCAACAACGCGCTCTGCGTGAGCAGCAGGGCGATGCCGCTGTCTTCGATCATGTAGGCCAGGCGCTCCAGCGGGTACTCCGAGTCCAGCGGCACATAGGCGCCGCCAGCCTTGAGAATCGCCAGCAGGCCGACCACCATTTCGATCGAACGCTCGACGCAGACGCCCACCAGCACGTCCGGACCCACACCCTGCTCGCGCAACAGGCGGGCCAGCTGATTGGCGCGGGCGTCGAGCTGGGCGTAGCTCAGTTCGCGCTCGGCGAACACCAGGGCCGGCGCCTGCGGCGTGCGTTGCACCTGTTCTTCGATCAATTGATGAAGGCAGCGCTCGACCGGGTAGCTGACTTCGGTGCGGTTCCATTCCAGCAGCAGTTGCTGGCGTTCGGCGGCGGCCAGCATCGGCAGCTCGCCGACCCGCTGCGCGGTATCGGCGACCATCGCCTGCAACAGGCGGGTCCAGTGCTGCGCCATGCGCTCGATGGTGGCGGCGTCGAACAGGTCGTTGGCGTAGGTCAGCGCGGCCTGCAGCTTGCCGGACTGCTCGAAGGTGTCCAGGGTGAGGTCGAACTGGGTGGTGCGGCTTTGCCACTCCACCAGGCCCAGCTCCAGGCCCGAGGCGGTGCTGACCGCGCTGATGTCGGCGACCTGCGGCTGGTGGTTGTACATCACCTGGAACAGCGGGGTATGGCTCAGGCTGCGCTCCAGCTTGAGCGCTTCCACCAGTTGCTCGAACGGCAGGTCCTGATGGGCCTGGGCGCCGAGGGCCGCTTCCTTGACCTGTTGCAGTAACTGGCTGACCGGCGTCTGCCCGTCCAGCCGGGTACGCAGCACCTGGGTGTTGACGAAGAAACCGATCAGCCCTTCGACTTCCGCGCGGTTGCGGTTGGCGATCGGCACGCCGACGCGGATGTCGCCCTGCCCGGTGTAGCGGTGCAGCAGGACGTTGAAGGCCCCGAGCAACAGCATGAACAGGGTCACGTTGTGCTGCCTGGCGGTGGCGCGCAGTTGCTCGGCCAGGGCCGGTTCGATGGCGAAGTCATAGCGGGTGCCGCGATAGCTGGGCATTGCCGGGCGCGGATGGTCGGTGGGCAACTCCAGCACCGGGTGCTCGTCGCCCAATTGTGCCCGCCAGTACTCCAGTTGCCGTGCCTGCTCCCCGGCTTCCAGCCAGCGGCGCTGCCACAGGGCGTAGTCGCTGTACTGGATCGGCAAGGGCGGCAGTTGCGGCGTTTCCTGGCGCTCATGGGCGTCGTAGCAACGGATGAATTCGTCGATCAGCACATTCATCGACCAGCCGTCGGCAACGATGTGGTGCAAGGTCAACAGCAGCACATGCTCCTCGTCCGCCAGCTTCAGCAGCTTGACCCGCAGCAGCGGCCCGCTGCCCAGGTCGAAGGGTTGCAGCGACTGGCGCTGCGCCTGGTCCGCGACCGCCTGCTCGCGCGCGTCGGGCGCCAGGGCGCTGAGGTCCAGCGACTCCACGGGCACCGCGGTCTCGACCGCCACTTGTTCCAGGCGCTCGTCGGCATGGCGCTTGAACACCGTGCGCAGGGTTTCGTGGCGCGCCACCAGGCTGGCGAACGCCTGCTCCAGGGCCGCCAGGTTCAGGGCGCCACGCAGGCGCACCGCGCCCGGCAGGTTATAGGCGCCGCTGTGGGGGTCCATCTGCCAGAGGAACCACATCCGCCGCTGGGCATAGGACAGCGCCTGGCGATCCTCGGCGGCGATCCCGGCGGGAATCGGCAACAACGAAAAGTCGATGTTTTCCGCTCGCAGACCATCGAGGAACACCCGCCGCTTTTCCAGCGGCAGCTCGATAAATCGACTGGCGAGTTTCAGGGACTTTTCAGCATTCATCTGGCTTCATCCATAAGTATTGGGTATCGAGAGCTGTTGGGTATCGAGCAAAGGCTCGGCTATCCCTACGGAACGGATGGGCAGGAGGAAAAATTAACCCCCGCGGCAGCGCGCCAGACCGCGGCCCGCCGTTAAATTCCACGGATGGCGACTCGTCAAAAGAGGACCATCACTTTCCACACAAGGTCGCGATCATGTCCTCTGCAACCTCTCTAGCCCACTTCCTGTCAAACAGCTCCCTGGCGAGCGGCTTGCGCAAACTGGTCGGCGCGGGCAACCGGCAGCCGCGCGCCTACCGCCTGATCAATGTCCAACTCAAGCAACGGATCAGCCTCAGCCCCTGCATGGCGCGCTTCGTGTTTACCGGCGAGGACGTCGCCCACACCCGCACCCTGGCGCCGGACCAGCGCATCAAGCTGCTGTTCCCCGCTGCCGACGGCCTGCCGCCCGAGCTGCCGTGCAGCGGTGACTGGCACGCGGCCCGGCGCAAGCTGCCGGCGGCGCAACAGCCACCGATGCGCACCTACACCATCCGCGCCCTGCGCGCCGAGCCCGCGGAGCTGGACGTGGACTTCGTGCTGCACGGGGTCACCGGCCCGGCGTCGCGCTGGGCGACTCACGCCAAGGTCGGCGACCGCCTGCAAATGGCCGTGCCCGACAAAGCCTTCGGCGGCGACCCCGGCGGCTACGAATGGCAGCCGCCGGCGGGAATCCGCAAGGTCCTGCTGATCGGCGACGAAACCGCGCTGCCGGCCATCGCCGGGATTCTCGAAGACCTGATGGAGTACCCGACGCCGCCCGATGTCCAGGCGTTCATCGAGGTGCCCCACGAAAGCGACTGCCTGGCGCTGCGCCACAACCACCAGACCCGCCTGAGCTGGCTGCCCCGCGACGTGCTGGGCGCCAGCCACGGCGAGGCGTTGTTGCATGCCGCCCGGGAACTGGCCGAGCTGCCCGCGCCGGGCAAGCACCCGCGCCCCCTGAAACCCCAGGAGAACGTCGACGACCTGCGCCCCTGGGATTCGGCGAAACCTGCGGACAACCACTTTTATGCCTGGATCGCCGGCGAGTCGGGCACGGTCATGAAGATCCGCCGGCACCTGATCAACGAGCGCGGCCTGGAACGTCGCAACCTGGCGCTGATGGGCTACTGGCGCCTGGGCCGCTCGCTGGAATGAAGGTCGCCCCTCGGCCTCCCGCAAAAAAAGACCCAACGCCAGGCGCTGGGTCTGCACAGTCGCAGCCCCCCTTCAACCCGTCAGCGCCACCCGCAGGGCATGCCGACGCCGATGGGGTTCAAGGTGATCCTTGATCATGCGCAGCACCTTGGGCTCGTGCTCATGAATGAAGAAGTGCCCACCGGGCAGCATGTCCACGGAGAAGCTGCCGCTGGTTTCCCGGCGCCAGGCCATCAGTTGCTCGGTGCTGGCCCGGTCGTCCTTGCCGCCCAGCACATGCACCGGGCACTTGAGCAGGGCTCGCTGCCGCGGACGGAAACTGCCGCACAGCAGGAAGTCGGCGCGCAGCACCGGCAGGGTCAGGCTCATCAGTTCCTGGTTGGCCAGCACCTCCTCGCTGGTGCCATTGAAGGTGCGCAGTTGTTCGATCAGCTGGGCATCGGTTTTCGGCTCGGCCAGGTCGCGGTCGTATTCGCTGCGCTCGCTCGGCGCCGCGGTGCCCGAGGCGAACAGCGCCACCGGCTCCGGGCCGCCCAGCTGGCGCAGGGCATGGGCCATCTCGCACGCCAGCAACGCCCCCAGGCTGTGGCCGAACAAGGCATAGGGCGCCTGCAATGCCGGCAAATGCTCCCTGGCCAGCTGCTGCGCCAACCCCGCCAGATCGGTTTGCAAGGCTTCGCCAAAACGCGCGCCCCGCCCCGGCAGTTCCACCGGCTGCAACGTCAGCCAGTCGGGCAGTTTGCGCCGCCAGCGGCTATAGACCATGGCGCTGGCGCCGGAATACGGCAGGCACAGCAGCGTCAACTGGGTCACGGTGTTCCCCTTGAAAAAAATGATGGTAAAGACTGGACGTGCCACCTGGCCGGCAAATTAGTCGCGACACCGCCACCGACCTGTAGGAGCGGAGCTTGCTCGCGATGAACGCAAGGGCGCCGCGTCTACCTGGCCGATACGCGTCATCGTTAACGACCATCGCGAGCAAGCTTCGCTCCTACAGTTGATCCGCCCGTCATCACCATAAATTTCCCGCCACAGCCTTCGTTCCCTGTTGCAGATCAAACCGCAAACAAGAGAGATCGCCGTGGACTTGCAGACCATTCTGTCAAAGCTGTTCGCCAATGCCGGGGCCGTGGGAATCGAAGGCACCTTTCAGTTCGTGTTCGCTCCACAGCTGGCATTCTGGTCAGAGGTCAAGGCGCACAGCCGGACCGAAGCCGGCCGGCATCCGGCGCCCGATGTCACCATCGAGGTCGCCCAGGCCGACTTTCTCGGGATCATGGGCGGCAGCGCCAACGTCGAGGAACTGTTCGCCAGCGGGCGCCTGAAAATCGGCGGCAACATGGGCCTGGCGACGCTGCTGCCGCAGATCATCGAGCATGCCCGCCATGGCGGCGCGGTGGAAAAGCAAGTCGCGATGAACACCCGCTACCCCACCCCGCCGCGCTACAGCGAGCAAGTCTCGGCCAGCCTGCCGACCCAGCGCACGGTGGAGCGGCGTCCGCGCAGCGGGCTGTCGGTAGAGGAGTTCAGGACGCGCTACCTGCCCCAGGGCATTCCCCTGGTGATCAGCGATGCCCTGCAGGACTGGCCGCTGTTCAAGCTCAGCCGCGAAGAATCGCTGGTGCATTTCGCCGAGCTGCAAGGCATCACCCGCCACGGCGACTACGTGAAAAAGACCTTTTCCACCGAGCGCGACTTCCGCTCCACCTCCATGGCCGGGTTCATCGCCGCGCTGGACAACCCCACGGTGCAAAGCGCCGACGGCGAACCGCCCGCCTATATGGGCAACAACATCCTGCCGGCGCAGTTGCTGGAGCAGATCCAGTACCCGCCCTACTTCGACCGCTCGCTGTTCATCCCGCCGCGGATCTGGATCGGCCCCAAGGGCACCCTGACCCCGCTGCACCGCGACGATACCGATAACCTGTTCGCCCAGGTCTGGGGGCAGAAGTCCTTCATCCTCGCCGCGCCCCACCACCGTGAGGCCCTGGGCACCTGGTCGACCGCCCCCGAGGGCGGGCTCGACGGCTGCGAGGTCAACCCGGACGCACCGGACTATGAGCGTTTTCCGGCCTCGCGGGACGTGACCTTCCTGCGCCTCACCCTGGAAGCCGGCGACCTGCTGTTCCTGCCCGAGGGCTGGTTCCACCAGGTGGAGTCGGTGTCCACCTCGCTCTCGGTGAATTTCTGGGTCAACTCCGGGCGCGGCTGGTAAGGCTCAGGCGACCGCCGGCTGATCGCGGGTCAGCCGGCGACAGCTCTGTACCGCCGCCCCCAGCACCACGACCCCCGCCGCCTGCGCCACCCAGAAGCCGCTGCGCGCGCCAAAGGCATCCACCAGCCAGCCGGAACTGGCGGCGCCGATGGCCACGCCGATGCTCACCCCGGTGACCAGCCAGGTCAGGCCCTCGGTGAGCTTGGCCGGCGGCACGATGTTTTCCACCAGGGCCATGGCGACGATCAGGGTCGGGGCGAAGAACAGGCCGGAGACGAATACCGCCAGGGACAGGCCGAGGATATTGCTCGCCAGCAGCAATGGCAGGGTGGTCACGGCGGTGGCGATGCCGCCGTACATGAACAGGCGCGGCAGCGGGATACTCAGTTTCAGCGCACCAAAGGCAATGCCCGCCAGGCAGGAACCGATGGCGTACACCGACAGCACGATGCTCGCCGCCGCGGGTTGCCCCTGCTGCTGGGCGAACGCCACGCTGACCACATCCACCACGCCGACGATCATGCCCATGGCGATCATCAGCAGCACCAGCAACTGTAACTCCAGCGAACGGATGATCGACCCGTCGCGCCCGGCCTCATGGGGATGCACCGGTGGCTCGGTCGCCCGTTGCGCCACCAGCACGCTGACGCCGATCGCCAGCAGCAACAGCGCCGCCAGCGGCCCGGCCTCGGGGAAGGCCGCCACGCACAACCCCACCGACAACGGCGGGCCGACGATAAAGCACACCTCATCGAGCACCGATTCCAGGGCGTAGGCGGTCTGCAACTGTGGCTGGCCGCGGTACAGCTCGGTCCAGCGGGCACGGATCATCGCCGGTATGCTCGGCATGCAGCCGGCCAGGGTGGCGAACAGGAACAGCGTCCAGTGCGGCGCCTGCAAACGGCTGCACAGCAGCAACGCCAGCAGCGCCCCGCCACCCAGGCCGGCGGCGATCGGCAGCACCCGGCCCTGGCCGAAACGGTCGACCAGGCGCGACACCTGGGGCGCGCAGAAGGCCGTGGCCAGGGCGAAGGTCGCCGCCACCGCACCGGCCAGCGCGTAACCGCCCTTGAGCTGGGCCAGCATGGTGATCAGGCCGATGCCGGTCATCGACATCGGCATCCGCGCAATCATCCCCGCCACCACGAAAGCGCGACTGCCGGGGGCCTTGAACAGTTCGCGGTAAGGGTTTGCCATCGTCATTACACCTTGTCTGAGGCTTGCCAGAAATGCGCCGCAAGACAAAAATACATACGGCGCGTATGTGAGAAAGCATGAGAACATACGCGGCGTATGTCAATCCACCTGTCAGCTATGTGAGTGCCCGCCATGAGCCCGCGTCAACGCGCCGAGATGATCGAAGAAACCCGCAGCAAACTCATCGCCAGTGCCCGCCAGGCCTTTGGCAGCCTGGGGTATGCCAACACCTCGATGGACGACCTGACGGCCGAGGCGGGCCTGACCCGAGGGGCCTTGTATCACCATTTCGGCGACAAGAAAGGCCTGCTGGCGGCGGTGGTCGAACAGCTCGACGGGGAAATGGACCAGCGCCTGGAGGCGATCTCGCGCGACACCGACGACCTCTGGGGCGCCTTCGTCCAGCGCTGCCGCACCTACCTGGAAATGGCCCAGGAAGCGGAGATCCAGCGCATCGTCCTGCAGGATGCGCGCGCGGTGCTCGGGGACCTGACCGAGGCCAGCGAGGAACGGTGCGTGGCGTCCTTGAGCACGCTGCTGGATGAGCTGATGCAGGCCGGCCTGGTGGTCAACGCCCCCAGCGAAGCCCTGGCACGGCTGATCAACGGCAGCCTGCTCGACGCCTCGCTGTGGATCGCCCGGGACGAGCATCCGGGGCAACGCTTGCAGCAGGCACTGGTCGGCCTGGAGGTGCTGCTGCAGGGCTTGCGGGTGCGCTGAGCTTGCCCCCGCGGGAGCGAGGCTGGCCCGCGATAGGGACGACGCGGAATGCCAGGCCCACCGCGTTATCCTTCATCGCGCGCAAGCTGCGCTCCTACGGAAGAAGACCAGGGTGCCTGCCGCAACGCGCGGCCGCTGTAGCCGCTACCGAGCGCAGCGAGGCTGCGATCGAGGCCGAAGGACTCGCCAGGCAGGCACCGCGTTTCCCCAGATCCTACGAGGTGTCAGGCTTAGCGGCCCTGCGGGCCGATCGCAGCCTCGCGGGCTCGGCAGCGGCTACAGAGGCGGCGTGTTTTACCCGCGCGAGCGGTTCGCGGCAACGGCGATTTGCAGGCAGAATAGGCCGCCCGGCCTCCTCAAGGATTCCCATGCGCCAGGTGCTGCTGATCATCGATGTGCAACCCACGTTCAACCCGCCGGACTGGCTGGTGAACGGCATCAATACCCTGCTCGGCCAGCTGCCCTCGGTGGCCACCGTCGAACGCCATGACGAAAGCCGCACGCCCTTCGTCCGCCAGCTCGGCTGGCGCCCCGCCGCCGATGACCACAGCCTGGTCGCCGCCGACCGCATCTTCATCAAGCACGGCTACGCCCCCACGCCAGAGACCATCGACTACCTGCGCAGCCTGGCCCCCGAACGCGTGCTGGTCTGCGGCATCCAGACCGACACCTGTGTGCTCGCCGCCGGCTTCGCCCTGTTCGACGCCGGCCTGCAACCGACCCTGATCACCGACCTGACCCTGGGTTCGTCACTGGACCGCAGCGGGCAGTTGGGAGTGCGGTTGTGGCAGCACCATTTCAAGCACCTGGTGACAAGCAGCGAGCTTGTGCATGGCGCGACCGGTCACTGAAAAAAACAGCGCAAGGCAGGTCATCCCCTGGATATCACTCACCTCCTCCACGGCGCGGGCGGCTATCGTCCGCGCCCCATGAACACACAATAGGGACGTTAAACGTGGACCCGAAAATCGACCTCGACCACTATTTCGCAGCAGCCCGCAAGATGCTGCTCCTGGCGGCACATACCGAAGGAACCGCGGAGCGGCTGGGGTATCACGAGCACGCCAACCTGGTGTTCAAAAGAACCGCGGAATTTCAGATCGAACTGATCCAGACCATCGAGCATGTGTTGAAACAGGGCTTGATCAGGCCCGCGCTGGCGACCCTTCGCACCGCACTTGACCTGACCACGCGATTCTCCTGGCTTGCCGAAAACTTCGATGAACGCCTCGAAAGATTTTCTCAGGGACAGTGCCCTGGCGTGCAAAAAATGATGTCCGCCGCGAATCTCGGCTGGGGCGACGAGTACCAGAAGTCCTACGCGCCCCTCTCGGATTTTGTCCACGGCAGCTTCACGCTATCCGATTTCAACAAGGTGCAAAGGGACTATCGGCAGGGTGCGCCCTACTCGCCCCTGGGCGACTACTTCATTGTCCAGTCGGATGAAGGCACGCATGTGCGGATAGTCGAAGACGTCACCATCGCCGAGCTGATTGCCGAGCACGGGGGCTACATCACGCTGAAAACCTTCGACATCGCGCTGACCATGCTCATGCGGGCGTCCGGTGACTATGCCGATGCGTTCAATTGGTGGCCGGGACGCACGATGCTGGAGGACTATGACGCGCTCGTCAGCCAGTACGACGACAATACGAACTTCCTCTGGCTCTCTGAAAAACACAGGTTGGCCATTTGCCGGGTAGAAGGCCGCTACCGATGAGCTAGAGTTCGAATCTTGGTCAACGATGGTGCCTGGAATGAAAAATTCGCCTTCGCTCGAACACGTGCTTACTCCGCGCCTGCACCTCGCCTACGAACACCACGGCCCCGCCGACGGCGCGCCGGTGATCTTGCTGCATGGCTTTCCCTACGACCCGCGCAGCTACGACGAGATCGCCCCCGAGCTGGCGGCGCGTGGTTACCGGGTGCTGGTGCCGTACCTGCGCGGCTATGGGCCGAGCCGCTTCGCCGGCCCGGACATCCTGCGCTCCGGGCAACAGGCGGCGCTGGCCCAGGACCTGCTGGACCTGATGGACGCCCTGGAGATCCGCCAGGCCGCCCTCGCCGGTTTCGACTGGGGTGGTCGCGCCGCCTGCATCGTCGCGGCCCTGTGGCCGGAGCGGGTGCGTTGCCTGGTGAGCGCCGACGGCTACAACATCCAGGACATCGCCCGCTCGACCCAACCGCGGCCACCCGAGACCGAGCACCGGCTCTGGTATCAGTATTATTTCCACACCCAGCGCGGGGTCGACGGCCTGACCGCCAACCGCCGCGAACTGTGCGCACTGCTGTGGCAACTGTGGTCGCCGACCTGGGAGCGTGGCCGTGAACGCTACGACCTGAGCGCGCCGTCGTTCGACAACCCGGACTTCGTCGAGGTGGTGATCCACTCCTACCGGCATCGCTTCATGTATGCGCCGGGCGACCCGAGCCTGGAACACATCGAACAGGCCCTGGCACAACAGCCGCCGATCCGCGTACCGACCATCTCGCTGTGCGGCGGTGCTGACGGGGTCGGCCCGGCGAGCGAAGAGGATGAAGACATCGGCCTGTTCACCGGCCCTTACCAACGCCGGATCTTGCCCGGGGTCGGCCACAACGTGCCGCAGGAAGCGCCGCGGGCCACCTTGCAGGCGCTGCTGGAACTACTGGAAGCCTGACGCCCCCTCCGGCGAAAACCGCTCCCGATAGGCCTGCGGCGTCACGCCGACGAGCCGCAGGAAGCTGCGGCGCAGGGTTTCTTCGCTGCCGAAACCGCACTGCACGGCGATGCGCTTGATCGGTACGCCGCTGTCGCCGAGCAGGCGCCGGGCGCTTTCCACACGGATCTGTTCGATGGCCCGGGCCGGGGTCTGGCCGGTGTCGGCGCGGTAGTGGCGGACAAAGCTGCGCTCGCTCATACCCGCCCGTTCGGCCAGGATCGGGAGGCTCAGGTCGCCACCGAGGTTTTCGGCGATCCAGGCGTGCAGGTCGTCGAAGCGGCTGCCCTGCCTTTGCAGGGCCAGGGTCGCGCTGAACTGCGACTGGCCACCCGGACGCTTGAGGAACACCACCAGTTGCCGGGCCACGTCCAGCGCCATGGCGTGCCCCAGGTCCGCCTCCACCAGCGCCAGGGCCAGGTCGATGCCGGCGGTGACGCCGGCCGAGGTCCAGACCGGCCCCTCGTTGATGAAGATCGGGTTGGCTTCCACCCGCAAGCGTGGATATTGCCGCGCCAGCTGCTCGCAGCGGGTCCAGTGGGTGACCACCCGGCGCCCGTCGAGCCAGCCGCTGGCGGCCAGCAGGAAGGCCCCGGTGCACACCGACGCCACCCGCCGCGCCAGCGCCGCCTGCTGGCGGACCCAGGCGACCAGCGCCGGGTCTTCGGCCGCGGCGTACACGCCCCAGCCGCCGGCGATGATCAGGGTGTCGCAAGGCGTGCCCGGCGCCGGCAAGGGCTCGGCCAGCAGCGCCAGCCCGGCCGAGGTGGTCACCGGCCCGTCGCCCGCGGCGATCACGTTCACCGCATAGGGCAGCGGCAGGCCTTTATGCCGCGCCAGGTCGTTGGCCGAAGCGAACACCTGCAGCGGGCCCGTGACGTCGAGCACCTGGGCATTGGCGAAGGTCAGTACATGAACGGTTCTGGCGGTCTGCGGCATGGTTGGCGTAAATCGTGGGCAGGTTGGCGTATTCGCCAAAGCCTAGGGCGCTAGAGTCGAACCGTCCAGCCGCATGAGAGCGGACACCTTCGAACTTTGCCAGGGAGATACCCCATGACGCTGCAGATCGGTTTCCTGTTGTTCCCCAACGTCCAGCAACTCGACCTGACCGGCCCCTACGATGTGCTCGCGTCGCTGCCGGACGTGCAGCTGCATCTGGTCTGGAAGGCACTCGGGCCGGTCACCGCCAGCACCGGCCTGGTGCTGCAGGCGACCACCCGCTTCGCCGACTGCCCGCCGCTGGACGTGATCTGCATCCCCGGTGGCGCCGGTGTCGGGCCGTTGATGGAAGACCCGCAGACCCTCGACTTCATCCGCCAGCAGGCGGCACAGGCGCGCTACGTTACCTCGGTGTGCACCGGCTCCCTGGTGCTCGGCGCGGCCGGGCTGCTGCGTGGCAAGCGCGCCACCACCCATTGGGCCTACCACCCCCTGCTGGAGGCGCTGGGGGCGATCGCGGTGCAGGAACGCGTGGTGCGCGACGGCAACCTGTTGAGCGGTGGCGGGATTACCGCCGGGATCGATTTTGCCCTGACCCTGGCCGGCGAACTGTTCGGCGAGGCAACGGCGCAGCGGGTGCAGTTGCAACTGGAGTACGCCCCGGCCCCGCCTTTCGCGGCGGGTAGCCCACGGACAGCGCCCAAAGCGGTGCTGGAAGAGGCCCAGCGGCTCGCGGCGAACTCCATCGAACAGCGCGCCGAGATAGTCGGCAGGGTCGTGGCGCAGTGGCGGCAGGCCTGAGACCTGCGCACGCCCGGGGGAAAGAAAGAGGCGGGCCAGAGCCTAATGCCGATCAGTTAAGCGATTGGCTCGACTGTAGGAGCGGCCGGTCGACGCTCGATTGCTCGCGAAAAACGTCAACGATAACGCGTACTGCCTGGTTTAACGCGCTGTGCTGGAGTTCTTCGCGAGCAATCGAGCGTCGACCGGCCGCTCCTACAAAAAGCCTTAACTGATCGGCATTAGGCCAGAGCCACCTTATCGGCCAGCCGAGCCCTGGCCGCCTCTTCGCTTGACCGACATCAGGCCTGGACTGCTTGCTCACTGGCCTGTCGGAGGTAGTCGATCACCTGCTGCACAGTCTGCAGGCCATCGGCTTGCTCGTCCGGGATGGTGAGTTCGAACTCGGTCTCCAGGGCCGTCACCAGTTCCACCCGGGCCAGCGAGTCCGCTCCCAGGTTCCCGACGAACGAGTCCTGGTTGCCGATCCGCGCCGGGTCGACGGCCAATTCGTTCGCCACCACTCTTTTCACACGTTGCTCGAGGGTTTCCATCGTCATTCCCTTGCAGTTGGATGCGTACCGAGAAACAGTGGCCGGCCCGCGCCGGCCACCGGGTTATCGCGCCATGGCGAGGCGCGTCAGACCACCGTCAGGTGCATGAAGCCACCGGAGAAGCGCCCGCTTTCCGGGACGAAACACAGCACGCGCTGCCCCTTGTGCAGGCGCCCGGACTCCAGCAGCTCGTGGATCATGATGTAGATCGACGCCGAGCCAGTGTTGCCGCGCTCGGACAGGTTGGTGAACCAGCGCTCCTGGGGAATCGCCAGTTCGGTGCTTTCCAGGCACTCGGCAATCGGCTGGCGGAAGTACTCCGACGACATGTGCGGCAGGAACCAGTCGATGGCCTCGGCCGACAGGTTGCGCTTGATCATCACCTCCTTGAGCGGCTTGCCGAGGGAGTACTTCACCACGTTCTCGTTCAGCAGCCGCACGTCCTGCTTGATCGCGAAGATCGAGCGCGAGGCCCACTCCTCCGGGGTCAGCAGCTTCCAGCCGACCAGGCTGTCGTCCTCGGCCTTTTCCGCGCCGGCGTACATGCAGGTCGGCAATTCGTTGGCATAGGAGAAGATGTCGATCCAGTCGATACGCAGCGACAGGCCGCCGGCCCGTGGCCGGTTCTCGAGCAGGAAGGCCCCGGCGCCGTCGGACAGCATCCAGCGCAGGAAGTCTTTATCGAAAGCGATTTCCGGGCGCGCCGCCATCTGCGCCACCAGCACCTCGTTTTCCGCATCGAAATTGCGCGCATGCAGCACCGGCGAAGGCACCTCGGAGGCGGTGGCCACGGCATTGCCGCTGGTCCCCGAAAGCACCGACAGGTAGGCGTATTTCAACGCGGTCAGGCCCGCCAGGCAGATACCCGCCGTGGACACCACTTCGCAAGGCTTGTTGCCCAACTCGCCATGCACCATCACGCCATGGTTGGGCATCAGTTGGTCCGGCATGGTGGTGCCGGTGGACAGGCACTCCATGGAGTCCAGGGTAAAACCGTCGCCCACCAGGCCCTTGATCGCCTCGGCGGTTATCTGCGCGTTAGTGAAGCGGGGAATACCGGTTTGCGGGTCCAGCACATAATAGCGTTGCTTGATGCCGTTATTACGCAGCACTACTTGCCGAGACCGTGAAGGTCGCCCGCCCACATAGCCGAGAATGCTCTCCATGGTATCGTTATCCACTGCCTCTCCCGGCATATAAGCGGATGTTTTCGTAATATAGACAAATAATTCGCTCATGATGATTTCACCCTTCAGATTCAATATTGAGTTGCGAACCGGACGGCTGTTCGTAATAACGCTGTAACTCATAGAGGCGCGTCCGGATAAAGGGATTAAGCAAACGACGTAACACCAGTGAAATAGGCAGGACAGTCATGATGACCAGCAATAGATAAACAATGAACAAGCACAACAAGAGTCGCCGTAGCCATTGCCCATACTTGCCGAAACGGCAAATTATTCCCGACCAGAACTTGAAGCCTTTATAGGCCGCACGCTCGCTGAGGATCAGCCCGGGGTTGACGGGCGCCGCCCCCAGCCCGGCCAGCATCGGCCCTCCGGCTTTCTCTTTATTGGCAGACAGGGCGACCTTCAATGCCCGCCCGAAACGTGCGGCGCCCTGGACATCCTCGGCGCTGATCCCGGCCTTGGGCAGGCCGAGGAATGACTCGCGCCTGCCGGTGAACATCCAGCGCGGCGTGGTAATCAGGGTGGCGAAGGTATTGCCCCGGTCGGTCAGCACCACGTTGTCGCGCAACTGCGCGCCAGCCTTGTCCAGCAGACGCTTGACCACCTCCTGGGCCATCAGCCACATGTTGCGGCAGGCGATCACCGTGACCACCGGGCGCCCGGCCAGCAGGCGCTGGCCTTCCGCGCTCTGGAGAAAAGCGGTGATCAGCGGCGATGGCGAGAGGAACCAGACCTGATACGCCAGGATCACCAGGTCGAAGGGCCCGGGGTGATCCGTATGCACCGGTTCGATGGCCGGCGGGCTGAGCTGGACGGTCTCGGGAAACACGTCGAAAAACTTGCCCACCGGCCAGGGAAACGGATAGGCGACCCGGGGCTTGAGCACCACTTCATGCACCTTGACCTCCTGTGTCGAACGCAGGGGCGAGACCAGGCTTTCGACCACTTCGCTCAACTGACCGCTTTGCGAATAACGAACCACAAGAACATGTTTCATAAGTGCGGGGACCTTTTGTTTTTCAACCACACAGACACGCCAGAGATCACTTGAAATGAACTTCAGCATGAAAGGCAGTTTTTATAAGTTGGGCACGACAAAGAGACGCGCTATATTTATTTGTGGCTGGTCGAACTTAATGGCAAAACATAATGAACGACAAAACAGCAACACCCGGAGCCGCGGCCTGGTGACGAACTGAACGCGGAAATCGCCCACCCCGTATTACAAATACTTTCTGCCTGCTTTTTGACAAAACGTATTTGTAATGAGACAAAATCCGTCTGCTGGCTGAAACTCTATCTGCAATCGGATGCTTGTAAACCTACCAACTCTGGTAGGTCTTTCGCGCGAACCAACGAATGGCCTTACAGGCTCTTATCAAAACTTTTTATGCAAGCGGGGCACACTCAATACTGGCTACTGGCCTTAATCAAAAAGTTTTCCCGCGAAACCGACAAAGTGTTCAGGCTGCCTCTACACCCTGGCCCGGCCTTCCCTCAGGAGCCTTGCCATGCACAAGACTTACACCGGCAGTTGTCATTGCGGCGCCGTGCGCTATGAAGCCGAGATCGACTGGAGCCAGGGCACCCACAAGTGCAATGGCTCGATCTGCAGCAAGACCCGCAACTGGAACGCGATCATCGCCCCCAAGGCCTTTCGCCTGCTCAGCGGCGAACAGGCGCTGAGCGACTATCGGTTCAACAGCGGCAATACCCATCACCTGTTCTGCAAGCATTGTGGCGTGCGCCCCTTCGGGCGCGGTCATGTGCAGGAGATCGGCGGCGGCTATGTCGCGGTGCGGGTGATGACCCTGGATGACATCGACCTGCAGGAGCTGCTTGCGGCCCCGGTGCATTATGCCGACGGTCGCCACGACAACTGGGGGCATGTGCCGGAGGAGATCCGTCACCTCTAGCTTTTCCACAGGCGAAAAAAAACCCGCCGAAGCGGGTTTTTTTCAAGACCATTACGACATCCTGTCGCTGCATCCTTGCACATGGTCGGTCATCCATGACCCTGAGCGCGTCCTGCGCTGCAGTTGGTAGGTGAAGATTAAGCCTGCCGCCCAATCGGCAACAGGAGAAATAGCAGCCAGTGCATGTAAGACTTTCGCCATAAAACGACTGACCAAAACCCCTAGGCCGCACCTTCCAGGGCCCGGATGGCCAACTCCGCCACCTGCAGTTCGTGTTCCATGCTGGTGATGTCGCCATCCTCCAGGAACCATGCCGCGGACAGCCCGGTATAGGCCAGCACCCATTGCAGCAGGCGCTTGCGCTCCAGCCCCGCGGCCTGGGCGATGACCTCGACCTGGCGGGTGAAACGCCGAGGATCGCCGCTGGTCGGCAGGTCCGGGTTGCAGATCAGGTTGGCGAAGTCGAAGCCGCGCTCGCCCATGACCCGCTTGGGATCGATCACCAACCAGCCGCGCTCCTCGAAATCCAGCACATTGTCGTGATGGATATCGCCGTGCAGCACCACCTGCTCCCGAGGGGATGCCAGCAATTCGTCGGCCGTGGCCAGGCAGCGCAGGAACATCCCGCCCTCGCGCCGGGCGGCCGGGCGCAGGGCCTTGAACCATTCCGGCAGGGTCAACAATGGCGGCAAGGGCGCCCGGCGTGGTGCATGCAGGCGTGCCAGGCTGGCGCAGACGATCCAGCTGACCTCGTCGTCTTCGCCGGCCAGGGCCATCTGCATCAACGAGCGCCGGCCCATGGCCCGCTCCATCAGCAAGGCATCGCCGTGGTGCGCGTAGACCCGGGCGGCGCCCTCCCCGGCCCACCAGACCATCAGGCGGTTGCCGTATTTCTCCTCGTCGTCGCGGGCAATTTTCAGCATCGCCGGCGCGTCATCCAGGCGCACCGGCAACAGGTGGCTGCCAGGGGTGACGATAGGCTCGCCATCGACCCGCAGGTTCCAGCGTTTCAGGTAAAACTCGAACATCCGTGACGTTTTCCGTTATGACTCGACAAAGGCCTGCAATTGACCCAGGGCCTGATCCCACTGCTGGCTGATCACCTCCAGCGAGCGCCGGGCTTCGGCCAGCCGGCCCGGCTCTAATGCCCACAGGCGCTCGCGCCCCAGCTTGGCATCACGCACCAGCCCGGCCTGCGCCAGCACCTGCAGGTGCTTGGTCACCGCCTGGCGGCTGATGTCGGTGCCGAGGGTCAACCGGGTGATCGACATGGCGCCACCGCCACACAGGATGGCGACGAGCCGCAAGCGGGTCTCGTCGCCCAGTGCCGCGAAGATCATGGCCGAGCCGTCCAGCGATGCCGCCACCGGCAACAGGGATGGGGAAGTGGTATCAGGGGCCAAGGTAGGTCTCGATATTGGTCATCTGCTCGTCCCAGCCACGGCTGTTCATGCGAAACGCCTTGAGCCGCCGCTCGGGTGGAATGCCGTCGAACCCCGACTCGACCACCCGCAGCAAGGTGCCGCCGTCCACGTCTTCGAGTTCGAATTGCACCAGGGTGCAGGGCTCGCCGGAATAGTCGACTCCAGGCTCCACCGCGTACGGGTGCCAGCTGAAGGCGAACAGGTGTTCGGGCTCCAGCCGCTCCACCAGCACATCCCAGACCAGGTGTTCATACCCGGGGTAGGTAATCTGCCCCCGGGTGCGTTGCCCGACGACAAAACGCTGGCCCGCGAGCGCCACGCCGAACCAGCTGCCGAACGCCTCGGCATCGGCCAGCGCGGCCCAGACACGAGCACGCGGCGCCTTGAGCAGGATCTTTCTTTCGATGCGATCTGATGAGTTCATGGGTCACCTCCAGTGATCAAACCCTAGCTCGCCCTCGCAGAAGAGCAACCTTTAAGTTGCATTTTTCCACAAAGACGGACATGCGGTCGTCACCAGGACTAGGATGCAGGCCAAACACCCGTCGCCTGCCGGAACCCGGCGATCCGCAAAACGTCCCTTGGTACTCCTTAATTGTCCCTTGCGAGAATCCCTATGAACCCACGTTTTCTGCTGACCCTGGCGCCACTGCTGCTCACCCCGCTGGCGCAGGCCGCCGACTGTGCCAACGCCACCACCCAGACCGCCATGAACCAGTGCGCCGCCGAGCAGCACCAGGCCGCGGACAAGGAACTGAACACGCTCTACCAGCGCATCACCCAGCGCCTGAAGGACAACCCGGACGGCAAGAAGCTGCTGGTCAGCGCCCAGCGCGCCTGGGTGGCTTTTCGGGATGCGGAGTGCGGGTTCGCCGCCTCGGGTGTTGCCGGTGGCAGCGTCTATCCGTTGATCTACAGCCACTGCACCACCGACCTGACCAAGGCCCGGGTCGAGGCGTTCAAGACCTACCTCGAATGCCAGGAAGGCGACCTGAGCTGCCCGGTGCCAGGGAATTGAAGTCGCGGTGGTCTTGAGATTTTTCGCGAGCAAGAACTGGGCGTCCCCTCGCTCCTGCCAGGGAATGGGTTCTCCCCGACACTGCTGGTTCCACACAGAGAGCACGTCCGGCGCACTCACTGTAGTTCGGGCGCTGCCAGTGGCGGCTGGGGATCAGCACATCGAACTTGCCGGTCTTGACGTCGACCTTGTACACGTCCGCCCCGGCCACATACAGCGAGCCGTCGCCGCCGCTCTGCATGATGGTCAGCTGCCGTGGCGCCGGGACGCTGGCTTTCGGCGTCGAACCACCGCCATCACCGCCCCGCGCCACCGAGAATTCAGGCACGACCTTGACTTCGGCGATTGTGCTGTAGACCGACAGCGTCGGGCCTTTCAGTGTGCCGACGGTGGCTTGCTGAAGTTCCAGGACGCACCTCCCAGGCAATCGCCGGCCGGTCGCGTTTAATTTCGCGACAGCTGTTCCACTCTGAGACGAGACCAGCCACGCCCCGCGAAAGCAGAGGGATCTTGAGAGCCAGCAAAGAAAGGAAGAGGTGGCTGGCAGCGAAACTGCCTTCTGAATCGCCCCGAGAAATGGCTGTAGCGCTCTCCCCGACAGCTGCTACGATGCCTGGCTTAACCGCTTCAGCCACCGGCCCTGACAGGAATCGCGCCATGCTCAATGCCCTGCTTTTCGATCTCGACGGCACCCTGACCGACACTGACCAATTGCACCTGCTGGCGTTGCAGCAGTTGTTGCTGGAGGAAGATGGCCGGGTGTTCACCCATCAAGAGTTCGAGGCCCATGTCAGTGGCCAGGCCAATGCCAACATGTGCCGCTACCTATTTCCGCAGCGCTCGGTGGCCGAGCACGAGGCCTTTGCCGATCGCAAGGAAGCGCGTTTTCGTCAGTTGTCGCCGCAGCTGACGCCGATGCAGGGCCTGCTGCGCCTGCTGGATTTCGCCCGGGAACGCGGCATCGGCATGTGCGTGGTGACCAATGCGCCACGGGCCAACGCCGAGCACATGCTGGCCGTGCTGGGGCTGGGCGATCGCTTCGATACCGTGCTGGTGGCCGAGGAACTGCCGCGGGCCAAGCCCGACCCGCTGCCCTACCTCACCGGCCTGGAATGCCTGGGTGCCAGCGCCGAGGCCGGGATGGCCTTCGAGGATTCGATCCCCGGCCTGACCGCCGCGGTCGGGGCCGGGATCTTCACCGTCGGCCTGGCCACCAGCCAGAGCCCCGAGGCCCTGCTAGCCGCCGGTGCGCATCTGGTGGTCGAGGACTTCAACGACCCGCAATTGTGGGCGGTGATCGAGCGGATGCTCGGCTCGCGCTGAAGCTGCGCCCAACGGTCTGATAGGAAAACTCAGAAATAACCCAAGGCTTTTTCAGTTGTGTCTGATGGTCCGGCGTGCATGGGCTCTTGAAGATAGCGGCCCGCACGCCTGTCGTATCAAGGACCTTCATGAACGCCCTCACCTCCTTCTCCCTGCTGGCCCTGCTGGGCCTTGCCGTCAGCACGAGCCATGCCCAGGAAGCCCCCGAACCGGCCCCGCCGGAAGCCACCAGCAGTTGCCTGACCCGCGGCGAGACCATCAAGAACAGCCTGGAAAAACTCCTGCCCGACCCTGAGTACCGCCAACTGAGTGGCCTGCAACGGGCGCTGGAACCCCTCAGCCGCTATTGCGACGGCCTGCACTTCGAGCACAACCCGCCCCTGCGCCAGGCCGAGTACCAGGTGATATTGCGCCAGATGGAGCTCGAGGCCGCGCAGCGTTATGGCGACCCGCGCATCATCGACAAGCGCAAGGCACGGCTCACCCACGCCCTGCAAGTCCTGCAATACGCCCTCGGCGCCCACGACAACTGAAGCGGGTTCCTGCCCGTTGAACGTCGCCACCGGCTCGCTCTGGCGCCAGGCTTTTCTCAACAGATTCAACGACCTGCAACTCGCTCGGCGGTATTCGGAATTTTTCGCAGATGGTAATGCAACTAATTGTTATGTAAGGAATTTTCTAACATTTAGCTAAGATTGTTCTGGCTCGTGCCGATGCTTTTTGTAGGACAAAAGGAGCAATCTGGAAATGAGAAACAATCAGCCTGTTACACAACGTGAAGTGGCTTTGGGAACACACCAGAAACTCATCTCCACCACCGATGCCCATGGCGTCATCAGCTACTGCAACGACGCCTTCGTGGACATCAGCGGTTTCGACCGCGATGACCTGATCGGCGCTCCACAGAACATCGTCCGGCACCCGGATGTCCCCCCTGCGGTATTTGCCCATATGTGGGCGGCGCTGAAACAGGGCCAGCCGTGGATGGGCATCGTCAAGAACCGCTCGAAAAACGGCGACCACTACTGGGTCAACGCCTACGTCACGCCGATTTTCGAGGGCAGCCGGATCGTCGGCTACGAATCGGTCCGGGTCAAACCCAGCGCCGAACAGATCCGTCGCGCGCAAGACCTCTACCAGCGCCTCAACCGCCAGCAGCCGGCCATTCCCCGCCGGCATCGCTGGCAACCGGCCCTGCTGGGCTGGGCACCCTTCCTGGCCACGGGCCTGGCCGGTGGCCTGAGCGGCATCTGGCTGCCATCATCCTTGGCGCTGGCGGTGGCCGCCGGGGTCTCCGTGCCCCTGGCGCTGCTGGCGATGCAGCGCCAGAATCATGCCGCCCGGCGCCTGCTGCAACTGGCCGACTCGTCCACCTGCGACCCGTTGATCGCGCAGATGTACAGCGACGCCCACGGCCCCCAGGCGTGCCTGGAAACCGCCTTCGTCAGCCAGGATGCGCGGCTGAAAACCTGCCTCACCCGCCTGCAAGACAGCGCCGAGCAGCTCAATGCCCTGGCCAGCCGCTCCGATACCCTGGCCGGCGACAGCTCCCGCGGCCTGGACCGCCAGCGGGTGGAAACCGAGCAGGTGTCCGCCGCCGTCAACCAGATGGCCGCCACCACCCAGGAAGTGGCCAGCCATGTGCAGCGCACCGCCGATGCCACCCAGGCCGCCAACCAGTTGACCGGCCGTGGGCGCGAAGTGGCGCGCGATACCCGCGAGGCCATCGAACGCCTGTCCCAGGTGGTCGGCGAAACCGGGCAGAACGTCGCGCAGCTGGCCAGGGACAGCAACGAAATCGGCACCGTGGTCGATGTGATCAAGGGCATCGCCGACCAGACCAACCTGCTGGCGCTCAACGCCGCCATCGAGGCGGCCCGCGCCGGGGACATGGGTCGCGGTTTCGCCGTGGTGGCCGACGAAGTGCGCCAGCTGGCCCAGCGCACCGCGCAATCGACCCAGCAGATCCATGACCTGATCACTCAGTTGCAGAGCTCCTCGCAGAACGCCGTGCAGAGTATGCAAAACGGCCAGCGCCAGGCCGAGGAAGGTGTGGCCCGGGTGCTGGAAGCCGACCAGGCGCTGCTGGGCATCAGTGAAGCGGTGGCCAACATCACCGACATGACCACCCAGATCGCCGCCGCCACCGAGGAGCAGAGCGCCGTCGCCGAGGAAATCAGCCGCAACATCAGCACCATCGCGCAACTGGCCGACCAGACCTCGGAGCAGGCCCATCTCTCGGCCGAACTGAGCAAGGAATTGACCCAGACCGCCACCACCCAGTACTCGCTGGTGGAGCGTTTCAACCGTTAGATCTGCGGCGCTTGTGCCGGTCCATCGCGAGCAAGCCCGCTCCTACGAATGATGCGCAACGCCTGCAGGAGCGAGCTTGCTCGCGATGACGGATGGAGGAACAACGCAATAGCCTGGGCCCTCGCCGGCTGGACAATCGCGGTTGCGGGCGTTACTGCGCCTCGGCCTTCTGCTCCTTGCAGTCCTTGAGCAGCTGCTGTTCCTTGGCGGTGTGGTCGGCCTCCAGGAAACTCAACAGGCCGCTGTCGCCCTTGGTGTGCCAGCGGTAGCTATTCTGCTCGTCGTCGGCGACATACAGCGCCCCGGAGCCTGAGCGGGCGATATGCATCGGTATCAGCTGGCCCTTGTAATACAGGGTGGCGAACGAGGCGCCGTTATCGATGTTCAGGTACGCCGCCTGCACCTCTACCCCACCCTCGCAGCGGTAGCTGGCCAGGCTGCTCTGGTACCCCGGCTGCTGCGGCTCGGCCGCAGTCGCCGCGGCCTGGGCGAACAACGGCGCCAGCAGCAAGGTGGTTCCCAGGATCGTTGAAATCTTCACTGCACATCTCCTTGTTCATGCGCCTTTATGACGAGCCCCTTTACGACGGGCCTCTGTACGACGAAGCAGGGCCGCATAAGTTCAGGCCCGGGCACTTACAAGGCATTGGCAATTTGCCACAGCCTGTCTTCGGCCGCTTTCCGTGGCCGAAAATAAAGCCGTTTCAAAAACTGATGAACAGCCTGTCTTGCATGACCGCGCGTACCGCGGATGAAAGCGATTTATTCCAGATCGCCGATATCGCCTCGCTGCTGCTGAGCGATGGCGTGGCGTTGCTGGATGTTGCCCAGGGCAAGGCGATGCACGGGGCGCAGGCAGAGTCTCTAAGCGCTTGAGGCCTCTCCCGACCTCCTCAACGACAGCCTGTTGCAGGCATTAAAAGCCCCTGGATCTTTTGATTCGGGGGCTTTGGCATGAGGGGTGTCCAGAGGCGGCGCGTTATCGTTGACGTCCATCGCGAGCAAGCTCGCTCCTACAGAAGCCCGGCCATCGCCATTCTGTAGCGAGCTTGCTCGCGAAAAATCGCACAGCCACCGCGATCAGCGCTTCCAGGCCCCAGCCTCGGCAAAAAACGCCCGTGCGTTGTCTTCCAGGCTTTCCAGGTGATAGCCGCCCTCCTGCACAATCAGGCATGGCAGGCCGAGGCTGCGGATGCGTTCGCCAAGGTGGGCGAAACCTGTGCGGGTCACCGCGACTTTGCTTTGCGGGTCGAGTTCGTAGATGTCGAAGCCCAGGGACAGCACCAGCACTTGCGCGTCGAAGGTCTTTACCGCCGCCAGGGCGATATCCAGTTGGGTAAGGAAATCGGCTTCGCTTGAGCCGTGGGCCATTGGCAGGTTGAGGTTGTAGCCCAACCCCGCGCCGCTGCCGCGCTCGTCGGCGAACCCGGCGACGCCCGGGTAGAAGTTGGTCGGGTCGCCGTGCACCGAGACGTACAGCACGTCGTTGCGCTCGTAGAAGATTTCCTGGATCCCCTGGCCATGGTGCATATCGGTGTCCAGCACCGCGACCCGGGCGAATTGCTCGCGCAGCACCTGGGCGGCGATCGCCGCGTTGTTCAGGTAGCAGAAACCGCCGGCGGCTTCGGCTCGCGCGTGGTGGCCCGGCGGGCGGCACAGGGCGTAGGCCGCCGGTTCGCCGTCGAGCAGGGCCCGGGCGCCGGCAATCGCGCTTTGCGCCGACCAGTAGGCCGAACGCCAGGTCAGCTCGCCCACCGGGCAGCTGCCATCGGCCAGGTAACGCGCGGCCTGGGCGAGGATGCCACGCAGGGCGTTGGGCTCGCGGACGAAGATGTTCGACATCACCTCCTCGCCCCAGTCCTCGGGAATTTCCTTCCAGCGCTGGTGGGCTTCCTTGAGGAACTGCAGGTACGCCGCACCGTGCACCGCCAGCAGCGGCTCCAGGCCGGCATCCTCCGGCTGGCGCACTTCAAAGCCCAGGGAGTGCGCGGCCTGCACCAGGCGCTGGGCGCGCTCGGGCACTTCCTGGGGCGTGCGCATCTGGCCGCGGGAGTAATAGCTGCGTGGATGGTGCAGCAGCTGTTCGGGGTGGAAAAAACTGCGCATGACCTTCTCCTTAGGCAACCTGGCCGGCACGGGCCAGCACGGCGTTGAGCAAGACGTCGGTGCCCTGGCGCACGTCCTCGGGCAAGACGTCTTCGGCTTCGTTGTGGCTCAGGCCGCCGACGCAAGGGATGAAGACCATGGCCGTCGGGCAGAACCGCGCCAGATGGATCGCGTCGTGGCCGGCGCCGCTGACGATCGATTGTTGAGCGTAGCCCAGGCCGTCCACCGCCTGCTGCACCGCCGCCACGCAGTCGGCATCGAAGGGCGTGGCCGGGCTGATCCAGTGCGGGTTGATGGTCACCTTCAGCTGGCGCTGCTCGGCGATGGCGGCCAGGCGTGCGCGCACCTCCTGCTCCATGGCGGCGATGGCGCTGTCACGGGGGTGGCGCAAATCGACGGTGAACTGCAACAAGCCGGGAATGGTGTTGCGCGAGGACTTGGCGATGCTCAGCTCACCGACGGTGGTCAGGCCCTCGGGGGCGAAATCCGCGGCCAGGGTTTCAATCGCCAGGATCATCTGCGCGGCGCCGTAGAGCGCGTCCTTGCGCAGCGGCATGGGCGTGGTGCCGGCGTGGGCGGCCATGCCTTCGACCTGCACGTCGAGCCAGCGGATCGCCTGGCCGCCGCTGACCACGCCGATGCTCTTGGCGTTGTCTTCGAGGATCGGCCCCTGTTCGATATGCGCCTCGAAATAGGCATCCACTGCCCCGCCCAACGGCCGCGTGCCGCCGTAGCCGGTGGCGTGCAGGGCCTCGGCGACGCTGATGCCGTCGGCGTCGCGCACCGCCAGGGCGGTCTCCAGGTCCATGATCCCGGTGAACACCGCCGAGCCGAACATGGCCGGGGTGAAGCGCGCGCCTTCCTCGTTGGTCCACACCGCCACCTCCAGCGGCTTGCGGGTCTGGATTTGCAGGTCGTTGAGGCGGCGCACCACCTCCAGGCCGGCGAGCACGCCGTACACGCCATCGAAGCGCCCGCCTTCGGGCTGGGTGTCGAGGTGGCTGCCCATCATCACCGGGGCGGCGTCGGGGTCGCTGCCCGGACGACGGGCAAACAGGTTGCCGATGGGGTCGACGCTCAGGCTCATGCCGGCCTCCAGGCACCAGCGGGCGAACAGTTCGCGCCCGGCCTGGTCGTCCTCGCTCAGGGCCAGGCGGCAGCTGCCGCCACGAGCGGTCGCGCCGATTTCGGCCATGGCCATCAGGCTCGCCCACAGGCGTTCGCCGTTGATCTTCAACATGCTTGGGTTCTCCGGATTCGCTAAAGGCTCAAGCCATTTCCAAACGGTGGGCGGCTGCGTGGCGGCGAGCCAGGGCCAGCACGCAGAGCAGCGAGACAGTCGCGATCAGGCTGTAGAACAGCGCCATCGGCCACCACTGGCCGGCGAACCGGTGGGCCAGCCAGGTGCCGATCAGCGGCGTCAGGCCACCGGCCACGGCGCCGCAGACCTGATAGGCCAGGGAGATCGCGGTGTAGCGCACGCGGGTCTCGAACATGCCGCTGACGTAGCCGGCGATCACCGCATAGAAGGACGCCATGCACACCACCGCCAGGGCGATGCCGAGGATGATCAGCGGCGCCTGGCCGCTGCTCACCAGTACGAACATCGGGTACGGCGATGCCATGGCCAGCAACGACACCAGGCACAGGAAACGCGTGGCGCCGAGCCTCTCGGCGCTCCAGGCCGCCAGTGGCTGGATGCAGAACTGGATGATCGCCACCACGAACAGGCATTCCAGGATCAGCGAGCGCGGCAACCCCAGTTGCTGGGTGCTGTAGGCAATCATGAAGGTGTTGGTGAAATACACCCCGGCGATGCCCAGGGTATTGGCGCCGATGCACAGCAGCAGCGGGCGCCAGGCGCCTTGCAGCACCTCCATCACCGGCGCCTGCTCCTTGCGCTGGGCCTGGTGCGCCTGCTCGCGGCTGGCGAGGAATTCCGGCGACTCATTGACCCCCAGGCGAATCGCCAGGCCCACCACCAGCAACAGCGCACTGGCGAGGAACGGCAGCCGCCAGCCCCAGCTCATCAGGTCTTCTTCGGGCAGGCGGGTGACCGCGCTGAAAGCCAGCAGCGACAGGATCAGCCCGGCCGGGCTGCCCAGTTGGGCGAAGGAGGCGAAGAAGTTGCGCCGGCCCTTGGGCGCATGCTCGCCGGCCATCAACACTGCCCCGCCCCACTCGCCACCGACGGCGATGCCCTGGACGATGCGCAGCAGGATCAACAGCACCGGCGCCGCCGTGCCGATCTGTGCATAAGTCGGCAGCAGGCCGATGCACACCGTGACCACGCCCATCATCAGCAGGGTGATCACCAGGGATTTCTTGCGCCCGATGCGATCGCCGATATGGCCGAACACGATGCCGCCCAAGGGCCGGGCGAAGAAGCCCACGGCGAAGGTGCCGAAGGCCGCCATGGTGCTGAACAGGGTGTCGTCGGAAGGGAAGAACAAGGCGCCGAACACCAGCGCCGCGGCGGTGGCGTAGATGTAGAAGTCGTACCACTCGATCATGGTGCCGATAAAGGCGGCGGCCGCCGCACGGCGCGGCTGGGGCGAAGCGGAAGGCTTCATGGATCGTGCTCCTTTGATTATTTTTCTGGCAGGAGAGAACGGGATCGGCAGAGGCGCTCTGGCGGCGCCTGTCTGGGAGGGATTTATCGTCGCGGGCCTATAATTAGTCAATTTTCTATTTATTATGCTGATTATTACTGCTGCTTATTATCAGCCCTGTACTTCGACCCAGAGCCCTGTACCATGTCCAATCGCCTGCCCGACCGCCTGCTCAACGACCGCCTGGACTGGAACCTGCTGCGCACCTTCCGGGTGATCGGCCAGGAGCTGAGCATCAGCCGCGCGGCCGCCCGCCTGCACCTGACCCAGCCGGCGGTGAGCCAGGCCCTCAAGCGCCTGGAGGAACAATTGGGCCGCCAGTTGATTGCCCGGCGCGGGCCACGTTTTGCCCTGACCGAAATCGGCGAGCAGATCTTCCACCTGGCCGGCGAGATCTACGGGCAGATGTCCCAGGTCAGCGGCGTGCTGGAGCAGCCGGCCGACGAGGTGATCGGCAAGGTGCGCCTGCTGATGATCAGCCGGATCTTTTCCGAGCGTTTCGATGACTTCCTCGCCGACTTCCACCGCCAGCATCCGCGGGTCGACCTGGAGATCGAGGTGATGCGCAGCTCGGACATCGTCAGCGCCCTGCAGGAAAAAACCGCGACCCTCGGCCTGAGCCTCAACCGCCGGCCCCAGCCACGCCTGGAACAGCGGTTGTTCCTGCGCCAGCGCTATGCGTTTTTCTGTGGCAAGCACCATGCCCTGTTCGGCCAGCACAATGTGGCCGAAGGGGATTTGCAGCGGGAGAACTTCGTCAGTTTCACCAGCGACCAGATCGGCGGCATGCTCTCGCCACTGACCATCTTTCGCGACCAGCAGGGCTTCAGCGGGCGTATCGTCGCCTCGTCGCCAAGCCTGGAGGAAGTGCGGCGCCTGGTGATCGCCGGCTATGGCATCGGCTGCCTGCCCGAGCATGTGGTGGCGGCCGACGTCGAAGCCGGGCTGCTGTGGCGCCTGCCGCCCGACGAAGGCATCGCCGACGTCGACATCCATCTGCTGTGGAACCGCGAACAGCGCATGAGCCGCGCCGAGACGGTCTTTATCGAAGCCTTGCAGGCCTGCCTGGGCGCTCAGTAACCCTGGGCCCGGTCCACCTCGTTCAGCAACGGCTCGCCAGCTTGCAGGCGCCGCAGGTTGTCCGCCACTTGCTCGGCGATGCAATCGTGGGAGGCCGCCGAGGCCATGTGCGGAGTGAGGGTGACCCCGGGCGTGGTCCACAGCGGATCATCGGCCGGCAGTGGTTCCTGCTCGAACACGTCGAGCAAGGCGCCGCGCAGTTGGCCGCTGGCCAGGGCCTGGCGCAAGTCGCCGAGGTTGAGGTGGCCGCCCCGGCCGACATTGACCAGCGCCGCGCCGCGGGCCAGCCGGGCGAAGCTGTCTCGCCCGAGAATGCCGCGGGTCTCGGCAGTCAGCGGCAACAGGTTGATCAGCAGTTCCACTTCATCGAGAAAGGGCTGCAGTTGCCCCGGCCCGACGAAGGTCTGCACCCCCGTCAGGCTCTTGGCACTGCGGGCCCAGCCGCGCACATCGTAGCCGGCGGCGGCCAGGTCGAGGGCGATGGCGCTGCCCAGGGAACCCAGGCCCATGACCCCGACCTTGAACTGCCGCGCCGGCCGTTGCAGCGGTCGCTCCCAGTGCCGTTCGCGCTGTTGCTCCAGCACCCGGTCGAAGCCGCGGTGATAGTGGATCACCGCCCAGCGCAGGTATTCGGTCATGCCCTGGCGGTGCCCCGGGTCCACCACCCGGCAGATCGGCAGGTCCGGGCATGAAGGGTCGTGCTCCAGGTGGTCGATGCCCGCGGCCACCGAGTGAATCACTTGCAGGTTGGGCAAGCGCCCCAGGCTGCCGGCGGGTGGAAACCAGCAAGCGGCGACCTGCGCCTGGGCGGCACGCGGATCGTCGGCCAGCACCGCCTGCACCTGTGGCGCACAGCGGGCGAAAGCGACCTGCAATGGCTTGAGCAACAGGCTGTCGCGGGACAGCAGCACCACGATGCTCATGACAGATAGGACTCGCGCTGGGATTCGATCAGGGTCAGGGCGGCCTCCCAGGCCAGTTCGATGATGTTGTCGGCGTCGTCGCGCTCGAACTGCTCGGCGGTGTGGGCGCAGACCTCCGGCGACGGGTAGTTCAGCTCGCAACCGCCGGCCAGCGCCTGGACCTGGGCCTGGCAGGCGCGTTCGAGGAAATGGATCTCCTGGAAGGCATGGGCGACGCTGGCACCGCCCACCAGCAGGCCGTGGTTGCGCAGGATCATCGCCTTGTGCGGACCGAGGTCGGCGATCAAGCGCTCGCGCTCGTCCAGGGACAGGGCGATGCCTTCATAGGTGTGGTACGCCAGCTTGCCGTAGAACTTCAGCGCATGCTGGCTGATGGGCAACAGCCCCTGCTTCTGCGCGGCCACCGCCATGCCGGCGGCGGTGTGGGTGTGGATCACGCAGTTGAGGTCCGGGCGCGCCATGTGGATCGCCGAGTGAATGACGAAGCCGGCGGCGTTGACCCGATGCCCGGCGTAGTGCGGGTCGACGATGCGCCCTTGCGGGTCGATGCGCACCAGGTCGCTGGCACGCATGCGGTCGAAGATGACCCCGTAGCGGTTGATCAAAAAGTGATGTTCCGGCCCTGGAATGCGCAGGGTGATGTGGGTGTCGATCAGGTCGGTCATGCGAAAGTGCGCGACCAGTCGATACAGGGCCGCCAGCTCGCAGCGGGCCTGCCATTCAATCGGGCTCATGTGTTCGGGTTTGCTCACGAATACACCTCTTGGGCAGCGTGGTGGACAGTCGGGTTGGCGCGCAGCCGGGCCAGGCCGCAGACGCCGATCAATGACAGGGCCGACAACAGGCTGAAGAACACCGCCAGCGGCAGCCACTGCCCGGAGAACTGGCTGGCCAGCAAGGTGCCGATCAGCGGCGTGCTGCCACCGGCGACCGCGCAGGCCAGTTGATAGGCGATGGAGATCCCCGAGTAGCGCAGGTGCACCGGGAAGGCCTGAGTCATGTAGCCGGCGATCACCGCGTACAGCGCCGAGAGGATCACCACCGCCAGGGCGATGCCGAGGGTCATCAGCACAATGTCCTGGGTGCCGACCAACAGGAACATCGGGTACGGCGTGGCCATGCACAGCAGCGCCACCCACTTGAGGAAACGCCCTTCGCCGATACGCTCGGCCAGCAGCGCGGAGATCGGCTGCGACAGCAGCTGGACGATCGTCACCAGGAACAGGCAATCGAGAATGGTCGCCCGGGAAATGCCCTGGTACTGGGTGACGTAGGTGATCATGAAGGTGTTGGTGAAGAAGAAACCGGCCGAGCCGATGGTCACCGCGGCGGCGGCGAACAGGATCTGCTTCCAGCAACTGCGCAGCACCTCCATTACCGGGTACTGGGCGGTTTCGTGATTGTCCCGGGCCTTGGCGAACTCCGGCGACTCGTGCACGCCGGAGCGGATCATCAGGCCGAACATCATCAGCACGCCGCTGGCGAGGAACGGCAGGCGCCACCCCCAGTCGAGGAAGTCCCGCTGGTCCAGGCCGGTCACCAGGCGGAAGGCGATCAACGCCAGCAGCAGGCCGGCCGGGCTGCCGAGTTGGGCGAAGGAGGCGTAGAAGGTCTTGCGCCTGGCCGGGGCATGTTCGCTGGCCATCAGCACCGCCCCGCCCCACTCGCCGCCCACGGAAATGCCCTGGACGATGCGTAGCACGATCAGGCCGATGGGTGCCCAGATGCCGATGCTGGCATAGCTGGGCAGCAGGCCGATGCCGGTGGTGGCCAGGCCCATCAGCGCCATGGTCACCAGCAGCATTTTCTTGCGCCCGAGGCGATCGCCCAGGTGGCCGAACACCATGCCCGCCATGGGCCGGGCGATGAAGCCCACGGCGAAGCTGCCGAAGGCTGCCAGGGTGCTCATCACCGGGTCGCTGCTGGGAAAGAACACCTGACCGAGGACCAGGGCCGCCGCCGTGGCGTAGATGTAGAAGTCGTAGAACTCGATGGTCGTGCCAATAAAGGCCGCCGCCGCGGCTCGGCGCGGTTGAGGGGTGGTGTGCATGCAAGGACCCTGTGTATTTGTAGTTTTGGGCAGGTGCGGAAGGCTTGGATCACGACGCTCTTTGGCGCTTGTGGGCTTTATCGCCGGCGTGCCAGGATTAGTCAATTTTCAAATCCTTATCCTTGCTATTAGCACAGCTACTAGATGGAGCCAGCATGCCCACCCCTCTCTCCACGTCCAACCCCTGGGTCGGCCGGCGTTTCCTCAACGATCGCCTGGACTGGAACCTGCTGCGCACCTACCTGGTGATCGGCCAGGAAGGCAGCATGAGCCGCGCCGCCGCGCGCCTGCACATCACCCAGTCGGCGGTCAGCCAGGCCCTCAAGCGCCTGGAGGAACAGCTCGATTGCGTGTTGATCGCCCGTAGCGGACGGCGCTTCGAGTTGACGGAAACCGGGGAAGAAGTGCTGCGCATCGCCACCGATATCTACGGCGATATTTCCCGCCTGGGCACCGTCGTGGAGAGCCGCAACGACGACGTGGTGGGCAAGATCCGCATCCTCACCGTCAGCGGCGTGCAGGCGCCGCACTATGACGAGTTCCTCGCCGATTTCCATGAAGCCCACCCGAAAATCGAGCTGGAAGTCGAGGTGATGGGCAGCTCGGACATCATCAGTTCATTGCTGCAAAAGACCGCGACCCTGGGGGTCGGGTTGTGCCGTCTGCCGCAACCCAGGCTGGAACAGCGGGTGCTGTTTCGCGAGCGCTATGCCTACTTCTGCGGCCAGCGTCACCACCTGTTCGGCCAGCAGGGCCTGAGCCTGCAACAACTGGCCAACGAGAACTTCGTCAGCTTCACCAGCGACCAGCTGGGGGGCAACCTGTCACCGCTGACGCTGTTTCGCGACCAGCAGGGCTTTACCGGCAAGATCGTCGCCTCCTCCACCAGTTTCGAAGAAATTTATCGCCTGGTCTGCGCAGGGTTCGGTATCGGCTGCCTGCCGATCCACCTGGTCAAACGAGATGTCGAACAAGGGCTGCTCTGGCGTTTGCCGCCGGACGAGGGCGTGGTGGATTTCGATATCCAGCTGCTGTGGCACCGGGAACAGAAGATGAGCCAGGCCGAAACCCTGTTCCTGGACAGCATCCAGCACATGCTCAGTATCCGTGAGCAGGTGCCGGACAGCCTGATGCTCAAATGACTCAGGCGTGGGGAACGTCCGGCCCCTTGCCGGGGCTGGCGTATTGCGGCTTCAGGTGGCCTTGCTGATCGAGCAGCCAGGCATCCATGACCTGACGCACCACAGGGCCCGCGACCCGACCACCGGCCTCGCCGTTTTCGATCATCACCGCCACCACGATCTGTGGGTGCTCGGCCGGGGCGAAACCGACGAACAAGGCATTGTCCCGATGACGCTCGCGGGTCTTGAGCCGGTTGTAACGCTCGCCCTGCTTGATCGCCACCACCTGCGCCGTACCGCTCTTGCCGGCGATGCGGTATTGCGCGCCGGCCGCTGCGTCGCGCGCGGTGCCCCGGGGCGCGTGCATCACCATCTGCATGCCGTGGCTGACCTGGTCCCAGTCGGCCGGATCCTTGAGCCGGATGTTCGGCATCGGGTGTTCGTCCACCGGTGCCACGCCATCGACGGTCTTGGCCAGGTGAGGACGGTTCCACACGCCCTTGTTGGCGATCAGCGCCGTCGCCTGGGCCAGTTGCAGCGGCGTGACCTGCATGTAGCCTTGGCCGATACCGAGGATCACCGTCTCGCCGGGGAACCACGGCTGGCGCCGAGTGGCGCGCTTCCAGGCCTGGGATGGCATCAGTCCCGGCGCTTCCTCGAACATGTCCAGGGAGACTTTCTCGCCCAGGCCGAACATCGCCAGGTAATCGTGCAGGCGATCGATACCGAGCTTGTGCGCCAGGTCGTAGAAGTAGGTGTCGTTGGAACGCATGATCGCCGCGTCCAGGTCTACCCAACCGTCGCCACTGTGGTTCCAGTTGCGGTATTTGTGGTCGACGTCCGGCAGTTGGTAGTAACCCGGATCGAACACCCGGGTCGAGGCGTTGACCACCCCGGAATCCAGCCCGGCGATCGCCACTTCCGGCTTGATGGTCGAGCCTGGCGCATACAGGCCGCGCAGCACGCGGTTGAACAGCGGCCGGTCGATGGAGTCGCGTAACGCGCTGTACTCCTTGAAGCTGATGCCGGTGACGAACAGGTTCGGGTCGAAGCTCGGCTTGCTGACCATGGCCAGCACTTCGCCGGTCTGCGGATCGAGGGCCACCACCGATCCGCGACGGTCGCCCAGGGCCGCCTCGGCCGCTTCCTGCAACTTCACGTCGAGGCTGAGCACGATGTTTTTCCCAGGGATCGGATCGGTGTGCTTGAGCACCCGCATGACCCGGCCCTGGGCGTTGGTTTCCACCTCTTCATAGCCGACATGGCCATGCAGCTCGGACTCGTAGAACCGCTCGATCCCGGTCTTGCCGATCGACTGGGTGCCGCGGTATTCCACCGAGTCCAGGACCTTGGCTTCCTTCTCGTTGATGCGCCCGACATAGCCGATGGAATGGGCGAAGTGCGCGCCCATCGGGTAGTGCCGCACAAACTGCGCCTCGACCTCCAGCCCCGGCAAGCGGTACTCGTTGACCGCCAGTACGGCGATCTGCTCTTCGGTCAGTTCATAGAACAGGGTGACCGGCACGAATGGATGGCGTGACTGCTTCAGTGCCTTGTCGAACAGGACGCGGTCTTCGGCGGGCAGGTGCAGCAGGCTGACCACCTGGTCCAGCTCGCCTTTGAGGTCGGTGGTGCGCTCGCGGGTGAGGGTCAGGTTGAAACTGGGGCGGTTGTCGGCCAGCAGCACGCCGTTGCGATCGTAGATCAGGCCGCGAGTCGGGGTGATGGGCAGCACGTGCACACGATTGTTTTCGGAAATGGTCGAGTGATAGTCGAACTCGACCACCTGCAGGAAGTACAGGCGCCCGATCAGGGTACAGGTGATCGCGACCACCAACAGGGCACAGGCCAACAGTCTTTTGTTGACCAGCTGCGTCTCTTTTTCGTGGTCTTTGATCGGTATCGGTTCAGGCATTGCTACAGCTTCTCGTGGAATAGTGAACGCTGGTCCGTGCGGGTGACTGTCGGTCCCTTGAAAAGCGAGCTGCACCATACCAAAAAGCGCCCCGGCGCTTTCATGAAGAATTCGGCCGATTCGTGATGCCCGCTCAAGATTGTTGTTCCGATTCATGCATTTTTCCGTGGGCCGGGCCTGGGGATACTGCTGCCCTGTGATCCCTATGACCGTCTTGCCACGGGCGAGACGCTGGAGCCCTTCATGCACCCTCGTTTTCAACGCCTGCTTGGCAGGAACAATTTTTCCATCGGCCTGGAACTGCCCCTGGACAATGACTGGTCGAGCGATGGCCAGCGCCTGCGCCAGATCGAAGGTCGCCCTTTCGGCGTGCCAGACCTCAAGCACCATGCAACCCTCGCCCGCCTGGCGGACCAGGCCGGCTTTCGCGCGCTGTGGGTACGTGACGTGCCGGTGTACGACCCGAATTTCGGCGATGCCGCTCAGGTCTTCGAAACCTTTTCCTACCTCGGCTACCTGACCGGTATCACGCAGAACATCATGCTCGGGACCGCCGCGGTGGTCCTACCGCTGCGTCAGCCGTGGCTGACCCTCAAGGCGGCCAACAGCATCGACGAGCTGAGCGATGGTCGCTTGCTGCTGGGGGTCGCCAGTGGCGACCGGCCGATGGAGTATCCGCTGTTCGGCGTCGATTACGCCCAGCGGGGGGAGCTCTTCCGCGATGCTGTCGAGCTGCTGCACAGCCAGGGGCAGGATCGGCTGCCCGAGGGCGCGCACCTGCTGCCACAGCGTCCTGAAGCCGCACCGCTGCTGGTGGCCGGGCTGGGCCAGCAATCGCCGGCCTGGATCGGCGAGCACATGGACGGCTGGCTGGCCTACCCGGGCACCCCGGAAGAACACCGGCGACGCGCCGCACTCTGGCGGGAGGTCGGTGGGGACAAGCCCTATATCAGCTTCATCCATCTGGACCTCGCCGCCGATCCGCATGCGCCCATGCAGCGCCTGCGTTTTGGTGGGCTTTGTGGGCGCCTGGCGCTGATCGACGAGTTGCAGGCCCTGCGAGAAGCGGGCGTGCAGCATGTCGGCCTGCATCTGCGGCGCAGCGAACGCCCGGTGGCCGAGGTCATCGAGGAAATTGCCGAATTCGTACTGCCGAGGTTTCACCATGTCAACTGAATACAACGCCTGGGGCTGGACCGCAGGGGCCGGCCTGGAAGGCCTTCAACTGATCCGCAAGGTATTGCCACAACCGGGGCCCAAGGAAGTGTTGATCGCCAATACCGCGATCGCTCTCAACCCGGTGGACTGGAAGATCATCGAGTGGGGGCATGCCGATTGGCATAGCGGCCGGGTGCCTGGTGTCGATGGTATCGGTGTGGTGGTGGCCGTGGGAGCCGCAGTGACGCTGAAGGTCGGGACGCGGGTGGCTTATCACCAGTCGCTGAGCCGTGATGGTAGCTTCGCCGAGTATTGCCTGCTCGATGCCGATGCGGCGCTGCCGATTCCTGACTCACTGGATGACGCGGTTGCCGCCAGCCTGCCCTGCCCCGGCCTGACCGCCTTGCAGGCGCTGGATAAAGTCCCCGTCATGGGTGCCTCTGATGTGCTGGTGGTGGGGGCCGGCGGAGCAGTGGGTTCACTGCTGGTTCAATTGGCGGCACAACGCGGTTTGCGAGTGTGGGCGACGGCGTCCGCCAAGCATCATGCGCGCTTGCTGGCGCAGGGCGCGGTCGGGGTCTTCGACTATCAGGCAGACACTTGGCAAACCGAACTGCAATCACGGTTGGGGGAACGTCGCCTGCATGCGCTGTTCGATACCGTCAGCGGCGCTCATGCGCGCAGCCTGGCAGCGCTGCTGGGCTATAACGGGCACCTGGTGTGCATTCAGGATCGTCAGGAGACGGCGCCATTGCCGGCGTTCAGCACCGCGATCTCACTCCACGAGGTGGCTCTCAACAGCATTCACGCTTATGGCAGCCGGGCCGACTGGCAACAGCTACGTCAGTACGCCGAACAACTGATGAGCCAAACCGTGTCGGGTCTTCTGCAACCTGCACCGCTGATTGAATTCGACTTCAACCAATTGCCGGAGAAACTGCGGGCATTGAAGAGTGCTGAGCAGCATGGCAAGTGGGTAGCCCGCCTAACACACAGCAGCCTGGTACGTTAACGCCGGTCAAGGGTGCCTTCGGCTTGAGATAGTGCTTGAGTCGAAGGGCGCTGCTCTCCGGTTTTTCTACGCGCAAAAGACAAAACCCCAACTGCTTTCGCAATTGGGGTTTCGGAATTTAATCTTGACGATGACCTACTCTCACATGGGGAAACCCCACACTACCATCGGCGATGCATCGTTTCACTTCTGAGTTCGGGATGGGATCAGGTGGTTCCAATGCTCTATGGTCGTCAAGAAATTCGGTGTGCCAACTCGTCTTTCGACGCTTCGGCAAATTGGGTATGTAATAGCTTTATGGTGCTGTTGTGAGTCGTGCAAACTTTCGGTTCGTTTCGTCTTCACACACCGCAATCCGCTGTTTAAGCAAATTGCTTGGGTGTTATATGGTCAAGCCTCACGGGCAATTAGTATTGGTTAGCTCAACGCCTCACAGCGCTTACACACCCAACCTATCAACGTCGTAGTCTTCGACGGCCCTTTAGGGAACTCAAGGTTCCAGTGAGATCTCATCTTGAGGCAAGTTTCCCGCTTAGATGCTTTCAGCGGTTATCTTTTCCGAACATAGCTACCCGGCAATGCCACTGGCGTGACAACCGGAACACCAGAGGTTCGTCCACTCCGGTCCTCTCGTACTAGGAGCAGCCCCTCTCAAATCTCAAACGTCCACGGCAGATAGGGACCGAACTGTCTCACGACGTTCTAAACCCAGCTCGCGTACCACTTTAAATGGCGAACAGCCATACCCTTGGGACCGGCTTCAGCCCCAGGATGTGATGAGCCGACATCGAGGTGCCAAACACCGCCGTCGATATGAACTCTTGGGCGGTATCAGCCTGTTATCCCCGGAGTACCTTTTATCCGTTGAGCGATGGCCCTTCCATACAGAACCACCGGATCACTAAGACCTACTTTCGTACCTGCTCGACGTGTCTGTCTCGCAGTCAAGCGCGCTTTTGCCTTTATACTCTACGACCGATTTCCGACCGGTCTGAGCGCACCTTCGTACTCCTCCGTTACTCTTTAGGAGGAGACCGCCCCAGTCAAACTACCCACCATACACTGTCCTCGATCCGGATGACGGACCTGAGTTAGAACCTCAAAGTTGCCAGGGTGGTATTTCAAGGATGGCTCCACGCGAACTGGCGTCCACGCTTCAAAGCCTCCCACCTATCCTACACAAGCAAATTCAAAGTCCAGTGCAAAGCTATAGTAAAGGTTCACGGGGTCTTTCCGTCTAGCCGCGGATACACTGCATCTTCACAGCGATTTCAATTTCACTGAGTCTCGGGTGGAGACAGCGCCGCCATCGTTACGCCATTCGTGCAGGTCGGAACTTACCCGACAAGGAATTTCGCTACCTTAGGACCGTTATAGTTACGGCCGCCGTTTACCGGGGCTTCGATCAAGAGCTTCGCGTTAGCTAACCCCATCAATTAACCTTCCGGCACCGGGCAGGCGTCACACCCTATACGTCCACTTTCGTGTTTGCAGAGTGCTGTGTTTTTAATAAACAGTCGCAGCGGCCTGGTATCTTCGACCGGCATGGGCTTACGGAGCAAGTCCTTCACCCTCACCGGCGCACCTTCTCCCGAAGTTACGGTGCCATTTTGCCTAGTTCCTTCACCCGAGTTCTCTCAAGCGCCTTGGTATTCTCTACCCAACCACCTGTGTCGGTTTGGGGTACGGTTCCTAGTTATCTGAAGCTTAGAAGCTTTTCTTGGAAGCATGGCATCAACCACTTCGTCACCTGAAAGGTAACTCGTCATCAGCTCTCGGCCTTGGAACCCCGGATTTACCTAAGATTCCAGCCTACCACCTTAAACTTGGACAACCAACGCCAAGCTGGCCTAGCCTTCTCCGTCCCTCCATCGCAATAACTAGAAGTACAGGAATATTAACCTGTTTTCCATCGACTACGCTTTTCAGCCTCGCCTTAGGGACCGACTAACCCTGCGTCGATTAACGTTGCGCAGGAAACCTTGGTCTTTCGGCGTGGGTGTTTTTCACACCCATTGTCGTTACTCATGTCAGCATTCGCACTTCTGATACCTCCAGCAAGCTTCTCAACTCACCTTCACAGGCTTACAGAACGCTCCTCTACCGCATCACTTACGTGATACCCGTAGCTTCGGTGTATGGTTTGAGCCCCGTTACATCTTCCGCGCAGGCCGACTCGACTAGTGAGCTATTACGCTTTCTTTAAAGGGTGGCTGCTTCTAAGCCAACCTCCTAGCTGTCTAAGCCTTCCCACATCGTTTCCCACTTAACCATAACTTTGGGACCTTAGCTGACGGTCTGGGTTGTTTCCCTTTTCACGACGGACGTTAGCACCCGCCGTGTGTCTCCCATGCTCGGCACTTGTAGGTATTCGGAGTTTGCATCGGTTTGGTAAGTCGGGATGACCCCCTAGCCGAAACAGTGCTCTACCCCCTACAGTGATACATGAGGCGCTACCTAAATAGCTTTCGAGGAGAACCAGCTATCTCCGAGCTTGATTAGCCTTTCACTCCGATCCACAGGTCATCCGCTAACTTTTCAACGGTAGTCGGTTCGGTCCTCCAGTCAGTGTTACCTAACCTTCAACCTGCCCATGGATAGATCGCCCGGTTTCGGGTCTATACCCAGCGACTAAACGCCCTATTAAGACTCGCTTTCGCTACGCCTCCCCTATTCGGTTAAGCTCGCCACTGAATATAAGTCGCTGACCCATTATACAAAAGGTACGCAGTCACAGAACAAAGTCTGCTCCCACTGCTTGTACGCATACGGTTTCAGGATCTATTTCACTCCCCTCTCCGGGGTTCTTTTCGCCTTTCCCTCACGGTACTAGTTCACTATCGGTCAGTCAGTAGTATTTAGCCTTGGAGGATGGTCCCCCCATATTCAGACAAAGTTTCTCGTGCTCCGTCCTACTCGATTTCATGACTAAGAGACTTTCGCGTACAGGGCTATCACCCACTATGGCCGCACTTTCCAGAGCGTTCCGCTAATCTCAAAGCCACTTAAGGGCTAGTCCCCGTTCGCTCGCCACTACTAAGGGAATCTCGGTTGATTTCTTTTCCTCAGGGTACTTAGATGTTTCAGTTCCCCTGGTTCGCTTCTTGCACCTATGTATTCAGTACAAGATAACCATCTTATGATGGCTGGGTTCCCCCATTCAGACATCTCCGGATCAAAGTCTGTTTGCCGACTCCCCGAAGCTTTTCGCAGGCTACCACGTCTTTCATCGCCTCTGACTGCCAAGGCATCCACCGTATGCGCTTCTTCACTTGACCATATAACCCCAAGCAATCTGGTTATACTGTGAAGACGACATTCGCCGAAAATTCGCGATTAAACTCACAAATTTTACCTTAGCCTGAATAAACACCAGTGAAAGTGCCATTCAGTCTATCTTTCTATCACATACCCAAATTTTTAAAGAACGATTCTGATAAAGATCAGAAATCAACATTCATCGCCTATCAGCGGAATGCTCATTTCTAAGCTTTAAACGATGGACACCAATCTGTAATGGTGGAGCCAAGCGGGATCGAACCGCTGACCTCCTGCGTGCAAGGCAGGCGCTCTCCCAGCTGAGCTATGGCCCCGTATCGCTACAGGGTGCACCAGTAATTGGTGGGTCTGGGCAGATTCGAACTGCCGACCTCACCCTTATCAGGGGTGCGCTCTAACCAACTGAGCTACAGACCCAATCGTCTTCTTCAATGAATCAAGCAATTCGTGTGGGAGCTTATGAAGCAGCTGATGTCGTCGATTAAGGAGGTGATCCAGCCGCAGGTTCCCCTACGGCTACCTTGTTACGACTTCACCCCAGTCATGAATCACACCGTGGTAACCGTCCTCCCGAAGGTTAGACTAGCTACTTCTGGTGCAACCCACTCCCATGGTGTGACGGGCGGTGTGTACAAGGCCCGGGAACGTATTCACCGCGACATTCTGATTCGCGATTACTAGCGATTCCGACTTCACGCAGTCGAGTTGCAGACTGCGATCCGGACTACGATCGGTTTTGTGGGATTAGCTCCACCTCGCGGCTTGGCAACCCTCTGTACCGACCATTGTAGCACGTGTGTAGCCCAGGCCGTAAGGGCCATGATGACTTGACGTCATCCCCACCTTCCTCCGGTTTGTCACCGGCAGTCTCCTTAGAGTGCCCACCATAACGTGCTGGTAACTAAGGACAAGGGTTGCGCTCGTTACGGGACTTAACCCAACATCTCACGACACGAGCTGACGACAGCCATGCAGCACCTGTCTCAATGCTCCCGAAGGCACCAATCCATCTCTGGAAAGTTCATTGGATGTCAAGGCCTGGTAAGGTTCTTCGCGTTGCTTCGAATTAAACCACATGCTCCACCGCTTGTGCGGGCCCCCGTCAATTCATTTGAGTTTTAACCTTGCGGCCGTACTCCCCAGGCGGTCAACTTAATGCGTTAGCTGCGCCACTAAGAGCTCAAGGCTCCCAACGGCTAGTTGACATCGTTTACGGCGTGGACTACCAGGGTATCTAATCCTGTTTGCTCCCCACGCTTTCGCACCTCAGTGTCAGTATCAGTCCAGGTGGTCGCCTTCGCCACTGGTGTTCCTTCCTATATCTACGCATTTCACCGCTACACAGGAAATTCCACCACCCTCTACCATACTCTAGCTCGCCAGTTTTGGATGCAGTTCCCAGGTTGAGCCCGGGGATTTCACATCCAACTTAACGAACCACCTACGCGCGCTTTACGCCCAGTAATTCCGATTAACGCTTGCACCCTCTGTATTACCGCGGCTGCTGGCACAGAGTTAGCCGGTGCTTATTCTGTCGGTAACGTCAAAATACTCACGTATTAGGTAAGTACCCTTCCTCCCAACTTAAAGTGCTTTACAATCCGAAGACCTTCTTCACACACGCGGCATGGCTGGATCAGGCTTTCGCCCATTGTCCAATATTCCCCACTGCTGCCTCCCGTAGGAGTCTGGACCGTGTCTCAGTTCCAGTGTGACTGATCATCCTCTCAGACCAGTTACGGATCGTCGCCTTGGTGAGCCATTACCTCACCAACTAGCTAATCCGACCTAGGCTCATCTGATAGCGCAAGGCCCGAAGGTCCCCTGCTTTCTCCCGTAGGACGTATGCGGTATTAGCGTCCGTTTCCGGACGTTATCCCCCACTACCAGGCAGATTCCTAGGCATTACTCACCCGTCCGCCGCTCTCAAGAGGTGCAAGCACCTCTCTACCGCTCGACTTGCATGTGTTAGGCCTGCCGCCAGCGTTCAATCTGAGCCATGATCAAACTCTTCAGTTCAAACATCTTTGGGTTTTGAGAAAACCCTAAACTTGGCTCAGCAATCGTTGGTTACATCTTTGATTTCTCGCGGAGCAACTTGTGATGCTGATAATCTTTCTGACTATCAGTCTGACTCCACAAGCACCCACACGAATTGCTTGATTCAGTTGTTAAAGAGCGGTTGGTTAAGTCTTTCGTCTCAACCGAGGCGCGCATTCTACAGCAGCCTCTGCATCTGTCAAGCGGTTATTTTAAGAAGTTTTCAAAGTTTCCTTTGCAACTTCAACCACTTGCGCTTCCGATCTCTCGTCAGCGGGAGGCGAATTCTACAGCGTTACACGCTGCTGTCAACACCTCTTTTTCTCCGCTTTCGACCGAGAAGATCGAACCGTCAATTCGGCGAAAACACGCTGCCGAACCGACTCCTTCGGGCTTCGATGAACTGAAGCGTGCCGCTGCCGAAAACCTCGTAACTCGTTGAATCTCAAGGAGTTTTCCGTTTCGACTGCGCCGGAAGTGGGGCGAATTATAGACTTCCAGAATCTGCCGTCAACCCCTAATTTTTCTTTTCTATCAATAACCTGCAAAAACAGATGAATTCTCCTCTATATAAGAAGAGCAGAAACACCATGAGCAATATATTGCTCAAGCGTTCTTAGTTAAGCATCATGTCGGCGCACCGAACCTACCGCCCTCTGATCCGGATGATGCCTTGCCATGAATGACCAGCCCCACAGACTAGCCTCGACCCTGTTCCCGGTGGGACTGCTGCTTATTGCCATGGCGTCCATCCAGTCCGGCGCCTCACTGGCCAAAAGCATGTTCCCGATCGTGGGCGCACAAGGCACCACCACACTGCGCCTGATCTTCGCCAGCATCATCATGCTGCTGCTATTGCGCCCGTGGCGCGCGAAGCTCACCGCCAAGTCCCTGCGTACCGTCATCGTCTACGGCATGGCGCTGGGTGGAATGAACTTCCTCTTCTATATGTCGCTACGCAGCGTTCCTCTGGGAATCGCCGTGGCCCTGGAGTTCACCGGCCCACTTGCCGTGGCCATTTATGCTTCGCGAAAAGCCATCGACTTTCTCTGGATCCTCCTGGCGGTTATCGGCCTTCTACTGTTGATCCCTACCAGCGATACCAGCGCCGGCATCGACCTGATCGGCGCAAGCTATGCCTTGGGGGCTGGTGTGTGCTGGGCGCTTTACATTCTGTTCGGGCAAAAAGCCGGAGCCGATAACGGCGTCCAAACCGCAGCACTGGGCGTAATGATCGCCGCTTTGTTCGTTGCCCCAATCGGTATCGTGCATGCCGGGGCTGCCTTGCTGACACCCGGCCTGATTCCCATCGCCATCGGCGTGGCCATTCTGTCCACCGCCCTACCCTATAGCCTGGAGATGGTCGCCCTGACCCGAATGCCGGCGAGAACCTTCGGCACGCTGATGAGTATCGAGCCAGCTTTCGGGGCTCTATCCGGGCTACTGTTCCTCCACGAGTACCTGTCTCTCGCGCAGTGGCTGGCAATTGCCTGCATCATCCTGGCGTCAGTGGGCGCGACCCTGACCATGCGCAGCGAATCGAAACCTTTGGTAGCGGCGGATTGATTCGCGGCTGTACATAGCTCTGGCATTTGCCGCTCAATTAGGCCATGTTTAGGCGCTGTAACTCAGCGCCAGTCATGGATTTTTCGGGCAAGGACCGCACAGACGCTAACGCAGTCGAACCCGGACAGCAGATCCGGGATCAGCAATAGGGACAGGAATGAAACGTTTTTTGATTCTGTTAGCCGTACTTGCCATCGCAGGTTGCGCCGCAACTTCGAAAACCGAGGTCAAGCGCGGAAAAAAGGGCCTGCATATCAACTGCTCCGGCCTGTCCTCCTCCTGGGACAAATGCTACGCCAGCGCTGCTACCTCCTGTGGCCCCAAAGGCTACAAAGTGATCGCCAAGTCTGGCGATACGGTGGAGGATCCGGGTGATTACCCCTTCGGCCTGAACCCCGCGGGTTACACCAGCCGCAGCATGATCGTCATCTGCAAGTAGGCAGCAGCTGCCTACTGCATATCCTGCGCTGGCAACTGACGAACAATTTCGTCATGGCTCGATTTCAGGACCTGGCGCTGAATGTCCGGGCTGACCAGCATTCGCGCCACCACCAACGCCCCTACACATTGCGACAGGATCGACCAGGCCAGGCTCTCGCTGCCCAGGGTGCGCGCCCAGCTCTGCTGCAAACGGCAAATCCAGTCTTCCGCCTGCTGTCGAACCACCTCGTCCGCCCGTGAAATTTCCGCGCCCAAGGCCGGCAGCGCACAGCCCGTTTCCGGGCTCTCGACGTGCGCCATGCTCAAATAGTGCTTGAGGCAGCGCTCAAACCGCATCCGGCTTTGCTCACCATCGGCGCCCAAGCGCTCAAGGCTCTGGCTCAGTTCCCGTTCGACAATCGAACCGAACAGCTCATCCTTGGACGAAAAGTGGCTGTAGAACGCCCCACCACTCAGTCCGATCGCTTTCATCAGGCCATCGACCCCCACGGTCGAAAACCCTTCTTTTTTCGCTGACACCGCGCTGCTCTGCAGCAACCGCTCCCTGGTTTCCTGCTTGTGACTGGCTGAATAACGCATGACTCTCCTCTCTTTCCTTCGCCTTGACGCTCGGCGAATCGTAGCATAACGTTCGTTCAGTTAACGAACGTTTACCAATAGAGCGATCCCACCATGACTACAGCTACAGAGAACAAGAAAGTCGTATTGGTCGTCGGGGCTGGCGATGCCACGGGCGGTGCCATCGCCAAGCGTTTTGCCCGGGAAGGTCTTGTGGCCTGTGTCACCCGACGCAGCGCGGACAAGTTGCAGCCACTGGTGGAGGCCATCCGGCAATCGGGAGGCGAAGCCCACGGGTTCGCCTGCGATGCTCGAAAAGAGGAAGAAGTGATTGCCTTGATCGAACAGATCGAAAGCGAAATCGGCCCGATCGAAGCCCTGGTGTTCAATATTGGCGCCAACGTGCCGTGCAGCATCCTTGAGGAAACAGCGCGCAAGTACTTCAAGATCTGGGAGATGGCCTGCTTCTCGGGTTTCCTCAATGCGCGGGAAGTGGCCAAGCGCATGGTCACTCGCAAACGCGGAACCATCCTGTTCACCGGCGCCACCGCGGGCTTGCGTGGCGCTGCGGGGTTTGCCGCCTTTGCCGGAGCCAAGCATGGCATTCGCGCACTGGCGCAAAGCATGGCCCGGGAGCTGGGACCGTTGAATATCCACGTGGCTCATGTGGTGGTCGATGGCGCCATCGACACTGACTTCATCCGCAACAGCTTCCCGGAAAAATACGCACTCAAGGATGAAGACGGCATCCTCAACCCCGAACACATCGCCGATAACTATTGGCATCTGCACAGCCAGCCCCGGGATGCCTGGACCTTCGAACTGGATCTGCGGCCCTGGAGCGAACGCTGGTAGCCCCTCCCCCATAACAACAAAAAAGGAGCAGCACCGATGAGTAAAACCGTCGAGTTCTTTTTCGACCTGGGCAGCCCGACCTCTTACCTGGCCTACACCCAACTGCCGAAGATCTGTGCCCAGACGGGCAGCCAACTGATTTACCAACCCATGTTGCTCGGTGGCGTGTTCAAGGTCACTGGCAACGCCTCGCCAATCAGCATCCCCGCCAAAGGGCGCTACATGCTTCAGGACCTGGCGCGTTGTGCCAGGCGTTATGAAGTGCCGCTGGCGTTCAACCCGCACTTCCCGATCAACACCCTGCCGCTGATGCGCGCGGTGACCGGTATGCAGCTGCGACATCCACAGCGTTTTATTGCCTTTATCGACTGCCTGTTCCGCGCACTCTGGGTCGAGAAGCGCAACCTGAACGATCAGGCCACCGTGGCGGCGGTACTCAGTGAGGGGGGATTCGATCCGCTGGAGGTGCTGGCCCTGGCCAATGATGAAGAGGTCAAGAACACCCTCAAGGACAAGACCGAACAAGCCTTGCAGCGCGGCGTGTTTGGCGCGCCGAGCATGTTCGTCGATAACCAGCTGTTTTTCGGCCAGGATCGCCTGGACTTTGTCCTCGAAGCCCTGAGCTAAGCCAAGGCTCCGACACGACAAGCAACGCAATTCGCGCTGCCGGCCCAAAGCCGGCAGCGCGATTCACGTTCAAAGAGTTGCGGTACGGGTATTCAGCCATTCCAGCGCCGCGCCCTGCAACAGCGGACGCAAGCGCCGACGCACTTCGGCGTGATAGGCATTGAGCCACTCACGCTCGTCCTGGGTCAGCAACGACGGCTCCAGGCAGCGGCTGTCGATCGGGCACAGGGTCAGGGTTTCGAACTTGAGGAACTCGCCGAACTCGGTGGTGCCCGCCTCGCGGTTCATCGCCAGGTTTTCGATGCGCACGCCCCAACGACCCGGACGATAGGTCCCCGGCTCGATCGAGGTGATCATCCCTGGCTGCATCGCGGTTTGCGGTGCCGGCGCCGCCTGATAGGCGATCACCTGCGGGCCTTCGTGGACATTGAGAAAGTACCCCACGCCATGGCCGGTACCGTGCCCATAGTCCACACCTTCGGCCCAGATCGGCGCGCGGGCGATGGCGTCCAGCAGCGGTGACAGGATGCCCCGCGGGAACTGCGCCCGGGACAAGGCGATCACGCCCTTGAGCACCCGCGTGCAATCGCGCTTCTGCTCGGCGCTCGGGGTACCAACCGGAACCATGCGGGTAATGTCCGTGGTGCCGCCCAGGTATTGGCCGCCAGAGTCGATCAGCAGCAGGCCATCGCCTTCGATCACCGCATGCTCTTCTTCGGTGGCGTGGTAATGCGGCATCGCGCCATTGGCGTTGAACGCGGCGATGGTGTTGAAACTCAGGGACACATAACCGGGGCGACGAGCCCGGGCCGCGGTCAGGTGCTCGTCGATGGTCAGCTCGGTGATGCGCTCATGGCCCCAGGCCGACTCCAGCCAGGCGAAGAATTCGCAGAGCGCCGCACCATCCTGCTCCATGGCCTGGCGGATATGCTCGGCATCGGCCAGGCTTTTCCGGGACTTGGCCAACGTCGTCGGGTTCAAGCCTTCCAGCAGCTTCACGCCACTCCCGAGGTTGTCCAGCAAACCGGCGGTAACCCGCGCCGGATCCACCAGCAGGCTGGCCCCGGCGGAGATCGCACTCAGGGCCGCGGCCACTTCGCTGTAGTCACGCAGGGTGATGCCATCCTGTTCCAGCACGGCACGCAAGGCGTCATCGACTTTGCTCAGCGCCACGAACAGCGTCGCCTGCTGCTGGCTGATCAGGGCGAAGGAGACGAATACCGGGTTGAACGAGACGTCGCCACCGCGCAGGTTGAACAGCCAGGCGATGTCGTCGAGGGTGGCGATGAAATGCCAGTCCGCGCCTCGCTCTTTCAGGGTTTCGCGCAACTTGCCGAGTTTCTCGACCCGGCTGACCGTGGCCTGGGGTGGCAAATGCTGATAGATCGGCTGATCCGGCAGGCTCGGGCGATCGCTCCAGACTTCGTTCAGCAGATCGATATCGGTGCGCAGGCGAGCGCCACGCTCCTGCAGCTTGTTGCCCAGGGTACGCGCCGAGGCCACCGCCATCACCGCGCCGTCGACCGCGACCACGCCCCCTTCCGGGGTCTGCTCGGCCAGCCAGTCCAGTGGACCGGGCTGGCCCGGCAACAGTTTGACCAGTTCGATGCCACTGCCCTTGAGTTCCTTGGTCGCCTGCTCCCAATAACGACTATCGGCCCAGACCCCGGCGAAATCCGCCGTCACGATCAGGGTGCCGACCGAACCGTGAAAACCCGACAGCCATTGCCGGCCTTGCCAGTAACCGGGCAGGTACTCCGACAGGTGCGGGTCGGCCGACGGCACCAGCAGGGCATGAATGCCCTCGCGGCTCATCAGCTCACGGGTGCGCGCCAGGCGCTGGGGGACCACTCCATTGGTCAAGGGCTGCGTACTCATTGTGTCTCCTGCTACCAGGTGAATCATTGTTATTGGATACCGAGGGCATTGACCCTCAGGGTTGGGCAACCGCCCAGAACGCCGGTGCACTGGCGGATGAAGCCTTGATCAGCTGGACGGCCTGATCGATGTCCTGCTCGGTGGTGAAGCGGCCCAGGCTCAAGCGGATGGTCCGCCCCGCCGCCCGGGCGTCGAGCCCCAGCGCCAGCAACACATGGGACGGCGCATTGCTCGCCGAGTTGCAGGCCGAAGTCGCGGAAAACGCGATGGAGGCACTCAGGGCCGCCGGATCGAACGCCCCTCCACCGAAGGTGAGGCTCAAGGTATGGGGAATGCGCTGGGCCGGGCTGCCGTTCAGGCACAGCCCCGGCATGTCGGCCAGTTGCTCGAGCAGGCGCTCGCGCAGACGAACGATGGTCGCCGCTTCTTCGTCGAAGTGTTCGGCGGCCAGGGCAAAGGCGGCGCCCATGGCGGCAATCTGATGGGTCGCGAGCGTCCCGGAGCGCAAGCCGCCTTCATGGCCGCCGCCGTGGATCTGCGCCTGCAAGCGCTGCTGCGCGCGAGGGCCGACGTAGAGCGCACCGATGCCCTTGGGGCCGTAAATCTTGTGGGCGGAAAAGGACATCAGGTCCACCGGCCACTGTGCCAGGTCGATCGCCACCTTGCCCGCGCCCTGGGCCGCGTCGACATGCAGCAGCGCCCCGCGCTCGCGGACCACGCGGCCAATGCCCGGGATATCGTTGAGCGTACCCAGCTCGTTGTTGACCAGCATCAGCGACACCAGGAAGGTGTCGTCGCGCAGGGCTTCGCTCACCGCCTCTGGCGTGATCAGCCCGTCGCGGTCCGGTACCAGGTAAGTCACTGCCACGCCGGCGGCTTGCAGCTGGCTGGCGGTATCGAGAATGGCCTTGTGTTCGATCTGGCTGGTAATGATGTGCCCGCCGGATACGCCCCGGGCCTGAGCCACGCCCTTGAGCGCCAGGTTGTTGGATTCGGTGGCGCCGGAGGTCCAGACGATCTGCTCGGGCGCCGCGCCCACCAGCTGGGCGACCTGCTGCCGCGCCAGCTCGACGCTGCGCCGGGCCTGTTGGCCGAAGGCGTGGGAACTGGACGCCGGATTGCCGAAGTTACCGTTGAACCCCAGGCATTCCACCATTACCTGAATGACTCGCTCATCCACCGGCGTGGTGGCGGCGTAGTCGAAATAGAGAGGACGTTTATTCATCGCAAAAATACCCGCAGAGCCTGTTCCAGGATCAAGGTTCGCTCGGTGCCGAACGCTGATACGCGCCCTTTGGGCAACGCAAAAACGGCAGACCGTCAGCAATACCCGATCGGATGCAGTTAAAGAAGGACAACTTCATTTAAAAGTGCGTAGGAACGCTCCCGAGGGGCAGCTTAACAGGCTCCGGGAGCCGGGTTAAGCGAGGTTCGGCCATGGGGCCGAAGAACAGGGCGAGAGGCGGGGAAATCATCACAAGGTTTTGCCGACGGTCCCCGGCAGTCCGTCAGCCTCTGCAAGCAAGGCTTAGGCAGATCGACAAATCAGCTGGCACGGCCATGCAGGGGCACGCTGTGTTCGGCGTTCATTTCGCCCTGCTGGTCGAAACCGAAGGTCCGTTGCGGGGCAAGCAACTCGGCCTTTTTCTGCTGGTATTCGTCAAAGGACAACCCGCGCCGGTTCAGGGCTTCCAGCGCCAGCTCGCGGGTTTCCTCGGCGGTATAAGGACGCGATTCCGGGCCCGGCCGGCTGGTACAACCGGCCAGGACCGAGGTGACGACAAGCAGGGAAAAGACGAGCGAACGGTTCATGGCAAAGGCTCCTGGATCTGGGCTGCGAGGCAATGGACACAGGCTACCGTCGCCCTTCCCGGGGCAGAAATCATCACGCTCGATAGTGGCTATCGACCACTCCTATCGCGGCCCATAGCGCCCTCGCTTATCTCTAAAAGACCTATAAATATGGAAATAAAGTATTTTTTAGGAATATCGGTAAGCCTTTATAACAGGCCCATCACACCGCCTGCTGTTGCCTGGGCAACTGTTCGCCAGGCAACAGCCAATCAACAAAACAGTGTCTGCACAACAACAGCCTGATCCTGTAACAGCGCCACAAGCCACGCCGCTCAAGGCTTTGCCTCGCTGGTACAGCTCTTGCTCAAGCCCTGGGACTACTCACTGCTCGTTGAGCCCTGTTCAACAAAGGAACTGATCATGTCGCGTCCATTAAAAGTCGTTGCCCTGTCCGGTGGAACCTGGCGCCCCTCGCGCACCCTGGTGCTGACCCAGGCGCTGCTCGCCGAACTGGCGGGGCAATTGCCGATCGAGAGCAAGCTCATTGAACTGGGCGACATCGCCCGTCCATTGGGCGCGGCCTTGTCCCGCCAGGAGTTGGTGGCGGAAGTCGAAGCCGAGTTGCAGGCCATCGAAAACGCCGACCTGCTGATCGTCGCAGCGCCCGTGTATCGCGGATCCTACCCAGGCCTGCTCAAGCACCTGTTCGACCTGATCGACCTCAACGCCCTGATCGACACCCCCGTGCTGCTGGCCGCCACCGGTGGCAGCGAGCGTCACGCCCTGATGCTGGATCACCAACTGCGGCCGCTGTTCAGTTTCTTCCAGGCCCTGACCCTGCCGATCGGGGTCTATGCCACCGAGGCCGACTTCGCCAATTACCAGATAACCAGCGAGCCCTTGAAGGCCCGTATTCGCCTTGCGGCAGAACGCGCCGCGCCCCTGTTCGGCGTGCATCCGCAAAATCTGCTGAAAATCGCTTAAGGACCTGTCATGGATGTTTTCTGGTTTCTTCCGACTCACGGCGACGGCCATTACCTGGGCACCACCCAGGGCGCGCGCCCGGTCACCCTCAACTACCTCAAGCAAGTGGCCCAGGCCGCGGACAGCCTGGGTTATCACGGCGTACTGATCCCTACCGGGCGTTCGTGCGAAGACTCCTGGGTGATCGCCTCGGCGCTGGTACCGCTGACCGAACGCCTGCGCTACCTGGTGGCGATCCGTCCGGGGGTCATCTCGCCGACCGTCTCGGCGCGCATGGCCGCGACCCTCGACCGGTTGTCCAACGGCCGCCTGCTGATCAATGTGGTGACCGGCGGCGACCCCGACGAGAACCGCGGCGACGGCAGTTTCCTCAGCCACAGCGAGCGCTACGCAGTCACCGACGAATTCCTGAGGATCTGGCGCCGGGTGCTGCAAGGCGAAGCCGTGGACTTCGAAGGCAAGCATCTGCATGTACAGAACGCCAAGGCCCTCTACCCACCGGTGCAGAAGCCCTATCCGCCGCTGTATTTCGGCGGTTCCTCGGACGCCGCCCATGACCTCGCCGCCGAACAGGTGGACGTCTACCTGACTTGGGGCGAACCACCGGCCGCGGTCGCCGTGAAACTCGCCGATGTGCGCGAGCGGGCCGCCCGCCATGGCCGCACGGTGAAGTTCGGCATCCGCCTGCATGTGATCGTGCGCGAAACCGCGGAAGAGGCCTGGAAGGCCGCGGACAAGCTGATCGAACACATCAGCGACGAGACCATCGCCGCCGCGCAGCAATCCTTCTCGCGTTTCGACTCCGAGGGCCAGCGGCGCATGGCTGCCTTGCACGACGGGCGGCGCGACAACCTGGAAATCGCCCCCAACCTCTGGGCCGGCGTCGGCCTGGTGCGTGGCGGCGCCGGCACCGCGCTGGTGGGCAACCCCGAGCAGGTGGCAGCGCGGATCAAGGAATACGCGGACCTGGGGATCGAGAGCTTCATTTTCTCCGGCTACCCGCACCTGGAAGAAGCCTATCGCTTCGCCGAACTGGTGTTCCCGCTGCTGCCGGAACCCTACGCCCGCCTGGCCGGACGTGGCGTGACCAACCTCACCGGGCCGTTCGGCGAAATGATCGCCAATGACCTGTTGCCGAGCAAAAAAGCGGCTGGGGCTTGAGGGTATTTATTGCCTGATAGAACGCGATCGCGAGCAAGCTCGCGCCTACAGATTGCACCTGCGCCCTGTGTAGGAGCGAGCTCGCGATCGAGCGCCCCACGCGCGCGCCACAGCCCTACCGATTTCACGGCCGCGCACCCGGCCCCGAACGAGGAACACCGCGTGACTGCCAAGCCGCAAAGCGCCCTGTTGTCCCCCTTGCAGACCGCCCGCCAGCTGGCGGCCGAGTTTGCCCTGACCGCCGTCGAACGCGACGAACGCGGCGGGACCCCGAAAGCCCAGCGCGACGCCCTGCGCCAGAGCGGCCTGCTGGCCCTGAGCATTCCCACCCAGTACGGCGGCCTCGGCGCCAGCTGGAGCGAGACCCTGAACATCGTCCGCGAGTTCGCCAAGGTCGACAGTTCCATCGCCCACGTCTTCGGCTTCCATCACCTGATGCTGGCCACCGTGCGCCTGTTCGCCCGCCCGGAACAATGGCAACCCTGGTTCGAACAAACCGCGCGCAAGAACTGGTTCTGGGGCAACGCCCTCAACCCGCTGGACACCCGTACCGTAGCGAAGGACCTTGGCGGCTGGCGCGAATTCTCCGGCAAGAAAAGCTTCTGCTCCGGCGCCAGCGATTCGCAAATGCTCATTGCCTCGGCGGTCGACGAAAGCAACGGCGGCAAGCTGCTGATCGCCGCCATCCCCAGCGGCCGCAGCGGCATCACCCTGCACAACGACTGGAACAACATGGGCCAGCGCCAGACCGACAGCGGCAGCGCCAGCTTCGAGCGGGTGCGGGTCGAGGAATCGGAGTTGCTACTGGACCCGGGGCCCTTGAGCACGCCCTTTGCCTGTCTGCGCCCACTGATTGCCCAGTTGACCTTCACCCACATGTTCCTCGGCATCGCCGAAGGCGCCTTTGAAGAAGCCCGCCAGTACACCCTCACCGAAACCCGACCCTGGCATAAGTCCAGCGCCCAGGAGGCCTATCAGGACCCTTACGTGCTGGGCCATTACGGCGATTTCTGGGTGGCCCTGGAAGGCATGCGCCTGTTGGTGGAACGCGCCGCGGAGCGGCTGGACAAGGCCTGGGCCAAGGGATCGAAGCTGAGCGCCGAGGAACGCGGCCACCTGGCCGCGGCCATCGCCACCGCCAAGGTCGCCACCACGCGCCAGGGCCTGGAGCTGTGCAGCCGCCTGTTCGAGGTCACCGGTGCCCGCTCCACCCACGCCTCCCTGCGCCTGGACCGGCATTGGCGCAACCTGCGCACGCAAACCCTGCACGACCCGGTGGATTACAAACTCCATGAGTTGGGTGACTGGGCCCTGAACCAGTCCCTGCCGACCCCGACTTTCTATTCCTAGCCTTCTGTTCCCGGAGCTTGTCCATGCAGCTTTTGACCTTACCGCCCTCGCCTGCCCTGGCCACCTCGATCCGGGCCACCGCCCAGGTATTCGAAGACCCGAAATCCCAGGCCTTGCTGGCGCACCTGCAGCAGGTCGCGCCGAGCGAGGCCAGCGTGCTGATCATCGGCGAGACTGGTACCGGCAAGGAGCTGGTGGCGCGCCATATCCACAACCTCAGCGCCCGGCGCAACCGACCGTTCGTGGCGGTGAACTGCGGGGCGTTCTCCGAGTCGCTGGTGGAGGCCGAGCTGTTCGGCCATGAAAAAGGCGCCTTCACCGGCGCCCTGAGCGCCAAGGCCGGCTGGTTCGAAGAGGCCAATGGCGGGACCCTGTTCCTCGACGAGATCGGCGACCTGCCGATGGCGATCCAGGTGAAGTTGCTGCGGGTGCTGCAGGAACGCGAAGTGGTGCGCCTGGGTTCGCGCAAAAGCATTCCCATCGATGTGCGGGTGCTGGCGGCGACCAACGTGCAACTGGAGAAAGCCATCAACGCCGGGCATTTCCGCGAGGACCTGTACTACCGCCTCGACGTGGTCAGCCTGGAACTGAGCCCGCTGCGCGAACGCCCCGGCGACATCCTGCCGCTGACCCGGCACTTCATCGAAGCCTACAGCCAGCGCCTGGGCTACGGCGCCGTGACCCTCAGCAGCGAGGCCGAGCACAAGCTGCGCAGCTACAGCTGGCCGGGCAATATCCGCGAACTGGAAAACGTCATCCACCACACCCTGCTGATCTGCCGCGACGGCGTGATCGAGCGCGACGACCTGCGCCTGTCGAACATGCGCATCGAGCGCCAGGACGACAGCCACCACAGCCACGACGACTCAGCCGAAGCCCTGCTGGAGCGGGCCTTTCACAAACTCTTCGAAGAACAGGCCGGTGCCCTGCATGAAAAGGTCGAGGATGCGCTGCTGCGCGCGGCCTACCGCTTCAGTCACTGCAACCAGGTGCACACCGCCAACCTGCTGGGCCTGAGCCGCAACGTCACCCGCACCCGGCTGATCAAGATCGGCGAACTGACGGTGAACAAGCGCCGTCCGCTGGAAAACCCCGGCCAGCACGAACGCACCCTGCAACTGTCGATCTAGCTGGCCAAGCGACAATGCAGCGCGTTGTCCGGGCCGCGCTCGATGCTGCGCACCACCTGGAACGAGCCGAAGGTCACGGTCTTGGCCTGGTAGGCGCGGATCAGTTGCCAGAAGTCCTGTTCGCCCTTCTCGAAACTCTGGAAGGCCGCCTCGCCGGCTTCCCGGGTTTGCCATTGCAGGTAGTTGAGCACCCGCCGGCCGTCCTCGCTGGCCTGCACGCTGCCACTCAGAAAACCCGGGTACCCCTGGGCCAGGTGTTCGGTCTGCTCGGACAGCGCCGACACCAGGCCGGATTGTTGATGGGGTTCGATTTCGAATTCGATCAATTGCGTAAAGCTGCGGTTTTGCGCAAACGCGTGCATGGCAAGTCCCCACTGACGGATAAACGGAATCTTGTGATTCGAAAGCCTGCAGGGTAAAACCTCCAGTTAAGTAAAGGTCAAGCGACTTTTGCCCATCCCCACCCGCAGGAGCGCTGCATGCTCACCCCCGAAACCGTGCACAAGGAACTCACCGTCGGCCAAGTGGCCGCCCGCAGCGGCGTAGCGGTCACCGCCCTGCATTTCTATGAAAGCAAGGGGCTGATCAAGAGCAACCGCAACGCCGGCAACCAGCGCCGTTATCCGCGGGAAGTGCTGCGCCGGGTGGCGCTGATCAAGGTGGCGCAGCGCCTGGGCATTCCCCTGGCCGAGATCGGCCAGGCCCTGCGCAGCCTGCCGGACCACCGCGCACCGACGGCCGCCGACTGGAGGCGGCTGTCCGAGCAGTGGAGCCATGAGCTGGATGAGCGGATCAAGCAACTGACCCTGCTGCGCGACCGCCTCAATGGCTGCATCGGCTGCGGCTGCCTGTCGATGCAAGACTGCCCGCTGCGCAACCAGGGCGATAAGTTGAGCGAACACGGCCCGGGTGCGCAATTGCTGGAAACCGACTGACTCCGCAATGCCTCCTTCCTTAATAAGCGCCAACTCGCAATGGCGTGCTGATAGACCCATCGCCAGCAAGCCAGCCCCTACAGAAAAGACCGTTAAGAAGCCAGGGGCCAATGGCTGGATCGCTGTTGGCCGCTGAACGCCCTGAACTGTTTCCAGGCCGACACCTCGTCAGCCCGATCCGGCCTGCGGGCCACCCGGGCCTATAGTGAACCGACCGGAAGACCGGCCAGGTTCACTTCGACGAACCCCCAGACAAAAAAGGAGAACCGAGATGAGCGTCAAACCCATCCCCGAGGGTTACCCCAGCATCACCCCCTACCTGGGGATCACGCAGGCTGCCGAGGCTATCGAGTTCTACAAGAATGCCTTCGACGCCACCCAGGTCATGCGCCTGGACATGCCCGACGGCAGTGTCGGCCATGCCGAACTGCGCATCGGCGACTGTCCGATCATGCTGGGAACGCCCTGCGACCAAGGGCCATTGAGCAATCCCGACCAATCGCCTTCCGTCGGCCTGCACCTGTACGTCAACGATGTCGACAAGCAGTTCGCCCAGGCCATCGCTGCCGGCGGCCAGGTGGTGTCCGAGGTCAAGGACCAGTTCTACGGCGACCGCAGCGGCACCCTCAAGGACCCGTTCGGCCACCTGTGGTTTCTCGCTACCCACAAGGAAGACCTGAGCGAAGAGCAGATCAAGCAGCGGGCCATGGAGATGTTTAAACAGCAGGGATAAGCGCTGTGCCTGAAAACCGTTGATCGCGGGCCAGGACTGGGCGTCCCCCCCAGTTCCTACAGAAGAAGCGCGCGAGGCTGGCCCGCGATAGCGCCCCCCAACGCCCCACGGCGCGGGCCTTGTGCGCGCCATTGGTCGCGCGGAAACATTTACTTTCATATCGTCTTTCGGGATTTACGATTCTCATTCGTCTTAATGAGATGCAGCAGGTCGCGTTGGCGAAGGCTACGCCGCGGGTTTCTCTCCGGGCTCGGCAGACGCCCCGCGGCTCCACTCCTCGAATCAAGACGCGTGTTCAATGTCGAAGAAGTCCCGCTCGAAAATCTGGTTTCTCGTTCACAGCTGGCTGGCGCTACCCATCTGGTTCTTTGTGCTGATCGTTTGCGTCACCGGCACCCTGGCCGTGGTCAGCCAGGAAATCGTCTGGCTGGCCAACCCCGACATCCGGGCCAGCAAACCTTCCGACGACGCCCAGCCGCTGAGCCATGACCAGATCGTCAAGGCCATCAGGCAGGCCGAACCGCAGACCCTGGTCGATAGCATCAGCACCCCCGACGAAGCACATTTCGCCCTGACCGTGGGCGTCAATTACCCCGATGGCCGTTCTGTCGAGGTCTATGTCAATCCATACACCGGGGTCATCCAGGGCGTCAGCCCGCCGTTCAACTTCCAGGCCTTCACCCGCGCCCTGCACGGCTGGTGGCTGGTGCCTTTCACCAATGGCTACAGCTGGGGCTGGTACCTGGTATCGCTACTCGGCCTGCCGATGCTGGCCTCGCTGATCACGGGCCTGGTGGTCTACAAGAAGTTCTGGAAGGGTTTTCTCAAGCCGACCCTGCGCCTGCGCCACGGCGCGCGGATTTTCTGGGGCGACTTCCATCGCCTGAGCGGCATCTGGTCGATCTGGTTCATCGCGGTGATCTCCATCACCGGCACCTGGTTCCTGATCGAGGCGATTCTCGGCGACAACCAGATCACCCTGTCCAGCGAACCCATAGTGCCGGTGATCGCCCGCGAAAGCGTGCCAACCTCCACCAACGGCAGCCCGGCACCGATGATCGGTATCGATGAAGCCATCCGCCTCACCACCCAGAAGATTCCAGGCTTCGAGGTCGGCTTCGTCCGGCTGCCAGCCAACGCCTACAGCCACCTGTTCATCGGGGGTCGCGGCGGGTACCCGTTGATGTACCAGACCGCCAACCTCAACCCGTACACCGGCTCCATCGATACCACGCACCTGCTGTCCGATCGCTCGGCCCTGGAGTTCGTCACCGAGTCCATGCGTCCGCTGCACACCGGTGACTTCGGCGGCCTCTGGATCAAGCTGATCTGGTGCTTCTTCGGCCTGCTGCTGAGCATGATGGTGCTCAGCGGCCTGCTGATCTGGACCAAGCGCACCGCCCTGGCCACCGCCGCGGCCCTCAAGCGCAGCCACAAGACACCGCGCCCCGCCCTCGCCCAACGCCCGGTTGCGGCCCTGCACACCGACACGCCGGAGGGCAACCTGTGAGCAAGACAGACAGCGCAATGCCGGTTTCGCCCCTGCGCCAGTTCTGGCTGAAAGGGCGTTTCCACCTGAACATCCTGCTGTTGCTGATCCCCCTCGGCTTCATGCCCAAGTACTTCGCCGACGCCGCGCTGGCCCGTGGCGACAGCGGCCTGGGCGAACGCGAGGTGGGCGAGGTGCAGGTCGGGCCCTGGAGCCTGCGCCTGGCCGAGTTGCGTAACGAAGCGCCGCAACTCCAGGGAGCGGCCGGTTATATGAAGGACTTCAACGCCGCGTTGTGCGAGGCCTGCATCGACCAGGTCAAGGCCACCTACCTGCGCATCGGCAAACCCCGCAGCCTGCGCACCGCCGGGGTGATTTTCTTCGGCACCCCGTACCGCATGGGGGCCAGCCTGCCCGTTGCGGAAAAGACCAAGGCCGACGCCGAGCTGTGGATCACCCTGGAAGGCTGGGACGGCAGCCTGCACCAGGCGGCCATCCCCCTGGCCCAGGCCTCCCCGGCCACCCTCGCCTGGCTGAACCGACAAGGAGGCAAACCATGATTGCTCTACCCACCGCCCGCCTGCGCCTGCTCGGTGTCGGCGTACTCCTGCTCGCCAGCGCCGTGTTCAGTGGCAGCGCCCTGGCCCACAACCCGATGTGCGAATGCAAGCAGATCGACGGCGAGCAGATCCGCTGCACCGGCGGCTTCTCCGACGGCAGCGGCGCCCCAGGGGTGACCCTGGACGTGATCGGCTACGACGAAACCATCCTGGTGCCCGGCAAGCTGGGCGCCGATTCCACCCTGACCTTCAAGAAACCCGACGCCGAGTTCTATGTACTGTTCGACGCCGGCCCCGGCCACGTGGTCGAGATCGACCAAGCCGACATCGAGGCCCCATGAGCACCGCCACTCCTCAAGTCGTGCGCCCGGCCGGCGCCGGCCATGAAACCCTCTACGTCCTGCTGCTGTGCCTGCTGATCCTCAGCGTGGCCGGTGCCGTGGTGCTGTGGCGCGGCGAAACCCGTGAAGTGGCGAGCGTCGACAGCCACCAACTGGACGCCCGCCGCGACCTCACCGCCGGCGAACAGGGCCTGTACGCCGACCTGCGGGTGACCCTCGACGAAATCCGCCTGCTGCGCGAAGAAGCCCAGGCCCTGCCGACGCCCGAGCAACTGGCCGAGGAAGGCTTCGCGCCCTTCGCCCAGGACGCCAGCTCGGTGAGCCGCGGCGGGCATGTCTGGCAGTTGCGGCAACAGGCCTATGTCGGCCTCAGCCGGAACAACGCAGTGGCCGGCTCCTTGCTGATGCGCATCGCCGCCGATCCGGCCGCCGCCCCGGACATCTGGCTCAACCGCGGTCCGTCCCTCGCCGCCCCCGACGACCTCGGCGACGCCGCCCTGGCCAGTGCCGGCTGGCAGCAGGTGGTCGCGCAATTCGATGCCGGAGTGACCCGCCAGCATCGCCACTGAACCCACGCATTCACCCGAGAGAAGACCGCTAGCCCATGCCTATTTCATCTCAACGCCGCCCGCTCCTGCGGGTGCTGCTGGTCAGCCTGTTCACCCTGTTGCTCAGCCCTCTCGCCACGGCCGACCCGGCCAAGCGCCTGCGTATCGGCATCACCCTGCACCCCTACTACAGCTACGTGGCCAACATCGTCGGCGACAAGGCCGAGGTCGTGCCGCTGATTCCCGCCGGCTTCAACCCCCACGCCTATGAGCCGCGCGCCGAAGACATCAAGCGCATCGGCACCCTGGACGTGATCGTGCTCAACGGCGTCGGCCACGACGACTTTGCCGACCGCATGATCGAGGCCAGCGAACGCCCGGACATCCCGGTGATCGAGGCCAACCAGAACGTGCCGCTGCTGGCCGCCACCGGCATCGCCGCACGCGGCGCCGGCAAGGTGGTCAACCCGCACACCTTCCTGTCCATCAGCGCCTCCATCGCCCAGGTCAACAACATCGCCCGCGAGCTGGGCAAGATGGACCCGGCCAACGCCAAGGCCTACACCCAGAACGCCCGCGCCTACGGCAAGCGCCTGCGGCAGATGCGCGCCGACGCCCTGGCCAAGCTGACCCAGGCGCCCAACGCCGACCTGCGGGTGGCCACGGTGCACGCCGCCTACGATTACCTGCTGCGCGAGTTCGGCCTGGAAGTCACCGCCGTGGTCGAGCCGGCCCATGGCATCGAGCCCAGCCCGAGCCAGTTGAAAAAGACCATCGACCAGCTGCGTGAGCTGGACGTCAAGGTGATCTTCTCCGAGATGGATTTCCCGTCCACCTACGTCGACACCATCCAGCGCGAGTCCGGGGTCAAGCTGTACCCGCTGTCGCACATTTCCTACGGCGACTACAGCGCCGAGAAATACGAGAAGGAAATGGCCGGCAACCTCGACACCGTGGTCCGGGCGATCCAGGAGGCCGGCGCATGACCGCCCTGCACAGCCTGGCCCGCGGCCCGTCCATCGAGTTCGACCAGGTCAGCCTGACCCTGGGCCGCACCACCATCCTCGACAACGTCAGCTTCAAGGTGCAGCCCGGCACCCTGCATGCGCTGGTCGGGCCCAACGGCGGTGGCAAGAGCTCGCTGATCAAGACCCTGCTCGGGCAGATGCCCCACCAGGGCCGGTTGAGCCTGCACTGGCCGGGCGAACCGGGGGTGATCGGCTATGTGCCGCAAGCCCTGGAATTCGATCGCGGCCTGCCGATGACCGTCGACGACTTCATGGCCGCCATGTGCCAGCGCCGCCCGGCCTTCCTCGGCCTCAGCCGGCATTACGCCGCGGCCATAGGCGAAGCCCTGGAACGGGTCGGCATGCAGGACAAACGCAAGCGGCGCATGGGCGCCCTGTCCGGCGGCGAACGCCAGCGGGTGCTGCTGGCCCAGGGGCTGATCCCGGCGCCGCAACTGCTGGTGCTGGACGAACCGATGTCGGCCCTCGACGAAGCCGGCATCCAGGTCTTCGAACGCCTGCTCGGCGACTGGCGCCAGGCCGGCATCACCCTGCTGTGGATCGAACACGACCTGGAAGCGGTCGGCCGCCTGGCGGACCGGGTCACCGGCCTGCATCGCCGGGTGCTGTTCGACGCCCAGCCGCAGCAGGCGTTGACCCCGGAACGCCTGCTGACGCTGTTTTCCACCCACCCGCGCAGCGCGGACATCGTCAACGGGAGTGTTGCCTGATGAGCTACGAAGCCTTTCGCCTGATGATCCAGGGCTGGGCCTCCTCCGGTTATCTGCCGGAAGCCCTGGCCTATGGTTTTGTGGTCAACGCCCTGCTCGCCGGGCTGTTGATCGGCCCGGTGCTGGGCGGGTTGGGCACCCTGGTGGTGGTCAAGCGCTTCGCCTTTTTCTCCGAAGCGGTGGGCCACGCGGCCCTGACCGGCGTGGCCATCGGCATTCTGCTCGGCGAACCCTACACCGGCCCGTACGGCAGCCTGTTCGGCTACTGCCTGTTGTTCGGCATCCTGCTCAACTACCTGCGCAACCGCACCGGCCTGGCGCCGGACACCCTGATCGGCGTGTTCCTCTCGGTATCCCTGGCCCTGGGCGCCAGCCTGCTGCTGATCCTCGCCGGCAAGATCAATGTGCACATCCTGGAAAACGTGCTGTTCGGCTCGGTGCTCACGGTCAACGGCAACGACCTGCTGGTACTGCTGATCGTCGGCGCCCTGGTGATGGGCCTGAGCCTGCCGCTGTACAACCGCATCATGCTGGCCAGCTTCAACCCGCAACTGGCGGCGGTGCGCGGCGTCGCGGTGAAGACCCTGGACTACCTGTTCGTGATCCTGGTGACCCTGATCACCGTGGCCGCGGTGAAAGTCATAGGCGCGATCCTGGTGGGCGCGCTGCTGGTGATCCCGGCGGCGGCCGCGCGCCTGTTGAGCCAGTCGCTCAAGGGCTTTTTCTGGATCTCGGTGCTGATCGCCACGGTCAGCACCCTGTGCGGCATCCTGCTGCCGATCCTCTTCGACCTGCCCGTCCCCTCCGGCGCCGCGATCATCCTGGTGGCCGGTGTCGCCTTCGCCCTGGCCGCCATTGCCCGCGGCATTGTCCCCAGCCTCAAAGGGAATATCGGATAAATGCACCGTTCATTACGTCACCTGAGACGCCCCCTGACTTTGGCCCTGGCCCTCGCCGGGCTGGGCAGCGCTCCGGCCCTGGCCCAGCCGGACCGATTCGAACCCATGCGCGTCACCGCCAACCAGAGCCTGGGCAACACGGCGCTGCACAGCAGCCGTTCACACAAACCACTCACCGTGCTGGCCTCGCTGCCGGTGACCTTCGGCCTCGCCCAATTGCTGCTGCAAGGCACCGACGTGCAGCTCGAGCGTGCCGCCCCCGACAACCTGCCAGGCTCGCGCCAGACCGCCTACTTCACCGGGCGTGGCGCCCCGGCGCTGCACAAGCTGGCCCTCGACGCCGACGCGGTGATCGGCCTGCGTTCGATCTGGCCGGACGACCCGCTGTACCCCAACGCGCGACGCAGCAACATCCGCATCGTCGAAGTCGATGCCGCGCGCCCGGTGGACGGCGCCCTGCCCGGTGTGGCCCTGCAACCCGGCAAGAGCGATGGCCTGAACAGCCAGCCGTGGCTGTCGAGCCACAACCTGGGGCGCATGGCCGATGTGCTGGCCGCCGACCTGGTGCGCCTGGCCCCGGCCGCCAAGCCGAAGATCGACACCAACCTGGCCAGCCTCAAGCAACGCCTGCTCAAGCTCAGCGCCGATACCGAGGGGCAACTGGCCAACGCCGACAACCTCAGCGTGCTCAGCCTCAGCGACCGCTTCGGCTATCTGGCCAGTGGGCTCAACCTGGAACTGCTGGAGGTCGACGCCCGCGCCGACAACGAGTGGACAGCCGAAGCCCTGCAGCAGCTGCAAGCCCGGCTCAAGGACAACGAGGTGGCGCTGGTCCTGCATCACCGCCAGCCGTCCGACGCGATCAAGGCCGCCATCAGCGCCGCCGGCAGCCAGTTGCTGGTGTTGCAAACCGACAGCGCCGACCCGCTGGCGGAGCTGGAGAGCAACATCCAGCACATCACCACGGCGCTGAACGCCAAGTCCTGAATGGGCCATGCGGCAACTGCGTTGCCGATCGCAGCCTCGCTGGCGCTCGACAGCGGCTACCCACCACAATCCCTGTAGCCGCTGCCGCAGGCTGCGATCGGGGCGCAGCCCCGTAGACCGGACGCCGCGGTGGGGCTAACGAGGTGGCGCTGGTCCCGCACCACCGCCAGCCATCCGAGACGATCAAGGCCGCCATCGACGCCGCCGGCAGCCGGCTGCTGGTGTTGCAAACCGACAGCGCCGACCCGCTGGCGGAGTTGGAGAGCAACATCCAGCAAATCACCACGGCGCTGAACGCCAAGTCCTGAATGGGCCATGCGGCAACTGCGTTGCCGATCGCAGCCTCGCTGGCGCTCGGCAGCGGCTACCCACCGCAGTAGGCGCCTGCCTGCGCTTACAAATTCCCCCAAGAATCGCCCGCCTCGCCGGTGCTAGCCTGCTGCTCCCCTTGAACGGACAGGAAGCCCCTCATGAGTGACTACCTCAAGCTCAACCAAGCCAACTGGGACGAACGCGCACCGCTGCACGCGGCCTCGCCGGACTATCAGGTGCAGTTGTTTGTCGACGACCCGCGGCATCTGTCCGAGGTGGTGCGTTTCGACCTGCCGCTATTGGGAGACATCAGCGGCCTGCGCGGCGTGCATCTGCAATGCCATATCGGCACCGACACCCTGTCGCTGGCGCGCCTTGGCGCGCGGATGACCGGGCTGGATTTCTCCCCCGCCTCCCTGGCCGAAGCCCGCAGCCTGGCGGCGCGCACGGGTGCGCCTATCGAGTTCGTCGAGTCCGACGTCTACAAGGCCAGCGAGGTGCTGCCCAAGGGAGCCTTCGACCTGGTCTACACCGGTATCGGCGCCCTGTGCTGGCTGCCCAGCGTCGACACCTGGGCGCGCAATGTCAGCGAACTGCTCAAGCCCGGCGGCCGGCTATTCATCCGCGAAGGCCACCCGATGCTCTGGGCCCTGGACGAAAGACGCGAGGATGCACTGCTGGTGGAGCTGCCCTACTTCGAGCACAGCGAACCGCTGGTGTGGGACGACGACAGCACCTACGTCAGCACCGACCGACCACTCAAGGCCACGGTGACCCACTCGTGGAACCACGGCCTGGGGGAAATCGTCAGCGCCCTGCTCAAGCACGGCCTGCAAATCAGCGGCCTGGTGGAACACCAGAGCATCCCCTGGGAAGCCCTGCCCGGGCAGATGCGTTGTGACGAACGAGGCGAATGGCACCTCAAGGAAGCACCCTGGCGCCTGCCATTGAGCTACACCTTGCAAGCGGTCAAACGCCCGATCTGACGCCCACAAAAAAGCCCGCTGAACCTGAAACGTTCAGCGGGCTTTTTACATCACCTACATCCCTGTAGCCGCTGCCGAGCCTGCGAGGCTGCGATCGACTGCGCAGCAGGCGCAAAACCTGAGCATGCGTTAGATCAGGATAATCGCATTGCCCCCGTCGCGTCCGCTGCGCGGCCGTTCGCTGCCTCGCCAGGGCTCGGCAGCGGCTACAGGGGCGGGGCAGTCAGTTGGCCGCCTGGGCGTCCATCTTCTGCCGCAGGCTCAGCGGGCGCATGTCGGTCCATACCTCTTCGATGTAGGCCAGGCATTCCTTTTTCAGGCCGCTCTTGCCCACGGTGCGCCAGCCTTGTGGCACGGCCTTGTAGTCCGGCCAGATCGAATACTGCTCCTCATGGTTGACCACTACCTGAAAGAGGATGTCCTCGCGGTCAAATACTGAAGTCATTACGTGTCTCCATCGCTGTAAGGCTCGCTGCGCTGGACGCGCAGCGGTTGTGAATAAGGAACGTTCGAGATCCGTGGAAAATTAGAGGCTGGCGACCGCTGCCGCCAAGGCCCGGCTGAAAATATCCGCCACCTGGTCGATTTGGGCGGCGGTGATCACCAGCGGCGGCAGGAAACGCACCACGCTGCCATGGCGCCCGCCCATTTCCAGGATCAACCCGCGCTTGAGGCATTCACGCTGCACCAGCGGCGCCAAGCGGCTGAACTGCGGTGGATGGCCCAGGGCGTCTTTCTCGCCGGCCGGGTCCACCAGTTCGATGCCCAGCATCAGGCCCCGCCCGCGAATGTCGCCCATCTGCGGGAAGTCGCGCTGCAGGATCCGCAGGTGCTCGCACAAACGCTCGCCCATGGCCGTGGCATGCTCGGCCACCTGGTGCTCCTTGAGGTAGCGCATCACCGCGGAACCGGTGGCCATGGCCATCTGATTGCCACGGAAGGTGCCGGCATGGGCGCCCGGCAGCCAGGTGTCGAGCCAGTCGCGGTAGACCACCACCGCCATCGGCAGACTGCCGCCGATAGCCTTGGACATCACCACCACATCCGGGATGATCCCGGCGTGTTCGAAGGCGAACATCTTGCCGGTACGGCCGAAACCGCTCTGGATTTCGTCGACGATCAAGGCCACGCCGGCCTTTTCGGTGATCCGCCGCACACCGCGCAGCCAGTCGAGGTCGGCGGGAATCACCCCGCCCTCGCCCTGCACCGCCTCGACGATGATCGCCGCCGGCAGTTGCACGCCGGCTTCCGGGTCGCTCAGCAGGTTTTCCAGGTAGCTCAGGTTGGCTTTTACCCCCGCCTCGCCACCCAGGCCGAACGGGCAGCGGTAGTCGTAAGGGAACGGCAGGATCTGCACACCATTGGTCAGCAGCGCACCCAACGGCCGCTTCGGCCCCAGGCTGCCCATCAGGCTCAGGGCGCCCTGGCTCATGCCGTGGTAGGCGCCCTGGAACGACAGCACGGTGCTGCGGCCGGTGGCGGTACGGGTCAGCTTCAACGCCGCTTCCACGGCATCGGTGCCGGTGGGGCCGCAGAACTGGATTTTCGCCTCGGCGGCCAGGGCCGGCGGCAACAGGCCGAACAGGTCCTGGACGAACTGGTCCTTGACCGGAGTGGTCAGGTCCAGGGTCAGCAGCGGCAACTCATCGGCCAGCACCTGCTGGATCGCCTCGATCACCACTGGGTGGTTGTGGCCCAGGGCCAGGGTGCCGGCACCGGCCAGGCAGTCGATGAAACGCCGGCCTTCGACGTCCTCGACATGAATCCCGCGCGCGCGCTTGAGCGCCAGCGGGATCCGTCGCGGGTAACTGCGGGCATTGGATTCCTGCTGGTTCTGGCGGGCCAGCAACGGCGATTCGGTGAACTGGTAAAGCGTTTCGGCCGGCGCGGGACTGGTCCGCCCAGGCTGATCGTCGACAAGGCTGGTAGCAACTGACATCTCTCGAATCCTCACGCTGATGAGTTGAGCGAAACCGCACACCACACAGGTACGCAGCCGGTTCAGCGCGCACTCGCAGGTTTTCCTGTTCTGGAAACGCATCAGCGGCGGGAGGATTTACACCCGGGAGAGGGTTTATTGCGTATCAACCATAAAGGCTGTGGCGGACATGAGAACGCTATCGCGAGCAAGCTCGCTTGTATGTCCTAAGGTAGGCCTGTCGGGGTGGAGGGACTTAACTCGCTTCTGCAAGCCAGACGGTAGGAGATTTCCCCCACTCTCGCGTTCACCACAAGCGCCGATAAGGAATCCATCGGCTTGAGCACCACCTCAAGACCGACCATATCTACAAGCCTGCGCCAAACGTGAGTCCCCGACAGGTCGTTTTATCTTGTCTGCAGGAGCGTCTCATGACAATACAAACCCCCATCATCGGCATCGATGTCGCCAAGGAAAACCTGAGCCTGTATCGCCTCGATACGCAGCAAAGCGCTACGTTGGCCAACGATCGACGCGCGATCGTGACCTGGTTGAAAACATTGCCCGCAGACTGTGCCGTGGCCATCGAGGCCACCAGCACTTACCACGTCCTGCTGGCGGATCTGGCTTACCAATGTGGGCACAGGATCTATGTCATCGATGGCTACCGCCTGAGCAACTACCGCAAGGGGATCGGTGGCCGCGCCAAAACCGACCAGAGCGATGCCCGCTTGCTGGCGCGTTACCTGGCCCATGAGCAGAACCAGTTGCATCCCTGGAACCCCGCCTGCAAGGCTTATCGGCGCCTGCAACTGCTGCTGCGCCGGCGCGCCACGCTGGTCCGCAGCGCCACCGCCTTGCGCCTGAGTTTTGCTCAAGACCGGCAGATGGCCCGGGAGCTGAAACCGGTACTGGAGCGCATCAAACGCCTGGAACGGCGGCTTAACGAGCAAGTGCACAAGGCGTTGCAGGAGGCGGGCCTGGCTGAGCAGGCCAAGCGTTGCCAGGCGATCGAAGGCATCGGCCCGCTCACCGCTGCGGCCCTCAACCTGGCGTTCCTGCGAGGATCTTTCCGCAACAGCGATGCGTTCATCGCCTTCCTGGGCCTGGATGTGCGGGTCAAGGAATCCGGGCGCTACAGCGGTCGGCGCAAACTGAGCAAGCAAGGCGACTCGGAGATCCGTCGCCTGCTCCACAACGCCGCCATGGCGGCAAGCAGGACCGCCGCCTGGCAACAGCGTTACCAGCAATACCTGCAACGCGGCCTGAAACGAACAGAAGCGCTGGTCATCCTCGCCCGCAAGTTGGCCCGTATCGCTTTCGCCCTGATGAAGACCCAACAACCGTATCGACCGGCGGTTGATACGGTTGGGTAGACATAGAATCTCCTACAGAAGAATGCGCTCTTCTGTAGGAAAGGCCGTCAGGCCGATTGCAGCGGCATGGTCAGTTCAACGCGCAAGCCATCGGGCCGGCTGTCGAAATGCAGCACGCAGCCGCAACGCTGGACGATCGCTTGGACAATGGCCAGGCCCAGGCCACAACCGGTGCTCTGGCCATTGCGCCAGAAGCGTTGGGTCAAGTGCTGCAAGTCATCCTCGGGAATACCGTTGCCATGGTCGCGCACCTGGAAGCGCACACGGTTGCCGAGGGCTTCCAGGTTCAGTTCCACCGGCGCATCGCTCGGGGTATGACGCAGGGCGTTGTCCAGCAGGTTGCGCAGCGCGGCGATGGCCAGCACCGAGGGCATTTCCAGCGGCGCCGCCGACACCCGCTCGTCGATATGCAGCCTGATCCGCTGCCGGGCGCCGCTGGCGGCGTCCTGGATCGCGGTCTTCGCCACCTGTTCGGCGCTGCACTGCACACCGTCCTCGAACGACAGGCTGCCCTCGACCCGCGCCAGCAACAGCAACTGCTCCAGGGTCCGGTGCAGACGGTCGGCGCCTTCTTCGGCGCGCGCCAGGGATTGATCGCGGGCCGCGCCGTCGGTCATGCGCGCCACTTGCAGGTGGGTCTTGATCGCCGTTAGCGGGCTGCGCAACTCGTGGGCGGCGTCGCCGGTCAGGCGACGCTCGCGCTCGAGGGTCTTGCCGATGCGCTGGAACAACTGGTTCTGGGTTTCCAGCAAGGGCCGCAACTCGCTGGGCAGCGGCTGGATCTGCAACGGCTCCAGGGAGTCGGCGCTGCGGCGCATCAAGGCATCGCGCATGCGGTTCAGCGGCGCCAGGCCCTGGCCGATCCCCAGCCACAGCAACCACAGGCAACCCAGCAACGCCACGCCGACCGGCACCGAGGCGGCCAGCAGCACCGACATGTTCAGCGCCTCGCGCTCGACCTGTCGGTCGGCGGTGGTGATGCGCAGGTCGCCCCGGGCCAGGGTGAAACTGCGCCAGCGCACGCCATCGATCATCTGGTCGTGAAAGCCCATGCGTTCGGCTTCGAGCTTTTCGTCGGGGTGGTTATGGCTGCGGGCGAGGATCTCGCCGCGCAGGGAGCTGACCTGGCAGGCCATGCCCCCGGGAATGTTCAGCTGTTCGGCACTGAAATGGGTGCCTTCGCCCTTGCTCGACAAGGGCGGCAATTGCTCCAGCAGGCCAGCGACCATACGCGCCGAAGCCACCAGGCGCTGGTCGAGGGAAAACATCATCTGGTTGCGCAAGTCGCTGAACATCCAGGCCGCGGCCAGCGCCCAGATCAGCACGAAGGCCGCGCCGATGGTCAGGCTCAGGCGCAAACGCAGGCTCATCAATTACAACTCCTTCCCGCCATCCGCCGGCCCCAGGCGATAGCCCAGGCCACGCACGGTCTCGACGATGCCGTTGCCGAGTTTGCGCCGCAGGTGGTGGATATGCACGTTGAGGGCATTGCTTTCCAGTTCGTCGTTGAAGCCGTAGACGCTGTCCTTGAGCTGCTCGCTGGACAGCACCCGGCCGCGGTTGTGCAGCAGCGCCTGGAGCAGCGCCTGCTCGCGCCGCGACAGGTCCACCGGCTGGCCGCCGAGCAGGGTTTCGCGGGTGCTCGGGTCGTAGGTCAGGCGGCCGTGTTCGATCAGGTTGACGCTGCGCCCCGCCACCCGGCGCAACAGGGTGTGCAGGCGCGCCGCCAGTTCCCGCAGGTCGAAGGGTTTGAGCAGGTAATCGTCGGCGCCGGCCTGCAGGCCGTCGACCCGGTCGCTGACCGAATCCCGCGCGGTGAGGACCAGCACCGGGATTTCCAGGCCGTTGTGGCGCAGTTGCTTGAGCAGCTTCAGGCCGTCTTCGTCGGGCAGGCCGAGGTCGAGCACCATCACGTCGAACTGGGCCACGCCGAGCATGGCCCGCGCCGCCGAGGCCGTGGCCACGTGCTCGACCGTCAGGCCCTGGGCCGTGAGGCCGGCCACGATTCCGCTGGCAATCAGCTCATCATCTTCACAGACAAGTACGTGCATGGTGGAACCCGTTAAAAAGGGGTGCATTAAAACTATCGCCGATTAAGCCGACATTATGCCCGCACCGCCAGTGTCACAAGGCGTGCAGGGTTAATCATCGGTTAATCGCTATCGGCCATTGTGCGGTCACTTGCACCGGTTTAAGGCTTTTCCATGCGTCGTCTGTTCATCCTGTTGTTCATGCTGCTGTCGGGCCTGGCCCAGGCGGGTAACAACCCGTTCGAGGTCAAGCCCGACTTTCTCCCGGTCGGCAAGGCCTTCGTCTTCACCTCCGAACGCCTGGCCTCGGGGGAAACCCAGCTGTTCTGGCAGATCGCCGACGGCTATTACCTGTATCAGCAACGGCTGCGATTCGACGGCCTGGCGGACGCGCAAAAACCGGCCCTGCCCGAGGGCGAGGCGCACAGCGACGAATTCTTCGGCGCGCAACAGGTGTATCGCCAGGGCCTGGAACTGAAAATCCCCGCTGGCGCCAGCGGCAAGGTCACGCTCGGCTGGCAAGGCTGCGCCGACGCCGGCCTGTGCTACCCGCCGCAATCTTTGGAAGTGGACCTGGGCGGCAGCCCGGCCGCCGCCACCGGGGCCAGTACCGAGGCCAGCGACCAGGCCCTGGCCAGCGGCCTGCAACAGCGGGCCCTGGGCTGGAGCCTGCTGGTGTTCTTCGGCCTGGGCCTGTTGCTGGCCTTCGCTCCCTGCTCGCTGCCCATGCTGCCGATCCTCGCCGGCCTGGTGGTGGGCAGCGGCGCCAGCCCGCGTCGCGGCTTCGCCCTGGCCGGCAGCTACGTGGTGTGCATGGCGTTGGTCTATGCCGCCATGGGCGTGCTCGCCGCGCTGCTCGGCGCCAACCTGCAAGCCCTGCTGCAACAGCCCTGGCTGCTGGGCAGCTTTGCCGCGGTGTTCGTGATCCTGGCGCTGCCGATGTTCGGCTTCTTCGAGCTGCAACTGCCGGCGGCCCTGCGCGATCGCCTGGAAAACGCCAGCCGTTCGCGCCGTGGCGGCAGCCTGGTCGGCGCCGGGGTGCTCGGCGCCCTGTCCGGGCTGCTGGTGGGCCCGTGCATGACCGCGCCGCTGGCCGGCGCCCTGCTGTACATCGCCCAGAGCGGCAATGCCCTGCACGGCGGGCTGATCCTGTTCGTCATGGGCCTGGGCATCGGCCTGCCGCTGTTGCTGCTGGTGACCGTGGGCAACCGCTTCCTGCCCAAGCCCGGCCCGTGGATGAACCTGCTCAAGGGCGTGTTCGGCTTCCTGTTCCTCGGCACCGCCATCGTGCTGCTGCGCCCGGTGCTCGACGAGTCGCTGTGGATCGGCTTGTGGGGCGCGCTGGCGCTGGTCTTGGCTTACACCGCCTGGTACCAGATGCGTGCCGCCGGGCGCGCCGGGCACCTGTTCGGCGCCGGTTCAGTGGTGTTCGGCCTGTGGGGCAGCCTGCTGCTGGTGGGCGCAGCCGGTGGCAGCGACGACCTGTGGCGACCGCTGAAGGTCTACAGCGGCGGCAATGGCGTGGCGGCGGTCAGCGCCCACGACGCCTTCACCACCGTCAAGGCGCCAGCCGACCTGCAAGGCGCTCTCGACGCCGCCAGGGCCCAGGGCCAGTGGGTGCTGCTGGACTACTACGCGGACTGGTGCGTGTCCTGCAAGATCATGGAGAAACAGGTGTTCGGCCAGCCCCAGGTCCTCGAGGCCCTGAACGACGTGCGCCTGCTGCGCCTGGACGTGACGGCCGACAACGCCGCCAGCCGCGAACTGCTCAAGCGGTATAAAGTGCCGGGGCCGCCGAGCCTGCTGTGGATCGGCCCGGACGGCGAAGAACGACGTGGCCAGCGGATTACCGGCGAGGTAGATGCCGCTGGCTTCCTGCAACGCTGGATCGCTAACCGAGAAGCCCGTTGATGCTGACCTTTACCATCGGCACCTTTGCCATCGCGCTCAACCACCTGCTGCTGATCAGTGCCCTGGCGCTGGCCACCTTGGTCGGCTGGCGAGTCGCCAAGCGCGGTGGCGAAAACCCGGAATCGGTGCTGTTCGGCCTGTTCCTGCTGGGCATGCTGGCCGCGCGCATCGGCTTCGTGGTCGCCTACTGGAAGCATTACCGCGACGACCTGTGGCAGATCATCGACCTGCGCGACGGTGGTTTTCTCCCTTGGCCGGGGGTCATCGTCCTGCTGCTGGCCGCCCTCGCCTGGGGCTGGCGCCGCCCGGCCCTGCGCAAGCCGCTGGGCGCCGGGGTCGGCTGCGGCCTGGCCTTCTGGCTGCTCGCCAGCCTGTCCCTGGGCATCTTCGAACAAGGCACGCGGTTGCCGGAGATCGCCCTGCGCAACGCCGACGGCGGCACCGTGCAACTGACCAGCTACCAGGGCAAGCCCCTGGTGATCAACCTCTGGGCCACCTGGTGCCCGCCCTGCCGGCGGGAAATGCCGGTGCTGGAAAGAGCCCAGCAGCAGCGCCCGGACCTGACCTTCCTGTTCGTCAACCAGGCCGAAAGCATGCAAAGCGTCAGCACCTTCCTGGCCACCCAGGAGCTGAACCTGAACAATGTGCTGTTCGACGGCAGCGGCCGCCTGGGCCAGGCCGTGGGCTCCATGGCGCTACCGACTACGCTGTTCTACAGCGCTGACGGGCGCATGCTCGGCAGCCACCTGGGCGAGCTGTCCGAGGCCAGCCTGGCCCGCGCCCTGGAACATTTCGACCGACCGCATTCGACCACGGCCACGCAAGCCGCCCCTTCAAGGAAACCGCCATGCCCTTCATCCGCCACCTGCTGAGCCTGTCCCTGGGTGCGGCGCTGCTCCAGGCACCGCTGCTGCACGCCGAAGAACTGCCCCAGGCGATCAAGAACATCGAAGCCAAAGGCGCCAAGATCGTCGGCCGCTTCGACGCCCCGGACGGCCTCAAGGGTTATGCCGCGCAGTACCAGAACCGCGGCATGGCCCTGTACCTGACCCCGGATGGCAAGCATGTGCTGCTGGGCAACCTGTACGACGCCGACGGCAAGGACCTGAGCGCCGAGCCGCTGCAGAAACTGGTGTATGCGCCGATGGCCAAGGAAGTCTGGGCCAAGATGGAAAAGAGCCACTGGATCGCCGACGGCAAGGCCGACGCGCCGCGCGTGGTCTACCTGTTCAGCGACCCCAACTGCCCCTACTGCAACCTGTTCTGGGAACAGGCGCGGCCCTGGGTGAACGCCGGCAAGGTCCAGCTGCGGCACATCATGGTCGGCATCATCCGCGAAGACAGCCCGGGCAAATCCGCCGCCCTGCTGGCCGCCAAAGACCCGCAGAAAGCCCTGCAAGACCACGAAAAAGCCGGCAAGGGCAGCAGCCTCAAGCCCCTGGACAAGATCCCCGCCGAAGTCCAGGCCAAGCTCGACGCCAACATGGCGCTGATGGACGAACTGGAGCTGTCCGCCACCCCGGCGATCTTCTACCTGGACGACCAGGGCGAACTGCAACAGCAACAAGGTGCCCCGGCGCCGGGCAAACTGGTGAAGATTCTCGGGCCTAGGTAAGGCGCAAATCGGCGGCGTTCAACACGCCGCCATCGCGAGCAAGCTCGCTCCTACAAAGGCTGCATCGACCCCTGTAGCGAGCTTGCTCGCGATAGGGCCCTCAAAAACAACGCAAATCAACGATCCTGACGCCCATCCAGCAACGCATCCACCACCGCCCTGGCCATTTCCACGGAATGGACCATCGACCAGATCAACCCACGCTCCAGGCCACTGCCGCGTTCGGTGATTTCATCGCTGACTTCTTCAGCGCATTTGAGCAACAGAGAAACATGCACCAGGGCCTCCTCGGCGCTGATGCCTTCGCGTACGTGGAACAAGGAATCCGGGGTGACGCGTACCGACGAAGTGGTGGCCAAGGACGTGAATGGCACCGTTTCGACAGGCTGCTCGGCCAAGGACTGGCGCAGGGCCTGGTTGGCGAGTTTCAGTTCGGGGTAGCGGTAAGTGCTGGGGGAATCAATGGGTGGATCGGGGACTAGCTTTTTCATGGTTCAACTCCTGAGAAATAAAGGAGCCGACACCGTTCGCTTGCACACGAATAAGGTGGCAGCCGTACGCGGGTGTGCAAGACCGGCTCTCAGGACACCCGGCAGGTCCGAAGACCTCCCGCGCACGGCCGCCATAAAACAGCGGACATGAAAACGCTCAAGCATGACTGAGCGTTTATGAACCTGAAAGCATCGGACTTGCACATCCGAGTCATCGATTTGGCGATGACCCAGGCAGCCTAGCCCCGCATACAGGCGCACTCAAGCGCGTGGGAGTTTCTCGGAAAAGCCTTACAAAAGAAAGCGAAACAGCCCCTGTAGCCGCTGCCGAGCTCCGCGAGGCTGCGATCGACTGCGCAGCAGGCGCCAAACCTGCCAACACGGTGTGTCAGGCGAAACACTGGCGTCTGGTTTGCGGCCGCTTCGTCGGAATGCCGCCCAGCCCGTTCGCAGCCTGCGGCAGCGGCTACAGAGTCCGTGGGGTGATGCCGGTCGTGGGTATTCTGGAAAATCGCATCGCGAGCAATCGAGCGTCGACCGGCTGCTCCTACAAAAGCTGCATCGCCCCCCGTAGGAGCGAGCTTGCTCGCGATGACGTCAGCCCAAGCGCCGCCGTGGCATCAGCAGGCTTGCCGCTCGGCCAAAAACTTCAGCAGCGCCTCGGTGACAAATTCCGGGTTCTCCAGGTTGGAGATATGCCCCGCCTCGGGCACCAGTTGATAAGGGCAGCCGATCAGCTCGGCCATTTCCCGGGTCTCAGAGGGCGGGCGCGGTTTGTCCTGGTCGCCGCACAGCAACAAGGTGCTGGCGGGGTCCAGTTGGTTCAGGCTGGCCAGCACATCCGCCCGGCTGAAGGTGATGCGGCCCATGGGCACCACGCTTTCGCGCAGGCGTTCGCTGGGCAGTGCCGCGAGCACGGCGCGGAAGTCCTGGTACAGCGCCGACTGCGGGTCGATGCCCGGACGGAAGAAAATCGGCACCACGATGTCCAGCAGCGGTGGCGGGATGGTCCCCACCTCTTCGATCTGCTTGAACAACGAGAAATAATACTGGCGGGTCGGCTCCGGCTCGGCCCCAAGGTAGGTGTCCATCAGCACCAGGCCATTGATGCGCTGCGGCGCCGCCAGGGCCAGGCGCGCGCCCCACATGCCGCCCACGGACAAGCCGACCAGGGTGATGCGCTCGATCTCAAGAAGGTCCAGCAGCGCCAGCACCTGCCGGGCGATATCGTCCAGTGAAGCGGTGCCTTGCGGCAGCGCGCCGGATTGGCCGTGGCCCCACAGGTCCAGGGCGATCACCCGGTACTGTTTGGACAGCGCCTCGATCTGCGGCGCCCACATGTTCAGGTCCCACAGGTAACTGCCGGCCAGCAGCACCGCGGGGCCGCTGCCCTGGTCCAGGTAGTGAAGGGTTTGTCCATCAATAGTCGCGAAAGGCATCAACTGTCTCCTGTCAGGTGGGCTGCGAAAAATGCCCCGGTAGACTGTGCCGTTGAAAGGTTGCCGTCAATCGGACTAGTCTCAAGTGCCGTACAAGCCTGACGACCCATTACGAACAGGCCCGCGCCTACAGAGTAGACGCGGGACTGTTTGCCAAAGGGTTAAAGAGGCGGCGTTAAAGCCCCTCCAGCTCCGCCATCAGATCGCTCAGGCGATCGACCTTCTCCTCGTTGATTTCACTGCCCGCCAGGCTGTCGATGTAGTGCGCCAGTTCCTCCACCGTGCTGCACTCGAACATCGCCCGCAGCGGCACGTTGCGTTGCAGGGTTTTCTGCACCCGCGAGGCGATCTGCGTGGCCAGCAGCGAATGCCCGCCCAGTTCGAAGAAGTTGTCCCGGACCCCGACCCGCTCGACCTTGAGCACCTCGGCCCAGATAGCGGCCAGGGTCTGCTCCAGCGCGCTGCGCGGCGCCAGGTAGTCCTGGCTGTGCAGCTGGCCGATCTCCAGGGCCGGCAGGGCCTTGCGGTCGAGCTTGCCGTTGGCGTTGAGCGGCAGGCGCTCCAGCCACAGCCAGTGCAGCGGCACCATGTATTCCGGCAGCTCGGCGCGCAGGCGTTGCTTGATGCGCTCCAGGCGTTCCGTCGGGTTCAGCGCCGAGTCGCTGGCCACCAGGCTCTTTACCAAATACCCCACCAGATACTTGCCATTGACCCCTTCCTGCACGCCGACCGCCGCGTCGCGGACTTCCGGTTGTTCGTGCAGGCGGGCTTCGATTTCCCCCAGCTCGATGCGGTAGCCACGGATCTTCACCTGGTGGTCGATGCGCCCGACGTACTCCAGCACGCCATCGACGCGACGCCGGGCCAGGTCGCCGGTGCGGTACAGGCGTTCGCCCGGGGCACCGAACGGATGAGGCACGAACACCTGGGCGGTGCGCAGCGGATCGCTGACGTAACCACGGCCGACCCCGGTACCGGCGACGCACAGCTCGCCCACCGCGCCCAGCGGCACCAGGTCCAGCGCGCTATCCATCAGGTACAGGCGGTTGTTGTCGGTGGGCATACCGATCGGCAGGTAGCTGCCACGGGTCGAGGCCAGGTCGATGCGGTAGAAGGCCACGTCATCCGAGCATTCGGCCGGACCGTAGGCGTTGACCAGGCCGATCTGCGGGTAACGCAGCAACCATTGCTGCGCCAGCTCCGGCGGCATCGCTTCGCCAGTCGGCAGCATCCAGCGCAGGCCGTCGAGGTTGATCGACTCCTGGGCGAGCATGCCCTGGATCAGCGACGGCACGCTTTCCAGCACGCTGATGCCCTGCGCCTGCACGTGGGCCAGCAAAGCTTGCGGATCATGGGCGATGGCGTTCGGCACGATGTCCACCCGCGCACCGAACAGCGGCGCGGCGAGGAACTGCCAGACCGAAATGTCGAAGCTCTGCGACGCGGTCTGGGCGATCACATCGGCTTCGCTCAATTGCAGGTACGGCACCTTGCTCAACTGGTTATTGAGCATGCCGCGCTGCTCGACCATCACGCCCTTGGGCAGGCCGGTGGAGCCCGAGGTGTAGATCACATAGGCCAGGTTGTCCGGGCCGCTGTAAATGCCTGGGTTGTCCAACGAATGATCGGCCGCTTGCACCTCTTCCCAGACCAACAAACGGGGTCGGTTGGCGCAGGCGAATTCGTCGAGCAAGGCGTGCGCCTGTGCCTGGCAGGCCGCGGTGCAGACCAGCAACGGCGTGCGGCTCAGCTCGATGATCCGCCCCAGGCGCTGGCCCGGCAGGCCTGGGTCCAGCGGCAGGTAGCCGGCGCCGGCCTTGAAACTGCCGATGATCATGCCCAGCAGGTCCAGGCTGCGCTCGGCCAGCAAGGCCACCGGCTGGTCCAGGCCGACGCCGTTGGCGATCAGGGCGTGGCCCAGGCGGTTGCTGCGCTGGTTCAGTTCGGCGTAGCTGTATCGCAGGTCCTGGCAACTGGCGGCGATGCGTTGCGGGTGCGTCGCCACCTGGGCCTCGAACAGCTCGACGTAGCTGCGCTCCAGCGGGTACTCATGTTCGCTCTGGTTGCAGCCGGCGAGCAGGAAGTCCTGCTCTTCTGCGCCCAGCAGCGGCAGCTCGGCCATGTCGCCATGGAAGCCCTGCACCAACGCCAGCAGCAGGCGCTTGAACTCGCCGAGCATGCGCTCGATGGTCGAGCGCTCGAAATAACGCTGGTCGTAGGACAAGTGCAGCCCCAGGTCATCCCCCGGGTAGCACACCGCGGTCAGCGGGAAGTTGGTGTGGGTGCGGCCGGAATCCGAGGTGGCGTTCAGGCTTTGCGCGCGGTCCAGCACCGAGACTTCCACCGGCGCGTTCTCGAACACGAACAGGCTGTCGAACAGCGGCTGGCCCTTGGGCAGCTCGCTGTTTTCCTGGATCGCCACCAGCGGCAGGTACTCGTATTCGCGCAGTTCCATGTTGCGTTCCAGCAGGCTGCCGAGCCACTGGCGCACGCTCAGGCGCTGGCCGTCTTCCGGCAGTTGCACCCGCAGCGCGATGCTGTTGATGAACAGGCCGACGGTGCGCTGCATCTCCGGCATTTCCACCGGGCGCCCGGCCACGGTGACGCCGAACAGCACGTCACGCTCTCCGCTCAGGCGCCGCAGGACCAGGGCCCAGGCCGCCTGGGCAAAGGTGTTGACGGTCAGTTGATGCTGCTGCGCCAACTCGCGCAGTTGCGCACCGTCGCGGGCCTCGAGACGGGTGTAGCAGTCACCGACAATCATGCCGCCGCTGTCGCCGGCGTGTTCGCGCAGGAACGGCCGGTCGCTCGGAATCGGCGTGGTGCGCTCGAAGCCTTGCAGGTTGGTTTTCCACCACTGGCGCGCCTCGGCCAGGCTCTGGCGTTGCAGCCAGCCGATGTAGTCGCGGTAGCGCGGCGGCACGCCGAGCCGGGCTTCGCGACCTTCGCCCAGGGCGGTGTAGATCTCGAAGAAGTCGTTCATCAACAGCGAACGGCACCAGGCATCGATCAGGATGTGGTGGTTGCTCATCATGAACCAGTAGCGCGCGGCGCCCACGCGAATCAGTCGCAGGTGGAACGGTGCCTGTTCGAGCAGATCGAAACCGGCCTCGCGCTCGCTTTTCAGCAGCGCCTGCAGCTTCGGTTCCTGCTCGGCTTCGGCGACGGCACTCCAGTCCAGGAACTCGATCGGCGTACTGCCCGGCTTGTGGATCACCTGCAGCATGTCTTCGCCGACGTTCCAGCAGAAGGACGCGCGCAGGGCTTCGTGACGGGCCACCACCGCCTGCCAGGCCTGGGCGAAACGCGCCGGGTCCAGCTCGCTGTTGATGCGGTAGCGGTCCTGCATGTAGTACAGGCCGGTGCCCGGTTCCAGCAGGGTATGCAGCAGCATGCCCTCTTGCATCGGGGTCAGCGGGTAGACGTCCTCGATGGCGCTGGCCGCTACCGGCAGCGCGTCCAGTTGCGCCTGGGTCAGGCGCGCCAGGGGGAAGTCCGACGGCGTCAGGCCACCGGCATCGTCCTCCAGGCAATGGGCGATCAGGCTGTGCAGTTCGCCGAGGTAGGCCTGGGCCAGCGCGTCGATGGTCTGCGGGTCGAAACGCTCGCCGCTGAAGGTCCAGCGCAACACCAGCTCACCGGCGTAGACCTGGCTGTCGACGCTCAGCTCGTTGGGCAGTGGCGCCTGTGGTGAATGGGCGGCGCCCAGCGGTTCGTCCAGCGGACGGAACAGCGCATCGCTGGCAAAGCTCTGGTCGAACTGCCCCAGGTAGTTGAAGGTGACCGGCGCCTGCGGCAAGGCCGCCATGCCCTGCTGGATCGCCGCGTCAGCCAGGTAGCGCAGCACGCCATACCCCAGGCCTTTGTGCGGTACGGCGCGCAGCTGTTCCTTGATCGCCTTGATCGAGGCGCCCTGCCCGGCCGCCGCTTCGATGGCCTGCGGGGTCAGGCGCAGCGGGTAAGCGCTGGTGAACCAGCCGACCGTACGGGTCAGGTCGATCTCGTCGAACAGGGTTTCGCGGCCGTGGCCTTCGAGCTGGATCAGCGCCGAGGCCTCGCCGGTCCAGCGGCACAGCACGCGGACCAGGGCGGTCAGTAGCAGGTCGTTGACCTGGGTGCGGTAGGCGCTCGGCGCCTGTTGCAGCAGTTGCCGGGTGCGCTCGGCATCCAGTGTCACGCTGACGGTCCGCGCATGCTTGTGCTGCCGCCCGCCCTGGGGGTGCTGCACCGGCAGCGTCGTCGCCGGGCCAGCCAGTTGGTCCTGCCACCAGCTCAACTCTTCGCGCAGCGACTCGCTGCCGGCATAGGCCTGCAGGCGGGACGCCCAATCGCGCAAGGCGCTGGTTTTCGCCGGCAGGCGCGGCGTCTGCTGAGCTTCAAGCTGGCGGTAGAGGTTTTGCAGATCCTCCAGCAGCACCCGCCAGGACACGCCATCGACCACCAGGTGGTGGATGGCGATGAACAGGCGTTGCTGCTCCTGCGGACCGTCCACCAGCAGCGCGCGCAACAGCGGTCCGTTGCTCAGGTCGAGGCTGCGCTGGGCCTCGGCGAACAGCGCAGCACATTGGTCCATAGACGCCACATGCATCTGCACCAGCAGCGGCGCTTCGGACAACGCTTGATGCATCGCCTGCCATTGGCCGGCGACCTGGGTAAAGCGCAGGCGCAGGGCGTCATGCTGGGCCAGCAGCGCTTGCAGCGCCTGTTCCAGCAACTGCCCATCAAGCAGTTGAGTCGGCGCCAGCAGCAGCGCCTGGTTCCAGTGCTGACGCTCGGGGATCTCGCTGTCGAAGAACCAGTGCTGGATCGGCGTCAGGCCCGACTCGCCGCTGAGCAAGCCTTGCTCGGCAACGATCCGCTCGCTGCGGCCGGCCACCGCGGCCAGGGTCTGCACGGTCTGATGCTGGAACAGGTCGCGCGGGCTGAAATGAATGCCCAGCTGGCGGGCGCGGCTGACCACCTGGATCGACAGGATCGAGTCGCCGCCCAGTTCGAAGAAGTTGTCGTGCAGGCCGACCTGCCGCAGGTTCAACACGTCGCCCCAGACCTGGGCCAGGGTCTGCTCCAGCTCGTTGCTCGGCGCCACGTACTGCTGGCGGTTGAGTTCCAGGTCCGGCGCCGGCAAGGCACGGCGGTCGAGCTTGCCGTTGGCGGTCAGCGGCATGCTCGCCAACAGGACCAAATGGGTGGGCACCATGTAATCCGGCAGATGGATTTTCAGCTGGGCCTTGATCGCCTCGCGCAAGGCAGCTTGCTGCTCGTCACTCTGCTCGGCGACATCGGTCACCAGATAGCCCGCCAGCTGTTTGCCGCCCGGCATGTCCAGGGCCAGCACCACCGCTTCACGCACCGACTCATGTTCCAGCAGGCGGTTTTCGATTTCCCCCAGCTCGATACGGAAGCCACGAATCTTCACCTGATGGTCGACCCGGCCGATGTATTCCACCTGGCCATCGGCGCACTGGCGCACCAGGTCGCCGGTGCGATACAGGCGCCCGCCATTGCTGCTGAACGGGTCGGCGACGAAACGCTCGGCGCTCATGCCCGGACGCTGGTGGTAACCCTGGGCCAGGCCAGCCCCGCCGACATACAGCTCGCCGATGGCGCCTTGGGGCAGCAGGGCCAGATCGGCGTCGAGGATGTAGGCCACGCGCTCCCCCACCAGCGTACCGATCGGCACGCTGCCGGCGCCCTCTTCCAGTTGCTCCGGCGCCAGGCTGGCCAGGGGCATGACCACGGTTTCGGTGGGGCCGTAGGCGTTGAAGAACAGGCTCGGCTTGAACGCCGCGCGGATGCGGCTCAGGTGCTCGCCGGTCAGCGCTTCGCCGCCGGTGATGCACATGCGCACCGGCAGGGTTTCGCCCTGGGTCGCCAGCCACTGCGCCAGCTGGCTGCCGTAGCTCGGGGTGAAGCCGAGGATGTTGATGCGGTGCTGGCGGATCAGTTGGCAGATCTCTTCGGTGCCCCACTGCCCTTGCGCCCGCAGCACCACCTGGGCACCGCTGAGCAGCGGCACCAGCAGGCGCTCGGTGGCGGCGTCGAAGTTGATGGAATAGAAGTGCAGCTCGCAGTCGTCCGGGCGCATGCCGAAGCGTTCGATCACTGCGCGGCAGTGCATGGCGATCTCGCCGTGGGACACCACCACGCCTTTGGGCTTGCCGGTGGAACCCGAGGTGTAGATCAGGTACGCCTGGTGCTGCGGCAGGCTGATAAAGGGCAGCTCGCTGGCTGGGTAGTTGGCCAGTTGCGCGCCGTCCTCTTCCAGGCACCAGCGCGCCACGCTCGGCGGCAGCTGGCCCAGGGCCTGGAACATCGCCGCGTCGCTGAGCAGCAGGCCGATGCCACTGTCTTCGATCATGTAGTGCAGGCGGTCCAGCGGGTATTCCGGGTCCAGCGGCACGTAGGCGCCGCCGGCCTTGAGGATCGCCAGCAGGCCGACGACCATTTCCAGCGAGCGCTCCAGGGCCAGGCCGACCCGCACCTGCGGGCCGACGCCACGCTCACGGAGCATCCAGGCCAGGCGGTTGGCGCGGCTGTCGAGCTCGGCGTAACTCAGGGTCTGCCCGGCGAACGTCAGGGCCGGCGCGTCCGGGCGCAGCAGCGCCTGTTCGCTGAACAGCTGGTGGATGCACTGGTCCAGGCGGTGTTCGCCGGGCTCGACGCCCAGGCTGTCCAGCAGCTGCTGTTGCTCGGCGCGGCCGAGCAGCGGCAATTCGCTCAGGCGTTGCTCGGGGCTCTCGATCAAGGCCTCCAGCAGGTTGCGCCAGTGCGCCGCCATGCGTGCGATGCGCGGTTCGTCGAACAGGTCGGTGCTGTAGGTCAGGCAGCAACCCAGGCGATGGTCGAGGTCAGTGACTTCCAGGTTGAGGTCGAACTTGGTGGCCCGCGCATCATTGGCCAGGTATTCCACGGTCATGCCGGCCAGGGTCCGGCTCTGCTGGAACTCCCAGCGCTGGACGTTGCACATCACCTGGAACAGCGGGTTGTAGGCAGCGCTGCGCGGCGGTTGCAGGGCTTCCACCAGGTGGTCGAACGGCAGGTCCTGATGGGACTGGCCTTCGATCACGGTATGCCGCACCTGCTCGAACAGCTCGCCGACGCTCATCTGCCCGTCGAGCTGGCAACGCAACACCTGGGTGTTGAGGAAGGCACCGATCAGCCCTTCGCTTTCCGGGCGGATGCGGTTGGCTACCGGCGCGCCGATGCGCAGGTCGGTCTGGCCACTGTAGCGATAGAGCAACACCGCCAGGGTCGCGGTCATGGTCATGAACAGGGTCAGGCCATGTTCCGCGTTGAAACGGCGCACCCGCGCGGCCAGCTCATCGCCGAGGTCGAAGCGGTACAGCTCGCCCTGATGGCTTTGCACCGGCGGCCGTGGGCGGTCGCTTGGCAGTTCCAGCAGCGGGTGTTCGTTGCCCAGTTGCGCGGTCCAGTAATCCAGCTGGCGCTGACGCTCGCCGGACTCCAGCCACTGGCGCTGCCAGACGCTGTAGTCCAGGTACTGCACCGGCAGCGGTTCCAGCGGCGAGTCGCGGTCGTCGATAAAGGCTTCGTACAACGCGCTCAGCTCCCGGGCGAAGATGTCCATCGCCCAGCCTTCGGTGACGATGTGGTGCAGGGTCAGCACGAAATAGTGCTCCTGCTCCGCCGCCTTGACCAGGCAGGCGCGCAGCAGCGGACCGGTTTCCAGGTCGAACGGCTGGTGCGCTTCGCTGTCGGCCAGCTGTTGCAGGCGCTGCTCACGGGCCGCTGCATCCAGGCTGGAGAAGTCCTTCCAGGCCATGCGCACGCCGGTTTCCCCGTGCACCCGTTGCTGGGCCACACCGTCGACGCTAGGAAACGTGGTGCGCAGGGTTTCATGACGCAGGACCAGCGCTTGCAGCGCCGCCTCGAAACGCCCGACATCCAGCACACCCTTGAAGCGCGCCATGCCGCCGACGTTGTAGGCCGGGCTGTCCGGTTCCATCTGCCAGAGGAACCACATGCGCTGCTGGGAATAAGACAACGGCACAGGCGCGCTGCGGTCGACCTTGGCGATCGGCGGCTGCCGGTTGCGCGTGCCGGATGCCTGGATCAGCCGCACCTGCTCGGCGAAGTCGCCCAGTTCGCTGGCTTCGAACAAGGCCCGCAGCGGCAACTCGACGTCGCAGGCCTGGCGGGTCCGGGAAATGATCTGCGTGGCCAGCAGCGAGTGGCCGCCCAGGGCAAAGAAATCATCGCGCAAGCCAATGCGCTGCTGCCCCAGCACCTCGCGCCAGATCGCCGCGATCTGCCGTTGCAGGTCGGTGACCGGCTCGACGTGTTCACGCACTTGCCATTGCGGTTCCGGCAAGGCACGGCGGTCGAGCTTGCCGCTCGGGCTCAGGGGCATGGCCGAAAGCAGTAGCAGTTGCGCCGGTACCATGTACTCCGGCAACTCGCTGGCCAGGGCGGTTTTCAGGCGCGTGGTCTGCGCGTCTTCATCTTCTACATCCGCGGTGGCGGTGTAATAACCGATCAGCTGCGCACCGGCCGCGGTCTCGCGCACCAGCACCGCAGCCTGGGCCACGCCCTCCTGGGCCAGCAGGCGCGCTTCGATTTCCTGGGGCTCGACACGGAAGCCGCGCAGCTTGACCTGCTGATCGAGACGCCCGAGGTATTCCAGCGCGCCATCGGCCGCCCAGCGCACACGGTCGCCAGTGCGGTACAGGCGCGCGCCCTCGGTGCCCAGCGGGTCGACGACAAAACGTTCGGCGCTCAGCCCCGGCCGCCCGAGGTAACCCCGGGCCAGGCCGATCCCGGCAATGCACAGCTCGCCCGGCACGCCGGCCGGCACCGGGTTGAGGTCGGCGTCCAGCACCCGGCAGATCACATTGCCCAGCGGCCGGCCGATGGGCGAACGCTCGCCATCGCTGCTGCGGCACTGCCAGTGGGTGACGTTGATCGCGGTTTCGGTCGGGCCATAACGGTTGTGCAGCTGGACGTTAGGCAGTTGCTCCAGCACCCGGTCGCGCAATTCGGCCGGCAAGGCTTCGCCACCGGAGAACAGCCGGCGCAGGCTGCCGCACTCGGCGCTCAGCGGCTCATCGACGAACAGCTGCAACAGCGGCGGCACGAAGTGCAGCGTGGTCACGCCGTAGTGCTGCACCCACTGGGCGATGCGATGCGGGTCGCGGTGTTCGCCCGGCGCGGCCAGCAGCAGGCGGCAGCCGGTGATCAGCGGCCAGAAGCACTCCCACACCGACACGTCGAAGCTGATCGGCGCCTTTTGCATCAGCACATCGCTGACGTCCAGGCGGTAGGTATTCTGCATCCACTGCAAGCGTTCGCTCAGGGCCGCGTGGGTGTTGCCCACGCCCTTGGGCTGGCCGGTGGAACCGGAGGTGTAGATCACATAGGCCAGGTTGTCGCCGTGCAGGTGCAGGCCCGGCGCATGGCTCGGCCAGCTGTCGAGCTTGAGGCTGTCCATGGCGATGGCGCTGACGCCTGTGGCCTGGGGCAGGCGTTCGAGCAACCGGGTCTGGGTCAGCAGCAGCTCGACGCCACTGTCGGCCAGCATGTAGGCCAGGCGTTCGGCCGGGTAGTCCGGGTCCAGCGGCACATAGGCGCCGCCGGCCTTGACGATCGCCAGCAGGCCGATCAACAGCTGCGGCGAACGCTCGGCGGCGATGGCCACGCAGACATCCGGGCCGACCCCTTTGTCGCGCAGGTAATGGGCCAGGCGGTTGGCCTGGGCATGCAGCTCGGCGAAGCTCAGCTCGCCGCCCTGCCACACCAGCGCGGTGCGTTCCGGAGTCTGTTGCAGTTGTGCGTCGAGCAGCTCGGGCAGCCATTGGCTGGCCGCCGCGCAAGGGGCTTCGCTCCACTGTTGCTGCTGTGCCTGTTCGCAGGGGTTGAGCAATGGCAGGTCGGCGATGGCGGTCTGCGGACGCTCGCAGGCTGCGCGCAGCAGGCTGACGAAATGCTCGGCCAGGCGCTCGACGGTCGCGGCCTCGAACAGCTCGGCGGCGTAGTCGAAGGACAGGCTCAGGCGGCCGTTACGGTCTTCTTCACTGTGCAGTTGCAGGTCGAACTTGGCCTCGCGGCTGTGCCACGGCAGCTCTTCGGCCAGCAGCCCGGGCAGCCGGCGCAGGGCACCGAGGTCACGCTGCTGGTGGTTGAACATGACCTGGAACAGCCCCTGTTCGCGGGCCTGGGGGAAGGCTTCGAGCAGTTGCTCGAACGGCAGGTCCTGATGGGCCTGGGCTTGCAGCGCGGCCTGGCGGGTCTGCGCCAGCAGCGCGCTAAATGGCAGGCGGCCATCCACCTCGGCGCGCAGCACCAGGGTGTTGATGAAGAAGCCGATCAGGCCCTGGGTTTCCAGGCGCGGACGGTTGGCGTTGGGCACGCCGATGCGAATGTCGCGCTGGCCGCTGTAGCGATGCAGCAGGCTCTGGAAGGCCGTGAGCAACAGCATGAACGGCGTCGATTCATGGGCCTGGGCGGTCTGGCGAATGGCTTCGCTCAGGCTCGCCCCCAGGCGCAGGCTGTGACGCGCGGCGCTGTGTTGCCGCTGCGCCGAACGCGGGTGATCGGTGGCCAGGCCCAGGCTCGGGTGCTCGTCGCCCAACTGTTGTTTCCAGTAGGCCAGTTGCCGCTCGCCTTCACCCTGGGCCAGCCATTGGCGCTGCCAGCTGCCGTAGTCGGCGTATTGCAGCGGCAACGGCGCCAGGCTCGCCGCCTGGCCTTGTACGGCGGCAGCATACAGGCGCGAGAACTCGTCGATCAGCACATTCAGCGACCAGCCGTCGGCGATGATGTGGTGCAGGGTCACCAGCAACTGGTGTTCCTCGTCGTCGAGGCGCACCAGGGTCACCCAGAGCAACGGGCCTTGTTCCAGGTCGAACTGGGTACGGGCCTCCTGCTCACGGATCTGCTGCGCCCGCGCCTCGCGCTCGGCCAGCGGCAGGTCGCCGAGGTCGATCACTTGCAGGTTGAATTCGCCGGCGGCTTCGACCTGTTGCAGCGCCTGGCCGTCGCGTTCGAAAAAGCGCGTGCGCAGGGATTCGTGGCGTTCGATCAGTTGCTGGAAGCTGGCGCGCAGGGCATCTTCGTCCAGCTCGCCGCGCAGGCGCAGGCCGCCGGGAATGTTGTAGGCGCTGCTCTGCGGGTCGAGCTGCCAGGTGATCCACAGGCGGTTCTGCGCCAGGGACTGGGGCAGCGCCTCGGCACGCGACAAGGCACTGATCGCGCCCTGGGCCAGGCCGCCGTCCTGTTGCCGCTGCGCGACCTGCGCGGCGAAGGCGCCAAGGGTCGGCGCCTCGAACAGCAGGCGCAGGTTCAGCTCCAGGCCGAGCTCTTCACGCAGCCGCGCGACGACCTGGGTCGCGACGATGGAGTTGCCGCCCAGCAGGAAGAAGTGGTCGTCGCTCGCCACTTGCTCGACGTGCAGCTGCTCGCGCCAGATACGGCCGATCAGTTCTTGCAGTTCGCTGGTCGCTTCGCCGCTGGCCTCGCTGGTCGCGGCCTGGCGATCGGGGAAGACGGCATAGCTGTCGAGGCTGCCATCGGCCAGGCGGTTGCGGCAGGCCGAACGTTGCAGCTTGCCGCTGGAGGTCTTGGGCAAGGCGCCGGGGTTGAGCAGGACCACCACGCTCGGCGCTTGCTGATAGGCCTCGGCCACGGCCTGGCGAATCAGCTTGATCAGCGCATCCGGCGTGAGGATCTTCTGCACGCTACGGCTGATTTCCGCGGCGATGCCGATGCCTTCCTCGCCCTGCCCGGTGACGGCGAACGCCGCGACCCGGCCCTTGCGCACCACCTCGACCTCACGCTCGATGGCCTGCTCGATGTCCTGTGGATAAAGGTTGTGCCCACGCACGATCAGCATGTCTTTCAAGCGGCCGGTAATGAACAGCTCGCCACCGCGCATGAACCCCAAATCGCCGGTGCGCAGCCAGGTCTGGCCGGCGTGCCGAACGAAGGTCTTGGCCGAGGCCTCGGGGTTGCGCCAGTAACCATGGGCAATGCTCGGGCCGGCGGCCCAGACCTCGCCGACCTGGTTGTCTTCCAGCTCGGCCAGGGTGTTCGGCTCGACGATCAATACCCCGTGCTCGGGCTGGCTGGTGCCGCAGCTCATCATGGCGTTGCCGGTGCCCGGCTCGGCGCGGTTCTGCGCCAGGGCCTGCTCGTCCAGGCGCAGGGCCGGGATGCCCTGGCCACGGGTGCCGCCGGCGACAAACAGGGTGGCTTCGGCCAGGCCATAAGAAGCAAAGAAGTTGTTCGGGGTGAAACCGCAGGCGGCGAACTTCTCGGCGAAGCGCTCCAGGGTGTCCAGGCGGATCGGCTCGGACCCGGAATAGGCCACGCGCCAGCGACTGAGGTCCAGGCGCTCCAGGGCCGACTCACTGACCCGCTCGCTGCACAGGCGGTAGGCGAAGTCCGGGCCGCCGCTGATGGTGCCGCCGTATTCGCTGATCGCCTCCAGCCAGCGCAACGGCCGGCCGAGGAAGTAGGCCGGCGACATCAATACACAGGGCACGCCGCTGAAGATCGGTTGCAACAGGCCGCCAATCAGGCCCATGTCGTGGTACAGCGGCAGCCAGCTGACGATCACGTCGTCGGGGTTGAGGTCGATGCCGAAGCCGCGGCGGATCAGCAACTCGTTGGCCACCAGGTTGCCGTGGCTGACTTGCACGCCCTTGGGCAAGGCGGTGGAACCCGAGGTGTATTGCAGGAAGGCAATGTCTTCGCCGCGCAGTTCAGTGGCCGTCCAGCCTTCGGCCAGGTTCGCCGCCAGGGTATCCACGCAGAGCAGCTGCGGCGCGTCGGCGCCTTGCAGCTCGTCCATCTGCGCCAGGCCATCGCGCAGCCCGCTGCTGGTCAGCAGCAGCCGCGGCTCGGCGTCGGCGATGATCGAGATCAGCCGCTCCTGGTGATGGCGTCGGCTCGACTCCGGCGGATAGGCCGGCACCGCGATGACCCCGGCATACAGGCAGGCGAAAAACGCCGCGACATAATCGGGGCCGCTGGGGAACAGCAGCACCGCGCGATCGCCCAGAGCGGCATTGGCCTGCAGCGCCGCGGCGATGGTCCGGGCACGCAGATCCAGGTCGCGATAACTGAGGACCACGCTCTGATCCTGCTCTTCGGCAAGAAAGCGCAAGGCCACTTGATCGGGGGTCTGAGCCGCCCGGCGTTGAAGGGCTTGAGCCAGAGTGCTGGGGAGTTCGAACGCGTCCATCATGGGGTTTCCTGCGCGGATTGTGCTTGCACGTAGAGCCGCGGGCCGAGGCCGCGACCGTTACATAAACCTTTGAAAATAAAGGCCCCTGCCCTCGGGGCAGGGCATCTGGAGACTGCTGTGGCGGGATGTTCCACCCGCAACCTTTCTCCAATGAGAACGGATGACGTCCTGAAATAATTAGCCCCCGTTCCCCTCGAACGCCTTCACGAAGTGCGACAACGAGCCGCAGTTCTCACTGCGCACCAAAGAGGTTCATTAATTCTCTTTCTCAATTGACAATCATTATCATTCAACATAATTTGTCGCTCTATGTGTAAGACGAGTCTGAAATTTCTGTCGTCCTACTAACCCTTTTGCAGCAAGGTGATTTCCATGACGGAACAAGTATCCACAAGCAGGTGCGATTCACCGCTACTCCAGGCCTTTGTCGACAACCGCCTGATCCTGGTCAAAATCGCGGCGCGCATTACCGGCTGCCGCTCCCGCGCCGAAGACGTGGTGCAGGACGCTTTTTTCCGACTGCAATCGGCGCCGCAGATCACCTCGTCGTTCAAGGCGCAGTTGAGCTACCTGTTCCAGATCGTGCGCAACCTGGCGATCGACCACTATCGCAAGCAGGCGCTGGAGCAGAAGTATTCGGGCACTGAAGAAGAGGGCTTGAATGTGGTCGTGCAGGGCGCATCGCCGGAAACCTCACACATCAATTTCTCGACCCTGGAACACATTGCCGATGCGCTGACGCAACTGCCGAGCCGCACCCGCTATGCGTTCGAGATGTATCGCCTGCATGGCGTGCCGCAAAAGGACATCGCCAAGGAACTCGGGGTCTCGCCGACGCTGGTGAACTTCATGATTCGCGATGCGCTGGTGCATTGCCGCAAAGTCTCGGGCAGCCGCGCCGACACCTACGCCCGTCACTGATCCGCGCTGCCCGCGACTCCCGCACCTGATCGCGATAGCCACCGTCAGCCACGGCGCTACCGCGAACAGGAACGCTCCCGCCCGACCTTCTCGACCACCCGATGCCGTTCGACACCACGCCCCTGCGCCAGGATCAGCAGGGCGGCGCGCTTGTGCGAAAAATCGAAAGCCCTTCCACAATGCAGGCAGCGCTCCTGCTGCCCGGGCCTTTGGCCAGCGTCCTCGGCCAGCCGCTCGCCCGGCTCGTGGTCGAGGCATAACGAATGCACCAGGGTCGACAACCAGCCGGCCATCCACTCGTCACGCCATCCTTCTTGCCCACGCAAGGCTTGCAGCACCTCGCTGCCCGCCGCTGGCCGTGGCGCGCCAGGCTTGCGGCAGGCACCGCTCGTTTCAATGCCGGCGAGCCGCAGCGGTTGCGGGCCAGCGGCATCGGCGGCGCAACGGCAATCGGCAACGGCCACAGCAGGCGGCGTATCGAGACAGGACATGGCACGGGCTCAGCGTCATCGGTGTTCAACCAAGTGACGTGAGCCGCACGGAGAAATTTAGGCAGGCCGGCTTCACTTGGCCGGGGGCATGACCACGATGCGGTAGGGATCGAAGATCTTCAGCAATTCACCGCTGTCGCGCAGGCGCCCCAGCAACTTGGCGAAGTCTTCGCCGCTGATCGGCGCCATGGGGCGAATCAGCGCGTAGTGGTGGTAGACCTGATCGATCCGCTCGGAGGCGAACAACTGCTGCGCCGTGTCGGCATTGTGCAAAAGAAAATCACTGAGGTAGGAACGGGTCACCAGCGCAATGTCGGCACGACCGCGCAGCACCATCAGCAGGTTGCTGTCGTGGGAGTAGGTCAGGGTCGCGTTGTAGGTGTCGGCCAGGTACTTGGGGTCGGCATTGAAGTTGGCAAATGCATAGTGGTAACCACTGAACAGGGCCAGGCGCTTGCCCTTGAGGTCGGCGAAATATTCCTGGCCGCGGCCGGGCTCGCGCTGGGCAGTGAAGATCTCGGCATCTTCCAGGCCCATGTCGACGCTGGTGTGGGGAATGTTCTGCCACCCCCAGGCCGGGTTCTCGAAAATCGCCATGTCGACGCGGCCTTGCTCGAAATCGCGAAAACGCCGGGGAATCGAGGTCGGCACCAGTACGAATTGGTAATCGCTCTGCAGCGCGTTCAAGGCGTCCACCAGTTGCGGCAGCAACCCGGTGTCGGCGCCCTGCTCGGGACGCACCGTATAAGGAGGAAAATGCGCCGCGCCCACTCGCACCAACTGCGCAGCGCAGGCCGGAAAAACCGTCAGGGTGGCCAGAACCCACACCAGCACTCGTAAAGCCGTCCGCATTGGCGAAGACATCAAGGCAACTCACCTCAAGAAAAGAGACAGGACATTGCCATTAAAGCTAGGCGGTTTCCCTTGCTTCGACAACTTTCCACCGGGTCGTTAATGACTTGCGCTCAGGGCTCCCTGAGCACCAGGGTCAGCGCTTCCTCGGCCAGTTGTTCGAGGGTCAGGCTGCCCTCGGCGCGAAACCAGGTGGTGGTCCAGGACAGCGCCCCGGTGAGAAAACGCCGGGTAATGAACACATCGCCCTTGATAAAGCCGGCCTCCTTGGCCTCGCCCAGCACCTGCAGCCAGATCTGTTCATAAATGTCGCGCAACGCCAGGACATCGGCCTGGCCCTGGGCCGACAACGAGCGCCATTCGTAGACCAGCACCGCCATGGCCTCGCCGCTGCCGCCCATGATCGATTGCAGCTCGCAGCGGATCAGTGCCAGCACCCGCTCGCGCACACTGCCGGCTTCGGCCAGTTCGGCGCGCATCAGGGCGGTGTTGTAGTGGATGGTTTCCTCCATCACCGCGCGCAGGATGTCGTCCTTGCTCTTGAAGTGATGAAAGATGCTGCCGGACTGGATGCCCACCGCGCTGGCCAGGTCGCGCACCGTGGTGCGTTCGTAGCCTTTGTTGCGAAACAGGTGAGCCGCGGTTTGCAGCAGCTTGCCGCGGGCGCTGTCCGGATCGGTCAGTTGCCCGTTGGCGACCAGCTGGCGCATCACCAGCAAGGCTTTTTGCTCGTCCACGGCCTCTCTCCTACATTTGCTCGATCGTTATGCGGCGCAGCCCGCTGAAACAGGGAGCTTGCGCGCGCAATTTAAGCCTGCGGGGACGACCAAGCAAGCGCTTGGGAATAAGATATTTCCGACGTTTACAAACCAAGCGCTTGCTTGGTAGTCTCGATCCAGTTCTGTCATCGCGCCTTTTACCGAGAGCCCCCTGCCATGACCAAGACCCTCCGCATCGGTTGCGCCAGTGCCTTCTGGGGCGACACCTCGAGCGCCGCCGCGCAACTGGTGCAGGGCGGCCGCCTGGATTACCTGGTGTTCGACTACCTGGCCGAGATCACTCTGTCGATCATGGCCGCAGCCCGGATGAAGGATCCCACTGCCGGATACGCCACGGACTTTGTCGAGGTCTTGAGCCCGCTGCTGGGCGAAATCGCCCGGCAGCAGATCCGGGTCATCAGCAACGCCGGCGGAATCAACCCACAGGCCTGCGCCGCGGCCCTGCAAGCGGCCTGCGACCAGGCTGGCGTCGCCCTGAAAATCGCCGTGCTGCTGGGCGACGACCTGCAACCCCGCTTCAAGCAACTGAGCGGCAGCGGCATTCATGAAATGTTCAGCGGCGCGCCGCTGCCGCCCATGTGCGTGTCCACCAACGCTTACCTCGGCGCGCCCGGGATAGTCGAAGCCCTGAAGCTCGGCGCCGACATCGTCATCACCGGCCGCGTGGTCGACAGCGCGGTGGTCAGCGCCGCGCTGGTGCATGAGTTCGGCTGGTCCTGGCACGACTACGACAAACTGGCCCAGGCCGCCCTCGCCGGGCACATCATCGAATGCGGCGCGCAATGCACCGGCGGCAACTTCACCGACTGGCGCGACGTGCCGGACTACGAACACATCGGTTTTCCCATCGTCGAGGTCGGCGCCGACGGCCAGTTCGTGGTCAGCAAGCCCGAAGGCTCCGGCGGGCTGGTCACGCCGCTGACCGTCGGCGAACAACTGCTATATGAGATCGGCGACCCGCGGGCCTACCTGCTGCCGGACGTGGTCTGCGACTTCACCCGGGTCAAGCTGCGCCAACAAGGCAAGAATGCGGTCAGCGTGCACGGCGCCAAGGGCCTGCCGCCGACCGGCCAATACAAGGTCAGCGCCACCTACCCGGACGGTTTCCGCTGCACCGCCAGTTGCCTGATCGCCGGCATCGACGCGGTGGCCAAGGCACGCCGGGTCAGCCAGGCGATCATCGACAAGACCACGGAAATGTTCGACCAGCGCGGCTGGGGCCCCTACAGCGAAGTCAATATCGAACTGCTCGGCAGCGAAGCCACCTATGGCCCCCACGGCCAGCGCCAGGACAGCCGCGAAGTGGTGATCAAGCTCGCCGTGCGCCACCCGGACAAACGTGCGCTGCTGCTGTTTTCCCGGGAGATCGCCCAGGCCGCCACGGGCATGGCCCCGGGCCTGACCGGCATCGTCGGCGGCCGGCCCACGGTCTATCCGCTGATCCGCCTGTTCTCGTTCCTGATCGACAAGCACGCCTGCACCCTGGAGGTCGAGATGGCCGGCCAGCGCCACCGGGTCGAGTTGCCCGAGCTCGACAGCCTCGACTCCAGCGCCCTGCCCTCCCCCCATGCCGTGGCCAGCCCCGTGGGCCGCGCCGATGCCAGCGTGGCGCTGGTCAAGCTGGCCGTGGCGCGTTCCGGAGACAAGGGCAACCACAGCAATATCGGGGTCATGGCCCGCGCGCCCGAATACCTGCCGTGGATCGCCGAAGCCTTGACCCCCGCCGTCGTGGTGGATTGGATGAGCCATGTGCTGGACCCGATCCATGGCCGGGTCCAGCGCTGGTACCTGCCGGGCAGCCACAGCCTGAATTTCCTGCTGGAGAACGCCCTCGGTGGCGGCGGTGTCGCCAGCCTGCGCATCGACCCGCAAGGCAAGGCCTTCGCCCAGCAACTGCTGGAAATCCAGATCCCGGTGCCGCAGAGCATCGCTGACGCCGTCGACTCGGCCCTGTACGAGCGCTCGCCGAGCAGCGATCAGGCAAGGCCAAAACAGGTGAGTAACGGCCGGGGTCGCGGGCGACTTTAGGGGCCTAAATGAGCATTCCGAACCTGTTTTTAACGCAGCATGATCGCTGCGCAGGCAGCTTTCGTATAGGACTTGGAGGATGACTGTCGTGACTTACGACTCGATTTTCAAACCCGACCTGTTCGCCGGCCAGACCATAGTCGTCACCGGCGGTGGCAGTGGCATCGGGCGCTGCACCGCCCACGAACTGGCGGCCCTTGGCGCCCGCGTGCTGCTGGTGGGGCGCAAGGCGGACAAGCTGCACCAGGTGGCCGCGGAGATTGCCGAAGACGGCGGCCAGGCCAGCGGGCATGCCTGCGATATCCGCGACGAGGCAGCAGTCAAGGCCCTGGTCAGTGAACTGATCCGTGACCACGGGCCGCTGCATGGCCTGGTCAACAATGCCGGCGGGCAGTACCCCTCGCCCCTGGCCTCGATCAACCAGAAAGGTTTTGAAACCGTGCTGCGCACCAACCTGGTAGGCGGTTTTCTCATGGCCCGGGAAGTCTTCAACCAGTCCATGGGCAAGCACGGCGGCAGCATCGTCAACATGCTCGCCGACATGTGGGGCGGCATGCCCGGCATGGGCCATTCCGGCGCCGCGCGTTCGGGGATGGACAACTTCACCAAGACCGCCGCGTTCGAATGGGGCCATGCCGGAGTGCGGGTCAATGCCGTTGCGCCGGGCTGGATCGCTTCCAGCGGCATGGACACCTACGAAGGCGCATTCAAGGCGGTGATCCCGACCCTGCGTGAACATGTGCCGCTCAAACGTATCGGTACCGAGTCGGAAGTCAGCGCCGCCATCGTCTTCCTGCTCAGCCCGGCGGCGGCCTTCATCAGCGGCAGCACCTTGCGCATCGACGGCGCCGCCAGCCTCGGCAGCCGTGCCTGGCCGCTGCACAAGGCGTCCCATAGCGAGTCCTACAACGGCTTCCACCGCGCTTATCTGCCCGACGTGCTCAAGGACAAGCCACTCAAGGACGGGGAGTAAGCCATGCCGGTCATCCAGTCCCAACTCGATCCTCACAGCCCGCCGTTCCTGCGGAACCGCGAAGCGATGCTGGCCGGCCTGGCGCAGATTCGCCAACTGGAACAGAACCTGCTGGCCAAGGCCGCCGAGGCCAAGGCGAAATTCGAAAAGCGCGGGCAACTGCTGCCCCGCGAACGCCTCAACCTGCTGCTGGACCCCGGCGCGCCCTTTCTCGAACTGGCGAGCCTGGCCGGCTACAAGCTGCACGACGACAAGGACGGCAGCCAGGCCGGTGGCGGGCTGATCGCCGGCATCGGCTACGTCAGCGGCGTGCGGGTGCTGGTGGTGGCCAACAACAGTGCGATCAAGGGCGGCACCATCTCCCCCAGCGGCCTGAAAAAATCCCTGCGCCTGCAACAGATCGCCATGGAGAACAAACTGCCGGTGGTGACCCTGGCCGAGAGCGGCGGCGCCAACCTCAATTACGCGGCGGAGATCTTCGTCGAAGGTGCGCGCAGTTTCGCCAACCAGGCGCGCATGTCGGCCATGGGCCTGCCACAGGTCACCGTGGTGCACGGCTCGGCCACCGCCGGCGGTGCCTACCAGCCGGGGCTGTCGGATTACGTGGTGGTAGTGCGCGGCAAGGCCAAGCTGTTTCTCGCTGGCCCGCCGCTGCTCAAGGCCGCCACTGGCGAGGTGGCCACCGATGAAGAACTGGGCGGCGCCGAGATGCATGCGCAGGTGGCCGGCACCGCCGAATACCTGGCGGAAAACGACGGCGACGGCGTGCGCATCGTGCGAGAGATTCTCGGCGCCCTGCCGTGGAATGCCCGGTTGCCGCTGCAGCCGCCGCGCGCCTATGCGGAACCGCTGTACCCGATCGACGAACTGCTGGGGCTGATTCCCGACGACCCGAAAAAACCTTACGACGCCCGGGAAATCGTCGCGCGTATCGCCGACGGTTCGAACTTCCTCGAATTCAAGGGCGAGTTCGACCAGCAGACCCTTTGCGGCCATTTGCAGATCCAGGGGCGCCCTTGCGGTTTTATCGGCAATAACGGGCCGATCACTCCGAAAGGCGCGAGCAAGGCCGCACAGTTCATTCAGTTGTGCGACCAGAGCGGCACCCCGTTGCTGTTTTTCCACAACACCACCGGCTTCATGGTCGGCACCGAGTCGGAACAGCAAGGCGTGATCAAGCACGGTTCCAAGCTGATCCAGGCCGTGGCCAACGCCCGGGTGCCGAAGCTGACGATGGTGGTCGGCGGCTCCTACGGCGCCGGCAACTACGCCATGTGCGGCCGCGGCCTGGACCCGCGTTTCATCTTCGCCTGGCCCAACAGCCGCACCGCGGTGATGGGCGGCGCCCAGGCCGGCAAGGTGCTGCGCATCGTCACCGAGGCCAAGCACGCCAAGCAGGGCCAGGCGGCCGATCCGCAGATGCTCGATACGCTGGAACAAGTCACCGCGCAGAAACTCGACAGCCAGTCCACCGCCTTGTATGGCAGCGCCAACCTGTGGGACGACGGACTGATCGACCCACGGGATACCCGCACCCTGCTGGGTTATCTGCTGGATATCTGCCACGAGGCCGAAGTGCGTCAGCTACAACCCAATAGCTTCGGCGTCGCGAGGTTCTGATGTAGCCGCTGCCGCAGGCTGCGATCGGCCCCGAAGGGGACGTGCTCTTGAAGCCCTCGAAGGCCCTTCGGCCCTTATCGCAGCCTGCGGCAGCGGCTACAGGGACAGCGAGCAGTTCCGCAACGGCAGCGGTTACAGGAGTCACAAGGTTCAGGGATTGCGTCACTCAACTTGAGGAGAACAATAAAAATGATCTTCACCCAGGAACATGAAGAACTGCGGCGCACGGTGCGCAACTTTGTCGAGCGCGAGATCAACCCGTACGTCGATAAATGGGAAAAGGCCGGGCGCTTTCCGATCCACGAGATTTTCCGCAAGGCCGGCGAGCTGGGCCTGCTGGGCATCTCCAAGCCGGAGCAGTTCGGCGGCATGGGCCTGGACTACAGCTATTCGATAGTCGCCGCCGAAGAGTTCGGCACCATCCATTGCGGCGGCATCCCGATGGCCATCGGCGTGCAGACCGACATGTGCACCCCGGCCCTGGCGCGCTTCGGCTCCGACGAGCTGCGCGAGGAGTTCCTGCGCCCGGCCATCAGCGGGGAAATGGTCGGCTGCATCGGTGTCTCCGAAGTCGGTGCCGGCTCCGACGTGGCCGGGCTCAAGACCACCGCGCGCAAGGACGGCGACGACTATGTGATCAACGGCAGCAAGATGTGGATCACCAACTCCCCCAGCGCCGACTTCATCTGCCTGCTGGCCAACACCTCGGACGACAAGCCCCACGTCAACAAGTCGCTGATCATGGTGCCGATGAACAGCCCCGGCATCAGCCTCAGCCCGCACCTGGACAAGCTCGGCATGCGCAGTTCGGAAACCGCCCAGGTGTTTTTCGACAATGTGCGCGTGCCCCAGCGTTATCGCATCGGCCACGAAGGCGCCGGCTTCATGATGCAGATGCTGCAATTCCAGGAAGAGCGGCTGTTCGGCGCGGCCAACATGATCAAGGGCCTGGAGTACTGCGTCGACAGCACCATCGAGTACTGCAAGGAACGCCAGACCTTCGGCAGCGCGCTGATCGACAACCAGGTGATCCACTTCCGCATGGCCGAGCTGTCCACCGAAATCGAATGCCTGCGGGCCCTGGTGTACCAGGCCACCGAGCAGTACGTGCGGGGCCAGGATGTCACCCGCCTGGCGTCCATGGCCAAGCTCAAGGCCGGGCGCCTGGGCCGCGAAGTCAGCGACAGCTGCCTGCAATACTGGGGCGGCATGGGCTTCATGTGGGACAACCCGGTAGCCCGCGCCTACCGCGACGTGCGCCTGGTCTCGATCGGCGGCGGCGCCGACGAAATCATGCTGGGCATCATCTGCAAACTCATGGGCATCCTGCCGGGGAAAAGAAAATGAGCCGCCTGCCCGCCTGCGAAACCCTGCTGCTGGCGCCCCGCGGCGGCGTCCTGCACATCACCCTCGATCGCCCGGACAGCCGCAACGCCATGAGCCTGCAAATGGTCGCCGAACTGCGCGCGGTGCTGGCGGCGGTACGCGATGACCGCGACATTCGCGCCCTGGTGCTGAGAGGCGCCGGCGGGCACTTCTGCGCCGGCGGCGACCTGAAAGACATGGCCGCTGCCCGCGCCCAGGGCGCCAGCGCCTATCAGGAACTGAACCGGGCATTCGGCACGCTGCTCGAAGAAGCCCAGCACAGCCCGCAGGTGCTGATCGTGCTGCTGCAAGGCGCGGTGCTGGGCGGCGGCTTCGGCCTGGCCTGTGTCAGCGATATCGCCATCGCCGATCATCAGGCGCAGTTCGGCATGCCGGAAACCAGCCTCGGCCTGCTGCCGGCGCAAATCGCTCCGTTTGTGGTCAAGCGCATCGGCCTGACCCAGGCCCGCCGCCTGGCGCTGACCGCCGCGCGCTTTGATGGCAACGAAGCCGCGCGGTTGGGCCTGGTGCATTTTGTCGAAGACAGCCCGCAGGCCCTGGCCGAGCGCCTCGATGAAGTGCTGGCCCATGTGCTGTGCTGCGCGCCCGGGGCCAACGCAGCGACCAAGGCCCTGTTGCTGGCCAGCGATGAAGAACCGCTGGCGCCCCTGCTCGATCGCGCGGCGGAGCAGTTCAGCACCGCCGTCACTGGCGCCGAAGGCATCGAGGGGACCCTGGCCTTTGTGCAGAAACGCAAGCCGGCGTGGGCGTCATGAAGCCACTCACTTCCCTGTAGGAGCGAGCGTGCTCGCGAAAAAACCATCAGACACCACCGACCTCAGGAACCCGCCCCATGCCCGCCTTCAGCAAAATCCTGATCGCCAACCGCGGTGAAATCGCCTGCCGCATCCAGCGCACCGCGCAAGCCCTGGGTTATCGCACCGTGGCGGTGTTCAGCGACGCCGACGCCGATGCGCTGCATGTGCGGATGGCCGACGAGGCGGTGCGCATCGGCCCGGCGGCGGTGCAGCAGTCCTACCTGAACAGCCAGGCAATCCTCGACGCGGCCCGGCGCACGGGCGCCGATGCGTTGCATCCCGGCTACGGCTTTCTGTCGGAGAACGCCGAATTCGCCCGCGCCTGCGAGGTGGCCGGCATCACCTTTATCGGCCCCAGCGCCGAAGCCATCGAACTGATGGGCAGCAAGCGCCTGTCCAAGCAGGCGATGCTCGCGGCGGGCGTGCCCTGCATCACCGGTTACCAGGGCGCGGAACAGGACGATACGACCCTGCAGCGGGAAGCCGAACGCATCGGCTATCCGCTGATGATCAAGGCCAGCGCCGGTGGCGGCGGACGCGGCATGCGCCTGGTGCAGCGGGCCGATGAACTGCTGGCGCAGGTACGCACCGCTCGTTCGGAGGCGCTGCACGCCTTCGCCAGCGACGAGTTGATTCTGGAACAGGCGCTGATCGAACCGCGGCATGTGGAGATCCAGGTGTTCGGCGACCGCCACGGCCAGTTGATCTACCTTGGCGAACGCGACTGCTCGATCCAGCGCCGTCATCAGAAAGTCGTCGAGGAAGCGCCCTGCCCGGTGATGACCGCCGAACTGCGCCAGGCCATGGGCGAGGCAGCCCTCAAGGCGGGCCGGGCGGTGAATTATGTCGGCGCCGGCACCGTGGAGTTTCTCCTCGATGCGCGGGGCCGGTTCTACTTTCTGGAAATGAACACCCGCCTGCAGGTCGAACACCCGGTCACCGAAATGATCACCGGCCTGGACCTGGTGGCCCTGCAGCTGCAGGTGGCGGCCGGACAACCGCTGCCGCTGCGTCAGGAACAGGTCGAACTCAAGGGCCATGCCATCGAAGTGCGGCTGTATGCCGAGGACCCGGCGCAGGACTTCCTGCCGCAAACCGGGCAGGTACGGCGCTGGGAACCGGCGCTGGGCGCCGATGTGCGTACCGACCACGGTTTGCTGGAGGGCCAGAGCGTCAGCCCGTTCTATGACCCGATGCTGGGCAAGCTCATCGCCCATGGCGCCACCCGCGAAGAGGCGCGCCGCAAACTGCTGCGCGCGGTCGAGGACACGGTGCTGACGGGCGTGGCAAGCAACCAGAAACTCTTGGCGAACCTGCTTCGCCACCCTGGCTTTGCCAGCGGCGAATTCAGCACTGCCTTTATCGCCGAACACTTCGCCGACGATCCAAGCCTGCATCCCCAGCCGCCAAGCGACGCCGAACTGGCCCTGGCCGTGGCGCTGCTGTATCAGCACGCGGCCCAACGCCATGGCGCGGCGCTGACCGGCTGGCGCAACAACGCCAGTGTGCCGCTGCACTATCGCCTGGGCTCGGGTGAAGCCGTGTGGAGCCTTGAACTGAATGACCAGCAAGCCGGGACGCTGCAGATTCAACACGCCGACGAAAGCTTCGAGGTGCAGTTGCTGGAAGCGGATGGCCGCTGGGCCTGCGCGACCATCGACGGTATCCGCCGCCGCTACGCCTACACCCTGGAAGCCGGGCAGCTCTGGCTGTTTACCCGCCCCGGCAGCCTGCATCTTCAAGACCTGAGCCACGCGCCGGTCGCCAGCCAGGCCGGCGTCCACAGCGGCATGCTCAAGGCGCCCATGGACGGCGCCATCGTCGACGTACTGGTCAGCGAGGGGACGACCGTCAGCAAGGGCCAGCTGCTGCTGGTGCTGGAGGCCATGAAGATGGAGCACCCGCTGAAGGCTGGGATTGATGGCGTGATCAAGCGGCTGCAAGTCAACCTTGGCGATCAGGTGAAAAACCGCCAGGTTCTGCTGGAGGTGGAATAAGCCGCTAGGCGCAGACGTCGGGTTTGGCTACGCTCAAGCCTCATCGGGATGTTGAAGCTGGAGCCTGTGATGCCCCACTGGTTGGTAATTGATCTGGAAGCCACCACGGACGAGGGAGGCTGGCCGGTGACCGATATGGAAATCATCGAGATCGGCGCCACCCTGGTGAATCGCGAAGGGCGTGAACTGGACCATTTCCAGCGCTTCGTACGCCCGCTGCGGCGGCCGATGCTGACGCCGTTCTGCCGTAAACTGACCCGCATCACCCAGGCCCAGATCGACGGCGCCCAGCCGTTGAGCGAGGTCTGGCCGCTGTTCGAACGCTGGCTGGGCCAGCACCATGCGCGCCTGGAAGGCTGGGCCAGCTGGGGCGACTACGATCGCAAGCAGCTGCTGCAGGAGTGGCAACGCTCGCAACTGCACAGCGCCCTCGCCCAACTGCCGCACATGAACCTCAAGCAACGCTTCGCCAAGGCCCGGCGCCTCGAACGACCGCTGGGCCTGAACGGCGCGCTGCAGCTCGCCGGGCTGCAGTTCGCCGGCCAGCAGCATCGCGCCCTGGAAGATGCGCGCAATACGGCGCGTTTATTGCCTCTGATTCTTCCCGGCTGATCCGTCTGCGCAACAGGTGACGCATCTGAAGGCCTTGTGCATACTGGCCGGCCTTTTTCACCCCTTTTTTGAGGAATCGCCCATGTTTAAAGTCAACGAGTACTTCGACGGCACCGTCAAGTCGATTGCCTTCGGCACGGCCGAAGGTCCCGCCACCATCGGCGTCATGGCTCCGGGCGAATACGAGTTCGGCACCGCTCAACGGGAAATCATGCACGTGGTTTCCGGCGCCCTGACCGTCAAGCTGCCTGACAGCAACGACTGGGAAACCTTTGCCGCCGGCAGCCAGTTCAACGTACCGGCCAACAGCAAGTTCCAGCTGAAGGTCGCCGTCGACACCGCCTACCTGTGCGAATACCGCGGCTGATCCCTCCGGGAGCTGATCCTCGGCGATAAAAATGCCCGTATCTGGCGATACGGGCATTTTTCATTTCAGCGCTGCCGCCCCTTTATTCCAGCACGGTGACCGGCATGCCCACTTCCAGCCGGCCGATGCCATCGTTCACCAGGTTCTGCCCGAACATCGCCCCACCTTCTTGCGCCCGGTACTGCTGCAGCGTGGCCAGCGGCTCACGGTCGGCACTGCGCTCGCCAGTCTGCGGATCGATGGTGGTGAGGATGCAGCGCGCACAAGGCTTGACCACCCGAAACTCGATATCGCCAATGCGGATGCGCTTCCAGCCATCTTCGGCGAATGCCGGGAAGCCTTCAATCACCAGGTTGGGACGAAAGCGCAGCATCTCCAGGGGACGGCCGACACGACTGGACAGGTCTTCCCGGGAAGACTCGCCGATCAGCAACAGCGGAAAACCGTCGGCAAAGGCCACCTGATCGTCATCCTTGCCGTAACCGGCCTGAGTGGTGCGCGCGCGGTCCAGGGGCACCTGTACCAGGCGGGTCGGCTTGCCGATGAACTCGCTCAGCCAGGCATGGGCCTCGTCGCCGGCATCCGGCACGCGCAGGGTGTCGCGCCAGATGGTCACGCCACGCAACGGGGCATCCGCACCAGGCAGTGGCACATCGATGGAGGGATAGCCGGGAGCACTGAGGGTCAGCCCCCCCTCGGCGTTCCAGAGTGCCGAAAGCTGGCTCATGTGCGGGACCGCGCGCTGGGTCAGGAAGCGTCCGCTGGGTTCATCGACCAGCATCCAGCGTCGATCTCCCTCCAGCCCCAGCCTGTCCAGCGCGACCTGTTGCAGGGACTCGCCCTTGCCGGACTTCAAGGGGTATCGATAAAGCGCGCTGAGACGCATGGCCAACTCCCGGGTGGCAAAAAAAGCAACCTTATACGAGCCGGCCGGCGAATCAAAGAAGCACCTGCGGCGCAGGCATCGCTCCGGCCACTGCTCCCGTCAGGCGGGAACTTCGTCCAGCATCAGGCGCTGGCGCACCACGTCGACCAGTTTGTCCGGCTGGAACTTGGACAGGAAGTTGTCGCAACCGACCTTCTTCACCATCGACTCGTTGAAGCTGCCGGACAGCGAGGTATGCAGCACCACATAAAGACCGCGCAGACGCGGATCGTTGCGGATTTCGGTGGTCAGGCGATAGCCGTCCATTTCCGGCATTTCGGCGTCGGTGAACACCATCAGCAGCTTGTCGGTCATGTCGACCCCGGTATCGGCCCAGGCCTTGAGCATCTTCAGGGCCTTCAGGCCGTCGCTGGCAATGTGCATCTTCACCCCCAACTGGCCCAGGGTGTCGCGCAATTGCGACAGCGCCACGTTGGAGTCGTCCACCAGCAGCACTTCACGGCCGCGGGCACGCTCGAGCACCGGGTCGTCGAGCTTGTCGCGCGACACCTTGGCGTTGTACGGGACGATTTCGGCCAGGACCTTTTCCACGTCGATGATCTCGACCAGTTGATCGTCGACCTTGCTGATCGCCGTCAGGTAATGCTGGCGGCCGGCACTGGTTGGCGGTGGCAGGATGGCTTCCCAGTTCATGTTGACGATGCGGTCGACGCCTCCCACCAGGAAGGCCTGCACCGAGCGGTTGTACTCGGTGACGATGATGGTGCTGTTGGGACCCGGCACCAGCGGCCGCATGCCGATCGCCTGGGACAGGTCGATGACCGGCAGCGTCTGCCCCCGCAGGTTGACCACGCCACAGACGAACGGATGGCGCTGGGGCATCAGCGTCAGCTTCGGCAATTGCAGGACTTCCTGCACCTTGAACACATTGATCGCGAACAACTGTCGCCCGGCCAGACGGAACATGAGGATTTCCAGGCGATTCTCACCCACCAGTTGCGTGCGTTGATCTACCGTGTCGAGAATGCCGGCCATGTAATGACTCCTGGGCTTGTTCTGATGAATTCACTAACGCGGGTTATCGGCGCAATTCACCGAATCTTGACCCGCATACAAAATGCCATGCAAAGGCATTGATGTCACATTAACATCATGCTTTACTGGCTTCGCGATTTCATCCGCACAAGCTCCCGCCGCGACCTCGATTTCAGCACTTGGTTCCCCTCTGTAAGGGAATCCCCTATCGGCAATCAGGACCAACCTGATATTCGCGATATCCAATAGCCATTAATGTGACGCCATTCTCATTGCATGAATGGAGTCAGGCTTTTGTTTGTGATCGCAGGAAGATGGGCTGGTGCCCCTTCGAGCCCCCCCGCCTCCGCTGTCCAAGCGTGGCCAGCACACCGTGCTCGGCAGCCTGTCGCCTGCCGACTAAACCCCAGCACCGCGTCTTCGTCCATTGAGAACCAATCAGATTCGTCTTATATCCCACGGCATAACCGACGTAATACCTTACAGTCGCTCACAAAACGGACCATTCCATCATCTGACGTGGCGTCGTGGAGACAAGCATGCTGATCGACGATAAAGAGTGGCACCAGTCAACCGACTTTCTGCTTGAGGCAGAAGCACTATTGGCCAAGTCTGTTGAATGCCTGAACCATCTCAACCTGATCAAGAACGACCAGGACGCCATCGATTGCATGTTGTCCACTCTGCTCAAACTTGCCGAGAAGACCGACGCGCTGGCGCTGCGCAGCACCGCCGATTTCTCGCGCCAGGTTCATGCGTTGCTGGATCACTCCCATCCTTATCCGGACATGAACGAGCAGATCCTCGATACCCTCGGGGAGTGCTTCAGCCTGATGGCCTGGCAGCTTGAACTCGTCGATCCGGTCACTGGGCAGTTGAACCTCGATGGCAACGAACAGGCCACGCTCATCGAATCCCTCGCCGTGCAAATCGACCCGCTGCCCGCGCCCCTGTCCCGCCACCAAAATTCGTTTAAAGTTTTTTCGATCGCCAAGAGAAACGCATAAACCTGTCGTTAGTCCCTAACTTCAGGCGTTAGATATGTTGTGATATTGACCAGCATCATGTCGTTATTCAATATTTCATGCCTGTTAACGACAGAACCAACTAGCCCAACTAAATAAAACCAATCCCAAGACTTCAAGCGACCTGAATTTCGCCTGTCCGTTCGTGCAAGGCCAGATACAGTCACTGTTTCAGGGCAGCCAGTTAAAACAAGCGAATCGGAACATACGTCCCAAGAGACAATATTCCTGACCTGCTGGACATATATGGAGACGCGACCAACGGTAGCTAAGCTGGTACTATGCCAACCACTAAACGATATCCTTAATGGCACTATGATTTCAGATTGATCTTGTTACACACCTGATCAGTGCAAGGCTTGCTCCCAACGAATAGACCGCGTTAATTGAAGCCGCATACTCAAACAATACCGTTTTCCAAACCGGGGCCCGTCAGCCGACTTGACCGGTCTCCCCGCAGCGAACATTCATTGGCTCCATCCGCTATGTACGCCAGCCTCAAGTCAACCGCCACCAGACTTCTTTCTCGAATAAACCTGCGCTGGCTCAACCTGTTGCTGTGCTCATGCTCGGCACTTGGAAGTCTGGCCGTGTATTGCCTGTCGACTACCTTTCCCCTCAGCCTGCTGATCCTGAATCTCGCAGCCCTGGCCAGTGTCTGGGCCTATTACGGTGATTCGCGCAACTCGATCAAGTTCCAGCCTCAGGAACTGGCGGATCGCTTGCTGGAAGTCCAGGAAAACGAACGCCATCGTCTCAGTCGTGAACTACATGATGATATTGGTCAGTTGCTGACTGCCGCCAAGCTGCAAAGCGAATGGCTCAAGCGCCGCCTGCCCGAAGACCTGCAACAGCATTGCACGACGCTTCAAAGCACATTGGAAGAAACCCTGGCCAAGGTGCGCGATGTGTCGGCCATTCTTAATCCCCGGCAATTGGCCAGCCTGGGCCTGGAAGCCAGCCTGCGGGCCCACTTGCTGAAGACCCTGGAAAACACCTCCGTGCACTGGAGCCTGGAATGCAAGCAACGCCTGGCAGGCATCCCCGAGGAGATGGCGGTGGCCGCCTTTCGCATCACCCAGGAAGCCGTCACCAACATGCTGCGTCACGCCCAGGCGGATAACCTGCTGGTACGCCTGCAACGCCTGCCCGAGGGGCTTTCGCTGTTTATCAGCGACGATGGCCGTGGCTTTTCCCCGGCGGCCAATCCTGGCGCACAAGGACAACGCGGCATGGCGGGCATGGCGGAAAGAATCGCGCAACTGGGTGGCACCCTGAAGGTTTCCAGCCAACCCGACCAAGGCACACAAATCGAAGCACTCTTCCCCTGGGCGCCTCGCGCACTCGAACGGGCCAGTACGAATAAGGTTTTACATTGACCTGCAATTTACTTCTGGTGGATGACCACTCGCTCATCAGGGCTGGCGTGCGTGCCCTGGTCATGGACATTCCTGGCTATGCCGTGATCGGCGAAGCCAACGATGGCGCACAAGTACTGGAAATGGTCGAAAGGCTGTCGCCAGACATTATCCTGCTGGATATTTCCATGAAGGATATCGGCGGCCTTGAGGCCTTGAAGAAACTCAAGGTGGCACATCCGCAGAGCAAGGTACTGATTCTCTCGATGCATACCGATCCGGCGCTGATCATGCAGGCCCTGGAATCCGGGGCTCATGGCTATCTGCTCAAGGACACCACCGCCAACGAACTCGAGCACGCGCTCGACGCCTTGCGCAACAACGAGCGTTATCTCAGCCCGGCCATTGCCCACACCGTGATCAACCAGGCGCTGATCCGCGTGCAAAAGCCCCACCCGGAACCCGTTGAAACCCATAACCTGACCGCACGCCAGCTGGAGATCCTGCGCCTGATCGTTCGCGGCAAATCGACCCGCGAAATCGCTCACGGGCTGGGCCTGAGCATCAAGACCGTGGAAACCCACCGCTCGCAGATCATGAAACGCCTGCAGATCTATGACGTGGCCGGCCTGGTCCTGTTTGCCGTCCGCGAACAGATCATCAGCCTCGACGATTAAGGCGCCGAAGCCCCCAACAGTGGGGAGTCTTCCGGCAAATGCACCCGCAATGCCCCTGGAAGCGCGCGAAAACGCAGGTTTTCGCCTTGCAGGGGCTCACCGTCGAGATTGATATCCAGCCCCTCGGACACCTTGATTTCCACCCAGGGCAGGCGCGTACGCACAAACAGATTGTCGATCCCCCAACCGCCGGCCAGCAGATCCTTCAAGGTGCCCACCAGCTCCTGGGGGGCCGGCAGGATACTGAGATCCAGCAACCCGTCATCGGCCAGCGCCTCGGGGCACAGCAGATGACCACCACCGGCCTGGCGCCCGTTGCCGATCCCCAGGGCCAGCAGCTCGCCGCACCAATGGAAATCCGGCCCCTGCAGTTCACCGTAGGCCGCATGCAGTTCATTGAAACGAGACAAACCAGTGAACAGATAGGCGGCGCCCCCCAGGATCTTTTTCAGATCCTCGGAGGTATTGGCCGTCACCTGGCTGCCGAAACCACCCGTGGCCATGTTGAGAAATACCTGCCCTCCGACTTCGCCGAGGTCGATCGTCCGTGCCGGCACGTCGAGCAGGTTCAGTGCCTCATGGGGCAGCAACGACACGCCGGCCGCCCGCGCGAAATCATTGGCCGTCCCCAGCGGCAGCAACACCAGACTGGCATCGTTGGCCTGCGCCGCCATGGCCTCGGCGATATCACGCAAGGTGCCATCACCGCCTCCCGCGATCAGGCGCGTATAACCGAGCGCAAGGGCTTCACCCACCAGGCGCTGGGCATCGCCCGCTTCCCAGGTCAGGCGGACCGCCAGCTCCCAGCCCTCTTCGCGCTTGCGCGCGACAGCCTCGCGGACCTCTTCGTTGAGGGCCTGCTTGCCGTGCAATATCAGCATCGCCTTGCGTTCGCTCATCGCTCATCACTCCTGTCATTCAAGGGCCATTGAAGGATGTTGACCCTCGGCCCAGGAGAAAAAGTCCGACCGGATGTAATCAATTTGTCCTCATCAGGCCGTCAGCTGGCTGACCGGTAACTTTTCTGACCGCAGATTGAGAATCACCTGAATTGACCCGAAACGGACAATCGGAGAATGTTCATGGCAGGCAAACGACGCCTCACACAGGGAAGCGAAACACATGGATGACAAGAAATGTTTTGACCGCTCGAACTCCACGCTCAATCGGCTGGAAGGGAGCATCCTGCTCGGCACAGGTAAACACCCGAAACTGAGTGTCCATCAAGTACATACCCGTGACCTCGAGCATAAGCCCGACAGCAAGCTTCACGTCTTGCTCAAGAAACTCGGGTGGGTATTGGCCTATGCCGGCTTTCTGTCGGCACTGCTGTCCTGGGGACTGAACAGCCGTTTTGGCTTGCTGATCCTTTTACTGCTGCGTTGATAGGCAGGGCTCTGGAGGGTGGACCCGGCCCTGCCGACCAGGTCCTCCTCCCCTGGAGTCAGCCCAGGACTTCACTCAATGGAATGAAGTTGACGAAGTCGCCTTCAGCCAGCGTTCGCTCTTCCAGTACCTCGACCAGCCCCTCGGCCCAGGCGGCACTGCGCAAGACCCCGGAACTCTGGTTGCGGTAGATGATTGCCCTGCCCTGCTCCATGCGCCCACGCAGGTACTCTCGTCGGTTCCCCGGTTTCGGCCAGGCAAACCCGGCTGGAACCTGGAACTGCAAGGGCTGCAGCGCCTTCACTCCCTGGCGCCGCAAAATATAGGGGCGGGCCAGCAAGGCGAAGGTCACCAGCGTCGAGGCCGGGTTACCGGGCAGGCCGATCACCGGCACACCGCGAAAATGCCCGAAGGTCAACGGCTTGCCCGGCTTGATCGCCAGTTTCCAGAGGGCCAGTTCGCCCTCTTCTCTCAATGCGATCCCCAGGAAGTCCGCCTCGCCCACCGATACACCGCCGGTGGACAGTATCAGATCCACATCGGCCAGCTCGGCAAGACGCCGCCGGGTCGTGGGCAGGTCGTCCGGCAGGATTCCGCCATCGACCACCTCACAGCCCAGACGCTGCAACCAACCGCAAAGCAAGACCCGATTGCTGTTGTAGATCTGCCCGGGACCGAGCGGCTGCCCGGGCTCTACCAGCTCGTCACCGGTAGAGAGCACGGCGACCCGCGCTCGACGCACCACATCCAGCTCCGCGCACCCCAGGGAGGCGGCCAGTCCCAACTCGATCGGCCCCAACTGTGTTCCGGCCACCAGCACGCACTCGCCGACCGTGGTTTCCTGGCCTTGTGGACGAATGTTCTGCCCCGCACCGAGAGGCTCGGTAAAAGACACCCGCCCATCGGCCTGAACCTGAGCGTTCTCCTGCATTTCCACGCAGTCGGCTCCCGCCGGGACCGGTGCCCCGGTGAAGATGCGGGCGCAGGTGCCAGGAGCCAAAGGCTCGGGGGCCTGGCCGGCGAAGATCCGTTGGCTGACCACCAAGGGCTCGCCATTCCAATCCGAGGCACGCAAGGCGTAACCGTCCATGGCGCTGTTGGGCCAGGGCGGAAGATCCAGGGTGGAAATCAAGTCGTCGGCCAATACCCGGCCTTGAGCGGCCGCCAATGGCAGCCGTTCGCGTTCGAGAATGGGGGTAGCCTCGGCCATCTCCAGCAAGCGGGCCAGTGCGACCTCGACCGGCATCAAGGCACCGGTCTTGCCCGGCTTACCCACGGGATTCACAAGGTGCTGCCTGTTTCAGGTGGGTGACGAAATTACACGGCCGGTGCCGCGAATCCAGCTGCTCGGCGAGGATGCCGTCCCAACCGGTACGCACCGCATTGGTCGAACCCGGCAGGCAGCACACCAGCGTGCCGTTGGCCAGGCCTGCCAAGGCTCGGGACTGCACGGTGGAAGTGCCGATGTCGGCCACCGAGATCTGACGGAACAACTCGCCAAATCCGTCGACCTGTTTGTCGAGCAGGCAAGACACCGCTTCAGGGGTGCTGTCGCGGCCGGTAAAACCGGTACCGCCGGTGATCAGCACCACCTGGACCAGATCGTCGGCGATCCAGGTCGCCACTTGTGCGCGAATCTTGTAGAGGTCGTCCTTGAGCAGGACGCGCGCGGCCAGGTTATGGCCAGCAGCGCTCAGACGATCGACGAAGACCTGGCCGGATGTATCGGTCTCCAGGGTCCGGGTATCACTGACAGTCAGCACCGCAATGTTCAGAGGGGCAAAAGGTACATCAGCCTTGGCTTTCATAGGCTCGATCCAGTTGTAGGAGAAACAGCCCGGTGTTATATCACAGCGCTCTCTTTGACCGCCCCTGTGGAGACGTGCCATGACCCAGCGCGCAGATTTGCCACCCTGCTCCATTCTGCTCCTGGCCGGTGGACGCGGCCAACGCATGGGCGGAAGGGACAAGGGGTTGATCGAATGGCAGGGCCGGCCATTGATCGCCCACCTGCATCGACTGACCCGCAGCCTGAGCGATGACCTGATCATTTCCTGCAACCGCAATCGGCAGCAGTACGCGCCTTATGCCGATCAACTGGTGCAGGACGAAAACAACGACTTCCCGGGGCCGCTGGCAGGTATTCGTGCCGGACTGGCGGTCGCCCGGCATGCCCGATTGCTGGTGTTGCCCTGCGACGTACCGCGCATCGACGCGCAACTGATCGACGCCATGCGACAAAGCGCCGCCCTGCATCCGGACAAACCACTGATGCTACGCCATGACGAGCACTGGGAACCCTTGCTGTGTATCATCCCGCGCGCGCTGCTCGGCACCTTCGACGGTGCCTGGCAGAACGGTGAACGCAGCCCCGGACGTATCATGCGCAGGCTGGATGCTCAGGCCCTGCAATGTCCGGCAAACGATCCCCGATTGGCTAATCTGAATACACCAGCGCTGTTAAGCCAGCAGCACGGCGTGTCAGAATGCCCTTAACTCAAGGAACTTGCAGGCGTTGCATACGTCTCAAGCACAGCAACTAAAAGTATTCATCTCGGAGACACATAATGATTCAGCGGACCCTCGCCACTCTCATGCTCGCACTGGGCCTTGCCACTCTCGCCGGTTGCGCATCGCCTACTGTGATCACCCTGAATGACGGTCGCGAAATCCAGGCCGTCGATACGCCGAAATACGATGAGGATTCCGGCTTCTACGAGTTCGAACAACTGGACGGCAAACAAACCCGTATCAACAAAGATCAGGTCCGTACGGTAAAAGAGCTGTAATCCATAGCGTTACAGCCTTGAACGATAAAGCCCGCTTTCGCGGGCTTTATCGTTTCTGGCAGCCGCAAGCAGTTGCCTGGATTACCACTGCAAGGTGATCCGACTCTCGAACTCGTGCTCCACCCCTGTCAGCGGGTCGGTAAAACGCAGCCCCTGGGCCAGCAGCTTGAGCGGCTTGGCGTAATCGTCCTCCACATCCTTGAGCACATCGGGATAGAACGGGTCGTTGCAGATCGCCGCCCCCAGCGCACTCATGTGCACCCGCAACTGGTGCTTTTTGCCAGTCACCGGATACAGCCCATAACGCCAGAGGTCGCCGTTCTTTTCCCGGACCTCCAGTGCCGTTTCCGTATTCGGCGTACCAGGCCCTTCCTGCATGCGGAAAAAGGGCTCGCCATCGACCAGGCGGCTTTTATGCACCCGCGGGAACTCAAGATCGGGCAAGGCCGGTGCGATAGCCTCGTAGCGCTTGTCGATCCTGCGTGTCGGAAACAGCGACTGATAGGCCGAGCGGCTTTGTGGATTGGCCGAAAACAACACCAGGCCCGCCGTATGCCGGTCGATGCGATGCAGAGGCACCAGGTGGGGATTGTCCAGGCTGCGGATCAGGCGGCGCAGCAAGGTTTGCTCGACATATTCCCCCGCCGGGGTGACCGGCAGGAAATGCGGCTTGTCCGCCACCACCAGATGCTCATCGACGTACAGGATCGACTCCTGCACCGGGATGACCTTTTCGTCGGGCACTTCGCGAAAATAATGAATGCGCAGGCCTTCGCGGTACGCCAGGTCGATGCTGATCGGCAAACCCTGTCCATCGAGCACCCGGCCACGGGCGATCCGGCTCAGCCACTGTTCGCGGCTGATGGTGCTGAAATGATCACACAGGCAGTCCAGTACGGTTGGCCATGAACCCGGGGGCAGGTACAGGGTGCTGGCCTGATGCTGTGCGGCGGAAAAAGGTATGCAGGACATACAAAAGCTCGAACGGACAATGCAGAGCGGCATTATCCAACATGGGTCCCGGGGAACCTAGGAGAGTTTCCCCATCCGGGGCCTGCGACTAAGCGCGGGCCACGCCGGCCTGCGCGGCGGCATCGGTGAACTCCTTCAGCCAGCGCAGCACATCGACCGCCTCCCAGCGGGCCGGGTCATACAACGCATACAACAACCCCTGATACCCCACCACGTCCAGTTGCCGGTGATAACCCGCACGCTGGAACAGGGCTTCGATTTCGGCAAAGCAGGTATTGAAATGCAGCTTGTTGAACGGCGTCTTGCCTTCCGTGACCAGCCCGTCCAGGCGCAACTCGAGTACCGCTTCGCGCACCACATCGGCGGACATGCGGTTCACACTGCTCTTCAATTGTTCGACATTGACCATCATCAGTCCTTCTACCCTCTCATTTCATCCACTGAGCACACGCCCCGCACATCGGTATCAGCCACGGCCGACATAACTGACCACCCACAACACCACGCCCCAGATCTGCGCCGAATCCCGATCGTCCAGGGGGATCGATGCTATCGAAGGGCGCGCCGCCTTGAGCAGCAGCCCTCCCTTCGGGTCGGGAGCCAGCAGGCGCACGCCATAGGCGTCTTCGCCATCGAGATGGGCTACCACGTACTGATCCACCGCTGGGGCCGCCGAACGATCGACGATCAGCCGGTCGCCGGGATAGATACCAAAACCCAGCAGGCTGTCGTCATTCACCAGCACCGCGCGGATCTGCGGCGCCCCCAGCCCCACGGTGCGATCCAGCGAAAAACCGCCTTCGAACTTGAGCCCGGCAGCAAACCCGCCGTGCTCCGCATGCTCGGGCGACAGGTGTTGCAAACGCTCGGCGCGGGCGAGAATTGTGAGAGACATGACGAACCATCCCGATAACTGTACGCATATACAGTAACCGAATAATCGGGATCCCGCCAAGGGATTGCAGCGAAGGCGACAAACGGAAAGGAGCGTGCCAGCGACAGACGGTTCAGCGCAGGAAGGCCACCACCTGCTCGGCATCGAACGGCCAGCCCAGCTCGGCGCCGTTGTCCACCCGGCGCAGGACCGGGATCCGCAAGCCATACGCCTCGAACAGGGTTTCGTCTTCCGCGATATCCACCAGCTCGACCATCAGCCCGTGCTCCACCAGCGGCATCAACTCCGCCTCGGCGAGTTCGCACAGGTGGCAGCCCAGGGTGCCGAACAGCTGACATTCAGGAGGCATGACATACAGACCGAAAAGAGACAGGCGCTTATTCTAGGCCCGCGGGAAAAAGCCGTCGACCGATGAACGCAGCACCCTGCGGCCAGCAGCGGTCATCGTCGAGCATTCTGCCAAACAGCTGATGCAGGTCAGCGCCGCCAACTTCCGGCTGAGCGACCCTCGCGGCTTTTTTTGCCTCTACGCTCTGTCATTACAACCCGCCGCCCGGAGATGTCTGTGTTCGCCAATCTGTTGATCATCCTCGCTTCATCCCTGGTGGTGATCGCCCTGTTCCGCCGCCTGCGCCTGCCGCCTGTGCTGGGCTACCTGTGCGTGGGCCTGCTAGTGGGGCCGACCGCCTTCGGCTGGGTCAAGGACAACGAAAACCTGCCTGACCTCGCGGAACTGGGGGTGGTGTTCCTGCTGTTTTCCCTGGGGCTGGAGTTTTCCGTATCGAAGATGCTGGCCCTGCGCCAGGTGGTATTCGGCCTGGGCAGCCTGCAAGTGTTGTGCAGCGGCGCCGTCCTCGGCGGCCTGCTGATCCTCGCCGGCATCCCGCCAATCCCGGCGCTGCTGCTCGGCGCGGGCCTGGCGCTGTCCTCCACCGCCATCGTCAGCAAGGAACTGGGCAGCCTCGGGGAAATCTTCAGCAGCCACGGGCAGAATGCAATCGGCGTGTTGCTGTTCCAGGACGTGGTCGCCGTGCTGTTGCTGACCCTGGTGCCGGTATTCGCCGGCAACACCGAACAGGCCTGGTACTGGGCCCTGCCCCTGACGCTGGGCAAGACCGCCCTGCTGTTCATTGGCCTGGCGCTGGCCAGCCGCTGGTTGCTGCCACGGCTGTTCCACGAGGTGGCCGCCTCCCGTTCCGCCGAGCTGTTCGTGCTGCTGGCCCTGGTCATCGTCCTGCTGACCGCCTGGCTGACCCACCTGCTCGGCCTGTCCCCTGCCCTTGGTGCGTTCCTCGCCGGCATGCTGCTGGGGGAAAGCCGTTACCGGCACCAGATCGAGGCCGATATCCGGCCGTTCCGCGACATTCTGCTGGGGCTGTTTTTCGTCAGCATCGGCATGCTGATCGACCTGCAACTGTTCGCCAGCCATGCCCTGTTGATCCTCGGCCTGACCCTGGCCCTGATGCTGATCAAGGGCGCCGTGGTGGCGTTGTTGCTCAAGCTGCGCGGCAGCGACGGCGAGACCGCCTGGCGCAGTGGCCTGGCCCTGGCCCAGGGGGGCGAGTTCTGTTTCGCCCTGATGGCACAGATGCAGCAGAGCCAGTTGATGCCGACCGAGCTGAGCGGCCTGCTGCTGGCCACGACCTTCTGTTCGATGCTGCTGACCCCCTTGCTGCTGCGCGCCGCCCCGGGCATCGCCGCGCGCCTGCACCGCAAGCCGAACCAGGAGGCCCACCTGGAAGAAATCAGCGCCCTCAACGCCGGCTTGCAGGAACACGTGGTGATCTGTGGATATGGTCGAGTGGGCCAGTCGATCGGCCGTTTCCTGCGTCGCGAACAGCAGCATTTCATTGCCCTGGACGACGACCCGGTGCGGGTCCAGGAAGCCGCGGCCGGCGAAAGCTGCGTGCATTACGGCGACTCGCGCCGCGCCGAGCTGTTGGCGGCGGTCGGCCTCGAGCGTGCGCGGCTGCTGGTGATTGCGGTGGACAAGACCGACATCGCCCTCAACGTGCTGAAAAGCGCGCGCCGGATCAACAGCGAAGTGCCGATCCTGATACGCACCCGGGACGACAGCCAACTGGCCGAACTGAAAGCCGCCGGCGCCAGCGAAGTGGTGCCGGAGTTGCTGGAGTCGAGCCTGATGCTGGCATCCCATGCGCTGGTGATGCTCGGGCTGCCGGAACACCAGGTACAGGTCAAGGTCGACGAGGTCCGCCACAACCGCTATCGCCTGCTGCATGGCTTCTACCATGGCGCGCAGACCGACCTGCTGGACAATCGCGGCCAGCCGCGGGTGCTGATGCATGCGGTCAATCTAAGCAGCGCGGCCCACGCCTGCGACCTGGCCCTGGGCGAGCTGGCGCTGGAGCAGTTGGGCGTGGATGTGCAAGGCGTGCAGCGCGATGGCCACGACCTGGAGCTGGCCGCCAGCACCCTGCTGCAAGCCGGCGATACGGTGTTGATGTCCGGCCCGCTGGCGGCCATCGAGGCGTCGGAGGCGCGCCTGCTCGGCGGCCAATGACCAGCGGCAAGCAGCCCAGGCTGGAAGCTCCAGCCTGGGCCGCCAGGCTTCAGTCCTGGCTGACCGCGCCGATCTTGTGCAGCGACAGGTCGGCGCCGTAGTACTCCTGTTCCTGCGTCAGGCGCAGGCCGCAGAGCGCCTTGATCGTGCCATACACCAGGAAGCCGCCGACCAGCGCCACCAGCACGCCCAGGCCGGTACCGATCAACTGGCTGATCAGGCTGACACCGCCCAGGCCACCCAGGGCGCTCTGGCCGAAGATGCCGCAGGCGATACCGCCCCACACGCCGCACAAACCGTGCAATGGCCAGACACCCAGCACATCGTCGATTTTCCAGCGCGTCTGGGTGGCGATAAAGCACCAGACGAACAGCGCGCCAGCAATCGCCCCGGTGATCAGCGCCCCCACCGGATGCATCAGGTCGGAGCCGGCGCAGATCGCCACCAGCCCGGCCAGCGGGCCGTTGTGCAAAAAGCCCGGGTCATTGCGCCCGACGATCAGCGCCGCCACCGTGCCGCCCACCATGGCCATCAGCGAATTCACCGCCACCAGCCCGCTGACCGCCTGCAGGGTCTGCGCGCTCATCACGTTGAAACCGAACCAGCCGACAATCAGGATCCACGACCCCAACGCCAGGAACGGAATGCTCGACGGCGCGAACGCCACCAGCTTGCCGTCGCGGTAGCGCCCGTTGCGCGGCCCGAGCAGCAGCACCGCGGCCAGCGCCAGCCAACCGCCCATGGCATGCACCACCACCGAGCCGGCAAAATCATGGAAGCCCGCGCCAAAGTTCTCCTGCAGCCAGGCTTGCAGGCCGTAGTTGCCGCTCCACACCAGGCCTTCGAAGAAGGGATAGATAAAGGCCACGATCAACGCCGTGGCGCAGAGCTGCGGGACGAACCGCGCACGCTCGGCGATGCCGCCGGAAATGATCGCCGGAATGGCCGCGGCGAACGTCAGCAGGAAGAAGAACTTCACCAGCCCGTAGCCGTGATCGGCACTGATCACCGCCGCCGGTTGCAGGAAGCTGACGCCGTAGGAGATCCAATAGCCTATAAAGAAATAGGCTAGGGTCGAGACCGCGAAGTCGCTGAGGATCTTCGACAAGGCGTTGACTTGGTTTTTCTGGCGCACCGTGCCCACCTCGAGAAAGGCGAAGCCGGCATGCATGGCCAGGACCATGACCGCACCGATGAGGATGAACAGGGTGTTGGAACCATGGACCAGAGTGTCCACAGCGCTTTGCAGATTTTCCATGGAATGGGCAGACCTGATAGCAGGAATTATCCGCGAGCCACTCGAGCGTTTTGCACCAACTTGGCACCGAAGGTCTTGTCGACCCACGCAGTACGACCCATTTTGGCGCGACGCTTTTTCGAGAAGGGTGTATCGCTCGGGGGTGTTTCCATAAGTGTTGATTTTTTAGGGTAAGGTTTTAGCTGCCAGGCACCGCATCCTGCGCGCTTTCGGCGCAACCACCCATGTTTACGCACCAGGACAAAGCAAAAGCTGTACCAGACAATTGCACTGAACCTTCGCGCAAGGCTCATACTCGAACCCTTCAGAACGCCACTACGGAGATAACCATGGCCAGCAAAACCACCAAGACAGCTCAAGAAACACTGATGGCGGACTTTCAGGCACTGGTCAGTGACACGGAACGTCTGCTGGAACACACCGCCACCCTGGCTGGCGAGCAGGCGGACGAATTGCGCACACAGATTCACGACCGCCTGCTGCGCGCCCGCGAGACCCTGCAACTGACCGAACAATCGCTGCGCGAACGCGGCCAGGCGGCGGTCACCGCCACCGAAGACTATGTGCAGAGCAACCCCTGGCAAGCAGTGGGCATCGCGGCGGGCGTGGGCTTCCTGATCGGCCTGCTGGCAACCCGGCGCTGATATGGCTATCGATGAATCCGGCTCCACCGCGGGCCAAGGCTCCTCAACGCGGCGCCTGGGCGCTGCTTTCCTGGGTTTGTTGCACAGCCACGTCGAACTGTTCGGCATCGAGTTGCAGGAACAGAAGGCCAGAACCGTCAGCCTGCTGTTGTTCGCCGGGTTGACCCTGGTATTCGCCCTGTTGCTGTTGGTCGGCCTGTCGACGCTGGTGCTGATCCTGTTCTGGGACACCTATCGCCTGACCGCCATCACCGGGCTGTGCATCTTCTATACGCTGGCTGCGCTGTTCTGCGCCCTGCGCCTGAAGGCGGCGATTTTCGATGAGTCCTCGCCCTTCCATGCCACCCTTGAAGAGCTGGCCAACGACAGGGAGCGCCTGCTGCCATGAGCCTGCCGGACATCCCGCAAACCAATTCCCGGCGCGAAATGCGCAAGGCGCTGATCCGCCTGCGCATGGAAATGCATCGCCAGGAAATCCGCCACGAATCCCATCAATTGCTGCAACCCTTGCAGCGGGTCCGTGGCCTTGGCCAAAGCTGGCAACAGGGCTTCGGCATCAAGCACGCGCCGTTGTGGGGCGTGGCCGCCGTGACCCTGTTGGGCTTCCTCACCGGCAAAGGCGCCAAGAGCGGCAGCGTCAGGAACTTCGCCCGGCTGGTACGGCTCAGCGCCGGCCTGTTGCCGCTGATCAAGCTGGTCATGCAAGGTTCTTCGAGCAAGCATTGAGCAGCCGCCATCTGGCTGCATTCTTGCAATCACTCCCGCAATAGCTGCGCCCCCGACCTCTCTCACGAGAGGCCGGGCCTTGCCTGCCTGTTGCCTCGGCGCAGTCCCAAGATCAACAAGATCAACCAAGGAGGTCCCGTGATCGACGGGCAACCGCTTGCCTGCTTTCAACCCTTCATCGACACCGCCACCGGTCGTATTGCCGGTGTCGAAGCCCTGGGCCGCCTGCGCCAACCGAACGGCCAGCTGCTGTCGGTCGGCCCCTTGTTCAACGATCCCCGGACCTCCTCCACCGCCCTGCGGCGGCTCGACCGGCTGATTCGTGCCGACGCCCTGAGCCGCCTGCATGAAGCGCCCGCGGACTGGTTCCTGAGCCTCAATATCTCGCCCCGCTGGATCAGCCGCCTGCGCGCCGGCCAGCCCTTGCCGAGCCTCAGGCAATTGCAGCAACAGGGCGTCGATCCGCGGCGCGTGGTCTTCGAAATCACCGAGTTGAGCGGCAACAGCCAGCGCCTGAGCGAAGTGGTGGCGCGCTACCGCGAAGCCGGCGCGCGGATCGCCATCGACGACTTCGGCGCCGGCTACTCCCAGCTCGACCGGGTGCTGGCCCTGCAACCGGACATTCTCAAGCTCGACATGCGCCTGTTCCAGGCTGCCGCCCGTGGCGGGCCCAGCAGCGATGTGGTCAAGGCCCTGGCGCAGATGGCCGAGAAAACCGGCTGCTGGATCATCGCCGAAGGGGTCGAGAGCGAAACCGAACTCAATTTCGCCCTGGAATGCGGCTCGCGGTATGTCCAGGGCTTCCTGTTTGCCCGGGCCGAGCAGGCGTTCTTCGCCAGCGATGCTTTCGTCGCGCCCTTTGCCCGGGCGCGCCAGCGCTATGTGCAGCAGAAACTGGCCGAGCGCGGACGCCTGATGCAGATGCGCCAGCAACTCACGGAGCTGATGACCCTGTTGCAGGATTGGGCCCAGGCCCGGGCCCCGATCGAGCGACTGCCGCAGGTGGATGCCTTTCCCTGGTTGCTGCGCTTCTATCAATGCGATCGCCACGGCACCCAGCTGACGCCGAACCTGGAATGGCGCCACGAGCGCTGGCAGGCCGATCACCGCTACGTCGGCCACAACTGGTCGTGGCGCCCGTACTTCTACCACCTGCTGGCCGAAGGCTGGGACGAGCGGCGGCTGACCCTGTCCAACACCTACCGCGACGCCACCAGCAACCAGTACTGCCTGACCGCCGGGCAGTTCTTCGACAATGGCCAGCGCCTGCTGTTGATCGATATCGATGCCGCGGGGCTTTAGGGGCGTGCGTGACCCGTTCTGTTATTCGACTGGTTCCACTTGCAGGCGCTGGCGCGAACCGGGAAGCTAGCCCATCAGTCATTCGACGGAGAGACCCCGCCTTGGATTGGCATACCCTGCTTACCCGCGAACGCCTCGGAAAACCGCTGCACAGCTCTGAAGAACTGGGCCGCAGCCCCTTCCACAAGGACCACGACCGCATCATCTTCTCCGGTGCCTTCCGCCGCCTGGGGCGCAAGACCCAGGTGCACCCGGTGTCCAGCAACGACCACATCCACACGCGCCTGACCCACTCCCTGGAAGTCAGCTGTGTCGGTCGCTCCCTGGGCATGCGGGTCGGCGAGACCATTCGCGACGCCCTGCCCGAGTGGTGCGAACCGAGCGACCTGGGGATGGTGGTGCAATCGGCCTGCCTGGCCCACGACATCGGCAACCCGCCGTTCGGCCACTCCGGCGAAGATGCGATCCGCCACTGGTTCCAGCAAGCCGCCGGGCGCGGCTGGCTGGACGCCATGAGCGAAAACGAGCGCAACGACTTCCTCAACTTCGAAGGCAATGCCCAGGGCTTCCGAGTACTGACCCAACTGGAATACCACCAGTTCGACGGCGGCACGCGGCTGACCTACGCCACCCTCGGCACCTACCTGAAGTACCCCTGGACTGCGCGCCACGCCGACTCCCTGGGCTACAAGAAACACAAGTTCGGCTGCTACCAGAGCGAACTGCCGTTGCTCGAACAGATCGCCAACAAGCTCGGCCTGCCGCAACTCGAGGAACAACGCTGGGCCCGCCATCCGCTGGTGTACCTGATGGAGGCCGCCGATGACATCTGCTACGCCCTGATCGACCTCGAGGACGGGCTGGAGATGGAGTTGCTCGACTATGCCGAAGTCGAGTCGCTGCTGCTCGGGCTGGTGGGCGACGACCTGCCGGAAACCTATCGCCAGCTCGGCCCGCGGGACTCGCGCCGGCGCAAGCTGGCGATCCTGCGCGGCAAGGCCATCGAACACCTGACCAACGCCGCCGCCCGGGCCTTCGTCGAACAGCAGGACGCCCTGCTCAGCGGCACCCTGCCGGGCGATCTGGTGGAGCACATGCATGGCCCGGCCAAGCGTTGTGTGCTCAATGCCAAGGACATCGCTCGCAAGAAGATCTTCCAGGACAAGCGCAAGACCCTGCACGAGATCGGCGCCTACACCACCCTGGAAATCCTCCTCAACTCGTTCTGCGGCGCCGCGCTGGAACAGCACGGCGGGCGCACGCCGTCGTTCAAGAACCGGCGGATTCTCGACCTGCTGGGCAACAACGCACCGGACCCGAACGGCTCGTTGCACGCCTCCTTCCTGCGCATGATCGACTTCATCGCCGGCATGACCGATAGCTACGCCAGCGAAATGGCCCGGGAAATGACTGGGCGTTCCAGCCCGCAATGACCCGCCGTTGAGCGGCTGCCTCGCCTGATCGAGGTGGCCGTTCGAGCGGTTTTGCGTGAATCGGCAACTAAGGGATTCCCCTAGCCTCTTATCAGGCAGTAACCGGCGATTGCCGTTACTTCAACTTTTGCACCCTGCCACTTCACACTGCATTGAGAGTGCCGCTCACGTCCAGCAAGTTCGCCAGGCGCCATCCAGATCGGCAATATTTCATGCAACCTGCAGCACCTAGAGCACTTGCTCTATAACTAGCGATATTGACCGCTAGATGTATCCCAATAAGCAATTCAACTAGCCTGAATTAAACAGATCGTTAACGATACAACCAAACATCCTACCTTTACCTTTCGATACATCTGCCTCCCCTTCAGGCAGAAACCCTTGCCGCACAAGGCCCCTACGGGCCCACCAACGATTACAAATTCCGTACAAATCAACTTTATCGTTTCCGCTAGTCTCGAACCGTAATGGCTTAACCAGGATTAATTTCACTCCGCGACAGATCGTTCCCCTTTCATGACCCTGCCCGAATGATCGGTGCAAAAACAAATAGCAAGCGAACTAATTACCCACACTACAACTTCGGCTCCACCTGTTAGTTCAGCAGGCATCTGCAAAATAGTTTCACCCCTCGCTGTAACAAAGAGCGCGCCCAGGACTCAAGCGTCAAAAGGGAAGTGAGTACACGGAATGAATCCGTGTCGATAAGTTGTTCCTGCACTTCCTCGTCCGTTTTTCACTGTTAAGGATGTCGAGTGCCCTATACGTCCTCAAGTCACCCAGGCAGTCACGCCGGCCTGCGCCGCTGGTTGCTGCTCTCGCTGCTGGCCGGTTCCCTGCCGGTGGCCGCCGCCGATATGCCACAACCGGGTCAGGAAGCCCTGCGCCTGCAGCAACAGCAACAGCGCGACCTGCAACAACTGCAACTGGAACAGCGCCAGCGCCAGTTACAGCGCGGCAGCTTCGGGACCCCGGCGGTCACTCCCGCCGAAACCACCCAGGGTGGCGAGGATGAACAGTGCTGGGCCCTGAGCGGCACGCGGATCGCCGGCGTCACGCTGTTCAAGAAAGACCGGTTGAACCGCCAGCTCGAACCCTATATCGCGCCCTGCATGGGAGTGAACGGGATCAACCGCCTGCTGGCGCAGATCACCCGGATCTATGTCGAGGCCGGCTACATCGCCAGCCGCCCCTACCTGAGCAGCGCCCCCGCCGCCGGCCATTCGCTGGATATCGTGGTCGACGAAGGTTATGTCGAGGCCGTCGAACTGGTCGACCAGAGCCTGCCGGTTTCCCTGGCCGGGGCCTTTCCCGGCATGCTCGGCGAACCACTGAACCTGCGCGACCTGGAACAGGGCCTGGACCAGCTCAATCGCCTGCGCTCCCTGGACCTGACCGCCGATATCGCCCCCGGCAGCCAGCCCGGCGCCTCGCGGATCATCCTGCGCCCGCGCAGTGGCGGCGCCTCGCGCTGGGCCCTGGGGCTGGGTGTGGATAACCTCGGCAGTGCCAGTACCGGGCGTGACCGCAACGCCGTCAACCTGAGCCTCGACAGCCCGCTGCAACTCAACGATGCGCTCAACCTGAACTTCAGCGACACCCTCAATCACGGCCCGCGCTACAGCCGCAACGCCAGCGTTTTCTATTCGATCCCCTACGGCTACTGGACCTACAGCCTGTTCGCCAGCCACGCCGAGTACCGGGCGCCGTTCAAGCTCAGCAGCGTGACCTTCTACAACAGCGGGCGCACCGACCTGCTCAGCCTGCGCGCCGACCGCGTGCTGTGGCGCGACCAGGGGCACCAGCTGAGCGCCAACCTGCAACTGGCCCACAAGGATGTCGACAGCTACCTGGAGAAAGTCCGCCTGGGCATCCAGAGCCCGACCCTGACCGTGGCCGAAGCCGGGCTCAACCTGTTCTGGCTCGACAGCGCGGTGTGGAACCTCGACCTCAATTACGCCCAGGGCCTGACCTGGTTCGGCGCCGACCGCGACTCGCAACAGGTGCAGAAAAACCTGCCGCAGGCGCAGTTTCGCAAGTACCGCGCCAGCCTCAGCCAATGGCGCAATGGCCGCTTCGGCAGCCAGCCCTGGCAGTGGCAGAGCCAGCTGTCGCTGCAATACAGCCCCGACCCGCTGCCGGCCATTGAACAACTGCTGGGCACCGACGACTCCGCCGTGCGCGGCTATCGCGAGAACAGCGCCTCGGGCGCCATCGGCGGGATCTGGCGCAACACCCTGCGCCTGCCGTTGCAGAACGATGCGCCCGTCAAGCTGACTCCGCGCCTGGCCTTCGACCACGGCCGGATCAAGGCGCAAGAAGGCGCCAGCAGCGAGCGCCTGAGCAGCGCCAGCATCGGCCTGAACCTGAGCTGGAAGAACGTGCAAGTCGATGTCGACTACCAGCACAGCCTGGAAACACCCCAGCGTTTTCACCATGAGTCGCCCGCCTGGCTGACCCGCCTGAGCGTGCAGATCTGAGGTCCCGCGAACCGTGCATCAGCCTGAAAAAAACAGCCGAGCCTGAACACCACAGCAGCGTTGCAACGAACAGCGCGCACCGCCACTCGGCCCACACATAGAGAGCTTCTTATGCCCGACAACCCATCTGTGTTTCACCTGTCCCCCAGGGGCAAACTGCGCCTGGCCATCGCCAGCCTGCTCCTGGTCTCCCATCTGCCGCAGGCGCTGGCCGGCGGTATCACCGTGGCCCCGGGACCGGGTGGTATCCCGCAGCTGCAAAACCAGAACGGCGTGCCGATCGTCAACATCGTCGCGCCCAACGGCGCCGGGCTCTCCCACAACCAGTTCCTCGACTACAACGTCGATCGCCAGGGCGTGGTGCTGAACAACGCCCTGCAATCCGGCGCCTCGCAACTGGCCGGGCAGCTGGCTGCCAACCCGCAGTTCCACGGCCAGGACGCCAGCGTGATTCTCAACGAGGTGATCAGCCGCAACGCCTCGGCGCTCAACGGTACCCAGGAGATCTTCGGCCGCGCCGCCGACTATGTGCTGGCCAACCCCAACGGCATCTCGGTCAACGGCGGCAGCTTCATCAACACGCCGAACGCCAGCCTGCTGGTCGGTCGCCCCGAGTTCAACGACGGCAAGCTGCAAGCCCTGAGCACCGGTGACGCCAAAGGCCAGTTGACGGTCGAGGGCCGAGGCCTGAAGAACGACAAAGGCAGCATCAACCTGATCGCCCCGCGCATCGACAGCCAGGGCGACATCACCGCCGGCAACCAGCTCAACCTCACCGTCGGACGCAACCGCGTGGACCCGGCCAGCGGCAAGGTGCTCAGCACCGACCCGGCCGGTAACACCAAGGAGCAACGCATCGACGCCAGCCTGTTCGGCGCCATGCAGGCCGGGCGCATCAACATTGTCAGCACCGCCGAAGGCGCCGGCGTGCGGGTCGGCGCGGTGCAGGTCAAAGGTCGCGACGGGGTGGATATCGCGTCCGCCGGCGACCTGCACATCAGCGGCCAGGCCAAGCCCGACAGCCTCGACGCCATCCGAGCCGGCGTGCACAGCAGCCAGGGCGACGTGCAGTTGCGCAGCGGCCAGGACCTGAGCCTCGCCGCCACCGATGTCAGCGCCCGCGACATCAAGCTCGATGCCGGGCGCAACCTCACCCTGAGCGCCATCGAAAGCCGCAAGCTCCAGGAAAAACGCGAGCAGTGGAGCAACAGCACCATCGGCATCACCTGGGAAACCTACGACCGCACCCTGACCGACAGCGACAGCCGTCAGCACGGCAACCAGCTGACCGCCCGCCGCGATGCCGAGCTCAAGGCCCGCGCCAACACCGAACTCAAGGCCAGCCAGATCAAGGCCGGCAATAACCTGACGGTCGACAGCGGCGCCGACCTGCGCCTGACCGCCGCCACCGAAACCCACGAACAACGCGACCAGGGCCACCACCGCAAGCACCTGTGGAAAGCCGACTGGGACAAGTCCAGCAGCGAGCAACGCAGCATCACCAGCCAGCTGGAGGCCGGCAACAACCTGCAACTGACCAGCAGCAAGCAGTTGCAACTGCAGGGCGCCGAACTGGCCAGCAACAATATCAAGCTGACCGGGCGCCAGGTGGACATCACCAGCGCCAGCCGCACCCAGAGCAACAACGACAAGTCCTACTCCGGCGACCTGGTCGGCGGCAGCTTCTTCGGCAAGAACGGCGACGGCGACAGGGGCAAGACCCTGAACAAGGGCAGCAAGGTCAACGCCAAGGGCGACCTGATCGTCAAGGCCGACGAAGTCCGCATCAGCGGCAGCCAGGCCCGTGGCGGCAAGCAGGCCAGCGTGATCAGCGCAAACGGCTCGCTGACCATCGACGGCGTGCAGGACCGCTCCCACGCCAACAGCTACAGCAAGGACAGCAAGTTCTTCGGCATCACCAAGGACGAAAGCCGGCAGAACCACAAAGACAGCACCACCGTCACCAGCGACCTGCGCTCGGACAGCAACCTCAAGCTGCAAAGCGCCAAGGACATCGCCATCAGCGGCGCGCACGTGGCCGCGACCGGCGAGCTCAAGGCCGAGGCTAGCGGCGACATCAGGATCGATTCGGCGCAAAACACCTCACAGAGCGAAAGCACCACCCACACCCGTGGCTTCGACGCCTATGCCAAGGAGAATGCCCCGGGCACCCGGCAGTACCGCGCCGGCGTGCGCTACGAAGACCAGCAGAAAACGCTCAAGACCGACGACACCCGACAACAGGGTTCGAGCCTCAGCGGCGGCAGCCTGCAAGTCGCTGCGGGCGGTGACCTGAGCATCAAGGGCAGCGACCTGAAGGCCACCCACGGCGATGCCAGCCTCAGCGGCAAGCAGGTCGAGCTGCTGGCCGATCACGACCAGAAGAGCAGCAGCACCGACACCCGCACCACCGGCGGCGGCTTCTACTACACCGGCGGCCTGGACCGCGCGGGCAACGGTGTGGAGTTCGCCCACAGCAGCACCCAGGACACCCATGGCACCCGCACCGCCAACAGCACCGGCATCGCCGCCAGCGGCAACCTGACCATCAAGGCCGGCAACACCCTGGTGACCGAGGGTGCCCAGGTCAAGGCCGGCGACAAGCTGCTGGTGAACGCCGAGCAGGTCGACAACCGCGCGGCGCACAACAGCGAGTCCAGCAGCCACAAGGAAAACACCTGGAGCGCCGATGTCGGCGCCAACGTCGAATACAAGGGCCTGACCCGCCCGGTGGAAAAAGCCATCGAAGGCGTGGCCCAGCGCAAGTTCCATCAACCGGGCCTGCTCGACGCCCTGGAACAACCCAACGTCGGCCTGGATGTGGAAGTCGGCCACCAGGACAAACAGCGCACCGAGCAAGCTAGCAGCGCCGTGGTCAGCCAGTTCCAGGGTGGCCAGGTCGAGGTCAAGGTGGCCGGCCGGCTGCAGGATGAAGGCAGCCGCTATGAAGCCACCCAAGGCACGCTGAAGATCGACGCCGGCAGCCAGGTGGCCAAGGCCGCCAGCGATACCCACGACAGCCGCGAACAAGCGCTGGACGCCAAGGCCGGCGTGCGGGTCTACACCACCACTGGCGAAGACCTGAACCTGCGTGGCAGCGGTGCCGGCGGCAGCAGCGACAAGCGCAGCGACAGCAGCAAGGCGGTGGTCGGCAGCTATGTCGGCAAACAGGGCGTGGGCATCGTGCTGAGCGGCGATGGCCAGTACGAAGGCAGCCGGTTCGATGGCGGCGAAGCCGGCGTCAAGCTGCACAGCGGCGGCGAACTGACGCTGAACCAGGCCAATGACCGCCAGAACAGCAGCGACTCCAGCCTGCGCGGCGATGCCTCGCTCACCGTCGGCAGCGCACCGGGCGCCAACGGCAATAACCTCAACCTCGGCGCCGGGCTGCAACTGGACCACAAGCGCCTGGACCAGCAGGACAGCCAGGCGCGGGTCGCGACTATCCAGGGCAAGGGCCCGGTCGAATTGACCAGCGGCGCCGACCTGATCCTCCAGGGCACCACCATCGGCAGCAAAACCGCCAAGACCGGCGACATCAGCCTCAACGCCGGCGGCAAACTCGACCTGCAAGCCGCGGTGGACACCCACAGCAGCCAGGGCAGCAACCTCGGTGGCGGCCTGACGGGCGGTGCCAGCAAGACCAGCAGCGAGCAGAGCAGCGGCAAGAGCGCCAACCTGAGCGCCAACTTCAACATCGGCCGGGTCTCGGAGCAGGACCAGAGCCAGACCGGTGGGCAACTGCACAGCAATGGCCAGGTAACACTCGCCAGTGGCTCCGACAGCAACACCGCGCTGCACTTGCAGGGCACCCAGGTCGAGGGCAAAAACGTCATCCTCAGCGCTGACCAGGGCGGGATCTACCAGGAGTCGGCGCAATCCACCCAGGCTCACAACAACTGGGGCCTGACCCTGGGCGCAGGCGGCAATGGCGGCAAGACCACCCGCGCCGACGCTGGCGAACACGACTCGCCGAAAACCGATCGCGGTATCCATGCCCGGGCCAAGGTCGATGTCGAGCAACTGCACGGCAACACCCAGCACAACAGCGTGATCAAGGCCGACCAGGTGACCCTTGCCAGCAACGGCGACACCCATCTGGCGGGGGCGCGCATCGACGCCAACCAGGTCGATGGGCGGATCGGCGGCGATCTCAAGGTGGAGAGCCGAAAGGACCAGCTCAGCAGCACCACAGTCAACCTCGACGCCCGCCTGGACGCCGAAAAGAACCAGCCTGGCGTGGTCGACAAGCTGACCAAGCAGAGCGGCCCGCTCAAGGACAAGCTGCAGGCCAAGGCCGAAGGCAGTTTCGACAAGCACCGCGAGAAGCTGGAAAACGCCGTCGACAAAGGCACCGAGCGCCTGGTGGCGGCCAAGGACAGCCTGGTGAACAAGGCCGAAATCGCCAAGGAGCGCCTGGGCGAGAAACTCACCCGCAGCGGCAGCTACGACGTCAACCCGGAGCCCAAGGGCGCCTTCGGTCGTGGCGTGGATAAAGCCAAGGGCTACCTCGCCGACAAGACCGAAGCCTTGGGCGATCGCTTCTCCAGCCTCAAGGAACGAGTCTGGCCGAAAACCAGCGACAGCTACGCCGTCAGCGAGAAAACCGGCGCTGGCAGCAAGCTGACCAACACCGCGGAAGGCGTGCTGTTCGGCGACAAGAGCGGCAACACCTCCTACACGCCGACCCTGAACCTGAATGTCAGCCGTCAGAGCAAGGACAGCGTGGCAGAGGCTTCAGGCATCAGCGGTCGCCGCGGGGTCAACCTGCAGGTGTCGGGCGAGACCCGCTTGAGCGGCGCGCGGATCGGCGCCAGCGAGGGCAAGGTCGACCTCGGCGGCTCGACCGTCAGCACCACCGCCCTGGCGGGGACGGATTACCGCGCCGATGTCGGGCTGAACCTGTCGAAGTCGCCGGTCAACCTGGCCCTCGGCGCCAAGGATGAGCTGACCCGCAAGCAGGACGAGGCCACCCAGAAGGATCAGGCGTTCAACCTGGGGCCGCTGCGCGTCGGCGGCCATAGCGACAGCCAGCTGCTGCAGGCCGGCATCGATCAGAAAGCGCCCTGAGGCAAGCACTCCGTGATCGGCTGCCCCCCATGAACGGGGGGCAGCCTTGCCCAGTTCCCTTTCCTCCTCACCGGCTTGTATCGCCCTGCGAAAAAGTGCACTAAACCTCCAACATCTCCTTACCTTTTACATGGCTGGATACTCATTCCTACTTTCAACTGAAAAACCGCTGTAATCCGAAACCGTCTTTCATGTAAGAACTGCCTTATTGTCCCCAACCCTGCCTTAACCCGCATATATCCACTGTCCTGCCTGCGCTAAGGTCCAACCCTGTATGTATTTCCCACGGGTTTGACCATGAGTTCTGTTTTCATCATCGACGACCATCCCGTTATCCGACTGGCCATCCGCATGTTGCTGGAACATGAAGGTTATAAAGTCGTCGGCGAAACCGATAACGGGGTCGATGCCCTGCAAATGGTCCGCGACAGCATGCCGGACCTGATCGTGCTCGATATCAGCATTCCCAAGCTCGACGGGCTGGAGCTGCTGTTGCGATTCGGCGCCCTGGACAAGTCGCTGCGGGTGCTGGTGCTGACGGCGCAGTCGCCAGCCCTGTTCGCCGGGCGCTGCATGCAGGCCGGGGCCTGTGGCTATGTGTGCAAGCAGGAAGACCTGAGCGAAGTGCTCAGCGCCATGAAGGCCGTGCTGTGCGGCTACAACTACTTTCCGAGTCATGCCCTGCAAACGCCAAGACAGGATGAAACTTCGAACGACGAGCTGAACCGCCTGATGTTGCTCAGTGATCGGGAACTCATGGTATTGCAACTTTTTGCCAAGGGCAGCACCAGTACGCAAATAGCCAACAGCATATTTCTCAGTGGCAAGACCGTCAGTACCTATAAAAAAAGAATCATGCACAAACTTCGCGTGACTTCCATGGCGGAACTTATCGAGTTGGCACAACGCCACGAACTGGTGTGAGGAACAGGATGTTCAAACACATTTCTTATTATTTAACACTGACGGCCACGACCGTTTCGGCGGTGCTGTTTTTGGGCCTGGTCGAGGCCGGGCAACAAGAACCCGGAATAACATCCGACCCTCAGTGCCCTGACACGGCGCCTTGCCTTGAACCGGTCGCCGCGCCACCTCTCGATAACGGCCATCGCGGGCTGCTCCTGCTCGCTGGCCTGGGGCTTGGCGTGCCACTGCTGGCGTCCCTGGGCTGGAATGCCTGGCTGCACCGGCGACTGACCCGTCAGCAACAGGCCGCGCATGATCTCGGGCAGCAGCTCGCATTCATGCAGTCCTGGATCGACGGCGTGCCGTATCCGACTTACGTGCGCGATCGCCAGGGCCTGCTGCAAAGCTGCAACGCCAGCTACCTGGAAAGCTTCGCCGCCCGGCGTGAAGAGGTCATTGGCAAAACCCTGTTGCAGGGTCCCATGGACGATCCCGGGCAGGCCCGTGAATATCACGCCGACTACCAGCGGGTCATGGCGCAGGATCGCCCGCTGCTGCGTGACCGGCCACTGCGCCTGAACGGACAGGAACTGACCGTCCAACACTGGGCCCTGCCCTATCGGGACGCGAACGGCGAGGTCCGGGGCATCGTTGGCGGCTGGATCGATATCAGTGAGCGCCATCGGCTCAGCGACAGCCTCAGGGCCGCCCGGCAACAGGCCGAAGCGGCCAGCCTGGCGAAAAGCGCTTTCCTGGCCAGCACCAGCCACGAACTGCGCCGCTCCATGAATGCACTGACCGGTGCGCTGGAACTGCTGCTGCAGCGCTCCGCCAGCCAGGCCCAGGATGGCCCGGTCATTGAAATGGCTTATCGCTCGGCCCGGGCGATGCAGACCCTGGTCGACGATACCCTCGATATCGCCCGCATCGAATCAGGGAACCTGGCCCTGAGGCCCGAATGGCTCGAGCCGCGCCTCCTTGTCGAATCCGTCATCAGGGAGTTCGACAGCCAGGCCCGGGAGAAACATCTCAAGCTGCTGCCGACCTTCCACTCCAGCGTCGAGCCGGTCGATGTGCTGCTCGACCCACTGCGTTTCAAGCAGGTCCTGGGCAACCTGCTGCACAACGCGATCACGTTCACCGAACAGGGCCAGGTCAAAATCCATCTCGACCTGCAAGCGGCCACGCAGCCGCAGCAAGTGCAACTGATGCTGCAAGTGACGGACAGCGGTATCGGCATCGACGAGCAGGATCAGCACAGGCTGTTCGAACCCTTCTTCCAGGCCCAGGCTCGCACCCCGTCCAGACCTGACAGCGCAGGGCTGGGCCTGACCATTTGCCGTCACCTCTGCGAGCTCATGCAAGGCACGCTGCAACTGGCCAGCCAGCCGGGCATAGGCACGGAAGTGCGGGTCCTGTTGCCGCTGGCCTGTCAGCCAGCGCAAAAACCTGCGCCCCTCGTCGAGCCAATCATTGCCCATGCCACCCGGGCCCTGAACGTACTGGTGATCGATGACCATGCGGCGGACCGCCTGCTGTTGAGCGAACAACTGCACTTTCTCGGGCACCGCTGCCGCACCGCCGAAGACGTCGAGCAAGGCTTCGAGTTCTGGTGCAAGGGGTTCTTCGACCTGCTCATCGTCGATTGCAACATGCCGGGCATGCACGGCTACGACCTGATCCGCGCCATCCGCGAGCATGAACGCCTGGAATCCCGCCCAGCCTGCCGGGTATTGGGGGTGACGGCCAGCCCCCGACCGCAAGAGAGACAGCAGTGCGAACAAGCCGGCATCGATGACTGCCTGTCCAAGCCTGTCGGCCTGGCGCCCCTCAGCCACAAACTGGCGGGCCTGCAACCGCGGCCCTGGAATGGTGTGTTCAGCCTGAAGGCGCTGCGCACCCTGTCCCGTGGCAAACCGCAGTTCGCCCTGCGCATCCTCACCGAACTGCTGCATTGCAGCTATCGGGACCGCCAGCAACTGATGGCCCTGCCCTGCGAGCCGCCGCCCCGGGCACTGGCGGAGCTCGCCCACAAGATCAAGGGCTCGGCCCTGATGGTGCAGGCAAAAGACCTTGAGGCGCAGTGCGAAGCCCTTGAACAGGCCGCCCTGGAGGACGCGGACAGGCAAACCCTGATGCAGCGCAGAACCGCCCTGGAACAGGCGATGCTCAAGCTCGAACGGGCCCTGCTGTGGCAGATCGATCAACAGCACAGCCCGGCCACGGCCTGAGCCCCAAATAAGCAGCACAGCGCCTGGTGTGGCGGCTGGCTGCCAGGAAAATATCAAAAGGCCACGACCCTGTCAGTCGACCGCAAAAGCCTCATGGCAAGCCTCCGTCAGACTGCAATTCGCAACTCCACCCGGAGCGGCCTCCCCTGAGCACAATGCACCTGCCTTAACTATGCTGAAACGTTGAATTGCGCATCACGCGCGCCCTGGAGAGAGCTGCAATGCCAAGCACGCTGTCGTTCGATAAACGCCGATTTCCTCTCCATGTGCATATCAGCGTGATGTTCACCTGCCTGCTTCTGCTGACCGGCGTGGTGCTGGGCGTTTTCAATTACCAGCAGACCACCCGCATCATCCTTTCCAGCAGTGAAAAACTGTTCCAGCGCATCGAACAGGACGTGCAACTGGACCTGAAAGCAACCTACGAACCGATTCGCCATCTGCTCAGCCTGCTGGTGGGCAATCCGGCCGTCCAGGCCACTGACCTGGAGCAACGCCTGGCGCTGCTCGGGCCTTTCAGCCAATCGCTCAAGGACAACCCCGAGCTGGCTTCTCTCTATGTGGGTTATGCCGACGGGGATTTTTTCATGGTCCGGCCCTTGCGCAGCCAGGCCTTGAAGGAGGCCCGCCAGGCCCCCGAACCCGCGGCCTATGAAGTCTGGAGCATCGAGCGCGACCGCCGCACCGGGCAATTGCATTCGCAGTCGCTGTTCTACGACGCCAGCCTTGCCCTGGTCAGCCGCCGGGACAATACCCAGGAAACCTACGACCCGAGCAGTCGCAACTGGTTTGCCAACGCCAAGGACGACACCGATCAGATCACCACCGAGCCATACGTCTTTTTCTCCACCCGCAACATCGGCACCACCCTCGCCCGTCGCAGCGACAATAACGCGGTGATGGGCGCCGACCTGACCCTGGAACAACTCTCGGCCACCCTGGCCAAGCATCGGGTCACGCCCAACACCGAAATCGCCCTGGTGGATGGCAATGGCCATGCCGTGGCCTATCCGGACAGCCGTCGCCTGATCGTCGAAGAACAGAGCGCCCGGCTGATCCGCGCCAACGACCTGAACCCGGCCCTCGATGCGCTGCTGCAGGGCAAGGCCCAGGGCAATCACCTGCAACTCCAGGATCGCCAGTGGATAGTTGCCAGCCGTCATCTGCAGGAAGGTGGGCCTCGTGGCTTGCAGCTGGCGCTGCTGGTGCCCGAGGACGAGCTGCTGGCGGACGCCTATCGCATGCGCTGGCAAGGCGCGCTGATCACCCTGAGCATTCTGCTGCTGTGCCTGCCGCTCGGCTGGCTGACCTCGCGGGTGCTGGTCAGGCCGTTGCGCGCCCTGGTGCAGGAAGCCGACGCCATCCGCAGCTTCGATTTCAACTACCCGCTGACCCGCCGCTCGCCAGTGCTGGAAGTCGACCAGTTGAGCGTGTCGATGGCCCGCATGAAGGACACCCTGGCCAGCTTTTTTGAAATCACCGCCAGCCTCTCCGCGGAAACCCGCTTCGACCCGCTGCTGCAACGGGTGCTGTTTGAAACCATGAAGATCGGCCAGGCCCAGGCCGGGCTGATCTACCTGCGGGAAAACGAAGGCATGAGCCTGGAACCCCATGGCCTGATCATCGCCGGCAATATCCAGGACCTGCAGGCGTTCGATATACGGAGCCAGGACGCCCGGCACGACGCAAGCCCGGTGTGGCTGCGGCAACTGGCGAACAGCGAGAACGTGGTCACGACCCTGGGGTTCGAGCAGGCGGCCGACCTGCAAAGCGTGCTGCTGGCCATGAACTGCCCCAGCGTCCATCTGATCGGTATCCGCCTGCGCAATCGTCACAACGAAACCGTCGGCATGCTTATCCTGCTGTTGGCCGACACCGGCCAGGAAGCCGACCTGGAAAAGCTGCGCCCGGACCGCATCGCTTTCCTGCAGGCGGTCTCCGGTGCCGCGGCGGTCAGCATCGACAGCCAGCGCCTGCAGAACCGGCAAAAGCAATTGCTCGACGCCTTTATCCAGCTACTGGCCGGGGCGATCGATGCCAAGAGCCCGTACACCGGCGGGCATTGCCAGCGGGTGCCGACGCTGACCCTGATGCTGGCCCAGGCCGCCGCAGCCAGCCAGCAACCGGCGTTCAGCGCCTACCAACCCACCGAGGACGAATGGGAGGCGCTGCATATCGCGGCCTGGCTGCACGATTGCGGCAAGGTCACGCCCCCCGAGTACGTAGTGGACAAGGCCACCAAGCTGGAAACCCTGAACGACCGCATCCACGAGATCCGCACTCGCTTCGAGGTGCTCAAGCGCGATCTCTGGATCGACTACTGGCAGGCTCGTGCCCAGGGCGGCGATGAGGCTTCGCTGGCGGCGATCCGCGATGCAGGACTGGCGGAGCTGGACGACGACTTTGCCTTTATCGCCCGCTGCAACCTCGGCAGCGAAGCCATGGCCGAGGCCGATCTGCAACGCCTGGAAAGGATTGCCCGGCGTACCTGGAGCCGCACCCTGGACGACCGCCTGGGTGTGTCCTGGGAAGAAAACCGCCGCCAGCAACGCACCCCGGCGGCGCCCCTGCCGGTCACCGAACAGCTGCTGGCCGACAAGCCCGAGCATCTGATCGAGCGCAACCCCGCCGAACTGATACCAGCGAACAATCCCTGGGGCTTCAAGCTCGATGTGCCGCCCTACAAGTACAATCGTGGCGAGCTGTACAACCTGAAAATCGGCAAAGGCACCCTGACCCGTGAAGAGCGCTACGTGATCAATCACCACATGGTGCAGACCATCCTGATGCTCAGCCACCTGCCCTTCCCCAGCCACTTGAACACCGTCACCGAGATCGCCGGCGGCCATCACGAGAAAATGGATGGCACCGGTTATCCCAAGCAGTTGAAACGGGAGCAGATGAGCCTGCCGGCGCGGATGATGGCGATCGCCGATATCTTCGAAGCGTTGACGGCGGCGGATCGCCCCTACAAGAAGGGCAAGACCCTGAGCGAAGCGCTGGGCATCATGGCGACCATGTGCCGCGATGCCCATATCGATCCGCAGCTGTTCGAGCTGTTCATCCAGGCCGGGATCTACCAGCAGTACGCCGACCGCTTCATGGAACCGCAGCAGATCGATGGGGTAGATCCCGAGGGCGTGCTGGGCAAGGCCGGGCTCAGGGCCTGATGCGGGCTCAACAGTCGGTCAGGCGCAGGAAGATCGCCGCCAGGCGCTCGATGCCGGCTTGGTCCTCGAGGGTGAAACGGGCGATTTTCGGGCTGTCCAGGTCCAGCACGCCGATCAACCGTCCATCCTTGACCAGGGGCACCACCAGCTCACTGTTGGAAGCGCTGTCGCAGGCAATATGCCCGGGGAACGCGTGCACATCCTCGACCCGCTGGGTCTGCAGGCTCGCCGCGGCCGCACCGCACACACCACGCCCGAAGGGAATGCGCACACAGGCGATCTGGCCCTGGAACGGGCCGAGCACCAGTTCCTCGTTGCGATTGAGGTAGAACCCGGCCCAGTTCAAATCGTCCAGCTGGTTGAACAGGAACGCCGAGAACTGCGCGGCGTTGGCGATGAAGTCGCGCTCGTCGGCCAGCAACGATTCCAGCTGGGCGCACAGCAAGGCATAGCCGTCCAGGCCTTTGCCGGTGTTCTGCAGATCGATCATGCTTTTTGCTCCAACAACTGCAAACCTACCCAGTAGCGCGCGAACTGATACGCGCAGCGACCATTGCGATTGCCACGGCCGGTGGCCCAGCGCACGGCGAGAATATCCAGGGCTTCGTCACGCTGCCATTGCAGGCCAGCCTTGCTTCCCAACTCGCCGATCCAGTGTTCGACCACGTTCAGGTAGTGCTCCTGGGTGAAGGGATAGAACGACAGCCACAGGCCAAAGCGATCCGACAAGGCAATCTTGTCTTCCACCGCCTCGCTCGGGTGCAACTCGCCATCGACGCGCTTCCAGTTCTCGTTGTCGCTTTCCTTCTCTGGAACCAGGTGCCGGCGGTTGGAGGTGGCATACAGCAGCACATTGTCCGGAGCCTGCTCCAGCGAGCCGTCGAGCACGCTCTTGAGCACCCGGTAGTCGCCCTCGCCCGACTCGAACGACAGGTCGTCGCAGAACAGCACGAAACGCTGTGGCAGCTTGACCAGTTGCTCCACCACCCGCGGCAAGTCAGCCAGGTGATCACGCTCGATCTCGATCAGGCGCAGGCCGTGCTGGGCATGCTCGGCCAGTAGCGCGCGGACCAGCGACGATTTGCCGGTGCCGCGCGAGCCCCACAGCAAGGCGTGGTTGGCCGGCAGGCCGTCGAGGAACTGCCGGGTATTGCGCCCCAACTGGTCGCGCTGGTTGTCGACCCCGATCAGGTCGGACAAGCGCATGTCCAGGCTGACCTCCAGCGGCAGCAGAAAACCGCTGCGGCCTTCACGCTGCCAGCGCGCGGCCAGGCATTGGGTCCAGTCGATGGCTTGTCGCGGCGCGGGCAACAGCGGCTCGATACGCGCCAGTACCGCATCGGCGCGCTCAAGAAAAGCATTCAATCGAGATTCCACGACTTCTCCTCGGGCGGGTTCCCAGTAATGATGTGGCACGCAGGCGAAACGACCTTCTGCATGCCAGGTCTACCGCAGGCGAACGGCGCCGGGCCCTGCCGGCACACACTGACGATCAGCTATGCTTGCCCAGCGAAGGGAAACGGAAATTGGTTCAACACCCCATGGACATCAAGTTCACCAACCGCCTGTCTTACAAGCAAGCCAAGCTCACTGTGCTGGTCGGTTTTGTCCTGGGGACGGCGCTCAGTCTGCTGCAAATCGGCATCGATTATGCCAGCGAAGATGCCTCCATCAACCGGGAAATCAACGCGCTCCTGGAAATCAGCCACAATCCGGCCTCGCGTATCGCCTACAACATCGACTCCGAGCTCGCCCAGGAGCTGACGCTCGGCCTGCTGCGCTCGCCGGCGATCATCCGCGCCCGGCTGATCGACAACAACGACACCTTGCTGGCCAACGTCACCCGGCCGGCCCAGCAAAGCCCCTACCGGATGTTCAGCGACTTCCTGTTCGGCGCCAAGCGCGAATTCCAGGACCGCCTGTACCTCGATCACCTGCCCTCGGAATCCCTCGGCGTCCTGCACCTGGAAGTCGACACCTATGCGTTCGGCAGCCGCTTCCTGCGCCGCGCGGAAATCACCCTGATCAACGGTTTCATGCGCAGCCTGATCCTCACCGGGCTGCTCCTGGCGCTGTTCTACGTCATGCTGACCAAACCCCTGGTCGGCGTCATTCGCGAACTCAGCGGCCGCGATCCGCGCAACCCCGACCAGACGCGGCTGGACTTCCCGCCCAGCCACGAACAGGACGAGATCGGCGTACTGGTCAAGGTCGCCAACCAGCAGTTCGACAACATGGCCACTGAGATCCAGCAACGGCGCAACGCCGAAAACCGCCTGACCGACTACCTCGGGCAGCTGGAAAACATCGTCTCGGCGCGCACCACCGAGCTCAAGGCCATCAACGACCGACTGAGCCAGTCCAACGAAGAGCTGGAAATCGCTCGTAGCACCGCCCTCGACATGGCCCAGGCGCGTGCCGCTTTCCTGGCCAACATGAGCCATGAAATCCGCACGCCGCTCAACGGCCTGCTGGGCATGATCGCCTTGTCGCTGGACAGCCCGCTGAACGCCGAGCAACGCCAGCAACTGTCGATCGCCCACGACTCCGGCAAAGTGCTGGTGGAGCTGCTCAACGATATTCTCGACATGTCCAAGTTCGACGCCGGCCAGCTGGAACTGGAGCGCATCCCCTTCGACCTCGGGGTGCTGGTGGAAGACACGGCCAACCTGCTGTCGCAGAACGCCGCGCCGAGCGTCGAGCTGGCCTGCCTGATCGAGCCGGAGTTCCCGGCGCTGGTCCTTGGCGACCCCACGCGCGTGCGGCAGATCGTCAGCAACCTGCTGTCCAACGCCCTCAAGTTCACCCGCTTCGGCCGTGTCGATGTGCGCCTGCGTACGCTCGAAGACGGGGTCAGGATCGAAGTCTGCGACACCGGCATCGGCATCGCCCGCGAGGCCCAGGTGAAGATCTTCCAGCCCTATACCCAGGCCGGTGCCGGGATCACTCGGCAATACGGCGGCACCGGCCTGGGCCTGGCGTTGACCTACAACCTCTGCGAGGCCATGCAGGGGCGCCTGAGCATCAGCTCGGAGGTGGGTTTTGGCAGCCAGTTCTGTGCCGACCTGCCGCTGCCCTGCCACACGCCTGCCAGCCCGCCACAGCCACTGCACGGCCAGGTGCTGGCCATTACCTCCGAAGGCAGCGGCCTGGCCGAACTGTTGAGCGTGCAGTTGCCATTCTGGGGGCTGGAGTATCGGCGCTGCGATCTCAATGAATCACTGCTCGGGCAGAAGCCGGACCTGTTGATCACCGACTGCCCGGAATGCCTGTTCGGCCTGCGCCCGAGCATCAGCGCGCCGATTCTGCTGGTCACCGCCTACGGCAGTTTCCTGCCCAGCGAAGAAGCCAGCGCCCTGGCGCCGTTGCAGCAACAGGCACGGCCATTGGCGCGCAACGCCCTGTATCAGACCCTGCGCCGTGCCCTGCTGGCCGAAACCGCGGTGATCAATGAAACCCAGCTGGAAACCCTGGCGCCCCTGCGCCGGGCCTTCATCCTCTTGGTGGAAGACAACCCGGTGAACCAACTGGTGGCCAAAGGCATGCTGAGCAAGCTCGGTTGCGAAGTGACGGTCGCCTCCCAGGGTGCCGAAGCCCTGGACGTGCTGGAGCACCAGCATTTCGACCTGGTGCTGATGGATTGCAACATGCCGGTGATGGATGGCTACGAGGCCAGCCGGCAGATCCGCCGCAGCGGCCGCTGGCCGGACCTGCCGATCGTCGCCCTGACCGCCAACGCCATGCCCGAAGAGCGCGAACGCTGCCGCGCCGCGGGCATGAGCGACTACCTGGCCAAACCCTTCCGCCGTGAAGAGCTGATCGCCCTCTTGGACCTTTGGGTGCCGACTACGACAGCGCTTTGACCTGGGCCAGCAGACGGTCCAGGCCATTGCGCAATTCGCTCAGGCTGTCGAGGTCGACACCGCTGTCGCACAACAGCGCGGCTTTGAGCGGCGGCACCTGATCGCGCAGGGCCAGGCCGACCTCGGTCAGGCTCAGGTGCACCTCGCGCTCGTCGCGGGACGAACGCTGACGCTGCACCAGTTGCAGCTGTTCAAGGCGCTTGAGCAGCGGCGTCAGGGTCCCGGAATCCAGCGCCAGGCGTTCCCCCAGTGCCTTGACCGTCGGCAGCTCCGGCGGCGTGGCCTGCCATTCCCAGAGCACCAGCATCACCAGGTACTGCGGGTAGGTCAGTCCCAACTGGTCGAGCATCGGCTTGTAGCCCCGCACCACGGCCCGCGAGGCGGCATACAGCTTGAAGCACAGCTGGCTGTCGAGTTTCAGCGAATCGGTGGACAGGTCGGTCATTTGAGCAGGGCTTCGATCTCGCGGGTCAGGTCCTGGGGCTTGGTGGCCGGGGCGAAACGCTTGACCAGCGCGCCGTCCTTGCCAATCAGGAACTTGGTGAAATTCCACTTGATGCCCTGGGAACCCAATACCCCTGGCGCGCGCTTTTTCAACTGCACGAACAGCGGGTGCGCCTCGGCGCCATTGACGTCGATCTTCTTGAACAGCGGAAAGCTGACGCCATAGTTCAGCTCGCAGAACTCGGAAATCGCCCCTTCGTTGCCCGGTTCCTGCTTGCCGAACTGGTTGCAGGGAAAGCCCAGCACTACCAGCCCCTGGTCCTTGTAGGTCTGCCACAGTTCTTCCAGGCCCTTGTACTGGGGGGTGAAACCGCACTTGCTCGCGGTGTTGACCACCAGCACGGCCTTGCCGGCGAAGTCGGCCAGGGTCTTTTGCTCACCCTTGATGGTGGTGCACGGAATGTTCAGCAATGTGTCACTCATGGCGCGGGCTCCAGAAACGAAAGGTGCGACAAAAATAGCGCTCAATTAAATTGCATGCAATTTAATTAGCCGGAAAGCGATTTCGAAAAATCGCCTTGGGTGCCCACCACGATCAGCGTGGAACCAGGTCCAGGCACACCGAGTTGATGCAGTAGCGCAGGCCAGTCGGCGGCGGGCCGTCCAGAAATACATGCCCCAGGTGCGCATCGCATTTGGCGCAGACCACTTCGGTGCGGATCATGCCGTGGCTCAGGTCACGGATCTCGACCATGGCGCTCTCGCCGATCGGCTCGTAGAAGCTTGGCCAGCCGCAACCGGAGTCGAATTTGGCCTTGGAGTCGAACAGTGGCGCATTGCAGCAGATGCAGTGATACACACCGTCGGTCTTGGTGGCGTTGTACTTGCCCGAGAACGGTCGTTCGGTGCCTTTGAGGCGGCAGACGTTGTACTGCTCCGGATCGAGCATGGCACGCCATTCTTCAAGGGTTTTTTCCAGCTTTTCCATGGTCCTTCCTCTGCAACTGAAAAAGCCCGATCTGTATCTTTTCCACGGATCGGGCGGCACGTATGATTGCGCCTCGTTAGACGCCAGTCTGGCAGCCGTGTTACACGGGTTCAAACGGATTTTGCCGCCGCGAACCCAGGCTTCAGGCCTGTGTGCAAACGCAGGATTCCCAGTACGGTAGCTCACTCACCGTCTGGATCGTTCATTTTCGGGAACACATCGCCATGCAGGTCAGCAAATCGAACAAGCTCGCCAACGTCTGTTATGACATTCGCGGCCCAGTGCTCAAGCACGCCAAACGCCTGGAAGAGGAAGGCCATCGCATCCTCAAGCTGAACATCGGCAATCCGGCGCCCTTTGGTTTCGAAGCGCCGGACGAAATCCTCCAGGACGTGATCCGCAACCTGCCGACCGCACAGGGCTACAGCGACTCCAAGGGCCTGTTCAGCGCCCGCAAGGCGGTCATGCAGTACTACCAGCAAAAGCAGGTGGAAGGCGTCGGCATCGAAGACATCTACCTGGGCAACGGCGTTTCCGAACTGATCGTCATGGCCATGCAGGCCCTGCTCAACAACGGTGACGAAGTGCTGGTACCGGCCCCGGACTACCCGCTGTGGACCGCGGCCGTGAGCCTGGCCGGCGGCAGCCCGGTGCACTACCTGTGCGACGAGCAGGCCAACTGGTGGCCGGACATCGCCGACATCAAGGCCAAGATCACCCCGAACACCAAGGCCCTGGTGATCATCAACCCGAACAACCCGACCGGCGCGGTGTACCCCAAGGAAGTGTTGCTGGAGATGCTCGAACTGGCGCGCCAGCACAACCTGGTGGTGTTCTCCGACGAGATCTACGACAAGATCCTCTACGATGACGCCGTGCACGTCTGCACTGCCTCCCTGGCGCCGGACCTGCTGTGCCTGACCTTCAACGGCCTGTCCAAATCCTACCGGGTGGCCGGCTTCCGCTCTGGCTGGGTGGCCATTTCCGGTCCCAAGCACCACGCCCAGAGCTACATCGAAGGCATCGACATGCTGGCCAACATGCGCCTGTGCGCCAACGTGCCGAGCCAGCACGCCATCCAAACGGCGCTGGGCGGCTATCAGAGCATCAACGACCTGGTGCTGCCGCCGGGCCGTCTGCTGGAACAGCGCAACCGCACCTGGGAACTGCTCAACGACATCCCTGGCGTAAGCTGCGTCAAGCCCATGGGCGCGCTGTACGCCTTCCCGAAAATCGATCCGAAAGTCTGTCCGATCCACAACGACGAGAAGTTCGTCCTGGACCTGCTGCTCTCGGAGAAACTGCTGGTGGTTCAGGGCACCGCCTTCAACTGGCCATGGCCGGACCACTTCCGTGTCGTGACCCTGCCGCGGGTCGATGACCTGGAGCAGGCGATCGGCCGTATCGGCAGCTTCCTCAAGTCGTATCGCCAGTAAGCCTTGCGACGCCGTGCGACCGCCCCCGGTCGCACGGCGATTAATTCAGCAACACTTCTGTACTCCCTGCTGCGCCTACCCTTCTGTATCTTTGCCTTGCACCTTGTGCCCAGGGGCAACACGCCTCTGAAGCGCAGGTCAGCTTCCGGTGCCTTCCCCACCTGCGACAGAAAGCTCATGCAAGCGTCTAAAATCAGCCTGCAGGACACAGTTTGAAATAGTCACCCGGTTGAATAGGCCGGTGCCGCACCTTATATACCCCGCAGAACGCTACATCTTTAGCATGAGGAGATTTCTACAACCATGATGCGCATCCTGCTGTTCTTGGCCACTAACCTGGCGGTCGTGCTGATTGCCAGCATCACCCTGAGCCTTTTTGGCTTCAACGGGTTCATGGCGGCCAATGGGGTTGATCTCAACCTCAATCAGCTGCTGGTTTTCTGTGCGGTCTTTGGTTTCGCCGGTTCCCTGTTCTCGCTGTTCATCTCCAAGTGGATGGCGAAAATGAGCACCAGCACCCAGATCATTACCCAGCCTCGTACTCGTCATGAGCAATGGCTGCTGCAAACCGTCGAGCAATTGTCCCGCGAAGCCGGGATCAAGATGCCCGAAGTCGGTATTTTCCCGGCCTACGAGGCCAACGCCTTCGCCACCGGCTGGAACAAGAACGACGCGCTGGTTGCGGTCAGCCAGGGCCTGCTCGAGCGCTTCTCGCCCGATGAAGTGAAAGCCGTGCTGGCCCACGAGATCGGTCACGTGGCCAACGGCGACATGGTCACCCTGGCGCTGATCCAGGGCGTGGTGAACACCTTCGTGATGTTCTTCGCGCGCATCATCGGCAACTTTGTCGACAAGGTGATTTTCAAGAACGAAGAAGGCCAGGGTATCGCCTACTACATCGCGACCATCTTCGCCGAACTGGTCCTGGGCATCCTGGCCAGCGCCATCGTCATGTGGTTCTCGCGCAAGCGCGAATTCCGTGCCGACGAAGCGGGTGCGCAACTGGCCGGTACCGCGGCAATGATCGGTGCCCTGCAACGCCTGCGCTCGGAACAGGGCCTGCCGGTGCACATGCCCGACACCCTGAATGCCTTCGGCATCAACGGTGGCCTCAAACAAGGCCTGGCTCGCATGTTCATGAGCCACCCGCCGCTGGAAGAGCGTATCGACGCACTGAGTCGTCGTCGCGGATAACGCTGGCGCAACACAAAAAGGGCGACCCAGGTCGCCCTTTTTAGTGCCCGAGGAAAAGCGGAACTCAGCGCGCCAGCAAGCGATAGACCCGCTCCTCGAGTCGGGTCACGCCACCCTGGAGAAACTTCCAGCTCTCGCCAAGGATGTCCCGCTCCTCCTCGACCCGCAGTTGCCAGCGTTTACCGAGCAAGGCCTTGACCTCGTCATCGAGCACGGCGAAAGGCGGCCCCGCCATCAGTGCCTGGTCGTAATCCAGGGTGATCAGCAACCCCTGGCAGCCCTGGGGCAGGATGGACCGCAGATGTGCCGCATACCGCTCGCGCATCTCCGGCGGCAAGGCGATCAGCGCCGCCCGGTCGTACAACGCCTGGCAGTCGGCGACATCCGTGGCCTGCAGGGCAAAAAAATCACCGCACCAGAGCTGGATCGGAGCGTACTCATAGACGGTGAATCCACCTCGAAGGCTGACCCGCGGCTGTAACTGCTGTTCGCTGAAAAAGTCCTGGACGGCCTTCTCCGACAACTCGATACCCAGCACCTGATGCCCCTGGCTAGCCAGCCAGCTCAGGTCCAGGCTCTTGCCGCACAGCGGCACTAGCACCCGCGAGCCCGGCACCAGTCCCAGCCGAGGCCAGTAGCGTTGCAGATATGGATTAACCTCGGACAAATGGAAGCCGATCTGATTCTGCTCCCACCGCTTGTGCCAAAATTCCGGCTGCATAAATCACCCTGAAATTCGATCAAAAACCACAAAAACTTATATTAGATTTAGATCAATGATCTGATTGAAGATGGTGCATCTTAACGCTCAGGACCTTATTCATGCTCCCTAGCCTGTTCATCTCCCACGGATCGCCGATGCTTGCCCTGGAACCCGGCGCCAGCGGCCCTGCCCTCGCCCGCCTGGCCGCCGAGCTGCCGCGCCCCAAGGCCATAGTGGTGGTGTCGGCCCACTGGGAAAGCCAGGACCTGCGGGTCAGCAGCAACCCCCAACCGCAAACCTGGCATGACTTCGGTGGTTTCCCCGCGGCACTGTTCGCCGTGCAATACCCGGCTCCCGGCCAGCCTGAGCTGGCGGAACAGGTGGCGCAGTTGCTCAGGGCCGACGGCCTGACGGCGCAGCTCGACGACCAGCGCCCGTTCGACCACGGGGTCTGGGTGCCGCTGTCGCTGATGTACCCACAGGCGGACGTTCCGATTGTCCAGGTTTCCCTGCCCAGCCGAATGGGCCCGACCTTGCAGACTCAGGTCGGCCATGCCCTGTCCAGCCTGCGGCAACAGGGGGTGCTATTGATCGGCTCGGGCAGCATTACCCACAACCTGCGCGAACTGGACTGGCATGCCGGCCCGGAAAGCGTCGAGCCCTGGGCCAAGGCTTTTCGCGACTGGATGATCGAGAAACTCGCCGCCAACGACGAAGCCGCGCTGCACGACTACCGTCGCCAGGCACCCAATGCGGTGCGCAGCCACCCCAGCGACGAACACCTGCTACCGCTGTACTTCGCCAGAGGCGCCGGTGGCGATTTCAGCATCGCCCATCAAGGCTTCACCATGGGCGCGCTGGGCATGGATATCTATCGCTTCGGCTGATGCCACTGCCAGGCCTGGCGCAGGGCGAGCACCAACAGCTCAAAACCCCAGGCAAAAAATCTATGGTCACCCCCGTTTTTGCAATACTGATTAATGGGTGAAGTGGTTGGCTTGCTTAAATCTATCCGGCGTCTGTTTGGGGGCATGCCCCGCGCCACGATGAGAGTCGCGCCTGACGATCCTGAAAAATGCCGCGGCTTCTGAAGCCGATTTTTGTGCCAGGTTCTTCGTCAGGCCGGTGGGCCGTTCACGTCATCCGTTGTTCAGCTATCGCAAAACCTGAAGGGTGCTTCGTGGTGCTGCAACAACCGCAGGGTCAGGCGCTCAGCGCGCCTGGCCCTGCTTCATACTGCGTATGGTGGGCCGCTAGCGCCCACGCGATCCGCGCCAGCTTGTTAGCCAAAGCACAGGCCACCACGTTCGAGTGGCGTCGCGTCAGCATTGAGCGTACCCAGTCGGCCAAACGGCCGCGCTGGTAGTCCAGCCTTTGCAGGTAGACCCGCGCACACTGCACCAGTAATTGCCGCAGGTGCTTGTCACCGCGCTTGCTGATGCCGAGCAAATTCGCCTTGCCACCGGTGCTGTACTGTCTGGGCACCAGACCCACAGATGCTGCGAAGTCGCGACTGCACTTGTACTGCTGGCCGTCGCCCATTTCCACCGCCAGCAGGCTGGCGGTGATCGGCCCGACACACGGCAGGCTCAGCAGGCGACTGCCCAGATCATCGGCGGCCAGCTGGCCTGCCAGCTCTTTATCCAGTTCCTTGACCTGCTCATCCAGGTAAGCGAAGTGATCGTGCAGGCGTTGCAACTGCCCGGTGAGCCGAACCGGCAACTCATGCTCGGCCAAGATACTCGCCAAACGTTTCATGATCGCCAGACCTTTGGGCAGGCTGATACCAAACTCCAGCAGGAAACCGTGCATCTGATTGGCGGCTTTGGTGCGGTCGTGCACCAGCGATTCGCGCAGGCGGTGCAGAACGGAAAGGGTCTGCTGCGCCTCGGTTTTAGGCGTAACAAAGCGCATCGATGGGCGCGAGGCCGCTTCGCAAATGGCCTCGGCGTCGACGAAGTCGTTTTTGTTGCCCTTGACGAAGGGCCGGACGAACTGCGGAGAAATCAGTTTGGCCTGATGCCCCATGGCGATCAGCTGACGAGCGACAAAATGCGCGCCGGCACATGCCTCCATCACCACGGTGCAAGCCGGCAGATTGCCGAAGAACTGCATCATCTGTGGACGCGAGAGCTTCTTGTGAAACACCTCTCGGCCCGCAGTGTCCTGGCCGTGCAGGTGGAAACTGTGCTTGCCGAGATCGATTCCGATCAGCGCTGACTCGCTCATGAGGATGGCCTCCGAAAACAAAACACCCTGCGAAAGCGTAGCCCTCGCAGGGTGTGGGGGTGACCATCTCATTAATCCCCGCACCAGGCGGGGATTTTTTCGTTCAACCAATCAGCTCAGCGCCGATCAGTCTTCGCGATAGCGACGCAGCTTCAGCTGCTTGCCGGCCACGCGAGTGTCCTTCAGTTTGCTCAGCAGACGCTCCAGACCTTCCTCCGGCAGCTCGACCAGGCTGAAGCTGTCACGCACCTGGATGCGACCGATGGCTTCGCGGGCCAGGCCGCCTTCGTTGAGGATGGCGCCCAGCAGGTTCTTGGCCGCTATACCGTCACGCGCGCCCAGCGCGGTACGGCAACGGGCACGACCTTCAGCCAGAGGCATCGGCGCGCGACGCTCACGCTCGCCGCGATCAGGACGGTCGCCGGAACGCTCAGGACGGTCGCCACGTGGTGCGCTGTTCGGCACCAGTGGGCGTTCCTTCTCGATCGCTGCCAGGTTCAGCGCCTGACCGTTGGTGGCCTTGCGCAGCAGGGCCGCGGCCAGGGCACGCGGACTGCAACCGATATCGGCGGTCAGGCGATCCAGCAGATCACCGTGGGTCGATTCAGCGTCAGCCACCAGCGGCGACAGGCTGTTGGTCAGCTTCTTGATGCGCGCATCGAGAACGGCTTGGGCGTCCGGCAGGCGAACCTCGGCCACCTTCTGACCGGTTACACGCTCGATCACTTGCAGCATGCGGCGCTCGCGTGGAGTCACCAGCAGCAACGCACGACCTTCGCGACCGGCACGGCCGGTACGGCCGATACGGTGCACGTAGGATTCCGGGTCGTACGGCATGTCCACGTTGAATACGTGGGTGATGCGCGGTACGTCCAGGCCACGGGCGGCAACGTCGGTCGCCACAACGATGTCCAGGCGGCCATCTTTGAGCGAGTCGATCACGCGCTCACGCTGGTTCTGGGCAATGTCGCCGTTCAACGCAGCGGCTTTGTAGCCTTTGGCGTCGAGGGCGCTGGCCAGGTCCAGGGTCGCTTGCTTGGTGCGCACGAACATGATCAGGGCGTCGAAATCTTCCACTTCCAGCAGGCTGAGAACGGCAGAAGTCTTCTGGTCAGCGTGAACCAACAGGTGAGCCTGTTCGATCGCGGTGACGGTCTGGGTCTTGCTCTGGATCTTGACGTGTTTCGGGTCCTTCAGGTGACGCTCGGCGATCGCACGGATCGACTGCGGCAAGGTGGCCGAGAACAGTACGGTCTGGCGGGTTTCCGGCATGGCCTTGAAGATCACTTCCAGGTCATCCATGAAGCCCAGCTTGAGCATTTCGTCGGCTTCGTCGAGAACCAGGTGGTTCACGGTAGCCAGGACTTTTTCGTCGCGACGCAGGTGGTCGCACAGACGGCCCGGAGTGGCGACAACGATCTGTGCGCCATTACGGATTGCTTTCAGTTGTGGGCCCATCGGCGCGCCGCCGTAGACAGCCACAACAGTTACGCCCGGCATTTGCTTGGCGTAGGTTTCGAAAGCGGTTGCAACTTGCAGCGCCAACTCACGGGTTGGGGCCAGGATCAGAGCTTGCGGCTCGCGCTTGGACGGATCAATGCGGTGCAGGATAGGCAGGGCGAACGCGGCGGTCTTACCGGTACCGGTTTGCGCCTGGCCAATCATATCGTGACCGGCGAGGATGATCGGGATCGACTGCTGCTGAATGGCCGAAGGCTCTTCATAGCCGGTAGCGACTACTGCAGCGACAATATTGGGATGAAGTTCAAGAGCGGCGAAGCCGCCGATTTCCTGGGTCATGGGTCTGCCTCTAAGTGCATCCGCAAAGACCCATGCTCCAAAGCTGCGCATGCCGTGTAAGACTCAAGAGTCACCCTGGCAGCTTTGTCGGCGGGGATTTGCGAAAACGATTGAAAGAAATGAACGTCAAGGATAGTCCGCGCAGCGGACAAGCAGCCGAAGCTGACTTCGGGGAATTGCATCACCTAAACGAGGCCCGGTTAAAGGCCGGCGCGCACTATACCGGAATTACTCAAAAAAGGGAGTTTTTTTTATCGGAAAAACCCGCTGAATGCCTAGTTGTCACAGGCTTTGCGGATAATCCGGCAAAGGTCTATTTTGCACAGGCCCACGCCTGTCGGGGGATGACGCTTAAACGGTTCATCTTGCCGGCCGATACCGTCGGTCCGAGACACTCTTTACCGTCCGAGGAAATGCCCCATGAGTCAGCCCAGTTGCAGTCGCGTCAGCCGTGAACAGCGTGGTCATCTCTTCCTCATCGGCCTGGACCGGGTCGCCAAGCGCAACGCCTTCGACCTGCAATTGCTCGATCAACTCAGCCTGGCCTATGGCGAGTTCGAGGCCTGTGCCGAAGCCCGGGTCGCCGTGGTATTCGGCCATGGCGAGCATTTCACCGCGGGGCTGGACCTGGCCAATGTCGGGGCCAAGCTCGCCAAAGGCTGGCAGGCGCCGGCCGGCGGTTGCGATCCCTGGGGTGTCTTTGCCGGGCCACGGGTCAGCAAACCGGTGATAGTCGCGGTGCAAGGCTACTGCCTGACCATAGGCATCGAGCTGATGCTGGCGGCGGACATCAACCTGTGCGCCAGCAATACCCGCTTCGCCCAGCTGGAAGTGCAACGCGGCATCTTCCCCTTCGGTGGCGCCACCCTGCGTTTGCATCAGGTCGCCGGCTGGGGCAACGCCATGCGCTGGCTGCTCACTGGCGACGAATTCGACGCCCATGAAGCCCTGCGCCTGGGGCTGGTGCAGGAAGTCATGGCCAGCGAAGACCTGCTGCCCCGCGCCCTGGCCCTCGCCGAACGGATCGCCAGCCAGGCCCCGCTGGGGGTTCAGGCGACCCTGATGTCCGCCCGGCAAGCCCGGCTCGAAGGAGAAAGCGCGGCGGCACAGGGGCTGCCGCCGTTGGTGAAGAAGCTATTGAACAGCGATGACGCCAAGGAGGGTGTGCGAGCGATGGTCGAGAAGCGGTCGGGCGTGTTCAAGGGGCGTTGAGCGGTCTGAACCCGTGACGAATGTGAGGCCTTGTCGCGGGCAAGCCTCGCTCCCACAGATGCGCTCGGCCAGCCGAATCAGGTCGCCGGCCGGATGCACTTGATCAACGACTGCAACGAATAGCCCAGGCGCGGCGCCAGCGCCTCGGCCCGGGCGCGCAGGCCGTCCATGTCCAGATCCTGGTCCAGGTCGGACGGCACGATCAGAATCACGTTGCCTTCCTTCACCGGCAGCTCCCAGTAATGCCGGTGGTAAAGCCCGCGCAGCAAGGCTGCGCCGAGCGGCTTGCCATCGTCGGTGGCCCACTGGTTGATCACCAGCCAGCCGCCCGGGTTGAGGCGTTTCTGGCAGTTCTCCAGGAACCCCCAGGCCAGGTGCCCGACACCCGGCCCGACGTCGGTATACAGGTCGACGAAAACCAGGTCCGCCGACTCGGCGCTGTCCAGCAGTTCGAGCGCATCGCCGACCCGGATATAGAGACGCGGATCGTCATCCAGCCCCAGGTACTCGATGGCCAGGCGCGGTACGTCCGGGCGCAGCTCGATGGCCTCGACATCTTCCAGCGGCAGGAACTTGAGGCAGGCCTGGGTCAGGGTGCCGGCGCCAAGGCCGAGAAACAGCGCGCTCTCGGGCTGCTCATGGCACAGTGCACCGATCAGCATGGCCCGGGTGTAGTCATACTCCAGCCAGCTCGGGTCGGCGGTAAACACACAGCTCTGCTCGATGGCATCGCCAAATTCGAGGAAGCGGTAGTCCGCCACTTCCAGTACCCGAATCATGCCGAACTCATCGTGCACTTCGGCGAGCAGGCGCTCGACGCGCTCCTCAGTCATCTCTTCTCCTAGCCGCGACGGGGCTCAACCTCGCCGTCGCGATAAACCGGCCGCTCGGCGCCGAGCGGGAAAGGCGCGATTGTCCGCGAACCGGCGGGAACAGGTCACGCACTAATTGCTGATAACATGCCTGTCCGACCTTAAAAAACACCCGAGTCCATGATGAGCCAACCCTGGAGTCCTGACAGCTGGCGCGCCCTGCCGATCCAGCAACAACCTACCTACCCCGACGCCGCACACCTGTTGCAGGTCGAGCAGACCCTGGCCAGCTACCCGCCGCTGGTGTTTGCCGGCGAAGCCCGTGAGCTGCGCCGCCAGTTTGCCGAGGTGACCCAGGGCCGCGCTTTTCTGCTGCAGGGCGGCGATTGCGCCGAGAGCTTCGCCGAGTTCTCCGCGGCGAAGATTCGCGACACCTTCAAGGTCCTGCTGCAGATGGCGATCGTCATGACCTTCGCCGCCGGCTGCCCGGTAGTCAAGGTCGGGCGCATGGCCGGCCAGTTCGCCAAGCCGCGCTCGGCCAATGACGAAACCATCAATGGCGTAACGCTGCCGGCCTACCGCGGCGATATCGTCAACGGCATTGGTTTCGATGCAAAAAGCCGGGTGCCGGACCCGGACCGCCTGCTGCAGTCCTACCACCAGGCCACCGCCACCCTCAACCTGCTGCGCGCCTTTGCCCAGGGCGGCTTTGCCGACCTGCACCAGGTGCACAAATGGAACCTGGACTTCATCGCCAACTCCGCCCTGGCCGAGAAGTACAGCCAACTGGCCGATCGCATCGACGAAACCCTGGCCTTCATGCGCGCCTGCGGCATGGACAGCTCGCCGCAGTTGCGCGAGACCAGCTTCTTCACCGCCCACGAGGCGCTGTTGCTGAACTATGAAGAAGCCTTCGTCCGTCGCGACAGCCTGACCAACGACTACTACGACTGCTCGGCGCACATGCTGTGGATCGGCGATCGCACCCGCCAGCTCGACGGCGCCCACGTCGAATTCCTGCGCGGGGTGAATAACCCGATCGGGGTCAAGGTGGGCCCGAGCATGAACACCGAGGAGCTGATCCGCCTGATCGACATCCTCAACCCGGACAACGACCCGGGCCGCCTGAACCTGATCGTGCGCATGGGCGCGAACAAGGTCGGCGACCATCTGCCCCAGTTGATCCGCGCGGTGGAAGGCGAAGGCAAGAAGGTGCTGTGGAGCTCCGATCCGATGCATGGCAACACCATCAAGGCCAGCAGCGGTTACAAGACCCGGGACTTCGCGCAGATCCTCGCTGAGGTGAAGCAGTTCTTCCAGGTCCACGAGGCCGAAGGCAGTTATGCCGGCGGTATCCACATCGAGATGACCGGGCAGAACGTCACCGAGTGCATCGGTGGCGCGCGACCGATTACCGAAGATGCCTTGTCGGATCGCTACCACACCCATTGCGACCCGCGGATGAACGCCGATCAGTCGCTGGAGCTGGCGTTCCTGATTGCCGAGACCTTGAAACAGGTCAAGCGTTGACCCCCTAGCGCTCGATCATCCAGGAGACGTTGCAGGATGATCGAGCGCCATCGCGAGCAATCGAGCGTCGACCCGCCGCTCCTGCAGGTGGCGCGCTTTATGTAGGAGCGAGCGTGCTCGCGATGCGGTCAAAGAAACTCTCGCAAGCGCTGGGCGCTGGCCCTTGGGCAATTGAGCTGGACGTCGGCCAGCCCCAACCAATTGGCCATATCCCGCAGATTGCTCGCCAGCGCCTGCATCCCCTGCTCGTCCAGCCCCTGCTCCTCCTCGTGCACGGCATGCACCGCCAGGCGTCCCTGCGCCCTTTCTGCCCGCAGGTCGACCCGAGCGGCGATCCGTTCGCGGTGCAGAAACGGCAACACGTAATAGCCATACACCCGCTTGTGCTGCGGCGTGTAGATCTCCAGCCGATAGCGGAAATCGAACAGACGCTCGGTGCGGCTGCGCTCCCAGATCAGCGAGTCGAAGGGGGAAAGCAAAGCGCTGGCCGGCACGCTGCGCGGCACCTTCACCTGCGGCAGGCAATACGCCGCTTGCTTCCAGCCCGCCACCTCGCAGGTCAGCAGTTCGCCGCCTTCCAGCAATTCCGCCAGGCGCGCCCGGCTGTCTGCCGGTTCCAGGCGAAAGTAGTCGCGCAGATCCTTCTCGGTGGCCACGCCCAAGGCACTGGCGGCATGCAACAACAAACCGCGCTGGGCGTCAGCCTCGCTGAGCGGCGAATGTTGCAGGATGCTCGAAGGAATCACCCGCTCCGGCAAGTCGTACAAACGCTCGAATCCACGCCGACCGGCGACCGTCACCTCACCGGCAGCGAACAGCCATTCCAGTGCATGCTTCTCCGCGCTCCAGTCCCACCAGGGGCCGGCGCGTTCCTCGCGAGTCGACAGGCTGCCCGCGCCGAGGGCGCCCTGTTCCTCGACCGCGGCCAGCACCCGGCGGATAGTTGCCTGCTGCTCCTGGCCAAAACGCGCCAACTGCTGGTAGATCCCCTGCCCCTGGCTGGCCCGTCGCATGCGCCAGCGCATCAGCGGGTACAGCGACAGGGGCAGCAACGAGGCTTCGTGTCCCCAGTACTCGAATAACGTGCGTTGCCGGCCCTGGCTCCAGGCGGCCTGGTCCAGCAGTTGCGCGGGATAGTCGCCAAGGCGGGAAAACAGCGGCAGGTAGTGCGAGCGCACCAGGGCGTTGACCGAATCGATCTGCAGGATGCCCAGGCGCGCGATCAGGCGATTGACCTGTGCCGACCTGATCGTCGCAGGCGCCTGCCGCCCGGAAAAACCTTGGGCGGCCAGCGCCAGACGCCGAGCCTGCTTGAGGGAAAAGGACAGTTCTGCGGGCATGGCAATCTCCTTGTCTGCCCGCAAGCTACCTCAGTAAGAAGTGGCTTGTGTAGCGCTTTGACATTCACTTGTGCATCGGATCGTCCCAGAACGGCCGCACGGTCTCCCGCTCCACATCCGCGCGACTGAGGCCGATATCCTTCAGCGCCTCGTCACTCATGCCGGCCAGCATGATCCGTTCACGGTGCAGCTCATGCCAGCGGACAATCCTCTGCAGCAGATGCCGCAAGGAAATGCCATGCCATGCAAATCGGTGAGCCAGTACAAAACCTTTTTGACCTTTCATCGTCTTGCCCTCCAGTGGGGATGGCTCAAGTCTCCACCCAAGGCTAAGATCAATCCAACGAATGTTTCTTATGCAATACATCTCGGAATTTGATGAATTGTCCAGCTACCCAAGCATTGATACCGAGGTCCTGCGCACCTTCGTCGCCATCGCCGATCAAGGCGGTTTCACCAAGGCCGGGGAGCAGGTCAATCGCACCCAGTCCGCGGTGAGCATGCAGATGAAGCGACTCGAGGAAGACGTGCTGCAACGCCAGCTGTTCCAGCGTGAGGGCCGGCAAGTGCGCCTGACCGCCGAGGGCCAGGTGCTGCTGGGCTACGCGCGGCGCATCCTGAAACTGCACAGCGAGGTGTTCAATACCCTGCGCGAGCCGCACATGGTCGGCACCGTGCGCATCGGTACGCCGGACGATTACGTGATGCGCTTTCTACCGGGAATCCTGTCGCGGTTTGCCCAGGCTTACCCTTTGATCCAGATCGAAGTGCATTGCGAGTCGTCCAAGCAACTGCTGCTGCGCCAGGACCTGGACCTCTCCATCGTCACCCGCGAACCGGGCAGCGAAATCGGCCAGTTGCTGCGCAAGGAGCGTTTCGTCTGGGCCGAGGCCCAGGGTTTCTGCCCCCATGAGCAGACGCCACTGCCCCTGGCGATGTTCAACAGCGATTGCTTCTGCAGGCAATGGGCCTGCAATGCCCTGGACGCCGCCGGGCGCGATTATCGCATCGCCTATAACAGCTCCAGCCTGTCGGCACTGATGGCCGTGGTCAGCGCCGGCCTGGCGATCACCGCGCAGCTGGAAAGCCTGATCACCCCGGACATGCGCATCCTGGGTGCCGCCGAAGACCTGCCCCTGTTGCCCGAAGCCAGCATCATGCTGGTGCGCAATCTCAACACGCCCTCGCCCATCACCGAATGCCTGGCCGAGCACATAGTCGAGGGCTTCAAACTTTAAAGGCGAGCATCACCGCACAGACCGCCAGGAAGCCGCAGAACAGCCCGCGCAACATTCGCTCGGGCAGCGCGTGGGCGATTTTCACCCCCCAACTGATGCTCAGCAGACCACCCGCCGCCAGCGGCAGGCCGATCATCCAGTCCACTTCCTGATGCACCCCGTAGGTGACCAGGGTCACCCCGGTGCTCGGCAGGGCCAGGGCCAGCGACAGCCCCTGGGCGACCACCTGGGTGGTGCCGAACACGCTGGTCAGCACCGGCGTGGCAACCACCGCGCCACCGACACCGAACAGCCCGCCCATGGCCCCGGAGGCCGCCCCCAGCACACCGAGCCATGGCCAGGGATAACGCATCTGCGCCGAAGCCGGGGTATTGGCCAGGAACATGCGCAACAGGTTATAGGTCGACAAGGCCACCAGGAACGCGACGAAGCCGATCCGCATGACCTGGGCATCGATGCCCACCGCCCAGATCGAACCGAGCCAGGCAAAACAGAAGCCCATCAAGGCCAACGGCAGCGCATGCCGTGCCTCGATCCGGTTGCGCTGGTGATAACGCCACAGGGCGAGCATCACGTTGGGGACCACCATCACCAACGCCGTGCCCTGGGCGATCTGCTGGTCCAGCCCGAACAGCACGCCCAGCACCGGGATCGCGATCAGGCCGCCACCGATCCCGAACAAGCCGCCCACCGTGCCCAGCGCCGCGCCCAACACCACATACATCGCTAAATCGATCACCGCCGCTCTCCTCACCTCAGGCCTTGCATGCTACGCAGTCGGCTCTGGTGCGGAAACGCACAGCAACGCACAATGGCTTTGCCAATTTCGCACAAGCAAATGCCCACCATGAACCCCAATGCCCTCACCGACCAGCTCGGCCTGTTCCTCGATGTGCTGGAAGCCGGGAGTTTTTCCGCCGCCGCGCGCCGGCATCCCTTGACCCCTTCGGCGGTGGCCCGGCGTATCGACAGCCTGGAAAACGCGGTCGGCAGCAAGCTGTTCATGCGCACTACCCACGCGGTGGTGGCGACGGCGGCTGGCCAGGCCTTTGCCGAACGCGCCCGGCGCATCGTCGCCGAACTGCAACTGGCCCGAGCGGAAGCGGTGTCCTTGAGCCATGCGCCGGAAGGCCTGATCCGCATCGACGCTCCCGCAGCGTTCGGTCGGCGACACCTGGCGCCGGCGATCGCCGATTTCCTGATGCTCTACCCGGGGCTGGACGTGCAATTGCACCTGATCGACAGCTTCGTCGACATGCAGGGTTCGCACCTGGGCAAGGTCGACCTGGTGCTGCGCGCCGGGCAAAGGGTCGATACCCGCATGGTGGCGACCTCACTGGCGAGCATCATGCGCATCGCCTGCGCCAGCCCGGCCTACCTCAAGCTTCGTGGCACCCCGATCCATCCCGCCGAGCTGAGCCAGCACGACGGCCTGGACTGGGATGGCCTGGCCCCACTGTTCGCCTGGCGCTTCGAACTGGACGGGCAATTGCAGACTTACCGCCCCCGACGCATCCGCATGAGCGCCAACAATGCCGAGGCCCTGTTATCCGGCGCCCTGGCCGGGCTGGGCATCGCCCACCTGCCGACCTGGCTGGCCAGCGAATACCTGCTGCGCGGTGAACTGTTGCCGTTGTTCTGCGAAGCCGGCCTGCCCAAACCGGAAAGCGCCGGTATCTATGCCTTGCGCCTGGAACAGCACACCAACGCCCGCAGCCGCCTGTTGCTGGAATACCTGAAGACTCGCTTCAGTCCGATCCCGCCCTGGGATCTGGCCCTGCAGAGCGCCATGGGCTGAGAGCCGGCGAGAATTATCTGGCGCATTAAAGATTTGCCCGCTAGATTCAGGGCGAGTATCGATCAAGGTCCGACCATGAACACCAAAGGCTCCACCCCGGAAAAATGCGACGATCTGCTGCTGGATAACCAGCTGTGTTTCGCCCTGCACTCGACTTCGCTGCTGATGACCAAAGTCTATAAACCACTGCTGCAGGAGCTGGGCCTGACTTATCCCCAGTACCTGGCAATGATGGTGCTCTGGGAGCAGGACGGCCTGACCGTCGGCGAAATCAGCAACCGCCTGCTGACCGACCCTGGCTCATTGACGCCCTTGCTCAAGCGCCTGGAGGCCGAGGGCCTGCTGAGCCGGACCCGCAGCCGCGAAGACGAACGGGTGGTGATCATCGAGCTGACCGAGCAAGGCCGGGCCCTCTATGATCGGGCGCGCGGCGTTCCCCAATGCATCCTCGGCGCCAGCGGCCTGACCCTGGAGCAACTGCGCAAACTGCAGGCCGACCTGCTGAACCTGCGCGGCCATCTGCAAGACAGCCTTTAACGGCGCTCTCGCGAGCACGCCCTGCCCTCCTCTGCAGCGCTTGCTCGCGATCCCTTCTGTTTCGACACCGCCAACAGCGTGTCGATGAAAAAAATTATCGATGAAAATATCATTAAAATCATTAACTTAGCCAAAAGTAACGGGCTACTGGTAAATGTTTTCGAGTTTTTTTCAAAATTTATCTTGCGCACAAAATATTTGAGCGATACATTTATTTCGCACTTACTTAGTGCGCAAACATTTAGCGCAAAACTTCGAAACCCAAGAGGCTCACACCATGCAAACTCTCTATACCGCAGTCGCAACCGCAACCGGTGGCCGTGATGGCCGCGCCGTCTCCAGCGACAACATCCTCGACGTCAAGCTCTCCACCCCCAAAGAACTCGGTGGTGCCGGCGGCCAGGCGACCAATCCTGAACAACTCTTCGCCGCCGGCTACTCCGCCTGCTTTATCGGCGCCCTGAAATTCGTCGCCAGCCAGAGCAAACGCAAGATCCCGGACAACGCCTCGATCACCGCCCACGTCGGCATCGGCCAGATCCCTGGCGGCTTCGGCCTGGACATCGACCTGCACATCAGTCTGCCGGGTCTTGAACAGAGCGATGCGCAATCCCTGGTCGAAGCGGCTCACCAGGTCTGCCCTTACTCCAACGCCACCCGCGGTAACGTCGACGTACGTCTGCACGTGACTGTCTAACCCAGCTGCGCACCAGCGCCCGCACCGCCCAGGAGACGAACATGAACACTTTCAGCAAGGTCTTGACCGGTAGCCTTCTCGCCCTGTCCATCAACACGGCCTTCGCCGAAGGCGGGGTCGAACACAACACCCGGGCGTTCCTCGACGCCTTGAACGCCGGCAGCGGCAAGCCGATGGAACAGATGACGCCAAAAGAGGCCCGGGCCGTTCTGGTCGGTGCCCAGGCCGGGGTCAAGCTGACGCTGCCCAAGGCGGATGTCAGCCAGAAGACCATCAAGGTCGACGGCCAGGCCATCAGCCTGACCATCGTCCGGCCGGCCGGGGTGAAAGGCACGTTGCCAGTGTTCATGTTTTTCCACGGCGGCGGCTGGGTGCTGGGCGACTTCCCGACCCACGAGCGGCTGGTGCGGGACCTGGTGGTGGGCTCCGGGGCGGCGGCGGTGTTCGTCAACTACACGCCGTCTCCGGAAGCTCATTACCCGGTGGCGATCAATCAGGCTTACGCGGCGACCCGATGGGTGGCCGAGCATGGCCAGGAAATCAACGTCGATGGCAAGCGCCTGGCGGTTGCCGGCAACAGCGTCGGCGGCAACATGGCGGCGGTGGTCAGCCTGATGGCCAAGGACAAGGGCACGCCGGCGATCCGGTTCCAGCTACTGCTGTGGCCGGTGACCGACGCGAATTTCGAGACAGCGTCGTACAACCAGTATGCCGAGGGGCACTTCCTCAGCAAAAACATGATGAAGTGGTTCTGGGACAACTACACCACCGATGCCCGGCAGCGTAACGAGATCTACGCCTCGCCGCTGCGCGCCACCAGCGCCCAGCTCAAGGGCCTGCCACCCGCGCTGATCCAGACGGCCGGTGCCGATGTGCTGCGCGACGAAGGCGAAGCCTATGCCCGCAAGCTGGACGAAGCCGGCGTGAGCGTGACCTCGGTGCGCTACAACGGGATGATCCACGACTATGGCCTGCTCAACGTGGTCAGCCAGGTACCCGCGGTGCGCTCGGCGCTGCTGCAGGCCAGTGAAGAGCTCAAGCAACACCTGAAGTAAGGCTGTCACTGATCTTCGGCCACAAAAAAGCCCGACTCGATGGTCGGGCTTTTTTGTGGCTAAGGATTCAAGCAGAAGCTTAAACCTTGGCGCGGCCTTTGTAGGAACCGCCGTCGCGAGTGTCGATCTCGATCCAGTCGCCGATTTCAACGAAATCGGCAACGCTCAGCTCGGTACCGTTTTTCAGTTTGGCAGGCTTCATCACCTTGCCCGAAGTGTCGCCGCGAGCGGAACCTTCGGTGTAGTCAACCTGGCGCACGATGGTGGTCGGCAGGTCAACGGAAACCAGACGGTCTTCGAAGAACACGGCTTCGCAAACGTCGGTCATGCCTTCTTCGATGAACGGCAGAACGGCTTCGATGTCTTCGGCGTTCAGCTCGTACATGGTGTAGTCAGTGGTGTCCATGAACGTGTAGGTGTCACCGCTGATGAACGACAGGGTCGCTTCTTTGCGATCCAGGATCACGTCGTCCAGCTTGTCGTCCGCACCGTAGACGGTTTCGGTCTTGTAACCGGTCAGCAGGTTCTTCAGCTTGGTCTTCATGATCGCGCTGTTACGACCGGACTTGGTGAATTCAGCTTTCTGAACCAGCCAAGGATCGTTGTCGATACGGATCACGGTACCGGGTTTGAGTTCTTTACCAGTTTTCATTGCGAATATCCGAATTTGGATGGGATTTACAAAAATCTAGGCCGCGTATCATATCCAATTTAGGTAAAACTGCACCAGCGCCGCAGCAAGATCGGGCTGCGAGCCCTGTTCCAGACACCACTTTTCGGCGTGAGCGGCCACTTCCGGCCAGTGTTCCAGCAATTTTTTCCAGCCTTGGGCCATCTCGCCCCCGGCATTCCAGGCCCGCCACAGGTCGATCAGCGCCGCCTTGGCCTCTGGCGACAGCCCCTGTGTATAAAGCTCGAGAAAGGCGTCGAGCTTGTCCAGGTGGATGTCTTCGTCCTGTTGATAAATGTGCCAGAGCATCGGCCGGCCGGCCCATTGCGCACGCACAAATGAATCCTCGCCGCGTACCGCGTTGAAATCGCAGGCCCACAGGAGCTGGTCGTATTCCTCCTGCCGGACGAACGGCAGTACCTGTACCGTCAGAGCGCCCCGCACTTGCACGGCACCTGCCGCCAGCGCCTCGACACCCAGCCAGCTTTGCACGTCACCCAGGATCCGACCTTCGGGGACCAACAGATGGGTCGCCCGCGAGTCGGCGGCCAGCGCTTGCAGCCAACTGGCCAGGCCGGCGTTCTCATAAGCGAACAGCGAAATAAGGCGGGCGTCGGGTGCGGCAAATACACCGAGCCCTTCAAGGAAGCCTTGCCGGGCCTGCGGATCCTGTTGAAACGCCCTGCGCCGCTCCAACAATCCGGCCTCACGCAGCAACCCGCCGGTGCCGACTTGAAACCCGGGGAAAAAGAAATACTTCTGCACGCCCTTGAACTTCACCGAAGGCAGACCGTGGCAACCGGTCACCCAGGCCTCGGCGCTGAGGTAATCGAGGTTCAGCCACAAAGGGGGCTGTTCACGTTCGGCCATCGCCTCCATATAAACCGGTGGCAACTGGCAGGCAAAGGCCGCGATCACTACGTCGGCAGCCGCCACCGGCGACCACTCGGCCGGCCAGTGGCGCACATCGACGCCTTCCTGCCACTGCTGAGGCAATGCGACATCGATCGGCGGACACAAACGCTCGAAGGCCCGCAGGTCATCCACCCACAGCCGCACCCTGCACTGATGCTCGGCCACCAGTTGCCGGGCCAGCCGCCAGGTCACGCCGATATCGCCGTAGTTGTCGACGACGCTGCAGAAAATATCCCAGGAGGCTTTCATTCCGGGCTCCGTTTGGCAAAAGCGCCGATTGTCCGCATAAATGGCTACAGACAGAAGAGCCAACGCCGATAATCTTCGTGCGACAATCGCAACTTGCCGACACCGCCTGCCAGGAGGCGCCATGCCCTATCGCCCGACACCCCGTCGATCATTACGTATCAGCGTAAACGCACTTCAGCTCAGTGGCAGCATTGCCCTGGGATTGTGGCTGGGTTTTCTGGCAATCGCCCTGACCTGCTGGCTGGCCTGGCGCTTTCTGTTCGACCAGCAGTTGGCGCCCGTCGCCCAGGCCGTGCAACAGCTGGCCAAACCACCCGGCACGGAGTCGGCTGCATCCAACCGGATGTTCGAGCAATACCAGGAAAACCTGCGCAAGAACGAACAGCAGCAGGCACTGGATAATGCACGCAGCAACCTGCGCAACCAGTCCAACCCGAAATGCCAGTTCTGGCTGCAGCAGGACCAGACGGCGCCGAGCGAAAAGAGCCGGGCCAACGTCCTGCAATTCTGCGATTGAGCATGAACCTGACCATGCACAAGCCTACGGTCCACCAACTGATTCTCGACAAGCTCCGCGGCGATCTGGAGATCGCCCAGCGTGCGGCGCAAACCGCCTATGAGGCGGCGACCCACGAAGAGAATATTGCCGAAAACAAGTACGACACCCTGGGGCTGGAGGCGTCCTATCTCGCCGCCGGCCAGGCCAGGCGCGTCGAGGAAATTCGCCAGGCGCTGACGCTCTGCCAGAACCTGACCCTGCGCCCGTACGACGAGCAGATCGGCATCCAGGTCGGTGCCCTGTTGGGGCTCGAGGACGAGAACGGCCACGAACAATGGCTGTTCCTGGCACCGGATGGGGCGGGACTCAAGGTCGAGGTGGTGGGGCAACCGGTGACCGTCATCACCCCTCGTTCACCGCTGGGCAAAGGCCTGCTGGGCAAGTTCGAGGGGGATAAGCTGGAGATCGTGGTCGCGGGCGCTCGGCAACAGTTCGCTGTCACCGAGGTCAAGTAAGCCCGACTTAGTGGACAGGCAGTTCGACGCCGTCGAACAGCTCTTCGAGCTCCTGCTTGTTGTGGCACTGAATGGCCTTGGCCATCACTTCGCGTGTCAGGTGCGGCGCGAACTTCTCGATGAAGTCGCACATGAAGCCACGCAGGAAAGTGCCGCGACGGAAACCGATCTTGGTGATGCTCGACTCGAACAGTTCGCTGGCATCCAATACCACCAGGTCGCTGTCCAGCTTGGTATCGACCGCCATCTTGGCAACGATGCCCACACCCAGGCCCAGGCGTACATAGGTCTTGATCACGTCGGCGTCGGCGGCGGTGAATACCACCTTAGGGGTCAGGCCGCGATGGCTGAAGGCTTCGTCGAGCTTGGAACGGCCGGTGAAACCGAACACGTAAGTCACGATCGGGTATTCGGCGAGGGTTTCCAGGGTCAGCTTCGGCAGCTTGGTCAGCGGATGGCCCTGTGGTACCACCACGCAACGATTCCAGCGGTAGCACGGCATCATCACCAGATCGCCGAACAGCTCCAGCGCTTCGGTGGCGATGGCGAAGTCGACGGTGCCATCGGCAGCCATTTCGGCGATCTGCATCGGCGAGCCCTGATGCATGTGCAGCGCCACATCCGGGTACTGCTTGATGAAGCTGCTGATCACCGGCGGCAAGGCATAACGGGCCTGGGTGTGGGTGGTGGCGATCGACAGGGTGCCCTTCTTCTCGTTGGAGAATTCCTGGGCGATCTGCTTGATGCTTTCGACCTTGCGCAGGATCTCGCCAGCGGTGGTGATGATGCGTTCGCCAGCCGGTGTGACGCGAGTCAGGTGCTTGCCGCTACGAGCGAATACCTCGACCCCCAGCTCGTCCTCGAGCAGGCGGATCTGCTTGCTGATACCCGGTTGCGAAGTATAAAGGCTTTGGGCTGTAGCGGAGACGTTGAGGTCGTGGTGCGCCACTTCCCAGATGTAGCGCAATTGTTGAAGCTTCATATGAATCCCTCAAAGCAGGTAGACGCCACGGGCATCAGCGACGGTATATAACTATATTAATGGTTCGAAGAATAAATCTAGAACTATTATTAAGAAAATTCCAATCACCGCGTCAGATATCTCCGAGCCGCCGACGCTGTACCAAGGGCACCAGGTAAACCGGAACCTTGGCCAGTTGCAGTACCCTCGCGGCCGTCCTGCCCAATGGAGTTTCACCGCCCGCCCCATGGCTGTGACTTCCTACGATCAACAAATCCACAGAGAGTTTCGATGCCTGTTCGAGAATGACGTGCGAGGGGTCCCCTTGAAAAACCCGGACCGACTGAATCAGCGCGAGATCCTGCATGCCTTCCCCCAACTCTTCGCGAAAGCTGTCGAGTACCCGTTGCTCGATATTCGCCATCACCGTGCTCAGGCCCTGACTGTGAAACTCATTCAGGGCCTGTTCGTCGAGATAACTCTGCAACACCGATTCGGCAAACAGCCCCATGGGCTCCACCGCATGAACCACGTGCAAGTCGGCATTGAATGTTCGAGCCAGCTCCAGGGCATGTTGCATCACGTAGGGCGCATACAGACCGAGGTCAGTGGCATACAGCATCGAACGAATCATATGACCTCCTCGACTGCCAATATGGCGGAGATTGATTCAGCTTAGCAGTGCCAAGGCGACTACGACGTCCCGCGCAAGCCCGTGAACATTGAGCTAAACCTTGGTTTCGTTGCTGATGCCATGGGGTACATGGCCGGTGGCGACCACTTCGCGAGCCAGTTCACAATGGCCCGCCTGATCGTCGAAGAACACATCGGCGGCGAAGGCTTCGAGAAAGGCAGCCTTCTCCAGGCCGCCCAGGAACAACGATTCGTCCAGGCGGATATCCCATTCGCGCAAGGTGCGGATTACCCGCTCATGGGCCGGTGCCGAACGTGCCGTCACCAGGGCGGTACGGATCGGACAACCATCGTCGGGAAATTCGCGCTGCAACAGATTGAGCGCGGCGAGGAAGCCTTTGAACGGCCCACCACGCAACGGCTCGCGAGCGGACTCACGCTCCTTGGCCTGGAAGGCTTCCAGGCCACCAAGCTGATAGACCCGCTCCGACTCATCGGAAAACAGCACGGCGTCACCGTCGAAGGCGATCCGCAGTTCGGCGCTGGCGGCGCGTCGGGCGCCACCGGAAAGAATGGTCGCTGCGGCGAACCCGGCGTCCAGTGCGTTGCGCACATCTTCGGGGTGGGTGGAAAGAAACAGGTCGCAGCCAAAGGCCGCGAGATAGGGATAAGGGCTGCGCCCACCGACAAAAGCGGCCCGGGAAATATCCAGGCCGTAATGCTGGATCGAGTTGAAAACCCGCAGCCCCGTGTCGGCACTGTTACGCGACACCAGCACCACCTCGACCCGCGCCCGGCCGAGGCTGGCATTGAGGCTCAAGAGTTTTTTCACCAGGGGGAAAGCATCGCCCGGTTCGAGGGATTCCTCCTCGTGATCGATCTGATACTTGCGGTAGGCCTCGACCCCCTCGGCCAGATAGACCTTATGGCTTTCGCTGAGATCGAACAGGGCCCGCGATGAAATCGCCACCACCAATTTACCGTCCAAGCCCTTTGCCATATCGCATCTCCCCGATGCTGCGATCAACCGTTATGCCGGTCGATAAAACTCAACGCCTGATACAAGGCTTCCATTTTCGGCAGCTCGCATCCCGCCGCCTTGGCCGCGGCCAATGGCGCGGCGTAGATGGCCGACAACTCCAGCGCACGCTTGTGCTGGTAGTCGTGGTACATGCTCGGCCAATAGTCCGGCATGCTCTCGGTCACCTTGAACAAGTGCTCAGCATAGCCGTCCGGCATGCTGTGACCACAAGCCAGAGCGCCTTGCACCACTTCACGCATCAAGGCCTGAATCAGCTCGCGGCTGTCGGCATCGGCCATCAGCGGTGTGGTGCTGGCGTTGAGCAATACCGACAAACCGTTGTACGGCACATTCCACACCAGTTTCTGCCAGCGCGCCTGCTGCAGGTTGGTCATGGCCTGGGAGCCGATACCGGCCTTGCGGAACAGCGCGGCGCCCTCTTCCACTATTGCCTGGCGCTGCGATTCGTCCTGCGCGGCCGGGCCGCTGTGATAACCCAGGTGCACCGCGCCCAGCGCCTGATGCTCGATCACTCCTGGCCCGGCACGGTGCACGCAGATAAAACACAGGCCGCCCAACAGGTGCAGCGAATCGGGAAGCAGACTGCGCAAGCCATCTTCCACATCCAGGCCATTCTGCAGCAACAGCACCTTGGCGCCGGGAACCGCCGCGCGAAGAATCGCCGGAGCCAGCTCGGCGTTGCTGGTGGTCTTGGCCCCCACCAACAGCCAATCGCAGGGTGGCATGTCTTCGGCACTGGCATAGGCCTGGACCGGGTTCAGGGTCAGCTCACCATGCACCGCGCTATGCAGTTGCAAACCATGCTCGGTGACCGCAGCGAATTCGCTGCGCAGCAGGAAATGCACATCCAGGCCGGCTCGCGCCAGCAGCATCCCGTAGAAACCACCGATCGCTCCGGTACCGATAATGCCGATTCGCGGCGTGTGGACTGCATCCATCAAGGCAACTCCTCTGGAATTCGATTCAGCGCCTGTGCCAGTCGCTCACTGAGCTCGCCGGGTGTCAGGCGCGACTGCAAGGCCCCATAAAACTCACCGTCGCGCACCACGAACAGTGCCGGCAAGTGAAACACCTGATAACGCTCGACTGCGCCGCCATTGTTTCCCGCATCGATCCAGCACAACCGCTCGATCGGCAGATCGAAGCCGGGCAACTGCTGCCGGGCCCAGCGACAACTGGCGCAACCGACGCTGGTAAATACCACCAGCGAGACACCGCTCATCGCCAACAGCCGCTGATCGACATCGAAATCAGTCAGCTCCAATTCGACCACTATACTGGGGGAAACAATGTCACATAGCCGACACTCGGAGTCCGCGTTCATGGGACGTTTCATTCCTCATCCTGACGATGTTCCGGTTGAGCTGACCTTACGCGAGCACGCATGCATTTCGCGTCAACGGTTGCACACTATCAGCCTCGGCGGCATGGCTTGCAATTATCACCGCGCCTGGCGCCGCGGCACTGCACTGGAAATCTGCATCCCCACGCTGGGTGAAAACGCCCGCTACAACGGCTATGTGGCCTGGTGCCTGCGACGCAAGCGAGGCTATCTGGTGGGGATCGCCTTCATCGACGAACAGACCCTGTTCCGTGCCCGGATGAGTGAGCAGGTGTGCCAGATCGCCCACTACTGCCATCTGCATGAGCCCCAGGCTGAGCAGCGACAGATCGAAACCCTGGCCCAGCAATGGGTCGAACAGCACGCCGCCGAGTTCTCCCATGACCGGGTTCACCAGGCTTTTATGCAGCCAGCGCTGGGTTAAACCCGCCTCTGCCCATTGTCGAGCCCCAGTGTAACGCGCTAAGGTTCGGCTCCCCGACGCGCTTAAATCCGCTGTGCACCGCCGCGCGGGGGATCGCTGGCGGCCGGCACCCGTGACCTGACGAGTAACACGATGGCTGATTTACCGATCAACGACCTTAACGTCGCCTCCAACGAAACCCTGATCACTCCCGACCAGCTCAAGCGTGACATCCCGCTGAGCGACGCCGCGCTGCGCACCGTGACCAAGGGGCGCGAAGTGATCCGCAATATTCTCGATGGCACCGACCACCGCCTGTTCGTCGTCATCGGCCCTTGCTCGATCCACGACATCAAGGCTGCCCACGAGTATGCCGAGCGCCTGAAAGTCCTGGCCGCCGAAGTCTCCGACACCCTTTACCTGGTGATGCGCGTGTACTTCGAGAAACCGCGGACCACCGTTGGCTGGAAAGGCCTGATCAACGACCCGTACCTGGATGACTCGTTCAAGATCCAGGACGGTCTGCACATCGGTCGCCAACTGCTACTGGACCTGGCCGAGATGGGCCTGCCGACTGCCACCGAAGCGCTGGACCCGATCTCCCCGCAATACCTGCAGGACCTGATCAGCTGGTCGGCGATCGGTGCGCGTACCACCGAATCCCAGACCCACCGCGAGATGGCTTCCGGCCTGTCCTCGGCAGTAGGTTTCAAGAACGGCACCGACGGCGGCCTGACCGTTGCCATCAACGCCCTGCAATCGGTTTCCAGCCCTCACCGCTTCCTCGGTATCAACCAGGAAGGCGGCGTATCCATCGTCACCACCAAGGGCAATGCCTACGGTCACGTGGTTCTGCGTGGAGGCAATGGCAAGCCGAACTATGACTCGGTTAGCGTCGCCCTCTGCGAGCAGGCGCTGAACAAGGCGAAGATCAAGCCGAACATCATGGTCGACTGCAGTCACGCCAACTCCAACAAGGACCCGGCCTTGCAGCCACTGGTAATGGAGAACGTGGCCAACCAGATTCTCGAAGGCAACCAATCGATCATCGGCCTGATGGTCGAAAGCCATCTGAACTGGGGTTGCCAGGCAATTCCCAAGGACCTGGCCGAACTGCAATATGGCGTGTCGATCACCGATGCCTGCATCGATTGGGAAAGCACCGAGAAAACCTTGCGCAGCATGCACGCCAAGCTCAAGGACGTCCTGCCAAAACGGGTTCGCACCTGACCCCGTATCGCAGACACAAAAACGCCGGGCCAAGCCCGGCGTTTTTCTTGGTGTCCCCGCTCAGAGTTTCGCGGCGTGGCGCTGATGGCGCTCCATATAGCGCTCCACATATGAGCACGACGGAATTACCGTGTAACCCATGCGGTCAGCATATTCCAACGCCTGTTCGGTCAGTGCCGCGGCAATACCACGGCCGCGCAGCGCGTTAGGCACGAACGTCCGATAAATATCCAGGGTCTGCTTACCCAGGTCCATATAGGTCAGGTAGGCACGATGACCGTCCACATTGGTCTCGAATTGATGACCAGCCTGGTCATGGTGGATGGACAACGCCTCGCTCATCACTACTCCTCGCGGGTCTTGGATTCTGACCCCTACCTTACCGATGTTTTTCCGGCGAAGGAACAACTACGCCACCCCGTGCCTGTCTGGACACCGAGGAGAGCTTGTCGCTCTCGCATGACTGAGCACGTTTCAAATAGTAGGCACCATTGGCACCAATGCTCAAGGGACGCTTGCGTCCAAGCTGCTGGCATCAGGCCAGTTTGATGTCGGTGCTTCCCCGGACCTGTTCCCAGCTACATGCAAAGCGCTCGATCAAACCGCCTGATGATCAACAACCTGAACATCGCCGGATGTTGAGATTTAAGACGAACCCACCCATTTAAAGTCACCTCAACATGGACAAAGATGCGTGAGGCGCCCCACAGATTCTGAACAAAAGTGTAGACGAGTCGATATAGATAGACTCTAGCCTACACTCCGCAAACTCCGTGCAAGGGGGCTCTAGGGCAGATACGCTTAACAAGCGCAACCTCCCAACAGGGTGACAAGGTTGCATATTTTTTATACAAATCGATAAAAAGTTGCTCGAAAAAGATTCAACGCCTAGAATTTTTTTTGCTTCTTGCGCTACGTCAGTTTACTTACTACAAGTAATGGGTAGTATGTACGCCGGCCATTTCATCACTCGGATGAGATAGCTACTTAATAGAAAGTCCTTGAAGGGGAACACGATGAACAACGTTCTGAAATTCTCTGCTCTGGCTCTGGCCGCAGTTCTGGCTACCGGTTGCAGCAGCGTATCCAAAGAAACCGAAGCTCGTCTGACTGCAACTGAAGACGCAGCAGCTCGCGCCCAGGCTCGTGCAGACGAAGCCTACCGTAAAGCTGATGAAGCTCTGGCTGCTGCTCAAAAAGCACAACAGACTGCTGACGAAGCTAACGAGCGTGCTCTGCGTATGCTGGAAAAAGCTAGCCGCAAGTAATAATCCCTCGGGATTGTTATCGAGCCGACCCATTTATTGGGTCGGCTTTTTTATTGCCCGGGTTTTCTTGCGGCAATAAAAAACCCGTCGACGCCCTGAAGCGTCGACGGGTTGCTGCTCCAGCCGTTACTGCTGCATATCGATAGGCACCGCAGATACCACAGGTGCATTGGTCGGTATGGCAATCTCTACGGGTAAACCGTCTTCGGCCGCCACCACGTCGCGCACCACATCCCAGTTCATCCGCAAGTTATTGGCCAGGTCTTCACGCTTGAGCAAGGCGTTGATCACCGCGGTGTGCTTGTCCACGACCGACGGATTGCCCTTGTCATCCAGCGGCGTGTGAGCCTCCAGATAGACTTTGCCGGCGCTGATACCAAACTTGTACGGATCGTTGAGGATACGCACCGATGTCCCCACCGGCACCATGCTCGCCATTTCCAGGACGTTGTTGTTGAACATCCGGAAGCAGCCGTGGCTGGTGCGCATGCCGATACCGAACTTCTTGTTCGAACCGTGGATCAGGTAGCCCGGTGTGCCCAGGGTGAACTTGAATGGTCCCAACGGATTGTCCGGCCCTGCCGGCACCACGTTCGGTAGCGGGTCACCGTCGGCGGCGTGCTCGGCCTTGATCGAGGCAGGCGGAGTCCAAGTCGGATTCGGGGTCTTGGCGACAATGCTGGTATGGGCGATCGGCGATCCCCAGCCTTCCCGGCCGATACCCAGGGGGAAGGTGTACACCACATTCCGCCCTTTCGGGTAGTAGTACAGGCGATACTCAGCCAGGTTGATCACGATGCCTTCACGAGGTCCCGGCGGCAGGATAAAGCGCGTCGGCAACACCACTTCGGTGCCCGCACCCGGCAACCAGGGATCGACTCCCGGGTTGGCCGCGACCATCTCGTAATAGCCCAAGTCGTAGGTCGTGCCCAGGTCGGCAAAGGTGTCTTCGTACTTGGCCTTGATCACCTGTACCTGACCGACGATATCTTCGCCCGGTGGAGGTAGAGGCAGTTCCAATGCGGCAACAGGGCCGGCCACACAGAAGGCGGCAAGCGTCAGGCAACGGGTGACGACAGGAAAGCGCGGCAACATCCGGAAAATCCTTCGCATGATCAACGAGTAAAAAAATGATTGTACACCCGCCCCCTTGGCTGCGGGAGCGACAGCTGCATCAGCGCAAGAAGGGAGCCGGGCGAGAACTTGCTGCCTTACAGCTCAAAACGCAACTCTGGCCAGATCGGTGGCGTGCCGCGCTTTTGCGATTCTAGGATCGCCCGGCACAACGGACACAGACGCTGGTCCTGGAAAATGGTCCGGTCGACACTCGACCAGCGCGGTTGCGCGGGCAGCAAGGTGCCGCACAACGTGCGATCGGCAGAGCCCCCCAACTCCAGCTGACGCGTCACCAGATGCACCCGGACTTCCTGGCAGGCGAACAGGTCGAGCTGTTCGTCAGGCTCGATCAGTTGGTAGGCAAACAGGGACCAGGCGGGACGCGGCATCGGGGGCTCCAAATCGGGGGCGCCACATTAGCCGAAACACTGCCGCTAGAAAAGCGTCAAAGCAGCGGTTTTAGCGTCGGCCAGACATTTTCCAGCAACTTGCCCTGAGCAGCGACCGCGGGGTGGATGCCATCGGCCTGCATCAGCTCGGGATTACCGCCGACCCCTTCCAGAAAAAACGGCACCAGCGCTACGTTTTTTTCATTCGCGAGCGTGCTGTACACCTCGGCAAACGCCTGGGTATAACGCACGCCGTAATTGGGTGGCAGTTGCATGCCAAGCAACAGCACCCTGGCACCACTGGCCTTGGAGCTGTCGATCATCGAAGCAAGATTTTGTTGCAATTGCGTGGGCAGCTGCCCGCGCAAGCCATCGTTGCCGCCCAACTCGAGAATCACCAGCTCCGGCTTGTGCTCTGCAAGCAGCGCCGGCAGCCGCGCCTGGCCACCTGCGCTGGTATCGCCGCTGATGGAAGCATTGACCACCTTATCGTCGAAACCTTCGCTCTTGAGCCGCTGCTCGAGCAATGCCACCCACCCCTGCCGGGTATCCAGGCCGAAAGCCGCGCTGATACTATCGCCAACGATCAGGACTGTACCCGCCGCTGCGTTCTGGGCCATGCACATCAAGGCCAGGCCAGCACTCAAAAACCACACACGCATCGGATTCTCCATGGGCGCAAGCATTCTCACTGCGCGGAACCTTAGCAAAGTGGTTCCCAGCGCGGAAGGTGAACTGACCATCCTGCACGAACTCAGCCTGGAACTGAACAAAGGCGACAGCCTGGCCATCGTCGGCAGTTCCGGCTCCGGAAAATCCACCCTGCTCGGCCTGCTGGCCGGGCTCGACCTGCCCAGCAGCGGTGAGGTCACCCTCGCCGGTCGCAGCCTCGGCACCTTGGACGAAGACCAGCGCGCCCGAATCCGCGCCGAACATGTAGGCTTCGTCTTCCAGTCGTTCCAACTGCTCGACAGCCTCAATGCCCTGGAGAACGTCATGCTGCCCATGGAACTGGACGGCCGCCGGGATGCCCGCGAGCGTGCGACCGAACTGCTCCAGCGCGTCGGGCTCGGGCAACGCCTGAGCCACTCGCCTCGCCAGCTCTCCGGCGGCGAACAACAGCGGGTGGCCATCGCCCGCGCCTTCGCCGCCGAACCTGACGTGCTGTTCGCCGACGAGCCGACCGGCAACCTCGACAGCCACACCGGCGAGCGCATCAGCGACCTGCTGTTCGATCTGAACAAGGAAAGCGGCACGACTCTGGTCCTGGTCACTCACGATGAACGCCTGGCCCATCGTTGCCGGCGCCTGATCCGCCTTGAAGCCGGCCTGTTGGTCGCCCCCCTGGAGCCTTGATGGCACGCCTGCCGCTGTTGCGCCTGTTCAGCCTTGCCGTTCGCCAACTTCTGCGCGACGCCCGCGCCGGAGAACTGCGGGTATTGTTCTTCGCCCTGGTGGTGGCGGTAGCCGCCAGCACCGCCATCGGCTATTTCGGTGCACGCCTCAACGGCGCGATGCTGTTGCGCGCCACGGAGTTTCTCGGCGCGGACCTGCTGCTTGAAAGCAGCTCTCCAGCAAGGCCCGAACAGATCCAAAGCGGTCGGGAACTAGGCCTGCAACATGCGCAGGTGGTGGAGTTCTCCAGTGTGATCGCCACCGACAATGGCATTCAGCTTTCCAGTATCAAGGCCGCGGACGACGCCTACCCACTGCGCGGCCAGCTGAAAAGCGCCCCGGCCCCCTATGCAGCAGAAGAAATCGGCGGCGGTCCACAACCAGGCGAAGCCTGGGTCGAAGCCCGATTGTTGACCGCTCTGGACCTGAAAATCGGCGACAGCATCGACGTCGGGATGAAAACCCTACGCCTGAGCCGAGTACTGACTTACGAACCGGATCGCGCCGGCAACTTCTATAGCCTGACCCCCAGGGTACTGATCAACCTGAGAGACCTGAACGCCACCGGCGTGGTGCAACCGGGCAGCCGGGTCAGTTACAAGGAGCTCTGGCGCGGATCGGGAAGCGCCCTGGAAACCTATCGTCAATTGATCAAGCCGGGCCTGGCGGCCAATCAGCGCCTGCAGGATGCCCGAGATGGCAACCGTCAGATCGGCGGAGCGCTGGGCAAGGCCGAACGCTATCTGAACATGGCCAGTCTGGTGGCGGTGCTGCTGGCAGGCGTGGCAGTTGCCCTGTCCGCTACGCGCTTCGCCTCCCGCCGCTTCGACGCCAGCGCGCTGCTGCGCTGCCTGGGTCTGTCCCGCCGGGAAACCATGCTGCTGTTCACCCTGCAACTGGCCCTGCTCGGCATCCTGGCCAGCATCGTCGGCGCGCTGCTTGGCTGGCTCGCCCAGCTTGGGCTGTTTTACCTGCTGCATGACCTGCTGCCAACCGATGTGCCTCCCGGCGGATTACTCCCTGCCGTGGCCGGTATTGGTACCGGCCTGGTGGCGCTTGGAGGTTTCGCCCTGCCGCCCTTGGCAGCATTGGGGCGTGTCCCGCCCTTGCGGGTGTTGCGTCGTGACCTGCTGCCGATCCCCCCAAGCACATGGATGGTGTATGGCGCCGCCTTGCTGGCCCTGGGCCTGATCATGTGGCGCCTGAGCCTGGATCTGCTGCTGACCTTCGCCTTGCTCGGCGGCGGCGTCATTGCCGCCCTGGTCCTGGGTGGCTTACTGCTGCTGGCCCTGCGGAGCCTGCGTCGTTTGCTGGCCAAGGCGTCGCTGCCATGGCGCCTGGGGTTGGGCCAGTTGCTGCGACATCCCTTGGCTGCTGCCGGGCAATCCCTGGCCTTCGGCTTGATCCTGCTGTCGATGGCCTTGATTGCGCTGTTGCGTGGAGAGCTGCTCGACACCTGGCAAAACCAGTTGCCCAAAAACGCTCCGAACTATTTCGCCCTGAATATCCTGCCAGCAGACAAGCAGGCCTTCACCGACAAGCTGGTGGCGCTTTCCGCCCCCTCCGCGCCGCTGTATCCGGTAGTGCCAGGGCGGCTGATCAGCATCAACGGCGAACCGGTCCGGGAAATCGTCAGCAAGGACTCCAGTGGTGACCGCGCCGTGCAGCGGGATTTGAGCCTGACCTGGGCTGCGGATCTGCCAGCAGGCAATCAGATCACCAGCGGCTCGTGGTGGGCGCAACAGCCCGAAGGGGACTTGCCTGGCGTCTCGGTCGAGGCCCAGGTGGCCGAAAGCCTGAAACTCAAACTTGGCGACCAGATGACGTTCAGCATCGGCGGCGTCAATCGCGAGGCCAGGGTGACCAGCCTGCGGGAAATCAACTGGGACAATTTCCAACCCAACTTTTTCATGATCTTTCAGCCCGGCACGCTGCGGGACCTGCCTGCCACTTACCTGACCAGCTTCTATCTGGCTGCGGGTCACGACCAGCAGGTGGTCGAGTTGTCCAGGGCCTTCCCGGCAGTAACCATCCTGCAAGTGGAGGCCTTGCTCGAACAACTGCGCAGCATCCTGGCCCAGGTCACCCTGGCCGTGGAATACGTGCTGTTGTTTGTACTCGCCGCCGGCATGGCCGTGCTGTTTTCCGGATTGCAAGCCACCCTGGACGAGCGTATTCGCCAGGGCGCCCTGCTACGGGCGCTGGGAGCGGAACGACAATTACTGGTCAAGGCCCGACGTATCGAGTTCGGGTTGCTGGGAGCCGTCAGCGGGCTACTGGCCGCATTGGGATCCGAATTGGTGAGCCTGGTGTTGTATCGGTTTGCCTTCGACCTCCCCTGGCATCCACATCCCTGGCTGCTGCTCCTGCCTGTGATCGGTGCCCTGCTGATCGGTGGTGCCGGTGTCTATGGAACGCGCCGGGCATTGAATGCCAGCCCACTGACAGTGCTGCGCGAGGGGTAAGCCTCTCGCAGGCAGGTCATTTCACGTATTCGATCTGATTGATCCACCAGCACATTTCTCCACCGGGCGTCTGCACTATCGCCTCGTCGCCGACTTCTTTCTTCAAGAGCGCCCGGGCCATGGGCGAATCGATGGAGATGTAATCCTTCTGCCCGTATATCTCGTCGTAACCGACGATACGGAAACGCTTGGTTTCGCCCTCTTCATTCTCGATGTCAACCCAGGCACCGAAGAAAACCCGCCCCTCCTGTTCCGGCGAGTAAGACACGACCTTCATGTCTTCGAGTCGCTTGCGCAGGTAGCGAACCCGACGATCAATTTCCCTCAGGAGTTTCTTGTTGTACTGATAATCCGCATTTTCACTCCTGTCCCCCAGGGAGGCCGCCCAAGTGACTTTCTGTGTCACATCCGGACGTTTCTCCCGCCACAGGTAATCCAGTTCGTTTTTCAGAGCCTCGAAACCTTCCTGCGTAATGAGCTTGGTACTCAATTGGTTACCCCCAATGCATCGCCTTATGAGCAGTTCAGCATTATGGTTGAATCGAGACCTTTAGAACCAATTCTAAGCGAGATAACCCCGCCGACAGCACCCCTTCCCGAGGATGCTCTATCCAGAATGAGCAGGCCGATAGCACCACCGCTCGGGCGTTGTACGAAACAGCGGTCGTGCTTGGCCAGTGGGCATCAAACCCATGCGCGAATCCGCATCAGAATGCACATAATCTAAAACCGGATACGCCCCCCATCGGATCTCTCCAGTTTGCCCCGCCTGACTACACTCTCCGCCTTTTCATACAGGTCAAGTACTGCCTTTATTAAAATACCCAACACACTAAAAGAGAAATTCCAGCAAAAGTGCTTTACTCGTCATCGTTGAGCAATGTACTGGATATGCTATGCAGGTTGTTATTGAAGGTCACCGTCTCATTGAAGCCCTTTACAATATTGCTGAGCTTCTTACGGGTGCTGGACAACTGCGTTAGCCTTTCCACCAGCTCCGCATTTTTTTGCTGAATCCCGACGTCTCTCTTTTCCAGTTCGGCTGCGCGGATACTTTGCTTAGCAGAAACCTCATCAAGACGTTGCTGCTCGAGCTGCATTAATTCAGAGCGCCGGGCAACGCTTCGCTCTCTGGACTCTACACTTTCAGCCAGCTGTTGAAGTGCAGCACTGCGTTCTGCAATCACTCGGGAATTGTGCTCAGCGGACTTATCGATCGCGATCTTCTCTTGTTGAAGCTGGCTTTGGAGCTGGCGCAGGTGCTCATCTTTTTCATGAAGCTTACGTTCTCGCTCTTGCAACTGTTCCTTCAAAACTTCCAAAGCTTCCTGTTGTTTCACCGCAGCCAATTTTTGTTGCGTCAACTCTTGCGCCATAAGTGCAAGACTCGACAAAGTGCTCTCCACATCAAGAAGCAAATGATCGGTATCCGCCCCCTGAAGTGCAGCTTCAGCCTCAGGAAGCGTCGCTATCAGAAACTGCGTTTCATCCAATGAGTTTTCTAAGGGAATTGGGCAATCAACCAACTCATCTGGTATTACATCCCCTGCGAATTGAGCAGATTGATCGACATCTGCGGTGACCTGAACCTGCCGATCCATCAAAGTTGGAACACTGTCAGATATCGACAGGTCGTACTCATTACTCTGGATTAATTCCATTTCTTCCTCCGAAGCCAAATCGCGAACCACCTCCGCCAAGCCAGCCAATGTGTTCTGTATACCTTGGGACAAGCGTCCAATGTCGACCTCCGAGTTGGCAGACTGGTCAGCGGCAACCTCAGGTGTCAAATGGCCAGACAAGGGGGCATCGATTTCAGATGAGCCGACATGTTTTTCGGTATTCGCAGTCGACATTTCGGTCACGTCGTGTTGAAAACTCTCGGTAAATAATGAAGCATCAGCAAGAGCCTCCCCTACATCAGTCTCAGCTTCTTCAGATAGTTCCTCTGGATCGCCAATCGGAGCAAATCCGGATGGAACATCATCGAATGCATCGCCTTCAAGACCCTCAACGGTTCCTGACGAGCGGCGCCCATTCGAATCAGCAATCTCATCGATACATTCCGAGGCAACCTGTGCACCAGGAGTATTTTGAGAAGTCATCGAAATGGAGACACCAAGCACAGGAGCGCCGAGTTCAGCGCTGTCAATTGCAGGCAGACAAGCAACCGAGGCTTCTGACGAGATAAGTTTCATCACTAAATTTTTCTTGATAGTGAGTGAACGATGATCCGATAGACTCCCTGTCGGTATCACACAATCCTTAAGGTCAATCAGATGGTAAGGAATATCAGTACTACCACCAGCACCTTGCTGCCGCCCCTCAGGCAGGCTCGCGTGAGTGACTATTTCCTTGAAGACTTGAATAACCTGACGCCAATCTTCCTCGGTCTCAATCGAACCCAGTGAATAACTCGGCCCCGCCTTATTCAGCATCGCCATATAAACTCGCGATTCTCCAACTTCAGCCCCCTCATTCAAGCTATAAGCCAGAAAATTATGCTTTAGCATAGGGATTGCAAAGCTACAGAGCACCGCGCCGTTCAGCACTTCCTGCTCTGTATTTTTGATGGAAATAGTTCGTAGCAGCATCGCTGGCTCAGGCTCCGTTAAATATGTCGCAAGGAGCAAAAAATACACCTTACAACACCTACCCGAAAACCAGACCTTTCCGATCCTCAAGTAGAACTATCCGATACCGTCGACAGACCGCCAAATCACACAGCGACGAGCCCCACATTTAAACATCTTAAAAATAGAAAGATCACTGACAGCTGAAATTATTGAGTCAATATTTTACAGCTCAGATTTTACTTAAGAGGGATATTCAACCCCTTCTGCGGACTGAGTTTGAACAGCCACCACTCATAATTCGACCAGAGCATGGTTACTCCTGCAGCCATTAATACCAGGACTGCCCCGCCTACCGCTGTCAATATCAGTTGATGCTGCCAGGCTAAAAAACACAACGCGACACCAGCTGCCCCCATCAATATAGCCAGAGAAGGGCCAAACCAATAGATAAAACGATCAAGACGCAAAAGCAGATTGAATAACCAGGAGCCTTTAAGCTGGGCCGGTCTAAAGATTATAACGTGCATGGCGAGCTAGTCTTTTCCAGATTAAAACTGTGCTCACCATAACTTAGCGATTCAATACCAACTATCAGATTCGTCTGATTTAGTTTTCAGAGCACTCGGATAGTATGTAGAAAACACACCCACCCCTAAACATCGAGATGCCTTGCATGGGAAGTATCATCATCGTCGACGACCATCCGTTGATTCGACTCGCCATAAGGACCGTCCTGGAACCTCACGAGCACAACATCATCGCGGAGGCGGACAACGGAGCCGACGCCGTCCAACTGGTACGCAAGCATCTTCCAGACTTGCTCATTCTGGACTTGAACATACCCAACCTCGACGGCTTTTCCGTTATCTCCCATATAAAGTCCGCTGGACTGCCGATCAAGACGCTGGTGCTGACCTCCAGCAACTCCAAGAATTTCGCCTTGCGCTGTTTGCAGGCCGGTGCAGCCGGCTTCCTGTGCAAGAACGATAACCTGAACGAACTGGCTAATGCGGTAAAAGCCATCCTATCGGGGTATAGCTACTTCCCCGAAGATACGATCAGCACCTTGCAACAGAATACAAACGCCGCCTGCCAGGAAAGTGTCTTGATTGCCCAACTGACCGACCGGGAAATCACCGTCCTGAAACTGCTGGCAAGCGGCCTGAATAATCAGAAAATCGCGGATGCGCTGCTGATCAGCCACAAGACGGTGAGTACCTACAAGGTCAGGCTGCTAAAACGGTTCAACGTTTCCAATCTGGTAGCACTGGCGGAGCTGGCCAAACGCAACTCCGTCGTTTGAAGCCCTGATATCGATGGAGCCTTCAGCCAGGATTCAGAAGCCTCAGGAAACACCCACCTCGACAGCCGGATTGATCACCTACGCTACTTACCTGCGGGTGATCAGCCCCTGTCGAGCCACGCGGGTCAGATGTCGGATGACTTCGGCGGCATTTTCCGCACTGGGGGCCTGTATCACCGCAAGGTCAAAACTGTCGTTGGCAAAACGTGCCAAGGACTCGCCATCTTCAATGAACTGGATCAGAAAGGCTGAAGGGCCTGTGCTGCGACGTGGCCAGCCATCGAGATAACGCAGCAGTGTCGGCTGGTGTGTGCCGCCAAGAAGAATTTTTGGATTGCGCTGAACAAGATTCGCCGTGATTGGCGCAAGACGTACAGGAGGGTGGAGTGCATTCATCGTGTCGTGTCTCTGCCTCAATTTTCTGCCGGGCAGGTGAGAGGCAACACCGAACCAGCGCTTTAGCGGTATTTCGAAGCCTGTAGAGCTTCTATCGGTGATATTCCGAATCACCTGGCGCCCCGCAAGTAGCTGTTTAAATCGGCGCATGGGCAACAATCCTAGAGAAGCCGACGGGGTAGTGTCAAGAATCCCCCATAACGAAATCGGCAACGAAAAAGGCCCGCTACAAGCGGGCCTTTGAGTGTTTGCCAGAAGCTACTTGGCAATCGCGGCATCGAGTGACAATTTGCCCGCGCCTTCGATCAGAACCGCAATAGTGCCGCCGAGCAGAGCCAGGGCGAACTCATAACCATTGTTCGCCATGAACAGGCCATTGCTGATGTGTACGGAGAAAATCGCCACCAGCAAGGTGAAGCTCAACCCCAGCGCGGCAGGACGTGCCAACAGGCCGATAATCAGCGCCAGACCGCCAAAGAATTCGGTACCGCCCGCCAGCAACGCCATCAGGTGTCCGGGTGCCAGGCCAATGCTCTCCATCCACTGTGCCGTCCCTGCCAATCCGTAACCGCCAAACAGGCCAAAAAGCTTTTGCGCGCCGTGTGCGGCGAAAATGATGCCGACAAAAACTCGCAGGACAGTCAGGCCATAGCCTGCACGGGTGCTCAGTACGGTTTTGATCAGTGTGCTCATGCTGTGTAGTCCTTTGTGGTGTTGGGTATTGGGTCGCTATATTAATCATAAAAATTCATGTTAAAAGTGCAAAAATAGCAATATAACAATCTATTTTTTCGATTATTTTCGTGAGACGACCTTACGCGCTTGCGGCTCCAACGATTCGCGTTCCCGGTCAAACGCCAAATAGTATTTGTTGACGCTATTAACATAGCTGACGGCGCCCATTCCGACCTGCTCCATGGCAATGCGCTCGACCTGGAAAAACCACTGATTGGGGTTCAGCCCGCGCCGCCGGGCTTCGGTGCGCATTCCCTGCACACGCTCCGGCCCCATGTTGTAGGCCGCCAGGACGAATGCCATGCGCTCGCGCTCGTTGAGCTTGGGGCTGGAGAAGAACTTGCGCCGGATCAACGCCAGGTACTTGGCTCCGGCCAGCACATTGTTATCGAGGGTCTGAATGTTATTGACCCCTACCCGCTGGGCGGCTGACGGGGTGATCTGCATCAGGCCGGTCGGGCCGCTGCCGCTCCTGGCAGTGGGTTGCAACGACGATTCCTTGAAGGCCAGGGCCGCCAGGTTCAACCAGTCCATGCTCTGCGCATCGGCATGCTTTTGTAATACCGGGCGCAGCTTTTCCAGGCGCTGGCGGTCGGCCCGGGTCAAAGGGTTATGCACCTGATACAGGCGCCGATAGATACGCAGGAAGGCAACGTCCTGATCCGCCGGCGCCTTGTAGACCTTCAGGAAACGATCGATGCTCGCCCGCAGCATCGAGGCGTCGCGCCGCACGAACCAGTGCTCCTCGCCTGGCTCGCCGATGACCAGTTGCCGATCGAAACGCAGCTTCGGCAGGACCTTGCCCCAGCGCTCGGCAATGGGCTTCTCGACGATGGTCAGATGAAAGATCCCACCCTGGACCATTTCCAGGACATCTTCGACTGCCAGGCTCGGATCGACCCACTCGACCTTGATCGGCGCCAGCTTATGCAGCGCCAGCTTCTGATTGATCCGGCTCACCGCCTCCCCGGCGGCGCTGCCTGTGGTCAGCGTCAGGGTCTTGCCGGAGAGTTGCTCAGGCCGGGTGTAGCGCCGCTCGCCCTTGATTCCCACCAGCAGCAACGGCACGTTGCTGGCGACCGGATCACTGGGGATCACCGCTTGCCCCGGTAGCGCCTCCAGCAACTCTCCCGGAGCGACCAGATCCCCCTCGCCACGCTGCAGCGCACCGAGCAATTGATCCTTGGCCTTGGGAATGATCTTGAGGCTGATTTCCTGACCGTCGCGGGCATGACCATTGAGGTACTGCTCAAAGGCGCGCAGGCGGTGGTATTCGACGCCGATGGCCTGGCCCTGGACTTCACCGGAGCTGTTGCGACTCTGGTTGACCAGCACCCGCAGGACTCGGCTGCTGCGAATGTCCGCCAGGTCGCGGACCTTGCCTGCTACGGCGGCTTCCGGAGGGCCGGCCAAGCGCGCGACCGCTGGCAGGGGCAGCAGCAACGACAAGCACAACGCTAGCAAAACCGAGGGTCGCGTCATCCGCTCTCCGGGAAGAATACTGTCCAAGTTTTCGAATGCTGGCGAAAACTCGGGCGACAGAAACAGAGCGCCTAGAGCGCTGACAAGATGCGAAAGACTGGCACACCCCCGGCTGGCAAACCAACCGCTGCCTTTCTCCCGGCATCAAGAGACAGCTTCAACTCGTTGTAGTTCTTGGCTTTTCTTATGAATCTACAGCTCTGATATGCTTTCCGGCCGCAGGCGGAGATAGCACCATGCAACTCATCGATATCGGCGTCAACCTGACCAACCCGAGTTTCGCCGAAAAACATCGCGCGGTATTGGACCGTGCCTATGCCGCTGGCGTCTGCCAACTGGTGCTCACCGGCACCAGCATCGAGGGCAGCGAACAGGCGTTCGAGCTGTCGCGGCAACTGGACGAAAGTGGCCACCAATTGTTCTCCACCGCCGGGATTCATCCGCATTGCGCCAGCGACTGGAATGCCGACAGCACACAACGCTTGCGCAGTCTGCTCAAGGAAAGCCGCGTCAAGGCCGTCGGCGAATGCGGCCTGGACTTCAACCGGGACTTCTCCCCCCGCCCGCAACAGGAAAAAGTGCTGGAGGAACATCTGGCCCTGGCCGTCGAGCTGCAACTGCCGGTCTTCCTCCACGAGCGCGACGCCAGCCAGCGCCTGCTGGAAATAGTCCGCGATTTCCGAGACCGCTTGCCGGCCGCTGTGGTGCATTGCTTCACCGGTGAACAGCGCACACTGTTCAACTACCTGGACCTTGACCTGCACATTGGCATCACCGGGTGGATCTGCGACGAACGCCGCGGCACTCACTTGCACCCTCTGGTACGAGAGATTCCCCGCGGCCGCCTGATGCTCGAAAGCGACGCCCCCTATCTGTTACCCCGCAGCCTGCGCCCCAAACCGAAGAACGGTCGCAACGAACCGGCCTACCTGACTGAGGTCTTGCGCGAGGTGGCCCTGCATCGAGGTGAGAGCCAGGAAGAGCTGGCAGCCCACAGTACCGCCAGCGCCCGTGCCTTCTTCAGCTTGCCCGAGATGGCTTGACGCATATCAAGATTTGGCGCTCTGCATAGCGGCACAATAATGGCACCTTGCCAATACTGTTCCGCTTAATCAGAGAAGACCTTCCATGGGTGCCTGGCTCAGCAATATCTCATTGAAATACAAGTTCTGGGCGGTCAATGCAGTCGCCTTCGTGACCACCCTGCTACTGGTCCTGTACGCCGTCCAGCTGGAGCAACAAGCGCGTAGCCAGGCCTCACAAAACAACGCCAGGGCCCAGGCGGGCCTGCTAGGCGCATGGCCCTCCGGGCAAGCGCTGCCCAATGCCGAGAATCTGCTGAGCTTCGCTGCCGGCCAGATCCCCAGCCTCGACCAACGCTCCCTGCCGCAGTTGAGCAATGCCAATGGATGGGTGGCCTTCGATGAAATGCCGCTGTTCGGCGAAAACCCACTGATCGGCGCGCAGGTGCTGCCCCGGGCCGACGGCCAACGGGTTGCGGTGCTTGCCCATGGGCCGAGCCTGCACCAGGTGTTCAGCGAACGCTTCAGCCAATATGCGGTGGCCGTGTTCATTTTGATGCTGGCGATGCTCGGTGCTTCGCAACTGTTGATCCGTTTCCTGCTCAGCCAACTGAACACCCTCAAGGATGTGATGCTGCATGTAGAGAAGACCGGCGATCTGTCGGCCCGCGTGCCCTTGTCGTGCACCGACGAGGTCGGCCAGATGGCCAGTGCCTTCAACGCGATGCAGGCCGGTTACCAGCGGGTGGTCAGCACCGTCGCCAATACCGCCCGGCAACTGGATATCGGCGCCGCGCGCCTGGCCTCAAGCATGAACGACGTGCGTCACGGCATGCTGGGCCAGCAAAGCGAAACCGATCAGGCCGCGACGGCGATCAACGAAATGTCCGCCACCGTCTATCACATCGCCCAGCACGCCGGCGCCACCCGGGATCGCTCCCAGGCCGCCGACGCCCTCGCCGGCAGCGGCCAGGAAGTGGTAGGGCGCGTGCAGAAGTCCATCTCCGGGCTTTCCACCGGCGTGCAACAGACCGCCGAGATGATCCAGCGCCTGGCCGAAGACAGCCAGAAGATCAATGGCGTGGTCAACGTGATCCACAGCATTGCCGAGCAAACCAACCTGCTGGCGCTCAATGCCGCGATCGAGGCCGCGCGTGCCGGTGAAATGGGCCGGGGGTTCGCGGTGGTCGCCGATGAAGTACGCAACCTCGCCAAACGGGTGCAGACCTCCACCGACGAAATCACCCGGATGGTCGCCGCCCTGCAGGCCGGGACCCGCGACGCAGTGGACTTCATGCAGGAAAGCTCGTTCAAGGCGGATGATTGCGTGCAGCAGGCACAGGAAGCCGGCGCAGCACTGGCGGAAATCACTGCGGCCGTGGCGCAAATGCGTGAAAGCAATACCCAGATTGCCGTGGCCGCCGAGCAGCAAAGCCAGGTGGCGGAAGAAATGAATCGCGCCGTGGTGAGTATTCGCGACGTCACCGAAAACACCGTGCAACAGACCGTCGACTCGGCGACCACCAGTAACGAACTGGCGACCCTGGCCGGAGAATTGAGCAAGGCCATCGGTCAGTTGAAGCTATAAAAACGCGAGTTTCGCGCCGGCAGAAATCGACCTGCCTGCCGGAGCGATACCCTTGCCAGCCTATCGCCTCCATAGCCAGCCTTGATTCGCCGAAGACCCGCGTGAGACCTATCCTTGATACATGGATTTTCTACGAATCAAGGATCATCGTCATGGGTAAACGTCACCCCAATCTTCCCGCCTGGCAATGGCGCTCCTACCCGCATAACCACCGCAACCCGACCAACCTGGTGTTGCACCTGATTGCGGTCCCCCTGTTCATCGTCGGCTTTCTGCTGCTGGTTTCAGGGGTATTCGGTTTGAACTTCACCAACGTCGCCATTGGTGTGGTCGGCCTGATTGCGGCCTTGGGCCTGCAGCGCCACGGCCACAGCCTGGAGGCACAAGCCGCCGAACCGTTCAGTGACCGTAAAGATGCGGTCCAGCGCCTGCTGGTGGAACAATTCGTGACCTTTCCACGCTTCGTCCTCAGCGGCGCCTGGTGGCGTGCCTGGCGCGAGCGCCACCGGCATTGAGAGGGTGTCAGCCGAAGATGGTTACTGTCTGCCGGCTGAGCGCGATCAACTGACCTTCCGCGCTCCAGAGCGCCGCAGCCGCATGGCCATAACCATCACGGGCATGCTCGATATGCACCCGGTACTTGCACCAGTCCAGGGTGCTCAACGCCAGCAGCGGCTGCACGAATTCAATGGTCCAGGTCAGGGTGCTGCCGGGAACGACACTGGTCAGATGCGGCAACAAGGCCGGCGGCCAGGCGTCCACCAATGCAAGGATATGCGCTTCGGTCAGGGGTTCTTCCTTGACATCGCCACGCAGGCGCACCCAGCCGCCCATGTCTCGCGACTTGTTGCCGGTGAACGGCATGCCACCGATGCTCCAGCGCATTGCCAGATGGCGCATGAACTCCGGCGTCACGTCCTTGACGTAAGGCAGCTCCGGGCATTCGTCCCAATGTTTCATGGCAGGCGCTTCCTCGGCGACGACCGTCACCTCGGACGGCCGAGAGGCACCAAAACTGCCCTGCACCAGGGTCACTACCTGACCGTTCTGCACCGCACGCCCCAGCACCTGGCTGACAGCCTTGCCCTCGCGCAGCACCTCGACTTCAAGACTGACCGGCACATCGGGGGTGACCGGACCGACAAAGGTGATCGCCAACGAACGCACCGGACGCTCGGCGGGGACTTTTGCGCGCATGGCTTCATACTGCAAAGCTGCAACCAATCCGCCGAAACTGGCCCGCCCCTGCGCCCACTCGGTTGGAATCGACAGTTCCAGCGGATGTTGGCGGACGGCATCGAGCAAATCGGAAAAGCCCATGAGCACCTCTGGTCAAAGAAAAGATTCGAGGATCTTAACCAGCAGGGGGCAGCCGTAAAGCACTTATTCCCGCCAAAAAGACTGACAGATGAGCCGTCCAGACACCTTTCAGCTACGGAAGCAGGCAGCACTCAACTTGTCGAGTACCCGATCGGCATTGGCCTCGGCCTTGCGCATGGTGGCGTGCCAGACCGGAACACAAGGCAACAGGTCCGCCTGCCGTTCGGCCTGTGCCAGCCATTGCCAGCAATCATGCCAGTCGCCCAGCGCGCCCTGTGCAGCCTTCAAGTGCGAGACAGCCTTGGACGACAGGCCGGCAAGTTCGGGGTAAGCCTCGGCGGCGTAGCGCACACGCTTGATCAGCAGGCGTAAACGGTGCCGATCATGGGCCGGATCATGCAGGGCCTGGTCCAGTGCCTTCCATTGCTTGGCCAGGCGCTTTTCGATGCGCTTGCGCAAGCCGCACAACAGTTCCTGACGCTGCGCCGCCCGCAGAAAACGCGGGAAGGCATCCAGCACCAGCAGCAATTGCTTGAGTTCGGCGCCCGTCGCCACCGTCCGGTATTCATCCGCCAGCCCCGCGGTACGGCGTTCCGCAGCCTGGTGGTAGTCATGCTGATGCAGGTATGCAGCCAGGACCTCGCGGTCGCGTAACGGAGTCGTCAGTTGCCCGACCGCCGAAGCGGCCGCTTCCAGTTGCTCGACACCTGGCAAGCCGCGCAGCGCTCGCAACAGGCTGCGCAAGCGACGCACCGTGGTACGCAGATCGTGCAGCGCCTCGGTGTCGGTCACCGCCTGCAAACGTGCCTGGCACGCCAGCAAGCGCACCTCCAGCCCCAACACCTGTGCCACCAACCGATCAACCAAGGCAGACATCATTGACTCCCGAAACGAATGACCCGGTCCGCAGCACAAAGACTGCGGCCGGGCCCTGGCATGACTGGCAGGCGCAACCACGGCGCCCGCGAGACGGAAACTGAAGAGCGCTCTTCAGTCTAGCGGCAAACGGCAGCCTTGCGATCAGCGGCCGGCGCGCGACTCACGAATATAGAAACGGGCTTTTTCGGCTTTTCTGGTGCAGCCCTCGAAGGCTTCGAATTGCTGCTGGGTCTTGGCCCCGGTCAGCAGCGACAGGGCTTTGGAATAACTGACGGTACCCGCGAAGCCTTCGGCCTTGGCCAGGTCCAGTTCATGCCAGGCAGCGTCCAGTTGCGTACCGCAGCTGTCGCGATAGGCGGTCTTGCCAGCACAACCACCGAGTACCAATGCAATCAACGGTAGACAGATCCAGGCTTTCATCAATGACACCTCAACGTAGGGGGAAACAGTCGCGAATAATAAAAACAATCGTGAACCTAAGACGATCACCGCCGCTAAAAGTGCCTTGGCCCGTCAAGGGAAAATATAGTCGCGCGAGCATAACCTCATGCGGCAGGACATTGGAAAAATCCCTTTGCCCAAGGCTCGCAGCGGCAGTCGGTGATTGAACCGAAACCCTCGATGGGTGCATTGTGGAAACCTGTCCGGCGAAGGGTCGAGTCATGAAGAAGCGTGTCGCACTGGTCCTGGGCTCTGGTGGTGCCCGGGGTTACGCCCACATCGGGGTGATTGAGGAAATCGAAAGACGTGGTTACGACATTGCCTGTGTCGCAGGTTGTTCCATGGGGGCCGTGGTCGGTGGCATTTACGCCGCAGGTAAACTGGACGACTATCGCAGCTGGATCGAAAGCCTGGACTACCTGGATGTGCTGCGGCTGGTGGACGTCAGCTTTCGCCTGGGGGCGATACGCGGAGAGAAGGTGTTCGGCCAGATCCGCAAGATCGTTGGCGAAATCAACATCGAAGACCTGCGCATCCCTTACACCGCAGTGGCCACCGACCTGACCAACCAGCAGGAAATCTGGTTCCAGGAAGGTTGCCTGCACCAGGCCATGCGGGCTTCGGCGGCGATCCCCAGCCTGTTCACCCCGGTCATGCAAGGCAACCGCATGCTGGTGGACGGTGGCTTGCTCAACCCGCTGCCGATCGTGCCGGTGGTCTCCAGCCACTGCGACCTGATCATCGCCGTCAACCTCAACTCGACCAACCAGCGTCGTTATCAGTTACCGGTGATCCAGCGCCCCGCCGCCTTCAAAATCCGCTTCGACAGCCTGATCAACTCCCTGGGCTCGCACCTGCCCTTTCGCCGCAAGCAAGCCGAACAACTGCTGCTGCTCGAACAGGAAGCACTGCGCAGCGAGGCAGCCGATGTCGGCACGCCCTGGATCGAATCCGCCGAGCCCGAGGCCCAGCAACCGGCCGCGGCTCCGGAAACCGACGGCGCCCCGAAATCGGCCACTGGCTCGTTCATTATCGATAACGTCGGCCCCGCCTCCCTGCTGGACCTGATCAACCAGAGCTTCGAGGTGATGCAGACCTCGCTTGCCCAGTACAAGATCGCCGGCTATCCACCGGACATCCTGATCAACGTACCCAAGCGGGTGTGCCGTTTCTTCGAGTTCTACAAGGCTCCGGAGCTGATCGCACTGGGGCGGGAGATTGCCAGCGACACCCTGGACCGCTACGAGAGCGAGCTGAACTGAAAGCGGGCCGCGATCCCGCTCACTCCTCCGCCCCCAGCAACCGGTACCCCACCCCGGCCTCGGTCACGATAAAGCGTGGCCGGGTCGGATCGTCCGCCAGCTTCTGCCGCAGATGGCCAACCACGATACGCAGGTAATGACTGTCCTCGGTGTGCGTCGGCCCCCAGATATCCTTGAGCAGTTGCTGCTGGGTGATCACCCGGCCCGGATGCCGCGCCAGTTGCGCCAGCACGGCGTATTCCTTGCGCGTCAGCGCCACTTCGGCGCCGTCGAGCGACACCCGGCGATACGCCAGGTCCACGGTCAGCGGACCGAAACTCAGGGCAGCCTCCTGGGCTTCGCCGACGGGCGCCTGGCGCAACAACGCACGAATGCGCGCCAGGAATTCCTGGATGCCAAAGGGTTTGGTCACGTAGTCGTTGGCGCCACCGTCCAGCGCTTCGACCTTCTGCCCTTCGCTGGCCCGCACCGACAACACCAGCACCGGTACGCCCGACCACTCGCGGAACTCGCGCAGCACCTGCTGGCCGTCCATGTCCGGCAGGCCGAGGTCGAGTACCAGCAGGTCCGGCTTGTTCAGCGCCGCCTGGGCCAGGCCTTCGGTGCCGGTGCCGGCTTCAAGCACCTTGTAGCCCTGGGACACCAGGCTGATGCGCAGGAATTTGCGGATCTGCGGTTCGTCATCGATGACCAGGATGGTCGCGGTCTGGCTCATGGTTTCGGTTCAAGGCAAATAAGTGGCGCAAGAGTAGCGCAGGCGTCGCTGTAGATTGTAAAGAACATGTGCGGCCCTCCTGGCCTCGTTGGGTTGACGCTTTTTACCGGCACTCAGGCCTCTCCTTCAAGCTCGGGTTGCGCCTGCAATGGCAGGCACAGGGTGATGCAGGTACCACGCCCGTCGATCCCCTCGCCCACCGTGATGCGCCCGCCATGGGCACCGACCATGCCCTGACAGATCGCCAGCCCCAGGCCGGTGCCCTGCCCGCCGCGATCGCCCCGGGCGGCGGTGTAGAACATGTCGAAAATCCGCGGGCGATCCTCCACTGGAATCCCCGGCCCTTCGTCGCTCACGGCAAACAGCAGTTCGGTGTCGCTGGTCGCGACACTCAGTTGCAAACGGCCGTTGGCTGGCGAAAAACGCGCGGCGTTTTCCAGGACATTGATCAGCGCCTGTTCGATCAGCGCCGCATGCACGAAAAGCAACGGCAGTTCGGCCGGCAAGTCGGTGCTGACCCGCAGCGGCGCCAGCACCACCCGCAGGCGATTCAACGCGCTGCCAACGATATCGGCCGGCGCCACCCAGTCCCGCGCCAACTTCAATGCCCCATGCCCGAGACGAGTCATGTCCAGCAGATTCTGAATGTAGCGATCCAGGCGCTCGGCCTCATCGCGCGTGCCTTCAAGCAGTTCGCGACGGTCTTCCAGGGGGATGGCCTCCCCCAGTGCCAGCAGGCTGTCGATGCTGCCGCGCATCGAGGTCAGTGGCGTGCGCAAGTCATGGGACACCGAGGCCAGCAGCGCACTGCGCAATTGCTCGGTTTCGCCGTGCAGGCGTGCCGCTTCCAGATCCTCGGCCAACTGTGCCCGGGCCAGGGCCTGGGCCAGGGGCTGGCTCAGTGCGCTCAACAGGCGTCGACGCTGAGCATTGAGTTCCTCGCCCTCTTTCGGGCGTACCCCGAGCAGACCCAGCGGGCCCTCATCGACGGACAACGGCCACCACCACCAGCGGCCGAATGGCAGGGTCCCGGTACCCATTCCCGCCGGCTGATCGTGTTGCCAGGCCCAGTCGGCGGCAGCCCGTTCGGACTCGGAAAACTGCAAAGGCCCGCCCGTCTCGACCTTCCAGCCGCCCTGCCCATCGCGATTGAGCAGGCACAGCTGCAATTCCTTCCAGCCATTGAGATGCTGCGCCGCGGCACTGACCACCGCCTGCCGGTCGGTAGCGGCGGTGAGTTTGCGCGACAGGTCCAGCAGCTCGCTGGTTTCTTCCTGGGTGTCGCGCAATGCCTGTAACTGCCGGCGCTGGCGCGCCGCCAGGTTGCCGGTCAGGGCCGCCATCAACAGGAAGAACAACAGCGTCAGCACGTCTTCCTCGCGCTGGATGGCGAAGGAGAACGTCGGTGGAATGAACAGGAAATCGTATGTCAGGAATGACAGGGCCGCGCACACCAGCGCCGGCCCGAGACTGCTGCGCACCGCCACCAGCAGCACCGCGGCGAGGAACACCAGGGAGATATTCGGCAGCGCCAGCACACTCGCCACCGCCCACGACAGCCCCGTAGCCAGGACTGTCGCCAACACCGCCAGGGCGTAGTCGAACCAGACCAGCGAACGTTCCGCCCGCAGGCGCGGCTGGCCGGGTTCTTCCTCGCTGTCGAGCACGTTGATTTCCAGGCCCTGGGCGTTGCGCAGCAAGCGAGCCGCCAGACCACCGCCGAACAAGCGGCGACGCAAGCGTTTGCGCGATTGCCCCACCAGCACCAGGCTGGCGCGCCGCTCCGCGGCATGCTGAATCAGGGTTTTCGCCACCTCGCCAGCCCGCAGCAGGACCACCTCGCCACCCAGGCGCTCGGCCAGTTGCTGGGCGCTTTGCAGGCGCTGGCGGGATTGCTCGTCGGGCACCCGACCGTCGTCCACATGCACCAGGCTCCAGGGCAGGTGCCGCCGCCGGGCGACATGGCTGGCATGGCGCACCAGGCGCTCGGCCTGGGCATCGCCGTCGACCCCCACCAGCAAGCGTCCGCGCACCGCCGGCGCGGCTTGCCCGAGCTTGCGATAACCCTGGGCCAGGTCGTCGTCGACCTGCGCCGCCGCGGCCTGCATCGCCAGCTCGCGCAGCGCCGTAAGGTTGGTCTGGGTGAAGAACGCATCGATCGCCGCCCGGGCCTGCTCCGGCACATACACCTTGCCTTCGCGCAGGCGTTCCAGCAGTTCTCGCGGCGGCAGGTCCACCAGCAGCAATTCATAGGCTTCCTGCAGCACCCAGTCGGGCAGGGTCTCGCGGACCTGCACCCCGGTGATACCGCGGACCTGATCGTTGAGGCTTTCCAGGTGCTGCACGTTGACCGTGGTGAAAACGTCGATGCCAGCCGCCAGCAGCTCCTGGACATCCTGCCAGCGCTTGGCATGCCGGCTGCCTGGGGCGTTGGTATGGGCCAGTTCATCCACCAATACCAGCTTGGGTTTGGCCTTGAGCAGGCCGTCGAGGTCCATCTCTTCGAGCATGACCCCGCGGTATTCGGAACGCACCAGCGGCTGTTGCGGCAAGCCGCCGAGCAAGGCTTCGGTTTCCGCCCGGCCATGGGTTTCCACCACCCCGGCCAGGACCTTCACCCCCTGGCGCAATTGCGCATGCGCCGCCTGCAGCATGGCGTAGGTCTTGCCGACGCCTGGCGCGGCGCCGAGGAAGACCTTGAGCCGGCCGCGGCCGTCATGGGACAGATCGGCTAACAGGGCATCGGCGCGGCCGGAATCACTCATGCATTCTTCTCTCTGGACTCAAATCATCGACATACAGACTTGTAGCAGCTGGCTACAGGGCAAGCTTTTCCAGCGCCATGTTCAAGGCCAGCACATTCACCACCGGCGGGCCGACCAGAGGCTGCTCGACATGGGCATCCACCAGTTGCTGCAGCGTGGCGACCGGCAGGTTGCGCGCCGCCGCGACCCGCGCCAGTTGATAGTTAATTGCTGCCGGTGGCAAGTGCGGATCCAGGCCGCTGCCCGAAGTCGTCAGCAACGCCAGCGGTACCGGCCCCTGCCCTGGCACCGCCAGCTTGTTGGCATCGTCGATCACGCGAGTAGCCAGCGCCGGGTTGCTCGGCGCCAGGTTGCTCGCACTGCTGGACACCGTGGCAAAGGCCCCGGCCGATGGACGCGGGTGGAACCAGCTGTCGCCGCTGAAATCCTGGGCGATCAGGGCCGAGCCACGGACCTGGCCCACGCCATCGAGCACCAGGCTGCCATTGGCCTGTTTCGGGAACGCCACCTGGGCCACACCGGTGACCACCAGCGGATAGGCCACGCCAGTGATCAGGGTCATCAACACAATCAGGCTCAAGGCCGGACGCAATACAGTGGACATCATCAAATCCTCGATTCGGTTAACAAATCCACCTCATCTTCTGCAGGAGCAAACTTGCGTACGCGGAGCATCAGGCAGGACGCCTCGCGAGCAAGCTCGCTCCTACAGGAGGGCGGTTACACCAAGTGCAAAGCCGTCAGCAGCATGTCGATCAGCTTGATGCCCAGGAACGGCACCAGGATCCCGCCCAGGCCATAGATCAGCAGGTTGCGGCGCAGCAGATGGGCCGCGCTGGCCGCCTGCACCCGCACCCCGCGCAGGGCCAGCGGGATCAGCACAACGATGATCAGGGCGTTGAACACGATCGCCGAGAGGATCGCGCTCTGCGGGCTGCTCAGTTGCATGACGTTGAGCACGCCGAGCTGTGGATAAATCGCCGCGAACAGCGCCGGCAGGATCGCGAAGTACTTGGCGATGTCGTTGGCAATGGAAAAGGTGGTCAGGGCGCCACGGGTCACCAGCAGTTCCTTGCCGATCTGCACCACGTCCAGCAGCTTGGTCGGATCGCTGTCGAGGTCGACCATGTTCGCCGCTTCGCGCGCCGCCTGGGTGCCATCGTTCATCGCCATGCCGACGTCGGCCTGGGCCAGCGCCGGGGCGTCGTTGGCGCCGTCGCCACACATGGCGACCAGGCGACCGTCGTTCTGTTCGTGACGAATGCGCGCCAGCTTTTTCTCCGGCGTGGCTTCGGCCAGCACGTCATCCACCCCGGCTTCCGCGGCAATGGCGGCGGCGGTCAGCGGGTTGTCGCCGGTCACCATCACGGTGCGGATCCCCAGCTTGCGCAGCTCGGCGAAACGCTCGCGGATACCGGGCTTGACCACGTCCTTGAGGTGAATGGCGCCGAGCAGCTTACCCTCGGCGCACACCAGCAGCGGCGTGCCGCCACTCTGGGCGATCTTGTCGATCTCCCGGGACAGCGCCGGGGCCAGGTCGCCACGTTGCAGGCCGACGAAAGCCAGTACCGAATCCACCGCCCCCTTGCGATAGACCCGCCCCTGATAGTCGACACCGGACAACCGGGTTTCAGCACTGAAGGGCACGGCGGTCAGCGCATCGGCGCCCGGTTCGGGCTGTGGATAAAGCCCGCGCAGGTATTCGACGATGGACTTGCCTTCCGCCGTGTCGTCCGCCAGCGAGGCCAGCAAGGTGGCCTCGGCCATTTCCTGATGGTTGACCCCGGGCGCCGAGTGGATGGCCGCGCAACGACGGTTACCGAAGGTGATGGTGCCGGTCTTGTCCAGCATCAGCACATGCACGTCACCGGCGGCTTCCACCGCGCGACCGGATTTGGCGATCACATTCAGGCGCACCAGGCGGTCCATCCCGGCGATACCGATGGCCGACAGCAGGCCACCGATGGTGGTCGGAATCAGGGTCACCAGCAACGCCACCAGGAACACCAGCGGCAGGCTGCCATTGGCAAAGTGAGCGAACGGCTGCAGGGTCACGACCACGATCAGGAAGATCAGGGTCAGGCCGATCAGCAGGATGTCCAGGGCCACTTCGTTGGGGGTCTTCTGGCGCTTGGCGCCCTCCACCAGGGCGATCATGCGGTCGAGGGTCGATTCGCCCGGATTGCTGGTAATGCGCACCAGCAACCAATCGGACACCAGGCGCGTATTGCCAGTCACGGCCGAGCGATCGCCGCCGGACTCGCGAATGACCGGTGCCGATTCGCCAGTGATCGCCGCTTCGTTGACCGCGGCAATACCTTCGATGACCTCGCCGTCCCCAGGGATCATCTCCCCGGCCTCGACACGCACCACGTCGCCTTTGCGCAGATTGGCGGCAGGGATCACCTGGAAGCTGCCATCGGCTTTCTTCAGGCGTGCGCTCAGGCCTTCGCTGCCGGCCTTGAGGCTGTCGGCGCGGGCCTTGCCACGACCTTCGGCCAGGGCCTCGGCGAAGTTGGCGAACAGCACGGTGAACCACAGCCAGAGGGCGATCTGTGCGGCGACGAAGGTCGGTACCGCAGTATTGGGCACCAAGCACAGTACCGTGGTCAGGATCGCGGTCAGCTCGACCACCAGCATCACCGGCGAACGTTGCAGCTGGCGCGGGTCGAGCTTGACGAAGGCCTGTACCAGCGCCGGACGCCACAAGGCTGCGATCGAGGTTTTCTGTTGTTCGTCGGTCGTGTGTTTCGAGGCCACGGTTTTAGCACCGGGCATTTTTTCCGCTACAGCCTTCTTGGAGGCAGGAACAGGCATATTCATCATTAAGTCCTCAGCCCTTCATTCCAAAGGCAGCCAAGCTCAAGTGGTCGGCAATCGGGCCCAGCGCCAGGGTCGGCAAAAAGGTCAGCCCACCCACCAGCAAAATGGTCATGGTCAGCAGCGTGACAAACAGCGGACCGTGGGTCGGGAAGCTGTTCTGGCCAATCGGCGCGGTCTTTTTCAGCGCCAGGCTGCCAGCCAGGGCCAGCACCGGCAGGATGTAGCCGAAGCGACCGATCAACATGCCCAGGCCCAGCATCAGGTTGTGGAACGGGGTATTGGCCCCCAGGCCGGCAAAGGCCGAACCGTTGTTGGCGCTGGCCGAGGTATAGGCGTACAGCAACTGGCTGAAGCCGTGGGCGCCAGGGTTGCTCACCGCGGCTACCGGCCCCGGCAGGCTGGCGGCGATGGCGCCCAGCACCAACACGCCGACCGGCATCACCATCAGGGTCACCACCAGCAACTGCACTTCCTTGGCCTGCAGCTTCTTGCCCAGGTATTCCGGGGTGCGCCCGATCATCAGGCCGGCGAGGAACACCGCGATCAGCACGTTCAGCAACATGCCGTAGAGGCCCGCGCCGACGCCACCGAAGATCACTTCGCCGACCATCATGTTGATCAGCGCGACCATGCCGCTCAGCGGGCTGAGGCTGTCATGCATGCCGTTGACCGAACCGTTGGACGCCGCAGTGGTGGTCACCGACCAGAGCACGGTGGCGGTGGTCCCGAAGCGTGTTTCCTTGCCCTCGAGCGGCGCGGTCTGCTCGACCGCGACATTGCTCAAGGCCGGGTTGGGCTGGTACTCGGCCCACAGCGAGGTGGCGCCGCCGATCAGGAACAGCGCCAGCATGCAAGCGATGATCGCCCGGCTCTGGCGCAGGTCCTTGACGTAGTGGCCGAAGGTGAACACCAGGGCGACCGGGATCAGGATGATCGAGGCCACCTCGGACAGGTTGCTCCAGGCCGTCGGGTTCTCGAACGGATGCGCCGAGTTGACGCCAAAGAAGCCCCCGCCATTGGTGCCCAGCTGCTTGATGGCGATCTGGCTGGCGGCCGGACCCAGTGGAATCACCTGATCGACGCCTTGCAAGGTCACGGCGTGGACATACTGGGCGAAGGTTTGCGGTACGCCCTGCCAGACCAGGAACAATGCCAGCAGCAGGCACAGCGGCAGCAGGCCGTAGAGGGTGGCGCGGGTCATGTCGACCCAGAAGTTGCCCAGGGTCTGCGCCGAGCGCCGGCCGATGCCGCGGCACAGGGCAACCAGCACCGCCAGGCCGGTGGCGGCGCTGACAAAGTTCTGTACGGTCAGGCCGATCATCTGGCTCAGGTAGCTCAGCGAGGCTTCACCGCTGTAGGACTGCCAGTTGGTGTTGGTCATGAAGCTGACCGCGGTGTTGAACGCCAGCGTCCACTCCTGCCCCGGCAGGTTCTGCGGGTTGAGCGGCAAATGGTCCTGGAACAACAGAATCGTGAACAGCAACAGGAAGCCGGCCAGGTTGAATGCAAGCAAGGCCAAGGTGTATTTCTGCCAACTCTGCTCGCTCTGCGCATCGACGCCCGAGAGCCGGTAACAGGCACGCTCCACCGGCCCCAACAGCGGCGTCAGCCAGGTGCGCTGGCCTTCCATCACCTTGTAGTAGAACCGCCCCAGGAAAGGCGCGGGCAGCAGCACCAGGGCAAAGAAGCCAAGGATCAGCCAATAGTCATAACTGTGCATAGCCGCTCCTAGTTCCGATCCGCGCGCAACAGCGCAACCAGCAGATAAATGAACAGCCCCACTGCCAGCAGCAGGGACACCCCGTCCAGAACGCTCATGGAATCTCTCCGTCGTACGGCAATCGCCGCGTGTGGGGCATTGTCCGCAGGGAGGCTGTAAAGGAACGAGGTCGAGGGCGTGGGCGACGCATAAAGAAAGCGTAAAGAAAGGCTTTACACGGGATTTACACCGGCAATCGGCGTGGCCTGGGGAGTGGGCAGGCAGCCATTGCAAGCCAGTTGGCTCCTGCGCCGGAAACGCGATGCCTATAGAAACGGGCTTGCCCGCGATAGCACTCCCGCAGGTTGCAGCGCCCTCCTCTGTTGCACGACTGCGCACCAATCCAGACGCGTTCAACCTTGAAACAACTGGAAACATCCTCGATACGACAGCTTTTTGCGCTTTACGACGCCTGTTTTCGCTCTGGCATGAGCGGTGCAGTGAGCAACCCCGAGCACTTCTTTCCGTTTCGGGAGCCACGCATGAACACACAACTCAAACCAACGCTGGGCACGCTGCATTTATGGGGAATCGCAGTCGGGCTGGTGATCTCCGGGGAATACTTCGGCTGGAGTTATGGCTGGGGTGTAGCCGGCACCCTGGGCTTTCTGCTGACCTCGCTGATGGTCGCGGCCATGTACACCTGTTTCATCTTCAGCTTCACCGAGCTGACCACCGCCATTCCCCATGCCGGCGGGCCCTTTGCCTACAGTCGCCGGGCCTTCGGTGAAAAAGGCGGGCTGATCGCCGGGCTGGCGACCCTGATCGAATTCGTCTTCGCGCCACCGGCCATCGCCCTGGCGATCGGTGCCTACCTGAATGTGCAGTTCCCGGCCCTGGACCCGAAACATGCGGCGGTCGGCGCCTATATCGTGTTCATGGGGTTGAATATTCTCGGGGTCAAACTCGCTGCTACCTTCGAGCTGGTGGTCTGCGTGCTGGCGGTGGCGGAACTGCTGGTGTTCATGGGCGTGGTCGCGCCGGCCTTCAGCTTCAGCAACTTCGCCCTCAACGGCTGGGCGGGCTCGGAGACCTTCGGCGCGCCGGCAATTGCCGGGATGTTCGCGGCGATTCCATTCGCCATCTGGTTCTTCCTCGCCATCGAAGGCGCGGCCATGGCCGCCGAGGAAGCCAAGGACCCGAAACGCACCATCCCCAAGGCCTATATCAGCGGCATCCTGACCCTGGTGTTGCTGGCCATGGGTGTGATGTTCTTCGCCGGCGGCGTGGGTGACTGGCGCACCCTGTCGAACATCAACGACCCGCTGCCCCAGGCCATGAAAACCGTGGTCGGGGACAACTCCGGCTGGCTGCACATGCTGGTATGGATCGGCCTGTTCGGCCTGGTGGCGAGCTTCCACGGCATCATTCTTGGCTACTCGCGGCAGTTCTTCGCCCTTGCCCGCGCCGGCTATCTGCCGGTGTCGCTGGCCAAGCTGTCGCGCTTCCAGACGCCGCACCGCGCCATCATCGCCGGCGGCCTGGTCGGCATCGCCGCCATCTACAGCGATGGCCTGATCAACCTGGGCGGCATGACCCTGACCGCGGCGATGATCACCATGGCCGTATTCGGTGCCATCGTGATGTACATCATGAGCATGCTCAGCCTGTTCAAACTGCGCAAGGTCGAGCCGCACCTGGAACGCACCTTCCGCGCCCCGGGCTACCCGCTGGTCCCGGCCATTGCCCTGGCGCTGGCCGTGGTCTGCCTGGTGGCCATGGCCTGGTTCAATAGCCTGATCGGCCTGATCTTCCTCGGCTTCATGGCTGCCGGCTTCGTCTACTTCCAACTGACCGCGCAACTGCGCGCCAATGCACCGGCGGATGCGATGCTGACCGGGCTCTGATCAGATGGCCCATCTGTAGCTGGCTTGCATAGCCGGACGCAGCCTTCGCCGCGGCTGCGGAAGATTGATGCAAGAGAGGTCACCGGGGCAGATCGGGCCTACAATGGAACCACTGCGAAACGCTGTAACTCGAAGTGGTATGGCAGCTTGACGGGCGAAACTCCTCGCCCGCCGGTATGCCCTCAAGGAGAGCCCTATGCCCTGGTATGCCTGGTTGATTCTGGTCGTTGCAATCGGCTCGATCGTTGGCGGCTTGATGATGTTGCGCGACACCGCCAACAAGGTGGAACTGACCGAGGAGCAACGCAAGCGCGTTGCTGAACGCAACGCGGAAGCGGACGCCAAGGACGCGCAGGACCGCTGACTGGATAACCCGATCGAACAGCCCCGCCACTCACACAATGGCGGGGCTTTTCATTTCCTCAGCGGCATTATTTCTCCCAGGCAGCCTTGGCGATCTGCAGACCATGCAAGCCTTTGTAGGCCGCCCGTTCTGGCTGGCTCCAGCCTTCGAGCAATGCCTCCTCGAGCCGATAGATCTCCACCCCCAACGGCCGACAGACGCTGAGCGGATCCTGGGCCTCCGGCCCCCACATGGGCAGCGACAGATCGCCGCCCGGGCAGGTCGACAGCGCGCACAACAGATCGATTTCGGCAAAGAACTCCAGGTAATCGCCCTTCTGCGCCGGACAGGCCTTCATGAAATACATATCGTCATGATTGAGGCCGGTGCACTGGAAGATATTCAGCACATCGTGCACATCGAACTCGGTCAGGCCGTGGGGCAGGACTGCACGTGTCAGGTTGGAGTGGCAATGGTGATGGAAGTCCTCCCCGGTGAGCATGCGGTTCACGTAGGGGTCGCAGCGCGTGCCGAGCAGGTCGTGCAAGCGCCCGCCATGCTCGTCGATGCCGTAATCGGTCAGGCTGTCATCGGTGATGGTCACCAGTGGTCGCAGGAACGGCAGGTTCGACCACAACCGGTCATGGGTACTGACATGCGCGCCCTGCAACTGCCGGGTACGCGCCGCCCACAAACGCTCCCGCGGATCGTTGGCATTCCAGACGTTGAAGTCCCCGACCTGCGGGCCGGCCGGCGTGGTCACCCGGAACACATGCCCGGCCGGTACATGCCAGGCACGCCCGGTGCGGATCGGCACCTCGAATTGCTCGATCAAGGTGCGTTGGTCCTTGCTGTCGCGGACCCGCTCATAAAAAGCCGTGTCCACTTGCAGGGCCGAGCCTTTGCTGACCTGATATGCTGCGGGATAGTCCTTGTACATGGTTGAAACCCTCGATCAGTGGCGGGAAGAGTGGCTGAGAATGTCGAGCAGCAGCCGTTCGGAATCGTCCAGGTAAACCGCCAGGGTCTCGCCAGCGGCCTGCTTGTCGCCATCGGCGAGCAAGTCATGGATCTGCCGGTCCCGGGCCAGCCAGGGCGACTGGAAACGCTGCTCGTCAGGGGCGGCACAGAACACCAGGCGCAGCTGCGCCACGACGTTGGTGAAGAACTCGTCGAACAAGGGGCTGCGCATCAGCCCGACGATGTGTTGATGAAAGGCCAGACTGTGTGTGCCCACCGAGCGCCAGTCCTCGCGCTCGCGGGCGAGTTCGCTGGCCTCGATGGCCTCGAGCATTCGATCGGACTGGTAGTCGCGTAGCGGTTTACTGGAGGCAATGGCCTGTAACTCCAGAGTACGGCGCACCTGGAACAGGTCACGCACCTCATCGATCCCCAGCCTGCGCACCGTGACGCCCTTGTTGCGTGCGTAGCGGGTCAGGCCTTCCTGCCCCAGACGATGCAAGGCCTCGCGAATAGTGTTGCGCGAGGCGTTATAGGCGGACACCAGATCGCCCTCCACCAGAGCCATGCCCGGCAACAGGCGACCGCCGATAATATCGGCACGTAATTCGAGGGTTATCTGATCGGCCAGGGACAATACGTTGCTCATGAATATCGCCTTGCGATTGTTGAACAATCCATGGATATCCAATGATCACTATTCATGCCAACTGATATTTGACTCACTGGCAAACCATGACTTTCTAGTCATTCAGTGGGGAAAATGAGGTTTCTGGGGTTAAAAGTGCAATCCCCCTCCCGCCAACCTTGGGTAAGATGACTCCCTAGCTGTGGAGAATTCCCCGATGCGTTACTCGCAAGACCATAAAGCCCAAACCCATCAACGCATCATCAAGGAAGCCGCCGAGCGCTTTCGGCGCGACGGCATCGGCGCGACAGGCCTGCAACCGCTGATGAAAGCCCTGGGCCTGACCCATGGCGGTTTCTACTCGCATTTCAAATCCAAGGACGAACTGGTCGAAAAAGCCTTGCTGGCTGCGGCGGAAGAACTCGATGCCCACTGCGCCACGCTATTTGCCCAGGAACAGCCGCTACAGGCCTTTATCGACAGCTACCTGTCCGAGGGGCATCAGACCTCCCCCGGCCAAGGCTGCCCACTGCCCACCATGTCTTCGGAACTGGGCCTGCGCGGGCAAGCCAGCCCCACCACTGATGCGGTGCTCAATGCCCGGCTCGCGCAGGTAGAGGCCAATCTCGAGGGAGAAAATGCCGCCAACCAGAGCCTGGTGATCATGTCGACCATGGTCGGGGCCCTGGTGCTGTCACGCAGTGTCGAGAACCCCGAGCTGGCCAAACGGATACTGGAGGTAACACGCGAGCACCTGAAAAAGCAGGATGGGCAGGCGGAGTGATCCGCACCACCCTCCGGCCTCAGCATGGTTATTTGTAGCGAGCAGCCGCGCTGCTTTTCGACAGGTTGGGCCCCAGGGCAAAGCGCGCAGCCACGAAGGCATCCCAATCAGCCGAGTCAGGTAACGAGGGGATGGTGATCAACTCCCCCTGATCAAAACCAGCCAGAGCCGCATCCACCATCTCGGAGGCATCCATGATCATCTCGGCTGGAATCCCCTGGGCGTCTATGCCCGAGCGCTCCCAGATCTCAGTGCGGGTCACCCCGGGCAATACTGCCTGGACCTGCACGCCTTTACCGTCCAGTTCCGCAGCAAGCGACTGAGTCAGGCTCAGGACATAGGCCTTGGTCGCACTGTAGGTCGCATTGAAGCGCTCGGGGATCAGCGCCACCACCGAAGCGATATTGATGATCGCTCCTCTTCCCGCCGCCGAAAAACTGGCGGCAGCGGCGGCAGCCAGGCGAGTGAGCGCAACCACATTCAACTGAATCATTGCCTCCAACTGATCCATGTCGGCAACGGCCAGGCTTCCGTCGGCAGCGATTCCGGCATTGTTCAGCAACAGACTGATGCTCGAGTCGGAACGCAAACGCTGCTCGACCTTCAGCACATCGGCCTTGAGCGTCAGATCGGCTTTCAAGACTTCAACCTGCACCCTGTGCTCGGCCCGCAGCCGAGTAGCAGCGGTTTGCAGGCGCTGCTCGTCGCGTGCAACCAGCAACAGATCGTAACCACGAGCGGCCAGCCGCTCGGCGTAAACCGCACCGATGCCAGATGAAGCACCGGTGACAAGTGCCAGCCCCTTGAGGGAAATCGAGTTCATAACGGCTCTCCAGAAAAGTGCTTGAGAAGGGAAAGACAAGGAATTGATACGCAGCTTGGGAAGCGATTTGATTATAGTCATAATTCAACAAAATATTACGATCATAATTCTATCGAGATGATAGACGACATTGAATGGCGCAATCTGGTTTATGGTGATCTGTGTACTACGGGCCTGAAAAACGCAAGGCCGATCAGTGATCGGCCTTGCGCATGAATTGAAGCGTCAGTTGACCTTCAATTTTTCCCGGTTGCTTTCCAGAATCGCCTTGCCGATTCCCTTGACCTCGAGCAGTTCGTCCACCGAGGTAAAAGGTCCGTTGCTCTCACGATATTTAACGATCGCCTGCGCCTTGACCGCCCCAACGCCGGACAGCTCACGCTGCAAGGCCGTGGCATCGGCAGTGTTCAGATCGATCTTGCCCGCCTGCTCCGAAGAGGCCACCTGCGTCACTGCCGGAGCCTTGGTATCGGTATTGACCGCAGGTGCTGCGTAGGTAATGGAAGAAAGACCGGCCATCAGAGCGAAGACCAGAGAAGGGAAAAAAGCGATACGCATAAGTGACACTCCATGCATCGATTAGGGAAAGCAGCTTTTCCAAAGCTGCTCTCCAAACCTAGGCGGTGCCACGGGCAAGTCAAAAGTGACTGGGTTACAACGTATGTAAACTCAGGGTTCGAGGCGACGCTGCTGGTAAATCCAGTCGACAATATCGCCATCCGGGGTGTAACCGCTGACAGTCTCGCGCAGCAGTTGCCGAACCCTGGAATAGTCATCCTGCTCAACGGCCGCCAGCAATTCCGCCAGCTTGGCTTTCAGCAAGTCCCAAGGCAGATGATCCTCATTGGCGCTCATGATCATCGGGTGCTGAGTAGCAGAAACGTTGTCGCCAATCAGTAACTCTTCGTAAAGCTTTTCACCGGGACGCAGGCCCGTGAACTCGATGGCGATGTCGCCCTGGGGGTTCCGCTCCGAACGAATACTCAACCCGGAGAGATGAATCATCTTCTCCGCCAGTTCGACAATCCTCACCGGCTCGCCCATGTCCAGCACGAAAACATCGCCGCCCTGCCCCATGGAACCGGCCTGAATCACCAGTTGCGCCGCCTCGGGAATGGTCATGAAGTAACGAGTGATCTTCGGATGGGTAACGGTCAGTGGGCCGCCCGACTTGATCTGGCTGTGGAACAACGGAATCACCGAGCCAGAGGACCCCAGCACATTGCCAAAACGCACCATGGTGAAACGAGTTTTGTTGACACGAGATACGTTGGCCTTGTCGCCGAACAGGACCGGGGCCACTTCACGACTGAGGGCTTGCAGGGTCAATTCGGCAAGACGCTTGGTGCTACCCATTACATTGGTTGGGCGCACCGCTTTGTCAGTCGAGATCAGCACGAAGTTGGCCACACCGGCCTGTAATGCAGCCTGAGCAGTGTTGAGCGTACCCATCACATTATTCAGGACGCCTTCGGAAATATTGTGCTCGACCATAGGCACATGCTTGTAGGCCGCCGCGTGATAGACCGTATCGACATTCCAGGTCTTCATCACATCCTGCAGTTTATGCGGATTGCGGATCGAGCCCAGAATGGGCAGCAACCGAACAGGCGACGACTCGCGAGCCAGACGCTGTTCAAGCTCCGACAGGATGTTGTAGAGATTGAACTCACTGTGATCGAATAGCAGGAGTGTGGTCGGCCCCAACGAAAAAATCTGCCGGCAGAGTTCGGCGCCAATCGAACCGCCCGCTCCGGTCACCAGAACCGTCTTGCCCTTGATACAACGGGCCAGAAGGTCAGGCTGAGCAGGTACAGCGTCGCGTCCCAGCAAGTCGGCGATATCGACTTCCTGAATATCGTCGACCTTCACACGCCCGCTGGCCAGGTCGGTAAAGTTTGGAACACTGCGCACATGGAGCGGAAAGCCCTCAAGCAAATTGAGAATTTCCCGGCGCCGTGCACGAGTCGACGATGGCAATGCCAACAGGATTTCTTGAGCGCCGGTTACGTCGATCATCTGCTGGATGTGTTTGGGCTGGTAAACCTGAAGACCGGAAATGGAGCGGTCCGCGATGCTCGGATCATCATCGACAAAGGCCACGGGCCGCATTACCCGCCCCATGCGCAGTGCCGCAACCAGCTGGTTGCCTGCAACGCCAGCCCCATAAATGGCGACCTTGGTCAGACCGTTGTCGCGATTGGTGAATGGCACGTGTTGGGCTGCGGTAAACCAGTCACCCATGAAGTATTGGCGCATGCAGAGGCGCAAGCCACCAATGATCACTAGGCTGAGCCACCAGTAGTTGAAGATGATCGAGCGCGGCACTACCGTTTCATGGTTGCTGTACCAATAGACAACAACCGCCAGGATCAGCGAAGACAAGCTGACCGCCTTGATGATTGCGATGAGGGCATCATTGCCGAAGTAACGCATCACCGCTCGGTACATGCCGAATCGGATGAACAGAGGAATGGCGACTACAGGAGCACAAACGAACAACCAGAAATGGGCTTTTAAAGGGTTGTACATATCATCGATGCCCAGACGCACGATAAAGGCCAACCACAAGGCAACCCAGACCAACACGATGTCCGTGGCAACTTGTATCAATCTTTTTCGACGACGGGGGAGCCCTACCAGATACGCCCTGATTTTATCCATAACCCCTTCAAACACCTCAGTCTTCTCCCTTTCTATAGTCTCATCACCGTAGTGAAACCTCAAAGATGTGGCTCAGCTACTTTAAAACCTAAGTGGCAGAATTGCTGCTCAGCCCTGCAGCGACGATTCTTCCAGGGTTCCGGCGCGAAATTTTACCGCCAGCATGAGCAATGGCGCATAAGCCAAGATCACGCCCAAGACACCGTTCAAGCCATAACGTGTTACACAGATAGCAATGGGCAATAACCAGAATAGGTTAATCAGGCCAACAGCAAGGATAACCGGCAGATGCTTGCCAAAGTGGCGGAAGGCAAACTGATAAGCATGACTGCGATGCGCTTCATAGATCTTGTCCCCCCTGAGCAATCGGCGAAACAGCGTGAACGTCGCATCGACGATAAATACCCCAAGCAAAATCAGCCAGGCCCAAAGCATTGGCGCACTGGCCCAAGCCGCCTGCATAGAAAGTCCGCCCAGAACGATGCCGAGAAACCCGCTGCCAGCATCCCCCATGAAAATCCGCGCGGGTGGGAAGTTCCAACAAAGAAAGCCTACAACTGCAACGGCCAGCAGCAACGGGGCCCAGATCAAACTCTCCAATCCGGCAATCCAGTAGAGAAGACAGGCGCCGAGGCAAACACAGATGGCTTCAAGGCTGGCGATACCATCGATACCATCCATGAAGTTGTAAAGATTGAGTAACCAGACCAGATAAAACAGTGCCAGAACGTGACCCAGCCATCCCAGATTGAACGAGACTCCCCACAACTCGATGGCAGGCAAGCCGCCTAGCCAGAACAACAACCATCCTGCTGCTCCAAAGTGACCTAACAAGCGCCAACGGGCTGCAATATGCCCGTGGTCATCCATGAAGCCGATAACCGCAATCGCAGCACCCGCGCCGGCAATCGCTAGGAAAGCCGACGAAGAAATGATCCCAGCAAAAAACAAAAATCCCGATGCCAACAGAAAAGCCAGAACAATTGCCACCCCACCGCCCCGTGGAGTGGGAACCGAATGAGAGCTTCGGGCATTGGGAATGTCTATCAGGCTTCGGAACAACGCATATTTACGCAATGCCGCGGTCAGTAAAAAAGAGACGCCGCCAATGACTGGAATGAACCATACATAACTCATGATCTTCGAGCATCCAAAAAGTGTTGAACCGTCAGACTCAAGGCGTCATCAAGACTGACTGGAGGAGTCCAGCCCAATAGCTGTTGGTTCTTGCTAATATCAACCTGCAAAGACCCAAAAAGACGATGCGCTATTGAACGACGCCCCATCAGGCTCGCGAGAAATATTAATAATCCAACGGGAACAGGTATGAGCCAGGTTTTCACCCCCAAGTAAGTGATAAGACGTCGCATCAACTGTGTCGTTGAAAGATCATTATCATCACTCACCAGGAAAATTTGGTTAACAGCACAGGGATGATCAATGCAGGTTTCTATCAGGTCAACTACGTTTTCCAATGCTACAAAACTTCGACTATTAGATATTGCACCAAATGGTAGCGGAGCACCTTTTTTCAGCAGGTTCATCATTTGTTGAAAATTTGCCCCCACTCCTGCACCATAAATAAGTACTGGGCGAACTATCACAATCTCCATTGCGCCTGTATTAGCAAGCTTCAACAGACCTTGCTCTGCTTCGTATTTGGAAATCGCATAGGGGCCCACAGGCTTTGGAATATCGTCGGCTAAAAATGCACATCCAGGTGGTGTATTTTCCCCATTTACCTTTATTGTACTGATAAAGATAAATCTTCTTACTCCTGCCTGTACGGCCTGACGCGCTAAGTTAAGCGTCCCTTGTACATTTATAGCACGAAACTCTTCCAGTGATTGCGCTGAATCTTCGTCCGCGATATGAACCCGAGCTGCCGCATGCACAACTACATCTACACCTGAGAGAGACTCCGTCCAGTCAGTGCTATCATCAATACTTGGTATATAAATTTTACTTACCACTTCCGGAAAATCATCGCCCATATTTCTGAGTGGAGCGACAACCGAAGTATTGGGTAAATTATAGAAGCACTTTATTAAGGCCTTCCCCAAAAAACCCGTTGCACCAGTTACAAGTATTTTTCTTGACATCTAAATCCAAACCTGCAAAAACAGACATTGAAAAACAATTTATCATAACTTTATGATCGAATGAAATTTTCCGTTCCCAGCGGGTCACAGCGCAAAGCCTCGTTATAGTAAACGAGGTCAATTATCTCGTCAGTAACTTGAACAGACTAAAATGTTACGTAGCGGTTGATTTTAAGCTCTTCACGGACTACCGAATAAAGACGCTTTTGGTTTTCATGACAGAGCTCACGACCAGAACGCCCATTTCTGAGGCCTCACATTCTGGAACGTTTACAGAGGACTATCGCCTCGTCGATGGCATCGGGCAGCGTTTTTAAGCGCTCAGATTCGAGACGCTTGAGCCAACGGCAGAAGTTATTGCACTCCCAATACAATATCCTCACTCAATTGTGTACCTTGTCGAGGAAGACGAAAAAAGGCATCAAACACAGTCACCTTGATATCCAACTCGACCAAAGTGACGAGGTCATCGATAGATTTTCGAAAGTCCACAGGTTTTGGGAATATGGCATCAAAACGACATTGCTACAGGCTGCCTCCAGAAAAGAATTTCAATTTGAGGCTTTGAATGCGAGGGTAATGGATCGCGTACGCCTATTCTTCTGAGCCGAGGACAATCTCTTGGAAACTCGTCAGCGCTCCCTCAAGCGCTGAATGGCAGAGGACGTATAGACAAGATCGTAGAAAAGTTATTTAGAGAACAACATACAAGTAGAAGAGAACTTAGCGTTCAATGGACATCTTAAATGGAAGCTTGCAGAATGAGCATGATTAATAAACAACGCCCTACGCTTTCACAGATTTTTTAATCTAAAAAAGGGGCTGACTTACACTCCTGAGGAACAGGCAAAAATCCGCTCTACACTTAAAGATTGAAATACCTCATTTGCATGTATAAAGCCAAACCATTAAAAATTCACAAAAAAGAAAAATCGAAACCATCTAGATAATAAAAAGCAAGTTCCACGCCATGTATCTCACAGTAAATCACGGTACAATTCCGCATATCTCCTAGCCATACTCTCCGAAGTAAACATTTCTTTATATCGTATGAAAGCAGCCTGCCCCATCGCATAGCAAGCGTCCGAGTCCTCCCACATCTTACACATGGCGATAGCCAAGCTATTAGAGTCTTCGGGCGGCACAACAAATCCAGTTAGTTGATCGATATTTATATACGTCGTCCCTGTACCAATCTCACAACAGATCATCGGCCTAGCATACATTGCAGACTCTACCAATGAAATTCCGAATGCCTCGGACCTAAGATGAGACGGAAATACAGTCGCCGTGCAAAGCGTAAGAAGTGCGACCTTATCTTCATCACTGACTTGCCCAACAAATAGTACATTAGCCAGACCAAGCTCAATAACCTGCTCCTTCAGGCGCTCCTCCTCTGGCCCCGAACCCGCAATGACGATAGGATAGCCACATTTTTTTGCAGCTTCTAACAAAGTATGTAAACCTTTATAATATCTTAATACACCTACAAAAAGAAAAAACCGAGGTGAAAGGCGTGATCGCCAATACAACATTCTCTTTGGAGTTGGTACCGGAAAACTATTTTTATCCAAGCCGATCGGAATAACCGAGACCTTATCTTTATACTTCTGTAAAACAGGGCTACTTTCTAAATAATTAGGTGATGAAGCGACTATTGCGGATGCCGAAGACAGGAACCGGTTCATCAAAGGGCGATACAACTCAAGCGTCCAACGCTGTTTAACGATATCCGAGTGATATGAAATGACAACCGGCTTATCACACCGAACAAGAAAGTGAGCAACATCCATGAAAGGCCATGGAAAATGATAATGCACAATATCTACCTGAGCCACCAGCTTACGCAAACTAAGGATTATAGAAAGAGAAAACGGAGTTGATAGAAGAGTGAAGTTCGATTTGGCATAAAAAACTCGATGCCCTTCGAAGAAAAGCGATCCAGACCGCTGAGTCGAAACGCAGAGCACCTGGCCCTCAACACCGTATTCCCCCCCCCCCTTGCAAAGCTGATAGATACACTGCTCTATGCCACCAAAAGTATCGGGAAAATACGTTTTAAAGACATGAAGAACTTTCATTTTCTACTTTCTACTTTATTAAGAAGAGCCTTAAACCATACCGCGTAAGGTTGAATTAGCCACCACTTGAGCGGAAGCTTACCATGGTACTTACGAACGACCTCCATCGCCTCACTATAATGAGCTACCCTTCTGGTGTTAGTTTTAGTATCACCATGATCCCGATTAACGGCAACAAACTCATCAAGGAAATGCAATGGGCCTCCCACTTGGTACAACTTCCACCACAAGTCATAGTCCATGGCCATGTGGCGAGAGATATCAAGCCCTCCAACCGCATCCCAAGCTCGACGTCGTATCAAGGTAGCAGGTTGCGAAATAATACAGCGCACTGCCAACCTTTTCTCACTGAACTCTTCAACCCAGATAGCCGTTCTTTTGTTGTCCTTCTCACGAAAATTCCAAGCACGCCCGTACACAGCAGGAGTACTTTCATTCGTGAGCAGTTCATTAACTAGCCTGACCAAGCCACCCTCTAAAAAATAGTCATCGCTATTAATCCAGCATACAAAAGGAGCAGAGCCTTTGCTAATACATTCGTTAATAGCAGCAGCCTGGCCATCATCTGCCGAACTCCTCCATCCAGCCAATCTTCCTTCCCAAGACTTGATGATCTCGACAGAGTTATCTGTCGAGCCACCATCCGCGACAAACACCTCGACAGGCAAGTTTTGAGAGAAAATCGAAAACAGAGCAGCATCCAGATACTTGCCCTGATTATAAGAAGGTACCGCAATCGTAACTAATGCTTCAGTCAACTTTTACCTTCTCTCTTTTTAGAAAGTCAGCATAAGCAATAGACAAACCTTGATCAAGCCCAATAGAAGGCTGCCAACCCAGCCTTTTAATTCGCGAAATATCCATGAGCTTCCGGGGCGTACCATCGGGCTTACTACTATCAAGCTCAATAAGCCCATCGAACCCAATAACCTTGGCTACAAGATGGGCCAACTCAAGGATGGTCATGTCCGTACCGCAACCGACATTGATATGAGAGAGGGTCGGTTTTGTAACACTGGCATAGAGATCCGACGTCGCCTCCATCACGTGGACACTTGCTTCCGCCATGTCATCCACGAATAGGAACTCACGCTTTGGTGTACCGCTCCCCCAAATTACAACAGCAGGAGAACCCGCAACCTTGGCCTCATGAAACTTGCGTATAAGTGCAGGTATAACATGGCTATTTTCAGAGTGGTAATTGTCACCCGGGCCATATAAATTTGTTGGCATGACGCTTCTATAATCTACGCCATATTGACGGTTATAGGATTCACAGAGCTTGATACCGGCAATCTTCGCGATTGCGTATGCTTCGTTAGTCTCTTCAAGTTTACTAGTGAGGAGCGCATCTTCCGTCATTGGCTGCTGCGCCAATCGAGGATAAATACAGCTCGACCCTAGAAAGAGCAACTTCTGTACACCGCTGCTCCAAGCCTCATGAATAACGTTGGCCTGAATCATAATATTTTGATAAAGAAAGTCGGCGGGATAAGTGTTGTTCGCATATATCCCCCCCACTTTTGCCGCAGCAAGGTAGACCTGATCAGGTCGCTCAATCGCGAAAAAATCTCGAACAGAGACCTGATCACACAAATCAAGCTCCGCCCTATCACGAACGACGATATTCTTATAACCGCGCCTCTTGAGCTCACGCAGAATGGCTGAGCCAACCATTCCGCGATGACCCGCCACATAAATTTTACTATTATACGGCATAATCGAAATCACTCATGATAGTTGAATGCGCTGTAACCGTGACGCTTAACCAACTCATCGCGCTCAGCTGCCTTCAAATCTTCTCTGACCATTTCAGAAACGAGTTCAGCAAAAGTCGTTTTCGGAGTCCAACCCAGCTTATTCTTTGCCTTAGATGGATCACCTAGCAGCGTTTCAACTTCCGCAGGGCGGAAATAACGCGCATCCACCTCTACAATACATTTGCCCGCTGCATCGTAACCCTTCTCGTCGACCCCTTGCCCCTTCCAAGTGATTTCAATATCAAGCTCTTTAGCAGCAGCATCAACAAAGTCCCGGACGCTGTATTGAATACCCGTTGCAATCACAAAATCTTCTGCAACGTCCTGCTGAAGCATAAGCCACTGCATTTCGACATAATCACGTGCATGCCCCCAATCCCGCTTGGCGTCCAGGTTGCCCAAGTACAAGCAATCCTGCAGATTGAGCTTGATACGCGCTAGCGCACGGGTAATTTTACGAGTTACAAAGGTTTCGCCACGAATAGGTGACTCATGGTTAAACAAAATACCATTACAAGCATACATACCATACGCTTCACGGTAATTTACAGTAATCCAATAAGCATAAAGTTTAGCGACGGCATAAGGACTACGCGGGTAAAAAGGAGTGGTTTCTTTCTGCGGAGTCTCTTGGACCAAACCATACAGTTCGGAAGTCGAAGCCTGATAGAATCTGGTCTTTCTCTCCAATCCCAAAATACGGATAGCTTCTAGAATACGAAGAGCGCCCAAAGCGTCCGAGTTCGCAGTATACTCAGGCTCTTCGAAGCTGACAGCTACGTGAGACTGCGCTGCCAAATTATAAATTTCGTCCGGCTGCACTTGCTGGATGATGCGGATCAAACTCGTAGAATCGGTTAGATCGCCGTGGTGTAGGATGAAATTTCGATTTTTAATATGCGGATCTTGATAGAGATGATCGATACGGTCGGTGTTGAAAAGCGACGTCCGCCTTTTAACACCATGCACTTCGTATCCCTTCCCAAGAAGCAGCTCAGCCAGATAAGCGCCGTCTTGACCTGTGACACCAGTAATCAGTGCAACCTTCATATAACTCTCCAAAATATTATACGTTCAATCAGACACATTGCTCATCAATTTCTTGTCAGCGCGAATGTGACTTAGTAAAAAGCATAGATGCCTGATAGGCATCAGCCATCGACTCAGCAGACCTCGCGGATATCGGGCCCTAATCTTCATCATTTCAGCACGGCCGATTTTCTCGTACTGATTGGTGGTTTTTTGATCGCTGTGAATACGAAATGCACCGAGAAAGTAAGGTACATGTCTAAAATGTGCATTGTTTTTCACAAAACACAGCAACATATCCCAATCTAAGGCAAATGACAGTGTATCATCAACACGCCCACCTGCGCGAGTCCAAAGTGAACGCTTCCAGAATAGGGTTTCCTGAGGAATGTAGTCTATTGCGTGCAGCAAGTTTTCATCATGATAGGGCAATACCCATCGCCCGACCAAGCGATCCCACTCATCAATGATGAGTCGATTACCATATATACAATCTATATAAGGGTCTCCTTCAAACTCGCGCACAATAAACTCCAATGAATTGGGCAGCAACACATCATCGGAATTCAAATAATACAAGATCTCGCCTGACGCTCTCTGAAATCCTCTATTTATCGCATCCGCCTGCCCTTTATCCTTTTCAGAATGAAAAGAAATTTTATCAGACGCAAAAGAAGCGACCACATCCAAAGTACTGTCAGTCGAACAATTATCTTGCACAATGATTTCAATATTGGAGTACGACTGACTCAAAATACTCTGCAATGTTCGCCCTATATACTGCCCCTGATTAAACGAAGGGACAACTATCGAAATCAAAGGCATACTTTGACATTTAACAGCATCTATAGAATATACAGACGGAGTAATTAGTTCACCTGCATGCTGCTTCAAAACCCCAAGCTTCACATGAAACAAACGCCTCACAAGCACACCCAGCGATTGACGTTGCGACATAATTATTATCTCATTAACCGCTAACGATCAATACAGCATCTGACTTGACACTTGCAAGCCCGTAAAATGGCTGAGCGTTAAACCCAAGATGCCCCGTGGGCACTATAGAGAAACTGACCACATTCGAAACAACGCAGTGCCTAATCGACTCTGCCTCAATCTCTGTCATTGATACTTTCTCAAGATTAGCATGCAAGAGTTTAGGCCAGGTCGCAAACCCAACATCCAGTAAGTACTCACCAGAAGCAAAATCCAATGGAATATCAAACGTCGCTCGTATCCGCTGCCCCGCCCGGACCATCTCAGGCACCAAAGAACCGCACTGCCCCGTATTACGCCCATGCACGATGACGCCCTTGTCTGTCCGTAATACAAATCCTACGACGGGAGTCTCCAGGTTGGTCAGCACCTTAAATTCAACATGAACCTTCATCGTATTATATTGATGATAAACTTGACAGGCCTTACCTTCAGCATTCGCCAATCCGATACGAGTACACACAACAGCACCATCTCCTGTTTGCTCTCGCCCTTGCACATCAACCGTGGTCCCATTAGGCCATATAAAGTCAGAAGCGCTAGCATCATGAACCGATTCATCATCTATCATGTTACTTGCCGCCTGATTCATCCGAGCAGCATCTTCGTTGATCAATTTTTTTGCACTTACATGACCCAGTGCATAATACTTGTTGATCGCTTCCGCTGCGTTACCAATAAAGAGGGCTTCACCCTTGTGAAGAAGCAGCACTTCATCACAGTAATGCATCACATCATCCATACTGTGAGTAACAAGTATAACTGTACAGCCTTTCTCACGGAGCCTTTCCAGCCGCTCATAACACTTCAAACGGAAGAAAATATCCCCAACAGCTAAGGCCTCGTCGACGATCAATACATCCGGATCTATACAGGCTTGCACAGCGAAAGCCAGTCGAACAAACATTCCACTGGAATATGCCTTAACCGGGCTGTCTATAAAATCGCCAATATCTGCAAAAGCTTCGATCTCTGGAAATACTTGGTCAAATTTCACTCCTGAGACCCCTAAAATTTGAGCATTCAACCTGGCGTTTTCACGACCGGTAAATTCCGGGTTGAACCCAGCGCCTAACTCTAGTAATGCTGCAATTCGGCCTTTGACCTGTACCTGACCTGTGGTAGGCATTAAAATGCCGCTTATAATCTGCAGAAGGGTGGATTTACCACTGCCATTCTGACCAATAATCCCAAAGAAACGACCACGCTGAATATCAAAGGACAGCGGATATAGCGCTTGATACGTACTACGCTTGTTTAGGCGCGGAAAAAGCAACCCCTTGATTCGCTGCATCGGCGTTTTATAAATATCGTACAATTTAGAAACATTGTTGATACTAATGGCGATTTCAGAGGACATCAGCGAATCCCGCCCGTAATCTGTGGAAGATAAAAAAACCAAATGCGCTCATTAAAGCACCCACGACGAGATAAACTCCCATAATTTGCCAATTGACCGCATCATGAGCGAACACCAGAGCTCTAACAGTCTCCACTGGAATTGTTAATGGATTGATATTCATCAACCATCTGAACTCTTCAGGTACCATTTCGGCAGGATAACAAATGGGAGCGGTGAATAGCATAATCATGGCGAGACTGGTCGTAATTTGTGAAAGATCTCGAAAATAAACTCCTATCGCCGCTAATAACCAACCAGCTCCAATGGTGAACATGAGCAAACCGCCAATGGGTATAGGTAATAGCAAAATCCCCCAAGAAACAGCCCCTGTTGAATATAAGACGCCAGCAATCAATATGAGAAGGCCAAACAGGATACCAACTCCCGCACTCAAGACGTTCACCACTGGTAAGATCTCAAGCGGAAATATAACGCGCTTTACATACGAAGTATTACTAATGATTAAAGATGGGGCCCGCACCAAAGTATCTGCTAACAGAGCATGAAGCAAGATACCGCAGAACAATAAAAGTCCAAAGGGAATATCTTCACCGGAGGGAGTCTGAATACCCCACCTTGATTTCAAAACAACTTGAAATACAAAACCATATAATAGCAACTGCAATAGGGGTTGCCCAACAATCCACAACGCGCCAAAAAAAGAATTTTTATAACGCATTGATATATCACGCAGCGTCATCTGAAAAATCAAACTCCTATTATGGAGCATTGATCGAGCACCTATCATCAACCCAGTCTTCAAAATTTTTTCTCGCACATTATTACATCTCAGTTTTTGCTATTGGCAGCCTTAACGGACGACACAAGGCGCATGAACGAGTTCGCAAATTCTACTTGGGCATCCTTGTAGTTCAACTCTTCTCGCTGAGGTTCAGCTTGCGAATACTTTTCTAACAGCTTGGAAAGCTGTTCAGCATCATAGGGCTCAAAAAAATCAATGTTTTTTTGAGCCTGTTCAATATTGGCAGGTATCGCTGAAGCAATCACGTATTGAGATACGGACTTTGCATCTTCAATCACTGTAGACCAACCTTCAAACAACGAAGGTTGCACAATGCAAGTTGCTGCCTCAAATATAACCATCTGATCATCCCTAGGAATGAAACCTAAGAATCGAATGTTGTCAGCCACCCCCAACATTTCAACCTTGCTTTTGAGTCTAGACGTATGATCTGGAGCACGGTGATCATGCTCTTTACCAGAGAATACTACCGTTACGTTCACTCCACGCTTTTTAAGTAAGCATACAGCGTCTATAACGACCTCGTGATTCTTATGAATCCAGAACTGATTGGGACAATAAAAGAAAGTTTCCGGCAATCTGTATCTCTGCAAAACCTCAGCCTTACTCTTTTCTACCGATCGACCCTCAAAAGTAGCGAATCTAACCACGTACTGATTAACATTGGCCTCGGGAAAAAACTCATTAAAATCCGCCTTAACGGCTTCACTGCTAAAAACAAGATGTTTATAGTTTTGAAAGTATTGTCTGTGCTGAGCATCCCGCGCTGCAAGCTCATCTGCATTAAAAAAATCAGGAAGGCGCTTGTCTTGAAAATCGGGTATCCAACAAGCAGTTTGCTGCATGCGCGTATCGATTGGATAAGGGAATACCAAATCGAACCGCATTTGATTTTTGAAAAACCGCGGGGTCAACCAAGACAACAATTTTGTCCGCCTTGATATACCGCCATCAATATTGGCTATATTGGCAGGCTTTATCCAGTTCAGGCGGGGATACCCAGTACTGTCACTAATAAAATCAAAAGACTCTTTCGAGTGACTAATAATCCAAACATCTGGCCTCTCACTATCTGCAATCTCATTCAAAGAACTAATGAGATTCTTTATGTAATATGTGCCGCCTATCCAGCTCTCGTCATAGTTAAATGGCACACCAATTACTGGACGCTTAAACACGGCCTTGCTCCTAATGCATAAAAATATAAAATAATTATTGCTCGTGCATCCAGGCAGCCACTTTTTCCAAGCCTTGCTCAAGCGTAAATTCGGGGGTGTAACCCAAAGAACTCAAGTAATGTATATCTGCTTGCCAATTCAATGGATCACCAAGTCGTTCAGAACCGCTAAACTCTATAGTTTTTTGCAACCCCAGAGACGAAAGCAAGCTTGCCGCCGCATAACGAATAGTAGAAGCTATACCATTTGCAACGTTCACCGCTCGGCCATCAAAACAGCCTTTGTCAATCAGGCACATTACGGCCTTGGCAACATCATCTACATAAATAAAATCCCTGGTTTCATATCCTGTGCCGAACAGCTCCAACGTTTTACTCTTCAGTGCTTTATTATATATATCCCAAAATATTTGTTTTTTTAAGCCTGGCCCAAATGCCGAAAACACTCGCAGAGAAATAGTTTCAATCCCAAAAACCTCATAATATTCTCTACAAATATTTTCAGCATGAAATTTGTGCCAGCCATACGGCGATAGCGGTTTCACCCTGCTCGTTTCAGCCACTGGACTAACATCAGGATTCCCGTAGACAGCTGCACTCGAGAAGTGCACAAACTTTGCAGTTGGTGCACAAAGACGAATGGCCTCTAACATCTGGACAATCCGGACCGTATTAAGCGTGTAATCATGTAAAGGCGCGATAAAGGAGTCTGGAACACTCGCGGCACCTGTACAATTGATTACCACGTCGGGACTAGCTTCCCTCAGCAAACTTTCAAAATCCGGGTTCAATGCGTCAAAGCCTATAAACGGCATCTCCGTTGAATCACGAACATCCGCGCCCACTACATCCAGGCCTGAAAAACGCATAGACCTGATAAGTGCTGCCCCAATAAAACCAGTAGAGCCCAAAATCAGGTGTTTCATTGGTGCACCTCAGATTTTTTTGCGATAAAGGTATAAGGGCGTCCTGCAATTTCCTGCTCAGAAATAGACTCAGCAACTTCCTTTGTATGAGGAAAATAGTTTATAGGACTACCAGCAAATGCCAACGTTTCTAGCAACTCAAATTTCGCTTGATGTATGAATGACTCATACTCATCGGCACGATATCCATTCTCCCCTCCACTGTATTTGTGGAAAGGGTGGTTCAACAAAAACTTTACTTTATCTTCATCATCAAAAACGACGTGCTCCCTAACAAGAAGCACAACGCCTCCCACAGCAAGATTATCGTTAACTTTCTGCAAGGCCTTTACTGGATCTCTAAAATGATGAACCACTTGCCGACAATAAGCGACATCAAAAAGTTGGCTTCCATCCAGATTCTCAACAGATGTTTGCCTAATAACAATACGATCCTTGACAGTCGGATCTAGAGACTCGCAAGCCAAACGTACTAATTTCTCTGCCGCTTGCGTGCCAACTATATTGTCACTAGACGGCTCAGCCAGCGTCACCGAATATCCTTCTAAAGCAAGCGCGACAGACATAATGCCTGCGGCGCCACCAATATCAATAATAGTCTTCGCTTCAGGTGCATGTTTACGTAACTCCTGCAACGTAGAGCTAAATTCTTCTGTAACACGGAATCTGTTAAGCGACCCAAGTAAGTCTTTGTGTAGATACGCATCCATCAACATCTGCTGATCCTCGGGATTTCCTTGGGAGGCATGAATTATTTCCTCCCAACTCCAAGTATCACGCGGAACAAAGCTTATAAACCTAGCAGGAATACCTGCATAAATACAAAAAGGGGCAACATCACGCGTTACCATAGAACGCGCCCCGATAACTGCACCCTTTCCGATATGAACACCCTTCAAAATAGCCGTTTCAAACCCTACCCACACGTTATCATCAATACGGATAGGGGCGGAGGCTACCTGAGACCAATCCTTATAAGCACCGATACGGTTCGCATCTACACCAGCCTTCCAATCATACGCATCGGATGCGCGGATTTCGGGATTAAGAGAATGTGAATCGGAATCCATCACCGTACAATCCCAAGAAAGCATCACATTGTTACCAATGTGTATCCCCCCCTTTTGAGTACAAATTAATTTACATCCGCCACCAATTGAACTCCGATTACCGATGGTTATTTCGCCCAGACCTCTTTCAAAAACAAAAGTGCCACCTACATGGCTGTATTCACCAATATTTACGTAAGGGCGATCTTCAATGTTTACACGCACATCGATGTACAGGGCCTCAAGTCTTGTACCAGTACCCGCCCTCAAAAAACGTTGCCCGCTGAGATCCACCCCGCTGTGCTGAAACTCACCTACCAGGGTATTCTTGAATTTGATGGCTTTCTGTACGAGCCGTCGAATCAAACCAGCTCGAATTCTTTTTGCAAAGCGCTTAGCGCCTGCAAGTGTATACCTGTTACGTCGGACTTTTCCTTGAAGCAGATTCTTCCCAAAATCATAACTTTTGCTCTCTAGAGCATCTGCAAATGCTTTTACTCCTTCATCTCCATGAAGACGAGCAAACTCCACATCCTCTTTGGAAGTCTCATCATGTAAACGGTGCAAGAACTCAACTTTGTAAGCATCTGCTACATGCGCATTAAAAAAATTAATAGGCGCAATATAACTGGCCACGATTGGACCGAGACGGTCTCGCTGACCATACTTTTCAAATAGTTCCAGGCATGAATTTCTGACGGTTAAAAAGTCCATCGCTTTACGATCATTAACCTTGGTCGTTGAGTCATGACGCTGATAGTAAGAATATGAAACACTTCCATCCACATAAACTCGACTTGCAGTCAACATTAAATGAACTGCAAAAGGGTGATCCTCATAAAAAACACCGTGCTCAAACTCTATTTCATGCTCAAGCAGGTGCTTACGTGTAGCTATCAACCGCCAAGGAGGGGTATTCCAGCAAGAAACCGTAGCAAATGTATAGGCATCAACCGTCGGATTGATTATCTCTCCCACTAAGTGCCCAGGCACCAAGCTGGAAGGCATTGCGGCCTTATTGTCGAACGCATATTCGAAGTTTGCTACAAAAACGTCGGGACGTGACTGACTCAGTATTCGATTGATCCTAGGAATTACGGAAGGCAGTAACCAGTCATCGCTATCAACAAACCAGATATAATCGCCTGTAGCTTGTTTCAACCCCAACGAACGTGCCGCACCTTGCCCTGCATTAGCCTGGGTAATAGAAAACACCCGACTATCGAGAGTTTTACACAAATCTATAATCTGCTGCGTAGCATCCGTTGATCCATCGTTAACAATAATTACTTCGTAATCATTGAATGGCTGTCTCAATATTGAATCCAAGCATCGTTGCAGCGTGGAAGCGGAGTTATAAGCTGGAATAATAAAAGAAATTTTCATGTATTTTTTGTATTCTATGATTTGATAAATAGGGACAGCTTAGCCAGCGCAGCCACAATAAATAATGAAAACTTTTCCTTTACCCGTCGCTTCGAAACCGTACCTTCCCCTGAAGCCTCTGCACCATACTTAGCAGCCATTGCGGCCTCGATAGCAAGAGACAACGCACTATTACTTGCATATCTAGAGAGTACAGAAGAAAGGCTATCCCGTCCGATCCACCCCCTTACTACTTTAAACACAATCTCTGCATCTGTTTGCGAGAGCTCTGGAAAATTCCCCCTCACCAAACTATATGTTTCAGCCATGATTAACTCATCATTATTTGATGATGTTCCGCCAAGGCTAAATTGGACAATTACTGAGTTAACTCTGATGCACCGACATCCTGCTACAATGGATCTGTGGACCCAGTGAGCATCAGCACAAATTTTATAGTCGAGACTATACATCCCCACTCGCTGGTACGCGGCAGGTGTTACAAACATTGCGTTGTGGCAAAAAGGAATTCCGCTGACTAAAGCACCCACGCCATAAGTTTCGTCTACCCGGAGCGATGAACTACCGTCTGGCTTAACAAGCAGTGCTTTTCCAGCAACAATATCTGCACGATCACTTCTCCACGCTTCATCTACGGCCTTCAATGCACCATCAGCCAGGCTGTCATCTGAGCCAATAATACAAATCAGGTCACCGCTCGATATTCTGATACCTTTGTTAATGGCATCATATATACCGCGATCTTTCTCGCTGATCACAACACAACTCAGACCGACATAGTCACTAATCAAGGCCAACGTATCATCAGTAGATCCCCCATCTACAATAAGAACCTCGAGCGACATCCACCTTTGGGCACTTAACGATTCAAGAGTTGACAATATCGTTTTAGCGGAATTGAAGGTCGGAACAACAATACTGAATTTCGTAGACTTCACAAGCTTAAACACCTTCCGATGTTACACGACCATAATTATCTTCAAAACGCACGATGTCGTCTTCACCCAGATAATCACCGCTCTGCACTTCGATCAACACCAAGTCAATCACACCTGGGTTCATCAAGCGGTGCTGGTGGCCGGCACGGATAAAGGTAGACTCATTGGTGTTCAACATCAGCTCTTGCTGATCATTGACAACTATTGCCATGCCACTGACAACAATCCAGTGCTCACTTCGATGATGATGCATTTGTAGCGACAACGATGCCTTGGGCTTGACCACAATACGCTTGATCTTGAAGCGATCACCATTTTCCAAAGTGGTATAGGTACCCCAGGGGCGATGCACTGTACGATGAAGCAAATGCGCCGAGTGACCACTACTTTTAAGCTTGCTCACAATGTTTCTCACATCCTGAGCATGGTCTTTGCGGGTGATAAGCACTGCATCAGGGGTATCGATGATCAATAGGTCCTCCACCCCCACCAGCGCTATCAGACGATCCCCGCTGTTAACATAATTGTTGCGAGAGCCGTGAGATAGCACCTCCCCCTCAAAGCGGTTACCCTCATCATCAGGCTCTGTAAGCTCACTGGCAGCGTTCCAGGAGCCAATATCACTCCAACCGATATCACATGGAATGGTCGCGACTTTTGAAGAGCGCTCCATCAGCGCATAATCAATAGAGATATCTGGCACCAGAGCAAATGCATCAGCATCAAGAGCCAGACAACGATACTTTTCGGACGAGGTAACGCGAGACTTTTCAATGGTCTCAATAACTGCTTCAACTACGCCCGGAGCATGCTCACGCAGTTCCTCGAGGACAGTGCCGACCCGAAAGCAGAACATTCCGGAGTTCCAATAATAGTTGCCAGCATTCACGTAACCTTGAGCGGTTTCAAGATCAGGCTTCTCGACGAAACGCGCGACTTTCAAGCCTCCCTTCAGAGGAGCATTTTTTTGCGCCTCAATGTAGCCAAAACCGGTTTCAGGGTAGGTCGGCTGAATGCCGAAAGTGACCAGCCAACCTTCGGAGGCTAACGCCATGGCATTGGCTACAGCAGCAGCAAAAGCCTTTTCATCCTTGATCAGATGGTCAGCAGCCAGTACCAGCATATGGATATCAGGGCCATGAGCAGCCTCCAATTGCAGCGCAGCCGCTGCAACAGCTGCAGCTGTATTGCGTCCGAAAGGCTCTAGAATGAAGCCCTGAGAGTGTTTGACTGTATTGACAGCGCCGTATTCGTCTTCAGTCTTGAACAAAAGCTCACGATTAGTCACCGTAAGAACTTCTACGACACCTTCCAGTCGCGAAGCACGTAGGAAAGTTTTCTGGATTAGATTCTGGCCATCTGGCAAATCCATGAACGGTTTAGGGTGGGCCTCTCGAGAAACAGGCCACAACCGGCTACCCACACCACCAGACAAAATTACGGGAATCAGTTCCATACTCAACGTCCTTAATCCTCACTCTCTGAAAGGTTAACCACAGAAAATAGAGCTCGTTTATATTCTGATCACTTTAGATGCAAAATCGCTGCGAAATCTTACGAAACCACCAAGCAGCCGGCTTACACCAAAGCACCTTGCGTAACGGCCCACCCGACCATTGATGCCCAATACACTTGCCCTGTCCATTCTACAGCCAACAAGAGCTTTTACGAGATGTGATAACCGAAAACTGCCCCCCCCCCGCTTCTCCTTGGTCATTACCGGAAAAAAGATTGCCGGAGAAGCGCTGATCGTAAAAATGTTATCACCCAGAATCAGACAGCAAGCCCTCCCCTCCAATGATGAAGATCTGGGCAAGGCTATCCGGACTCGGCTGCTCGGTATAGATCAGTCGGATACCATATCGATTTTCGTCGCCAAGCTGCTTGCGAAAGCATGGCAAATCCTCAGGAGCAGAAATAATCAGAATTTCGTGCATGCTCGCCAGTATCAACACCGACAGATAAAAAATTATTGGTTTATCGTAGACAGCTAGCATCGTTTCGATATAGCCGAACGGGTGAAAACGTGCGCCCGAACCACCAGTGAAGATGACGCCTTTACGATTATTGGTGATTACTTAGGGCGCCCACAAGCATTCGAGCTACACCACCTTTGCCAATCAGGAAGGTGAAGAGAAAATTGTGACATAGCTTTTTGGTATTCAAACATAAACCCAGAGGCTAGGGAGAAGGCGCTAGATAAACGGTAATATCAATTGGATTCAAAGCCATCACAGCTATTGTTCACCACAGCCATGCATCAAGACAATGCTGTAACTGCACCTGTAGCCCAAGCCCAAGCCCTTCAAAGAGGTCGACCTCAACATCTGCGGAAAAAGCAAGCATTTTAGTACTAGAAAAGGCTCTACTAACGAGCACCAACAGAGATCATTGAAGACTCACAACACTCTCAACAGCCCAAACGCTTACGCCGCGCTCTGCCAGCGCGCCTAACAACCCATTCGGCACACGGACCTATCAGCATCCCCATCAACAGCGCAATTACCGTGATCAGCGACACTGGTAACTGTGGCCAACCCCACCCTAGAAATAACAAAGAGACGGGTTGCTGGTTCTCAAGCACAAAAGTAAGGATCGCCAGAACAAGTAAAAGAATAAACACGACGAGAAGTACACGCTTGAGATTACGCATGCCCCCCCCTTGAACTGACATGGTCAAAGCCCTTCCTCCTCTTCCTCATTCACACGATCCCGAAGCTCTTTACCCGGTTTGAAATGTGGCACGAATTTGCCGTCAAGACTGACAGACTGACCGGTTTTAGGGTTGCGACCCACACGCGGCGCACGATAGTGCAGTGAAAAGCTACCAAACCCCCGGATCTCGATGCGATCGCCGGTGGCCAGGCACTGGGACATTTGCTCAAGCATGGTCTTGATGGCCAGCTCCACATCCTTGGATGAGAGTAGCCCTTGATGGGTGACAATTCGTTCGATCAACTCCGACTTCGTCATATTTTTCCCTTCTTTTTCAAGCAGCTAGATAAGCGCTTCAAAGGTTTTAGCACGACCGGGGGATTTTGAACAGCCCAAGCATTGACTTATCTCGCCCCTTGCGAAAACGCCACAAACAAAGGCATTCAGCAGCACCTAAAACGAAAACCCCACAGTAATCTGACCTCCCACCACGCCATCCTACTAGCGGCATATGACAAGCATGGTCCGCGTGAGGTAACCCGCAGGATTCCAGCCAAAGGGATAGTCACCCTCCTCGTCCTTGGCATCACTGGACCTGGTGATGACCTTATAGCCATCCCCCTTGCATTCGCGCTCAGCGCGCTTGTAGCACTTGCCCCATCCAGCCCCAAGACCAGAGCAATCGATCTCGATACCGCTGACACCACGGACTGCATGGACCTTGGTATTGGTCGTACAGCCTATCAAGACCAGAACTGCAAAAAACACAATGAGATTTTTCATCTACTTCCTTATACCGGGCAATTGCCCCACCATCATTCAGCCCAAGCAAGCCTAGCCCGAATAGGTTATTGATCCGCTTAAGAAAATAGACACTCGAATGACTCTATTGGTTTCCCTCCCCCTGATAGACGCAAATCAAAAGCCAAAACCCAAATCACAGGCACAAAAAAGGGCGACCGAAGTCGCCCTTTTTCTATGGTCTGACAGAACTTAGTTCTGCTTTTCCATCTGTGCACGCAGCAGGTCGCCCAGAGTGGTAGGACCAGCAGCGATATCCGAAGCAGCTGGCTTGTCGCGCAGGCTCTGGATAGCTTCTTTCTCGTCTTCAACGTCTTTCGACTTGATCGAGAGCTGGATTACACGACTCTTACGGTCAACGCTGATGATCTTGGCTTCAACTTCTTCGCCTTCTTTCAGGACGTTACGAGCATCTTCGATGCGGTCACGGCTGATTTCGGAGGCTTTCAGAGTCGCTTCGATATCGTTGGCCAGGGTGATGATGGCGCCTTTGGCGTCAACTTCTTTTACAACACCCTTAACGATTGCACCCTTGTCGTTCTCTTGAACGTACTCGGAGAACGGATCGCTTTCCAGTTGCTTGATACCCAGGGAGATGCGCTCACGCTCTGGGTCAACCGACAGGATAACGGTGTCCAGCTCGTCGCCCTTCTTGAAGCGGCGTACGGCTTCTTCGCCCACTTCGTTCCAGGAGATGTCGGACAGGTGAACCAGACCGTCGATGCCACCGTCCAGGCCAATGAAGATACCGAAATCGGTGATCGACTTGATGGTGCCGGAGATTTTGTCGCCCTTGTTGAACTGGCCAGAGAAATCTTCCCATGGGTTAGATTTGCACTGCTTGATGCCCAGGGAGATACGACGACGCTCTTCGTCGATGTCCAGAACCATAACTTCCACTTCGTCGCCGACTTGTACGACTTTCGAAGGATGGATGTTCTTGTTGGTCCAGTCCATTTCCGAAACGTGCACCAGACCTTCAACGCCTTCTTCCAGCTCAGCGAAGCAGCCGTAGTCGGTCAGGTTGGTTACACGAGCGGTAACGCGAGTGCTTTCTGGGTAACGGGCTTTGATAGCAACCCATGGATCTTCGCCCAGTTGCTTCAGGCCCAGGGAAACACGATTGCGCTCGCGATCGTACTTCAGAACCTTGACATCGATCTCGTCGCCAACATTGACGATTTCGGAAGGATGCTTGATACGCTTCCAAGCCATGTCGGTGATGTGCAGCAGGCCATCGACGCCACCCAGATCGACGAATGCGCCGTAATCGGTGAGGTTTTTGACGATACCTTTGACTTGCTGACCTTCCTGCAGGGATTCCAGCAGAGCTTCACGCTCAGCGGAGTTCTCGGCTTCGAGGACGCTACGGCGGGAAACGACAACGTTGTTGCGCTTCTGGTCGAGTTTGATGACTTTAAACTCGAGCTCTTTGCCTTCCAGGTGCGTGGTGTCGCGCACTGGACGGACGTCAACCAGAGAACCTGGCAGGAACGCACGGATGCCGTTAACGTCGACAGTGAAGCCGCCTTTAACCTTACCGTTGATAACGCCCTTGACCACTTCTTCGGCTGCGAAGGCTGCTTCCAGAACGATCCAGCATTCAGCGCGCTTGGCTTTTTCACGGGACAGCTTGGTTTCACCAAAGCCGTCTTCAACCGAATCCAGAGCAACGTGAACTTCATCACCAACATTGATGGACAGTTCGCCAGCATCGTTGTAGAACTGCTCAAGCGGGATAAGTGCTTCAGACTTCAGACCAGCGTGAACGGTTACCCAACGCGCTTGGTAGTCGATGTCGACGATAACACCGGTGATGATGGAGCCTGCCTGAAGGTTCAGGGTTTTTAGGCTTTCTTCAAAGAGTTCCGCAAAGCTTTCGCTCATTTTAATTCCTGTTGATAAGGGCGAAGAATACGCCCATCTGCCACATCCCAGACAATGTGGGTTACGTTCATATAAAAGAAGGACCGCAGGACTATGACTGGTCCCCTGCGCTCCTCCTTGGTCACCCGGCGATATCGCGAATGGCGATTTCACTCAAGATGCGTTCCAGCACCTGCTCGATGGACAACTCCGTGGAATCCAGCTGTATCGCGTCAACCGCCGGTTTGAGCGGGGCGACTGCTCGCTGGGTGTCACGCTCATCGCGCGCACGAATCTCATCTAGCAGACTCGACAGACTAACACCATCGACTTTTCCCTTCAACTGCAAGTAGCGGCGGCGCGCACGTTCCTCGGCACTTGCGGTGAGGAATATCTTCAGGGGCGCATCGGGAAATACCACCGTCCCCATGTCACGCCCATCGGCCACCAACCCCGGCGGCTCCTGAAAAGCCCGCTGACGCTGCAACAGCGCATCGCGCACGGCCGGCAGCGCCGCGACCTGGGACGCCCAGGCACCGACCTGCTCGTTGCGCAAATCATCGGTGACGTCATCCCCCTCCAGGATGATGCGCTGTGGATGGCCTTCGCTCGCTCCGACGAACTGCACATCCAGATGAGCCGCCAACAGTTTCAGCGATTCCTCATTGGTCAAGTCGACACCATGATTGCGCGCGGCAAAGGCCAGCAGGCGGTACAAGGCACCGGAATCCAGCAGGCACCAACCCAGGCGCTTGGCCAGAAGCCCGGCGATAGTGCCCTTGCCCGAGCCGCTTGGCCCATCGATGGTGATGACTGGAGCCTTGATGTTCACGACTGAGCCTCTTGCGCAACACGAATGCCGACCTGTGCGCATAGCGCGAGGAAGTTCGGGAAGGAAGTGGCAACGTTGGCGCAGTCATGAATGCGGATTGGCGCATTGGCGCGCAATGAAGCCACGCTGAAGGCCATGGCGATACGGTGGTCGCCATGCCCGTGCACTTCGCCGCCGCCAATCTGGCTGCCATCGATGATGATACCGTCCGGAGTCGGTTCGCACTTGACGCCCAGGGCCAGCAAGCCGTCGGCCATCACCTGGATGCGGTCGGACTCCTTGACCCGTAGCTCTTCGGCGCCACGCAGCACGGTACGCCCTTCGGCGCAGGCCGCGGCAACGAACAACACCGGGAACTCGTCGATCGCCAGCGGGACCAGTTCTTCCGGAATCTCGATCCCCTTGAGCTTCGCCGCGCGAACACGCAGGTCCGCCACAGGCTCGCCGCCGACTTCCCGCTGGTTCTCCAGGCTGATATCAGCCCCCATCAGGCGCAGGATATCGATTACCCCGGTACGAGTCGGGTTGATGCCAACGTGCTCGAGCACCAGCTCGGAGCCTTCGGCGATGGATGCAGCCACCAGGAAGAAGGCCGCCGAGGAGATATCCGCAGGCACCTCGATATGGGTCGCCTGCAGCTTGCCACCGGACTCGACCGAGGCCGTGGCGCCGTCGACCGCTACCGGGTAACCGAAACCACGCAGCATGCGCTCGGTGTGATCACGGGTTGGCGCAGGCTCGGTCACCGTGGTCTTGCCTTCGGCGTACAGGCCAGCCAACAGCAGGCAGGACTTAACCTGGGCACTGGCCATTGGCATGGTGTACGTCAGGCCCTTGAGCTTGTGACCACCACGGATGGTCATCGGCGGACGTCCTTCCGCGGCGGTTTCAATGACCGCCCCCATCTCGCGCAGCGGATTGGCTACACGATTCATCGGACGCTTGGACAGCGAGGCATCGCCCGTCAGCACGCTATCGAAACTCTGCGCGGCCAGCAGGCCAGACAGCAGACGCATCGAGGTGCCGGAGTTGCCCAGGTAGATCGGGCCCGGAGCCGGCTTCAAGCCATGCAGGCCAACGCCATGGATGGTCACGCGACCATGGTGCGGGCCTTCGATCACCACGCCCATGTCGCGGAAAGCCTGCAGCGTCGCCAGGGCGTCCTCGCCCTCGAGGAAGCCTTCGACTTCGGTAGTACCTTCAGCCAGGGAGCCGAGCATGATCGAACGGTGAGAAATCGACTTATCGCCTGGTACACGAATCCGCCCAGTCAGGCGGCCACCAGGATTTGCCAGGAAAATCAGGTTATTGGAGTTCATAGCGTCCACATAGGCCCGACGGGCCAGGATTTTACTGAAATGCTCGCGAGCAACCCGGGCGCGAGTGAATACGCCCAACAACTGGTGCCCATCCCCTGCATCGACCGCGTCGCGCAAGGCGTCGAGGTCGTTGCGAAATGTATCGAGTGTGCGCAGGACAGCTTCGCGATTGGCGAGGAAGATGTCGTGCCACATGACCGGGTCACTACCGGCGATTCTCGTGAAATCACGGAAACCGCCCGCAGCGTAGCGGAAGATGTCCAGATTTTCACTGCGCTTGGCCAACGAATCGACCAGACCGAACGCCAGCAAGTGTGGCAGATGACTGGTCGCCGCCAGCACTTCATCGTGGCGCTCGACCTGCATGTGCTCGACATCGGCCCCCAGCTCCCGCCAGAGCTTGTCGATCACCGCCAGCGCTGCCGGGTCGGTCTGCTCCAGCGGCGTCAGGATCACCTTGTGGCGACGGAACAACTGGCCATTGGCGGCTTCCACCCCGCTCTGCTCGGAACCGGCGATTGGATGCCCCGGGACGAAGCGCGGCGGCATGCCGCCAAAAGCCTCGGTCGCCGCTCGCACCACATTGCCCTTGGCACTGCCGACATCGGTCAGGATCGCCCGCCCCAGATCCATGCCGGCCAGAATCGCCAGCAGCTTTTCCATGGCCAGAATCGGTACCGCCAACTGGATCACGTCAGCACCCTGGCATGCCAGCGCCAGGTCTTCTTCACAGCGATCCACCACGCCCAACTCAACGGCCAGCTTGCGCGATTGCGGATCGAGATCGACACCGACTACCTCGCGACATACGCCACTTTCACGCAGCCCCTTGGCAAAGGAACCGCCGATCAGTCCCAGGCCGACCACCACCAGGCGACCGATCATAGGCACCGCAGGTTGCACTGGAATGACATCAACCACGAGCCAGAACCTTGGCCAAAGCCTCGAGGAAACGCGTGTTTTCAGCCGGCAGGCCAATGGTCACGCGCAGGTGGTTCGGCATGCCGTAATTAGCCACCGGACGCACGATCACCCCTTCACGCAGCAAGCCCTGGAACACCGGCGCGGCAACCCGCCCGACATCCACCGCGATGAAGTTGCCCCTGGAGGCGATCCAGCTCAGGCCCAGCTCCCGGAAGCCGGCTTCCAGCTGCTGCATGCCCGCCTCGTTCAGACGCCGGCTCTCGGCCAGGTAATCGGCATCCTCCAGCGCCGCACATGCCGCCGCCAGGGCCAGGCTGTTGACGTTGAAGGGTTGGCGAACGCGATTGAGCACGTCGGCAACGGTCGGAGTCGACAAGCCATAACCCACGCGCAACGCAGCCAGGCCGTAGGCCTTGGAGAAGGTTCGCGAAACCAGCAGGTTCGGATAGGCCGCCAGGAAATCCAGGCCATCCGGCAGGTCGCTGCCTTCGGCATATTCGATGTAGGCCTCGTCCAGCACTACCAGCACATGCGCCGGTACGTCCTGGAGGAACTCGTCCAGCGCCTCGGCGCTGAACCAGGTACCGGTCGGGTTGTTCGGGTTGGCGATAAACACCACCCGGGTATCGGCATCGATGGCCTGCAACATGGCCGGCAGGTCATGCCCCCAGTCCCTGGCCGGAATCACGCGGGCGTCGGCACCCACGGCCTGGGTAACGATCGGATAGACCGCAAAGGCGTGCTCGCTGAACACCGCATTCAGGCCAGGCGCCAGATAAGCGCGGGCGACCAGCTCCAGGATGTCGTTGGAACCATTGCCCAGGGTGACCTGCGCCAGCTCGACGCCACAGCGCTCGGCCAGCAGGGTCTTGAGCGCAAAACCATTGCCATCCGGATAGCGGGTCAGCTCGGCCAGCTCTTCGCGAATCGCCGCCAGCGCCTTGGGGCTGGCGCCCAGCGGGTTTTCGTTACTCGCCAGCTTGACGATTTTCGCCGGATCGATATCCAGCTCGCGTGCCAGTTCGTCCACGGGCTTGCCCGGAACGTAAGGCGAAAGTTGTTGCACGCCCGGCTGCGCCAGAGCGAGGAAGTCGCCACTCATTGTTAAATGCCTCAGAGAACCGCTTTCGGGTAGGAACCCAGCACCTTGAGTGCCACTGCTTCCTGGCTGATCTTTTCCAGCACACCCTTGATCAATGGATCGCGGTGGTGGCCGACGAAGTCGATGAAGAACACATAGGTCCACTTGCCGCTGCGCGAAGGCCGGGTTTCGATACGCGTCAGATCGATGCCGTTGTCATGGAAAGGCACCAGCAGCTCATGCAGAGCGCCGGGCTTGTTGCTCATGGAAACGATGATCGAAGTCTTGTCGTCGCCGGTCGGCGGCACTTCCTGGTTGCCGATCATCAGGAAGCGCGTGGAGTTGTCCGGGCGATCCTCGATTTTCTCGGCCAGACGGGTCAAGCCATACAGGCTCGCCGCCATGTCGCCGGCAATGGCCGCCGAGTTCCACTCGCCCTTGACCCGCTTGGCCGCTTCGGCGTTGCTGGAAACCGCAACCCGCTCGACATTCGGATAATGCGCATCCAGCCACTTGCGGCACTGCGCCAGGGATTGGGCATGGGAGTAGATACGGCTGATGCTGTCGGTCTTGGTGTTTTCACCGACCAGCAGATGATGGTGGATACGCAGCTCGACCTCACCGCAGATCACCATGTCGTGCTCAAGGAAACTGTCGAGGGTGTGGTTGACCGCACCCTCGGTGGAGTTTTCCACGGGCACCACGCCAAAGTTCACCGCACCCGCCGCCACTTCACGGAACACTTCGTCGATCGCCGCCATCGGCTTGCTGATCACTGCGTGACCGAAGTGCTTCATGGCCGCGGCCTGGGTGAAAGTGCCTTCCGGACCGAGGTAGGCCACTTTCAGTGGCTGCTCGAGCGCCAGGCAGGACGACATGATTTCACGGAACAGCCGCGCCATCTCTTCGTTGCCCAGCGGCCCCTGGTTGCGTTCCATCACCCGCTTGAGCACCTGAGCTTCACGCTCAGGACGATAGAACACCGGCACTTCGCCTTCGGCCAGCGAGGCCATCTTTACTCGCGCGACTTCCTGGGCGCAGCGCGCACGCTCACTGATCAACTCCAGGACTTTCTCGTCCAGAGCGTCAATGCGCAAGCGCAGTGCCTTGAGTTCTTGCTCAGACATTAGCCGTGTTCCTTTTCGAACTCTGCCATGTACGCCACCAGCGCGTTGACCGCATTGATGTCGACGGCGTTGTAGATGGAGGCGCGCATGCCGCCTACCGAACGGTGACCCTTGAGGTTCAACAGGCCACGCGCGTCGGCACCGGCCAGGAACGGTTTGTCCAGACGGTCATCGGCCAGGCGGAACGGCACGTTCATCCACGAGCGGTCCGACTTGTTGATCGGGTTGCTGTACAGGCCGCTGGCGTCGATGAAGTCGTACAGGGTGCGCTGCTTGACGTCATTGAGCTTGGCGATGGCTTCCACCCCACCCTGCTCCTTGAGCCACTCGAACACCAGGCCGGACAGGTACCAGGCCAGGGTCGGCGGAGTGTTGTACATCGAGCCGTTGTCCGCCGCGACCTTGTAGTTGAGCATGGTCGGGCACAGCGAGCGAGCGCGACCCAGCAGGTCCTCGCGAACGATATTGACCAGGATGCCGCTCGGGCCGATGTTTTTCTGCGCACCGGCATAGATCATGCCGAAACGGGAGATATCCACAGGGCGCGAGAGGATGTCGGAAGACATGTCGGCCACCAGCGGAACGTCACCGGTTTCCGGGATCCACTGGAACTCCAGACCACCGATGGTTTCGTTCGGCGCGTAGTGCACGTAGGCCGCGTCTTTCGACAACTGCCATTGGTTCTGGCCAGGAATGGCGAAGTAATCGTAAGGCTTGGCAGTGGCAGCCACATTGACATGGCCGTAGCGCGAGGCTTCTTCAATGGCTTTCTGCGACCAGATACCGGTATCGATATAGTCGGCAGTGCCATTTTCCGGCAGCAGGTTCAGTGGGATCTGAGCAAATTGCTGGCTGGCGCCGCCTTGCAGAAACAGCACTTTATAGTTCGAGGGGATATTCAGCAGATCACGCAGATCCTGCTCGGCCTTGGTGGCGATGGAGACGAACTCATCGCTGCGATGGCTCATCTCCATGACCGACAGGCCCTTGCCATGCCAATCCAGCAATTCGGCCTGGGCACGCAACAGGACAGCTTCAGGTAGCGCAGCGGGACCTGCGCAGAAGTTATAGGCTCGTTTGCTCACATCCACTCTCGCTATGCATTCACGGTAGCGGACAGAGCAAACACTCTGCCCTGCTACGATTTATTTAGTCTTGCGACTCTTCTTCGCTTGCGGCGTCAGCCTGCTGGCCTTCGACGGCATCATCCGAGTCGGTTGCCGCATCCAGCACGGCACCCTCGAGCACCTCGCCCTCTTCGCCTTCCAGCTCGTCGCCTTCCACCTCGGACGGCTCCTGAACCCGTTCCAGGCCTACCAGCGTTTCGTCGTTGGCCAGCTTGATCAAGGTTACGCCCTGGGTGTTACGGCCCAGGCTGGATACTTCGTCGACCCGGGTGCGCACCAGGGTGCCCTGGTCGGAAATCAGCATGATTTCCTCGCCGTCGAGCACCTGAACCGCTCCGACCAGGCGGCCGTTACGCTCGTTGCTGACCATGGCGATAACGCCCTGACCGCCACGCTTGTACTCAGGGAACTCAGTGATCGCCGTACGCTTGCCATAACCCCGCGCCGAAGCGGTGAGGATCTGGCTGCCTTCTTCCGGGATCAGCATGGAGATCAGCTTCTGCCCTTCCGGCAGACGCATGCCGCGCACACCGCGGGCGGTACGACCCATGGCACGAACGTCGGACTCCTTGAAGCGAGTCACCTTGCCACCATCGGAGAACAGCATGACTTCGCGCTCGCCATCGGTGATCGCGGCGGAAATCAGTACATCGCCCTCGTCCAACTCCAGCGCAATCAGACCGACGCTGCGCTGACGGCTGAAGGATTCCAGCGGGGTCTTCTTCACGGTGCCGTTGGCGGTCGCCATGAAGATGTAGTGACCTTCGGTGTATTCCTCGACCGGCAGCATGGTGGTGATGTATTCACCATCGTCCAGCGGCAGCAGGTTGACCAGCGGGCGGCCGCGGGCGGCACGGGAAGCCTCGGGGATTTCATAGGTCTTCAGCCAGTAGACCTTGCCCTTGCTGGAGAACAGCAACAGCGTGGTGTGACTGTTGGCCACCAGCAGGTGAGCGATGTAGTCCTCATCCTTGACGCCGGTTGCCGACTTGCCTTTACCGCCACGACGCTGGGCCTGGTACGCAGCCAGCGGCTGGGTCTTGGCATAACCGCCGTGGGAAATGGTCACGACGCGCTCTTCTTCCGGAATCATGTCGCCCAGGGTCAGGTCGAGACGGGCATCGAGGATCTCGGTGCGGCGCACATCGCCGTATTCGGCGCGAATCACTTCCAGCTCTTCGCGGATCACTTCCATCAGGCGCGTGGCGCTGTTGAGGATGCGGATCAGCTCGCCGATCTGGTTGAGGATCTCCTGGTACTCGGCCAGCAGTTTTTCATGCTCGAGGCCGGTCAGGCGGTGCAGGCGCAGTTCCAGGATGGCCTGTGCCTGCTCTGGCGACAGGAAGTACTTGCCGTCGCGCAGACCGTATTGCGGATCGAGGTTCTCCGGACGGCAGGAATCCGCGCCGGCACGCTCGACCATGGTCATCACCGCGCTGGATTCCCAAGGCGTGCTGACCAGCGCTTCCTTGGCTTCCGACGGGGTCGGCGAGGCCTTGATCAGGGCGATCACCGGGTCGATGTTCGACAGGGCAACGGCCTGGCCTTCGAGAATGTGGCCACGTTCACGGGCCTTGCGCAGTTCGAACACGGTACGGCGGGTCACCACTTCACGGCGGTGACGCACGAAGGCTTCCAGCAGGTCCTTCAGGTTGAGGATCCGCGGACGACCGTCGATCAGCGCGACGATGTTGATACCGAACACGCTCTGCAGCTGGGTCTGGGCGTAGAGGTTGTTGAGGATCACCTCCGGCACTTCGCCACGACGCAACTCGATCACCACGCGCATACCGTCCTTGTCGGACTCGTCGCGCAGCTCGGTGATGCCTTCGAGCTTCTTCTCCTTGACCAGCTCGGCGATCTTCTCGATCAGGCGCGCCTTGTTCAATTGGTAAGGCAGCTCGGTGATGACGATCTGCTGGCGGCCACCGACCTTGTCGATGTCCTCGATGATCGAGCGGGCACGCATATAAATGCGTCCGCGACCGGTACGGTAGGCCTCGATGATGCCTTCGCGACCGTTGATGATCGCCGCGGTCGGGAAATCCGGGCCCGGGATGTGCTGCATCAGCTCATCGACGGTCAGCTCCGGGTTGTCGATCAGCGCCAGGCATCCATCGATGACTTCACCGAGGTTGTGCGGCGGAATGTTGGTCGCCATGCCCACGGCGATACCGCTGGAACCATTGACCAGCAGGTTGGGGATCTTGGTCGGCATGACCGCGGGGATCAGTTCGGTGCCGTCGTAGTTCGGCACCCAGTCCACGGTTTCCTTGTGCAGGTCGGCCAGCAACTCGTGCGCCAGCTTGGTCATGCGCACTTCGGTGTATCGCATGGCCGCCGCGTTGTCGCCGTCGACCGAACCGAAGTTACCCTGGCCGTCTACCAGCAGGTAGCGCAGGGAGAATGGCTGGGCCATACGAACGATGGTGTCGTACACCGCGGTATCACCGTGCGGGTGATACTTACCGATCACGTCACCGACAACACGGGCAGATTTCTTGTACGGCTTGTTCCAGTCGTTACCGAGCTCGCTCATCGCGTACAGCACGCGCCGGTGCACGGGCTTCAAGCCATCGCGCGCATCAGGCAGTGCCCGCCCGACGATTACGCTCATCGCGTAGTCGAGATAGGACTGTTTCAGCTCGTCTTCGATATTGACCGGGAGGATTTCTTTGGCCAGTTCGCCCATGAGAAGCCTGATTCCTTTTTCTGGTGAAACTTCGTCACATCCATATGGGACGAACGAAGCTCGCCGCTGCAGGCCTAGTGCCATGCACCGACTTACGACAAATCAACAAGTTATGCCATGGATTTGCGCAGTGAAGGCGGTCACTTCGGACCACCTTGGAAACCGCCGGATGTTATCACAATCGCCGCCACGCACCTATCCCCCTGATGCGCATGGAGCATAGTTAGTTGACCGGTGACAGGCTGATAAGAGACGAGAGAAGCTCAGAGGCGGATTTCGCGCATAAATGCGGATTTTTTCCGGACTGACGACCGCCCCTCGACAGCCGCCAGTGAAACTTTCTGCAAAATGACCTCAGTGCAGGCGCTTGCGGCACATCAATTGGGTCATTTTTGCGGTGTCGGGCCGCTCGACGATGCCTTTCTCGGTGACGATGGCGTCGATCAGGTCCGCCGGCGTGACATCGAATACCGGGTTGTAGGCCTCCACAGCCGCCCCTACCCGCTTGCCACCGACCTCGAGCAGCTCCTTGCCATCACGCTCTTCGATTGGAATGTCGTCGCCGCTGGCCAGGGCCATGTCGATGGTCGAACTCGGCGCGACCACCATGAAACGCACACCGTGGTGCATCGCATTGACCGCCAGTTGATAGGTGCCGATCTTGTTCGCCACGTCACCGTTGGCGGTAATGCGGTCGGCACCAACGATCACCCAGGTCACGCCCTTGGTTTTCATGATATGCGCAGCGGCGGAGTCGGCGTTCAAGGTCACCGGAATGCCTTCGTTGGCCAGTTCCCAGGCGGTCAGCCGCGAGCCTTGCAGCCAGGGACGGGTTTCATCGGCATACACCCGCTCAACCATACCCTCGATAAAGGCTCCGCGAATCACCCCCAGGGCCGTGCCGAAGCCTCCGGTTGCCAGGGCCCCGGTGTTGCAGTGGGTCAGGATAGCCTGGGCATTGCCCTGATGCCGGCGAATCAGGTCGACACCCAGCTGGGCCATGGTCAGGTTGGCTTCGCGATCGCTTTCATGAATAGCCAGGGCTTCCGCTTCCAGCACCGCCAGCGGGTCGGCGTGATCCTTGAGGCGCTCCAGGCGCTCGCGCATGCGGTTCAGCGCCCAGAACAGGTTGACCGCGGTCGGACGCGAGCCGGCAAGCAGCGTGAAGTCTTCTTCCATCGCCGCCTGCCAGTCGCCACCGGCGGCAAAACGCGCGCGCGCCGCCAGGACCACGCCATAGGCGGCACTGATGCCGATCGCCGGCGCACCACGCACCACCATTTCGCGAATGGCGCCTGCGACGCCGGCCGCACTGGTGTAGGCGATCCAGCTTTCCTCGAAGGGCAAAATACGCTGATCGAGCAGATACAGGGCGTCATCCCGCCAATCGATGGCCTTCACCTTCTCCGCAGCCAACAGTCGATCGCGCATCCTTCACCCCGCACTCATGAACAAAAGCCGCCGATTATAGCGATCCCCCGGCGAAGACGCTCGGGTATACTTCGCCATCCTCCACAAACGCCCTGGAACCGATCTTCGATGCCGAACCCTGTCGTTGCGCTCGACCTACTCCTGTTGCCGACCTGGCTGGTGCCTGTTGAACCGGCCGGCGTGGTGCTCAAGGAACACGGCCTGGGTATCCGCGACGGCCGCATCGTGTTCATCGGCCCGCGTGCCGACGCCTTGAAGCTGCAAGCCGCCGAGGTCCGCGAACTGCCTGGCATGCTGCTCAGCCCCGGCCTGATCAACGCCCACGGCCACGCGGCGATGACCCTGTTCCGCGGCCTGGCCGACGATCTGCCGCTGATGACCTGGCTGGAAAACCACATCTGGCCCGCCGAAGCCAAATGGGTCGATGAAGCCTTCGTCCGCGACGGTACCGACCTGGCCATCGCCGAACAGCTCAAAGGCGGCATCAGCTGTTTTTCCGACATGTACTTCTTCCCGAAGGTGGCCAGCGAGCGCGTGCACAACAGCGGCATTCGGGCGCAGATCGCCATTCCGATCCTCGACTTTCCGATTCCGGGCGCCCACAGCGCCGACGAGGCTATCCGGCAGGGTGTCGAGCTGTTCAGCGACCTCAAGCATCATTCGCGCATCAAGATCGCCTTCGGCCCCCACGCGCCCTATACGGTCGGCGACGAAAACCTGGAGAAGATCCGGGTCATTGCCGAAGAACTCGATGCATCCATTCATATGCATGTCCATGAAACCGCCTTCGAGGTGGAACAGGCCATCGCCCGGCACGGTGAGCGCCCCCTGGCCCGACTGGCGCGGCTGGGACTGCTCGGGCCGCGCTTCCAGGCCGTACACATGACCCAAATCAGCGATGACGACCTGGCTTTGCTGGTAGAAACCAACAGCAATGTCATCCATTGCCCGGAGTCGAACCTGAAACTGGCCAGCGGCCTCTGCCCGGTGGAACGGCTGTGGCAGGCTGGCGTCAATGTTGCAGTAGGCACCGACGGGGCCGCCAGCAACAACGACCTGGACCTGCTCGGCGAAACCCGCACCGCCGCGCTGCTGGCCAAGGCCGTGGCAGGCTCGGCCACCGCACTGAATGCCCACCAGGCGCTGCGCATGGCCACCCTCAACGGCGCGCGGGCCCTGGGCCTGGAAAGCGAGATCGGCTCGCTGGAGCTCGGCAAGGCTGCGGACCTGGTGGCCTTCGACCTGTCCGGCCTGGCGCAACAACCGATCTACGACCCGGTTTCGCAGCTTATATATGCCACCGGCCGCGATTGCGTGAAACACCTTTGGGTCGCCGGCAAGCAATTGCTCGACGACCGGCGCCTGACGCGCCTGGACGAACAACAGCTGCACGCCACGGCGACAGCCTGGGGCCGGCGCATCAGCGGCCATACCGAATAGCAGGAACCCTCGAGCTCCGGCTTGAGACCGACAGCAAGCATTTTCCAGATTCAGAGGATTACCCATGAGCAACGTCGACCACGCCGAAATCGCCAAATTCGAAGCCCTCGCCCATCGCTGGTGGGACCGCGAGAGCGAATTCAAGCCGCTGCACGATATCAACCCGCTGCGGGTCAACTGGATTGACGAGCGCGTCAACCTGGCCGGCAAGAAAGTCCTCGACGTCGGTTGCGGCGGCGGCATCCTCAGCGAAGCCATGGCCCAGCGTGGCGCCACGGTCATGGGCATCGACATGGGCGAGGCCCCGTTGGCGGTGGCACAGCTGCATCAACTGGAGTCCGGGGTGAACGTCGAATACCGGCAGACCACTGCCGAAGCCCTGTCCGAGGAAATGCCCGAGCAGTTCGACGTCGTCACCTGCCTGGAGATGCTCGAGCACGTACCGGACCCGTCCTCGGTAATCCGCGCCTGCTTCCGTATGGTCAAGCCCGGCGGCCAGGTGTTCTTCTCCACCATCAACCGCAATCCAAAGGCCTACCTGTTCGCCATCATCGGCGCCGAATACATCATGAAGCTGCTACCGCGCGGCACCCATGACTTCAAGAAATTCATCCGTCCCTCCGAACTGGGCGCCTGGAGCCGCGATGCCGGCCTGGCCGTCAAGGACATCGTCGGCCTGACCTACAACCCGCTGACCAAGCACTACAAGCTGGCCGCCGACGTCGACGTCAACTACATGATCCAGACCCTGCGAGAGGAATAAGCCCATGCGTATCAGAGCAGTTCTTTTCGACATGGACGGCACCCTGCTCGACACCGCGCCGGACTTCATCGCCATCTGCCAGGCCATGCGCGCCGACCGCGGCCTGGCGCCGATCGCGGACAAGCATATCCGTGACGAAATCTCCGGCGGCGCCCGGGCGATGGTGGCCGTCACCTTCTCGATGGACCCGGAGTCCCCGGGCTTCGAGGAACTGCGCCTGGAGTTCCTCGAGCGCTACCTCAAGCATTGCGCGGTGCACAGCAAGCTGTTCGACGGCATGGCCGAGCTGCTGGCCGATATCGAAAAGGCCAATCTGCTCTGGGGCGTGGTCACCAACAAGCCGGTGCGCTTTGCCGAGCCGATCATGCGGCAGCTGGGCCTGGCGGAACGTTCCGCCCTGCTGATCTGCCCGGATCACGTGAAGAACAGCAAACCCGATCCGGAGCCGTTGATCCTGGCGTGCAAGATGCTCGACCTCGACCCGGCCAGCGTACTGTTCGTCGGCGACGACCTGCGCGACATCGAATCGGGCCGCGATGCAGGCACCAGGACCGCCGCGGTGACCTACGGTTACATCCACCCGGACGACAATCCCAAGCATTGGGGCGCCGACGTGGTGGTCGATCACCCACTGGAACTGCGCCAGGTCCTGGATCAGGCACTGTGCAGCTGCTGATCGGCCCAGGCTTTCGCTTCTGATTTCCCGAGGTTTTTATGTTTGATTATTCCGCCCGCCCCGAACTGCTCAAGGATCGGGTCATTCTGGTCACCGGCGCCGGCCGCGGCATCGGTGCTGCGGCCGCCAAGACCTTCGCCGCCCACGGCGCCACCGTACTGCTGCTGGGCAAGACCGAAGCCAACCTGACCCAGGTCTACGACGAGATCGAAGCCGCCGGCCATCCTCAGCCGGTGGTGATTCCGTTCAACCTGGAAACCGCCCTGCCGCACCAGTACGACGAACTGGCCGCCATGGTCGAAGCCGAGTTCGGCCACCTCGATGGCCTGCTGCACAACGCCTCGATCATTGGCCCGCGCACGCCGCTGGAACAACTGTCGGGCGAGAACTTCATGCGTGCGATGCACGTCAACGTCAACGCCATGTTCATGCTGACCAGTACCCTGCTGCCGCTGCTCAAGCTGTCCCAGGACGCTTCGGTGGTGTTCACCTCCAGCAGCGTTGGCCGCAAGGGCCGTGCCTACTGGGGCGCCTATGGCGTTTCGAAGTTCGCCACCGAAGGCCTGATGCAGACCCTGGCCGACGAAGTCGAGGGCGTCGCCCCGGTGCGCGCCAACAGCGTCAATCCGGGCGCCACCCGCACCAGCATGCGCGCCCAGGCCTACCCGGGGGAAAACCCGAGCAACAACCCGGCCCCCGAGGAGATCATGCCGGTCTACCTGTACCTCATGGGTCCGGACAGTACCGGGATCAACGGCCAGGCATTCGACGCCCAGTAATCCTTTCTTTGGCCGCGGCGGAATACCGTCGCGGCACTCCTTATCCCGCCGGCCTTTGCCGAGTCATCGCCAGACAAATGCCCCCTTGGCCACACCAAGACTCGGCACTGTCAGCCAACCCGCTGAATTCAAAAGCATTTTGCTCAAATTGAGCAAATGGCACGCCTTTCGCTCTCATCTCCCTCAGATCGGCAGGGTATTGGCGAAACTCGGCGGCGATCGGGTCGGGGCTTATAACGGGCTGTAAAGCGGATTAGACTGTGGGCACTTTGTCCTGCGGGACTGATGGAACAGTATGACGTGCAGCCATGAGCCGCTCTCACCCAGCCAGTAAAGACTGCATTACGTGCTCAGGGGCTCACGCCATATGAAAACACCGACCCAGACCAACGCAATTGACTTCGATAGCGCCAAATTGCAACGCCTGGGCTTTGGCCAGCAATCACCACTCCTGCAACGCCCGGTCAGCCTCGCCCAACTGCGCCAGCAACTGAGCCTGCAATTGCAGACCAGCCTGGAACCGCAACGCATTCTCGGCCTGTTCTTCCGCGAAACCCAACGCCTTGTCCCCCTCGACGCCCTGGTTTACCAACACAAACCCAGTGACCTGCGCCTGGAATTCGGCCAGCGCGGCCACCACTCCATCAGCTACAACCTGAGCCATGAAGGCGAGACCGTGGGCGAACTGGTGTTTCGGCGCAACCAGCGCTTCAGCGACCAGGAACAGGGCCATCTGGAATCCCTGCTGTCCGCCCTGCTGTACCCGATGCGCAACGCCCTGCTCTATCGGGCCGCCACCCGTAGCGCCCTGCGCGACCCCTTGACCGATACCGGTAACCGGATCGCCATGGACCAGACGCTGCAGCGGGAAATTGAAATGGCCCGCCGCCACTTGCACCCGCTGTCACTGCTGATGCTGGACATCGATCACTTCAAGAGAATCAACGACAGCCACGGGCACAGCGCCGGCGATGAAGTGCTCAAGGCCGTTGCCGCGGCCATCAAGGCGCAGTTGCGCAACGTCGACATGGTGTTTCGTTTTGGCGGCGAGGAGTTCCTGATCCTGCTGTCCAACACCGGACGCGATGCCGCCGCCATGGTGGGAGAACGGCTGCGCCAGGCGGCCCAGGCCAAGGATTACTGGGCGGATGGCAAGTTGATCGAGCTGACGGTCAGCCTGGGTTGCTCGACCCTGCTGCCGGGGGAATCAGCCGAGAGCCTGCTGCGCCGTGCGGACAGCGCGCTGTACGTGGCCAAGCGCGAAGGCCGCAATCGCCTGGCGATGGCCGGCTGAGAGAACGGCTGGGCCGCCTTCATCGCAGGCAGCCACTCAACCTTCGACCAGCGCCATCCGCTCACGGGCCGCCGGGGTCTTTTCCTGTTGCATGCAACGCTCCAGGAACAGGTACATGTAGTCATAACTCTTGCAGATCGCCTGGCGCAGTTCGCCCTGCAAGGCTTTGCTCGGTTGCATGCCGGCCAGGGTACAGATGATTTCCAGCGCCTCCCAAGGATGCGCATCGTCGTACTGGGCATGCATTTTCAGCCACTTCATCGCCCGCTTGCGCTCTTCTTCGGGAAAGGCCGCCGCATAGACGCCGGTGGAGCAGACCAGCGCCGACCACTCACCCGTTGCACCCTCGATTGCGTAGTTGGTCGCAGCGATCGCCACGATCAGCGAGTCGGCGGAGCTGGTGTGCCAGCACCAATGACTCAAGGCATGCAACTCCGGAGGGACCTGTTGCGCCTGCAGATCCTCCAGGCTCACACCGTGGGCGCGGCTCCAGTTCACCCAGTAATCGGCATGATTGAGCTCGACCCGGATATTGCGCATCAGCCAGCGTCGCGCCATGTCTTCCCCGGGGTGACGGGCAAAACGGGTCTTGGTCAGGTTCTGCGCCATGTACAGGGCGAATTGCTCGACAACCGGCCAGCCGCCGATCAGGTACTGGCGCATGGTCTTGTTGCTGAGCTTGTTGTCGCGCATGCGCTGGTACAGTTCGTGGTCGACCACGCGGCGCTTGCTCTCGCTGCAATCCTGGATCAGCTGCCGGGCCCAGGCGGGATAGCTTGCAGCGTCCATGAGCGGACCGGTTCTGTTGAATGCGTCGATCACTGTCGGGGCTCCTTTTGAGGGTGATGGTACGGATCAGCGAGAGATTCAACGGAACGTGCCAGGAGCCTTGAATAGCAGAGGCTGTGGTCGCGAAGGCCGACACTGCAGGCTGTCGCAGGTAAAGAGTTGCGGGCGCTCGATCAGGTAGCCTTGAGCGTAATCCACGCCAATCTCCAACAATGCCTGCTCAATCTGCGGTGTTTCGACAAACTCGGCAATCGTGCGTTTGCCCATCACATGACCGATATGGTTGATCACCTCGACCATCGCGCGATTGATCGGGTCGTCCAGCATATCCTTTACGAAACTTCCATCGATCTTCAGGAAGTCTACAGGCAAATGTTTGAGATAAGCGAATGACGACATTCCCGCGCAAAAGTCGTCCAACGAAAAATGGCAACCCAAGCCCTTGAGCTCGTTGATAAATCGAATCGCACTACCGAGATTGGAGATAGCACTGGTCTCGGTGATTTCAAAACAAATCAGGTCCGGTGGCACGCCATGGACGATGAACCGCTCGCGCAGGAAGTCCAGGAAAGCCTCGTCACCGATGGTCGCTCCCGACAGATTGATCGCACACATCGCCAGGGGGCCTTCACGCTCCTCGCGGATGCATTCGGCGATGATCTTGAACACGTTTTCCACCACCCAACGGTCCAGAGAGGTCATCAGGCCGTAACGCTCGGCGGCAGGAATGAAGCTGTCGGGCAGGATCATCCGCCCGGCCTCGTCGTGCAGGCGCAGCAGAATCTCGATATGCCCGCCGAGCCGGTCCGCATGACCCAGGGCGGCTATTTCCTGGGCATAAAGACAGAAGCGGTTTTCCTCCAAAGCCATGTGCAGGCGCTGGACCCAGGCCATTTCGCCGAACCGCAGGGACAGCTCCGAGTCGTCCGCGTGATAGACCTGGACCCGGTTGCGCCCTTTCTCCTTGGCCATGTAGCACGCCATGTCCGCTGCCCGCAGCGACGCTTCGAGGGTGGTCGGGGTTTGCGCCACATGCACCAGGCCGATGCTGACCGTGGTCACGAAGGGCCGGCCCTTCCAGACAAAATGCAGGTTCTGCACCGTCTGGCGCAGGCCTTCGGCGATCTTTTCCGCCGCTTCCGGAGAGCAGTTTTCCAGCAGGATGCCGAATTCGTCGCCGCCCAGGCGCGCCAGGGTATCGCCCTCGCGCAGGCCCGACTGGAGCAAGGCGCAGATATGCCGGAGCAACTCGTCCCCTGCCGCATGGCCGCAGGTGTCGTTGACCAGCTTGAACTGGTCCAGGTCGAGGAACATCAGCGCGTGCCGCCCCGGTTGCCGGTTCAGGTTGTGCAACGCCTGCTCCAGGCGGTACTCGAACTCGCGACGGTTCGCCAGGCCGGTCAAGGCATCGTGGGTCGCCTGCCAGGACAGATTGGCGATGTACTGGCGCTCCTGGGTCATGTCGTGCAGCACCAGTACCGTGCCGCTGACTTTACCGGCGTTCTGGATAGGCGCGCCGACCAGGGTCACCGACACCGTGCTGCCATCCAGGCGCTGGATCAGTTTCGAGTGCTCGCTGCCGCCACTGAGCTGACCGCTGAGAATATGCTCGATCAGGGTGAAGCCGTCAGTCTGGGCATTCTCATCCAGCAGATTGAACAAGGCCGCCAGCGGCAGCCCCACGGCCTGCTCGGCCTTCCAGTGGGTCATGTCCTCGGCGGCCGGGTTCATGTAAGCGATGGCGCCGTCCACGTCGGTGGTGATGACGCCGTCGCCAATGGATTGCAGGGTGATCTGTGCCCGCTCCTTTTCCAGCTGCAAGGCGCTGGCAAATTCATGACGCTGAGCCAGCAGCTTATGGGTGCGCAGCAGCGCCAGGACAATCAGCCCTAGCGCGGTGGCCAGGTTGGTGATCAGCAACAGCCGCAGGATGACCCGCGACCCCCCGCCCAGCGCGTCGCTAAAGGCCTTGGCAGCGGGCGTCACGCCATCGTTGATGGCGAAAATCTGGTTCTTCCAGCGCTGGATATCGGCTTCGGAGGCCTGGTTGCTGGTAATACTGCGGTGCATTTCATGGGCCACGCTATCGAGCTGCATCAGATAACTGTCGCCCACGGTCCACAGGTCGATGGCTTTTTCCAGGTAGCTGAAATGGCGGAAGTTCAGGTACAGCCAGATCACGCTGTCGCTGTCGTCGGGATGGTTGCCGCCCTTGAGAATCCCCGCCCGCGCAGCATTCAGGTCGGGTGGCTGCTGATCCAGCGCGACCCGCAGTTCATGCCCGCCCTGAGGCACGGCAATGGCGTTCTGGTACTTCAGAAAGATCGATTCGTCGCGGCTGTCGGCATAGAGATTGAGGTAGTAGATGGCGTCCTTCTGGCCCTTGGACCAAAGGCTCTCCCCGGCAACGTAACCACGTACCGCCGAAAGGACATATAAGCTGAGGCCACCCAACAGCGCTTGAAACAACACCACCGCAATAAATGGCCAGACGATGCCCAATAACCGTGGCGTTCCGAGAGTCCGCTTTTGCTTCATGAGGTCCCTTGCATAAGCACTGCCAGATGAACACCCGAGAAAATAACGCTCCTGACAGCACAGACTAGGCTAATTTCCGCGGCTTCGAACGCACAGGCCGTGACGTTCAAGCACGATGCCAGTCGAGACACGACAGGGTCGTGCCCCTGGAGGGTCATTTCCACCAGAGAATTCAAGCACTAAGCACAGAAAACCGGATAAAACTCAAGGTCGTTGGACTTGCTGCAAATGCCCGTAAAGCTTGGCGTAAAGGCCGCCGTCGGCAATTAGCTGCTGATGGTCGCCATCTTCGGCAATCTGCCCGCCATCGAACACCAGAACCCGATCCGCCTGTTTTACCGCGGACAGACGGTGGGCAATGATCAGCGTGGTCCGGCCGTGGAGGAAACGCGTCAGCGCCTGGTGCAGGTTGTACTCGGTGGCGGCGTCCAGGGCGGAGGTGGCTTCGTCGAGGATCACCACCTTGGGCTCGGCCAGGACCATCCGCGCAATCGCCAGGCGCTGGCGCTGCCCGCCGGACAGACGCACGCCGGAACGGCCGACCACGCTGTCCAGACCGTTGGCCAGGGCGCGTACCGTCGAGTCCAGCTGGGCGATCTCCAGCGCCCGCCAGCAGGCTTCGTCACTGCGCTCGCGACCCATGGTCAGGTTGGCGCGGATGCTGTCGTTGAACAGCGCCGGATGTTGCAACACCACCGCCACGTTTTCGCGCAGGGTTTCCAGGCCGATTTCCTGCTGGGTCTTGCCGCCAAAACGAATCACGCCCGCCTGCGGTGTATAGAGCCCCAGCAACAGTTGCACCAGGGTACTTTTGCCGCCGCCGCTGGCGCCGACGATCGCCACCTTCTCCCCCGGCTCGATCGACAGGTTCATCTGCTCCAGCACCAACTCGTCACCGTAGCCGAAGCTCAGGCCGCTGACTTCGATCCCCACGGTCTCGCGCCCCTGGAACGGGTCGATACCGCCGGCATATTGTGGCTCGTCGGCCCGCGACAGCAGCTCGTTGATCCGCGACAGCGCGCCACCGGCGGCGTAGTAGGCGTATTGCAGGTTCAGCAGTTGTTCCACCGGGCCGATCATGAACCACAGGTAGCTGAACACGGCCAGCATCTGGCCGATGGACAGGTCGGAAAACAGCACGGTAAGCATGGCCGCCGCGCGGAAGATATCGATCCCGAACTGGAACAGCAGCCCGCTGGCGCGATTGGAGGCATCGCTCTTCCATTGCGAAGCCACCGCATAGTCCCGCACATCCTGGGCACGCCGGCCGAGACGGCCGAGGAAAAAGCCCTGGCGGTTGCCGGCGCGGACTTCCTGGATCGCATCCAGGGTTTCGGTCAGGGCCTGGGTGAACCGCGAGGTGCTGTCGTTCTCAAGCTTCTTCAGATGCTTGACCCGCTTGCCCAACTGCACCGTGGCATAGATCACCAGGGGGTTGAACAACAGGATCAGCAGCGCCAGTTGCCAGTGCATCCACATCAGGATGCCCGCGGTGCCCACCAGCGTGAGCATGGCCACCAGAAAACGGCTGAGGGTTTCGCCGACAAACTTGTCCAGGGTGTCGAGGTCGGTGACCAGGTGGGTCGTCACCGTACCGCTGCCCAGGCTTTCGTACTCGCCTAGGGAAATGCGCTTGAGGCGCTCGATCAGCCGCAGGCGGATGCGATAGACGATGTCCTTGGCCAACCCGGCAAACAACCGGGCCTGCAGCACGTTGAACAGCAGCGCCGAGCAACGCAACATCAGGGTGATCAGCAACATCAGGCCGATATAGCCGGCGGCGCTCTGCCAGCCCGCGGGCAAGGCGTGGTTCATCACCTTCAGCGCGGCATCGCCGTGCCCCAGCAGCACTTCGTCCACCAGCAGCGGCAGCAGCAACGGGATCGGCACGCTGCACAGCGTCGCCAGGACGGCCACGCCATTGGCGATCCACAAAGCTTTTTTATGCTGCAGTGCCAACCGGCGGACTTCCGCCCAGCTCAGGCGATCGACGGGTTCCGGCGCTTGCGGATCACGAACCAGGTCACGCACAGGCGGCACGCTCCAGCCAGCGGCCGAGCAGTGGAGACAGCTCACTCAGGGGCTGGTAGCCATTGGTCAACAAGGCCAGCTGGCCATTGCGCTCGGCCAGCAAGGTCGGGAAGCCGGCGATCCCCAGGTCCTGGACCCAGGTGAAATCGGCGGCGGTGGCGGCATGCTGCTCGGCGCGATCGAAAGCCTCGGCGAACTCGATGCGCGGCACGCCCGCTGCTTCGGCCAGTTCCACCAGAACGCTGGCGCGAGTGACATCCCGGCCTTCGACGTAAAAGGCTCGCTGGATCAGCCGCAACAGTTTCCAGGCGCAATCCGGCGCCAGACTGCGCGCCGTCACGATGGCGCGGCACGCAGGCTCGGTGTCATAGACAAAACCGTCAGGCAAGGCGCCTTCGAACTTGAACGGCTGGCCGGTGGCCTCGGTGACCGCCTGCCAGTGCTCGATGATGTAGCGACGGGTGGTCGGCTCCAGTGCCGAACCGCTGCCGGTGCGCAGGCCGCCCACCACCAGATGCAACTCGACACCCGCTGCCCGCGCCTGCTCGACCAGGGCCTCGGCCACTGGAGCGAAGCCCCAGCACCACGAACACATCGGGTCCATCACATAGAGCAGGCGGGCAGACATGGCTCAGGCCTCGGAAGAAGATTGCTTGTAGTTGTAACCGATCGGGTGCGGCATGTTGCGAGCCTTGGCCAGTTCAATCTGCTTCTGCCGGTCGATGGCGCTGCGGCGGGTTTTCTCGCTCAACGTGTCCCAGCAATGCGGGCAACTGATACCCGGCACATAGTGCTCGCTGGCGCGATCTTCAACGCTGACCGGCGTACGACAGGCATGACATTGATCGTAGTCGCCTTCGCTGAGGTCGTGACGCACGGTCACCCGATTATCGAAGACGAAGCAGTCACCCTGCCATTTACTCTCCTGCTGCGGCACCTCTTCGAGGTACTTGAGGATGCCACCCTTGAGGTGGAAGACCTCGTCGAAACCTTCGCTGAGCATGTAGCTCGAAGCTTTCTCGCAACGAATGCCGCCGGTGCAGAACATCGCGACCTTCTTGTGCTTGCTCGGATCGAAGTTGGCTTTGATGTAGTCGGGGAACTCGCGAAAACTGGTGGTCTTCGGGTCGATGGCGCCTTCGAAGGTGCCGATCGAGACTTCGTAGTCGTTGCGGGTGTCGATCAGCAACACTTCCGGATCGCTGATCAGCGCGTTCCAGTCCTGCGGCTCGACATAGGTACCGACCTTCTTGTTCGGGTCGACGCCGGGCACGCCCAGGGTCACGATCTCTTTCTTGAGCTTGACCTTGGTGCGGTAGAACGGCTGCTCGTCGCAGTACGACTCCTTGTGATCGATGTCGACCATGCGCGGGTCGTTCTTGAGCCAGGCCAGCAGCCCGTCGATACCTTCGCGACTACCGGAAACGGTGCCGTTGATGCCTTCTTCGGCGATCAGCAGGGTGCCCTTGATGCCGTTGTCGAGCATCGCCTTGAGCAGCGGTTCGCGCAGGGAGACGTAATCTTCGAGGGTGACGAACTTATACAGTGCCGCCACGACAATCTGTTGTGTCATGGGTAATTCTCCAGGTGGCTACCCTCGTAAAGGGTGAACCGGATGCAAAAAAAACGCGCCGACTGAGCGGCGCGTTGCGGATTCTAGCAAAAAACCTGTGGTTAATGCTTGCTGCCGCCAGCGCAGGTCGGCGAGGCCGGGGCCACGCCGATCTTCGCCCATTCTTGCGGCGTGTAGGTATGCAGCGCCAACGCATGGAACTGGCCCATCAGCTCGCCCAGGGTCGCGTAGACCTTCTGGTGACGCTTGACGCTGTTGAGCCCGGCAAACTGCTCGCTGACCAGCACGGCCTTGAAGTGGGTCTCCAGGCCGCGGCTGTGCATGTGGCTTTCGTCCAGCACCTGCAAATGCTCAGGCTGCAATGCGCCCAGTGCCGATTCGATACGTTGTTGCATGGTCATTCCTGGCTCCGCTTACTTCTTCTTCGCCGGGGCGGCCTTAGGCTCGAGTTCGGCGGTCATGTCGGCCAGCAGCTTGTTGACTACCGGTACCGCGCTTTCCAGCTTGGCCTGGGTCATCTGGGCCGATTGCTGGGTCAGCTGCGGCATTTTTTCCAGGACTTTCTTGCCCAGCGGCGACTGGTAGAACGCCACCAGGTCCTTGAGCTCGGATTCGCTGAAATTGCTGGTGTAGAGCTTGACCATGTCCGGCTTCAGCTTGCTCCAGCCGATGGCCTGGTCCAGGGCGGCGTTGGCCTTGGCCTGGTAGGTTTCCAGCACGGCTTTTTTCGACTCTGGGGCTTTGGTCTGTTCAAAACGCTGAGCGAACATTTGCTGCACTTGCATGTACACCGGAGTGCCCAGCTTGTCAGCGTGCGCCAGGGTCAGGAAAGCTTCGGCACTGGCGTTGTGGCTGGCGGTATCGGCAAGCACCTGGCCGCTGGCGCAAACCAGAGCAACCGCGGTACAGATGGCACGAAGACGAGTCATCGAGTTTCCTTTTCTAGCAGGCGAGGTATAACCCCAAGGGCGACCATTCTGCGCCTAAAAAACTCTGTCGCTCAACCCCAAGCCTTGTGGTGCCTGCATTTGCTCGACCAAATGACACAAAAGGCGCTTTATGGAACCCAGGCGATGGATCACGGCCTAAACTGCGCAATCAGACCTACAGGAGTGAGCACGATGAGTCGAATCGAAACCGACAGCCTTGGCCAGGTTGAAGTCCCGGACGACGCCTATTGGGGCGCCCAGACCCAGCGTTCGCTGATCAACTTCGCCATCGGCAACGAGCGCATGCCGCTGTCGGTCCTGCATGCCCTGGCGTTGATCAAGAAGGCCGCGGCCCGGGTCAACGACCGCAACGGCGACCTGCCGGCCGACATCGCCCGCCTGATCGAACAGGCCGCCGACGAAGTGCTGGACGGCCAGCATGACGATCAGTTCCCGCTGGTGGTCTGGCAGACCGGCAGCGGTACCCAGAGCAACATGAACGTCAACGAGGTGATCGCCGGTCGCGCCAACGAACTGGCCGGCAACCCGCGCGGCGGCAAGACGCCGGTGCACCCCAACGACCACGTGAATCGCTCGCAAAGCTCCAACGACTGCTTCCCCACGGCGATGCACATCGCCGCGGCCCAGGCGGTGCAGCAGCATCTGTTGCCGGCGATCGCCGAACTGTCCGGCGGCCTGGCCGAACTCTCGGCGCGCCACATGAAGCTGGTGAAGACCGGCCGTACCCACATGATGGATGCCACGCCCATCACCTTCGGCCAGGAGCTGTCGGCCTTCATCGCGCAACTGGACTACGCCGAACGCGCCATTCGCGCAGCCCTGCCGGCGGTTTGCGAGCTGGCCCAGGGCGGTACCGCCGTCGGCACCGGGTTGAACTCGCCCCACGGTTTCGGCGAGGCGATCGCCGCCGAGCTGGCGGCCTTGTCCGGGCTGCCATTTATTACCGCGCCGAACAAGTTCGCCGCCCTCGCTGGCCACGAACCCCTGACCACCCTCTCCGGGGCCCTCAAGACCCTGGCGGTGTGCCTGATGAAAATCGCCAACGACCTGCGCCTGCTGGGCTCCGGGCCACGGGCCGGGCTGGCCGAGGTCAGGCTGCCGGCCAACGAACCGGGCAGCTCGATCATGCCGGGCAAGGTCAATCCGACCCAGTGCGAAGCCCTGTCGATGCTGGCGTGCCAGGTGATGGGCAACGACGTCGCCATCGGCTTCGCCGCCAGCCAGGGCCACCTGCAGTTGAACGTGTTCAAGCCGGTGATCATCCATAACCTGCTGCAATCGGTGCGCCTGCTCGCCGACGGCTGCAGCAACTTCCAGCAGCACTGCATCGCCGGGCTGGAGCCCGACCCGGTGCAGATGGCCGATCACCTGGAGCGCGGGCTGATGCTGGTCACCGCGCTCAACCCCCATATCGGCTACGACAAGTCCGCCGAGATCGCCAAGAAGGCCTATGCCGAGAACCGCACCTTGCGTGAGGCGGCCCTGGAGCTGGGGTATCTGACGGACGAAGAGTTCGATGCCTGGGTGCGGCCGGAAAACATGCTGGAGGCTGGCAAGCAGGGCTGATGCAAGGCGGTGATTGAACAGACGCTATCGCGGGCAAGCCTCGCTCCTACAGGATAGGGGCTTGCCCGCGATCGACGATAACGCGCCCTAGCTCTCCGGCACTTGCATACGCCCCCGCCGCGCCTTGAGCCCAGCCATCAGCGACGGCCCCAGGGCCGTCAAGGCCGACCCCAGCACCACCAGCACCGCCCCGCCATAGCCCAGGCCGTTGATCTGTTCGGCCTGCACATATTCGGGCCATAACCAGGCCGCCACAGCCACCGCGGCAAAGGTCACCAAGGGTGTGATCGCCAGGGTGGCGCTGACCCGCGACGCCTCCCAATGGGCCAGCGCTTCGGCGAAGGCACCATAGGCGATCAGGGTATTCAGGCAGCAGGCCAGCAACAGCCAGCCTTGCAGCGGGTTCAACTCCAACGCTTCGAGGGGATGGGCCCACGGCGTGAGCAACAGCGCACAGAACAGATAGATCACCATCATCACCTGCAGGGAATTCCACACCGTCAGCAACTGTTTCTGGCCCAGGGCGTAGAAGGTCCAGACCGCCGACGCGGCGAGCACCGTCAGCACACCGGCGGTGTAGTTGCTCAAGGACGTCAGCAACTCGGTCAGGCGCTGATTGAAAAACAGCCCGAAACCGATCAGCAGCACCGCCAGGCCAATGCCCTGCCCCAGGCTGAAACGCTCCTTGAACACAAACAGGCTGGCGATCAGCAGCAGGATCGGCCCCATCTGCACCACCAGTTGCGCGGTGCCGGGGCTCAGCAGGTTCAGCCCCATCAGGTACAGCACGTAGTTGCCCACCAGCCCGCAGACCGCCATCAGCACCAGCCAGCCGCCACGCGGCCCGAGCACCTGCCAGCTTGGCAAACGCTTGACCGCCGCCAGGTAGACCAGCAGGAAACCACCGGACACCAACAGGCGAAACCAGGTCACGGTCACCGGGTCCATCACCAGCAACACCTGCTTGAGCTTGATCGGCAAGATGCCCCACAACAGCGCCGTAAGCAGTGCGAGGAACAAGCCATAGACCCAGCGACCGGACGAGATGTGCATGCGAACCCCAAAAGCCTGATGGAGGGAGCCCGCATTCTAGGCCCGGGGCTGTGACGAACACAGGGACAATTGCCGGCTGAGCGTGATTGGGATTGTGCTGGTCGTAAAAAGCATCGCGGGCAAGCCTCGCTCCGACAGAAGAAGATGGCGTGCTTCTGCAGGAGCGAGGCTTGCCCGCGATAGGTTCGTAAGGCAGACAGATCCGCCCCCGCGTAACGGGCTTAGCGCACCGCTTCGAACAACCCGGTCGCGCCCATGCCGCCGCCGACGCACATGGTGACGATGCCGTAGCGCAGGTTGCGCCGTTGCAGTTCGCGCACCAGGTGGCCGACCTGGCGCGAACCGGTCATGCCGAACGGGTGGCCGATGGAGATCGAGCCACCGTTGACGTTGTACCTGGCGTTGTCGATCTGCAGCCGGTTGCGGCTGTACAGGCATTGCGACGCGAAAGCCTCGTTCAACTCCCAGAGATCGATGTCGTCCACTTGCAGGCCCTTGGCCTTGAGTAGCTTGGGCACCGAGAACACCGGGCCGATGCCCATTTCGTCCGGCTCGCAACCGGCCACGGTGAAACCGCGGAAGAACGCCTTGGGCTTGAGCCCCAGCGCCAGGGCCCGCTCCAGGCTCATGACCAGGGTCATGGACGCGCCATCGGACAGTTGCGAGGAGTTGCCCGCCGTCACCGAGCCGTCTTCGGCGAACACCGGTTTCAAGCCGGCCAGGTTTTCCAGGGTGGTGTCCGGGCGGTTGCAGTCGTCGCGATCGACCACGCCGTCGAGGATCTGCACCTGGCCGCTGTTCTTGTCCTCGACCCGGTACTTCACCGCCATCGCCACGATCTCGTCGTCGAACAGCCCCGCCGCCTGGGCCGCCGCGGTGCGCTGCTGGCTTTGCAGGGCGTACAGGTCCTGCTCCTCGCGGCTCACGTTGTAACGCCGGGCCACCACCTCGGCGGTCTGGCCCATGGGGAAGTAGATGCCCGGCACCTGCTCCTTGAGCAGCGGGTTGATCAGATTGTCGGTGTTGACGCTTTTCATCGTCAGGCTGATGGACTCGACGCCACCGGCGACAATGATGTCGCTGCAACCGGAAGCGATCTGGTTGGCCGCGATGGCGATCGCCTGCAGGCCGGAAGAGCAGAAACGGTTGAGGGTCATGCCTGCGGTACCGGTGCCCAGGCGGGACAGCACCGCGACATTGCGCCCTATGTTGTAGCCCTGGGCGCCTTCGTTGGAGCCGGCGCCGACGATGCAATCCTCGACGCTGGCCGGGTCGATACCGTTGCGGGTCAGCAGCGCATTGACGCAATGGGCGGCCATGTCATCCGGACGGGTCTGGTTGAACTTGCCGCGAAAGGACTTGGCCAGGCCGGTCCGCACGCTATCGACGATCACCACTTCACGCATGGCATACCTCATTGTTGTTGTCGGTTGTGAGTGGGTCGAGCATAGATCCGGCCCTTGCCCGACCGCGACGATCATTCATCCGGCGTATGCAAAACCATCGCGGCGCCGGGCGTGCCTTGACCCGCTCATCGCCGGCGACGGTTATTTCTTGTCCTTCTTGCCTTTCTTGTCCCTTTTCCCGGACTTGTCGAATGCCTCTTCCAGCGCGCGGTTGAGGGTACGCAGCACCTTGACCCGGGCCCAGCGCTTGTCGTTGGCCTCCACCAGGGTCCAGGCCGCGACCTCGGTGCTGGTGCGGTCGACCATGTCGCCGACGGCGGCGCGGTAGGCGTCCCATTTGTCGCGGTTGCGCCAGTCGTCCTCGGTGATCTTGAAACGCTTGAACGGAATCTCTTCGCGGGCCTGGAAACGCTCCAGCTGGGTCTGCTTGTCGATCGCCAGCCAGAACTTGACCACTATCACCCCGGCGTCCTCGAGCTGCTCCTCGAAGTCGTTGATCTCGCCATAGGCGCGCAACCAGTCCGCCGGCCGGCAAAAGCCCTCGACCCGCTCTACCAGCACCCTGCCGTACCAGGAACGATCGAACACAGTGAACTTGCCCCGTGCCGGAATATGCCGCCAGAAGCGCCACAGATAAGGCTGGGCACGCTCATCCTCGGTCGGCGCGGCAATCGGCACGATGCTGTACTGGCGCGGGTCCAGCGCCGCCGCCACCCGACGGATCGCCCCGCCCTTGCCGGCCGCATCGTTGCCCTCGAAAACCGCCACCAGCGCGTGCCTGCGCATGCGCTTGTCGCGCAGCAGGCCGGACAGGCGCGCCTGTTCGGTAATCAGTTGTTCCTCGTAGTCGTCCTTGTCCAGGTGCTGGCTCATGTCCAGGCTGTCGAGCAGGCTCAGCTTGTCGACCGCCTCGGCCAGCGGCGCCACATGGGACTCGACTTCGAGCGCCGGCCGGTTGAGCGCGCTCTGCAGGCCCTCGAGGAGAATCTTGCCCACCGCCAGGCTGCGGTAATGCGGGTCCACGCCTTCGATCACATGCCAGGGCGCGTAGTCGCGGCTGGTGCGGCGCAACACGCGCTCGCCATATTTGACGAACTTGTCGTAGGTCTCCGACTGCTGCCAGTCCAGCGGGCTGATGCGCCAGCTGTGCAGCGGGTCGTCCTGCAGCGACTTGAGGCGGGCCTTCATCTGTTTCTTGGACAGGTGGAACCAGAACTTGAAGATCAGCGCGCCTTCGTCGCACAGCATTTTCTCCAGGCGCTCGGCACCGGCGATGGCCTGGTCGAAACGGCCATCCTTGAACAACTCGTGCACCCGTCCCTGGAGCATCTGGCTGTACCAGTTGCCGAAAAACACACCCATGCGGCCCTTGGCCGGGAGCATCCGCCAGTAGCGCCAGGCCGGTGGTCGCGCCAGCTCTTCGTCGGTCTGCTGGTCGAAGGTACGGACCTCGATCAGGCGAGGGTCCATCCACTCGTTGAGCAGTTTCACCGTCTCGCCCTTGCCGGCGCCTTCGATGCCGTTGATCAGCACGATCACCGGAAAACGGGCTTTCTGCTTCAGCTCGAACTGGGCTTCCAGCAGGGCTTCGCGCAGGGCCGGGACTTCGGCGTCAAAGGTTTTTTTGTCGATGGCGTGACCGATTTCGGCTGATTCGAACATGAGCGACTCCCTGGCAAGATTGAGCAAGACTAGCGGATCGAGACATGATTTGTCGGCATCGAACATACCGGCCATTGCCGTGGATCATTACCCCTTGTGTCGATCGGCTAGAATGGTCGCCTTGCCGTTACCGAGCCGAACATGACCGCTGAACTGTCCCACACCCAGTCCCATGCCCAGCTCGACTGGGACGACCAAGGCCGCCCGCGTTCGCGGGTTTTCGACGATGTGTATTTCTCCACCGATTCGGGCCTGGATGAAACCCGCCATGTGTTTCTCGAACAGAATCGCCTGCGCGAGCGTTTTGCCGCGTTGCCGCCCAATGGCCGCTTCGTCATCGGCGAAACCGGCTTCGGCACTGGCCTGAATTTCCTCTGCGCCTGGCAGTTGTTCGAGCAACAGGCCGACCCCAGCGCGCGCCTGCATTTCATCAGCGTGGAAAAATACCCGCTGACACCGGCCGACCTGCAACGCGCCCTGGCCCTGTGGCCGGAGCTGGGGCCGTTGGCCGAGCGCCTGTTGCGCGCCTATGTCGCCGTGCATCAGGGTTTTCAACGCCTGGTACTGGACGAAGGCCGCGTCACCCTGACCCTGCTGATCGGCGATGCCCTGGCGCAGTTGCCGCAACTCGACGGGCAGGTCGACGCCTGGTTCCTCGATGGTTTCGCCCCGGCGAAAAACCCCGAGATGTGGACCGCCGAGCTGTTCGCCGAACTGGCGCGCCTGGCCGCTCCGGGCTCGAGCATCAGCACCTTCACCAGCACCGGCTGGGTGCGCCGTTTGCTGAATGCCGCGGGCTTCAAGATGAAACGCACCCCGGGCATCGGCCACAAGTGGGAAGTGCTGCGCGGCGAGTTTCTCGGCTGGCCCGAAGACACGCCGCTGCCTGCCGCCAGCAAGCCCTGGTTCGCCCGCCCGACTCAACGGATCCAGGAGAAACACGCCCTGGTGATCGGCGCCGGCCTGGCCGGTTGCGCCAGCGCCGCCAGCCTCGCCGCGCGGGGCTGGCGGGTCAGCCTGCTGGAGCGCCACGGGCAACTGGCCCAGGAAGCCTCGGGCAATCCCCAGGGCGTGCTGTACCTGAAACTCTCGGCCCACGGCACCGCCCTGTCGCAGATGATCCTCAGTGGTTTCGGCTACACCCGGCGCCTGCTCGAACAGTTGCAACGGGGTCTCGACTGGGACAGCTGCGGCGTGCTGCAACTGGCCTTCAACGCCAAGGAAGCCGAGCGCCAGGCGCAGTTGGCGGCCGCCTTCCCGTCGGACCTGCTGCATCATCTGGAGCAACCCCAGGCCCAGGCCCTGGCCGGCATCGGCCTGGCCCACGGCGGGCTGTTCTACCCGGAAGGCGGCTGGGTGCATCCGCCGGCCCTGTGCCAGTGGCAAGCCGCGCATCCACGGATTCGCCTGCTGCCCCATCATGATGTGCTGGAATTGCGCCGGGTCGATGGCCAGTGGCAGGCCTGGGACGGCGAGCGGCGGCTGGCCAGTGCCGAGGTGGTGATCCTCGCCGGCGCCGCCGAGATCAAGCTCTTCCCGGCCAGCGCCGAGCTGCCGCTCAAGCGCATCCGCGGGCAGATCACCCGCCTGCCGCAGACCGCGCGCAGCCAGGGCCTGGCCACGGTGGTCTGCGCCGAGGGTTATGTCGCCCCCGCGCGCCTGGGCGAACACACCCTGGGCGCCAGTTTCGACTTCAAGAGCGAAGACCTGACGCCCACCGCCGCCGAGCACGCGGGCAACCTGCAGATGCTCGAAGAGATCTCCCAGGATCTGGTGGAACGCCTGGAAGCCGACCGGCTGCAAGCGGAAACCCTCGAAGGACGGGCCGCCTTCCGTTGCACCAGCCCGGACTACCTGCCGATCGTCGGTCCCCTGGCGGACCAGGCGGCATTCGCCGAGGTCTACGCGGTGCTGGGCAAGGATGCGCGCCAGGTCCCGGACCTGCCCTGCCCCTGGCTCGACGGCCTGTACATCAACAGCGGCCATGGCTCACGCGGGCTGATCACCGCGCCGCTGTCGGGCGAGTTGCTGGCCGCCTGGCTGGACAACGAACCGCTGCCCCTGCCCCGCAGCGTGGCCGAAGCCTGTCACCCCAATCGTTTTGCCTTGCGTCGGTTGATTCGCGGCAAGCCATGAAAGCAAACCGCGATGCCAGCCGCCCTGGCATCGCTTCGCCATCGCCGCGCAAACGCCCACGGGCCCTGCCCGCGCGGCAAAACTCCAGGCAGATCAAGGCCTTTACCTCGGCCCGCAACGCACTAGCGTCCCGCCGTTTATAACCCATCGGTCTAAAACTCCAGGGTTTCACCTGGGTCAGTTTCCGGGTACCTGCCGTTTCTGGCCGGTCGCGATTCCCCCCTCCCCAACGGAAAAACCGGTAAGGACTTATGTGCGGATTAGCTGGAGAACTACGTTTTGATCATCAACCCGCCGATCTGGCAGCGGTTGAACGAATCACCCACCACCTCGCCCCGCGTGGCCCCGACGCTTGGGGCTTTCATAGCCAGGGCCCGATAACCCTGGGCCACCGACGCCTGAAGATCATGGACCTGTCGGACGGCTCGGCCCAGCCGATGATCGACAACCAACTGGGCCTGTCCCTGGCCTTCAACGGCGCGATCTACAACTTCCCCGAACTGCGCGCCGAGCTGGAAAGCCTGGGCTACGCCTTTTACTCCGGCGGCGACACCGAGGTATTGCTCAAGGGTTATCACGCCTGGGGCGCCGAGCTGCTGCCGCGGCTCAATGGCATGTTCGCCTTCGCCATCTGGGAGCGCGACGCCAAGCGCCTGTTCATCGCCCGCGACCGGCTGGGCGTCAAGCCGCTGTACCTGTCGCGCACTGCCCAGCGCCTGCGTTTCGCTTCGACCTTGCCGGCGTTGCTCAAGGGCGGCGACATCAACCCGCTGCTCGACCCGGTGGCGCTCAACCATTACCTGAATTTCCATGCCGTGGTGCCAGCGCCGCGCACCCTGCTGGCGGGCATCGAGAAACTGCCGCCGGCCACCTGGATGCGCATCGACGCCAACGGCCGCACCGAGCAGCAAACCTGGTGGACCTTGCCCTACGGCCCGCACGCCGATGAAACCGGGCTGAGCCTGGAAGACTGGCGCGACCGCGTACTCGACAGCACTCGCGAAGCCGTGGCGATCCGCCAACGGGCGGCGGTGGATGTCGGCGTGCTGCTGTCCGGCGGCGTCGACTCGAGCCTGCTGGTCGGCCTGTTGCGCGAAGTCGGTGTGGATAACCTGGCGACCTTCTCCATCGGCTTCCAGGATGCCGGGGGCGAACGCGGCGACGAGTTCCAGTATTCGGACCTGATCGCCCGGCACTACGGCACCGATCATCATCAGTTGCGCATCGACGAGCGCGAGATCATCGAACAGCTGCCGGCGGCGTTCCGCGCCATGAGCGAACCCATGGTCAGCCACGACTGCATCGCCTTCTACCTGCTGTCGCGGGAAGTCGCCAAACATTGCAAGGTGGTGCAGAGCGGCCAGGGCGCCGACGAGCTGTTCGCCGGTTACCACTGGTACCCGCAGGTGGATGGTGCCAGCGACCCTTACACGGCCTACCGCGAGGCGTTCTTCGACCGCAGCTACGACGACTACGCGGCCACCGTGCAGCCGCAGTGGCTGACCGCCAACGACGCCGCCGGCGATTTCGTCCGTGAACACTTCGCCCAGCCCGGCGCCACCGCGCCTGTGGATAAGGCCCTGCGCCTGGACAGCACGGTGATGCTGGTCGACGACCCGGTCAAGCGGGTGGACAACATGACCATGGCCTGGGGCCTGGAGGCGCGCACGCCGTTCCTCGACTACCGGCTGGTGGAGCTATCGGCACGAGTGCCGGGCAAATTCAAGCTGCCCGATGGCGGCAAACAGGTGCTCAAGGAAGCCGCGCGCCTGGTGATCCCCAGCGCAGTGATCGACCGCCAGAAAGGCTACTTCCCGGTGCCCGGCCTCAAGCACCTGCAGGGCGACACCCTGGACTGGGTGCGGGAGCTGCTGCTCGACCCGAGCCAGGACCGTGGCCTGTTCAACCCCGCGATGCTCGACCGCCTGCTGACCGATCCACAAGGCCAGCTGACGCCGTTGCGCGGCTCCAAGCTGTGGCAACTGGCCGCGCTGAACCTATGGCTCAGCGAACAAGGAATCTGACCCATGAAACCCTACACCACGACTTACAGCCAACGCCTGCTGCGCGGTCAGGCGCCCTCCTACGAGCGCTTGCAGGCGCGTTTCGCCGAAGACCGCAGCGCCCTCGGCACCGACCCCATCGCCGTGCACTGCGGCTGGGGCCGGCTGCTGATCGGCCATACCTTTCCCGACCCGACGAGCCTGGCCGAGGAGCTGCTCAACGAACACCCCGGCGAACGCGACATCGCCCTGTATGTCGCCGCGCCGCAGCAGATTCTCGGCCTGGAACCGACCCAGTTGTTCCTCGATCCGTCGGACACCCTGCGCCTGTGGTTCAGCGACTATCGCCAGGCCACCCGGGTGTTTCGCGGCTTCCGCATCCGCCGGGCACAGAGCGCGGCGCACTGGCAGGCCATCAACCAGCTGTACCTGGCCCGCAACATGCTGCCGGTCGACCCGAGCCTGCTGACCCCGCGCCATGCCGGCGGGCCGGTGTACTGGCTGGCCGAAGACGAAGACAGCGGCGCGGTGATCGGCAGCGTCATGGGCCTGGATCACCAGAAGGCCTTCCATGATCCGGAACACGGCAGCAGCCTGTGGTGCCTGGCGGTGGACCCGCATTGCACCCGCCCGGGGGTCGGCGAAGTGCTGGTCCGGCACCTGATCGAACACTTCATGAGCCGCGGCCTGAGCTACCTCGACCTGTCGGTGCTGCACAACAATCGCCAGGCCAAGAGCCTCTACGCCAAGCTGGGTTTTCGCCCCCTGTCCACCTTCGCCATCAAGCGCAAGAACGGCATCAACCAACCGCTGTTCCTCGGTCCCGGGCCCGAGGCGGCGTTCAACCCTTATGCGCGGATCATCGTCGAGGAAGCCCATCGTCGCGGCATCGACGTGCAGGTCGACGACGCCGAAGCCGGGATGTTCACCCTCAGCCATGGCGGCCGTCGGGTGCGCTGCCGCGAGTCCCTCAGCGACCTGACCAGCGCCATCAGCATGAGCCTGTGCCAGGACAAGAGCCTGACCCACAAGGTGCTGAAACAGGCCGGGCTGAACCTGCCGGCGCAACAACTCGCGGGCAACGCCGACGACAACCTGGCGTTTCTCGACGAGCATGAGCGGGTGGTGGCCAAGCCACTCGACGGGGAACAAGGCCAGGGGGTGGCCGTGGATCTGCGCACCATCGAAGAGCTGCAACAGGCGATCGACAACGCCCGGCAATTCGACAGCCGGGTGTTGCTCGAAAGCTTCCACCAGGGCCTGGACCTGCGCATCCTGGTGATCGGCTTCGAGGTGGTCGCCGCGGCCATTCGCCGGCCGGCCGAAGTCATCGGTGACGGCCAGCATTCCATCAGGCAACTGATCGAGGCGCAAAGCCGGCGCCGCCAGGCCGCCACCGGCGGCGAAAGCAAGATCCCCCTGGACCACGAGACCCTGCGCACCCTGCAGGCCGCCGGACATGGCTACGACAGCATCCTAGCGGCCGGCGAACGGCTGTTCGTGCGGCGCACCGCCAACCTGCATACCGGCGGCACCCTGGAGGATGTCACCGCGATTCTCCATCCGCATCTGGTGGACGCCGCGATCCGTGCGGCGCGGGCGCTGGATATCCCCATGGTCGGCCTCGACCTGATGGTGCCGGCGGCCGACCAGCCGCAGTACGTGTTCATCGAAGCCAACGAGCGCGCCGGCCTGGCCAACCATGAGCCGCAGCCGACAGCCGAGCGGTTCGTCGACCTGTTGTTTCCCCACAGTCAGCCGGCGATCTGACCGTCATGGGCCGACAGTACCGGCCTTATCGCGGGCAAGCCTCGCTCCCACAGAAACGCACTGTGGGCGCGAGCGCCCGACGCCTTGTTCATCGAAACCATCATCGAAACCATCGATGGCCTTTTCATCATCAGGAGTTTCCATGACCCGATCGATTCCCGAACCGGACCTCAACTACCTGCAGAAAGTCCTCCTGGAAATGCTCGCCATTCCCAGCCCCACCGGCTTCACCGACACCATCGTGCGTTACGTGGCCGAGCGCCTGGAGGAACTGGGCATTCCTTTCGAGCTGACCCGCCGCGGGACCATTCGCGCCACCCTCAAGGGCCAGAAGAACAGCCCGGACCGCGCCGTCTCGGCGCACCTGGACACCATCGGCGCCAGCGTGCGCGCGGTGAAAGACAACGGCCGCCTGGCCCTGGCCCCGGTGGGCTGCTGGTCCAGCCGTTTCGCCGAGGGCAGCCGGGTCAGCCTGTTCACCGACAACGGCGTAGTGCGCGGCAGCGTGTTGCCGCTGATGGCCTCCGGGCACGCCTTCAACACCGCGGTGGACGAGATGCCCATCAGCTGGGACCACATCGAATTGCGCCTGGACGCCTACTGCACCACCCGCGCCGACTGCGAGTCGCTGGGCATCGGTGTCGGCGATTTCGTCGCGTTCGACCCCTTGCCGGAATTCACCGAAAGCGGCCATATCAGCGCCCGCCACCTCGACGACAAGGCCGGGGTCGCCGCGTTGCTGGCCGCGCTCAAGGCCATAGTCGACAGCGGCGAGCCGCTGATGATCGACTGCCATCCGCTGTTCACCATCACCGAAGAAACCGGCAGCGGCGCAGCGGCGGCCCTGCCCTGGGATGTCAGCGAATTCGTCGGCATCGATATCGCCCCGGTCGCCCCTGGCCAGCATTCCAGCGAGCACGCGGTAAGCGTGGCGATGCAGGACTCCGGCGGGCCTTACGACTATCACCTGTCGCGGCACCTGCTGCGCCTGGCCACGGAACACGAGCTGCCGGTACGCCGCGACCTGTTCCGCTACTACTTCAGCGATGCCCATTCGGCGGTCACCGCCGGCCACGACATCCGCACCGCCCTGCTGGCCTTCGGTTGCGACGCCACCCACGGCTACGAACGCACCCATATCGACAGCCTGGCGGCCCTCAGTCGCCTGTTGGGCGCCTATATTCTCAGCCCGCCGGTGTTCGCCAGCGACGCACAGCCGGCCCAGGGATCCCTGGACCGCTTCAGCCATCAGCTGGAGCACGACACGCAAATGGAAAGCGACACCCGGGTGCCGTCGGTGGACAGCCTGGTGGGGCAAAAGTCCTGAGGTGATAAGCACTGAAGTGAAAAGCCGGGCACCGCGCGAGGTTTGCCTAGCCGCGCGGGGCCCGGCGCAGTAGGATCCGGGATTGTTTGCCGGAGGCCCCTATGCTGATCCCCCATGACCAACTGGAAGTCGACACCCTGACCCGCCTGATCGAAGACTTCGTCACCCGCGACGGCACCGACAATGGCGATGACACCCCGCTGGAAACCCGCGTCCTGCGCGTGCGCCAGGCGCTGACCAAGGGCCAGGCGGTGATCGTGTTCGACCCGGACAGCGAGCAGTGCCAGTTGATGCTCAAGCACGACGTGCCCAAGCAATTGTTCGACTGATCCCTGGCCGGGATCGGGCGCCATGGCGGCGCCCAAAGCCCGGCCAGCGCCTCAACCGTTGGTAAAGCGCGGCCCGAACAGAATGATGCTCGCGCCGATCACGCACAGCGCCACCCCGAGCCAGTCCGAGCTCAGCGGCCGCACTCGCTCCACCACGCCCAGCCAGCCGATCGAGGCGATGATGTAGATCCCGCCGTACGCCGCATAGGCGCGGCCGGCGTAGCTCGCTTCGATCTTGGTCAGCAACAGGGCAAAGAGCATCAGGCTCGCCAGCGCCGGGACCATCCACCAGGCGCTTTTGCCCTGGCGCAGCCACATCCAGAAGGCGTAGCAGCCGGCGATCTCGAACAGCGCGGCGAGGAAGAACCACAGGTAATTGAGCATGCAAAGTCTCGTCAGGGATGCCAGATGCTGGCAACCCTAACGACGCACAGGGTCAGCGGCAAGCTCAGCTGGCGTTTTGCTTGGCCTTGGCGCGCATCTTGTCGGCCATGAGGGTCATTTCGTCGTACAGCAGCTGTGGGTTCTTCTGCTTCAGGGCCCAGGCCATGCGCCCCTGTTCGTGGGGCAGGATCATGAATTCGCCGGCGGCGACCTGGGTGTAGATGTAGTCGGCGATATCCGCCGCGCTGATCGGCGAGCTTTCCAGCAGCTTGCCGACCTGGGCCTTCATCGCCGGGGTCGGGCCGCGGAACGAATCCAGCAGGTTGGTCTGGAAGAACGACGGGCATACCACGTGCACGCCGATTTCCTGCTGGGCCAGCTCGATCAGCAGGCTTTCGGAGAGGGCCACCACGCCGGCCTTGGCCACGTTGTAGTTGCTCATGGCCGGGCCCTGCATCAAGGCCGCCATCGAGGCGATGTTGATGATCCGGCCCTTGCTCTTTTCCAGCAGCGGCAGGAACGCCTTGCAACCCTTGACCACCCCCATCAGGTTGATCGCGATCTGCCAGTCCCAGTCCTCCAGGGACAACTCGCTGAAGAAGCCACCAGAGGCCACGCCGGCGTTATTGACGATCGCATCGATGCCGCCGAGCTTGACCTCGCAGGCCTGGGCGAAGGCCGTCAGCTGGCTGTAGTCACGCACGTCGCAACGTTGCACGAAGCCATCGCCGCCGGCTTCGCGCACCAGCCTGAGGGTTTCCTGCAGGCCGGGTTCGCTGACATCCGACAAGGCCAACTGCCAGCCTTCGCGCGCCCAGCGCAGAGCGATTTCGCGACCCAGGCCGGATCCGGCGCCAGTGATCATCATGCGATTTTGCATAGGAGTTGCCTTGTTGTTCCGAGGAAGATGAGGCGAGTGTAGCGAAGGATTTTGTGCCGCCCACGCACCATCAGATTGCTGAATGCCCCAGGCAAACCGGGGCCTCGGTACAACTTTGCGCGGTGTTGCAAGTTCAACTCGATGGCCACCGGCAGCAGGTACGAAAAGAAATAGTCCTGCGCGCCAACAACATTAAAAACTTGGAATCATCCTGAAAAGCCCAGAGTCGGAATGATTAAGCGGTGCGGATCAGTTGCCTTCACATCCAGCCGCGCCTTCGATCCTCCAATAAGGACAACGACATGGACACAATCCTGATCATTATTCTGATTCTTCTGCTGATCGGTGGTCTTCCAGTGTTCCCGCATTCCAGAAGCTGGGGTTATGGCCCATCCGGCATCATCGGCGTGGTCCTGGTGGTGTTGCTGATTCTCGTGTTACTGGGCCGGATATAGGCATCGGTCGCTCGATGCCCGGGACTGTCCAACCGTCGAAAAAAAAGAGGTCCGGGGATGCCCGAGGACCTCTTTTTCATAAATGTGTCCCGTCCTGAATAAGGCCTACACCTATTTCAGGACGAGACGGCGCGATGAATCAGTCCGGCGTGCCGTGCACCACGCCCGCGGTGTTATCCAGCAAGCTCTTGGTAGCGGTTTGCAGGAAGGCTTCGAGCTTGTGCTTCAACTCGGCGGTACGCGGTGCGTCCGGCACGACTTCGGCATGGGGATTGGCGCCCAGTTCGTACTGGTAGATCTTCGGCGCCATTTCCTTCTCACGAGGCAGTACCAGGATCTGGTCGGCGGTGACGATAGCGGTGGTCTGCTCGCTGCCCGACGGCTTGATCACGCCAAACCCGGTATCGCCTTGCGGCAGGTTGAGCAGGTCGCGGCCCCAGCACTGGTGACGCACTTCGCCACCCAGGCGGCCCATGATGGTCGGCACGATATCGACCTGGGTGCCCACGGTGTGGTTGCGCTGGCCGAATTTTTCCTGGATGCCCGGGGCGATCATCAGCATCGGCACGTTGAAGCGGCCCAGGTCCATTTCGGTGATCTGGCGCTCATTGCCGAAACCATGGTCACCCACGATCACGAACAGCGTCTCCTTGAAGTAGGGCTCCTTGCGCGCCTTCTCGAAGAACTGGCCCAGGGCCCAGTCGGAATAACGCATGGCGGTCAGGTGTTCGTTCAGGCTGCCACGGTCGGTCACCTTCTCCACCGGCAACGGCGTCGGCAAGGCGTACGGGGTGTGGTTGGACAGGGTCTGCAGCAGGGCATAGAACGGCTTGCCGTTTTCCCGCGCCTTCAACTCTTCCAGGCCACGGTTGAACATGTCCTGGTCGGACACGCCCCAGGTCGGATCGGAAAACACCGGATTAACGAAGTCGTTGCGACCGACGAAGTTGGTCATGCCCTGGTTGCTGAAGAAGCCCGACTGGTTGTCCCAGGCGAAATCGCCGTTGTAGACGTACACGTCGTCATACTTGCGGGCGCTCAGCACCTGCGGCAGGCCGGACAGCTTGTGGCTGCCTTCCGGGGTCTGCATCAGGTATTCGAAACCCGGCAGGTTGGGGAAGCAGGCCATGGTGGCGAACATGCCCTGGTGGGTATGGGTGCCGTTGGAGAAGAAACGGTCGAACAGCAGGCCTTCCTTGGACAGTTGGTCCAGGTACGGGGTGATGTTGCCCGGAGCGCCCAGGGCACCCACCGAGTGACCGGCCATGCTTTCCATCAGAATCACGACCACGTTCTTGATCGGCAGGGTCTTGTCGGCCGGTGGCGTGTAGTCGCGGCGCACGGCGGCGATATCGGCGTCCACCAGTTTGTCGTCCGGCATCACCAGCAGGTCGCGCACCACTTGCTGCGCCTCGGGCTGCGGCAAGGTGGCTTTCCAGATATTGCTGCGGTCTTCGCCCATCCGGCTCTTGGCCGCTTCGACCAGCGACAGCGTGCCGTTGAGGCCCAGCTGGTTGGCGAAGTTCGATTCGGTGGTGTAGACGTCACCCCAGCGCAGTGGTGGCCCCTGGCGCAAGGTGCCGCGGGCGGCGACTACGCAGACCAGCAGGCAGACCACGAATACGCCGATACGGGCGTACCACGGGGCAACTTGCCGGGTGCCGATGCTGCCGCCGCTGAACGGGCCGCGTGGCCGGGTCGCGCGGTCGGCGCCCTTGAACGCCAGGCTCAGCAACCAGGTGCCGAGCGCCCAGGCCAGCAGGTAGCGAACTACCGGGAAGCCGTACCAGAGCATGCTCATCACGGTCTTCGGGTCTTCCTTCACATACTGGAAGACCAGGCCATTGAGGCGCTGGTGGAACTCGCGGTAGAAGTCCATCTCCATCAGGCCGAGAAACAGCGCGATGCTCGAAACGATGGTCAGCCAGAAGCGGAAGAAACCGCGAGCCGCCATGGCCCGGGCACTGAACAGGGCCAAAAGCAGCGGGATGCTGAGGTAGACCACCAGGCGCACGTCGAAGCGCAGGCCGTTGGCGAAGGCTTCAAGGAAGGTCGAGGCCGGTGTGTCGAGGATCATCTCGCGGTTGTAGACCAGCAGCGCCACGCGCAGCAAGGACAGCATGACCATCATGGCCAGCGCGCAGAGCAGCGTATAAGCCAGGTGCGATTTGACGGTCGGTTGCAGCAGGCGACTCGAGGCTCGCTGCTGACTCAGGGCGTCCGGGTTTGCCATATCGTTTTAGGACCCAATGGAAGTTGAAGTTGCGAAAAAATGCAGTTGCGCTGTGTCCTTTTGTAGCCATTCAGGGCTGGGGGGATGGCGCGGTGCGCAAATGTTGCACGATCAGCAGCGGCATTGCCATTGATTACTGGCAGGCGCCCTCACCCGGCCGGCAATAGCCTGGAGTCAGGGATCGCAACCGGAGTTCGCACAGGGTGCAGCGGAAAAACAGCGCTGGCGAATTGTCATGGAGACTTTGTGAAAATTTCGTGCAGCGCATATTTGGTCACATAAAAAAGGGCCTGGCGCAGCGCCAGCCTTCAGAGCCGTATGTTGCCGCGCGGCCCGGCAATCGCCCAGATGATCAGGCCCAGAACCGGCAACAGGATGATCAGCAGCACCCAGAGGATTTTCATCCCGGTTTCGGCACTGCTTTTAAGCACATTGATGATCGCCCAGATGTCCAGCGCGAGGATGATCAGGCCGACCAGCGTATTGAAGGTGGAACCCATGGTGTCGCTCCTAAGTGAGGGCTTGCCCACTTAGGATAGCCGGCCAGCGCCGGGGTTCCTTTTTATTCCCTGCGCGGTCAGGCCTGTGTGCTCGGCCGCTCAGACGTGAACCGCAACCTTGAGCGCTTCCAGGGACGGTGCGGCGGCGATACCGGCTTCGGCGCACAGCTCCAGCACACGCGGCACATCGTTGCCGTAGACCAGCACCACTTGCAGCTCGTCGTCCAGCAACTGGCTGAAGTTCATCAGCACATAACCGCCGTTTTCCGGGTTCATGCTGCCCATCTGGATCTGGATGCGGTTGAGCGCAGTCAGGGCCTCGGTCTTGGCCAGTTGCTTGGGCTTGATGTTGAACGCCACGCCCGGGCCGAAAGACGCGACGATCTGCGCGAACAGGTCCATGTAGGTGTCGGCCTGGAACAGCACGGTGTCCGGCAGGCTGCCGACCACTACCCATTCGCCCAGCGGGATCGGGAAGCTGTCGTCGTAGTTGATGTCCGGATTGGCGGCCAGGAAGGCCTGGGGATCGGCGTAGGCCTGGGCGGCCTCGTCGGCGATCCGCAGGATTTCTTCTTCGCCCATGCAGCCGGAGCTGATTTTAGTGATGAGTTCGGCGAGGACGGTTTTCATGGGCGAATCCTGTTACGGGTCAATGGCGGGCGCGCAGGATAGCCTAAACCCGCCCCGCGAACCTACCGCCGCGACCAAGGCCTTGGCCCGGCGGCATGCGCCATTCAGCTCAGCCCAGCAACTTCTGCAACTGCGCGGTGGTGTCGACGGCGCCCATGGTCTTGGCCGCGTCCAGAGCACTCACGCCGTTGGCGTCGGTGGCTCGCGGGTTGGCGCCCTTGCCGATCAGGTAGTCGACGATTTCCGTGCGGTTGAACATCGCCGCCATCATCAACGCGGTACGCCCGTCGAAGGACGAACCTTCCACCTCGGCACCACCTTCCACCAACGCCTTGACCACCGCCAGGTCGCCCTTGAAGGCCGCGCCGGCGATCGGGCTCTGGCCATTGTCGTTACGGATCTCGGGGTCGGCCTTGTGCTTGAGCAGAACCTGCACCGCGTCCACATGCCCGTAGTAGCTGGCCAGCATCAGCAGGGTGTCGCCCTTGTGATTGCGCAGGTTGACCGGCAGACCGTTGCTCGCCAGCTTGTCGAGCATCTGGGCGTCGCCTTGACGGGCGACGTTGAAGACCTGCTCGGTAAACTCGGCGGCTTCTTCTGCGGTCATCTGGCGGCTTTTGTCTGACATCGGGAACTCCACTTTCGGCCAATCGGAAAGCTGCTAGTGTCCCCAAGCGGCTCCTGCCCTGTCATCCCTTTTTTCTCAAGAACGACCATAGCCAGAATCAATAACGGTGCCGGCCGGCACAAATGTCCGCCAGGACCGCCTCCGTCACCTGGACGTAGGTCGCCGATCCCGGCAGCCAGGCGTATACCGGATCGCCGCCGGTCTTCGACGGGTCGAAGGCTTCTTCCTTGAGCCGGGTCTTCTGGTACTTGAAGGTGCCGGTGGTCTCCATCTTCACCTTGACCCGCAGGAACAGCGGCACCGCGTAGCCCGGCAGATGCTCGCGGGCGAACTGCAGCAGCTCGGTGAAATCCAGGGTCGCCAGGGACTCGGCCGGGGTGATCGCCGCCATCCCGGCGCGACCGTTGGTGTTGTGCACCTCCACGCCATAGGCCACCGCCTCGGCGACCTGCGGATGTCGCAGGAGGATGTTCTCCACCTCGGTGGTGGAGACGTTTTCGCCCTTCCAGCGATAGGTATCGCCCAGGCGGTCGATGAACTGCGCATGGCCAAAACCGATATCGCGCAGCAGGTCGCCGGTATTGAAGTAACGGTCGCCCTTCTCGAACACATCGGTGAGGATCACCTTCAGGTTCTTTTCCGGCTCGGTGTAGCCGTCCAGCGGCGCCTTCTCATCGATCTTCGCCAATAGCAGGCCCTGCCCGCCCCGAGCGACCTTCTGCATGAAGCCGGAACCGTTGCGGATCGGCGCGCAGGTGTCGTGGGCGTACTCCACCAGCGCCCAGGGCGCCAGGGAAAAGCCCACGGTATTGTCGAAGTTGAGCACGTTGGTAAAGCCGATATTGCCGTCGCTGGCGGCATACAACTCACAGATATGCCCAACGCCAAAACGCTGCTTGAACGCCCCCCACACGCCGGGACGCAGGCCGTTGCCAACCATCTTCACCACGCTGTTGTCGCGGTCGTGCTCGTTGGCGGGCTGGTCGATCAGGTAACGACACAGCTCGCCCACGTAGCCAATGGTGGTGGCCTTGAACCGGCGGGCATCCTCCCAGAACCGACTGGCGCTGAACTTGCGGCGAATGGCGAAACCCGAGGCCCCGCTGATGGCCGAACCCCAGCACACGCACAGCCCGGTGGCGTGATACAGCGGCAAGGTGCAGTAGAGGATGTCGGCCGGCTGCATATCGAGGGCGATCATGCCGAAGCTGGCCGAGGTGCGCATCCAGCGACCGTGCTTGAAAATGCCGGCCTTGGGCAGCCCGGTGGTGCCCGAGGTGTAGATATAGAAGCATGGATCGTCGAGGTAGATCCGCGCGGTGCTCGGGGGGTTGGCCGAGTCGCTGGCAGCGCTGACAGTCATCAGGTCGATGCAACCGGCGGGCGTTGGCCCGGGTGCCACATCCGGATCGGCGACGAACCAGGTGCGCGCCCCGTCGATGGCCACCTGATCGCGAATCGCCGAATAGGCGTCCAGCAGTTCGCCGCCGACGATCATGGCCACCGGCTTCACCAGGTTCACGCTGTGCACCAGCACACCGCCGGTTTGCGCAGTATTGAGCATGGCGCAGATGCCGCCGAGCTTGGCCACCGCTAGCACGCTCACCAGCAACTCGGGACGGTTCTCGACAAAGATCGCCACCACGTCGCCCTTGCCGATGCCCTGGCTCGCGAGGTAATGGGCGATCCGGTTGGCCCACTGGTTGGCCTGTGCATAACTCAACACCCGGTCGCCGTACAGCAACGCCGGGCCGTCGGGGTTGCGCCGGGTGGCCTGCTCGAAGGTCCAGCCCAGCCCGCAAGGCTGATCGGCCCGCTTGACGTTGGCTATCTGCATACCCTTGATGACCCGCGGCAGCGCCCGGGCAATGGAGGGCAATTTGCGCAGCATCATGCCCCAGGTGATCATGTCGTGCTGACGAGTGCTCATGACGGCTCCTGTTCGACGCAAAAGGATCCTGCACGGGCCAGGCCGGCAGGCAGACAAGGTCGATGGGGCTATTCAGCCGGGGGCCGAAGGCGGACCGCCACGGCAAACAGGGGAGCAACAGGGGGCGCGCTATTGGCAGTAATGCGGAGCATGGCGTTCATGGATGACGTCCTATTTTCTTATTATCAGGCGCCCATGACCCAAGGGATCACGACGCATGACTGTCCATGTCGGTGAAGCGTCTGATTGACCTGTACAGCCTGTCGCTGGCAAAAAAATACGTCAGCGCTTCTTGGCCTGTACACGGAGTTTTTGCAAAGTTTTGTATCTCCCCCGCGCCGCCAGGTGCCTCGCGCTTGAGGGCCGGGCTTGCCGGTTGAATCTTTTACGTGAACCGGCAGTCACAGCGTCACGCTCCGGCCCTCGCCCACGCCTGCGATCTCGCAAAATGCAGGATGCATGATGGCCATTCATGCAAATTGCACGGTCGCGCAAATGGCGAGTATTTATAACAACATGATTTATAACGATTTTTTTAAAATCTGAGACTGGCACAGTCGCTGCACCTATCACTTCAGGTTTGCCATTCAAGAACCATGGAGCTGATAGACATGAGCCTGATCCAAGAAAAGTTCGCTTCCCTGTTCTCCAACTACGAAGTGACCACTCAGCCACGGCCCGATGGCGGCATCCTGCTGACGCTGCGTAACAGTGAAGGTAAACAGCTCAAGCGCTCGATCTCTTATGCGCAGTTGCATGCGGGCGATCAGCTGTCGTGGGTGATCAGTGCGTTGCGTCGAGACCTGGCCGAGCAGGCCAGCGAATTGCCGCAGATTTCCCTGCTGCAAAGCCAGAACCGTTTTGCCCTGCCGACGTATCACTCGGTTTGAATCCGCGCTGCCGCGGATTCGCGGTGATAACAGGAAGCTTGAAAACAGCTAGCCCCATTCAGGCCGTGCCAGCCTTGCGCTGACACGGCCTGAATGCTTTCAGAAACGCTGCGGATCGATATCGGCGAAGCTCGCCACATTCACATGCCCCGCCAGTTCCCCGCCTTCGCGTACCAGGCCGCAGGTGGCCAGGCCGGCTGACTTGGCCGCATCCAGCTCCTGGACGACATCGGACAGAAAGAGAATCTGCCCAGGCGCACAACCGATGGCCTGGGTAATGCGTTGGTAAGACTGAACGTCGCGCTTGGGCCCCGAAGTGGTGTCGAAAAAACCGCTGAACAGCGGCGCCAGGTCCCCGGCAGTGGAGCGACCGAAAATCAGCTTCTGCGCCTGGATCGAGCCCGACGAATAGACGTACAGCCGATAACCAGCCTGATGCCAGCGCTGCAACGCCTCTACCGCGTCCGGGTAGACATGCCCCTTGAGTTGCCCGGCCCGGTACCCCTGCTCCCAGACCATGCCCTGCAAGGCCTTGAGTGGCGTGGCCTTGCGATCTTCCGCGATCCAGCCCAGGAGGATCTCGATCACCCGCTCGATATCCGCCGCCGGTTCGCCGCTGGCCTCGCGCACCGCCTGCAACTGCTCGGCGACATCGGCCCGAGTGGCGTGCGCGCGCACGAAGCCTGGCAGTTGCTGCACCGCGTAGGGGAACAGCACCTCGAAGACAAAACTCACCGCGCTGGTGGTGCCTTCGATGTCGGTGAGAATGGCCTTGATCGGCATCCGCTCAATCCTCCAGAAGCGGGAACTGGCTGGCGATATCGGAACCGGTGAAGTTGGCGACCCAGCCTTGCGGGTTGTTGAACAAGCGGATCGCCACCAGGTACGGGTTCTCGCCCATGTCGAACCAGTGCGCGGTACCGGCCGGCACCGAGATCAGGTCGTTCTTCTCGCAGAGCACGGCGTACACGTAGTCGCCGATATGCAGGCTGAACAAGCCGCGACCGGCGACAAAAAAGCGCACCTCGTCCTCGGTATGGCGGTGTTCGTCGAGGAACTTGGCGCGCAGCTCGGCCTTCTGCGGGTGATCGCTATTGAGGCTGATCACATCGACGGTGATGTAGCCGCGTTCGGTCATCAGGCGGTCGATCTGCTGCTGGTAGGCGCCTATCACTTCTTCCTGGCTGGCGCCCGGCTGGATCCTGGTGGCGGCTTGCCAACGGTCGAAACGCACGCCCTGCTCGGCCAGGGTCGCGGCGATATCGTCGAAATGGGTCAGCACCTTGTTCGGCAGGTCCGGGCTGGATACGTGGTAAACGGACAGGCTGCTCATCTTGGCAATTCCTCGTTATCGGCACTGCCCGCAGGCTTTCCAGGCCGGTCAGGCAGTGCATGTCATCAGGCGGTGGCTACTTCAGTCGAAGCAAGCCTTAACGGTTTAACAGGGCGCGAGTCTTCAACTCGCACTCGAACAGGAACTCGAAGGCCTCGATCTGGCGCTGCGCGTCACTCATGCGCGCGCCCCAGGTATAGAGGCCATGACCGCGAATCAGGTAGCCAACGCAATCGGCATGGGCCTCGAGCCAGGGCTGGACCTTGCTCGCCAGCCGGGCGATGTCCTGATCGTTGTCGAAAATCGGCACGCGCACCCGCAACTCGTGGCTGGCAATGCCGGCAAAGGCTTTTTGCAGCTCGTACCCCTCGAAGTCGATGAAGTCCTCGGCGGTCAGGCGCGACAGCACCGTGGCATTCACCGAATGGGTATGCAGCACGGCGCCGATCTGCGGCTTCCAACTGTACAACTGGGTGTGCAGCAGGGTTTCGGCCGACGGTTTTTTACCCGGCTCCAGGCTGTTGCCCGCCAGGTCGGTGGCCAGCACGTCATCCAGGCCCAACTGGCCTTTGTGCTTGCCCGAAACCGTGAGCAATACCGCGCTCGGCGACAGGCGCGTGGAATAGTTGCTGCTGGTGGCCGGCGACCAGCCGCGGGCATACAGAAAGCGCCCGACCTCGATGATGTCCTGTGCCAGCTGTTCGCGGCTAAGGCTCATGGCCTCTCCTCTTGCATACGTGTGGCAATGATAACGGCTGCCGCCAGCGCTGCGAGGCTTGCAATACTAAAGGTCAATGTCGCGCCCAGGGCATTCCAACTGTAGCCGGAATACAGCGCGCCCAATGCGCCGCCGGTGCCGGCCAGGGCCGCGTACAGGGCCTGGCCCTGGCCCTGCTGGCGATCACCGAAGCTGCGTTGCACGAAATGAATGGCCGCGGCATGAAAGCTGCCGAAGGTCGCGGCATGCAGCACCTGGGCAAACAGTAGCAGCCACAGGTGCTCGGCAAAGGCGCCCAGCAGCAGCCAGCGCAGGGCCGCCAGCAGGAAACTCGCCAGCAACACCCGGCGCACTGAAAAGCGCGAGAGAATCCAACTCATCGCCAGGAACATCAGCACTTCGGCGACCACCCCCAGCGCCCACAACAAACCGATCAAGCCGCGGCTGTAGCCCAGGTGTTCCAGGTGCAGGGTCAGGAAGGTGTAGTAAGGACCGTGGCTCATTTGCATCAGCGCCACGCAGGCATAGAAGGCCAGCACGCCGGGGCTGCGCAGCTGGCCTATAAAGCCTCCGGCCGCCAGGCGACTGCCCTGGGCCGCTGGCTGGGCGTTGGGCACCCAGGCGCTGCTGAGCACGATGCCGGCCATGATCAGCACCAGCGCCGCCGGGTAGATGTCCAGGCTCAACCACTCGAACAGCCGCCCCAGCGCCACCACCGTGAGGATGAAGCCGATCGAACCCCACAGGCGGATCTGGCTGTAGCGAGCGGTCTGGCCTTGCAGGTGCGCCAGGGTGATCACTTCGAATTGCGGCAACACCGCGTGCCAGAAGAACGCATGCAAGGCCATGACCATCGCCAGCCAGGCGTAACTCTTGCTGACGAAAATCAGCGAAAAGCTCAGCAGCGTGCAGATCGCGCCAAAACGCACAATGGCCAGGCGCCGGCCGGTGTAGTCGCCGAGCCAGCCCCAGATATTCGGGGCCACACAGCGCATGAGCATGGGAATCGCCACCAGCTCGCCAATACGCGCGCTGGAAAACCCCAGGTGATCGAAATACAGCGCCAGGAATGGCGCGGTCGAACCCAGCAGGGCGAAATAGAACAGATAGAAACTGGAGAGCCGCCAGTACGGGAGCGCCGCCACGGCCGTCAGACCGTGGCGACTGGCAGGGACGCCATTACAACTGGCCCAGCACCGGCGTGCTGACGCGCACGTCGGCGTTCTGGCCACGATGACGCAACAGGTGATCCATCAGCACGATGGCCATCATGGCTTCGGCGATCGGCGTGGCGCGGATGCCGACGCATGGGTCGTGACGCCCCTTGGTGATGACGTCCACCGGGTTGCCATCGATGTCGATCGAGCGGCCCGGGGTGGTGATGCTGGAGGTCGGCTTGAGCGCCAGGTGCGCGACGATCGGCTGGCCGGAGGAAATCCCGCCAAGGATGCCGCCGGCGTTGTTGCTGAGGAAACCTTGCGGGGTCAGCTCGTCGCGATGCTCGGTGCCACGCTGGGCGACGCTGGCGAAACCGGCGCCGATTTCCACGCCCTTGACCGCGTTGATGCTCATCAGCGCGTGGGCCAGCTCGGCGTCCAGGCGGTCGAAGATCGGCTCGCCCAGGCCCGGCATCACGCCCTCGGCGACCACGGTGATCTTCGCCCCCACCGAGTCCTGATCGCGACGCAGCTGGTCCATGTAGGCTTCCAGCTCCGGCACCTTGTCCGGGTCGGGACTGAAGAAGGCGTTGTCTTCCACCGAGTCCCAGGTCTTGAACGGGATTTCGATCGGGCCCAGCTGGCTCATGTAGCCCCGCACCACGATGCCCTGGCTGGCCAGGTACTTCTTGGCGATGGCCCCGGCCGCCACGCGCATGGCGGTCTCCCGCGCCGAGCTGCGACCGCCGCCGCGGTAGTCGCGGATGCCGTATTTGTGGTGGTAGGTGTAATCGGCGTGGGCCGGGCGGAACAGATCCTTGATCGCCGAGTAGTCCTTGGACTTCTGGTCGGTGTTGCGGATCAGCAGGCCGATGGAGCAGCCGGTGGTCTTGCCTTCGAACACGCCGGAGAGGATTTCGACTTCGTCGGCTTCCTGGCGCTGGGTGGTGTGGCGGCTGGTGCCGGGCTTGCGCCGGTCCAGGTCGCGCTGCAGATCGTCCAGCGACAGCTCAAGACCCGGTGGGCAGCCGTCGACAATGGCGACCAACGCCGGACCATGGCTTTCGCCGGCGGTGGTGACAGTGAACAGCTTGCCGTAGGTATTGCCAGACATGCGGGACGCTCCGTGAAATCAGCCGAAATAACTCAATCTGGATTTAGGGTCTGTTCCCCTTTGGTGACAGGCCGCGACGGCGGCCCGCTTGGCGCAGGGCAAGGCGCGAGGAGCGTGATTTGGTTGTTCCAAATAAGCTCCGAGCAACACCGCCCTGCGCCAAGTGGGCCCCGTCCCTTCGGGTTGCGTGCCAAACTGCGCGAGGCTGCGTTGCGGGATTTGCCAAGGGAACAACCATTGGCGGCATCCCGCGCCTTGCCTCGCACAGTTTGGCCCAGCAACGCGGCTCGTCACCAAAGGGGAACAGACCTAATAGCGCGCCAGTATACGCAGCCTACCCAACTAGTTCATCCTCGAACCTTATCCGTGCCCGGAAGTCCAACCGGCACCTTCTCCATGATGGCGTGATGATGCTGCGAGTTATCCTCTTGAGCCTTACCCTGTTCACCGGCCTGGTCCAGGCGGCCGTGCTGCAACGCCCCATCAGCCTGGACACCGGCAATGGCGAGTTATACGGCTCGCTGCTGTTGCCCAAGTCAGACACTCCGGTGCCGGTGGTGCTGATCGTCTCCGGCTCCGGCCCCACCGACCGCGATGGCAACAACCCCGACGGTGGGCGCAACGACAGCCTCAAGCGCCTGGCCTGGGTGCTGGCCAAGCACAACATCGCCAGCGTGCGCTACGACAAGCGCGGTGTGGCCGCCAGCCTCGCCGCCACCCCGGACGAACGCAACCTGACCCTCGACGCCTACGTCGCCGACGCCGTGGCCTGGGGCAAACAACTCAAGACCGACCCGCGCCTGGGCCCGTTGATCATGCTCGGCCACAGCGAAGGCGCGCTGATCGCCACCCTGGCGGCGCCCCAGGTCGATGCGGCGGCGGTGATTTCCATCTCCGGCACCGCCCGCCCGGTGGACCAGGTGCTGCGCCAGCAATTGAGCTATCGCCTGCCGGCACCGCTGATGCTGCGCAGCAACGAACTGCTCGACAGCCTCAAGGCCGGCCGGGTCGACACCGACGTGCCGCCGCCGCTGGAAGTGATCTTCCGCCCCAGCGTGCAGCCGTACCTGATCACCCTGTTCAAGCAAGACCCGGCCGCCGCGTTCGCCCGCCTGAAAATGCCGGCGCTGATCGTCCAGGGCAGCAACGATATCCAGGTCGGCGTCGACGATGCGCGGATGCTCAAGGCCGCCAAGCCGGACGCCCAGTTGGCGCTGATCGAGGGCATGAACCATGTACTGCGCATCGTGCCCAATGACGTCAAGCGGCAACTGGCCTCCTATAAGGACCCGCAGTTGCCCCTGGCCTCGGAGCTCGGCAGCCGCATCATCGGGTTTATTGACGGACTTCACGCCCGTTGACGCGTTTTCCCCTCCAGTCCTGAAAAAAACGGCCGATAAGCCTTTGCCGGCCGTTCACTTGCCGTCGGCAAGCAGCGCTTGGACAGGATCTCGCCGTTATGACCGATACCCAGAACCCTCCCGAAACCGAGGTTGAAAACCCCACTCCCGAAGCCGTGGCGTTGCCATGGGCGGATGTCCATGCCGAGCATCACCGGATGCTTCGCCTGGCCCCGCTGCAAACCGATCGCGCCACCGGCGGACGGCCCCTGCGCTTTATCGAGTTCGGTTACGCCGAGCGCAGCAACAAGGAGCGCAGCCTGTTGCGCATGACCCTCCAGTTGCCGGGCCAACGGGTGCGCAAGGAGCAGAATCACCTGGATGTCTGGGTCGACCATGCGACTCGGCGGGTACGCTTCGAGCCGGACAACCTGCAGATCGAGCCGGCGAACCGCGGTATCGGCCGCTTTCTGCTGGCGCAGGGGGCAGGCTGGGCGCAGAAAAAATGGCCGCACTACCGCGTGGACGGTTTCGAACTGGCGAACAAGGATGCGCTGAACGAGGCCACGCGCCTGCGTCGCGACCATTTCCTGCGGGTCCAGGGCTTCGATGTGGTTTATGCCGATGCCCAACATCTCAAGGGCAGCGTCAAGGACGTGCAGGTCGGCGAACTGCTGGCCACCTGGAACACCGAAAAGCTGCAATTCGTCGAGATCCTCGAAGCCGCGCAGATGCTGCAGCAAGCCGAGCAGAACCTCGAAGAACAGGAAGTCAAACTGCGCAAGCACGAAGAAAAGGTCGCCAAGTACAAGCGCGAGGACACCGGACTGCGCTTTACCATCACCTGCCTGGTGGCCTTTGCGGTGTTCCAGGCCGGGTTGCTGATCTGGATCGCGACCCACCGCTGACAACAAAAAGCCCGCCGATTGGCTAATGCCGATCAGTTAAGCGATTGGCTCGACTGTAGGAGCGAGCTTGCTCGCGAAAAACGTCAACGATAACGCGTACTGCCTGGTTTAACGCGCTGTGCTGGAGTTCTTCGCGAGCAATCGAGCGTCGACCGGTCGCTCCTACAAAAAGCCTTAACTGATCGGCATTACGCCGATTGGCGGGCTTTTTTGTAGCGCTTCGCTCACGGCTCAGACCCGGGAACTGAACAACGCCTGATGTTGCCGGCACTGCTCGGCGGTGAGCATGAACACACCATGGCCGCCGCGCTCGAAGTCCAGCCAGGCGAAGTCGACTTCCGGATACAGGGCTTCGACGTGGACCTGGCTGTTGCCGACCTCGACGATCAACAGGCCCTTCTCGGTCAGATGATCGGCCGCCTCGGCCAGCATGCGCCGCACCAGGTTCAGGCCATCGTCGCCACAAGCCAGGCCCAGCTCCGGTTCATGCTGGTACTCCTCGGGCATATCGGCGAAGTCCTCGGCATCCACATACGGCGGGTTCGACACGATCAGGTCGAAACGCTGGCCCGGCAAACCGTCGAAGCCGTCACCCTGCACCGTGAACACCCGCTCATCGACGCCATGGCGCTCGATGTTCTGGTTCGCCACCTCGAGGGCTTCGAACGACAGGTCGGCCAGCACCACTTCCGCATGGCGGAACTCGTAGGCGCAGGCAATGCCGATGCAGCCGGAACCGGTGCACAGGTCGAGAATCCGCGCAGGCTCGGCGCCCAGCCAGGGTTCGAAACGTTTTTCGATCAACTCGCCGATCGGCGAACGCGGGATCAGCACGCGCTCGTCGACAATGAACGACAGACCACAGAACCAGGCTTCGCCCAGCAGGTAGGCGGTCGGCACGCGCTCTTCGATGCGCCGCTTGAGCAGGCGCTGCAGGTTGACCAGTTCGTCGTCTTCCAGCGCGCAGTCCAGATAGCTGTCAGCAATTTCCCACGGCAAGTGCAACGCGCCCAGTACCAATTGACGGGCTTCGTCCCAGGCATTGTCGGTCCCATGGCCGAAAAACAGATCCTCCCCATGAAAGCGGCTGACAGCCCAACGGATGTGGTCGCGCAGGGTGCGCAGGCGGGAAGTGATCACGGGACAGACTCCTGAAAAAACGACTGGCGATTCTAACAGCCAAAACGTCCGAGGACGACGCATGAAAAAACTGAGCCTGCAGGGCGTCCAGGCGGTTTTCCCCACATTCGAGCCGATTCTCCATAGCCCTTGACACGGCTGTAGGCCAGCAACCACGCACCTTACGTTAGTAGCGATTCACAGAAGCGCTCCGCCAGAGGACAATGTCGCAAAAGCCCCACTCACAGGAGCCCCAGAATGTCCGTTCCAAAGACGATGTTTCAACTCAGCGGTCGTGGTTATGCAGCGGCTAATTTGAGCCACGCGACCCTTGTGATCATCGACGCCCAGAAAGAGTACCTCAGCGGTCCGCTGGCCCTGTCCGGCATGGACGCCGCGGTCGCCAACATCAAGCAACTGGTCGCTGCCGCCCGCTCCGCCGGCCGCCCGGTTGTGCATGTGCGTCACCTCGGCACCGTCGGCGGTCTGTTCGACCCCCAGGGCGAGCGCGGCGAGTTCATCCCCGGCCTCGAACCCCAGGGCGACGAGACCATCATCGGCAAGCTGCTGCCGAGCGCCTTCCATGGCACCGAACTGGAAAAGCGCCTGCAGGACCTGGGCTCCCTGGACCTGATCGTCTGCGGCTTCATGAGCCATTCCAGTGTCAGCACCACCGTGCGCGCAGCGAAGAACCTGGGCTTTCGCTGCACCCTGGTGGAAGACGCCTGCGCCACTCGTGACCTGCCCTGCAAGGGTGGCATCCTCAGCGCCGAGCACGTGCAGCAGACCGAAATGGCCATCATGGCGGACAACTTCGCCACCCTCGCCTTGACCAAAGATCTGATCTGATCGACCTGCAATGAGCGGTCCACGGGCCGCTCATCCGTAAAAGCCTCTCATTTGCCGTAATTGCCTTAGCCTCAGGAACCACCCGGTCATCTTTCGGTCGAAGGGCCGATACCCATTGAGGAAGGTCGGAATGAAGATATCCGATGGTTTTGACGCACGTCGTCTGCGGCCCAAAGGCCCGCGGAACTGGCGTTTGCGCCTGGGCGCGGGATTCTCCGCGTTGCTGGCGACCTTCGGTGTGCTGCTGGCGATGGCCGGGGCCGCCAGCCTGTTGGGGCGCCCTCCGGCGCTGGGCGAATTGAATGCAAGTCCGGCAGGTTCGGCGGTGATTCTAGCGGTCGGTCTGTTGCTGCTGTATGTCGGCGTCTGGCTGTGGCGTCGCTGCCGGCGCCGCATGCGCCAGCCGCAAACCCTGAACATGGCGCCACACCTGATGAAGAAACATGACTGAATCGACGGCAACACGTTTTGTCCCGCCCCTCTCCCGTCGAGTTGGGTAAACTGCTCGGTCTTCGCGGAGGCTGACATGCAAGACGACGATTTTTCCCTGTTCAAAAGTGCGATCCAAGGCGTCAAGCCGATCAAGCACGATCGCGCCGAAACCGGCAAACCCAAGGCTGACCGGGCGCAGATCGCCAAGCTGCGCCAGGCTGCCAGCGTGCGCACCGAAACCACGACCGTCGACGGGCTGTCCGATCAGTTCGTGATCGACGTCGCCCCGGAAGACGAGCTGATGTGGGCCCGCGACGGGGTTCAGGAAAGCCAGATGCGCAAGCTCAAGGCCGGCCAGATCCCTTTCGAAGGCAGCCTCGACCTGCACGGCATGAACGTGGAAAAGGCCCGGGAAACCCTCTGGGCGTTCCTCGCCGAAGCCACCAGGTTCGAGATCCGCTGCGTGCGCGTCACCCACGGCAAGGCTGTGCGCCTGGACGGCAAGCGGCCGATGATCAAGAGCCACGTCAACACCTGGCTGCGCCAGCATCCCCAGGTGCTCGGCTTCACCTCGTGCCAGGCCAGGCACGGCGGTGCCGGCGCAGTCTACGTGATGCTCAAACGCACCATGATGGAAGGCCGCGACGAGTAAAGCCGCTTCGTCGCGCTTGCAGCGTCGAGTCCGCCACCGTACCCTTGCCCTTTGCGTAAAATCCCACAGGTAGTTTCATGTCCCTGGAACAGAATTACACGGCGATCCTCGGCCAATTGGGCGAAGACGTCTCCCGCGAGGGCCTGCTCGACACGCCAAAACGTGCCGCCAAAGCCATGCAGTACCTCTGCCGCGGTTATGAACAAACGCTGGAAGAAGTCACCAACGGTGCCTTGTTCAGCTCCGATAACAGCGAAATGGTGCTGGTCAAGGACATCGAGCTCTACTCGCTGTGCGAGCATCACTTGCTGCCTTTCATCGGCAAGGCTCACGTCGCCTACATTCCGAGCGGCAAAGTGCTGGGCCTGTCGAAAGTCGCGCGCATCGTCGACATGTACGCGCGCCGCCTGCAGATCCAGGAAAACCTCAGCCGCCAGATCGCCGACGCGGTCCAGCAAGTGACCGGCGCCCTGGGCGTCGCGGTGGTGATCGAGGCCAAGCACATGTGCATGATGATGCGCGGCGTGGAGAAGCAGAACTCGTCGATGATCACCTCGGTGATGCTGGGCGAATTCCGCGAAAACGCGGCGACCCGCAGCGAGTTTCTCAGCCTGATCAAGTAAACGGCTGCCCGAAAGAACCGGCGTTCATCGCCGGTTTTTTTTCGCCTGGCAAAAATCAGGTAAGCTGCCGCCCCTTCTTTCATGGGCAAGAGGCAATATCGTGATCGTCAAAGCGCTTCGAGTCGGCCTGGGCCAGCTCATCATCTTCATCGACTTCATCACCCGCCCACGCAAGCAGCAGCGCCCCGCCGCGGCTCAAGCCCAGGTCGAACAGGCCGCCAAGGGCCTGACCCTGTACCAGTTCCACGCCTGCCCCTTCTGCGTGAAAACCCGCCGCACCCTGCACCGCCTGAACGTTCCGGTGGCCCTGCGTGACGCGAAAAACAACCAGCAGGACCGCCAGACCCTGCTGGAGCAAGGCGGCAAGATCAAGGTGCCGTGCCTGCGCATCGAAGAAAACGGCCAGACCACCTGGATGTACGAGTCCAAGGTGATCATCGATTATCTGGACAAACGTTTTGCGACAGCCTGAATGACTGGTGGCGCTCTGAAGGACCTCATCGCGAGCAAGCTCGCTCCTACAAAGGGACTGCTGTAAACCTGTAGGGGCGAGCTTGCTCGCGATAGGGCCAGAGCAGGCACCACAAGCCCAAGGCACAAAAAAGCCGACCCAAGGTCGGCTTTTTTATTTTCCGCAGACATTCAATCGAGCATCCCGACATGCCACGGATGGCTTTCCATCCGTTGCATCCAAGCCTGGATCCCCGGGTAACGCGCCAGGTCGAAGCCACCTTCATGGGCGACATGGGTGTAGGCATAGAGCGCGATATCGGCAATCGAATACTGCTCGCCCACCAGATACGGCGTACGCGCCAACTGGTGCTCCATCACGTCCAGGGCCTTGTAGCCGCGCTTTTGCAGCTTCTCGTATTCGTGAAGGCGCTCTTGCGGCAGGCCCAGGTAAAGCTGGATGAAACGCGCCACGGCAATGTACGGCTCATGGCTGTATTGCTCGAAAAACTGCCATTGCAGCACTTGCGTACGTAAACGCGGCTCGCTCGGCAGGAATTCGCTGCCGTCGGCAAGGAAGTTGAGAATCGCGTTCGATTCCCACAGGCAGGTGCCGTCTTCCAGTTCCAGCACCGGGATCTTGCCGTTGGGGTTCTTCGCCAGAAACGCCTCGGTCTGCGTATCCCCGTTCAAGATGTCCACGGCGTGCCACTCGTAAGGCTGGCCCAGCAGGTTGAGCATCAACTTGACCTTGTAGCAGTTGCCGGACCGGTAATCCCCATAAACCTTGTACATGGCCCTCTCCTCTTAGGCTGCCTGTGCAGCCTGTGCTTGACGTACCACGGTGGCCAGCCGCTTGAGACCTTCGTCCAGACGCGCCGGATCGATATGACTGAAATTCAACCGCAGGTGACCTGGATTGCGGTCCGGCTCGGAGAAGAAGGGTTCGCCCGGCATGAATGCCACATCCCGCTCCAGCGCCGCCTTCAGCAAAGTGCGGGTGTCCAGCGGCTGTTTCAAGGTCAACCAGAAAAACAGCCCGCCCTGGGGCACTTGCCAATCGGCCAGATCGCCGAAATGACGTTGCAGGGCAGCCTGAAAACCGTCGCGGCGCACCCGGTAGAAATCGCGCAACTCGCTCAGATGTTGCTGATACTGCCCGGTACCTATCCATTGCAGCGCCTGCCATTGGCCGACTCGGTTGGTGTGCAGGTCCGCCGACTGCTTCAACCGCAGCAGGTGGGGAAACAGGTCCGGGCTGGCGATCAGGTAACCGACCCGCAGCCCTGGCAGCAGCGTCTTCGACACAGTACCGGTGTAGATCCAGCTGGCCTTGCGCAGGCGCCCGACAATGGGCGTGGCGTTGCCGCCATCGAAAGTCAGCTCGCGGTAAGGCTCGTCCTCGATCAGGGTCACCCCGAACTCGTCGAGCAACGCCGCCACGGCATCGCGCTTGGCCTCGCTGTAGCGCACCGCCGAAGGATTCTGGAAGGTCGGGATCAAGTAGATGAACGCGGGGCGATGCTGCTCCAGGCGGGCGCGCAATTGCGCCAGGTCCGGCCCATCGGCCTCCAGTGGTACGGTCAGGCAATCGGCGCCGAACAGCTGGAAGATCTGCAGCGCCGCCAGGTAGGTCGGCGCTTCCAGCATGATCTCGGCGCCCTTGTCGATGTACAGCTTGGCCGCCAGATCGAGGGTCTGCTGGGAACCGCTGACCACCAGCACCTGGCTCGCCTCGCACGGTACGCCCAGCATCCGGGCCTGCGCCGCCAGAGCCTCGCGTAGCTGTGGCTCGCCTTCGCTCATGCCGTATTGGCCCATGGACACCGGCATCGCCTGCCAATCGATCTTCGGCAGCATCGCTTCGGCGGGCAGGCCTCCGGCGAACGACATCACCTCCGGACGCTGCGCGGCGGCAAGGATTTCACGGATCAGTGAGCTTTTAAGACGCGAAACTCGTTCGGAGAAGGCCATGAGGGTCACCCGTAGCGGAGGTGGAGGAAAATACGTCAAACTGCTTGACCGAAATTACGCCGACTTTCGCAGATACGTCAATATGCTTGACCTTAAAAACCAGACCACGCAACAAGCCGCCATGGAAGCCTTCTTCTTTGGTTACCAGGCGTTCACCGCCAAGGCCGACGAAATGCTCGAGCGCCGCGGCCTGAGTCGCGTGCACCAGCGCATCGTGTTTTTCATCGCCCGCTACCCGGGGCTGAGCGTGAAGGAACTGCTCACGGCACTGGGCGTGAGCAAGCAGGCGCTGAACATTCCGCTGCGCCAATTGATGGAGATGCACCTGGTCAACAGCGTTGCCCCAGAGAGCGACAAGCGCAAACGCCTGCTGGAGCTGACCGAGGACGGCGCGCGCTTTGAGCAAGCGCTGCGGCGCGAGCAGGTGAAGCTGCTGCAACGGGTGTTCGCCGAGGCCGGCGAGGCGGCGGTGGATGGCTGGCTGGCGGTGAACAAGGCCCTGGGCGAAAACCGCTGACACCACAGCCTGCGGCGCAGTGCCCTTCAACCTGCCTGCAAGAGCACTTGAGCCCCGTGCGACCGCTGCGCGCTCGATCGCAGGCTGCGCCAGCGGCTACAGGCATATAGCCTTTCTGGCGAACTTTTCGCACACAACCCAAAAAACATTATTTGCTTTCTTTGTATACAAAAGCATAATTTGCCACGTGCGAGTTCCTGACCTATAGGTCAATAAAAGCCCGCAAGCCTTACATGCCTCAAAGAGCCGCTGTCCACCCTCGCGTGTCCGGCTCTGGAAAAAATAATAAAACTCTTGAGGAGTACTCGCTGTGGAAAGCCGCAAATCCGAAGCCCCTACGCTGGAACTCTCGCCGCCGCTGAACAGTGGCTGGCTGGAGCGCCTCTTCAAACTCAGGTTGCATGGCACCACGGTGAAGACCGAGCTGATCGCCGGTCTGACAACCTTCATCACCATGGCCTACATCATCTTCGTCAACCCCAACATCATGGCCGACGCCGGCATCGACCATGGCGCGGCCTTCGTCGCCACCTGCATCGCCGCCGCCCTGGGTTGCCTGTTGATGGGGTTGTACGCCAACTGGCCGGTAGGCCTGGCGCCCGGCATGGGGTTGAACGCCTTTTTTACCTACACCGTGGTCGGAACCATGGGCTATAACTGGGAAACCGCCCTCGGTGCGGTGTTCGTGTCCGGCGTGTTGTTCATGTTCCTGACCTTCTCGCGGATCCGCGAATGGCTGCTCAACAGCATTCCGGCCAGCCTGCGCTTCGCCATGGGCGCCGGCGTGGGCCTGTTCCTCGGGCTGATCGGCTTGAAGACCGCGGGCATCGTGGTCGATAGCCCGGCCACCCTGATCAAGCTCGGCTCCCTGCGCGAACCCGGCCCGCTGCTGGCGGCGATCTGCTTCCTGATGATTGCCGTGCTCAGCTATCACCGGGTGTTCGGCGCGATCCTCATCAGCATCATCACCGTGACCCTGGCCGGCTGGGGCCTGGGCCTGGTGCACTACGAGGGCATCATGTCGGCCCCACCGAGCCTGGCACCGACCTGGATGGCCATGGACGTCGCCGGGGTATTCAACGTCAGCATGATCAGCGTGGTGCTGGCCTTCCTCTTCGTGCACATGTTCGATACCGCTGGCACCCTGATGGGCGTGGCCCAGCGCGCCGGCCTGGTCAACCCCGACGGCAAGATCGAGAACCTCTCCCGTGCCCTGAAGGCGGACAGCGCCTCCAGCGTCTTCGGCGCAGTGGTCGGCGTTCCGCCCGTGACCAGCTACGTGGAAAGTGCCGCGGGGGTCGCCGCGGGCGGTCGGACTGGTCTTACCGCAGTGACCGTAGGTGTGCTATTTATCGCAGCCATGTTTTTCGCACCGCTGGCTGGCATGATCCCCGCTTATGCCACCGCCGGTGCGCTGATTTATGTGGCGATGCTGATGATGGGCGGCATGGCCCACATCGATTGGGAAGAGGCCACCGACAGCATCCCGGCGATCGTCACCGCAATCATGATGCCGCTGACCTTCTCGGTCGCCGACGGTATCGCCCTGGGCTTCATCACCTACGTGGCCTTGAAGGCCGGGACGGGCAAGTACAAGGAAATCTCCATCAGCCTGTGGGTGCTGTGCGCGATCTTTATCGCCAAGTTCATTTTCTTGTAGGCACATCGGTTTCAAACGGCCTCACCCCGTCGGGTGAGGCTTTTGCACATAAGGAGAAAGGCAATGAGCGTGGAAACCTGGCTGCTGTTCAGCGGCGCGGCACTGGTGGTGATCCTGATCCCGGGCCCACTGTCCCTGCTGATGATCAGCAACAGCCTGAATTACGGTTTGCGTCGGTCCTACCCGGCATTTCTCGGCGGCGTGTTTGCCTCGATCTGCCTGCTGAGCGCCTCGGCCCTGGGCCTGGGCGCCCTGCTGCTGGCTTCGGAACAGCTGTTCAGCGCCCTGAAAATCGTCGGCGCGCTGTACCTGTTCTATCTCGCCTGGCAAAGCTGGCAGCAATCGCGGCAGCCCTCCCTCGGTGCCGACGTGCCCGAGGCCGCACCGAAACCGCGCTTTCGCGCACTGTTCGGGCGCGCTTTTGTGCTGGGCGCCAGCAACCCGAAAGACATTCTGTTCTTCGCCGCGTTTCTGCCGCAGTTTCTCAGCGCCGAACAACCTTTCCTGCCGCAGTTGCTGATCATGATCGTCACCTGGACCCTGCTCGATCTGCTGTGCAAGCTGGCCTACGGCCTGGGCGCCCATGGCGCGGCGCGTTACCTGCGCAGCGGCAAGGGCCAGAGTTGGTTCAACCGGGTCAGCGCCGGGTTGTTCAGTGGTGCGGGTGCTGCGTCGCTGTTGAGCCGCTGAAAGCATCGCGGGCAAGCTCGCCCCTACAGATAAGGAGCGAGCTTGCTCGCGATGGCATCCCCATTTTTCGGCGGACGAAAAAAAGCCCGCAGTGTGAGCGGGCGAAAGATCAAAGAAGCTTTGCGCAGCTGCCTCCAAGGAAACAGCAATGGGGGAATGTCCTAGCTTCCTCTGTAGGTCGAATAGCTGTAAGGCGAGATCAACAGCGGCACATGGTAATGCTCCTGCTCGGCCGAGATACCGAAACGCAGCACCACCACATCGAGAAACGCAGGCTCAGGCAGTTGTACGCCGCGAGCACGGTAGTAATCGCCGGCATGGAATTGCAGTTGGTAAACCCCGGTGCGGTAGTCATCGCCTTGCAGCAACGGCGCATCGCAACGGCCATCGCTGTTGGTCAGGGCACTGGCGACCAGTTCCAGTTGCGTACCTTCGACCCGGTACAACTCGACCTTGATGGCGCTGCCTGGGCAGCCATGCGCGGCATCCAACACGTGTGTAGTCAAACGTCCCATTGATTCTGCGTGTCTGTGCGCGCTCACACGTCCAGACCTCGCGCCTCCTGAAGTCAGTTGATAAGGAGACCGCACCGTTTCGGAGCACGAAAGGGTACGGCAAGGAATTTATTAAGACACTTTTAAAAAAAATTGTACACAATAAAAATCATCCATTTCCGAGCACTTCGAGCAAGCTCCCGTATTCCCTTGATCAGCGGCTAGACCATGAGAGCAGAAGACTTTTCACCCATTAGCTGACCAACCAGGCAGGTTTCTTGCAGTACCCGGGCATGAGCACAATCGATGAAAAATGCAAAAAATCGGGCTTACAAACCGATTGAAAAGTTGTATACAATCAGTCCATCGCTGTGACGCCAGCCTGCCTTCCCCCTCAGGCCCCGCCACGCCACCGTTATCACGATAAGAAGGAAGACTGCAGTGAGCGCTGACTACCCACGCGACCTGATCGGTTATGGCTCCAACCCTCCTCACCCTCACTGGCCGGGCAATGCCCGCATCGCCCTGTCGTTCGTGCTCAATTACGAAGAAGGCGGCGAGCGCAATATCCTGCACGGCGACAAGGAGTCGGAAGCCTTCCTTTCGGAAATGGTCGCCGCCCAGCCCCTGCAGGGCGAACGCAACATGAGCATGGAATCGCTGTACGAGTATGGCAGCCGCGCCGGCGTCTGGCGGATCCTCAAGCTGTTCAAGGAATTCGACATTCCGCTGACCATCTTCGCCGTCGCCATGGCCGCCCAGCGCCATCCGGACGTGATCCGCGCCATGGTCGAAGCCGGCCACGAGATCTGCAGCCACGGCTACCGCTGGATCGACTACCAGTACATGGACGAAGCCCAGGAACGCGAGCACATGCTCGAAGCGATCCGTATCCTCACCGAAATCACCGGTGAACGCCCGCTGGGCTGGTATACCGGCCGCACCGGCCCGAACACCCGGCGCCTGGTGATGGAGGAAGGCGGTTTCCTCTACGACTGCGACACCTACGACGACGACCTGCCCTACTGGGAAACCAACAACCCGACCGGCAAGGCGCACCTGGTGATCCCCTACACCCTGGACACCAACGACATGCGCTTCACCCAGGTCCAGGGCTTCAACCAGGGCGACGACTTCTACCAGTACCTCAAGGATGCGTTCGACGTGTTGTACGCCGAAGGCGCCGAGGCACCGAAGATGCTGTCCATCGGATTGCACTGCCGCCTGATCGGCCGCCCGGCGCGTCTGGCCGCTCTGAAGCGTTTTATCGAGTACGTCAAGGGTCACGATCAGGTCTGGTTCACCCGCCGCGTGGACATTGCCCGTCACTGGCAGCAAACCCACCCGTTCCCGGGGGCTGCGAAATGAGCACCTTCCAAACCCTGAAACCCTCGACCCTGAGCCGCGACGCCTTCGTCAAAGCCTTCGCCGATATCTATGAACATTCGCCATGGGTCGCCGAAAAGGCCTTCGACCTGGGCCAGGATCCGTCGATCGACCGGATCGACGTCCTGCACCAGCGCATGAGCGACATCCTGTTGAGCGCCGATCACCAGAGCCAATTGGCCCTGATCAACGCTCACCCGGACCTGGCCGGCAAAGCCGCCGTCCAGGGGCAGCTTACCGCGGCCAGTACTGAAGAACAGTCTGGCGCGGGGATTCACCAATGCACGGCCGAAGAGTTCCAGCGCTTCACCGAGCTGAACGACGCCTACAAGGCCAAGTTCAAGTTTCCCTTCATCATGGCGGTAAAAGGCAGCAACCGGCATCAGATCCTCGCGGCGTTCGAAGCACGCATCCACAACTCGGTGGACACCGAATTCAGGTGCGCGCTGGCGCAGATCAACAAGATCGCCCTGTTCCGATTACTGACTCTCTAGCAAGCAGCCCTTGTGAGAAGCCCCGAGCACGAGTGAACGCCCAACGTACCCAGGGCCCTGCAAGCATCCCAAGCCACTTTATTAAAGGCAGACAAGAAGAATGAAAGCTTACGCCGTACCTTTCGAGAAGTTCGTCAACCTGGCCGACGCCCGCCTGGGCACCAAGATCATCTCGGTGACCGATGACTGGTTCGCTGACGCCAACCGTCTGTTCCAGCCGACCCCGGCCGTATGGAAGGAGGGCGTTTTCGATGACAACGGCAAGTGGATGGACGGCTGGGAGTCGCGCCGCAAGCGCTTTGAAGGCTACGACAGCGCGGTGATCCGCCTGGGCGTGCCCGGCCAGATCAAGGGCGTGGACATCGACACCTCATTCTTCACCGGCAACTTCCCGCCATCGGCCTCCCTGGAAGCCTGCTTCCTGGCCGAAGGCGAGCCGAACGAAAACACCCAGTGGGTGGAAGTGTTGCCGGCCGTCGAGCTGCAAGGCAACAGCCACCACTACCACGAGATCAGCAACGACCAGGCGTTCAGCCACCTGCGCTTCAATATCTACCCGGATGGCGGCGTGGCCCGTCTGCGCGTGCATGGCATCCCGTACCGCGACTGGTCGGCGGTCGGCGACAACGAGCAGGTCGACCTGGCAGCCGCGCTCAACGGTGGCCGCGCCCTCGCCTGCTCCGACGAACACTTCGGCCGCATGGGCAACATCCTCAACCCGGGCCGCGGCATCAACATGGGCGACGGCTGGGAAACCGCACGCCGCCGCACGCCGGGCAATGACTGGGTGATCGTCGCCCTGGGCCATCCGGGCGAGATCGAGAAGATCATCGTCGACACCCTGCACTTCAAGGGCAACTACCCGGACAGCTGCTCGATCCAGGGCGCCTTCGTCAAGGGCGGTACCGACAGCCAGATCGAAACCCAATCGCTGTTCTGGCGCGAATTGCTGCCGAGCCAGAAGCTGGAAATGCACGCCGAACACACCTTCGCCGAGCAGATCAAGGCCCTGGGCCCGATCACCCATATCCGCCTGAACGTGTTCCCGGACGGTGGCGTCAGCCGCCTGCGGATCCTGGGCAAGGTCGCTAAATAAGTAGGAAACCGATCGCTGGCAAGCCAGCTCCCACAGGTTTTGTGAACGCCACAGTCCACTGTAGGAGCGAGCTTGCTCGCGATGGCTTCAGCACGAACAACACAGAATTCGGATAAGAAGAACAGCATGCGCACATTGATGATCGAACCGCTGACCAAAGAAGCCTTCGCCCCCTTCGGTGACGTGATCGAAACCGACGGCAGCGATCACTTCATGATCAACAACGGTTCGACCATGCGCTTCCATCGTCTGGCCACCGTGGAAACCGCCACGCCGGACGACAAGGCGATCATCAGCATCTTCCGCGCCGACGCGCTGGACATGCCCTTGACCGTACGCATGCTGGAGCGCCATCCGCTGGGCAGCCAGGCGTTCATTCCGCTGCTCGGCAACCCCTTTCTGATCGTGGTCGCGCCACTTGGCGATGCACCTGTATCGGGCTTGGTCCGCGCCTTCGTCAGCAATGGCAGGCAGGGCATTAATTACCATCGCGGCGTCTGGCACCACCCGGTGCTGACGATCGAAAAGCGGGATGACTTCCTGGTGGTTGATCGCAGTGGCACAGGCAATAACTGCGATGAGCATTTCTTTGAAGAGGATGAGTGTTTGATCCTCGCCCCCCACCAATAAGAGAAGGTCTGATCACTCGACAACAAGGGTGACAGGCGAGAGGTAAAGACTGTGGAAGCACATCTGTTGGAATGGCTCAACCTGAGCGTGCGTTGGGTTCACATGATCACTGGCGTGGCCTGGATCGGCGCGTCGTTCTACTTCGTCTGGCTGGAAAACAACCTCAATCGCGTCAACCCCAAGGACGGCCTGTCGGGCGACCTCTGGGCGATCCACGGTGGCGGCATCTATCACCTGGAAAAATACAAGCTGGCCCCACCGTCCATGCCGGAGAACCTGCACTGGTTCAAGTGGGAAGCCTACTTCACCTGGATGTCGGGGATCGCCCTGCTGTGCCTGGTGTTCTACTACAACCCGATGCTCTACCTGGTAGCGCCGGGCAGCGGCCTGACCGGCCCTGAAGGCGTGGCCATCGGCATCGGTTCGCTGATCGCCGGCTGGTTCGTCTACGACTTCCTCTGCGACTCGCCCCTGGGCAAGAAACCCGCCCTGCTCGGCTTCATCCTGTTCGCGCTGTTGATCGCCGCGGCCTATGGCTTCAGCAAGGTGTTCAGCGGTCGCGGCGCCTACCTGCATGTCGGCGCCATCATCGGCACCATCATGGTCGGCAACGTGTTCCGCATCATCATGCCGGCCCAGCGTGCGCTGGTGGCCGCCATCGCCGAAAACCGCACGCCGGACCCGACCCTGCCGGCCAAGGGCCTGCTGCGCTCGCGCCACAACAACTACTTCACCCTGCCCGTGCTGTTCATCATGATCAGCAACCACTTCCCGAGCACCTACGGCAGCCAGTACAACTGGTTGATCCTGGCCGGGATCGCCGTGCTGGCGGTGCTGGTGCGTCACTACTTCAACACCCGCCACGACAGCCACAAGTTCGCCTGGACCCTGCCGGTCGCGGCCCTGGGCATGATCTGCCTGGCCTACGTCACCGGCCCCGCGCAAATGGCCAAGGGCCCGGAAGTAGCCAAGGCGCCGGCGAAGATCGAGTACCAGCCACTGCCGGAAACCGCCATCGGCGGCGGCGCCAAACCTGAAACCGCCGCGACTCCGGCAGCCCCGGCAGCTCCCGAAGTTGCTCCGACGCAAGCGTCCACCCCATCCCAGGGCCCGACCTTCGACAAGGTGCACAACGTGATCCAGGAACGTTGCACCGTCTGCCACTCGGCCAAGCCCACCAGCCCGCTGTTCAGTGCCGCGCCAGCCGGCGTGATGTTCGACACCCCGGAGCAGATCAAGCTCCAGGCCCCACGAATCCAGGCCCAGGCCGTCGCCAGCCAGATCATGCCGCTGGGCAACATCACCCAGATGACCCAACAGGAACGTGACCTGATCGGCGCCTGGATCAACCAGGGGGCGCGCACCAACTAGTACCGCGGTGCCTTGACGGCCGTTATCGCGAGCAAGCTCGTTCCTACAGGAGCGGGCGGCGCTCGCGATCAACCGCCACGCGGTTGGCCTGCTGCAAAAAAGCTGTTCGCAACCACACAGCTTTCTAATCACAAGAATAAAAAGATCCGAGGTGTTGCATGTCCGCGTTAAACGAACCGCGCATCCCCGACGCACCCGCCATTGCGCGACTGCCCCTTTTGCAACTGATCCTGGTCGGGTTGCAGCATGTCCTGCTGATGTACGGAGGCGCCATCGCGGTGCCGCTGATCATCGGGCAGGCCGCGGGTCTGAATCGTGAAGAAATCGCCTTCCTGATCAATGCCGACCTGCTGGTCGCCGGCATCGCCACCATCGTGCAATCCCTCGGCATCGGCCCCATGGGCATCCGCATGCCGGTGATGATGGGCGCCAGCTTTGCCGCGGTGGGCAGCATGGTGGCCATGGCCGGCATGCCCGGCATCGGCCTGCCGGGGATTTTTGGTGCAACCATCGCCGCCGGTTTCTTCGGCATGCTCATCGCGCCCTTCATGTCCAAGGTGGTGCGCTTCTTCCCGCCCCTGGTCACCGGCACCGTCATCACCTCCATCGGTTTGTCGCTATTCCCAGTCGCGGTGAACTGGGCGGGCGGCGGCAGCCACAATGCCGAATTCGGCTCCCCGATCTACCTGAGCATCGCCGCGCTGGTACTGGGCACCATCCTGCTGGTGCACCGTTTCATGCGCGGTTTCTGGGTGAACATTTCAGTGCTGATCGGCATGGGCCTGGGCTATGTACTCTGTGGCCTGATTGGCATGGTCGACCTCAGCGGCATGGCCCAGGCGCCCTGGGTGCAGGTAGTCACCCCGCTGCATTTCGGCATGCCGCAGTTCCATCTGGCGCCGATCCTTTCGATGTGCCTGGTGGTGGTGATCATCTTTGTCGAGTCCACCGGGATGTTCCTGGCGCTGGGGAAAATCACCGGCCAGGAAGTCAGCCCGCGCATGCTGCGTCGCGGCCTGCTGTGTGATGCCGGCGCCTCGTTTTTCGCCGGTTTCCTCAACACCTTCACCCACTCTTCGTTCGCCCAGAACATCGGCCTGGTGCAGATGACCGGCGTGCGTTGCCGCTCGGTAACCCTAGTCGCCGGCGGCCTGCTGATAGTGTTGAGCCTGCTGCCCAAGGCAGCCTTCCTGGTGGCCTCGATTCCACCGGCGGTACTGGGCGGCGCGGCCATCGCCATGTTCGGCATGGTGGCGGCGACCGGGATCAAGATCCTCCAGGAAGCCGACATCGCCGACCGCCGCAATCAACTGCTGGTGGCGGTGAGCATCGGCATGGGCCTGATTCCGGTGGTCCGGCCGGAGTTCTTCGCCCACCTGCCCCTGTGGATGAGCCCGATCACCCACAGCGGAATCGCCATGGCGACCCTCAGTGCCCTAACCCTGAACCTGCTGTTCAACATCCTGGGCGGCACCGAACGGGCCGCCAGCAACGCTCGACACGCCCACCAGCATTGAAGCCTGAACGGGGCGGCCTGGCAGTCGCCCCTGCTTGACCGTCGATACCCGAAATACACGCACGACAGCCAGACCCGGCACCGCGCCTGGTCGCAGTCGGCGGCTGCCTGCGCCTTGACAATAAAAACAAACAGGGAGCAACACGATGAGACATGCACACGTACGCCTGCTGCTCAGCGGCACGCTGCTGGCGACAACCCAGGCCATGGCCGGTGATCTGCTGCTGTGGCAGACCAACAGCCTGACGTACCTGTACGGCAAGAACTTCGCGATCAATCCGTCGATCCAGCAGACGGTGACCTTCGAACACGCCGACCGATGGAAATACGGCGACACCTTCCTGTTCGTCGACAAGATTTTCTACAACGGCCAGGAAGACCGTAACAAAGGCCGCCACACCTTTTACGGCGAGTTCAGCCCCAGGTTGTCGTTCGGCAAGATCCTCGACCGCTCATTGGCCTTCGGTCCGGTCAAGGACGTGTTGCTGGCCATGACCTACGAGTATGGCGAAGGCGACAGCGAGGCCTATCTGATCGGCCCCGGTTTCGACCTCGCCGTCCCGGGCTTCAACTACTTCACCCTGAACGTCTACCGCCGCCAGACCGAAGGCCCGCGCCCCGGCGACGGTGTCTGGCAGATCACCCCCTCCTGGTCCTACAGCATTGCGCTGGGTCGCTCGAACCTGTTGATCGACGGCTACCTGGACTGGGTGGTGGACAACGACCAGAACGAGCGCGGCACCTACCACGCCAACCTGCATATCAACCCGCAGATCAAATACGACCTGGGCAAGGCCCTGCGCCTGGGCGAGAAGCAGTTGTATGTCGGCCTCGAATACAGCTACTGGAAGGATAAGTACGGCATCCAGGACAGCCCGAACCTGGACACCAACCAGAACACCGCCAGCCTGCTGGTAAAGGTGCATTTCTAGGATGGCCGGTAAACATGCCCCAAAGTTGTTTCGAGTGCGCTATTGCAGAGCACTTGAGCAAGGCCGTGGGAGTCAGTATTCTCCGCGGCCACCTGAATCCGGTGAAAAAAAAAGCCCGGATTTAAAACCTGACCAGAAAGCCAACTTATCCTGGCCTCTGGAAAGTACCAAGGCGTACCGATTTAAAACCGAATTCACTCTCGATCGACTGTATTCGTACAGCCGTGCGGGAGTTTTTGCGCTTTTTTTTCGCCTTGGCTCAGCTCTTGCTATCAGCAACAAAGCTGACCGATCGGATGATTTTTCAGCCCATGAAAGGTGCCGCACCAGAGCACCGGCTTTTAAAGAAAAAACGTGGAACCACTTACTTTTTGGGAGCAACCGAATGAACCGCATCTGTAAAGGCCTGATGCTTGCCGGATCCTTGCTGGCTGGGGCCCAGGCCACCGCCGGCGATCTGCTGCAATGGCAGAACAACAGCCTGACCTACCTCTACGGCAAAGACTTCACGATCAATCCGCAGATCCAGCAAACCGTTACTTTCGAACATGCCGATGCCTGGAAGTACGGCGACAACTTCCTGTTTATCGACAAGATCTTCTACAACGGTAAAAAGGACGGCAACGTCGGCCCGAACACTTATTACGGCGAGTTCAGCCCGCGTCTTTCATTCGGCAAGATCTTTGACCAGAAGTTGGAGTTCGGCCCGATCAAGGATGTATTGCTGGCCATGACTTACGAGTTCGGCGAAGGCGATAACGAGTCCTACCTGATCGGTCCGGGTTTTGACCTGGCGATCCCCGGGTTCGATTACTTCCAGTTGAACTTCTACAACCGTCAGACCGAAGGCAGCCGTGCCGGCGACAATGTCTGGCAGATCACCCCGGTCTGGTCCTACACCATTCCCGTGGGCCGTTCGGACATCCTGATCGACGGCTTCATCGACTGGGTGGTGGACAACGACAAGAACGCCAAAGGCGAGTACCACGCCAACCTGCACATCAACCCGCAGATCAAGTACGACCTGGGCAAGGCGCTGAAACTGGGCGACAAACAGTTGTATGTCGGTATCGAATACGACTATTGGAAGAACAAGTACGGGGTCAAGGACACCCCCTACTTCGACACCGACCAGAACACCGCCAGCCTGCTGCTCAAGTACCACTTCTGATGCAGTGAATGCCGTTCCCGTGCTGGTCGCGGGAACGGATTTAATCGAATAAATCGATAGTAATACTTCGATATTCGCAACCATTGATCAATTGAGTTGGCATAGCATGTCGCTCATTCCAACCTGATCAGGAGTTGCTATCGATGACTCAATTTCGCAAAGTACTCAGCGTCCATACCGGCCAGCCCGCCTCGGACGGCGCCGGCGTCAGGCTGACCCGGGTCTTTGGTGGCCAGGGTGTCGAGCGTTTCGACCCGTTCCTGATGCTCGACGAGTTCGGCTCGGAAAACCCCGACGATTACATCGCCGGCTTCCCGCCCCATCCCCATCGCGGTTTCGAAACCGTCACCTACATGCTCGAAGGCCGCATGCGCCACGAAGATCACCTGGGCAACGTCGGCCTGCTGGAAGGCGGTGGCGTGCAGTGGATGACCGCCGCCAAGGGCATCATCCACAGCGAGATGCCGGAACAGGAAGAAGGCGTGATGCGCGGCTTCCAGCTATGGCTGAACCTGCCGGCCAAGCACAAGCTGGACAAGGCCGGCTACCGGGACATTCAACCCCAGGAGATTCCGCGCCTGACCACCGCCAATGACGTGGACGTGGTGGTGATCGCCGGCCGCTTCGATGACGGCCAGGTGCAACAGACTGGCGCCGTGGAACGACCAGACACCGAGCCCCACTACTTCGACCTGCGCCTGCCTGCTGGCGCCAGCATCAGCCCGCGCCTGCCCGAGGGGCACCGGGCCCTGCTGTATGTCTATGAAGGCCAGATCGAGCTGGCCGGGCATCCGCAACCGGTCGCCAGCAGCAAGCTGGTGCGCCTGTCCGACCAGGGTGAAATCCAGCTGAGCAGTGCCGCCGGGGCCCGTGTGCTGCTGATTGCCGGCAAGCCCCTGGGCGAGCCGATCGTGCAGTACGGCCCGTTCGTGATGAACACCCGGGAAGAAATCGAACAGGCGTTGCGGGATTTTCGCGACGACAAACTGACGGCCTGAGCATTGCCCTTAGAAACGCTATCGCGAGCAAGCTCGCTCCTACAGAAACGATGAACACCCTGTAGGAGCGAGCTTGCTCGCGATACTTTTTCAGGCGGTCGCGACCTCTGCCGCCAACCCCAGGAACCGCCGCAGCTCGTCGCGCTTGGCCAGGGCATCGCTGCGCCCCAGCTCGATCAGCTCGCTGCAATACCCCGCCTCGAACAGCAGGTAACTCAGGACCCCGGCACCGCTGGTCTTGGTTGCCCCCGGCCCGCGCAGAAACAGGCGCAATGCCGCTGGCAGCTCATGCCGATGACGGGCAGCGATTTCATCGATCGGCTGGCTGGGCGCAATCACCAGCACCTCGATCGGCGCCACACCCAAAGTGCGCACGGGCGTGCCCGACGGCAGCAGATGACTGAACTGGTTGAGCCGCTGCAGGAGCTCGATGTCGCTCTCCAGGCTGTCAATGAAAGTACTGTTGAGCATGTGGCCGCCGATCTGCGCCAGCGTCGGCTGCTGCCCGGTGTAGCTGCGCTGCTGGGGCGCCTGCGGATCGATGCCACGGGGGTTGCCGCTGACCCCGACCACCAGCACTCGGCTGGCCCCCAAGTGCAAGGCCGGACTGATGGGCGCCGATTGCCGCACCGCGCCGTCGCCGAAAAACTCCTGGTCGATTTTCACCGGCGCGAACAGCAACGGAATCGCCGAACTGGCCAGCAAGTGTTCGACCGTGAGTTCGGTGGGCAGGCCGATACGCCGATGGCGCAGCCAGGCATCGATGGTGCCTGCGCCCTGGTAGAAGGTCACCGCTTGGCCCGATTCATAACCGAAGGCCGTGACCGCCACTGCCTGCAAGTGCTTTTGCGCGATAGCCTGACGAATACCGGACAACTGCAGTTGATCGTTCAACAACTGCCGCAGCGGCGAGCTGTTGACCAGCGCCACCGGCACCTGCGCGCCCAGGCCGAGCAAGCTGTGGCCGACGAACCGGGCGGCCTGGCGGATCACCCCGGGCCAGTCGCTGCGGATCACCTGATGGCTGCGAAAGCCCTGCCAGAACGCCGTGAGACGCTCGATGGCCGCGGTGAAATCCAGCGCGCCACTGGCCACGCTGACCGCGTTGATCGCCCCAGCCGAGGTCCCGACAATCACCGGAAACGGATTGCTCGCCCCTGCTGGCAGCAACTCGGCAATCGCCGCCAATACCCCCACCTGATATGCCGCACGAGCCCCGCCGCCGGAAAGAATCAATCCTGTGACCGGTTCCGCTGGGCTCATCGCAACACTCCATGGCGCTGATAAAGGGCTTTCAATCTAACGCGATAATTTCAACCGCGCTTCTTATACAGCTTCGGCTCGCCCGGCGGGCGGCTCTTGAAGCGGCGGTGCGCCCACAGGTACTGCTCCGGGCACTCGCGCAGCACGCCTTCGATCCATTGGTTGATGCGCAGGCAATCGGCCTCTTCGGTCTCTCCCGGGAAATCCTGCAACGGCGGGTGAATCACCAGCCGATAACCACTGCCATCGGCCAGCCGCTGCTGAGTGAAAGGCACCACCAGGGCCTTGCCCAGCCGGGCGAACTTGCTGGTGGCGGTAACCGTCGCTGCCTGGATACCGAACAGTGGCACGAACACGCTCTGCTTGGCGCCGTAATCCTGGTCCGGTGCGTACCAGATGGCGCGCCCGGCGCGCAGCAGCTTGAGCATGCCGCGCACGTCTTCACGCTCCACCGCCAGGGAATCCAGGTTGTGCCGCTCGCGACCACGGCGCTGGATGAAATCGAACAGCGGGTTCTTGTGCTCGCGGTACATGCCGTCGATGGTGTGCTGCTGGCCCAGCAACGCCGCGCCGACTTCCAGGGTGGTGAAATGCAGGGCCATGAGGATCACGCCCTTGCCTTCCAGCTGCGCCTGCTTGAGGTGCTCCAGCCCTTCGACATGGGCCAGGCGCGCCAGGCGCGGCTTGGACCACCACCAGCTCATGGCCATTTCGAAAAAGGCGATGCCGGTGGAGGCGAAGTTGTCCTTGAGCAGGCGCTTGCGCTCGGCCGCGGACTTCTCGGGGAAACACAGTTCCAGGTTGCGCTTGGCGATCCGCCGACGCTCGCCGGCCACCCGGTACATCAGCGCGCCCAGGGCACGGCCGATCCACAGCAGCAGCGGATAAGGCAACTGGACCACCAGCCATAGCAGGCCCAGGCCCAGCCACAGCGGCCAAAAACGGGGATAAAGAAATGCAGCTCGAAAACGCGGGCGATCCATTACAGATTCCGGACAGACAACAAGGTCGCGCATTCTACATCGGTTCGACCCGGCTTGCGGCCCGCGGGCGTTCTCGTTATAAGTCTCGGCACTTTTAGTGACAAGCCGCTTTATGCCGACCATGAGCCAAACCGAATCGCAAGACCTGGATCCTGTGTTCCAGTTGAAGGGCAGCATGCTGGCCATCACCGTGCTGGAACTGGCCCGCAACGACCTCGAAGGCCTCGATCGCCAACTGGCGGCGAAGGTCGCGCAAGCCCCGAATTTCTTCAGTAACGCCCCGCTGGTGCTGGCGCTGGACAAACTGCCAGCCAGCGAAGGCGCCGTCGATCTGCCCGGCCTGATGCGCGTCTGCCGTCACCATGGTCTGCGCACCCTGGCGATCCGCGCCAGCCGCATCGAAGACATCGCCGCGGCGATCGCCGTCGATCTGCCGGTCCTGCCGCCCTCCGGCGCCCGGGAACGACCGCTGGAACCGCAGGAAAACGAAGCCCGGAAAAAGCCTGAAAAGCCGCCTGAACCGACCATCAAGCCCACCCGCATCATCACTTCGCCAGTACGCGGCGGACAGCAGATCTATGCCCAGGGTGGCGATCTGGTAGTGACCTCTTCGGTCAGTCCGGGTGCGGAACTTCTGGCCGATGGCAACATCCATGTATACGGCCCGATGCGCGGTCGAGCGCTGGCCGGGGTCAAGGGCGACACCAAGGCACGGATTTTCTGTCAGCAATTGAGCGCTGAACTGGTGTCCATCGCTGGCCAGTACAAGGTTTCCGAGGACCTGCGGCGCGATCCGTTGTGGGGGGCCGGGGTCCAGGTCAGCCTGTCGGGTGACGTGTTGAACATCACACGTCTTTAACGGATACTGCCGCATTTTCCAAGCATCTCTAAAACGTAGCGAAAACGGCTCAAACGAAGTAGGAGCAGGTGTTAACCGACCTCCAGCCAAGGCTGTCCGACTGCAGTAGTTTTCAAGAGATGTTTTTCAGGGGCTAAAAGTCCTTTTTCCTTAGGGGTGAAACACCTTGGCCAAGATTCTCGTGGTTACATCCGGCAAGGGTGGTGTGGGTAAGACCACCACCAGCGCCGCTATCGGTACCGGCCTCGCTCTGCGCGGCCACAAAACTGTCATCGTCGACTTCGACGTCGGCTTGCGTAACCTCGACCTGATCATGGGTTGCGAACGTCGCGTGGTGTATGACTTCGTCAACGTGGTCAACGGCGAAGCCAACCTGCAGCAAGCCCTGATCAAAGACAAGCGCCTGGAAAACCTCTACGTACTGGCCGCCAGTCAGACCCGCGACAAAGACGCGCTGACCCAGGAAGGCGTGGAAAAAGTGCTGATGGAGCTCAAGGAGACCTTCGATTTCGTGGTCTGCGACTCCCCGGCCGGTATCGAGAAAGGTGCCCACCTGGCCATGTACTTCGCCGACGAAGCGATTGTCGTGACCAACCCTGAAGTTTCCTCGGTGCGCGACTCCGACCGCATGCTCGGCCTTCTGGCCAGCAAGTCCCGTCGTGCCGAAAGAGGCGAAGAGCCGATCCAGGAACACCTGCTGATCACCCGCTACCACCCGGAGCGCGTCGAAAAAGGGGAAATGCTCGGTGTCGAAGACGTCAAGGAAATCCTCGCTGTGCGCCTTCTCGGCGTGATCCCGGAATCCCAGGCAGTGCTCAAGGCCTCCAACCAGGGCGTGCCGGTGATTCTCGACGACCAGAGCGATGCCGGTCAGGCCTACAGCGATACCGTTGATCGCTTGCTGGGCAAGGAAAAGGAACACCGGTTCCTCAATGTCGAGAAGAAGGGATTCTTCGAGCGCCTGTTTGGAGGTAGGTAATGAACCTTTTTGACTTCTTTCGTGCCAGCAAAAAAGTAAACACCGCGTCGGTAGCGAAAGAGCGTCTACAGATCATCGTGGCGCATGAACGCGGCCAACGCACTGCCCCTGATTACTTGCCTGCCTTGCAGAAGGAACTGGTGGAAGTAATCCGCAAGTACGTCAATATCGGGTCCGATGACGTGCATGTCGCCCTGGAAAACCAGGGCAGCTGCTCGATCCTGGAACTCAATATCACCCTGCCTGATCGCTGATCGATTCGGCTGGAGCCACGGCGGCTCGATCCCTCGGTTTTTCTACAGGAGCAAGCTTGTTCCTGTAGAGACCGGGTTGATCGAGCCGCCGTTGGCGTTTGTTACGAGGCTGTTTTAATGCCGCTGTCGAATATCCGCATCATTCACCAGGACGCTGCCGTCCTGGTGGTGGACAAACCCACCCTGCTGCTCTCCGTGCCTGGCCGGGCCGATGACAACAAGGATTGCCTGATCACCCGCCTGCAGGAAAACGGCTACCCGGAAGCCCGCATCGTCCACCGGCTGGACTGGGAAACCTCCGGCATCATCCTGCTGGCCCGCGACCCCGATACCCATCGCGAACTGTCCCGGCAATTTCACGACCGCGAGACCGAGAAAGCCTACACCGCGCTGTGCTGGGGCCAGCCGGAACTGGACAGCGGCAGCATCGACCTGCCACTGCGCTACGACCCGCCAACCAAACCGCGGCACGTGGTGGACCACGAGTTCGGCAAGAACGCCCTGACTTTCTGGCGAGTGCTGGAACGCTGCGGCGACTGGTGCCGCGTCGAGTTGACCCCGATCACCGGGCGCTCGCACCAACTGCGGGTACACATGCTGTCCATCGGCCACCCACTGCTGGGCGACGGCCTGTACGCACATCCGCAAGCGCTGGCCGCCTGGCCGCGCCTGTGCCTGCACGCCAGCATGCTCAGCTTCACCCATCCGCAGAGTGGCGAACGCCTGCGCTTCGAGTGCCCGGCACCGTTCTGATCGAGAACGGCCACCGTAGCGGGACGCCCCTCGATTGAGGGGCATACATCTACAGAAAAATCCGACCCAAAATAAAGATTAATCTGAATAACTTGTTATGGATTTGTGAAAAAAATATTAAAATAGTGGCTATTCGACATTAAGGCAGGAAGCCCCTCGTGCTCAGCAGTCAGCCATTTCAACGCGATTACCCTTTCACCTTCTGCTTTCTGAATACCACCCTGCACCTTCGCGAAAAACCTTCGGTAAACGCCTGCACAGCCCTCGAACAACTTATCCGCCAACGTCACGCACACAAACAGACCCGCGCCAGCGCCCCTTTGGCGACCGGCGAGACACCGCTGTTCGCCAAGGTGCAGCCTCTGGATACACTCAAGGCGAAAGTTCGCGTCACCCTGGGCAAGCCCCAGCGCAACGGCCGCTTCGACTGGCCGCTGGAAGAGCTGATCAACACCGTCGAAGCCCAGCGCCGCGGCGTACAGATGTCCGACCTTGAAGGATTCGGCTATACCCGGGATCGCCTGGGGCTGGTACAGGAATACTTCATCATTACCCGCCTGCTGGACGACTACGTCGACGGCGTACAGTGGTTACGCAACAACCCGGACAAGATCGAACCCTTTATCCGCGATGCATTCGGACTGCTGCACTCCCTCGCGCAAAAGAACATCACCCACATGGACTTCTGGGCCGGCAACATCATGATCAGCCCCCAGGCTCCGCTCAAGGCCATCGACTTCGAGAACTGCTTCGCGACCATCACGCCCCATCCCAGTGAAACCCTGGGTTTTCAGTTGGGGTTCTTCTACCGTCGCGAAGTCTACAAACTGATCACCGAAGTACGGTACGACGCGCTGGTGGAGGAATACCTCGATCAACTGCCAGGTATTTGCGCAGAGAAATTCGACCAGGTTTACCAGGCCAGCAAGCATGAATATGTGGGCCGCAAGCAACGCCGCGAAGTGTTCCTCAAAGGCAACCTGATCACCGGTTGAGTCGTTTTCCCTGCCGCGATGAATGTTGTCGCCCTCAACGGCATTGCGCCTGCAATGCCGCGAGCCGATACGGTAAACTCGCGCCACTGCTGTCTGGAGTTACTTATGCGCAAAGAGTTGAACCAGGGCCTGATCGACTTCCTCAAGGCCTCTCCTACCCCTTTCCATGCAACCGCCAGCCTCGTTCAACGCCTGGAGGCCGCAGGCTACCAGCGTCTCGACGAGCGCGAGGCGTGGACCACCGAAGCCAACGGTCGCTACTACATCACCCGCAATGACTCCTCCATCGTGGCCGTCAAGCTGGGCCGGCATTCGCCCCTGCAAGGCGGGGTCCGCATGGTCGGCGCGCACACCGACAGCCCGTGCCTGCGGGTCAAGCCGCAACCGGAGCTGCAACGCCAGGGCTTCTGGCAACTGGGCGTGGAAGTCTACGGCGGCGCCTTGCTGGCGCCCTGGTTCGACCGCGACTTGTCGCTGGCTGGCCGCGTCACCTTCCGTCGCGACGGCAAGGTCGAAAGCCAACTGATCGACTTCAAGGTGCCCATCGCGACCATCCCCAACCTGGCCATTCACCTCAATCGAGAAGCCAACCAGGGCTGGGCCATCAACGCCCAGACCGAGTTGCCGCCAATCCTCGCGCAATTCGCCGGCGACGAGCGGGTCGACTTCCGCGCGGTACTGACCGACCAACTGGCCCGCGAACATGGCCTGAACGCCGATGTGGTGCTCGATTACGAGCTGAGCTTCTACGACACCCAAAGCGCCGCGGTGATCGGCCTGCACGGCGACTTCATCGCCGGCGCGCGCCTGGACAACCTGCTGTCCTGCTACGCCGGCCTGCAAGCCTTGCTCAACGCCGACACCGAGGAAACCTGCGTGCTGGTCTGCAACGACCACGAAGAAGTCGGCTCCTGCTCGGCCTGCGGCGCCGACGGCCCGATGCTCGAGCAGACCCTGCGCCGCCTGCTGCCCGAAGGCGACGAATTCGTACGCACCATCCAGAAGTCGCTGCTGGTCTCGGCCGACAACGCCCACGGCGTGCACCCCAACTACGCCGACAAGCACGATGCCAACCACGGTCCGAAACTCAACGCAGGCCCGGTGATCAAGGTCAACAGCAACCAGCGCTACGCCACCAACAGCGAAACCGCCGGTTTCTTCCGCCACCTGTGCATGGCCGAGGAAGTGCCGGTGCAAAGCTTCGTGGTGCGCAGCGACATGGGCTGCGGCTCGACCATCGGCCCGATCACCGCCAGCCACCTGGGCGTGCGCACCGTGGATATCGGCCTGCCGACCTTCGCCATGCACTCGATCCGCGAACTGTGCGGCAGCCACGACCTGGCGCATCTGGTGAAGGTACTGAGCGCGTTCTACGCCAGCCGCGACCTGCCGTAAGCCCTCTTCTGCAGGAGCGAAGCTTGCTCGCGATGAACGATGACGCGGTTGTCCAGTACCTCCGCATCGCCGCCATCGCGAGCAAGCTTCGCTCCTACAAGACGCGAAAATCCAGGCGTCGAGGCATTTCTGATGCACATCAACCCGAATTCGGCCAAAGCCACCTAGACTGATGGGTATCTTTTCCGACAAGGCTGTCGCCATGATCTCGATGTCTTCGTTCCACGCTATGCTCATTCCCATTCTCTCGGGGATGATCCTGCTGGCCATCGGCTACAACTTCCGCGACAAGAATGCCGGCATCTTCAGCATGTGGGCCGGTATGCTGCTGATCCTCGGCACCGTGATCTACAAGATCCTCGCCAAACTCACCGAATAAAATGCGCTGTCCAGGCTCGCATTGGTATTAGCTGCCTCGTACACTCGGTCGATCCGCTTTTTCTGAGGTTGACCGCCCAGTGTTTGCTCGTCTTTCCGTTCTGCCCTACTGCCTGCTTCTCTGCCTCCTGACGCTATTGCCGCTGTCATCGGCCCAGGCAGTGGGTTTGCCGGGCCTGCTCAACAGTGGCAAAACCCAGCCACAAGCCGAGCAGCCCCTGGGGCAGTCGCTGGATGAGGTGATCAAATCCCTGGAAAACGACCAGCAACGCAGCCAGTTGCTGACCGACCTGAAAAAGCTCCGCGACGCCACGAAAAAGGCCCAGACACCCGCCGAAGAAGGCGTGCTCGGCCTGATCGGCGGCACCCTGTCCAGCTTCGAAAAACAGTTCTCCGGCGCCGACAGCCCGATTACCCGCTGGTCGAACGAGTTCGATCAGGCCCAGGATGAACTGGCGGCCCTGATGCTGCCGGCCAGCGAATGGCTGCCGATCATCTTCGCCTTCGCCCTGATCCTGATGGTCTGGAGCCTGCTGGCGGCGGCGCTGATCTGGCTCAGTCACCGCCTGCGGGAGCGTTTCGGCCTCACCGAAGAACTGCCGCAACACCCCAAGACCTGGGACCTGCTGCGCTTCGCCCTGCGCAAACTGGGGCCCTGGCTGATCGCGCTGATCATGACCGTGTACATGACCTACAAACTGCCGTCGTCCCTGGGCAAGGACCTGGCCATGGTCCTGGCTTACGCGCTGGTGGTCGGCACCTGCTTCTCGGCGATCTGCGTGATCGCCTTTTCCGTGCTGGACGGTCCGAACCGTCACCGCGCGCTGTACATTCTGCGGCGCCAGGCGTTCCGGCCGTTGTGGCTGATCGGCAGTTTCGCCGCCTTCGGCGAGGCCTTGAGCGACCCACGGTTGATCGCCAGCCTGGGCAGCCACCTGGCGCACACCGCGGCCACCTTCGCCAATGTCATGGCGGCCCTGTCCACCGGCGTGTTCATCCTGCGCTTTCGCCGGCCGATCGCGCACCTGATCCGCAACCAGCCGCTGTCCCGGCGCCTGACCCGCCGCGCCCTGAGCGACACCATCGAGATCATCGGCACCTTCTGGTACCTGCCAGCGCTGGTACTGGTAGCCATTTCCCTGTTCGCCACCTTCATTTCCGCCGGCGACACCAGCACCGCCCTGCGCCAGTCGCTGATCTGCACCGTGCTGCTGGTGCTGTGCATGGTGATCAACGGCCTGGTGCGCCGCCATTCCCTCAAGCCCCAGCGTGGGCACAAGCGCCACGCCCTGTACTCCGAACGCCTGAAAGGCTTCTTCTACACCCTTGCCCACCTGATGGTATGGCTGGTGTTCATCGAACTCGGCCTGCGGGTCTGGGGCATGTCGCTGATCCGCTTCACCGAAGGCGACGGCCATGAAATCAGCGTCAAGCTGTTCAGCCTCGGCGGCACCCTGCTGTTCGCCTGGCTGATCTGGATCCTCAGCGACACCGCGGTGCATCACGCCCTGACCCGTTCGCGCAAAGGCCTGGCCAATGCCCGGGCGCAGACCATGATGCCGCTGATCCGCAACGTGCTGTTCGTGGCCATCTTCATCATCGCCCTGATCGTCGCCCTGGCGAACATGGGCATGAACGTCACGCCGCTGCTGGCCGGTGCCGGCGTGATCGGCCTGGCCATCGGTTTTGGCGCCCAGTCGCTGGTGGCCGACCTGATCACCGGCCTGTTCATCATCATCGAAGACTCCCTGGCCATCGACGACTACGTCGACGTCGGCGGCCACCTGGGTACCGTCGAAGGCCTGACTATCCGCACCGTGCGCCTGCGGGACATCGACGGCATCGTGCACACCATCCCGTTCAGCGAAATCAAGAGCATCAAGAACTACTCCCGGGAGTTCGGCTACGCGATCTTCCGGGTGGCCATTCCGTACAACATGGACATAGACGAGGCCATCAAGCTGATGCGCGATGTCGGCCAGAAGATGCGCACCGACCCGCTGCAACGGCGCAACATCTGGTCGCCGCTGGAGTTCCAGGGGGTGGAAAGCTTCGAGTCCGGCAACGCGATTCTGCGCGCCCGTTTCAAGACCGCGCCGATCAAGCAATGGGAGGTGTCGCGAGCCTTCAACCTGTCCCTCAAGCGTCACCTCGACGAAGCCGGAATGGACCTGGCCACGCCACGCATGAGCGTGCAAGTGATCACCGCCGGCGGCGGGCCCCAGCAAGAGGAGTAAGGCATCCGGCCGCGTATCGGCAAGGGCGCGGCCGCACTCTCCACGGCTGGGGCGATCACCGGTTTGGCCACCTGAGCAGCACGACAATAATCATGGAGAGAGTCCCTATGCAGCTATCCGCGATCGCCCAAGCCTGCCTGATCGGCGTCCTGGCCTTGTCCAGCCAGGCCGCCAACGCTGTCGACGCCAGCGCCATGGAACAGGCCCGCCAGCACATTGCCGAACAGGCCAAGGCCCTGGAGCCGGCGCTGCTGGAAACCCGGCGCGATATCCACGCCCACCCGGAACTCGGCAACACCGAACACCGCACCGCCGAACTGGTGGCCACGCAACTGCGCGCCCTGGGCCTGGAGGTCAAGACCGGCGTCGCCCGCACCGGCGTGGTGGCGGTGCTCAAGGGCGCCCTGCCCGGTCCGACCGTGGCCCTGCGCGCCGACATGGACGCGCTGCCGGTCAAGGAAATCGCGGACCTGCCGTTCGCCTCCAAGGCCAAGGGTCGCTACCTGGACAAGGAAGTGGACGTCATGCACGCCTGCGGCCATGACGCCCACACTGCCATCCTGCTGAGCACGGCGAAAATCCTCAGCGACATGCGTGAGCGCCTGCCCGGCACCGTGGTGTTCTATTTCCAGCCCGCCGAAGAAGGCCCGAGCGATTTCGTCCCCGACGGCAAGAACACCTGGGGCGCGAAGATGATGGTGCAGGAAGGTGTGATGCAATCGCCCAAGCCGGACGCGGTGTTCGGCCTGCATGTCTGGGCCGGGATTGCGGCCGGGCGCATCGCCTATCGTCCCGGCCCGACCCTGGCCAGCTCCGACGACCTGCGCATCAGGATCCTCGGCAAGCAGACCCACGCCGGCCGCCCCTGGGACGGCATCGACCCGATCACGATCGGCGCCCAGACTGTCGTCGGGCTGCAAACCGTGGTCAGCCGCCGCACCGATATCTCGTCGTTCCCCTCGGTGGTCAGCATCGGCACCATCAACGGTGGCACGCGCTACAACATCATCCCCGAGTCGCTGGACATGACCGGCACCATCCGCTCCTACGACTATGGCATCCGCCAGAAGCTGCACAGCGATGTGCGCCAGACCGTGGAAAAGATCGCCGAAAGCGGTGGCGCCAAGGCCGAGGTGAGCATCATCGAGAAATACGACCCGACCATCAACGACCCGGCCCTGACCGAGAAAATGCTACCGAGCCTGCGCTGGGCGGCCAAGGACGATGTGGTGCAGGGCCCGTTGGTGGGGGGCGCGGAAGACTTCTCCTTCTATGCCAAGGAGGTGCCGGGGTTGTTCGTGTTTCTCGGCGTGACGCCGCGGGACCAGGACATGGCCAAGGCCGCGCCGAACCACAACCCGGGGTTCTTTGTCGATGAGTCGGCGCTGCTGGTGGGCGTGCGCACCCTGGCGTCATTGACCACCGATTATCTGTTTGCCGGGGCCGATCGGCAGGATTGAGGCGCCCTTTCAGACGCTATCGCGAGCAAGCTCGCTTGTATGTCCTAAGGTAGGCCTGTCGGGGTGGAGGGACTTAACTCGCTTCTGCAAGCCAGACGGTAGGAGATTTCCCCCACTCTCGCGTTCACCACAAGCGCCGATAAGGAATCCATCGGCTTGAGCACCACCTCAAGACCGACCATATCTACAAGCCTGCGCCAAACGTGAGTCCCCGACAGGTCGTTTTATCTTGTCTGCAGGAGCGTCTCATGACAATACAAACCCCCATCATCGGCATCGATGTCGCCAAGGAAAACCTGAGCCTGTATCGCCTCGATACGCAGCAAAGCGCTACGTTGGCCAACGATCGACGCGCGATCGTGACCTGGTTGAAAACATTGCCCGCAGACTGTGCCGTGGCCATCGAGGCCACCAGCACTTACCACGTCCTGCTGGCGGATCTGGCTTACCAATGTGGGCACAGGATCTATGTCATCGATGGCTACCGCCTGAGCAACTACCGCAAGGGGATCGGTGGCCGCGCCAAAACCGACCAGAGCGATGCCCGCTTGCTGGCGCGTTACCTGGCCCATGAGCAGAACCAGTTGCATCCCTGGAACCCCGCCTGCAAGGCTTATCGGCGCCTGCAACTGCTGCTGCGCCGGCGCGCCACGCTGGTCCGCAGCGCCACCGCCTTGCGCCTGAGTTTTGCTCAAGACCGGCAGATGGCCCGGGAGCTGAAACCGGTACTGGAGCGCATCAAACGCCTGGAACGGCGGCTTAACGAGCAAGTGCACAAGGCGTTGCAGGAGGCGGGCCTGGCTGAGCAGGCCAAGCGTTGCCAGGCGATCGAAGGCATCGGCCCGCTCACCGCTGCGGCCCTCAACCTGGCGTTCCTGCGAGGATCTTTCCGCAACAGCGATGCGTTCATCGCCTTCCTGGGCCTGGATGTGCGGGTCAAGGAATCCGGGCGCTACAGCGGTCGGCGCAAACTGAGCAAGCAAGGCGACTCGGAGATCCGTCGCCTGCTCCACAACGCCGCCATGGCGGCAAGCAGGACCGCCGCCTGGCAACAGCGTTACCAGCAATACCTGCAACGCGGCCTGAAACGAACAGAAGCGCTGGTCATCCTCGCCCGCAAGTTGGCCCGTATCGCTTTCGCCCTGATGAAGACCCAACAACCGTATCGACCGGCGGTTGATACGGTTGGGTAGACATAGAATCTCCTACAAGGGGCGCAGGCACTCAAACGACGTCGACGCCGACATGGATCGCATCGTGGCGCCAGAACTCCAGGTCGCAGTCGATCAGGCGCTGGTGCTGGTCGTAATTGACCCGGGCGATCCGCAGCCCCGGACTGCCCGCCGACACCTTCAGCGCCGCCGCGGCGTCCACCGGCAAGGAAGTCGGCACGATCTCGAAGCGCACCCGGCCGTAATGCAGGTCGTAGTGCCGCGCGTACAGCTCGGTGATCGACTGGTTCAGGTCGAAGTCAAGGATGCCCGGAAAGTACTGTGGATTGAGGTAGTGCTCCACATACAGCACCAGGCGCTCGTCGATACGCCGTACCCGACGGATCTGGATCACGCTGGACAGCGCCGGCAGTTGCAACCAGGCACAGACCGCCGCTGAAGCCGGTTGCAGGCGCGCCGAGATCATCTCGGTCGACGGCACCCGCCCCTGGGCGCTGACCATCGCGTGAAAGTGGCTGCGCTGCATCAAGTTGTAGGCCAGCCGCGGTGGCGAGACGAACCAGCCGCGTCGCTCCTCGCGATAGATCTGGCCCTGGGCCTCCAGCTGCAACAAGGCTTCGCGCACGGTAATCCGGGTCGTACCGAACAACTCGCTGAGCTTGCGCTCGGCCGGCAGCTTGCTACCGGGCGCCAACAACCCGTGATCGATCTGTTCCTGCAGGACCTGCCCAATGGCTGTCACCGCCTTGACTGCCTCTTCGCGCATCAACGTTACCTATCTGGACTAGACCAGCACTGTTTCAGGGCAAAACGTGCCTGGAAAAAAGGCACTCAGCCTTCACCGAGAGCCTAGGCAATGCATATGACTGACAGATGACAAAGCCGCCCAATGGCTGTGCCAGACGCCTGCAATTGGCTGGCCAAGTCCTTTCATATCAGCCGTTTAGCCTTGGTCTACGCTTATCTCGCAGCCCCGCACCTGCCGCCCGCGAATGCCTTGCAGGACTGATGCCGACATTAAAGTGTCATCCAGCCGGCTTAAATTGGCTCAGGTATTGCTGACCTAGACCAACAACGTTAGACAAACCCAGCGTTGAACACGCCCAAAGGAGCTTCGGATGAAACAGCTTTTCCTGGCATCACTGTTAGGCTCGACCATCGCCCTGTGCACCACCGCCATGGCCGCTGATACCGACTTGAAGACCCTGGAAGCCGCGGCGAAAGCCGAAGGCGCCGTCAATAGCGTCGGCATGCCCGACGACTGGGCCAACTGGAAAGGGACCTGGGAAGACCTGGCCAAGCACTACGGCCTCAAGCACATCGACACCGACATGAGTTCGGCCCAGGAAATCGCCAAATTCGCCGCCGAGAAAGACAACGCCAGCGCCGACATCGGCGACGTGGGCGCGGCCTTCGGCCCGATCGCGGTCAAGCAGGGCGTGGTCCAGCCTTACAAGCCAAGCACCTGGGACCAGGTCCCGGACTGGGCCAAGGACAAGGACGGCAACTGGGCGCTGGCCTATACCGGCACCATCGCCTTCATCATCAACAAGAAGCTGCTGCACGGTTCCGAAGCGCCGAAAAGCTGGGCCGACCTGGAGAAAGGCAAATACAAGGTCTCCATCGGTGACGTGAGCACCGCCGCCCAGGCCGCCAACGGCGTGCTGGCCGCGGCCATCGCCAAGGGCGGCGATGAAAAGAACATCCAGCCGGCGCTGCTGATGTTCGCCGAGATCGCCAAGCAAGGACGCCTGTCGCTGGCCAACCCGACCATCGCCACCATGGAAAAGGGTGAAGTGGAAGTCGGTGTGGTCTGGGACTTCAACGGCCTGAGCTACCGCAACAAGATGGTCAACAAGGACGACTACATCGTGCTGATCCCGTCGGACGGCTCGGTGATCTCCGGCTACACCACCATCATCAACAAGTACGCCAAGCACCCGAACGCGGCCAAGCTGACCCGTGAATACATCTTCAGCGATGCCGGACAGATCAACCTGGCGCGTGGCAATGCCCGCCCGATCCGCGCCGAGCACCTGACCCTGCCCGCCGAAGTCCAGGCCAACCTGCTGCCCAACGAGCAGTACAAGAAAGTCACGCCGATCAAGGACGCCGATGCCTGGGAGAAGACCTCCAAGGGCCTGCCACAGAAATGGCAGGAAGAAGTGATCATCAACATGCAGTAATGCTGCATCTGTAGGAGCAAGCTTGCTCGCGATCCAGGCGCCGCGGTCTGTCCCGGAACGCAGGGGCACTCGCGAGCAAGCTCGCTCCTACAGGCACCTGGTTGCCTTGCGGAGTCCTCCCCCATGTCACACAACGTCATCCTTGTCGTGCTCGACGGCCTCAACCACGAGGTCGCCCGCCATGCCATGGGACACCTTCAGGCCTACGTCGGCGCAGGACGCGCCGCGCTGTACAAGCTGGAATGTGAACTGCCGGCCCTGTCCCGACCGCTCTACGAATGCATCCTGACCGGGGTGCCACCGCTGGACAGCGGCATCGTGCACAACAACGTCTCGCGCCTGTCCAACCAGCGCAGCATTTTCCACTATGCCAGCGCCGCCGGGCTCAGCACCGCCGCCGCGGCCTATCACTGGATCAGCGAGCTGTACAACCGCTCACCGTTCAACCCGGCCCGGGACCGGCATACCGACAACAAGAAGCTGCCGATCCAGCACGGGCATTTCTACTGGAACGACCACTACCCCGATTCCCACCTGTTCGCCGATGCCGAGCACCTGCGGCTGCGCCATGCGCCGAACTTTCTGCTGGTGCACCCGATGAACATCGACGACTCCGGGCACAAGCACGGCCTCGACAGCCCGCAATACCGCAACAGCGCACGCGCGGCCGACATCCTCCTCGCCGACTACCTGCAGGGCTGGCTCGACGCCGGCTACCAGGTGCTGGTGACGGCCGACCACGGCATGAACAACGACCGCTCCCACAACGGCCTGTTGCCCGAGGAGCGGGAAGTGCCGCTGTTCGTCCTCGGCGATGCGTTCAGCTTCAGTCCCGTCGCCACGCCGGATCAGACCGAGCTGTGCGGCACCATCTGCGAATTGCTCGGCGCGCCCCACGACAAACCTGTATGCCGGGAGTTGCTGAAGTGAATGCATTCACCCGTGGCCAATGGCTGGCGATCCTGTGCCTGCTGCCTTTTGCCCTGTTCTTCATCGTGTTCCAGATCGCCCCGTTGCTCTGGGTGCTGGTCAACAGCCTGCAATCGGAAGAATTCGGCTGGGGCCTGGCCAACTTCAACAAGATCTTCAGCTCGAAGTTCTATCTGCAGGCCATCCAGTACAGCCTGGAGATCAGCTTCTGGTCGAGCGTATTCGGCATCGTCATCGCGATCCTCGGCAGCTACTCGCTGCGCCGGGTCGACTCGAAGCTGCGCAACTTCGTCAACGCCTTCGCCAACATGACCAGCAACTTCGCCGGCGTGCCCCTGGCGTTCGCCTTCATCATCCTGCTCGGCTTCAACGGCAGCATCACCATCATGCTCAAGCAGGCGGGGATCATTCAGGACTTCAACCTGTACTCCAAGACCGGCCTGATCATCCTCTACACCTACTTCCAGATCCCCCTGGGCGTGCTGCTGCTCTACCCGGCCTTCGACGCCCTGCGCGAAGACTGGCGCGAGTCCGCGGCATTGCTCGGTGCCAGTGGCTGGCAGTTCTGGCGCCATATCGGCCTGCCGGTGCTGACCCCGGCGCTGCTGGGGACCTTCGTCATCCTGCTGGCCAACGCCCTGGGCGCCTATGCCACGGTCTATGCGCTGACCACCGGCAACTTCAACGTGCTACCGATCCGCATCGCCGCCATGGTTTCCGGCGACATCTCCCTGGACCCGAACATGGCCAGCGCCCTGGCCGTGGTCCTGGTGACGCTGATGACCCTGGTGACCATCGTCCATCAGCTGCTGTTGAAGAGGAGCTACCATGTCTCGCGCTGAACCCGGCTCCGCCGCCCTCTATCACCGGGTCGTGGTGTACCTGCTGTTCGCCATCCTCCTGCTGCCGCTGGCCGGGACCCTGATCTACTCCATCGCCAGCAGCTGGTCGGCGACCATCCTGCCCAGCGGCTTTACCTTCAAGTGGTACATCCAGCTGTGGAGCGACCCACGCTTCCTGCACGCCTTCGGCCAGTCGCTGCTGGTCTGCGTCGGGGCCCTGATCCTGTCGGTGGTGCTGATCCTGCCGCTGCTGTTCGTGGTGCACTACCACTTCCCACGGCTCGATGCGCTGATGAACATCCTGATCCTGCTGCCATTTGCGGTGCCGCCGGTGGTGTCCTCGGTGGGCCTGCTGCAACTCTACGGTTCAGGGCCGTTCGCCATGGTCGGCACGCCGTGGATTCTCGTCGGCTGCTACTTCACCGTGGCCCTGCCCTTCATGTACCGGGCGATCACCAACAACCTGCAGGCGATCAACCTGCGCGACCTGATGGACGCCGCCCAGTTGCTGGGCGCCAGCACCTGGCAGGCGGCCTTCCTGGTGGTGCTGCCGAACCTGCGCAAGGGCCTGATGGTAGCCCTGTTGCTGTCGTTCTCGTTCCTGTTCGGCGAGTTCGTGTTCGCCAACATCCTGGTGGGTACCCGCTATGAAACCCTGCAGGTCTACCTGAACAACATGCGCAACAGCAGCGGCCACTTCACCAGCGCGCTGGTGATTTCCTACTTCTTCTTTGTGCTGGTTCTGACCTGGGCCGCCAACATCTTGAACAAGGACAACAGCCAATGAGCTTCGTCAGCGTCCAACACCTGCAGAAAAATTACAGTGGCACCCCGGTGTTCAGCGACATCAACTGCGAAATCCACAAGGGCGAATTCGTCACCCTGCTCGGCCCCTCCGGCTGCGGCAAGTCCACCCTGCTGCGCTGTATCGCCGGCCTGACCCCGGTGGACGCCGGCAAGATCCTCCTCGACGGCCGCGACATCGTGCCCCTGAGCCCACAGAAACGCGGGATCGGCATGGTGTTCCAGAGCTATGCGCTGTTCCCCAACATGACCGTGGAACAGAACGTGGCCTTCGGCCTGCGCATGCAGAAGGTCAACGCCGACGAGAGCCACAGGCGCGTGCTCGAAGTCCTGCGCCTGGTGGAGTTGCACGACTTCGCCAGCCGTTATCCCCACCAACTGTCCGGAGGCCAATGCCAGCGTGTGGCCCTGGCCCGCTCGTTGGTGCCCCGTCCGCGCCTGCTGTTGCTGGACGAGCCGCTGTCGGCGCTGGACGCACGGATCCGCAAGCACCTGCGCGAGCAGATCCGGCAGATCCAGCGTGAACTGGGGCTGACCACGATTTTCGTCACTCACGACCAGGAAGAAGCCCTGACCATGTCCGACCGCATCTTCCTGATGAACCAGGGCAGGATCGTCCAGAGCGGTGACGCCGAGACGCTCTACACCGCACCAGTGGATGTGTTCGCCGCAGGCTTCATCGGCAACTACAACCTGCTGGACGCCGAAAGCGCCAGCAAGCTGCTGCAGCGGCCGATCAACGGACGTATCGCGATACGCCCCGAAGCCATCGAACTGCGCAAGGACGGCGAACCCGACGCGCAGATCCGCAGCCACAGCCTGCTGGGCAACGTGATCCGCTACCGGGTCGAGGCCCGTGGCGTGGAGCTGGTGGTGGATGTATTGAACCGCTCGCCGGAGGACCTGCACCCCGACGGGCAACGCCTGGCACTTTCCATCGATCCCACGGCCCTCTGTGAGGTAGCCTGATGACTTTGACGCAGACGATTAAGAGAGAGCGGTACTAATGGCCCTGGCAATTTTTGATCTGGACGAGACCCTGATCCACGGCGACTGCGCCACCCTCTGGAGCGAACAGATGGGGCGCCTGGGCTGGGTCGACAGTGAGTCTTTCATGCGCCGCAACAATGAACTGATGGACGCCTACAGCCATGGCAAGCTGGCCATGGAAGAGTTCATGGCCTTCAGCCTGGAGCCGATGGCCGGCCGTACCCCGGAAGAAGTCAGGCACCTGGTCGGCCCCTGGGTCGAGGACGTGATCGAGCCGATCATTTTCAGCGACGCCTGCAAGGCCATCGCCGCACACCGCAAGGCCGGCGACCGGATCCTGGTGATCTCGGCCTCGGGCACCCATCTGGTCCAGCCCATTGCCGAACGCCTGGGCATCGATGAAGTCCTGGGGATCGAGCTGGAGGTGCTGCACGGCGTCTACAGCGGCAATACCCTGGGCACCCTGACCTACCGCGAAGGCAAGGTCACCCGCCTGCTGGAATGGTTGGATGCCGAAGAGGAAAACCTCGAAGGCGCGAGCTTTTATTCCGATTCGCGTAACGATTTGCCGTTGCTGCTGAAGGTCGACTACCCGCACGCGGTCAACCCCGACCCGGTACTGCGCGAACACGCGGAAAAGGCCGGCTGGCCGATTCACCAGTGGAAGTAAACACTGGCTGGAGGATCTGATCGTAAGCAGGCTCGCTCCCTGTAGGAGATTCTATGTCTACCCAACCGTATCAACCGCCGGTCGATACGGTTGTTGGGTCTTCATCAGGGCGAAAGCGATACGGGCCAACTTGCGGGCGAGGATGACCAGCGCTTCTGTTCGTTTCAGGCCGCGTTGCAGGTATTGCTGGTAACGCTGTTGCCAGGCGGCGGTCCTGCTTGCCGCCATGGCGGCGTTGTGGAGCAGGCGACGGATCTCCGAGTCGCCTTGCTTGCTCAGTTTGCGCCGACCGCTGTAGCGCCCGGATTCCTTGACCCGCACATCCAGGCCCAGGAAGGCGATGAACGCATCGCTGTTGCGGAAAGATCCTCGCAGGAACGCCAGGTTGAGGGCCGCAGCGGTGAGCGGGCCGATGCCTTCGATCGCCTGGCAACGCTTGGCCTGCTCAGCCAGGCCCGCCTCCTGCAACGCCTTGTGCACTTGCTCGTTAAGCCGCCGTTCCAGGCGTTTGATGCGCTCCAGTACCGGTTTCAGCTCCCGGGCCATCTGCCGGTCTTGAGCAAAACTCAGGCGCAAGGCGGTGGCGCTGCGGACCAGCGTGGCGCGCCGGCGCAGCAGCAGTTGCAGGCGCCGATAAGCCTTGCAGGCGGGGTTCCAGGGATGCAACTGGTTCTGCTCATGGGCCAGGTAACGCGCCAGCAAGCGGGCATCGCTCTGGTCGGTTTTGGCGCGGCCACCGATCCCCTTGCGGTAGTTGCTCAGGCGGTAGCCATCGATGACATAGATCCTGTGCCCACATTGGTAAGCCAGATCCGCCAGCAGGACGTGGTAAGTGCTGGTGGCCTCGATGGCCACGGCACAGTCTGCGGGCAATGTTTTCAACCAGGTCACGATCGCGCGTCGATCGTTGGCCAACGTAGCGCTTTGCTGCGTATCGAGGCGATACAGGCTCAGGTTTTCCTTGGCGACATCGATGCCGATGATGGGGGTTTGTATTGTCATGAGACGCTCCTGCAGACAAGATAAAACGACCTGTCGGGGACTCACGTTTGGCGCAGGCTTGTAGATATGGTCGGTCTTGAGGTGGTGCTCAAGCCGATGGATTCCTTATCGGCGCTTGTGGTGAACGCGAGAGTGGGGGAAATCTCCTACCGTCTGGCTTGCAGAAGCGAGTTAAGTCCCTCCACCCCGACAGGCCTACCTTAGGACATACAAGCGAGCTTGCTCGCGATAGCGATCTAAAACATCACACCAACGTCTCGTCGATCACCAGCACCAGCTTGCCCGACACCTGGTTGGTCGCCAGCTCGGCAAAGGCCGCCTCGGCGTCCTTGATCGGGAAGGTCATGGCCAGTTGCGGGCTCAAGCGCCCTTCGGCGAACAGCGGCCAGACATGCTGGCTGAGGTCGCTGAACAGATCGGCCTTGAACTGCTCGTCGCGGCTGCGCAGGGTCGAACCCAGCAACTGGATGCGCTTGCCGAGGATCTGCGCCAGGTCCAGCTGGGCTTCGCGCCCGCCCATCAGCCCAATCAGCACCCAGCGCCCGTCCAGGGCCAGCAGCTTGACGTTGTGCGCCGCATAGTTGGCGCCGACCGGATCCAGGATCACATCGTACGGCCCGAAATCCCGCAGCCCTTCCAGGCCATCGGTGCGCACCACGCCGCCCTGGGCACCCAGCGCTTCACAGTAGGCCAGGCGATCGGCGGAACCGACGCTGACCCAGCACGGGTTGCCAAACGCCTTGCACAACTGGATCGCGGCCGAACCGACACCACTGGCGCCAGCGTGCAGCAAGACCTTTTCCCCTGGCTTGAGGGCCGCCAGCTGGAACAGGTTCAGCCAGGCGGTGCTGTATACCTCGGGCAGCGCCGCCGCTTCCGCCAGGGACAGCCCTTCCGGCACCGGCAGGACATGACGGGCATCGACCACCACTTCCTCGGCCATGCCGCCCCCAGCCAGCAGCGCGCAGACCCGATCGCCGACCTGCCACGCAGAGCCCGGGCCGACCTCGCTGATCACGCCCGAGCATTCCAGGCCCAACACCTTGCTGGCGCCCGCTGGCGGCGGATAGAGTCCGGCCCGTTGCAACAGGTCGGCCCGGTTCAGCCCCGCGGCCGCCACGCGGATTCGCACTTGTCCTACGTCGCACGTCGGACTTGGCTCTTCAACCCACTCCACATGACCTTCAACGCCTTGCAATGCTTTCACAGTGCCTCCATAGTGAGTCTGGACTGAGCCCGGAGCTGTAGCACCGGGCTTTTTGCATTATGCGACCGGCCCTTGTGGAACCGGCGACTTCAAAGACGGCCTAATATGCGTTATCAATTGCCCCCGCGTCGAATCAGCATGAAGCATTTGTTCCCCAGCACCGCCCTCGCTCTTTTCATTGGTCTCGGTCTGCTGCCGATGTCGACCAATACGTTCGCAGCCAATAGCTGGGACAAACTTCAGCCGGATCGCGACGAGGTAATTGCCAGCCTCAATGTCGTCGAGCTGCTCAAGCGTCATCACTACAGCAAGCCACCGCTGGACGACGCACGCTCGGCGATCATCTATGACAGCTACCTGAAGCTGCTGGACCCGTCGCGCAGCTACTTCATGGCCAGCGACATCGCGGAATTCGACAAATGGAAAACCCAGTTCGACGACTTCCTGAAAAGCGGTGACCTGAACGCCGGCTTCATCATCTACAAGCGCTACCTGGACCGCGTCAAGGCGCGCCTGGACTTTGCCCTGGCCGAGCTGGGCAAAGGCGTCGACAAATTCGACTTCACCACCAAGGAATCCTTGCTGATCGATCGCAAGGATGCGCCTTGGCTCAAGACCACCGCGGAACTCGACGACCTGTGGCGCAAGCGCGTCAAGGACGAAGTCCTGCGCATGAAGATCGCTGGCAAGGAACCCAAGCAGATTCAGGAAACGCTGACCAAGCGCTACAAGAATCAGCTCGCTCGCCTGGACCAGACCCGCGCCGAAGATATCTTCCAGGCGTACATCAACACCTTCGCCATGTCCTACGACCCGCATACCAACTATCTGTCGCCGGATAACGCGGAGAACTTCGACATCAACATGAGCCTGTCGCTGGAAGGCATCGGCGCCGTGCTGCAGAGCGACAACGACCAGGTCAAGGTCGTACGCCTGGTGCCGGCCGGCCCGGCGGACAAGACCAAGCAGGTGGCCCCGGCGGACAAGATCATCGGCGTGGCCCAGGGCGACAAGGAAATGGTCGACGTGGTCGGCTGGCGCCTGGACGAAGTGGTCAAGCTGATCCGCGGTCCGAAAGGTTCGGTGGTGCGCCTGGAAATCATCCCGGCGAGCAACGCGCCGAACGACCAGACCAGCAAGATCGTCTCCATCACCCGCGAAGCGGTGAAGCTGGAGGAGCAGGCGGCGAAGAAGTCGATCCTCAACCTCAAGCAGGACGGCAAGGACTACAAACTCGGGGTGATCGAGATCCCGGCCTTCTACCTGGACTTCAAGGCCTTCCGTGCCGGCGATCCGGACTACAAGAGCACCACCCGTGATGTGAAGAAGCTGCTGACCGAGTTGCAGAAAGACAAGGTCGACGGCGTGGTCATCGACCTGCGCAACAACGGTGGTGGCTCCCTGCAGGAGGCCACCGAGCTGACCAGCCTGTTCATCGACAAGGGCCCTACCGTGCTGGTGCGTAACGCCGACGGCCGGGTCGACGTGCTCGAAGATGAAAACCCTGGCGCCTTCTACAAAGGGCCGATGGCGTTGCTGGTCAACCGTCTCTCGGCCTCGGCCTCGGAGATTTTCGCCGGTGCGATGCAGGATTATCACCGCGCGTTGATCATCGGTGGCCAGACCTTCGGCAAAGGCACCGTGCAGACCATCCAGCCGCTCAACCACGGCGAGTTGAAACTGACCCTGGCCAAGTTCTACCGGGTTTCCGGGCAGAGCACCCAGCATCAGGGCGTGCTGCCGGACATCGATTACCCGTCGATCATCGACACCAAGGAAATCGGCGAAAGCGCCCTGCCCGAGGCCATGCCGTGGGACACCATTCGTCCGGCCATCAAGCCAGCGGTGGATCCGTTTAAGCCATTCCTCACGCAACTGAAATCCGAGCATGACGTGCGCTCGGCCAAGGACGCCGAGTTCGTCTTCATCCGCGACAAACTGGCCCTGGCCAAGAAGCTGATGGCGGAGAAAACCGTCAGCCTCAACGAAGCCGAACGTCGGGCACAACACGCCGACATCGAAGCCAAGCAACTGACGCTGGAAAACATCCGCCGCAAGGCCAAGGGTGAAGAGCCGCTCAAGGAGCTGAAGAAAGAAGACGAAGACACCATCGCAGCCGCCGATCCGGACAAGACCAAGCCGGAAGACGACGCTTACCTGAGCGAAACCGGGCGAATTCTCCTCGATTACCTGAAGCTCAACACTGCGGTAGCCAAGCACTGAGATGATGGCAATTTAATACTGGCGCCCCTCGGAGCGTCATCAAACAGTCATCATTCTGTCGTGAAATAAAGGACTGGGCGCTGCTCTTGAATCAAGGGCACGCCCGGTCCTTTTTTTATCGACAGAGATCGCCATGACCACGACCGAACAGCTGAGTGCCTTGAGCTCAATCCTGGCTCAAAGCGGTTTGCACAGTCTGTTCCAGCCAATCATCTGTCTCTCCGAACGGCGCATTCTCGGCTATGAAGCCTTGACCCGCGGCCCGTCCAACAACCCGCTGCACTCCCCTGTCGCCCTGTTTGCCGTGGCCCGCCAGGTCGGGCGCCTCAGCGAGCTGGAAATCGCCTGCCGCCAGAGCGCCTGCAAGGGCTTCAGCGAGCAGCGGTTGCCCGGCAAGCTGTTTCTCAACGTTTCTCCGGAATCGCTGCTGGAGGCTGCCCACCAGCCCGGCCGCACCCTGCAATTACTGCAGGACTTCGGTATCCCGCCAGGCCAGGTGGTGATCGAACTCACCGAACAGACGCCGATCGATGACTTCCAGCTGCTGCACGATGCGCTGCATCACTATCGGGACATGGGGTTCTCGATTGCCCTGGACGACCTCGGCGCCGGTTATTCGAGCCTGCGCCTGTGGTCCGAACTGCGCCCGGACTACGTGAAGATCGACCGGCACTTTATCGACGGCATTCATCAGGATGCCCTCAAGCGCGAGTTTGTCGGTTCGATCCTGCAAATTGCCAAGGCCTCCCGCGCCCAGGTGATCGCCGAAGGCATCGAAGTGGCGCAAGAGCTGGAGGTGCTCACGGAAATGGGCGTGGACCTGCTGCAGGGTTACCTGCTCTGCCGCCCCCAGGAGCATCCGCCCCGCGATGGCCGCAATCTGCTGCCCAAGCGCGAAAGCCCCCCCGCGACGCTCAACGACGAAGGCAGCGACCTCAATGCCCTGCTCAACGAACAACCGGCGGTAGCGCGCAACCTACCGACGGCCACGGTGCTGGAAGCCTTCCGTCGCCAGGCCAACCTCAACTCGCTGGCAGTGCTCGATGAACAGGGCCAGCCCTGCGGCATCGTGCACCGCCATTCGCTGTCCGACGCCCTGCTCAAGCCCTTTGCCACCGACCTGTTTGCCCGCAAGCCCATCAGCCGCCTGATGAACGACGACTTCCTGGCGGTGGAGCTCAGCCAGTCGCTGCAACAGGTCAGCCGCCTGATCACCAGCCGCGCCCGGCAACGAATCGAAGAGGACTTCATCATCACCCTCAACGGCAGCTACCTGGGCCTGGGGCGGGTGATCGATGTGCTCAAGCTGATTACCGAGCTGAAAATCCAACAGGCGCGCTATGCCAACCCGTTGACCCTGCTGCCTGGCAACGTGCCGATCCAGCAGTGCTTGACCCACCTGCTGCAACAAGGGCGGGAATCGCTGATCTGTTACGTGGATATCGACAGCTTCAAGCCCTTCAACGATATCTATGGCTACGGCCGTGGCGATGAAGTGCTGCTGTGTCTGGCGCAGTGCCTGAATGACCGGGTGGACCCCAGCCGCGATTTCGTCGGCCATATCGGCGGCGACGATTTTCTCCTGGTATTGGGCCCCGAGGACTGGCAAAGGCGCCTGAACCAGGTGCTGGACGACTTCCACAGCCAGTGTCGGCGCTTTTATCGTAGCGAACACCTGGAAGCCGGCTGCTTCATCGCCCCCAACCGCCAGGGCATTCGCCAAGAGTTTGCCTTGCTGTCACTGTCCATTGGCGTGGTGCATCTGTATCCACAGGCCTGTGGACAACTCGATGCCAGCCAACTGGCCGAGCTGGCCTCACAAGCCAAGCACCATGCCAAGAATGTGCCGGGCTACAGCATTCATGTGATCGACAGCCGCCAGGTGGCCGGCGGCTTTACGGCTGACGCGGACCGGCCTGCGGATCCGCTGTACTCGACTGATTCAACTGCGCCAGCTTGACCTCGGCCAAGGGGTGCCCGGCTTCCGCCGCCAGCGTCCACCAACGGGCGGCTTGCGCCGCATCCGCGGCCTTGCTGGGCGAACCGGCCAGGCTGATGACGCCCATCTGATAGGCCGCCTTGGCGTCCCCGGCCAACCCGGCAAGACGCAACAGGCGTATGCCTTCTTCGCGAGCCCCCAGGCCCTGGCCACGAAAGGTCAGGATATGGCCATAAAAGCTCTGCGCCCCGACGTCCCCCAGGTTCGCCATGCGCGCCAGTTGCCCCTCAAGCCAGCGCCAGCCCCGGGGCTGACGTACAAACCAGGACCAATGAAACAATCGGCGGGCCAGCCAGTAGCCAGCCCGCGCCTTGAGGCGCCAGTACACTCAGGCTTCCGCCGACTCAGGGTATTCGTACTCGAATACACGCACCACTTCCGAGGCATGCCATGAAGCGGCCGCGACCCCGTCGGAAGGCCCGGAAAAACGCCCGAGGCGCTCCACACACTCGAAAAAACCGGTGCGGGGCAAACGGCTCGCCCCCTGGCTGATCACCAGCGAACTGCGCAGCGGCTGCTCCGCACGCGCATCCAGCGCGGCCAGATGCTCAAGGGCCGCTGTCAGGGTCTGCATGGCGGGGCTGGGTAGCTGCAAGCGCTCAAGCAGAGCGCGATAGGTCAAAAGATGGCGTTGCCGACGGGCCTGGTCGAGTTCCCCCAACAGGCCATCCCAATGTTGACGACTGATCCTTACGCTCACGATTCATCCCTCCAACCCGGAACCGTCAATTCCCAGGCCAGGCTACGGCGTATAGCGGCGTCCGGTTGACGCTCACCGCTTTCAATCATGGCCAGATATGACGGACTGATACCTACCGTACGGGCAAGCGCCTCGATGGCGATGCCCTTGGTTTCACGCAAACTGCGGAGTTGATCCAGACCCGGAAGCGCCTGGTCGGCTGCGGTCGCGACAGGTCCCCTGGCCTCTCGCGGAGATTGATCGGTGATACCTGTGGCCTTTAGCAAAGCCTGATACTGAGCCCATGGCAAAACCGCATACTCGGGCTCGCCATCGCGTGCAATTATCTGAATATCCATTACTACCCCGTAGGACGACACATAACGAGTCGGACTTTTCCTTATGAAGTGTAATCCTAACAGTCACTAAGGTCGCGGGGGCATCGTTGTATGGATCCGAATTCACCTCAGTTTTTCTTCGGACCTTCCAATTGCAGCTGTTCCGGGGTGTCGGGCAAACGCTCCACCACCGCCAGCTTCTCCGGTTGCTGGCGATTGCGCCAGGCGCGAAAGGCGCTGAGTTCGCCATCCAGGGTTTTCATGATCCAGGCCAGCACGGCGATGTCGTCGAGCATGCCGAACATGGGCAGGAAGTCCGGAATGGCGTCCAGCGGACTGAGAAAGTACATCAGGCCCGCGACCACCGATAGCAGCGCCTTGGGGCTGATGGCGCGGTACTCGCCACGCCAGTAAGCCAGGCACAGGGCCTGCAGCAGGCGCAGATCGTCCTTGAGCTTGCCGAGACGACCGCCTTGCAAGGCGCCTTTGCTGGCCACGGCGAACAACAGGGTCGGCAGCCGGCCACGGCTGAGCAAACGGCCGGCCAGGGGCAGGAAGCGGGCAAAATTCCAGGGTGCTTTCATCGTCACTCCCACTGAAATGTTATCCACACAAATTGTGGATAACCTTGTGAACAGAGCCGCTTTTCACAGCTGAAAGCCCCGTTTTACAAGGGCTCGGCTCAGATCGGGCGTTTTTTACTCACATAAAAAAACCCATAATTTCATTGACTTGGCAGCCTCATGCGGCTAGCCGCAGCACGTCCTGTTAAGACTATGCCTTATGTCGTGGGTTCGCATTTTTTCCCGGACCAACGACCAGATACGACAACGCCCCGTAAGGACGGGGCGTTGTCATTGAACCAGACGAAGATTACTTGGCGTCGTCTTGTTTCGCTGGATCCTTGATACCCAGCAGTTCCAGCTCGAACACCAGCACCGAGTTGGCCGGAATGGCCGGGCTCGGGCTCTGTGCGCCGTAGGCCAGATCGCTCGGGATGTACAGTTTGTACTTCTCGCCGACGTGCATCAGTTGCAAGCCTTCGACCCAGCCCGGAATCACGCCGCTGACCGGCAGATCGATCGGGCTGCCGCGCTCGACCGAGCTGTCGAACACAGTACCGTTAGTCAGGGTGCCGGTGTAGTGAACGGTCACCACGTCGGTCGGCTTAGGCTGGGCGCCATCGGCCTTCTTCAGCACTTCGTACTGCAGGCCCGAGGCGGTAGTGGTCACGCCAGCCTTCTTGCCGTTTTCTTCGAGGAATTTCTTGCCGGCTGCTGCCGACTCTTCGCTGATCTTGGCCATGCGCTCTTCAGCACGCTTTTGCAGCGCGGCGAAGGCTTCGACCAGTTCGTCGTCTTTCAGCTTCTGTTCTTTCTTGCCGATGGCATCTTCGATGCCCTGGGCTACCGCTTTGGAATCCAGGTCATCCATACCTTCCTGGGCAAGGCTTTTGCCCATGTTCAGGCCGATACCATAGGAAGCTTTCTGCGCCGGGGTTTTCAGCTCCACGCTGGTCTGCGAGTCACAACCCGCGAGTACCAGGCTAACCAGGGCTACCGCCGCCGCTAACCGATGCTGTTTCATGCTATTTCCTTGTTCATGCGCCTAAAGGGCATTCGAGTAAAGCCGCGAGCTTATCAGGCGGCCACGACCAATGGCTACCGGCATGAGAGCCGGATTAGTCCGATAAGTTCACGTGTTTAAAAGCATTTCGCCAGCCATTACAACGAACATGGAAAAGAACACTTCGAACGCAAAGTAATGACAACCGGACGTAATGGCCACTTGCCCGGCAGTTTGCCCTGAGGCATAAGAGAGCCACAACTCGACAAGGATGTTTATCTTGCGCCTCTTATCCCGTGCTCTGCTCCTGATCCTCGCCCTGATCGGCGTCGCCCTGGCCGCGGTCCTGTATTACGTGGCCAATCCGAAATTGCCCGACTATGTGCCCGCCCGGCAGGTGCACTATCAGGATCAGTGGAGCGCCGCCGACCGCCAGACCTATTACTTCACGCCCCAGGGTACCCAGGTGAAGGGCCTGCGCTATGAGTGGTTCGCCGCCCTGGAACTGCCCTTCTCCACGCAGCGCTTCGCCGCGCCGCAGTACCTGGCCCGCTTCGGCTTCCTGGTGGACCCGGCGCAGCAGGCCAGCGCCGATAACCCGGCGAACCTGCCGGTCGGTTTCACCCGCCACCGGAACCCTGGCAGTCCACAGCAGTACCTGGACATCACCTGCGCCGCCTGCCATACCGGTGAGCTGCGCTACAACCAGCAGGCCCTGCGGATCGACGGTGGCTCGGCACAGCATGTACTGCCCTCCAGCGTGCCCACCCTGCGCGGCGGCAGCTTCGGCCAGGCACTGGTCGCCAGCCTGGCGTCGACCTATTACAACCCGTGGAAATTCGAGCGGTTCGCCCGCAACGTGCTGGGCCAGGACTACGACGCCGAGCATGAACAGCTGCGCAAGGACTTCAAGGCGTCGCTGGACACCTTCCTGCGCGTCGCCTGGAACGACACCCACCGTGGCCTCTACCCTACCGAAGAGGGCCCCGGGCGCACCGATGCCTTTGGCCGGATCGCCAACGCCAGCTTCGGCGACGCCATCTCCCCCGACAACTACCGGGTGGCCAACGCGCCGGTGGATTATCCCCAACTGTGGGACATCTGGACCTTCGACTGGGTGCAGTGGAACGGCTCGGCCCAGCAACCCATGGCCCGCAATATCGGCGAGGCGCTGGGTGTCGGCGCCACCCTGAACTTCTTCGATCCCCAGGGCCAGCCGCTCAAAGGCGATGCCCGGTACCCGTCGAGCGTTCGGGTGCGCGATCTCAATCGCATCGAAGAAACCCTGCAACGACTGAAACCTCCGACCTGGCCGGAAGGCCTGTTCGGCAGCATCGACAAGCCACTGGCCGCCAAGGGCCGAGCGCTGTTCGCGGAAAACTGTGCGGGCTGCCATGTCCCGCCGGTCACCGAGGTCAACGGACGTCCGGTGCAGCAACTGAAGATGCTGCCGGTCGCGGTAATCGGCACCGACCCCAATACTGCCAACAATATTGCCGACCAGCGTTATGACCTGAGCGCGCTGCAATGGGATGCCGCCGAACTGGCACAATCGAATGTCGAGCTGCACCCAACACCTGGCGAGCCGCTGGACATGCACCAGCTGTCCGTGGCCAAGGGCCTGGCCTATGTCACGGCCTTCGTCGAGGAGCGTGCTTACCGGGACACCCAGGTGACCCCGGCCGAGCGGCCACGGCTCGACGGCTACGGCCTGCCGATCGGCGTTCGCGAACTGCGTGCCTACAAGGCCCGGCCGCTGGCTGGGGTATGGGCTACCCCGCCCTTCCTGCATAACGGTTCGGTGCCCAGCCTGTACCAGTTGCTCTCGCCTCAGGCCGAACGCGCCAGCACCTTCTATAAAGGCACCTTCGAATACGATCCAAAGCACCTGGGCTACCGCACCGAGTCGTTCAAGAACGGCTTCCTGTTCGATACGCGGATCAGCGGCAATCACAACGGTGGGCATGAGTTCCGCTCGGGCAAGCGTGGCGACGGGGTAATCGGTCGCCTGCTGCAACCCGAGGAACGCTGGGCGCTGCTGGAATACCTGAAAGTGCTGGGCGGGCCGCTGGAGGCGCAACTGCCATGACCCACACCCTCATTCAAAGGACGGGCTCATGCTGATCACCTTATGGCTGCGCATGGGTGCGCTGCTGCTCAAGACGCTTGTGCTGCTGGTGCTGATCGCGTTGCTCGGCTGGGCGCTGAGCAGCGCCTGGTCCATCTGGCGCTACCAGGGACCGGTCTCGACCGAAGAGCAGGTCCCGCCCGGCGAAGCCGCCATGACCCGGGACATCATCCAGACCGCCGTGCGCATCGTCGATCAGCACCGGGATAACACCCGTTACCTGCGCGACGCCCACGCCAAGGCCCATGGCTGCGTAAAAGCCGAGGTCCAGGTGCTCGAGCAACTGGCGCCGTCGTTGCGCCAGGGCGTGTTCGCCGAACCCGGCAAGACCTGGCAAGCCATGGTGCGGCTGTCCAACGGCAATGCTTATCCGCAGTTCGACAGCATTCGTGACGCACGCGGGATGGCGATCAAGTTGCTGAATGTGCCCGGCCCCCAGTTATTGAAGGAGCAGCAGGGCCGTGGCGAGCAGGATTTCGTGATGTTCAACCATCCGAGTTTCTTCGTCAGCGATGTCGCCGAGTACAAGCAGAATGTCGCCGCGCAGGCAGACGGAAAAAAGGTCGGGGCCTTTTTCCCCGGCTGGGATCCACGTACCTGGCAGGTTCGGCATCTGTTCATCGCCCTGGCCACCCTGTCGCCGCCCCCGGCCAGCCCGACGCAAACCCGCTATTTTTCGGTCTCGCCCTACAAGTTCGGCAGTGCCAACGCCAAGTTCCGCGTCGCACCGGATCCGGACAGCTGCCCGGCGTACGACCTGCCCCCACAGAACCAGGCCCAGCCCAACTTTCTGCGCAACGCCCTGAACCAGCAGCTATCGACCGATCGCGTGCCGGCCTGCTTGGTATTGCAGGTGCAGCGCCAGGACCCAAGCCACTACATGCCCATCGAAGACACCAGCATCGAATGGCGAGAAAGCGATGCGCCCTTCGAAACCGTGGCGCGAATCAGGATTCCCGCCCAGGACTTCGATACCCCGCAGCAGAACCTGCAATGCGACAACCTGTCCTTCAACCCCTGGTTCGGCCTGGAGGCGCACCGCCCCATCGGCGGTATCAACCGTCTGCGCAAGGCGGTGTACGAAGCGGTCAGCGACTATCGGCACAGTCGCAATGCCGAGCAGTGAGCCACAAACGAAAAAAGCGGCCCGCAGGCTAATGCCGATCAGTTAAGGCTTTTTGTAGGAGCGGCCGGTCGACGCTCGATTGCTCGCGAAGAACTCCAGCACAGCGCGTCAAACCAGGCAGTACGCGTTATCGTTGACGTTTTTCGCGAGCAAGCTCGCTCCTACAGTCGAGCCAATCGCTTAACTGATCGGCATTGGCCCGCAGGCCGCTTTGTTGAGGGTATTTAATACCCCAGACAGCAAAAAGCCCGCGTTAGCGGGCTTTCTGTAATGAGCTGGCGTTCAGTATTCCAGCTCATCGAATATGGCGCAGCGGACGGGACTCGAACCCGCGACCCCCGGCGTGACAGGCCGGTATTCTAACCGACTGAACTACCGCTGCGCGTAGCGTTGAAAGCAAGTGGTGGGTGATGACGGGATCGAACCGCCGACCCTCTGCTTGTAAGGCAGATGCTCTCCCAGCTGAGCTAATCACCCTTTACCTTCGTTGCGGGGCGCATTATTACACAGAAATTCATAACGTGCTGATTTAAATAACAAAATTATCAAAAAAAGCTGAATTTCGATGTATCGGGCGCCGCACATGAAACACAGGCACAAAAAAGCCCGCGTTAGCGGGCTTTCTGTGATGACCTGGCGTTCAGTGTTCCAGATCATCGAATATGGCGCAGCGGACGGGACTCGAACCCGCGACCCCCGGCGTGACAGGCCGGTATTCTAACCGACTGAACTACCGCTGCGCGTAACACTGAAAGCGAATGGTGGGTGATGACGGGATCGAACCGCCGACCCTCTGCTTGTAAGGCAGATGCTCTCCCGGCTGAGCTAATCACCCTTCACGTTCGGTGTGGCGCGCATTCTACGGAGCGTCCCCAGCTCTGGCAAGCACTTTTTAAAATAATTTTTTCAGGCCTTCCAAAGGCTTAGCGGAGGGTTGGCCTATGGAGCTGCGCGGAGAATAATGCCCCCCTTTGTATAAAGGAGAGATTCACCCCATGTGGTTCAAGAACCTGCTTATCTATCGCCTGACCCAAGATCTGCCCTTTGATGCTGAGGCGCTGGAAACCGCACTGGCCACCAAACTGGCGCGTCCATGTGCAAGCCAGGAGTTGACCACTTACGGTTTCGTCGCGCCATTCGGCAAAGGCGAAGATGCGCCGCTGGTACACGTCAGCCAGGACTTCCTGCTGGTCGCCGCGCGCAAGGAAGAACGTATTCTGCCTGGCAGCGTGGTGCGCGACGCGGTCAAGGAAAAGGTCGAAGAGATCGAAGCCGAGCAAATGCGCAAGGTCTATAAAAAGGAACGCGACCAGATCAAGGATGAAATCATCCAGGCCTTCCTGCCCCGCGCCTTTATCCGTCGTTCCTCGACTTTCGCCGCCATCGCGCCGAAACAGGGCCTGATCCTGGTCAACTCGGCCAGCCCGAAACGCGCCGAAGACCTGCTCTCCACCCTGCGCGAAGTGCTCGGTACCTTGCCAGTGCGTCCGTTGACCGTGAAGACCGCGCCGACCGCGATCATGACCGACTGGGTAAAAACCCAACAAGCCGCCGACGACTTCTTCGTCCTCGACGAGTGCGAACTGCGCGACACCCACGAAGACGGCGGCATCGTCCGTTGCAAGCGCCAGGACCTGACCAGCGAAGAAATCCAGCTGCACCTGAGCACCGGCAAGGTGGTCACCCAATTGTCCCTGGCCTGGCAGGACAAACTGTCCTTCATGCTCGACGACAAGATGACGGTCAAGCGCCTGAAGTTCGAAGACCTGCTGCAGGATCAGGCGGAACAGGACGGCGGCGACGAAGCCCTCGGCCAATTGGACGCCAGCTTCACCCTGATGATGCTGACCTTCGGCGATTTCCTCCCGGCGCTGTTCGAAGCCCTGGGTGGCGAAGAGATTCCACAAGGCATCTGACCTTGTAGCAGCCAGCAGGCTGGCGACCGGCCGCCTCCGGCCTTATTGCCAGCCCGCTCGCTCCTGCGGGAGCATCACAGACGCCACCGCTTTCGGTGGCGTTTTCATATAAGAAGGAACAGGCCATGCGTGCACTGGCAGCATTAAGTCGTTTTGTCGGTAATACCTTTGCGTACTGGGTACTGATTTTCGCGGTAGTGGCGTTCTTGCAGCCGGACTGGTTCATCGGCCTCAAGGGTGCCATCGTGCCGCTGCTGGGCCTGGTGATGTTCGGCATGGGCCTGACCCTGAAGCTCGAAGACTTCGCCGAAGTTGCCCGCCATCCATGGCGCGTGGCCCTGGGTGTAGTCGCGCATTTCGTGATCATGCCGGGCGTGGCCTGGTTGCTGTGCCAGGTCTTCCACCTGCCGCCGGAGATCGCCGTCGGTGTGATCCTGGTCGGCTGCTGCCCGAGCGGCACGTCGTCCAACGTCATGACCTGGCTGGCCCGCGGCGACCTGGCGCTGTCGGTGGCGATCGCCGCCGTCACCACCCTGCTGGCGCCGTTGCTGACCCCAGCCCTGATCTGGCTGCTGGCCTCGGCCTGGCTGCCGGTTTCGTTCATGGAGCTGTTCTGGTCGATCCTGCAAGTGGTGCTGCTGCCGATCGTGCTCGGGGTGATTGCCCAGCGCGTGCTCGGCGACCGGGTGCGGCATGCGGTGGAGGTATTGCCGCTGGTGTCGGTGGTCAGCATCGTGATCATCGTCACTGCGGTGGTAGCCGCCAGCCAGGCGAAAATCGCCGAGTCCGGGCTGCTGATCATGGCCGTGGTGATGCTGCATAACAGCTTCGGCTACCTGCTGGGTTATTTCACCGGCCGCCTGTTCAAGCTGCCGTTGGCGCAACGCAAATCCCTGGCCCTGGAAGTCGGCATGCAGAACTCCGGCCTCGGCGCCGCCCTGGCCAGCGCCCACTTCTCGCCGCTGGCGGCGGTGCCGAGCGCACTGTTCAGCGTCTGGCACAACATTTCCGGGGCACTGCTTTCCACCGGGTTCCGCCGCATGAGCGAAAAGGACGACCGCGCACTGGCTGCCCAGCAGGCGAGCGATTGAGGCGAAACCTTGATCCCCGGATTAATGATGGGCACTATACTGCGCAACGCGGGGACGACCCCGCGGCTCGATCGAGTCATCAATCTGGGGACGACCCCGTCAATCGATGGAGGTCATCATGTCCTGGATCATTCTGTTTTTCGCCGGCCTGTTCGAAGTGGGCTGGGCCGTCGGCCTCAAGTACACCGACGGCTTCAGCCGCCCTCTCCCCACTGCCCTGACCATCGCCGCCATGGCGATCAGCCTCGGCCTGCTGGGGCTGGCCATGAAGGATCTGCCGCTGGGCACTGCCTATGCCATCTGGACCGGGGTCGGCGCAGTCGGCACGGTGATCGCCGGGATCGTTCTGTTCGGTGAGTCCATGGCGTTGTTCCGCCTGGCCAGCGTGGCACTGATCATTACCGGGCTGGTCGGCTTGAAGGTCAGCGCGGCCTGATCCCTCTGTAGCCGCTGCCGCAGGCTGCGACCGACCGGCACGGTCGCAGCGCTCTGAAGATCACCAGAGGTCTGGCGGCAGATCGGGAACCAAGACCCTGCGGGCCTTATCGCAGCCTCGCAGGCTCGGCAGCGGCTACAGGTATCAGCGCACGGAGCCGCGCAGCTCACCGACCAGGGTTTGCAAACGGGCCGGTTCGGCACTGTCGGCTGCCACGGCCGAGCCAGCCACCAGGGTCACTCGCGACCACAGGCGGCGGAACAACCCCTTGCTTGGATCGCGGCTGAAAAAGCTGCCCCACAGCCCCTGCAACGCCAGCGGAATCACCGGTACCGGCGTCTCTTCGAGAATCCGCGTCAGCCCACCCTTGAACTCATCGATCTCGCCATCGGCGGTCAGCTTGCCTTCCGGGAAGATGCACACCAGCTCGCCGTCCTTGAGGTAGCGGGCAATTTGGTTGAATGCCCTTTCGTAAATCTGGATGTCCTCGTTGCGCCCGGCAATCGGAATAGTCCCGGCGGTACGGAAGATGAAGTTGAGCACCGGCAGGTTGTAGATCTTGTAATACATCACGAAACGAATCGGCCGCCGTACCGCGCCGCCAATCAGCAAGGCATCGACGAAGGACACGTGATTGCACACCAGCAACGCCGCGCCTTCGTCCGGGATCGCCTCCAGGTTGCGATGCTCGACCCGGTACATGGAATGGCTGAGCAGCCAGATCATGAAACGCATGCTGAACTCGGGAACGATCTTGAAGATATAGGCGTTGACCGCGACATTCAGCAGCGACACCACCAGGAACAGCTGCGGGATCGACAACTTGGCCAGGCTCAGCAACACGATCGAGACGATCGCCGACACCACCATGAACAGCGCGTTGAGAATGTTGTTCGCGGCAATCACCCGCGCCCGCTCGTGCTCCGGGGTCCGCGACTGAATCAGGGCGTACAGCGGCACGATGTAGAAACCGCCGAAGATGCCCAGGCCGAGAATATCGATCAGCACCCACCAGGCATGGCCATAACCGAGCACCTCGATCCAGCCGTAACCCGCCTCGCTTGGCGCAATCCCGCCGGAATGCCACCACAACAGCAGGCCGAACACCGTCAGGCCGAACGAGCCAAAGGGCACCAGGCCGATCTCGACCTTACGTCCCGAGAGCTTCTCGCACAGCATGGAACCGACAGCGATCCCCACCGAGAACACGGTGAGGATCAGCGTGACCACCGTCTCGTCCCCGTGCATCCACTCCTTGGCGTAGGCCGGAATCTGCGTCAGGTAGATCGCCCCGACGAACCAGAACCACGAGTTGCCGACGATCGAGCGCGACACCGCCGGCGTCTGCCCCAGGCCCAGGCGCAGGGTGGCCCAGGACTGGCTGAAGATATTCCAGTTCAGGCGCAGCTCCGGGGTGGCCGCCGCGGCCCGGGGAATGCCCCGACTGGCGAGGTAACCGAGTACGGCGACGGCAATGATCGCCGTCGAGACGATGGATGCGTAATGGACCGAGGACATCATGATCCCGGCGCCAATGGTCCCGGCAAGAATCGCCAGGAAGGTGCCCATTTCCACCAGGCCGTTGCCGCCGACCAGTTCTTCCTCCCGCAACGCCTGGGGCAGGATCGAATATTTCACCGGGCCGAACAGCGCCGAGTGAGTGCCCATGGCGAACAGCGCCAGCAGCATCAGCGACAGGTGATCGAAGACAAAACCCACCGCCCCCACCGCCATGATCACGATCTCGCCGAGCTTGATCAGGCGGATCAGCGCGTCCTTGGCGAACTTCTCGCCGAATTGCCCGGCCAGCGCCGAGAACAGGAAGAACGGCAGGATAAACAGCAAGGCACAGAGGTTGACCCAGATCGAGCGGTCACCCTCGATGACCAGCTTGTAGAGAATGGCGAGGATCAGCGACTGCTTGAAGATGTTGTCGTTGAACGCACCGAGGGACTGAGTGATGAAGAACGGCAGGAAGCGCCGCGTACGAAGCAAGGTGAACTGTGAGGGGTGACTCATCTTCCATGTCCCTGAGTGGCTTGGATGCTGTTATTGGATTATCGATTTTCGCTCCAGGCCACAACCTTACCTAAAGTTCGCGGATTATTTCGCTAATCCTGCGATGCAAGGCGAAACGAACAACTCACCCCGATAGGCGCCCTGTAGCGTGCGCTTGCCGACCAGCAGCCACATCAGTGCCAGCGCCAGGACCAACAGGCTGCCGAACACCGCGAAAAACGTCAGGTTCAGGGTGCTGGCCAGTTTCAAGGTGGCCAGGGCATAGACCCCCAGCGGGAAGGTGAACCCCCACCAGCCGAGGTTGAACGGAATGCCGTCGCGCAGGTAACGCAGGGTGATCAGCAGCGCCATCAGCATCCACCACAGGCCGAAACCCCACAGGGTGATACCGGCCACCAGCCCCAGGCCCTCGGCGATTTCGCCCACTCCAGCCATGCCGTTGGCGGCAAAGATCGCCGGAGCGTCCGCGCCCAGCAGCAACATGCCCAAGGCCCCCGTGCCGATCGGCCCCAGGGCCAGCCAGCTCGAGGCAGCCATGCTTTCATGAGGCAACTTATGCAGGGCCATGCGCAGCAGGAGAATGGTCAGGATGCTGAAAGCCACCGGCAGCGAGAACGCCCAGAGCACGTAGCTGGTCACCAGCATCACCAGTTGCGAATGCGCGTCCACCAGGTGCGGCGCCAGCAGTCCGCCACTGGCGGCGGCGACTTCGGCTGCGACCACTGGCAGCAGCCAGACCGCGGTCATCTGGTCGATACGGTGCTCCTGGCGGGTGAACATCATGTAGGGAATCAGCACCCCGCAAGCCAGCGACAGCGCCACGTCCAGCCACCACAGCAGCTCGGCCAACTGCACCACGCCCTCGCCCCAGCGCGGTACGCCGAACAGCAGGAAACCGTTGATGATGGTGGCCAGGCCCATGGGGATGGTGCCGAAGAACATAGAGACCGTGGAATGCCCGAAAATCCGCCGGGCTTCGTCGAAGAACATTACCCAGCGTGCCGCATAGACCGCACTGAACACCACGAACAGCACGATGGTGAACAGCCACAGCCCCTCGGCCAGCAGGTGCAAGCCCGGGATCCGCAGCGGCAACTGGGCCAGCGCCAGGGCCAGTACGCCGGTGCCCATGGTCGCGGCGAACCAGTTGGGAGTGAATTGGCGGATGGCTTCGCGAGGATGCTGCAGCTGGCTCAAGGGCCGTCCGGTTCTGAGGGTGTTGGGGCATGTCATGGTGCGATCTCCTGTCCTCCGATGAGGTGGAGCCCATGGTAGAACCGGATCGAATATCTATATAACGGGTAATTTCTCTATCTATTATCTATTTCATAAATATACGAGTCAGACACTGCCTGCGGTTTCCACCACCAGCACCCGCGCCGTGCCTTGCGGGTGGGCCACATGCTCGGTGCCGACATCGGCGTAGAAGATATCGCCCACCTCCAGCAGCACCGACTGCTCCAGGCCGTTTTCCCGATAGTGCATGCGCACTTGGCCATCGAGCACGACAAACACTTCCTGCCCGTCGTTGGTGTGCCACTTATAAGGCTGATCGGTCCAATGCAGGCGCGTGGTGATGCCATTCATGCTGGCGATGTCCAGCGCCGCCCAGGCCCGCTCCCCGGTGAAGGTTTTACTGCGAATGATCTTCATCGATGCCTGCCTCTCCCAGGGTTGGTGCACGCACCCTGCGCGCAGCCAGTGAGCAGGCTAACCCAAGCCGGCGCCTGGATCAGCCACCAACGCGCTCAACCTTCCTGTGCGACGCAAGCCTTGGCGCTTCGCTGACGCAGCAGCCCCAGCAAGGCGGCCAGGGACAGCAGGATCAATACCGCGCCATAACCATCGGTGGTCGCGACCAGGCCAAGGCTGCGCGTCAGGTTTCCCGCCAGCAGGGACGGCAGGCAGAACGCCAGATAACTCAGGACATAAAACGCCGACATCAACCCCGCTCGCTCATGGGGCAAAGCCAGGGGCACCACACTGCGCAGGGCGCCGAGGAACCCGGAGCCAAAACCACCGCCCGTGACCAGGGTGCCGAGAAAGAACAGCGGCAGGCTGGCGGTGTGCACGGCAATGAGGACCAGGCCGATGCCGACCGCCAGCAGGCTCGCGCCCAGCCGTAGCACCTTGTCCGCCGGACGATGGCGCAGGGAAACAATCATCAGGGCGCCGCTCAGGGTCAGCACCGCCACCAGGCCACCACCGATCAGGTTCGAGGTCGAGCCCGTCGCGGTGCGCACCAGCGATGGCGCCAACGACAGAAAAAACCCGCCCACGGCCCACACCGCCACATCCACCGGCAACGCCAGCCACAGCGCTCGCCGCGCCTGGGGCGGTACATGCAGGGTGGGCCGCAGGGAGGCCCAGACACCGGGCTGGACACTGACGGTCTCCGGCAGGCGCCAGACGTACAGCGCCTGGGCGACAAACAGCACCAGCAGCAACCAGTAGGCCAGTTGCAACGGCAACGGCGCATATTCCACCAGCAGGCCGCTGCCCATCGCCCCGCACGCCATGCCCAGCAAGGGCGCCACGCTGTTGACCAGCGGCCCCTGCTGCCGGTCGGTATCCAGCAGCGCCGCACCCAACACGCTGGTGGCCATGCCGGTAGCGAAGCCCTGCATCACCCGGGCAGCAATCAACCAGGCCACGCTGTCGGCCTGGATGAATAGCAGCATCGCCAGTATGTCCAGCAGCAGCGCCACGAAGATCACCGGCTTGCGCCCCAGATAATCCGAAAGCGAACCCACGGTCAGCAGCGCCGCCAACAGGCTCAAGGCGTAGACGCCGAAGATCAGGGTCAAGGTCGCTGGGGAGAATTGCAGCGCCTCCTGATACAGGTGATACATCGGTGTCGGCACACTGGAAGCGGCGAGAAAACTGAGTAAGGTGATCGCCAGAAACAGCAGTCTGGAACGGTTTGACAGTGAAGAGTCGACAATACTGGACATGGGCACGCTCCATTAAAGCTAATTTTTTGCTTTTGCGGAGTGTGCTACCGCCTCGCTCTTAAAGCAAATTCTTTGTGTTAAGGTTCGACCCATGGCTATTAAAGAAGGTTTACGCCCAGGCGGACGCAGCGCCCGGGTACAGGAATCCATCCACTCGGCAGTCCGTGAACTCCTCGAAGAGCAGGAGCGCTCGACCCTGACCGTGCCGCAAATCGCCGTCCGCGCCGGCGTCACGCCTTCGACCATCTATCGGCGCTGGGGCGACCTGTCGGCGCTGCTGGCGGATGTCGCCCTGGAACGCCTGCGTCCGGACGGCGAACCGGCCGCCACCGGCAGCCTGCGCGGCGACCTGCGGGCCTGGGCCGAGCAGTACCTCGACGAAATGAGTTCCGAACCCGGGCGCACCATGATGCGCGACGTGCAATGCAGCAGCACGCCCGGCTATTGCGTGAGCATTCTCAGCGGGCAATTGCAGATCATCCTCGACCGCCACCGGCACAGTGAAGCAGCCCTGCCGAGCGTCGATCGGCTGTTGAACATGCTGGTGGCGCCAACGGTGTTCCGCATCCTGTTCGCCGCGGAACCGCTTGAGGTGCAGGAACTGCATGAACTGATCGACATTGCGCTGCGGCCTTGAGGCCGCTCTCGCGCCCACTTGCTCCGTGCTGCCTTGCATAGGCTCGTGCCGACTCGCGATAAAACCTGACAGGCAGCCCTCTTCCCCCTGCGACGCCTGGCCGCGCCAATACCTTGGTCGACACTGACGAACCCCGAACATCGTGCGAGACTGTCTGACCGGGCTGAAGCGCCCGGTGTGCCTTTATGTTCGGAGTTTCCATGTCGCTGTCCAGCGGGCTGATCGCCATCGTCGCCCTGGCCTATATGGCCATCATGTTTGCCATCGCCTTTTACGGTGACCGTCGCAGCGCCCCCTTGCCGCCGCGGGTGCGAGCCTGGGTGTACAGCCTGTCGCTGGCGGTGTATTGCACCAGCTGGACCTTCTTCGGCGCCGTCGGCCAGGCCGCCGAGCAACTCTGGTCGTTCTTGCCGATCTACCTGGGGCCGATCCTGCTGCTGGTGCTGGCGCCCTGGGTCCTGCAAAAGATGGTGATGATCAGCAAGCAGGAAAACATCACCTCCATCGCCGACTTCATCGCCGCGCGCTACGGCAAGTCCCAGTCGCTGGCGGTGGTGGTGGCGCTGATCTGCCTGGTCGGCGTGCTTCCCTATATCGCCCTGCAGCTCAAGGGCATCGTGCTCGGCGTGGACCTGCTGATCGGCGCCGGCGCCGACACCATGGGCACCCGCGCCCAGGACACGGCGCTGATCGTGTCGCTGATCCTGGCGCTGTTCACCATCGTCTTCGGTACCCGCAACCTCGACGCCACCGAGCACCACCGCGGCATGGTGCTAGCGATTGCCTTCGAATCCCTGGTCAAGCTGCTGGCCTTTCTCGCGGTCGGCGCCTTTGTCACCTATGGCCTGTACGATGGTTTCGACGACCTGTTCAGCCAGGCCATGCTCGCCCCGCGCCTGGAACAGTACTGGGAAGAGACCATCAACTGGCCGTCGATGGTGGTGCAGACCGGCGTCGCCATGATGGCGATCATCTGCCTGCCGCGGCAGTTCCACGTCACAGTGGTGGAGAACATCGAGCCCCAGGACCTGCGCTTGGCCAAGTGGGTGTTTCCCGCCTACCTGGCCCTGGCCGCGCTGTTCGTGGTGCCGATCGCCCTGGCCGGGCAGATGCTGCTGCCCAGCTCGGTGCTACCGGATTCGTTCGTCATCAGCCTGCCCCTGGCCCAGGCCCATCCGGCCCTGGCCGTGCTGGCCTTCATCGGCGGTGCGTCGGCCGCCACCGGCATGGTGATCGTCGCCAGCGTGGCGCTGTCGACCATGGTCTCCAACGACATGCTGCTGCCCTGGCTGCTACGCCGGCAGAGTGCCGAGCGGCCCTTCGAAGTGTTCCGCCACTGGATGCTCTCGGTGCGCCGGGTCAGCATCGTGGTCATCCTGCTGCTGGCCTATGTCAGCTACCGCCTGCTGGGCTCCACCGCGAGCCTGGCGACCATCGGCCAGATCGCCTTCGCCGCCGTGACCCAGCTGGCCCCGGCCATGCTCGGGGCGCTGTACTGGAAACAGGCCAACCGCCGCGGCGTGTTCGCCGGTCTGGCGGCCGGCACCTTCCTGTGGTTCTACACCCTGGTCCTGCCCATCGCCGCCCACAGCCTGGGCTGGTCGCTGAGCAGCTTTCCAGGCCTGGCCTGGCTGCACGGCAACCCACTGAACCTGCCGATCACGCCCTTGACCCAGGGGGTGGTGCTGTCGCTGGCCGGTAACTTCATCCTGTTCGCCTGGGTCTCGGTGCTGTCGAGGACCCGGGTTTCGGAGCACTGGCAGGCCGGACGCTTCATCGGCCAGGAAATCAGCGGCCGCCCCAGCTCCCGCTCGATGCTATCGGTGCAGATCGACGACCTGCTCAAGCTCGCCGCGCGTTTTGTCGGGGAAGAACGGGCCCGCCAGAGCTTCATCCGCTTTGCCTACCGCCAGGGCAAAGGTTTCAACCCCAACCAGAACGCCGACGGCGAATGGATCGCCCACACCGAACGCCTGCTGGCCGGCGTACTCGGCGCGTCGTCCACCCGCGCGGTGGTCAAGGCCGCCATCGAAGGGCGGGAGATGCAGCTCGAAGATGTGGTGCGCATCGCCGACGAAGCCTCCGAGGTGCTGCAGTTCAACCGCGCCCTGCTGCAAGGGGCGATCGAGAACATCAGCCAGGGCATCAGCGTGGTCGACCAGTCCCTCAGGCTGGTGGCCTGGAACCGTCGCTACCTGGAACTGTTCAACTACCCGGACGGACTGATCAGCGTCGGCCGGCCGATCGCCGACATCATCCGCCACAATGCCGAGCGCGGCCTGTGCGGGCCGGGCGAGGCCGAAGTGCATGTCGCCCGCCGCCTGCACTGGATGCGCCAGGGCCGCGCCCACACTTCCGAGCGGCTGTTCCCCAATGGCCGGGTGATCGAGTTGATCGGCAACCCGATGCCCGGCGGCGGCTTTGTCATGAGCTTCACCGACATCACCCCGTTCCGCGAAGCCGAACAGGCCCTCACCGAAGCCAATGAAGGCCTGGAACAACGGGTTGCCGAACGGACCCAAGAACTGTCGCAGTTGAACGCCGCACTGACCGAGGCCAAGGGCACCGCCGAGGCCGCCAACCAGTCCAAGACACGCTTCCTGGCGGCGGTCAGTCACGACCTGATGCAACCGCTGAACGCCGCACGGCTGTTCTCCGCCGCCCTCTCCCATCAGGACGACGGTTTGTCCGCCGAAGCCCAGCAATTGGTCCAGCACCTGGACAGCTCCCTGCGCTCTGCCGAAGACCTGATCAGCGACTTGCTGGATATCTCCCGCCTGGAAAACGGCAAGATCAATCCGGAGCGCAAGCCGTTCGTGCTCAACGAGCTGTTCGATACCCTGGGGGCCGAATTCAAGGTCCTGGCCCAGGAGCAAGGCTTGAAGTTCCGCCTGCGCGGCAGCCACCTCAGGGTCGACAGCGACATCAAGCTTCTGCGCCGGGTCCTGCAGAACTTCCTGACCAATGCCTTCCGTTACGCCAAGGGACCTGTGCTCTTGGGCGCGCGCCGCCGTGGCAATCAACTGTGCCTGGAGGTCTGGGACCGCGGGCCGGGGATTCCGCTGGACAAACAGCAGGTGATCTTCGAAGAGTTCAAGCGCCTCGACAGCCACCAGACCCGCGCCGAGAAAGGCCTGGGCCTCGGGCTGGCGATCGCCGATGGCTTGTGCCGCGTCCTTGGCCATGGCCTGCAGGTACGCTCCTGGCCGGGCAAGGGCAGTGTATTCAGCGTCAGCGTGCCTTTGGCCAAGGCGGCCGCCAGCGCACCGGGACAAGTGGCCGAACTCAACGGCCATCTGCTGTCTGGCGCCCAGGTACTCTGTGTCGACAATGAAGACAGCATCCTGATCGGCATGAACAGCCTGCTCAGTCGCTGGGGCTGCCAGGTCTGGACCGCGCGCAACCGGGAAGAATGCGCCGCGCTGCTCAGTGATGGCGTGCGCCCGCAACTGGCGCTGGTGGACTATCACCTGGACGATGGCGAAACCGGCACCGAGGTCATGGCCTGGCTGCGCACCCAGCTGGGTGATCCGGTACCTGGCGTGGTAATCAGCGCCGACGGGCGCCCCGAGATGGTCGCCGAGGTACACGCCGCGGGGCTGGACTACCTGGCCAAGCCGGTGAAGCCAGCGGCACTGCGGGCGCTGCTGAGTCGGCATCTGCCGCTCTGAGAGTCCTGTAGCCGATGCCGCAGGCTGCGATAAGGCCGCAGGCCTTCAGCGATATTGAACACGCCGCGCCCCCTCCGGGGCCGATCGCAGCCTGCGGCAGCGGCTACAGCTCAATCCGGCAATTCGAGCAACGCGCCGTCGGCATCGGTCATCGCTCGCTCCAGCAGGTCCGCCGGCAGGCTCTTGCTGGCACGCGCGCCGAGCAAGCGCAGTTGCTCGCTGCGGCTGACCAGGTTGCCACGCCCCTCGGTCAGCTTGTTGCGCGCGGCGCTGTAGGCCTTGTCCAATTGCTGCAGACGATTGCCGACCTCATCCAGATCCTGAATGAACAACACGAACTTGTCGTACAGCCAACCGGCGCGTTCAGCGATTTCCCGGGCGTTCTGACTCTGTCGCTCCTGCTTCCACAGGCTGTCGATCACTCGCAGTGTGGCCAGCAGGGTGGTCGGGCTGACGATCACGATGTTGCGGTCGAAGGCTTCCTGGAACAGATTGGGCTCGGCCTGCAAGGCGGCGGAAAAGGCCGCCTCGATAGGTACGAAGAGCAAGACGAAATCCAGGCTGTGCAAGCCTTCCAGGCGTTTGTAGTCCTTGCCGGCCAGGCCTTTGACGTGATTGCGCAAGGACAGCACGTGCTGTTTCAGTGCCGCCTGGCCGATCACGTCATCGTCCGCCGCGACAAACTGTTGGTAGGCGGTCAGGCTGACCTTGGAGTCCACGACCACCTGCTTGTCGCCGGGCAGCATGATCAGCACGTCGGGCTGGAAGCGCTCGCCGTCGGGCCCCTTGAGGCTGACCTGGGTCTGGTACTCGCGGCCCTTCTCCAGGCCGGCATGCTCAAGCACCCGTTCCAAAATCAGTTCGCCCCAATTGCCCTGGGTCTTCTGGCCCTTGAGCGCACGTGTCAGGTTGGTCGCCTCGTCGCTCAAGCGCAGGTTCAACTGCTGCAGACGCTCGAGTTCCTTGCCGAGGGAAAAACGCTCGCGCGCTTCGGCCTGATAACTCTCTTCGACCCGCTTCTCGAAGGATTGGATGCGCTCCTTGAGCGGGTCGAGCAATTGTCCGAGGCGCTGCTGGCTGTTCTCGGCAAACCGCTGTTCACGCTCGTCGAAGATCTTGCCCGCCAGCTCGGCGAACTGCACCCGCAGCTCATCTCGCGAGCCTTGCAGGTCGCTCAGGCGTTGCTGGTGGCTTTCCTGCTGCTCGCGCAGCTCGGCATTCAATGACGCGGCCTGGGCGTCCAGGCGCCGCAGCTCGGCTTCCTTGTTGGCCCGTTCAAGGTTCCAGGCGTGGGCCGCGTCACGGGCATTGTCGCGTTCGATCTGCAATAACTCGACTTCCCGGCGCACCGCCGCCAGGTCGGCCTGCTTCACGGCATTGGCCTGGCCCAGGTCGCTGATCTCGTCGCGGCAGGCATCCAGTTGGGCATTCAAGCCATCCTGCGCCAGCAACGCAGTGGCCAGGCGCTCCTCCAGCAGGGACAGTTCGGTTTGGCGGGAGCTCAGACGGCGTTGCAGTTGCCAGGCGAGCGCCACCAAGGGCAATGCCGCGCCTGCCAGACCGAACAGTACGCTGGTCAAGTCCATAGCCATAGCCATAGCCACTCCAGACAGTGAAATAAAGCTTGAAGGTTAACCAAGGGACCGAGGGTTGGACAGCTCAGTCTTCGATCTGACCAAGCTCCAGTTGGGCACGACGATCGCCAGCCCGCGCCGCCTGGCGCAGCAGGTCATGGCCAATCCGCCGATCACGGGCGTTGCCGCACTCGCGGCACATCAGCTGGCCAAGACGACTCTGCGCCACCACGACCCCTTCCCGGGCAGGCTGCTTGAGCAAATGACCGGCAAAGTGCTTGACGTTCCGGTGTTCTCCCAGCCGCGGGCTGTCGAGCAGCCACATGGCCACGCGCAACGAAAAACGCTTGGGTTCGGTAACACTGGAAGAGGCAGAGGTAACAGAAGGTGACACTGAGCGAAACTTCATAAAGCACTGTAGGGCAGATCTGAAGGCGCGCCACTCTACTCCTTTTTTCGCACGCGTAAAGTCGAAAAAACTCGGCACGCCCGTGCTAGAGCAAGCGCTTGGGACAATCCACAGAAGCTGTGGATAACTCAGTGGACAACCGCCCTACAAGTCTCCGAAAGCCGCATGGGACGGGGCCCGCAGTCAAACTGACGATTTTTTCACCAGCAAAAAAAACCGATGTTTTTCATTGACTTAAATTTTCATCGCAGGCATTGGAGGGCCCGGCAGGTGAGGTGACAGAGCGGTGACAGCCCGCGCAACTATTGTGCACAAGTACCCTCGATCCAGTTATATCGATGCACCTTTTTCGCTCGTTCATGGAAGAACAGCATCGAAGACGAAAGATTTCAGTAACAGCTTCTGCCCAACGGCGGTGGAAAGCCCAGCCTGCCTCGTTCATGGCCTCACCCCTGTAACGCTCATAACCATTTTGCCTAACACACTTGCACCGGCCACATCAATCCGTTATCATCAACAGCGTTAGTACCAAGCTGAAAGTCAATTCTGGTCGAACAAGTCCCCCGGTTCAGCTTCCCTGAAGAGAAGCTTCTACCGACTACACGGGATCGACCACCTCGCTGGTTTCCAGGTAAAGCTTTCGCCGACACCGCCTTTGAACACATTGCAAAGGATGTCACGAAGCCCTTTTACTCTGACCGAACCAACCTGCAAATTGATCAGGATCTTCACCTGGGGCCCAGAACCTTAACCCCCGCTGTGATTGCCTGCCCTCCTAAGTACCTACCTGCCAGCCCTAGCGCGCACTTGATAAAGCGCTTCCAACTGGCTGCTTTGTTCCAGTCGGGTTCTTCGTTCGACCAATGGTGGTCGGCGTTACTGGAACGTTTTAACGTTGCACGGTTCTTAACCGTGTCATTTGTAGGAACACCCAATAACGATGTCTACTCAAATCCAGACTCAGGATGCCATTCGCACCCTCACCAATGCTTTTGCTCCAATGAACTGCCTGATCATGGCCGCTCGCAAAGGCTGCTTCAGCTTCACCCTGGTCAACGAACACGGTATCGCTCGTCACAGCGAACGCCTGTACCCCGACCAGTATTCCAGCGCCGAGCCGCTGCAAGCGGTGATCGAGCGCACTCGTCAGGCCCTGACTGCCTAAGACGCCAGAGCGCTGAAAACCCAAAGCCCCGCCTGAATAGCGGGGCTTTTTATTGCCTGTTATTTCGGTTTTTCCGCCTTCGGCTAAAGCACCATCCGATATAACGGTTATAACTCGAAGCTGGAAATATTTTAAAAACAGTCCTTTACGGCAACGATATGACACTACACTTCAACTCAAGCGGCATGATCCGCTTCCGGCGAGTCTGACCGATCCACCGCTGCCAAGCTCCCCCATCAGGCCTCGCCGGCCACTTTCACGCTTCGAGGGCTCTATGGGTATTGCCGCCAGCGAACTGTGCCGCTACGTGATTCGCCCGACCCTGATCTATCTGGGCAACCACAGTCGCACCGCAGAATCACTGCTGCTAGGCATCGCCGCCAGTCAATCCGCCCTTGGCTCCGCCCTGCACGACCGCAGGGGCCACGGCCTCTATCGCATCGCCGAACCCCGCCACCAGGCACTCTGGGACCACTACCTGGCGCTGGACCCGGAGCGTGCCAGCCTGGTTCGCGGCCTGGCCAGCCAGCACGCCTTCCTCAGCGGCCCGCACCTGGAATTGACCGTCAACCTGCGCTACGCCACCGCCATCGCCTGGCTACTGGTGGAAGAGCAGAATACCCCGCTCCCCGAGGCCGACGACCTGGTTGGCATGGCTCGCATCTGGAAGCAGATCTTCCAGCCACAAGGACGTTTGCGGGATTTCGCCGATGCCTGGCAAACCTGTGTTGCCCCCCTGAATCAGATCGCCTGCTGATCGGACCTTTTCAAGATTGCGCAAACTACGGCGATTTTGGTCTGATTGTCCTACAAAACCGCTCTATCTCAAGCCATACAGCCTATAGCGCTAAGGAGGAAATGTTGGTAATTTCCGCTCCGGTGATCACCAGGAGTTCTAATAATGAAAAAAGTAATACTCAAAACCAGTCTTAGCCTTGCCGTTGCCATGGCATCTACCCAACTTTTCGCAAGTGGCTTTGCCCTGAACGAACAAAGCATCAGCGGCATGGGTACTGGTTTTGCCGGTCGATCCTCTGCTGCGGACGATGCAAGCACAGTTTTTGGCAACCCTGCCGGTATGTCGCGCCTGAAACGCCAGCAAATCACTGGCGGCGTCGCGGCCATTGATGCATCCACCGACATCAACGACGCCAGCGGCAGCCGTAGCGGCACCAACAAAGGCGACATGGTGCCCTTAACCGCCGTGCCAATGGGCTTCTACGTCAAGCCTATCGACGATCAGTGGGCCTTCGGCCTGGGTGTCTACGCCCCGTTCGGCCTGATCACCGACTACGAAAGCGGCTTCCAGGGCCGTAACTTCGGCAGCAAAAGCGAAGTTAAAGTCATCACCTTCCAGCCAACCGTCAGCTACGCCTTCAATGACAAGGTGTCGATCGGTTTCGGCCCGACCATCAACCGTATTTCCGGCACCCTGGAATCGGCACTGACCACGCCACTGTCGCCTAACGATGGCAATGTCCAGATCAAGGGCGACGACGTTGGCTACGGCTACAACATCGGCGTGCTGGTCCAGGCGACCGACACCACCCGCGTGGGCCTGACCTACCACTCGAAGGTCAAGTACAAGCTGGAAGGCCACACCGAAGTCAGCCCAGGCGCCGGCACTCCAAGCGCTCTGCTGCGTGGCGCTCGCTACGATGCCTCGCTGGACATCACCACCCCTGAATCGGCCGACCTGTCGGTGACCCAGGACCTCAACGATGCCTGGAAACTCTACGCCGGTGCGACCTGGACCCGCTGGAGCCGCCTGAAAGACATCACCGTGCAAAACGAAGGCGTAACAGCCAGCGCTGGCGGTCTGCTGGCCCCGGGTGCGCTCAGCACCGTCAAGGAAGAGCAGAACTGGCACGACACCTGGGCCTACGCCATCGGTACTTCCTACCAGTTGAACAAGCAGTGGGTATTGCGTACCGGCCTGAGCTTCGACCAGTCGCCGGCCAACAACACCAACCGTTCGCCGCGCATTCCTACCGGAGACCGGACCATCTTCAGCCTCGGCGCCGGCTGGAGCCCAACCGAAGACCTGACCATCGACGTGGCCTATTCCTACCTCAAGGAAGAGAAAGTCAAGATCAACAATCACAATACGCTCGGCCAGTCTTACAGCTCCGAGTACGAAAACAGCGCAAACGGCTTCGGCGTGGGTGCAACCTACCGCTTCTAAAGCCTGACGGCACGAACGAAAAAGCCCGCGCATCCAGGGATGCGCGGGCTTTTTTATTGGTTGCGGATAACACTCAAGGCCTGGATGCCAGCGCCTGTTCCACTGCCTCGATCAGTTCCGGACTGTCCGGTTTGGTCAAACTGGAGAAATTGGCGATCACCTTGCCCTGGCGATCGACCACATACTTGTAGAAGTTCCACTTCGGCGCACTGCTCTGCTCGGCCAGCACCTTGAACAGGTGCACCGCGTCCGGGCCCCGGACCTGCTGCGGCTCGGTCATGGTGAAGGTGACGCCATAGTTCACATAGCAGACCTTGGCCGTTTCCGCGCCATCCTTGGACTCCTGCTTGAAGTCATTGGACGGCACGCCTACCACTTCCAGCCCCTGGTCCTTGTAACGCTGGTACAACGCCTCGAGCCCCTTGAACTGTGGGGCGAAACCGCAAAAGCTCGCGGTATTGACCACCACCAGCGGCTTGCCGGCAAAGCGTTGGCACAGGTCGATGGATTCCTTGGCCCGCAGCTTGGGCAGCGAGCCCTGCAGCAGCGACGGACATTCGTCCGCCCAGGTCGAACCGACAAACGCCATGAGTACAGCTGGAACAGCAAGCCAGCGCGCCAACATATTCAGCTCCTTGAAAGTACCGTCAGAGGGTGAAGCTACTCGCCTGGCGGATGCCCTAGCAAGCGCTTCCTAGCAGACGCCCATGCCCAACTGCATCAGCGCCAGCCCACCCTGGTGCCAGCCCCACCAGGCCAATACCAGCAAGGCGATAACAGCCGTCAGGCCAATCCAGCACAGGCCTGTCCGGCTCATGCCGCGCTTGCCTGCAAACGGGCGACCGGACGCTCGCGCACCGGCCAGTTCAGGGCCGCAGCCAGCAGACTGAGGAGAATCGCCACCTGCCAGATCAAGTCATAACTCCCGGTTCGATCGTAGACCACCCCGCCGAGCCAGCCCCCGAGGAACGAGCCCAACTGGTGAAACAGAAACACGATGCCGCCCAGCATGGACAGGTTGCGCACCCCGAACAAGGTCGCCACCGTGCCATTGGTCAGCGGCACCGTCGACAGCCACAGGAAGCCCATGGCCATGCCGAACAGATACGCGCTGGCTTGCGTCACCGGCAGCCAGAGGAACAGGCCGATGACCACCGCGCGCAACAGGTACAGGCCAGTCAACAAGCGCGGTTTGGACATGCGTCCACCCAGCCAGCCGGCGGTGTAGGTCCCGAAGATATTGAACAGGCCGATCAGCGCCAGCACCGTGGTGCCCACCGTGGCCGGCAAGTGCTGGTCCACCAGGTAAGCCGGCAAATGCACACCGATGAATACCACCTGGAAACCACAGACGAAAAAGCCGAACGCCAGCAGCCAGAACCCGGAGTGTGAGCAGGCTTCACGCAAGGCCTCGGAGAGGCTCTGTTCATGGCCCAGGCTGGGCAGCGGCTTGTCCTTGAGCATGCTCACCAGCGGCACGATCAAGGCCACCAGCAACCCCAGCACCAACAGCGCTGACGACCAGCCGAGCCAGCCGATCAAGCCCAGGGTGCCCGGCAGCATGGCGAACTGACCGAACGAACCGGCCGCGCTGGCGATCCCCATGCCCATGCTGCGTTTTTCCACCGGCAGTGCGCGCCCCACCACACCGAGAATCACCGAGAACGAGGTCCCCGAAAGGCCGATGCCGATCAGCAACCCGGCGCTCAACGACAGCGACAGTGGCGAGTCGGCCAACCCCATGAACAGCAGGCCCACGGCGTACAGCACGCCGCCGATCACCACCACCCTGGCCGCGCCGAAGCGGTCCGCCAGGGCCCCAGTGAAGGGCTGGGCCAGGCCCCAGATCAGGTTCTGCAAGGCAATGGCAAAGGCAAACACCTCGCGCCCCCAGCCGAACTCGGCGCTCATGGGCGGCAGAAACAACCCGAAGCCGTGCCTTACCCCCAGGGACAAGGCCAGGATCAGCGCACTCCCGAGAAGAACCCAACCGCTGGTACGCCACATCGAAGTCATTTTATTCTCCATTTTCGGGTATATACCCGCTTATCATCGAACGAACAGCGCTCACGACAGTTCGTTCAGCAAGGCCAGCAAGGTTTCGCGTTTTTCTGCACCCAGACGATCGATCAAGCGCTGTTGCGCCGCTTCCCAGGCCGGCAAGGCCGCCAGCAGTCGCTGCTGGCCCTCCTCGGTCAGCTGGACGATGCGATTGCGTTGATCCTCACCCTCGGACAATCGAACCAGCCCCTCGCCTTCCAGCACCCGCAGGTTGCGGCCCAGGGTGCTGCGATCCAGGCCCATGGCCTCGGCCAGGCTGGAAATGCTCGGCTGGTCCAGGCGCTGCAGGTTGCTCAGCAAGGAATACTGGGCAACGTTAATCCCGAAGCCGTCGAGAGCGCCGTCGTAGAACCTGCTGACGCCACGGGCGGCGCGACGCAGGTTGATGCACAAACATTGAGAAGGAAGCATGGTGCGTGTATATACCCGCGATTAATGGAATGCAAGAAATTTGCAAAGCCCAGGGCGCGGATAAACCCGCACCCCACCTTTCTAGAACAACGCCACCCCCACCAGGACCGCCATCTCCAGCAGCTCCAGCAGAGCGCCCGCCGTATCTCCGGTGGTACCGCCCAGACGACGCAGCATCAGCTGCCGCAAGCCGGCAAACACCACGCCCGCCAGCAGCAACGCCAGCACCGCGCTATAACCGCCGAGCACTACACACGCCAGCGCAGCAAGCCCCAACACCCACTTTCCGGCCAGGCGCGGCAGGTGATTCGCCAGCGCCTGCCCAAGGCCGCCAGGGCGCACATAAGGCGTACAGAGGAACAGCCCGAGCAAGGCGCCGCGACCGATCAGCGGCGCGAGCAGCAAGGCGACACCGGCCTGCTGCTCGATCAGCGCCACCAGCGCGGCGAACTTAAGCAGCAACACCAGCCCCAGGGTGACTACGGCGATCGGCCCGCTGCGCGGGTCCTTCATGATCGTCAGCGTACGCTCACGGTCGCCGAAGCCACCCAGCCAGGCGTCCGCACTGTCGGCCAGCCCGTCCAGATGCAAGGCACCACTGAGCAGCACCCAGACCGTCAGCAACAACGCCCCATGCAGCAACAGCGGCGCCCCCATCAGCCACTGGTTCAGCCCCCACAGCAGCAGCCCGAACAGCAGGCCGATCAGCGGATAGAACAGCAACGAGCGACCCATTTCCTCGGGCGACGGCATGCCCGGCAAACGCACCGGAAAACTGCTGAGAAATTGCAGGGCGATCCAGAATGGCAGCACGCTCAGACTCCTTCGCTCAACACCAGGCCAGCCTTGACAGTCAGGGCGAACAAGGCACCGTGAGCAACCTCGACATTCAGCAACTGCGCTCGCGGCAAACCACGGGCCCGGGCCAGCAACAGCCGCATCACTCCGCCATGGCTGACCAGCAGCACCCGCTCACCGGCATGACGCTGGTGCAGACGCTCGACCGCTCCCAGCACCCGCGCTGAAAACGCCAGCACCGGCTCGCCCTGCGGCGGAGTAAAGGCATAAGGATCGGCCCAGAACCGCCCCAGCGCCTCGGCGTCGGTCGCCATCAGCGCAGCGGCACTCTGCCCTTCCCAGGCGCCGAAATGCAGCTCCTGCAGATCCGGGTCCAGGGTCACCGGCAGCGCCAGGCGCGCCCCCAGTTCCTCGGCGAAACGCGCGCAGCGTTGTAAGGGCGAACTCACCAGCCGATCCCAGGGCCCCTGGCCTATGACAGCAGCACGCATCTGCTGCCAGCCGGCGTCGGTCAGGGCATCGTCGAGGCTGCCGCGCAGGCCACCACCGAGTTCGGTTTCGCCATGGCGCAGCAGGTCCAGGCGCAAGGTCATGCCGGGCGATCCGCCACGGCCGCCTCGGCGAAAGTCGCCATCTGCCCGTGCAGGTCGCAGGCCAGGCGCAGCAATGGCACCGCCAGTGCCGCGCCGCTGCCCTCGCCCAGGCGCAGGCCGAGGTCCAGCAAAGGTTCGGCCTCGAGGGTTTGCAGGATATGCCGATGCCCCGGCTCGGCCCCACGGTGACTGAACAGCAACCACCGCCGGCACTCGGGATTCAACCGCACCGCCACCAGCGCCGCCACGCTGCAAATGAAGCCGTCGACCAGCACCGCAACGCCTTCCTGGGCACAGGCCAGGTACGCTCCCGCCAAGGCAGCCATTTCGAAACCGCCAAGGTTGAACAAGGTCTGCAAGGCATCGCCACGCTGGGGCGCATGCAGGCTCAAGGCGCGCTCGATCACCCGCGCCTTGTGGCTGACACCCGCTGCATCCAGGCCGGTGCCCGGACCCGCGAGGTGCGCTACCGGAATGTCCAGCAAGGCACAGGCCACGGCGCTGGCCGCGGTGGTGTTGCCGATGCCCATCTCGCCACCGATAAACAACTCGCTACCCTGCTCGACAGCCCGCAGCACACTGTCACGTCCAGCCTGCAGGGCCTGTTCGCCCTGGGCCCGGGTCATGGCCGGCCCCAGGGCGAAGTTGCGGGTGCCCGCCCCCAGGTGCAAATGGCGCACGCCAGGCAGGTTCAAGCCGGGCGTCACCGTGCCGAGGTCAACCACCTCCAGGCGTGCCCGCAGCTGCCGCGCCAGCACGCTGATGGCCGCGCCGCCGGTGACGAAGTTGTGCAGCATCTGCCCGGTGACTTCCTGCGGGTAAGCCGAAACGCCCTCGGCCACCACCCCGTGGTCGCCGGCGAAAATCGCGATCCACAGCTGCTCCAGGCCAGGCTTGACCCGCCCCTGCAAGCCGGCCAGCTGTACCGCTACCCGCTCCAGTTGCCCCAGCGAACCCGCGGGCTTGGTCAATTGCTGCTGGCGCGACCGCGCCGCCTCCAGGGCTTGAGTGTCGAGCGCCTTGCACGGCCGCAGCCACCAGAAGTCATTCATAACGCAGTTCCTTTCAGGGTCAGGGGCAGGCCGGCCACCGTCAGCACTACCCGCTGACAACGCTCGGCCAGGGCTTGATGCAACCAACCGGCTTCATCGACATAACGGCGAGTCAATTCGCCCAGCGGCACGACACCCATTCCGGTCTCGTTGCTGACAAAAATGATTTCGCCCGGCAGCGACGCCAGGCACTGCAACAGCGCTTCGCGCTCACTGGCGAGCCGCCGGGCATCCTCCAGCAGCAACAGGTTGGTCAGCCACAGGGTCAGGCAGTCCACCAGCAGGCAACGTTCGGCGCTCGCCGCTTCACGCAGCACCCGTGCCAGCTCCAGGGGTTCCTCGATCAATGCCCATTCGGTCGGACGCCGTTCGCGGTGATGCTCGATGCGCTGGTTCATTTCGCCGTCCAGCGCCTGGCTGGTAGCGATATAGGTCACGGCCAGGCCGCTCTCGCCGGCGAGCTTTTCAGCCAGGCGGCTCTTGCCGGAGCGGGCGCCGCCGAGGATCAGTTGCAACATGCTTGGAAACCCTTGAATTGAGGTACAGCCACAGCGGCGCCGCCATACCGGCGCCGACGCTCTAAAGCCCGCAAAGCTGGCGCAGGTGCTCGGTGTCCAGATGCTGTTCCACCAGATCGGCCAGGCGCTCGATGTCGCGCTCGCGCAGGGCGTGGTAGTCGACCGCCTGCACCTCGCGCAAACCCGCCCAGCGCAGCAACGCACTACAGCCCGCCGGCGCCTCGAACAGGCCGTGCAGGTAGGTACCGAGAATCTGCCCATCGTCGCTGCGCGCGCCGTCGCAACGACCATCGTCCAGGGTCACAGCGGCCAGCTCCAGCGCAGGTCCCGTCGTGACCCCGGCATGGATCTCATAACCACTGACCTCGGCCTCCTCCAGCGCCAGGCGCCCACGCACGTTGCGCAGTTGTTTCTCTTGTTCCAGCACCGTCTCGAACGCCAGCAACCCCAGCCCGGCACTGGAGCCTGGCGCGCCTTCCAGCCCCAGGGGATCGTGCAACTGCTCGCCGAGCATCTGCAAACCGCCACAGATGCCCAGCAACTTGCCGCCATAGCGCAGGTGCCGGGCGATGGCCCTGTCCCAGCCCTGGGCGCGCAGGTACGCCAGGTCGCTGCGTACGCTTTTCGAGCCGGGCAGGATGATCAGGTCGGCCGGCCCAATCGCCTGGCCCGGACCGATGAATTGCAGGTCCACCTGAGGATGCAGGCGCAGCGGATCGAAGTCGGTGTGATTGCTGATGCGCGGCAACACCGGCACCAGCACTTTCAGCACTTGCTCGGCCTTGTCGGCCTGACGTTGATCGATGCCGTCCTCGGCTTCCAGATGCAGGTCCAGCACGTAGGGCAGCACGCCGATCACCGGTTTGCCGGTACGCGCTTCAAGCCAGTCCAGGCCCGGTTGCAACAAGGCGATATCGCCGCGAAAACGGTTGATGATGAAACCTTTGACCCGCGCCTGCTCGCTGGGCGACAACAGCTCCAGGGTGCCCACCAGATGGGCGAAAACCCCGCCACGGTTGATGTCGGCGACCAACAGCACCGGGCAGTCCACCGCTTCGGCAAAGCCCATGTTGGCGATGTCGCCGGCCCGCAGATTGATCTCCGCCGGCGAGCCTGCGCCCTCCACCATCACCACCGGATAGGCCGCGCTCAGGCGCCGGTGAGAGGCCAGCACCGCTTGCATGGCGATGGCCTTGTAGTCGTGATAGGCCACCGCGTTCATGGTGGTCACCGCGCGACCGTGAATGATCACCTGGGCCCCGGTGTCGCTATTGGGCTTGAGCAGCACCGGGTTCATGTCGGTGTGCGGCGCCAGGTACGCGGCCTGGGCCTGCACCGCCTGGGCGCGGCCGATCTCGCCGCCGTCGGCGGTCACCGCGCTGTTGAGCGCCATGTTCTGCGGCTTGAAGGGCACGACGCTGACGCCCTGGCGCGTCAGCCAGCGGCAGAGGGCCGTCACCAGGGTGCTTTTACCGGCATCGGAAGTGGTGCCCTGCACCATCAGGGTGGTCATGGATGTTCCTTGGCGTAGGCGACGAAGGCCTGTTCGAGACGCGACCAGTCGGCTTCGTCGGCCGGCAGGCCAAAGCGCAGGCTGCTGTTATGGGTGAACAACCGCAGCAGGATGCCCCGGCGCGCCATGAACTCATGCAACCGCTCGGCGCGATCGGTGATCAGCCATTGGAACAGCGCACAACCACCCTGGGGTTTCAGGCCGTGGCGCTCGAGCAGGTGCGCCAAACGCAGGCTCGCCACTTCGCTGCGCAGCCGTTGCCGTGCATGGCCTTGGCTGTCACGCAGGCACACCTGGCCCAGCACCCGGGTCGGTCCGCTGACGGCCCAGGGGCCGACCTGTTCGGCCAGCAGCTTGAGCAACTTGCGTTCGGCCAGGACGAAGCCCAGGCGCACACCGGCCAGGCCGAAAAACTTGCCGAAGGAGCGCAGGACGATCAACCCTACCTGATCGGCCTGGGCCGCCAGGCTCAACTGGGGAGTGTTGTCCATGAAGGCTTCGTCGACCACCAGCCAGCCACCGCGCTGCGCCAGGCGAGCATGCCAGTCCAGCAGGCGCTCCGGGGTCAGGCTCAGGCCCGTGGGGTTATTCGGGTTGACCACCACCAGCACGTCCAGGCTGTCGAGGAAAAAGTCCACTTCCTGCTCCAGCACTTCACGCACGATGTAGCCGCTGCGGCGCCAGGCTTCGGCGTGTTCGGCATAACAGGGCGACAGCACGCCGACCTTGCCGGCGCGGCGCAAACGCGGAAGCAGCTGGATCGCCGCCTGGGAGCCAGGCACCGGCAACACATGGGCGGCGCCGTAGTAGTCGCGGGCGGCCTGCTCCAGGCCATCGTCGGTTTCCGGCAGGCGCGCCCAGGCCCGCATGCCGATCTCGGGAATCGGCCACGGCCAGGGCGCCAGGCCGCTGGACAGGTCCAGCCAGTCGGCCTCGGCGATGCCGTATTGCTCGGCCGCCTTGCGCAGGCGACCACCGTGCTCAAGCATAGAACTCAGCCCCCACGCAGAGAATCAGCAGCCATAACCAGACCCCGCGCTGTACCAGTTGCCAGCCGCGATCGATGGACGAAGCATCGGCCGCCACGCCCTCGCCCAACTGCGGCCGCTGGTGCAGTTCGCCGTGATAGATCGCCGCGCCGCCCAGCTCGACACCCAGGGCCCCGGCCCCGGCCGCCATCACCGGCCCGGCGTTCGGGCTGTCCCAGGTCGGCCCCTGGCGGCGCCAGCATTTCAGCGCCAGGCGGGTCTTGCCCAGCAGCGCGTAAGTCAGGGCCACCAGGCGGGCCGGAATATAGTTGAGCAGGTCGTCGATCTTCGCCGCCGCCCAGCCGAAACGCTCGAAACGCTCATTACGATAGCCCCACATCGCATCCAGGGTATTGCTCAGGCGATAGAGCACCACGCCCGGCGCGCCGGCCACGGCAAACCAGAACAGGGCGGCAAACACCGCGTCGCTGCCGTTCTCCAGCACCGACTCAGTGGCGGCGCGGGCAACTTCGGTGGCATCCAGTTCGCTGGTCTGGCGACTGACCAGATAACCGACCCGCTGCCGCGCCAGATCCAGGTCGTCGCCGCGCAAGGCCTGGGCCACCGGTTCGACATGCTCGCCAAGGCTACGCAGGCCGAGGGCGCAGTACAGCGCCAGGATCTCGAACAGCCAGCCGATATAGGGCAGCCAGGAAAACAGCGTTGCCAGCAGGGTCAACGGCAGCACCGCGATGACCCAGGCGGTGACCCCATGACTGCGCCAGCCGCGACCGCCGGAGTTGAAACGTTGCTCGATGCGGTCGGCAAAACGGCCGAACGCCACCAGCGGATGCCAGCGTTTGGGTTCGCCCAGCAACGCGTCCAGCGCCACCCCGGCGACACTCAGCAACGCCACACTCATTGACTCACTCCCCAGTAGTTTTCATACAGCAATTCATTCAGTGGGCGCTCTTGCGCCCAGCCTTCGAGCACCAGCATCGGGGCCGGGTAAAACTCGCCGACCGGGCCCAGGCACAACACCGCCAGCGGCTTGGCTCCGGCCGGCAGGCCCAGCAGCTCGGCCAGGGCAACAGGCTCGAACAGCGACACCCAGCCCATGCCCAGCCCTTCGGCCCGGGCCGCCAGCCACAGGTTCTGAATGGCGCAGGAGAGCGAGGCCAGGTCCATTTCCGGCAAGGTGCGCCGGCCAAAAATATGCCGCTCACGGTCGTCCATCAGCGCCGCCACCAGGACCTCGGCGCAGTCATTGATACCTTCGACCTTGAGCTTCATGAACTCATCGGAGCGTTCACCCAAGGCCTCGGCAGTGCGCACCCGCTCCTCTTCCACCAGTTGCTGGATCTGCCCGCGCAACGGCCGGTCGCTGATACGGATGAAACGCCAGGGCTGCATCAGGCCGACGCTGGGCGCCTGGTGCGCCGCCTCCAGCAGGCGACGCAGGACCTGCGGCTCGACCTTGCCGCCGACGAAGTGGCGCATGTCACGACGCTCGGCGATCGCGCGATAGACCGCGTCGCGCTCGGCCACGGAAAAGGCGTTGTCGGTCATGGGCACCGCGCGAGCACGCTCGCTCCTGCCGGCGCCAGCAGGGCCGCCACCGCTTCGGGGTTGGACGGAAAATAGAAATGCACATAAGAGGCGGTCATCCGCCCTTCGCGGTAAACCGCTTCCGCGCCGCGCCCACCATTCGGGCTCAGGCCGCGGGCGATCGGCGCAAGCTCGGTGCTGGTCAACGAATGATGGTAGGTATGGCCGCGCAACGAACCTTCCGGCAACTCCACCGCCTGCAAGGCCAGGGCCGCCAGGCGCTTTTGCATCACCGCATCGCCGGGCAACAGGCCCAGCAGTTCGGCGCGCTCGCCGTCGACGTCGGTCAGGGAGTCCAGCAGATACAACATGCCGCCGCACTCGGCGAGCAAGGGTTTGCCGGCAGCGTGATGCGCGCGGATCGCGCTGAGCATCGAGCCGTTCGCCGCCAGCGCCCGGTGATGCAACTCCGGGTAACCGCCCGGCAGGTACAGGCTGTCCGCCTTGGGCAGTACCGCGTCATGGATTGGCGAGAAAAAGTCCAGCTCGGCGCCCATGGCCCGCAGCAGATCCAGGCTCGCGCCATAGGTAAAGGCAAAGGCTTCGTCGCGGGCCACGGCAATACGCACGCCGGCCAACAGCGGCTCGACGGCAACCGCCTGGGGAGCGGCAAACGCCACGGCCGGTGGCAAGGCCACTTCGCAGCTGTCAGCCAGGGCTGCCGCGGCGGCGTCGAGACGCAGATCCAGATCGTTGAGTTCGCTGGCCTGCACCAGCCCCAGATGGCGGCTGGGCAGTTCGATGCCGGTTTCCCGGGATAGCGCGCCGTACCAGCGCAGGCCCTCGGTCAGGCTGCCTTCGAGCAACTGCGCATGACGCAGGGTGCCGACCCGGTTGGCCAGTACGCCGGCGAACGGCAGGTCCGGCTGATAACGCGCCAGCCCCAGCGCCAGGGCGCCGAAGGTCTGGGCCATGGCGGTGCCATCGATCACCGCGAGCACCGGAACCCCGAAATGCCGCGCCAGGTCGGCGCTGGACGGCGTGCCGTCGAACAGCCCCATCACGCCTTCGATCAGGATCAGGTCCGCCTCGCCGGCGGCCTCCCACAGCAGGCGCCGGCTTTCCTGCTCGCCGACCATCCACAGGTCCAGCTGATACACCGGCGCGCCACTGGCGCGTTCGAGGATCATCGGGTCGAGAAAATCCGGGCCGCACTTGAATACGCGCACCTTGCGTCCCTGATTGCGATGCAGGCGGGCGAGCGCGGCGGTCACGGTGGTCTTGCCCTGACCGGAAGCCGGCGCGGCAATCAATACCGCCGGGCAATGACGGGCATCACTCACAGTTCGACGCCTTTCTGCGCCTTGATCCCGGCCTGGAAGGCATGCTTGACCATGCCCATTTCGGTGACGGTGTCGGCCAGCTCGATCATCTCCGGCTTGGCGCCACGCCCGGTGACCACCACATGCTGCATCGGCGGTCGGGCCTGCAGGTCGCTGAGCACCTGGTCCAGGTCCAGATAGCCGTGCTTGAGGGCGATGTTCAATTCGTCGAGCACCACCAGGCCGATCTTCGGGTCGCTCAGCAGTTCGCGGGAAACCGCCCAGGCCGCTTCGGCGGCGGCGATGTCGCGCTGGCGGTCCTGGGTTTCCCAGGTGAAACCTTCGCCCATGACATGGAAACGCACCTGCTCCGGAAAGCGCCGGAAGAACAACTCCTCGCCGGTGCTGTTGCGGCCCTTGATGAACTGCACCACGCCGCACTGCATGCCGTGGCCCATGGCCCGCGCGAGCATGCCGAAGGCCGAGCTGCTTTTGCCTTTGCCATTGCCGGTCAGCACCAGCAGCAAGCCGCATTCGTTCGGCGAGTTGGCGATGCGTTCATCGATCACGGCTTTTTTGCGCAACATGCGCGCCAGATGGCGTTCGTCGCGATCAGGGGATTCAGTCATGGGGCAGCTCTCCGTTGGGGCTGGATAACGGGGGGCAGGAATAGGAATAGACGGCGCAAGCCTGGCATCGCCCACCGTGATGCCGTTGGATGGATCAGGCCGGTCTCCGGGCTTGTGAGTGGCTGGGATGCCCAACTGCGCGCCTTCCCATGTCGACAGTCGACACAGTGGCATCAGGCGCAGTCTTGACTCACTTACCGTTGCGGGGGCAGCGCCGGAATCGTCGTGCGTGCGCCTTCGGCACGCATACTCACCGGCTTCCCTGTTTCACTCTGTCGACCTGCGGCCACAGAGCACCTGAAACAAGTCGCGAAGGTTAGAGGGTTGGGGGTGGAGCGTCAATTAAAGCCGGGGCCCGGCAGATCGACGAATGGCTGCCATATCGGAAAAATGACGCCAATCTTGTGCCACACTCAACGCAGTGATATCAAATAGCCATAATCGCGTTAAAAAACTCCAACATCTCAACAATAATAGGAAAAGTCCGATGCAAGGCATGATCATCAGCAATCCGAAACTGGAATTCCTGCGCCCTGCCCTGGAACGCTGGTTCGATTGCATCGACCGCTACAACGCCGTGCGCGGCGATAACGAAAGCCCTTACTGGTTCGACGAAAAAGCCAACCTGGGATTGCTCTCGGCAGCGGCCTGGATGGCGGAGATGGTCACCCTGGAACACACACCGAGCAAAAAACAGGTGGAAGAAGGCGACCGCAGCGGCCGCACCGACCTGTACATCGCCACGCAGGAGGAACGTGTCTACATCCAGACCGCCCAGCGCTGGCCCCGGGTCAACAGCCTGCACCTGACCCAACCGTTGCTGGATGCCGCCAGCGACGCGAAAAAAGCCAGCTACCCCAGCGACCTGAAACTCGGCTGCCTGTTCGTCACGCCGCAGAAAACCCAGCACAGCGCCACCCCGGAAGAACTGCAGGACATGGTCGACGACCTGCAAAAGGAACACTGCTGCGCCGTGGCCTGGTACTTCCCCTACGCGTACCGCAAATTGCGCAACGAAGCCGGCAACTATCACCCCGGCGTTGCCGTGCTGTTCAAGGAAGCACGCTGAGCAGGTGGAACCATCGTCCATCTGTGCTTCTCTATGACTACACCGACTTCGTGCATTCATAGGGAAATCAGCATGCTCAAGCCTCGATACGCCATCCTTGTCGCCGTCGCCGCAGGCCTTGCCGCCTGTGGCGAAAGCTCCACCCTCCAGGTCTCCGAGGGCACCGGCCCCTCGCCGAAACTGCCCGAACCGAACAAGACCCTGTTCCCGACCGTGAACATCGCGCCCGCGATCGGCTGGCCGCAAGGCGCCAAACCGGTGGCCGCCGCCGGCACTCAGGTCGCCGCATTCGCCGAAGGCCTGGAACATCCGCGCTGGTTGTACGTACTGCCCAACGGCGACGTACTGGTGGCGGAGACCAACGCCCCACCCTCCCCCGATGACAGCAAAGGTATTCGTGGCTGGATAGCCAGCAAGATCATGAGCCGTGCCGGTGCCGGCGTGCCCAGCCCGAACCGCATCACCCTGCTGCGAGACAAGGATCACGACGGCGTGGCGGAAACCCGCACGGTGTTCCTGGAAAACCTCAACTCGCCGTTCGGCATGACCCTGGTGGGCAATGACCTGTACGTCGCCGACACCGATCGCCTGTTGCGCTTCCCCTACAAGGACGGCGACACCAAGATCAGCGCCCAGCCGGCCAAGGTGGTCGACCTGCCTGGCGGCAAGCTGAACCACCACTGGACCAAAAACGTGATTGCCAGCAAGGACGGCAGCAAGCTGTACGTCACGGTCGGCTCCAACAGCAACGTCGGCGAAAACGGCATGGACCAGGAAGAAGGTCGCGCCGCCATCTGGGAAGTCGAGCGCGCCACCGGCAAGCAACGGATTTTCGCCTCAGGCCTGCGCAACCCCAACGGCATGGCCTGGGAACCGCAAAGTGGCCAGCTGTGGACCGCGGTCAACGAGCGCGACGAGATCGGCAGCGACCTGGTGCCGGACTACATCACCTCGGTCAAGGACGGCGCCTTCTACGGCTGGCCATTCAGCTACTACGGCCAGCATGTGGACGTACGAGTCACTCCGCAGAACCCGGACCTGGTGGCCAAGGCCATCGCTCCGGATTATGCCGTCGGCCCGCATACCGCCTCCCTGGGCCTGGCATTCGCCGAAGGCAGCAAGCTGCCGGCGCCGTTCACCCAAGGCGTGTTCATCGGCCAGCATGGTTCGTGGAATCGCAGGCCCCACAGCGGCTACAAAGTGATCTTCGTGCCCTTCGCCAATGGCAAGCCGGTGGGTCAACCGGTGGACGTCCTGACCGGTTTCCTCAGCGCCGACGAGAAAGCCATGGGCCGACCGGTCGGCGTAGTGATCGACAAGCAAGGGGATCTGCTGGTGGCCGACGATGTCGGCAATAAAATCTGGCGTGTGTCAGCAGCCAAGGCGCAATAGGTTCAGCGCTTGCGGCACAGGGTCAAGCCATCGCCCAGGGGCAGCAGCGACAGGTCGACACGCGGGTCATCCTTCAAGGCACGATTGAGTGCCTGGATGGCCCGAGTGTCTTCGCTCTGGGGGTTCTCCTCCAGCACTCGACCGCTCCACAGCGTGTTATCGAACACCGCCAGCCCACCCACGCGCAACAGGCGCAGGGCACTTTCCAGATAGGCCGGGTAATTGGCCTTGTCGGCGTCGATGAAAACCAGGTCGAAACCACCCTTGCCCTCCTCCCGCTCAATGCTGGCCAAGGTCTCCAAGGCCGGCGCCAGACGCAGCTCGATCCGCCCGGCGACACCCGCTTCCTGCCAGTAGCGCAGCGCAGTGGCGTTGTAGTCGCCCGGAATGTCACAGCAGATCAACCGGCCGTCGTCCGGTAAGGCCGCGGCCATGGACAAGGCGCTGTAGCCGGTGAAAGTCCCCACCTCCAGCACACGTCTGGCGCCGATAAGCCTTACCAGCAAGGCGAGGAACTGCCCCTGCTCGGGCGCCACCTGCCAACGCGCCATGGGCAGCGCCTGGGTTTCGTCGCGCAGACGGCGCAGCAGCGGCGTTTCGCGCAGGGAAACGTCGAGCAGGTAGTGATAGAGGGCGTCGTCGAGGTTGAGGGTACGAGCAGTCATGGCAACCTCGACGCAGAGATAGGAAGAACCTAAGGGTTGTGTGCCAGATGCTCTGGCTGCAGCACGCGCTTGGCGCTCAGGTAGGCTTTTTGCCAATAGGCCTTGGACAGGCTGTCCAGCTTCACCGTACCGCCAGTGGCCGGCGCATGCACGAAACGGCCTTCGCCGACATAGATGCCCGCGTGGCTGACCTGAGAACCGCCATTGGTGGCAAAAAATATCAGGTCACCGGTCTGCAAGGCGTTCTTGCCGACATTCGGTGCACGCATGCCGATCATTTCGCGGGTCGAGCGCGGCAGCGAGATACCGGCCGCATCACGATAGACGTAGCCGATCAGGCCACTGCAATCGAAACCGGAATCCGGTGTGTTGCCGCCCCAGCGATAAGGCGTGCCCACCAGGCCCAACGCACGGAACAGCACGTCTTCGGCAGCTGGCGAGAAGGTCTGGGGAGTATTGAACACGGGAGCACGTACCACAGGCGCAGGGGGCGGGGTACGGCTGGCGCACGCGCTGAGCAGCGCGGCGAGAACGATCAATGCGAGGCGGGCCGACGTCGACATATGCAGAACAATCCTGATCTGGATGCGGCTTTCTCTGCCGTGAGGCCGAAAACAAAACCGCGTAAGCAGGGCTTACGCGGTTAGTTTTCAACAATAGATCAGGATTCTAGCGTCTACGCGCCAAACTTCAAGTAAGACTTTAACTTCACCTTACAAAAAGTCCGCTTACTTGCGCGCAGTGACCACCGTCGGGGCCATCGCGAGGGCGCGTTTGGCTTCGATGAAGGTCTTGCTCCAGTAGCTGTCGCCCAGGCTGTCTACTCGCACACCACCGCTGCGGCGGCTGCTGGAATGGATGAACTGGTCATCGCCCAGGTAGATGCCGGCGTGGCTTACGCGACCGCGGCGGCCATTGGTGGCGAAGAACAACAGATCGCCCGGCTGCAGCTTGTTACGTGCAACCAGCGGAGCGTCGACGTTGATCATTTCACGGGTGGAGCGCGGCAGATTCATGCCGGCTTCTTCCCGGAACAGGTAGCCGATGAAACCGCTGCAATCGAAACCGGCTTCAGAGGTACCGCCGAAACGGTAACGGGTACCGATCAGGGACATGCCGCGTTCGAGAATGCTGTCAGCCAGTACTGGCAGCTGATAAGGCTTGCTGTCAGCAAACTCGGCGAGTTCTTTTTCGGTTGCCAGCTCTTCCTGGAAAAGAGCGGAAGACTGGGCTTTTGAAGAGTTTTGAACCTGTTGCTCTTGCTGGCTCACCGGAGAGTGGGTGGCGCAACCAAACAACAGGGTGACAAGTGCAAGAGGCACGAGGGGTGCGAAGCGCTTTAGCATGGGCACGACCGTGGCTTAAAGTTATAAAGAAGCCGCGACTATGCCTTCTATCGCTCTAATTTGCAAATTCAATCGATTGAAATGTGACTTATCGGTTTCCACTCAACATCTAAGGCCTTAAGCCCATTTTAAACGCACACGCCTCTGGAACCGCTTCCGGATGCGGGTTTTCTGGCGCCTGGAATATGCCAAAAAGCCACTACCGCCCTCGGTTTTACCAGCCCAAGGTTTCTTTGAGAAAGGGAATGGTGAGCTTGCGCTGCGCCTGCAAAGACGCCTGGTCGAGGCGCTCCAACAGTTCGAACAAGGCGCTCATGCTGCGGGTACCGCGGGTCAGGATAAAGTGCCCGACTTCGTCGGTCAGGTGCAGCCCGCGACGCGAGGCGCGCAATTGCAATGCACGCAATTTGTCTTCATCGGAGAGCGGGCGCATCTGGAAGATCAGCGCCAGGGTCAGGCGGGACTTGAGGTCCGCCAGCTTCACCGGCAGCTCCCGGGGAGAGGTCGAAGCCGCGATCAACAGCCGCCGGCCACTGTCACGCAGGCGGTTGAACAGGTGAAACAGCGCCTCTTCCCAGTCCGCCTTGCCCGCCACCGCTTGCAAGTCGTCCAGGCAGACCAGTTCGTACTGCTCCAGGTTGTCGAGGATTTCGATGCCGCGATCCAGTAATTCCGCCAGGGGCAGATAGACCGCTGGCTCCCCCAACTGCTCGAACCGCAAGCAGGCCGCCTGCAGCAAGTGCGTACGCCCTACCCCATCCTTGCCCCAGAGGTAGATCAGGCTTTCGGTCCAGCCGGCGTCGGCTTCGCAAAGCCGCTCGACATAGCCGAGTGCAGCGGCATTGGCGCCTGGGTAGTAGTTGATGAAGGTGGCGTCATCACGCAGACGCACACCTAGGGGCAGCTGAATCGGTTTCATGCTGACTGAACAGTTCCAAACGAACCGTTAGTGGCCTCTGTGTAAAGTTTGCAAAGTTTATACCCGTGACGCCGGGCGCACAATGCAACAGACCACAAGCAAAATCAAAGGTTTGCGTTAGCCTGATGAAATCACGGGGGGTTCTTTGACGGTGGATGTGACAGCTGTAAAGACTCTCGCAGGCACCCGCCCGAAACGCGGGCACCCCGAAAGCATTAACAATGGGCGTTACTGCTCGGACTCCTCTACACCGCTATAGATATCCGAATCCTTGTACAAGTCGTGCACGTGGCGCACCAGCACCATGATCACCGCGGCCACCGGCAAGGCCAGCAGGATACCGGTGAAACCGAACAACTCGCCCCCGGCGAGAATCGCGAAGATCACCGCCACCGGGTGCAGGCCGATCCGGTCCCCCACCAGCAAGGGGGTCAGCACCATGCCTTCCAGGGCCTGGCCAACCATGAACACCACCACGATGCCGATCATCGGGTACAGGTCGCCGCCGAACTGGAACAGCCCGGCAATCAGCGCCGCGCCGATACCAATGACAAACCCCATGTACGGCACAATGGCCGCCAGGCCGGCAATCAGGCCGATCAGCAGCCCCAGCTCCAACCCGACCAGCATCAGGCCGGCGGCATAGATCATTCCCAGGGCGACCATCACCAGCAGCTGACCACGGACGAACGCCCCCAGCACTTCATGGCACTCCCCCGCCAGCGCCACCACTCGCTCTTCGCGATCACGAGGCAACAGGCTGCGGATCTTCGCCATCATCAGGTCCCAGTCGCGCAGCAGGTAAAAACTGACCACCGGAATCAGCACCAGGTTGGCCAGCCAGCCGATCAGCGCCAGGCTGGAGGCCGTTGCCTGGCTCAGGACCACACCGACAATATCGGTGGTCTGCCCCATGTGCTCGCTGATCGCCGCCTTGACCTTGTCGAACTTCCAGAAACCATCGGACAAGCCCAGCTTGGACTGCGCCCAAGGCATCGCCGTGTGCTGCAACCAATCGAGCATCTGCGGCGCCAGTTCGTACAGGCGCAGCAGTTGCTTGGCGAGCATAGGCACCAGCACCAGCAGCAACGCCATGACGATCAGGGTGAACAGGGCAAATACCGCCACCACGCCCCAGGTGCGCGACAAGCCGAGCTTTTCCAGGCGGTCCACCAGAGGATCGAACAGATAGGCCAGCAACAAGGCCACCAGGAACGGCGTCAGGATCGGATGCAACAGGTACACAAAACCACCGAGCAGGACCAACCCACCCAACCAGACCCATCGACGCGTATCAGCCATGAACCACTCCATTGCTTCTATATAAAGAAAGAAAACCTACCAGCGAAAACGCAGCTGCACGGCCGGCGCAGGCGCAGGCGTCGCACCTTCGACCGTCGGCTGGACAGGCGCAGCATCCGCCGGGACTTCTTGCAACCGAGCCAGGCTCAGTTGCGCACGCAATTGCTCGGCGCTGCCGCTGACCCGGTACACAGAACGATCGCCATCGACACGCTGCAAACGCCCGCCGAAGGGTTCGAGCAAACGGCCCAACGCTGCGTAGCGCTCCAGGTTCATGCCCTGCACTTCCAGCAACTGCTCGCCGGATGCGCCCGGCTTGACCACGAAGCGCGGCGCCAGGCGCTGGCTGACCGCCAACAACACAGCATCGGCCAAAGCCGGTACATCGGCTCCCTGGACGCTGCCCTGCTCCTTCTGGTCACCCAGCCACAGGCGCCATTTGGCCTGCCACTGACCACCCTCTTCACTGGCATGCACCGCCAGCAGGGCGTCCGCGCCGTAACGCTCCGACGCGGCACGTAATGGCGCCGGATCAGAACCTTCGAGATTCGGAGCCGTGGCGACAATCTGCTCATTCAGGTCAGCCAGCGGCAAACGCAGCGGCAAGCCGCGATGCAGGGCCGCACGGCGCAACGGCGCGGCACTGGCCTGGCCGTCGCCGACCAGGCTAGAACCTTCGCTGGAGTCGGTGAGCCACCAGCCGAGAATCGATGGGCGATTGCTGCCCCACAGTGACAGGCCGGCCTGGCGCAGCGCCCGATCGGTGCTGGCCGGATCGAAATCGACCTGCAGGCTTTCGGGAGGGCCAGCGTCGTAGCCGTACTGGCTGATGATCTGCTGCGGGTCCTTGCGGATGGCCGCCAGCCCCGGGTTCTGCAGGGCCTTGCTATCGCCAGTCAGGCGCAGCACCAGGGTTTCCAGGGCCCGCTGGGTGGCCTGATCGCGCTCGCCAGGGGTCTGGCTGCTGACCGGTTCGCGGACCTGATACAGGTTATTGAGGGTTTCGGCATGGCTCGCCAGGCTGATCAATGACAAACAGCCCACAAAAAGAAATTTGCACAAACGCATGGAGGATTCCCGACGACAAAAGGCGGCTGGAACGGACCGCATGAACAGGATTGACCCAGGCTGTGACCACAAAGCCCAGGCAAACATTCACCCGATCGATGGAAGTTTTCGTGCTGTCATAACGGCAGCGGGTACAAGGCTATACCTTATACAGCCCTGAGCGACGCGATCGACACGCACAATTGCGGTTTTTTTTAAGCGGATATGCCCTGCCCGTCGGCCCGAGGATGGCCGCTACACCTCAAGCCTGATAAAATCGCGCGCCTTCGCAGACCGGCAACAGCCGGGGTCGCTGAAATGATTGCGCGGCATTGCCGCCGCGACTGTTTCAATGGCCTCCCTGGGCTCGGTCGATACCCCCTGAATCCCCCCTAAAGGCCTGGATCATGAGCAAGCAACCCTCCCTGAGCTACAAAGACGCCGGTGTAGACATCGACGCCGGTGAAGCATTGGTCGAACGCATCAAGAGCGTCGCCAAGCGCACTGCGCGCCCGGAAGTCATGGGCGGCCTGGGCGGTTTCGGCGCCCTCTGCGAAATCCCGGCCGGCTACAAGCAGCCAGTACTGGTCTCCGGTACCGACGGCGTGGGTACCAAGCTGCGCCTGGCACTGAACCTGAACAAGCACGACAGCATCGGCCAGGACCTGGTCGCCATGTGCGTCAACGACCTGGTGGTGTGCGGCGCCGAGCCGCTGTTCTTCCTCGACTACTACGCCACCGGCAAGCTCAACGTCGACGTGGCCGCCACCGTGGTCACCGGCATCGGTGCCGGCTGCGAACTGGCTGGCTGCTCCCTGGTTGGCGGTGAAACCGCTGAAATGCCAGGCATGTACGAAGGCGAAGACTACGACCTGGCCGGCTTCTGCGTCGGTGTCGTGGAAAAAGCCGAAATCATCGACGGCTCGAAAGTGGCCACCGGCGACGCCCTGCTCGCCCTGCCGTCTTCCGGCCCGCACTCCAACGGCTACTCGCTGATCCGCAAGATCATCGAAGTCTCCGGTGCCGACATCGAAACCGTCCAGCTCGACGGCAAGCCGCTGACCGAACTGCTGATGGCCCCGACCCGTATCTACGTCAAGCCACTGCTCAAGCTGATCAAGGACACTGGCGCGGTCAAGGCCATGGCCCACATCACCGGTGGTGGCCTGCTGGACAACATCCCGCGCGTTCTGCCAAAAGGCGCCCAGGCCGTGGTCGACGTGGCCAGCTGGCAGCGCCCGGCGGTATTCGACTGGCTGCAAGAGAAAGGCAACGTCGAAGAACACGAAATGCACCGCGTGCTGAACTGCGGCGTGGGCATGGTGATCTGCGTGGCTCAGGAGCATGTTGAAAGCGCCCTGAATGTCCTGCGCGAAGCCGGCGAGCAGCCCTGGGTCATTGGTCAGATCGCTAGCGCCGCCGAAGGCGCTGCCCAGGTCGAGCTGAAAAACCTCAAGGCACATTGATGCAAGAGCCGATGCCAGCCACCTGTGATGTAGTGGTGCTGTTGTCCGGCACCGGCAGCAACTTGCAGGCCCTGATCGACAGTGCCCGGGGCGACGACAGCCCGGTGCGCATCCGCGCGGTGATTTCCAACCGCGCCGATGCCTATGGCCTGCAACGCGCCCAGGACGCGGGTATCGATACCCGCTCCCTCGATCACAAGGCATTCGAAGGCCGCGAGGCCTTCGATGCCGCACTGATCGAACTGATCGACGCCTTCCAGCCCAAGCTCGTGGTGCTTGCCGGATTCATGCGCATTCTCAGCGCAGACTTCGTTCGGCACTATCAGGGTCGCCTGCTCAATATCCATCCTTCGCTGCTACCCAAATACAAAGGGTTACACACTCATCAGCGAGCACTGGAGGCCGGAGACACCGAGCACGGCTGCAGTGTGCACTTTGTGACAGAGGAACTCGATGGCGGGCCACTGGTCGTACAGGCAGTGATCCCGGTAGAGTTGCACGACTCGCCGCAAAGCCTGGCGCAGCGGGTCCACGTCCAGGAACACCGGATTTACCCGATGGCCGTACGCTGGTTTGCCGAAGGTCGACTCACACTCGGCGAACAGGGTGCTTTACTGGATGGTCAGTTACTGGCCGCCAGTGGCCACTTGATTCGTAATTAGGAGATTTTATGCGTCGCGCCCTGCTCTTCGCTTGTGCTCTGCTCGCCCTGCCCTTCGCGCAGGCTGCGGACCTTCAACCCTTCTCCGCCAGCTATACCGCCGACTGGAAACAGCTGCCGATGAGCGGCACCGCCGAACGCAGCCTGGAAAAGAGAGGCAACGGCACCTGGAAGCTGAGCTTCAAGGCCTCGATGATGATCGCCAGCCTGACTGAAGAAAGCACCCTGACGCTCGACAAGGACACCCTGCTGCCGCAGTCCTATCACTTCGAGCGCGGCGGCCTGGGCAAAGCCAAGAAAGCCGACCTGGACTTCGACTGGAACACCAAGATGGTCACCGGCACCGATCGTGGCGATGCGGTCAAGATCCCGCTCAATCGCGGCATGGTCGACAAATCCACCTACCAGCTCGCCCTGCAGCACGATGTGGCCGCCGGCAAGAAAAGCATGAGCTATCAGGTCGTCGATGATGGCGAAGTCGATACTTATGACTTCCGCGTCCTGGGTTCGGAAAAAGTCGACACCAAGGCCGGCCAGATCGACGCGATCAAGGTCGAGCGCGTGCGCGACCCGACACAAAGCAAACGCATCACCGTCATGTGGTTCGCCAAGGATTGGGATTACCTGCTGGTTCGCCTGCAACAGGTCGAAACCGACGGCAAGGAGTACAACATCATGCTCCTGAACGGCACCGTCAACGGCAAGACCGTCAAAGGCAGCTAAGCCAAACGACAATGAAAAGCCCCGCCGATGCGGGGCTTTTTTTCGCCCGATGTTTCTATTTAACCGCTAAAGCCCAGCCCTCCTGGCAACCTGGCAGGCTCGCTTGCCGGGCAAAAGCGCTCAGCACAACAACCGCCCAACATGAAACTTTTGTCATGAAACTCCGCCCCCTGCGACCGAATGCCACAGTTTCCGTGGCCTGTGGGACTGTTTCGAAATCTGCAAAAGATTGTTGCATTTGAAAGCAATTTACTTAGCCAGCTAACAAAATATATAACGGAGTCCTGCACACGCCTTGCTGCAGATCAATAGAGATTGGAGCTAGCAGATGACTGTAAAAGTAACTGAACGCGACGATTCACACATGTCCCATGAAGGCGTAGCCGCAGGTGTACGGATCTGGGACGTGCATCAACAAGACATGCTGGTGGGAATGTTTCATTCCGAGAGCGATGCCCATAATTACAAGGCCGAACTGGAGAAGCTGGAGCAGAATCGCGCACCGCAAAGCTCCTGACCTCACAATGACTGCCGCGGCTGCCGCCACGCATCGGTAGCCGCTTCAGAAACAACAAACCCCGCTCATGGCGGGGTTTGTTGTTTCTGCGGGCTTACCACATCAGATCGTCAGGGATCTGGTAGGCCGCGTACGGATCGTCCTCGTCCGGCGCCTCGGTCGGCGTGTTGAGCTGAACGATGCGCCGTGGGTCGCGCTCCTGGATCTTCAGCGCGGCTTCACGCGGGATGACTTCATAACCGCCGGCATGATGCACGATAGCCAGCGAGCCGCTGCTCAGCTTGTTGCGCATCAGGGGGTTCACCGACAGGCGCTTGACCTTCTTGTCGTCGACGAAGTTGTAGTAGTCCTCGGTGGTCAGTTTCGGCAGGCGCGACACTTCGATCAGTTGCTTGATCTGCGCGGCACGGGCCTTCTGCTCGGCCTTCTCCTGCTGCTGACGGTTGAGTTCCTGGTCGCGCTTGACCTTTTCGGCCATGGCTTCCTGGGCCGCACGCTGCTGGGAATCATCCAGTTCGATCTGGCCTTTGTGGGCCAGGCGTTGCTGCTTCTGTTTCTCTTTGCTGACCTGCTTGGCCTGCTTTTGGTTGACCAGCCCTGCTTTGAGCAACTGGTCGCGAAGGGAAAGGCTCATTGGTGCTCACTCACTTAGGCAACAGCCTCAGCCACAGCTGGGCAAATTCTTTTCCTGACGTTTGGCTTCGCCCCACAAGGCGTCCAACTCTTCGAGGGTGCAATCTTCCATGGGTCGACGGGTATCGCGCAATGCCTGCTCGATAAATCGAAAGCGCCGCTCGAACTTGGCATTGGCGCCACGCAAGGTGGTTTCCGGATCGACCTGCAGATGCCGGGCCAGGTTGACCACGGCGAACAGCAGGTCGCCCACCTCGTCGGCGATCGCCTGCGGGTCATTCTCGGACATGGCTTCGAGCACTTCATCGAGTTCTTCGCGGATCTTGTCCACCACCGGCAAGGCGTCCGGCCAGTCAAAACCGACCTGGGCCGCGCGCTTTTGCAACTTGGCCGAGCGGGACAGGGCCGGCAGCGCCGCCGGTACATCGTCGAGCAAGGACAACTGCAAAGGCTGCGCCGACTTCTCGGCACGCTCCTCGGCCTTGATCTCTTCCCAGCGCTGCTTGACCTGCTCTTCGTCCAGCCGCGGGGTATCCAGCGGCGCGTACAGATCCCCGGTAGGGAATACATGGGGGTGGCGACGGATCAGCTTGCGGGTGATGCTGTCGACCACGCCATCGAACTCGAAACGCCCCTCCTCCCGTGCCAGTTGGCTGTAATACACCACCTGGAACAGCAGATCGCCCAACTCGCCCTGCAAATGCTCGAAATCGCCCCGCTCGATGGCATCGGCCACTTCGTAGGCTTCTTCCAGGGTGTGGGGAACGATGGTGGCGTAGGTCTGCTTGATATCCCAAGGGCAGCCGTACTGCGGGTCCCGCAGCCGCGCCATCAGGTGCAACAGGTCTTCAAGGCTGTACATCGGCAACTCTCGTTAGCGCCCCCTGCGGGAGCAAGCCAGCTTGCTCCCGCAGTGTCGGGCCTTCCTCAAGGGGTACGGTTACGGCGGGTCTCGATGATGTTCGGCAACTGGGAAATACGCCCCAGCAACCGCCCCAACGCGTCCAGCCCCGGAATCTCGATGGTCAGGGACATCAACGCAGTGTTGTCCTCCTTGTTCGAGCGGGTGTTGACCGCCAGCACGTTGATCCGTTCGTTGAGCAGCACCTGGGACACGTCACGCAGCAGGCCGGAGCGGTCGTAGGCGCGAATGATGATGTCCACCGGGTAGGTCTGCACCGGCACCGGGCCCCAGCTGACCTGGATGATCCGCTCCGGCTCGCGGCCGGCCAGTTGCAGCACCGAGGCACAGTCCTGACGGTGAATGCTCACCCCGCGGCCCTGGGTGATGTAACCGACGATCGCATCCCCCGGCAGCGGCTGGCAGCAGCCGGCCATCTGGGTCAGCAGGTTGCCGACACCCTGGATCTGGATGTCGCCGCGCTTGCCCGGCTTGTAGCCGGTGGCCTTGCGCGGGATCAACTCCAGCTGTTCGTTGCCACGCTCCGGCTCCACCAACTGCTGCGCCAGGTTGACCAGTTGCGCCAGGCGCAGGTCGCCCGCGCCCAGGGCGGCGAACATGTCCTCGGCGGTTTTCATGTTGGCCTTGTCGGCCAGCTTGTCGAAATCCACCTGCGGCAGGTCGAGGCGACCGAGTTCGCGCTCGAGCAGGGTCTTGCCCGCCGCCACGTTCTGATCGCGTGCCTGCAGCTTGAACCAGTGGACGATCTTCGCCCGCGCCCGCGAGGTGGTGACATACCCCAGGTTCGGGTTCAGCCAGTCGCGGCTTGGCGTGCCGTGCTTGCTGGTGATGATCTCGACCTGCTCGCCGGTCTGCAGGCTGTAGTTGAGCGGCACGATGCGCCCGTTGATCTTCGCGCCCCGGCAGTTGTGACCGATCTCGGTGTGCACGCGGTAGGCGAAGTCCAGCGGCGTCGCGCCTTTCGGCAAGTCGATGGCGTGACCGTCGGGGGTGAAGATGTAGACCCGGTCCGGCTCGATATCCACCCGCAGTTGCTCGGCCAGGCCGCCGATATCCCCCAGTTCCTCATGCCACTCGAGCACCTGGCGCAGCCAGGAGATTTTCTCTTCGTAGTGGTTGGAGCCGGACTTGACGTCGGTGCCCTTGTAGCGCCAGTGGGCGCAGACCCCCAGCTCGGCCTCTTCGTGCATCGCGTGGGTACGGATCTGCACTTCCAGGACCTTGCCCTCAGGGCCGATGACCGCCGTGTGCAGCGAGCGGTAACCGTTCTCCTTGGGGTTGGCGATGTAGTCGTCGAACTCTTTCGGAATGTGTCGCCACAGGGTGTGGACGATCCCCAGCGCGGTGTAGCAGTCGCGCATTTCCGGGACCAGCACGCGCACCGCGCGCACGTCGTAGATCTGGCTGAACTCCAGGCCCTTGCGCTGCATTTTGCGCCAGATCGAATAGATGTGTTTGGCCCGGCCGCTGATGTCGGCGTCGACGCCGGTGGCCCGCAGTTCGTTCTGCAGCTGGTTCATCACATCGGAGATGAAGCGCTCACGATCGAGGCGCCGCTCGTGCAGCAACTTGGCGATCTGCTTGTACTGCTCAGGCTCCAGGTAGCGGAAGGACAGGTCCTCCAGCTCCCATTTGATATGGCCGATACCGAGGCGATGCGCCAGCGGTGCGTAGATGTCGAAGACTTCCCGGGCGACCCGGTTGCGCTTCTCGTCGTCGGCGTTTTTCACCGCGCGAATCGCGCAGGTCCGCTCGGCCAGCTTGATCAGTGCCACACGCACGTCATCGACCATCGCCACCAGCATCTTGCGCAGGTTTTCCACCTGGGCCTGGGTGCCGAGCACGAGGGATTGGCGGGGGCTGAGGCTGGCGCTGATCGCCGCCATGCGCAGCACGCCGTCGATCAGCTTGGCCACCACCGGGCCGAAGCGCTGGCTGACGGCCGGCAGCGGGATCTGGCCTTCACGGACGCCACGGTAGAGTACCGCGGCCACCAGCGAGTCCTGATCCAGCTTGAGGTCGGCGAGGATCTCCGCGATCTCGAGGCCAGTGCTGAAACTCGACATGTCTTCGCCGCTGGGATTCTTCGCGGCGATGTGTTGTAACTCGGCCTCACGAGCGAACTCGCAGGCTTCTTTCAAGGCTTCACGGTCCAGTGCCATGTCGACGCTGACCGCATGATCGAGCCACGCCTCGAGATTGATACTGCCGTCGGTGTTGATCGGCTGGTGCGCTCTCACCTGTACCATCTTGCTTTACCTTCCCTACGACGCACATTCAATGCGTCAAATCGCTGACCTTCACTGCCAGTATTTCCTCGCTGGGCCGGCGAGTGCTGCCTGGCGGGCCAACGGATTAGACGAGCCATCCTAGCTCGCTTCAAATAACGCCATGGCCTCGACATGTGCCGTCTGAGGAAACATATCGAGGATCCCGGCACGTTTTAACCGGTAGCCCTGCCTGACCAGTTCGACTGTGTCACGCGCCAGAGTGGCTGGGTTGCATGACACATAAACCAGGCGCTTGGCGCCCAGGCTCGCAAGCTTGCGTACCACCTCGAAAGCCCCGTCCCGAGGTGGGTCCAAGAGTACCGCAGAAAAGCCTTCGCGGGCCCACTCGGCATCGCTCAGGGGCTGCGATAAATCGGCCTGAAAAAACCGGGTGTTATGCAAATTGTTGCTAGCGGCATTCTCCGCGGCACGCGCGACCATGGTCGCCACCCCTTCGACCGCCACCACTTCCCGAACGTTCTGCGCCAGCGGCAGGGCAAAGTTGCCCAGGCCGCAAAACAGGTCCAGCACATGCTCATCGGCCTGCGGCGCCAGCCATTCCAGGGCCTGGGCCACCATCGCCTCGTTGACTCCGGCATTGACCTGGACAAAATCCCCCGGCCGATAAACCAGCTGCAGATTCCACGGTTCCAGGCGATAGCCCAGGGCCTGGCCCGGGTCCACCGGTTGCGGCTCGCCTTCACCGTGCAGCCACAGCTGGGCCTCATGGAACGCGCAGAACGCCCGGAGAATCTCCAGGTCGGCTGCGGACAACGGCGCCATATGGCGCAGCAGCACGGCAATCGCCGAACCGCTGAACAGCTCCACATGCCCCAGCGCCTGCGGTTTGCTCAAGCGCTGCAGCATCGCCGGCAAGCGGCTCATGATCGGCTGCAAGGGCTGTACCAGCACCGGGCATTCATCGATGGCGACTATGTCCTGGCTGCCGGCGGCGCGAAAACCCACTTCGAGATTTTTCGCCTTGGCGTCCCAGCGCACTGCGACCCGCGCCCGGCGCCGGTAGCCGAACTCCGGACCGCTCAAGGGCGCCGCCCACTCCTCTGGCTCGACACCGGCGACCCGCGACAGCTGCTCGGCGAGCATGCGCTGTTTCAGGGCAAGCTGTTCGTCATGGGGCAGATGTTGCACGCTGCAGCCACCACAACGGCCGGCATGGGCGCAAGGCGCCGGCCGGCGCAGATCGCTGGCGCCGAACACCCGCTCGGTACGGGCTTCCACCACTTTGCCATGGGCGCCCAATACTCGCGCCTCGACCTCTTCGCCCGCCAGTGCACCGACAACGAACCAGGTACGCCCCTCCAGGAAGGCGATGCCGCGGCCGTCGTTGGCCAGGCGCTCGATGGTCAGGCGCTGTTTTTTTCCAACGGGTATCTGCGCCGCCCGGCTCCCACCCGAAGGCTGGAAGCGCAGGCCTCTGACTGGCTTAGCCATCAGTTGGGCGCATCGAAGATGCCGGTCGACAGGTAACGGTCGCCACGGTCACAGATGATCGCGACAATCACCGCGTTTTCGACTTCGCGGGACAAGCGCAACATCGCCGCCACCGCACCACCCGACGACACGCCGCAGAAGATGCCTTCTTCGCGGGCCAGGCGCCGGGTCACCTCTTCGGCTTCGCTCTGCGCCATGTCGACGATGCGATCGACGCGAGTAGCCTGGTAGATCTTCGGCAGGTATTCCTGCGGCCAGCGGCGAATGCCGGGAATGGCCGAGCCTTCCATCGGTTGCAGGCCGATGATCTGCACGTTCGGGTTCTGTTCCTTCAGATAACGCGAGGTGCCCATGATGGTGCCGGTGGTGCCCATGGAGCTGACGAAATGGGTGATGGTGCCCTCGGTCTGCCGCCAGATTTCCGGGCCGGTGCCGGTGTAGTGCGCTTCCGGGTTATCCAGGTTGGCGAACTGGTCGAGCACCTTGCCGCGACCTTCGGCCTGCATCTTCTCGGCCAGGTCGCGCGCGCCCTCCATGCCCTCTTCCTGGCTGACCAGGATCAGCTCGGCGCCATAGGCGGTCATCGCCGCCTTGCGCTCGGCACTGGAGTTGTCGGGCATGATCAGGATCATCTTGTAGCCCTTGATCGCCGCGGCCATCGCCAGCGCAATCCCGGTGTTGCCCGAGGTCGCTTCGATCAGCGTATCGCCGGGGTGAATCTGCCCACGCAGCTCGGCGCGAGTGATCATCGACAGCGCCGGGCGGTCCTTGACCGAACCCGCCGGGTTATTACCCTCGAGCTTGAGCAGCAGGGTGTTGCTGGTGACGCCGGGCAGGCGCTGCAAACGGACCAGCGGGGTGTTGCCGACGCAATCGGCGATGGTGGGGTACTGCAAGGTCATGGCGTATTCGCAATCCGGACTGCGGGGGCGACTATCATACCGGCAAACGTTCGCAGGCCATATCACGCAAAGTGAGGGTCTTATGGCTTAACGATATAAGGCATCGAATCAGCTTCGCTCGAAGGCGCTTCCACCATAGCGGCGGCCCGCAGACGCATGTTCAAGCGCAGGCCACGCCCGGCATTTTCCGCCCATAGCTGGCCGCCCTGGCGCTGCACGGCGTTGCGCGCGATGCTCAACCCCAGGCCAAAACCGCCATTGCCCGGACGCGAGCCGTCGAGGCGGGTAAAGGGATCGAAGATCCGCTGCAGATCGGCGTCGGCCACGCCAGGCCCTTCATCCTCCAGCCATAGCAGCCAATGCTCGCCCTGGCGCTGGCCGTCCAGCAGCACGCGACCGCCCACGGGCGAATGGCGAATGGCATTGCGCAGGATGTTTTCCAGGGCCTGGGCCAGGGTATTGAGGTTGCCCCGGACCCAGCACGAGGCATCCAGCGCGCAGTGCAGTCGCGCGCTGGACCAGGCGCTTTCGAAGCAGGCGTTTTCCGTGAGCATTTCCCACAGGGCCTGGATCTGGATGTCTTCCTCGGCCAGCGGCGCCCGCTCGGTGTCGAGCCAGGCCAGTTGCAGGGTATCGTCCACCAGCCGCTGCATGCCATCGACTTCCCGCGTCAAGCGCTCGCGCAGTGCCGACAGGCTCTGCTCGCCGTCGCAAGCCACTCGCAGTCGGCTCAGGGGCGTACGCAATTCATGGGAAAGATCGCGCAGCAATTGCTGCTGCAAGGCCACGGTGCCCTGCAGGCGCTCGGACATCTGGTCGAACGCCCGGCCCAGCTCGCCCAGCTCATCCTGGCGACTAGTGGTCTGGCTCGACAGCCGCGCATTCAGTTGATCGGCGCGCCAGGCGTTGGCCTGTTCGCGCAGCTGGTTCAGCGGCACCACCAGCAGTCGATACAGCCCGACACACAGCAACAGGGTGAACAAGCCGGGAATCACCCCATTGGTCAGCACCCGCCAGAACACCCGGTAGCGCCCGGGCATGAAGCGCTGGGGCAGTTCGATCACCAGGCTGCCGGCAGACGGGTCGTTGGGAAATGGAAGCTTCAGCCAGGGCAAACCACGGGTATGGCGGCTGACTGGCCAATCCAGGCCGCGCAGGAACGTCAGGTGCTGGCTCTCGGTTTCGTTCAGCGGATCACTGCTCAGCGATTGCAGGTCGCGACCGATGACCCCGACCCAATGCCGTTCGCGCCCGGCCATGCCCTGCAACCAGGCATCGACCCCGGCGCTCTGCCCCTGGTTCCAGGCCTGTTCGGCTTCAGCGGCGTAGCCAGTCAGCGTGCCGCGAGCCTCGTCGGAGAGGAACAGATTCTTCTGCTCCATGTAGCGGCCCCAGGACCAGCTCAACCAGATCATCAACAAGCAGAACGCGACCAACAGAAAGGCCAGCTTCCAGAACAGCGAATGCCTGCCAGGCAGCTCAGGCCATTTCATCGATGGCGCTCAGCACATAGCCCTTGCCCCAGACCGTGCGCACTTGCCGCGCGACATAACCGACGGCCTTGAGTTTGCGGCGGATCTGGCTGATGTGCATGTCCAGGCTGCGATCATGGGGCGCGTACCCGCGCTGCAGCACATGTTGATAAAGGAAGGGTTTGCTCAGGACCTCGTCGCCGTTGCGGTTGAGCGTCTCCAGCAGGCGGTACTCGCTGCGGGTCAGCCCGGCCCACTGTTGCCCGTAAATCACGTCGCACAACTCGTCGTCGAAACGCAGCCCCTGGGCTTCCTGCCTGAGCGGCGCCGGGGCCGGCCGGCGATCCAGGGCCACGCGCCGCAGGATGGCTTCGATACGCACCCGCAGCTCGGCCATGCTGAAGGGCTTGGGCAGGTAGTCGTCGGCCCCCAGGCGAAAACCGCTGATGCGATCGGCCTCGGCCCCCAGCGCCGACATCAGCAGCACCGGCGTGGAATGGCTCTGGCGAAAATGCGTGAGCACCGTCAAACCGTCCATCCCGGGCAGCAGGATGTCCATCAGCACCACATCGAATGGCTGCTGGCAGGCCATCGCCAGCCCTTCCTGGCCGTTCTGGCACCAGGTGACATCAAACCCACAATGGCCCAATTGCTCATGCACATAGGCGCCGAGCACCAGGTCGTCTTCGATGCTCAGGATCCGGGGATGGCCGACAGATACGGGATTCATTAGCTTCTGCAAGTAATTCTCAGTTGGCGATTATTCAAGATTGCCCGCGGCCGGGCAACCGACACAGGTCGACAACGCGCCTGGCCCGGGACATCTGAGCGGTTCGACGGTTAATTTTGCGAAGATTGCGGCAAAGCAAATGGCTACACTGCGCAGGTGGTGCGCACCGGATGTGCGCAGGGTTCATTCAAGATGGCGTGTTAGCAGGAGAGTTGCGTGCTTAAGAAACTGGGGATCAAAGGCCGCGTGCTGTTGCTGACCTTGCTGCCAACCAGCCTGATGGCGTTGGTGCTGGGCGGTTATTTCACCTGGATGCAGCAGTCGGACCTGCATACCCAGCTTCTGCAACGCGGCGAAATGATCGCCGAGCAACTGGCGCCCCTGGTGGCACCCGCCCTGGCCCACAAGAACACCGCCCTGCTCGAACGCATCGCCACCCAGTCCCTGGAACAGCAGGACGTGCGCGCGGTGACCTTCCTCGCACCCGACCGCACGCCCCTGGCCCATGCCGGCCCGAGCATGCTCAACCAGGCGCCGACCGGTAACGGCAGCCAGATGCTGCAACGTACCGGCAGCGACGCCACCCGCTACCTGCTGCCGGTGTTCGGCCGCCACCGCAACCTGGCCGGCGACCTGATTCCCGACGAGTCCGACCGCCTGCTTGGCTGGGTCGAGCTGGAACTGTCCCATAACAGCATGTTGCTGCGCGGCTACCGCAGCCTGTTCGCCAGCCTGCTGCTGATTACCGCCGGGTTGATCGGCACCGGCCTGCTGGCGCTGCGCATGGGGCGCACCATCAACAACCCGCTGAGCCAGATCAAACAGGCCGTCACCCAACTCAAGGACGGCAACCTGGAAACCCGCCTGCCCTTGCTCGGCAGCCAGGAGCTGGACGAACTGGCCTCGGGCATCAACCGCATGGCCGGCACCCTGCAGAACGCCCAGGAAGAACTGCAACACAGCATCGACCAGGCCACCGAGGACGTCCGGCAAAACCTGGAGACCATCGAGATCCAGAACATCGAACTGGACCTGGCGCGCAAGGAGGCCCTGGAGGCCAGCCGGATCAAGTCGGAATTCCTGGCCAACATGAGTCACGAGATCCGTACACCGCTCAACGGCATCCTCGGCTTCACCCACCTGTTGCAGAAAAGCGAGCTGACCCCGCGCCAGCTGGATTACCTGGGCACCATCGAAAAGTCCGCCGACAGCCTGCTGGGGATCATCAACGAAATTCTCGACTTCTCGAAAATCGAAGCCGGCAAGCTGGTGCTCGACAGCATTCCGTTCAACCTGCGCGACCTGTTGCAGGACACCCTGACCATCCTTGCCCCGGCCGCCCACGCCAAGCAGCTGGAACTGGTCAGCCTGGTGTATCGCGATACGCCGCTGTCGCTGGTGGGCGACCCGCTGCGCCTCAAGCAGATCCTCACCAACCTGGTGAGCAACGCCATCAAGTTCACTCGCGAAGGCACCATCGTTGCCCGCGCCATGCTCGAAGAAGAACACGAAGACAGCGTGCAACTGCGCATCAGTATTCAGGACACCGGTATCGGCCTGTCGAACCAGGACGTGCGCGCCCTGTTCCAGGCCTTCAGCCAGGCCGACAACTCGCTGTCGCGGCAACCTGGTGGTACTGGCCTGGGGCTGGTGATCTCCAAGCGCCTGATCGAACAGATGGGCGGCGAGATCGGTGTCGACAGTACGCCCGGCGAAGGTTCGGAGTTCTGGATCAGCCTGCGCCTGCCGAAAACCCGCGACGACGCCGAAGACCTGCCCGCACCGCCGCTGCTCGGCAGGCGGGTCGCGGTACTGGAGAACCATGAACTGGCGCGCCAGGCCCTGCAGCATCAACTCGAGGACTGCGGCCTGGAAGTGACGCCGTTCAATACCCTGGAAGCCCTGACCAACGGGGTGACCGGGGTGCACCAAACTGAGCAGGCGATCGACCTGGCGGTCCTCGGTATCACCGCCAACGACATGCCGCCGGAACGCCTCAACCAGCACATCTGGGACCTCGAACACCTGGGTTGCAAAGTGCTGGTGCTGTGCCCGACCACCGAACAGACGCTGTTCCACCTGTCGGTGCCCAACCCTCACAGCCAGTTGCAGGCCAAACCGGCCTGCACCCGCAAACTGCGGCGCGCCCTGGCCGATCTGGTCAACCCCAAGGCGGTGCGCAGCGAGCCGAGCGAACCGATCGCCAGTCGCCCGCCACGGGTGCTGTGTGTCGATGACAACCCGGCCAACCTGCTGCTGGTGCAGACCCTACTCGAGGACATGGGCGCCAAGGTGCTCGCGGTCGACAGCGGCTACGCGGCGGTCAAGGCGGTGCAGAACGAATCCTTCGACCTGGTGATGATGGACGTGCAGATGCCCGGCATGGACGGTCGCCAGAGCACCGAGGCGATTCGCCAGTGGGAAAGCGAACGCAACTGCACGCCGCTGCCGGTGATCGCCCTCACCGCCCACGCCATGGCCAACGAAAAACGCGCGCTGCTGCAAAGCGGCATGGACGACTACCTGACCAAGCCCATCAGTGAGCGGCAGCTGGCTCAGGTGGTGCTGAAGTGGACCGGTCTGGCCCTGCGCAACCAGGGTCCGGAACGCATGGGCGAACCGTCCGGCAATGGCCTCGAGCTGCAAGTGCTGGATCATGAGGAAGGTTTGCGCCTGGCCGCCGGCAAGGCGGACCTGGCCGCCGACATGCTGGCGATGCTCCTGGCCTCGCTGGAGGCCGATCGTGAAGCGATTCGCGCCGCCCGTGCCGCCAACGACCACAATGCCCTGATCGAACGGGTCCACCGTCTGCACGGGGCGACCCGCTACTGTGGAGTGCCGCAGTTACGCGCCGCCTGCCAGCGCAGCGAAACCCTGCTCAAGCAGGAAGACATCAAGGCCTTCGCCGCCCTCGACGAACTCGAGCGGGCGATCAACCGCCTGGCCACGGAGGCCCGCATCAACGCCTGACTCAGGGCAACGACACGCTTGTCCCAAAGGTGCATGCTGGGAGCAACCTCCCACAAGGACGACGCCATGCGCACGATTCTCTTCAGCAGCCAGAACCATGACCGCGACAGCTTCCTCGGCGCCGAGCGGCCGCCGGGCCTCGAGCTACAGTTCCAGGCTGCGCGCCTGAGCCTGGACACCGCGGCCCTGGCGGAGCACCACGAGGTGGTCTGCGCCTTTATCAACGACGACCTGAGCGCCCCGGTGCTGGAACAGCTGGCCGCCGGCGGCACGCGCCTGATCGCGCTGCGCTCAGCCGGCTACAACCATGTCGACCTGGCCGCGGCCAAGCGCCTGGGCCTGAGCGTGGTCCGGGTCCCGGCCTACTCGCCCCATGCCGTGGCCGAGCATGCCGTGGCCCTGATCCTGGCGCTGAACCGTCGCCTGCACCGCGCCTATAACCGCACCCGCGAAGGCGACTTCAGCCTGCACGGCCTGACCGGTTTCGACCTGGTGGGGAAAACCGTCGGCATCGTCGGCACCGGGCAGATCGGCGCCACCTTCGCCCGGATCATGGCCGGCTTCGGCTGCCAGTTACTGGCCCACGATCCCTTCCCCAACCCGCACGTCGAAGCCCTGGGCGCGCGTTACCTGAGCCTGCCGGAACTGCTGGCCCAGGCGCAGATCATCAGCCTGCACTGCCCACTCACCGCCGACAGCAAACACCTGATCAACCACCAGAGCCTGGCCCGGATGCAGCCGGGGGCGATGCTGATCAACACCGGCCGCGGCGGCCTGGTGGATACCCCGGCGCTGATCGAAGCCCTGAAGAACGGCCAGCTGGGCTACCTGGGGCTGGATGTCTACGAAGAGGAAGCGCAACTGTTCTTCGAAGACCGCTCCGACCTGCCATTGCAGGACGACGTGCTGGCGCGGCTGCTGACCTTCCCCAACGTGATAGTCACCGCCCACCAGGCCTTCCTCACCCGCGAAGCCCTGGCGGCGATCGCCGATACCACCTTGCATAACATCGCCGCCTGGGCCGCCGGTGCGCCCTGCAACCGGGTGGAAGGCTGAGTCGACGGACCGGCGGTAAGCGAAGGTCATCTGCCTGCAACCTGAGATATCAGGGTGCGTGCTAGCATACGCGCCAGATTTGGAGGACCCATGGTCGAACACGATTTCCGCTACAGCCTGATGAACCCGCAACACACCCTGATCGAATGCCGCGCCCTGGTGCCCGGCCGCTATCAGGTCACCGGCAACGGTGGATCCATCCGCAACGACGACGTGCTGATTGTCACCCTCAAGGGCAGCAAGGACCTGTCGATGCGCCTGACGGTGGAAACCGTGCGACACCTGATCAACCCGGTCGGCCAGTGGGTCGCCGTGGCCCGTGGTCCGGTGTTCGGCGAGCTGGCGATCCATCAGTGGCAGGTCAACTGCGACGGCTGTGCGGCCGAGCTGAGCTTCGAGTTCGCAGTGGATGCCAAGCTGGGCAGCAAGGCGCAAAAGCCCGCGGCCAGCGCGCGGATCGCCGAGCTGGGCTGGATCAGCGAAGGGGAAAGACACCTCTGCCCGAAATGCCAGCGAGCCGCCCAATGAAACGCCTGGCGTTGACTGCCGCGTTCGGCGCCGGCCTGCTGGGTTGCGCCGCGGAGCCGGTGAAACTGCAGCAGGATCGCAGCTATATCCTGGAGTGGATCGGCGAGCGTCCGTTGATCGATTACAGCCACCTGACCATCACCCTCGGTGAAGACGGTCGCGCCTACGGCAACGGTGGCTGCAACCACTGGTTCGCGCCCTACACCCTGGACGGCGACAAGCTCAGCTTCGGCAAGGTCGGCAGCACCCGCAAGATGTGCGCGCCCGCCCTGATGGAGCAGGAGCGACGCTTCCTGCAGGCGCTGGAAACCGTCCAGCGCTGGGACATTTCCCCGATCGAGCAAGTGCGCTTCTGGCCGGCCGAAGGCAAGCCGTTGCGCTGGTGGCTCGAGGAAGGCTGACCCCCTCTGTAGCCGCTGCCGCAGGCTGCAATCGGCCTGCAAGGCCGTTGCGATCTCGGGATCGCTGAAGGTCCTGCGGACCTTATCGCAGCCTGCGGCAGCGGCTACGGATCAATGCCCGCGCAAGGCTTCCAGCTTTGCCATCACGCCCGCCGCGGTCTGTTCGCCCATCAGTTGCTCACGCACCTTGCCCTGGTCATCGATGATGTAGGTCACCGGCAACCCTTCGCTGCGTGGCAGGTCGAAAATCTCCGCCGGGTTCTGCGCCAGCACGGTGAACTTGATGCCCAGTTTTTCGCTGGCGCTTTTCAGTTCTTCGCCCTGGACGTTATCGAAATTGACCCCCAGCACACTCACCGGCTGGCCCTTGAGCCCTTCGGCCAACGCATTGAGCTCGGGAATCTCGGTGCGGCACGGCCCACACCATTCGGCCCAGTAATTGAGTACCAGCCACTGCTTGTCCACGCGCTCGGCGGCGACTTTCCGGCCATATTGATCGACCCCGTAATCGTTACCGCAGCCGCTCAGCAACAAGGTGCCGATGATCGCCAATGCCGCTGCCAGTTGCCTTGCCATGCCTTGATCCTTGTATTGAAAAAAACCGTCAAACCCGCTTTCTCGTGCGACCCATCGCCTAGCAAGGTTCAGGACTGCCCGCCGCACAGGTAGAATAGCCGCCACCTTACGCAAGATGCGACCCGCCCATGACCGATCTGATGCTTTATCACAACCCGCGCTGCTCGAAATCCCGCGGTGCGCTGGAACTGCTGGAAGCCCGTGGCCTGACCCCGACCGTGGTCCGCTACCTGGAAACCCCGCTCGATGCCGCCCAGTTGCAAAGCCTGCTGGGCAAGCTCGGGATCGGCGCCCGCCAGCTGCTGCGCACCGGCGAAGACGAGTACAAGACCCTCAACCTGGCCGACACCAGCCTGAGCGAAGCACAGCTGATCGCCGCCATCGCCGCACACCCGAAACTCATGGAGCGGCCGATTCTCGAAGTCGGCGACAAGGCCATCATCGGCCGGCCGCCGGAGAATGTGCTGGAGATCCTGCCTTGAGTACGCCGTACATCCTGGTTCTCTACTACAGCCGCAACGGCTCGACCACCGAGATGGCCCGGCAGATCGCCCGGGGCATCGAACAAGGTGGCATGGAGGCGCGTCTGCGCACCGTGCCGGCGATTTCCGCCGACTGCGAGGCCGTGGCCCCGAGCATCCCGAAAGACGGCGCGCTGTACGCCAGCCTCGATGACCTTAAGCACTGCTCCGGCCTGGCTTTGGGCAGCCCGACCCGTTTCGGCAACATGGCCGCGCCGCTGAAGTACTTCCTCGACGGCACCAGCAACCTGTGGCTGACCGGCGCCCTGGTGGGCAAGCCGGCCGGGGTATTCACCTCCACCGCCAGCCTGCACGGCGGCCAGGAAACCACCCTGCTGTCGATGATGCTGCCGCTGCTGCACCACGGCATGCTGATCACCGGCCTGCCCTACAGCGAGTCGGCCCTGCTGGAAACCCGTGGCGGCGGCACGCCTTACGGTGCCAGCCATCACGCCGGCGCCGATGGCAAGAGCCCGCTGAACGAGCACGAGGTCGCCCTCTGCCGCGCCCTGGGCCTGCGCCTGGCCAAGACTGCCCTGCAACTGGAGAGCGGCCGTGGCTAAAAAGCCAAAGATCCTGCCGGCCATCGAATGGCTGGAGCCGCGCGTACGCATCACCCGGGTGCTGAGCCTGATCTGCTTTTTCGGCCTGGTCGGCCTGCTCTGCGGCTACTACCTGTTCGTCGCCGACCTGCACGGCGCCCGGCCCTGGGTGATCCTGCTGATCGAACTGGTACCGCTGCTGCTGATGGCGCCGGGCATGCTGGTGGGCAGCGCGCGCGGGCATTCCTGGATGTGCTTTGTGGTGAACCTGTATTTCATCAAGGGCGCGCTGGCCGCCTACGATCCGAACCGGCAACTGTTCGGCATCCTGGAGATGCTCGCCAGCCTGGCGGTGTTCTGCTCGGCCCTGCTCTACGTGCGCTGGCGCTTCCAGCTCAACCGCAAGCTGGCGGGCGAAGGCGAGGTCGGTACCGCCTGACGGCGGTGATATCGTGAGCAAGTTCGCTCCTACAAGACTTGCGTAGTTCCTGTAGGAGCGAGCTTGCTCGCGATAGGGTCCTAGTGGTTGACCGTATACGCCAGCATCATCGAGATCTGGCACAGCGGCCGGCCACTTTCGGCGTGCCACTGGTTGAAGGCGCCCTGCACGGTGGCCAGGTCCTTGAGGCTGCTGGGCACCTTGTCGATGATCTGCTGCGCATTCAGCGCCGCCACCACGTCATAGGTCGGCACGAAGGTGTCCTTGCCGACCATCCGCAGAAAGCGCGGGGCCGACAGGCCGCCCAACTGGTGACCGTGCTTGGCCAGGTACTTCCACAGGCCGACGATGTCGGTCACCGGCCAGTCGGCGATCAAGGCGCCGAAGCTGCCCTTCTCTTTTTCCACGTCGAGCACCATCTGCGCATTGCGCGGCACGCTCTTGAGCTTGCCCAGGTGGCGAATGATCCGCGTGTCCTGCATCAGCCGCTCGAGGTGCTCGGCGCCCATCAGTACCACTTTCTGCGGGTCGAAACCGAAGAACACCTCTTCGAAGGCCGGCCACTTGGCGTCCACCAGGCTGTGCTTCAAGCCGGCGCGAAACACCCGCAGGGCCAGGGTCGAGAGATAACGGTCATCGCTGATCTTGCGCAATTGCGCCGGGGTTTTCGGCACCGGCAGATGGGCTTCCAGCTCGGCCGCCGAACCGAAGCGGTTCAGACAGTATTCGTGCAGCCACTTGTAATCGCGCATGCCCTCTCCTAATGACGATAAAGAAACGGCGCTCAGAAGAGCGCCGTGATTCCACGATACCGAGCCGCGAAACGACTCAGAGGTTCACCACGTTGACGAAACGCGAGGCCGCGGTTTCGTCGATCTTCAGGCTGGTGAAGTCGAACAGGTTGCGGTCCGCCAGTTGCGACGGCACCACGTTCTGCAGGCCGCGGAAAATGCTTTCGGTACGGCCCGGGGTCTTGCGTTCCCATTCCTGGAGCATTTCCTTGACCACCTGGCGCTGCAGGTTTTCCTGGGAGCCGCAGAGGTTGCACGGGATGATCGGGAACTGCTTGAGGTCGGAATAGGCCTGGATATCCTTCTCGCTGCAATAGGCCAACGGGCGGATCACCACGTTGCGCCCGTCGTCGGCCCGCAGCTTGGGCGGCATGGCCTTGAGCGAACCGTTGTAGAACATGTTGAGAAAGAAGGTCTCGACGATATCGTCGCGATGGTGACCCAGGGCCATCTTGGTCGCGCCGATTTCGTCGGCGAAGGTGTACAGGGTGCCGCGACGCAGGCGCGAGCACAGCGAGCAGGTGGTCTTGCCTTCCGGGATCAGTTCCTTGACCACCGAGTAGGTGTCCTTCTCGACGATGTGGTACTCCACCCCCAGCGCCTCGAGGTAGGCCGGCAGCACGTGCTCGGGAAACCCGGGCTGCTTCTGGTCCATGTTCACGGCGACGATGTCGAACTTGATCGGTGCAACCTTCTGCAGGTGCATCAGCACGTCGAGCATGGTGTAGCTGTCCTTGCCGCCGGACAGGCAGACCATGACCTTGTCGCCGTCTTCGATCATGTTGAAGTCGGCGACCGCTTCCCCGGCCTGGCGACGCAGGCGTTTCTGCAGTTTGTTCTGGTTGACCGTAAGAGTGCCCATGGCGCTTGAAATCCGCGGTGTGTGACGAAAAGCCGGTCATTTTACGCAAAAACCGCGCGCGGGCGAAGCGTAGGGCGCCAGTCGACCGATCAAATCGCCGAATGCGATTACCAGCCGCGCCAACAGCGCGATTTGCTCTAACGCCTGCGCCTTTTGCAAGTCAGTCCTTTCTATACTGCGACATAAGGTCGCACACATATTCAGACCTTTACTTACTTGGCCGCTGGCCCGTAGGCGCTCCGTTGGGGGGCGATGGCAACAACAAAGGAGTGACTGACTATGATTCATCATGTCGTGGGACTCTTCACCCACCCCGATCAGGAATGGCGAGAAATACGTGGCGACGAAGAGGAAAGCATCAGCCACATGTACCTCACCCACACGCTGATTCTCGCGGCGATTCCGGCGATTTCGGCCTTTATCGGCACCACCCAGGTCGGTTGGGTCATCGGCAATCGAGCGCCGGTCATGCTGACCATGGAAAGCGCGCTGTGGATGACCATCATGTCCTACCTGGCGATGCTCGGCGGGGTCGCGGTCATGGGCGCCTTCGTCCACTGGATGGCCCGCACCTATGACGCCAGCCCGAGCCTGGCGCGCTGCATCGCGTTCGCCACCTATACCGCGACGCCCCTGTTCATCGGCGGCCTGGCAGCGCTGTATCCGCACATGTGGCTCGGCATGATCGTCGGCACGGCCGCCATCAGCTACACCGTCTACCTGCTGTATGTCGGGTTGCCGACCTTCATGAATATTCCCTCTGACGAAGGTTTCCTGTTCTCAAGCTCCGTACTGGCCGTTGGGCTGGTGGTGCTGGTCGCGATCATGGCGTTCACCGTGATCGTCTGGGGTCTTGGCGTCGGCCCCGTTTACACCAACTGACGCCGCTCAAAAAACAAATACAATCTGCCAACACAGGCCGCCGCAAGGCGGCCTTCTAATCTGCACAACGACCATTCAGCGCCTGGACGATTCGGAATGCATCAGCTTTGCGGCATACTCACTCGCTCTGGAGAGCCGTTAAGCATGCCCGAGCAACTCAATACCCGCGTCGAAGACTGTTTCCAACTCGCTGAATCCTTTTTCAAACGACCTTTCAAACGCCCGGTGGTCAGCCTCAAGTTGCGTGGCCAGAAAGCCGGTGTCGCCCACCTGCACGAGAACCTGCTGCGCTTCAACCCACAGCTGTACCGGGAAAACACCGAAGACTTCCTCAAGCAGACCGTGGCCCATGAAGTCGCGCACCTGATCGCCCACCAACTGTTCGGCGAGCGCATCCAGCCCCACGGCGAAGAATGGCAGCTGATCATGCGCGGGGTGTACGAACTGCCGCCCAATCGCTGCCACACCTACGAGATCCAGCGCCGTAGCGTGACCCGCTACATCTATCGCTGCCCCTGCGACAACGATTTCCCGTTTTCCGCCCAGCGCCATCGCCTGGTCGCCCAGGGCCGGCGTTATCTGTGCCGGCGTTGCCGGCACACCCTGGTGTTCAGCGGCGAGATGCGGGTCGAGTGAGCCCGGCCCTAGAGGATGACCCGGCCCTGGCGTAGTTCAGCGATGCGCTGCGCGCTGTAACCCAGCTCGGCCAGCACCTGGTCACTATCCGCGCCCAGCTGCGCCCCGATATGCCGCGGCTCCGGCAGCCCCTGGGAGAACTTCAACGGACAGGCCATCTGTGCCTGGTAGCTGCCATCGCCACGCGGCACCTGGCTGACCATCTGCCGTGCCTGCAACTGCGGATGCGCCACCGCCTCCGCCAGGCCCAGCACCGGTTCCACACAGGCGTCGACCCCGGCAAACAACTCGCAGAGCTCGGCGAAATCGTGTTTCTCGAACTCGACCTGCAAGGCCTGCTTGAGCGCCTGCTGTTGCTGCGGCTGCGGTGACAGCCCCTGGGCCGCCAGCTCCGGACGCCCCAGGGCCTTGCACAGCGCCTGCATGAACGGTGGCTCCAGGCTGCCCACCGACAGCCAGCGGCCATCCCGACTGCGGTAATAGTCATAGAAGCTGCCGCCATTGAGCACCTGCTGCTCCGCCGCGGGTTCGATCCCGCACGCCAGGTAGCCGGCCCCGGCCATGGCGTTCAGGCTGAACACGCAGTCGGTCATGCTCACGTCCAGCTGCTGCCCCAGGCCGCTGTGCTGACGGGCAATCACCGCCGCCAGCAGGCCGATGACCCCATGCAGCGAACCTCCGGCGATATCCGCTGCCTGGATGCCCAGGGGCAGCGGCCCGCTGCCCTTGCGCCCGGTGTAGCTGGCCAGGCCCGCCAGGGCCAGGTAATTGATGTCGTGGCCGGCGCGCTCCCGGTATGGGCCGGTCTGGCCGTAACCGGTGATCGAGACATAGATCAGCTTCGGATTGAGCGCCTTCAACGCCTCGTAGCCCAGCCCCAGGCGCTCCATCACCCCGGGGCGGAACTGCTCCAGCACGATGTCGTACTCCAGCACCAGTTGGCGGATCACCTCCAGCGCCTCGGGCTGCTTGAGGTCCAGCGCCAGGCTGCGTTTATTGCGATTGAGGTAGGCATGGCTGGCGGAAACGCCCTGATCGTGGGGCGGCAGCACCCGCAGCAGGTCCATGCGGGTCGGCGACTCGATGCGCAGTACCTCGGCGCCCATGTCCGCCAGCAGCAAGGAGGCGAACGGCCCCGGCAGCAGCGTGGAGAAATCCAATACCTTGAGTGACGCCAGTGGCCCTTGCATGAGCACTCTCCCTTGCCGATTGACTGCCCACAGAGTAGGCAGCGCCTCAAGGCCCGGCAATCACCGCAAGCGCCACCCGGGCTGACCGTTGCGCTCAAACCCCGGGCATGAAAAAACCCGCCGGAGCGGGTTTTTCATCGATGCGGTGAAGTTACTTCACGGTCGTCGGGGTCGGGCCTTCGGCAACGCCCAGGTCGTCTTCTTCACGGGTGTCGCTGATAGCACGACCACCGGAAGCCAGTTCGGCCTGCAACTGGTCTTCGTCCAGCTCCTTGACCCACTTGGCTACCACTACGGTGGCTACTGCGTTACCTACCAGGTTAGTCAGCGCACGGGCTTCGGACATGAAGCGGTCGATACCCAGGATCAGCGCCAGGCCGGCCACTGGCAGGTGGCCCACGGCCGACAGGGTTGCCGCCAGCACGATGAAGCCGCTACCGGTCACGCCCGCAGCCCCTTTGGAAGACAGCAGCAGCACCAGCAGCAGGGTGATCTGGTGAGTGATGTCCATGTGGGTGTCGGTCGCCTGGGCGATGAACACGGCCGCCATGGTCAGGTAGATCGAGGTACCGTCGAGGTTGAAGGAGTAACCGGTCGGGATCACCAGACCCACTACCGATTTCTTCGCGCCCAGGCGTTCCATCTTGATCAGCATGCGTGGCAGGGCCGATTCCGACGAGGAAGTGCCCAGTACGATCAGCAGCTCTTCACGGATGTAGCGGATCAGCTTCAGTACGCTGAAACCGTGAGCGCGGCAGATGGCGCCCAGCACCACCAGCACGAACAGCACGCAAGTGATGTAGAAGCAGATCATCAGCTGGCCCAGTTGCACCAGCGAACCCACGCCGTAGGCGCCGATGGTGAAGGCCATGGCTCCCAGCGCGCCGATCGGCGCGAGCTTCATGATCATGTTGATGATGTTGAACATCACGTGGGCGAAGCGATCGATGAAGTCCAGCACCGGCTTGCCGTAGGCACCCAGGCGGTGCAGGGCGAAACCGAAGATCACCGAGAACATCAGCACTTGCAGGATATCGCCGTTGGCGAAGGCGCCGACGATGGTGTTCGGAATGACGTTGAGGATGAAGCCGACGATGCTCTGGTCTTTGCCGGCGGTGACGTAGGCCGCCACTTTCGAGGCATCCAGGGTGGACACATCGATGTGCATGCCGTTGCCTGGCTGCACGACGTTGACCACGACCAGGCCGATCAGCAGGGCGATGGTCGAAACGATTTCAAAGTACAGCAGCGCATAGCCACCGGTCTTGCCCACCGATTTCATGTTCTGCATGCCAGCGATACCACTGACGACGGTACAGAAGATGATGGGCGCGATGACCATCTTGATCAGTTTGATGAACCCGTCACCCAGCGGCTTCAGGGCCACACCGGTCTGCGGGTAGAAGTGACCGAGCAGGATGCCGATAGCGATGGCAACGATCACCTGGAAATACAGGGATTTGTACAGTGGCTGACGAGTCGTCATTGCAAAGTTCCTCAAGAGCACCGTTGCACACCATCCATCGATGCACACGACGCCTAAAGTGCGAACCCTCCTGCACTGGAGGGATTTGTTGTGTAGAGCTGCGGGGGAACACCTTTCGCTGCTCCCTTCTCCCCGATCGCTATCGCAAAGCCCGTGCCAGCTTGCCGAAAAACCCTGAAGGCCTTTGGACATCAGGGCTCGCGCTCGCCCTTGGTTATCCAGCCCCCGGGCGAAGTGGCGGATTTCCGCCCATCGCCCGCCGCTCGTCCTACAATTTGGCGGATATCCGCCTTGCCCAGCCGCTGGCGGCTGTTAACATCCGCCACTTAACGGATGGATCAACCTTCATGCGCGAACGCACCATCGCCAGTCATTTCGCCCGTGCCGCCCTGGGCGGGGCCCGTCGGCGCGGCTACGACTATTCGGAGTTGCTGCAGACCCTGGGCATCAGCCTCGAATTGCTGAACGAACCCAAGGCCCGTATCGCCCCCGAGCAGTTCGCCAGCCTGCTGCAACAGCTCTGGCAAGTCCTGGATGACGAGTACCTGGGGTTCGGCGACGGCCCGAGCAAGCGCGGCACCTTCGCCATGATGTGCCACGCCCTGATCCACTGCAGCAACCTGGAGAAGGCCTTGCAGCGCGGACTGCTGTTTTATAGCCTGTTCCCCCAGGCGCCGCGGCTGAGCCTGACGCGCGAAGGGGACATGACCCGCCTGAGCCTGGACGACGCCGCGCTATGGGACCCGGACCACTTCCTCAGCGAGAGCCTGCTGGTGATCTGGCATCGCCTGGGCAGTTGGCTGATCGGCCAGCGTATCCGCCTCGAACAAGCCTGTTTCAGCTACCCGAAACCCGAGCACGGCAACGAATACGACCTGCTGTTCCCCTGCCCCCTGGTGTTTTCCCGCGACTGCAGCAGCCTGCTGTTCCACAGCCGCTACCTGAGCATGCCGCTGCTGCAGGACGAACGAACCCTCAAGCACTTTCTCGAGCGTTCCCCCGCCGACCTGCTGGCCCGTCCGGACGACGGCGACAGCCTGAGCAGCCAGCTGCGCCGCCTGCTCAGCCGCGACAGCAGCCATTGGCCGGACCTGGAAAGCATCGCTCAGCACCTGCACATCAGCCCGCAGACCCTGCGCCGGCACTTGCGCGAAGAAGGCACGAGCTTTCAGGAATTGAAGGATCAGTTGCGGCGCGATATCGCCATCTACCATCTGCGTCGGGCCGACCTGTCATTGCAACAGATCGCCGAGCAGACCGGCTTTTCCGAGCCATCGGCCTTTCACCGCGCGTTCAAGAAGTGGACCGGGCTGACGCCGGGCGCCTACCGCGCCCAGGAAACCTGAGCGCGCCGGTCAAATCGCCAGGAAGTGAATGCGGAACGCCGCCCCGCCCAGGGTGGAATCCCCCAGGGTCAGCTGGGCGCCGTAGCTGTCGATGATGTCCTTGACCACCGCCAGGCCGATCCCCTGCCCCGGATGCTGGCGATCCAGCCGTTCGCCACGCTGGAGAATCCGCGCCCGCTGGTCAGGCGGCACACCCGGCCCGTCGTCCTCGACACACAACTGCGCGCCGTGGAGGTCTTGGCGGACACTGATGCGCACTTCGCTCAGGCACAGGCGGTAGGCGTTCTCCAGCAGGTTGCCCAGCAGCTCGAGCAAGGCCCCATGCTCGATCGGCACATAGCAGCGCTCCGGCAGGTCGAACGAGACCCGCACCTGTTTGTCGCGATAGACCTTGTCCAGGGTGTCGCACAGGCTTTTCAGCACCGGACGCAGACGCACCTGGTGACGCACCAGGCCGCTCTTGCGCAGGCTGGCGCGTTGCAGCTGGTAGCTGATCTGCTGGCTCATGCGTTCGATCTGGGTCTGCAGCACCCAGGCCTGCTCACGGTCCTGCGGGCGCAAGGCCATGTCCTCGCTGACCCCTTGCAACACCGTCAACGGGGTCTTCAGGCTGTGGGCCAGGTCGTCCAGGGAGTCGCGATAACGGCTGCGTTGCTCGCGCTCGCTGTGCAACAGGCGGTTCAACGAACCGGTCAGGCGCAACAGCTCGCGCGGATGTTCTTCGCTGAGGCTTTCCCGCGCACCGCTTTCGATTTCGTCCAGCTCCTGGCTCAGCCGGCGCAAGGCCTGCAGGCCCCAGGTCAGGCCGAGCCAGAGCAGCGCCAGGAGCACCAGCAACGCGGCGCCGAAACCGAGATAGAGGTTTTCCCGCACCCCTTCCAGAGTCAGTTGGTATTCACGCACCGGCTGCAAGGCGACGATACTGAATGCCGCGCTTTTACCGCCAAGCAGCTTGACCTCGACGTCGTAGACGAAAAACTCCTGGCCGTTGGCTTCGCGGATACGCGCGAACTCATTGCCGCGGCCGTCATAACGCGGCTTGTAGTTGATGTTCTCTTCCTGGGTCGCCTTGGAACGCCAGACCAGCCGCCCCTCCCGGTCATAGATGTAGCCCAGGAGGCGGCTGTCGGTCAGGTTGAAGCGCTCGTCCGGCAGTTGCGCCGGCATTTGCAGGCGATTGTTCTCGACCCGGGCCGCCGAGATCAGCGTGGTCACGTCGGAAGCCAGGCGCTGCTCGATGGAGTCCTGCAGCGCCAGGCTGAACGCGCCTTGCATGGCCGGCAACAACGCCAGCATGAACAGCACCGCCAGTGTCGTGGCCGCCAGCATCAGGCGCAGGCGTAACGATCGAATCATCGGCAGCGCTCGTTGAACAGATAACCCAGGCCACGCACGGTATCGATGGGTTTGAAGCCCGACGGGGCCTCCAGCTTGCGCCGCAGGCGGCCGACCAGCACCTCGATCACGTTCGGATCGCGCTCGTCATCGTCCGGATACAGCTGTTCCATCAAGCGGTCCTTGGCCACCACCTGCTGATGGTGGCGCATGAGGTACTCGAGAATCCGGTACTCGTAGGCGGTCAGCGCCAGCGGCTGTTCGTCGAGCGAGGCCTGCTTGCGATTCAGGTCGAGCAACAGCGGGCCGGCGATGATGGTCGACTGGGTGAACCCGCTGGAGCGGCGCAGCAGCGCATTCAGGCGCGCATCCAGTTCCTCGAACTGGAAAGGCTTGACCACATAGTCGTCGGCGCCGGCGGCCAGCCCCTCGACCTTGTCCTGCCAGTTGCCGCGAGCCGTCAGGATCAGGATCGGAAACGTCTTGCCCCGCGAACGCAGCTGGCGGATCAGGTCCAGCCCGCCCATGCCCGGCAGGCCCAGGTCGATCACCGCCAGATCATGGTTGAACTGCTCGGTCTGATACAACGCCTCCTCGGCATTGGCCACGGACTCGACCACATGGCCGCTGTCCGTGAGGCGGGTTTGCAAGTGATGGCGCAGCAGCGCCTCATCTTCAACGACGAGCAGTTTCATACAGCTCTCCCAGGCAAAATTCGACATCTCCAAGGGCGCTCAGGCGCCCTGATCGTATATATGGCAACGCCGGATCTTGCCTTGGCAGATCCGGCGCGGTCAGAACCAGGACGGAATTTTAGAAAGCGTAGTTGGCCGACAGGTACGTCTGGGCGCTGCTGGTCAGGCTCAGCGACCCCTGCTTGCCGCCACTGCGCTCGCTCATCTCGGTGCTGGCATTGCTGCGCAGGTAACGGTAACCCAGTTCGACCGACGTGTTCTGTGAAACCTGCTGCAGGACACCGGCCTGCACGCCGACGGCATAACCGATATCGCTGTCGCGGCTGAAGCCTGGGGAATCCTGGGTCAGCTTGGTCAGGCCCGCGGTACCGCCGCCGAACAGCTTGGTGCTGCTGGTCACTGGCAGGAACACATCGTAGCTGCCGAGCAGGTTTTCCTGGCGCAGTTTAATGCCATTGTGGGAACCGGAGACATTGTCGTAGGTGGCGTAGTAGCGGTGCTGGTCATTCTGCTGCCCCAGGCGTACGCCCCAGGTGTTGTCCTTGCCGATCACGCCGTCGGCGTTCGGGTTGTTCAGGTTGCTGTTGAGCAGGCTGGATTTCTTGACCTTGTCGCTGGTCTGGCCGTAGGTAAGGCTGGCGAAGTTGCTGTCGGCGGCCTGGACGACAGCGCTGGCGCCGAGAACAGTGAAGGCCAGGATCATCTTCTTGAAAGTAGTCATGGGGGTGTTTCCTCATTCGCTATGTGTTTTTGGGTACGGGGCCAGACTACCGACCCCGCCCTGAACTCCCCCTGAACACACTCTGAACCTCGGCTGAATCAAATCGACTAGGCTGTCTGGCAGTCTTTTAAAGGAGAACGGACTATGCGCGCGCTTTTTGCTTGCTTGTTGTTGACCTTCTGCGCAATGAGCCAGGCGGCCATCAAGACCCAGGAAATTCCCTACCAGAGTCCCGACGGTACCCGGCTCATTGGCTACTACGCCTATGACGACAGCCTGCAAGGGCCACGTCCCGGCGTTGTGGTGGTGCATGAATGGTGGGGCCTGAACGACTACGCCAAACGCCGGGCCCGGGATCTGGCGGCCTTGGGCTACAGCGCCCTGTCCATCGATATGTACGGCGACGGCAAGAACACCGAACACCCGAAAGACGCCATGGCCTTCATGCAGGCCGCCTCCAAAGACAGTGCCACCGCCAGCGCGCGCTTCAAGGCCGGGCTCGACCTGCTAAAGCAACAGCCACAAACCGACCCGGACAAGCTGGCCGCGATCGGCTACTGCTTCGGCGGCAAAGTGGTGCTGGACGCGGCGCGCCAGGGCCTGCCCCTGCTCGGTGTGGTGAGCTTCCATGGCGCCCTGGTCACCAACACCCCAGCCACCCCGGGCAGCGTCAAGGCGAAAATCCTGGTGGAGCACGGCGCCCTCGACAGCATGGTCACCGCCGATAACGTCAACGCCTTCAAGGCAGAAATGGACAAGGCCGGCGCCGACTACCAGTTCGTCAACCTCGAGGGTGCCAAGCACAGCTTCAGCAATCCGGATGCCGACCGCATGAGCCACGGCGAACATGGCGGGCTGGACATCGGCTACAACAAGGCCGCCGATGAACGCTCATGGGCGGATATGCAAGCGCTCTTCAAGAAGCTGTTCGGCTGACCCGTATCGACCGCCCCGGAACTCCAGCTCCCGGGGCGGCGGCCTCAAGGCCGACGGTTGCCAGGCTACCCTCCGGCCTTACAACCCGGCAAAATGCCTGGCATGAATCTCATCCCTACCCTTCCCGCCTGCTGTACCCCACTCGACGACCAGTGGCCGCTGCCCGATGCCCTGCCGGACAGCGTCCTGCTCAGCACCCACTTCGATGCTTCGCGCCTGGCCAGCAACGACTTCCAGCTCAGCGCCATCGAGCCGCCCGCGAGCATTCAACGTTCGGTGGCGAAAAGACAGGCCGAGTTTCTCGCCGGTCGCTTCTGCGCTCGCGCCGCCCTGCAACGCCTGGACGGCCTGGACTGCATTCCGCCCATCGGCGAGGACCGGGCGCCGGTCTGGCCGGCACACATCTGCGGCTCGATCACCCATAGCACCGGGCGTGCCGCGGCGATCGTCGCGCGCAAGGAGCATTGGCGCGGGCTGGGCATGGACCTGGAGAACCTGCTCAACAGCGAACGGGCGGAGCGCCTGGCGGGAGAAATCCTCATCCCGGCCGAAATGCAGCGCATGGCGGCCGCCCCCCGCGAGCAACTGGCGCTCTGGGTCACCCTGACCTTTTCGGTGAAGGAAAGCCTGTTCAAGGCGTTGTACCCGATCGTCCAGCAGCGCTTCTATTTCGAACACGCCGAAGTACTGGAGTGGACAGCCAGCGGCCAGGTCCGCCTGCGCCTGCTGACCGACCTGTCCAGCGAATGGCGCAGTGGCAGTGAACTGGACGCGCAGTACGCCCTGCAGGATGGGCAACTGCTGAGCCTGGTCAGCATCCGGGCTTGATGCCCGGACGAACCTGAGGCCAGGCCCTCAACCTTTATCCTGGTGCCGTGGCCAGCTCAGGCTGAAGCAGGCGCCACCGAGGGTCTTGCTCCTGCTGATCAACGCCCGGCCGTCGTGCCAGTGAATGATCCGCCGCACGATCGACAAACCCAGGCCGTGACCGCCCGAAGCGCGGGTGCGGCTGTCATCCAGGCGCAGGAACGGGGTGAAGATCCGCTCCCAGGCGCTTTCCGGAACCCCCGGGCCATCGTCCTCGACGTCGACCCGACAGCGCAGCTGCCCCACCTGGTAACTGACCAGCACCTGGGACTCGGCGTGGCGCATGGCGTTGCTCACCAGGTTCTGCAACGCCCGATGCAGGTAGCGCGGCTCGGCCTCGACCCAGGCGCCATCGCAATCCGCGGCGGACAGGCACGAGCCACGCTGCACCTTGACCTGCGCCCGCAACGGCGCCAACTCGCTGATCACCTGGTTGATCAACGCGTCCAGGTCGATGCGCTGGAAATTCAGCGCCGGCGAACCCTGCTCCAGCCGCGCATAGGTGAGCATTTCGTCCACCAGCCGGTCGAGGTCCTGGATATCGTTGTCCATGCCCTCCATGTACTTGTCCCGGGCCTGGGGGGTCGTCGCCGAGCCGATCATCTCCAGGCCGAAGCGCAGGCGCGCCACCGGCGTGCGCAACTCGTGGGAGACCGCGCGCACCAGTTCGCGCTGGATCGCCAGCAAGCGCTGCAAGTGCTCGGCCATGCCGTTGAAGGCCGCCGCCAGCCGCCCCACCGAGTCGGCGCCACCGGCCGGCACCCGGGCTTCCAGGCTGCCCTTGGCAATGCGCGTGGCCGCCGATTCCAGGCCACGCAAGCGTCGCTCCAACTGGCGCACCAATAAATAGACGATCAGGCCGATCAGGCTCAGGCCCAACACCGCGATCAACACCAGCCACTGCGGCGGGTAGGGATTCATCTGGTACAGCGGGCCGATTTCCAGCACCCAGGGCGTGCCCACCATCCCCGCGAACACGCGGATCGAATCGCCGCCCTTGCCCAGGGCCATCACCGTGTCGCCCTCGGCAACCCGGCGACGCTGGTCCTCGTCCATGTCCGCGTCGTCCTGGGTGACCAGGTGCATGTCGAAGCCAAAGCCCTTGTCCTTTTTCAACGCCGCCAGCCGCTCCGGCTGCTCGGCCACCGGAAAGCGCACCAGCTCGTCGGCCAACAGATAGATAGTCGCCCGCGCCAACTGTTCGCTGATCTGCTGCACCTCGCCGGTCAACAGCAGTTGTTCCGGCTCGCTGACCAGGCGATAGACCCGCGCCGCGTAAGGCCCGGTCTGCTCCACCAGGGCCTGGCCGCGCAGCACGCGGTTGCGCTGCCCGAGGTCGAGACCGGTCTGGGTGAAGGTTTTCAGGGTCAGCGGAATGCCCAACAAGCGCTCCCATACTGCCAGGGCACGGCGGCGCTCGATTTCACTCATGGGTTGCAGGTTCTCGGCCATCAGCGAGAACGTGCCGTGGGCCAGGCGCTCGCGGTATTGCTCGCTGCGCACCTGGTTGAGCAGGTGCAGCGCCAGCACGCCCAACAGCGCCACCAGAACCAGCGCGGCGCACATGCCGCCGTAGATGCGCAGGAATATGGAGTTCACGGCGACAGTTCGGCAGCGGCTTCGGGAACGAACAGATAACCCTTGCTGCGGATGGTCTTGATCAGCCGCGGGTGTTCCGGGTCGTCGCCGATTTTCGGACGGATCCGTGAAATGCGCACATCGATGGAGCGGTCCTGGCCGTCATAGCCGATACCGCGCAGGGCGGTGAAGATTTCCTCGCGGGACAGAATGCGCCCGGCGTTGGCCACCAGCAGCCAGAGCAGGTCGAACTCGGCGCTGGTCAACTCGATACCGGCATCGTGCAACCAGGCTTCGCGCAAGGCGCTGTCCACCACCAGCGGACCGAATTGCAGGCGTCGGGACTTCTCCGGCGCGGCGCCGTCCACGGGTTCGCTGCGCCGCAGCAGGGCCTGGATCCTGGCCAGCAACAGGCGCGGACGGACCGGCTTGCACACGTAATCGTCGGCGCCGGTGTCCAGCCCCAGTACCTGGTCCATGTCGTCGGTACGCGCGGTCAGCATCAGGATCGGCCCGTCGTAACGATCGCGGACCTTGCGGCAAATGCTCAGGCCATCCTCCCCGGGCAGCATCAGGTCGAGGATCACCAGGTCGGGTTGTTCGGCAATGATCCGCGCCGCGGCCAGGGCGCCATTGCCCTCGATGGCGACGCGCAGTCCGTTGCTCTGCAGATATTCACAGGTCAACTCGGCCAGTCGCTGATCGTCCTCGACGATCAATATCTGCCACGCTTCTTGCTCCACGGTGACCTCTGCTTGCCAGATACGGGCTCCGGAAGAATCCGCCCGTCTTTTTGTAATGTGAGATGGATAAAACGATGCATCGAAGGCCCGATTGTAGCAACGGCAAAGGCCGTGAACACAAGGCGCTGAATGCGCTCGGTAAAGGCGTTTTTTTGTGATAGGGTTCGCGCCCGCAAAAATCCGCCCCGGGCAGTTTTGCAGGGTAAAAAACAGTGACAAACGGTAGGATCCAGCCCTGCTGCGGCCTGCGTGAGGTTTACTCGCTTCATACACAATTTACGCACAACCTTATCCACAGGCTGTACATTGCAATCCCCCCCAAAAACGCATTATCTTGTAGCTCGGCCGCGAAAAAACCCTATATCTAGGGTTTCAGGCCAAAAACCAAACACAAATCAGACAAGAAACTCAAGCGCTTTTCTTGCACTCGTTTGGTGGAACCAATCGGATTTTCAGAAGCCAAACCGCGCGTGCGGATGGCTGCGGTTTTCCAGCCCACGGCGAGGAAAACGGTACGGGTGTTGCAGTACATGACTGTCACCCACCAGGAATACGGTCACGAGCCACTGGCTCGCGACCTATGACTTCGGCATGGAAGCGGCGCCAACAGCCCCCCTTCCTGAACTGTCCCGAAGTCGTTATGCCCGGCGTGCGCCGGTTGTAGTGCTTCAGGACGGAACGGTGGGCACCCAAAGGGTGCCCAAACAAACATAGAGAACGTGGAGACACCCATGCAAACCGACACAACTCGCGAGAACCCGCAGGCCAAAGCGCCGCAGGCTGCCGATTCCAATCTGGATCTGTCTGCCACCGCGCCTGGCCAACTGCGAGTGATCAAGCGTAACGGCACTGTCGTTCCTTACACCGATGACAAAATCACCGTCGCCATCACCAAAGCGTTTCTCGCAGTTGAAGGCGGCACCGCTGCCGCTTCGTCGCGAATCCACGACACCGTCGCTCGCCTGACCGAGCAGGTCACCGCCACCTTCAAGCGTCGCATGCCTTCGGGCGGCACCATCCACATCGAAGAAATCCAGGACCAGGTCGAGCTGGCCCTGATGCGTGCCGGCGAGCAGAAAGTTGCCCGCGACTACGTGATCTACCGTGACTCGCGCGCCAAGGAGCGCGCCACCCGCAGCCCGAGCGAAGAGCCGGTGCAGGCTCACCCGTCGATCCGTGTCACCCGCACCGACGGCAGCTTCGCGCCTCTGGACATGGGTCGCCTGAACACCATCGTCACCGAAGCCTGCGAAGGCCTGGAAGAAGTCGACGGCGACCTGATCCAGCGCGAAACCCTGAAGAACCTCTACGACGGCGTAGCGCTCAAGGATGTCAACACCGCCCTGGTGATGACCGCCCGTACCCTGGTAGAGCGCGAGCCGAACTACTCGTTCGTGACCGCCCGCCTGCTGATGGACACCCTGCGCGCCGAAGGCCTGAGCTTCCTGGAAGTGGCCGAGAGCGCCACTCACCACGAGATGGCCGACCTGTACGCCAAGGCATTGCCAGCCTACGTCGCCAAAGGTATCGAGTTCGAACTGCTGAACCCTGTGCTGGCCGACTTCGACCTGGAAAAACTCGGCAAGGCGATCAACCACGAGCGCGACCAGCAGTTCACCTACCTGGGCCTGCAGACCCTGTACGATCGCTACTTCATCCACAAGGACGGCGTGCGTTTCGAACTGCCGCAGATTTTCTTCATGCGCGTGGCCATGGGCCTGGCGATCGAAGAAAAGCAGAAAGAAGACCGTGCCATCGAGTTCTACAACCTGCTGTCGTCCTTCGACTACATGGCTTCGACTCCGACCCTGTTCAACGCCGGTACCCTGCGTCCGCAGCTGTCGAGCTGCTACCTGACCACCGTCCCGGACGACCTGTCGGGCATCTACGGCGCCATCCACGACAACGCCATGCTGTCGAAATTCGCCGGCGGCCTGGGCAACGACTGGACTCCGGTGCGTGCGCTGGGCTCCTACATCAAGGGCACCAACGGCAAGTCCCAGGGCGTCGTGCCGTTCCTGAAAGTGGTGAACGACACTGCCGTAGCCGTGAACCAGGGTGGCAAGCGCAAAGGCGCTGTGTGTGCCTACCTGGAAACCTGGCACATGGACATCGAAGAGTTCATCGAGCTGCGCAAGAACACCGGTGACGATCGTCGTCGTACCCACGACATGAACACCGCCAACTGGATCCCTGACCTGTTCATGAAGCGCGTCTTCGATGACGGCAAGTGGACCCTGTTCTCGCCATCGGAAGTGCCGGACCTGCACGACCTGACCGGCAAGGCCTTCGAAGAGCGCTACGAGTACTACGAAGCCCTGTGCGAATACGGCAAGATCAAGCTGTTCAAGACCATCCAGGCCAAAGACCTGTGGCGCAAGATGCTGTCCATGCTGTTCGAAACCGGCCACCCTTGGCTGACCTTCAAGGACCCGTGCAACCTGCGCAGCCCGCAACAGCACGTGGGCGTGGTACACAGCTCGAACCTGTGCACCGAGATCACCTTGAACACCAACAAGGACGAGATCGCCGTTTGCAACCTGGGCTCGATCAACCTGCCGAACCACATCGTCGACGGCAAGCTGGACACCGCCAAGCTGCAACGCACCGTGAACACCGCCGTGCGCATGCTCGATAACGTGATCGACATCAACTACTACTCGGTACCGCAGGCGAAGAACTCCAACTTCAAGCACCGTCCGGTCGGCCTGGGGATCATGGGCTTCCAGGACGCGCTGTACCTGCAGCACATCCCTTATGGTTCCGAGGCTGCCGTCGAATTCGCCGACAAGTCCATGGAAGCGGTGAGCTTCTACGCGATCCAGGCTTCCTGCGACTTGGCCGACGAGCGTGGCGCCTACGAGACGTTCCAGGGTTCGCTGTGGTCCAAAGGCATCCTGCCGCTGGATTCGCAACAGATCCTGATCGAAGCCCGTGGCCAGAAGTACATCGATGTCGACCTGAACGAAAGCCTGGACTGGGCACCAGTGCGCGCCCGTGTGCAGAAAGGTATTCGTAACTCCAACATCATGGCCATCGCGCCGACCGCGACCATCGCCAACATCACCGGCGTGTCGCAGTCGATCGAACCGACCTACCAGAACCTGTATGTGAAATCGAACCTGTCGGGCGAATTCACCGTGATCAACCCGTACCTGGTTCGCGACCTCAAGGCTCGTGGCCTGTGGGACTCGGTCATGATCAACGACCTGAAGTACTACGACGGTTCCGTGCAGCAGATCGAGCGCATCCCGCAAGAACTCAAGGAGCTCTACGCGACTGCCTTCGAAGTGGAAACCAAGTGGATCGTCGACGCCGCCAGCCGTCGCCAGAAGTGGATCGACCAGGCTCAATCGCTGAACCTCTACATCGCCGGCGCCTCGGGCAAGAAGCTCGACGTGACCTACCGCATGGCCTGGTACCGTGGCCTGAAAACCACTTACTACCTCCGTGCCCTGGCCGCGACCAGCACCGAGAAGTCGACCATCAACACCGGCAAGCTGAACGCGGTTTCCGCCGGCGGCAACCACGGTGACGACTCGGTCCTGGCAGCTCCGGCCGGCCCTGCTCCAGTGCCGAAGGCTTGCGCCATCGACGAGCCGGATTGCGAAGCTTGCCAATAAGCTGAGCCGATAGGCGCCTCCCCGGCGCTTATCCGAACCCCCGACAGGCCCTGCCTGCCGGGGGTTTTCTTTTGCCTGGGAAAAAACCGCCCGATCCATCCTCCGCAGCCGCGACGGGCCCGCGAAGTTGCTCCCGAACACAACCCGCCGCCTCGGCAGCGGCTACCCCCTACCTGTGCGTCATGACTCACGCGAGCAAGCTTCGCTCCTTATCTGAAGCGAGCCGCGGTCGATGAAACTTGCTGGCACAAAAAAGCCCCTGCGGAGAGGGGCTTTTTTCAAGCGCTGTCAGCCAGCCATTATCAGGTCATCTGAATAATGGTCTGCATGATGGTGCTCTGGGTGGAGATGGTCTTGGCGTTCGCCTGGTAGTTGCTCTGGGCCTTGATCAGGTCCACGAGTTCGTTGGTCAGGTTGACGTTCGACTCTTCCAGGGAGTTGGACACGATCGAACCCAGGGTGCCGGTTTGTGGAGCATCGTAGCCCGGTACGCCCGAAGCGTAGGTTTCTCTCCAGCTGGTGCCGCCTACCGGCTGCAGGCCTTGTTCGTTGGTGAAGCTGGCCAGGGAGATCTGCCCGATCGCCTTGTTCTGGCTGTTGCTGAAGTTGGCGAACAGGGTACCGGTGCCGTCGATGGTCAGGTTGGTGATCTGGCCAGTGGCATAGCCGTCCTGCACCGGCAGCGAACGCGCGGTATCGGCGTTGAACTGAGTGGTGCTGGTCATGGAGATGGTCACGCCGCCGGCATTGGCGCTGGCACCGTTGGCCGCCCACACACCATTGGTCACGGTGCCTGGCACCCAACCCGCCAGGGTCAGGTTGTTGCCCGGATTAGGTGTAACGGCAGGCGGTGTGATGACCGAAACCAGTTTGCCGGCGGAGTCGAAAGTCATGGTCGATGCGACTGGAGCCGTAGCGCCGGTGGTGGTCGGAGCGGAGCCATCGAGGTTACGACCATCGACCAGGGTGTAGGTCTTCCAGGTGTTGGCCCCGGTTTTCACCATGTACTGGTCCAGCTTGTGCTCGTTGCCCTGGCTGTCATAGATCGGTGTGCTGAACTGCTTGGTGTAGGTTTCCACCTTGGTCGGATCGAAGGCAAAACCTGTCACGCTCTGGTCGATGACCGGCGCGGTGGAGTCCAGGTTGATGGTCGAGGACACCGAGCTGGTGGCCTTCGGCGACAGGTTCGAAGTGTCGATGCGCAGGTCGGTCAGCACGCCGTTGACGATCTTGCCGTTGGCATCGACCGCATAGCCTTGCAGGCGGGCGGTGCCATCGGTGTTGGTGATGTAGCCGTCCTTGTCGGTCTTGAAGGTACCGGCGCGGGTGTAGGTCAGCGAGCCGTTGTCGCTCAGCACGAAGAAGCCCGAACCCTGGATACCCATGTCCAGTACGTTGCCGGTGTTGTTCACGTCGCCCTGGCCGAACTGCTGGGAAACGTTGGCCAGGCGCACGCCGTTACCCACAGTCTTGCTGCCGGTGCCCAGCTTGGTGGCCGAGTAAACATCTGCGAATTCGGCACGGGACGATTTGAAGCCGGCGGTCGCCACGTTGGCGATGTTGTTGCCGGTCACATCCAGTTGCTTGTTGGCAGCATAGAGACCGCTAAGGCCGATATTAAAAGACATATTCCACTCCTTGTGCCGCGTTAATCGGCTCTAGATACCAATGGTTTGAACTTTGGAGAGCGCCACGGGGCTGCTCAACCCTGCGAGGTTCAACATCAGCTCACCGCCGGTCTGGCTGATGGTGACGCTGTTGACCGTCGCAGGCAGGTAGGTGACCAGGTCGGTCCCCTTGCCATCGATCGTTGTGCTGGCCTTGAAGGTGTAATTACCCGGATCGGCCTTGGTGCCGTCGGTCTTGGTACCGTCCCAGACAAAACTGGTGCTGCCGGCCTTCTGACTGCCCAGGTCGAGGGTCTTGACCGCCTTGCCATCCTTGTCGGTGATGGTCACGGTGACGCCGCTGACGCCGGTAGGCACAGTCACCGAACCGGTCATGCTCTTGGTGGTGTCGACCTGGGTGGTACCGGTCTGGACGATCACCGAACGCCCCACCAGGGACGAAGCCTGCAGGGCCTGGGACGACTTGTAGTTGCCGGTGATGGAATTCACCGAGGTATTGAGGGTGGTGATCCCTTCCAGGGTGGAGAACTGCGCCAACTGGGCAACGAACTCGCTGTTGTCCTGTGGATCCAGCGGGTTCTGGTTTTTCAGCTGGGTCACCAGCAGCTTCAGGAACGCGTCCTTGCCCAGCTCATTTTTTCCCTTGACGCTGTTGGTGGCCGCCGCCAGGCCGTCATTGCTGGTAGTCGGGGTCTTCTTCGAGGAGTTCGCAAGGATCTCCTTGAGCGTCAGGCCACTGGTGCTATCGGAAACACTCATCTGAGTCGCCTCTTATCACTGACCGAGGGTCAGGACCTTCTGCATCATGGTTTTGGCGGTGTTCATCATTTCCGCGTTGGTCTGGAACGAGCGACTGGCGGAAATCATGTCGGCCATTTCTTCCACCACATTGACGTTCGGGTAATAGACATACCCCTTGGCGTCGGCAGCCGGATGGTTAGGCTCGTAACGCGCCTCGAGGTTGCTCTGGTCCTCGACCACACCCAGCACCTGAACGCCCTGACCGGCCGCATCCTGGTTCTGGAACAGCGACTGGCTGCCACCGCTTTGCGCGCCCTGGAACATGGTGGCGAACACCGGGTGGCGCGCACGATAGGTCTGGTCGATGCTCGAGGAGACTGTCTCGGCGTTGGCGATGTTACTGGCGACGGTGTTCAAGCGAGTGGTCTGGGCACTCATGCCACTACCGGCAATATTGAAAACACTGGCGAGGGACATGGATTACTCTCCGCGCAGGGCTGACACCAGCCCTTTGAATTTGCTGTTGAGCAGCGTGAAGCTGGCCTGGAAGTTCACCGAGTTCTCGGCGTAGTTCGACTGTTCCAGTTGGGCATCCACGGTGTTCTGGTCGATCGATGGCTGCATCGGCGTGCGGTACAGCAGCGATTCGTCGCCGCTGCTCAGGCCTTCAGCTTCGATGTGCCGGCTGTTGGTCATGTTCAGGGCAAAGGTACCGTTCTTGGCTTTCTCGTTCTGCTCGGCGAGCACGGCGGAGAAGTCCAGATCCCGAGCCTTGTAGTTCGGGGTGTCGGCGTTGGCGATGTTGTTGGCCAGCACCTCGGCACGCTTGGCGCGAAAACCAAGGGCTTGTTCATGAATGCCGAGCGCTTTATCGAAGCTGATGCTCATGTCGGGAAACCTTCGACCAGATTTTTCGTAAGCAGGACATAGCAAGCCGCGTGCCAAGTGCTCGAAGCCCGTAAACCAAGGCTTTGCGGGCAGCGGCAAAGCGGCAATGCCAGAAAAGCGGCAAGGCATTTCCGCGAAACGTCAGCAAAGCGGCAATGCCGCTATTGCCGCCCTGCGCGCAGAAGGAATCGCGGGCACAAAAAAATCTATGGTCACCCCCGTTTTTGCAATACTGATTAATGGGTGAAGTGGTTGGCTTGCTTAAATCTATCCGGCGTCTGTTTGGGGGCATGCCCCGCGCCACGATGAGAGTCGCGCCTGACGATCCTGAAAAATGCCGCGGCTTCTGAAGCCGATTTTTGTGCCAGGTTCTTCGTCAGGCCGGTGGGCCGTTCACGTCATCCGTTGTTCAGCTATCGCAAAACCTGAAGGGTGCTTCGTGGTGCTGCAACAACCGCAGGGTCAGGCGCTCAGCGCGCCTGGCCCTGCTTCATACTGCGTATGGTGGGCCGCTAGCGCCCACGCGATCCGCGCCAGCTTGTTAGCCAAAGCACAGGCCACCACGTTCGAGTGGCGTCGCGTCAGCATTGAGCGTACCCAGTCGGCCAAACGGCCGCGCTGGTAGTCCAGCCTTTGCAGGTAGACCCGCGCACACTGCACCAGTAATTGCCGCAGGTGCTTGTCACCGCGCTTGCTGATGCCGAGCAAATTCGCCTTGCCACCGGTGCTGTACTGTCTGGGCACCAGACCCACAGATGCTGCGAAGTCGCGACTGCACTTGTACTGCTGGCCGTCGCCCATTTCCACCGCCAGCAGGCTGGCGGTGATCGGCCCGACACACGGCAGGCTCAGCAGGCGACTGCCCAGATCATCGGCGGCCAGCTGGCCTGCCAGCTCTTTATCCAGTTCCTTGACCTGCTCATCCAGGTAAGCGAAGTGATCGTGCAGGCGTTGCAACTGCCCGGTGAGCCGAACCGGCAACTCATGCTCGGCCAAGATACTCGCCAAACGTTTCATGATCGCCAGACCTTTGGGCAGGCTGATACCAAACTCCAGCAGGAAACCGTGCATCTGATTGGCGGCTTTGGTGCGGTCGTGCACCAGCGATTCGCGCAGGCGGTGCAGAACGGAAAGGGTCTGCTGCGCCTCGGTTTTAGGCGTAACAAAGCGCATCGATGGGCGCGAGGCCGCTTCGCAAATGGCCTCGGCGTCGACGAAGTCGTTTTTGTTGCCCTTGACGAAGGGCCGGACGAACTGCGGAGAAATCAGTTTGGCCTGATGCCCCATGGCGATCAGCTGACGAGCGACAAAATGCGCGCCGGCACATGCCTCCATCACCACGGTGCAAGCCGGCAGATTGCCGAAGAACTGCATCATCTGTGGACGCGAGAGCTTCTTGTGAAACACCTCTCGGCCCGCAGTGTCCTGGCCGTGCAGGTGGAAACTGTGCTTGCCGAGATCGATTCCGATCAGCGCTGACTCGCTCATGAGGATGGCCTCCGAAAACAAAACACCCTGCGAAAGCGTAGCCCTCGCAGGGTGTGGGGGTGACCATCTCATTAAGGCCCGAAGGCCTCTCTTTTCATCAGCGACAATCTTACTTCGCCTGGTAAATGATCCCAGGGCTGCACTGGACCATCTGATAATGGTCGGGCAATCCATTGAGCGCCTCGGACGCCCCAAGAAACAGATAACCGCCCGGCTTCAGGGTGCTGTGAATGCGCATCAGGATGTCCTTCTTCACCTCGGCGGAGAAGTAGATAAGCACATTGCGGCAGAACACCACGTCGAACTTGCCCAGGCTGGCATAGCTGTCCAGCAGGTTGAACGAGCGGAACTCGACACGGCTCTTGATCGGTGCCTTGACCACCCAGCGCCCCGGCCCCTTGGGATCGAAATAGCGCTGCAGGCGATCGGCAGACAAACCGCGACCGATCGCCAGGCTGTCGTACTCGCCGGTCTTGCAGTTGTTCAACATGGTCCCGGACAGGTCGGTGGCAACGATCTGCACCCCCATCTTCAATTGCCCCATGTTGGCCTTCTCGAACTCGTCGATCGACATGGACAACGAATAGGGTTCCTGACCCGAGGAACAGGCCGCCGACCAGATGCGCAAGCGCTGGTTGGGGCTGGCCTTGATCGCCTCCGGCAGGACCTTGTTCTTCAACACCTCGAATGGATAGGTATCACGAAACCACAGGGTTTCGTTGGTGGTCATGGCGTCGACCACCATCTCTCGCAAACCGCTGCGCGGCTGGCTCTGGATACGCTGAACCAGCTCCCCAAGGGATTTGATGCCTTGCTGTTCCATCAGTTTGTTGAGACGGCTCGACACCAGATATTGCTTGTTCTCGCCCAGCAAGATCCCACAGGCTTTTTCCAGGAACACCCGGAACTGTTCGAAATCCAAATTACCCGTAGACAATGATGCCGCCTCTTAAATCGTGTGACCGCCAGGGATCGATATCCCTAGCTGTTATCTGCTGCTTTGATCCGGTCGACAACCCGGGATGCCAGGTCATCAGGACGAAACTTGGCAAGGAAGTCATCGGCACCGACCTTCTTCACCATCGCCTGATTGAATACACCTGACAACGAAGTATGCAGGATGATGTGCAGCTTTTGCATGCGTGGATCGTTGCGTATTTCGGCCGTGAGGGTGTAGCCGTCCATCTCCGGCATCTCGATGTCGGAGATCATCATCAGAAACTCTTCTTCAGGTTTCTTGCCCTCGTCGACCAGCTTGCGCAGGTAATCCAGCGCCTGTCGGCCGTCGTTCAGGGCCACCACTTCGACCCCCACGGTCTGCAGGCAACGCGTGACCTGCTTGCGCGCCACCGACGAGTCATCGACCGTCAGCACCCGCAGCGAAACCGCCTTGTGCTGAGTCTCGACATCCACCACGCCCACCGAAATCGTCTCGGGTGTCGGCGCGACCTCGGCCAGCACCTTCTCGACGTCGATGATTTCCACCAACTGATTGTCGACCCGCGTCACCGCCGTCAGGTAGTGATCGCGCCCCGTCCCCTTGGGTGGCGGATGGATCTCCTCCCAGTTCATGTTGACGATGCGCTCGACCGACCGCACCAGAAACCCCTGGGTCTTGGTGTTGTACTCAGTGATGATGACAAACGGGTTGCTCAGATCCTGCAATCCGCCTGAACCGGTGGCCATCGCCAGGTCCAGGATCGGAATGGTCGCCCCTCGAATATTCGCGACTCCGCACACCACAGGACTGGATTTGGGCATCAACGTCAGCTTGGGGCATTGCAGCACCTCCCGAACCTTGAACACGTTGATCCCATAGAGCTGCTGCCCGTCAAGACGGAACAACAACAGCTCAAGGCGATTCTGCCCTACCAGTTGCGTGCGCTGGTTCACCGAATCCATTACACCAGCCATGCCCAGACTCCCCAAAGCTCAAGATCCGACGCGCGTTCATCGCTAAACGGCACGGCGCTTGCTTTTTAACTGTTATGAACGCCAAAACGACATTTTCCCGACACCTGACATCAAACTACCGCAGATTGCTGTACGGGCTGTCGGCGTTGTTTTTTTTAAACCCTGGCCATCCTGCCGTTGCTGACTCGGTAACCCTGCCTGATCTACTTATCGGCGTCACTCAGGGGTTTCTTGAATTCACCGTAGAAGACTATCTGGCAACCAGTCAAACGCCTGGGCGCTACGAAATCCAGGTCAATCAGCTCGACCCACGGCTGCGCATGCCGCACTGCGACAAGGAATTGACAGCGACCCTGGAAAGCCCGGCGCAACCGCTGGGACGCGTGACCGTTCGTGTCCGCTGTGACGGCGCCTCGCCCTGGACCGTGTTCGTGCCCGCCCAGGTCAAGCTGTTCCGCGAAGTGGTGACCACCACCCGGCCGCTCAAGCGCGCCGGCATTATCAGCCCCGAAGACGTGATGCTGCGCGAGCGTGATATCGGCCAGATCAACCAGGGTTATCTGACTTCGGTGGACCAGGCCATCGGGCAGAAGCTTGTCCGCCCCATGGTCGCCGACCAACTCGTCACCCTGGTTCACCTGGAACAGGCGGAAGTGGTGCGCAAGGGCGATCAGGTGGTGATCTCCGCCCGCAGCGGTACGTTGAACGTGAAAATGCCTGGCGAAGCCTTGTCCAATGGCGGCATGAGCGAGCAGATACGGGTCAAGAACCTCAATTCACAACGGGTCATCAAAGCGCGGATCACCGCGCCGGGACAGGTGGAAGTCGCCATGTAGACGACTGGCGCTGTGCACTGTTGCCCCCTAAACTGTGGCCCATGCAGGGCAATAGCGGCGCGTGCGGGCTTATCGACATTTGAGCCTAAAGTTTTCCGGGGTATTGCCGAAAACAAGTCAAGCGTCCAAATACCCAGAGGCTTTTTTACCATGGTCATCGATTTCAGCCGTTTAAACAGTTCTCCCTCACTCACCGGTAGCACGCGCACCAGCGCCAGCAAGGAAACCGGCGACGCCGACAAGTCCGCGCCGCTGAACGTTCCGGCCGAACAGGCCAGCACCAGCGGGGAGTCGGTACACCTCAGCAATGAGGCTCAACAGTTGCAGAAGATCACTGACAAGCTGCGCGACCAGCCTGCCGTCGACAACGCCCGCGTGGCCGAGTTGAAGCAAGCGATTGCCGATGGCAGCTATAAAGTCGATAGCAACCGTGTAGCCAGCAAACTGCTCAATTTCGAAGCCCAGCGCTAGCCAATAAGGCCTGCGCCAGTTTTTTGGACGCTTAAAACCCAAGGCCATACATGCACGACACTAATCTGCTGCAACTGATCACTGACGACTTTGCTCCAGCTCAACAGTTGCTGGAATTGCTGCGCACCGAATCCCTTGCCCTGCACGGTCGCGACATGCCGCTGCTGGAAGAAATTCTTGCGCAGAAGCAAGCCCTGATCATTTTGCTCGAGCAGCATGGCCGCAAACGCAGCGAAATCCTTGCCAGCCTGAATCTTCCTGCCAGCCGCGCCGGCCTGGAGCAACTGGCCAGCCACTCTTCGGTTGGCGAGCAGTTGCTGACCCAGAGCGACGTACTGACCCAGATGCTTGCCGATTGCCAAGTGGCGAACGAACTCAACGGTCGCTCGATCCAGGTTCAACAGGCCACCACCGCCAATCAGTTGAAAATCCTCACCGGTGGCGAGCCTCCAGCCCTCTATGATGCCCGCGGTTCAACCGCCAAGCTGGCCAAGCCTCGCCCGCTTAGCCAGGCTTGACCCCAGAGATGAGCGCGCCCTATCAAGTCGCGGAACATGCTGGCAAAATGCTGGCTCTTGCGTGTAGTCGTATTTTGTCTGGAGATTGATGAACCGTGTTCAATGCCGTAAACGCAGAAGATGCGCCGCAGCCCCCCAAGGTGCTCGCCACCCCCTTGGAAATCAGCTCCACGCTGCGCTTGCTGCAAGACAGCCATGACCCGCTGATCATCACTTTCCACGAACGCAGCCAGCGCTTTCAAAGCTATCTGGTCGAAGTCGATCGTGACAGCAACATGATCGCCCTGGACGAAATGATCCCCCGCGATGGCGAACGCTTCATGCTCGCCGGCGAGCCGTTTCGCGTCGAAGGTTTTCACGAGGGCGTGCGCGTCGCCTGGGAAAGCAACGGCATCCCGACCATCGACGAATCCAATGGTGGGCGCTGCTACCGCGGCACCCTGCCGGACGAAGTGGTCTATCACCAGCGCCGCAATGCCTTTCGTGCTGCCCTGAAGCTGGCACAACTGGTCAGCATCGAGCTCGGTGGCGAAAAACTCAAGGCGCCGATCGCCGGCAAACTGCTGGATATCTCCGCCACCGGCTGCAAGCTGCGCTTCGAGGGCGACATCTCCAGCCGCCTGCAACTGGGCCAGGTCTACGAGCGCTTTATCGCCGCCCTGCCCTTCGGCAGCATGACCGCGCCAGTGGAACTGCGTTACCTGCACTACGAAGAGAAGATCGACACGACTTTCGCCGGCGTGCGCTTCCATAACATGAGCGGCCTGGTTCAACGCCAGGTCGAACGCTTTGTCTATCAGTTGCAACGCGAAGCCCGGCGCTTCGACAAAGACGACCTCTGAGATTCGCGGGTCGATAAAAACGGGCAGTCCCTTGCGGCGACTGCCCGTTTTTTTGTTTCTAGGGCCTGGCCCCACTGAACTGATCCGGCCTTGGCTCATCCGGCCTCACGACTGCCTCCTCAACCTCATCCGCGGCTTCTTCACTCGCGACCGGGGGCTCGGCTTCCGGCATGCTGGTCTGTTGCATCTGATCCTGCACCACCTGCTCGTCGACCCGCGGATCAAGCGCGGCCACCAATGGTGAGCTGGACATGCTGTCCGGCATCGCCACGTGATGCAGCGGCGCATCATCGACCTGATGCAGGTTGGTCACGGCTTTCGGCCGGATGCGCCAGACCAGTACCAGGGCAAAAAAACTGAAGAACGCATAGAGCATCTGGCTGCCGAACAACTTCATCAGCACCCCCGCCACCAACGGCCCGACACTGGCCCCGACGCCATAGGTCACCAGCAGCATCGCGGTCAATGAGACCCGCCGATCGCCTTCGACATGGTCGTTGGAAAACGCCACCGCCAACGGATACAGGCAGAACTGCACCAGAGAACAGAGGAATCCCAGGACGAACAGCACCTCCAGTGGCACCTGGGGCAGAATCGCCAACGGCAAGGCCACGACCGCCAGGAAGCAGGCAAAGCAGCGAATCAACAGGGCCCGGTCATAACGGTCGGACAGCCACCCCAGCGGCCACTGCACCACCAGCCCGGCAAAAATGCAGCTGCCCATGAACAGGCCGACCTGCTCGGTACTCAAGCCCTGCTGGGATGCATACAACGGCGCCAGACCATAGAACGAACCGACTATCAGCCCCGACCCGAGCACCGTGCTCAGCGACTGCGGAACGCGCTTGATAAAGAAGCGTGGCTCCATGGGCGCCGGATGCAAAGGCGCCGGGTGAATACGCCGGGTCATGGCCACCGGTACCAGGCACAGGGCAAAACACAGGGCCACCAGCATCAGCAACTCAAGCCCGAGGGCCGGATGCATGACCAGAATCAACTGCCCCAGGACCAACCCCAGATACGAGGCGATCATGTAGCCGCTGAACACCAACCCTCGCTGCTTGGCGTCGGCCTGCTCGTTGAGCCAGCTTTCGATGACCATGTACTGGCACATCATGCCCAGGCCGACGATCATCCGCAGCACCAGCCAGGCCGGCAACCAGTCCACCAGCCCATGCCCCAGCACCGCTGCGCCGACGATCCCGGCACAGGTGGCGTAGGCACGGATATGACCAACCCGGGCAATCAGGCGGTGGCCGATTTTCCCGCCCAGCACCAGGCCGAAATAGTTGGCCGCCATCAAGGCCCCCACCCATAACCCGTCGACATGATCGGCGGCCAGGCGCAACGCCAGGTAGGTACTGAGTAAGCCTGAGCCGATCAACATCATCAGCGAGGCGAAATATAGCGCTCGAAAGGATTTCCAGATTTGGCGCATCGGCGTTCCGAGCGGCTCCTTGAATTGAGTGTCGGGCCATCCGAACGATAGCCCGACTGCGACGGTTCGGTTAAGCCTGGGCCGCCAAGACGCGCCGCTCCCAGGGAGTTATTTCATCAAGAAAGCTGGTCAACTCCATGGTCTTCGAAGCGATGTAACCTTCGACGAACTCGTTGCCGAACAACTCCTTGGCCAACTGGCTACGTTTCAGACGCTCGAGAGCGGCATGCAAGGTACAAGGCAAAGATAAACTGTCCGGCACGGCAAACTCACCCTGAATCGCCGGCGTTGGTTCCAGCTCGTTTTCGATGCCGTGCAAACCAGCCGCCAGGCTCGCGGCAATCGCCAGATAAGGGTTGGCATCGGCGCCCGGCAAACGGTTCTCGACCCGCCGCGCCACCGGCGAGCTGGCCGGAATACGCAGACCCGCTGCCCGATTGTCATGGGACCAGCAGGCATTGTTCGGCGAAGCGTAAGGATGACACAGGCGCTGGTAGGAGTTGACGTTCGGTGCGAACAGCGCAGTGAAATCCGCCATGCCCGCCTGCAGCCCGCCAATGAAGTGGCGGAACATCGCCGTCGGCTCTCCAGCCTCATCACTGAACACGTTACGCCCGCTGGCCGACTCGACCAGGCTCTGGTGAATATGCATCGAACTGCCCGGCGTATGCGCCAGCGGCTTGGCCATGCACACCACGGTCAGGCCATGCTTGAGCGCTACTTCCTTGAGCAGGTGCTTGAACAGGAAGGTCTGGTCGGCCAGCAACAGCGGATCGCCGTGCAACAGATTGATCTCGAACTGGCTGACGCCCATTTCATGCATGAAGGTATCGCGCGGCAGGCCCAATGCCGCCATGCAGGCGTAGACCTCACTGAAGAATGGCCGCAAACCGTTATTGGAGCTGATGCTGAACGCCGAATGTCCGTCTTCGCGACGACCGTCCAGGCCAAGGGGTGGCAGGAAAGGCTGGCTCGGATCGGTATTGGGAGCAAACACGAAGAATTCCAGCTCGGTCGCCACCACCGGCGCCAGGCCGCGAGCGGCGTACCGTGCGATGACCTCCTTGAGCTGGCCACGGGTGGAAAGGCGCGAGCTTTCGCCACTCAGTTCGTCCGCATCGCAAATCGCCAGCGCACGTGGCTGCGAGCTCCAGGGCAGGCGATGAATCTGTTGCGGGTCGGCATTGAGCGCCAGGTCGCCGTCGTCACTGCCGTAGAAACGCGCGGGTGGATACCCCCCCATGATGCATTGCAGCAGCACCCCGCGGGCCATCTGCAGACGCCGCCCTTCGAGGAAGCCCTCGGCGGTCATCACCTTGCCCCGTGGCACGCCGTTCAGATCCGGAGTGACACATTCAATCTCGTCAATGCCCGTCAATCGCTGTGCGAGTGAACTGCGGCCATCGGTTGTCATGACTCAATCCTTGTTGTTGTACGAGCCGAGAACGGCGACCCGTACAAAATAGGCTCCGGCTGTTCGGAATATCAAGCAGCCTCGAACAAAAAGCCCTCGGGATCGGGCACACCGCCGAAATGCGGCAAAGCCTCTACAAGGCCGGACAACCACGTCAAGGCAGATCTCAAGGCAGGTAGATACTGAACACACCACCACCCAGAGGCCCGCCATTACGAATCTCGGTGCGCCCGCAGACACCGTTACGCTGATGCAGCGCGGCAATGCGCCCGGCGAAGTACAGCCCCAGGCCGGTGCTGCCGCTGCTGTGATTGATGCCTTGCACGTAGTCGGCCTGGTTATCGATCATCGGCTGCGGATAACCCTCGCCATCGTCATTGATGGTCAGCACCGTCTGCCCGCCTTCATCGTGCACGCTGACCAGCAGCGCATGGCGCGCATAACGCATGGCGTTGTTGATGCAGTTGGCCAGCACCGAGGCGATCAGTTCCCGGTCGAAAAAACCCAGGGGGGTCAAAGGATCGACTTCATAGGTCGCGGCGATGCCGCGACTGGCGAACACATCCTGATGGCTGACCAATTGCGCTTCTATGAAGTCGTCCAGCTCGTGGTAACCCGGCTGCACCGGCAACTGGTTGACTCCCAGCTTATAGAGCCCCAACAGTTGCACCAGCATGCCGTTGAGGTGGGCAAACTCGAACTCCATCACGCCCTGCTCCGGCGTGCTCTGCTGCGCCTGCGGCAGTCTTGCCAGCCACTGGGCATGGGCCTGCATGAGCAGGGTCAGGGAGTTCTTCATGTCGTGCACGGTAGAGGCGATCACCGTGGAAAAGTCGAGAGCCTGTTCGTAGGTATTCATCCGCCAAACGCCTTGCTTCGCAGCTTCTGATAACGCGGATAACGCGCGTCGGTATCGGGCATCAGGCCGACCATCTTCAGGCAGGTCCGGCACTCCTCCAGCAGCGCCGTATCCTGGGTGATGTCGGTACCGTGCAATAACGACTGCGCCATGTTCAGGGCAATACTGATGTTCTTCGGCTGCATGGCCAGGGCCCGGCGGAACAAGTCCCGGGCCTCGCCCAGCGCACCGGCCTTGTAACTGCGCACACCCTGGCGATTCATGTCCGCCGCGGCATTGGCGGAGTTGAGGATCGCCGGGTCATCGGTGAGCTTGGCAATGCCTTCCATCACCTTCGGATCGTCACCGTAGATTTCCGCACAGTTTTTCAGCATCGATGCGCCGGCATCGGCCTGTCCCAGCATCTGTAGTTGCTTGGCCACCAGCAACGCCGCTTCCGGGCTCATGAACTGCTCCATCCCGTCCAGGCGCAACATCGCCTGCTCGGTGAGTTTTTCCGCCGTTTCAGCATCGTTGAGCAACAGGCTGGTGGCCTTCATCAGGCGCGCACGAATCTGCAATCCAGGATCGCTGGGGTTTTCCTTGGCTACCGCACTCAGGGTGCTGTTGATTTCCAGGCGCGTGCGGGTATCCAAGCCCCTTTCACTGCCCTTGCTGATCAACGCATGCGCCAGGCCAAGGTTGCTTTCCGGATCCTTGAAACGCGATTGCGCACCTTGCGATACCGCCTGGCGATAGGCCCTGGAGGCGGTCTCGAAGTCTTCGTTGGTCATCGCCAGCTTGCCCAACAGCGCTTGCCGACGCACAGCCAGCGGCGACAGGCGCACCGCCTCCTCCAGCACACTCTGGGCGCGCTTGGAGTCACCTTCGGCGAGCAGCACCTCGGCCATGCCATCGTAGAGCGCCGGCATCATCGGAAAGGCTTTCAAGGCCTTTTCGTAGATGGCCTTGGCCTGGGTCACCTGGCCCCGCTTGAACAGCAACCGCCCCAGGCCGACATAGGCCCACGGCAATGGGCGATCCGCCAGGATGCTCTCGTACAACCGCTCCAGCGCTTCGTTCTGGTTCAAGTCACGCAGGGCATCGGCCCGGTAGCGCAGGCACAACGGCGAATAGCGCGGATCCTGTTTGCACAGGGCGATGCAGGCATTCAGTACCTCAAGCGGCTTGCCACGATCGAGCGCCTGCAGGATCGGCTTGAGCAACGATTTGCGCTGCTGCAACCGCTCCAGCCGCTGAGCCAGGCTGGAGCGGTTGAAAGGCTTGGTCAGATAGGCGTCCGGCTCGTGCTCGAGGGCGCTGAGCACCATCGACTGGCTGGTCTCGGCGGTGACCATGAGAAACACGCTTTCATGGCTGATCAGCTTGTCGGTCATCAGGTCTTCGAGCACCTGCTGCCCATTCTTCTTGCCGTCGCCCAGGTGGTAATCCTGAAGGATGAAGTCATAGCGCTTTTGCGCGCACATGCGCAGCGCCTGCTCGCCTGTATCGGCAGTATCCACGTCCTTGACGCCCAGCTCACGCAGCATGGACCGGACAGAACTGCGGAAATCCGAGAAATCATCGACGATCAAAAAGCTTTTTTGGTGGTACGCCAGCATCGAAGATTCCAGACCCATAAAAAAGATGAAGCCCGCGGCAACAGCAAGACACGCTCAAGGCCGTCACCTTTGCTGCCCCCGGACAACGATGATAGCCAAAGGCCATCAATGCATTCTACATCACCCCGCAATAGCGCTCGCCTGCTCTTGCCGGGCGCCCGGTCCATGGCCCTGCCATTTGACCTGCAACAACATTCATGGGGTTATCGGCCGATCCTGGCTTTCCCTTATAGATAGCTGCCAAAAGCCTTCGATATCCTTGCGCGCGCCGCCGCCAGCCCCGGTTGCGGGAAACTCCATCGGGCATATTGGCAGCGCTGCCATCAACCAATCCATGGCACCTCACTGGAGCGAAGCGTCTAGCAACAGAGCAAATTGCTCGCCTGCCACCCAGCTGGCGAGTTTCCGGCCGGAATACTCGACAACCTCCATCTTCGCTTCCCTACCGATGGTGCAGAACTCGACACAATCGTCGGTTGTATCGATCAGGGTCTCGGCCTTGAATCGTGAACGCCCAGGCAGAGTCTTCGCCAAGGCCATCAGTTTCTATCCCGACGCCAGCACTGATATTCATGAAATGACAAATGCACTGATCCTGTTGCGTAACGCGCCAGACCACTGACGACGGATCGATCTTCAACGCCCCATGGACATGCGCGGCGATATCCCAGGATAGATATCCGGATCGATGAAATGCAGAACACACCCGCCCCAGCCCTGGGCACTAGCAACCATCGCCACCCGTATCGCGAAGATTGCAAACCAATTCATCTGGCAAAAAACTCTCGCAAAACCTGTTTCAGGCTAAATAGCGATGTGCTTTTTCCAACAATGACAATCAAGGGAATGAACTCACAGCAGCGAGAACTGCGTGTACCCCGTAGCCGTTACTACGAAATAAGAACGAGGACCAAAATTGGTCTGAAAACCCGAAAGTAGATGGTGTCCCAGGGCAGGTTCGAACTGCCAACCTTCCCCTTAGGAGGGGGATGCTCTATCCAATTGAGCTACTGGGACAAATTGACCACCGCGTGTACTGCTGCGGCGCAAAGGACGGCGTGCATGTTAACGGCCAGCCCTGCTTTTGTCATGTTGTGAGTAGGGCTTTTTAACCGGTGCCCACCTCTAGCCATCAGGCAATTCGCCAGAGCCGCCGTGCAAATTGCATCACTGCAAAAAGCCATCATTGCAGAATGCAATTCACTGCCGTCTAAAAACCCTATTAATTCATTGTTTTTAAAGGGTTTATTAGAAGACAGACTCTTGGCATGAGCGCTGCTTCATCTCTATGAAAGAACAGTGGAGATCAAGCCCATGAACAGCGCCCTTCTTCTATCGAATGCCATTGCCATCGCCGTACTGGTGGCCTTCCACTTTCAGCCTGATGGCAGCGCTGATCAGAGCACCCAGTACAGGACCCACTACGTGCAACAGGCTCCACAATTGGCTGTGATGAGCAGCGCATCGGAGAATCCTGACATGGCACAAGTCGCCAATGCCCCAGAAGCCGTTGTTCTGCCTGCCAATCCAAGACCCGACAGCTGGGTATTTTGAATATGACTCTATCAGGAGCCTGTTAATGTCCCGACTTGCCAAGGGCCTTCTCATCCTGGCGGTACTCAGTGCCACACTGGGTTGCTTCCCCCCTGGAAATACCCTGGGTGATGCGCCCTTGATTGCTTGTGGCGTTTTTTCCGGCTTGTTCCTGCTAGCGCTGGCATTGGGACGCAAAATCAAGTTCGACCCTGTACTGCGCTGATCCCCTGATCTCTCAATAGCTTCAGAAAACGCTCAAGCGTCACGGACAGCTCGCTCGAGTTGTCCAGAAAAAACACGGACTCTCCCAGCCCTGGTCCGTCGTCAGCAGAAAAAAGAGCGCTCCTCTTGAGCCTCGCCTCGATCTGCGCCGCACTTTCGCGACCGCGGCTCATCAGTCTTTGCCGCAGCACGTCGATGTCCACCGTCAACAGAATCGCCAAAAGCTCCGGATAACGCTGGCGAGCCAGATACAGGTAAGCCCTGGAACCATTGATCAGGACATTGCGCCCACTGGCCAGCCATTCGTCGATCTGCACGGGAATTCCGTACGCCAGACCATTGGCCCGCCAGCACAAGGCAAAGGCGCCTTGCCGTTCCAGGCGCTCGAACTCGTCAGCGCTTACCCCATGAGCTTCTTCCCCCACGGACTCCGCGGAACGGGTGATCACCCGCCGCACCACATCGCAGCCGAGCCGCGCCAAAGGCCCGCGCGCAGCCTCGATCAGGCTGTCCTTTCCTGACCCGGAAGGCCCCATCAAATAAATCAGTCTGCCTGGCATTCAAAGACTCCATGGCATTCACAGCCTAGTAAATCGGCAATTTGCCACTATCCTGTACAAGGTAGGAAACAATGATCGGATCCGCATGCATGCCCGTCTGGCAACGCACATGCGCGACCGTCATCGAACACCAGGACGCGGGCAGATAAGCGGACCAGGCAATCTTTTCAAACCAGTCCGCATTTCTGATAATTGGTGCTGGCATAACGCCTTTACCCAGTCCACTATTTGTCACAGAATTGACGCCAAGGATCTGGCTATTTTGAGGCATGATGCGGGCCTCTTAACAATTCAGGTTGAACATTTGGCAGCAACGCTTGTCCTAAGTGACATCCTGCGGCCAATTCCGAGAACCGCTCCCCTGAACTAACCGGTTAAATATATGCGCCCATTGAAACAGGCAATTTATTCCAGCCGTACGGCTGACAAGTTCGTCGTACGTCTACCCGACGGGATGCGTGAACGCATTGCCGAGGTGGCTCGCAATCATCACCGCAGCATGAACTCCGAAATCATCGCGCGCCTGGAGCAGAGTCTTATTCAGGAAGGTGCCTTGGGTGAAGAGTTGAGCATGCGCTTGGACAGCCCAGAGCTCTCCTTGCATGAACGCGAACTGCTTCAACGTTTCCGTCAACTTTCCCACCGCCAGCAGAACGCCCTCGTTTCGCTGATCGCCCATGACGCCGAAATGGCCGCAGACGCTTCCTGATTCGACCTCGAAAGCTAGAGCCAGCCTTGTGCTGGCTTTTTTTTGCCCGAAATTTGCTGCTCGAACGCTACAAAAGCACAAGAGCCTGGATCGCAAAGGGACGGAGAAACGATACAGCCCCGTTTAGAGGGGCTGCATGCAGGATCAAAGCAGGAAGATGGTGGCTAGCCCAAGGAAGATAAAGAAACCGCCACTGTCGGTCATGGCCGTGATCATGACGCTGGCTCCCATGGCCGGATCGCGCCCCAGGCGCGCCAGCGTCATCGGAATCAGAACCCCCATCAGCGCCGCCAGCAACAGGTTGAGCGTCATGGCCGCCGTCATCACCACCCCCAACGACCAACTGCCATAAAGCAGGTAGGCCACCGCACCGATCACCCCACCCCAGACCAGACCGTTGATCAAGGCCACAGCCAGCTCCTTGCGCATCAGACGCGAGGTATTGCCGGTGCTGACCTGGTCCAGCGCCATGGCGCGAACGATCATAGTGATGGTCTGGTTACCGGAGTTGCCGCCAATACCCGCCACGATCGGCATCAGGGCTGCCAGGGCCACCAGCTTTTCGATGGAACCTTCAAACAGGCCGATCACTCGCGAAGCGACAAATGCGGTGATCAGGTTGATTGCCAGCCAGGCCCAACGGTTGCGCAGGGAACGCCAGACCGAGGCAAAAATATCTTCCTCTTCACGCAGACCGGCCATGTTGAGGACTTCGGTCTCGCTCTCCTCACGAATCAGGTCGACCATTTCGTCGATGGTCAGACGGCCGATCAATTTGCCGTTCTTGTCGACCACCGGCGCCGAGATCAAGTCGTAACGCTCGAACGCTTGCGCAGCGTCGTAGGCATCTTCGTCCGGATGGAAACTTACCGGATCGCTGGCCATGACTTCCGAAACCTGTTTCTCCGGATCATTCACCAACAACCGCTTGATGGGCAGCACCCCCTTGAGCACGCCGTCATAGTCGACGACGAACAACTTGTCGGTATGGCCAGGCAACTCTTTAAGGCGACGCAGATAACGCAGGACCACTTCAAGGCTGACATCCTCACGGATGGTCACCATCTCGAAGTCCATCAACGCACCGACCTGCTCCTCGTCATACGACAAGGCGGAGCGAACGCGCTCGCGCTGCTGGCCGTCCAACGCCTCCATCAGCTCATGGACAACGTCTCGCGGCAGCTCGGGAGCCAGGTCAGCAAGTTCGTCGGCGTCCATCTCCTTGGCAGCAGCCAGGAGCTCATGATCGTCCATGTCGGCGATCAGGGTTTCACGTACGGAATCGGATACTTCGAGCAGGATGTCGCCGTCGCGCTCGGCCTTGACCAGCTGCCAGACAGTCAGACGCTCATCGAGCGGCAAGGCTTCAAGGATGTAGGCAACGTCGGCAGAGTGCAGGTCGTCGAGTTTGCGCTGCAACTCGACGAGGTTTTGCCGGTGGACCAGGTTCTCGACCCGGTCTTGATGATGGCCTTCCTGACGATGAGTCAGGTCTTCGACCACCCGCTGGCGATGCAGCAGCTCAACGACTTGAGCGAGGCGATCCTGCAGGCTGTCTTGTGTTTTCTTTACTTCTACTTCGGTCATAGGCGAACTCCACTCCCAGCAGAGGAGCACGCCGGAAGGATCAATCAGTCAATTCATGATTGTAAAAACGGGATACTGAGTAACTACTGGGTAAGTCCATGGAGGTATTCCACAAGCCCCGGCGGGGCTGACGGGCGCAATCATACACCGCTTGACGGCTTTAAACGTTAAAAAATCATGGCAAGAACAAGCGCTTGCGGCGCAAAGCTGAAGAAGCGCTGAATCTATTAAGCTGCGACGCACCATTCGAAAAAGAAAACACACCACTGGCGAAAAAAGTGCTCTCGAAACCCGACCCAGCTCCCACCCCACAACTTGTCGGGTGCTTTCGAAAGGCAATATAAAAAAGACAGGCACACACTGATTACGACGCCAGAATGATCGCGACGTTCAAAGAGAAGAATCAACAAGGGGGGGAGAAAACCTGAACGACAGAAAGCAAAAAGCCCGCAATGAATGCGGGCTTCTTGGTATATGGTGCACTCGACAGGATTCGAACCTGTGACCGCTCGGTTCGTAGCCGAGTACTCTATCCAGCTGAGCTACGAGTGCAATTTGTGTTTTTAGACCAGACCACAACTGGTTGAAGCAAAGTCATTCACATTACTGCAAACAACTCTTAAATGGTGCACTCGACAGGATTCGAACCTGTGACCGCTCGGTTCGTAGCCGAGTACTCTATCCAGCTGAGCTACGAGTGCATTTGTTGCCGCGCATTATAGTCCGTTAAATCTTTTTGTAAAGCACTTTTTCTAGTAATTTCAACAACTTACAGAAGAAGCCAGATTACAACGAACTAAGTGAATAATGGCGGAGAACGGGGGATTCGAACCCCCGACACCCTTGTGAGGTGTACTCCCTTAGCAGGGGAGCGCCTTCGGCCACTCGGCCAGCTCTCCGCAACACGGGGCGTATATTAACCAGCTTTCTCCCCGTTTGCAAACAAAAAAAACGATAAAAATTAATGGCTTGGTTCTTCGTCCTTCTCTTTCTTTATCCGCAGGTAAATTTCTTCCCGATGCACCGCCACCTCTTTGGGGGCGTTGACACCGATACGCACTTGATTTCCTTTGACGCCAAGCACGGTCACGGTGATTTCGCCATCACCAATAATCAGGCTTTCTGCGCACCGACGAGTCAGAATCAGCATACCTTTCTCCTCACGCATTTCATTTCAGGGACAACAGTCTGCAAAAAAAAGGGTATCGACCTACAACCAGGACGGCCGTAGCCCTACACGCCTAAGTATTGACTAGCGCGAGCAAAAGAACAGTTTTCTGTCACGCCGATCAAAAAAACGAAGGGCGCGGTAAACCGCGCCCTTCGGGCAACGCATCACTCGCCCTGTCGGGCCGGAGCGTCCAGTTCGAAAGCCGTGTGCAGAGCGCGCACGGCCAGTTCCAGGTACTTCTCTTCGATCACCACGGAAACCTTGATTTCCGAGGTTGAGATCATCTGGATGTTGATGCTTTCCTTGGCCAGCGCTTCGAACATGCGGCTGGCAACGCCCGCGTGAGAGCGCATGCCGACGCCAACGATCGAGACCTTGGCGATCTTGGTGTCGCCCACCACCTCCCGGGCGCCGATCTCGCGGGCAGTGTTTTCCAGCACTTGCTGGGCCGCCAGGTAATCGTTGCGGTGCACGGTGAAGGTGAAGTCGGTGGTGTTATCGTGCGAAACGTTCTGCACGATCATGTCGACTTCAATGTTCGCGGCACTGATCGGGCCGAGAATCTTGAAGGCCACGCCGGGAGTGTCTGGCACGCCACGGATGGTCAGCTTGGCTTCATCGCGATTAAAAGCGATGCCGGAAATGATCGGCTGTTCCATGGATTCCTCTTCATCAATAGTAATGAGGGTACCCGGACCCTCCTTGAAGCTGTGCAGTACGCGCAGCGGAACGTTGTACTTGCCGGCGAACTCGACCGCACGGATCTGCAGCACCTTGGAACCCAGGCTGGCCATTTCCAGCATTTCTTCGAAGGTGATCTTGTCCAGGCGCTGGGCCACGGACACCACACGCGGATCGGTGGTGTAGACGCCGTCGACATCGGTGTAGATCTGGCATTCGTCAGCCTTCAGGGCTGCCGCCAGTGCCACGCCGGTGGTGTCGGAACCACCACGACCGAGGGTGGTGATGTTGCCGTGCTCGTCGACGCCCTGGAAACCTGCGACCACAACCACACGACCGGCCTTCAGGTCACCGCGAATTTTCTGATCGTCGATCTGCAATATGCGCGCTTTATTGTGCGCGCTATCGGTCAGAATCCGCACCTGGTTGCCGGTATAGGAGACTGCCGGCACGCCGCGCTTGATCAGCGCCATGGCCAGCAGCGCGATCGTCACCTGCTCACCGGTGGAAACGATCACGTCCAGCTCGCGAGGAACCGGCTGACCGTCGCCGCTGATTTGCTTGGCAAGGTCGATCAGACGGTTGGTTTCGCCGCTCATGGCCGACAGCACAACCACCAGGTCGTCACCGGCTTCGCGGAATTTTTTCACCTTGTCGGCGACCTGCTCGATTCTTTCGACGGAACCGACCGAGGTGCCTCCAAATTTCTGTACGATCAAAGCCATTTCTAAGCCGCCTCAGCCCGTAAAGGGGCGCCCATTAATCAATCAAACTGCGCAGCTCCAAAGCCCGTCACTAGACGACGGGCTCGGCTTGGAACCTTAAATCCCCTGCTCGACAAACGGAACGGTCAGGGCCAGCGCGGCATCCAGCGCAGCGGCATCGACGCCACCGCCCTGCGCCATGTCCGGACGACCACCGCCCTTCCCGCCCACTGCCGCAGCGGCTTGCTTCATCAAATCACCGGCTTTGAGTTGGCCAGTCAGGTCCTTGGTTACGCCCGCAACCAGTACGACCTTTTCCTCATGGACACTGCCGAGCAGGATCACTGCGCGACCGAGTTTGTTTTTCAACTGATCGACCAGCGCCAACAGCGCCTTGCCGTCCTGACCATCCAGGCGCGCCGCCAGCACTTTCGCGCCTTTGACATCCAGCGCCTGTGCCGACAGGTCGTCGCCAGCGGCACTGGCAGCCTTGGCCTGCAACTGCTCGAGTTGTTTCTCCAGCAGACGGTTGCGCTCCAGCACGGCCAACAGCTTGTCGATCAGGTTGTCACGACTACCCTTGACCAGGGTCGCCGCTTCCTTGAGTTGCTCTTCCGCAGCGCTCAGGTACGCCAGTGCCGCGGCACCGGTAACGGCTTCGATACGACGTACGCCCGAGGCCACGCCGCCTTCGCTGATGATTTTCAAAAGACCGATATCGCCGGTGCGGTTGGCATGGATACCACCACACAGCTCGACGGAGAAATCGCCGCCCATGCTCAGTACACGCACACTGTCGCCGTACTTCTCGCCGAACAGCGCCATGGCGCCCTTCTGCTTGGCGGTGTCGATATCGGTTTCTTCGGTTTCCACCGCGGTGTTCTTGCGAATCTCGGCGTTGACGATGTCTTCCAGGGCCTTGATCTGCTCAGGCTTGATCGCTTCGAAGTGGCTGAAGTCGAAACGCAGGCGCTGACTGTCGACCAGCGAGCCCTTCTGCTGCACATGCTCGCCCAGCACCTGGCGCAGAGCGGCGTGCAGCAAGTGGGTGGCCGAGTGGTTCAGCGACGTGGCGTGACGCACTTCGGCATCAACCTGGGTTTGCACCGGAGCGCCAACGGTCAGGCTGCCGCTGGCCAATACGCCGTGATGCAGGAAAGCACCGCCGGTCTTGGTGGTATCGCGTACATCGAAACGCGCGCTGCCCGCTTGCAGGTAACCGCAGTCGCCGATCTGGCCGCCCGACTCAGCATAGAAAGGCGTCTGGTCGAGAACAACGACACCCTCTTCGCCTTCGCTCAGCACGTCGACCGATTGCCCTTCCTTATAAAGGGCAACCACCTTGGCCGCACCGTTGGTGGCGTGATAACCGGTGAACTCGGTGGCCACATCGACCTTGACCAGGCTGTTGTAGTCCATGCCGAAGGAGCTCGCGGAGCGGGCACGCACGCGCTGGGCTTCCATCTCGCGCTCGAAACCTTCCTCGTCGAGGGTCAGGCTGCGCTCACGGGCGATGTCGCCGGTCAGGTCCATCGGGAAACCGTAGGTGTCGTACAGTTTGAACACCACGTCGCCCGGCACCACAGTGCCCTTGAGTTCGGCCAGGTCCTGCTCGAGGATCTTCAGGCCCTGCTCCAGGGTCTTGGCGAACTGCTCTTCCTCGGCTTTCAGCACGCGCTCGATGTGCGCCTGCTGGGATTTCAGTTCCGGGAAGGCGTCGCCCATTTCAGCGACCAGCGCGGCCACGATCTGATAGAAGAAGCTGCCCTTGGCGCCCAGCTTGTTGCCGTGACGGCAAGCGCGGCGAATGATGCGACGCAGGACATAACCGCGGCCTTCGTTGGAAGGCAACACGCCGTCGGCGATCAGGAAACCGCAGGAACGGATGTGGTCGGCCACGACTTTCAGCGACGCCTGGGCGTCGTTGGTGCAACCGATGGCCTTGGCCGCCGCGTTCAGCAGGCTCTGGAACAGGTCGATTTCATAGTTCGAGTGAACGTGTTGCAGTACCGCACTGATCCGCTCCAGGCCCATGCCGGTGTCCACCGATGGCGCTGGCAACGGATGCAACACGCCATCGGCGGTGCGGTTGAACTGCATGAATACGTTGTTCCAGATCTCGATGTAACGGTCGCCGTCCTCTTCCGGCGAACCCGGTGGGCCACCCCAGATGTCGGCGCCGTGATCGTAGAAAATCTCGGTGCAAGGACCGCACGGGCCGGTATCGCCCATGGTCCAGAAGTTGTCGGAGGCGTATGGCGCGCCCTTGTTGTCGCCGATACGGACCATGCGCTCGGCCGGAACCCCGACTTCCTTGGTCCAGATGTCATAGGCCTCGTCATCGCTGGCGTAGACGGTGACCCAGAGCTTTTCTTTCGGCAGGTTCAGCCACTTGTCGGACGTCAGGAAAGTCCAGGCGAAGGTGATGGCGTCACGCTTGAAGTAATCGCCGAAGCTGAAGTTGCCCAGCATTTCAAAGAAAGTGTGGTGGCGAGCGGTGTAACCGACGTTTTCCAGGTCGTTGTGCTTGCCGCCGGCGCGTACGCATTTCTGGCTGCTTACGGCGCGGGTATAGGCGCGCTTTTCCTGGCCCAGGAAGCAGTCCTTGAACTGGTTCATCCCCGCGTTGGTGAACAGCAGGGTTGGGTCGTTGCCCGGAATCAAAGAGCTGGAGGCTACACGGGTGTGGCCTTGCTCTTCGAAGAAGCGAAGGAAGGCTTCACGGATTTCTGCGCTTTTCATTAGGTTCTTCCACGGAGACTGCGGCCAAAGGCCTGTGCGAAACGTCATCAGACGAAACGACGGCAAAGGGCCGCATTATATCGGCCCTGAGCTTGGGGTACAGCGTGTTTATACGATAGAGACGGTCAATTGGACGGCTAACACTGTCAGTTGCGGGAAAAATCGATAAAAGTCCCGACGACCTGCTCGATTTGCGCACGACTGACGTCCATATGGGTGACCATCCGCAGCCGCGACGCGGCGCTCAGCCTGATCCCGCGCTCGCCGGCAAAGGCTTTGAGGGCCTCTGCCCTGTCGCCCATCGCAACATAGACCATGTTGGTCTGCACCGGCTCGACATCGTAGCCCGCTTCACGCAGGCCCTCGGCCAACAACCGGGCATTGGCGTGGTCATCGGCCAGGCGCGCTACCTGATGATCGAGTGCGTAGAGGCCCGCCGCAGCCAGGATCCCGGCCTGGCGCATGCCGCCCCCGACCATCTTGCGCAGGCGTCGGGCCTTGCCGATCAGTTCCGCCGAACCGCACAGCACCGAGCCCACCGGCGCACCCAGGCCCTTGGACAGGCAAACCGAGACCGAGTCGAAGTGCTGGGTAATCTCCCGCGCATCGACGCCCAGCTTGACTGCCGCGTTATACAACCGCGCGCCGTCCAGGTGCAGGGCCAGGCCATGCTCACGGCTGAAGGCCCGGGCCTGTGCCAGATAGCTCAACGGCAGCACCTTGCCCTGCATGGTGTTTTCCAGCGCCAGCAAGCGGGTACGGGCAAAGTGGAAATCGTCCGGCTTGATCGCCGCAGCCACCTGGGCCAGGTCCAGCGAGCCGTCGGGCTGGACTTCCAGCGGCTGGGGCTGGATCGAGCCCAGCACCGCCGCACCGCCCCCCTCGTACTTATAGGTATGCGCCTGCTGGCCGACGATGTATTCGTCGCCACGCCCACAGTGAGCCATCAAGCCCAGCAGATTGCTCATGGTGCCAGTCGGCACGAACAGCGCCTCGGCGAACCCCAGGCGCTGGGCCAACTCGGCTTCCAGGCGATTGACCGTCGGATCTTCGCCGTAGACATCATCGCCCGTGGCCGCTGTGGCCATTGCCTCCAGCATGCCCGCCGTGGGCTGGGTAACGGTGTCACTACGAAGATCGATAATGCTCATGAATCAGGCCTCGACAAGGGGACGCGAACGTCGCTGCGGATAAGGAAATTCTTTCGAACTGAATTACTACGGGCACGACCGCGATTTATCAAGGCCCGCCCGGGAAAAGCCCATCGATGGAGATGAAAAACCGATGTTTATCATCCAAAAGCCGCAATGCACTACCGAAAAATATGTGCTACAAACTCACCGCCGCCGCAAAGCCCGGTGGCAACGTTCTCAGGGCGGGGTGTAATTCCCCACCGGCGGTGATTGCGCGCAATGCGCATAGCCCGCGAGCGCTTGGCGACAGGCACTGCTTCGGCGGCGAATGACGGCAAGGTCAGCAGACCCGGTGTGATCCCGGGGCCGACGGTCATAGTCCGGATGAAGAGAGAACGGGATTGGCACCAAAGGGCTGTCCACAGACCTGCACACGACTGCTTGTGCGCCTGGCCTGTACCGCCCCTTAAATCCCTTTCGATTCATAACGCCCTGTTTTTCACACAAACAGGAGTCAGAACAGATGCAACCCACCGCAATCGATAGCAAAAGCAAACAGCATCACGGCGAACGCGTGGCGTTTATCCAGGCCTGCTGGCACAAGGAAATCGTCGACCAGAGCCGCAAAGGTTTCGTCAGCGAAATGCTCGCCCAGGGTTATCAGGAAAGCGATATCGACTTCTTCGAAGTTGGCGGCGCCTTTGAAATTCCACTGCACGCCAAGCTGCTGGCCAAGTCCGGCCGTTATGCCGGCATCGTCGCCGCGGGCCTGGTGGTGGACGGCGGTATCTACCGCCATGAGTTCGTCGCCCAGTCGGTGATCAGCGGCCTGATGCAGGTCCAGCTGGAAACCGAAGTGCCGGTGTTCTCGGTGGTCTTGACCCCGCACCACTTCCACGCCGGCGACGAACATCAGAAGTTCTTCTTCGAGCATTTTGTGCACAAGGGCCAGGAAGCCGCGAAGACCTGCGCCGACACCCTGCACAAGACACGCGCCCTGCGTCGGCATGAGCAGCGGGTAGCGGTGTAAGTACCAGACGCTGAAAACAATCGCGAGCCAGCTCATTCCTATAGGGATCGAGCTGGCTCGCGATGTTCTTTGTGGCCGCTGCCACAGGCTGCGACAAGGCTCGCAGAGCCTTCCAATCAACCTCAAAAGCGACGCCCGCTACGCGGTCGATCGCAGCCTGCGGCAGCGGCTACAGATCAGGCCAGGCCATCAGCCTTGGTCGGCACGATCAGGATCCCGGCACGCAGGCCGTTCTTCACCTTGGGGTTGGGGAAAATGATCCGCGCGCCCTCCTCCTCGACTATCCAGCGGGTCTGGGCGATATCGTCGGCCAGCAGGTAACCCACTTCCAGTTCGGAAAAATTCTCGATATCCGCCGGCAGGTGCAGGTGGAAGGTATCGCTGTGCTTGATGATTTCCCGAGCGACGCTGAACAGCTGCAAACCATCCAGCTTCTCCTCCGCCATGGGCGGTTCGCGGCCTTCGATGATCTGCTTCAGGCGAGTCTCCAGACGCTCGACATTCACCCCCTGGTTCTGCCCGAACGGCCGGGCCTTGCCCAGCTCCAGGGTGAAAGACTCGGCGTCCAGCTTGTCGTAGGTATAGGAGCTGAACACGATGGACGGCTTGTTCTGCAGCAGCACCGCCTCCATGCCCGCGGCCCGCAGGCGCGCCAGTTCCCGGCGCGAGTGCTGGCGACCTTCCTTCCACGGATACAGGGCAAACTGTTCGATCTTCGAACCGCGGATCGCCGTGTGCAGGTCGTAGTGCAGGCGGGTTCGGTCCGGCAGGCTGAAGAAACTCGCTGCCAGGCGCTCCAGCTCGCAGGCGCGCAAGGCTTCGTTGCCGCTGCTTTGTTCATGACGGCCATTGAACAACCGGTTGATGTCCTGCTCGATGAAGCGCTCGCCGTGGCGCATGGCCTCGGGGTTGCCGAACAGGAACAGAATGCGTGCGCAGGGCTTGAGGTCGCCGCGAGCGATGTCGTGCAACAGACGGTCGAGCAACTCGATCGGCGCCGTCTCGTTGCCGTGGATGCCGGCCGACAGCAGCAGGTCCATGCCATTGTCCCGCGCCTGGGGTGGCCGGACTTCCAGCGCACCTTCGCTCAGCCAGCGCATCCGCACGCCGTCGACAGTCAGTTGAGTCTTCTCCGCCGGTTCACGACCGGCGAGGGTCAGTTCAAGCAGTTTGCCGAGGGCGAGCATAGAACGTTATTCCTTAATGGTCGTGCTGGCAGTCAGGGCCGTGCACGTGATCGTCGTCACCGGCGTCGGCCGGTTCCATTTCCAGTTGCAGACTTACCAGATTAGTCGCCAATGGACGCAGCAGCAGGTTGGCGTACTCTTCGTCGCCTTCCTCGACGTCCACGCCGATCAGCAGCTGGCCGCGGCCGTCCTGTTGGATCCACAGTTCCTTGCCTTGCCACATCACGGCAACGCGGGTGCAGGAAGTTTCCAGTTGAGTGCCGTCGGTGTCTTCAAGGATCAGCTGCAGGGTATCGCTCATTTATTACGCTCTCATCTGGAGGTAAGGCGGCGCGCCTGGATCAGCGGACTCAGGCGCGGGCTCTTAATTGATCTGGAATGGATAAACCGCGCCCAGTTTAAGGATTTGCGTCAGTTCATCCAGTGCCGTCCGGCACTCAAGCAGCAATTGCGGGTCCGCCAGATCGTTTTCGCTCAGGCGGTCGCGGTAGTGCTTGTCGACCCATTGGGTCAGCGTGTCGTACAACGGCGCGGTCATGATAACCCCTGGGTTGACCGCCGCCAGTTCGGTTTGGTTGAGCGCGACCCGTAGCCGCAGGCACGCCGGGCCACCGCCGTTCTGCATGCTCTGCTTGAGGTCGAAGACTTTCACCTCGCGAATCAGGCCGCCGGAGCGGGTCAGGCCTTGCAGGTACTGCCAGACGCGCTCGTTGCCGCGGCACTCTTCCGGCACGATCAGCAGCATCGAGCCATCGGCGCGGGACAGCAACTGGCTGTTGAACAGGTAGGAGCGCACCGCGTCTTCCACCGTGACCTGCGAGCGCGGCACGCAGATCGACTGGAAGTTACCACCGCGCTTACCCAGCTTGGCCTGCAGCTCGGCGAGCATCTTGTCGGTCTCGAGGAACGCGTCCTCGTGGTAGAACAGTACTTCGCCGTTACCCACCGCGATCACATCATTATGGAACACGCCCTGGTCGATCACCGACGGGTTCTGCTGGGCATACACCACGCCGTCGTCGCTCAGGCCATGCAGACGGGCGACGGCCTGCGAGGCTTCCAGGGTCTGGCGCGCCGGGTACTTCTGCGGTGCCGGGTAGCGGGTATCGAAGGCGCTGCGCCCGAAAACGAAGAACTCGACGCCGGCCTGGCCGTAGTCACGACAGAAACGGGTGTGGTTGGCCGCGCCTTCATCGCCGAACTGCGCCACCGCCGGCAACGCCGCGTGATGGGCGAAGTGCTGCTGGTCGGCGAACATCGCCCCCAGTACACGACTGGTGGTCGGGTGTTCGATGCTGCGGTGATATTTGCAGTTCAGGTTGGCGGCGGTGAAATGCACGCGACCATCGCGGGTGTCGGCGCTCGGGCTGACCGTGGCGGCGTTGGCCACCCACATGCTCGACGCCGAGCAACTGGCGACCAGCAGTGGCATCGCCTCCTTGGCGGCGCGCTCGATGACCTGCGCATCGCTACCGGAAAAACCCAACCGACGCAGGGCCGCCACGTCCGGGCGTTCCTGTGGTGCCAGCACGCCTTGCTGGAAACCCATGTCCATCAGCGCTTTCATTTTCGCCAGGCCCTGCAGCGCGGCTTCCTTGGGGTTGGAAGACTGCTGGCTGTTGCTCTGGGACGCGACGTTGCCGTAGGACAGGCCGCCGTAGTTATGGGTCGGCCCCACTAGACCGTCGAAATTGACTTCATAGGATTTCATCAGCGAGGCTCCACGAAAATCTGTTGTTATAAATTCGGTTCGACCGCGTTGCGGTCATCGCGAGCAAGCTCGCTCCTACAGACTCAACAACACCTTGTAGGAGCGAGCTTGCTCGCGATAAGACACCAACAGCGTCTTACGAAAGCTTCACACCCGGCGTCAGCGCGCTCGGCAAGGTCAGGCTCGGGGTTTCCAGCGACGCCACCGGATACGCGCAGTAATCCGCCGCGTAATAGGCACTGGCGCGATGGTTGCCGGAGGCCCCCACACCGCCGAACGGCGCACTGCTCGCGGCACCGGTCAGCTGCTTGTTCCAGTTGACGATACCGGCCCGGCTTTCCAGCCAGAACTGCTGGTACCGCGCCTCGGAATCCGACAGCAGGCCCGCCGCCAGGCCGTACTGGGTGTCGTTGGCCTCGGCGATCGCCGCTTCGAAATCGGCGTAGCGAATCACTTGCAGCAAGGGGCCGAACAGTTCTTCATCCGGACGCTCGGCCACGGCGCTCACGTCGAGAATGCCCGGGGTCAGCAGTGCCGCCTGATCCTGCGGCTGGGTCATCTCCAGCAGCGCCACGGCGCCATTGGCCAACAGGTTTTCCTGGGCCTGCATCAGCGCGCGGGCAGCGCCAAGGGAGATTACCGAGCCCATGAACGGCGCCGGCTGCTGGTCGAACGCACCGACCTCGATGGTCGAGCTGACCGCCACCAGGCGCTCCAGCAACTGGTCGCCCCAGGCGCCTTGCGGCACCAGCAGGCGGCGCGCGCAAGTGCAACGCTGGCCGGCGGAAATGAAGGCCGACTGGATGATGGTGTAGACCGCCGCGTCCAGGTCCGCGACCTGATCCACCACCAGCGGGTTGTTACCGCCCATCTCCAGCGCGAGGATCTTGTCCGGACGGCCGGCGAACTGCTGGTGCAGGTGATTGCCGGTGCGGCTGGAGCCAGTGAAGAACAGACCGTCGATACCCGGGTTGGCGGCCAGGGCGATGCCGGTTTCCCGCGCGCCCTGCAACAGGTTCAACACGCCCGCCGGCAGGCCGGCTTCGATCCAGCATTTGACCGTCAGCTCGGCGACTTTCGGGGTCAGCTCACTGGGCTTGAACAGCACGCTGTTACCCGCCAGCAGGGCAGGAACGATGTGACCGTTAGGCAGATGGCCAGGGAAGTTGTAAGGGCCGAACACCGCCACCACACCGTGGGGCTTGTGACGCAGTACCGCAGTGGCGTCGCCCAGCGGGCCACTCTTCTCGCCGGTACGTTCACGGTAGCTCTGCACCGAGATCGCGATCTTGTTGACCATGCTGGTCACTTCGGTGGCCGCTTCCCATAGCGGCTTGCCGGTTTCCTCACCGATGCAACGGGCGAGTTCGTCGGCATGGCTTTTCAGGCTGGCGGCAAAGGCTTCCAGCACGGCGATCCGCTCGTCCAGCGAACGCCGGGCCCAGGCCGGGAATGCCTGGCGCGCGGCCTGCACCGCACTTTCAACCTGGGCGACGGTGGCGCCGTTGCCCGACCACAACACCTGCTGGGTCACCGGATTCAAGGACTCAAAGGCTTCGCCCTGGCCTGGCAGCCACTGGCCCGCAATGTACAGCGTGTTCATTATTTCGACTCCCGGGAAGCAGACAGCGCAACGGCACGGACCTGATCGCCCGCATTGAGTTGCAGGCGTTTGGCGGTCAGCGCATCAACCACCAGGGTGCCCGACGCAAAACGCGCGGGTGCGGCGGTGATCCGACAGTCCTCGCGCTTGCGGTTGTGAATCAGGAAAGGCGTGGCGTCATCGCCCGGCGTGCCGATGGCCAGCACCAGCGCCTGGCTGTCGCGCACCGCACGGATCTTGGTGGTTTCGCATTCCACCGCCGGGCCAGCGTCGAAGATGTCGACGTAACCCTGGTAGCTGAAACCCTCGCTCTTGAGCATGGCCAGCGCCGGCTCGGTATCGGTGTGCACCTTGCCGATCACGTTGCGCGCGTCCTCGGAGAGGAAGCAGGTGTACAGCGGGAACTTCGGCATCAGTTCGGCGATGAACGCCTTGTTGCCCACGCCGGTCAGGTAATCAGCCTGGCTGAACTCCATCTTGAAGAAGTGCCGGCCCAGGCTTTCCCAGAATGGCGAGCGCCCGGCTTCATCGGACATACCGCGCATCTCCGCGATGATCTTGTTGCCGAACAACTGCGGGAACTCGGCGATGAACAGCATGCGTGCCTTGGCCAGCATGCGGCCGTTGAGGCCCGTGCGGTAATCGGCGTGCAGGAACAGCGAGCACAGCTCGGAATTGCCAGTCAGGTCGTTGGCCAGGAACAGCGTCGGAATCTCGCGGTAGATGTTCAGCTCCTGGGAGGCGCTGACGGTCAGGCCGACCCGGAAGTTGTACCAGGGCTCGCGCAGGCCGACCGCACCGGCAATCGCGGAGATCCCCACCACGCGACCGTTGTCGTCCTCGAGCACGAACAGGTAATCCGCATCGCCCCGCTCGGCTTCGCCACGGAAGGTCTTTTCCGCCCAGCCCACGCGGTGTTTCAGGCGCTCTTCGTTGGCCGGCAAAGTGGTCAGGCCGGTGCCGGTACTGCGGGCCAGGTCGATCAGAGCGGGTAAGTCGCTGCTGCGTACGGGACGAACGATCATGCTATCTCCTCAGACGGGTACCGCTGACGGTTCCCGCGAAACTCGCTTAAGGCGTTAAACCGCCACCAGGCGCACGCTGGCACCTTCGCCGACGCCCAGGGCTTCGGCCGCTTGCAGATCCAGGGTCACCGGTTTGCCCGGCGCGTAATCCAGCTCCAGCATCACCGCGCGGTAATCCTGCAACTGCGCATTGGCGACCAGGTATTGGCGTCCGCCGCCCTTGGCGACCTCACCGATCTTCACCGGCACCACACGGCTCTGGGCGATCGAACGGATCCCCGAGACCCGGGCGTGCAGGGTCGGGCCACCGTCGAAGATGTCGATGTAATGATCGGTCTCGAAGCCTTCGCGCATCAGGATGTCGAAGGTGATCTGCGCCCGCGGGTGCACCTGGCCCATGGCTTCCTGCGCGGCATCCGGCAGCAGTGGCACATAGATCGGGTAATGCGGCATCAGCTCGGCAAGGAAGGTGCGGCTTTTCAGCCCGCACAGGCGCTCGGCGGCGGCATAGTTGAGGTCGAAGAAGTTACGGCCGATGGCGTCCCAGAACGGCGAGTCGCCGTTCTCGTCGCTATAGCCGACGATCTCGGTCACCACCGAATCGGCGAAGCGCTCCGGGTGGCTGGCGACGAACAGCAGGCGACCGCGGGAATTGAGTTCCGACCACGGCGAACCCACCAGCTCAGGGACCACATAGAAGCTGGTCAGCAGGCTGTTGCCGGTCAGGTCGTGGCACTGGGAAAGCACGTGGATCTTGTTGTGGATCTTCAGCTCGCGTGAGGCGTGCACGAAGGTCTCGTTACGGAAGCTGTAGAACGGCTCGGAGTAACCGGCCGAGGCAACGATGGCCGAGCAACCGACCAGCTTGCCGGTCTCGGTGTCCTCGAGGACGAAGAAGTAGCTCTCCTCGCCATTGAAGCTGACCTCGGCGGCGAACGAAGCCTCGCTTGCCGCGATCTTGTCGCTCAGGCGTTCCACGTCATCCGGCAAGGAAGTGACACCAATCGGACTGTCCGCAGCCAGACGCTGTACCTCGCCCAGATCAGCCATTTGCGCGGGGCGCATCACCAGCATGGTGTCACTCCTTACTCGAAACAGGCCGGCCAGGAGGCCGACTCAGGGAAAAAAATGCCGGGACAGCCCGGCACCGAAAATGGGGCTCGACGCTTGCCCTGAAGACAAGCGCCGAGGAGTACCGCGGCCCGAATCAGGCCTGGGTCAGCTTGGCTACCGCGCGCTCGAAGCGCTGCAGGCCTTCTTCGATGTCCGCTTCCTCGACCACCAGGCTCGGTGCGAAACGCACCACGTCCGGACCGGCCTGAAGGATCATCAGGTTTTCTTTTTCGGCGGCGTTGAACACGTCCTTGGCCTTGCCTTTCCAGGCATCGCTGAGCACGCAACCGAGCAACAGGCCCAGGCCACGCACTTCGGTGAACAGGCCGTACTTCTCGCCGATCTGCTGCAGACGGGTCTTGAAGCGATCGTGCTTGGCCTTCACGCCGTTCAGCACTTCGGGCGTATTGATCACGTCGATCACCGCGCCCGCCACCGCGCATGCCAGCGGGTTGCCGCCGTAGGTGGTGCCGTGGGTACCGACCACCAGGTGCTTGGCCAGCGCTTCTGTGGTCAGCATCGCGGCGATCGGGAAACCGCCGCCCAGGCTCTTGGCACTGGTCAGAATGTCCGGGGTCACGCCGTAGTGCATATAAGCGAACAGCTCGCCGCTGCGGCCCATGCCGGTCTGCACTTCGTCGAATACCAGCAGCGCGTTGTGCGCGTCGCACAGCTCGCGGGCGCCTTGCAGGTAAGCCTTCTCGGCTGGCAATACACCGCCTTCGCCCTGGATCGGCTCGAGTACCACCGCGCAGGTCTTGTCCGAAATCGCCGCTTTCAATGCCGCCAGATCGTTGTAGGGAACGTGGGTGATGCCGGTGATTTTAGGACCGAAGCCGTCGGAGTACTTCGACTGGCCGCCCACGTTCACGGTGAACAGGGTGCGGCCGTGGAAGCTGTTGAGGGCAGCGATGATTTCGTATTTTTCCGCGCCGAAACGGTCGAAAGCGACACGACGGGCCAACTTGAAGGCGGCCTCGTTGGCTTCGGCACCGGAGTTGCAGAAGAACGCGCGCTCGGCAAAGGTGGCGTCGACCAGCTTGTGGGCCAGGCGCAGGGCCGGCTCGTTGGTGAAGACGTTGGATACGTGCCACAACTTGTTGGCCTGCTCGGTCAGCGCAGCGACCAGCGCCGGATGGGCGTGGCCCAGTACGTTGACCGCGATCCCGCCGGCAAAGTCGATCAGCTCTCGGCCCGACTGATCCCAGACTCGGGAACCCGCGCCACGCACAGGAATGAAAGCCGCAGGTGCATAGTTGGGAACCATGACCTGATCGAAATCGGCGCGTTGCACCGGAGCTTGCTCAACGGACATCGGAGTCTCCTGAAGAGGAACGCCTGCCTGAAACTGGCGAGCGATGGGGGGATTGTAAGGACAGTTTTCTGCCCGGCCTTGTCGCCAAGCGACAACTTCTTATAGCGCCAACCCCGGTTTTACGCGGGTTTACGGCAATGCGACAAATAGCGTCGCAAAGGCGCAGTTTAAACTGCTGGAGGCTTTAACGGCAGGATTGTCCAACGATTTGCGCAACACATTAAGGCGTCAGCGCGAGCCAGCTCCGCCCTACAAAGAGATGCATTCTTGCGCAGGAGCCAAGCGTGCTCGCGATAGCAATCTGACAGGCAAACGAAAGAGACGGATCAACCGCGCTCGGAAGGCACCGAAGACAGTTCGAACGGGCTGCTGCTACGACGCTGGTTGCGATCTTCCCGCGGCGTGGCGCCGAAGAAGTTGCGGTAGGCGCTGGAGAAATGCGGCCCCGAGGAGAAACCGCAGGACAAGCCGATCTGGATGATCGACTTGCTGGTCTGCATCAGCATCTGCCGCGCCTTGTTCAGGCGCAGCTCCAGGTAATACTGGCTCGGCACGCGATTGAGGTATTGCTTGAAGATCCGCTCCAGCTGCCGACGCGAGACGCACACATGCTGGGCGATTTCGTCGGTGGTCAGCGGCTCCTCGATATTGGCTTCCATCAGCAGCACCGCCTGGGTCAGTTTCGGATGGCTGGACCCCAGGCGGTTCTGCAACGGAATGCGCTGGCGCTCGCCGCCTTCGCGGATACGCTCGACCACCAGTTCTTCCGAGACCGCGCCGGCCAATTCCGCGCCGTGGTCACGAGCCAGCACCGCCAGCAACAGATCCAGCACCGACATCCCGCCACAAGCCGTCAGGCGATCGCGATCCCAATCGAACAGATGGCTGGTGGCGATGACCTTGGGGAAACGCTCGGCGAAATCGTCCTGCCAGCGCCAGTGCACCGCCGCCCGATAACCGTCGAGAAACCCCAGCTGCGCCAAGGGATACACACCGGCGGACAAACCACCGATCACACAGCCGGTGCGCACCAGCTGCTTGAGCGCGCTGCTCAGGGCCGGCGCCAGGGTGGCAGGCGGCTCATCGGCCAGCAGGAACAGTTTCTGGCAGCCTTCGAGCTTGCCCGACCAAGGTTCGCCCGGCAGTTGCCAGGCGCTGTCGGTCGGAGCCTCGGCCTGCAGGAACGCCAGTTCGTAGACCACATCCGGATGCACGCGCTGAGCGACACGCAAGGCCTCCTCGGCCAGCGCCAGCGTCAAGGCTTTAGTGCTGGGCCAAATCAGGAAACCAATTCGATGGGCAGTCATGGCGGGCAATCCGAAACGAAAACAGTGTTAGAGGCCAAAGGCGGCTGCAACCAAATTAGACCATCTGGCGCGCGGTGCGCAGCATGACCTAATTTGGTGCGTTACGGGAGTGATTTACTTCAGGCTGCCCGAGAGGAATTGTTGCAAACGCTCCGATTGCGGGTTGACCAGCACTTCGCGCGGGTTGCCGCTTTCTTCCACCAGGCCCTTGTGCAGGAATATCAACTGGTTCGAGACTTCACGGGCAAAGCCCATTTCGTGGGTCACCACCACCATGGTCCGGCCTTCCTGGGCCAGGGCCTGCATCACTTTCAGCACGTCGCCCACCAGCTCGGGGTCGAGTGCCGAAGTCGGCTCGTCGAACAGCATGACCTCAGGCTCCATCGCCAGCGCACGGGCGATCGCCACGCGCTGCTGCTCACCGCCGGACATATGGCCCGGGTAGGCATCCTTGCGATGCGCCACGCCGACCTTGGCCAGGTAGTGCTCGGCCTTTTCACGGGCTTCGGCCTTGGGTACGCCGAGCACATGCACCGGCGCTTCCATGATGTTTTCGATGGCGGTCATGTGCGACCACAGGTTGAAGTGCTGGAACACCATCGACAGGCGCGAACGCATGCGCTGCAGCTGTTTTGGATCGGCCGCCTTCAGCGCGCCATCCTTGTTCGCCACCAGCTTCAATTCTTCGTTATTCAGCAGGATCTTGCCGGCGTGCGGCTGCTCCAGCAGGTTGATGCAGCGCAGGAAGGTGGATTTGCCGGAGCCACTGGAGCCGATGATGCTGATCACATCGCCAGCCGCCGCTTTCAGGGACACACCTTTGAGCACTTCGTGACTGCCATAGCGTTTATGCAGGTCTTGGACTTCAAGTTTGTACATGCTGTCGGTTCTCACAAAAGCAGTCAGTCGTTGAGCAAGCGCCCGTGCCGCAGCGCTTCGCGCCCCGCCACCTTGGCCAGCCAGAAACCGGGTTGGGCGTAACGCAGCCGCTCAACGGCGAACAACACGCCGCTGGTGCCAGCACACAGGGTGCTGACCCGATCGGATAAGGGATCAATCACTTCAAAAATCGGCTCGCCCTTCTCCACCCAGCTACCGGCCGGACGCAGAAAACTCACCACGCCGGGATGCGGCGCAAACAACAATTCGGTGCCTTCCAAAGGCATGGCCTCGCACGCTTCATGCTGCGGCGCCGGCCACTCACCCGCAATCAGTCCCTGCTCGGCGAGGAACGCCAGGATACCTTCAGCGTGCGCCTCGGCTTGCGAACGACCGGTGTCGGCCTGGCCGCCCAGCTCGAGGGTGGTCGCCAGGCAGGCCAGCGGAATCTGCGCCTGCGGGAACTGGCGCGACAGGCGCAACCAGGGCAGCGAACAGGCTTCGTCGAACGAGCTGCCGCCGGAGTCTTCCGCCAGCAGGCCGACACGCACATTCAGATGGGCCGCCAGGGAGCGCCACTGTGGCCAATGCTGCGGCAAGGCGTACATATGCAGCGCCGCTTCCGTATCGCAGTGCAGGTCCAGCACCACGTCCGCGGTGCAGGCGTGGCCCAGGAGGATACGCTGCATGCCTTGCAGCTGGCTCGCTGGCGCTGGCAGTTCAGCCAGCACATCGCTCATGGCCTGGCGAATCATCTGGATATTGGCGTGCGGATCATCCCCCAGGCACCCATCCAGACGGGCCGCGACCGGCGCGCTCAGCTCGACGAAATCGCGGTTGAAGTTCTTGCCGCTGCCGGCCTCGAACCGCCCTTGGTGATTGCCTTGCAACAGTTGCCCCAGGCCCATCGGGTTGGCCACCGGCACCAACTCGATCACACCGTTCAGCGCGCCCCGGGCCTCCAGCTCGGCCAGGCGCTTTTTCAGCTCCCAGGCGGTGCGCATCCCAGGCAGTTCGTCCGCATGCAGGCTGGCCTGGATATAGGCCTTGCGCTCGCCGCGACCGAAACGGAACACCGAGATCTGTCGTTCGCTGCCCAGGTGGCTCCACGGCAACGCGTGGTCAATGCGTTCCATATCAGTGCTTCCGCGGTGCCAGGTAGCGCAGCCAGCGGCCTTCGGCCAGCTTGAACAGGCGCACCAGGATAAAGGTCAGGCACAGGTAGAACAGGCCGGCGGTGATGTAGGCCTCGAACGGCAGGTAGTACTGCGCGTTGACCGTACGAGCCGCACCGGTGATATCGATCAGGGTCACGATGGAAGCCAGGCTGGTGGTCTGCAGCATCATGATCACTTCGTTGCTGTACTGCGGCAGCGCCCGGCGCAAGGCCGACGGCAGCAGGATGCGGGCATACATCTTGTAGCGCGACATGCCCATGGCCTTGGCCGCCTCGATCTCGCCGTTCGGCGTGGCCTTGAGGCTGCCGGCAATGATTTCCGCGGTGTAGGCGCTGGTGTTGATGGCAAACGCCAGGCACGCACAGAAGGTCGCGCTGGACAACCACGGCCAGAGGAAGCTCTGGCGCACCACATCGAACTGCGCCAGGCCGTAATAGATCAGGAACAGCTGCACCAGCATCGGCGTGCCGCGGATCACGTAGGTATAGAGCCAGGCACTGAGGTTGACGATCGGCTGCTTGGACACGCGCATCAGCCCCAGGGGCAGTGCCACCAGCAGACCGAAGAACAGCGACAGGGCCAAGAGTTTCAGGGTGGTCAGCAAGCCGCTGAAATACAGCGGCAAGGCCTCATAGATGACGTTGTAGTCGAAGATCATAGATCAGCCGCCCTTACGCCTACTGAGTAGCGCTTCTCAAGGTGACGCAATGCCAGCAACGAGACACTGGTGATCACCAGGTACATCGCCGCCACCGCAAGGAAGAAGGTGAAAGGCTCGCGAGTGGCGTCAGCCGCCTGCTTGGCCTTGAACATCATGTCTTGCAGGCCCACCACCGAAATCAGCGCGGTGGCCTTGGTCAGTACCAGCCAGTTGTTGGTAAAGCCCGGAATCGCCAGGCGGATCATCTGCGGCACCAGCACCCGGAAGAACACCTGGAAGCTGTTCATGCCGTAGGCCATGCCTGCTTCCGCCTGCCCCTTGGGGATCGCCATGAAGGCCCCGCGGAAGGTTTCCGACAGGTAGGCACCGAAGATGAAGCCCAGGGTGCCGATACCGGCGGCCAGCGGGTTCAGGTCGATGTAGTCGTCGTAACCCAGCATGGGCGCGACACGGTTGAGCAGGTCCTGGCCGCCGTAGAAGATCAGCAGGATCAGCACCAGGTCGGGAATCCCGCGGATCACCGTGGAATACAAATCGCCCAGCCACGCCAGCCAGCGCACCGGCGAGAGGCGCAGCGCGACCCCGATCAGACCCAGAACGATGGCCAGGGCCATGGACGACAAGGCAAGCTGAAGCGTCAGCCAAGCGCCATCGAGGATGACAGCCCCGTAGCCTTTCAACATGATTCAGGTCCTCGAAAATTGGGATGAAAAAATGGCGCAAACTTCAGAGATTCTGCTGCTTGCGCCATCTCGGACTTGCTGACTCGACGATTTACTGGCCGTAAATGTCGAAGTCGAAGTACTTGTCCTGGATTTGCTTGTACTTGCCGTTCTCACGAATGGCAGCGATCGCACCGGTGATCTTGTCTTTCAGCGCATCGCCCTTGCGTACGGCGATACCCACGCCGTCGCCGAAGTATTTGGTGTCGGTGAACGCCGGGCCGACGAACGCGAAGCCTTTGCCGGCGTCGGTTTTCAGGAAGCCGTCGTTCAACAGGGTAGCGTCTGCCACGGTGCCGTCGAGGCGACCCGCCGCCACGTCCAGGTAGATCTCGTTCTGCGAGCCGTATGGCTTGATCTCGGCACCCAGCGGAGCCAGTACTTCACGGGCGAAACGCTCGTGGATCGAACCGCGCTGCACACCGATGTTCTTGCCCTTGAGCTCGGCCAGGCCGTCGCTGACCTGGGTACCGGCCTTCATGACCAGGCGCGCAGGGGTGTTGTAGTACTTGCCGGTGAAGTCCACGGACTTCTTGCGGTCGTCGGTGATCGACATGGACGACAGGATCGCATCGATCTTGCGCACCTTGAGCGCAGGGATCAGGCCGTCGAACTCCTGCTCGACCCACACGCACTTGATCTTCATTTCTTCGCACAGGGCGTTGCCGATGTCGTAGTCGAAACCGACGATGCTGCCGTCCGGGGCCTTGGAGGCGAATGGAGGGTAAGCCGCTTCGATACCAATTTTCAGAGGCTTTTCATCGGCGAATGCCGGCAGGGAAAGTACGGAGGACAGTGCCAGGGCGCCAAGAAGCACGAGTTTCTTCATCTTAGGACTCCATCGGTAAAGGGCGAAAACGGCAGAGTGAGCGACAGCCCAATATGCGAATGGGTGGAACCTGATAGCGGTGCTGCGTCCTTGGGAACCTGGCCATGAACCCCATGCAGGTTCCTCGGCAGGCAACGACGAGCGAGTGATCGGCATTCTAACGACAGGCCCGAAGCCGATATTTCCTCAATGCGACAACAAATTACAGAAGCACTGAGAAACCAGGTCGAGCACATTGACAGCTCTTCAAGTTTATGCAAGAGCAAAAGACGATAAACCAATCTACGTTGCAAATTGCGGGCCTATTATTCGCAAAGCCTTCTATTCCGGCAAGCGCAGCGTTATGACTTATTTTTTACAGGCCTCGAAAAGGCCCTGAAACGGGGCCCGGCGTTTCTCATTGCCCCGAATCCGGGCAGCGGGTTACACATTCCCCGCTGCCGGTAACATTCAAATACGCCTGATGGACATACCGATATTTATTCGATCGAAAAGCCGCTACCTGTAGCCGCTGCCGCAGGCTGCGATAAGGCCCGAAGGGCCTTCAAGAGCGCGTCTCCTGCGGAGCCGATCGCAGCCTTCGGCAGCAGCTACAGGAGGCGGCAGTAGCGCTCACAAAAAAGCCCCGCCCGGCACAAGGCCGGGCGGGGCTTTCGCTAACGCAGGTCAGCCTCAGGCGACGTTCATGGTCTTGTGGGTATCGACCAGATGCTGCACCACGCCCGGGTCGGCCAGGGTGGAGATATCTCCCAGACTGTCGTATTCCGCCGTGGCGATCTTGCGCAGGATACGGCGCATGATCTTCCCGGAACGGGTCTTCGGCAGCCCCGGTGCCCACTGGATGACATCCGGCGAGGCGATCGGACCGATCTCCTTGCGCACCCAGTTCTTCAGTTCCAGGCGCAGTGCTTCGCTCGGCTCTTCGCCACCATTGAGGGTGACGTAGACATAGATGCCCTGCCCCTTGATGTCGTGGGGCACGCCGACCACCGCCGCTTCGGCGACTTTCGGGTGCGCGACCATGGCGCTTTCGATCTCGGCGGTCCCCATGCGGTGGCCGGAGACGTTGAGCACGTCGTCCACCCGCCCGGTGATCCACCAGTAGCCATCTTCATCGCGACGGGCGCCGTCACCGGTGAAGTACATGCCACGGAAGGTCTTGAAGTAGGTATCGACAAAACGATCATGATCGCCATACAGGGTACGCGCCTGGCCCGGCCACGAATCGAGGATCACCAGATTGCCTTCGGCGGCACCCTCGATAATGTTGCCCAGGTTATCCACCAGCGCCGGGACCACACCAAAGAACGGACGAGCCGCCGAACCCGGCTTGAGAGCATGGGCGCCCGGCAGCGGGCTCATCAGGGTCGCGCCGGTCTCGGTCTGCCACCAGGTATCGACGATCGGGCAACGGGATTGACCGACGTTCTTGTAGTACCAGTCCCAGGCTTCCGGGTTGATCGGCTCCCCCACCGAACCCAGCAAGCGCAGGCTGCTGCCATCGGCGCCTTCGCAGGCGGCGCTACCCGAGGCCATCATGGCGCGGATCGCGGTCGGCGCGGTGTAGAGGATATTGACCTTGTGCTTGTCGACGATCTTCGCCACGCGGGTCACGTCCGGGTAGTTCGGCACGCCCTCGAACAGCACGGTGGTCGCGCCATTGGCCAGCGGGCCATAGACGATATAAGTGTGGCCAGTGACCCAGCCAACGTCGGCGGTGCACCAGTAGATTTCCCCCGGACGGTAATCGAACACCCGCTCGTGGGTCAGGGCCGCGTACAGCAGGTAGCCGCCAGTGGTGTGCTGCACGCCTTTGGGTTTGCCGGTGGAGCCGGAAGTGTAAAGAATGAACAGCGCTTCCTCGGCGCCCATTTCTTTTGGTGCGCAGACGGTACCGGCGACCTTCATCAAGTCTTCGTACCAGATGTCGCGATGCTGGTTCCACTTGATCTGGCCGTTGGTGCGCTTGCACACGATGACCTTCTGGATGCTGCTGGTTTCCGGGTTGGTCAGCGCGTCGTCGACATTGGCCTTGAGCGGAATTTTCTTGCCCGCGCGAATGCCTTCGTCGGCGGTGATCACCACCTTGGATTTGCAGTCGATGATCCGGCCCGCCAGTGCTTCCGGCGAGAAACCGCCGAACACCACCGAGTGAATCGCGCCGATCCGGGTACAGGCCAGCATGGCGACCACGGCTTCGGGAATCATCGGCATATAGATAGTCACCACGTCGCCGCGGTGCACATCCTGGCCACGCAGGGCGTTGGCGAACTTGCAGACCTGCTCGTGCAGTTCGCGATAGGTGATGTTGCGGCTTTCGGAAGGATCGTCGCCTTCCCAGATGATCGCGATCTGATCGCCGCGCTCGGCCAGGTGGCGATCCAGGCAGTTGTAGGAAACGTTGAGGGTGCCGTCGGCAAACCACTTGATATCGACATGGTGATCGTCAAAGGAGGTCTGCTTCACCGTGGTGAAAGGCTTGATCCAGTCGAGGCGCTTGGCTTGTTCGCGCCAGAAGCCGTCCGGGTTGACGACCGACTGCTGGTACATGGCCTTGTAGGTCGCCTCGTCAGTCAGCGTGTTGGCCGCAACCTCGGGACGAACGGGATACAGAGAAGCCGCACTCATCTTTCTTACCTCGGTGACATAGTTGTTGTTGTATGGCCCCGTTGTAGCCGGGGCGGGCCTATAGAACCATTCGACGATGGTAGTAACAACCCCCGGCCACTCCCCCTGAAAAGTGCTTTGGCCCTTCTATTACGCTACTTGCAGCAGTTTCTGCGGCAAGTAGCAGACCGCTGTCAGGCCACTGGGGGTCGTTTTTGCCGGGATTGTTACAAAAACCGTCAATAGTGTTTATCAAAAGCACGCCTGTATAGCGCCTACTCAGGCGCCTAAAATCGACCTCGCCAACAAGGCAATGCGATTAACCAAGTTACAGCCCCCACGAAGGCAGTTAATCCAGACTTCTACTCAAGCTCCACACGCAGCCCCACAAAGGCTGCGTGCCCCCACACGACCTTAGAAAGGTGAAATCAAAATGAAAGCTTTATTAGTTCTGGCCCTCAGCAGTCTTTGCGCTACAGCAATGGCCGACGAGATCCCAACTGATGTCGCCAGCCAGCAACCGCCCGTAGAGGAATACTCTTATTCGTCCGACCTGGACATCGCCAAAGTTATATCCATGAGCGAAGTTCCAGATGTATGCGAAGTTGTACCCGCGCGAATGGAATATGAAGACTCGAAAGGCCTGCGGCATATCCTGCAATACCGCGTCATGGGTAACGGCTGCTCTAACGGCTGATATTAAAGTTGCTCTTCAAGTTCCAATAAGTGCCGGCCGCAAGAAATCTTTCTTGCGGCAAAGATGGCCAGACGCACAACTGAAACCAGACTTGCTGCAAGCCATCGCCCAACGCAGTGCGCCCCCGGCCTTCGCCCTCCCTTTTCTCACCTGTCGAGCCAGCTTGCGGGAGCGTTTGGGTATCGCTCCGAGGGGCTTGATGGCGGTCCGCAAATGCTTTCTCGAGCGCTAGAAGCGACCTCGGATGGCAAGCCAGGACAGTAGTGTTTCAAAGGTCAAAAATTGACCATCCAACACAAGATGTAGTGGCAAAAGAGTTTTTTTGCTTATTTTTTGAGCAGAAACCCCACTCGACAATTTTCAGCGGAAATTGAACACAATCCTGTCTACCGAAGCGCCCACCCATCCCTGCAAGCCACACGCTACGGGGCTTGCAGAGCATCGCACAAAATCTTCAACGCCTGCGATCAACTCGAGGCGGCAAAAACACACCCAACGGGGTGAAAAAAAATCTTCGCCGGCCAAAGCCTTGTAAACCCTCGCTCCGCCGCGATAACGCCCCTCGCCGGCCGAATCGTGAGCCACTTCGTCGCACCACAGCGCCAAAAAAGTCCCTATAATGCGGCCTTAAAACGGGCCTGCAATATTCCCTTACAGGGATAAACAGCCAATCCGAAGCGAGCACAGGAGTCGACCCGGTCCTCTGTGCCCATAACCGCCTCGGAACTCCCGTACATATTTTTGTTTATTGCCTGCGTTAGCTGCTGCAACAAACGATTCCTTAAGATCCAACGCGGCCAGTTCGGCCGTGTGAAAAGCCAACCATCAGTTTTCACACGGGCATCTGGCCCTCACGCAGGAGACGACACGTCATGCTGAGCTGGGACGAATTCGACAAAGAAGAAGGCGAAGTCGCCGTCAAAGGCGCCAACGCCGGTCACGCTGCCGAAGCGGCCATGGACAAACTCGACAGCGCCGGTGGTGCCGCCGCTCTCGAAGCCCGCGCCGTAACCGCCAACGACTCTGCCGCCGTTGCCCGTGCCAAGGCATCTCTGGACCAGCTCGACATCGCCGAAGGCCTGGCCGAGTTGGAAGGTGCTTCCGCTCGTGTCGCCGTCGATGAAAAGCGCATGATCAACTGCCGCGCCGACCTCAACCAGCTCGTGCCATTCAAATACGACTGGGCCTGGCAGAAGTACCTGGACGGTTGCGCAAACCACTGGATGCCGCAAGAAGTCAACATGACCGCCGACATCGCCCTGTGGAAAAACCCGGAAGGCCTGACCGACGACGAGCGCCGCATCGTGATGCGCAACCTGGGTTTCTTCTCCACCGCCGACTCCCTGGTGGCCAACAACCTGGTGCTGGCCGTATACCGCCTGATCACCAACCCGGAATGCCGCCAGTACATCCTGCGCCAGGCGTTCGAAGAGGCGATCCACACCCACGCCTACCAGTACTGCATCGAATCGCTGGCCATGGATGAAGGCGAGATCTTCAACATGTACCACGAGATTCCATCGGTCGCCAAGAAAGCAGCCTGGGGCCTGAAGTACACCCGTTCGATCTCCGATCCGAAGTTCGAGACCGGCACCGTCGACACCGACAAAGAGCTGTTGCGCAACCTGATCGCCTACTACTGCGTTCTGGAAGGCATCTTCTTCTACTGCGGCTTCACCCAGATCCTGTCCATGGGCCGTCGCAACAAAATGACCGGCGTCGCCGAGCAGTTCCAGTACATCCTGCGCGACGAATCCATGCACCTGAACTTCGGTATCGACGTGATCAACCAGATCAAGATCGAAAACCCGCACCTGTGGGATGCCGAGATGAAGGAAGAAGCCACCCAGATGATCCTCCAGGGCACCCAACTGGAAATCGAATACGCTCGCGACACCATGCCGCGCGGCGTACTGGGCATGAACGCGGCGATGATGGAGGACTACCTCAAGTTCATCGCCAACCGTCGCCTGTCGCAGATCGGCCTGAAAGAAGAATACCCAGGCACCACCAACCCGTTCCCATGGATGAGCGAAATCATGGACTTGAAGAAAGAGAAGAACTTCTTCGAGACCCGGGTGATCGAGTACCAGACAGGTGGCGCACTGAGCTGGGATTGATTCCTGGCATCCGCCCTGTGCCGATCTCGATCTGAATCGGCACAACGAAAGATAAAAAGCCCTGACTTGCTCAGGGCTTTTTTATTGAGGGTCCGATTCCCCCGCTTCCAGGCCAATCATCCGATCAGGGTCGATATCTGCTCAATCGGCGGAGGCCAGGACTCCACGAATCTCCTGTTTCACCGCCTCGAAATCCGCCGCCGCTCTGGGATCGCCCAGCAGCCGGGCCGCCAATACCGCGGCGCTTATCTTTCCACCCTCCAGGTCGCTGGGGAAATGCACACCGGCGATAACCCGGCTGTCGGCATTGATCTGCGCGTGGCTGAACAGCTCGCTGCGTTTTTCCGGCAGCGCCATGCTCAACAAGGTGGCATTGAGATAACCATTCATCGAGTGTCCGCTGGGGTAGGAATCGCCCTCGGGTGGCGGTAGTACCGGCTTCACCAGTGCCGAGGCTTCGTAAGGACGCGGCCGGCCATAGCTGTGCTTGGCCGGCATCAGGAACTGCACCAGGTCTTCCTGGGCTCGCCGGAAGAAGGCGCGGGTCAGGGGCAGGCGCTCGACCTTGAAACCGGCACCGAGGGACTCCCTGGCGAAATGGAACACGCTGTCCTCCCATTCATCATCCTGCTGGACCTGGCTCACCTGCGCACTGCTGCGTACCGCCTGGGCCGCCAGCACGGCTTTCAGGTCGCTTTGCTGCAGTGACGAGTCGATGGCAGGGGGCGGCGGCAAGTAGTCAGCCAACCGGAACTGATTCGCCGGCAGATAAGGCAAGGCCGCCTGCTCCGCCAGAACACCACCCGCACCGGACAGGGCCAGAAAAAACAACAATGAACGCGTCAGAACAGGCATATCAAGGTCCTCGTCATAGTGAGGAGAAAAGCCGTTTGGCTTGTTCCCACCGAACCTTCACTCATGAGGCCGGCGACCTCTTATCGGCCATTTCCTTGGGGCTTACTTGTCCCTCCCTGCCAGGGGGATGACAGTCGCTGCCAGGTCTGGCTCGAACATCTAAGCTTTTATTTTTACAAGCTTTAGCATGTAGGACTCCTCCCTAGATGGTGAGAGTTTTGTTAATTGGCGCTGTAGAGAGTTTTGTAGACCCACCCCGCCAAACACATCGGAATGCTGCCGCGATGACACGGAAAGAGACAAGGAGGCTGTCTGTTTGATTGGCCCTGACGGGGGATTCTTCGCGAGCACGCCCGCCCTACAAAGGGAGCGGTTGGAGCAGGATCATGGCTTGTTCTGCTCAAGCGGACGCCAATCGAAATGCTGCCGTTCGCCGACACCATTGAAGTCGACGCGATAGGTGTGCTGCTTGCCGCCGATATCACAGACACCGATCAGGTCGTGGTTATGCTGTTCGCGAGGCGGTGGCGTCTGGATGCGCACGGTGCCATGGCAGTTTTCGTAGTTGCAGGGCGCAGTATTGCGATACAGCAGGTAATCGCCACTTTCATCACGCTCGACCCAACGCCCATCGATGAATCGTGCCTGGTCGGGTGGAATGCTGGCGGTGGCCATCTTGCGTTTGCCGTTGCACAGCATCACCCCGCCCAGGGCAATGGCCATGATGAGGTAGGCCAGGATCCGCGACTCCACATTAAAGTAGGAAAGGATGCCCAACGCGTCGGCCAGGATCGACATGATCGAAAGCGCCAGCGCCGGCAGCGACAGGAAAAACGCCACCGCGCCTTTGATCACGCTGCCCCGGCTCACCCGCTCGACACTCCTGGGGTCGATGACGAACTGAATGCTGGTGCGCCCGGGCGCCTGATTCTGGGCGATGTTGATGTGGTTGGCATCACCAATGGAGCCGATATTGATGCGGTTACCGTCAGACATGAACCTGAGCCCTTTCCGGTTATGGGTGTGGATCGCGCTACCTACAAGATTATGCCGAGATAGGCGCCCATGCTTGAAAAGATCAGTGCACTCCCCTCCGCCACCCGCTATTAATAGCTTTCTTCACTCAAGGACCCGAGCCGTCATGAAATTCGACACCGCCTACTGCATCAGCCTCGACGACAAACTGTCGATCTATGACGTGCGCGATCTGAATTTCGACGAGACCATGGCCTTCGACTCGGCCAAGGAACAGTTCCAGTGCCCCAACGATGCCTGTCGCGTTGCCTTTGCCGCGGACAATCAGTTGGGCACGTTCAATGCCAAGAACGTCAATTACATCCGCACCCCGCACTTCAAGAACCTGCCCGGCACCCGCCATGTCGAGGGCTGTCCGTATGGCACCAGCAGGACGCTGGCAGCCGGGTTGGAGGGCGCGCAGGACGAGGATGATCGGGAGGAACATTTCCCGTCGGAATTGCTCCTGACCCGCCGCGAATATCTACGCAGACCCGCCACCCCGTCAGCGAATGTCGACACGCCAAGCACTACAGCGCCCACCCTCTCCTCCATCCCGCGCACGTCTCATCCAGCCCAGGCCAGCACACCGGACAAGACCAGCGTCTTCGCCCATCCGGTGGAGTGTTTTGTGTCGAATATCGACGACAAGGAGTTGCTCAAGCGCATGCCGTTGAAGATTGGCGAGCACACGGCATCCTATGCCTCGTTTTTCAAGAAGATCGAATACCTGCTGGACAACAAGGGGTTGATCTACTGGGGCAAGATCAAGGAGATCAAGGACTATACCCAGAGCTTTCGCATCGACTTCGAACAGAAGGTCTGGTTCAAGCAGGCGGACGAGGGGAAAAAGAAGCCCTACTCGGTCAATGTCTACCTGAGCAAAAAGCTGATCGAGAACTACCGCAAGCGCAAAGCCTTCCTTGAAGAGATCAAGCACGCCATCGACAGCGAACAAGCGCTGTATTGCTTCTTTTACGGGGTGACCCCGGAGCTGAAACAGGTGCCGAGCAAGAAACACCCCGAACAGACATTCGGGGTATTCAGCGCCAACATCGAGAACCTCGATCACTTCATCATTCGTGAAGCGCCGGGGCTGGCGACGGGCTAGCCCTTAGCTGGCCAGCATGCCGAACATCACCAACACCAGCAGGCCGATATACACCCGCGCATGCAACCGATCGGGAATGCGCCCGATCCATGGCGAAGCCAGGCGAATGCCCAGCAATGAACCGAGGGTCAGCACGGTAAAGGCCAGCAGGTCGATGTAGCCGATAAACCAGGGGCCCAGATCGAAGCGGCTGAAGCCGGCCAGGGCCATATAGGTGACAGTCCCGGCCAGGGCCACCGGCACGCTCAGCGGATTGGCCATGGACGTGGCCTGGGTCATGCTCAGGCCGCAACGGCGCAGCAGGGGCACGGTCATCACGCTGCCACCGACACCCAGGAAGGTAGCAATGGCACCGATGCCCAGGCCGCCGGTGTATTCCAGTCGCCCCAGGCGGCGCGGCGCACGGGTGTCGGCCCGCTCAAGAAAGCCACGACGCAGCAGGCAATCGGCAATGCTCAGCGCCAGGTAGGCGATAAAGGCGTAACGCATCACTTCACCACTGACCGCCATTGCCAGGACCGCTCCCCCTATCGCGCCCAACCCGATATAGCCGCCCAGCGGCCACAGGTAATGCCGAATCAGGTTGCCGGCGCGGCGGTGTTTGCCGGTGGCCATCAACGCATTGACGATCATCATGCAGGTCGAGGTGGCGACCGCTACATGCATGGCCGACTGGGCGATGGCATCGTCAGCGCCATGGCTGCTCAGCAGCAGGCGATACAGCAGCGGCACCACCACAAAACCGCCGCCGAAACCGAACAGTACCGCGCTGATCCCGCTCATGCCGCCGAACAGCGCCAGCCATAGATAAAACATCGAAGATCCTCCGTTAGCAGAAGACCTCGACGATAGAGCGCCAGGGCTTGGCCGACTTTAGCAAGTCAGCCAATACTGTTCGCATTTACGCCAACCCGCGGATGCCTGACGCCATGCGTAACACTTCAATCGACCGGCTGGATCACACCCCACGCGCCGTGGTGGCGATCGGCACCGATTATCCCCAGGGCCACCGGTTGCCGAGCCATAGCCATCGTCGCGCGCAGCTGTTGTATGGCGCCACCGGGGTGATGCAGGTCAGCACCACGAACGGCTGCTGGGTGGTGCCACCACAGCGCGCGGTATGGATTCCGCCCCGGGTCGCCCATGAGGTGCTGATGCTAGGGGTCAGCACCCGTAGCCTGTACATCGAACCGGAGGCAATGCCGGCCTTGGGGGATGAGTGCCAGGTGATCAGCGTTTCGCCGCTGATGCGCCAGTTGCTGATGGAGGCGGTGGATCTGCCGCTGGTGTACGACGAGGACGGACGCGACGGTGCGCTGATCAGCCTGTTGCTGCATGAACTGAGCCGCACCACTCGCCTGCCCCTGCACATTCCCCTGCCCGAAACGCCGCGCCTGCTCACGCTGTGCCAGGCCTTCCTGCAACACCCCAATACCCACCAGTCTCCCGAGCAATGGGCGCAACAGCTGCATATCAGCCTGCGCACCTTCAACCGCCTGTTCCGCGAGCAAACCGCCATGAGTTTTGTCCAGTGGCGCCAGCGCGCCTGTGTGGTCAGGGCCTTGAGCCGACTGGCCGCAGGTGAGGCGGTGACGCGAATAGCCCTCGATTTCGGCTATGACAGCCCCGCCGCCTTCTCCACTATGTTCCGCCGGGTAACGGGGCAACCACCCAGCGCCTACCTGGAAACCGGGATATAGCGCCGGGACAAGCCTTGTCACGAAGGCATTGAGGCGATCGGCAAAATGAGTTTGATCCGGGCGCAAAACAACTGTACAAATAAACAGTACATTATCAATTTATCTTCACCCGCTTCCGGAGAAAACCCATGGCCTCACTCGCGATGAAAGTCACCCTGGAACGTATCGCCCTTTTCCAGTTCACCCCAGAACACTGCCTCCAGGCCCGCGCCATGCTGGGTTGGAGCCAGGAACATCTGTCACGGGAGTCCGGCGTCTCGGTAGCCGCCATTCGCCGCTTCGAGGCGGGTGGCGAGTTGCTCGACGTGACCCGACTGGCGCTGGCCTTTCGCCTGGAAGCAGAAGGCCTGGTGTTTTTCCCCGGCTTCGCCCCGGGGCGCGGCATGAACATCAAGGGCGCGACGCCCAACCCGATGGAACGTCCCGACTACGCCATGATCGAGTGACCCAGGGCGCTCAGTACCTCTTCCTGTAATACCTGCACAGAACGGTGAGTGGCATCAAGGCGGATTACCGGGCAGCTCAGCCCGGTGATCCACCTCTCATGCCGGCGCAGGCTGCGCGTGCCTTGGCCACCCGTGTCATAGCCGGCCGCCCAGGCAAGAAAGGTCTGAGTAGCGAGATGGCGTTCACCGCCCTCATGGATCTGCTCGCCGTAACGCTGAAACTCGCGCACCCGCAAACGCTGCAGACGGATCTCTGGGTCCAGGCGAAGGAAAATGGCATGGGTGAAGGTCGGAATCATCGGGTCGCCCCAACCGCACAAGGAGCCGGACAACACCCAGCTGTCCAACCCGGCCACCTGCTGCTGTAACAGCTGGATGCGCTCATCCCGGGGACGGCGCAGGCTGAAAGGCTGTTCACTGGGGCGCCAGAAGAAATTATCGGAGTCGAAGTGCGCGATCCCCAAGCGCTGGGCCAGCGCATGACCCAAGGTCGTGGTACCGGAACCGGACGCGCCAAACAGATGAAGCCGATAAGCCATCACAAGGTCCGTCGAGGCATTGGGGGAGTTTTCTAGATACTCTCCAGGCCCAGACACGGCAACCTCGCGATGGCCAGGCTCGGGAAGTCACCGATGAAGGGCCTACAGATCGCATGCCATTGCCTGCTCGACCATAGGGTCGACCTCCATCCACCAGGCGTGCCCTCGCTGCGGGTGCGACAGGTTGAAGGCCTCGCCCATTTGCGGCGTGGCAATGGCGATGCTGCGTTCCCAGGCCAGCGAGAGGATGCGGTCGAACGGTTCGTACCAGGCATGCATCGACAGGTCGAACGTGCCGTTGTGGATGGGTAACAACCAGTGCCCCTTGAGGTCGATGTGCGCCTGCAAGGTCTGCTCAGGCTGCATGTGCACGCCCGGCCACTCGACGTTGTAGGCACCGGTTTCCATCAGGGTCAGGTCGAAAGGGCCGTAACGTTCGCCGATTCGCTTGAAGCCGTCGAAGTAGCCACTGTCCCCGCTGAAGAAGATCCGGCTGTCGCCATCGATCATCACCCAGGACGCCCACAGCGTGTTGTTGCCGTCGAACAGGCCACGGCCAGAGAAATGCTGTGAAGGCGTGGCGATAAAACGAATGCCATCGACTTCCGTGCCTTCCCACCAGTCCAACTGGCGCACCTTGTCGGCCGGCACGCCCCACTTCACCAGGGTATCGCCCACACCCAGGGGCGTGAGGAAATTGCAGGTCTTGTCCGCCAGCTTGAGCACGGTCTGGTGGTCCAGGTGATCGTAGTGGTCGTGGGACAGGATCACCGCTTCGATCGGTGGCAATTCGTCCAGGCTGATAGGCGGCTGATGGAAACGCTTGGGGCCGGCCCATTGCACTGGCGATGCGCGCTCGGCGAACACCGGATCGGTGATCCAGAACTTGTCGTGCAGCTTCAATAACACCGTCGAATGCCCCAGGCGGTAGACACTCCGGTTAGGCGCCGCCAGCAGCTGTTCGAGGGTCAATGGCTGCACCGGGATGTCTCCGACCGGACGGGTATTACGCGGTTTGTGAAACAACATGCGCCAGAAAATACTCAGCGTCTTGCCCAGTCCGGCACGCCGGACCGGCGCGTGATTACGGAACGCACCTTGTTCCTGCAGGGACGTTTCAGGGCGTGAGGCGCTGTCTGCACGGGAAGAGAGAGTGGCCATGAATCAGTGACTCCAAGGAACCCGAAAAGGCTCCGGTGATTCTCTGCGGAACGAGAAAGGCCAATGCACGCAAGCGTCAGCCGACCATCATGTTTTCTGTCATGAACTACACTGCACAGTGTAGTTTTTCTAGATTGCAACAAACCCGGGACTAAGTAAACTGCCCCGGATACCTGCCAACGACCGCCATCAAACCCAACTTATGACAGCTCCGAAGCGCCTGACCGACCTCAAACGCGAAGCCATCATCCAGGCGGCGATCACCGAATTCCATGCCAGCGGGTTCGATATCACCAGCATGGACAAGATCGCGGCAACCGCCGGAGTGTCCAAGCGCACGGTGTACAACCACTTCCCCAGCAAGGAGGAGTTGTTCACCGAGATCATGCATAAGTTATGGGCGAGCATCAGGGCGCGAGCGGACATTCTTTACCAACCCGGATTACCCCTGCGTGAACAGTTGCGGGAATTGCTGATGGCCAAGCTGCAACTGCTGGCCGATGACAACTTCCTCAACCTGGCACGGGTCGCCATTGCCGCTACCCTGCATTCCCCCGAACGCGCCCAGTACATGGTGGCGCGCATGGGCGAGCGTGAAGAAAGCCTGATGGTGTGGATTCGCTCGGCTCGGGCGGATGGCCGACTCAAGCCCCTGGACCCGGACTTCGCCGCCCAGCAACTCCACGGCATGCTCAAGGCGTTTGCCTTCTGGCCACAGATCACCATGAACCAGCCGCCCCTCAAGGAAGACGAACAACAGCGCGTCGTCGAGTCCACGCTGGACATGTTCCTGACCTGCTATCAGGCCTGACGCCCTTCCCCTGGTCGCTCCAGCCAAGCAGCTGCCTTTACTTGTACCGAACGCTCTGCAATGGGCATTGGCGTACGATCGTTCCACTAAATGGCCTGCAAGGACACTGATTATTCTTCTTGGAATAAATGACAATATTCACCGCCTTGCCCAATGAAGGGTGACGGCCACTAAAAACACCACAAAGTGTTTCAAATCCGGGCTGGCGTGGAAATTTATGGATAACCAACAAGGCAAAGGGCTGTCATTTGCCAAACGTATCTACCTGCCAAGGCTGGTCGGCCTGGGGATCGGCAGCCTCAGCGTATTCGCCGGCCTGTACCCGCTGCCGCAACCGGCCTGGGTTTGGCTATTCCTGCTGTTCAACGGCTTTATCTGGCCACACCTGGCATACCGGATCTCGACCCGCGCGGCCTTCCCCTACCAGGCCGAACGCCGCAACCTGCTGTGCGACTCGCTCTTCGGGGGGTTCTGGGCGGCGGCGATGCAGTTCAATCCGCTGCCCACGGTGACCATTCTGGCCATGATGGCAATGAACAACGTCGCAGCCGGTGGCCTGCGCCTGTTCATCCATGGCTCCGTGGCACAACTGAGCGGTGTACTGCTTTCGTGGTTACTGCTCGGTCCGGCCTTCACCGGGCATGCCTCCCAGATGCAGATATACGCCTGCCTGCCGATGCTGACCCTCTATCCGATGGCAGTGGGCATGGTCTGCTACCGACTGGCGATCAAGCTCTCCGAGCACAAGCGTACCCTTAGCGCGCTGAGCCGCACCGACAGCCTGACCGGCCTGCTCAACCATGGCGCCTGGAAAGACCTGCTGCACCTCAAGTTCACCAAGTGCCAGCAACAACGCTGCCACGGCACCCTTGCCTTGATCGACATCGATCACTTCAAACACATCAACGACAGCTACGGCCATATCCTCGGCGATGCCGTGCTGCATCAGTTGAGCCGGGACCTCAAGCTCAACCTGCGCCAGGGCGACCTGGCCGGGCGCTATGGCGGCGATGAGTTCTGCGTGATCCTGCCGGAGACCTCGATCCAGCAGGCCCACGAAGTGTTGGAACAGTTGCGGGAAGTCTTCGGCAACTATCGCCATCCGGGCGTGCCACAACTCCGGGTCAGCCTGAGTATCGGCCTCGCCGCCTGGCACCCGGGGCTACGCGATGCCGCAATGTGGCTCATGGAGGCCGACCAGGCCCTGTATGCCGCGAAAAACACCGGGCGCAACAAAGTCGCAGCCGCCAGCCCGGTAAACGGCACCCTCCTCGCCGTGTCGACCGACTCCTGAAAGCTTGTACAAAATGGACGGCACCCGGGACCGGGCGACCAAGGGCGTGGGCCTGGCGGATCAGGCCGGCACGGTGGTCCTGCAGATTCATGACAGGGCCAGCGAGGCGGTACGGGCCGTAAACATGTTCGCCAACGAGCGCGCAGCGCCCTGAACCGGCGCTTTCGAATCAACGGCGTCGATGCCAGGGAAGGTGTCGGGCAACGGGCTATAGTGACCGGCAGTCCCATCGCCCCGAGCCCGCCATGAACCCGACCCTATCCGAAACAGCCTCTGCCGTCCCTGTCGACCACCTGCGCTTTCATCGTCCCCACGCCCATCTGGCCCCGACCTTCGGCACCGACAGCTTTGCCCTGAAGGCCGAAGCCTTCGCCCGCTTTTTCGGCACCCCGACCTTTCTTGGCGCGCAAACCCTGATCGTGCTGATCTGGGTCGGGCTCAACCTGAGCGGTGTGACGCACTTCGACGTCTACCCCTTCATCCTCCTCAACCTGGCCTTCAGCCTGCAATCGGCCTATGCCGCGCCACTGATCCTGCTCGCCCAGACCCGCCAGGCCGCACGCGACAAAGCCCAGACCGACGCCGATGCCCGGCACCGCGAGGCCATCGCTATCGCCAACAGCGAACGCCAGGCACAAGCCGCGCAACACACCGCGCAACTGCTCGAACTGCTGGAGCAGAACACTCGCCTGACCGAGATGACCAAACAATTGAGCGAACGCATCGAAAGCCTGACCTCGGAAATGCACCAGCACGTCTTGCACAAGGCCTCGCCCCAGGCATGACTCACTGCGGTGCGCGCAGGCGCTGGCTCAATTCGTCGAACAGCGTCACCACCGCGCGCAACGCCCGGCAGTCGGCCCGGGTCAGCAGCCAGAGCGCGGTGTCGCAGCCTGGCAGCGGGTCGCTCAAGGGTTGCAGGGCGCAGGTGTCATCGAGCAGGAAGTCCGGCAGCACCGCCACGCCCAGTCCGGCCTTCACCAGTTCACTGACCGCCAGCATGCTGTTGCAGCGATAGCCCGGTACCACGCCAGGCAATGCCTGCCGACGCCAGGCCACCGTGGCGTGGTCCGGGAGAAAATCGTCCGGGGCGATCCAGGTCAGTCCGGCCAGATCCGTCGCCCCTGCCGATTGCCGATAGCTTGGGCTGGCACAGACCCGGTAAGACACCCTACGCAACTGCCGGCCTACCAAGTGCTCGGGCGGTGTGCGCGTCAGGCGCAGGGCCAGGTCGGCGTCGCGCCGGCTGAGGTTGGCGAAATCATTCGAGGTACTGAGCTCCAGGGCCAGCGCCGGGTAACGCGGCATGAATTGCGCCAGCGCCGGCAACAGCAGGCCCTGCAATACCGAATCGGTACAGGTCAGGCGCACCGTACCGCTGACCACCGTGCCACCCTGCTCCACCCCGACCTGTGCCGCGTCCAGTGCCTGTTCGGCACGCTCGGCCTGCTCGGCCAGGGTGCGGGCCAAGCCGGTGGGCAGGTAGCCGGCGCGGCTCTTGTCGAACAGCTGCTGGCCCAGCGCGGCTTCGAGGCGACGCACCGCACGGAACACCGTGGACACATCGACTTTCAACAACGCCGCCGCGCGGGCCAGGGAGCCACCGCGCACCAGGGCGAGGATCAGCGACAGGTCGGAGTAGTCGAGCCGATAGTGCGTGGCTGCATTGATCACTTGGATAAACGCCAATATTGAGTGCGTGAGCGCCAATCTATAGTGACCCCCTGCAATCGACAAGCGCTGGCCATACCGGGAGACGTCCATGCCGCACATCGCTCATCCGCCCACCCTGCACATCGCCCTGGTGGGCGACTACGACCCTCAGGTCACCGCGCACCAGGCCATTCCCCGGGCACTGGAAATGGCCGCCGAGGAAACCGGCCTCAAGGTGCACTACCGCTGGCTGGCCACCGACAGCGTGACCCGCGACGAACCACTGCAAGCGGTCGACGGCATCTGGTGCGTGCCTGGCAGCCCATACCGCTCGATGGACGGTGCCTTGCGGGCGATCCGTTTTGCCCGCGAACAGCAGCGGCCCTTCCTCGGCACCTGCGGCGGTTTTCAGCATGCGCTGCTGGAGTACGCACGCAACGTGCTGGGCTGGGCCGATGCCGAGCACGGCGAAACCCATCCCGAGGCCGAGCGCGCCGTGCTCACGCCCTTGACCTGCGCCTTGGTGGAAGCCACCGACAGCATCCACCTGAGTGCAGGCAGCCGCATCGCCGAAGCCTATGGCGAGCGGCAGATCAGCGAAGGTTATCGCTGTCGCTACGGGGTCAACCCGCAGTTCGCCGCGCAATTGCTCACGCACAACCTGCGCCCCAGCGGCTACGACTCGGCCGGCGACCTGCGGGCGGTGGAACTGCGCGACCATCGTTTTTTTATCGCCACCCTGTTCCAGCCAGAACGGGCGGCGCTCAAAGGCGTCGTGCCGCCCCTGGCCAGCGCCCTGCTCGCCGCTTGCCTGGAGCGGTACCCATGATCGCCCGCACACCCGAGGCGCCCTACTACGCGGTGATTTTCAGCGCCCAGCGCCGCGAGCCAGACCCAGCCTACGAGCAGGCCGCCGAACGCATGGTCGAACTGGCGCGGCAGCAGCCGGGATTTCTCGGCATGGAGTTCGCGCGTGACGAGGATGGCTTCGGCATCACGGTCTCCTATTGGCGGGACCAGGCCTCGATCCTCGCCTGGAAGCAGCACGCCGAGCATCGCATCGCCCGCGAACGCGGGCGTAGCGACTGGTACGCGGCCTGTCATACCCGGGTGTGCAAGGTCGAACGCGCCTACCTGTTCGAACGCTGAGACCTCACCACCCGCAAGCTCGCGACAACCTCGCCCCCGCCAAGCGCGACGCCTGGACTATTGCGCCGCCGACACCCGATTGCGCACCGCCGAAATCTCCGGCAGGTCGGTGCGGCGCATGTACACGCGCAAGGGTTCGCTGATGTTGATGCGCTCGTCGATGTTCTGCTCCAGCAGCAACTGGATCAGCTCGCGCTTGAGCACCATGACCTGGCCCTCGGCGGTGGCCCAGACAAATTCACTGGCGGGGCTGATGGCGTCGTCGGCGACGTCCATGCCGAAGGAGTCTTCGCTGAAGCGCACGATGTGCTGGCCGCTCTTGCGGTTGAAACCGACAAATCCCTTGAGCTGGTCGGCGGCCTGGCAGATGAGTTCGGATGTGATGCGCATGGTAAACCTCACTGAATATCCCGAAGGACAGGTGATCGATGGTTTACACGCAGGGCAAGAGTGGACATGTTCCAGGGCTTCCCTCTGACGGGGAAACTTCAGGGCGCAAGCGTACTGCAAAGCACTACACAAAAGCGTCGGAAAATTTGCCGCACCTGCAGATTTATGTCGGTTTCGCGATAGCACAACGGCCATTCAATTGTTAAAAGGTAGTCCTTTGAAAACCGCCCTCCACGAAAGGACCTCGACCATGCCTGCCACCTTCACCAAAAGCGCCCTGATGCTGAGCCTGATGCTTGGCCTGGGCCAGGCACAGGCCGCCAGCCCAAGCCCTACCGCACTGGCTGTCAGCCAAGGCATTCCACACCCTGCGGTGATCGCTCACCGCGGCGCGTCCTTCGATGCACCGGAATCCACCGCCGCCGCCTACAAGCTGGCCCGCGACCTGGGTGCCGACTACCTGGAAATGGACCTGCAACGCAGCAAGGACGGCGTGCTGTTCGCCCTGCATGACAACAACCTGCAACGTACCACCGACGTCGCCAGCAAGTTTCCTGAGCGCAAGGACAGCCCGGCCAATGCCTTCACCATGGCCGAACTGAAAACCCTCGACGCCGGCAGCTGGTTCAACCAGGCCTACCCCGACCGCGCCCGTGCGAGCTACGTCGGCCTGAAGATCCTGACCCTCGACGAAATCATCGACATCGCCCAGAGCAACCCGCATCACAAGCCCGGCCTGTACATCGAGACCAAGGAGCCCAAGCAGTTCCCCGGCATCGAGCACGACCTCAAGGAAAAACTCCAGGACCGCGGCTGGCTCAGCCCGGCCGGCTCCAAGCTGGCGAAAAGCGAACTGGCGGTAGGCCAGGGCAAAGGCAAGGTGGTGCTGCAGACCTTCGAGAAGAGCAGCCTGGAACTGCTGCAGAAAGAAATGCCCAAGGTGCCGAAGATCCTCCTGCTATGGGTTGGTGAAGGCGGCATGCAGCCCAAGTCCGACGTGACCTTCGCCAACAGCGGCGAGAAGGACAAGGCGGCCTACTATGCCAAGCAGGAACCCAAGGACAAGGCCGAGTTCGAGCAGTGGGTCAGCTACGCCAAGGCCCAGGGCGCCATCGGCACCGGCCCGTCGGCGGCACTGACCAACGGCGGCGACCAGAGCTATTCGGACCTGGTGCAACCCTGGATGAACCAGTTCACCCACGACCAGGGCCTGCTGGTGCACGTCTACACCATCGACGAGCCAGTAGACTTCAAGAAGGTCCTGGATTCCGGTGTCGACGGCATCTTCACCAACCGCGCCTCGGAGCTGCTCAAGTACGCCAAGCGTCCGGCCAGCGGCAGCGTGAGCCAGCTGCTCGAGGCCAACGGCTACTGAGCCGGTTGCCGTGCGCACGCCCGAATGGACAGGCCAGCTGTGGCTCGGGCGTGACTACGGACTGATCCAGGGCGAGCTGGGGCGCACCGCGCCCCACGCTCACTATGCCCATCAACTGATCCTCGCCCCCGCCACACCAGTCACTGTCAGCCTCGACGGCCAGCCTTGCAGCGCAAGGCGCGTGTTCATCCCGGCCATGCAGCGGCATGCCATCCTCGATGCGCCCGGGACCCTGTTCACCCTCTATGCCGAACCGCTGGCGATTGACGCCCAGGCCCTGCAAGACAGCCTGCTGGATGTCGAGCTGACGCTGCCGGCGCTGGCCGAAGCGCTGCAGCATTGCCCGCGCCGAACCTTGCAGGACCGACGAATCGAAAAGGCCCTGGCGGCCCTCGACAGACAATTGGCCGGCAAGGTCTCGGCAAGCACCCTGGCGGCCCATGCGCACCTGTCCCTGAGCCAGCTCGAACGGCTGTTCAGTGGCCAGCTCGGGTTGCCGGTGCGGCGCCTGGTACTGTGGCGGCGCCTGCGCCTGGCGATGGGCCTGGTGCTGGCGGGCCAGGCCATCACCGAGGCGGCTCATGGCGCCGGTTTTGCCGATTCCGCGCACTTCTCCCGTACCCTGAAAACCCTGTTCGGCGTCACCGCGCGCCAGGCCCTGCAACACATCGAGCTGCGCCTGCTGGACTGAATCAACGCCGCAGCGGCAAGGGCACCGGTGGTTCCTCGTGGACGGCTTGCCGACTGAAGGGTGCCAGCAATTGTCGCCCATACGCCTTCGGATAATCCGGCTGGCTGCCGATGCCCAGGTCGCCTTGGCGCATCGGGTAGGCCGAGGAGTAAAACGCCGTGCCCAGCAGCCAGTCCCAGACATTCAAGAACAGGCCGAAATTCACATTGCCGGCCGTGCCGTACTTCATGTGGTGAAAGCGATGCATCGGTGCCCAGGCGAACACCCAGCCCAGCGGGCCGGGGCGCATGTCGACATTGGAGTGCTGCAACAACAGCTGGATGGCGATGGCAAACGCCAGCAGTTGCGCCACTGGCAAGGGGACGCCCAAAAACAGCAGCGGCAGCAGCCCGGCGCTGGCTTCCAGCAACTGATGCAGCGGGTGCTTCATCAAGCCGTTGAAGCCATACAGGCGCTGCACGCTGTGATGCACCGCATGCAGGCGCCACAGCCAGGACAATCGGTGGCTGAAATAATGCGCCAGGGTCAGGCCGCAGTCGGCGACGACAATCGCCAGCGCCAGTTGCGCCCACAGCGACCAGCCGCGCGGCCACAGGCCGTCGAAGGCCAGCAGGCTCACCAGCCCCGGCAACAGCAGCAACCCCAGGGCGTTCAGGCTTTCATTGACCAGCGCGTGCAACACGTCACGCAGGCGATCCTGCTGCGGGCGGTTCCAGTCCACCTCATAGGGCAACCACCACTCCGCCAGAAAGGACACCCCGAGCGCCCCGGCGAACACCAGTAGCAACCAGCCCGGGGCCAACTCCGGCGTGCCGATTACCCACACGCCAGCGCCGATGAAGCCGGCAAAGAACACCGGACCGTACAAGCCTTTGATCATTGGTTTCATCACTGCCTCTCCTGTTCGAGAGCACAGCTTGAAATACCCGAGGGCCGCTGGAATTGAACAAACGGCGCAAAGCGTGCGCTGAATTAAGGGTGAATTAAGTTGTGCCGGCTAATCTGAACCCACTTCAAACAAATCCCCCAAGGAAAGACACTATGAAAACGCTGACTGCCCTGTTCGCCGCGACCGCCCTGACCCTGACCGCGGGCCTGGCCCAGGCCGACGTGCGCCCGGACCTGATCCCGGGCCTGCTCAAGGCCGGCACCATCATGGACCTGGAAAAACTCAACCAGGCGGCACTGGCCGAACACCCTGGCACCACCGCCGCCAACATCACCGACACCGAACTGGAACAGACCGCGACCGGCGCCTACGTCTACCAGGTGGAGCTGCGTGACGCCAAGGGCGTCGAGTGGGACGTCGATCTGGATGCCAAGACCGGCAAGGTCCTGAGCAACAAGCAAGACACGTAATTCAGTACAAAAAAGCCGCGTGCCCGAAAGGCCACGCGGCTTTTTTATTCACTGGCGCATCAGGCACTCAGGCGTGCCGTCACCTCGTTCAACTGCCCCGACAGCTCGTGCAGGTTCTGGCTGGCGCGCTCGGTGCGCTGCACGTTATCCAGGTTGGTACTGGCGATCGAGGTGATCTCGGTCAGGTTGCGCGAGATGTCCTCGGCCACCGAGGTCTGCTCTTCCGCCGCCGTGGCGATCTGCCGGTTCATGTCGCGGATCGCCTCGACCGCTTCGGTGATCCGCTCCAGCATGGCGCCAGCCTGAGTCACCTGCTCGACGCTGGCATCGCTGCGCGCCTGGCCACTCTCGATCGCATGGGCGGCGTCCAGGGCGCCGGTCTGTACGCTCTGGATGATCTGGTTGATCTCGATGATCGACGCCGCGGTGCGCTGCGCCAAACTGCGTACCTCATCGGCGACCACGGCGAACCCGCGCCCGGCCTCGCCGGCCCGCGCCGCCTCGATGGCGGCGTTGAGCGCCAGCAGGTTGGTCTGCTCGGCGATGCCGCGGATCACTTCCAGGACCTTGCCGATGCGCCCGCTGTCGGCTTCCAGGCGGCGGATCACCTCGGCAGTGTTGGCGATTTCGCCACGCATCAAGGTGATGGTGTGGATGGTGCCCTGCATCACCTGCTCGCCCTGCTGGGCCGACTGGTCGGCGTCATCGGCGGCCCGCGCCGCATCCGCCGCATGGCGGGCCACCTCCTGGGCGGTGGCGGACATTTCGTTCATCGCCGTGGCGACCTGGTCGGTACGGTTGAACTGATCGCTGGTGCCCTGGGACATCAGGCTGGCAATGGCCTTCAACTCGCCGCTGGCGCTGTCCAGGTCGGACCCGCTGCGCTGCAGGCGGCTGAAGGTTTCGGCGAGGAAATCACGCAAGGTATTGGCGGCCACCGCCAGCTTGCCCAACTCGTCCTGGCGGCTGCTGGCCACGCGCTCGGCAATCCGCCCACGGCTGAGTTGCGCCACGTAGTCGATCAGTTGGCGGATCGGTTCCACCAGGCTGCGGTTGACCAGCCACAGGCTCAGCACGCCGATCAGCAAGCCCGAGGCCAGCATCACCAGCAGGCCGATCCAGACCGTGCGCTGGGCGGCGGCGCTGATGTCGAGCGACTGTTCGCTGCCCTGCTTGCGCAGCTCGCTCACCAGTTCGCTCATCTGCTCGCTGGCAGCGCGATCCACACCCTTGACCGCGGCGTCGCCAGCAGCCGGGTCGGCACCGGCGGCGACAAAGGCATCGCGGCCTTTCCGGTACGCCATGCCCAACACCCGATGTTCTTCACGCAAGCGCTCGATCCGGCCCTTGAACGCCGCATCGACACCGGGATCGGCCGCCAACTGGCCAAGGATGCCCTGCACATCGCGCTGGCGATCCTCGAACTGCTGCCAGTACTTGTTCAGCTCGGCACTCTGCTTGCCACGCAGCAACACGTTTTTCCACTCCTGCACCTGGACCTTGAATTGCAGGTTGGCTTCATCGATCAACTGCGAGGCGCGCAGCGGCCCCTCGATCAGGTCGCGATAACCTTGCACGCCATTGGACAGGAAGTGAAAACACGCCAGCGCGATCAACAGCATCGCCAGCAGGCTGCCGCTCAACAAAGCCAGGACTTGCGCTCTCAGGGATTTTTGCAAGGACATCGAATGAGATCTCTCAACAGGGATAGAGCACGCCCGAGGCGGGCATGCGTAGCAGGCGAACATCCCTGTCAGGCGAACCGGGGCAAGCCGGTCGCACAGTCGTCGTATGCGTGATCGGCCTGAAAGAAGCTTTCTTGAGGGCCTCCGACAGCCGGTTGTATCCGCCGGATGTTGCACTTCAAACCGTCACAAAATGGTCATGACGGCTTGCGATGATCGGGCTCAAGTGAACCTGTAAAACCGCCTACAGGTGCCTTCCCTCCTGCGAGCCTCCATGAACCACAGCATCGACCATGCCCATCGCGATTCGGATCTGTTCGGCCTGCTCTACGGCTTCGCGTTTCGCCCCGGCGAACGGGGTCGCGAGCTGGACTCGGCCAAGGCCCTGCAGGCCTTGCAACAGCCGGACGATGGCGAGGCGTTTCTCTGGCTGCACCTGAACCTGGCGCATGCCGCTTGCGAGCGCTGGATGCAGACCCACCTGGCGCTGCCCGAGGAATTCTTCGAGGCGCTGCACGAAGGCTCGCGTTCGACCCGCATCGAGCATGTGGACTCGGCCCTGCTGGCGGTGGTCAACGACGTGGTGTTCAACTTCGGCAGCATGGTTTCCTCGGACATCTCCACCCTGTGGGTCTGCGTGCGCAGCCGGCTGATCGTCAGCGCGCGCCTGCAGCCCCTGCACTCGGTGGACAAGCTGCGTTCCTCGGTCAAGGCCGGCGAACGTTTCCGCTCGCCCCTGGAACTGCTGGTGCACCTGCTGCGCGACCAGGGCGAGGTGCTGACCCAGATCGTGCGCAAGACCAGCCTCAACGTCGACCAGATCGAAGACCAGTTGCTGGCCGCGCGGATCTCCACCAACCGCGCGGAACTGGGGGCCATGCGCCGGGTGCTGGTGCGCCTGCAACGCCTGCTGGCGCTGGAGCCAGGTTCGCTGCTGCGGCTGCTCAACCGGCCGCCGCCATGGCTGCAGAAGGAGGACGTCAAGGAGCTGCGCAAGTCCACCGAGGAGTTCGCCCTGATCATCAACGACCTCACCGCACTCGGCGAGCGGATCAAGCTGCTGCAGGAAGAGATCGCCGCCAATATCAACGAACAGACCAACCGCACCCTGTTCACCCTGACCGTGGTCACGGTGCTGGCGCTGCCGATCAACATCATCGCCGGCTTCTTCGGCATGAACGTCGGCGGCATCCCCTTCTCCCAGGACCCGGAAGGCTTCTGGATCCTCGTCGCGCTGGTCGCCACCTTCACCGTCATCGCCGGCCGCTGGGCGTTTCGCAAGCGCCAGGATATGTAGGCCCCATTCCCTGTAGCCGCTGCCGCCATCGCGGGCAAGCCGGATCGCCGCCCGCTCGCGCCTACAGAAAAGGGGCTGCTTCTTGACCAGCGGTTAAAGGATTCACCCAAACACTGACCTGACGCAGTCTCTCTGTAATATTTGGCAACGATCATGGGCGACACTCCTCCCTTCCACAGGATTGTCCGGCAATGGCCACCCCTTCACTGACCGCCGCCTCCCCTTCCCCCGCCCTCGAAGCCAGACCGCAGCTGGATAAAAAAGCCAGCCCCTTCACTCTTGTGATGTTCTTCGCGATCCTCGCCATGGGCCTGTTGTTCACCGCCTACAGCCTGATGCACGACATGCACGAACTGGGCACCACCGTCACCACCTGGACCCCATTCCTGCTGCTCGGCGTGGCGCTGCTGATCGCCCTCGGCTTCGAGTTCGTCAACGGCTTCCACGACACCGCCAACGCCGTGGCCACGGTGATCTACACCCACTCGCTGCCGCCACATTTCGCGGTGGTCTGGTCGGGTTTCTTCAACTTCCTCGGCGTGCTGCTGTCCAGCGGCGCGGTGGCCTTCGGCATCATCGCCCTGCTGCCGGTGGAACTGATCCTGCAGGTCGGCTCGTCGGCCGGCTTCGCGATGATCTTCGCCCTGCTGATCGCCGCCATCCTGTGGAACCTCGGCACCTGGTGGCTGGGCCTGCCGGCCTCCTCGTCCCACACCCTGATCGGCTCGATCATCGGCGTCGGCGTGGCCAACGCCCTGATGCACGGCCGCGACGGCACCAGCGGCGTGGACTGGAGCCAGGCCACCAAGGTCGGCTACGCCCTGCTGTTCTCGCCGCTGATCGGTTTCGCCTTCGCCGCCCTGCTGCTCCTGGCCCTGCGCCTGTTCGTGAAGAACCGCGCGCTGTACAAGGCGCCCAAGGGCAATACCCCGCCGCCGTGGTGGATTCGCGGCATGCTGATCGTCACCTGCACCGGCGTGTCCTTCGCCCACGGCTCCAACGACGGCCAGAAAGGCATGGGCCTGATCATGCTGATCCTGGTCGGCACCCTGCCCATGGCCTACGCGCTGAACCGCACCATGCCGGCCGACCAGGCCCTGCAATTCGCCGCGGTGGCGCAAGTGACCCAGCAAGCGCTGGTGAAAAGCGCCCCGCAACCGGCCCCCGCCGACCCGCGCGCGGTGCTTTCCGACTATGTGCGCAGCAAGGAAGCCACACCGCAGCTGGTCCCGGCCCTGGCGGCCCTGACCGGTCATATCGGTGACGAAGTGAAAGGCTACGGCTCATTGGCCAAGGTGCCGGCCGAAGCCATGGGCAACGTGCGCAACGACATGTACCTGAGCAGCGAAACCATCCGCCTGATGGACAAGAACAAGGTCGGCGACTTCGACGCCGATACCCAGGGCAAGTTGCAACTGTTCAAGCAGCAGATCGACAACGCCACGCGTTTCATTCCGCTGTGGGTGAAGATCGCCGTGGCCATCGCCCTGGGCCTGGGCACCATGGTCGGCTGGAAACGCATCGTGGTCACCGTCGGCGAGAAGATCGGCAAGACCCACCTGACCTACGCCCAAGGCGCTTCGGCGGAAACCGTGGCAATGCTGACCATCGGCGCCGCCGACACGTTCGGCCTGCCGGTGTCCACCACCCACGTATTGTCTTCAGGTGTGGCCGGGACCATGGTCGCCAACGGCGGCGGCCTGCAGATGCAGACCATCCGCAACCTGCTGATGGCCTGGGTGCTGACCCTGCCCGCGGCGATCCTGCTGTCCGGCAGCCTGTACTGGCTGTTCACCCAATTGTTCTGAGCCCGGCCACGCTCACCTACCTGTAGCCGCTGCCGCAGGCTGTGATGGGCCGCGCAGCGGCCCCAAAACCTGACTCCGCGATCTTCCTGATATTGCGTGTTGTCCGGTTTGCCAGTCCTGCGGACTGGATCGCAGCCTTCGGCAGCGGCTACACGGACTGTGGCAGTCTGGGGCGAATACGGCTGGACAGCCCCACTTGCAAGACAAACGCCAGCACCCCGGTCAGCGGCGCGGAAAAACTCGCCAGCCCGCCGCCGGCCCACATCAGCAACAGGCCCAGGGCAGTCCCGCCGAACCAGGCGCCCAGCCCCGCGCCGTTGAACGCCGCGACGCGCTCGATGGCCGCCACCTCGGTGCGCCCGGACAGGATCTGCGCCAGCGCCACACCAACCCAGGCGACAACGAAAATGCCCTGGTAGGCCAGCGCCTTGAGCAGATAGGCGAACACGTCCGCCAGCATCAGGACGTAGACGATCACCCCCACCGCCAGCGCCCACATCAGGTATGAACCGCGCACGCCGAAGCGGCCGAAGAACGCCTGCATGTTCAGGGTCGCCAGGTAGTAATTGGCGGTGTTGATCCGGGTTTGCGTGGCCCAGACGAACAGCAGCCCCCACAGCCCCATGAGTTGCAGGATCGCCATCACCACCGAGACTTCGTTGAGCGCGCCTTCATGGGGAATGCTGCTGACCAGGTAGATGCCTGCCGCGCCGTTGAGCAGGAAAGTCACCGCGTAGAACGGCATGCCGAAGTTCCAGCGCCCGTGGTAGCCGGCGTCTTCAGACTTGCCGAAACGCGCGTAGTCGAAGGTGAACAGCATCAGGATCCACACCCCCATGTACGCCACGAAACAGTCCCACCAGGCAAAGGCGCCGGGGCTGGCCGGGCCGAAATCCAGCCACTGCGGCTGGTAGCCATAACGCGCGATCGACAGCCCCACCGCCACCAGCAGCCCGCCCAGGTACACCGGCAGCAGCACGCCGTTGAGCTTGTCCAGCCAGTGCTGCACGCTGCCCAGAATCAGCGGCACGCTGTACAGCACCACCAGCAGGGCCGCCAGCGGATACACCAGTTGCGGGTACAGATGATTGAGCGCCACAGCGATCACCGAACCTTCGAACACCGCGTAATAGATCGCCGTGGAGAAGAAGATCAGCGTCGCCAGGCAGGCCCCGCTGCTGCCGAACAGCAGCCGGGAAAACAGCGCCACCGACAATCCGCTGCGCATGGCGAAACGGCTGAGCACGCTGTTGACCAGGCCATAACAGAGCACTGACAGCAGCATGCCGATCAGCGCATTGCGGGTGCCGTGGGCCAGCGCCAGGGACGCGCCGACCACGATGTAGAACATGGCGCTGCACACGGCCCACCAGGCCATGGTCAGCGACAGCTTGCCCATGCGCGCATCCGCGGCGACAGGGAGATTGGCCGGGTCCTGCCCGGTTTGATTCGCTTGCGATAAAGCAGCCATATGCGTGAACTCCAGGACCAGTCAAAAGTTGAAGCGCGGGCAGCCGCCACCGCACCGAAGCGCGGTGGCAACCAGCCTTTTGGCATTTACCCGCGCCAGGCGGCGGGCAGAATCAGGAAGGGAACAGCTTGCTCAGGCAGGCGAGCTTTTTCTTGTAGGAGCGCCGGGCCTCCAGCGCTTCTTCCAGGGTCACCGCGACGAAACGGGCCTTCTGGTTGGGTTGCATCTGGCCGATCAGGTCGAGGTCGGCGCTGATCACCGTGCCGATCATGGCGTAGCCGCCACCAGACACCGCATCGCGGTGCAGCACTATGGGTTCGAGCCCGGCGGGCACCTGGATCGAACCTATGGGGTAGCAGCTGTCGACGATGTTCGACGGATCGGAACCGGCGCCGAACGGCTGCTCCCGTGGCTGGAAGCCCAGGGCGCTGCCGCCCTTGAAGCGATAGCCGATGCGGTCGGCTTCCGAACCCACGGTCCAGGGCTCGGCAAAGAAGCTGGCCTTGGCCGCGTCGGTCAGGCGCTCGTAGTACAGACCGGGCACCACCCGCAAGTTGATCTCGCCACCCAGCGCCTGGCGCAGGGCCATGGGCAGGCTGGCGCCCGGTCGGCTCTTGGCGCTGTCGACCCCCACCGGCAACTCGTCCCCCGCCACCAGCCGCCGGCCCTGGAAACCACCGAGGCCGCCCAGGGCATAGGTCGAGCGACTGCCCAGCACCAGCGGCACGTCGATGCCACCGGCGACCGCCAGGTAGGCCCGGGCGCCGGCCTTGGGAAAATCGAAGCGCAGCACTTGCCCGGCCTTGACCGCGAAGGCAGTGTCCAGGTGCATGTCCACGCCATCGACCTTGGGTGTCATCTGGGCGCCACAGACCGCCACTAGCGCATCCTGGGTGAACTGCAGTTCCGGGCCGAGCAATGTGCACTCCAGCCCCGCCGCGCCGGCCGGGTTGCCCACCAACTGGTTGGCCGCGCTCAGGGCGTACTGGTCCAGGGCCCCGGACGGCGGGATGCCCAGGTGGTAATAACCTTCGCGGCCCAGGTCCTGCACCGAGGTGGCCAGGCCGGGTTTGATGATCTTGATCATGCCAGCACCTCCTGCAGCGACTTGGGATAACCGACCGGGTCGGCGAGGAACGCATCCAGGGAGAACTCCACCGGACGGATACGCAGGTCGAACCGCCCGGCCTCGACCTCGGCCACCGCCCGGTCATAGGCCTCGCGGTCCATGGGCTTGAACTGCACGATGTCGCCCGGGCGGAAGAACACCATGTGCTCCTTGAGGTACGCCAGGTTCTGCTGCGGGTCGTAGATCGGCGCCGGGGTGACGCCGAACATCTGGTAGCCGCCGGCGCCGCGCACCGAGTAGATGCAGCCGAAACAGCCACCGTGGCCTAGGGTCAGCTTTGGCGTGTCGGTGCGCGGCCGCAGGTACTTGGGCACCTGCAACTGGCGCTCGCGCTCGACCATCTGGAACATGAACGGCAGGCCGGCGACGAAACCCACCATCGACACGAACCAGGGCGCGCCACTGTGGGCGGCGATAAACGCCTCGACGTCCGCCAGGCCATTGATCCGCGCCGCGTACTCCAGGTCGGTGGCGCTCGGGTCCTGGTGCCGGTCGCGAAAACGCATCAGGGTTTCATGGGTCCAGGGGTCGTTGTACAGCACCGGGATCTCGATGATCCGGGTGTGCAGGGTGCGTTCGGCCACCGCCTCGGCCTCGGCCCCTTGCACCGCTTCGAGCAGAGCATGGGGGGCAATGCGGTCGGGGTCGAAACGGATCTGGAACGAGGCGTTGGCCAGGCACACGTCGAGTACGCCATCGAGTTCCAGGCGCTCCACGGCGCGGGTCACCGCCATGCCCTTGAAGAAGGCTTCCAGGGACATGCTGTCGCTGACCTCGGCGAACAGGTGCTCGTCGGCGCCAAAGCTGTAGCGGATCGCGCTGTTCATGCGGCACCTCCCATACGGCGTGCGGCCAGCCAGGTTTCCAGGGTGCCGGTGTGGAAGTCGGCGTGGTGCAGCCAGGGCTCGGCGAGCAGTTCCCGGTGCAGGCCCAGGGTGCTGGCCATGCCAGTCAATGTGCAGTGTTCCAGGGCGATCCGCGCCCGAGCCAGGGCCTCGCCACGGTCGCGACCATGGACGATCAGCTTGGCCAGCAGCGAGTCATAGTACGGCGGCACGCGGTATCCCGGGTACAGATGACTGTCGACCCGCACCCCCGCCTCCTCTGGCCAGATCAGCTCTTGCACCACCCCGGGGCTGGGGAAGAAGTCCCGGGCCGGGTCTTCGGCGTTGATGCGCATCTGCAAGGCCGCGCCATTGAGACGGATATCGCTTTGCCGCAGCCCCAGCGGCTCGCCGCCGGCAATACGCAACTGGGCCTGGACCAGATCGATGCCGGTCACCTGCTCGCTGACCGGATGCTCGACCTGGATCCGCGTGTTCATCTCGATGAAGAAGAACTCGCCGCGGCTCTCGTCATACAGGTATTCCAGGGTACCCGCGCCCCTGTAGCCGAGGGCTTCGCTGAGGCGCACGGCGCTGGCGCACAGGGTTTCCCGCTGCAGGTTGTTGAGGACCGGCGATGGCGCTTCCTCGAAGATTTTTTGCCGCCGCCGTTGCAGCGAACACTCACGCTCGAACAGGTGCACCGCGTGCTTGCCATCGCCCAGCACCTGCACTTCGATGTGCCGGGCCTTGCCGATAAAGCGCTCCAGGTACAGCGCGCCATTGCCGAAGGCGGTCTGCGCCTCGCGCTGGGCACGGGGGAATTCTTGCGCCAGTTGGCTGGCGTTTTCCGCCAGGCGAATCCCCCGTCCGCCGCCACCGGCCGAAGCCTTGATCAGCAGCGGAAAACCCACGGCCTCGGCGGCTTGCAGGGCCATGTCGAGTTCGAACAGTTCCCCGGGCGAACCCGGCACCACCGGCACCCCGGCGGCCTGGGCGGTGCGCCGGGCTTCGGCCTTGTCGCCCATGCGGCGAATGGTGTCCGGACTCGGCCCGACAAAGATCGCCCCCGCTGCTTCCACGGCGGCGGCGAACTCGGCGTTCTCCGAGAGAAACCCGTAGCCGGGATGCACCGCATTGGCGCCGCTGGCCTGCAAGGCGCCCAGCAACGCCCGCACGTTCAGGTAACTCTGGTCGGCGCGGGCAGGGCCCAGCACCTGCACCTCATCGGCCAGGCGCGCGGCCATGGAGTCGACGTCCGCTTCGCTGCACGCGGCCACGGTGGGGATGCCCAGGGCCTTGGCCGCGCGGATGATGCGCACGGCGATTTCGCCACGGTTGGCCACCAGCAGTTTGCTGATGGCTTGAGTACTGATGGTTCGAGTCATGGGCCTGCCCTCACTGGTCATCGAGCGTGGCAACGACCTGACCCGGTTCCACCGGATCGCCGTCCTGTACCGCGAAGGCTGTGAGGCGACCGGCCGTCCCGGCGGTCAGTTCGGAAAACTGCTTCATGACTTCGATCAGGCCGATCACGGTGTCGGCGTCGACGCGCTCGCCAACCTCGACGAAGGGCGCCGACTCAGGCGTGGCCTTGCGATAGAAGGTACCCGGCAAGGGGGTGATAACGGAATGTTCGGCCATGTCTGTTCCTCTTGGAATAGTTGTAGAAAGGCAGGCAAAAAATCTTCGGCGAACCCCGGCGTCTTCGCGCCTGGTGTTGTGGATGGGGTCGCGGATCGGCTCAGCGCGGCGCACGCACCTCGATCCCGGCCTGGTCCAGGGCGGCGCGGGTGGCCTCCACCAGGCACAGGGCGCCAGGGGTGTCGCTGTGCAGGCAGATGGAGTCGAACTCGATCTCCAGGTCCTCGCCCTCTACGGTGCGCACCAGGCCTTGCTGGCAAGCGCGCACCACACGGGCGGCGACTGTCGCCGGATCGAGGGCGCGCACGTTGCGGGTGAAGACGATGGAGCCGCTGAGGTCGTACTCGCGGTCGGCGTAGAACTCGCGGATCACGGGCTGGCCCAGCTCCCGGGCCACCCGCCAGATCACCGAACCGGGCATGCAATACAGCAGCAACCCGGGCTCCAGGACTTGCAGGTGTTCAACCAACAAGCGGGCGGCTTCTTCATCCCGCGCCAGGTGCATGTAGAGCGCGCCATGGGGCTTGATGTGTTGCAGCGCCACGCCCTGGGCCCGCGCCAGCTCGCGCAGGGCGCCGAGCTGATAGAGCATGTCGTCCACCAGCTCCTGGGCCGGGGCATTGATGTGCCGGCGGCCGAACCCCACCAGGTCGCGGAACCCCGGGTGGGCACCGATCGCCACGCCCAGGCGCTTGGCCTGCTCGACGGTACGCCGCATGGTGCCGGGGTCGCCGGCATGAAAGCCGGTGGCGATGTTGGCCGAGCTGATGAAGCCCATCAGCTCGTTGTCGACGCCATCGCCGATGGTCCAGGGGCCAAAGCTCTCGCCCATGTCCGAATTGAAATCCACTGCCTGCATCACTGTCGCTCCAACTGCTCGTGACTTCGTGCAGTGGAAATTACGACCGCCCTTGACCCCTTGGGAAGATCTATTATCAGATACGGCATCTTCTGAAAAACAGATACAACCCCCCATGTAGGAGCGAGGCTTGCCCGCGATGAGGCCATGACAAACGCCACCGGACCAGACTCCTGAACCGGTGTCGCGACCACAGACGCCATCGCGGGCAAGCCTCGCTCCTACAGAAGCCTTGAGGAGTTCGTGATGTCCCTCACCCTGCGCCAGGTCCGCTACTTCGTCGCCACCGCCGAGATCGGGCAGATTTCCCAGGCGGCGATCCACCTGAACATCTCCCAGTCGGCGGTGACCACGGCGATCAAGGAACTGGAAGCCATGCTCGGCGTGCAACTGTTCTTGCGTTCGGCCCAGGGCATGAACCTGACCGACGCCGGACGGCATTTTCTCAACCGCGCCTATGTGATCCTGCGCAGCGTCGACGACGCGCTGAACAGCCCGCTGCCGGACTACCGCGCCAGCGGCGTGCTGCACCTGGCGGCCAGCTACACGGTGATCGGCTACTTCCTGCCGCACCACCTGCAACGCCTGGAGCACTGGCATCCGGACGTGACCATCGAGGTCCACGAACAGGAACGCCAGACCATCGAACAGGGCCTGCTGGAAGGTCGCTTCGACATGGCCGTGGTGCTGACCGCCAACCTCACCCACCCGGACATCGTCTCCGAAACCCTGTTCAACTCCGAACGCCGCCTGTGGCTGCCCGGCCATCACCCGCTGTGCGAGCGCGCCACCGTCAGCCTCGCCGATGTGGCGCAGGAACCCTACATCCTGCTGACCGTCGACGAAGCCGAACAGAGCGCCATGCGCTATTGGGAAAACGCCCGGCAGAAACCCCGGGTGCGGGTGCGCACCAGTTCGGTAGAGGCGGTGCGCAGCATGGTGGCCAACGGCAGCGGCGTGGCGATCCTCTCGGACCTGGTGCACCGCCCCTGGTCGCTGGAAGGCAAACGCATCGAAACCCTGACCGTCAGCGACCCGGTGACGCCCATGAGCGTCGGCCTGGCCTGGCATCGCGAACGGGCGTTCACCCCGGCGATGCAGGCGTTTCGCGACTACTTCCACGACGCCTTCCTCGCGCCGCAGCAGCTGTCGGCACGGCGTTAGGCCGCGCCAGAACGCCAGGAGCGAACTGGCTGGCGATGCCCTACGCGGCCCGATCGACCGCGTTGCGTGCATCGCGAGCAAGCTCGCTCCTACAGGGGGCTGGGTATCATGAACAGCGGGTGGCAGGGTTTTGCGCCCAGCGTTTGGCGGTGCCGGCAATGCGCTTGGCCAACTCGTCGATGGCCCGCTGATGGGCCTGGACCAGGCTCGACAGCTCGATGCTGGCCGGCTGGCTGATGCGGCTGCTGCAGGTCAGGCTGCGGCGCTCGACGCCGTCACCGCGCAGGCGCAGGTTCCACACCACGTCGATCAGCGCATAACGCCCCGGCACCGATTCGAAGCGGCGCACATCGGTCTGCAACGACAGGATCGGCTGCCCCGCCGACTTGGGCAGGCCTTCCAGGTTGCGGGTGCCCAATTGCCGCTCCATCTGGCTGGCCAGGGCGTCGTGGAACTCATCCGCCAGCGGCGCGCTCCAGCGCGCGGTTTCCAGGATCGCCAGGGTACCGCCGTCCTGGCGTACCACGACTTGCGGCTGGTCGACCTGCATCGGGATGCGCACCCCGGCCATCTCGAATTGCAGGGCCGGCGCCGCGACGCCAGCGGGCGCCGGCTCGGGCGCCGGCGGCATCAGGGTGTAGTAATGGGTCGGCGCCGAGCTGCAGGCCGCCAGGCCCAGGGACGCGATCAGCAACGCTAGAGTTTTTTTCATGGCTGGACTTCCGATTCAGGCTCACGAGAAGACGAGGTCGAGGATTTGTAGGCGTCCGGCTGATTGTCCTTGAGCCGCCCACGGATCAGTGCTTCGGGGTGACGGCTGAGGAAATCGGTGAGCACCCGTACCGAACGAGCGGTGCGCTGCACTTCGTCCATCGCCTGGCCCAACTGCAGGCGCTGCGGCGAGTCCTCGGCGAAGCTGTCGTTGGCCGTGGTCAGGGTTTTCTTGGTCTGTTCCAGGGTGTTGCGCATTTCTGGCAGCACCTTGCCGTTGACGTTCTCCAGGGTCTTCTGCATCTCGGTCAGGCTGCCGTTGAGGTTGTTGGCAATGGCATCGATCGGCAATTTGCTGATCTTCTCCACCACCCGCTGCAACTGCTCCTGCAGCTTGTCGAGCCCACCCGGCACGGTAGGAATTTCCAGCGGCCGCGCGGTCGCATCGAAGGGCACCGGCTTGGCGTTGGGGATGAAGTCCATGGAAATGAGCAGTTGTCCGGTCAGCAGGTTGCCGCTGCGCGCCTGGGCCCGCAGGCCATGCTGGACAAAGGTGCTGATCAGGTAGCCGGCGCGACTTTCGTCGGCACCGCTGAGCTTCTCCAGTTGCTGGTGGACCTTGCCCAGCCGCGCCGGGTAGATCACCACGCCGACCACGGTGGAGAAGTTCTTTTTCTGCTCGTCGTAATCCAGGTCCATCGACACCACCCGGCCGATGTTCACCCCGAGGAATTCCACCGGCGCATTGAGCGCCAGCCCGCGCAGGGTCTGGTCGAAACGCATACGCATGTAGTACGGGTCGCCATCGGGCGGCGCCAGCGCGGTGTCCTGGTCGGCGAACAGCTGGTAGCTGGCGTTTTCCTCGGCCGGCTTGGCATTGGGGCTGTACTTGGGTTCGACGAAGGCGATGCCGCCGGCGAGGATCGACGACATGGACTCGGTGTTGACCTTCAGGCCATTGGCGCCCAGGGTCACGTCCACGCCGCTGGCGTTCCAGAAGCGCGAGTCGGTAGTCACGAACTGGTCGTTGGGCGCGTTGACGAAGATCCGCACGTCCACGCCCTTGCCGTTATCCGACAGCTTGTAGGAAATCACCTGGCCCACTTCGATGCGCCGGTAATAGACCGGCGAACCGACGTCCAGCGAGCCCAGGTCATCGGTGCGCAGGTTGAAGCGCTTGCCCTTTTGCCCGTAAGTCACAGGTGGCGGCGTTTCCAGGCCGACGAAACTTTTCTTGCGCGTCTCTTCCCGGCCGGCGTCGGCGCCGATAAAGGCCCCCGACAGCAGGGTGTCGACCCCGGACACGCCTCCGGCGCCAATGCGCGGGCGCACCACCCAGAACATCGAGTCGGCGGCGGTGAAGGACTCCGCCGACTGGTCCAGCTCGACCTTGGCGATCACCTTGCTGCGGTTCTTGCTCAAGGCGATGGAGGTGACCTTGCCGATCACCACGTTCTTGTATTTGACCTGGGTCTTGTTGGCTTCCAGGCCCTCGGCGGTCTGGAAGCTGATGGAGATCTCGGGCCCGGCCGACAGCGACTTGTGCACCAGCATCGACAGGCCGACCAGGGCCGCGACTATGGGCACGATCCACACCAGCGAAATATTGAACCGGCGCGTCCTGACCGCGGGGGTACCCGGCCTCGCTGGCGCGCTTGAAGCGTTGGAACCTGGATGATCAGACATCTTCAACCTCTACATCCCAGATAAGCCGGGGATCGAAACTCATGGCCGCGAACATCGTCAGGACCACGACCAAACCAAAGAACAGGATGCCCATGCGCGGCTCGATCGAGCTCAGGGCGTGGAATTGCACCAGCGCCGCCACCAGGGCGACCACCAGCACGTCGAGCATCGACCAGTAGCCGATCACCTCGATGAAACGGTACAGCTTGGCGCGCTCGCGCATCGCCCAGTGGCTGCGGCGCTGACAGGTGATCAGCAGCATCGCCAGGACGAAGAACTTGCTGCACGGCACCACCACGCTGGCGATGAAGATCAGCAGGGCAATGTCCCAGGAGCCGTGCTGCCAGAACTCCAGCACGCCACTGAGAATGGTGTTTTCACTGCCGCTGCCGAAGATCTGGGTGTACATCACCGGCAGCACGTTGGCCGGAATGTAGAAAATCAGGCTGGCCACCAGGAAGGCCCAGGTGCGGTTCAGGCTGTCGGGTTTGCGCGCATGCACCACGGATTCGCAGCGCGGGCAGAAGTGAACGTCCTGCGGGCAGGCCTGGCCGCAGGTGTGGCACAGCTTCAGGCCCAGGTCGCGGGCGTAGGGAGGCTGGCTCATCAGTAGCGGCCCTCCAGGTCGTTCCAGAGGCGGCGGATGCCCTTGCCGGAGATCAGGATGATCAGCACCGTCAGCATCGCCAGCGACCACAGCCCCAGGCCCGGGTGCACGTCGAGCATGCCGGCCAGCTTGACGATAGCCACCAGGATGCCCAGCAGGCACACCTCCAGCATGCTCCACGGCCGCAGGTGCTCCAGGGCACGCATGCAAGCCTTGAAGCCCGGCGCCGCGCGCCCGGCATTGGCAAAGCCCAGCACCCAGCACAGCAGGAGGATCTGCAAGCCGGGCGCAAGGATGATGGCCAGGCCGGTGACCGCGGCGATCAGGCTGATGCGGCCCTGGGCCAGGGCTTCGACCGACTGCCAGAGGGTGGCTTCATTGCTCAGGCCTTCGAGGCTGATGCCGATCACCGGGAAGGCATTGGCGAACACGAACAACAGCGCCGCGGTGATCGACAAGGCAAGCAGCTGCTGCACGTTCAGGTGTTGGGCGCGCTCCAGCACCGCCCCGCAGCGCGAACACTGGGAGGTCTGGCCTTTTGCAAGCGGCACGGATTCGTACAGCGAATCGCAATGCTCGCAGATGATCCAGTTGGGAGAGAGTGTCATGGTCTTCGAGTCAGGTGGGACAGCGGAGGGAGCTGATCCATGGCACGTATTCTCTGCAAAAGTAGAGGATGGTGTCTAGTTTTACCTGAGGACTGCAAACACTCCAGTGCGCCATAATGTATGCCCCTTGCTGCCACTCAGACCATGAACGGTTCAAAAATGCTCCCGGCCAAAAACCCGCGCTCGCCGAAACAGACTCGTGGCCATGAACGGGTCACCGCGATTCTCGACGCCTGCGCCCACCTGCTGGTCAGCCAGGGAGTGGCCAACCTGACCATGCATGGCCTCGCGCGCGAAGCCGGCACTTCCATCGGTTCGCTGTACCACTTCTTCAGCGACAAGCAGAGCGTGCTCGACGCCCTGGGCCAGCGCCACATCGACGCCATCGGGCAGATCACTGCCAACCTGCTGGCCATCGCGCCAGCCACCTGGGTCGAGTTGAGCAGCCAGCATGTGATCGAGCGGATGATCATGCCGATCCTGGAATACCTCGAGACCCACCCCGACCTGCTGCAGATGATCAGCCCCGCCTTCGCCCCCGGCCAGCTCCAGGCCCCGGAGGCGCGTGAGCGAATCCAGGAAACCTATGCCCGGATGCTCACCCTGCGCTTGCCCGAGGCCACTGCCGCGCAGCGCGAGACCTATGTGACGGCGATGCTCGGCTTGCCCATCGGACTGTTCCAGGTTGCTCTGGAGAATAGCCAGCTCAAGAGCATTCTGCTGTTGCAGGAAGTGCCCAGGGCCATGCAGGCCTACCTCGAAGCCATCGAGCGGCGTCACGCCAGGCCCTGAGCGCCCTGCCGCTCAACCGGCCTGGTTGAGCGGGCGCCGCTGCATCAGCCGCTCCCGCACCAGGTCGTAGCCCCAGTGATAGACATAGGTGTACGGCAGGAAGAACAGCAGCACGCCGATGTCGAGGATCAACGCCTGCATCAGGCTGACCTGCAGCCACCAGGCAATCAGCGGCACGCTCACCGCCACCAGGCCGCCTTCGAACAGCAGCGCGTGGGCGACCCGGGTCCAGCCACTGGGCGCCAGGGCCAGGCGCTTGAGCAGGCGGTCGAACAGGCCATTGAAGACCACGTTCCAGGCCAGGGCGATCAGGCCGATGGCGATGGTCGCCACGCCCATGTCGACAAAGGGCTTGTCCATGATCCAGGCCAGCAGCGGCGTACACAGCGCGAACGCCAGCAACTCGAAGCCCACGGCCTGGAAAACGCGTTCGGTCAAGGATTTGGTGGTGCTCATGATCCGGCTCCCGCCAGTGAATGGGGTTGCCATGATCACCTCCCATCCCGATACTTCATAATCATTAACCATCGACCAGGACGATAGTTCATGGCCTCACACGAAGTACTGCTGGCCTTTGTCCAGGCGGCCACCCAAGGCTCGTTCTCCGCAGCCGCGCGCAAACTCGGCAAGAGCCAGTCGACCATCAGCGCGGCGGTGGCGAGCCTGGAGATCGACCTCGACCTGCAGCTGTTCGACCGCAGCAGCCGCAAGCCCGCCCTCACCCCGCAAGGCCACGTCATGCTGCAACGGGCCGAAGACATCCTGGCCGCCACCAGCCGCCTGGAAATGGCCGCCAGCCAGTTGGCCCAGGGGGTGGAAGCCAAGCTCACGGTGGCCCTGTCCGACACCTATCAGTCGGATCGTTTCGAGACCTCGCTGAGCGCCTTCGAACAACGCTACCCGGACCTGGAACTGGAATGCCTGATTGCCGAATGCGACGACCTGATCGAGCTGGTCCAGCGCGGCCGGGCGCAGATCGCCTTCGCCGAAATGCAGCCCGACTACCCGGCGGACCTCGACCACTCGACGGTGGACGAGCGCACGGAAATCGCCCTGTTCGTGTCGCGTAGTCACCCCTTGGCGGCGCTGAAAAATATCGACCAGGCCCGGCTGCAACAGCACCGCGAACTGCGCCTGGCGACCATCGTCAATCCCTACGAAAGCCGGGCCAAGGGCCGGGTATGGTCGGCGCCGAGCTACCTGATGCTGCTGGAAATGGCCCAGGGCGGTTTTGGCTGGGCGCCCCTGCCGCGCTGGCTGGTGGAGCGTTTCGGCGCCGACAGCCTGGTGGAGCTCGATGCCCGTGGCTGGCCGCGTGACGTGGCGGTCGATGCCCTGTGGTCGCGCCTGCACCCGCCGGGCCCGGCGGGCAGCTGGTTGCTGGGGCGGATGCTGGAATAACCGCGTTTTTGCAGAGACACGGTGTCGCCCATTGACGGGGGCTTCGTCGGAATGCCGCCCACCCCGATCGCAGCCTGCGGCAGCGGCTACAGGTTCGGCCGACAGATCGAGTGGCGCTTCTCGCTGACACCCTGATCCTCCCACTCGCGCCACAATCCCCTGTAGCCGCTGCCGCAGGCTGCGATAAGGCCGAAGGCCTTCAGCAATCTCGAATAGATCGCGGCCGTCAGGATTGGCAGGGATTCAGAGCGCGTTCAGCCTGTTCTCGATAAAGCGCCGCTCCGGCTCTTGCCGGGTCAGTTCCAGGGCCCGCCGATAGGCTTCCCGCGCCGGTTCGATCCGGCCCAGTTGCCGGCAGAACTCGGCCCGCGCCGAATGGGCCAGGTGGTAATCCTGCAATTCGCCCCGGGCCAGGATCGCCTCGACCCGCTCCAGGCCGGCCAGCGGCCCATCCCGCTGGGCGATGGCGGCCGCGCGGTTCAACTCGATCACCGGCGAGGGCATGGCGCGCAACAACACGTCATACAGGCCGATAATCTGCTGCCAGTCGGTTTCCCCGGCCGTCGCCGCCTCGGCATGCACCGCGGCGATCGCCGCCTGCAGGCAGTACGGGCCGAAACGCCGGGTGCCCAAAGCGTGTTCCACCAGGGCGCAGCCCTCGGCGATCAGTTCGCGGTCCCACAGCGAGCGGTCCTGCTCGTCCAGCAGCACCAGTTCCCCCGTCGCCGAGGTTCGCGCCGGGCGCCGCGACTCATGCAGCAGCATCAAGGCCAGCAAGCCCATCACTTCCGGTTCCGGCAGCAGCTCCAGCAACAGGCGCCCGAGGCGGATCGCCTCGTGGGTCAGGTCCTCGCGGGTCAGCTCGGTGCCCATCGACGCTGAATAGCCTTCGTTGAACACCAGGTAAATCACCCGCAACACGCTGTCCAGGCGCTCGGGCAGTTCGCCCAGGGACGGCACCTGATAAGGGATTCGCGCATCGCGGATCTTGGCCTTGGCGCGCACGATGCGCTGGGCGATGGTGGCGGGCGTCGAGAGAAAGGCGCGGGCGATCTCCTCGGTGGTCAGGTCACAGATTTCCCGCAACGTCAGCGGCACCTGGGCGTCCGCCGCCAGCGCCGGGTGGCAGCAGGTGAAGATCAGGCGCAGGCGGTCGTCTTCCAGGTCCTCCTCGCTCCAGTCAGCCTGCTCCAGCTCTTCGAGCTGACTGACCAGCGCCGCCTGGGACGCGGCGAAACGCGCCCGCCGGCGCAAACCGTCGATGGCCTTGAAACGCCCGGCCGACACCAGCCAGGCCCGCGGCTTGTCCGGCACGCCGTCGCGCTGCCAGCGCTCGACCGCGACGAAGAACGCCTCGTGCAAGGCTTCTTCGGCGAGGTCGAAATCCCCCAGCAGGCGAATCAGGGTCGCCAGGATCCGCCGCGACTCGTTGCGGTAGACCCTCTCCACCAGCGCCTTGACGCTGTCTTGCGCGGCCGTCGGCATCAGTCCGGCATGCCTCGGGTCACCAGGCTTTCCAGGCGATCCAGGCTCTGCCCCCAGCCCTCGTGAAACCCCATGGCCTCATGAGCCTGGCGATCCTCTTCGCTCCAATGCTTGGCACGGGCGGTGTAGAGGGTCTTGCCGTCCAGGTCGTCGAAGGTCACCTCGGCGCTCATGAAGGCCTTGCCCGAAGGAATCCAGCCCGGCAGGAAGGCATCGGTGAACACCAGCCGCCGTGGCGCGACTATCTCCAGGAACACGCCCATGGTCGGGTACTCATTGCCGTCCGGGGCGCGCATCAGGGTGCGAAACTGGCCGCCGACCCACAGGTCCATTTCACACTCCGGGGTGGTCATGCCATGGGGCCCCCACCATTGCACCAGCCACTGCGGTTCGGTCCAGGCGCGGAACAGCTTGCCGGGCGGCGCATCGATCAGGCGACTGATGGACAATTCATAGGGGGCGGGCACGCTGCCCACGCTGTGGTCGGTCATTGCGAAACTCCTGCTTATGATTGTTTTTCCAGAGTTCGTTTTCCAAGGTGGCGATCAGGGATTCAACTCGCGCACCGGGCGCACCTCGACGCTGCCGACCCGGGCCGCCGGGATGTTGCCGGCGACCTGGATGGCTTCGTTGAGGTCCTTGGCATCGATCAGGTAGAACCCGGCCAACTGTTCCTTGGTTTCGGCGAACGGGCCGTCGGTGATCGACAGCCGGCCGCCGCGCATGCGCACCGTGGTCGCGGTCTGCACCGACTCCAGGGCCTCGGCGGCGAGCATCCGGCCGCTGCCTTGCACCGACTCGGCGTAGGCCATGCACTCGGCGTCCTTCGGGCTCTCCGGCAGGCTGTGCAACAGCTGTTCGTCGCTGTAGACCAGGCATAGGTATTTCATGGGGCTCTCCTTGATCGAGCTGATCAACTATGGCTGCAGTTTCAGGCTTTGGCGAAAAACCCGACGATCAGGGTTGCAGGTCGAACAGTACGGTGCCGCTCATCATGTCGAACGGCGCCGACCAGTGTTCGTGGACCACTTTCCACTGGCCGCCCAGGCGCTGGTAACCCGCGGTCACGCGCATCCAGCAGGCCTTGGTCTCGCCCTTGTCGTCGGTGCCGCCGCAGTGGGCCAGCCAGTGGGCGAAGGCAATGTCGTTGGCGCCGACTATGTGCAGCTGCTCGAAGTCGAAGATGCCAGGGCCGGGGCAGACTTCCATGCAGGCCTTCCAGTGCGCGCGGTAGGCTTCCTTGCCCTTGAATTGCAACGCGGTCACGGCGTCGAACGAGGTGATGTCGTCGGCGTAGTAGCTGACGATGCGGTCGATATCCTTGACCATCACGGCCTGGCGCCAGGCGTCGATCAGGCTGCGGATTTCGCTTTCGGTGGTTTGGGCGTTCATGGCAGTTCTCCTTGCGATTGAGGGACACAGGCTCAAGGTGGCCGCCGCAGGGCGACCGTTAAATCGTGAAGACACCCTTAGTCGTCCGGCCACGCGGCAAATCGACAAGGCCAGGAAAAAAAACCGGCCCCCCGGGCAAAATCGCTAGAATCGCCACTCCCCACAGCCCTCCTCAGTGCCCGGATATGGATAGCCCAGTGATCACCCGACTCGTGCCCTACGCACAGCTCGACGCCACGCAATTGCAGCAGCTCGACGCCCTCGAAGTGCATCCGCAGCAGAAAAGTTATTCCGGCGATGTCTATACCGCGCTGCATACCCTGCTCAAGGCGCCGGAGCCCGGGATCAAGGGTTTCGCCCTGCTCGCCGACGAGGTCCCGGTGGCATTCCTGCTGCTCAAGCGCCCGCCTTTCCTGCCCCACTGGGCCGACCCCGACACCGCCACCCTGCATGCCTTGCAGGTCGATCACCGGGTCCAGGGCCAGGGCTACGGCCGCGCCTGCCTGCAAGCCCTGCCCGCCGCCGCGCGCCAGGCGTGGCCGGAGATCAAGGGGCTGATGCTGTCGGTGGATGCGGACAACGCAGCGGCCTTCAACCTCTACCTGAAGCAAGGCTGGGTCGACAGCGGCGAGGCCTACCGGGGGCGCCTCGGCTACGAACGCCGCCTGGCCCTGATTTTCTGACGAGCCCCAGGACAAGCATGATGCTGACCACCCTCGAGCAACTGGAAGCGATCTACGGCCACCCCCTCGAGCGGGCCGTGCGCAAGGAAATCCCCTTCCTCAACCCGGACTACCAGGCCATGGTGCGCGCCTCGCCGCTGGTGATCCTGAGCACCGTCGGCCCCAACGGCATGGACGGTTCGCCCCGCGGCGATGTACCGGGTTTCGTGCGGATCATCGACGAGCGCACCCTGGCCCTGCCCGACCGCCCGGGCAATAACCGCATCGACAGCCTGCGCAATATCGTCAGCGACCCGCGGGTGGCGCTGCTGTTCATCATCCCGGGCATCGGCGAGACCCTGCGGGTCAACGGCCGGGCACGGATCTCGGCCGAGCCGGCGCTGCTGGAGAGCTTCGCGGTGAACGGCAAGCCGGCGCGCACGGTGATCCTGGTGGACGTCGAGGCAGCCTACTTCCACTGCTCCAAGGCTATCGTGCGCAGCGACCTGTGGAACCCCGAGCGCTACCTGGAACGCTCGGCCCTGCCCTCGGCCGGCGCGATCCTCAAGCGCCTCTGCGACGGCCAGTTCGACGCCGACCGCTACGACCGGGAAATGCCGGAGCGGGGGCAGAACAGCCTGTATTGAGGGTAGAAAAAAGGGCTGCCTCGCCGCAGCCCTTCGATCTCACAACTCCAGCACCATTTCGTGCCAGGCCATGCCGCCATGGTCCGACGCCGAGGCCTTGAGGTAGACGAAGCCAAAACGCTCGTACAGCGGCACATGCCGCTCCTTGCACATCAGGTTGATGCTGGCTTTGCCCTGGCCGCGCATGCGCTCGATAAAGGCCTCCAGCAAACGCCGGGAAACACCCTGGCCCTGATAGTCCGGATGCACCACCACCGACATGATCACCACGTGGGGGCCGGCGGGGTCGTGGCCGATCAGTTCCTTGAAGGCCTCGTCGGCCATCTCGACCTCGAAGGCCGCGCCGGAATTGATGAAGCCGGCCACCACGCCCTCCACTTCGGCGACGATGAAACCCTCGGGCCAGGTGGCGATGCGGGTGGCGATCTTCTCCCGGGTGGCGGCTTCGTCGCCTTCGTAGGCCAGGGTTTCGATGGCGTAGCAGCGGTCCAGGTCAGCGGCGGCGACCTGACGGATCAACAAGCTGGATAAGGTCATGGGGGGAACGAGTCGGCGATGGGAAGTGCCGCCGATCATAAAGTAATAAGGCTTGCATATCGAATGCCGGCAAGCCCGTAAAACCTGCATATAGTCGCTGTCATCCGCGTGCCGACCGGGCTATTTATCAGGGTTCCATCAATCCCATCCTGGTCGGTACGGAAGTCGCCATGAGCAATGTTCAGATCGGTTTGCTGGTGCTGTTCGGCATCAGTGCGTTCGGTTTTGTCACCCTGTCCATCGACCTGTGGCGCGCCCGCCGGCCGGGCAAGGGCAAATGACCGGGCCCGTCGCGGGCCCGGCCGGTGCTCGCGACGCGCCTCACTGCTCCTTGAGCGGCAGCCAGATTTCCAGCACGCCCTGGCCGGTGCCGGGGTTGAAGTCGGCGCTGTAGCGTTCGAACTCCGGCGCATCGGCGGCTTCGCGCCCGGACTGTGGCAGCCAGGTTTTCCAGATGTGCTGGAAGGTCTGCGGCAGGCTCGCCAGCGGCCCCTTGTGCTCGAACACCGCATAGTGCTGCGGCGGCACCTCGACCCAGCGGTACAGCTCGGGCAGGTCGTCGAGCTTGCTGATCTCGACCCCGGCGATGTACTCGAAGCCGCCCTTGCCGTCGGGGTTGCAGCAAAGGCCGTAGGTCACCTCCCCCACCTGACCGGGGACCTTGCCGAGATGCGGGATGAAGCGTTCCCAGAGTTCAGGAATGCGCTGCGTCGTGTCGGGAGTGAAACGCCCGCCAAGACCAGCAATTAGCAGGAAGTGCCCTTTTTCGAAACGCGGCACCGGCCCGCTGGCCTGTTTTTGCTCATCCATGATGCGACTCCTGCCTAAAAAATGGGTTCGGCAGGGAGTATAGAGGCCAAACCCGAATCACTGCGTCAGAGCGTGGGAAGCTCCGCGACCGCCGCGCCGACGATGAACTCCTGGTAACCGGACAGGATCACGTAGACCGCGAAATAGCAGAAGATCGCCGCAGATGCCAGATAGGAATAACGCAACAGCTTGTCGCCCAGCAGCTTGCCGCCCTGGGTCGCGGCAAAGCACAGGCCCACGACCCAGGCCAGCCCGGCACAGAAGAAACCGCTGAGGAACAGCCCGGAGCTGAGCAGGTCACCGCCACCGGAACGGGCAATCAGGGTCCCGCCCACCGCGGCGAACCAGAGGATCGCGCTGGGGGACGACATGGCGAGGAAGATGCCGCGGAAAAACTCCTTGCGCGGCGAACCGTTGTCCACCTCGCCGGCCTCGGCCAGCACCGCGCTGTGATGGATCGCCGAATAGATCATCTTCGCCGCGAAGTACACCAGCAGCGCCGACCCGCCGATCCACAACACCCAGCGCACCGCCTCGTACTGCAGCAGCACGGTCATGCCGGCCAGCGCCAGGACGGCGTAGACCAGGTCACCGACGCAGGTGCCCAGGCCCAGGCAGAAACCCTGGAAATAACCACGCTGCATGGCCAGGGTAATCATCGCGATATTGGCCACGCCTATGTCCAGGCACAGCGAAAGGCTCAGCAGAAAGCCGCTGGTAAACTCCATCATTCATCCTGTTCGATGCGGTTGTTCGAGTGGGGGGATATTTAACGCGGGCGGGCCCGGCAAACACAATGCGCAGGCTGCGAATCCCGCCACGACGATGCAAATCCCTGTCCAGGCAGCACCGCTGCCGGCGAAAAAATAGTTGTCGCCCCCCTCTGGACAGCCTGGCGCCACAGCCCTTATCGTCTGCCCCCAGGCCACCGCAGTGGCCGACGTCGCTCGGACGGTTCCGGGCGCTCACGTACTCGAGGCAACAATGGCCGAACAAGGTTCGCCGCGCCGCTTTGCGCGCATAGATCGACTCCCCCCCTACGTATTCAATATCACTGCCGAGCTGAAGATGGCTGCGCGTCGGCGCGGCGAAGACATCATCGACTTGAGCATGGGTAACCCCGACGGTGCGACCCCGCCGCACATCGTCGAGAAACTGGTCACCGTCGCCCAGCGCGAAGACACCCACGGCTACTCCACCTCCAAGGGTATCCCGCGGCTGCGCCGGGCCATTTCGCGCTGGTACAAGGATCGCTACGAGGTCGATATCGACCCGGAAAGCGAAGCCATCGTCACCATCGGTTCCAAGGAAGGCCTGGCGCACCTGATGCTCGCCACCCTGGACCAGGGCGATACCGTGCTGGTGCCCAACCCGAGCTACCCGATCCACATCTACGGCGCGGTAATCGCCGGCGCCCAGGTGCGTTCGGTGCCGCTGGTGCCGGGCGTGGACTTCTTCGACGAGCTGGAACGGGCCATCCGCGGCTCGATCCCGAAACCGAAGATGATGATCCTCGGCTTTCCCTCCAACCCTACCGCGCAGTGCGTCGAGCTGGACTTCTTCGAGCGGGTGATCGCCCTGGCCAAGCAGTACGACGTGCTGGTGATCCACGACCTGGCCTACGCCGACATCGTCTACGACGGCTGGAAAGCCCCGTCGATCATGCAGGTGCCGGGCGCCAAGGACATCGCGGTGGAGTTCTTCACCCTGTCCAAGAGCTACAACATGGCCGGCTGGCGCATCGGCTTCATGGTCGGCAACCCGGAGCTGGTCAGCGCCCTGGCGCGGATCAAGAGCTATCACGACTACGGCACCTTCACTCCACTGCAGGTAGCGGCCATCGCCGCGCTGGAAGGCGACCAGCAGTGCGTGAAAGACATCGCCGAGCAGTACCGCCAGCGCCGCAATGTGCTGGTCAAGGGCCTGCACGAGCTGGGCTGGATGGTCGAAAACCCCAAGGCCTCGATGTATGTCTGGGCGAAGATTCCCGAGGCCTACGCCCACCTGGGCTCGCTGGAGTTTGCCAAGAAGCTGCTGGCCGAGGCCAAGGTCTGCGTCTCGCCGGGCGTGGGTTTCGGCGAGTACGGCGACGACCACGTGCGCTTCGCCCTGATCGAAAACCAGGACCGCATCCGCCAGGCCGTGCGCGGTATCCGCGGCATGTTCCGCGCCGATGGCCTGGTGCAGAAAGGCTGACCCGCATCGCCCCATGAGCAGGCACAAAAAAACCGCATCGCTGCGGTTTTTTTGTGTCCGTCTGCCGACCCTGTAGCCGCTGCCGCAGGCTGCGATCGGCCAGCACGGCCGTAGCGATCTTGCAATCGCTGAAGGCTCTTCGAGCCTTATCGCAGCCTTCGGCAGCGGCTACAGGGCTCGGCTTACACCACCAGCGACAGCAGCAGGATAAAGATCAGGCCGACCACCGAGAGGATGGTTTCCATCGCGGTCCAGGTCTTGAAGGTTTCCGCCACGGTCATGTTGAAGTACTGCTTCACCAGCCAGAAACCGGCGTCGTTGACGTGGGACAGGATCAGCGAACCGGCGCCGGTGGCCAGCACCAGCAGCTCACGGTTCACCCCAGGGATCATGCCGACCACCGGTACCACGATGCCCGCGCCAGTGATGGTCGCTACGGTCGCCGAACCGGTGGCGATCCGAATCACCGCCGCTACCAGCCAGGCCAGGAGGATCGGCGAGATCTGCGCGTTGACCGCCATGTGGCCGATCACGTCACCCACGCCGCTGGTCACCAGCATCTGCTTGAAGCCACCGCCGGCACCGATGATCAGGATGATCGCCGCGGTCGGCGCCAGGCTGGCGTCGAGCAGCTTGAGGATCTGCCGGGAGCCGATGCCCTGGCGCGAACCGAAGGTATAGAGCGACAGCAGCAGAGCCAGCAGCAGCGCGCTGATCGGATGACCGATCATGTCCATCCAGATACGGAAGAAGTGCCCGTCCGGGAAGGCCACGTCGGCGAAGGTCTTGAGCAGCATCAGGAACACCGGCAGCAGCACGGTCAGCAGGGTCACGCTGAAGCTCGGCAGGTTGGCCGAGGTGTTTTCGCGCGCCAGCTGGTCGACCAGCTCCTGGGACGGATGCCCCGGGATGTGCTTGGCGATGAAGGTGCCATAGATCGGACCGGCGATGATGGCGGTCGGCAGGGCCACGATCAGGCCGTAGAGAATGGTCTTGCCGATGTCGGCGCCGAACACGCCGATGGCCAGCAGCGGGCCCGGATGCGGCGGCACCAGGCCGTGCACCGCGGACAGGCCGGCCAACAGCGGGATACCGATCTTGATGATCGACACGCCGGTGCGCCGGGCGACGATGAACACCAGCGGGATCAGCAGCACGAAGCCGATCTCGAAGAACAGCGGGATGCCCACCAGGAAGGCGGCGAACATCATCGCCCACTGCACCCGCTCCTTGCCGAACGAGCGGATCAAGGTCTGGGCGATCTGATCCGCGCCACCGGATTCGGCCATCATTTTGCCGAGCATGGTGCCCAGCGCGAGGATGATCCCGACGAAACCGAGTACACCACCGAAGCCGTCCTGGAACGCCTTGATGATCTTCTCCACCGGCATGCCCGAAGTCAGGCCGAGGAAACCCGCGGCGATGGTCAGGGCAATGAAGGGATGCAGCTTGAATCGGGTGATCAGCACGATCAGGCCGATAATGGTGACCACTGCATCTATCAGCAGATAGGTCTCTTGGGACATGCCAAACATGGGGTTGCCTCCGGTTTGTTGTTTTTATTCAAGCGTTAAAAACGTGAGCCGAGTGGGATAGCGCTATCTGTGTGAACCGAAGCTTATCGGGATGATTCCAGCCCGTGCTCCAGCCACCAGCCATGGGCCTGTTCGGCCAGCCGGTCAACGCTGTGGATGGTGGCGTCCAATGCCAGGGTCAGGGGTTCGCCCACGGGAGATTCGAGGGTGGCGAACTGACTGTCGATCAGGGTCGAAGGCATGAAATGCCCCGGACGGTGGGCCACGCGATCGGCGGCCACCTGTGGTGTCAATTGCAGGAAAACGAAGCCCAGGCCGGGTGTGGCGCTGCGCAGGCGGTCGCGGTACTTGCGCTTGAGCGCCGAGCAGGTCAGCACCGGACGCTGTCCGGCGGCCAGGGCACGACGCAACTCGTCGCACAGGCTGTCGAGCCAGCCGGCACGGTCGTCGTCGTCCAGGGGAATACCGGCACTCATCTTGGCGATATTGGCGGCAGGGTGGAACGTATCGCCTTCAATGGCCGTGGCGCCGCTGCGCTGGCACAGCGCTTCACTGACGCTGGACTTGCCGCAGCCGGCAACGCCCATGATGACCAGGGCGGTGATGGGTTGACTCATGAAACACCTCAGCGCGCAGACAGCGCTACCTTCGCTCTTCGGAACTCTAGTGCAAAAATAGTTTCTGCCGACGCCTTCTTGTCATTTTTGTGGGTTGCCGCGTATATAGGCCGCGAAACCAAAGAGTGCGGGTCAGGCCGACCGCGCTCACGCATTGCAGCTGTTTCGAGACAGCGCTACCTTAGTGACTTGAATTTTGTTTGGCAAGCCGTCTGATGACCTCCTCCAAGAACGATAAAAATACCCGCACCACGGGGCGCCCTACCCTCAACGAAGTCGCGCGCCTGGCCGGCGTCAGCCCGATCACCGCCTCGCGAGCGCTGCGCGGCATCGACACGGTGGCCACCGAACTGGTGGAAAAGGTGCGCAAGGCCGCCCGCGAACTCAACTACGTGGTCAACCCCGCCGCTCGCGCCCTGGCCTCGGCCCAGAGCCATTCGGTGGTGGTACTGGTGCCGTCGCTGTCCAACTTGCTGTTCATCGATACCCTGGAGGCCATCCATCAGGTCCTGCGGCCCAAGGGCTTCGAAGTGCTGATCGGCAACTTCCACTATTCCCGCGACGAAGAAGAAAACCTGCTGCGCAACTACATGGCCTACCAGCCACGAGGTTTGCTGCTGACCGGCTTCGACCGGACCGAAAGCGCCCGACGGATGGTCGAAGCCAGCAATGTCCCCTGCGTCTATATGATGGACCTCAACCCCGAGGCCGGCCTGAACTGCGTGGGCTTCTCCCAGCACAACGCCGGGGAGACCGCCGCCGAGCACCTGATTTCCCGCGGCCGCAAGCGCCTGGCCTATATCGGTGCCCAACTCGATCAGCGCACCCTGATGCGCGGCGAGGGTTTCCGCCGTGGCCTGGAAAAAGCCGGCCTCTACGACCCGAAACTGGAAGTCCTCACCCCGCGCCCCTCGTCGGTGGGCCTGGGTGGCGAACTCTTCCTGCAACTGATGCACAGCCACCCGGACGTCGACGCGATCTTCTTCGGTAACGACGACCTGGCCCACGGCGCCCTGCTGGAAGCCATGCGCTGCGGCATCAAGATCCCCGAGCAAGTGGCAGTGATGGGCTTCAACGACCTGCCCGCCTCGGCACACATGGTGCCGCGCCTGAGCAGCATCAGCACCCCGCGCGAAGCCATCGGCCGCCGCGCCGCGGAACAGCTGCTGACCTTGATGGCCGGCAACAGCGTGGCCAAGCCGGTGGTGGACATGGGCTTTGAATTGAAGGTGCGCGAAAGTACCTGAACCCCACTCAGGAACGCAGGCTCAGGGCGCTGAGCAGTACGCCGAAGCCCACCAGCAGAACGCCGAACAGCTGGTCGATACGCCGCTTGTAAGCCATGAGCCGGGCCCGGATGCCCGGCGTCGAGAAGAACAGCGCCACTGCCACGAACCACAGCACATGGGCCAGGACAATGATCGCGCCATAGCCGATCTGCACACCCGGCGCGGTACCCGGCTGCATCACCTGCATGAACAGGCTGACCACAAAAATCATGGTCTTGGGATTCAGCGCATTGGTCAAAAAACCGGTGCGCAGCGCCGCCCATGCCGAGACCCGCGGCGCCTCCACCGCCGCCTCCTCGACTGCGCGAGTACGCAGCATCCGGATACCGAGATAAACCAGGTACAGTGCCCCGGCAATCTTCAACGCGCTGAACAGCAGCAGCGACTCCTTGACCAGCAGCCCGACACCAAACAGCGTGTAGCCGATATGCAGCATCACCCCGAGCCCGATCCCCAATGCCGTGAACACACCATGCCGGCGCGACAGCACCAGACTGTTGCGCGTGACCATGGCGAAATCCGGCCCCGGGCTGAGTACCGCCAGCACAGTGATGGTGATTACTACTAACAATTCAGTCATTTTAGAACGCGCTCGCTATAGAATCCGGCCCACACTTTATGGGCACGAACCATCACAGAGCGAACGATGAAAACTGACATTCTCGGTGATAAAAACTCACAGACAGCCAATCGCCGCCTGCCGCCCCTGAGCGCCCTGCGCTGTTTCGAGGCCGCCGCTCGCCTAGAGAGCTTCACCCGCGCCGGCGAAGCCCTGCACCTGACCCACGGCGCCATCAGCCGTGCCGTCCGCGCCCTGGAAGAAGACCTCGGCACACGGCTGTTCGAACGTCGCAGCCACCGGGTATTTCTCACCGAGGCCGGCCGCGAATTGCTGCACAGTGTCGAGAATGCCTTCGACCTGATCGACGCCGCTGCACGCAAGCTGCGAGCACCGGACAAGGCCCCAGTCCTGGTGCTGTCCTGCGAACCGACCCTGCTGATGCGCTGGCTGATTCCCCGGATCCCGGCATTCTTCGCCGCTCATCCGGATATCCCCCTGCAACTGGTGGCCGGCGGCGGGCCCTTCGCTTTTGCTCAAGGCATCGACCTGGCGATCCGTCGCAACGACTTTCCCTGGCAGCCGCAAACTCATGCGCAGTGGCTGTTCGATGAAGCCATCGGCCCGGTATGTCGCCCGGAGCAGGCCAGCCACTGGGCATGGAATCAAGCAGGCACGGCCCAGTTATCGAGCACTGCGCCCCGCCTGCACAGTGCGACTCGGGCGCAGGCCTGGGAGCAGTGGTTGACCCTCAAGGGAATGGAACAGGCACCGGGCAAGGAGCAGGTCTTCGAGCATTTCTACTTCAGCCTGCAAGCGGCGGTCGCTGGATTGGGGCTGGCCATCGCACCCTGGCAGTTGGTGCGCGATGACCTGGAGTCGGGCCTGCTTGTCGCGCCTTTCGGCTTTATCGCCGACGGCAGCGGGTATTACCTGCTGTCACCCGAGGCGATCGCCCCGGACTCAGCCGTCGCCCGTTTGCTGGAATGGCTGCGTCACCAGGCGTTGCCGCTGGACGGCGAGCAGCACGACGCCACCCGCCCAGCCACATAAGCGGACGGACTTACGGCCTCGCCTCTGCTTGAACCTCCGAAGCCAGCGCCGGATCCTGCCCCCCGAGCAACTGCACGAACGCCTGGGCGGCCTTTTGCAGCGGCTGGTTCTTCAGCCATACCGCGTGCACCGGTAGCAGCAGGCCGTTGTCGATGTTCTTGAAGGTCAGGCGCTTGAGCCTTCCGGCCTTGAGCAAGGGCGCGATCACCGACTGCGGGAAGTTGCCCCAGCCGATGCCGGACTCGACCATGTCCAGGGCCATGGCCAGGCTGTCGGTGCGCCAGTAAGACTCGGCGATCAGTGGCCGGGTGTCGCGGATCGGCAAGTCGCGGCTGGCGACCACCACCTGACGGACGTTGACCAGTTCCTCCAGATAGAGGGTGGCGTCCGGCGCCTCGGGTAACGGATGGCGCGCGGAAATGCAGGCGATCATCCGTTCGCTGCCGACGTACTGGAAATACTCCAGCACGTTCAGGCTGAGCCCGGCGAAAGCCACGCCGACTGCGATCCGGCCGTTGTGCAGCAGCTGCAACACATCGTCCTGGGGCGCGCTCAGCACCTCGATATCGAGCAACGGATGACGCTCGGCGATCAACTTGATCGCCGCCAGCACCCGGGACTTGTCGATGTCCTCGACCACACCGATGGACAGCCGGCTTTCCAGCCCCAGGGACAGCTCCACCGCATGCACCTGCAGGTGCTTGAGCTGCTCGGCGATCAACCGCGCATGGGGCGCCAGGGCGTTGGCCATGGCGGTGGGCACCGGTTCGCGATGGCGGCGATCGAACAAGGGGTAGCCCAGTTCCGCCTCGAGGTTGGCGATACCCATGCTCACCGCCGACGGCACCTTGCCCAGGGCCCGGGCCGCCGCGGAAAACGAACCGCGCTCGAGCACGGCGAGAAACAACTGGATGCTGTCGCTGGAGAAATTCATGGGGACGCCTGTCTAGGATGCCGATCTATCAGAAAATCTGAAATCTTCTGACTTTTTCTGTCAGCCATATTGAAGCTATCTTGCGCCGCATTCGCCAGCCATTCCTGCAAAAGGACCGGCCCGGGCCAACGAACGCGGAGGAAAAAAGCATGCAAGGCATCAAGCGCAAACTGGTTTACGTGTCACTGTTCGAGGTGTTCGGCATGACCTTCTCGGCCCTGGGCCTGGCCTTGCTGTCCGGTACTTCGCCGAGCAGCACCGGCCCGCTGGCGGTGGTGATCACCAGCATCGCGGTGACCTGGAACTTCATCTACACCAGCCTGTTCGAGCGCTGGGAAAGCCGCCAGGTCTCGCGGACCCGCACGGTCAAGCGGCGGATCGCCCACGCCGTGGGCTTCCAGCTGACGCTGATCCTGTTCCTGATCCCGTTGATCGCCTGGTGGATGCACATCAGTCTGGTACAGGCCTTCCTGCTGGACCTGGCGCTGATCCTGTTCATCCCTTGCTACACCTTCGTCTTCAACTGGCTGTTCGACCGGGTCTTCGGCCTGCCGGCCTCGGCGCTGCCGGATCCGGCCTGAGCCCCGCGGCGCCCATCGCCATCGACGCGGGCCGGCGGCGTTGCTACATTCCCCGGGCCCTCCACCCGCCAAGGAAAGCGCCCATGAGAACCCTGAGAATTCTCGGTAAAGCCTCGTCGATCAACGTCAGAAAAGTGCTGTGGACCTGCGAAGAGCTGGGCCTGCCCTACGAACGCGAGGATTGGGGCAGCGGCTTCCAGTCGACCCACACACCGGAGTTTCTCAAGCTCAACCCCAACGCCCAGGTGCCGGTGCTGATCGACGAGGCCGGCGCGCTCTGGGAATCCAACAGCATCTGTCGCTACCTGACCAGCAAGGTTGCCGGGCAACGGCTGCTGCCCGCCGAGCCCCGGGCCCGGGCGCTGGTGGAGCAATGGATGGACTGGCAGGCCACGGAGCTCAACCCCTCCTGGGGTTATGCCTTCCATGCCCTGGTGCGGCAGAACCCGAACTATCAGGACCCGCAGCGGATCGCCGCTGGCGTGCGCGGCTGGAACGACAAGATGGCCCTGCTCGAACAGCAACTGGCGAGCACCGGAGCCTATGTGCTCGGCGAACCGTTCAGCCTGGCCGATATCGTCCTCGGGCTGTCGGTGCATCGCTGGATGATGACGCCCATGGAGCATCCGGACTTCCCCGCCATCGCCGCCTACTACCAACGCCTCAGCGAACGCCCGGGCTTCCTGCTGCATGGACGTAATGGCATTCCCTGAATCGCCTCTTCTGTAGGGAGCGAGGCTTGCCCGCGATAAGGCCGTTCCAGACACCACCCAACTCGATCCCTGAATCGGTGTCGCGATTAAGGAGGCTTTCGCGGGCAAGCCTCGCGCCTACGGAAGCAGGAAGTCCAGCGTTGACCGGTCGCCGCTGGCCGCAAGCGGCAAGGCTTGTCCGCCGCGTGCCGCCAGCCTTGCCGGGCAACCGACGCAGCCCCCGGTACAAAGCGCCGTCCCAAAGCGCTCCAGCGCGGCGGCATGCAAATTGCTGCGCAGCTTGCGATAACCCTTACACACAGGTACCCAATCATGTTGGTCAGTGCCCAGAAAACCTCGGCGATCCAGCCCACCCAGCGGTCCGACATGGACCCGAGCACCGCGGCCGCCAGCGCGCTGTACAGCGGTTTGATGCAGAACGTGCAGAACGCGGCAAGCGTCCAGGTGTCCCAGGCCGTGCAGCAGGCCAGCAACACGGTCAGCGACAATGTCGCGGCGGCCTTCGCCAAGACCCGCGTGCTGCTCCAGGCCACCCCGCCGACCGCCAGCACCGCGCAGGCCAATAGCGCGACCCAGAGCTCGGCCCTGGACGAGTTCAAGGACTACATGAGCAAGTCCCCCGAGCAGCGCATGCGCGACCGCATCCTCGAAGAGATGGGCATTACCGAGGAAGACCTGAAAAACATGCCACCGGAGAAACAGCAGGCGGTGGCTCAGGAAATTGCCCAGCGGGTCCAGGACAAGCTGAAGCTGGCGCAAGTCGAGAAGGACGCCAGCGGCGTCGATAAGCAAGTCACCGACAAGTTCCTCGCGGCGCTTTAAAAGCGGCCAGTCGAAACAGGGTTCCCCACGAGACTAATGCCGATCAGTTAAGGCTTTTTGTAGGAGCAGCCGATCGACGCTCGATTGCTCCCGAAGAACTCCAGCACCGCGCGTTAAACCAGGCAGTTCGCGTTATCGTTGACGTTTTTCGCGAGCAAGCTCGCTCCTACAGTGGAGCCAATCGCTTAACTGATCGGCATTACCCCACGAGCCCCCTTTTTCATGGGGCGGCTTGAGCGGCTGCGCTCAGCCCTGGGCCAGCATGTCGAGCAAGGCCCGCAGCGCCGGCGACGGCTCACTGCCCTCGGCCAGCACCAGGGCAAAGGTGCGCGGGATCGGCACGTCCAACGGCAGTATGCACAATCCGTGGCGTTGCTCCGGCAAGGTCATCTGCGGCACCAGGGTCACCCCCACCTGCTCGCGGACCAGGGTGAAGGCGCTGCTCCACTCCCGCACCTCGACCCGCACATCCGCCAGTTCCAGTCCGGCATCCGCCGCCAGGCTGCGGGCATTCACCGAACAGCCACCGGTGGCCAGCACGAAGGGTTGACCCACCAGTTCCTGCAAGGTCACGCCCTGCTCCTGACCACGGCGCGCCAGGGCATGCCCCGCCGGCAGCACCGCCACCCAGGCATCGCGCCCCAGCAAGCCAACGCTGCGCTCGGGCGCAGGATTGAGCAGCACCCCGACATCGATCAATCGCGCCTCGAGCAAGGCCTCGACCTCGTCGTCGCTGACCTCCAGCGCCACCACCTGGATGCCCGGATGCAACTGTTTGAAGCGCCGCAGCAGCGGCGGCAGGAAGGTCGCCAATACCATGGGGAAACTCGCCAGGCGAATGGTGCCGCGCTGGATGTCCCGGCAGGCATCCGCGGTGTCACGGATGTTCTGCAACGCCGCGAGCATCAGCCGCGCCTGCTCGACCACCTGTTCGCCGACGGCGGTGGGCAGGGTCTGGCGGTTCTCCCGGGTGAACAGCTGCACGCCCAGGTTGTCTTCGAGCAGCGCCAGGGCCTGGCTGGCGCCGGACTGGGTCATGCCGACCCGCTCGGCGGCGCGGGTGATGTTGCCGGTATCCGCCACGGCCACCAGCATGCGCCAGTGCATCAGGTTCATCATGGCAGTAGCTGTCCTTATGGGATTTTTCTGAAAGATTAATTTTACTGAGAACAGCACGAACTATGACACTGATCTCCCCCTTCTGGAGAGCCCTCGATGAACCTGTATTTCTCGCCCAACGCCTGCTCGCTGGCCCCGCATATCGTGCTGCGCGAACTGGCCCTGCCGTTCAACCTGGTGCGGGTCGACAACCGCAACAAGACCACGGCCGACGGCGCCGACTTCCTGGCGATCAACCCCAAGGGGTATGTGGCGGCGCTGGAACTGGAGGACGGCCAGGTGCTGACCGAAGGGCCGGCGATCCTGCAATACCTGGCCGACCTCAAGCCGCAAGCGGGCCTGGCGCCGGCCAACGGCAGCTGGCCGCGGGTGCGGCTGCAGGAGATGCTCAACTTCGTCTCCAGCGAGATCCATGGCGGCCTCGGCTGGCTGTTCAACCCCGAGTTTCCCGAAGCGACCCAAGCGCTGATCCGGCAAAAACTGTTCAAGCGCCTGGCGCTGCTGGACCGCACGCTGCAGCAGCAGAGCTACCTGCTGGGCGAATCCTTCGGCATCGCCGACGCCTACCTGTTCACCGTGCTGCGCTGGACCGCCGGCTTTGCCATCGACCTGGAACAGTGGCCGGCGCTGTCGCGCTTCCAGGCCAGCATAGCCCAGCGCGAAGCGGTGCAGGCGGCACTGGCGGCCGAAGCGGCATAAGGATCGAAGCAGAGATGCCGCCGCAACGCTGCCTTATCCCGGCCTCACACAACCACCTGCGCGCCAGTCATTGTTCGCAGCAATCGCGATAGGATCGCGACGGGTAAAACCAGGCGGGTCCTGGCAAATCTTGATGCTCCAGGTACAGGTTGAGAGGCAACAGCCAGGTGGCCCATTCGGTGCGGGCAGTGAAGGCCTGATACAGGGTGTCGATTTGTTCGCGATGCAGCGGATCAACGTAATGGGCCATGGCGCTACCCAGGACAGAGGCCGGCCGAGGGGCGAACCTTCGGCGTCTTGCTGTTCTGTGCAACGAGAAGGGGAAAACTTGCAGATCGATGGGTTATTTATTTGGAAGCAAAAACAAGGAAGCCCGCGGGGCGGGCTTCGTGGGAGGGTCAGTCAATGACCGAAAATATTGTGCTCGGCCTTTTTCGCTCGCTTGTCTGCGCGTTTCTCGACAGCGGTACGGGCTGGTTTCTTCTTCGCGACCTTCTTCGCTTCCACGCCTTTCATGATGCACACTCCACTGGCAGGGGATCGTCTGTCAGGTATACACCTATCCCGAGCGCTCCGTACTTTTATAATCACCGCCCCGGCCCACCCTGCGAAACCCCATGCCCGACACCGAATACCTGCTGCTTGCCGACACCCTGCGACCGCTGCTGAACAAGTTCTATCGCGCCCACAATTCGCCGATGCGCGCAGCCGGCGAAGGGCAGTCATGGGTGGCGAAACGGGGAGCGATCATTGCCGGGCTGAACCTCACGCCAATCGCCCAGGGCCACTGGTTGACCGGGCTGTTCGTCGACCCGGCCCATCGCGGCCAGGGCATTGCCACGATGCTGGTCGAGCAGGCTCGCGCGCAGCTGCCGGGGTCCGTGTGGCTGTTCTGTCATCCGGACCTGCAAGCCCTGTACGAACGCATGGGCTTTGCCACGGCCCCTGCCCTGCCCCAGGCCCTGGCGGATCGCCTGGAGCGTTATCGCAGGAGCAAGAACCTGATCGCCATGGGCATGGATCCTCTGGTTAGCGCGACCAGCGATAAGCTGTGATCGCAGGCCCTGGAGTGCGGGCCAGCCTCGCTGGCAAACCGGCCTGCATCAGGAAGATCCATGAAACTGGCGCTTCTGGCCGCCTCCTTCAATCGTCGGCGTGGGGATCGAGGTCGGGGAACATCACCTCGGTAAAACCGAACTTGCTGAAGTCGCTGATCCGCGACGGGTACAGGCGGCCGATCAGGTGATCGCATTCATGCTGCACCACCCGCGCGTGGAAACCCGAGGCGATCCGCACAATCGGCTGGCCCTTGGGGTCGACGCCTTCGTAGCGAATGTGCTGATAACGCTCGACCGCACCACGCAGCCCAGGCACTGACAGGCAACCTTCCCAACCCTCTTCCAGCACCGGGCTCAAGGGCGTGATCAACGGGTTGATCAGGATGGTCTGCGGCACGGCCTCGGCTTGCGGGTAACGCTCGCTGTGCTCGAAACCGAAAATCACCAGTTGCAGGTCGACACCGATCTGCGGCGCGGCCAGGCCGACCCCGCCGACGCTTTCCATGGTCTGGAACATGTCGTCGATCAGTTGCCACAGCTCGGGGCTGTCGAACATCTCGGGCGGCACCGGTGGCGCGATGCGCAGCAGGCGCTCGTCGCCCATTTTGAGGATTTCACGGATCATGATCAGACTTCGTCAGTGGTCGGCTTGAGCGAGTGGTCCCGGCCCAGTCCCGATACGTGTTGTTTGGGTTCGTCGTGCCCGGCCCCCCTTGCTCCGGGGGTCTTGCCGTCGGACGACATGTGCTCGATCGCCGCATTCATCTCGGCCCCCAGCAACAGCACCGCCGAGGAAATGTAGAAGTACAGCAGCAGGACGATGATCGCCCCGATACTGCCATACATGGCGTTGTAGTTGGCAAAGGTCTTCACATAGAACGCGAAGCCCAACGAGGCAATGATCCATACCACCACCGCCAGCACCGAGCCGGGGGTGATGAAGCGGAACTCCTGCTTCACGTCGGGCATCACGTAGTAGATCAATGCCACGGCGACCATCATCAGGATCACGATCACCGGCCAGCGCAGGATGGTCCAGACGGTGACGATGAAGTCTTCCAGGCCGACCTGCGCGGCGATCCAGCCCATCACCTGCGGCCCGAGCACCATCAAGGCCGCAGCCACCAGGAGCATGCCGGCGATGCCGATGGTGTAGAAAATCGACAGCGGAAAACGTTTCCACAACGGGCGGTTTTCGACCACGTCATAAGCGGCGTTCATCGCGCTCATCATCAGCCGCACGCCGGCCGAGGCGGTATACAGGGCAATCACGATACCCACCGACAGCAGGCCGCCCTTGGACTGCTGCAACTGGTCGATCACCGGGTTGACCTGCTCCAGCGCCTGGGGCGGCAACACCAGTTCCGATTGCAGGCGCAACCAGGAGAAGAAGTCCGGCAGGTGCAGGAAACCGATCAAGGCGATCAGGAACAGAATGAAGGGGAACAACGAAAACAACATCTGATAGGCCAGTGCCGAGGCGTAGGTCGACATTTCATCGTCGATGAACTCAGTGACCGTGCGCACCAGCACACGATGCAGGGGCAGGCCTTTCAAATTCGGCAAAAACATAGCGTCTCCTTTCGCCGCAAGCATTCAGGGTCGGTGGCGACTCAAGGGCCGTTTTGTACAACAAACTAGCCTAGTTTGGCGATTTTGAACCGTTTCGTCTCATTTTGGTGCCATGGCCGATGTAAAAACGGCCATCCGCGGATGGCCATCGTGTTGCAGTGCGAGCCGGTGGATCAGGCCTTGTCGATGGTCTTCTTCACCGCATCCTTGGCCTTGCCGAGGGCTTGCTGCGCTTCGCCTTTCTTTTCCTGGATCTTGCCTTCGGTTTCCAACCTTTTGTTATCAGTCGCTTTGCCGACACCTTGCTTGATGTTGCCAACGGCCTCGTTGGCCAGGCCTTTTGCCTTGTCCGCTGTGCTGCCCATGGTATTTCTCCGTAGAACAATCGAGGGGGAGGGTCCTGCCCTGAGGTTGACCCGAGGCCGTCGCGCGGAGTTTCAATTATTTTCAGCGGGGCATTTCATCGCCTTATTTGCCCGTCGCACGCAGGTTGCGCTTTATGTTTGGCGACCAACCCACGAGAATGCGCAACGAATTCAGGCGCTGCGCTGAAGATCCAATCCCGTAGGAATGTTATGAAACTCGATAAAAAGCTGGCCATCGCCCGCCGGAACCAGGAACTGGGCGGTGCGGTGCTGGGCGTCAACAACTGCCACTTCGCGGAACTGAGCCGCAGCCGGAATATCTGGTGGTTCGATCTGCCGGTCAGCCGCCTGGCCATCGGGCAGTACGAATGGGTCCACCTGCTGCTGTACACCCCGAGCACCGACCAGTTGCTGCACCTGAAGGTGCCGACGGTATTCCTGCGGGAAAAGCTCGAAGGCCTGGTGGTCCGCAACGCCGGCAAGCGCAAGGCGGCCCTGAGCCTGGAACTGAGCGCCGACAAGGACTCGTTCCTCAAGGATGTACGCCCCGCCGGCACCGGCGTGAACTTCGCGCAGTTCCAGCAGTGAACGGGCCCTGGTAGGAACGAGCTTGCTCGCGATGGCAGCCTGACAGCCAGCACAGATGTCGACTGTCCCACCACTATCGCGAGCAAGCTCGCTCCTACAGTGAATAGACAGCCAGCCCCCAATAAAAAGCCCCGCGGATGCGGGGCTTTTTGTTTGCCTGGCGTTTTTACTTCTTCACGCCCAGCTTCTTCAGCTCTTCGTCGCGCAGTTCGCGACGCAGGATCTTGCCGACGTTGGTGGTCGGCAGCGCATCGCGGAACTCGACGGCCTTGGGCACCTTGTAGCCAGTGACGTTGGCGCGCATGTGCTCCATCACCTGCTCCTTGGTCAGGGTCACGCCCGGCTTGGCGACGATGAAGATCTTGATCGACTCGCCCGACTTCTCGTCCGGCACGCCGATCGCCGCGCACTGCAACACGCCCGGCAGGGTCGTCAGCACGTCTTCCAGCTCGTTCGGATAAACGTTGAAACCGGAGACCAGGATCATGTCTTTCTTGCGATCGACAATGCGGATGTAGCCATCGGGCTGGATCAGCGCGATATCGCCAGTCTTCAGCCAGCCGTCGCTCATCACCTCATCGGTGGCGTCCTGGCGCTGCCAGTAGCCCTTCATCACCTGCGGGCCCTTGACGCACAGCTCGCCGACTTCGCCCAGGGGCAGTTCGACACCGGCATCATCGACGATCCGGCACAGGGTCGACGGCACCGGGATGCCGATGGTGCCGATCTGGATATTCTGGCCCGGGTTGACGGTGGCCACCGGGCTGGTTTCGGTCATGCCGTAACCTTCGCAGATCGGGCAACCGGTCACGTCCTTCCAACGCTCGGCCGCTGCCAGTTGCAGCGCCATGCCGCCGGACAGGGTGACTTTCAGCGCCGAGAAATCCAGCTTGCGAAAGGCTTCGTTGTTGCACAGGGCGACGAACAGCGTGTTGAGGCCGACGAAGCCGCTGAACTTCCACTTCGACAGTTCCTTGACCATCGCCGGCAGGTCGCGCGGGTTGCTGATCAGGATGTTGTGGTTGCCGCTCAGCATCATCGCCATGCAATGAAAGGTGAAGGCATAGATGTGGTACAGCGGCAGCGGGGTGATCAGGATCTCGCACCCCTCATTGAGGTTGGAGGCCATCAGCGCCCGGCACTGCAACATGTTCGCCACCAGGTTGCGGTGGGTCAGCATCGCGCCCTTGGCCACGCCGGTGGTGCCGCCGGTGTATTGCAGCACGGCGACATCGCTGCTGGCCGGGTTGGCGTCCTTGACCGGCTGGCCGTGGCCCCGGCTCAGCACGTCGTTGAACTTGACGGCCTTGGGCAGGTGATAGGCCGGCACCATCTTCTTCACGTACTTGATGACGCTGTTGATCAGCAGGCGCTTGAGCGGTGGCAGCAGGTCCGCCACTTCGGTGACGATCACATGCTTGACGCTCGTCTTGGGCACCACGGCTTCGGCCAGGTGCGCCATGTTGGCCAGGCACACCAGGGCCTTGGCGCCGGAGTCGTTGAACTGGTGTTCCATTTCCCGCGCGGTGTACAGCGGGTTGGTGTTGACCACGATCAGGCCGGCGCGGATGGCGCCGAATACTGCGACCGGGTACTGCAGGACGTTGGGCAGTTGCACGGCGATTCGATCGCCGGGTTGCAAATCGGTATGCTGTTGCAGGTACGCGGCAAAAGCACCGGACAGTTCGTACAGCTCACCGTAGGTGAGTGTCTTGCCGAGGTTGCTAAAGGCCGGTTTGTTGGCAAAACGTTGGCAGGACTGCTTCAACACCGCCTGAATATTCGGATACTCGTCTGGATTGATATCGGCAGCAATCCCAGCTGGGTACTTATCCTTCCAAAAGTCTTCGATCATGGAAGCCCACTCCTCAGCAACGCGAATTCGTCAGCGCACTTGATGCGATTATTATTTGTGTGTGTTTTTTATTGATGTCTATTGTTGGTGAGTCTGGCTGTCTACATAGGCCGAGAAGTCACAAAGCGCGCCGAGAGTAGCAGCTTTGCCAAAGGCCGACTAGAGCCAAAATCGGCCTAAACAGTCACTTTAGTGACTAAAGAACATTAAATAGTCATTTTTAGAGTAAAAATTCTATACAGCTATATACCGCTCTGGAATGGGCTTTTCGACCCTTCAAAAGCATCGCGAGCAAGCTCGCTCCTACAGGGTATGTACGGTTCCTGTAGGAGCGAGCTTGCTCGCGATAGCCGCGCCACGACGCGTTGTTGCTACATCCAGTGAAACATCAGGCGATGTCGCGCAACTCCCGACGCAGGATCTTGCCTACCGGCGTCATCGGCAACGACTCACGCAACACGATGTGTTTCGGCACCTTGTAGCCGGTGAAGTTCTCCTTGCAGTAGGCCTTCAGCTCTTCAAGGCTGACCCCCGGCTCGCGGGCCACCACGAACAGCTTCACCGCCTCCCCCGAACGCTCGTCCGGCACGCCGATCACCGCGCAGTTGGCGACTTTCGGGTGGGCCATCACCACGTCCTCGATTTCGTTGGGGTACACGTTGAAACCCGAGACGATGATCATGTCCTTCTTGCGATCGACGATGCGCACGAAGCCATCCGGATCGATCACCGCGATATCGCCGGACTTGAACCAGCCCTCGGCATCCAGCACCTCCTCGGTGGCCTCCGGCTTCTGCCAGTAGCCCTTCATGATCTGTGGCCCCTTGATGCACAGCTCGCCGCGCTCGCCCAACGGCTGCTCGACGCCCTCGTCATCGATGACCTTGAGGGTCGTGCCCGGCACCGGCAAGCCCACCGTACCCAGGCGCGACTGATCGCCGTAAGGGTTGGTGCAGGCCACGGGCGAGGTTTCGGTCAGGCCATAGCCTTCGGTGATGCGGCAGCCGGTCAACTCCGCCCAGCGCTCGGCGGTGGCCTTGACCAGCGCCGTGCCCCCGGAGTTGGTGAGCTTGAGATTGGAGAAGTCGAGGTGCTTGAACTCGGGATGATCCATCAGCGCCATGAACAGCGTGTTCAGCCCCAGCAGCGCCGAGAAGCGCCACTTCTTCAGCTCCTTGATGAAACCGCCGATGTCCCGCGGGTTGGTGATCAGCACGTTGTGGTTGCCGGTGACCATCATGCACATGCAGTTCGCGGTGAAGGCATAGATGTGGTACAGCGGCAGCGGCGCGATCATTACCTCCTGGCCTTCGCGCAGCAGCGGATGACCGTCCGGCCCCAGTTGCCCGAGACAGGCACGGGCCTGTTGCATGTTGGCCACCAGGTTGCCGTGGGTCAGCATCGCGCCCTTGGCCAGCCCCGTGGTGCCGCCGGTGTATTGCAGCACGGCGACGTCGTCCAGGCGGGCGTTCAAAGGCTTGATCGGCTGGCCACGGCCCAGGCGCAGCGCGCTCTTGAAGGAAACGGCCTGGGGCAAGCGATAGGCCGGCACCATCTTCTTGACCTTGTCGACCAGGGTATTGACCATCCAGCCCTTGGCGGACGGCATCAGGTCGCCCATCTTCGCCTCGATCAGGAACTGGATATCGGTATCGGGCAGCACTTGCTCGACCTTCTGCCCGAACAGGTTCATGTACACCAGGGCCCGCGCCCCGGAATCCTTGAACTGGTGACGCATTTCCCGGGTGGTGTACAGCGGGTTGGTGTTGACCACGATCAGCCCGGCGCGCAGGGCGCCGAACACCGCGATCGGGTAATGCAGGACGTTGGGCATCTGCACCGCGATGCGATCGCCCGGCACCAGGTCGGTGCTGCTCTGCAGATAACCGGCAAAGGCTGCGCTGTAGCGCTCCAGTTCGGCGTAGGTCAGGGTCACGCCCATGTTGCTGAAGGCTGGGCGGTCGGCAAATTTCTTGCAGGAACGCTCGAACACCTCGATCACCGACTTATAGGCACCCAGGTCGATATCGACGGGCACTCCGGCCGGGCGTTTGTCATTCCAGAAATCAGGCTGCATTGTTCTTGTCCTCTTTAACCTGAGCTGTCCGGGCCGCTTCTCTGACGCTACGAAAGGCGGGGCTCTGCGGACGTTAGCAGCAATGGCGAATAGGGCAAATACAGGTAATCGCGTCATTGATAACGTGAATCTTGCCGCCATGGCGCGCGCAGATCGGACGGGGCCTTGACGATGAGCTATACAATGCAACGACCCCGTGCAAAGGAATCGCCATGATCCACCACTCTTTCTGGCTGGCCGCGAGCGATCACAGCCAGCTCTACGTCAACCAGTGGCTCCCGGCGGCCCCGCTCAAGGCCGTGATCCTGCTGGCCCACGGCATGGCCGAACACAGCGGACGCTACGCCAGGCTGGCAGAGGCGCTGTGCAATGCAGGCTACGGAGTCTATGCGCTGGACCTGCGCGGCCACGGCAAGACCGCCGAGCACGGGGTACTCGGGCACTTCGCCGACGATGACGGCTGGTGCAAGGTGGTCGGCGACCTGGCCAGCCTCAACCAGCACATCGGCCAGCAGCACCCGGGAACCCCGATCGTGCTGCTGGGCCACAGCATGGGCAGCTACATCGCCCAGGCCTACCTGCTGCACCACAGCGCCAGCCTGTACGGGGCGATCCTCAGCGGTTCGAATTTCCAGCCGGTGGCGCTGTACCGCGCCGCCCGCCAGATCGCCCGCTTCGAACGCTGGCGCCAGGGCGCCCTGGGCCGCAGCGCACTGATCGAATGGTTGTCCTTCGGCTCGTTCAACAAGGCCTTCAAACCCAACCGCACCGCCTTCGACTGGCTCAGCCGCGACCCCGACGAAGTCGATAAATACGCCCAGGACCCGCTCTGCGGCTTTCGCTGCAGCAATCAGCTGTGGATCGACCTGCTGGGCGGCCTGCAGCAAATCAGCAAGGCCTCCAACCTGGCCCAGATCGATCCGGGCCTGCCATTGCTGATACTCGGCGGAGAATGTGATCCGGTGAGCAATGGCATACGTCTGAAGGATCTGGCCGGTGCTCTGCGCGAGGCCGGCAGCCAGTGCCTGCAGCTCAATATCTATCCGCAGGCGCGGCACGAATTGTTCAATGAAAGCAACCGCGACGAAGTGACGGCCGATGTACTGGCCTGGCTCGACCAGGCCTTGCAGCATCGCCGACCGCCGAAGACTGAATGACCCTGTTTCAAATCGATACGCCAATCAACGCTCAGCACAGGACTTGAGAGAGATGACCCAGGTTACCAACACCCCGTACGAAGCCCTCGAAGTCGGCCAGACCGCCAGCTACAGCAAGCACGTGGAAGAACGTGACATCCAGCTGTTCGCCGCCATGTCCGGCGACCACAACCCGGTGCACCTGGATGCCGAATTCGCCGCCGCCAGCATGTTCAAGGAACGTATCGCCCACGGCATGTTCAGCGGTGCGCTGATCAGCGCCGCGGTGGCCTGCGAGCTGCCAGGGCCGGGCACCATCTATATCGGCCAGCAGATGAGCTTCCAGAAGCCGGTGAAGATCGGCGACACCCTGACCGTGCGCCTGGAAATCCTCGAAAAACTGCCGAAGTTCCGTGTGCGTATCGCCACCCGCGTGTTCAACCAGCGCGATGAGCTGGTGGTCGACGGCGAAGCCGAAATCCTCGCCCCGCGCAAACAACAAACCGTCACCCTGCCGACCTTGCCGGCTATCAATATCGGCTGAGGCGCCCGGCAGCCCGGCAGCCCGGTAGCCCGGCAGCCGCTGCCGAGCTCTAGCGAGGCTGCGATCGACCCCGAAGGGGGAGCAGAGTCTTGAGGCCGCGGGAGGACCTACGGTCCTATCGCAGCCTCGCTAGAGCTCGGCAGCGGCTACAGGATCGGGATCGGGATCGGGATCGGGATCGGGATCGGGATCGGGATTATCAGCCCCCCTCCTCCACCTGCACACTCGCCGTCATCCCGGCGCTCAGGTTGACGCCCTCGGGAACCTTGTCGAGCCTGATGCGCACCGGAATCCGCTGCGCCAGGCGCACCCAGTTGAACGTCGGCTCCACCTCGGCCAGCAGTTGCCCGTCCGGCGTGGCGTTACGGTCGGTGATGCCGCGGCTGATACTTTCCACATGCCCCTGCAAGGCTTCCCCAGCGCTCATCAGCCATACCTTGACCGGGTCGCCGACCTTGATCCGCGGCAATTTGGTTTCCTCGAAATAGGCCTGCACGTAGAAGGTCGAATCGTCGATCAGCGCCATCACCGATTGCCCGGCGTTCACATAGTTGCCTTCGGCCAGGCGCAGGTTGGTGATGTGCCCGCTGCGCGGCGCGCGGACCTGGCTGCGCGCCAGGTTGAGTTCGGCAACCTTGGCATCGGCCTGGGCCTGGCGCAGCTCGCCACGGGCCACTCCGGCATTGATCTGCGCGTTCTCCCGCAGCTCGGCGCTGATCGCCTGCGGGCCGAGGAGGGCCCGGCGGCTGGCTTCGCGCTCCTTCAGGTTGAGTTGCTGCTGGCGGGTCTGCACCACCGCCTGGGCCTTTTCCAGCGCCGCCTCGAAGCGATCGCGGTCGATGCTCAGCAACAGGTCGCCGGCCTTCACCGCCTGGTTGTCATAGGCCTTGAGTTCATGCACCCAGCCCGAGACGTCGGGGGCCACTATCACCACATCGGCGCGAATCCGCGCATCCCGGGTCCAGGGCGTGAGCATGTAGTACTGCCACAGATGAAAGCCGGCAAACAGCGCCGCCACCACCAGGCACAGGGTAAAAGCGATACGTACGCAAGCACGCATGAACAACTCCTTATAAAGGTCCGAGTACGACAGTGACCAACGTCAGGACACAGACGTACAAGGCCACATCGAACAGTGCTTCGTGCCAGATCCAGCGTCCCAGCGGCGTTGCGCGCAACAGCATGCGCAACGCCCCGGTCAACACCAGTGCCAGCACCACATAAATCAGAAACGGGCTGAGCAATACTCCGCCCAGCGACCACTCACGCAGCCCCATGGTTTTCCTCCTGCTGCCGGCACCAGGTACGCCAGCTCTTCTGCAATTGCACCACCGCGCCCTGGGCCAGCTTCAACGCATCGCTGGGCGGTTGGCTGTCCAGGGCCTTGAGCAAGGTGCTGCTGGCATCGGCCAGCGCATCGCCACGACCGACGCCCGGCCCGCGCTCCAGTACCTGCTCCAGCGACTCGAAATAGCGCCGCTGCGAGGCATCCGCGGGCACCTGGGCCACCGCCAGGCTCAACCGCAGATGCATCAGTTCGTCGCCGATATCCAGGCCCAGCAGGCCATCGTCCCAGCGGCTGCGCGCCTGCTCCGGCAATTCCGGGTAATGCCGCGCCAGTTGCAGCAAGCGATCGGCCATGCGCCCGCCGAACCAGCTTTCCGCGCCGCGCAGGTTGCGCCGGGTCAAGCGCACCAGATCCTGCAGGGTCGCCGCCAGCAAGCGCCGCCCGTGCCAGGCCGGGTTGCGCAGGATCAGCAGTTGGAACGCCAGCACCGCGGCGCCTACGCCGAGCACCATCGCCTGGGCGCTGTTGAAGAAGTTCGCGACGTCGAACGTCATCTGGTTCTGCGGCGAAATCAGCACCACGAAGTGCAGGCAGAACGAGGTGGCCGTGGCGCCGATCTGGGGTTTGGCCATGCCCAGCGCACCGAAAAACAGCGGCACGCCCATGGCCATCGCCAGCAGGGCGAAACTGCTCCACTGCGGCAGCAGGATCTGCCCGACCACGAAGGCCACCGGAATCGCCAGGAAGATGCCGCGCATGAAACTCATGCCGATCTGCGCACCGTTTTCCCGACTGGCGAACAGGCCGCACACCACGCAGGTCAGCAGCATCGCCCCCGAGGCCGCCGGCCAGGCGGTGGCCAGCCAGAAGCAGGCCACGGTGAGAAAAGCCAGGGCACTGCGCGCGCCAAACAGCAGCGCCAGCGACAGATCGCGATGGGGGCTCAGGGTCGCCGGCTGCTCGACCGACGCCTTGCCCTCCTCCACCGCCTGCAGCGCCTCGCCGGCAGCCAGCGCGGTATCCAGCAGCAGGGTGAAACGGGCCAGGCAATAGCTTTGCGCCGAACTGATGGCCGAGTCATGGGAAGCGTCCAGCAACTGCGGCCGCAACGCCTGCAAAGTCGGTTTGTCCATGGCCGCCAGGGCCTGCTGCACTTGGTCCATCCACGGCGCCAGCGGGTCCGCCTCGGCCTGGTCCAATTGTTTCCATTGCCGGCGTACCGAACGGGAGATTCGCAGCAACATCAGCAACTTCTGGCTCAGGCCGCTGATCGCCCGCGCCCGCTGCCGGCCCGACGGCCCTTCGAACCAGGCATGTTCGCGCTGCGAGTCCACGGCAACGATACGCCCGAGGATCTCCAGCAAGCCCTTGCGCGCCAGGGCATCGCCGGCCAGGGTCGCCCGCGCCGCCTGCATCCCGCTTTGCCAGGCACCGCGCGCCTGGGCGGTCAACTGCCGCTCGACCCGCATCGGCCAGAGCAACGCACTGCTGGCGGTGGCGCAGATAATGCCCAGGGAGATTTCCGTGCAGCGCGCCACGGCCTGGTCGAATATCGACAACGGGTGGGAGATCGCCGGCAAGGCGATGATCGCCACGGTGTAGCCGGCCAGCACGAACGAATAGGACCAGGCACTGCGCAGCAGGGTCGAACTGGCGGTGCACAGCCCCAGCCACAGCGCCAGGGCCAGCAGGAACAGCCAGGGCATCTGGGCGAACAGCCCCATGAACAGCACCGACATGCAGGTTCCCACCAACGTCCCCACTAACCGCGCCATGCCCTTTTGCAGGACCATCCCGGACAGCGGCTGGGCGACGATGATCGCCGTCATCAGGGCCCAGGACGGCTGCTGCAGGCCCCAGCGCATGGCCAGCCACAGCGCCAGGCCGGCGCCGAGCACGGTCTTGATCGCGAACTGTACGGCCGGAAGATTGGGGGCGAACAGCGCCTGCAAAGTGATACGCACGGAAAGAACCCTGGGAAGGACAAAACAACGATAGATGCACTGGAACGAGAAATAACGACTGCAAATTATTAGCTAGCTAACTATCAGTAGTCCAGTATTAATTTTCAGCCACAAAAAAAACGCCAGACAGGCTGGCGTTTTTGACAGGCCTGACCCGTTATGAGCGGGCGCGGGCCTGGTTACGCAGGGCTTTGACCTGATCGTGGTTGCGCTGTACGCCATGGTACTGACGCTCCACCAGGTCACGAATGCCGACCAGGTTGTGCTTGCTGATTTTCTCCAGCGCGTTCTTGTAGGCTTTCAGTGCATGGTCTTCACCGCGCTCGGCCTCGTTGAGCACCGCTTCTTCATCCTTGCCGGTCACCCGGGACTTGAGGTCGACCCAACGGCGATGCAGGTCGCCACTGATGCTGGTGGAGGTTTGCGGATCGCCGCCCATGGAGCGCACGCTGGCCTGTAATTCGGCCGCGGCGCTGGCGCAATCGGCGGAGCGCTTCACGAACAATGCTTTCAGCTCAGGATGCTTGATGTCTTGCGCGCAGGTCTTGAACCCCTCCTGACCGTCCTTACTGGTTTCGATCAGGTCGTTGAGGATCGAAATCGCTTCTTTGTTAATGTCCGTCATTTTCCAGTCCTTCCAGGTTGAGGGAGTTGTCATAGGTGTTGCACCCTGCGTGCCAGTCCTGGAATTAAATATTTCTATTATTTTTCAAACAGTTAAGTTTTATGCCGCTTTCTGTATCCGCGTTATTTGCATGATCTGTCATTTGGCCTGCATGCAGAATGCCTGTATTTTCCAAGGTGTTCGTCACCTCAACAGACAGCCGCCATGAATCCCGAAAAACTTGAACTCCTGGTCACCCGCGAAATGCCCTACGGCAAGTACAAGGGCCGTATCCTCGCCGACCTGCCCGGCCCCTACCTGAACTGGTTCGCCCGCGAAGGTTTCCCCCACGGCGAGCTGGGCGGCCTGTTGGCATTGATGCAGGAAATCGATCACAACGGCCTTTCCGATCTACTGGACCCGCTGCGCGCCAAACACGGCAAACCCAAGCCCCGTCATTAAGAAGCCCGCCATGCCAAGCAATGCCCAACTCGCCCGCGACGAAGATTACTGGCTGGCCATCGCCCGGCGCTATGACGTCGAACCCGGGCCGATCAACCTGGAAAACGGCTATTTCGGGCGCATGAGCCGCGCCGTGGTCGAGGAATACCAGCGCCAGATCGACTTCGTGAACCGCAGCAACTCGGTGCATGTGCGCCAGCATTTCGAACAGATCGGCAATTTGCAGATTCGACAGCAATTGGCCGAACTGCTCGGCGTCGACCGCCAGGCCATCGCCCTCACCCGCAGCGCTTCGGAAGCGCTGCAATCGCTGATTCGCAACTACAATCGCCTGCAGCCGGGCGATCAGGTGCTGCTCAGCGACCTGGAATACGACAGCGTCAAGGGCGCCATGCACTGGCTGGCGCGCCATCGCGGGGTCGAGGTCATCGAGATCGAGCACGCCCACCCGGCAAGCTTCGACAGCCTGCTGGCCAGCTATCGCGAGGCCTTCGAGCGCTGCCCACGGCTGAAGCTGATGGCCCTGACGCATGTCACCCACCGCACCGGGCTGGTGCTGCCGGTCCAGGCCATTGCCCTGGATGCCCGCGAACGGGGAATCGACGTCATCCTCGACGGCGCCCACGCCCTGGCCCAGGTCGATTTCGAGCTCAGCGAACTCGGCGTGGCGTTCGCCGGCTACAACCTGCAGAAATGGATTGGCGCGCCGCTGAGCCTGGGGTTTGTCTACATCGACCCACGACGCCTGGCCGATATCGACCCGGACATGGGCGAGCAACGTTATGCCCTGGACGATATCCGTTCACGGGCGCCTTATGGCACGCCGAACATTCCGGCCTGGCTGACCTTGCCCCGGGTGTTCGAGGAGCACCGCAGCATGGGCGGCTCGGCCCTCAAGGGTGCGCGCCTGAATTACCTGCGCGACCTGTGGGTGAGCCAGGTGCGCGAGCTGCCCGGCATTGAAGTCATGACCCCGGACGATCCACGGCTGTATTGCGGCATCACCTCGTTTCGCTTCACCCGCCAGCCGGACCAGCAGGCGATGGCCGAACGGTTGCTCGAGGAGTACAACCTGTTCACCGTGGCGCGCAGCGGTTCGCGTTGCGGGCCCTGTATCCGGGTGACTCCGGGCTTTACCACGCCAGCCTCGGATATCCATCTGCTGGTCGAGGCATTGACTGAACTGGCGGCCCAGTAGCCTGTAGCCGCTGCTGCAGGCTGCGACAGGTCCGAAGGACCTCCTGCGATCCTGAGAACGCTACGGCCTTTCGGCCGATCGCAGCCTGCGGCAGCGGCTACAGACAGTCGCGACCATTCAGATCGCGTTGTCCGCCCCGGCGTCATCGCGAGCAAGCTGCGCTCCTACAGAAGAGCCCGCGTCGCCAGGCAGCTTTTCTCCAGGCAAAAAAAAACGGTGCACCGACCAAGCGCACCGTAAAGCCGTAGAACACACCAACGAATCTTTGAAAAAAGCAGGAAACCTGTCAGTCCAGCAGTGCCAGGGCCTCGGCCGTGCACTCCTGGATCCGCGCCCAGTCGCCGTTCTTGATCCACTCGGGATCGAGCATCCAGCTACCGCCGACGCACATCACGTTCTTCAACGCCATGTAGCTCTTGATATTGGCCGGGCCGACACCGCCGGTCGGGCAGAACTTCACCTCGCCGAACGGCCCCCCCAGGGCCTTGATCGCAGCCACGCCGCCACTGACTTCCGCCGGGAACAGCTTGAAGCGGCGATACCCCAGGCTGTAACCCTCCATGATCCCGGAGGCATTGCTGATCCCCGGCAACAGCGGGATCGGACTGGCAACGCTGGCTTCCAGCAGGTCGCGGGTAATGCCCGGGGTGACGATGAACTGCGAACCGGCGGCTTCGGCGGCGGCCAGCATCTGCCGATCGAGCACGGTGCCGGCACCGGTCACCAGCTCTGGACGCTGCTCGCGCAGGATCTGGATGGCCTTGAGGCCGAACTGCGAACGCAGGGTCACTTCCAGCGCGGTCAGGCCGCCGGCGGCCAGGGCGTCGGCCAGGGGCAGCACGTCCTGTTCGCGGGCGATGGTGATCACCGGCAGAATCCGCGCCTTGGCGCAGAGGCTGTCGATCAGGGCAACTTTGTCCGCCATGGAAACGGTCGGTTGTGGGTTTGTCATAGCGGCTGATCCTTGGCTCATGGGCACCAGTAAATCTCTAACGGAGGTTGCAGGAAGGCACGAATCGGCATCGCGGCGACATCGTCACCGGCCAGTGCGGCACTCAGGGTGGTCAATTTGGATTGACCGGAAATCGACAGCACGCTGTAGGTGGCCGAAGCCAGCAAGGCGCGGCTCATGCTCAGGCGCTGATGGGGCACGCTCGGCGCCAGCATCGGCCAGCAGCGACGCTGGCCATCGACTTTCAGGGCCTCGGTCAGGTTCGGGCTGTTGGGGAACAGCGAGGCGGTGTGACCGTCGTCGCCCATGCCCAGGATCAGCACGTCGATGGCCGACAACTCGGCCAGCAGACGATCGGCCTGCGCCGCGGCCTCTTCGAGGTTCGCCGCGGCGTTGTACAGGCTGAGGAACTTCGCCTTGGCCGCCGGCCCTTGCAGCAGGTAGCGCTTGAGCAGGCCGGCGTTGCTGTCGGCATGTTCGACCGGTACCCAGCGCTCGTCCGCCAGGGTGATCAACACCTTGGACCAGTCCAGGTGCTGCTTGGCCAGGTGCTGGAAAAACGCTACCGGACTGCGCCCGCCGGACACCACCAGCGTGGCTTCGCCGCGAACCTGGATCGCCTGGCTCAGTTGCCCGGCCACCTTCAGCGCCAGGCCTTCGGCCAACAGTGCCGGGCTATGGAACTCGTGGGCATGCACGCCCGCGGGCAATTTCAATTCAGATATCGCCATACCATGACCTCCCGTCCCGCGTGATCAGTGCGATGGAACTCATCGGCCCCCACGACCCGGCCGCATACGGCTTGGGCGCATCGCCGGATTTCTTCCACCCGGCGATCAGCTGGTCACACCACTTCCACGCGGCTTCGATTTCATCTTTGCGGACAAACAGGTTCTGATTGCCACGCATCACTTCCAGCAACAACCGCTCGTAGGCATCGGGAATCCGCGTACTACGATAAGTGTCGGAAAAATTCAGTTGCAACGGGCCACTGCGCAGTTGCATGCCCTTGTCCAGGCCTTGTTCCTTGGTCATCACCCGCAGGGAGATACCTTCGTCCGGCTGCAGGCGGATGATCAGCTTGTTGCTGATCTGCAGGCGCTGCTCGGGGGCGAAGATGTAGTGCGACGGCTCCTTGAAGTGGATGACGATCTGCGACAGCTTCTGCGGCATGCGCTTGCCGGTACGCAGGTAGAACGGCACCCCGGCCCAACGCCAGTTGCGGATGTCGGCCCGCAGGGCGACGAAGGTTTCGGTGTCGCTCTGGGTGTTGGAATTCTCTTCCTCCAGGTACCCCGGCACGGCCTTGCCTTCGCTGTGCCCGGCGATGTACTGGCCACGCACCACCTGGGTGGTCAGCCCCTCCGGGCTGATTGGCGCCAGCGCCTTGAGCACCTTGACCTTCTCGTCACGGATGCTGTCGGCCGAAAGATCGGCGGGCGGGTCCATGGCAATCAGGCAGAGCAGTTGCAGCAGGTGGTTCTGGATCATGTCCCGCAACTGGCCGGCCTTGTCGAAGTAACCCCAGCGGCCTTCGATGCCGACCTTCTCGGCCACGGTGATTTCCACGTGGGAGATGTAGTTCTGGTTCCACTGGGTCTCGAACAGGCTGTTGGCGAAACGCAGGGCGATCAGGTTCTGCACCGTCTCCTTGCCCAGGTAGTGGTCGATGCGATAGATGCGGTTCTCCGGGAAGAACTGCGCCACCGCGTCGTTGACCTTGCGCGACGACTCCAGGTCCGAGCCGATGGGTTTTTCCAGCACCACGCGGGTGTTTTCGGCCAGGCCAGCCTTCGACAGGTTCTCGCAGATCGCCCCGTACACCGCCGCTGGCGTGGCGAAATAGGCGATCAGGCGTTGCCCGTGCCCGGCCAGTTCGGCCAGGGCCAGGTAATCCTCGGCCTTGAGGAAATCCACGTGCAGGTAGGTCAGGCGCGCCAGGAAGCGCTCCAGCACCGCAGGGTCTATCTCCTTGGCACCTACATACTTGCGCAATTGCGCTTCAATGAAAGACAGGTGCTGCTGGTCGCTGCCCGGCTCGCGGGCCAGCGCCAGAATACGCGTGTCGTCATGCAGCAGGCCGGCGCCATCGAGCTGGTACAGGGCAGGAAACAATTTGCGAAGCGCCAGATCGCCCAGCGCGCCGAACAAGGCGAAGGTGCACGGTTCAACCGTTATCGAAGGCATGATGTTTGTTCTTTTATCAAGTTAAGCTACAAATACCTTTTTTCAAGGCATCACTCAAGGGAAAATGTAGTAATAACCACAACATTTTAGCAAAATACAGATTCGAAGTGGTGGTCCGTCGGAGCCATCAGTAGGATAGGCCACCGCCAAAGACCGGTTAAGACCGGCTTCCTTTGCATTGCCGAACCAGGAAAACCCTAATGGACCGCGTGCGAAATCTTCTGGAACAGATCCAGAGTCGCCTTGAAGAATTGAACAAGGCGGAACGTAAAGTCGCCGAAGTCATCCTGCTCAACCCGCAGCAGGCGACCCGCTTCAGTATTGCTGCCCTCGCCCAGGCCGCTTCGGTCAGCGAGCCGACGGTCAACCGTTTCTGCCGCTCGTTCGGCGTCAGCGGCTACCCCGAACTCAAGCTGCAACTGGCCCAGAGCCTGGCCAGCGGCGCGGCCTACGTCAGCCGCGCGGTGGAAGCCGACGACAACCCCGAAGCCTACACCCAGAAAATCTTCGGCAGCGCCATCGCCTCCCTGGACAGCGCCTGCCAGGCCCTGGATCCGAACCTGATCAGCCGCGCCGTCGACCTGTTGATCCAGGCCCGGCAGATCCACTTCTTCGGCCTTGGCGCCTCGGCCCCGGTGGCCCTCGACGCCCAGCACAAATTCTTCCGCTTCAACCTGGCGGTGACCGCCCACGCCGATGTACTGATGCAGCGGATGATCGCCTCGGTGGCGCACACCGGCGAGCTGTTCGTGATCATCTCCTACACCGGGCGCACCCGCGAGCTGGTGGAAGTGGCGCGCATCGCCCGGGAAAACGGCGCCTCGGTACTCGGCCTGACCGCCGCCGGCTCGCCATTGGCCAAGGCCAGCACCCTGAGCCTGAACATCCCGCTGCCGGAAGACACCGACATCTACATGCCGATGACTTCGCGGATCATCCAGCTCACCGTGCTCGACGTCCTCGCCACCGGCATGACCCTGCGCCGCGGTGTGGACTTCCAGCCGCACCTGCGCAAGATCAAGGAAAGCCTCAACGCCAGCCGCTACCCGGTGGGCGACGAGTACAGCTGAGGCCGGCTGGGGCGGCATCGGCCCTGTCGCGAGCACGCTCGCTCCTACACAGTTCGACGCAATCCTGTAGGAGCGAGCGTGCTCGCGATGAAGCCCTCAAGCCCGAACGCTCACCTCGGCCCCCGCCCGCGCCTGCAGGCTCAGATGCGCCCGCTCCCCCGGCGCCAGGCACAGGCTGTCGGTGCCCCCCGCCGCCGCCTCGACGCAGACGAACCCGGACACCTCGTTCCAGCTCACCCCCAGCAGCGGCCGGCTGCCCGGGTGCCAGACCACGGTGTCGGCGCTGTCGCCGGTGTCGATGCGCAATTCGCGCTGCCAGGCGTGGTCCTTGAGCTGCAATTCGCCCTCGTGCTGGAACACCCGCTGACAGCCGCCATCGACCCGCAGCTCGCCTGTTTGCCGGCACGCCTGGCGGCTCAACTGGTCGTAACCCTCGGCGCCATCGAGCCCAGACAGCGCTACCTCACCGACGTCGCCAATACGCCAGTAGGCGTGCAAAGCCTGGCTCAGCTGGCACGGCAGGCTGTCCTGGTGCTCGGTGCTCAGGCGCAGGTCCATGCTTTCGCCCAGGTGCGCGTGCAGGTCGACTTGCCAGTCGCACAGCTGCAACTGCCAGTGCAGGTACACGCCCTCGTCATCGCTGCGGCTGTCGAGCAGCTTCCAGTCGATCAGCCGGGCCCAGCCATGGGATGGCCAGGCGTTTTCGCTCGGGTGGCGGCCGTACCAGGGCCAGCACACCGGCACCCCGCCACGGATCGCCCCGACCTGCGGCCACTTCGCTGCGCACCACAGCCAGGGCTTCTGCCCGCTCGGCTGGAAATGCAGGAGCTGCGCGCCCTGGCGACTGAACACCGCCTGGCACAGCGGATGGTCGATCACCAGCACGTCGCGCATCTGATAGCGCTCCCACGCGAAAGTCGGGCGCTCGCGCAAGGATTTGAAAAAGCGTTGTAGCGGATGCTCATGCATGGGCCACGGTCCTGAAGATCATTGCTGTACCGATATTCATCATTGATGCGCAAAGCCCTGTAGCCGCTGCCGCAGGCTGCGATAAGGCCGCAGGCCTTCAGCGACCTTGAGGACGCTACGGCCGTCCCGGCCGATCGCAGCCTGCGGCAGCGGCTACAGGGAACGGGTTCGCCGCAAAAAAAAGCGGATAGCCTGGGCCATCCGCAAAAATGCGCACATAGAGGAGGAGCTTATCGCAACAGCGTTAGAACACCGACTGAATTTTCAGGCCGGCCACCAGGGCGTTGTCGACTTCATCCACACCGCCTGGATGCGTGATGTATTGCAGGTTGGGACGCACGGTCAGCCAGTTGGTGACATGGAAGCCGTAGTTGATTTCGTAGTTGTACTCAGTCTCGCGGATCGGCGAGAACAGCGGATCGTCATAGTTGCTGACGCCGTTGGTGTCATTGAGCAACTGGGCGTTTTTCTTCACGTCGTCGTTGACATGGATACGGGCGAAACCGATGCCGACGTCATCCTTGGGACGCGCGTCGAACGGGCCCTTATACACCAGCATCAGCGACTGGTAGTTGTCGATGAAGTTGGTGTCCTTGTCGTGGAACGTGGCGTTGGCCGCGATATTCAGACCGCGGGTCGCATCGCCGTTGTGGGTGGTGAGCTGCTGCTGCCCGACGAACCAGTAGCCGTGCTTGCTGCTATGCACGCGATAGCTGTCACCGGTGACCGCGGCGTCCTGGCCATTGACGTCCTCGCGCACGTCGCTGGCATCGGCCGTGCTCTTGTAGTAACCGACGCGGTACTCGCCCGGCAGGTTGTTGACCTTCGGCGACCAGACCAGCTCGACCGGCAGGACGGTGCCCTTGGTACCGCTGCCACTGAGCTTGAAGCCGTTGCCGTGCTCCAGTTGCGACGGGTTCTGGTTGTATGCACCGATCTGCGCATACAGCTCAGGGGTGATGTGGTACTTCACCCGCAGCGCCGCCTGGCTGACCGGCCAGTTGTACCAGATGTTGGTCGCCCAGTTGCCCACCTGAGAGCCGCAGAACGCCAGGTTCTGGAAGTCGCAGGGGAAGGTGTTGAAGTCTTCGCCTTCGCCGAAGTAACCGGCCTTGACGTCGAGCTTGCCGTCGAGGAACTGGTGCTGGATCCACAATTGGGTCAGACGCACCATGTGGCCACGGCCGTAGACTTCCTGGGAGGAGCTCAGGGTGCCGGCACGCGGGTCGCCGATACGGTCGTTGGAGATGTTCTGGCCGTTACGGTTGGTCAGCTGGATCTTCGCCTGGGTGTTATCCCAGCCCCAGAGCTTTTCCAGGTCCAGCGCCACGCCCAGGCCGAACTGGTCGCTGTAGCGCCCGGTCTTGTCGTCGTTGTAGCCGCCATGCAGGTTGGCGCCCATTTCACCAACGTAATCAGCCTTGATATCGATCCCTTTCTCGATCAGCTTGGTCCGCTCGCCCCCCCAGTCACCGGTCATCCATTTCGAATCGGCGCTGAACGCTTCGTCAGCGTGCGCGCTACCGGCCAGGGTCATTGCCGCAATCGCTGACAACTGGCAGATCAAGCGTGCATTGGTGCTCTTGTTTTTCATCCCTACATCCTCGTCTTTATTGTTATTAACTGTTTTTCTCTAACGCGGTTTACACCTGATGCGACGGATGACAGGCCATCCGCCGCGCATTCGGTACGTCCATGCTCCAATAACACTGGCCTCAACGCCCCTTGAACTGCGCCACGTTGCTGGCATGGGCTGCGGTCTGCGCAGGGGCCGCAACACCCAGGCGCTCGCCACTCTTGGCATCGAACAGCAAAACCTTGGCCGGATCGAATTGCAGGGTCAGGGTTTCGCCGACCTGCGGCGCCACATCCGGCGCCAGGCGGCAGCAAACCTTGGTGCCGTTGAGGTTGACGAACACCAGGGTGTCGGGACCGGTCGGCTCGGTGACCTGGACCTCGGCGCGCAGGGTCGGCAGGCCGTTGCCCTCGCCGTTCGCCAGGCCGATCTGCTCCGGGCGGATGCCGAGGATCACTTCACGGTCTTCCAGGCCGGCGTCCTGCATGCCCAACGGCAGCTCGCAACGGGCCTGGCCGCTGTCCAGCAGGGCCAGCAGGCGGCCGTCCTTGCGTTGCAGGCGCAGGGGGATGAAATTCATCGGCGGCGAACCGATGAAGCTGGCCACGAACAGGTTGGCCGGGTCGTTGTAGATCTGTTTCGGGGTACCGAACTGCTGGATGATGCCGTCCTTCATCACCGCCACCTTGTCGCCCAGGGTCATGGCTTCGATCTGGTCGTGAGTGACGTAGACCGTGGTGGTTTTCAGGCGCTGGTGCATCAGTTTCATTTCGGTGCGCATCTCGACCCGCAGCTTGGCGTCGAGGTTGGACAGCGGTTCGTCGAACAGGTAGATCTTCGGCCGCCGCGCCAGGGCCCGGCCCATGGCCACGCGCTGTTGCTGGCCGCCGGACAGTTGGCCGGGCTTGCGGCTGAGCAGGTGCTCGATCTGCAGCAGCTTGGCCACCCGCGCCACTTCCTCGTCGATCTCGGCGGCCGGCATCTTGCGGATCTTCAGGCCAAAGGCGATGTTGTCGCGCACGCTCATGGTCGGGTACAGCGCGTAGGACTGGAACACCATGGCGATGTCACGGTCTTTCGGGCTCATGCCGCTGATGTCGGCGTCGTCCACCAGGATCGCTCCGCCGCTGATGTTTTCCAGGCCGGCGATGCAGTTCATCAGGGTGGATTTACCGCAGCCCGAAGGTCCCACGAGAATCAGGAACTCACCGTCATCGATCTTCAGCTCGATGTTCTTCAGGGTGTCCGGCAGGCCGGTACCGTAGGTTTTGTTGACGTTGCGTAATTCGAGAGTTGCCATCTTTTACCCCTTGACCGCGCCGGACGTCAGCCCACGCAGGAAATACTTGCCAGCGAATATGTAGACCAGCAGTGTCGGCAGCCCGGCGATCATCGCCGCCGCCATATCAACGTTGTATTCCTTGGTCCCGGTGCTGGTGTTGACCAGGTTGTTCAAGGCCACGGTGATCGGTTGCGCATCGCCGCTGGCGAACACCACGCCGAACAGGAAATCGTTCCAGATCTGGGTGAACTGCCAGATCAGGCAGACCATGATGATCGGCACCGACATCGGCAGCAGGATCTTGCCGAAGATGGTGAAGAAGCCCGCGCCGTCCAGGCGCGCGGCCTTGACCAGGGCGTCCGGGATGCTCACGTAGTAGTTGCGGAAGAACAGCGTGGTGAACGCCAGCCCGTAGACCACATGCACCAGCACCAGGCCGCTGGTGGTGTTGGCCAGGCCGAACTTGCCGAGGGTGAAGGACGCCGGCAGCAACACGGTCTGGAACGGCAGGAAGCAACCGAACAGCAGCAGGCCGAAGAACAACTGCGAACCGCGGAAGCGCCACATCGACAGCACATAACCGTTCATGGCGCCGACGAAGGTCGAGATGATCACCGCCGGCACGGTGATCTTCACCGAGTTCCAGAAGTAGCCGCCCACGGTGTCCCAGGCCTTGATCCAGCCGATGCCGTCGATCACCGCCGGCCAGCTCAGCAGGTTGCCGGTGCGGATGTCTTCCGGGGTCTTGAAGCTGGTCAGCAGCATCACCACCAGCGGCACCAGGTACACCGCCGCTGCCAGCAGCAGGGTGGCGTAGATGGCGATGCGGCTGAAGTTCAGCGCAGGTTTTCCGAGCTGGTTAGTCATGGCGTTTGCCTCGCAGTTCGGAGTACAGGTACGGCACCAGGATGGTCAGCACCGCGCCCAGCATCAGCATGGCGCTGGCCGAACCTATGCCCATCTGGCCACGGCTGAAGGTGAAGGAATACATGAACATCGCCGGCAGGTCGGAGGAGTAGCCAGGGCCACCGGCGGTCATCGCCGCCACCAGGTCGAAGCTCTTGATCGCGATGTGCGCGAGGATCATGAAGGCGCTGAAGAACACCGGGCGCAGGCTCGGCAGAACGATCTTCAGGTAGATGGTCGGCAGGCTCGCGCCGTCGACCTGGGCGGCGCGGATGATCGACTGGTCGACACCGCGCAAGCCGGCGAGGAACATCGCCATGACAAACCCGGAGGCCTGCCATACGGCGGCGATCACCAGGCAGTACACCACGCGATCCTGATCCACCAGCCAGTCCAGGCGGAAGCCTTCCCAGCCCCAGTCACGCAGCATCTTGTCCAGGCCCAGGCCAGGGTTGAGCAGCCATTTCCAGGCGGTGCCGGTGACGATCATCGACAGCGCCATCGGGTACAGGTAGATGGTGCGGATAAAGCCTTCCCTGCGGATGCGCTGGTCCAGCAGCACCGCCAGGAACACGCCCAGCACCAGGCTGATGCCGATGAACATGCCGCCGAACAGCGCCAGGTTCTTGCTCGCCACCCACCAGCGGTCGTTGTCCATCAGGCGCATGTATTGCTGCAGGCCGACCCACTTGTAGCTCGGCATGAAGCTGGAATTGGTGAAGGACAGAATGAACGTCCAGATGATGTAACCGTAAAAACCGACCAGGACGATCAGCATGCTTGGCGCCAGGACCAACTTGGGGAGCCAGCGCTGCAGCGCGTCGAACGGTGAGGCTTTGCTGAAAACCGCCACAGAGCTCATCGGGATAATCCAGTTGAAGAAGTGAGGTCCGAAGCGATCCCCTCTTGTGCAGGAACGAGCTGGCTCGCGATGACTGCGTGACATTCAACCTTGATGCCGCCAGTCAGATCGCTATCGCGAGCAAGCTCGCTCCTACAGGGGGAAAGCGCCGTCAGACAAATCGCCGCAGGCAGACCTGCGGCGTTCGGAGTTACTGGGCGGCCTTGACGGCCGATGCCAGCTGCGCACTGGCCTTGGCCGGGTCCGCATCCTTGTCGTTCATGAAGTTGGTCACCACATCGAAGATCGCGCCCTGCACGGCCAGGGAAGTGGCCATGTTGTGCGCCATGCTCGGTTGCAGGCTGCCGGTCTTGTCGTCAGCCAGGAAGTCCTTGGCCGCCGCCTGGGCGCAGGAGTCGAAGCCTTGCGCGGCCATGTCGTTGAGCATGTCGGTGCGCACCGGGATCGAGCCTTTGTTGATGCTGAAGACCTTCTGGAAGTCCTTGCCCAGGGCCACCTTGGCCAGGTCCTGCTGCGCGGCGATATCGCCCTTGCGATCGGCCTTGAGCTTGAACACCGCCAGGGAGTCGATGTTGTAGGTGAAGGCCTTGTCGGTGCCCGGGAAGGCCACGCACTGGTAGTCCTTGCCGGCGACTTTCTTCGCCGCGGTCCACTCGCTCTTGGCCCAGTCGCCCATCATCTGCATGCCGGCCTTGCCATTGATGACGTCGGCGGCGGCGATGTTCCAGTCACGCCCGGCGCGGTTCGGGTCCATGTAGCCGGTGACTTTCTTCAGCTCGGTGAAGGCCTTGGTCATCTCCGGGCCGGCGAGGGTCTTCTGGTCCAGGTCGACCAGGGCTTTCTTGTAGCCATCGGCGCCCATGACCGAGAGCACCACGTCTTCGAACACGGTGCTGTCCTGCCATGGCTGGCCGCCGTGGGCCAGGGCGATGAAGCCGGCGGCCTTGAGCTTGTCGCCGGCGGCATAGAATTCTTCGAGGGTGGTCGGGGCCTTGTCGATCCCGGCCTTCTTGAAGACTTCCGGGTTGATCCACAGCCAGTTGACGCGGTGGATGTTCACCGGCACGGCGACATAGTCACCTTCGTACTTCACGGTGTCGGAGACTTTCTTGGAGAGCAGGCCATCCCAGTTTTCCGACTTGGCCACGTCTTTCAGGGCGTCGGTGCTGAGCAGGCCGGTGCTGCCCCACTCCTGGATGTCCGGACCCTTGATCTGCGCAACGCCCGGCGGGTTGCCGGAAACGGCGCGGCTTTTCAGCACGGTCATGGCCGTGGCACCGCCACCGCCGGCGACTGCGCCGTCTTTCCAGGTGAAGCCGTCTTTTTCGACCTGGGCCTTGAGCACATCGACCGCCGCTTTTTCACCGCCGGACGTCCACCAGTGGACGACTTCCACGGAACCTTTGGCGTCGGCGGCAACGGAAACAAGAGGGAATGCACTGAGGGGAAACAACGAGGCAACGGAAATGACAGCAGCTAGACGAGAAATCGCATTCATCTGAGGTGTACCTTTCTTGTTGTTATGCATGCAAGTCTGGTGCTTGCGCTGCATAGGATTCTAAACAGGGGGCCTACCCGCGCAGGTAACGAAGGGATGCGCGAATGTCACCACATGGTTACACAACCTGCAGTCTAGACACTTCGGCCAGTGCCGATGCCATGCTCGGCGCCAAAGGCAGGCGCGGAATCAGCACCGCCTGCCAGGCGTGATACAGGTCCGGCTTGCCGGCCCAGATCTCGGCGCTGGGCCTGTTGTCGCTGTCCAGTTCGTGGTGCCAGCTGCCGTGCAGCGGGTCGATGAAATGCTCGGCAGTGAATTCCCAGAAGCGCCGATACCAGGTTTCGTACTGTGCCTCCCCGGTGCGTTGCAGCAAGGCACTGGCCGTCGCCGCGGCCTCGGCATGGGTCCAGTGCAGGCGCTGGCGCACCACGGGGCGCTGCTGCCAGTCCAGGGTGTAGACGATGCCCGGCGCGCCATCGACGTCCCAGGCGTCACGGCAGGCGTTTTCGAAGAGTTTCTGGGCATCCAGCAGCAGCCAGCCGGGGCTGAGCATACCGGCCTGGCAGCGTGCGGCTTCGAGGTGCAGCAGCAGGCGGGCCCACTCGAAAGCGTGCCCGGGGGTGGTGCCATAGGGGCGGAAACCGTCGGCCGGGTGTTCCTGGTTGTAATCCGGCAGCGGCTGCCACTGCCGGTCGAAATGCTCGATGACCCGGTAATCGCCAGCGGCGGCATGCTGATGGATGACCCGCTCGACAATGTGCAGGGCACGGTTGAGCCAGCGCGGGTCCTGGGTGACATCGGCCAGGGCGAGGAATGCCTCGGTGGCGTGCATGTTGCTGTTGGCGCCGCGATAGGCCTCCTCGCCGCTCCAGTCGCGGTTGAAGGACTCGCGCATCGCGCCCTCCTCCTCGCTCCAGAAATGCCTTTCGATGACCTGGATCGCCTCCGCCAGCAAGGCCTCGGCGCCGGGGCGCGCGGCCACCACCGCGGAACTCGCCGCCAGGGCGACGAAGGCATGCAGGTACGCGGCCTTGTCGCTGTTGCCATCGGCATGCCCGGGGGCGGCGAACCAACCGCCATATTCGCCATCGTGCAGCGCGCCGTTGAGGGCGGCGATGCCGTGGTCCACCAGCGTGGCGTAGCCGGGAATGCCCTGGATATGGGCCATGGCGAAACTGTGGGTCATGCGCGCGGTGTTCATGGTGCCGGCCCGGGCGCCGCTTGGCAGGCGCCCGCGCTCGTCCAGGTCGCCGAAGCCATCAGGCAGCCGTGCCGCGCGGGCGAACCCGAGCAGGCGCTGGCCTTCGGCGGCCAGCCATTGATGATGGGCAGGAGCGTTCAGCCAGCTGCTGAACGTCAGGGGAATAGGGTTCATGGCGGACCTGTTGTTGTTTTTATCAGGGCCTTGAGTCTAAACAACGGGTTCGCGCGGGCAGGTAACGAAGGTCACAGGAAATGTCACCAAACCGTGACAAAACTCCCTGTAGCCGCTGGCGAAGGCTGCGCTCGAGACCGCAGGGCTCGCAAAACTGGCGCCTCGGTCATACAGCCAAGCGCGGCATGAAATTTTACGACCGCTACGCGGCCGATCGCAGGCTTCGCCAGCGGCTACAGGGGCATCAATCCATGGAACGCGGCAGGTACAGGGTCACGCGCAAACCGCCTTCGCGCAGGTTCTGCAGGCTCACCTCGCCGCCATGGCTGTGGGCGATGTTGCGCGCGATGCCCAGGCCCAGGCCGTAGCCCTGCTGCTGGCCGGACAGGCGGAAGTGCGGCTCGAACACCTGCTCCAGGCGCTGCTCCGGCACGCCCGGGCCTTCGTCGTCGACGTGCAGGATGAACGCGTTGGCGTCGTCGTCGATATGCAGATGGGCGTTCTGCCCGTACTTCAGCGCGTTGTCGATCAGGTTGCCCATGCAGCGCTTGAGCGCCAGGGGCTTGCCCGGGTATGGCGCCAGCGCCCGCCCCTGCTGGGTCACGCGGCCGTTGCCGTTGGGCGCCAGGTAAGGTTCCACCAGGCAGTCGAGCACCTGGTTGAGGTCCACCGGCTCGATGTTCTCGTGGATGTCGGTGTCCTTGACGCATTGCAGCGCGCCCTTGACCAGCAGCTCCAGCTCATCCAGGTCGCGGCCGAACTTGCTTTGCAGCTGTTCGTCCTCCAGCAGTTCGACCCGCAGCCGCAGCCGGGTGATGGGCGTGCGCAGGTCGTGGGAAATCGCACTGAACAGCTGGCTGCGCTCGGTCAGGTAGCGGCTGATGCGCTCGCGCATGGCATTGAAGGCCCGGCCGACCTCCACCACTTCGCTGCCGCCGCCCTCGGCCACCGGCTGCACATCGGCGCCCAGGGACATGTCCCGCGCGGCCCGCGCCAGGCGCTTGAGCGGCCGACTCTGCCAATGCACCAGCAGGCCGATGAACAGCAACAGGAAACTGCTGGTAAGCACGATGAACCACACCTGCTGCGCTGGCAGCCCCTGCTCTTCGAGGCTGGTGTAGGGCTCGGGCAACAACGAGGCGATGTACAGCCACTCGCCCGGTGCCATCTGGATCTGGGTGACCAGCACCGGCGGGTTCACCGGCTCCAGGGTCAGGGCGTAGTGGGCCCAGGAACGCGGCAACTCATCGAGTTTCAGGCCGCCGTTGAAAATCCGCAGGTCCTCGGGGCTGACGAAGGTCACCGAGATATAGGCGTCGTTGCCCAGGGACTGGCGCAGCACTTCGTCCACCGCCTTGAGCACCGCCTGCTTGCGCGGCGTGATGGGCAGCACTTCCATGCCCAGCGGCTTGTCGTTGAGGGTCACGACAAAACGGGTGCCGCCCATGCTGCGCAGCTGATCGAGCACCAGCGGCCGGTACGCCACCGGCAACGAGCGAAAGTAGCTGACGCTGGCGGTCATCGAATGGGCCAGGCTGCGGGCGCTGGTGACCAGGCCTTCGAGTTGGGTGGCGCGCAGCTGGGAGACCCAGATCACGCTGGACAAGGTCTGGGCGAACAACACCGCCAGCAGCGTCAGCAGCAACATCCGGCCCAGCAGCGAACGCGGCACCGGCACCCGCGCCAGCAGCTTGCGCGACCACTCAGTGAGCATTGCCGGCAACCACATTGGCTGCCAATTGATAACCGCTGCCGCGCACGGTGCGGATCAGCCGCGGTGGCTTCTCGGTGTCGCGCAGGCGTTGGCGCAGGCGGCTGACCGCCATGTCGACGATGCGGTCCAGGGGCATCAGTTCGCGCCCGCGGGTGGCATTGCCGATAGTGTCGCGATCGAGGATTTCCTGGGGGTGATCGAGGAACAGCTTGAGCAGGGCAAAGTCGGCGCCGGAGAGAATCACTTCCTCGCCATCGTTATGGAACAGCCGGTGGCTGACCATGTCCAGACGCCACTCGTCGAAGCACAGCACCTCGCCGCCGGTGCGTTCCTGGCCGAACTGCGCGCGGCGCAGCAGGGCCTTGATCCGCGCCTGCAATTCCCGGGGGCTGAAGGGTTTGCCCAGGTAGTCGTCGGCACCCAGTTCCAGGCCGATGACCCGGTCGGCCTCGTCGGAGCTGGCGGTGAGCATGATGATCGGCACCTGGCCGACCCGCGGGTGCTGGCGAATCCAACGGCACAGGCTGAAGCCGTCTTCGTCCGGCAGCATCACATCCAGAATCACCAGGTCGCTCGGCGCCTCGTTCAGCGCCTGGCGAAAACCGGCGCCGTTGGGCGTGCTGCGGACCTGGAAGCCGGCGCGACTGAGGTAGGTCTCCAGCAGCTCGCGGATTTCCTGATCGTCATCAACCAACAAGATCGACTTACTGACTGAACTCACGCGGGCCGTCCTTTGTTGTTATGAATGGGGCCGAATTATGCCTTACCGATCAACAAAACGTAGACACCAAGGCTCTGTAGCCGCTGCCGAGGCCGCGAGGCTGCGATCGATCCGGGCGGCATTCCGACGAAGCGAGCGCGGGGATTTAAAGATCGCTGAAGGCCTTCGGCCTTATCGCAGCCTCGCAGCCTCGGCAGCGGCTACAGAGGTAGAACTGGATCAGGCAAACGCCTGCTCCAGCGCCACCCCGGCGCCAGTCAGGCCCGAGTACGGCGCCGTCACCAGCCATACCGGAATGCCCTTGAAGTAATCGCTCATGCAGCCTTTGTCGGCAAAACAACGGGCGAAACCGCTTTCGACGAAAAAGTCGGCGAACCGCGGGACCACCCCGCCAACGATATACACGCCACCGCGCGCACCGGTGGTCAGCACGTTGTTGCCCGCCACCCGGCCCAGCCAGCAGCAGAACTGCTCGAGCACTTCCACCGCGACGGGGTCGCCGGCCAGACCCGCCGCGGTAATCGCTTCCGGGGTGTCGAGCACCGGCTCATGCCCGTCCACCGCGCAGATCGCCCGGTACACCCGGGGCAAACCGCCGCCGCTGAGCGCAGTCTCGGCGCTGACGTGACCGATCTCGCTATAAATGTGCTGCCACAACTGGGTTTCCCGCGGGCTGCTCAGCGGCAGGTCGACATGCCCGCCCTCGCCCGGCAACGCGGCCCAGCGGCCTTCGCCCAGGTCCAGCAGCGTGCCGACGCCCAGGCCGGTACCCGGCCCGATCACCACCGCCGGGCGCAGCGGCTCGGGGGTGCCTTCGCAGACCACCCGGAACTCGCCGGGCTGCAGGCGGGTCATGCCCAGGGCCATGGCCGAGAAATCATTGACCAGCAGCAGCTCATCGACCTGCAAGGCCTGGCAGAAGGCCTTGCGGCTCAGGCGCCAGTGGTTGTTGGTAAAACGAAATTCGTCGCCGCCGACCGGGCCGGCCACCGACAGGCACACCGCGCCGATCGAACCCGGCGCCAGGCCGAGGCCGCCCAGGTATACACCGATGGCTTCTTCCGGGCTGGCGTGGTCCGCCGTCGCCAGCACCTGGATCGACTCCAGGCGCTGGTCTTTCCACAACGCAAAACGCGCATTGGTTCCACCAATGTCACCGACCAGCGCTAGCTTCACTTAAGGTTCTCCAGGGCAGAGGTAAAGGCGCTGGCGCCCTGCTCCGCCGAGCTGAAGGCCATGCGCATGAAACCGAACAATTCGCGGCCGCTGCCGACGTTGTTACCCAGCAGGCCCTTGGCCGGTTCGCGGGCGGCGAATTCGTCGGCGTCTACCTTAAGCTCCAGCGTGCCCTTTACGCCATCCACGCGAATGATGTCTCCGTCGCGCACCCGCGCCAGCGCACCGCCGACCTGGGCTTCCGGGCTGACGTGGATCGCCGCCGGGATCTTGCCCGAGGCCCCGGACATGCGCCCGTCGGTGACCAGCGCGACCTTGAAGCCACGGTCCTGCAACACGCCGAGGAACGGCGTCATCTTGTGCAATTCCGGCATGCCGTTGGAGCGCGGGCCCTGGAAGCGCATCACCGCCACGAAGTCTTTCTCCAGCTCGCCGGCCTTGAACGCATCGGCCAGGTCCTGCTGGTCCTGGAACACCACCGCCGGCGCTTCGACGATCTGGTGTTGCAGCGCCACGGCGGAGACTTTCATCACCCCGCGACCGAGGTTGCCTTCCATCACCCGCAGGCCGCCTTCCGGCGAGAACGCGCGGGCCACCGGACGCAGGATGTTTTCGTCGAGACTTTCGATCGGACCGTCGCGCCACACCAGCTTGCCGTTGTCCAGGAACGGCTCCTGGGTGTAGCGGCTCAGGCCACGACCGGCCACGGTGTTGACGTCTTCGTGGAGCAGGCCGGCTTCCAGCAGTTCGCGGATCAGGAACGCCATGCCGCCCGCGGCCTGGAAGTGGTTGATGTCGGCCTTGCCGTTCGGATAGACGTGGGACAGGGTCGGCACCACCTCGGACAGGTCGGCCATGTCCTGCCAGGTCAGCTGGATCCCCGCGGCCTGGGCAATCGCCGGCATGTGCAGGGTGTGGTTGGTCGAACCGCCGGTGGCGTGCAGGGCAACGATGGAGTTGACCAGCGAACGCTCGTCGACGATCTCGCCGATCGGCGTGAAGTTGCCGCTCTGCCTGGTCAGGCGGGTGACCTGCTGCGCCGCCTCATGGGTCAGGGCGTCGCGCAATGGCGTGTAGGGGTTGACGAAGGACGCGCCCGGCAAGTGCAGGCCCATGACTTCCATCAGCAATTGGTTGGTGTTGGCGGTGCCGTAGAAGGTGCAGGTACCCGGGCTGTGGTAGGACTTCATCTCCGATTCCAGCAGCTCTTCGCGGGTCGCCTTGCCTTCGGCGTAACGCTGGCGCACGTCGGCCTTTTCCTTGTTGGAAATGCCCGACGGCATCGGCCCGCCCGGGACGAAGATGGTCGGCAGGTGGCCGAAGCGCAACGCGCCCATCATCAGGCCCGGGACGATCTTGTCGCAGATGCCGAGCATCAGCGCGGCGTCGAACATGTTGTGGGACAAGGCCACCGCGGTGGACAGCGCGATCACCTCGCGGCTCGGCAGGCTCAGCTCCATGCCGGCCTCGCCCTGGGTCACGCCATCGCACATGGCGGGGGTCCCGCCGGCGAACTGGCCGACCGAACCCATCTCGCGCAGGGCCTTCTTGATCTGTTCGGGAAAGTGCTCGTAAGGCTGGTGCGCCGAGAGCATGTCGTTATATGACGAAACAATTGCCACGTTGGCGGCATTCATCATGCGCAGGCTGTGCTTGTCTTCCGAGCCGCAACCGGCAACGCCGTGGGCGAAGTTCGCACACTGCAGCTTGCCCCGTTGCGGGCCATCGCTGGCGGCGCCGCGGATCAGGGCGAGGTAAGCCTCGCGAGTGGCGCGACTGCGGGCGACAAGCCGTTCGGTGACCTCAAGAACGCGGGGATGCATGTGTAGAACTCCAGGCTAACGGATGTGGCGACCTGTTTGTCTATGCTGATCAAAACGCCCTCGGCACAAGGGATGGCAGAGGGTTTCTTGACCATTTGGACCAGTTGATTCAGGTCACTCGTTGTAGATAAAACAAAATATTGCCACCAAAAAGGCTTGTTTTCTATTTTTTTGCGAATAATCTTGTAATTCCAACAACAAAACTACGGCAGGCGCTTTTCTAATGACTCTACGAATCGCAATCAATGGTTTTGGCCGCATCGGCCGCAACGTCCTGCGCGCACTTTATACCCAAGGCTATCGCCAGGATCTGCAGATCGTCGCCATCAACGATCTGGGCGATAGCTCGATCAATGCCCACCTGCTCAAATACGACACCGTCCACGGAACCTTCGACGCCGAGGTGCAGCACGATCAGGAAAGCCTGACCGTCAACGGCGACCGGATCGCCGTCAGCGCCATCCGCAATCCGGCCGAACTGCCCTGGGCCGCCGAGAAGATAGACGTCGTATTCGAATGCACCGGTCTGTTCACCGACCGTGCCAAGGCCGCCGCCCATATCAGCGCCGGCGCCCGCAAAGTGATCATTTCCGCCCCGGCCAAAGGCGCCGACGCCACCGTGGTGTATGGCGTGAACCACGACATTCTGCGCCAGTCGCACCAGATCATTTCCAACGCTTCGTGCACCACCAACTGCCTGGCGCCGGTGGCCCAGGTGCTGAACCGCGAGCTGGGCATCGAAAGCGGGCTGATGACCACCATCCACGCCTACACCAACGACCAGAACCTGACCGACGTCTACCACAGCGATCCGTACCGCGCCCGTTCGGCCACCCAGAACATGATCCCGAGCAAGACCGGCGCGGCCGAAGCCGTGGGCCTGGTGCTGCCGGAACTGGCGGGCAAGCTGACCGGCATGGCGGTGCGGGTTCCGGTGATCAACGTATCGCTGGTGGACCTGACCGTGCAGCTCAAGCGCAACACCACAAGCGAGGAGGTCAACGCCCTGCTCAAGAGCGCCAGCCAGCACTCGAAGATCCTGGGCTACAACAGCCTGCCGCTGGTCTCCAGCGACTTCAACCACAACCCGCTGTCGTCGATCTTCGACGCCAATCACACCAAGGTCAGCGGCGGCAAGCTGCTCAAGGTACTGGCCTGGTACGACAACGAGTGGGGCTTCTCCAACCGCATGCTGGATAACTGCCTGGCGCTGTGCAGCGCCGAGTAAGCCCACGGCCTGCGGCGCGGGAGCTGCCGCAGGCTGCGATCTTTTGATCTTCACATTCGAGGTTCAAGCGCGCAAAGATCGCAGCCTCGGCAGCTCCTGCAGATTCCCTCCCTCCAGGAGCCGCCACCGATGATCGGTATCAGCTTCACCCAGGCCAGCATGGCGGCGCGCAAGCGCATCGCCCTGGTGGCCCACGACCACTGCAAGAGTTTCCTCCTGGACTGGGCCGAGCGGCAGAAAGACAGGCTCGCCGAGCACGATCTGCTGGCCACCGGCACCACCGGCCAGTTGCTGCACCAGCGCCTGGGCCTGCCGGTGGAAAGCATGATCAGCGGCCCCCTGGGCGGCGACCAGCAGCTCGGCGCGCGAATCGCCGAGCAGCGGGTGGACATGCTGGTGTTCTTCTGGGACCCCTTCGAACCCCAGCCCCACGATCCAGACATCAAGGCCCTGCTGCGGGTCGCGGCGGTCTGGAACATCCCCGTGGCCTGCAACGAATGCAGCGCCGACTACCTGCTCAGCAGCCCGCTGATGGAGCAGGTGCACAGCTACCGGATTCCGGACTACCCGGCCTACCTCTCAGGGCGTCGATGATTCACTCAGGACTTGACCGCTGACGCAGATGATAAGCATTATCATCTGTTGAAAAAATCAGCCAGGTCCTGTTGTGAGCCAATCCCGCTTCAATCATGTCTTTCTCACCCAGCGCGTTTCGCTGCTGCGCACGCTGGAGCGGATGGTCAACAACCCCAGCACCGCCGAGGACCTGTTGCAGGAAACCTACCTGCGCGTGACCCGGGCCCTGAACGAACGGGCCATCGACCACCTCGAACCCTTCGTCTTCCAGACTGCCCGCAACCTGGCGCTCGACCACCTGCGCGCGCGCCGCATCCAGGCCCGCACCCTGCTCGAAGATGTGCCGCTGGACGTGGTCGAAAGCGTGGCCGCGCCCCTGAGCAGCGCCGAGGATGCCACCCATGCCGAACAGTTGCTGGAACGCTTGAACATGAGCCTTGCCCAACTCAGCCCGCGCCAACAGCAGATCTTCATCCTCAGCCGCCTGCACGGCCACAGCTACCTGGAGATCGCCGAGAAGCTCGAAGTCTCCCAGAGCACCGTGCAAAAGGAACTGAAGCTGATCATGGCCATCTGCATCGGCGTCGCCGAGCGCTTGAACGGTCATTGAGGCCCAGCCGGGCGGGCATCAGCCGCAGCCCTTTGCTACCCTTGACCGCCCTGCGCTCTTCATCCAAAAAACAGCCGTGCACAGACACCGCCGAGGAACACCCGTGACGGACATCCACCGCCCCCCGCCGACCGCCCAGGACGAGGAAACCTCCCCTCCCTGCGCCGCGGACCAAGCCATGGACCAGGCCCTGGACTGGTTGATCCGGCTGGAGAATCCGAGCCCCGAGCAGACCCGGCAATTCCATGACTGGCTGAACGCCTCGCCCCTGCACAGCGCAGCCTTCGACAAGGCCCAGGCAATCTGGAACGGTCCGCAGGTGGTGCGCTGCGCACAGAGCCTGGACAGGCAAAAAAACAAGGTCGGCACGCTGTCGCGCCTGCGTCCGCACTGGCGGCCCTTGGCGGTCGCGGCAGTGCTGATCCTCGGCCTGTTCAGCTTCAGCAACCTGCCACTGCGCCTGCAGGCCGATCACCTGACCCTGGTCGGCGAGCGCCAGCGCCTGCAGTTGGAGGACGGCTCGAAAGTCCTGCTCAACACCAACTCGGCATTCTCCAGCACCATCGACGAGCGCCAGCGCGTGGCCCGCCTGTACCAGGGCGAAGCCTTCTTCGAGATCCCCGCCAGCCGCGGCCAGCCGCTGGAACTCGATGTCGGCCCGGTACGTGCCAGCGTGCGCGACACTGCCTTCGCCGTGCGTTACCTGGACGGCGTGGCCCAGGTGCGGGTGCAGCGTGGCGACGTCGACCTGCGCGCTACCCACGACGATGCCCGGGTGCGCCTGTCGGCCGGCGAAAGCATCCGCATCGGCCCCAACGGTTTCGACCGCCCGGCCAAGCTCGACCTCGACAAGGACCTGGCCTGGGTCCAGGGCCGGCTGGTGTTCGAGAACTGCCCACTGAACCAGGTGCTGGCCGAGTTGCGCCGGTATTACCCGGGCTGGATCGTCAACAACAACGAGCGTCTGGCCGATGTCGCGGTTACCGGCAACTATCGTCTCGACCAGCCGCTGGATGTGGTGCGCTCCCTGGCTCACATCACCTCGGCGCGCCTGCGGGAGTTCCCTGCACTGGTGATTCTCAACTAGCCTCTGCACGAAAACTGGCTGCGCGCTGGGCGCCTTCGGCGCTACGCAAAAACAGGCTCGTGCGCGAGTCCGATCGGAATGCTCATGCAGGCCCCTACAGTCGGGCGCGACCCCGGCCGTTCCTCGCCTGTTTTGATTCGCTGCGCTCACCCTCCGGGCCAGCCTTCGGCTGTTACTCCCATTGGTCGTTGCGCCTTGCCTGACCTTCGCTCGCCAACCTTTCGTATTGAGGCTGGCGCATTTATTTTTACGCGATCGCTGTCGGTCGTTCGTCTCGTTATAGCCAATGCAATTGATTCGCATTAAATATGCGAAATCAGCACCTATAAAGATTCGTGCGACACGGAGCGCTATCGATGTCCTCTCGCCTCAACAGCCGGTCCTCTTCATCTTCCCGCCAGGCCCGCCTGCAGAACTGCACGCTGTCCCTGCTGACCGCCGCCATCCTGCTGGCCGGAACCGCGCCAGTCATGGCCGCCACTGCCGGGGCCAAGGCCCTGCCGACACGCAACATGGGCGACTACAGCTTCGCCATCGACCAGCAGCCGCTGGTGTCGGCGCTGAACGCCTTTAGCGCCGTCACCGGCTGGCAGGTCGGCCTGCCGGCGGAGCTGGGCGAAGGCATCGCTTCCCCGGGCGTGCGCGGCTCGCTGCCGCCGGAAAAAGCCCTGGACCGCCTGCTGATGGGCACCCACCTGAGCTACCGCAAGCTGGGCGCCAACAACATCGTCCTGGAAAAGCGCGCCAGCGGCGGCGCCCTGAACCTGCAACAGGTGACCATCAGCGCCACGCGCCAGGAACAGGACGTCAACAGCGTGCCCAGCACCGTGACCGTGCATGACCGCCAGGACCTGGACCGCAACAACGTCAACACCATCAAAGAGCTGGTGCGCTACGAGCCGGGCGTTACGGTCGGCGGTGCCGGCCAGCGTGGCGGCATCAGCGGCTACAACATCCGCGGCATCGACGGCGACCGCATCCTGACCCAGGTCGACGGCGTGGAGATTCCCAACGGCTTCTTCAACGGCCCCTATGCCAAGACCCAGCGCAACTACGTCGACCCGGAAATCGTCAAGCGCGTGGAGATCCTCCGCGGCCCGGCCTCGGTGCTGTACGGCAGCAACGCCATCGGCGGCGCGGTCAGCTACTTCACCCTCGACCCGGACGACATCATCAAGCCCGGCCAGGACGTCGGCGCCCGCCTGAAGACTGGCTACAGCTCGGCCGACGACAGCTGGCTGAAATCCGCCACCGTGGCCGGGCGCAGCGGCCAGTTCGACGGCCTGCTGCACTTCAGCCAGCGCGACGGCCACGAAACCGACTCCTACGGCAGCAACAACGGCACCGGCCTGGCGCGCACCGCCGCCAACCCGGAAGACGTGCGCACCACCAACGTACTGGCCAAGGCCGGCTGGAACTATGCCGACGACGCGCGCCTGGGCCTGACCTACGAGAAGTACAAGGACGACCGCGACACCCACCAGAAAAGCGCCGTGGGCGGCCCGTTCAACGCCGGCCAGCCGCTGGGCATGTACCGTTCGCGTACCGGTAACGACACCATCACCCGCGAACGCTTCGGCCTGGACAACCGCTTCGCCCTCGATAGCCTGCTGGCCGACCACGTGAAGTGGAGCCTGAACTACCAGATCGCCAAGACCGACCAGAGCACCCTGGAAAACTACTTCCCGTTCACCCGCAACGTCATGCGCAGCCGCGAAACCCTCTACCAGGAAAAGCAGTGGGTCTTCGACGCCCAGGCCGACAAGGCCTTCGCCATCGGCGAAACCGAGCACCTGCTGACCTACGGCACCACCCTCAAGCAGGAAAAGGTCACCGGCTCGCGCAGCGGCAGCGGCACCTGCCTGGCGGTCGGTCGCGGTTGCACGGCGGTCGGCGCCATCAGCCCGTCCGACGTACTGAAGAAGTCCAGCGACTTCCCGGACCCGACCCTCGACACCTACAGCCTGTTCGCCCAGGACCAGATCAGCTGGAACAAGTGGACCTTCCTGCCGGGCCTGCGCTACGACTACACCCGGCTCAAGCCGCACATCACCCAGGCGTTCCTCAACACCGTGGCCGCCGATGGCCAGGGTGAAGTGAGCGACCAGAACAAGACCTGGCATCGGGTATCGCCCAAGTTCGGCCTGACCTACGCCCTGACCGACCAGTACACCTGGTACGGCCAGTACGCCGAGGGTTTCCGCACCCCGACCGCCAAGGCGCTGTACGGCCGCTTCGAGAACACCACCACGGGCTACCGCGTGGCGCCGAACTCGAACCTCAAGCCGGAGAAAAGCCAGAGCTACGAAACCGGCCTGCGCGGCCACTTCGAGTCCGGCCACTTCGACGTGGCGGTGTTCTATAACAAGTACCGCGACTTCATCAACGAAGACGCGGTGACCCCGGGCTACGACGAGCTGACGTTCCAGAGCAACAACATCAAGCACGCCACCATCAAGGGCGTGGAAGTCAAGGGCCGGCTCGACCTCGACGCCCTGGGCGCGCCGCAGGGCCTGTACACCCAGGGTTCGGTGGCCTACGCCTACGGTCGCAACAACGACACCGGCGAACCCTTGAACGCGGTCAACCCGCTGACCGGCGTGTTCGGCCTGGGCTACGACCAGGACCACTACGGCGCCCTGCTCAGCTGGACCCTGGTCAAGAAGAAAGACCGCGTCGACAGCAGCAGCTTCAAGACCCCGGATGGCACCAGCAGCCAGTTCAAGACCCCAGGCTACGGCGTGCTCGACCTGACCGGTTTCTACAAGGTCAGCGACGACGTCACCGTCAGCGCCGGCGTCTACAACCTGGCCGACAAGAAGTACTGGCTGTGGGACGACGTGCGCGGCTACGACAGCGTCGGCGAAGCCGCGGTGCTGAGCCCGGCCAACCTCGACCGCCTGACCCAGCCGGGTCGCAACTTCGCGGTCAACCTGATCTGGGACATCTGACCCGCTCTACCTCACTGCGCTTTTCGATGGAGCGCAGTGAGGATTTTTTACGGTGCCGCGTCTTCTTGTTCGTCTAGTTAGCAAGTGCTTCTCATTTCAAGCAGCTCTCGTTTTCAGTAGCTCATTTACCAAGGACATCGTCATGACCCCCCAGGATTCCCCACAGCGCCCGAGCCTGCGCTCCCAGCGCCTGAACCAGATCACCCACGAGCCCCATGCCAGGCTCGACGCCCTGGTCAAGGCCCACGCGCCGTTCGAAAGCGCCAGCAGCTTTGCCCGCTTCGTCGTCGCCCAGTACCTGTTCCAGTCCGAACTGGTCGCCCTCTACAACGACCCGGCGCTGATCGCCATCGTCCCGGACCTGGCAGAGCGTTGCCGCGCCGAAGCGGCCAAGGCCGACCTGGCGGACCTGGAGACCGAAGTCCCGGCCCCGGTGACGGGCGCGGTGCAGAACCCGAGCAAGGCCGAAGCCCTGGGCTGGCTGTTCGTCTCCGAAGGCTCCAAGCTGGGCGCGGCGTTCCTGATCAAGCGCGCGGTGGGCCTGGGCCTTAGCGAAACCTTCGGTGCCCGGCACCTGGCCGAGCCGGCGGGCGGTCGCGCCGCAGGCTGGAAGTCCTTCACCCGCACCCTCGACGGCCTGGCATTCAGCGCCGAAGAAGAAGCCGCGGCGGAAAAAGGCGCGCTGGATGCCTTCAATCGCTTTACCGTGCTGCTGGAAAAGGCCTACGACACGGCGCCTGAACCGGCCTGATATTTCTTCGCGAGCAAGCTCGCTCCTACAATGGGCGCGTGAACCATACCCCTCGGTAGGAGCAAGCTTGCTCGCGATAACCATTACCCTGCCCCTTGCGGATTGAGCCCCATGCTCGCTACCTCATCGTCGAACCCATGACCGGTACAACCCGATCCCCGTCCAAGGCCTCCCGCCTGTTCTTCGGTTGTCTGGCTTACGTCAGCCTGGCCATCGGCCTGATCGCCATCGTCGTGCCCGGCCTGCCGACCACCGAATTCGTGCTCCTCGCCGCCTGGGCCGCGACCAAAAGCTCGCCACGCCTGAGCGCCTGGATGGAAAACCATCGCCTGTTCGGCCCCATCCTGAGCAACTGGCGCAACGGCCGGATCATCAGCCGCCAGGCCAAGGTCAGCGCCACCGTCAGCATGTTGCTGTGCGCCGGCCTGATGCTGAGCCTGCTCACTCATCACTGGACCCTGTACCTGGCACTGGCCGGCATGGGCCTGGGCAACCTGTGGATCTGGTCGCGCCCGGAGGCTCTGGCCCCGGCCTCCTGATTCCTCGGCAAGAGCCGCCGGTCGACGCCTCGGTTGCCCGCGACAGGCCCTCCGGCGAAACCTCCCTCCTCCCCGTTTATGTCAAACACATGACCGCTCGTCGGCTTTTTCTCAGGCAAATGCCGCTCAAGCCGATGTTCCGGGCATGGCGCTAAATGGACTTGGCGACCGGAGTCATTCGACTCACCGCTCACCACCCGTCCATTCGCGAGATCGCCCCATGTTCGACGCTCTGTCCATTCGCCTGAAAATCGTGCTGTTGTCCGGACTCTGCCTGCTCGGCGTGGTGGGCCTGATCGTCGGGATGAACATCTACCAGACCAACCAGAACGATCAGTTGGTCGGCAGTTCCAGTTCGCGAATGCTCACCGACAGCGTGCAGAACCTGCTGCAGGCCCGGGCCGCCGAGCAGGCGGTGCGGGTGCAGAAAACCTTTGGCGAGAGCCTGCTGGTGATCACCGCCCTGGCCGACCAGATCAACGACCTGCGGGCCATGGCCGGCAAGCGTTCGCTGGACGCCGCGGCGCTGCGCGAAGAGCTCAACCACAGCCTGAAAACCGCCTTCGAACGCAACACCAAAGTGCTGGGCATCTGGCTGGCCTACGAGCCCAACGCCCTCGACGGCAAGGACAGCGAGTTCGCCAACGACGCCGGCCGTGCCTCCAACGAAGCCGGGCGCTTCGCCAGTTACTGGAGCCGTGCCGGTGGCACCGGGCTGAACACGGTGATGGTCGAAGAGGACATGAACAAGACCACCCTGAGCGTCAGCGGCACCCCCTACAACAGCTGGTACACCTGCCCGCGCGACAGCAAGCGCACCTGCCTGCTCGACCCGTACGCCGACACCGTGGGCGGCAAGCTGATGCTGATGACCACCATTTCCCTGCCGCTGATCGTCGACGGCAAAGCCATAGGCGTGGTCGGCGTGGACATCGCCCTGGATGCCCTGCAGGCCGCGGCCGCCGAGTCCCAGCGCGGGCTGTTCGACGGTGCCGGGCACATGCTGATCGTCGCCGGCGGCGGCATCCTCGCCGCCTACAGCAACGATGCGGCCAAGGTCGGCAAGGGCATCGCCGACACCCTCGGCGCCGAAGGCAAGGATGTGCTGCAACTGCTGGCTGGCAATACCCCGAAAATCCTCAAGCAGGGCGACCTGATCCGCGCCGTGTATCCGGTCAGCCCGATCGCCGACGCCCGCCCCTGGGGCGTGGTGATCGACCTGCCGGAGCAGGTGCTGCTAGCCAACACCGTGAAACTCCAGAGCGTGCTCGACGATGCCCAGGCCCAGGGCACCCTGGTGTCCCTGCTGGTGGCGGCGGTCGCCGGCGTGATCGGCCTGCTGCTGATCTGGCTGACCGCCTCCGGCGTGACCCGGCCGATCAACAGCGTCGCGCAGATGCTCAAGGAAATCGCCAGCGGCGACGGCGACCTGACCCAGCGCCTGAAGTACAGCAAGCAAGACGAACTGGGCAAGCTGGTGGGCTGGTTCAACCGCTTCCTCGACAAGCTGCAACCGACCATCGCGCAGATCAAGCAGAGCATCACCGACGCCCGCGGCACCGCCGACCAGTCCTCGGAGATCGCCCGCCAGACCAGCGAAGGCATGCAAGTGCAGTTCCGCGAAATCGACCAGGTGGCCACTGCTTCCAACGAAATGAGCGCCACCGCCCACGACGTCGCCAACAGTGCTTCGAACGCCGCCAACGCCGCCCGTGGCGCCGACCAGTCGGCCAAGGACGGCATGACTATCATCGAGCGCAGCACCCGCGACATCAGCACCCTGGCCGAGGAAGTCAGCAAGGCGGTGGTCGAGGTCGAAGCCCTGGCGGTCAACAGCGAACAGATCGGCTCGGTGCTGGAAGTGATCCGCAGCATTGCCGAACAGACCAACCTGCTGGCCCTCAACGCCGCCATCGAAGCGGCGCGCGCCGGGGAAAGCGGCCGCGGCTTCGCGGTGGTCGCCGACGAGGTGCGCAACCTGGCCAAGCGCACCCAGGATTCGGTGGAAGAAATCCGCGTGGTGATCGAGCGCATCCAGAGCGGCACCCGGGGCGTGGTGGCGACCATGCATTCGAGCCAGGCCCAGGCCCAGAGCAACGCCGGGCAGATCCAGCAAGCGGTGCAGGCCCTGGGCAAGATCAGCGACGCGGTCACCGTGATCAGCGACATGAACCTGCAGATCGCCAGCGCCGCCGAACAGCAGAGCGCGGTGGCCGAAGAGGTCAACCGCAACGTCTCGGCGATCCGCAGCGTGACCGAATCCCTCACCGAGCAGGCCACCGAGTCGGCCCAGGTCAGCAGCCAGCTCAACGCCCTGACCACCCAACAGATGAAGTTGATGGACCAGTTCCGGGTTTGACCCTCGCCTCTGTAGGACTGTAGGAGCGAAGCTTGCTCGCGATGAACCGGAGCGCGCCGCATTGAGCCAGTGAGTGCGCGCCATCGTTGACGACCATCGCGAGCAAGCTCGCTCCTACAGGTAGCCCTTGCTCCATCACAAGGCTGCGGCGCTGCACTTTTTTGATCTATGCTGCCCCCTCTCTTGCGGAGGGCCTGCAATGACCGATGTGCTGTCGTCTGTTCAAGCCGCGCTTGGCTTGCCTCTGACCCCGATTGCCTTGACCTCGAGCGGCGCCCTGCCCTCGGCCTTCGCCGTGACCGAACTGGCCAGCGCCAGCATCGCCGCGGCCGGCCAAGCGGCGGCCGGGCTGCTGTTCAGCCAGACCGGGCGCATGCCTGCCCTGAGCGTCGACCGACGCCTGGCCTCCTTCTGGTTCGCCACTTCCCTGCGGCCGCTGGGCTGGAGCGTGCCGCCGCTGTGGGACCCGGTCGCCGGCGACTACGCCACCCGGGACGGCTGGATTCGCCTGCACACCAATGCGCCCCATCATCGCCAGGCGGCCGAACAGGTGCTCGGCCGGGTCGCGGACCGGCCGGCCATGGCCGCCAAGGTTGCGCAGTGGAACAAGAGCGACCTGGAGCAGGCGGTGGTCGAGGCAGGCGGCTGCGCTGCGCAAATGCGCAGTTGGGCCGAGTGGCAAGCCCATCCCCAGGGGCAGGCCGTGAATGCCGAGCCCCTGGTGCATTACGTGAAGCAAGGTGCAGACGCCGCGCAGCCCTGGCGTGGATCGCTGTCACGCCCCCTGGCCGGGATCAAGGTGCTGGACCTGACCCGGGTACTGGCCGGTCCCATCGCCAGCCGCTTTCTGGCCGGGCTGGGCGCCGATGTGCTGCGCATCGACCCACCGGAGTGGAACGAGCCCGGCGTGGTCCCGGAAGTCACCCTGGGCAAACGCTGCGCCCGCCTGAACCTTCACGACGCCGCCGATCGCCAGGTCTTCGAAGGCCTGCTGGGGGAAGCCGACCTGCTGCTGCACGGCTACCGCGCCGATGCCCTGGAACGCCTCGGCTACGGTGCGGCCGAGCGCCAGCGCCTCGCCCCGGGGCTGATCGATGTATGCCTGAATGCCTATGGCTGGAGCGGCCCCTGGCAGAACCGCCGTGGCTTCGACAGCCTGGTGCAGATGAGCAGCGGCATTGCCGAGGCCGGCCAGCGCTGGCAGCAGGCCGATAAACCGGTACCGCTGCCGGTGCAGGCCCTGGACCACGCCACCGGCTACCTGATGGCCGCCGCCGCGATCCGCACCCTGAACGAACGACTGAAAAGCGGGGCCGTCGGCAGCGCACGGTTGTCGCTGGCACGGACCGCCAAGCTGTTAATCGAGCACGCCCATGGCAACGCCGAGCCCGCCTTGCGTGCCGAAGACCTGGACGATCAGGGCTTGCTGGTGGAGCAGACCTCCTGGGGCCCGGCCCATCGCCTGCAAGTGCCCTTGCAGATCAGCGGCACGCCCCTGCAATGGGCTTACCCCGCCAGCGATCTGGGCGCCCATCGCCCGAAATGGTGAGCCTGTAACGCGTAACCTGTAGCCGCTGCCGAGCCTGCGAGGCTGCGATCGGCCGCGCAGCGGCCGTAAAACAGGCCATGCGTTATTTCTTCTATACATACCGCGTGCACAGGGTTGGCGAGGACTACGTCGGAATGCCGCCCACCTCGATCGCAGCCTCGCAGGCTCGGCAGCGGCTACGGGTGCGAGGGGATTACAAGGCCGTCCACAAATGCTGCGCCGCGTAACCGCGCCAAGGCCGCCAGGCCTCGGCGCGGGCCAGCAACTGGCTGGCGCTGACAGGCCCGCCTTCGAGCGCCGCCAGGGCATTGAGCAGGCCCACGTCGGCTGCGGGAAAGGCATCCGCTTCGCGGAACTGGCGCAGGGCCACGTAATGCGCGGTCCAGTCGCCAACGCCCCATAGCGCCCGCAAGGCGGACAGGCTCTGTTCGAGGCTGGCCTTGGGGGCAAACAGCTGCGGATCGTCGAGCAGCGCCTGCGCCACACCGGACAGGGTTCGCCCCCGGCTGCGCGGCATGCCCAGGCTTGCCAGGTCGGCGCCGGCCATTCGCCCCGGCTCGGGAAACACATGGCTCAACCCCGCTGGCGCCCCCACGCAGCCCAGCGGCTGGCCATATTGCGCCACCAGCTTGCCCGCCAGGCGGATGGCCGCTGCCACCGTGATCTGTTGCCCCAGCACCGCACGCACCGCCAGCTCGAAACCGTCCCAGGCACCGGGCACGCGCAACCCCGGTCGCGAGGCGATCAAGCGGGCCATCAGCGGGTCGGCGGACAGTTGCCGGTGAATCGGCGCCAAGTCAGTGTCCAGGTCCAGCAGGCGGCGGATGCGCGCAACGATCCGCGCCTGGGCTTGCGGGTCGGGAAAGTCCAGGGTCAGGGCCAGCGCAGCGCTGTCGCCAGGGCTCACGCTGAACCAGCCGTGCACACCATCGAGGCTGATGCTGCGCGAATAGCAGTCGCCGCTGACGGTCTCCATTCCCTCGATAGCCCGCGCCCGGAGAAAGGCCAGCATCGCCGGCCAGTCATAAGGCGCCTGGTAAGCCAGCCTCATAGCGACAGCACACCGCTGTACAGGCCATAGGCGGCCACCAGGGCGCCTATGACCACTGCGGCGAAAATGCCCTTCTCGATGCCGGTGAACAACGGCTCGCCCTGCTCGCGCTTGGCCTTGGCGAACAGGATCACCCCGGGGGCGTACAGCAGGGCCGACAGCAGCAGGTACTTGACCCCGCCGGCGTACAGCAGCCAGACCGCGTAGCACAGGGCAACCCCGCCGATAAGCAGGTCTTTCATGCGTTCGGCCGAAGCGTGCTCGTAGGTTTCGCCACGGCCGCTGAGCAACACCGCATAGGCCGCCGACCACAGGTAAGGCACCAGGATCATCGACGAGGCGAGGTAGATCAGGCTGGTGTAGGTCCCGGCGGAGAACAGGGTGATCAGCAGGAACACCTGGATCATGCTGTTGGTCAGCCACAGGGCATTGACCGGCACATGGTTGGCGTTTTCCTTTTTCAGGAAGGCCGGCATGGTCCGGTCGCGGGCCGTGGCGAACAGGATCTCGGCACACAGCAGTGCCCAGGACAGCAAGGCACCGACCAGGGAAACCGTCAGGCCGATGCTGATCAGCAACGCGCCCCAGGGGCCGACTATGTGCTCCAGTACCGCCGCCAGCGACGGGTTCTGCAAGGTCGCCAGCTCCGGCTGGCTCATGATGCCCAGGGACAGCACATTGACCAGCACCAACAGGGCCAGCACACCGATGAAGCCGATCACCGTAGCCCGGCCGACGTCCGCGCGCTTCTCGGCCCGGGCCGAATAGACGCTGGCGCCTTCGATGCCGATGAACACGAAGACCGTGACCAGCATCATGTTGCGCACCTGGTCCATCACCCCACCGAAGTTCGGGTTGCCGCGGCCCCAGATGTCGCGGGTGAAAATGTCCGCCTTGAACGCCACCGCGGCAATCACGATGAACATCACCAACGGCACGATCTTGGCCACGGTGGTCAGTTGGTTGATGAAGGCCGCTTCCTTGATCCCGCGCAGCACCAGGAAATGCACGGCCCACAGCAGCAGCGAGGCACAGGCGATGGCCACCGGGGTGTTGCCCTGGCCAAACACCGGGAAGAAATAGCCCAGGGTGCTGAACAGCAGCACGAAGTACCCCACGTTGCCCAGCCAGGCGCTGATCCAGTAACCCCAAGCCGAAGAAAAGCCCATGTAGTCGCCGAAGCCTGCCTTGGCGTAGGCATACACCCCGGAGTCGAGCTCGGGCTTGCGGTTGGCCAGGGTCTGGAAGACGAAGGCCAGGGTCAGCATGCCCACGGCGGTGATCGCCCAACCGATGAGGATTGCTCCCGCGTCGGCCCGGGCCGCCATGTTCTGCGGCAAGGAAAAGATCCCGCCGCCAATCATCGAACCCACCACCAGGGCGATCAGGGCGCCGAGCCGCAGTTTTTGCGTGGTCTGTGGCATGCCTACCTCTGCATCCAGTCCAATTGTCCGACAACAAACTATATGAAATTAAACAACTTCCACAGGCTGGCAACGGACTAAAAGAGTCAATTATTGATCCTTTATGGAACAGTCGACCTGACAAAGATCAGAACATACTGAATACCTGCGTTTTTTATCAGGCATAACACCTGAATGCCATCAGCGCACCGGGCATCTTTATAACTTTCTAACTAGTTGCGCATTCTGGAAAGCGGGCTAGCTTCAATCTGGCGCCAATGAGAAGACCTTTCATCAAGCGCCCACAGGCCTTCTGGAATGGTGCTTCCAGACTTCCCGCCAGTTTCCGCAAAGACAGCTTAAGTCATTCATTCACAATGGAATGTAGCGATGACCTGATCTAAATCAGCTGTTCGGATTTTTCGCAGTTTTACTCTGACGCCTCTCTTCTCCTGCAATGGAGTCATGCAATGCCTGACACTTCCGGAAAGCTAAGACTTGGTGCGTTAGTCGCCTTGGTAGTCGGCTCGATGATTGGCGGCGGGATCTTTTCCTTGCCACAGAACATGGCGGCAAGTGCCGATGTAGGCGCCGTTCTTATTGGTTGGGCTATTACCGCTGTCGGTATGTTGACGCTGGCCTTCGTCTTCCAGACCCTGGCCAATCGCAAACCCGATCTGGACGGCGGTGTCTACGCCTATGCCAAGGCCGGCTTCGGTGACTACATGGGCTTTTCTTCGGCCTGGGGTTACTGGATCAGCGCCTGGCTGGGCAACGTGGGGTACTTCGTACTCTTGTTCAGCACCCTGGGCTACTTCTTCCCGCTATTTGGGGAGGGGAATACTCCTGCCGCGGTCATCGGCGCCTCGCTGCTGCTGTGGGCCGTGCACTTCCTGGTGCTGCGCGGGATCAAGGAAGCGGCCTTCATCAACCTGGTGACCACGGTCGCCAAGGTGGTGCCGCTGCTGCTGTTCGTGCTGATCGCCCTGTTCGCCTTCAAGCTGGACATCTTCACCGCGGACATCTGGGGCATGAAGAACCCCGACCTGGGCAGCGTGATGAACCAGGTGCGCAACATGATGCTGGTCACCGTCTGGGTGTTCATCGGCATCGAAGGCGCGAGCATCTTCTCCTCCCGCGCGGAAAAACGCTCGGACGTGGGCAAGGCCACCGTGATCGGTTTCATCACCGTGCTGCTGTTCCTGGTGCTGGTGAACGTGCTGTCGCTGGGCATCATGACCCAGCCGGAACTGGCGAAGCTGCAGAACCCGTCGATGGCGGCGGTGCTGGAGCATGTGGTCGGCCACTGGGGCGCGGTGCTGATCAGCGTCGGCCTGATCATCTCGCTGCTGGGGGCGCTGCTGTCGTGGGTATTGCTGTGCGCGGAGATCATGTTCGCCGCCGCCCGCGACCACACCATGCCGGAGTTCCTGCGCAAGGAGAACGCCAAGCACGTGCCGGTCAACGCCCTGTGGCTGACCAACGCCATGGTGCAGATCTTCCTGGTCATCACCCTGTTCTCGGCCAGTACCTACCTGTCGCTGATCTACCTCGCCACCTCGATGATCCTGGTGCCCTACCTGTGGTCGGCGGCCTATGCCGTGCTGCTGGCGGTACGCAGCGAAACCTACGAGGCGGCCCTGGCCGAACGCAAGAAAGACCTGTTGATCGGGGTGATAGCCCTGCTCTACGCGATCTGGCTGCTGTACGCCGGCGGGGTCAAGTACCTGCTGCTCTCCGCCCTGCTCTACGCCCCCGGCGCGATCCTGTTCGCCAAGGCCAAGCGGGAGCTGGGCAAACCGATTTTCACCAACGTCGAGAAGCTGATTTTCACCGCAGTGGTCATAGGCGCCCTGGTGGCCGCCTACGGGCTCTACGACGGCTTCCTGACCCTGTAACCGCACGATTGTTTCTACCTCTGGAGGATCCCTGTAATGACCACGGAAAAAGTTAAGTACGGCGTCCATTCCGAAGCCGGCAAACTGCGCAAAGTCATGGTCTGCTCCCCAGGCCTGGCCCATCAGCGGCTGACCCCGAACAACTGCGATGAACTGCTGTTCGACGATGTGATCTGGGTCAACCAGGCCAAGCGCGACCATTTCGACTTCGTCACCAAAATGCGCGAGCGTGGGGTCGAAGTCCTGGAAATGCACAACCTGCTGACCGATACGGTGCAGAACCCCGAAGCCCTGAAGTGGATTCTGGATCGCAAGATCACCCCTGACACCGTCGGCGTCGGCCTGACCAACGAAGTACGCAGCTGGCTCGAAAGCCTGGAGCCGCGCAAGCTGGCCGAGTTCCTGATCGGTGGCGTGGCCGGCGAGGACCTGCCGGAAAGCGAAGGCGCCAGCGTGATCAAGATGTACCGCGACTACCTGGGCCACTCCAGCTTCCTGCTGCCGCCGCTGCCCAACACCCAGTTCACCCGCGACACCACCTGCTGGATCTATGGCGGCGTGACGCTCAACCCCATGTACTGGCCGGCCCGGCGCCAGGAAACCCTGCTGGCCAGCGCCATCTACAAATTTCACCCCGAGTTCACCCACGCCGACTTCGAGATCTGGTACGGCGACCCGGACAAGGATCACGGCCAGGCCACCCTCGAGGGCGGCGACGTCATGCCGATCGGCAATGGCGTGGTGCTGATCGGCATGGGCGAGCGGACCTCGCGCCAGGCCATCGGCCAGCTTGCACAATCCTTGTTCGCCAAGGGCGCGGTGGAAAAAGTCGTGGTCGCCGGCCTGCCGAAATCCCGCGCAGCGATGCACCTGGACACCGTGTTCAGCTTCTGTGACCGCGACCTGGTCACGGTCTTTCCGGAAGTGGTCAAGGAAATCGTGCCGTTCGTCATCCGCCCCGACACCAGCAAGCCCTATGGCATGGACGTGCGACGGGAGGACAAATCGTTCATCGAGGTGGTGGCCGAGTCCCTCAACCTCAAGCAACTGCGCGTGGTGGAAACCGGCGGCAACAGTTTCGCCGCTGAACGCGAGCAGTGGGACGACGGCAACAACGTGGTGGCCCTGGAACCGGGCGTGGTCATCGGCTATGACCGCAACACCTACACCAACACCCTGCTGCGCAAGGCCGGGGTGGAAGTGATCACCATCAGCGCCAGCGAACTCGGCCGGGGCCGTGGCGGCGGCCACTGCATGACCTGCCCGATCATCCGCGACCCGATCGACTACTAATTAATCAACCACTACCCGACGCTGTGAAAGCGTAGCGAGCGCAGGAAAGACAAGGCAAAAACAGGCGAGGAACGGTTGGAGCCGCACTCGACTCCACGGGTTGCAAATGAGCATCCCGAGCCTGTTTTTAACGCCGTATTTCGAGCGTAACGCCGAAGGCGAACAGCCTGCGGTAGCTTTCACAGTGTCGGGAAAGGAGATCCATCATGGCTTTCAATATCCACAACCGTAACCTGCTGAGCCTCGAACACCACACCGCGCGCGAACTGCGCTATCTGCTCGACCTGTCCCGCGATCTCAAGCGCGCCAAGTACACCGGCACCGAGCAGCAGCACCTCAAGGGCAACAACATCGCCCTGATCTTCGAGAAAACCTCGACCCGGACCCGTTGCGCCTTCGAGGTCGCCGCCTATGACCAGGGCGCCAACGTCACCTACATCGACCCGAACTCGTCGCAGATCGGCCACAAGGAAAGCATGAAGGACACCGCCCGTGTGCTCGGGCGCATGTACGACGCCATCGAGTACCGCGGCTTCAAGCAGGAAATCGTCGAAGAACTGGCGAAGTTCGCCGGGGTGCCGGTGTTCAACGGCCTGACCGACGAATACCACCCGACCCAGATGATCGCCGACGTGCTGACCATGCGCGAGCACGCCGACAAGCCGATCCACGACATCAGCTATGCCTACCTGGGCGACGCCCGCAACAACATGGGCAACTCGCTGCTGCTGGTGGGCGCCAAGCTCGGCATGGACGTGCGCATCTGCGCGCCAAAGGCCCTGTGGCCCCATGACGATCTGGTCAGCCGTTGCAAGCAATACGCGCAAGAAAGCGGTGCCCGCATCACCCTGACCGAAGACCCGAAAGCCGCGGTCAAGGGCGTCGACTTCATCCACACCGACGTCTGGGTATCGATGGGCGAGCCAGTGGAAGCCTGGGCCGAACGTATCCAGCAACTGCTGCCGTACCAGGTCAACGCCGAGCTGATGAAGGCCACCGGCAACCCACGGACCAAGTTCATGCACTGCCTGCCGGCGTTCCACAACAGCGATACCAAGGTCGGCAAGCAGATCGCCGAGCAGTATCCGCACCTGGCCAACGGCATCGAAGTGACCGACGACGTGTTCGAGTCGCCGGCCTGCATCGCCTTCGAGCAAGCGGAAAACCGCATGCACACCATCAAGGCGATCCTGGTCTCGACCCTGGCCGACCTGTAACCACCACGCCCGGGACAATCTCCCGGGACCTGTAGGAGCGAGGCTTGCCCGCGATGGCGTCATACCTGACACCCCATGATCGCAGGCATGCCGCGCGCCCACGGGATCACCGAATTCAGGAAGGAATGCATTATGCGTATCGTCGTCGCATTGGGCGGCAACGCCCTGCTCCGCCGTGGTGAACCCATGACCGCGGACAATCAACGCGCCAATATCCGGATCGCCACCGAACAGATCGCCAAGATCCATCCCGGCAACCAGCTGGTGATCGCCCACGGCAATGGCCCGCAGGTCGGCCTGCTGTCGCTGCAGGCGGCGGCCTACACCTCGGTGTCGCCTTACCCGCTGGACGTGCTCGGCGCCGAAACCGAAGGCATGATCGGCTACATCATCGAACAGGAACTGGGCAACCTGCTGGACTTCGAAGTGCCCTTCGCCACCCTGCTGACCCAGGTCGAGGTCGACGCCAAGGACCCGGCATTCCAGAACCCGAGCAAGCCCATCGGACCGGTCTACAGCAAGGAAGAAGCACAAAAGCTGGCCAAGGAAAAAGGCTGGGCCATCGCCCCCGATGGCGACAAATACCGCCGCGTGGTGGCCAGCCCGAAACCCAAGCGCATCTTTGAAATCCGCCCGATCAAATGGCTGCTGGAAAAGAGCAGCATCGTGATCTGTGCCGGCGGTGGCGGCATCCCGACCCTGTACGGCGAGGATGGCAAGCTCAAGGGCATCGAGGCGGTGATCGACAAGGACCTGTGCTCGGCGCTGCTGGCCGAGCAGCTGGAAGCCGATCTGCTGGTGATCGCCACCGACGTCAACGCGGCCTTTATCGACTGGGGCAAGCCGTCGCAGAAAGCCATTGCCCAGGCACACCCGGACGAAATGGAAAAGCTCGGCTTCGCCGCCGGCTCCATGGGACCGAAGGTCCAGGCGGCCTGCGAGTTCGCCCGCCATACTGGAAAGGTCGCGGTGATCGGTTCACTCTCGGACATCGAAGCGATCGTCCAGGGCAAGGCCGGTACGCGCATCAGCACGGCCCAGCCGGGCATCACCTACCGATAAGAGAAACTCAGGGTGCAGGCTCCCGGCCTGCCCCTCTCCCATGCCTTGAAAGGAGAGAACCATGGCCCAGTTCGAACCCGGTCATTTGCACATCGAGCGACACGCGCTGAACAAGGACGATGTCAGCTACAACATCTGTATCGACTACGAAGTCGCGCAGGATCCCAAGGAAGGCAAAGGGATGCAGTTCAAGATGCACGGAACGATTCAGGGCAAGACGGTCGATGAACCGTTCTTCCTGCCCAAGGACCAGGCGTACAACTTCGCCAGCAACGTGACGAAAATCGCCGAGAAATACGGGATTCCCAAGGCGCTGAGCAGCATCGGTTCGCTGCACAAATACTACGACGCGATGTTCGAGGATGTGCGGGTGCAGTTGAACGTGAAATCCGGGGACCCCGTCAACCCCGAACACCTCGAATGACCCCAGCCCGTGGGTCGCGGGCTTCCCTGCCCGCTTGCTTGCAGGAGCGAGGCTTGCCCGCGATCATCGTCAACGATGACGCGGGCAGCCTGATACGCCGCGGCGTGCTTGGGTTCATCGCGAGCAAGCTCGCTCCTACAAGGGTGGTGTGGCAACACGGCGAATTTCACCAAACAGCGTCCGCCAAGGCATACTTGCCACCCTCCGTTTTGCAGAAACCTTGTCCGCCCCATGCGCATCCACGTCAGCTTTATCGACCGCGTCGGTATCACCCAGGAAGTCCTGGCCCTGCTCGGTGGGCGCAACCTCAACCTGGATGCGGTGGAAATGGTGCCGCCCAACGTCTACATCGACGCCCCGACCCTCAGCCCACAGGTGCTGGAAGAGCTGCGCGACGCGCTGTTCAGCGTGCGCGGCGTGCAGGCGGTGACGGTGGTCGACATCCTGCCCGGCCAGCGCCGCCACCTGCAGCTCGACGCCCTGCTGGCGGCGATGACCGACCCGGTGCTGGCCCTGGACAGCGCTGGCAAGGTGCTGCTGGCCAACCCGGCGCTGATTGCCCTGTATGGCCGCGAGCCGGCCGGGGAAAGCGTGGCCGAGCTGTTCGACGACCCGGCGCTGCTGGAAACCCTGCTGGAACAGGGCTTTCGCCTGCCCCTGCGGGAAATCACCCTCAATGGCCAGACCCTGCTGCTGGACGCCACGCCGATCACCGATGCCGGCGCGCTGCTGACCCTGTATCAGCCCAATCGCATCGGCGAACGCCTGTCGGCCCTGCACCACGACCATGCCGAAGGCTTCGATGCCCTGCTCGGCGACTCCCCGGCCATCCGCACCCTCAAGGCCCGCGCCCAGCGCGTCGCCGCGCTGGATGCGCCGCTGCTGATCCAGGGTGAGACCGGTACCGGCAAGGAACTGGTGGCCCGGGCCTGCCACGCCATCAGTGCGCGACACGGCGCACCGTTTCTCGCGCTGAACTGCGCCGCCCTGCCGGAAAACCTCGCCGAAAGCGAGCTGTTCGGCTATGCGCCCGGCGCCTTCACCGGCGCCCAGCGCGGCGGCAAGCCGGGGCTGATGGAGCTGGCCAACCAGGGCACGGTGTTTCTCGACGAGATCGGCGAAATGTCGCCCTACCTACAGGCCAAGCTGCTGCGTTTCCTCAACGACGGCAGCTTTCGCCGGGTGGGGGGCGACCGTGAGATCAAGGTCAATGTACGGATCCTCAGCGCCACCCACCGCGACCTGGAAAAGATGGTCGCCGAGGGCAGCTTTCGCGAAGACCTGTTCTATCGCCTCAACGTGCTGAATGTGGAAGTACCGCCCCTGCGCGAGCGCGGCCAGGACATTCTGTTGCTGGCGCGCTATTTCATGCAGCAGGCCTGCGCGCAGATCCAGCGCCCGGTCTGTCGCCTGGCGCCCGGCACCTATCCGGCGCTGCTGGGCAACCGCTGGCCAGGCAACGTGCGCCAGCTGCAGAACGTGATCTTCCGCGCAGCGGCAATCTGCGAAAGCAGCCTGGTGGACATCGGCGACCTGGATATCGCCGGCACCTCGGTGGCGCGCCAGAACGACACCGAAGTCGAAAGCCTGGAACAGGCCGTCGAGGCGTTCGAGAAGGCGCTGCTGGAAAGCCTGTACGTCAACTATCCCTCGACCCGCCAGCTGGCCAGCCGCCTGCAGACCTCCCACACCGCCATCGCCCATCGCCTGCGCAAGTACGGCATCCCCAACAAGCCCTGAACCGCCGCGGCTTTTGATGTTGTAGTCGCTGCCGCAGGCTGCGATCGCTCCCGCAGGGAGCGCAAGATCTCAAGATCGCGAAGGCCTTCGGCCTTATCGCAGCCTGCGGCAGCGGCTACAAGTGGCATAGCCGCACCTGAAAGCGACCTCCACCTGTACTGAAAGCGCTACAGCGGAACGATATCGATACAGTCGATTGTAATCGGCGCTACGCAAGGCTTTGATCCCCATAGGCTTTTCCCTGCCCCTCCAGCCGTAGCGATTTCGCTACAGCCGGAGGCCTTCGCTCAACATTAAAAACACATAACTCATTGATTAATAACAACTAAAAAACATTGGCCGCATTTTTGCTAAGGACTTATCCATTCAGCTCGGCCCTGCACGAGCATTCAATCGCGTCCACCAGACGAATCTGGCCCCTTGAGGAGTTTCCATGAGCGAGTTGCGTTTTACTGAAGATCACGAATGGCTGCGTACCGAAGCCGATGGCAGCATTACCGTCGGCATCACGGCTTTCGCGCAAGACGCCCTGGGCGATGTGGTGTTCGTGCAATTGCCGGAACTGCAGGCCTACGACAAGGGCGCCGAAGCCGCCACCGTGGAATCGGTAAAAGCCGCCAGCGGCGTGTACATGCCCCTGGACGGGGAAGTGGTGGAAACCAACCCGGCCCTGGACGCCAGCCCCGAGTTGGTCAACGAAGACCCGCTGGGCGACGGCTGGTTCTTCCGTTTCATTCCCGCAGATGCCGCCGCTGTCGGCCAACTGCTGGATCAGGACGCCTACGACCGCCTGATCAAAGCCAACGCCGACGCCTGAGGAGCCGCCATGACTCAAGTCAACCTGAGCACCGCCAACGAATTCATCGCGCGCCACATCGGCCCGCGCCAGGACGACGAGCAAGCCATGCTCAACAGCCTGGGCTTCGATTCCCTGGAAGCCCTGAGCGCCAGCGTGATCCCCGACAGCATCAAGGGCACCAGCGTCCTCGACCTGCCCGCCGGGCAGAGCGAAGCCGACGCACTGGCCTCGATCAAGGCCATCGCCGCCAGGAACCAGCTGTCCAAGACCTACATCGGCCAGGGCTACTACAACTGCCACACGCCGTCGCCGATCCTGCGCAACCTCCTGGAAAACCCGGCCTGGTACACCGCCTACACCCCGTACCAGCCGGAAATCTCCCAGGGCCGCCTGGAAGCGCTGCTGAACTTCCAGACCCTGATCAGCGACCTCACCGGCCTGCCGATCGCCAACGCTTCCCTGCTCGACGAAGCCACCGCCGCCGCCGAAGCCATGACCTTCTGCAAGCGCCTGAGCAAGAACAAGGGCAGCCACGCCTTCTTCGCCTCCAGCCATTGCCACCCGCAAACCCTCGACGTGCTGCGCACCCGTGCCGAACCGCTGGGCATCGACGTAGTGGTCGGCGACGAGCGCAAACTGACCGACGTCAGCCCGTTCTTCGGCGCCCTGCTGCAATACCCGGCGAGCCATGGCGACCTGTTCGACTACCGCGAGCTGACCGAGCGCTTCCACGCCGCCAATGCCCTGGTGGCGGTCGCCGCCGACCTGCTGGCGCTGACCGTGCTGACCCCGCCGGGCGAATTCGGCGCCGACGTGGCCATCGGCAGCGCCCAACGCTTCGGCGTGCCGCTGGGCTTCGGTGGCCCGCATGCGGCCTACTTCTCCACCAAGGACGCGTTCAAGCGCGATATGCCGGGCCGCCTGGTCGGGGTGTCCGTGGACCGTTTCGGCAAGCCGGCGCTGCGCCTGGCGATGCAGACCCGCGAGCAACATATCCGTCGCGAGAAAGCCACCAGCAACATCTGCACCGCCCAGGTGCTGCTGGCCAACATCGCCAGCATGTACGCCGTGTACCACGGCCCCAAAGGCCTGACCCGGATTGCCCGGCGCATCCACCAGTTGACCGCGATCCTGGCCCAGGGCCTGAGCAAGCTGGGGATCAAGGTCGAGCAGGAAAGCTTCTTCGACACCCTGACCCTGCACACCGGCGCGCGCACTTCGGCGCTGCACGACAAGGCCCGCGCCCAGCGCATCAACCTGCGGGTGATAGACGCCGAGCGCCTGGGTCTGTCCCTCGATGAAACCACCGGCCAGGCCGATGTAGAAGCCCTGTGGAGCCTGCTGGCCGACGGTCAGGCGCTGCCGGACTTCGCCGCGCTGGCCAGCACGGTACAAAGCCGTATCCCGGCGCCGCTGGCGCGCCAGTCGGCGATCCTCAGCCACCCGGTGTTCAATCGCTACCACTCGGAAACCGAGCTGATGCGCTACCTGCGCAAACTGGCGGACAAGGACCTGGCCCTGGATCGCACCATGATCCCGCTGGGTTCGTGCACCATGAAGCTCAACGCCGCCAGCGAAATGATCCCGATCACCTGGGCCGAGTTCGGTGCCCTGCACCCGTTCGCCCCGGCCGAGCAAAGCGCCGGCTACCAGCAACTGACATCCGAACTGGAAGCCATGCTCTGCGCCGCCACCGGCTACGACGCGGTGTCCCTGCAGCCGAACGCCGGCTCCCAGGGTGAATACGCCGGCCTCTTGGCCATTCGCGCCTATCACCAGAGCCGGGGCGACGACCGTCGCGACATCTGCCTGATCCCTTCGTCCGCCCACGGCACCAACCCGGCCACCGCCAACATGGCCGGCATGCGCGTGGTGGTCACTGCCTGCGACGCCCGTGGCAACGTCGATATCGAAGACCTGCGGGCCAAGGCCATCGAGCACCGCGAGCACCTCGCCGCGCTGATGATCACCTACCCGTCGACCCACGGCGTATTCGAGGAAGGCATCCGCGAAATCTGCGGCATCATTCATGACAACGGCGGCCAGGTGTACATCGATGGCGCCAACATGAACGCCATGGTCGGCCTCTGCGCCCCGGGCAAGTTCGGCGGCGACGTGTCGCACCTGAACCTGCACAAGACCTTCTGCATTCCCCACGGCGGTGGCGGCCCGGGCGTCGGCCCGATCGGCGTCAAGTCGCACCTGGCGCCGTTCCTGCCTGGCCACGCGGCCATGGAACGCAAGGAAGGCGCGGTCTGCGCCGCACCGTTCGGCAGCGCGAGCATCCTGCCGATCACCTGGATGTACATCCGCATGATGGGTGGCGAAGGCCTCAAGCGTGCCTCGCAGCTGGCGATCCTCAATGCCAACTACATCTCTCGTCGCCTGGAAGAGCACTACCCGGTGCTCTACACCGGCAGCAACGGCCTGGTGGCCCACGAGTGCATCCTCGACCTGCGCCCGCTCAAGGACAGCAGCGGCATCAGCGTCGACGACGTCGCCAAACGCCTGATCGACTTCGGTTTCCACGCCCCGACCATGTCGTTCCCAGTGGCCGGCACCCTGATGATCGAGCCGACCGAAAGCGAGTCCAAGGAAGAGCTGGACCGCTTCTGCGACGCCATGATCCGCATCCGCGAAGAAATCCGCGCGGTGGAAAACGGCAGCCTGGACAAGGACGACAACCCGCTGAAAAACGCCCCGCACACCGCAGCGGAAATCGTTGGCGAGTGGTCGCACCCCTACAGCCGTGAACAGGCGGTGTACCCGGTGGCCTCGTTGATCGAAGGCAAGTACTGGCCTCCGGTCGGCCGCGTCGACAACGTGTTCGGCGACCGCAATCTGGTGTGCGCCTGCCCGTCGATCGAAAGCTATCAGGACGCCTAAGACGGCATCGCCGTCCATCGCGGGCAAGCCTCGCTCCCAGGGTTTCTGCGTATACCTGTAGGAGCGAGCTTGCTCGCGATGAGCCTGAGAGTGTTGTGCAGCTTCAAGGGCTTCGCGCCATCGCTCACGTCTATCGCGAGCAAGCTCGCTCCTACAGAACACCGTGCGTGCCGATCAACACAATAAGAAACCGGAGAACCAACATGTCCTTGAGCGTGTTCGACCTGTTCAAGATTGGCATCGGCCCCTCCAGCTCCCACACCGTTGGCCCGATGCGCGCGGCCGCGCGCTTCGTCGAAGGCCTGCGGCGTGACGGGTTGCTGGGCGCCACCACCAGCGTCAAGGTCGAGCTGTACGGCTCGCTCGGCGCCACCGGCAAGGGCCACGGCAGCGACAAGGCTGTGCTCCTGGGCCTGGAAGGTGAACACCCGGATACCGTGAATACCGAGAACATCGCCGCGCGCCTGCAGGAAATACGCAGCAGCGCACGCTTGACCCTGCTCGGCGAACACGTCATCGCGTTCAACGAGAAAGAACACCTGGCCATGATCCGCAAACCCCTGGCCTACCACCCCAACGGCATGATCTTCCGTGCCTTCGATACCGCCGGGTTGCAGATCCGCAGCCGCGAGTACTACTCGGTGGGCGGCGGCTTCGTGGTCGACGAGGACGCTGCGGGGGCCGACCGCATCGTCGAAGACACCACCAAGCTGACCTTCCCCTTCAAGAGCGCCAAGGACTTGCTCGGTCACTGCACCACCTATGGCCTGTCCATCAGCCAGGTGATGCTGACCAACGAAAGCGCCTGGCGACCGGAAGCGGAAACCCGCGCCGGCCTGCTGAAGATCTGGCAAGTGATGCAGGACTGCGTGGATGCCGGCTGCCGCAACGAAGGGATCCTGCCGGGAGGCCTGAAGGTCAAGCGCCGCGCGGCCGCCCTCCATCGCCAGCTGTGCAAGCACCCCGAGGCGGCCTTGCGCGATTCCTTGTCGGTGCTGGACTGGGTCAACCTGTATGCCTTGGCGGTCAACGAAGAAAACGCCAACGGCGGGCGCGTCGTCACCGCGCCCACCAATGGCGCCGCCGGCATCATCCCGGCGGTGTTGCACTACTACATGCGCTTCATCCCCGGCGCCAATGAAGACGGGGTGGTACGTTTCCTGCTGACCGCCGCTGCCATCGGCATTCTCTACAAGGAAAACGCCTCCATCTCCGGCGCCGAAGTCGGCTGCCAGGGCGAGGTCGGCGTAGCCTGCTCGATGGCGGCCGGCGCCCTGTGCGAAGTGCTCGGCGGTACGGTGCAGCAAGTGGAAAACGCCGCCGAGATCGGCATGGAACACAACCTCGGCCTGACCTGCGACCCGATCGGCGGCCTGGTGCAGGTGCCCTGCATCGAGCGCAACGCCATGGGTTCGGTCAAGGCGATCAACGCCGTGCGCATGGCCCTGCGTGGCGACGGGCAACATTTCGTCTCCCTCGACAAGGTCATCCGCACCATGCGCCAGACCGGCGCCGACATGAAAAGCAAATACAAGGAAACCGCCCGCGGCGGTTTGGCAGTCAACATCATCGAGTGCTGATGCAGGCACCCACGCATCTCACGTTTACCCAGGAGCTGAACATGTCCACCGAAACACTGTTGAAGACCCCGCTGCATTCGCTGCACCTCGAACTCGGCGCGCGCATGGTGCCGTTCGCCGGTTACGACATGCCCGTGCAATACCCGCTGGGCGTGATGAAAGAACACCAGCACACCCGCGAGCAGGCCGGCCTGTTCGACGTCTCGCACATGGGCCAGATCCGCCTGACCGGTGCCAATGCCGCCCAGGCCCTGGAAACCCTGGTGCCGGTGGACATCATCGACCTGCCCGTGGGCATGCAGCGCTATGCCATGTTCACCAATGAAAACGGCGGCATCCTCGACGACCTGATGGTCGCCAACCTGGGCAACGACGAACTGTTCCTGGTGGTCAACGCCGCCTGCAAGGACCAGGACCTGGCCCATCTGCGCCAGCACATTGGCCAGGCGTGCAGCATCGAGCCGCTGTTCGAGGAGCGCGCCCTGCTCGCCCTGCAAGGCCCGGCGGCCGTCACCGTGCTGGCGCGCCTGGCGCCGGAAGTGGCGAAGATGACGTTCATGCAATTCACCCGTGTGAAGCTGCTGGGCGTGGACTGCTTTGTCAGCCGTTCGGGCTACACCGGCGAAGACGGTTTCGAAATCTCGGTGCCGGCGGCCGACGCCGAAACCCTGGCCCGCGCCCTGCTGGCCGAGCCGGAAGTGGCCGCGATCGGCCTCGGCGCACGGGATTCGCTGCGCCTGGAAGCCGGCCTGTGCCTGTATGGCCATGACATGAACAGCCAGACCACCCCGATCGAAGCCAGCCTGCTGTGGGCCATCTCCAAGCCACGTCGTGCCGATGGCGCGCGGGCCGGTGGTTTCCCTGGCGCGCAACAGGTGTTCGCCCAGCAACTCAATGGCGTGAAGCACAAACGCATGGGCCTGCTGCCCCAGGAACGCACACCGGTGCGTGAAGGCGCCGAGATCGTCAACGAAGCGGGCGAGGTGATCGGCAGTGTCTGCAGCGGCGGTTTTGGTCCGACCCTGGGCGGTCCGTTGGCCATGGGTTACATCGATAGCGCTTATGTCGCACTCGATACGCCAGTTTGGGCAATTGTTCGTGGGAAAAAGGTGCCAATGCTTGTAAGCAAAATGCCATTCGTTGCACAACGCTACTATCGCGGTTGATCAACTGTTTCTATAAGTAACGCGGTTGCGTTAAAAGTGCACTAATCTGTAACGCAACCGCCATAAAACAGTGCACATTTTCGATATTGAACTTGCCTTATAACAGTTGAAAACAATTGAACAACTCTATCGAATAAGCCCAGACGCCTAGTTCCGGCAAACAGCCGCAAGCTGAGGAAAACCGGGGTTTCGCAGGGCTTGTTTTTTCTCCCATAGTTGGCGTAGAGTTTCCCCACTGTGTTTGCATGGGTCGCTTGGAATCGTGACCTGGGCAGTAGCCAACAAGTTTGCTACAACCCGTTCGACGTCTCTTACTTTCCTGCAACCCAGCCCAGTACTCCTTCATGAGAAAGAGACTGTCATTAATTTTTTAGCGTCAAAGGAAATAAGAAATGTCCCAACGTCAGAGCGGTACCGTCAAGTGGTTTAACGACGAGAAAGGTTTTGGTTTTATCACTCCAGAAAGCGGTCCGGATCTGTTCGTGCATTTCCGCGCTATTCAGGGCAACGGCTTCAAGAGCCTGAAAGAAGGCCAGAAAGTGACCTTCATCGCTGTGCAGGGCCAAAAAGGCATGCAGGCTGACGAAGTTCAAGCCGAAGGCTGATCGTCTGTAACGAAAAAGCCCCTGATGCTGACATCAGGGGCTTTTTTGTGCGCGCAATTCCGTAAAATGGCTTCTTTCTTCGATCAAGAGGCCTGTGATGCCAAAGCACCTGCTAACCCCCCGGGGCGATTTTCCCGCCGCGGGCCTGGGCCGTCGCCTGGCAGCGATGTTCTACGATTTCCTGCTGTGCACCGCACTGCTGATCGTCACGGGCGGCATCTACAAGTTCATCCAGCTGCAGATCCTCGGTGAAACCCGGATGCGTACCCTGACCGAGTCCGGCGCCCTGGACGGTGATCCGCTCTACTCGACCGTCCTGCTGTTCGTGCTGTTCGCCTTCTTCGCCAAGTTCTGGACCCATTCCGGCCAGACTCTGGGCATGCAGGTCTGGGGCATTCGTGTACAGAACGCCGACGGCAGCAGTATCAGCCTGTGGCAGGCCCTCCTGCGCTTCATGGTCTCGATCGCTTCCTGGCTATGCGCCGGGTTGGGTTTCATCTGGGTCCTGGTAGACAAGCAGAAGCGCAGCTGGCACGACATCTACTCGTCCAGCCAGATCGTGCGCATTCCCAAACAGAAAAAATAATCCGCCGCTCAGAAAATCTATGGTCACCCCCGTTTTTGCAATACTGATCAATGGGTGAAGTGGTTGGCTTGCTTAAATCTATCCGGCGTCTGTTTGGGGGCATGCCCCGCGCCACGATGAGAGTCGCGCCTGACGATCCTGAAAAATGCCTCGGCTTCTGAAGCCGATTTTTGTGCCAGGTTCTTCGTCAGGCCGGTGGGCCGTTCACGTCATCCGTTGTTCAGCTATCGCAAAACCTGAAGGGTGCTTCGTGGTGCTGCAACAACCGCAGGGTCAGGCGCTCAGCGCGCCTGGCCCTGCTTCATACTGCGTATGGTGGGCCGCTAGCGCCCACGCGATCCGCGCCAGCTTGTTAGCCAAAGCACAGGCCACCACGTTCGAGTGGCGTCGCGTCAGCATTGAGCGTACCCAGTCGGCCAAACGGCCGCGCTGGTAGTCCAGCCTTT